>NZ_JAPEPO010000001.1:0-2257500 GCF_026340095.1 Streptomyces sp. NBC_01446 | reverse complement strand
GGGGGGCCATCACTGGTGAGAGGACTTGCTCCTCGAGCTGGGGGTGGCCGCAGAGACCAGCGAGAAGCGACTGTTTACTAAAAACACAGGTCCGTGCGAAGCCGTAAGGCGATGTATACGGACTGACGCCTGCCCGGTGCTGGAACGTTAAGGGGACCGGTTAGTGCACTTTCGGGTGTGCGAAGCTGAGAACTTAAGCGCCAGTAAACGGCGGTGGTAACTATAACCATCCTAAGGTAGCGAAATTCCTTGTCGGGTAAGTTCCGACCTGCACGAATGGCGTAACGACTTCTCGACTGTCTCAACCATAGGCCCGGTGAAATTGCACTACGAGTAAAGATGCTCGTTTCGCGCAGCAGGACGGAAAGACCCCGGGACCTTTACTACAGTTTGATATTGGTGTTCGGTTCGGCTTGTGTAGGATAGGTGGGAGACTTTGAACTCTGGACGCCAGTTCAGGGGGAGTCGTCGTTGAAATACCACTCTGGTCGTGCTGGATGTCTAACCTGGGTCCGTGATCCGGATCAGGGACAGTGTCTGATGGGTAGTTTAACTGGGGCGGTTGCCTCCTAAAGAGTAACGGAGGCGCCCAAAGGTTCCCTCAGCCTGGTTGGTAATCAGGTGTTGAGTGTAAGTGCACAAGGGAGCTTGACTGTGAGACCGACGGGTCGAGCAGGGACGAAAGTCGGGACTAGTGATCCGGCGGTGGCTTGTGGAAGCGCCGTCGCTCAACGGATAAAAGGTACCCCGGGGATAACAGGCTGATCTTCCCCAAGAGTCCATATCGACGGGATGGTTTGGCACCTCGATGTCGGCTCGTCGCATCCTGGGGCTGGAGTCGGTCCCAAGGGTTGGGCTGTTCGCCCATTAAAGCGGTACGCGAGCTGGGTTTAGAACGTCGTGAGACAGTTCGGTCCCTATCCGCTGCGCGCGCAGGAATATTGAGAAGGGCTGTCCCTAGTACGAGAGGACCGGGACGGACGAACCTCTGGTGTGCCAGTTGTCCTGCCAAGGGCATGGCTGGTTGGCTACGTTCGGAAAGGATAACCGCTGAAAGCATCTAAGCGGGAAGCCTGCTTCGAGATGAGTATTCCCACCCCCTTGAGGGGTTAAGGCTCCCAGTAGACGACTGGGTTGATAGGCCAGATCTGGAAGCCCGGTAACGGGTGGAGGTGACTGGTACTAATAGGCCGAGGGCTTGTCCTCAGTTGCTCGCGTCCACTGTGTTGGTTCTGAAACCACGAACAACCCCACGTTTGTCACAGAGCGTGGTGCGGTTGACAGTTTCATAGTGTTTCGGTGGTCATAGCGTGAGGGAAACGCCCGGTTACATTCCGAACCCGGAAGCTAAGCCTCACAGCGCCGATGGTACTGCAGGGGGGACCCTGTGGGAGAGTAGGACGCCGCCGAACTCCTTTTATAGAGCTGGTCCCTGAACTTCGGTTCAGGGACCAGCTCTTTTTTGTTTTGCGTCACTTGTCGTTCACGTTGTGCGGCCAACATCCCGTGCCATGGGGACAGTTGCAATGCTGAGGGCCGCCGGTATCGGAACCGGCGACGAGGTCATCGTGCCCGCCTACGGGAACGTCGAGGTCGCGGAGGCCGTCGAACTGGCCGGTGCCAGGCCGGTGTTCGCGGACATAGATCCGGACACGTACTGCCTCGCCCCCGCATCGGTCGAGGCCGGCGTCAGCGCGCACACCGCGGCGATCATCGCCGTACACCGCTTCGGGCAGCCGGCCGATGTGGCGCGGCTCCGGGAGATCGGTGGGCGGCGCGGGCTTCTCGTCCTGGAGCAGGGCGAGTCGGAGCAGGCGCACGACGGGCTCGCCAAGCGGCGGGCGCACGCCGGCTATCTGAACGCGCGGCTCAGTGGCGTACGGACGCCCGCCGGGAGCGAGCGGCACACCTATCAGCAGTACGTCGTCCGGGTGCCCGGCAACGGGCGGCCCGACCGGGACGCCTTCGCACATGCCATACGGGCCAGGGGAATTGACTGCCGCGTGCCGGTGAAGACGCCGGTGCACCGGTTGCCGCAATTCCGGCGTGACGTCGCGTTGCCGGAGACGGAGCGGGCCGCCGACGAGACGCTGGCGCTGCCCGTCAGTGCCACGCTGTCGCGGCGCGAGCTCCACAAGGTCGTCTCTGCGTGCAATGCTCTCGGTGGGCTGCTGCAGCCCGCTTTCTGACGCGAGGGCGGGGCGGTTCGAACCGAGCTGAAGTTCGGGTATGCTTAATTCCGTTGCTGCGGGGGAAACCCTGGGAAAGCAACAGGCCCCTATAGCTCAGTCGGTAGAGCGTCTCCATGGTAAGGAGAAGGTCAGCGGTTCGATTCCGCTTGGGGGCTCAGATATAAAGGCCTCCGCCCTTTCGGGCGGGGGCCTTTTGCGTTGGGGCTCTCAGTCCTTCTGGAGTTCCGGGACGCGCATGGTCAGGATCGCCATGTCGTCCGAAGGGGCGTCAGACGCGAAACGCTCGACCGCGCGCATGATGCGGGCCGCCACCGCGCCGGCCGTCAGACCCGTACAGGTCGTCAGGACGTCCGCCAGGCCGTCGTCGCCCAGCATGCGGGTGCCTTCCCGGCGTTCGGTGATGCCGTCCGTGACACAGAGGAGGACATCGCCCGGGTCGAGCGTCATCGTCTGCTCGTAGAGCTCCAGGTCCTCCATGACGCCGAGGAGCGGCTGCGGCTCCGCGTACGGCTCGACCGTGCCGTCCTGGCGCAGGCGCAGGGGAAGCGGGTGGCCGGCGCAGACCATCTTCAGGACCGCCGAGCCGTCCTCCTGCGGCCACAACTCGCCGTAGAGCAGCGTGAGGAAGCGGCTTCGGGCGCCCTCGTCGAGGATCGCGGCGTTCAGGCGCTCCAGGACCGCTGGGCCGCCGAAGCCTTCGCGGGCCAGGAGGCGCAGGGCGTGCCGGGCCAGGCCGGTGACCGCCGCGGCCTCCGGTCCCGTACCGCAGACGTCGCCGATGGCGAAGCCGTAGGCGCCGTCGCGGATCGGGAAGAGGTCGTAGAAGTCGCCGCCCACCTCGTTTCCCTCGCCGGCCGCGCGGTAGATGACCTCGACCTCGACGCCCGGGATGTGCGGGAGCTCCGGTGGGAGCAGGCTTCGCTGGAGGGACTGGCTGATGGCCATGCGCTCCGAGTAGAGGCGCGCGTTGTCCAGGGCGAGGGCGGCACGGCGGCTCAAGTCCTCGGCCAGTTCCAGGATTTCCTGGCGGAAGTGTTCGTCGGACGGCTTGCCGAGCGTGAGCATGCCGATGACGCGGTTTCGGGCGACCAGGGGGAGGACGACCGTCTCGCCGCCCACCGCGGAGGCCGTGGCGAGGGTCGTGCCGATGCCCGAGCTGACGCTCGACGGTGCGCCGAGGCCGAGGCTGCGCTTGGACGTCCGGAGAGCCGCCTGGTGGGCCGCGTCGGCGGGTGCCGCCCAGACGCGGGCTCCGGGGGTGGGGACCGGGTCGGGTGGGGCGATCTTTGAGAGGAGCGCCTTGAGGCCGTCGATGCGCTCCTCGTCCTCGTGCAGGACGTACGAGAGGTACGGCTCCGAGGACTGGTCGGCGATCGTGTAGACGGCGCACCAGGTGGCGAGCGTCGGGACCGTCATCTGGGCCATGAGCGCCAGGGTCTGGTCGCGGTCGAGGGTGCCGGCGAGGAGGTCGGATGCCTCGACGAGGAAGCTGAGGGAGCCGCGGCGGAGCTTTTCGAGCTCGCCGAGGCGGGCCGACTCGACGGCCAGGGCGATGCGGTCGGCCGCGAACTGGAGGCGCAGGGCCTCCTCGTTCGAGTAGCGGTCGGGTGCCTCGGCTGCGACGCCGAGGGAGCCGGTGAGGCGGCCCTCGACCTTGAGCGGGACCGTGACGACCGAGCGCATGCCCGTGCCGTTGAGGAGGGGGACGGCGCCGGGGACGACCGTGAGGTCCTCGTGGACGGCCGGCATGCGGGCCGAGCCGTAGCGGCCGGGGCCCACCTCCACGGGGACGCGGGCGAAGCGCTGACGGGCCGACGGAAGGCCCGTGGAAGCGCGGACCTCCAGCTCGGTCTCGTCATCGGTCGCGAGGAGCAGGAAGGCGGAGTCGCCGTCGAGCATGTCGCGGGCGCGTTCGACGGTGCGCTGGAGCAGTCCGTCGAGGTCGTCAGGGGCCGGTGAGCCGATGAAGACCTCGAACGGGTCGGACGCGTTGCCCTCGGACAGCGTGCCGGTCTCCGAGGTGGTCTGGCCGCGCAGCGGGGTCTGGAGGACGGCGCGCTCGTGGTCGCGTACGAGGAGGCAGACCGTGGAGGGATCGCCGCCGGCGTCGCGGACGCGCAGGTGGGAGGCGTAGACGGGTGTCACACGGCCGTTGGCGCCGCGGATGCCGTAGCTGCCCTCCCAGCGCGAGAACTGCAGCGCGTCGGCGATTCCCGTGCTCGTGCCGGGGGTGTGCGGCCAGGCCGCGAAGTCGGTGAGGGGTTTACCGATGACCTGTTCGGCGACGTATCCGAAGAGGTGTTCCGCGTCCTCGCTCCAGGCGGAGACGGCTCCGGTGCGGTCGATCTGGATGACGGCGACCCGCACTCTGCTGTCGGCCAGCGGGAGGAGGTCGGTGGGGAGGGCGGGGCCCGCGGTGCGGGTGCCCACCGAGCGCTGGGGAAGGGCGAGTTGGAACCAGACGAGTTTGTGCGTCGGCGTGTAGTCGACGCCCCAGCGGGTGGCGAGGGCCGCGCAGAGCTGGAGGCCGCGGCCGCCCTCGCGGTCGGGGTTGCCCATGTTGATCGCGGACTGCTGGAGCGGGATCTCGCGCTCCGGATAGCGGTCGGCGACCTCGACGCGTACGCCGTCGTCGGTGCGCAGGCACAGGACCTCGGCGGAGGTGCCGGCGTGCACGACGGCGTTCGTCACGAGTTCACTGGTGAGGACGACCGCGTCGTCGATGATGTCGGGGAAGCCCCACCCCTGGAGGGTGTCGCGCACAAAGGCGCGGGCGGTCGCGACGGACCGCCCGACGGGGTCGAAGGTGGCAGCCGCGCGCGCGGTGATCACAGAACTCCCTGTATCAGTCATACGAGTCTCGACGCCCATGTCTCCCGAACTCATGGCGCGGCCGCCCCCTCCGATGCCCGTGGTCCTCGTGCCACCACCCTGGCCGGGCGGACCGGGGTGGGTGGACAGCCGCATGCAAGGTTACTTACCTTCGCCGTCCATGCGGATGCCGGTCGCTTGTGTTTCCGCCCGGAGGGTGTGCGGACGGTGTGCGAAGCTGCCGAACTGTTATGGCCTGGTTCTGCCATGGTGAAACACTGGGCACGCTTCCGAAGAGAACCCGAGCAATCCGAGCAGTACGGCCGACCCTTGCGGGAGGGACACAGTGGAGTCTGGCGCAGCGTCGCGAGGCACGAATACGCGCGCAAAGGGCGGACAGTCCCTGGCGAAACAGCGTAAACCGCGCAATGGGACCACAGCGGTGGACACCGCTGCCCTGAACAGACTGCTCGCCGGTCTTGTGGCGATGCGGGACGGTAACTTCCGCAAGCGCCTCACGGTGTCGGGCGACGGCCTCATGGCCGAGATCGCGGCGGTCTTCAATGAGGTCGCGGACCGGAATCTGCACCTCACCGGCGAGCTGTCGCGGGTGCGGCGGATGGTCGGGCGTGAGGGAAAGCTCACCGAGCGGCTTGAGGCGGGCGCCTGCGAGGGCTCCTGGGCTGCGGCGATCAACGCCTCGAACGCCCTGGTCGACGACCTCGTACGCCCGGTCTCCGAGGTCGGACGGGTGCTCACGGCGGTCGCGGAGGGCGATCTGTCGCCGCGCATGGAGCTGCGTTCGCAGGTGCCGGACGGCAACGGTCATCCGCTGCGGGGCGAGTTCCTCAAGGTCGGGCGCACCGTCAACAACCTGGTGGACCAGCTGTCGACGTTCACCGACGAGGTCACGCGGGTGGCCAGTGAGGTGGGCACGGAGGGCAAGCTGGGCGGCCAGGCCCGGGTGCGCGGTATGTCCGGTTCGTGGAAGGACCTCACGGATTCGGTCAACACCATGGCGTACCGGTTGACGGCTCAGGTGCGTGATATTGCTCTCGTGACGACCGCGGTGGCCAAGGGTGATCTGTCCCGGAAGGTCACGGTTCACGTCGCGGGCGAGATGCTCGAACTGAAGAACACCGTCAACACGATGGTGGACCAGCTGTCGTCCTTCTCCTCCGAGGTGACCCGAGTGGCCCGCGAGGTGGGCACGGAGGGCGAGCTCGGCGGCCAGGCACAGGTGCCGGGTGTGGCGGGTGTGTGGAAGGACCTCACCGATTCCGTAAATCTTATGGCCGGCAACCTGACGGCCCAGGTGCGCGGGATCGCGCAGGTCACGACGGCGGTCGCCAACGGTGATCTGTCGCAGAAGGTGACAGTGTCGGCACGCGGCGAGGTCGCCCAACTCGCCGAGACGATCAACCAGATGACCGAGACGCTGCGCACGTTCGCCGACGAGGTCACGCGCGTGGCCAACGAGGTCGGTGCGGAAGGGCAGCTCGGCGGACAGGCGAATGTGCCGGGTGCGGCGGGGACGTGGAAGGACCTCACCGATTCGGTGAACACGGTCTTCCGGAACCTGACCACGCAGGTGCGCGACATCGCGACCGTCACGACGGCGGTGGCGAACGGTGATCTCTCGCAGAAGGTGACCGTCGACGTCGCCGGCGAGATGCTCGAGCTCAAGAACACCGTCAACACGATGGTGGACCAGCTGTCCGCGTTCGGCTCCGAAGTCACCCGTGTGGCGCGGGAGATCGGTGTCGAGGGTGAGCTGGGCGGCCAGGCGCATGTGCAGGGCGCGGCCGGTACGTGGAAGGACCTGACGGACTCCGTCAACACGGCCTTCCGCAACCTGACGGGCCAGGTCCGCAACATCGCGCAGGTGACGACGGCGGTGGCGAACGGCGACCTGTCGCAGAAGGTCACCGTCGACGTGTCCGGCGAGATGCTCCAGCTGAAGAACACCGTGAACACGATGGTGGACCAGCTGTCCTCGTTCGCCGACCAGGTGACGCGCATGGCGCGCGACGTGGGCACCGAGGGCCGGCTCGGTGGTCAGGCGCGGGTCGACGGCGTGTCCGGCACCTGGAAGGAACTCACCGACTCCGTCAACTTCATGGCGGGGAACCTGACTTCGCAGGTGCGCCAGATCGCACAGGTGACCACGGCGGTGGCGCGGGGTGACCTGTCGCAGAAGATCGACGTGGACGCGCGCGGCGAGATCCTCGAACTCAAGAACACCATCAACACGATGGTCGACCAGCTGTCCGCGTTCGCCGACCAGGTGACGCGGGTGGCCCGTGAGGTGGGTACGGAAGGCCGGCTCGGCGGTCAGGCGCAGGTGCCCGGCGTCGCCGGTGTGTGGCGCGACCTGACCGACTCCGTGAACGGCATGGCCGGCAACCTCACCGCCCAGGTGCGCAACATCGCGCAGGTCGCCACGGCGGTGGCGCGGGGTGACCTGTCGCAGAAGATCGACGTGGACGCGCGCGGCGAGATCCTGGAGCTGAAGAACACCCTCAACACGATGGTGGACCAGCTCTCGAACTTCGCCGAGCAGGTCACGCGGGTCTCCCGCGAGGTGGGTACGGAGGGCATCCTCGGCGGGCAGGCCGAGGTCCAGGGTGTCTCCGGCACCTGGAAGGACCTCACGCAGTCCGTGAACGGCATGGCCAACAACCTGACCCTTCAGGTGCGCAACATCGCCGAGGTCACCACGGCCGTCGCCCGCGGCGACCTGTCCAAGAAGATCACCGTCGACGCGAAGGGCGAGATCCTCGAACTCGTCACGACCGTCAACACGATGGTGGACCAGCTGTCGTCGTTCGCCGAGCAGGTGACCCGCGTGGCCCGCGAGGTGGGTACGGAGGGCCAGCTGGGCGGCCAGGCGCGCGTGCGGGGCGTCACGGGCATCTGGAAGGACCTCAGCGACAACGTCAACCTGATGGCCAACAACCTGACCAGCCAGGTGCGCAACATCTCGCAGGTCGCGGCGGCCGTCGCCAGCGGCGACCTCACCAAGAAGGTCACGGTCGAGGCGCGCGGCGAGGTCGCGCAGCTCGCCGACACGGTCAACACCATGGTGACGACGCTGAGTTCGTTCGCCGACCAGGTGACCCGCGTGGCCCGCGAGGTGGGCACCGACGGCATCCTCGGCGGGCAGGCCCGCGTACCGGGAGTCTCCGGTACGTGGAAGGACCTCACCGAGTCCGTGAACGGCATGGCGTCGAACCTGACCGGGCAGGTCCGCAACATCGCGATGGTCACGACCGCCATCGCCAAGGGCGATCTGACCAAGAAGATCGACATCGACGCCCGGGGCGAGATCCTCGAACTCAAGACGACCATCAACACGATGGTGGACCAGCTGTCCTCGTTCGCCGAGCAGGTGACCCGGGTCGCCCGTGAGGTGGGTACGGAGGGCCAGCTCGGCGGCCAGGCCCGCGTGCGTGACGTCGACGGCACCTGGCGCGACCTGACCGAGTCCGTGAACGAGATGGCAGGGAACCTGACCCGTCAGGTGCGCGCCATCGCGGCCGTCGCCACGGCGGTGACCCGCGGCGACCTGAACCTCAAGATCGACGTCGACGCGGCGGGTGAGATCCAGGTCCTCCAGGACAACATCAACAAGATGATCTCCAACCTGCGCGACACCACGATCGCCAACGAGGAGCAGGACTGGTTGAAGGGCAACCTCGCCCGTATCTCCGGCCTCATGCAGGGCCGCCGCGACCTGGAGGACGTGGCCTCGCTGATCATGAGCGAGCTGACACCGGTCGTCTCCGCCCAGCACGGCGCGTTCTTCCTGGCGCTGCCGACGGACGAGGCCGAGGCCGGTTCCGCACCCGAGGACGCGTACGAGCTGCGCATGCTCGGAAGCTACGGCTACTCGATGGGGTCCATGCCGACCTCGTTCCGGCCCGGTGAGACGCTCATCGGGACCGCGGCCCAGGAGAAGCGCGCGATCCTCGTGGAGAACGTGCCGCAGGGGTATCTGAAGATCGCTTCCGGGCTCGGGGAGGCGCCGCCCGCACACGTCATCGTGCTGCCGGTGCTCTTCGAGGGGACGGTCCTCGGTGTGATCGAACTGGCGACGTTCCAGCCGTTCACGCAGATCCAGAAGGACTTCCTGAACCAGATCGCCGAGATGATCGCGACGAGCGTGAACACCATCTCCGTGAACACGAAGACGGAGGTGCTGCTCAAGCAGTCGCAGGAGCTCACCGAGCAACTGCGGGAACGGTCCGCGGAGTTGGAGAACCGGCAGAAGGCGCTCCAGGAGTCCAACGCGGAGCTGGAGGAGAAGGCCGAGCTGCTCGCCCAGCAGAACCGCGACATCGAGGTCAAGAACACCGAGATCGAAGAGGCCCGGCAGGTCCTGGAGGAGCGCGCCGAGCAGCTGGCGGTCTCCATGCGGTACAAGTCCGAGTTCCTGGCGAACATGTCGCACGAGCTGCGTACGCCGCTCAACTCCCTGCTGATTCTGGCCAAGTTGCTTGCCGACAACGCGGACTCGAACCTGACCCCGAAGCAGGTCGAGTTCGCCGAGACGATCCATGGCGCCGGTTCCGACCTGCTCCAGCTGATCAACGACATCCTCGACCTGTCGAAGGTCGAGGCGGGCAAGATGGACGTGTCGCCGACCCGCATCGCTCTGGTGCAACTCGTCGACTACGTAGAGGCCACTTTCCGCCCGCTGACCGCAGAGAAGGGCCTCGATTTCTCCGTACGGGTCTCGCCCGAACTGCCCGCGACGCTCCACACGGACGAACAGCGCCTGCTCCAGGTGCTGCGCAACCTGCTGTCCAACGCCGTCAAGTTCACCGACTCCGGAGCCGTCGAACTGGTCATCAGGCCCGCGGGCGCGGACGTGCCCGACGCCATCCGTGAGCAACTCCTGGAGGCGGGCTCCCTGCGGGAGCCGGACGGCGACCTGATCGCCTTCTCCGTGACCGACACCGGTATCGGCATCGCGGCCGGCAAGATGCGGGTGATCTTCGAGGCGTTCAAGCAGGCCGACGGGACGACCAGCCGCAAGTACGGCGGTACGGGCCTCGGCCTGTCCATCAGCCGTGAGATCGCGCGGCTGCTCGGCGGTGAGATCCACGCGCAGAGCGAGCCCGGGCGCGGCTCCACGTTCACGCTGTACATGCCGCTGCACGCGAGCGAACTGCCGCCGCAGGGCTACCCGCAGCTCGCGCCCACCATCGAGCCGGGGGTGCACGCCGTGCCGATGGAGGTCATGCCGCCCGAGGCGTCGATGCCGCCGGAGGTCAGGTCGTACCAGGACACCCAGCACGGTCCCGCCGCGCTCTTCAGGCGGCGCCGCAGGCAGGTGGCCGCGCCCGAAAAGCGGCCGGCGCTGCCGGGACAGCCCGGGCAGCAGGGGCCGACGGCGCCTGCGCAGGAGCGAGCCCAGGAGCAGTGGGCGGGCACCGGTCAGGAAGGGGCGCCGCAGGAGCGACGCACGTTCCTCTTCGGTGGCGAGAAGGTGCTCATCGTCGACGACGACATCCGTAACGTCTTCGCGCTCACCAGCGTCCTGGAGCAGCACGGCCTGTCCGTGCTGTACGCCGAGAACGGCCGGGAGGGGATCGAGGTCCTCGAACAGCACGACGACGTGACGGTCGTCCTGATGGACATCATGATGCCGGAGATGGACGGCTACGCGACGACGACGGCGATCCGCAGGATGCCGCAGTTCGCCGGACTGCCGATCATCGCGCTCACGGCGAAGGCGATGAAGGGCGACCGGGAGAAGGCCATCGAGTCCGGGGCCTCCGACTACGTCACGAAGCCGGTCGATCCGGATCATCTGCTTACGGTGATGGAGCAGTGGATGCGCGGGGAGTGACCGGGTAGGTGTGTGTTGCTGAGCAGTTGTTGACCGAGTGTGGCCGAAGCCGTGTAGAACTGCGGTATTCGGGGAACCTTCTGGTCTCCCACTGCGTTTGTGCTATGTGCACAGTGACATCGCGGTGACAGGGTGTGGCGACAGGCGGGGTGCGGCTACCATGACCGGCACAAGGACGGGCGACGCAAGGGAGTCGCCCTCTGGGGCGGCTTCCGGAGCCGTCCCAAGTCCTGCGGACAGGGGCGGCCCCATGCCGGGGCGAGGAGGGCGGGCCATGGTGCAGAAGGCCAAGATCCTCCTGGTCGATGACCGGCCGGAGAATCTGCTGGCGCTGGAGGCCATCCTCTCCGCGCTCGATCAGACACTGGTGCGGGCATCGTCCGGGGAGGAAGCACTCAAAGCGCTGCTCACGGACGATTTCGCGGTCATTCTGCTGGATGTCCAGATGCCGGGAATGGACGGTTTCGAAACCGCGGCGCACATCAAGCGTCGGGAGCGGACACGCGACATCCCGATCATCTTCCTCACGGCCATCAACCACGGCCCGCACCACACGTTCCGTGGGTACGCGGCCGGTGCGGTGGACTACATCTCGAAGCCGTTCGACCCGTGGGTCCTGCGCGCGAAGGTCTCGGTCTTCGTCGAGCTGTACATGAAGAACTGTCAACTGCGGGAGCAGGCGGCCCTGCTGCGGCTCCAGCTCGAGGGCGGCGGGAAGTCCCACGTCGGCGACTCCAAGGAGCCGGCCGGGCTGCTGGCCGAACTCTCCGCGCGGCTCGCGGCCGTTGAGGAGCAGGCCGAGGCGCTCTCGAAGCAACTCGACGACGAGTCGGCGGACGCTGCCGCGGTCGCCACGGCCGCGCATCTCGAACGCAAACTCACGGGGCTGCGCCGCGCTCTTGACGCCCTGGAGCCCGGTACGGGAAGCGGCGCACCGTCACTTCCTTCGCAGAACTAAGCAACAGCCGCAGCGGCCCACGATTTGAGGAAGCGTCACTTCCGGGCACACCGATCCGCGACACGGACGGGTGAAGCAGTAGGCACACGTGTCCGCAGTGGTCTCCACCGGTAACCTCGCACTCATGGCCTCACGTCCCGCAGCCAAGAAGACGCCCGCGAAGAAGGCGGCCGCGCCGACCAAGGCTCCGGCGAAGAAGGCCCCTGCCAAGAAGACGGCCGCGAAGAAGCCCGCGGCCAAGAAGGCGCCCCCGAGGAAAGCCGCGGCGAAGAAGCCCGCGCCCAAGCCGGTGCCCAGCCCCACCGGGGGCGTGTACCGGCTCGCACGCGCGCTCTGGCTGGGCGTCGCGCACAGCGTGGGCGCGATGTTCCGCGGCATAGGCCGTGGCGCCAAAGGGCTCGACCCGGCGCACCGCAAGGACGGCCTCGCACTCCTCCTCCTCGGTCTGGCGCTGATCGTCGCGGCGGGCACCTGGTCGAATCTGCGCGGACCCGTCGGCGACCTCGTCGAAATGCTCGTCACGGGCGCGTTCGGCCGCCTCGACCTGCTCGTACCGCTGCTGCTCGGCGGCATCGCCGTACGCCTCATCCGGCACCCCGAGAAGCCCGAGGCCAACGGGCGCATCGTGATCGGTCTGTCCGCGCTCGTCATCGGCGTACTCGGCCAGGTCCACATCGCCTGCGGCTCGCCGGCCCGCACCGACGGCATGCAGGCCATAAGGGACGCCGGAGGGCTCATCGGCTGGGGCGCCTCCACCCCGTTGAGCTTCACCATGGGCGAGGTGCTCGCGGTACCGCTCCTCGTCCTGCTCACCCTCTTCGGACTGCTCGTGGTCACCGCGACGCCCGTGAACGCGATTCCGCAGCGACTGCGGCTGCTCGGCGTGAAGCTCGGCGTCGTCCATCCGGACCCCGCGGACGACGCGTTCGGCGCGGCGGACGACGACGAGCGCTACGACGAACAGTGGCGCGAGTCCCTGCCCGCGCGCTCCAGGCGGCGCCCGGCGGAGGCCGAGACGTACGACCCCGACCTGGCGGAGCACGAGGCGCTCTCCAAGCGGCGCAGGCCCCGGCGCACCCCAGTGCAGCCCGTCGTGACCCGGCCCATGGACGCGGTCGACGTGGCCGCGGCGGCCGCCGCGGCGCTCGACGGCGCCGTGCTGCACGGCATGCCCCCGTCGCCGCTGGTCGCCGACCTGACGCAGGGGGTCGGTACGGAGCGGGAGAGCGCTCCGGAACGCACGGCGCCGGTGCCCACCGCGCGGGCGAAGGCCCCGGCGAAGGAGGCCAAGGAGCCGGAACCTGAGCCCGCAGCCGCGGCGGCCAAGGCCGGCGTGCCCGACCTGACGAAGTCCGCCCCCGACGCCCCGCGCGACCTCCCGCCGCGTGCCGAGCAGCTCCAGCTGTCCGGCGACATCACCTACTCGCTGCCGTCGCTCGACCTCCTGGAGCGCGGCGGCCCCGGCAAGTCACGCAGCGCGGCCAACGACGCCGTCGTCGACTCACTGTCGAACGTCTTCTCCGAGTTCAAGGTCGACGCCAACGTCACCGGCTTCACTCGCGGCCCGACGGTCACCCGCTACGAGATCGAGCTCGGCCCCGCCGTGAAGGTCGAGAAGATCACGGCGCTGGCCAAGAACATCGCCTACGCCGTCGCGTCCCCGGACGTCCGGATCATCTCGCCCATCCCCGGCAAGTCCGCCGTGGGCATCGAGATCCCGAACACCGACCGCGAAATGGTCAACGTGGGCGACGTCCTGCGCCTCGCCGACGCGGCCGAGGACGACCACCCCATGCTCGTCGCGCTCGGCAAGGACGTCGAGGGCGGTTACGTGATGGCCAACATGGCCAAGATGCCGCACATCCTCGTCGCCGGAGCCACCGGCTCCGGAAAGTCCTCCTGCATCAACGGCCTGATCACCTCGATCATGTGCCGGGCGACCCCCGAGGACGTGCGCATGGTCCTCGTGGACCCCAAGCGCGTCGAGCTCACCGCGTACGAGGGCATCCCGCACCTGATCACACCGATCATCACCAACCCCAAGCGGGCCGCCGAGGCGCTGCAGTGGGTCGTGCGCGAGATGGACCTGCGCTACGACGACCTCGCGGCGTTCGGATACCGGCACATCGACGACTTCAACCAGGCGATCCGCGACGGCAAGCTCAAGACGCCCGAGGGCAGCGAGCGCGAGCTGAAGACGTACCCGTATCTGCTGGTCATCGTCGACGAGCTCGCGGACCTGATGATGGTCGCGCCGCGGGACGTCGAGGACTCGATCGTGCGTATCACGCAGCTCGCGCGCGCGGCCGGCATCCACCTGGTGCTCGCCACCCAGCGCCCGTCGGTCGACGTGGTCACTGGCCTCATCAAGGCCAACGTCCCCTCCCGGCTGGCCTTCGCCACCTCCTCGCTCGCCGACAGCCGCGTCATCCTCGACCAGCCCGGCGCAGAGAAGCTGATCGGCAAGGGCGATGGGCTGTACCTGCCGATGGGCCAGAACAAACCCACTCGTATGCAGGGCGCCTTCGTCACCGAGGACGAGATCCACGCCGTCGTCCAGCACTGCAAGGACCAGATGGCGCCCGTCTTCAGGGACGACGTCACCGGCGGGACCAAGCAGAAGAAGGAGATCGACGAGGACATCGGCGACGACCTCGACCTGCTGTGCCAGGCCGCTGAGCTGGTCGTTTCCACGCAGTTCGGCTCCACGTCGATGCTCCAGCGCAAGCTGCGCGTCGGCTTCGCGAAGGCCGGGCGGCTCATGGACCTCATGGAGTCGCGGAACATCGTGGGGCCGAGCGAGGGTTCCAAGGCGCGTGACGTTCTTGTGAAGGCTGACGAACTGGATGGAGTGCTCGCCGTGATCCGCGGGGAGGCTCAACCCTGAGGTACGCGTCCCAGGGACGGCGCGCACCCCGCACGTCGAACGGACGGCTCACACTCGCGATCGACGCTCACTCGTTAGGGAGTGTGAGGCAACCGTTTCCCCTCCGCGTACGTCAAGTTGAGGAAGGGGACAGGTAGGTGTTCCAACATCGGGGCGACCGGCCTTCGTGTCCGGCCATTCCGATGGCGTAAAGGTCTGACCGCCCAGTTGCCCCACCCTTTCGTACCCCCCCTAGACTGAACCTCCAGCAGGTGGTTACACGCTCGAAAGGCGCCCCCGTGTCCATCGGCAACTCCCCTGAAGACGACCGTCCTTCGGATGACGTTCGCGCGACGACCCCGCCGGCCGTCGAGCAGGCGCCCACGCCCTCGGACGACCGCCCCTCGGCCGACCGCCCCTCGATCGGACGCGTCCTCCGTCAGGCGCGCGACGACGCCGGGATGACCGTCGACGAAGTCAGTACGTCCACCCGGGTGCGCATCCCGATCGTGCACGCGATCGAAGAGGACGACTTCTCGCGGTGCGGCGGCGACGTCTACGCCCGCGGTCACATCCGGACCCTGGCGCGCGCCGTGGGCGTCGATCCCGAGCCGCTACTCGCCCAGTACGCCGACGAGCACGGTGGACGGCCCGCGCCGACTCCGGCCGCTCCGCTGTTCGAGGCCGAGCGGATCAGGTCCGAGCCGCGCCGGCCGAACTGGACGGCGGCCATGGTCGCCGCGATCGTCGCGGTGATCGGCTTCGTCGGGTTCACCGCGTTCGGCGGCAGCGACGACGGTGCCAAGCAGCAGGCCGCCGAGGGTGCGACACCGGCCACAGGCAAGCCCAAGCCCACGCACACCCCCAAGGCCACCAAGCCCACCGACCCCAAGCCCGACCCGACCGACAGCGCGATCGCGGCCGCGCCCCGTGACAAGGTCACTGTCAAGATCAACGCGTCGGACGGCCGCAGCTGGATCTCCGCGAAGGACCACAACGGGCGGATCATGTTCGACGGCCTGCTGGAACAGGGTGAGTCGAAGACCTTCCAGGACAACCAGAAGGTCGACCTCGTCCTCGGCGACGCAGGTGCCATCCAGCTGTACGTGAACGGCAAGCAGGTGGACAACGAGTTCGAGCCCGGACAGGTCGAGCGCCTCACCTACACCAAGGGTGATCCCGAGGTCGGATGATCGGGAGGTTGCCCGGCGATGATCTCCGGGTAACCCTCGCGGGCTGTGCTGTCGGTGGGACGAAGTAGTCTTGAGCCCATGCCCGAACGCCGTACCGTCGCCCTTGTCACTCTTGGCTGCGCCCGTAACGAGGTGGACTCGGAGGAGCTCGCAGGCCGCTTGGAGGCGGACGGCTGGGAGCTCGTCGAGGACGCCGAGGCCGCAGACGTCGCTGTCGTCAACACCTGTGGCTTCGTCGAAGCCGCCAAGAAGGACTCCGTCGACGCCCTTCTCGAAGCCAATGACCTCAAGGGCCATGGCAGAACCCAGGCCGTCGTGGCCGTCGGCTGCATGGCCGAGCGGTACGGCAAGGACCTGGCCGAAGCCCTCCCCGAGGCCGACGGCGTGCTCGGCTTCGACGACTACGCCGACATCTCCGACCGGCTCCAGACCATCCTCAACGGCGGCATCCACGCCTCCCACACCCCCCGCGACCGGCGCAAGCTGCTGCCGATCAGCCCTGCCGAGCGGCAGGACGCGGGCGCCGCGGTGGCGCTCCCCGGACACGCCCCCGTGGACCTGCCCGAGGGCCTCGCGCCCGCGTCCGGCCCCCGCGCCCCGCTGCGCCGTCGCCTCGGGACGAACCCCGTCGCCTCGGTGAAGCTGGCGTCCGGCTGCGACCGCCGCTGCTCGTTCTGCGCCATCCCGTCCTTCCGCGGCTCCTTCATCTCGCGCCGGCCCAGCGACGTCCTCGGTGAGACGCGCTGGCTCGCCGAGCAGGGCGTCAAGGAGGTCATGCTCGTCTCCGAGAACAACACCTCGTACGGCAAGGACCTCGGCGACATCCGACTCCTGGAGACGCTGCTGCCCGAGCTGGCCGCCGTCGACGGGATCGAGCGGGTACGCGTCAGCTACCTGCAGCCCGCCGAGATGCGCCCCGGCCTCATCGACGTCCTCACGGGCACCGACAAGGTCGTTCCTTACTTCGATCTCTCGTTCCAGCACTCGGCGCCCGCCGTGCTGCGTTCCATGCGGCGCTTCGGGGACACCGACCGCTTCCTCGACCTGCTCTCCACGATCCGTGACAGGGCGCCGCAGGCCGGTGTCCGGTCGAACTTCATCGTGGGCTTCCCCGGCGAGAGCGAGGCCGACCTGGCCGAGCTGGAGCGCTTCCTCACCGGCGCCCGCCTCGACGCGATCGGTGTCTTCGGCTACTCCGACGAGGAGGGCACGGAAGCGGCGACGTACGAGCACAAGCTCGACGAGGACGTCGTCGCCGAGCGCCTCGCGCGCGTGTCGCGGCTCGCCGAGGAGCTCGTCTCGCAGCGCGCGGACGAGCGCGTCGGCGAGGCGGTCCATGTACTCGTCGAGTCCATCGACGACGAGGACGGTGCCGTCGGGCGCGGAGAGCACCAGGCGCCCGAGACGGACGGCCAGGTGCTGCTCACCAGCAGCGAGGGCCTGAGCGTGGGTCGTATCGTCGAGGCAAAGGTGATCGGCACCCAGGGCGTTGACCTGGTCGCCGAGCCGCTCGAGTGTTCTGAGGAGGCGGGCAGATGACCGGAGTCCCGGCATCCGCTACGGGCGGTTCCGGTAGGCCGGCGCCCGGCGGCAAGCTGGGCGCTGCGGCCGTCAACCAGGCCAGCCTGTGGAACATCGCGAACCTCCTGACCATGCTCCGGCTCGTCCTCGTGCCGGGCTTCGTGGCGCTCATGCTCGCCGACGGCGGCTACGACCCCGTCTGGCGCGCCTGGGCCTGGGCGGCCTTCGCCGTCGCCATGATCACGGACGTCTTCGACGGACATCTGGCGCGCACGTACAACCTGGTCACGGACTTCGGGAAGATCGCCGACCCCATCGCTGACAAGGCGATCATGGGGG
Organism: Streptomyces sp. NBC_01446; assembly: GCF_026340095.1. Classification (GTDB taxonomy): domain Bacteria; phylum Actinomycetota; class Actinomycetes; order Streptomycetales; family Streptomycetaceae; genus Streptomyces; species Streptomyces aureus. Next base: position 2,239,763 of record NZ_JAPEPO010000001.1, on the reverse strand, counting down.
CGGCGCTCATCTGTCTCTCGAGCCTGGGCGACCTGCCCTGGTGGGTGACGGGAGTGATCCTCGGGCGTGAGCTCGGGATCACCTTGCTGCGCTTCTGGGTCATCCGGTACGGGGTGATCCCGGCCAGCCGCGGCGGCAAGATCAAGACCCTCGCCCAGGGCACGGCGGTCGGGATGTACGTCCTGGCGCTGACCGGACCGCTGGCCACCTTCCGGTTCTGGGTGATGGCGGTGGCGGTCGCGCTGACCGTGCTCACCGGCCTCGACTACGTGAAGCAAGCCGTGGTGCTGCGCCGGCAGGGCATGGCGGCCGAGCGTGCCGCCCGCGGCGAACGTGAGGCGGCGGCGGAGCAGTGACGTCCGGAGCGGTCGGCGGTGGCGGGGCGGACGGCCTCGCCACCGCCGCCGTGGTGCTCGGGCTGCTCGCCGAGCGCGGCGAGACCCTCGCGGTCGCCGAGTCGCTCACCGGCGGCCTCGTGGCGGCGGACATCACCTCGGTGCCGGGCGCCTCGCGCGTCTTCCGCGGGTCCGTGACCTCGTACGCGACCGAGCTGAAACGGGACGTCCTGGGCGTCGACGGCACTCTCCTGGCCGAGCGCGGGGCAGTGGATCCCGAGGTCGCCCTGCAGATGGCGACGGGGGTGCGCAGGGCCCTCGGCGCGGACTGGGGGATCGCGACCACAGGCGTCGCAGGGCCCGACGAGCAGGACGGGCAGCCGGTGGGGACGGTCTTCGTGGCCGTCGCCGGTCCGGGGAATTCCATGGCCTTCGATGCGGGTTCCGGAAGGGCTGACGCGGGGGCCGGCGCCGGGGTTGAGCGGTCCGGGGCTCAAGGCGGCAGTTTCGCTCGTAGCCGGAAAGTGGCCGCGTTGCGGTTGAACGGCGACCGTTCGGAAATCCGTATGGAGAGTGTACGGAGTGTGCTTGAGCTGCTCCTTGAGCAGGTCTTGAGCGAACGCGCAGAGAATGAGCGGGCACAGGATACGGAACAGAACGGGGGGTTTTGATGTTTACAGCCCTGAGTGAACACGACATCGCTCCCCGCACGGCCGCGGCGCAAGGCGGTACGGTGGGGCGTGAAGGATGCGGCTACGCGGTCCGAGGAGGGAGCCACCGATGATTCTGCTCCGTCGCCTGCTGGGTGACGTGCTGCGTCGGCAGCGCCAGCGCCAGGGCCGTACTCTGCGCGAAGTCTCCTCGTCCGCCCGAGTCTCGCTCGGCTATCTCTCCGAGGTGGAGCGGGGGCAGAAGGAGGCATCCTCCGAGCTGCTGTCCGCTATTTGCGACGCGCTTGACGTACGGATGTCCGAGCTCATGCGCGAGGTGAGCGACGAGCTCGCTCTCGCCGAGCTGGCCGAGTCGGCAGCGGCTACTGATCCGGTGCCCGCACCGGTTCGCCCGCGGCTCAATTCTGTCTCCGTGGCCGGTGTCCCACCGGAACGGGTGACCATCAAGGCGCCTGCGGAAGCGGTGGACGTCGTCGCTGCGTGATCCCACGCGGCGTGACGCCTCGTGCAGGTGTCACTCATAAGTGTGTGAAAGCCCCGGCCGGGAGATCGGCCGGGGCTTTTGCATGGGGAGGCTCTCGCATGTCGAGTGGCGCGCGGGCCGGGGCGGCTGGAGGGCGGGGCGCGGCGCCTGGAGTGGCGGGCCAGGGGCAGCGCCGGGCGGCGCTCGACATGCCCGCATCAGGGCATTCGTGCCATGGTGAAGGGGATTTCGACGTGCGCGGGAGCGCCTTCGGTGTGCGGGAACGCCACCCGGGGCGCCTTGCCGCCGGGTGGCGCCGGCGTTCGGGTTCGATCCGATCCGGCATCGGGCAGGAGGTGGCGGCCGTGGCGTGGCGGACCGTGCGCGGAATACCGGCCGGGGTGTGGCGGACCGCGCGCTGGATACCGGCTGTGGCCTTCGGGGCGCTGTGGTGGTGGGGCCTGCTGCGTCTGGCCTTCTCGCCGGATGCGGGGGCCTTCGAGGGGGCCGTGGCGGCCGGTGGGTGGGGGCTGAGCCTGCTGCCGGTGCACACTGTGCCCAAGTCGCGGGCGGCGGGGGCGGTGGGATCCGTGCGGCCGGGTGGGACTTCTGCGGGGTCGATCCGGCCCCCAGGAGCGTCTGCGGGAGCGGTGGGGGCCGATGGAGCGTCCGCGGGGGATGCGAGGCGGGGTTCTGCGGGGGAGATGCGGTCCGCAAGAGCCGGGGGCTCGGGCAGGGGGCTTACCAGGGCATGGCGACGCCGCCGTTCGGGCGGAGGATCTGGCCCGTCGTGAACGATGACGCGTCCGATGCCAGGTGCAGGACGGCGTGCGCGATGTCGTCCGCCTCGCCGACGCGGCCCAGCGGGGACATCCGGACCATCAGGGCCTCCGTGTGCGACTGCTCCGACGCGTCGTGCCGGCCGGTCATGGGCGTACGGATCCAGCCGGGCGCGACCGCGTTGACGCGGATGCCCTGCGGACCGACCTCGGTCGCCAGGGTCTTCGTCAGCTGGACGACGGCGGCCTTCGAGACGCCGTAGCAGAGCAGTCCGGGGCCGCCGGTGTCCACGGCCCCCGACGCCATCGTGACGATGCTGCCGCGTGTGCCCGTCGCGATCATGGCGCGGGCGGCCTCCTGGCAGGCGTACAGCACGCCCTTGAAATTGATACCGAGGACGCGGTCGAGGTCCTCGTCGCGGGTCTCCAGGACGGGGCTGCTGTGCATGATCCCGGCGATCGCGGCCATGATGTCGAGGCGGCTCGTCGCGTCGACGGCCGCCGCCACCGCCTCGGCGAGCTGGGCGCGGTCCGCTACGTCGAGGGGGTGCGTGCGGGCCGTGCCTCCCCTGGTCTTGATCAGCGTCGCCGTCTCGTGCAGGCCCTGCGCGTCGCGGTCGGCGCAGTGCACGGTGGCTCCGGCGTCGGCCAGGAGCAGGGCGGAGGCGCGTCCGATGCCGCTCGCGGCGCCGGTGACGAATGCGGTGCGTCCGGTGAGGTCGTACGCGGTGACGGGCATGAGGGGACCGTACGAGCATTTCTGACGGGGCGTCAATTAGCTTGTGCGGGCTATCTGGTGAGGCTGTGTCATCGAATGGTCGGAGGCTGCTTGGCGTACGGGCGCGGGGTCGGGCCGTGTTGGCAGGAGGGGCACCAGTAGGTGGGACGTTCGCGGGAACCGTCGCCCTGGTCTGCCACGCGGATCGGGGTGCGGCAGCGCAGGCAGGGGCGGGGTGCCCGGCCGTAGACGTAGAGCCGCTGGCCGGGGCGGCCGCTGCCGGTGGTGACGCGTGCGGGGCGGTCACGATTGGCTTCGAGGAGCTTTTTGGCGAGCTCGGGGAGGCGGGCGGCGATTTCGGCGGGGAGGTCGCCGACAGGCAGCCATGGGGTGACCTGGAGGAGGAAGCACAGCTCGGACTTGTAGACGTTGCCGATGCCCGCGAGATTGCGCTGGTCGAGGAGTGCCTCGCCGAGGGGGCGGGCCGGATCGCGCAGGAGATTACGGAGGGCTGTGCCGGCGTCCCAGTCCGGGCCGAGCAGGTCGGGGCCGAGGTGGCCGACCACCTTGTTCTCGTCGGCCGTGCGCAGGAGTTCGAGGACGGGGAGGCGGTAGCCCACTGCGGTGCGGGTGGCGTTGCCGAGGACCGCGCGGATCTGATGGCCGGGGCCACCGGTCCACCGCTCGCCCGGTGCGTACACCTTCCAGGAGCCGTCCATGCGGAGGTGCGAGTGAAGGGTGAGGCCGCCCTCGATGCGGGTGAGGAGGTGCTTGCCGCGCGGGGTGACGTCGAGGACGGTGCGGCCGGTCAGGTCGGCCGTGGCGAAGCGGGGGACGCGCAGGTCGGAGCGGATGAGCACCTGGCCCGCGAGGGCGGTGTGCAGACGCCGCGCGGTCTGCAGGACGGTGTCTCCTTCGGGCATGGGTCAAGGGTGGCACGGGTCTCTGAGGTGAAGTGGTCGGCGTGGGCCGGCGCGGCGGGCAGAGGCGGGCCGGTGCGGGCTCGGGGTGAAGTGGCGGGGAGGGGGCCCGGTGAGGGCTCGGAGCGATGTGGTGGGGGTTGGGGCGGGCGTGTTCGGTGACGGGTCGGGGCTACGCGCGCAGGCGTAGGCCTCGCGGGGTTGCGTGGAAGCCTGCGGCTTCCAGGAGGGACGAGAACGGGGAGGTCAGAGCGGCCGAGCCGTTGATCCGCTCCACGGTGATCGTGCCGAGGGAGCCCGCCTTGGCGGCGTCGGCCAGTACCTCCGCCGCGGCGGGCAGCCGGGAGTCCTCGGCCACGTCGGCGGCGGTGAGCGCGCCGGCGTCGCCTTCGGATGCGGGCCAGGCGAGCAGGGTCTTGCCGCCGCGCTCCATGTACAGGGTCAGCTCGCCGTCGACGAGTACGACCAGGGAGCCCGCCTTGCGGCCCGGCTTGTGTCCTGCGCCGGTGGGGGAGTCGGGCCAGGGCAGGGCCGCCCCATAGGCGTTCGCCGGGTCGGCGGCGGCGAGGACGACGGCTCTGGAAGCGGCCTTGCGGCGGCACGGGGCGCGACCGGGGCCGGGGCCGGGGCCGGGGTGGCCGGGTGCGGGCCAGACGTCGTGTTCCGCGAAGTCCGGGGGGAAATCAGGGACGGTGCCCGGGGGGAAGTCAGGGGGGAAGTCCGGGACGGCGTGTGGTCCGGTGGCCGTGGGCCATGAGGGGTCCCAGGCCGCCGACGCGTCGGTCGTGGGGTTCGCGGGCGGGCCGGGCGGGCCTGCGTAGGGGTCGGGCGGGGCGTCGCCGCGATCGCGGGCGTTCGCGGCCGCGCGCAGGCGGTCCACCGCGCCGTCCATCGCGAACTGCGCGGCGCCGAGGCCCTCGACGACGTACCCCCGCCGGGCCTGGCCGCTGTCCTCGAAGGCGGACAGGATGCGGTACACCGCGGAGAAGCCGCCCTCCACGCCTTCCGCGGCGACGGCGCCCCGGGTCACCACGCCGTGGCGGTCGAGGAGCGTGCGGGCCAGGGCGTGGGCGCGCACCGTCGGGTCTGGGTCGACTGCGGGCAGCAGCGACCAGCGGCCCGCGACGGTCGGTGGGCCCGATCGGGAGGCGGTCCGTGCGGCGGCGGTGAGGCCTCCGTAACGCCCGCGCGGGATCGCGCGGCGGGCGCGATGAGCCGTGGATCCAGCGGTGCGGCCCGACCCCAGGAGCGAGCGCATCGGGGCCAGCGTGTCGTTCGTGAGCCGCCCGGACCAGGCCAGATCCCAGAGCGTGTCCGCCAGTTGGGGATCGGTGGCATCTGGGTGCGTCGTCGCGCGGACCTGGTCGGCGATCTGACGGAAGAACAGACCGTAACCACCGGAGAGCGTGTCCAGGACGGACTGGTGGAGAGCGGTGAGCTCCAGGGGGTGCGGCGCGGGGAGCAGGAGGGGTGCCGTGTCGGCCAGATACAGGGAGACCCAGCCGTCCTTTCCGGGCAGGGAACCCGCACCCGCCCACACGACCTCGCCCGACGCCGTGAGTTCATCGAGCATCGCGGGCGCGTAACCCGAGACCCGGGACGGCAGGACGAGCTTCTCCAGGGCGGACGCCGGTACGGACGCGCCCTGCAACTGCTCGACCGCACGCACCAGACCGTCCACACCGCGCAGCCCGTGCCCGCCCAAGTGCTGCCACTGGGGCAGGAATTGGGCGAGCGCGGCGGGCGGGACCGGCTCCAGCTCGTGCCGCAGGGCCGCGAGCGAACGCCGGCGCAGACGTCGGAGCACCGTCGCGTCGCACCACTCCTGGCCGATGCCCGCCGGATGGAACTCGCCTTGCACCACCCGCCCGTTCGCCGCCAGGCGTTGCAGGGCGCCGTCCGTGACCGCCGCGCCGAGACCGAAGCGGGTGGCGGCCGCGGCGGAGGTGAACGGGCCGTGCGTGCGTGCGTACCGGGCGAGAAGGTCGCCCAGGGGATCCTTGACGGGCTCCGTGAAGGCCTCGGGTACGCCGACCGGCAGCGCTGTGCCGAGCGCGTCCCGCAGCCGGCCCGCGTCCTCGATCGCCGCCCAGTGGTCGGCTCCCGCGATACGGACCCGGATGGCGCGGCGGGCGGACGCCAGCTCCCGGGCCCATCCCGGCTCGGCGCCCCGATCCGCCAACTCGGTGTCCGTGAGCGGCCCGAGGACGCGCAACAGGTCAGCGACGCCCTCGACGTCCTTGATGCGGCGGTCGTCGGTGCGCCACTGGAGCTCCTGCTCCAGCTCGGCGAGCACGTCCGCGTCGAGGAGCTCGCGCAGCTCGGCCTGGCCGAGCAGTTCGGCGAGCAGCCGCGAGTCCAGCGACAGAGCCGCGGCACGCCGCTCGGCGAGCGGGGAGTCGCCCTCGTACAGGAACTGGGCGACGTAGCCGAACAGGAGGGAGCGGGCGAACGGGGAGGCCTCCGGGGTGGTCACCTCGACGAGGCGGACCTTGCGGGACTCGATGTCACCCATCAGCTCGGCGAGGCCGGGCACGTCGAAGACGTCCTGGAGGCACTCCCGTACGGCTTCGAGGACGATCGGGAACGAGCCGAACTCGCTGGCGACCTGGAGGAGTTGGGAGGCGCGCTGGCGCTGTTGCCACAAGGGGGTGCGCTTGCCGGGGTTGCGTCGGGGCAGCAGCAGGGCGCGGGCCGCGCACTCGCGGAAGCGGGCGGCGAACAGGGCCGAGCCGCCGACCTGGTCGGTGACGATCTGGCTGACGTCGCCCTTGTCGAAGGCGACGTCGGCGGCCCCTAGGGGGGCCTGGTCGGCGTCGTACTCCGAACCGGCCTTGGAGGGCTCCTGGTCCAGGAGGTCGAGGCTCATGAGATCGGCGTCGGGAAGGCGCAGCACGATGCCGTCGTCGGCGTGCATGACCTGGGCGTCCATGCCGTACTTCTCGCCGAGCCTGGCCCCGAGAGCGAGCGCCCAGGGAGCGTGCACCTGCGCGCCGAAGGGGGAGTGCACGACGACCCGCCAGTCGCCCAGCTCGTCACGGAACCGCTCGACCACGATGGTGCGGTCGTCCGGGATGTGGCCGCAGGCCTCGCGCTGCTCGGACAGATAGGCCAGCACATTGTCTGCGGCCCACGCGTCGAGGCCGGCCGTGAGCAGCCGGAGCCGTGCGTCCTCAGGGGACATGGAACCGACCTCGCGCAGGAACGCGCCCACCGCGCGCCCCAGTTCGAGCGGCCGGCCGAGCTGGTCGCCCTTCCAGAACGGGAGTCTGCCCGGGACACCGGGCGCGGGGGAGACCAGTACGCGGTCGCGCGTGATGTCCTCGATGCGCCAGGAACTTGTACCGAGGGTGAAGACGTCGCCCACCCGGGACTCGTAGACCATCTCCTCGTCGAGCTCGCCCACCCGGCCGCCGCCCTTCTTGGGGTCGGATCCGGCCAGGAACACCCCGAAGAGGCCGCGGTCCGGGATCGTGCCCCCGGAGGTGACGGCCAGGCGCTGGGCGCCGGGGCGTCCGGTGATCGTGCCGGCGATGCGGTCCCACACCACGCGTGGACGCAGCTCGGCGAACGCGTCGGAGGGATAGCGCCCGGCGAGCATGTCGAGGACGCCGGTGAACGCGGACTCCGGCAGCGATGCGAAGGGGGCCGCGCGGCGGACGAGCGCAAGCAGGTCGTCCACCTGCCAGGTGTCGAGCGCCGTGATCGCGACGAGCTGCTGCGCCAGCACGTCCAGGGGGTTGGCGGGAATGCGGAGGGACTCGATGGAGCCCGTGCGCATCCGCTCGGTGACCACGGCCGCCTGGACGAGGTCGCCCCGGTACTTCGGGAAGACGACGCCTGTGGAGACCGCGCCCACCTGGTGTCCCGCACGGCCCACGCGCTGGAGGCCGGATGCCACGGAGGGCGGGGACTCCACCTGGACGACGAGGTCCACCGCGCCCATGTCGATGCCCAGCTCGAGGCTGGACGTGGCGACCACGGCGGGCAGCCGGCCCGCCTTCAGGTCCTCCTCGACGAGGGCGCGCTGCTCCTTGGAGACCGATCCGTGGTGGGCGCGGGCGATGACCGCAGGTGCCCCGTTCGCCGCGCCCGAACCGCCCATCAGCTCGGCCGGTGCGTGGTCCTCGGGGAGGGCCTCGCCCGTCGCCCGCTCGTACGCGATCTCGTTCAGCCGGTTGCACAGGCGCTCGGCCAGGCGGCGGGAGTTGGCGAAGACGATCGTCGAGCGGTGCGACTGGACCAGGTCGGCGATGCGCTCCTCGACATGGGGCCAGATGGACGGCCGCTCCGCGGCCTGGTCGGAGTCGGCGACGGGCGAGCCGCCGAGCTCGCCCAGGTCCTCCACGGGCACGACCACCGAGAGGTCGAACTCCTTGCCCGAGCGCGGCTGGACGATCTCCACCTTGCGCTGCGGCGACAGATAACGCGCCACCTCGTCGACAGGACGGACCGTCGCGGACAGGCCGATCCGGCGGGCGGGCCGGGGCAGCAACTCGTCGAGCCGCTCCAGGGACAGCGCGAGATGGGCGCCGCGCTTGGTGCCCGCCACCGCGTGCACCTCGTCGAGAATCACCGTCTCGATGCCCGTGAGCGCGTCACGCGCGGCGGACGTGAGCATCAGGAACAGCGACTCGGGCGTCGTGATCAGAATGTCCGGCGGCCGGGTCGACAGGGCGCGGCGCTCGGCCGGGGGAGTGTCCCCGGAGCGGATGCCGACCTTCACCTCGGGCTCGGGCAGTCCCAGGCGCACCGACTCCTGCCGGATGCCGGTGAGCGGGCTGCGCAGATTGCGCTCCACGTCGACCGCGAGGGCTTTGAGGGGTGAGACGTACAGGACGCGGCAGCGCTTCTTCGGGTCGGCCGGTGGCGGCGTCGACGCCAGCTGGTCCAGGGCGGCCAGGAACGCGGCCAGGGTCTTGCCGGAACCCGTCGGCGCGACGACCAGCACGTCCGAGCCCTCGCCGATGGCCTGCCACGCCCCGGCCTGCGCGGGCGTGGGCGCGGAGAACGCCCCCGTGAACCAACTGCGGGTCGCGGGGGAGAAACCGTCGAGCGGGCTGCGTGCGGACCTGACCATGCACCCATCGTGCACCTCCCCACTGACAACGGCCCGGACCTGCGTAAACGCTCCGCGCCCGGACTCCCGCGCCGGGCAGCGCGGCCCGCTCGTGGCGCAGAATGGAACGCATGGCGGGGTCGGGAACGAAGGAATGGGCCAGGCACTGGCGCTACGCACAGCTGCCGGGCCTCGACCTGCTGCGGGCGCGCTACGTCCGCCACACCTTCCCCCGCCACAGCCACGACGGGTACGTCTTCGGCGCGGTCACCAGCGGCATCGAGGACGTGGGACTGCCGACCGGCACGGTGCACGCGGGACCCGGCACCGTCGTCATGATCAACCCGGAGGTGGCGCACACCGCGCGGGCAGGTGAGCCCGGCGGCTGGGCGTACCACACGCTCTATCCGTCGGCCGATGTCATAGCGGAGATCGCCGGCGAGACCACGTCGGTCCGCGGGACGGCCGCGTTCGCCGAACCGATCGTGGGTGACCCGCACGCGGCCCACCTCATCCGCGAGGTGCACCGCGCGGCGGAGGAGGGCAACGCACTCGCCGCCGACAGCCTGCTGCGCATCGTGGTCGCCCGGCTGCTGCGCGATCACGGGCAGCCCATGACCGCGCGCCCCATGCGATCCGCCGGTGCCACGATCGCGGCGCGCGCACGTGCCGTACTCACCGAGCGGATGGCACAGCCGCCGTCGCTGGAGGCCCTCGCCACCGAACTCGGCACCAGCCCGTTCGCCCTGCTGCGCGCCTTCAGAGACGCGTACGGGATGCCGCCGCACACCTGGCTCACCGACGCGCGCGTGCGGGCCGCCCGCCGCCTCCTGGACGGCGGCACGGCACCGGCCGACGCCGCCGTGACGGTCGGTTTCACGGACCAGCCGCACCTGAACCGGCACTTCACGCGGATCGTCGGCGTACCGCCCGGCGCCTACCAGCGGGAGCGCAAGAACGTACAAGACCCGGCCGCGCGCTCCCTCGTACCGTCACAGGCGTGGCAGAACAGACAACATCCGCGGCGATACGCGCCGGATCAGCACGGGACGGGCAAGCAGGACGGCCCGGCGACGGAAGGCCTGAGAAGGCCGATTCCGCCGTCGTCCGGGACGCGCTCGGCGTCGGCGTCGCCGTCGGGCTCTCCGGGTTCGCCTTCGGCGTGACCTCGGCCGGCAGCGGCCTCAGCGTGCTCCAGACCTGCGCGCTCAGCCTGCTCGTGTTCACCGGGGCCTCGCAGTTCGCCCTTGTGGGCGCGATCGCGGCCGGCGGCAACCCGCTCACCGCCGCTGCGGGCGCCTTCTTCCTCGGCGTGCGCAACTCGTTCTACGGGCTGCGCCTGTCCCAGCTCCTCGCCCTCCCGCGCGTGGTGCGCCCCTTCGCCGCGCACTGGGTCATCGACGAGACCACCGCCGTCTCGCTCGCCCAGCCCACGCGCCGCAGCGCCCGTATCGGCTTCACCGTCACGGGACTGACCCTGTACGTGCTGTGGAACCTCACGACCCTGCTCGGGGCGCTCGGTGCGGAGGCCATCGGGGACACCGACGCCTGGGGGCTCGACGCGGCCGGACCCGCGGTCTTCCTGGCGCTGCTCGCGCCGATGCTGCGGACATCCACGGAACGGGCCGTGGCCGGTATCGCCGTCATCCTCGGCCTCGGGCTGCTGCCTGTCCTGCCGGCCGGTGTCCCGGTCCTGGTGGCCGCGCTCGCCGCGCCGGCCGTGCTCTGCGCAGAGGGGCGCCGGGCGGCACGGCGGACAACCGGAAAGAACCCACAAGAGGACCCGCAGAAGGCCGACGGCCGACAGGGAGAGGGCCGATGAACATCTGGATCGCGGTCGCGGTGACCGCAGTCGGCTGCTACGCCGTCAAGCTCATCGGCCTCCTCGTGCCCGCCGGTGTTCTGGAACGGCCACTGGTCCGACGACTGGCGGCGCTGCTCCCCGTGGCCCTGCTGGCCGCGCTCACCGCCCAGCAGACCTTCGCCGACGGCACCACACTCGTTCTCGACGCGAAGGCGGCCGGGCTGGCCGCGGCAGCGGTCGCGCTGATCCTGCGTGCGCCGTTCCTGGTCGTCGTCGCGGCGGCCGTCGTGGTCACGGCCGGGTTGCGCGCCGTCACGGGATGAGCTCCCACGCGCGCGTGGACCCCTTGCACACCTGCCACCCGCACTCAGTGCGCCACCGGCACCTGCGGCACCGACCCCGCCGCGGGTTCCGGTAGGCCGAGTCGCCGGGCCGTTGTCTCCGGGCGGCAGAAGAGCGCCGCCAGGACCCCCGCTGTCACCAGCAGCCCGGCGGTGAGGAGCCAGCCCTCTTCGTAGCCGGCCGACACCGTCCTCGCGCGGTCCACCATGCTGCCGAGCACGAGGGGCGACAGGATGCCTCCCAGCGCGTAGACGAAGGTCAAAGTGCCGAGGGCGACACCGCGTTGGGCCGGAGGAGCGATGCGGGCACAGGCCGTGGACGCCACGGTCAGCATCACCATGGCGAGCGCCATGGGGCCGAGCATCAAGGGCACCTTGACCGCCAGGGAGTCCGTCGTGCCGTACACGGCGACGGCGCAGCCCGCGACGGTGACGAGAAGACCCGCACCGGACCCTGGGGGCAGGCGCCGAGGTGTGCCCTTGCGGGCGGAGCGCTGGGCGATCAGGCCGTGGGCGAGGATGACCGCCCCGTTGGCGAGGGCGCCCAGGCCCACCATCGTGCCTGCCTGGTGAAGGTCCCAGCCGACGACGCTCTCCAGGTAGTCGGGTGCCCACGTCAGCATGGTGCTCATCGACCAGTAGGCGGCGAACGAGCCGAACGCGGCGGTCAGGAACGTGCCGGAGAGCAGGATGGCGCGCAACGGCACCGTGTCCGTCGTGGACGTCTGCTCTGCGGCCTCGGACGGCTTCGTGGTGAGCGGCGGGGCCAGCGGCCCGTCCGCGCCCCACAGCCGCCAGAAGACGGCCCACAGAAGGCCCGCCAGACCGACGACACCGAACGACCAGCGCCAGCCCCAGTGTGTGATCACCCAGGTGAGCACCGGCGAGGCGACGGCCACTCCGGCCGCCGCGCCGACCAGCAGGACCGCGGTGGGCAGGGCCCGCTCACGCTGCGGGAACCAGCCGTGGACGTGGTGCATGGCGACGGGGGAGGCGGGCCCCTCCGCCGCACCGAGGAGCACGCGCGTGGTCAGTAGCGTGCCGAACCCCGCCGCTCCCCACAGCATCGGCAGTTGCGCCACCGACCACAGAAGCGCGAGCACCAGCAGAAGGGTCGTCGTCCGCACGCGCCGTGTGAGGGCCGAGACGCCGAGCGCGGCCAGCGAGAACAGTGCGAAGAACGCCGACTGCGCCGTGCCGAACTCCTGCCGCGTGATGCCGAAGTCCGCCCGGATCTCCGGGCCCGCGAGCCCGAGCACGGCCTTGTCCGCGAAGTTCACGAGCATGAAGGCGAGCAGCAGCCACGTGGTGCGCCACGCCCGGCTCATCAGCAGCAGCCGTCTTCGTCGTCGACCACACCGACGCTGATCGCCCCTTCGGCCCGCCTGCGTCCCTCCGGGGAACGCGTCAACTCCGTCTGCACGTCCGTGCCGGCGGCCACGGCTGCCGATTCGGCGGCGGCCCAGTGGAAGACACCGCGCGCCATGGTCGACGTCTCCTGGAGGGCACGTCGTGCGAACACATCGGCACGCACACGTGCCACCTCCTGGTCGGCGGGCGCCGCGAGGGCCGCGGTCTCCGCCAGATGCGAGGCGAGGCGCAGCTCCCCGGCGGCGAGCAGCTCGGAGGCGCGGAGCGCCAGCGCGGACGCGCCACCCGCGGCGCGTGCGAACTCGGCCGCGACGTCCGCCTCCGGGGCGGGCTTGAGGTGCGCGGGGTTCTGGTCGTACCAGCCGCCCCACAGGCGCCACAGGTTGCGTACGACGAACTCCGGCTCGTCGTAGGCCGGGTGGAGGTACGGCTTCGCCAGCAGCTCCTCGGGGACCTTCACCCCGTGGATGACCGCGTCGAGGCGGTGGCCCGCGTTCATCAGCTCCCTGGTCTGCTCGCACAGCGACTCCAGGAGGCGCGCGGTGTCGTCGAGGGCCTGGTACACGCGGCGGGAGCCGACGACGGGAACGCCGTGTCCAGGCAGCAGGAGTTCGGCGCCGAGCTCCTGCATCGCGCGCAGAGCGCGCGCCCAGTCCTCCGGATAGCGCTGCACCTTCTGGGGGTTGCCCGCGTTCGGCGTGTTCCAGATGAACAGGTCGCCCGTGCACAGCGTCCTGAGTTCGGGGATCCACACGTAGGTGTGGTCGTCGGTCTCCCCGCGCGCGTGCACGAGCTCGAACGTCAGCTCCCCGCGCCGCACGGTCAGACGGTCCCTGTAGACGACGTCGGGATAGCGGTACGTGGTGGGCCACTCCAGGGAGGGCACTCCGAACTGCCGACGATTGATCCAGGAGTTGTAACCCGCCGTCCTGATGTAGCGGTCGAACCGGGCGGGGACGGCCTCGTGGGCGATCACCTCGGGGCGCGGGCCGCCGCTCTTGTCGGCCTCTTGATCGAAGGGGGCCACTCCGAAGACGTGGTCCACGTGACCGTGCGTGTACACCACGGAGCGCACCGGCCCCGCACCGAACCCGGAAACCGCCTCGTGCAGGTGGGCCGCCGTACGGAAGTCGCCCGAGTCGACGAGGACCACGCCGTCGCCCGTGTCGAAGGCGGCCACGTTGGCGAACGCCGGGAAGAAGCCCACGCGGTCACGCAGGCGCACCAGTTCGCTCCCGGAGTACGTGCCCGTCAGATGGGGCAGCAGCGTCTCGGTGCCCTGCCAGACCCGGTCGATGTAGTCGCTGTACGGGCCGTACGCGGAGTGCTGGGCGTGGTCCTGCTCTTTGTGTCCGGTCATGTCCTCGGCTCCTCGTGTGCAGTGCGGTCGATCGCCACCGGCCACGAGTTTCGGCCCCCGATGTGAGATCGAACACCGCCTCGCGTCACACGTCCCGCCCGTAGGTAATGTGACGCGTCACAAACGCAGTGCCCCGTCCATGTCCATGGGGGAATGGAGGAACAGTGGCCCTGTCGCCCGAAGCCCGCTCCCTGGCCGCGCGCTGCGAACCGAGAGTCAACGAACTCGCCCGCCGCATGGCTCGCGAGGCGTTCGAGCAACTGCCCGGATACGCCGAACTCCCGGATGACGTGAAGGACTTGGAGGTCGCCGCGACCGTCCGGCACGGCGTACGGCTCTTCCTGCGACGTGTCAGCGAGCCGGACCTGGTACAGCCCGGCAGTAACCGGCTGTTCCGCGAGCGCGCCGCTCAGCGGGCCGAGGAGGGCATGCCGCTGCACCTCCTTCTGCGCACCTACGCGCATGGCCTGTACGCCCTGTGGCAGGCCTTGCGCGACGTCGCGGGCCCCGGAGAGGAAGGCGCGCTGGTCGAGCTCGTCGACGTCCTGCTGCAGTCGCACCCGGGGATCGTGGGCGCCGTGGCCGAGACGTATCTCGACGAGCGCTCCGCCCTGGAGGCCGAGCAGCGGGCCCAGGTCCGCTCCCTGGTGCGAGGCCTGCTCGACGGGATGGTCCCGCCGGGGCACGTCCTTTTGGACCAGCTCGGCCTCGAAGGGCCCGCTCTCGTACTGGCCCTCGGCCTCGACGCGGATCCCGCCGAGGGACCGGTCGCCGTGCGGCGCAGGCTGCGGCGGCTGCAGACCGCCCTGGACCACACCTTCGGAGTGGAGGTGCTCGCGCTCCTGGAGGCCGACGGCGGGCGGGTCATCGTGCCCAAGGACTGCCCGGCCCCGGACGACCTGGCCGGCCGTCTCGCCAAGGCCGGCGGGTTCGAGGTCCGGGTGGCCGCCGTGCGGACGGCCGGCCCCGAGGAGGTGACCGCAGCGGCCCGCACCGCCACCGAGATCCTGCGCATCACGCGCGCGTGCGGCATCCCGGCCGGGCTGCACCGCCTGGACGACGTGCTCCTGGAGTACCACCTGTCCCGCCCCAGCGAGACGAGTCACCGGATAGCGGCCCTCCTGGACCCCGTGGCCGGCCGGCCCGAACTCCTGGAGACCCTGCGCACCCATCTCGCTCACCAACAGGACCGCAGGGCGACAGCCGCCGCGCTCGGTCTGCACCCCAACACGGTCGACAACCGGCTCGCCCGCATCGGCGAGCAGACGGGCATCGACCTGGCGGCTCCGCGCGGGACGGCACTCGCCATCGCCGCACTTCTACTGAGGGACGCGGTCGACGCTTCCTGAGGCGCCGCCCACGAAGGCGTCAGACGATCGGCCGCCCATACGCCCGCAGCGTGCGCAGCGCCTCGACCGTCACCATGGGGCGCGCCTCCAGCTCGACCACCGGAGCCCACTGGCGCCAGCGGATCGGCCACCCGCCGTCGTCCTGCTGCTCGCCCGCGAGGAAGTCCAGCGAGCGTGCCATCTCCTCATCCGTGAACCACGCGCGCGCCAGCGACTCCGGAGCCTTCGCGTAGTCGTGCGGAAGGTGGTGCTCACCCGGCGCGTACCCGGGCGCTACGGGGTACGCCTCCGGCCGCCCGGGATCGAGCAGCGCAAGCCGCTGCTCGCGCACGAGCCGGCCGAGCCGGTCGGCGGCCGCCTCCGCGCGCGGGCGGTCGGGGGCGCCGTCCAGGAAGGCCACGGCCGCCTCGATCTCGTAGGGATGGGACTTCTTCAGGGTCTCGACCGCGGCCCAGCAGAAGTCGGTCGCCCGGAACAGCCACGCGTGCCACACCTGGTTGCGGTGCAGCAGGCCGACCACGGGGCCCGTGGCGAGCAGTTCGCTCGGCGGGTCGTCCACCACCGGCACGAAGGGCGCGCACGGGTAGCCACGCTGGCTGGGATGGATCGCCGGGAGAGCGCCCTCGGCGGTCGACACGGACGTCAGGTAGCGGCACACGCGCTCCACCCGCTGGCCGCTGCAGCGGCCGATCGAGTCGAGGACGCGCAGCGCCTGCCCGGTGTGCAGGGGCTGGCTCACCGGGCCGCGGAGATCGGGTTCGAGGGCGTGGCCGTAGCCCTCGTCCTCGTTGCGGTAGGCGGAGAGGGCGGTCTCGACGGCGTCTGCGCCCGCCCGGCCCGCGCCGAGGAAGTGGTAGGCGAAGCGTCGCTGTTCCAGGACGCGCGCGGTCAGCCAGACGAAGTGCTCGGCACGGGAGAGCGGGGAGGGCGCCGAGCTGGTCTGAGGGAGTGGGGATGCTCCGTTTTCGGCCATGCACCGACCGTAGGACGGAAAGCGTTCTCGGTGAGCCTTCCGTGCCGGGCTGCACTCTCAGGGGCGGGATACTGGTGTCATGCGGTTGACGGTCTTCTGGCAGCGGATGGCGGATCACTTCGGTCCTGGCTACGCCGACACATTCGCGCGTGATCATGTGATGACGGAACTCGGTGGGCGCACCGTGCACGAGGCGCTCGACGCCGGCTGGGAGGCGAAGGACGTGTGGCGTGCGGTGTGCGGCACGATGAATGTTCCGTCGGAGAACCGCTGACCTGCTCGAACGAGCGGGGGCGGTGACCGGCTGTCGTTGGTGTGGGCGAGACTGGTTCCGTGGCACCCACAGACGAGACCTTGCAGGCGGCATCCGACGCCTCTCCGCCCGGCCGGACGCCCCGTGGGGGTGGGGTCGCGAGTGCGCGTGCGCGGATGCCGGGCTGGCTGCCGCGTGCCATGGTGCTCGCCCTGGCCCTCATCGCCTGTTTCCAGCTGGGCAGTTGGGCGTTCCACCAGCTCACCGGGCTGTTGATCAACGTATTGATCGCGTTCTTCCTGGCGCTCGCCGTGGAGCCTGCCGTCAGCTGGATGGCCGGGCGTGGCATGCGCCGGGGGATGGCCACCGGGGTCGTCTTCCTGGGCGTCATGGTCGCCGGCGCGGGTTTCGTGGTCCTGCTCAGCTCGATGCTCGCGGGCCAGATCGTCAGCATGGTCGAGGACTTTCCCGAGTACCTCGACTCGGTGATCAACTGGATCAACCAGACGTTCCACACGGACCTCAGCAGGGTCGCCGTCCAGGACAGCCTGCTCCACTCCGACTGGCTCCAGAAGTACGTGCAGAACAGCGCGAGCGGCGTCCTTGACGTGTCGGGGCAGGTCCTCGGAGGCCTGTTCCGGCTGCTGACGATACTGCTGTTCTCGTTCTACTTCGCCGCCGACGGCCCCCGGCTCCGGCGCGCGCTGTGCTCGGTGCTGCCGCCCGCCAAGCAGGCGGAGGTGCTGCGCGCCTGGGAGATCGCGGTCGACAAGACCGGCGGCTATCTCTACTCGCGCGGGCTGATGGCACTGATCTCCGGGATCGCGCACTACGTCCTGCTCGAGGCCCTGGGCGTGCCCTATGCGCCCGTGCTCGCCGTCTGGGTCGGCCTGGTGTCCCAGTTCATCCCGACCATCGGCACGTATCTGGCGGGCGCCCTGCCGATGCTGATCGCCTTCACCGTCGACCCCTGGTACGCGCTGTGGGTACTGATCTTCGTGGTCGTCTACCAGCAGTTCGAGAACTATGTGCTCCAGCCCAAGCTGACGGCGAAGACCGTGGACATCCACCCAGCGGTCGCCTTCGGCTCCGTCATCGCGGGCACGGCGCTCCTCGGCGCGGTCGGCGCGCTGATCGCCATCCCCGCGGTGGCGACGCTGCAGGCCTTCCTCGGGGCGTACGTGAAGCGCTACGACGTCACGGACGACCCGCGGGTACACGGCCACCGCAGCAGATCCGGTTCGTCACTCCTCGGGCGCATGCGGGCCGCCCTGCGCAGGCCGGACGATCCGCGGGCCGAAGTGGTGCCGGGGCCGGAATCGGACGGGGACGATACGCGGGACGGCTCCCGGTAGACGGCTACCGACAGAGGGCGCTCAGTAGGTGATCGCCGCCCAGACCGCGGCGGCGGCGACCGCGGCCGCGTAGCAGGCGACCGCACCGCGCATCACGCCGTTCCTGGTCCTCTCGCTCCATGCCGTACGGGACATCAGCCAGGCCAGTGCGGGCAGGACGAGTACGGCGTGCAGGCTGACGC
The DNA here is from genome assembly GCF_026340095.1 of Streptomyces sp. NBC_01446. Taxonomy (GTDB): domain Bacteria; phylum Actinomycetota; class Actinomycetes; order Streptomycetales; family Streptomycetaceae; genus Streptomyces; species Streptomyces aureus. Next base: position 2,221,830 of record NZ_JAPEPO010000001.1, on the reverse strand, counting down.
CGTGCAGCGGCTTGAGGGGCGCGGTCGAGTGGTAGGCCGCCTCCTGGCGGCCGGTCTTGGTGAGGATCACCCCGCGCGCGATCATCGCGGCGCCGGACGCCAGCGCGACGAGCAGAATCGCGAACCCGGACCGCAGTGCGAGCGGCATCCCCGTGGGCCCCGACGGCCGGCGCCGGAACGAGGCGACCGCGAACACGGAGAGCAGCACGACCAGGATCCCGCCGCCCACCGCGAGGGACATGGACACGGCGGTGTCGAAGCCGGACTCCATGTTGAGATGCGACGGCACCCGCCGCCATGCCTGGAGGGTGATCCCGCCGACTTCCAGGACACAGTCGGCGGCGAACACGACGAGCAGGACGTTCCTGGTGCGGGCGCCGATCCGCAGATACGACGTCACCCAGGTGAGCGCGATCAGCGTCAGGCCGAAGGAAACCCCGAACGTGACCGGCTTGCGCCACGAGACAGGTCCGTCCCACGGCCCTCCGTCGACCGCGAAGACCAGCAGATGGGCGAGGCCGGAGAAGGTCAGAACTGCGCCGGTGGCGTAGCAGAGGCGCTCGGAGGGGAGGGCGGCGCGCCACAGGTCGCGTACCGCGCCGGTCAGGGGGCGGCGGTCCCGCGGGTGCTCCGGGAGCCGGCCCTGCGGGATCACCGGGCGGTGGTTCTGCGCGTTCTCCATGGCGCAAGCCTCGCGATCGGGGGCCGTGCCGTCGTCCCCCGGCCGAAGGCACCGCTCGTACGCCGGGGGGAGTAGTCGCGGGCGGCAGGCAGGTATCCGCGGGGCTGCCGGTGATGGGCCGGGCTGCGTAGGGGTGCCGGGCCGGGCTCAAGAAGGCTGCCGGGTGGAGGCCGGGGAGGCCGGGCTCTCAGTGCGAGCCGAGTCGCCCGTCACACCGTGGAAGAAGTTCTCCGCGCCGGCCCCGCCCGCGCTGATGTTCCCGACGCCCCAGACCCGCCCGCGCTGATGTTCCCGACGCCCCAGACCCGCCCGCGCTGATGTTCCCGACGCCCCAGACCCGCCCGCGCTGATGTTCCCGACGCCCCAGACCCGCCCGCGCTGATGTTCCCGACGCCCCAGACCTGCCGAGTGCCGGGCACCCGCTCGAGCTCGTGCAGCACCGGTTCCTGTCGGCGGTCTGCCTCAGCGACCTCGCCTGTACTGCCCGGCAGGAAGGGCGGCCGCCCGATCCCGGTCACCTTGCCCCCGCTGTCCGCTGCGCCTCCCCGAAGACCAGCCCGTCCGCGAGGCCTTCCCGGAGCCGCTCGTATCCCGCCCGCACCCTGCCAGAGAGAGGATGAGGAGGAAGGACAGCACCGCGGTCCTTCGGCACAGGGGCAAGGGCATCTACGGACCTCCAGGCCTCGGGGAGCCCCGGGGTCGCCTCGGGGAACGTCAGAGTCCACGAGCCCCGCATCGCAGGGCGCGTGGTGTGCGTGGTGCGCTTGACACCAAAATCGAACATCCATTCTTATGGAGTGTCTGGCGGCTCTCTCCCCAGTGTTTTCGGGGATTTCGGTGAGAGTGGCAGGGCTGCGAGCCTCGAGTTATCCACAGGCGGACGGGCGTCGAGGCCGATTGTCAGTGGCAGGCGTTAGCGTCTTTGACGTGAAGCGATCGACTCAAGCAAATCGGGTGGAACCCATGGCAGGAACTGACCGCGAGAAGGCGCTCGACGCCGCGCTCGCACAGATTGAACGGCAATTCGGCAAGGGCGCAGTGATGCGCATGGGCGAGCGGCCGAATGAGCCCATCGAGGTCATCCCCACCGGGTCGACCGCACTCGACGTGGCCCTCGGTGTCGGCGGTCTGCCGCGCGGCCGTGTGGTGGAGGTGTACGGGCCGGAGTCCTCCGGTAAGACGACCCTGACGCTGCACGCCGTGGCCAACGCGCAGCGGGCCGGCGGCGCCGTGGCGTTCGTGGACGCCGAGCACGCCCTCGACCCGGAGTACGCGAAGAAGCTCGGCGTCGACATCGACAACCTCATCCTGTCCCAGCCGGACAACGGTGAGCAGGCGCTCGAGATCGTCGACATGCTGGTCCGCTCCGGCGCGCTCGACCTGATCGTCATCGACTCCGTCGCCGCCCTGGTGCCGCGAGCGGAGATCGAGGGCGAGATGGGCGACTCGCACGTGGGTCTGCAGGCCCGTCTGATGAGCCAGGCGCTCCGGAAGATCACCAGCGCGCTCAACCAGTCGAAGACCACCGCGATCTTCATCAACCAGCTGCGCGAGAAGATCGGCGTCATGTTCGGCTCGCCGGAGACGACGACCGGTGGCCGCGCGCTGAAGTTCTACGCCTCGGTGCGACTCGACATCCGCCGCATCGAGACGCTGAAGGACGGCACCGACGCGGTCGGTAACCGCACGCGCGTCAAGGTCGTCAAGAACAAGGTCGCGCCGCCCTTCAAGCAGGCCGAGTTCGACATCCTCTACGGCCACGGCATCAGCCGCGAGGGCGGCCTGATCGACATGGGTGTGGAGAACGGCTTCGTGCGCAAGGCCGGCGCCTGGTACACGTACGAGGGCGACCAGCTCGGCCAGGGCAAGGAGAACGCGCGCAACTTCCTGAAGGACAACCCCGACCTGGCCGACGAGATCGAGAAGAAGATCAAGGAGAAGCTGGGTGTCGGTGTGAAGCCGGAGGCGCCCACGGCCGAGCCCGGTGCCGACGCGGCGGGTGCCACCCCCGCCGAGGACGCGGCCAAGACGGTGCCCGCGCCCGCGAGCAAGGCCACCAAGTCCAAGACCGCGGCGGCCAAGAGCTAGTCCGTGACGCGACGAACCGACTGGGCCGATCACGCCTACCCCGCCTCCCCGACGGACCTGGGCGACGGGGGCCCGGGTGACCCGGACGGGCACGGGGCGCCGCGTGACGGCGACGGACCGAGTGACGGGGCACGGGGCGGTGGCGGTACCCGTGGCGGCGGGCGCAGCAGTGGCCGTCGGCGGCGCGGCGGCTTCGGCGAAGCTGCCGGAGGGCAACAGGACAGCGGCTCCCCGTCCTCGCCGAGGGCCGAGAAGGGGGAGCCGCCTGCGGACCCGGCGGAGCGGGCGCGCGGCATCTGCCTGCGCCTGCTCACCGGGCAACCGCGCACGCGAAAGCAGCTCGCCGACGCGCTGGCGAAGCGGGACATCCCCGATGAGGTGTCGGAGGAAGTGCTGTCCCGCTTCGAAGAGGTCGGTCTGATCAATGACGGCGCCTTCGCGGATGCCTGGGTGGAGTCTCGCCATCACGGCCGGGGGCTGGCCCGGCGGGCGCTCGCCCGGGAGCTGCGGACCAAGGGGGTGGACTCGGCGGTGATCGACGAGGCCGTCGGGCAGCTCGACTCCGAGCAGGAGGAGGAGACCGCCCGCGAGCTCGTGGCCCGCAAGCTCCGCTCCACACGTGGCCTCGACCGCGACAAGCGCCTGCGCCGCCTCGCGGGCATGCTCGCTCGCAAGGGATACCCGGAGGGCATGGCGCTCAGGGTGGTCCGCCAGGCCCTGGAGGAAGAGGGCGAGGAGACCGAGGATCTCGGGCTGGGAGATTTCTGAGCTCCGCCTGGGCGGGGGACTTCTGAGCCCCTGGTCGAGGGGATTTCTGGGCTCCGCCGGGTGAGGGCTTTCGAGCTCGGCCGGCGGAGGGGCTTCGAGCTCGGCCGGGTGAAGGGTATTCGAGCCGACGCGGCGATCGTGGCCGCGTTCGCCGGGTGGGGAGGCTTTCGAGTTCCGCCCGGGTGCGTGGGTTGCTGAGCTCCGACGGGTGAGGGGTTCCTGAGCTCCGCCTGGTGAGGGAGAGGGCGGCGTCGGTACGGGGGTCCGACGCCGAACTCGCCCTCGCTCAGGTGGGGTTAACCCCCGGGTCATGACGCCTGGTCGCCGCAGTGCACAGGGATGTGTGCACAGGCGAGTGTGTACGCATGACACCGGAACCCGGCTCCGCCACTCCCGCCGGCGGCCAGGAGCTGAGCGATCTCAGCGCTCTGAAGGCGCTGGCTCAGCCCCGCCGCCAGCAGATCCTCCAGCATCTCACCCTCCACGGCCCCGCGACCTCCGCGATGCTGGCCCGCGACCTCGGGCTCAACACCGGCGCCACCAGCTACCACCTGCGTGAGCTGGCCCGCTACGGATTCACCGAGGAGAGCTCGACCCAGGGCCGGAGCGTGGGTGGGCGTGAGCGCTGGTGGCGAGCCGTCCCGGGCGACCGCCGCTTCCCGCCCCGCCGCCGCCAGAACCCCGAAACCCGGCTCGTCATGGACGAGTTGAACCACCTCTCGTACGCCGCCGACCTCGAACTCTTCGAGCGGCTCCAGCGGCAGGGGCAGGACCTGGGGGAGTGGGCGGACGCCTTCCCCTACTCGCGCGGCACGATCCGGCTCACGCTGCCCGAACTCCGCGCGTTCTTCGAGGAGTTCATCGCAATCCTCAACCGCTACAAGCGCCCCGACGGCGAGACGCCGGACGGCGCGCGCACCGTCCTGACCCGCCTCCTCGCCTTCCCGGCGCCGGCCCGCCCCGATGGCACACGCGCCGATGGCACACGCGCCGACGGGATTCGCGGTGACGGCACCCGTGCCGGTGGCACCCGTGCCGGTGGCACCCGTGCCGGTGGCACCCGCGCCGACGGCACCCGCGGTGACGGCACCCGTGCCGACGGTGCCCCGGCGCACCAGGCCCCGGCGCACCAGGCCCCGGCGCGCCAGGCCCTGGCGCACCAGCCTCCCGCCGTCGGTGCCCTGGCGCACCATGCTCCCGCCGCCGCCCCGGCGCACCAGGCTCCCGCCGGCGACGCCCCGGCGTACCAGGTCCCCGTCGGCGGAAGTCAGGCCCCGGCCGAGGGAATCCCGGCCCCCCACGCCACCTCAGAGACGGACACGCCATGATGCTGCGCTACGCACTGCACACCGTCCGGGACCGCAAAGGGGGGTTTCTCGGTGCCTTCCTCGCCCTCATGTGCGCGGCCGCCCTCATCACGGCCTGCGGCACCCTCCTGGAGACCGGTCTGCGCGGCACCATCCGCACCGAGCGGTACGCGGCCGCTCCCGTAGTCGTCTCCGCCGACCAGAACGTCCACAAGACCACGGTCAAGCACAAGAAGGGCAAGACCAAGGTCAAGCACAAGGCCAAACCCATCGCCGAGCGAGCCTGGTTGCCCGAGGACACCGCGGGACGGCTCCGCGACCTCCCGGGCGTCGAGCGGGTCGTCCCCGAACTCACCTTCCTGGCACAGCCCTTGGCGCCGGGAGCCGCCGCTCTCGACAGGCCCGCGTACGGCCACGCCTGGGACTCCGCCGCGCTGACCCCCTACGCCCTGACAGCCGGGACCCCACCCGCCAAGCCCCAAGACCTCGTAGTGGACCGAGACCTGGCGGACCGCGCCCACCTGACGCCCGGAGACAGCCTCACCGTCCAGTCCACCCAAACTCCGCGCATCTACCGCGTCACCGGGATCGCCGCCCCCGCCGGGCATGCGTCAGTGACCCACCAGACCTCCCTGTTCTTCACCCCTTCGGAGGCCCGCCGCCTCGCCGACCACCCCGGCCAGGTCACCGCCCTCGGCGTCATCCCCGCCCCCGGCCAGAAGCCGGCAGAGCTGGCGCGTGCCGTCGCCAAGGCACTCGACGGCACGACCGCCCAGGTCACCACCGGCGACGCCCGTGGCCCCGTCGAGTTCCTCGACGCGGCGGGTGCCCGCATCAAGCTCGTCAGCATGGGTGGCGCGATGGGCGGCACCTCCCTCCTCGTCGCGGTCCTCGTCGTCGTCGGCACCTTCGCGCTGTCCGTTCAGCAACGCCATCGCGAACTCGCCCTGTTGCGCGCCATCGCGGCCACGCCCGGGCAGATCCGCAAGCTCCTGGGCCGTGAGGCGCTCATCGTCGGCGCCGCCGCGGGTGTCCTCGGCTCCCTCGCCGGGCTTCCGCTCGGAGGGTGGCTGTATCACCGCTTCGTCGAACTCGGAGCGGTGCCGCCGGCCCTCGAACGGACCATCAGCGTCTTCCCGTTGTTCGCGGCCGTCGGCGCCACGCTCTTCGGAGCCTGGGCCGCCGCCCGGATCTCCGCCCGCCGCATCGCCCGTATCCGCCCGGCCGAAGCACTCACGGAGGCCAGGGTCGAGCGTGCCCGGCCCGCCTGGGGTCGCGTCGCAGCCGGGATCGCGTTTCTCGCGGGCGGCGCTGTCCTCGTCGCCGTACTCGGCGTGCTGCGCACCGAACCGGCGTCAACCCCGGTGACCTTCCTGGCTGTTGTCGTCCTCGCTTCCTCCGTCGCACTGCTCGGCCCGCTCCTTGTGAAGGGTGCCGCGGTCCTCCTGGCCGGACCGCTGCGCCTCACCGGGCCCGGCGGCAAGCTGGCCACCGCCAACCTCCGTGGCAATGCCGCCCGGATGGCCGCCGCCGTCACCCCGCTCGCCCTCCTCATCGGCTTGACCTGCACCGTCCTCTTCACCCAGCCGACCCTGGGCAACGCGGCACGGGCTCAGGCGCGCGAAGGGATCCGGGCCGACTGGATCGTCGCGGCCCAGGGCCCCGGGGTCCCCGCCGAGGCCGCACGGAAGCTCCGTACCGTCAAGGGCACCGTCGCGACCGAGGTCGTCCGCACCACCGTGCGCGTAGGACTCGACAAGTACCCGGCTCAGGGCGTCACCCGTGACGGCCTCACGCGTACGTGGGACCCGGACGTCACCGCGGGATCGCTGAAGGACTTCCGGCGGGACGGCGTCGCCGTCAGCGAACTCGCCGCCGGTCAGCTCCACTTGGAGCCCGGCAGCAGACTGAAGCTGACACTCGGGGACGGCACGCCGGCCACCCTCGTCGTGGCGGCCGTCTACGCGAAGGGTCTCGGCTTCGGCGATCTGACCCTGGCCCATGACCTGGTGGCCCGGCACGTCGACAATCCCCTCGCCTCCTCCGTGCTCGTCAGGACCAGCCGTACACAGGAACAACTCGCGGGCGCCGTCCAGGAGTTCCCCGGCCTGCGCGTTCTCGCTCCCGGGGCGGCCGACGACCTGCAGGCCGAACGCCAGCAGGACAACGCCGAGGTCAACCTCCTCGCCATGGGCCTGATCCTCGCGTTCACCGCGATCGCCGTCGTCAACACCCTCGCGATGTCGGTCTCCGAACGCATCCGGGAGTTCGCGATGCTCCGCCTCGCCGGCGCCACCCGCCGTCAGGTCCTGAGGATGCTGCGCACCGAGGCCCTCGCCGTGCTCTTCATCGGCACGGTCCTGGGCAGCGGTATCGCACTGGCCGTCCTGACGGCGTTCAGTGTCGGCATGACCGGCAGCGCCGCCCCCGCCGTCACACCCCTCGTCTACGTGGCAGTGGTCGCCGCCGCCGGACTCCTCGCGCTCACCGCGACCGCGCTGCCCGGCCACGCCGCCCTGAGGCCCCGACCGGTAGAGGTGGCCACAGCCAAGGAGTAAGGGGCAGTACGCAATGGTGGGCGCCCCTTACCTCGGAGGCACCCACCATCACGTACTCCTGCAGCCGCACGCGCAGCCGCGCGCGACCGTCACTCGGCCACCGGCAGCCCCGCCGCCTTCCACGCCTGGAAACCGCCGACCAGATCCGTGGCCCGGTGCAGCCCCAACTGCCGCAGGGAGATCGCGGCGAGACTCGACGCGTAGCCCTCGTTGCAGACGACCACGACGCGCAGATCGTGGCTCGTGGCCTCGGCCGCGCGATGGCTGCCCTGCGGATCGAGCCGCCATTCCAGTTCGTTGCGCTCCACCACGAGTGCTCCGGGGATCAGCCCGTCCCGCTCGCGCAGCGCCGCGTAGCGGATGTCCACGAGGAGCGCGTCGCCCGCCGTGGCGGCCGTGTACGCCTCATCGGCGTCGACCCGGTCCAGGCCGAGGCGCACCCGGTCGAGCAACTCGTCGATGCCCTCGGGCCGTTCACTCCGCGGGCCGCTCACGTCACTCACCCCAGCAGTCACGTCACCCACCCTGCCCCCGCTCCTCACTGCCAGTCCTCCGGCCGCTCCACCGTCTCGAGCCGCAGCACCGCGCCCGTGCGGCTGTAGCGGCGGATCTGCGGGAGCGGCGGGTAGTAGGCGTGCACGGAGATCGCGTGCTCGCTCGTGTTCTCGTTGAGGACCTCGTGCACATGGTGCTGCCCGAAGGCCCTGCCCTTGCCCGCGGCCAACGTCCGTTCGCGGTCGACTCCTTCGGACAGCTCGAGAGTCTTCCAGCCGTCGGCGGGCAGTCGGGCCGCGAGTGAGTTCTCCCTGAGCTCGCCCGACGCCGTGAGGAAGGCACCGACGGATTCGGCGTGGTCGTGCCAGCCGGTGCCGGTGCCGGGCGGCCAGCCGATGAGCCAGGCCTCGCTGCCGCCGGGCCCTTCGAGCCGCACCCATGTGCGGCCCTCGGGGTCCAGCGGGAGCGAGGCGATGAGTTCGTGGTCCTCGGCGGTACGGCGTACGAAGTCGAGGAGGTCACGTTGCGTGGGCGCGGCGGTCACCAGGGAAGGGGAGGCTGAGGCAGACACGGATACCGTCCTGAAGGTTCGCGGAAAGCGCGCGAGAAGGCCCGGAAGAACCGGTGAACCCGGTGAAAGGGGGGCGCGCAGGGGGAGCGGCGAATTCAGCAGGACGGGCGACACACGCAGCCCACATAGCGGACGAGGTCCATATGGACCCTCCGCCACAGGCGCACGTCGGTGTCGGTCACGTTTCGGAGTACACCATGGCGGAGGGGGTCGGTCAACTCGTTCGGGCGGCGCTCCCGGCCTTCGCGCCGTCCTCCACGGGCCCCCCGAGCGCGGCTTGCGCGGCCGCGTACAGCTGAGCGGGATGCACCCCGCTCAGGGCCGTGACCAGGTGGCCGTCCGGGCGCACAAGCAGAACGGAGTGCGCCGGGGCGCCCGGGTAACTCTCCGCGACCAGCAGCTCCGACTCGTGCGGCAGGGCCGTGACGGCGGCCGCGAGCCGTGGCATGACCCCGGCCGAGACCCAGTGCCGCCGCTCCCACACACCCGTGCCGGGCGCGATCAGGACGACGAGCAGGTGCCCGAGGCCGAGCCGGTCGCGCAGCCGGACGAAGGACCCGTCGGGGGCCGTGACCCGCACGTCCCGGATCGGCGCGCCCGGAGCCGTACCCACGTCGACCGCCGCATCGGAGGGTTCCGGCGCGAGAGGCGAGTCGGCGTACGCCCCCGGAGCGCCCAGCGCCCCGTGCCCCAGATGACCGTCCGTGAGCAGCGCGTCATGGCCGCGCGTGGATCCGGCGACGTACGAGCGCAGCCCCTTGCCGCCCCGCAGTATCGGCAGTGCCTGGTCGGCGGCGCGCAGCCGGCCCGCGACGACGGCGCGGCGCTCGGCCTGGTAGCTGTCGAGGAGCGCCTCGTGCGGGCCGTCGTGCCAGGCGAGAGCCAGCTTCCAGGCGAGGTTGTCCGCGTCCCTCAGGCCCTCGTCGAGGCCCTGGGTGCCGAGCGCGCCCAGCAGGTGCGCCGCGTCCCCGGCGAGGAAGACCCGGCCGACCCGCCACCGCCGGGCCAGGCGGTGGTGAACCGTGTGCACTCCTGTGTCCAGCAGCTCGTACGGCGGTGTCGAGCCGGCGCACCAGCCGGCCAGCGTCTCCCGGATGCGGGTCACCAGGATGTCGGGCGTGATCAGCTCGCTGCGGGGCGGCAGCAGCCAGTCGAGGCGCCAGGCGCCCTCGGCGAGGGGGCGGCCGACGACCTCCCCGCCGGACGGGCCCGACGTCCGCCAGGGAAGGCTCCGATGAAGCAACGCCTCGCCGGGCCAGGGAAGTTCCGTGCGCAGCGCGGCGACGGCGTGTCGCTCGACGGACGTGCGGCCGGGGAAGCGGATGTCGAGCAGCTTGCGGACCGTGGAGCGCGGGCCGTCGCAGCCCACCAGGAAGCTCCCGCGCCACCAGGTGCCCTTCGCGCCGCGGGTGTGCGCGGTCAGTGCGCCGCTCTCCTGCTCGATCGAGTCGAGGCGGCTGTTCACGGCGATCTTGATGAGCCGCTCGCCGGCGGCGGCCTCCCGCAGGGCACCCGTCAGTTCGTGCTGGGCCAGATGCAGGGGCGAGGGCATCTGCTCACCGAAGGTGAGCTCCCGCATCACCTGTTTGCGCCGCAGGGAACGCCAGCCGGTCCAGCGTGAGCCGGTCGCGTCGAACGACGTCCGGGCGAGCCGCTCCACGAGGGCGGCGGTGTCCTCGCGGAGGATCACGGTCCGTGCGGGGCGCTGTTCGTCCTTGCCGGGGCCCTCGTCGAGCACGACGGAGGGCACGCCTTGGCGGGCGAGAGCGAGGGAGAGCGTGAGCCCGACGGGGCCGGCGCCGACGACGATCACCGGGTCCACGGCGCGGCTCCTCCTGCCCCGGGGAGTGCTGTGGGAGGCGTACAAGAAAGGGCAGTTGGAGCGGGGTGCGCGATCACAGAACGTATGCAACCCATTGCGGGTGCTTGCGTCAAGTGACGGAGGCAGTGGCGATCATGCCACTGCCTCCGTCTGCTCACATCTCGTCAGTTCTTCTGCAGAGCGCTTCAGTCGGTCCCGTCCACGACGGAGGGCTCGGTCGCGGCTGCCACCGCGATGCCCGTCTTCGCGCGACGGCCACGCCGCTCGATCCAGGTGGCGAGTCCGGCCAGGGCCAGACACAGTGCCACGTAGATCGCGCCGACGACGATGACCACCGCGGTGATGGGGTTCTCGCCGTTGACGATGATGTTGCTGGCCATCGTGCGGGCCGCGAACAGCAGCTCGCTGTAGGTGATGATGTAGCCGAGCGAGGTGTCCTTGAGGGTCACCACGAGCTGGCTGATCATGGTCGGCAGCATGGAGCGCACGGCCTGCGGCAGCAGCAGCATCGTCATGACCTGCGACTTGCGCAGCCCCAGTGCGTACGCGGCTTCCACCTGTCCGCGCGGCACGGCGTTGACGCCCGCCCGGATCACCTCGGCCTGCACACAGCCGTTGTAGACGGTCAGGCCGATGACGAGCGCCCAGAAGGCGGTGTTGTCGCCGACGACGCCGAGGCCGTTCTTGTAGGTCAGGAACAGGAACCACAGGGCGTAGATCGTGATCAGCAGCGGGATCGCGCGGAACAGTTCGATGAAGCCCGTGGCGGCCCAGCGCACCGTCTTGTGCTCGGACAGGCGCGCGACGGCCAGGAGCAGGCCGAGCACCAGGGAGAGCACGCCGGCGACGGCGAACACCTTCAGCGTGGTGACCACGCCGTCGCGGATGCTGGTCCGCACACCGGCGTTGTTGAAGATGTTCCAGACCTCGGGCTCCAGCTGCCCCTTGACGTTCATCCGGTAGAGGGTGAACGCGATCAGGCCGAGCACGGCGAGGGAGCCGAGGACCGTGTAGATGCGGTTGCGCACCCGGGCCTTGGGGCCCGGTGCGTCGTACAGGACGCTCGAACTCATCGTGCGACCCCCATGCGCCGCTCGAGCAGCCGGAAGAGACCGCTGATGGTGAAGGTGATGACCAGGTAGCCGAGAGCCACCCAGAGGAAGATCCAGGCGATGGCGAAGCCCTGGTCGCTGAGCAGCTTCTGCACGCCGAACAGCTCGGTGACACTGAACGCGCCCGCGATCGCCGAGTTCTTCGTCAGGGCGATGAAGATCGAGCTGAGCGGCGGCAGGACGGTGCGGGTGGCCTGCGGAAGGATGATCAGGCGCAGCGTCTGGAAGAAGGTCATTCCGATGGACCGGGCGGCCTCGGCCTGTCCCAGCGGCACCGTGCTGATGCCGGACCGGACGGCCTCGCACACGAACGCCGAAGTGTAGAAGCCCAGCGCCATGAGGGCCTTGGCCCACGGGCTGAGGCCCGGCATGAAGATGACCGGAACGACGAACCACGCCACAAGGAAGAGCAGGGTCAGCGGGGTGTTCCTGAAGAGCGTGACCCAGGCGGTGCCGAAGAAGCGCAGCGGGGGCACGGGTGAGACACGGAACCCGGCGATGATGACACCCAGGACCATCGCGAGGAGCCCGCTGGCCAGGGTCAGCAGGACGGTGCCTATGAACCCCTCGCGGAATTCCGCGAGATGGTCGAGCAATACGTTCACGGGGATGTCCTCGTGGGCGGCGGCGGACAGGCAGCGAGGGCCGTGCCACGGGCGCACTGTGCGGTTGCGCCCGTGGCGGGCCGGTCACTGCCGGGGGGTCGTACGGTGCGGGCCGGGGCCCGCACCGTCAGCGCGTCAGTAGCGCTCGAGCGCCGGCGGCGCGGTGTACGCGGACTTGGACAGGCCGAGCGTCGCGTCGTACGCCTTCTTGTAGTCGCCGTTCTTCTCGTGCGCCTCGATGGCCTTCGAGACCGCCTCGCGCAGCGCCTTGTCGTCCTTGTTCATGCCGACGCCGTACGGCTCCTCGGTGAACGGCTTGCCGACGACCTTCAGCTTGCCGGGGCGCTGGGCGGCGTAGCCCTTGAGGATCGCGTCGTCGGTGGTGACGGCGTCGACCTCGTTGTTGAGCAGCTGCTGCACGCACTCGGAGTACTTGGAAAGCTCGACGGTCTTGGCGCCGTACTTGGCCTTCTTGATCTCCTGGAGCGGGGTCGAGCCCTTGATGGAGCAGACCGTCTTGCCCTTGACGGACTCCGGACCCGTGATGCCCTTCTCGTCGCCGCGGACGAGGAGGTCGGCGCCGGCCATGAAGTACGGGCCGGCGAAACCGACCTGCTTCTTGCGCTCGTCGTTGATCGTGTAGGTGCCTACGTAGAGGTCGACCTCGCCCTTGGAGATGGTCGTCTCACGGACGTTCGAGTCGATCGTCTTGAACTCGATCTGCGACGGCTTGAAGCCGAGGTCGGCGGCGACCATCTTGGCGATCTCGATGTCGAAGCCGGAGCGCTTGCCGTCGGTGTCCTGGAAACCGAGGTACGGCTGGTCGTTCTTGGCGCCGATGACGATCTTTCCGGCCTTCTGCGCCCGCTTCAGCGTCGCGGAGTCCAGTTTCACGCCCGAGGCGACCGTGTACGTGGGCAGCTTCGGCTGGTCCTTGCCGCCGGCGCCGCCGGCGGGCTTGTCACCGGCGTTGCCGGAGTCGCCGCCGCACGCGGTGGCGGCGAGGGCGAGTACGGCGACAGTGGCCGCCGCGGCGGCGGACTTGCGGAGCTTCATGGTGAATATCCTTCGTTTCGGCAGAATTCGGCCGTGGGAAAGTCGGACGCCCGTGCGTCAGCCTCGGTGGGCGTCAGTGGTGCAGGATCTTCGACAGGAAGTCCTTGGCCCGGTCGCTGCGCGGGTTGCTGAAGAACTGGTCGGGGGTGGCCTCTTCGACGATCCGTCCGTCCGCCATGAAGACCACGCGGTTGGCCGCCGAGCGCGCGAAGCCCATCTCGTGGGTGACGACGATCATCGTCATGCCGTCACGGGCGAGCTGCTGCATGACCTCGAGGACCTCGTTGATCATCTCCGGGTCGAGGGCCGACGTCGGCTCGTCGAAGAGCATGATCTTGGGGTCCATCGCCAACGCCCGTGCGATCGCAACGCGTTGCTGCTGCCCGCCGGAGAGCTGCGCGGGGTACTTGTCCGCCTGCGTGCCGACGCCCACCCGGTCGAGCAGGGTGCGGGCCTTGGCCTCGGCCGCAGTCTTATCCGCCTTGCGGACCTTGATCTGCCCCAGCATCACGTTCTCGAGCACGGTCTTGTGCGCGAAGAGGTTGAAGGACTGGAAGACCATGCCCACGTCCGCGCGGAGGCGGGCCAGCTCCTTGCCCTCCTGGGGCAGCGGCTTGCCGTCGATCGTGATGGCACCCGTGTCGACGGTCTCCAGGCGGTTGATCGTGCGGCACAGCGTCGACTTGCCGGAGCCCGAGGGTCCGATGACGACGACGACCTCACCACGCGAGATGGTCAGGTCGATGTCCTGGAGCACGTGCAGCGCGCCGAAGTGCTTGTTGACTTGATTCAGCACGACCAGCTCGTCGGCCGCGGGAATGGCGTCCTTGGTCACCGATACATCGGTCATCGGGGTCTTGCTCCATCCTCCTCGGTTGGGAGGACAGTAATGACGCCGTACGACCAGCGTCATTACATCTGAGCGGAACTTGAGCATAACGATCCGGCCGCGACCGGACACGATGCGTGAAGAGGGTGGCCCGGCGCGTACCGGCTGGATAACGGAAGGCTTCGGTAACCGGAACGCTCTTGACGGCGTCCTTATGTTTCGGAGTGGATGCCCTGGTGTGCTTCTCGCGCGCGCAGGGTTAGCGCCCGTCGGCGTGCCACGACCGAACGACCGATGAACCGAAGGGGGCCGTGATGAGACTGCTTCTCGTCGAGGACGACGACCATGTCGCCGCCGCTCTGTCGGCGGTCCTCGCCCGGCACGGCTTCGAGGTGACGCACGCCCGCAGCGGCGAGGAAGCGCTCCGGAAGCTCGTCCCCGAGGCGGACGCCTTCGGTGTCGTACTCCTCGATCTCGGCCTGCCCGACCAGGACGGCTACGAGGTGTGCGGCAAGATCCGCAAGCGCACGGCGACACCGGTGATCATGGTGACCGCGCGCGCGGACGTACGCTCCCGCATCCACGGCCTCAACCTCGGCGCCGACGACTACGTGGTGAAGCCGTACGACACCGGGGAGCTGCTCGCCCGCATCCACGCGGTCAGCCGGCGCAGTGTGCCGGACGAGACCTCCGCGTCGGCCGAGGACGGTCTGCGGCTCGGGTCCGTGCGCATCGAACTGCCCACCCGCCAGGTCAGCGTGGACGGTTCGGTCGTCCAACTGACCCGCAAGGAGTTCGACCTCCTGGCGCTGCTCGCACAGCGCCCCGGGGTGGTGTTCCGCCGGGAACAGATCATCAGCGAGGTCTGGCGCACCAGTTGGGAGGGGACGGGCCGCACCCTGGAGGTGCATGTCGCGTCCCTGCGCTCCAAGCTGCGCATGCCCGCCCTCATCGAGACCGTGCGCGGCGTCGGGTACCGGCTCGTCGCGCCGGCCGCCTAGAGGCCGCGGGTGCGCGCTCGCCTCCTGCCGCTGCTCATCGTCCTCATGGCGGGCGTGCTGCTCGCGCTCGGCTTCCCGCTCGCCGTGAGCGTGGCGGCCGCCCAGCAGCAGAAGGTCGTCGTCGACCGCATCGACGACACGGCACGCTTTGCCGCGCTGGCCCAGTTCGTCACCAAGCGCTCGACGGGTTCCCGCGTACGCGTCACGGACGAGCGCCAGCAGACCCTGCAGAACGAACTCACCCGCTACTACGAGGTGTACGGGATCCGCGCGGGCGTCTTCTACCGCAACAGCGACCCCATGGGGCGCGCCCCGGACGGCTGGCAGCTGCCCCACGACGGAGCCGTGCGCGAGGCTTTCGACGAGGCCCTGTTCTCGCGCGGCAGCCACGACCCCCGGCAGGTGTGGCCCTGGCAGCGCGGCCGGCTCGTCGTCGCGTCACCGGTCATCAGCGACGGTGACGTCGTCGCGGTCGTCGTCACCGACTCGCCCACCGGCAAGATGCGTTCCAAGACGCTCCAGGGATGGCTGTTCATCGCGGCGGGCGAGGCGGCCGCGATGCTCCTGGCCGTCGGCGCCGCGCTGCGGCTGACGGGCTGGGTCCTGCGGCCCGTGCGCGTCCTCGACGCGACCACCCACGACATCGCCACCGGACGCCTGAAGTCCCGCGTCGCCTCGGCCGGCGGACCGCCGGAACTCCAGCGCCTGGCCCGGTCGTTCAACGAGATGGCCGACAACGTCGAGGACGTCCTGGAGCAGCAGCGCGCCTTCGTCGCCGACGCCTCGCACCAACTGCGCAATCCGCTCGCCGCCCTGCTCCTGCGCATCGAACTCCTGGCCTTCGAACTGCCCGAGGGGAACGAGGAGATCGCCTCGGTGCGCACGGAGGGCAAGCGGCTCGCCTCGGTCCTCGACGACCTCCTCGACCTGGCCCTCGCCGAACACACCGAGGCGGACCTGCGGCTCACGGACATCGGCGAGCTGGTGACCGAACGCGTGGGCGCCTGGCGGCCGGTCGCCGACGAGAAGGGCGTGACGCTGACCGAGGACTGCCCCGCGGTCACCGGCTGGGCGGACTCCGTGACGCTGTCGAGTGCCCTGGACGCGGTGATCGACAACGCCCTGAAGTTCACCCCCTCCGGCGAGGAGGTGAAGGTCTGCGTCGCCCGTAACGGAGAGTCCACGGAGATCGTGGTCGCGGACCGGGGTCCGGGCCTGCGCGAGGACGAACTCGCGCGGATCGGCGACCGGTTCTGGCGCAGCGCCGGACACCAGAACGTCAAGGGCTCGGGCCTCGGCCTGTCCATCTCGCGGGCGCTGCTCGCGGCGGGCGGCGGCTCCATCACGTACGCCCCTCACGAGCCGCACGGGCTGCGCGTGACGGTGGCGGTGCCCCGGACCCATCGGGAAGGCTGAGGCGGCGGGCCAGGGCCCTACGGCTTCACCGAGCGGTAGTAGCGGCGGGCGCCCTCGTGCAGCGCCAGCGGATCCGTGTAGAGCGCCGTCCGCAGGTCGACGAGCTGGGCCGCGTGCACCTGCGTGCCGATGTGGTCGCGGCTGTCTATCACCGTGCGCGTCAGCGCCTCCGTGAGGCGGGGGTCCGCACGGTCCGTGGTGACCAGCAGGTTCGCCACGGCCAGCGTGGGCACCGAGACGCCCTGCTGCGCGTCCGGATAGGCGTCCGCGGGCATCACGGCGGCCCGGTAGTAGCGGGACGCGCCGCCCTGCTTGTGCAGGGCGTCGACGAGGTTGCCGAGCTCGACGAGACGGATGGGGTAGTTCTCCGACAGCTTGCGCACATGGGTCGTCGGCAGGCCGCCCGACCAGAAGAAGGCGTCGATGTCGCCTTTCTTGAGCGCCTGGGGCATGCCGTCGATCCCCGTGGAGACCGGCTTCATGTCCTTCTCCAGGTCGAGGCCGGCGGCCTCGACCACGCGCTCCGCGATGAGCCGTACCCCGGAGCCCCTGCCGCCCACGGCGACCCGGAGGCCGCGCAGGTCCTGCACCGACCTGATCGACGACGAGCGGGGCACGACCAGCTGCACGTAGTCGTCGTACAGGCGGGCACAGCCGCGCAGCCGGTCCCCTCCGGCACCGCCCTGAAGCTTGTACTTCTCCACGGCGTCGGCGGCCGCGATCGTGAAATCGGCCTTCCCGGTGGCGACCCGCTCGACATTCTCCTGGGACCCCTCGCTGTTGGTCAGGCGCACGTCGAGGTCCGGCAGGTCGTGGCCGAGCGCGGTCTTGAGGAGGTTGCCGTAGCGCTCGTACACCCCGGTCCGCTGGCCCGTACTGATGGTCACGCTGCCCCCCGGCCTCCCGTCGTCCAGCGGCAGCAGCCACCACAGGAGCAGCCCGAGGAGCACGAGGGCGGCGGCCGAGCCCTCCAGGGCTCGGCGCCTGCTGATACGGGGGAGGGCCTTGGGCATGCGGGCGATCCTGCCATTCCACTCACCGTGCTGGCCAGGGGCGCCGGCCGGTCACCGCGAGCGCCTCTCCAGTGACGCTGCAGCCGCGCCCGGCAGGCTGATGCCGACGACGGGCGGCCGGAAGGGCCGCCGCGAAGGGAGTTCGCCATGTCTCAGTCCGTCGGGACCCTCCGCCAGCAGGTCACGGGTGACCTGTACGCCGAGGTGCAGACGTTCTACGCCCAGCAGATGCGACGGGTCGACGCCCTGGACATCGAGGGCTTCGCCGACACGTTCACCGACGACGGGGAGGTCGTCCACGCGGGCGGTCAGCGGCAGAGCGGCCGGGTGGAGATGATCGCCGGGATGCGCGCCAACCTGCCGCGCTACAAGGACATCGCCGTACGCCACTGGTTCGGCCACCTCCTCATAGAGGCCGACCCCCAGGACGGGGACACCATCCGGGTCTCTTACTACACGCTGGTCACCCAGACCGACCGCGAGGGGAAGGTCTCCTTCCAGCCGACGTTCACGGTCGACGACGTGCTCGTGCGCCGCGACGGCGGGCTGCTGACCCGCTCCCGCGTCATCCACCGCGACAGCCCCGCTGCTCCCGCGGCCTCCTGACCGGCCCGTACACGGAACCGGCCTGAACACGGAGATCCGGCACATGGCCGAGGGGCCCCTTCGAGGGGCCCCTCGGCCATGTGCCGGCCCGATGACACGTTCTGGGCGGCGGCTCAGTCGATGCTCCGGCAGATGTGGGGTTCACTCCCGTCGTCGTCGAGGTCCCCGGCCAGCAGTAGAGGTATCCGGCAGGGCACCCCGTGGAACTCCAGGTGCGTCGGGGGTGCCACATGCGTCTCGCGGTCCAGCAGAATCGTCTCCATCGACGACTCCTTTCAGTACGGCGGTTTCGTCGGTGCGGGGTCTCGGCCTCCGGTCTGTGAGTAACGGCTGTGAGGTTCCGGGCTGTGAGGTTCCGGTCTGTGAGGTTCCGGTCCGGGAGGTCAGGCGTGGCAGGTGGGCAGGGCGCCGTGGAAGGCGACCATCTCTTTGAAGGACGCCGCGACGTCGATACGGGCGCCGGGGGCCAGGCCCTCGAGTTCGGCGTACGCGCGGTGCAGGTTTCCGACCAGGCGCTCGGAGTCCAGGAGCCCGGCGAACGCGCCGAGGTCCGCGTCCCGGGCCGCCTGGAGCGGGCCCACGCCGCGCCGCAGGCCGTCCCGCGCGAGGTCCTGGAGCCAGTGGACGTAGGCCTCCGTCGCGTCGAGGAGCTCGGGGCCGCCGACCGGACCGTGCCCGGGGACGACCACGGAGGCACCGAGCGCGCGCATGCGCTCCAGGGCCCGCAGCGACCCGGTGACGGAGCCCATCAGGAGGTACGGGGTCACCCCCGACCACACCACGTCCCCGGTGAACAGCACGCCGCGCTCCGGCACCCACGCGATCACGTCGTTCGCGGTGTGGGCGGGGCCCACGTGGAGCAGCTCGGTGCGCAGGCCGCCCTCCGCGTGCAGGGTGAGCTCGTCCCGGAAGGTGAGTGTGGGCAGGGTCAGCGGGGTCTCGCCCCACTCGACGTCCGGCCACAGGTGGCGCAGGCCGAGGCCCGCCTCCTGCGTGTCGGACCGGGTGCCCGCGTGCGCAACGACGGCGGCACGCGGCGTGAACTGGCCGTTGCCGAACGTGTGGTCGCCGTGGAAGTGGGTGTTGACCACGTAGTCCGGGCCGCCCGGCACCACGCGCTCCACCTCCTCGCGCAGCCTGCGGGTGCGGGGCTCGGTCGCCGCCGTGTCGATCAGGACCGCCTGGCCGCCGCCGGCGACGAGGCCGGCGTTGTTCAGGCACCAGCCGCCTTCCGGCTGGACGAAGGCGTACACCCCGTCGGCGACCTGCCGCAGGCTGCCGGGCGCAGCCACCGAGGACGCAGTGGTCGCACTCACGCGGCCGCCTCCCTCTGCTCGGCGGACGAGGCGGACGAGCTGGACGAGGCGGGCGACAGCCGGCCGAACTTGCCCTGGT
This sequence comes from Streptomyces sp. NBC_01446, assembly GCF_026340095.1. Taxonomy (GTDB): domain Bacteria; phylum Actinomycetota; class Actinomycetes; order Streptomycetales; family Streptomycetaceae; genus Streptomyces; species Streptomyces aureus. The sequence continues at coordinate 2,202,506 of NZ_JAPEPO010000001.1, read as the reverse complement.
GGAACAGGAGCGGGTCCGGCTCGGACGACCCGCCGGACAGGGCGACGACCCGGCCGATCAGCAGCGTGTGGTCGCCGGCCGTGTACTCCGCGTCCAGCACGCACTCGACGTACGTCTCCGCAGCGGGCAGCACGGCGTTGCCGGTGACGCCCTCCTCGGCGGACAGACGCAGCATCGCGGCGCGGCCCTCCGGCCGGTCGGGCCGGCAGAACTCCAGCGCCAGATCCAGCTGCGCCTCGGTGAGCACGCTCACGGCGAAGCTGCCCGCCTGCGATATCCGCGGGCGCATCCGGCCGGACGCCTTGACGGAGACGAGGATCAGCATCGGGTCGAGCGAGACCGAGGTGAGGCTGTTCAGGGTCATCACGATGGTCTCGTCGCCGCTTCCCTGGGTGAGCAGGGTGACGCCCGTCGGGAATCGGCCCATCGCGGCCCGGAAGGCGGCCACGTCGGGTTCGGCGAGAGTTGCGCCGGCGGTCACAGCAGTCATGTCAGGTACTCCGTTTCTGCTCGTCGTCAGGGCCGTCGCAGGCGTCGCCGGGATCGGCGGCACCGGGGCCATCAGTAGTTGCCGAGCCCACCGCAGACGTTCATGGCCTGGGCGGTGATGGACCCGGCCGGGTCCGACGCGAGGTAGCCGACGAGCCCGGCGACCTCCTCGGGGGTGGAGTAACGGCCGAGCGGGATCTTGGCGTTGAACTTCTCCTGGATCTCCTGCTCGCTCACTCCGTAGTGGCCCGCGTAGCCCTGCCGCACGCGCTGGGCCATGGGGGTCTCGACGTAACCGGGGCAGACGGCGTTCACGGTGATGCCGGTCGCGGCGAGCTCCTTGCCGACGGCCTTGGTGAAGCCGATCACTCCGTGCTTGGAGGCGGAGTAGGGCGCGGCGAGCTCGACGCCCTGCTTGCCGCCGGTGGAGGCGATGTTGATGATCCGTCCCCAGGACCCCTCGCGCATCAGGCCCGTGCTGAGCACTTCCCGGGTGACTCGGAAGGTGCCGTTCAGGTTGGTCTCGATCACGTCGTCCCAGAGCGCGTCGGGCAGCTCCGCGGTCACCCCGCCACCGCCGCGGCCCGCGTTGTTGACGAGGATGTCGATGCGGCCGTACTCGGCCACGGCGGCGGCCACGGCCTCCTGGATCTGCGCCACGGACGTCACGTCGCACACCGTGCCGGCCACCTCGTGGCCCTGCTCGCGCTGCGCCTTGACCATGGTGCGGACGTTCTCCGCGTCCCGCGCCACACCGAACACCGCGACGCCCTGCCGGGCCAGCAGCTCGGTCACGGCCAGGCCGATCCCGCTGGTCGCCCCGGTGACGAAGGCCACTCGTCGTCCCGCGTCTGTCATCGTGCTCTCCCCATCGCTCGTGTCGATCCGGTCCACGTCGGCTCGACGGTGGGCCCGTGGCCTTGCGGGTTTCTCGCCCCCGGGTGGAGCCGCGGTGGAGGCCGGCTGTTCGAGCCGTACTCGACACGGGGCCTAGCGCGGGCCGTCAGCTTGGGTGCATTCGATGCCGTGGCCGGGCGGATACCTGGCCGGAGCGAGGAGGCCCCGTGCCCGAGCAGACGCAGACCCTGCCCGACGTCAGGAAGTCGGTGACCGTGGCGGCGACGCCCGACGAGTGCTTCAAGGTCTTCACCGAGCGCCCGGCGGACTGGTGGCCGCCGAGTCACATCCTGGTGCGCAAGGAGCGGGCCGGCCTCGCCTTCGAGGCGGGCGTCGGCGGGCGCTACTACGAGTGGGACGTGGAAGGCACCGAGATCGCCTGGGGCCGCGTGCTGGAGTGGGTGCCGGGCCGCCGCGTCGTCATGACCTGGCGGATCGACCCCAATTGGCAGTCCATTCCCACCGACGACGGCGCCAGCCAGATCGAGGTCGACTTCGAGGCCGTCGACGCGGGACACACCCGTGTCTCGCTCGCCCACGTCAAGCTGGACCGCCACGGACCCGGCGCCGAGCGGATCTTCAAGGCGCTCGACGGGCCGAGCCCCGGCGAGACGCTGGAGCGCTTCGCCCGCGCCCTCACGGACGGGTCAGGATCGTGAGCGTCGACCTCGGCGTCCTCGCCGCTCCCGACGCCGGCCCGGCGGTCCCCGCCACCGGGCTCGTCGCCGCCGCCGACGGGATACGCCTGCTCGCGACGCGCCACGCGGCGGACGCGGACACGGGCCGCAGCCTGTCCCGCGAGGTCACCGACGCGATACGGGAGGCCGGGTTCGCCCGGCACTTCGTGGCCGCGCGGTTCGGTGGCACGGAGGGCTCGTTCGCGGACCTGACGCGGGCCGTCATGTCCGTCGGCGAGGGCTGCGCCGCCTCGGCCTGGTGCGCCTCGCTCGCGGCGTACTCGGCCCGCTTCGCCTCGCACCTGCCCGAGCAGGGACACCAGGAGCTGTGGGGCGCGGGCCCCGACACGGTCGTGGCGACCGGTCTGATGCCCGCCGGGCGGGCCAGGCAGGCGGACGGCGGCTGGCGGGTCACCGGCGAGTGGGCCTACGTCAGCGCCGTCGACTTCGCCGACTGGGTGATGGTGTGTGCGGCCGTCGCGGGCGGTGAGGGACCACCGCAACTGCGCTTCTTCACCCTGCCGCGGGGCACGTACACCGTGCGCGAGACCTGGGACAGCATCGGGATGCGGGCCACCGGCAGCCACACGGTCGTCGTCGACGACGTGTTCGTACCGGAGCATCTGACCTTCGACCGCACCGACATGCTCACCGGCCGCAACGGCGCCTCGCGCGTGTCCGCGCACAACGTGCCCTTCCAGGCGGTGGGCGGCCTGACCTTCATCGCCCCCGTCGTCGGCGCCGCCACCGGCGCGCTGGCCGCCTGTACGGGATCGATCCAGGGGCGCCGGCGCAACCAGACCGCCGAACTGACGGTCGTACGTGCCTCCGGCCGGATCGACGCCGCACGCCACCTCGTCATGGAGAACGCCCAGGTCCTCGACCAGCGCCTCTTCACCCCCGAGCACATGGCGCGCAACGAGCGGAACGCCACCTTCGCCGCCGAGATCCTGCGCGAGGCCGTGGCCCTCCTCGTGGGCGCGGCCGGGACCGGCGGCCTCGGCGAGGGGCACACGCTCCAGCGCTTCTGGCGGGACATCACATCGGCGACGAGCCATGTGGCGCTGCAGTACGACACCGCCGCCCGCAAGAACTACTCCGCGGTGCTGCTCGGCCCGGAGGGCTGATCCGTACCGCACGGCGAGGGGGCGTCCGGCACCATGGACGCCCCCTTCGCCATGTGCGGCGGAGCATCTCAACTTGCTCTAGTTCAGGGCGACTTGGCCTCGATCGGCCCTCCGTACGGTGAGATCCGACCCGTAACGTCCCAAGCGGAGGATCTATCGTGACAGTCACCCAGGAGACACTCAGCCAGGAGACGGCGCCCCAGGGCGCCGGCTGCCCGGTGGCGGGCGTGTTCCCCTTCACCGGTTCCAGTTACCGTGGCCCCGCCCCGGCGTACGCCGCCCTGCGCGCCGAACAGCCGGTGGTGAAGGTGCCCACCGCGGGAGGTGTGGACGCCTGGCTGATCACCCGTTACGAGGATGTGCGGCGGCTCTCCGCCGACCCCCGGCTCAGCCGGGCCCAGGCCTGCGGCGAAGGGGCCCCCCGCGTGGGCGGCACGATGCACACGACGCCGGAGATGATCATCTCGCTCGACGCGCCGGAGCACTCCCGGCTGCGGAAGCTGGTGGCCGGCGCGTTCACCATGCGGCGGGTCGAGCGGATGCGGGACAACGTCCAGAAGGTCACCGACGAACTCCTCGACGACATGGCGGCCAAGGACGGGGTCGTGGACCTCGTGCAGCAGCTCGCGGTGCCGCTCCCGCTGACCGTCATCGGGGAGCTCCTGGGCGTACCGCCCCAGGACCTGCGGGAGTTCGAGCAGTGGGCGCGCGCCTTCGCCACGGTCGACGACCGGGCCGGCGGCGAGGAGTCGCTGCACGCGCTCGGCAAGCTCAGCGAGTACATCGTCGGGCTCGTCGCCGAGAAGCGCGCCAACCCCGCCGACGACATGCTGTCCGAGCTGATCGCGGCCCGCGACGACAACGACCGGCTCAGCGAGCCCGAGCTGGTCACCTTCGGCTTCACGCTGATCGGCGCCGGCTTCGACACCACCGCCAACCAGCTGGCCAACTCCGTCCTGGCCCTCCTCGTGGACCACCAGGACCAGTGGCGTCACCTCGTCGAGGACCGCTCCCGGATCCCGAGGGCCGTCGAGGAACTCCTGCGCCACGTCAACCTGTTCGCGACCGACACCTCCGGATTCCCGCGTATCGCGGCCGAGGACATCGAGGTCGGCGGCGTGACCATACCCAAGGGCGACGCCGTGCTCCTCTCGCTCGCGTCGGCCAACCGGGACGCGGACGTCTTCCCCGACCCGGACCGGCTCGACCTGGCCCGCGAGCGCAACCCGCACATCTCCTTCGGCCACGGCATGCACTACTGCCTCGGCAAGCACCTCGGCCGGATGGAGATGGAGATCGCCATCGACGGCCTCGTGCGGCGCTTCCCGGACCTGCGGCTCGCGGTCCCCGAGAGCGAACTGCCGTGGCACGAGGGCGAGATCAACCACACGCTCACCAGCCTGCCGGTCGTCCGCGGCGCCTGATCCCGTACGCGGGACGCACCTACGGGAAAGGTCCCGGTCCCCCTCGGGGGACCGGGACCTTTCCCGTGTGACGTGCTCGGCGGGCGTACGTCAGGCCGTCGGAGCCGAGGAGACCCACGTGGCCGTGGAGTCGACGTCGATCGGACCGATCGGGGCGGCGCCGGGCGTTTCGGTGACGAAGGCGTACGCGACCGTGTTGAACGTCTTCCCCGTTATCCGGCCCAGGTGCACGGCCTCGACGGTGCCGGGGATGGCGCCGCCCTCGGACGCGCCCTGGTGCGTGATGTAGAACGAGATGGTGCCGTCCGCCTTCTGGTTCCAGTAGCCCTTGGCGACGTACAGCGGCGCACCGGTCGAGTCCGGCGGGCCCTGGGCCGACAGCTTGTGGTCCGGGTTGAAGGTGAAGCGCGGAGTCGTCACCGAGGTGCCGCCGTCAGGGGTGTGGACCGTCACCGTGAGGTCCCACACGCCGACGAGCGAGACGTTCGCGCCGGGACGGGCGGCGTCGCCCTCCGCGGCCGCGGCCGAGGCGACACCGAAGCCGGCCAGCACGGCGAGCACGGCCAGCCAGACGCCGATGGTCCGCAGCGTGAACGGATGCTTCGACCGGGACGGCTCGGGAGCGGTGAGAGTCGTGCCCTCGGGCGCCGACGTGGTTTCAGGCATGGATGGACAGCCTTTCCTGAGTGGTTGAACGGGATGGTGACGGTGTGGGGGAGGTGGGGGAGTTCTGGGACCCGGCGGGCGTGCGGGGGAGCTTCTTGAGGTCGAAGCCCGGCTCCCGGGCCGCCGCCGGTGGTAGGTCGGTGCCGTGGGTGAGCAGCCGGCGCGCGATGCCGTGGTCCGCCGGACGGTTCACGGACTCGACGCCGATCAGCCGGCCGCCTCGGAAGCACAGGACGGAGAACCGCCCGTCCTCCGGATCGCCGACGGTCACGGTCTCGTCGTGCCCGGCCGTGAGCCCGGCCATCTGCAGCCGCATCGCGAACTGCTCGGACCAGAACCACGGCACGGCGGTGTACGCGTACGGCTCGCCGCATATCCCGGCGGCCGCGCAGCGCGCCTGGTCGGTGGCGTTCTGGACGGACTCCAGGCGGAGGTGGCGCCCCGCGTGCGGGCTCGGGAAACGGGCGCAGTCACCGACCGCGTAGATGTCCGGGTCCTCGGTCCGCAGCAGCTCGTCCACGACGATGCCGTCGCCGACGACCAGGTCGGCGGTGAGTGCGAGGTCCGTGTTGGGCAGGACCCCGACACCGACCACGACGAGGTCGGCGGCGATCCGCTCGCCGTCCCCGAGCTCCATGACCTGGACCCGGCCCTCCGCGTCGCCGTACAGCGCGGACACCTCGCGGCCGAGCAGCACCCGTACGCCCTGCGCGCGGTGGCCGTCGACGACGTGGGCCGACATCTGCGGGGTCAGCGCGCGGGCCAGTGCCCTCGGCTGCGCCTCGACGACGGTCACCTCGTGGCCGAGGCCGCGCGCGGTGGCCGCCACTTCGAGACCGATGAACCCGGCGCCGACCACGACGACACTCCGCGGCGGCCCGCTGAGCCGCAGCCGCAGGTCCTCCGCGTCGGCCAGGCCGCGCAGCGTCAGGACGCCGGTGAGCGAGGCGCCGGGCACGGGAAGCGTGCGCGGGCGGCAGCCGGTCGCGAGGACCAGCGCGCCGTACGGCAGCCGCAGGCCCGACTCGAGCAGGACGGTGCGGCGCTCCCGGTCGAGCGAGGCGACCTTGTCCCCGGACAGCAGCTCGATGTCCTGCGCGGCGTAGAACGACGCCGGGCGCAGCGCGATGTCACCGGCCGGCACGTTTCCGGCGAGATAGCCCTTGGACAGCGGCGGGCGGTCGCAGGGCCCGGCCGGTTCGTCGCCGATGAGCGTGATCCGGCCCTCGTAACCGCGGCCGCGCAGGGCCGCCGCCGTCTCCAGGCCCGCCTGGCCCGCGCCGACGACGACCACCGACTGCGACGCCATCAGCTCTGCGCCTCGGGCAGGTGGACGAGCAGCCCGTCGAGGGCGTCGGAGACCGGCAGCTGGCAGCTCAGCCTGCTGAACTCGGTGCGCTCGCACGCCGTGCCGTACAGCACGTCGTCCTCGACGGAGTCCATCTCGGGCAGCGGCGCCGTGTTCTCGGGGTCGACGTACACATGGCAGGTGCCGCACTGGGCGGAGCCGCCGCACTGGGCCTCGATGCCGTCGACGTTGTTCAGCTTCGCCGCGCGCATGACCGTGTTGGGCGCCTCGACGTCGAGGATGGTGACGGTGCCGTTCGGATGCTTGTAGGTGATCTTGGCCATGGCGAGCTCTCCTAGTGGAATATCGGCCATCCGTGCGGTGGTTCCGCACGGACTGTGGCGAGCGGCCCTGCAATCGCGGTGGAGGAACTCTCGATCGCCTGTGCGGACTCGACCGTGTCGCTACCGCTGGTCGATCGGTCCGGCGCAGCGTGCCCGCCATGACAGTCACCGATCGGACCCCCAACACGGCCGCCGGACGCGGCGGGGGCGGCGCGGGCCACCGGCTCTCCCTCGTCCTGGCCGCCTGCTGCCTGGGCCAGTTCATGAACGTGCTGGACGCGTCGGTGGTGAACGTGGCCCTGCCCGTCATCGCCGCCGACCTGCGTTTCACCCAGCACAACCTGCAACTCGTGAACAACGCCTACACGGTGGTCGTCTGCGGCTTCCTGCTGCTCGGCGGGCGCCTCGCGGACCTTTTCGGCCAGCGCCGCATCTTCCTGTGCGGCGTCGGCCTGTTCACCCTCGCCAGCCTCGTCGGAGGCGCCGCCGACGCCCCGGTGACCCTGGTCCTCGCCCGCGCCTTCCAGGGCCTCGGCGCCGCCGTCATGGCCCCCGCCACCCTGACCGTGCTCGGCACGACGTTCACCGAACCGGCCGCCCGCGCCCGGGCGTTCGGCTGGTGGAGCGCGGTCTCCGGGGCCGCGGGCGCCATCGGCGTACTGGCCGGCGGCGTCATCATCGAATGGTTCTCGTGGCGCTGGATCTTCCTCGTCAACGTGCCCATCGGGATCGTGCTGCTCGCCACCGTCCGCTGGGTCGTCCCCGAGACCCGCCCCCGCAGGGCCGGCGCCGGGGGCAGCGGTCTCGACGTGCCCGGCGCCGTCACCGTCACCCTCGGCCTGATGGCCGCCGTCTACGGCGTCTCCCAGTACGCCACGCACGGCTGGGGGTCGCCGCGCGTCTTCGGCCCGCTCCTCGCCGGGGCGCTGCTGCTCGCCGCGTTCCTGATGATCCAGGCCCGGTTCGCCCGGCACCCCCTGGTGCCGCTCGGCATCTTCCGCAACCGCTCGGTCGCCGCCGCGAACCTGGTGGCCTTCTTCGGCATCGCCGCCCTCTTCAGCACCTTCTACTTCTTCACCCTCGTCCTCCAACAGGTCCTCGGCTACAGCCCGTTGCGCACCGGCCTCAGCTACCTCCCGCTCTCGGTCGGCATGGCGCTCGGCGGCTGGGGGATCGCGCCGCTCGTGCCGAGGACGGGCCCGCGCCCGATCCTGCTCGGCGGCCTCACCCTCGCCGCCGGAGCCCTGTTCTGGCTGTCCGCCGCGGACGCGGGCTCGAGCTACCTGACCGACGTGCTCGGGCCCTGCGTCCTCCTCGGCTCGGGCATGGGCGCCGTCCTCAACGCCACGACGAACGCCGCCACCGCGGGCCTCGCCCCGCACCAGGCGGGCCTGGCCTCCGGGCTCCTCAACACCACCCGCCAACTCGGCAGCGCCGTCGGCCTGGTGACCCTCGCCGGCCTGTCGGCGGCCCGAATCGACGCACGCACCGGGGCAGGCGCGAGCCTCGCCGACGCGCGCGCCGCCGGGTACGGCCTGGCCCTCACCGGGGCCGCCGTGTTCGCCGTCGCGGGCCTCGTCGCCGCGCTCTTCGTCCCGGTCCGGAAGCAGTCCAGTACCCCTCGAGGCGACACCGAGAAGGTTGCCGCCTGACGAGAACGGAGGTTTCGCGGTGGTGAGCACGTTCCACACACAGCGGCCGGCCTGGTCGCCCGCACCCGACACGGACCACGTCGAACACGCGACGATCGAGGTCCCCCGCGACTACGCCGAACCCGACGGCGAGAAGATCACCCTCGCCCTGACCCGCCGCCGCGCCACCGACCCGGCCCGGCGGCGCGGCATCCTACTGGCCGTCAACGGCGGCCCCGGCGGCGACTGGGGACGCGGCCGCGACCTGCCCGCCGCCTATGCCGACACCCCCCTCCAGGAGGTGTACGACCTCATCGGCTTCGACCCGCGCGGCATCGGCGAGTCGACCAACCTGTACGCCGAAGTGACCGTCCCCAAGGCCCCCTTCGACTCCCGCCCCCCGGACGACGCCTTCGCGGCGCTCGCCGAGGACATGCGGCTGCGCGAGGAGGCCTGCGCCCGCGCCGGCGGCGACCTGCGCCCGCACATCAGCACCCGCAACACCGCCCGCGACATGGACGTGATCCGCGCGGTGCTCGGCGAGGAGAAGATCAACTTCGTCGGGTACGCGTACGGGGCCTACGTCGGCGCCGTCTACGGCAGCCTCTTCCCGGCCGCCCTCGACCGCCTCGTCCTCGACTCCTGCGTGGGCCCCGAGTGGACCTGGCGTGAACAGTTCCTCCAGCAGGGCGACGCCGTCCAGCGCAACGTCGACCTGTGGGCGCGCTGGGCCGGTGAGCGGCACGGCACCTTCGGCGCGGGCCGCACGCCCGACCAGGTGCTCAGCACCGTCGAGGAAGCGGTCACGGCCCTGGAGGCGCTTGAGGAGGACGGGGTGCGGCTGCGGACCCTGTTCGACGGGGCCGTCGGCAACCGCGCCGCCGACCGGGGCCAGTGGGAGACGCTGGGCACCCTGGTGTCCGTGCTGCACCGCGCCGCGGGTGCCGGCGACCGTGACGCCTGCCGTGAACTGCTCGCCGAACAGGGCACCTGGCGCCCCGCCGACAGCGAGGGCGACCTGCGCGTCGGCGTCCTCGAAGCCATCACCCTGGAACACGCCTGGCCCGCCGACCTGGAGGTCTACTACCAGGACATGCGGGAGTTCCGGAAGCGGTTCCCGTACGGCTACGGCGTCCTTCGCGCCCAGCCGTGGGTGGGCGCGTTCCGCGCGTTCGAGGCCCCGGAGGAGCCCGTCGACCTCACCCGCGACGGCTACCCGGTGGGCCTGATCGTGCAGGCCGACGGCGACCCCATGGACCACTACGACGGCGGCGTGGCCATGGCCGAACGCCTCGGCCACCACCTGCTGACCGTCGAGGACTCGGGCGAGCACGAGGTGTACGTCCTCGGCGGCAACCCGCACGTGGACACCGTCGTCCACGCCTACCTCGTCGACGGCACCCTGCCCCCCGCCCGCTCCGCCTGCCCGGGCCGCACCCCGCGCCCGGACGTACCCGCCGACGCCGCCTGAGACCGGCGTCGCCCAACCGCGCCCACTGTGGAGGTGCTGTCTTGAACGTGACCGAAGAGGTCCAGGAGACACAGGTGTTCCCCCTCGCCGGTTCGTCCTACCGCTGCCCCGCTCCGCAGTACGCGCGGCTGCGGGCCGAGGCGCCCGTCGTACGCGTGCGTACGGAAGGCGGCGTGGACGCCTGGCTGGTGACCGCGTACGACGAGGCCAGGGAAGCGCTCGCGGACCCCCGCCTCAGCCGTGCCGAGACCGTGAAGCCGGGGGCGCCCCGGATCGGCGGGGCGATGACCTCGACGCCCGACATGATCATCTCGATGGACGGTGACGAGCACGCGCGGCTGCGCAGGCTCGCCGCCGGGGCGTTCACCGCGCGCCGCATCGAGCAGATGCGGCCGGGCATCCAGCGGATCGCCGACGACCTGCTCGACCCGCTCGCCATGGCCACCTCGTCCGGTCCCGTCGACCTCGTCGAGCGGTTCACCGTGCCGATGCCGCTCACCGTCATCGGCAACCTGCTGGGCGTTCCTATGGAGGTGCTGTGGCTCTTCGCCGCGCACGCGCGGGACTTTGTCACGGTGGACGACCAGGGGGAGGACTCCGACTCGGTCAACGGCCTGGCGAAGCTGACCGAGTCCATGGTCGACGTCGTCGCGCAGAAGCGCGCCCACCCCGCCGAGGACCTGCTGTCCGACCTGATCGCTGCCCGCGACAGCGGTGACCGGCTCAGCGAGCAGGAGTTGGTGACGTTCGCCTTCACCCTCATCGGGGCCGGCTTCGACACCACGGCCAACCAGCTGGCCAGTTCGGTGCTCGCGCTCATCGCGCACCACCGCGACCAGTGGAACTGGCTCGCCGAGGACCGCACGCGCATCCCGCGCGCCGTCGAGGAACTGCTGCGCCACGTCAACCTGTTCTCCACCGACTCGGCCGGCAACCCGCGTATCGCCGCGGAGGACCTGGAGCTCGGCGGGGTCAGGATCGCCAAGGGGGACGCGGTCGTGATCGCGATCTCGGCGGCCAACCGGGACGGACGCGTGTTCCCCGACCCGGACCGCCTCGACCTCGCCCGCACCCCCAACCCGCACCTGTCCTTCGGTCACGGCATGCACCTGTGCCTGGGCAAGCAACTGACCCGCATGGAGCTGGAGGTCGCGATCGACGGCCTCGTCCGGCGCTTCCCCGACCTGTCCCTCGCGGTGCCGGAGAGCGAGATCCCCTGGCACCTGGGCGGCATCAACCACGCCCTTGAGACCCTGCCTGTGACCCTGCGCCCCTGACCGGCGGCCCGGACAGCGAAGTGCCCCCGCCTTCGGGCGGGGGCACTTCGCTGTCCGATGAGAGGGGGTCAGCCGATGGGCGCGTCCTGCTGCACCGCCGCCGGGTCCGCCCCCGCGATCCACGCGTCCATGGACGGCTTCATGAGCTTGTTCAGGAGCTCGATCCTGATGCCGCCGAGGCCGCGGTGGTAGACCCACATCAGCTTGCCGTCGGCCTCGAAGTCGTTGGAGGCCTCCACGGCGAACCCGAGCGCGTCGAGCGCCGCCGACATCTCCACGATGCGCTCGTCCTCGGCCCAATACCCGACGTGGTGCGCGCCGTTGCTGCCGTCGGACACCCACACCGTCCCCGGTATGGCCTCGACGAGTTCGAGCCGCGGCTCGTCGACGGACAGCGCGAAGCGCTGCGAGGCGTGCGTGAGGGCGCCGTCTGCCGCGCGCGCCGTGACCTCCAGCTCCATCACGGTCGTCCAGCGGTAGCCCGCCAGTTCGCTGAGCGTCTTCATCGCCAGGTCCAGGTCCTCCACCACCAGACCGGTGTGGAACAGGGCCTGAGGATCGAGGACCGGGGCCGCCGCCGGCCCGTCGTCGTGCCGGTCGGTGGTCTGCGGCATGGGTGTGCCGTCCTTTCTTCTGCGGTTCGGTACGGGGGTCAGACCTGGCGGGCCCGCACGAGGTCGGCGCCGCCGTCCATCGTGAGGATCTGGCCCGTCATCCACGCGCTGCTCGGCGCCGCGAGCAGCGTGATCCACTGCGAGACGTCCTCGGGTACTCCGGTCACGCCCAGGGGCACGGACTTGGCCGCCTGGGCGAAGAGTTCGTCGACCTGCTCCGTGGACATGCCGTGGCTCTCGTAGACCTCGGTACGCACCCAGCCCGGAGCCACCGCGTTGACGCGGATGCCCTTCGGGGCGAGTTCGAGGGCCCAGGAGCGCGTGAAGGTGTTCACGGCGGCCTTGCTGGCCGCGTAGACCGAGGCCATCGGCGTCGGGTTGTGCCCGGCGGGGCTCGTGACGAACACGATGCTGCCGCCCGGTGAACGCAGGCTCGGCAGCAGCCGGTTGGTGAGGATGACGGTGCCCAGGACGTTGATGTCGAAAAGGTCGCGTGCGGTGTCCGGGTCGATCTCACCGGCGGCGCCGATGGTGTGCACACCGGCGTTGTGCACCAGCACGTCGAGGGTGCCGCCCATCGCGTCGACCGCCTCGGCGACCGTGTCCGCACCCTCCCGGGTGCTGACGTCGGCCGTCACCGGGACGAGGGCGGGGTGCAGTTCCGCCGCCTGGGCGAGCCGGTCGGCGCGGCGCCCGGTGATGATCACGCCGGCGGCGCCCTGCTTGGCGAAGTCGAGGGCGGTGGCCAGGCCGATGCCAGTGGCACCGCCCGTGACCACGACGTACTGGTTTGTGAACGGCTGGATGGTCATGCTCCGTCCCTTCGGGGCGAGTTGGGCTTATCGGGATGGTTGGGCGTCAGACGTAGATGGACCTGGACGTCCAGTCGGGTGCGGGCAGCGCCTTGCGGTCGGTCTTGCCATTGCCGGTGATGGGCAGTTCGGCCAGGGATACGAAGGCGGCCGGGATCATGTGCTCGGGCACGCGCTCGCGCAGGTAGGACCGCAGGGCGCGCCGGTCGAGCGCGTCGCCGGCCGGCACCACCCACGCCACGAGACGGCGGTCCGCGAGATGGCTCTCGCGGACCCCGACGGCGGCGCTGCGCACCTGCGGATGGCCGGCGAGGGTGCTCTCCAGCTCACCGGGCTCGATGCGGAAGCCGCGCAGCTTGAACTGGTCGTCGCCCCGCCCCAGGAACTCGATGACGCCGTCCGGGCGCCGCCTGGCCAGGTCGCCGCTGCGGTAGAAGCGGCCCGCCGAACTGTCCCAGGGAGCCGTGACGAAGGCCTTCTCCGTGAGGTCCGGGCGCTGCCAGTAGCCCCGGGACACCCCGGCGCCGCCGATCCACAGCTCGCCCGCCTCGCCGTCGGGCAGGGGCCGCCCGTCGTCCCCGACGATGCGGATGTCGACGTTCTGCAGCGGGGTGCCGATCGGGACGGACTGGCCGAGGTCCTCGTGCGCGCCGATGCGGTGGCAGACGGCGAACGTGGTGGTCTCGGTGGGCCCGTAGCCGTTGACGACCGCGCAGCCGGGCACCGCCGCACGCAGCTCGTCGATGTGCGGCACGGACAGCACGTCACCCCCCGCGAGCACCGCGCGCAGCCCCGCGAACGCCTTCACGTCCACGTCGATCTGCCGGTGGAAGAGCGCGGCGGTCAGCCAGAGCACGGTGATGCCCTCGCCGTGCAGCAGCGCGCCGAGCTCCTCGGCCGGGACCTGCTGCGGTGGAGCGAGCACGAGCCGGGCGCCGTTGAGCAGCGCGCCCCAGATCTCGAACGTGGCGGCGTCGAAGGCGACGGGGGCCAGCTGCAGGATGCGGTCGTCCGGGCCGAGGTCGACGTAGTTGGGCTCCGTGACGAGGTTGGTGATGTTGCGGTGCTCGACCATCACGGCCTTCGGCCGGCCCGTGGACCCCGAGGTGTACATCAGGTACGCGAGGTCGTCCGGCCGGACGATGTACGTCTCCGGGGGCGCCGCGGCGTCCGGCGCGGGGCGGGCGGCGACGTGCAGCACCGGCACCCCGTACGGGGCGAAGCGGTCCGCGTCGTCCGGCTCGCACAGCACGGCGCGCACCCCGGAGTCGGCGAAGACCTCGGCGACCCGCTGCGCGGGATCCGTGAGGCCGATCGGCACGAACGCGGCGCCCGCGCCGAGGACGCCGAGCAGCGCGGCGATCAGCTCCGGCGAGCGGTCCAGGCAGACGGCGATCCGGTCGCCGGGCAACGCGCCTGCCCCGTCGGTGAGTTGGTGCGTCACCTGGCGGGCCCAGCGGTCGAGCCCGGCGTAGCTGAGGCGGTCGTCACCGGCGCAGACCGCCACGGTGTCGGGGGCGTCGGCGACCCGACGGCGAAACGCTGCGACTACCGATGTCATCGGCCTGTCTCCTCTCGAAGTCCCGGGGCGGCAGGGTGCTCCGGCGGGCTCGACTGCGAGTGGACCCGGACGTATGCGCACTCGGATCGAGTCAGGCACGAGTCCCGCACGGTTGACTGAACTGCCGGCTCCGCTTAGGGCCGACGGGTACCTCGTCGGCCTCCCCACCGTCCGGACCGGCACAGCACTCGACGGGAGTACTTTCGTGACCATCCTTGTAACCGGTGCACGCGGCAACATCGGACGCCGCGTCCTGGACCGCCTGCACAGCGCGGGACACCGACACCCCCTGCGCGCATCGAGCCGCACACCTGAGGAGTTGAGCGTTCCGGCCGGTGTGGGCGCCGTCCAGCTCGACCTGAACCGTCCCGCCACCTTCGACGCCGCGCTGAGCGGCGTGGACAAGGCGTTCCTCTACGCCGAGTCCGAGGGAGCCAAGGAACTGTTCGCGGCCGCCGCACGCGCCGGTGTCCGGCAGGTCGTCCTGCTGTCCTCCTCCACGGTCTCCGGCCCCCAGGCCGACTCCGACCCGCTGGCGGCCCACCACGCGGCGGTCGAGTCCGCCCTCGAGGCGTCCGGGGTGCCGGGCACCGTCCTGCGACCAGGCGCCTTCGCGAGCAACGCGTTCGGCTGGAGCCACGCCATCAGCGGCGGACAGCCCGTACGGATCCCCTTCCCCGGCGCCCACACCGCGCCGATCCACGAGGACGACATCGCCGACGTCGCCGTCGCCGTGCTCGAGGACGACGCGTACCTCGGCCGGACCGTCGAACTCACCGGCCCGCGCTCCCTCACGTTCCGCGAGCAGCTCGGCATCCTCGGCGGGCTCCTCGGACACGAGATCCCGGTCCACGAACTGACGCGGGACCAGGCCGTCGAGGAGATGGGGCGGTTCGTGCCCGCGCCCATCCTCACCTCGCTCCTCGACCAGTGGGCCGCCGCCGTGGACCGGCCCGCCACGGTCGCCGACGCCGAGCGGGTCACGGGCCGGCCCGCCCGGACCTTCGAGCAGTGGGCCAAGGAGAACCAGGGCGGATTCACCGCCCGGGACTGAGCGCACGGAAGCCGGGCCGGGACGGTCGAGCGGGTCTCAAGAACAGGCTGCCAAGGTGCCCTCAGATTGCCCCGAACCCCGGTGGGCCGGGCGGCACACCGCCCGGCCCACCGCCGAACCGAGGGGCATGTCCGTGACTTGGAGGTCCGGAATGTACGACGTCATCGTGGTGGGGGCTCGCGTCGCGGGTGCCGCCTCCGCACTGCTCCTGGCGCGGGCGGGCCATCGGGTGCTGCTCGTCGACCGGGCGCGGTTCCCCAGCGACACACTGTCCACGCACTACATCCATCAGCCCGGCATCGCGCGGCTCGACCGCTGGGGCATCCTCGACGCCGTCCGTGCGACCGGCTGCCCGGCGCTCGACCGGACGATCTACCAGGTCGGCGACGACGTCCGCCTCGACGGCGGCACGGTGCCCCACGAGGGCCAGTCCGCCGCCTACGCGCCGCGCCGCTACCTGCTCGACCAGATCCTGGTCGACGCCGCGGTGGCCGCCGGAGCCGAGTTCAGGGACGGCTGCTCGGTGTCCGGGCTCGTCTTCGACGGCGACCGCGTGGTGGGCGTTAAGTGCCGCTCCGCGGAAGGCAAGCCGGTCGAGGAGCGGGCCCGCCTCGTCGTCGGAGCCGACGGGATGCGCTCCGCCGTGGCGCGCGCCGTCGACGCCCCCTTCACCGTGCAGGACCCCCTGATGTCCTGCATCTACTTCACGTACTGGCAGGGCATCAAGTCGCAGTTCGAGCTCTACGAGCGGCCCGGGCGCTGGATCGGCGCGATCCCCACGAACGACGACGCCACCCTGATCGCCGCCTACTTCCCGCAGTCCGAGTTCGACCAGGTGCGCGGCGACGCCCTCGACAACTACCTGGGCAACATCCGCGACACCGCCCCCGACCTGTACGAGCGCGCCATGGACGGCGGCGAGCGCGTCGAGCGGCTGCGCGGCACCGGCGACCAGCAGAACTTCTTCCGGGCCCCGAGCGGCCCCGGCTGGGCCCTGGTCGGCGACGCCGCCCACCACAAGGACTCGATCACGGCGCGCGGCATCAGCGACGCCTTCCTCCAGGCCGACCTGCTGGCCGACTCGGTCGCCGGCGTCCTGGACGACCCGGACCGGCTCGCACAGGGACTGAGCCGGTACTCGGAACAGCTGCAGGACGACCTCTTCGAGGGCTACCGCAACACCCTGTTCGTGAGCCGCCTGGAGGTCACCCCCGACCGGCTCGCCATGCTCCGCATGATCCAGCACTCCCCGGACCTGACGGAGCGTTACTTCGCGGTGGCCGCCGGCGGCATGTCCGTCGACGAGCTGTACGACGAGGAGCTGCACGACCGGCTCGCGGCGGAGGCGGCATGACACCCGCCGAGTCCCCGGCGCACGACCG
Organism: Streptomyces sp. NBC_01446; assembly: GCF_026340095.1. GTDB lineage: Bacteria > Actinomycetota > Actinomycetes > Streptomycetales > Streptomycetaceae > Streptomyces > Streptomyces aureus. The sequence continues at coordinate 2,185,792 of NZ_JAPEPO010000001.1, read as the reverse complement.
ACCCGACACCCAGACGCGGAAGACCACGGAGGCCCCGATGACCGTAACCCAGTGGGAGAACGAGCTGTGCCTGCTGTTCGGCGAGGTGCTCGGCATGCCGGACGTGGCCGCGGACGACAGCTTCTTCGACCTGGGCGGGCACTCGCTGCTCGCGTCCAAGCTGACCCGGCGCGTGCAGGAGGCGTTCGGCGTCAAGGTCCCGGTGCGCCGCATCTACCAGGTGCCCACCCCCGCCACCCTCGCCGCGTACCTCCACGCGGCCTGAAGGAGACACTCACATGCGCTGGAACAACCTGTACGTCGCCGGAGTGGGCGGGTACCTGCCCGAGCGGATCGAGACCGCGCAGGAGGCGATCGCGGCCGGCCGGTACACGCAGCAGAAGCAGTCCCTGAACGGGTTCCGCTCCGTGCACATCGCCGCCGAGGACGAGACGGGCCCCACGATGGCGGCCGTCGCGGGACGCCAGGCGGTGGCCAGGTCGGGCCACGGGCACGACGAGTTCGGCCTCGTCCTGCACAGCTACATAGGCCACCAGGGCCTCGACTTCTGGACGCCCGCCAGCTTCGTGCAGCGCGAGACGGTCGGCGGCAGCGGCCCGGCGTTCGAGATCAAGCAGGGCTGCAACGGCATGCTGGCCTCCTTCGAGGTCGCCGCCTCGTACGTGACCTCGCGCCCCGACGTCACCGCCGCCCTCATCACCGGCGGCGACGCCTTCCGGATGCCGTACATCGACCGATGGGGCTCCGACGAGCAGAACGTCGACGGTGACGGCGCGGCTGCCCTCGTGCTGTCCGGCCGGGGCGGCTTCGCCCGCGTCCGCGCCACCTACTCGCACGCCGACCCGTCCCTGGAGCCGATGGGCCGCAGCGGCGCGAGCTGGACCGACGCCCCGTTCTCGGGCGGCGCGCCGGTCGGCGTCAGCGAGCGCAAGTCGGACTACCTCCTCGCCGAGGACATGGACTTCGACGACGCGATCGAGAAGATCTCCTCCAGCGTGCAGCTGTCCATGAAGCAGGCGCTGCACGAGGCGGAGATCGAGCTGTCCGACGTCCGGTTCTTCCTCCACCAGAACCTGGCCCTGTCCATCGTGACCCACGGCCTGTACGGCCTGCTCGGCGTCGACCGCGAGCGCACGACCCACGAGTGGGGCCTGTCGACGGGCATGGTCGGAACGGCCGACCCGGTCCTCGGCCTCAACCGGATCATGGAGACGGGCGACCCGAAGCCCGGCGACCTGGTGGTCCTCCAGGCGGCCGGCGCCGGCTACGTGTGGACGACGACCGTCCTGGAGATCCTGGACGTCCCGGACTGGGCGAACTGACCACGCACGCGGCGGGGGAGAGGCCGGAACGCGGTCTCTCCCCCGCCGCGTGCGTCGTCGTACGGACGCCGCGTCCGCCGTCACGCCACGCGGATGTCGCGCGCGGTGGCGGACGCCGCGGCGAACGCGAGCAGCGCGTTGCCCTCCTCCACGAGCGTGTCGTGGTCCTTGCCGCTCAGCGGGCCGAACGGCTCCAGAACGAGCGTCGCCGCCTTGCGCCTCTGCTCGATGCGCCACATGCCCCGCACGAAGCCGTCGACGAGGAAGGTCGGCTTGATCAGCCCGTTGCGGGTGAAGACGAGCTTGCGCTGCTCCTCGGTGATGATGCGGCTGCGGTCTGCGTGCGACAGCAGGATGTTGTCGAAGTCCGGCAGGAACCGCACCGGGACGGGGGTGTCCGCGTCGGGCCGGGGCGCGTCGGCCAGGTCGAACAGCTCCACCCCGTTCTCGTCGCGGAACCTGCGCACGCGCGACCCGAGCCGCTGCACGGACTCGGCGAGCCGCGTCATGCCCGACCAGGCCTGGACGTCCTTCACCGAGGCGGGCCCGAAAGCGGCCAGATAGCGCTCGACCATGGCGTCCGGCGACGTGCTGTCCGCGAGCGGCCGCCCGAGCCACGACTCCGCGCTCGTGTGCACGGCCTGTCCGCTCTCGCCCCACAGGCCGCGCGGCGGCACCTGCACGAGCGGCACCAGGGTCCGTACGACGTTGGCGAGGGCGAAGGGGTCCCGGTCGGGCCACCGCTCCGCGAGCGCGGTGCCGATCCCGCCCAGCGTCAGCGGCTCGCCCTCGACCAGGGCCCGGCCCTCCGCGGCCACCTTCGCGAGGTCGAGCCCTTCGAGCTTGCGGCCGAACGTGCCCTTGAGGCCCTGCCGCAGCGAGCCGTCGAGCACGGGGCGCAGCGCCAGGCAGTCGTCGGCCGTGACCAGATGGATCGTTCCCCTCATCAGCGCGATGCGGACGACCTCGCGCTCCCTGACGAGGCCGGCCAGGTCCTCGATACGGAAGCCGTCGATCCGCGTCCACAGGCCGATGTAGGGCGGGTTGGGCGCCTGGGCCTGCATGCCCACCAGGTGCCCGACGACCCCGGCCGCCGGCATCGACGTCCGTTCGAGCAGCAACTGCCGTGCCAGCAAAGCCCTGTTGAGCGCTCGCCGGTCCAGCACCGCCGCGTCTCCTGTCACCACGAAGGGATCCTCTCGCTGTGTCGTCGCACTGTCATGTGTCTCCACGAACAACGCGGTGGTGCCCCGGACAGCGTCCGGGGCACCACCGCGGGCTCACCGAATCCGGTCAGCTCATTCTCACCAGCACCGTGCCGCTGTACTTGCGGTCGAGCAGCGCGACGAACGCCGTCGGCAGCTCCGCGACCCCGCCCTCGACGACCGTGTGCGGGAACACGATGCGCTCCTCCCGCAGCCACGTGCCGAACTGGGTGTTCCACTCCTCGATCTGGTCCGGGGTGTGCAGCGTCGCGAACCCGCGCAGCGTCAGGTCCTTGGTGATCGCCGACATCAGCTGGAGGCGCGGCGCGCCACCGTCACCCGAGCCGTGCTGCCCCGACAGCGCGCCGCACAGCGCGAAGCGGGCCCCGCGCGAGGCGACCTGCACCGCGGCCTCGAACTGCTCGCCGCCGACGTTGTCGAAGACCACGTCGAGACCGTCGGGCGCGAGCTCCGCCAGCTGCTCGGCGACCGGCCCCTCGTGGTAGTCGAAGGCCGCGTCGAAGCCCAGCTCCTCGACGAGGAAGTCGATCTTCTCCTTGGAGCCGGTGCTGCCGATGACGCGCTTGGCGCCCCGCAGCCTGGCGATCTGCCCGGCGAGCGCGCCGACGCCGTTGGTCGCGCCCGACACGAACACCGTGTCGCCCTCGGAGACACCCGCCGTGCCGACCATGCCGTGCCAGGCCGTCGGCCCCTGGGACAGGAAGTACTCGGGACCCGGCAGCAGCGCGCGGTCGCGCTTGAAGAACCCGTGGGCGTCCCCGGTCGCGTACTCGCGCCAGCCCGAGAAGTGCTCCACGAGGTCGCCGACGGCGAGCGTGTCGCTGTTCGACGCGACGACCGTGCCGACGGTGCGGCCCCACATGGCGACGCCCGGCTGGAACACCGGGATCGGCAGCTTCGTGTCCGGGTTCATCTGGTCGCGGGCCACGGAGCCGAGCGTCATCCAGTCGTTGCGGACGACGACCTCGCCATTGCCGGGCGCCGTGAGCTCCGACTCGCCGAACTCGAAGTGGTCCAGGGTCACTTCGCCGTCGGGGTAGGCCGCGAGACGGACCTCCTTGCTGACGGCGGGAAGCTCGACGCTGCTCATACGGTGCTCCTACTCACGGTGCTCGTGCTCAGGTGGACGGGAAGGCTGACCAGGTTGTGGTTCACGTCGCCGGCCCGCCACAGCAGTTCGCCCTCCGGCACGGCGAGGCGCGCGTCCGGGAAGCGGCGAGTCAACTCCTCCAGGGCGACGGCGAGTTCGACGCGGGCCAGCGGTGCGCCCAGGCAGTGGTGGATGCCGTAGCCGAAGGCCAGGTGCGGGTTGTCCGTACGGCGGAAGTCCACGGTCTCCGGGTCGGCGAAGACGGCGGCGTCGCGGTTGGCGGAGGCGAAGGCGAGGAACACGGCGTCACCGGCCGGGATCGTGGTGTCCCCGATCGTCACGTCCTCGGTGGCGATGCGCGGCATCCCGGAGGTGTCGTTGCCGGTCAGGTTGACCGTCCGCAGCAGCTCCTCCAGGGCGGCGGGGACGTCCTCGGGGTGCTCGCCGAGCCGCCGCCACACGTCGGCGTGGCGGTCGAGGAGGGTCAGGACGAAGTTGGATATCTGCCCAGCGGCCGAGTCGAACCCGCCGCCGAGCAGCGTGTAGCCGAGCCCGACCAGCTCCTCGAAGCCGAGCCGGTCCTCGCCGTCACGGGCCGTGATCAGGTCGGACAGCACGTCGTCGGCGGGCTGCGCCTGCTTGCCCGCCACCAGGCCTGCGATGTACGCGCCGAGGTTCTCGCGTCCCTCGACGGCGAGCTCCTCGGGACCGGAGACGTCGGCGAACTGGCGTACCCAGACGAGGAACTGGTCCCGGTCCTTCTCGGGCACGCCGAGCAGTTCGCAGATGACGCCCATGGCCAGCGGGGCGGCGAAGCCCTCGACGAGGTCCACAGGCCCGTCCGCCGGCTGCTTCTCCAGGGCGTCGAGAAGGCGGCCCGCAAGCTCGCGCACCCGCGGCCGCATGCCCTCGATCCGCGCCGGGGAGAACGCCTGCTCCGCCAGGACCCGCAGCCGGGTGTGGTCCGGCGGGTCGAGCGAGACGATCATCCCGGGCGGCGCCTGGAACAGGCCGCTGAACTTCGGTGCCTCCGGCGCGTACGACGCCGCCCGGCTGAACCGGGTGTCGTCGAGCACCGCCTTGATGTCCTCGTGGCGAGTCACGATCCAGGCATGACCCCCGCCGCTCCACCGCACCCGTACGACGGGCCGTTCCGCACGCAGCCGGGTGAAGAGCGGGTCGGGGCCCCGGTAACTCGTCCCCGGGAACGGGAATTCGGGGAGTTCTTCACTCACCCCGGTTGTTCGGGCGGTCATGGGCAGGGCCTCCGGGTTCGGGAATCAGGAATCACGTGGACGGGCCGGGACGGCCGGCGGGGTTGAACGGCCGTGCTCACGAGCGGAGTTCAAGCCAGCGTGCCGAAGAACGAGCGCAGTTCGCCGACCAGCAGCTCGGGCTGTTCGAGCGCCGGGAAGTGACCGCCGCTCTCGTGGTCGGTCCAGCGGCGCAGATCGGTGAAGCGGTGCTCGCACCAGGCGCGCGGCATCCGCGCGTCCTTGGGGAAGACGGCGCACGCGGTCGGCACGTCGACACGGCCGAGCGCCATCTTGTTGTGGCTCTCCCAGTAGATCCGGGCCGACGACGCGCCCGTCCCGGCCAGCCACGCGAGCGTCACCGCGTCGAGCAGCCGGTCGCGCGGGATGACCTTCTCGACGTCACCGTCGTGGTCGCTCCAGGCCCAGTACTTCTCGATCATCCAGGCCAGCTGCCCGACGGGCGAGTCGGCGAGCCCGTACCCGAGGGTCTGCGGACGGGTGGCCTGGAGGACCGAGTACGCGCCCTCGTTCGCCTGGAAGTCCTTGAGCGCGGCGAGGCCGGCGAGATCCCGCTCGTCGAGCTCGACCTGCTCCTGCGGCGGCCGTGCGAACGGCATCGCCACATGAATGCCGATCAGCCGCTCCGGCACGGTCTCGCCCAGGATGCCGGTGAGGAAGGAGCCCCAGTCGGTGCCGTGGGCCGCGAACCGCTCGTAGCCGAGGCGGCCCATCAGCTCCGCCCAGGCCGCCGCGGTGCGTTCGATGGTCCAGCCCGTGGCGTCCGGCTTGTCGCTGAAGCCGAAGCCGGGCAGCGAAGGGCAGACCACGTGGAAGGCGTCGGCCGGGTCCTCGGGGTCCGTGAGCGGCCCGATGATGTCCAGGAACTCGACGACCGAGCCGGGCCAGCCGTGGCTGAGGAGCAGCGGCCTGGCCTGCGGGTGCGGGGACCTGACGTGCAAGAAGTGGATGCCGAGCCCGTCGATCTCGGTGCGGAACTGCGGCAGGGCGGCAAGGCGCGCCTCGGTCGCCCGCCAGTCGTACGAGGTCTGCCAGTACGTGGCGAGGTCCCGGAGGTAGCCCGCCGGCACCCCCTGCGACCAGTCGTCGACGGTCTCGTTCTCCGGCCAGCGGGTGCGGGACAGCCGCTCGCGCAGGTCGGCGAGATCCTCCTCGGGGAACTCGGCGCGGAACGGCGTCACTGCGGTGCTCATGCGTCTTCCTCCTGGGCTGCCGAGGCCGGGACTGCGGCGTCGGACGTCACGCTACGGACGGCGGCTCGAGCGCCGGTCGACCTCACCACTTCACGGGCAGCTCCCACAGCCCGTAGATCACGGCCCCCTCCTTCCGGGGTATCTCCAGGAAGGGCTTGGCGAGTTCGAGGGTCGGGATGCGCTGGAACAGCTTGCTCCAGACGATCTCCAGCTCCAGGCGCGCGAGGTCCGCGCCGATGCAGTGGTGCACGCCGTGCCCGAAGCCGAGGTGCTTGCGGCTGCCGCGCGTGATGTCGAGCTTCTCCGGCTCGGGGAAGACCTCCGGGTCGCGGTTGGCCGCGAGACCGAGGCAGAGGATGCCGTCGCCCTTGCGGATGACCTGCCCGCCGATCTCGATGTCCTCCAGGGCGACCCGGGGCACCGCCGTGTCACCGATCGTCGCGAAGCGCACCAGCTCCTCGACGGCCGGCTTGACCAACGACGGGTCCGAGAGCAGCAGTCGGAGCTGGTCGGGGTTCTCCAGGAGGCAGGCCGTGCCCAGCGAGATCTGGCTCGCGGTGGTCTCGTGGCCGCCGTTCATCAGCAGCCGCACCATGTTGAACAGGTCGCGGTCGGTGTACTCCTCGCCGGACGCCTCGTAGTCCGCCATCGCGCGGCTCAGCAGGTCCTCGCCCGGCTCGCGCTTCTTCAGCTGGATGAGGTCGTTGACGTACTCGTTCACCTCGACGATCGCCGCCTGCCGCTCCTCCGTGGAGCTGTGGCCGCCGAGCAGCGCCGTGCCGTGCTTGATGAAGAACTCGTGCCGGTCCTGCGGGATCCCGAGCAGTTCGCAGATCACCGTCATCGGCACGGCCAGCGAGAACGCGTGGTGGAAGTCCACCACCGGCGTCATCGCGAGCAGCTTGTCGAGGTGGTCGTCGACGATCTCCTCGATGCGCGGACGCAGCCGCCGCACCTGCCGTGCCGTGAACGTCAGCGCGGCCTTGCGGCGCGTGTCGCTGTGCGCCTTGCCATCGTACCCGATGAACGACGTCTCGGTGCGGTACTCCGGCGGCGCGATGAAGTAGAAGGGGAAGTTGTCGTGCTTGCGGGACGCGCTGACGCGCGGGTCGGTCAGCAGGGTGCGGATGGTCTCGTAACCGGCGACCGTCCAGATCCGCAGGCCGGAACCCTTCAGCGTGACCTGGGAGACGTCCTTCTCGACGATCTCCTCGTACTCCTTCGGGGGCGTGAACGGGCACTGCCGCGCGTAGGGAAAGGTCCTGGTCTCCGCCTCTGCGGCGGCGCCCTGCTCCGGGGCACTGGTGGTCACAGTGAATCCTTCCTCTCGGGAGAGCTGCGGGGAGTTACGGGAGTTGCACAAGCGGAGTCACGTCGTGAAGAACCGGACGCACAACAGTTCCCGGAGAACGCTGCCACCGCGCCCTCGGGCACAGGTGGAGCCACCGCCGCCCGCGCTCCAGCGGGACTCGATCCGGACTCCGCCGCCGCTCCCTAGCCTCCCGGGATGGGCATAGCGACGACAGAGGGCCGGCCTCACGGGGCCGGTCCGTTGAACGGGCTGCGGGTGGTCGAACTCGCGGCGATCGGGCCGGTTCCCTTCGCGTGCATGATCCTCGCGGACCTCGGCGCCGAGGTGATCCGCGTCGACCGGGCCGACGGCCGGCGCTCCTTCGAGGCGTGGCACCAGGAACTCGACCGCGGCCGCAGCCGCATCGCCCTCGACCTGAAGAACGCCGACGACGTCTCCGAGCTCCTCGGCCTCGTCGAGACGTCCGACGTCCTGGTCGAGGGCTTCCGGCCGGGCGTCGCCGAACGCCTCGGCATCGGACCCGAGGCGTGCCACGCCCGCAACCCGGCCCTCGTCTACGCCCGGATGACCGGCTGGGGCCAGGACGGGCCGCTCTCCGACACCCCAGGACACGACATCAACTACCTCGCCCTGACCGGCGCTCTGGACGCGATCGGCGAGGCCGGCGGCCCGCCCGTCGTTCCGGTGAACTTCCTCGGGGACTTCGGCGGCGGATCCATGTTCCTCATCGCCGGCGTCCTCGCGGCCCTGTACGAACGCGAGTCGACAGGGACGGGCCGGGTCGTCGACGCCGCGATCGTGGACGGGGTCGGCGCGATGCTCGGCATGCTCGTCGGCATGCGCTCCGCCGGACAGTGGCGCCACGAGCGCGGCACGAACCTGCTCGACGGCGGCGCCCCCTTCTACACCTGCTACGCGTGCGCCGACGGCGGGTACGTCGCGGTGGGTGCCCTGGAGGAACGGTTCTACGCGGCCCTCGTGCACGGACTCGGACTCGACGCGGCGGCGCTGCCCGACCGCGACGCACCGCGCAACTGGCCCGCCCTGCGACGGGAGTTCGCGAACCGCTTCGCCGGCCGGAGCCGCGACCACTGGGCCCAGCTGTTCGAGGGGACGGAGGCGTGCGTGACCCCGGTCCTCAGCGCCGCGGAGGCCGCGTCCCACCCGCACCACCAGGCACGCGGAAGCGGTCCCGCCGCAGTGGCCCCGCGCTTCAGCCGCACTCCAGCGGAACTCCACTGACGACGGGCATCCTGCGGTCCCGATGGTCCAAGGCCGTCCAGGCCTGAGCGGCGTTCTCCGAGGACTGTCCGGTCCCCCCAATTCTGAGAGGTACACCATGGCTATTTCCTCCGAGCAGGCTCCGCCCGAGGAGAGGGAGGTAGCAAGGGACGAAGCGGCCGCGGACAAGAACATCGCCGCGGACCACCACAACGACGCGGCAGCGCCCGACCCGAAGCGCTGGATGGCGCTCCTGGTGCTGCTCGTCGCCGCCTTCATGGACATGCTGGACGGCACCATCGCCAACGTGGCGTCGCCCGCGATCCAGCACGGCATCGGTGGCGGCTACTCCGTCATCCAGTGGGTGCTCGTCGGATACCAGCTGAGCTTCGCGCTCCTGCTGATCCTCGGCGGCCGCCTCGGCGACATCTACGGCCGCAAGCGGATGTTCCTGCTCGGCGTCGTCGGCTTCACGCTGGCCTCGCTCGGCGCGGGCGCCGCCCAGGAGCCCTGGCAGCTCGTCGCCTCCCGCATGGTGCAGGGCGCCTTCGCCGGCATCATGGTGCCGCAGATCCTGGCCATCATCCACGTCACCTTCTCCGCGAAGGAGCGGGCCGGTGCCTTCGCGATGTACGGCGGTGTGGCCGGACTCGCCGCCGCCATCGGCATGGGCGCGGGCGGACCGCTCGCCGAGTGGGACCTCTTCGGCCTCGACTGGCGCCTGATCTTCCTCATCAACATCCCGGTCGGCATCCTCGGCATGATCTACGCCCCGCGCGTCCTGCGGGAGTCCAAGGCGCCGCACGCCCTCAAGCTCGACGTCCGCGGCGTCTTCCTCGCCACCGCCGGACTGCTGCTGCTGATCTTCCCGCTGCTCCAGGGCCGCGAACTGGGCTGGCCGCTGTGGGGCTTCGTGTCGATGGTGGCCTCGGTGCCGGTCCTCGCCGCGTTCGTCCTGTGGCAGAAGCGCAAGACGGCCCTCGACCGTTCGCCGCTCATGGAGCTGGCCCTGTTCCGCATCCGCAGCTTCACCTCGGGCCTCGGCGTCAACCTCGCCTTCTACATCGGCATCGGCATGTTCAACATCGGCTGGACCGTCTACATGCAGGTCGGTCTCGGCTGGTCGCCGATGCGCGCGGGCCTCACCAGCATCTCGTTCTGCGTCGGTGCCTTCCTGACCTCGTCGGCGGCGATGATCGCCCTGGTGCCGAAGTTCGGCCGCAAGGTGCTCCAGGCCGGCGCCGTCGTCACCGTGGCCGGCACGCTGAGCTTCCTGTGGGCCGCGGGCCACTACGGCAGCGAGATCAGCTCCTGGCACCTCGTCGTGCCGATGCTCCTGGTCGGCCTCGGCTTCGGCCTGATCGCCGCTCCGCTGCCGCAGATCGTGATCTCCGAGGTGCCGCAGAAGGACGCGGGCTCCGCGTCCGGCATCGTCCACACCAACGCCCAGCTGGGCTTCGCCATCGGCGGCGCCCTCGTCAGCGTGGTCTTCTTCGCTGGGCTCGCCGGCAACACCGGCTCGGCGATCGACGACCAGGCCGCGCACCTGCGCAAGGACCTCGTCGCCACCGCCCAGCTGACCCCGGGTCAGGCCGACGCCACCGTCGCGGCCTACAAGAGCTGCGCCGTCGCCCGGGTGGACGAGAAGGACCCGGCCGTCGTACCGAAGAGCTGCACCGCCCCCGAGCTCCGGAACCAGCAGGCCGCGCCGGTCCTCGCCAAGTACGCCAAGGAGTCGACGGGCAACTCGTTCGCGCTCAGCCTGCAGACCACCCTGTGGGTCTTCGCCGGCGTCGTCGCCCTGGCCTTCCTGCTGATGCTCGCGATCCCGCGGCAGATGCGCCTTGAGGCCCCCGAGGACGAGGGTGCCGAGTCCGCAGCCGGCACGGACGGCACGGCTCCCGAGGCCGCCCCGGCGGTCTGAGTTCCCGCCCCGGCAGCACCTCTTCACCCTTCCCGCCCACGGCGCGGCGGGACCGCAGGACACCACGACGGTGCCTGAGGTCCCGCCGCGCCGTCGGTGTTGCGGCCGGGCCGTCGAGGGCACGGTCCATCACCGCTCCAGCGGTTCTCCGGGCCGCCGCCCGACGGTGGGGTCAGCATCCGGAGGCCGGTACCACCGGCGCACACAGGACAAGGGAGGGGCGATGGCCGAGCAGAGCTTCCAGCTCTACGACACGACCCTGCGCGACGGCGCCCAGCAGGAAGGCATGGTGCTGACGGTCGAGGACAAGCTCGCCGTCGCAATGGAGCTCGACGCACTCGGCGTCGGGTTCATCGAGGGCGGCTGGCCCGGGGCCGTACCGAGGGACACCGAGTTCTTCCGCCGGGCCCGCACCGAACTCGACCTGAAGCACGCCGTGCTCGCCGCGTTCGGCGCCACCCGCAGAGCCGGCGTCCCGGCCCCCGTCGACCCGCAGGTACGGGCGCTGCTCGCGGCCGAGACCCCCGTCATCACCCTCGTCGCGAAGAGCCACACCGGCCATGTGCGCGACGCCCTGCGCACCACCCTCGCCGAGAACCTGTCCATGATCGGCGGCACCGTACGCCACCTCGTGCACGCGGGACGGCGCGTCTTCGTCGACGCGGAACACTACTTCGACGGCTACCAGCTCAACCGCGAGTACGCCCTCGCCGTCGTCCGCACCGCCGCCGAGGCCGGCGCCGAGACCGTCGTCCTGTGCGACACCAACGGCGGCTCCCTGCCCGACGAGGTGGCCGCCGTCGTCGCCGAGACCCACGCCATGACCGGCGTCCAGCTCGGCATCCACTGCCACAACGACACCGGCTGCGCCGTCGCCAACACCATGGCGGCGATCGACGCCGGAGCCATCCAGGCCCAGGGCACCGCGCACGGCTACGGCGAACGGTGCGGGAACGCCGACCTGTTCACCGTCATCTCGAACCTCGTCCTCAAGCGCGGCCGTGAGGTCGTACCCCTGGAACGCCTCGCGGGGCTCGCCGCGACCGGCCGCGCCATCTCCGAACTGACCGAGCTGCCGGGCAGCGCCGCCGCGCCCTACATCGGCGAGTCCGCGTTCACGCACAAGGCCGGCCTGCACGCCTCCGCCCTGCGCGTCGACCCCGACCTCTACCAGCACACCCGCCCCGAGCTCGTCGGCAACGCGATGCGCACCCTCGTCTCCGACATGGGCGGCCGCTCCTCGATCGAACTCAAGGCGCGCGAGCTGGGCTACGACGTCGAGGCCGGCTCCGACGAGGTGGCCCGCGCCGCGACCCGCGTCAAGGAACTGGAGAGCGCCGGCTACAGCTTCGAGTCCGCCGACGCCTCCTTCGAGCTGCTGCTCCGCGAGGAACTCACCGGCGCCCCGCGCACCAGGCCGTTCGAGGTCGAGTCGTGGTCCGTGAGCGTCTTCGGCGCGCAGGCCGGCGACGCCGGAGAAACCGTCCGCACCGAGGCCACCGTGCGGCTGTCCGTCCAGGGCCGCTCCATCACCGCGACCGGCCACGGCAACGGCCCGGTCAACGCCCTCGACACCGCGCTGCACGCCGCCCTCGACCCCTGCTTCCCGGCGCTCGCCCGGCTCCAGCTGGTCGACTACCGCGTCCGCGTCCTCAGCGGCGAGACCGGCAGCAGCGCCGACGCCCGCGTGCTCATCTCCTACCAGGACGGCGACCGCCGCTGGGGCACCGTCGGCGTCGACGCCAACACGACCGCTGCCAGCTGGCACGCGCTCCTCGACGCCGTCCACTACGTCCTGCTCGACGAACGGCCCGGCCGGGCCACCGGCGCCCCGGCCCACCACGCCCTGGCCGAACCCCTCAGCCCCTGACCCGCCGGCCCGGCCCCGACCTACCCGGAGAGTTGGAGAGACAGTGCGTCTGGAAGACGTCTACATACGGGGAACCGCCACGCGGCTCCCCGCCCGCATCCCGATCGCCGACGCCGTCGCCGCCGGGGACTGCCCGCCGGGCACCGCCGCGGCCACCGGCATGGAGTCGGTGGCGTACTCACCCGACGAGTCGGCCGCCGAGATGGCGGCCGCCGCCGCGCGCACCGCGCTCGAGCGGGCCGGCACCGACGGCGGCGACGTGGACCTCCTGCTGCACGCCGACACCTACCACCAGGGCCAGGACCTGTGGCCCGTCGGCTCGTACATCCAGCGCGAGACGCTCGGCAACTCCTGCCAGGCCGTCGAGATCCGGCAGATGTCCAACGGCGGACTCGCCGCACTCGACCTGGCGACCGCCTACCTCTCCGCGGGCCACGGCCACAGCGACGCCCTCCTCACCACCGCCGACCGCTTCTGCGCCCCCGGCATCGACCGCTGGAACACCGACCCGGGCACGCCCTACGCGGACGGCGCCACCGCGCTCGTCCTCTCCCGGCGCGGCGGCCACGCCCGCCTCGTCTCGCTCGCCCTGCACGCGGACTCAGACCTCGAACCGCTGCACCGGGGCGACGACCCGTTCACCACGGCGCCGTTCGGCCACCGCATGCCCGTCGACTTCGAGGCCGCCAAACGCGCCTTCGTGGGCCGCGCCGGAATCTCGTACGCGATCTCCCGGGCCCACAACGGCCAGCAGACCGTGATCAAACAGGCCCTCGCCGACGCCGGGTCCGAACTCGGCGAGGCCGACTGGGTGGTGCTTCCGCACTTCGGCCGGCGGCGTCTGACGTCCATCTACTACAAGCCGTTCGGCATCGACCCGGCACGCACCACCTGGGACTACAGCCGCACGGTCGGACACCTGGGCGCCGGCGACCAGTTCGCCGGCCTCGACCACCTCACCGTCTCCGGGCGCGCGAAGCCCGGCGACCGGGTCGTCCTCGTCAGCGTCGGTGCCGGCTACAGCTGGGGCTGCGCCGTGCTCGACATCCTCGAACGGCCGGACTGGGCACGGTAGTTGAGCCCCGACGCAACCTGAACGTCACGCTCAGGACACCGGTCCACCATTTCTCCAGTGCCGCTTGAGCACCTCATGCCAACCTTGTGATCCGCCCTGCAGCGGACAGTCCGAAGGGAATTGCCGTGGCGCCGACCACCACCACGTCCGAGACCGCCGCACTCCACGTCACGGAGCACTCCATCACCGTGGCCGCGTCTCCCGCCGCCGTGTACGCCCTGGTGGCCGATGTCGCCGAGTGGCCGCAGGTGTTCGGACCCACCGTGCACGTCGAGGTGCTCGAAGAGGCCCCCGCCGAGGGCGGCGACCAGCTGCTGCGGATCTGGGCCGTCGCCGGCGACAAGGTGCGCACCTGGACCTCCCGCCGCGTCCTCGACCCGGCGGCCCGCTCCATCACCTTCCGCCAGGTCGTGACGGCCGCCCCGGTCGCGGAGATGGGCGGTGAGTGGAAGGTCCAGGAGCTGGAGGACGGCACCACCCGCGTCACGCTCCTGCACGACTACCGCGCCGTCGACGGCGACCCGGCCGCCGAGGAACTCATCGAGAAGGCCGTCGACACCAACAGCCGCGCCGAACTCCTCGCCCTGAAGAACACCGCCGAACTCGGAGACGCCCGCGAGGAACTCCACTTCACCTTCAGCGACTCCGAGACCGTCTTCGGCGCGGCCGGCGACGTCTTCGCCTTCCTGGACCGCGCCGACCTGTGGCCCGAGCGCCTTCCGCACGTGGCCCGCCTCGACCTCACCGAGGACGAGCCCGGCATCCAGCACATGGACATGGACACCGCGAGCCCGGACGGGTCGACGCACAACACGACCTCGGTCCGCGTCTGCTTCGAGGACCGCAAGGTCATCGTCTACAAGCAGCTCCGGGTTCCGGTCGCGATGAGCGGCCACACCGGACGCTGGGTCATCGAGTCGCTGGGCGACGGCACGGTACGGGCCACGTCGTGGCACACCGTGACCCTGGACCCGGGCGGTGTGCGGACCGCCCTCGGCCCCGAGGCCACACTCGCCGAGGCCCGCGCCCTGGTGCGCAAGGCCCTCGGGACCAACAGCTCCACCACGTTGCGTCATGCCAAGCAGTTCGCGGAGGAAGTGCGTGCACAGTCGTAGTCAGGACACACCGATCACGGTGGTCAACCGGTTCGAGGTCAAGGGTGACGCCGAAGGGTTCGAGCGCGAGTTCCGGGACCACTCCCAGTACCTGCGCACACGAGAGGGATTCGACTTCCTGGTCACCGTCCAGCTCGTCGAACGACCCGACGTCTACGTCCACCTCGGGCACTGGCGGACCATGCGGGGATTCCTCGACACCGTCCACGACGACACCTTCCAGGCGCACGTCAAAAAGCTCGGCCCCCTCGTCAACACCGAGGTGGACCAGGCCGTGAGCGTGGGGCGCGTGCTCAAGGAGAACGCCGTCGTGGGGGCGCGGAACGTCGTCCTGACCCAGGCCAGGACCTTCGGCGCCACCTCGTCCTCGTTCGAGCAGCTCTTCGCCGAGACGAGCGAGCACTTCGCCCGTCTCGGCGGGTTCGGCGGCAGCGACCTGCTGCGCTCGACGCTGCGCCCCGACACCTACACGGGCATCCAGTGGTGGCGCGACACCGAGGACTGCGAACGTGCGCTCGCCGACCGGGGTCACCGCGCCCAGGCCGAGCAGATGCGCCGCACCGCCGACGTCGAGGTGCTGAGAACCCGGCACGTGGCGTACGAACGCGTCGTCGTCTGACCCGGCGAACGCGTTCAGCCGCATCGGAGCCGAGGACCGCCAAGGTCCTCGGCTCCGGCGCTTGTGGCGCACGAGCACGCTTCGAGTGGGTGCGCGCAAGCTGTCTGCATGGTGAACCAGATGCGTATCACTGTGGTCCGCGGCAGGCCCGACGACGCCGAACTGGCGGCCGTCACCGCCGTGCTGCTCGCCCTCGTGCGCCGCGCGGGCGAACCCGACGACGAGACCAAGGCCGCGTACGCCGGCTGGACCGTCAAGGGCGGCGGGTTCGCGCCCCGGCCGGCCGGGACCACGCCGTGAGCGCGAGTTCGCCGTACATCCACCGGCGAGGCGGGCGTCCCAGCGGGACGCACCGCCGCAGCGCCGACAGCAGAGCCGGCCGTGGGCCGTCCCCCGAGGGCGGCGCCGCGGCAGGGGAGGGGGAGGCGTGAGCGGTCAGCAGACCTTTACGGAGCACATCCAAGGCCGGGCGGCGATGACGCCGGACCGGGAGGCGTTGATCCTCCTCAGCGAGCACGAGGGCACGCTGCGGCCCGAGACGGTCACGTACGCGGAACTCGACCGCGCGGCAAGGAACTTGGCGTCCGTGCTCGGCCGGCACGTCGGCCCGGGGGACCGGGTGCTGATCGCCCACCGCTCCCGCGCATTGTTCGTCACCAGCTTCCTGGCCTGCCTGTACGCGGGAGCCATCGCGGTCCCCGTCGCGCCGACCGGCGGGCGCGGCCACCACGACGAGCGCTTCGCCGGCATCGTCAAGGAAGCCGCCGTGGCGTGCGTGCTCACGTCCACCACGGAGGCGGCGGACGTCTCCCAGCTGCTCGCCCGCACCGGACACGGCGAGGTCGTCTGTCTGCCGGCCGACGGCCCCGCCGCGCTCGCCGACGCCGGGCCGTGGGAGCCGTTCGCGGCCGACGCCGACACGGTCGCCTACCTCCAGTACACGTCCGGCTCGACCCGCGACCCGCGCGGCGTGATCGTCACCCACCGCAGCCTGCTCGCCAATCAGCGCGCCATCCAGGAAGCGCTCGGCACACGGCCGGGCGCGCGGCTCGGCGGCTGGCTGCCCCTGCACCACGACATGGGCCTCGTCGGCCAGTTGCTGCACGCGCTGTGGCTCGGCGGCACCGCGGTCCTGCTGACCCCGACGGCGTTCGTCAAGCGCCCGGCGAACTGGCTGGAGACCATCTCCCGCTACGGCCTGACCGTCAGCGCCGCCCCCGACTTCGCGTACGAGATGTGCGTGCGCCGCGTCAACGACAGCCAGCTCGCGGGCCTCGACCTGTCCGGCTGGGAGACCGCCGTCAACGGCGGCGAGCCGATAGACGCCGCGACGCTCGACGCGTTCGCCGAGCGGTTCGCCCCCGCCGGGTTCCGCCCCGGGGCCCTGGCCCCCTGCTACGGCCTGGCCGAGGCCACCCTCATCGTCTCCGGCACCCACACCGCCCCGGCCGCGGCCGGGCGCGCCGTGGACGCCGCCGCCCTGGAGAGCGGCCGGCTCACCGACCCCGTCGGCCCCGGCCGCACCGTCGCCCACTGCGGCCCGCCCGCCTCCGTCGACGTACGGATCGTCGACCCGGACACGTGTGCCGAGGTGGCGGACGGAGTCGTCGGGGAGATCTGGGTGCGCGGCGAGAGCGTCGGGCCCGGCTACTGGGCGCGCCCCGCCGAGACCGCCGCCGCGTTCGGCTGCCGGATCACCGGCGGCGAGAACGGCTTCCTGCGCACCGGCGACCTCGGCGCGCTCCGAGGCGGCCTGCTCCATGTCACCGGCCGCCTCAAGGACATGATCGTGATCGCCGGCCGCAACCTCTATCCGCAGGACCTGGAGCGCACGGTCCAGCAGGTCAGCGGCCTCTTCGGCGCCGCCACCGCCTTCGCGCTCCCCGGCGTGCGGGAACGGATCGTGATCATCCAGGAACTGCGCTCCGGCAGCCGCTACGACATCGACCTGGCCTCGCTCGCCGCCGCCGTGCAGCAGCGCATCAGCGAGGAGTACGAGGTGCGCACCGCCGGAGTCGTCCTCGTCAGACCGGGCACGGTCCGGCGGACCACGAGCGGCAAGGTCGAGCGGGCGGCGATGCGCCGGCTCTTCCTGCGCGGCGAACTCGCCCCGCTGCACCAGCGGATGGAACCGGACTTGGAGCAGCTCATGGCGGCAGGGAGGCGGCGATGACGACGGCGGAGGACCGGATCGATGCCCTGGAGCTGGCGTTCGGCGCCCTCGACGACCCGGGCAACCCGCTCGGCGCCGACGCGCTGCTCGCCGCCGACGCGGCCGGCACCGTCCTGCCCGAGGCCGAACAGGTCCTCGACGCGTTCGGGCTCAACGCCGAGTTCGTGCCCGCCGACGTCGGCGGCCGGCTTGAGCGGATGGACCTCCTTGGCCGGCTGCTTCGCCCGGTGTTCCGCCGGGACGCCTCGCTCGGCTTCGGCTACGGACTCAACTGCTTCTTCGCCGCGACCCCGGTGTGGACCGCGGGCGACGACGCGCAGCGCCGCCTCGCCGCCGGGTTCCTGCTGAGCGGCCGGCGGCTCGCGGTGGCCCGGCACGAGGTCGCCCACGGAAACGACTTCGTCCGCGACGAGTTCACCGCGCGGGAGGTTCCGGACGGCCTCGTCATCGACGGCAGCAAGTCGGCCATCGCCAACGCCTCGCGCGCCACAGGGCTTGTCCTCTTCGCCCGCATGGAGGCGGCAGCGCGCGGCCGCAGCCACAGCGTGCTGCTGCTCGACCGCGACGAGCTGCCCGAGGGCGCCGTCGAGAACCTGGCCCGACGCACGACGACCGGGATGCGCAGCGCGGAGTTCGGCGGACTGCGGATCACCGACTGCCTCGTCCCGTACAGCGCCGTGCTCGGCGAGGTCGGCGACGGCTACGAGCTGTCGCTGCGCTCCTCGCTGCTCATCCGCGGGCTCATCCCGTCCATCGTGCTCGCGGGCGCCGACACCGCGCTGCGCACGGTGGCCCGGTTCGCGAACCGCACGCGCGCGGACGGCCGTTCGTCGCTCGACGTGCGCCATGTGCGGGACGTGCTCACCGGCGGCTTCCTCGACCTGCTGATCATCGACTGCCTCGCCCTGGTCGCGACCCGCGCCCTGCACCTGCTGCCCCGGCAGATGAGCGCCTACGCGGCGGCCGCCGCCTACCTCGCCCCGAAGCTCGTCGCCGAGAGCATGGACGAGATGTCGTCCGTGCTCGGCGAGGAGACGTTCGCCCAGGACGGCGCGTACGCGATGTTCCAGAAGCAGCGGCGCGACCTGCCCGTCACCTCGCTCGGGCACGCGGGCAGCGCGGGGCGGCAGGTCAGCATCCTGCCCCAACTGCCGTACTTCGCACGGCACGCGTGGTTCGCCGACCCCGAGCCGCCGCCGGAACTGTTCAGGCCGGACGGGGACCTGCCGCCCCTCGACCTGTCCCAGCCGGTGCTGCTCGGCGACGGCGACCCGCTCGCCGCGACCCTGGTCGCGTGCACGGACCTGCTGGAAGCGGACGGACCGCCGCACGGGGACGACAGCGTCGGCGGCCCGGCCCTGCGCTTCCTCGCCCGGGTCCTCACCGGTGAACTCGCCGAACTGAAGAAGGCGTTCGAGACCGTCGCGGAGGGCGACCGCGAGGCCCTGTCGAGCCCGCAGAGCTTCGGCCTCGCCGACCGGTACACCCTCGTCCTCGCGGCGGCGGCCTGCCTCGGCGTGTGGCGCGAACAGCGCTCCGCGCCGGCGGGCCGCACGGACGCGTTCCTCGCCGGCCCGGCCTGGATCACCGCCGTCCTGTACCGGCTCGTCGCCCGCCTCGGCCTGCCGCTGCCCGACCGGCCCGCCGAACCGGAGCGCCTCGTCCTCGACGAGGTCGTCGCCCGGCTGCGCAACCGGCGCAGCTACGACCTCTACGCCTCGCCGCTCGCCTGACTGTCGCCCCCACCCCCCACCCCAGAGCCCGACAGGGAGCACACCCATGCAGGAGCAACCACCGAACGCCCAGGAAGACTTCGCGGTCGCCCACCGCGAATGGCTGACCGAGCGGGTCGCCCACTACCTCGGTCACGGGGTCGCGGACGACGTGCCGCTGACCGAGGAGGGCCTCGACTCCGTGGCGGCCCTCAGCCTCTATGGGGACATCGAGGAAGAGTTCGGCTCGCTCATCGAACCGGAGGACGTCTGGGCGTTCCCCACCGTGCGGCAGCTCTCGAACCTGCTGGCGATGCGTGACGCGGGCCGGGGCGGCGGCCAGGTCAGGGCCGCGTTCGTCTTCACCGGCCAGGGCTCCCAGCACCCCGGCATGACCTCCGGCCTGTACCTGAACTCCACCGGGTACCGCACCTTCCTGGACGAGGCCGACGAGGCGGTCCGCCCGTGGACCAAGCAGTCCGTGGTGGAGCTGATCCTGTCCGACGACCCGCGCATCCACCGCACCGCGCTCACCCAGCCGGCCCTGTTCGCCGTCGAGTACGCCCTGGCCCGCACCCTGGAGGAGGCCGGAGTGCGCCCGGCCGCCGTACTGGGCCACGGGGTGGGGGAGTTCGCCGCCGCCACGATCGCCGGCGCGCTGACCCTCGCCGACGCCGCGAAGCTGGTGTCCATGCGCGGCGCCTTCATGCAGTACCTGCCGCCGGGCGGCGGCATGATGGCCGTCTGCATCACCCCGTACGAGGCCGCCGAACTCGTCGCGGCCGAACCGGCCGTGGGCATCAGCGCGATCAACGCGGCCAAGGCGATCGTGCTCTCCGGCGACCGGACCGCGCTCGACCGCATCGAGGCCCGCCTCGGCGAACGCGGCATCCGCTGCCGCCACCTGGCCGTCTCGCACGCCTTCCACTCGCCGCTGATGGCGCCCGTGGTCCCCAAGTTCGAGGCCGTCGTCCGCAAGATGCCCGGCGGCACCGCCCAGGTCCCGTTCTACTCGACGGTCTACGGCCGCCTCGCCACCGAACCGCTCTACGCCCCGTACTGGGCCGAGCAGATCACCGCGCCCGTGCGGTTCGCCGACGCCGCCCGCAGCCTGCTCGCCCAGCAGGCGCCCACCCACGTCGTGGAGATCGGCCCGCAGGCCGTCCTCACCCCGTATCTGCGGCGGATGGGCGGCGGCCTGCGCGGCCCGGCCTGCATCCCGGTGTGCCAGGGGCCGGCGAGCGACGCCGTCGACCTGGCCGGTGTGATCTCCGCCCTCGACGCCGGACCGCTGGCCGCGGCCCTGCCCGGAGCCTGAGGTGGGGGAACGGGTGGGACGCCCGTTGCCCGCGCCGGGGCCGGACGAGTCCTGGGGCGACATCCACGGCGAGCTGCGGCGCACCGGCAGCGTCGTGCTCCACGCCTCGATGCCCGACTGGCTGCCGGCCGGCGGGACGGAGAGCGAGCTGCGCCGCCGCCTCGGCCGCGACTGGCGGCGCTACGAGAGCCTGGCCCAGCCCCGCACCCGGGAGCGGTTCGTGGCCTCCCGGCTGCTGCTGCGCTACTCGGCGGCGGCCGTCCTGCGCACCGCCCCCGACCTGGTGGACCTGGCCTACCAGCCGGGCGGGCGCCCGTACGTCCGCGGCTGCGACCAGATCGACGTCAGCCTCAGCCACACCGAGGAGATGATGGTCGTCGGGATCACCCGGCGTGGCCGGATCGGCGTGGACGTGGAACGGGCGGACCGGCGCCTCGCGCACACCGGTTCGGAGCGTCAGGCCTGCACACCGTACGAGAAGGCGTGTCTCGACGCGGGCGGTGACGAGGTGCGCAACGACACGATGGTGCGCCTGTGGACGCTCAAGGAGGCGTACAGCAAGGCGCTCGGGCAGGGACTGCGGTTCCGCTTCACGGAGTTCGGGTTCGCGCTCGACGACGGGGAACCGCGGCTGACCCGGCCCGACGGTTCGCGGGTGCCGGGCGGCGAGTGGCAGTTCGGCACGTACCCCGCCGGGGCGGGATACGTCATCGCGGTCGCCGTGTGCGACGCGGGCTTCGGTGAGCTCGCGGACCTGTCGGTCCGGACGATGCTGGACGACGGCATGTTCGACGCGCTGCTCGGCGCGCCGGGGCAGGGCCGGAACCCGGGGCCGTCAGGGCAGCCAGCCGGCCTCCTCGGCGATCCGGATGGCGTCGATGCGGTTGCGCGCGCCGAACTTTCCGACGATGGCCGTCAGGTAGTTGCGGACCGTGCCCTTGGAAAGATAGAGGCATCCGGCGATCTCGGCGGCGTCGGCGCCCCGGGCGGCGAGGCGTAGGACCTCCAGTTCGCGCGGGGACAGCGGGTTCTCCGGTGAGTCCCACGCCGACAGCGCGAGCTGGGGGTCCACGACCCGGCGGCCCGTCGCCACCGACCGCACGGCCAGGGCGAGTTGGCTGGGCGGCGAGTCCTTGAGGAGGAAACCGGACACCTGGGCGGACAGGGCGCGCCGCAGGGTGCCGGGGCGGCCGAGCGAGGTGAGGATCAGCGTGCGGCAGCTGGGCAGCCGTTCGTGCAGCTCGGCCGCCGCCGTCAGCCCGTCGATGCCGGGCAGGTCGATGTCGATCACCGCCACGTCCGGTTTGGACTCGAGCGCGGCGGCGACGATCGTGTCGCCCCGGTCGACGGTGGACACGACATGGAGATCCGGCTCCAGCTGGAGCAGCGCGACGAGCGCGCCCTGGATCATGTGGACATCCTCGGCGAGGAGGATTCTGACGGACAACATCTGTACCCCCGGTTAGATGTGTCAGGCTACGGCGGTTCTCTCCGGGCGCGTTGGCTCGAACACCAGTAGCTCGTTCGCGTCGTGGCCCGTGGGTCTGAGCGGCGCCCAGACCTCCAGATGGAATCGGCCGTCCTCCCGCAGCCCCGCGGAGAGCCCGCCCCCGATGGCGGCGAACCTGCCCCGGAGGTTGTCCAGACCGGAGCCGCCGCCCGAGCGGGCGGACTCCAGTTCGCTCTGTTCGTGCGGATTGTCGTTGGTGAGGCCGAGCCGGACCGTTTCTTCTTCGATCTCCGCCTTGATGGTGCAGACCCGCACCTGGCTGTGCCGCAGGATGTTGGTGACCCCCTCCCGCAGCGCGGTGGCGAGCACGGTGTCGACGACGGGGTGCAGTCGGCCGCACTCCACCTCGACCTCCGCGCGGATGTCGGCGGCGGAGAGGACCGTCCCCGTCGACTCCGCCTCCTCGATGAGAGACATGTTGCGGTACCCGCTGGACACGAGCCGTACGTCGGCCAGGGCCTGCCGCGCCACCTGGAGCACCGCGAGGGTCTCCTGACGCGCCTTGTCCGGACGGGTGTTGATCAGCCGCTGGATCAGCTCCCCCTTGAGCGTGATGGCGGACAGGCTGTACCCGAGCAGGTCGTGCAGGTCCCGGGCGAACCTCAGGCGTTCCTGCGCGACGGCCATCCGGGCCAGTTCCTCGCGGTTCTCGTGCACTTCGGTGACCAGGTCGGTGAGCCGGGTCAGACCGTAGATCACGAGGCCGGTGAGCGTGCTGGCGATGGTGAAGTAGAGCACCAGGTCGACCGGCGCCCCGGCCAGCACGTTGTACACCGGGATGAAGACGATGAGCAGTCCGTAGCTCGGCCAGGCGAACCTGGCCGGCAGTGTCAGCAGCAGCGATGCGGCCAACGGACCTTCCATGCTGCCCCAGTTGATGCTGAACAGGGCGAGCGGCCCGAAGGTGAGCGCCGCCTGGAGCAGCAGGACGAGCACCTTGCGCCGGGTGGGCCACCGGCGGGCCTGCGGCGAGGAGACCGCCAACTGCGTGCCGAACAGGGCGAGTACGAGGGCCACGCACAGGGCGAGTTCTCCTGTGGTGGGGTGCGTCCGCACCACGTTCAGCACGGTCATCGTGGCGTAACAGACCAGCGCCGCGACGATGATCGCGTGAGCCAGTCGGGGGGCGGGAGCCTGGGACCGTGGTGAGAACGGAACGACGTCCCTCGTCGGCATTTGCCGCCTCCTCGCGAGGATCGGTAGTGGCGGACGCATGTTAAGTCCATTCGCTGGTCGCGAGCCAGCGAAACGGAGCAACAGCCGAACTCAGACGAAGAGAGGAATCGGGTTGATTTCCTCGTATGTAAGAGGGCGTGCGAGGCGTCCGAGCTCCACCGGCGTCTCGAAGAGGCGCCCCGGGGCGAAGCGGGCCCAGAAGTGCCGCATTCCCGGAATGATCACCTTCACAACAGGAAGTCCCACGTCGGGGCGGGTTTGGTCGAGTATCAGCATCTCCATGCCACGGTCACGTACGAGGGTTTCGGCCAACTTGATGTCATCAAGTAGATCGCCGTGTTCCGGAAAGGAATAGGACCCGGGGGTCCGTGGACCTTCGGCTGGATCCGCGCGAACGTATGGCTGATTTTCCACCGTCGCCCCCTGCCACCAGGCAGATAGATCGGGATCCGCTGACAGGAATTCGGCCGAGTCCGCTTCCGGGGGAAGGAGTTGTGCCATTTCCGTGACCGCCCGGCGCAGCGCAAGGCGGGGATCGAAATGAGCCCCGAAGCCGAAGGAGATGCCCTCGGCGGTTCCGCCGGTGCGGCGGGACATCGCCACCATGACCGGAATGCCGAAGTCCGACGTGAGATCGAGGACCCACACCTCCCGGCCGAGCCGTTCGTACGCCTGCCGGGTGCGGGCCAGCCACGGTTCGTCGAACGCGTCGAGGTCCACCGCCGGCTGGCGCGTGCGGTTGTACCACCACAGCGCCACCGCGTCCCGCTCCACCAGCTCCAGGAAGCCCTGGACGACGGCGTCCTCCGGGCTGCTGCCCGCCGCGTTCCCGTTGGAGTCGGCCCACGGCGCGGCCGTCACCCCGTCGGGACCCGGCCCGAAGTACAGCATCGACGTGGGCAGCAGCCGCTGCCGGCCCGAGGTGAGCGACCACACCGGCGTCCAGTCGGCCGGCGCCTTCGGGTCGAACGCGGGCGGGACCTGCTGGAAGCGCGAGTGCCGCGGATTCCATGTGTGCCGCTCCCGGAACTGCCGGTCGGAGAACAGCTGGCAGGCATTGGGGTGCAGGGCCGCCTCCCCGAGCCCGGCCAGCGTGCCGCGCACCGTGGGCTCGTCGCCCTGCCGGCTGCCGCAGTAACGCTCCAGGGCCTCGCACAGCGCCCCGACCTCGGCCTCCTGCGGCGTGGTTCCCTTGCCGCCGCTCTGACCGCGCAGCCCGCCGCGCAGGCCGGCCAGCGAACGGCTGTCACCCAGCGCGAGATTGCGCCCCGCGACATACCGGTTGAGTCCGTCGGGGGAGCCGGGCGCGGGGCGGAGCTCCGACACCACGCCCGTGACCGAGTCGGCCAGATGCCGGTAGCGGGACAGCACCGCCTCCGCGCTCAGCGACCGGTGATTGCCGCCCACCGTGCGGGACTTGGGGCTGGAGCGCGGCGTGAACGGCTCGGACACCTGCCGCGCGACGAGCTCCGGATCCCCGCACGTGGGGCACTGCGGACGCCGGGTCACCGGATGCCGGCGGGTGGCGAGGGTGCGGGTGTCGAGCGTGCAGACGGCGCGCTGCCCGTCGTACCGCATACCGGCCACCCACTTCGTCGCCTCGAGCACCGCCGTGTGCAGGCCCAGGGCCCGCACCGTGGCGAACGAGGCCTCGGGCACGGGCACCACACCCCCGAGTCCCAGGGCCTGGCGCACCGGAGCCGTGGACGACCGGTGGCCGCGCAGCCGGTGCGCCAGACACTCCCAGCACGCGTCCTCCGCGCCGCCGAACACCGGGCCCACCCATGTCTCCGCGCCGCTCGGCTTCGCCAGCAGCCAGGCCCGGCCCGACGCGCGGTGCACGGCGTCGACCTCGGCGAGGCGCGGGTCCAGATAGTCGTCGCACAGGACGAGGGAGACCTCGGCCGCGTCCTCTTCGCCGGGAGCGGCCATCCGCAGGCCGGCCGCCCGGCACTCGGCCCGCGCCGCCGCCGCATCGCCGTTCCCCAGGTGGACGAGCGCCACCCGCGTCTGGCGGAACGAGGCGGAGGCGCTGGGCCCGTGCACGCCGGCGATCTCCCAGTACGCCTCCGTCGAGGCATCGGTGGCCGGGTCGTGATAGCCCACCAGGTCGGCCCGGGCGAGCTCGGCGATCATGCGGGCCGCGGTGTTCGGCGGCAGCGTGGCCGCCGCCTCCCGCAGGACGTCCGCCAGGGTGCGGGTGCCGTCGAGCAGCGCCGCCAGCTGCTGGACCTCACGGCCCTGCAAGGCCGTCGTCCCCCGCTCCGACAGCAGGTAGACGGCGTCCCCCTCGATCGCCTCCACCCGCAGGTGTCTCTTGAAGCCCACCGGAAGTTCGGCGAGCGCTCTCCCCCCGGAAGTGTTCATGCACGCGCCGCCGCGGCCTCTTCGCCGGGCAGGGGCGCCATGCCGGTGGCGCAGCCGTAGAGAGTGATCGCGGACGGGCGGTCCAGGTTGTCGATGACCAGCTCGCGCTGTGACTCGCCGGGCAGCGGAGCCATGCCGGTGGCGCAGCCGTACAGGGTGATCCCGGACGGGCGGTCCAGGTAGTCGATGACCAGGCCGCGGCCGTCGGCGCTGTTCTTGTACACCTCCCCGAAGAGCTCGGCGAAGTCGTCGCCGTACACCGGCTCCATGGCGGGGAGGCCGAACTCGGTGAGTACGGAGACCGGGTCGCTCGTGTAGCGCTGGGCCAGGTCGGGCTCCAGGCCGGCCCGGGCGGTGAGCAGTGCGAACTGGTGATCCGAAGTCAGCTGAACGGTGGTGTCCATGATGATCCC
Source organism: Streptomyces sp. NBC_01446 (assembly GCF_026340095.1). GTDB lineage: Bacteria > Actinomycetota > Actinomycetes > Streptomycetales > Streptomycetaceae > Streptomyces > Streptomyces aureus. The sequence goes on along the minus strand of NZ_JAPEPO010000001.1, from coordinate 2,159,882 downwards.
CCTGGCGAGTTGATCCTGAGCGGCGTCGTTCGCTTGCCGATGGCCAGGATTCTGCGGTCCGCCCCGTCACACGGCACAGTGCCGGGCTCACCATCGGGGCATGACATTTTCACGCCCGGCCTCGTGACCACCTCACTGGGACTCGACCGCCGTGGGTGCGAGGCTCGGCCCAGACTCCGCAAACCTGTGCAGGCCCGCCGACGGACCTGCCGCACCAGCGCACGAAGGGGAGGGCGCCATCATGGAGATCAATGTCCTTGGGCCGTTGACGGCCCGTGAGAACGGGGTGTCCGTCGTACCGACCGCCGCCAAACCGCGTCAGATCCTCTCGCTGCTCGCTCTGCAGTCCGACCGGGTCGTGACCGTGGCGACGCTCATGGAGGAGATCTGGGGCGAGGACATCCCGCGCAGCGCGGCCACCACCCTGCAGACGTACATCCTGCAGCTGCGGCGCAAGATCGCCGCCGCCCTCGACGGCGACCCGTCACGCCAGGCCAAGGACGTCCTGGTCACCCAGCACGGCGGCTACCTGCTCCAGGTGCAGCCGGGACAGGTCGACGCGCACGAGTTCACCCGGATCACCGCGTCGGGCCGCGCCGCGCACGAGGCCGGCGACTACGCCGCCGCCTCCGAACTCCTCGGCCAGGCACTGAAGATGTGGCGCGGCTCCGCCCTTGTCGACGTCCGCGTGGGAACCGTCCTCGAACTCGAGGTGCTCCGCGTCGAAGAGGACCGGATGGCCGCCCTGGAGCGGCGCATCGACGCCGACCTGAAGCTCGGCCGGCACACCGAGATCGTGCCGGAACTGCGCGTCCTGGTCGCCCGGCACCCGATGCACGAGAACTTCTGCGCCCAGCTGATGACCGCACTGCACCGGTCGGGCAGCGCCTGGCGCGCGCTCGAGGCGTACCAGCGGCTTCGCGTGACGCTAGTCGACGAGCTGGGGCTCGAACCCTCGGCCCGGCTGCAGCAGCTCCACCAGGCGGTGCTGTCCGCCGACCCGGCCCTGGACGTGCAGGTGCCCGCTTCCGGCTGACCCTCCGGGCGCCGCCCACGGCTTCTCCAGCACGTCTCTAGCCGGCGTTCCTACGTTCGGCCGATGACGATCCTCGACGACCTCACCGTCACCCCGGCAGCCCCGGCAGCCCCGGTAATCCCGGCCGTCCCGGCAGCCCCCGACCTCCACCGCGCGACCGCCGAACTGCGGCGCCTCAAGGAGGAGGTGAGCCGCGGACCCGACCCGGCCGCTACCCGGCGCCAGCACGAGAAGAACAAGCTCACCGCGCACGAGCGCCTTGAACTCCTCTTCGACGAGGGCACGTTCACGGAGATAGAGCCGCTGCGCAGGCACCGCGCCTCCGGGTTCGGCCTGGAGCACCGCAAGCCGCACGGCGACGGCGTCGTGATCGGCTGGGGCCTCGTCCACGGCCGCACGGTCTTCGCCTACGCGCACGACTTCCGGATCTTCGCCGGCGCGCTCGGCGAGGCCCACGCCGAGAAGGTCCACAAGGTGATGGACCTCGCGGCGGACGCGGGCGCACCCCTCGTCAGCCTCAACGACGGGGCGGGAGCCCGTATCCAGGAGGGCGTCACCGCCCTCGCGGGCTACGGCGGCATCTTCCGCCGCAACGTCGCCTCATCGGGCGTCATCCCGCAGATCAGCGTGATGCTCGGCCCGTGCGCCGGAGGCGCCGCGTACTCGCCGGCCCTGACCGACTACGTGTTCATGGTCCGCGACACGGCACAGATGTTCATCACCGGACCCGACGTCGTACAGGCGGTCACCGGCGAGAAGATCACCCACAACGGTCTCGGCGGCGCCGACGTGCACGCCACGACCTCGGGCGTCTGCCACTTCGCCTACGACGATGAGAGCGACTGCCTGGAGGACGTGCGCTTCCTCATCGCGCTGCTGCCGTCCCACAACCGCGAGATGCCGCCCGCGGTGCCCTGCGACGACCCCGCCGACCGGCGCACCGACGGCCTCGTCGACCTCGTGCCGGCCGACCCGGGGCGCAGCTACGACATCCGCGCGGTGATCGAGGAGATCGTCGACGACGGCGAGACCTTCGAGGTCCATGAGGCGTGGGCGCCCAACATCGTGTGCGCCCTGGCGCGCCTCGACGGCCGCACGGTCGGCATCGTCGCCAACCAGCCCGCGGCCCTCGCCGGCGTCCTCGACATCCACGCCAGCGAGAAGGCCGCGCGCTTCGTCTCCACGTGCGACTCGTTCAACATCCCGCTCGTCACCCTGGTCGACGTCCCCGGCTTCCTGCCCGGCGTCGACCAGGAGCACAACGGCATCATCCGGCACGGCGCGAAGCTCCTGCACGCGTACTGCAACGCGACCGTGCCCCGGATCTCCCTCGTCCTGCGCAAGGCGTACGGCGGCGCGTACATCGTCATGGACTCCCGCTCCATCGGCGCCGACCTCGCCTTCGCCTGGCCCACCAACGAGATCGCCGTGATGGGCGCCGAGGGCGCCGCGAACGTCATCTTCCGGCGCGAGATCGCCGCGTCGGACGACCCCGAGGCCGTACGCGCCCGCCGGGTCGACGAGTACAAGACCGAGCTCATGCACCCCTACTTCGCGGCGGAACGCGGCCTGGTGGACGACGTGATCGACCCGGGGGAGACCCGCAGCGTCCTCATCCGCTCGCTCGCGATGCTGCGCTCCAAGAGGGCCGAAGTACCCGCCCGCAAGCACGGAAATGTCCCCACATAGGTGCGCCGTTCAACAGGTCCACGCGCACACGAGTCCGGTTCTAGGGCACGGACGTTCCATAGCTTCACCGGTCAGGGCAGCACGCCAAGAGCGCGTCGCAGACCGGCACAGGCCGGCCGAGGGGGTTCCCACCCCGAACCCCCTCCGGCCGCCGCCTCCGACTCTTGATCAGCACGGACGAAGGGATCGACAGTGACCCCCAGAGTGCCAACCGGCTGGTGCGCCTCGACGCACCCGGCCCCGTCGAAGGCCAGGTAGACCATGCGACGAGTCGCCATCACCGGCCTGGGCGTCGTGGCCCCGGGCGGGGTCGGTGTCAAGGAGTACTGGGAGCTGCTCACCGCGGGCCGCACCGCCACCCGCAGGATCTCCTTCTACGATCCCTCTCCGTTCCGCTCGCAGGTCGCCGCCGAGGTCGACTTCGACCCCTTCGCGGCAGGCCTCTCCCAGCAGGAGACCCGCAGGCTCGACCGGGCCGCGCAGTTCGCGGTCGTCTCGACCCGCGAGGCCCTGACCGACAGCGGCCTCGAAATATCCGCCGTCGACCCCGGCCGTATCGGCACGGCGGTCGGCAGCGCGGTCGGCTGCACCACCAGCCTGGAACGCGAGTACGCCGTCGTCAGCGACGGCGGCCGCAAGTGGAACGTCGACCACGAGTACGCGGTACCCGAGCTGTACCGGCACTTCGTGCCCAGCTCCCTTGCCGCCGAGGTCGGCAGGGCCGCCGGAGCCGAGGGCCCCGCGGCGGTCGTCTCCACCGGCTGCACCTCCGGACTCGACTCGCTCGGCCACGCCGTGGAACTCATCCGCGAGGGCACCGCCGACGTCATGATCGCCGGAGCCACCGAGGCGCCCATCTCGCCGATCACCTCGGCCTGCTTCGACGCCATCCTCGCCACCACACCCCGCAACGACACCCCGGAGAGCGCCTGCCGGCCCTTCGACAAGACCCGCAGCGGACTCGTCCTCGGTGAGGGCGCGGCCATCCTGGTCCTGGAGGAGCTGGAGAGCGCCAAGCGCCGCGGCGCGCACATCTACGCCGAGATCTCCGGCTTCGCGTCCCGCTGCAACGCGTACCACATGACCGGACTCAAGCCCGAGGGCCTGGAGATGGCGGAGGCCATCGACGCCGCGCTCGCCGAGTCCCACCTCGCCCCGGAGACCGTCGACTACGTCAACGCCCACGGCTCCGGCACCAAGATGAACGACCGCCACGAGACCGGCGCCTTCAAGCGCAGCCTCGGCGAGCACGCCTACCGCACCCCGGTGAGCTCCATCAAATCGATGATCGGCCACTCGCTCGGCGCGATCGGCTCCCTGGAGATCGCCGCCTGCGCCCTCGCGATGAAGCACGGCGTCCTGCCGCCCACCGCGAACCTCCACGAGCCCGACCCCGAGCTCGACCTCGACTACATCCCGCTCGTCGCCCGCGAGCAGCAGACCGACGTGGTGCTCAGCGTGGGCAGCGGGTTCGGCGGATTCCAGAGCGCCATGGTGCTGGCCCGCCCGGACAGGAGGACCGTATGACCGCCGCAGTGGTGACCGGCCTGGGCATCACCGCCCCCAACGGCCTCGGCACCGAGGAGTTCTGGAAGGCCACCCTGGCCGGCGAGTCCGGCCTCGGACCCGTCACCCGCTTCGACGCCACCCAGTACCCGTCCCGCATCGCGGGCGAGGTCCCCGGCTACGTCGCCGAGGAGCACATCCCCAGCCGCCTCATGCCGCAGACCGACCACATGACGCGCCTCGCGCTGACCGCGGCGGACTGGGCCCTGAAGGACGCCGGGATCGACACCGAGGAACTCCCCGAATACGGCATCGGCGTGGTCACCGCCGCGTCCGGCGGAGCCGTCGAGTTCGGCCAGCGCGAACTCCAGAACCTGTGGAGCAAGGGCAAGGAGTACGTCAGCGCGTACCAGTCCTTCGCCTGGTTCTACGCCGTCAACACCGGCCAGATCTCCATCCGGCACAAGCTGCGCGGCCCCAGCGGAGTCCTGCTCACCGAGCAGGCCGGCGGCATCGACGCCATCGGGCACGCCCGCCGCCACATCCGCAAGGGCTTCCCCGCCGTCATCGCGGGCGGCGTCGACGCGGCCATCTGCCCCTGGGGCTGGGTCCCGCAGATCGCCTCCGGCCTGATGAGCACCGTCGACGACCCCACCCGGGCCTACCTCCCGTTCGCCGCCGAGGCCGCCGGATACGTCCCCGGTGAGGGCGGCGCCATCCTCCTCGTCGAGGAAGCAGGCTCGGCCGGCGCCCGCAGCGCCGCCCACGTCTACGGCGAGATCGCCGGATACGCGGCGACCCTCGACCCGGCCCCCGGCACCGGCCGCCCGCCCGGCCTGCGCAGGGCCGCCGAGAACGCCCTCGCCGACGCGGGGATCACCGCCTCCGACGTCGACGTCGTCTTCGCGGACGCCGCCGGCGTACCAGACCTCGACCGGGCCGAAGCAGAGGCCCTGACCGGGCTGTTCGGGCCGAACGGTGTCCCCGTCACGGCCCCCAAGACGATGACCGGCCGCCTCCTCGCCGGCGGGGCCGCGCTCGACGCGGCGACGGCGCTGCTCGCCCTGCGCGACGGCGTCATCCCGCCCACCGTCCACGTGGGCGCGCCCGCCCCGCAGCACACCATCGACCTGGTCACCGAGGCACGCGAGGCCGACCTGCGCACCGCACTCGTCCTCGCCCGCGGCCACGGCGGCTTCAACGCCGCACTCGTGGTGCGCCGCACCACCTGAAACGGTTCGCGGCCCGCCGCATCCGTACGGATCGTCCCGCTCCACCAGTCGCTCCACCACCCAGCACCAGTGCGCCCAACCGAGAGGACGGCACCAACCATGACCACCTCCACCGCCACCGTGACCCTGGCCGACCTGACCCGCATGCTCCGCGAGAGCGCCGGCGAGGAAGAGGGCATCGACCTCGACGGCGACGTCATCGACACGCCGTTCATCGAGCTCGGCTACGACTCCCTCGCCCTGCTCCAGGTCATCGGCGAGATCCAGCGCGAGTTCGGCATCAGCATCCCGGACGACGCCGTCGTCGACGCGGAGACCCCGGGCGCGCTCCTCGCCCTCATCAACTCCGGCCGGACGCCCGCCGCCTGAGGCGCCGACCGGACATCCCGCGGCCGCCCTGCCTACGTTCCCCCGGCAGGCAGGGCGGCCGTTCCTCCGCCCTCATCCCTTGACATCCATGCGGCCGGAGCCACGGTCCACGAGGAGGGAACCATGTCACTCACGTCCCACAGTGCGGTGGTCCGCCGGCTGATCGTCAGCCCCGGCCCGGCTCCGCAGGAGCAGACGCCGGTCGTGGCATCGGCCACCGCCGTCTCGGCCGTACTGCGTGCCTTCGGCCGTTCCCCCGAGGAACTGCCGGCCCGCACCGTCGTCCTCATCGGCTCCGCCGTCGTCGGGCCCGGCCTGCGCGCCGAGCACGAGGGCTTCGCCGTCATGACCGCGGCCACCCCCGGCATCGCCCTGCGCCGCGCCCACCACGAACTCCACGAGGGCACCGCCGACCTAGCCCTCGTCGCCGGCTTCGGCGAACCCGACGCCCACACCATCACCGTGTACGCGGTGAAGCGCGCCGCCGAAGCGGTCGCCGACGGAGACGCCGTCCTGGGAGTCCTCGACGTGACGTCCCCGGCCGGCACACCGCCCCTGCGGCCCGTACCGCAGACCCCGCGCGGCACCGACCCCGACCGCCACCGCCTGATCCTCTGGTCGGGCCGCACCACCGACGACGAGGTCCGCGTACGCGGCGAACTCCTGCCCATGCTCAGCGGCCTCCACCGCGAGGCCTACCCCGCCCTGCCGACCGCCGTGCCCTGCGGCACCCCGCCGGGCCCGGTGCGCGCCGCCGCCGTCGCCGTGTCCGCGCTCGCCGCCCGCACCGTCCACCAGGCCCGCGCCGTCGACGTGTCCCGCAGTCGTCCCGTCGTCCTGCTCTTCCCCGGCCAGGGCTCGCAGCACGCCGGCATGGCGGCCGGCCTCTACCGCCGCGAGCCCGTCTTCACCGCGGCCGTCGACGCGGCCCTGGCCCACATGGGCGAGGAGGGCTCCCGGGTACGCGCGGACTGGCTGAACCCGCAGAGCGCCGCCATCGGCATCGACGACGTACGCCGCGCCCAGCCGCTGCTGTTCGCGATCGACTACGCGCTGGGCCGCATGATCCTCAGCTGGGGTGTACGCCCCACGGCGTTCCTCGGCCACAGCGCGGGCGAACTCGTGGCAGCCACCTTCGCCGGCGTGGTCTCCCTGCGCGACGCCGTCGCCATGGTCCAGGCCCGGGTCAGGGAGGCCGTGAAGATCCCGGCCGGCGGCATGCTCGCCGTGGCCGCGAGCGAGGAGCGGCTGCGCCCCTACCTGACGGACGGGGTGGGCATCGCGGCCGTCAACGCCAACCAGCAGGTGATGCTGGCCGGTTCGGACCGGCCCCTCGGCGAGGTCGCCGACCGCCTGCGCGCGGACGGACTCACGGTCGTCACGGTCCCGGCCACCAGCCCCTTCCACTCCCCGGCGATGGCACCCGCCTCCGACGCGATCGAGACCGACTACCGAGACATCCCGCTGCGCGAGCCGAAGCTGCCCCTCTACTCCGGCTACACCGGCACCCTGATGAGCCCCGAGGCCGCGCGCAGCCCCCGCTTCTGGGCCGACCAGATCACCGACACCGTCCACTTCCGCAACGCCCTGGACGAGCTCCTCGCGGCCGACGACGTCCTCCTCGTCGAGGCCGGCCCGCGCCAGACGCTCACCGCCTTCGCCCGCAGGCACCGCTCGGTCCGCCTCGGCGCCGGCGCGGTCTGCCCGCTCCTCCCGGCCCGCCCGGGCACCCAGGAGGCCGACCGGCAGTCCGTGCTCAACGCGGCCGCCCGCCTGTGGACCGAGGGCCACGACCTGGACCTGAACGCGGTCGCCCGTCTGTGGACGTGGAGCGACGACGACGCATCCGCAGCGGCCGGCACCAGGACGCCGCCCATACCGGCAAAGGCTCTGGTCGCATGAGAATCGTCTCCAAGGCCCTGCGCGAGATCTACCACTGGCTGACCGCCGCGGGATGGATCTGGCTGGGGATGTCCACGCTGGGCCCACCGCCGGTCGGGCCCGAGCCGAGCCTGGACGAGCCGCCCCAGGGGCACCCCGAGCGGCTCCGTCCGGACATCGCACTGACTTCGACCGAACTCGCGCTGCAGAGGCAGCTCATGGAGCCGATCAGGGAGCAGCGGTGAACGTGAAGGACGTACGGCGTCTGGACCGGGTGATCATCCGGTTCGCGGGTGACTCGGGCGATGGTATGCAGCTGACGGGTGACCGGTTCACTTCGGAGACGGCGTCGTTCGGGAACGATCTGTCGACGCTGCCGAATTTTCCGGCTGAGATTCGGGCGCCTGCGGGGACTCTGCCGGGCGTTTCTTCGTTCCAGTTGCATTTCGCGGACCATGACATCCTGACACCGGGGGATGCGCCGAATGTGCTGGTGGCGATGAACCCGGCGGCGCTGAAGGCGAATATCGCGGATGTGCCGCGTGGTGCGGAGATCATCGTCAACACGGACGAGTTCACCAAACGGGCGATGCAGAAGGTCGGTTACGCGACCTCCCCGCTGGAGGACGGTTCGCTGGACGGGTACAGCGTCCACCCGGTGCCTTTGACGGCCCTGACGGTGGAGGCGCTCAAGGAGTTCGAGCTGTCGCGTAAGGACGCGGGCCGTTCGAAGAACATGTTCGCGCTGGGTCTGCTGTCGTGGATGTATCACCGGCCCACCGAGGGCACGGAGAGGTTCCTGCGCTCGAAGTTCGCGAAGAAGCCGCAGATCGCGGCGGCGAACATCGCGGCTTTTCATGCGGGCTGGAACTTCGGTGAGACGACGGAGGATTTCGCGGTCTCCTACGAGGTCGCCCCGGCCTCCTCCGCGTTCCCGACCGGCACCTACCGCAATATTTCGGGGAATCTGGCTCTGTCCTACGGGTTGATCGCGGCGTCGAAGCAGGCGGATCTGCCGTTGTATCTGGGCTCGTATCCGATCACGCCGGCCTCGGACATCCTGCACGAGCTGTCGAAGCACAAGAACTTCGGTGTGCGCACGTTCCAGGCGGAGGACGAGATCGCGGGGATCGGTGCGGCGCTCGGCGCGGCGTTCGGCGGCAGCCTCGCCGTCACGACCACCTCCGGTCCGGGTGTGGCGCTGAAGTCGGAGACGATCGGCCTGGCCGTGAGTGTCGAACTGCCGCTGCTCGTCGTGGACATCCAGCGCGGCGGCCCGTCGACGGGGCTGCCGACGAAGACGGAGCAGGCGGATCTGCTGCAGGCGATGTACGGGCGCAATGGTGAGGCGCCGGTTCCTGTGGTCGCGCCGAAGACGCCGGCGGACTGTTTCGACGCGGCGATCGAGGCGGCCCGCATCGCGATCACCTACCGCACGCCGGTCTTCCTCCTCTCGGACGGTTATCTGGCGAACGGGTCGGAGCCGTGGCGCATCCCGGAGATCGATCAACTCCCCGACCTGCGTGCCCAGTTCGCCTCCGGCCCCAATCACACCGAGGCCGACGGCAGCGAGGTGTTCTGGCCCTACAAGCGCGATCCGCAGACTTTGGCCCGTCCGTGGGCGATCCCGGGCACGCCGGGTCTTGAGCACCGTATCGGCGGGATCGAGAAGCAGGACGGCACGGGCAACATTTCCTACGACCCGGCCAACCACGAGTTCATGGTCCGCACCCGCCAGGCCAAGATCGACGGTATCGAGGTCCCGGACCTTGAGGTCGACGACGCCTCGGGCGAGGCCAACACCCTGGTCCTCGGCTGGGGTTCGACCTACGGACCCATCACGGCCGCGGTGCGCCGGCTGCGCACCGCCGGCGAGCACATCGCGCAGGCCCATCTGCGCCACCTCAACCCGTTCCCGAAGAATCTGGGTGAGGTCCTGGGCCGTTACGACAAGGTGGTGATCCCCGAGATGAACCTCGGCCAGCTCGCCACCCTCATCCGGGCCAGGTATCTGGTGGACGCCCGCTCCTACAACCAGGTCAACGGCATGCCGTTCAAGGCTGAGCAGCTCGCCACCGCTCTCAAGGAGGCCATCCATGGCTGAGATGCTCAGCCTCGTGCCCAGGAGCGAAGTCGCCCTGGCGGCAAAGGACTTCAAGTCCGACCAGGAGGTGCGCTGGTGCCCGGGCTGTGGTGACTACGCGATCCTCGCGGCCGTGCAGGGCTTCATGCCCGAGCTCGGGCTGGCGAAGGAGAACATCGTCTTCGTCTCGGGCATCGGCTGCTCGTCCCGCTTCCCGTACTACATGAACACCTACGGGATGCACTCCATCCACGGCCGCGCCCCGGCCATCGCGACCGGCCTGGCCTCCAGCCGGCGTGACCTGTCGGTGTGGGTGGTCACCGGTGACGGCGACGCCCTGTCCATCGGCGGCAACCACCTCATCCACGCCCTGCGCCGCAACGTGAACCTGAAGATCCTCCTCTTCAACAACCGGATCTACGGGCTCACCAAGGGCCAGTACAGCCCCACCTCCGAGGTCGGCAAGATCACCAAGTCGACGCCTATGGGCTCCCTCGACGCACCGTTCAACCCGGTGTCCCTCGCGCTCGGCGCGGAGGCGTCGTTCGTGGCCCGCACCGTCGACTCCGACCGCAAACACCTCACCGACGTCCTGCGGCAGGCGGCCGCCCACCCCGGCACGGCCCTGGTGGAGATCTACCAGAACTGCAACATCTTCAACGACGGCGCCTTCGAAGTCCTCAAGGACAAGCAGCAGGCCGAGGAGGCGGTCATCCGCCTGGAACACGGGCAGCCGATCCGCTTCGGCACCGGCCTCGCCAAGGGCGTCGTGCGGGACTCCCAGACCGGTGACCTGGAGGTCGTCGACGTGAGCGAGGACAACCAGTCACAGATCCTCGTCCACGACGCGCACGCGGCCTCGCCCACCACCGCGTTCGCCCTGTCCCGCCTCGCCGATCCGCACACCCTGCACCGCACACCCATCGGCGTCTTCCGCTCCACCGAGCGGCCCGTCTACGACGCGCAGATGTCCGACCAGCTCGACGAAGCGATCGAACAGAACGGAAAGGGCGACCTGAGCGAGCTGCTGGCCGGGGGTGACACCTGGACCGTTGTGGGATGAATCCCGGGGGCCGACGGCAGGAGCAAAGGGGCTCCCGGCACCGCCTACCCTGGAGTGCATGACCAGCAGCGACCGGAGCCAGGCAGTGGACGTTCAACAATTCAAGACGTACGAGGTGCGCACCTACGGGTGCCAGATGAACGTCCACGACTCCGAGCGGCTCTCCGGCCTCCTTGAGGACGCCGGATACGTCCGTGCGCCCGAGGGCGCCGACGGTGACGCCGATGTCGTCGTCTTCAACACGTGCGCCGTCCGCGAGAACGCGGACAACAAGCTGTACGGCAATCTCGGCCGCCTGGCGCCGATGAAGACGAAGCGGCCCGGCATGCAGATCGCCGTCGGCGGCTGCCTCGCGCAGAAGGACCGCGACACCATCGTGCAGCGGGCCCCGTGGGTGGACGTCGTCTTCGGCACGCACAACATCGGCAAGCTGCCCGTCCTCCTGGAGCGCGCCCGCATCCAGGAGGAGGCGCAGGTCGAGATCGCCGAGTCCCTGGAGGCGTTCCCCTCCACGCTGCCGACCCGCCGCGAGAGCGCGTACGCGGCCTGGGTCTCCATCTCCGTCGGCTGCAACAACACCTGCACCTTCTGCATCGTGCCCGCCCTGCGCGGCAAGGAGAAGGACCGCAGGACCGGCGACATCCTCGCCGAGATCGAGGCGCTCGTCGGCGAGGGCGTCAGCGAGATCACGCTGCTCGGCCAGAACGTGAACGCGTACGGCTCGGACATCGGTGACCGCGAGGCCTTCAGCAAGCTGCTGCGCGCCTGCGGGAAGATCGAGGGCCTGGAGCGGGTGCGCTTCACGTCCCCGCACCCGCGCGACTTCACGGACGACGTGATCGCCGCCATGGCCGAGACGCCGAACGTGATGCCCCAGCTGCACATGCCGATGCAGTCCGGCTCGGACACCGTCCTGAAGGCGATGCGCCGGTCCTACCGGCAGGAGCGTTACCTCGGGATCATCGAGAAGGTGCGCGCCGCGATCCCGCACGCCGCCATCTCCACGGACATCATCGTGGGCTTCCCCGGCGAGACCGAGGAGGACTTCGAGCAGACGATGCACGCGGTCCGCGAGGCCCGCTTCGCGAACGCCTTCACGTTCCAGTACTCCAAGCGGCCCGGGACCCCGGCGGCGACCATGGAGGGCCAGATTCCCAAGGAGGTCGTCCAGGAGCGCTACATGCGCCTGGTCGAACTCCAGGAGGAGATCTCCTGGGACGAGAACAAGAAGCAGGTCGGCCGCACCCTGGAGCTGATGGTCGCCGAGGGCGAAGGCCGCAAGGACGGCGCCACGCACCGCCTGTCCGGCCGCGCCCCCGACAACCGCCTGGTGCACTTCACCAAGCCGGACACCGAGGTGCGCCCCGGTGACGTGGTCACCGTCGAGATCACCTACGCGGCCCCGCACCACCTGCTCGCCGAGGGCGACGTCCTCGAAGTGCGCCGCACGCGCGCGGGTGACGCCTGGGAGAAGCGGAACGCGGAGCCCGAGCAGAAGCAGGGCGTCATGCTCGGCCTGCCCTCGGTGGGCGTCCCGGCCCCGCTGCCGGCGGCCACGGGCGGCTGCGCCGTCAACTGACGGCACCACTCCCTGCGTGCCACATGAGGCGCAGTAGGCTGCCGATCATGCTTGTCGCCGCCGCCGTCTGCCCCTGTCCGCCCCTGCTCGTGCCCGAGGTCGCCGCGGGCGCGGCCCCCGAGCTGGACGCCGCGCGCGCGGCCTGTGACGAGGCCGTCCGCACGGTCCTGGCCGCCCGGCCCGACCTGATCGTGGTCGTCGGCGAAGGGCCGGTGACCCGTACGCACGAGCAGGGTGCCAGGGGCGGTTTCCAGCCGTTCGGTGTGGACCGCGAGGTCCGCCTCGGCGCGGCTCCCGAGGGCGCCGAGGTGTCAGAACACCGGCTGCCCCTGTCCCTCACGGTGGGCGCCTGGCTGCTCGACCGGGCCGGGTGGACCGGCCCTGTGGCGGGCTACGAGGTCGAGGGCGACAGGTCGTGGCCGACCAACGGCGAGGACGGCGTGCACCTCGCGGCGCGGGCCGACCGCGTGGGATTCCTGGTCATGGGCGACGGGTCGGCCTGCCGCAGCGTCAAGGCACCCGGCTATCTGGACGACCGCGCCGAGGGGGTCGACGCGTCTATCGCGCAGGCCCTGGGCGACGGCGACAGCGACGGCTTCTTCGCGAACCTCGACGAGGACCTCGCCCGCGAACTCAAGATCTCCGGCCGCTCCCCGTGGCAGATCCTCACGGCGGCCTTCGAAGAGGACGCCAACTGGCGCCTTCTGTACGAGGGCGCTCCCTACGGAGTGGGCTACTTCGTCGCCGACTGGTCGTAGGCGAGCGGCTGCCGCTGAACGGCGACGGCCGCGGAGCCGCACAAGGCTCCGCGGCCGTCCGCAGTGTGCTGGTACCGCGCGCCTCAGGAGGCGGGAGGCGGCGGCGGGGTCCCGCCGCCCGAGCTTCCGCCCTTGTCCTGACCCCCGAAGCGGTCCATAGCGTCCTTGGCCTTGCTCGTGCCTGTCTGGATCTGGTCGCTGTACTTGCCCTGGGTCTTCCCGTCGGCCGTCTTCCCGGCCTTGTCCAGACCCTGGTCGATCTTGTCCCCGTGCTGGCGCGCGAGGTCCGAGGCCTTGTCCTTGTTGAGCTTGGCTTTCAGCGTGTCCAGGATGCCCATGGGTCCACCTTTACTCGCGGGTACTACTTGCGGGCGCCGTCACCGGCCTCGTTGTCGGCGGCCTGCTCCGCGGACTGCTGCTTGGGAATCTCCACGGGCTCCGCCGCGGCGGGCTCGGGGGTCTCGGCAGCCTCCGCGGACTCCTCCGGCGCCGCAGCGTCGGCGGCAGCGGAGGTGTCGGCAGTCTCGGCAGTCTCGGAAGCCCCGGGGGTCTCGGGGGAGGGGCCCTCGGCCTCGGGCTCGGCCGTCAGAGTGGCAGCCTGCGCCTCGGCGGTTGACGCCGCCTCCGAGTCCTTGGACTTCCGGCGAAACCTGGCAAAAACACCCATTTCAACTCCATACGTTACTCGTGCGGGCGAAATCCCGCGTCGCCCGGTGCGTCCGATTGCGTCGCCCGGGTCTGAGGCACTCGAAACCGGCGGTCGGGACCTCGCAACAGGGAACGACCCCGGACCTGTGGCGTCACGTAGCTCGTTCGGGAACATGCCCCTAGGTTTGCGAGACTGGGGCGGTGAGTAGTGCAGCTCCCGCTCCGCGGGTCATCGCCGTCGTCGGACCCACTGCGGCCGGAAAGTCCGATCTGGGCGTTTTTCTCGCCAGGGAGCTCGGCGGCGAGGTCGTCAACGCCGACTCCATGCAGCTCTACCGGGGGATGGATATCGGCACCGCCAAACTGACGCCCGAGGAACGCGGCGGCATCCCGCACCACCTCCTGGACATCTGGGACGTCACCGAGGCGGCCAGCGTCGCGGAGTACCAGAAGCTCGCCCGCGCCGAGATCGACCGGCTGCTCGCCGAGGGGCGCTGGCCCGTCCTGGTCGGCGGCTCCGGCCTCTACGTCCGCGGAGCGGTGGACCACCTGGAGTTCCCGGGCACCGACCCCGAGGTGCGCGCCCGCCTGGAGGAGGAGCTCGCCCTGCGCGGCTCCGGCGCCCTGCACGCCCGCCTCGCCGTCTCCGACCCCGGGGCCGCCAAGGCGATCCTGCCGAGCAACGGCCGCCGCATCGTCCGCGCCCTCGAAGTCATCGAGATCACGGGCAAGCCCTTCACCGCCAACCTGCCGGGACACGAGTCCGTCTACGACACCGTCCAGATCGGCGTCGACGTGGCGCGCCCCGAACTCGACGAGCGCATCGCGAGCCGCGTCGACCGCATGTGGGACGCCGGGCTCGTGGACGAGGTGCGCACCCTGGAGGCGCGCGGCCTGCGGGAAGGGCGTACGGCGTCGCGTGCGCTCGGCTACCAGCAGGTGCTCACCGCGCTGGCGGGGGAGTGCACCGAGGACGAGGCGCGCGCCGAGACCGTCCGCGCCACCAAGCGCTTCGCGCGCCGTCAGGACTCCTGGTTCCGGCGCGATCCGCGCGTTCACTGGCTCAGCGGCGCGGCGGCCGCACGCGGGGAACTCCCGGCCCGGGCAATGACGTTGATCGAACGACCGGTCACAGCCTGATCACGTGATGGCATCGGGACGCTCCGGCCGGCATCGCGGCCCCTGGGAGCGTGCCATCATCGACCATCGATCGACCAGTGGAGTCCGAAGTGGGAGGGCGCGTGGCGATGGAGGCCGGCCCTCGTGACACCGCACCCGGCGGGGAACAGCTGAGCCCTGACGGACCGGACGCGACCCCGGACGGTGTGATCGCCGACGGCCCCACGGCCGAGGAGCTCGCATCGCAGGCCGGGGGCGCCGAGGTCGAGGTGGAGCTGCGCCCGCAGCGCCGCCTGCGTCTGTGGCAGCTCGCGCCCATCGTGATCCTCTCCGCGATCGGCTCCCTGATGTTCGCGTTCCCGCTCTTCTTCGAGTTCGGGGACGGCGGGGCCGTCGTGGCCATGCTGGGGCTGCTGATCAGCTCCTGCGCCGCCGGCTGGGGAATGATGGCGGCGCGTCGCGTCGGCTACACCTGGCCCGGCTTCCCGGCCCGCTCATCGGGCCGGCGCCCGGACTGGCGGGTCGTCGGCGCGTACGCGGTCGTGGTCGCCGCCGTCGCGGTCCTCGCCGTGTGGCGCGTCGCCCGCCTGCGCTAGTCCACGTACCGGGCCGTCCCGACGGGGTGTCGGCGCCACCCCGTACGATCGAGGAATGAGCACGCGGATCGCCTTCCTCAAGGGGCACGGGACCGAGAACGACTTCGTGATCGTCCCCGACCCGGAGAACGCCCTGGAGCTGCCCCCGGCGGCCGTCGCAGCACTGTGCGACCGCCGCGCCGGAATCGGCGGCGACGGCCTGCTGCACGTGGTGCGCTCCGCCGCCCACCCCGACGCGCGGCATCTGGCTTCCGAGGCCGAGTGGTTCATGGACTACCGCAACGGCGACGGCTCGATCGCCGAGATGTGCGGCAACGGCGTGCGGGTGTTCGCCCACTACCTCCAGCGCGCCGGTCATGTCGGCGAGGGCGACCTCGCGGTGGCCACGCGCGGAGGTGTGAAGAGCGTGCACATCGACAAGGAGGGCGACATCACGGTCGGCATGGGCAAGGCCCTCCTCCCCGAAGGGGATGTCACCGTCAGTGTCGCCGACCACAGTTGGCCCGCGCGCAACGTGAACATGGGGAACCCCCACGCCGTCGCCTTCGTGGACGACCTCGCCCAGGCCGGCAACCTCTTCACCGCCCCGCCCTTCACCCCGGCCACGGCCTACCCGGACGGGGTGAACGTCGAATTCGTCGTCGACCGCGGCCCCCGCCACGTCGCCATGAGGGTCCACGAGCGCGGCGTGGGCGAGACCCGCTCCTGCGGCACGGGCGCGTGCGCCGTGGCCGTCGCGGCGGCCCGCAGGGACGGCCTGGACCCCGCGGTCACCGGATCGCCGGTGACGTACGCCGTGGACCTGCCCGGCGGACAGCTCGTGATCACGGAGCGGGCCGACGGGGAGATCGAGATGACGGGACCCACGGTGATCGTCGCCGAGGGAGAGATCGACACGGACTGGCTGGCGGGTATCGAAACCGTAAACCCCTGAACGTTCGCTCGAATGGGTGATCCGTTTCACGCTGGGCGAGAGGGGGACTGCTCCACGTGATGGGCTCGGTAGCATCAAGCACCGGCCCGGGCGGGAACCCCGCAGACCGCCGCCGGTCGACGCAGCCGGAGGTGCTCATGAGTGCGGAGGCGACCAACCCCGCTACGCCGGGCCCGATCACACCGGGCGCGCACCGTCGGCGCGGCCGTCCCCGGATCGACCTGCGCCGCATCGGCTGGGCCGCGCTCCTCGGCCCCGCCGCGGGCAACCGGCTGCCCGACGCTATCGGCCACGTGGTCGAGGCCCACCGCGCCCACCACCCCGAAGCACCCCTGGAGCCGCTGCGCCGGGCGTACGTCCTGGCCGAGTCCTCCCACCGGGGACAGATGCGCAAGAGCGGCGAGCCCTACATCACACACCCGCTCGCCGTGACGCTGATCCTCGCCGAGCTGGGCGCCGAGACGACGACACTGACCGCGTCCCTCCTCCACGACACCGTCGAGGACACCGAGGTGACGCTCGATCAGGTGCGTACGGAGTTCGGCGAAGAGGTCGCCTATCTCGTCGACGGCGTGACCAAGCTCGAAAAGGTCGACTACGGAGCGGCCGCCGAACCCGAGACCTTCCGCAAGATGCTCGTCGCCACCGGCAACGACGTGCGGGTCATGTCGATCAAACTCGCCGACCGGCTGCACAACATGCGCACCCTCGGCGTGATGCGCCCCGAGAAACAGGCGCGTATCGCCAAGGTCACCCGGGACGTCCTCATCCCGCTCGCCGAACGCCTCGGTGTCCAGGCACTCAAGACCGAGCTCGAGGACCTGGTCTTCGCGATCCTGCACCCCGACGAGTACACGGAGACCCGCGAGCTCATCGCGGCCAACGACGCGCGGGGCACCGATCCCCTCGCGGAGATCGCCGAGGACGCCCGCGTGGTTCTGAAGGACGCCGGGATCGCGGCCGAAGTGCTGATCAGGCCACGCCACTTCGTCTCCGTGCACCGGGCGCGACGCAAGCGGGGAACGCTGCGCGGAGCGGACTTCGGGCGCCTGTTGGTACTCGTCGGTGAGGACGCCGACTGCTACGGGGTGCTCGGCGAGCTGCACACGTGCTTCACGCCCGTCGTCTCGGAGTTCAAGGACTTCATCGCCGTACCGAAGTTCAACCTGTACCAGTCGCTGCACACAGCCGTGTCGCGCGGTGACGGCGAGGTCGCCGAAGTCCTCATCCGCACCCACCAGATGCACAAGGTCGCCGAGGCCGGAGTCGTCGCGCTCGGCAATCCCTACGCTCCCCCCGCGGACGAGCAGACGGACAGCACGGGGGAGCGCGCCGACCCGACCAGGCCCGGCTGGCTCTCCCGCCTCCTCGACTGGCAGGAGGCCGCCCCGGACGCGGACACCTTCTGGTCGACGCTGCGCGAAGACCTCGCCCAGGACCGCGAGATCACCGTCTTCCGGCCCGACGGTGGCACGCTCGGCCTGCCCGCCGGCGCCAGTTGCGTCGACGCCGCGTACGCCCAGTACGGCGAGGACGCGCACGCCTGCATCGGAGCCCGGGTCAACGGCCGGCTGGCGACGCTCAGCACGGTCCTGAGCGACGGGGACACCGTCCAGCTCCTCATGGGCCAGGACCCCGCCTCCGAGCCCTCCCGGGACTGGCTCGACCACGCCCGCACACCCGCCGCGCGCATCGCCATCCGGCGCTGGCTCACGACCCACCCGGCCACGCCCCAGCCCGAGCCCGAGCCCGAGGGCAGGCGCGCCCCGGAGTCGGCTCCCAGGGCGCCTCAGGGCGCGCCCGCGGGCCGCCCCGCCGAGGCGAACGCCGTCGTGGACCAGCCCGGCGCCTCGGTCCGCCTCGCGGGCTGTTGCACGCCCGTGCCGCCCGACGCGGTGACTGCCTTCGCCGTACGCGGCGGTGTCGTGACCGTGCACCGCGCGGAGTGTCACGGCGTGGCGCGCATGAAGAGCACGGGACGCGCCGAGGTCGGCGTGCGCTGGGGCGACACCACGCAGTGCCGGGTCTCCCTGATCGCCGAATCGTTCAGCCGGCCGCATCTGCTGGCCGATCTCACCGAAGCCATCGCCCTGGAGAGCGTCGCCGTGATCTCGGCGACCGTGGAACCGCCGACCCAGGGCCGCGTACGCCACACCTACACGCTCCAACTCCCCGACGCGACAACGCTCCCCGGACTGATGCGCGCCATGCGCAACATCGCAGGGGTGTATGACGTCAGCCGCGCACAGCACCCCGCCCAGACCACCTCGTAGGTCTCGTTCGGGTGGGTGTGGCGCGTCCCGCCGGAGTCCGGCCGCGCACGCTGGTAGCCGTAGTTCATGCTGCTCACCCCCCGCACCATCCGCATGGGCACCGCGCTCGTCGCCGCGGCCGCCTCCACCGCACTTCTCGCCGCGAGCGCGCCGCCGCCCGCCGTCCCGCTGGGCATCGGCGACCGGCTCTTCCCGCACCTCGGCAATCCGGGCTACGACGTGGAGTCGTACGACATCGCGCTCACGTACCACGGCGACAACAAGAAGCCGCTCGACGCCGTCACCAAGATCGAGGCCACGGCGACCGCCCCCCTTGAGCAGGTGAATCTCGACTTCGCGCACGGAACCGTCCGCTCCGTGGAGGTCAACGGCAGGCCCGCGCGGTTCGACACCAGCGACGAGGACCTGGTCGTCACGCCCGAGACCGCCGTCCCGGAAGGTGCCCCGCTGGAGATCACGGTGCGGCACACCAGCAACCCGGCACCCGGCAAGGAGGAGGGCGGCTGGGTGCAGACCAAGGACGGTCTCGCCATGGCCAATCAGGCCGACGCCGGGCACCGCGTGTTCCCGAGCAACGACCACCCTTCGGACAAGGCCCTGTTCACGTTCCGGGTCACCGCCCCCAAGGCCCTCACGGTCGTCGCCAACGGGGTGCCCTTCCTGAAGATGCGCCACGGAGCGGACACCAGCTGGTCGTACCGCACTCTCCACCCCATGGCCACCGAGCTGGCGCAGGTCTCGATCGGTCGCTCCGCGGTGCTGCACCGCGAGGGGCCGCACGGGCTGCCCGTCCGTGACGTGGTGCCCGCCAAGGACCGCAAGGTCCTCGAACCGTGGCTCAAGAAGACGCCCGCCCAGCTCGCCTGGATGGAAGGGAAGGTCGGCCGCTACCCCTTCGAGAACTACGGCCTCCTGATCGCCCAGGCCCGGACCGGCTTCGAGCTGGAGACCCAGACGCTCTCCCTCTTCGAGAGGGACATCTTCACGGAGCCCGCGTACCCCGCCTGGTACATCGACTCGATCATGGTCCATGAGATGGCGCACCAGTGGTTCGGCGACAGCGTCAGCCCGCGCACCTGGTCCGACCTGTGGCTGAACGAGGGCCACGCCAGCTGGTACGAAGCCCTCTACGCCCAGGAGAAGGGGCACCAGTCCATGACCAAGCGCATGCGCGAGGCCTACCGCGCCTCGGACGGCTGGCGCGCCGCGGGCGGCCCGCCCGCCGCCCCCAACGGCCCGAAGCCGGGCCAGAAGATCAGCATCTTCCGGCCCGTGGTCTACGACGGCAGCTCCCTCGTGCTCTACGCGCTCCGCCAGGAGATCGGCACCCCCGCCTTCGAGCGGCTGGAGCGCGACTGGGTGCGCACGCACCGTTACGGCACGGCGAGCACGGCGGACTTCATCAGCCTCGCCTCGCAGACCTCCGGCCGCGATCTCCAGGGCTTCTTCCGGGCCTGGCTGTACGGAAAGAAGACGCCGCCGATGCCGGGGCACCCGGACTGGAAGTCGACGCCGGTGGGGAAGGCGAAGCCGGCCAAGGGATAGGCCGTCGACCGGCGGCGAACAGCCCAGGCAGGACACGCTTCGGGCCCCGCGCCGGCGGGCAATAAGTCGGGTGACGAGACGGGCCGTGCCGTGCGACCATCTTCAGGTCGGCGGCACGGCCGGCCCGGGAATCTACGGACGGCCCGGGACGTTGTGTCAGTCGAAGGACCACGCTGTCATGCGCGGACCGTCACACATTCCTAACACCTCGACGTAAGGATCCAATGACCTCCTCTTCTTCCCCTTCCCAGGACGCGCAGAGCTTCGCGCAGAACAACCCCGAAGGTCTTCGGGCCGATGCCCTGATGGAAGAGGACGTCGCCTGGAGCCACGAGATCGACGGAGAGCGGGACGGCGATCAGTTCGACCGCTCCGAGCGTGCGGCCCTGCGCCGTGTCGCGGGCCTGTCCACCGAGCTCGAGGACGTCACCGAAGTCGAGTACCGACAGCTCCGCCTGGAGCGGGTCGTGCTCGTCGGTGTGTGGACCTCGGGAACCGTCAGTGACGCGGAGAACTCCCTCGCGGAGCTGGCCGCTCTCGCCGAGACCGCCGGCGCCCAGGTGCTCGACGGCGTCATCCAGCGCCGGGACAAGCCCGACGCGGCGACGTACATCGGCTCGGGCAAGGCCCTGGAGCTGCGCGACATCGTCCTCGAGACCGGAGCCGACACCGTCGTGTGTGACGGTGAGCTCAGCCCCGGCCAGCTCATCCACCTCGAAGACGTCGTCAAGGTCAAGGTGGTCGACAGGACCGCCCTGATCCTCGACATCTTCGCCCAGCACGCCAAGTCCCGAGAGGGCAAGGCGCAGGTCGCCCTCGCGCAGATGCAGTACATGCTGCCGCGGCTGCGCGGCTGGGGTCAGTCGCTCTCCCGGCAGATGGGTGGCGGCGGCGGTGGCGGCATGGCCACCCGTGGTCCCGGTGAGACCAAGATCGAGACGGACCGGCGACGGATCCGCGAGAAGATGGCGAAGATGCGCCGGGAAATCGCGGACATGAAGACCGGCCGCGAGATCAAGCGCCAGGAGCGGCGCCGCAACAAGGTGCCTTCGGTCGCCATCGCCGGATACACCAACGCGGGCAAGTCGTCCCTGCTCAACCGCCTGACGGGTGCCGGCGTCCTGGTGGAGAACGCCCTGTTCGCCACCCTCGACCCGACCGTCCGCAGGGCCGAGACCCCCAGCGGCCGTCTCTACACACTGGCCGACACAGTCGGTTTTGTACGGCACCTGCCGCACCACCTCGTCGAGGCGTTCCGCTCCACGATGGAGGAGGTCGGTGAATCCGACCTGATCCTGCACGTGGTGGACGGATCGCACCCGGCGCCGGAGGAGCAGCTGGCCGCCGTGCGCGAGGTCATCCGCGACGTGGGCGCCACGAAGGTGCCCGAGATCGTGGTGATCAACAAGGCGGACGCGGCCGATCCGCTCATCCTCCAGCGGCTGCTGCGCGTCGAGAAGCGCGCCATCGCGGTGTCGGCCCGCACCGGGCTCGGCATGGACAAGCTGCTCGCGATCATCGACGACGAGCTGCCGCGTCCCGAGGTCGAGATCGAGGCGCTCGTGCCGTACACGCACGGTCAGCTGGTCGCGCGTGCGCACGCCGACGGCGAGGTGATCTCCGAGGAGCACACCGCGGACGGCACCCTGCTCAAGGGACGGGTGCACGAGGAACTCGCCGCCGAGTTCGCGCCGTACCTCCTGGCGGCGGCCGCGAGCTGACGCTCCGGCAGCAGCCGGGCATCCTGTGCCGACGGCGAGGGCCCGCCCCCAACTTCCTGGGGGCGGGCCCTCGTTCGTTCGGTGAAGCCGGCGGTTACCGGCTGCCGTACTTCTCGCTCATCGTGTCGAAGACCTGCTGGGCGCCCTTGCCCAGCTGCGGTCCGGCCAGCCAGGTGTTCTCGGCCGGGCCGATCGACGTGTTCGACACCAGCTGCGTCTTCCCGTCGACCATCCGGAACCAGCCGCCACCGGACGAACCGCCGGTCATGGTGCAGCCGATGCGGTACATCGTCGGCATGCCGGGGCTGAGGGACAGACGGCCCGGACGGTCGATGCACTTGTGCATCAGCTGGCCGTTGAACGGCGGCGCGGCCGGGTAGCCCCAGGCGCCCATGCTGCTGACCGACTGGACCGTGGGCTCGGAGAAGTCGACGGGCAGCGCGTTTCCGACGGTCTCCTCAAGGGACTTGGAACCCTGCTCCGGCTTCACGTGCAGCACCGCGTAGTCGTACGGAGCGCCCGCACCACCCGACTCGGCGCCCGTGTCGATCCACTCGTTGGAGGTGGAGGCCCAGTCGGCCCAGAAGGTGCCGTACGGGGCGATCTCCTGCGGGGTGGCGTTCTGCAGCCGCGCCTCGGACTTGCCCAGGTCGTTGTAGGCCGGGACGAAGGCGATGTTGCGGTACCAGCCGCCCGCCGCACCCGCGTGCACGCAGTGGCCCGCGGTCCAGACGAGGTTGGACTTGCCCGGGTTGCGCGGGTCCTTCACGACGGTGCCGGAGCAGACCATCGAACCCTCGGGCGAGTCGAAGAAGACCTTGCCGACCGGGGCGGCGTTCTCGTGGTACGGGGTCTTCTCGGGCACGGCCTTGACGGGCTGCGGCTCAGGGTCCGTGGCGCCCTGGTCGGCCGACGCGTCCTTCGCGGCGATCGTCTTGTCCGGGTCCTTGGCGGACTTCATCCGCTCGGGCTTCCAGTGGTCCTTGATGACCGGGTTGACGAAGTCCTTGGCCTCGCGCAGCCACTCGTCCTTGTCCCAGTTCTTCCAGGCGCCGTTCTTCCACTTGTCCGGGTCGATGCCGTGCTTCTTGAGCTGGTCGGCGATGCCCCCCGGCAGCTTGCCGTCGGATCCCTTGTCGGCTCCCTGCGAAGCCGTGGCACCCGACTTGTCACTCGCCTTGTCGTCGCTCGGGCCGCAGGCCGTGGCGGTGAGCACCAGGGCCGCGGCGAGCCCCGTAGCGGCGAGGACATTGCGACGGCCCCTGCTCCGCTTGGATGACGGACGTGTGGAACGCATGGTGCTGTTACCCCCGTTGAGCGAATGTGTCATGAGCTTGTCAGGTCTGAAGAGAGCTCCGTGCGGAGATCTCGGACGCAGCACCCCACTATGCCTGTGGAGTTGAGGACGAACAGCGGCGGGGTGGTGAAGGTGTCGTCACCCCGCCGCCGCCCGTTGCCTGCTCACCGGCGTTGCCGGCCCTACTGGCCGGCGTACTTCTTGCTGACCGCGTCGTAGATCCCCTTGGCTTCCTTGCCGAGGCGCGGGCCCGCGAGCCAGCCGGCCGTCACCGGGCCGATCGACGTGTTCGACACCAGCGACGGCTTGCCGCTGGAGCCCTGCGCGATCCAGCCGCCACCGGAGGAACCGCCGGTCATGGTGCACCCGATGCGGTACATCGTCGGCTCGGCCTTCGCGAGCGAGAGCCGGCCCGGCTTGTCGGCGCACTGGTAGAGCGTCTGGCCGTCGTACGGCGGTGCGGCCGGGTAGCCCTTCGCCGTCATCGTCGCGATCTTCGGCACCGCGGGCGCGTTGAAGTCGACCGGCACGGCCGTACCGACCGCCTCCTCAAGGGACTTGCCCTCGCTGCCCTTCTCTGGTGTGACCTGGATGACCGCGAAGTCGTACGGCGCGCCCTGCCCGCCCGTCGGACCGCCCTGCTCGATCCACTGGTCGGACGTCTGCGCCCACGCGCCCCACCAGACGCCGTACGGAGCGACCTCTTCCTTGGTGGCGGTCTTGAGCTGCTCGTCCGACAGGCCCGCGTTGTTGTACGAGGGCACGAAGGCGATGTTGCGGTACCAACCGCCGTTCTTGCCGGCGTGCACGCAGTGGCCCGCGGTCCACACCATGTTCGACTTGCCCGGGTGCGCGGGGTCCGTGACGACTGTCGCCGAGCAGACCATCGAGCCCTCGGGGCCGTCGAAGAAGAGTTTTCCGGCGTACGGCGCGCTGTCGTGGTACGGCGTGCCGACGGCCGCGGCCTTCACCGGCTGCGGCGTCGGGTCCGTCACACCCTGGTCGCCCGAGATGTCGTTGTCGTCGACCTCGTTGTCCGGGTTCTTGTCGGCGTCACGCATCCGGTCCGGGTCCCACAGACCGTCGATGATGGGGTTGACGTAGTCCTGCGCCTCACGCAGCCACTTGTCCTTGTCCCAGTTCTTCCACTCGCCGTTCTTCCACTTGTCCAGATCAATACCGTGCTCCTTGAGCCGGTCCTTGATGTCGTCCGGGATCTGGATCTTGTCGCTGCCGCCCTGCGCCGCGGACGCGGTCGGCTTCGAGTCCGCGTTGTCGTCGCCGGGACCGCACGCGGTGGCGGTGAGCGCGAGCGCCGCACCGATGGCGAGAGCGGCCGCCACGGGGGAGGTTCTGCGGCGCGCGCTCCTCCCGCGCTGAACGGTCGAGAGCGGACGTATGGGTCGCATGTCGTGAATCCCCCTGGGCTTCGAGAGCTGTGCAGTGCCGGCCGCCGGCGGTCGTGAACCCGTCGCGCCACACTCGGCACTTGGTGTGCCTCGCCCCGCGACCGAACCCTCGGCCCTCCGTCGAACGGCAACCCACCCTATGCGGGCGCTGTGGGGGACTACCCACGGAACGGCAACGGTTCCGTCACGGCATCGATCTTCCAAGAGACAAGGATTTTCCGCCGACCCGTGATCCCGCGCAGTCCCCGTCGTTGGTACGTACGGGGGATTCGCCGCCGTCGCTCGGTCCTTGGGGTTCCGCCCCGGACACCCGTACGTCAACCGATCCCCCCATACCGAGAATTCGACCGGATCCAGCGGGATCCAGGGGGAGGACCAACAGCAGTGGCCGTCACCGAGCCTGCGCCCGCGGCGGTGTCCGCGGGGTATGAGGGGGGCGCCGCCCGTGAGGGCGCTGCCCAAGAGGGAATCCTGCGACGGCAGTCCGCGCGGGAGTCGGCGGCCCGCACCTATGCGCGCGCCCTGCCGATCGTGCCCGTGCGGGCGCGCGGCCTGACGATCGAGGGCGCCGACGGACGCCGGTACCTCGACTGCCTCTCCGGCGCGGGCACGCTGGCCCTCGGCCACAATCACCCTGTCGTGCTCGAAGCGATCAGACGCGTACTCGACTCCGGCGCCCCCCTGCATGTGCTCGATCTGGCCACTCCCGTGAAGGACGCCTTCACGACGGAACTCTTCCGAACGCTGCCCGCCGGACTCGCCGAGCGGGCACGGATCCAGTTCTGCGGACCGGCCGGCACCGACGCGGTGGAGGCCGCCCTGAAACTCGTCCGCACGGCCACAGGCCGCAGCGGAATGCTCGCCTTCACCGGCGCCTATCACGGGATGACCGCGGGGGCGCTCGAAGCGTCCGGTGGGGCGCAGGACGTCAGGGTCGCGCGGCTGCCCTTTCCGCAGGACTACCGCTGTCCCTTCGGCGTCGGCGGTGAGCGCGGCGCCGAACTCTCCGCGCGCTGGACCGAATCCCTCATCGACGACCCCAAGTCGGGGGTGCCGCACCCCGCCGGCATGATCCTCGAACCCGTCCAGGGGGAAGGCGGGGTGATTCCCGCGCCCGACGCCTGGATGCGTCGGATGCGTGAACTCACCGCCGCACGTTCCATCCCACTGATCGCCGACGAGGTCCAGACCGGCGTCGGCAGGACCGGTGCCTTCTGGGCCGTCGAACACAGCGGCGTGGTGCCCGACGTCATGGTCCTGTCCAAGGCGATCGGCGGCAGCCTTCCCCTGGCCGTCGTCGTCTACCGGGACGACCTCGACGTGTGGCAACCCGGGGCCCACGCCGGCACGTTCCGTGGGAACCAACTCGCCATGGCCGCCGGCGCCGCGACCCTCGCCTATGTCCGGGAGAACCGTCTCGCCGAACGGGCCGCCCTCTTGGGCGCCCGCGTGGTGGGCCAGCTCCAGGGCCTCGCCGCCGAACACCCCTGCATCGGGGACGTGCGGGGCCGCGGCCTGATGATCGGCGTCGAACTGGTCGGCGTAGGCGCCGCCCAGGACGCGGACCGACCGGCCGCACCCGACGCGAGCCCGCATCCTCCCGCGCCCGAACTCGCCGCGTCCGTGCAGCGCGAATGCCTCCGCCGTGGACTCATCGTCGAGCTCGGCGGCCGCCACTCCAGCGTCGTACGCCTTCTGCCGCCCCTCACGATCACCGATGAACAGGCTGCCGCCGTCGTCGAGCGTCTCGCCGACGCCTTGGCCGAGGCGGCCCGCACTCATCGCGGATAGCCCAGCCGGGACCGGCCCGGTCCTGAAGCCCCACACCCACCGGCCAGGGCCACCGCGACACGGACCGTCACGACACGGACCGTCACGACACGGACCACCACGGCCAGCAGCGGAACACCGGACAGTCCGGACCACCGCATCACGGAGTCAACTACCCCACAAGGAAGCCCCGTTGAACGCCAATCCCGCACCCGACCACCGACACCGCCTCCAGGCGAGCGGAGCCTGCGACACGCAGCCCCAACTCGCCCCGGAACGCGGGACGGTCCCCCGGCAGAAGGTCGGCAGCCAGGAGGCCGAGCAACTGCACGGCTCCACCGCCGACCTGCTGGAGCATCCCGACCCCGGCACCGCGGCCCAGGCCGCGGCCGTCGAGAACCTGCTCCGCTGCTGGGTGCGGGAGAACGATCTGGCCGAACCCCCGCACGGCACTCTTCGCATTCCTCTGCCCGCAAGTGGCACCGCTCTCCTCATCCCTGTCCACTACTGGTCCGCGACCGGCTGGCACCGGTTCGGCATGCCCCATCTCCAGGACGGCCCGCTGGACGCCCCGCGAGGCGGCGCCGTCACGGTCGCCGCCCTCCTGAGCCGCGAGGCATCGGATCCGGGAAGCGCGGCCGAGGTCGGGGGTGGTGTCGGTGTCCGAGTGAGGGGCGGCAGCGGAAGCGGCGGTGATGCCCTCCCACGGGGGGGCGCCGTTCCGGGGTCGACGGGCACGCCGGACACCGCATCCGACGCCCCAGGCGGGCCGGGTTCGCCGACCGCCTCGGAGCCGACCCCAACCGTCTCGACGCCGATTCCGACCGCCTCGGCGCCGACCTCGACCGCCACGGCCTCGACCGCCTCGGCCCCGACCGCCTCGGTGCC
Source organism: Streptomyces sp. NBC_01446 (assembly GCF_026340095.1). Classification (GTDB taxonomy): domain Bacteria; phylum Actinomycetota; class Actinomycetes; order Streptomycetales; family Streptomycetaceae; genus Streptomyces; species Streptomyces aureus. Next base: position 2,132,486 of record NZ_JAPEPO010000001.1, on the reverse strand, counting down.
GGCCCCGAGCGTCCTTGCGCCGCCTACGCCGACCGTCGCGGACACCGCCGAAGCCGTCGCCGCTGCCGCCGCACCCGAGGCCCCGCGTCCGCACGCCGACCCCGTCGCGCAGCCCGACGTCAGCGGCGAGATCTCTTACCCGGAGGCGCAGGCCCACCACCCCGAGTCTCCCCACCCCGAGGCCACACGCCCCGAGTCCTCCCACCCCGAGACCTCACCCCCCGAGCCGTCTCCCCCCGCCACCCCTCACTCCTCCCACCCCATCCCCTCAGGCGACGGAGCTGACCTGGTGGGGCGCGTCGCTGACTCGATTCGCCGCACCGCCGACTTCATCGCCCACCGTCGCAGCAACCCGCGCGACACGACCGACCTCTTCCTGGCCGCCGAACAGTCCCTCCTGCTCGGCCACCCCCTGCACCCGACTCCGAAGAGTCGCGAGGGCCTGTCCGAGGTCGAATCCCGTCTCTATTCACCCGAGTTGCAGGGATCCTTCCCCGTGCATTGGATGGCGGTGAACCGCTCGGTGTTCGCGATGGACTCGGCCTGGACCCGTCGGGGCCGCCCACTCCCGGCAGACCAGCTCACCCTCCAACTCGCCGGGGCGGAATTGCCCCTGCCCGACGGTCACGCCGCGCTGCCCGTGCACCCCTGGCAAGTTCGCGAACTCAAGCACCGCCCCCAGACGGCGGCCCTCCTTGACGCCGGCCTTCTGCGTGACCTCGGTCCGCACGGTCCCTCCTGGTACCCCACCTCCTCCGTCCGTACCCTCTACCGGCCCGATGCGTCGGCCATGCTGAAGCTCTCACTCGGCCTGCGCATCACCAACTCCCGTCGGGAGAACCTCCGTAAGGAACTCCACCGCGGCGTCGAGGTCCACCGACTTCTGCGCACAGGGCTCTTCGAGCAGTGGCAGGCCGCCCACCCCGGATTCGACATCGTCCGCGATCCGGCCTGGCTCGCCGTCAACGGCCCGGACGGCGAACCGGTGCCCGGCCTGGACGTGATGATCCGGAACAACCCGTTCGCACCCGGAGACGACGCAGCCTGCCTCGCCGGCTTCGTGTCGCCCAGACCCCCGGCCGCGCCCCACGGACAACGGGACCGCCAGCTCATGCGCTCCCGCCTAGCCGAGACGATCACCCGCCTCGCCGGCCACACAGGACGCCCCCGCGGCGCCGTCGCCGCCGAGTGGTTCCTGCGCTACCTCGAACACGTCGTACGTCCCGTGCTCTGGCTCGACAGCACCGCCGGCGTGGCCCTGGAGGCCCATCAGCAGAACACGCTGCTGCTGCTCGACCCCGAAGGCTGGCCCGTCGGCGGCCGCTACCGCGACAACCAGGGCTACTACTTCCGCGAGTCCCGGCGTGCCGAGCTGGACGGCCGGCTGCCCGGCATCGGCAGCCACAGCGACACCTTCGTCTCCGACGACGTCACCGACGAGAGGTTCGCGTACTACCTCGGGATCAACAACGTCTTCGGTCTCATCGGCGCCTTTGGCTCCCAACAGCTCGCGGACGAGCGGCTGTTGCTAGCTGCCTTCCGCGGGTTCCTCTCCGATGTCGCGTCGGGCCCGGACAAGCTCCGCACCCCACTGCCCGGATACCTCCTCGACTCCCCGGCCCTGCGCTGCAAGGCCAACCTCCTCACCCGCCTGCACGGACTCGACGAACTCGTCGGTCCCGTCGACACCCAGTCCGTCTACGTCACCATCGCCAACCCCCTTCATTCCTGAGGAACATGCCCCACCCCATCCCCTGAGAGGAACGTCGCCGTGTCATCCACCGACGCGCGCACCGACGCCGGAGCCACGCCCGTCACCGCCCTTACCGATGCCGTCACCGAAGAGATCGCCGACACGGGCCCCGGCGCCGACGAGCTCACAGGCTCCGAGCCCGGCGCCGGTACGGACGTCGCCGACACCCTGGACCTGCGTCTGCCCGACGAACTCATCGAACTGATCGCCGGGCAGGGTGGAACCGGCGGACAGGCCAACGGCGGCGCTGGCCAGGGGACCGGCGCAGGCTTTTCCGGGTGTGGGCAGGCAGCCGACGGAACGCGAGCACACGTACCGGGCGGCACCTCGACGGCCCTGGCGGACGACGACCTGCTCGACAACGTCGGAGCGTGGGGACCGGTCACCACACGTTCCGGCGTCTTCCAGCTGGTTCCCGTCCGTATCGAACGCGACCTGCCGCTGATCAGCCGCTGGATGAACGACCCAGCCGTAGCCGCCTTCTGGGAACTTGAAGGCCCGGAGAGCGTCACGGAGAATCATCTCCGCCCCCAACTGGACGGCGACGGGCGCAGCGTCCCCTGCCTCGGCGTACTGGACGGCACTCCGATGAGCTACTGGGAGATCTACCGCGCCGACCTCGACCCACTGGCCCGCTACTACCCCGCCCGCCCGCACGACACCGGTGTTCACCTCCTTATCGGTGGTGTCGCCAGCCGCGGCCGAGGACTCGGCACAGGCCTGCTCAAGGCCGTCGCCGACCTCGTACTCGACCACCGTCCGCCCTGCGCTCGTGTCGTCGCAGAGCCGGACCTCCGCAACACCCCCTCCGTATCTGCGTTCTTGAGTGCTGGTTTCCGTTTCTCCGCCGAGGTGGACCTCCCTGACAAACGGGCCGCACTGATGATCCGAGACCGGGCCCTGCGCGCTCTGCTGTGAGCCCGTCACTCTTAGTACACCGCTCACCCCGATCCGGTTCCCTCCCGAGGAGTCCCCGTGCCGAATCCGTCCGAGCCCCAGACTTCCGCAGCGTCCTCCGCTCTGTACGACCCAGCGGAACTGACCTCCGAGAACTGGGAGCGCGCCGCCTCCCGGCTGCTGGCGAAGATGATCGGCGAGTTCGCGTACGAGGAGATCATCGAACCGAAACGTGAGCCGGAGCCGGAGCCGGAGCCGGAGCGCGGGCCGGAGCAGGAGCATGGGTCGGGTCCGGGGCCAGGACGGACAGACCTCTACACCCTCACCGTCGGGGGCGCCCACATGTCGCCCGGCAGCGCGTTCCGGTTCCGGGCCCGCCGGGGCGCCTACGGCAGCTGGCTTGTAGATCCCGGCAGCATTCAGTGGGTCGCCGGCTGCCCAGACGAGACCGCGGGCCGCCCAGACGAGACCGTCGGTCGCCCAGACGAGACCGCGGGCCGCCCAGACGAGACCGTCGGTCGCCCAGACGAGACCGTCGGCCACGCCGCACAGACTGACAAGGACGCGGACGCCGCCGAGCCCAAGCCCTCGCTCCCCGCAACAAACCCGCCGGAACGCTTCACCGACCCCCTCGTCTTCCTCCTCCGTACCAAGCACGTCCTCGGCCTCGACGGCGCCACGCTCGGGCATCTCATCCGCGAGCTCACCGTCACCCTCGCCGCCGACGCCCGTCTCGACCACACCGCGCTCACCGCGGCCCAGCTCGCCGAGCTCGGATACGCCGAACTGGAAGGCCACCAGACCGGCCACCCTTGGCTTGTCCTCAACAAGGGCCGCCTGGGGTTCTCAGCCTCCGACACGGCCCGCTGGGCCCCCGAGGCCCGGCTCCCCGGGACGCTCCCCTGGATCGCCGTCAACACGAGGATCGCCGCCTACAGAGGCGTCGCGGACCTGGCGACAGCCGATCGCCTGTACGACCGTGAGCTCTCCCCGGCGGCGCGGGACTCCTTCGCCGAGGCCCTCCGGGAGCGCGGCCTGGACCCACAGGCCTACCTGTACCTACCCGTACACCCGTGGCAGTGGAACAACATCGTGCTGCCGCTCTACGCCGGCCCCGTCGCGACGGACGCCATCGTGCCGCTCCCCACCGACGGCGACGTGCGCCTGCCCCAGCAGTCGATCCGTACTTTCCTCAATGTCTCGCGCCCCGACCGCCACACGGTGAAGCTTCCACTGTCCGTCCTCAACACCCTTGTGTGGCGGGGCCTGCCCACAGAGCGCACGCTCGCCGCACCGTCGGTCACCGCGTGGATGCACTCGCTCCGCGAAACAGACCCCTTCTTGAAGGACGATTGCGGAGTCATCCTCCTGGGAGAGGTGGCTTCGGTCGCTGTCGAGCACCCCGCATACGACGGCCTCGAAGAGGTTCCGTATCAGTACAAGGAGTTGCTGGGCGCCATCTGGCGCGAACCGGTCTCCCGGTATCTCGCTCCTGGCGAGCGGGCCCGCACCCTGGCCTCTCTGCTCCACGTAGATCCGCACGGCCGGGCATTCACCGCGGAGCTCGTCGCCCGATCCGGGCTGACCCCCGAGGTGTGGCTGCGCCGGCTCTTCGCGGCTCTGCTGCCCCCGCTTCTGCACTTCCTCTACCACTACGGCACCGTGTTCTCCCCGCACGGGGAGAACGCCATCGTCGTCTTCGACGACCACGACGTGCCGGTGCGGCTCGCGGTGAAGGACTTCGTCGACGACGTGAACGTGAGCGCCGAGCCGCTGCCCGAACACGACCGGATGCCGCAGGACGTACGCGAGATCCTGCTCACCGAGCCGCCCGCCTTCCTGACCCAATTCATTCACTCAGGGCTCTTCGTCGGCGTCTTCCGGTATCTGGCGCCTCTGTGCGAGAAGCAAATTGGGGTCACGGAAGAGAAGTTCTGGTCCCTGGTGCGCGCAGAGATCGTGCGGCATCAGGCGCGCTTCCCCGAGCTCAAGGAGCGGTACGAGATGTTCGACCTCCTCACTCCCCGTATCGAACGGCTCTGCCTCAATCGCAACCGACTGCACCTGGATGGTTACCGCGACCGGTCGCAGCGCCCCCACGCGGCCGTGCACGGCACGGTGCCCAATCCACTGCACCAGCCTTGATCGCGGGATTGTCAGTGGTGCCCCGTAGGGTGGTCGAGCTATGACGAAGCCCTCCCTCCCCGAGCTCCTGCACGCCGCCGTCGCCGCCGTCGGCGGTACGGAACGACCTGGCCAGGTGACCATGGCCGAGACCGTCGCCGAGGCGATCGACGGCGGTTCCCACCTGCTCGCACAGGCAGGCACGGGTACCGGTAAGTCCCTCGGATACCTGGTCCCTGCCCTGGCGCACGGGGAGCGGGTCGTGGTCGCGACGGCCACGCTGGCCCTCCAGCGCCAGCTCGTCGAGCGGGATCTGCCGCGCACGGTCGACGCGCTGCACCCCCTGCTGCGCCGGCGCCCCCAGTTCGCCATGCTCAAGGGCCGGTCGAACTATCTGTGCCTGCACCGCCTCCATGAAGGAGCGCCGCAGGACGAGGAGGAGGGGCTCTTCGACCAGTTCGAAGCGGCCGCTCCGACCAGCAAGCTCGGCCAGGACCTGCTGCGGATGCGGGACTGGGCCCACGAGACGGAGACCGGCGACCGGGACGACCTGACCCCCGGAGTCTCCGACCGGGCCTGGTCCCAGGTGTCGGTCTCCTCCAGGGAATGTCTGGGCGCCACCAAGTGCGCGTACGGACAGGAGTGCTTCGCCGAGGCGGCCCGGGAGCGGGCCAAGCTCGCCGATGTGATCGTCACGAATCACGCGCTCCTGGCGATCGACGCCATCGAAGGGGCGCCTGTCCTGCCGTCCCACGAAGTACTGATCGTGGACGAGGCACACGAGCTGGTCTCCCGGGTCACGGGTGTGGCGACCGGCGAGCTCACCCCGGGGCAGGTGAACCGCGCGGTGCGCCGTTCCGCCAAGCTCGTCAACGAGAAGGCGGCCGATCAGCTCCAGACCGCAGCCGAGGGCTTCGAGCGGCTCATGGAGCTGGCGCTGCCCGGCCGTCTGGAGGAGGTCCCGGAGGACCTCGGCTATGCGCTGATGGCGCTGCGGGACGCCTCCCGGACCGTCATCTCGGCCCTGGGCACCACGCGCGACAAGTCCGTCCAGGACGAGGACGCGGTACGCAAGCAGGCCCTGGCCTCCGTGGAGAGCATCCACGACGTGGCCGAGCGCGTCACGAACGGCTCCGAATACGACGTCGTCTGGTACGAGCGTCACGACCGCTTCGGCGCGTCCCTCAGAGTGGCCCCCATGTCGGTGTCCGGCCTGCTGCGGGAGAAGCTCTTCGCGGAGCGGTCCGTCGTGCTGACCTCGGCGACACTCAAGCTGGGCGGCGACTTCAACGGGGTGGGTGCCTCTCTGGGCCTGGCCCCCGAGGGCCAGGAGGGCGAGGGCCTGCCGCAGTGGAAGGGCGTCGATGTCGGATCGCCGTTCGAGTACCGCAAGCAGGGCATTCTCTACGTCGCCAAGCACCTGGCACGCCCCGCGCGTGAGGGCACCCGCAGCGACATGATGGACGAGCTGGCCGAGCTGATGCAGGCCGCCGGTGGCCGGACGCTGGGACTCTTCTCGTCGATGCGCGCCGCCCAGGCCGCGGCGGAGGAGCTGCGGACCCGGCTCCCCGAGTACCCGATCCTGCTCCAGGGCGAGGAGACGCTCGGCGAGCTGATCAAGGGGTTCGCGGCCGACCCGAAGACGTGTCTGTTCGGCACGCTCTCCCTGTGGCAGGGCGTGGACGTTCCGGGCGCCAGCTGTCAGCTCGTCGTCATGGACAAGATCCCGTTCCCGCGGCCCGACGATCCGCTGATGAGCGCCCGGCAGAAGGCCGTCGAGGACGGCGGCGGCAATGGCTTCATGGCCGTGGCGGCGACGCACGCTGCCCTGCTGATGGCCCAGGGCGCGGGCCGCCTCGTACGGGCGACGGGAGACCGCGGCGTCGTGGCGGTCCTGGACCCGCGGCTGGCGACGGCCCGGTACGGCAGCTATCTGCGGGCCTCGATGCCGGACTTCTGGTACACGACGGACCCGAACCAGGTGCGGCGCTCGCTGGCCGCGATCGATGCGAAGGCGACCGCCGAAGCCGAAGAGACCGCGTAGCCGCACGGACCGTGCGGACGCGTGGGCGGAGCCCCGGACACCCGGAGCTCCGCCCACACATCTGGCTCCGCGAACGCCATGCATAGGAAACCGCGGGCAAAGGACGCTCGGCAGGCCCAGGACACAGCAGGGCCCCGGAACCGGCGCAGTTGGTTCCGGGGCCCGGTCAGGGGCGCGGTGTCACACCCGCCGCAGAACGGCCACCACCTTGCCGAGGATCGTCGCCTCGTCACCGGGGATCGGCTGGTACGCGGAGTTGTGCGGCAGCAGCCACACATGGCCGTCCTCGCGCTTGAAACGCTTGACGGTGGCCTCGCCCTCGAGCATCGCGGCGACGATGTCGCCGTTCTCCGCGACAGGCTGGCGGCGGACCGTGACCCAGTCGCCGTCACAGATCGCGGCCTCGATCATCGAGTCACCGACGACCTTCAGGACGAACAGCTCGCCGTCACCGACGAGCTGCCGGGGGAGGGGGAACACGTCCTCGACGGACTCTTCCGCGAGGATCGGGCCACCGGCGGCGATGCGGCCGACGAGCGGGACGTACGACGCGGCCGGCTTGCCTGCGGTGTCCGTGGGCTGCGCGCTCGGCTGGTCGGAGCCACGGACCTCGTAGGCGCGGGGGCGGTGCGGGTCCCGGCGCAGGAAGCCCTTGCGCTCGAGGGCCATCAGCTGGTGCGCGACCGACGATGTGCTCGACAGGCCCACCGCCTGGCCGATCTCCCGCATCGACGGTGGGTAACCGCGCCGCTGCACGGAGTCCCTGATCACCTCGATGACACGGCGCTGCCTGTCCGTGAGCCCCGAGCTGTCCGCCCGGATTCCGGGAGGTCGGCCCGGCAGGGAGCGCGCGGGCTTTGGCCCCTCCGCACTCATGGATGCGTCATTCATGGCATGCACCGGCTCGAGTCGGCCCTGGGAACGGTCCTGGGCAGTGATGGTGGCGCTGTCTGCGGTGGTGGTCACGTCGGTCGGCCCCTCTCGAGTTGTTCTCCCTAGCTAGCCAACGGTAGTTGCTTTCGAAAGGTTGCGCCAAACACACGTTCGAGTGAAAAATCGCAGATTGCTTGTCGTGATCATGTGCCTGGGTGTATGCCTTGCGCTTCGCCAGAGTGGCAATTCGGTTCATTACGGTACGCTTCACCGCCGAGGCCGTGACCCACTCTGTGGGGCTCCCAGTGTGCCATCCGGCGGTCCGTCAACCCGGAACCGGCCCCCTCTCCGTGTGCCGCCGCCCGTGATCCGTGCGCATCCGTCATGGGCGCGCTCCCGCCCCGGTGTTCGCGAGGTGAAAGCGACACGCGTGGGGGCGATTTTGCGACCAAACCCCAGATCTAGTGGTTGGATTGCATCAGCAGCCCAGAAGTTGTGGTCCCCGGTCCGTCGAGGTCTCCGTCATCGCCTATGCTTGGGGCTGCTTCGAGGGGCCTGAAGGGCCTCCCGAGGCCATTGAGTCGTGCTGTGAAGGAGGGTTGGAGTTCCATGCACTGCCCCTTCTGCAGGCACCCCGACAGTCGTGTCGTCGACAGTCGCACCACCGACGACGGCACGTCGATCCGCAGGCGCCGCCAGTGCCCCGACTGCTCCCGTCGTTTCACGACCGTGGAGACGTGCTCGCTCATGGTGGTCAAGCGGAGCGGGGTGACCGAACCCTTCAGTCGTACGAAGGTGATCAACGGCGTCCGCAAGGCATGCCAGGGTCGCCCCGTCACCGAGGACGCCCTCGCCCAGCTCGGCCAGCGGGTCGAAGAGGCGGTGCGTGCCACCGGCAGCGCGGAGCTGACCACTCATGACGTGGGCCTGGCCATACTCGGCCCGCTTCAGGAACTCGACCTCGTCGCCTACCTGCGCTTCGCGTCCGTGTACCGGGCGTTCAATTCGCTGGAGGACTTCGACTCGGCCATCGCGGAGCTGAGGGAACAGCTGCCCGGTGCGAGCCGGGGCGACGCGGGCGGAGAGCGCGAACCATGTGACTGCGGGCCCGGAGGGACTGTCGAAGTCCCCGTGCCCGCCACCGCTGCCGACTGACCGGCCCAGGGGTCGGTCGGCAGCCATTCAGACCTGTTGCGGGCGGCAAGAGCGGCGTCCGCAATACAAGACACACACCGTGCCACGGGAAGATCGAGGCACTTCGGGGCGTTTTAGCCCGGTATAGGGAGGCGGCATGACAGAGACGACGAGTGGCCCGGCACGAGGTTCCCGCGCCAAGGGAACCAAGGCCACCAAGGGGCTGCGTATCGAGCGCATCCACACGACTCCCGGCGTGCATCCGTACGACGAGGTGGAGTGGGAGCGCCGTGACGTCGTCATGACCAATTGGCGCGACGGCTCGATCAACTTCGAGCAGCGTGGCGTCGAGTTCCCCGGCTTCTGGTCGGTGAACGCGGTCAACATCGTCACCAGCAAGTACTTCCGCGGCGCGGTCGGCACCCCGCAGCGCGAGGTGAGCCTCAGGCAGCTCATCGACCGGATCGTGAAGACGTACCGGAAGGCCGGAGAGGACTACAAGTACTTCTCCTCGCCCGCCGACGCCGAGATCTTCGAGCACGAGCTGGCGTATGCCCTCCTGCACCAGATCTTCAGCTTCAACTCGCCGGTGTGGTTCAACGTCGGTACGCCGCAGCCCCAGCAGGTCTCCGCCTGCTTCATCCTGGCCGTCGACGACTCCATGGAGTCGATCCTCGACTGGTACAAGGAAGAGGGCATGATCTTCAAGGGCGGCTCCGGCGCCGGCCTGAACCTCTCGCGGATCCGTTCGTCCAAGGAACTGCTGTCCTCGGGCGGCAACGCCTCGGGTCCGGTCTCCTTCATGCGCGGTGCCGACGCCTCCGCAGGAACGATCAAGTCGGGTGGCGCCACGCGCCGCGCGGCCAAGATGGTCATCCTCGACGTCGACCACCCCGACATCGAGAACTTCATCGAGACCAAGGTGAAGGAAGAGGAGAAGATCCGCGCGCTGCGTGACGCGGGCTTCGACATGGACCTGGGCGGCGACGACATCACGTCCGTCCAGTACCAGAACGCCAACAACTCGGTCCGCGTGAACGACGAGTTCATGAAGGCCGTGGAGACCGGCGGCAAGTTCGGTCTGCGTGCCCGGATGACCGGTGACGTCATCGAGGAGGTCGACGCCAAGTCGCTCTTCCGCAAGATGGCCGAGGCCGCGTGGGCGTGTGCTGACCCCGGCATCCAGTACGACGACACCATCAACCAGTGGCACACCTGCCCGGAGTCCGGCCGGATCAACGGCTCGAACCCGTGCAGCGAGTACATGCACCTGGACAACACGTCCTGCAACCTCGCGTCGCTGAACCTGATGAAGTTCCTGAAGGACGACGGCAAGGGCCACCAGTCCTTCGACGTCGAGCGCTTCTCCAAGGTCGTCGAGCTGGTCATCACCGCGATGGACATCTCGATCTGCTTCGCGGACTTCCCGACGCAGAAGATCGGCGAGAACACCCGCGCCTTCCGCCAGCTGGGCATCGGCTACGCCAACCTCGGCGCCCTGCTGATGGCCACGGGCCACGCGTACGACTCCGAGGGCGGCCGCGCCCTGGCCGGTTCCATCACGTCGCTGATGACCGGTACCTCGTACAAGCGTTCCGCCGAGCTCGCCGCGGTCGTCGGCCCGTACGACGGCTACGCCCGTAACGCCGAGCCGCACCAGCGCGTCATGAAGCAGCACGCCGACGCGAACACCAAGGCCGTCCGCATGGACGACCTGGACTCGCCGATCTGGGCCGCCGCCACGGAGGCCTGGCAGGACGTCGTCCGCCTCGGCGAGAAGAACGGTTTCCGCAACGCGCAGGCCTCGGTCATCGCCCCGACCGGCACTATCGGTCTCGCGATGTCCTGCGACACCACCGGCCTCGAGCCCGACCTCGCCCTGGTCAAGTTCAAGAAGCTGGTCGGCGGCGGCTCGATGCAGATCGTCAACGGCACCGTCCCGCAGGCCCTGCGCCGCCTGGGTTACCAGGAGGAGCAGATCGAGGCGATCGTCGCCCACATCGCCGACAACGGCAACGTGATCGACGCCCCCGGCCTGAAGACCGAGCACTACGAGGTCTTCGACTGCGCGATGGGCGAGCGTTCCATCTCCGCGATGGGCCACGTCCGCATGATGGCCGCCATCCAGCCCTGGATCTCCGGCGCGCTGTCCAAGACGGTCAACCTGCCCGAGACCGCCTCGGTCGAGGACGTCGAAGAGGTCTACTTCGAGGCGTGGAAGATGGGCGTCAAGGCGCTCGCCATCTACCGCGACAACTGCAAGGTCGGCCAGCCCCTCTCCGCCAAGACCAAGGAGAAGGAGAAGGAGGCGGTCACCGCCAAGGCCGAGGAGACCATCCGTACCGCGGTCGAGAAGGTCGTCGAGTACCGTCCGGTCCGCAAGCGTCTGCCCAAGGGCCGCCCGGGGATCACCACTTCCTTCACCGTCGGTGGCGCCGAGGGCTACATGACCGCCAACTCCTACCCGGACGACGGTCTCGGCGAGGTCTTCCTGAAGATGTCGAAGCAGGGCTCCACCCTCGCCGGCATGATGGACGCCTTCTCGATCGCCGTCTCCGTAGGCCTGCAGTACGGCGTCCCGCTGGAGACGTACGTCTCGAAGTTCACGAACATGCGCTTCGAGCCGGCCGGCATGACGGACGACCCGGACGTGCGGATGGCGCAGTCGATCGTCGACTACATCTTCCGCCGCCTGGCGCTCGACTTCCTGCCCTTCGAGACGCGCTCCGCGCTCGGCATCCACTCGGCCGAGGAGCGTCAGCGTCACCTGGAGACGGGCTCGTACGAGCCGTCCATCGACGATGTCGAGGTCGACGTCGAGGGTCTGGCCCAGTCCGCCCCGCGGCAGACCGAGTCCCTGAAGGCCGTCGTCGAGGCCCCCAAGGCCGAGGCCGTGGCGCCGGCTCCGCAGCAGGCGCACACCAGCGCCGAGCTCGTGGAGATGCAGCTGGGCATCCAGGCGGACGCTCCGCTCTGCTTCTCCTGCGGTACGAAGATGCAGCGTGCCGGCTCCTGCTACATCTGCGAGGGCTGCGGCTCGACCAGCGGTTGCAGCTGATCCGCTGACGCAGTGAGGTGAGGGGCGGCGGGCCACCAGGCCCGCCGCCCCTCACCCGTTCCGCGTTCCGGGCTGCTCAGTGTGCGCGGCCCATCGCGGCGGCGAACGAGGTCGGGTCGCTGTCGAAGCCCTGGAGGACCTCGCGGAAGGCCCACTCCCCGGAGTCGTCCCTCGCGAACTCGGCGATCACGGCCGCCGTGGAATCGGCCACTTCGGAGAAGTCGTTCTGCGCGAGGTCGGTGTACCCCTCGCGGATCCGCACCGCCGTGTTCGCCACCGCTCCGAACACCGTTGCCCGCTCCCCCTGTTGTATGGCGATACCGACGACCACGCGCGCGTAGGAGGGCGACAGGCGCTCCAGCTCCAGTGTCATGACTTCGTCGAACCCGAAGCCCTGGCCGGTCGTGCTGTCGCGGTTGAGGGTGATGGTCCCGTCGGGGGAGCGGCTGTCGAAGTGCACGATGTAGGCCGGCGGCCCGCCCGGGTCGTCGTCTGTGTAGGTCGCCGCGATGATGTCGAGATCATGGGGCGGCGCGCCGATCGGGCTCGGGTCCCATTTCAGCGCGACCTCGACCTTCTTGAGCCCCTTCTTGAAGCTGCTCACCGAACTCCCCCTCCTCGGCTGCTGGTTACGGCTGTCGATGGCTGACTGCTCATGACTGTTCATGACTGCTACGGACACGCTACGTCCTACGATTGTGACCATGAACTGGAACGGGGAAGAGCTGGATCTCGACGCCTACTTGGCGCGAATCGGCTGCACAGGAGACGTGAAACCGGACCTGGAGACGCTGCGCGCGCTGCACCGGGCGCATATCGCGTCGCTCCCCTTCGAGAACCTGGAGATCATGCTCGGGCGGCCGGTGGACCTGGATCTCGCCGCCCTCCAGGCGAAGCTCGTGCGGCAGCGCCGCGGTGGCTACTGCTACGAGCAGAACCTGCTCTTCGCGGCGGCCCTGGAGCGAATCGGCTACTCCGTGAAGGGACTTGGGGCGCGCGTCCGGGTGGGCGCCACGGCGATTCGAGCCGTCACCCACATGCTGACCCGCGTCACCGTGGAGGACGGCCAGGAGTGGCTGTGCGACGTGGGCTTCGGCGCCCAGGGGCTGCGGGAACCGATCCCCCTGAGGGCCGGGATCGAGGTGCGCCAGGGGCCGTGGACCTTCGGCCTCGCGCCGGAGGACAGCGGCGTTCTGGTCCTGAGGAGCCTGCGCCCGGGCGGCTGGGAGGAGATCTACGCCTTCACCCTGGAGGAGCGCCATCCCGTCGACTACGTGGTGATGAACCACTACACGTCGACGCATCCGCGGTCCGCCTTCATCCACCGCCCCATAGTCCAGCGTGCCGCCGTCGACACCCAGCGCTCACTCATCGACATGCGAATGTCGGTCGAGTTTCCTGACGGTACTCGGGACGAACGGGACGTACAGGAAGGCGAGTTGATCGACCTGCTCGCCCATGAGTTCGGGATCGAACTGAGTGACGAGGACGCTGCACGACTGATCTGGATGCACGGCGCCGGAGCGTGACCGAACCCACGTCGTGGGCCGTACGATGGCGCGGTGCTGGTCAAGTGGATTCGTTGCACCGTGACCGACCGACGCGGGTTCGAGCGGGGGCAGCGAAAGTGGGCGGGGCTTCTGGGGGAGCCGGGGTTCCGGGGACAGGGCGGGGGCTGGAGCAGAAATCGGCCGGGGGTGGCCCATGTCCTCGGTTTCTGGGAGAGCCGCGCCTTCTACGACTCCTTCATGGCGCGCTCGCACGACCGGCTCGCCGCCGCCCAGTCGGGCACCTACAAAGACATCCAAGTGAAGCTCTTCGACCACCGGTTCGACGTGAAGACGGGCTTCGAGCCGCATTTCACGGACGCGGACACGGTGCGCCTGGCGCACTGCCGGGTGCACGCGGACCGAGGGGAGCACTTCGCGCTCATGCAGGAGAAGGTCTGGAACCCCGCGATGGCCGGCTCCCCGGGGATGGTGCGCGGACTGTTCGGTGAGGCGCCGGGCAACGAGTTCCTGATCCTTTCGATGTGGCACTCCGTGGCCGAGCACGGCAAGTACCAGGCCGAACGCGTGGAGCGGCTCTCGACCCGCGCCCAGACGGAGACCGACATCGCCGGGATCACGGGAGACATCGTTCAGCTGGAACCTTCCTGGACGGTGTGAGCCGGATCGCCCACGCACCGGGGCCGCGCGGTGTGAGATGAGATACGCCGGATGGAGCCCGTACGGGTGCTCGAACCGGGTCCTTCCGATCTAGGGTTTCCGCATGGCACGACCGCGGCGCATTGTCCTTGTCAGGCACGGCGAGTCGGAGGGCAACGCCGACGACACCGTCTACGAACGCGAGCCCGACCACGCCCTGGCCCTCACGGAGACGGGGCACCGGCAGGCGGACGAGACAGGGGAGTACCTGCGCGAGCTCTTCGGGCGTGAGCGGGTGAGCGTGTACGTGTCGCCCTACCGCCGCACGCACCAGACGTTCCGCGCCTTCCGGCTCGACCCCGAACTCGTACGGGTGCGCGAGGAACCTCGGCTGCGGGAGCAGGACTGGGGAAACTGGCAGGACCGGGACGACGTGCGTCTTCAAAAGGCGTACCGCGACGCCTACGGCCACTTCTTCTACCGCTTCGCCCAAGGCGAGTCCGGGGCCGACGTGTACGACCGTGTGGGTGCTTTTCTGGAGAGCCTGTACCGGAGCTTCGAGGCGCACGACCACCCGTCGAACGTCCTCCTCGTCACCCATGGCCTCACCATGCGGCTGTTCTGCATGCGCTGGTTCCACTGGACCGTCGCCGACTTCGAATGTCTGTCGAATCCCGGGAACGGTGAGACGCGGGCACTCGTTCTCGGGGAGGACGGCAAATACACCTTGGACCGGCCGTTCGAACGATGGCGTGATCCCGAGCCGTACGGAGTCACCGGTTAGAGTGGCAGGGCGATGACCGCTGATTCCTCTCCTCATGTGCGGCTTGGCCGCGCCCTGTCCAGCCTGCGCGGCCTGGCGGTGGGGGATGCGCTGGGCTCCCAGTTCTTCGTGCCCGCCACCTATCCGCTGCTCCAGCGCCGCGAACTGCCCGATGGCGTCTGGCAGTGGACCGACGACACCGAAATGGCGTGCTCCGTGGTGGCGGTCCTGGCCGCCGAGAACCGGATCGAGCAGGACGTGCTCGCCCGGTCCTTCGCGGAGCACCACGACTTCGACCGGGGCTACGGCCCCGCGGTGAACCGGCTGCTTCGGCAGATCCGCGAGGGCGGCGACTGGCGCGCTCTGTCCTCCGCGCTCTTCAAGGGCCAGGGCTCCTGGGGCAACGGTGCGGCGATGCGGATCGCCCCGCTCGGCGCCTGGTACGCGGACGATCCGGAGCAGGCGACGCATCAGGCCGAGATCTCCGCCTACCCGACGCATCAGCATCGCGAGGCGGTGGTCGGGGCCATGGCCGTGGCCGCAGCCGCCGCGATCGTGGCCGATCCGGCAGGACCGCCGACGCCGCAGGCGCTCCTCGACGGCGTGATCGCGCTCGTGCCGCGCAGTGCGGTGGGCGCGGGGCTCCGGCGGGCCAGGGACATGCTCGACTACGGCGACGCGGGGACGGTGGCCGCGGTCCTCGGCTGCGGCCGGCGCACCACGGCCCATGACACCGTGCCGTTCGCCCTCTGGTCGGCGGCGCGCGGGCTCGGCGACTTCGAGCGCGCGTTCTGGGACACGGCGCAGGTCGGCGGCGACATGGACACGACGTGCGCGATCGTGGGCGGAGTGGTCGCTGCCGGCCCGGGTGGCGCTCCGGCGGACCAGTGGTTGCGGCGGACCGAGCCGCTGCCGGAATGGGCGCCGGGCCTGCCGGTCTGACCTGCGGGGCTCGCTCGCTGCCTCACTTGGCGTGGCGGATGCCGGGCCGCCTTCGGCACCTGGGACGGCCCGGCACCTGAGACGGCCCGGCATCCACTTCACGTGGTGGGCGGCTCCCCCCGTCAGCCGCCCGCCGGCCCGGCCGCACCCGCGGTACCCGCGAGCGCTTCCAGGTCGCTCTTGCGCACCCGGATCACCAGAGTGGCGACGACCAGGGCCAGCAGTGCCATCGCCGCGGCCGGAATGAATGCGGTCGAGATCCCCTCGGCCAGGACCTGGTGACCCCAGGGAGCCGGGAGCTGATGGGTCCTGGCGAACTCCGCCTTCTGCTCGGGCGTGGCCTGCGCCATGAAGGACGGGATCTGGTCCTTGGCCTCGTTCCGGCTGGCCGTACCGAAGACCGTGGTCAGGATGGAGAGGCCGAGTGAACCTCCCACCTGTTGCGTCACGTTGAGCAGCCCAGACGCCGCGCCGGCCTCGTGCTGGGCGACTCCGGAGACGGCGGTCAGGGTGAGCGTCACGAAGTTGAGTCCCATGCCGAGGCCGAACAGCAGCATCGGGCCGAGCACCCCACCCACGTACGAGCTGTCGGGGGAGATGAACGTCTGCCAGCCGAGGCCGAGCAGGACGAGTGTCGCGCCGGTCATCATGAACGGCTTGGGGCCGAGCACCGGAAGCAGCCGCTGGGACAGGCCGGCGCCGATGATGATCGCGACCGTCACGGGGAGGAAGGCGAGGCCCGCCTCGATCGGCGTGTAGCCGAGTACGTTCTGTGCGAACAGGACGATGAAGAAGAACATGCCGAACATCGCCGCGGCCAGGCTCAGCATGATCACGTAGGTGCCCGAGCGGTTGCGGTCGGCGAACATCCTGAGCGGAGTGATGGGTTCCTTCGCCCGGCTCTCGATGAATGCGAAGGCGAGCAGAAGCACCACCGCGGCGGCGAACGAGCCCACGCTGACGCTGTCCCGCCAGCCCTCCTCCGACGCGCGGATGAAGCCGTACACGAGCGAGGCCATGCCCGCAGTGGAGGTGAGCGCGCCCGCGATGTCGAAGCGTCCCGGGTGCCGTTCGGACTCGTTGATGTACATCGGCGCGAGTACCGCGATGAGGATGCCGATGGGTACGTTCACGAACAGCACCCAGCGCCAGTCGAGCCATTCGGTGAGCATGCCGCCGGCGAGGAGGCCGACGGCGCCGCCGCCCGCGGAGACGGCCGCGAACACGCCGAACGCGCGGTTCCGCTCGGGGCCTTCGGGGAACGTCGTGGTGATGAGGGCGAGCGAGGTGGGCGACGCGATCGCGCCACCGACGCCCTGCAGGGCCCGGGCCGCCAGCAACTGCCAGGGTTCCTGGGCGAGTCCGCCGAGCAGGGAGGCCAGCGTGAAGAGCAGGATGCCGGACATGAAGACCCGGCGGCGACCGAGGATGTCTCCCGCGCGGCCACCGAGAAGCAGCAGGCCGCCGAAGGTGAGCGTGTACGCGCTGACCACCCAAGTGAGGTCTGTCGTACTGAACTTGAGCGCGTCCTGAATGTGCGGGAGCGCGATATTCACAATCGTCGCGTCCAGTACCACCATGAGTTGGCAGGCCGCGATGACCGCCAGGGCCATGCCGGGGTGCCCCGCCCGCCGTGCTGTTCCCGGCTTCCTTGCCTTGTCCGGCTTCTGATCTTGAGTTAACTGAGAGGTTGACACTATGGATCCCCCACAAGTGCGTTAGTGAACGTAACCGTTCACTGTCGAACTGAACGGTAGTGACTCCCCATCAGTGAACGCAACCGTTCACTGAAGAAACTGCCTTGAACACCCGGATCCCCAACGGAGAGAAGACGATGGATACTTCGCGCTGGACGGCCGCCCCCGCTCGGACGGCCACCCTGCGCCGGCGTGGCCCTGTCCTGGAGCGGGCCATCCTGGAAGCCGCGCTGGAGCAGCTCAGTACGGTCGGCTGGAACGCCCTCACGATGGAAGGCGTCGCCGCCGGGGCGCAGACGGGCAAGGCCGCCGTCTACCGCCGCTGGCCCTCCAAGGAGCAGCTCGTCGCGGACGCCCTCCAGGCGGCCCTGCCCAGGCTCGACGGAGCGCCGGACCGCGGCAGCGTCCGGGAGGACCTGCTCGAGCTGTGCCGCCTGATGCGTGAGGCGATGTACTCGCGCCCCGGCTTCGCTCTGCGGTCGGTGCTTCACGAATGCGACTCGGCGACGGCCCAGCGCTTCCATGAGGTGATCTTCGAGGGTGTCGTCGAGCCGAGCGTCGAGCTGATCAAGGAGGTCGTACGCCGTGGGATCGAGCGGGGGGAGGTGCGTCCCGGCGCCACGGACGCATACGTCTGCGATGTCATCCCGGCGATGATGATGTACCGGTCGAAGGTGTGCGCGAGCGAATGGGGCGAGCGTGATCTCACGGAGATGATCGATCAGGTGATGGTTCCGCTGCTGCGGCCGCTGGGGGCGTGACGCGGGGCGGCGCCGGCGGCTTGCGGGCTGTGGATTCAGGCCTGGCGTCAGGGGCCGCGCCTCCGTCCGGTCGGCCGTGAACCGCAGGTTCCTGCCTCACCGGTCTCACCTGTGGAGACCGGCTGGTCGTACCGGGTGTCGCTGAGGGGGTGAGGCGGCGTACGCTATCTGGCGCCATGCCGTACGAACCACCCACTCACAGCGTCGAGCGCTCACTGCGCGCCACCACCGGAGCCAAGATCGTCGCCGGTGTGGACGAGGTCGGTCGCGGTGCGTGGGCGGGACCGGTCACTGTGTGCGCCGCCGTCACCGGACTGCGCCGACCGCCCGAAGGTCTCACCGACTCCAAGCTGATCAGCCCGAAGCGGCGCGATGTGCTCGCCGAGACGCTGGAGAGCTGGGTGACGGCACATGCTCTCGGGCACGCCTCCCACGAGGAGATCGACGAGCTGGGGATGACGGCCGCGCTGCGGCTCGCCGCGGGGCGCGCTCTCGAGGCCCTCCCGGTCCGTCCGGACGCGGTCATCCTCGACGGCAAGCACAACTACCTCGGCGCTCCCTGGCAGGTCCGTACGGTGATCAAGGGCGACCGGTCCTGTGTGGCCGTCGCCGCGGCATCGGTGATCGCCAAGGTTCGGCGCGACAAAATGATGGCCGAACTGGGCATCGAACATGCAGACTTCGGTTTTGCGGACAACGCCGGTTATCCGTCGCCGGTCCACAAGGCCGCGCTGGAGGAGCGGGGACCCACCCCGTACCACCGGCTCACGTGGGCGTATCTTGATGCGCTGCCCCAGTGGCGGCACCTCAAGAAGGCCCGCACCTGGGCGGACGGAAACGTTCCGGAGATCGAAGGCCAGCTCGGCTTCGACTTCTGATCTTCCGTTCGCACTCATGTGCCACCCGCCGGGGCTACTCGCACCGGCGTTTGATAGATATCAGCTCATGCCTCTCCTTCCCGAGGAGTCTCAGATTCACGAGAGTGCCCAGGGTCCCTGCGCCACTTCGGCCCCCAGCGGCCGCAACGCGCCGACCCCCCGCCCCGTACCCGGCCCGCGTCCCGCGGCGCCGCCGCGACCCGGACGCCCGGGTCCCGCACGGCCGATGCCGCCCGCGCAGCGCACGTCGCGCGAGTCGGTGTCCGCCGCCAAGCCGGGGCCTTCGGCTCCGGCCGCCCCCGCAGCCGTGCCGGCCGCGCCCGCCTCGCCGGACGCGACCGAGCAGCCGCAGATCCAGCTGATCCCGGCTTCGGTCGAGGGCGCCCTGGACGCCGCGGAGGAAGCCGTCGACCTGCTCCTCGACTCGGGCCGCGCGCCCGGCGAGGTACTGGTGATCACCACCGGTGACCCGCACCCGTGGGCCACGCACGAGCTGTCCTTCGGCGACACCGCCTACTGGGCGCAGCACGACGCGGGTGACGACGTCTTCTACGCCGACGCCGGGGCCGCCGAGCGCGCTTCGAAGCGGCCTGTGGTCGTCGTCGCGCTGAACGGCGGTGCCGACGAGGCTGCCGCCACCGCTCTGCCTCTCGCCCTCGGCCGGGCGGGCGCCCTGCTGATCGTGTGCGGCGACCCGCAGCGGATCAACGCCCTGCTGGGTGCCGGAGTCTGACACGTCGCGCGCCGGCTGCCCGGACCGCTCGACGGTTCCGCGGGCGGCCGGCGGCGCCGTGTGTCTGCCGCTCGTGTCGGCAGGGGACTCGTGTCGGCAGGGCTCGTTTCCGCGGCAGCTCTCAGCGGGCAGCCGCGCGGCGCAGTACCTCCGACGCGGCTCCTCCTGCGCGCGGGAGTGGCAGCTCGCTGCCGCCCTCGTACGCTTCGGGCGTCGATCCAAGGCTCGGTCGCCTGCCACCGCGCCCTTCGCCGAGTACCTGCCAGCCGTCCCGCGTCATGGTGATGTACGCCCCGCAGCGCAGCCCATGAAGTGTGCACGCATCCCGCAGCCCCCACATCCACGCACCGTCCTCCTCCGTCCAATGCGCGTCGCCCTCACGGCAGTAGAGCAGCACGGCCGTTCGCACCGGGGTACGGCGTCGGAGGTCGTGCGGGATGACCCGGCGCAGGTGCGTGAGCAGCGAGTTGCGGAACACCCAGCCGTCCGCCGCGCTCGCGCGCCGGGTGAACGACGCGCTGGCCCTGAGCCGCTCCTCCGTATCGAGAACGGCCACGACGGCCGTCTGGGGCTTGGGGCGGTGCCGGGCGTGCAGGCCGCTGACGACCTCGCGCGGATTACGCAGCAGCGGGATCCCCGCCGCGGCCCATTCCGCGGGTTCGAGGATCCTGGCGAGTTGGTTGGCGGAGTCGGCGGACATGTCGGCACGCGTCGATGACGTCGACAACGATGCCGCCGAGGACGGAGCGAATCCGAAGGTCACGGTCCTCCCTTCGGCTACGCGCCCACACTGCGGGCGGGGTCGGACTGCGGGAGCGCACCGCGGCACAGCCCTACCGGACCACGATCGAGCCGCGCGGGAGCGATTCCAATTCTTCCCTTCGCACTGGCTTGCGGCAACGAGCAATTGAGGCCGGGGGCCGGTATCTGGGGAAGCGTCAGCTATATCCCTGCCCAATGCCGCCGCCTGCGACGCCAGGATCACGCCTTTACGGCCAGGACCAGCGGTAACACCGCCCGACCTCGTTGATCCGGGTGCCCGGGGAATGGAATCAGGAACGGCTCGTGCCTGGTGGGACCCCCTCCGGGCGGCCGGGTGGACAGGGCCGACGGTGATCATCACGGCGGGGGATTGGGCCGTTGTCAGTGGTGTGGGGTTGCATGGGGGCATGAGTAACCAGGAGCTGCGTGCCGAAGCCGACGCCATCCTCGCTGAGCTGGTCGGCGATCCGGGGGGTTCGGCACGCCTTCGGGAGGACCAGTGGCAGGCGGTGGCGGCCCTGGTCGAGGAGCGTCGCCGTGCTCTTGTCGTGCAGCGCACCGGTTGGGGCAAGTCAGCGGTGTACTTCGTGGCCACGGCCCTGCTGCGGCGGCGTGGCTCCGGTCCCACAGTGATCATCTCGCCGCTGCTCGCGCTCATGCGTAACCAGGTCGAGTCCGCGGCGCGGGCCGGCATCCAGGCGCGCACCATCAACTCGGCCAACCCGGAGGAATGGGACACGATCTACGAGGAGGTCGAGCGCGGCGAGACCGACGTCCTCCTCGTGAGCCCGGAACGCCTCAATTCCGTGGATTTCCGTGATCAGGTCCTGCCCAAGCTCGCGGCCACGACGGGACTGCTCGTCGTCGACGAGGCGCACTGCATCTCCGACTGGGGCCATGATTTCCGGCCGGACTACCGCCGGCTGCGGGCCATGCTGGCCGAGCTTCCCGCCGGTGTGCCGGTACTGGCCACCACCGCGACGGCGAACGCGCGGGTCACGGCGGACGTCGCAGATCAGCTGGGTACGGGAGCCGGCGAAGCGCTGGTGCTCCGCGGCCCCCTGGATCGGGAAAGCCTGCGCCTGGGCGTCGTCCGGTTGCCGGACGCTGCGCACCGTCTGGGCTGGCTCGCCGAGCACTTGGACGAGCTTCAGGGCTCCGGCATCATCTACACGCTGACGGTCGCCGCGGCCGAGGAGGCCACGGCCTTCCTGCGACAGCGCGGCTTCAATGTGGCCTCGTACACGGGCAAGACGGAGAACGCCGACCGGCTCCAGGCCGAGATCGACCTCCAGGAGAACCGGGTGAAGGCGCTGGTCGCGACCTCCGCGCTGGGGATGGGCTTCGACAAGCCGGACCTGGGATTCGTGATCCATCTCGGCTCGCCGTCCTCGCCGATCGCCTACTACCAGCAGGTGGGGCGTGCGGGCCGTGGTGTGGCCCACGCCGATGTGCTGCTGCTGCCGGGCAAGGAGGACGAGGCCATCTGGCGCTACTTCGCCGATACGGCCTTCCCGCCCGAGGCGCAGGTACGGCAGACCCTGTCGGCTCTCGAGGGTGCCGGACGTCCGCTGTCCGTGCCCACCCTGGAGGCGGCAGTCGATCTCCGGCGCAGCCGCCTGGAGTCGATGTTGAAGGTGCTGGACGTGGACGGCGCGGTCAAGCGCGTCAAGGGTGGCTGGACAGCCACGGGGGCCGACTGGGTGTATGACTCCGAGCGCTACGCGTGGGTGGCCAAGCAGCGGTCGACCGAGCAGCAGGCCATGCGCGACTACGCGAGCACGTCCCAGTGCCGGATGGAGTTCCTGCGTGAGCAGCTGGACGACGAGGGTGCGGTTCCGTGCGGCCGCTGCGACAACTGCGCCGGGGCCTGGGCCGATTCCTCGGTTTCGGCGGAGGTGCTGACGGGGGCGGCCAGGGAGCTGGACCGCCCGGGGGTGGAGGTCGAGCCGCGCCGCATGTGGCCGACGGGGATGCCCGCACTGGGCATCGACCTCAAGGGGCGCATCCCGGCCAAGGAACAGTGCTCCACCGGGCGCGCCCTGGGACGGCTCTCGGACATCGGCTGGGGCAACCGACTCCGCCCGCTGCTGGCCGAGAACGCGCCCGACGGGCCAGTCCCCGACGACGTCCTGAAGGCCGCGGTGGCGGTCATCGCCGACTGGGCACGCTCGCCCGGGGGCTGGGCGCCGACTGTTCCGGACGCCTCTGCCCGACCGGTGGGAGTCGTCGCCGTGCCGTCCCTGACCCGGCCGCAACTGGTCGGTTCGCTTGCCCAGGGAATCGCGACCATCGGCCGCCTCCCCTTCCTGGGCACGCTGGCGTACACGGGGCCGGGGGACGTACACCCGGTACGCCGCAGCAATTCCGCCCAGCGCCTCAGGGCGCTGTCAGGCACCTTCACCGTTCCTGACGACCTGGCCGCCGCCCTGGCCGGCGCTCCCGGTCCCGTCCTGCTCGTGGACGACTACACGGACTCCGGCTGGACCCTCGCGGTCGCTGCGCGGCTGCTCCGGAAGGCGGGGAGCGAGCAGGTCCTGCCATTGGTCCTGGCTGCGGCGGGCTGAGGCATTTGACCACTCAGGGCAGAGCCTCACCCGACCACGAGGACGGGGGGCTCGCCTGAGCTCGGCGTGTGCCTCACGCCCGAAGTCCCGCCTATGCCCTGCCGCTGACCTGACGTCAGCGTCGGCGCCCTTGGCCGAGGTGCCGTGGCCAACAGCGCCTGCTGCAATTGGCGTTGGGTGATTGGACCCCGAAGCCTGCCGGTCGCCCGACGCACCGGCGGGCGACCGGCCTTCCCGTCGGCAACAGCCAACTCGCCCGGGACAAGCATGACCTGATGGGTCGCTTCATGCTAGTGACCCTCCTTGCCTGTGGACAACTCCTGTCGTGTCCCTGATCCGGGTTATCCACAGGTCAAAACGGAATCTTGAGATTCGCGGCATGGTCGTCACATGACGAATCACAGCGAAGCGGCCGGCGCACCCGGCACGGAACAGATCACCCTGCGCAACCCGTCCGAACTGGCCGAAGTGCTCCCGTACTTGCTCGGGTTCAAGCCCGAGGACAGCATCGTGCTTGTCGCCCTGCACCGCGGACGCTTCGGTGGTCGCGTGCGACTCGGAATCCCCGAGCGCCCTGGCGACTGGCCATCCGTCGCGGAAGAGATGGCCAAGTGCCTGATCAGCGGATGCGAGCGCAAGGACGGAACGCCGGACGGCATCGTCGCGTTCCTGCGCCGGGACCCGAAGACCACCGAGACCGGGCGGCAGATCATGGAGCGCCTGCAACCGCTGGCACAGATGCTGCGTTTGGCGTGCGGCCGCCTGGATGTGCCTGTGGTCGAGGCCCTCTGCATCTCCGACGATCACTTCTGGTCGTACAGCTGTCCGGTCGAGGAGTGCTGCCCGCCCGACGGCACACCGTTGGCCGCGTCCGGTACGTCCGTCACAGCGGCCGCGATGACTTATGCGGGCATCCAAGTGCGGCGCCCGCTGAGGGAGATGAGGGCCCGGCTCACGCCCTGGCAGACGGCAGCCGTGCCACAACAGGAGCACGCGCTGGACGCCGCGGCTATGGCTCTCGTCCCCAGGATTCTCGCCGGAGTCCCGCGGGCCGAGGTCGCGGACGAGACGCTCGATCTCGCACGGCGGGTCTGGAGCCGTTTCGGGCACCTGCCGACCGGCGACGACACGCTGGAAACGGATCTCAGGGACGACGAGCAGCTCGCGCACGACGAGGCGGCCAGGTTGATCCTGGGCCTCCAGGACCGACTGACCCGGGATCATGCGGCCGAGTGGATGGAGGGCGACGAGGCGCCGCTGGCTCTGCGGCTTTGGCGAGCTCTGGCCCGGCGCTGCGTGGGCCCGTACGGCGAGCACGCTGCGGCGCCGCTGACGCTCGCCGGCTGGGTCGCGTGGTCCCTGGGCGACCGCGTGGAGGCCGGCGAGGCGTTGGACATGGCTCTGGCCGCGGATCCGCGGTACGTCTTCGCCCGGCTCTTCATGGAGGCGTGCAGCGCGGACCTGGATCCGGAGCCGGTGCGGCGCAGCCTGCGCAAGACAAGGGACGAGCGCGGCGTGACGCCGTCCGAGGCGAATTCGGAGAGGGCCTTCGACGGAGCCGGGGCAGGAGCGGCGGTAGGTGCGGGAACCGATGCGGGTGCCGGTGTCAACGGCGAACGCGCCGCCGGCCGTGAGGGCGCAGGATCCCCTGGGCGGCCGAGTGCCGACAACTCTCGGGAACCGGCCGAGGATCGGGTGATGCGGGCCCTGGAGGCCGCTCTGCGGCGGCGCGGATCGCGTCGTGCAGGTGCGGGCAAGGGACCTTCCCGGGCCGGGGCGCATGCGCCCCGGCGACCGCAGGGGCGTCGCCGCGTGGGTCGGCAGGGGACGAGGCGGGACGGATGAGTATCGATTCGTGGCACAGGCCCCGGGGGCCCTCCTCCGTGGCCGAGCGGGCACCGACTGGGGCGGGATTCGGGGACGGGCATGGGGCTTCGGCTGCTCGGCTTCCTGCGCCGCGGGCGTGACTTGGGGTGGGGCAGGCCCGTTCACCTCTGTGGCACAGCCTCTGACCGGGCCGCGCCGCCGTCTCCCCGCCGACCCTTCGGAGCGCCATCGGCGCCTCGCGCGCGCCCAGCACGGAAGGAGCCACCCCATGCCGCCCCCCGCGTCGTCGACCGTGTCCGCCGTATTGAACTGCGCCGTACTCGTGGTGCTCGCCCTGGAGAAGGACGCCCCACCCGGTGCCGGCGGCCTGCCCTGCGAGACCGGTACCGCTGGTCGTCCGGGGGCGAGGCGGTCGTGATGCCTTCAGCCGCACGAGCGCCGGAGCCCGAAGGCTCGTTCAAGGGCTCCTTCGAGAGCCCTTTGGAGGACTCGTTCGTCGACCGCATCATCGGAGGTGCGGGCCAGGCCCGTGGAATCGCCGTGGGGATCTCGCCTCCTCCACCGGCCGGGGTATCGACCGCGCCCGTCGGAGCGGCGTCGGCGGCGGTGGGTCTGGGAGCGCCATCCGAGACCGCGGGGCCGCCAACCGTCCTGCCGGAGCCGTCAACCGTCGTCGCGGGAGCGCCATCCGCTCAAGCAGTGACGTCGGCGATTTCCCCAGCGATCTCCCCAGCCCGCCGCAAAGATCCGGCTCCGGCTCCACCCGCTACCCGCAACGCTCCGCCGCCTCATGCGCACGCCGGTCGCGCGAACACCCCAGCTCCCCGGCGCTCCGCGGAGCTGCCGCCGGCACACACGACGCTGATCTGCGTGGCGCTGCCCTCGCTCGCGATCTCCTCGCAGCAAGGGCAGTTGACGGGCGACGGACTGGAAGGGTTCTACCGTGCGGGGCGCCGGCTGTTGTCGCGCTGCCTGCTTCGCGTGGCGGGGCGTGAGCCGATCGCGGTGCAGGCCCGCATGGTCGCCGCCGACCGGGCCCGGTTTGTGGCGACGCTGAGACCAGTCGTGGTCGGCGGACCCGACCCGGACATCATGGTCGAACGGATCCGGCATGCCGACGGCACCGAGCGGATCACGCTGCGCAGCTCGGCCACCCGACCGCTGCGACTGCCGGTCGAGGTCGCACTCGGTACGGATCTGGCCGAGCTGGGCGCGGTGGCGGCCGGACGGCCGGGGCGTGAACTGTCCGGCACCGTCCACGACTCCGGCATGCGGTGGTCGTCGTCGGCAGGCCACGCCGTCGTCACCGCCGACCCGCCGCCCCGCGACGCCCTCGCCTCCGCCGGGCTGCTGCGCTGGGAGTTCGATCTGCCTCCGGGCGGCACCTGGAGTGTCGAACTGCGGGTACGGGCCGACGGCGGGGCGGCGAGCAGGCCGGTCGGGCATGGCACCGTACGCCCGCTTGCCGCGGCGGAATCGGCTGGGGACGACGCACGAGTGGGCCCCCTGCTGAGAACCTGCGCAGAGGACCTGCGCGCACTGCTGCTGCGCGACCCGGCGTACCCCTCGGACCTCTACCTCGCCGCCGGCGCGCCCTGGCGCTGCGGTCTGGCTCCGGCCGAGGCGTTGGCGGCGGCGCGGATGGCGCTCCCTCTGGGGACGCGGTTGGCCGCGGGCACGCTCAGGGCCCTCGCTCGGACCCAACTCCCAGGGGTGGGAAGGGAGTCAGGGATGATTCCCGGCCCGCTGAGAGACGCCGGTCCGCATCTGCCGCCCGGCTGCACCGGAACCGAAGCGACACTCCTGTTTCCGGCGCTCCTCGCGGAGGCGAGACGCTGGGGCCTTCCCGAGCAGGAGGTCGCAGAGCTGCTGCCCACGGCGGAGCGCTGCCTGCAGTGGCTGCGGACCGCCGTCGGCGACGGGGCGTACCTGGCGGACCCCGGCCCCGGAGGGCCGTTGCGCTGCGAGACCCAGGCGCACGCCCACCGAGCCGCCCTGCTCGGCGCGGATCTCCTCGACGCCCATGGCCGACCCGGCGCCGTGGAACTGCGCCAGTGGGCTGAAGCGCTGCGGACGAGGTTCGGGGAGGACTTCTGGGCCGAGGACCGTGGGGGCGGCCGGCCCGCTGCCGCCCGCACGCCTGACGGGCGACTCCTACCTCACCTGGGCAGCGCCGCGGCCCACCTCCTCGACACGGGGCTGCTCGGCGGCGGTCTGATGGCGCCGGGCCTCCTCGACAAGGTGCGGACGGAACAGCTCGCGCGGCTCCTGGGCGGTCCGGCGCTCGACTCGGGGTGGGGTCTGCGCAGTCTGGGCGTACGAGAAGCGTCGTACAACCCGTTCGGGCACCGTGGCGGAGCCGTGCGGGTGCAGGAGACGGCGCTGGCCGTGGGCGGCTTGGCCGCTGCGGGCTACGAGAAGGAGTCGAGCTCGCTGCTGCGGGGCGTCCTGTCCGCGGCCGAGGCCTTCGGGTTCCGGCTGCCCGAGATGTACGCGGGGGAGCAGCGTTTCGAAGGGGGCGCCCCGCTTCCGCATCCGGCCGCCTGCAGACCCGCGGCCACCGCCGCGGCGTCAGGGGTGCAGCTCCTCACCGCCCTCGTCGGGATCCGGCCGGACGCGCCTGCCGGGACGGTGACGCTGAGACCGATGCGCAGCGCACCCCTGGGGGAGATCGGACTGGCCGGGCTGCGGGTCGCGGGCGCCCCGTTCTCGGTGCGGGTCAGCAGGCTCGGTCTCGCCATGGTCGAGGAGGCGGACGACGGGCTGCAGTTGGGGGTGTGACCGGCGCGGACGTGAGTTCGGAAGATCGGCGGGGTCCCACGCGGGAACTTCGAAGAAGGCCTTGATCAACGATCGCGAAGGGAGTGTTTATCGTCAGGAAGACGACTATGATCGCCGCATGTCGCCCTACGACCCGTCGGCCTTCCCGCCCTTCGCAGTCACCGTCGACCTGGTGGTGCTGACGGTGCGCCGTCACGCGCTCTGTGCGCTCGCGGTGCGGCGAGGCGAACCGCCGTTCCAGGGGCGTTGGGCACTCCCTGGCGGCTTCGTCCGGGACGACGAGGACCTGTCGTCGGCCGCGGCGCGCGAACTGATCGAGGAGACCGGGCTCTGTGCCCATGATCCCGCGGACCCGGACCAGGTCAACGGCGCGCACCTGGAGCAGCTGGCCACCTACGGTGACCCCAAGCGTGACCCTCGTATGCGCGTCGTCAGCGTCGCTCATCTGGCCCTGGCGCCGGATCTGCCGGCACCGCGTGCGGGCGGCGACGCGCACAGTGCGCGCTGGGCACCCGTGGAGGACCTGCTGAACCAGAGCGGGTACGGGCGTGAGGGTGAGCAGGCGGCACCCCTGGCCTTCGACCATGCGCAGATCCTCGCGGACGGCGTGGAGCGCGCCCGCTCGAAGATCGAGTACTCGTCACTCGCCACGGCCTTCTGCCCGCCCGAGTTCACGGTCGGTGAGCTGCGGCGCGTGTACGAGGCGGTGTGGGCCGTCGCGCTGGATCCGCGCAACTTCCACCGCAAGGTGACGGGCACCCCGGGCTTCCTCGTGCCCACCGGCGGGACCACGACCCGCCAGGGCGGCAGGCCGGCCCAGCTCTTCCGGGCGGGGGGCGCGACGCTGCTCAACCCGCCGATGCTGCGCCCCGAGGTATGACCCGGAGCTGACCGGGCCTGACCTCCGGGCTCTGGCCGTCCGCGCCGCGCAGGTGACACCCGAGGTCTTGCCCTGCCCGAAAAGTCGGAAATATCGGGTTATCTTGCTGTGGTACCCACGGGGTTCGTCCGTCCCCGCTCGGCGGACGGGTCCCAGGCCGCCGAGCGGTCGCACATCCTGCGAGAGAAGCCATGATCCAGGCCTTCGGACTGACCAGCAATCCCCGCCAGGAGCTCCCGCCCGCTGTCGACGACGTGTCCTTCGAGGCGCCGACTGGTCGCGTCACGGCGCTGCTAGGCGCCCGCGCGTCCGGCAAGACGACGGCGGTCCGGCTGATGCTCGAACTCCAACAAGGCCGTGGAATCACGCATTTCAGAGGCCGCCCCCTGCACCGCATCCCCCATCCCTCCCAAGAAGTCGGCGTGTTGCTCGGCGAGGTCCAGGGTCATCCGTCCCGCACCGTCCGCGGACAGCTGCGTATGTTGTGCGCGGCCGCAGGCGTGCCGGTGCAGCGCGCGGACGAGGTCCTCGAAGTCGTCGGCATCGTCAGCCTGCGTGAGCAGCGGCTCGGCACGCTCTCGCGAGGCATGGACCGGCGCCTCGGCCTCGCCTGCGCGCTTCTCGCGGATCCGCACACGCTCGTCCTCGACGGACCCGCAGACGGCCTCTCGGCGCGCGAGGGCAAGTGGCTGCACGGCATCCTGCGGGCCCACGCGTCGCTCGGCGGCACCGTGCTCTTCACCACCGACGATGCCAAGGAAGCGGCGCGGACGGCTGACCGCGTGGTCACTCTGGAGGAGGGGCGCGTCATCGCGGACCAGTGCGTCGCGGACTTCTCCCGCACGAGGCTGCGCCCCCGCGTCGCCGTCCGCAGCCCACATGCGGCCCGGCTCGGTGTCCTGCTGGCCAAGGAAGCGCGCGCGACGCAGCGTTCCGTCGAGGTCGTGAACGAGGGCGGCAATCGGCTCTCCGTGTACGGCAGTAACTGCGCGGACATCGGCGAAACCGCGTTCCGCCACAGCATCCTGGTCCACCAACTCGCGGACGAGGTCGGGGATGCGGGGCCTGCGGTGAGTGTTCCGGCGCGGACGCGCGCCGAAGAAGTCCGGGCGGCGGAGCCGACCGTGCCCCAGCCGGCGGTCGCGGATACGTCGTCCGCGACGGACGCGCCTCTTCCGGTCCTGGAGCCGTCGGAAGAAACCGCCGCACCGTCGGCGCTGGCGCGGGGACATGCTCGCTCCGCTCAGGAACCCCCGAAGTCCACGGGCACCTTCGTGTCGCTCCCTGTCGACGCGGACCTTGGCGGCGCCTCCTCCTCGGCCTCGGCCCCGGCGCCGCCGTCCGACGAACAGGGCACCCAGGCCTCCAGAACTCCGTCAGGTCGCGCCTCCGCCCCTCCCCCCGCCTCCCTCTCCCCCCTCCCACCCCCCATCACGATCCACCCCGCACCCAGCCCGCTCCGTCCGCTGCGGTACGAGGTCCGCCGGGCGACCGGTATCGCCACCGGTTACCTCACCGCGGCTGCCGTCCTCGTTGCCTCCGCGATCGTCGCCGTACTGCTCGCGCGGACCGGTCGCACGCCGCAGGCGCACCTGCTGGCCGCCTGGCCCCAGGAACTGCCGCTTCCGCCGGCTGCCCTGGGTGCGGGGCTGCTCGGGGCCTTCGCGTTCGGCGACGAGTTCCGTCATCCCGCGCTCGCCGCCGACCGTGGCACCGTCCCCCGTCGCCTGGGGCTTCTTTGCGCGAAACTCGTTGTCGCGGCGGCCATCGCCGTCTCGCTGGCCTTCCTCGTCGTCGCCTCCGACGCGGTGCTGCTCCACCTTGTATACGGAGAAGAGCTCACCAAGGTTCCCGCAGACTGGCTTTCGACGTTCGCGAGTTGGCTGGCGCTCGTCGTGGGCTGCGCCTGGGCCGGGGTGCTGGCCGCGGGTGTCTTCCGGTCCACGACGGCCGGGCTGGCCGCCGTACTCGCCGTTCCGATCCTCGTCGTGCCCCTAGTACAGAAGGCCTTGGAAGGACCATCTGTGCGAACGGCGGCGGGACTTCCGTCGAGGCTTCGTGATCTGGCGCTCGTGCACTGGCCGTTCGGGGCGGAGCGTGTTCTGGCCGCGGGACTGCGGATGATCGCCCAACCTGTGGGCAGTGCACTGATGTTGTCGTTGACCGCTCTGCTCTGCGCTTATCTGCTCACCGTGCTGCGCCCCAGGGCTCGATGACGACCGTCCGGCGCCTTCTGGTCCGGCCTCGCGCACAACTCCCCGAGGAGCGCTCATTTCCGTCCGATAAGGCGTCAATTGCGACGGGGTAAGCGATCACCCTTTCGTGTGCTTTTCACCAAAGACCTCAAGGGACTTGGGGACGGCGCCGACAACAGATCCGTGAGTACCCTTGCGCACACCATGATGACCGCCGCCCGCTCCGCCGACTCCGGCCTGTCCGGCCCGGGCGAACTCGACCGCTACCCCTATGGGGAGGCACACGGCGCCGACCGTGTGGGCGCCCCTGTTTGGGATGTCGCGGACCAGGATCTCGGCCGGATGGGGCGGCGCGCCGCCGGCAGCCGCGGACGCGGCCTGCACGGCCAACTCGTCCAGCAGCTGGGCCAGATGATCGTTTCCGGGGACCTCGGCGCGGACCGCCCGCTCGTGCCCGAGGAGATCGGCCAGCGATTCGAGGTGTCCCGCACCGTCGTCCGCGAGTCGCTCCGCGTCCTCGAGGCGAAGGGCCTGGTCAGCGCCCGCCCCAATGTCGGCACCCGCGTCCGCCCCGTCAGTGACTGGAACCTGCTCGACCCGGACATCATCGAATGGCGCGCCTTCGGTCCGCAGCGCGACGACCAGCGCCGCGAGCTGAACGAGCTGCGCTGGACGATCGAGCCCCTCGCCGCGCGGCTCGCGGCGGGACACGGCCGTGAGGACGTCCAGCAGCGGCTCACCGACATGGTCGAGATCATGGGGCACGCCCTGGGGCAGGGCGACCCGATCACGTTCGCCCGCGCCGACGCCGAGTTCCACTCCCTGCTCATCCAGCTCGCGGGCAACCGCATGCTCGAGCACCTGTCCGGCATCGTCTCCGCCGCCCTCCAGGTCTCCGGGGGACCCGTCACGGGCTGCGACCGCCCGAACGAGGTGGCTGTCGCGCACCACGGCCGGATCGCCGACGCCCTCGCCGCGGGCGACGGCACGGGCGCGGAGGCGGCCATGCGCCAGCTGCTCACCGTCCACCCCGATGTAGAACGTGTGGTCCCCGCGCCCCGCGAGCACTGACGCGTTTCTCGGCGATCTGGTGATCCGGCGCCTCGGTGCAGGCCCTCGGTGCTCGATGCACCTCACGGTCCGGATGCGCCCACCATCTGTTCCTCATGTGTCGCCGGATCGCGCCTGATCCCCCCCGGGACCCGGCGCGATCCGGCGACATATGCGTGGACCATGGGTTCCGCCGGGTCGAGCTGGGTACCAGAAGAGTGGCCATGTTTGACCGTATCCATTAGTTTTTGACCGCTTACGGGGTGTGACTCGGGCCACGCAGATTGGGCGTAACGCTCCTCGGAACAGCGCG
The DNA here is from genome assembly GCF_026340095.1 of Streptomyces sp. NBC_01446. Taxonomy (GTDB): domain Bacteria; phylum Actinomycetota; class Actinomycetes; order Streptomycetales; family Streptomycetaceae; genus Streptomyces; species Streptomyces aureus. Next base: position 2,100,307 of record NZ_JAPEPO010000001.1, on the reverse strand, counting down.
ATGACCTAAGAGGTGACAGCCGAGGAGGGAATACAGCCGCCGCGTTCGGCGCTGTGCATCTCCCCGGCTCCGCCCGCGCCGTCGGCCCATCCCCAAGCCGGCGGTCGTCGGCTCCGGTCCTCACAGGACGGGGCCGGAAGCCGTTTTCCAACGTTCCGAGAGGTTGTTCGTGTCGGCCAGCACATCCCGTACGCTCCCGCCGGAGATCGCCGAGTCCGTCTCTGTCATGGCGCTCATTGAGCGGGGAAAGGCTGATGGCCAGATCGCCGGCGACGACGTGCGCCGTGCCTTCGAGGCCGACCAGATTCCGGCCACTCAGTGGAAGAACGTTCTGCGCAGCCTCAACCAGATCCTCGAGGAAGAGGGTGTGACGCTGATGGTCAGTGCCGCGGAGCCGAAGCGCCCCCGCAAGAGCGTCGCAGCTAAGAGCCCGGTCAAGCGCACCGCCACCAAGACCGTCGCCGCCAAGACGGTCACGGCGAAGAAGGTCGCTGCCACGGCCACCCCCGAGTCCCCGGCCGTCGAGGCCGAGGCTGAGGACGCCGAACCCAAGAAGGTCGCAGCCAAGAAGACGACGGCCAAGAAGGCTGCCGTGAAGAAGACCGTCGCCAAGAAGGCGGCGGCGAAGAAGACCGGCAAGAAGGACGACGAGGTCGACGACGAGGCCACCGAGGAGACCCCCGGTACGGCCAAGGCCGAAGGCGAGCCCGGCGAGGAGGGCGCGCAGGGCTTCGTCCTGTCCGACGAGGACGAGGACGACGCGCCCGCGCAGCAGGTCGCCGCGGCCGGCGCCACCGCCGACCCCGTCAAGGACTACCTGAAGCAGATCGGTAAGGTCCCGCTGCTCAACGCCGAGCAGGAGGTCGAGCTCGCCAAGCGCATCGAGGCCGGCCTGTTCGCCGAGGACAAGCTCGCCAACGCCGACAAGCTCGCGCCGAAGCTCAAGCGCGAGCTGGAGATCATCGCCGAGGACGGCCGCCGCGCCAAGAACCACCTCCTGGAGGCCAACCTCCGTCTGGTGGTCTCCCTGGCCAAGCGTTACACCGGCCGCGGCATGCTCTTCCTGGACCTGATCCAGGAGGGCAACCTGGGTCTGATCCGCGCGGTCGAGAAGTTCGACTACACCAAGGGCTACAAGTTCTCCACGTATGCCACGTGGTGGATCCGTCAGGCCATCACCCGCGCCATGGCCGACCAGGCCCGCACCATCCGTATCCCGGTGCACATGGTCGAGGTCATCAACAAGCTCGCGCGCGTGCAGCGCCAGATGCTCCAGGACCTGGGCCGCGAGCCCACCCCGGAGGAGCTGGCCAAGGAACTCGACATGACCCCGGAGAAGGTCATCGAGGTCCAGAAGTACGGCCGCGAGCCGATCTCCCTCCACACCCCCCTGGGTGAGGACGGCGACAGTGAGTTCGGTGACCTCATCGAGGACTCCGAGGCGGTCGTGCCGGCCGACGCGGTCAGCTTCACGCTCCTCCAGGAGCAGCTGCACTCCGTCCTCGACACCCTTTCGGAGCGCGAGGCGGGCGTCGTCTCGATGCGTTTCGGTCTCACCGACGGTCAGCCGAAGACCCTCGACGAGATCGGCAAGGTCTACGGCGTCACGCGTGAGCGGATCCGTCAGATCGAGTCCAAGACGATGTCGAAGCTGCGCCACCCGTCGCGTTCGCAGGTCCTGCGCGACTACCTGGACTAGAAGCGCGACCGCCCGGACCGGATCCGGGCGGTGGGTGCGTCATCGAAGGGCCCGGTTCCCCTCAGGGGGCCGGGCCCTTCGATGTGCTCGTATGCATGAGGCACGAGGTTCACTCACTCTGGGTGTGTAGATACCACCCAGAGTAAGGACACCGAATGCGTCGTCCCTTCGCCCGAACGTTGTTCCGGGCGCCTGTCCTGCTGGCGGCGGCGGCCTTGCTGCCCCTGGCTTCCCCCGCCCCTTCGGCCGCGGACAGTATCGTCATCGGAGGCCGGTCGGTCCGGGTGGCCGACAGCCCGTGGATGGTGGCGCTCTCCAGTCGTGACCGGTTCGGGGGTACCCGATCCGGTCAGTTCTGCGGGGGTGTCGTGGTTGGGCGGTCGACCGTCATGACCGCCGCCCACTGCCTGAGCCGCGAGGTCCTGGGCACCGCGGTGCGCGCCGTGGGTGACCTCAAGGTCATTGCGGGGCGTGACGACCTGCGGACCGACTCGGGCGCTGAGATCCCGGTACGCCGGACCTGGGTCAACCCCGAATACGACCCCGAAACCAACTCCGGGGATGTGGCGGTCATCACGCTGAAAGCGCCGCTGCCCGAGAGGTACGTGATCCCGATGGCGGGGGCGGGGGACCCCGCGTACGCGGCCGGGACAGACGCCGCGGTCTACGGCTGGGGCGACACCACGGGGGCCGGTGACTACGAGAACACGCTGCGGGCAGGGGACATGCAGGTGCTCAGTGACTCCGCGTGCAAGGCGGCCTATCCGGGCACATCCGAGGGAACGTTCCTCGCTCGCACGATGCTGTGCGCGGGGGAGCCGCGGGGCGGGCGGGATGCCTGCCAGGGAGACAGTGGCGGCCCCCTCGTGGCGCACGGGCGTCTGATCGGGCTCGTGTCCTGGGGGAGCGGCTGTGGGCGCCCTGGGCGCCCCGGTGTCTACGCCCGGGTGTCGGAGGCCATGCGTGTCATGCCGAAGCCTGTCTGACGCCCTCAGGGCGCCTCATGGGCATATGTCGTGCTGATGCGAGGACGGGCGGCCACCCTGTGGTGCAGGGATGGCCGCCCGATCACCGGCCCGGGCCGGAGCTGGCTCGTCGTTGTGCGAGGCGTCAGCGTTCCTCGGTTTCGGCGCTTACCGGAGCGGCGGTCAGGCGCTCCGTCTCGTCCTGTATCTCAGCGGCGATCTTCTTGAGTTCCGGCTCGAACTTGCGACCATGGTGGGCGCAGAAGAGCAGTTCACCACCGCTGATGAGCACGACGCGCAGATATGCCTGGGCGCCGCAACGGTCACAGCGGTCAGCGGCCGTCAGTGGGCTCGCGGGGGTCAGAACAGTAGTCACGTCGCCTCTTCTCTAGCTCGACGAGCTGTCGTACCAGGGTCAACATCCAACCAGGCCGAAAACGTTCCCGCTCGTGGCTTTTCCTCGAAAAATCTTTCCGAGGGGCTGTCTGCTGCCGGTTGGCGGCGAATGGGCCGTATTGCGTCTCTTACGTGTCTTACGGGTTCGCGCGTTCCGTCAGGGTCGGTCCTCGCCGACTGGCTTGTCGGTTTGTTCATGAGGACGTGCCCGGAGCCTAAATGGTTCATGCGCCGAAGGGAACGTGATGTGTGCTTCACCCCATCGAGGGATCGAACATGCATACGATGCTGGACTAGTCTGGGCAGAGGCGAGGGTTGCGTTACAACGGCTCTACCAGGCCTCGGTACCCTCTGAGCGGCGACCGAAGCCGACCCCTTACCCAAAAGGGTTCCAACTGAAATTCAGCGAGGAGCGAACTGCGTGACCGCCGAAACGTCCGTGCCGTCCACAGCGCTGCTGACCGGAGCAGGCGGCATCGTGGACAAGGACAGTTCCAACTACACCGCGCGGCACCTGCTCGTCCTTGAGGGGCTCGAGGCCGTACGCAAGCGCCCTGGCATGTACATCGGGTCGACGGACAGTCGTGGCCTGATGCACTGCCTCTGGGAAATCATCGACAACTCCGTCGATGAGGCCCTCGGCGGCTATTGCGACTACATCGAGGTCATCCTCCACGACGACGCCTCCGTAGAGGTGCGGGACAACGGCCGGGGTATCCCCGTGGACGTCGAGCCCAAGACCGGACTCTCCGGAGTCGAGGTCGTCATGACCAAGCTGCACGCGGGCGGCAAGTTCGGCGGGGGCTCCTACGCGGCCTCCGGCGGCCTGCACGGCGTGGGTGCCTCCGTGGTGAACGCGCTCTCCGCGCGGCTCGACGTCGAGGTCGACCGTGGCGGGAACACGCACGCCATCAGCTTCCGCCGCGGCGTCCCCGGCGCCTTCGCCAAGTCGGGGCCCGACGCGACGTTCGACTCCTCCGCGCGGCTCAGCAAGGTCAAGCGGGTCCCGAAGAACCGCACCGGCACGCGCGTGCGCTACTGGGCCGACCGCCAGATCTTCCTCAAGGACGCCAAGCTGTCCTTGGAGAACCTGCACCAGCGCGCCCGCCAGACCGCGTTCCTCGTGCCGGGCCTGACCATCGTCGTTCGCGACGAGTACGGGCTCGGTGACGGCGGCAGCAAGGGCGAGGAATCATTCCGCTTCGACGGCGGCATCAGCGAGTTCTGCGAGTACCTCGCCGCCGACAAGCCGGTCTGCGACGTCGTCCGCTTCTCAGGGCAGGGCACCTTCAAGGAGACCGTCCCCGTCCTCGACGACCACGGTCAGATGACGCCGACCGAGGTCACCCGCGAGCTCGGCGTGGACATCGCGCTGCGCTGGGGCACCGGTTACGACACGACACTGAGGTCGTTCGTCAACATCATCGCCACCCCCAAGGGCGGCACCCACGTGAGCGGCTTCGAGCGCTCTCTCACCAAGACGATGAACGAGGTGCTGCGCGCCCAGAAGCTGTTGCGCGTCGCCGAGGACGACGTCGTCAAGGACGACGCCCTCGAGGGCCTGACGGCCGTCGTCACGGTGCGTCTCGCCGAGCCGCAGTTCGAGGGTCAGACCAAGGAGGTGCTGGGCACCTCGGCGGCCAACAGGATCGTCGCGAACGTCGTGGCCAAGGAGCTCAAGGCGTTCCTGACCTCCACCAAGCGCGACGCGAAGGCCCAGGCCCGCGCCGTCATGGAGAAGGCCGTCGCCGCGGCCCGTACGCGGATCGCGGCCCGCCAGCACAAGGACGCGCAGCGCAGGAAGACGGCCCTCGAGTCGTCGTCGCTGCCGGCCAAGCTCGCCGACTGCCGCAGCGACGACGTGGAGCGCAGCGAGCTCTTCATCGTCGAGGGGGACTCCGCGCTCGGCACCGCCAAGCTGGCCCGGAACTCCGAGTTCCAGGCGCTTCTGCCGATCCGCGGCAAGATCCTCAACGTTCAGAAGTCGTCTGTGTCGGACATGCTGAAGAACGCCGAGTGCGGCGCGATCATCCAGGTCATAGGAGCCGGGTCGGGGCGGACCTTCGACATCGACGCCGCGCGCTACGGGAAGATCATCCTGCTCGTCGACGCCGACGTCGACGGCGCACACATCCGCACCCTGCTCCTGACCCTCTTCCAGCGCTACATGCGGCCGATGATCGAGGCGGGCCGCGTGTTCGCCGCGGTGCCGCCGCTGCACCGCATCGAGCTCGTCCAGCCGAAGAAGGGCCAGGACAAGTACGTCTACACGTACTCGGACCGCGAGCTGCGCGAGACGCTCCTCGAGTACCAGCGCAAGGGCGTGCGTTACAAGGACTCGATCCAGCGCTACAAGGGTCTCGGAGAGATGGACGCCGACCAGCTGGCCGAGACCACGATGGATCCGCGTCACCGCACGCTGCGCCGGATCAACATCGGCGAGCTGGACGCCGCGGAGCAGGTCTTCGATCTGCTCATGGGCACGGACGTGGCGCCGCGCAAGGAGTTCATCAGCAGCTCGGCCGCGACGCTCGACCGCTCGCGCATCGACGCCTAGGACCGACCCGGACGCCGGCTCCACCCGTGGGTGGAGCCGGCTGATCCACCCACGATCCACCCCAGCTCCGATCCCGTGAGCTGGCCTTTTCCGTAACTTCGAAGACGTTGCTCGACGCGCCGCTCGGCGTCGTCCTGCGAAGTTCTCGAACCCTCGAAATCTTCGAAGTCACGGAAAGTCGGAGGCCGCCATGTCCGGGCTCACCAATGTGCTGGTGATCATCGCCGTCGTCGTGCTGGTGGTCGTCCGTCAGTTCAAGGCACAGCAGATCACCACGGACAAGCGCTGGTGGGTCGTGCCGGCTGTGCTCGTCTTCATGGCTCTGCGCAAGCCGGACCTCCTCGACCCCCACCACCAGGCACTCTCGGCCTCGCTCATGGGCCTTGAGCTGCTCGTCGGTCTCGCCATCGGCGCCGGCTGGGCCTGGACGACCCGTCTGTGGACCGCGCAGGACGGCACCGTATGGAGCAAGAGCACCAAGGCCAGCGGCGCCGTCTGGATCGTGGGTATGGCCCTACGGGCCGGCCTCTACGCCGCCGGCGCGGCCTTCGGCATCAAGCAGGGCAGCGCCGCCCTCATGCTCGCCCTGGCCGCCACACTGCTCGTCCGCTCCGGAGTCCTCATCTGGCGTGCGCAGTCCCTGCAGACTGCGCCCCAGGGGGCCGGGGCGTACGGTGACGGCGTGCCCGCACCGTCGTGGAAGGACCGTGTGTGACGCCCGGAGCATGGACCAGCTGGCCCTCGCGGGAGGCGCTCTCCCGCGAAGGGCTCACACGGGCACGGCGGCTCCTGGCCCGCGTCGTGCGAGTGGTCGCGCTCACGGCTCTTGTGTGGACTGCCGCAGCGGAGCGTGGCGTGCACGGCTGGGCCGTCGCCCTGGCGCCGGTCGCGCTCATCGCCTGCGGCGCCGCTGCCTGGGGATTCTTCCGGACCACGCTGGAACACCTGCTGTGGCCCTCCGTGGGACTGCTCGCCCTGCTGCTGGGCGCGGCGTTCGCCGCGGAGCAGGCCGGGTTCAGAGGGCCGGCACTCGTCCTCTGGTGCGGCTGTGCCGTCACCGCCCTTGAGCGGCTGCCCCTGGTCGCGGCCATTCCTCTCACGGCCGGCGCGCTCACCGGGTTCGCGGTCCTGAACAACGACGCATGGTTCACCACGGCGGTCACCACCATCGGGCTCTGCCTTGCGGGATACGTCCTGCGCCTTGACGCGGAGGCGAGAGGAAGCGCCCAGCGGCTGCTCCGCCAGGAGCGGGCAGCGAGGGCCGCGGAGGCGGAATCCGCCGCACTGGCCGAGCGGGCCCGGATCGCGCGGGAGATCCATGACGTGCTGGCGCACAGCCTCTCCGCCCAGCTCGTCCACCTCGAAGCGGCTCGCCTGCTCATCGAGCGGGGCGCGGATCTCGACCAGATCCACGAACGGGTCGTCGCCGCCCGGGGCATGGCACGTGACGGGCTCACCGAGACGCGCCAGGCACTCTCGGCGCTGCGCGGTGAGATGACGCCGCTGGAGGATTTCCTGCGCGAGCTCGTCGTCACGGACGGTGCGACGGTCTCGGTGGAGGGCGTGCGGCGCCCACTGTCCGTAGAGGCGTCACAGACCGTACGCAGAGTCGCCCAGGAGGCCCTGACGAACGTGCGCAAGCATGCGCCCGGCGCGACGGCCCAGGTGAGGCTGGAGTACGGCGCCGCCGAAGTGACCCTTGAGGTAAGGGATTCGGGCTCGGCCGCGCCGGCGGGAGAGCTCACTGTCAGTGGCTCCGGCTACGGTCTGTTGGGGATGAGGGAGCGTGCGGAGCTGCTCGGCGGCACGCTCGTGGCAGGGCCGTGCGAGGAGGGTTTCGCAGTGAAGCTGAAGGTACCCGCATGAGTGGGGCGGACCCTGGGGCGAAAGGGACCGATCGCGCAGCGGACTCGGCAGGTTCGCCGACAGGCGCGGCGGACGCGCCGACAGGTTTGCAGACAGGCGCCGCGGACTCGGCTGGATCGCCGACGGGTGGGGCGGCGCGCAGGGACGCCAGAGTCGTGGTCGCCGATGACCAGACGGTCGTGCGCGAGGGCATCGTGATGCTGCTCGGGCTGCTGCCGGGCATCGAGGTCGTCGGAGCGGCCGGTGACGGGGACGAGGCCGTCGCACTGGTCGCCCAACTCGCCCCGGACGTCGTCCTCATGGACCTGCGCATGCCGCGCTGCGACGGGGTGGAGGCCACGCGGCGTATCCGCTCGGAGTACCCCGGGACCCAGGTCGTCATCCTGACCACCTACGCGGACGACGAGTCGCTGTTCCCCGCGCTCAAGGCCGGAGCCCGCGGCTATCTCACCAAGGACGCGGGCGGCGACGAGATCGTGCGGGCCGTCGAGGACGTGCTCTCCGGTGACGCGGGCCTTTCCCCGAAGATCCAGCGCCGTCTCCTGGAACGTCTTTCGGAGCCCGCACCGACCCCCGCGCCGGTGGATCCGCCCGACGGGATCACCGCGCGAGAGGCCGAAGTTCTGAGGCTCATCGCCGAGGGGCTCACCAATCAGGAGATCGCCCGCGCCCTCCATGTCTCCACCGCGACGGTGAAGACACACATCAACAATCTCTTCGCCAAGACCGGCCTCAAGGACCGGGCGCAAGCGGTGCGGTACGCCTATCGGCACGGCCTTGTTCAGCCACCGGGGTCGGCCATCACCTAATGGGGTGAAGGGGGATGTGAGAAGAGTCCGGGATCTTCCCGTTCTGCCCATCCTTGGGCTCGCGGCCTAAGTGGCCCGCGGACAAGGAGAGTTCGGTGGAGAAGCACGACGGGCGCGAGGTGGCGCAGACCCGGGCCGGTGATCGCGGTGTTCTCGGCGATCCCTGGTACGACGCGCTGGCCTCCGGGTGGGGCGAGTTGGACGGCACGGGTGCCCCGGCCCCGGCCGTACCTCCCCAGGCCGCGCCCCCCGAGCGGAGAGCGGCCGCGATCTATCTGGAGGTGCAGCGCAGCGCCGCCTTCCAGGAAGTCCGCAGCCGCTACCGGAGGTTCGCCTTTCCGGCCGCCGCGGCCTTCTTCGCCTGGTACCTCGCGTACATCCTGGCGGCGACGACGGCCCCCGGCCTGATGGGCAGGCCCGTCGCGGGCGCGGTGAACGTGGCGATGCTGGCGGGGCTCGGGCAGTTCCTGAGCACCTTCCTGCTGACGTGGCTGTACTCGCGCCATGCGCGGCTGCGAAGGGACCGCGCGGCGCTCGAACTGCGCTGGGACACCCAGGAGATGACCCGAGTGATCGAGGGTGGCCAGCGGTGACCGGGAACCATCAGACCCTGGCGCTGCTGCTGTTCAGCGTGTTCGTCGCCGTCACGCTGGCGATCACCACCTGGGTGAGCCGCAACAGGCACGGCTCGGCGGAGGAGTTCTACGCGGGCGGCCGGCTCTTCTCGCCCATGGAGAACGGTTTCGCCATCGCGGGCGACTACATGTCGGCGGCCTCCTTCCTCGGCATCTCGGGCCTGATCGCGCTCTTCGGCTACGACGGCCTGCTCTACTCGGTCGGGTTCCTCGTCGCCTGGCTCGTCGTGCTGCTGCTGGTCGCCGAACTCGTGCGCAACTGCGGGCGGTTCACGCTCGCCGACGTCATCGCCGCCAGGATGCGGGAGCGTCCCGTGCGGATCGCGGCGGGAACCTCCTCGGTGACGGTGTCCGTTCTCTATCTGGTGGCGCAGATGGTGGGTGCGGGCAGCCTGGTCGCGCTGCTGCTCGGCAGCACCGGTGGAGCCGTACAGGAATGGACCGTCGTCGGCGTCGGCGGGCTCATGGTCATCTATGTGTCGCTGGGCGGGATGCGGGCCACCACCTGGATCCAGATCGTCAAGGCGGTCCTGCTCATGGGCGGGGCAATCACCCTGACCGTGCTCGTCCTGGTGCGTTTCCACGGGGACTTCGACCAGCTGCTGCGTACGGCGGCGCAGCGCAGCGGGCACGGAGCCGCGTTCCTCGCGCCCGGACTGAAGTACGGCGGCGACTGGACCGCGCGGCTCGACTTCATCAGCCTGGGGCTTGCGCTCGTGCTCGGCACCGCCGGGCTGCCGCACATCCTGTCGCGCTTCTACACCGTTCCGACGGCACGGGCCGCGCGCCGCTCGGTCGTCTGGTCCATCGGACTCATCGGCAGCTTCTACCTGATGACCATCGTGCTCGGCTTCGGTGCGGCGGCGATCGTGGGCTCCGACGCCGTGCGCGGTTCGAACGCGGCGGGGAACACGGCGGTTCCGCTGCTCGCACTCGACCTGGGCGGCGGTCCGGACTCCACAGGTGGAACGGTTCTGTTCGCGGTGGTCGCGGCCGTCGCCTTCGCCACGATCCTCGCCGTAGTCGCCGGGATCACGCTCGCCTCCTCGGCGTCCGTGGCCCACGACCTGTACGCGTCCTTGCGCCGCCCGCATGCCAAGCCGCGCAGCGAGGTCGCCGTGGCCCGCGTCGCCGCCGCCGGAATCGGCGTGGTCGCGATCGCTCTGGGCCTGCTCGCCCGCGACCTCAATGTGGCGTTCCTCGTGGGCCTCGCCTTCGCCGTGGCGGCCTCCGCGAACCTGCCCGTGCTGCTCTACTCCCTGTTCTGGCGGAACTTCACCACGCGCGGCGCCGTGTGGGCCGTCTACGGGGGGCTCGTGCCCGCGCTCATCCTGGTGGTCCTGTCACCGGTCGTGTCCGGCAGCGAGACCTCGCTGTTCCCCGGCGTGGACTTCCAGTTCTTCCCGCTGGAGAACCCCGGCCTCGTCTCCATCCCCCTCGGATTCCTGGCGGGCTGGCTCGGCACGGTCACCTCGCCCGAGCCACCGGACGAGGCCAAGCACGCGGAGACGGAGGTGCGTGCGCTGACCGGGGCGGGAGCCGTCTGAGGACCGCGCCCCACATATGTGGCCCGAGCCTTCGCGCGGCTGCCTCAGAGTGCTCAGGTCACCTCGGCCACCTCGGATACCTCAGGGCGCCACCCACACGTAACGGTGCTCCGGGCGCCCGGTGTCCCCGTACTTGAGCGAGAGGTGGAGCCGGCCCGACTGTTCCATGTGCCGCAGATACCGCTGCGCCGTGGAGCGGCTCAGGCCGGTCTCCTCCGCCACCTCGTGGGCGGACAGCGGATGGTCTGCGCGGTGCAGTACGCCGCAGATCAGATCCGTGGTCGGCTCCGACTGCCCGCTCGGCAGGCCGGGCGACGCGGGCATGGGAAGCGCCCGTAGCGCACCGAAGATCCGGTCGACCTGCTCCTGGCCCGTAGCGCCGCGGCCGCTGACCCGGTCCACGGTGCGGCGCAGCGCCGCGTACGAGTCGAGCCGCGAGCGCAGCGCGGCGAACGTGAACGGTTTGACCAGGTAGTGCAGTGCGCCCTGGCGCATCGCCGCCTGCACCGTCAGAACGTCGCTCGCCGCCGTGATCATGATGACGTCGGTGTTGTGGCCGTTCTCCCGCATCCGGTGGGCGAGTTCGAGGCCCGTCATGTCGGGCAGGTAGTGGTCGAGCAGCACGAGGTCGATGCGCTGGCGCTCCACGAAGGCCAGTGCCTGCGCGGCGTTGTGGGCACGGGCCACCACCCGGAAGCCGGGAACCTTTCCCACGTACTTCGCGTTGATCTCGGCGACACGGAAGTCGTCGTCCACGACCAGGACGTCAATCATCGGGCCTCTCTCCCTCAAGCCCAGGCGAGCTGTTAAGCCCGTGTTTCGGCTCAGCTGTTGTAGCGCGAGCAAAACGAGCACAACAGCCTCTTGCAAGCAGAAGTACACCTTGCGCCCAGAAGACTGATGCGGTGTCCCAGGTCACATCTACCTTCCGGCCATGAGCACAGACACCGGCCCCGCCATCGAACTGCGGGGCGCGAGCAAAATCTTCAGGACGCCTTCGGGCGGCCTGCACACCGCGGTCAGGGAGCTCGATCTGACCGTCGCACGCGGCGAGTTCGTGGCCGTCGTCGGCCCCACCGGCTGCGGGAAGTCGACCACCCTTACGCTCGTCAGCGGCCTGGAGGAACCCACCGACGGCGAGGTCCTGGTGGCCGGCCAGCCCGTCGAGGGCGTCGGCGACAAGGTCGGATTCGTGTTCCAGCAGGACGCGACGTTCCCCTGGCGAACGGTGCTGTCCAATGTCATGGCGGGCCCGCGCTTCCGCGGCGTCCCGAAGGCCGAGGCGAAGGCCAAGGCCCGCGAATGGCTGGCCCGCGTCGGCCTCGCGTCCTTCGAGGACCGCTACCCGCACCAGCTCTCCGGAGGCCAGCGCAAGCGTGTCGCGCTCGCCGCCACGTTCGTCAACGACCCCGAGATCCTGCTCATGGACGAGCCGTTCTCGGCGCTCGACGTGCAGACCAGGGCCCTGATGTCGGACGAGCTCCTGGAGCTGTGGGAGGGCACGGGCGCCTCGGTCGTCTTCGTCACCCACGACCTGGAGGAGTCGATCGCGCTGGCCGACAAGGTCGTCGTCATGACCGCGGGCCCGGCCACCGTGAAGCAGGTCTTCGACATCGACCTGCCGCGCCCCCGCAAGGTCGAATCGGTTCGCCTGCTGCCCGAGTTCATCGACATCTACCGAGAGATCTGGGAATCCCTCGGCGAAGAGGTCCGCATCACGCGCGAGAGAGGTGCCGCCGATGTCGCCTGACACCGTCACCGCCGCGCCCGCCACCGACACCACCAAGCCGGGACGCGCCGTCACCAAGGCCCGCGCCGCCCGCCGGCGCAAGGTGCTGATCGGCAGCGCCCGGGTCCTGCTCCTCGTCGCCGTCCTCGGCCTCTGGGAGGTGCTCGCGCGCGCCGCGATCATCGACCCGTTCAACTTCTCGATGCCGTCGAAGATCTGGGACCAGATCTGGACGTGGACCACCCACGGCACGGCGCTCGGCTCGCTGGGTGAACAGGTCTGGTACACGCTCTACGAAGCGCTCGTCGGCTGGATCATCGGCGTGATCGCCGGTGTCGTCTTCGGTATCGCGCTCGGGCGCATCACCTTCCTCGCCGACGTCCTCGGCCCGTACATCAAGGTCCTCAACTCCATCCCGAGGATCGTGCTCGCCCCGATCTTCGTCATCTGGTTCGGCCTCGGCCCGGCCTCCAAGGTCGCCTCCGCCGTCGTCCTGGTGTTCTTCCCGGTGTTCTTCAACGCCTTCCAGGGAGCCCGCGAGGTCGACCGGAACCTGGTCGCCAACGCGCGCATCCTCGGCGCCAGCGACCGCCGAGTGACGCTTCAGGTCGTCATCCCGTCCGCCACGTCATGGATCTTCACCAGCCTCCATGTGAGCTTCGGCTTCGCGCTGATCGGCGCCATCGTCGGCGAGTACATCGGCGCGACCAAGGGCGTCGGCCTGCTCGTCGCGCAGTCGCAGGGCACGTTCAACGCGGCGGGTGTGTACGCGGCGATGGTCATCCTCGCCGTCGTGGCCCTGCTGGCCGAGGGGCTGCTCACCTTCGCCGAGCGCCGCATCTTCCGCTGGAAGCCGACGGATTCGGACAGCTGACGACTGCCCCTCGGCGCCCCACCAGCGCTTCCCCGCCCCCTTCTCCCCACCCGCTTCAGTCTCTTCAGCCTCTTCACAAGGACGTGAACCACTATGCGCAAGACCGCGCGGCTCTGTGCCCTCGCAGCGACCGGCCTGCTCGCCGTCTCCTCCCTCACGGCGTGCGCCAACGACGCCGCCAGTACGAGTACCGGCTCGGGCAAGAAGGCGGACGGCAAGGGCGAGCACGTCAAGATCATGGTCGGCGGCCTGGACAAGGTCATCTACATGCCGGCGATGCTCACGGACCGGCTCGGCTACTTCAAGGATGAGGGTTTGAATGTCCAACTCCTGAGCGAGCCCGCGGGTGTCCAGGCCGAGACGGCGCTCGTCTCCGGTCAGGTCCAGGGGGCCGTCGGCTTCTACGACCACACGCTCGACCTGCAGGTCAAGGGCAAGGCCGTGGAGTCCGTGGTGCAGTTCTCGCGGGCCCCCGGAGAGGTGGAGATCGTCTCCAACAAGGCGTCCGGGGACATCTCCTCGCCCAAGGACTTCAAGGGCAAGAAGCTCGGCATCACGGGCCTCGGCTCCTCGACGGACTTCCTCACGAAGTACCTGGCGGTCAAGAACGGCGTCCAGGCGAGCCAGTTCTCGCCGGTGGCCGTCGGCGCGGGCCCGACGTTCGTCTCCGCGCTCCAGAAGGGCGCCATCGACGGCGGCATGACGACGGACCCCACGGTCGCCACGATCCTGGACAAGAAGCTCGGCAAGGTCCTCGTCGACATGCGGACGCCGGAGGGCTCCCAGGAGGCGCTCGGCGGCCCGTACCCGTCGTCGAGCCTCTACATGCAGACGGACTGGGTCAACAGCCACAAGCCGACGGTCCAGAAGCTCGCCAACGCCTTCGTGAAGACGCTCAAGTGGATGTCCACGCACAGCGCCGACGAGATCGCGGCCAAGATGCCGGCCGACTACTCCCAGGGCGACAAGAAGCTGTACGCCGAGGCGATCAAGGCCACCCTGCCGATGTTCACGACGGACGGCGTGATGCCCAAGAACGGCCCCGAGACTGTTGAGAGTGTGCTCAAGGCGTTCAACCCGAACATCAAGAACGCCAAGGTCGACCTGAGCAAGACGTACACCACCGAGTTCGTGGACAAGGCCGCCGGCTGACCACGTCAACTCCTCGTACGTCGCTCAGGTGCGGGTCGCCCAGACATAACGGTGTTCCGGGCGGCCCGCGTCGCCGTACTTGAGGGTCAGGCCGGCCCGGCCGGTGCGTTCCAGGAGCTTCAGATAGCGCTGGGCCGTCTGCCGGCTCAACCCCGTACGGTCCCCGACCTCCTGTGCCGAGAGCGGGCCCTCCGCGTCCACCAGAGCCCTGCGTACGAGCTCCGCCGTACTGAGGGAGTGTCCCTTCGGGAGGTCCGGCTCCGTGTCTGCAGAGAGGGCGCCGAAGATCCGGTCGACCTGGGCCTGCTCGGCCTCGCCACCGCCGTCCAGCGTGCGGCGCAGCCCCGCGTACGCCTCCAGCTTGGCGCGCAGCCCCGCGAACGCGAACGGCTTGACCAGATACTGCAGCGCCCCGAGCCGCATGGCGGCCTGCACCGTGGAGACGTCACGCGCCGCCGTCACCATGATCACGTCGGTCTGGTGGCCGCGGCGCCGGATCTCCTGAACGGTCGCCAGACCCGTCTCGTCCGGCAGGTAGTGGTCCATGAGGATCAGGTCGATCTGCGGCCGGTCCTCCACCTCACGCAGGGCCTCGGCCGAGCTGTGCGCCTCGGCCACCACGCGGAAGCCCGCCACCTTCTGCACGTAGGCCGCGTTCACGCGCGCGACGCGGATGTCGTCGTCCACGACCAGCACTTCGATCATCGCGGGTCCTCCTTCGTGGGGGTGGCCATGGCACCGGCGGCGGTGTTGGCCGTGGTGGTCATGGGTGCCTCGGTGGCCTCCTGCGCGAGGCCCGGATCCGTGATTGCCTCCGGCAGCAAGACGGTGAACTCTGCGCCTCCGCCGTCCGGTTCCCCCACGTGGACGCTGCCGCCCTGCCGTTCCGCGAGCCGGCGCACGAGGGGCAGGCCGATACCGCGCTTCCCGTGGGAAGGCAGCTTCTTGGTGGACCACCCTTCCGTGAAGATCAACTCCCGTCGGGCGGCGGGGATGCCGGGCCCTGTGTCGCGCACCCGCAACTCCACCGTGCGGTCGTCGGCCGCCCGTACATCGACCTCCACGCGCGCGTGGGGGGTGCCCGCGACCGCGTCCACCGCGTTGTCGACCAGATTCCCGACGATCGTGACGAGCCCTCGTGGGTCGATCAACCGGTCGGGGAGGAGCGTCCTGTCGGAGATCCACAGGGCGACTCCGCGCTCCGCCGCCACGGTCGCCTTGCCGACGAGGAGAGCAGCGAGCAGCGGATCGTGCACCTTCTCGGTCACCTGTTCCGCGGTCGCCCTGTGGTCGCCCACCACCTCGCCGACGAACTCGACGGCGTCGTCGAACATCTCCAGTTCGAGCAGGCCGAGCAGCGTGTGCATGCGGTTGGCGTGCTCGTGGTCCTGGGCGCGCAGGGCGTCGATCAGGCCGCGCGTCGAGTCGAGCTCGCGCCCCAGCTGCTCCAGTTCGGTGCGGTCCCGGAGGGTGGCGACGGCGCCGCCGTCGTCCGTGGGCATGCGGTTGGCGATCAGGACGCGCTGGCCGCGGACCGTCAGCAGATCCGTGCCCGTGGCCCGGCCCGCCAGCACATCGGTCGTACGACCCGGGCCCAGCGCGTCGTCGAGCGACTGCCCGATCACCTCGTCGCCGATGCCCAGGAGCCGGTGCGCCTCGTCGTTGAGCAGCCGGATCCGGCCGCTCCGGTCCAGCGCGACGACGCCTTCCCGAATGCCGTGCAACATGGCCTCGCGCTCCGAGAGCAGCCCCGAAATATCGGAGAACGCCAGGTCACGGGTCTGCCGCTGGACCCGGCGTGAGATCAGGTAGGCGGCCAGCGCTCCGACGGCGAGGGCGCCGCCCGCGTAGGCGAACAGGCCCGGAATGGCGTGGATGAGCCGCGCCCTGACGCTGTCGTACTCGATGCCCACGGAGACGGCCCCGACGATGTCGCCCTGTGCGTCGCGCAGGGGCACCTTCCCGCGCGCGGAGCGGCCCAGGGTGCCGCTGTCGATCCCCATGACCTCGTGGCCCGCGAGCGCCTCGCTGGGGTCCGTGGAGACGATCCTGCCGACCTCGCCCGGATCGGTGTGGGACCAGCGGACGCCTTCCTTGTTCATGATCACTACGTATTCGGCGCCACTGGCCCGGCGGATCCGCTCGGCCTCCCGCTGGACGGGGCCGTCGACCGTGGGACGTGAATGCCGCAGGTCCTCGGCGATGCTCGGCTGGGCCGCGGTGGTCTGCGCGATCGCCAGCGCGCGGCGCATCGCCTGGTCGTCGAGCTGGTCGCTGAGCGGCGCGAGGAACAGCCCCGTCGCGAGCACGGCCACCCCGGCGGCGATCGCCACCTGCATCAGCAGCACCTGCGCGAAGACGCGCCGCGGCAGGCCGAAGCGCAGCCGGCGTGTGGGGGGAGTGGGGCTCATACGAAGAACGGTAAGGGGGCGAGCGGGGTACTCCGTAGCGGATGTGGCGGGTATCTCGCGTGCTGGGATGCACCTCGTAATGGGGTGGTGGGGTGCCGTGTGTACACCGGTGGGGGCGCGAGCCCGTCGGCTCAGCCGCTCGCGCCGAGGGGGCCTGCGACGGCGGGCGCGATCTCGTCCACCGCGAGTACGTCCATGCGCGCCGGAGTACCCAGTGCGGCACCGCAGCTCTCGGGGCGGGGCGGCAGCGAAGCGCTCTGCGCGACCGTGACGTGCCAGCGGCGGCCGTTCGTGTGGGTGACGGTGACCTCCCAGAGCGCCCCATGCCCCGGCGCCGTGGCCTCCGTGCCGACGACGGTCAGCACTCCGGCGTCATCGATCCCGGCCGACGTGCGCACGGCGAGCTCGGCGGCCTGGCCGGGCCGCTCCCACGCGGAGTTCCCGCGGCACCCGTCGGTGGCGATCCGGCCGGCCCGCACCGCGTCGAGGGTGTCATTGACGTGGGCGGCGTCGGCACGGCCGTACGCATAGCCGTAGGGCAGTACGAGCAGCGTGGGGGAGAAGCGGTGGCCGCCGAGGTGGGTGACCTCCCAGACGCCGTCCTGTCCGGACGCGGCGAGGTCGGCGGCGAGCGGCCGGCCCAGGAGGGCGCAGCAGCGGTCCCGCTTGCCGTTGGTGCAGACGAGCGCGAGCGGCGCGCCCTTGTGCGGCGTGCCGAAGCCGCGGTGATCACCCGCTCCGAGGGCGGCGAAGTCGAGTGCGAGCAAGTCCTGTGGAGACTCGGTCATGGTGCCGCGCAGCCATGTGTTTCCCGGGATGGTGTGGGCCATATACACATGGCGCCGGGTGGTGGCCTGGAAGTCCGCGTGCCGGCCCGGGCGCCTGATGAGGGCGACGCGCACGCCGGTCCCCTCCGCGGCGGCCTCCAGGGCCCTGCCGAGCTCCGGGTCCATATGGCTGGACGTCAGCGCCTTCACGCCCCAGGGGCCCGGCTGCTCGATCAGCAGCCAGGTACTCGCGGTGGCGGCGGTCCCCGCGAGAGGCTCGGTCAGATCCTGCGAGGCGGTCGCACACGTACTCACGTAGGGGAGCCTAACCTCACTCGGTCGCCAGAGGGGCGTCGGGTGCGGGCAGCGGTTGAGGCGGGCGCAGTCCCACGTACTGTCCGCTCGGCCGCATCCGCAGCGGGCGCTCGCCGTACTCCTCCAGGGCGTGCGCGATCCAGCCCGCCGTCCGGGCCACCGCGAAGACGGTCTCGCCGGCCTCGACGGGCATGCCGCACGAGACGGTGAAGACCGCGAGGGCGAGGTCCACATTCGCGTGCAGGTCGGTGTGGCGGGCGGTCGTCGCCACGACGTCGCGGGCCGCGGCGAGCGCCGGGTGGACCTGCGGGATCTCTTCCAGGAGGGCGAACAGGGCCTGGGCGCGTGGGTCCTCGCCCTTGTACAGGCGGTGGCCGAGGCCCGGGACGCGGCGCCCGGCACGCAGTTCGTCCGCCACCACAGGGGCCGCGCTGCCGCGGTCGAGGACTTCGAGGAGCATGCGGTGCGCGAGACCGCTGGCGGCGCCGTGGAGCGGTCCCTCCAGGACGCCGAGGCCCGCGGACACCGCGGCGTACGCGTGCGCGCGCGCCGACGCGGCGACCCGGACGGCGAGCGTCGACGCGGCGAGGTCGTGGTCGACGAGGAGCCCAAGTGCCGTGTCCAGGACGTGCAGTGACGGATCGTCGGGTTCGCGTCCGGAGAGGCGGCCCCACAGGCGCTGGGCGAGCGGTCCGCCGTCGCGATGCGTGTGTTGTACGGGCGGCAGGGCGGCCACCAGCGTCGGGATGAGGGTGCGGGCCGTGCCGAGTACGGCCTCCTCGGAGAGGTCGAAGCGCAGCGGGTCGGCGACGGCGGCGGCGACCGCGGCGACTCGCAGGCGGTCGACAGGGCCGCTGTGTTCCGGCAGGGCACCCACGGCGCGCCGGGCCGAGGCGAGGGACTGCCGGGGGGCGGTGAACCGGACCTCCGGCCGCAGTGCCCCGGTCCACAGCCACTCGGCGACCTCTTCGTAGGAGTGACGCGCGGCGAGTTCGGCGGCGTCGACCCCGCGGAAGTAGTAGCGATCCTTTTCGATCAACGTGATGCGGGTGCGTACGGAGAGCTCGCCCGGGGCCGAACCGGCCGCGGGCTCCCGCTTGTTGCGCTGCGCGAGCGCCTCCACCTCGGCCGCGTCGAACGTGCTGCCGCGCGAGCCCGACGCCGCCCGGCGGCTGCTGAGCTGACCGCGGCTCACGTACGCGTACACGGTCTCGGGCTTCACACCCAGAAGTTCGGCCGTCTCCTTGGTGCTGAGCCTCCGGGCTTCCCGCGCGGGTGCGGGTTCGTGATCCGTCATGCGCGCCACCGTATATCCGCATCGTGTGTATTGATTCAATCAATATTGACAGGCATCGAGTCAAGCATGGACAGTCGAATCAAGTCCAGGGAGGAAACATGTCGATCAACGGGACCACGGCCACCCCTGTCGACGTACCGCGGGGACTCGCGGGCGTCGTCGTCACCGACACCGAATTGGGTGACGTCAGAGGGCGCGAGGGCTTCTACCACTACCGCCAGTACTCAGCCGTCGAGCTCGCGCAGACCCGCGGCTTCGAGGACGTATGGCACCTGATGATCCACGGTGAGCTGCCTGACGCCGCGCAGTCCGTGGCCTTCGCCGCGCGGACGGCCGCCCTGCGCCGACTGCCCGACGACGTGCGGGCCGCGCTGCCCGCGATCGCCCGCGCCGGAGCGCTCTCCGGCCCGCTCGCCGGGCTGCGCAGCGCCCTGTCGCTCTTCGGCGCCTCACAGGGCTTCCGCCCCGTGTACGACATCGACGACGAGCGGCGGCGCGACGACACCCTGGCCGCCGCGGCGGTCGTGCCGACGCTGCTCACGGCACTGCACCGGCTCGGTGACGGCCTCGAACCCGTCGAACCGCGCGACGACCTGTCGTACGCCGCGAACTACCTCTACATGCTGACGGGTTCGGAGCCGGAGCCCGCTCACGCCCGTGCCATCGAGCAGTACCTGATCTCAACCATTGATCACGGGTTCAATGCGTCAACGTTCACGGCGAGGGTCATCACGTCGACGGGTGCGGATGTCGCGGCCTGTCTGGTCGGCGCCGTGGGGGCGCTCTCAGGGCCACTGCACGGCGGCGCCCCGAGCCGCGCGCTCGACACCCTCGACGCGATCGGCACGCCGGACCGGATCGACGGGTGGATCCGCGAGCGGGTCCTCGCGGGCGACCGGATCATGGGCTTCGGCCACCCCGTCTACCGCACGGAGGACCCCCGTTCGCGGATGCTGCGGGGCATCGCCGAGGGGTTCGGCGGGCCGATGGTGGAGTTCGCCGTCGAGGTCGAGCGCCACGTGGAGTCGATCCTCGCGGAACTGAAGCCGGGCCGGGAACTTCACACGAACGTGGAGTTCTACGCGGGTGTGGTCATGGAGCTGTGCGGGTTGCCGCGCGCGATGTTCACCCCGACGTTCGCCGCTGCGCGGGTGGTGGGGTGGAGCGCCAACATCCTTGAGCAGGCCCGGGATTCGAAGATCATTCGCCCGGCGGCCCGGTATGTGGGCCCGGCGGCTCCGGCGCCGGTACCGGTCGTGTCCTGAACGCGCCGGAGCCCGGTCCTTCGTGGGGACCGGGCTCCGGGAGGCGGCGGGCTAGGAGTCCGGGATATCGGCCTTCGCGCGCACGAGCGTTTCGCGGCTGACGATCACGATGCGCTCGTAGTCGGCGCGCGCCGCGTCAGGCGGAAGCTCCTTGTCGAGCTCCGCGGTGGCCTCTGTCCCGATGACGGCGAAGTTCCCGTCGCTCAGCTCGAACAGGTCAGGGCAGGTCGCCCCTGACGCACTGCCACGCTCGCGCGGAGGCACACCGATGCGGCGCACGATCTTCAAGGGGTACCGGTCCTTAGGGAAGGCATAGCTCTGACACGTTCCGGGTCAGGCTAGTGCGCCCCCTGCGGCCTGTGGGCCGCATGCGAACGGAAGTTGAGGAATTTTGGGGCACATGGGCGTGCGAGTTCACCGGTGTGGGTGAAGGGGCTCGTTGGCGGCCGGCTGGGGCTCAGAATGTCGGAGGGTCCCCGACCACCCACCACTCGTCCGTGTCCGCCTCCTCCAGCTCTTCGTAGAGCCTGTCCGCCAGGCGTCCGAGCCGGGCTTCGTCGGACGAGTGATTGAGGGCGATTCGGTGGTTGCGGGTGGCTTCCCAGTACTCGCGAAAGACCGGGCTCTGGAAAAAGTCACGGAGGTGGCCGTACACCTGTTCCTGGTTGGCGAGGCCCGACTGCTCCAGGTGGAAGATGTTGACGTACCAGGCATTCGCATAGAAGTACTGGCGCAACTTCTCGAGCGGAACATCCGCGCCGTACGTGTTGATCACGACCGCGAGGGACGGGTCGTCGATGGCCTTGACCAGTAGTGCCCAGTGCATGCGTTGCTGATGGGCCCGGGCGCGGCGGCGCTCGGCCACCTCGTCCCGCTCCAGCTGCTCGGTACGCAGCCGCGCCTCCTCGCGGCGCTGCTGCTGCTTCGCGAAGGCCGACGTGGCCCCGCCGAGAGCGAACCCCGCCAGCGCGGCGGCACTCAACGCCCATATCCCATTACTCTGTGTGGCCATGTCAACCCCCGGTTCAGGCGACCGTCCGCCGGTCGTCGGGTGCGGGGCGACGGGAAAGGACCGGCGAGCGGTGGGCGGCGCGCTTGCCGCCCCCCGGGGTGCCGAGCGGCGCTGGTCGGCGGGGAGGCGGAGAGGAGGCACACGGAGGGAAGCAGGGGTCGCTCGTCCGGGCGCCATGCCTGTCGTGTGCCCAGCCCGCGACGCTAACAATCGTTCACTTCGCGGTGTTTCTACGCGCTCGTATCCTGGGGCGGCATTCATTCGTCGTAAGAACGCCGGTATGCGCGTCCCTGGACGCGTCGGTGTGTGAGAGAGGTCGCGCGTTGAGTCAGCCGAGGCAGGAGCTTCCGCAGCAGATCCCGGTCGTCGTCCTCGCCGGGTTCCTGGGCTCCGGCAAGACCACCCTGCTGAACCATCTGCTGCACCACGGCGGCGGCACGCGGATCGGCGCGATCGTCAATGACTTCGGCTCCATCGAGATCGACGCCATGGCCGTCGCCGGGCAGCTCGGCGACTCCACCGTCTCCCTCGGCAACGGGTGCCTGTGCTGCGCCGTCGACGCGAGCGAGCTCGACGAATACATGGACCGGCTCACCCGGCCCTCGGCCCGCAACGGCATCGATGTGATCGTGATCGAGGCCAGCGGGCTCGCCGAGCCGCAGGAGCTCGTGCGCATGGTGCTCGCCAGCGAGAATCAGCGGATCGTGTACGGCGGTCTGGTCGAGGTCGTCGACGCCGTCGAGTTCGACACGACGCGGGAGCAACACCCCGAGCTCGACCGGCATCTGGCCATCGCCGACCTCGTGGTGGTCAACAAGGCCGACCGGGTCCCGGAGAGGGAGCACCAGCGTGTCCTGGAGCGCGTGCGCGGGCTGGCCGGAGGCGCAGCAGTCGTTCCCGCGACGTACGCGCGCGTGGACCCCGAGTTCCTCTTCGACTGCCGGCCGACGCGCGAGCGGATCGGCCAGCTGTCGTTCGATGACCTCCACCGGTACGACGGCGACAGTACGGGCGGAGACGAACACGACGAGCATGAGGCGCACGACGGCCATCTGCACTCCGCGTACGACAGTCTCTCCGTCGAGTCCGAAGTGCCGCTCGATCCACGCCGGTTGATGGCGTTCCTCGACAGCAGGCCCGAGGGGCTCTACCGCATCAAGGGGTACGTCGACTTCGGCGCGGCCGACCGTCGCAACAAGTACACCGTGCACGCCGTCGGTCGGTTCCTGCGGTTCGCACCGGAGCTCTGGGCGCCCGGGGAGCCGCGCCTCAGCCGGCTCGTCCTCATCGGGGCCGGGATCGACGCCCCGCGACTGAGCAAGGAACTGACCGCCTGCGCCCAGGACGCCCCGCACACCTATGCCGACGAGCACAGCATGTGGGGCGTCCTGAGATACGTACAGGAACCGCAGGACGCGGACTAGATCGGCCCCGCCACCACCGAGACCGTCTTCGCGAGGGAGACGCCGGAGCCGTCGCGGCGCGGGTCGACCTCGGGCAGCTCGGCCGGGGTGCCGTTCTTCTGCGCCGCGCGGGCCGGTGTCGGGCCCGCCCAGCCCAGGCTCAGGCAGTCCTCGCCCTTCAGGAAGCGCTGGCAGCGCACACCGCCCGTGGCCCGACCCTTGCGCGGGTACTGGTCGAACGGGGTGAGCTTCGCCGTCGTCTGGACGGAGTCGTCGAGCGTGCCGCGCGATCCCGCCACCGTGAAGACGATCGCGTCCACAGCCGGATCGACGGCGGTGAACGAGATCACCTTGGCGCCGTCGGCCAGCTTGATGCCCGCCATACCGCCCGCGGCCCGGCCCTGCGGACGTACCTGCGAGGCCTGGTAGCGGAGCAACTGCGCGTCGTCCGTGATGAAGACCAGGTCCTCCTCGCCGGTACGCAGCTCCACTGCGCCGACGATGCGGTCACCGTCCTTGAGTCCGATGACCTCCAACTCGTCCTTGTTCGTCGGGTAGTCGGGCACGACGCGCTTGACCACGCCCTGCTCGGTACCGATCGCCAGGCCGGGGGACGACTCGTCGAGAGTGGTCAGACAGACCACCTTCTCGTCCGCCTCCAGCGACGACAGGAACTCCGTGACGGGCGCGCCGCCGGAGAGGTTCGGCGCCGAGGCCGTCTCCGGGAGCTGCGGCAGGTCGATGACATTGAGCCGCAACAGGCGCCCCGTGGACGTGATCGCGCCGATCTCGCCGCGCGCCGTCGCCGGGACCGCGGAGACGATCACGTCGTGCTTGGTGCGCCGGGCGTCCTCGTCGTCCCCGAACGGGTCGGCGGTCGCCGTGCGCGCCAGGAGGCCCGTGGACGACAGGAGCACGCGGCACGGGTCGTCGGCGACCTGGAGGGGCACCGCGGTGACCGCCGTGCCCGCCGACTCCAGAAGCACGGTGCGGCGCTCGGTGCCGAACTTCTTCGCCACCGAGGCCAGTTCGGCCGAGACGAGCTTGCGCAGCTCGGCGTCGGAGTCGAGGATCCCGGTCAGCTCGTCGATCTCGCCGTTGAGCCGGTCGCGCTCCGTCTCCAGCTCGATGCGGTCGAACTTGGTGAGGCGGCGCAGCGGCGTGTCCAGGATGTACTGCGTCTGGATCTCGCTCAGCGAGAAGCGCTCCATCAGGCGCTCCTTCGCCTGCGCGGAGTTGTCGCTGGAGCGGATGAGGCGGATGACCTCGTCGATGTCCACCAGCGCGACGAGGAGGCCCTCGACCAGATGCAGCCGGTCCCGCTTCTTCGTGCGGCGGAACTCGCTGCGGCGGCGTACGACCTCGAAGCGGTGGTCGAGATAGACCTCCAGGAGCTCCTTGAGGCCGAGCGTCAAGGGCTGACCGTCGACCAGCGCCACGTTGTTGATGCCGAAGGACTCCTCCATCGGCGTCAGCTTGTAGAGCTGCTCCAGGACGGCCTCCGGCACGAAGCCGTTCTTGATCTCGATGACCAGGCGCAGGCCGTGCTGGCGGTCGGTGAGGTCCTTGACGTCCGCGATGCCCTGGAGCTTCTTGGAGCCGACCAGGTCCTTGATCTTCGCGATGACCTTCTCGGGGCCCACCGCGAAGGGCAGTTCGGTGACGACGAGGCCCTTGCGGCGCGCCGTCACGTCCTCCACGGAGACCGTGGCGCGGATCTTGAAGGTGCCGCGGCCCGACTCGTAGGCGTCCTTGATGCCGGACAGGCCGACGATCCGGCCGCCGGTCGGCAGGTCGGGGCCCGGGACGAACTTCATGAGCGTCTCGAGGTCGGCGCCCGGGTGCCTGATCAGGTGACGGGCGGCGGCGATGACCTCGCCGAGATTGTGCGGCGGCATGTTCGTCGCCATGCCGACGGCGATGCCGGACGCGCCGTTGACCAGGAGGTTCGGGTAGGCGGCCGGCAGGACGGCGGGCTCCTGCTCCTGGCCGTCGTAGTTCGGCCCGAAGTCGACGGTGTTCTCGTCGATCGACTCCGTCATCAGCGACGTCGCGGGGGCCATCCGGCACTCGGTGTACCGCATGGCGGCCGGCGGGTCGTCGTTCCCCAGGGAGCCGAAGTTTCCGTGGCCGTCGACCAGGGGGAGGCGCATCGAGAAGGGCTGGGCGAGGCGCACCAGGGCGTCGTAGATCGACGCGTCTCCGTGCGGGTGCAACTTACCCATGACCTCGCCGACGACGCGGGCGCACTTCACATAGCCGCGGTCGGGGCGCAGGCCCATTTCGTTCATCTGGTAGACGATGCGCCGGTGCACGGGCTTCATGCCGTCACGGGCGTCCGGCAGGGCCCGGGAGTAGATCACCGAGTAGGCGTACTCGAGGAAGGAGCCCTGCATTTCGTCGACAACGTCAATGTCGAGGATCCGCTCCTCGAAGTCGTCGGGAGGCGGGGTCTTCGTGCTGCGGCGGGCCATCGCTGCTGCGGCTCCTTCACAGATGCTGCCGGGGCATGTACAAGAATCTGACGCGCACCATTGTGGACCGCCCCACTGACAACGCCGACCGCGACCCGTCCGTACGGCGTTCGGTGCTCGCTCTCGGCGTACCCAGTGCGGGAACTTCGCCAGGCGTCAGAACGCTTGCATACAGTGGCAGAACTGGCAGCACATCTGCAGTTTCCGCGATAGTTCCGCGATCGAAGGGACGTACATGCCCATGGGTCACACGGCCACCGCCGAGGCCGGCTCCGGCGGCCTGACAGCGACCGAGCACCGCCTCGACAACGGGCTGCGCGTGGTGCTCTCCGAGGACCACCTGACCCCGGTCGCAGCCGTCTGCCTCTGGTACGACGTCGGCTCGCGCCACGAGGTCAAGGGCCGCACCGGCCTGGCTCACCTCTTCGAGCACCTGATGTTCCAGGGCTCGAAGCAGGTCCACGGGAACGGGCATTTCGAGCTGGTGCAGGGCGCCGGCGGCTCGCTGAACGGGACGACGAGTTTCGAGCGCACCAACTACTTCGAGACCATGCCGACCCACCAGCTGGAGCTCGCGCTCTGGCTGGAGGCCGACCGGATGGGCTCCCTCCTCGCCGCGCTCGACGAGGAGTCGATGGAGAACCAGCGCGACGTCGTCAAGAACGAGCGCCGCCAGCGCTACGACAACGTTCCGTACGGGACCGCGTTCGAGAAGTTGACCGCCCTCGTGTACCCGGAGGGCCACCCGTACCACCACACGCCCATCGGCTCCATGGCCGACCTGGACGCGGCCACTCTGGAGGACGCGCGGAACTTCTTCCGTACGTACTACGCCCCGAACAACGCCGTCCTCTCGGTCGTCGGGGACATCGACCCCGAGCAGACGCTGGCCTGGGTCGAGAAGTACTTCGGCTCCATCCCGCGCCACGACGGGAAGCAGCCCCCGCGCGACGGCGCCCTGCCCGACCGGATCGGTGAGGGCGTGCGCGAGGTCGTCGAGGAGGAGGTCCCGGCCCGGGCGCTGATGGCCGCCTACCGGCTGCCGCAGGACGGCTCGCGCGCGTGCGACGCGGCCGACCTGGCCCTGACGGTCCTCGGCGGCGGCGAGTCGTCCCGGATCTACAACCGTCTCGTCCGCCGTGACCAGACCGCCGTCGCCGCCGGGTTCGGTCTCCTGAGGCTCGCGGGGGCGCCCTCCGTGGGGTGGCTGGACGTGAAGACGTCCGGCGACGTCGAGGTGCCGGTCATCGAGGAGGCCGTCGACGAGGAGCTCGCGCGGTTCGCCGCCGACGGTCCCACTCCGGAGGAAATGGAGCGCGCCCAGGCACAGTTGGAGCGCGAGTGGCTCGACCGGCTCGGCACGGTCTCGGGCCGCGCCGACGAACTGTGCAGGTTCGCCGTCCTGTTCGGCGACCCGCAGCTCGCCCTGACCGCCGTCCAGCGCGTCCTCGACATCACCGCGGAGGAGGTCCAGGAGGTGGCCGCGGCCCATCTGCGCCCCGACAACCGCGCGGTGCTCGTCTACGAGCCCACGGCCCCCGAAGAGGCCGACGAGACCGCCGCAGCGACCACGGACGAGACCGCAGGCGGGACCGCAGACGAGGAGGCCGGCAAGTGACCGAGCTCGCGACCATGGACTTCCACCCGCAGCCCCAGGCCGGCACGGCGCGGCCGTGGGCGTTCCCCGCGCCCGAGCGCGGCACCCTCGACAACGGCCTGACGGTGCTGCGCTGCCACCGCCCGGGCCAGCAGGTCGTCGCCATCGAGATCCACCTCGAAGCGCCCCTGGACGCCGAGCCCGCCGGGCTCGACGGCGTCGCCACCATCATGGCGAGGGCCTTCTCCGAAGGCACCGACAAGCTCGCGGCCGAGGAGTTCGCCGCCGAACTGGAGCGCTGCGGCGCCACCCTCGACGCGCACGCCGACCACCCCGGCGTACGGGTCTCTCTGGAGGTCCCCGTCTCCCGCCTGCCGAAGGCGCTCGGCCTGCTCGCCGACGCCCTCAGGGCACCCGCGTTCGCGGACAGTGAGATCGAACGTCTCGTGCGCAACCGGCTCGACGAGATCCCGCACGAGACGGCCAACCCCGGCCGCCGCGCCGCCAAGGAGCTCTCGAAGCAGCTCTTCCCGGCCACCGCGCGCATGTCCCGCCCGCGCCAGGGCTCCGAAGAGACCGTCGCGGCCATCGACGCGGCGGCCGTACGCGCCTTCTACGACCGGCACGTGCGCCCCGCCACGGCCACCGCGGTCGTCGTGGGCGACCTCGCGGGCATCGACCTCGACGTCCTGCTCGCCGACACGCTGGGCGCCTGGACGGGGAACACGGCCGAGCCGCGCCCCGTACCGCCCGTGACGGCCGACGACACCGGCCGGGTCGTGATCGTCGACCGGCCGGGCGCGGTGCAGACGCAGATCCTGATCGGCCGCGTCGGCGCGGACAGGCACGACCGGGTGTGGCCGGCGCAGGTGCTCGGCACGTACTGCCTGGGCGGCACCCTCACCTCCCGTCTGGACCGTGTCCTGCGCGAGGAGAAGGGATACACCTACGGCGTGCGGGCGTTCGGCCAGGTGCTGCGCTCGGCGCCGGACGGGACGGGCGCCGCGATGCTCGCCATCAGCGGCTCCGTGGACACACCGAACACGGGTCCGGCGCTCGACGACCTCTGGAAGGTGCTGCGCACGCTCGCCGCGGAGGGCCTGACCGACGCCGAACGGGACGTGGCCGTACAGAACTTGGTGGGGGTCGCCCCGCTCAAGTTCGAGACCGCCGCTGCCGTCGCGGGGACGCTCGCCGACCAGGTCGAGCAGCATCTGCCGGACGACTTCCAGGCGGAGTTGTACCGGCGGCTCGCCGCGACGGGCACCGTGGAGGCCACCGCGGCCGTCGTGAGCGCCTTCCCGATGGACCGTCTGGTGACGGTGCTCGTGGGTGACGCAGCCCAGATCGAGGAGCCTGTCAGGGCGCTCGGCATCGGAGAGGTGACCGTCGTCACGGGCTGACCGTGACCGGTGTGCAACGAGGGGCCCCGGTGGGCGAGATGACCACCGGGGCCCCTGTATGTCCGAATTGAACCAGTGGTTGCCTGTCTGCCCTGTGGCATGCGCTACAAAAGCCCGGTTCCGTTTGTTGATTGAAAGATGCCCCGCTTAGCGTCGGTCCGGCTGTCCGCCAGATGCACGCCGCGCCCGCGGCACCGGACAGTCATCGCCGAGTCCCCCAAGGCGCGAGCCGGGGGAGCCGGGGACCCACCGTCCCTGGGGTGAATCGGACGCCCTTCCTTGAAGGGGGTCCGTAGGAGACCTTCCTGCTCCGAACCCGTCAGCTAACCCGGTAGGCGAGAAGGAAGGAAAGGATCAGCCACTCCATGGCGTTCACCCGTGCCACCGGGAAGCACCGTCGCCCGAGCCGTCTCACGCGTACCACCGCGCAGGTCGCCGGCGTCGCCGCGCTCACCACGACCGGTGTCATCGGAGGCCTCGCCGCCCCCGCCCTCGCCGCTGACGACGCGTCTCTTGAGCAGACCGGCCTGACCAAGGCCATCTCCATCGGTGACTCCCTCGCGGCGCAGATCGACGCGCAGGCCGCCGCCCAGCAGCAGGCCGCCGACGAGGCCGCCGCGAAGGAGAAGGCCGAGGCCGCGGCCAAGAAGAAGGCCGAGGAGGACCGGCGCAAGGCCGCCGCCAAGGCCAAGGCCGAGCGTGAGGCCAAGGAGCGCGCCGCCCGTGCGGCCGAGCGCAAGCGCCTCAACGCCTTCGTCATGCCCGTCACCGGCTCGTACGTGTCGACCGCGTACAAGGCCAGCAGCGGCCTGTGGTCCTCCGGCAGCCACACCGGCATCGACTTCCACGCCGCCAGCGGCACCTCGGTCCACGCCGTGGGCGCGGGCACGGTCGTGGAGGCCGGCTGGGGCGGCGCCTACGGCAACAACATCGTCATCAAGATGAACGACGGCACGTACACGCAGTACGGCCACCTGTCGTCCATCGGCGTCTCCGTCGGCCAGACGGTCACCCCGGGCCAGCAGATAGGCCTTTCCGGGGCGACGGGCAACGTCACGGGCCCGCACCTCCACTTCGAGGCGCGCACGAGCCCCGAGTACGGCTCGGACGTCGACCCCGTCGCGTACCTGCGCTCGCACGGCATCAACGTCTGACCTTCGCCGCGTACTCGCGACAACGCACCGAAATCCCCGGCTCACCGAGCCGGGGATTTCGGCGTTACCGGCGGTGCTCGTCACCGGACCGGCTCGTTCGTTCCCGGCTGCGCTGTCCAAAAAATATCCATGGATTACGGCCTGCCGTCGGAAATTCGCGCACGCTGGAATAGAGTCGCTGGGCAAGCGCGCTGAACGAACTTCGATCGCGCTGTACGAGCGACTGTCTACCGCGTTTCGCGGGGATTAAGGCGGAGGTCGGTTCATGCGCATTCCGGCGCACTCGGTATGCACGGCGATCCGCGACGACATCGTCTCCGGTGTCTACGAGCGTGGCGGCAGACTCACCGAGGAGGTGCTCGCCCGCCGCTACGGCGTCTCCCGCGTCCCCGTACGCGAGGCGCTGCGCACCTTGGAGGCCGAGGGCTTCGTCGTCACCCGCAGGCACGCGGGCGCGTGCGTCGCCGAACCCACCACGCAGGAGGCGGCGGACCAGCTGGAGATCCGGATGCTCCTCGAACCGCTCGCCGCCGCCCGCGCCGCGCAGCGCCGCACCGAGGCGCACCTGAAGGTGCTGCGAGGCCTGGTCAGGCTGGGGCAGGAGCGCTCCCGGCGAGGTCAGAGCGAGGATCTGCGCTCGCTGGGCGGCTGGTTCCACGAGACGCTGGCACAGACGTCCGGCAGCCCGGGGCTGATCACGATGCTCACGCAGCTCCGCCACAAGATCGCGTGGATGTACACCGTCGAGCAGCCCGCGCAGCCCGCCGCCTCCTGGGCCGAGCACGGGGCGATCGTGGACGCCGTGGCGCGCGGTGACGTGGAGCGCGCGCGGGCGCTCACGGCGCAGCACACGGAGCGCGCAATGGCCGCTCACAGCCTGCGCGCCCCTCATAAGGGTGGCCGTGTGAGGACTTCGCAACATCCCGTCAACACGGCCGGGCTCCAGCATTAACAGAGGCGCCGTATACAAAGAGGGCGGCCCATTTCGAAGGGCTCTGTTTTCGCTGCCCCGGAATTATGAGAACAGGGCCGCAGAAAGCAAAAGGGTCTGCTCGGAAAATCCGAACAGACCCTTTATGCGGCGCGATCTTCTGCGAGCAGTAAACGGCGCCCCAGAATCCAGAGATCCCGTACGGGGCAGTGCTGAGCGACCCCGCACCGGCCCGTACTAGACGGTCTCGGGAAGCTCCTCGAGCCCCTCGGAGACCAGCTTGGCCAGACGGTCGAGCGCGATGTCCGCACCCTCGACGTCGGAGGCCAGGACGATCTCCTCGCCGCCGCCGGCGCCCAGGCCGAGCACCGCGAGCATGGAGGCGGCGTTGACAGGGGTGCCGTCGATCTTGGCGATCGTCACGGGGACGCCGGCCGCCGTGGCCGCGCGGACGAAGATGGAGGCGGGGCGGGCGTGAAGGCCCTCGGCCCAGCCGACGTTGACGCGGCGCTCAGCCATGTGATGCTGCCCTTCAGGATTCTCACGGTTGTCTAGACCAGTCTCCCACACCGGTGGACGTGCCCGATGTGGGTCCTACGTACCGTCCGCACACGCCCGTCGGCCCTCATAGCGTGCCCTCGGCCCGCTCGTGCCGCGACCCGTACGACTGTCACCGCCGCGCCGTACGCTGGGCCCATGCAGACCCCGTCGGACCGGCACGCATACCCCGCCCACTGGGAAGCAGACGTGGTGCTGCGCGACGGCGGCACCGCGCGCATCAGGCCCATCGCCATCGACGATGCCGAGCGGCTCACGAACTTCTACGAGCAGGTCTCCGACGAGTCGAAGTACTACCGCTTCTTCGCGCCGTACCCGCGCCTGTCCGCCAAGGACGTCCACCGCTTCACCCATCACGACTACGTGGACCGGGTGGGCCTCGCGGCCACCGTGGGCGGCGAGTTCATCGCGACCGTCCGCTACGACCGCATCAACGCCCAGGGAATGCCCGCTTCCGCCCCCGCCGACGAGGCCGAGGTCGCCTTCCTCGTGCAGGACGCCCACCAGGGCCGGGGCGTCGCGTCCGCGCTCCTGGAGCACATCGCCGCCGTCGCCCGCGAGCGCGGGATCCGCCGCTTCGCCGCCGAGGTGCTGCCCGCCAACACCAAGATGATCAAGGTGTTCACGGACGCCGGATACACCCAGAAGCGCCACTTCGAGGACGGCGTCGTCCGCCTGGAGTTCGACCTCGAACCCACCGAGGCCTCGCTCGCCGTGCAGCGCGCCCGCGAGCAGCGCGCCGAAGCGCGCTCGGTGCACCGGCTTCTCGCCCCCGGATCCGTTGCCGTCATCGGCGTGGGCCGCACACCCGGCGGAGTCGGCCGCAGCGTCCTCGACAACCTCCGCGACGCCGGCTTCACCGGCCGCCTCCACGCCGTGAACAGGGCGTTCCCCGACGACCTGCGCGACCTGGACGGCGTCCCCGCCCACCGCTCCGTCCACGACATCGACGCCGCCGAGCCCGTCGACCTCGCCGTCGTCGCCGTCCCCGCGCGGTACGTCCCCGAAGTCGTCACCGAGTGCGGAGAGCGCGGTGTGCAGGGGATCGTCGTGGTCTCCGCCGGATACGCCGAGTCCGGCAGCGAGGGTCGCGCCCGCCAGCGCGAACTGGTGCGTCAGGCCCGCTCGTACGGCATGCGCCTCATCGGGCCCAACGCCTTCGGCGTCATCAACACCTCGCCCGAGGTGCGGCTCAACGCGTCGCTCGCGCCCGAGATGCCGCGCGCCGGCCGCATGGGCCTGTTCGCCCAGTCCGGTGCCATCGGTATCGCGCTGCTCGCCCGCCTCCAGCGGCGCGGCGGCGGCGTGACCGGAGTGACAGGTGTGTCGACGTTCGTCTCCGCCGGCAACCGCGCGGACGTGTCGGGGAACGACGTACTCCAGTACTGGTACGACGACCCGGACACGGACGTCGCCCTGATGTACCTCGAATCCATCGGAAACCCGCGCAAGTTCACCCGCCTCGCCCGCCGCACGGCGGCCGCGAAGCCCCTCGTCGTGGTGCAGGGCGCCCGGCACAGCGGCGTCGCGCCCCTCGGCCACGCGGTCCGCGCCACGCGCCTGCCGTACGCCACGGTCTCCGCCCTGCTGCGCCAGGCGGGTGTCATCCGCGTGGAGACCATCACCGAACTCGTCGACACCGGCCTGCTGCTGGCTCGCCAGCCCCTCCCGCGGGGCCCCCGCGTCGCGATCCTCGGGAACTCGGAGTCGCTGGGCCTCCTGACGTACGACGTCTGCCTCTCCGAGGGCCTGCGGCCGAAGCCGCCGCGGGACCTGACGACCGCGGCGTCCGCCGAGGACTTCCACGCGGCGCTCACCGAGGCGCTCGCGGACGACAAGTGCGACGCGGTCGTCGTCACGGCGATGCCGGCGGTGGGGGAGTCGACCGCCGAGGACGCGGCGCTCGCCGAGGCCCTCAGTTCGGCCGCGGCCGGCACCCCCACCAAGCCCGTCCTGGTCGTCCACGTGGAGCTCGGCGGCCTCGCCGAAGCGCTCTCCGCGGCCACCAGCACCGGCCCCCGCGCGCTCGCCAGGACCCCCGGCGGCACCCCGGCCGAACGCCCGCCCACGGACGAGCCCGCCCCGACACCCGCGCTCATCCCCGCCTACCCCGCCGCGGAGCGCGCCGTCCGCGCCCTCTCCGAAGCCGTCAAGTACGCCCAGTGGCGGCGCGACGCGGCGGAGCCCGGCAAGGTCCCCGAGTACGAGGACACCGACGAGACGGGCGCCGTCGAGCTCATCACCGCGTTCCTCGCGAAGGACGACGACCCGCGCGGCGCCGAGCTCGCCCCCGAGGACGCCCGCGCCCTCCTTGCCCGCTACGGCATCGACGTACGGCAGACTCTGCCCGCCCCCGGACCCGACGAGGCGGCCGCCGCCGCGCACACCCTCGGCTACCCCGTCGCGCTCAAGACGACCGCCCCGCACCTGCGCCACCGAGCCGACCTCGGAGGAGTACGCCTCGACCTGGCCAACGAGGAGGAGCTGCGCCGCGCGTACGAAGAGCTGTCCGAGACGCTCGGCAAGCCCGAGGAGCTGCGGCCCGTGGTCCAGGCCATGGCACCCCGCGGCGTCGACACCGTCGTCCGCGCGGTCATCGATCCGGCCGCCGGCGCGGTGCTCTCCTTCGGGCTCGCGGGCGCCGCGTCCGAGCTGCTCGGCGACACAGCTCACCGGCTGATTCCGGTCACCGACCGGGACGCCCAGTCGATCGTCAGGGGCATCAAGACAGCGCCCCTGCTCTTCGGCTGGCGCGGCTCCGCGCCGGTCGACACGGCCGCGCTCGAAGAGGTGCTGCAACGGGTCTCGCGGCTCGTGGACGACCATCCCGAGGTCGTCGCCGTCTCCCTGGAGCCCGTCGTCGTCGCCCAGAGCGGCCTCTCGGTCCTCGGCGCCTCGATACGGCTCGCCCCGCCGCCCGCCCGCGACGACCTCGGCCCGCGCACCCTGCCCGCGTACTGAGCGGGCCGGGTGAGACGAGCCCCACATACGGGTGTTTTCCGCACCCGTCCACAGGCGCACCGCGAGCCCCCCGCCGGGCTTTAGGATGGACCTCATGGCCAAGACCAGTACGACGACCCAAGGGCTCCGCGCGGCGATCGAGCGCAGCGGCTACTACCCGGCCCTCGTGGCCGAGGCGGTGGAGGCCGCGGTCGGCGGCGAACCCATCGGGTCGTATCTGGTCCACCAGGAGACCACCTTCGACTCGAACGAGGTGCGCAGGCACGTCACCGTGCTCGTCCTCACCGGCACCCGCTTCATCGTCAGCCACACCGACGAGCAGGCCGCCGACACCACGTCGCCGACGCCGTACGCCACGACGTCCACCGAATCCGTGAAGCTCGGCCGCATCTCGTCGGTCGTGCTCAGCCGCGTCGTCGCCAACCCGGAGAAGTACGTCCCGGGCACCCTGCCCCGCGAGGTCGTCCTGACCATCGGCTGGGGCGCCGTCGCCCGCATCGACCTGGAGCCCGCGGCCTGCGGTGACCCCAACTGCGAGGCGGACCACGGGTACACGGGCAGCTCGACCGCCGACGACCTGAGCCTGCGCGTCAGCGAGACCGGGGACGGCCCCGACACCGTCCGTCAGACCCTCGCCTTCGCCCAGTCCCTGTCCGAGGCGACCGCGGCGACAGCGCGCTGATGGCCACGCCTGCCTGGGACGACGTAGAGCCTCTCGCCGTCCGGTCCGCCCCTGTGCCCGAGTACGGCGCCGGCTCCCTCGCCGACCTGCTGCCCACCCTCGGCTCCCACCTGGGCGTCCCCGGCTGCGCTCAGGCGATACCCGAGCTCGCGCCCGCCGACCGTGCGTGCGTGTTCCTGATCGACGGGCTCGGCTGGCAGCAGCTCCAGGCCCACCCGGACGAGGCCCCGTTCCTGACCTCGCTCCTCGCCTCCTCGCGCGGCGGCACCGGCCGCCCGATCACCGCGGGCTACCCGGCGACCACCGCGACCTCCCTCGCCTCGGTCGGCACGGGCCTGCCGCCCGGCGCGCACGGCCTGCCCGGCTACACGGTCCGCAACCCGGACACCGGCGAGCTGATGAACCAGCTCCGCTGGATCCCCTGGACCCAGCCGCACGCCTGGCAGCCGTACCCGACGATCTTCCAGCGCGCCCACGAGGCCGGGGTGCACACCGCGCAGGTCTCCGCCCCCGCGTTCGAGTCGACGCCTCTCACGAAGATCGCCCTCAGCGGCGGCACCTTCCGCGGGCGCCTCTCCGGCGAGGACCGCATGGACCTGGCCGCCGAGCAACTGGCGGCGGGCGACCGCTCGTTGGTCTACACGTACTACAGCGAGGTCGACGGAAAGGGCCACCGCTTCGGCGTCGACTCCGACCCGTGGCGCGGCCAGCTCATGTACGTGGACCGCCTCGCCCAGCGCCTCGCCGAGCAGCTCCCCCCGCGCAGCGCCCTCTACATCACGGCCGACCACGGCATGATCGATATCCCGTTCGACGAGCAGTCCCGCATCGACTTCGACGAGGACTGGGAGCTGCGCGCCGGCGTCGCCCTCCTCGGCGGCGAGGGCCGCGCCCGCCACGTCTACGCGGTGCCGGGCGCCGAGTCCGATGTCCTGGCCGTGTGGCGCGAGGTGCTCGGTGAGCAGTTCTGGATCGCGAGCCGGGACGAGGCGATTGAGGCCGGCTGGTTCGGCCCGCACATCGACGAGCGGGTCTACGCGCGCCTGGGCGACGTCATCGCGGCCGCCCACGACGACGTGGTGATCATCGCCTCGGAGCGGGAGCCCAAGGAGTCGGCCATGGTCGGCAACCACGGCTCGATGACCCCCGCCGAGCAGCTCGTACCGCTGCTCGAAGTACGCTCCTGATCGTCCCCACCACCGCGGAAAGGTCCTCAACTCCCCATGCCCGAGCTCGTGTTCTTCTCCGGAACGATGGACTGCGGAAAGAGCACCCTGGCTCTCCAGATAGAGCACAACCGCTCGTCGCGCGGCCTCAAGGGCATGATCCTCACGCGCGACGACCGGGCCGGTGAGGGCAAGCTCTCCTCGCGCCTCGGCCTCGTCACCGACGCCGTCGAGGTCGCCGACGAGCTCGACGTGTACGCGTACGTCGTCGACCAGCTGTCCCAGGGCGGCCGAGTGGACTACGTCATCGCGGACGAGGCGCAGTTCCTCGCCCCCGCCCAGATCGACCAGCTCGCCCGCGTCGTCGACGACCTGGGCCTCGACGTCTACGCCTTCGGCATCACGACCGACTTCCGGTCCAAGCTGTTCCCCGGTTCCCAGCGCCTGGTCGAACTCGCCGACCGCGTCGAGGTCCTCCAGGTCGAGGCCCTGTGCTGGTGCGGCGCCCGCGCCACGCACAACGCCCGCACGGTCGGCGGCCGGATGGTCGTCGAGGGCGCCCAGGTCGTCGTCGGGGACGTCGACCGGAGCGACGACGAGGTCGGCTACGAGGTCCTGTGCCGACGCCACCACCGCAAGCAGCTGACGAGCGCCACGGCACACGCGGCGGCCCTGTCTCCCGAAGTGCTGCCGGTCGCTTCGGCCTGAACCGCCGCTGACCTCCGCCAGGAGGCCCTAGGACCTTTCGTCCTCTTCGCGCGGCGCCGACCGTACGAGGGTGAACACCGCGCCCTCCGGGTCCGCGACCGTCGCCAGGCGGCCCTGGGAGCCGTCGCGCGCGGGCTTCAGGACGTGGCCGCCGAGCTCCTCGACCAGGGACACCGACTCATCGACGTCCGCCACCTCGAAGTACGTCATCCAGTGCGCGCCCCGGTCGCGCGGGAGCGCCTGGCCCACGCCGTGCACCGACGCCACCGGGCTGCCGTTCAGATGCAGCGTCAGATAGTCGAAGTCGGCGGAGACGACGGCCTCCTCCTCGTAGCCGAAGGTCACCTCGTAGAACTTGGCGACGCTCGCCGTCTCCTGAGTCACCAGCTCGTTCCACGCCGGCGCCCCCGGCACTCCGGTGAGCGCCATCCCCAGATGCTCGGCCGCCTGCCAGATGCCGAACACCGCGCCCGCAGGGTCCGACGCGATGGCCATCCGGCCCGCCTCCCCGGCGTCGATCGGGCCGACGCCGACCGTGCCGCCGCAGTGGCGGATGCTCTCGGACGTGGCGTCCACGTCGTCCGACGCGAGGTACGGGGTCCAGGCGACGGGCAGATGGCGGTCGGGCGGCATCTGCCCGATCCCGGCCACCTCGTGACCGTCGAGCAGGGCCCGCACGTAGGGGCCGAGCTGCTGCGGTCCCGGCCGGAACTCCCAGCCGAACAAAGCCGCGTAGAACTCCTGGGTCGCCGCCATGCCGTGCACCATGAGACTCACCCAGCACGGGGTGCCCGGCGCGCGCCTGGCTGCTGCCTCGGTCATCGTCACTCTCTCCTCGGAACAAAATCACGTGTCGCAACGCGCCCGAGCTGATGCTGGCACTCCACGCCGCGCGCCGCTCATCGGCCGCGCCGCCACGGACGGACTCCTCGCACGAGGATGCCCGGTGAGATGTCCGTATCCATTGCCGCGCCATTGCCTCGCGATGTCCGGTCGGTCAACGCTCGGTAGTCGATCGTGCACGCTAGCCGACCGACGGCGCTCGGGGCCAGAGCATGAGCAAGGATGGCCCTCATGAATGCCATCATCTCCGCAACCGAACTCGCGAGCGAGTCGGCGGGCGGGAACCCGCCGGTCATCCTCGACGTCCGCTGGCAGCTGAGCATGGCCAAGGCCGCGGGGGCCCCGGCCTTCGACGGGCGGGCCGCATACGAGGCCGGACACATCCCCGGCGCGGTCTACGTCGACCTCGACGCCGACCTCGCGGGACCGGCCGGAGCGGCCGGCCGGCATCCGCTGCCGGACGTCGCGTCCTTCGGCACCGTGATGCGGCGGGCCGGTGTGTCGGCCGACCGGGACGTGGTCGTGTACGACGGCGGGCAGGGCTGGGCCGCCGCGCGCACCTGGTGGATGCTGCGCTGGACGGGTCACCCGTCCGTGCGAGTGCTCGACGGCGGTCTCGGCGCGTGGGAGGGCCCGCTGGAGACCGAGGTGCCGTCGCCCGTGCCGGGCACCTTCGAGCCCGCGCCGGGCGCCGTGGGGCTCCTGGACGCCGACGGGGCGGCCGCGCTGGCCCGCTCGGGGGTCCTGCTCGACGCCCGCGCCGCCGAGCGCTACCGGGGCGACGTGGAGCCGATCGACCGCGTCGGCGGCCATATCCCGGGCGCGGTGTCCGCTCCGACGTCGGAGAACGTGGCACAGGACGGCCGTTTCCTGCCCGCCGAATCGCTCGCCTCCCGCTTCAAGTCCCTTGGCGCGTCAGGGGATTCGGGTGAGGTGGGCGTGTACTGCGGCTCCGGCGTCTCGGGTGCCCACGAGGTGCTCGCCCTCGCGGTGGCGGGCATCGACGCGGCGCTGTACGTCGGTTCGTGGTCCGAGTGGTCCTCGGACGAGTCGCGCCCGGTGGCGACCGGACCCGATCCTCAGTAGGGCATCGGCAGTTGAGAACGCGAGAGGAGGCCCGCACCGATGTGGCGCGGGCCTCCTCTGCGTGCGGTTCGTGTTCTGCGTACGCCGCGCGTTCTCCGTACGGCTTGTGGCTAGTCCTGCTTCTTGCGGCGGGTGCCGAAGACGATCTCGTCCCAACTCGGCACGGCCGCACGCCGTCCGGGACGGACCCCGTCGGCCTCGGCCTGGCGGTCGGTGGTGCCGGTGAGGCGGTCCCGGTGTCCCGCGACGCTGCGGGGCATGAGGACGTCCGCGTAGGCGGAACCCGCTCCCGCGGACGCGGCGGGAGCCGGGGGCTCCTCCGCCTCGGTGGGCTCCGGCTCGTCCGTGATGGGCTCGGGTGCGGGCACCGTGGGGCGCTCGGGGACCACGATGTCGCCGCGGTAGCTGGGTACGGCTTCCAGAAGGCTGGTCAGCGAGTCACGCTCGGCGGCGGAGACGGCCGTCGGGCTCTCGTCGGTGATCTCCGGCGCGGGGGTCGGCGGCGCGGGGCGCTCCAACTGCCGGTCGAGGGCCCGGTCGAGCGGGCGGTCGCGGGGCAGCCTCGCGATGCGTGGCACGAACGGAAAGCTGGGTTCCGGCGCGGCGATGTCGTCGGTCTCGCCGATGAGCGAGCGCGCCTCGTCGTCTACGGCCTGGACGAGCCGCCGGGGCGGGTCGTACGTCCAGCTCGCCGAGTGCGGCTCACCCGCGACCAGGTAGACGAGCAGGACTTCCCAGGTGCCGTCGTCGCGACGCCAGGAGTCCCACTGGATGGTCTCCCTGTCGGCGCCGCGCAGCACCAGACGCTCCTGCACCGCCTCGCCGAGCTGGGGGCCCGCGTTCTCGCCGGGGCGGCGTACGGGGGTCTTCCTGGCACGCTCGGCCATGAAGGCACGCTCGGCGAGGACGGGGCCCTCGAAGCGGCGGACGCGGTCGACGGGGATACCGGCGAGCTGGGCCACCTCCTCGGCGGAGGCGCCGGCACGTATACGCGCCTGGATGTCGCGGGGGCGGAGATGGCTCTCCACCTCGATCTCGATCTGGCCGAGGCGCGGACGGTCGCCGCGCACGGCGGCCCGGAGGCGCTCATCGATCGGAAGCGTGTACTCCGTGCTGTCCGCAGCCTTCAGCACCAGCCGTGTGCCGTCGTTAGAGACGGCCACGACACGCAGTTCGGGCATGGGGACCTCCCGGGTGGTGCCTGCCGACGTCACGTGCGTCGCTGCTTCCGCTAGTCGAGTGTGGCCTGCCCGGGTGCAGCCTGCCACAACCTTGCCGAGTTGCCCGGCGTGTCGGGCCTGGGCCCTGGATCGCCGTTATGGCACGGTTACCTGTTCGCAACGCTAAGTGACCGAGCTCGTCACCCTGTGCAACGAACCCCCTCCCGGCGGTCCTGGAAGGCCCCGGGCACCCTGACGGGAGACCGGACCCAGGGCTTGCAACGGTACTCCATTCGGGCCACTCGGGTGGACCGGCACGCCATCGAAGTTCTCATGGGGGACGGGAGTTGGGTACGGGGCATCACTCGTTCGGGGTTCATCGACGTGGCGTGCTTCACGGAATCCGCAGAAACGGAACTAATCACTTCGTGCATCCGTCCCTATCTCGTGAAGTAAGTCGAGAAAGGCAGGCAAGGGTCGGAGATGGGCGAGAAGCCGGAAACCTCCCAAGATGCACAAGAAAAGCCCAAGGGGAAGCGGCTCGACCTGAATCTGCCCCAGGTGGCGGGCAGCGCCGTGGCCGCCGTGGTGGCGGCCAAGCTGGCCGCCGGGCTCGGTGTGTACGGGACGATCGTGGGCGCGGGAGTCGTGAGCGTGCTGGCCACCTGCGGCGGTTCGCTCTTCCAGCACTTCTTCCGGCGCACGGGCGAGCAGATACGTGATGTCGCGGGCCAGGCGATACCGAAGGGCCGGCAGGTCCCGGTGACGGCGGACGGACGTCCGGTGCCGGAGACCTTCCGGTCCGACGCGGTCGCTGCTTCCGTGGTGCCGCCCGAGGCCACGACGGCGATGCGGACGGACGTGCTCCCGAGGACGACGACCTGGGGGATGGGCGGTGCGCCGGCACCGGATGCCGACGCGACGACTGTCCTGCCGGCGCTGGACGCCGAGCGGACGCGGTTCCTCAAGGCGGGTAGCGGTGATCCCGAACGGACGCAGCTCCTGACGGCCGACGGTGGCGATCCGGAGAAGACCCAGCTCCTGAACGCAGGCGTCGGCGGTGGCGACCCGGAGAAGACCCAGTTGCTCAGGGCCGGGGGCAGGGCCGGTGGTCCGGAACTGCCGCCTCCGTCGGGCGACTTGGGCGACGGGTTCACCGACGGGCTCATCATCGGACTCCCTGACGAGTTCACCGAAGGGACCACGCACCGCGCGCGCGTGCGGAGCTGGAAGCGGCCCCTCGTCGCCGCTGCCGTGGTCTTCGGAGTGACCATGGGCGGCATCACGACGTACGAGCTCGCCTCGGGGCAGAGTTTCAGCGGTGACGGCCAGCGGACCACGCTCCGCGAGGCCTTCACCGGCGGAGGCGCCCCCTCGCCCCGCAACGACGACACCCCCGTGCCGAGCACCTCGCAGGAGCCGTCGGACAGCAGCAGTTCCGGGACACGGAGCGGCACTCCGCAGGACGGCAGCGGGGCGCACGAGGGCGACACCGGGGAGCCCACGCCCACGCCCAGCGCGAGCGAGGACTCCCACACCGGTCACGACAACGGGTCGGGCAGCGGTTCCGGCACCGGCGGGGACAAGTCCACGCCCACGCCGACCCCGACGCCCACGCCGAGCGCCTCGCAGAGCAGCGACGGAGCCGACGTGCCGCCGCAGCAGGACGAGACCCCCGCGCAGTGAGCGCGGTCAGTCGCCGATGACCCGCCGCAGATAGTCGTTGGCGAACAGGCGGTCCGGGTCGAGGCGGTCGCGCAGCTTCGTGAACTCGCCGAAGCGCGGATAGACCGTCGAGAAGTAGTCCGCGTCGCGCGTGTGCACCTTGCCCCAGTGCGGCCGGCCCTCGTGCGCGGTGAAGATGCGCTCGGCCGCCGTGAAGTAGGCCTGGTACGGGGTGCCCTTGTACATGTGGACGGCGATGTACGCGCTCTCCCGGCCGGACGCCGTGGAGAGCGTGATGTCGTCCGCGGGGGCGGTGCGGACCTCTACGGGGAAGCTGATGCGCAGGTTCGAGCGATCGACCATGGACTTCAGCTCGCGCAGGGTCTCGACGAGGGCCGCGCGCGGAACCGCGTACTCCATCTCCACGAAGCGGACGCGGCGCGGGGACGTGAAGACCTTGTAAGGGATGTCCGTGTAGGTGCGGGCGGAGAGCGCGCGGCTGGAGATCTTCGCGATCGACGGGATCGTCGAAGGGACCGCGCGGCCGAGTGAATTGACCGCCTGGAAGAGGCCGTTCGACAGCAACTCGTCCTCGAGGAAGCTGCTGAACCTGCTGACGGGGGCTTCCGGCCCGGCACTGCGGTTGTTGCGCTTGGTGTTGCAGTTGCCGGTGTGCGGGAACCAGTAGAACTCGAAGTGCTCGTTCTCCGCGTACAGCGCGTCGAAGTCGCTCGTGACCCTGTCGAAGGTCATCGGCTCCTCGCGGGCGGTGAGCAGGAAGATCGGCTCCACGGCGAACGTGATCGCCGTGATGACGCCGAGGGCACCGAGTCCGATCCGTGCGGCCGCGAAGACCGCGCGTTCTTCTGCGGTCCCCTTGTCCGAGCACGTGAGGACCGAGCCGTCGGCGGTGACCAGTTCGAGGCCCTTGATCTGCGCGGATATCGACGCCGATTCGCGGCCCGTGCCGTGCGTGCCGGTGCTGGTGGCACCCGACACCGTCTGCTCCATGATGTCGCCCATGTTCGTGAGCGACAGGCCCTCGCGGGCCAGGGCGAGGTTGAGTCGCTTGAGCGGGGTGCCCGCCTCCACCGTGACGGTGCCGGCTTCGCGGTCGATGTTGCGGATGCCGGTCAAGAGTTGAGGGCGTATCAATACACCGTCGGTCGCCGCAGCCGCGGTGAACGAGTGCCCCGTACCGACGGCCTTCACCCTGAGGCCGTCGTCGGCGGCCGCGCGGACGGCCGCCGAGAGCTCCTCCACCGACGCGGGCGTCACCTCGCGGACCGGCCGGGCGGTGACGTTCCCCGCCCAGTTACGCCACGGTTCGTTCCGTGTCCTGGCCTGC
This sequence comes from Streptomyces sp. NBC_01446, assembly GCF_026340095.1. Classification (GTDB taxonomy): domain Bacteria; phylum Actinomycetota; class Actinomycetes; order Streptomycetales; family Streptomycetaceae; genus Streptomyces; species Streptomyces aureus. The sequence continues at coordinate 2,057,872 of NZ_JAPEPO010000001.1, read as the reverse complement.
CGGGCTTGCGTCGTTTCGCTGCCCGAGTTCCCCGTGCTCATTGGTTCCTCCCCGCTGCGGAACCGGCTGCTTCAGCCGGCGGTACCCCAGGAACCCGACCGCCACCGCGACGGCGCCGGCCACGGCCGGAACCCCGTACCCGGCCTTCGCGCCGGCGGCGTCGATCACCCAGCCGGCCGCGGAGGAGCCGAGCGCGACACCGACCGCGAGTCCGGTGCTCACCCAGGTCATGCCCTCGGTCAGTTTCGCGCGTGGTACGTGCTGCTCGACGAGAGCCATCGTCGTGATCATCGTCGGTGCGATGGACAGGCCCGCGACAAAGAGCGCCACGGCCAGAAACGGAAGGTTCCCGACCAGTAGGAGGGGGATCATACTCACGGCCGTCGTGCACACACCGACCAGCCACCGGCGTGCGGGCGCCCCCTTGAAGTGCAACAGCCCGAAGACCGCTCCCGCGGCGCAGGAGCCCGCCGCGTACACCGCGAGCACGAGACTGGCCGCCGCCTTGTGGCCCTCGTCCTCGGCGAACGCGACCGTCACCACGTCCACCGCGCCGAAGATCGTGCCCGTCGCCACGAACGTCGCCACCAGGACCTGAAGACCGCGCGACCTCAGGGCGGACCCCCCGGAGTGCTGTCCGCGCGGATGCGGCACCGGCTCGGTCGCGCGCTGCGCGGTCAGCCAGAAGACACCGGCCGCGAGGAAACAGCCCGCGAGAAGGGGCCCCGCCTCCGGGAACCAGGCGGTCGACAGACCGATCGAGATGATCGGCCCGAAGATGAAGCACACCTCGTCGATGACGGACTCGAAGGAGTACGCGGTGTGCAGCTGAGGGGTGTCCCTGTAGAGGGCCGCCCAGCGCGCCCGGACCATCGAGCCGACGCTGGGCACACAGCCGATCAGGGCGGCGAAGACGAACAGCGTCCAGTCCGGCGCCTCGAACTTCGAGCACAGCAGCAGACCGGCGACGGCGACGAGCGAGACCAGGGCGGCGGGCCGCAGCACACGGCGCTGCCCGTGCCGATCGACGAGGCGTGAGATCTGCGGGCCGATGGCCGCAGCCGAGAGCGCCACGGTGGCGGACAGGCCACCCGCGAGCCCGTATCGGCCGGTCAGCTGGGAGACCATCGTGACGATCCCGATGCCCATCATCGACAGGGGCATCCGGCCCAGGAACCCGGCGACCGAGAAGCTCTTGGTGCCGGGCAGGGCGAATATGGCGCGGTAGGGGCTGGGCAAGTCGACTCCGGTAAGGCGCGTAGGTGGCCAAGACAGCTTACGGGTCCCGGGGCTTACGGACATGGCCGTTTTCCGCCTGTCCGTGCCGGGTGGCAGGATCAAAGGCATGTCCGATGCGCTCGACCCCACGCCCTTCGACGGCTACGACGCCCTGCTGCTGCTCTCGTTCGGAGGCCCCGAAGGCCCGGAGGACGTGGTCCCGTTCCTGGAGAACGTGACGCGTGGCCGGGGAATCCCCAAGGAGCGGCTCAAGGAGGTGGGGCAGCACTACTTCCTGTTCGGCGGGGTCAGCCCTATCAACGAGCAGAACCGCGCCCTGCTGGACGCGCTCCGCAAGGACTTCGCGGACCACGGCCTCGACCTGCCCGTCCACTGGGGCAACCGGAACTGGGCGCCGTACCTGACGGACACCCTCCGCGAGATGGTCACCGACGGCCATCGGCGCATCCTCGTCCTCGCGACCAGCGCGTACGCGTCGTACTCGGGCTGCCGCCAGTACCGCGAGAATCTCGCGGAGTCCCTCGCCGCCCTGGAAGCGGACGGGCTCGAAGTGCCGCGCGTCGACAAGCTGCGGCACTACTTCAACCACCCCGGCTTCGTGCGCCCCATGATCGACGGTGTCCTGAGGTCGCTCGCCGACCTCCCCGACGACGTGCGGGACGGCGCCCACATCGCGTTCACGACGCACTCCATCCCGACCGCGGCCGCCGACGTCTCCGGGCCGGTCGCCGACCACGGCGACGGCGGTGCCTACGTGAAGGAACACCTGGACGTCGCGCGCGTGATCGCCGACGCGGTCCGTGAGGAGACCGGGGTCGACCACCCCTGGCAGCTCGTCTACCAGTCGCGGTCCGGCGCCCCGCACATCCCGTGGCTGGAGCCCGACATCTGCGACCACCTCGAGGAGCGGCACGGCGCCGGTGCGCCGGCCGTCGTGATGGCTCCCATCGGGTTCGTCTCCGACCACATGGAGGTCCTCTACGACCTCGACACCGAGGCCACGGCCAAGGCCGCCGAGCTCGCCCTCCCGGTGCGCCGCTCCGCCACGGTCGGCGCGGACCCCCGCTTCGCCGCCGCGGTCCGCGACCTCGTCCTCGAGCGGTCCGCCGCCGAGCGCGGCCGGGCCGTCACGCCGTGTGCCCTGGGCGCGCTCGGCGCGAGCCACAACCTCTGCCCGGTGGGCTGCTGCCCCTCCCGTGCCCCCAAGCCCGCAGCCGCGGGCGCCGACAGCCCGTACGCGTAAGGATCTCGACGTGACAGACCTGAAGGCCGAACTCCTCGAGGTCGCCCTGGAGGCCGCCGCCCGCGCCGGTGCCTTCCTGCGCGACGGCCGCCCCGCCGACCTCGGCGTCGCCGCCACCAAGACCAGTGCCGTGGACGTCGTCACGGAGATGGACATCGCCTCCGAGAAGCTGATCACCGGCTTCCTCGCCGAGCGCAGGCCGGACGACGGCGTCCTTGGCGAGGAGGGCGCGAGCATTGAGGGCAGCAGCGGGATCACCTGGGTGATCGACCCCATCGACGGAACGGTCAACTACCTGTACGGGCGCCCCGAATGGTCGGTCTCGATCGCCGCCCGCCAGGGCGACGAGACCCTCGTCGGGGTCGTCGCGGCGCCCCTGCGCGGCGAGACGTACCGCGCGGTCCTCGGCCAGGGCGCGTTCGTGAACGACCGCCCGGCACACGTGCGCGTGGCGCCCCCCTTCGAGCAGGCGCTCGTCGGCACGGGATTCGGCTACCTCGCCGCACGCCGGGCCCACCAGGCCGATGTCGTACGGGAGTTGGTGCCCCACGTGCGCGACATCCGGCGTGGCGGTTCGGCCGCAATCGACCTCTGTGACGTCGCCGTCGGACGCCTCGACGCGTACTACGAGCGCGGCCTGAACCCCTGGGACCTGGCGGCCGGGGACCTCATCGCCAGGGAGGCGGGCGCGCTTACCGGCGGCCGCCCCGGTGAGGTGCCGTCCGGCGAGCTGACGATCGCGGCGCCGCCCGGACTCTTCGAGCAGCTCCAGAGCCGCCTTGAGGAGCTCGGGGCCTGGCACGACTGACGGACAGCGGCCTGCCGAGCGCGCAGGAAGCACGGGAACGGCACAAGAAAGGGCCCCGGCGCCTGCCTGGATCGACCAGGCGCCGGGGCCCTTCCGTGCTGCGTCAGACGCGCGCGACGCCGAGCTCCACGCCGTGTTCGGCGGCGAGCCGATGCAGGTCGTCCAGCTCGTCCTGCTCGATCTCGACGAGGAATTCGTCGCCCGTCTCGCGAGCCCGGCTCAGATCGGACTCGGTCGCCTTGATGCGCTGCAGAAGTCCTGCGGTGAATGCGTCCATGGTTGCGCCCCCTCGTCCTGGGTCATGGGTCGGTGGCACGGGGGTGTGCCCTCGGAAGGGGCGATCACGTCTCACACCGCCCTGCGGAAAGCGGTCGTGGCACGCCACATACAAAGCGTGATCGCGGGTGTAAATCCGTCCTCCCCGCGCTCACTTACGCAGAAACCTCGACCGGCCAGAAAATCCCGTATTCCCCGGGCGCCCCATCGCCTTACAGCCGGTTTATGGCCGAAAGGGGCAGGATGGAGCCCACACTCCACGACCCGGACCTGCTCACAGGTGCTCAGAACCTGCCCGCAGGTCACACAGGAAGGACAGCGACGTGCGCGTACTCGTCGTCGAGGACGAGCAGCTGCTCGCCGATGCGGTGGCCACCGGACTGCGCCGGGAGGCCATGGCCGTCGACGTCGTGTACGACGGTGCGGCCGCCCTCGAGCGCATCGGCGTGAACGACTACGACGTGGTCGTCCTCGACCGGGACCTCCCGCTCGTGCACGGCGACGACGTCTGCCGCAAGATCGTCGAACTGGGCATGCCGACCCGCGTCCTGATGCTGACCGCCTCAGGCGACGTCAGCGACCGTGTCGAGGGCCTCGAGATCGGCGCTGACGACTACCTGCCCAAGCCGTTCGCGTTCAGCGAGCTGACCGCCCGTGTGCGGGCGCTCGGACGCCGTACGAGCGTGCCGCTGCCGCCCGTCCTCGAACGCGCGGGCATCAAGCTCGACCCGAACCGCCGCGAGGTCTTCCGCGACGGCAAGGAGATCCAGCTCGCACCCAAGGAGTTCGCCGTCCTCGAGGTGCTGCTGCGCAGCGAGGGCGCCGTCGTCTCGGCCGAGCAGCTCCTGGAGAAGGCCTGGGACGAGAACACGGACCCCTTCACGAACGTTGTCCGGGTCACCGTCATGACCCTGCGCCGCAAGCTCGGAGAGCCCGCCGTCATCGTGACCGTGCCCGGCTCCGGATACCGGATCTGATCCCCTGTGGCCTCGACACCGGCGCCACCGACCGCGCCCCCGAAACCCACATGGGACCCCAGAAAAGCCGAGCCGCCCTACCCGTGGCTGCGTCCGACCATCCGTATACGCCTCACCCTGCTGTACGGCGGCATGTTCCTGATCGCCGGCATCGTGCTGCTGTCGATCATCTATCTGCTCGCCGCGCAGGCGCTGAACGTCGGCAGTGACCTGCCGTTCACCGTCACGAACGGCTCGGTGAGCAGCGGTACCTGCCGTAACTTCTCGGGCCTCCCCGACCACCCCACGACGGGCCAGCTCAACTCCGCGCTGAACGAGTGCGTCAACGAGATGCGTCAGCACGCACTCGACAACCTCCTCAGCCGCTCGCTCCTCGCCCTGCTCGGCCTCGCCGTGATCGCGTTCGCCTTCGGGTACGCGATGGCGGGCCGCGTCCTGTCCCCGCTGGGCCGCATCACGCGCACCGCGCGCCGTGTGGCCGGCACGGACCTGTCGCGGCGCATCGAGCTGGACGGCCCGGACGACGAGCTGAAGGAGCTGGCCGACACCTTCGACGACATGCTCGACCGCCTGGAGAGAGCCTTCACCGCGCAGCAGCGGTTCGTCGGCAACGCGTCGCACGAGCTGCGCACCCCGCTCGCGATCAACCGCACGCTCCTGGAGGTCCACCTCTCCGATCCCGGGGCGCCGATGGAGCTCCAGCAGCTCGGCAAGACGCTGCTGGCCACGAACGAGCGCAGCGAGCAGCTCGTCGAGGGCCTGCTCCTGCTCGCCCGCAGCGACAACCAGATCGTGGAGCGCAAACCGGTCGACCTCGCCGAGGTCGCCTCGCAGGCCATCGACCAGGCCCGCTCGGAGGCCGACGCGAAGGGCGTCGACATCCGCGGCGAGCGCAAGGAAGCCGTCGTCCAGGGCAACGGCGTGCTCCTGGAGCGCATCGCCCTGAACCTCGTCCAGAACGCCGTCCGGTACAACGTCCCGGAGGGCGGCTGGGTCGAGGTCACCACCGAGGCCCAGCACGGCCAGGCGGTCCTCGTGGTGTCCAACACGGGGCCCGTGGTGCCCGCGTACGAGATCGACAACCTCTTCGAGCCGTTCCGGCGGCTGCGCACCGAACGCACCGGGAGTGACAAGGGAGTCGGGCTCGGCCTGTCGATCGCCCGCTCGGTGGCGCGCGCTCATGGGGGCCGTATCATCGCGGAGCCGCGTGAAGGGGGTGGGCTCGTCATGCGGGTCACCCTGCCGATCTGAGGCCTCCGAGACGCGGGTCACCCGCCGATCCGGGCCTTTCGAGATGCGGGTCGGCGACCGATCTGAGATGCTTCCGCCGACGTGCCGGAGGAGTTCGCTTTTAGCGGAATTTTCGGGACCTGATCCCGCGAAGACCGTGTGTGATCGATCACAAGGGCGATTTTCCGGCCATCTACTCTCCGTGATCGCAAAAGCCCTCGGAAAGCCTGGAAAATCCGGGTTTTCAGGGGTCCTGATCACGGGAAGTACACGGGGTGGCGCCCGTGGAGCACGACCTTTGGACCGTGTACGGTCCCGATCGCCATCCAACCCGATCACTCATGGGGGATCCGGTTGGGTGTCGATTGAGTAACAGACCTTGATGTGAGGCAAAATCTCCGCCTCAGGTCGGGCACAAAGTCCGGCCTCCCGCGCGTTGTGCGCTGGAGACACCGCATACACCCAGAGGGGGAGAGCGACACATGGCAACGGATTACGACACCCCACGCAAGACCGACGATGACGTCAACGAGGACAGCATCGAGGAGCTCAAGGCTCGTCGGAACGACAAGTCGACCTCGTCGGTCGACGTCGACGAGTTCGAGGCCGCCGAAGGCCTGGAGCTCCCGGGCGCCGACCTCTCGAACGAGGAGCTGGCCGTCCGGGTCCTGCCCAAGCAGCAGGACGAGTTCACCTGCATGAGCTGCTTCCTGGTGCACCACAGGAGCCAGCTGGCCCGCGAGAAGAACGGCCAGCCGATCTGCCGCGACTGCGACTGAGGCAGGGTCGGCCGTGACTGGCTCGACCCCGCCCTGGAAGCGCCGCTCCCGGAAGGACCGGGAAGCGGACGGTGGCCCGTCCGACGACGGCGTGCGTGACGACGAGCGAGGCTCTTCCCCCACAGGAGCAGCCTCGCTCGAGGACGCGGACGACCAAGAGGTGGCGGGCGACCTCGCGGCGGCGGGATACAGCGACGTACCCGCCGTCTCCACCGCGGGTGACCAAGTGCCGATCGGCGGCCGTGCACAGGTCGCCCGGCGACGTGTGGCCGCCGTCAGGGACGGCGTCCGCAAGAGCGGCACCGCCGCCAAAGCGGGACTCGGCTATCTCGCCGACCGGATCATCGAGAACGCGCCGCGCGTGCCGGTGCGCGATCTGGCGACCCTGCGCAGACAGTTCCCCGGCCTGAGCGCCGAACAGCTCGCCGACAAACTCGTCGCGGGCGCCGCCAACGCCACCTCCACGGTGGGTGCGGGGATCGGCGCCGCCGCGATGATGCCCGTACCTCCCGCGATGCCCGCCGAGCTGGCGGCCGAGATCACCGGCGTCGCAGCCATCGAGATGAAGCTCGTCGCCGAGCTGCACGAGGTCTACGGCGTGCGCCCGCCCGGCGCCCTCAAGGACCGCAGCGCCGCGTACCTGGCCTCGTGGACCGAGGAGCGCGGCATCGAGGTGACGAAGCCCGCGACGATCAATGCGGCGCTCGGCGGCCAGATGAAGCGCGAGCTGCGCCAGCAGATCATGAAGCGCATGGTGCGCAACCTGCCGAACCTGATGCCGTTCATGGTCGGCGCCGCGGTCGGGGCGGTCATGAACCGCCGCGACACCAAGAAACTCGCGGGGCGGATCCGCAAGGACCTGCGCAAGATCCAGGTCCCCTGGGACGCCCTGCCGGAGCTGCCGCCTCTGGAGCGCCCCAGCGACCCGCACCCGCTGATCCCGGGCGACGCACCCGGGCCCAAGGAGCTCGGAAGCTGACCGGCGCTACTTGCCGAGCGCCTTCGCCAGTCCCTTCGGGTCCCGCGTCGACAGATACACGTAAGGGGTCGGGTCCTGCGGGTCGATGACGTCCACGCGCAGGGCCGTCGGGACATAGCTGCGCAGCAGCATGAAGGCGCGCGGGTCGGCCTTGTGCGTGCGCCAGGCACGCGCCCCCTCGGCGTCCAGGACCTCCGCGTCACCCAGCGCCGACAGCGGGATCTTCGCGTCGCCCGCGACCAGCGAGTCCGCCACGACACGGATGCGCACGGAGCCGTACGAACTCGTCACCACCGCCGCCGCGGCCGTCCCGCCGACCAGCCCCCCGAGCAGCGGCAGCGTACCGAACGGCAGCAGGATCAGGGCGCAGGCGACGCCGAGCAGGAGTGAGACGAGCCACCACGAGCGGGGGGCGGTGAGGCGTTCTTCGAACGGTGCGGTGGAGAGCTCCATGCGGTCAAGCTTGGCACGGTGCGCTTTCTCCCAGGACGCGCGGGTAAGGTCTGCGCCTGTGAGTGGTACTTCTGCAGCTCTGACGCCCCCCGCCGACGCCATAGCGCCCGTGCGGCACCCCGATGCCCCCGCACCCGGCGAGCTCCTCGGCGCGCACTACGGACACTGTTTCGGATGCGGCGACGAACAGCCCCACGGGCTGCACCTGGCGGCTCGCGCGCAGGCCGGCGTCCGCGTCACCGCCGAGTTCACGGTGCGGCCCGCCCACCAGGGGGCCCCCGGTCTCGCACACGGCGGAATCCTGGCCACCGCCCTCGACGAGACGCTCGGCTCGCTGAACTGGCTGTTGCGCGTCATCGCGGTGACCGGCCGTCTCGAGACGGACTTCGTGCGGCCCGTGCCCGTGGACACCGTGCTGTATCTCGACGCCGAGGTCACCGCCGTCGCAGGCCGCAAGATCTACTCGACCGCCACCGGCCGGATCGGCGGCCCCGACGGGCCCGTCGCGGTCCGCGCCGACGCCCTCTTCATCGAGGTGAAGGTCGACCACTTCATCGACAACGGCCGCCCGGAGGAGATCCAGGCGGCCATGAGCGACCCGGACCAGGTCCGGCGCACCCGTGCCTTCGAGGTGAACCCGTGACCCGAGCCCCTCTCGACGTACTGATCAGGCGCATCGACCCCGACGTACCGCTGCCCTCGTACGAGCACCCCGGTGACGCGGGCGCGGACCTGCGGACCACCGAGGCGTGCGAGCTCGCGCCGGGCGAGCGGGCCGTACTTCCCACGGGGGTGTCGATCGCGCTGCCCGAGGGGTACGCCGCCTTCGTGCATCCGCGATCCGGACTCGCCGCCCGCTGCGGTGTCGCCCTGGTGAATGCCCCAGGGACGGTGGATGCCGGGTACCGTGGAGAGATCAAGGTGATCGTGGTGAATCTCGACCCGCGCGACAGCGTGCGGTTCGAGCGCTTCGACCGGATTGCCCAACTGGTCGTCCAGCAGGTCGAGAAGGTGCGCTTCCAGGAGGTGGCGGAGCTTCCCGACTCGGCGCGGGCCGAGGGGGGCTTCGGGTCCACCGGTGGTCATGCCGCCGTGGGACCGGGCCCGGGTGGGCATCAGGGTGGGAATCGATACGCATCGGTCGTATCCGACCGGGAAGGACAGTGACGTGTTCGGACGTCGCAAGAAGAACGGCGCCGCCGATGACGCGGCGGGCGAGGCCGAGCAGGTCGTCGACGGCGTAGCCGGCGACAGCGACGCGGGCGAGGGCGAGCCGCAGCGCGTGCGGCTCGAGCCCGAGCCGCGTCCCGACGGCCCCTGGGACGCCTCCGAGGTCCGCGAGCCCGGTGAGGGCCGCGTGGACCTGGGCGGACTCTTCGTCCCCGGAGTCGAGGGCATGGAGCTGCGGGTCGAGGTCGCGGGCGACGCGATCGTCGCGGCCACCGTCGTCCTCCAGGACAGCGCTGTGCAGCTCCAGGGCTTCGCCGCCCCCAAGAAGGAGGGCATCTGGGGCGAGGTCCGTGAGGAGATCGCCTCGGGCATCACTCAGCAGGGTGGCGTGATCGACGAGGTCGAGGGTCCGCTCGGCTGGGAGCTGCGGGCCCAGGTGCCGGTGCAGCTGCCGGACGGCACGGGCGGCTTCCAGGTCGTCCGGTTCATCGGCGTCGACGGCCCCCGCTGGTTCCTGCGTGGAGTGATCTCCGGGCAGGGCGCGGTGCAGCCGCAGGCCGCCGGGCTCCTCGAGCAGATCTTCCGGGACACCGTCGTGGTCCGCGGTGATGGCCCGATGGCTCCGCGGGACCCGATCGTCCTGAAGCTGCCGGACGACGCGCAGATGGTTGCCGAGGGCGTGCAGCAGGAGCCGCAGGAAGGCTCCCGGTTCGCCGGCGGCATGGGGCAGCTGGCGCGCGGCCCCGAGATCACCGAGGTGCGCTGAGCCGCACCCTTACGGCCATCGATGGGCCGCACACTCCACCGGAGTGTGCGGCCCATCGGCGTTGCGTGGCTCGGCAGTTCAAGGCTGCCCGGACCATTGCGAGGCCTTCGCGTAACCCCCTGATGAGCCGCAATGCGCCGCGCACCGGGGGAGGGCGGCTCGTGGATGTACGGCGGGTGCCTGCCGGGGTGCGGGGTCGCCGTTTCGCCGACCTGCACCGTTCGTGAGTCCAGTTCACGGCCGCGCGCCGCGCCGAAAGGGAGCTGGGCGCGACGGTTCTCGTCGTCGCCCACGAACCGCTCGTGTCCGGCCGGACGCGCCGCACGGTCCGTATCAGCGACGGCCGCACCTTGACGGAATCCGCGACGGCCGCACCTCGGCGGAGACCTTGCGCGAACGCGGGGGAGAGGGCGAGGAGTTCACGGTTCTGGACCGGGCGGGCCGGCTCCAGCTGCCGCGGGACCACGTGGAGCGGTACGGGCCGCGCGGCCGGGTTCGGTTCTCGGGTGAGGCGGGCCACGTGGGCGTATGGCCGGATCGCGACGACCGCTCCGGCGGCTGAACTGCGGCTCTTTCTTCACCTCTTGACGGAGGGCTGGTACGTACCTAGGGTCTGCGGCCAACACCCGTGTTCATAAAGGTACTTCGCGTTCACGTAGAAGAACGGATGGCCCCCCACATGCCGAACACACCGGCCCCCGCCCGTCACCGGCGCAGACGACGCGCCGCCCTCCTCGCCACCCTGGCGACGACCACCACGGCACTCGTCGCCACCCTCCTCGCCTGGCCCGGCGCCGACCGCGCCGACGCCGCGCCCGCCACCTTCGCCCACCCGGGCGTCACCGTCTCCAAGGGGCAGCTCGACTTCGCCCGCGACAAGGTCGACGCCGGTGCCCAGCCCTGGAAGGGCGCGTACGACCAGATGCTGGCGAGCAAGTACGCCTCCCTCACCCGCACCGCCAAACCCCGCGCCACCGTCGAGTGCGGCTCCTACTCCAACCCCAACTACGGCTGCACCGACGAGCGTGAGGACGCGATAGCCGCGTACACCGACGCCCTCGCCTGGTACATCTCGCGCGACGACCGCTACGCGAAGAAGTCCATCGAGCTGATGGACGCCTGGTCGGCCACCATCAAGGAGCACACCAACAGCAACGCGCCGCTCCAGACCGGCTGGGCCGGCTCCTCCTGGCCCAAGGCCGCCGAGATCATCAAGTACACGTACACCGGCGGCTGGGCGAACGAGGGCCGTTTCCGGACGATGCTGCGCGACGTGTACCTCCCCAAGGTCATCAACGGCTCCAACTCCAACGGCAATTGGGAGCTGTCGATGATGGAGGCCGCCGTCGGCATCTCCGTCTTCCTGGAGGACAGGACGTCGTACGACAAGGCCATGGCCAAGTTCCGTACGCGCACGGCCGCCTACGTCTACCTCGCCTCGGACGGCGACCTGCCGAAGACCGTGCCGAGCCAGAACCTCGACACCAAGGCCAAGATCGTCAGCTACTGGCAGGGACAGTCCACCTTCGTCACCGGCCTCACCCAGGAGACCTGCCGCGACTTCACGCACACCGGATACGGCATCTCCGCCATCTCCCACATCGCCGAGACCAGCCGCATCCAGGGCCAGGACCTGTACGGCACCGACGTCGGGCAGCGCCTCCAGCAGGCCCTCGGCTTCCATGCCAAGTACGAGCTGGGCGAGGCGCCGCCGAGCTGGCTGTGCGGCGGGTCCGTCACACGCGGGCTCGGGCCTGTCACCGAGGTCGGCTACAACGCGATGCACACCCGCCTCGGCAACGCCATGACGAACACCCAGAAACTCACCGAGCAGAACCGCCCGGCGGGCTCCAACAACCTGTTCGTCGCCTGGGAGACCCTGACCCACGCCGAGAACCCCAACTGATCCGGGCCATTGCCCGGCCGGGCGCCGCGTGACCATACTGGCGCCCGGCCGGGGAACGCAAGGGGAGCGCACATGAGTGAGAGCACGGAAGCGGGGACCGCCGTCCTCGACCAGGACGGCGGCGGCCCCATGGTCGTCATCGAGGACCTGCACCGCTCGTACGGCACCGGGGCCGCGGCCGTGCACGCCCTGCGCGGCGTCTCCTTCGAGGTACCGCGCGGCGAACTCGTCGCCCTCAAGGGCCGCTCGGGATCCGGCAAGACGACACTCCTCAACCTCGTCGGCGGGCTCGACGAACCCGACGGCGGGCGCATCACCGTCGACGGACAGGACCTCTCCGGACTCGGCGAGAACGGGCTCCTGGAGCTGCGCCGTGACCGCATCGGCTTCATCTTCCAGTCCTTCGGCCTGATCCCGATCCTGTCCGCCGCCGAGAACGTCGGGGTGCCGATGCGGCTGCGCAAGGCCGACCCCCGCGAACGCGAGGAGCGCGTCGAGCTGCTCCTCGCCCTCGTCGGCCTCGCCGACCACGCCAAGCAGCGCCCCGCCGAACTGTCCGGCGGCCAGCAGCAGCGCGTCGCCATCGCCCGCGCGCTCGCCAACCGGCCCGCCCTCCTCATCGCCGACGAACCCACCGGCCAGCTCGACGCCGAGACCGGACTCGCCGTCATGGAGCTGCTGCGCGCCGTCGTCCGCAGCGAACACGTCACCGCGCTCGTCGCCACCCACGACGCCGCGCTGCTCGACCTCGCCGACCGGGTCCTCGAACTGCGCGACGGCGAGATCACGGAAATCGCGGCGTCAGGGGAGACGTCGGGGCGGCGCTGACCGAAACGCCGCCGGTGCGGAGTGGCCCGCATCAGAGTTGCGTCAAAGACGCACGTCCGCGGCTCCCTCGCCCCATTTGCCGCAATTGGTGGCCGTAGGGTCGACGCTGCGTACAACACGTGCAGCGGGAAGACAATGGGGCCATGGGACGCGGCAAGCTTCGGATCTACCTCGGTGCGGCACCGGGCGTCGGCAAGACCTACGCGATGCTCTCCGAGGGCCACCGCCGTATCGAGCGGGGCACGGACTGCGCCGTCGGCTTCGTCGAGCACCACGGCAGGCCCCGTACGGAGGTGATGCTCCACGGGCTCGAACAGATCGCCCGCAAAGAGCTGACCTACCGCGGCGCCGTCTTCACCGAGATGGACGTCGACGCCGTACTCGCCCGCCGCCCCGAAGTCGCCCTGGTGGACGAACTCGCCCACACGAACGTGCCCGGCTCGCGCAACGCCAAGCGCTGGCAGGACGTCGAGGAACTCCTCGCGGCCGGCATCGACGTCGTGTCCACCGTCAACATCCAGCACCTGGAGTCACTCGGCGACGTCGTCGAATCGATCACCGGCGTGCGCCAGCGCGAGACCGTCCCCGACGAGGTCGTGCGCCGCGCCGACCAGATCGAACTGGTCGACATGTCGCCCGAGGCGCTGCGCCGCCGCATGGCCCACGGCAACATCTACAAGCCGGACCGCATCGACGCCTCCCTCTCCAACTACTTCCGCCCCGGCAATCTCACCGCCCTGCGCGAACTGGCCCTGCTCTGGGTGGCCGACCGCGTCGACGAATACCTCCAGCAGTACCGCGGCGAACACAACATCCGTTCCACCTGGCAGGCCCGCGAGCGCATCGTCGTCGGCCTGACCGGCGGACCCGAGGGCCGCACCCTCGTCAGGCGCGCGGCGCGGATGGCAGCCAAGGGCTCGGGCAGCGAGATCCTCGCCGTCTACATCGCCCGCAGCGACGGCCTCACCGCCGCCTCCCCCAAGGAGCTCGCGCTCCAGCGCACCCTCGTCGAGGACCTGGGCGGCACGTTCCACCACGTCATAGGGGACGACATACCGGCCGCGCTCCTCGAGTTCGCACGCGGCGTCAACGCGACACAGATCGTGCTGGGCTCCTCGCGCCGCAAGACGTGGCAGTACGTCTTCGGACCCGGCGTCGGCATGACCGTCGCCCGCGAGTCGGGCCCCGACCTCGACGTGCACATCGTCACCCACGAGGAAGTGGCCAAGGGGCGCGGCCTCCCCGTCACACGTGGCGCGCGCCTCGGCCGCTCCCGCATCATCTGGGGCTGGCTCATCGGCGTCGGCGGGCCCGCCCTGCTGTCCCTCGCGCTCACCCATGTCGCCACCGATCTCGGCCTCGCGAACGACATGCTCCTCTTCCTGTCCGTGACGGTGGCCGCCGCCCTCGTCGGCGGTCTCCTGCCGGCGCTGGCCTCGGCCGCCGTCGGCTCGCTCCTCCTGAACTACTACTTCACGCCGCCGCTGCACCTGTTCACCGTCGCCGACCCCAAGAACATCGTCGCCATCGTGATCTTCGTAGGGGTCGCGGTGTCGGTCGCCTCCGTCGTCGACCTCGCGGCCCGGCGTACCCACCAGGCCGCACGGCTGCGGGCCGAGTCCGAGATCCTCTCCTTCCTCGCCGGCAGCGTCCTGCGCGGCGAGAACAGCCTCGACGCGCTGCTCGACCGGGTCCGCGAGACCTTCGCCATGGACTCCGTCGCCCTTCTCGAACGCGCGAGCGACGTCGAGCCGTGGACCCGCGCAGCCAGCGTCGGCCCGCACCCCCTGGAACGCCCCGAGAACGCGGACGTCGACATGCCGGTCGGCGACCACATGGCGCTCGCCCTGTCCGGCCGGGTGCTGCCCGCCGAGGACCGCCGCGTCCTCGCCGCCTTCGCGGCCCAGGCCGCCGTCGTCCTCGACCGCCAGCGCCTCCAGTCCGAGGCGGACCAGGCCCGCACCCTCGCCGAGGGCAACCGCATCCGCACCGCCCTGCTCGCGGCCGTCAGCCACGACCTGCGGACCCCGCTCGCCGGTATCAAGGCCGCCGTCTCCTCCCTGCGCTCCGACGACGTCGCCTGGTCCGAGGAGGACCAGGCGGAACTCCTCGCCGGCATCGAGGAGGGCGCCGACCGCCTCGACCACCTGGTCGGCAACCTCCTCGACATGTCCCGCCTCCAGACCGGCACCGTCACCCCGCTGATGCGCGAGATCGATCTCGATGAGGTGGTCCCGATGGCGCTGGTGGGCGTCCCCGACGGCAGCGTCGACCTCGACATTCCGGAGAGCCTGCCCATGGTCACCGTGGACAAGGGACTCCTGGAGCGCGCCGTCGCCAATATCGTCGAGAACGCGGTCAAGTACAGCCCCGAGGACGAGACGGTCCTCGTGGCGGCCAGCACACTCGGCGACCGCGTCGAGGTACGCGTCGTGGACCGCGGTCCCGGTGTCCCCGACACCGCGAAGGACCGCATCTTCGCCCCGTTCCAGCGCTACGGTGACGCACCGCGCGGCGCCGGAGTGGGCCTCGGCCTCGCCGTCGCGCGCGGCTTCGTCGAGGCGATGAGCGGCACGCTCACGGCGGAGGACACCCCCGGCGGGGGCCTGACCATGGTCCTCACGCTCACCGCCGCGACCGGCCGCCCGCCGGCCGGCCCCACCAGCTCAGCCATTGCTCAGAGAGGCAGGTACGCATGACCCGGGTGCTCGTGGTCGACGACGAGCCGCAGATCGTGCGCGCCCTCGTCATCAACCTGAAGGCGCGCAAGTACGAGGTGGAGGCCGCGGCCGACGGCGCGGGCGCCCTCCAGCTCGCCGCCGCGTTCCACCCCGACGTGGTCGTGCTCGACCTGGGCCTGCCCGACATGGACGGCGTCGAGGTGATCAAGGGCCTGCGCGGCTGGACCCGCGTTCCGATCCTGGTGCTGTCCGCGCGTCACTCCTCCGACGAGAAGGTCGAGGCGCTCGACGCGGGCGCCGACGACTACGTCACCAAGCCGTTCGGCATGGACGAGCTCCTGGCCCGCCTGCGCGCCGCGGTCCGCCGGGCCGAGCCCACCGGCGGCGGCGAGGACGAGGGCATCGTCGACACCGACGACTTCACCGTCGACCTGGCCGCGAAGAAGGTCAACCGCGACGGCCGCGACGTACGCCTGACCCCCACCGAGTGGCACCTCCTGGAGGTCCTGGTCCGCAACACGGGCCGCCTGGTCAGCCAGAAGCAGCTCCTCCAGGAGGTCTGGGGCCCCTCCTACGGCACCGAGACGAACTATCTGCGCGTCTACATGGCCCAGCTCCGCCGCAAACTGGAGTCGGACCCCTCCCACCCGCGGCACTTCATCACGGAGCCCGGCATGGGGTATCGCTTCGAGCGCTGACCCGCTCATCCGTTGTCCCCGCCCCCCGGTACGCTTGATTTATGACTGCTGTCCCTCGTTCCGATACGCCGTCCGAGAAGCCGGCAGGCCGCTTCCGGCGCATGCTCGACCGGCTGTCCTCCTCCCAGCAGGATCTGGAGTCGGAAGAGCTGCGCGAGGACTCGCAGACCACGGGCTGTACCCGCATCGGGGACTGTCAGGACCGGCAGATAGTCACGGTTACTGGTACCTTGCGCACGGTCACCCTCCGACCACGCGCCGGAGTCCCGGCCCTGGAGGCGGAGCTGTTCGACGGCTCCGCGGCTCTGGACGTCGTATGGCTCGGCCGCCGGTCCATCGTCGGCATCGAACCGGGCCGCAAGCTGATCGCTTCCGGACGGGTCTCGATGAGCCGGGGCCGTAGGGTGCTCTTCAACCCGAAATATGAACTCAGACCGCTCGGACGGGAGTAGCCGGTGACGTCCCTCGACAAGCCGACCGCGGATCAGGAATCCGACTCGAAGGCGGTGACCGAGGCCGCCCTCTTCGAGGCCTTCGGTGGCGTGCGGGGCTTGGTGGAGACCGTCGTTCCCGGTCTCCTCTTCGTGACCATCTTCACGATCAACAAGGACCTGCACATGTCGGCCGTCGCGGCCCTCGCGGTGTCCCTGGTCCTGGTCGTGGTCCGCCTGGTCATGAAGGGCACTGTCAAGCACGCCTTCAGCGGCGTCTTCGGCGTGGCCTTCGGCGTCGTCTTCGCGATGATGACGGGCAATGCCAAGGACTTCTATCTGCCCGGCATGCTCTACACGCTGGGCCTGGCCGTCGCCTACATCGTCACCACGCTGTGCGGGGTGCCGCTGATCGGCCTGATACTGGGACCGGTCTTCAAGGAGAACCTCTCCTGGCGCACGCGCAACCCCGGCCGCAAGAAGGCCTACGCGAAGGCCAGTTGGGCCTGGGGCCTGATCCTGCTCGCCAAGTGCGCGATCCTCTTCCCGATGTACTGGTGGGCCGACACCACGAAGTTCGGCTGGGTCCTGATCGCCCTGAAGATCCCGCCCTTCCTGCTCGCCGTCTGGCTGACCTGGGTCTTCCTGGCGAAGGCGCCCGCGCCCATCGACGTGTTCGCGGAGATGGAGGCGGAGGAGAAGGCCGAGAAGGAAGCGAAGGCTGCCCGCAAGGAGGGCGCAGCGCGCCATCGCCGGGAGGTATGAGGCTCGTTCGCGCCTGCGGGCCTGTGAGGGCTTGTCGCGCAGTTCCCCGCGCATCTGGAAGCAAAAAGGGCCCCGGAGTTTCGACTCCGGGGCCCCTTCTCGTAGCTACGGAAGAACCGTCAGCCCGCGACGTCCTCGCGGCGGACGGACAGCAGGTCCTCGAGCTGTTCCTCGCGGGCCTGGGCGGCCACGAACAGCAGCTCGTCGCCCGCCTCCAGCGAGTCCTCCTGGGACGGGGCCAGGACACGGGTCCCGCGGATGATCGTCACCAGGGACGTGTCCTCGGGCCACTGGACGTCGCCCACGCGCGTGCCGGCCAGCGCCGACTCGGGCGGCAGCGTCAGCTCCACCAGGTTCGCGTCGCCGTGGCTGAAGCGCAGCAGGCGGACCAGGTCGCCCACGCTCACCGCCTCCTCGACGAGCGCGGACATGAGGCGCGGCGTGGAGACCGCGACATCGACGCCCCACGACTCATTGAAGAGCCACTCGTTCTTCGGGTTGTTCACGCGGGCGACGACCCGCGGGACCCCGTACTCGGTCTTCGCGAGCAGCGAGACGACGAGGTTGACCTTGTCGTCGCCGGTGGCCGCGATGACCACGTTGCAGCGCTGGAGCGCCGCCTCGTCCAGGGACGTGATCTCACAGGCGTCGGCGAGCAGCCACTCCGCCTGCGGGACGCGCTCGACCGAGATGGCGGTCGGCGCCTTGTCGATGAGAAGGACCTCGTGCCCGTTCTCCAGGAGCTCACCGGCGATGGACCGGCCCACCGCGCCCGCTCCGGCAATGGCGACCCTCATCAGTGACCGCCCTCCTCTTCAGGACCCTCGGCGAACGCCGCTTCGACCTTCTCGACGTCGTCGGTGCGCATCATCACGTGCACCAGGTCGCCTTCCTGCAGGACCGTCTGCGACGTGGGCAGGATCGCCTCGCCGAGCCGGGTGACGAACGCGACCCGGACGCCGGTCTCCTCCTGGAGCCGGCTGATCTTGTGGCCCACCCACGCGACCGAGGCGTGCACCTCGGCGAGCTGGACGCCCCCGGTGGGGTCGCGCCACAGCGGCTCGGCGCCGGACGGCAGGAGCCTGCGCAGCATCTGGTCCGCGGTCCACCGCACGGTCGCGACGGTCGGGATGCCCAGGCGCTGGTAGACCTCGGCGCGACGCGGGTCGTAGATACGGGCCGCGACGTTCTCGATGCCGAACATCTCGCGGGCCACGCGGGCGGCGATGATGTTCGAGTTGTCCCCGCTGGAGACGGCCGCGAACGCGCCGGCCTCCTCGATCCCCGCCTCGCGCAGGGTGTCCTGGTCGAAGCCGACCCCCGTGACGCGGCGGCCGCCGAAGCCGGAGCCCAGGCGGCGGAACGCCGTGGGGTCCTGGTCGATGACCGCTACCGTGTGCCCCTGTTGCTCAAGGTTCTGGGCCAGGGCTGAACCCACCCGGCCGCACCCCATGATGACGATGTGCACCGGCCGCTACCCCGCACTCCCGGTCGCCCCGATGACCTGCGAAAACATCTCGCTCACTCTTCTCTCTCAGTCTGCCGGGCAACTAGAGGCAATCGCGTGCCGCGTTGCCAGGAGACGAGCTTAAGCCGCATGGCCTCCGTTGCCTGCATCCGCGTAGCCGGAAGCTTGATCAGCTTGGCCGCGCGCCGCCCCTGCCCGCGATCTCGGCGGCGTCCCGCCTGAACGCCCACTTCATCTCCGGTTCCATCGCGAAGCGGAAGAGGCGTTGCACGGGCGGGGTGCACAGGCTGGTGATGAGAGCGGCGGCGGCCAGCGTGACGGTGATCTCGCCGAGCGGGGTGTGCAGCCACCGAAGGTCGTACCAGTCCCAGAAGCGGGAGCCCTTGGCGACGAACCCGTGCAGGAGATAGCCGTACAGGGTGCCTGCGCCGAGTGCCGTGAACCACGTCTTGCGGCGCGGGACCCAGGCGAAGAAGCACGCGACGAGGACGACGGAGCAGCCGAACATGGCGAGTGTCATGACGGCGCCCGACCAGCCGGGGGCGCCGAGTTCCTGGGCGCTGTCCCGGCGGTAGAACCAGGCGGCGTTCATGCGCGGGGCCGCCCAGTAGGCGAACAGCAGGGCGGCCGCGACGACGGGGACGGCCAGGATCCGCGCCTCGCGACGGCGTACGAGCTGGAAGTGCTCCGGCTTGAGGACGAGGCCGAGCACGAAGAAGGGGAGGAACTGCAGGACGCGCTGGAGGTCGAGGTCGTCGCCGATGTCGGGGGAGACGGCGGCGAGCACCGCGATGGCCAGCGCGAGCGGCACGGGCAGGCGGACGATCTTCCACAGCGGGGTGGTGAGCCGCCAGATGAACAGCGCGATCAGGAACCAGGTCAGGTACCAGGGGTCGAGGAGACTGATCGGGTAGGTCGGGTCGTCGTTCGCCCAGCGCTTGAAGAAGGTGTACGCGACCTCGAAGATCACGTACGGCACGGCGACCCCGGTCACCAGGCGCTTGAGGCGTCCCGGGCTCGCGTCGAAACTGCGCGAGAAGTAGCCGGAGATGACGATGAACGCCGGCATGTGGAAGGTGTAGACGGTGATGTAGAGGGCGGCCGCCGCCCGGCTGTCGCCGCGCAGGGGCTCCCAGGCGTGACCCATCGCGACGAGGACGATGGCCAGTTACTTGGCGTTGTCGAAGAACGCGTCGCGCGGCTTGGCGGGCTGCGTGTCCGGCTTCCCCGCTACCACCGGCAGCCTGTGCGGACTCTTCATGGCCGTGCGCTGCTCGTCCGGCTTGTCCGCGGCCGGCCCGTGCGCCGTCGGCGGCTTCTCCGGCGGGAGCGCGGCGGGTGCGGACGCGGGTTCCGGCAACGGCGCGGTGTGGTCACCCCGAGGTGCGACCGGCCGTTGCGCGGGGAGGTGGCTGCGGGACATCTCCCGCACCGTATCCACCCCTTCTCTCGCGCGTAAACCCGGACCACAGCGGCGTTACGGGCGTCACAGTGCCCACCTAGACTGGGGTCCTCCTTGGCCCGGTGAGCCGACGCGGATGTGGAAGAGGACGACGACGGTGGTGACGCGCGTACGCGACTTCGATGACCGGCCCGCCTTCGACGACCCGCCCGCCGAGGTCATCGCGGAGGCTGCCGGCGCGTTCGGACTGCTCGCCTCCTCGGCCCGGCTGCACATCGTGTGGGCCCTCGCGCAGGGTGAGAGCGATGTCACAGGCCTCGCCGACCGCGTCGGCGGCGCGCTGCCCGCCGTGAGCCAGCATCTGACCAAGCTGAAGCTCGCCGGGCTCGTCCGGTCCCGGCGCGAAGGGCGCCGCCAGGTCTACTTCGTGGACGACCCGGACATCGTGGCCGTGGTGCGGCTGCTGGTCGGCCGGCTCGCCGAACGGGCCGACCCGAACCCGGCCCGCCGGCTCCGCGGGGCCGGGGCCTAGGGTCTTTCGTCAGAGGAGGCCGGGGGATGGCGGAGCGGGGCGGGCAGACCAGGCGCAGGCCCTGGCTCTGGGGCGCGGTGCTGCTCGTCCTCCTGGTGTCCTGGGCGTGCGGGCGGTCGGGGGATACGAGCACGGACGGGACCGGTGGCGCCACGGGAGCTACGGGGGCCACGAGGAAGCCGGATGCGTCCGCCCACCCCTCGCGAACGCCCACGACCTCCACGCCGAAGCCCAGCCCCGGCAGCCCCACCACCCCCTCAGGCAAGTACGACCCGGCGGCCTACGCCCCGCAGGTCCGGGCCCGCGCCGCCGAGGCCGGCGTCAGCCCGCGGCTCCTCATGGCGATCCTCTACAACGAGTCGTACAAACCCCACGACCCCGCCCTGGAGCGCGCCTGGCAGCGCTACAAGCCGGGCGCCGCCTTCGGGATCGCCAACATGCACCGCGCCGCGTTCGACGAGACCAAGCGGGGCCGGGCCTTCGCGGGGCGCCGGTGGGAGGAGCTGCCCGACGACCGGGACCTTGCCGTGCGCGCGGCTGCCTGGTACCTCCACGACCTGGCGCGGCAACTGCCCGCGCACCCCTCGGGCCCGTACGACAAGGACGAGTTGCTCGCCCTCGGCTACAACGCGGGCGCGGGGAACATGCAGGCCTTCGCGCGCGGCGCGACGCCCGGCAGCCAGGCCGCCGACTATCTGTCCCGGCTGCGTTCGAACTGGGAAAAGGCGGGACGGGCCGTCGCCCGGACCGGCCGCGGCTGAGGCCGAAACCCCTCGCCAGGACCGCCCGGCGTGAGGCCCGGTGCGAGGCCTTGTGTGAGGTTCCGGTGCACTTGGGGGGTGGTGGGTGGGCGGCCCCCCGTTCGAACGCTTACGATCCTCTGCGTGTCCAAACTGACCGACGTGCCCAAACGGATCTTGATCGGGCGCGCTCTGCGCAGCGACCGGCTCGGAGAAACGCTCCTGCCGAAGCGCATCGCCCTCCCCGTTTTCGCCTCCGACCCGCTGTCCTCCGTGGCCTATGCGCCGGGAGAGGTGCTGCTGGTCCTCTCCATCGCGGGCGTGTCGGCGTACCACTTCAGCCCCTGGATCGCCGTCGCGGTCGTGGTGCTGATGTTCACCGTGGTCGCCTCCTACCGCCAGAACGTCCACGCGTACCCGAGCGGCGGCGGTGACTACGAGGTCGCGACCACGAACCTCGGCCCCAAGGCCGGACTCACCGTCGCGAGCGCCCTCCTCGTCGACTACGTCCTCACCGTCGCCGTGTCGATCGCCTCCGGCATCGAGAACCTCGGCTCGGCGATCCCGTTCGTCGTCGAGCACAAGGTCCTGTGCGCCGTCATCGTCATCGTGCTGCTCACGCTGATGAACCTGCGCGGCGTGAAGGAGTCCGGGAAGCTCTTCGCCATCCCGACCTACGTCTTCGTGGCCGGCGTCTTCATCATGATCGCGTGGGGCGCGTTCCGCGGGCTCGTCCTCGACGACACCATGAAGGCGCCCACCGCCGACTTCCACATCAAGGCCGAACACCAGGGTCTCGCGGGCTTCGCCCTCGTCTTCCTGCTGCTGCGCGCGTTCTCCTCCGGCTGTGCCGCGCTCACCGGTGTCGAGGCGATCAGCAACGGCGTACCGGCGTTCCGCAAGCCGAAGTCGAAGAACGCGGCGACCACGCTCGCGGCGATGGGCCTGCTGGCCGTCACCATGTTCTGCGGCATCATCGCCCTGGCCATGTCGACCAACGTCCGCATGGCCGAGAACCCGGCGACCGACCTGATCCACAACGGCGTCGCGGTCGGCGGGAGCTACGTCCAGAACCCGGTGATCTCCCAGGTCGCCGAGGCCGTCTTCGGTAAGGGCAGCTTCCTCTTCATCATCCTCGCCGCGGCCACCGCGCTGGTCCTCTTCCTCGCGGCCAACACCGCGTACAACGGCTTCCCGCTCCTCGGCTCGATCCTCGCCCAGGACCGCTACCTGCCGCGCCAGCTGCACACCCGCGGCGACCGCCTCGCGTTCTCGAACGGCATCGTGCTCCTCGCCGGCGCCGCGGCGCTCCTCGTCGTCATCTACGGCGCCGACTCGACGCGACTGATCCAGCTGTACATCGTCGGCGTGTTCGTCTCGTTCACGCTGAGCCAGACCGGCATGGTCCGGCACTGGAACCGCCATCTGCGCACCGAGAAGGACCAGGCCAAGCGCCGCCACATGGTCCGCTCGCGCGCCATCAACACCTTCGGCGCGTTCTTCACCGGCCTCGTGCTCGTCGTGGTCCTCGTCACGAAGTTCACGCACGGCGCCTGGGTCGCCCTCCTCGGCATGTGCATCTTCTACGCGACGATGACCGCGATCCGTAAGCACTACGACCGCGTGGCCGAGGAGATCCAGGCCCCCGAGACGCCGACCGACGACAGCGTCCGGCCGTCCCGCGTCCACTCGATCGTCCTCGTCTCCAAGATCCACCGCCCGACGCTGCGCGCCCTCGCCTACGCGAAGCTCATGCGCAGCGACACCCTCGAGGCGCTCAGCGTGAACGTCGATCCGGCCGAGACGAAGGCCCTGCGCGAGGAGTGGGAGCGGCGCGGCATCGACGTACCGCTCAAGGTCCTCGACTCGCCCTACCGCGAGATCACGCGCCCGATCATCGAGTACGTGAAGAGCCTGCGCCGCGACTCCCCGCGCGACGCGGTCAGCGTGATCATCCCCGAGTACGTGGTCGGCCACTGGTACGAGCACCTGCTCCACAACCAGTCCGCCCTGCGCCTCAAGGGCCGCCTCCTGTTCACCCCCGGCATCATGGTCACCTCCGTGCCCTACCAGCTGGAGTCCTCCGAGGCCGCCAAGAAGCGGGCCCGCAGGCGCTCCGAGTGGAACGCGCCGGGTGCGGTGCGCCGCGGCCCGGTCGAGAAGCGCCCGAAGGAGCCCTCGAACAAGGGCTGACCCCCTCGGCTGTCGTGTGGCGAGCGGCCGGACAACACCCACGTAGACTGGTGGGCTGTTGTCCGGCCGTTCGCCGTGTCCCTTGCTTTCTTACGTTGTGGAGTCCCCCGCCATGCAGGCAGAACCGAAGAAGTCGCTGGTCGGGGAGGAGTACGAGGTCGAGATCGGCCCCGTCGCCCATGGTGGCCACTGCATCGCCCGCACGAACGAGGGCCAGGTCCTGTTCGTCCGGCACGCGCTGCCCGGCGAGAAGGTCGTGGCCCGCGTCACGGACGGCGAGGAAGGCGCCCGCTTCCTGCGCGCCGACGCGGTCACCGTCATCGAGGCGTCCAAGGACCGCGTCGAGGCGCCCTGCCCGTACGCCGGCCCCGGCCGCTGCGGCGGCTGCGACTGGCAGCACGCCAAGCCGGGCGCGCAGCGCCGCCTCAAGGGCGAGGTCATCGCCGAGCAGCTCCAGCGCCTCGCGGGCCTCACGCCCGAGGAGGCCGGCTGGGACGGCACGGTCATGCCGGCCGAGGGCGACAAGCTCCCGGCGGGTGAGGTCCCGCAGTGGCGCACGCGCGTGCAGTACGCGGTCGACCCCGACACCGGGAAGGCCGGCCTGCGCCGCCACCGCTCGCACGAGGTCGAGCCGGTCGAGCACTGCATGATCGCGGCGCCGGGCGTCTCCGAACTCGGCATCGAGAAGCGCGACTGGACGGGCATGGAGTCCATCGAGGCGATCGCGGCGACGGGCTCCCAGGACCGCCAGGTCATCCTGACCCCGCGCCCCGGCGCACGCCTGCCCCTGGTCGAACTCGACAAGCCGGTCTCCGTGCTGCGCGTCGACGAGAAGGACGGCGGCATCCACCGGGTCCACGGCCGCGGGTTCGTCCGCGAGCGCGCCGACGGCCGCACGCACCGCGTCGGCAGCGGCGGTTTCTGGCAGGTGCACCCGCAGGCGGCGGACACGCTGGTCAAGGCCGTCATGCAGGGCCTGCTGCCCCGCAAGGGCGAGATGGCGCTCGACCTGTACTGCGGCGTCGGCCTCTTCGCCGGCGCGATCGCGGACCGCATCGGCGACCAGGGCGCGGTGCTGGGCATCGAGTCGGGCAAGCGCGCGGTCGAGGACGCCCGTCACAACCTGGCCGCGTTCGACCGCGTCCGCATCGAACAGGGCAAGGTCGAATCGGTCCTCCCGCGTACGGGCATCACCGAGGTCGACCTGATCGTCCTGGACCCGCCGCGTGCGGGGGCGGGCAAGAAGACGGTGGAGCACTTGGCGTCGCTCGGCGCCCGCCGCATCGCCTACGTGGCCTGCGACCCGGCAGCCCTGGCCCGCGACCTGGCGTACTTCCGCGACAGCGGCTACAAGGTCCGGATGCTGCGGGCGTTCGACCTGTTCCCGATGACGCACCACGTGGAGTGCGTGGCGATTCTGGAACCGGTGAAGAAGGACGCCTGACCTGGTTGTTTGGCGAGTGTGCGGCCCCGCGGATCGAACCGTCGCGGGGCCGTCGGCCTGCTCGTTCAGGCGCTCAGCTGTCCGCCCTTGACCGCTGAGACGAAGGAGGACCAGCCAGCGGCCGGGAACACGAGAACCGGCCCGTGCGACACCTTGCTGTCCCGTACCGGGACGATGACCGCGAAGTCATCGGAGACCTCGACGCACGCGCCACCGTCCTGGTTGCTGTAGCTGCTCTTCCGCCAAGAAGCGTCGCTCAGGTCGATGGTTCGCACGTTGCTTCCTCCAACATCCGCAGAATGAACTTGCGCGATTCCGCCGGGGTGAGCGCCAAGTCGCGCACCGCATCGTACGTCTTCTGCAAACGCACAACAGGTGCGGATTCCTCGATGAGTTCGCCCCGGTATCCGTTCTCGGTATACGCGACGGTCCTGCCCTCGGGAAGGAGCAGGTACCACATGTCTGCGCTCATGAGACCGTGCAGCCCTGCACTGTGCAGAAGCACGTGGACCGTCACATGGGGACGATCCGCAGCTTCCCTCAGGTACTCCAACTGCCCACGCCACTCCGCCACTTCCCGCAACGGCGTCCGCAGCACCGCCTCCGACAGGATCGTCCGGAACGGCGGCGCGTCCTCTCCCTCCAGCAACTCCCGCCGCCCCATCCGGGCCTCGACCTGCTGCTCCAGTTCCTTCCCCCGGAGTCCGCCCGCCCCCAGCACCTCGCGCGCATACCCCGGCGTCTGCAACAACCCCGGCAGCACGCTCACCGCGAAATGCCACAGACTCACCGCCTCGGCCTCCAGCGCCATGTACCGCCGGTACCGCTCGCGGAACTGCGTATGGTCCCCGGCGGCGAGCTCCCACAGCGCCAGTAACAGCCCCGGCGTCCCGTAGTGCTGGTCCAGGGCCTGGACGACCTCGGGGCTGCCGAGCGTCTCGCCCTTCTCCATCTTGCCGAACAGGGAGTAGTCCCAGCCCAGCCGTTCGCCGAGCTGCCGCAGACTCGTCCCGCTCCCGGCCCGCAGGGTCCGCAGCTCCTCGGCGAACCTCTGACGCGGCTCCTGGCTGCGGCCGGTGATGACCCGTCGCTGCGGCATACGGCCGACTCCCCTCCGAGCCGCCGGCTCGTGGTCGGTGTGGAAGGTGTGGAACCAGCGCCGTAGGACGGGGAAGCACCGCACGTCCACGGCGTGATCGGTCACATCCGGGCGCATCCTCGTAACACCCGGACTACGCAGCGTAATTCACGCAGCTTGCCGGGGTCATGGAATCCGTCGGACCGACGAACCCGACAGACCGACCGGCGAAGGACGAGGACACGTATGCCCCCCACGCACCGGCCCCCGCACCACTCGATCACCCCCGCTACCGGCCACACCGCCATCGTCACGGGCCCTTCGAAACCCCGTACGCCCCAGGTCCAGGAAGCGCTCGACGCACGCGACGCCCTGGCCGGCGCTCTCAGCCAGGCAGGAGTCCAGCTCCCCGCGATGGACGTCCGCACCCCATGGGCGGGCGACGGGGAGGGCGAGACCCGCTACGCGCTCGTCCACCTCGGGGTCTGCTCGGCGCCTGTGGCGCTGCAGCTGGCGGCTGTGATCGCCAAGGGGGTCGGTTCGTGACGCCGGAGCCGGTCCCGTTCCTGGAGGTGGGAGACGCTGTCCACGACACCGTGCGGCACCGGTTCGGGCGGGTCATGGGCCATGAGGGGCCTTACCTCCAGATCCGTCCGCTGGCCGGTGGCCGCGAATGGGACGCCGATCCGGGCCACCTCCGACTCCTGACCCAGGACGAGTTGCTGCGCGCCCTGGTTGCCGAGGCGAACGCCCGCAGCAGGCAGGGCATCTGGCGGCGCGGCGGTCCACCGAGCACGGAATCCCGCCGACGCCCTCCTCGTGATCCACGCGCTGACCACCCAGGATGACGAGAACCGTCTCGGCGGCCCGGTGGGCTTCCTGATCCGCCCGCGCGCGGAGAACCGGAGGGCATGCCTCGAGAGTGCGGTGACCACTGGTGTGCGGGTGCCGGCACGCCCTGCATTCCCCGTCGAGAAATCCGCCCCCGCGCGCGTGGCCGGAAAGGCTGGGACCCTGGGGGCGAGAGGGCCCATGACCCGACCCCTGACAGTCAGCGGTGGTGAGCGCTGTGGCGGAGATCCACGAGCATGCTCCTGGACGGGCTGATCCAAGCGTTCCGCGCGTGGATCCTCTGGGGGACTCGATTCTCCGCACGCGGATCGCCCTGCCGACGCGGCCCGCCGCCTACCTGCGGCGGCAGCGGCTCGACCGGCACCTCGACAAGGCTCTTCGGACGCGGCTGACCCTGATCAACGGAGCGGCGGGCGCGGGCAAGACCCTGCTGGCCGCCGACTGGGCCGCCGGCCTGCCACAGCCGGTCGCCTGGCTCACCGCTGAGGACGAGGACCGGCAGCCCGGTGTGTTCTGGGCGTACGTGCTGGAGGCTCTGCGCGCGTGCGGTGCGCCGGTCTCCGGCGCGGTCGGGGTCCCGATGGAGGCGGCGCGCGTGGACCGCAAGCTGCTGGCGGCCCTCGCCGCCGATCTGGACGCACGTCAGCAGCCCGTGACCCTCGTGGTCGACGAGTTCGACCGCGTGACCAACCCCGAGGTCGCCGAGCAGCTGGAATTCGTCCTGCACCACGCCGGGCAGGGCATGCGCCTGGTCCTGGTCACCCGCACCGAACCCCTGCTGCCGTTGCACCGCTATCGGGCGGCCGGCGAGCTGACGGAGCTGCGTGGCGCCGAGCTGGCCTTCACTCCCGAGGAGGCCGTCTCGCTGCTGGAACTGCACGGTCTGCGCCTGCCGGTCGACGCCGCGCGCGGCCTGGTGGACCGCACCCGGGGCTGGGCCGCCGGCCTGTGCCTGTGTGCCCTGGCCGCGCGAGAGAGCGCGGCCCCGGAGCTCTATCTGAAGGAGTTCGAGGCGGACCGGAGCGCGGTCGCGGACTTCCTGCTGGCCGAGGTGCTCAAGCGGCAGCCGGAGGCGACACAGGATCTCCTGCTGCGCGTCAGCGTCCTCCAGCGTTTCAGTCCTGATCTGGCGAACGCGCTGACCGGGCGGACCGACGCCGAGGCCCTGCTCGTCGAGCTGCACCGCGCGAACGCGTTCGTCGAGGATCTCGGGCACGCGTGGTACCGGCTCCACCCGCTGTTCGGGGAGATACTCCGGGCCCACCTGCGGGTCCGCCTGCCCGGCCTTGAGCCCGAGCTCCACCGACGTGCCGCGCTGTGGCTGCGCCGTTCCGGATCCCTCCCGGAGACACTCGCTCACGGCGCCGCCTCGGGCGACTGGGGTTTCACCGCCGGAGCCCTCGTCGACGACCTGGCGATCGGACAGCTCTTCACCGGCCTGCGCTCGGGAGACCTCGACCAGTTGTTCGCCGCGATGGACCCCGACGCCACCGGCCCCGCGACGGAGCTCGTCCGGGCGGCCCGCGACCTGTCCCGGTGCGACGTCGAGCGCGGTCTGTCCCATCTGCGCCGCGCCGAGGAGCGGCTTGCCGCCGACCCGCACGCCGGGGCGGCCGCACAACTGAGCTGTGCGCTGCTGGAGACGCTGGCCGCCCGGCTGACCGGTTCTCCCGAGCAGGCCGAGGAGGCCGCGGAGGCGGCCGCCCGGCTCCGGCGGGAGGTCCCGGAGCACCTCCTGGACAGGCATCCCGAACTCCATGCGCTCCTCATGACCCATCTCGGCTCCACCCGCCTGTGGGCCGGGCGCTTCGAGGACGCGCGCGCCGCCCTGACCACAGTGGCGGGCACGCATGGCGAGGCGTCCACCGTGCTGCCCCGTGAGGAGTCGCTGGGGCACCTGGCACTGATCGACTACCTGAACGGCTGGATCGGCAGGGCGGAGCGCAAGGCTCTCGCGGGTGCCTCCGAGGCGGAGAGGTTCCGCCCGCCCGAGCCGGGCGTCTCCGGTGCCGGCACGGGCATCGGGTTGCTGGTGCTGGCCGCCGTGGCCGTGGACCGCGACGAGCTGAGCCGGGCGCAGACCCTTCTCGACGAGACGGCCCCACTCCCCTCCGCGACGCACGATCCGGTGATCGCCGCGGGACGGGCCCTCACCAAGGCGCGTCTCCTGCTGGTCCAGGGCCACGCTCGGGCCGCCGTCGAGGCGGCGGACCCAGGCATCCGCGTCTCCGTCGCCTCGCCCTGGGCGGCGGGCCAGGAGGCGCTGGTCGTTTCGGCCGCGCACATGGCCGAAGGACGGCCTCGGATGGCCGCCGATGTGCTCCAGGACGTCTCCGGCGACCAGCCGGCCTGTGCTGTGGAAGCCGCGCGGATGCTGCTCGCCGCAGGTCGCCCGGAAGAGGCCGTCGGTCTGCTCGACAGCATCGACACCGGGGGCCGGATCGGGCCGGCGGTGACCGTTCGGGCAGTGCTGGTCAGGGCACAGGCCGCGCAGGCGGCGGGAGACGACGCCACAGCACACAGGCTCGTCGCGCAGGCACTCCTCAGCGCCCGGCGCGAGCAGCTTCGCAGACCCTTCCTCGACGCGCGGCCGTGGATCCGGCCTCTGCTGTCCACCGCCCCGCTCCAGGAGCTGGCCGCGGACTGGCTGACGCCCGCTCCGTCGCGTCCTGGTGAACCGGCCCCGGTCGACGGGCAGCCCTCTCCGCTCGTCGTGGAGTTGAGCGGACGCGAGCGGGATGTGCTGGAGCGGCTGGCCCGGATGATGTCGACCGAGGAGATCGCCGCAGACCTCTACGTGTCGGTGAACACGGTGAAGACCCACCTCAAGAGCGTCTACCGGAAGCTGGCGGTGAACCGGCGCAACGAAGCGGTGCGCCGCGCGCGCGAACTCGGACTGGTGTGATCGGACTGGTGTGAACGGTCCTCGGCGGCCGGACCGAACACGCCGGCCTGCCGCGAGCGCAGTCCCTCCCCCGTGGCGGGTGAGGCGCGGTGCGAGCTCCTCGGCTGCGATGGGAAGGGCGGCGGCGCCGGACCGCCGCCGTCCGGGGTCGAGGCCGTCACGGACTTGACTCCTGCGCCACGGCGCGGCTCGACGGTCTGACAGCGGCGATCCTCGCCACCGGCGGCATCACCCTCCTCAGCTTCCTGGTCACACCCCGGCTGCCGGCCGGCAGAGCCGTCCCCGCCCGCAGGACGCCGACGCTCCGGCCGGGGCGACCGGACCGACGCCCTGAGCCGAGCCCGAGGAGGCACCAGTGTCCCGAACCAGCGGACCCGTCACGGGCCGACCGGACAGAGCCGAGCGCCGAGCACGTGCCGACTACACGGGCGGCGTCTACGGCTCCCTCCTCGCGGCCTCCGTGGTCGTCGGCGCCGGCTCACTGGGCTCCTTTCCCCGCGCGGAACTGGTGCTGCTGCTGTTGCTCACCGGCGTGGTGTTCTGGATCGCGCACGTACACGCGCAGCTGTTCGGAGCGCGGCTGGCGCGGCGTAACGCACTGGACCGCGGGACCGTGCTGCGCGTGTGCCGCGACGAGTGGCCGATCGTCAATGCGGCCGTCCCGCCCGCCGCCGCGGTGGCCCTCAGCCCTCTCCTCGGGCTGGACGTGAAGGGCGCGCTCTGGCTGGCGCTGTCGGTCGCCGTGGCCGGGCAGGTGGGCTGGTCCGTGGCCGCTGCACGCCGGGCCGGTGCCCCCCGGCGTCTCATGGCCGGCACCGCCTTGGTCAACCTGGTGCTCGGCCTGCTGATCATCACCTTCAAGATCGTCCTGAAGCACTGAGCGGATCGTCGTGTGCCGGAGAAGGCAGGTCACCTGTACCGGGTGAGGCCCGGCCGGACGCAGAGGCGGACGCTCGCAGGTGAGGACGTCGCCCACCCGCCCCACGCTGCTCGCGGGAGAAAAGCCCATGCGTTACGAGATCCGCGTCGAGGGACACATGTCGGAAACGCTGACCAAGGCCTTCCCGGAGCTGGGCCACGTGAAGATGGCCGGCCAGACGGTCCTGTTCGGCCCCGTCGTGGACGATGCGCACTTGTACGGGCTGCTGGCCCGGTTCCAGTCGCTGGGACTGCGGGTGCTGGAGATGAGGCAGCTGCCGGAGGGCCGGGCCGACTGATCAGAGGCGCTCTGCCCTGATCCGCCCGGAGCGGCAGGCCGCTCCCAGCGCCTCGAAGTCCCGTTCGTTCTGGTCGGCGCAGGACTGGGCGAACCCGGTGGGGGCACGGTCGAATCGGCCGCTGGCGCCCAGGTACGCGGCGACAGCGATGCGGTCGGCAGGGCGTGCGAACGCCCCGGTTCCACCCCTTCGCCCTGGCGGCGCCGCCGCCGACGGATCACCCGCCAGGGGTGACCCGGCGGGCTGCGGCGCGCGGGACGCTGAGGCGGTCAGGTTCCCGCGTACCGCCGGCCCCTTCAGCGGTCCGGGAACGCCCCGCTCGATCATGCGAGGAGGAGCCATGACCATGCCGCATGGTCCGGCGCCGCACACCGGACCGGAACCCCCCGCCGGCGGGGCGGCCCCCCGGCCGGTCGACGATCCCGCCGACGCACTGGCACGACTGGGCCGCTCATGGACCTGGATCCTGGGCTCGGCGGTCGTCACGCTGGTGCCCGGCATCCTGATCCTGGTCTGGCCGGCGGAGACACTGCACGTTCTGGCGGTCCTCATCGGCCTGTACCTGCTGGTCATGGGGGTGTTGCGGTTCGTGGCGGTCTTCGCGCGGGACGAGCAGGGCGAACGGCTGTCGGGGCTGCTCATCGCCGTGCTGTTCCTGCTGGCCGGGGTGCTGTGCCTGCGGAACCCGCTGCAGACCATCACCGCGCTCTCCCTGATCGTCGGCGTCGTCTGGCTGGTGTCCGGCGTCCTCACCCTCTACACCGCCATCGCCGCCAAGGACCTGCCGCACCGCGGCGTGCTCGTGGGCGTCGCGGTGCTCGGCATCGTCGCGGGGATCGTCGTACTGGCCCTGCCCGCCGAGTCGGCGCAGGCCCTGACCCGGCTGCTCGGCCTGTGGCTCGTCCTGCTCGGTCTGGCCGAGGCGGCGGTCGCCTTCGCCTGGCGGTCCGCGCTTCGGAAGGCGGGCGTCACGGGCTCGTCCGGCCAGGCCCCGACGGCCTGACACCCCACCCGCCGAGTTCACCCCCGTCGGGTGAGGCCACCCGGCCCCCGTCGGCCCACGCTGAAGACGCAGGCAAAGGTGGCTGGGCGAGCGCCCGGGACGGAGAAGAGACATGAACGCGCAGACCTACCTGGCGTACGACTATCCCCTGATGAGCGTCTTCTGGAGCATGCTCTGGTTCTTCCTGTGGATCATGTGGTTCGTCCTGCTGTTCCGCGTCATCGGCGACATCTTCCGCGACGACGGCATGAGCGGCTGGGGGAAGGCCGGCTGGCTGGTGCTCACCGTCTTCCTGCCTTTCCTGGGCGTCTTCGTCTACATGATCGCCCGTGGCAAGAACATGGGCCGCCGGGAGATCGCGCAGGCCCGTGAGCAGCAGAAGGCCTTCGACAGCTACATCAAGAAGACCGCGGGCGTCACGGACCGGCCCAGCAGCGTCGACGAGCTGGCCAGGCTGTCCGAGATCCGCGCGCGCGGCGACATCACGGACGAGGAGTTCATCAAGGCGAAGCAGCTGGTGCTGGCCGGCCACGGTCCGGCCGAAGGCCCGGGTACCGACACCGCCTCCGGCTCCTCCGGCTCCGGACGCTGAGCGCGTGCCGGACGAACACGAAACGAGGCACCACCATGACCGCGACACACTCGCAGCCGGCCGACACGACGAAGCAGGCGTGGGCAGGCGGCCTGACGATCTTCGCCGGCATCATGCTCATGCTCGTCGGGGTGCTCGGTATCTGCCGGGGCATCATGGGGATCGCCAAGGACGACGTCTTCGTCACCACACGCAACTACGTCTTCCAGTTCGACCTGACCAGCTGGGGCTGGGTCCACCTCGTCCTGGGCGTACTCGCGGTGATCATCAGCTTCGGGCTGATCCAGACCGCGACGTGGGCACGCGTCGGCGGTGTGGTCATCGCCGGACTCGTCATCATCGCCAACTTTCTTTCCCTGCCCTACTACCCGATCTGGTCGGTCGTGCTGATCGCGTTCTCGGGCTTCGTCATCTGGGCGCTGTGTGTGGTCCGGAAAGACGAGTCCGACTGGTTCTAGGGCGCACCTCACGGCGTGTGAGCAGTCATCCCTCACAGCCCCCGGCCGGCCGGTGTGTGGCGGGCGTAACCGCCCGTGATCACTTGGGGTTGACGTCGGGGTAACGGGCATTTCGTACGGTCGGGTGGTCTCATCCGACCGTACGAATGTGGGCGCACGGTGGCCGCAGGTGCGGACCGTGTGCTCGTACTGCGGGGTGGGCTGCGGGACGGTGCTCGACGCCGCCACCGGGTCCGACGGGCGCCGGAAGGTTCTCAAGGCGTCGGGTGACAAGGTCCCGCCAATTTCGGGCGGCTGTTCACCAAGGGCGCGACCACGGCCGACATGCTGGCCGCCCCCGGGCGGCTGAGCTCCGCGCTGGTGCGGGCGTAGCGCGGGGCCGAGCCGGTGCCCGTCGCCGTGGACGAGGCGATCACGTCCACGGCGCGGCGCCTGCGTGACCGGGCCGGACGCGCCTGCCACTGGATCCTGGAGATCCACCTGATCGACCGCGAGCGCGGCTTCGGCGGCTTCCACGAGGAACTTCTCGACCTGGGATGACCGGATGCGGGCCGTTGTGTAGGCCGTTCAGGCGCTGTCGCTCGTGCGTCGGCCCCCTCCTGCCGACATCTCTCAGCGGTGCCCGTGTTCACCGTCGTACGGACGGATCCGTGCATGGGCCGGGCTCCTGCCGGACATCGGCGTGCCCCGCACACCACTTGGAGACACGATGTCCATGCGCCACCGCCGACCGCACACGGCCCTGATCGTCGCCGCCCTGTGTCTGGTCACCACCCTCACCGGATGCTCGGACTCGGGCGGCGGGACCCCCTCCAGCAGCACCCCGCCCGCCTCCGCCTCCGCCCCGGCCTCGGCGTCTCCCTCGTCCTCCGAGAGCGGTAAGGGCGAAGTGAAGGTCACCATCAAGGACTTCGCCTTCCACCCGGCCACGTTCGAGGTCAGCCCCGGCACGAAGATCACCGTCACGAACGAGGACTCGGCCACGCACACGCTGACCGCCGACGACCAGTCCTTCGACACCGGCAACCTCGCGCAGGGGAAGTCGGCCACCATCACCGCGCCGTCCAAGCCGGGCTCGTACTCCTACATCTGCTCCATCCACCCGAACATGAAGGGCACCCTCACGGTCCGCTGACGTCGGCGCACCCCGCACGCCCTCGTCACCGGGAGGCCCCCGCCATGTCCCACGAACCGACCGAGCCCCCGTCCGCCCGCCCCGCGCGCCGGCCATGGCGCGCGGCGGCCCGCATCCTCGCCGCCGCCGGACTCGCCGTCAACGCTTATGTGCACGCGGACCTCGCGTCCCGCTACGACCCCGTCAGCGCCGCGATCGGCCAGGGCTCCCTCTTCAGGATCGAGGCCGCCCTCGCCGCGCTCGCCGCCGTGCTCGTCCTGTTCTGGCGCCGGTCCCTCGGTGACGTCTTCGCCTGGCTCACCGCGGCCGGCGGGCTCGCCGCCCTGCTCGTCTACCGCTACGTCGACGTCGGCGCATTCGGGCCGCTGCCCAACATGGACGAACCCCTCTGGTACGCGGAGAAGGACCTCGCGGTGATCTCGCAGGTCGTGACCGTCGTGGCGATGACGCTCCTCCTGGCCGGCCGGGGGCGCGAACGCTTCCTGATCCGGCGGTCGGCCTCCGGACACTGAGTGATATCTGTTCCGGCGAGCGCAGAAATTGAGGGCGGAAGGCTGAAGTTTTTCCGGGCGGCGGGGCCAGGAAATTGGAGTTCCGTGGCGATTTCGGGGCGGCATGCTACTGTTGGATTTAGTTGCAGTTGTGGTTCCCAAAAACTTCGAGTGCCTCCGCCGGGATATTTGATCCGGCGGGAGCGCTTCTGTGTTTCCGGTGTCCTTTCCGGGCGGGGCGATGATCGCGGCGACAGGAGTTCGCACAGTGCGGGCTCCGGGCACTGCCCCGAAGGAGATATGACATGGCTGCTGGCACCGTGAAGTGGTTCAACGCGGAAAAGGGTTTCGGCTTCATCGAGCAGGACGGCGGCGGCCCCGACGTCTTCGCCCACTACTCGAACATCGCCGCCCAGGGCTTCCGTGAGCTGCAGGAAGGCCAGAAGGTGAACTTCGACATCGGTCAGGGCCAGAAGGGCCCGACGGCTGAGAACATCGTTCCCGCCTGACGTCGTCGCTGACGCGTAGACCGTAGCTGGGGCCCGCACCTTGGGGTGCGGGCCCCAGCTCGTTGCTTTTCCGGGTGCCGTTCATGTTTTTGGCATCCAATTATTCGGCTCGTTCCTGCGATTCCCTGCGCTGTTCAAATGTCGCGGGAATTCCCTGACGCGTGCCGTGCATTTTCGTGCAGCGTCCAGGAAGGTTTTGCCGATCATGAAACGTACGTATGGGACAGGTCGAGGGAGTCGAGCCGGGCGAACGAGCCGGAGCGTGGTTTCCGGGGAGTTCGCGTTGCCGAAGACCGTTCGGCCGGGCCTCCCCGCGGTCGCGTCCTTCGGGGAACTCGCCCTGCCGGACGAGCTCCTGCGGATGCTCACCAGCCTCGGCATGAACGAGCCGTTCCCCATCCAGGCCGCGACCCTGCCGAACTCCCTCGCCGGGCGAGACGTGCTCGGCCGCGGCCGTACCGGGTCCGGCAAGACCCTCGCGTTCGGGCTCGCCCTCCTCGCCCGTACCGCCGGGCGGCGCGCCGAGCCCCGCAGCCCGCTCGCCCTGGTCCTCGTCCCCACCCGCGAACTCGCCCAGCAGGTCACCGAGGCACTCACCCCGTACGCGCGGTCGCTGAAGCTGCGCCTGGCCACCGTCGTCGGCGGCATGTCCATCGGACGTCAGGCCGGAGCGCTGCGCGGCGGCGTCGAGATCGTCGTCGCCACCCCGGGCCGGCTCAAGGACCTCATCGACCGAGGCGACTGCCGGCTCGACGAGGTGGCCGTGACGGTGCTCGACGAGGCCGACCAGATGGCCGACATGGGCTTCATGCCCCAGGTCACCGCCCTGCTCGACCAGATGCGGCCGGAGGGGCAGCGCATGCTGTTCTCCGCCACGCTCGACCGCAACGTCGACCTCCTCGTGCGCCGCTATCTGCACGACCCCGTGGTCCACTCCGTCGACCCGTCGGCCGGCGCGGTGACCACGATGGAACACCACGTCCTGCACGTGCACCCCGTCGACAAGCACGCGGCCACGACCGAGATCGCCGCCCGCGACGGCCGGGTCATCATGTTCCTCGACACCAAGCACGCGGTCGACCGGCTGACCCGGGACCTGCTCGGCGTCGGTGTGCGCGCCGCCGCCCTGCACGGGGGCAAGTCCCAGCCGCAGCGCACCCGCACCCTCGCCCAGTTCAAGAGCGGCCACGTCACCGTCCTGGTCGCGACCAACGTCGCCGCCCGCGGCATCCACGTCGACAGCCTCGACCTCGTCGTCAACGTCGACCCGCCCGCCGACCACAAGGACTACCTGCACCGCGGCGGCCGTACGGCCCGCGCCGGGGAGTCCGGCAGTGTCGTCACCCTCGTCCTGCCCAGCCAGCGCCGCGACATGAGCCGGCTGATGCGCGACGCCGGGATCACCCCGCAGATCGCCCAAGTCCGGGCGGGCGAAGCCGAGTTGAGCCGCATCACCGGGGCGCGGGCGCCGTCCGGTGTGCCGGTCGTCATCACCGCGCCGGTGATGGAACGCCCTCGGCGCAGCGGGGCGAGCACCCGTGGCCGCCGCAGCCATTCCGCCGAGGCCCGGCGCGCCGCCGACCCGAGGCGCGCCGCCGACCAGCCGCGCACGGGGCAGGGCGCGGGAGCCTTCCGGCACTCCGCGCCCCCGGTCGCCGCGGCATCCTGACCTGTCACGCCACGGCCCGTGGCCCCGCCCCGTCCCGCCATCCCCTAGGAGGCACTTTGACACTGGTCGAGACACATCCGCGCAGGACGGCCCGCCCCCCTTCGGGGGCAGCGTCCCTGAGGCCGTCGGGACCTCACGTCTGGGCCGACATGACCGTCGAGGTCGCCCTGTCCGTCCTCGACAGCTCCCGTGCCGGCCAGCTCCTCCTCTGCGACGAGGACGGCCGCTGCACCGGTACGGTCAGCCGTGCCGAGCTGAGCGCCGCGCGCGGCAGCGCCCGCTACACCGATCGCACCCAGCTGCGGGACATCGTCCACAGCTCCGGACCGTCCCTCTCCCTGTGAGGCCCTCATGCGCTGTGTCATCGCCAGATTCCCCTTCGACCTGTTCAGCAGTGACGTACTGGACGCGATGAAGGGCGTCAAACCCGAACCCGTCACCGGCGACTCCGTGGTCATCGGGCGGCGCCGCTACCCCGTCAAGCAGGTCGGGGCCGTCATCACCCGGCAGGACCGGCGCGACTTCACCTCCGCCGAGGTGGTCAGGGCACTGACCGCGCTCGGCTTCACCTGTACCGAGGTCTCCGCGAGCGGCTCCGCCGGGGCTGAACTCACCCCGCTCCAGGCCGCGTCGGCGCTGATGGGCCTGCCGGCCTCCGCGTAGACACGCCACCGCCGGCCGTCGAGGCCGGGCGGTGCCGAGGGCCCCGACCGATGAACCGATCGGGGCCCTCGGCGTGTGCGCGGCCCGGCGGCGGCGTGGCCTCGCGGACGCATGGTGTTCAATTTGGCCGGGGCGCGGCGGCCGCGACGGCGCCGGGGCCCTTCCATGTGCCCCTCGACGAGGTGAGATGACAGCAGAAGAACCGCTCGGCCGTCTCGACGACGACGACCACCCCGCCTTCACGATGGGACGGGCCGCCGAGATGATCGGCACCACGCCCGCGTTCCTGCGGGCCCTCGGCGAAGCGCGCCTGATCACTCCGCTGCGGTCGGCCGGCGGACACCGCCGCTACTCCCGCTACCAGCTGCGTATCGCGGCACGTGCCCGCGAGCTCGTCGACCGGGGCACCCCCGTCGAGGCTGCCTGCCGCATCATCATCCTCGAGGACCAGCTCGAGGAGGCCCTGCGCATCAACGCGGAGTTCCGCCGCGCGGCGGCCGGACCGGACGCCGGGGCCGAGGGCCGATAGGCCCCACCCGAAGACCCAGCCCCTCAGGCAACTCCCTGCCATGCAGCTTCCTGGCGTGGCCGGATGCGGACAGTGGGGGTGGCGCGGTGATTATCTCTAGGCACGCAGTCGGAACGGCCGAGACGGACCGGACCGGCGCAGGTCAGCGCATCGAACGTACGCCGCACCGTACTCGCGAATGGAGACCTCTCATGTCCCGTGCCACCACCCGCTGTACCGTCCTCGCCGCCGCCGTACTCGGCGGGATCCTGTGGGCCGTGCCCGCGCAGGCCCTCCCCTCCGGGGCCACCGGGCACGGAGCCGACGCTCCGAAGGCGGCCCCCTCCTCCGCCGACGACTTCGTGTGGCCGACCCCGCCGGCCCGGCCCTTCGACTTCGTGTGGCCGAGCCTTCCGCAGAACCTGCCCGGCCTGCCCGGCATACCCGCCTCGCCCGACGACTTCGTCTGGCCCGTCACCCCTCAGCGGTGAGTGCGATGCGGACGACGACGCCCCGTCAGATCCACTCCCTGCGCGTGGCCTGCACGCCGGCCTCGAAGCGGCTCGACGCACCGAGGCGCTCCATCAGCTCGGCCATGATGCGGCGCTCGGTGCGCACCCCGATACCGAGGGCACGGGCCACGGCCTCGTCGGTGAGACCCGTCGCGAGGAGCTGGAGGAGCTTGCGCTCCTGCGGGGTCAGCCCACCGGGCAGGGCGTCGCCGGGCCGGTCGAGGGGGCAGGAGTGCTCCCAGTACGCCTCGAACAGGGCCCGCATCGCGAGGACCACCGGCTGGCTGCTGAACAGCAGCGCGGACGGCTGGGCCTGACCCGGCAGACCGGCCACGATCGCCGCGGTGTTGTCGACGACGAGCAGCCGCATCGGCAGCGTCGGCGAGGTCCGGATCTCGCTGTGCCGCTCCGCCATCCACTGCGCGTGCGCCTTGGTGACGCGGTCGTTGGCGACGCTGTCGAGGTAGATCGACCGGAAGCGCACCCCCCGCGCGAGCGCCCGCTCGTTGAGG
The DNA here is from genome assembly GCF_026340095.1 of Streptomyces sp. NBC_01446. Taxonomy (GTDB): domain Bacteria; phylum Actinomycetota; class Actinomycetes; order Streptomycetales; family Streptomycetaceae; genus Streptomyces; species Streptomyces aureus. Next base: position 2,018,760 of record NZ_JAPEPO010000001.1, on the reverse strand, counting down.
GGGCGGCCGGCCTCGATCGACTCCTGGGTCAGCGCGTTGACCGGATGGAAGGCGAGGGACTCGCGCACGCAGGACTCGGCGAGCGCCTCCAGACGGATACGGATGTCGTCGACGTTGTCGAGGTGTTCCGTGCCGTCCAGGGTGTTCGACCAGCCGGACGCCGTGTACTCGGCGGCGAGCGCGGCCAGCGCGGCGCGGTTCTGCTCGATGCGCTGCTGGCGCCAGGCCAGTTCGTTCTGCTCCCGCTGGAGGAGGACCTTCAGGCCGAGCGACGGGTTCACCGCCCGCAGCCGGCCGGGGGAGTCCGTCGAAGGTGCGAGGAGGGAGAGTTCGGACAGCCGGTCCAGGGCCGCCTCCACCGCCTCCGGTGTGCAGTCGAGTAAAGCGGCGAGGCGCTTCGGATCGTGTTCCTTGTGGAACAGAATCGCGCGGTAGACGCCGAGCGTCTGCTGATCCAGTGACGAGACTTCGTCCACGTGGTGTTTCCCCCTTGAACCACGGTTGAACGTTTATTCAGCGCCAACTCAAGGCGCCTGAACTCCACTTCATCAGGGCGCGCCGCGTTCCCGGCGACGCGCACGTTTCAAGCCGTACACAGATTCCGCACGTTACCTGCTCATCGTATTCCGCGAACAGGGAGTCCTCGTGTCCCACGCAGCGTCCTACGCACCCCCGCCGCTCGACGGCTGCGTCGTCCTCGTCGTCGACGCCACCACCGGCACCGGACGGGTCGTCACCGCGCGGCTCTGTGCCGCCGGGGCCGCCGTCGCCGTCGTCGGCGCGGGCCATCGGGGCCGGGGGGACGACGCGGCCACCAACGCAGCCTTCCTGTGCAAGGAGCTGGCCGACATCGGTCTCGTGGCGCTGCCGTACCAGGTGGACGCCGAGGACACGGAGGCGGTGCTCGCGCTGCCGGCGCAGATCGCCGCCGACATCGGTCCGCTCACGGCCGCCGTCGTGATCGTCCCGGCCGAGAACGCCCCGTACGGCCTCGCGGACACGTTCCGCGCGGTGTCGGCCGCCGTCGTGGCGGGCCTGCCCGTCCACGCCGTGCACATCGAGATCGACCACGAGGCCCGGGCCGAGGAACTGGCCAGGTCGGTGGTCGACCGGCTGCTCGGCACGTCCGAGTCCGAGCCTGAGTCCAGTACATCGATACGGGGGTAGAGAGATGTCCGTACGCGTGGTCGTAGCAGGTGATCACCAGCTGGTCCTCGAAGCGTTCGCCGAGACGCTCAACGGCACCAACGGCCTCGACGTCGTGGGGCTCGCCACGACCTACGAGGCCGTGCTGCCCGCCGTCGAACGGCACCGGCCGACCGTGCTGCTCCTCGGGGAGCCCACCATGGGCGGCAAGGCGCTGCGGGCCGCGACCGATGTGCGCGCGCAGCATCCCAAGTGCGGCGTCGCCCTCATGGTCGGAGCGGCCACCCCCGCGGTGGTCGACCGGGCCGTCGCCGCGGGCGCGCTCGGCATCGTCCCCAAGAACGCGCGCCTGCCGCAGCTGATCACCACCCTCATGGGCGTCGCGGGCGGCTGTCTCACCGTCGACCCGGCGCTGATGCGGCCGCCCACAGCCGGTGAATCGGCGCTCAGCGTAAGGGAGATGGACGTGCTGCGCCTCACCGCCGGCGGCGCCACGGTGAAGGAGATCGCAGGCGAGCTGTATCTCGCCGCGGGGACCGTACGGAACCTCACCTCGGCGGCCATCAAGAAGCTCGGCGGCCGCAACCGGTTCGACGCGGCGCGCATCGCGAGCGAGCACGGATGGCTGTGAGACCGGGGCGGCCCGGGGCCGGACGCGCGCCGGCCCCGGCACGGGGTGTGCCGGGGCGGGGCGTCCTGGTGCGAGGCGTACGGGCGCTGCTCACGCGCGTACGGGCGCTGCTACTTCTCCAGGCAGAACTCGTTGATCGGGTAGCCGACATGGCGGTCGGCCGTGGGCAGATGGCCCAGGATCGTGTCGCCCGGCTTGAGTTCGGTGCTGTTGAGGACCGAGGCGCCGGGGCCGAGGACGCGGACGTGCCAGTCGTCCTGGAGGATCAGGTTGACCGTCTGGCCGTTGGGCGCGACCGCGTCGATGGAGATCAGCGGACGGGTCTCGATCTTCACCCGGCCGACGCTGACGGGACGCGTGCGGCCCTTCACGTCGACCGCAAGGACCGAGCTGCCTGCGTGCAGTTCGCTCAGGTAGTGGGTGCGCCCGTGCTGCGCCACGGTGTACGAGTGCAGCGCGCCGGCGTTGACCCGGAAGGGGCGCGTCGGCATGTACGGCAGCGGGTGGGTCTCGCTGACGCACAGCACCATGCCCTTGGAGTGCGAGCCGACGAGGATGCCCTCGTCCTTGCGGAAGTGGGTCGTCGTGTCGACGCAGGCACGCTCACCCATCCCGATGTGCGTGGCGCCCGTGACCGTCAGCTCCACCAGCGGGATCTCCCCGCCGCGCGAGGTGGCCGCGGTGCGCAGGGCGGTGGCGTCGCCCACGGTGCGGCCGCGCATCAGGACGCCGTCCGAGCCCAGTTCGAGCACGCCGTAGACGATCTCGGCCTCCTCGTTGTCGGCCGCGGTCGTGACGATGGAGCCCGGGGCACCGGTGGCCGCCGCGATGACGATCTCCAGCGGGATCTTCGTCGGGTCGCGGAAGTCGAGGACGCTCCACGCCTCCAGGCGCGCCGCCAGGCAGGCGTCCTCCAGGGTGTCGGCGTCGACGATCTCGACGTAGCGGCCGAACTCGACGTCGGGGTGTGCCGCGACGAGCGGGGCCCGCTCGTCCTTGCCGCCGGGCACGATCACCAGGTCGGCCTCGCCGAGGTCGGCGGGGACCGAGGCCGCCCCGTCCTCGAACAGCAGGATCTTGCGGACGGTCGGGGGCAGACCGGTGAAGGCGGCCGGGTCGGCGGCGACGACGCCGTCGATCCGCTGGTGGACGGCCTCTTCGAGGATGGCGGCGGTGGCGGTGCCGGCGTCGCGGATGTCAAGCCAGCACAGTTTTGCGTCCGTCATGATGCGGACCTCCTGTCAGTTCGTGGGAGAGCGGGGCGATGGTCGGTGCGTCGAGGTGGTCCGGGGTGAGCCGGGCGTCGCTGTCCGTGTCGGCGGACGCGGTGAAGGGGCCCGGCCCGAAGTGCTGTTCGGGGAAGTGGTGGACGAGCCGGGCGACCTTGGCGGCGAGCCTCCTGGGGTCGGCGGCCTGGAAGATGTTTCGGCCCATCGCCACGCCGCCGGCGCCGCCGGCCAGGGCGTCCCGCACGTACGCGAGGACGTCCTCCTCGTCGGCGAGGGCGGGGCCGCCCGCGACGAGCACCGGCACCGGGCACGCCGCCGTCAGGTCGAGCATCTCCGCGGTGGAGCCGAGGAAGACGGTCTTGACCAGGTCGGCGCCCAGGTCGGCGGCGATCGTCACGGCGTGCGCGACGAGCTCCGGGTCCCGGGGGTCGGTGATCCGCGGGCCACGCGGGTACACCATGGCGAGCAGCGGCAGGTTCCAGCGGTCGCAGGCGTCGGCGATCCGGCCGAGGTCGCCGATCTGCTGCCGCTCGTCGTCGGAGCCGAGGTTGACGTGGACGCTGACGGCGTCCGCGCCGAGGCGCAGGGCCTCCTCGACGCCGGCGACGACGTACTTGGCGTTGGGGTCGAGCGCCTGGCTGGTGCTCGCGTTGAGGTGGATGATCAGGGACATCGCGGCGAACCGCTCCGGACTGATGTGCCGCACACTGCCCTTGTGCACGACGACGGCGTCCGAACCGCCGGCCGCGAGGCGGCCCGCGAGATGGTCGAGTGACATGCCCTTGGACACCACGGGACCGTCACTGATCGAATGGTCGAGAGGGGTGATCATCAGGCCGGCCGTGCTGTGGCGGTAGAGCCGCCGCAGCCGCAGCGACCGGGCGAAGTGGCCGTATGCGGTCATGAGACGCCCTTTCTGGTTCGCGGGATGGCGTGATCGGGCGGGGCGCCCGTGCCGCGTACGCGGACGGGGCCGTCCCGCGCGGTGGCTCCGCGCGGGGAGCTGGTGACGGGCGCCGGCGCCGTCCCTGAGCGCTCGGGTGTGGACGACACCCGGCGCAGATACGCGCGGTCCGGCTTGCCCGACGGGGTCAGCGGCAGCTGCGGCCAGACGGAGATCCGGACCGGGGTGTGCTCCGGAGTCAGCGTCGCGGCCACGTATCCGCGCAGGTCGCACGAGGTGCGGGCGGCGCCCGAGTGCAGTTCGACGGCGGCGTGCACCTGCTCCACGTAGTCGTCGTCCCGCACGCCGAAGACCGTGGCCTGGCGTACCTGCGGATGCTTGAGGAGCGCGTCCTCGATCGCCGTGGGGTCCAGCTTCAGACCGCCGTGTTTGATCACGTCGCCGACGCGTCCGTCGAGCCGCAGATAGCCGTAGCGGTCCCAGTGCCCGAGGTCACCGGTGCGCAGCCAGCCGTCCCTGAGGGTGGCGCCGGTCAGCTCGTCGTCGTCCAGGTAACCGGCCGTCACCGTCGGGGAGTTGACCCACAGCTCGCCCGTGACGCCCCGTTCGACCTGTGGTCCGCCTCCGGGCGTCCTGATCTCCAGGCGCACCCAGGGGAAGGTCCGGCCGACCGAGCCGAGCAGTTCCGGCTCCCGGTGGTCGAGTGGGTTGAGGCTGCTGATGCCGCCCGCCTCCGTGGTGCCGTACACCTGGATGAGGACGTCCCCGAAGAGGCGGACGGCCCGCTCCACGCGGCCCGGGGCCGCCGGGGTGCCGCTGTAGGTGATGCGGCGCAGCGAGGACAGGTCGGCCGTGTCGATGCCCGGATGGTCGAGCAGCCGGTACAGGTGGGGGACGGCCAAGTACACGTCGGTGACGCGCTGCCGGGCGAAGGCACGCAGTACGTCGTCGGGGTCGAAGCCGTCGTGGAGCACCACCGTTCCGCCGCCCGACAGGACGGCGTCGGCCATCGGCGCCGTCGTGTGGCTGATCGGTGTGACGGACAGGAGCGTCGCGGGTCCCCGGGGATCGAGGCCATGGGCGAGGCGGTCGACGAGCTCCTCACGGGTGCCGAACTGCTGGGCGACCATCTTGGGCCGGCCCGTGCTGCCGCTGGTGAAGTCGACGACGGAGAGCGTGTCGGGCCGCGGCGGCGGCAGCCGAACCGGATCGAGGGCCCGGGCGGGAGCCCCGCGCGGGATCGGCAGCACGGTGAGCCCCGGCAGACGGTGGGACAGCCAGCGCCCCCGCTCGGCACTCTCCTCGTCCACCAGCAGGAGCAACGCGCCCAGATCGCGCAGGAGTCGGGTCTGCGTGCCGAGCGAGAACGTCTCCGTGTCGGTCCTCGGGTTCATCGACCGTACGTAGACGGAGGTGGCCCCCAGGAGGTGGACGGCGTACCGGGCGCTGAGCATCAGCGGATGGTTCGGCCCGGTCAGGACTGCCACGGTGTCGCCCCGTCCGACCCCGTGGCCGTACAGCAGGGCCGCGGTGCCGTGGACGGAGTCGCTCAGCTCACCGGCGGCGACGGTGCCGTCCGGCCGGTGCAGGACCGCGCGGGACGGATCCCGTTCGAGCGCGTCGAGAATGCGGCGGACGTACGGGCTTGATCGTGCGGCCATGTTCCCCCCTTTCTCCAGCAATTCGGTGTGCGAATGGGCAGTTCAAGAGATCTTCATTTGCGCCATCATTCCCATGGCGCTGTGGTCGATCATGTGGCAGTGGTAGGGATAGACGCCCTTGTGCGTGTCGAAGGTGAGCTGGAGTCTGGCCGTCTGCCCCGGAAAGAGCAGCACGGTGTCCTTGAGGCCGGCCTCCGCCGGATAGACCGGCTGCCCGTCGCGTTCGAGAATGCGGAACTGCACCAGGTGCGTATGGAAGTTGTGCGGAATCGTGGTGCTGGTGTTCGTGACCGTCCAGACCTCGGTGTCGCCCCATTTGACGTTCGTGTCGATGCGGCCGGCATCGAAGGTCTTTCCGTTGATGTAGGCCTTGTCGCCGGTGCCGGGCTCGTCCATCCGCAGCTCGAAGCTGCGCTCGACGGTCGGCTTCGGCAGGGCGGGCAGGGTGGTGAGAACGTCGGGCACGCGACTGGTGTCGGGCGTCTTCTCGCCGACGTCGAACCGCATGATCTGGCCGACGAGTTCGGTCGGTCCCGGGCCCAGCATGTTCTGGAGCGTGAGCTGGGTGCCGGGCGCGTACCTGGAGAAGTCGACGACGAAGTCGGCGCGTTCACCGGGGGACAGGACGAGGACCGGGGTGGCGGCGGGTGCCGGGAGCAGGCCGCCGTCCGAGCCGATCTGGGTGACCTGGCTGCCGTCGTTCAAGCAGAGGATGAAGATGCGCAGGTTGCATGAATTGAGCATCCGGAAGCGGTACTTGCGCGCCTCGACCTTCATGTACGGCCACGGGGCGCCGTTGACCAGGATGGTCGTCCGGTTCTCCGCGTCGTCCATCGTGTAGACCATCTGGCCCGCCGCGTCGAACTGGGCGTCGCGCAGGATCAGCGGTACCTCGTAGCGGCCGGACGGCAGGCCGAGCCGGTCCTCCGTCCGGTCGCCGAGCAGGTAGAGACCGGAAAGGCCCCGGTAGACGTGCTCGGACTCCATGTGGTGGGCGTGGTCATGGGTCCACAGCGTGGCCCCGACCTGGTCGTTGGCGTAGACGTACGTCCTGGAGCGGCCCGGCGCGATCGTGTCCATCATGCCGCCGTCGTGCTCCACGGGGTTGCTGCCGCCGTGCAGGTGGACGGAGGTCGGCATGTCCAGGGCGTTGATCTGCCGGACCACCGCGGTGCGGCCCTTGCGGGCCCGGATGGTGGGGCCCGGGAAGGTGCCGTTGTAGGTCAGCACGTCCGTGCGGGTGCCGGGCAGGATCTGGTGGCTGGTGCGGCTCATGGTGACCGCGTAGTAGTCGGCGGTGCTCGTTCTCCGGTACGGGGCCAGGACCTTGGGCACGGGCAGCGGGACCGCGAACGGCGTGACGGCCGGGGCGCCGGCCGCCGTTGCCGCGTTCGCGGATCCGCCCGACGTCAGTGTCTGGAAGAGCCCTCCCGCGGCGCCCACTGCGCCGACGGCACCGGTGGTGAGACCGAGGCGTATTGCATGACGACGTGTAAGCACGGCGGGGATTCCTTAACTGAGGTCGTTCGGCCGACTTGCCCGGCCGGATGGTGAATTCGTCTTCCGAGCATGCGGACAAGGGCGCGGAATTCCGAGGGATCGAAGCGCCTCGGTGACGGGTGTCATGGCCGCCGATGGTGTACGTCACCGATTTCACGCGAGACAGGGGGAGGGGTTCCCGTTCGGCGTGACAGTGATTTCCGGAGTACGCCCTCGACCGCACGCGGACTGGGCAAGTCGCCTCGAAGGAACCGGAGATCAGCATGCAGACCGAGAAGACGGCGAAATCACCGCCGCGTACCGCGCCCGCGTTCCGCGCCGACGTCCGGGTCCTCTTCGACGGGGAGTCGGCGACCCTCGCGGGCCCCGCCACCTCGCTCACCCTGCGCCCGGTGCGCGGCGGCATCCGCACCGCGCTCGGCCGGCTCGCCGAAGGGCCGCGCCCCATGGGCGAGTTGCTGGACGGGCTGCGGGCCGCCGAGGCCGTCCAGGTGGAACGGCTCCTCGACCGCGCGGGCCATCTCGTCGCGCGCAGCGTCCTCACCCGGGGCGGCCCCGCCGACCGCAGGGAGCTCCTGCGCATCGAGCCCACCGCGCGTGACGCCGAGCACCGGATCGCCGTGGTGGCGCCGGGCACGACCGTGCGCCTCTCCCGCTTCGCGTTCTGCCGTACCCGCGAGGGCGTACTGGTCCTGGAGTCACCGCTCGTGAAGTTCCGCGCGGTGCTCGTGGACCGAGCGGCCCGCGAACTGGTCGCCGCCCTGGGCGAACCCGCCGCGGCCGGCGCGCTCGGCACCGGCCTGCGCGAGGACGACGCCCTCGACGCGCTCGCCCACCTCGTGGGCGCCGGCTTCGTCGAACCCGCCGACGAGGACGGCACGTTCGCCTCCGACACGGAGCCGACGCTGCGTCAGTGGGACTTCCACGACCTGCTGTTCCACTCCCGCGTCCGCTCCGGGCGCTACGACGACGTGTTCGGCGCCGTCTACCCGTACCGCGGCGAGATCGACCCCCAGCCCGCCGTGAAGCCCGCCCCGGACGGACCGGCCGTGGACCTGTACAGGCCCACGCGCGAAGAGATCGCCGGGCGCGACCCGTCCCTCACCGCCGCCCTGGAGACGCGCCGCTCCATCCGCTCCTACGGAGAGGGGGAGTTGACGGCCGAGCAGCTGGGCGAGTTCCTCTACCGGGTCGCCCGCGTCCGCGCCCACTACACCCCCGAGGACGGCAGCGGCCGCGACGAGGTCGTCTCCCGCCCCTATCCCAGCGGCGGCCAGGGCTACGAACTGGAGCTGTACGTGACCGTGCGGCGCTGCGCGGGGCTCGACGCCGGCATCTACTACTACGACCCCGTCGCGCACCGCCTCGTCCTCGTCAACGACGCGGAGACGGACCGGGAGTCCCTCTTCCACGTGGCGTCGCGCGCCACCGGGATGGAGGCACGCCCCGACGTGCTCATCACCGTCACGGCGCGCTTCCAGCGCATGGCGTGGAAGTACCGCGCCATCGCCTACGCCACAACGCTGCGGCACACCGGTGTGCTCTACCAGACCATGTACCTGGTGGCGACGGCCCTCGGCCTCGCCCCGTGCGGCCTGGGCAACGGCGACGCCGACATGTCGGCCCGTGTCCTCGGCCTCGACTATCTGAAGGAGTCGTCCGTAGGCGACTTCCTGCTGGGCAGCCGCAGCCCGGACGACTCCGTGGCCGGCGATCCCGAGGCGGGCTGGGCCATGCTCAACAGCCCGGAATGGTCGCTGCCGGTTAATTCCCCCGTGATAAATGTCAGCGAGGGGGCGCAAAGGCTGGCCACCGAATGACCGGCCGAGCATTATTAATTGCGCAGCCACCGGTTGCGGAAAGAAAAAAAGACCCCCCGGAAATCTCCGGGAAGGTCCCGCCGGGGAATCCCCGGGAACTCCTGAAAGGAATGCATCACATGAGCATCAACGACATCAAGAACGGTGACGACGCGGAGAAGGCGTTCGACAGCTTCGACGTCGACGAGCTGGAGACCCTCGAGGTCGCGCAGGGCGTGGCCCTCCCGGAGATGGGTGCCTCCAGCGGTTCGATCGGCACCTCGTCGTCCTCTTCGTCGACCTGCTCCGCCTGCTGACTTCCCCTCACCCACCGCTCATCCACCCCGCGAAGCCACTTCGCGGAAACCGGAAGGAATGCATCACATGAGCATCAACGACATCAAGAACGGTGACGACGCGGAGAAGGCGTTCGACAGCTTCGACGTCGACGAGCTGGAGACCCTCGAGGTCGCGCAGGGTGTCGCTCTCCCCGAGATGGGCGCCTCCAGCGGTTCGATCGGCACCTCGTCGTCCTCGTCCAGCACCTGCTCCGCCTGCTGATCCACCGTTCCAAAGGATGCGCCCATCCAGCCGGGAGCTGGATGGGTACATCCTTTTGTGGGGACCTTTCGCGGGCCCCGGCCGGGGCCCGCCGCGTTCCTGCGTCAGCCCCGCACGGCGACGTGGAACGACGAGGCCCACAGCACCAGCGCGGCGCCCAGGCCGACCACGACACGCACGGTCTCCATCGTCGTGCCGGTCGCGGCGACCACCAGGCCGGCCACCGCGACCGCGGTCAGGAAGACGGCCGTCCACTTGTACTGCCACTGGTCGAAGAGGCGGGCGAGCGGGAAGAAGTGCAGGCCCACGACCAGGCAGATGCCGGGTGGGATCAGCTCCGGGTGGCCGCTCGCGTTCGATGCCGCGATCACCACGAAGATCGCCACCAGCTCGGCCATGTTCACCATGCCGACCCCGCGGTTCCACTTCTCCGGGAGCCGCACCATGCGCGAGGCCGGGCCGGCCCCGCCACGGAAGGCCAGGACCACCGCCACGACGGTCACCGCGGCGGCGAGCACGCCGACCGTCACCGAAACCCCCACGGCATTTATGCCGGAGCCGCCCGCAAAAGCCCACACCAGGGCAAAAACCGCGAGGACGATGGCCCCGCGGCGGCGCAGATTCTGCGTGAGTGCAAGGCACTCCGTGTCCGTAGTCATGGCCGGAGGGTACAGCGATCTTGGCGCCTGCCCGGCAGTTTTCGGCCAACCCGTCCGTGACTCGGCGGATGCCCGTGTCACGAAAGCGGTGACGTATGTAAGCGGCCGCCCCGCATTCCCTTTCCGGGCGCAAGTCGCCGCCACAGAATTCCAGTCAAAACATTCCGCAAGATCTGTTGAAGATTTCCTGGAAGGTGCGAAAAACATGGGGGTTGAAGCGCCGGAGCGCACTGCCGTGAAGCCGGACTCCGCCGGCCTGACGGGAGTGCGGCTCCACACACGGATGCCGGTGACACCGGCGTGGCTCGCCCGGCACGTCGTGCCGGTCGCCCGCGCCCTGAGCGAACGGGGCGCTCCCGCCGTCCAGTTGAGGCGCGGCTGGCTGCACGGCCCGCACGTCGACGTCCTCGCCCTCGCGGTGCCGGGCGGCCCCGACTGGACCGAGGTCGCGGACCTCCTCGACGCCGGTCCGCTCGACCCGCCGCGCGCCCTGACCGAGGAGGCGTACCTGGAGCAGGCCCGCGAGTTCGGCCGGCTCGAAGCGGTGCAGCCGCCCTACCTCCCGCTGCACGAGCACGGCGCCGTCTCACGGGTGAGCCCCGCCGACACGGCGTCCCGTGAGCCGCGCCTCGACCAGTTCCGCACCGTTGTGCTCGGCGCGCTCAACAAGCCCCTGCTGCGCATGATCGACGGCATCGCGGCCGAGCCCGCCACCGCCACCGTGCGGCTCGCCGAGGCGTTCGCCGCCCTCGTCGACACCCACTTCCTCGGCCCCGCCTACGGGGTGTTCTCGCCCCGCTCCCACGTGGAGGCGTTCCTCGCCTGGGCCGCGCCCACCAAGGACGTCAGGCCCGTCTTCCAGGAACGGCTCGCCAAGGACGCGCCCCGGCTGCGTACCGTCGTCGAACAGCGCCTGTCCGGCGAGGTGTCGGCCGGTGCCGCCGAGTGGCGGACCGCGTTCGCGTACAGCTCCGGCGCCCTGGAGAGCGCCGTCGCCGCCGGGACGCTCACCCTCGACCTGCTCGACTCCGTCACCGACGGCGTGGACCGCAGCGAGATGGGCCCGCCCGGAGCGACCCGCGTCGTCCCGCAGGGCGACCAGCCCGACAGCGACTTCCACCGCGCCGTCGGCGAGTCCGGAGTGGTCGCCGACCCCTCCCGCTGGTTCGCCGCCTTCCGCCTCCTGACGAACCTCTTCTACGAGCAGCTGCCGCTCCTGACCGTCTCGCCGATGCAGCGCTACTACATGTGCTTCGCCATCGCCGAGACCGTCGACGACGTCCTCGGCGTGTCCTGGCAGGACCGCCTCAACGACCGCCGGGACCGCATGACCGGCACGGCGGCCGACCCGACGGGAGTCACGCGATGACCGGCCCGACCACACCCGAGTCCCTCTGGTTCCTGCGGGTCAACCCGCTGCGCCGCACCCGCCTCGCCGACCCGGCCCAGCGCCGCACCCTCGCCGAACTCGCCGCCGCCGAAGAGGTGCTGAGGCAGGCTGCGGACGCGTGCTCCGACGAGCTGTACCACCGCATCGGCGCCGCCGCCGACGACGCCGAGCGCCGTGACCTGATCGCGCTGCGCCGCTCCATCCACAACGGCCGCGCACCCAAGAAGCCGCCGGCCCCCACGCCCGCCGTCACCGAGTGGCTGGCCGCGCGGGACGCCAGGGAGCGGCTGCGCGACGCCGTCGTCGAGGGCTACACCGAGGCCGCCGACCGCGAACGGGCGGGCCTGGCCGCCCTGTTGGGCGACGACGACCTGCTGCGCTCGCTCGCCCTGGTGGCACCCGAGGTCCACCAGGAGGCCGAGCGCTACCGCGCCGCCGTCCTCGGCCCCGGCAAGGTCTCCGCCCGCACCCGCAAGTCCGAGCGCGGCCTCATCCAGTACGTCACCCGGGCCATGGTCCGCACCAGCCCGCTGTCCCGGTTCACCGCCGTAGGCATCGCGGAGCCCGACCCGGCCGGGGTCGACCCCGGCGACGTCCCCTTCGGGGGCGCCACCGCCTTCCCCGGGCTCGACCGCGTCATGCTCGGCTACGTGCTCGGGGGGCTCTCCGTCGCCGACACCGCGGACCTCACGGACCTGTGGGTGGGCATCCCGCCCACCTCGGCGCCCGACCCCGAGGCCGGCAAGCTGTTCTTCCTGCGGCTCAGCGACGCGGGCATGCGCCGCCTCGCCGTACCCCTGGACGGGCCCGTCGGCGACCTGCTCGACGCGGTGTCCATGGGGCCGCGGCTCTTCCCCGCCGTCGTCGCCCACGTCGCCGAACGCGCCGGCATCCCGGCCGAGGCCGCCGACAAGCGCGTACGGCAGGCCGTGGGCCAGGGCCTGCTGTGCACCTTCCACGAGGCCGAGGACGGCTCCGCCGACTACGACGACCTCCTCGCCCCCGACGACCCGCGCGCCACCACCCTCGCCGCCGGGATCCGCGCCGGACTGCCCCGCCTCGCCGACGCCCCGGCGCCCGAACGGGGCGGTGTGCTGGCCGAGTTGCGCGGCGACCTCGGCAAGCTGAGCCACCTCGCCGGGCGGCCCGCCCAGATCACCGTCGAGGAGGACTACGTCATGCCGCCGCTTAAGGTGGCGACCCGGCAGTGGCACAAGCCGCTCGCCGACCTCGGCCCGGCCGTCGAGCTCCTGTCCGTCTTCGACTGGCTGCACGACGTACGCGTCCTGATGACGGCCGCGTTCGTCGAACGGTTCGGCGCCGGGGCCAACATCCCGCTCGCCGCGAACGCTGCGTTCGTCGTCGGCGAGGTGTCCCGGCGCGCCGCCGCCATGGACGCCGTGTACGGGCCGCACGGCACGGGCGACCCGTCCGCACTTGCCGGCATCGGCCCAGCCGACGGCTCCCTGGAGCGCATGTACCTGCTGCGCCGCGAGCTCACCGAGGCCGTCCACGCGCGCCTGTCCAAGACCGTCGACGCCGGCGACGACACCCTCGTCCTCACCCCCGACGACGTGGCGGGCCTGACCGCGTCCCTGCCCGACCGCTTCCGCCAGGACCCCCTCATCTACGGCGTCCTCCTCCAGGAGGGCGACGGCAGGCTCGTCCTCAACGACGGACTGCCGGGCCACGGCATGCTCTACGCCCGCTTCCTCGACGCCGACCGCCGCATGGGCGGCCGCGCCCTGCCCCGCCTCGCCGGACACCTCCAGCGGGAGTACGGCTTCGACGGCGCCCGCGTCACCGAGGACCTGGGCCTGCACCGCCTCAACGTCAACGCGCACGCGCCGATCCTGCCCGGCGGCCTCACCCCCGAGGACTGGTTCACGCTGCGCCTCGCGCACGACCCGGACACCGACACGCTGCGGGTCGAGGACGCCGACGGCGCGCCCCTGCGCGTCCTGCCGCTCGGCACGGGCCACCCCGGCCTGTTCCCGCCGCCCCTGTCCGTCGCCTCGGGCCTCGCCATCAGCGGGCGCCTCTTCAACAGCCTGCCCAACAGCTGGCACGCGGCGACGCCGTGGGACCGCGCCACCACCAGGACCGCGCCTCGCATGGCCGTCGGAGACGTCCTCATCGGGCGCCGCCGCTGGTACGGCGGCGACGAACTCACCACCGCGGTCGCCGCGGGACCCGACGAGCACGACCGGCTCCTCGCGCTCAACGCGTGGCGCGCCCGGCACGGCGTCGCCGAAGAGGTCGTCATCAAGAACGCGCCCGAGGACGAGGGGCCCCTCTCGGTGGGCGCCCCCGACGTGCAGTCCAAGCGGCTCCAGCAAAAACCGCAGTACGTCGACCTGACCAGCGCCCTGAGCGCCCGCGTCCTGCCGCGCATGCTCGACCGGCGCGGCGCCGACGGCTGCTACCTGGAGGAGGCGCTGCCGTCCGTCGTCGACGGCACGCACGCCACCGAGTGGGTCGTCGAGGTCGGCCGCGACGCCGGCGGACGCTTCACCTACCGAGGGGGACAGGCATGACGAACGCCAAACTCAAGGCCCGCCCGGACCTGCACTTCGCGCCCGTTCCCGGCGGCGTCTACCTCAGCGGCACGCGCGGCCAGGTCGTCCTGCGCGGCTCCGACGTCCTGCACGCCGTGGCCGAGGGCTGCGTCCCCCTCCTGGAGAACGGCGCGAGCGAGGACGAACTCGTCGCCGAACTCGGCACCGAGCGCTCGCGGTCCGCCGTACGCCACCTCGTCGGCAAGCTGCGCGACGCGGGGCTCCTGCTCGACCCCGACGCGTTCACCGCCCCCGAGCCGTCCGCCGAGGAGCGCGCGCCGCACGCCGAGTCCGTCGCCCGTCTCGAAGCCCGCCTCGACGACCCGTACGCCGCGTTCGCCCGACTGCGCGCCGCCCGGGTCCTCGTCACGGGCCCGCCCGAGGCGACGGGCCCGGCGGCGCGCGGGCTGCGCCGGGCCGGGGTGGGGGAGGTGACGGTCATCGAGGCGCGCGGTTCGTCCGACCACGTGGACGAAGGTGCTGACGCCGTACTGGAGATCCGGACCGCGGTCGATGATGCGGAGTCCGAACTCCCCTATGTGAAACACCACTTGACCGTCCTCCTCGGCGACACGGTGCATGTCGTGGGCCCCGTTCTCGTGGGTGGTCCCGAGGGCGCCGGGATCTTCCGTGAGCGGGTCCTGTCCTGGACGGACGAGGGCGACGGGTCCGTACCGCGCCCGGTCGCCGACGCCGTCGCCGGGGCCCTCGCGGGGCAGCTGCTCATCGACACGCTGACAGGGACGGCGGACGCGGGCGAGGCCCACGTCGTGCACGGGGCGGACCTGGTCTCCGACCGGGTGACCGTCGGGGGAGCCCGCATGGCGGCCGCGACCGGCCGGCCGGGCTCCCTCCTCACCGACGTCCCCTCGACACCGATGCCCGAACCCGAGGACGCGCGCGCGTCGGCCGTGGCCCTCGCCGGACGCTGGACCGGACTGTTCGCCTACACCGCCGACGAGGACCTGCCGCAGATGCCGCTCGCCCTGCGCGCCGTGGAACAGCGCGGGGAGCGGGCGGGCAGGGTCGTCGCCTGGGGACCGCACCAGGAGGCCGCGACCGTCGCCGCCGCGCTGCTCGCCCTGCGGGACCGCGTCGCGGGGGCGGCCGCCGGACTGACCGAGGAACACTGGCTGCTCGACGGCGCGCTGCGGCTGCTGGCCCCGCGCGCGGTGGAGCTTGCCGGGGCCGACGCGACGCCCGACGCCGAAGGGCGGCGCATCCTGTCCGTCCTCCGGCAGCTCGTGGACGGCGAGCCCCGGCTCGCGCTGCGTCACGTCCCCGGCGTCGACTGGCGTCTCGCCGAGGTCACCACGGCGGCCGGTGAACTCCTCGGCACAGGCTGGGGATCCACCCCCCAGGAGGCGCTGCGCACCGCCCTGTGCGAGGCCGTCGCCCACGCGCAGACGGACCGGCCGGGCCGACTCTCCACGGACGCCCTGCTGTTCGCCGACCCGGCCGCCATCGGCACTCTGCGCGCACAGCTCATCGCCCACGCCGACACCCTCGGCGTCGCCTTCGTCGGCCACGCCGTCGCGGCGGACCCGGTGCTCGGCGAGATCCCCTTCTGGTACGGGCCGGTCGAGGCCGCAGAACGCACGCGGGAGACCCACGATGCACAGTGACACGGCGGACACGACGGACACGATCACCGCGCGGCGCGCTCCCGACGCGTACGACGACGAGATCTGGCGTGACGTCTGCGCCGGGCTCAGCGCCCCGGCCGTCGCGGACGGCGTGAGCGTCTCCGTCCGGCGCGGCTGGGACCTCGGCTGGGAACGCCAACGCCTCGACTCGGCACGGGAGTCGGGCCGCCCGCATCTGTCCGTGCGCGTCCACGGCGACGAGGTTCTCGTCGGACCGCTGTGGGCTCCGGGCACCGATGCCGGGTGCGCGGGCTGCGCCGAGGTGCGCGAGCGCACCGTCGTCGACCATCCCCTGGTCGGCGACCTCACCCACGCGACCGCAGGCCCCGCGCCGTCCGAGGCGCTGCTGCCCGAACTGCTCCGGGCGTCCCTGGAGCATCTGGCGCGGCGGCCCCTCGGCCCCGGCGAGCTCTACGCCGTCTCGGCGCGCGGCCTGCGTCGCCACCGCGTCGCCCGCAGCTTCCACTGCCCGCTGTGCGGCCCGGAGAAGGGCGAACTCGGCGCAGCGGACGAGCCGTTGCCACTCGCGCTGCGCAGCCGGCCGGCCTCCCTGGGCGACCCGACCCGATCCGGCGACAGCCGTCTCGTCGAGCGCGGCCTGCTGCGCGAGCGCCTCGTCGACGACCGCTTCGGCCCGGTCCGCGCCATCCTGCGCGAGTCCCGCACCCCGTTCGCGATGAGCATGGCCGTCGTGCCGGACGCGCCGGCGATGGGCCACGGCCGCGCCAGGACGTTCGCCGAGACCGAGCCGGTCGCCGTCCTGGAGGCGTACGAGAGGCTCGGCGGATTCCCGTACGACATCCCGGTCCTCACGGACCGCGCGTACACGGACGTCGCCGAGCACGCCGTGGACCCGGCGACCCTCGGCCGGTACACGGACGAGCAGCTGGCCCACCCGACGAGCCGGGTGACCCCGCACACGGCCGACACCCCGATGGACTGGGTGTGGGGCCACGACCTCGACGACGGGCGGGCCCTGCTCGTTCCCGCCGACCACGCCTTCTACCAGTACGAGTACGCGTTCCGCAGGGACCGGCGCGCCGCGAGGGCCGTCGGGCCGCACGAGCGCAAGCACTACTTCTACGAGTCGTCCAGCGGCTGCGCCGTCGGCGCGAACCTCGAAGAGGCCGCGCTGCACTCGCTGTTCGAGCTGGCCGAGCGCGACGCGTTCCTGACCTCCTGGTACCGGGCCGCGCCGCTGCCGCACATCCCGCAGAGCTCGATCACCGACCCGACGAGCCGCGCCATGATCGAGCTGATCCAGGCGCGCGGCTTCGACATCCATCTCCTGGTCGCCACGCGGGACATCGCGCTGCCCGTGGTCTGGGTCCTCGCCGTCAACCGCCTCAACCCGTTCCCCGCGACGTTCTCCTCGGCCGGGTCCGGCGCGGACCCGCAGTCCGCGATCCGCGGCGCCCTGCGCGAGGTCGCCCAGCTCGTCACCAACCCGGTCGACTGGACCAGGGAACAGGTCGACGCCATGGCCGAAGACCCCTGGCTGGTCCAGGAGCTGGAGGACCACGTCCGGTTCTCCTCGATCCCCGAGACGCGCGAGCGGGCCACGGCCGCGCTCGGCGGCCCGAGCGTCACCCTGGACGAGGCGTTCCCCGACTGGCCGCGGCGACTCGCCGACGCGTCGGGCGGCGATGTGCGGGGCGCCCTGGACCTCGTGCGCTCCCTGTTCGCCGACGCGGGCCTCGACCGGATCGTGCTCGTCGACCAGACGAGCCGCGAGCACGCCGACGCGGGCATCCACGTCGCGCGCGCGGTCGTGCCCGGCATCCTGCCGATGTGCTTCGGCCACGCACAGCAGCGCCTGGCGGGCCTGCCCCGCCTGGAGGCGGCCCTGCGCGGCACGGCCCAGGAGCACCGGACGTCCCCCTACGACCCCCACCCGTTCCCGTGACCGCGCCCGCGCCGGCCCGGCGTTCCCCCGTGGAACTGCCGGGCCCCGAAGGCGACAACAGCATCGCGCGCGAACCCCTGTGGTACGCGTACGGCGCCGGAGCCGACCGGCCCGAGCCGCCCCCGTGGACCTGGACCCCGGAACCGCCCCCGGACACACACGTCCCGCCCGAGCCTCCGCGCGCGGGCGCCCCGCGCGAGACCCTCCCACTCGGCACGGTCGACCTGCTGGAGGCCATGCCCTACCCCGCGCTGCCGCCGCCGCGCGACGTGCCGGACCGCCTGGCCCGCGCGCTGATCACCGCGTTCGGCCCACAGCGCCGCGAGCCCGAGAACCCGTACAACGACCACCGCCCCTACGCCTCCCCGCGCTGCCTCTTCCCTGTGCACGCCTTCGTGGCCGGGGGCAGTGGCGGGGCGCCTTGGCGTGTCCTCGATCCCGGCCGGTACGCGCTGACCGGTGAGCCGGGAGGGGGCGCGCCGCGCCGGATCGCCCTCACCGGCCGCTACACGTCGATCCCGGCCGCCTACAAGTGGTTCAGGGGCTCGCTGGTCGCGCTCGAACTCGGCATCGTTCTACGGGCGTTGGGCGTGGGCTTCGAGCTGTTCGACGTACCCGTGCGGCTTTCGCTGCCCGGGCCCAACGGGCATGAACTCCTCGGGGACCTCGGGCTCGACCCGGCGTGGGAGTGGTCGCTGCCGCTCACCCTCGACGTCGGCGACCCGGCCCCGGTCCTTCCCGTACGGCGTCGCGCCGCCGTCCCCGACCTGCGCGACCCGTCCCTCGCCGACCTCGTGCGCGTCAACCGGCAGCAGACGTACGACAGTTCACCCGTCCCTGTCGGGCGCGCGATCCCGCGGGACCTGCCTGTCTCGCGCACCGTCCCGAACTGGGCGGAGCTTCTGTGGCAGCGGCACTCCGGGCGCATGCCCCGCGCCCTGCACGGCATGAGCGGCCGCCGCGCCCGGCTCCCCGCCGAGGCGTTCGACAGTGCCCTGCGGTGGCTCGCCGTCCCGCCCCCGGGGCCCGACCTCGCGGCGGCCTTCGACGCGGTGAACGTCACCGCCGTCGTCCAGGGCGTCGACGGCCATGAGGACGGGGTCCACCGCGCGGTCCCGGGCGGTGCCCGCCTGCTGCGCGCCGACCCGGAAGCGCCCGTCCGCCTGGAGGCGCACTACGGGTACGGCGTCTCGCCCGTCAACGGCTGCCGCATCCGGCACGCGCCCATGACCGTGTTCTTCTCCGTGCGCCCCCGCGACCTGTTCGCCCGTTCGGGCCCGGCCGGGTGGGGCGCCGCACAGCACGCCGTCGGCTGGGCCGCCCATGGCCTGTGCCTCTCGGCGGCGGCCTCCGGCCTCTTCGCCCGGCCCGTCCGCGCGTTCAAGGAGATCCCCACGCAGCGCGTCCTCGGCCTCGACCCGGACGAGACGATCGTCCTCTCCGTCGTCGTCGGCGCCCCGCAGGACTCGGGCGGCGCACTCCTGGACCTGCGGCTGTGACCGCCCACGCCCCGACCACTCAGGGAGATCTCATGACATGGAGCTCGTGGCACCTCCACCTCGCCACCACCGCCCGGTCCGCGCACGACCGCGTCCTGACGGACGTGATCGGCCCCACGATCGGCGAACTCGCCCCCGGCACCTCCTGGTTCTTCATCCGCTACTGGCAGGCAGGACCCCATCTGCGGCTGCGGATACGGGACTTGGAGCCGGATGCGTATGACCGCGTCGAGGAGGTGCTGCGCGTCCGGCTCGCCGACGCCGGCACGCTCGGGCCCGGCGAGGAGCCGCTCGACCCCGGCGCCTACCTGGAAGGCGCGGGAGCGCTCGCCTCCGCGGGCGAGCAGGGCGACGACCGGCACGTACGGGCCATGCTGGCGCCCGGCGTCCACCGCGCCGACTACGACCCCGAGTTCGACCGCTACGGCGGCCCCGCCCTGATGCCCGCCACCGAGGACCTGTTCCGGCTCTCCAGCGAGCTCGTCCTGCGCCTCGCGCAAAAGGCTCCCGCGCAGGCGCAGCGATCCCTGCTCGCCCTGCGCGGCACCATGGCCGCCGCCGCAGCCCTCGGTGACACCGCCGAACGCGGCTACTTCTACGCACACGGCCTCGGCGCCTGGCGGGCCTGGGCCGGGGAGGCCGGCTACCCGGACGAGCTCCTCGACTCGCTGACCACGATCACCCGGGACGCCGGGGCCAAGCCCGTGGACCCGCTCGCCCACGGCCCGTTCGCCCACTGGCACGACGGACTCGCCGCCCTCACCGGCGACATCCGGGAGAAGTCCCCGACCCACCCCGGAATGATCCTCTTCTCGCACGCCCACATGCTCCACAACCGCCTGGGCCTGAGCCTCCTGGAGGAGCTGCGCAACTACGCCTGGCTGGCGTATGTCTTCCCGGTCGCGGAGGGCGCCCTCGCCTGATCCGGGAGCACGCACGACGAGGCCCGGTCGGTGATTCACCGGCCGGGCCTTCGTGTGCTGCCGCACACGGATCAGGCGCGCACGAACACCGCCGTCACCCGCACCCGCAGCCGGGGACCCACCATCGCCCGCATCGCGCTCACGCCGCACGCGTGCCGGTCGACCGTCGCCGACGCGCGGACGACCGTGCGGGCGCCCTCCGGGACGACCTCGTCGACCGTCAGGACCAGCTGCACCGCACGGCCCTTGACGGACAGCAGGCCCGACACGGTCCAGGGCTCGCCCGCGGCGAGGGCCTCACCGTCGAAGCGCAGGAGCGGGTGGCGCTCCGTGTCGAGGAAGGCGGGGCCACGGACAGCGTCGTCCCGGCGCGGGTTCCCGGTCGTGAAGCCGGCCGCGTCGAGGGCGACGTCGAGGTGCCCGAGCCGGCCGTCCCCGTCGAGTTCCGCGGCGCCGGAGCGCACCGGCATCGACCCGGTCACCGGGAGGAGGAGAAAGTGCCGGCCGGTGAACTCGAAGGAGCTGGCGGAGGGTTCGAGGGTCCAGGCGCCGGCGAGGTCGGCCGGCACGGGGCGCGTGTGCGGTTCGGTGAGCGACATGCGAGGGGGGTTCCCTTCGGGAAGTGGGGGGTGGGGTGGGGTGCCGAGGGGGCCTCCGAGGAGGCCCCCAAGAAGTGCGCGGAGTACGGCGCGTGGCTACTCCGGCCGCGGGTCCCAGCGGAAGCTGCGCACCGCGATCAGGGCGCCGATGACACCCCAGGCCGCGAGGACGGCGAGGTCGCGCCACTGGTAGCCGGAGTCCTGCGCGAACGGCGCCAGCATCGCGTCGTTGAACGGCTTCACCGGGAGCAGTCCGGCGATGTTGTTGAGGACCTCGGAGTGGATCGGGAAGTAGCTGCCCGAGATGAACACCAGCGGGAACTGGATGAACTGCACCACGGCGGGCGCCGCTTCCGAGTTCTTGATGAGCGAGGCGACGCCCACGCCCAGCGCGCAGAAGCTCGCCGCGCCGAGCACGAGGGTGAGCATGATCGCGCCCCAGTGCGTCGGCAGCGGCACGTCGTACAGCGAGCCGATACCGATGACGAGCGCGACGTCGACGACGCTCACGACGATGCAGTGCACGAGCAGGCCCGTGAAGTAGACCCAGGCCGGCAGCGGCGTCGCGTGCAGCCGCTTGAGCACCCCGGTCTGCCGGCGCATCGCGAGGACGATCGCCAACTGTCCGTAACAGGCGCCCAGTACGGACACCGCGGCGATGGTCGGCGTGTAGTACTGCATGCCGGACAGGCCGAAGAAGAACTTGTCGTCCGCGCTGCCGCTGAACACCGCGCCGAAGATCGCGATGATGACGATCGGCAGTACGAACGTGAACACCATCGACTGCGGGTTGCGCCAGAACGACAGCTGCTCGTAACGGATCTGGTGGCCGAGCAGCGCCAGCGGGCTCCGCTCGGTGCGCGCGGTGCGCCCGGCGCCGGCGGCCGTGGTCGGGGTCAGGGTGGTCATGAGCGGCTCCGTCCGGGTCGGCGCCCTCGCCGCGAGGACGGCCCGCGCCCGCGTTCGGAGGACGGTGAGGATGCTTCCTGTTCCGCGTACTTGCTGGTCAGGCCCAGATAGATGTCCTCGAGCGTGGGCTGCTCCACGGTCAGGCGCTCCAGCGGGGTGCCGCGCCGCAGCGCCCACTCGGTGAGCCGGTGCAGCGCTGCCGTCGGCTCGTCCGACTCCGCCGTGACGAGGCCCTCCTGCACATCGCTCACCTGCAGCGGCACGTCGGTGAGGGTCGCGCCGTGCGGCAGCAGGAAGCGGATCCGGGCCAGCGCGCTGTCCCGGCCGCCCAGTGTGTCGGGCGTGCCCGCGGCGACGATCTCGCCGCCCGCGATCACGGCGACCGAGTCGGCGAGCGCCTGCGCCTCGTCCATGTAGTGCGTGGTCAGGACGATGGTGGTGCCTGCGTCCCGGAGGTTCTTGACGACCTCCCAGGCGCCGCGCCGCGCGTTCGGGTCGAAGCCCGTCGTCGGCTCGTCGAGGAAGAGGAGTTGCGGGTTGCCGACGACGCCGAGCGCCAGGTCGAGCCGCCGCTTCTGCCCGCCGGACAGGTCCTTCACCTTCGCGCCGCGCTTCTCGTCGAGCCCGACCAGGTCGATGACCTCGTCGATGCCGCGGGGCGCGGGGTAGTAGCCGGCGTTGCGCGCGATCGTCTCGCGCACCGACAGATACGGCTCGACGGCGATGTCCTGGAGCACGAGCCCGATCTGCCCGCGCAGCCACTTGCCGTCCGCCTTCTTGCCCGGGTCGCGCCCGAGCACCTCGACGCTCCCGCCGTCCCGGCCGCGGAAGCCCTCGAGGATCTCCAGTGTGGTGGTCTTGCCCGCGCCGTTCGGTCCGAGCAGGGCGAAGATCTCCCCGTCCGAGACGGTGAAGTCGACGCCGCGTACGGCCTCGTGGTCCCCGTAGCGCTTGCGCAGGCCCTCCACGGCCACCGCGGTCACCGCGGTCCCTCCGCTTCCGTCACTGTGTGCCTCCCGGCGTCGTCAGATCTCGCTGTCACCTGGAAGTTAGGCCCGGCCAGGGGCCCTTGAGCCGCCGCGGCCCGGTTCCCATGACGGACGTCACGCAAGCGGCGACAGTTGTCAGGTCAGGGGGTGACGGCCGTTGCCGCGCGGGCCGGGAGCCGCCGATGCTCTGGGGGCGGCGAAGGGCGGGACCCGGGCCACCGGGTTCCTCGCACCGAGGCGCACATGGCCGGTAGACAGCGACGCGGAAGGCGGTCCCAGACGTGCGGTTCGGGGAAGTGGGCGAAGGGGAACGGCCGCGGATCACTGTGGTCGGCGCGGGCATCGGAGGCCTGGCACTGGCCGGCGCGCTGGCCGCGCACGACATGCCGTACGTGGTCTTCGAGCAGACCCGGCGTCTCGCGGAGGTGGGGGCGGGCGTCCAGCTCTCGCCGAACGCGATCAGGCCGCTGCTGCGCCTCGGCCTCGGCCCGGCGCTGCGCGAGCACGCCGTGCGCATCGAGGCGATGGAGGTACGCGGCTGGACTGGCCGCCCGATCGCCCGTACACCGCTCGGCGAGGACTGCGAGCGGATGTTCGGGGCGCCGTACTACGCGATCCATCGCGCGCATCTGCACGAGGCGCTGCTGTCGCTGGTCGACCGGGACAGCCTCCGACTCGGCCAACGCCTGCGCAGCGCCGATGAGTTGGGCGACGACGGTGCCCGTCTCACCTTCGAGGACGGCACCGTCCGCGACGCGGAGGTCGTCGTCGGCGCCGACGGCATCCACTCGACCGTCCGCGAGACGTTCCTGCGCGACGAGCCGGTCTTCGCGGGGCTCGGCATCTACCGGGGACTTGTCCCCGTGGACCGGCTCCCCGACGAGGCGCGCGCCGCCCTCGTGCGCCTCTGGCTCGGCCCCGGCGGGCACTTCGTCTGCTACCCGGTGTCCGGCGGCCGCCACCTCAGCTTCGCCGCGACCGTCCCCATGACGGACGCGCCGCCCGAGTCGTGGTCGGCGCCCGGCGACCCGGAGGAGCTGCGCCGCGCGTTCGGCTCCTGGACGGGCCTCGTCTCCGACATCGTCGAGGCCGTCGAGGTGACCCATCAGTGGGCGCTCCACGACCGGCCGCCGCTGCGGCAGTGGTCGAGCCGCCACATCACGCTTCTCGGCGACGCGGCGCACCCGATGCTGCCGTTCATGGCACAGGGCGCCAACCAGGCCATCGAGGACGCGATGGACCTGGCGGCCTGCCTCGCCGCCCCGACCGACGAGCCCACCGGATCCCGCCTCGCCCGTTACGAGTCCCTGCGCATCCCGCGCACGGCCGAGATCCAGCGCGGTTCGCGCGGCAACGCCGGCGTGCTGCACCTGCCCGACGGCCCGGCCCAGCGCCGCCGCGACGCGCAGATGGCGGTGCACGCCGCCCTGCGCGACCGGACGACGCTGTACGCCCACGAGACGGGACGCAGCGTGGTGCCTTCGGGGGTGTGACTTCCGGGGCGTGCGTATGGGGGTGCCTATGGGGGGACTTCGGAGGCGTGACTTCGGAGGTGTGCCTTTTCGAGGTGCGACGGGCCATGTGACGGGGCTTCGGCCGCCGTCTACTGTTCGGCGCATGCAGTCCTACACCATCGGGCAGGCGGCGCGTCTGCTCGGCGTCAGCCCCGACACGGCACGCCGCTGGGCCGACGCGGGCCGCGTCGCCACCCACCGCGACGAGGGCGGCCGACGCCTGATCCGCGGGCAGGACCTGGCCGCCTTCTCCATCGAGGTCGGCCAGTCGGGACCCGACTCGGAGGACGCCTCGTACACCTCCGCGCGCAACGCCTTCCCCGGCATCGTCACCGGCGTGAAGCTCGGCGACGTGGCGGCCCAGGTCGAGATCCAGGCGGGCCCGCACCGGCTCGTCTCGCTCCTGACCCGCGAGGCCGTCGAGGAGCTCGGCCTGGAAGTGGGCATGCAGGCCATCGCCCGCGTGAAGTCGACCAACGTGCACATCGACCTCACCTGACCCGGCCCACCGGGCACCCGGATGCGGGGGGTGTACGTAGCAACACCCGAGGTCCGGGCTGTACGCCCCGTGTGCCGGAAAGCCGCCGTCCCTAACGTCGTGGTCATGGCGCAGACAGCGCCGTGACGACGACGGTGGACGGGGAGAGACCATGTTCCGACGTACGGGCCGGGCGGGCGGCAGCGGACCGGCAGGGCACGGCGGCGAGGCCCTGCGCCTCGTCAAGGTCAGCAAGACCTACGGCGCCGGGGAGGGCGCCGAGAACGCCGTGACCGCACTCGACGACGTGACCCTGAGCCTGCGGAGCGGGACGTTCACCGCCGTGATGGGTCCCTCCGGCTCCGGCAAGTCCACGCTCCTGCAGTGCGCGGCCGGACTGGACCGGCCCGACAGCGGCATCGTGATGGTCGACGGCGAGGAGATGTCGGGCGGCACCGAGGCGGCCCTCACCAAGTTCCGCCGCCGCCGGATCGGCTTCGTCTTCCAGCAGTACAACCTGCTGCCGACGCTGACCGTCGCCCAGAACACCACCCTGCCGCTCAGGCTCGCCGGGCGGCGCGTGAACCGGGCCCGCGCCCAGGAGATCCTCACCCAGGTCGGCCTCGGCGACCGGCTCGGCCACCGCCCCGAGCAGCTCTCCGGCGGCCAGCGCCAGCGCGTCGCCATCGCCCGCGCCCTCGTCACCGAACCGAGCGTGATCTTCGCGGACGAACCGACCGGCGCCCTCGACACCCGCAGCGCGCGCGACGTCCTGCGCCTCCTCCAGGAAGCAGTGCGCCTGCACGGCAGGACCGTCGTCATGGTGACGCACGACCCGGTCGCCGCCTCGTACGCGGACTCCGTGCTCTTCCTCGCGGACGGCCGCCTCACGGGCGAGATGACCGCGCCCACCGCCGACGCCGTGGCCGAACGCCTCGCGCACCTCGGCGACACCACGCCGGCGGGGGTGTGAGCCGTGTTCGCACTCGCCCTGCGCTCCGTCCGGCTGCGCCCCGGCCGCCTCCTCGCGACGCTGCTGTCCGCCTTCCTCGGCGCGGCGGTCATCATGACGTTCAACTCGCTGCACGACACGGCGGGCGCCCCCGGCGTCGACCACGTCAGCGCGGATACCCTCACCACCGCGGCGAGCGTCGTCGGCGGCTACGGCACCCTCCTCGTGTTCTTCGCCGTCGCCTCCACCCTGACCGTCAACGTCCGCCAACGCGCCGACGAGATCACCCTCCTGCGCCACACCGGCGCCACCCCCGCCCAGATCAAGCGCATGATCGTCGGCGAGTCCGGCATCGTCGCCCTCGCCGGTTCGGTGCTCGCCGTCGGGCCCGCGATGCTCGGCGGCCACGCCCTGCTCGACGTGTTCAAGGACGGCGGCCAGGTCGCCGACGGCGTCGATCACGTCTTCGGTCCCATCGCCCTCGTGTCCGGTGTCGCGGTCACCCTGCTCGCCTCCGCCGGCGCCGCGTTCCTCGCGGTGCGGCGCGCCACGAGGAACGCCGCCGGAATGCGTCAAGGACGGGGCAGGGCACGGACGTTCACGGCCTGGGGCGCGCTCGCCGTCGGCGCCGCCGGTGTCCTGAGCACCTTCGCGATGAAGGCCACCGACGCGGCCCTCATGGCGGCGCCCGCCTACGGCGCGATCCTGCTCTCCGTAGGCTTCGCGCTCCTGTCCCCGGCCCTGCTACGGGCCCTCCTGGGCCGCGCCGAACCCCTGCTCACCGCACTCGCCGGCGCGAGCGGCTATCTGACGGTACGGAACATGCGGCAGCGCGCCGAGCAGCTCTCCGGCGTCCTGATGCCGCTGATCCTCTT
The DNA here is from genome assembly GCF_026340095.1 of Streptomyces sp. NBC_01446. Taxonomy (GTDB): domain Bacteria; phylum Actinomycetota; class Actinomycetes; order Streptomycetales; family Streptomycetaceae; genus Streptomyces; species Streptomyces aureus. The sequence goes on along the minus strand of NZ_JAPEPO010000001.1, from coordinate 1,992,432 downwards.
CACCGGCATGGCCACGGCCACCCTCTACATGCAGGCCGTCGAGAACGACGCGATCAAGGCGTCCGGTCTCGCCAGGTCGGTCCAGGACAAGAACCTGGAGACCCTCAACTTCGTGGTCGTCGGCATCATCGTCGTCTTCGCCTGCGTGATGCTCGTCAACACCCTGTACGCGGCGACCTCCTACCGGGTCCGCGAGTTCGGGCAGCAGCGCCTCGCCGGTGCCACTCCGGGGCAGGTCCTCGGGACGGTCGCGGTCGAGAGCCTCGTGCTCACGGTGACGGGTGTGTTCTTCGGCACGGTCGCGGGCCTCGCGGGAATCGTGCCCTTCACCACCGTCCGCACCGACTCGATCCTGCCCGGCCAGGGCCTCGGGATCTGGTTCACGGTCGTGGCGTTGGCGGCCACGGCGACGTTCGTGACCAGTCTGGGCACGGCCCGCAGGACCCTGCGCGTCAGGGCCGTGGACGCCGTCGCGATCGCCGCCTGACACCGGATCCGCCCGCCCGGCACGGTCCGCGCCCGCCACCACGGCGGATGCGGACCGTGTCGCTGTTGGGCTGAACGGGTGAGTTGGCGTAAGAATGGCGGGTGCAGACAAAAGTACGAGCCCGGACGGGGTGGGGGCAGTGAACAGCCACGACGTCACTGACGAACAGTGGGAAGGGCTCGCCCAGGTCGTACCTCTGCGCGGCCGTAACGCATGGCCGTCGGCGGTCGACCACAGGGCCGTTCCCGAAGCGGAGACCGAGGCGCGGCGACGGTTCGTCGTGCTGCGGGTCAACGTGTTCGCGGACGCCCGCGAGGTCGCCGAGACCGTGATGACGGGCATCCCCGTGCTGCTCGACCTGAGCGGCGCCGAGTCCGATGTCGCCAAGCGCGTCCTGGACTTCAGCAGCGGCGTGATCCTCGGCCTCGGCTGCGGCATGCACCGCGTCGACCGCAATGTCTTCCTGCTCGCCCCTCCCGGCACCGAGGTGCAGGACTTCGTGGCAGGGGCCGTTCCCCGGGCCTAGGGTCTGTGGTTGGATCCGGCCGGACCAGCCCCCGCGAGCCCAGCCTCGTCCAGACGAGAGGCCCTGGTCACCCGGCCCAGGTACTCAGGTCCCCCGATCGTAGGAAGGTCCGCCCGGAGGAACGGTTCTCCGGGCGGAGTGCCGCCTACCGTCCGGGACATGACCTTGCTCGCGCGGGGCGGCGCGCCCCCGGCTCCCCAGGACCGGCCGACCCTCACCGAACTGCGGCTCTCCGCCTTCGCCGCGCACCGAGGCGCCGGCTTCCCGCTCGGCCCGCTGACCCTCTTCGCCGGGCCGAGCGGCAGCGGCAAGTCCAGCGCCCTGAAGGCCTACGAGGGTCTGGCCCGGCTCGGCGGCGGCGCGGCCCTCGACGAGGTGTTCCCCGACCCGTCCGCCTACGTCCCCGACCGGGCCCGGCCCGACGCGCAGCGACGCCGCGGCTTCCGCATCGGCTGCACCGTCACCGGGCCCGTCGGCCCGGTCCGCCTCGACCTCGCGATCCAGGCGGAGCCCGAATTGTGCATCGTCGGCGAGCGGTTGACCTGCGACGGCCGCACTCTCCTGGAGACCGCCCTGCGCGACCCCGGACGCCGCGTCGTCCAGGCCGCCTGGCACACGGCGGGGGCGACCCCCGTGACCCGCGCACCCCTGCCGGACGACCTGCTCGGCACGGCGCTCCTGCCGCTGCGCGTCGCGGGCAAGACGGAAGGCCAGCGGCTCGTCGTCGCCGCCGCCGAACAGGTCGTGGTCGCCCTGCGCTCCGTCTTCTCCTGCGACCCCCGGCCCGACCGCATGCGCCGCCCCGCCCCGGCCACCGCCGACCGCCTCCTGAGCGGCTGCGACAACCTCGCCGCCGTCCTGTGGCGCACACGCTCCGAGTGCGGCACCCGGCACGCGCTGCTCGTCGCCGCAGCCCGCGCCGGCTGCGCGGGACCCGTCGTCGACGTCCTGTCGGAGGACCTCGGCAACGGCACGGTACGGGCCGTGCTCGACCGTGGCGACGGACTGCGCACCCCTGTCGACCGGCTCGGGGACGGAGAGTTGAGGTACCTGGCGCTCACCCTGGTCCTGCTCACCGGCCCCCGGGTGCTCGCGGTCGACCCGGCGGCGGAGGTCCCCGAGGCGTACCAGACGCTCACCGTCCTCGCCGACGGCCTCGACCGCAGCCTCGACCCGCGGCAGCTGCGGGAGTTGACGGCGCTCGCGGTGCGGATGTGCGGGCGCGGGCACATCAGGCTTGCGGGGGCGGTCGGCGACGGGACGTGGGCGGCGCGGGAGCACGGCGCGGCGGTGGTAGACCTGGGGCCGTGACAGAACTTGATGTGGCGGGGCTGCAGCGCCGGCTGGCCCGATTCGCGGCGGCCAGGAACTGGGAGCAGTACCACACGCCGAAGAACCTGGTGGCCGCGCTGAGCGTGGAGGCGTCCGAACTGGTCGAGATCTTCCAGTGGTTGACCCCGGAGGAGTCGGCCGGCGTGATGACGGACCCGGACACGGCGCACCGGGTGCGCGACGAGGTCGCGGACGTCCTCGCGTATCTGCTGCAACTGTGCGAGGTGCTCGGGATCGACGCGCTGGCGGCCCTGTCGGCGAAGATCGACCGCAACGAGGAGCGGTTTCCGGTCCCTTGAGAGGGCTGAGACCGGCTGGAGGGGCCGCATGACCGGTCTTGTCACTCTATGGAGTCACGGAATTATCAACATTGGACTCCGTGTCCACAGATTTCGGTCGTCCTCTGGCTTTTCACCTCTCTTGCCCTCACTCTGGGTAGTGGGCAAGGGAGTTCGGGACGGGGGCGGCGCATGGACGCGGTGCGACTCATCAGGGCGAGCCGACGGGCCCTGGCGGAGAGCCAGGACGCGCCGGCCATCACGCGGGAGGCATGGCAGGCCCAGGCCCTCGCACAGGCCATGGGGAACAGGCTGGCGAGAGAGGGCCCGCCGGAGCTGAGGGGCGAGGCGCTCGGACTGAGCGAGGCGGGCGGCAGAGGCTGCTCGGGCTCGGCGATCCCGGTCATCGGGTCGGGCGGCATACGGGCGGCGCAGCTCACGGAGCTGCCGGAGGCGCACAAGGCGCTGATCGGTCTGGCCGCGCTGCTCGGCGAAGTGGGGATCGCCCTGGTGGGCATAGCCAGCGAGGCGGAGGAGGAGGGGGCCTACTGGCACTGCATGGACGTCATCGACGCCGCCGACGAATCACGGGACAGGGTCCTCGAGATAATCCGCCGGCTCGGGCTGCGCCGCGACACCATGTCGGAGTCGGAGCCGGACTCGGCGGCGTAGGGGCCGCCAGTCGGGGCGGCTGCGGCTGCGGGCTTCGGGGGCGCACCGGCATCGGTGCGACGCGCCCCCGGCGGGGTCAGAGGCGGTGGCCCCCGTCGGCGGACGGGGCGCCGGGTCCGGTGGACTGCTCAAGGTCGGCGTCGAGTTGCGACAGATCCGCGTTGAGCGCGGCCATCAGCTCTTCCATCTGCTGGAGCAGACCCTTGGGTGCGCCCTTCTGATCCGGCCCGGCCGGTTCGTGCACGACCTGCTCGGACATGGCTTCCTGGGACATGACGGCCTCCTCGGCCCTCGCCCTCCCCCGCGGGGGAGGGCGAGGTGACGCAGGCGTCGCCCGGCAGCGGCGGCCGCCGCCGGTGCGGGTGCCGGGCGGTCCGGCTCCGCCCGAGCCAACGATCACTCGCGTGGACGGGTCACTGGCGCGCGCCCCGGCCACGTGCCCGGTTGACGGATATTCACCCGGCAGGGGCGAGGCCGGAGCGGCGGGACCGGCGGAGCTGACGCTCGGCCGTGAAGTCGTGAATCCGTGAAGCTGCTCAGGAGCCAGGAGGTGCGTGGTCTAGGAAAGCCGGGGCATCACCTCGGTGGCGATCAGTTCCAGGTGGTCCAGGTCGTCCAGGTCGAGCATCTGGAGATACATCCGCTGCGAGCCGACGGCCTGGTACGCGGCGATCCGCTCGACGACCTCGGCCGGCGAGCCGGCGAGCCCGTTCGCCTTCAGCTCGTCCACATCACGGCCGATGGTGGCGGCGCGGCGCCTCACGTCGGCGTCGGTCCTGCCGACGCACGCGACCAGGGCGTTGGAGTAGACGAGGCTGTCGGCGCTCCGGCCGTGTTCCTCCGCCACCGCACGGACCCGCTTGAACTGCTGCTCCGTGTCGGTGAGCGACGCGAACGGGATGTTGAACTCGTCGGCGTACTGCGCGGCGAGCGCCGGGGTCCGCTTGGCGCCGTGCCCGCCGATCAGGACCGGCACCTTGTTCTGCGCCGGCTTCGGCAGCGCGGGGGAGTCCTTCAGCTGGTAATACGTGCCGTTGAAGTTGAAGCGTTCGCCCACGGGCGTGCTCCACAGGCCCGTGACGATGGCGAGTTGCTCCTCGAGGCGGCCGAACTTCTCCTTCGGGAAGGGGATGCCGTAAGCCTCGTGCTCCGCTCCGTACCAGCCGGAGCCGAGGCCCAACTCCACGCGTCCGCCCGACATCTGGTCGACCTGCGCGACCTGGATCGCGAGGACGCCCGGGAGCCGGAAGGTGCCGGCGGTCATCAGTGTGCCCAGGCGGATCCGCTTGGTCTCGCGGGCGAGGCCGGCCAGGGTGATCCAGGCATCGGTGGGGCCGGGGAGCCCGTCGGCGGAGCCCATGTGCAAGTAGTGGTCGGACCGGAAAAACGCTCCATAACTGAGGTCCTCAGCGGCCTTCGCCACGCGGAGAAGCGTCTCGTAGGTGGCGCCTTGCTGTGGTTCTGTGAATACTCGAAGATCCATCCAGCCATCATGCACCGGTCACTTCTGGTGACCTTTTAGAACCGCAGCGTCCCCGGGGAGAAATGCGTGGTCGGGGGCGGTACTGGCGGACCATACTCGGACGCGTGTTCCTGACGATCAGCACGACCGGCACCCCTGAACGCCCCGCGACCGACCTCGGATTTCTGCTGCACAAGCATCCCGGCAACGCGCAGGCGTTCTCCACCTCGCACGGAACCGCGCACGTCCTCTACCCGGAGGCGTCCGCGGAGCGCTGCACCGCGGCGCTGCTCCTGGAGGTGGATCCGGTCGCGCTCGTGCGCCGCGGCAAGGGCAAGGGTCGTGGCGGCGCCCCCGACGCGGCGCTCGCGCAGTATGTGAACGACCGGCCGTATGCCGCATCGTCCCTGCTCGCCGTGGCGATCGGCAATGTGTTCTCCAGCGCCCTGCGCGGACAGTGCAAGGCCATGCCCGAGCGGGCCGAGCAGCCGATGCCGCTGCGTATCGAGGTGCCCGCGGTGCCCGCGCGCGGCGGGGCGGCGCTGGTGCGCCGGCTCTTCGGGCCGCTCGGCTGGGCCACGGTGACGGCTGACCCGGTGGCGCTCGACGAGCAGTTCCCCGAGTGGGGCGACTCGCGCTATGTGCGTCTCGTCCTGGAGGGCGAGCTGCGCCTCGCCGAAGCGCTGCGGCATCTGTATGTGCTGCTGCCCGTGCTCGACGACGCCAAGCACTACTGGGTCTCGGCCGACGAGGTCGACAAGCTGCTCCGGGCGGGTGAGGGCTGGCTGCCCACGCACCCCGAGCAGAAGCTGATCACCAGCCGCTACCTCTCGCGACGCTGGGCGCTCACCCGCACCGCCATGGAGCGCCTGGAGCTGGTGCGGCTCGCCGACGCGGACGACACCGACGTGGAGGACATCGACAACGCGGTCGACGAGGCGACGGACACCGAGGAGCAGCCCGTACCGCTGGCCGTTCAGCGGCGCGACGCGATCACCGCCGCGCTCAGGGCCGCCGGGGCCGGGCGCGTGCTCGACCTGGGCTGCGGACAGGGCCAGTTGGTGCACGAGCTGCTCAAGGACGCCCGGTTCACCGAGGTCGTGGGAGTCGACGTGTCGATGCGGGCCCTGACGATCGCCGCCCGGCGCCTCGAGATCGACCGGATGGGAGAGCGCCAGGCCTCCCGCGTCACGCTCCTCCAGGGCTCGCTCGCGTACACCGACAAGCGGCTCAAGGGATACGACGCGGCGGTGCTCAGTGAGGTCATCGAGCACCTCGACCTGCCGCGGCTGCCCGCACTGGAGTACGCGGTGTTCGGCTCCGCGCGGCCGGGGACGGTCCTCGTGACGACACCGAACGTCGAGTACAACGTCCGCTGGGAGACCCTGCCCGCCGGACACGTCCGGCACGGCGACCACCGCTTCGAGTGGACCCGCGAGGAGTTCCGTACCTGGGCGCGCGCGGTGGCCGAACGGCACGGCTACGGCGTGGAGTTCGAGCCCGTGGGGCCCGACGACCCGGAGGTCGGGCCGCCCACGCAGATGGCCGTCTTCACCCTCACCGACCGGACCCTGACCGACCCGAGCCCGAAGGAGGCGAAGGCCGCATGACCACCACCGGTTCCCCCGCTCGTACGCTCCCCGTCACCGACCTGTCCCTCGTCGTCCTCGTCGGCGCCTCGGGGTCCGGCAAGTCGACGTTCGCGCGGCGGCACTTCAAGCCCACCGAGATCATCTCCAGCGACTTCTGCCGAGGGCTCGTCGCCGACGACGAGAACGACCAGAGCGCCAGCCGCGACGCGTTCGACGTGCTCCACTACATCGCGGGCAAGCGCCTCGCGGCCGGGCGGCTCACTGTCGTCGACGCGACCAACGTCCAGCAGGAGAGCCGCAAGCAGCTGGTCGACCTGGCACGGCAGTACGACGTGCTGCCCATCGCCATCGTCCTCGACATTCCCGAGGAGGTCTGCGCCGCGCGCAACGCGGAGCGCGCCGACCGCGCCGGCATGGCGCGCCGCGTCATCTCCCGGCACACCCGCGAACTGCGGCGCTCCCTGCGCCACTTGGAGCGCGAGGGCTTCCGCAAGGTGCACATCCTGCGCGGCGTCGAGGAGGCCGACAGCGCCGAGGTCGTACGCGAGAAGCGCTACAACGACCTCACGCACCTCACGGGTCCCTTCGACATCATCGGCGACATCCACGGCTGCGCCTCGGAGCTGGAGACGCTGCTCACCCGGCTCGGCTACGTGGACGGTGTGCACCCCGAGGGCCGTACGGCGGTCTTCGTCGGCGACCTCGTCGACCGGGGGCCCGACTCCCCGGGCGTCCTGCGGCGCGTCATGGCGATGGTCAAGTCAGGTCACGCGCTATGCGTGCCCGGGAACCACGAGAACAAGTTCGGCCGTTACCTCAAGGGCAGGAAGGTCCAGCACACGCACGGCCTCGCCGAGACCGTCGAGCAGTTCGCGGGTGAGAGCGAGGAGTTCACACAGGAGGTCGCCGAGTTCGTCGACGGCCTCGTCAGCCACTACGTCCTCGACGGGGGCAAGCTCGTCGTGTGCCACGCGGGCCTGCCCGAGAAGTACCACGGGCGCACGTCCGGGCGGGTGCGCTCGCACGCGCTGTACGGGGACACGACCGGCGAGACCGACGAGTTCGGCCTGCCGGTGCGCTACCCGTGGGCCGAGGACTACCGCGGCAGCGCGGCCGTCGTCTACGGCCACACACCGGTCCCGCAGGCCACGTGGCTCAACAACACCATCTGCCTCGACACCGGCGCCGTGTTCGGCGGCAAGCTGACCGCGCTGCGCTGGCCGGAGCGCGAACTGGTCGACGTACCCGCCGAGAAGGTCTGGTACGAGCCGTCGAGGCCGCTGCGGACCGAGGCGCCCGGCGAGCACGACGGGCGGCCGCTCGACCTCGCCGACGTGCACGGACGACGGTCCGTGGAGACGCGGCACGCCGGACGTGTCGCCGTGCGCGAGGAGAACGCGGCGGCGGCTCTCGAGGTCATGAGCCGCTTCGCCGTCGACCCGCGCCTGGTCCCGTACCTGCCGCCGACCATGGCGCCCACGGCGACCTCCGGCGCGGGAGCCCGCGGCGGAACCGCCGACGAACACTTCCTGGAGCACCCCGCCGAGGCCTTCGCCCAGTACGCCGCCGACGGAGTCGGGCGCGTCGTGTGCGAGGAGAAGCACATGGGCTCGCGGGCCGTGGCCCTGGTGTGCCGGGACGCGGACGTGGCCCGCGAGCGCTTCGGCGTCCCGGAGGGGCCCACCGGCGCGCTCTACACCCGTACCGGACGGTCCTTCTTCGCCGACGAGCAGGTCACCGAGGAGATCCTCGGCCGGGTGCGCGCCGCCGTCACGGACGCGGGGCTGTGGGACGAGCTCGACACGGACTGGCTGCTGCTCGACACCGAGCTGATGCCCTGGTCGCTCAAGGCGTCGGGCCTGCTGCGCTCGCAGTACGCCGCCGTGGGTGCCGCGTCCGGTGCCGTGTTCCCGGACGCCATCGCGGGTCTGGAAGCGGCGGCGGCGCGCGGTGTCGACGTGGGCGAACTGCTCGGCAGGCAGCGTGAACGGGCCGCCGACGCGGCCGCGTTCACGGACGCCTACCGGCGCTACTGCTGGACGACGGACGGTCTCGACGGGGTGCGGCTCGCGCCGTTCCAGATCCTGGCCGTGCAGGGCAGGTCGCTGGCCGCGCTGCCGCACGACGAGCAGCTCGCCCTCATCGACCGGATGGTCGAGCACGACGGCTCGGGGCTCCTGCAGACCACTCGGCGGCTCTTCGTGGACACCGGAGACGAGGCGTCCGTGAGCGCCGGTGTCGACTGGTGGCTGGAGATGACCGGGCGCGGCGGCGAGGGCATGGTCGTCAAGCCGGTCGAGGCGCTCACGCGCGACGGCAAGGGCCGGCTCGTACAGCCCGGAATCAAGTGCCGTGGCCGCGAGTACCTGCGGATCATCTACGGTCCCGAGTACACGCGCCCCGATCACCTGGAACGCCTGCGCGGCCGCTTCCTCGGGCACAAGCGCTCGCTCGCGATCCGCGAGTACGCGCTCGGTCTCGAGGCGCTGGACCGGCTCGCGGACGGGGAGCCGCTGTGGCGGGTCCACGAGGCGGTGTTCGCGGTCCTCGCGCTCGAGTCGGAGCCGGTCGACCCGAGGCTGTGAGAGCGCTGATGTGAGCCGCCACCCAGCTCCTTGATTGCACGGGCGCGGGCCGTCCGGCCGGGGAAGGATGGATCCATGGGATTCCACGTCGACTCCGAGGCCGGGCGGCTGCGCCGCGTCATCCTGCACCGCCCCGATCTGGAGCTCAAGCGGCTCACGCCGAGCAACAAGGACGCGTTGCTCTTCGACGATGTGCTGTGGGTGCGCCGCGCGCGGCAGGAGCACGACGGGTTCGCCGACGTGCTGCGCGACCGCGGCGTGACCGTGCACCTCTTCGGCGACCTGCTCACCGAGGCGCTCGCCATCGGGGACGCCAGAACCCTCGTCCTCGACCGGGTCTTCGACGAGAAGGAGTACGGGCCGCTCGCCACCGACCACCTCAGGGCCGCCTTCGAGACGATGCCGGCCACGGACCTGGCCGAGGCGCTGGTCGGCGGCATGACCAAGCGGGAGTTCCTCGACCGGCACCCCGAGCCGACGTCGGTCCGCTTCCACGCGATGGACCTCGACGACTTCCTGCTCGGCCCGCTGCCCAACCACCTGTTCACCCGCGACACCTCGGCCTGGATCTACGACGGCGTCTCCATCAACGCGATGCGCTGGCCCGCCCGGCAGCGCGAGACGGTCCACTTCGAGGCGATCTACCGGCACCATCCGCTGTTCCGCGACACGGGCTTCCACCTGTGGTCGCAGGGGCAGGCCGACTACCCGTCGACGATCGAGGGCGGCGACGTCCTGGTGATCGGGCAGGGCGCCGTACTCATCGGGATGAGCGAGCGCACCACCCCGCAGGCCGTCGAGATGCTGGCGCACAAGCTGTTCGCGGCGGGCTCCGCCCAGACGATCGTGGCCCTCGACATGCCGAAGCGGCGGGCGTTCATGCACCTCGACACCGTGATGACGATGGTCGACGGCGACACGTTCACGCAGTACGCGGGGCTCGGCATGCTCCGCTCGTACACCATCGAACCGGGCGTGGGGGAGCGGGAGCTGAAGGTCACCGACCATCCGCCGGAGCACATGCACCGGGCCATCGCGGCCGCGCTCGGCCTCAGCGAGATCCGGGTCCTGACCGCCACGCAGGACGTGCACGCGGCCGAGCGGGAGCAGTGGGACGACGGGTGCAACGTGCTGGCCGTGGAGCCGGGCGTGGTCGTCGCCTACGAGCGCAACGCGACGACGAACACCTATCTGCGCAAGCAGGGCATCGAGGTCATAGAGATCCTGGGCAGTGAGCTGGGGCGTGGGAGGGGCGGCCCGCGCTGCATGAGCTGCCCGGTCGAGAGGGACCCTGTATAGAGCGGTGGTCCTCGGAACATGGTGGTCCCCGAAAGATGTGGAGCGGTGGTCTCCGGACCTGATTCTGTATAGAAATGTGGAGCATCGTATAGACTTCCAGCATCTCTGATGCCCTAGCCCTTTACGCGTACCCCAGGAGCGCCCCATGGCGACAGTCCGTCCCGACCTCACCGGCCGCCACTTCCTCAAAGAGGTGGACTTCACCGCCGAGGAGTTCCGCGGCCTGATCGACCTCGCCGCCGAGCTGAAGGCGGCCAAGAAGGCGGGGACGGAGACGCGGCACCTCGCGGGCCGGAACATCGCGCTGATCTTCGAGAAGACCTCCACCCGTACGCGCTGCGCCTTCGAGGTCGCCGCGGCCGACCAGGGCGCTTCCACGACCTACCTGGACCCGTCCGGCTCGCAGATCGGCCACAAGGAGTCCGTGCGGGACACCGCCCGGGTCCTCGGCCGGATGTTCGACGCCATCGAGTACCGCGGGGACAGCCAGTCCGGCGTCGAGGAGCTCGCCGCGTACGCGGGCGTGCCGGTCTACAACGGCCTGACCGACGACTGGCACCCCACGCAGATGCTCGCCGACGTGCTCACGATGGTCGAGCACTGCGACAGGCCGCTCGACCGGATCGCCTTCGCCTACCTCGGTGACGCCCGCTTCAACATGGGGAACTCGTACCTGGTGACCGGCGCGCTGCTCGGCATGGACGTCCGCATAGTGGCGCCGCGTGAGTACTGGCCGGCCGAGGAGATCGTCGCGCAGGCCCGCAAGCTCGCCGAGACGAGCGGCGCCCGCATCACGCTCACCGAGGACATCCCCGAGGGCGTCGCGGGGGCCGACTTCGTGGTCACCGACGTCTGGGTCTCCATGGGGGAGCCCAAGGAGGTGTGGGCCGAACGCATAGCCGCTCTCGCGCCGTACGCCGTGACGATGGACGTCCTGCGCGCCACGGGGAACGCGGACGTCAAGTTCCTGCACTGCCTGCCGGCCTTCCACGACCTGGGCACCAAGGTCGGGCGTGAGATCCACGAGACGTACGGCCTGGACTCGCTGGAGGTCACGGACGAGGTCTTCGAGTCGGAGCACTCGGTCGTCTTCGACGAGGCCGAGAACCGGCTGCACACCATCAAGGCGATCATGGTCGCCACGCTGGCCTGACGCCCGCCCCGGCAGGCGCGTACTACTCCGGGCTCGTCCGCTGCGTCGGCACCGCGGGAAGGGTGAACCAGACCGCCTTGCCGGACGCGGTGGGGCGGTGTCCGCAGGACGAGCTCAGGGTGCGGATGAGCAGCAGCCCGCGCCCGTGCTCCTGCCACGGGTCCGGCTCCTCGGCCGGACCGGGCAGGGTCAGATCGCCGGGCGGTGCCGGGTCCCCGTCGTGCACCTCGACCTGACAGCCCGACGCCAGCAGCTCCACCACCAGCTCGACGGGACCCGCCCCCGCCGTGTGCTCGACGGCGTTCGCCACCAGCTCGGCCGTGAGCAGCTCCGCCGTGTCGCTGTCGAGCGAGGGCGACTCGATCTCCGTCAGTGCCGTGCGCACCAGGGCACGCGCGACCGGCACCGCGGCCGCGGTGTGCGGCAGCGCGATACGCCATGAGGTGGGGGCGGGCGGTGTGGGCACGGCGGGTCCGTTCAGGGTGCAGGTGTCCTGACAGGGGGTGACAGAGGCTGACAGCGGGGGAGCTGTCCTGCTTTCAACCATACGAATGGTAAGGCGTCGCTGGACAGAGCCGCCCGACGCCCTTTCTTCGGGACGTTCGTCACTTGTCTCATACGCGCTCCCTACCTGGGCTGAACGCCTGCTACCAGCATCGCGTATCGCGTACTCGTGACGGAAGTCACGAAGCGGTGATAACTTCATGGGGCGACGTGCCTGACACGGGCGCGCCGAACCGTCCGCCGCCCCCGCCCGAGGAGGCCGCACCGCCATGAGTCCCTTCACCGGCTCCGCGCCCCGCACCGACGACTGGCGGCATCTGAGGTACGCCGTCGACGACGGGGTCGCCACCGTCACCCTGGCCCGCCCCGACAAGCTCAACGCGCTCACCTTCGGCGCCTACGCCGACCTGCGCGACCTGCTCGCCGAGCTGTCCCGCGAGCGCTCCGTGCGCGCCCTCGTCCTGGCCGGCGAGGGCCGCGGATTCTGCTCCGGCGGTGACGTGGACGAGATCATCGGCGCCACCCTCGCCATGGACACCGCCCAGCTCCTCGACTTCAACCGGATGACCGGCCAGGTCGTACGGGCCGTGCGCGAGTGCCCCTTCCCGGTGATCGCCGCCGTGCACGGGGTCGCCGCGGGCGCGGGTGCCGTCCTCGCCCTCGCCGCCGACTTCCGCGTCGCCGACCCGAGCGCCCGCTTCGCGTTCCTCTTCACCCGGGTCGGCCTGTCCGGCGGCGACATGGGCGCCGCGTATCTGCTGCCCCGCGTCGTCGGCCTCGGCCACGCGACGCGTCTGCTCATGCTGGGCGAGCCGGTGCGCGCCCCCGAGGCCGAGCGCATCGGCCTGATCAGTGAGCTGACCGACGAGGGCCGGGTCGACGAGGCCGCGCAGGCCCTGGCCCGCCGCCTCGCCGAGGGTCCCGCCCTCGCGTACGCCCAGACCAAGGCCCTGCTCACCGCCGAACTCGACATGCCGCTGGCCGCCGCCGTCGAAATGGACGCCGCGACCCAGGCCCTCCTCATGAACGGCGAGGACTACGCCGAGTTCCACGCGGCCTTCACGGAGAAACGCGCGCCCAAGTGGCAGGGGCGGTGACCATGGGACCCCTGCGAGTGGCGGTCGTCGGCGGCGGACCCGGCGGCCTGTACGCCGCCGTCCTCCTCAAGCGGCTCGACCCGCGCCGCGACATCACGGTCTGGGAGCGCAACGCCCCCGACGACACCTTCGGCTTCGGCGTCGTCCTCTCCGACGAGACGCTCGGCGGCATCGAGCACGCCGACCCCGTCGTCCACGCCGCGCTCCAGGCGGAGTTCGTGCGCTGGGACGACATCGACGTCGTGCACCGCGGTACCCGCCACACCTCGGGCGGCCACGGCTTCGCCGCGCTCGGCCGCCGCAGGCTCCTCGAAATCCTCCACGAGCGCTGCCGGCAGCTCGGCGTGAACCTCCGCTTCCGCTCGGAGGCGCCATCGGCGGCGGACCTGGCCCGCGACCACGACCTGGTCGTCGCCGCCGACGGAGTGCACAGCGCGACCCGCGAGGCGCACGCCGACGCGTTCCGGCCGCACGTCGAGGAGCACCGCTGCCGCTACATCTGGCTCGCCGCCGACTTCGCCTTCGACGCGTTCCGCTTCGAGACCGCCGAGACCGAGCACGGCGTCATGCAGCTGCACGGGTACCCCTACACGGGGGGCGACAGCACCGTCATCGTCGAGATGCGCGAGGAGGTCTGGCGGGCGGCCGGGTTCGACGCGCTCGACGTGAGCGAGTCCGTCGAACGCTGCGCCAAGATCTTCACCGAGGCCCTGGGCGGCCGTGGCCTCAGGTCGAACAACTCCGCCTGGACCGCCTTCCGCACGGTCGTGAACGAGAAGTGGTCGCACGGGAACGTCGTCCTCGTCGGCGACGCCGCGCACACCGCGCACTTCTCCATCGGCTCCGGCACCAAACTCGCCGTCGAGGACGCCCTCGCGCTCGCCGCCTGCCTCCAGGAGCAGCCCACCACGGCCGAGGCGCTCGCCGCGTACGAGACGGAGCGGCGGCCCGTCGTCGCCTCCACCCAGCGCGCGGCCCGCGCCAGCCTGGAGTGGTTCGAGAACCTCGGCCTCTATCTCGACCAGCCCGCACGCCAGTTCGCGTTCAACCTCCTCACCCGCAGCCGCCGCGTCACGCACGACAACCTGCGCCTGCGCGACCCCCACTTCACCGAGGCCGTCGAACGCGACTTCGGCTGCCCGCCCGGCACACCCCCCATGTTCACGCCGCTGCGCCTGCGCGATCTGACCCTGCGCAACCGCGTCGTCGTCTCACCCATGGACATGTACTCGGCCCAGGCCGGCGTCCCCGGCGACTTCCACCTCGTCCACCTCGGCGCGCGGGCCCTCGGCGGCCCCGGACTCGTCATGACCGAGATGGTGTGCGTCAGCCCCGAGGGCCGCATCACCCCGGGCTGCGCCGGTCTCTACACGCCGGAACAGGCCACGGCCTGGCGCCGCATCACCGAGTTCGCGCACACCCAGGCCCCCGGCACCGCGGTCGGCGTCCAGCTCGGGCACTCCGGACGCAAGGGCTCCACGAAGCTGATGTGGGAAGGCATCGACGAACCGCTCCCCGACGGGAACTGGCCACTGGTCGCCGCGTCCCCCCTCCCGTACAAGCCGGGCAGCCAGACTCCGCACGAGCTGACGACCGGCGAACTCGCCGATGTCCGGGAGCAGTTCACGTCCGCCGCCCTGCTCGCCGCCGACGCCGGCTTCGACCTCCTCGAACTGCACTGCGCCCACGGCTATCTGCTGTCCGGCTTCCTCTCGCCGCTGAGCAATCACCGGACGGACGCGTACGGCGGCTCGCTCACGAACCGGCTGCGCTTCCCCCTCGAAGTGTTCGACGCCGTACGGGACGTGTGGCCCGGCGACCGGCCCATGACCGTCCGGATCTCCGCCACCGACTGGGCGGAGGGCGGCACGGACGCGAACGACGCCGTGGAGATCGCCCGCGCGTTCGCCGCGCACGGCGCCGACGCGATCGACGTGTCGACCGGACAGGTCGTCGCCGACGAGAAACCCGCGTACGGACGCTCCTATCAAGTGCCGTTCGCCGACCGGATCCGCAACGAGACCGGCATCCCGGTGATCTCGGTCGGCGCGATCTCCTCGTGGGACGACGTCAACTCGCTGATCCTGGCCGGGCGCACCGACCTGTGCGCCCTGGCCCGCCCCCACCTCTACGACCCGCACTGGACCCTGCACGCGGCGGCCGAACAGGGCTACGCGGGTCCCGGTGTCGCCTGGCCGAAGCAGTACGAGGCGGGCAGCCGGCCGCCCCAGACGGGACGGCTGGACGCTCCCAAGCCCCGGCTCACGCTGGGTGGTTGAGGGTGGTGAACGCCGTCCCCGCGTCCCGCAGCCGCTCGTGCAGTGCCCGGAACACGCTCGCCGACCGCGTGCCCGGCCACCGCGCCGGCAGCAGCCCGGCGGGCAGCCCCGGGTCCGCGTACGGCAGATGGCGCCAGGAGTCGAGGGCGAGGAGGTAGTCCCGGTACGCCTCCTCCGGCGCCGCGTCGCCGGGGGAGCGGGCCTGCCAGGCGGCGAGCACCGGCGCGTGCTCGTCGAGGAACGCCTCGTGCAGCGCGGCGAGACGGTCCAGGTCCCACCAGCGCGCGACCGCGTCGGCCGTCGCCGCGAAGCCCAGGTGCTCGCCGCGGAACAGATCGACGTACGGGGAGAGCCCGAGGCGTTCCAGGGTGTGCCGGGTCTCCTCGTGCAGGCCCGCCGGGGCGATCCACACGCCGGGCGCCGCCGAGCCGAAGCCGAGCCCGGCCAGCCTTGAGCGGAGGACGTGCCGTTTGGCGCGCTCGGCCTCCGGCACGGAGAACACGGCGAGCACCCAGCCGTCCGCCTCGCCGGCCGGCGACCCGTAGATGCGCCGGTCGCCGTCGTCGAGGAGCTGCCGCGCGGCCCGCGACAGCGCGTACCCGGCGGCGCCCGACCCCGTGCGCTCCGGCAGGAGCAGCCCGCGCCGCTTGAGACGGGACACGCAGGACCGCACGGCGGGCGCGTCGACGCCGACCGCGCCGAGGAGACGGATCAGCTCGGCGACGGGCACGGGGCCGGGAAAGCCGCGCCCGTAGGCGCCGTAGAGGGTGACGATCAGGGACCGGGGAGTGTGCAGCTCGGACACGTGGTCACTCTAGATCGCCGGCGGAGCGCAGCCGGAACCGCTGGAGCTTCCCGGTCGCCGTGCGCGGCAGGGCGTCCAGGAAGACGATCTCGCGCGGGCACTTGTACGGCACCAGCTCGGCCTTCACGAACGCCCGCAGCGCGTCCGGGTCCCGGCGGGCGCCCTCGCGCAGTACGACGTAGGCGACCGCGATCTGCCCGCGCTCGTCGTCGGGGCGGCCCACCACCGCGGTCTCCGCGACGTCGGGGTGCCGCAGCAGCGCGTCCTCGACCTCGGGGCCCGCGATGTTGTACCCCGCCGAAATGATCATGTCGTCGGCGCGGGCGACATACCGGAAGTAGCCGTCGGGCTCGCGGACATAGGTGTCCCCGGTGACGTTCCAGCCGCCGCGGACGTACGTCGCCTGCCGCTCGTCGGCGAGATAGCGGCAGCCGACCGGGCCGCGCACGGCGAGCAACCCCGGGTCCCCGTCCGGTACTTCGGACCCCGCGGCGTCGATCACGCGCGCCTGCCATCCGGGCACGGGCACGCCCGTCGTCCCGGGGCGGATCGCGTCGTCGGCGGCGGAGATGAAGATGTGCAGAAGTTCCGTGGCGCCGATGCCGTTGATGATGCGGATCCCCGTCGCCTCGTGCCAGGCCCGCCAGGTCGCGGCCGGCAGGTTCTCGCCCGCGGAGACGCACCGCCGCAGCGACGAGAGAGCGCGCCCGTCGGTGCCGTCGAGGAGCGCTCGGTACGCGGTCGGCGCGGTGAACAGGACGGACACCCCGTGCTCGGCGATCGCGGGCAGCAGCTGCCTCGGCCCCGCCTGTTCGAGCAGCAGCGACGAGGCGCCGGCCCGCAGCGGGAAGATGACGAGCCCGCCCAGCCCGAACGTGAAACCGAGCGGCGGGCTCCCCGCGAACACGTCGTCCGGCGTCGGCCGCAGGACATGGAGCGCGAACGTGTCCGCGATGGCCAGGACGTCCCGGTGGAAGTGCATGCAGCCCTTGGGGCGCCCGGTCGTGCCCGACGTGAACGCGATCAGGGCGACGTCGTCGGCGGCGGTCGCCACGGCCTCGTACGTCTCGGGCAGTCCGGAGCCGCGCCTGAGGAGGTCGTCGGGCCCTTCGCCGCCGAACGGCGTGACGCGCAGCCCGGGGGCCTCGGCCTTCACCAGGTCGTCCATGGTCCTGGCATCGCACAGCGCGTGCGTGACCCGGGCTATGGAGCAGATCGTCGCCAGCTCCTGCGCCCGCGCCTGCGCGAGCACGGTGACGGCGACCGCGCCCGCCTTCATCACGGCCAGCCAACAGGCCGCGAGCCACGGCGTGGTGGGGCCGCGCAGCAGCACCCGGTTCCCCGGCCGCACGCCCAGCTCGCCGCTGAGCAGATGCGCGATCCGGTCGACGCGGCGCAGCAGCTCCCCGTATGTCCACACCTCCCCGTCGCCCGTGCGGAACGCGGGACGGTCGGGGCCGAACCGTTCGACGGTGCGGTCGAGCAGCTCGGCCCCGCAGTTCAGCTGCTGCGGATAGCGCAGTTCGGGGAGGTCGAAGACGAGGTCGGGCCAGAGTTCGGGCGGCGGGAGATGGTCGCGCGCGAAGGTGTCGACGTGGGCCGACGTGTGCTGCTGTGGCGGAGCGTCTGTCATGGCCGTGCGCCCCCTAGGAACGAAAGACCCTGCTTGTGGTGGGCTCGCGGAACGAGCGTATCGTGATGGTGACGACAGTCAACGGTCCGCGATACCGTGACGGGGCCGGCCCGAGCCGCCGGCGAACCGGGAGGCGCCGACAGATGACCGCAAAGTCCGCAGCTCCGTCATTCTCGCTCGACCCAGCGCAGACCGCCTGGTGTGCCGAGCTGCGCGCGCTCTCCGCCGAGCGGCTCGCGCCCCTCGCCGAGAAGGGTGAACCGGGGAAGGTGAACCGGCCGCTCGTCGCCGAGCTCGGCCGGCTCGGCCTCCTGGAGCGGCTGTTCCGCTCCGGGGCCCTCGACCTGTGCCTGATGCGCGAGTCCCTCGCCCGCGCCTGCACGGAGGCCGAGACCGCGCTAGCCCTCCAGGGGCTGGGCGCGCACCCCGTGCACGCGTACGGCACCGACGCCCAGCGCGCACACTGGCTGCCGCGCGTCAGTGACGGCACCGCCGTCGCGGCCTTCGCGCTCAGCGAGCCGGGCGCCGGCTCCGACGCCGCGGCCCTCGCGCTGCGCGCCGAGCCCGACGGCACCGGAGGCTGGTGCCTCGTCGGCGAGAAGACCTGGATCTCGAACGCCCCCGAGGCCGACTTCTACACCGTCTTCGCCCGTACGGCCCCGGACACCGGAGCGCGCGGAGTCACCGCGTTCCTGGTCCCCGCCGACCGCCCCGGACTCACCGGCACCCCCCTCGACATGCTGTCCCCGCACCCCATCGGCTCCCTCGACTTCGACGCGGTCCCGGTCACCGCCGACGACGTGCTCGGCGAACCGGACCGCGGCTTCCGCGTCGCCATGACCACCCTGAACCTCTTCCGCCCGAGCGTCGGCGCCTTCGCCGTCGGCATGGCGCAGGCCGCCCTCGACGCGACGCTCGCCCACACCGCCCGGCGCGACGCGTTCGGCGGCAAGCTGAAGGACCTCCAGACGGTCGCGCACCAGGTGGCCGATCTCGCCCTGCGCACCGAGGCGGCCCGCCTCATGGTCTACGCGGCCGCGGCGGCGTACGACGCGGGAGCCCCCGACGTGCCGCAGCGCGCCGCGATGGCGAAGCTCCTCGCCACCGAGACCGCCCAGCACGTCGTCGACACCGCCGTCCAGCTGCACGGCGCCCGCGCCCTGCAACGCGGCCACCTCCTCGAACACCTCTACCGCGAGGTGCGGGCCCCCCGCATCTACGAAGGGGCCAGCGAGGTCCAACGCGCCATCATCGCAAAGGAGTTGTACGCGTGAGCGGCATCGAGCGGATCAATCCACCCGAACTCTCCCCGCCCACCGGCTTCTCGCACGCCGTCACCGCCACCGGCGGCCGCCTCGTCTTCCTCGCCGGCCAGACCGCCCTCGACGCGGACGGCAAGATCACCGGAGACACGCTCCCGGAGCAGTTCGAGCGGGCCCTGACCAACCTCCTCACGGCCCTGCGCCACGCGGGAGGCACCCCCGACACCCTCGCCCGCGTCACCGTCTACGCCACCGACATCGCCGACTACCGCACCCACGCCCGCGAACTCGGGCGGATCTGGCGCGAGTCGGCGGGCCGCGACTACCCGGCGATGGCGGTGATCGGCACGACCCGGCTGTGGGACGAGCAGGCTCTGGTGGAACTGGACGGCCTGGCGGTCCTGCCCCACTAGGGCGGGGTCCGCCGGTGCCGGCCGGTGAGCCCCGGCACGGAGCCCGAGGAGCATGCCCGCACCCCGATGTGAGGGGCCGGCCGCTACTCCTGCGGCAGGATCACCGCGCGTCCGCGCACGGCCCCGTCGTGCAGCCGCTGGTAGGCGGTGGGCGCGTCGTCGATGCCGTACGTCTCCACGTGCACGGAGATGACCCCGGACCGCGCCAGGTCGAGCACCTCCATCAGCTCGCCGCGGCTGCCCCAGTACGGCGCCGTCACCGACGCCTCGTACGGCGTGGTGCCGAAGCCGACCGCGAGACTGCCGCCGCCGAGGCCGACGATGGTGACATCGCCCTCGGCCGCCACACAGCCGCCCGCCGTCGCCACCGTCGGCGTGGCCCCGACGAAGTCGAAGACCGCCTCGGCGCCCTTGCCGCCGGTCAACTCCCTGACGACAGCCACGGATTCGCCGTCCGACAGGATCGCCTCATGGGCGCCCACCTCGCGGGCGAGCGCCAGTTTCTCCTCGTTCACGTCGAGCGCGATCACCCAGGCCGGGGACAGCGCGCGCAGGAGCTGGATCGCGACGTGCCCGAGCCCGCCCGTGCCGATCACGACGGCCGTCGACCCCGGCACCAGCTTCGGCAACGACCGCTTGATCGCGTGGTACGGCGTCAGGCCGGCGTCGGTCAGCGGCACCGCCTGCACCGGGTCGAGGGCGCCGAGCGGCACGAGATGACGGGGGCTGTCCACGATCATGTACTCGGCCATGGCGCCGGGCGCGCCGAGGCCGGGCGGGTAGATGCCGAGTTCCTTGGCGCGCAGACAGTAATTCTCCTTGCCTTCCGCGCACTTGGCGCAGGTGCCGCAGCCCCACGGCCCGTAGACGGCGACCGCGTCGCCGACCTCGACGGCCACCACCCCGTCACCCACCGTCGCGACCGTGCCGACGCCCTCGTGGCCGAGCGTGAGCGGCAGCGGGAAGCCCAGCTGATCGGCGGGCCAGCTCATCACGGCGATGTCGGAGTGGCAGACACCGGCCGCCGTCATCCGCAGCAGCACCTGGCCGGGACCGGGGGCGGGCACGGGGATCTGCACGACTTCGGGAGCGGCACCCACCGTGCGGTACTGGACGGCCTTCATCAGCTCGGTCATCGTGCGTTCCTCCCGGGAGCGGTGCGGGGGCCCGGTGGCCGCCCTCCCCGGGATCCATGTCACCGGGCGGCGTCCGTCACACCCGGAGACCCGCTCAGTGGTCCATGTGCGCCGCGATGTCCTCCGCGCACGCGCGCAGGGCCGGGACGTGCGCGCGCAGTTCGTCGGCGCCGGTCAGGGCGACGGCCGCGCCGAGCGAGACGGCGAGGCGCGGCGCCTGTCCGTGCGGCGGGGGCACGGCGACGGCGATCGACCGGACGCCGACCTCGTTCTCCTCGTCGACCTCGGCCCAGCCGCGCTCGCGCACGGCGTCGAGCTCCTCGCGGACCGCCGCCGGGTCGGTCACCGTGCGGGCGGTGACCGCGCTCAGGCCGGCCGCGAGCAGCTCGTCGCGCTCGCGCTCGGGCAGGCCCGCGACGAGGACCTTGCCGAGCGAGGTCGCGTGCCAGGCGTTACGGGTGCCTTCCGCGCTGCGCAGCTGAAGGTGCTGCGTGCCCTGCGCGGTGAGGACGAGCAGCACGTCCGTGTCGTGGAGGATGCCCGCGATGGCGGGCAGGCCCGTGCGGTCGGCGAGCCTGCGCATCGGCGCCGCCGCCGCGGAGTAGCCGGCCGGTGAGCGCTGGAATCCCCGCGACAGTTCGAGCACCCGGGCCCCCAGCGCGTAGCGCCGGGTGTCCTCGTCGTACGCCACGAACCGTTCGGCGGCGAGCCGGCCGAGGAGCCGGTGGGCGCTGCTGACCGGGAGCGCCGCGGCGCGGGCCGCGGCGCTCACCCCGAGGCCCGCGGGATGGTCGGCCAGCACGGTGAGGAGTCGCAGGCCCCGGCCGAGCATGTCGTCGCCGGACGTCGTGGTCACGCTGCTCGTCTCCCGTGTGCTGCGTCCGAACGCCGGGACCGGTCCCCGGCGCACTCAGGTGGTGGTGGCAGTGGTGGGCTGCCGGTTCACCGTACCCGGGCGGGTACCGGACGGACGGGGCTCGTGCACCGCCAGCATCAGCGCGGCCGAGACCAGCGCGCCCGCCGCCATGAACGCGAAGGCCCCCGCGTCCCCGAGGGACGTGCCGCGTACCCAGCCCACGAGATACGTCCCGGCGAACGAGCCCAGCGCGCCGAACGAGTTGACCATCGCCACCGCCGCGCCCGAGACGCCCGCCGGGGCGAGCGTGGAGACGAGCGCGAAGTACGGGCCGTAGGGCGCGTACAGGCACAGGCCCGCCACCACGAGCAGCGCGAGAGCCACGGGGAAGTGGGGCCCGGCCGCGTACGAGCCGAACAGGGCGAGTCCGCCGGCGGCGAGCCAGGGCCACACGGCCGCCTTGCGCCGCCCGCTGCGGTCGGACAGGCGCGAGTTGAGCAGCATCGCGACGACCGCGAAGGCGTACGGCACGGCGGTCAGCAGACCGGTGGCGCCGATGCCCTCGCCCGAGCCCTTCTTCACGATCGACGGCAGCCAGAAGATGAAGCCGTACATGCCGAACGACCAGAAGAAGTACTGCACGGCCATCAGCAGCACGGGCCGCGAGCGCAGGACCTTGCCGTACTCCTCGCGGAGGTTCCCGGAGGCGGCGGGCACGGAGGCGCGGTCCCCGCGCAGGACTTCCAGTTCGGCCGGGGCGACCCACCTGGCGTCCTCGGGGCGGTCCTTGACGAGCCGCAGGCAGAGGAGGCCCCAGATGACCGAGGGCACTCCCTCGACGATGAACATCACGCGCCAGTCGGTGACCGACACCAGCCAGCCGGACAGGGCGGACAGCCACATCACGGTGACCGGATTGCCCAGGATGAGCAGGGTGTTGGCGCGGCCGCGCTCGCCGTGCGTGAACCAGCGGCTGAGCAGCATCACCATCGACGGCAGCACCGCGCCCTCGACGACACCGAGCGCGAACCGCACGGCGATCAGCTGCCCGGGGCTGCTCAGCAGGCCCTGCACCACGGCGAGAAGCCCCCACAGCACCGTCGACCAGGCGACGAGCCGGCGCGCGCTGCGCTGCTCGGCGTAGATCGTGCCGGGGATCTGGAAGAAGAAGTAGCCGAGGAAGAACGACGCGGCGATCAGCGAGTCGAGGCCCGCGGACAGATGCAGCTCGTCGGCCATGCCACCGGCGGAGGCGATCGCGTAGTTCGACTTGTCGAGATAGGCGAGCGAGTACGTGATGAACGCGACCGGTATCAGGTGCCGGGCGCGGGTCGAGCTCCAGAAGCCGCCGGTGGACGGCCGGGAGGGCGACGGCGTTGTCATCCCTTGACCCCCTGTTTTCCGTGAGATGGAAAGTGTTTCACTGGGCGGGAAGACGCTACGAGGGAGTGGCGGCCGGGTCAATGGGTCGCCCGCATACCGTGACGGCAAGCAGCCGAAGGAGAAACCCGCGATGACCGATACCGACGTGCTCGTCCCCTGGCCGCAGCTCGACCGGCGCCACGGCCCCTGGCCCGACGGCGTCCGCGTCCACGTGTGGGACGGCGTGACGCCCGCGTCAGAACTCCCGCAAGACGTCCTGGACGCCGTGGAGTTCTGGGTGATGCCCTACGCGGTCCCGGACGCGGACCGGCTGCTGCCGCGGCTCCCGCGCCTGCGCGCCGTCCAGTCCCTCAGTGCCGGAGTCGAGAAGCTCCAGCCGCAGCTGCCCGAGGGCGTCACCCTGCACAACGGCCGCGGCCTGCACGACGCCTCCACGGCGGAGCACGCCCTCGGCCTCATCCTCGCGGCCCAGCGCGAACTGCCCCGCTGGGCGGCCGACCAGGTGGCCGGCCGCTGGGACCCGCACTTCACGCGCTCGCTCGCCGACAGCCGCGTCGCGATCGTCGGCTACGGCTCGATCGGCTCGGCGCTGGAGGCCCGGCTCCTCGCCTGCGAGGCCGACGTCGTCCGCGTCGCCCGGCGCGCCCGCCCCGAGGAGCAGGTCCACGCGATCGCCGACCTGCCCGAACTGCTCCCCGGCCTCGACGTCGTGGTCCTCGTCCTGCCCGAGAACCCGGCCACGGTCGGCCTGTTCGGCCCGAAGGAAATGGCCGCACTGCCGGACGGCGCCCTCGTCGTCAACGTCGGTCGCGGCCGCACCCTCGACACCGAGGCCCTGCTCGCCGAGACCGTCACGGGCCGGCTGCGCGCCGCCCTCGACGTCACCGACCCGGAGCCCCTCCCGGCGGACCACGCCCTGCGCCACGCCCCCGGCGTCCTCATCACCCCGCACGTGGCCGGCGGCTCGGCGGCCTTCCGTCCGCGCGCCGAGCGCCTGATCGTGGAGCAGGTACGCCGATGGGCCGCGGAAGAGGAACTGCTCAACCTCTTCCCGCGGCCCTGAACGACGCCGATCGCGTCAGATGTCCCGGAACGTCTCGATCTGTGCGCCAACGGAGTTGAGCCGCTCGGCCAGGTCCTCGTAGCCGCGGTTGATCACGTAGACGTTGCGCAGTACGGACGTGCCCTCGGCGGCCATCATCGCGAGGAGCACGACGACGGCGGGGCGCAGTGCGGGCGGGCACATCATCTCGGCGGCGCGCCAGCGCGTCGGGCCCTCGACGAGGACGCGGTGCGGGTCGAGCAACTGGAGGCGCCCGCCGAGCCGGTTCAGGTCCGTGAGATAGATCGCGCGGTTGTCGTAGACCCAGTCGTGGATGAGGGTCTGGCCCTGGGCCGCCGCCGCGATGGCCGCGAAGAAGGGCACGTTGTCGATGTTGAGGCCGGGGAACGGCATCGGGTGGATCTTGTCGATCGGCGCCTCCAGTTTGGAGGGCCGGACGGTGAGGTCCACCAGGCGCGTACGGCCGTTGTCCGCGAAGTACTCGGCCGTGCGGTCGTGGTCGAGGCCCATCTCCTCCAGGACCGCGAGCTCGATCTCCAGGAACTCGATCGGCACCCGCTTCACCGTCAGTTCGGACTCCGTGACCACCGCGGCGGCCAGCAGGCTCATCGCCTCGACCGGGTCCTCGGACGGCGAGTAGTCGACGTCGACGTCGATCTGCGGCACGCCGTGCACGGTGAGGGTGGTCGTGCCGATGCCCTCGACGCGTATGCCCAGGGCCTCGAGGAAGAAGCAGAGGTCCTGGACCATGTAGTTCGAGGAGGCGTTGCGGATGACGGTGACGCCGTCGTGGCGGGCGGCCGCGAGCAGCGCGTTCTCGGTCACGGTGTCGCCGCGCTCGGTCAGCACGATCGGCCGGGTGGGGGCGACACCTGCCTCGACCTGCGCGTGGTAGAGCCCCTCGGTCGCCGTGATGTCCAGGCCGAACCGGCGCAGCGCGATCATGTGCGGCTCGATGGTGCGGGTGCCGAGGTCGCAGCCGCCCGCATACGGCAGCTTGAAGTGGTCGAGGCGGTGCAGGAGCGGGCCGAGGAACATGATGATCGAGCGCGTGCGGCGGGCGGCGGCGGCATCGATGGCGTCCATGTCGAGGGCGGCCGGCGGCACGATCTCCAGGTCCACGCCGTCGTTGATCCACCGGGTGCGGACACCGATGGAGTTCAGGACCTCGAGGAGGCGGTAGACCTCCTCGATGCGGGCGACGCGGCGCAGGACCGTGCGGCCCCTGTTGAGGAGCGAGGCGCACAGCAGCGCCACGCAGGCGTTCTTGCTCGTCTTCACGTCGATCGACCCGGACAGGCGGCGGCCGCCGACCACGCGCAGGTGCATCGGACCCGAGTAGCCCAGAGAGACGATTTCACTGTCGAGAGCCTCGCCTATTCGGGCGATCATCTCAAGGCTGATGTTTTGGTTGCCGCGCTCGATGCGGTTGACGGCGCTCTGGCTGGTACCGAGCGCCTCGGCGAGCTGCGACTGTGTCCAGCCCCGGTGCTGTCGGGCGTCACGGATGAGCTTGCCGATACGTACGAGGTAGTCGTCTGCCATGGCGGCAGGCTATCTCAGATATGAGATGCCGCATTCCGGTGGGTCCATTGGGGTGACGGGCCGTCAATCGGCCCTGGTGGCGCGCCGGCGCGCGTGCGGGACGATGGGGAGGGCGGTCCGCCGGTGGCGCGGCGGGACGGCTCGGCGAAACCCGGGCATGACCAGTCCGGCCTCATGTATTAGAGTTATCTCGACATCGAGATATCTATAGAGGCACACCGCAGCCGCCATGCTGAGTAAGGGTTACCTAACTTAGCTTTACCTTAGCGGATCGGCGAAATCGTCGTGGCGGCAGGATGCGGTGGAACGCGCACATATATGAAGGAGACTGTCGTGTCGGCGAACAGCTTCGACGCCCGCAGCACGCTGCGCGTGGGCGACGAGTCGTACGAGATCTTCAAGCTGGACAAGGTCGAGGGCTCCGCGCGCCTCCCTTACAGCCTGAAGGTTCTCCTTGAGAACCTGCTCCGCACCGAGGACGGCGCGAACATCACCGCCGACCACATCCGTGCGCTCGGCGGCTGGGACTCCCAGGCCCAGCCGTCCCAGGAGATCCAGTTCACGCCCGCCCGCGTGATCATGCAGGACTTCACCGGTGTGCCCTGTGTCGTGGACCTCGCCACCATGCGTGAGGCCGTGAAGGAGCTCGGCGGCGACCCGGCGAAGATCAACCCCCTCGCGCCCGCCGAGCTGGTCATCGACCACTCCGTCATCGCGGACAAGTTCGGCACCAACGACGCGTTCGCGCAGAACGTCGAGCTGGAGTACGGCCGCAACAAGGAGCGCTACCAGTTCCTGCGCTGGGGCCAGACCGCCTTCGACGAGTTCAAGGTCGTCCCCCCGGGCACCGGCATCGTGCACCAGGTGAACATCGAGCACCTCGCTCGCACGGTCATGGTCCGTAACGGTCAGGCCTACCCCGACACCCTCGTCGGCACCGACTCGCACACCACGATGGTCAACGGCCTGGGCGTCCTGGGCTGGGGCGTCGGCGGCATCGAGGCCGAGGCCGCGATGCTCGGCCAGCCGGTCTCGATGCTCATCCCGCGCGTCGTCGGCTTCAAGCTCACCGGTGAGCTCAAGCCCGGCACCACCGCCACGGACCTCGTGCTCACGATCACCGAGATGCTGCGCAAGCACGGCGTCGTCGGCAAGTTCGTCGAGTTCTACGGCGAGGGCGTCGCCGCCACCTCCCTGGCGAACCGCGCCACCATCGGCAACATGTCGCCGGAGTTCGGCTCCACCGCCGCGATCTTCCCGATCGACGACGAGACGCTGAAGTACCTGAAGCTGACGGGCCGTGACGCGCAGCAGGTCGCGCTCGTCGAGGCGTACGCCAAGGAGCAGGGCCTCTGGCTCGACCCGGCTGCCGAGCCCGACTTCTCCGAGAAGCTGGAGCTCGACCTCTCCACGGTCGTCCCCTCCATCGCCGGCCCGAAGCGCCCGCAGGACCGCATCGTCCTCGCGAACGCCGCGCAGCAGTTCGCCGTCGACGTGCGCAACTACGTCATCGACGACGACGAGGCGGGCAAGGAGTCCTTCCCGGCCTCCGACGCCCCGGCGAACCACCCGAACGGCGGCCCGTCGAAGCCGGTCCAGGTGACCGCCCCCGACGGCTCGACGTACGAGATCGACCACGGCGCCGTCACCGTCGCCGCGATCACGTCCTGCACCAACACGTCGAACCCGTACGTGATGGTCGCCGCCGCGCTCGTCGCGAAGAAGGCCGTCGAGAAGGGCCTGACCCGCAAGCCGTGGGTCAAGACCACGCTCGCCCCGGGCTCGAAGGTCGTCACCGACTACTTCGACAAGGCCGGTCTGACGCCGTACCTGGACAAGGTCGGCTTCAACCTCGTCGGCTACGGCTGCACCACCTGCATCGGCAACTCGGGCCCGCTGCCCGAGGAGGTCTCGAAGGCGGTCAACGAGCACGACCTGGCGGTCACGTCGGTCCTCTCCGGCAACCGCAACTTCGAGGGCCGCATCAACCCCGACGTCAAGATGAACTACCTGGCGTCCCCGCCGCTGGTCGTCGCGTACGCCATCGCCGGTTCGATGAAGGTCGACATCACCAAGGACGCCCTGGGCATCGACCAGGACGGCAAGCCGGTCTACCTCGCGGACATCTGGCCGACGGAGGCCGAGGTCAACGACGTCGTCGCCAACTCCATCGGCGAGGACATGTTCAACAAGTCCTACCAGGACGTCTTCGCGGGTGACGCCCAGTGGCAGGCCCTGTCGATCCCGACCGGCAACACCTTCGAGTGGGACTCCGAGTCCACCTACGTCCGCAAGCCCCCGTACTTCGAGGGCATGACGATGGAGACCACCCCGGTCTCCGACATCACGGGCGCGCGCGTCCTCGCCAAGCTGGGCGACTCGGTCACCACCGACCACATCTCCCCGGCCGGTGCGATCAAGGCCGACACCCCGGCCGGCCAGTACCTCACGGAGCACGGCGTCGAGCGCCGCGACTTCAACTCCTACGGCTCGCGCCGTGGCAACCACGAGGTCATGATCCGCGGCACGTTCGCCAACATCCGCCTGCGCAACCAGATCGCGCCGGGCACCGAGGGCGGCTACACCCGCGACTTCACGAAGGACGGCGCCCCCGTCTCCTTCATCTACGACGCCTCGCGCAACTACATCGAGCAGGGCACCCCGCTGGCCATCCTGGCCGGCAAGGAGTACGGCTCGGGTTCGTCCCGTGACTGGGCGGCCAAGGGCACCGCGCTCCTCGGCGTCAAGGCCGTCATCGCCGAGTCGTACGAGCGCATCCACCGCTCGAACCTCATCGGCATGGGCGTCCTGCCGCTCCAGTTCCCGGAGGGCGCCTCGGCCGAGTCCCTCGGCCTGACCGGCGAGGAGACCTTCTCCTTCACCGGCGTCGAGGAGCTCAACAACGGCACCACGCCGCGCACGGTCAAGGTCACCACCGACACCGGTGTGGAGTTCGACGCGGTCGTCCGCATCGACACCCCCGGTGAGGCGGACTACTACCGCAACGGCGGCATCATGCAGTACGTGCTGCGCTCGCTGATCCGCAAGTAAGCGGTCGGCAGGGCAGTTGAGGGCCGCATCCCCGGCGACGGGGATGCGGCCCTTTTGCGCGTCCGGCAGCCTGGCCTGACGGCGATGAGTTCTCCCGGCCGGGGGAGTCTCCTCACTGTCACCCGCAACCCAGGAGGAACACGTGACGCAGCTGCTGAGGGTCCAGAACTTCAACGTCTCCGGTGACGGGTTCGGTGCCGGGGAGGGGCAGAGTCTGGAGCGGCCGTTCGGGCATGCCGATCCGGGGGAGATGTTCTCGTGGTGCGGTGCCACGGCGAGCTGGCCGACCCGCACCGATCCCGGGGGCACCCGGGGCCTCGACGACTACCTCGTCCGCGATTACCACCGCAACATCGGCGCCGAGATCATGGGCCGCGGCAAGTTCGGGCCGCAGCGCGGGCCCTGGCAGGACCTGGAGTGGCAGGGCTGGTGGGGCGACGAACCGCCGTTCCACACGCCCGTGTTCGTCATGACCCACCACGCGCGGCCGTCGATCACCCTGTCCGACACCACGTTCCACTTCGTGGACGCCGACCCGGCCACCGTCCTCGAACAGGCGAAGGAGGCGGCCGAGGGCAAGGATGTCCGGCTCGGCGGCGGGGCGAACGTCATCCGCCAGTTCCTCGACGCCGACCTCGTCGACACCCTGCACGTGGCCGTCTCGCCGGTGAAGCTGGGATCCGGGTCGCGGCTGTGGGAGTCGCCCGACGAGCTGCGCGACCGCTTCCACGTGGACGTCGTGCCCAGCCCGGGCGGCAGGGTGACGCACCACCTGTTCTGGCGGAAGTGAGCGGAAGCAATGCGAGAGCAGGCGGGCGTGAACTCCTCACGCCCGCCTGCCACTTCACCCGTTCACCGGCCCGGCGTCAGTTCCGGTAGCGGAAGATGATCCGGCCGCGCGTCAGGTCGTAGGGGCTGACCTCCACGAGCACCCGGTCGAACGGCAGGATCTTGATGTAGTTCTTCCGGATCTTGCCGCTGATGTGCGCGAGCACCTTGTGCCCGCTCGCCAGTTCCACCTGGAACGTGGCGTTGCGCAAGCACTCGACGACGGTGCCCTCGATCTCGATTCCAGGGTTTGTCTTCGTCATGAGTGAAGTACGACCTCCAGGTTGGCGCCGACGCGCTCGGCGCCGATCTTGTCGAAGAGTTCCGAGGCGGCGACGTTCCGCTCGCCGACCTCGGCCGTCGCGGTCCGGACTCCGGACCGGTGCAGGGAGCCGAGGACTTCGGCGAGGAGCGACCGGGCGATGCCCGACCGCTGCCGGTCGGACCGGACCGCGACGAGGCCGATCCGTGGCTGACGTGGCACCGGCGCGATCCGGAGCAGTCCCACGTACTCGCCGGATTCCACGTCCATCGCGATCGTGTACTTCGTCGGGTCCACGACGGTGGCGTCGTCCAGGCGTGGCAGCACCTCGGCCGGCATCTCCTGCCAGCCGACGGAGGCCTCGACCTCGTCCCGGATCGCGCGGTCGAGGGCGCGCAGGGGATCCTTCTCCGACTCACCAGGGGGAAGGATCGTCACGCCCGACGGCGGCTGCGCCGAGCCGAGTCCCGTGACCTGCGGGTCGGTGGGTAGGCGGTACAGCCACTCGCGGCGCCGAACCGTGAAACCGGCGCGCTCCCAACGGGACCTCAGGTCCACGTCGGAGGCGTCGACGATCGTGTACAGCGGCCTCGGCAGGTCCGCGAGCATGGCATCGGCCAGCCGGCCGAACGCCGCGTCCTGCCAGGTGTCGATGCTGAGGAACAGCCGTCCGTCGTGCCGCGGCCAGGCTTCACCGCGACCGACCACCTGGTCGTCCTCGAGCGCGTGCCACTGCCTGTCGGCGACGCGCGTGATCAGTGTTGACTTCATAGGTCTCTGCCTTTCGGGATCACCTTGTCCAGGCGCTCCCGGGCGACCTATGTCAGCCGACCG
Organism: Streptomyces sp. NBC_01446; assembly: GCF_026340095.1. Taxonomy (GTDB): domain Bacteria; phylum Actinomycetota; class Actinomycetes; order Streptomycetales; family Streptomycetaceae; genus Streptomyces; species Streptomyces aureus. Next base: position 1,962,095 of record NZ_JAPEPO010000001.1, on the reverse strand, counting down.
ACCGTGGGAAAGGGAGGAGCACCCACATACGTACTGCGGTCATGGGTCCCACCTCCTCGGTCTGCGTCACGGTTCGGATCAGACATTAGGCGGGCCGACGAGGCCCTGTCCACGTAATTGAATGCGTGATGGCGCCGCTTGGCTCAGCGGCGCCATCACATTTCAAGGCCGGGCCTAGCCCAGCAGCTCCACCTCCGCCAGCGTCGCGGCCCCACCGGTGAACACCAGCCGGTAGTGCTTGTACGTGCCCGGCTTGCTCACCGAGAACGCCCGCGTCTGCTTGTCCCAGGAGAAGGACTCGCCGGACCGCTGGTCCAGCGTCTGCCACGACGAGCCGTCGGCCGAGGCCTCCAGCTTCCAGCCCGCCGGGGCCTTCGCCCTGTCGTCCGACGTCAGCGTGTACTGCACGGCCTTCGCGCCGTCCGCGCCGACCGGCAGCTCCACCGACTCCGAACTCGCGCTCGTCGCCGAGGAGTTGTCGAACAGCGGACCCGAACCCGTGATGGCGTCCTTGCGCGGCGACGGCACCTTGTCGTCCTGCGTGATGGAGACCGGCGCCGCGTTCTTGCCGGTGCCCCACTTCGACGGCTTCGGGCCCATCGCGAACTCCAGGACCCCGCCCTTCGCGACGACGGAGTGCGGCAGCGACGTCGACGTCCAGTTCTTGCCGTTGACCTTCAGCCCCTGCACGTAGATGTTCTTCGCGCTGTTCTTGGGAGCCTTGACGACCAGGTCCTTGCCGTTCTCCAGATGCAGCGTCATCTTCGTGAACTGCGGGGAGCCGATGGCGTATTCGCCGCTGCCCATGACCAGCGGGTAGAAGCCGAGCGAGGAGAAGAGGTACCAGGCCGACTGCTCGCCGTTGTCCTCGTCGCCGTGGTAGCCCTGGCCGATCTCGCTGCCCGTGTAGAGCCGGGAGAGGACCTCGCGGACCTTCTCCTGCGTCTTGTACGGCTGGCCCGCCGCGTCGTACATGTACGTGATGTGGTGGCCCACCTGGTTCGAGTGGCCGTACATGCCCATCCGGACGTCACGCGCCTCCGTCATCTCGTGGATGACGCCGCCGTACGAGCCCGCGACGTCGTTCGTCGCCGTCTCCGGGGTGGCGAAGAACGTGTCGAGCTTCTTGGCGAGGCCGTCGCGTCCGCCGTAGAGGTTGGCGAGCCCGCGCGAGTCCTGCGGGGCGGTGAAGGCGTAGCCCCAGGCGTTGGTCTCCGTGTAGTCGTAGCCCCAGATGCGCGGGTCGAACTTCGACGACTCGACGCGCCAGTCGCCCTTCTCGCTCTTGCCCTGGAAGAAGCCCGCCTTCGGGTCGAACATGTTCACGTAGTCGCGGGCCCGGTTGAGGAAGTACTCCGACTCCTCCTTGTAGTGCTTCTCGCCGGTCTTCTTGTAGAGGGCCTGGCCCATCTGTGCGATGCCGTAGTCGTTGAGGTAGCCCTCGAGCGCCCAGGACAGACCCTCGTGGGTGTCCGTGCTCGTGTAGCCGAGGAACGGCGACGTCTGCATTCCCTTGCGGCCCACGCCGGCCGCGGGCGGCACGACGCTCGCGTTCTTCAGAGCCGCCTTGTACGCGGCCTCCGCGTCGAACTTGACGCCCTTGACGTACGCGTCGGCGAACGCCACGTCCGACGACGTGCCGGTCATCAGGTCCGCGTAACCCGGTGAGGACCAGCGCGAGATCCAGCCGCCGTCCTTGTACTGCTGCACGAACCCGTCGACGAGCTCGCCCGCCTTCTTCGGCGTCAGGAGCGAGTACGCGGGCCAGGTCGTGCGGTACGTGTCCCAGAAGCCGTTGTTGACGTACGGCTTGCCGTCGACGATCTTCGCGCCGGTGTGGGTCGGGGTGTCCGGACCTGGCATCGGCGAGAACGGCGAGGCGTACTGGTACTTCGAACCGACCTTCTCGAAGCCGGAGTTGGGGTACAGGTACAGCCGGTACAGGGACGAGTAGAGGGTGGTGCGCTGGTCGGCCGTGGCGCCCTCCACCTCGACCTTGCCGAGGAGCTTGTCCCACTGCGCGCGGGCGCTGTCCCGCACGGACGTGAACGACGACCCGGACGGCAGCTCCTGCGCGAGGTTCGCCTTGGCCTGGTCGATGCCGATCAGGGACGTCGCGAGGCGCAGGGTGACCGCCTTGTCGGCGCCCGGCTTGAAGCGGAGGTAGCCCTTGGGGCCGGTGGAGTCGCCGCCGGTGACCGGGGTGTCGAAGACGCCGTAGACGAAGAGCCGGGTCGCGCCTGCGGAGAGCCCGGACTTCACGTCCGAGTAGCCGGTGACGATGCCCTTGTCCTTGTCGAGCGTGAGGCCCGCCTGGTCGGAGACGTTGTCGAAGATCACGCTCGCGTCGTCACCGGGGTAGGTGAACCGCAGCATCGCCGCGTGGTCGGTCGGCGTCATCTCGGCCTTGAGGCCGTTCTCGAAGCGCACCCCGTAGTAATAGGGGCGGGCCGTCTCGTTCTCGTGCTTGAACGGCAGCGCGCGGCCGGTGCGGGAGGTGTCCGGGGTGCCGGACGCCGCCGACGGCATCATCTGGAACGTCTGCCGGTCGCCCATCCAGGGGCTGGGCTCATGGCTGGCGCTGAACGCCTCCATCGTCGGGAGGTTGTCCGCGTTGTTGTCGCGGCTGTAGTCGTAGAGCCAGCTGAGCGAGCCGGCGTTGGTCACCGGCGTCCAGAAGTTGAAGCCATGGGGGACCGCGGTGGCCGGGAACGTGTTGCCGCGCGAGAAGCCGCCGCTGGAGTTCGTGCCGCGCGTCGTGACCGCGTAGTCCGACAGATGCGCCTTCGGCGGCTCCGGCTTCGCGGCCTTCAGCGCGATGTCGTCGACCCAGCCGCGGAACTTCGCCGGGCCCTTCGGCGAGTCGTACGCCACCAGGATCCGGTCGACGGTCTTGCCGGCCGCGACCGAGCCGATGGAGGACGCGACGGCGTTCCACTGGTTGACGTAGAGCCGCTTGGCCGCGCCCTGGCCCTGCGGCGTCAGCAGCCCGCCGTTGCTGTCGGTGGCCTTCAGGTCGCTCAGATAGGTGCCGTCGGTGAAGGCGAGGTCCACGGAGACGTTCGTGGCGTCGTAGTCGCGGTCGCCGTCCGCCATCGACGGGAAGATCTTGTACGAGAGCTCCGTGTCACGGGCGACGGCCACGTCGACGTCGAAGACCTTGTTGTACGAGTAGGCGCGCGCGTCGGCCTTGTGTGTGCCCGCGTAGCGCAGGGCCTTCTTGCCGGTGAAGCCCGCGCCCGCCTTGGCGGTGGGGGAGCCGCTGGGGCCCTTGTCGACGAGGGAGAGCATGTCGTCGGGCGTGGGCGAGCCGGTGTCGGCGGTGGCCAGCTGGAGGTCGGCGAGCTGTGTGGCGTCGCCCGCGCCGTTGTTCTTGGTGAACTCGATCCGGAAGTGCTGGTACTCGGCCGGATTCTGGAGGTCGTACTTCTTGGTCTGGAAGCGGTCGGCGAAGCTCTCCCCGGTGCGGGTGTCGAGCGTCGTCCACTCCTTGCCGTCGGTGGAACCCTTGAGGGTCCAGTCCTTCGGGTCGCGCTCGGCGTGGTCGTTGGCCGACGTCAGGGCGTACGTCGTGATCTTGGCCGGCGCGTCCAGGTCGTACTCGACCCAGGCCGTGGGCTCGAACGAGAGCCACTTGGTGCTCGACTCGCCGTCGAGGAGGTTCTCCTTGGTCTCACCGCCGCCCGCGTTCTCGTCGCTGGCGCGGACCTCCGTGACATGGCTGTTGACATTGCCCGGAAGTCCGCCGCTGTCGCCGCCGTCGACCTCGGACGACCGCTTCGTCCCGTCCGCGGCGGTATCCACGGTGTTCAGCCAGGTCGGGGCGGGATCGCCCGTTTCGAACGAGGAGCTGAACTCGCGGTCGGCGTGCGGCCGTTGGCCGGGGGAGGCGGCGGACGCCCCCTGACCGGCGGCGACGAGCGCGAGTGAGGCCGCCCCCAGGGCGGCCGTGGACCTAAGTCTGTGTCTGGATATGCCATGCATTCGCGAGCACCCTCCCGGCGCGAGACAACGTTGTCAATTCGCAGCGCAAGGTCCAGTAGGGAGGTAAGTCGCCTGTGGTGTCAAGGGTGTTGAGATCGACGGTCGCGGCGCTCGGGACGAGAAGAGTGGCGCGACCATCCATTAAGCGAGGTTATCGGTCGTCCGGGGCACGCATGGGCCGCTCAAGGGCGCCTCATATATCCGAGAGGTCTCAACTCGGGAAAGAACGCCGTCCAAACCTGCATTCGATCTTGCCCAGTTTATGTGAAGTGGACTATACCTGTCGGCGTCTGCCCAGCCGTTTCCACCGGCCGCGGACAGCGCGGGGGGATGGGGGAAACGGTGAGGCGCGTATCCGAGCGCCGTCGGCCGTGTGTTTCCGACCGATCCCGGCGTGTAGACATCAGGCACGACCCCAGCTTCACATCACCGCGGTGCCGGGGAGGATCCGGTTCACCGCCTGAGTCCTGGAGAAGGCGAGGACTTGAGCATGGGATCCACCCCCGGCGTAGGCCATCGCGATCTGATCGAGCGGAGCGCGACTGTCGCTCCAACCACGGCCCCGGCGACCGCTTTTCCCACATCACTCAGCTGATCACCATCGGTGCCGCTGAGCGGCTCCGAGACGACGGCGAAACGCCCCGATGTGCATCTCCGCCGAACTTTCAGGCGGAGACCCACACCAGGACGCGCTCAAAGAGAAGTGCGGCAAGCACGGGGCCACCCCGGCCCGGCAGCCGAACACGCAGCAAACCGTACAGATCCAATCGATCAGTGAGGATGCAGAGATGACCATTCGTGCCGGCTCTCTTGACAGGCGGACGCTCCTGCGCGGGGCGATCGCAGCTGCAGCCATGGGTTCGTTCGCGGTTGCGTGTGGCTCTCCCTCCAGCAAGGACAACGGTGACGGCGGCCCGAAGGGCAAGAAGGGCGCCAAGAACCCGTTCGGTGTCGCCGCGAACTCCAAGGTCGACGCGGCCATTTTCGACGGCGGCTACGGCACCGACTACGTCGACTACACCAACAAGGTCGTCGGGGACCAGATCAAGGGTCTCAAGGTCCAGGTCAAGCCGGTCGTCGACATCGCCCCGGAGCTCCAGCCCCGGTTCGTCGGCGGCAACCCGCCGGACCTCATCGACAACTCCGGTGAGGACCAGATCGGCTTCCTCAGCATCCTCGACCAGCTCGAGGAACTCGACGACCTCTTCGAGGCCAACACGTACGAGGGCAAGAAGATCGCCGACATCGTCTACCCCGGCGTCAAGGCCCCCGGCACGTTCAAGGACAAGTTCGTCGCGCTCAACTACGTGATGACGGTGTACGGCGTCTGGTACTCGAAGACGCTGTTCGAGGAGAACAGCTGGACCCCGCCGAAGACGTGGGACGAGGCGCTCGACCTCGGCCAGAAGGCGAAGAAGAAGGGCAAGTACCTCTTCGTCCACGGCAAGGAAGCGGCGACCTACTACCGCACGCTCCTGATCGACTCGGCGATCAAGGAGGGCGGCGACGAGGTCCGGCTCGCGCTGGAGAACCTGGAGAAGGGCTGCTGGTCGCACCCGGCCATCCAGGGCGTCATCAAGGTCATGGAGACCATGGTCAAGCAGAAGATGTTCGTCCCCGGTGGCTCCGGCACCCAGTTCCAGAAGGCGCAGGCGATCTGGAGCAACGACCAGAAGGCGCTGCTCTACCCGTCCGGTGGCTGGATCGAGAACGAGATGAAGAAGGCCACCAAGGCCGACTTCCAGATGACCGGTTTCCCGTCGATGACGCTCACCGACAAGCCGAAGATGCCCTACGAGTCGCTGCGCGCGGCCGCGGGCGAGCCGTTCATCGTGCCCAAGCAGGGCAAGAACCCGGCCGGCGGCAAGGAAGTGCTGCGCGCGATGCTGTCCGAGAAGGCGGCGGCCAACTTCTCCAAGACGAAGCTGGCCCCGACGATCGTCAAGGGCACCGTGCCCGCCGACGGTTACGGATCGTCCGCCCTCGTCTCGCAGACGAAGATGCTGGAGGCCGCCGGCACCAACATCTTCACCTACAACTTCGTCGAGGCCTACGGCATGAACACCGACCAGCTGGTGCCGTGGAACTCGTTCCTCGCCGGTGACCTCGACGCCAAGGGCCTGACCTCGGCGCTGCAGAAGATCTCCGACAAGGTCCGGGAAGACGACTCCGTCGACAAGATCAAGGTCAGCTAGCACTGCGATGAAAGACACGATCACCACCTCCGACACCGCGAGCAGCCGGCCGACGCCGGCCGCTCGCGGCGGGCGTCCCCGACGCCGCAAGCTCACCTTCGACCGGGTGACGTTCTTCCTCGCGTTCCTCGGTGTACCGCTGGCCATCTTCGTACTCTTCGTCCTGTACCCCTTCGTTCAGGCGATCTTCTGGGCGATGACCAACTGGCGCGGCTTCAGCCCGGACTACGACTTCATCGGGCTGGACAACTTCACCAAGCTGCTCGAGGACGACATCTTCCTGAAGGCGTTGCGCAATGTCGCGTTGCTGGCGGCCTTCGTGCCCTTGGTGACGTTGACGCTCGCCCTGGGGGTAGCGGTGGCCGTCACCCTGGGCGGGCCCAGCATCGGCCCCGTCCGAGGGATCCGGGGCGCGTCGTTCTACCGCATCGTCTCGTTCTTCCCGTATGTCGTGCCGGCGATCATCGTCGGCCTGATCTGGGCGCAGATGTACGACCCGAACGCCGGCCTGCTCAACGGCATCCTCACCAAACTCGGTCTTGACTTCGAGGAGTTCTCCTGGCTGGGCCAGGAGTCGACCGCGATGCCGGCCCTGATGTTCGTCATCGTCTGGGGGCTCGTCGGGTTCTACGCGGTGCTCTTCATCGCCGCGATCAAGGGAGTCCCCGCCGAGCTGTACGAGGCGGCCAGGATCGACGGGGCAGGCCGGTTCCGGATGACGATCTCGGTCACCCTGCCGGCGATCCGGGACAGCGTGCAGACGGCGTACATCTACCTGGGCATCGCCGCGCTGGACGCGTTCGTCTACGTACAGGCGCTGTTGCCGGGCGGTGGGCCGGCCAACTCGACCCTTACGATCAGCCAGGATCTGTTCAACACCGCTTTCCGGAAGGGGCAGTTCGGATACGCCACCGCGATGGGGGTCGTCCTCGCCGTGGTCACCCTGGTGTTCGCGGCGCTGGTGTTCGCCGTCAACCGCCTGACGGGCGGCGGCGAGAGCGAGGGCAAGAAGAAAGCGTCTGGGTTCAAGGCTCGGCGTGCCGGAGCCAAGGGAGGTGCCCAGTGAGCGCCATAGCCGCCGACCGGAAGCAGGCGAGTGACCGCAAGCCGGCGCGAGACCGGAAGCTGACGAGAGCCGTCGTGAGCAGCGACCGCAGGTTCGCGGCGCTCTCGCACGGCTTGCTGATCCTGTGGTCCGTGATCGTGATCGTGCCCATGCTGTGGGTGCTGGTGTCGTCCTTCAAGTCGACCAGCGAGATCCTGTCGTCGCCGTTCACGCTGCCGGATCACTGGAGGATCGAGAACTACGAGCACGCGTGGACCGACGCGAACATCGGGAAGTACTTCCTGAATTCGGTGATCGTCGTTGTCTCCGCGCTGTTCCTGGTGATGCTGCTGGGCGCGATGTGCGCCTACATCCTGGCCCGGTTCGAATTCCCCGGCCGCCGGCTGATCTACTACGTGATGCTCGCCGGCCTGACCTTCCCCGTCTTTCTGGCGATCGTGCCGCTCTTCTTCCAGTTGCAGAACTTCGGGCTGCTGAACACGCGTCCGGGGCTTATCCTCACCTATGTCGCGTTCGCGCTGCCGTTCACGGTGTTCTTCCTCTACGCGTTCTTCCGGTCGCTGCCGCACGACGTGTACGAGGCCGCGCTGATCGACGGTGCCGGTGACTGGCGGGCGTTCTTCCAGGTGATGCTGCCGATGGCCAGTCCGGGCATGGCCGCGGTGGCGATCTTCAACTTCCTGGGGCTGTGGAACCAGTTCCTGCTCCCGGTGGCGCTCAACACCAACCAGGACAAGTGGGTCCTGACCCAGGGGATGTCCGCCTACGCGTCCTCGCAGGTCTACGACATCGACTACGGCGCGCTGTTCGCGGCGATCGTGGTCACGGTGGTGCCCGTACTGATCGTGTACATCATCTTCCAGCGCCGGATCGCCGGTTCGGTGTCGCAGGGCACCTTCCGCTGACGCCCACCGTCGCGCCGTACGGCCGGCCGGGTCGCTCTGCCGGTCCGGCGGCCGACGCCATCACGTAACCGCTGCTTCACCCGCTGCGCACGGGGGTCGGGCCCCGGAGAGTTGTCTCTCCGGGGCCCGACCCCTGTGTACGGCGGATGGAACCGATTTCTGTCAAGGGCTTGACGCCACGGGTGCATCCAGCGGAGTTTGGAGTTCATAACTTGTACAAGGCTCAGTCACCCGGTGTGACGCGAGCCAGGGGCTAAGGGTGGAGAGTCAATGGAGACTCCGGGGTCGCAGTCGTCGCTGCATCGGGCCAATCTGGAGCGGGTCGTACGCGCCGTGCGGCTCGCCGGATCGCTCACGCAGGCGGAGATCGCGAGGACGACCGGCCTGTCCGCGGCCACGGTCTCCAACATCGTCCGGGAGCTCAAGGACGGCGGGACCGTCGAGGTCACGCCCACCTCGGCCGGCGGCCGGCGGGCCCGCAGCGTCTCGCTCAGCGGTGACGCGGGCATCGTCATCGGCGTCGACTTCGGCCACACCCACCTGCGCGTGGCGATCGGCAACCTCGCCCACCAGGTGCTCGCCGAGGAGGCCGAGCCCCTCGATGTGGACGCCTCCGCGGCGCAGGGCTTCGACCGGGCCGAGGAGCTCGTCGAGCGGCTCGTGGCGGCCACCGGCGTGGACCGTACGAAGGTGGCGGGCGTCGGGCTCGGCGTGCCGGGCCCCATCGACGTGGAGAGCGGCACGCTGGGCTCCACGTCGATCCTGCCGGGCTGGACCGGCACCAAGCCCGCCGAGGAGATGAGCAGACGCCTCGGTGTGCCCGTGCACGTCGACAACGACGCCAACCTGGGTGCCCTCGGCGAGCTGGTCTGGGGCAGCGGGCGCGGCGTCAAGGACCTCGCGTACATCAAGGTCGCCAGCGGTGTCGGCGCCGGGCTCGTGATCGACGGGAAGATCTACCGGGGCCCCGGCGGGACCGCGGGCGAGATCGGGCACATCACCCTCGACGAGTCGGGTCCCGTCTGCCGGTGCGGCAACCGCGGCTGCCTGGAGACCTTCACCGCGGCGCGCTACGTGCTGCCGCTCCTGGAGTCCAGCCACGGCACCGGGCTGACCATGGAGTCCGTCGTGCGGCTCGCGCGGGACGGCGACCCGGGGTGCCGGCGGGTGATCGCCGACGTGGGCCGTCACATCGGCAGTGGTGTCGCGAATCTCTGCAACCTGCTCAACCCCAGCCGGGTCGTCCTCGGCGGCGATCTGGCGGAGGCCGGAGAGCTGGTCCTGGGGCCCATCAGGGAGTCCGTGGGGCGCTATGCGATCCCCAGTGCGGCGCGTCAACTGTCCGTCCTTCCAGGGGCGTTGGGCGGGCGCGCGGAGGTGCTCGGGGCGCTCGCCCTGGCGCTCAGCGAGATGGGCGATTCGACCCTTTTGGACGGATCTCTGGCTGTGGCGGCACCTGCCTTCACTTAGAGAACGCATGACACCGTTGCCATCTCGTTAAGGATTTACTCCTTGACGCCGGGGTTGCGGCCGAGTTGACTTCCCGCTACCTCGGCCGCAACGTCGCGGCCTCGTCAGGGAGGTTTCTGAAGTGAACACGCGTATGCGTCGTGCCGCCGTTGCGTTCTGTGCCACTGGTATGGCCGTCTCTCTCGCCGCTTGCGGCAGCGCCAAGGAGTCCGGCGACAAGGACAGCGGCGACAAGGCGAGCTCGAAGAAGGGCGACGCCATCACCGTCGGCCTGCTGCTGCCGGAGAACCAGACCGCGCGCTACGAGAAGTTCGACAAGCCGATCATTGAGAAGCAGATTTCGACGCTGACCAATGGCAAGGGCAAGGTCGAGTACCTGAACGCCAAGCAGGACGCGACCGTCCAGTCGCAGCAGATCGACACGATGATCACCAAGAAGGTCGACGTGCTGATCCTGGACGCGGTCGACTACAAGGCCGTCGCGGGCGGTGTGACGAAGGCCAAGGCCGCCGGCATCCCCGTCGTCGCGTACGACCGCCTGGCCGAGGGCCCGATCGCCGCCTACACCTCGTTCGACAACGAGGAGGTCGGCAAGACGCAGGGCGAGGCGCTCCTCAAGGCCATGGGCTCCAAGGCCACCAAGAGCAGCAAGATCGTCATGATGAACGGCGCGATCACCGACCCGAACGCCGCCTTCTTCAAGAAGGGCGCCCTCTCCGTGCTCAAGGACAAGGTGACCGTCGCCAAGTCCTACGACACCAAGGAGTGGAAGCCGGAGAACGCCAACCAGAACATGGAAGGCGCCATCTCCGCGATCGGCAAGGACAAGATCGCCGGCGTCTACTCCGCCAACGACGGCATGGCGGGCGGCATCATCACCGCCCTGAAGGCTGCGGGCCTCAGCAAGCTCCCGCCGGTCACCGGCCAGGACGCCGAGCTCGCCGGTGTGCAGCGCATCGTCACGGGCGACCAGTACATGAGCGTCTTCAAGTCGTACCCGGCGGAGGCCGAGACCGTCGCCAAGATGGCCGTCTCGATCGCCAAGACGGGCAAGCTCGACAGCTCCCTGAAGACCAGCACGGTCGACAGCGGCACCGAGAAGGCTGTCCCCTCCGTGATCGTCCCGGTGGTCTCCCTGACCCAGGACAACATCAAGGACACGGTCGTCAAGCAGGGCTACTACACCCTGGGCGAGATCTGCACGGCCAAGTACAAGGCCGCCTGCGACAAGCTCGGCCTGAAGTAACCAGGCCGGAGTCGCCGGTCGGCAACTCCCTGGTCCTGCACGGGACATGAGCGCACCCTGAAGGAGCGCCCCGTGTGAGCACGTCCGGCGCCCTGCCGCCGACAGCCCCGCAAGCTCAACGGCGGGGCGCCGGACGGAACGACGTACGACAGCACCATCCCTGCACGTACGCACCCCCCTCTCAGTCTTTTCTGTTCAACCTCCCGCCGGGTCAGGCCTTAGGCGGCGAAGGAGATGGTTCACGTGTCCGCTACGCCCGTGCTGGCGTTGCGCGGAGTCTCCAAGCGATTCGGTGCCGTCCAGGCGCTCACCGATGTAGAGCTTGAGGTCCACGCCGGTGAGGTGGTCGCCCTGGTCGGCGACAACGGTGCCGGAAAGTCCACCCTTGTCAAGACGATCGCCGGTGTGCACCCCATCGATGAAGGTGTCATCGAGTGGGACGGCAAGGCCGTCGCGGTCAACAAGCCGCACGACGCCCAGAACCTGGGCATCGCGACCGTCTACCAGGACCTCGCGCTGTGCGACAACATCGACGTCGTCGGCAACCTCTTCCTGGGCCGTGAGCTCAAGCGCCGCGGTGTCCTCGACGAGGTCGAGATGGAGCGCCGCTCCAGGGAGCTCCTCGAGACGCTCTCCATCCGCATCCCGAGCGTGCGCATCCCGATCGCCTCGCTCTCCGGCGGTCAGCGCCAGGTCGTGGCCATCGCCCGCTCCATGCTCGGCGAGCCCAAGCTGGTCATCCTCGACGAGCCGACGGCAGCCCTCGGTGTCGAGCAGACCGCTCAGGTCCTCGACCTCGTCGAGCGGCTGCGCGAGCGCGGGCACGCGGTCATCCTCATCAGCCACAACATGGCCGATGTGAAGGCCGTCGCCGACAAGGTCGCCGTCCTGCGGCTCGGCCGCAACAACGGTGTGTTCGAGGTCAAGACGACCTCGCAGGAAGAGATCATCTCCGCCATCACCGGCGCCACGGACAATGCCGTGACCCGTCGTGCGGCGCGCAGCAACGCGGAGGCTCAGAAGTGAGCATCGAAAAGACCGACAAGCCGCACGCCGCCGTGGACGCCCCGGCGGCCGCGGGCGACGCGAGCGTGGCCATCGACCCCCGCCTCCTCGTGCGTGAGCAGGGATTCGCGGGCTACATAAGCGAGTTCAAGCGCAAGATGCGCGCGGGTGACCTCGGCGCCACCCCGGTCGTCATAGGCCTGATCGTCATCTGCGCGATCTTCCAGAGCCTGAACTCGGCGTTCCTGGGCGCCGAGAACCTCAACAACATCTTCGTCGCCATGGTCGCGACGGGCATGATGTCGGTCGGCATCATCTTCGTGCTGCTGCTCGGCGAGATCGACCTGTCGGTGGGCTCCGTCTCGGGTGTCTCCGCGGCGATCACGGCAGTGATGAGCGTCACCCACGGCGTCAACGAGTGGGTCGCGGTCCTCGCCGCCCTCGCCGCCGGTGCCGTCATCGGCGCCCTGCACGGCTTCTTCTTCGCCCGGATCGGCGCCCCCGCGTTCGCCGTGACCCTGGCCGGCCTGCTGTTCTGGAACGGCTTCATGCTCCAGATCCTCGGCTCCAACGGCACGATCAACATCGACAGCGACGGCGTGGTCGGCAAGCTCACCACGTACTACTTCTCGGACGTCGCGGCCGCCTACGGGCTCGCGCTCGTCGCGGTTGCCGCGTACTTCCTGACGGCGTTCCTCGGCAACCGGCGCCGCGAGGCCGCCGGCATCCCGTCCCGCCCGATGAGCGAGCTCGTGCTGCGCACGGCGCTGCTCGCGGTCGCGGCCTTCGGCGTGGCGATCATGTTCAACCAGTACAAGGGCCTGCCGCTCGCCGTGCTGCTGTTCGCGATCGTCCTGGTCGGCAGCGACTTCGTGCTGCGTCGTACCTCGTACGGCCGCAAGATCTTCGCGCTCGGCGGCAGCGTCGAGGCGTCGCGCCGTGCCGGTATCAACGTCACGGCGGTCCGTGTCTCGGTCTTCGCCGTCGCGGGTCTGTTCGCGGCGGTCGGCGGTCTCTTCTGGGCCTCCAAGATCGCGGCGGCCAACCAGAGCGCCGGTTCCGGCGACCTCCTGATGAACGTCATCGCGGCGGCCGTCATCGGCGGCACCAGCCTCTTCGGCGGCCGGGGCCGCACCTGGAACGCCCTGCTCGGTGTCCTCGTGATCACGTCGATCCAGTACGGCCTGGCTCTCCAGGGCATCGCCACCCCGATCCAGTACATGATCACCGGCGGCGTGCTCCTCGCCACGGTCGTCATCGACTCGGTCACCCGCAAGACCCAGAAGTCGGCAGGCCGCGCCTAGGACCCTTCGCCCCAGCGGCCCCGTACCTCCCTGACCCTGTGCCCGGCGCCAATGACGACGCCGGGCACAGCCATGTCTTGAGAGCGCTACCGAACGTGCGTACCCCGCGGGTACGGCCGATCGCGTGATGTACAACGCACAGCCCTGGCGCAGCGCGCCAAGGCGGAACATTAGACTCGACAGGCCCGGCAAAAGCTCGAACAGCTCTATCGCAAGGAGGCACGGGTGCCGCTGCTGACCCGCATCACGGGACCGCGCGATCTGGACCGGCTCAGCCTGGAACAGCTGGACCAGCTGGCAGGCGAGATCCGGACCTTCCTGGTCGACGCGGTATCCAAGACCGGCGGCCACCTCGGCCCCAACCTCGGCGTCGTCGAGCTCACCATCGCGCTGCACCGCGTCTTCGACTCGCCGAAGGACCGGGTGCTCTTCGACACCGGGCACCAGTCCTACGTGCACAAACTGCTCACCGGCCGCCAGGACTTCGGCAAGCTGCGCACCAAGGGCGGCCTGTCCGGCTACCCCTCGCGCGCGGAGTCCGACCACGACGTGATCGAGAACTCGCACGCCTCCACGGTCCTCGGCTGGGCCGACGGCCTCGCCAAGGCGAACGAGGTGCGCGGCAAGGACGACCACGTCGTCGCCGTGATCGGCGACGGAGCCCTCACCGGCGGCATGGCCTGGGAGGCCCTGAACAACATCGCGGCCGCCAAGGACCGCCCCCTCGTGATCGTCGTCAACGACAACGAGCGCTCGTACGCCCCCACCATCGGCGGCCTCGCCAACCACCTGGCCACCCTGCGCACCACGGACGGCTACGAGCGGTTCCTGGCCCGCGGCAAGGACCTCCTGGAGCGCACGCCGGTCGTCGGCAGACCGCTCTACGAGACCCTGCACGGCGCCAAGAAGGGCCTCAAGGACTTCATCGCCCCGCAGGGCATGTTCGAGGACCTCGGCCTGAAGTACGTCGGCCCCATCGACGGCCACGACATCGAGGCCCTGGAGTCGGCCCTGGCCCGCGCCAAGCGGTTCGGTGGACCGGTCATCGTGCACTGCCTCACCGAGAAGGGCCGCGGCTACAAGCCCGCCGAGCAGGACGAGGCCGACCGCTTCCACGGCATCGGCCCGATCCACCCGGACACCGGCCTGGCCATCAAGGCCTCGGCCGCCAGCTGGACGTCCGTCTTCGGCGACGAGATGGTCAAGCTGGGCCACGACCGCGAGGACATCGTCGCGATCACCGCCGCGATGCTCCAGCCCGTCGGCCTGAAGAAGTTCGCCGACGCGTTCCCGGACCGCATCTACGACGTCGGCATCGCCGAGCAGCATGCCGCCACCTCGGCCGCGGGTCTCGCCACCGGAGGGGTGCACCCGGTCTTCGCGGTCTACGCGACGTTCCTCAACCGCGCCTTCGACCAGGTCCTCATGGACGTCGCGCTGCACAAGTGCGGTGTCACGTTCGTCCTGGACCGGGCCGGCGTCACGGGCGACGACGGCGCCTCGCACAACGGCATGTGGGACATGTCCATGCTCCAGGTCGTCCCCGGCCTGCGCCTGGCCGCCCCGCGCGACGCCGAGCAGCTGCGCGCCCAGCTGCGCGAGGCCGTCGAGGTCGACGACGCGCCGACCGTCGTCCGCTACTCGAAGGGCGTCGTCGGACCCGCGGTCCCGGCCGTCGGCAAGGTCGGCGCCATGGACGTGCTGCGCAGGCCGTCCGCGGCCAAGCCGGACGTGCTCCTCGTCTCCGTCGGGGCGCTCGCCCCGATGTGCCTGGAGATCGCCGGCCTCCTCGACAAGCAGGGCATCACCACGACCGTCGTCGACCCGCGCTGGGTCAAGCCGGTCGACGAGGCGCTCGCGCCGCTCGCCGAGCAGCACCGCGTCGTCGTCACCGTCGAGGACAACTCCCGTGTGGGAGGCGTGGGTTCAGCCGTCGCGCAGGCCCTGCGCGACGCGGGCGTCGACGTACCGCTGCGTGACTTCGGCATCCCGCCGCGCTTCCTCGACCACGCCTCGCGCAAAGAGGTCATGGCCGAGATCGGCCTGACGGCCCCCGACATCGCGCGTCAGGTCACCGGTCTGGTCGCCAAGCTGGACGGCCGCTTCGAGCGCGCGACGGCCGCCGACGCGGTGGAGCCCGCGCGCGACTGACCCCCACAGGCTGCTCCATGGGCCGGTCCTCCCACCCCGCAAGGGTGGTGGGACCGGCCCATTCGCGTGAACGCGCCCGCGCCGGGGCATACGGAGCGAAAGCCCCCTCGATCATGTCGAGGACGACAATGCGTGGGAGGTACGACCGTGAGCAGCACCCTCTTCAGGACGAAGAAGGTCGAACAGTCGATCTTGGACACTGAGGAGCCGGAGCACGCACTCAAGAAGTCGCTGTCCGCTCTGGACCTCACCGTGTTCGGTGTCGGTGTCATCATCGGCACCGGCATCTTCGTCCTCACGGGCAAGGTCGCCAAGGAGAACGCGGGCCCCGCGGTGGCCCTGGCCTTCATCGTGGCCGGCGTCGTCTGCGGCCTGGCCGCGCTGTGCTACGCGGAGTTCGCTTCCACCGTCCCGGTCGCCGGATCCGCCTACACCTTCTCGTACGCGTCGCTCGGTGAACTCCCCGCCTGGATCATCGGCTGGGACCTGGTCCTCGAGTTCGCGCTCGGCACGGCGGTGGTCGCCGTCGGCTGGTCGGGCTATGTGCGCTCACTGCTGGACAACGCCGGCTGGCATCTGCCCGAATCGCTGAGCGGGCGGGACGGGGCCACGGGGTTCGGCTTCGACATCCTCGCCGCCGCCCTGGTCCTGGCGCTCACCGTCATCCTCGTCCTCGGGATGAAGCTCTCCGCCCGCGTCACCACGGTCGTCGTCGCCATCAAGGTGGCCGTCGTCCTCATCGTGATCATCGCGGGGGCCTTCTTCATCACGGCCGACAACTACAAGCCCTTCATCCCGAAGGCGCAGCCGCAGGAGGCGGGCAGCAGCATCCAGTCCCCGCTCGTGCAGCTGATGTTCGGCTACACGCCCACCGACTTCGGCGTCATGGGCATCTTCACCGCCGCCTCCGTCGTCTTCTTCGCCTTCATCGGTTTCGACGTCGTGGCCACCGCCGCCGAGGAGACGAAGAACCCGCAGCGGGACATGCCGCGCGGCATCATCGGCTCCCTGATCATCTGCACCACGCTCTACGTGGCGGTGTCGATCGTCGTCACGGGCATGCAGAAGTACAGCGAGCTGTCCATCGACGCCCCGCTCGCGGATGCCTTCAAGGCGACCGGGCACCCCTGGTACGCGGGTGTCATCAGCTTCGGCGCCGCGGTCGGCCTGACGACGGTCTGCCTGATCCTCCTCCTGGGCCAGACCCGGGTGTTCTTCGCGATGAGCCGCGACGGGCTGCTGCCCCGCTTCTTCTCCGTCGTCCACCCGAAGTTCAAGACCCCGTACCGGCCGACCATCCTGCTCGGCGTGATCATCGCGATCCTGGCCGGGTTCACCAGCCTCAGCGAGCTCGCGGAACTGGTGAACATCGGCACGCTCTTCGCGTTCGTCGTCGTCGCGCTCGGCGTCGTCATCCTGCGCCGCACCCGCCCCGACCTGCCCCGTGCCTTCCGCACCCCCCTGGTGCCTTTCATCCCGATCCTGTCGGTGCTCGCGTCCCTGTGGCTGATGCTGAACCTGCCCGCGGAGACCTGGATCCGCTTCGCCGTCTGGATGGTGCTCGGCTTCATCGTGTACTTCGTGTACGGGCGCTCGCACAGTCGGCTGGGGCGGAGCGAGGAGGCGGGCGTGGGAGAAGCGGGGTAGCGGCGCCGTACGGCATGGGCAGGGTGGCGCTCCGCGGGCTGCGGACGTGACACCCGGTGACGCCGCGGGGACCGATTTCGCTGAGGCATATGATGTGGCGAATTCATGGTTTCCCTGCGTACATGCCGGGCGTGAGGTTGACGGAAGGTGACGGCGGGTCATGCGGGGAAGAGACGCTATCGATGAGCGAACCGATGACCGCGGCGCCGAGCGCCGCGCCGCCACAGGTTCCGCCGACGGACGTTGGCTGACGCGGGGCAAGGACGGCAGGCTCACCGCGTACGCCCTCACCCAGGGCGGCATGCTGCGCTGGACCGAGGTCACGCCCGGCGGGCCCCGGTGGTCGGGGCCCGACTTCGTCCCCGGCGCGCACCTCGGCAGTGTCACCGTCGTGCAGGGCGTCGACACGTACGTGCATTTCCTCGGCCGCCGGGCGAAGCCGCGGGCCGACGAGGGGGTGGACGTCGACATCGTGCACGCCATCCAGTACCAGACAGGCCGGCCCGTCACGGAGTGGCGCTCGCTCGGCAACCCGCACAAGGACCGCGCCAAGGCCACCCGGTTCGGCGTGCCCACCGGCGCGGTGAACTCGAACGGCACGGTCCACGTCTTCGCCCGCAACGCCGGTGGCGGCCTGATGATGCGCCGTGAGGACAAGAAGGGCAGCTGGGAGGCCTGGACGGACCTCAAGGGCAGCCGCCTCGCCGACGGCGTCGGCGCGGTCCCCACATCCGCGGGCCGCATCGAGGTCCTCGCTCCGTCCCGCAGCCCCCTCGCCCTGCACTGGTACCAGACGGAGACGGACGGCGAGTTCCACCAGGCCCAGGACGTCCCGCTCGCGGCGCCCGCTGACGGCATCGTCGGCCTGGAGACGGGCCCCGACCGGCTGACGTACTACTGGAACGACACCGGCGGCAACGGGATCGTCGCCTACCGGCCGGGCAGTTGGGCGATATCCCTGGGCGGCGCGCCCGCTCCCAGCCCGGTCGCGGCCCTGCGCACGAACCTCGACGGCTACGACTGCACGGTCCTCGCGCACCGCGCGGTCGACGACCAGATCATGCTGGCGGCCTGCGTCTCGGAGAACGAGAGCCAGGGCCTGTGGTGGTCTCCCACCGGCGAACAGGCCGTGGGCGCACCGGCATTGGCGGTCGATGCCCAGGGCCGCGTGGTCCTCGCGGTCATCGGCAAGGACGGGGCGCTGTACGTCGCGCGCCAGCGCCGCGAGCCGGGCCTCGCTCTGGAGACATCGGTCCGCGCCTGACACCCGACACCTTCCGTCAGGACACCCGAACGACGAAGCGTCCCGCCCGGAGAACCCTCCCGGCGGGACGCCCTGTCCATGACGGAGGGTCAACCGCCCGTGGCGGGCGACTTCTTCGCCGACTCCGGGACGGGCTCGCCGGTCCGCAGCGCCTTCCAGAGGTCGTGCGCCTGCGGCTCGGCCGCGACGACGCGGTTGGGGTCCTGCTTGTCGTACGCCACCGGGAGCATGATCGTCTCCATGGTGTTCGGGTCGACGCCCTGCATGCTGCGCCCGAAGTCCGCGAGTGAAGTCAGCGAGTCGAGACCCGAGTCGGTGGTGAGTGACGACGTCAGCTTGTCCGCGATCTTGTACGTCTTCGTGGGACTGCCGAGCAGGTCCTGCTGCTTGATCTCGCTCAGCAGCGCCAGCATGAACTGCTGCTGGAGGCCTATGCGTCCGAGGTCACTGCCGTCACCGACGCCGTGCCGGGTCCGGACGAAGGCGAGCGAGTCGGTGCCGTTCAGCTTGTGCGTGCCCGCTTCGAGGTCGAGGCCGCTCGACTTGTCGTGAATGGGCTTGTCGACGGTCACCGTCACGCCGCCGATGGCGTCGACGAGGCCCTTGAAGCCGGCGAAGTCGATCTCCATGTAGTGGTCCATGCGGATGCCGGAGATCTTCTCGACCGTCTTCACGACACAGGCCGGACCGCCCGTCGAATAAACGGAGTTGAACATCACGCGCTGTGCCTGGGGCAGAGACTTGCCCGAAGTCGTCGTGCACGCCGGGCGGGTCACCAGGGTGTCGCGGGGAATGCTCACCGCGGTCGCCCGGCTGCGGCCCTGCGGGATGTGCACCACGAGGGCGGTGTCGGAGCGGGCTCCGCTGACCTTGGCGCCGTCGAGCGCGGAGTTGGCGCCCGCGCGCGAGTCGGAGCCGAGGACCAGGATGTTCTGGCCGCTGGTCGGAAGCTTTTCGGGGCGGTCGTCGCCGAGGGCCTTGTCGATGTCGACGTTGTTCAGATTCGAGTTGAGGCGGTGGTACATCCACCAGGCGGTGCCGCCTGCGGCGAGCAGGACAATCACGAGGCCGAGCAAGATCCAACGCCCTGTCCTGCGCTTGCGCTTCGGCTTCTTCTTACGGCGGTCGGGCGCCGCTCGCCGTGCTGCGCGCGCGCCGGATTCCGTCATGGTGTGCGACATGCCAGGGTGCCTCTCTCCGCTTTCAATTCCGATACCCGACGTGCAAGTGGGGTCTGGGCTCGGGTGGGGGGAGGCGGCCGGCCCGGGGCTGTGCGTGGATGTCGATGCACTATAGACGCATTTTCGAATCCAGAGACTTGGCTCAAGTTCTCTTGCCGTTCACGCTGATTGTTATGTCCAGAAGTGGCGCCATAAGTCCGGATGATCCGTATATGTGGGTCGTGTTGACATCGGCTGAGTCGGCACCTGAAGATGTGCCCAGCCTGTGAATGTCGGTCATTTGTTCGCACATTTTGGCCTTGATCGGGCTTGATTCACGTTTTTTAGGCAAAAGGCATACGACTCGGGGGGGTCGCGCACGCCAGGACCTGAGGCTCGCCCCAGGTCCACGCCTGCGTTCCGTAATGGAGGAGTTGTTGTTGTCCGAGTGGGTGAGCGCATGCGGCGGGGGGATCCGGGCGCGATGTGCCGGAGGCCGAGCGACATGACGACCATCCCTGGGCCCATCACGTACTCGGACGCGTGGAACATCGCGTCGCAGTCCGCCGCGCCCCGCTCCGGAACGCCGGTGCAGACTCCTTCGTACCCGCCGGCGGAGACGCCGCACGAAGGCGCGTACATCGAGACCTCGGTGACGCCGCTCGGCGCGAGGGAGGCCAACCGGTCGACTGTCGCCGCGCTCCTCGACGCCGAAGGCATCCCGCACTTCGCCGTCCGCGGCACCTCCGACCACGGCACCGTCATCGCTGTCGCCGAACCCGACCGGGAGCGCGTACTCGGCGCCGTCTTCCGGGGTCTTGGCCGGTTCCCCGGCCACCTCAGCGTCATCGCGCCGGATCCGGTGCGCGCCCCGAAGCCGCTGGCATCGCAGGATCCCAGCGCCTGGCGAGGGGTGCGTGACGCCGCCGCGATCCAGGTCAGCTGGTACCGCACCGACCCCGGCGGCCACCTGCTGCTCGGTCACGAGTACGGGTGCGCCATCGAGTTCTGGCGCTGGCACGGCGGCCACCTCGTCGCACCCCGCGCCAACCGCGTGACCTGGTCCGTCTGGGGCGACCAGCCCAACGTGGCCGGACCCGCCCGCCTGTTCAGCCGCTTCGTCTCGGACGCGACGCCCGCGCACCTGGCACCCGCCCTGCCCACCCGGCAGGAGTTCCTGGTGCCCATGGCCGAGGACATCGACTTCCCCGTCGACGCGGTCTACACCTGGGTCGACGGCAACGACCCGGCCTGGCAGCGCCGCAAGGCCTCCGCGAAGGGCGAGGTCTACCACGCGGAGTCCGCCAGCGACGCGCGCTTCATCAGCCGCGACGAGCTGCGCTACTCGGTGCGCTCGCTGTACATGTTCGCGCCGTGGATCCGGAACATCTACATCGTCACCGACGACCAGGTGCCGGAGTGGATGCGCGAGGACCTGCCGGGCTGCCGCATCGCCACTCACCGCGAGATCTTCCGCAACCCCGCGGACCTGCCCACGTTCAACTCGCACTCCATCGAGAGCCAGCTGCACCACATCCAGGGCCTGTCCGAGCACTTCCTGTACTTCAACGACGACATGTTCATCGGCCGGCCCGTCGCACCCCACGCCTTCTTCACGCCGTCCGGCACGGCCCGGTACTTCCCCTCCCGCAACCGGATCCCGCAGGGCCCGGTCGTCGAGACCGACACCCCGGTCGACGCGGCCTGCAAGAACAATCGCGCCCTCCTGCGCGAGCGGTTCGGCAAGGTCATCACCCAGCCCATGGAGCACATCCCCTACGCCCTGCGGCGCAGCGCGATGGACGAGGCGGAGCTGGACTTCCCACAGGCCTGGGCCCGCACGTCGGCGAGCCGGTTCCGCGCGATGACGGACCTGTCACCCACGTCGTCGTTCGCCCTCTACTACGCGGCGATGACCGGCCGCGCCCAGACCGGCTCCATGCCGTTCACCTACCTCCAACTCGCGGTGCCGGACCTCGCGGACCGGCTGCAGCGCCTGCTGGACGGCCGCAGCCAGGACTCCTTCTGCCTCAACGACGCCTTCTCCACACCGGAGGACATCGAGGCGCAGCAGGAACTCCTCGACGGATTCCTGAACGCCTACTTCCCCACACCCAGCCCCTACGAGCGATGAAACGGAGTTCATGAAGTGTCCGACTCGACGTCCATGAGCTCCGCCGCACACGTCTACCAGCGGATCGTTCCCCAGCCGGTCCGCTCCGTCGCCGCTCACAGCGTGCCGCCCCGCGTACGGCGCAAGGTGAAGGGCGGGCTCGCCAGGACCCTCAACCGCCGTGAGGCCCGACTGCACCGGCGCGCGCTGCGCCGCGTCCGCAGGTCCGACGCCATCAGCGTCTCCGAGCGCCGCGTCGCCGCACCCGACGGCCGACTCGGCCACGTCCACACCGGGGTGACCGCCGACCTCGCGCGCCGCCTCGACCACGATCTCGTCACCTACGCCCTCGACGCGGCCGGCATCCCCTGGTTCACCGTGCCCGCGCTCGACGACCGCCGCGTCTGCATCGCCGTGGAACAGCGGGACAAGGGCCAGGTCCGGCGGGTACTACGCGCGTTGCTGGAGGAACACACCGGCTATGTCGTCTCGGTGTCGCCCTCCGCGAACGACACCGCGACTGTCCCCGGCAGCCACATCAAGGCGTGGAAGAACTACGGCAAGGCCAAGATCGTACGGCTCACCTGGCTGCGCACCGACCCCACCCAGAACCTGTGGGTGGGTGACGATCAGGGCGTCGAGATCGAGTTCTGGACCGTCAACGACGAGCTGGCCGACGAGCGCCTCGTCGGGCCGCGCCCCAACCGCGTCCAGCGCGTCGTTCCGCGCGACGCCCTGGGCATCGAGATCGCCTTCGACCGCCTCTGCGCGTACTCCGACATCGACGGCGACGCCGAACCCACCATCACCCTCGAGGACTTCGACATACCGCGGCTCGAGGAGATCACGTTCCCCGTCGACGCGGTGGTCCTGTGGCAGCACCCGACCCCCTGGGGCGAGGAACTGCTCCGCGCGACCCTGCGCTCCCTGCATCAGTACGCGCCCTGGATCGACCTCGTACACGTCGTCGCGCAGGCTCCGCCCCCGCACTGGCTGCGCGCGGACGAACGGCTCACCGTCGTCCCCGCGGGCGCCGGCGCCACCTCCCAGCTGCACCGGCTTCCCGACGTCGCCGAGACCTTCCTGCTGATGCGCCCCGGCGCCCTCCTCGGCCGTCCGGTGCGCCCCTTCGACTACTTCACGCCGCACCGCGAGACCCGCCCCCGCAAGGGGCTGTGGACCGCCGAGGAGTCCTTCCAGCAGTGGCCGCGGGCCGCCCTCGGCGCCACCGGGCGCGCCGTGTCGCACGGCTACGCCCCCGGTCCGCAGCCGCACTCGTGCCAGGCCCTCGGCCGGCTCGCGGGCGTCGGCATGCTGCTCGTTCCCGGCCCCGACGACCAGCGGGTGCCCACGCTCCCCGGCACCCACCCCGGCGACGGACTCGCGCACCACTTCGCCCACTGCTCCGGGCTCGCCGACCCCTCCGGCGAGGCCACCGTCGCGCTGCACGCCGCGCTGCCGCACATCGGCCGTCGCCTGGAACGGCTCCTGGTGCGGCGCGACACCCAGCAGATGCACTTCTTCGGACTCGGCAGCGACGACGCGCTGGCCCACGGCGGCACCGACGCCGTCATCCGCTTCCTCCACCGCTACTTCCCCGTGCCCAGCCCCTTCGAGCACGGCGGCCCAGACGACCCGGACGACCACACGTGAGCATTGGCAACCCCGAGGCATCGGCGGCGGTGGGCGTATACCGCTCCCTCGTCCCCGCCTCCCTCAGACGTCGCGTCGCACGCCGCGTGCCGGCGCGGCTGCGCATGGCCATCAAGCGCGTGCTGCGCCGCTTGACTACCCTGACCCTCGGTTTCCGTTTCGTCCGCGGGGTCCGGGCCCGGCGCGCCTGGCCGCATCTGTTCGGCGACGGCGAGAGGCTCGCTGTGCTCGCCGACCGGGGCGCGCAGATCGCCCTCGTACGCCCCACCACGTCGCCGCTCGGGCTGCGCGAGGCCAACCTCGAACTCGTCGTCTCGCTCCTGGAAGCGGCGGGCATCGACCACTTCGTGGTGCGCGGCACCTCCGAGTTCCGCTCCACGCTCGCCGTCGCCGCGACCGACCGGGCGCGGGTGGCCGACGTCCTCGTGGGTACCCGCGCCTCCGCGCCCGTGTACATCGTCGCCTGCTACGGCGCGGCCCAGCGGGGCAAGCCCGTCCTGTGCGCGTCACGCGGCGGACGGCGCATCGCCCGGACCGCGCCCGTCCTGCGCACCGGCATGGTGTGGAGCGACCCCGGCGCCTCTCTGGTCCTCGGCCTGGAGCACGGCTGCGACATCGAGTTCTGGCACGAGAGCGAGGGCCGCCTCGTCGCCCCCCGCCCCAACCGGGTCACCGAGGACATCGCCCTCGACGAGCCCCGGATCAGCGTCCCCATCAGCCGCCTCACCGGCTTCGCCGCCCTGCACACCCGGCGCACCCGGTCCGTGCGCACCGTCGCGGCCTGCGCCCAGCCGCTGCCCGAGGACGTGCGCTTTCCCATCGACGTCGTCTACACCTGGGTCGACGGTAACGACCCCGCCTGGCAGCGCAGGCGGGCCGGTATCGAGGACGGCGGCTACCACGCCGAGTCCGCCAACGCGGCCCGCTACATCAGCCGGGACGAGCTGCGCTACTCCCTGCGGGCGCTGGAGCAGAACGCGCCCTGGGTGCGGCACATCTACGTGGTGACGGACCAGCAGCGTCCGGCCTGGCTGAACGAGCGGGGCTCGCGCATCACCGTCGTCGACCACTCCCAGATCTTCGACGACCCCGCCGCCCTGCCCACCTTCAACTCACACGCCATCGAGAGCCAGCTCCACCACATCGACGGCCTGTCCGAGCACTTCCTCTACTTCAACGACGACATGTTCCTCGGCGCGCCCGTCACCCCCCAGGACTTCTTCCTCTCCAACGGCGTGACCCGCACCTTCTTCTCCCCCTCCCAGCTCCCCCGCTGGGACGACGCGTCGGGGGACAGGCCGGTGGACGCGGCGGGCAAGAACAACCGCCGCCTCATCCTGGAGAACTTCGGCTCCGCGATCGTCCAGAAGTTGCGCCACGCGCCGTACGCCCTGCGCCGCAGCGTCCTCTACGAGATCGAGAGCGAGTTCAGGGACGCGCACCTCGGCACGTCCCACAGCCGGTTCCGCAGCACGACCGACATCTCCATACCGTCGTCGCTGTACCACTACTACGCCTACTTCACCGGCCGAGCGATCCCCTCGGACATCGCGTTCGCGTATCTCGACCTGGCCAGGCCGGAGATCGCGCGCCGCCTGGGGATCCTGCTGGCCCGGCGGGACCGCCAGGCGTTCTGCATCAACGACACGGTCTCCGACACGTTCGACGTGGGGCGCCAGGGCGACATGGTGCGGGACTTCCTGGAGTCGTATTACCCCGTGCCGAGCCCGTTCGAGAAGCAGCACGCGCCGCTGATCCCCACGCAGCGTGTTCCCCAGCAGCGGAAGGAGAGCGAGATCCGATGAAGATCTCCTTCCTGATCAACAACATCTACGGCATCGGCGGCACCAACCGCACCGTCATCAACCTCGCCGAGGCCCTCGCCGTCCGCCACGACGTCGAGATCGTCTCCGTGTTCCGGCGCAGCACCGCCACGAAGTTCGAGATCTCTCCGCGCATCACCGTGCGCGCCCTCGTCGACCTGCGCCCCGGATCCTCCGACCGCGACGCGCCCGGCAGCGGCGAGCCGAGCGAAGTGGTGCCGCGTCAGGAGGAGTTCTACGCGCAGTACAGCAAGTTCAGCGACCAGCGCATCATCCAGGACCTGGAGCGCACGGGCGCCGACGTCGTCATCGGCACCCGCCCCAGTCTCAATCTCTTCGTCGCCGAGTTCACCCGTGACAGCACGCTGCGCGTGGCCCAGGAACACATGACACACCTGGCGATCCCGCCCGCCGTACGGGCCCGCATGGCGCAGGTCTATCCCCGCCTCGACGCCATCACCACGGTCACCGAGGCGGACGCCCGCTCCTTCATGGAGAACACCCCCATCCCGGGCATCCCCGTCGTCGGCATCCCCAACAGTGTTCCGCAGCCCGCCGTCGCGCCCTCGGACTGCGCGCACAAGGTCGTCGTCAGCGCGGGCCGCATGCACCACATCAAGCGCTACGACCTCCTGATCCGCGCCTTCGGTCTGCTCGCGGACGAGTTCCCCGACTGGCAGCTGCGCATCTACGGCGACGGCGGTGAAGCCGCCAAGCTGCGCGCCCTGGTCACCGAACTCGGCCTGGCGGGACGGGCGTTGCTCATGGGCGGTTTCTCGCCGATCGAGTCGGAGTGGGCCAAGGGCTCCATCGCCGCGGTCACCTCGAGCGCCGAGTCCTTCGGCATGACCCTGGTCGAGGCCATGCGCTGCGGCCTGCCCGTCGTCTCCACCGACTGCCCGGTGGGGCCGCGGGAGATCCTGCGCCACGGCGAGGACGGCTTCCTCGTACGGACCGGTGACGCCGAGGCCATCGCCCAGGGGCTGCGCCGGCTCATGGCCGACGACATGCTCCGGACCCACATGGGTGCGAACGCGCTGCGCAACTCGGCCCGTTACGATCCCGAGGCCGTCGCGGCCACCTACGTGGACCTCTTCGAGGATGCCGCGAGCCGCCGCGCCGCCGCCGAACGCGGCTACCGCAGGCCCGCCGCGCCGCGCGAGGCCACGCACGCCGAAGCGACCGTGCCGCCCGTGTCCATGGGAGCGGCGCGCGCCGACGTCACGAGCGACGACGCGGGATGGCTGCGGTTCTCCGTCGACGGGCCGGCCGACGGCAAGCGCCGCTGGCAGTTCGTGCTGCGCCACAGCCCCTCCGACGGGCAGCCCCTGCCCGACATGGAGCTGCGGACCGTCCGCAAGCCCCTCGCCAACGGCGGCACCCGCTACGGCGCCGCACTGACCCCCGCCGCGCTCGACGAACTCGGCGACGGCCGCTGGCGCGTGACCATGCGCTCCGCCAAGCACGAGAACGTCCACCTCAAGGCCGGGCTCCGCGACACCCGCGCGCTGATCGACGCCCGGGCCCGCCTGCTCTCGCATCCCGTGGCGGGCCAGGTCGGCTGGAACCTTCCCTACGCTCAGCCGAACGGCAAGCTCATGCTGCGCACCGTGGTGCGCGCGACCCACGTGGAGTGCACGTCCGTCGATGTCGGCGACCACGAGATCGTGCTCACCGGCGTGCTGTGCGGGGGACCCAGGATCCAGCCGGGCGCCCTCTTCGTGCTCAGCCGACGCGGCCCGCACCCACTCAACTTCACGGTGCCCGTACAGGTCCTCGGCACCCATTCCTTCCGCGCGCAGGCCCCGGTCCGCCGCGTCGTCGACCACCGGCTCGAGCGGTGGGAGGACTGGGACTGGTGGCTGCAGCCCGATCCGCACGACCGCGCGAAGGTGCGCATCTGCCATGTGCTCGAGGACTTCCCCGACGTCAAGAGCGCCTTCGCCTACCCGGGCGTCCCGCTGGTCGGCGACGAACCGTCGGAGTTCTCCGCCGTGCACCCGGCGAAGCCCGTGTGGGTGAGGCCGTACTGCTCGGCGTCCGGCGCCATGGCCATGAACGTCGTGGACCGCTGACGCCTTTCCGGCACCGACCGATCCGCGGACGGAGACGAAAATGAACCGCACGCTGTTTGTCCTCGGGGACTCCATACCGGCTCCCCGTACGGAGGAGGAAGCCCCGATGGCGGGGTGGGGCCAGAAGATCCAGGAACTTCTGGTGGGCCCGGTCGAAGTGGCCAACTACGCCCGCAGCGCGATGACGACGCGCAAATACTTCACGCAGCGACTGCCCGCGCTGCTCAACCGGATGAGCCGCGGTGACATCGTCCTCATCGGTTTCGGCTGCGTGGACCACATGATCCACAACGGCGCGCGGTACGTCCCGGTCCCCGAGTACCAGGAACTCCTGCGGCTCTTCGCCGCGTACGTGCACGAGCAGGGCGCAGTGCCGGTCCTGGTCACGCCGATGGCGCGCTACGCGTTCTCGGCGCAGGGCGAGGTGCTCAACACCCTGGGCGACCACCCCCGTGCCATGGCCGAGGTCGCCGCGCGGCTCGGCGTGCCGCTCGTGGACCTGACCACCCGCACCATGCAGCTGTGGTCCCAGCTCGGGCCGACGCGACTGCGCCAGTACTTCTGCTGGACGGACCCGGGCGAGCACCCGCTGCACCCCGACGGAACGATCGACTCGGCTCATCTCAACCACACGGGAGCGTTCGAGGTCGCCCGTCTGGTGCTGGCCGAACTGTGCAACCTCGGTGTCCTCGACAAGTCCGAGGTGAACGTCCCCGCGCTCATGGAGCCCCTGATGGTGCCGCCGGTCTCCGGCGAATTCACCGTCCAAGCACCGGAGTCGTCCCTTCGGTACGGCCAGGGGACCGGCCCGGCCCCGGTGATCACCAAGCCGGCTCAGGGAGGGCTTGCCGGAGCCATGGTGAAGTTCTCCGGGAACGCCGCGTCCGGCACGGACTATCTGCTCTTCTTCGAACAGGGCCGGTACATCGGCGGTACGAGCGTGGGCGGCGCGGGGCAGTGGAGCTGGCGCCGCTCGGTGAACTGGGAGGCGGGCGAGCGACTCGTCCAGTGCGTGGGACTCCGCGGCGACGGCGTCTCGGCGATCGCGGAGCACCGCTTCACGGTGCTGACCGACGTGCCGAGCCCACTGGTCACGGCCCCCGCCGAGGGGGCTTTCACCGGGCCCCGCCCCCGCTTCTCCGGCAGAGTGCAACCGGGCGTCACCAAGGTGGTGCTGAAGGAGCGGGGCGTCCTGATCGGTGCGACCGGCGTCGACGACCAGGGCGAGTGGGCGTTCAAGCACGCGCACGCCTGGCGGCCCGGAACCCACACGATCGAGGTGATCGCCCTCTTCGGCGCGGCCGAATCGGCGCCCGCGCCCCACACGTTCAGGGTCGTCGGCATCCCCGAGGACAGCCCGATTCGCAGCCTTGGGGTCACCCGCCACGCGTGTGGTGACGTATGTGAGCACAGGCCGTTCACCGGAGACTGGTAGACGGTTCGGCACCGGCAGGGAGAGCCTTGAGGAACGGACTCACCGCATGGGGCACGGCGGTCGTGGTCGGGATCGCGGTGCTGCTCGGCACGTTGTTCGTCCTGCCGCGCGAGAAGGCGAGCCGGGCTCAGGCATCGCGGACGGTCCGTGTGCTGCAGTACAACCTGTGCGGTGCGGCCGTGGGGTGCCCGTGGAACGCGGGCGGGTCCGGGCGCGGTACGTCGGTGGCGCGCCTCGTGAAGTCCGCGGTCCGGTCAGAGCCGGACATCGTCACCGTCAACGAGATCTGCCTGACGCAGTACGAGGCACTCAAGGAACAACTTGCCCGCGCCGGCTGGCGGATGGACGGCACGTACGCCTCGTCCCAGGACAACGTGCCGGCCTGCGGCAGGACGGGCCGGTTCGGCAGCGCGGTGCTCAGCCGGGGCGACGTCCCGGACGACCGGCAGGACTACCGCCCCTTCACACACACCGGCGGCGAGACCTACACCAACGGCGGGCGCACCGTCCTGGTTCACAGGGGACTGCTCTGTGCCCACACCCGCGTACACGGCAAGCGCCTCGTCGCCTGCACCGCGCATGCCTATTCCAAGGCCCCTGAGCAGCTGCGGGAGATCAAGGACTGGGCGGCCGCGTTCCCCAGGGGCGTGCCCGTCGTAGTCGCGGGCGACCTGAACCTGCCTCCTGACGCGCCCGCACTGTCCCAGCTCACCGGCCGGTTCACGGAGGCGGACCACGCGGACGACGAACCCACCGCCGGTGGACGGAAGATCGACTACGTCTTCGCCGAGCGGCGCTATGTCCGGTCCTCCAGCGCCGACGCGGTGAAGTATCCGGAGTCCGACCACGCTCTGCTGAGGGGAACGTTCAGGCTCACGCTCTGACCTGCGCAGGCCGGCCCGGGACGGATGGCGCGGGTGGCCACATGTGATCATTTTGTAATGAACTTATGTACAACAAGAGTTGATCGGCAAAAGTCTGA
This sequence comes from Streptomyces sp. NBC_01446, assembly GCF_026340095.1. GTDB lineage: Bacteria > Actinomycetota > Actinomycetes > Streptomycetales > Streptomycetaceae > Streptomyces > Streptomyces aureus. The sequence goes on along the minus strand of NZ_JAPEPO010000001.1, from coordinate 1,932,617 downwards.
TCAACCGTGAGACTTTCCTTGGCTAGAGGGGTCCTGTTCCCCCTCGCTCTGATCGCCGCGTCGGCGGGCGGCCTCGCCGGGCCCGCCGACGCGCAGGACAGGACCATGTCCGTAACCGGACTTCCGACGCAGATCGCCGTCACCCCCGTGCTGCAGGACGGTGTGAAGCAGCCTCGGCAGCTCACTCTGTCGGTCGCGGACAGCACGGACGGCCCGGCGCCGCGCGAGTACGTGCTCCGCCTCGACCTCGGCGTGCTCAAGGGCGTCGTGGACGTCGACGCCAAGCCCTGCGACGTGGCAGCCGGTCAGGCCACGTGCCGGATCAAGGTGACCGACCCCGACCGCGTCCCTGGTGTCGCCCTGACGCTGAGGGCCGCGACCGGCAGCCAGGCCGGGGACTCCGGCGTGCTCCATGTGACGGGCGAGGCGGACGGCCGGGCGCTGAAGGCCGTGGACGCCACGGTGCAGGTAGGGGGCGCGAACCTGGTGGTTGCCGGCGACAGGCTGCCGACGGGTCTGAAGGTGGGCGACACCGCGCCGATCCCCGTCAGCTTCCGCAACGTGGGAAGCGCGTCGGCCTCGGGTGTCCTGATGGCGTTCCGCTTCACCGAGGGGAGCAAGCCCGCCCGGCGCTTCGACAACTGCGAGTACAGCGAGCGCAGTTCCTTCGCGGAGAAGCGCTCCGCGCTGTGCGCCTTCGACGTCGACGTCCCGCCCCGGACCGAGTTCCGGCTGCCCGACGACGCGGCGGTCGAGGTCACGGCCGCCGCCCTCCACGAACTGGTGCAGGTCGACGTGTACCCCGACGCCCCGGGGATGCGCGAATACCTTCGCCGTGGATACCCCTACGAGCGAGGCAGCGGACCGCAGTTGAAGCTGCGCGGGACGGACGGCCCCCAGACCGGCGAGCGGTACGGGAACGCCACCTCCTGGGAGTCCACCTACTACATCACCAACACGGCGGATCTCTCCGTCACCGGGGCGGACATCAGCGGCAAGGTCGGTGACGAGGTCGTCGCCGACCTCGGGCTGCGCAACGACGGACCGGCCTGGCTCGGAGACGTGCAGGACCCGACGGAGTTCGCGTCGCTGCACGTCGAACTGCCGGACGGGGTGTCGGTCGTCGGCCTGCCGAAGGACTGCTTGCGGGGCGGGTCGGGCGAGTACGTCTGCCCCCTGGGACCGCTGGACTCCGATGCCCGGCTGTTCTTCCCCTTCAAGGTGAAGCTGGCGAAGCCGCTGAAGGACGCCCACGGAAAGATCCAGGTACGGCAGGCGGAGTGGTCCCGTTACGACACGAACCCGTCGAACGACTCCGCGCCGATCGGCTTCAGCACCACGTCCGCGTCCCCCAGTGCCGACCCCAGTACCGACCCGACCCCGGGGACGGGCGCCACCGGCGGCAACACAGGCGGTGAACCGTCGCCCAGCGCCACGTCCGGCGGAGCACACTCCGGTGACGAGCCGGGTGACGGTGACCTGGCGTCGACCGGCGCCGGCACGGTCACGTGGATCGCGGCCCTCGCCGTCCTGCTCATCGGCGGAGGCATCGCGGCCCGCGCGGTGGTGCGCAGGCGTCGGGCGTAGCCGGGAAACCACGAGGGCGCGCATCGACCACTGCGCGCCCTCACTCTCCGGTACGAGCTCCCCGCCTCACCCGGGCCGCACCGTCCGCGGCCCGACGCACGTCGCGCCCAACACGCCCACCCTGCACCGCAGTTCACGGTCGGCGGTGACCACGACCACCTCGTGGGGCAGCTCAGTCCGTTCCACCAGCTCCACGATGTGATCGTCCCCGCTCCCCGCCGCCGATTCGACCCGCACCCCCGGCACCGACTCCACGCCGCGCGCCGCGCCCTCGACGACGAGCACGATGTCGACGCCCTCGCGCTCGGCGTACGTCACCAGGCTGTCCCGCAGCCGCTCGGCGGCCCCGCGGCGGTCGCGCCACCAGCCGTCGGGCACGGAGCCGACGACGTTCGCGCCGTCGACGACCAGGAGTGTCGTCATGTGGTCCGGCCCTTCTCCCAGACGGCGGTGAGCCGCCCCACGGCATCGACGGCACGGGCGGTGCGCCGGTCGTCGGTACGCAGTGCGCTCGCGAACTCGACGTGCAGGAACGGCACGTGTTCGGCGGCGGCCTTTCCGCCCTGCACATTGGTGTGCCCCTCGAGCGGACAGGAGCGTACCCAGGCGCGGCACACGTCGAAGTCCCGCGCACGCAGTGCGTCGGCGAGCAGCCGGCCATCGGCGTGGCCTTCCCGGCCCCGCCCCGTCGACGCGATCACGTCGCGCCCCGGCGCCGAGTCGTCGGCGAAGCCGTGGAGCTGGAGACCGGGCATCCGGCGCTCCGCCAGCTCGTCGCAGAACGCGTCGAAGACGGTGTCCCGGCGGTGCGCGACGTCCGCCGCGTCGCCGCGCCCGGCTTTGCGGTGTGCACCAGCAATGACGAGGACTCCGCCGTGTCCGCCGCGCAGGACGCCCACGCCGAGCCGCTCCGTGTTCCGGTCGGCGACCGGGTGCGGGATCTGCACCGACCAGCGTGCGGGCGAGCCGGTCTCGACGTACACGCGACCCCAGCCGCGCGGCGCGGGTCCCACGTCGGTGCGGTCGGTGATCTCCGCGTACCGCCGCCCGGTGGCGCTGTCCGTGACGGGGGCGAGCGAGAGGTCGATGCTGGACAGGCGCTCCTCGGCCTGCTCGGGGCGGCCGTCGAGGAGGAGCTTCAGGCCGCTTGCGGCCGTGCGTCGCTCGGCGCGCGTCGGGGGGCGGTAGCCGGTGCCCGGGCCGAAGCGCGCGGTGTAGTCCGTGACCCGGGCGAGCAGGTCGACCCCGGTGCGGGCGTCCTGCCGGGTGTGGGGTCCGCGGCTGCCCGACGGCTCGTCCCGGCGCGTGAGACCGGCCACAAGGGCGGTCGTGACAACTGCTGCGATCAGCAGCGTTGTTGCAATCGTTACCATCTTCGTCCGGTTCGCCCTCATGGTTGTATAAAGATAGCCCGGTGAAGAGACGCCTCTCCCGCCGGTCGCTGTCCGGCATAGCCCTCACCGCGCTGCTCGCGGGAACCGCGGCCTGTGGCCCCTTCGGTTCGGACGACGACGGCAAGGCGGCCGCGGACGGCCCCTCGTTCACCGTCGCGGCCGCCGGCGACATCCTCATCCACCCGCAGCTCACCGAGCAGGCCCGCAAGGACGCCAAGGTGACCGGGCACGGCGAGAAGGGGCTCGACTTCGACCCGATGCTGACCGGCGTCAAGCCCGTCATCAGCAAGGCGGATCTGGCGATCTGCCACTTCGAGCCCGTCGCGGGCAAGCCCGAGGGGCCCTTCGAGAGCTACCCCGCGTTCCTGGTGCCGCCGCAGATCGCCACCACCATCAAGCACGTCGGTTACGACACCTGCTCCAGCGCCTCGAACCACACGCTCGACCACGGCGTCGGCGGCGTGCGGAACACCCTGAACGTCCTCGACCGGGCGGGCCTGAAGCACACCGGCTCCGCGCGCAGTGCCGCCGAGGCCGCCAAGCCGCTGATCATGGACGTCAAGGGTGTCAAGGTCGCCCAGCTCTCGTACGCCTTCGGGTTCAACGGCAACGAGATCCCCGCGGACAAGCCGTGGCTGGTCAACCAGATCGACTTCAAGAACATCGCCGCGGCCGAGAAGCGGGCCAGGGCCGCGGGTGCCGACGTGGTGATCCTCAGCATCCACTGGGGCCGCGAGAACCAGCCGAATCCCAGCCGCTCCCAGCTCCAGCTGGGCCGAAAGCTGGCCCGCGAGACCGGCATCGACCTGATCATCGGCCACCACGCGCACGTGGTGCAGCCCATGGAGAAGGTCGACGGCACCTGGATCGCCTACGGACTCGGCAACCAGATCGCCCGGCACGACGTGCCGACCGGACTGACCGAGGAAGGCGTCATCGGCTGGTTCGAGTTCACGAAGCGCGGCGGCAAGTGGGACGTGCAGGCCAAGTACGTCCCGACGTTCACCCAGATCCCACCGGACCCGGATGAGTCGGGCAATCTCCCGAAGGGTGCCGTGAAGGACCACCGGCTCGTGGACATCGCCGCGGCCCTGCGCGAGGACCGGGGCGCCGCGAAGCTGAGCGAGCAGCAGCGCGCCCGCTACCGCCTGGCCTTCGAGCGCACCGAGGGCACGATGCTCAACCGCGGCGCGGCCAAGGACGGACTCGCGCCGCTGGAGCCGCTGCCCGAGTGAGGGTCGCCGCGAAGCGACGCGTCTCACCTTTTTCTTAACTCGTACAACCCTTTGCCCGCGGCGTGGGTCAGATGTTTCTGGATCGCACGGCTGTGCGCTCCGGTGCGTGCAACCCCCACGGCCCGCGGAGTGACTTCCGTGCGCCCTGCGCGCACCACATGTTCCAGAGAGGAGCCCTCCGTTGGCCGCTTCGCCTCCGAAGCGGCGGCACAAGGTCCGCCGAAGAGCCGATATGTCCCTGCTGGGTGGCATTCGCCCGCCCATCGCCGTGCTGTCGGTTCTGCTCCTCGCCCTCGCGGGCATCACCGCCCTCACGCTCGGCCGGGTCGGACACGACCTCGTACCCGAAGCCGTCCGCACCTCCCAGCAGCACTTCGCCGAGGACGGCGCCATCGCGCTGCGCGCCTCCGTCGACGAGGGCGTCACCGACCTCACCCGGACGGCCGAGCTGTTCAGCGCCGGCGACCCGGTGCCCGCCGACGCGGTCCTCGACAAGATCGGCAACGTCTACCAGAAGTGGACGGGCACCGCCGTCGTCGAGATCCAGTCCGGCAAACTCCTCGCCGCACGCGGCGAGAACGTGCCGCTGACAGCGATCGACCGGTCCAAGCTCGCCGACGAGAACGGCCTCGCCCCGCGCATGGTGCGTCTCCAGAACGGCGAGACCCGGCTGCTCTCCTTCGCCCTGCTGAACTGGAAGGGCCGGCCGCAGCAGCTCCTCGTCGCCTCCAACAGCCTGAAGTTCCCGGGTATCAGCCTCGGCGAGTTCCGCTCCATCGCCGTCATCGACCAGTCCGGCACCCTCCTCAGCAGCGACGGCATCCCCGAGCCCGAGCAGGTCCTCACCGACCTGCAGCGCGATGAGGTCAAGGAGTCCAACCGGCAGCTGAAGGCCTTCGCGAAGGCCGCCGCCGGCAAGGCGAAGCAGCACCCCGTCAAGTCCAAGGAGCCCGGATCCGGCGGGTTCCTGGGCGTCAGCGGCAGCCTCAGCGGCGACCGCTACATGGGTGAGCGCTCCGTCGCCGGCTACGCCACTCTCGCCTCGCCGCAGCCCGGCGAGCCCACCGTCGCCACCGGCCTCGGCCTGACCGTCGTAGCCATGGTCAAGGTCGCCGAGGACCCGGCGGTCACCGCCAGCCCGATGTTCGGCCTGGCGGCCGCGGCGGCCCTGCTGCTCATCGGCGGACTCACCGTGGCGCTGCTGCTCGGCACCGTGCAACGGCCGCTGATCAGGCTGTTCCTGGAGAGCCGCCGCCTCACCCGCGGCGACCTCGCCCGGCCCATCACCGTGCCCCGGCGCGGCGAGGCCGCCCGGATCGGCGCGGCCCTGGAACGCCTGCGGCGCCAGCTGCTCGGCGAGCTCCCGCAGCCCGCCGCACCGGCGCGCCGCCGCTTCGGCGCCCGCGCGCTCCTCGCGGTCGCCGGGATCCTGCTGCTCGTCTGGGCGGGCCCTCTCCTGCTGCTGCTCAACCGGGCGGGCGACACCGTCGTCGTGCCCCAGCAGATGGTGAACGACCAGCGCGAACGCACCGACACCGTGTCCGACCGGGTACGCCGCGCCCTCAACGAGGGCCACGCCGACCTGATGTCGGTGGCCTCCCTCATCGGCGACCGCACCAAGCCCTCGCAGATGACCGAGGTGCTCGAAGCCACCATGAACGAGCACCTGCGCTACGAGTCCCTGTACGTCCTCGACGCCCGCGGCGACATCCTCGCCAGGTCAGGGCACGGCCCGCACAACGTCCAGGGCGAAGCCCCTTCCGCCGAGCCCATCCGGGTCCTGGACGACCAGGGCAAGAAGCCGGTCATCGTCGGCACCGCGGAACTGCCGGGCCGCGAGGGCGCGGCCGTGGTCGGCGAGTTCCGGATCGACTTCCTCAACTCGCTGCTCAAGCGCCCCGGGCTCGGCGACGTCCGTGTCGTCGACGCCGAGCGGCGCGTCATCGGCGGCAACACCGGCTATCTGGCCTTCCACAAACTGCCCGGCGAGCGGCTCGACGAACTGGTCGACGGGACCAACCAGAAGGTCGGCATGAGCCCGCGCCCCAGCGGCGTGCTGTTCCGCGACGGCGGCGACATCCAGATCGCCGCGGCCGCCCCCTTCGTCGGCGGCGGCGCCGCCAAGTCCCTCGGCTGGACCGTCGTCAGCTGGCAGCCCGCATCGAGCCTCGCCATCCCCGAGTACAGCCTCCAGAACCGCACGGTCCTGGCCGGACTTCTCGGCATCACCGCGGCGGCCGCCTGCCTCGGCTGGCTGCACATCGTCGTCGTACGGCCCCTGCGCGACCTGGCCCGGCAGGCCGAGTCGCTCGCGGACGGTGACCGCAAGACCGTCCTGTTCCCACGCCACCACGACGAGGTCGGCGCCGTCGCCCGCAGCCTGGAGCTGATCAGGCAGCAGGTCCAGAGCCAGCAGCGCAAACGCGACGGCGGTGCCCGCACGCCCGCCGGTGCCGGAAGGAACTAGAATCACCGTGCTCTTCCTCTACACCGTGCTCGTGGTGTGCGGAGCCGTCCTGCTGATCGCCGGAATCGTCGAACAGCGGCGGCACTTCGCCAACCTCGAACACATACCGACCCGCGTCCTCGTCAACGGCATCCGCGGCAAGTCGTCCATCACGCGCCTGTGCGCGGGCGCCCTGCGCGGCGGCGACCTGACGACGGTCGCCAAGACGACCGGCACGGCGGCCCGCTTCATCCACCCGGACGCCACCGAGGAACCGGTCTACCGCAAGTTCGGTATCGCCAATGTCGTCGAGCAGATCGGCATCGTGCGCCGCGCCGCCGCGTACAACCCGGACGCCCTCGTCATCGAGTGCATGGCCGTCATGCCGGCGCTCCAGGAGATCAACCAGTCCAAGCTGATCCGCTCCACGATCGGCGTCCTGTGCAACGTCCGTGAGGACCACCTCGCCGAGATGGGCCCCACCCTCGACGACGTGGCGCGCTCGCTGTGCCGCTCCATGCCGGAGGGCGGCATCTGCGTGACCGCGGAGCAGGAGCGCTTCCACATCCTCCAGGAGGAGGCGGACGCCAGGGACTGCAAGCTGATCTACGCCGACCCCGAGACGGTCAGCGACGAGGAGCTGCGCGGGTTCAGCTGGTTCACCTTCAAGGAGAACGTGGCGATCGCGCTGACCGTCGCCGAGCTGGTGGGCGTCGACCGGGACACAGCTCTTCAGGGCATGTACGACGCCCCGCCGGACCCCGGAGTCCTCTCCGTCGAGCGCTATCTCACGCACGACAACAAGAAGCTCCGCTTCGCGAACGTCTTCGCGGCCAACGACCCCGAGTCGACGCTGATGAACATCAACCAGCTCCTCGACCTCGGTGCCGTCCACCGCCCGCTGAACGTCGTCATCAACTGCCGCCCGGACCGCGTCGAACGCAACGGCCAGATGGGCGAGATCATCCCCGAGCTCGATCCGGACCAGGTCTTCGTCATCGGCCACCCGGCCAAGTCCGCCATCGACGCGATCCCCGCCGCGTACCGCGACCGGGCCGTGGACCTCGGCGGCGACCGGCGCGAGGCCGAGGAGTTCATGGGGAAGCTGCTCGGCAGCCTCGGCCCCGACTCCTCACTCGTCGCCATCGGCAACATCCACGGCCAGGGCGAGCACCTCCTGGAGCACCTCGCCGAACTCCCCGCGGACGAGTCCGAGGACAACACCGCCACCGCCGATCCGTACGGGACCGGGGCTCCGGCGCACGCGGCACCGGCCTCCCACGAGCCCGTCGAGACGATGCAGCTCTACGCGCCCCGCATCGACCCGTACCAGCAGTACCCGCAGGCGTACGAGACGCGGTACGCGCCCCAGCCGCACATCCCCGTGCAGCGCGACGCGGACCGGCCCCATCCCGAGTACGACGAGCCGCAGGCGCCCCGCGAGGTCTGGCCCACGGTGATCCAGGCCCAGCCCGTGCAGCCCGTGTATCCCGCTCAGCCGGCCGAACAGGAGCGCCCCCGCGGCCTGTTCGAGCCCCGCGTCCCGCCCGCACCCCTCACCGAAGACCCGCAGCAGTGGCACAGCAGCCCAGGAGAACCCCGTTGATCCCCACCGTCCTCACCCCCGAGATCGCCGCGATCGGCATCGCGATCGGGCTGCTGTTCTCCCTGGTCTGCTACCTCACGACGAACCTCTCACCGGGCGGAATGATCACCCCGGGCTGGATCGCGCTGACGCTCGTCGAAGACCTCCAGCGCGCGGCCATGGTCGTCGGCGTCACCGTCCTCACCTATGTGGGCACGCTCCTGATGCAGCGCTACGTGATCCTCTACGGCAAGCGCCTGTTCGCCGCCGTCGTGCTGCTCGGAGTGACGCTCCAGGCGACCGTGATGATCGTGCTCTCCCTCGAGTTCCCGCTGATGTACGCGAACCAGACCCTGGGATTCATCGTTCCCGGCCTCATCGCGTACCAACTGGTCCGCCAGCCCAAGGGCCCCACGATCCTCGCCACCGGCTCGGTGACGCTGATGGCGTACGTCGTCCTCACCGCCGGAATCCTTCTCGGCGTCATGCCGTCCGCCTGAACCAGCCACCGGAGCCGACCCCATGAGCGCCAAGAAGAAGCACCCTGTACTGCACACCGCGATCGTCCTCTCGCTGCTCGGCGGCAGCGCCTATCTGACGGTGGAACTGCGCAAGGACGAACAGGCGAAGGCCCCCGCCGTCCAGGCCGTCACCGACACCCCGCTCCTGGAGTCCAGCACGGGCCAGAAGGGCGGCGAGCAGAGCTGGGAGCGGCTGAAGAACCCGGAGCGCTCCGTCCTGCGCGGCGAGGGCGGCCAGGTCCTCGCGACCTTCACCGACAGCGCTCGCACGGCCACGCTCAAGGGCCCGAGCCGCACCTTCACCGAGCCCGCCAACACCAAGTCCCGCGTGGTCACCGAGGACTGGGTACGCCTCATGCCGGAACCCTGGCGCAAGGGCGCGGAGAAGGAGAAGTGGTTCAAGGACTGGTTCAAGGAGTTCTACGGCAGCGAGGAGGACGACATCTTCGCGTTCGCCTTCCAGTACCTGGAGGGCGCTCCCGTCAAGAAGGACGACGAGGGCATCGCCTACGCCGGTGACGCCAACTTCGGGCCGATCAACCCGAACGGAAGCGAGGGCAACGACCTGCGCGACGAACTCTCCGACTTCTACGACTACCTGGGCATCCCGTACACGTTCCGCGACGGCGTCTCGCAGCAGCCTGAGACGCGGCGCGCCAGGTCCGTGGACTGCTCGGGCTTCCAGCGCCTGGTCTGGGGCTACCGGGCCCGCTACCCCCTGATGTCCTCGGACAAGTCGGGCGACGGCCTGCCGCGCACCGCCAACGGCATAGCCCGCTCGGACGTCGGGACCGACATCATCCCGCTCAAGGGTGTCGGCGCCGCCGACCGGCCCAAGTCCATCGACGTGCTGCAGCCCGGCGACCTGGTGTTCTTCAAGCTCGACGCCCGTACGAAGCAGCGCCTCGACCACGTCGGCATGTACATGGGCCACGACACGGACGGCCACATGATCTTCGTGTCGAGCCGTGAAGAGGTCAACGGCCCGACGATCGGCGACAAGGGCGGCACGTCCCGCCTCGACGGCAACGGCTACTACGCGAGCACCCTGCGCAGCGCGAAGCGGCTCTGACCGGCCGCTCGATACGCCGGTGCCCGGCACACCAGTTGGTGTGCCGGGCACCGTTCGTGCGGGGGAGTTACGCCGGAACGCTCGCCACGCCCGCGTCCAGGAACCGCTTGCCGGTCACCCGCTCGCTGACGCCCTCACGGTCCAGGTACGGCGTGATGCCGCCCAGGTGGAAGGGCCAGCCGGCGCCGGTGATCAGGCACAGGTCGATGTCCTGGGCCTCGGCGACTACGCCCTCGTCGAGCATGAGGCCGATCTCCTGCGCCACCGCGTCCAGGACGCGGTCACGGACCTGCTCCTCCGTCAGGACGACATCGCCCTGCTTGAGGAGCGCGGCGACCTCGGGGTCCAGCTCCGGCTTACCGGAGTCGTACACGTAGAAGCCGCGCTTGCCCGCCTTGACGACGGCCGCGAGGTTCGGGGACACCGTGAAGCGCTCCGGGAAGGCGCGGTTCAGGGTCTCCGAGACGTGCAGGCCGATCGGGGGACCGACCAGCTCCAGGAGGACGAGAGGAGACATCGGCAGGCCCAGGGGCTCCACCGCCTTCTCGGCGACCTCGACCGGGGTGCCCTCGTCGATGACGTTCTGGATCTCGCCCATGAAGCGGGTGAGGATGCGGTTCACGACGAACGCCGGGGCGTCCTTCACCAGAACCGCGGTCTTCTTCAGCTTCTTGGCGACACCGAAGGCCGTGGCCAGCGAGGCGTCGTCGGTCTGCTCGCCGCGGACGATCTCCAGGAGCGGGAGGATCGCGACCGGGTTGAAGAAGTGGAAGCCGACGACCCGCTCGGGGTGCTTCAGCTTCGACGCCATCTCGGTGACCGAGAGGGACGAGGTGTTGGTGGCGAGGATCGCGTGCGCCGGGGCGACCGCCTCGACCTCCGCGAACACCTGCTGCTTGACGCCGATCTCCTCGAAGACGGCCTCGATGATGAAGTCCGCGTCGGAGAAGCCCTCGGCCTTGTCCAGCACACCGGTGACCAGGGCCTTGAGGCGGTTGGCCTTGTCCTGGTTGATGCGGCGCTTGCCGAGCAGCTTGTCGATCTCGGCGTGGACGTAGCCCACACCCTTGTCGACGCGCTCCTGGTCGATGTCGGTCAGGACGACCGGCACCTCGAGGCGGCGCAGGAAGAGCAGCGCGAGCTGCGAGGCCATCAGGCCCGCACCCACGACGCCGACCTTGGTGACCGGACGCGCGAGCGACTTGTCCGGGGCGCCCGCCGGGCGCTTGCCGCGCTTCTGGACGAGGTTGAACGAGTAGATACCCGCGCGCAGTTCGCCACCCATGATCAGGTCGGCGAGCGCCTTGTCCTCGGCGTCGAACCCGGCCTGCAGGTTCCCGTCCTTCGCCGCGGCGATGATGTCGAGGGCGCGGTACGCGGCCGGGGCGGCGCCGTGCACCTTGCTGTCGGCAATGGACTTGCCGCGTGCGACGGCCTCGTCCCACGCGTCACCGCGGTCGACCTCGGCGCGCTCGACGGCCACGTCGCCCTTGAGGACGTTCGCCGTCCAGATCAGCGACTGCTCCAGGAAGTCGGCGCCCTCGAAGATCGCGTCGGCGATGCCGAGTTCGAAGACCTGCTTGCCCTTGAGCTGGCGGTTCTGGTTGAGCGAGTTCTCGATGATGACCGAGACGGCCTTGTCGGCGCCGATCAGGTTCGGGAGCAGCGCGCAGCCGCCCCAGCCCGGGACCAGACCGAGGAAGACCTCGGGGAGCGAGAACGCGGGCAGCGCCTTGGAGACGGTGCGGTAGGTGCAGTGCAGACCGACCTCGACACCGCCGCCCATGGCCGCGCCGTTGTAGTACGCGAACGTCGGCACGGCGAGGCCCGAGAGGCGCTTGAAGACCTCGTGGCCGCCCTTGCCGATGGCCAGCGCGTCGTCGTGCTTCTTGAGGAGCTCGACGCCCTTGAGGTCGGCGCCGACGGCGAAGATGAACGGCTTGCCGGTGATGCCGGCGCCGACGATCGTGCCGTCGGCCGCCTCCTTCTCGACCTGGTCGATCGCGGCGTTCAGGTTCGCGAGCGAGGCCGGGCCGAAGGTGGTCGGCTTGGTGTGGTCGAAGCCGTTGTCGAGCGTGATCAGCGCGAACCGGCCCGCGCCGAACGGCAGGTCGAGGTGGCGTACGTTCGCCGACGTGACGACCTCGTCCGGGAACAGCTCGGCGGCGCCCTTCAGGAGTTCAGCGGTGGTGGTGCTCACTTGTCGCCTCCGGCGTCCTTGTGGTGCGGGTTCTCCCAGATGACCGTGGCGCCCATGCCGAAGCCGACGCACATCGTCGTCAGGCCGTAGCGGACCTCGGGCTGCTCCTCGAACTGGCGGGCAAGCTGCGTCATCAGGCGCACGCCGGAGGAGGCCAGCGGGTGACCGAACGCGATGGCGCCGCCGTACTGGTTCACGCGCGCGTCGTCGTCGGCGATGCCGTAGTGGTCCAGGAAGGCGAGGACCTGGACGGCGAAGGCCTCGTTGATCTCGAAGAGGTTGATGTCCTCGATCGACAGACCGGCCTTGGCGAGGGCCTTCTCCGTGGCCGGGATCGGGCCGTAGCCCATGACCTCCGGCTCGACGCCCACGAAGGCGTAGGAGACGAGGCGCATCTTCACCGGGAGGTTGTTCTCGCGGGCGAAGTCCTCGGACGCGATGATCGACGCGGTCGCACCGTCGTTCAGACCGGCGGCGTTGCCCGCGGTGACACGGCCGTGCACGCGGAACGGCGTCTTGAGGCCGGACAGGTTCTCCAGCGTGGTGCCCGGGCGCATCGGCTCGTCGGCGGTGACCAGGCCCCAGCCGGTCTCGCCGACGTCCGGGTTGGTGTTGCGCACGGAGATCGGGACCAGGTCCTGCTGGATCTTCCCGTTCGCGTACGCCTTCGCCGCCTTCTCCTGCGAGCGCACGGCGTACTCGTCGGCGCGCTGCTTGGTGATCTGCGGGTAGCGGTCGTGCAGGTTCTCGGCGGTCATGCCCATGAACAGGGCGGACTCGTCGACGAGCTTCTCCGACACGAAGCGCGGGTTCGGGTCGACGCCCTCGCCCATCGGGTGGCGGCCCATGTGCTCGACACCGCCGGCGATGACGGCGTCGTACGCGCCGAAGGCGATGGAGCCCGCGGTGGCGGTGACGGCGGTCAGCGCGCCGGCGCACATGCGGTCGATGGAGTAGCCGGGCACGGACTGCGGGAGGCCCGCGAGGATGCCGGCGGTGCGGCCGAGGGTCAGGCCCTGGTCGCCGATCTGCGTGGTCGCGGCGATGGCGACCTCGTCGATCTTCGCCGGGTCGAGGGCCGGGTTGCGGCGCAGCAGCTCCCTGATGGCCTTCACGACGAGATCGTCGGCGCGGGTCTCGTGGTAGATGCCCTTCGGGCCCGCCTTGCCGAACGGGGTGCGGACGCCGTCGACGAAGACGACGTCCCTGACGGTACGAGGCACGATGGCTCTCCTCCAGATGCGGGATGGCACTGCCGCGCGGCACGCACCCGGCATGCGGGAAGCGCGCTGCGAATACCGTCATGCTACTTGCGGGTAACCAAGACGTGTAGTCCCCCCGGCCGGAGCGGCGAAGGTCACACCGCGCGATCGAGGATCGAGCGCACCACGGGCCCCGCCGAAGCCACCACGTCACGCACGAACCGCACCCGTCCCAGCCCGAATCCGCGCAGCGCCGAGCCGTGGTCGCCGGCGACGACGAGCGCCGCGGAGAGGAGCAGCGCCCGCCACCCCACGAGCACCAGGCGCCCCACCGGGCGTGGCATCCGCGCGAAGGCCTCGCGCAGCCGCTCGCAGTGGAACGGCACATGCCGCTCCTCGTCGGCGAGGATCGCCCCGGCCACCCGCGTCGTGAGCGCATCGTCGGTGCCGTCGCGCAGCGCGCGGTAGTAACGCAGCGCCACGACCTCGGCGACCATCAGGACCAGGAGTTCGAGCCGCAGCCCGAGAAGCCGGCGCAGCCGGACGAAGACGGTGTCGCTCCAGTGGGAAGTGAGCGGCGGCACCCCGCCGGCGCCGAGCAGCAGCCCGAGCAGCCGGGCGTGGTTCTGCTCCTCGGCCACGAAGAGCCGCACGGCACGCGCGTACGGGGCGTCGCCCGCCCGGTCGGCCTTGGCGATCAGGTTCGCCCCGTCACCGCTCTCGCCGACCTGGAAGCGCCGCACGCTCCGCCAGATCGCGGGATGCACCCGCGCGCCCCGCTCCCAGGCGGGTTCCGGCGCCGCGGCCCGGCGCTCCCGCTCGTCCTCGAAGTCCCGCACCCATGCCTCGTACCCCCTGGTGATCATGGAGTGACCGTAGGCAGGCCCTCCCCGCCGCGACGAGCGAGGAGGGGCCACCGGTACGAAACCGCGACGAACGCGGGGCGCCGCGCGGCGCCCCGCGTGTCAGACGTTCTGCTTCAGTGCCTCGGTGAGCAGCGGCGTGACCTGCTCGATCTGCCAGGGCCGCGCCCCGTACCCGCGCAGCGCCTCGGCCACCGCCGCCTCGGAGCGGTCGCCCGGGGGCTCCCAGCACACCCGGCGGACCGTGTCCGGCGTGATCAGGTTCTCCTGCGGCATGTTCAGCGTCTCGGCCAGCGACGACACCGCTGCCCGCGCGGCGGAGAGGCGCGCCGCGGCGACCGGGTCCTTGTCGGCCCAGGCCCGCGGGGGAGGAGGCCCGGCGAGCGGGGCCCCGGGCTGCGGCAGCTCCGCGTCGGGCAGCTCCTTCGCCCGGTCCACGGCCGCCTGCCACTGTTCCAGCTGACGCCGGCCCGTACGGTGCCCGAAACCGGGCAGCGCGGACAGTGCGTGCACATTCACGGGAAGCGAGAGCGCCGCCTCGACGATCGCGCCGTCCCCGAGCACCTTGCCCGGCGACACGTCACGCCGCTGCGCGATCCGGTCCCGCGCGGTCCACAGCTCCCGTACGACGGCCATCTGACGGCGGCGCCGCACCTTGTGCATCCCGGACGTGCGCCGCCACGGGTCCTTGCGGGGCGGCGCGGGCGGGGCCGAGGCGATGGCGTCGAACTCCTGGTGCGCCCAGTCCAGCTTGCCCTGCCGGTCGAGCTCCTTCTCCAGCGCGTCCCGCAGGTCCACGAGGAGCTCCACGTCCAGCGCGGCGTAGCGCAGCCACGGGTCGGGCAGGGGCCGCGTCGACCAGTCGACGGCGGAGTGGCCCTTCTCCAGGACGTAGCCGAGGACGTTCTCCACCATCGCGCCGAGCCCCACGCGCGGGAAACCGGCCAGGCGCCCGGCGAGCTCGGTGTCGAAGAGGCGGCTGGGGACCATACCTATTTCGCGCAGACACGGCAGGTCCTGCGTCGCGGCGTGCAGTACCCACTCGGCGTCGGCGATCGCGTCGCCGAGGGCGGACAGGTCGGGGCACGCGACGGGGTCGACGAGCGCGGAGCCCGCGCCCTCGCGGCGCAGCTGCACCAGGTAGGCGCGCTGTCCGTAGCGGTAGCCGGAGGCGCGCTCGGCGTCCACGGCCACGGGCCCGGTGCCCGCGGCGAAGGCCGCGACCACCTCGGCCAGGGAGGCCTCGTCGGCGATCACCGGCGGGATGCCCTCGCGCGGCTCGAGCAGGGGGATCGGCACCTCCGCAACAAAGCCGCCGTCGTCCGGGGGTGCGCCCCCGGTGGTTCGCAGTGAAGTGTCTGCTGCGGTCTCTTGGGCGTCGGTCACCTGTCAAGGGTATCTGCCCGTACGTATGCCTGACCTGCGTGTTCTGGCCATTGGTCAACTGACCTGCGAAAACGCGTCTCGACCCGTCTCGGTGCGTCTGGGGGGTTCTCGCACCAGAGTGCCCGGAATATGGACTTTAGTCCCAATAATCCATGCTTGATCTACAGCCATGGGAAGGCCCTCTTGTCGAGGCTTGCACCGTGAGGCACACCACAAAGGGTCCGTCAGCAAGCTGACGGACCCTCATGGACGATCGAGATGCATGCGGTGAGCTCTAAGGCCGGGAGGCTATCTGAACGTCGGAGCAGCCACGCAGTTTCGCCTCATGGTCGGCGAAGGCCTTGAGTGCCGATGCGGCGAACTGGGCGGAGTAGTGAGCGACCGGGTATGTGTCGGTGTCCCTGTCGTACAGGTGGTACAGCACGAACACTGCGGGCTGTGCGGATCTGGGGCACCTGGCGGTGGCCCAGGCATATTCTTTGTCGCCGTAGGTGGGGCCGCGGCCCGCCTTGAGGTTGTCGCCCTCACTCGTGAGGAAGTCCTTGGCGGCGCGGCCGTAGTAGGCGTACAGGCCGTATCCGGGCTTTTTCTCCGGTGTCGCCAGGTAGCAGTTCACTTGCGGCGTCTGCGCATCCGCGGGGTACTCCATGACCTCGGGTACACCGTTCCCCGCGGCCGTCGGGGCAAGCCCCCGCAATGGGACGCAGGAACCGCGCGCCTGCTTCAAGGGTTTCGCCGTATCAGGCGTGCCGAGCCGGGAGGGGGGCACGCTGGTGAGCCGCTCGCCGGCCTTCACCTGGCACCCGTGCTTCTCAGCTGCCTTCTGGGCCGTCTCGGTGGTCACCCGGCCAAGCCCGGCCAATGTGGCGCTGTTCGGCTCCCCGTGCAGGTCACCGTATGCGACAAGAGCCTTGTTCTTCTGGTTCTGGCAGTCGAGCGCGACCATGACCTGCCAGCCGCCCTGGTACCTGGCGATGCCGGACCAGCCGTGGCCGAGGGGCACCGCCTGCCCCCTCACGCCGTTGTAGTCCTCGTTGTACCAGGAGAGGTCGGCTGAGGGGGGCGCCGCACTGCTCCAGCGCAGCTTCACCTCCAGCGAACTGCGCTGTGGTCCGGTCTCTGCGTTGCGGACACTGCAGGAAGCCAGGTATTCACTGTCACCCTCGGAGCCGGCGCTCAGGTGCGACGAGTGCAGAGCTGCGCGAAGTCCGCCCTGAGCGAGGGTGCTATCACAGGCGTGGTCGAGCGATCGGTCGTCCTTCCACTGGTCGAACGTGCCGGTGCTGTACAGCACGAAGGCCACGATCCCGAGAGTGAGAACGAGTGCCGGCGCGCACCACCTTGTGGGTATGCGTCCTAGCCTGGACTTGGTTTGCATCGTGCTCATTCTGTCGGGTGCCATTTTCTCCGAGCGTCAACGGTCGGCTCGAAGGGTGTCGAGCGTACGGTTGCGGCCCAAGTCGTACTGGTCCTGCCCCGCGTGGACGAAGGACTTCGTCCAGTCGCTGTCGATGCCGTGACCGCGGCTGTCGGCCCATGCCCTGACCATGTGATCCACGTCGTGAAGCCCGGCGTCGTAGGTCTTGGCGTTCTTCTCGGTGGCCTCGACGTTCGCCTCGGCGGTGTGTTCCTTGTTGGACTCGTAGGCCCACACGTCGATCGCCTTCGAGGTGAGGTCTCCCACCGGGGCGAGATCAGCTACGGGATTGAACATCAGTGCTGTGCTGAAACCCGTGCCGATCCCGTGGTTGAAGTCGGCGGCCCACTGCGTCTTGTTGAACCGTTCGTCGAAGATGACGTCCGACCGGATGCCGTCATAGGCGCCCATGGCGCGCGAGGACTCGACGACGCGGTTCTGGATCGTCTTGTCGCCGGCGTCCTGGGGGATATCCGCCAGGACATGGTGCGAATACTGCTGCTCAGCCCCGTAGAGGTGGCCGAAGGCTCCCCCGTCCTCGGCGATGCCCCTCATCACGGCGGCGAGGCGCTGGTGCCCCACAGCCATGTGCGCCCCGTCCTTGTCACTCCAGACCTCGCCCGTGCTGTCCCAGTCGATGTCGTACTTCGAGTCCGAGGCGGCGTAGATCTCGTGCGTGTCGGGTGTGTACGACGTCAGGACGTGCGCCAGCGGTGTGGACAGGTTCTTCGGCAGGTGGTCCGCCGCCTTGTCCGAGTACAGGGTGTTGATGGTGTCCTGCAGGATGCGGGCCTGCGGCTCGCTGTGCTGTCCGACCGCGTGGTACGCGCCCGGCGCTTCCCCGGTCGTGGCGGCCTCCAGAGCAGCGCCGAAGCCCTTGCGCACGTCGCCGTCCTCCGCCATGACGGGCAGGCCCGTCGTGGTGCCGCCGGGCGGCGTCGCGTAGTGGTCGACGACCGTGGCCCAATCACGCCCGTGCAGCAGGTACTTGAGGTTGTCGTTGTGCGCCGGGTCCAGGTATTCGGTGCTGGTCTTCGGGTCCTCGGACATGATGCCGAGGACGCCGTCGAGCGGGTCGTTGGCGAACCAACCCCGGTCCTTGCCGCTGAAATCGTCCCGCAGGGCCCAGACGGATTCCATGTTCCCCTTGGCGAAGTGCGACTCCTCGGCCTTGCGGACGTCGTCGGCGGTGTCCTCGAGGAACTGCCCGGAATAGCCGTGTCCCTGCTGCATCAGCGTGACCAGGCTCTGGTAGCCGCGGACCTTCTCGTTCGGAATCGGACTGAGGCCGTCCACCTTGAACTCCTCGACCCCCGCCTTCTGCATGTCGGCACGAAAGTGCTTGTAGAAGTCGGAGTTCGGCACGTGACGACGCCCTGATCGGACACCTTCATGTCCTTCGCCACGGCTTCGTCCCGGGCTGTCTCCAGCTTCTTGTGAAGGTCCACGAACTGCGTGTGCGCGTCACGGAGGAGTGAGGCGATCGACTTGGCCTCGACCTGGGCGTTCTGGAATTCCTTGAGCGTGGTGTCGAAGCGCCGATTGGCGGCGTCCGCACTCAGTCCTGTCCACGTCTGGCCCATGGATATACCGTGCACATCCCGCTGGTACGCGGTCTCCTGCTCGAAGTGGCTGATCAGGGAGTGAAGTTCATGTCCCGGCAGGACGTTGTGGGCGGCGCGGCGACCCTGCTGCGAGGCGGAGATCTCCTTCTCTGACTGCGCGGCCGTGGACGAGGGCAGCGGCAGGCCGCGTCGAGACGTCCGACCGGGATGTCTCGGCGTCAGGCGCAGAGTCGACCTTGGCCAAGGTCAGCGACGGCTGATCCGCTGCCGGAGTGGGGGTGGTGACTTCCTGTGCGAGGTGACCCGAGTCCTGGTGGCGCTGTCAGGTGGACGACGACGGCAAGTCTCACCTCGGGGGTAAAGCCGGCGCCTCCGCAGGCATCGGCGGCGGAAGTCATCGACTGGTTCACGGCACCGTCCGTCCACGGCGGCCAGGGTGTGTCGTGCGAACGCGGTTCTGGAAGCAGCCGGAGTTGCCCTCGGCGATGTGCCCTGAGCGGCGGGTTGGATGACATCTACCCACTTCAGGCCCATGCTGTGACAGATCAATGTATCTGTGTACGTACAGCGCCCGTCGACGGAACGTTCCGTCGACGGGCGCTGAAGGTACGTAAACCAGTCAGGGTCAGTGGATGATTCCGGTGCGCAGGGCCACGGCCACCATTCCGGCGCGGTCTCCCGTGCCGAGCTTGCGCGCGATGCGGGCGAGGTGGCTCTTGACGGTCAGCGCGGACAGTCCCATCGAGACTCCGATGGCCTTGTTCGACTGGCCCTCGGCGACGAGCCGGAGCACCTCGACCTCACGGCCTGACAGTTCGCGGTAGCCGCCCGGGTGGCTCGGAGCACCCGGGGGGCGACGGTGCATACGGGCCGCGGCTGACCCGATGGGGGCGGCGCCGGGCCGGGAGGGCAGCCCGACGTTGGTACGGGTGCCGGTGACGACGTAGCCCTTGACGCCGCCCGCGAGGGCGTTGCGTACGGCACCGATGTCGTCGGCTGCGGAGAGGGCGAGCCCGTTGGGCCAGCCCGCGGCACGGGTTTCGGACAGAAGGGTCAGGCCGGAGCCGTCGGGAAGGTGGACGTCGGCGACGCAGATGTCGCGGGGGTTGCCGATGCGGGGACGAGCCTCCGCGACGGACGAGGCCTCGATGACGTCACGTACACCGAGCGCCCACAGGTGGCGGGTGACGGTGGAACGGACGCGGGGGTCGGCCACGACCACCATGGCGGTCGGCTTGTTCGGGCGGTAGGCGACCAGGCTTGCGGGCTGCTCGAGGAGAACGGACACCAGGCCTCCTGGGGTGCGGGACGGGACCGGCTCGGGGATGAAGCCGGGGCGAACCGTGCTTTCAAGGTCACAGACCTCTTCGGCAGCAAACCCGCCCGCCTTTAGAGAAAGATCACGATTTAGTGAGTAACAATTCGTGCAATTCGGACACGCGATCGATCATCCGAAGATCGAACCGAATCACAACGGGACCGGAACTCTTCGAGGTCCGGTCCCGATCGGTGCTGTCACTGCCCCTCGTCACCGGCGGCGGAAGGCCGAAAATCGCCTGCCGATGGCTGTTCCCCATCCCCCGTCAGGACTTCGGCATGGCCGTTGAGGGCTCGCGCGTCGCCGTTCAGGACTTCCGCACCGCCGTCAGGACTTCTGCGGGCCCCGGCGCTGAGGCAGCGTCACCACGGACGCGTCCCCGGGACCGGCCGGCGGCAGGCCCGCGATCTGGCTGAGCAGATCGCACCAGGCGGCCAGGTGGGAGGACGTGTCCGGCACCCCGCCGAGCCCCTCGCGCGGCGTCCACGAGGCGCGGATCTCGATCTGCGACGCCGGCGCACGCTCACCGAGCCCGCCGAAGTAGTGCGAACTCGCCCGTGTCACCGTGCCGCTCGCCTCCCCGTACGACAGACCCCGCCCCTGGAGCGCGCCCGTCAGCCACGACCAGCAGACCTCGGGGAGCAGCGGGTCCGCCGCCATCTCCGGCTCCAGCTCCGCCCGCACCAGCGTCACCAGGCGGAACGTCCCGTGCCACGCGTCGTGCCCCGCCGGGTCGTGCAGCAGGACGAGGCGGCCGTCCGCGAGGTCGTCGTCGCCGTCGACCACCGCGGCCTCCAGCGCGTACGCGTAGGGCGCGAGGCGCTGCGGCGGCTTGGTCGGGTCCACCTCGATCTCCGGGCGCAGCCGCGTCCCCCGCAAGGCCTCGACCGCCGCGCGGAACGGCGGTGGAGCCGAGTCCACCGGATCCTTCGTGTTGCGCCCCTCCCGCTCCGATTCACTCATTCCCTCAGCGCCGTCCGACAGTCGTCCCTCAGCCGCAGCCATGCGGGGAAGATTAAGGGGAACGCGGCCTTCGCGCAGGGAGAGACACCCGGCACCCCCACCTCGATGTCCCCGCGCTCGGCGGGGTTCGCGCCCGTGCGAGACTTTCCGACGTGAGTGCCAACCTCCGCCCCACGGGCCAGCAGCCGACAGCTACGTACGAATCCGCCTTCCTCAAGGCGTGCCGGCGTGAGCCGGTGCCGCACACCCCGGTGTGGTTCATGCGGCAGGCCGGTCGCTCGCTGCCCGAGTACCTCAAGGCGCGCGAGGGCATTCCGATGCTCGAGTCCTGCATGATGCCCGAGCTCGTCGCCGAGATCACGATGCAGCCGGTGCGCCGCCACCACGTCGACGCGGCCATCTACTTCAGCGACATCGTCGTACCGCTCAAGGCCATCGGTATCGACCTCGACATCAAGCCGGGCGTCGGTCCGGTCGTCGAGCAGCCGATCCGCTCGCGCGCCGACCTCGCGCGGCTGCGCGACCTCACGCCCGAGGATGTCTGGTACGTCACCGAGGCGATCGGCCTCCTGACGGCCGAGCTCGGCTCCACCCCGCTCATCGGTTTCGCCGGCGCGCCCTTCACCCTCGCGAGCTACCTCGTGGAGGGCGGTCCGTCCAAGAACCACGAGCACACCAAGGCGCTCATGTACGGCGACCCGCAGCTGTGGGCCGACCTGCTCGACCGCCTCGCCGAGATCACCTCCGCGTTCCTCAAGGTGCAGATCGAGGCCGGCGCCTCCGCCGTCCAGCTCTTCGACTCGTGGGTCGGCGCCCTCGCCCCCGCCGACTACCGGCGCTCCGTGATGCCCGCGTCGTCCAAGGTGTTCAAGGCCGTCGAGGAGTACGGCGTGCCGCGCATCCACTTCGGCGTCGGCACCGGTGAGCTCCTCGGTCTGATGGGCGAGGCCGGCGCCGACGTGGTCGGCGTCGACTGGCGCGTCCCGCTCGACGAGGCCGCGCGCCGCGTCGGCCCCGGCAAGGCGCTCCAGGGCAACATCGACCCGGCGGTCCTCTTCTCCACGCCGGAGGCGGTGGAGGCCAAGGCCCGCGAGGTGCTCGACGCGGCGGCCGACCTGGAGGGCCACGTCTTCAACCTCGGTCACGGCGTGCCGCCCACCACCGACCCGGACTCCCTGACGCGTCTCGTCGAGTACGTCCACACGCAGACCGCCCGCTAGGGGTGGTGGGGGCGGGCTCGTGCCCGCCCCGTCCCGCTGAACGAACGGCGCCCGCCTGAACGAAAGCCGCCCGCTGCGCGTACGTCATGCCGAGCAGTGTCCCGCCGCCCCAAGCGAGGAGACCAGCCCATGACCGACCAACAGCCGGGTGCCCCCGTACCTCCCCTCACCGCCCTGCCGGACGGTGAGGCCCAGCTCGCCGTCGTGCTGCGCCTCACCTGGGAGGACCTGGCCGCGCTCGGTCAGGAGGCGGGCCGCATCGCCGCCCGCACGCACCGCCCGGTCACGCTCGACGAGGCCGTCAGCCACCGTCTGCGCAACCGCCTGCCCGCGGCCCACGCCAAACCTCCGCAGGCCACGACCGCTTCCGCCCTGAGCGCGGCCACGCTGCGCACCCCCGGCGACCAGGCGCGCCAGGCCATAGAGCAGATCAACGGCACGTCCACCCCGATGCCGCCCACCTCGGGCCCGGACACGCCCTAGGGGGCGGATCCCCTAGCCCCTGCGTACCGCCGCGCTCGACTTGCGGGCCGCCACCAGGATCGGGTCCCACACCGGTGAGAACGGCGGCGCGTAGCCGAGGTCGAGGGCCGTCATCTGGTCCACCGTCATGCCCGCGGTCAGCGCGACCGCCGCGATGTCGACCCGCTTCGCGGCGCCTTCGCGGCCGACGATCTGCACGCCGAGCAGGCGGCCCGTGCGGCGCTCGGCGATCATCTTCACCGTCATCGGGGCCGCGCCCGGGTAGTAGCCCGCACGGCTCGTCGACTCGATCGTGGCGGACACGTACTGCAGACCGGCCCGTCGCGCGTCCTTCTCGCGCAGGCCCGTGCGCGCGATCTCCAGGTCGCACACCTTGCTCACGGCCGTTCCGACGACGCCCGGGAACGTCGCGTAACCGCCGCCCGCGTTCGTGCCGATGACCTGCCCGTGCTTGTTGGCGTGCGTGCCGAGCGCGATGTGGCGCTCGCGTCCCGAGACCAGGTCGAGTACCTCCACGCAGTCGCCGCCCGCCCAGATGTTCTCGTGGCCGCGCACCCGCATGGCCAGATCGGTGAGGAGCCCGCCGTGCTCGCCCAGGGGGAGTCCCGCGGAGCGGGCCAGCGAGGTCTCCGGGCGGACGCCGATGCCGAGGACGACGACGTCCGCCGGATACTCGTCGGACGTCGTGGCGACCGCCCGCGCCCGCCCGTCGTCACCCGTGAGGATCTTGGTGACCTCGGCGTCGTCGACCATGGTGATGTCCATGCCGGTCATCGACTCGTGCACCAGGCGGCCCATGTCGGGGTCGAGCGTCGACATCGGCTCCGGCCCGCGGTTGACGACCGTGACCTCGTATCCGCGGCGGATCAGCGCCTCCGCCATCTCGACGCCGATGTAGCCCGCGCCGACGACGACGGCCCGCCGCCCCTGTGTCGCGGCGAGCGAGTCGAGCAGCGCCTGGCCGTCGTCGAGGGTCTGCACGCCGTGCACGCCCGGTGCGTCGATCCCGGGAATCCGCGGCCGCACCGGCCGGGCACCCGTAGCGATCACGAGTTTGTCGTACGAGGTCCAGACCTCCGTCCCCGTGTCGAGCTCACGTGACCTCACCCGCCCGCCCGCGACGTCGAGTTCGGTCACCTCCGTGCGCATACGCAGGTCGATGGACCGCTCCCGGTGCTCCTCGGGCGTGCGTGCGATCAGCTCGTCGCGCCCGGCCACCTCGCCGCCGACCCAGTAGGGGATGCCGCACGCCGAGTACGAGGAGAAGTGCCCCCGCTCGAAGGCCACGATCTCCAGCTCGTCGGGGCCGCGCATCCTGCGGGCCTGCGACGCGGCGGACATGCCCGCCGCGTCGCCGCCGATGACCACCAGTCGCTCACGTGTAGGGCTCATGCCCACCAAACTACGTCCGCGCCCCCGTCACTCGTCCTCCCCCCGCTCCCCGGCCGACGGATGCGCGGGCAGCGGGCCGAGCGCCGTCGTCAGCGGCTGTGCGGCGGCGGTGGTCCTGCGCGGCAGCCGCGGCCGCACGAGACGCAGCCACACGAAGATCAGCAGACCGCCCACCACGGCGAACGGCAGCACCGCGCCGACGGCCACCGCGACCCAGCGCAGCATCGTCACGAACGCGCCCCAGCCACCCGCGACCGCGTCGGTGAACCCCGGGTCCTCGTCCTTGTGCCCCGCCGGATTCACCGGGGTCTCGGTCAGCGACAGCGTGATCGTCGCCAGGCTCGTCCGGTCCTTGAGGGACGCCTGCTGCGCGAGCAGGGCTTCCAGATCGGACTCGCGGGTGCTCAGCTCCCCTTCCAGGGCGACGACATCACTCAGCTTCGTCGCCTTGTCCATCAGCTCGCGGACCCGCGCCACGCTTGCCCGCTGCGACTTGACGCGGCTGTCGACGTCGACGACCTGGTCGGTGACGTCCTGCGCCTTCTTGTTCCGCTCGATGAGTCTGCCCGTGCCCGCGAGATCGCCGAGGACCTGCTCGTAGCGCTCCTGCGGGACGCGCAGGACGACACGGGAGCGCTCATGTCCCCTGCCGTCGCGGTCGGTCGTCTCGTCGCCGACCATGCCGCCCGCGTCCTCGGCCGCCGTGCGCGCCTTGTCGAGCGCCTGCGGGACGTCCTTGACCTGCACGGTGAGCGTCGCCGTGCGGATGATGTGGACGCCGGTCAGCTTGGGCGGCTCGCGCCGGGACGACTTCGCGTCCGACTGTCCCCCGCCCGCCTCCTTCGCGGCGCCCCGGTCCGCGGCGGCCGCCTCCCCACCGTCGGCCTTGCTCGCCTCCCCGGTGTCCGAGGCGTTGGCGCTGCACCCCGTCAGCGCCAGCGCCGCCACGAGCAGGACGGCGCCGGCCGCCCGTATGCCGCGGCGCCCCGGCCGCTTTCCTGTGGTGCCTGACATCCGCATCTACGTACCCCCGGAGGTTGAGTGGGACGGCCGGCCCAAGGACAGGCCCTGGCCGCCTCCTTTGACGGTTCGGCCGCCCCTTTCGGTGGTTGCCGGGCGGTCCCGATGCGGTCACGGTCGGGACTCGGCGGTCTGAGACAGTGGGGGCATGCGCGAAGCGGACACAGGCACGGGAACGGGACAGGCACCCAGGGCGGTCGTCATCGGCGGTGGCATCGCGGGGCTCGCCGCGGCCCACCGGCTGCTCGCGGCCGGCGCGCAGGTCACCGTTCTGGAGGCGTCGGGCCGCCTCGGCGGCAAGCTGCGCGCCGGGGAGATCGCGGGTGTACGGGTCGACCTCGGCGCCGAGTCGATGCTCGCCCGGCGCCCCGAGGCGGTCGACCTCGCCCGTGAGGTGGGGCTCGCGGACCGGCTTCAGCCGCCGGGTACGGCCACGGCCTCGCTCTGGACCAGGGGCGCGCTGCGCCCGATGCCCAAGGGCCATGTGATGGGCGTCCCCGGTACGGCCGCCGCGCTTTCCGGAGTCCTGTCCGACAAGGGCCTGGCCCGCATCGAGCAGGACCGCGACCTGCCCGCCACCGAGTTCGGCGACGACGTCGCCGTCGGCGCGTACGTCGCCGAGCGCCTCGGCCGCGAGGTCGTCGACCGGCTCGTGGAGCCGCTGCTCGGCGGCGTCTACGCGGGCGACGCGTACCGCATCTCGATGCGCAGCGCCGTCCCCCAGCTCTTCGAGGAGGCCCGCGGCCACCGCTCCCTGACCGAGGCCGTACGCGCGATCCAGGAGCGTGCGGCGCGGAACCAGCAGACCGGGCCCGTCTTCATGGGCATCGAGGGCGGCGTCGGACAGCTCCCGCTCGCCGTCGCCGATTCGGTGCGCGCGCGGGGCGGCGAGATCCTCCTCGACAGCCCCGCCCACGGCCTGCGCCGCACCCTCGACGGCTGGGAGGTCCTGGTCGACGACCGCGTCATCGAGGCCGACGCCGTCGTCCTAGCCGTGCCCGCGCAGAAGGCCGCCGGGCTCCTCGACACCGAGTCGCCGGCTGCCGCGGCAGAGCTGCGCACCGTCGAGTACGCGTCGATGGCCCTGATCACCCTCGCGTTCCGGCGCGACGAGGCGAACCTGCCCGAGGGCTCCGGCTTCCTCGTGCCGCCGGTCGACGGCCACACGATCAAGGCGTCCACGTTCGCCTCGAACAAGTGGGGCTGGATCGCGGCCGAGGACCCCGGCCTGGTCGTCGTCCGCACTTCCGTGGGCCGGTACCAGGACGAGAAGGACCTCGCGCGCGACGACGACGGGCTCATCGAGGTGTCGCGCCACGACCTGCGGGAGGCCACCGGCCTGAGCGCCACGCCCGTCGCCACGCGCGTCACGCGCTGGCACGAGGGCCTGCCCCAGTACCCCGTCGGCCACCACGCGCGCGTGGCCCGCATCCGCGGCCACGTCGCCAAGATCCCCGGAATCGCCGTGTGCGGGGCGGCGTACGACGGCGTCGGCATCCCGGCCTGCATCGCGAGCGCCTACGCCGCCGTCGACCAGCTGGACGGCGACCTGACCGGGGTGGAGGAGCTCACCGCGCACCCGGTGCAGAGTCTGCACGGCGGCGCGGGAGAATAGCCTCATGAGTGACGACGCCCCCGCCAAGATCCCGAACGCAGGCAAGAAGGCCAAGGACCTCAACGAGGTCATCCGCTACACCCTGTGGTCCGTCTTCAAGCTCCGAGACGTCCTCCCCGAGGACCGGGCCGGCTACGCCGACGAGGTCCAGGAGCTCTTCGACCAGCTCGCCGCGAAGGACGTGACGGTCCGCGGTACGTACGACGTGTCCGGTCTGCGCGCCGACGCCGACGTCATGATCTGGTGGCACGCGGAGACCGCGGACCAGCTCCAGGAGGCGTACAACCTCTTCCGCCGTACGAAGCTGGGGCGCGCCCTCGAGCCGGTCTGGTCGAACATGGCGCTGCACCGGCCCGCCGAGTTCAACCGCTCGCACATCCCGGCGTTCCTCGCCGACGAGACGCCGCGCAACTACGTGAGCGTGTACCCGTTCGTGCGCTCCTACGACTGGTACCTGCTGCCCGACGAGGACCGCCGCCGCATGCTCGCGGACCACGGCAAGATGGCCCGCGGCTACCCGGACGTCCGCGCCAACACCGTCGCCTCGTTCTCGCTGGGCGACTACGAGTGGCTCCTCGCCTTCGAGGCCGACGAGCTGTACCGCATCGTCGACCTGATGCGTCACCTGCGCGCCTCCGAGGCCCGTATGCACGTCCGCGAGGAGGTCCCGTTCTACACGGGCCGCCGCAAGAGCGTCGCCGAACTCGTCGCGGGTCTCGCGTAGTTCAGGCAGTTCCCGGGTCCGTACGCGAAGGGGCCGACCGGTCGTCGAACCGGTCGGCCCCTTCGCGCGTCGTGCCCGCCGTCAGTCCACGGCGAGCGGCGCCGGTTCGGGGTGCGGGGCGCAGGCAGCGGCGCGGGTCACCGGGATCCGCCCCTCCATCAGATACGCGTCGAGGTGGCTGTTGACGCACTTGTTGGGGCCGGCGGCGATGCCGTGGGTGCCCGCGCCGCGCTCCGTGACCAGGACCGACCCCGGAAGCCTGCGCCACAGCTCACGGGCGCCCTCGTAGGGGGTGGCCGCGTCCCGTTCGGCGGCCAGGATCAGTGTCGGGGGCAGCGCGCCGGGCGCGGTCCGTACGTCGACGGGACGCCGGCGCGGGGCGGGCCAGTACGCGCAGGGCAGGTTCATCCAGGCGTTGTCCCACGTCTCGAACGGGGCGCGGCGCGCCAGCTGGGTGTTGTCGCGGTCCCAGACGCGGAAGTCGGTGGGCCACGCCGCGTCGTTGCACTCGACGGCCGTGTAGACGGCCGTGCTGTTCTCGTTCCCGGCGGCCGCCGCGGCCCGCGGCGCGGCCTGCTCGGCGAGCGGCTTCGGATTGCCCTTCAGATACTCCGACAGCGCGCTCGCCCGCATCGCCCAGTAGTCGTCGTAGTACCCGGCCTGGAGATACGCGGACTGGAGCTGGCCGGGGCCGACGGTGCCGCCCGCGGGTTCGCTCGCGAGCCGCGCCCGGACCTTCTCGTAGCTCTGCTGCACATCGGCGGCGGTGGCGCCCAGGTGGTAGGTCTTGTTGTGCTTGGCCACCCATTTCCGGAAGTCCGCCCAGCGCCGCTCGAAGGCCACCGACTGGACGAGGTTGTTGGTGTACCAGATCTGCTTCGGGTCCGGGTTCACCGCCGAGTCGAAGACCATGCGGCGCACATGCGTGGGGAAGAGCGTCGCGTACACGGCCCCGAAGTACGTGCCGTACGACGACCCCATGAAGTTCAGCTTCTGCTCCCCGAGCCCGGCGCGCAGCACGTCCAGGTCGCGGGCGTTGTTGAGCGTCGTGTAGTGCCGCAGCGCGTCCCCGGCGTTCTTCGCGCACCCCTGGGCGTACGCCTTGGCCTGCGCGATCCGCTCCAGCTTGTACGAGGCGGAGGGCTGGGTCGGCGCCTGCGTGGGGGCCTTCGCGAACCGCTTGGGGTTCTCGCAGGACAGCGGGGCCGAGCGGCCCACCCCGCGCGGGGCGTAGCCGACGAGGTCGTACGCGGAGGCGATGCGCCTCCACTCCGGCATCGGCCCGACGAGCGGGAAGTACATGCCGGACGCGCCGGGGCCGCCGGGGTTGAAGACGAGGGAGCCCTGCCTGCGGACCGGCCTGC
The DNA here is from genome assembly GCF_026340095.1 of Streptomyces sp. NBC_01446. GTDB lineage: Bacteria > Actinomycetota > Actinomycetes > Streptomycetales > Streptomycetaceae > Streptomyces > Streptomyces aureus. Next base: position 1,904,045 of record NZ_JAPEPO010000001.1, on the reverse strand, counting down.
CGCCCTTCGGCGCCGTCGTGCCGGTGGCCTTCACACGGCTGACGGTCAGTCTGATCTGCTTGCCGGCGGGGTGGGCGTAGTCGAGGGGGACGGAGACGGTGCCGCACTTGATGTAGGCCGGGAGGTGCTCCGCGGCGGCGCAGGCGCCGAAGGTGATTCCGGTGGCCGCGGCGCGGGCGGCGGCCACAGCCGTGCCGCGCAGTTCGGCCCTGTCGGGCGGGGCCTGGGTGTCGGCGCGGCCGGGGGCGGCGACGAGGGCGGTCAGGACCAGGGATCCGGCGGCCGCGTAGACGGCGGGGGCTGCTCTCATCGCTCTTGTGGGTCCCTTTCGTCCGGCCCTCGTACGGCCGTTTCGCGCGGCCTTTCGGGGCTGTCACCCGCCTGCCGGGAGCAGACGCGAACAAAGGGGATACTTCGTGCGGCAGTTGACGAAGTAAAGCACCGGCCTGCCGGTGTCGGCTCAATGACCCCGTTGCGCCGTCCCGAAGGCCTCGCGCAGGGCCGGGTCGGACACCGCGCGGACGCCGTGCACGGCGACGGCGGTCAGCAGCGCGGCCTCCCCGACCCCGTCACGTACGCCCTTCGGCAGGGCGCCGAGCAGCCGCTGTCCGGTGGGGGAGGCCCAGCGCGTGTAGGGGTGGACCTCGAAGCGGGCGATCGCCAGACACGACAGCGTCAGGACGAGGGGCAGCGCGAACCACGCGGCGACCAGCACGCCGTCGCCCGGTTCCCCGCCCGGCATCGTGAGCGACACTCCGGCCAGGACCACGACGGCGAGGGCTGCGGCCCGCACCTGGCGGACCGCGCCCGCGACGCCGCCGCGCGCGCCGTCCGGCACGGCGAGGCCCGCCGCGACGAGCCGGTCGGCCAGCGCCCGTACCGCGTCAGCGGCCGCCGTCGCCCGGCGCACCGCCCCTATCCGGGACTGCCCTTCCGGCCCGATGGCGCCGATCACCGAGCGCTCGATGTCGTCGCCGCCGACCGGGTCGACCACGGTGGCCCAGCCGGTGTGCGCGAGCAGCAGCCGCCGGCTGCGCGCCATCGAGACGAGGGTCAGATCGGCGACCCGGAACGGGCCGCCCGACAGGAACGCGGCCTCGTACAGCGTCAGCTCGTGCGCCCCGCCTCCGGCGGGCTCGCTGTGCGCGGCGTGCGCGGCGGCGAGGCAGAGACGCGCGCAGGACAGAAAGGCCGCGGCGCAGGCCATGAGCAGGAACAGAAGCCAGAACATGGCGTTTTTCTATGCCACCTCTTCGGGTGGCGCCACGGGTTGTTCACCATATGGACAGAGCGTTGTCCGTATGTGACGTTCCGTTTTCCTCACCTCACCTCCCCTTGTCGTGTCAGGGCTTGGGCCGGGAGGCCGCCGGGGGCAGCGGGAAGGAGGGGGACGGGGAGAGGGGCGTCGGGGGTACGGGCGACGCCACGGGGCCCGGCGGGGCGGGGGAGCGGGTCTCCGGTGGCGTACTCGCGCCGGCGGCGTCCCGAGCGAGGGCGTCGAAGTCGACCAGGCCCGTGGACTCCAGGACCTTGATGTGATCGAGGACGGTCTTGTTCGCGTCGTCCGCCAGGTCCCGTACGAGCGAGTTGCGTGTCGTCGCGCGGACCTGGGCGACCAGTGAGAAGACCTTCCCGTGGGCCCGGCGCAGGATGTTGGTGAACTTCCGCTCGTAGTCGTCGCCGCGCGCCGCGCTCAGCTCGGACAGCCAGTGCTGCTGCTGGCTGTTGGGCTGGTTAGGGAGTTCGAGGCCGAGCCGCGCGGCGACCTCGCGCACGCGCGCGTCCAGGAAGGTGTGCCCCTCGACGAGGTGCTCACCCGCGGTCCGCACCCCCGTGCTGGTCCCTCTCGCCTCGGCCTGCTGGCCCGCGGGCAGCTCCCACAGCCCCGCGAGCCGCACCTTCGTGACGAACTCGCGGTCCAGAGCCGACAGGGGGCCGAATCTGGTCGACACGGTCCCCTCGTCGAGCAGGTCCACGCCCGTGCCGGAGCGGTCGGCGTACGACCAGACCGGGAACACGAGAGCGGCGAGCGTGGTGACGAGCCCGGCGACGATGAGTCCGGTGCCGTTGACGAATCGGGTGCGCATGGTGCCTCCTGGTGCGGCACCGCACGCTAGTCCGCCTCGCGGACGCGGGCTCGGGTAACCCCGGGAATACGTCAACTGCGGTACGAGCGCGGGGTGGTGGCGCTCAGGCCGACCGGAGAGCCGGACGGCCCCGGTGCAGGGCGGACCGCGCCGCGCGCACCAAGCGTGCCCCCGGGTGTGCGGCCGGCGGGGTGGGCCCCGACCGCTCCCGCCACCACCGCTCCAGCTCCCGCCGTGCCCCGGCGTCCCCGGGTCCGCCGGAGTCGAGCAGATGCTCGGCGAAGTCGAGGGCGTCCCGGCGGTAGCCGCCCGTCATGGGCCGGCACTGCGCGTACGACAGGAACGCCGGGCGGTACGCGGCCGCGCCGAGGATCTCCGGCAGTTCGGGTGCCACCTTCGCCACGACGTCTGCCCGCTTGGCGCACAGTGCCCGGCTCTGGACCTTGAGCCGCACCCGGTCGAACCCCTCCGGTGCGGGGGTCCCCGCGACGAGGGCGGACAGGAGCGCGGCCTGCGCGAGCGCGAGCCGCTGACGGACGGGGTCGGTGTCCTGCGGAGCGCCGGTGTCCCGCGAGGCCGTGTCCGAGGAGGGCCGCACGGTGCGCCCCTCGGCGGGCGCGGTCGCCAACGTCCGCCTGATCTCGTCGAGTTCACGCTCCAGCTCCTGCGGGGCCGGGAAGTTCTCGTCGCGCTCCAGGAGGACTCCGGGGGGCGAGACCCGGGACGCCAGGTCGGCGAGGATGTCGAGGACGGGGCGCGGTACGGGGTGCGCGTGGCTGTCGTGCCACACGCCGTCGCGCTCGAAGCCGCCCGCCACATGCACGTACGCGATGGCCTCGACCGGCAGTTCACCGAGAGCCTTCGCCGGGTCCTCGCCGCGGTTGACGTGGTTCGTGTGCAGGTTCGCCACGTCGATCAGCAGGTGGACGCCGGTGCGCTCCACCAGTTCGTAAAGGAACTGGCCCTCCGTCATCTCCTCGCCGGGCCAAGAGAACAGGGCCGCGATGTTCTCCACGGCGAGAGGGACGGGCAGTGCGTCCTGGGCGATGCGGATGTTCTCGCAGAGCACGTCGAGGGCGTCCCTCGTGCGCGGGACCGGCAGCAGATGGCCGGCCTCCAGCGGCTGCGACGCGGTGAGCGCGCCGCCCGCCCGTACGAACGCGATGTGCTCGGTGACGAGCGGGGAACCGAGGGCCTCGGCGCGGGCCGCGAGGTCGGCGAGCCTGCCCTCGTCGGGCCGGTCGGCGCCGCCGAGGCCGAGCGAGACGCCGTGCGGCACGACGGTGACGCCGCGCTCGCGCAGCCGCAGCAGGGAGTCGGGGACGTGCCCGGTGCACACGTTCTCCGCGACGGCCTCGACCCAGTCGATGCCGGGCATCGCCTCCACGGCCTCCGCGATCTCCGGACGCCAGCCGATGCCCGTACCCAGACGCTCGATCCGCTGCATGGTTCCCCTCCTCCACCCCGGCCGTGTGCCGTGCGATGCCGGTGTCATGACCCCGGCGGACACCACCGAACCCAGGAGGGGGGACGTTCAGAGGTTCATTTGAGGTTCCGCTCGGCGCCGGCGCGCAGGGCCGGGCGCTCGGCGCCGCGGCCGCCCCGGTGGAATCGGCCACAGCGCTCTTCGTGCGTCTCCGTAAGGCGCAAGGGCAGGAGAGCCGTGCGAACTGGTGCGGAGCCACGTCGCCGCCAGAATTGTGAGGTACGTCAGGACATGGGCTCCCTTCCCCTGCACCATCCGCTGTGTGGGATTCGTGAACCACCTGCTCCGACACGTGCGCATCGTGTGTAGGTCGCACAGGCACCTCTTCATCGAACCGACTTTCGGGCTGGCGTAAACATGCCTTGCTCCCGCAACCCCCAACTCCCCAAGGTGGGTGAGCACTTGAGCATCAGGAGTCACAAGCATGCGTGCTTGACCCGGGCGGCCGCCCGTCCGGGGCATCGACGGGGGAAGCTGATACGAGGTGTGCGGACCGGCGCGGCATGACGCGTCCGGAGACCGCCGCGCGCCGCCCTTTGCCACACCTCCCCCTCTGCCGCCTCTTGGTGCCTTTCACCGGTGCCCGAGAAGGGATAGGAGGGGGAATGCCGACGAATGCCGTGAGCGCCGCGAGGCCGACTTACCCGGGCGTCTACGTCGAAGAACTTCCCAGCAGCACCCGCGCCGTCTCCGCCGTGACCACTTCGGTGACCGCGTTCGTGGGACACACCCGGCGCGGCCCGCTGAACGAGCCGGTGCGCGTCACCGGATTCACCGAGTTCGAGCGGCGCTTCGGAGGGCTGAGCGCGCAGAGCCCGCTCGCCTACGCGGTGCACCAGTTCTTCGGCAACGGCGGCTCCGTCGCCGTGATCGTCCGGGTCGCCAGGGCGGGCAGCGGAAAGACCGCCTGCGTCGTCCTGGAGTCCACCGACGGCCGCAGCGAGAGCCATGTCCTCGAGGTCCACGCCAAGGAACCCGGCGTGTGGGGCAACAGTCTGCGGGTCGCCGTCGACTACGACACGACGTGCCCCGACGAGACCTTCAACCTGCGGGTCCACGACGCCAGGGGCGACGCCCGCGAGAGCTTCACCGGCCTGTCCATGGACGCCGGCAGCGGAACCTACGCGCCCACCGTGATCAACGCCGGTTCGCGCCTCGTCCGCGTGGACGCCGTGGGCGAGGGACGCCCCGACCCGTCCGGCACCGTCTCCAAGCCGTTCGGTCGCGAACTGCCCGACCTGGCCGTCGACGTGACGGTGAAGATCGGTGACGTGGAGCGCGAGTTCAAGCTCTACGACGCCGACTGCGACGGCGAAGCCCCGTCCTCCGTGGCCGAGTTGGCGCTGCTTCTGGAACGCAAGCTGCGGGCACTGCCCGACGCGCCGGGCCGCCACGCCTTCGCCGGAGTCGAGGTCACCGCGTTCGGCCGGCGCGTCCAGGTCGTCGCGGGCTCCACCGACCCCGAGGACGTCGTCCGCTTCCTGGGTCAGTGCGCCAACGACCTGGGCCTGGAGGCCTCGGTCAACCCTCCGGTGTTCCCGCTGGAGGGCGGCGAGGACGGCGAGGCCCCCGGCCCGCGCGACCTCATCGGCTCCGAGGCCGACAAGACCGGCGTCCAGGCGCTGCGCGGGGTGGCCGACGTCAACCTGCTCTCGCTGCCGGAGCTGGCGTCGTACGAGAAGACCGAGGACGCGCTCACCGTCGTGTCCGCCGCTCAGCGGCTGTGCGAGGAGCGGCGGATCTTCCTGCTGGTCGACGCGCCCGCGACCTGGGTGAGCGTGGACTCGGCGCGGGCGGGCCTGTCGGCCTTCGACGCCGTGCGCGGCAACCACTCGGGCCTGTACTTCCCGCACCTGCAGCTCACCGACCCGCTCACCGGGCGGCTGCGCGCCTTCCCGCCGTCCGGCGCGGTCGCCGGCGTCATCGCGCGCACCGACTCCGAGCGCGGTGTCTGGAAGGCACCGGCCGGTACGGAGGCGCAGCTCGTCGGAGTGCGCTCCCTGACCGTCGATCTGACGGACCGCGAGACAGGGCTGCTCAACCCGCTCGGTGTGAACTGCCTGCGCACCTTCCCGCTGGCCGGCCCGCTGGTGTGGGGAGCGCGCACGCTGGAGGGCTCCGACGCCCTCGACAGCGCGTGGAAGTACGTGCCCGTGCGGCGGCTCGCGCTGCATGTGGAGGAGAGCCTCCAACGCGGGTTGCAGTGGGTCGTGTTCGAGCCCAACGACGAGAGCCTGTGGCAGCAGATCCGGCTGTCCGCCTCCTCGTACCTGCACACGCTCTTCCGCCAGGGCGCCTTCAAGGGCAGCACCCCGCGGGAGGCGTACTTCGTCAAGTGCGACAGCGAGACCACGACGGACGAGGACGTGGCGAACGGGATCGTCAACGTGCTCGTCGGCATCGCACCGGTCCGTCCGGCCGAGTTCGTGGTCGTCAAGATCCAGCAGACGTCCGGGCAGTTCGCTCTCTAGCGGCCCGGGATCCAGGGAGAGCTGAAGGAAATCGATGGCTGAGTTCACGGTCAACGCCCATCGCTTCGACCCGTACAAGAACTTCAAGTTCCTGGTCCTGTGGGACGGACGTACGGTCGCCGGCATCAGCAAGATCAGTCCGCTGAAGCGGACCACGGAGGTCGTCAAGCACCGCCACGGCGGCGACCCCTCCTCCCCGCGCAAGTCGCCGGGCCGCTCGGAGTTCGAGGGCATCACCCTCGAACGCGGGGTGACCCACGACCCCGAGTTCGACCGCTGGGCCAACAAGGTCTGGCAGGTCGGCGCGGGCCTCGGCTCGGAGGTGTCCCTCGCGGACTTCCGCAAGGACCTCGTCATCCAGGTCCTCAACGAGGCGGGCCAGGTCGCCGTCTCGCACAAGCTGTACCGGACCTGGCCCAGCGAGTACCAGGTCCTCGGCGAACTGGACGCCAACGCCAACGCGGTGGCCATCCAGTCGCTGAAGCTCGAGTGCGAGGGCTGGGAGCGGGACTACGAGGTGCCCGAGCCGGAGGAGCCCTCGTTCCTCAACCCGGCCTGAGCGCTCCGCCGGAAGTGCCGCGATGGGTCGTCGTTCGTCTGCGGCTTCGTCGTGGCTGGTCGCGCAGTTCTCCGCGCCCCAAGGGGGCTGCCGAACCGCCGCGACCTGCTTGGTCGAGGGAATCGGGGTGGGCATGGTGATCACCGGGGCGGCTGAACTGCTGGCTGCCTGGGAGGCGGGTCTCGGCGAGGCTCCGGTCGGGCGTGCGCTTCTGCTGCACCGCACGGCACGACCGGACGTCGGGGCGGAACGGCTGCCGGCACTGCCGGTGGGCGAGCGCGAGGCGGACCTGTTCGCGTTGCGCCGGGCGCTGTTCGGCGAGCGGATGCAGGTGCGCCTGGCGTGCGGGGCGTGCGGGGAGGACATGGAGTTCGACCTGGACGCCGGAGAGCTCGCCGGGTCCCTGGGCGGGCGCGGCGAGACGGCCGTGCGGGTGCAACAGGACGGCTGGGACGTCGAGTTCAGGCTGCCCGGCGTCGCCGACCTGACGGCGGCGACCCGGGCGGCGGACCCGCGTTCGGCACTGCTCGCGCGGTGCCTGGTCTCGGCGGTGCGCGACGGGACGGCGGTGACGGCGGGGGAGTTGCCCGCGCCGGTGCAGCGCCGGATCGTCGAGGCCGTCGAGGCGGCCGACCCCGGCGCCGACCTGGCGCTCAACGTGGCCTGCCCCGAGTGCGGGCAGGCCACCCGGGCCGAGCTCGACATCGCCACCTACCTGTGGACCGAACTGGACGCCTGGGCACGGGACGTGCTGCTCGACGTCCATCTGCTCGCCACCGCCTACGGCTGGAGCGAGCCGGAGATCCTGGCGCTCAGCCCGACGCGGCGCCGCTACTACCTGGAGCTGTGTGCGGATGTCTGACTCCGAGGCCCCTGGGGGTTCGCCGGACTTCCTCGACCGGCTGCTCGCGCGGCACACCGCCTCGCGACAGGCCGCGGCGCGGGTACGGCCCCGGCTGCCCGGCCCGTTCGAGCGGGTCGAGGCGGTACGGGCCGCCGCACCGGCACCGGGCGAGGACGCGCTGCTGTGGCCCGCGGCCACGCCGCCGACCGTCCCGCTGCCGGATGTGCCGCCGCCGACGGTTGTGGCGGCACGGACGCACACGGAACGGGAGCGGACCGTCGTACACGCGGAGCGGGAGGCTGAGCCGCAGGGGCCGCGTCCGGCCGCTCCGGCCCGCGCCGAGGCGCCGTTGCCGCGTCCCGCCACCTTCGTCGCGCCGGCGCCGCGACCGCTGCCCGACACCGGGCGGCGTGCGGCGGTGCGCGCGGAGCGGGATCCGGCACAGACCGCGGTGTCCGTGCCCCTCCCCCCGGGCAGGGACGCCGCTCCCCACGCCGTGTCGGCGGCGCTGCCCCCCAGCGCCGCCGGCCCGGCGGCAACGCGCGACGCCGTACGGCAGGCCGCGGCCCGGCGACCCGCGCGCGCCACCGAGCAGGTGGTGCAGGTACAGATCGGGCGGCTCGAAGTGACGGCGGGCGAGGCGCCCGGCGCCGGACGGCCCCGGACGCCCGCCGCGGGGAGGGCCGGAGCCACCTTGAGCCTCACGGAATACCTGGCGCGGGGGCGCGAGTGAACCGCGGACACGGATCAGTACGACGACCAGCAGGCCGAGAGGAACCGAGGAACTGACGCCATGAGCAACGCACTTGCCCTCGCGCACGTCACCCAGGCCCTCGCCCTGCTGATCGAGTCCAACCTGGGTCCCGAGATCGACATGGCCGTCAAGGTCGAGCCGCGCAAGCCGCCGGCCGACCCGCCGACCGAGCCCACCATCTCCGTGTTCCTCTACCAGGTCACGCCCGACACCTCGCGGCGCAACAACGACCTGCCGACGCGTGCGGCCGACGGCACGCTGGTCAAGCGGCCCGTCGCGGCACTCGACCTGCACTTCCTGATCACCGCGTACGGCGACGAGACGGAGCTGGTCGGGCAGCGGCTGATCGGTTCCGTGGTGCGCGCGCTGCACGAGATACCGGTCCTGCCGAAGGACATCATCGAACTCGCCGGAGAACGCCCGTACCTGGCGGGCAGCGATCTCGCCGAGTCGGCGCAGCGCGTGCGGTTCACGCCGACGGTGATGGACGTCGACGAGACGTCGAAGCTGTGGGGGATGCTCTACCAGACGCCCTACACCCTGTCGGTGGTCTACCAGGCGGCCCTCGTCCTCATCGACGGCCGGGAGACTCCGGTGGCGGGCAAGCCGGTGGAGCGGCCGGAGGTACGGGTGCTGCCGTTCGGGGCGCCGGGCGCGCCGGTCCCTCCGCGGGCGGAGCCGACTCCTGATGTGACATCAAATGAGCCTTCTTCAGGCGACGTCGTGAAGCAGGAGACGGAACCCCCGGCCCGCCCGAGCGCCAAGAAGGCAGCCAGGACCCCCGCGAAGGCCGCGGCGAAATCCCCGGCCAAGGCCCCGGCACGCACGCGCAAGACAGCGCCCCGGGCGGCCAAGCCCGCACAGGAGTGACACGGCATGGAGACGACGGGGGCAGGTGAGGACATGGGGACGTACGAACAGAACGCGGCGGACGCCGACCCGGGCGGTACGACGCTGACCGCGGAGATCCGGCGCGTCCTGGCCCGCGTCGACGCGCATGCGGCACGGGTCACGCAGGGGAGCGGCGGTGTCCCCGGGGCCGAACTCGCCACCGCGCCCGGCGGCCCCGGCACCGCCCCGCTCGACGCCCTCGTCTCCTGCTTCAGCATCACGCCCTTCGAGCGCGACCTCGTACTTCTCACCGCCGCCGCCGAGTTGGAGCCCACGACCGCCGCCCGATGTGCCGCCGCCAGCGGTGACCCCGAACGGACGTACCCCACCTTCTCGCTCGCGCTGGCCGCGCTGGCCGAGCCGCACTGGAGTGCCCTGACGCCCGTGGCGCCGCTCAGGCGCTGGCGGATCGTCGAGCTGGACGACGAGTCGCGGCTGACGACCTCCCGGCTGCGCCTCGACGAGCGCATCCTGCATTTCCTGCTGGGCTCGCCTTATCTGGACGCACGACTGCACGGCCAGTTGCGCCGCACGCCGGCGCCTCAGGAGCTGACGCCGTCGTACGACCTGGCCGCGAGCCGGCTCGCCGAGGGCTGGGCGACGGCGGCGGACTCCGACGCGCCGCTCGTCGAGGTGACCGGCGGGGACCTGCGCGGCCGGGCCGACCTCGCCGCCGCGGCGGCCGCACGCTCGGGACTGGGGCTCTACTCGATGAGCGCCGAGGACGTGCCGTCCGACCCGGTCGAGCGCGACCGGCTCGCCCGGCTGTGGCAGCGTGAGGCGGTTCTGCTGCCCTCGGCGCTGCTCGTCGAGGTGGGTGAACTGGACCGCGACCAACGGGCGGCGACCGAGTCGTTCCTGGCCGGGGCCGCTGTACCGGTGGTGGTGTCGAGCGAGGATCCACTGCGCTCGGAACGGTCGTACGGGGCCCGGGTGGTCGTGCCGCGACTGGACGACGAGGAGCAACTCGGACTGTGGGCCGCCGCGTTCGAGGGGGTGGATCTGGACGAGAGCGAACTGCGGTCCCTGGTCGCCCAGTTCCAGCTGCCGCCGCACGTCGTGCGCTCGGCGGCCGCCGCTGTACACCGCCGGCTGCCGCACGAGGACGAGCTGGACGCCGCCGAACTCGCCTGGCGCGCCGGGCTCGACGAGGCGCGGATCGGCATGGACGAGCTGGGGCGGCGGATCGCGCCGCAGGCCGGCTGGGACGACCTGGTGCTGCACGAGCGGCAGACGAGCGTGCTGCGCGAGATCGTGGCGCATGTGCGACAGCGGGCAACCGTGCACCAGGAGTGGGGGTTTGCGGCCACCCTGCGCCGCGGCCTCGGCGTGACCGCGATGTTCGCTGGAGGCTCCGGCACCGGCAAGACGCTGGCCGCCGAGGTCATGGCGAAGGAACTCGGCCTCGACCTGTTCGTCATCGATCTGTCGCAGGTGGTCAGCAAGTACATAGGCGAGACCGAGAAGAACCTCCGCCGGGTCTTCGACGCCGCCGAACGCGGCGGCGCGCTGCTCCTGTTCGACGAGGCCGACGCGCTGTTCGGCAAGCGCAGCGAGGTCAAGGACAGCCACGACCGGTACGCCAACCTCGAGGTCAGCTATCTGCTGATGCGGATGGAGGCCTACCGGGGTCTGGCCATCCTCACCACCAACATGAAGAACGCCCTCGACACGGCCTTCCTGCGGCGCATCCGCTTCGTCGTCGACTTCCCCTTCCCGGCCGAGCACGAGCGCGCCGAGATCTGGCGCCGCGTGCTGCCGCCGCAGGCCCCGGTGAAGGGCATCGACGCGTCGCTGCTCGCCCAGCTCACCGTCGCCGGCGGCTCGATCCGCAACATCGCCCTGTCCGGGGCCTTCCTGGCCGCCGAAGAGGGCGACCGGCTGCAGATGCGGCACATGCTCGCCGCCGCCCGCACCGAGTACCTGAAGCTGGAGCGCTCGCTGACGCCCACGGAGGTGCGCGGATGGGTGTGAATTTCCCACGCGACCACTCGCGCGACCACTCGCGGGACCGGGAGCCCTCGGCGATCCGTGTGGAGATCGGGGAGCTGGTACTCGACGGCTTCCGGGCGGATCCGGAGCGCGTCTCGGCCGCGTTCGAGAGCGAACTGACCCGGCTGGTACGGCTGCACGGCGTACCCCTGGCGGCGGACGGCCCCCTCGCGGTCGACGCGCTGTCCGGGCTGCCGCCCCTGCCCGCCGGACTGTCCGCGCGACGCCTCGGGCAGGAGCTGGCGCGGGCCGTGCACGAGGGGCTGAGCGGTCACGGGGAGGTGAGCCGGTGAGCTCCCGGACCCAGGACGCCCGTGCGGAGCAGGCCGCCGAGCAGCGGCGCCGTCAGCGCAAGGAGCGGGCCGCGAAGTCCCGCGCGCCCGAGCCGAAGAACATCGTCAGCGGCGCCGGACAACCCCTCGACCCGGGTCTGCGACGGGAGCTGGAGGAGCAGCTCGGTCACGATCTCGGTCGGATACGGCTGCACACCGGCCGGGACGCCGGGCAGCTGACCGAGCTGCTCGGGGCGGACGCGGTCGCGGTCGGCCAGGACGTCTTCTTCCGCGAGGGCGCCTACCGGCCCGGCACCGACGAGGGCCGCCGGCTGCTGACCCACGAGCTGCAGCACACGGTGCAGAACCCGCACGGCCTCGGCGCGCTGCGGGCCGGCCGCGAGCTCGGCGCCGTGAGCCTGCCGCAGCAGGCCATCGAGCGGGAGGCGGAGGCGGCTGCCCAGGCGGTCGTACAGCCGGGAGCCCTGGAGCAGACCCCGCAGGTCGAGGAGGGCCAGGCCACCCCGGGCTGGCTGCGCTACGCCACCGTCGACGCCGACCGGATGCGCGCCGAGGCCGTCGACCCGGCGACCCTCGTGGACCGGCTCGCGGGCAACGTGCTGCGCTCCCTGCGCGGCGACCCGACCGACGCCTCCGGCCGGGTACGGCTCCAACTGGCCCGCATGTCAGAGGAGTTGGAGGACGCGGTCGTCGACCGGCTGGAGAACCGGCTGCTCACCCCCGAGTACGACCGGCTCCTGGAGATCGCGGACCAGGCCCGCCCCGGTCCCGTCGAACTCCAGCCCGCCGAGACGCCGTTGCCCGAGACCGACCTCTTCGAGGCGCTCGGCGTCGAACGCACCCAGTGGCAAAAGAAGCAGGAGTCCGACCGCCGGTCCGGCGACCGGCGCGCCGATGACACCCGCGAGGAACAGCAGAACGCCAAGACCCGCGACGAGAAGAGCAGCAGTAACCGCAGCCGGGTCCGCTCGGACGCCGCCACCGAGGAGCAGGACTCCGACCGGCGCACGGAGCAGGAGGACGAGCGCAACGCCTCCCGGCAGCAGGCCAAGGAAGAGCAGCAGCAGACGGACGAGCAGGCGGCCGGCGACCGCGAGCGCACCGACCAGGCCGCCGACCAACATGCCCAGGGACAGCAGGCGGGCACGGAGCAGGCCAAGGAGGAGCGCAAGGAGCAGCGCGACCGCGAGGAGGCCGACCCGCGGCAGGCGAGCGCGCCGGGGACCGACAAGCGCAAGGAGCGGGACGACCAGACCCAGCCGGGCGCCGGGTCGAAGAGCGAGGAACCGGACCCGAAGCAGAAGGCCCAGCCCGGTCCCGTACGCCCGGAGAAGGCCGACGAGCGTGCCGAGCAGCCCGACTCCGCGCTGTCCGAGCACGGGCTCAACGAGAAGGACGAGGACGGCGGCCCCGAGGCCGAACCGCGGGAAGAGGAAAGGCCGCTGGGCCTCGAAGCGGGCGCCGACCAGGAGGTCGCGGGCGGCGAGGACGAGGGCGGCCGGGCGCCGGGTGCGGAGCAGGAACCCGCGATCAAGCCGGAGGACTACCTGCCGGAGGCCGACCTCGACCTGTCCGCCGTACCGACCGCGGACAAGCTCGCACCGGGCGCCGCCGAACCCTCGCTGCCCTCCTTCCCGGCCCCGCCGCCGACGAAGGCCGAGAAGATCGAGCAGGAGCGGGAGAAGCGGGACCAGGAGGCGGACGAGGACGCCGCCGGGCCGGAGCAGAGGGCGCCGGGCCAGGACGAGGGACCCGTCGAGGGCGAGGCCCCGCAGCCCGAGAACGGGCCCGCCGCGCAGGCCCAGGACCGCGGCACCAAGGACCTCCAGGAGACCGACAAGCCGCTCGACCAGGAGGTCGGCCAGGACCCCGCGACCCAGGACAAGGAACAGCCCGAGGCCGAGGCCGAGAAGCCCGACCCGGAGCAGCAGCAGGAGAAGGAGCAGAACAAGGAGCCGGAGTCCGCCGAGGGAGACCGGACCGACGACGACGAGAAGCCGGACGCCGAGGACGCGGAGGCGGAGAAGAGCGAGCAGCGGGAGCGTACGGCTGCGGAGTCCCGTACGACCGCGGGATCCCCGTCGGCCGCCGCGCCCACCGTGGTGAGCCCGGTGGCGGCGGCTGTGTCCAAGCCCGCGGGCGCGCAGACCCCCAAGACCCCGGTCGAGGACCGCGACCCCTCGCCCGCCGCCCGGCGCGGTGCCGAACCGCCCCGGTCCGAGCGCGAGGCGCCGCAGGCCAAGAGCCAGGTACCCAAGGAGAGCGGGCCCGGCGCCGCGCCGCGCGGACCCGTGGGTGCCGCCGAGAGGACCGGACCGACGACCGCTGCCGGACCCGGTGCCGCACCGTCCGTCACTCAGGCGGCGGTGAGCCCGGCCGCCGAGCAGAGCGACGGGCCCGGCCAGACCGCTTCCGACACGGACGCGCCCCGGCCCGAGGCGTCCCTGGAGAAGGACGGCGGTGGCTGCGCGCCGCCCGCACCCGCACCCGAGAAGGACGAGGGCGGGCAGGGCGGTTGCGGGGGCGGCGGTGGCGAGGCCGCGCCCGAACAGAAGCAGGAGGACCCGCCGGACGTCTCGGGGCAGGACCCCAAGGCCGCTGTGCAGACAGTGAGCAGGCTGGCGCCCGACCAGGCGGCCGCCGCCATGCCCGGAGTCGACAGGGCCGCGGACAGGAAGATCGGCGAGGAACAGCAGCGGCTCGACGCGGCCCCGCCGACGCGCGAACGTCCCTCTGGGGCGCCGCAGACGCGTTCGGCGCCGCCCGAGGCCGCACCCGAGGCGGCTCAGGTCACCGGCAAGGTGGAACGGATCGGCCCGGAGGACCAGGGCGACAAGCAGAAGGCCAAGGGCGGTGACAAGGCCGAGGGCAAGGAGGCCACCGCCGACGTTCCGCCGCCGGCGGCCCCCGCCGTGCCCGACAAGGGGCTCAGCGAGGCCGAGGCGAAGAACGTCGAGGCGGCGGCCGACGCGGTCCCGACGACCGACCCGGAGCTGGAGAACAAGACGGTGGGCCCGGCGCCCAAGATCCGTCTCGAAGGCGCCAGCGACCCCACCCGCACCGACGACCAGGCCAAGGCGCTCAAGGACAAGCAGTCCGACCTGCAGACGACGGGCCGCGAGGACGCGGCCAAGCCGCTCGGCGAGGACCAGATCTTCCCGAACGCCCCCGCGGAACAGCTCCGCGGCAAGGCCTCCGGCGGCGCGGGCGGCGGCAAGGCGGGCGCGCTGGAGGCCACTCCCGCGCCGAAGGCCGGCGTCGGCGCCGTCGCCAAGCAGGAGAAGGGCACCGAGATCACCGGTGGCGCCGGCAAGGCGCAGGGCGACCTCGATGCCAAGGACAAGGAGCACCAGCAGAGCGAGCAGCAGGCCAAGCAGGACAAACAGACCGAGATCAACAGCGAGGTCGAGCGCAACACCGCGCAGCAGACCGCGGAACGCGGCCGGGTCGCCCAGGAGACGCGGAAGCAGCGCGAGGACTGGCGGGGCGAGCAGGACAAGAAGGTCGAGGACGCGGACAAGCAGTCCGACGACGAGCACGGCAAGAAGAACAAGGAGATCGTCAAGGCCCGCGACGACAAGGACAAGGAGGTCGGCGAGCGCAAGGACAAGGACAACGCCTCGATCGACACCGAGCGCGAGAACGCCGAGAAGGAGGCCCAGAAGAAGAAGGAGGAGAAGAAGAAGCCCTCCGGAGGCCTGTTCGGCTGGATCGCCGACAAGGTCGCCGACTTCTTCAAGGGCCTGCTCGCCGCCGTCACCGCGGTCTTCGACGCCGCCCGCAAGGCCGTCAACGGGATCATCGACCAGTTCAAGGAGTGGGCCAACCAGGCCATCGAGTTCGTACGCGATCTGGCGATCAAGGCGATCAACGCACTCGCCGACGTCCTGATAGCGATAGGCGACAAGCTGCTGGCGGCCTTCCCCGAACTCCGGGACCGCTTCCGCAAGGCGATCGAGGGCCTGCGGGACGCGGCGATCGCGAAGGTCAACCAGCTGGCGGACAGCCTGAAGAAGGCGGTCAACGCGCTGCTGGACGCCCTTGCCGCCGGCCTGAACAAACTGCTTGACGTCCTGGAGGCGGGCGTAAAGGCGGTCATCAAGGCCTACCAGGCGATCATCGTGGGCGCGATCAAGTTCGCGCAGGCGGCGATCGAGGCGCTGGGGAAGTTCGCGGCGCTGGTCGCCGACATCGCGCCCGACCCGGGCGGCTGGATCTCCAAGGCGGGCAGCTCGGCCAAGACCGGCATCACCGACCACCTCTGGGGCGCCATCAAGGTGGCGGTGAAGGGCTGGTTCGACACGAAGGTCGAGGGCATCCTCGGCCTGGGTAAAGCGGTGATCGACGTCCTGGTAAAGGGCTGCGTGTCGATCAAACAGATCGGCAAGATGGCCTGGGACGCGATCATCGCCTCGCTCCCGATGATGATCGCGACGCTGGTCATCGAGAAGGTCGTGTCGATGATCGTCCCGGCGGCGGGCGCGATCCTCACGATCATCCAGGGCCTGATGGCGGCGTGGTCGACGGTCAGCTCGATCCTGTCGGCGTTCGGCAAGTTCTGGGCCTACCTGAAGGCGGTCAAGGCGGGCCCGGCGGCCTGCCTGTTCGCGGAGGCGGTCGCGGCGGGCGTCGTGGCCCTCCTGGACTTCATCACCAACTTCCTCCTACAGAAGCTGTCTTCAGCGACAAAGGGCGTCGGCAAGCGCCTCAAGGGCATGGCCCAGAAGATCATGGACGGCCTGAAGAAGGTCGGGGGCGGGGCGAAGAAGGCGGCGGGGGCGGCGGTCAATTCGGCTCGGGGGGCGATGCGGAGGGCGCGACAGCGGCTCGGCGAGCCGGGGATCGCCCGGAAGCCGAAGGGCGAGCCTTCGCCTGACCTGAAGTCTCCCGTGAAGTCCAAGGACGGAGCTTCGCCGAAGGCGCCCCCGAAGTCACCCCCGAAGACGGACCCTGCAGCCACCAAGCCGAAGGACACCAAGTCGGAGCCGGCGAACGGAAAGTCCTCGGCGGACAAGGACACCAAACCGCAGACGTCGACCAAGAAGGAGATCGAGGGCCCCAAGCCAACCAGGCCCAGGAAGCCCAAGTCTCCCGCTGCCAAGACCCTGGCGAAGGCCAAGGGGGCTGTGAAGTCAGCACTGAAGAAGGTCGGCAACGCGGCGAAGACACTCGGCCGGAAACTGAAGAAGTCGAAGGTCGGCAAGGCGCTCAAGAACGGCGCGTCGAAGCTGCGGAACCTCTTCAAGAAGAAGAAGGACCGACTGCGCGACCACAAGAGGGACAGGGCCAGTCAGAAGCGTCGGCAAGAGGACCAGAAGAAGCGGAAGAAGGAGCAGAACCACGACGAGCGGCTGGCCAAGGCGGTGGCGCGGATGCGCCCCATCCTCAAGGTCATGCTGCGCAAGGGAGTGCCACCGCGCATCCTCAACGCCACCCTCACGGCGATGCGGTCCTGGTACCGGCTGTCCCGCGTGGCGGCGAGTGCCGGACGGAAGTTCACCATTCAGGCGTGGGCGAGTCCGCCGCAGATCGTGGTTCCCGGAACGAGCGTCACGATCGAGCCCCGGGAAGCACTCGCGTTCATCCGAGAACTGTCGGCCGAGGTGCGGGGGAAGTCGGCCGCCAAGAAGGATCTCAGCAGTCCCGCGCAGGACACCCGCGACGAGGAGACCGGCAAGGTCACGAAGGTCACGGCCAACGAGGGATCGAGCTTCGGTGAGCTGACCTCGTACCTCGACGATCTGGAGACCGAAGGCGCGTTCCCTCGGTTCGGCGACGAGAAGGGAACCCGTGAGAAGCAGCGGAAGGATCCCGCCACCGGGAAGAAAGTGGGTACTGGGGAGCACGTGGAGTACGACATGCCCGGCAGTTGGGGGCTCGAGTTCGAGGGTGAGGGCGGCGGCGTCACCATGCATGAAATGGCCGGCGGCGTGAACACGGTGGCCCATATGCGCCAGGAAGGGCAAGTGCGCGGCGACGCTCCGCCTTACAGCAAGTTCGCGGCCCGGGAAGGCGTGCACGGATATGCCTACCTCGAGCAACTGGGCGGGGAGTACTTGAAGGCCTTCCGGGGGGACCGCCCTGGCCGTCAGGTGAGCGAGCTGGAGCGCAATAAGATGCGCACCTTGATGACCGTGACCGGATACAGCGAGAAGCGCAGGGATGAATCATCCAGGGTTTACTCTGCGATGCTCGCCAAGCTGCTGGCCCGGGGTGCCGCCAGGGGGGATTCAGCGCTGATCAAGAATGCGCTCGAAGCGTACCCCGTGGCTCCCCCAGGCGCTCAGAAGGCCATTCCGAGCAAGGATGCCTGGGTCGGTGGAAAGAGCAAGGAAGACCAGCTGAAGGAACTCGTCCAGCGCTACGAAGAGAAACTGGATGCCGCGAACACCAAGGACGAGCAGAAGGATCTCAGGAAGCAACGGGGTCAGGAAAAGCTGGGCATCGCAGGCGCGCCCAACCGCAAGAAACCTCTGATCGGAGGCGAGGACCTGGCTGAACGCGAGGCGAGGTACATCCAGATGTTCCTCAGCGGCTACACCTTCGACTTCAGCGACGACATGTCACCGGAGAAGGTCAAGCAAGACGTGTTCGAGAAGATCAGGCAGGAGATCCTGGACGCTCACGGACTGAACTAGAGCAAGAGGGCCGGCAAGGCCCTGGTCACCGGAAAGAGATAAGAGGGATCACATGCCGAATCATGCTCCGACACGCACCCGGCGCCTGGTGCTGAAGCAGCGTGACTGGGCAGCGGCCGAGGCCTTCGCCAAGCGGCACGGCTGGGCCGAGCAACCCACAGAGGACAGTGGCACCGGAAGAATGTCCAGAATCTGGGTGGTGGATGACGAAAACCACTTCCAGGTCACGCGAGATCGCGCCTCCGGGGAATTCACCTGCTTCTTCTACGGTACCGACCGTGAACGGCTGGGAGAATTGCTCGAGGAGGCGGAACGCGAGTTGGACATCTGGTCTTCGGCGGAACTCCTCGAGGGTCCCTACGAGGAGGCCGACCCGCGCCGCCTGGCCCAGTCCGTCTTCCGGCTCGGCCTGGGCGCTCCACCGATCCACTCGCCGGAATTCATGCCGCCGCTGGCTCACGCGATGGCACACGAACAGCCCATGGTGCGGGCCGCGGCCGCCCGAGCCACCGCGTACATGGAATGGCCCGAGCTTTTCCCCATCGTCAAGGTGATGGCCGAGAGCGACGCGGACGAACGCGTGCGGGCAGAAGCGGAGAAGATTGTGCACGTCTATCGTCGCGCGGGGCTGGGTGACGCATGACCCGCTACGCAGACATCCCCAAACCCATCCGCTCCGGCATAGTCGTCGTCGACCCCGACACCGGCACCCCCCAGCGCATCATCGTCCTCCAGTTCAACCCCGACACCCTGGAGCGCAGCATCGCCCCCCAGACCGCCGGCGACAGCGGGGACGGTGGCGGTGGAGGCAGCGGTGGGGGAGACAGAAACGAGGCCCTGCGCCTCAAGGGTCCCGCCGAGGAGACCTGGAAGTTCACCGCCGAGATCGATGCCACCGATCAGCTGGAGATCGCGGCGCCCGACGGGATTCACCCGCAGCTCGCGACCCTCGAAATGCTCGTGCAGCCCACCACCGCTCAGCTGCGCGCCGCCAGTCGGCTCGCGCAGAACGGGACCATTGAGATCAGTCCGATCGAGATGCCGTTGACGTTGTTCACGTGGGGCAGCAAGCGGGTCATGCCCGTGCGGCTCACCGAGCTTTCCGTCAATGAGTCCGCCTTCGACGTGAATCTCAATCCGATTCGGGCCTCGCTGAGCATCGGGATGAAGATCCTCACCGTAAGTGATCTGCCGGCCGGGCACCGCGGTGCCGATCTGTACATGGCCCACCTCGCGCAGAAGGAGCGGCTCGCCGCCGCCGCGCGCGGCGGGAGTCTCGGGGCCCTCGGGCTGCCGGGTGCCGACGTGCTGAGTGGAAGGGGTTGACGGGCCACCGTCATGGCTGACATCGAGTCCTACGAGAGTGCCCTGAGCGCGATACCCGGGGCCCATCCTTATCCGCGGAGCAGCCGGTACCACGACGCCGAGATCGGCATACACGTCCAGAAAGACGGGACCGAAGTCCGTTACGCCAAGCGCCGGTTACTGCCTCCGCTCGACGTGCAGGAGACGCAAGAGCATGTCGTGGGGTCAGGGGAGCGCCCTGATCTGCTCGCCCAGCAGTACTTCGGCGACCCCGGCCAGTGGTGGCGGATCGCCGACGCCAATCCCGTACTCGATCCACGGGAGCTGACGGACCAGGCCGGGGTCGGACGGGTCATCGACATCCCTGCGCCCGGAGGGCACCGGCGTGTCTGAGCAGCCCGTCGGGCAGGGTTCCGTCCACATCACGCTCCTCATGGGGCCGAAGCTCGCCCGGCCCGTGCCCGCCGAGGTGACCGAGGCCCTGCTGTCCGCCCAGATCACCGCCACCGCCGGCGAACGCAGCGGGTTCCAGCTGGCCTTCGATCTCACCAAGACCGGCGTCATCAACCAGCGGCTCCTGCCCGAGGGGTTCTTCGATCCCAAGACGCGGATCATCGTCACGGTCAGCGTCCGGGGTACCCCCGACGTGCTCTTCGACGGGCTCATCGTGCGGCAGGAGGTCGGTGCCAGCAACCAGCCCGGCCACTCCACCCTCACCGTCACCGGCGAGGATCTGACCCTGCTGATGGATCTGGAGGAGCGGACCGCCCGGTACCCCAACCTCCCGCCCTCCGAGCGGGTTCTGAGCATCCTGCGGCGCTACTCCGACTACGGCATCCGGCCCGACGTCTACGCCGAGAAGATCACCCAGCCCCCGCACCAGGACCTCCGCGTCCACTACCAGACCGGCACCGACCTCCAGTACGTCACCGATCTCGCCCGCGCCAACGGGTACACCTTCTACCTCGACCCCGGGCCCAACCCCGGCCAGTCCTCCGCCCGTTGGGGACCCGAGGTCCGCCTCGGCATCCGGCAGCACGCCCTCAACGTCAACATGGACGCCAATACCACCGTCGATCAGCTGACGTTCGCCTACGACGGGACCGCGCGGGAAGAGCCTCAGGCCCGGTGGCAGGATCCGGGGACCCGGCAGTCCACGCTCCTGCCCCAGCCGCCGATCAGCCCCTTGCGGCCGCCCCTCGGCCGCCGGCCCACCCCTGCCCTCAAGCGCAAGACCCTCTCCGGCACCGCCAAGCAGCAGCGCGAGCAGGCCGAGGCCGAACTCCTCGCCAGGGCTGCCGTGTCGGCGGATGTCGTCTCCGGGTCCGGGTCGCTCGACGTCAACCGGCACGGGTACATCCTGCAGCCCCGCCAACTGGTGGGCGTGCGCGGCTCCGGGCGGGCCTACGACGGCGACTACTACGTCAAGTCCGTCACGCACAACCTGCGGCCGGGGTCCTTCCAGCAGAACTTCACCCTCTCCAGGGAGGGGCTGGAGGCGCGCAGCGACTACGTCCGGCCGTAAGAGCACGAACGACCCACCGATCAGGAGTAGTTCAGCATGGCGGCACCCAACAACAGCTACCTCGGCAAGTTCCGCGGCCGGGTCGTGGACAACAACGATCCGCTGCGCATCGGCCGTATCACCGTCGAGGTCCCGGACGTCCTCGGTGACGAGGCGTCCACCTGGGCGCTTCCGTGCCTGCCGTTCACCGGGCCCGAGGCCGGGCAGTTCGTGGTGCCGCCGCCGGGCGCGGGCGTGTGGGTGGAGTTCGAGCAGGGGGACCCCAGCTTCCCCGTGTGGACCGGGTGTTGGTACGGCACGGCCGAGGAGCTGCCGCCCGACGCGCGGCGTGAACTGGCGGCGAACTCGCCCAGCAAGCCAGTCGTCGTACAGACACCGGCCGCGCACAAGCTCGTCATGAACGACACCGCCGGTGCCGAGCAGGGGATCCTGCTCCAGGCTCAGGGCGGCGCGTACATCCGCATCACCAGGGAGGCCGTGGTCATCGCGACCGGCGCAGGAGCCGAAGTCGTACTCCGCGGCAACGAAGTAACCATCAACGAGGGCCAGTTGACCGTGCTCTCGAAGCGATAGAAGACG
Source organism: Streptomyces sp. NBC_01446 (assembly GCF_026340095.1). Lineage (GTDB taxonomy): Bacteria > Actinomycetota > Actinomycetes > Streptomycetales > Streptomycetaceae > Streptomyces > Streptomyces aureus. The sequence goes on along the minus strand of NZ_JAPEPO010000001.1, from coordinate 1,882,621 downwards.
GGGGAAGCACCAAGTGTCCGGGAGTCTGCTCGACGCCGGCGCCGTGATCGGCTGCCCGCACGGCGGCCGCGTCACCGCCGCCACCACACCTTCCGGCGGCGTACGCATCGAGGGTGCGGCCGTCGCCACGGCCGCGCACACGTACGTCGTCACCGGCTGCCCGCACACCCAGGACGGTGTGCACAAGCCCTGTGTCTCGGTCCGCTGGACCGCCGACGGCACCGGCGTCACCGTCGCCGGCGTCCCCGTGCTGCTCGACACCTCGGCGGCCCAGTGCTTCACCGCGGCGTTCGTGCCGCAGGGGCCGCCCGTCGTCCAGGCCACCCAGCGAAAGGTGACCGTCCGATGAGCCCGACGAGCCGGGGAACCCGCCCGCGCAGCGACATCGCGTTCCCCTTCCGTGCCGACCGCCGGGGACGCACCGCGCACGCCGCCCACGGTGAACACGTCCACGACCTGATCGAGCAACTGCTGTTCACCAGCCCCGGCGAGCGGGTGATGCGCCCCGACTTCGGCTGCGGGCTCCTCGATCTGGTCTTCGCCCCGAACAGCCCCGAACTCGTCAGCACGCTCGAACTGTCCGTGCAGGCGTCGCTCCAGCGCTGGCTCGGCGACCTCATCGACGTGGTGGCCCTCGACGTGGAGAGCGCCGACGACGCCGTTCGGGTCCACCTGTCGTACGTCCTGCGCGCCACCGGAACCCGCGCGGACGACGTCTTCGAAGGGAGGGCGGCGTGACCACCGGTACCACCACCTCCCGCCGCGCCAAGGTAAGAGCCGCTCGGCTCAACGGAGTTGACTCCGTCGAGGTCAGTGACGACGGGCTGCTGCTCACTGTCATGTTCCTCGGCAAGGCGCCGCACCGCCTCGGACCGGAGAACGTCCGGATCGACGGCGGCCGCCGGATCACCGGCATCACCGCCGTCGACGTCAGCATCGAGCGCGAGGAGGACCCGGAGCTCGACGACCGGCTCCACGTCACCCTCGACCGGGCCGGAGACACCTCGGAGTACGTGTTCTCGCTCGTCGAGACCGACCCGTACGGGCGCCCCGGCACCGAGCCCTTCCGCGGTTTCGACCAGCGCTACCACCGTGCGTCCTTCGCCTTCCGGCCGGACTGCCCGACCCCCTTCGACTGCAAGGAGGCCGAGCCTCAGGAGGCGGACTTCCCGGAGGCGCCCGTCGTCGACTACACGGTCCGCGACTACGAGACCATCCGTAAACTGCTCCTGGACCGGCTCGCGCTCACCACCCCCGACCGGGTCGAGCGAAACCCCGCCGACCTGGGCGTCACGCTCGTCGAGCTGCTCGCGTACACCGGCGATCAGATCAGCTACCAGCAGGACGCGGTGGCCACCGAGGCCTACCTGGACACCGCGCGCCGCCGGGTCTCCGTGCGGCGGCACGTCCGGCTCATCGACTACGCCATGAACGACGGCTGCACCGCGCGGGCGTATGTCACCGTGCAGACCGCGGGTGACACCACCCTCGCTCCGGGCACTTTCCGCTTCGCCTCCGTCGACGTGCGCACCCTCGATCCGCACGACCGGCCCGAACCGGGCACGGTGATCGACGAGAGCGACATCGGCGACCTGGACGAGCGCGGCTCGGTGGAGATCTTCGAACCGGTCGTCGCCGCCGACCCGCTGGAACTGAAGGTCGCGCACAACAGGATCCGCCTGTGGACCTGGGGCGGCGAGCTGTGCACTCTGCCCACGGGCGCCACCTCCGCCACCCTGCGCGACGAGTGGGACGACCCGGAGACCTGCCGGGAGCGCCGACTCGCCCTCCGCCCCGGAGACGTGCTGGTCCTGGAGGAGGTGAAGGGCCCGCGTACGGGCACCCCCGGCGACGCCGATCCCCGCCACCGCCAGGCCGTACGCCTCACCTCCGTCACCCCGGGCGTCGACCGCATCGAGGACCAGCCGGTCCTGGAGGTCACCTGGGCCGCCGAGGACGCTCTGCGCTTCCCGCTCCGCCTCACCACGCGCGCCGGCCGCGACTGCCTGCCCGTCGAGGACGTGAGCCTGGCCCGCGGCAACGTCGTCCTCGTCGACCACGGCCGAACCCTCACCGGACTCCCTCAGACGGTCACCGTGCCGCCCGGTCCGGCCGTCGTCGCGCCCTGCGACCCTCCCCCAGCCTCCGGCCGGGGGTACCCCCATCTCGCTTCGCTCACCTTCGGCTGCGGCGACCGGGACGAGGGCAACGCACCGGCCCGGCTCATCAACTCCCTCACGGACCGGACGGCGGACGGGCAGGCACTCGTACCCGACGACGTACGCGAGCTGTTCGAGGTGGTGGGTGAGGCGGCGACCGTCCGCGCCGGACTCGGTCTGGAGCGCGCCGGGCAGCGGCACGAGCGTGTGGTGCCCGGCACGGCGTACGCCCAGACGGCTGCCCTGCGCACCCTGCTCGCGCAATCCGTCTACCCGGGCATCACACCCCGCTTCCGCCCCGTTCTCGGCCGTTCCCCGGTCGTACAGGCGGTGCCGTTCCCCGACGCGCAGGTCGTGGCCGCCGGGCAGGCCGAGCGGATCGCCGCGATCGCGGGCCGGGTGCGGCAGCGGCTCGTCGAGCTGTGGCGCAGCGCCCGCGACCGCGACGGGCTCGGGGACGAGGAGATCGAAGAACTCGCCGTGATCTACGGCCTGAAGGTCCTGGAGCGGCTCGAACTGCGCACGCATCCCGTCCGCGCCCTGCGCGAACTCCTGCACAGAAACGACGAGTTGCTCGAAGCGAAGTTGCGCCGCGCGGAGATCCTCGCGTCCCGGGCCCGTGCGGGCGCGGTCCTCGACGGGCACATCGCCTGGGAGATCGCGCACAGCTGGGGCCCGGCGTACGCGGCAGGACTGCACCCCGACGAGCCCGTGCTGCGGGGGTCCGCGGCCGCCGCGCTCGGCCAGGACCCGCGCAGGGCACTGCCCGCCGTACACGTGGAGGACGGCGACCTGACCTGGATGCCCCGCCGCGACCTGCTCCACAGCGGGCCCCGCGACCGGCACTTCGTCGGGGAGCTGGAGGACGACGGCCGTGTCGCCCTGCGCTTCGGGGACGGCCGGCACGGCGCCAGGCCGACGCCGGGCAGCCGGCTCGCCCTGCGTCACCGGCTCGGCGGCGGCATCGCCGGCAACGTCGGCGCGGAGGCCATCAACCACCTGGTCGTCCAGAGTGGCTGTGAACAGCCGCGGGTCACCGTGGTCCGCAACCCGCTGCCCGCCACCGGCGGGGTCGAGCCCGAGCCCGTCGATCAGGCACGCCAGTTGGCCCCGCTCGACCTGCGCCGCACCCGCCTGCGCGCGGTCACCGCCGAGGACTACGCGGACCTCGCCCGCGCTCTGCCGGGTGTGCAGCGGGCCGCGGCGGAGATCCGCTGGACCGGCAGTGTCCAGGAGGCTCACGTCGCGATCGACGCGTACGGCAGCGCAGAGCCGCCGGCCGAGCTGCTCGCCCGGGTCGAGCAGTCCCTGGAGGCGTACCGGCGCATCGGCCACGACCTCGTGGTCGGCCCCGCCCGTCCGGTGCCGCTCGAGATCGCGCTGAGCGTGTGCGCCGCGCCCGGCCATCAGCAGGGGCAGGTGCTGGCCGAGCTGTACCGAGTCCTCGGCAGCGGCCGCCTCCCCGGCGGGCGGCTCGGGTTCTTCCACCCGGACGCGCTGACCTTCGGCGAGCCCGTCCGCCTGAGCCGTCTGGTCGCCGTCGCCGCGGCCGTGCCGGGCGTGCGGAACGTCCAAGTCGACCGTCTGCGGCGGCTGTTCGAGCAGGACCGAGGAGAGAGGGAGGACGGCGTGCTGCGGCTCGGCCCGCTGGAGATCGCCACGTGCGACAACGACCCGGACCGGCCGGAGAACGGCCACCTGGCGATATCCCTGGGAGGTGCCCCCGATGACCGCCTCTGAAGAGTGCGCCTGCGGCTGCCGCGGCGGCCACGACGAGCGTCTCGCGCCCGCCCCGCCGCACAACCCGCCCGGCCGCACCGCCCTCGACTACCGCGTCGGCGAGTACGGCTCGTTCCTCGCCGCCCTGCTCGACCGGCTCGCCTCACCGGCGTACCCGGCGCTCGGTGGCCTGACCGTCCGTACCCCCGACGACCCGGCGATCGGTCTCCTCGACGCCACCGCCGTCCTCGGCGACCTGCTCACGTTCCACTCGGAGCGGATCGCCGACGAGGCCTACCTCCGTACGGCGGGCGAGCACCGGTCGCTGGTCCTGCTGGGCCGGCTCGTCGGCCACCGCCCGCGGCCGGGTGTCGCCGCCACCACCCACCTCGCGTACACCCTCGAACGCGACCCGCGTGCCGAGGCGCTGCCCGTGCTGATCCCGCGCGGCGCGCGCACCCACGGCGTGCCCGCCTCCGCCGACGAGGAGTCCGTGACCTTCGAGACCAGCCGGGACCTCACGGCCCGCTGGGACTGGAACGAGCTGAAGGTGCGCAGGCGCCGGCCGTCCCTGGTCACCCCGGAGGATCTGGAGCGCCGCTCCGAACTCTTCGTCGAGGGCACCGCGAACTCCCTGCAGACCGGCGACCAGTTGCTCTTCGTCTTCGGTGAACAGGCCGCCGGTGAACGGGAGTTGCTGCCCGTAGCAGGCGTACGCACCGACCGGGACGACGACATCACGGCGATCTCCCTGCAGAAGTCGGCACCGCCCACGCTGAAGGAGCTGGTCGACGAGGTGCGGCGGTGGACCGCCGAGCCCGCGGCGCCCGGTGAGCCGGGGGAGGAGCCGCCCACGCCGGAGGTCCCGAACCCGCGGCCGGTGAGCCGGTTGATCGAGGACTTCGAGGACCAGGTGCTGGCCCCGCTCCGCGCGGCTCTGGACGACGTGAAGACACCCGAGAGCCTCGCGGCCTGCCTCGCGGAGCCCGTCGCCCGCCTCGGCGAGGCGCAGGTGCTCGCCGAACCGTGGGAGGACGTGGCGGCCTGGTTCGAGCAGCTGCAGGCGGTGCTGGCCGAACGTGCCGAGCGAGCACTCGAATTGGCGCCGGCGACAAGTGTCGAGGACGGTGCGGCGGGAAGTCGTCGGGCCGCGGCGCCGTCGGGGCTGGTCGCGCAGTTCCCCGCGCCCCCGAAGGGCGACCCACGCACCGCCGCCTACCAGGCGCTGTCTGCCGTACTTCCGGCCCTGCGTACCGCCGGGCCGGGCCCGGAAACCGGTGCTCCACGTGCCAGTGCCGACCCCGCCGCTGTCCTCGCGGTCCTCAACCCCGGCCTCGCCGGCCTCTACCCGGCCTGGCGCAGGGCGGCGGCCGCCGCCCCCGGCAGCGCGCGGCTCCTGCGCGACCTGCTCGCGATGCGGATCACCGCGGCCCCCTTCGGCGCCACGGCCCCGCTCAAGCCCGTCCAGGACGACAAGGGACGGGTCATCCGCAGCGCGGACTGGCCGCTCACCGGGGCCGTGCTGACCAGCCTGCGGGTCGTCCACGACACCGCGGGCAAGGCGCCGATCCGGGCGGAGTTCCAGTACGTCGAGGGCAACGGCTCCGACCAGCGGGCAGTGCCGCTGCCCGTCACCGGGCAGATCACTTTCGCGCTGGGCCCCGGCCAGGTCGACCTGTCGACGCGCTCCGCCCAGGACCGCGAGCTGAGCTGGCTCACCCTCCCCCACTCCCGAACCCGTGCGAGCGGGGGGACCCCCGTCCCCGCCGATTCCCAGGAGCCCGGCGTCACCGCGCGCCTGCGCAACGGTCTGCCCGAATGCACCCTGTTCGTGTCCCGTCCGGACGAGGACGGCCTGATCCACGTCGGCGTCAAGGACGGCACCACGCAGGAGATCTCCCTGCGTCCGGGCGCCACCGAGCAGTTCACCCACGGTGAGTACGAGGTGAGCCTGCGCTACGGGGTGGGCAGCAGCGAGCCCAAGGTCGAGATCGTCATCGCCGGCAAGCACGCGGCCGTCGACCGGCGCGTCCTGCAGCTCGACACCGTGCACACCGGCATCACGGTCGGCAGCTGGGTCGCGATCCAGCGCCCCGCCAAGGGCGCCGAGGACGGCATACCCGGCGACCCCGAGCTCGCGTTCGTCACGACCCAGGTCGTGGCCGTGCGCACGGCGGCGTACACCAACTACGGGATCACCGGCCGCGGCACCGAACTCACCCTCGCCGACACCTGGCTGGACGAGTTCGACGTCCTCCTGTCGCACATCCGCGACACCACCGTGCACGCGGCGGGCGCGCCGCTGCGCCTGGCCGACGAGCCGCTCGGCGAGGAGGTCCACGGCAACGGGATCGAACTCGCCGAGCTGTACGACGGTTTGGGCGCCGGACGCACCCTCATCGTGACCGGCGAGCGCAGCGACATCCCCGGGACGGCCGGCGTCACCGCCACCGAGGTCGTCACGATCGCCGCCGCCGACGCGACCGTGGACCCGCAGCTGCCGGGGGACCGCGTCCACACCCACCTCACCCTGACCACCGACCTCGCCCACCGCTACCGCCGCGAGACCGTCCGTATCCTCGGAAACGTCGTCGAGGCCACCCACGGCGAGAGCCGGGAGGAGGCCATCGGCAGCGGCGACTCGGACCGCGTCAACCAGGCGTTTGCGCTCTGGCAGTCCCCGCTCACCTGGCTTGCCGACGACAACCCCCTCGGCGCCACACCGGTGCTGGAGATCCGGGTCGACGGCGTCCTGTGGCACGAGGTCGACAGCCTTGCCGGACGCGGCCCGCGCGAGCGGATCTACATCACCGGCACCGCCTCCGACGGCCGGACGACGGTCACCTTCGGCGACGGCGTGCACGGGGCCCGGCTGCCCAGCGGTCACGAGAACGTCCACGCCCGCTACCGCTTCGGCACCGGCAAGGCCGCCAACGTCCCTGCCGACCGCCTCACCCAGCCCCTCACCCGCCCGCTCGGCGTCACCGCCGTCACGAACCCCCGCCCGGCGACGGGCGGCGCCGACGCGGACGGTCCGGGCCTCACCCGCCGGACGGTCCCGCTGGCCGTCTCCGCCCTCGACCGGCTCGTCTCGGCGGCCGACTACGAGGACTTCGCCCGCTCCCGTGCAGGCATCGGCCGGGCCGCCGCACGCGAACTCTTCGACGGACGGCGGCGCGTGCTGCACGTGACGGTCGCGGGCACCGACGACGTGCCCCTGGACGGAGACGGTGCGGGATCAGCCACCCTGCGCGCCCTGCGCGGGGCCCTCACCGAGTACGGCGACGTCAACCTGCCCGTCCGCGTGGACGTGCGTGAGCTGGTCCTGCTGCTCGTCGCCGCCAGGGTGAAGGTCGCTGCGGACCACGCCTGGGAATTCGTCGAACCACGGCTGCGGCAGGTGCTGCTGCGCCGACTCGGCTATGAGGGAAGCGAGTTGGGGCAGCCCGCCCGGCTCTCCGACCTTCTCGCGGCGGCCCACACCGTGCCGGGTGTCGACTACGTTGACGTCGACGTCTTCAACGGCGTCCCCGCGTCCGCCACCCCGGAAGAGCTCGCCGAGCTGCTCACCGACCCCGGCGCACCGCGGCCGAGTGTTCCCGCGCGCGAGGCGACGTACGACGAGAAGATCCACACCGTCCGCGACGCCGACGGCGAGACCCTGTCGGCGGTCTGCGCGCGCCACGGCATTCCGCTCGCCGAACTCCTGCGCCTCAACCCCGACATCACCGACACCCGGCGCCTGGCGAAGGGCCGGTCGGTGTTCGTCTTCCGCGGCATCCGCCCCGCCCAGCTCGCCCTGCTGTCCCCGCGAGCCGCGGGCACCCTGATTCTGACGGAGGTCAAGTGATGGCCGCGCATTCAGCGGATGTCCAGTTCGACCCGACAGCCCTCACCACGAACCGGGAACCTGACGGCCTCGCCGCCCTGCTGCCCCGCTGGCACCTCCTGCGCGACGCCGAGGAGGGCGAGCCGCTGCGCGCGCTGCTCGCGGTCGTCGCCGAGCAGCTCGACCGGGTCCGCGACGGCGTCGAGCAGGGCTACGAGGACCTGTTCGTGGAGACGGCGGCCCCCTGGGTGCTGCCGTACCTCGGCGACCTGGTCGGATACCGCACCCTGCCGGGCTACGAGCGCGTCCTCACCGCGGGCCTGCACGAGGGCGGGCGTGCCGCGCTGGCCGAGGCCGTCGCGCCGCGCGCGGACGTGGCGGCCACGGTCGCCGGCCGCCGCCGCAAGGGGACCCTGCACCTGCTGGAGGAGATCTCCGAGCAGGTCGCCGGCTGGCCCGCGCGGGCTGTCGAGCTGTCGCGGCTGGTCGCTCACCACCAGTCGGTGAAGCTGTACCGGGACACGGCCGCGGAGAGGGGGCGCCTCCTCGACCTCCGGGACGGCTCGGCGCTCGCGCTCGCCGGCGGCCCCTTTGACAGCACCTCCCGCACCGTCGACGTCCGCCGCGCCAACTCGTCCAAGAGGCAGGGTGGTTGGACCCCGGCGGGAGTCGGCCTCTTCGTCTGGCGGCTCAAGGCGTACTCGCTGACGTCCTCTCCGGCCTACTGCATCGACCGCGCCCGCAACCTCTACACGTTCTCGATCCTCGGCCATGACAGCCCCCTGGTCACCGAGCCGGTCCCGGAGCCGTCGCCGACCCACATCGCCACGGTCGACAACGTCCCCGCGTTCATCACCCGCCGCCTGCTCCACGACCGCCTCCTCGACTACTACGGCCCCGGCAAGAGCTTCGTCGTCCGGCGCGACGGCGAGGACAAGCCCGTACCGCCGTCCGACATCGTGGTCGCCGACCTGTCCGAGTGGCGCTACCGGCCGAAGCGCGGTCAGGTCGCCGTCGACCCGGAGCTCGGGCGGATCGCGTTCGGTGCGCGCTCGGCGCCCCGGCAGGGCGTGTGGGTGGACTACCACTACGCGTCCGGCGCCGACATGGGCGGCGGCGAGTACGAGCGGCACGACCGCGTGGACCGGCCCGACGCCGCCTTCTACCGGGTCGGCCCCGGACAGCCGTACCGGCAGATCATGGACGCGTACCGGGCCTGGCGGCACGACCGCCGTGCGGACCGTACCGGCCCCGACGGAATCATCGAGATCACGCACAGCGGCGCCTACCAGGAGCAGCTGGACTTCGACCTCGACCCCGGCGACCGGCTGGAGCTCCGGGCGGCCGAGGGCACGCGACCGGTGATGCGGCTGCTCGACTGGTACAGCAACCGGCCCGACGCCCTCAACATCCGTGCCGTGGCCGACGATTGCGCCCCGCACGAGCGACCGCGCATCGTCCTCGACGGGCTGCTGGTCGCCGGGCGCGGCATCAACGTCACCGGGCCGATGGGAGCCGTCGTCCTACGGCACACCACCCTCGTACCCGGCTGGTCACTGGAGCCCGAGTGCGAGCCGCACTCGCCCGACGAGCCCAGCCTCGTCCTGGAACGCACCACCGCCTGCCTCCAGATCGAGCACAGCATCCTCGGCACCATCGAGGTCATCGGCGACGAGGTCGGCGAGGACCCCCTCGACATCCACCTCCGCGACAGCATCCTGGACGCCACCGGCCACGACCGCGAGGCCCTGTCCGCACCGGACTGCCGCCTCGCCCACGCCGTGCTGCACGCGCACCGCACGACCGTCATCGGCGAAGTCCACACGCACGCGGTGGAGATCGCCGAGAACTCGGTCTTCACGGGCCAGCTGCGGGTGGCCCGGCGCGGCATCGGCTGCCTGCGGTACTCGTACGTCCCCACCGGCTCGCGCACGCCACGACGGCACCGCTGCCAGCCTGATCTCACGCCCGGCGTCCAGCCGTTGTTCGCCGCCATTCGCTACGGGACGCCCTGGTACGGGCAGTTGGCCGACCGCTGCCCCGAGGAGATCCGGCGCGGCGCGGACGACGGTGCCGAGATGGGCGCCTTCCACGACCTGTACCGGCCGCAGCGCGAGGACGGTCTGCGCGCACGGCTCGCGGAGTCCACGCCCGCGGGCACGGACGCCGGAATCCTCTTCGTGACATGAGCAGTGCCGCCGTACGACCCACCCGTACTTTCCTGAACCAGGGGGACCCCCTTCATGCACGCTGATCTCTCCCGTCTCACCTTCCACCCGGAGCGGCACTACTCCGCGGTCGTCGCCCAGCAGGGCCGCGTCCAGCTCGACGCCGACGCCAACGAGCAGACCGCGATCCAGCTCCATCGGGCCCGCACCCTCGCCGCGGACCTGATCGGCCGCTACGGCGGGCCGCGCGACGCGGCGGGCTTCCGCGTCGAGTACGTGGGCGGCAGGCACGACATCGACACCCTCCACATCCACGGCGGCCGTTACTACGTCGACGGCATCCTGCTCGACGCGGACCGCCCGGCGCCCGGAACGCCTGTGCCGGACGAGGACGCCGAGAACGCCGAGGACGCCGAGGACACGGCCGCCCCGCCGTCGTACTGGACCTACTGGGACCAGCCCGACGCCTTCCGCGACCCGGAGAAGCCCGGCGACCGGCTGCCCTCGCCCGCGCAGTCGCCTTTCGTGGTCTACCTGAACGTGTGGGAGCGGTCGGTGAACGCCGCCGAGGACCCGGCGCTGCGCGAGGTCGCCCTCGGCGCGGCGATGCCGGACACCGCGGCCCGCGTCAAGGTGGTCTGGCAGGTGCTGCCGCTGTCCCTCGCGGCGCTGGCGATCGAGGACGCCGATCCGTCGAAGGAGGTCGTCCGCGTTGCCTTCGACAAGTGGGCGCGGCGCCAGGCGGCAGCCACCGCCCGGCTGGCCGCCCGCAGCGAGCGGCCCGACCACGCCGACGAGGACCCGTGCCTGGTCAGGCCCGACGCCCGCTACCGCGGTCCGGAGAACCAGCTGTACCGGGTCGAGGTCCATGCCGGCGGCGGGGCGAAGGACGCCACCTTCAAGTGGTCCCGCGAGAACGGCTCCGTCGTCTTCCCGGTCGACGCACTCGACGGCACCTGGGTGCAGCTGGCGTCCCTCGGTCACGACGACAAGCTCGACCTGGACGTCGGCGACTTCGTCGAGTTCACGGACACCGCCTACGCCTCCCGCCTGGAAACCCTGCCCCTGCTGCGCGTCGAGGAACTCGACCTGCCGGGCCGCCGGGTCCGCCTGTCCGCCGAGCCCGAACCGGGCGTCGGCCGGCTTCCCCACCTGCACCCGTTCGTGCGCCGCTGGGACCACCGCGAGGGCCCGAGGCGCAGGGGCCGGACCGCAACCCTGAAGGGCGGCGCCGTCCCCGTCGCGGAGGGGGAGTGGCTGCCTCTGGAGGACGGTGTCGAGGTGTACTTCGCCAAGGACGGCACGTACCGGACCGGCGACCACTGGCTCGTCCCCGCGCGCACCGCCACGGGAAGCGTCGAATGGCCGACGGACCCGGCGCGCCGCCCGCTGCTCCAGGGGCCCGCCGGCATCGCCCGCCACTTCGCCCCGCTGGCCCTGGTCAAGGGTGAGGAGAGCGCCGTCGACCTGCGCCTCGCCTTCGGCCCGCTCGCGATCGGCATCCCGGCCGCGGACGAGGCGACCCTCGCGGCGGAGGAACAGGCACACCGTGAGGAACTCGCGGCCGAGGGCCCCTCGCACGGGCGGTCGCAGACCACCGCAGAAGCGGAGTCCGCCGTGGAAGGAGACGAGTGATGGCCACACCATTGAGCGCGTCGAAACTGGTGGAGATCCTGCGTAAGGAGGGTCTGACGGTCCACGAGGTGCGCAACTGGCGTACGCACAACCGCAATACGAAGGGTCCCTGGGGCCCGGTGAACGGCGTGATGATCCACCACACCGTCACCTCGGGCACGGACGCCTCCGTGAACATCTGCTACAACGGCTACTCGGGCCTGCCGGGGCCGCTGTGCCACGGCGTCATCGACAAGAAGGGCGAGATCCACCTCGTCGGCAACGGCCGTGCCAATCATGCGGGGTTGGGCGACAGCGACGTCCTGCGCGCCGTGGTCGACGAGTCGAGGCTGCCGCACGACAACGAGGCCGACACCGACGGCAACCGGCACTTCTACGGCTTCGAGTGCATCAACCTCGGCGACGGCAAGGACCCCTGGCCCGAGGCGCAGAAGGAGGCCATCGAGAAGGTGTCCGCCGCGATCTGCCGCCACTACGGCTGGAGCGAGCGGTCGGTCATCGGCCACAAGGAGTGGCAGCCGGGCAAGCAGGACCCGCGCGGTTTCACGATGGACGGCATGCGCAAGCGGATCGCCGACCGGCTCGCCGGGAAGTCCCAGGGTTCCGACCCCGGGCCCGACCCGAAGCCCACGCCGTCCAAGCCGTCGCACGCCCCGTTTCCGGGCAGCGGCTTCTTCCACAACGGCCAGAAGTCCGCGCTCATCACCGCCATGGGCCGCCGCCTGGTCGCCGAGGGCTGCGACCACTACGAGGAGGGGCCCAGCCCCGAGTGGACCGACGCCGACCGCAAGTCCTACAAGGCCTGGCAGCAGAAGCTCGGCTTCAAGGGCAAGGACGCGGACGGCATTCCGGGCAAGACCAGCTGGGACAAGCTGAAAGTCCCGGCGTCCTGAGAGCCGTCAGCGGGCGGGCTGCCCCGGACGCCGACGCGGAGCAGCCCGCCTACGGCCGTCGTGCGCGCCGGAGAGGACAGAAGTGGCTGCCCCCTTCGGCCACCACGGTGTTCCCGGGGGCGATCTCCGTGAATCCGGCGTCCCGGACCACCGGCAGGCCGCTCGTGGTCAGCTCGGCCCAGCGGTCCGTGTCCGCGGTGCGTGCGGAAAGCGGGAAACCGGCGTCGCGCCACTCCGCGCGCTGCTCGTCCGTCAGTTCCCACCAGGCCAGCTGCGCGGCGTGGCCCGCCTGGGCCATCGACTTGCCCGCCGTCATGTCGAGGTCGGGGCTCAGCCACAGGACGGGTGCCGTGAGGTCCGGGTCCGCCGGGGGCTCCGGGTCGTCCAGTTCCGTTCCCGACACCTGGAGCCGGGCGAGATCCTTGGGCCAGCCGTCGAGCGGGACCGGCGGGAAGACCCGTACCTCGGCCGACTTCCCCGTCACCGTGATCCCGTCGAGCGCCTCCGCCCTGCGCCACTCGGCGCCGCGCGCCCGTCGCACCACTTTGCGGATCCGGGCGTCCTGCCAGTCGCGCATGACCTGCGCCCACTCGCCGTCGCCGGTCGCGCGCGGATCGGAGAGGATCACGAGGACGGCGCGGGCAGCCGTCTCCAGGGCGTCGGTGCGGGCCGGGGGAGCGGCCCGCTCGATACGCACCACGAGAGGCAGCACGAACTGCTGAGCCTCGTCGCGTACGGTCCGCTCGGACCGGAAGGGGCTGTCTTGCGGCACGCCGGCGGAGGCGTCGGCGGCGTCTTTCTGGAGGGTCTGGTCGTCACTGCTCACCGGACCAGTCTGCCAGGCGGAAGATCGGTTCTTCGCGGCGTCGTGCGACAGCGACGGTCACCCCGAGCAGGACGTGCGCTGTGCCTCCTGCCATTCGCACACGGGGCACAGCGTCACGCCCTTGCGGGACTCCGGGTACTCGGTGGGCCTGCGGCACAGCACGCACTCGGCGAACGGTTCCGTGGTCGCGCCGGCCGGTTCGGACACGTCCGGGTCCGTACGCGGCCCCGGCCCGTCGCAGTAGTCAGCCATGACTCCCACCGTAGTGCGGGCCCCGGACGGGCCCTAGTGCTGGGCCGTCGACCTGATCAGCTCCGACACCCGCACGAACCGGTACCCGCGCTCCCGCAGCTTCGGCACGACGGCGCGCACCGCGGCTTCCGTGGCGGGCGCCGCGCTGCGGGTGCAGTGCATGACGACGACCGAACCGGGCCGCACCCCGTCGAGAACCTGCTGCGCCACCGCCGCCGAGTCCGTCGCGAACGCGTCACCGCTCACCACGTCCCACTGCACGGCCGTGACGCCCGCCGGGGTCAGCTTCCGGAGCACCTCCTTGTCGTAACACCCGCCCGGGAAGCGGAAGTACGGCACCGTGCGCTTCACCCCGGCCTTGCGGAACGCGGTGAAGGCGCGCTCCACGTCCGACCGCATCTGCGCGGGCGGCATGGTGGGCAGCCCGTAGCACTTACCGGTGAAGGCGTAGTGGCTGTACGAGTGGTTGGCGACCTCGAAGAGCGGATCGCTCCCGATCGACTTCGCTTCGGCCGGGTACTCCTCGGCCCACCGTCCCGTCATGAACACCGTCGCGGGGACCTTCAGCCGGCGCAGGGTCGCGATCAGGGCCGGGTTGTCGAAGTGCTCACCGGCCGCGGCGCGGGGGCCCTCGTCGGCGGTCATGTCGGCGTCGAAGGTGAGGGCGACGGTGCGGTCCCGGGGGTGGGGAGCGCTCTTGAACACGGGGGTGAGACCGGCGGGGCCCGGTGCGAGTGTAGGCGGGCGCGAGGGCGCGGTGGACGCGCTCACCTCCCCTCGCCCCGGGTGCCCGGTGGATCCGCCGCCCCCACTGCACGCGGCAGCTCCGACCCCCAGCGCGCCCAGGGCGCAGACCAGCGCAAATCTCCGTACATAGGTCATCACGCGGCGACAATAAACGTACTAATGGGATTAATTGCGCATCATGTCGCGTGTGCGGAGCGGCGTCGGGCCAGGTGGGCGAAGAGCGGGGTCGCGGGGCTCAGGTGTCCCGCAGCGCCCCGGCCACCTGAGCGAAGAACCGCGCGTGGGCGGACTCGCTCGCCGGGAGCTCCGGGTTCCAGGGGAGCAGGCGTGCCCCGGCCGCGACCTGCAGCCAGTGCGGGTCCGCCGCGTACTGCTCGCGCGCGGCCGCGTTCGCGCGGGAGTCGACGAGCACGATGTCGGGGGTGAGCGCGGCGGCCTGTGCCCACCCGGACGTGTTCCAGTTGGCGCCCGGCCCCTGCGGCGGTTCGACTGTGCGTACGCCGAGGGCCGTCAGTGCGCTCAGGTCGGGCCACTTGGCGGGGCGGGCCAGATGGACGCTGTCCGGGCCACCCGGCGACAGGGCCAGTACCCGCCCCGGATTGTCCTGCGCGACCTGCTCCAACTCCCGCATGGCGCGCTCCAGTTCGGTCCCGGCCCGGTCCCGCGCCCCGAGCGAGCGCGCCAGCCCGGCGAAGCGCTCCCTGACCGCGGTGAGCGAGCGGCCCTGCCCGACGTCGACCACGACGACCGGGACGTGCTCCTCCAGGTGCTTCGCCACGTCGGGATCGACGCCGTACACCTGGCTGCCGCCGTAGGTGACGGCGACGACGAGGTCGGGTTCGGCCGCGAGCACGGCCTCCAGGCCGAGCCCCGCGCCCGCGCCGAGGTAGCGGACCTCGCCGAGCGGCAGCGTCCCCGCCTTGGCCGGGTCGGCGGCGTCCCCGTCGTGGAACGAGCCGAAGATCCCCACCGGCCGTATCCCGTGGTCCCACAGGGTGGCGCCGGCCTGTATGTAGGCCACCACCCGTAACGGCACGTCCCCCGCGGCCGCCACATGCCCGCGGTCGTCGGTGAACTCCCAGACTGCGTGTCGTTCCATGTGTCCGTGTCCTTGTCCCTAGGGGGCGACGTCCTGAAGGGCTCATGGGCCCGGGAGGACCCCTAAGACCCTGCCCAGGGGGCGGGATCGGCACGCTCGGTGAATCAGCCGCAGTTGGGGGCGGCACTGGTGGGGCCGGAACCTCGCCTCACCCCTGCGCGAGCAACTGCTCCCTCGCCCCGGCCACGTCGAAGTCCGCCTTCGGGTACTTCGGGTCCAGCGCCTCCAGATGTTCCAGGAGCAGCTTGCTGACGGCCCAGTTGCGATACCACTTGCGGTCGGCCGGCACCACGTACCAGGGCGCGGCATCCGTCGAGCAGCGCTCCAGCGCGATCTCGTACGCCTCCTGGTACGCGGGCCACAGGGCGCGGTCCTCGATGTCCCCCATGGTGAACTTCCAGTGCTTGTCCGGGTTGTCGAGCCGTTTGAGGAGCCGCTCGCGCTGTTCCTCGTACGAGATGTGGAGGAAGCACTTGACGACCGTCACGCCGTCCTCCGCCAACGACTGCTCGAAGCGGTTGATCTGGCCGTAGCGGCCGCCCAGTCGGCGGCGCGGGACGAGGCCGCGGACGCGGGCGGCGAGGACGTCCTCGTACTGCGAGCGGTCGAAGATGCCGATCTCGCCGGGCTCGGGGAGCGCCCGCATGATGCGCCACAGGAACGGATGGCCGCGCTCCTCGGCGGTCGGCGCCTTGAAGGCCTTGATACGGCAGCCGGAGGGGTTGAAGAGGCCGATGACGTGCTTGACCGTGCCGCCTTTGCCGCTGGTGTCCATGCCCTGGAGAATCAGCAGGATCCGGCGCCGGTCGCCCGCCGTGCCGGAGGCCCACAGGCGCTCCTGGAGGTCCGCGAGGCGTTCACCCATACGGGCGGTCGCCTCCACGCCGGCGGCCTTGCCGGAGGGGCCCGCGGGCGTCGCCCGTGCGTCGCAGGAGGCGAGTTCCACGGGCTTGCCCGGGGGGATGCGCAGCAGCTCACGCAGCGCGACGGGCGACTTCGAGCCGGAGGACTTCCCGGACGGCTTTCCGGGGGCCTGACCGGCCTCGGCCCGGGACTTCCCGGGGCTCTTGGCCGGCTTGCCCTTGCCCTCCCGCTTCGTGTCCTTGTCGGCCTTGGCCACCGCGCACCCCTTCCCGTCAGGTCCCTCGATCGTGCGACGGACCGGGCACCTGCGCTACCGCTGCCAGGGCCCCGTCACGGCGAAGGTCGTCCCGGGCGTGTAGCAGTTGACGTACATCGTGTCGCCGTCCGGGGAGAACGTGACGCCCGCGAACTCGCCCCACGCCGGTTCCTGCGCCGTGCCGATGTTCTGGCGCCCGCGCGCCATCGCATACACGTCGCCGCGGCGGGTCACACCGAAGACGTGCTGCGCGCCCTCGCCGTCCTCACACACCATCAGGCCGCCGCTGGGCGCGAGGCAGATGTTGTCGGGCTCCTCGCCCGGCAGCTGGACGTCGGTGCTCGGACCGAAGACGATCACCAGCGTGAGCCGGCGCTTGGTCGGGTCGTAGCGCCAGATCTGCCCGAAGTGATCGGCCGCCGAGCCCTGCGCGCTGTGGGCGAAGGAGGAGACGAAATAGACGGACGAGCCGCCCCAGTAGCAGCCCTCCAGCTTCTGCGCGTGCGTGATGCCCTTCGGGCCGAAGTCCTGGAGACGGATGGGGGTCTGCGCGGCCAGCGGGTCGGGTACGTCGACCCACTCGATGCCGCCGAAGGTCGCGCCCGTCTCCTGGATCACGGACAGGTCGGGCACCCCGGGTACTCGCATCGCCTGGAGCGTTCCGCCCGCCCGCAGGGAACCGAGGCCGCCCTCGGGCTTCTCGGGCAGGAAGCGGTAGAACAGGCCGAACGGCTTCTCGAAGGCGTCCTCGGTCTCGTAGACGACGCCCCGCTTCGGGTCGATCGCGATCGCCTCGTGCTGGAAGCGGCCCATCGCGGTCAGCGGCACGGCACCCGAGCGGTGCGGGTCGGCCGGGTCGACCTCGAAGATGAAGCCGTGGTCCTTGGTGTAGCCGTTCGTGCCGGCCTTGTCCTCGGTCTCCTCGCAGGTCAGCCAGGTGCCCCAAGGCGTGTGCCCGCCCGCGCAGTTGACGGCCGTGCCGGCGATGGCGACGCGCTCCGACAGGACATTGCCCCGATGGTCGAGCGTGAGTGCCGTACAGCCGCCCTTGCCCATCGGGTCGTAGGTGAGCCCCTCGACGGTCGGCACGGCGATCTTCGCGGTGACGCGGTTCTCGTGGTTGCGGACCAGGTGGACCTGGCCGTGTCTGCCCTCCAGGGCCGTCATGCCGTCGTGGTTGCTGGGCACCTTGCCCTCGCCGGAGCGCAGCGGGTCGCCCTCGCGCGAGAGGACCTTGTAGCGGAACCCCGCGGGCAGGTCGAGCAGCCCGGCGGGGTCGGGCACCAGCGGGCCGTAGCCCTTGTTGCCGAGGCTCTGCGCGGCGGCCGTGCCCGCGAAGAGCTCGGAGAGGCTTCCGGCGAAGGCGATGGCGGCGACGGAAGCGCCGCCGCGCGCGAGGACCTGACGTCGTGTTGCGGGGGACTGAGCGGTACGTGCGGTACGTGCTTCAGACATGGGGCAACCTCCTGCTGGCGGACAGGAACTGTGACCCGGTCGTGTGTATCACGCGGCATGGTTCACGGGAACCACGCGTGTGACGGCCTGTCGCTCATGTCCCGGCCGTCACACGCCACCCCGCACGCGCGCGTGAGCCCCTGCCCCCTACGCCCTCACGAGCCCCTTCGCGTCCCGCGCGAGCGCGGTCAGGCGGGAGATCGCGCGGAAGTACTTCTTGCGGTAGCCGCCGTTCAGCATCTCTGCGCTGAACAGTTGGTCGAAGGGGAGTCCGGAGGCGAGCACGGGGATCTCGCGGTCGTAGAGCCGGTCGGCGAGCACGACGAGCCGCAGCGCCGTCGACTGGTCGGGGACGGGCTGCACATCCGTGAGGCAGACCGCCTTCAGGTCGTCCGTCAGGGCGCCGTAGCGGCTGGGGTGCACGCGCGCGAGGTGGTCGAGCAGATGCGGGAAGTCGTCGAGCGAGGCGCCCTGCGTCGCGTACGCAGCCTTCGTCACCTGTTCGTCGGAGAACGGGCCGGGCGCTTCGGGCAGGCCGCGGTGGCGGTAGTCCTCGCCGTCGATGCGCAGGGGGCGGAAGTGGGCGGACAGGCCCTGGATCTCGCGCAGGAAGTCGGCGGAGGCGAACCGGCCCTCGCCGAGCTTGCCCGGCAGCGTGTTCGAGGTTGCGGCGAGCGCGACGCCCGCGTCGACGAGCTTGCCCAGCAGGGTCGACACCAGGACCGTGTCGCCCGGGTCGTCCAGCTCGAACTCGTCGATGCACAGCAGCCGGTGCTCGCCGAGCGTGCGCACCGTCTGCTGGAAGCCGAGCGCGCCCACCAGGTTCGTCAGCTCGACGAAGGTGCCGAACGCCTTCTGCTCGGGGGCCGCGGGGGTGGCGTGCCAGAGCGAGGCGAGCAGGTGGGTCTTGCCGACGCCGTAGCCGCCGTCCAGATAGACGCCGCGGGGCCCGGTGGGTGCCGCGGGCTTCTTGGCGAACCACCGCCGCTTGCCCGAGCCGCTCGCGTGGGCGCCGCCGAGCCCGGCCGCGAAGTCGCTCAGGACCCGCACCGCCTCGGTCTGGCTGGGCTGTTTGGGGTCCGGGATGTACGTCTCGAAGCGGACCGAGTCGAAGCGCGGCGGGGGCACCATCTCGGCGACCAAGCGGTCCGCGGGGACGAGCGGCTCACGGGCGCACAGGGACAGCGGGGCCGCGTCGGCTATCGGACTCTGAGCCGGGGCAGTGGTGGAGGACGACACAGCACCCAACTCTAGACGCCGTGGGAGACTGCGTGACATGCGACGCCTGTTCCCTGTGACGTACGAAACAGCAGATCACGCGGCCCACGAACCCCGTGAATGGAGTCTCGACGAGCTCGCGGACGCCTATGCCTACCCCTTGGGGCAGGACGTATGGCTGCGGGCCAACATGGTCTCCACGCTCGACGGTGCCGCCCAGCACGACGGCCGCTCGCAGGGCATCTCGTGCGCCGCCGACATGCGGATCTTCGGCACCCTGCGCGGTCTCGCGGACGCCGTCCTGGTCGGTGCGGAAACGGTCCGTCTGGAGGGCTATCGCCCGGCACGCGCGCGTGAGGCCTTCGCCGCGCGCAGGGAGGCGGCCGGACAGGGCCCCGCCCCGGCCATCGCGGTGATCACCGCGAGCCTGGACCTCGACTTCTCCCTTCCGCTCTTCACGTCGCCCCTCGTCCCCACCTTCGTGGTCACCGGCGCCGGAGCCCCGCCCGACCGTATGGAGGCCGCCCGCAAGGCCGGCGCCGAGGTGCTGATCGCCGGCGAGGGCGCCACGGTCGAGCCGGAGCGCGCGGTCCGGGCGCTCGCGGAGCGCGGGCTCACCCGGCTGCTCACGGAGGGCGGACCCCGCCTGCTCGGCCAGTTCGTGGCCGCACAGGTGCTCGACGAACTCTGTCTGACACTGTCGCCGATGCTCACCGCCGGCGACGCCCAGCGCATTGCCGGGGGACCGTCCCTGACCGTCCCTGAGCGTTTCGAGATGGCTTCTGTACTGGAAGAGGCCGGGTTCCTGTTCACCCGATACCGTCGGAGCTGACAATCAGTGGAATATGCCGTTCCGTTTAGCTTCCGCTGGGCACACTAAATCTCGCAGACCCCGTACGGCCACGGGGCAGGATGGTTTCCGCAGGGACCGGTCGAGAGTCGACGGCCCACGGAGGAGAGAAGAAGGGCGCCTGTCGTGTTCACGAGCGTATTGATGATCGAGAAGGCCCTGACGTCCGCCGACGTGGAGTTCGTCACCACCTTGCACGGCGACGAGGAAGTCGCGTTCCATGTGCTGCTCCAGCCCCGAGGCGACCAGGCCGACCGCCTGCTGCGGGCCATCGACGACGTCGCCATGGGGGAGCTCGACGACGCGGCGAAGGAGAAGGACGTACCCGAGGGCGAGGACGCCACGGAACCCGGCGAACAAGCACTCCAGGTCTCCCTCACCGCACTCCACCAGGCCGGCTGCGAGGCGGAGGGCCGCCTCGTCGAGGACCACCCCCTGGACGCGCTGAAGTCCCTCGTCGACGAGATCGGCGCCGACGAGGTCATCGTCCTGACCGACCCGCACTACGTGGAGGAGTTCTTCCACCGCGACTGGGCCTCGCGCGCCCGGCACAAGGTGGGCGTCCCGGTCCTGAAGCTCTTCTCGTACAGCAAGGCGTAGCCGCCGGGGCGGTACGGGGTTGCGCGGGCGGGGTGCACGGAGAAAGTAGGCTGAGCCTGCCCGCACAGTGGGCACGCAGCAGCACACCGTCCCAGGGAGAAACCAATGGCACCCGGCCTGCCCACCGCCATGGACCGACCGCACTTCATCGGCATCGGCGGCGCCGGAATGTCGGGCATCGCGAAGATCCTCGCGCAGCGCGGCGCCCAGGTCGCCGGCAGCGACTCCAGGGAGTCCGCCACGGCCGGGGCGCTGCGCTCGCTCGGTGCCACGGTCCACATCGGCCACGACGCCGCGTACCTCGCCCCGGACGCCACCTGCGTCGTCGTCTCCTCCGCGATCCGCGCCGACAACCCCGAGCTGGCCCGCGCCGCCGAGCTCGGCATCCCGGTCGTCCACCGCTCCGACGCCCTCGCCTCGCTCATGGACGGCCTGCGCCCCATCGCGGTCGCCGGCACGCACGGCAAGACGACGACCACGTCGATGCTGGCGGTGTCCCTGTCCTCCCTGGGCCTCGACCCCTCGTACGCCATCGGCGGCGACCTCGACGCCCCCGGCTCGAACGCGCTGCACGGCGCGGGCGAGATCTTCGTCGCCGAGGCCGACGAGTCGGACCGCAGCTTCCACAAGTACGCGCCCGAGGTCGCCATCGTCCTCAACGTCGAGCTCGACCACCACGCCAACTACGCGTCGATGGACGAGATCTACGAGTCCTTCGAGACCTTCGCCTCCAAGATCGTCCCCGGTGGCACGCTCGTCATCGCCGCGGACCAGTCCGGCGCGGTCGAGCTGACCCGCCGGCTGCGGGACACGACGTCCCTGAAGGTCGTCACCTACGGAGAGTCGGAGGCGGCCGACGTCCGCATCCACAAAGTCACCCCGCGCGGTCTGACCAGCGAGGTCACCGTCCTCCTCGACGGCAAGCTGCTCACGTTCACGGTCTCGGTCCCCGGCCGCCACTACGCGCACAACGCGGTCGCGGCCCTCGCCGCCGGCGTCGCGCTCGGCATCCCCTCCCGCAACCTGGCCGCGGCGCTGAAGTCGTACACCGGCGTCAAGCGCCGCCTCCAGCTCAAGGGCGAGGAGAACGGCGTACAGGTCATCGACTCGTACGCGCACCACCCCACCGAGATGTCCGCCGACCTCGAGGCGATGCGCTCGGCCGCGGGGGACTCCCGGATTCTCGTCGTGTTCCAGCCCCACCTCTTCTCCCGCACCCAGGAGCTCGGCAAGGAGATGGGCGACGCCCTCGCCCTCGCCGACGCGTCCGTGGTCCTGGACATCTATCCGGCCCGCGAGGACCCGATCCCCGGCATCACCAGCGGCCTCATCATCGACGCGGCCCGCGCCGCGGGCGCCGACGTGGACGCCGTCCACGACAAGGCGACCGTGCCCGACGTGATCGCGGGAATGGCCAAGCCGGGCGACCTTGTTCTCACCATGGGCGCGGGTGACGTCACGGAGCTCGGCCCGCAGATCCTGGATCGCCTTGCCAAGTGAAGGACTGAGCTGAATGTCGTACGACGTCGAAAAGCCGGACGAGGAGTGGCGCGCGGAGCTGACCGCGGCGGAGTACGCGGTACTGCGCCAGGCCGGCACCGAGCCCGCCTTCGTCGGTGAGTACACGGACACCAAGACCGAGGGCGTCTACTCCTGTCGCGCGTGCGGCGCGGAGCTCTTCACCTCGGGAGAGAAGTTCGAGTCGCACTGCGGCTGGCCGTCCTTCTTCGACCCGAAGGAAACGGACGCCGTCGAGCTGATCGCGGACCGCTCGCACGGCATGGTCCGCACCGAGGTGCGCTGTGCCCGCTGCGGCTCCCACCTCGGACACGTCTTCGAGGGCGAGGGCTACCCCACCCCGACGGACCAGCGGTACTGCATCAACTCGATCTCGCTGCGGCTGGCGCCGGAAGCGGGCTGAGCCGGGCCCGGGGCTCCGGCGGAGGCTCAGTCCTCCGCCGGCGTCTCCGGGCGCATCATCGGGTGCACGACGCCCGGGAAGACGCGGGCCCGGACCACCGGCTCCGCGGAGCCGCCCTGCACGATCGTCTCGGCGATGCCCCACGGGCGGCCGGGCAGGACGACGGTCAGCGTGTACGAGGACGCGCAGCCCATGCAGTCGTACTTGTCCATCCACGTCTCGACGTCCGTGAGGCTGCCGGGGGCGCGGGCCACGTGGCGGTGGACGGCGTGGCAGCGGTCGCACTTCTCGCCGGGCTCGCACGTGCCACCGCAGGGGCAGGGGACGTCCAGGGAGTCCGCCGGCCGCCAGCGCTGGGTACGCACGGCCTCCGCGGTGGCGCCCATGTCCTTCATCGCCTTGAGGTTCTTGGCGGCGACGACGTACGACTCTCCGGTCGACGTCATCCGGTGCCGGATCACGTGCTTGCGTCCGCGGTTCGTCGTCATCTGGTTCCTCCTGGGTTCACGCAGCCCGCCAGGAGGCCCACGAGATCGTTCCTCCCCCACGGTACCGGGCCCGGCGGGTACACCGGGCCACGAGAGACCGGGGGAGACGTCAGCCGGGGGCCGTGGCGACCGGCAGCTCCTTCACACCGTTGATGAAGTTCGACAGCAGACGCCGTGGTGGGCCGGCCGGCTCGAGCACCGGCAGGGCCCGGCAGGTCTCCTCGTACAGCACCCGCAACTGCAGGCGCGCGAAGTGCGCGCCCAGGCAGACGTGCGGGCCGTCCCCGAACGAGACGTGCGGGTTGGGGCTGCGGGCGAGGTCGAGGCGGTGCGGGTCGCTGAAGACGCGTTCGTCGTGGTTGGCCGAGGCGTGGAAGACGACGACCTTGTCGCCCGCGCGGACACGGCGGCCCGCCAGGACCGCGTCGCGGACGGCGGTGCGGCGGAACGTGAGGACCGGCGGATGGCGGCGCAGGAGCTCGTCGACCGCCGTCGCCGGGTCGGCCTTCCCGTCGCGCAGCAGACCGTACGCCTCCGGCGCCCGGGCCAGCTCCAGAAGGCCGCCGGGGGCCGCGCTGCGCACCGTGTCGTTGCCGGCGACCGTGAGCAGGAAGAAGAACATCTCGAGCTCGGCCGCCGTCAGGTCGGGGTCGGTGGCCAGGACCGTCATGACGTCGTCCGCCGGGTGGGTCCGCTTGTGCGCGGCGAGCGAGCGCGCGTAGGCGAACATGTCGCGCAGCATCGCCGGTGAGCGCGGGTTGACCGGCCTGCCGTCGGCGTCGAGGACGGGCTCGTCCGCCTCGTCCGGGTCCTGGTGGTGGTGTCGGGTGTGGTGTTGAGCATCATGGAGCGGTTGACTTCTTCCCCTTCTGAAGGAGGGGGATTCCTACGGCTCGCGCCATGGGGTTTCCTGCTTCGTCGCCGACGGCCCGCCCGGAGTTCTCCGTTGAGGTCTTACACCAGCTCCACAGGCCGACACCGTCAGTCCGACGGCCAGCAGGTTCTTCGCCGCGTTCACGTCCCGGTCGTGGGTCGCACCACAGCTTCCGCACGTCCAGCTACGGACGTTGAGCGGCATCTTCTCCTGGAGAGTGCCGCAGGCGGAGCACAGCTTGGACGAGGGGAAGAAGCGGTCGACGACGATCACTTCTCGCCCGTACCAGGCGGCCTTGTACTCCAGCAGGGTCCGGAACTCGGCCCACGCCGCATCGCTGATGGCGCGGGCGAGGTGCCGGTTCTTGACCATGTTCCGCACGGTCAGTTCTTCGATCACGATCGTTTGGTTCTCACGAACGAGTCGGGTCGTCAGCTTGTGCAGGCCGTCCCGGCGCCGGTCGGCGATCCGGGCGTGGATCCTGGCGACTTTACGCCGGGCCTTGCGCCGGTTGGCTCCGGCCCCCTTGGCCTTCTTCGCCAGACGGCGCTGAGCCAGGGCGAGCTGGGCGCGGTCGCGGCGCTCGTGCCTCGGGTTGGCGATCTTTTCGCCGGTGGACAGGGTCAGAAGGTGGTCCAGGCCGACGTCAACGCCCACTGAGTTACCGGCGGCTGCGGGCAGCGGTTTGATGCTGGGGTCCTCGCACAGCATGGAGACGAACCAGCGCCCCGCCGCGTCCTGAGAGACGGTCACCGTAGACGGCTTCGCCTCCTCCGGGAGCGGACGGGACCACACGATGTCCAGCGGCTGAGCCATCTTCGCCAGCGTCAGCTTCCCGTCCCGGAAGCGGAAACCGGAGGCGGTGTACTCGGCGGACCTGCGCGACTTCTTCTTCGACTTGAAACGCGGATACCGCGCCCGCTTACCGAAGAAGCTGGTGAACGCCGCCTGCAAGTGCCGCAAACACTGCTGGAGCGGAACCGAAGAGACCTCGTTCAGGAACGCGAGTGCCTCGGTCTTTTTCCACGCCGTCAGCATCGCTGACGTCGCGTTGTAGTTCACCCGCTCCTGTCGCGCCCACGCTTCCGTCCGGGCGGCGAGCGCCAGGTTGTAGACCTTCCGCACGCAGCCGAACGTGCGCGACAGCTCGGCTGCCTGCTCGTCCGTGGGGTAGAAGCGGTACTTGAACGCCCGCTTCACATGCGCCTCGGTCACGTTTACAAACTAACGGTGCCACGGTTAAAGATCAACCTGAGGGTCGGAGTATCCTGCCCTTGGCGGCGAAACTCCGCTACGGCCCCGCGGGTGTACGCCACTTCTGCGCGCGCCGTCGCCGCCCCCGTGGCGCGGCGCCCCCGGGTCGCACAAGGGGCGGGCGGGGGCATCAGGGACAATGAACGTCCGAACCGGGCGCCGTCGCGAGTGGCCGCACCCGGCCCACCGTCACCACGCAGGAGACCAGGCCCGTTGTCCCAGAAGCGCGAAACCCGCCGACCCGTGGCCTCAGTGTCGGAAAGCTCGGGCCCCGACACGGTGCCGGAGGCGGGACACCGCCGTCGTCTCGACCTGCGCGCCGACTGCGGGAACTGCTTCGGGCTGTGCTGTGTCGCCCTGCCCTTCGCCAAGTCCTCCGACTTCGCCGCGAACAAGCCCGCGGGCAAGCCGTGCCGCAACCTCCAGGACGACTTCCGCTGCGGCACCCACGCCACGCTCCGGGACAAGGGCTACTCGGGCTGCACGGTCTTCGACTGCTTCGGAGCCGGCCAGCAGGTGTCACAGGGCACGTTCGGCGGCGAGGACTGGCGTACGTCGCGCGGGACCGCGCGCGTGATGTTCGACGTCTTCCCCGTCATGCGCCAACTGCACGAACTCCTCTGGTACTTGACCGAGGCGCTGGAGCTGGAGCGGGCCCGCCCGGCGCATCAGGAGGTGCGGCGCGCCCTCGACGGGATCGAGGAGCTCACCCGCGCCGACGCCGCCACCCTCGCCGCGGCCGACGTCCCCACCCTCCGCGGCGAGGTCAGCGAGACGCTCCTGAAGGTCAGCGAACTCGTACGGGCGGCCGTCCCCGGCCGCAGGAAGAACCACCGGGGCGCCGACCTGATGGGCGCCCGCCTCAAGGGCGCCGACCTGCGGGGCGCCAACCTGCGCGGCGCCTACCTGATCGCGGCCGACCTCACCGGCGCCGACCTGCGCGAGGCCGACCTCATCGGGGCCGACCTCCGCGACGCGCGTCTTCAGGGCGCCGATCTGACCGGCAGCATCTTCCTCACGCAGGCACAGGTCAACGCGGCCCGCGGGGACGGCTCGACGAAGATCCCGGCCTCCTTGAGCCGTCCCGCGCACTGGTAGGCACCTGCGAGTCGTCAGATCCCCAGGGACTTCCTCAGGAAGTCGAGCTGGAACAGCAGCAGGTTCTCCGCGACGTCCTCCTGCGTGACCATGTGCGTCGCGCCCGGCAGGGGAAGCACCTGGTGGCTGCGGCCCGCCGCGAGCAGCGCCGCCGACAGGCGCAGGGTGTGCGCGACCGCCACATTGTCGTCGGCGAGCCCGTGCACCAGCAGGAGCGGGCGGCGCAGCAGCGGCGCGTCGGCGATCAGGGAGCAGCGCTCGTAGTTCTCGGGCTCCTCGTCGGGATGTCCGAGATAGCGCTCCTTCCAGTGCGTGTCGTACAGCCGCTGGTCGGTGGGCGGCGCGCCCGCCACCGCCGCGTGGAAGACGTCGGGCCTGCGCAGCACGGCGCCCGCGGCCAGGAACCCGCCGAACGACCAGCCGCGGATCGCGACCCGCGTCAGGTCGAGGTCGGGGAACTCCGCCCCGGCCGCCTGCACGGCGGCGACCTGGTCGTCCAGGGCGTGGGTCAGGATGTCGCCGCGGATCTCCTTCTCCCACGCGGGACCGCGCCCCGGGGAGCCGCGCCCGTCCGTGACCAGGACCGCGAAGCCCTGCTCGGCGAACCACTGCGACAGATGCGCGGGCCAGCCGAGGCCGCGCGTGGCCACCAGCAGGTGCTGGCCCCCGTACGGGTTCACCAGGACGGGGAGCGTGGCACTGCCGGGTGTGTGCCACGACGGCAGGAACAGCTGGCTGCGCAACTCCCGCTCGCCGAGCCGCAGATGGACGGGGCGCGTGGGGACAACAGGGGGCTCGGCGAGCGAGGCGATCTCCCCGTCGGGGCTGCCCTTCTTCGTCACCTCTACGGTCACGGCGTCCTCCCGGCGGCTCACCAGGACCGTGGTGCCGCCCGCGGAGACCGCCGTGTGTACGCCCGGCGTGTCCGTGAGCCTGACGCAGCCCGCGTCGGGCGCCCAGGTCCAGACATGGGTCTCGGTGGGCTCGTCACCGCCCTCGAACAGCACCGACTCGCCCCGGACACCGAGCACTTGACGGACCTGGAGGCCCACCGGGGTCACCGGCTTCCCGGCCACGACGAGGCGGCGGGTGTCCTGCTCGTCGCGGGTCGTCACCAGCGCGCCGGACGCCGTGCGGCACGGGGCGCCGGGGACCAGCTCGACCCAGGCCGCGTCGTGCTGCTCGTCCAGGAGGCGGGTGGCGCCCGTCGCCGGGTCGACGGCCAGCGTGCGCAGCGTCCGCTGGTCGCGGCTCTGCACCGCGGCGTACGGGCCGTGCGCGTCCCACCCGACCACGGGCACGTACTCGAACGCCCCACGGTCCCAGTCCACTTCGGCCCGCGAGCCGTCCAGGTGCAGCACATGGAGCGACACGTCGGCGTTGGCCGTGCCCGCCGCCGGGTAGCGCACGGCGCGCGGCGGCGCCGAAGGGTCGGCCGGGTCGGAGAGGTACCAGCGCTGCACGCGCGACGTGTCCACGCGCGCGGCGAGCAGCGCGCCGCCGTCGGGCGCCCACCAGTGACCGCGCGGCCGGCCCATCGACTCCGAGGACGCGTGGTCGGTCAACCCGTAGGTGATGTCGGGGCCTTCGGGCGCCGCGAGGCGCCGGTCCTCGCCGTCGAGTGTGACGACGTGCAACGCGCCGCCGGTGACGTACGCGACGAACCGGCCGTCGGGGGACAGGCGCGGGTCCACGACCGGGCCCGCCGCCGACACGGGGAACGGGACTCCGTCCGCGACACGGACCGCCCAGAGCGCTCCCGACAGGGCGTACACGACAGTGCGGCACTCGGCGTCGGCCGAGTACGAGACGAGTCCCACCGCGCTCTCACGCGCCCGCTCCCTGCGCACCCGCTCGGCGGCCGGCACGTCTCCCGCGCGCGCGGTGCGCGAGACGTTCACCAGGACGCGCTCCGCACCGTCCTCGTGGAGCCACAGGGCGCTCACGGGGTCGGCGCCGCCGCCCGTGCGCAGGAACAGGACGCGCCCGCCGTCCGCCGAGACCGTGAACCGGCTCGGGGCGCCCAGGGCGAAGCGGCGGGTGCGGGCGTACTGGCGCGGGAACTCTCGGGCATCGTCCATGGGGGCACTCTGGCATGCCCCGCTGACACCCCGTCGGGTGGGCGACAGGGCGGGCCGCCGCTCGCGTCAGCCGGCGGATTTTTCCCGCACCACCACGACCGAGCAGTGCGCGTGCTGCGTCACCTGCTGGCTCACCGAGCCGAGCAGCGCCCCCTTGAAGCCGCCGTAGCCGCGGGTGCCCACGACCAGGAGGTCCGCGGCCCCGGACGCCTCGACGAGGACCTTCGCCGCGGGCCCCTGCACCATGCGGCTGTGCACCGGGACGGGCGGGCTCTCGCCGATCGTCTCCGTGACGACGTCGATGAGCTTCACGCGCGAGGTCTCCTCGGGGGAGAGCGGCTGGCGACCGCCCACCACCGTGTCCCCGCCGAGGCTGAAGGGGTTCGTGGACCACTCCCAGCTCATGACGGCGTGCACCCGGCCGCCGACGAGCGTGGCCTGCCGCACGGCCCAGCGGAGGGCTTCCTTCGAGTGGTTCGAACCGTCGACACCTACGACGATCAACGGCTCCGTGGCCTGGCTCACCGAGGACTCCTCAGATGGGGATCGGGTGGACTTGGGTACCGCCCTTTTCCCCCTCCGGGCGCCCCTCAGTCGCGGGTTCACGCGATGGTGCGATCATGTGCCGCCGTCGGGATGCCCGCCGGGAGCCACGGGTAGGGCCGGGCCATGACGCAGCCGTTCGAACTGCCGCACTTCTACATGCCGTACCAGGCGCGGCTCAATCCACACCTCGACGAGGCGCGGGCGCACTCCACTCGGTGGGCCTGCGAGATGGGCATGCTGGAGGGGTCGGGCATCTGGGGGCAGAGCGACCTCGACGCGCACGACTACGGACTGCTGTGCGCGTACACCCATCCCGACTGCGACGGGCCCGCCCTGTCGCTCGTCACCGACTGGTACGTGTGGGTCTTCTTCTTCGACGACCACTTCCTGGAGACGTTCAAGCGGACCATGGACCGCGAGGGCGGCAAGGCCTATCTGGACCGCCTGCCCCTGTTCATGCCGATGGACCTGTCGACCCCAGTGCCCGAGCCGCAGAACGCGGTCGAGGCGGGCCTCGCCGACCTCTGGGCGCGCACCGTGCCCGCCATGTCGGTGGACTGGCGCCGAAGGTTCGCCGAGTCGACCGAACACCTCCTCAACGAGTCGATGTGGGAACTGTCCAACATCAACGAGGGGCGGATCTCCAACCCCGTCGAGTACATCGAGATGCGCCGCAAGGTCGGCGGCGCGCCCTGGTCGGCGGGGCTCGTCGAGTACGCGACCTCCGAGGTGCCCGCGTCCGTCGCCGGGTCGAGGCCGTTGCGTGTGCTGATGGAGACGTTCTCCGACGCCGTGCACCTGCGCAACGACCTCTTCTCGTACCAGCGGGAGGTCGAGGACGAGGGCGAGCTGAGCAACGGCGTGCTCGTCCTGGAGACCTTCTTCGGCTGTACGACGCAGGAGGCGGCGCAGACCGTCAACGACATCCTCACCTCACGCCTCCACCAGTTCGAGCACACCGCGCTCACCGAAGTGCCCGCCCTCGCCGTCGAGAAGGGGCTCACGCCGCCCGAGGTCGCCGCGGTCGCCGCGTACACGCGGGGCCTCCAGGACTGGCAGTCCGGGGGGCACGAATGGCATCTGCGCTCCAGCCGGTACATGAACGAGGGGGCGACCGGGAGCGACCCCCTGGCGGGGCCCACCGGGATCGGCACGTCCGGTGCGGACGTCGGCGCACTGCTCGCGGCGGCCGGCGCCGAGCGGCTGCGCGCCTACGCGCATGTGCCGTACCAGAAGGTGGGCCCGTCCCTGCTCCCCGACTTCCCCATGCCGTTCCGACTCCGGCTGAATCCCGGCCTGGCGGAGGCCCGCCGGCGCATCACCCCGTGGGCGCACGCCATGGGCATCCTGGGGGAGGGCGTATGGGACGAGGACAAGCTCGCCGCCTACGACCTGCCCCTGTGTTCGGCCGGTCTCGACCCCGACGGGGACCAGGACGCCGTGGACCTGAGCGCGCACTGGCTGGCCTGGGGGACGTACGGGGACGACTACTACCCGCTCGTCTTCGGGCGCCGGCGCGACCTCGCCGCGGCGAAGCTGTGCACCGAGCGGCTCTCCGCGTGCATGCCCGTCGACGGCGGCGAGATCCCGCCGCCCGTGAACGCGATGGAGCGCGGCCTCGCCGACCTCTGGACCCGCACCGCCGCCGGGATGACGACCGCGCAGCGGCGCACCCTGAAGGCGTCCGTCGACGTCATGACGGAGAGCTGGGTGTGGGAGCTGTCCAACCAGCTCCAGAACCGTATCCCGGAC
The DNA here is from genome assembly GCF_026340095.1 of Streptomyces sp. NBC_01446. Lineage (GTDB taxonomy): Bacteria > Actinomycetota > Actinomycetes > Streptomycetales > Streptomycetaceae > Streptomyces > Streptomyces aureus. The sequence continues at coordinate 1,852,037 of NZ_JAPEPO010000001.1, read as the reverse complement.
CCCGTCGACTACCTGGAGATGCGCCGCGCCACGTTCGGCGCCGACCTCACCATGAGCCTGTGCCGCCTCGGCCACGGCCCCGCCGTGCCCCCCGAGGTCTACCGCAGCGGCCCCGTCCGCTCCCTGGAGAACGCGGCCGTGGACTACGCGATGCTCCTGAACGACGTGTTCTCGTACCAGAAGGAGATCGAGTACGAGGGCGAGATCCACAACGGCATCCTCGTCGTGCAGAACTTCTTCGGCTGCGACTACCCGACCGCGCTCGGTGTCGTGCACGACCTGATGACGCAGCGCATGCAGCAGTTCGAGCATGTCTCCACCCATGAATTCCCCGTCCTCTACGACGACTTCAAGCTGTCGCGGGAGGCCCGGGCGACCCTGGACGGCTACGTGCTGGAGCTCCAGAACTGGATGGCCGGAATCCTCAACTGGCACCGCGACTGCCGCCGTTACGCAGCCCCCGACCTGGCCCGGCGCGCGCATGGCTTCGTACCGGGGCGGTTGCCGAACCTTGTAAGCCGGAATGAGGGATTCATGGAACCCTCGTGGGGTGTGGTGAGTCCTGTGGGGTGAGGCGGCCACCCCGAGATCTGGGAGATGGCCGAGGCTGAGGCCACGGAAGACGCCGAGGAGCCTGAGCTCTCCGCGGACGGTGTCATCCGACTCCGCCGCGCCGACGGTACGTTGAAGACGTACCGCCGTACTTCGCGCACCGTCGACGACGGCCTGGGCTTCACCGTCGCGGAGGGCAGTTACGAGCAGTGGAGCTTCCTGAATCTCGCGGTGAACCCGCCCGTCGTGCACCCCATGCACATCCATCTCGCCGTTTCCGGATCCTCGGCCGTGACACCGGACATGGGGCACGGAGGACACAGTGGCTGACCGGATGCCAGAAATGCCCGGTTCAGTCTCACTCGTTCGGGAATCGTCGCGCCGGACGCGGACGGGTAGAGCTTTGGCCGGAGGTGGGCCATGGAACAGACCGCGTTGCGCCCCAAGTCGATGCCCGGAGCTCCGCGTCGTGAGGCGGCGGCCGCCCGGGGGAACGGTTCGGGCGGCCGCCGCCCGCACGCGGCGCGGCGCCGCGGAAAACGCCTCGTCACCCTGCTGCTCGGCCTGCTGTTCGGGGCCGTGCTCGTGCTGTCGGGCGTCGGCCTCGGCACGGTCGGCGCTGCCGTCATAGGCATGAGCAAACTGGCCGAGATGCAGCAGCAGGCGGGGGCGGCGCCGCGGCCTCCCGCGCTCGCGCCGTCCCGTCCGCCGACCGCGTCCCCCTCCCCGTCGCCCTCCGTCCGCCCCGTGCGGGCGGCGCTCGGCGTCGAGGCGGTGGACGCGCCCAAGGGGGCGGGGGCGCTGCTCGTGGGCGTGCACGTGCCCGGCCCCGGCTACACGGCCGGCCTCGTCCGGGGCGATGTGCTGATCGCCTTCGGCGGGACCCGGGTCGGCTCGGCGGGCGCGCTCGCCCAGGCGGTGGCGGCCGCGCGCCCGGGACAGCAGGTCACTTTGACGGTCCGGCACGAGTCGGGCGCGCACCAGGTGCTGGCGGTGACTCCTGGGGTGGTGACCTAGGGATCGCCAGGGGATCGCCAGGGGATCGCCCGGGGATCGCTCTCGCTCCGAGGGGGGATCACACGACCCGGAAGTGCGTCGTCAGCCGCCGCTCGTCGTCGAGGATGTGGAAGGCCAGGCCCACCGGAGCCTCCCGGTCGGCCACACCCTCGCCCTCCCAGGGCAGTCGCAGCGTCCACGTCACACCCGGGCCGATCACCAGGGGGCGGCCCGCGAACACCGTGGCGGCCGGGGTGTGCGCGTGCCCCGCGATGATCCCGGCGATCTCCGGTCGCCGCTCCAACAGGGCGGCCAGGGCCAGCGGTTGGTCCAGCTGGTAAGCGTCGGGCAGCGGGTGGTGCAGCGCCACCGGCGGGTGGTGGAACGCGAGCAGGACGGGCGTCTCGCCGTCGAGCCCGTCGAGGGTGTCCTCCAGCCAGCCGTACGTCTCCTCGTCGAGCCGGCCCTCGTCGGCGCCCGGAATGCTGGAGTCGCACATGAGGACAACGGCGCCGCCCACGCGGTGGGCGCGGTTCACCGGCCCCTCGGCGGCGGGTTCGCGCAGCAGCGCCTTGCGGTAGGGCGCCCGGCTGTCGTGGTTGCCGGGACAGGTCAGGACGGGGAAAGGCAGGACGGGGAAAGGCGGGACGGGCGACGGTGGGCCGGGGAAGGGTGGGCCACCGTCGTTCGGCCCGCCCGTGCGCAGCCCGAGCAGCCCCGCCGCCTCCTCGTACTCGGCCTCCGCGCCGTGGTCGGCGATGTCGCCGGTGACGAGGAGGGCGTCCACAGGGCCCGGCAGCGCCCGGAGGTGGTCGATCACGCGCCGGGCCCGCTCCGTGGCGCGCGGGGTCCCGTCGAGGTGCAGGTCGCTGATCTGGGCCAGAACAAGCATGGTCTTACGTCCTCCGGGGAAGGGGCTTAACGGATGAGATGGATCTAACCATTAGTCATAATGGTTGTTCAATGGGTCGGCATTAGATGGAGGTTCGGCCGGGTGGCGCGCGCATGCGGGAACGGACTCGCGTCAGGCCCGGCGGGCGGGCAGGATGCTGCCCGTACGTCCTTTTTGCAGAAGCGATGTTCAGCTCGGAGTACCCGGAGGACCGGATGACCGCCACGCCCGCGCCGTTCACGGCCGACGACTACAAGGCCCGCATGGAGCGTGCCGCCCGGTCCGCGGCCGACGCGGGACTCGCCGGCGTCCTCGTCGCCCCCGGCCCCGACATGGTCTGGCTCACCGGCTACTCGCCCACGGCCGACACCGAGCGCCTCACGATGCTCGTCCTCGCCCCGGGCCAGGACCCCGTCCTCGTCGTGCCGACCCTGGAGGCGCCGGACGCCGCGAAGGCGGTGGGGGCGGACGCCCTCACCCTGCGGGACTGGACCGACGGCAAGGACCCGTACGCGGTGACCGCGCCCCTCCTCGACGTCTCCGGGCGCTTCGGCATCAGCGACAACGCTTGGGCGATGCACCTCATCGGGCTGCAGAAGGCGCTGCCCGACACCTCGTACGCCTCCCTCACGGAGGTCCTGCCGATGCTGCGCGCCGTCAAGGACGCGGCCGAACTCGAACGGCTCACGGCGGCCGGAGAGGCGGCCGACGCCACGTACGAGGAGATCAAGAAGGTGCCCTTCGCGGGCCGCAGGGAGACCGACGTCGCGGGCGATCTCGCCGATCTGCTGCGGCAGTTCGGGCATTCGCAGGTCGACTTCACCGTCGTCGGATCGGGCCCGAACGGCGCCAACCCGCACCACGAGGCGGGCGAGCGCGTCATCGAGAACGGCGACATGGTCGTCCTCGACTTCGGCGGCCTCAAGCACGGCTACGGCTCCGACACCTCCCGCACCGTGCACGTCGGCGAGCCGACCGCCGAGGAGCGGCGCGTCCACGACGTCGTGCGCGAGGCGCAGGCGGCGGGTTGCGCGGCGGTCGAGCCGGGCGCCGCCTGCCAGGACGTCGACCGCGCCGCCCGCGCCGTGATCACCGAGTTCGGCTACGGCCAGTACTTCATCCACCGCACCGGCCACGGCATCGGCGTCACCACGCACGAGCCGCCCTACATGATCGAGGGTGAGGAACAGCCCCTCGTCCCCGGGATGTGCTTCTCCGTGGAGCCGGGCATCTACCTTCCGGGCCGCTTCGGGGTGCGCATCGAGGACATCGTGACGGTCACCGAGGACGGCGTACGACGGCTGAACAGCACGTCGCGGGACATGGCGATCGTGAGCTAGACGCCATGTCCGACGCCCCGCGGCCCACCCAGGACACCGTACGAAGTCTGCTGGGCGCCCTCCTCCCGGACAGCGGGCAGCTCGACGTCAGTGCCGTGAGCGAGGGCGGTGAGCACTCCACCTGGTGGGTCGGTACCCGCTATGTGCTGCGCCTCGCCCTAGACGCGCCGGCGTCCGTGCGCCAGCGCCGCGAGATCAGGCTCCGTGACCTCGTGCGCCAGCACGTCGGCATCGCCGTGCCCGCCTCGCTCGCGTCCGGCGAGTGGGCGAGCGGGCGCACGTACACCCTCGACACGCGGCTGCAGGGCGCGTCGGGCGAGGCCGTCGACGTGACCGCGGCCGGCGAGGAGGATCTCGCGGGGCTGCTCGGAGGGCTGCGGGAGGTGCCCGCGGCGCGGGCCGAGACGCTCGGGCTCGCGAGGACGGCGCCGCGCTCGCTCGACGTGCTGCGCCGGGAGGCGGCGCAGGCCGCCGAACTCCTCGGCGGCGACGCCGAGTTCGAACCCGCGCGGCTCGCGCAGCTGACCGAGCAGGCCGCCGCTCAGCTCGCCCCCCAGCCCGGCGCCGTCGTCGTCCACCACGACCTCAAGGGCGAGCACCTCACCGTGACCCCCGACGGCCGGGTGCGCGGCGTCCTCGACTGGTCCGACGCCGTCATCGGCGACCCGGCGGAGGACATCGCGGGCCTGAGCATCGCGGTCGGCGCCCGCGCGGCCGTCCGCGCGGCGACCCTCGCCGGATACGGCGCCCGCGCCAGCCTGCGCGGCCTGTGGCTGGCCCGCTGCGACACGCTCGTACGCCTCGGCGAGCGCCTCCACGGCACGGACGACAGCCCCGTGCCGCTGCTGCGCACCCAGCTGGAGCGCGCGTGGGAGGCGATCCTCCTCGAACTCGTGACGGAGCTCGCCGACAAGGACCCGGAGACCGGCTGAACCCCCTACGGGCTGAGGAGCACCGCGCACGACTGCGGCGGGACGGTGAGCAGACCGTCCTCGCCCGGCAGCCCCACCGGCTCCCACGCGGCGAGCACCCGGTAACCGTTCCGCCCGACCGGCACCGCCGCCGGCTCGTCCGACAGGTTCACCGCCACCCGCAGATCACCTCGCCGGTACGCGATCCAGCGGGCCTCCTCGTCGTACGCCACCCGCACCGCCGCGAGGTCGGAATCCGTCAGGTCGGCCCGGGCATGGCGCAGCGCGATCAGCTCGCGGTACCAGGCCAGCACGCGCGCGTGAGGACCGCTGTCCGGCTCCGACCAGTCCAGGCAGGAACGCTCCCGGGTCGCCGGGTCCTGCGGGTCGGGGATGTCCTCCTCGGCCCACCCGTGCGACGCGAACTCCCGCCGCCTGCCCTTGCGTACGGCCTCCGCGAGCGCCGGGTCGGTGTGGTCGGTGAAGAACTGCCACGGGGTGCGGGCGGCCCACTCCTCGCCCATGAACAGCATCGGAGTGAAGGGCCCGGTCAGCACGAGGGTGGCCGCGCACGCGAGGAGCCCGGGGGACAGGCTCGCGGAGAGGCGGTCGCCCTGCGCGCGGTTGCCGATCTGGTCGTGGGTCTGGGCGTAGCCGAGCAGGCGGTGCGCGGGGGTGCGGGTACGGTCGATGGGGCGCCCGTGATGCCGGCCCCGGAACGTCGAGTACGTGCCGTCGTGGAAGTAGCCCCGGGTCAGGGTCTTGGCGAGCGCGGCCATCGGCGCCTTCGCGAAGTCCTCGTAGTAGCCCTGGGACTCGCCCGACACCGCCGTGTGCACGGCGTGGTGGAAGTCGTCGCTCCACTGCGCCTGGAGCCCGAGGCCGCCGTGGTTGCGCGGGGTGATCACGCGGGGGTCGCCGAGGTCGGACTCGCCGACCAGGAACAGGGGCCTGTCCTGCTCTTCGGCCAGGGCGTCGACGGCCGTGGACAGCTCCTCCAGGAAGTGGACCGCGCGCGTGTCGCACAGCGCGTGCACCGCGTCGAGGCGCAGCCCGTCGATCCGGTAGTCGCGCAGCCAGGCGAGCGCGCTGCCGACGAGGTACGCGCGCACCTCGTCGGAGCCGGGGGCGTCGAGGTTGACCGCGGCGCCCCAGGGCGTGTGGTGGGTGTCGGTGAAGTACGGCCCGAACGAGGGCAGATGGTTGCCAGAAGGTCCCAGGTGGTTGTGGACCACGTCGAGGACGACGCCGAGCCCCAGCCCGTGCGCCATGTCGACAAAACGCTTCAGCGCCTCAGGGCCCCCGTACGGCTCGTGCACCGCCCAGGGGCTGACGCCCTCGTAGCCCCAGCCGTGCTGCCCGGGGAACGGGCACACCGGCATCAGCTCGACATGGGTGATGCCCAACTCGACGAGATGCGGCAGGTGTTCGGCTGCGGCGTCGAGCGTGCCCTCGTGCGTGAAGGTCCCCACGTGCAGCTCGTACAGGACCGCGCCGGGGAGGCCGCGTCCCGGTCCCGACTCCGAGCGCCACGTGTACCGCGCGTGGTCGACGACCGCGCTCAGGCCGTCGGGCCCGTCCGGCTGGCGGCGTGAGCGGGGGTCGGGCAGCACCGGCCCGTCGTCGAGCGCGAATCCGTAGCGCGCGCCGTCCTGCGCGTCCGCCTCGCCCGTCCACCACCCCTCGCGGTCCGGGTCGCGCTCCAACGCGCGCGTGGTGCCCTCGCAGTGGAGCGCGACCCGCTCTGCCTGTGGTGCCCACACCTCGAACTGCACGGACGGTTCCCCCTTGTCTGCCGACAGTGACGACCCGTCCATCCTGCGTCAGCGGAGATCGATCCGCTGGGATTCGCGGCGGGTTCCGCGCATTCCTCGCCGGATCGGACCCGCCGGCCGAACCGGCCGGTGAACCTCAGACGAAATTGATGCGCTTCTCCGTGACCGGGTAACCGGCCTTCGTGAAGTTCGCCGCCATCGGGAAGTTCCCGTCGTCCGTCGCCCCGGCGATGAACTCGGCGCCGTGCTCCACCAGGAAGTGCGTCGACTCGACCAGCAGGTCGTACGCGTATCCGTGGCCGCGTTGCTCCGGCACCACGCCGATGAACCCGATGCACGGCCCGCCGGGGTTGTGGGCGGGGATGTGCAGGCCGACCAGCTCGCCCTGCGGCGTGTACGCCAGCTGCCACCACTCGCGCGGCGACGGGCACCAGTGGAAGAAGTCCAGCTCCTCCTGCGCGGCCGTGTCGAGGCCCGACTCCTCGATGGCGTGCCGTGCGTGCGCGTCGAGCGTCGCCGAGTGGACCCGGCGCAGCACGTCGAGGATCACCTCGTCGTCGGGCTCGGCCCGGAACTCCAGGCGGCCGGGTCGTTCCGGCAGGCCGTTGTCCGGCGTCCACCGGTAGCGCAGCCGCTCCACGAGGAGCTTCTTGCCGGTCCGAGTGACCGCCTCCATCCGCGCCTCGGCGGCCGCCCGCGTCCGCGGGTCCTCACTCCAGCCCGCGGGCAGGATCAGTTCGTACTCGACGTCGAACGGGGCCTGCCGCAGCAGTTCGGCACCCGCTTCGATGTCGTCCTCCAGGACGTCGAACCAGTTCAGGTTCACCGGTTCAGTGTCGTCCTTGCCGCCCCACCAGGCGGCCCGCGCGACCACGCGCCCCTCGCGCAGGGCGACCCAGGTCCATTCGGGGCGGTAGTCGCCGCCCTCGGCGACGGTGCGATAACCGACGCCGGTGATGACGCGGCCCACCAGGCCCGGATCCTCGAACGTACGGAAAAGCGGAACGTCTTCCTCGGTCAGTGCGCGGACGACGGGACGGGCGTCGTCGTGCGTCGGGTGCGGGTTTCCATGCGGTGCAGCAGTCAAGAAGTCTCCTGGTTCACGCGAACGCGCCCGACGGCGGTCCGGGCAGACGAACGTAGCAGCGGGCCCGTGCGGGGCGCGCCCGGTTTTCCGCACACCGCGTCGAGCCACTGTCCTTGCTGGTCAAGGCCGTACGGGGGCGGGCTGAAGTTCGCCGTTTTCTGGACACCTCGGCCGCGCTGCCGGACAATCACGCACGTGACCTCCTCGTTCGAGCACCATACGTACCCGGCGCGGCTGTCCGACGCCGAGCGCGACAGGGCGTTGCGGGAGCTCCGCGAGGGCGCCGCACTCGGCAGGCTGTCGCACGACACGTTCGTACGGCGCATGGAGCTGGCACTCGCCGCCCGCCGGTCCGACGAACTCGCCGCGCTCACCGCCGACCTGCACACCGAGGGCCGCTGGTCCCGCGTGGTCTTCGGCACCGTGGCGGCGGTCTCCGGCTTCACGGTGCGGCTGCGCGGGGCATGGCAGCGCGAGCGCCTCCCGAAGCTGCAGCTGCCGTCGCCGAACAACCCCTACCCGCTGCGCATCGGGCGCGACCCGGCGAACGGACTGCGGCTCAGCCACGAGACCGTCTCCCGGGTGCACGCCGAACTGAGCAGGCAGGGCGGCATGTGGGTGCTGCGTGACCTCGGCTCCACCAACGGCACGTCCGTCAACGGGCGGCGGGTGGTCGGCGCGGCGGTCGTGCAGGACGGCGACCAGGTCGGCTTCGGACGGATGTCGTTCCGGCTCTCCGCCGACTCCGTCTGACTCAAGGGCGTTGCAACTCCGGTCGTTGCAGGCGGCGTTCGCCGTCAGTCGCCCGCCGCGAGCGTGTGCCGCACGGCCGCGACGGTCGTCCGCGACTGGTGCTCGACCTGATGCTCCAGCGGCACCCAGCGTGCCCTGAACCGCTCGGCGAACGCGTCGCACCAGTGCGTCACCAACTGCTCAAGACGCTCCGCGTCCGGGTCGTCCGCCTCCTTCAGGACGCGCAGGAGCATCGCGGCGGCCCGCAACGGCAGCCGTCTGGAGAACGCGTCGATGCTCCCCACGTACGCCATCGTGGCGTCCGGTGGCGGAGGTTGCAGCCAGTCGCCCGCGAGGCCCGGCACCAGCGCGACGGCCCAGCGCGTCGCCCGCATCAGCGGCCCGTCCACCTCGGGAAGCCGCGGCAGCGCCGACTGGAGGATCTCCTCCACCAGGAGCGTGTCCCGGCTCAGTCGCTGCGCCAGGCGCCGCAGCGCCCGGTCGGGGGCGGGGTGGGGCGCCGGGTCGTCCACGAGATCGCTCGCCCACATCGGGACCTCGACGATCGCCGTGCGGCCCCCGTAGCGGTGGGCGTGGTGCCAGGTGCTGTGCCGGGCGTCGTCCGGCAGGCTCGGGAACGCGGCCTCCGCGCCGGGCTCCGGCATCACATGGACGCCGGGGCCCGTCGCGGGCCAGCCCGCCGCGTCCGAGGCGCCCGTCTCCACCGGGATGTGCAGCTCCGCCGCCGACTTGGCGAACGGTTCCGCGAGCCCCGGTATGTCTCGCGTCAACTGCACCCAGCTGCCGCCCAGATCGGTGCCGTGCAGCGACACCTGGAGAAAGGGGCGCAGCTCGTCGATGACCCCGGTCAGGGTCCGCGTCTCGGGCGGCAGCCGGTCAGGCGGCAGCACGGAAGGTGACCACTCGGGCTGCTCGGGGCCCGCGGGGCGGAAGAAGTGCCGGTGGTAGTCGAGCAGGGTGCGCGGCGCGGGGGTGCGGTGCAGATCCGCGCCGTCCGGATCGGCGCACAACAAGAAGTGCCAGGAGCAGTCGGTGCGCAACTCCCGCTCCATCAGGGCGCGTTCGGCAAGGCGCAGCAAAGTGGAGCCACCGGCCGGCTCGTTCGCATGGGCTCCCGCGACCACGAGCACCGCGCGGTGGCCGTGCCCCACCGACAACAGGTGCAGCGGCCGGCCCGCGCGTGAGGTCCCGACCTGGCGTAGAACGCACAGGTCGGGTCGGTGAGTCGCCAGCTCCCGTGCTGACTGGACCAGTTCGGCCACATTCGGGTAGCGCTGCTCCGTCAGGTGACTCACCCCCGTTGGTGCTCCACGCGTCGCATCCCGCAGTACCCCACGCCCCGCGGCACCTGTCAAGAAGGCCGCCTCCGGCGCCGTACTGCTGGTGCGGCCCGTGGCCCCGCCGGACCGAGGAATCTCGCCGACGGCCTCGGAGAGCGTGGGGTGGGCGTGGAGGTGACGGGCCAGGTCATGCCCTTCGCGCCGGTCGAACGGCGGCCGGTGCCGAGGGCGGCCGGAGCGGTCGGCGAGGACTGTGTGGTCCTCTCGGCGGAACCACCGGGGAAGCGCGCCCTGAAGTGTTCTCCAGGGTCCCTCCGACGGGCGCCGCGGCGGACTTCGTGGAGCTGCCGTGCAGGTCATGGGCCGGACGCCCAGGCGTCCGCCTCACCCGTACGGTCGTACGGGGACTGCGCAGGGGAGCCCGCGGTGGTCCGCTGAGAAGACTCGCGCGTCTCCCGGCGCGCACCGGCACAAGGCTGGGGGCTCGGCGATGCGCGCAGTTCCGGGAGCCCAGGACCCGGCCGGGATCCCCGGCCCTTCGGCGGAAGGCCCCGCCACGTGCCCCTTCGTGCCGTCCGGCGTCGCGGAGGCGCCCGGCGCCGGTGGGCTCCGCCCCGCACCCGGCCACAGCGATCCCGACGACCCGCCCCCGCCCAGCCTCCGCGCACCGGGGACCGACCGCGACCCCTACCCCCTGTACCGGACGCTCAGGACGTCGTACCCGCTCGTGCACGACGAGGCCTTCGGGGCGTGGCTCGTCAGCCGCTACCGAGACGTGCGCGCCGCGCTCACCGATCCGCGGCTCGTCGCCCCGCCGCCGGGACGGGCCCTGGCGCACCTGGAGGACCGCACGCACGCCGTGCACCGCGCGCTGCTCCAGCCGGCGCTGCGCGGCCGGGCCCTTGCCGCTCTGCGGGCCGGGGTGGAACGCGCCGCGTACGTGCTCGCCCATCGCCTGTCGGAGCGTCAGGAGGCCGATCTCGTCGCGGAGTTCTGCCAGTGGCTGCCGGCCGTGGCGGCGGTGACCGCGCTCGGGCTGCCCCACGAGGACACCGCGCGCGTGCGCGACTGGTGCCGTGAGGGCCTCACGCACCTCGGCGACGGCCACGGGGACCTGGACGCCTTTCTGCGCCCCCATGTCGCACGCCGCCGCGCGCGTCCCGGCGACGACCTGCTGTCCGTCCTCAGCACCGCACGGGCGGACGGCAGCCGTCTCCCCGACGAGACCGTCGTCGGCCTCGCCGGGACGCTGCTCGGCGCCGGAGGCGAGGCCACGCATCTCGCGCTCGCCTCGTTCCTCGCCAACCTGCTCGACCACCCGGCTCAGTTGAGGCTCGTACGGGAGCGTCCCGTGCTGATACCGGCGGCCTGGGTGGAGTCCCTGCGCCGCGACCCCGCCGTGCACATCGTGCTGCGGCGCGCCCTCGTGCCCGTCGTCACCGGCGCCGGGACGATACCCGCGGGCGCCGACGTGGCCTGTCTCGTGGGCGCCGCGGGCCGCGACCCGACGCGCTTCGCCGTCCCCGACCGCTACGACATCCTGCGCCCGGCGCCCGGACAGCTGGCCTTCGGCGCGGGCCGTCACCGCTGCCTCGGCGTGCAGCTGGCCCGCCTCACCGCCGAGTGCGCGCTGCGCGCCCTCCTGGAGGCCCTCCCGCACCTGCGCTGGACCCCCGGCGGCCGGCCCGCCTCCGCCGGCCTCATCACGCGCGGCCCGAAGACCCTCCCGGTACTCCTCAGCTGACGGTCGCGCGTACGAGGAGCGCCACGGGATGCCGGTCGAACAGCTTCTCCACGCGCGCGTGGCCGGTGAACTCGTTCCCCGGGGCGAGCAGGTCGACCCACTGGCCCTCAGGGAGCGACAGCTCGGTGTCGCGCCAGCCGCCCGCCTCCGTGAGGCGCAGCGACAGTCGGGTCGCGGCGGCGACGACCTCCCCGGAGCGGGCGAACGCCACGCAGTGAGCGGCGCCCGCCCCCCGCGCGGCGACCGGTTCGTACGTCGATCCGCCACCGAACCACTCCGGATGTGCCCGGCGCAGTCGCAGCGCGGCGACGGTGAGCGCCAGTTTCTCGTCGGACAGATCGCCGGGGACGGACCCCTCATCGGAGTCGAGCCGCTCCAGCAGATCAGAGTCGAAGCGGGCCGGCGCACGGTTGTCCGGGTCCACCAGCGCCCGGTACTCGCGCTCCGTGCCCTGGTAGACGTCCGGCACCCCCGGCATCGTCAGATGGGCGAGAGCGGCCCCCAGGACGTTCGCCCGGACATGGGGCCGCAACGAGTCCGCGAACGCGGCGACGGCCTCCCTGGGCGGCCCGCACGGGCCCGCGGCCACGAAGTCGCGCACCGCCTTCTCGTAGTCCGCGTCCGGCTCGGTCCAGCTCGTGTGCAGCCCCGCCTCGCGCACGTGCTTGAGCATCGCGCCCTGGAGCCGCTCGCCGTCCTGGTCGCCGAACCCGACCGCCGTCTGCCAGGCCGCCCAGGCCAGTTGGGGATCGGGCGCGCTCGCACCGCCCTCGCGCGCGGTCCGCGCGGTGACGTCCGCGAGCAGATCGGCCCAGCGCCCGGGACACTGCGTGAGCACGGAGAACCCCGCCCGCACATCGGCGCTGCGTTTGGTGTCGTGCGTCGAGAGGACGGTTCCCGTGTACGGCCGGTCGTGCTGCACGCGTGCGCAGTACGCGTGGAACGACTCCGGGTCCACCGCCGGGCTCTGCGGCGTCCCGCCGACCTCCGTCGCCGACAGGAGGGGCGCGTGCCGGTAGAATGCCGTGTCCTCGACCGCCTTGGCGCGCAGCGCGGACGCCGTCTGCGCGAACCGCGCCCGGAACGCCTCGTGTTCGGACCCCGACCCGCGCTTCCCGAGCGCCAGGTCCCGCACGGTGTCCACTGCCTCGGCCTCCTCGGCGACGGTGAACACCCCCTTGGCGTCCGCGGCGTCACTGGGCGTGAGCACGGTCTCGGGGTCCGCGCCCCCGGTCACGTACGGCCGGTACACGTCCAGGCGCACCAGGAGTTCGCGTACGGCGGCGCGCAGCGCCCACGGGGCGTGGTCGCGCAGGGCGGCGTCGGCGGCGCACAGCCGCCCCGCCTCGCGCGTGAGGCGGTCCACCTCGGCCGCCAGCTCGTGCGTGACGACCTCGTACGCGGCGCGCCGCGCCGTGGCGTCCCAGTCGCCGCCCAGGTCGGCGGGGGCCGCCGTGAAGCGGCGGAACAGGCCGAGCAGTTCGTCCGCGCCCGACGGATCGGTGAACAGGCCGTCGATCCGGCGCAGCGCGTCGTACCCCGTCGTACCGGCCACCGGCCAGGCGGCGGGCAGCTGTTCGTCCTCGCCGAGGATCTTCTCGACGACGGTCCAGCGCCCGGCGGCCGCGTCGGCGAGGTCCTTCAGATACGCGCCGGGGTCCGCGAGGCCGTCGGGGTGGTCGACGCGCAGCCCGTCGAGTACGCCCTCGCGCAGCAACTGGACGATCTTCCCGTGGGTGGCGTCGAACACCTGCCGGTTCTCCACGCGGACCCCGATCAGGTCCGAAATGGTGAAGAAACGCCGGTAGTTGAGCTCGGTGCGGGCCAGGCGCCACCAGCCGAGCCGGTACCACTGGGCGTCGAGCAGCTCGGGAAGGGGCAGCGTCTCCGTGCCCTCGCGCAGCGGGAACGCGTGCTCGTAGTAGCGCAGCACACGCCCGTCCACCTCCAGGTGGTCCAGCTCGTGGCTCAGCCGGTGGCCGAGCACGGGCAGCAGGACCCGCCCGCCCTGCGCCTCCCAGTCGATGTCGAACCAGTGCGCGTAAGGGGAGTGCGGCCCGTCCCGCAGGACCTCCTGGAGGGGCCGGTTGAGCCCGGCCGCCGACGCCATGTGGTTGGGCACGATGTCGGCGATCAGGCCGAGCCCGAGCTCCCGCGCCGTCCGCGCGAGCGCCCGCAGCCCGGCCTCACCGCCCAGCTCGTCCCGCACGCGCGCGTGGTCCACGACGTCGTACCCGTGCGTGGAACCGGGTACGGCCTCCAGGACCGGCGACAGATGCAGGTGCGAGACACCCAGCGAGGCCAGATACGGGACGGCTCCGGCGGCCGCGGCGAACGGGAACGCCGGCTGGAGCTGTATCCGGTACGTGGCCGTGGGCGGGGCGGGGACCTCGCCCTCCTGATGGTCCGGTGTCATGCGCGTCATGCGAACCTACGTACCCGCCCCGGCGTCTTTCGTGTCATCGCCGCATGCAGATGTCACCGGCGCCGTCGATAGCTTCGAACGATGGCACAGGCAGCGGGGGGAACGTCGGCGACATACCGCGAGGTGCTCGGGGCGACCGGGGCACTGCTCCCGGTGATCTCGTTCTTCGGGCGGCTGCCCGTGGCGGTGATCCAGTTCGGCAGCGTCCTGCTGATCACCAGGACGAGCGGTTCCCTCGCGACCGGAGGGACCGTGGCCTGCGCGCTCGCGCTCGGACAGGTGGCCATGGGGCCTGTCGTCGGCCGGCTCGCAGACCGGCGCGGGCAGGGGAGCGTCGTCCTGTGCTGCTCGCTGCTGAACGCCCTCGCGATCGCCTGCTACACGCTCGGCGCCCTCGCGGGACTCCCCACGCCGCTCCTGGTGGCACTCGGCGTGCTCGCCGGGGCCACGGTGCCGGGGATCGGCCCGCTGGCCAGGGCCCGGGGCGTCGCACTCGTCCGCCGCGGGGGTGCGGACGAGCGCGTCGTGAACACGGTGCTGTCACTGGAGAGCACGATGGACGAGCTGTCGTTCGTCCTCGGGCCCGCGCTGATCGGCGTCGCGGCCTTCGTCGGCCACCCCGCCTACGCGTTCGGGGCCGCCGCTCTCCTGGTCGCCGGCTGCGGCACGGCGTTCGCGCTGCACCCGACGGCGACGGCGACGGCGGTCCGGCCCGCGACGGCGCGCGCCCCCAAGGAACCGCGGGCCCGGCGCCCCCGTATGCCGCGCGAGGTCCGGCTCGTGCGCCTCGGCCTCGTCCTCCTCGGCGTCCTCCTGGGCGGCTGCGGGGCCGGGATCACGGCGCTCACCCAAAAGCTCGGCCAGGAGGACCAGGCGGGCCTCGTCTACGCCGCCATGGGCGTCATGAGCGCCGCCGTCGGCCTGTCCATGGCCGCCGTGCCGGAGCGCTTCGGGCTCGCGCTGCGCTGGCGGGTCGCCACGGCCGCCGCCGCGCTCCTGTCCCTCCTGCTGATCGGCACGCAGAGCATGCCGGGCCTCTATGTGGCGGTGACCGTGTTCGGCGCCGTCTTCGCCCCGAACCTGATCACCGGCTTCGGACTCACCGAACGCGCCGTGCCGGGCGAACGTCTCGCCGAGGGCATGACGTTCGCCGCGAGCGCCTTCGTCGGCGGGCAGGCGGTCACGCTCGCCGTGGCGGGACGCCTCGCCGAGTCCCACGGCCCCGCCGCGGCGTTCACCGTCGGCAGCGTGGCCGCGGCCCTCGCGTTCGGCGTCGCACTCCTCGTCAAGGCCCCGGCGGCACCAGGGGTCACGCCGGTCGCTGCAACACCGTCAGGCTCCTGTCGATGAGTGTGAGGCGGTCACCGGCCTGTACCTTCGCGCCGGTCCCCAGGGGCACGCCTTCGGGCAGCGCCGTGTCCACCACGACCTCCCACTGCCGGCCGTGGTTGACCGGCACGAGGAACTCCAACGCGTCGGGCGACGCGTTGAACAGCAGCAGGAACGAGTCGTCCGAGATGCGCTCGCCCCGGGGGCCCGGCTCCGAGATCGCGTGCCCGTTGAGGAACACCGACAGGGCCCGCGCCTGCGCCGCGCCCCAGTCGTCCCGCGTCATCTCCTCGCCCTCCGGAGTGAACCAGGCGATGTCGCTCAGCTCGTCGTGGGTGCCCTCGACCGGCCGCCCGTGGAAGAAGCGGCGCCTGCGGAACACCGGGTGGTCACGCCGGAGCCGCGCCATCGCGCGCGTGAAGGCCAGCAGGGCGTCCTGCTCCGTGTTCTCGGCGGTCTCGGGCCAGCGGACCCAGGCCAGTTTGCTGTCCAGGCAGTAGGCGTTGTTGTTGCCGTTCTGCGTGCGTCCCAGCTCGTCCCCGTGGCTGAGCATCGGCACGCCCTGGGAGAGCATCAGCGTCGCGATGAAGTTGCGGATCTGACGGTTCCGCAGACCGAGCACCTCGGGGTCGTCGCTGTCGCCCTCCGCACCGCAGTTCCACGACCGGTTGTGGCTCTCCCCGTCGCGGTTGCCCTCGCCGTTCGCCTCGTTGTGCTTCTCGTTGTACGAGACCAGGTCGCGCAGGGTGAAACCGTCGTGACACGTGACGAAGTTGATGGAGGCGAGCGGACGTCGGCCGTCGTCCTGGTAGAGGTCGGACGAGCCGGTCAGCCGTCCGGCGAACTCGGCGAGGGTGCGCGGCTCGCCCCGCCACAGGTCCCGGACGGTGTCCCGGTACTTGCCGTTCCACTCTGTCCACAGCGGCGGGAAGTTGCCCACCTGGTAGCCGCCCTCGCCGACGTCCCACGGCTCGGCGATCAGCTTCACCTGGGAGACCACCGGGTCCTGCTGCACGAGGTCGAAGAACGACGACAGCCGGTCCACCTCGTGGAACTGCCTCGCCAGCGTGGCCGCCAGGTCGAAGCGGAACCCGTCGACGTGCATCTCGGTGACCCAGTAGCGCAGCGAGTCCATGATCATCTGGAGGACGTGCGGCGAGCGCATGAGCAGCGAGTTCCCGGTGCCCGTGGTGTCCATGTAGTAGCGGCGGTCGTCCGCGAGGCGGTAGTACGAGGCGTTGTCCAGGCCCCTGAAGGACAGCGTCGGGCCCAGGTGGTTGCCCTCGGCCGTGTGGTTGTAGACGACGTCGAGGATGACCTCGATCCCGGCCTCGTGCAGTGCCCGTACCGCCGACTTGAACTCCAGGACCTGCTGCCCGCGGTCGCCCCAGGACGCGTACGCGTTGTGGGGCGCGAAGAAGCCGATGGTGTTGTAGCCCCAGTAGTTGTTCAGGCCCATCTCCACCAGCCGGTGGTCGTTGACGAACTGATGGACCGGCATCAGTTCGAGCGCCGTCACGCCCAGCTCCGTGAGGTGCTCCAGGATCGCCGGGTGCGCGAGCGCCGCGTAGGTGCCGCGCAGCTCCTCCGGGAGCGCCGGGTGCGTCATCGTGAGGCCCTTCACATGGGCCTCGTAGATCACCGTGCGGTGGTACTCGGTGCGCGGCGGACGGTCGTCGCCCCAGTCGAAGTACGGGTTGACCACGACCGACGTCATCGTGTGCGGCGCAGAGTCCAGGTCGTTGCGCTTGTCGGGCGACCCGAAGGGATACCCGTACACCGCCTCGCCCCAGTCGATCCGGCCGCTGATCGCACGTGCGTACGGGTCGAGGAGCAGCTTCGACGAGTTGCACCGCTGCCCGCGCTCCGGGGCGTACGGGCCGTGCGCGCGGAAGCCGTACCGCTGGCCCGGCATGATGCCGGGCAGATACGCGTGCCGCACGAAGGCGTCGGTCTCCCGCAGTTCCACCGCGGTCTCCGACCCGTCGTCGTGCAGCAGACACAGCTCTATGCGCCGTGCGGCCTCCGAGAAGACCGCGAAGTTGGTGCCGGCGCCGTCGTAAGTGGCACCGAGTGGATACGCCTGTCCAGGCCAGACCTGCATGGGTACGACTCTTCCACTCCCGGCCCGGATGTCCCGGGCGACTTCCGCCAGAGTCTTCCCGAAAGTGACGGAACCACCTAGGAATTGGGCCCCTCTTAAAGGAGGACCACGCATACCCGTCCGCCCACAGGTGGGGCCGCGGGGACAACAGGGGGAAGATGTGCGAGAGCTCGCAAGACGCCATCTGGGGAAAATGATGGCGGGAGCGGCCGTCGCGGCCGTGGCGACCGCCGTGCTGCTGGGCGTGACCCTGCCGGGGGAGACGGGCGCGGGTGACCAGGCCAAGGCCGGCTCCGCCCAGCAGGACGCGATCCCGAAGGACGGCGTGGTGGAGGCCGCGCCGAAGGAGGGCGACAAGGGCGTCGGCAGGGACCCGCTGACCGACGACGAGATCAAGCGCGCCGAACAGATCGCCGTCGCGAGCAACGGACTGCGCAGGAGCGCGCGGGACGTCGAGGGCGACCGGGGGCCGCAGCACCTGTCCACGAACCTCAGCGAGGTGGACCCCACGCAGAGCGGCGCGCAGGCGGCGGAGCGGCGCGCCGAGGTCGTCTACTACGACTACAAGGCCGACACGGTCGTGACCAGGACCGTGAACCTCGACAGCGGAAAGGTCGAGAACACCGACACGGCGCACGGCGTGCAGCCGCCGCCGAGTCCCGGCGAGTTGGGTGAGGCCACCCAGCTCCTCATCGCGGACCCGCTCGGCGCCGGCCTGAAGAAGGACTACAAGGACGCCACCGGCAAGCAGCTCACGGGCACGGACCAGCTCGAACTGAGCGGCATGGTCTTCCGCAAGGAGACCGTCGCCCACGTCCCGTCCGGCCTCACCGCCTGCGGCGAGCACCGGTGCCTGCGCGTCGTCACCAAGGTCAGGAACGGGCCGTGGATCGACACCCGCGCCCTGGTGGTCGACCTCAGCGCGCGCACCGTCGGCCGCCTCGGCTGAGTCCCTCACGCCCGCCTCTCCTCCTGCTTGAAGGAGTCATTCCGTATGCACGTCAACAGACTTCGGCGCGCCCGCGCCAGGGCCGCCGTCGCCCTCACGTCCCTCGCGCTGCTCGGCACCGCCGTCAGCGCCGCGGGCCCCGCCACCGCCGCTCCGCAGGCGCCCACCGACGCGGCCCCGGCCTGCAGCACCGCGTACAAGATCGAGCAGGTCCTCGACGGGGGCACGACCTGGCGCATGTGCTGGCACTACAACACGCTGTCCGGGCTCGTCCTCGACGACGTCAGCTATCAGCCCAAGGACGAGCCCAAGCCGATCGCCGTCCTCACCAGCGCCCGCCTCGCGCAGGTGCACGTGCCCTACGACGACGGCGAGAACGAGTACGACGACGTCACCGGCACCGACTTCGGGTACGCCCTGCAGAACCTGAAGCCCGGCGAGTGCCCCGGCGGCACCATCAAGACCGTCAAGGTGCCCGACCGGGGCAACGTGCAGGGCCTGTGCACCACCACGCGCGCGCGTGGGCACGCGTACCGGCTCAACGACGACGCGAGCACCGGCGGCAGCGGCAAAGTCTACACCGCCCAGGGCAAGGACCTCCTCGTCTACACGGTCAACAAGGCGTCCTGGTACGAGTACATCACCGAGTGGCGGTTCTCCTCCGACGGGACGATCACGTCGAACGTCGGCGCGACCGGCAGCATCTCCCCGTACGACTACAACGGCGCGGACGGCAAGGGCTGGCCGATCGGCAAGGGCGCCCGCGCCTACGCCGAGAGCCACGCCCACAACGTCTTCTGGCGGCTCAACTTCGGCCTCGACGGCTCCGCCAAGAGCAAGGTCGAGCAGTACGACTCCAAGGTCACCGCGCCGCGCGGCAGCGGCAGCCCCACCACGAAGACCACCCGCACCCCCGTCACCAAGGAACTCGCCGGTGACGCGAAGGACATGCGCTGGTGGCGGGTCGTCAGCACCGCGGGCAAGAACAAGGACGGCCACCCCAGGTCCTACGAGTTCGTGCCCGGCCGCTCCAGCAAGTTCCCGGGCCGTTCGTTCACCAAGCACGACGTGTACTTCACCGAGTACAAGAAGTGCGAGCAGTACGCGAGCGACAACCCGGCCGGGCACTGCGGCGGCGCCAGCGTCGACAAGTGGGTCGGCGGGCAGACGCTCACCCACCCGATCACCTGGGTCAACATCGGGTTCCATCACATCGCCCGGGACGAGGACCAGCAGCCGATGCCGGTCCACTGGCAGGGCTTCTCACTGGCCCCCAGGGACGTGACCGCTATGAATCCGCTCACTCCCGCCGACCTCGCGGACCAGAACGGCGTGCCCAGAAACGGTAGTTGAGAAACTACCCTGCCCATCCGGCTGCACCGCCGACCACTCCCGGAGTACCCTTCCTTGATCGTTGCTGGGGTTGCTCGGGGGAGCGGAAGGCGGTGCGTGGGTGAGCTCGGGTGGGCTGGAGCTGCCCCCTGGTGACGCAGGTCACGAGGGGAGCTCCGCTGACGTCCCGCCCGGAGCGGTGTCCTTGGCGCGGCCCATGGACATGGGATCCCAGATCGGACCGGAGTCGGAGTTCGCCTGGGGCGCCGACGCCTGGAGCGAGGTCCGTACGCGCGCGCAGCGGGCCGGCCGCGCCTACATCTGGCTGAACCTGGTCGAACAGCGGCTGCGGGCCGTGGTGGCCGCCGTGCTGCGCCCCATCTACGAACCCGTCCACGGGGACGACTGGGTCGTGGCGGCCGCCGGGCCCGCCGGGCAGGAGTGGGTCCAGCGGGCCGTCGCCGTGCGCGAGGTGAGCCGCCGCAAGGGCTATCTTCTCGACCCGGCCGACGACAACGTCCTCAGCTTCCTCACCCTGCCGCAGCTGCGCGAGCTGATGGTGCAGCACTGGCCCTGCTTCGAGCCGTACTTCGACGACCGCCGCGACGTCGAGCTCGCCCTCGACGAGCTGGAGGTGACGCGGAACGTCGTCTCGCGCAACCGCGCCCTTTCCGAGGCCGTCCTCGCCCAGGCCGAGCGCGCATCCGGGCGGCTCCTGGAGATGCTCGGCGCGGGCTCGGACGTGCCGTCCGCCCGCAGGCTCCCGGTGGACGCCGTCGAGGAACTCGTCGGCGACCGGTACGGCGACGTCGTGGGCGTGCACTCGGACCGGGTGCGTCTCCTGCGACAGTTCCCGGCCGAGGACATCTTCGGCGGCGCGCGCCGCCTCGACGCCATCGGCATAGGCCTCAACATGCTGGTGCAGAACTTCTCGGGCCGCCGCCTCGTCCGGCTCGCCGAGTCCGGCTGCCGCGTGCGGCTGCTCTTCCTCAACCCCGCCTCCAGCGCCGTCAAGCGCAGGGAGCGCGAGCTGGGCCTCAAGCGGGGCGAGCTGAGCCGCGCCGTCGAGATGAACATCCTGCACATGCGCCGGGTGCGGGCCCGGCTGCGCGACCCGGGCGCCTTCGAGATCCAGGTCTACGACGAGACGCCACGGTTCACCGCGTATCTCGTCGACGGCGACGGGTCGGACGGCGTCGGGGTCGTCCAGTCGTATCTGCGCCGGGCCAGGGGGATGGAGGCGCCGGTCCTTGTATTGCGCGGGCCCGGGCGCGTGGTGAAGGCCCACGCCCGGGACGGGGAGGAAGCCGGACTTTTCCCGACGTATCGCGAGGAATTCGAGCTGGCGTGGGCGGATGCCCGGCCCGTGTCCTGACCCCGCCGTGTCGCGGAAGCGGAACGCTCCCGGCCCGTTGTCAGTGCCCCATGTCATCGTGGTGGCCACTGGGGGAGACACGGGGACGCACCATGAAGAAGGGGGCCGCGATGGGATGGCACCAGGAGCTGCTGGTCGGCTTCGACCTGGAGACCACGGGGACGGATCCGCGCGAGGCGCGCATCGTCACGGGCGCGGTGATAGAGGTCAAGGACGCGAGGCCGCTGGGGCACCGGCAGTGGCTCGCGGACCCGGGGGTCGAGATCCCGGCCGACGCGGTCGCCGTGCACGGGATCAGCAACGAGAGAGCGGCGTCCGACGGTGAGCCGGCCGACCGGGTCGCGGACTCCATAGCGGAGACGCTCGTCGGGTACTGGCGCACGGGGGTGCCCGTCGTCGCGTACAACGCCGCGTTCGACCTGACGCTGCTCTCCGCCGAGCTGCGCCGCCACGGTCTGCCGTCGCTGCGGGAGCGGCTCGGCGGCATGGACCCCGCGCCCGTCATCGACCCGTACACGATCGACCGCTCGGTGGACCGCTACCGCAAGGGCAAGCGGAACCTCGAGGCGGTGTGCGCGGAGTACGGCGTGACGCTCGAATCCGCGCACGACGCCTCCGCCGACGCCCTCGCCGCCGCGCGCCTGGCCTCCGCGATAGCTAGCCGCCACCCGAAGGTCGCCTCCCTCGGACCGGCCCGGCTCCACGCATCCCAGATCGAGTGGTACGCGCAGTGGGCGGCGGACTTCCAGTCCTTTCTGCGCCGCAAGGGCGACGCACAGGCGGTGGTCGAGGCGACGTGGCCGATGCGGGAGCTGACGGGGCCCGAGGTCTGAGCAGTGAGGCGGGGTTTCACGGCTTCACCGGCCGGGGGGCCGGTGAAGCCGTGAAGATCCCGCCGCCGGGCCGCTCTACACGGCCACCCGCCGCCACTGCTGCGACGCCGCGCCCGTGTACGTCTGCTGGACGACCGCCGTGCCCTTCGCCGTCGAACCGCCCGCCGTGCCGAGGGACTTGCCCGTGCGGACGCACACCAGGCGGACGTGGCCACCGTCCGTGGACTCCGCGCGCCAGTGCTGGTTGTCCGCGCCGGTGGCCCGGTACTGGACGATCGGGGCGTTCTCCGTGGCCTGGCCTCCGCTGACGTCCGCCGTCAGGCCGGAGTGCACGTTGGTCAGGCGGTCACCGCCGTCCAGGGCCTTCGCGAACTTCCACTGCTGCGAGGCGCCGCCCGTGCGCGCGCCCAGGACCAGCGGCGCGGACTCGGCGGTCCCCGACACCTCGATCGCCATGCCGCTGTCGGCCCGGTTGACGAGTACGTAGCGCTGCGACGCGTACGAGGGGGTCAGGGTGACGCTCGAGCCCGGCTTCAGGCTGACGTCCTTCGTCCAGGAGCCGGCCCGTACGCGCGTGGTGCGGCCGCCGGTCGAGGTGAGCCGGAGCTTCGTCGCCACGCCGTCCTTCCACTCCAGGTCGGCGGTGAACCCGCCGCGCACGCCGATGCCGGTGACCTTGCCCGACGCGCCCCACGCGACCGGCAGGGCGGGCAGGAGTTCGACGAGGCCGGGGCGGGAGTAGAGGAGCATCTCGATCACGGCGGCCGTCGTGCCGAAGTTGGCGTCGATCTGGAACACCGAGCTGTCGCCGCCCAGTTGGTACATGTCGAAGAAGTTGGGCGCGGTGCCGTTGCTGTGGTTCATGGAGGGCCGCAGCACCGTGCCGACGAGCTGGTACGCCTTCTCCGCGTCCTTCATCCGCGCCCAGCACAAGGCACGCCACGCGCAGCCCCAGCCGTAGGTGTCCATGCCGCGGGCCGTGAGGCCCTTGTCGACGCCGACGAGGACGTCGTGCGGGCTGCGGTCGCGGCTGACGCGGTCGCCGGGGAACAGTCCGACGAGGTGGGAGAGGTGCCGGTGCTGCGTCTCTCCGAGGTTCGCGCCGCCCATCCACTCCTCCAGCCACCCGGTGGTGGGGCTGACGCGCGGCAGGTACAGCCTGTCCTGGAGGGCGGCGACGCGGCGGGCGTACGCCTTGGAGGTGCCGAGGGCCGTCGTGGCGGTGCGGAAGTTCTCGAAGAGCTGCCAGACCAGCTCCTGGGCGTACGTGATGCCGCGCGCGTCGGTCGGGCCGTGCTCCGGCGACCAGTCGTGGTCGTCGACGAGCACCTCGACGTCGGCCCCGGTCCTCGGGTCCTTCACCGTCGCCGTGACGAGCCGCTTCTCCCAGAACGCGCAGGCCCCCTCCAGGAGCGGCAGGATCTTCGCCAGGTAGCGCCGGTCGAGGGTGAACTCGTAGTGCTCGAAGAGGGAGTTGCACAGCCAAGCGTTGCCCGCTGGGTGCCACCACCAGCCGGGGCCGCCCATGGTGTTGGTGGAGATCGCCGTGGTCCACCCCGCGATCTCGCCGCTCGTGTTGCGGAAGCCGTTGCGCGGGTCGTTGAACAGGTCGCGGGTGCGCTTCTCCCAGTGCGGGACCTGGGCGAGGCAGTAGTCGGCGAGCACGTCGAAGCAGCCGGGCAGGCCGGTCCTGTCGGTGGGCCAGTAGTTCATCTGGAGGTTGATGTCGGTGTGGTAGTCCGCCATCCACGCCGGGTCGTTCCGGTCGATCCACAGGCCCTGGAGGTTGAGCGGCAGCGAGGAGCGCGAGCCGCACACGGTGAGGTAGCGGCCGAACTGGACGTACGAAGCCTCGAGTTCGGGGTCGGGGCGGCCACCGGAGGCCTGCCGGGCCAGGAGTCGCTTGTCGGTGTCCAGGGCCCGCTGCGCGGCGGTGGACGCGCCCAGGTCGACGCTCATGGTGTCGAACAGGGCGCGGTGGTCGGCGACGTGGGCGGCGAGGAGACGGGTCGCGCCGGCGTTCGCCGCGGCTGCGGTCCGCGCGGCGGCGGTGGCGTGCGGGTCGGCGTCGCGGTCGATGAACCCGTCAGCCTCGGGGGAGTAGGAGGTGCCGCCGCTCAGGACGAGGAGCACGTCCTCGCAGCCCTCGAAGGTGACCGAGGAGCCGCTCGCGCCGACCGTGCCGCCGCGGTGCGTCGCGGCCCGCGCGACGGCGGCGTAGGCGAGGCCGTTGTCGAGTTTCGCGGCGAAGCCGGCCGAGGCGGTGGCGGGGTCCACGGTGATCGGCTCGCCGCGTGTCCCGGTCAGCGTGAGGCGTCCGCTCCAGGTGCCACCCCCTACGCGTGTGAGCCGGACGACGATCACGTCGTCGGGGTGGCTGCAGTAGATCTCCCGCCGGTAGCGGGTGCCACCGAGCTCGTACTCCACCGTCGTCAGGCCGTTGCTGAGGTCGAGGCGGCGCCGGTAGCCGCTCACGGCGGACGGGTCGTGCCCCGGCACCTCCAGATACGCCTTGACGAGGACGCCGTACGAGCCGAAGTGGGCGGTGTCGTAAGGGAACTGGCCGTCCGACTCCAGTGCGTCGTTCGCCCCGCCCGTCCACAGGGTGATGTCCGAGACGGACAGGACCTCGCGGGACGGGTGCCCGGAGACGACGGCCCCGAGGCGGCCGTTGCCGATCGGCAGCCCCTCCCGCATGAGCTGGTCCTCGGCGGCCGGGGACCCGTACCGCAGTGCGAGGGCGTCGGCCTCAGGGACCAGGCGTGGCGCGACCGGGTGTCCGCCGGGTCTCGGCGCCGCCTGCGCCGTGAAGGCGGGGACTTGGCTCAGGGCCAGGAGAGATCCGATGGCTGAGCCGTATTTGAGAACGGAGCGGCGGGAGACGGTGGAGCCGGGTTCAGGGTGTGCGGGCATCGGGTCCTCCAGGCAAGGGGCGGCCAACTCCGCCGTACCTTGCTCCAGGACCCCATCGCAGGAAAGAGATCGGATGAATTCAGCGCGAAAGTCCAACAACTCCTGCGCGGGAGTCCAACCGCCGTCTCGCGAGCGGAAGTTCAACCGCCCACGCCCGAGCGGAGGTTCGGTCACCTGCCGGGAACGGCACCCGTCAGAACGGGTACCAGCGCACCGCCGGATCCCCGTCCCGCAACGACGCCACCCTGCGCTCGAACTCCGCGAGCGCCTTGGGGTTGGCCGGCGCGTGCTGGGCGACCCACGCGCAGCTCGCCGTCTCGCGCGCGCCGCGCAGCACGGCGCACCCGTCCCATTCCCGCACGTCCCAGCCGTACGTCCGCGTGAACGCGTCGTACGCCTCGGGGTCGAGGCCGTACCGGTCGCGGGAGAGCGCCATGACGACCAGGTCGTGCTCGCGCAGGTCGGAGGAGAACGTCTCCAGGTCGACGAGGACGGGCCCGTCGGCGCCGATGTGCACGTTGCGCGGCAGCGCGTCCCCGTGGATCGGGCCCGGCGCCAGACGCGGGACGAGCGCCGCCGCCGCGTCCGCGAAGCCGTCGCGCCGTTCGCGCAGGTACGCCGCGTCGGCGGGGTCGATCGCGTCGCCCGCGAGCCGCAGCCACCGCTCGACGCCGCCGAGCAGCTCGCGGCGCGGCAGCGCGAAGGGCGGCGCGGGCAGGGCGTGCACGAGGCGGAGCAGCTCGGCCAGGTCGCGCGGTTCGGCGGGGCGCAGCGCGGCCGGAACGCGGTGCCACAGCGTCACCGGGTGGCCGTCCACGAGGAGCGGCTCCGGCTCGGCGGCGCGCACGGCCGGCACGCCCTGGCCGGCGAGCCAGCCCGCGACGGCGAGCTCGTGCCGCGCCCGCTCCAGGAGTTCGGGGTCGCGGCCCACCTTGACCACGAGATCACCGAGCGCGAACACGGCGTTCTCGCCGAGCGCCAGCAGCTCGGCCTCCTGCCCGCCGCCCCGCTGCCCGCCGGAGAGCCCCGCCGCCGCGAGCACCTTCCGCGCCTGCGCCTCGTCCATCACGTGCCTCCCGCCGATCCCATGGTCCGGGCCCAGTCTCGCACCCGCTTCACGTGCGCATACGCCCCGGTCGGCGCCGTAACGGACAACGTCGTGCGCAGCGGCTTGACGAGGCACGGGTCCCTCAGCACGATGACGGGGGCCGCCGGGACGGCCGGTGCCGCACCCGTCGCCCGAAGGAGCCGAACACGTGACATTGGCGACCGCAACGACGCGGCCGGCGAGGCGCGCGCCAGGACCGCCGGGCGGTGGGCACCCGGCGGACCGCGGCGCCTGGTTCCTGGTCCTGCCCGCCCTCATCCCCATCCTGGTGCTCAGCGTCGGGCCCCTCCTCTACGGCATCGCGCTGGCGTTCACCGACGCGCAGGCGGGACGTACGGCGCCGACCCAGTGGGTGGGGGCGCTCAACTTCCAGGACCTGCTGCACGACACGCTGTTCTGGGACTCGTTCCGGATCGGCCTGCTGTGGGCGGTCGGGGTGACCGTCCCGCAGTTCCTGCTCGCGCTGGGCCTCGCGCTCCTGCTCAACCAGAACCTCCGCTTCCGCTTTCTGGCGCGGGCGCTCGCGATCATTCCCTGGGCGATGCCCGAGGTGGTCGTCGGCATCATGTGGCGCCTCGTCTACAACCCGGACGCGGGCATCCTCAACGAGACCATCCGCGACTTCGGCCTCGGTGACGGGCGCGACTGGCTCACCGGTCTGGCGACCGCGCTGCCCGCGGTGATCGTCGTCGGCATCTGGGCGGGCATGCCGCAGACCACCGTCGCCCTGCTCGCCGGACTCCAGAACACCTCGCCCGAACTCCACGAGGCCGCCGCGCTCGACGGCGCGGGCGCCTGGGGCCGCTTCCGCGCGGTGACATGGCCCGCGCTCAGGCCGGTCGCCCTCGCCATCACCGCGCTCAACTTCATCTGGAACTTCAACTCGTTCGCCCTGGTCTACGTCCTGACCAACGGCGGCCCGGGCGGCCGGACCCGCCTGCCCATGCTCTTCGCCTACGAAGAGGCCTTCCGCTACGGCCAGTTCGGCTACGCGGCGGCGATGGGCTGCGTGATGGTCGCGGTCATCTCGGTCATCCTCGCCTTCTACCTCGTGGGCCGGCTCAAGGGAGGCGACGAGCAGTGAGCCGTACCCGTACAGGCATCCGGCCGAGCAGGCCGGCGCGCGCGGGCCAGTACCTCGCGCTGCTCGCCTATCTCGTCTTCCTCGCGTTCCCGTTCCTGTGGCTGATCTCCACGGCGTTCAAGCCGCCCCGCGAACTCGCGAGCCTGCACCCCACGTGGATACCCAAGGACCCCACACTGGCCAACTTCCGCCAGGCGTTCGACGAGCAGCCCCTCCTGAGGGCCGCCGCCAACTCCGTGCTCGTGGCGGTCTGCGCGGCTCTGATCGCCGTCGTCATCGCGACCCCGATGGCGTACGTGATGGCCCGCCACCGCTCCGCGCTGTCCCGCGCGGCGACGGGCTGGGTGGTGGTCAGCCAGGCGTTCCCGTTCGTCCTGCTGATCATCCCGCTCTTCCTGATCCTGAAGAACCTGCACCTGATCAACTCGCTGCCCGGCCTGACCATGGTCTACGTCGTGTGGTCGCTGCCCTTCGCACTGTGGATGCTGGTCGGCTACGTCCGGGCCGTGCCGCCCGAGCTGGAGGAGGCGGCCGCCGTCGACGGAGCCGGAAAGCTGCGCACCCTCGTCTCCGTCACGGCGCCCCTGCTCGCGCCGGGCCTGGTGGCGACGGCCCTGTTCGCGTTCATCACCGCGTGGAACGAGTTCTTCTTCGCGCTGGTCCTGATGAAGACGCCGGAGCGGCAGACGCTGCCGGTGATCCTGACGCACTTCCTCGGCGCGGAGGGCGTCGCCGACCTGGGGCCGCTGGCCGCCGCGGCGTTCCTCGCGACCCTGCCCTCACTGGTGATCTTCGCGCTCATCCAGCGCAGACTCACCGGCGGGATGCTGACCGGGGCGGTGAAGTCATGAGGCGCGTGTCCCGGCTGGCCGCCGTCACCGCGGCCGTGGCCCTGCTGCTCACCGGCTGTTCGTCCGGCGGGACGGCCGACGACGGCAGGATCACTCTGGAGTTCCAGTCCCTCGCCTGGCAGAAGGAGTCCGTCGACGCCAACAAGCAGCTCGTGAAGGAGTGGAACGCGGCGCACCCGGACATCCAGGTCAAGTACGTCCAGGGCAGCTGGGACAGCGTCCACGACCAGCTGCTCACCTCCTTCGAGGGAGGGGAGGCGCCCGACGTCATCCACGACGCCTCCGACGACCTCGCGGACTTCGCGTACGGCGGCTACCTCGCCGATCTGCGGGACCTGCTGCCCGCCCACCTCAAGTCCGACATTCCGCAGCACAGTTGGGAGACCGCGACCTTCGGTGACGGCGTCTACGGCGTGCCGTTCCTCCAGGAGCCGCGCGTCCTCATCGCCAACTCGAAGATCCTCAAGGCGGCGGGTGTACGCATCCCGACGCCTGAGAAGCCCTGGTCCTGGGAGGAGTTCAGGGCCGTCACGAAGAAGCTGAGCGGCGGCAAGAAGTTCGGTGTCGCGTGGCCGCTGAAGGAGCCCGTCTCGGCGACCCTCAACCTCTCCCTCTCGGCCGGCGGACGCATGTTCCACCGCGGCGCCGACGGCAAGGTGACGGTCCGCTTCGACGCCGCGGACCAGGTCGTGCCCCGCACGGTCCACGACCAGGTCGACACCGACGGCAGCGCCTCGGGCGCGACGCTCGGCATGGGCGGCTCGGACACGCTTCCCGGCTTCTTCGCGGGCAAGTACGCGATGGTCCCGCTCGGCTTCTCATACCGCCAGCAGATCGTCCAGCAGGCGCCCAAGGGATTCGACTGGCAGGTGCTCCCGGCGCCCGCGGGCCGTGACGGGCTCGCCCAGGGCGTCTCCCCGCAGACCCTGTCCGTCGCCGAGGACAGCCCGCACAAGAAGGAGGCGGCGCAGTTCATCGACTTCCTGCTGCGGCCGCCCAACATGGTGCGTCTCGCGCTCGGCGACTGGATGCTGCCCACCGGCACCGAGGCGCTGAAGGACCCGGCCCTGCACACGGAGAAGCACGACTGGGCGACCGGCACGGCCCTCGCCGGTGACCTCCGCTCGGCCCCGGCGCAGTCGGTGCGCGGCTACGCGGAATGGAAGGACAAGGTCGCGACGCCCGCTCTCCAGGAGTACTACAGCGGCTCGATCGGCCTCGGTGAACTGCGCAAACGCCTGGTGAAGGACGGAAATCTGGTGCTCGCGAGATATCAGAGGTAGGACGGGACACCCCAACGGGGTCACATGTCGAGGACGAGGCGCGGGCCCAGGCAGCGCGAGACGCAGATCATCAGCGTCTCGCCCGCCGCCCGCTCCTCGGCGGTGAGCACCGAGTCCCGGTGGTCCGCCGCGCCCTCCACGATGTCGGTCTCGCAGGTCCCGCAGGTGCCTTCCGCGCAGGAGTACAGCACCTCGACCCCCGCCTCCCGCACCGTGTGCAGGATGCTGCGGCCGGGCGGCACGGTCAGGGTGCGGCCGGAGCGCCGCAGCTCCACCTCGAAGGCGTGGTCCGTGCCGTCGGCGCCGTCCGGTCCGTCCTGCGTCGGCCGGAAACGCTCGGTGTGCGCGGCGCCCCGGGCCTCGACGGCGTCCAGGAGCGGTCCCGGGCCGCAGCAGTAGACCAGGGTGCCGTCGCCGTCCGTGTCCGGCGGGCCGAGATACCCGTCGAGGTCGAGGAGGCCCGTCTCGTCCTCCGGCGCGACGCGCACCTTCGCGCCGTAGACGGAGAGTAGGCCGAGGAACGCCATCGAACCGCGGGTGCGGCCGCCGTACAGCAGGCTCCACTCGGCGCCCGCCGCCTCGGCGGCAGCCACCATCGGAAGGATCGGGGTGATCCCGATGCCGCCCGCCACGAAGCGGTAGCCCGGTGCCTCGTGGAGCGGGAAGTGGTTGCGTGGTCCCCGGACGCGTACGACCGCGCCACGGGTCAGCTTCTCGTGCACGTACGCCGATCCGCCGCGTCCGCGCGGTTCGTGGAGGACGGCGACGGTCCAGGTGGTGCGGTCGGCGGGGTCGCCGCACAACGAGTACGGGCGGACCAGGCCGTCCATGAGGACCAGGTCCACGTGGGCACCCGGCTCCCAGGAGGGCAGCGGGTCCGCCTCCGGGTGGCGGAGCGTCAAGGACACCACGCCGGTGGCCTCTTCGGTCCGTGCGGCGACGACGAGATCGGCTTCGTAGGGCGGGGTCACCGGTCGTCCTCCTGGTGATCGGGGTGGGACAGCATCCACTGCCACATCAACACGGGGTCCTGCGTGTCGTGCTCGGCCCCGCAGTGGCAGATGCCGTGCAGTTCGTCGGTGCCGGGGACCCAGTCGACGCGGTACACCTCGGCGGTGGGCGGGCGGCTCATCGCGCGACGTTGTCGGGCGACGCGGACCGGTCGCCCTCTGCGGCGAGACGGGACAGGATCCGGCGGGCGGCGAGGCCGCCCGTGTCGATGTTGATACTGAGTTCCTGGTAGCCGGCGGGCTCGCTCTCCAGGGTCTTCTGGAGCAGGTTCAGCGCGTTCACGTCCTGCATGACCACCTCGTGGTTGAAGTCGCGCAGGAACGTGGACATCTCCTCGTCGCCGTGGCCGAAGTCGCGGGAGACGGCCCAGAAGTCGTAGACGTGGTCCGGCGTGGACGGTGTGATCGCGTAGGTGATCTCCACGTGGAAGGCGTCCGGGTCGGTGCCGTCCGGGTTCGGCAGGACGCCCTGCGGGGCGATGCGACTGTGCAGCAGATACAGGCAGGGGGCGTGGTACTCGATGTCCTGCCAGCGGGTGATACGGCCCTTGATGCCGGTGGAGTTGGCGTAGAACGGCGGACACTCGGCGTCGTCCATGTGCCGGCTGACGCGGACGACGCCCGCGCCCTCGTCGACCTCCGTCGTCATGGGGGTGTCGGCGACCTCGGGCGTGCCGATGTAGCCGCCGTGCAGATACGTCTCGTGGGAGAGGTCCATCAGGTTGTCGACCAGCAGGCCGTAGCCGGCGTCGATGGGCTCCATCCCGCCGACCGTCGTCCAGTGCCCGGAGTCGGCCAGGTGCGGGGCCCGCGGGATCGTCGTCCGGTCCGCGAGCGCGGGGTCGCCGATCCACACCCACACGAAGGAGTCCAGCTCGGCCACGGGGTACGAACTCACCCTGGCGGTACGGGGGATGCGCTTCTGCCCGGGGACGTACACGCAGGTGCCGGTCGTGTCGTAGGTGAAGCCGTGGTAGCCGCAGACCACCTTGTCGCCGTCGAGCCTGCTCTGCGAGAGCGGGAAGCGGCGGTGCACGCAGCGGTCCGCCAGGGCGACGACCTCGCCCGTGTCCTCGGTCCGGTAGAAGGCGATCGGCTCGCCGAGGACGGTGCGGGCGAGCAGCTCCCGCCCGACCTCCGTCCCGTACGCCGCTACGTACCACTGGTTCCTGGCGAAGGCGGTCGTGTGAGGCATGGATGCGGCTCCCGTCTCTGGTGGTGGTCGCATCGTCCGGGAGAGCGTCACGGAGACGCAATGCGGCTTCCGCCTCACGGAAGAGCCTTGGTATATGGCCTGTTCAGGGTGGGGTCAGGTGCCAGGAGAGACATCGGAAGGCTGCTCGGACGACCGTCTTGAAGGGCGTCTGCAGCGACGGCTTGTGTCGCCGCGTTCTGGCCGTTAAGGAGCCCTGCCGCCGCCGTCCAGCGTGCTTGGCGTGCCCCTTGGCTCCTCGGTGGCCCGCGTGACACCGGCCTGGGCGGGGCTCGGGGGCGGGCTCGTAGCCCGACTGTGTGACGCGCTCGGCTGAAGTACGGCCGTTTCGCGCGCCGGTCTGCCCCACCGCGGCGCAGGGTGCTTTCGTCTGGGGGCCGGGTGTGCGACGGCTCCTGTGACTGCCTGACGGGCCGGCCGACGTTCCGTTCTCCTCCCGCGCGTCGTCCGGTCCTCGAGGGCATCCGTCGACTAGGCAGAAGGAGAGAACGTGGTGGCAGGAAACTCCAACGAGAGCCGCGGGGTGGTGTCCGCGCAGCTCCTCAGGGGCCAGAAGGCGCTCGTGACCGGTGCCAACTCGGGCATCGGTCTGGCGACCGCCATTGCCCTGGGCCGGGCCGGAGCGGACGTCGTGGTGAACTACGTCGTCGGTGCGGACGAGGCGGACAAAGTCGTGAAGGAGATCGAGGGCTTCGGCGTCCGCGCCTACGCCCACGAGGCCGACGTGTCCGCCGAGGACCAGGTGACCGCCATGGTCGCGCGGATGGTCGAGGAGTTCGGCACCATTGACATCATGGTGGCCAACGCGGGCCTCCAGCGGGACGCAGCCGTGACCGAGATGACACTCGCCCAGTGGGAGAAAGTCATCTCCGTCAACCTGACCGGCCAGTTCCTCTGCGCGCGGGAGGCCGCCAAGGAGTTCATCCGGCGCGGCGTGGTGCAGGAGGTCTCCCGTTCGGCGGGAAAGATCATCTGCATGAGTTCGGTCCACCAGATCGTCCCGTGGGCGGGGCACGTGAACTACGCCTCCTCCAAGGGCGGTGTGGGCATGCTGATGCAGACCCTCGCCCAGGAGCTCGCACCCCAGCGGATCAGGGTCAACGCGATCGCACCCGGCGCCATCCGCACGCCGATCAACCGCGACGCCTGGTCCACCCCCGAGGCCGAGGCCGACCTCCTGCGCCTGATCCCGTACCGCCGCGTGGGCGACCCGGACGACATCGCCAACGCCGTCGTCGCCGTGGCGTCCGACCTGCTCGACTACGTCGTCGGCACCACCCTCTACGTCGACGGCGGAATGACGCTTTTTCCCGGCTTCGCCACCGGAGGCTGATCTCCGATGCGGGATCACGTCACGCCCCGCCGGGTGGTGATCCTCGGCGGAGGGTTCGCGGGGCTGTTCGTCGCCCGTGCCCTGCGGAAGTCACCGGTCGCGGTGACCGTGGTCGACCGCCGCGCCCACCACCTCTTCCAACCGCTGCTGTACCAGTGTGCCTCAGGGATCCTGTCCGAGGGGCAGATCGCCCAACCGCTCCGCGCGGTCCTGCGGCGCCACCACAACGTGCGCTGCGTGCTTGCCGAAGCCACCGACGTGGATGCCGGCGCCCGGCTGGTCCACGCCCGGCGACCCGAGGGCGGAGACGTCGTGCTGCCGTACGACGATCTGATCGTCGCGGTGGGCATGCGTCAGTCCTACTTCGGGCACGACGAGTTCGCCGCGCACGCCCCCGGCATGAAGACCCTGGACGACGCGCTCGCTGTCCGCCGACGGATCTACCGGGCATTCGAGATGGCCGAAACGGCATCGGACGACCGGGAACGGCAGCAATGGCTCACCTTCGCCCTCGTGGGCGGCGGGCCGACCGGTGTCGAACTCGCGGGACAGATCCGGGAGATCGCCGGGCACACGCTCGACCGGGAGTTTCAGAAGATTGACTCCGCCAAGGCCCGGGTGCTGCTTTTCGAGGGGTCCGACGCGGTGCTGGGTGCGTTCGGCCCGCGGCTGGCCCACCGTGCGGCCCGAACCCTGCAGAGTCTCGGAGTGGAGCTCCACCTGGGCACCAGGGTCACCGACGTCCGCGCGGACGGCCTGACGGTACAAGACCATGACGGCGGGACGACCCGGTTCGATGCACGCACCGTGCTGTGGACGGCGGGCGTCGAGGCGCCGCCGATCGCGGCCGCGCTGGCCCGCGCGACCGGCGCCGAACAGGACCGGGCCGGACGCATCCTCGTCGAACCCGACCTCACCGTCCCCGGCCATCCGGAGATCCGTGTCACGGGCGACGCGATGAGTCTGAACCGGCTGCCGGGACTGGCCGAGGTCGCCATGCAGTCGGGTGCGTACGCGGGCCGGAGTGTGCGCCACGCCGTCGAAGGCAGGACGAAGGAGCCGAAGCCCTTCACGTACGTGGATCTCGGCAGCGCCGCCTACATCGCCCGCGGCCGGGCTGTCGTCAAGGCCGGCCCGCTGCATCTGTCGGGCTTCACCGGCTGGCTGGCCTGGCTCTTCATCCACCTGGCCTTTCTCACCGGCTTCCGCAGCAGACTGGGAGCGGTGCTCAGCTGGTCCGTCGTCTTCGCCACCGGCTCTCGCCGCGAACGCGCCTTCACCATGCCCGACACCGACGTGTCGGCGGCCCGTGCGGCCGGCCCGAAGGCGCCCGAGCCTCCCTGAGGTCGGCCCCGGCCGACCCTCTGCGGGCAGTCCTCCGCATCCTGTCCCTCCGCAGCCCCGCCACCCTTGCAGGGCAGACCCTCGAGGCTCACATGCTCAGCACCGCTGCCCTGCTGGCGAACAGCACCCCGGCCCAACTCCTGCCGGCGCGAGAGCTGATGGCCTTCACCCTGGCCTCGCACATCCTGCTGGTCCCGTTCGGCGTGGCCCTGCCGTTCATCACGTTGCTCATGCACCATCGGGCGCTTCGCCGCAACGACCCCGTCGCCCTCACACTCGCCCGGCGCTGGTCGGCGGTGATGGCCGTTCAGTTCGCCGTCGGGGTCGTCACCGGCACCGTGCTGTCCTTCGAGTTCGGTCTGCTGTGGCCCGGCATGATGGGTCGCTGGGGCGACGTCTTCGGCCTCGGGTTCGGCATCGAGGCGTGGGCGTTCTTCCTGGAGGCCGTCCTGATCGCGATCTACCTCTACGGCTGGCGCCGGCTCAAGCCCCGGACCCACTTCTGGCTCGCCGTACCACTGCCGCTGGCCGCCCTGATGGGGGCGTTCGGCATCATCGCGGCCAACTCCTGGATGAACACCCCGCAGGGGTTCCGTCCGGACGCCCTGGGCAATCCCGTCGCCGTCGATGTGCGGCAGGCGATCTTCACACCGATGTTCGGCCCGGATTACTGGCACTTCGTGGTCGCGATGCTCCTGACCGCCGGCTACGTGGTCGCGGGTGTGTACGCGGTCGGCTGGCTGCGCGGGCGCCGTGACCGCTACCACCGGCTCGGCTTCACGGTGCCGTTCACGGTTGCCGCGATCCTCACTCCGGTCCAGTTCATGCTCGGTGACTCCGCCGCTCGCGCCGTCTTCCACAAGCAGCCGATCAAGTTCGCCGCCACGGAGATCGTCTGGAAGACCGACACCCACGTACCGGAGTACATGTTCGGGCGCCTGCATCCCGACGGGACGATCTCCGGCGGTCTCAAGATTCCCCAGCTGGACTCGATCCTCGCCGGATTCAGCCCGGACACCAAGGTGACGGGCCTGTCATCGGTCGCGGCGAGCGACCGCCCGACGGCGACTCAGGCCACCATCGCCCACTGGGCCTTCGACATCATGGTCACTGTCGGCAGCGTGCTGATCCTGCTCGCGCTCTGGTACGGCTGGTGCTGGCTGCGGCGCCGGGACCTCCCGCGCAGCCGCTGGTTCTTCCGCTGCGCCGCGATCGCGGGAGTCGCGTGCCTGGTCACCGTCGAGTGCGGGTGGATCACCACGGAGGTCGGCCGCCAGCCCTGGATCGTCTACCAGCACATGAGGGTCTCGGAGGCGGTGACCGGTACGCGTGCCGGATCGCTGTGGGCGATGCTCGGCCTGGTCATGGTCGTGTACGTGGCTGTCTTCGGCTCGTTCCTCGCGGTCGTCCTCAAGATGCGCACCCGCTGGCGCATCGCCGACGAAGGCCTCGCCGCCGCGCGCGGCGAACTGCCGCCCGAGACCGACACCCCCTACGGGCCCAGAAGCGAGCCCGAGCCCACCACCGGGGCCGAGCCCGGCGGCTCCGACCGCACCTCTGGCGGTGCGTCGTGATGGCCGACTTCATCGCATGGGTGGTGGTGCTCGCGATCGCCGCCTACGCCTGCGCCGGAGGTACCGACTACGGCGCGGGATTCTGGGACCTCCTGGCCGGCGGCGCGGAGCGCGGCAAACGACCCCGCCGGCTGATCGACCACGCCATGGCACCGGTCTGGGAGGTCAACAACGTCTGGTTGATCTTCATTCTGGTGATCATGTGGACCGGCTTCCCGACGATGTTCCAGGCCGTCTTCTCCGCGATGTGGCTGCCGCTCGCCCTCGCCGCTGTCGGCCTGGTGCTCCGCGGCGCCGGATTCGCCCTGCGCAAGCCGACCCGCCGCTTGGCCCAACAGCGGATCTACGGCGCCGTGTTCGCCATCTCGTCGTTGCTCACGCCGTTCTTCCTCGGGGCGGTGCTCGGCGGCATCGCCTCCGGTCGGGTCGAGGTCGGCACGACCGCCTCCGCGGACGCCTGGGCCAATGGAACCTCCGTCCTCGTGGGACTGCTGGCCATCGCCGCCACCGCGTTCCTCGGCGCGGTCTTCCTCTGCTCCGACGCGCTGCGGTTCGGCGCCGACGACCTCGTCGACTATTTCCGACTGCGGGCGCTGATCGCCTTCGCCGCGGTCGTCGTCCTCGCACTCATCGGCCTGCCCGTCACCCACGACGACGCCCGGTACGTCTGGGACGGCCTCACCGGGGGGCCCGGCCTGCTCCTGATCATCCTGGCCGCGGTCTGTGGTCTGGCCACGGTCCTGCTGGTGTGGCGCCGCTCCTACGACTGGTCCCGCTACACCTCGGTGGCGAGCGTCGCCCTGGTCGTCGGCGCCTGGGGCTTCGCGCAGCGGCCGTACGTGCTGCCCACCTCGCTGACGGTGGCCGAGGCGGCCGGTGCCGATCACACCCTGCGCTGGCTGATGATCGTCACAGCCATCGCGATCCTGCTGGTCGGTCCGGCGCTGGTGCTGCTGTACCGGCTCGACACGATGGGTGAGCTGGAGGAGCTCACCGACGCCGACACGCGGGCTGCCAGAACGCCCGGCGACGACCTGTAGCGGCGCTCAGCCGGTTCACGGAGCGACGGAGCCCCCGTCAGCGCAGGCGGGCGGCGATGTGATCGCCGACCCGCAGGGCGTTGGCGATGGCGGTCAGCGACGGGTTCACCGCGCCGATGCTGGGGAAGAAGCTGGTGTCCACGACGTAGAGGTTGTCGAGGTCGTGGGCCTTGCAGTTGACGTCGAGGGCAGAACTCTTCGGGTCGTCGCCGAACCGCACGGTGCCGGCCTGGTGCGCGGTGGCGCCGATCGGCATGCCCTTGTGCAGGTAGATGCTGTGATCCAACAGGTGGTGCTCGTGCATGCCCAGGTGCCCCAGCATCCCCCGCAGCTTGTGCTGGAGGCGCTTCAACCCGGCGATGTTGTTCTTCTCGTCGAGAGCCAGGTGGATGGCGTCGTCCTTGTCGAGGGTGACTCGGCTCTCGGGCAGCGGAAGGTCCTCTCCGCACAGCCAGAAGTCGACGGCATGGTGCGCCAGCACCTCGAAGGGCATGTCGGGCATGACGGCACCGGCCCAGCGCGGTGCCTCACCGTGGATCTGGTCGGCGTCCGACTTGCCGAGCATCTGGATGCCGCCGAGCGGATACTCCCAGTCGTCCGCGCCCAGGTACCAGTCGTTCAGCGCCAGGGTCTTCTGGAATCTGGTCGGGTTCGGTTCCTTCGACACCGCCATCAGTGCCAGGTTGTTGTGACGCATGTAGTGGCGTCCCACCACGTCCGAGCTGTTGGCAAGCCCGCCGGGGTGCCTGTCATTGGCCGAACGCAGCAACAGGACGGCGGAGTTGACCGCGCCGGCCGCGACCACCACGATGTCGGCGCTGAATCCCTCGGTCGCTCCGTCCTTGAGCTCGGCGACGACCCTGGTCACGGTGCGTCCGGTCGGGTCGGTCTCCAGACGCCTCACATCGGCTTCCGTCACCATCGTGACGTTGTCGTACGTCAGTGCCGGGTCGACGCAGATCACCTGCGCGTCGGACTTCGCGCCCATCAGGCAGGGGAAGCCGTCGACCCGGTCGCAGCGGATGCAGGCGCTGTCATGGGTGGCCCGGCCGTTCTCGTCCTGGGTGAGGTTCACGCCGATCGGCAGGTGGAACGGGTGCAGGCCCGCCTTCCCCAGATCGTCACTGAGCTGCTGGATGCGCGCCTCGTGCTCGACCGGCGGGTAGGCGTACTGCGCGCCGGCCGGACCTGCGGTGGGGTCCTCGCCGTGCCGCCCGTGCACCAGGTAGAGGTGTTCGGCCTGGGTGTAGTAGGGCTCCAGGTCCTCGTAGCGGATCGGCCACGCCGGAGAGATGCCGCCGTGGTGGCGCAGTTCGCCGAAGTCCTCGGGCCGGAGCCGGAAGAGCGCGGCGCCGTAGAACTTGGTGTTGCCCCCGACGTAGTAATTGACCTCCGGGGGGAACTGGTGGCCGTCCTTGTCGTACCAGAACTCCGGGGCACGGTACTTGCCCTTGACGAAGACGGCTGTGGAGTCCCAGTTGTCCCGCTCCCGTGGCAGGTAGCCGCCGCGTTCCAGGATCAGGACCCGCTTTCCGGTGGGGGCCAGCCGGTGGGCGAGCGTACCGCCCCCCGCCCCCGTACCGATGATGATGACGTCGTAGTGCTGATCGTCGGCCATGAGAGGGTCCCGTTCTAGGAGTTGTCGGCTGTCCTGGCGGCGGTCCTACGGTGTACTTGCCTGATCCCCAGACGCCCATGGCCACCACGACCGCCGGCACCGGGGTCACAGGACGGCGATCGGGTTGACCGGCGACCCGGTGGCGTCCGGCAGTCTCAGCGGGGCGATCACGCAGAGGAACGTCCAGCGCCCCTCCGCCTCGCAGACCGGTACCAGGTCCTCGAACTGCAGGTAATCCAGCAAGTGAAGGCCCATGGCGTGGACCGCCAGCACATGCACGGGGAAGTCGACGCCCTCCGTGGAACTCGGGGCGGTGTCGTTGTTCCCGTCGCCGCCGAGCACGGCGACCCGCCGGTCCGCGAGGAACTCCAGCGCGGACGGGTGGAGACCGGCGCGCTCATGTGCCGCGTGCCACGGCCCGAGCTCGGCGCGGCGTCGGCGGTGGCCGACGCGGACGAAGAGCAGGTCGCCTTCTGTCACGCGGAGGCGTTGGGCGGTCTCGGCGGCGGCGAGGTCGTCGACGGTCACGTGGTCACCCGGTTCGAGCCAGGGCACGCCGCGCAGCCGGGGGATGTCCAACAGCACGCCGCGTCCGACGATCCCGTCGCGCGCCGCCTCGATGGAGAGTCTCGTCGCCCCGCCCGCTGTGACGCTGCTCGCGGACACCCCGCCGTGCAGTGTGCCGTCGTAGATCACGTGGCAGAGGGCGTCGATGTGGCTGTCGGCGTCGCCGTGCACGTTCATCGCGAAGCGGTCCATCGCGAAGTGGAGCCCGCTGGAGGTGTCTTCCTCCGGCTGCCCGCTCATCCGGTGCTCGGCGGGCTCCGGATTGTCGGGGCCGGGCTGAGTTTCCACCGGCGCGGCGAGCGTGACCGTCCGGCCGGTCCGCACCTCGCGGGTCGCGGCCAGCACCCGGGCAGGGGTCAGCGCGGTCAGAGCACCCCGGTCGCCTGCGGCCCAGGCGGTGCGCGAGCGCAGGTGCCGGTACAGCACGGCGAACTCGTCGGCGGTCAGCCGTGACGGTTCTGCCGGACGGGCAGGCGTGACCACGGGTCAGCGCCCGCTCTCCGCGTCGAGCGCCTCGTCGAGAGTGGTGGCCGCCATGATGAGCGACAGATGCGTGAACGCCTGCGGGAAGTTGCCCAGTTGCTCCCCGCTCGGACCGATCTCCTCTGCGAAGAGCCCGACGTGGTTGGCGTGGGTCTGCATCTTCTCGAAGGTGTAGCGGGCCTGGGGCAGCCGTCCCGCACGGGCCAGCGCGTCGACATAGAGGAAGGTGCACAGACTGAAGGTGCCCTCCGAGCCGCGCAGCCCGTCCGGCGATGCCGCCGGGTCGTAGCGGTAGACGAGGCTGTCGGAGACGAGCTTGCGGTCCATCGCGTCGAGGGTGGCGAGCCAGTCCGGGTCCCGGGGGGCGATGAAGTGGACCCTCGGCATGAGCAGCAGGGAAGCGTCCAGGACGTCGCCGCCGTAATGCTGGACGAAGGCACCCTCCTGCTCGCTCCAGCCGCGCTCCATGACCTGCTCCAGGATGGTGTCCCTCGCGCTGCGCCACTTCACCACGTCGGCGGGCCTGCGGAAGTGCTCGGCCAGGCGCAGCCCTTGGTCGAAGGCGGCCCAGGACATCACCCGGCTGTAGGTGAAGTCCTGGCGGCCGCCGCGGGTCTCCCAGATGCCCTCGTCCGGGCGGTCCCATGCATCGGCGAACCAGTCCAGCGTCCTGGCCAGAGCCTTCCATCCCCGGTAGGTGGCCTGCTGCGCGACCTCGCGGCCCTGGGACAGCGCGTAGAGGGCCTCACCGTAGATGTCCAGCTGGAGCTGGTCGGCGGCGCCGTTGCCGATGCGGACGGGGGAGGAGCCGCGGTAGCCCTCGAAGTGATCGAGTGTCTCCTCGGGCAGGTCGGGGTCGCCGTCGACCCGGTACATCGTCTGGAGCGGCTCTTCTCCCTCGCCCTCGCGCTCCTGCAGCCTGTCGACCAGCCAGTGGACGAAGGCGGTGGCCTCCTCGGCGAAGCCGAGGTCCAGCATGGCGCGCACGGACAGCGCGCTGTCGCGTACCCAGGTGTACCGGTAGTCCCAGTTGCGTTCTCCGCCGACCTGCTCGGGCAGGCCCATGGTGGCCGCCGCGACGAGGGCGCCGGTGGGGGCGTAGGTGAGGAGCTTGAGGGTGATGGCCGAACGGTGCACCAGCTCGGGCCAGCGGCCCCGGTAGCGGGACTGGCGCAACCACTCCTGCCAGAACTGGCCGGCGTCGTAGAGCTGTGCGGTGACCCCATCGATGGTGAGGGGTGCGGGTGCCTCGCCGCCGGACGCGCAGACGGTGAACACGACGCCGCCCGACTCGCCCTCGCTCAGCGTCACCCTGCCGCGTACGTCCTGGCCGTCCCGCTCCAGCGGGAAGGAGGCCTGCAGGTGCGCGTCCATCCCCGGGGACCGGAAAAGGCCGGTCTTCTCGCCGAGCTCCAGCTGGTGCTCGGCCCGGCCGTAGTCGAAGCGCGGGCGGCACTCGAGCGTGAAGTCGACGGTCCCCCGCACGGCCCGCACGACGCGTATCAGGGTGTGGCGGTCGGTGGCGGTACGGGTCCGGTCCGGAGGCATGAAGTCGACCACCTCGCCCACCCCGTCCGGTGACATGAACCGCGTCACCAGAACGGCCGTGTCGGGGTAGTAGAGCTGCTTGCGGGTCGTGTCGGGGTGCTCGGCGGCCAGGCGCATGTACCCACCGTCGTCGTGGTCGAGCAGGGCGGCGAAGATGCTGGGAGAGTCGAACCGGGGAGCGGCGAACCAGTCCACGACACCCTGCGACGAGACGAGCGCGGCAGTCTGCAGATCGCCCACCAGGCCGTGTTCGGCGATGGGAGGGTAGCGGTCCATGACTGCTCCGAAGTCTCGGCAGAGCCCCCTGCCCCCACTATCAGCCACGCGGGTGGCCCTTGCGCGTCGAAGAGTCGACGACCGCTCGCCCATGGTGGCCGGCGGGACGACGGTCCGCCGGCCGGCACCAGCACTCTTTCGGCGCAACGGTGACCTGCCGCAGGCCCGCCACAGCCAGGGGCCTCGGCCGGGCGACCCGAGCGACCTGAGGCGCTGGAGCCGAGCACCGCGCCCGGCTTGCCGCCCCCTTCGGGAGTCGCCGGCCGGAGTCGGCCGATCACAGGGGAGAGGGTCCGGGTGAGCCAGGTGAACAGGCCCGGCGATCTCACCGGCAGGAACGTGTTGCGCTTGACCGGGTCGATGCGGGGCCGCACGCTCCCGTTGGGAGGGTCGGCGCCGCAGGCCGCACCACGTCGGCGCCCGACGGCACCGACAGGGCGGACCGAGGAGGCCACGCGTGCAGCAAAGCCGCACTGGACGGCAACTGACCCTCCGCCACGGCACGCACAGTGCCGTCATCGTAGAGCTGGGAGCGGCCGTCCGGTCCTACGCGGTACATCACCCCGGGCGCCGCGTTCGTCGACCAGGCGGTGCTGACCGTCCCCGCACGGACATGGCTGCGCACCGATGAGCGCGGGCTGCCGGTGGCCGCCGAGCCGGTCGCCGGGACCGAGTACGACCTGCGAACGCCACGCGCTGTCGGTGCGCTCCGGCTGGACACCCCTTTCGCTGACCTCGACCGGGACGTGGACGGTCGGGCCGTGGTGCGTCTGGCCCACCCGTCGGGTGCGTTCGGTACGGACGTGTGGCTGGGGGAGGGTGCCGATTACGTACAGCTCTACACCGGCGACACTCTGCCGCCGGAGGGGCGCCGTCGAGCGGTCGCCATCGAGCCGATGACCTGCCCCCCGGACGGCTTCCGCAGCGGCACCGGGCTCGTCACCCTCGGCCCCGGCGAGCAGCACACCGTCCGCTGGGGGATCACGCCGTGGGAAGAGTGACGGCGCCGTCACGGTCCCCGACCTGATCCTCGCCGGGCCGAGGACCACCATGCGGGACCTGCCGGGGATTCGCCGCAGCCGCTGCTGTGGTCGGGCAGGATCGCCACCGCCGTGGGCCGTGCCGTTCCCACCTCGATCCGGTCACGGGAGGCAGCACGCCACTGCCCCGGCCGGGAGACATGGCCGTCCTGCCGGCCCCGGGCCGACGGGGTTCCGAGAGTCCGGCACAGTAGGGCGGCCGTCGGCTCTCGGCCGCCCGAACCCCGGCTTTCCCGGCGGGCCGTACCTGGGACCGCGACGCACACGGCCCGACGCACACGGCCCGACTCACCGGTGTCCGCGCGCGTCACTTGCTTGGACACCGGCCGCCGCGGTCTCCCCCTGACTCCTCAGGGCCGCCAGCCCAGGGTGCGCGAGATGCCCCGGGCGGCGAGTCGTACGGCCGGGATCAGCGAGTGCGGCTGTGTCCCGGCCGAGGGGACCACGAGCGAGACCGCGGCCACGACGTCGCCCCCAGGCCCGCGCACGGGTGCGGCCACCGAGACCGCGTCGTCCGTGATCTGACGGTCCGCCACCGCGCAGCCGGCGCGCCGCACCTCGGCCAGGGCGCGGCGCAGCCGGACGGGGTCGGACAGGGTGTGCGGGGTGAAGGCGGCGAGCGGGCCCCCGCAGACCTGGTCCTGGAAGGCCCTCGCGCTGTGGGCGAGGAGGACGAGTCCGACGCCCGTCGCGTGCAGCGGCCAGCGCGCTCCGACCCGGCTGCGCACGCCGACCGCGTGGCGGCCGGACAGCCGCTCGATGTAGACGACGTCGAGGCCGTCGCGCACCGCGAGGTGCACGTTCTCGTGGGTCGCCTCGTAGAGGTCCTCGAGGAAGGGCAGCGCGGCCTCGCGCAGGGCGGGGCCGCGCGGGGCCAGCGCCGCGAGTTCCCAGATCCGCAGCCCGACGTGGTAGCTGCCCGCCGCGTCGCGCTCCAGGGCGCCCCACGCGGTGAGCTCGCCCACCAGGCGGTGGGCGGTGGCCAGCGGCAGTCCGGCCCGGCGGCCTATCTCGGTGAGGGACAGCGCGGGTCTGCGGTGGTCGAACGCGCCGAGCACCGCCAGCAGCCGCTCGGCCGCGGAACGGCTGCGCGCCACGCCCGCGGAGTCCTGCGACGGCTCGGTCATGTCCGCCGGGTCAGCCCCGGTCCGCTTCCGCGACCCGCGCCAACAGGGACTGCAACGTGGCCCGTTCGCCGGGGGTGAGGGGTGCGAGCAGTTCGTCGGTGACGCGCCGGCTGCCCTTGTCGGTGTCGCGCAGGACGTCCTTGCCCCGGTCCGTGAGGGCGACGATGCGGCTGCGCCGGTCGCCCGGCGCGGGTCCCCGCTCCACCAGGCCGAGTTCCTGCAGATCGTCCACGAGGCTCACGATGGCGCTCGGGTCGTAGCCGAGCCGGTCGCTCAGCTCGCGTTGCAGGGCGCCCTCCACGGTGGCGAGGTAGCGCAGCAGCGCGTAGTGCCGCAGCCGCAGGCCGAACTCTTCGAGCGTGGCGTTGAACAGCCGGCCCGAGTGCAGCCCGAGCCGGTAGAGGAGGTAGCCGGTGTCGGCGTGCAGCGCGCGCATCCAGGGCGCGTCTTCGTCAGCGATGTCGGGGATGTCGGGCTCCGGGGTCGGTCCGTGCGGGCACGGGGGTGCGTGAGGTCGGCTCCAGCATGAAGGACTTAAAGGCTCCCGGCAACTATTGACGACAACAATGATTGGTCTTAGCGTCCTTCTCGTCGGCCGGTACGGATTGAGCGGATCGGATCTCCTCGGCCGCCTTCTCCCCTCCACGTACCTGTTCACGCCACCGGAAGGGCGCAGCCGCAATGTCTGACGCGTCATCAGCACCATCGACCTCCCTGGACGGAAAGGTCGCCGTCGTCACCGGAAGCGGCCGCGGACTCGGCCTCGCCTACGCCGTCGCACTCGCCCGGTCCGGGGCGAGCGTCGTCGTCAACGACATCGACGAGGACGTCGCGGCGCAGGCCGTCAAGGTGATCACCGAGGCCGGCGGACGGGCCGTCGCCGAGGTCGTCCCCGTGGGCACCACCGAGGCCGCCGAGTGCCTGGTCGGCCGGGCCGTCTCGGAGTTCGGCCGGCTTGACGTCATGGTCACCAACGCCGGAATCCTGCGCGACAGGGTGCTGTGGAAGATGACCGACGACGACTTCGATGCCGTCGTCACCACGCACCTCAGGGGCACCTTCACCTGCGCCCGTGCCGCAGCCGTGCGCATGCGTGAGCAGGGCGAGGGCGGCAGCCTGGTGCTCGTCGCCTCCCCGGCCGGCCAGCGCGGCAACTTCGGGCAGACCAACTACGCGGCGGCCAAGGCCGGGATCGCGGCAATGGTGCGCACCTGGTCCATGGAGCTGGCCCGCGCGGGCGTCACCGTGAACGCCGTCGTGCCGGTCGCCGCCACCGCGATGACCGAGACCATCCCCGCGTTCGCCCCGTACGTCGACGCCCTGCGCGGCGGCGAACCGCTGCCCGGCTTCCTG
Source organism: Streptomyces sp. NBC_01446 (assembly GCF_026340095.1). Classification (GTDB taxonomy): domain Bacteria; phylum Actinomycetota; class Actinomycetes; order Streptomycetales; family Streptomycetaceae; genus Streptomyces; species Streptomyces aureus. Next base: position 1,807,595 of record NZ_JAPEPO010000001.1, on the reverse strand, counting down.
CGCAAGGGCGAGGGCTTCGGCACACCGGAGGACTGCGCCGCACTCGTGCCCTTCCTCGCCTCCGAAGCGGCCCGGGACGTCACGGGCCAGTGCATCGGCATCGGCGGCGACAAGCTCGCCCTGTGGTCGCACCCGCAGGAGGTGTCCGTCGCCTACGCGGACGGCGGCTGGAGTCCGCGGACCATCGCCGAGACCTGGCACACGTCGGTCGGGCGCGAACCGCAGACCGTCGGCATCCCCGCGCCCCGCCTCCCGAAGGCGCCCGAGGGCGTGATCCCGGCATGAGCGGCATCGACGTGGCGCGACTCACCGCGATCGACGTCCACACGCACGCCGAGGTGTCGTCCAAGGGACGGTCCTCGCTGGACGACGAGCTGCACGCCGCGTCCAGCACCTACTTCAAGGTCGAGGGGAACCGGAAGCCCACCCTCGAGGAGACCGCCGCCTACTACCGCGAGCGGCGGATGGCCGCCGTCGTCTTCACCGTCGACGCCGAGTCGGCCACCGGCACCGAGCCCGTCCCCAACGAGGAGGTCGCCGAGGCCGCGTACGCCAACCCCGACGTGCTGATCCCGTTCGCGAGCATCGACCCCTTCCGGGGCCGCGCCGGGATCCGGCAGGCCCGGCGCCTGGTCGAGGAGTACGGGGTGCGCGGCTTCAAGTTCCACCCCAGCATCCAGGGCTTCTTCCCCAACGACCGTATGGCGTACGGCCTTTACGAGGTGATCGAGGAGACCGGCGCCGTCGCTCTCTTCCACACCGGCCAGACCGGCATCGGCGCGGGCGTGCCGGGCGGTGGCGGCATCCGCCTGAAGTACTCCAACCCGATGCACGTGGACGACGTCGCCGCCGACTTCCCCCATCTGAAGATCATCCTCGCGCACCCGTCGTTCCCCTGGCAGGACGAGGCCCTCGCCGTCGCCACGCACAAGCCCGGGGTGCACATCGACCTCTCCGGGTGGTCGCCGAAGTACTTCCCGCAGCAGCTCGTCCAGTACGCCAACACCCTGCTGAAGGACAAGGTGCTGTTCGGCTCGGACTACCCGGTCCTCACCCCCGACCGCTGGCTCGCCGACTTCGCGAAGCTCCCGATCAAGGACGAGGTCAGGCCGAAGATCCTCAAGGAGAACGCCGCCCGGCTGCTCGGACTCGCCGATGCCGGTTCCTGAAAGGCCATTTGATGCGCAATGAGGGACTGGGGTCGTGGCCCGCACGCCGGGCCCGCAAGACCCCGCACCGCACCGCACTGATCCACGGCACCACCACCGTCACCTACGCCGCACTGCACGAGCGCACCACCCGGCTCGCCCACGCCCTGCGGGCGCTCGGCGTCCGGCGCGGTGACCGGGTCGCCTATCTCGGCCCCAACCACCCCTCGTTCCTGGAAGCACTGTTCGCCACCGGGCTCCTCGGTGCGCTCTTCGTGCCGCTCAACACCCGGCTCGCCGACCCCGAACTCGCCTTCCAGATACGGGACTCCGGAGCCACGGTGCTGCTGCACGCCGCCGCGAGGGGCGGTGACCTGCCGGGCGTCCGTACCGCTGTCGAGGCGGACGGGCCGGCCTACGAGGGCCTGCTGGCCGCCGCCCCGGTCCTCCCGATCGACGAGCAGGTCGGCCCCGACGACGTAGGCATCATCATGTACACCTCCGGGACGACGGGCCGCCCCAAAGGCGCCATGCTCACGCACGGGAACCTCACCTGGAACGCCGTCAACGTCCTGGTCGACCAGGACCTGATCGCCGACGAGATCGCGCTCGTGGCGGCGCCGCTCTTCCATACCGCCGGCCTGAACATGCTCACCCTGCCCGTTCTGCTCAAGGGCGGCAGCTGTGTCCTGGTGGGATCGTTCGACGCGGCGGCGACCCTGGAACTCGTCGAGCGCCACCGGGTCACCTTCATGTTCGGCGTCCCGACGATGTTCGACCAGCTCACACGGCAACCGAACTGGCCGGACGCCGACCTGTCGTCGCTGCGGATGCTCAGCTGCGGCGGCTCGCCCGTCCCGACCCCGCTCATCGCGGCCTACCAGGACCGCGGCCTCACCTTCCTGCAGGGCTACGGGATGACCGAGGCGGCGCCCGGCACCCTCTTCCTCGACGCCGAGCACGCCGTCAGCAAGGCGGGCACGGCGGGCGTGCCGCACTTCTTCAGCGACGTACGCGTGGCGCGCCCCGATCTCGCGCCGGTGGAGCCGGGCGAGACGGGTGAGGTCCTGGTGCGCGGGCCGCATGTCATGCGCGGCTACTGGGGCCTGCCCGGCGAGAGTGCCGCCGCGTTCGCCGACGGGTGGTTCCGGACGGGGGACGCCGCCCGGATCGACGCGGACGGCTATGTCACCATCGTCGACCGCTTCAAAGACATGATCATTTCGGGCGGCGAGAACATCTACCCCGCGGAGGTCGAGGACGCCTTGCTCGCCCACGCGGACATCGCGGAGTGCGCGGTCATCGGCGTACCCGACGAGAAGTGGGGTGAGGTCGGCAGGGCGGTCCTCGTCGCCCGCGAAGGCAGCGCGCCCGACCCGCACGAGGTCCTCGGGTCGCTGTCCGGCCGCCTGGCCCCCTACAAGATCCCCAAGTCGGCCGTCGTCGTGGACGCCCTGCCCCGCACCGCGTCGGGGAAGCTCGTCAAGGCCGACATCCGCCGCCTGCACGGCACTTCATGACCCCTGAACGCCCTGTCCCTGTCTCTGCCCCACATCGCACCCGCATCAGCACGCATCGAAGGAGCCCCCTCATGGGCATCACCGTCAACGGCCTGGCCGAACTGAAGAAGCTCGCCGGCAGCGACCTCGGCACCAGCGAGTGGATCGATGTCACCCAGGAGCGGATCGGCACGTTCGCCGACGCCACCGGCGACCACCAGTGGATCCATACCGACCCCGAGCGTGCCAAGGAAGGCCCCTTCGGCGCGCCCATCGCGCACGGCTATCTCACGCTCTCCCTCTTCATCCCGATGTTCACCGAGCTCCTCGACGTGGAAGGCGTCACCACCAAGGTCAACTACGGCCTGAACAAGGTCCGTTTCCCCGCCCCCGTGCCGGCGGGCTCCCGCATCCGCCTGGCCGCGCGCCTCGCCGGAGTCGAGGACGTGCCGGGCGGCGTGCAGATCACGGTCGACGGCACCGTCGAGATCGAGGGAGCGGCCAAGCCTGCCTGCGTCCTGCAGAGCGTCTCGCGGTTCTACGCGTAGCGGCGGCCGAATATAAGTTGTACGAGACGTCTCGTCTCACTTACGGTGGCGTCATGACCGCCCCCAGGAACGCCCATATCGCCATGTTCTCCATCGCAGCCCACGGGCACGTGAACCCGAGCATCGAGGTGATCAGGGAGCTCGTCGCCCGTGGGTATCGCGTGACGTACGCGATCCCGCCGCAGTTCGCCGAGAAGGTCGCCGAGACCGGGGCCGAGCCGAAGATCTGGCACTCGACGCTGCCCACCGACGACGACCCGGACGCGTGGGGCACGGAGCTGATCGACCACCTCGAACCCTTCCTCACCGACGCGATCCAGGCGCTGCCGCAGCTCATCGACCTCTACGAGGACGACGAGCCGGACCTCGTCCTCTACGACATCACCGCCTACCCCGCCCGCGTCCTGGCCCACCGCTGGAACGTCCCGATCGTGCAGTTCTCACCGAACCTCGTGGCCTGGGAGGGCTACGACGAAGAGGTCGGCAAGCCGATGTTCGAGCCGCTGAAGCAGACGCCGCGCGGCAAGGCGTTCTACGAGAACTTCGAGCACTGGATCCGGTCGAACGGGATCGACCGTTCCGTCGAGGACTTCATGGGTCGCCCCGACCGCTGCCTCGTCCTCATCCCCAAGGCGCTCCAGCCGAACGCCGACCGGGTCGACGAGAGCCGCTACACCTTCGTCGGCGCCTGCCAGGGCGAGCGGGCGGCGCAGGGCGAGTGGCAGCGCCCGGCCGGTGCGGAGAAAGTCCTCCTCGTCTCGCTCGGTTCGTCCTTCACCAAGCAGCCCGCCTTCTACCGCGCCTGCGTCGTGGCCTTCGGAGACCTGCCCGGCTGGCATGTGGTGCTCCAGATCGGCAAGTTCGTCGACGAGGAGGAGCTCGGCGAGATCCCCGCGAACGTCGAGGTGCACCACTGGGTGCCGCAGCTGGCGATCCTCAGGCAGGCCGATGCTTTCATCACGCACGCGGGCGCGGGCGGCAGTCAGGAGGGCCTCGCCACCGCGACGCCGATGGTCGCGGTCCCGCAGGCCGTCGACCAGTTCGGCAATGCCGACATGCTCCAGGGGCTCGGCGTCGCACGCCACGTACCGATGGAGGAGGCCACGGCCGGGACTCTCCGGGAGGCCGTACTCGCCGTGGCGTCCGACCCCGAAGTGGCGCGCCGCCTCCAGGAGATCCGCGCGGACGTGGCGGGCGAGGGTGGCACGGCCCGCGCGGCCGACCTGGTGGAGGCGGCGGGCAGGACGATTGCCCGCCAAGGGTGAAGGGGACGCAGGCGTTGACGGGGGACCCCTGATCACCCAGGGTCCCCCGTATGCCATATCTGGCGTAACTTCGGACGCTATGGGTCGTTTTCGGGCAATATGCCGCTGACGACCCATGGATGGCCCTTTGCCACGGTTCAGTGTGATTGTCCCCGCGTACATGGTGCAGGCATATCTGCATGAATGCCTTGAATCCGTCCTGGAGCAGCCCTTTACGGATCTTGAGCTGATCGCGATCGACGACTGCTCTCCGGACGGCAGTGGAACGATCATCGACGAGTTCGCGGCCTGGGATCCGCGCGTGCGCGCCGTCCATCTGACGGAGAACGTGGGTCTCGGCCGAGCCCGCAACGCGGGGCTCGAACGCGCCACCGGCGACTATGTGATCTTCCTCGACAGCGACGACTCCCTCGCCCCTGACGCGCTGCACGCGATCTCGGACCGGCTCAAGAACGCGGACGGCCCCGACGTCCTGGTCTACGACTACGTACGGTCGTACTGCACCGGGAGGACGGCCCCCGACGCGGTCACGGCCCAACTCTCCGAGGAGGGCCCGGCGGCCTTCACCCTGGACGACAGGCCAGGCCTGTTGAGAGTCCTGCACGTCGTCTGGAACAAGGCGTACAGCCGTGAGTTCCTGGAGCGTGCGGGTTTCACCTTCGCTCCCGGCTACTACGAGGACGTCTCCTGGACCTATCCGGTGCTGGTGACCGCGGAGTCGATCGCGGTGCTCGACCGGGTCTGCGTGCGGTACCGGCAGCGCAGACAAGGGGCGATCACCTGTTCTCCCGGGCGCAGGCACTTCGAGATCTTCGACCAGTACGACCGGGTCTTCGCCTACCTGGACGCACACCCGGAACTGGCGCGCTGGCGGCCCTTCGTCTTCCGCCGGATGCTCGACCACTTCAGCACGGTGTTCACCGTGCGCGACCGGCTGCCGCGCGGCAGCCGCGCCGAGTTTCTGCGCCGGGCCCGCACCTACAGCCGCCGCTACCGCAGCCCGGGCGCGACTCCCCGCACACGCACCAGAATCCGGCACGCCCTGGTACGCCTGGGCGCGCACCGCAGCTACCTCGCCCTGTACTTCGCACGAGCCCTCCAGCGACACGTCCGCCGCGCCGCCGTCGCCGCATACGGTGCCGTCAGGGCGGCCGCGCTCCAGATCCACTACCGCATCCAACGGCTCCTTCCGCTGCGCGAGAACGACGCGGTGTTCTCCGCCTACTGGGGCCGCGGCTACGGCTGCAACCCGGCGGCGATCGAGGCGAAGGTCCGCGAACTGGCGCCCGGCATCCGCACCGCCTGGATCGCCGGCCCCGCACACCACCACACGATCCCGCCGGCCACCCGTCGCCTCACCCCCGGCTCGGCCGCGTACTGGACGGCGCTGGCCCGCTCCAAATACCTGGTCAACAACGTCAACTTCGACCGAAGACTCGTCAAAGCCCGAGGCCAGGTGTTCCTGCAGACCCAGCACGGCACCCCGCTCAAGCACATGGGCCTCGATCTGCTCGACCGGCCAGCCGCCGTCGGCGACGCCGACGTCCGGCGCATGCTCGCCAACTGCGACAAGTGGGACTACGTCCTGTCCGCGAACCGGCATTCCACGCTCGTCTGGGAGCGGGTCTACCCCGCTGCGTACACCACGCTCGAGTACGGCTATCCGCGCAACGACATCTACCAGCACGCCACCGGCAAGGACGTGGCCCGGCTGCGCGAGACGCTGGGCATCCCACGGGATTCCGTCGCGATCCTGTACGCCCCCACACACCGGGACTACCGCCGCACCCAGCGCCCCGCGATCGATCTGGAGCGCATGCTGCGCTCACTCGGTCCCAGCTTCACGGTGCTCACCCGCGCCCACCACCTGTCCGGCACTCCGCTCGTGGAGAAGGGCTCGTCCCGGCTGGTCGACGTCTCGGACCACCCCTGCGTCGAATCCCTGTGCCTGGCGAGCGACGCCTTGGTCACGGACTACTCCTCACTGATGTTCGACTACGCCAACCTGGACCGCCCGATCGTCGTGTACGCCGACGACCGGGCGGCCTACGAGGCGGCCCGCGGCACCTACTTCGACCTCTGGAGCTTCCCGCCCGGCGCGGTCGCCACCCGTGAGGAGGAGCTGATCGACATCTTCGCGACCGGCGAGTGGCGCAGCCCGCGCTCCGCCCAGCGGCGCGCCGCGTTCCGGAGTCGCTTCTGCCCGTACGACGACGGAGGCGCCGCGGAGCGCGTCGTGCGGCATGTCCTCCTCGGGGAGACAGCGGGTCTGCCGTCCGTCGTGCCGTTGGAGGAGCGGAACCCGGCGCCGGCCCCGTCGGCATCCGGTCCGCGGCAGGAGCCGGAGGCAACCGTGACTCTGCCGACCAGCGCCGCCTGAACGCCCACCGAAGGAGGATGCGTTGCCCCGCTTCAGTGTTGTTGTTCCTGCCCACGACGTGCCGGGCCGGCTGCCCGACTGTCTTGATTCGGTGCTCGGCCAGGCCTTCGCCGACTTCGAGCTGATCGCCGTCGTCACCGCCCCGGAAGGGCTGTGTGCCTCGATCGTGGCCGCACATGCGGCCCGGGATCCGCGGATCAAGGTGCTGCACTCGCCACCGGGCGACGGCCTGCCGGGCGCACGCAATGCGGGAATCGCCTGCGCCGAGGGCGATTTCCTGCTCTTCCTCGACGGCGACGACACGCTGGTGGCCGACGCTCTGGGAGTCCTCGACGCCCGGCTCACCGAATCCGAAGAGCCCGATCTGCTGCTCTTCGACCATGAGCGGGTGCACTGGTTCGACGGCGGCAGAGGGGCGACCCTCGAGCGGCTGTGGCAGGACGCCCCGGCCGGGACCTTCACGGTGGAGCAGCACCCCGCGTTGCCCGATGTGCTGGTGCCCGCATGGAGCGCGGCCTATCGGCGCGACTTCGTGTCCCGGCACGAACTGGCCTTCGTGCCAGGGATGTTCACCGACATGGTGTGGAGCGTACTGGCCGCGCTGCGAGCCGAGAGGATCGCGCTGCTCGACCGGATCTGCGTCCGCCATCTGCTGCGCCGCCAAGGCAGCCGGAACACGATCCCCGGCCCCCACCACATGGATCTGCTCGACCAGTTCGACCTGGTGATGCGCCGGGCGGCGGAGCTCAAGCCGGACACGGCGCTGCTCGGCAGCGTCTTCCACCAGTTGGTGTGCGGGGTGCTCAAGACCGCGGCGTCCCCCGGGCAGCTGCCGAGCCCGGCGCTGCGGCGACGGTTCTTCCGGCAGGCCGCCCGGCTCTACCGTCGGCACCGCCCCGCGGGCCACCGCCCGTCAGGAGGCAGCGTAGGGCTGCAACACGCGTTGCTGGCTTCCCGCTCGTACACGGCATTCCGCGCGTTGCGCGGCACAAAGCACCGCCTGGGCAGCGTGGCGCGGCTGGTCCGACGGCTCCTCAGGAGACTGCGGAAGCGGAGCAGCAACCCGTACGGGGCCTTCCTCAGAAGGCCGGTCGACGAGAACCTCGCTGTCTTCTCCTCGTACTGGGGCCGCGGCTACACCTGCAACCCCGCCGCTGTCCACGCGGCGGCGCGGCGTCTGGCCCCGCATGTCAAGACGGTCTTTCTGGCGACGAAGGACCACGCGGGACAGATGCCGGACGACGTGGAGTGCGTGGTGATCGGAAGCGCCCGCTACTGGGAGGTGATGGCCACCGCCAAGTACACCTTCAACAACGTCAACTTCGAGATGTCGGTCAGGAAGCGCCCCGGCACCGTCCACGTGCAGACCCAGCACGGCACCCCGCTCAAGCGCATGGGCGTGGACCAGGTGGAGTTCCCTGCGGCGGCCGCCGCCGCCGGCTCGCTCGGCAAGCTCCTGCAGCGCGTCGACCGCTGGGACTTCAACCTCTCCTCGAACCGCCACTCCACCGAGGTCTGGGAGCGGGCCTACCCGGGCGAGTACGAGAGTCTGGACATCGGCTATCCGCGCAACGACGCGTTCTACAGGTCGACGGCCGAGGACGTGGCCGCGATCCGGCGCCGCCTCGGCGTCCCCGAGGACCGGATCGCGGTGCTGTACGCGCCGACCCACCGCGATTACCGCACGGACTTCCTCCCCCAGCTGGACCTCGCCGCGTTCTGCGAGGCGCTCGGCGATCAGTTCGTGGTGCTGCTGCGGGCCCACCACTCCTACGAGGGGGCCGCGGGTCTCGAAGGGATGCTGCGCTCCGGCGCGTTGATCGACGTGACGGAGCACCGTTCGCCCGAGGAGGTGTGCCTCGCCGCGGACGCGCTGATCACGGACTACTCGTCGATCATGTTCGACTACGCCAACCTCGACCGCCCGATCGTCGTGTACGCCGACGACTGGGACGTCTACCGGGAGACGCGGGGCGTCTACTTCGACCTGCTCGCCGCGCCGCCGGGACCGGTGGCCCGTACCCAGGACGAGCTGGCGCGGATCTTCCGCAGCGGTGAGTACGACGGCGAGGCCGCGGCCCGGCTGCGTGGTGCGTTCCGTGAGCGGTTCTGCGAATTCGACGACGGGCTCGCCGCGGAGCGGGTGGTGCGCCGGGTGCTGCTCGGTGAGCCGGCCGAGGCCCTGCCGCCGATCGTTCCGCTGGGCGAACGCGTTCCGGCCCCGGCTGCTGCCCGCGTTCCGCACCACTGACCCGTCCGAACCGCACGCCCACCCCCATCCGTCACGACCGTGGAAGAGCCCGTGCCTCGTTTCAGCGTCATCGTCCCCGTCTACAAGGTTCAGGGCTACTTGCGCGAGTGCCTCGACTCGATCCTGACGCAGTCCTGCACCGACATCGAGGTCATCGCGGTCGACGACTGCTCACCCGACAACTGCGGCAGCATCATCGACGAGTACGCGGCGCTCGACGCCAGGGTCACCGCGGTCCACCTGCCGGAGAACGTCGGCCTCGGCCGTGCGCGCAACGCGGGGGTCGGCTACGCGACCGGCGACTATCTGCTCTTCCTCGACAGCGACGACAGCTATACACCCGGAGCGCTGCGAGCCATCGACGAGAGGCTCACCGTCACCGACGACCCGGACGTTCTCGTCTTCGACCATGTGCGCACGCACTGGTGGGGCCGTGGTGGCAGGAGCATGACGGCGGATCTGCTCGCCTCCGCGGGCACGGACACATTCGACATCGTGAGCAGTCCCCAGTATCTGCATCTGTTCCTGGTCGCCTGGAACAAGGCCTACCGTCGCGACTTCTTCACCGGCCACGGATTCACCTACCGGGAGGGTCTCTACGAGGACGCTCCGGTCACCTATCAGGCGTTGATGTGCGCCCGCCGCATCGCCTGCCTCGACCGGGTGTGCGTCCAGTATCTGCAGCGCAGGCGTGGCGCGATCACACGCACCCCGGGACGCAGGCATTTCGACATCTTCGCGCAGTACGCGGGGTTGTTCGCGTTTCTCGACGAACACCCGGAGCTGAACGGGTCGAGGCCGCTCCTCTTCGAGCGGATGATCAACCACTTCCTGGCGACGCTGCCGCTCGGTGAGCGAGTGCTGCCCGAGGACCGGGCCGCCTTCTACCGGGAGACCGTGAGGTTCTATCGCCGCTACAAGCCGGACGGTTTCACCCCTCCGCACGACGCCTACCGCACCCAGTGGCGCCTCCTCCCCGGCAGCCCGTACCCCCTGTTCCAGGCCTGCGTGCTGGCCGAGCGGCTGCGGAAGGCGTCCCTCCGCAAGAAGGGCGAGCTGCGCGGGAGGACCACCCGGCCGATCAAGCGGACCATCGCCCGGACCCAGCGCCGGCGACCGCTCGATCCGAATCTCGCCGTGTACTCGGCCTCCTGGCACCGCGGTGTGCTCGGCGATCCGGCGGCCATCCATGACGCGGCCCGGATGCTGGCCCCGCACATCCACCCGGTGTGGGTGGTGCGGCCGGACGACGTGGAGCGGCTGCCGGCAGGCATCGACCACGTTGCCCCGGACACAACGCGCTACCACCGAGTGATGAGCCGCGCCACGTATTTCGTCAACGACGTCGACTGGACACACGGCCTGGTGAAGCGCCCGGGGCAGATCCATGTGCACACCCACCAGGGGACACCACTGGGCCACATGGGCGTCGACCTGCTCGGCCGCCCGGCCGCGAGATATCACGTCGATGTCCGTGCGGCGCTCCGGCGTGCCGACCGCTGGGACTTCAGCCTGGTCTCCAGTCCGTACGCGCAACAGATCTGGGACCGCGCCTATCCCTGTCAGTTCACCTCAGTTCCGACCGGCGCCCCGCGCAACGACGTGCTGGTCAGGGGGGACGCGTTGCGGACGGTCGCCGTGCGCAAGCGGCTCGGTGTCCCGGACGGCAACACCGTGGTGCTCTACGCCCCGACCTGGCGCGGCCACCGCAAGTCGCACGTGCCGCGGCTCGACTTCGAGCACCTGGTGCGGGAGCTGGGGCCGACGGTCACGCTGCTCGTCCGGTTGCACCCGAGGGACGCCAAGGCCGAGATCCGTGGTCTGCAGCTGCGCGACCTCCAGCGGCGCGGGCTGCTCCTCGACGTCACCGACGAGCCGTCCGCACAGGACATGATGCTCGTCTCCGACGCCCTGCTCACCGACTACTCGTCCCTGATGTTCGACTACGCCAACACGGATCGCCCGATCATCGTCCATGGCGATGACTGGGCGGCGTACCAGGCGGCCCGCGGCGTCTACTTCGATCTGCCGGCCGAACCACCGGGCCATGTCTCCACCAGCACCGACGAGTTGACGGATCTGTTCGCCTCCGGGGCATGGCAGGACGCGCGCTCCGCCGCTCTTCGCGCCGCCTTCCGCCGGCGGTTCTGCGCGTACGACGACGGGCACGCGGCCGCCCGGGTGGTCTCCCTGATCATGCTCGGCCGTGAGTACCCCCCGTCCTCCATTCCTCAGCAGGACGCACGAAGGCTCCGCGGCGGCGCGCATCCCGCTCTCCCGGACGGCTCACGATGACCACGGCCGCGGCCGCCGCCACCGCCCCGCCCTTCTCCTCACCTCTCGCTCGCCGCTCCGGTCCGCACGCCCAGGAGATCTCCGCCATGTCAGTCACCCGGCCCCGTTCCCGGCTCAGGTCCTCAGCGGCGGCTGTGAAGGCCCAGGAGCTGTGGTCGCACGTACCGTCGGCGCTGCGGTTGCCGCTCGCCGTCTTCCTCTCCTGCCAGGCCTGTTACCTGCTGTGGTGGATGGCGTTCCACCCGGGCCTGATCGACTACGACGCACTCGCCTACACCTGGCAGGTCACCACCGACCACTGGATCTCCAATCACTCGGTCCTCTACAACTCCCTGCTCTGGCTGTCCCTCAACACCACTGGAGGCTTCGGGGCGCTGACGCTGCTGCAGACGATCGCGATGTCCGCGGTGCTCGGCTACACGTGCGCGAGCCTGCGCACACTCGGCGTACGCGGACGGTGGAGCGCACCGGCCGCGCTGGCCTGCGCGGCGGCTCCGCCGCTCGGTGTGTTCACCGTCTACGTCGGGAAGGACGTGCCGTTCACGATCTGTGCGGTACTGGCTTTCGCCGTGACGGTACGACTGGTGGGCAGGCGGCTGCGGGGGAGCTGGAACGGCCGTCTGCGACGCTCCGAACTCCTGCTGCTGTGTGTCGCGTTCCTCGGAATCAGCCTCTTCCGCAACAACGGCTTCCCCGTTGCCGTGATCGCCGGGCTGAGCCTCCTTCTGGTGCTGCCCGGGGCCCGGCGCCTGATCGCCGTACTGGTCACGGTCACCACTGCCGTGACATTGACGCTGATGCTCGTGGTCTATTCGGCGGTCGGCGTCCAGAAGCCGCCCAGGACGCTCGTCTACAACCTCCACTACGCCGACCTGGCGGTGACCTACGCGCAGGCGCCGGGCTTGTTCACCCAGGACGATCTGCGGCTGATGTCGCGGGCGGCACCGCTCTCGGACTGGCGTACGACCGGAGCCACTTGCTTTGCCTCCGACCCGCTCTACCGGAAGCTGAACAGGCACGTCACCGACCAGCTCACCGAACCACTCGTGCAGTTGTGGTGGCGCACCCTGCGCAAGGCCCCACAAAAGGTGATGGGTGCACGGATCTGCCGAGGGCACATCGCCTGGGCCGTCTTCCCCGGTCCGCAGGATCAAGGCGGCAGGACGTACAACTCCCTCAACTGGGTGAACCCGACGTTCTACAAGTGGTACCCGGAGATGAGGACCAGCCCGTACCGCCAGGCGTCTCAGCCGCACCCCCCGTCCCAAGCCCTCCGTGACGTCGGCGTCTTCGCGTATGCCGCCTCCCGCGTTCCGCAGCTGGAGTGGCTCCTGTGGCGCGGCGCGATCTGGTGCTACGCCACCTACGTGCTCGTCACCCGGCTCACCCGGGCCCGCGGCTGCCGCGCTCTGTTCGCCCTGGCAGGCGTCACCTTCGGCACTCAGTTCACCGTATTCGTCGCGACCCCCTCGCCGTGCTTCCGCTACATGGCGGCCCCCATGTTCATCGGCGTGCTCTGCCTGTCACTCATTCCCGCGCTGCGCGGTGCCGCACGTCCCGTCGTCCCGCCGCCGGCGTCCAGAGCGACGCCCTCCACTGCCTCGGACACCTCACCGAAGAACGTGGAGTACACCCAGTGAAAAGCACGCTTAGCAGCTGAAACCGAACGTTGTCCGAACGCCCAGGAGATCTCCGTTTACCCCCGACAGCAAGTCCGTTCCGGCCGGTCCGAGATGAAGACGGTCACGAAGGTCCCGGCCCTCTGGTCGCGCGTACCTCAAGCACTGCGGTTGCCGCTGGCCGTCTCCCTCTCGTGCCAGGCCTGCTACCTGCTGTGGTGGGCGGCCTTCTACCCGGGTCTGATGAGCGTGGACTCGGTGGCCTACACGTGGCAGGTCACCACCGACCACTGGCGCTCGGACCACTCGGTGCTCTACAACGCGCTGGTCTGGCTGACCCTCAACATCACGGGGGATCTCTCCGCGCTGACGCTGCTGCAGACGATCGCGATGTCCGCCGTGCTCGGCCTCACGTGCGCAAGCCTGCGGACACTGGGGGTGCGGGGGCGGTGGAGCGCACCGGTCGCGGTGCTCTGCGCAGCCGCTCCACCGCTCGGGTCCTTCGTCGTCTTCGTGTGGAAGGACGTCCCGTTCACCATCTGCGCGGTGCTGCTCTTCGCCGTGTCGGCGCAACTGCTGGGCAGACGTTTGCACGGCACGTGGAACGGCCGCATGCACGGCTCGGAGCTCTTGCTGCTGTGCACCGGGCTCCTGGGCGTCGACCTCTTCCGCAACAACGGCTTCCCGATGTCCGTGATCGCGTCGCTGGCCCTGCTCCTGGCACTGCCCGGAGCCCGGCGCCTGATCGCCGGGCTTGCCGCCTCCGCCACGGCCCTGACGCTGCTGCTCATGCTCGTGGTCTATCCGGCGGCCGGCGTCGAGCGGCCGAGCAGGACATTCGTCTACAACCTGAACTACGCCGACCTCGCGGTGGCCTACGCGCAGGCCCCCGGCCTGTTCACCCCGGCCGACCTGCGGCTGATGGCCAGGGTGGCGCCGCTCTCGACCTGGCGCGGCGCCGGCACCAACTGCTACGTGTCCGACGTTCTCTACTACAACCCTTCGGTGAACCGGACCGTGGCCGACCGGCTCACCGAACCGCTGGTGCGGTTGTGGTGGCGCGTCCTGCGCACGGCCCCCGAGCAGATCTTCGGCGCGCGGCTGTGCCGAGCGCACATCGCCTGGGCCGTCTTCCCCGGACCGCGGGACAAGAGCGCCAGGACATGGACGTACGGCACCTCGATCCCCGCCGACCTGTGGGGTTTCCGCCAGATCCAGGACAGCCCGTACCGGCCGGTGCTCAAGGCCCGACCGCTGTCCCAGGCCCTCAACCACGCCGCCACCTTCGGCCGTTCCGCCTTCCGCGTCCCCCAGCTCGAGTGGCTCTTCTGGCGTGGCGCCACCTGGAGCTACGCGACGTACGTGCTCGTCGCCCTGTTCACCCGGGCCCGCCGCTGCCGCCCCTTGCTCGCCCTGACGGGCGTCACCCTCGGCGTGCAGCTCACCGTGCTCGTGGCCAATCCCGCGCCGTGCTTCCGCTATATGGCAGCGCCGCTGTTCATCGGCGTTCTCTGCCTCTCGCTGATCCCCGCCCTACGGGCCTCGACCCGATGAGATCGTGTCGATTCTTGCACGTGGACCTATCGCGCACGACTATGCCCACGGCGGTTTATCTGAAAGGGCATCCAAAGACATGACCTACGACCCTCAACAGCGGTTCTTGAGCTTGGTGCCCGGCGGCAACGGAATTATGTACGCGATTCAGACCGACGGAAATCTGTATTGGTATCGGCATATCAACTGGACGACGGGCACCCCCGCCTCCTGGGCGAATTCTGGCTCCCCTCGACTCATCGGCACCGGATGGCAGAAATTCCGTTTCGTCCTGGCCGCCGCCGACGGGCAGGTCTTCGCCTTCCTGCCGAACGGGGATCTTATCTGGTACCGATACATTCTGTCCGACCTCAACACCGGTGCCGGGAGCTGGCACTCGGCAAGCGGCAGTCGCATCGGTACCCAGTGGAATTTCCCGCGCGTCATCGGTGGGTGGAACAACGTCTTCTATGCACAGGACGGCAACGGAGACCTTCGTTGGTACAAATATACCGGTACCAACGGCTCCTTCAGTTGGGCGCCGAATTCGGGTGCCAAGATCGGCTCGCAATGGCAGCCCTACACCCAGCTGTTCGCCGATCCGAACGGCGTTATTTTCGGAACACGGCACGGCAGTGCGCTCAGCTGGTTCCGCTATCTCGGTACAACCGGATCTTTCAACTGGGCGAATGGTGGCGTGCCGGTTGACACCACCATTCTGGGGCCGTTCGAGAGAGGGCTCTTCTCCAATGGTTCCGGTGCCGTGTACAAGATCAACACGAACACCGCCAACCCGCCGGGCCCCGACAACCAGCTCCAGTGGTACCGCCTGCTCAACTCCGAGACCGTCAATACCAGCGGCGTTCAATGGGCGGGCGGATCCGGCGCCGTGGTCGGCACGGGTTTCACCCGCGAGAATTCAGCAGCGCTGCAGGGATATCCGACGTCTGTATCCACTCGACAGGGCACGAATCTCGACATCCACGTGTCCACGACGTTTCCTTCGTACACCTCGTCCACTGTTCGTCTCGCTCCTGCCTCCGGTGCCCCCGTCACAGTCACCCCGCCCGCCAGTCGGACCGGACAGTTCCAGCTGCTGAAGAGCGGATATCACGCCGCAGGGTGCGGCTGGAATCCGTCCTTCTCGGTGTCCGTGGGGACCGGGACGAGCTGGCCTTCGGGCGTATATGCGTCGCAATTGAAATCGCCCCAGGGCAAAGAACACAACGTGATGTTCGTCGTGCGGCCTTCCTCACCGCAGCGGCAGATCGCCGTCCTGGTACCGACCAATACTTACAACGCCTACAATTTCTGGGGCGGACACAACCAATACACGGCCGGTCAATCCGGTGCGCAGCGGACCGTCACCCTGCAGCGTCCCAATATGGGAACTTCCTGGGACAATTCCTATCTGACGGCTCCCGGAATCATTGACCACCTGCTTTACAGTGACCTGCTGCTGTTTCGATGGATGAGCTCACAGGGCATCCAGTACGACTGCTACGCGGACAATGACCTTCATGCGACGGGTGCCGGCTGGCTGCGGACACCCGCGCAGGGAGGGAATTACAAGGCGCTGGTGCTGACCACCCATCCCGAGTATTTCACCCAAACCGCGCGTGACAACATCGCGGCCTTCCAGAACAACGGAGGCCGCATCATCTACCTGGGTGGGAACGGCATCTACGAACGGATGCAGTACACGCCGGACGGTAACGCGGTCATTTTTCGGCGGGCCAACGGATCGCGCGATGTCTTCGCGGATTCCGGGCAGTCAGAATCACAAATTCTGGGCGTATCGCACTTCCCGCCGACGTATATGTCCTTCGCCCCGTACGAGGTGCGCGACACCGGGAACAATCCTTTCACGGCGGGAACCGGTCTGAGTGTGGGAGACAGCTTTGGCGGAGTCTCCTACGACATTGCCGCCAGCGGCTGGGAAGTTGACCGACTGCAAGCCGCCGTGCCCGGATCCGTACTTATCGCGGAAGGGCTCAACAGTACGGGCGGCGCCGAAATGATCTATGTGCCTCCCGTTTCTCCCAAGGGTTGGGTGTTCACGGCCGGCTCTCTGTCCTTCACCGGCAGCATTCCGTTCGACCCCGCGGTCCAGAAGATCCTGCTGAATGTATTCGCGAAAGCGGTGGCCTAGCGTCTTGGCACGCAAGATCAGGCCCCGCCGACAGGGAGAGGAGAGGACATGAAGGAGACCTCGCGCCGCACCGTACTGGTGGGCGCCGCGGCCGCGATGATTTCGCTGGGCCTTCCCGCATCGACTGCTGGTGCGGAGCCCGGGCAGGAGGAACCGCCGGCCACCGCGAAAGAGAAACGCCCGGCAGCCGGCACCTGCGGAATGCTGGGCAGCGCGGAGGTCTGCGTCACGGCACGAGAAGTCCAGGATGTAACCGGCCTCCAGTACGTCATCACAAATAGCGGCACCCAGCCGATGACCTACTCCCTGTGGTACGAGGACACGACCGGGGGGCCCGAATCAGGCAAGGTCACGGAAACGGTGAAGGCAGGCGAGGTCGCCACCGGTTACTTCTATGGCGCCATCCAGCACTGTTTCACGCTCCATGTGTGCGAAGAGGATGGGACCGCGTGCATCACCCTCGGACCTGTCTGCGGCGAGATTCCGTCCGGCTGGTAGCAAGAACGAACGGGCCAAGTCCCCGAACCCAGAAACCAGTTGGGTCGTTCCACAGCACATGAAGCAGAACAGTGAAGTGGTGCTCGCTCCCGTCAGGATCGCTGCCGGGGCCCAGATCGACGAGTCGGTCGCGCTCGGCCCCGGCACCGCCGTGTGGGAGCTCGCCCAGATCCGTGAGCAGGCCGTGCTGGGCGACAACTGCGTGGTGGGGCGGGGCGCCTATGTCGGCCCCGGCGTCCGGATCGGCAACGGGGTCAAGATTCAGAACCACGCCCTGGTCTACGAGCCGGCGGAGCTCGGCGACGGCGTCTTCGTCGGTCCCGCGGTCGTGCTGACCAACGACCACAACCCGCGCTCGGTCGACCCCGAAGGGCGGCCCAAGCAACGTGACGACTGGGAGCCCGTGAGGGTCACGGTCGCCGAGGGCGCATCGCTCGGGGCGCGATCGGTCTGCGTGGCCCCGGTCCGCGTCGGCCGCTGGGCGATGGTCGCCGCCGGCGCCGTGGTCACACGGGACGTGCCGGACTTTGCCCTTGTCGCCGGGGTCCCGGCCCGTCGCATCGGCTGGGTGGGCCGTGCGGGCCGACGCCTCCGTGAAGTCCCCGACTCGACCGGGATGTGGGAATGCCCGGGCACCGGCGCGCTGCACGCCGAGAACGACGGCGTTCTCACCGAGGTCTGACGCGAAGTCCGCCACGGGGCGAGGCCGCGGCGGGCTTCATCCGGAGCCTGCGATCCCGGCGGTGGCGGCTCGGCGGTCCGGGCTCTCCTGGATATCGAGCATGAGGGCGCCGATGAGAAAGTGAATCCCGGTGAGGAACGGCATGGTCGCCAGCAGGACACTCCCCGCGCTGGCGCTCGCGGGCCCGAGCGTGTGGATCAGTACCCAGGTGCTCGCCGCGCTGCCGAAGGCGATCAGGAACAATCCCGCCAGGAGCAGCAGAGCGATCGGCGAAAAAGAGAAGACGACGTACTTCAGGAGGACGCGTCGCCCGGACCCGCGAGCCAGCTGGCCGATCAATGCCGGAATGACCTTGTGCATCCGCATGGTTGACACCTCATTCCCGTAGACCGCGGGAATGGGGACGTCGCAGGCCGGGATCCGAAGGATGTTCAGATTGATCAGAAGGTCGTTCTCGAATGAGTAGTCCTTGGCCACGCGGTCGAGGTTCAACCGTTCCAGCGCTGCCCGGTGGATCGCGGTGTATCCGTTCTGGGGGTCGAACAGGTGCCAGTACCCGGATGCCAGCTTGGTCATGAAGGAGAGGATGATATTGCCGAGAATCCGGTGTTTCGGCATGCCGCGGTAGGAGTCGCGCGAGTAGAAGCGGTTCGCCTTCGTGAAGAGGGCGGTCCCGTCACAGATCGGAGCCAATAGAGCGGGAAGATAGGCCGGGTCCATTTGCCCGTCGCCCGCCATGACCACCGATACGTCACAGCCCAGCCGTAGTGCTTCCTTGTGCCCGTCGCAGACCGCGCCACCGACTCCGGTATTGGTCTCGTGCCGGATGAGCACCACACGCGGGTCGCCGGCGTCGATCGCCTCGACGGCCGTCGAGTCACTGCTGGCGTCGTCGATCACCACGATATGGTCGACGAAATCGGGCGTGGTGTTGATCGTCCGGGCGATCAACTTTTCCTCGTTGTACGCCGGTACCACAACCGCGACTTTCATATTCTGATACACGGAGAAAAAACCTCTCACGGTTCTTCAATTGGAATGCGTCTGCGACGATGGGTTTGAGCAGGGAGGAAGGTACCAAAAATCGTACGGAATTTGTGGGACGCCGTTCACCGCTTTTCCTCGGCTGATACGACAAGGTTCCTCCTTGTGGGAGGGCTGTGCTACACGATCGATGTCGGGACGCTGGTCCTGCTGCACGGTGGACTTCATATGCCGTTGGCCGGGGCCACCTCACTGGCGTTCGTGACCGTACTGGCGGTCAACTTCGGCCTCAATAGAGCTTTCGTATTTCGCAGCGGCGCAGTGGCCGGACCGGCCTTCGCCAAATACCTGGTGCTCGTCGGACTCAACTACTGCGCAACCGTGGCGACGGTCACCGGGCTGACGGCCCTGGGCATGTCGTACGTAGCGGCGAAGACGACGTCGACCATCGTCAATGCGGTGGTGAACTACGGTGCGTTCCGGTGGTGGGTCTTCAGGTCACCGGGTGCGCGAAGCCCCGGCAGTCCGGGCAGGCCCGCGCCGACCCGGATGCCGTGACCCGGCACCTCATGACCGCTGGGTGAACGCCGCCAGATTCCGGGGGTGCGGGCTCTGCAGCGGCAGGTACGCCTTCCGTCGCGCCGAGTCGAGGACCGCCTCGGCGACCTCGACCGTCCTCAGCCCCTGCTCCAGGGTGACGATGTCCGTGCCCTTGCCTTCCACGGCGTCGCGGAACCGCTCGTGCTCGACGAGCAGCGGCTCGCGCTTGGGGATGGCGTACCGGACCATGTCGCCCTCGGCGGCTCCGCGGAAGTTGCTCAGTGCTTCCCACTCCGTGGCGACGGCGCCGTTGGCGTGGAAGGTGAGGTCGGCGGTGAGGGTGTCCGCGATGAAGCAGCCGTGCTCGCCGGTCACCGCCGTGAAGCGCTCCTTGAGCGGGCTGAGCCAGTTCACGAGATGGCTGACCATGGTGCCGTTGGTGAGCTCACCGACGACCGCGACCATGTCCTCGTGCGGGCGGCCGCTCTTGGAGAGGGTACGGGCCGCCACGGAAGCGTAGGGGCATCCTGTCACCCAGCTGGTGAGATCGATGTCGTGGGTCGCCAGGTCCTTGACGACACCGACGTCCGCGATGCGCTGCGGGAAGGGCCCCTGCCGCCGCGTGACCACCTGGAACGTCTCACCCAGCTCGCCCGCCTCCAGGCGCGAACGCAGGCTCTGCAACGCCGGGTTGAAGCGTTCGATGTGTCCGACCCCGGCGACCAGACCGGCCCTGTCGAAGGCGTCGGCCAGTCGTCGGGCCGCAGCCGCGGAGTGGGCGAGCGGCTTCTCGATCAGCGCGCACACGCCGTCCGCGGCCAGGGCGAGGCCGATCCCTTCGTGCAGCGAGGTGGGGCAGGCGACCACGGCGTAGTCGAGCCCGAGCGCGAGTAGTTCAGGCAGGGTGGCGACGACCGGGGCGCCACGGGCGGCGCCCGTGGGGTCTCCCGCCGGGTCCACGGCGCCGACGAGTTCGACGCCGTCGAGCGACGACAGCACCCGGGCGTGGTTGCGCCCCATCGCACCCAGACCGACAAGTCCCGCACGGAGGTTCAGCTTGCTCACCGGGCACCTCCGGCGAAGCTCACGGCCCGGGCGATGCGTTCGAGGTCGCCCTGCCCCAGGGTGGGGTGGACCGGCAGCGAGAGCACCGCGGCGGCAGCGCGGTCGGTCTCGGGCAAGGGAGGGCGGGCCGGGTCGTGGTACGGCTTCAGACGGTGGATCGGCGTCGGGTAGTACACCGCGCTGCCGATGCCCTGCCGCGCCAGTTCCTGCTGCAGGGCGTCCCTGCGGCCGTCGGGGACGGCGACGGTGTACTGGTGGTAGACGTGCCGGGCGCCATCTGCCACCTGCGGCACGGGCAGCCCTTCGATACGGGAGTCGAGCACCTTGGCGTTGGCCCGCCGCCGCTCGGTCCACGCGGGCAGCTGCTTCAGCTGCTCGCGGCCGACGGCCGCCGCGACGTCGGTCATCCGCATGTTGGCGCCGACGATCTCGTTCTCGTACCGCTGTTCCATGCCCTGGTTCCTGAGCAGCCTGAGGGTGCGGGCCAGTCGGGGATCGGCGGTGGTGATCATGCCGCCTTCGAGGGCGTGCATGTTCTTCGTCGGATAGAAGCTGAAGCATCCGGCCTGCCCGAACGTTCCGACGCTCCGGCCGTGCAGCGCGGCGCCGTGCGCCTGGCAGGCGTCCTCGACGACGGCGAGGCCGTGGCGCGCGGCGAGCGGCATCAGGTGGTCCATGGCGGCGGGGTGCCCGTACAGATGCACGGGCATCAGTGCCGCGGTACGCGGACCGATCGCCGCCGCCGCGGCGAGCGGATCGAGGCAGTAGGTGCCGGGCGTGATGTCGGCGAAGACCGGTTCGGCGCCCGCCAGGCGTACCGCGTTGGCGGTGGCGGCGAACGAGAAGGAGGGCACCACCACCTCGTCGCCCGCTCCGATGCCGAGCGCCATGAGGCTCAGCTGCAGCGCGGAAGTGCCGGAGTTGACGGCTACACAGTGACGTTCGGCGACCAGCTCCGAGAACTCTTCCTCGAAGGCGGCCACCTCAGGCCCCTGGATGACATGGCCGCTACGCAGGACGCGTACGGCGGCTTCGATCTCGGCTTCGCCGATCACGGGCCGGGCGGCCGGGATGGACAGGCTGGAACCGCACACGGGCAGTCTCCGTTCGAGAGCGAGGGAGTCGGCCTGCCTTTAACCGCAGTTCCGTGTCAGGAGTTTCTGATATCACCACCTATTAACCCGAAAGGCAGTATGCGTACGATGAGGCGATTTGCCCCGCTCTTCGGGGTGAGCGCTGCGAGCGTCAGGTCATTCGATAACGCTCGGGTAACGCGGGTGGCGCCCTGGCGAAGTCATCGACTTGGTCATGGGGTTCGACCGTTACCCCCGGCCAAAGGTTGCACGCTGCGCTACTTGAACCTCGTATGAAGGGCTTTCTAGCGTGAGGTGAACTCACGTCGAAAGCCAGGAAGTTGACCAGCCATGCGCCGAGACATACCGCCCCTCGACGAGGTACGCCGCATCACCCAGAAGAAACGGGACGCGTGGTGGACCGTGCTCCTCGTCGACCCGGTCGCCACGCCGCTGGTGCGGCTGACGGCGATGCGTACGAGGATCACCCCGAACCAGATCACCTGGGGCGCCTTCATCCTGGGTCTCGGCTCGGCCGTCCTCTTCTGGCTGGGCGACTGGCGCTGGCTCATCGCCGGCGCCGTCGTCTACCACCTGTCGTTCATCCTCGACTGCATGGACGGCAAGGTCGCCCGGCTCACCGGCCAGGGGTCGGTCTTCGGGGCCTGGCTGGACTTCGTCTTCGACCGCATCCGCGTCATGGCGTGCGGGGTCGCCCTCATGGCGGGCCAGTACGAACGCACCGGTGACGAGCTCTACATCTGGCTCGCCCTGGCCGTCGTCGGCCTCGACACCCTGCGCTACATCAACTCCCTGGAGATCTTCAAGATCCGCCACTCCATGCGCAAGCAGATCAAGGAGCGGGTCAAGGAGGCACGGCGCGCCGAGAACGCAGGGCTGGGCGAGGGCGGGAGATACGCTGCGGAGCTCGCCTTCATGGAGGACCTCCTGCGCGACAACCCCGATGCGGACACCGAGCAGGACCTCCAGAAGGCACGCTCGGCCCAGGGGATCGCGGAGGCCGCACCGCAGCCCGCGCCCCAAGTGGTCGACCTGCACCAGGAGTTCAGGAGCCGCTTCCCCGTATACCTGCGGATGCGCTCGTTCCTGCTCCGTCATCGTATCCGTACCCATCTGATCAGCGGGATCGAGTTCCAGATGGGCGTCTTCATGATCGGCCCGCTGATCGACCAGGTCCTGTGGGCGACGATCGTCTCCGGAGCGCTTCTGCTCGTCTTCGAACTCGCCATCGTCTACAAGCTGTTGCTGTCGACCCGTGACTTCACGCGCACGATCGACTCGTTCGCGGAGCGCGGCCGGCGGGCCGCGGCGGCCTGAACGCGAGAGGGTGCCCCGCCGGACCCGACGGTCCCGCGGGGCACCCCCGACGCGCACCTCGGCCCTACGCCGACGTCACACCCCCACCCTCTCGTCCGTCACGGCCGGCGGCGGGGGAGCGGCCACCTCGTCGTGCGTCAGGTCGGGCAGCCGGTGCAGCCACTTCGGCAGGTACCAGTTCCGCTCGCCGAGCAGCGCCATCACGGCGGGGAGCAGGATGCCGCGGATGACCGTTGCGTCGATGAGCACCGCGGCCGCCAGGCCCACGCCCATCTGCTTGAACGACTGCATGGACAGCGTCCCGAAGATCGCGAAGACGGCCACCATGATGACCGCCGCGCTGGTGACCACGCCCGCGGTCGTCACCACGCCGTGCGTGATGGCGTCCTTGTTCGTACGTCCCTGAAGCCGCGCCTCCCTGATCCGCGACACCACGAACACGTGGTAGTCCATGGAGAGCCCGAAGAGGATCACGAAGAGGAACAGCGGCAGCCAGGAGATGATCGCGCCCACGCCCTCCGCGCCGACCAGGGACGCGCCCCAGCCGTTCTGGAAGACGGCGACCAGGATGCCGTAAGCGGCGCCCACGGACAGCAGGTTGAGGGCGATCGAGGTGATCGCCACCGTCAGTGAGCGGAACGACAGCAGCATCAGCAGGAACGCGAAGACGACGACGAACGCGAACACCGGGACCACCGAGCCGACGATCTGGTCGTTGAAGTCCTTCGATCCCGCGACCTGTCCGGTGACGGGCGCCTCGACCCCGTCGACCTTGCCGAGCGTGTCCGGGCGCACCTGGTCCCTGATCAGCGCGAGGCTCTCCTCCGCCCTGTCCTGGTCGGAGCCGCCGACCAGCGGGACGCTGATGAACGCCACGTTCTCGCGGCCGTGCACGGTGAGGTCCACCGGGCCGCGCGAGGCGCCCGAACCGATCGCCGCCGCACGGAAGTCGGCGATCGCGCTCCGCACCTCGGGCGCGTTGATGTCGGCGGCCTTGACGACCACCTCGGCCGGCTCGGAGCCGCCGGGGAACGCGTCGTTGAGCCGGTCGTACGTCGCCACGATCGGCAGCGAGTCGCCGAACTCCTGGTCCAGGGTGAGGTTCTGGGTCTTCATACCGAGTGCCGGGGCGGTCACCGCGAGCAGGGCGCCGATCGCGACGACCACGGACACGGCGGGCCGGGCGAGGACGACGCGCAGCACCGCCTGCCAGAAACGGCTGCCCTCCGGAGCTCCGTTCCCGTTACGCCGCCTGCCGCGGTTCAGGAACGGCAGCCGCCCCTTCTCCACGCGCTCGCCGAGCAGCGAGAGCAGCGCCGGCAGCACCGTCACGGAGCCCACCATGGCGACCGCCACGACCATCAGCGAGGCGAGGCCCATCGCCTGGAACTCGGCGAGCCCCGTGAACAGCATGCCCGCCATCGCCACGCAGACCGTGACACCCGAGACGATGATGGCCCGGCCGCTCGTCGCCGCCGCCACCCGCAGCGCGGTCTGCGGGTCGTGGCCCTTCATCCGCTCCTCGCGCTCGCGCCGCAGATAGAACAGGCAGTAGTCGACGCCGACCGCGAGACCCACCAGCAGCATCACGGAGTTGGCGGTGTCGCTCATCGGCTGGAGGTGGCTGACGACGCCCATCAGGCCCATCGTCGCCATGATCGCGGTGACGGCCAGCGCGACCGGGAGGAGGGCGGCGACCAGCGCGCCGAACGCGATGAGGAGGATGCCCAGCGCGACCGGGACCGCCGAGTACTCGGCCCGCTGGAAGTCGTTGCCGAAGGCGTCCTCGAACGTCTTGCCCATGCTCGCGCCGCCGATCTCCTCGATCCGCAGCGAGCCATGGGTCCGCTGGACCTTCTCGACGGCCTTGAGTACCGGTTCCACACGGTCGCTCGCCGTGCCGGGGTCGCCGCGCATGTCGAACTGGACGAGCGCGCTGCGGCCGTCCTTGGAGATCGTCTTCGCCCGCGGGTCGTAGGGCGACGTCACGTTCGTGACGGCTCCCGTGCCCTGGACCGCCTTCACGACCTCGTCGACGGCCCGCCGGAAGCGGGCGTCCGTCGCCCGTATTTTGCCGTCCCTGCCCTGGACGAGCACGGTCTCGCCCGCGGGCTCCTCGATACCGGCGTCGTTGATGATGCGCGCCGCCTGCGTGGTCTCGCCCTGGAGCTGATCGCTGTCCGACACGTCGACGCGGCCGGCGGCCGAGCCGATCCCCATGGCCAGGACCACGAACAGCACCCAGATCCCCACGGCAGCCCATCGGTGCCGCACGCTCCAGCCGCCGGCCCGGGCCGCCAGGCCCCGTACCCGCGTGTCTCGGTTCCCCATGACGGGCTGCCCCCTTGTGTGCGGTGACAGCACCGTGCCATCACCTCCGTATCGAAGGTATGGGCCCGATAAGTGCGTCTCGTCGTGCTGCCCGGTGAGTCGGCGGGGGCCCGGCTCCTCCTTGCGGGCGGGGCGCGCTCCCCACTCAGGAGGACTCAAGTCCCCTACATCTATAGGGAATTCCCGGAGTCCGAAGTGTCGGTCGAAGCCCGAATTGTTATTACGAAGGCTTGTTGAACAAGTCACAGCTGCATGTAGGTCTTGATCTGGTCGCGTCAATCGGACAGGGTTTCGTGCCAACCCCCGGGGATCTTCCGGAGATTGCCGGGGGATGCGTGAGATCCATCAGCAAACCCCCCACAAACCCCCCCACAGAAACCACGAGGAGACCCCTCTTCATGGCAACTCACAAGCGTGCCCGCAGCACGATGAAACTCACCGCGGCGATAGCCACCGCTGCCACCGCGGTCGGAGTGACCGTCTTCGCGGGCTCCCTGGCCGGCGCCTCGACCCCGGCCGAGGGCAAGGTCTACGGGCTCGACGCCAAGGGCGCCGTCTCCGGCAGCTACATCGTGCTGCTGGACCAGAAGGCGAACACGGACGCCAAGCAGGGCCTCGCCAAGGAGTACGGCGGCAAGCTGAAGCGCGCCTACTCCTCCGCCGTCAACGGATTCTCCGTGAACGGCCTCTCGGAGACCGAGGCCAAGCGCCTCGCCGCCGACTCGTCGGTCGCCAAGGTCGTCCAGAACAAGAAATTCCACATCGACGCGACCCAGGACAACCCGCCGTCGTGGGGCCTCGACCGCATCGACCAGGCGGACACCGCGGGCGACAAGAAGTACACGTACCCGGACAGCGCCGGTGAGGGCGTGACCGCGTACGTCATCGACACCGGCGTCCGCGTCAGCCACAAGGACTTCGGCGGCCGCGCCACCTCCGGCTTCGACGCCATCGACAACGACGACAACGCCGACGACGGCAACGGCCACGGCACGCACGTCGCCGGGACCATCGCCGGTGAGGCGCACGGCGTCGCCAAGAAGGCGAAGATCGTCGCCGTCCGCGTCCTCGACAACGAGGGCTCGGGCACCACCGAGCAGGTCGTCGCGGGCATCGACTGGGTCACCAAGAACCACCAGGGCCCGTCCGTCGCCAACATGTCGCTCGGGGGCGGCGCCGACGAGGCGCTCGACGCGGCCGTGCAGAAGGCCATCGCCTCCGGCGTCACCTTCGCGGTCGCCGCGGGCAACGAGTCGGCCGACGCGTCCGCGGGCTCCCCGGCCCGCGTCAAGGAGGCCATCACCGTCGCCTCCTCCACGAAGGACGACAAGCAGTCCGACTTCTCCAACTACGGCTCCGTCGTGGACATCTACGCCCCCGGCTCGGACATCACCTCCGACTGGAACACCGGCGACGACGCCACCAACACCATCTCCGGTACGTCGATGGCGACCCCCCACGTCGTGGGCGCCGCCGCCGTCTACCTGAGCGGTCACAAGGACGCGACCCCCGCGGACGTCTCCAAGGCACTGACGGACGGTGCGACCCCCGACAAGATCTCCAACGCGAGCGAGGGCACGCCGAACAAGCTCCTCAAGATCGTCGAGTAGTACCGGCAGCACCCCTGACCGGCGGCCGCCGTGCCCTCCCCCACGGGGCGCGGCGGCCGCCTATCGTGTCCCCATGGCGACAAAGGCGTACGCGGCACTGCTCCGCGGCATCAATGTGGGCGGCAGCAAAAAGGTCCCGATGGCGCGGCTTCGCCCCCTGATCGAAGGGCTCGGGCACGGCGACGTACGGACCTATCTCCAGAGCGGCAACGCGACGTTCACCAGCGACCACGGCGACGAGGAGACTCTCGCGGCCGAGCTGAGCGAGGCCATCGAGAAGGAGTTCGGCTTCGCCGTGGACGTGATCGTCCGCGACCACGCCTACCTCGCGTCGGTCGCGGACGCGTGCCCCTTCGACGCCGGCTCGCTCGAAGGCAAACAGCTGCACGTCACCTACTTCTCCGGGCCCGTCGACCCCGAGCGGTTCGCCCCCGTCGACCCGGCCGCGTTCGCCCCCGAGGACTTCCGGCTCGGCCCGCGCGAGCTGTACCTCTACGCCCCCGAGGGCCTCGGCAGCTCCAAGCTCGCCGTCGCGCTCTCCCGGCCGGCCCTGAACAAGGGCCTCATCGCCACCAGCCGCAACTGGAACACCGTCGTCAAGCTCGTGGAGATGACCGGTGCCTGAGCTCGACGCCGCTGTCGAGGCCGCCATCGAGGGTGAACTGCGGCTGCTCGACCCGGCCGTGCGCCGTTCCCCCGAGCTGCTCGGCGCGCTGCTGCACCCCGACTACTTCGAGTTCGGCGCGTCGGGCCGCCGCTGGGACCGCGCCGCGATCATCGCCGAGCTCACCACCACGCGCGAACCGGGCATGCGGCCCCTCACCGTCTCGCGGATGAAGGGCGTGCGGCTCGCCCCCGGCCTCGTCCATCTGACCTTCGACACCGACCGCAACGGCGCCTGCGCGCACCGCAGTTCACTGTGGCGGCAAGGCGCCGAGGGGTGGCTGCTCTACTTCCATCAGGGGACACCGTTCAGCCGGGAGTGAGCACGGCGCGGTGACGTCACCGCGCCGGCTCCGAGCGGGAGCGGCGGCGGACCCCGACGGCGACGCCCGCGACGACGCAGGCCCCGATGGCTCCGGCCACCGTGACCAGGACGTACGTGGGATACATGTCGTCCCCCGACGGGTACCGCTCGCCGCAGAGCCGTACCACGTCGGGGCGGGCGCGGTCGGCCTCCAGACACACCCGGTGCCCGGCCCCGGGACTGCCGGGGCCCCGTGCCCAGCGATCTCTTGACGGTGTGCCGGCGACCCTGGACCTCGTAGGCGATCACCTGCTCGTCACCACTCTTCGGCACGTGATCGACGCCGGTGACGCGGACCGGCGCCGCGTCGATCCGCTCCGCCTGCCGCCACTGCCGGGAGGCCGAGCAGCCGCCGAGAACCGCCACGAGCAGGCAGAGGAGTCCGGCCCCCCGGAGGGCCAAGCGGGTACGCACGGGGAGCAGGCTCGCACGCCTCGGTGCGCGGAGCGCGAGAGTTTGCCCGATCGTGAGTGGCCCCTACAGCCTTCTGTGACAGGCTCGTTGGCATGCGCTACCTCATCATCGGAGCAGGAGCGGTCGGCGGCGCCATCGGCGGCCGGCTCGCACAGGCCGGGCACGACGTCGTCCTCGTCGCCCGCGGCAAGCAGTACGAGGCACTGCGGGACCACGGGCTGCGGCTCGTCACCCCCGACGGCCCGCACATCCACCGCCTCCCGGTCGTCGCCGGGCCCGAGGAGCTCGGCGAACTGAGCCCGGACGACGTCCTCGTGCTCGCCGTGAAGACCCAGGACAGCGTCGCGGCGCTCGAAGCGTGGGCCGGGCGGCCGGTCGCCGGAGGCGGCACCGCCGCCGAGCGGCTGCCGCTGGTCTGCGCGCAGAACGGAGTGGAGAGCGAGCGCCTCGCGCTGCGGCTCTTCCGGCGCGTGTACGGCGTGTGCGTGTGGCTGCCCGCCACGTTCGTCGAGCCCGGCGTCGTGTCCGCCGCGGGCACCCCGCTCACCGGCATCCTGCACATCGGCCGGTTCCCCGAGGGCACCGACGAGACCGCCCACCGCATCTCCGCCGACCTGGAGAAGTCATTCTTCGAGGCACCCGTCGTGCCCGACGTGATGCGCTGGAAGTACGCCAAGCTCCTCGGCAACCTGGCCAACGCGATCGAGGCCGTGTCCGGGGTGATCACCAGCGAGGAGGGGCTCGCCCTCCACGGGCGCGCCCGCGCGGAGGGCGAGGCCGTGCTCGGCGCGGCGGGCATCGCGTTCGCCTCCAAGGAGGAGGAGAAGGAGACCCGCGCCGAGAAGATCCGGTTCGAGCCCTTCGACGGCTCGGAACGCAGCGGCGGCTCGTCGTGGCAGTCCCTCAGCCGGGGCACGGGCACCATCGAGTCCGACTACCTCAACGGCGAGATGGGCCTGCTCGGACGGCTGCACGGCGTGCCGACCCCGGTCAACGACGCCCTGCAGTCGGTGGCCGACCGCTTCGCCCGCGAGCGTCGGCCGGCCGGGTCCATGACGATCGCGGACCTCGTGGCGGAGGCCGACGCGGCAACGCGGTAGCTGTCGCATTTCTTCAAGCCCTCGGCGGCCCCCGCGCGAGACGCTTTCCGCATGGAAACCGAGTACACCTCCATGATCGAGTACACGTCGATGAAGGAATGCGCCGCGGAGGCCGCCAGGGTCGCGCGCGGGGTCGACGCGGCGCGCCTGCCCGAGCCGAGCGGGTGCGGCGACTGGGACGTTCGCGCCCTCGTCAACCACTGGGTCCTCTACTCCGCGCACGGCCTGGAGCACCGGGCCCTGCGCAAGCAGCTCCCCGACGACCTCACGGCCCGCGACTTCACCGCCGACACCGACTGGGCCGAGGCCTACGCGGCACAGCTCGAACGGGCCGTCGCCGCCTGGTCCGACCCGCAGGTCTGGGAGGGGGAGATCGACCTGGGCTTCGCGAAGACGCCCGCACCCGAGATCGCCCGCCTGCTCGTCGCCGAACTGGCCCTCCACGGCTGGGACGTGGCCCACGCCACCGGCCAGACCTTCCAGCTCCCGGACGACACGGCCCGCCTGCTGCTCGACGTGGTCGAGGCGAACGCGGAGGAATACCGCCGGTACGACGGCTTCGCCGACGCGGTTCCGGTGCCGGCCGACGCGCCTTTGTTCCATCGGGCGGTTGCGCTCAGCGGGCGGGATCCGCGCTGAATGGCGAAGAGAGACCGAACGCCTCGCAGGACTGGATGTCTCGGAGGAACTGAATGCCTCGAAGAAGAGGGGATGAGGGGACGGCGGTCTCCTGACGCGTCGCGTCAGGCGCCCACCGCCACCAACTCCCGTACCGTCGCCGCCTCATAGCGACGCACGAGCAGCTGTGCCACCTCCGGGGCCGGGCCCAGTACGTCCGCGAGGACGTCCGCTTCACAGGCGCCGCGGGCGATGCGGTCCGGGAGGAAGCCGGGGGCCAGGACGTAGGGGGCGACCGCCACCCGGCGGACGCCCTCGGCGCGCAGTTGCGCCACGGCGTCCTCCGTGCGGGGCAGAGATGCGGAGGCGAACGCAGGTCGCACGGCGCACCAACCGGTGTGCCGCCACTCCCGCGCGATTTCAGCGATCACTGCGATCGCCTCCGGGTCGGTGGAGCCCGCCGAGGCCAGGACGACCCCGGTCGTGGGCTTGTCGGCCGGGGTGAGCCCGGCCTCGTACAGACGGCGTTCGAGCGCCGCCGTCAGGAGCGGCGAGGGGCCGAGCACCTCAGCCTGGCGGATCCGCAGCCGGGCCGGGGCCTGCCGCAGGACCGCCGGGATGTCCGCCTTCGCGTGGAACGCGCGCGTCAGGAGCAGCGGGAGCGCGACCACGTCACGCACGCCCTCCGCCGCCAGGGACTCCAGGACGCCGTTCACCGAGGGGACGTTGAAGTCCAGGAACCCCGTCTCCACGCGCAGCCCCGGCCGCAGCGCCCGTACTTCGCGTACGAGCGCGTGAACCGTCGCGGCATGGCGCGGATCGCGGCTGCCGTGAGCGATCACGAGCAGGACCGGGCGGGCGGGGCGCTGGTGCATGGCGGGGTCAGCTCCTCACCAGGAGGCCGCGGCTGCGCAGGACGCGCCGCTCCAGGGGGCTGAAGATCAGCAGGTCGATGGCGATGCCGACGATCAGGATCAGGAAGATGGCGAGGAAGACCATCGACATGGAGCTGGCGTTGCGGCCGTTCTCCAGGAGCTGGCCGAGGCCGATGCCCAGGTCCGGCGACGAGGCGATGATCTCCGCGGCCATCAGCGAGCGCCACGAGAACGCCCAGCCCTGCTTCAGACCCGCGAGATAGCCGGGCAGCGCGGCCGGAAGCACGATGTGCCAGGTGTGCCGCAGGCCCGTCGCGCCGAGGGTGCGGCCGGCCCGCAGGAACAGCGGCGGCACCTGGTCGACGCCCGACACCAGGCCGTTGGCGATCGAGGGGACCGCGCCGAGCAGGATCACGGCGTACATCATCTTGTTGTCGAGGCCCAGCCAGATCACGGCCGGCGGGACCCAGGCGACCGAGGGCAGCGACTGAAGGCCGGACAGGATCGGGCCGATCGCGGACCGGATGAACCGGACCCGGGCGACGACCAGGCCGAGCGGGGTGCCGATCGCCAGCGCCAGCAGGAAGCCGAGCAGGCCGCGCGACACACTCGTCCAGATGTAGTCGAGAAGCGTCCCCTGCAACCACGCGTCGGACACCTCGTCCCACACCGCGGACGGCGAGGGCAGCTTGCTCGGGTCGTCGACGATCTTGAACGACACCAGTCCCTGCCACACGACCAGGACCAGGAGCACCGCCGTCAGCGGCGGCAGCACCTTCTGGACCAGCGTCTGGCGCAGCGGAATGCGGGTGGTCTGGACGGTCTCCAGGGCATCGAGCCCCGCCTCGAGACCGGACATGTCGTGCCGGCCACCGTCCTTGACGGCGGCCGGGCCCGCGCCCTCAGTCACGGTCGTCGTCTCAGTGCTGGCCATGGCGGCGGATCTCCCCACGCAGTTGTTCGGTGATCTCGACGGACAGTTCCGCCACTGCGGTGTCCTCGATGCGGCGCGGCTGCGGAATGTCGACCCGCCACTCGTGCGCCACCCGGCCCGGCCGCGAAGAGAGCAGTACGACCCGCTCGGCGAGCCGTACCGCCTCGCGGACGTTGTGCGTGACGAACAGGACGGAGACGTTCGTCTCGCGCCAGATACGGGTCAGCTCGTCGTGCAGCACGTCGCGCGTGATGGCATCGAGCGCGGCGAACGGCTCGTCCATCAGCAGCAGCCGGCTGTCCTGCGCGAGCGCCCGCGCCAACGCCACGCGCTGGCGCATACCGCCGGACAGCTCGTGCACGCGCTTGCCGTACGCGCCGTTCAGCCGGACGAGCTCCAGGAGCTCCTCCGCCCGCGTGCGGCGGTCCGCCTTCGCGACGCCGCGCAGCTTCAGGGCCAGTTCGATGTTCTTGCCCGCGGTCAGCCACGGGAAGAGGGCGTGCTCCTGGAACATCAGGGCCGGCCGGCCCTGCGTGCTGATCTCGCCGGACGAGGGCCGGTCGAGGCCCGCGACCAGGTTGAGCAGCGTCGACTTCCCGCAGCCCGAGGCTCCCAGGAGGGTGACGAACTCGCCCGGAGCGACATCGAGCGTGATGTCGTCCAGGACGAGCTGCTGCCCGGCGGGCGTGGCGAAGGACTTCGAGACGTGCTCGATCCGCGCGGCGGGGCCGGTGGTCTGCGTGCCGCCGTCCGCGGCCTTGGCGAGGGTCGTTGCCATGGTCGTCACCTCCTGGGAACTCAAGCGATTACGGGCTTGGCCGACGCGGTTACTTGACGCCGAGGCCGGCGTCGGGGACCGCGCCCTTGCCCTCGGCCTTGAGGACCTTGTTCAGCGGCGCGAGGTCGTAGATGCCGTTCAGGTCGGGCTTCTCCAGCAGGCCCGCCTTCACCGCGTGCGCCGCCTCGGTGTCGAGGGTCGAGGCCAGCGGGTCGTCGGTGAACTGGATCGACTTCCACGCCGGGTCGAGCACGCTCGTGGGCAGCGCCTTGCCGGAGTCGGCCGCCAGCTGCTTGTTGGCCGCGGCCTTCGCCTCGTCCGGGTTGGCGTTGATCCACGCGTTGGTCTTCACCGAGCCGCGCAGCACGGCCTCGACGACGTCCGGGTGCTCCTTGAGGAACTTCTGCGACACGATGATGTTCGTGATCACGAACTTCTTGTCGGGCCACAGGTCGGACTCGTCGAGGAGGACCTTGCCGCCCTCGGCCACGAGCTTGGAAGCGGTCGGCTCCGGCACCCAGGCGCCGTCGATGGAGCCGGACTTGTAGGCGTCCGGGGTGATCTTGTTGTCCGTACGGACCACGGAGACGTCGCCCTTGCCGCTGTTGGCGTCGACCTTCCAGCCCTTCTCGGCGATCCAGTTGAGGAACGCGACGTCCTGCGTGTTGCCGAGCTGCGGGGTGGCGATCTTCTTGCCCTTGACGTCGTCCAGGGACTTGATCGTCTTCGGGTTCACCACGAGCTTCACCCCGCCCGACGCCGAACCGCCGATGATGCGCAGGCTCTTGCCCTGGGACTTGGTGAAGCCGTTGATCGACGGCGAGGGGCCGATCCAGCCGATGTCGATGGAGCCGCCGTTGAGCGCCTCGATCTCGGACGGGCCCGCGTTGAAGATCTGGTACTGGGCCTGCGTGCCCTTGAGCTCCTTCTGGAAGAAGCCCTTCTGGTTGCCCACGAGGGCGGTGCCGTGCGTCAGGTTGCCGAAGTAACCGATCTTCACGGTGTCGGCGGAGAGCTTCTTGCCCTTCGCGGCGACGTTCGTCTTGTCGGACGTGTCGTCCTTGGCCGTGGAGCCGTAGCCGCAGGCCGTCGCGGCGAGCGCGAGGAGCGGCAGGGCGGCGACGGCGGCGAGGCCGCGGCGCCAGGAGGCGGAGTTGGCAGGCACGGGAGGTGGTCCTCTCGTTGGCCCGGCGGTCACGCTCTCAGGGCGTGGCCGGGAGGTCGGCAGGGTTTTGTCTTCGTACGAACAGGTCGCGGGGGGTGTGGGCGCGCAGGCAGTGCGCGTACGTCAGCACGCACATCGCCCGACCCCGCCCTGGCCCGCGCCGAGGGTGCCGCTGCCGACGCGGCCGCCCTCTTTCGCGAACGTCGCGTAGATGTCGATGGACGTCATGACTAGAAGTCCCAGCCTTCGTCGTCGGTGGCCTGCGCGGACTCTTCCGCGTGGACCGCCTGCGGCTTGCCGCCGAACGCCTCGCCCGCCATGCCGGCGGCGAGCGTCGTCCCGTCGGCCGGGTCGATGAGGAGGAACGAACCGGTGCGGCGTGAGTCGGCGTAGTCGTCGAGCGCGATCGGCTCGGCGGTGCGGACCTTGACGCGGCCGATGTCGTTGGCGACCAGCTGCCCCGGCTCGGGGTGCTGGGACAGGTCGTCCAGGGTGAGCCGCGAGGGGATCTCCTTGACGATCGCCTTGACCGTGCGCGTCGTGTGCTTGAGAAGCACGCGCTGGCCGACGGCGAGAGGCTGGTCGGCCACGTGGCAGACGGTCGCCTCGACGTCCTGCGAGGTGGCGGGCGCGTCGCCGCTCGGCACGATCAGGTCGCCGCGCGAGATGTCGATGTCGTCCTCCAGGAGGAGGGTCACCGACTGCGGCGTCCACGCCACGTCGACCGACTTGCCCAGCAGGTCGATCCCGGAGACCTTCGACGTGCGGCCCGACGGGAGCACCGTGACGGACTCGCCGACGCGGAACGTGCCGGCCGCGATCTGGCCCGCGTAACCGCGGTAGTCGGGGTGTTCGGCGGTCTGCGGGCGGATGACGACCTGGACGGGCAGCCGCGCGTGGCAGCTCGTCAGGTCGTGGCTGACCGGGACCGTCTCCAGGTGCTCTAGGACGGTCGGGCCGCCGTACCAGTCCATGTTCGCGGACGGCTCCACGACGTTGTCACCGGCGAGCGCGGAGATCGGGATCGCGGTGATCTCGGGAACGCCGAGGTCGGACGCGTACGCCGTGAACTCCTCGGCGATCTTCGCGAAGACGGGTTCCGCGTAGTCGACGAGGTCCATCTTGTTCACCGCGAGCACCACGTGCGGGACGCGCAGGAGCGCGGCGACGGCGGCGTGCCGGCGGGTCTGCTCGATGACGCCGTTGCGGGCGTCGACGAGGACGACGGCGAGGTCGGCGGTGGACGCGCCGGTCACCATGTTCCGGGTGTACTGCACATGGCCCGGGGTGTCGGCCAGGATGAACCGGCGCCGGGGCGTGGCGAAGTAGCGGTAGGCGACGTCGATGGTGATGCCCTGCTCGCGCTCGGCACGCAGGCCGTCGGTGAGCAGCGCCAGGTCGGGCGCCTCCTGACCGCGGTTGCGGGACGCGTGCTCGACGGCCTCCAGCTGGTCCGTGAGGACCGACTTGGAGTCGTGCAGCAGGCGGCCCACGAGGGTGGACTTGCCGTCGTCGACGGAACCGGCGGTGGCGAACCGCAGCAGGGTGGTGGCCGACAGGTCGGCCAACTGCTCTGTGGTGGTGCTCATTTAGAAATACCCCTCGCGCTTGCGGTCTTCCATCGCGGCCTCGGACATCTTGTCGTCGGCGCGGGTCGCGCCCCGCTCGGTGAGCCGGGAGGCGGCGATCTCGGTGATCACGGCGTCCAGCGTCGTAGCGTCGGAGTCGACGGCGCCGGTGCACGACATGTCGCCGACCGTGCGGTAGCGGACGAGGCGCTTCTCGACGCTCTCGCCCTCCTTGGGGCCGCCCCACTCACCGGCGGTCAGCCACATGCCGGAGCGCTTGAAGACGTCCCGCTCGTGCGCAAAGTAGATCTCCGGCAGCTCGATGCTCTCGCGGGCGATGTACTGCCACACGTCGAGCTCGGTCCAGTTGGACAGCGGGAAGACGCGCACGTGCTCGCCGGGGGCGTGGCGGCCGTTGTACAGCTGCCACAGCTCGGGGCGCTGGCGGCGCGGGTCCCACTGGGAGAACTCGTCGCGCAGGGAGAACACGCGCTCCTTGGCGCGGGCCTTCTCCTCGTCGCGGCGGCCGCCGCCGAAGACGGCGTCGAAGCGCTCCGCCTGGATCCTCTCCGTCAGCGGCACCGTCTGGAGCGGGTTGCGCACCCCGTCGGGACGCTCCTTGAGGGCGCCCCGGTCGATGTACTCCTGCACGGAAGCGACGTGCAGCCGCAGCCCGTGCTCGGCGACGGCGCGGTCGCGGTACTCGAGAACCTCGGGGAAGTTGTGCCCGGTGTCGACGTGCAGCAGCGTGAACGGCACCGGCGCCGGCGCGAACGCCTTGAGCGCCAGGTGCAGCATCACGATGGAGTCCTTGCCGCCGGAGAAGAGGATCACCGGCCGCTCGAACTCGCCCGCGACCTCACGGAAGATGTGCACGGCCTCGGACTCGAGGGCGTCCAGGTGCGAGAGCGCGTACGGGCTGTCGGTCTCTTCGCCGGTGGTGGGTGCGACGGTCGTCATGAGAGACCCCTCTCGGTGAGCAGCGCGTAGAGCGCCGCCGCGGACTCCTGCACGGTCTGGGTGTGCGACTCGATGCGCAGGTCGGGCGATTCGGGTGCCTCGTACGGGTCGTCGACCCCGGTCAGCCCGGAGATCTCGCCCGCCGCCTGCTTCGCGTACAGGCCCTTCACGTCGCGCACGGAGCACACCTCGACGGGCGTGGCCACGTGCACCTCCAGGTAGCCGGTGCCGCCGGCCTGGTGGCGCTTGCGCACCGCCTCGCGGCTGTCCGCGAACGGCGCGATCACCGGGACGAGCGTCAACACGCCGTTACGGGCGAGGAGTTCGGCGAGGAAGCCGATGCGCTGCACGTTCGTGTCGCGGTCCGCGCGGCTGAAGCCGAGGCCCGCCGAGAGGAACTCGCGGATCTCGTCCCCGTCGAGCACCTCGACGCGGCGGCCGTCGGTGCGCAGCCGCTCGGCGAGCTCGTTGGCGATGGTGGTCTTGCCCGCGCTCGGCAGACCCGTGAGCCAGACGGTGGCTCCGGTCACTTGCTTCTCCAAAGTCTCTGTGGTTCCGGGCATCAGCCGTGGATCCCGCACTCGGTCTTGTTGCGTCCTGCCCAGCGGCCGGCCCGCGCGTCCTCGCCCTCGAGCAGGCGCCGGGTGCAGGGGGCGCAGCCCACAGACCCGTAGCCGTCCATGAGCAGGGGGTTGGTCAGCACACCGTGCTCGGCGACGTACGCCTCGACGTCGTCGTGCGTCCAGCGGGCGATCGGCGAGACCTTCACCTTGCGGCGCTTCTCGTCCCAGCCGACGACCGGGGTGTTCGCCCGCGTCGGGGACTCGTCGCGGCGCAGTCCCGTGGCCCACGCCGTGTACGAACTCAGGCCGTCCTCAAGGGGCTTGACCTTGCGCATGGCGCAGCACAGGTCGGGGTCGCGGTCGTGCAGCTTCGGCCCGAACTCGGCGTCCTGCTCGGCGACGGTCTGCCGGGGCGTGAGCGTGATGACGTTCACGTCCATCACGGCCTCGACGGCGTCCCGGGTGCCGATGGTCTCCTCGAAGTGGTAGCCGGTGTCGAGGAAGACGACGTCCACGCCGGGCCTGGCGCGCGAGGCGAGGTGGGCGACGACCGCGTCCTCCATGGAGGAGGTCACGCAGAAGCGCTTGCCGAACGTGTCGACCGCCCACTCAAGGATTTCCAGGGCGGACGCGTCCTCCAGGTCGCGCCCGGCCCGCTCCGCAAGTTCCCGCAGGTCGGGCTCGGTCCGGTCGGCGACCTCAGTGGACTGAGTGGTCGTCATATGTCTTCCCCTCCACCGTCGTTGCGCTGAACTCCCCGGGTCAGCAGCCCGAGGAACTTCAACTGGAAGGCCCGATTGCACGCCGCGCATTCCCACGCGCCGTGCCCGGTCTCGTTCGGACGCAGATCCTCGTCGCCGCAGTAGGGGCAGTAGAACGGGGCGGCTCGCTCGCTCACGACAGAGCCTCCTCGGACGCGCGCGCCGTCCACGTGGCGAAGCGCTCGCCGTCCTCGCGCTCAGCCTGGAAGCGCTTGAGGACCCGCTCGACGTAGTCGGGGAGCTCGGCGGCGGTGACCTTCAGGCCGCGGACCTTGCGGCCGAACCCGGCCTCGAGGCCCAGCGCGCCGCCCAGGTGCACCTGGTAGCCCTCGACCTGGTTGCCGTCTGCGTCCAGCATCAGCTGGCCCTTGAGGCCGATGTCCGCGACCTGGATACGGGCGCAGGCGTTGGGGCAGCCGTTGATGTTGATCGTGAGGGGCTCGTCGAACTCCGGGACGCGGCGTTCCAGTTCGTCGATCAGCGAGGCGCCGCGCGCCTTCGTCTCGACGATCGCGAGCTTGCAGAACTCGATGCCGGTGCAGGCCATGGTGCCGCGCCGGAAGGGGGACGCGTTGACCTTCAGGTCCAGCGCCTCCAGCTCGGCCACCAGCGACTCGACCTGGTCCTCGGCCACGTCGAGCACGATCATCTTCTGCTCGGCGGTGGTGCGCAGCCGGCCGGAGCCGTGGGCGCCCGCGATCTCGGCGATCTTGGTGAGGGTCGTGCCGTCCACGCGGCCGACGCGGGGCGCGAAGCCGACGTAGAAGAGGCCGTCCTTCTGGGGGTGCACGCCGAGGTGGTCGCGCCAGGTGCCGGCGGGCTGCTCGGGTGCGGGCCCGTCGACCAGCTTCCGCTGGAGGTACTCGTCCTCCAGGACCTGCCGGAACTTCTCGGTGCCCCAGTCGGCGAGCAGGAACTTCAGGCGGGCGCGGGTGCGCAGGCGGCGGTAGCCGTAGTCGCGGAAGATGCCGATGACGCCGCCGTACACGTCCGGCACCTCGTCGAGCGGCACCCAGGCGCCGAGGCGCTGGCCCAGCTTGGGGTTGGTGGACAGCCCGCCGCCGACCCAGAGGTCGAAGCCGGGGCCGTGCTCGGGGTGGTTCACGCCGACGAACGCGATGTCGTTGATCTCGTGCGCCACGTCGAGCTGCGGGGATCCGGAGATCGCCGTCTTGAACTTGCGCGGCAGGTTCGAGAATTCAGGGTTGCCGATGAAGCGCCGCTGGATCTCGTCGATGGCGGGCGTGCCGTCGATGATCTCGTCGGCGGCGACCCCGGCGACGGGCGAGCCGAGGATGACGCGGGGCGTGTCACCGCAGGCCTCGGTGGTGGAGAGCCCGACCGCTTCGAGGCGCCGCCAGATCTCCGGCACGTCCTCGATGCGGATCCAGTGGTACTGGATGTTCTGCCGGTCGGTGATGTCGGCGGTCCCGCGGGCGAACTCCTGCGAGATCTCGCCGATGACGCGCAGCTGCTCGGTGGTCAGCCGGCCGCCGTCGATGCGGACGCGGAGCATGAAGTACTCGTCGTCCAGCTCCTCCGGCTCCAGGATCGCGGTCTTGCCGCCGTCGATCCCGGGCTTGCGCTGGGTGTAGAGCCCCCACCAGCGCATGCGGCCCCTGAGGTCGTTGGGGTCGATGGAGTCGAAGCCGCGCTTCGAGTAGATCGTCTCAATGCGTGTCCGCACATTGAGACCGTCGTCGTCCTTCTTGAACTGCTCGTTGCCGTTGAGCGGCGTGAAGTGACCCACGGCCCACTGGCCCTCGCCGCGGTGACGGCTCACCTTGCGGCGCGGCGCGGCGGTCGTGGGCTTTTCAGGGGTGGCAGCCATGGGTGTACGTCCTTCAGGCGGGCGGCGGCTCTGACAGCTTTGACCAGCACACTTCGCGCGAGGGCGCGGCGGTGCGCAGGGTGCTGTACGGGGAGAAAGTGCGGCGGTGCTGGTGGAGTCAGCTCACCGGACACATGGCGCTGGACATGCGGCAGAGATCGACGTGCCGCCGACTCACCAAGGCAATTCCAGCTCGATCCATGACGGAAGCGTGTCATGGGACTTTCGGCCCAGTCCACCACTGTCCAGAAGGTGGACAGGACTGTCTCGCATCGCGGACAGGTGTGTCGCGCGTCACTGGAGGGGACGGGAACGGACCGGAGAGACGGGGAGCGTACGGGAAGGGCGCCGCGGTGTCCCGCGGCGCCCCTCATGTTCTTGTCGCTGCTCCCACACCCCCCGCTACGCCCCGGGCCACGGCCCCGGCGTCGCCACCTCGGGCTCCTCCTCGACCTTCGTGTCGAAGAGGCGGAACCCGCGCCGCTCGTAGTTGGCCATCGCGTGCTCACCGTCCTTGCTGCACGTGTGCAGCCAGACCCGCTTCGTCGGCGTGCGGTCCGGCCACCGCTCGGCCAGGTCCCAGGCGCGGGCCACTCCGTAAGAGAGGAGGTGACCGCCGATGCGGCGGCCCCGGAAGGCGGGGATCAGGCCGAAGTAGACGACCTCGACGACGCCGTCGTCCTGCGCCTCCAGCTCGACGTAACCGGCCGGGGTCCCCTTCTCGTACGCCACCCATGTCTCGGTGCCCGGACGCGCCAGGACTTCCTGCCAGCGCGCGTACGTCCAGCTCAGGCGGTCGGTCCAGAGGATGTCGCCCCCGACGGACGCGTACAGGAAGCGGCTGAACTCCGGCGAGGGCACCTCGGCGCGGACGATGCGGAGGTCGCCGCCCTCGGGTGCGGCGGCCGGCCGGAGGTCGGAGGGAGCGGTCTGCTCCAGGGACCAGGTGGTCACAGCGATGTTGCTCATGCGGATCAGGCAATCACGGGCTCCGCACCCTGGCCAAAGCGGTCCGCGATACGGGAAGATCCGCCCGCGCCACGCCGCCCCCCGCGCACGACGCACCTGGAGGATGTTCATGCCCCGCAGGACAACTCGCCGCACACCCCGCGGTCTCCTCGCCACGGCCATCACCACCGTGGCCCTCGCGACACTCGCCGCCCCGGCCTCCGCCACGACCGCTCCGCAGGCCGCCGGCCCACAGGGTCGGATCTTCATGGTCAACCCCGTCCAGTCGTCCGGCGACCAGACCCTCACCGACGCCAAGGACTCCCCGACCGCGGTTCCCGCCTCCGCCTACACCCTCGCCGCGCTGAGGAACCTCGACGCGAGCGGCGGCCTCTCGGGCAAGTGGGTCACCGTGAGATCGAACACCGGCGGCGCCGCCTCGGTCGCCGACGCCGGCACGTACGACCGTCAGGACGACCAGTTCGAGCAGGTCATGGCCTACTTCTGGGTCAACGAGGCACAGGAGTACCTGCAGAGCCTCGGCTTCGGCAGCGAACTGCCCGGCGCCAACGACCGCGCGCAGCCGGTCCGCATCGACCAGTGGGGCGCCGACAACTCCTTCTTCACCGACAAGAAGGCCGAGATCCGCTTCGGCAAGGGCGGCGTCGACGACGCGGAGGACGCCGAGGTCATCGTCCACGAGTACGGGCACGCCGTGCACAACGCGCAGGTCCCCGGGTTCGGCACCTCCGAGGAGGCCGGGGCCATCGGTGAGGCGTGGGGCGACTACCTCGCGGCGTCCGTCGGCGCCTACGCGGACGCCACGTACGGCTGGCCGCACAAGACCGACCTCGCCTGTCTTGCGGACTGGGACTCCGTCTCGTACACGGCCACCGCGCCGCACTGCCTGCGCCGCCTCGACACCGGCAAGACGTACGCCGACAAGGTGGGAGAGGTGCACGCGGACGGTGAGATCTGGTCCCAGGCGCTCTTCGACATCAGGGGTGCGCTCGGCGCGCGGACGGCGGACCGCGTCATCGTCGACGCGCAGTTCGGCTTCGCGCCCGACACCAGTTTCAAGGACGCGGCCCTGACGACGGTCGCGACCGCGCAGAAGATGTACGGCAAGAGCGCGGCGGACGCCGTGCGCAAGGCGTTCCAGGCCCGCGGCATCCCCGGGGTGTGAGCCGGCGCGGGGCGGCGGCCGGGCGCCGCCCCGCGCGCACACGAAAGAGAAGGCCAGGGGCACCGGCCGGCGGCAGATGTCCAGGAATCCCCTCCGTAAGTCCATGGAGTCGGGCGCGGCCCGGCGGCACGCTCTGAGCCACCCGCGGGGGCTCCGTCCCTCCGGCATCCGCAACCACTCACGGAGGTACGTCATGGGACGCACCCGCGTCAGCACCGCGCTCGTCGCCTTCTGCACCGCCGCGACCGCGGGCGTCACGGCCCTCGCGGCCGCCCCCGCCGCCACGGCCGCCTCCCCGCTCAAGACGCGCGCCCATTACGTCGACTGCCGGGCCGCCGGCGCCGGCCCCGAGAAGGGCACCCGAAAGGCGCCGTGGCGCACGCTCGCCGCCGTCAACGCCCAGCGCCTCGGCCCCGGCGACCAGGTTCTTCTCAAGCGCGGCACCCGCTGCACGGGCACCCTCACCCCGAACGGCGCGGGCGCCCCCGGCAGCCCCGTCCGCATCGCCCCGTACGGCAGCGGGGCGAAGCCGGTGATCGACGGAGCGGGCGCCCCCGACACCGTCCTCCTCCGCAACACGCAGTGGATCGAGGTCTCCGACCTGGAGATCACCAACGCGGCGAACCCGGGCACCAAGCGCCGCGGCGTGCGCGTCGTCCTCGACGACTACGGCACCGGCAGGCACTACCGCCTCACCGGCCTCGACATCCACGACATCCGCGGTGACGACACCAAGGACAACGACGGCTCCGCGGGCATCCTCTTCTCCGTCACCGGGTCGGCGAAGGAGACGCACTACGACGACGTACGCGTCGAGAACAACACCCTCAGGACAGTCGACCGCGAGGGCATCTTCTTCGCCTCCAGCTGGAACCAGCGGCCCGCCATCAGCGGCTACGACCCGAACGGCCCGCACTGGGGCCCGTCCACCGGCGTCGTCGTGCGCGGCAACACCCTCGACGACCTCGGCGGCGACGGCATCGTCATGACCGCCACCAAGAACGCCCTGGTCGAGCACAACACCCTGCACGGCTTCCAGCGCCGCTCCGCCGGATACAACGCGGGCATGTGGCCGTGGAACGCGGACGGCACCGTCTTCCAGTACAACGAGACGTCCGGCGGCGAGACGACCCGCGACGGCATGGCGTACGACGTCGACGAGGGCTCCTTCGGGACCGTCTTCCAGTACAACTACAGCCACGACAACGCGGGCGGCTTCTTCCTCGTCTGCAGCGCCGACGGAACCCTCGGCGACGCCGTGATCCGCTTCAACATCAGCCAGAACGACCACTTCAGGGGCATCGAGACCTGCCGCGGCTCGTTCTCCGGGGTCCGCTTCCTGCACAACACGATCTACGTCGGTGACGGCGTCAGCCAGACCGTCGTCAACGAGAACACCACCAGCCGGCACGAGATCGCCTTCGACGACAACATCGTGGTGAAGGAAGGCGCCGGCACGGCGGCCTTCACGCTGCGCTCCGGCGGCGTCACCGCGTCCCACAACGCGCTGTACGGGATCGGGGCGGCGCCCGCGAACTCCGGCGGCATCACCGCCGACCCGATGCTCACCCGCCCGGGCACGGCCACGGGTTACGGGGATGCCGCGGCCGCCTACGCCCTGCGTGCCGGATCGCCCGCACTGGGCGCGGGGGCGCCGCTCGCCGACGCGGGCACCCGCGACTTCGCTGGCAACCCGATGGTGCCCGGAGCGGCGCCCAACATCGGCGCCTGGAACGGGAGTTCATCCGATCGGTGACGATCGGCGGGGCGCCCTGATGCTGGTCGGGGCGCCCTACGGGGCGCCGACCGGCACCGGCGCGTGCCAGCCCTGCGTGTCCGGTCCGGCGGGCGCGAGCTTCACGCCGGAGCCCGCGGGGGCGAGGGAGCGCCCGGTCGCCTGGTTCACCAGGGTCTTCCTGCCCGGGTTGTACGTCCACAGCTTGGCCGGGTCGGTGACCTTGCCGCCGGTGGCGATGTCGCCCGCGCAGTCGGCGATGCGCACGCTCTTCTTGTCGCTGGCGGTCAGGCAGTAGTTCGACGGCAGCCGGACGGTGCCGTCGGCCGCGAGGACCCAGGACTGCTCGAAGGCGCCGGGACCGTTGTCCTTGCACGCGGCGAGCGTGAGCTCCGCGCCGTCCTCGGCGGCGCCGCTCGGGGCGAGGCACTTGTCGCCGGGTGCGGTGATCTCGGCGCGCTTCGAATTGCCCAGCGCCAGACGCTGGTTGGTGCTTCCGTCGGGACGCGCGTCCACGGCGGCGGCGCAGGGCGGGTTGCTCTTCGTCTTGGTCACCGAGCTGACGGCCGCACCGGCGCCGACGGCGGTGCCGGTGGGCAGGCCGAAGTGGGCGTCCGAGTACGGCTGGTCGTAACAGGTGGCCCGCGGGTCGTTCCACTCGAAGTACTCGACCCAGTCGATCAGGCCCGTGGACTTGATGGCGGTGGCCGGCGTCTGCACGCTGCCGAGCTTGAACGACTCGCCCGTGGTCTTGTCGTGGATGGTGGCGCCGAACCAGCCGTCGCCCTCGTAGGCGACCGTGGAGGTGTAGGTGTGCCCCTCCTCCCAGTCGTGGTTCATGCGACAGCTGGACCCCTCGCCCTCACCGCCGAACTGGAGACAGTAGCTGCCCTCCGAGCCGGGCTTGCGCTCGAAGCTGTCCCACACCGAGAACAGGAACGTCGGCTTGTCGCCGCCGTTGCGCTGCATCCCGATGTAGGCGCCGTTGCCGACGTTGAAGCCGAACTGGTGGCTCCAGAAGGTGTTCGCGTTGTAGCCGGGGTCCTTCTCGACCGTCGTGGACCAGGTGACCTCGCCGAGCCCGTCGGTCGCCGACGGGAACGAGTAGTAGGTGTACGTCCCCGGGGTCGTGCCGATGGCGTCGTCCGCGTTCGCCGCGGGGGCGGA
Organism: Streptomyces sp. NBC_01446; assembly: GCF_026340095.1. Lineage (GTDB taxonomy): Bacteria > Actinomycetota > Actinomycetes > Streptomycetales > Streptomycetaceae > Streptomyces > Streptomyces aureus. The sequence continues at coordinate 1,763,154 of NZ_JAPEPO010000001.1, read as the reverse complement.
GGCCAGGCCGGCTCCGGCGGCGAGGCCGAGCGCCGCGAGGAGCGGCACGGACCGCCGCTTGAGGGAACGGGTGAAGCGTCCAGTCATCGAAAACCCTGCCTGTGATGGAGGTGGATGCGTGAAGGGAGTGCGTCGGGCTGCACTGCGCAACGTCGTGCGCGAAGGTGATTGAAAGCGCGCGACTTAGAGCATGATCACGCGCGCCGGGCACATCCTGCGCCATCTGGCGGCGTGGGGCAAGAGGGGGCGCGCAGGGCCGTCAACAGCGCCGCGAACGCCTCGTTCACGGCCTCGCAGGTGCGCCGGATGTCGTCCTCCTCGAGTGCGGCGGAGGCGAACCAGCAGGCGAGGCCGTACACGTTGACGTGGATCCGCGCACGAGCAGCTCGTGGCGCTTGCGCTCGTAGCGGTCCGGATCGGCGGTGAAAAGGTCGCGGTAGTGGCGGGTCGGGGCGCCGTCCGCCGAGAACGCGATCTGGGACATCGCGCCGACGCCCTGGACCGCGCACGGCACGCCGTGGTCGCGGAAACCATCCGGCGATGCAACTTGTCAGGGCCCTCGGCGCCGGTGCCCCGCACAAGGCCGGCGCACTCGCGGGGGCAGCCGTCATCGACGGAGCGCTGCTGCACGCCCTGCCCCCGCACTCGCCGTCCGCCGCGCTGCTGTGCCTGCTCACGCGTGCGGGGCCGGAGGGTGCGTGCGCGGAGTCGGCGAGGGCCGGGGTGGCACCACCCGCCAGGGTCGGCGCGAGGGCAACGCCGACGGCGCCCGAGAGGTGGCGTCTGCCTGGGGATCTGGACCTGTCTCGCCCTGCTGCGACGGTGCGAGCACGTACTGACTGGTGGGTGGTCCAGGGCCCTAGGGAGCAATTTCCACCAAAGTCCAAAGACCAGCGGTCGTCAGTCCAAACACGGAAGGTCGGCTTCGCCCAGGTCGGGGGCGGTGCGTGCGACTGCGGTGACCGTGTTCGTTGCCTGCGCGTTTCATGCGTGAAGCTGCAAGATCTAAATAGTTACCAATCAAGTCTTGTCATCCGTTGGCAGGCTGACGCAAGATTCCGGTACCTCGCGAGCCGGGCCGCAGCCCCCGCGAGGGCCCTGTGAAACCAACCCTCGCTCGCCACTCGACGCAGGAGGTGAATGTGTCGGCCGCTGCGTCCGCATCGCCCACGCCCACATCGCAAAACCCGCCCGACCTACCGCACGAGGCACCCGGAACATCGGGCAGGAAGAAGGCGTCCGGCACGAAGGGGACGCCGGGCAGGAAGGGGCGCAAGCCCGCCGAGCGGCGGAGCCTGCGCGAGCGTCTGAGGCAGGACCGCACCCTGCTCCTGCTGTGCGTGCCGGGCATCCTCTACTTCGCGGTGTTCTTCTACCTCCCGCTCGCGGGCAACAGCATCGCCTTCCAGGACTACCAGCCCTACCTCGGCTTCAAGGGAAGCCCGCTGGTCGGCTGGGACAACTTCAAGGCCCTGCTCGAACAGCCGGAGTTCTGGACGGCCGTGTGGAACACGCTGAAGATCAGCGCCGTTCAGCTGATCCTCTACTTCCCCGCGCCGATCGCCCTCGCGCTCTTCCTGAACTCGCTGATCAGCAACAAGACCCGCCGCCTCATGCAGACGGTCGTCTACCTGCCGCACTTCCTGTCGTGGGTCGTCGTCGTCGGCATGTTCCAGCAGGTCTTCGGCGGCGCGGGCACGGTCACCAGCTACCTGAACGACCACGGCGTGCACGTCGGCAACATCATGAACAACCCCGACACGTTCATCTACCTGATCACCTCCCAGAGCGTCTGGAAGGACGCCGGCTGGGGAGCGATCATCTTCCTCGCCGCGATGGCCTCCATCGACACCTCGCTCTACGAGTCGGCGGCGATGGACGGAGCGGGCTGGCTGCGCCGCATGTGGCACATCACGCTGCCCGGCATCAGGCCCGTGATGATCATGCTGCTCATCCTGCGCCTCGGCGACATCCTGTCGGTCGGCTTCGAGCAGATCCTCCTCCAGCGCGACAACGTCGGCCGGGACGCCTCCGAAGTCCTCGACACCTACGTCTACTTCCACGGCGTCGTCGACGGCGACTGGGGCATGTCCACCGCCGCCGGCCTGATGAAGGGCGTCATCGGCTTCGTCATGATCGTCCTCGCCAACAAGTTCGCGCACCGCCTCGGCGAGCAGGGGGTCTACCAGTGAGCACCGCGCCCATATCCACCACCCTGCGGCCCGAGAGCCAGGAGAGCCGGGAGAGCCGAAAGGGCCGCACCGGCAGCAGGAAGCGCCGCGGCTCCGCCGAGCGTCCCGCCTGGATGGAGCAGCCCAACCCGGCGGCCCAGACGCTGAAGTTCATCGTCATCGTCGCGATGATCGTGGCCGTCGGCTACCCGTTCCTGCTCGCCATCGGCACCAGCCTCTCCTCCAAGGCCGAACTCGCCGCGAACGGCGGCTACGTGCTGTTCCCGTCGCACCCCACGCTCGAGGCGTACCGGGTGGTCCTGTCCGGCGGCGTCATCACCCGCGCCGCCGTCGTGAGCATCGGCGTCACGGTCATCGGCACGGCGCTCAGCCTGCTCTGCACGATCGCGCTCGCCTACGGCCTCTCCCGGCCGCGGACCTTCGCGGGCAAGCCGCTGCTCCTGATCGTCGTCGGCACGTTCCTGTTCACGCCGGGCATCATCCCCAACTACCTGGTGGTGCAGGAGCTGGGACTGCTCGACACCTACGGGGCGATGATCGCGCCGATCCTGCTCAACGCGTTCAACATCATCGTGGTCCGGGCGTTCTTCCAGGGCATCCCCGACGAACTGCACGAGGCGGCCCGCCTCGACGGCGCCGGTGAACTCACCATCCTGTGCCGGATCGTGCTCCCCCTGTCGAAGGCCGTCATCGCCGTGGTCGGCATGTTCTACGCGGTGACGTACTGGAACAGCTTCTTCAACGCGATGCTCTACATCAACGACCCGGACAAGCTGCCGCTCCAGGTGGTGCTGCGCAGCTACGTCCTCCAGGGCGACACCTTCAACGCGAAGGCGCTCGGCGTGAGCGTGCTGCCCGCCAGCACCGCCCTGTCGATGGCCGTGCTCATCCTCGCGGTCCTGCCGATCATCGCGGTCTACCCGTTCCTCCAGAAGTACTTCGTCAAGGGCGTTCTCACCGGCGCCATCAAGGCCTGAGCCACCACCCTCAACCGCTCCTCGCCCCTTAGGAGAGTCATGTCCTCCAGAGACTTCAACCGCCGCGGGTTCCTCGGTGCCGCGACCGTCGCCGGCCTCACCGTCGCCGGTGTCGGTTCCCTCACGGCCTGTGGTTCCGGCGCGGCCTCGGGTGGTGGCGGCGCCAAGGCGTCGGCCAAGCTGAAGCTGCCGACGTACGTCCCCGCGAACGTCCCGGCGCCGGACCTGCCGGGCAACGCGGCGGGCCTCGACCCGGCGTACCTGCGCTACCCCAAGAACCTGACCCGCAGCGTCACCGAGAAGCCGGGCGACGGCAAGCCGGTCACGGCCCTGACCGAGACCTTCACGACCGCGGCCCCGGCCATGAACCGGAACGCGTACTGGCAGGAGCTCAACAAGCGCCTGGGTTCCGACCTGAAGATGACGATCGTCAACGGCCTCGGCGCCGACGACGTCTACCGCGCGAAGTTCAACGCCACCATCGCCGGCGGCGACATGCCCGACCTCATGTGGTTCCCGCCGAACCAGGGCCTCAAGAACGTCCCCGCGCTGCTCGAGGCGAAGTTCCACGACCTCACCGAGTACCTGTCGGGCGACGCGGTGAAGAAGTACCCGAACCTCGCCAACATCCCGGAGTTCGCCTGGAAGACGGCCGTCTTCAACGGCAAGATCTGGGGCATGGCGGTCCCGTACGGCCGCATGGGCCAGGTCTACGTCGCGAACGAGGACTTCTGGAAGCCGGTCGGCGGCGTGCAGTTCGAGAGCGCCCAGGACTTCTTCGACAAGGCGAAGGAACTCCTCGACGTCAAGCGCAAGAAGTACGTCCTCGAGCCGGCGTACGTGAACCACATCCTGCAGTTCGCCTACTGGCACGGCGCGCCCAACGGCTGGCGCACGGAGGGCGGGAAGCTCACCCACTACTTCGAGACCGACGAGTTCCACGCCGGCCTGGAGTTCGCCCTCAGGTGCCAGAAGGCGCAGCTGTTCTGGCCGGACCCGAACCTGCCGACGACCCTGGAGAAGATGGAGGGCGGGTTCCTCGGACTGCACGTCCAGTCCTTCCCCGGCTTCCTCAGCGACAGCAACCAGTACGACTGGCCGGAGAAGGTCGTCGTCCCGTTCGCCGCGGAGAAGGGGATGACCCCCAGCTGGGGCTACGGCTACGGCTCGGTCGGCTTCACGGCCATCAACAAGGCCGTGAGCAAGGACCGTATCGAAACCCTGCTCCAGGTCATGAACTACCTCAGCGCGCCCTTCGGCACCGAGGAGCGGCTCTTCCTGGACAACGGCATCGAGGGCACGCACCACACCCGTTCCAAGGACGGTGACGTGCTCCTCAACAAGAAGGGCAACGCCGAGGTCATCACCACCCGCCAGGCGATCAACTTCTTCGGCAACGCCCCCGAGACGCTGTACCTCCCGGGCAAGCCCGACATCACCCGCGGTATCCACGCGGCCCAGGTCGAGCTGATGAAGCTTGCCAAGATCAACCCGACCACGGGCTTCTTCTCGGACACCAACGCCAACAAGGGCGCCTCCTCGACCGACACGGTGTACCAGGCCGTCAAGGACATCGTCGCCGGCCGCACCCCGCTCTCCTCCTTCAAGAAGGACATCCTGCCGACCTGGCAGCGCGAGGCGGGCAACGCCATGCGCGACGAGTTCGAGAAGGCCATCGCCGACAGCAAGTAGTGAGCCCGGCACGGCAAGCACCGCTCAGCACCCCTATGCGTCCCGCACGCAGAACAGGACACCCGCACGTGGAAGACCTGCGCATCGCCGTCATCGGGCTCGGACTGCGACGGAATCTGGCGACCGCCGCGCACCGCCCCGGCAGGGGGTCGGTCGTGGCGGCGGTGGCCGACCTCGACCCGCAGATTCGGGCGAAGGTACCGGAGTTGTACGAGGGCGCGGTCGCCGTCGACGACTACCGAAGGCTCCTCGAGGACCCCTCGATCGACGCCGTCATCGTCGCCACCCCCGACGACACCCATGAAGCCATCGCCTGCGAGGCGCTCGAAGCGGGCAAGCCGGTCTACGTCGAGAAGCCGCTCGGCATCTCGGTCGAGCAGTGCGACACCATCCTGCGCACCGCGTACAAGACCGGCACCCGCCTCTACGTCGGCCACAACATGCGCCACATGGGCGTCGTGCGCCTCATGCGCGACATCATCGCGCGCGGCGAGATCGGCGAGCCGAAGACCGTGTGGGTACGGCACTTCGTCTCGTACGGCGGCGACTACTACTTCAAGGACTGGCACGCCGACCGCACCCGCACCACGGGCCTCCTCCTCCAGAAGGCCGCGCACGACCTCGACGTCGTGCACTGGCTGGCCGGCGGCTACACCAAGCGCGTCAACGCCCTCGGCGACCTCATGGTCTACGGGGACCTGCCGCGCCGCGAGCCGGACACCCCGCGCCCCGAGGGCTGGCTGAAGGAGTTCGACTGGCCGCCGACGGAGCGCCACGACCTGCACCACGTCGTGGACGTCGAGGACGTGTCGGTGATGAACATGCAGCTGGACAACGGCGTCATCGCCGCCTACCAGCAGTGCCACTTCAGCCCCGACTACTTCCGCAACTACACGGTCATCGGCACCGAGGGCCGCCTCGAGAACTTCGGGGACAGCCCCGGCGACGAGGTCCGGGTATGGAACACGGGCCCGAGCGGCTACCGCAAGGACGCCGACATCGTGTACCGCGTGCCCGAGGCGACGGGCTCGCACGGCGGCGCCGACGAGCGCATCATCGGCGAGTTCTGCCGCTTCGCGCGCGAGGGCGGCGTCACCGACACGTCGCCCGTCGCGGCCCGGATGAGTGTCGCCGCCGGTGCGCTCGCCACCCGCTCGCTGCGCGAGGGGGGCGTGCCGTACGACGTCCCGGAGCTCGAGCCGGAGCTTCTCGCGTACTTCGACGGCGGTCAACTGCCGCGCGAAGCAGGGGAGTAGCAGCCAGCGCAGGCGTGGGCGGGCCCGTCGGAGGGGGCGGGCCCGCCCACGCCCGCGTGCGCACACAGGCGGTCACGTGTAGGTGCGCGGATGATCACGTCTGGATGCGGAGAACGGCGCGGGTTACGCTACGCGCGTCGCGAGGAGGAGCAAGTGGGCGCACATGCCCGATGGACCCAACTGCTGGAAATACTCGGCAATGAGGGTCATCTCGATGTCACGGAGGCGGCCGAGCGACTGGGCTGTTCCTCCGCCACGATCCGGCGCGACATGGACGAACTGGCCCGGCAGTCCCTGCTGACCCGCACGCGCGGAGGGGCCGTGGTGAGCTCCGTCGCCTACGACCTGCCGCTGCGCTACAAGACGGCCCGCAAGGCGGACGAGAAGCAGCGGATCGCGAAGGCGGTCGCCGAACTCGTCCCGTCGGGCTCCGTCGTCGGTATCAACGGCGGCACCACGACCTCCGAGGTGGCCAGGGAACTGGCCGTCCGCACCGACCCGGGCGGCACGTCCGGCGGCGTCGCGCTCACCGTCGTCACCAACGCGATCAACATCGCCAACGAGCTGGCGATCCGCCCCCATGTGAAGATCGTCGTCACGGGCGGCGTGGCCCGGCCGAGCTCGTACGAACTCGTCGGCCCGCTCGTCACGTCCGTCCTGCAGAGCCTCGCCCTCGACTACACGATCCTCGGTGTGGACGCGGTCCACCCGCGCTTCGGCGCGGCCACCCACGACGAGTCGGAGGCCAGCGCGAACCGCTCGCTCGCCGAACGCGCGGGCACGGTCATCGTGGTGGCCGACTCCTCGAAGCTGGGCCGACGGGCGTTCGCCCAGGTGTGCGCGCTGAACGCGGTGTCGATCCTGGTGACGGACAAGGACGCCCCCGAGGAACTCGTCGAGGAGATCACGGCGCAGGGCATCGAAGTCATCTGCGTGTGACCGGGCGCCCGTAGGGCGTGTTGTGACGGCGCCCGGTCACTTCTAAATCAACTCGGCTTCGTCCAGCGCTGGTTGGCGCCGCCCGCCGCCACTCTCTTGTCGAGCACGAGCAACAGCACATATCTGCAAGCACCTCCCTCCCCCCACCGTTCAGGAGAAACCTGTTCTCGCATGGACTTCTGGAGCGTGCACATGGACTCTCGGCGGGATTCGACGGGGTTGGCTGATCTCACATGCTCGAAAACGCGCTATAACTTGCACAACCAAGCATGTGCTGGGATGTGAGGGTGCGCCATGAGCCATATCGAGAATGAGCTGTACAGCCAGCCCGAGTGCTGGGACAGGGCGGCCGAACTCGCCCTGGCCCGAGGGGCGTTGCTCCCCGAGCCGGGCGAGCGGGTCGCCGTCGTCGGCTGCGGCACCTCGCTCTTCATGGCGCAGGCCGCCGCCGCGCTGCGCGAGGACGCCGGCCACGGCGAGACCCACGCCCACGCCGCCTCGGAGTTCCCTGCCGGACGCCACTACGACCGGGTCGTCGCCCTGACCCGCTCGGGCGCCACCACCGAGGTGCTCCGCCTCCTCGCCGGGCTGCGTGGACGCGTCAGGACCACCGTGATCACCACGGACGCCGCGACCCCGGTGGCCTCGGCCGCCGACGACGTGCTCGCACTCGACTTCGCCGACGAGAAGTCCGTCGTGCAGACCCGCTTCCCGACCTCGGCCCTCACGCTGCTGCGCGCCCACTTCGGGCTGCACTCGCAGGATGTCGTGGACGACGCGCACGACGCGCTCGCCGAGCCGCTGGCCCCGTGGCTCGTCGACTGCACGCAGTTCACGTTCCTCGGCCGGGGCTGGACCGTGGGGCTCGCGGGCGAGGCGGCCCACAAGATGCGCGAGAGCCAACTCCCCTGGACCGGCGCCCATCCGGCCCTGGAGTACCGGCACGGCCCGATCAGTGTCTCGACCCGCGGCACGGTCACGTGGATGCTCGGCGAGGCGCCCGCCGGTCTCGCCGACGAGGTGCACGCCACCGGCGGCATGTGGGTGGCGGGAGGCCTCGACCCGCTGGCCGAACTGGTACGGACGCAGCGCCTCGCGGTGGCGGTCGCGGTGGCCGGCGGCCGTAACCCGGACCGGCCCCGCCACCTCACGCGCTCGGTCATCCTCGCCCGGGTCTGACGGGGTCGACTCCGCCTGAGGAAACCGCTGTTGCGGGGGTGGGGTCAGTGCGGCGGCGCCGGCCGCGATCTCAGCACGCCGGGCGCCACCGAGTGCGGCAGCAGGTCCGCCGGGCTCTGCGGGAGCACCACCTCCAGCTCCGCCTCCTCGTGGAAGCGGTACGGGCGGTGCCCGAGCAGGCTGCCGAGATAGCGGCGTACGCGCGACATCTCGGCGCGCACCGTCACCGTGCGCGTCGGGTCGCCGAACATGTCCTCCGCGAGGCCCGACGCGGTGCGCCCGCCGGGGCGGTGCAGGGCCAGCAGATAGAGGAGTTCGGCGTGGCGCGGGCTCAGCTCGTGCGACCAGGACCGCGTGCCGTCCGTCACCGTGACCGACCAGCGCCGGGGCCCGCTCACGTCCAGGACGACACGGGTGCCGCCGAGCGGTTCGGCCGCCCCGTCCGGGCCGTCGGGCCGCAGCAGCCAGCCGCCCGGCAGCGGCGCCACCGCGCACATCCCCAGCGTCGGCACCCAGGCCCGCCCGTCCGAGAGTTCCGAGAGCTCGGACAGCGACTTGGGCAGCGCGATCCGGTCCACCGGCTGCATCCCCGTCACCGCCGCCGTCCAGCCCTGGACGTCCACGGCGACCGCCCGGCCGCCGATCCGCGCGAGGACCGGCGCCGCGACGGCCCGCAACCGGTCGAGGTCCGCCGCATGCCGCTCCCGCAGCCGCGCCTCCGCCAGCTGCGCGACCGTCCCGACGAGCGAGAGCGTCGCCGGGTGCATCGTCTCCAGCGGGCCGCTCACATCGACGACGCCTATCAGCTGCCCGTCGCGCGGGTCCGTGATCGGTGCCCCTGTGCACGTCCAGGTGTGCTGCGACACCACGAAGTGCTCGGCCGAGAACACCTGCACAGGGCGCCGGGTCACGAGCGGCGTGCCCACCCCGTTCGTCCCGACGGTCTCCTCGGCCCAGTCCGCGCCCAGTTCGAAGCCGAGCCGGTCGGCCTTGTGCAGCACCGCCGCGCTGCCCTCGCGCCACAGGAGGCGCCCGTCCGCGTCGGACACGACCATGATGTGCTGCGCCGCGTCCGCGACGGTGACCAGCGCCTCGCGCAGCACCGGCAGGATCTCCAGGAGCACGGACGACTGGCGGCGCTCCTCCACCTCCTCCATGCTCAGCAGGCCCGAGCGCACGTCACGGTCCGGGTCGACCCCGCTGCGGAGCATGCGGTTCCAGGACTCGCCGATCACCGGGCGCGGCAGGATCTGCGGCGGCTGCCCCGACAGGGTCGCGGCGCGGACACCTTTCAGGAGCCGCGTGGCCAGGGAGCAGTCCATGGTGAACAGCCGGCCGAGATCGACGGTCGAGTTCTTCTGCGTCACGGGTCCTCCTGGAAAAGACCAGTGCGTGGGGACGGGTGCTCATCGTGCCGCTTCACCGGCCTTTGCGGGGGCGGAAAGGCGGACGCGACCGTTGCAACCCTCTGCAACTCTGGCGAACAGCCGTACGTCGGTCGAAGCTGAAACCGTGCCGCTCCGGCGGCGCGGGAGCTCCTCACGGGGCCTGAAGGGCGGGGGTGGTGCCGTGTCGGCGCAGCATCACCCCCGTGACCTCGGTCGTCAAGGCCCGTGACCTCAGTCGTCACCCCGCGACCTCCGCCCGACCGGTCGCTCAGCTCGCAGGGCGCGCCCGCTCGACGACCGACCGCAGGTCCAGGCTGTGGGGCAGCGTGCCGAACGCCGCACCCCAGTCCCCGCCGAGCCGCGAGGCGCAGAACGCGTCCGCGACCTCCGGCGGCGCGTGACGCACCAGCAGCGAGCCCTGGAGCACGAGAGCGATCCGCTCCACGACCCGGCGCGCCCGTGCCTCGATGCCTTCCAGGTCGGCGAGTTCGGTCAGCAGGTCCTTGATGGCGCCGTCGAGACGGTGATCGGCGCCCCGCGTCCTGCCGACCTCCTGGAGGAACGCGTTGAGCGCCTGCGGCTCGCGCTGCAACGCCCGCAGCACGTCGAGCGCCTGCACATTGCCGGACCCCTCCCAGATCGAGTTGAGCGGCGACTCGCGCAGCAGCCGCGGCATGCCGGACTCCTCCACGTAACCGTTCCCGCCCAGGCACTCCAGGGCCTCGGCCGCCATGGGCGTACACCGCTTCGTCACCCAGTACTTGGCGGCCGGGACCGCGATCCGCAGGAACGCCCGCTCCTGCTCGGACCCGGTGTCCTGCACGGCGTCCTGGGCCGCCGCGAGCCGCAGTGCCAGCGTCGTCGCGGCCTCCGACTCCAGCGCCAGGTCGGCCAGCACGTTGCGCATCAGCGGCTTGTCGACGAGCAGACCGCCGAACGCCTCGCGGTACGTGCAGTGGTGGATGGCCTGCGCGACGGCCTGGCGCATGATCGCGGCCGAACCGAGCACGCAGTCCAGGCGGGTGGCGGCGACCATCTCGATGATGGTGCGCACCCCGCGCCCCTCGTCCCCGACCCGGCGCGCCCACGTCCCGTCGAACTCGACCTCGGCCGACGCGTTCGACCGGTTGCCCAGCTTGTCCTTGAGCCGCTGGATCGCGAACGGGTTGCGCGTGCCGTCCTCCAGGACGCGCGGCAGCAGGAAACACGTGAGTCCCTCCGGGGCCTGCGCCAGGACGAGGAAGCCGTCCGACATGGGCGCGGAGCAGAACCACTTGTGCCCGGTCAGCTCGTACGTGCCGTCCTCGGCGAGCGGCGTCGCCCGCGTCGTGTTCGCGCGGACGTCGCTGCCGCCCTGCTTCTCCGTCATGCCCATCCCGAACACGACGCCCGCCTTCGTGGCGGCGGGCCGCAGCCCCGCGTCGTACACCATCGAGGTCAGCCGGGGCTCCCACTCGGCGGCCAGCGCGGGATCGGCCCGCAGCGCGGGCACCGCCGCGTGCGTCATCGACAGCGGGCAGGTGTGGCCCGCCTCGACCTGGCTCCACACCAGGAACGCGGCCGCGCGCCGCAGATGGCCGCCGGGCCGCGACCAGGCCGACGTCAGCCCGGCCGCGACGCCCTTGCCCATGAGCCGGTGCCAGGACGGATGGAACTCGACCTCGTCGACACGGTGCCCGTAGCGGTCGTGGGTGTGCAGCGTCGGCGGATTCCCGTTCGCGAGCACGCCCCACTCCAGGGCCTGGGCGGAACCGGCGGCGCGGCCGAGGACGCCGAGTTCCTCGCGGACCTCGGCGGTGAGCGGGGGCTCCAGATGCCGTTCGAGTCCCTCGGTGAGGGCCCTGTCCGCGGCAAAAACGTCATATCCCACCAGGGGCGGAGCCTGGTTGGTCACTGCGTGGGTGGTGGCTGCCATGACAGATACGGTAAGGACGTGCACCAGGCAAAAGAAACACCCGATCGGCCACGCAGAGGCCGACTCCACCGGGCCCGCGCCCTTTATCGCAACGTCTCGAAGCGCAGGACCGCCTGGCTGCTGCTCAAGGACACCGTCAACTCGTGCATGGAGTACCGCATCCTGGGGCTCGCGGCCGAGGCGGCGTTCTTCACGCTCCTGTCCGTGCCCCCGCTGCTCCTCTCCCTCATCGGGCTGCTCGCCTACGTCGACACCTGGACCGGCGCCCACACGATCGCCGGCGTTCGCGACAACATCCTGGAGGCGTCGCGCACCGTCCTGAGCGACCAGGGCGTGAAGGAGATCGCCCGGCCGATCCTCGACGACGCGATGAAGGGCCGCCCGGACGTCATCTCCATCGGCTTCCTGTTCTCGCTGTGGTCGGGCTCGCGCGCCGTGTCCACGTTCGTCGACACGGTGACGGTCATGTACGGGCTCGACGGCGTGCGCGGCATCGTCAAGACCCGACTGCTCGCCTTCCTGCTGTTCCTCGTCGCGCTGATCGTCGGCTCGGTCGCGCTGCCGCTGATGATCGCGGGCCCGGACGCGGTGATCGCCCTGGTCCCGTGGTCGGAGACCGTGGTCCAGGTCCTGTACTGGCCCGTCGTCCTCCTCCTGTCGGTGGTGTTCCTGACGACGCTCTACCACGTGTCCGTGCCCGTGCGCTCGCCGTGGATCGAGGACGTCCCCGGCGCCCTCGTGGCCCTCGCGATGTGGGTGCCGGGCAGCTTCCTGCTCCGCCTCTACATCACCAGCACCATCGAGGGCCCCACCATCTACGGGTCCCTGGCCGCGCCCGTCGCCGTGCTCCTGTGGATCGGCGTGTCGGCGTTCGCGGTGCTCGTCGGCGCCGCGGTGAACGCGGCGATCGACCGGGTCTGGCCGTCCGTCGCGACGTCGGTCGCCCGTGCCGCCAACGAGCGGTGGCGGACCAAGCAGGCCGCGGAGTACGTCGCCCGCTCCGCCGCCCGCGAGGCGCACGGCGGCGACGACGCGGACGACCCCGACATGCCGTCCGAGTTCCCCGAGCGCTGGTCGAAGTTCCTGCCCCCGGACGACGTGTCGTCCCGCCTGCGCACGCACGTGCGCAAGAACGGCGACCATCCGCAGGACCCTCATCAGCGCGATCACGGCCACCACGACCACAACTGACCTGCCGACGCCACCCCGCGCACGCGGCGTAGCCTCGAAGGCGTGGCTGACGTGTACCGGGAGCGGGCGGCGCCGAGCGTGGCGGGCGCGGTCCTGTGGACCCGTACCGTCACCCCGGGCGGCGACGGCCGAAGCCCCGGACCGGACGTTCTGCCCGACGGCTGCATGGACCTGCTGTGGACCGAGGGACGCCTCTTCGTCGCCGGACCCGACACACACGCGTACCGGCCCGGCATCAGCGGCGCCACCCGGTTCGCCGGCATCCGCTTCTTCCCCGGCACCGCGCCCGCCGTCCTCGGCGTCCCGGCCCAGGAACTGCGCGACCGGCGCGTCGACCTCGCCGACCTGTGGCCGTCGGACCAGGTGCGGCGCCTGACCGAACGGGTCGACGCGGCACACGACCCGGCGGCCGCCCTCGAAGCCGTGGCCCTCGAACGGGGAGCCGCGCCGCCCGACGCCGTCCTCGCGCACATCGTGGCGTCGCTCGGCGCGGGCCGCACCGTCGCCGAGACCGCCGACAGCGCGGGGCTCGGCGCCCGCAGCCTGCACCGGCGCTCCCTCGCCGCGTTCGGCTACGGACCCAAGACCCTGGCCCGCGTCCTGCGTCTGCAACGCGCCCTCGCGCTGGCCCGCGGGGGAGCGCCGTTCGCCGAGACGGCCACGCGGGCGGGGTACGCCGACCAGGCCCATCTGGCGCGTGACGTAAGGGAGTTGGCGGGTGCTCCGCTGACCCGTCTCGTCTGACGGGGCGGCCGCGCCTACCAGGGCGAGATCGGCTCGATCCCGACCCGGCGCCCCTCCTCGTCGAGCAGATGCCCCATGCGCTTGACGGTGTGCAGGCCGACGATGCGGTCCGTCACCGTGAGCGTGGGCAGCCGGGCGCACAGCGCGGTCTCGCGGCGCTGGATGTCTCCCAGGTCGTGTACCCACAGCGTGGCGAAGATGTTCGCGGGACCCGTGACGGCCGCGACAAGACGGCACTCCGGGAGCGCGGCGAGCGTGCGGTGGACGGTGCCGATGTCCCGCGCGGGGACCCGGCCGAGCAGCGACACCGGGACCGGATGACCGGCGAGCGCGGACGCGATGTCGCAGCGGAACGTCAGGACCGCCGAGTCCGTGAGGCGGCGCAGCCTGCGCCGGACGGTGGGCGGGCTGGTGTCGGTGCGCTCGGCGAGTTCGGCGAGGCCGAGCCGCCCGTCCCGGACGAGTTCGCCGAGCAGGGCCCGGTCCACGTGGTCGAGTTCGAGCCCGCGCGCCGGCTCCTGCGCCGCCGTGGCATGGCCGAGCGCCGTCATCTGCGAGGGGTCGAGGGAGCGCAGCCGCCAGCGGCTGCCCTCGACGTAGAGCGACGTGGCGAACAGGGCGCTGACCGACACGATCCCCGGCAGCAGGTCCAGCTCCCGTGTGAGGAAGCGGCTGAGCGAGGGCAGGTCGGGGGCCAGCACGTCGAGCAGCAGGTCGGAGCTGCCCGGGGCGGTCACCTCGATCGTCACCGCCTCCGGGAGCTCACTCAGCCGGGCGAGCAGCCGCGACCGCTCCTGCGGCAGGCAGCGCAGCAGCACGAACGCCGTGCAGCGGTTGCGGGTGAACTCACGGCCCGGCGCCGCGTACACCCAGGCGAGCCCCGCCCGCGTCAGCCGGTCCCAGCGCCGCGCCAGCGTGCCCGCCGTCACGCCGAGCAGCGGCGAGAGCTCCGACCAGGAGGCCCGGGGCCGCAACTGGAGGGCGTTCACCAGAGCGAGGTCCAGCTCGCTGGCGGTGACCGTTTCTCGCATCACTAGCACTCCGTACGTACGAATCCATGAATATTCGGGGCCGTCCGTGCCTCGGCCCGCACAGTAGCGACCACATTCGGTTCCGGCCACCAGAAGATCCAGAGGTGAAGCTGTGTCCACACACACAACGGGAACGGGGCGCGGACCCGGAGCGGTGAGCTCCGGCCCGGCCATGGTCGCGACGATGGCCGTCGTCGTCCTGTTCAGCGGCATCGTCCAGGGCTATCTGACCCCGCTCCTCCCCGAGGTCGGCCGGAGCCTGCACATCGGCACCGTCGGGCAGAACAACATCTACCTGCTCTTCCAGCTGGCCTGCGCCGTGCTGACACCGCTGCTGTCCCGGCTCGGTGACCTGCACGGACACCGCAGGCTGCTGCGGGTGGCGCTCGCGATGGTGGCGGGCGGCTCGCTCCTGATCGCCGCGTGGCCCTCCGCGGTGACCCTCGCCGTCGGCGTCACCCTCCAGGGCGCCCTCGTCGGCTTCTTCCCGCTCCTCGTGGGCATCCTCCGCTCCCGCGCCCCCGAGCAGAACCGCACCGGGATCTCCCTCCTCGTGGGCGTCCTGCTCATCGCGATCGGCGTCGGCGGCCTCGTGGCCGGCGCGCTCAGCGAGGGCCACGCGGAGGCCGGGCTGTGGACCGCGGTCCCCGTCGCCGTGCTCGCCGTCGTCGCCGGTCTCGTACTGCCGGACAGCGACATCCCGCGTGGCGGCCGCTTCCACTACGGCGCGGCGGCGCTGCTCACCGCGGGCCTCATCGCGCTCGTCCTCGTCCTCGCTCAGGGCAGCACGTGGGGCTGGGGCTCGGCGCGCACGATCGGGCTCGCCGTCGTGGCCGTCGCCGTCCTCGCGGCCTGGGTGGCCGTCGAGCGCCGGTCCGAGAACCCGCTGGTCAGCGTCCGCATGCTGGCCAACCCGCGGCTCGCGGTGGTCAGCGGCTACACGTTCTGCGCCTCGTTCGGCACGATCGGCTTCCTCGGCGCCAACGCCCTCTTCCTCGGCTCCTCACGCTCCGAGAACGGCTACGGCATGGACATGGGTCCGCAGGCCATCGCCACGATCTCGCTCGCCATGGTCGTCGCCGGATTCGCCGGATCCACGCTGACGCCGCGCCTCGCCCGGCGCATCGGCGACCGCGCCGTGCTCGCCACGGGCGGCGTCCTCGTCGCGCTCGGCTTCCTGGGCATGGCCCTCTTCCACGACAGCCTCGGCCAGTACGTCACCTCCGCCCTCGTCGTGGGCCTGGCGACCGGGCTCTTCGAGTCGATCACGCGGACCCTGTCGGCGGAGGTCGTCGAGGAGCACGAGACCGCGCTCGCCGTCGGACTCAACGAACTCGCCCTCTCCCTGGGCGCGGCCATCGGCGCCGCCGTGATCGGCGGCTTCTTCACCGCCCACGCCGTGCGAGGCACCACGCGCATCGCGGAGTCCGGCTACCTGTGGGGCTGGGGCGCGTGCGCCTGCGCCGCCGTCGTCGGCACGGCCCTCGCCCTGCGCTACCGCGCGCCCCGCACCGGCGCCAGCCCCGTACCGCACCTCGCCCCGACCGGAGACCTCGCATGACCGACACCCCGACCGCGCGCAAGACCGTGACCGGCGCCGTACGGCACTGGCGCGAGCCGGTCGTCGCCCTCAGCCACGCCCTGCACGACGACCCCGAGACCGCCCTGCACGAGCACCGCGCGGCGGCCCGGATCGCCGACCTCATGGAGAGCGCCGGATTCACCGTCACCCGCGGCGCCGGCGACCTGCCCACCGCGGTGCTCGCCACCTACGGCACCGGCGACCTCGTCATAGCGTTCTGCGCCGAGTACGACGCCCTGCCCGGCATCGGCCACGCCTGCGGACACAACGTCAACGGCGCCGCGTCCGTCGGCGCCGCCCTCGGCCTCGCCGCCGTCGCCGACGAACTCGGCGTCACGGTCAAGCTGATCGGCACGCCCGCCGAGGAGGACATCGGCGGAAAGGTGCTCCTCATGGACGCCGGGATCTTCGACGACGTCGCCGCCGCGATGATGGTGCACGCCGCCCCCGACGACACCGTGGGCGCCTCCTCGCTGGCCATCGGAGCCTGGGATCTCGCCTACCGGGGCAGGCCCTCGCACGCCGCGCTCGCCCCCTGGGAGGGCGTCAACGCGCTCGACGCCATGACCGTCGCCCAGACCGCCGTAGGCCTCCTGCGCCAGCAGCTGCCGCCCGGCGTCGTCGTGCACGGCATCGTCACCGACGGCGGCCAGGCCGTGAACGTCATCCCGGCCCGCACCGCCGCCCGCTACGAGGTCAGGGCGCGCACCGTGGAGCAGCTCGCCGAGGCCTGGCAGCGGGTCAGGGCGTGCTTCGAGGCGGGCGCGCTCGCCACCGGGGCCGAGCTCGAAGTGAGCGCGCACGGAAGGGACTTCGCCGACCTGCGCCAGGACGAGGAGATGACCCGGTCCTACGCGGGTGCCGCCGCCGAGCTGGGCCGTACGGTCACCTCGCTGCACGGCGAGACGATGGCGTCGACCGACATGGGCAACGTCTCGCAGCGCATCCCCTCGATCCACCCCACGGTCGGCTACGACACGGGCGGTGCCAAGCAGCACACCCCCGAGTTCACCGCCCACGGCAAGACGCCGGGCGCCGACCTCGCGGTACTCGACGGGGCGACGGCCCTCGCCCTCGTAGGGGTCGACCTCGCGACGTGTGGGGTACAGCGCGCCCGGCTGCTCGACGGGGTGCGCAAGCGCCGGGCGGCCGCGTCCTAGCCGGGCGGACGCCTTTTCTAAGCGGTCGTGGCCAGCGGTGCGAACAGGTCGACCCCGTTGCCGTCGGGGTCGAGGACCACGGCGTACCGCTGGCCCCAGAACGCGTCCCACGGCTTGAGCTCGCCGTCGTACCCGGCGGCCAGCAGCTCCTCGTAGACGGCGTCCACCCCGGCCGCGTCGCCACAGTCGAAGGCCAGCCCGTGCCGGGAGGCGCCACGGGCGGGCGCCCGCCAGGACGGGTGGAACGACTTCACGGTCTCCTCGGTGTCGAGCAGGACGCGCAGGCCGCCGGACAGGACGGCCTCCGTGTGCGGCTGCTCCTCGGCCCCTTCGGGGAACGCGAGGCCGAGGCGGCGGTAGAACGTGACGGCGGCGGCCATGTCGGAGACGACGACGCCCACGGCGTCGAGTCGTGCGGTGATCTCGGTCATGCCCCCACCGTAGGCACGCGCCCCCGCACCGGTCTTGAACGAATCGGACACCGCCGCGCCGAACCTGCGCCCGGCCGCCGGCCCACGCCGCTCAGCGACGTACCGCCGCCGCGAGCGCCGCGATCCGGCCAGGGCCCACGCGGCAGCAGCCTCCGATCAGCCGCGCCCCGGCCCGCTCCCAGCCGGCAACGCGGTCCGCGGTGAACGTGGCCGCGCCCCGCCAGCCGCGCGCTTCCGCGTCCCAGGACTCGCCGCTGTTCGGATAGGCCACCACCGGCTTCCCCGTGACGCGCGCGGCCAGCGCCACCGCGGGTTCGACGTCCTCGGGCGCACAGCAGTTGACGCCCACCGCGACGATCTCGTCCGCGTCGGCGGCGAGCGCGAACGCCTCCTCCAGGGGTTGCCCGGCGCGGGTGCGGTCACCGGCGACGCTGTACGACAGCCACGCCGGGACGCCGAGCCCCCGCACGGCCCGCAGCAGAGCCAGCGCCTCGTCGGTGTCCGGCACGGTCTCCAGGGCGAGCACGTCCGGCCCGGCCGCGGCGAGGGCGTCGAGCCGGGGCCGGTGGAAGGCCTCCAGCTCGGCCACCGTCAGGCCGTAGCGGCCCCGGTACTCCGAACCGTCGGCAAGCATCGCCCCGTACGGGCCCGCCGACGCGGCCACCCACAGCGGACCCGGCACCCCCTTCGCCTCCGCGCGCCGGGCCGCCTCGCGCGCCAACTCGACGCTCAGGGCGAGGAGTTCGGCGGCCCGCTCGCGGGAGACCCCGCGCCGCGAGAACCCCTCGAACGTCGCCTGGTAGCTCGACGTGATCGCCACCGAGGCCCCCGCCTCGTAGTACGCGAGGTGCGCGGCCACGATCGCCCCGGGCCGCTCGGCGAGCAGCCGCGCCGACCACAGCTCGTCGCTCAGGTCGTACCCGGCGGACTCCAGCTGGTTGGAGAGCCCGCCGTCCAGGACGACCGGCCCCGCGGCGAGGGCTTCGGCAAGAGGAGGTGACGTCATACGACGACGCTAACCCTGTCGGAGCCCGGACGGGATCAGCGCTTGAAGGCCACCGCCGCGTACACGTTGATGTCGTCGTCGGTGACGTCGTTGATGTCGCGGTACATCGTCTGCTCGATCGGGTCGAGGCTCGCCAGGTACGCCTCGTCGCGGCCGGCGCCCCCGTCGTGGTCGGCGACGTGGTCGGGCCGCCAGCGATGGGCGGGCACGATGCCCGGCTCGACGATCTCCAGGCCGTTCTCCGTGAAGAACCGGCGCACCTCGTCCGCCGAGCGGAGCACGAACGTGAAGCCGCGCTCGTGGTACGTCTCGGCCACCTTGGCGATCTTCTCGGCGTTCAGGTCGGAGGTGAGGTGGCTCAGGAACAGCGCGCTGCCCACCGGCAGCGCGTCCACCAGCGTGCGCACGATGTCGTACGCCTCCGCGTCCTCGATGAAGTGCAGGATCGCCACGAGACCGAGCGCGACCGGCGCGTCCAGGTCGATGGTGCCCGCGGCGTCCTGGAGGATCTTCGCCGGGTCGCGCAGGTCCGCGTCGATGTAGGCCGTCGCGCCCTGGGAGCCGCTCGCCAGGAGGGCGCGGGCGTGCGCGAGGACGACGGGGTCGTTGTCGACGTAGACGATCCGCGCCTCGGGGGCGATGCGCTGGGCGACCTGGTGCACGTTCTCCTGCGTCGGCAGGCCCGTGCCGACGTCGAGGAACTGGCGCAGGCCCGCCTCGCGCGTCAGGTAGTTCACCGAGCGCCGCATGAAGTCGCGGTTGTGCCGCACGTCGAGGTAGCCGCGCGGGTTCACCGCGAGGGCGGCGGTGGCCGCGTCCCGGTCGGCCGCGTAGTTGTCCTTGCCGCCGAGGAAGACGTCGTACACCCGCGCCGGGTGCGCCTTGGAGCTGTCGATCCGCTTGTGCAGCTGCTCGGCGGAGTCGTGCTGGGGAGTGTCGTCGCCCATGAAGGCCATCCCTCGTAGCTGGTCGTCGCAGGGACAACAACCTAGCTCCTACGAGCATGTGTCCGTGATCGGATCCGGCCTGTCCCGTACCCTCAACTCCCGGGTACGGGACAGGCCTTGGCCCATGGCTCAGCCCGCCGCCGAGAACGTGAAGGCGAAGGTGGCCGGGGCCACCTCGTGCACGTACCGGGGGAGCGGGCCGGGGCCGCAGGACTGGGAGCCGATGCCGTGCTGGGCGTGGTCCAGGTTCACCCACACCGTGTCCCCGGCCACCAGGTCCGTGCGGTGCCCGGCCGCGTCGAGGTGTTCGCTCGTCCAGCGGCGGGCCGTGAACCAGAACTCCGGCTCGCCGTCGATCCGCAGGCCGCCGATCTCCATCCGGCGGACATCCGCGCGCGCACCGTTCTCCTGCGGGCGCACGTACGGAGTCTGGAGCTCGTCGACTGACGCCTCCCACAGGCCGAGCCGCGACGCGGCACGCGTGTCCGGGTAGGCCTCGCCGGGGCCGCCGCCGAACCAGCGCGCGTGCGTCACGGACGACGGCAGGCCGAGGCGGACGCCCAGGCGGGGGAGCGGCACCGTCCAGTCGCCCTCGGGGGTCACCGAGACCGTCAGGGTCAGACGGCCGCTCTCGCCCGCCGTCCAGCGGTACTCCGTGCCGAGCGCGAACTGCTCGGCCGCGGGGGCCACCCGGGTCCGAACCGTCAACGCGCCTGATTCCAGGGTGACTCGGTCGAGGCGGTGCCGCATGCGATGCAGCCCGGCCGTGCGCCACAGGGGGCCGAACCGCCGGTCCGCCTGCCAGTCGGCGCCGTTGTCGTTGTCCGTCGGCGCCCGCCACACGTCCAGGCGCACCCCGGTGACCGGCATCTGCCCGACGCTCCGCAGCTCACCGGTGCGCGCGTCGAAGACCGCCGGGCCGAGCGTGACGACCTCCGCGTCCCGCACCGGCGACAGCCCGCTCGCGGGAACGACCGACTGCCGTCCCGATACGGGGAGTTGACCCCATGCGACCACGTGACCCCGGTCCGCCCACGCGGTGTCGTCGGCGAGCGCCGCCCGTACCGTCCACTGCGTCTCCGCGCCCCGCGCCGCGTCCGGCGGGGCGGGCAGCTTGACGTCCGCGCTCTCGCCGGGCGCGAGCGCGGGCACGGCGAGCGGGCCCGACTCCACCGGCGCGCCGTCCACCTCGTACGCCCAGGTGAAGGCCAGCGCGGCGAGCTCCGCGAAGTCGTGGCGGTTCGTGACGCGGACCGTGCCCGCCGTCCCGTCGCCCTCGACCAGGACCGGCTCGATCACCTTCTTGTACTCGACGAGTCCGGGCGAGGGCGTGCGGTCGGGGAAGAGGAGCCCGTCGCACACGAAGTTGCCGTCGTGCAGCTCCTCGCCGAAGTCACCGCCGTACGCGTACCCGTACCGCCCGTCCGCGAGGCCGTGGTCGATCCACTCCCAGACGAAGCCGCCCTGGAGCCGGTCGTACGTCTCGAACAGGTGCTGGTACTCGGAGAGTCCGCCGGGCCCGTTGCCCATCGCGTGCGCGTACTCGCACAGGATGAACGGGAGTTCGCGGCGCGCGTCGGGGCCCTCGTCCTCGTACCGGCCGATGCGTTCGACCTCGGCGTGGTCCGCGTACATCCGCGAGTAGACGTCGGTGTCGGCGCACGACGGGTCGCCCTCGTAGTGCAGTGGGCGGGACGGGTCGCGGTCGCGGATCAAGCCGGCCATCGCGGTCAGGCCCGCGCCCGTGCCGCACTCGTTGCCGAGCGACCAGATGATCACCGACGGGTGGTTCTTGTCGCGCTCCACCATGCGGGCCGCCCGGTCGAGGAGCGCCGGGGTCCAGCGCTCGTCGTCGACCGGATTGCGCTGCCACCGCTCGTGGGTGAAGCCGTGCGTCTCCAGGTCGCACTCGTCGATCACCCAGAGGCCGAACTCGTCGCACAGGTCGAGGAACGCGGGGTGGGGCGGGTAGTGCGAGGTCCGCACGGCGTTGATGTTGTGCCGCTTCATGAGGAGGACGTCGTGACGCATCGTCTCCTCGTCCACGGCGCGGCCCCGCTCCGGGTGGAACTCGTGCCGGTTGACGCCGCGGAACAGGATCCGCTTCCCGTTGACCTTGAGGACGCCGTCCTCCACGGCGACGGTACGGAAACCGGCGCGGAAGGGGATGATCTCCCCGCCCGGCGTGGCCAGTTCACCCGCGTACAGGCGCGGCGTCTCGGCCGTCCACGGCTCCACCGGCAGCGTCACCGGCTGACCCGCCCCGACGTCCACGCCGAGTTCGGGCACGGTCACGCGCCCTCCCGCGCTCGCCTCGACCCGCAGCGTGCCTTCCCCGGTGCGGTGGTCGTACGCGGTGTGCACGAAGAAGTCGGCGTCCGCGCCGTCGGGCCGGTGCAGCAGCGTGACCTCACGGAAGATGCCGGGCAGCCACCACTGGTCCTGGTCCTCCAGGTACGAGCCGGACGACCACTGATGGACGCGTACGGCCAGCACGTTGCCCTCGGCGCGCAGCAGCCCCTCGACCGCGAACTCGTGCGGCAGCCGCGAGCCCTTGAACTCGCCGAGCTCCTCGCCGTTCAGCCAGACCCGCGCACACGACTCGACCCCCTCGAAGCGCAGCACGGCCGCCCCCGACGCCGGCCAGTCGTCCGGCAGGTCGAAGACGCGCAGATGGTCACCGGTCGGGTTCTCGGTCGGGACGCGCGGCGGGTCGACGGGGAACGGGTAGACGGTGTTCGTGTACGCCGGTGACCCGTGGGCCCCCTCGCCCTGGAGCACCCAGTGCCCCGGCACCGTCAGCTCCGTCCAGTCGGACGCGTCGTGGCCGGGGCGGGCGAAGGACTCGTCGTGGCCGTCAGCCGTCGCCGAGAGGCGGAAGCGCCACGGGCCGTCCAGGGACAGGGACGCGGCGTCGGAGGCGGCGTACCAGGAGCGGGGCGCGACACCGCCGGTCCCGGGGGACACCTGCTCGTAGTAGGGGAGTGCGGATTCCTCAGGGAGGGACACCTCGGGGAGGGACATCGTTCTCCTTGACGGTCAGGTCGTGTGCGGGGTGAGGGTGGTGCCGGTCAGGCCCGGCGACGACAGCACGCCCTCCAGGGCGAAGGTCGCCGCACCCAGGCTCACGGGGTCGGTCGGTATCGGGGACAGGACGATCTCGGTGGCCGCGAACGGGCTGCCCAGCGCGTGCCGCGCGACGGCCTCGCGCACTTCGGTCAGCAGGGGCGTACCGAGCGCGGCCGCCACCCAGCTGCTGAGCACGATCACTTGGGGGTTGAGCAGGTTCACCAGGTCCGCGACGGCGGCGCCGAGATGGCGGGCGGTCTCCCGGACGACCCGCAGCGCCACCGGGTCGCCGCCGGCGGCCGCGCGGCCGAGCGCGCCGATCGTGGCGGTCTGGTCCTCTTCGGTCAACAGCGCGCTGCACGGGGCGAGTTCGCGCAGCGTCCGCATGATGGCGGGCGCGCCCACGTACGCCTCCACGCACCCGGCGTCGCCGCAGCGGCACGGCCGCCCGTCGAGCACGAGCGTGGTGTGACCCCACTCGCCGGCGCTGTTCGTGACGCCGCGGTGCAGGGCGCCGCCGAGCGCGAGGCCCGCGCCGACGCCGGTGCCGAGGTTGATCACCACGGCGTCGTCGCATCCGCGCGCGGCACCGAACCACAGCTCCGCGACCGTCGCCGCCCGCAGCGGGTTGTCGAGGTGGACCGGGTAGGGGAGGCGCTCGCCGAGCAGCGCGGTCAGCGGCACGTCGCGCCAGCCCCAGTTCGCGGCGCGGACCGCGACGCCGCGCTCGCGGTCGACCTGCCCCGGCATCGTGACGCCCACCCCGAGCACCCGCGGCGGGCGGCGTGCGTCCGCGGCGGCGACCACGGCCCCCACCGCCGCCGCGATCCGGCCGACGACCTCCTCGGGGGCGGACTCCCCGGGCCGCAGCTCCTCCTCGGCGCGCGCCACGACGCCCAGCGCGAGATCGAAGAGCTCCGCGTGCACGTACGTCTCCGCCACGTCGACGCCGACGAGCGCGCCGCCCGCCGCGTCCACCGCGACCAGCGAGCGCGGACGCCCGCCCGCGGACTCCTCGAAACCGACCTCGACGAGCAGGCCGAGTGCTGTGAGCTCCGCCACGAGCGTGGCGACCGTCGCCTGACTGAGCCCGGTCGCCGCCGCCAACTCGCCCCGGGAGGCGGGGGATTTGGCGATGAGGTGGCGCAGCACCGCGTACCGGTTCGCCGTCCTGATGTCCCGGGATGTGCGCTTCACTGTGTCCCCTTCCTCCGCCCGGTTCGACGCTACGGCCGCCCGCACTCTTTCGACAAGGGGTTTGAAAAGGGGTTGTCAAAAGTCCCCGCCCGCGAGGGGGTGATCACCACGGAGTACCGTCCGACCGCATGACCCAGACCGAGAACGCGACAACGCTGTCGCGCACGCTCCCGCAGACCGACCGCACCCGCCACAGCAGGCTCCGCGAGCAGGGCAGCCTCGAACGCTCCGACCTCGAGGCGATCCTCGACGCGGGGTTCGTCTGCCATCTCGGCGTCCTCGTCGACGGCCGCCCCGTCGTCGTCCCCACCGTCTACGGCCGCGACGACACCCGGCTCTACCTGCACGGATCGGTGGCGAGCCGCAGCCTGGCCGCCGAACCCGACGCGCCGATATGCGTGACCGTCACCCACGTCGACGGCCTGGTCCTCGCCCGCTCCGTCTTCGAGCACGGCGTGAACTACCGCAGCGCGATGATCCACGGCGTACCGCGCTCGGTCACCGACCCCGACGAGAAACTCGCGGGCCTGCAACGCCTCACCGAGCACGCGACCCCCGGCCAGTGGACGTACGCCCGCCGGCCCAACCGCAAGGAACTGGCCGCCACCACCCTCCTGGTGCTGTCCCTCGACGAGGCCTCCGTCAAGATCCGTACGGGCGCCCCCGACGACGGCGCGGGGCCCGACGCAGCCCTCGGCCTGTGGGCCGGCACCCTGCCCCTGACCTCCCGCTGGGGCGCGCCGACCGCCGACCCGCTGCTGCCGCCCGGCATCACCGCCCCGGCGCACATCGTGGCGCGCGCGGGGACCCGGCAGGGCTGACGGGCAAGCGGGGGCATACCGTGAGTTCTCGAGCAGTGATGTTCCGGGAGCTGAGGAGATGACGGGATGCAGAGCCGTACGGCGCTGGTCGAGGACCTGATGGAGCGCTTCCCGCACGTGCCGCGGGAAGCGGTGTTCAAGGAGGATCTGCTGCGCGGCGGCGTGGCGTTCGACAGGTCCGCGCTCAGCGACAACGAGTCCGGTGACGTCAAGCCGAAGTCGTACTTCATCTTCTCCTTCGACCACGGCACGCTCCCTGAGCTCGGCGAGGCCGCGCTGCGCCGACCGCCTGAGGAGATCATCCTCACCGGCGGCCCGTACGACCTGCGGCGCACGGTCGTCTCGGTCCGCGTGAACCCGTCGTCGCCCTACCGGGTCGCGGCCGACGAGGACGGGATGCTCGGCCTCTACCTCGACGGGAAGCGGATCTCGGACGTCGGCGTCCCGCCGATGCCGGAGTACTACCGGCACAAGCTCTCCAACGGAAAGTCCGTCATGGAGGTGGCCCCCACCATCCAGTGGGGCTACCTGATCTATCTGACCGTCTTCCGCGTCTGCCAGTACTTCGGCGCCAAGGAGGAGTGCCAGTACTGCGACATCAACCACAACTGGCGCCAGCACAAGGCGGCCGGCCGCCCGTACACCGGCGTCAAGGACGTCGACGAGGTCCTCGAAGCCCTCCAGATCATCGACAAGTACGACACCACGAAGGCGTCCACCGCCTACACGCTCACCGGCGGTGCGATCACCTCCAAGCTCCAGGGCCGTGACGAGGCCGACTTCTACGGCCTCTACGCCAAGGCCATCGAGGAGCACTTCCCCGGCCGCTGGATCGGCAAGGTCGTCGCCCAGGCGCTGCCCAAGGACGACGTGCAGCGCTTCAAGGACTACGGGGTGCAGATCTACCACCCCAACTACGAGGTGTGGGACCGCCGCCTGTTCGAGCTGTACTGCCCCGGCAAGGAGCGCTACGTCGGCCGCGACGAGTGGCACAAGCGCATCCTCGACTCGGCGGACGTCTTCGGCGCGCGCAACGTGATCCCGAACTTCGTGGCCGGCGTCGAGATGGCCGAGCCCTCCGGCTTCACCACCGTCGACGAGGCCATCGCCTCCACCACCGAGGGCCTGCGCTTCTTCATGTCGCACGGCATCACGCCCCGCTTCACCACGTGGTGCCCCGAGCCGACGACCCCGCTCGGCAAGGCCAACCCGCAGGGCGCGCCGCTGGAGTACCACATCAGGCTCCTGGAGGCCTACCGCTCCACGATGGAGGAGTACGGCCTCTCCTCGCCCCCCGGCTACGGCCCCGCGGGCGCCGGCCGCGCCGTGTTCTCCGTCAGCTCGTTCATGGACAGCCTCGCGCCGGAGACCGCCCCGGCCGGCTAGCCACGGCTCCGCCCCCACGGGCTGTGCCACTGGCCGGCGATGGCCGTCGCCCGCGCGAAGTGAGCGGCGGCATCGCCCTTCCGGCCCAGGAGCAGGTCGGGTTCACCGAAGTGTGTACGCGACCGGCCGGGTCACCACCGTGAAGCCCGGGGAGGGCGGCGCGGCGCAGTACGGCGACCGCCTCCTCGGGGAGCCGCCCCAGTGACCGGCGGGCCGCCCCGGTTGTCGCCGAGGAGCGGTGCCGGCCGCCCGCCCGGTCCGGCCGTGGTCAGGCCGCCCGCTCCCGCAGCGCCGCGAGCGCGCGGTCGGCGTGGGCGCTCATCCGGAACTCGCTGCGGACCACTTCGAGGACGACGCGGTCCTGTCCGAGGACGAACGTGGCCCGCTTCGTCGGCGCGATCGAGAAGCCGCGCGCGACCCCGAACCGCTCGCGCACCTCGCCCTGCGCGTCCGAGAGCAGCGGGAAGCCGAGCGTGTGCTTCCCGGCGAACTCCGCCTGGCGCTCGACCGGATCGGCGCTGACGCCCACGGGCCGCGCGCCGACGGCCGCGAACTCGGCCGCGAGATCCCGGAAGTGACAGGCCTCGGCCGTGCACCCGGGCGTCATGGCCGCCGGGTAGAAGAACAGGACGACGGGACCCTCGCTCAGCAGCTCCGACAGCCGCGTCGGGGTTCCGCTCTCGTCCGGCAGGGTGAAGTCCTCGACGGTGTCGCCCGCTTCGACGCGCTTGCTCATGATCCGGCCTCCTGGGCCTGGGCCACGCCGCGCGCCCACAGGACGAGCGGCACCTGAAGGGGAAGCCGCACGAGGGCCGCGGTCCGCAGCGGCGCGGGCTTGTCGCGCCAGTCGACCGCCATCTGCACATTGGCGGGGAAGACGCCGACGAAGAACGCGGCCGTGGCCTGAGCTGCCCTGCGGCGCGTCCACGGAAGCGCGATGCCGGCCGCGAGCGCGAGCTCGACGGCGCCGCTCGCGTACGTCCACGCGCGCGCGGAGCCCGGCAGCACGCGGGGCACCGTGGCGTCGAAGGACTTCGGGGCGGCGAAGTGCGTCACGCCGGCACCGGCGAGCAGCCCGGCGAGGGCGAGTGACTTGCGCGTGGACGACGAACGGGACCTGGGACGCGGCCTGGAACCGGAAGCGGGGCGGGGCACGGAACCTCCTCGGATGACTGGCGCGCGATATTACTCGGGAGTAAGCGCGCTGGGGAAGCCTGCGTGACCGAGCCCCTGTCCCCTGGCCTATCCGACGTCGAGATAGTCGCGGTCGATGTTCACCTTGACGCCACCCCAGGTCTCCTGGACCTCACCGGCGTACTGGTGGATGCGCTGACTGCCCGGCCAGGCGGAAGCCGGGACATAGCTGCCCGCGTCGGTGGCGGCGGCACCGTTCCACGCGGCGAACCAGATGTGGTCGACGCGGGTGTACGCCGGGTTGTCGTGCTCGGCCGCCGCGTCGCGGACACCGGAAGAGGCGCCGGAGTAGAAGCCGGAGAGATAGCCGCCGGCGTGCAGCGCCTCGGTCCAGCCGGACAGGTAGGAGAGGACGGCCGCCTTGCAGGAGGCGGTGGAGGCGTAGCCCTCGATGTCGTTGTAGAGGGCGCTCCCGGCCGGGATGCCGAGCGCCCGCGCGGCGGACACCGAGCCGACGGCGGCAGCGGCACCCTGAGAGCGTGCGGTGGCCGGATCGGCGGACATCCTGTTGGAGAAGGTGGTGCAGGGGGCTTGCCGGCCGACCTCGATCGGGATGAGCCGCCACCCCTTCGCGGTCTGCTTGCTCACCCAGGAGGCGGTGAGGTTCGGCTGCGCGCAGGCTCGTGTCTGGCCGCTGATGTAGACGCCGACGGCGCCGTACGGGGAGTTGGCCCGCCAGGCGTCCATCGTCTTCTGGGAGGGCGCGGTGCAGGCGTCGAAGCCATGGCCGGTGAACTCGCCGGGCTGCGCCCCCGCGGCGGCCGCGGTCCGCGCCGCACGAGCCGTCGGCAGCGGCGCGGGATTGCCGCCCGCCGTCAGGGTCGCCGACCCCAGGACCTTGCGTACCGCGGTCTCGTTGGCATCGGTGTGCGACGCGGTGACGAGTACGCCCGCGCTCTCGACGGCGACCTGGATCTCGTCGTTGGTGGAGACCGCGCCCGGAGCGACGGCCGAATGACCGGCGGCGCGTGCCGTGGAGGGCGTCACACGGTGGGGGTCAAGACCGGCAAGCGGTTCGACGACCAGGCCCTCCGTACGTCCGACCAGCCTCGCCGGGCACGTCGACCCGTTGCCGGGACGGCCGAGATAGACGGTGGGCCGGTCGAAACGTACGCAGGTGTCGGGGCGCCGGTCGAGGTCGACGACCTGCCACGTGGCCGGGACCCGCACCTGGTAGCCGTGGTACGTCACCACTTGTGCGCCGTCCTGCGCCTCCGCCGGAGCTACCCCGACGGGCGCTGCGGACAGTGCCCCCAGTGAGACGAGCAGTGCCGCCGCGGTGGCGGCCGGGCCGCGCCTGCGCCGGATCGGACGAAGTCGCACGAGCGTCTCCTCTTCGGAGGGGGAACAGGGTGACTGCAGCGCTAGGTGTACCCCGTCGGTCGGCGAGGCGGCTGTACGACGCGAGGGATGTGACGAGGTGTCATCCACTCTCCGCAGTCTCACTCACCTGGTATCCGACACAGGGCTGTGAGCTGGTGTCGGGGGGCGGGCGCGAGGCCGATAAATGCCTGGTGCCGCGGCTCCTGCCTGAGCTAGTCTCCGAACCGTTCCAGCGGTGGTCCATGGCCACCGTATGCAGAGGCGTATTCCAGGAGGTGTTGACCGATGGCTGTCGTTGTGACGGGCGCTGCCCGCATCCAGAAGTTCATCGAGTCCACCTCTGTGGTCACCGGCTGACCTACCTTCTTTGTCCGCGCCGCTGTGCGCGACCAGCTGGGGCCGCCTTTGTGAAGGGTCACCCCTTGTCTTCCTCTTCTCTCCCGAGCTCTTCCCCCTCGAGATCGGCCCTGGCTGTGTACGGCTGGGACGGCGGCTGGGAGGCCGAGTTCGCCCGGTTCGCCGAGCAGGGCCTGCTGCCGGGCCGTGTCGTACGTGTCGATCGTGGCCTGTGTGACGTCGTCACCGCCGAGGGTGTGGTGCGCGCCGACACCGAATTCGTCGTCCCCCGCGACCCGATGAAGGTCGTGTGCACGGGCGACTGGGTCGCCGTCGACCCTGAAGAACGCGACCCGCGGTACGTGCGGTCGCTGCTGCCGCGCCGCACGTCCTTCGTGCGGTCGACCTCGTCGAAGCGGTCGGAGGGCCAGATCCTCGCGGCCAACGTCGATCACGCCGTGATCGCCGTGTCGCTCGCCGCCGAGCTCGACCTCGGCCGTATCGAGCGGTTCCTCGCCCTGGCGTGGGAGTCCGGCGCCCAGCCCGTCGTCGTCCTCACCAAGGCCGACCTCGTGCCGGACGCCGCGACCACCGCGCACCTCGTCTCCGACGTGGAGACGGCGGCGCCCGGCGTGCAGGTCCTCGCGGTCAGTGCAGAGGAGGGCCACGGCATCGACGTGCTCGGCGCGCTCCTCGACGGGACGTCCGTGCTCCTCGGCCAGTCCGGCGCGGGCAAGTCGACGCTCGCCAACGCCCTGCTCGGCGCCGACGTCATGCACGTGCACGCCGTGCGCGACGTCGACGGCAAGGGCCGGCACACCACGACCACCCGCAACCTGCTGGTCCTGCCGACCGGCGGCGTCCTGATCGACACCCCCGGGCTGCGTGGCGTCGGGCTCTTCGACGCCGAGGCCGGCGTCGGGCAGGTCTTCTCGGAGATCGAGGCCCTGGCAGAGGGGTGCAGGTTCCACGACTGCGCCCACGACGCCGAGCCGGGATGCGCCGTGCTGGCCGCGCTCGACGACGGGACGCTGCCCCCGCGCCGCCTCGACAGCTACCGCAAGCTGCTGCGCGAGAACCAGCGGCTTGCCGCCCGCACCGACGCCCGTCTGCGGGACGAGATGCGGCGCGTCTGGAAGATGCGCGGCGCCCAGGGCCGCGCCGCGATGGAGGCCAAGCGGGGGCGCCTCGGCTGAGCCGGCCTCGCGCGCGGCCTCCGCCGTCCCGTACGGGGCGGCGGAGGCCGCGGCACCCCCGCGCCCCAACGCCATGTCCGATTTCCGCCAGCCCGCGGCGCCGCGCAGGCGCACACTGGAGGGCGTGATGATCGATGAGGACACGCGGTACGAAGCGGTGCGCAGCCGCGACGCGCGCTTCGACGGGGAGTTCTTCTTCGCCGTCGAGACGACCGGCATCTACTGCCGCCCCAGCTGCCCCGCGGTCACCCCCAAGCGAAAGAACGTCCGCTACTACGCCACCGCCGCGGCGGCGCAGGGCTCCGGGTTCCGCGCCTGCCGACGCTGCCGCCCCGACGCCGTGCCGGGCTCGGCCGACTGGAACGTACGCGCCGACGTGGTGGGCCGCGCCATGCGCATGATCGGCGACGGCGTCGTCGACCGCGAGGGCGTCGCCGGGCTCGCGGTGCGCCTCGGGTACAGCGCCCGCCAGGTGCAGCGCCAGCTCACCATCGAGCTGGGCGCCGGACCCGTCGCCCTGGCCCGCGCCCAGCGCGCCCACACCGCGCGCGTCCTGCTCCAGACGACCGGCCTGCCGATCACGGAGATCGCGTTCGCCGCGGGCTTCGCGAGCGTGCGCCAGTTCAACGACACGATCCGCGCCGTCTACGCCCGCACGCCCACGGAGCTGCGCGCTGAGGCCCCCGCCACCCGCGCCACTGCCACCGCGGCGGGTATCCCCCTGCGCCTCGCCCACCGCGGTCCCTACCAGGCCCGGCCCCTCTTCGACACCCTCGCCCGCGAGGCCCTCGACGGCGTCGAGGAGATGACCGGAACGCCGGGCGCCCGCATCTACCGGCGCACCCTGCGCCTGCCGTACGGCACCGGCGTCGTCTCCGTCGACGAGCGCACCAGGTCCACGCCCGCGAGCCGTGCCGCGCACCACGGCGGCTGGCTCGACGCCCGCATCCACCTCACCGACCTGCGCGACCTGACGACGGCCGTGGGACGCCTGCGGCGCCTGTTCGACCTGGACAGCGACCCGTACGCGATCGACGAGCGCCTCGGCGCCGACCCGCGCCTCGCGCCGCTCGTGGCCGCACGGCCCGGTCTGCGCGCGCCGGGCGCCGCCGACCCCGACGAGCTGGCCGTGCGGCTCCTCGCCGGGCGGGCGGAGTCGGCGCGGCTCGTCGAGCGGTACGCGAAGGCCGTCGACGCGCCCTGCGGCACCCTCACCCATGTCTTCCCCTCACCCGACGACCTCGCCGGGGAACCGGGACCCGTCGGCGCGCTCGCCACGGCCCTCGCCGACGGCGCCCTGCGCCTCGACCCGGGCGCCGACCGCGACGACGCCGAGGCCGCCCTGCGCGCCCTGCCCGGCGTCGACGCCCGCACCGCCGCCCTCGTCCGCATGCGCTCCCTGGCCGACCCGGACGTGGCCCTGCCCCACGGGCCGGGGCAGCAACCCGTACCGGACACCTGGCGCCCCTGGCGCACGTACGCACAGCAACACCTCTGGACACAGCGACAGTTGGAGCAGCAGTCATGACCGTCTACTACACCGTGCTCGACAGCCCCGTCGGTGAACTCCTGCTCACCGGCGACGAGTCGGGAGCCCTCACCTCACTGTCCGTACCCGGGCAGAAGGGCGGCCGCACGGTGCAGCCCGGGTGGCGGCGCGCACCCGAGCGATTCGCCGACGCCGAGAAGCAGCTCGTCGCCTACTTCGCCGGTGAACTCAGGGAATTCCACCTGGAGTTCAGCACGGAGGGCACCGAGTTCCGCGAGAAGGTGTGGGCGGCGCTCGACGCCGTGCCGTACGGCGCGACGACCACGTACGGCGCCGTGGCCGCGAGCATCGGCGCGTCGCGCGCCGCGGTCCGCGCCATCGGCGGCGCGATCGGGGCCAACCCGCTCCTCATCGTCCGCCCCTGCCACCGCGTGATCGGCGCGGACGGCTCCCTCACCGGCTACGCGGGCGGCCTGGAGCGAAAGCTGCAGCTGCTGTCCCTGGAGGGAGTCCTCCAGGATCACTAGTCGTCGAGGCGCCTAGTCGTCGAGCCCCCAGCTGTGGATCTTGCGCGGGTGGATGCGGATGAGTTCCTCGCTGAAGTGCGCGCCCAGGTGGTGCGGGCCGGTGAGGAGCTCGGCCTCACCACGGATGTCGACGCCCCGCACCTTCCACGGCGTGAGGCTGAGGATGTCGTCGACGACGAGCGCGACCTTCGGGTTCGCCTGGAGGTTGCGCCATTTCTTCGTCGTCCCGAGCGCGTATCCGCCGACCAGGATCGTCCCGTCGTCCTGCGGGAAGAATCCCACCGGGTTCGCCTGCGGCTGGCCCTTCGGGTCGACGGTGGCCAGCCGTCCCAGGCGCTGGGACTTCAGATACGTGATCTCGGCCTCGCTGAATTCGGTCATGGCCTCAGCCAAACACGATCGCCCCCGCCACGCATCGGGCAACCGCCCTAGGGCCGTTGCCCGATGCGTCCAGACGGTTACGAGAGGAGACGTGCGTACCTGTCGTGCCAGGGGTGCGCCTCCTCCAACTGCGCGCTCAGGGCGATCAGGGTGGCCTCGTCGGCGGGGCGGCCCACCAAGGAGACGCCCACCGGGATGCCGCCCTCCGGGGTCCAGTACAGGGGAACGTTGACCGCCGGCTGGCCCGTCATGTTGTACGGGCTGGTGAACGCGCTGAACGCGCTCTGGCGGTGCAGATTGTCGAGCGGGTCGCCGGACTCGTCGAAGAACTCGTGCGGTTGCGGCAGCGTCGCCAGGGTCGGGGTGAGCACGGCGTCGTACCCGGACGTCGCCCGTACCGCGTGGCGTGCGGCGCGCTGCATCCCGGTGATGGCGGCCGCTAGCTGCTCGCCGCTGACCCCGCGCCCGAACTCGCGCCAGGCCCGGGTCACCGGCCGCAACAGCTCCTCCGCACCGGCGTCGAGGGCGTGGCCGAGCGACTGCACCGCCCACGCCGTCACGAAGTGGCCGCTGATCTCGGGGCCGAACGGTGTCGGGATGTCCTCCACGATGTGCCCGAGATCCTCGAGCAGTCGCGAGGCGTGCTCCCAGGCCGCCACGCACACGGGATCCACCGTGACACCTTCGGCGGCGGGCCGCGCGTACCGGCCGATGCGCAGCCGCCCGGGGGAGCGCTCGGCATGGGAGAGGAACGTCTCGCCCGGCGGGAGCGGCGGCGCCCAGTGCGGGTCGCCCTGCTCGGGCCCCGCCAGCGCGTCGAGCAGCGCGGCCGCGTCGCGCACGCCACGCGCCAACGGGCCTTGTACGGACAGGCCGTTGACCTCGATCCCGGCGGGGCCCGAACTGACCCGGCCCCGCGACGGCTTGATGCCGAACAGGCCGCAGACGCTCGCCGGGATCCTGATGGAGCCGCCTCCGTCGCTGGCGTGGGCGACCGGCACGAGGCCGAGCGCCACGGCCACCGCGGCCCCGCCGCTGGATCCCCCGGCGGACAGGGCCGGGTCCCACGGGTTGCGGGCCGGACCCGCCACGTCGTTGTCGGTGTAGCAACAGCAGCCGAATTCGGGGGTGTTGGTCTTACCGAGGCTGATCGTGCCCGCCTCGCGCAGCCGGGTCACGCTGTAGGCGTCGGCCTCCGGCACCTGGCCCGCGAAGGCCTTGGACCCGTACGTCGTGCGTACGCCGGCCGTGTCGACCAGGTCCTTGACCGCCGTCGGCACGCCGAACAGCGGTGGCAGGTCCCCGTCCGCGCGCCGCTCCCGCGCGGCCGCCGCCCCGGCCAGAGCGGCGTCGGGCGTCACCGTCACGAAGGCGCCGAACTGCTCGTCGTAGCGCTCCACCCGGTCCAGGTGATGCCGTACGAGTTCCACCGGGCCGACCTCGCCCTTGCGGACGGCGGCGGCCTGTTCGAGCGCGCCGAGT
This sequence comes from Streptomyces sp. NBC_01446, assembly GCF_026340095.1. Lineage (GTDB taxonomy): Bacteria > Actinomycetota > Actinomycetes > Streptomycetales > Streptomycetaceae > Streptomyces > Streptomyces aureus. The sequence goes on along the minus strand of NZ_JAPEPO010000001.1, from coordinate 1,729,123 downwards.
GCGTGCAGCTGAGTCGGGGCGGTCACGCGGCGCTCTCCTTCAGTTCGGCGACCTGCCGGGCCACCAGTTCCTCGTGCTCCTCGACGTCGCGGCGGGCGTCGCGCGGCCGCCACCTGCCGGTCATCACGAAGATGAACGGCAGGAACAGCACCTGCCCGCCGAGGCACACCCACCACCAGGTCTGCCACGCGTGCGCGTTGTCCGCGCTCGCCCGCTGCACCTCGGGTCCGTGCTCACGCAGGATCTTCAGTTGCGGCGCCGCCTTCTGCACGGTCTTGAGTCCTTCGGCGCCGACCTCCTTCTGCGCCTGGGCGAGCAGCGGGGCGGGCACCTTGTCCGGTGCGTAGGAGCCGAGTTCGGCGAAGAGCTTCGGGTGGGCCTTCGTGATGGCGAGGGCCGGGGCCGCCTGCACCGACGCGGCCTTGACCTCCGCGCCGTGCTCGATGAGCGGAGTCACCGTGCTCACCACGAGAGGCACGAAGGCGGCGGACAGGGCGACGGTGATCCGTATGATCCAGCCCCACACGGCGAGACCCGTGGCGGTGGCCGCCGGGTTGTGCCGCTCGACCGTCTCCGTGAAGCTCGCCATCCACGGCGAGTACGCGATACCGCTGGTGACGCCGATGCCCGCCACGATGAACGCGAACGTGTAGTAGCCGGTGTGCGGTTGGGTGGCGTGCAGGGTGAACGCCAGTGTGAAGCCTATGGACCCGAGCGCGCCGAGCAGCATGAAGGGCTTGCGCACGCGCAGGCGGTCGGAGAAGAGGCCGGCCAGGACCAGGGAGATCGCGTTCGCTCCCCAGTACCAGTTCAGGAGGGCGTTGGCGCGCTGTGCGGTGTACCCGAAGGTGGTGGCGAAATACAGCACGAAGTTGCCGACGGCGGCGAAGTACAGCAGGAGGTAGACGCTGATGGCGACGGCGGATCCGATGACGTCGAGGCGGAGCATCTGGCGCCACTGACCGCCCAGCGCCGTCTCGGTGTCCATCCCCTTGGCCCGCGCCTCGATCAGCGCGCGGTCGCGCAGGGTCACCATGATCTGGTCGCGCAGCGCCGGGGCGAGTTCACGCAGTCCGAACAGCGCGACGACGAACACGACGAGGCCGCTGATGCCCGCGTAGCGGATCTCGTCCTGCCAGGTGGTGGCTCCGCTGAAGGTGCGGGAGGTGACGGCGGTGACCACGAGGCTGCCGATGATCGGCCCCATCGTCCAGTAGCCCATCGCCGATGCCCGGCCGAGCTGCGGCGAGAAGTCCCTGATGAGCGCGGGGGTGGCGACCAGGATCATGCCCTCGACGAGTGACACGGCCGAGTAGACGACCAGATAGCTCGCCTTGCCCGGCGCGTTGGGCAGGACGAACGTGGTGAGCAGTCCGACCAGGAGCAGGCCGTAGACCACGATGTTCGCCCGGCCCCAGCGATCGGCGAGACCGGCCACCAGGGACGAGAAGGCGCCCACCGCGTTGGCGGCCACCGAGACGTACACGAAGTACAGGAACGTCATGTGGTAGTGGCTGATGATGGCGGTCGACACCGCGTACTGGATGTACAGCTGGTAGTAGAGAACGACCGTGGCGAGTACGACGAGCGCCAGGTACCAGTACCGGGGGCCGCTCTCGGGATAGTGGTCGAGCCGTCGGCCGCCGAGCCCGCTCAGCGCCGAGGGCCGCGGCCGCTTGGTGCGCCGAGCCGTGTCCGCCGGTGATGAAACCGACATCATGCCTCCCTGCTGTCATGGCACACGCCAGCGCGTGCATGGTCGGGGAGGCTAATACCGTCCGGTCGGTATCTCATAGGGGTGGGACAAGGATTTGTGATCCCGTTTACGGCGGGAGCGTGGGGCCCGGGCCGGCCCGCCCCGCGCTGGGCAGGACCGGGCCGGGCCACGGTCACGTCAGACGGGCAGCCCCCAGCGCGCGGCCGGCGCGTTCGCGGTGACCGGCTCGATGCTCAGGTCGGGGCGGTCGCCCTTCGCGGTGACGAGCGCGGAGTCGCCCTTGCGCAGGGTGATCCGGATCGCCCCGTCGCCCGCGTCCTCGTAGCGAAGTGGCCTGCCCCGCCCGTCGCGTACGTCGATCGCGCCCGTGATCCCGTGCCGCACCGCGCACGGCGCGCCCGCCTCGCTCACCAGCCGCACCCAGCGCGTCGTGCCCCCCTCACGCACCGCACTCAGCAGAAAGGCGCCCTGCGTACGGAAGTCGTGGACGGTGAGGTCCTTCCAGACGGCGGGCAGGGCCGGGAAGACGCGGATCACGCCGCCCCAGGACTGGCACACCATGTCGTGCAGGGACTGGGCGGCCGACAGCGGAGTCTCGATGACGGGGCCCGACTCCTTGTACATGGTGTTGGCCTGGATGAAGCGGGACATCAGCTGGCCCAGGTACTTGAGCGCGTCCTCGCCCTTGCCGAGCAGCGCCGACATCGAGGCCGCGCCCGTGAACGTATAGCCCTGGAGGGCCCCTTCGAAGCCGACCCAGTGGGCCAACGACTTCTCGATCAGGGCGAGTTCGTCGGGGGTGCGGCCGGTCAGCTCGTACAGCGGGTACACCGCGAGCATGTGCGAGTAGTGGCGGTGGGACTTCGCGAAGGGGATGTCCGCGCCGATCATGAAGCCGTTCGTGTCCGTCGGGTAGGCCACGCGCCTGGCGAGCACCTCGCGCCAGCGCGGCGCCAACTCGTCGTCGATACCGAGGAGTTCGGCCGAATCCAGGAGGGTCCGACAGCCCCACGTCAGGAGCATCAGGTCGTAGTTGCAGTCGCGGGTGTTGCCGCCGTACTCGGGCGAGAACGTCGCGGGCAGGTGCAGCCTGCCGTCGGCTCCCGGCTCCAGGAAGTGCAGGTAGTAGTTGATCGCCTTGCGCAGCAGGGGGAAGAGGACGTCGCGCAGGATCTTCTCGTCCATGGTGTGGCGGTAGCTCAGCCACACGTTGTGGAGCGCCCAGGTGAGGTTGCCGACCTCGGGGGTCGGAGTGTCCTGGCCGGGGATGCCGACGCCGTAACCCTGCGCGTTGCTCGTCGCGCCGCCGTTCACGAGGTGCATGTCCGTGGTGCGCGGGATGCCGAGTGAGTCGGCCCGGTACGGCGCGGCCATCTCGGCGGTGAGGTTGTCCCGGAACTCGCCCAATGCCCGCGTGACGGCGTCGAGTTCGAGGTGGTTCGAGCCGTGGATCAGCCAGTACTCCAGCTGCACGTTGAGGTTCCACCAGGTGGCGGGCCACGGGGTCGGCTCCAGCCAGGGGCCGCTGGTCGCCATCACGGGGGCGTCCCGGCGGGCGGCGGACGCCGTCTTGTAGAGCTGGATCCAGTAGAAGCGCTGGATGCGGGCGTCGGGGACGGACAGGAAGCTCTTGCGGTAGTACGCGTGCCACCAGGCCCGATGGGTCACGGCGAGGGCGTCGTACGGGAGCCGGGTCGCGGCCCGCACCGTCGAGACGGCCCGGTCGCGGGCGGTGGACTTCGGGAAGGAGTGCGCCACGTTCACGTACAGCGTCCGCCGCTCGCCGCGGGTGCGCTCGCGCCAGGCGGTGACGTACTGGCCGCCGGACAGAAGAGGCTGGACGGAGACGGAGACGCCGTCGTACTCACCGGACTCGGCGGGCGGATTGCCCTCGTAGCCGGCCGGGATCGGCTGGAACGCGGCGCGCGGGCTGATGGACTGCGCGGGGTGGAAGACCCATGCGAAGCCGCGCTCGCCCTCGGACGGGGTGACCTCCACGGCGAGGACGGAGAGCGCGTTGGTGACCTGGGCGCGGATCGTGAGCGTGCCCTTGTCGGTGGTGAGGGTGCCGGTCAGCTCCGCGTCACGCAGGCGCAGGCGCCAGTCGAGGCCGGTGACGGCGCCGACGGGTTCGAGCGTGAAGTAGCCGATGGGCAGCCGCGCCAGACCGAACAGGGAGCCGAACTCCGGGCGGTGGTCCTGGACCTCGGAGTGCTGGACGTTGAAGCGGATCGCGTTCTTCCCGGGCTCCTGGTAGATCCCGGAGCCGAGCAGGCCGTTGCCGAGGTACGGGCCCTCGTACCAGGTCTTCGGCATCTTCTGCCAGACGAGGTCGGCGTCGTCGAGGACGGTGCGCCAGGCGTCTTCGGAGGGAGCGCTCGCCGCTGTGGCGGGGGTCGCGACGGGAGTGGCGGCGGTGGCCTGTGCCGGCAGCCCGCCCGCCAGCGCGGCCCCGGCGAGGGTGGATCCGGTGGCGAGCACGGTCCTTCTGGACGGTCTTGGCATGGCGCGGCCTCCACGTGTCGAAGCAGACGTCGATTCATCGGAGCTATCCCCTGCGGCAAGCTAGAGAAGTGACGAGAGCCCGTCAATATGTCGGGAGAGATCCGATGTAATTCGCGCTACGTGGATGCTGTGCGCATACATGAACCGGAACGCTCAGCCCCAGATCACGGCCCCGATCCAGGCGCCCACGATGAGCAGGCAGGCGAAGAGTTCGGCCAGGACGCTGGAGCCGCCGGCGCGCATCGCGGTCCGGGTCGAGGTGACGGCGTCGCCGTGCCGGCCGAGGCGCAGGCGCTCGCAGAGGTAGATGCCTCCGATGAACCCCGGGATCGATCCGATCACCGGGATCACGCAGAAACCGACGAGGGCTCCGGCCCCCGCCCATATCGCGGTGCGGCGCGTGGCCCCGCTCTCGCGCAGCCGGCGCTGCGGGAGCTGCCAGCGCAGCACCTGGGCGGCGAGCAGGACGGCGGTGGCGCCGACCAGAACACCCCAGGCCAGCCCGTTCGGGTTCTGGAGCGACCACACGAGGACCGCGGCCCACACGAGCCACGACCCGGGCACCCCGGGCACGAGCACCCCGCACAGGCCGAGCAGCATCACCACTCCCACCAGCAGGAGTTCCCACGCGCCCATCTGCCAAGAGTGCCGGACAACGACGGAACCCGCAGATCGCAGAGCTTCACGCTTCGCCACCACCGACGGCTTCCGGCCGCGGAACTCAGCCCTCCGCGACGTGCTCCCCGCGCGGCTCCACCGGCACGTCCCGGGACACCCAGCCCCGCTCGTACGCATGCCAGCCCAGCTGGAGCCGCGTCGTCACACCGGCCAGTTCCATCAGGCGCTTCACTCTGCGCTGGACCGTGCGAAGCCCCAGGTCGAGCTGTTTGGCGACGCTCGCGTCCGTGAGTCCGGCCAGAAGAAGGGAGAGGATCTCCAGGTCCGTGCCGTCGGGGCCGTCCGGCTCCTGCTCGGTGATGGTGCGGCTGCTCTCGCCGAGCCGCAGCGGCAGGGCGTCCCGCCAGACCGCCTCGAACAGACCGGACAGCGACTCCAGGAGCCCGCTCGCGTGGACGACGAGCGCCGCGGGCTCCGCCGTGCGCGAGGTCAGCGGCACCATCGCGAGAGCCCCGTCGGCGATCACCAGCTTCGTCGGCACCCGGTCCACGACCCGTACCTGCTCGTCCCGCCCGATCGCGGCCGACAGCTCCGTCAGCCCCGTCGGCATCGAAAGCACCTCGCGCTCCACCACGACCCGGTACGCGACGCCCCGGCCGGCGGCCTGCTCCTCCGCCTCGTTGTCCATGCCCGACACGGCGATCGGATTGCCGGTGACCAGCGCGCAGACCTCGTCCGTGGCGCCCAGCTGAAGCTGGAGGAACCGCTGCGCGACGGCCGCGGCGCCCGTGACCACCTCGACCAGATCGTGCACGGCGGGCTCGGCGGCCTGCGCCCGGTACTCCTCCGCGAGCAGCGCCGCCGCCAGCTCCGCCTTCTCCAGCTCGTGCCGCTGCTGCGTCAGGAGCGCGCCGAGCGCGACGCCCGGCGGAGCCGCGACCCAGCGCCCCGGCCGCGCCGACGACTGCGCCGCGAGCCCGTGCCGCTCCAGCCTGCGCAGCGCGTGCTCGGTCTCGTACTCCGCGAGGGCGAGCCGCCCCGCGAGATCGGGCACGTCGGCCGCGCCCAGCGACACGAGCGCGCGGTACGTGCTCTCGTGCATCTCGTCCAGACCTATCGCACCCAGCATGCGGCGATGCCCCTCCCCGAGCCTCGGTTCCGGCGGCACCGTGGCGGGAAACGGCCACGGCACAAACCCGCCGCGCCCCATCTTCCCCGTACCACCGCTCTCTCTGCCAATGTGGCGCCACCGCAGCACCAACATCCGCCGGGAATACGGCCTTTGCGCCGTATTCACCTGCGCTTTCACCTGGGGAGAGGGAGAGCGATGCGCGCGATATCGCGTACGGCCTCGGTGGCGGCGACCGCCGTCGTCCTGGCCGTCACCGCGGCCCTGCCTACCGTGGCCGAACCACGGGGGGACGCCAAGAGACCTGTCGTCGGCAGCGAGGCGGCCGCGAAGGAGGGGGCGGGCTCCGTCGTCACCCTCGTCACGGGCGACCGGATCCTGGTGACCAAGGACGGCTCGGGCCACAGCGCGGCCACCGCGCTCCCCGGCGAGGACGGCACCGCCCCGCTCGTGCAGACCCGGACCTCGGGCAAGGACCTCTACGTCTACCCCGCGGGCGCCGTCAAGGCGATCGCCGACGGCCGCGTCGACGAGGAGCTCTTCAACGTCACGGGCCTCGTCCGCCAGGGCTACGACGACGCGCACAGCAAGACGCTGCCGCTCATCGCGGTCTACGACAAGTCCGTCGACGTCGCCCGCAGCGCGCCCGCCGCCCCGCGCGGCGCCGAGCGCGGCCTCGTGCTCGACCCCGTCGACGGCGTGGCGCTGAAGGCCGACAAGAAGAAGGCCGCCGACTTCTGGGCCGACGTCACCGACACCCGCTCCCGCGCCGCCGGCTCCCTCAAGAAGCTCTGGCTCGACGAGAAGATGCAGGCCAGCCTCGACCGGTCGACGAAGCAGGTGCACGCCCCCGAGGCGTGGGCCGCGGGCTACGACGGCAAGGGCACCAAGGTCGCCGTTCTCGACACCGGTGTCGACACCGACCACCCCGACCTCAAGGGGCGCGTCGCCGAGTCGAAGAACTTCACCGACTCCGACGACGCGGGCGACCACCAGGGCCACGGCACCCACACCACGTCAACCGTCGGCGGCACCGGCGCGGCGAGCGACGGCAAGGAGCGCGGCGTCGCCCCCGGCACCACGCTCCTCAACGGCAAGGTCCTCAACGACTCGGGCTCCGGCGCCACTTCGTGGATCATCGCCGGTATGCAGTGGGCCGTCGACCAAGGCGCCGACGTCGTCTCCATGAGCCTCGGCAACCCCGCGCAGACCGACTGCACCGACCCGATGGCCACCGCCACCGAAGAGCTCGCGCAGTCCTCGAAGAACACCCTCTTCGTCATCGCGGCGGGCAACACCGGTCCGGCGAACAACACGGTCTCCTCGCCCGGCTGCGCGCCGAGCGTCCTGACCGTCGGCGCCGTCGACGGCGCCGACGCCACCGCGAACTTCTCCAGCCGCGGCCCGGCCTACGGCTCTCACACCCTCAAGCCCGAGATCACCGCGCCCGGCGTCGCCATCTCGGCCGCCGCCGCGGGCGGCCGCGGCATCTACGCGTACCAGTCGATGAGCGGTACGTCGATGGCGACCCCGCACGTCGCGGGCGCCGCCGCCATCGTCAAGGAACGCCACCCCGACTGGAGCGCGCAGCAGATCAAGTCGGCCCTCGTGTCCTCCGCGGACGCAGCCATCCCCGGCGACGTGCGCGAGACCGGCGGTGGGCGCCTCGACGTGAAGGCCGCGATCGACGAGAAGGTGCTCGGCGCGAGCGCTGTCCAGGGCGGCAGCTTCAACTGGCCGCAGGACAGCAGCGACCGCACCACCGTCGACGTGCCGTACACCAACACCAGCGACAAGCCGGTGCGGTTGAGCCTGGACGTCGAGGGCATCACCGGCAACGACGGCTCTTCGGTCCACTCCGCGGTCGCGAAGCTCGGCGAGCGCACGGTCACCGTCCCGGCGGGCACGACCGTCAAGGTCCCCCTGAAGCTCGACCCCACGGCCTCGCTCAAGGCCGCCCAGTACGGCGACGTCACCGGCCGCGTGCTCGCCACCGCCGACGGCGTCGGCGTCTCCACGCCCTTCTCGCTGTACGTGCAGCCCGAGACGGTCACCCTCCGGGTCAAGCTCGTCGACCGCTCAGGCAAGCCCGCGGCCGGGCAGTCGTCCGTCGACCTGATCGGCACCGACGACGCCAGCGGCGAGCGCCGTTTCAACGAGGGCGCGGCCGACCAGACGTACCAGGTGCGTCCGGGCCGCTACTTCCTCTCCAGCTTCGTCGCCACACCCGACACCGAGGGCACCCTCGTCAACTCCCTTTCCTACCTGGCCCGTCCGCAGCTCGACGTCAAGAAGGACACCACCGTCGTCCTCGACGCGCGCAAGGCCGGCCGCCTCAAGGTGAACACCGACAAGGCGTCCGAAGCGCGGGGCACCACCCTCGGGTTCGCCCGCAGCTGGGACGACACCTGGCTGCACGCGGGCACCGCGTCGGGCAGCCGCTCCATCGCCGGGTACTACTCCGACGTCGAGGGCCGCGCCACGGACGGCACCTTCGAGTTCGACAGCTTCTGGCGTGCGGCGGCCCCGCAGATCTCCGAACTCGCCGTCGTCGGCGGGCAGAAGCTGCACCCGGTGACCGCCAACACCAGCTCCACGAACCTGGACGGAACCGGACAGGCACAGATCGTCGACGCCAAGGCCGGCACGCCCGAGGATCTGACGGCCGCCGGGGTCAAGGGCAAGATCGCGCTCGTGAAGCTGCCGGACACCGGCGCCGCCTCCACGGTCGCGTCGAACGCCAAGGCCGCCGGGGCCGTCGCGGTCATCGGCTACCGCGAGGCGGCGGGCCGCTGGTACCCCTCCACCGGCTACGTGGGCGGCGCCCTGCCCGTCCTCGGCCTGCCCACCGACGAGGCCACGGCCCTGCTCGGCAAGCTCGGCTCCGGCGAGGTCACGCTGCGCTGGAAGGCCACGGCGAAGAGCCCGTACCTCTACAACCTGGCCTTCCCGGAGACCGGCCCGATCGGCTCGGACCGCACCTACCGGGTCCGCGACAAGGACCTCGCCGCGAACAAGGCCACGTACCGCGCGATGGGCACGGCCACCGACTACCTCGACCTGCCCTCCGCCGCCCGGCCCTCCGGCCTCGTCGCGGGCAGCGGCGCCCTCGACACCGTCGCCGCGCCCTCGCAGCGCACCGAGTACTACTCGGCGGGCACCACCGGCTGGGGCCACCAGGTCTCCAGCAGCTTCCCGTGGGGCGAGTTCATGATCGACCCCGTGCGGACGTACAAGAAGGGGGAGCAGCGCACCGAGGAGTGGTACGGCGGCGTCCTCGCGCCGACGAGCCCGCTCGACGACAGCGGGCAGCAGGTGCTCGCCGCGGAGCGGCAGGGCAACCTCATCGGTGTCGCGCCCGGCTTCTGGGGAGACGGCGAACACCAGGGAGTCCAGGGCAGTTTCGGTGACATCGGCGGGGTGTCGCTCAAGCGTGACGGCGAGCTGATCGGCTCCAGCGGCTGGCCGTTCGGAGCGTTCACCGTCCCGGCCGACGACTCCGCGTACGAACTCACCCTGGAAACCCACAAGATCGGCTCCAAGGTCTGGAACCGCTCCACCGGGACCCTCACCACGTGGTCGTTCCGCTCGCACCTCGACGAGAACGTCTACTCGCAGGGCATCCCGCTGCTCTTCCCGCACCTGACCCTGCCCGAAGACGGCCTCAAGGCCCTCGCCGCGCAGGACGGCCAGCAGATCGGCCTGACCGCGACCGGGCACGCCGGCTACACGCCCGGTGACCTCACCAAGGTGTCCCTCGCGTACTCGTACGACGACGGCGTGACCTGGACCGAGGCGAAGACGGCCGAGCACGGCGGCAAGTGGACCGCGACCGTGAACCACGCGGGTGCCTCCGGCAAGCAGGTCACCCTGAAGGCCCAACTGACCGACGCCAAGGGAAACTCGGTCGAACAGACGGTGACGCGCGCCTACGACGTGCGCTGATCACCGAACGAGCCGGTCCGCCGGGCGTCCTTCCCGTGGGGGGTGGGGTCGTCCGGCGGACCTTTCGCGTGCTGGAATTTCCGGATGCCCGTTTTCGTACGGCCCGTGCGGTGGACAATAAGGGCATGAGCCAGCAGGGGGAGAGGAACTCCGGCCGACACGGTCAAGGCGACGACTGGTGGGGGCAGTTGTACGACGACTCCACCGACGACACGGGTCCGACCCCGGCCCCGGACACCCTCGACGACCGGTTCGCCTCGGCGTCGGGGACGGTGTCGGCGGGGCCTGAACGCGCCGATGAGCAGGCGCCGGTCGCGGAGCAGGTCCCGGAACGGGCGCCGGTCCCGGGGCAGGTCACTGGGCGGGCGCCGGTCCCCGAGCAGGTCGCTGGGCGGGCGCCGGTCCCGGAGCAGCGGATGGTGCCGCCACCGCCACCGCCACCGCCGCCGGCGCCCGCCCGGCCCGTGGACCCCCCGCCGCCTGCCCGGCCCGTGGGCGCCCCGCGCGCTCCCTGGGAACCCCCGGCGCACGCTCCGGGGCGCCCCCAGAGCTTTCCGCCCGGGCCGCCGCCGCCCGGCCACCGGCCACCGCCGCCCCCTCCCGCCGCCGCGCCGGACCTGCGCGCGCCCGACGCCGATGCGCCCGCCCCCGACGCCGGTCCCGGCGAGGACGCGGTCGTCGCCGAAGAGCCAGAGGCCCGCCCCGAACCGCCCGTCGTCCCCTACGTCGGCGACGGCCCGCCCACGTACGACGCCGAACCCACCGCGCTTCCGGCCGCCGACCCCGACACCCTCGACGACCTCGTCGCCGACACCGTCCTGGACGGCGCCAGGTACGGGACCTCCACCCTGCGCGCGGTGTCGGTGCGCGGCGACTCCGCGCGATACCGGGGCGAGCCCCGCCGCGACTGCCTGCTCACCGCCCGGTTCGGCACGGGCCCCGGCGCCCTCATCCTGGTCGCCATGGCCACCGGCGCCCGCGCCGCACCCGGAGCGCACCGCGCGGCGGCCGAGGCCTGCGACTGGATCGGCCGCGCCGTCGGCCGCAGTCACGCGAGGCTCGCCGAGGACATCCGCGCCGCCCACCGGGGCGACCTGAAGTCGGGCCTGCACCGCCTGACCGACCGGAGCCTCGGCAGACTCAGGGCGAGCGCCGCCGAGCAGGGCCTCGAACCGGAGGAGTACACGGCGAGCCTGCGCTGCCTCCTGCTGCCCGCCGACCCCGGCTGCCGCACCCGCGTGTTCTTCGGCGTCGGCGGGGGCGGCCTGTTCCGGCTGCGCGACGGCGAGTGGCAGGACATCGAGCCGCAGGTCTCCGAGGCGTCGGGCGCCCCCGTCGTCGGCTACGGCTCGCCGAAGCCGGAGACCCCTGACGGCGACCGCCTGACCATGGACCTAGGGATCACCACGCCCCCGAGCCCGTACGAGCCGGCGCCCGAACAGCCCCGCGACCCGTTCCGCTTCCGTGCCTCCGTCGCCCGCCCGGGTGACACGCTCCTGCTGTGCACGGCGGGCCTGGCCGAGCCCCTGCGCGGCGAGCCGGAGCTGTCCGGGCACCTCACGCGCCGCTGGGACGGGAGCGGCCCGCCCGGCCTCACGGCGTTCCTCGCGGACACCCAGGTACGGGTCAAGGGGTACGCGGACGACCGCACGGCCGCCGCCGTTTGGGAGGCGTAACCGCGCCCGCTGTGGATTCATGGGACCACGAGTATCCCGAATGTCCTCAGGACCCGGTTTGTGAAGGGGCGCGTGAGTCATGGCCAAGCAGAACGTCGCCGAGCAGTTCGTCGACATCCTCGTCCGCGCGGGCGTCAAGCGCATGTACGGCGTCGTCGGCGACAGCCTGAACCCGGTCGTCGACGCGATCCGCCGCAACTCCGCGATCGACTGGATCCACGTACGGCACGAGGAGACCGCCGCGTTCGCCGCCGGGGCGGAGGCGCAGATCACCGGGAAGATGACGTCCTGCGCCGGCTCCTGCGGGCCCGGCAATCTGCACCTCATCAACGGGCTCTACGACGCCCACCGCTCCATGGCCCCGGTCCTCGCCCTCGCCTCGCACATCCCGTCGAGCGAGATCGGCCTCGGCTACTTCCAGGAGACCCACCCCGACCGGCTCTTCCAGGAGTGCTCGCACTACAGCGAGATGATCTCCAACCCGCAGCAGATGCCGCGTGTCCTGCAGACGGCGATCCAGCACGCGGTCGGCCAGTCGGGCGTCAGCGTCGTCACGCTGCCCGGAGACGTCGCCGACCGGCCCGCCCCCGAGAAGTCGGTCGAGACGGCGATCGTCACGTCCCGGCCGACCATCCGCCCCGGCGACACCGAGATCGACCGGCTCGTCGAGATGATCGACGACGCCGCCAAGGTCACCCTCTTCTGCGGCAGCGGCACCGCGGGCGCGCACGCCGAGGTCATGGAGTTCGCCGAGAAGATCAAGTCGCCGGTCGGGCACGCCCTGCGCGGCAAGGAATGGATTCAGTACGACAACCCCTTCGATGTCGGCATGAGCGGGCTGCTCGGGTACGGCGCCGCGTACGAGGCGACGCACGAGTGCGATCTGCTCATCCTGCTCGGCACGGACTTCCCGTACAACGCGTTCCTGCCGCAGAAGGACGTGAAGATCGTCCAGGTCGACGTCAGGCCCGAGCACCTCGGCCGGCGCTCGAAGCTGGACCTCGCCGTGTGGGGCGACGTGCGCGAGACGCTGCGCTGTCTGACCCCGCGCGTGGAGCCGAAGACGAACCGGCGCTTCCTCGACAAGATGCTGAAGAAGCACGCGGACACCCTCGAAGGCGTCATCAAGGCGTACACGAAGAAGGTCGAGAAGCACGTCCCGATCCACCCCGAGTACGTCGCCTCCGTGCTGGACGAACTCGCCGCCGAAGACGCCGTGTTCACGGTCGACACCGGCATGTGCAATGTGTGGGCGGCGCGCTACATCTCGCCCAACGGCCGCCGCCGTGTGATCGGTTCGTTCTCGCACGGCTCCATGGCCAACGCGCTGCCGATGGCGATCGGCGCCCAGTTCGTCGACCGGAACCGCCAGGTTGTGTCGATGTCGGGTGACGGCGGGTTCTCCATGCTGATGGGCGACTTCCTGACCCTCGTCCAGTACGACCTGCCGGTCAAGGTCGTCCTCTTCAACAACTCCTCCCTCGGAATGGTCGAGTTGGAGATGCTAGTGGCCGGGCTCCCGTCGTACGGGACGACGAACAAGAACCCCGACTTCGCGGCCGTAGCCCGCGCGTGCGGCGCGTACGGGGTGCGCGTGGAGAAGCCGAAACAGCTCGCAGGGGCCCTGAAGGACGCCTTCAAGCACAAGGGCCCCGCCCTCGTCGACATCGTCACCGACCCCAACGCCCTGTCGATCCCGCCCAGGATCAGCGCCGAGATGGTGACGGGCTTCGCGCTCTCCGCCTCCAAGATCGTCCTGGACGGCGGCGTCGGCCGCATGGTCCAGATGGCCCGCTCCAACATCCGCAACGTGCCGCGCCCGTAGCACCGCCGGGCCGCGACTTCATTGGTGGATGAATCCACAGGAGTGCGGACATGCGTGCGGGGCATGCATTCCCGTGTACGCGTTCGAGCATGGTCGCAGGAGAAGGGGCAAGGTCATCGGCGTGCGGGCGGGGGTCATGAAACGGCTGGTACGAGGGCGCGTTCCCACCACGGTGGCCGGACGCTCCCCAACGGAGGAAGCGCCAGGGACCGACGGGGCGGCGAACGACGGCACAACGGACAACAGCACGACGGACGACGGCGGAGGCGCGCTGCTGAGGCGCACGCTGGGGCGGTCCGACCTGCGGGCGGTGCCCGAGGCGAGGCGCGCACTGCGCGAACTCCTGGACGAGTGGGGCCCGCCGGAGAGGTCGCAGACCGCGGAGCTGCTCACCAGCGAACTGGTGACGAACGCCCTCGTGCACACCGACCACGACGCAGTCCTCACGGCCACCGTCGGGCCCAAGAGGCTCCGGGTGGAGGTCAGGGACTTCGTGGGGCGCAGGCCGAGGCTGCGCGTACCGGTCGCCGACGACGGTACGAACGGCCGGGGCCTCGTCCTGGTGCAGTCCCTCGCGGACGCCTGGGGCGTACGGGCCCTGGGCGTGGGCAAGGTGGTCTGGTTCGAACTGGACGGCGGCCCCGCGTGACACCGCGGGACCGCCGCCCGGAACGGCACGCCCGCCCGGCCGAACTCCCTTCGGACGCCCCCTAGCCGAATTGCTGCTCGAGGTCCTTGAGCTTCTGCTCCAGTGAGTCGAGCCGCGGCAGGGCCTGGGTGTCGTCCTCCGCCGTGAGGTCGACCGTGACGGGCTTGCCGGCTTCAGGACCGCCTCTGACGGCCTGGAGGGAGGGACGCGCGCGCAGCGGGAGCTGTTCCTGGGGTGAGGGCGGCGGGTCCTCCGATATGGCAGGCTCCGAGCCCACCGGCCCCGCGCCGGCCCCCGCGGAGACGGCGGCCTGCACGTCCACCTGGCGCCCTCCGCGCCCGCCGAGCGTGGGGTGGCCCCGGCTGATCGCCTTGAGCTGGGCCCGCTCCAGCTTCTCGTGCTCGCGCCTGCGCAGCCGGGTCTGCTCCTTCTCGCGCTTGTCCTCCCGCACCTCGTCCACCGCCTCGTCCAGGGTGCGCACACCCTCGAGCAGCATCAGCGACCAGGCGCCGTACGTCTCGCGGGGAGCACGCAGCCACCGCACGATCCGGATCTGCGGCAACGGCCTTGGCACCAGGCCCTGTTCACGCAGGGCCGCGCGGCGCGTCTGCTTCAGCGCGCGGTCGAAGAGGACCGCGGCCGACAGTGACATGCCGGCGAAGAAGTGCGGGGCGCCCGCGTGGCTGATGCCGCGCGGCGCGTGCACCCAGTTGAACCAGGCGGCGGCACCCGCGAAGGTCCACACGAGTATGCGGGAGCCGAGCGCCGCGTCGCCGTGGCTCGCCTCGCGCACCGCGAGCACGGAGCAGAACATGGCCGCGCCGTCGAGGCCGAACGGGACGAGGTACTCCCAGCCCCCGGACAGGTTCAGGTTCTGCTGGCCGAAGCCGACAAGCCCGTGGAAGGAGAGTGCGGCGGCCACGGCGGCGCAGCAGAACAGCAGCAGGTAGGACGCCGTGCCGTAGACGGCCTCCTTGCGCCGGCGGCGTTCCTCGCTGCGCTCCCACGAGTCGTCGGACGATGCGGCCGCTCTTTCCCCGGCGCGCTTGCTGCGCGCGAGGACCGCCACCGCCGCCAGCAGGCCCAGGAGCAGCACGGCGCCGGGAAGCAGCCAGTCCAGCGATATGTCGGTCAGTCTCATCTGGGGTCCCTTGCGTCGCGGTAGGGCTTTTCGGCCGCCATATTGGCTCAAGGCCACCGGTGCGCAAGGAGTTTCGGGACAAGAGAACGCCATTGGAGTGCGAGGGGGCGTATGAAGCGGGCATGCGCTCGAACTCCCTTAATAATGAGGGAAGTTGAGTTCGAATTGCGTCACCCGAAAGGGTGGTTCATGGCGAGGGGGTTGCCGTCGTCGCGTTCAGGCGGTTGCGCTCAGCCTCGCCACGCGGTCCGCGTCGCAGGTGCGGGGGCACGTCACGCAGGTGTCCTCGGGGCGCAGCGTGTAGAAGAGGCAGCAGCTCGCCCGGTCGCGGGTCGGCAGCGACTGCCCCTCGGGGCCGGTGAGTTCACGGAACGCGGGCTTGCCGACGTACGGCTTCGTCGCGCCGGGCAGCAGCAGTTCGAGCTCCCGCATCGCCCGGCGCTCCTCGCCGAGCAGGTGGGCGATGTACCAGAGGCCCTCGACGATCTCGTCCGTCGCCATGCCCCACAGGGCGCGCGGGCCCCGTCGCATCCGCGGTCCGAATCCGGTGAGCACCGGGCCCAGGTGGTCGGCGACGGCCGCGCGCACCTCGGCCCGCAGCGCCTCCTCGTCCGGCACGACATGGGCGCCGGGCAGTGCGGCGGCCGGGTCGCCCGGCAGGCAGGCGAAGTCGGTGACGCGTACGGCCATCCGTCCCAGCGTGCGCTGGAAGGCGACGTTCGTCACGGGGAGGCGCGGGACGCGGCGGTCCAGGAACCACGGCACCGTGACCAGCAGGCAGGCGGGCCATGCGTAGCGGTGCAGGCCGAAGCCGGCGACGACGTCCGGGCGGGCCTGCTGCCCGTAGTCCTTGAGCACCTGCGCGTTGTCCCACGCGAGGAACGCGTCGAGGGCGGGTCCGCCCTCCGCGAGCCGGGCGGCGGCGACCCAGCCGCTGCTCTGAGGGGGCTGCTCGGTCTCGGCGAGCTCTGTGATCCGCAGGCCCGTGAACACCTCGGTCAGCCGGGTGTACGCGGGCGTGAGCGCGCTGGTGGCCACGGGGGCCGATGCGGGAAAAGGCATGCAGGGGACCACCGAATCGCGATCGTTTGCAGGTAAGCCTTACCTTACCCGAACGGTCGGGGGTTTGAACTGAGGGCCCAGCGGCCTATCGTTCTGCGTTGGACGAATTCCGCGGATTACCGACGACCGGGGAGGACCTGGGTGGAGCAGGCCAGAACGCGCGCCGACAGCGCCGCCTCAGGGCTGCCCGCGGGCGTTCCCGAGCAGCGGGGCACCGCCGGGTGGCATCAGGTGCCCGAGCAGACCCGGGGCGAGCACACCCACAGCGAGACGCCGCTGCCGCCGCGCCCCCGCGTCGAGCGGACCTCCGTGCGCGGGCAGGTGCTCGACGCGTTGCGCACCGCGCTCGTCGACGGCGAGCTCGTGCCCGGCGAGGTCTACTCCGCGCCCGCCCTCGGGGACGGCCTCGGCGTCTCGGCCACGCCCGTCCGCGAGGCGATGCAGCAGCTGGCCCGCGAAGGCGCCGTCGAGGTCGTGCCGAACCGCGGCTTCCGCGTCACCGAGCGCAGCGCCCGCGAGCTCGCCGAGCTGGCCGAGGTGCGGGCGCTGATCGAGGTGCCCGTGGTGCTGCGACTCGCCCGTACGGTGCCGGTGGCGCGCTGGGCCGAGCTGCGGCCCCTGGCCGACGCGACGGCCGTCGCGGCCGCCGGCGGCGACCGTGCGCACTACGCGGAGACGGACCGCGCCTTCCACCGCGCGATGCTCGCCCTCAGTGGCAACGCACAGCTCGTCCAGGTCGCCGACGACCTGCACCGCCGCTCGCAGTGGCCCCTGCCCGGCGGCGGACCGCTGTCCCGCCGCGCCGACCTGGTGGCCGACGCCGCGGAACACATGGCACTCCTCGCGGCACTGGAGGCCCAGGACCTCACGGTGGTACAGGCCCTGGTGCGGGAGCACTTCGCCGGGTCGGCGGACTAGGGCCTCCAACAGGCCCCCTGGATCGTCAGGCTCCTGGATCGTCAGGCCTTTGGATCGTCAGGCCGCCGTCGGCAAGTGCTCCGCCAGCCACGTCGGGACGCCGCCCAGGAGGCGGAACAGGCGGGACGCCTCCGCGCGCAGCCGTGCGGCCGCCTCCGGATCGGGCTCCGCCTCCGCCAGGGACGCCAGCGCGGGGGCCGTGCCGACCAGGTAGCCGAGCTCCTCGCGGATGCGCAGCGACTCGGCGAAACCGTGCCGCGCCTCCGCCAACTCGCCGTCGCGCAGGGCGAGTCCGGCCAGATGGCGCCAGGTGAAGGAGAGCAGCAGCGGATCGGGGTGCGCCGTCGCGCCCGCGTGGGCCCTGCGGTACGCGGCCCTGGCCGCCTGCGGCGAGTCGGACAGGTTCTCCGCCATCAGGCCGCGCCGGAAGTCGAGCAGGGCGCGTCCCGGGGCGCCGGGCGGGAGCAGCGCGGCGGCCCTGCCGAGCGCGGAGCGCGCCTCGTCGGCCCGGTCACGTATCCCCAACAGCGTTGCCGAGTAAGCGAGTTGGCCGCGCTCGCAGGCCGCGGCGCCGCGTTCGCCGTCGTTGTGGGCCAGGGCCTCGGCGGCGCGCAGCGCGTCCTCCGCGGCGGCCCAGCCCTGCTCGGTGTAGAGGCAGCGCTCCCCGAGCAGCGCGGCCCGCTGGAGCGCGGCCCCCGCGTCCGTCGCGGCGAGCCGCTCGAGCAGCGCGGCCGCGTCGGTCCAGCAGGCGCGCGAGCGCAGCCGCCATACCGCGGTCTGGAGTGGATCGTCCCCTGCAGTCGTTCCGGAACCAGACATGGCGGTATGCGCCACGTTGCCCTCCCCGAGCACACCATTGAGCCGAGCTGTCGTGCGCGCATCTCAGCATGGATGTGCGCACTCGGCCAAGGGGGTAGGTGAAAGATTTCACAAACGCATGGGGTGGCGGGCGGGGTTCGAAACACCCCTCGGGGGGCCCGAGTTCAGCTCATACGCAGGGCCAGGAAGAAGTCCAGCTTGTCCTCGAGCCGGGAGAGATCGCGGTTGGTGAGCTGTTCGATCCGTCCGACGCGGTAGCGCAGCGTGTTGACGTGGAGGTGCAGGCGGCTCGCACAGCGCGTCCACGAACCGTCGCAGTCGAGGAACGCCTCCAGGGTCGGGATGAGCTCGGCGCGGTGCTTGCGGTCGTAGTCGCGCAGCGGGTCGAGGAGGCGGGCCGTGAAGGCGCGGCGCACGTCGTCCGGGACGAACGGCAGCAGCAGGACGTGCGAGGCCAGCTCCTGGTGGCCCGCGGCGCACACGCGCCCGGTGCGGGCCGCGGCGACGCGCCGGGCGTGCCGGGCCTCCTCCAGGGCCCCGCGCAGCCCCTCCGCCGAGTGCACGGCGGCGCTGACGCCCAGCGTGAGCCGGCCGTCGTCCGCGAGGCCCGCCGTCAGCGGGTCGCGTACGGAGTCCAGGAGCGCGTCGGCGTGCAGCCCCGTCTCCGCCCCGTCGTGCTCGTCCGGCACGGCGGGCAGCGGCACCAGGGCGATGGCCTCGTCGCCGTTGTGGGCGACGGCGATACGGTCGGAGGGCTCGGGCCCGGCCGACAGGGGGTCGACGAGGATCTCCTCCAGGAGCGACTGGGCGACCGGGCCGCCCTCGATGTCGCCGCCGTCCCACTCGACCTTCGCCACGATGACCTGCCAGTGCGGGGCGGCGCCGAGGCCGGGGAGCAGCACGGGCGCGGCGACGCGCAGGCGTGCGGCGATCTCGGCGGGGGCGGCGCCCGTCTGGACCAGTTCGAGGACCTCCTGTGCGAGCCGGCGGCGCACGGTGCGGGCCGCGTCGCGCCGGTCGCGCTCGACGGCGATCAGCTGGGTCACGCCCTGGAGCAGGTCGAGTCGCTCCTCGGGCCAGTCGCTCGCGTCCGCCTCGACGGCGAGCAGCCAGTCGGACAGGACCGTCTCGCGCACGTCGCGGGAGGCGGGCGTCGCGCCGCGGCCCGCGCTGCGGATCGGGAAGAGCGAGTACGTCGTGCCTCCCGACCCGTCGCCCGGCCGTCGCCCCTCATCGAGACGCTTAGCGCCGCCCCCCTCGATCGTCACCCGGTGCGGTCCGCGCCGCCCGGTGCGCGTGGCCGCCAGGTGCTCGGCCGCCAGGCGGGCGCACACGGCGGCGGGCAGCTCGGGGCCCGCAGCGCTCGACCCGGCGATGGCCCGGCCCGCGGGGGAGAGCACCCAGGCGCGCAGGTCGAGGTCGGTGCCCAGGAGGTCCAGGACCACGTCGGGGCCGCCGCCCGCCGGGCCGGACGTCATGAGGCGCCGGTGCCGGTCGACGACGGCAGCCAGGTCGCCGGCCCGTTCGCCCGAGACCTGGCGCACGACGTGCTCGGTGACCGTCGCGAAGGCGACGGACTCGTTCACCGCGAACAGCGGGAGCCGGTGGCGCGCGCACGCCTCGACGATGTCGTCGGGGATGGCCCCGAGCTCCGCCTCGCCGGCCGCGAGCGCGGCCACGCCGGCCGTCGCGAGGATGCGGACGAACGGTTCGGCGTCCGCCGCGTTGCGGCGCCACGCGAGTCCGGTGAGGACCAGCTCGCCGCCGGACAGGTAGCGGCTGGGGTCCCGCAGGTCCGTGGTCATCACACCGCGCACGGTGCGGTCCAGTTCGTCCTCGCCGCCGAGCAGCCTGAGGCCCAGCGCGTCTGTATCAAGTAGGGCGCGCAGCCGCATCTCATTGCCGCCGATCTGTCTCGAAGATTGTGCTTGTCTGAAGGTGAGGCGGCCGGGGCCGCTCCCCGGATACCGCGTCCGTGTTGCGCGTGGTTCTGCGTTTCCAGGGGAAAGCGGTGAGGTTTCCGGTGACCGCCGTTTATATGAATCTACAAGACGTCCCGGTTGGCCAGCCAACTCCTTCATGGTTTCCGTGACTGACCACGGCGGAGTGCCGCGCTGTGTACTGAGCCCACTCCACGTAAACAGCACATGAACGAGCCTTCGAGGTCCGCACATCCCGTGGCTCGATCCGTTCGAACGACCGACCACGAGATCACGAAGAAGAGAGCCGCTCATGGACTTCCTTCGCCCCGCCAGCTGGGAGGAGGCGCTCGCCGCCAAGGCCGAGCACCCCACCGCTGTGCCGCTCGCGGGTGGCACCGATGTGATGGTCGAGATCAACTTCGACCACCGGCGCCCCGAGTACCTCCTTGACCTGAACCGCATCGGGGAGCTCGGCGAATGGGAGGTCGGACAGGACACCGTCCGTCTCGGCGCCTCCGTCCCCTACACCAAGATCATGCAGAATCTGCGCGCCGAGCTGCCCGGCCTGGCCCTGGCCTCGCACACGGTGGCCTCGCCGCAGATCCGCAACCGCGGCGGCGTCGGGGGCAACCTCGGCACCGCGTCGCCCGCCGGTGACGCCCACCCCGCGCTCCTCGCCGCCGACTGCGAGGTCGAGGTGGAGTCCGTACGCGGCTCCCGCCGCATCCCGATCGACGCGTTCTACACCGGTGTGAAGCGCAACGCGCTCGCCCCCGACGAGCTGATCAGGGCCGTCCACATCAAGAAGGCCGACGGCCCGCAGCAGTACTCCAAGGTCGGCACGCGCAACGCGATGGTCATCGCCGTGTGCGCCTTCGGCCTGGCGCTGCACCCCGAGACCCGTACGGTCCGCACCGGCATCGGCTCGGCCGCGCCGACCCCGGTCCGTGCCAAGGCCGCCGAGGAGTTCCTGAACGCGGCGCTCGAAGAGGGCGGCTTCTGGGACAACGGCAAGATCATCACCCCTTCGGTCGCCAAGCAGTTCGCGGACCTCTGTTCGGCCGCCTGCAACCCGATCGACGACGTCCGGGGCACCGCGAGCTACCGCCGGCACGCCGTCGGCATCATGGCCCGCCGCACTCTGACGTGGACCTGGGAGTCGTACCGCGGCACCGCCGCAAGCACGGAGGGAGTCGCGTAATGCGCGTCAATTTCACGGTCAACGGCCGTCAGCAGGAAGCCGACGACGTGTGGGAGGGCGAGAGCCTCCTGTACGTCCTGCGTGAGCGCATGGGCCTGCCCGGCTCCAAGAACGCCTGCGAGCAGGGCGAGTGCGGTTCCTGCACCGTCCGCCTCGACGGCGTGCCGGTCTGTTCGTGCCTGGTCGCGGCCGGCCAGGTCGAGGGCCGCGACGTCGTCACCGTCGAGGGCCTCGCCGACTTCGCCAGGCAGCGCGCACAGCACGGGGGCTGCGCGAGCGGCGCCTGCGGCGACGACGCGGGCAAGGCGGGCACCTCCCTCCAGGACGCCCAGCAGTGGCAGTCCAAGCCGAGCGACTCGCAGACCGGCGAGGGCGACGAGCTCTCTCCGATCCAGCAGGCGTTCATCGACGCCGGAGCCGTCCAGTGCGGCTTCTGCACCCCCGGCCTGCTCGTCGCGGCCGACGAGATGCTGGAGCACAACCCGAGCCCGACCGACGCGGACATCCGCGAGGCGCTCTCCGGCAACCTCTGCCGCTGCACCGGCTACGAGAAGATCATGGACGCGGTCCGCCTCGCGGCCGCCCGTCAGTCTGAGGCGGTCTGACGATGGGAACCACCGGTACACCCACGAACATCACGCAGGGCTCCAAGACCAAGGGCGGCATCGGCGAGTCCACGCTCCGCCCGGACGGCACCCTCAAGGTCACCGGCGAGTTCGCGTACTCGTCCGACATGTGGCACGAGGACATGCTGTGGGGCCAGATCCTGCGCTCCACGGTCGCCCACGCGGAGATCGTCTCCATCGACACCTCCGAGGCCCTCGCCCAGTCCGGCGTCTACGCCGTCCTGACCTACGACGACCTGCCCACGGCCGTGAAGAACTACGGCCTGGAGATCCAGGACACCCCGGTCCTCGCGCACGGCAAGGTCCGCCACCACGGCGAGCCCGTCGCCATCGTGGCCGCCGACCATCCGGAGACCGCGCGCCGCGCCGCCGCCAAGATCAAGGTGGAGTACCGCGAGCTGCCGGTCATCACGGACGAGGCGTCCGCGACCGCGCCCGACGCGATCCTCATCCACGAGAACCGCGACGACCACCACATCGGTCACGTCCCGCACCCGAACATCGTGCACCGCCAGCCGATCATCCGCGGCAACGCCGACGAGGCGGCCGAGAGGGCCGACTTCGTCGTCAAGGGCGAGTACACCTTCGGCATGCAGGACCAGGCCTTCCTCGGCCCGGAGTCCGGCCTCGCCGTGCCCTCCGAGGACGGCGGCGTCGAGCTGTACGTCGCCACCCAGTGGCTGCACTCGGACCTCAAGCAGATCGCCCCCGTCCTCGGCCTGCCCGAGGACAAGGTCCGCATGACGCTCTCCGGCGTCGGCGGCGCCTTCGGCGGCCGCGAGGACCTGTCGATGCAGATCCACGCCTGCCTCCTCGCGCTGCGCACGGGCAAGCCCGTCAAGATCGTCTACAACCGGTTCGAGTCGTTCTTCGGCCACGTCCACCGTCACCCCGCGAAGCTCTACTACGAGCACGGGGCGACGAAGGACGGCAAGCTCACGCACATGAAGTGCAAGATCGTCCTGGACGGCGGCGCCTACGCGTCCGCCTCCCCGGCGGTCGTCGGCAACGCCTCGTCCCTCGCGGTCGGCCCGTACGTCGTCGAGGACGTCGACATCGAGGCGATCGCGCTCTACAGCAACAACCCGCCCTGCGGCGCCATGCGCGGCTTCGGCGCGGTCCAGGCGTGCTTCGCGTACGAGGCCCAGATGGACAAGCTCGCCGACAAGGTGGGCATGGACCGGGTCGCGTTCCGCCAGCTCAACGCGATGGAGCAGGGCACCCTGCTGCCGACCGGCCAGCCGGTCGACTCGCCCGCCCCCGTCGCCGAACTCCTGCGCCGCGTCAAGGCGATGCCGATGCCGCCCGAGCGCCAGTGGGAGTCCTCCGAGGGCTCCGACGTGCGCCAGCTGCCCGGCGGTCTGTCCAACACGACGCACGGCGAAGGCGTCGTACGCGGTGTGGGCTACGCGGTCGGCATCAAGAACGTCGGCTTCTCCGAGGGCTTCGACGACTACTCGACCGCCCGTGTGCGCATGGAGGTCATCGGCGGCGAGCCCGTCGCGACCGTGCACACCGCGATGGCGGAGGTCGGCCAGGGCGGCGTCACCGTCCACGCGCAGATCGCCCGCACCGAGCTGGGCGTCGCCCAGGTGACCATCCACCCGGCCGACACCCAGGTCGGCTCCGCAGGTTCGACGTCCGCGTCCCGTCAGACGTACGTCACCGGCGGCGCCGTCAAGAACTCCTGCGAGGCCGTGCGCGAGCAGGTCCTGGAGATCGGGCGCCGCAAGTTCGGCACCTACCACCCGGCGTGGGCCACCGCCGAACTCCTCCTGGAGGGCGGCAAGGTCGTCACCGACGGCGGTGAGGTCCTCGCGGACCTGGCCGACGTCCTCGAGGGCGAGGCCGTCGACGTGGAGCTGGAGTGGCGCCACCGCCCGACCGTGGCGTTCGACCTCGTCACCGGGCAGGGCAACGGCCATGTCCAGTACAGCTTCGCCGCGCACCGCGCCGTCGTCGAGGTCGACACCGAGCTCGGCCTCGTCAAGGTCATCGAACTGGCCTGCGCGCAGGACGTCGGCAAGGCGCTCAACCCGCTGTCCGTGATCGGCCAGATCCAGGGTGGCACCACCCAGGGCCTCGGCGTCGCGGTCATGGAGGAGATCATCGTCGACCCGAAGACCGCGAAGGTGCGCAACCCCTCCTTCACGGACTACCTGATCCCGACCATCCTCGACACGCCGACCATCCCGGTCGACGTGCTCGAACTCGCCGACGACCACGCCCCGTACGGGCTGCGCGGCATCGGCGAGGCCCCGACCCTGTCGTCCACGCCGGCCGTCCTCGCGGCGATCCGCAACGCGACGGGTCTGGAGCTCAACCGGACCCCGGTACGCCCCGAGCACCTCACGGGAACGGGACCGGCCTGACAGCTCTCCGGACGGTGCGTGCCTCCCAGGAACGTCACACTTCCCAGCCCGCACCGTCCGGAGCCTTCAAGTACCGCACCGCTCGCGGTCCTTCGCAGCACCACCGGCACCACCGGCACCACCGGCACCACAGGCACCACAGGCACCACCGGCAGTACCTGCACCACCGGCATCAACTCATCACCAGCAGCACGGTTTCTTGCGTAACACAGCTACGCATTACCCCGTTCGTCTCGGGCCGTCCCCCGGGTCGTGCAGCCACGCACCATCCCAAATCCCGCGATCTCCAACCACGTTCGTGCGGGTGTCCCTGTGAACCTTGGGAGTAGGCACCATGACCCAGCAGTCCCTGGAGCCGAAGACCACCGCCGAAGACGCGGGCGCAGGCTCGCGTCCGTCGGCCGGCAGGTCTTGGCTCGACCGGTACTTCCACATATCCGAACGAGGATCCACTGTCGCGCGTGAGGTGCGCGGCGGCGTCACGACCTTCATGGCCATGGCGTACATCCTGCTGCTCAACCCCCTGATCCTGTCCGGCAAGGACGTGGCGGGCGACATGATGGGCCAGAAGGCCCTCATCACCGCCACCGCCTTCGCCGCGGCCTTGACCACGCTCCTCATGGGCTTCGTCGGCAAGGTGCCCCTCGCGCTCGCCGCCGGCCTCTCCGTCTCAGGTGTGATCTCCTCGCAGGTCGCCCCCCAGATGACGTGGCCGCAGGCCATGGGCATGTGCGTGATGTACGGCGTGGTGATCATGCTCCTGGTGGTCACCGGCCTCCGCGAGATGATCATGAATGCGATTCCGCTCGCGCTCAAGCACGGCATCACGATGGGTATCGGCCTCTTCATCGCCCTGATCGGCCTCTACAAGTCCGGCTTCGTGCAGGTCGGCAAGGCCACCCCGCTCACGCTCGGCCCTGCCGGAGAACTCGCCGGCTGGCCCGTCCTGCTGTTCGCGGGCACCCTGCTCCTGATCTTCATGCTCCAGGCCCGGAACACCCCCGGCGCCATCCTCATCGGCATCATCACCGGCACCGTCGTCGCGATGATCCTCAACGCGCTCGACGTGATCAACCCCAAGCAGTGGGCCAACGGAGCCCCCGAGCTGCACGGCAGCGCGGTCTCCACGCCCGACTTCTCGCTCTTCGGCCACGTCGAGTTCGGCGGCTGGGGCAAGGTCGGCGCGATGACCGTAGGCATGATCGTCTTCACGCTGGTCCTGGCCGGCTTCTTCGACGCGATGGCGACCATCATCGGCGTCGGCACCGAGGCCAAGCTCGCCGACGACAAGGGCCGCATGCCGGGCCTGTCCAAGGCCCTGTTCATCGACGGTGCGGGCGGTGCCATCGGCGGCGTCGCCGGCGGCTCGGGCCAGACCGTGTTCGTCGAGTCCGCGACCGGCGTCGGCGAAGGAGCCCGCACAGGCCTCGCGTCCGCCGTGACCGGCCTGTTCTTCGCGGCCTGTCTGTTCTTCACCCCGCTCACCGCGATCGTGCCCCAGGAGGTCGCGTCCGCCGCGCTCGTCGTCATCGGCGCGATGATGATGATGAACGCCCGGCACGTCGACTGGGCGGACCGGGCCACCGCGATCCCGGTCTTCCTGACCGTGGTCCTGATGCCCTTCACGTACACCATCACCACCGGTGTGGCCGCGGGCGTCATCTCCTGGGTCGCCATCAAGATCGCCCAGGGCAAGGCCCGGGAGATCGGGGCCTTCATGTGGGGCCTCACGGTGATCTTCCTCGTGTACTTCGCCCTCAACCCGATCGAAGGATGGCTGGGCGTCCACTGACCCCCGGCCCGAGAGGGCCCCGCGCCCTCCACGCAACCGACAAGGAGACCTAGATGCTGGACATCGCCGAAGAGCTGCACCGGTGGGTCGAGCAGGGACGCGACTTCGCCGTGGCCACCGTGGTGGCCGTCGGCGGGAGCGCGCCCCGGCAGCCGGGAGCCGCACTCGCCGTCGACAGCGACGGCACAGCGATCGGCTCGGTCTCCGGCGGCTGCGTGGAGGGCGCCGTCTACGAACTGTGCCAACAGGCACTCGAGGACGGCGAGACCGTCCTCGAACGCTTCGGCTACAGCGACGACGACGCCTTCGCCGTGGGGCTCACCTGCGGCGGAATCATCGACATCCTGGTCACCCCGGTTCGCGCGGACACCCCGGGACGGGAGGTGCTCGCGGCGGCGCTGTCCGCCGCCGCCCGAGGAAGGGCGGCGGCGGTCGCGCGCATCACCCGGGGACCGGCCGAACTCATGGGCCGCGCCCTCCTCGTACGCGACGACAGCGACCCCGGGAGCGGCTTCGCAGGTGCCTACGAGGGCAGTCTCGGCGGCCACCCCGAACTGGACCGCACCGCGGCCGGCGAGGCCCGCGCGCTCCTCGACGCCGGACGCACCGGCACGGTGGAGATCGGCGAGAGCGGCTCGCGCTGCGGTCAGCCCCTCACCCTCCTCGTCGAGTCGTCCGTCCCCCCGCCCCGCATGATCGTCTTCGGGGCCATCGACTTCGCGGCGGCGCTCGTCAGGATCGGAAAGTTCCTCGGCTACCACGTGACCGTGTGCGACGCGCGCCCCGTCTTCGCGACGCCGGCCCGCTTCCCCGACGCCGACGACATCGTCGTGGAATGGCCCCACAAGTACCTGGAGCGCACGCGGACGGACGGACGCACCGTCCTGTGCGTCCTCACCCACGACGCCAAGTTCGACGTCCCGCTCCTCCAGCTCGCGCTGCGCCTGCCCGTCGCCTACGTCGGCGCGATGGGCTCCCGCCGCACCCACCTCGACCGCAACGAACGCCTGCGTGACGTCGGCGTCACCGAGCTCGAACTGGCGCGCCTGCGCTCGCCGATCGGCCTCGACCTCGGCGCCCGCACCCCCGAGGAGACGGCCCTGTCCATCGCCTCCGAGATCGTCGCCAACCGGCGCGGCGGCAGCGGCATCGCGCTGACGGGCGCCCACACGCCGATTCACCCCCACGGAGTGCGGGCGGCGGCCGGACGGATCGGGTCAGTGGCCTGACCGGCCTGACCGGCCTGACCGGCCTGACCGGCCTGAAGGCCGAGTGTGGTGGATCCGAGCAGCGTGTCGAGGGCCACGACGAGGGCCCGATGGGCCAAGTCCCGCAGAAACAACGGCTGTTCGTACGAAAGCCCCGGGGCGTTCGCCGCCTCGGTGACATGGGCGAG
The DNA here is from genome assembly GCF_026340095.1 of Streptomyces sp. NBC_01446. Classification (GTDB taxonomy): domain Bacteria; phylum Actinomycetota; class Actinomycetes; order Streptomycetales; family Streptomycetaceae; genus Streptomyces; species Streptomyces aureus. The sequence goes on along the minus strand of NZ_JAPEPO010000001.1, from coordinate 1,701,810 downwards.
CCGACCGAGGACCGCGTCGAGGCGGTCGCGTGCGTCCTCGCCGAGGGTGTCGTGGCGCGAGGCCAGGAGCGCCTTGAGGTCCGCCTGTCCCCGGTCGGCCTGCTCCCTGATGAGCCCGAGAGTCCTGGCGGTGACGGATCCCGCCTCGTACGCCCGGAGCTCTCCCAGCCGGTCCGTGAAGGTGTTGCGGAGGTCGATCAGGAGCGCCGGGAGCGTGTCCGGCAGCTCTTCCGCGGCAGTCTCGGGGGCTGTGTCCGGGAGTGACTCGCCTGCGGCTTCGGGAGCGGGCGCGACGGACTCCCGTAGGGGCGTGGGGGCGGGTGCGGGGATGCGCACGGGGTCGGGCGCGGGCTTCGTCCCGGTCTTCGCTTCGGGCAGTGCCACCTGTTGCGGCAGCTTCACCGCGGCCGCCACCACCGCCTCCACCGCCGTCGGTTCGGCCTCCCGTGGCCCCGGCACGAATTTCACCTGACCCGGCTCGTACGCGTCGGCCGGCCCCAGATACGCGCCGGCCGCCTCCGCCGCGAGCCGGAAGAACCACCACCGGTCCCGCGCGTCGTACCGGACGCGGGCCGTGAACATCAGCGCGCACGCCTGCATCGACAGGAGCCACTGGCCGGTCCACTGGCCCGAGATGGTGCGCTGGCGCAGCCAGCCGTCCGGCGCCCTGCGCACCTCGTCGACGGTCCGGGCGAGGCCCTGCGGGATCAGCAGACCGGGGGTGTCCCGGCCGACGAGCAGGTCGAGGAGTTCGGCGCGGGCGTCGTCGGACATGTGCGGCAGGAAGTCGGCCACCAGGCAGAGCAGCAGATGCACGGGGTCACGGGCGAGCAGCGCCCCCTCGTCGAACCGCGACAGGTCGATCAGGACGTAGCGGCCGATGTCGGCGTCGGGCTCATTGGGCACCATGATGTTGCCCGGGTGCAGATCGCCGTGAGCCCGGCCGCGCATCGGGTAGTCGAGGGTGCGCTCCGAGAGGGGGCAACTGCCCGTCAGGTGTACGGGGTTGGGCAGGGGGGCGGCGTTCGCGCGGCCCGGCCTGATCCAGGCGGTTCCGAGGTCGAGGCCCAGTTTGTCGCGGACCCAGACCGCCAGAGGTTCCGCCGGTTCGAGGCGCCGGTCGAGGAGCTCGGACACGAACGAGGCCGCCGTCATCTCCCCGTCCGACTTCTCGTCGGGGTTCCAGTCGGCCAGCAGGGACCGCGTGATCTGCGCGGCGACGCCGGGCATGCGCCGCTGCCGCAGGATCGTGCTGAGCGTCACCATGCTCTCGTCGTTGCCCGCGAAGCCCTGGAACATCAGCCAGGCGCCGTCCACCGGCATCGGATCGTAGAGCTGCTCCACGAGATGGTCGCGGGGGAACGAGGGATCGCCGTTCGGCAGGGACCGCCTCGCGGCGATGAGCCGTCCCGGCTCCATCGAGGAGTCGCCGTCCGGGGAGCAGAGCTTGATGATCATCCGGCGTGCGGTGCGCCCAGGATCGCTGTCCCGGACGAACACGGAGGCCAGGGAAGCGCCGCTGCCCCCGGTGTCGAGCCAGGCCGGGGCGGTCAGCGGGCGGTGGTTCTGCTGCTGCCACTGGTCGAGCAGCGCGGCGGTGCGCGCACCGAACCGGGCGAACTGGGGGGAGCGGTCCATCAATTCAGTATCACCGTAAGGACCGCGCGCGTGTTCGCCCTCGCGTGATATCTCCTGCGAGGAGGACGAGAAGGGGGAGACGACGATGGCACGTCTCAGGGGGAGCAGGCGCCCGAGGTGGCGCCCGGCGCCGGGTGACACGGTCGACGCGGCACGGCTGCGCGAGGAGATCACCGGGCACGAGGCCGGCACCGGCGGCCCGCTCAGATTCGAGGGGCTGCGCGTACGCGGCCGGCTGGACCTGTCCCGCTGCCGCGTCGGCTCCGTGCTCGAACTGGTCGACTGCGTCTTCGACGAGCCACTCCGCTTCGCCGAACTCACCGTCAGCGCCCTGGACTTGTCAGGGTCGAAAGCGCCTGCCCTGCACGCGAACCGGGTCACCGTCGACGGCGACCTGCGGCTGTCCGGGGCCACGCTCGGCAGCGGAACGCCCGTACCCCGTCCGCTGACCGGCCCGCCCGCGGCCGGGGACGGCCCCCGAGTACCGCGCCGGCTGCCGGAGGACTCCACCTCGGCCGTCGTCGAACTGGCCGACGCGCGCATAGACGGCAACCTCGTCGTCGAACAGCTCACCGTCGCCGACTCGGGCCCCTGGTCCCTGCTCGCCCCCCGCCTGAACGTGTCGGGCTCGGTCCACGCACGCGGCCTCACGGCCTCCGGCGCCCTCTATATGAGGGACGCCCAGATCGCCTACGCCCTCAACCTCCACGGCGCGGACGTCGGCGGCCTTGACGGCACCGGACTCGCCTGCGGTCGCGGCCTGTACGCCGACTGGGGCTTCCGCAGCACCGGGCAGGTGCTGTTGCGCGCCGCCACGATCGAGGGCGTGGTCACGTTCCACGACAGCGTCATCGGCGGACCCTCGGGTGAGCTGCTCCTGAGCCGGCTCCGGGTGCCACGGCTCCGCCTCGATCTGCGCGAACCGCCGGCGGGCGCCGTGGTCCTCCAGGACGCGGCCGTCGACGTACTCGTGGACTCGGCCGCCACGTGGCCCGCCCCGGGCCGGCTCAACCTCGAAGGCTTCACGTACAAGCGCCTCGAAACCGCCGGACCCGTCGACGTCCGCACCCGCATCGGCTGGCTTACCCGCGACCCGAACGCGGGCGCGGGCTCCTTCGAGCAACTGGCGACGTCGTACGAGAGCGCGGGCGACGAGCGGTCCGCGCGCCTCGTGCGGCACGCCAGGGAGCGTCACGTGCGCCGCCTCGACCGGCTGTCGGGGCGTGCCTGGGGCCTGGTCCAGGACCTGCTGTTCGGCTACGGCTACGCCCCGCGCCGGGCGCTCGTCTGGCTGCTCTCCCTGGCTGCCGCGGGTTCCCTGTGGTTCGCGTACCACGAGCCGCGCGCGGTCGGCGGCTCCGGGCAGCGGGCCTGGGACCCGGTCCTGTACAGCGTCGACCTGCTCATCCCCGTGGCGAGCCTCGGCTACCGCGGGTCCTGGGATCCGCAGGGCGCGGGCAAGGCCGTCGCCGTCTTCCTCGTGGTCTCCGGCTGGACCCTGGCGACGGCGGTCCTCGCGGGCGCCAGACGCGTCATCGGACGGGGGTGAGCGACCAGAAGAGGCCGGGGGTATCGATCGGCGGTCTCAAATCCCGTACTGCAGAAGTTTCTTGACGGCACGTCCGAACAGCATGCGGCCCGCCCTCGCGAGCAGCGGGTCGCACCATCGCGGCAGCGGGCTCACGCGGATCTCCTCGCGCCACGCGACCAAGGACCCGGAGCCGTACGGCGCCACCTCGATCTCGGCCCAGCCCGTGACGAAGGTGCCGCGCTTCTCCAGGCGGCACCGCCCGGCCGAATCGCCGTACGGGGGCGCCCAGTCGACGACCTCCATCGGGTCGTCGAAGACGAGACGCCCCACGCCGGTCCGCGGCACGAAGACGGTGCCCTCGCCGGTCGGGGGCGGGGTCGCGAGCCTGACGCGGGTGAGAGGGACGACGTCCCCGTGCCGCTCCCAGTCCGTCATGCGGCGCCACGCCTCGGCGGCGGAAAGCGGCGATTCACGGGTGATTCGGAAGAAGGCCACGCCCGGATCCTAGAACCGCGGGCGCCCTTCCCGGTGCTGCCCGGCGCGCGCCGGATCTCCGTGCTTCCTAACTCCTAAGACCCTACGATCTGTTGTGCCGATTTGATCATGATCCCCCACGCCGGCTGGAGCGCCACATGACACACGCCCCCCACGTCATCGACCCCGCGGGCCGCGGCCTCCACGCGGAGGCCGAACTGCTGCGCACGCGCGGCTCCGCCGCACTCGTCGAACTTCCGGGCGGTATACGGGCCTGGGCCCCGACCCAGTACACGGTCCTCAAACAGCTCCTCGCCGACGACCGCGTGTCCAAGGACCCCAACCAGCACTGGCCCGCCTGGATGAACGGAGAGTTCCGCGAGACCTGGGTCAACTCCTGGGTGGGTGTGACCAACATGTTCACCGCCTACGGCAGCAACCACCGCCGCCTGCGCAAACTGATCTCGCCCGCGTTCACCAAGCGCCGCACCGACGGCCTGCGCCCCCGCATCGAGGAGCTGGCCGCCGGCCTCCTCGACCGGATGGCCGAGGCACCCGACGGCCGCGCCGATCTGCGCGCCGCATACGCGCACCCGCTGCCCATGCAGGTCATCTGCGAGCTGTTCGGGCTGCCCGAGGACCGCCAGGCCGACGCCGCACGCCTCATCGCGGGCATCATGGACACCACCGTCACGCCCGAACAGGCCATGGCCGTCTGGCAGGAGGTGCAGGAGCTCCTCGGAGGTCTGGTCGCCCTCAAGCGCGAGACGCCCGCCGACGACCTCACCAGTGTCCTGATCGCCACCCGCGACGAAGAGGACGGCTCGGGCCTGACCGAGCAGGAACTCATCGACACGCTGCTGCTCGTCATCGGCGCCGGTCACGAGACGACCGTCAACCTCATCGGCAACGCCGTGCAGGCCCTGCTCAGCCACCCCGGCCAGCTGGCCGGGGTCCTCGCGGGCGAGATCCCCTGGAGCGACGTGATCGAGGAGACCCTGCGCTGGGCCCCCTCGATCGCCAACCTGCCGCTGCGGTACGCCGTCGAGGACATCGAGCTGCCCGACGGCGTCAAGATCCCCCAGGGCGACCCGATCCTCGCGACGTACGCCTCGGCCGGGCGCGACCCGCTCCGCCACGGCGACGACGCGGCATCCTTCGACGTCACGCGCGTGGACAAGGAGCACCTCGCCTTCGGGTACGGCGTCCACTTCTGCGTCGGCGCCCCGCTCGCCCGCCTCGAAGCGGCGATTGCGCTGCCCGCTCTGTTCGAGCGCTTCCCCGGCCTGGCCCTCGACGTGAGTGAGGGCGCGGCCCCGCACGTGGAGTCCTTCATCGGCTACGGCTACAGCGAGTTGAGGGTCACCCTGTAGGGATCCGTGTGAGGCGGGGGAGGCGGTATCAGGGCCGGTAGATCCTGCCCGGCTCGGCCTTCCCCGGCGCGAAGAGCTGCGGCACGGTCACGAACACGTAGCCCTTCGCCTTGAGTTCGTCGATGACGCCGGGCACCGCGGGCACGGTGCCCGGGTAGATGTCGTGCAGCAGGATGATGCCGTCGCGCTTCGTCTGGTCGACGACGCGCTTCCTGATCAGGGCCGAGTCGTTCGTCGTGTAGTCCTTGGCCGTCACGCTCCACAGGATCTGGGCGAGCCCCTCCTTCTCGGCGAGCTCGCTGACGTGGTTGTTCGTGCGGCCCTGCGGCGGCCGCATCAGCGTCGGCCGCTTCCCGGTCAGCTTCTCTATCGCGTCGTCCGGCCGTTCGAACTCCTCCCGTATCTGCGCGTCGTCGATGTCGGTGAGGATCTTGTGGTCCCAGGTGTGGCTCGCGACCTCGTGCCCCTCGCGCTCCATGCGTCTGACCAGATCCGGGTACTTCGCGATGTGGTTCTTGCCGAGCAGGAAGAACGTCGCGGGGACGTGCTTCTCCTTCAGGATGTCGAGCAGCCGCGCGCTGTGCTCGCTCGGGCCCGCGTCGAACGTGAGCGCCACGCACTTCGCCTTGCGGCAGTCGACGGTCCCCAGCGAGGCCCCCGCGTTCTTGGCGTCCGCGTGGCTCCTGTCGGCCCTGGCACCGCTCGGGGCGGTCGTGTCGTACGACGTGCAGCCGCTCAGGCCGAAGGTCAGGGCGCCTGCGGTGAAGAGCGCGGCGGCGGCGTGGAACGCGGCCCTGGGTTTCCTCATCTTCTGAATCGCGGTAGGCATGTGAGGACTATACATAGCGTGTATACGCGAGATGTATAGCCTGGGTGTATAGCCGTCCGGTCTGCTGCGATGTCGTCGGGCGGGTACCGATCCGCCCGGTGGTCGTGGCGGGGAGGTCCCGGCCGGGGTGTGCGCGCACGATTGACAGCGCGTGCGTCGTTGCGGATGGTGTCCCTCTGGCGCGGCGCCTGACGGTTGGGGGACCGATATGGGTGTGGGGGACGGGCACGCGGGGTCGGGATCCGGGTCGGATTCGGAATCGAGGTCAGGGGCGCCTTCGGGATCGAGGGCGCGGGGGCCGCAGGACGCGGTGCCGGCGGATGCGATTCCCCGGGATGCGGTGGAGCGGGTGCCGGAGCCGGAGGTCGGCCCGGGCGGCTCGGCTGCTGCCGACCGTGGCGCCGGCGCGGATCCGGGCCCAGGTGCCACGCCGAGTTCCGGGCCTCCCGGGTCAGGGGCGCCCGTCACGACGTGGTCGGCGTCCGGACCGGCCGCACCCCGACCACCGAGCCCCACGACGCCGCAGGCGTACCCCGCCGCCCCGCCCCCGCCCACCCGTCCGCCGGCATTCGGACCGCCACCGCCACCGCCACGACCACCGGTGGCCCCCGCACCCAAGGCTCCCGCCGATCCTGTGCGGGCCGTGGCCGCCGGTCTGCTCAACCTCACAGGACTCGGGGCCGGTTACTTCCTCCTGCGGCGCTGGGTCCTGGCCGCCGCCTGTCTCGCCACCACCGCCGCGCTGCTCGTGCTCGCGCTGCCCGCCGAACCCGACGGCGTACCGGCCGGGCTCCTCGTCGGGTACGGGCTCCTGCTGCTCGTCGCCGCCCTGGACGCGGCGCGGCGAGCCGCAACTACTCCGCTGCGCAGCCCAGTTGTGGCGTTGGCTCTCGGAATCGTACTGCTCGCCGTGCCCGCCGGAGGCGTGGTCGCGTACGGCGCGGCGCGCGACGACGCCGTGGAGAAGATGCTGCTCGGCCGCCTCGGCGACGCCGACGCGCTCGTCGCGAAGGCCGCCGCCCGCACCACGTTCGCCGAGGGCCGCGCCGACTACACGACCGCGCTCGCCGGCTACCGCGAACTCGCCCACGACCACGCGGGATCCAAGGCCGCCGGACTGGTCCCCGACCGGCTCGACGCCTACTACAAGGCCGTCGCCAAGCCGTACACGGACAAGAAGGACTGCGAGGCGATCGAGCCGCTCACCTATCTGCGGACCGTGCCCGGCAAGCACATGGACCGCGACGTGCTGGGCTCCCTCGCCACGTGGCCCGACAAGCCCCTCGCCGCCTCCCTTTACGCGTGCGGCACCGGCAGACTCGGCACCGGGGCCGCCGGGTCCGACGGCGGTGAACTCGGCCAACTCCTGCGTACGTTCCCGAAGTCCGAGCAGGCGGGACAGGTGGGAGGCGCCCTGCGCGACGCCGTCGCCGCACGCGACCGCAGCCTCGGCGGCGCCGAACCCTGCACCGCCACGGACGAACTGCGCGGCATCGGTCGGACGGCCGACGCGCTCCCGGACGATGCGGGGGCGGGCGTGGCGGCCGACGTCGACAAGGCTGTCGAGAAGGGTGTCTACGCCTGCGGACTCGACGAGTTCAAGGACAAGAAGTTCGGCGACGCACGCAAGACCCTGGCCGACTTCGCGGACACGTACAAGAACAGCAAGCGCCGGGCCAGGGCCGAGGACATCGCGATCGCCGCCGAGATCGCCGGGCTGCGGCCCGCCGCCGGTGATCACCTTCCGCCCGCCGGGAGTCCGGGCGGCGCCCGGATGACGCTCGTCGTCAGCAACGACGGCCCCGGCCCCGTCGAGGTCCTCTACACGGGCCCGGTCACCGGCAGCGTCAAGCTGGCCGCCTGCGGCTCCTGCGCGATGTATTCGAGCGAGTCGGCGGGCAGGAGCAAGGCCTGCAAGGCGAACAGGAAGTACCCGAAGGTCACGATCAGGCTGCCCGCCGGGAGCTACCACTTCGTCCACAAGCACAGCGCGGACACGACGGCGGCCATCTCCGACCGCGCCGCCGGGAGCGAGATCAGGCCGGGATACTCGTACACGCAGTGCAGTTACGTCGTGCGCGGCGGTGGCTTGTGATCGGCTGACCCCTCGCCGGGCGGCGCCGCTTGCGGGACGGGGCAGCCGCGCAGGCCCGGCGTGGGGAACGTGCCGAGCTCACTGACGCGGTAGCCCTTCGGGTAGCTCTTGATCTCCCAGTTCTGGCGGGCCTGGTGCGGCGCGCGGCGGGGCGGCAGCAGACGTACCGCACGGCCGCGCAGGCGGACGGCGCCCCGCACGAGCGTGCGTGTGAGAGCGCTCGGCGGCTCGTAGTCGAAGGCGCGCAGGAGCGGCTCGTCGAGCAGCGCGACCGTCGCTTTCTTCAGCACCGGTTCCAGGACGCCCGGATACCAGGACGCCATGAGGGTGAGCGTCGCGTCCGACACCCGCCGCCCGGCCTCGTCCCGGCCGAAGTGCTCGGCCTCGTAGGCGTCGAGGCAGGTCTCGAACTCCTCGTAGGACTCCGGGATGCCCTGGATTCCCATGTGCCGGCCCAGCGTGCGGTAGTAGTGCGCCGAGGCGATCACCTCGTGGCGCGAGAGGCGGCGCCAGCCATAGGTGTCGATCCAGCGTTTGGGCACGACGACGAACGTGCACAGGACGTACCGCATGTCGTCGTTGCTGATGTCGTAGCTGTGGTGCATCTGGTTGATGCGGCGGATCGCCGTGCGCCCCTGGATGCTGTCGAAGCCGTGCTCGACGACGGTGTCGAGCAGGAGCGAGGTGTCGTCGTACCGCTTCTGCGTACGCTCCGTCAGTTCCGCTGTGCGGTCGAGCAGTTGGCCGATGCTCGGTACGGCGTAGGTGCGGTAGAGCGCCAGCTCCAGTGCCCGCGTGAGGTCCCAGGGGAACTCGTAGGTGGCGGTCAGCCGGTAGATCGTCAGCCAGTCCCGGTCCGGGTCGAGCCGCCGGATCTGCCGGAGCCGTTCGTAGCGCTGCATGCCATCCCCCATCTGTGGCCGGGAGATCAACCCTACGGCGCCGCCGCCGCACCGGGACCGCTTCGGCGCGCTGTGAATGCCGGCGGTGAAGTGCGGGGCGGCGCAGGGCAGTTCGGGTTCCGGACGCCAGGGGGCCGGGTCAGACCCTGGTCGGTACGCGGCCGGCGGCCTCGGCCTGCCGGCTCAGGCCGAGCTGCTCCGCGGGCACCCGGTGCGTCTCGCGCGCGGTGAGGGCCGCGATGACCGGCGGGACGCAGAGCGCCGAGGTGAACAGGGCGACCGCGGACCAGTCGTCGCCGCCGGGACCCGCGATCTGAGCGGCGAACGTCACCGCGAACCCGGCCACCGCGAAGCCGATCTGCGTACCGATCGCCACGCCGGAGAGCCGCACCCGGGTCGAGAACATCTCGCCGTAGAAGGACGGCCAGATGCCGTTGGCCGCGCTGTACACGACGCCGAAGGTGAGGATGCCGAGGACGAGGACCAGCGGGTACGACCCCGTGCTGATCGCCCACAGGTAGCAGGCCATCAGCACGGCGCTGCCGACGGCGCCCACGAGGTAGACCGGCCTGCGGCCGATACGGTCCGAGAGCTTCGCCCAGAGCGGGATCGCGCCGAGGGCCGCGACGTTGGCGAGGGCGCCCACCCACAGCATCCCGGACCGGTCCATGCCCACCGAGTCGCTCGTCGCGTACGACAGGGCCCACACGGTGAAGATCGTGCTCACTGAGGCGATCAGGGATCCGGCGACGACGCGCAGGACGTCGGCCCAGTGGTCGCGCAGCAGGACGGCCAGCGGCAGCTTCACGACGCCCTCGGTCGCGGCCTGCTGGGCGAAGGCCGGGGTCTCCTCCAGGGAGCGCCGGATCACGTACCCGACGACGGCGACGGCGACGCTCAGCCAGAACGGGACGCGCCAGCCCCACGAGAGCAGCTGGTCCTCGGGCAGGGCCGCGACCGGGATGAAGACGAGGGTGGCGATGAGCTGGCCGGCCTGGGTGCCGCTGAGGGTGAAGCTCGTGAAGAAGCCGCGGCGGCCCGGTGGTGCGTGTTCCAGCGTCATCGAGCTCGCGCTCGCCTGCTCACCCGCGGCGGAGATGCCCTGGAGCACACGGCACAGCACGAGCAGGAGGGGGGCGAGGGAGCCGACCTGCGCGCGGCTCGGCAGACAGCCGATGAGGAACGTCGACAGACCCATGAGGATCAGCGTGAAGACCATGATCTTCTTGCGGCCGAGCCGGTCGCCGATGTGGCCGAGGAAGAGCGCGCCGACGGGGCGGGCCGCGTAGGCGACGCCGAAGGTGGCGAGGGAGAGCAGCGTCGCGTTCGCCGGGTCGGACTCGTCGAAGAAGACCTTGGGGAAGATCAGCGCGGCGGCACTGCCGTAGATGAAGAAGTCGTAGTACTCCAGGGCGCTGCCGGTCCAGGCCGCGAGCGCTGCCTTGCGCGGCTGGCCCTCGGGGGCCCGTGGCGGCGCGGCGGCGCCGGGGGAGGGGACGGTCACGGCGTACTCCTAGGGGGACGCTTCGGCGGTGAAGCGAGCGGAGGGGTGCGGGGTGGTGTCGTGGTGTCTTTCGCCGGCCCGGGGATGGGGCGGTGCGGTTAATTAACCCACTGGGTAGTTAGTAGCGGCTGGCTACGGATGTTGCGCTGGCGTTACCCGCGTGTCAAGAGGTGGGCCGCGAAAACTTCCGCACGGGCCACCCGCCCGGCGCCCGGCCTCAGTCCTCGGTGCGGTCCGCCGTCAGATAGGCGATGACCATGTCGCCGAGCATGGTCCGGTAGTGCTCGCGCTGCTCCGCCGCCACCAGGTCACGGCCGAAGAGCGCGCCGAACGTATGCCGGTTCGAGACCCGGAAGAAGCAGAACGAGCTGATCATCGCGTGCAGGTCGACGGCGTCGATCTCGGCCGTGAACAGGCCCGACGCGCGCCCGGCGTCGAGGATGCGCCGGATCACCTCGATCGCGGGCGAATTGAGCGCGCCGAGCTGTTCGGAAGCGGCGATGTGCTCCGCCTCATGGATGTTCTCGATCGCGACCAGGCGGATGAAGTCGGGATGCGCCTCGTGGTGGTCGAAGGTGAGCTCGGCGAGCCGGCGGATGGCCGCGACCGGGTCCAGGTGGTCGACGTCGACCTCCTGCTCGGCCTGCCGGATCGCCGAGTACGCGTGCTCCAGAACCGCCGTGAACAGCTGTTCCTTGCCGCCGAAGTAGTAGTAGATCATCCGCTTCGTGGTGCGGGTGCGGGCCGCGATCTCGTCGACGCGGGCGCCCGTGTAACCGGCGCGGGCGAACTCCTGGGTGGCGACGTCGAGGATCTCGGCCTTGGTGCGGGCGGCGTCGCGGATCCGTCCGGCGGGTCGCGTCGGCTCTTCGACTGTGGCCATGCGTTCCTCCGGGTCGGTTCGGTGCTGGTGATTGTAGAAGCAGCGCCGGGGCCGGTGAGTGGCGCCCTTTCCAGGATGCCGCCTTCCTGGTATTACTAACGAACCAGTTCGTACATTAGGAGAATCGTGCCTCAGGACTCCTGCCTCGTCGGTCTGATCGGTTCGGGCATCGGCCCCTCGCTGAGCCCCGCGCTCCATGAGCGGGAGGCCGACCGCCAGGGCCTGCGCTACCTCTACCGGCTGATCGACATCGACCCCCTGGGGGCCGCCCCTGACCAGGTCGGTGACCTGGTGAGGGCGGCCCGGGCCGTGGGCTACGACGGCCTGAACATCACCCACCCCTGCAAGCAGCTCGTCATCGAGCACCTCGACGAGCTCGCCCCGCAGGCCGAGGCGCTGGGCGCCGTCAACACCGTCGTCTTCGAGGGCGGGCGCGCCGTCGGCCACAACACCGACGTCACCGGCTTCGCGGCGTCCTTCGCCCGTGGCCTGCCCGACGCCCCGCTCGACCGGGTCGTGCAGCTCGGCGCGGGCGGCGCCGGCGCGGCCGTCGCGCACGCCGTGCTCACCCTGGGCGGCGGCCACCTCACCGTCGTGGACGCGATGCCCGAACGCGCCGCGGGCCTGGCCGCGTCGCTGAACCGGCACTTCGGCGAGGGCCGCGCGTCCGCCGCGACCCCGGACCGTATCGAGGAGCACCTCGCCCGCGCCGACGGCCTCGTCCACGCCACACCCACCGGCATGGCCGCCCACCCCGGACTTCCGCTCCCCGCCCGCCTGCTGCGCCCGTCCCTGTGGGTCGCGGAAGTCGTCTACCGGCCACTGGAGACGGAACTGCTGTGCACAGCAAGGGAGTTGGGCTGCCCCACGCTCGACGGCGGAGGCATGGCGGTGTTCCAGGCCGCCGACGCGTTCCGGCTCTTCACGCGCCGCGAGCCGGACAGTACGCGGATGCTCGCGGACATCGCCGAACTGGCGGGCGCGGCCGCCGCACGGGGCTGACCCCGCCCGCCACCGCCGACTCGTCCACCTCCACCCCGTCCCCTCCCAAGGAGCACCGCCGTGCGCACCTCGATCGCCACCGTCTCGCTCAGTGGATCCCTGACCGAGAAACTCACCGCCGCCGCCTCCGCCGGATTCGACGGGGTGGAGATCTTCGAGAACGATCTCCTCGCGAGTCCCCTGACCCCCGAGGAGATCAGGGCCCGCACCGCCGACCTCGGCCTGACCGTCGACCTCTACCAGCCGATGCGGGACATCGAGGCCGTGCCGCCGAAGGAGTTCGAGCGGAACCTGCGCCGCGCCGAGCACAAGTTCCGGCTGATGAACCGGCTCGGCACGGACACCGTCCTGGTGTGCTCCAGCGTCTCGCCCCTCGCCGTCGACGACGACGCGCTCGCCGCCGAACACCTCCACCGGCTCGCGGAGTCGGCGCAGGAACACGGCGTCCGCGTCGCCTACGAAGCACTCGCCTGGGGCCGCCACGTCAGCACGTACGAGCACGCCTGGCGCATCGTCGAGGCGGCGGGGCACCCGGCGCTCGGCACCTGTCTGGACAGCTTCCACATCCTCGCCCGCGGCTGTGACCCCAAGGGCATCGAGGCCATCCCGGGCGAGAAGATCTTCTTCCTCCAGCTCGCCGACGCCCCGCTGATGGCGATGGACGTGCTCCAGTGGAGCCGCCACTACCGCTGCTTCCCCGGGCAGGGCGGCCTGGACGTGACCGGACTCGTCCGGCACGTGATCAACGCCGGTTACACGGGCCCGCTGTCGCTGGAGGTGTTCAACGACGTCTTCCGGCAGGCCGACGCGGGCCCCACCGCCGTCGACGCCCGGCGCTCCCTGATGCTCCTCCAGGAGGCCGCCGGGATCGCGGCGCCGCCCGCACCGGTCCAGCCCACCGGCTTCGCCTTCGCGGAACTCACCACCCCGGACGCCGGTGCCGTGTCCTCGCTCCTCGGGGCGCTCGGCCTGGCCCGGACGGCCAGGCACCGCAGCAAGCCCGTCGAACTGTGGCAGCGCGGCGACGCCCGCATCCTCGTCACCACGGATCCGGTCCGCCACCGCGACGGGCTCGCCCTCGCCGCGCTCGGCCTGGAATCCCCCGACCCGGTGGGCGCGGCGGCCCGCGCCGAGTCGCTCCTCGCCCCCGTACTGCCGCGTCACCGGGCACCGCAGGACGCCCCGCTGGACGCGGTGGCGGCGCCCGACGGCGTGGAGATCTTCTTCTGCGCGACGGACCGGGCGGGCCTGCCGAACTGGCGGGAGGACTTCCCACCCCTGACCGGCGCCGGAGACGGCGCCGGAGACGGCGCCGCGGACCGGGACTCGCGGGGCGCCGTCCTGCGCATCGACCACCTCGCCCTGACCCAGCCCTGGCACCAGTTCGACGAGGCCGCGCTTTTCCACCGCACGGTCCTCGGGCTCAGGCCCCAGGAAAGCGTCGACGTCGCCGACCCCTACGGGCTGCTGCGCAGCCGCGCCGTCACGAACGACGACGGCAGGGTGCGGATCGCCCTCGGCATCGGCGCCGGCCCCGCCGACGACGCCGGCCGCGCCCAGCACATCGCCCTGGCGACGGACGACGTGGTCGCCGCCGCGCGCGACTTCCAGGACGCGGGCGGGCGCCCGTTGCCCGTACCGCCCAACTACTACGACGACTTGGCGGCGCGCTTCGAGTTCGCCCCGGGCGAGGCGGAGACGTACCGGGAGCTCGGCATCCTCTACGACCGCGACGAGCACGGCACCTTCCGGCACTTCTATACGGAGACGGTCGGCCGGGTGTTCTTCGAAGTGGTCCAGCGCGACGGCGGATACCGCGGTTACGGAGCCCAGAACGCTCCCGTCCGCCTCGCCGCCCAGCACGCACTGCGCCCCGGACGCAGGTAGGCCCCGCGCGGTACCGCCGCGACGCGTCAGTCCAGGCAGAACTCGTTCCCCTCCGGGTCGGTCATCACGATGTAGCCCGTGCTCAGCGGGGGAGCGGGCTCGTCGCGGCGTACCCGCGCGGCGCCAAGCGCGACGAGCCGGGCGCACTCGGCCTCGAGCGCCGTCATCCGCTCCTCTCCCTCGAGACCGGGGGCCGCACGGACGTCGAGGTGGACGCGGTTCTTGGCGGCCTTGTCCTCCGGCACCTGTTGGAAGAACAGCCTCGGGCCCCGCCCGTCCGGGTCCTCGATGGCCGACCGCGTGTTGCGCTGCTCCTGCGGTACGCCGATCCGCGCGAGGAAGTCGTCCCACGCGGCCAGCGGGTCGGCGCCCTCGGGAACCTCGACGCCGGGCGGCCCGGGGTGGACGTAACCCAGAGCGTCGCGCCAGAACGAGGACAGCGACCTCGGGTCGTGGGCGTCGAAAGTGACCTGGATGTGGCGGCTCACAGAGTGCTCCGTTCTCAGTGGGGTGCGTGTGTGCGGGCAAGAGATCCGCGGGACAGCGCGTCCGCGTCCCTGAAGCCACCCTGACACTTCACGCGGACAGGCTGGGTCCGTTATCCCGGTGTGCCGGAGCCGAAAGCTGCTTGGTCGTTCAACCAACACCCACGGCGCCGGGGTGACGTTTTCCGTGTGGTGCACCAGTCGTTTCCGGCCCTCCTCCCGGCTTCACTGGCTGTGAGGCAGCAGCTGAGGGGCGTTGGAGACATGGATCTGAACACGGTGAAGGAAGTACGTGACGCGCGGCTGCGTGAGCCGTGGCAACCGGGCGACGCATGGCTCGGCGGGGGCACATACCTGTTCTCCGAGCCGCAGCCCCATCTGCGGCGCCTGGTGGATCTGAGCCGCATGGGCTGGGAGTCACTCACCCTCGCTGAGGACGGCTCGCTGGAGATCGCGGCAACGTGCACCATCGCCCAACTCTCCCGGTTCGGGCGGAAGTTCGGGGCCGCGGCGGCGCCGCTGATCGAGCAGTGCTGCCGTGCCTTTCTGGCCTCGTTCAAGATCTGGAACATGGCGACCGTGGGTGGGAACCTGTGCAACGGGCTGCCGGCCGGACCCATGATCTCGCTGACCGCCGCACTCGACGGCACCTGTCTGCTCCAGTCGCAGGCAGGGGTGGGACGGACCGTGAAGGTCGCCGACTTCATCACCGGCGCGGGCCGCAAGGACCTCGGCGAGGGCGAGTTGCTCCGCTCGGTCACCGTGCCCGCGCGGGCCCTCGGCTGCCGTACGGCCTTCCGCCAGGCGTCGCTGCACGGGCTCGGCCGCTCGGGAGCGCTGGTCATCGGGACGCTCGATCCGGTGGACGGGTCGATGGCCGGTGACGATCAGCGCGGCGGCCGTGCGGCCGTTCCGCCTCTGGTTCCCGCTGCCGCCCGACAAGGGCGAACTCCGGCGGGCGATCGAGGCGGCCGTGGGCGAGGACGACTGGTTCGACGACATCCACGGACTGCCCGAGTGGCGGCGGCACATGGGCTTCCGCCTCGCCGAGGAAGTCCGCCATGAACTGACCCGGCTCTCCCAGGACGGTGCACGATGAGCTTCGACATCGAGGTCAACGCCCAGCGCTTCGACACCGAGCCGCGGGCGGGCCAGTGTCTGCGTACGTATCTGCGCGAGCGCGGCTGGTTCGGGGTGAAGAAGGGCTGTGACGCGGGCGACTGCGGCGCCTGCACGGTCCATGTGGACGGGGAGCCGGTCCACAGCTGCCTGTATCCGGCCGTACGGGCACAGGGCCGCTCCGTGACGACCGTCGAGGGCCTCGCGTCCCCGGAGGGTGAACTCCACCCCGTCCAGCAGAAGTTCCTCGGAGCCCAGGGGTTCCAGTGCGGCTTCTGCACCGCCGGATTCCTGATGACGACGGCCGCCCTCGAAGCCGAGCGGGGCACCGAACACGACGACGGCAAACTGGACGACCTGCCCCGCGCCTTCAAGGGCAACATCTGCCGGTGCACCGGATACCGCGCCATCGAGGACTCCGTGCGGGGCGTGCGGCACACCGAACGCCCCTGTGCGGGCAAGGCGGTCGGCAAGAGCCTCGGCGCGCCCGCGGGCCCTCAGGTCGTGACCGGCACCGCCCGCTACACCTTCGACGTCGAGGTGCCCGGCCTCCTCCACATGAAGCTGCTGCGCTCCCCGCACCCGCACGCCCGCATCGTCTCCATCGACACCGCGGACGCCCTGCGCGTGCCCGGCGTGCACGCCGTCCTCACCCACGAGGACGCCCCCGGGACCCTGTACTCCTCGGCCCGTCACGAGCACCCCACCGAGGACCCCGACGACACCCGCGTCCTCGACGACACCGTCCGCCACGTCGGCCAGCGCGTCGCCGCCGTGGTCGCCGACAGCGAACAGGCCGCCGAGGAAGGCTGCCGACGGGGCCGTGGTTGCCGTAGGCGCCGGTGCCCCCGAGGGCTGGCTGGTCGGGCAGGGCACGGCCTTGGCGATGATCGCGACCGGGCCGCCCGGCGGGCACTACGCCGACGCCCGTGTGTCGCTCCTGGCCGACGGGACGTACGACATCGCCGTCGGCACGGCCGAGTTCGGCAACGGCACCACCACCGTCCACAAGCAGATCACCGCAGGCGCCCTGAACACCACCGAGGACCGCCTCACGGTCCGGCAGTCCGACACCGACGTCGTCCGCCACGACACCGGCGCCTTCGGCTCCGCGGGCACGGTGGTGGCCGGCAAGGCCGTCCTCCTCGCCGCCGGCTCGCTCGCCGAACGGCTGCGGACCTTCGCCCCCCGGCGCACGGGGGTCGCCCGCCACCTGTGCGTACTGGGGGCCGAGGCCGTCGACTGCGCGGGCCGGGTGGTGACGCTGAAGGAGCTGTACGAGGCGGCCGAGGCGAACGGCGCGACGGACGAGGTGGCCGCCGACGGCCACTGGGGCGGCTCGCCCCGCTCCGTCGCCTTCAACGCCCAGTGGTTCCGCCTCGCCGTCGACCCCGACACCGGCGAGATCCGCATCCTGCGCAGCGTCCACGCCGCCGACGCGGGCAAGGTCATGAACCCGACGCAGTGCCGCGGCCAGGTCGAGGGAGGCGTCGCGCAGGCGCTCGGGGCGACGCTCTTCGAGACGGTACGCGTCGACCACCGCGGCGAGGTCACGACCGCCGCCTTCCGCCGCTACCGCCTCCCGCAGTACGCCGACGTCCCGCGTACCGAGGTCCACTTCATGGAGACCACCGACGCCATCGGCCCGCTCGGCGCCAAGTCGATGAGCGAGAGCCCCTTCAACCCGGTCGCCCCCGCCTTCGCCAACGCGCTGCGCGACGCCACCGGCATCCGGTTCACCGAGGTGCCGGTCACCCGCGACCGCGTCTGGCTCGCCCTCGACCGGCACGACTCCGTTCCGGGCACTTGATTCGACCTGAACGGATCTCGGCCTGAACGGATCTCGGGCGGAACGGAAGAGGAACGGGCGGAACGGGAGAGGAACGGCAGCAGACGCCGGTTCGCACGCAGCCGACACGGAGCGCCCATGTGGCGGCCATGGTTGTCCAGGCGTCCCGGACAGCACAGGATCTAGCCATGGCGGACACCGCCGCTACCGCCCCCGCTGCCTCGTTCGACTCTCCTCGAGTTCCCTCAAGCCATGTGATCACCAGCGAAGGACCGACATGAGCAGGGTGTTCAGTGCCCACGCCGTCCCGGTCGACGGCTGTATCAGTGGTCCCGCTCGCGACGGCGGTGACTGCTGCTACGCACCCGACACCGGCCTGCTCACCCAAGACACCGGCTTCGCCCCGGCCTTCGACGTCGCCACGGCGGTCGCCGACTACGCCGGGTGGCACGCCGACAACCCCCACTGAAGGCACACGGAGAGGACACCATGGGCAGGATGCGTGCGAAGGGCCCCGAGGGGAGTGGGGCCGCGCGGCTGCTGGCGCGTCTGGCCCTGCTCGCGGCGATGGGGTCGGTGGCCGTGCTCGTGCTGGCACTGGGGGAGGGCGGGCTCGTCGTTGTCGGGGCCGGGCTCCTCGGGCTGGTCGCCTGCGCCGCGGGCGTCTGGTGGTTCGTGGCGCACCGCCGCGCGGTGCGGCTGCTCGGGGCGCTCCTCGCGGTCGTGGCACCCGTCGCCGTCCTGGTGCTCTACGCGCACGACGGTCTGTGGCTGACGGCTCTGGGCCTGTGTCTGTGCTGGGGTGCGGCGGCGGGCTTCGCCCGGGCGGCGCTGCGCAGATCGCGTCCGGAACGCCCGTGGCGGACGATCGCTGCGCCCCCGCCGAACCGGCCGGTGCTGATCATGAATCCGAAGTCCGGGGGCGGGAAGGTCGGCCGCTTCGGGCTGGTCGAGCGGGCGGAGGAACTCGGCGCGCGGGTGATCCTGCTCGACCCCTCCGCCCCGGCCGATGTCGCCGCGCTGGCCCGGCGCGCCGCTGCAGAGGGCGCGGACCTGCTCGGCGTCGCGGGCGGGGACGGCACCCAGGCCTTGGTGGCGGCGGTCGCGGCCGCGCACGACCTGCCGTTCCTCGTCGTCTCGGCCGGCACCCGTAACCACTTCGCCATGGACCTGGGCCTCGACCGCTCCGATCCGTCTCGCTGCCTCGACGCGCTGACCGACGGCGAGGAGCTCCGGGTCGACCTCGGCGACGTCGGGGGCCGTGCCTTCGTCAACACCGTGTCCTTCGGGGTGTACGCCGACGTCGTGCAACGGCCCGAGTACCGCGACGACAAGGCGGGCACGGCGCTGTCCCTCATGCCGGACCTGCTGCTCGGCGAAGGGGTGCGACGGCTCGACGCGCAGGTCGACGGCACCGTGCTCTCCGCCCAGCAGGCACTGCTGGTCAGCAACAACCCGTACGCCCCACCCGACGAGCTCAGCGTCGGCGGCCGTCGGCCCAGTCTCGACGACGGAGAGCTGGGGGTGCTCGGGATCCGGGTGGAGGACGCCGCGCAGGCCGCCGACCTGGCGGTGCGGGGCACGCAGTCCACGGGGCTGACCGTCATGACCGCACAGCGGGTCGAGGTGACCGCGGGGACGGACGAGATCCCCGTCGCGGTCGACGGCGAGGCGCTGCAGATGCCCACCCCGGTCGTGTGCACGCTGCGCCCGGGCGCGCTGCGGGTCCTGGTACCGCGCGACCGTCCCGGCGTCGTCGCACCTGCACCGGCCATGAACTGGCGACTGGTCATCGATCTCGCGCTCGGTCGCGCCGAGCGGAGCGACGACGAGCAGACCCCCGCCTGACCTGGGCCCGCCGATCGACGCGGGGCACGGTGCTCCAGCGGTACGTGTACGGGATGCGCCGGACCGTGACCGCCTACTCGTGCATCGCGTTCGTCTTCAACACCGTCACGGTGGCCGGCCTCGTTGCCGCCCCGGCTCTGCTCGTCGTTAGAGCCAGTCCCGCCGCTTGAAGATGAAGTACAGGCTCACGCACACCACCGCCATCAGCAGGATCGCGAACGGGTAGCCGAACCCCCAGCCCAGCTCCGGCATGTGGTCGAAGTTCATGCCGTAGATCGTGCCGACCAGGGTCGGGGCGAAGAGGATGGCCGCCCAGGACGAGATCTTCTTGATCTCCTCGTTCTGCTCGAAGCCCGCCTCCGCCAGTGCCCGCATCTCCGCGTTCTGCTGCTGGGTCACCTGCGTCGCGTTCACCGTCAGGATGTCCGCGAGGGCCTGGCGGAAACCGTCGACCCGTTCGCTGGTGTGCGTGACGTGGTCGGCCACGTCCCGCAGGTAGCGCTGGAGTTCCTCGTCCGTGCCGTACTTGGCGAAGCCCGCCATCAGGCCGTGCAGCATGCCGACCAGGGGGCGGGTCGCGCGCTGGAACTCAACCATCTCGCGCGAGAGTTCGTAGATGCGCCGGGACACCTCCGGCGCACCGCTGAACACCTCCGTCTCGATCTCGTCGATGTCCGTCTGGACGCCGGCGACGACCGGGGCGTAGCCGTCCACGACCGCGTCGAGGATCGCGTAGAGCACCGCCTCGGGGCCGAGTTTCAGCAGCTCGGGGGAGTCCTCCATGCGGCGGCGCACGCCGGACAGGTCGGGCGCCGCGCCGTGGCGGACCGTGATGACGAAGTCCGCGCCGACGAACACGTGCAGCTCCCCGAACTCGACCTCCTCCGGCGCGTCCAGGTAGCGGGCGGCGCGCAGGACGACGAACAGCGTGTCCCCGTACCGCTCCAGTTTCGGCCGCTGGTGTGCCTCCAGCGCGTCCTCGACCGCGAGCGGATGCAGGTCGAACTCGTCCGCCAGGGAAAGGAGTTCGGACTCGGTCGGGCGGGCCAGGCCGATCCATGCCATGCCGTCCGGCTGCTCGCCCAGCTCGCGGAACGTCTCGGCGAGCGTCGCGGGCGACGACACCCGGACCCCGTCCCGGTACAGCGCCGCCTGCACCACGCTGCCCGTCTCCGACACGGGGTTCGTGGGCGTGGCGGGCGCGGGCGAAGTGGCTTCGGGCCGGGGTCGGTTCACCGGCGGCTGTCCGGCGGTGCGGCGCCACATGTACTTCTTCGGTTCCGCTCCGGGGCGGGCCCGCCGCTCTGCCATGTCTCCGCCTTGCGTGTCGAAACGGCTGTCACTTCGGCCACTGTGCAGGATATATGGCCCCAATACGGCCGGTGCGGGGTGATCGTCGGGGGAGGGCGGGCGCGAGGGCGGGCCCACCCTGGTCGACGGGCCGGTGGCTTTAGGCCAGAGCTTGTCCGCAACTCCCGCTAGCCTGCCGAGCATGACCACGAAGCGGAGCGCGGCCCCGTCGGGCATGCGTCGTACGGCTGCTCCCACCCTATCGGCCCGTGCCCTGGGGCGTGCCACCCTCGATCGTCAGTTCCTGCTGCGCCGCTCACCGGTCACCGTGAAGGGCGCCGTGGAACATCTGCTGGGGCTCCAGGCGCAGAACGTGAAGCCGCCCTATGTCGCGCTCGCCGCCCGGCTCGACGGCTTCGACCCCGCCGAGCTCTCCCGGCTCCTGGAGGACCGCGAGGTCGTCCGTATCGCCACCATGCGCTCGACCGTCCACCTCCACAGCGCCGACGACTGCATGAGCCTGCGGCCGCTCGTCCAGCCCGCGCTGGAGCGGGAGTTGAAGACGTTGGCGAAGGGCCTGTCGGGTGTCGACCTCGACCGGCTCGCCGCGCTCACCAAGGCGTACGTCGAGCAGGAGCCGCGCACCCCCAAGCAGATCCGGGAGCTGCTACTTGCCGAGTGGCCCGACGCCGACCCCCTCGCCCTCACGATCGCCGTCCGCTGCCGGCTGCCGCTCGTGCAGGCCACACCGCGCGGCCTGTGGAAGCGCAGCGGCCAGGTCGCCCTGACCACCGCCGGGCACTGGCTCGACCGCGCCGCCGACCCGGCGCCCGCCCCGGACGACACCGTCCTGCGCTATCTGGCCGCGTTCGGGCCCGCCTCCGTCAAGGACATGCAGCAGTGGGCGGGCCTGACCCGCATGAAGGAGGTCTTCGAGCGGCTGCGGCCGCAGTTGGCCACCTTTCGTGACCCGCACGGCGTCGAGCTCTTCGACCTGCCCGACGCGCCTCGCCCCGACGAGGACACCCCCGCCCCGCCGCGTCTCCTGCCCGAGTTCGACAACCTGCTGCTCTCGCACGCCGACCGCACCCGCCACGTGCCGCTCGCGTACAAGGACAGCACCTGGAAGGGGAACATCGCCTATCCCGCCTTCCTCGTCGACGGCCTGCTCGCCGGGCTCTGGAAGCTCGACGAGGCCAAGGACGCCTCCGCCACGCTCACCCTCCAGCCCTTCGGGAAGCTCACCGCGGGGCAGCGCGACGCCCTCACGCACGAGGCCGGGAGCACCGCGCGCACGCTGGGGGTCGCGGGCGCGTGCGACATCCGGTTCGGGACCGTACGGCCCGAGTAGCGGCAGCCGCGGCGCCGGGCCGGCCGTCGGGGATCAGTCGGCGCGGCCCGTCGCCGCGACCGTCACGCCCAGGCCGATCATCGCGAAGCCTCCCGTGCCGCCGATCAGTGACAGGCGCCGGTCGGACCGGGCGAACCACGTACGCGCGGCGGACGCCGTCAGGCCCCACAGCGTGTCCGTGACCAGGCCGATCGAGATCGGCATCAGTCCCAACAGGAGCATCTGCGCGGGCACTTGACCGGCCGAGTGGTCCACGAACTGCGGCAGGACCGCCGCGAAGAAGACGATGCCCTTGGGGTTGGTGACCCCGACGAGCGCTCCGTCCGCAACCGTTCGCAGATCGCCGCGCGGCGGGCCCTGCGGCCCCCGGATGTCCTCGGCCCGCATCTCTTTGCGGTGCCGGAAAGCCTGCACGCCGAGGAGGACCAGATACGCGGCTCCCGCCAGCTTCACCGCCATGAACACCCCGGCTGAGCGCTCCACCAGGGAACCGATCCCGAGCGCCACGGCCACCACGAGCACGTACGAGCCGATGACGTTGCCGAGCGCCGTCGCGACCGCCGTGCGCCGGCCGTGCGCGAGCGCGCGCCCGATCACGAACAGCACACTCGGCCCAGGGATCACGATCACGAGGAGCGACATCGCCGCGAAGGCGAGATACCGATCGGTGGACACCATGTTCCCCAGCATGTCCCGCACCCCCCTTTCCCGTCCATGGAGCACCTGAGGCAGTGCTCCCGACTCCCGAGGGCATGGCCCTCAAGGAGCGGCTAAGGCAGCAGCCCCGCCCTCCGTGACGCCACCACCGCCTCCAGGCGCGTGTGCGCGCCCAGTTTCCGCATCGCCGACCGCAGATAGGCCTTGACCGTCTCGGGCCGCAGACCGAGCCGCTCGGCCGTGACCGCGTTCGTCGCGCCCGTGGCCACGCACGCGAGGACGTCCACCTCGCGCGGCGTGAGGCCCACGTCCCGAACCGGTGGCGGAGCCGTCGCCGAGGCGAGCCGCCCGCACACCGCGAGGAGTTCCTCGCGCAGTGCCGGATCCATGACGCGAGGCGCGAGCGCCCGCAGCGCGCCGTGCGCCTCCCGCACCTCCTCCCACGCCGCCGAACCGACGGCCGCGCCGGCCCCCGAACCGGCCGTCGGGCCACCCGCGCCAGCAACGGACCCGGCCACCCCGCCGGCCACCGAGCCGGCGGCCCCCGCTCCCGCCACCGCCGCCAGCAGCGCCCGCGCCTCGTCCCGTACCACCAGCGCCTGTTCCACGTCGCGTGCGGCCGCGACCGCCTCGCCCAGCGTGCGGTCGCCCAGTGGCTGGGCGGTGCGCAGGGCCCCGTAGAGGACGCCACGGACCCGGCGGCGTACGACGACGGGGACCGCGAGGACCGAGAGCAGGCCCTCGGCCGCGACCGCCGCGTCGTACTCGTGGCTGATGTGCCGCGACACCGGGTAGTCCGTGACGGCGCACGGCCGGGACAGGGCGAGCGCCTTGCCGCCCAGGCCGTTGCCCGTCGCGATGGCGAGACCGCGGAGCGCGCCCGTCACCGCGCCGCTCAGCTCACCGATGCGCACCGAGCCGGTGCCGCCCGTCATGGGGCCGCCCGCCATGAGTCCGCCGAACGCGACGGGCAGTCCCGTGCCCCGCCGCAGTCGCACCAGAGCGGCACGCATCTCCACCGCGTCGGCCCCGTCTGCGCTCACTCGCCGTGTCCCTCCAGAGAGCGGGTCGTACACCACCCCCGTCCGGGGGTGGTGAGATCTGCGTCACGGATTACACGATGGCATGCACGGTCCGCAATGAGGAGGACACATGACGACGGCGACCAGCGGTACGGATCCGAGTCCGACCGAGCAGTTCCGCACGGCGAGGGACTTCCTGCTGCGGAACGCGGACGACTACACCACCGCGTACGAGGGCTTCGCCTGGCCGCGCCCCGAGCGGTTCAACTGGGCCCTCGACTGGTTCGACGCGATCGCCGACGGCAACGGGAAGACGGCCCTGCACATCGTCGAGGAGGACGGCCGCCAGGGCCGCTTCACCTTCGACGGGCTGCGCCGCCGTTCGAACCGCGTCGCGAACTGGCTGCGCGGCCAGGGCGTTGGCGCGGGCGACCGGGTCCTCCTGATGCTCGGCAACCAGGTGGAGCTGTGGGAGATCATGCTCGCCGCGATGAAGCTGCGGGCCGTCGTCATCCCCGCGACGCCGCTGCTCGGCCCCGCCGACCTGCGCGACCGCGTCGACCGCGGCCGGGCCCGGCACGTCATCGTGCGGCCCGAGGACGTCGAGAAGTTCACCGAGGTCCCCGGCGACTTCACCCGAACCGTGGTCGGCGCGAGCGGCGCGGGCGCCACGAACGGCTGGCTCTCGTACGAGGACGCCGACGGCGCCTCCGAGACGTTCGAGCCCGACGGCGTCACCTTCGCGCAGGACCCGCTCCTCCTGTACTTCACCTCCGGCACGACCGCCCGGCCCAAGCTCGTCGAACACACCCATGTGTCCTATCCCGTAGGGCACTTGGCGACCATGTTCTGGATCGGTCTGCGTCCCGGAGACGTCCATCTGAACATCTCGTCGCCCGGCTGGGCCAAGCACGCCTGGTCGAACTTCTTCGCGCCGTGGAACGCGGAGGCGACCGTCTTCCTCTACAACTACACGCGCTTCGACGCGGGCCGGCTCATGGAGGTCATGGAGCGCGCGGGCGTCACGTCCTTCTGCGCCCCGCCCACCGTGTGGCGCATGCTCATCCAGGCCGACCTGACGCAGCTCGCGACGCCGCCGCGCGCGGTCGTCGCCGCGGGGGAGCCGCTGAACCCCGAGGTCATCGAGCAGGTGCGGCGCGCCTGGGGCGTCACCATCCGGGACGGGTTCGGGCAGACGGAGACGGCCGTGCAGGTCTCCAACAGCCCCGGTCAGGAGCTGAAGACCGGCTCGATGGGGCGCCCCAGCCCCGGCTACAAGGTGGAGCTGCTGGACCCGGTCACCGGCGAACCCGGCGTGCAGGAAGGCGAGATAGGCCTCGACCTGTCCGAGCGCCCCGTCGGCCTCATGGCCGGCTATCACCAAGACCCCGAGCGCACGGCCGAGGCGATGGCGGGCGGCTACTACCGCACCGGCGACATCGGCTCGCGTGACGCCGACGGCTATCTCACGTACGTCGGCCGGTCGGACGACGTGTTCAAGGCCTCCGACTACAAGATCAGCCCGTTCGAGCTGGAGAGCGCGCTCCTGGAGCACGAGGCGGTCGCCGAGGCCGCGGTCGTGCCCGCCCCCGACGAGCTGCGGCTCGCCGTCCCCAAGGCGTACGTCGTCCTCGCCGAGGGGTACGAACCCGGGCCCGATACGGCGAAGCTGCTGTTCGAGCACTCGCGGGACGTCCTCGCGCCGTACAAGCGCGTCCGGCGCCTGGAGTTCGCGGAGCTGCCGAAGACGGTCTCCGGCAAGATCCGGCGGATCGAGCTGCGCGAGCGTACGGCGCAGGGTTCCACGGCGGAGTACCGGGAGGAGGACTTCCGATGACACGCGAACCCCTCACGACAATCCAGCCCCCGTCCCTCTCGTACGCGCACGGGACGGACCCGGCGCCGCTCCTCGGCGACACGATCGGCCGCAACCTCGACCGGGCCGTGGCCGCCCACCCCGATCGTGACGCACTGGTCGACGTGCCGTCCGGACGGCGGTGGACCTACGCCCAGTTCGGCGCGGACGTCGACGAGTTGGCGCGCGGACTGCTCGCCAGAGGTGTGCTCAAGGGTGACCGGGTCGGGATCTGGGCGGTCAACTGCCCCGAGTGGGTCCTGGTGCAGTACGCGACCGCGCGCATCGGTGCGGTCATGGTGAACATCAACCCTGCCTACCGCGCCCACGAGTTGGAGTTCGTGCTCAAGCAGGCGGGCGTCTCCATCCTCATCGCCTCGACCGA
The DNA here is from genome assembly GCF_026340095.1 of Streptomyces sp. NBC_01446. Classification (GTDB taxonomy): domain Bacteria; phylum Actinomycetota; class Actinomycetes; order Streptomycetales; family Streptomycetaceae; genus Streptomyces; species Streptomyces aureus. Next base: position 1,675,891 of record NZ_JAPEPO010000001.1, on the reverse strand, counting down.
GCACAAGGGCAGCGACTACCGGGCCCTCGTCCGGCAGGTGCGGGAGCGGTGCCCCGAGCTGCGCGAGACGGTCTTCATCGGCGACCATGGATGGGACGCCCTGACGGCGGGCGCGGCAGCGGTGACGGTGGGGCAACTCGACGCCAGGCAGGCCGAGTTGAGCTGCGACGACCCGGTCAACATCCAGTACACCTCGGGCACGACCGGCTTCCCGAAGGGTGCCACGCTCTCCCACCACAACATCCTGAACAACGGCTTCTGGGTGGGCGAGACGGTCGGCTACACCGAGCAGGACCGGGTCTGTCTGCCCGTGCCCTTCTACCACTGCTTCGGCATGGTGATGGGAAACCTCGGCGCCACGTCGCACGGTGCCTGCATCGTCATCCCCGCCCCGTCCTTCGACCCCGTCGCCACGCTCCACGCGGTCGAGCGCGAACGGTGCACGTCGCTGTACGGCGTCCCGACCATGTTCATCGCCGAGCTGAACCTCGCCGACTTCGCGACGTACGACCTGTCGTCGCTGCGGACCGGCATCATGGCGGGTTCGCCGTGCCCCGTCGAGGTCATGAAGCGGGTCGTCGCCGAGATGCACATGGCGGAGGTGTCCATCTGCTACGGCATGACCGAGACGTCGCCCGTCTCCACGCAGACGCGCCGCGACGACGACCTGGAGCGCCGCACGGGCACGGTCGGCCGCGTCCTTCCGCACATCGAGGTCAAGGTCGTCGACCCGGTCAGCGGCGTGACGCTGCCGCGCGGCGAGCCGGGGGAGCTGTGCACGCGCGGCTACAGCGTGATGCTCGGCTACTGGGACGAGCCGGAGAAGACGGCCGAGGTCATCGACCCGGGGCGGTGGATGCACACGGGTGACCTGGCGGTCCTGCGAGAGGACGGCTACGTCCAGATCGTCGGCCGCATCAAGGACATGATCATCAGGGGCGGCGAGAACGTCTACCCGCGCGAGATCGAGGAGTTCCTCTACGCCCACCCGAAGATCGCGGACGTCCAGGTCGTGGGCGTGCCCGACGAGCGGTACGGGGAGGAGGTCCTGGCCTGCGTCATCCTCCGCGACCCCGAGGGCACGCTCACCCTGGAGGAACTGCGCGCGTACTGCCACGACCAGCTGGCCCACTACAAGACGCCGACCCGGCTGCGCATCCTGGACGCGTTCCCGATGACGGTGAGCGGCAAGGTCCGCAAGATCGAACTGCGGGAGGGGTACGGGGGCGACGCCGGCTGAGGCGTACGGATGTCTGCGGGGCCTCACCCGGGCGCGGTCGGCCCGGGTGAGGCCCCGCTCTCGTGCCCCTCCTCGTGCTCGCCCCCGTGGCCGTCCCCGAGGCGGAACCCGGCAGGGCCTACGCCCCGGCAGCTATCAGTTCGTCCGCCGGATTGTTGACCGGCTGGGGCACGCCCGCCAGGTCGAGGACGAAGAGCGGGACACCGAGTTCATCGGCGCGGGTGCGCGCGTCCTCGGCGTAGCCCGCGAGTGAGAAGTAGACGCAGACCGCCGACTCCGTCATGCCGGTCAGCCACAGGCATTCCACGTCCCGCAGGGTGGCGGGCCGCACCGACGGCTCGACCTGGGCGACGACGCCGCGGGCCGCGAGGCCGATGCCGGACGAGGGGCGCTGGTCGGCGCGGCGGACGTCCCGGTAGCCGAGCCAGCGCAGATAGAGGGCGACGGCGGTCACGGCGTCGCGCGCCGTGCGGATGGCCACCGGCTGGAACGCGGGGCGCGGGACGGGGGCCGTGGGCGGCAGCGGAATGTGGGCGGGCCCCGGCCGCGTCGCAGCGGCCGGATCCGGACCGTCCGCCGTGGGCGGATGCGCGGGCCCCGGCCAGGCCGCGTCGCCCGCCATGCCGGAGCCCGGCGACGCGTCATGGCTCGGCGCCGGATCGCCCTCGACCGGGATCCGCAGCACCGTGCCGCACGCGCAGCCGAGCTCCGGGCGTGGCCAGCGGTCCCGGCGCCCGCAGGCCCCGCACCGCACGGTCACCCAGTCGTCGAGCCAGGTGCGGTGCGTGACCGGCTCGGCGGGCGCTCCGCGCCGCAACGGCGCCACGACGGGCGCGCCGCACGAGCACGGATAGACCGATGGGGCATACACCTGTTCACGCCGGCAGGCGGGGCACCGTACCGGCACGTTCTGAGCCATGACCCACTCCCGGCATCCGCCCGGGGGCTCCGCACCCGGGCTCACGCGATGGCTTCCCGCCCTCGGCGCCCATCGTCCTCCAAACTCCCCGGCCGCGGCAGGCAGTCGGGCGAGATCCCTCCGGATCCGTCGACGAGAGGCCGTCCCTTGACGGTCGGGGGGTCGCCGCCTACATTGCTTCCATATAGCAGAAGCTAGTTTCCGCAATGTGGAAATTAGAAGCTGAAGACAGTACGAAGACGACACGGACTCACAGCTCGCCGCGGGGCGCGACGGGAGCGCGAATCCGACAGCCGAAGCAGGAGAACTCAATGGCTCGTATGACCGCTGCCAGCGCGGCAGTTGAGATCCTCAAGCGCGAAGGCGTCACGAACGCGTTCGGCGTGCCGGGTGCCGCCATCAACCCCTTCTACAAGTCCCTCAAGGAGGTCGGCGGCATCAGCCACACGCTGGCCCGCCACGTCGAGGGCGCCTCACACATGGCCGAGGGCTACACCCGTACGAACCCGGGCAACATCGGGGTCTGCATCGGTACGTCGGGCCCGGCCGGCACCGACATGATCACCGGCCTCTACTCGGCCACCGGTGACTCCATCCCGATCCTGTGCATCACGGGCCAGGCGCCCACCCACCTCCTGCACAAGGAGGACTTCCAGGCCGTCGACATCGCCACGATCGCCAAGCCGGTCACGAAGATGGCGGTCACCGTCCTCGAAGCGGCCCAGGTGCCCGGCGTCTTCCAGCAGGCGTTCCACCTGATGCGCTCCGGCCGTCCCGGCCCGGTCCTCATCGACCTGCCGATCGACGTCCAGCAGACCGAGATCGAATTCGACCCGGAGACGTACGAGCCGCTGCCCGTCTACAAGCCGGCCGCGACCCGCGCCCAGATCGAGAAGGCGATCTCCTTCCTCCTGGAGTCCGAGCGCCCGCTGATCGTCGCCGGCGGCGGCATCATCAACGCGGACGCCTCCGACCTCCTGGTCGAGTTCGCCGAGATCACCAACACGCCGGTCGTCCCGACCCTCATGGGCTGGGGCACCATCCCGGACGACCACGACCTGAACGCGGGCATGGTCGGCCAGCAGACCGGCCACCGCTACGGCAACGCCACGTTCCTGGAGTCGGACTTCGTCCTCGGCATCGGCAACCGCTGGGCCAACCGTCACACCGGCTACAAGCTGGACGTGTACCGCGAGGGCCGCACGTTCGTCCACATCGACATCGAGCCGACCCAGATCGGCAAGATCTTCGCCCCGGACTACGGGATCGCCTCCGACGCCAAGGCCGCGCTCGAACTGTTCGTCGAGGTCGCGCGCGAGCTCAAGGCCGCGGGCAAGCTCCCCGACCGCTCCGCGTGGGTCGCCTCCCACCTGGAGCGCAAGGGAACGCTGCACCGCCGCACGCACTTCGACAACGTGCCGATGAAGCCCCAGCGCGTCTACGAGGAGATGAACAAGGCGTTCGGGCCCGACACCCGCTACGTCACCACCATCGGCCTCTCCCAGATCGCCGGCGCGCAGATGCTGCACGTCTACAAGCCGCGCCACTGGATCAACTGCGGCCAGGCCGGCCCCCTCGGCTGGACCATCCCGGCCGCGCTCGGTGTCGCCACCGCCGACCCGGACACCCAGGTCGTCGCCCTCTCCGGCGACTACGACTTCCAGTTCATGATCGAGGAGCTGGCGGTCGGTGCGCAGCACCGCATCCCGTACGTCCACGTCCTGGTCAACAACGCCTACCTGGGCCTGATCCGCCAGGCGCAGATCGGTCTCGACATCAACTTCCAGGTCAACCTGGAGTTCGAGAACCAGAACAGCCCCGAGCTCGGTGTCTACGGCGTCGACCACGTCAAGGTCGCCGAGGGCCTCGGCTGCAAGGCGATCCGCGTCACTGAGCCCGACCAGCTCCTGCCGGCCTTCGAGGAGGCCAAGAAGCTCGCCGCGCAGTACCGGGTGCCGGTCGTCGTCGAGGCGATCCTGGAGCGCATCACGAACATCTCGATGAGCCCGACGGCCGACATCAGCGCCGTCAAGGAGTTCGAGGAGCTCGCCACCGAGCCCGGCCACGCGCCCACCGCTATCCGGCCGCTGACGGCCTGATCAGGCGCCTGCCGGTCCGACCAGGGGCGGTTCACCCGATGGGGGTGGGCCGCCCCTTCGGCATGTCACCGGAACCCGCGTACGACACCGCGCCGACACCCGCCCGCTGCCCGGTGTCGACCGGCCGGCCGTCCTGGAAGGCGACGATCCGGACATGGAACGACGTAGATTCGCCGCGGGCATCGCGGCAGCGGCCGCCGCCCCCGCCCTGCTCGGCGCGGCCCCCGCCCCCTCGCACGGCGACGGCGGGCTGAGGAAGGACATGCGGGCCGCGCTCGGCGACGAACTCGACGACCGGGCCACCGCCCGCGCCGTCGAGCCCCACCTCCACGACATCGGCTTCGACTGGCACCCGCCGACGGCGCCCTTGAGCCGGATCGACTTCCTCGTCGCGTACGGCTTCGGGAACCGGCCGCCGGCCGGGGGCGGCGACCCGACGAAGGTCATGTACGAGCCGGGGCCGGTCAACGAGGAGCTGGCGGACACCGTCGCCCGTGTGCGCGCCCACAGGGACGTACCGGTGTACGCGCAGTGGGAGATCGCGCGCTTCCTGAAGTCCAAGTACGGCATGACCCGGGTGACGTCGATCGAGCCGGTCGTCGCGCCGGACGGCACCCTCACGTACCTGAGCACGGACGGGGTCGCCGCGCAGGTCGTGGAGGCCCGCAAGAAGCTGCCGGAGGGCATCGGCACGGCGGGCGTCATCGGCTTCCGCGACCACGTCAAGCGCTGCGTGCAGACCACGAACGACCGCGGCATGAAGGCGTACGCGCCCGCCGGGTTCGAGATGCCGGGCACGTACGACCCCGAGTCGGGCCAGGCCTGGACGCGGCGGCGCGACCTCTATCTGGTGCACGACATGACGGCGCAGTGGACGGTGCTGCGCGAGAAGCTGATCGCGCGGGCGGACAGCGGCAACTCCTGAGCGCTGTCGGCTGAGCGACGCAGGGACAACGCGAGAACGCCGAGTACGGGACCGTCCGTACTCGGCGTTCTGTGCTTCCCCCGAAGCGAGCCTCCCTTGAAGGGAGCATTCCCTGAAGGGAGCATTCCTCGAAGGGAGCTTTCCTCGAAGGGAGCTTTCCCTGAAGGGAGCTTTCCCCGAAGGGAGTTGGTGCCGCCCGAAGGCACGCGACTGGCGAGACATGCATGCGTGCCGCCGGGCGGATTCTGTGGTGTGGCCGGTACCGCGGCGGCCTGGGATGAACCCCGGCGGCTGCCTTCCCTCAGGTCGAGAAGGGGCCGCCAGGATCTTGACCACCGCACTGGCTCGCAGAGCCGCCGCGGACCGTGCCTGTCCGCCTGGGGCGGACCGCCCGCACCGCCGTGTGACCACCCCTCATCCGGGTCTGCACAGTGGCGTGGGCTTCGCGTCCAGGGCCTGACCTCCCGTCAGGCCCCGGGCGCGGCTCGGGTGCTAGTCCTCGCGCAGGGCGCGGACCGCTTCCTCCACGCGCTTGCCGTACTCGGCGTCGGCGGCGTGGAAGTGAGCCAGGTTCTTCTCGATCACGTCGTCGCGCGAGACCTGCGAGAGGCCGCCGGCGATGTTGGCGATCAGACGGGACTTCTCGTCCTCCGACATCAGGCGGAACAGCTCGCCCGCCTGGAAGAAGTCGTCGTCCTTGGTGTGGGCGGGCGCCTCGTGCGTGCCGGTGTAGCCGGCGACGGCGAGCGGGGCCGACAGCGGGCGGCCGGTCTCGGCGGGCCCGTCGTACGAGTTGGGCTCGTAGTTCTTGCGGTCGCGGCCGTACGCGTTCGACGCCATCAGGCCGTCGCGGCCGTAGTTGTCGGCGTGGGCCGCCTTCGGCGCGTTCACCGCGAGCTGCGTGTGGTTGACGCCCAGGCGGTAACGGTGCGCGTCCGCGTAGGCGAACAGGCGGCCCTGGAGCATCTTGTCCGGGGAGGGGCCGATGCCGGGCACGAAGTTGTTCGGGGAGAACGCGGCCTGCTCGACCTCGGCGAAGACGTTGTCCGGGTTGCGGTCGAGGACCAGGCGGCCCACGCGCTGCAGCGGGTAGTCCTTGTGCGGCCACACCTTCGTGAGGTCGAAGGGGTTGAAGCGGTAGTCGTCCGCCTCGGCGACCGGCATGAGCTGCACGTACAGGGTCCAGGACGGGTTGACGCCGCGCTCGATGGCCTGGAGCAGGTCCGTCTGGTGCGAGTTGGGGTCCTTGCCCGCGATCTCGGCGGCCTGCTCGCCGGACAGCGAACGGATGCCCTGGTTCGTCTTGAAGTGGTACTTGACGAAGAAGGCCTCGCCCTCGGCGTTCGTCCACTGGTAGGTGTGCGAGCCGTAGCCGTTCATGTGGCGGTACGAGGCCGGGATGCCGCGGTCACCCATCAGCCAGGTGATCTGGTGCGTGGCCTCGGGAGCGTGCGCCCAGAAGTCCCAGACGTTGTCCGCCTCCTGCTTGCCCGTGAAGGGGTCGCGCTTCTGGGAGTGGATGAAGTCGGGGAACTTGATCGGGTCCTTGATGAAGAACACCGGGGTGTTGTTGCCGACGAGGTCGTAGTTGCCCTCTTCGGTGTAGAACTTCAGCGCGAAGCCGCGCGGGTCGCGGACCGCGTCCGCGCCGCCGAGGTTGTCCGCGACGGTGGAGAAGCGGATGAACGTCTCGGTGCGCTTGCCGACCGTGCTGAGGAAGTCGGCGTGGGTGAAGCCGGTGACGTCGTCCGTCACCTCGAAGTAGCCGTACGCGCCGGAACCGCGCGCGTGGACGACACGCTCCGGGATGCGCTCGCGGTTGAAGCGAGCGAGCTTCTCGAGGAGGTGCTGGTCCTGGAGGAGAAGCGGGCCACCGACGCCGGCGGTGGCGGAATTCTGGTTGTCGGCGACAGGAGCGCCGGACTCGGTCGTGAGCACACGCTTCGACATGGTGGCGAGGGTGACCTTCCGTACGGAACTGCTGGGACTGCTGACGGTGAACCGGAGCGTAAGAGGCCCTGAACAGCTACGTCAACAGTTTGTTGAAGTTATGGTCAACAGTTTGTTGAAGTGAAAGGCATGGTTCCGGGCCGTGGCGACGCCTGGGCGCGACAGGACAGGTGTCAGCGCCGCCACGGCCCGGAAGTCCGGGGGGTCAGACCTGCTGACCGGAGAGGCGCTCGACGCCGCGCAGCAGCGCGGAGTGGTCGAGGCCGCCGTCGCCCTGGGCGCGCAGGGAGGCGACGAGCTGGGCGACCACACCGCCGACGGGCAGGGCGGCGCCCACGTTGCGGGCGGCGTCGGTGACGATGCCCATGTCCTTGTGGTGCAGGTCGATCCGGAAGCCGGGCTTGAAGTCCCGGTTCAGGAAGTTGTCCTTCTTGCGGGTCAGGACGGTCGAGCCGGCCAGGCCGCCGTTGAGGACGTCGAGCGCGGCCGTCAGGTCCACGCCGGACTTCTCCAGGAAGACCACGGCCTCGGCGCACGCCTGGATGTTCACGGCGACGATCAGCTGGTTGGCGGCCTTCACGGTCTGGCCCGAGCCGTGCGGACCGCACAGCACGATGGTCTTGCCGAGGGCGTCGAGGAGCGGCTTGGCCTCGTCGAAGTCGGCCTGCTCACCGCCGACCATGATCGACAGAACGGCCTCGATCGCGCCGGCCTCGCCACCGGAGACCGGGGCGTCGATGACGCGGATGCCCTTGTCCTTGGCGGCCTTCGCGAGGTCCACCGAGGTCTGCGGCGTGATCGACGACATGTCGACGATCAGCGCGCCGGACCTCGCGTTCTCGAGGATGCCGTTCTCGCCGTACGCGATGGCCTCGACCTGCGGAGAGGCGGGCACCATCGTGACGATGACGTCGGCGTCCTTGACGGCCTCGGCGATCGAGCCGGCCGCGGTGCCGCCGGCGGCCGCGAGCCGCTCCAGCTTGTCCTTCTCGAGGGTGAAGCCGGTCACCGAGTAACCAGCCTTGATCAGGTTCTCGGACATGGGGGAGCCCATGATGCCGAGTCCGATCCACGCGATCTTGGGGAGGTTGCTCATGAGGGTGCCTCTCTAACTGCGGTCGTACGTAAGTGAGTTGGCGCGCGTCGGGACGCTCAGCGCGCGGCGCGGGCCGCGGCGGGCAGCCAGTCGAAGGCCTCGGCGCTCGGCTTGTCGCCGGGCTTGTACTCCAGGCCGACGTAGCCCTCGTAGCCCGTCTTCGCCAGCTGGTCGAGCAGTTCCCCGAGCGGCAGCGAACCGGTGCCGGGGGCGCCGCGGCCCGGGTTGTCGGCGATCTGCACGTGGCCGGTCTTCGCGGTGTACTGCTCGATCACCGCGGGCAGGTCCTCGCCGTTCATGGACAGGTGGTACAGGTCCATGAGGAACTTGGCGTTGCCGAGGCCCGTGGCGGCGTTCACCTTGTCCACGATCTCGATCGCCTTGGGGGCGCTCACGATCGGGCACAGCGGCGACTCGGGCTTGTTCAGGGCCTCGATCAGGAGGATCGCGCCGACGCGGTCGGCGGCGCGGGCCGCGAGCACGAGGTTCTGCAGGGCGAGCTCGTCCTGCACGGCCGGGTCCACGCCGTCGACGCGGTTGCCGTACAGCGCGTTGAGCGCCTTGCAGCCGAGGGAGAGGGCGAAGTCCGCCGCGATGTCGATGTTCGCGCGGAACTTGTCGCTCTCCTCGCCGGGGACCGACAGGGCGCCGCGGTCGGGGCCCGGCAGCTGTCCGGCGTAGAAGTTGAGTCCGGTGAGCTGTACGCCCGCGTCCTCGATCGCCTTCTTGAGGGCGTCGAGCTCGGACTGCTCGGGGGTGGGGGCGTCGACCCAGGGCCACCACAGCTCGACCGCGGTGAAGCCCGCCGCGGCGGCGGCCGCGGGGCGCTCCAGGAGCGGGAGTTCCGTGAAGAGGATCGACAGGTTGACGTTGAAGCGCTGGTCTGCGAATCCCATGGGGGTCGGCGCTCCCTTCCGTATCGAGATCCGTACGGCACTCGGTATCGAGTTCCGTATAGCGGAAGTTCGTTTCTGCTTGATGGAAGACTGCCGGGGATGCTTCGCTCTTGTCAAGAGGGGCTGCCGGAAAAACCGGTCGCGGCAGTAGGTTGACCCCGTGCGATTGAGAGTGGAGTTCACGACCGAGCCCTTCGACCTCGACGAGGCGCCGCCCCACGCGGTCGTCGCCCGCGACGTCATCCAGAAGGCCGAACTGGACGCGGTGGATGTCGGACCCTTCGGCAACACCGCCGAAGGGGAGGCGGACGCCGTGCTCGGCGCGGTGGACGCGCTGCTGCGCCAGGCCCTGGCGGCCGGCGCCACCCGCGTCTCGCTCCAGGTCAATGTGATGGGGGAGGGCGATAAGTGACCGCTACAGGAGACGTCCCCTTCGTCAGCGCGGTGAAGCCGCTGGTGGACGCCATGGGGGGCGAGATGCTGCCGCCGCAGGAGGCGGGCAAGGACGATGTCGTCCTGCACTGGGAGGGCCGCGAGGTCATCGCCGTACGGCTGCCCCAGCTGGCCGACTCCCTGGATCACATCCTGGTGGCCATGGAGCGTGGACAGGGCATGCCCCTGTCGGCCCTCGACCGCAAGGCCAAGCAGGAGGTCGTACGGATCCTGGAGGCACGAGGTGCCTTCTCCGTGCGGCATGGAGTGGAGACCGTTGCCGGGGCGCTCGGGGTGTCCAGGTTCACCGTCTACAACTACCTGAACAGGGAAAACGCGGCCAAGGAAGAGTAGGTCGCCCTCTAGCACGCCAAGGTGTCGAACCAGCCGCCGTCCGGATACCGGGCGGCGGTTTTTGTAACTCCAAGTTTTCAACAAAGTGTTGACGTGGTGTTTCGGAGGGCGTTAGCTATCCGCAGCCCGTCCAGCACAAGGCCACGGAGGCTTCCCGTGACTTCACGTCCGATGCCGGGGCTTTCCCGGTTCAACACGCTTCAGGAGAACGCGGCCGCGGCCGCGCTCCACGAGGTGTGTGCCAGCTCGGCGTGGGGGAGCAAGCTCCTCGCCCAGCGCCCCTTCAAAACCGCGGAGGAACTCTTCGCCGCGAGCGACGCCGCCATGGCCGAACTCGGCGCGGAGGATCTCGCCGAGGCGATGGCGGGGCACCCCCCGATCGGCCGCCCGAAGCCGGGCGACCCGACCTCGTCCCGCGAGCAGCGGGGCATGGCCGGCGCCTCCGAGGAGCTCAAGGCCGAGATGCTCGAACTGAACCTGGCGTACCAGGAGCGGTTCGGTCATGTCTTCCTGATCTGCGCCACCGGGGCGACCGGCGAGCAGATGCGCGACGCGATGAAGGCCAGGATCGGGAACGACACCGGGACGGAGCGCGAGATCGTGCGCACCGAACTGGGGAAGATCAACCGTATCCGCCTGACCCGCCTCGCCGAAGAAGACGTAGAAGTGGAAGAGGACAAGGACTGATGAGCACCGCGACCACCGCGTCGGTGTCGACGCACATTCTCGACACCAGCATCGGACGCCCCGCCGAGGGCGTCGCCATCTCGCTCGCCGCCCGCTCGGGCAGCGACGCCGAGTGGGTGGCGCTCGGCGGCTCCGCGACCGACGCGGACGGGCGCTGCAAGGACCTGCCGGCGCTGCCGGAGGGCACCACCCACGTACGCCTCGACTTCGCCGTCGAGACGTACTTCGAAAAGAAGCAAGCCGAGGCGCAGCAGGACGCCCCCCGCGTAAGGGACAGCGGTGCGTTCTTCCCGGAGGTGGCGATCACGTTCGCCGTCAAGCCGGGCGAGCACTATCACGTACCGCTGCTGCTCAACCCGTTCGGCTACTCCGTTTACCGAGGGAGCTAGCAGACATGCCCACGATTCTCGGCCAGAACCAGTACGGCAAAGCAGAGAACCGCGTCGTCAAGATCACGCGGGACGGCGACACCCACCACATCAAGGACCTGAACGTCTCCGTCGCCCTCTCGGGCGACCTCGACGACGTCCACTACAACGGCTCGAACGCCAACTGCCTTCCGACGGACACGACGAAGAACACCTGCTTCGCGTTCGCCAAGGAACACGGCATCGAGTCGGCCGAGCAGTACGGCATCCACCTCGCCCGGCACTTCGTGGACAGCCAGCCGTCCATCCACCGTGCGCGCATCCGCATCGAGGAGTACTCCTGGGAGCGCATCGCCGGCTCCGACGGCAACTCCAAGTTCATCGGTGCCGACGAGGTCAAGCACTCCTTCGTCCGTAAGGGCCAGGAGACCCGCCTCGCGCAGATCACGTACGACGGCGAGAAGTTCGAAGTCCTGTCCGGGCTCAAGGACCTGACCGTGATGAACTCCACGAACTCCGAGTTCTGGGGCTACATCAAGGACAAGTACACGACCCTCCAGGAGGACTACGACCGCATCCTCGCCACGTCCCTGTCGACGTGGTGGCGGCACAACTGGACCTCCGACGAGCAGCGCATGCCGCAGTGGGAGAAGTCCTACGAGCAGTCCAAGAAGCACATCCTCCAGGCGTTCGTGGAGACGTACTCGCTCTCGCTCCAGCAGACGCTGTACCAAATGGGTTCGCGGGTCATCAACAACCGCAGCGAGATCGACGAGATCCGCTTCTCCGCGCCCAACAAGCACCACTTCCGGCAGGACCTCTCCGCCTTCGGCCTGGAGAACGACGCCAAGGACGGGGCCGTGTACTACGCGGCCGACCGCCCCTACGGCCTGATCGAGGCCACCATCCTGCGCGACGGCTGCGAGCCGCACATCCCGGTCGACATGACCAACCTCTGACGCGGGGCGCGCACCCCCCGCCCGCCCGCAGTCGGGCGGGGGGTGCGCCACACCGGAGGGAACAGCTAGCTATGGCAACGCCTGCAAAGGGGCCGGCAGAAGGCCCGTGTTCCACCCCACCGGCCGGACCAGAGGTCCACCCGGTGGACGAAAAGCTCCACCCCTCGCGGCTCGTCCCCGCGGCACTCCAGCACATCGCCGCGATGTACGCGGGCGTGGTCACGCCCCCGCTCATCATCGGTCAGGCCGTCCGCCTCGACACGGCGGGCCAGACCCGGCTCATCGCCGCCAGCCTGCTCATCGCGGGCGTGGCGACCCTCCTGCAGACCCTCGGCGTCAAGGGACTCGTCGGCAACCGGCTGCCCTTCGTCAACGCCGCCTCCTCGGCCGGCATCGCGCCGATGCTCGCCATCGCCGAGACGAACGCCCGGGGTGACCAACTCCCCGCCATCTACGGTGCGGTGATGGTCGCCGGCGTCTTCTGTCTCGCGATCGGCCCGTTCTTCGGCAGGCTCCTGCGCTTCTTCCCGCCGCTCGTCACAGGCGTCGTCATCACCCTCATCGGGGTGACCCTGATGCCGGTCCCGGTCGCCTGGGCGCAGGGCGGCGACAGGACCGCCGCCGACTTCGGCGACATGAAGTACCTGGGACTCGCCGCCTTCACACTCGTCGTCATCCTGGTGATCCAGCGCTTCGGACGCGGCTTCGTCAAGCAAGTCGCCCTGCTTCTGGGCCTGTTGATCGGCACGCTGGCCGCGATCCCGTTCGGCATGGCGGACTTCGGCGCCCTCAGGTCGGCCCCGGTCGCCGCGCTGCCCACGCCGTTCGCGTTCGGCACGCCCGAGTTCCAGCCCGCCGCGATCATCTCGCTCTGCCTGGTGATGCTCGTCCTGATGACGGAGTCCAGCGCCGGAATGCTCGCCATCGGCGAGATCTGCGACCGCGAGACCAGCGGCAGGACCATCACCCGCGGCCTGCGCACCGACGGCCTCGCCACGCTCCTCGGCCCCGTCTTCGGCGGCTTCCCCACCTCGGCCTTCGCCCAGAACGTCGGCGTCGTCTCGCTGACGAAGGTGCGCAGCCGCTACGTGGTCGCCGCCGCGGGAGGCGCGCTCCTGGTGCTCGGCGCCTTCCCGGTACTCGGCGCGGTGGTCTCCACGGTGCCGATGCCGGTCCTCGGCGGCGCGGGCATCGTCCTCTTCGGCTCCATCGCCGTCAGCGGCATCCGCACGCTGTCGGAGGCCGGCCTCGACGACAGCTCGAACATCATCCTGGTCGCCGTCTCGCTCGGCGCGGGCATCATCCCGCTCGCCGCGCCCACCTTCTACGCCGACTTCCCGGCCTGGGCACAGACCGTGCTCGGCTCCGGCATCAGCGCGGGCGCCCTAGTGGCGGTATCGCTGAACCTGTTCTTTCACCATCTCGGCACCCGCGGCCGCGCCACCGCCGCCGCGGCACTCAAATCCTCCTAGGGTCCTGCCGTGCCCCCACCGCCACACACAGAACAAGAAGGAAGCACCATGGCACCTTCGGCAGCCCCTTCCCGCATCGTCATCGAGAACGCGGCCATCGCGACGGTCGACGCCAACGACACCGAGTACGCCTCGGGGTACGTGGTCGTCGCCGACAACAAGATCGAGTCCATCGGCGCCGGCCAGGCACCGGCGGGCCTGGAGAACGTCGTGCGCCGCGTCGACGGCACCGGCCACCTCGTCACGCCCGGTCTGATCAACACACACCACCACTTCTACCAGTGGATCACCCGGGGCCTGGCCACGGACCACAACCTGTTCAACTGGCTGGTCGCGCTGTACCCGACGTGGGCGCGCATCGACGAGCAGATGGCCCGCGTCGCCGCGCAGGGCTCCCTCGCGATGATGGCCCGCGGCGGTGTGACCACCGCGATGGACCACCACTACGTGTACCCGAAGGGCTCCGGCGACCTGTCCGGCGCCATCATCGGCGCCGCCTCCGACATGGGTGTCCGCTTCACGCTCGCCCGCGGCTCCATGGACCGCTCCGAGAAGGACGGCGGCCTGCCGCCGGACTTCGCGGTCGAGACTCTCGAGGGCGCGCTCGCGGCCACCGAGGAGACCGTCGACAAGCACCACGACGCCTCCTTCGGCGCGATGACCCAGGTGGCCGTCGCCCCCTGTTCGCCGTTCTCGGTGTCCACCGAACTCATGAAGCAGGGCGCCGAGTTGGCGCGCCGCCTCGGGGTACGGCTGCACACCCACGGCAGCGAGACGGTCGAGGAGGAGAAGTTCTGCCACGAGCTCTTCGGCATGGGCCCGACCGACTACTTCGAGTCGACGGGCTGGCTCGGTGAGGACGTGTGGATGGCGCACTGCGTCCACATGAACGACTCGGACATCGCCGCCTTCGCCCGTACGGGCACGGGTGTCGCGCACTGCCCGTCGTCCAACGCCCGTCTCGCGGCCGGCATCGCCCGTGTCCCGGACATGCTCAAGGCCGGCGTCCCGGTCGGTCTCGGCGTCGACGGCACCGCGTCCAACGAGTCGGGTGAGCTGCACACCGAGCTGCGCAACGCGCTCCTCATCAACCGGCTCGGCGCGCACCGCGAGGCCGCCCTGAACGCCCGTCAGGCGCTCCGGCTCGGCACCGCCGGCGGTGCCCGGGTCCTGGGCCGCGCCGCCGAGATCGGCTCCCTGGAGGCGGGCAAGCTCGCCGACCTGGTGCTGTGGAAGATCGACGGCATCGGGCACTCCTCGATCGCCGACCCGGTCACCGCCATCGTCTTCGGCGCGGCGGCCCCGGTCACCCTCTCCCTCGTCAACGGAAAGCCGGTCGTCGAGGACGGACGCCTGCTGCACGCCGACGAGGACGCCATCGCCCGCGATGCGCGTCAGGAGGCACAGCGCCTCGCGCGGATCACCGCCGAGGCCTGACAACCCTAGAACTCCGGTCGGGGGGGACGGCCCCCGACCGGACTTGAGCTGCCGAGCGGGCTGCTCAAGTGCCGCCCCGGGATCGTGGCCCGACACTTCACGATCCCGGGGCGGTCAGCACTACCTGGGCGCAGTACCCACAACCGAATACCGGCAAGTCCTTGCACGTCGTACCACCTCCCAGAAGCGAGTGCCGCCCAGGCACTGGAAAACAACCGGAGGAGCCGCTGTGGCCATCAAGCCCAGGTTCACCAAGCAAGGCACCACCCCCGACGAGATATCCGAGGGGCACACCGAACATCCGGCGGGCAAGCACCCGGTGGACGAGAAGCTGCCGCCGCTGAAGATGGCGACGACCGGCCTCCAGCACGTCGCCGCCATGTACGCGGGCGTCGTCGCGCCGCCCCTCATCGTGGGCGCCGCCGTGGGCCTGTCGCCCAAGGAACTCACCTTCCTGACCGGCGCCTGCCTCTTCACCGCGGGGCTCGCCACCTTCCTGCAGACCCTCGGTTTCTGGAAGATCGGCGCCCGTCTGCCGTTCGTCAACGGCGTCACCTTCGCCGGCGTCGCGCCCATGATCGCGGTCGTCAACTCGACGGACGACAAGAAGGACGCGCTGCCCATCATCTTCGGGGCGGTGATCGTCGCCGGCGTCCTCGGTTTCATCGCCGCTCCCTTCTTCAGCAAGCTGGTGCGGTTCTTCCCGCCGGTCGTGACCGGCACGGTCATCACCCTCATCGGCGTCTCGCTGCTGCCCGTCGCGTTCGGCTGGGCCCAGGGGCCCAACCCCGCGGCGAAGGACTACGGTTCGACGACGTATCTCACGCTGGCGGGCATCACCCTGGTCATCGTCCTGCTGCTGCGCAGGTTCACCACGGGCTTCGTGAAGCAGATCGCCGTACTCCTCGGCCTGATCATCGGCACCCTCGTCGCCATCCCCTTCGGTGTCACGGACTTCAGCCCGATCGGCGACGCGGACGTCATCGGCTTCCCGACGCCGTTCCACTTCGGTGCCCCGCAGTTCGCCGCCGCGGCGATCGTCTCCCTGTGCGTCGTGATGGTCGTCTCGATGACCGAGTCCACGGCCGACATGCTGGCGCTCGGCGAGATCGTGGAGCGTCCCGCCGACGAGAAGACCATCGCGGCCGGTCTGCGGGCCGACACGCTCGGCTCGGCGCTCAGCCCGTTGTTCAACGGCTTCATGTGCAGCGCGTTCGCCCAGAACATCGGACTCGTCGCGATGACGAAGATCCGCAGCCGGTACGTCGTCGCCACGGGCGGCGGCTTCCTGGTCCTGATGGGCCTGTGCCCGATGGCGGCCTCGCTGATCGCGGTCGTGCCCCGGCCCGTCCTCGGCGGCGCGGGTGTCGTGCTCTTCGGCTCGGTCGCGGCGAGCGGCATCCAGACCCTCGTCAAGGCGAACCTGGAGCGCGACAACAACGTTCTGATCGTGGCCGTTTCGCTGGCCGTCGGACTCATCCCGATCGCGGCGCCGGAGTTCTACCACGCGTTCCCGGAGACCGCGAAGATCATCCTGGATTCGGGTATCTCCACGGGCTGTGTGGCCGCGGTGATCCTCAACCTGCTGTTCAACCACATCGGCCGCAGCGAGGGCGCGGACGACGTGACGGCCCCGATGGAACCGGGCGGTGAGATAGCTCAGACGCGCACGGCCGCCGGGTCCTCCGCCTCGGCGGGGTCTTCCGCAGCAGGGGTCCACTGACGTAACGTGCGTGACGCCGCCGACCGTATGGCGGAAGTTGCTTTCCAGTTAACCCGGATTGCCGGTCCCGCGTGAGCCGCAGCGCGACGGGACCGGCCTTCGTCCTCGGCTCGGCCATCAGCGAGAGCCAGCCCATCGCCGTATGGTTGCCGCGGCTGGCGAATGCGGGTCACGCGCGCGGCCTCAGGATGGTCGGCGGCGACCCCGATCCCGGACACCGCGACCACCACCAGCGTGAGGGTGTACGAGTCCCCGACGCCGGCCGGCGCCGCCCCGGCCCCGCCCGCCACGCAGCTCACCGGCAGCAGCCACGGCATCGCCCACCGGTCCGTGAGCGCGCCGAACAGCGGCTGCACCACCGACGACGACAGGACCGACGCGGCCAGGACGATCCCGGAGGGGGCAGAGGCGGCTGCATACGTGTAGGCCCGCTCGGAGGCGAAGAACGGCACCAGAGCGGCCACCGCGCCCTGGTAGACGTCCACGCACGCGTACCCGAGAGCGAGCAGGGTGATCGGCCCCGGCCCGCGCCGGCGGGCCGGTGGCCCGGGACGGCTGTCGGTTCGGTCGTGGGCGCGGGGGAGACGGAGGTCCGGTTCCATGCCGTCCTCCCACAGCGCGGTGCCGTCGGAACGGATCACCGGGAAGGCCGCGTTGATGACGTTGTAGCCGTGCATCCGACGCCCGCCCATCGTCCGTTCGGGCCGCCGTGGCGCGCTTCCGATAAAGTGCCGCGCTCGGCCTGGACACGCCCACGGTCCTCAGTGGCGCACCCAGCTCCGCCTCTACCACGCGCTGCGGATGCTGGCGGAGGGCGAGCCGGTCATCGCGGTCGCGCACCGCTGTGGCTGGTCCTCCACCAGCGCGTTCATCGACGTGTTCCGCCGCGCGGTCGGCGCCACGCCGGGGAGCACGGCCGGCGCCAGGGCCTCTCGCCGCGTGTCCTTCCGCTGTCCGTGGCGGGTACTGCGTCGTGCGGGTGACTGTTCGGCGTACACGAAAGCGGCGCGCCCGGCCTGTCAGGTGCCGAACACGCCGCTCGGCAACGGGAGTTGTCAGCCGATGTGGTAGCTGTCCCCGTACACCTTCCAGTCGAGCGGCGGGTCCAGGTTCAGATTGCCGTTCTCGAGGAAGACGCGCTGCGCGGTGTCGACGCGGCTCGTGTCGCTGTGGGCCTCCTCCTGCTTCATGGCCCACACCCGAGCGTCGAGGAATGCGTTCAGGTACGCGCCCTCGTCGCCGCCCTGCGCCGGCGGCTGGGCCTGGGCGAGAGCGCGCTTGCGGATGTTGCGGAAGCTCGTCGCGTCATCGCCGTCGCCGTGCATCACGATGGCGTCGTAGTACGCGAACTGCCCCAGCGTGCCGATGCCGTCCGCCTTGCCCTGTGAGACCGCCGGGTTGAAGTACACGCGGTCGCGCTCGTCGTTCTGGGCCTGCTGGAACGCGGAGTCCTCGGCCGCCTTCTCCCAGTCGCGCGGGTAGTCGGGGTCGAGGCCGTCGTGCGAGTCGGTGCCGTCCACCTCGCGCAGGGCGGGCAGGTACTTCGCCAGGACGTTGCCCGGCTTGCGCTGGGTGTAGAGCTCCACGAGGTCGAGCATGTCGCCGGTGCCGGAACAGAAGCCGATGATCCCGGCGGTGTAGCCGCGGCCGTCGCCGATGTCCTCGATGTAGCCGTACTGGGCCTTCCAGTCGAGCGAGGAGTTCTCCGCGCTCGACACCAGCTTCATGGCGATCTCCTTCTTCGCCGGGTCGTCGAGCCCGCTCGCGGAGACGGGCGTGGCCGTCGCGAGCTGGGTCGTGAGGAGCGGGGCCGCGATGACCGAGGCGCCGATCAGGGCGAGCAGGGTGCGACGCGACGTGCGTATGTGGGGGGTGTGCACGGGACCTCCATGGGGGGGAGCTCGTTCTTCCGCGAACCGTTAGGAAGGTTTCCTACCAGAGATTGCGGGTGACGTATACCCGTCAAGCGGAGGGGAGTTGGGGGCCCGGGGCAGGGGGTGCCGCTCTGTGCAGGTGTTCCTGCACGTGAACAGCGGTTTCATGTGTGGCGGGGAGAGCGTGAGGCGCCGGGTGGAGTCAGTGGCCCGGGCCGCAGGGGCGCGTGGCCGGGAGGCGTCCCGAGACGAACGCCGTCGGCGGTACGCCGAACAGCGCGTGGAACTCCGCCGTCATGTGCGACTGGTCGTAGTAACCGGTGGCGTGCGCGAGCCCCGCCCACCGCGGGCTCCCCTCGGCGCCCGCCCCGGCGAGCACCTGGCGCACCCGGTCGATCCGAGCGAAATGCTTGGGGGACAGGCCGACGTCATCCCCGAAGAGATTGCGCAACTGGCGCTCACTCACAGCGAGTTGCCGGGCCACCTCCGCGACCGTCCCCGGCCGGTCGCGCCCCGGGGCCGTCGACAGCGCCTCGACCGCCGCCCGCACCAGGCCATCGCGGGCACGCTCATCCCGGTCGCGGGGCGTGAGGTCGTCAGGCAGCAGCTCCGCCATGCGCGCGAGCACGGCGTCCGGGTCCGGGGCGGGCCCGAGGGCGGCGAGCCCGCGCGCGAGCCGCCGGCCCGCCTCGCCCGGCAGTGACTCCAACGGCTCGGCACGGCCCACGAGTTCGCGTACGGACACCCCGAGCAGAGGGCGCGCGGCCCCGGGCCGGAACCGCAGCTGCAGACACATCGGGAGCCGTTTTTCCTCGTAGTACGACGCCTTGGTGCGCGGCCCGATGGCGACCACGTCGGTGCCGCCGTCCGGCAGCACACGGAACACGAGCCGCGTCGCCGCGTCCGGGACGTGGGTGATCGCCCCGGTTTCCGCCCGACCGAAGTCCGGGGAGCCGACGGAGTTGATCGAGTCGATCTCGGTGATCCAGGGCCGCAGCGCCTCGGGCGGCGCGACAGGGGTGCCGTAGCGTCCGGGGGTGCTGTAGTGCCCGGGGGCGCCGGTGTGCCGGGAGGTGCCGGTGTGGTCCGGCGTCCCCGCCTGTTCAGCTGTTCTGTCCCGCAGCATGGTCACCCCTCCACGTTAACCGGGGGGTCTGCCGTCCGGAGGCCGCCGACTGTGCCGGAATTTCCTAGCTGTGGCGGCCTGTTGACCGGCAGCGTTGAAGCCATGATCCTCATCACCGGTGCCACCGGCACCATCGGCAGTGAAGTGACCCGTCTCCTCGCCGCGCGCGGCGTCCCGCACCGCGCCCTGACCCGTGATCCGGCCCGCGCCGCCTTCGGACCCGCCACCGAGGTCGTCCGCGGGGACCTCGACGACCCGGGGACCCTCGACACGGCGGTGGCCGGCGCGACGGCCGTCTTCATGGTGACCCTGCCCGGCTCGGGATCCGGGCCCGGCGCGCAGGACAAAGCCCTGCTGGACGCGGCGCGGGCGGCCGGCGTGCGCAGGGTCGTGAAGCTCTCGGCGATCGGCACGGGCGAGCCGGGCGCCGGAGGCTTCGGCATGTGGCACGTCCCGGGTGAAGAGGCGCTCCGGGCGGGCGACTTGGAGTGGACCGTGCTGCGTCCCACCACGTTCGCGTCGAACTTCCTGTGGTCGGCGCCGGAGATCCGCGCGGGGCGGCCCGTCCCCAACCAGTTCGGGGACGGCGCCCAGGGCGTGATCGACCCGCGCGACATCGCCGAAGCGGCCGTGGAGACCCTTCTCGCCGACGGGCACAACGGCCGCGTCTACACCCTCACCGGGCCCGAACTCCTCACCGTGCCCGACCAGGCGGCCGCCGTCGCCGCGGCGGTCGGGCGCCCCGTCGAGACCGTCGAGGTGCCCCTGGAATCCGCCCGTGAGTACGTGCTTGCCGCGGGCATCGCCGAGGAGTCCGTGGACAGTGTCCTCGAAGGGTTCGCGTACGTCCGCGCCGGTCACAACGCGATCGTCACGGACGACGTCGAACGGATCCTCGGACGCCCGCCCCGGACCTTCGCCATGTGGGCCGAAGAGCACAAAGGGGCGTTCGTCTAGGGCGGCGTTCGTCCAGGGCCGTCGGGAATCAGAGGCCGAAGGCGCGTGGATCCGACGCGAGTGCCCGGAAGTACTCGCGCGGATCCGCCACGAGCTTGCGCTCCTTGAGGTCCATCAGGCCGCCCGCACTCGTCAGTTCCGCCGCGAGCGTGCCGTCGGTCTTGCGTATCGACTGCTCGATCCGGAACGTCTTGCCCTCCGTCCACACGAACGCGCAGCTCACGTCCACCTCGTCGCCCGCGCGCAGCTCCCGGCGGTAGCGGATGGTCGTCTCCAGGGCGACCGGGCCGACCCCCTTCGCCAGCAGGTCGGCCTGCCGGATCCCGCCGTGCTGGAGCAGCACCCATCGCGCGTGCTCCGCGTACTGCAGATACACGCTCTGATTGAGGTGCCCCTGCGAGTCGGTCTCGTACCCGCGCACTTGAATGCGCACGGTGAACGGCTCGGTCACGATGTCCCCTTCGACGGCTACCAGATCTGCTGCTTCGGCTACTGCGGCTGATGCTCGATCGTCATGATCTTCTCGGTGACGCCAGCAAGTACCGGCCCCCGGTGCGGGGTTCCGCGTGCTCGCTGACCTGCCACCCTGCCCGCTCCAACGCGGCGGCGCAGCCCGCGATTCCGTCCGGCCCGCGCCCCCGTACGGCCACGGCCTCCGGCTGTGGTGTGCCGCCGACACGGTAGCCGTCCCCGGTGTCACCCTCCGCCGGACGGCAGCCCGCCGCCTCCAGGGCGAGGGCGGCGGCCTGCACCAGATGCGCGCGCTCCCAGGCGCACGGGCGGTCGGTGACGCCGCCCGGATTGGTCATCCGGCGCATCTCCACGAGCCCCTGCCAGGCACTGCGCACCTCGCGCGCCCGCGCAGGACCGCCCGGCACCGGCGCCTCTCCGCCCACCCGCGCCGCGAACGGGCCCCCGCCCGAAGGCTCCGGCGGCGGGGGCTGCTCGGCGCGCTCCGGTTCGTCCCCCGCCTCCCGTATCCGGTGCCCGGCCGGTGTCAGGAAGTGGTCGTGGGGAGGTCGCGGGTGCCGGAACGCGAGCTTCATCAGGACGAGGCGCGCGAGCTGGGCGTCACCGCCCTTCAGCCGCCCGGTGACCGGGTCGGCCTCGTCGACGATGCGCCGCTGCGCGGCGGACAGCGGCCTGGTCATGGCGCCACCCCCTGATTCCGTCCCTCGGCCGGCAGATGCTCCGTACGTTCCGATGGTGCAGCACGGGTCTGACAACGGCCGGGTCCGATGACGTATCAGGGCCGCAGGTTCCACCCGGCGACAACCGGCCGGCCGTGCTCCGTGCTCAGCCTGCTGACCGTGCCCGTCGCCAGCAGGAAGTGCGCCCCGTCCGCCGGGGTCAGGCCGAGCCTGCGCGCCGTGAGGACCCGCAGGAAGTGGCCGTGGCCGACGAGGACGACGCTGCCCTCGTTCTCCGAGAGCGCGGCGTCGACCTTCGCGATCATGCGGTCGGCCCGCGCCCCCACCTCTTCGGGGCTCTCACCGGGGTGCTCGGGAGGTCCTGGCGCGACCCCGTCCGTGAAGAGGAACCAGTTGGGCCGGGTGCGCTGGATCTCGAGCGTCGTGACGCCCTCGTAGGCGCCGTAGTCCCACTCGCACAGGTCGGCGTCGACCCGCACGTTCCCGAGACCCGCGAGCTTCGCGGTCTCGTGCGCCCGCACCATCGGGCTCGAGAAGACGGCACCGACGTGATAGCTGCCGACGAGCGGGGCGAGCTTGCGGGCCTGCTCGCGGCCGTTCTCCGTCAGCGGGATGTCGGTCCAGCTCGTGTGCTGCCCGGACAGGGCCCACTCGGTCTCGCCGTGCCGGACCAGCAGCAGGTCACCCATGCGACTGTCCTGTTCTCTCCGAGGCTGGCGTCGGTCGGGCCCGGCGATCTTGCACGGGCCGTCGTTCGAACCGTACACGCGGTGCGGGACGGACGCCCGGCCTTGATTGTCAGACCCCGCCCGTAAGGTCGTAGACGTCGCCGGTCCCGCCGGACGAGGGCGACGCACGCCCCGCCAACCAGGGCGTACCCATGCCTGCCGACCAGGGAAAGGAGCCCGGCCATGACGGAGCAGACCGACCACAGGGGCATCACCGTCGCCGCGGCCGCCGTGTTCCTTCCCGCGCCCCTGCCGCGCGAGAGCAGCGTCGCGTTCTGGCACCCGGACGGCACGGACCTGCCGGGCGCCACCCCGCTCACCGTCGTCCGGCCGCACGGCGCGGGCGCCCGCACCCGGACCGTGCCCGCCGTCCGGCTGCCCGTCACCGAAGCCCTGCCCCTGCTCGTCCGGGCCCGGCAGACCCCCGGCGCCCACCCCGCCGCGGCCTGCTGGGGTGCCGCCGCCCTGCACGCCCTGCACCTTGTGGGCCGCGGCCGTCTCCTGCCCGGCCTCACCGCCTCCGATCACGACGCGTGGCGCGCGGGCCCCCTCGACGCGGACGACATCGCGCAGCTGCGCGCCATCGCCGCCGCCATGCCGTACGAGGCCCATGCCGCGCCCGTGGAGGGCTCCGAGCCGCTGCGGCTGCCCGAGCCCGAAGCTCTCGTGCGCGCGTTCCTCGACGCGGTCGCCGACTCCCTGCCGCGCAGCCCCGCCGCCCCCTTCGCGGCCGGGGCACCCTTCGCCTCCTTCGCGCCGCAGCACCTGCCCCGCGCGCGTGCCTGGGCGGTCGAGGCGGCCGCCGGCATGGACGCGGGCGTGCGGGTCTCCCTGCGCCTCGACCTGTCGAACTTCACGCTCTTCGACACGGACGACGCCCCCGACCCCGCCGACACATCCGCCGGTGAGGACGGCCCCGGACGCGCCGGTACCGAGGAGCGGCGGCGGGCCGGGGCCGCGCTCGTCCAGGTGCACAGCCTCGCCGACCCCACCCAGGTCGTCGACGCGGCGCGGCTCTGGGCCGGCGACGGCGAGGCGCACTTCGGGCCGCGCGCCAGGATCGACGCCGTGCTCGCCCTGCGCCGCGCCGCCCGCGTCTGGCCCCCGCTCGGCCGCGTCCTGGAGCGCGACGTGCCCGACGTCCTCGCGCTCTCCGAGGGCGAGCTCCTCGACCTCCTCGGCCCGGCGGCGGCCCGCCTCGCGGACGCGGGCGTCGAGGTCCACTGGCCCAGGGACCTGGCCCGCGCCCTCACCGCCACCGCCGTGGTGCGCGCCGCAGCGCCCGGCTCCGCCACCGACGGCACCCCGTTCTTCGACGGGGAGGAACTCCTCAAGTTCAACTGGCAGTTGGCGCTCGACGGGGACCCGCTCACCGAGCGTGAGATGGACGAACTCGCCGAGTCCCACCGGCCCGTCGTCCGGCTGCGCGACCAGTGGGTCGTCGTCGACCCCGACCTCGTACGCAAGGCCCGCAAACGCGAACTGGGGCTGCTCCAGCCCGTCGACGCCCTCGCCGTGGCCCTCACCGGCGAGGCCGACATCGACGGCGAGCGCGTCGAGGCCGTGCCCACCGGAGTCCTCGCCCACCTCCGCGATCGCCTCGTCGAAGGCCCGGCCGCCGCCGAACAGCCCGCGGGCCTGCACGCCACGCTCCGCGACTACCAGCTGCGCGGCCTCGCCTGGCTCGACCTCATGACCTCGCTCGGCCTCGGCGGCTGCCTCGCCGACGACATGGGCCTCGGCAAGACGATCACCCTCATCGCGCTCCACCTGCGCAGGAACAAGACGGCGCCCACCCTCGTCGTCTGCCCGGCGTCCCTCCTCGGGAACTGGCAGCGGGAGATCACCCGCTTCGCCCCCGGCGTCCCCGTCCGCCGCTTCCACGGCACCGACCGCACCCTCGACGGCCTCGACGGCGGCTTCGTCCTCACCACGTACGGCACCCTGCGCACCCGCGCCGCCGAACTGGCCGGGCACACCTGGGGCATGGTCGTCGCCGACGAGGCGCAGCACATCAAGAACCCCTTCTCCGCCACCGCCAAGGCGCTGCGCGCGATCCCGTCGCCCGCCCGCATCGCGCTCACCGGCACGCCCGTGGAGAACAACCTCTCCGAGCTGTGGGCCCTGCTCGACTGGACGACCCCCGGGCTGCTCGGCCCGCTCAAGTCCTTCCGTGCCCGCCACGCGCGCGCCGTGGAGACCGGTGAGGACGCCGAGGCCGTCGAGCGCCTGGCCCGCCTCGTGCGGCCGTTCCTGCTCCGCCGCAAGAAGTCCGACCCCGGCATCGTCCCCGAGCTGCCGCCCAAGACCGAGTCGGACCACCCGGCCCCCCTCACCCGCGAACAGGCCTCGCTCTACGAGGCGGTCGTCCGCGAGGCGATGGCCGAGATCGAGGCCGCCGAAGGCATCGCACGCCGCGGCCTGATCATGAAACTCCTGACGTCGCTCAAGCAGATCTGCAACCACCCGGCGCAGTTCCTCAAGGAGGCGGACGGTCCGCGCGCCCGCCTCACCGGCCGCTCCGGCAAGCTCGCCCTGCTCGACGAACTCCTCGACACGATCCTCGCGGAGGACGGCTCCGTCCTCGTCTTCACGCAGTACGTGTCCATGGCCCGCCTCCTCGCGACCCACCTGGCCGCCCGCGCGATCCCCTCCCAACTTCTGCACGGCGGAACCCCCGTGGCCGAACGCGAGCGCATGGTCGACCGCTTCCAGTCCGGCGAGGTCCCCGTCTTCCTGCTCTCCCTCAAGGCCGCCGGCACCGGCCTCAACCTCACGCGCGCGGGCCACGTCGTCCACTTCGACCGCTGGTGGAACCCGGCCGTCGAGGAGCAGGCCACGGACCGCGCCTACCGCATCGGCCAGACCCAGCCCGTCCAGGTCCACCGACTCATCACGGAGGGCACCGTCGAGGACCGTATCGCCGAGATGCTCGCCGCCAAGAAGGCCCTCGCGGACGCCGTGCTCGGCTCCGGCGAAGCCGCCCTGACCGAGCTGACCGACCGGGAGCTCGCCGACCTCGTCTCCCTCAGGAGGACGGCATGACCCCCCACACGCCGGGCCGCGCCGGCGCGCACGCCCAGGCCCGCGCCCGTGTCGACGACCGCCGCCGCACCTTCCCGCCCCTGCCGCCCCGCACCCGCACGGCCGACGACTTCGCGCTGACCTGGTGGGGGAACGCGTGGGTGGACGCACTCGTGGACACGGCGCTGGACACGGCCCGCCTCACCCGCGGCCGCGCCTACGCCGACCGAGGACACGTCGACGCCATCACCGCGACCCCCGGCCGCGTCATGGCCTACGTCCACGGCTCACGCCCCCGGCCGTACCGCACGGAGATCCGTCTGCGCACCCTCCACGACGACGACTGGGAGCGCATCCTCGACACGGCGGCCGCCCGCCCCGACCACATGGCCGCGCTCCTCGACAAGGACGTGCCGCACGCTCTGGCCGCCGTCGCCGACCTCCTGCCCGCCGCCGGCGACCTGATCCCCGACTGCTCCTGCCCGGACGACGGTCACCCCTGCAAGCACGCGGCCGCGCTCTGCTACCAGACGGCACGACTGCTCGACGAGGACCCGTTCGTCCTCTTCCTGCTGCGCGGCCGCGGCGAACAGGAGCTCCTCGCCGACCTCACCCGGCGCAACGCGGCGCGGGCCGCCGACGAGCGCTCCGCCACGGCCCCCGCACTGCCCTCGGTCGCGGCCCGCGAAGCCCTCGACCCCCGCACCCTGCCGCGCCTGCCCCCGCCGTTCCCGGTCCCCGCGCACCCGGGCCGCCCGCCCGTCTACCCGCACGCGTCCGGCGCCCCCGACCCGCTCGCCCTCGACCTCCTCGCCACGGAGGCGGCGGCCCGCGCCCACACGTTCCTCACCCGGGGCATCGACCCGATCGCCGGACTCACGCCCTGGCAGGACGCGGTCCGGCTCGCCGCCGCCCACCCCGGCTCCGGCCTCGCGGCGTCCACGCGCGCGCTGTACAAGTCCCTCGCCCAGGGCACCGGACGCACGGCCACCGACCTGGCCCGAGCCGTCGCCGCCTGGCGCCAGGGCGGACTCGCGGGCCTGGATGTCCTCGAAGGGGAGTGGGACCCGCCGGCCGGCCCCTTCGACCGCGCCCGCCCGGCCCTCATCGCCGCGGACTTCCCCCACTTCCGCCCCCATCGCAACAGGCTCTCGACCGACAACCTCCAGCTCCGCCTCGGCCGCGAAGGCCTCTGGTACGGCTACGAGTCGGACCCCGGCCGCGAGGACTGGTGGCCGAGAGGCACCCCCGACACGGACCCGGTGGGCGCGCTCACGGCACTGCTCGGCCGGTGACGGGCCGCGCCGACGGCGGCCGGTTACGTCGCTTCACAACGCCTCGGCCCATCGCGTCAGCGTCGTGAAGTCCCTCTCGCGCAGCCCGTGGCGCGGGTGGATGCGCAGGAGCAGAGCCGGGGCGTCGTGGTGCGCGGTCACATGGCGGGAGTCCAGGTCCGTGATCATGTCGTCGACCCAGGCGAAGGGCCGCCCGGCCGCCCAGTCGAGCAGGGGGCGCGTCTTCCAGTAGAGGCCGTCAGGGTCCCGGGCGAACAGCTCGGGCCACTCGATCACGGGCAGCGCGGCGGGCAGTCCGATCGCCGGGCCGACCATCGCGTTCGCCTCGTGCATCCACGTGGTCGCCCAGGCCAGTTCGAAGGGCAGGCCGACCAGGCGCCGGCCGTGGGACGGGTTGAGCACGACCCGCAATCCGCGGCGGTGGCGGCGGGAGCCGGGGGTCTGGCGCGCGAGCCAGCTCGCCGGGTGGAAGCGGTGCGCGGCGTATCCGCGCAGGCGGGGGAGGCGGGCGGCGTACGGGTTGAGGGGCCCGTCGACGTCGAGGAGGAGCAGCGGCCTGTCTGTCATGCAGAGGTGTTGCCCACCGAGGCCGGTGATCGCTCATCGCGGCGTCGGACTCAGGGTCAGCGCACGCTCGGGGCGGCCGACTCGATGAACCTCGTCAGGACGTCCTTGCACCGCCGCGACCGCCGGTCCCGGTCCTCCTCGTCCACCGACTCGTGCAGACAGTTCGCCAACTCGAACGCAGACTCCGCCAGTTGACGGGTGTCCGACCGGTCGCACACCAACTGGAGCCGCGCCAGCGCCTGCCGCGCGCTGATCCGCGCCTCGTACGACGCGAAGCGGGCCTCCTCCGCCTGCGAGGAACCCGGCACCTCCTGCGCCCGGAACCACCGGTCGTTCTGACTGCGCCGGTAGTCGAACAAGGCCCCGGCGAACGCGCTGTAACTGGAGATCCGCTCCTGACGCAGCTGCTCGGCACGGGCGAACCCGGCGACCCGCTCCGTGGACCGCGCCTGGAAGAAGTGGGTGACGACGGAACCGAGCAGGGTGCCGAGCACGGCTATCAGCGCCGCATCCATGGAGTTGCTCCTCGAGGGCCGTGAAAATCCGGGGCGGGTGTGATAGACGTCAGGGCGATTCGTCGCTTGTGGGCGTGCCGGGGCAGTCGGCCTCAAGACGCTGCAGGATCTCGGAGTTGAGGGACCGCCGGGCGGACTTGGCCTGCGCGGTCAGCCATGCGTGGAGTTCTTCGGGAAGTCGGAGTGTGATGCGTACTTCGTGATCCTGAACCATGTTTTCAACTGTAGTGTTAATTTGGTGGCATGACGACACTACAGATGGCTGAGAGGGCTGGTCGCGCCCGGTACACCTACCGGCTTCGTGTGTCGTCAACCGCCCGGACGGCTCTGCTCAGCGAGTGGGACCGGTGCCGGTGGATCTGGAACGAGTGTGCCGCCCGATCGAAGAAGGCCCACTGGGACGGGGAGGAGTGCGGACCTGCCCGGTTGGACAAGATGCTGACCGAGGCCCGCAGCGCGAACGCGTGGCTGCGCGAGGGCAGTAGCGTCCCGCAGCAGCAGATCATCCGCGACTTCGCCAAGTCTCGGGCCAAGGCATTGAGGGACATCAAGGCCCGGCTGCCTCTCCGGCAGCGCGCGGGGATGCCGAAGTGCAAGAAGAAGCACACGGCGGACCCGAGTCTGAACTACACGCAACGCGGATTCCGGATCAAGGGCGGCCGTCTGTACGTCGCTGGGGGTATTGGCCTGACGGTGGTGTGGTCGCGGGATTTGCCGAGGCCTCCGTCGTCCGTGCGGATCTACCGCGACAGCCTCGGCCACTGGTACGCCTCGTTCGTCGTCGCCACGGTCACTGAAACCCTGGCGGCTACCGGGCGGGACATTGGCATCGACTGGGGTGTCAAAGAGACCGCGACCACCACCAGTGACACCCATGACCTGCCACACCGTGAGTACGGAAAGAGCGCGGCCGGGAAGCTGACCCGCTATCAGTGGATGATGGCCCGGCGGAAGCCCAAGCGTGGCCAGCCTGGATCGAAGGGCTACCGGAAAGCAAAGCGGCAGACGGCCAAGCTGCACAAGAAGGTGGCGCGGCAGCGTGAGGACACCGGCCGCAAATGGGCCAAGCAAGTAGTCCGCGATCACGATCGGCTCGCAGTGGAGGACTTCAAGCCGAAGTTCCTCGCCAAGTCCACCATGGCCCGCAAGGCCGCTGATGCCGCCATCGGAGCAACTAAACACGCGTTGATCCACATGGCGGCCAAGCACGGCCGTGAGCTGCATCTCGTCCACCCTGCGCACACCACCATGGAGTACGCACAGTGCGGAGCAAGAGCCAAGCACGCACTGCCTCTCTCAGAACGTACCTACACGTGTACCGCGTGCGAGGCCGTCTCACCCAGAGACAAGAATTCCGCACGTGTGATGCTCGTCCGGGCTGGTCTCGTACCCGGGTAGCGTTGATCGTGTAAGACCTCGCGGACCGCCGGCCCGCAGGCAACGTGAGCTAGGAATCCCCTTCCTCGGGAAGGGGAGGAGTCAATGGCGGTACCCACTCAGGAAGCGGCCGATCCGGCTGATCGCGGCGTCTAGATCGTCAGCGTACGGGAGGGTGAGGATGCGGAAGTGGTCCGGGCGCGGCCAGTTGAAGCCGGTGCCCTGGACGACCTGGATCTTCTCGCGCAGGAGCAGGTCGAGGACGAACTTCTCGTCGTCGACGATGGGGTGGACCTTGGGGTCGATGCGCGGGAACGCGTACAGGGCGCCCTTGGGCTTCACGCAGGAGACGCCCGGGATCTCGTTGAGCTTCTCCCAGGCCATGTCGCGCTGTTCGAGGAGACGGCCGCCGGGCGCGGTCAGTTCGCGGATGGACTGGCGGCCGCCGAGCGCGGCCTGGATGGCGTACTGGGCGGGGGCGTTGGCGCACAGCCTCATGGAGGCGAGCATCGTCAGGCCCTCCAGGTAGTTGCGGGCGTGCTGCCGCGGTCCCGTGACGACCAGCCAGCCGGAGCGGAAGCCCGCGACGCGGTACGTCTTGGAGAGGCCGCAGAAGGTGAGGACGACCAGGTCGGGGGCGAGGGCGGCGGCGCTGTGGTGGACCGCGTCGTCGTACAGGATCTGGTCGTAGATCTCGTCGGCGAGCACCATCAGGCCGTGCCGGCGGGCGAGGTCGAGGATGCCCTCGATGATCTCCTTCGGGTAGACGGCGCCCGTGGGGTTGTTGGGGTTGATGATGACGACGGCCTTGGTGCGGTCCGTGATCTTCGCGGCCATGTCGTCGAGGTCGGGGTACCAGTCGGCCGACTCGTCGCAGACGTAGTGCACGGCCTTGCCGCCGGAGAGCGTGGTGACCGCCGTCCACAGCGGGAAGTCCGGGGCGGGGATGAGGACTTCGTCGCCGTCCTCCAGGAGCGCCTGTACGGCCATGGAGACCAGCTCGGACACGCCGTTGCCGAGGAACACGTCGTCGACGCCGACCTCGAGGCCGAGCGCCTGGTAGCGCTGGGCGACGGCGCGGCGGGCGGACAGGACGCCCCGCGAGTCGGTGTAGCCATGGGCCTGGGGGAGCATCCGGATCATGTCCTGGACGATCTCCTCGGGCGCCTCGAAGCCGAAGAGCGCGGGGTTGCCGGTGTTGAGGCGCAGGACGCTGTGGCCCGCCTCCTCAAGGGCGTTGGCGTGCTCGATCACCGGGCCGCGGATCTCGTAGCAGACCTCGCTGAGCTTGCTCGACTGCCGGAACTCCATGTGGTGCCCTCCCGGACTGCCCGTGACGTGTGTGACTTGGTTTTACCAAGTGACCGCTTGGAAAGTCCAACAAGTTGCATAGACTGCGAGCCATGCCACGCCGAAGCTACGACCAGTACTGCGCCGCCGCCCGCGCCCTCGACGCCGTCGGGGACCGCTGGACGCTCCTGATCGTCCGTGAGCTCCTCGCGGGGCCGCGCCGCTACACCGATCTGCACACCGACCTGCCCGGCGTCAGCACGGACGTACTCGCCTCGCGCCTGAAGGACATGGAGCGCGAGGGTGTCGCGGAGCGCCGCAGGCTGCCCGCGCCGGTCTCGGCTTACGTGTATGAACTGACCCCGCGTGGACGGCAGTTGCTGCCCGTGTTGCAGGCGCTGGGAGAGTGGGGCGCACCCGCCCTGGACGAGCGCGGGCCCACGGACGCGGTGCGCGCGCACTGGTTCGCCGTGCCTCTCCTGAGTCATCTGGAGCGGCTCGGCGGCGAGGGCGTGGTCGAAGTACGCCTCGACGAGGGGGAGTTCCATGTGCGGGTCGGCGGCTCGGGCGCGGACGGGCCTGTCTACGGCGAGGGGCCCGTGGCCGGTGAGCCCGGCGCGCGGCTCGTCCTCGGCACGGAGACCTGCGTCGCCGTGGTGCGGGGCGAGCTGACGCTGGAGGAGGCGGCACGCGCGGGCCGTGTCGCCGTGTCCGGGGACGGCGCCCTGGCGAAGGCGCTGCGAGAGGTGTGAAGCAGAGAGCAACTCGTCCATGACGCCCGGCACTTGAGTGCGCGGGCGCCATGGACGGGGGTGTCACATGCCCGGCGGTACCCGGGACGGGCGGCCTGTGCCGCGCGTCAGGGCGTAGCCGCCGATACTGGCGAGCGCCGCCAGGATGCCGCCCGCCGCCGTCCAGACCCAGCGGTCCGACCACCAGCCGGAGGACCAGCCGTCCTCGGGCTCGCCCGTCGCGAGTGCCTGGCCGGCCGACGAGCCGTTCTCCCCGTCGGAGGCGTCGTCGGAGGCGGCAGCGGCCTCCTCCGTCGTCGAGCCCGGCACGAGCGGGGCCGCCAGCGAGCCGTCCACCGCCGAGGAGCCGCCGACCTCCTTGGAGGTCACCTCGACCTCGGCCGAGACGGGCAGCCCCTGGTCCGAGGGCGTCAGCGTGGCCGCCGTGAGCCGGACGTAGTACGTGCCGGGCAGCGGGTCGTTCGCCCACTGCTCCGACCAGGCCCGCACCGTACGCAGCGTGCAGGACAGGCCGACCGACGTCGCGTCCGGCGCCGTCGCCCTCGACTGCGTCCCGTACATGCAGGACTGACGGCGCCTCAGCCCGTCGTACACGTCGATCCGCCACGTCGCGCCCGAGGGTCGCGCGGCCGAGTCCGGCAGCTTCACCGTCGCCTTGACCGTGGGCCGCTGCCCGGCGTCCGCCGGGAACGACCAGTACAGGTAGTCGCCCGTGGAGGCGCCCGCCGTGGCCCGCCCGCCCTGCTCCACCTCCTGCGCGGTACGGAACGACGTGCCCGCCTCGGTGGGGGCCTTGTCGTCACCGGAGGAGCCGGAGTCGCCGGAGCCGGCGAACGCCGTACCGGCCCCGAGCAGTGCGGTCAGCGCGCTCGCGCCGAGGAGTCCCGCCGTCGCCAACAGTTTGGTCGTACGCATCAGTTGGTCCTCCAGACCGCGACCCGCCAGCGCGAGATCCAGCCCCACAGCACACCCGCGGCGAAGCCGGTGAGCACCAGGGCGCCGAGCAGCCACCAGCCGCGGCCGAGGCCGAACGCGGCCACGTCGGACGCCGCGCTCGGCGCGTCCACGACGTCGACGGTCAGCTCGACCGGGAGGCCCGGCGTCGCCTTGACCGACGCGGGGGCCGAGTAGGAGTTCGACACCTGGAGGCAGACGGTCTCGGCCGCCGCCTCGTCGCCGTCCTGCTCGGGCTTCGGGTAGCGCAGACCCGTCGAGATCACGTCCGTACGCCCGTCGCCCGCCTCCGAGCCCCGGACGATCTCACGGCCGTGCTCGGTGACCGCGCGCAGCAGCACGCCGTAGTCCTTGTTGACGGCGCGGTCCGCGGCGACGCTCACCGAGGCACGCAGCTCCTGTCCGGGAGCGACGGCCACACGGTAGAAGCGGTGCTCCCCGAACGTCTCGCGGTCCGTGTACAGACCGGGCTTGATCTCCGGCGCGCCGGTGCACTCCTCGGCGCCCTCGACGGCCACGGGGTTGACCACGGGATCGGCCGCCCGGTCCACCAACTGGCCGACGCGGCCGGTGAGTTCGTCGGTGTGCCGCACGGAGGTGTAGGTGCCGCCGGTGGCCTCGGCGATGCAGCTGAGCTGGTCGCGCGTCTTGGCGTCCGGGACCAGGCCGAGCGTGTCGATGGTGAGGTTGATGCCCTTGGCGGCGATGTCGCGCGCGACCTCGCACGGGTCGAGCGGCTGGCAGGTGTCCTCGCCGTCGCTGATGAGGACGATGCGGCGCGATCCGTCGCCGCCGTTCAGGTCGTCGGCCGCCTTCAGGAGCGCGGGGCCGATCGGCGTCCAGCCGGTGGGCGAGAGGGTGGCGACGGCGGTCTTCGCCTCGGTGCGGTCGAGCGGCCCGACCGGGTAGAGCTGCGCGGTGTCCTTGCAGCCCACCTTCCGGTCCTCGCCGCGGTAGTTGGCGCCAAGCGTGCGGATGCCGAGCTCGACCTCCTTCGGCGTCGCGTCGAGCACCTCGTTGAAGGCCTGCTTCGCGGCGGCCATGCGACTTCCGCCGTCGATGTCGCGCGCCCGCATGGAACCGCTCACGTCGAGCACGAGCTCGACCTTCGGGGCGGCCGTGGGCTGCCCGTCAGGGTTGTCCGCCGCGGAGGCGCCGACGGGCGTCAGCCCCATGGTCAGGGCGGCGAACAGGACACAGGTTCCCGCCGCCAGCCGTTTTCTTATGATCATCGCCGGATCTTATGGATCAACGTACGCACACAACAAAACGAGTGCTCAGCGGGGATGCGGGCCGGTGCCGGAAATCAGCTGTTTCCCGCCGAACACCCCGGTTCCGTCCGCTTGGCTCCACCACGCCTCGAGCCCGGCCTGGTCCAACTCCCGCCAGTCCGGGGTCTCCTGCACGAGCGCCCGGCCCAGGCTCCGCCCGAGCCCGACGAGCGCACCGCCGGCCGCCGTGCGGGAGTCGTCGTACGCGGCGAGCGCCTCGTCGAAGTCCGACGCGGAGCGGAACGCGGATTCGAGGGCGGCGCCGTCCTGGAGGGCCTTCACCGCGCCCGCCCCGGTGTGCGGGCGCGCGACCGTCGCCGCGTCCCCGGCCAGCACGAACCGGCCCGTCGCGTACCGCGGGGCAGTGAAGTCGTACATGGGCTGGAGCGCGAGCTCGTCCGGGGCGGTGAGGCGGACCAGGTCGCCCCAGTACGGCGGCAGCAACTCCTCGGCCACGTGGGCGAGATGGGAGCGCAGCGCGTCGGTGAGGGTGCCGGGCGGCAGGCTCGTCGGCAGGTCGACGCGCAGCGCCGCGTCGACGCCCGCCGGGGGAGCCGTGTAGAGAACCCAGTTCACGCGGTGGCCGCCGGCCGGGCCGCCGTCCGGGATCCGGTAGACGATGAGGTGCCCGCCGGGGAACACGACGTACGCGCAGTCCTCCTCGGCCCACAGCCCGGGCTCGGCGAGGCGCTGTGCGGGGAACGCGCCCCGCCACGCCAGATAGCCCGCGTACCGTGGCTGTACGTCGGGGAACGCGCAGGCCCTGACCGCCGAGCGGTAGCCGTCCGCGCCGATGACGAGGCCGAACTCCTCGGCGCCGCCGGCCGCGCAGCGCACGCGGGCCCCGCCCGCCGTCGCCTCGACCCGCGCCACCGCCGCACCCGTACGGAACTCGACGCCCGCCGGCACCGCCCGGCGCAGCTCGCGCCAGAGCGGCCCCCAGTTGTACGTACGGAACGGGAACGGCATGGTGGCGATCTCGCGGCCGAGCACCGTGCCCCTCGCGGCCCCGCCGTCCCCGGCGCGCACGTACCAGCGCCGGCGCACCAGGCCCACCCACGGCATGCCCGCGTCCATGTACCCGGCCGACTCCAGCTCGGCGTACCGCGCGTCGTGCACCGCGAGCCCCACGCCCCGTTCCGCGAGGGAGCCCGCGGCCCGCTCGTACACGACGATCTCGTCCGCGCCCCCGCGATGGGCCGCGAGAGCCGCCGCGCAGCCCGCGATGCTCCCGCCCACGACTGCGACCCGGCCACCGTTCACCATGCGTATCCGTCCCCGTCCTCGGTCCCGCGCAAAGGAGACAGCGCAAGGAGATCTCCGCGGCCGGGACGACGGTACCGGCAGTCGCCGGGCGCCGCGCGGAACCCGCAACCCGGACGGTGCGATCCCGGCCACCCCCCCCCGGCCGTGGGGGCCGCCGGTTAGGCTGGCCGGTGTGCTGCGAGAAGTGACGGCTGTCCGGTATCTGACTCCCCTGCGGACCGGCGGCTCCGTGCCGGGGGTCGTCGAGGCCGACGACCTGGGGACCTACGTCGTGAAGTCTTCCACCTGGCCCCGCTGACCAGGGCTTTCATGCCCTGGAAGCCTCCTGACCTGCACGTACGCGTCTTTCTCGATCTTTCATAGTCGTGCGGTCTTGTGTAGCCGATTCTCCCCAGGCGCTCCCCAGGGGGCCGAGTTCTCCCCAGATTCTCCCCAGCGGGCTTGCCTCGTAGAGGCTTGGCGGCGTGGTCAAAGTGGTGCTCGCTGGGTCACTTCATGTGCCGGGTAGGGCCCGCCGTCTTCATCTCTGTGCTGGCGGCGGGAGCCGTCGGTGTTGTCTCGACGTGTTCTCGATGACCTCGCACGTGGAGTGTGTGGCGATTCTTGAACCGGTCACGAAGGGCGCCTGACCTGCTGTTTTCCGGCTTCTGTCGATCCTGGTCAGAACGAGTCGACGTGTTTCCCGGAGTGCACGACGTGGACTGTACCGAAGGGCCGGGCAGTGCTGTTGACCTGCTGTCCACTGGGGCGCCGTGGGAATGACGGATGGGGTGCCCCGTCTGTGCGTGGACGAGAGCGAAGTCGCCGCGACGTTCATTTCACGCTTGTTCTGATGAAGCGTCAGGACACGGACCCACCCTGCGCGCCTCCGCCTGGAAGGCGGAGGCGCGCAGGAACGCGTTAGTGCGTTCGCCCGTCCGGCGGCCCTCGACCTCATCATGCTCGATCCACTCCCTGGGACTGCTGCCAGCGGGTTCTTGCCGCTGTGGTTGCTCAGTGGTCCCTACCTTGTTGATCGGGATGAGCGAGCCATTCGTAGGGTTGGCTCACCCAGGGGTGCCGGGTGTGGCTTTCAGTGGTCTGCCGTCTGTGGCTTCTTACGATTCGCCGCCCGACACCCCGCGACGACTCGGCTGCTGATTAGGAATTGCGATCCGATCGCTGAGCAGGGACTCGCCAGCGAGGTCGTCTGTGGTGCGGTAGACGAACGAGGTTGGAGCGCGCGTGACAGCGATTTGGGCCGGCATCGATGCCGGGAAGGCCCATCACCACTGCGTAGTGATCGACGAGACCGGCAAACGGCTCCTGTCGAGACGGGTGGCCAACGACGAGCCGGAACTCCTGCAGCTGCTGGCCGACGTGCTTGCGCTGAGCGATGAGGCCATCTGGGGAATCGACCTGGCCGACGGCGGGGCCGCCCTGCTGATCGACCTGTTGCTCGGCCACGGCCAGCACACGCTCTACATCCCCGGCATGGCCGTCAACCGGGCCTCCGAGGGCTACCGGGGTGCAGGCAAGACCGATGCCAAGGACGCGGCGATCATTGCCGACCAGGCCCGGGTTCGACGGGATCTTCATCCGCTGCGGCCCGGCGACGAACTGGTCGCCGAACTCAAGATCCTCACCGTTCGTCGGCGCGATCTCATCGAGGACCGCACTCGCGTGATCAACCGGCTGCGAGGCCACCTCACCAGCATCTTTCCAGCCCTGGAGCGGGCCTTGGACCTTACCAACTCGGGCCCGCTGGTCCTGCTCACCGGATATCAGACCCCAGCCGCCATCCGCAGGGCCGGCACCCGCCGACTGGAAACGTGGCTGCGTAACCGCAAAGTCAGAGGCGCCGACCAGCTCGCCCAGGCCGCCATGGCGGCCGCCGACAGCCAGTACACCAGCGTGACCGGCGAGAAGCCGACGGCCCAGCTCGTCGACACGCTCGCGAAGGAGGTGAAGCGTCTCAATGAGCAGGTGGCCGGGGTCGACAAGCTCATCGAGGCCCGGTTTCGCGAGCACAAGCACGCTGAGGTGATCACGAGTATGCCCGGGATCGGTCCTCTCCTTGGCGCCGAGTTCGTAGTCGCCACGGGCGGAGACATGGCGCCCTTCGGCACACCTGACCGTCTCGCGGGGTTCGCCGGTGTCGCTCCGGCTCCTCGTGACTCGGGCAAGATCAGCGGCAATCTGCACCGGCCCAAGAGGTATAGCCGTGGTCTCCAACGCGTCTTCTATACCTCCGCGTTGGTCAGCATTCGCTGCTGTGACGAATCCAGGCGCTTCTATGACCGCAAGCGTGCCGAAGGCAAGCGACACACCCAGGCCGTCCTTGCCCTCGCCAGACGTCGCGTGAACGTCTTGTGGGCCTTGCTCCGTGACGGACGGTGCTACGAGGCGATACCGCCCGTCACGGCTGCAGCTTGACAACGAGATTAGGAATCGGAATAGCTGAAGTCGCCCATGGTCCAGGCGCTGACGTCATCGATCGCCACACGGTACATCCCGCCCGTCTCCGGGATCCCGACCGTGCCCTGCAGGATCCGGGCGACATGGAAGTGCAGATGCGTGGGCGGCCCGTTCTTCTTCGCGGAGGTGTCGAAGACGGCGGAGAACTCTCCCAAGCGGGCGGAATCCGTCAGCACATCCGACACCCTCTGCCTCCACACGGCTTCGGGAGCCAGCCGACCGGTGATGACAGCACCACCGGTGACCACGGTCAGGGACATCTGGTTGCTCTGCCCGGATTCCACCAAGGCGGCGACGTCAACGAGCAGCTCGTCAGGCTTCGACATGAGGCAGATTATATTTACTTGCCACCCTGCCTTTGACCGGTGGCGACAGCGGGCGCGAAGGGCGTTCACGGACTTGGCGCGGAAGGCCCAGATGGTGACCGGGGTGGCGCGTGCGAGGCGATCAAACAGGGTCAGCCGGAGCCGGCGCCGCGCCGTTCAGGTCAGGGGCGTGCCGGTGGCGGACGGTCCGGGGTTCATGGCCCGCTGGGCGGCTGCCGGTGTCGTCGGCCAGGTCCGGGCCGCGCTGACCGGGCGGATCCGCCGGGAGACGGACGAAGGACCAATGCGGTCGCCACGATAATCGACTCGCAGTCAGCCAAAGTGGCATCGAGCGTCGGGAAAGGATCAGCGACCGCAAGTACATCTCGTGGTCGACATCCGCGGGGCCTGCCGCTGATAGTGATGGCCACCAAACTCACTGCGGGTATCCCAACTGGTCAGCATCGAAGAACGGGGCAGATCGCGAACGAGCAGGCCGGGAAATGGAGCTTCCTCACAGCCACGCCCGCGTGCTGATCGTCGTCGCCCGCGATCCTGCCATCCGCCTTCGCTACATCGCCGCGGCCTGCCACATCACCGAACGCTCAGAACATCGTCCACGACCTTGAACAGGCCGGCTACATGCGCCGCGAGCGCAACGGACGGCGCTCGCGCTACATCCTCTGCATGGGCGGCACCCTCCGTCATCCAGCCGCGGCGTCCGTGCCCGTCCGGGGAGTGCTGGAACTCTTCACCCCTCACGCCGGCGAGCGCTGAAGCCTCGGCCCTCCCCCTGGCGCACTGCGGGAGCTGTCATACCGCACACCACTGGTGCGTCTCTGTCAGCCGTGGGCCGTATGACAAACACCCCTCATCACACGCTCGTCCAGGCGTCGAGGAAGGCTTTTCGTCCAGCGGGATCGTCTGACCTGTGGTCTGCGTGCAGAATGCGCCAGGCGGTGAGCTCGAGGTCTCGGAGCCACAGTTCTCCGATGACCTGTGTTTTGAGGTCGGGAAAGTGGTCGGACTCGGCGAGGGCTTGACCGATCACCTCCCCGGCTGCGACGCGCTGGGGTGGGGTCATCTGATCGACGGCCGAGAGGATCTGTCGGGCCAGGGCGGTTCCTTCTCCTGTCAGGGAACGCAGCACCAGAGCCTTGATGTTGGCGGGTAGCAGGTATGCGGTGCCCGAAGTCCTCCACAGCTCCGACCAGAAGCGTTCTCCTGCCTTGGTGGGGGCAGGCAGCGCGGCCAGCAGCCCGAGAAGATGGCCGGTGGCCGCATAGCCGTCGGAGTGGGCGGCTGCGACGACTGCGATGCCGGCGACGCGCTCCACATCGAGATGGCCCGCTTCGAGATGCGGGGCCAGGCCCAACTGGTGTTCCACCTGGTGTGTGAGGGGGGCGGATACGTGGGGGCGGACCTCAGGAAGCATCGGCGATCCTTGTGCGTAGGCGGGCCCAATGCCCGTTCGGAAGTTCTGATCGTTCCCATGACCAGCCGATCTACTCGGCTTCGTCGGGCCCAATTGACGCCAGGATCAACGAAGTCGGAGTTGAAACGGTTGCGGAGCACCACGCCGGCGACGTGGGCGTGGTGTGCGCGACCGGACTCCTGGAATGCCGTCGGGGTGTTGTCTTCTAGCATGACTCCATGATCACCGGTGGTGCCCAGGAGTCCGAGGGAGGACGAGACGCTGTGTCCCGCGACGCCGCTGAAGCCGAACGCTTTCACGCCGCCTCGGGGCGTGGAGAGGGTCGTGAAGACGGGCTCCCCTGTGGATCACACGGTGACGAGGCAGGGGAGAACGCTCACCCGGTTGCCGCTCTGGTGGAGCGGGCGGCCGACCTGGCCGAACCGATCAAGCCGAGGTTGCGTGGCTGGCTCCATGCCGGAATGGTTCCCGCCGCACTGATCGCGGGCATCGTGCTCATCTGCCTGGCTCGCACCCCGCAGGCGGCCTGGGCCTGCGCCGTGTACTCGGTCACCGCCTGGCTGCTGTTCGCGACGAGCGCCGTCTACCACCGCGGCACCTGGGGGCCGCTCGGCGAGGCTCTCCTGCGACGTCTCGACCACGCCAACATCTTCCTGATCATCGCCGGCACCTGCACCCCGCTGGCGGTGCTCCTGCTCCCGCCGGACCAGCGGTCCGTGCTGCTGTGGATCGTGTGGGCGGGCGCATTGGCCGGCATCGCGTTCCGGGTCTTTTGGGTCGGGGCTCCCCGCTGGCTGTACACCCCGTGTTACCTGGCACTGGGGTGGGCACCGGTGCGGTACCTGCCCGACTTCCTGCACACCGGCGGAGCGGCCGTACTCACCCTGATCGTGGCCGGCGGTCTCCTCTACAGCGCGGGTGCGGTCGTCTACGCCCTCAAGCGCCCGGACCCCTCACCCCGCTGGTTCGGCTTCCACGAAGTGTTCCACGCCCTGACCGTGGCAGCCTTCACCGCGCACTACATCGCCATCTCCCTGGCCACCTACTGACCCCGCGACAGGTGTTGCGGCCCGTGCACGGTGGACGCACGGCGCGCCGTGGTCGCGGTGCTAGGCACGCTGGCCGGCCGACCTCGCCGACGAAGCCTCGCCACCAGTCTCCGAGCCGCGCGACCACATTGAGCAGTGTGCGGTCCTGGAGGCGCGGACCAGACAGGGGCCGCATTGCAAAACGAGCAGTCCCCGATCCGGCCTGGATCGGGGACTGCTCAGCAGTAGCGGGGACAGGATTTGAACCTGCGACCTCTGGGTTATGAGCCCAGCGAGCTACCGAGCTGCTCCACCCCGCGTCGGTGAACCCAACCCTACGCCATCACCACAGCCCGCAAGACCGCATCGGCGCCGGGGCGCTCAACCCCTCGGCGACCGAGCGTGTGGGGATTGTCGTGAACGGCAAGGTGGGGGTTGGCGAGGATCTGTCGGGCCTGCCGCGCGGTGATGACGGTGCCGGTGTACTGGGGCGCGATGGTGGCGGCCTTGATGGCGCGGCGGGCGGCGGGCCCTGAAACGCCGAGGCCGTCCTCAAGAGCGGCGTTGAGGTCGGCGACGGTGTCGATGGTGGCGCGGGCCGTCTCAACGTCGAGGAGGTCGTGGATGCCGTCCCGGCTGCGCGCGGCAAATCCGGCCGCTACAGAAGTCCGCAGATGACCGTACTGAATCGCGAGCGCGACCAGGCCCCGGGGCGGCGGGCGATATGCCAGGCCAGGCTCCTGCGGAACCGTTCGGTACCAATCCTCCCGTGCGGATCCGGCGGGATGACCTCACCGGCCAGCCCGCGGCGGCTGCCTCGTGGTTGGCCCAGGTGATGAAGTCCTCCACTCGGGTGTCCAGGGTGTGCACGGTGAGGGAGCCGGTGCGGGCCCGGGTGCCGCGCAGGTCGTGGGCGTGGTG
This sequence comes from Streptomyces sp. NBC_01446, assembly GCF_026340095.1. Classification (GTDB taxonomy): domain Bacteria; phylum Actinomycetota; class Actinomycetes; order Streptomycetales; family Streptomycetaceae; genus Streptomyces; species Streptomyces aureus. The sequence continues at coordinate 1,635,041 of NZ_JAPEPO010000001.1, read as the reverse complement.
GTCGAACAGCAGCTGCCCTGGAGGAACCGTGCGCCAGGGTTCGGCCCGTCCGGACCGACCGCGCACTGGCGGTTCGCCGAGTGGAGCCAAGCCCGAGTGTGGGGGAAACTCCACCGTCTGATCCTGGACGAACTTGGCGTCCGCGGCTCCCTGGACTGGTCGCGCTGCGCGATCGACTCGGTGAACATGCGGGCGGCGAAAGGGGGGATCTGACGGGTCCCGAATCCCGTAGATCGCGGCTAGAAGGGCTCGAAGATCCACTTGATCACGGAGCGGACCGGTCTGCCCCTCTCGATCGGCATCTCCGCCGCGAACACCCATGACAGCCAGGGGCTGGAGCCCCTGGTACGGAGTATCCCACCCATCCGCTCCGCACGCGGCCCCCGCAGGCGACAGCCCGCCAAGCTCCACGCCGACAAGGGCTATGGCTACGACCACCTGCGTCGATGGCTTCGGCCCCGAAACATCACCCCACGCATCGCCCGCAAGGGCATCGAGTCTTCCCAGCGGCTTGGCCGCCGTTGGACCGTGGAATGGACAGTGGCGTGGCTGGCCGGCTGCCGACGTCTGCACAGGCGCTACGAGCGCAAGGCCGAGCACTTCCTGGCCTTCGCCGGGATCGCCGCCGCCCTGATCTGCTACCGAAGGCTCGTACTCCCTCAATGATCGGCGCTGAGTAGCATGCCTGGTATGTACCACATTGAGGAGCACTGCCGGATGCAAACGCGTACCAGATGCTGCGAACTGCGGTCGGTTGGGCCTCTCCCTCGGAGGCTGCTTGTCAACAGGCCCTTGACGGCACCAGCTTTGGGGTAGTCGCCCGCCATGCAGAGCGCATCGTGGGCATGGCGCGATTGGTCGGCGACGCAGCCATGTATTCATTCATCGTCGACGTCGTTGTCCATCCCGACCACCAGGGCGCGGGGCTCGGACGCCGCATGGTCGACGCCCTGGTCAACTGGTCCAACACACACGGCATCCGCACGACGCTGCTCATTGCGAGCTCGGATGTTGTTCCCTTTTACGAACCACTTGGCTTCACATCCGACCCCAGCAGCTTCATGAAGTACGCCCCTGACGCACCGACGGCATCAGACAGCACCAAGTGAGATGACCGCTAAGTGAGATCGACCGAAGGTCGAGACAGCACGCCCGGCCTGAGACTCGGTTGTGAGTCTCAGGCCGAGCGGCGTTGGTTACCTACGTACCGTCAGGGTGCCTTCTGGCGCATCGACTTCAGGTCGGTTCGGTGACCTTGACGGGTTCGGTGCCAGGCGCGCTGTGCCGTTCGGCCCAGCTCTCCAGGGCCGTGCGGCAGGCGTGGTCGAGGTGGTGCAGGCCGGAGAGGTGGGCCTCGATCGGCCGGTCATGGGGCAGCGCCTCGAGGCTGTCGAGTATTTTCGGCAGCCTGAGGAAGGTCGCGTTGCCCGACAGGTGCGCCTGGATGGGGCCGGCTCCCTTGTCTATGACCTCCAGTTTGACGTGGGAGCTTTCCCAGGCGGACTTGACCACGGACAGGGCCAGGCCGATCAGTACGCCCTCGAACATGTTCACCGCGACGATCGACACGGCGGTGACGACGAGGATGAGCGCCTCGCTCTTGTAGTCCCGCCACAGCTCCGCGATCTGACGGAACGGGATCAGCTTCCAGCCGGCGTGTACGAGGATGCCGGCAAGGGCGGGCAGCGGGATGAGCGCCAGGGCCCAGGGCAGAGCGGCGGCGAACAGCAGCAGCCACACGCCGTGCAGGACGCGCGACGCCTTCGTCTTCGCGCCCGCGTTCACGTTGGCCGAACTGCGTACGATCACCGCGGTCATCGGCAGCGCGCCGAGCAGGCCGCACACGGTGTTGCCCGCGCCCTGGGCGACCATCTCCTTGTTGTACTGCGTACGCGGACCGTCGTGCAGCCGGTCCACCGCGGCCGCGCTGAACAGCGACTCGGCGGAGGCGATCAGCGTGAAGGCGATGATCGTGCCCCAGATCGCCGGACTGGCCAGCTGACCGAGGGCCTCCGCGCCGGGCGGCTGGATGACGCCGAGCAGGCCCTCGACCTCGACCGTGGCGACCGGCAGCCTGAAGGCCGCCGTGGCGATGGTGGCCAGGACTACTGCGGCGAGGGCGCCGGGTATGGCCTGGACGCGTGCGGGCAGCTTCTTCCACAGCACGATGACGGCGATGGAGCCCGCGCCGATCGCGAGGGAGATCAGCGCGGTCGTGTTGCCCAGGGCGTCGACGAACGCCCCCGGCAGGCCGGCGATCTTGCCGAGGCCGGTGTCCGGGGCTTTCAGGCCGGCGGCCGCGTAGACCTGTCCGGCGATGATCACGAGGCCGATGCCGCAGAGCATGCCCTCGACGACGGACACGGAGATCGCTCGGAACCAGCGGCCAACTCGGAGGAACCCCATGAGGAGTTGGAGCAGTCCGGCCATCAGCACGATGACGCCGAGCGCGGACACGCCGAACTCACTGACCGCCTCGTATACGAGGACGGTCATTCCGGCTGCGGGTCCGGAGACTTGGAGGCTGCTGCCCCGCATCAGGCCGGTGACGAGTCCGCCGACGATGCCGGTGACGAGTCCGAGCTCGGCCGGAACCCCGGAGGCCACGGACACGCCGATGCACAGCGGTACCGCGACCAGGAAGACGACGATGGACGCGGCGAAGTCCTGCCGCAAATAAGGGAACTTGGTCATAGCGGTCCTCACAGTGCGGCGAACGCGTCTGTGTCCGCGCGGTGTTGGAGCACGGCGCCGGTGTGGACCTCGTAGTACCAGCCGTGCAATTCGAGTTGGCCCTTGGCGAGCCACTTCTCGATGCAGGGGTAGGAACGCAGCCGCAGCAGCTGGGTGAGGACGTGGTGCTGCACGGCTTCGGCGACCGTCGGGTCGGCGGGGTCCTCGCACTTGGGCTGGTCGGCGGCGTGGGCGAGCCAGTCGCGTACGGCGGGGACGGTGTCCAGGTCGTCGCCGCGTACGACCGCGCCGACGGCGCCGCAGTGCGAGTGGCCGCAGACCACGATGTGCTGGACACCGAGCACCTCCACCGCGTACTCGATGGTGGCGGTCTCGCCGGTGGGGGAGCCGGAGCCGTACGGCGGGACGATGTTGCCCGCGGTGCGCAGCTCGAAGAGCTGGCCGGGCTGCGCACCGGTGATCAGGGCCGGGACGACCCGGGAGTCGGCGCAGGTGATGAACAGAACTTCGGGCGACTGACCTTCGGCCAGCTTGGCGAACTCCTCAGGGCGCCGTCCGAACGTGCGGGCGTTGTCGATGAGGGTCTGCATGGTGATTCCTCCTGGCGCGTCGCTTCGGACGCGTCGGACGTGCAGGACGGGTGCACGGGGCCGGGGCCCCGCGTGTGGAGAAGGTGAAACAGGTGGATTGGACTGCTGTGCTGCTCAGCAGCGGAAGACCTGGAGCAGGGCGGGGGTGTGCGCTCGCGGCGGTCTGGTCGTGCGATCAGGGACGCAAGCGGCGGTAGCCGGTTGGGAAGCGGCCGAGGCCGGGTGGGCGGGCAGAGCGAGGGAGAGCTCCGCCGGAGCGCAGGAAACCCGGGGCCGACTGCGGGTGCGCGAGAGGCTGCTCGGACTCCCTAGCTGCTCGATCTCGTTGCAGGTGACGACACCAGAGTGCATTGCCTTCCCGGTGGCTTTGGTTCCGGGATGGACCTAGACCACCGCCTGACGCGTCGTGTGCGTCGAGGCGAACGATGTTGCGGGAGCGAGGAGTTGGAGCTGCAGAGCGGCCAGGACGGCGGCGAGGACCACGATCACGGCCCGGGCCGTCGCACCTCGGTGCACGCGCTCCGTACAGAAGGATCTCAACATCTAGTGCACGCAAACTTTTGGTCAAGCAACAGTCAAGAGCGATGCTAACTCGGCAAAGAGGGTTGCAGGGTTAACGGAATGTTACGTACCGGATAGCGCCCGAAAACCTCGGATTCTTGGCGGAGAATCAACCCTTGATGGCAGGCCACGGCGTGCTTGCGCGCGGTCATACGCGCCAGGGGGCAACGTGATCCGTAGCAGGGGCGGCGCCCCGGCGGGCGTCCCCCGGGCCATGGACCCAGGCGACGTCACACCGGCTCCGTGGCGGTCGCCATCCCCCCACCGGGGAGCGCATCGAGTGGATGCCGTCGGCGACCTACCGGCTCTGGCGTGACGTTGGGCTTCGGGGCTACGGCCCGGACGGGCTGCCCTCGGACCGGTTCCGCGGCCGGCGGGCGGCCCGCAACGCGACGTTCAGCGACCTCATGGTCCGCACGGGGCTGCGGCTGACCGAGCAGGCCAGCGGCACCGTCTTCGAGATCCCCACCAGCATTGCCCTGGGCGGATACCAGCGGTTCTGGCTGCCCGGGATGATCGCGAAGAACTCTCCGCCCGGTGGGTCTACGTCCCACACAGCACCGTCCAGGAGGTGATCGCCTATGTGGAGTGGGACCGGGCCGAGGTGGTCGAACAAGCCCGGGCAGCGGGCCGCTATCAGCGCATCCGCCGGCCCCTGGTGATCGCAGACCCGTCCCGCCCGCATGTGGTGCACCGGCTCAGCGCGGGCGGTGTCCACCGGAAGCGGCTACAAGAATTTTCGCCGGTCGAGCGGCGGCGGCTGCTGCGGGAAACCGAGGACGGCCTGGAACCTGCGATGCTCTGGCTGAACGAGAACGGGCTGCCGATGTCGGTCTCCGGCTGGCAGGCGGTGTTCTCCACGGCCAACGACCGCTGTCACGCTCTGGATCGGGCAGTGGGGCCCGGGTGCATGGGGGCGCGCTGCATGGAGCCGACGACTTCACCTCCGTGACCGGTGAAACGGCCTGGACCCGTGCTGTGCTGACGTCACGGGAGTCCTTGGTTGAAACTCCCCAGATTCTCCCCGACAGTTACCCTTCAACAATGCCTCATCGCCCCAACCGAAACGGCGAGGCTAAAACACCGCCGTCACCACAGCAGCGATCAAGAGGTAAGTGATCACGGCGCCGATGATGACTCCCACCATGGAGAGAACTTTCCAGGTGGGAGTTGGGAGCCAGCGCGGCGCGGGCTAGGCGCCAACGTGGTCCCCGGGGGCCCGCCCCGTGGTTCCCCGCGCTGAACGCTTGCCGTCCCGTCGGTCGGCTTGATCAGGCCAGGCCGAGTGCCTCATCGGCGCTGCGGGGCTCCGTGCGCGGCTGCTTGTTGAGCTTGTGGCGCGCGATGGAGGATTGCCGGTAGACCTCCTTGCGGGCCCGCATGATGTTGCCCAGGGGCGCGTGCTCGGCGGTGACCCGCCAGGGCGTGAAGGACAGCGCGTCCATCTTCTCCAGGTTTTCCGGGGCGGAGATGTCCTGCTGCGGCAGCCGCAGCTTGGCCACGGTGACGGGCGGCGAGAGCTGCTCGGGCCACTCCACGGTGGTGTCCTCCACCGGCATGCGTTCCAGGTCGGTGCAGAGCTGGACCTGGATGTCGAAGGCGTAGGGCCGCTCCTGCAGCTCGGTAACCAGGGCCGGTCGGAAGACCTCCTGCGCGGAGGTCGGGTCGATGCCCCGCCGGACCACCGAGGCGGCGAAGGACGGGTCGGGGGTGATGCGCACCTTGGCGATGTAGTCCCCGTGCCGGACCGCGCCCATCGTCCAGTAGCTCGACAGCAGCAGGTTCGCCGGAGGGGTCTTCGACAGGCGCAGGAAGGCCAGGAACTCGTCCCACGCCCAGTTGTCCTGGTCCAGCGTTCCCTTTCCGGTCACGAACTCGGTGAAGAAACGATGCGCGCCGGGTCGGCCCTGGGAGAAGTAGGCCGGCGCGTTCAGGAACAGTTCCTGGATGAACAGGTAGTGCTCAACTGTGTTGCAGAAGAAGATCGGTCCGTTGATGTTGGCGTAGTCGAAGGTGCCCGTGTCCGGTTCGTCTTCCAGCAGGGTCGGGCCGGGGATGTCGAAGATCTTCAGTGCCAGTCCGGTGGCGGCGCCCAGTCGCGCGTCGGCTCCGGCGTGAGGCGAGCCGTTGGAGAAGCGGATGAGCGCATCGTGGGTTCCCGGAGTCGCGTAGATGCCTTGGGCGTACTCGGGGGGAAGCCCGTCCAGGATCTCCGCTTCCCCGCGGACCAGCCCGTAGCCCTTGGCATGGGCGTCGCGGAGAGCCCGGCCGGTGCCACCAGCCGTGACCGACTCGGCGATGTAGCTCTCGGTCTTTTCGATCACCGTCTGCACATTTTGATCGAAGTGCGGGTCATCATCTTCGACGTCCGGCGTGTAGCGGACGAACTGTGCTGCCATGACTTCGACCTCTCCTCGGAGAGCGTGATCGCGCCTCAGGGGCTGGAACCTCAGGGGGTGGGATTCGCCCTCAGTCCTCCAGTTCGGCGAGCCAGCGCAAGGCGCGCAGGCCCGGCACGAAGCAGTACTCACCGCCGCGGGTGACCACGAAGCTGGGCAGGTTCTTCAGGCGGCGCCGGACCGGCTTCTCCGGGATGGTGACGGTTCCGGTTCCGCCGTGATGTCCGGCCACCGGGTCCTTCTCGCCGGGATAGCCGATGAAGTTGCCGTCGTTGACCCACTCGGCCTTGATGAACTCAAACTGCCGTTCCAGATGGGCCCCGAGAAAGACTCCGACGAGGCCGCGGTCGGCACCGTCGTCCTCCAGTACGCCCTCGGGCAGCGGCGGGCCGTAGGTGGTGCCGCGGCGGATCAGGCGGTGCATCCGTGCGTCGCCGATGATGGTGGAATCACGGGGGTTGGTGCGCCGGATGTGCGCACCGGCCGGGCACCGGTAGCCCCGGTCGTCGTTCTCCCGGTACAGGAAGTTGTTGACCCGGTGCGGATCGGCCGCCAGCTCCGGATCATCGTGCTCCGGTGCCAGCGTCAGCGGCGCCCCGCTGGGCCAGCGCCCGATCATCTTCGCCGCCAGGAGGGCCTCCTCCTCGGCGCTGGGGCTGTTCGCGCGCAGGTACTGCCGCCAGGCCGCCACGTTGGTGTGGACCTTGCGCACGGCCGCGTAGGTCCCGTTGCGCCCCAGCACATCGGGGCTGGGCATGGGCGGCAGATTGCCGGTCTCGTCGGGGTAACCGAGAATGAACTCGCCCGCCTTGATGGGAACTTCCTGCGGGTTCGAGCCAGGTAGCCCGACGCCCTCGATATTCGGATGGCTGATGCCGTCGCGGAATCCGAAGGTGGTTCGCCCGGTCGGGAGCTGGTGAACATCCTGCTGCCAGATCACCTGGACGCCGGGCGTGTCCTCGTAGGCGACGCGGGCCCGCTCCAGCTCCTTGTCCAGTTGCGCCGCATCGGAGGACAGGGCGCTCAACGCGATGTGGATGTCGCCGGTACCGAACGGTGCTTCCCAGTGGGCCGGGGCGCTCTCGCCCACGTCGCCGATCAGCTCCGCCCGGGCGGCCATGCCTTCACGAAACGCCTGCGGAAAGCTGTCCAGCGACTGCTGGGGCACCCCCAGGGCCCTCAGTCCTTGGTAGGTGAGCGCCACAGCCACCCAGGCTTCCTGGATCCGGTCCGTGCCGGGCAGTCCACCCGAGGTCACCGGGAGCAGCCGCCGCAGCAGGGCGCGCCCGGCGTGGCGGTCATCGACGCGCAGGAAGACGAACTTTCCCTCATAGGGAACGGGCCGTGGACGCAGCGCCCCGCTTTGGACGTCGTCGATCTCGACGCGCACGCCGCTCGCGCTGCTGCTTGCTGTCGCATTCATGATTGCCTGTGTCTCCACATCGGTCTCTGCCCGGGCAGCCCGGCAGCGACTGGTCCGCGTCCGCCGACGCGGTCCACAGACGTGGGGTCGGCTCTGAGTGTTGGTTGTGTCGGGGGGCTAGGCCGAGGCTTCCTCCAGCAGCTTCTGGAAGGCCGGCGTCCCCACCAGCTCCGCGTTCGCCGGGTTGTCCAGCATCGCCCGGAACTCGGCGGTGTCCAGCAACGCCTCGAACGCCTCGTCCACGCGCTGGTCCTTGTAGATCTGCTGAACGGTCAGGTCGGGATAGGCGCTGACGAAGACCCCCGCGGGCTCTTGCTGGGCGACGAACCAGTCTTTCGCCCCTGGGTCGGTGACGCCGGGGAACCCTTCGCAGTGCGAGAAGACCTTGTCGAAGCGGGCCCCGACTACCGTCTTGGCGAAGTCGTCGATGTAGGTGTCCCAGGAGCCGTCGAAGACGCTGGCGAACATGAACCGGGTGTCGTTGTCGAAGATCACGTGCCGTGCGTCATGCAGGGTGCCGATCTGGCGTACCGCCGCATGGACGTTCTCGTCAGATGCCGCGTCGGCCATCGCGGCCAGATCCTCACGCAACGCATCAGCATGGCCCGGCTTGATCTTGGTGAAGACGGTGAACTCGCTGCAGACCCCGTCCGACCTGCCCGGTCGCTCGGGGTGAGCCGATTGGGTTGCACCTGTCGTCGCAGTCATCGTGAGATTCTCCTGCCACGGATCGGTGCGAGGGTCGCCAAGCGCTCGAACATGGGAGGCCATCGCCCTCACGTATCAATCCTCACTGCGGATGCGCTGCCTCGCATCTCCGCCCTGGGCGTTGGTCACCTGGGGCGGATTCCCGGGAAGCTCTGGCACTGCGGGGTCCAGCCAGCCCGGTGCGGCAGGCCAATGCCGGGGTACTCGCGTGTCCCGAGAAACTCCCGAGGACAGATCCGGCCAAGCGCAGGAAGATGGAACTGGTGTGACGTGCCGAGTACGTCGTCGTCGCCATTCTCGGGCAGCCACTTCCGCGCGGCCGTGAAGACAGCGGCGCAGCCGATCGCACAACAGCCCGGTGCGCCGCCCAGGCGGGGCATCGGTTGCCCCAAGCCCTGCTCCACTGGATCGCCACCCTGATCCCCACCTGGAGGCAACCATGGGCGCAGTTCTCGGTGACGTGCTGGGTTTTGCGGCCGCCGTCGCGATCAGCCCGCTCCCGATCATCGCCATCATCCTCATACTCGCCACGCCTCGGGGACGTCTCAACGGACCTCTCTTCACCGTCGGTTGGATCCTGGGACTCTCGGCACTGGGCGCGGTAATGCTGGCAATCGCTTCCCCCGCAGGTGCCTCGGCCCACAATCAACCGGCCACCTGGGTGGGAATCCTCAAGCTCGCTCTGGGTGTGCTCCTCGTCTTCTTCGGCGCCCGGCAATGGCACCGGCGCCCGAAGGATCCCTCACAGGCCCAGCTGCCGAAGTGGATGGGTGCGATCGACCGCCTCGCGCCGGTCAAGGTCTTCGGACTCGGACTGGCCCTGGCCGCGCTCAACGCCAAGAACGCCCCGCTGACCATCGCCGCGGCCGCCTCCATCGGCTCAGCCGGACTGCCGGTCGGGCAGCAGATCACATCGCTGGCAATCTTCGTCCTGATCGCCACCCTCGGCCTGCTGGCCCCACTGGGAGTCTTCCTACTCGGGGGAGAGCGAGCCAAAACCACACTCGGCAACTGGAAAGACTGGGCAGCTCAGCACAACGTCGCCGTCATGGCGGTCCTGTTCTTCGTCCTCGGACTGAAACTGCTCGGTGACGGCATCGCCATCCTCACCCGCTGACGGGTCTACCCACGCGTTGTGCGCTGCGGCGGTGGTTACGAACGTGTGGACGCCGCAACTGGCTGCGGCCGTGCGCGCACGGAACAGCCCTTTCTTTAGGGAAAGTCGCCGACCAGCCTCCCAAAGGTCGCCGGCTCGTCTGCCCCCCATACCGACCCACCCAACTCCCATCCCGTCCGCCGTCGACCCACACACCGTGGAGCGGGCGTGGTTCATGGCGTCCAGGTGGAGCGCGCCACTGTACGAACGACTGTGAGGATTGGTCGTGGCACCGCTCGGCGGCCTGACCCACCGAACGATTGACGCTTCGGGCTGTCCTTTCCAGGAATCGTCGGCGGTCTGGGCGGTGCCGCTATGCACGCGGCCGGTCGAGCGCCTGTGACCTCATAGCGCCTCTGTGTGTCAAGCGGCTTGAGCGAGGTGGTTCCGTTGGTCACGTTTCATGATCCGGTAGACCACGTTAGACAGGCGGCGTTTGAGAGCCCTTCGGGCCTCTGCCGGTGTCTTCCCTTCCGCGATCTTGCGCAGGTAGTAGTCCTGTCCGCGTCCTCCGTCGCGGATCTCGGGCAGCCTTGAGAGCCGGCTCGGCGAGTGGCCTGACGGCGGACCCCACCATGTACTTTGCCCCGGCCTCCGCCCGTGTCGGCGGCGACCAATGCGGGGCGGCGCTGACCGTGGGCGACTACAACGCCGACGGCAAGGCCGATGTCCTGGCCTTCTGCCCCGGCAGCTATGCCATGTGGGTCATCGACGGCGCCACCCGCACCGTTCAGGACACCGCCCCGCAGGAGCTGACCGGCGCCGCCTCGCCGATGTCGCTGACCTCGGCCGCCAGCGCCGACGCGGCCTCCGGCGACATCAACAAGGACGGCTATCCGGACGCCCTGGTCACCTTCACCCAGTGGGACGGGACCAGCCCCCTCTACGTCCTGCCCGGCTCCGCCAGCGGACTGCACACCGACACCGCCACCAGCCTCGAGGGGTCAGGCGGTGTGGACCTCGCGATCGGCGACCTCAACAAGGACACCTACCCCGACGTCGTCGTCGGCCAGCCCAAGGCGGTCAACGGCGGCCGCATCACGGCCTACTATGGTTCCACCACCGGTCTGACCGAGGCAAACAAGACCACCCTGGACCAGGAGTCCACCGGCATCCCCGGCGCCAGCGAAACAGGCGACGACATGGGCGCCTCCATCGCCATCGGCGACACCAACAAGGACGGCTACGCCGACGTCCTGACCGGCCTGCCCGGCGAGGACCTCACCTTCAACGCAGCCAACCAGGCCGACGCCGGCACCACCCTCCTGATCAAGGGCTCCGCCACCGGCCTGACCGGCACCGGCTCCCTCTCCCTCAACTCGAGCACCGTCGACGCCACCGGCGACATGGCCGGCGACCCCGAACCCGGCGACCGCCTCGGCACCTCCACCGCCCTGCTCGACGCCACCGGCGACGGATACGCCGACCTGGCCGCCGGCGCCAGCGGCGAGAACACCGGCGACGGCATGGTCCTCATCGCCAACTCCAGCACCACCGGCATCCAGGCCGCCACCAGCTCCGGCCCCAGCATCGGCACCTTCAACGTCCCCGCCGGATCCCACATCGGCGACGTCCTCGCCCCCTGACCCCACCCGCAGGAGTCAATCCGCCATGACCACCACCGCACCCGAACGGGCCACAGACCAGGACGCAGGGACTGAAGCCGCCGCTGAAGCGGTGGATGAGGTGCTGTCCTCCCGCTGGAAGGCCCGCCTGTCGAAGTGGGGTGTCCCCGCGCTGCTCGCCGTCGCAGGCGTGGCTCTGATCGTCGGCGGGCTGGCCCTCACCTGGGGCGGCGGCGACCAGAAGCCGGCGCCCTACACGGTTCTGGTCGCCTACCAGGTCACCGGCGACGGCACCGCCAACATCACCTACCTCGACAACCTCAAGGACGGTCAGGAGCAGAACACCTCCTACGGCCACCGGCGCAAGGCCCACCTGCCCTGGCACGCCTCCGCCCACGTCACCCCCGATAGCGGCCCCGCCACCGTCACCGTGCAACTCGGCGCTGGCGGTGGCCACGCGTCCTGCCGCATTACCGTGCGCGGCCGCGAAGTCCAGATGGCCACCGCCTCCAGGGCGTACGGGCGTGCCGTGTGCACCGCCGACATTCCGCCCCGCCAGAAATAGCCCCGAGCCTGTCCGGCGCCTGTGTGACACCTGAGCCCCCTGGTGCGCTGGAGAAACGTGGCGGCCGGTCGGCCAGATCCCGAGAGCGACGAGCAGAACCATCACAGGACGGAACCCTATGGACCACGGCATGGCCGGCACGCGCAGGACGACGGGCAGACGGCGGCTGCGGCACCGGCGGTGGCGGACGATCGGCGTGCCGTCGCTGGCCACCGCCGTCCTGGGATCGGGCGTACTCGCCGCGCTGGCCCTCGGTGTCACGGACAGCGAGCAGCGCGCACAGGGGCCGCAGGCCCGGCCTGCCGCGGTGCGCACGCTGGCGCTGGGCGGGTCCTCCGCGACAGGGCGGTCCCGTCAGCAGACGGCCACCGGCCCGTTCTCGCTGGTCGGGGTGAGCTGGGCGGCGGCGAAGGAACGGCTCACCGGCACGGTCGAGGTCCGCACGCGCGGCATCGAGACCGGTGAGTGGAGCGACTGGCGCACCCTCGAACTACCCGACACGCCCGCCGACTTGGGTCGGGACGGCAGCGGTACCGGGTTGCGCGGCGCCACCGAGCCGTTGTGGGTCGGCCCGTCCGACGGCGTCGAGGCCCGCATCGACGGCAAGCGCAAGCTGCCCGCCTCACTCCGTCTTGACCTGGTCGACCCGGGAGTACGGGAGGCAGGGGGTGGCATCGGGCCGGTCGCGTACGAGGCCGCCACCCCGTCCGCATCACCGTCACCGTCACCGTCGCCGACGTCGGTGACCGGTCCGCGCTGTCTGGACGGGCTGAGCGCACCGCCGACCACCCCGGCCTCCGGGCCGGTCCCGAAGCCGGCGATCATCTCGCGGGCGCAGTGGGGCGCGGACGAGACGATCGTGCAGTGCCCCACCGTCTACAGCCCGAGCGTCAAAGCCGTCGTCGTGCACCACGAGGCGGGCAACAACAGTTACAGCTGCGCCCAGTCCGCGGCCATGGTCCGGTCCATCCAGGCGTACCACGTCAAGACGCAGGGCTGGGGCGACATCGGCTACAACTTCGTGGTCGACAAGTGCGGGCAGATCTTCGAGGGCAGCAAGGGCGGGGTCGGACTGCCGGTGAAGGCGCGGCACACGCTCGGCTTCAACCCGGACACCGTCGGTATCTCGCTGCTGGGCAACATGGAGACTGCGAAGCCGAGCAAGGCGGCGCTTAAGGCCATTGCCCGGATCGCCGGGTGGAAGCTCGGCTTGTACGGCGAGAAGCCGGGCGAAACGGCCACGCTGACCGCCGAGTTCGACAACGGCCGCTACACCGCGGGCCAGCAGGCCACCGTGCCGAGGGTCACCAGCCACCAGGACCTCATGGCCACCGCGTGCCCGGGCGCCAACCTGCACGACCAGCTCACGGCTCTGGGCACCCTGGCCGCGTCCACGACGGCCTCGGCCTCCCCGGCCGCTTCCGACACCAACCGCGACGGCGTGAACGACCTTGTCGCCGGGATGCCCAAGGGGGCGAGCGGTGGTCAGATCGCCGTCGTGCCCGGTGGCCTGAACGGTCCCGTTGCAACCGCCAAGAAGCTGATCTCGCAGTCGAGTTCGGGCGTGCCGGGCACGGGTGAGCCGGGCGACGAGTTCGGCGCCGCCACGGGGACCGGGGATGTCAACGGCGACGGCTACGCGGACGTCGTGGTCGGCCAGCCCGGCGAGGACGACACGATCGGCCATGCCGACCGGGGCGCCATCACCATCTTGAACGGTCCCGGTCTCAACTCCGGTTCCACCTACACCACCGCAGGAGTCCCGGAGGCCGGGGCCCGTCTCGGCTCCGCAGTCACCGTCGGCGACTTCAACGCCGACGGCAAGGCGGACATCTTCGCCGCCGGTACCGGCAACGGCGGCTCCTGGAACGTCCACCTCACCGGCAAGTCCACCCAGTACGGCACCCTCACCACCACCGGCACCCTCGCCTACGAGGCCGCCGCCACCGGCGACTTCAACGCCGACGGGTACGCGGACGTCGCCCTCAACTACCGCGACCCGAGCGGTATCGGGCGGTTCGTCTGGTTCAAGGGCGGCACCAACGGCCTGACCAAGGTCGGCGCGCTCACCGTCAAGGGCGGGCGCTCCGTCGCCGCGGGCGACCTCAACGGCGACGGCACCGACGACCTCGCCATCGGCCAGCCCTACACCGCCGAGTCCGGCGCGGCAACGGGCGGCCAGGTCACCGCGATCTACGGCACCACGGGCAGCGGCCTGACCGCGACCGGTGCCAAGGCGATCAGCCAGGCCACGTCCGGAGTGCCCGGCGCGGCCGAGTCCGGCGACGCGATGGGCGCCTCGGTCGCGGTCGGCGACTACAACGCGGACGGCTACGCCGACGTTCTCACCGGCGCCCCGAACGAGGACATCACCCGCGACGCCACCAACCGCTCCAACGCCGGAACCACCCTGCTCCTCAAGGGCAGTTCAGCCGGTCTGGCCGGCACGGGCGCCGTGGCGATCTCCCAGGACACCAGCGGCGTCCCGGGCGCCACCGAGACCAACGACAACCTCGGCTCGGCCGTCGCCCTGACCGACCTGTCCGGCTATGGCCGCAGCGACCTCGTCCTCGGCGCGGCGGGCGAAGACGCAGGCGACGGCACGCTTCTCTACCTTTGATCTTGGCCAGTGCTCCGCCGTTTACGGCGGGGGTGAAGGCCATCTCAGGGCTGCTCTGACCCGCACGTTCGCACGGGTCCGCAGTGTTGTCCTCAGCCGGTGGGGCGCTGCTGGTTCTCGATGTACTGCTTGACGACGGTCAGCGGTGCGCCGCCGCAGGATCCGGCGAAGTAGGAGCCGGACCAGAAGTGTCCGCCCCATAGGTAGCGGCGGACGTGGCTGTCGTATTCCTGGCGGAGCCTGCGGGAGCTGACGCCCTTGAGGGAGTTGACCAGTTTGGAGAGCTGGACCTTGGGCGGATAGTGCACGAGCAGATGCACATGGTCCTGCTCGCCGTTGAACTGCTTGAGTTCGGCCTCGAAGTCGGTGCAGACGTCGCGCATGATCTCCTCGGTGCGCGTCAGCATGGCGTCGGTGAATGCCTTACGCCGATACTTGGTGACGAATACCAAGTGGACGTGAAGGTTATAGACGACGTGACGGCCGGTGCGCACGTCAGGATTCGGGTTCCATCGTGGTGACATAAGCCAACTGTAGTAGGGTGATGGTCATGGGTGAACTCGTGTGGGAGAAGCGGCAGTTCGGGCACCGCGCCCGGCTGGCGCTGACGCCTGCACAGGTCCGGCTCATGGATGACCAGGCGCACGCGGCACGCGCGATGTGGAATCAGCTCCACGACCTGTGGCAGATGACGCCGAAGTGTCAGCGCGCTCTGACGCGCATGGATCAGGCGTTGCGGCAGGCCCGCAAGGAGATCGACTGGTACGCGGTGCTGCCCGCGCAGGCCGCGCAGGCGGTACTCAAGACGTACTTCCAGGCGTGGCGGAACTGCTGGGACGGGCGTGCGGACGAGCCGAACTTCAAGGCCCGCTTCCGCACGGCATTGTCGGTGGACATCCCGCAGGGCCGGGACTTGCAGATCAAGCGAGTACACCGACGGTGGGGCATGGTCAACATCCCCAAGGTGGGCCGTGTCCGGTTCCGCTGGACCAAGGATCTCCCCGTCGGCAAGCTCGCCAACAAGGAGAACCGGATCACCGGGGCACGGCTGGTCAAAGACGGGCTCGGATGGCACATCGCCTTCCGTATCCAGACCCTTGAGCCCAAGCCGGAGCCCCACCAGGGTCCCGAGGTCGGTATCGACGCCGGGGTGAACCTGCCGCTTGCGCTGTCCGACGGCAACCACCAGGACCACGACCGGCCGCCCCGACTCCCGGACGGCACCGCCGACCGGGACAAGTGGCTGAACCCGGATGAGAAGGCCAAACTGCTCCGCCTGGAACAGCGCGCCGCGCACCGCAAGAGCTTCCGCAAGCCGAAAGAGCGCAGCTCCAACCGGCTGCACGCCACCTACGACCAGATCAAGCAGCTCCGCGCAAGAGCCACGCGCCGAGCAACCGACTGGCAGCACAAGACCACCACCGCCATCGCCAAGCAGTACGGCACGGTCGTGGTGGAGCAGTTGCAGATCACGAACATGGTCAAGTCCGCCAAGGGAACCATCGAGAACCCGGGGAAGAACGTCGCGCAGAAGTCCGGCCTGAACCGTTCCATCAGCCAAGAGGCGTGGGGCCGCACCGTGACACTGCTGACGTACAAAACCGCCCGAAACGGCGGAACCCTGGTCAAGGTCCCCGCCCCGAACACCTCCCTGCGCTGCTCCGCGTGCGGATTCATCACGCCCGGCAGCCGCGAAGACCAGGCCACGTTCGTATGCAAGAACCCGGACTGCGGATGGTCGGCGAATGCCGACTGGAACGCGGCCCGGAACGTCTTGCACCTGTACCGGATCGGCCTCGTGACGATCCCGGCTGCCGGGAGGGCAGTCGTCAGGCGCACCCGTGGCGTCAAGCCCGCTGCCGCAAGGTAAGCAGGAATCTCCTTCCTGAGCCTGCGAAGGGAGGAGAGCACTTCAAGTCCCCTCGGGCAGCACCGGCCTGGGCCTGAGTTCGGCTACGTACAACGGCAAGACCCTGCTCGGCACCGTCACCGGGGCACGACTCGGCGGCGTCCTCGCCCCCTGACTGTCACTGTCCGTGATCCGTCGAGGGGTGCATCAAGGTCAGCAGCTAGGTGCCGAACTCGGCGGGAACGGACCGAGGTGGCAGTCTCACGACCCGCTGCCGTTCGGGCGCTCGCCGTGGGCGTCTCCTATCTGTCGGCCGTCATCTGGCGCGAATGCCGGGTGGGCGTGGACTCGGAACGATGCTGGCCTATCTCGGTATGGTGCTGGGCACTTTGCTCGTGGGCGCACACATCGCCGTTGTGGTCGGAATCGTGCTAGTGATCGTCTGCGTATGGGCGGCCCTGGCCAAGCGCATCCACATCGACCCTGCGGTCGTGTCGGCCCCATCCGCAGAGGAACAGGTCTGCCGCAACGCGTACGTCACTGCTGCCTCCCTCCTGCGCGCGTTCCCTGCCATCAACGAACGTCAGACCACGTTTGAGATCTCAGCGCGCAACGCCAGCGTGATCGGAAACCTGGTTGACCTGTCGTGAATGATGAGGACGTGATCTCCAAGGAACGCGCCGTCGAGCTCGTCGAGTCGCTGTTGGCCGCAGAGCGGCTGACATGGGCGGGGCCGGTCCGTGAGCTGGTCGTCTGCGACGTGGAGGAGCACGCGGTCGGCTGGCTCGTCTTCTGGAACTCGGCGGAGTACGCCCGCACCCGTGATCCGCGCGACAACCTCGTTGGCAGTGGCCCTTACCTGGTGGACCGGCACGACGGGAGCATCCACCACGTCCCCGCCACCACGTGGATAGCCGAGGACTGGGAGGAGCTCTACCTCCGGCAGATCAAGGGCGTCAGGGCGCCTGACCCGCTGGCCGCCTCTGTCCGCGCACTCGTGAACTCCGCCGGGGTTGTGGCCGCGATGAGCCACCTCCGAAAGCAAGCCCCGCGCTTGAGCCTGCAGGAGGCAAGGACCTACGTCATGGCCGTCCGGGACGGAGCCGAGCCGTCGGAACAGCTGGCGAACCTCACCCGGGAAGAGGAGAACTGTCCGCCTCTGGCTATCGAAACGCTGGCTGGCCCGGACCAGTAGCAGTCAGGTCGAGGGGCCGAGGTCCAGACCGTTTCGCTGGTCCACGGCGGGTGAGTCGACGGACCATGATGCCGATCATCGCCCAGCGGACCATGGTCTCCGAATGCGCCGGGCTTGTCTCGTAGTCACGGGCCAGGCGTCGGTTGGCGATGATCCACGACAGCGAACGTTCGATTGCCCACCGCTTCGGTTGCACTTGGAAGCCTCGCTGGCCAGGGTCCTTGCGGACAATCTCCAGCTCGCGGCCGAGGATCTGGGTGGCCCAGTCCACCAGGCGGCCAGCGAAGCCCTGGTCGGCCCAGATCTTCCGCACGCTCGGATGGTCGAGGCGGGTCCACAGTAGCGGGCGCTTTCCGCCGTCGCGGTCCTGCACGTTCGCGGCGACCACGTCACGGGCGGCCTTGGCTGAAACTCCCCAGATTCTCCCCGGGTTCAAGTTTGGCCCGCAGTGTGGTCTAGGAGACTGCGTGCAGAGGGGGGCAAGAGCCCGAGATTGCACCGTTGTGCGAGGGTGGTTCGCTCGCCGCGATAGCGTCGTGGCAGATGATCTCGGTATCTTCATGCGGAAACTCCCCAGATACTCCCCAGCGTCAACGGTTGGCCACTTGTGAGGTAGCAGGCAACTCCCGGGGCGTACCTCGGGGTACCGGGCCCTGTCGGCCGTATAGCCTGGGAAAATGCTCACGGAAGTAACTGTGACCCGCTATGTCATGCCCCTTCGGGAGGGCGGGTCTCTGCCTGGTTTGGTCGAGGCGGATGACTTGGGTGTTTACGTCGTGAAGTTCACCGGCTCCGCGCAGGGCCGCAAGGCACTCGTCGCGGAGATCGTCGTCGGTGAGCTCGCGCGACGTCTCGGCCTGCGCTTCCCCGAGCTGGTCCTCACGCACTTCGACCCCGAGGTGGCTGCCCACGAGCCGCACCAGGAGGTCCAGGACCTGCTGCGCGCGAGCGACGGGCTCAACCTCGGGATGGACTTCCTGCCGGGCGCGAAGGACTTCACGCCCGAGGTCGCCGCCGCCTTCACGGTCGACCCGCTGGAGGCCGGGAAGATCGTGTGGCTCGACTCCCTCACGGTCAACGTGGACCGCACGATCCACAGTTCGAACCTGATGATCTGGCCCACCTTCGGCATCCAGGAGCCGAAGCTGTGGCTGATCGACCACGGCGCGGCCCTGATCTTCCACCACCGCTGGGACGCGTCCGCGCCCGACAAGGCGTACGACTTCCGCCATCACGCCCTCGGCGCCTACGGGCCCGACACGGCGGCCGCCGACGCGGAGCTGGCCCCCCTCGTCACCGAGGAGATGCTCCGCGAGATCACCGCTCTCGTGCCCGACGCGTGGCTGACCGACGAGCCGGGCTTCACCTCGCCCGACGAGGTCCGCGAGGCATACGTCTCCTACCTCGCGGCCCGCGCCCGTACCTCCGCCGCCTGGCTGCCGAGGGACTTCCCGTCGCGCGACCAACTCGCGGCCGCCGACGCGCGCCGCGCCGCCGACACGGAGAAGGGCCGCCCCGACTGGCTCAAGCGGGTCCCCGACCTGCACGGCAAACCGGCCGCCGAACAGGACTGGTCCGTCCACCTCGGCTGACCGCCCGATGAAGGCTGCGCGCAGCGCATGCCTTCAGGGGCGCGGGGGAACCGCGCGACCAGCCCCCCACCGGGGCCGCGCGGACGAAAACACAAAGCCCCCGGCGCTGTGCGGTGCCGGGGGCCATGGTGCGGTCGATCAGCGGAGCTGCTCGTACGCGGGCAGCGTCAGGAAGTCCGCGTAGTCCGCGTCCAGGGAGACCTGGAGGAGGAGGTCGTGGGCCTGCTGCCACTTGCCGGCCGCGAAGGCCTCCTCGCCGATCTCGGCCTTGATGTTCGCGAGCTCCTGGGCCGCGACCTCACGGGCCAGGTCGGCTGTGACGGTCGTGCCGGAGTGCTCGCCGCCCTCGAAGACGACACCGGCGTTGATCCACTGCCAGATCTGCGAGCGGGAGATCTCGGCGGTGGCCGCGTCCTCCATCAGGTTGAAGATGGCGACGGCGCCGAGGCCGCGCAGCCACGCCTCGATGTAGCGGATGCCGACCTGGACGGCGTTGACCAGGCCGTCGTAGGTGGGCCGGGCGTCGAGGGAGTCGATCGCGATCAGGTCGCCGGGCGCGACGGACACGTCCTCGCGCAGGCGCTCCTTCTGGTTCGGCTTGTCGCCGAGGACCGCGTCGAAGGACGCCATCGCGATCGGGACCAGGTCGGGGTGGGCGACCCACGAGCCGTCGAAGCCGTCGCCGGCCTCGCGGTCCTTGTCGTTCTTGACCTTCTCGAACGCGACCTTGTTGACCTCGGCGTCGCGCCGCGACGGGATGAACGCCGCCATGCCGCCGATCGCGTGCGCGCCCCGCTTGTGGCAGGTGCGGACGAGGAGTTCGGTGTAGGCGCGCATGAACGGGGCCGTCATCGTGATCAGGTTGCGGTCCGGCAGGACGAACTTGGCGCCGCCGTCACGGAAGTTCTTGACGATGGAGAACAGGTAGTCCCAGCGGCCCGCGTTCAGGCCGGCGGCGTGGTCGCGGAGCTCGTAGAGGATCTCGTCCATCTCGTACGCGGCCGTGATCGTCTCGATCAGGACGGTCGCGCGGACGGTGCCCTGCGGGATCCCGACGTAGTCCTGCGCGAAGACGAAGATCTCGTTCCAGAGGCGGGCCTCCAGGTGCGACTCAGTCTTCGGGAGGTAGAAGTACGGGCCCTTGCCGAGCTCGATCAGACGCTTGGCGTTGTGGAAGAAGTACAGGCCGAAGTCGACGAGCGCGCCGGGAACGGGGCGGCCGGCCTCGTCCTTCAGGTGGCGCTCGTCCAGGTGCCAGCCGCGCGGGCGCATCACGACGGTCGCGAGTTCGTCGTTGCCCTTGAGGGCGTACGACTTGCCGGTGCGCTCGTCCGTGAAGTCGATGGTGCGTGTGTAGGCGTCGACCAGGTTGACCTGGCCCAGGACGACGTTCTCCCAGGTGGGGGCCGAGGCGTCCTCGAAGTCCGCGAGCCAGACCTTGGCGCCCGAGTTGAGGGCGTTGATGGTCATCTTGCGGTCGGTGGGACCGGTGATCTCGACGCGGCGGTCGTTCAGCGCGGCCGGCGCGGGCGCGACGCGCCAGGTGGTGTCCTCGCGGATATGAGCGGTCTCCGGGAGGAAGTCGAGCGTGGAGGTGCGGGCGATCTCGGCGCGACGCTCCGCGCGGCGGGTGAGGAGCTCGTCACGCCGGGGCGTGAACAGCCGGTGCAGCTCGGCCACGAAGGCGAGGGCCGCGTCCGTGAGCACCTCTTCCTGCCTGGGCAGGGGCTCTGCGTCGACGATGGCCAGCGGGGACGGCGCTGGTGCGGACATGAGCTGTCACTTCCTTCAGCGAACGGGCGCGGGCGGCACCGAGTGCCGTGGGCGCCGGGACACGACTACGGACCCCGCGCGGGGGGACCGGCCCTTCTGAACAGTGGATACTAGTTTCCTCATTGTGGAAGTTCAATGGTTTGTTGATGTCGAGATTCTTCGGGACGACATAACGTGGCGCTCGGTGCCAGGCTCCTCACGCCCCGTTCATGTGCCTCACTCACCACTCATTCAAGGTGCTTGAGGTCGGCCTCGGTGTCGATGTCGTAGTCATCGGCCACATCGCCGCACTCCACGAGCGTGAGCTCCGAGGCGTGCTCCTTCAGGTAGGCGCGCGCCCCGCGGTCCCCGGCCGCGCTCGCCACGATCCCCGGCCAGTGCTCCGCCCCGAACAGGACCGGATGCCCGCGTTCCCCGTCGTACGCGGCCGCCGCGAGGGACTCCGCCGACCGGTACGCGGCCCGGACCCGAGCCACCGCCGGCGCCCCGACGCCCGGTTGGTCCACAAGGAGTACGAGCGCGGCCGACGCCCCCGTCCCGGCGAGCGAGCCGAGGCCCGCCCGCAGCGACGACCCCATGCCCTCCTCCCACGCCGGGTTCTCCACGAGCACGCACCCCGTGAGGTCCGCCCGCGCCCGTACGTCGTCGGCGGCGGCGCCGAGAACGACGTGGACGCGCTCGCAGCCGCCCGCGCGCAGCACCGCCACCGCGTGCTCCACCAGGGGGCGCCCGCGGTGCGTCAGGAGCGCCTTCGGCCGCCCGCCGAGCCTGCGCCCGCCGCCCGCCGCGAGCAGCAGTCCGGTCACCGGAGCGTCATCCGTTGCGTGTGTCATGAAGCCTGGATACCTCACCGGGTGCCCCGCGCGCCGACCGCCGGGACACTCGTGAGGCCGGAATTCGGTCGGCACGGTGGCGGGCGCGGCAGAAAGTGGCGTTTACTGGCCGGCGACCCCGATGCGGCGAGTCCGGCCAACGCCCCGCCGGGGTCGCGGAAGGCGTCGGACGTGCGGAACGCGCACGTGCGCGGTCGCA
Organism: Streptomyces sp. NBC_01446; assembly: GCF_026340095.1. Lineage (GTDB taxonomy): Bacteria > Actinomycetota > Actinomycetes > Streptomycetales > Streptomycetaceae > Streptomyces > Streptomyces aureus. The sequence goes on along the minus strand of NZ_JAPEPO010000001.1, from coordinate 1,613,319 downwards.
CAAAGGCGTGCGAGGGGGGAGAACTGTGTTGCGGAGCGTGGGGCAGAAGCTGGTGGCGGTCAGCGAAGAGGATCCGCGGGTGACGGAGTTACGCGCCGCGGTGTCCAGGCTGCGCCGTGAACTGGCCGCCCATCCGGCCGAGTTCCCCGACCGGGGGGTCGCCGAGGACGAACTGGCCGCCCTGGACGCGATGGCCGCCGGGGGTCTCCCCGAGATCCCGCGCCTGCGCCGCTCCCTGCTGCTCATCGCGGGCGCGATCGGCTCGGTCAGCGCCCTGGCGAAGGGCCTCGGGGACGTGCGCAAAGCGGTGGAGCTGTTCGGCGGGCCGCCACTGTACTGACCTCGTAAGCGAGTTGGCGGCCCCTCGGCCCGGCGTCACGCCACCCAGTGGGGCCGGCCCGGCTCGTCACCCGTCGTGCCGAGGCCGTCCGCGAGCGTCTGCGCCAGGCGGCGCACCGCCTCCCTGGCGACCTCGGGCGGCTGGGTGTACGGAAAGCGCAGCCGGTGCTCGTGCGTGCCCGGGTCCGCGCCGAAGCGGGAGCCGCCCTCGATGCGCACCCCGTGCCGCAGCGCGGCCCGGGCGAGAGCGGAGGCGATCGGGCGGCCGAGGTCGATCCAGAGCGACAGGCCGCCGGGCGGCAACTGCCAGCGCCACTCCGGAAGTTCACGCGCCAGGTCCTCGGCGAGCGCGTCCCGCTGGGCCCGCATCCGCGGCAGGCGCTCGCTCAGGACCTCGTCCATCCGGTCGAGCAGCCGCAGCGCGACGAGCTGGTCGAGCACGGAACCCGACATGTCGAACGGCACCCGTGCCGTGGCCAGTTCCGTGATGAGCCGCGACCCGGCCCGCACCCAGCCGATGCGCAGGCCGCCCCAGTGGGTCTTGCTCAACGAGCCGACAGTGACGACCTGTTCGCCCGCGCCGTGCGGGGCCAGCGAGGCGAACGGCGCGGGCGCCGGCACGTCCAGCGCGATGTCGGCGACCGTCTCGTCCACGACCAGCCAGGTCCCCGTCGCCCGCGCCACATCGAGGAGCCGCACCCGCTGCTCGCGTGGCATCAGCCGCCCGGTCGGGTTGTGGAAGTCCGGGATCAGATAGGCGAGCCGTGGCGCGGTCTGCCGCAGCGCCGACTCGAACAGGTCCGTGTCCCAGCCGCCGTCCGTGACCGGCACCGGTGTGGCCCGCATCCCGCCCCTGTTCAGCGCGTCCAGGGCGTTCGGGTACGACGGGTTCTCGACCAGGACGCGGTCGCCCGCCCTCGCGAGGAGCCCCAGGGTGAGCGACACCGCCTGCTGGGCGCCCGAGGTGATGAGGATCTGCTCGGGGAGCGTCGGCAGGCCGCGCCGCGTGAACCGCTCGGCGACCGCGGCCCGCAGCTCGGGAAGCCCGTACGGGTGGTAGCCGGGTGTCGACGCGTGCCGGGGCAGCAGTGCGCTCGCGGCGGCGAGCGCGTCGGCGAGTTCCGCCTCGGGTGCGCCGGGCGCCGCGACGGCGAGGTCGATCACGTCGTCGCCCGCGGGGAAGACGGCCACGCTGGCGGGCCGCTGCCCCTCGGGCAGCTCGGTCCAGGTACCCGCCCCGCGCCTGCTGTGCGCGTAGCCGCCCTCGCGCAGCAGGTCGTAGGCGGCGGTGACCGTGGCGCGGCTGACACCGAGTGCCGTGGCCAGCTCGCGCTCGGCGGGCAGCCGGGTGTGCAGCGGGATACGACCGTCGAGCAGCAGGGTGCGCACGCCCTGGGCGAGGGCGCGGTAGCCGGGCCTCTCCCCGGCGGTCACCGCCAGGAGGCCGGCGAGGCGGCGGCTGCCCAGGGATCTGTTCATGCTGTCCGTGCCCGGGGTGCTCAAGGCGTGGACCACTCGATTGCCTGCCATGCCAACTCTCCGTTATTGGCCCTGCTGTCCAGGCCAATCAGCGTACAGACTCGACAGAGGTCAGGGGCTTTGGCCTGGGGAACGGCTGAGGAGGCATGCCATGGACGGGTACGGGGCGGGCTGTGTCACGGACCGTTTCGAACGAGAGATGCAGCGCCGCGCGGAGGCGCGCACCGCGCGCCCGGCGGGCGCCTGGGTGCGCGCGCTCGTGAACGGGAAGCGGCGCAAGGGGAGGAAGTCGTGACCGGGGTTGCGGTCCGGCACTCCGAGTCAGTGGCCGGGCAGGTCGTCGTCGGGGTGAGCGACTCGCTCGGCGGGCTCGCGGCGCTGCGCGCGGCCGCCGAGCAGGCACGCCGCTCGGGCCGGGTCCTCGTCGCCGTCCTCGCCTGGGAGCCGCCCGAGGGCGAGGGCATGTACGCCCGGCGCCCCGACCGGCAGTGGGCCCGGTACTGGCACGGCGAGGCCCGTGCCCGCCTCGACCGCGCCTTCGCCGAGGCCCTCGGCGGGCCGCCCCGGGACGTGGACCTGGTACGCCGTGTGGTCAGGGCCGGGCCGGGCCGGGCCCTGCGCGACGCGGTGGCGGGCCCGGACGACCTGCTCGTCATCGGCGTCCACGCACGCCGCATGTGGCGCGGACGGATTCACCGCTACGTCGTCGCGCACGCCGGCTGCCCGGTCCTGACCGTGCCCGCGCCGCCGCTGGCCCGGCACGAGCTGCGCGCGCTGCGCCGGGCGAGCGCGCACGACTTCGCGGCGGCGGGTCCGGCAGAGTGAACGGGGACGGCGCCGCACGAGCCCGCGTGCGGTGACGGCCGCCGGGCGCGGGGCGGATCTCCGGCGCGGTCGTGGGGCGCGCGCCGTGCCGGCCGGTGCTGACGGTGCCCGTGCCTGGCTCGGCACGGGCTGCGGCGGGTGACCGCAGGTGACTTCGCGGCGGTGGGGGCCGGCAGGCCGGACGGTGGTTCAGCGGCGCATCAGGCCGCGTGCGGTGGCCGCGGCGACCGCCGCCGTGCGTGAGTCGACGCCCAACTTGGCGTAGATGTGTACCAGATGGGACTTCACCGTCGCCTGGCTGAGGAACAGTTCCTTGCTGATCCGCTGGTTCGACAGGCCGTCCCTGACGAGCTGGAGGACCTCCAGCTCGCGGCGGCTGAGCGCCTCGGCCGGGGCCCGCATGCGGTCCATCAGGCGGTGCGCGATCGCGGGCGCGAGCGCGGACTGGCCGGAGGCCGCCGTGCGGACCGCAGCCGCGAGCTCCTCCGGCGGCGCGTCCTTCAGCAGATAGCCGGACGCGCCCGCCTCCACCGCGGCCAGGATGTCCGCGTCCGTGTCGTACGTGGTCAGGACGAGGACGCGCGGCGCACCGGGCCTCGCCGCGATGGCCGCGGTCGCCTCCGAGCCGTGCATCCCGGCGCCGAACTGGAGGTCCATGAGGACGACGTCGACCCCGCCGCCCGCCGCGAGCTCCACGGCCCGCTCTGCCGTGGCGGCCTCCGCGGCGATCTCGAAGTCGGGTTCGGCGTCGAGGACCGCGCGGAGCCCGGCGCGTACGACGGGGTGGTCGTCGGCGAGCAGGAGCCGGATGGTCACGCCACCCCTCCCACCACCGGAAGAGGGAGCGTGATCGCGACCGCCGTGCCCTGCCCCGGCGCCGACTCCACCGTGAACGTGCCCCCGAGGGACTCGACGCGTGAGCGCATCGCGGGCAGGCCGAACCCGCCGTCACCGGCCGGGGCGGACACGGGGTCGAAGCCGCGGCCGTCGTCCACGATGTCGAGGGCTACGGCCGTGTCCATGAAGCTGAGGGTGATCTCGGCGCGGCGTGCACCCGCGTGCCGCACGGTGTTGGCGAGCGCCGACTGCGCGATCCGCAGCAGCGCGACCTCGTACGGCGTCGGCAGCCCCGCCGGCGTGCCGCTCTCCGTGAAGCGGACGGTGAGCCCGGGAGCCGTCGCGCACAGCCGCTCCAGGGCCCCGGCGAGTGACCCGTTGTCCAGGTCCGGCGGGGACAGGGCCCGCACGAAACGGCGGGCCTCCGCCAGGTTGTCCTGGGCGGCCGCTCGCGCCTGTTCGATGTGCGGGGCGGCCGGGGACTGCGGCGGCAGCGCGCGCTGGGCCGCGCGCAGCAGGAGCTGGATCGAGGACAGGCCCTGCGCGAGGGTGTCGTGGATCTCGCGGGCCAGTCGCTCCCGCTCAGCGAGGGTGCCCGCCGTGCGCTCCGCGGCGGCGAGTTCGGCGCGCGTCGCGATCAGCTCCTCGATCAGGTGCCGTCTGCGCTCGCTCTCGCGGTACAGCGTCTGGTAGCCGATGACCGTCGCCACGGCCACGGCCGCGCCGAGGAGCGGCCCTATGAACGCCCCCGGGTTGAGCGGCTGGCCATGACGTACGTACGAGGCGATGGCCGCGCCCGCGGTAAGCGTCACGGCGGGCACGCCCCAGCGGGCGGGCAGCAGATGCAGTTGGAGGAAGTACAGCGGGAACGCCAGCCACAGGCCGTCGGGGGAGAGGACGAGGAGCACCAGCCACACCGCGCACAGCGCCCCGAGCCACAGCGCGGCCCCGGCCCGCGTGGCCCGTACGGCCGGGATCAGCGGGCCCGCGCCGTACACGACGGCCAACACGACCGCGGCGGCCACCACGGCGCCCGCCCCCGCGGAGTCCTCGGCGAGTGCCCGGCCGGCGACCAGCACGAGCAGCCCGGCCATCAGCAGATGCAGGCACAGGCGCAGGACGCGCAGAACGGGGGTCAGGGAACGTGGATCCATACCGTCACCAGCGTAGGCAGAAGATCCCGGCCCGCGGTCAACCGAAAGTTTGAAAGGTGGCTCCTTCCTTCGATTCGGGTGAAGCGTGCTGTGGCGCGATGCCCGGGACGGGGGCCCGGCCGCAGGCTGGGGACCATGTTCGTCGCATGGAGAGATCTACGGTTCGCCAAGGGCCGGTTCGCGCTGATGGGAAGCGTGATCGTGCTGATCACGCTGCTCGTCGGCCTGCTGTCCGGCCTGACCGCGGGCCTGGCCCGGGACAACACCTCGGCGCTGACCGGGCTGTCCGCCGACCATCTGGCCTTCGCCCGGCCCCCGGACGGCCAGGCGGTGTCGTTCACCGGGTCGACGGTCGGGGCCGAGCAGTGGCGCGCGCTCGGCGCGCGCCCGGGGGTGGACAGCGCGCAGCCGCTCGGCATCAGCACCGTCAACGCCGAAGCGGGCCGGCACACGGCGGCCGTGTCCGCGTTCGGCGTGCGGCCCCGCTCGGGGCTCGCGCCCGACACGACGGCACCCGGCACGGCCGTCCTGTCCCAGCAGGCTGCGGACGATCTGGGCGCGCGGCCCGGTGACCGTATCGCCCTGTCCGGTACGTCCCTGACGGTGAGCGCGGTCGCGGGCGACGCCTCGTACAGCCACACTCCTGTCGTCTGGATCGACCTCGGCGACTGGCAGAGCGTGGCGCCGGGCGGGCAGCGCTCCGGGGAGCAGGCCACCGTGATCGCCCTGTGCACCGGGGACGGCGCCGACCTGGGCGGCGCGGACCGTGCCGCGGGCACCGAGACGCGGACCGTCGACGGGGCGCTGGAGGCCATAGGGTCCTACCAGGCCGAGGACGGCTCGCTCCAGCTGATGCGGGGCTTCCTCTTCGTCATCTCGGCGATGGTCATCGGCGCGTTCTTCACCGTGTGGACGATCCAGCGCAGCGGCGACATCGCGGTCCTCAAGGCCCTCGGCTCCTCGACGCCCTATCTGCTCAAGGACGCGCTCGGGCAGGCCGTGGTCATGCTCGTCGGCGGCACGGTCCTCGGTACGGCGCTCGCGGCGCTCATCGCCGTGTTCGTGCCCGACAGTGTGCCGTTCGTCATGGAGCCGCTCACCACGCTCGGCCCGGCCGCCGTCATGACCGTCCTGGGCGCGGCCGGCGCCGCTCTGTCCATCCGGCGCATCACCGCCGTCGACCCCCTCACCGCACTCGGGAGCGCCCGATGAGTCTCGACCTCGACGAGATCACCCTGACCTACCCGGACGGCGACGGCCGCATCACGGCGCTCGACAGGGTGACGCTGCACGTCCCGGCCGGGACGTGCACCGCCGTCGTAGGCCCGTCCGGCTCGGGGAAGTCCAGCCTCCTCGCGGTCGCGGCGACGCTGGTCACGCCCGACAGCGGCACCGTGACAGTGGGCGGCACGCCGACGGACTCGATCGGCCCCGCCGAACGCGCCGAGCTGCGCCGCCGCTCCCTCGGCATCGTCTTCCAGCAGCCCAACCTGCTGCCGTCCCTGACCGCCCTCGAACAGCTCCAGGTCATGGCCCACCTGGACGGCCGCAAACCGCGCGAAGTACGGGAGCGGGCGGGGGAGTTGCTGGCCGCGGTCGGGCTCACGGACCAGGCGCGCCGCCGCCCCCACCAGCTGTCGGGCGGTCAGCGCCAGCGCGTCAACATCGCCCGCGCCCTGATGAACGAGCCGTCGGTCCTGCTCGTGGACGAGCCGACGAGCGCCCTCGACCACGAGCGCGGGGCGGCCGTACTGGATCTGCTCGCCCGCCTCACGAGGCAGCGCGGCACCGCGACGGTCCTGGTCACGCACGACCGGGCGCATCTCGCGGTGGCGGACGAGGTGTGCGAAATGGTGGACGGGCGGCTCACGACGGCCGGCCCGTCCCGTGACACCGCGGGCGGTGCCCGTTACACGCCGACCCCGGAGCTCGACAGCGCCACCGACAACTCCTCGGCGACCTGCTGAAGCACCGGAACGATCTTCTCGGTCGCCGCGTCGGTGACGCGTCCCGCCGGGCCCGAGATCGAGATCGCGGCGGCCGTGGGGGAGTTGGGCACGGAGACGGCGAGGCAGCGCACGCCGATCTCCTGCTCGTTGTCGTCGACCGCGTACCCGGCGGTGCGCACCTCGGCGAGCGCGTCGAGGAAGCCTTCGGGCGTCGTGATCGTCTTCTCCGTGGCGGCCGGCATGCCGGTCCGCGCGAGCAGCGCGCGCACCTCGTCGGCCGGGGTGTCGGCGAGCAGGGCCTTGCCCACGCCCGTCGAGTGCGGCAGGACGCGGCGGCCCACCTCGGTGAACATCCGCATCGAGTGCTTGGACGGCACCTGCGCGACGTACACGATCTCGTCCCCGTCGAGCAGCGCCATGTTCGCCGTCTCGCCGGTCACCTCGACGAGGCGGGCGAGATAGGGGCGGGCCCAGGTGCCGAGCAGGCGGGAGGCGGACTCGCCGAGGCGGATCAGGCGGGGGCCGAGCGAGTAGCGCCTGTTGGTCTGCTGGCGCACGTAGCCGCAGGCGACCAGGGTGCGCATCAGGCGGTGGATCGTCGGCAGGGGAAGGCCACTGCTCGCGGAGAGCTCGCTGAGACCCACCTCGCCCCCGGCGTCGGCCATCCGCTCCAGGAGGTCGAAGGCGCGCTCGAGGGACTGGACTCCGCCGGTCGGGGCGGAAGGGCCAGAGGACTTGGTGCTGGCGCTTGACGTCGGCACGGGCGCGTTCCTTTCGGGGCGGAAGGGCAAGGCTGCAGCCTACCCGGCGGTCACTGTGGGGGGTGTGGCACGGCCCGGGTTGTTCCGGCCGGTCAGGGGGTCTTTGTCCGGGTGTCGCCGGGCCACACCCGTGCTCCCTTGACGGTGTCGTCGTAGATAGCTACGTTCTGGCTTACGGAATTATAATTCCACTTTGTGGAAACGTCCAGGACGGCGTCGCCCCGTACGAGACGGGTCTTGACGGACCCTGGACCGGAGTGAAAACTCCTTCAACAGAACGTTGAATTTACTGAGAGGGGCTCGGGTGTCCGACGTCGAACTGGTGCTGCGCTCGACCCGCGTCATCACCCCCGAAGGCACGCGGCCCGCGTCGGTCGCCGTCGCCGGGGGAAAGATCGCCGCCGTCCTTCCGCACGACGCGGACGTACCGGCCGGCGCCCGGCTCGAGGACTTCGGTGACGATGTCCTCATGCCCGGCCTCGTGGACACCCATGTCCACGTGAACGACCCGGGGCGCACGGAGTGGGAGGGCTTCTGGACGGCCACCCGCGCCGCGGCGGCCGGCGGCATCACCACGATCGTCGACATGCCGCTCAACTCGCTGCCGCCGACGACGACCGCGGCCAACCTCCGCACCAAGCAGGACGTCGCCGCCGCCAAGGCGCACATCGACGTCGGCTTCTGGGGTGGCGCGCTGCCCGACAACGTCAAGGACCTGCGTCCGCTGCACGACGCCGGCGTCTTCGGCTTCAAGTGCTTCCTCTCGCCGTCCGGCGTGGACGAGTTCCCGCACCTGAACGGTGACCAGCTCACCGCCTCCATGGCCGAGATCGCCGGGTTCGGCGGCCTGCTCATCGTGCACGCCGAGGACCCGCACGAGCTGGACGTCGCCCCGCACAACAGCGGTCCCAAGTACGACGACTACCTCGCGACCCGGCCGCGGATCTCCGAGGACGTCGCGATCAAGGGGCTCATCGACACCGCCAAGCGGATCGGCGCCCGCGTCCACATCCTGCACCTGTCCTCCTCCGACGCGCTGCCGCTGATCGCCGAGGCCAAGGCCGAGGGCGTCAAGCTCACCGTCGAGACGTGCCCGCACTACCTCACGCTCACCGCCGAGGAAGTCCCGGACGGGGCGAGCGAGTTCAAGTGCTGCCCGCCCATCCGCGAGGCCGCCAACCAGGACCTGCTGTGGCAGGCGCTCGCCGACGGCACCATCGACTGTGTCGTCACCGACCACTCGCCGTCGACCGCCGACCTGAAGACCGACGACTTCGCCACCGCGTGGGGCGGCATCTCCGGCCTCCAGCTGAGCCTCTCCGCCATCTGGACCGAGGCCCGCGAGCGCGGCCACTCCCTCGACGACGTGGTGCGCTGGATGTCCTCGCGCACCTCGGAGCTGGTCGGCCTGGACGACCGCAAGGGCGCCATCGCCGCCGGCCGCGACGCCGACTTCGCGGTCCTCGCCCCCGAGGAGACGTTCACCGTCGACCCGGCCGAACTGCAGCACCGCAACCGCGTCACCGCCTACGCGGGCAAGACGCTGCACGGCGTCGTGAAGTCGACCTGGCTGCGCGGTGAACGCATCGTCGCCGAGGGCGAGTTCACCGCTCCCGCCGGCAAGCTCCTCGAAAGGAACAACTGATCACTGTGACGGCGATTCCCCGCTTCACCGGCGACGCGAACCCCTACGGCGGCGGAGACCCGTACGCCGACTACCGCACCGCCGACTTCCCGTTCACGCAGTACGCCGACCTCGCCGCGCGGCAGCTCGGCGCCGGTGTCATCGCCGCCAACGACGAGTTCTTCGCCCAGCGCGAGAACCTCCTCGTGCCCGAGCGCGCCGAGTTCGACCCCGAGCACTTCGGCCACAAGGGCAAGATCATGGACGGCTGGGAGACCCGCCGTCGCCGCGGCACCGGCGCGGACCACCCGTGGCCGACCGCCGAGGACCACGACTGGGCGCTCGTCCGGCTCGGCGCGCCCGGCGTGATCCGCGGCATCATCGTCGACACCGCCCACTTCCGCGGCAACTACCCGCAGGCCGTCTCCGTCGAGGCCGCGTCCGTCGAGGGCGCGCCCACCCCGGCGGAGCTCCTGTCGGGCGACGTCAAGTGGACGACGCTCGTACCCCGCACGGCGGTCGGCGGCCACGCGGCCAACGGCTTCGCCGTCGACGTGGAGCAGCGCTTCACACACCTGCGCGTCAACCAGCACCCCGACGGCGGCATCGCCCGCCTGCGCGTCCACGGCGAGGTCGTGCCCGACCCCAAGTGGCTCGCCACGCTCGGCACCTTCGACGTCGTCGCCCTGGAGAACGGCGGCAGCGCCGAGGACGCCTCCAACCTCTTCTACTCGCCCGCGAGCAACACCATCCAGCCGGGTCGCTCCCGCAAGATGGACGACGGCTGGGAGACCCGCCGCCGCCGCGACCAGGGCAACGACTGGATCAGCTACCGCCTGGTCGCCCAGTCGCAGATCCGCGCCCTGGAGATCGACACCGCGTACCTCAAGGGCAACTCGGCGGGCTGGGCTTCGGTCTCGGTGCGCGACGGCGAGTCCACCGACGAAGCTGCGTGGACCGAGGTCCTGCCCCGCACGCGCCTCCAGCCCGACACCAACCACCGCTTCGTGCTCGACACCCCCGCGGTCGGTACCCACGCGCGCGTGGACATCTACCCGGACGGCGGCATCTCCCGCCTGCGCCTGTTCGGCTCGCTGACCGACGAGGGCACGGCCCGCCTGACGGCCCGCCACCAGGAGCTCGGCGGCTGACCCCGTCCCTCCCGCAGACCCGCGCGGGGGCGTACCGGCCCGACAGCACCGGTACGCCCCCGCGCGCATCACGTCACGCCGCGTGCCCGCCGTCCACGGCGAACTCCGCGCCCGTGACGTACGTGGCCTCGGGGCCCGCGAGATAGGCGACCATCGACGCCACCTCGTCGGCCGTGCCGAACCTCTCCAGCGCGACGGAAGCGGTCTGGCCCGAGGCGTAAGGGCCGTCCGCCGGGTTCATGTCCGTGTCGATCGGGCCCGGGTGGACGATGTTCGCCGTGATGCCGCGGCCGCCCAACTCGCGCGCCAGCGCCTTCGTCAGGCCGATCAGGGCCGCCTTGGTCGTCGCGTACACCGTCCCGCCGGGACCCGGTACGCGCTTGGTCATGCAGGTGCCGACGGTGACGATCCTGCCGCCGTCGGACAGCCGTGCCGCGGCGGCCTGCGAGGCCAGCAGGACACCGCGCACGTTCACCGCGAGCGCGTGGTCGATCTCGGCGAGGGAGAAGCCCTCCAGCGGTCCGAGCACGCCCAGGCCCACGTTGTTCACCAGCACGTCGAGCCTGCCGAACGCCTCCGCCGTCTGCTCCACGGCGCCGGCCGCCTCGTGGGCGTCCGCCGAGTCGGCGCGCAGCGCGAGGCCGCGCCGCCCCAGTGCCTCGATGCGGCGCACGACCTCCTCGGCCGCCTCCTTGCCGTTCACGTAGGTGACCGCCACATCCGCGCCCTCACGGGCGAGCCGCAGCGCGGTCGCCGCGCCGAGCCCACGGCTGCCACCGGTGACGAGTGCTGCCCTGCTGTTCATGGGTCCTCCTGTAGCCATCGGTTGTTATGACTTCAAGTAAATGGACGGGCGGTCCCTGGTGCTGGCGGCAAACGGACACCTATGCCGCCGCCCCGGGCCACGTGGGCAGACCGATGCATTCCGGGTGCGGGTGCGGGTACGAGTGTGGTGGGGGTTGGGGTCGGTGCGGGTGGGGCCAGGCCCTCTCGTCTGGATCAGGCGAAAGAGTCGAGCCGGCCCGGTGGGCGGAAAGCGCTGGCCCCGACGATCTTGCCGCGGGTACGGTGAGCCGCCCCTGTGCGAGCCGCCGACGTCTCCACGCCCGCCGTACGCCGCCGGAGACCGCACCTTGACCACGCTCACCGTCACCGCGCCCCGCCGCGCCTGGCTCACCGACCTGCCCGTTCTCCTCGTGGCCGTCGTCTGGGGAGCCAGCTATCTCGCGGCCAAGGGCATCACCACGCAGACCACCGTCCTCGCGGTGCTCGTGCTCCGCTTCGGCGCCGTCCTGCCGGCGCTCGCCGTCGCCGGGTGGGGCGCGCTGCGCGGGCTGGGCGCCGCACAGTGGCGCGGGGCGGGACTCCTCGGGCTGATCCTCAGCGGGATCTTCCTTCTGGAGACCTACGGCGTCGTCCACACCTCCGCGACGAACGCGGGGCTCATCATCAGCCTCACCATGATCTTCACGCCGCTCGCCGAGGCCGCGGTGACCCGGACCAGGCCGTCCCGGACGTTCCTCGCCGCGGCGGCCGTCTCCGTGGCGGGCGTCGTCCTGCTCACCCAGAGCGGCGGCTTCACGGCCCCGTCCGCCGGCGACCTCCTGATGCTGCTCGCGGCCCTCGCCCGCACCGTCCACGTCCTCGCCATGGCCCGGATGAAGTCCGTGCGGGGTGCGGACGCGCTGCCCCTGACGACGGTCCAACTGGGCGCGTCCGTGGTCGTGTTCGCGCTCCTGTGCGGGGTGCCGGGGACCGGCGCCGCGCCGTGGGAGGCGGCCGCGGACTTCGGCGCGCGCGAGTGGGCGGGCGCCTCGTCTTCCTGTCCGTCTTCTGTACGCTCTTCGCCTTCTTCGTGCAGATGTGGGCGGTCCATCGGACGTCGCCGTCCCGGGTGAGCCTGCTCCTCGGCACGGAGCCGCTGTGGGCCGCGGCGGCCGGCATCGTCATCGGCGGTGAACGCCTGGGACTGCTGGGCCTGTTGGGAGCCGTGTTCGTGCTGGCAGGGACGGCATGGGGGCGCCGGGCCACCGCCTGAGCCGCCGCCTGAGTCACCGCCTCAGGCGCTTGCCGATCGGGCCCCGAACGCGCCCTGGGCGCGCCTGAAGCGGCGCCTCCGATTGGTTAACTTCCGGAAAACTCCCCCGACTTGACGTTGACACGTCATGCTCTACGCGCGTCACACTAGGGGCCATGCGAATCCCCCCACGAATCGCCAGTGTCACTGCCCTCGCCGCCGCCCTGCTCATCGGCGGCCCCGTCCTCGCCGGCTCGGCCACCGCGGCCCCCGTCACGTACTCCGTGACCGCCGTCGGCGACATCTGCTACTCGGCGCTGCCCTCTCAGGCCCACGACACCCTCGACCTCATCGAGCAGGGTGGCCCCTACCCGTACGACCAGGACGGCACCGTCTTCCAGAACCGGGAAGGCGTCCTGCCCTCGCAGTCCACCGGCTACTACCACGAGTACACGGTCATCACCCCCGGCTCCCCGACCCGCGGCGCCCGCCGCATCGTCACCGGTGAGCAGTCCCAGGAGGACTACTACACCGGCGACCACTACGCGACGTTCGACCTCGTCGACCACGGCTGCTGAACCGCCCGCGGTGACCGGCGCCGTCAGCTCCCGACACTCTCCGACGCGGCGAACAGGGCGAACGCGAGCACGATCAGCGCGATGCTCCCGTACACCTCGTAGCCGTCGAGGAAGCCGAGGTGCTGGACGACGCCCCAGCTCAGCCACCCGGTGAACTCGTGCAACAGGCCGACCGCGCCCTGAATGAGCGCGATCGCGCCGATGAATTCCAGAACCTTCTTCATAGGTGACAACCTCGCCCCGAGGACCTCCCACGCACATCGGCCGCGGGGCGAGGTGCGTCCCGCCACAAGGCGCGACTTCCGCAGGGACGCGGCTACCGAAGTACCGGCCGCCGCGACTTTCGTCCACGGTCCGCTCCACGAGGCGGTCCCGTGTGCCCCGGGTGCGTAGATTTGTCGACCATGGAGGTTCAGGGACGGACAGAGACGCCCCCGCCGGGGGAGCGGTACCGGTGGCGGCGCAGGATGCTGCCCTCGGCCGTCGCCGACGAGCTCGACCTGGACCCGGACGGCCGCCCCGGCCGGTGGCGCCGCACCCTGCGCGACTGGGTCGTCGACTTCACCTGCTTCGGCGTCGCCGTGGGCATCGGCCTGCTCGGCGCCCACTCCGTCTCGAACGACCCGAACACCTCCGAGGGCCTCGCCGCCCTCGACCAGTGGCTCGGCGCACTCGCCTGCGCCTCCGTGTGGCTGCGCAGGCGGTGGCCTCTGGGCCTGGCCGTCGCGCTGTCGGCCGTCAGCATGGTGTCGAACAGCGCGGGCGGCGCCACCCTGGTCGCCGTCTTCACCCTCGCCGTGCACCGCCCCTTCCGATACGTCGCGTGGGTCGCCGGCGCCTCCTGCGCACTGATCCCGTTCTTCTTCTGGATCCGGCCGGACCCGGACTCGCCGTACGTCGTCTCCGTCGCCTTCACGATCATCCTCACGGTCACCGTCGTCGGCTGGGGCATGTTCGTACGCTCCCGGCGCCAGCTCCTGCTGTCGCTGCGCGACCGGGCGCGGCGCGCCGAGACCGAGGCCGCACTGCGGGCCGAGCAGGCGCAGCGCCTCGCCCGCGAGGCCATCGCCCGCGAGATGCACGACGTGCTCGCCCACCGGCTCACGCTGCTCAGCGTCCACACGGGCGCCCTGGAGTTCCGGCCCGACGCCCCGCAGCGGGAGGTCGCCCGCGCGGCCGGCGTCATCCGCGAGAGCGCCCACGAGGCGCTCCAGGACCTGCGCGAGATCATCGGCGTCCTGCGGGCCGACGACCACGGCGAGGAGTCGGGGCGGCTCCAGCCGACGCTGGCCGCGCTCGACGCCCTCGTCGCCGAGTCGCGCGAGGCGGGGACGAAGATCGTCCTCGACCACCAGGTCAGCGCCCCGGACACCGTCCCCGCGTCCGTCGGCCGCACCGCCTACCGCATCGTCCAGGAGGGACTGACCAACGCCCGCAAGCACGCCCCCGGCGCCGAGGTCCTGGTCGTCGTCTCCGGCGCGCCGGGCGACGGCGTCACCGTCTCGGTCCGCAACCCGCCGCCCCCCGGCGAGGTCCCGCACGTGCCCGGCTCGGGCCAGGGACTGATCGGCCTGACGGAACGCGCGACCCTGGCCGGCGGCAGCCTCGGCCACGGCGCCGCCGACGACGGAGGCTTCGCGATCGAGGCGTGGCTGCCGTGGCCCGGGTGACCCCCGCCCGCGGCGGGCACCCGTGGACCAGGTGATCACCGCCTCGCTACGGTGGCCCCGAGGACGGTGGCTGCGACGACGGTGACGGCTGGCGACGAGAGTGACGGCTGCGGTACGACGGCGCGAAGGCGGGACTGGATGAACTCGGTGGAACCGATCAGGGTGCTCCTCGTCGACGACGACCCGCTGGTGCGTGCGGGCCTCTCGTTCATGCTCGGGGGCGCGCTCGACATCGAGATCGTCGGCCAGGCGGGCGACGGCTCGGAGGTCCCCGCCCTCGTCGCCGAGACCCGTCCCGACGTCGTCCTCATGGACATCCGTATGCCGGACGTGGACGGGCTCGCCGCGACCGAGGCGCTGCGGGCTCGGTCCGACGCACCCGAGGTCATCGTCCTCACCACGTTCCACGCCGACGAACAGGTACTGCGCGCGCTGCCCGCCGGGGCCGCGGGTTTCGTCCTCAAGGACACCGCGCCCGCCGAGATCGTCGAGGCGGTCCGCCGGGTGGCCTCCGGGGCGCCCGTCCTGTCGCCGACGGTGACCCGGCAGCTCATCACGCGGGCCACCGGCCCCGACCCGCAGCGGGAGCGCAGGGCACGCGCGCGTGAATGCAGGTTGTAGACGACGTGGCGCCCGGTGCGCACCTCGGGATTTTGGTTCCATCGTGGTGACATGGGGTCCAACGTTATGGTGACCATGTGACTACGGAACGTGCGGAAGACAGGCGGCAGTTCGGGCACCGTGCCCGGCTGGCGCTGACGCCTGGACAGGCCCAGCTCATGGACGACCAGGCGCACGCGGCCCGCACCATGTGGAACTGCCTGCACGACTGGTGGACGATGCTCCCCAAGGACAAGCGTTCCCTGGCCGCCGCCGATGCGGCGATCCGCCAGGCCCGTAGGGAGATCGACTGGCTCGGAGTGCTCCCCGCCCAGGCCGGGCAGGCAGTGCTGAAAACGTACGTCCAGGCGTGGAAGAACTGCTGGGAGTGGCGGGCGGACGAGCCGAACTTCAAGGCCCGTTTGCGCACCGTGATGTCGGTGGACATCCCGCAGGGCCGCGATCTGCAGATCAAGCGGGTGCACCGCCGATGGGGCATGGTCAACATCCCCAAGGTCGGTCGGGTCCGCTTCCGCTGGACCAAGGATCTCCCGGTCGGCAAGCTCGCCAACAGGGAGAATCGGATCACCGGGGCGCGGTTGGTCAAAGACGGACTCGGATGGCATATCGCCTTCCGCGTCCAGACTCTGGAATCAAAGCCTGAGCCGCACACCGGCCCTGAGATCGGCATCGATGCCGGGGTCAATCTTCCCCTGGCCCTGTCCGATGGCAACCATCAGGATCACGGACGACCCGCCCGGCTCCCGGATGGCACCGCCGACCGGGACAAGTGGCTGAACCCGGATGAAAAGGCCAAGCTGCTCCGCCTCGAACAACGGGCCGCGCACCGCAAGTCCTTCCGCAAGCCGAAGGAGCGCAGCTCCAACCGGCTGAACCGCACCTACGACCAGATCAAGCAGCTCCGCGCAAAAGCCACGCGCCGAGTCGTTGACTGGCAGCACCAGACCACAACGCACCTCGCCCGCACCTACGGCACGGTCGTGGTCGAACAACTCAACATCACGAACATGGTCAAGTCGGCCAAGGGCACCATCGAGGAACCCGGGACAAACGTCGCGCAGAAGTCCGGCCTGAACCGCTCCATCAGCCAGGAGGCATGGGGCCGCACCGTGACGATGCTGACGTACAAGACTGGCCGCTATGGCGGCACCCTCGTCAAGGTCCCCGCCCCTGGCACTTCCCTGCGCTGCTCCGCATGCGGCTTCCTCACGCCCGGCAGCCGGGAAGGCCAGGCCACGTTCGTGTGCAAGAACCCAGACTGCGGCTGGTGTGGCAACGCCGACTGGAACGCGGCCCGGAACATCTTGCACCTGTACCGGATCGGCCTCGTGGCGATCCCGGCTGCCGGGAGGGCAGTCGTCAGGCGCACCCGTGGCGTCAAACCCGCCGCCGCAAGGTAGGTGGGAATCTCCTTCCTGAGCTTGCGAAGGGAGGAGAGCACTTCAAATGAGCGTCGCCACCGTCAAGGCTCACGTCTCCCGCATCCTCGCGAAGCTCGGCCTGAACAACCGCGTCCAGATCGCCCTCCTCACACACGACGCGGGACTCCTGGACGACTGACCCGTGCGGCACGGGTAAATTCACAGCGTGATCCGGGCGCGGGCGAACAGCGCCCAGGGTCCGCCGCACGGGGGAGGATGACGATGGCCGGACCACGCCGGCGCACGGTGCGTGACCTCAGACGCAACAACCGCGCCACGGTGCTGCGCAAGCTCTACTTCGACGGGCCGCTCAGCCGACAGGAGTTGGGACCCCTCACCGCACTCAGTTCGGGGTCGATCAGCAACGTCGTCTCCGAGCTCGTCGCCGACGGCCTCCTGGAGGAGGCCGGGTCGGTCGACTCCGACGGCGGCAGGCCGCGCACGCTCCTGCGCGTCGCCCCGCACTGCGGCCACCTCGCCGGCGTCGACATCGGCGAGACACGCGTACGCGTGGAGCTGTTCGACCTCACCCTGAACGAACTCGCGTGCGTGGACGCCCCGTTGCCCGACGGACACCATGACGCGCAGGACGTCGTACGGATCGTCGCGTCCGGCCTTGCGCAGGTGCTCGGCGAGGCGAAGGTCGCCCCGGACGCCCTCATCGGCGTCGGCATCGGCGTGCCCGGCATCGTCGACGCCTCCGATGCGGGCGGCGCCGTCGGGGCCGTCGTGCACGGCCAGGCCATCGGCTGGGACGCCGTCCCCCTCGAAGCGATGCTCCGTGACCGCGGTGAACTCCCGCCGGAACTGCCCCTGTTCGTCGACAACGGCGCCAAGACCCTGGGGCTCGCCGAGATGTGGTTCGGCGCGGGCCGCGGCGCCCGCACCGCCGTCGTCACCCTCATCGGCTCCGGAGTCGGCGCCTGCGTCATCGCCGACGGCGTCCCCTACCAGGGCTCGTCCGGCAGCGCGGGGGAGTGGGGCCACACGACGCTCCGGGTCGGCGGGCGCCGTTGCCGGTGCGGGGCGCGCGGCTGCCTGGAGGCGTACGTGGGCGCCGAGGCCCTGCTCGAACGATGGCGCGAGAGCGGCGGCCACTGGACCTCGACCGACGAGGAGGGGGCGCTCGCCGAACTCCTCGCCGACCCCGGTGCCGGTGAACTCCTCGACGAGACGGCCGAGTTCCTCGGCGCCGGCATCGCCGACCTCGTCAATCTCTTCAACCCGGAGCGCATCGTCGTCGGCGGCTGGGCCGGGCTCCTCCTCGGTCCCCGCCTCCTCGAACCGGTCCGGCGGGCGGCCGCCGCGTACGCCCTGCGCCACCCGTACGCGCAGACCACGATCGAACTCGGGCGCCTCGGACCCGACGCCGTGACGGTCGGCGCGGCGACCCTGCCCCTCGCGCGCTTCCTCGCCGAGGGCGGCGCGGCGATCACCTCAGGGGAACCGATCGTCAGTGGCGCGAGTTAGATTCGGCAGAAGCCGAGGGTCAGGGTCACAGCGAGGGGCGGCGCCATGGGGGAAGCGATCGATCTGGGCGACTACGCGGGCTTCACGGCCGACCCGTATCCCGTCTACGAGGAACTGCGCGCCCGCGGCCCGGTGCACCGGGTGCTGCTGCCCAAGCCCGCCGACGACGGCGAGGCGTGGCTGATCGTCGGGCACGAGGAGGCGCGCGCCGCGCTCACCGACCCGCGCCTGGTCAAGTCCCCCGCCAAGCTGGGCTTCTCCGGCCTCGACGAAGAGCTGATCGGCACCCATCTGCTGATCACCGACCCGCCGCACCACGCGCGCCTGCGGTCCCTCGTCACCCGCGCCTTCACCGCACGCCGCGTCGAGTCGCTGCGCCCGCGCATCCAGCGCGTCACCGACGACCTGCTCGACGCGATGCTCCCGCACGGCCGCGCCGACCTCGTCGAGTCGTTCGCCTTCCCGCTGCCGCTCACGGTCATCTGCGAGCTCCTCGGTGTCCCCGACATCGACCGCGCAGACTTTCGGCGCATGTCGAACGAGGTGGTCGCGCCGAGCGACCGCGATGGCGAGTACGCGACGTTCGTGGAACTCGCCGCGTACCTGCGCGACCTGATCGAGGACAAGCGGGCGTCGGCCCCCGCCGACGACCTGCTCAGCGCCTTGATCCGCACGACCGCGGAGGACGGCGACCGGCTCTCGCCCGACGAGCTGTGCGCCATGGCCTTCCTCCTCCTCATCGCGGGCCACGAGACGACGGTGAACCTGATCGCGAGCGGTGTACGCGCCCTGCTGACCCACCCGGACCAACTCGCCGCGCTGCGCGCCGACATGACTCTCCTCGGCGGCGCCGTCGAGGAGATGCTGCGGTACGAGGGTCCCGTGGAGAACGCGACGTACCGCTTCACGGTCGAGGACACCGAGGTCGGCGGCACGGTCATCCCCGGCGGCTCCGCCGTCCTCGTCGGCCTGGCCTCCGCGGACCACGACCCGGAGCGCTTCCATGAGCCGGGCCGCTTCGACATCCGGCGCGACGCCCGGGGCCACATCGCCTTCGGGCACGGCCTCCACCACTGCCTCGGCGCACCCCTGGCCCGCCTCGAAGGCCAGATCGCCCTGCGCTCACTCCTGGACCGCGCCCCCGCGCTCGCACTCGACGGCCCGGCGGACGACTGGCTGCCCGGCATGCTGATTCGCGGCGTACGAAGCCTGCCGGTCCGGTGGTGACCGACGCCCCGCGCGCGGCACAGCCGGCCGGCCGTACCCGCCCCCGCCGATCTGCCCGGAGACCTCCATGACCGCACCACGCGACAACGACACCTCCCAGGAGCTGGACCTCGCCCTGGCGGCGAAGCTCCTGGACGCCCAGCCGTTCAGCCGTCTCGTGGGCGCCCGGCTCACCGCGTTCGGCGACGGCGGGGCCACCATCGAGGTCGACATCAGACCGGAGCTGCAGCAGCAGAACGGGTTCCTGCACGGCGGGGTCGTGTCCTACGCCGCCGACAACGCGGGCTCGCCGAGGGGCCCTGGGAATCAGCCCCCGGGGATCTCCTCCATCCGGACCAACCGCCGTTCCCGGCGGGACAGTTCGCAGGCCTCCGCGATCCGCAGCGCGTGCAGGGCCTCGCGGCCGTCGCACGGGTTCTCGCGTTCGCCGCGCACCACGTCGACGAACGCGACGAGCTCCGCCTCGTACGCGGGGGCGAAGCGTTCCAGGAAGCCCGGCCAGGGCTTGGACGCGGCGGGCGGGCCCTTGGGCTCGGTGGAGGCGACGGGCGTGCGGTCGTCGAGGCCGACGACGACGGTGTCCAGCTCGCCGGAGAGTTCCATGCGCACGTCGTAGCCCGCGCCGTTGCAGCGCGTCGCCGTCGCCGTGACCAGCGTGCCGTCGTCCAGCGTGAGGACGGCGGCCGCCGTGTCGACGTCCCCGGCCTCGCGGAACATCGCGGGTCCGGCGTCGGACCCGGTCGCGTACACCTCCGTCACCTCGCGGCCGGTCACCCAGCGCAGGATGTCGAAGTCATGGACCAGGCAGTCCCGGTAGAGGCCGCCGGACAGCGGCAGATACGCGGCCGGCGGCGGCGCCGGGTCGCTCGTCATGGCCCGTACGGTGTGCAGCCGGCCGAGACGGCCCGAGCGCACCGCCTCGCGCGCCGCCGTGTACCCCGCGTCGAAGCGGCGCTGGAAGCCGAGCTGGAGCACCGTCCCGGCCCGCTCGACCTCGGCGAGCGCGGTCAGTGTGCCCGGCAGGTCGAGGGCGATGGGCTTCTCGCAGAACACCGGGAGCCCGGCCCGCGCCGCCCGCCCGATCAGCTCGCCGTGCGCGGACGTCGCCGCCGTGATGACCACCGCGTCCACGCCCCACGAGAAGATCTCGTCCACCGTGGGCGCCGCCGTCGCGCCGATCCGGTCAGCGAGCGCGACGGCGCGCTCCGGGTCCGCGTCCGTGACGACGAGCGAGCCGACCTCGCGGTATCGCTCCAGAACTGCTGCGTGAAAGGTGCCGATACGGCCCGTCCCGATAAGTCCGATGCGCATGCAGTCAAGGTGCCGCCCTGGGAACCCGCTGTCAACGGTTTGTCCGGACAACCGAACTTCACGACTTCCCGTCAACATTCCTTGCGACTACGCTCGGCCCGTGGCCAAACCAGTAGTCGACCCGACGGTGTCGCTCCAGCTCAGCGTGGACCGCAGCAGTCCGGTCCCGCTCTATTTCCAGCTCTCCCAGCAGCTGGAGGCGGCGATCGAGCGCGGCTCCCTGACCCCCGGCAGCCTGCTCGGCAACGAGATCGAGCTCGCGGGCCGGCTCGGTCTGTCCCGGCCCACCGTGCGCCAGGCCATCCAGTCCCTCGTCGACAAAGGTCTCCTCGTCCGCCGGCGCGGCGTCGGTACCCAGGTCGTCCACAGCCAGGTCAAGCGCCCCCTGGAGCTGAGCAGCCTCTACGACGACCTGGAGGCGGCGGGCCAGAAGCCCGAGACACGCGTCCTGGCCAACACACTCGTGCCGGCGTCCGCCGAGGTCGCGGCCGCGCTCGGGGTGGGGGAGGGCGACGAGGTGCACCGGGTCGAGCGGCTGCGGCTGACCCACGGCGACCCGGTCGCGTACCTCTGCAACCACCTGCCCACCGGGCTGCTCCCGCTCGACACGGAGCGGCTGGAGGCGACGGGGCTCTACCGGCTGATGCGCGCCGCCGGGATAACCCTGCACAGCGCCCGCCAGTCCGTCGGCGCCCGCGCCGCCACGGCCGAGGAGGGCGAGCGGCTCGCCGAGCCCGCGGGCGCCCCGCTCCTGACGATGCAGCGGACCACGTTCGACGACACCGGCAGACCCGTCGAGTTCGGGTCGCACACGTACCGGGCGTCCCGCTACTCCTTCGAGTTCCAGCTCCTCGTACGGCCGTAGAAGCGCCGTAGAAGCTCCGTAAAGCCGTGAAGCGCCGTGGACGTGCCGCGGAAGACCGGCCGTAAGAATGTTATGACAAAGTCATTGACGGTGCCGGGTACCCACCGCTAGAACTCCTCCAGCCGCACACGGGCGGCGAGGAGAGAGGTGGCACACCATGCGCACAGCCCGCACGGCAGCAACCCTCATGGCGGTCGTCGCACTCGCGGCCGGATGCAGCAGCTCCGGAGGCAAGACCTCGGAGGACAAGGCGGACGGCTCCACGGGCGGCAAGTCCGCCGGCACGCCCCGCTTGAAGATCGCGATGGTCACCCACTCCGGCGAGGGCGACACCTTCTGGGACATCGTCCAGAGCGGCGCCAAGCAGGCCGCGGCCAAGGACAACGTCCAGTTCCTCTACTCGAACGACAAAGAGGCCAAGGGGCAGGCCGAGCTGGTCCAGTCCGCGATCGACAAGAAGGTCGACGGGATCGTCGTCACCCTCGCCAAGCCCGAGGCCATGAAGGCCGTACTCGCCAAGGCGAAGGACGCCGGGATCCCGGTCGTCACGATCAACTCGGGCGGCGAGTTCTCACAGCGGTTCGGCGCGCTCACCCACATCGGGCAGGACGAGTCCGTGGCCGGCGAGGCCGTCGGCCGCGAACTCGACAAGCGCGGCCGGAAGAAGGCGCTCTGCGTCATTCACGAACAGGGCAACGTCTCCCTGGAGCAGCGCTGCGCCGGCGTCAAGAAGACCTTCAAGGGCACCGTCGAGAACCTCAACGTCGAGGGCACCGACGCCCCCTCGTCCCAGTCGTCCATCGAGGCCAAGCTCCAGGCGGCCAAGGACATCGACGCGGTCGTCGCGCTCGGCGCCCCCACCGCGGCCGTCGCCGTGAAGGCGAAGCAGGACGCGGGCAGCGAGGCGGAGATCGACACCTTCGACCTGAACGCGGCCGTGGTCAAGAGCCTCAAGGCCAAGGACGTCGGCTTCGCCGTCGACCAGCAGCCCTATCTCCAGGGCTATCTCGCCGTCGACGAACTGTGGCTCTACAAGACCAACGCCAACGTCATCGGCGGCGGAAAGCCCGTCCTGACAGGCCCGGCGATCGTCACCGAGAAGGACGTGCCGAAGCTCGAGAAGTACACCGCGCGCGGTACCCGGTGAACGGATGCGTGATCCCAGTGCCTGATACTTGGACGTTTGGGGCCGGTCGTCGAGCCCCCGGGGCAGGTCCGCCCGCCCCGCAGAACCAGGCACCAGAAGAAGAAGGGCACGGCCTCGTGGCACGGTTTCGGAGCTGGGTGAGCATCGCCCTCGCAGGGGCAGTCGGTCTCACCCTCGCGGGGTGCAGCAGCACCGGCGGCAAGCGGGCGGAGGACGCCAGGAAGGCGGCCTCGGCCCAGGGCAGGGCCGCGGTGAACACCCCGCGCTGGACCGTCGCGATGGTGACGCATTCGGGCGACGGCGACACCTTCTGGGACATCGTCCAGAGCGGCGCCAAGCAGGCCGCCGTCAAGGACAACATCAACTTCCTGTACTCCCACAGCGACGAGGCGCAGCAGCAGGCCCAGCTCGTCGACGCTGCCGTGGACAAGAAGGTCGACGGCCTGATCGTCACGCTCGCCAAGCCCGACGCCATGAAGGCCGCCGTCGCCCGCGCCGAGAAGGCCGGCATCCCCGTGATCACCGTGAACTCCGGCTCCGAGGAGTCCAAGAAGTTCGGCGCGCTCACGCACATCGGCCAGGACGAGACGATCGCGGGCCAGGCCGTCGGCGAGGAGCTGAACAAGCGCGGCCGCAAGAAGGCCCTGTGCGTCCTGCACGAGCAGGGCAACGTCGGCCACGAGCAGCGCTGCGCCGGTGCCAAGGAGACCTTCAAGGGCCAGATGCAGAACCTGTACGTCGAGGGCACCAACATGCCCGACGTCCAGTCCTCCATCGGCGCCAAGCTCCAGGCCGACAAGTCCATCGACTCCGTCGTCACGCTCGGCGCGCCCTTCGCCGCCACCGCCGTGAAGGCCAAGCAGGACGCGGGCAGCAAGGCCGAGATCGACACCTTCGACCTCAACGAGAAGGTCGCCGCCGGCCTCAAGGACGGCACGCTCGGCTTCGCCGTCGACCAGCAGCCCTACCTCCAGGGCTACGAGGCCGTGGACCTGCTCTGGCTCTACCGCTACAACGCGGACGTCCTCGGCGGCGGGAAGCCGGTCCTCACCGGACCGCAGATCATCACCAAGGACCAGGCGGCCAAGCTCGAGGAGTACACGAAGCGGGGGACCCGATGAGCGCCGCCGCACCAGGGACCCCGCCGCTGACGGACGAGCGGCTCCTGAAGACATCGCCGCTGCGCAAGCTCATGGGCCGGCCCGAACTCGGCTCGGTCGTCGGCGCCGTCGCCGTCTTCCTCTTCTTCGCGATCTTCGCGGACAGCTTCCTGCGGGCCTCCAGCCTCGCCACGGTCCTGTACGCGTCGTCGACGATCGGCATCATGGCCGTACCCGTGGCCCTGCTGATGATCGGCGGCGAGTTCGACCTCTCCGCCGGCGTCATGGTCACCACGTCCGCGCTGATCTCGTCGATGTTCAGCTACCAGATGACGGCGAACGTCTGGGTCGGCGTGGGCGTCTCGCTCCTGCTCACGCTCGCCATCGGCGTCTTCAACGGCGTCATGCTGACCCGCACCGACCCACCGAGCTTCATCATCACGCTCGGCACGTTCCTGATGCTGACCGGCATGAACCTCGGCTTCACCAAGCTGATCAGCGGCACCGTCTCCACCAAGTCGATCTCCGACATGGAGGGCTTCTCCTCCGCGAAGGACGTCTTCGCCTCCACGCTCACCATCGGCGGCGTCGACTTCAAGATCACCATCCTGTGGTGGCTCGCCCTGATCGTCGTCGCCACCTGGATCCTGCTGCGCACCCGCGTCGGCAACTGGATCTACGCGGTCGGCGGCGGCGAGGACGCGGCCCGCGCCGTCGGCGTGCCGGTCAACAAGACCAAGATCGGCCTGTACATGGGCGTCGCCTTCGGCGCCTGGATCTCGGGGCAGCACCTGCTGTTCTCGTTCGACGTCGTGCAGTCCGGCGAGGGCGTCGGCAACGAGCTGATCTACATCATCGCGGCCGTCATCGGCGGCTGTCTGATCACCGGCGGCTACGGGTCCGCGGTCGGCGCGGCCATCGGCGCCCTGATCTTCGGCATGACGAGCAAGGGCATCGTGTTCGCCGAGTGGAACCCGGACTGGTTCAAGTTCTTCCTCGGGGCGATGCTGCTCCTCGCGACCCTGCTCAACGCGTGGGTCCGCAAGCGCGCGGAGGCGACGAAATGACCGAGACCGCAGAACGTACGGCGCTTGTGGAGCTCGACGGCGTCAGTAAGTACTACGGCAACATCCGGGCCCTGGAGGACGTCTCCCTCGTCGTGCACGCCGGCGAGATCTCCTGCGTCCTCGGCGACAACGGCGCGGGCAAGTCGACCCTCATCAAGATCATCGCGGGTCTGCACAAGCACGACTCCGGGTCCTTCAGCATCGAGGGCGAACAGACGCGGCTCGCCAACCCGCGCGAGTCCCTCGACCGCGGTATCGCCACGGTCTACCAGGACCTCGCCGTCGTCCCGCTGATGCCGGTCTGGCGGAACTTCTTCCTCGGCTCCGAGCTGACGAAGGGCTCCGGCCCCTTCAAGCGCCTGGACGTCGACCTCATGCGCCGGACGACCCACGCGGAGCTGCTCCGCATGGGCATCGACCTGCGCGATGTCGACCAGCCCATCGGCACGCTCTCCGGCGGTGAGCGGCAGTGCGTGGCGATCGCCCGCGCCGTCTACTTCGGCGCCAAGGTCCTCGTACTCGACGAGCCGACCGCCGCCCTCGGAGTCAAGCAGTCCGGCGTCGTCCTCAAGTACGTCGCCGCGGCGCGCGACGCGGGCCTCGGCGTGGTCTTGATCACGCACAACCCGCACCACGCCTACCTCGTCGGCAACCGCTTCGTCCTCCTGAAGAGGGGCGCGATGTTCGGCAGCTACGCACGCGACGAGATCACCCTCGACGAACTGACGCGCCAAATGGCGGGCGGCAGCGAACTGGACGACCTGCGGCATGAGCTGGAGGGCCGGGACGCCCCTTGAGCAAGGCGCCCCTGAAAGGGGCGCGGGGCTGTCACATTCCGCGGCTCCGCCCCCGGGCACGCCCGGCCAGGAACAACCCGCAGCCGGAGACGGACCCGCGGTAGTGCCCCGCCCACCCCGAGTGACCGGCGCCGCGCGAATGCGCCCCCGCGGCAGCGAAATGGCACAATCGGCGCGATGAGCACCTACCGCGACCTCGCACACCGCGGCTCCGCACGAGCCACTGTCCTGCGGACCGTCGGCACGCGTGAGCGCCGTTCCCACCTGACGGCGCCCCGCGTCCCGACCGTCGGTATCGACATCGGCGGTACGAAGGTGATGGCGGGCGTCGTCGACGCCGACGGCAACATCCTGGAGACCCTGCGCGCCGAGACGCCGGACAAGTCCAAGAGCCCCAAGGTCGTCGAGGACACGATCACGGAGCTGGTGCTCGATCTCTCCGACCGGCACGACGTGCACGCCGTCGGCATCGGCGCGGCGGGCTGGGTCGACGCGGAGCGCAACCGCATCCTGTTCGCGCCCCACCTGTCGTGGCGCAACGAGCCCCTGCGGGACCGGATCTCCAGCCGGCTCTCCGTCCCGGTGCTCGTCGACAACGACGCGAACACGGCCGCCTGGGCCGAGTGGCGGTTCGGCGCGGGCCGTGGCGAGGACCACCTCGTCATGATCACGCTGGGGACCGGCATCGGCGGCGCGATCCTGGAGGACGGCCAGGTCAAGCGCGGCAAGTTCGGCGTCGCCGGCGAATTCGGCCATATGCAGGTCGTCCCCGGCGGCCACCGCTGCCCGTGCGGCAACCGCGGCTGCTGGGAGCAGTACAGCTCCGGCAACGCGCTCGTGCGCGAGGCCCGCGAGCTCGCCGCCGCGGACTCCCCGGTCGCGTACGGGCTCATCGAGCGCGTCAAGGGCAACGTCCCCGACATCACGGGCCCCCTCATCACCGAGCTCGCCCGCGAGGGCGACGCCATGTGCATCGAGCTGCTCCAGGACATCGGCCAGTGGCTCGGTGTCGGCATCGCGAACCTCGCGGCCGCCCTCGACCCGTCCTGCTTCGTCATCGGCGGCGGCGTCTCCGCGGCCGACGACCTGCTGATCGGCCCGGCCCGCGACGCCTTCAAGCGCCACCTCACCGGCCGCGGCTACCGCCCCGAGGCCCGCATCGCCCGCGCCCAGCTCGGACCCGAAGCCGGTATGGTCGGCGCCGCGGACCTCGCCCGGCTCGTCGCCCGCCGCTTCCGCCGCGCCAAGCGCCGGCGCGTGGAACGGTACGAGCGCTACGAGCGTTACCAGCAGGGCACGGGCTTCGGCCTCGGCCCGCAAGGCCCGGCGAGCGCCGCCGGCGAGAATCAGGGACCCAAGTAATGACCGTGCCACGCCAGCCCTCGTCCCCCGACGAAGGGCAGCATCCCCCTGACAACCGCCGGAGGGTCATCCGGCGCCGCGCGCTCACGCTGCTCACGATCGTGCTGCTCATCGGCGTGCCCGCCGGCTATCTGGTGATCTCCGCGGACCAGAGCCGTAGCAGCGGCAAGGACAAGGAGGCCAAGTACTCCGCCACGGGCCTCACCATCGGCTGGCCCTCCAAGGTCCAGCGCCGGCTGTACCAGGTGCCGGTCCCGGTCTCCTCCGCCAAGGGCGTCGCGTACTACGAGACGAACAACCTCAGGACGAGCCGCCTCTACGTCCGCTTCCGCACGACGGACGCGGGCCTTGACAAGTTCCTGAAGACCATCGGGACCAGCTCGTCCAAGCTGAAGAAGGACGAGATCGCCATCAGCGCGCGCAACCAGAAGGTCGTGGGCTGGGTCTTCGACGGCCCTGGCCCGTATTGGGGCGTCACCCACAAGCAGAAGAACCCCGAGCCGACCCTGGACATCGTGGTGAACCGCGCGAACCCGGCGAAGCCCTTCGTGTACGTGGTGTCGACGACGACGCCGTAGCGCCGGCGCGCGCCGGGCGCCGCTCATCTCGCGGGCGGCGGCCTTCACACCGCCTCCCCGAACTCCGTACACCACCAGCCCCACGCATACACTCCGTGCGCACTCACGGGCCCCGCCCCGAACCCTCACAGAGCGACTGGATAGCGTGGAGCAAGTGAGTGAGACGAAGACACCTGCCCTCCAGTACCGCCTCGACGGCCCGGACGACGCCCCGCTGCTCATCCTCGGGCCCTCGCTCGGCACCACCTGGCACATGTGGGACCGGCAGGTACCCGAGCTCGCCCGGCAGTGGCGGGTGTTCCGTTTCGACCTTCCCGGGCACGGCGGCGCCCCCGCCCATCCGGCCGGTTCCGTGGCCGAACTCGCCACGCGGCTCCTGGCCACGCTCGACGAACTCGGCGTGCAGCGCTTCGGCTACGCGGGCTGCTCCCTCGGCGGCGCCATCGGCGCGGAGCTGGCGCTGCGCCACCCCCAGCGCGTGGCCTCCCTCGCGCTGATCGCGGCCTCGCCCCGCTTCGGCACCGCCGACGAGTTCCGCCAGCGCGGCGTGATCGTCCGCAGCAACGGCCTCGACCCCATCGCCCGCACGTCCCCCGAGCACTGGTTCACCAACGGCTTCGCGGCCGCCCAGCCCGCCATCACCGACTGGGCCGTGCAGATGGTGCGCACCACCGACCCGGGCTGCTACATCGCGGCCTGCGAGGCGCTCGCGTCCTTCGACGTCCGGGCCGAGCTCGGCTCCATCGGGGCCCCCACGCTCGTCCTCGTCGGCTCCGACGACCAGGTCACGGGCCCCGCCCAGGCGCGCACGCTCGTCGCCGGCATACCGGACGCCCGGCTCGCCGTGGTGCCCGCCGCCTCGCACCTCGCCCCGGTCGAGCAGCCCACCGCCGTCACCGACCTCCTCGTACGGCACTTCTCCACCGCCTGGCAGCCCGCGTACGAGACCGGGCAGCACGCGATCCCCGCCGCCCCCGTCAAGCCCGTCCTCGCGCCGCCGCCCCCGCCGGTCGCACCCGTCGCGGAGATCGGCCCCATGGAGGCCCAGCCCGAGGCGGCTGTCCGGCCCGACCGGCACGACATGGGTCTCAAGGTGCGGCGCGAGGTGCTCGGCGACGCGCACGTCGACCGGGCCCTGGCCTCCGCGGACGCCTTCTCCGGCGACTTCCAGGAGTTCATCACCCGCTACGCGTGGGGGGAGATCTGGAGCCGGCCCGGCCTCGACCGCCGCATGCGCAGCTCCGTGACGCTCACCGCGCTCGTGGCCGGCGGCCACCTCGACGAGTTGGCCTTCCACACCCGGGCCGCCCTGCGCAACGGCCTCACCGCCGACGAGATCAAGGAAGTGCTGCTCCAGGCCGCCGTGTACTGCGGCGTGCCCGCGGCGAACTCGGCGTTCAAGGTGGCCCAGGCCGTGATCCGCGAGGAGACCACGCCGCAGGAGTAGGAACCGCAGAAGACGGGCGCCGGGACGGGCCGGACGCGGGCGGGGAGAGCAGGATGGTTCGTATGAAGCTCACGAAGAAGATCCATGCCTGCGTCCGCCTGGAGAAGGACGGGCGGACGCTCGTCATCGACCCGGGCGGCTTCTGCGAGGAGGACGTGGCTGTCGGCGCCGAGGCGATCCTCGTGACGCACGAGCACGCGGACCACTTCAACGAGGCCCGGCTGCGGGCGGCCCTCGACGCCGACCCGGCCACCGAGATCTGGACCCTGAAGTCCGTGGCCGACAAGATCTCGTCGGCGTTCCCGGGGCGGGTGCACACGGTCGGGCACGGTGACACGTTCGAGGCGGCCGGTTTCGACATCCAGGTCCACGGCGAACTGCACGCCGTCATCCACCCGGACATCCCGCGCATCACGAACGTCGGCTATCTGATCGACCAGGGCCGCGTCTTCCACCCCGGCGACGCGTTCACCGTCCCCGACCAGCCCGTCGAGACGCTCCTCGTGCCCGTGATGGCCCCCTGGAACAAGATCGCCGAGGTCATCGACTACCTCCGCGAGGTCGGTCCGGTACGCGCGTACGACATCCACGACGCGCTGCTGACCGACCTCGCGTGGCCCATCTACGAAGGGCAGATCGGGGCGCTCGGCGGCACGGACAACCTGCGGCTGACGCCGGAGGAGTACGCGACGCTCTGAGCGCTCCTGGGGTCTGCGAACTCCCGTTACCGGCCGAGGAGTTCGACGACCTCGTCGGTCGTGGCGAGTTCCGCGATCCGCGGGAAGATCTTGCCGAAGCTGTGCTTGTGGGAGGCGGCGTCCGTGTCCGTCGTCGCGTCCTCGACCACCGTGAGGTGGTAGCTCAGTTCGAACGCGGACCGGGCGGTGGACTCGACGCCGATCGAGGAAGAGATCCCCGCGAGCACGATCTGCGTCACTCCGCGGCGGCGCAGCTGGAGGTCCAGCTCCGTCCCGGTGAAGGCGCCCCAGTGGCGCTTGGTGATCACGATGTCGTCGCCGAGCGGGCCGAGCTCGTCCGGGAACTCGGAGAACGCGGCGGGCGGCGCCTGGGTGAGCCCCGGGGTGGTCGACCGGCTCACCGGCAGGTCGCCGCCGTCGGGGGACCAGGCGACGCGGACCCGCACGACGGGCAGGCCCTTGGCGCGGAAGGCCTCCGCCAGCGTGGCCCCGTTCTTCAGGACGGCGTCGGCGGGGTGGACGGTGGGCAGGCCGAGGATGCCGTTCTGGAGGTCGATGAGGACGAGGGCGGTGCGCTCGTCGAGGGTGGTGGCTGGCATGGGGGTGCTCCTTGCGGATCCGGGGGAGATGCTTCGACAGGCTAACTTTCAAGCAGGGAAACTTGCAAGGTAGCCTGCCTATCGCGCCCTGTCCGCGGGCGGCGGCCGCACCTGGGGTCGGCGGGCGTTGTCCTACCCGCCCGGTAGGTTGTGGGCATGCGGATTGCTACCTGGAATGTGAACTCGATCACCGCCCGGCTGCCGAGGCTTCTCGCCTGGCTGGAGAGCACCGGGACGGATGTGCTGTGCGTCCAGGAGACCAAGTGCACGGCCGAGCAGTTCCCCGCGGACGAGCTGCGCGAGCTGGGCTACGAGTCCGCGGTGAACGCGACCGGGCGGTGGAACGGCGTGGCGCTGATCTCCCGCGTCGGCCTGGAGGACGTCGTCACTGGCCTGCCCGGCGACCCCGGTTACGAAGGCGTCCACGAGCCCCGCGCGATCTCCGCCACGTGCGGCCCCGCGCGCGTGTGGTCGGTGTACGTGCCGAACGGCCGCGAGGTGGACCACCCGCACTACGCGTACAAGCTCCAGTGGTTCGAGGCGCTCAAGGCGGCCGTCGCGGGCGACGCCGGGGGCTCCCGCCCGTTCGCCGTGATGGGCGACTACAACGTCGCGCCGACGGACGACGACGTCTGGGACATCTCCCTCTTCGACGGCGCCACGCACGTCACCCCCGCGGAGCGCGCCGCGCTCGCCGAGCTCCGTGAGACGGGCCTGTCCGACGTGGTCCCGCGCCCCCTGAAGTACGACCACCCCTTCACGTACTGGGACTACCGCCAGCTCGGATTCCCCAAGAACCGCGGCATGCGCATCGACCTCGTCTACGGGAACGAGCCGTTCGCCAAGGCCGTGAAGGACTCGTACGTGGACCGAGAGGAGCGCAAGGGCAAGGGCGCCTCGGACCACGCGCCGGTGGTCGTGGACCTGGACGTGTAGGGCGAGGTCGCTCCGCGATCCGGGGGAGTGGAGGTGAAGGCCCGAATGCCCCGCTATCCGAGGGGGCAGGAGCCCTACGGCTTCAGCGCCCCCAGATCCACCGCCCGGGCCATCGCATCGAGCCCCGCGTCCCCGGGGTGCAGATGGTCCCCGCTGTCGTACTCGGGCCGGATCCGCGCGGGATGTGCCGGGTCCCGCACCACGGCGTCGAAGTCGACCACCGCGTCGAAGTCGCCCCCGCTGTCCCGTACGTACGCGTTGACGACCTCCCGCTCCCGGTCCGCCGTGGCCGTGCACAGGGTCTCGCCCTCGCACGGAGTGACCGTCGCCCCGACCACGCGCAGGCCTCGCGCGTGGGCACGGGCGGCGATCTCCCTCAGTCCGGCGACGACCTGGGCCCCGGAGAAACCGGCCCGTACGTCGTTGACGCCCTGGAAGACGACGACCGTGCGGGCCGACGTCTGGGACAGCACGTCACGGTCGAGGCGGTGCAGCGCGCTCACGCCGCCCGTGTCCGTGGAGACGCCGTCCCCCGCATAGCGGTCGCCCGTCACCCGGTTCGCCGAGATCCCCTGGTTCAGGACCCCGTAGTGCGGCACCGCGTCCTGCTCGCGCAGCCGGGTGGCGAGGACGTCGGGCCAGCGGTGGTTCGCGTCCGGCGTCGACTTCACGCCGTCCGTGATGGAGTCGCCGAGCAGGACGACCGACCCGGGCCCGCCGCTCACGTCGACACCGGTGAGCAGCGGCCAGTACGTGATCGTCGACGTGTACGAGGCCGCTGAGGCCTCCGCCGCGTGATCGCCCGGCAGACTCACGAACGAACGCTGGATCGCCTGGCTGTGCACCGGCGCCGTGGCGACCGCCTCCGGGAGGTGGAAGCTGACCAGCAGATTCGCGCCCGCCGGCACATCGAAGCCCACCGCGTCGCTGAACGCCTGCGCCCCCGCGGGGATCTCCGTACCCGCCGCGCCACGGAACGTCAGCGGCACCGGATCGGCCTTGGCCCCGGCGCCCGCGTCCTGCACGGCCACCGTCGCGCTGCCGACCCGCACCGGCGCCGACGCGAAGGTGTTGTCGAGCCGGATCCGCACGCGCGGCCCGCCCACGCTGGTGTGCACGACCAGCCGCACCGTGCGGTCCGCCCAGGGTCCGACGGCCGTGTATCCCGCGGTGGACGCCGACCAGGTGCCGGTCCACCCCGGCGCGGGCGAGCGCACCGACAGGGCGAAGACATGCAGATCGGGGGCGCCGGGGTCCAGGGGCAGATCCACGGAGGCGATCTCGTGGCCCTTGGTCACGGGCACGGTGACGACGAACAGGCGGGTCTTCTCGGCGAGTTGACCGCCGGGCGTGTTGCGGTGGGGCAGCGCCACGGACTTGGTAGCGAGCGGCCCCGTGCGCCAGTCGGGCGCGGTGAGGCGGTACGTGGAGCGCGAGCCGTCCCGGTAGCGCACGGTGCCCGAACCGGCCGCGTCGCCGCCGGTTCCGGCCACCAGGAAGGAGAGCGCGTCGCCCCGGCCGTGCACGCGGACGCGCTGGCCGTCGGCGCGCACGTTGTCGGGCCCCGTCGCCGCCGTGCGCGGCCAGGTGAGGCGGGCGCCCTCAACACCCAAGGCGCGCCCGGGAGTCCAGCCTGCCGCGGTCAGATCGCCGGCGGACAGCGAGCTGCCCGAGCCGTCGAAGTCGGCTTCCCCGGCCCGGTCGTCGGCGCTGACCGCCCTGTTGTCGAAGAGCCGCTCCAGGGGGAGCGGTTCGGGTCTGTGCGGGGCGGCCTGCGCGACGGCGGTTGGGGCGAAGCCCGTAAAGAGCGCCAGTACAGCTGCCGTTCCCGAGACGCGTCGGCGCACGACCGACTCCCTCCACTTGTGGGTGAGACGTGACAGGTGCGCCATGAAGTTAAAGATGAGGCAGGTTCGCGTCAATGAGCCTGTGCGAACGTGGCCCGAACTCTCCGTAACGGGGCTCCGCGCGCCCTGTGGTGCGACGGCCTGCGGGGATGTCAGGGTGAGTGGTATGAACATCCCTTTCTTGGACAACTGGCGCAAGAAGCACGGCTCCGCTTTCGGCGTGGCCGTTTTCACCGAGGGTGACGGCGGGGCCGAGGGCGTCGCGGAGCTTCTCTCCGAGTGCGAACTGCTGCGCTCGCAGGCGCACGAGGCGGGGGTCGAACTGGACGACACCGTCGCGTCGTTGGAGGCGCTCGACCAACTGGTGCCGCGCTGGCGCGAGGACGAGGAAGCGCTGCCGTGGCTCGGCAACGACGCGGGCCTGTACCTCGGTACGGTCCTCGTCCGCCAGGTGCCGGGCGCGATGTGGGTGATCTGGCCCAACGGGCAGCCGGTGGTGCGGCTCCGCTCCGGCCGCGAGGTCGACGTCGTCGCCGCGGGCCACGAGTGGGCGACGAGCGGGGCTCCCGAGCTGTCGCAGTTCTACGCCGAGACATCGGAGACGTAGGCCCGCAAATACGGTTAATGCCCCTGCGTGCGTGTCGTCGGTCAAGTCCAAAATTGACGTGGATAGTTTGCGCGGACCGACACAGCTGAGAGTGGGCAGGTCTGCCATGGCCGTCGATCCGTTGATCGAGCTGCGTGACGTCAACAAGTACTACGGGGAGCTGCATGTCCTCCAGGACATCAACCTCACCGTCGGCAAGGGGGAGGTGGTGGTGGTCATCGGCCCCTCGGGGTCGGGAAAGTCGACGCTCTGCCGCGCGATCAACAGGCTCGAGACGATCCAGTCGGGGAACATCAGTCTCGACGGACAGCCGCTTCCGGAGGAGGGCAAGGCCCTGGCCCATCTGAGGGCCGAGGTGGGGATGGTCTTCCAGTCCTTCAATCTCTTCGCGCACAAGACGGTCCTGCAGAACGTCTCCCTCGCCCAGATGAAGGTCAGGGGCCGCAAGAGGGACGAGGCCGACAAGCGCTCCCGTGAACTCCTGGACCGGGTGGGGCTCGCCTCGCAGGCCGCCAAATACCCCGCCCAGCTCTCCGGCGGCCAGCAGCAGCGCGTGGCCATCGCCCGCGCCCTCGCGATGGACCCCAAGGCCCTCCTCTTCGACGAGCCGACCTCGGCCCTCGACCCGGAGATGATCAACGAGGTCCTCGAGGTGATGCGGCAGCTCGCCCGCGAGGGCATGACCATGGTCGTGGTCACCCACGAGATGGGCTTCGCCCGCTCCGCCGCCAACCGCGTCGTGTTCATGGCCGACGGCCGCATCGTCGAGGACCGCACCCCCGAGGACTTCTTCACCAACCCGCGCAGCGAGCGGGCCAAGGACTTCCTCTCCAAGATCCTCAAGCACTGAGCGGGGAGCGCACCGCATGATCCGTCCGACACGTGTGTGCCGTGCCCTGGCGGCGCTCACGGCACTGCTCGCCGTCTCCACGGCCGCCGCCTGCGGCAAGGAGGGCAGCCCGCCGACCAAGGGCCCGGCCCCCGACAAGCTGCCCACCTACCAAGTGGCGAAAGACTTCCGACTGCCCTCCTCGCCCACCTGGGAGCGCGCCAAGAAACGCGGCTACTTCATCGTCGGCGCCAAGGAGGACCAGCCGTACCTGGGGGAGAGGGACCCGGCGACCGGCCTCTTCTCAGGCTTCGACATCGAGATCGCCAAGATGATGTCCGCCTCGCTCGGCTTCCCCCCGAAGACCATCCACTTCAAGACGATCGCCTCGGCCAACCGCGAAACCGCCCTGCAGAACGGTCAGATCGACTACTACGTCGGCACCTACACGATCAACGCCATGCGCAAGAAGCTCGTCGGCTTCGCGGGCCCGTACTTCCTGGCGGGTCAGGACCTGTTGGTACGCAAGGACGAGAACGACATCCACGGCCCGCAGGACCTGGCCGGCAAACGCGTCTGCTCGGCGAGCGGTTCGACCCCCTACCAGCGCATCAAGACCGACTACCCGAAGGCGACGCTCGTCGCGTACGACACGTACTCGGTCTGCGTCGACAACCTGCTCACCTACCAGGTCGACGCCGTCACCACCGACGACGCGATCCTGATCGGCTTCGCGGCGAAGGTGCCCGACCAACTCAGGGTCGTGGGCAAGCCGTTCTCCGAGGAGCCGTACGGCATCGGTGTGCGGCGCAGCGACAACGCGCTGCGGATGGCGCTCAACGACGCTTTGGAGGCCCGCGAGAAGAACGGCGACTGGAAGAGGGCCTTCGAGGCGACGCTCGGCCAATCCGGCGTGCCCGCGCCCACCCCGCCCCCCATCGACCGCTACCCGGCGAGCTGAGGAGGCCCCGTGGACGTACTGACCAGCAATTTCTCCACCTTCGCCAAGGGGTTCCTCGGGACGGTCGAACTCACCGTCTACGCCTCGGTCCTCGCGCTCGTCCTCGGTTTCCTGATGGCGTCGTTCCGGGTCGCGCCCGTCGGATCCTTCCGGGCCTTCGGCACGGTGTGGGTCACGGTCCTGCGCAACACCCCGCTGACCCTGCTGTTCTTCGCGGTGCTGCTCGGCCTGCCGCGCTTCGGAATCGTCCTGCCCTTCCAGGTGTTCGCGATCCTCGCCCTCGGCTGCTACACCTCCGCCTTCATCTGCGAGGCCCTGCGCTCCGGCATCAACACGGTCCCCAGGGGGCAGGGCGAGGCGGCCCGCAGTCTCGGCATGACGTTCGGCCAGACGCTGTCGCTGGTCGTCCTCCCGCAGGCCTTCAAGTCCGTCATCCCGCCCGTCGGCTCGACCCTCATCGCCCTCGCCAAGAACTCGGCGATCGCCGGCGCGTTCAGCGTCAACGAGCTGCTCGGCACCTACAAGACCCTCAGCGAGCTGGGCTACAACATCATCTGGACCTTCTTCTGGATCGCCGTCGGCTACCTGATCATCACCCTCACCATCAGCGCGATCTTCAACGTGCTCGAGAAGCGCTGGGGAGTTCCCCGTTGAAAGCTCTTGCCCACGACGCGACGGCCCTCTACGACGTACCGGGACCGAAGACCGAGCGCCGGCACCGGCTGTACGGCGTGCTGTCCACGCTGATCGTGCTCGGCCTGCTCGCCTGGATCTTCTACCTCCTGTTCGACACCGACCAGTTCACGTACACGAAGTGGATGCCGTTCGAGTACAAGGGCATCCAGGAGCTGCTCCTACGCGGGCTCGGCAACACGCTGAAGGCCTTCGCCATCGCCGCCGTGCTCTCGCTCGTGCTCGGGACCGTCCTCGCGGTGGGGCGCCTGTCCGACCACAGGCCGGTGCGCTGGCTCGCCACGCTCGTCGTGGAGTTCTTCCGCGCGATGCCCGTCCTGGTGATGATCTTCTTCATCTTCGTGGCGCTGAAGGTCCAGCCGCTGCCCGCCCTCGTCGCCGGGCTCGCCCTCTACAACGGCTCGGTGCTCGCCGAGGTCTTCCGCTCCGGCGTCAACTCCGTCGAACGCGGCCAGGGCGAGGCCGCGTTCGCGCTCGGCATGCGCAAGACCCAGGTCATGACGCACGTCCTCGTGCCGCAGGCCGTACGCGCCATGCTGCCCGCCATCATCAGCCAGCTGGTGGTCGCCCTGAAGGACACCTCGCTCGGCTACCTCATCACCTACGAGGAGTTCCTCCACGCCGGGAAACTCATCGCCTCGAACCTCGACTACGATTTGCCTTTCATCCCCGTGGTGATGGTGATCTCTCCGATCTACATCGGGATGTGCATGCTGCTTTCGTGGTTCGCCCAGTGGGTGTCCAAGCGCCAGCGGCGCAACCCCAAGGTCGAGGCGGCCGAAGTCGCCCCGGCCGAACCGGGGACGCTGCTGCCGGGGGTGCAGTAGCAGGGGCTCCTTGCAGAGACCACAGGGCCATGCCCGCCCGGCAGCAGCCGGAGATCACTGCTCGCGCAGGGGGATCGACACGTATGACGGGTCGTCCTTCGGCGAGGAGAAGGTCAGCTGTGCGCCGGTCGGGTTGTGCTCGATATAGAGCGGGTCGACCGTGTCGACGACCAGGGCGAGCCGGTGCCCTGCCGGGACGTCGTAAGCCGTGGAGAACAACTCCAGGTCCACGCCGAACGGAGCACCGGGTGTCTTGCCGTGGAAGGTGTACGGCGCGTTGCTGACCAGCTTGCCGAGGCCGAGCGGGCCCACGTCGTAGAGGTACGCGACGAGGGTTCCGCTCTCCTTGGTCGGGGTGAGCGTCGTGTGCAGCCTCGCCGTCCCGCGCACATGCTGTTCGGACGTGTACTTCTCCGACTGCCACACGCCCGCCCAGCGGCGCGGCAGCAGCGGCACCGAGGCCGTCGGGGGCAGCCGCAGGAACTGGTCGAGGATGTTCGAGAGTTCCAGGAGTCCGCCGTCAGCGCCCGAGTCGACGTTCGTGTGGATCGTGGTCGTGCCCGCGAGTGCGATCTTCTTCTTCGTCGCGCCGACCGACTTCCAGTCGGGGTAGCTCTCGTACGCGCCGGTGGAGCGGGACTTGATGCGGACGGGGAGCTCGCGGTCGACGCCGTTGTCGTCGCCCTTGAGGTAGTGGTCGAACCAGCGGTGCGTGTCCTCCCACGTGTCGTTGGGCAGCCCGAGCAGTCCGGTCGCCTCGGCCGTGGCGTGGTCGCCCGGGCGGAACTCCAGGCGCTTGGGCGTGGTGAGCTTCTCGTAGAAGTCCGCGTACTGGTTGGGCGGGAAGATGGTGTCGCCCCAGGCGTTGCCGAGCAGGATGGCGGCGCCGTTCTTGTTGATGCTGTCGATGTACGTCTCGGGGGAGCGCTTCTTGCCCCACGCGATCATGTCGTCCTCCTTGGCCAGGTTCGAGCCGAGGAAGTCCTTCATGACCTGCTGGAGTTCGGGGCTCGGGCGGCCCGTGAGATAGCCGGCACCGGAGAGCAGGGCGGCGGCCTGGAAGTGCTGGGTGCGGCCCGAGTAGATCGAGTCGATCAGGTCGCCCCAGCCGCTGAGCGCCGCCACGGCCTTGATGCGCTTGTCGTGCCCCGCGGCGAGCAGGCTGATGCCCGCGCCGTAGGAGACGCCCGCCATGCCGACCTTGTCCGGGTCGGCCTGCGTGTGCGCGAGGGCCCAGTCGATGACCTTCGAGGCGTCCTCGATGTCCTCGGGGCCGCCGACCTCGATCTCGCCGCCGGACTGCCAGAAGCCGCGCGAGTTGTAACTCACCACAACATAGCCGGAGTCGGCGAGCTGCTTGGCCTGGGCGAGGTACTCGATCTGCGGCACGGCCCAGCTCGTAGGGAGCACGACGACCGGGTATCTGCGCGAGGTGTCGGAGGGGGCCACGACGTTGGCCTTGAGGACCGTTCCGCCGGCGCCGCTGATGTCGACGAAGCGCACGCCCGGCCCCGGCGCCGCCTGCGCGGTGGGGGTCAGGCCGAGTCCTGCCCCGGCGATCAGGGTCGCGGACACGGCACCAACAGTGGTCGTACGCAGCGCTCTGCGCGGGTGTCGCGGGTGTCCCACGGGTCACTCCTCACTCGTGTCAGTGCAAAGTGACCCGACGGTAACCGTGGCGTCTTACCGTAGGTAACCCGTCGGTAAGTTACGTACGGGTAACGATGTTCTGTTGTTCAACGGAGTCCGCCGGGCGGCAGGTCAGGAGCGGGCTACTTCGCCCGGTGGGAGGAGGCGCGGGGCGTCGCCGCCGGGGCCGGCGCCTGGGCGGCGCGGGTGACGTCACCGACCAGCTCGACCACATCGGGGCCGTACGCCTGGGAGTTGACGACCTTCAGGAGGAGCGCGAACGCGTTGCCGCCGTGCTTGCGGGCCAGGCGCTCGTGGTGGCGGGCGAGATAGCGGGTGGCCGCCTGGTTGGTGACGGGCAGCTGGCCGCAGAAGAGGAAGACCGGGCGCGAGCCCTGCCCCTGGCCCGCCGTCAGCCGGGCGAGCAGCACGTACTCCGTGATCCCCGGCTCCAGGCGGTAGCGCTCGCTGCCTATCTGGAACGCGCCGCGGTCGGGGCCGGGCTCCGGGTCCGTGTTGACGCGGATGCCCGGCAGGAGGCTGTGCATATGGGCGGCCATCCGGCGGTTCGACGCCGGTCCGCCCACGCAGAACTCCGTGCGCTCCCCGAAGCCCTGCTGGGCCGTGTCGTGCGCGAC
The DNA here is from genome assembly GCF_026340095.1 of Streptomyces sp. NBC_01446. Classification (GTDB taxonomy): domain Bacteria; phylum Actinomycetota; class Actinomycetes; order Streptomycetales; family Streptomycetaceae; genus Streptomyces; species Streptomyces aureus. The sequence continues at coordinate 1,574,258 of NZ_JAPEPO010000001.1, read as the reverse complement.
GACCTGCGCGTGCGCCCCGCAGTCCTTGATGATCGCCGAGAGTTCGAGCAGGGCGAAGACGTCGTGACGCTTCACCGTCAGCTCGGGGCCGCCCGCGTCGCGGTTGACCACGAGGAGCGACTCGGAGTTGTCGGGCAGCCCGAAGAAGGCCTGCCTGCGGCGGAGTTTGCGCTTCCACAAGTAGGTGCGGGCGAGCCAGCCAAGGGCGGCGCTGATCCCGGCTGCGATCACGCCGAGGACGATGTTGCGCACGTCTTCAGTCATGGGGGCGCATGCTAGCGGTCGGACGGATCCTTGTTCGAGGGGGTCCTGACGCCATCCGGAACTGAAGTTACGCTGCGCAGACTGCTGTTGACTGGAGGTACGGATGAGACGTCCTGTTGCGCGGAATCAGCGAGGTCTGCGAAGTCTGCGGAATCTCTCGGGACTGGCGGTCGCGGCCACGTTGGTGACGGTGGGCGCTGCCGCGCCCCCGGCTTCCCCCGCGTCCGAGGCCCACGACGCACCCGCGCAGAAGGTGCCGCTGGCCGTCGGCTACGGCGGCGCGGTCTCCAGCGTCGACGCGGACGCGTCCGCCGCCGGCATCGAGGTCCTGCGCAAGGGCGGCAACGCGGTCGACGCCGCCGTCGCCACGGCCGCGGCGCTCGGCGTCACCGAGCCGTACTCCGCGGGTGTCGGCGGGGGCGGCTATTTCGTGTACTACGACGCGAAGACCCGCAAGGTGCACACCATCGACGGCCGCGAGAGGGCCCCGCTCACCGCGGACTCGGGGCTCTTCCTGGAGAACGGCAAGCCGCTCGACTTCAACGACGCGGTGACGAGCGGCCTGAGCGTCGGGACGCCGGGCACGCCCGCCACCTGGCAGACCGCGCTCGACACCTGGGGCAGCGAGCGCCTCGGCTCGGTGCTGCGGCCCGCGCAGAAGCTGGCCCGGGACGGGTTCACGGTCGACGCCACGTTCCGCTCCCAGACCGAGGCGAACCAGGCGCGGTTCAAGGACTTCCCCGCCACGGCCAAGCTGTTCCTGCCGGGCGGCGCGCTCCCCGTCGTCGGCTCCACGTTCAAGAACCCCGATCTCGCCCGCACCTACGACGAGTTGGCGCACAAGGGCGTCGGCGCCATCTACCGGGGCGACATCGGCGAGGACGTCATACGCACCGTGAACAAGCCGCCCGTGGACCCGGCGTCGGGCCGGGTCGCGCGGCCCGGCAAGCTGTCCGTCAAGGACCTCAAGGCGTACGGGGCGAAACTCCAGGCCCCGACGCGGACCTCGTACCGCGGGCTCGGTGTCTACTCGATCGCGCCGTCGTCCTCGGGCGGCACGACGGTCGGCGAGGCGCTCAACATCCTTGAGCGGACGGACCTGTCCAAGGCCACGCAGGAGCAGTATCTGCACCGCTACATCGAGGCGAGCCGGATCGCGTTCGCGGACCGCGGGCGCTGGGTCGGCGACCCCGCCTTCGAGGACGTGCCGGCGAAGGAGCTGCTCTCGCAGCGGTTCGCCGACTCGCGGGAGTGCCTCATCAAGGACGACGCGGTCCTGACGAGTCCGCTGGCGCCGGGCGATCCGCGGCACCCCGGCGAGTGCGGTGAGCCGGGCGACAAGGCCGCCCCGACGACGTTCGAGGGCGAGAACACGACCCATCTGACGGTCGCCGACAAGTGGGGCAACGTCGTCGCGTACACGCTGACGATAGAGTCGACGGGCGGCAGCGGCATCACGGTCCCGGGCCGCGGCTTCCTGCTCAACAACGAGCTCACGGACTTCTCGTTCGCGCCGGCCAGCCCGGCGGTCCACGACCCGAACCTGCCGGGGCCCGGCAAGCGCCCGCGCTCGTCGATCTCCCCGACGATCGTCCTTGACCGGCACGACCAGCCGGTGGTGGCGCTCGGTTCGCCCGGCGGCGCGACGATCATCACGACCGTCCTCCAGACCCTGACCGGCTTCGTCGACCGCGGGCTGCCCCTGGTGGACGCGATCGCCGCGCCCCGCGCCAGTCAGCGCAACGCGGCGGCGACGGAGCTCGAACCGGGCCTGTGGGACTCGCCGGCGAGGGCGCGCCTGGAGGCGCTCGGCCACGTCTTCAAGCAGAACCCGGAGATCGGCGCGGCCACGGGCGTGCAGCGCCTGAAGAACGGCGAGTGGCTCGCGGCGGCCGAGAAGGTGCGGCGCGGCGGCGGCTCGGCGATGGTGGTGAGGCCGGCCTTCGGCGGCTGACCGAACGTGCGGTGAGGGGCCCGTGGGTCCCGCCGGTTGATGTGCGATCGATGTCAACTGGCGGGAGCCGCGGGCCCCCTGGCGTATTCAAGGGGTTGACAGGTACCTGCGGTGGCGCAAGATTTGCTCCCCGAAGGTAAGGAAACTTTCCTAACAGAAGGGTCCCCCACGTGCGTACCCGAACGCTCGCCCTCACCGCCTCCGCCGGAGCCGCGCTGCTCGCCACGGCTCTGCTCCCCACGAACGCCACCGCCCGCGAGAGCGGCCCCCAGCGCGCCCAGGAGGGCACGGTCAGCGCGGCCGACCTGCTCGCCAAGGTCACGTCCTGCTCGCAGATATCGAACGGCAAGTACCGCACCGACGAGGAGGCCTCGGCGACCGTGCCGGTCTGCGGCAAGAACGGCGCGGTGTTCTGGAAGGCCGACATGGACATCGACTGCGACGGCCGGATCACCACGCAGTGCAACGCCGACACCGACCCGTGGTTCCAGGACGACACGGCCTTCCACCAGTCCGACGGCAAGCCGCTGAGCGCCGAGAACCTCCCCTACGTGGTCGTGCCCAGCTCCAGCAGCATCTGGAACTACGCGGGAGCCGGCATCAAGGGCGGCGGCGTCGTGGCCGTCATCCACAACGACAAGGTCGAGTACGCGGTGGTCGGCGACACCGGCCCGGACAAGATCATCGGTGAGGCGTCCTACGCCACCGCGAAGGCCCTCGGCATCGACCCGGACCCGGAGACCGGCGGCACGGACTCCGGCGTCACGTACATCGTGTTCAAGAACAACCAGACGTCCCCGATCGAGAGCCACAGCGCGGCGGTGACCCTCGGCGACTCCCTGGCGAAGAAGTTCCTACAGGACAACTGAAGAAGTCCCAGGACAGCTGAGGGCGAAGGTGACGCCCCCGCCGAAGGGCGCCTCCCCCGGGTTTACGCTGCGCTCTCGCGTGCTCGTTCCGAATGCGCCGATGGGACAGCACGGCCCGGGGGAGGGCCGCCGGACGGCGGCGGTGAAAGTCGGTGTGGTGACGCGCGGGTAAGGCAGGTCGACGCGCGGCCCGGTGCCATCGGCCCGGCCCGCTGAGGCGTCGTTCACGGACGACTGCGTCCCGATTCATGCCGATGCCCCGTGCTCCCCGCTGGAGTTGGGAGGGGTGGCGACGAGGATCTGCGCGGCCTGGGTGGTGTTGTCGGCGTGGACGGCGCGGGCCATCGCTTCGCGGGCGGCATCAGCGGAAGTGTCCGGGGGGACCAGCAGCAGGGCGAAGTGGTCGTTGTCGCCGCGGGTGATGAGGACGGTGTCGTCCCCGACCGGGTCGGAGTCGAGGTGCACGACGCGGTCGTCGATCACCAGGCGGACGGGGAGGCTGTTCCAGGAGGATGCGTCCAGACCGACCCGGGTGATCGGGCCGAGGTGCTCGGTCAATACGCTGATCAGCGCAGGGAGTTCGGCTTCGATGTTCCGTGTACGCGGCCACCACGCGCCGTCCAGGACTCCCTCTCGGGAGCTCGTGGTCTCCAGCCGCAGCAGGGCCGTACCGGGTTTCACCGCCTGGTGGATCGCGTCCGGCAGGAGCAGCGGGGGTGTGTGGGGGATGTGGGCGTCGGAGTCGGCCATGGCTGGTCCGCCCGTCTACGAGGTACGGCCGTCGTCTCGTCGCAGGTGGGCACGGCTACCGGTGCCCGGCAGCAACGTGCGTGCGCCTGCCGTCGTTTCACGGTACTCCCGCCGCCCCCGCCACCGCACGTCCGACGGGAAATACCTGGTCAGGACGGTCAAAGCCTGCCAAACAGATGTAGAATGAAAACACCGGGAGTACTTCGCGCACCGGTTTCCACGCGGGTGTCGTTTCCGGGGATCACGAAAAACCGGGCTGCCGACGGGTAGCCCGGGGGCAGGTCCTCATCATGATCACCACCCTCGATCGGACCGCGCCGCGCGACCTCGCCACAGAGCTCCCGGCACGCTTGTCCCTCACGCCGAAGACCACCCTCGCCGGCCAGCTCGACGGGGCCTGGTGGCCCTATTCACGCGACCTCGAGGCGGAGCTTCCGCCGCTCGCGGCCGCACTCGATACAGCCTGGGGGCGCATCACAAGCGTCACCGTGAATCCCACTCGCTGGCCCGTCATCCCGCGAAAGGTGTCTGTGGCCGGGCACACCATGCATGTGGGCTGGTTCACCGAACAGCACCCCGACAAGCTGATTCTGCTCTCCTACTCTCTCGGCCGCTGGGACCTGCTGGTGATCCCGCCCGAGACCGAGCCCGCCGCCGCGGCCCGACTGATGGCCGCCGCAGCGATCCCCGGGAGCGTCCTCACCGCCGGCGCTCTGATGGCCGATGAAGTCGTCATCGGGCGCGGCATTCGCGACGCCCAACGCGGGGAGGCCAGCTGGGAAAGCGAAGGCGGGGCCTGCATGTCCCCCTTCGGGAGCCCGATGGGTCAACGCGCCATCCCGCTGCCCGGCGCCACGAGGTGAGTTCCATGGAGACCGTCGTCCTCGTCGCGGCGATCATCCTCGCGACCGGCATCGGGATGCGCATGATCCACTTGCTCAACGCGCGGCACGATGCCCGGATCGCGGCCCACCACTACAGCGACCCCCTGCCGAGACTTCCCGGCCGGCCGGACGACACCAGCCGTCGAGCCCACCGTGGGCACGCCGACCGGTGAAGAAGCACCTTCCTGCGACCGGGGGCAGTGAGTGGGGCGCACAGCGCCCCACTCGCCGACTTCTCGCCCACTCTGAAGGGGACACGCCAAAGTGAAGTACATCGAGACCCAGACGATGCCGTCTCTCGGACACGCCGAGGTCCGGATCATCGCGCACACGCCCGAAGCCGCCCGCGCGGTCGCGGAGGTGCTTCGTCGCTCCTTCGCAGGCGCGGAACAGCGCAGCTACCCCGGCCTCGACGGCGACACCCGCCTCCACCTCACCGTGGACACGACGACACCCGCCGGGCCCGCCCGGTCGTGGCTGGCCACCAGCAGATACCCCGCCGACATCAGCACTCATTTTGACGAGATCTGAGCCGGGCCCGGGAACACGCCCCGCACACTTGCGCAAGTCGCTGACAGTTGCCTCCGGGCTGGTCCATGCCGCACGCCCGGCGTGAGGCACTCGCCCGGGCCGCGCCCCCCGGTCGCGTCCCGCTCAGAGCGTCGTCAGGATCCGCGGCCCCGCGTCCGTGACGGCCACCGTGTGTTCTGCGTGGGCGGCGCGGGTGCCGTCGCTCGTGCGCAGGGTCCAGCCGTCCGGGGCCGCGTAGTAGTCGTCCATGCCTCCGGCGATCACCATCGGCTCGATCGCGATCACCATGCCGTGCCTGAGGCGCATGCCCCGGCCCGCCCGTCCCTCGTTCGGGACGGGCGGGTCCTCGTGCATCTTGCGGCCGATACCGTGCCCGCCGAAGCCGTCCGGGATGCCGTACCCCTCCGCCCGGCACACTTTGCCGATGGCGTGGGCGATGTCCCCGATCCTGTTGCCGACGACCGCCGCCGCGATGCCCGCCGCGAGCGCGCGCTCCGCCGTCTCGATGAGGCGTACGTCCTCGGGGCGCGCCGTGCCGACCGTGAAGCTGATCGCCGAGTCCCCGGCCCAGCCGCCCAGTTGGGCGCCGAAATCGGCCGAGAGCAGGTCGCCGTCGCGCAGCCGGTACCCGTCGGGGATGCCGTGCACGATCGCGTCGTTCACCGACGCGCACAGGACCGCCGGAAAGGGGGTCGGGGCGAACGAGGGGCGGTAGCCGAGGAAGGGTGAGCTCGCGTCGGCCGCGCGCAGGACGCCGTGCGCCACCGAGTCCAGCTCCAGGAGCGAGACCCCTACGGCCGCCTTCTCGCGGACCGCCGCGAGCGCCTGGGCCACGACCCGGCCCGCTTCCCGCATCTCGTCGATCGATGTGTCTGTCTTGAGTTCCACCATGCCAATTACAATACCGGTATTTGAATGGGGGTTCTGCCGGTAGACTGGACGCATGGTCCGAACCCCCCTGACCCCCGAAGAGCGCGAGCGCGGTGAGCGGCTCGGCCTGCTGCTGCGCGAGGCCCGGCGCGGGCGGAGCATGGTCGAGGTCGCCGCGAGCGCGGGTCTGTCCGCCGAGACGCTCCGCAAGATCGAGACCGGCCGTGCGCCCACCCCCGCCTTCTTCACGGTCGCGGCCCTCGCCCAGACCCTCGGCCTCTCCATGGACGAGATCGCGGCGAGCTGCTCACCGGTGACCGTCTAGCTGCGCCGAGTGAGGACGGTGCCACTCCGGAAAAGCCCCCGTAGCGCCCTCGAAACACGGAGGGTGTTTTCTTCCGAACCGGAAGACTCCACTCTGCGGAGGGATCGGGCGGCGTGTGATGGAAGTGGAACAACTCCCTGACCAGGTCCGGGAGTTCGTGGTGTACCTGCGGAACCTCCTGGCCCGGCTCGACCAGGACGCCGGCTGGTGCGGCATCTTCTGGCAGCGCGACCCGGACGGAATGCGGGTCTGCCTCACGGGCGCCGAGGTGCCTCCCTGGGATGTCGTGGAAGCCCTGCTCCAGGATCTGGGCGTGGGCGGGGGATCCTACGAGGCCGAGGTCGAGGCAGAGTCCGTACGGGCCCGTGCCCTGCACCGCGCCTCGCTCACCGCCTTCGACGCGCGGCCCGGCGGGCGTGACCTCCTCGGTGACCGGCTCGACGTGATGCTCCGCGAGCAGCGGTACGCCGCCGAGCGCCAGGTGGAGCTGGCCCAGCTCCTGCACACGGCCGCCACACGCGAGCAGGCGGAGGCGATGCGCCTCGACCTGGCCTGGGCGCGCGACGACCACGAACGCGCGACGGCCCGCTGCGCGGAGCTCCACCGGAGGATCGCGGACCTGGACCGACAGCCGCCACCGCCGCCACCCGTGCCCGTACCGCAGCAGCGTCCGCAGCCACCGCCGCCCGAACCCCCGGGACGCTCCAAGCCTCCCAAGGAACGCAAGCGCCGCCCCCGCGGCAGCGCCCGTTTCGCCGGAATGCTCGACGAGGCCGCGCCCGCCGACGACACGCCCCTGCCCACCGCCCTCGCCGTTCAGGGCCCGTTACGGGACTTTGCCGCGAGCCCCCGCGGCGCCCGGTTCGCCGGAGCCGCCGAAGGAGAGGCGACGGCACCGCCCGCCCCGCAACACCTCGACAGCGAGGCGCGCGGCGCCATCGCCGCCTGCGTCGGCGCACTCCTGCGGCTGCGCGCCGAAGGCCGCGGCGGGGAGGCGCACGGCGTGCTCGTCGAGGCCGCCCACTGGCCCGCCGCCCGATTCCCGCTGTTCGCCGCCGAATTGAACCGCGCGGGCCTCGGCGCCGACTGGGCGACCCTGCTCTGGGAGACGGCCTCGCTCCCGGCGGACCTCCTCGTGGCCGCCGCCGACGCGCTCGCCGCCGCGGGACGCACCGCCGACGCACAGCAGATCCTGCGCCAGGGAGTGGCCCGCCCCGCCCCCGAGATCGGCGCGTCCGTGCTCCGTCTCACCGGCGAGGGCCGCCACCGCGAGACCCGCGCGCTCCTCGACGCGTACGTCCGCGTACGCACCCCCGAAGAGGCCGCCCGCAGCGTGCACGACGACCCCGGGCGCCTCGTCCCGTTGCTCGTCGAGGCGGCGCGCGGCGTGTCCGACGAGCGGTACTGGGACGTCGTGCACGCGCTCAGAGTCGCCGGGTTCCACGCGTAGCCCGGTCACTCCTCACCCGCACGGGTGCGAAACATGATCGATTCCGCCGGTTAACGGCGATGGTCTTGGCAAGGCCGCCGGTGAGGCTTACGTTCGTCCCTCTACGGCCTGTGTCTACGGGCGTAGAGGCTCTCTGACGTCCCCCGGCGGGGGCAACAGGCAAAGGAGCGGCACATGGCCCACGTCGTACGCGCCGCGCTGGTCCAGGCGACCTGGACGGGCGACACCGAATCCATGATCACCAAGCATGAGGAACATGCGCGGGAGGCAGCCCGGCAGGGCGCCCGGATCATCGGCTTCCAGGAGGTCTTCAACGCCCCCTACTTCTGCCAGGTGCAGGAGGCGGAGCACTACCGCTGGGCCGAGCCCGTGCCGGACGGGCCGACCGTGACCCGGATGCGGACGCTGGCCCGCGAGACCGGGATGGTCGTCGTCGTACCGGTCTTCGAGGTCGAGCAGTCCGGGTTCTACTTCAACACCGCGGCCGTGATCGACGCCGACGGCACGTACCTCGGCAAGTACCGCAAGCACCACATCCCGCAGGTGAAGGGCTTCTGGGAGAAGTACTACTTCAAGCCGGGAAACCTGGGCTGGCCGGTCTTCGAGACCGCCGTCGGCCGCGTCGGCGTCTACATCTGCTACGACCGGCACTTCCCGGAGGGCTGGCGCCAGCTCGGCCTGAACGGCGCCCAGCTCGTGTACAACCCGTCCGCCACGAGCCGCGGCCTCTCGGCGTACCTGTGGCAGCTGGAGCAGCCGGCCGCGGCCGTCGCGAACGAGTACTTCATCGCCGCGATCAACCGCGTCGGCGTGGAGGAGTACGGCGACAACGACTTCTACGGCACGAGCTACTTCGTCGACCCCCGTGGGCAGACCGTGGGCGACGCCGCGAGCGACAAGGACGAGGAACTCCTCGTGCGGGACCTCGACTTCGGCCTCATCGACGAGGTGCGCCAGCAGTGGGCGTTCTACCGGGACCGCCGGCCCGACGCATACGAAGGGCTGGTGCAGCCATGACCACTGTCACTCGTGAAGGAGCCGACGAAGGGACCCGTGCGACCTCGATGACCCCCGACCTCCATGCCCGTCACCGCGCCGTCCTGCCGGACTGGCTCGCCCTGTACTACGACCGCCCCATCGAGATCACCCACGGCGAGGGCCGCCACGTCTGGGACGCCGCCGGGAACAAGTACCTCGACTTCTTCGGCGGCATCCTGACGACGATGACCGCGCACGCCCTGCCGGAGGTGACCAAGGCGGTCAGCGAGCAGGCCGGACGCATCATCCACACCTCGACCCTCTACCTCAACCGGCAGATGGTCGAACTCGCCGAGCGCGTCGCCTCGTTGTCCGGCATCCCGGACGCCCGTGTCTTCTTCACCACCTCCGGCACCGAGGCCAACGACACGGCGCTGCTGCTCGCCACCGCGTACCGCCGCTCGAACCAGATCCTCGCGATGCGCAACAGCTACCACGGCCGGTCCTTCTCCGCCGTCGGCATCACCGGCAACCGCGGCTGGTCCCCGACCAGCCTCTCCCCCCTCCAGACGCTGTACGTCCATGGCGGGGTACGCAGCCGGGGCCCGTACGCGCAGCTGACCGACGCCCAGTTCATCGAGGCGTGCGTCGACGACCTGCGGGACATCCTCGGCCAGACCCGTGGCGTCGCCGCGCTGATCGCCGAACCCATCCAGGGCGTCGGCGGGTTCACCTCGCCGCCCGACGGCCTATACGCGGCGTTCCGCGAGGTGCTCCAGGAGCACGGCATCCTGTGGATCGCCGACGAGGTGCAGACCGGCTGGGGCCGCACCGGCGACCACTTCTGGGGCTGGCAGGCACACGCGCAGAACGGTCCCCCCGACATCCTGACCTTCGCCAAGGGCATCGGGAACGGCATGTCCATCGGCGGCGTCGTCGCGCGTGCCGAGGTCATGAACTGCCTCGACTCCAACTCCATTTCGACGTTCGGCGGCTCGCCGGTGACGATGGCCGCCGGCCTCGCCAACCTCATCTACCTCCTCGAACACGACCTCCAGGGCAACGCCCGCCGCGTCGGCGGCCTCCTCATCGAGCGGCTGCGGGCCATCGGCGCCACCACGGAGTGCGTACGAGAAGTGCGCGGCCGGGGCCTGATGATCGGCATCGAGCTGGTGAAACCCGGCACGGACGAGGCCGACCCGGACGCGGCGGCGCGCGTGATCGAGGCGGCCCGCGAGGGCGGACTCCTCGTCGGCAAGGGCGGCGGGCACAACACCAGCGTGCTGCGCATCGCGCCGCCCCTGACGCTCACCGTCGCCGAGGCGGAGGAGGGCGCGGCCGTCCTGGAACGGGCCCTGCACAGCGCCTGTTAGCCGAGGCAGCGGGTCTGCCAGCCGAAGGCAGTGCCAACGAAGGGGCCCCCGATGACCGTCACCGCCGCCGAACACGGCCTGTCCGTACGGCAGATACTCGCCCTGGAGCGGATCGCGGCGGGGGAGCCCGAGGTGGTCGCGGGGGCCGGTCACCTCGACCGGCCCGTGCGCTGGGTGCACGTCGCCGAGGCCGCCGACGTCGGGGTGATGCTCAGCGGCGGCGAGATGGTCCTCACCACCGGCGTCCTCCTGGCCGGGAACGCCCACGCCAGGACCGAGTACATCAAGTCCCTGCACCGCGCGGAGGCGGCGGCCGTCGTCCTCGGGCTCGGCCGTGCCTTCCCGTCACCGCCCGAGGACATGCGGCGCGCGGCCGAGCGGTACGGGCTGCCGATGGTCGTCCTGCACCGCCCGTTCCCCTTCGCCGAACTCACGGAGGAGGTCCAATCGAGGCTCGTCCGTCGGAAGTTCGCCGCCGTCAGCCTCTCCGAGGGAATCCGCACCGCGCTGACCGGACTCATCACGGCGGGCGCCCCGCTCCAGCGGCTCCTCGACGAGATCGCCGCGCACAGCGGATGCCCCGTCGTCGTCGCCAACCTCGCCCACCGTGTCCTCGCCACCGCCGGTGAGCGGTCCGCCGTGGACGACGTGCTGCGCGACTGGGAACGCATCGCGCGCCGGGCGGGCTGCGCCGACGGCGCCGACTGGTACCGCGCCGACCTCGACGGGCGCGGCGAGCGCTGGGGCAGCGTCGTGCTGTGCGGCTACCGGGGCGACGGCCCCACCGGACGGCTCCTCGCCGAACGGGCCGCCGAGGCCCTCGTCCTGCACCGCATGCTCGGCGGCGCCGCCCACACCTGGGAGGAACAGTCGGCGCAGAGTATCCTCACCGACCTCGTCTCCGGCGTCGTACCGGCCCGCCAGCTCCTGCCCCGGGCCAGGGCCGCCGGGCTCCCCGTCAACCGCCGCACCTTCGCCCCGCTAGTCGTCCGCGACGGAGACCCGGCAGAACTCGACCGCGTACTGCGCCTGTTGGGGCTCTCCGGACTTGCCGCCGAACTCGCGGACGGCGCCACCGCCGTCCTGCTCAGCCTCGCCCGCGACCAGGCCGCGGGACCGCTCACCGAGCACTTCGCGGCCCGCCTGCGCACCGGGGCGGGGGAGCAGGTCGTCGTGGCCGCCGCCGAGCCGTGCACCGGCTGGGACGACGTGCCCGCCGGGCTGCGCGAGGCGCTGCACATCGCGCAGGCCGCGGCCGGCACACCGGACGTCCCGCCCGTCGTGCGCCTGCGCGACGTACGCCTGCGAGGCCTCGTACGGCTCCTGCGCGACGACCCGCACGTCCAGGCCTTCGCCGAACGCGAGCTGGACGGGCTCCTGTACGCCGACGACCCGGGCCTGCTGCCCGTGCTGCGGACCTATCTCGCGACCGGGCGCAACAAGTCGCGCACGGCGCAGCTCCACCACATGAGCCGCCCCGCCCTCTACCGCAGGCTGGAGGTCATCGAGTCGCTCCTCGGTCTCGACCTCGACGACTTCGAGCAGGCCGCGTCCGTCCACATCGCCCTCCTCGCCCATGACACGCAGAGAGGGTGACAGCGTGGAACGCCGTACGGCTCCAGACGTGACACGGTGCAACTCCGGTACGCGGCCCGGACTTCCTAGGCTCACGGCACACCGAGCGACCGGAGGTCCCCGATGAGCACCGTGATCCGCGCCGCGATCTTCCAGACCGCCTGGACGGGCGACAAAGAGTCCATGATCCAGGTCCATGAGCAGGCCGTTCGCGACGCCGCCGCGCAGGGGGCGAAGGTCCTCTGCTTCCAGGAGCTGTTCTACGGCCCGTACTTCTGCCAGGTGCAGGACGCGAAGTTCTACGAGTACGCCGAGGCGATCCCCGACGGCCCCACCGTCCGCCGCTTCCAGGCGCTCGCCGCCGAGCACGGCATCGTCCTCGTGCTGCCGATGTACGAGGAGGAGCAGCCCGGCGTCCTCTACAACACGGCCGCCGTAATCGACGCCGACGGCACCTACCTCGGCAAGTACCGCAAGACCCACATCCCTCAAGTGAACGGATTCTGGGAGAAGTTCTACTTCCGGCCGGGCAACTCCGGCTGGCCCGTCTTCGACACGGCTGTCGGAAAGATCGGCGTCTACATCTGCTACGACCGGCACTTCCCCGAGGGATGGCGCGCGCTCGGTCTCGAAGGCGCGCAGATCGTCTTCAACCCGTCGGCGACCTCGCGCGGCCTGTCCGGCTACCTGTGGCAGCTGGAACAGCCGGCGTCCGCCGTCGCGAACGAGTACTTCGTCGGCGCGATCAACCGCGTCGGCCAGGAGGAGTACGGCGACAACGATTTCTACGGGACGAGCTACTTCGTCGACCCGGAGGGCCGGTTCGTGGGGGAGGTCGCCGGGGACAAGGAACCCGAACTCGTCGTACGGGACCTCGACATGGCCAAGCTGCGCGAGGTCCGCGACCGCTGGCAGTTCTACCGCGACCGCGCGCCGGGCGCGTACACGCCGCTGACCAACCCGTAGGCAGCGCAGACACGGAAGAGGGAGTATGAGCAGCAGCCGTACCGTCATCCGCGGCGGACTCGTCGTCACCGCCGCCGACGAGATCCACGCCGACGTACTCATCGAGGACGGGCGCATCGCCGCCCTCGCCGCGGCAGGCACCGACGCCGCGGAATCCTGGACCGCGGACCGGACGATCGACGCCCGCCAGAAGTACGTCATCCCGGGCGGTGTCGACGCGCACACCCACATGGAGATGCCGTTCGGCGGCACCTTCGCCGCCGACACCTTCGAGACGGGTACCCGGGCGGCGGCCTGGGGCGGCACCACCACCATCGTCGACTTCGCCATCCAGTCCGTCGGGCACACCCTGCGCGAGGGCCTCGACGCCTGGCACGCCAAGGCCGACGGGAACTGCGCGATCGACTACGGCTTCCACATGATCGTCTCCGACGTGCACGACGAGACGCTCAAGGAGATGGACCAGCTCGTCGCCGAGGGGGTCACATCGTTCAAGCAGTTCATGGCGTACCCCGGCGTCTTCTACTCCGACGACGGGCAGATCCTGCGCGCCATGCAGCGGGCCGGTGAGAACGGCGGCCTCATCATGATGCACGCCGAGAACGGCATCGCGATCGACGTCCTCGTGCAGCAGGCCCTGGAGCGCGGCGAGACGGACCCGCGCTACCACGGCGAGGTCAGGAAGGCGCTCCTCGAAGCCGAGGCGACGCATCGCGCCATCAAGCTCGCCCAGGTCGCGGGCGCGCCCCTGTACGTGGTGCACGTCTCGGCGCAGGAGGCGCTCGGCGAGATCGCGCGCGCCCGCGACGAGGGTCTGAACGTCTTCGGCGAGACCTGCCCGCAGTACCTCTTCCTGTCCACGGACAACCTCGCCGAGCCGGACTTCGAGGGCGCCAAGTACGTGTGCAGTACGCCTCTGCGGCCCAAGGACCATCAGGCGGCCCTGTGGCGTGGCCTGCGCACGAACGACCTCCAGGTCGTCTCCACCGACCACTGCCCGTTCTGCTTCACCGGGCAGAAGGAGCTGGGCCGCGGCGACTTCTCGAAGATCCCCAACGGCATGCCCGGCGTCGAGAACCGCATGGACCTTCTGCACCAGGCCGTCGTCGACGGACACATCTCGCGCCGCCGCTGGATCGAGATCGCCTGCGCGACCCCGGCCCGCATGTTCGGCCTCTACCCGAAGAAGGGCACCATCGCGCCCGGCGCCGACGCCGACGTCGTCATCTACGACCCGCACGCCGAGCAGGTCGTCTCCGCCGAGACCCACCACATGAACGTCGACTACTCGGCGTACGAGGGCAAGCGGATCACCGGCCGCGTCGAGACCGTGCTCTCCCGCGGCGAACTCGTCATCTCGGAGCGGGAGTTCACGGGCCGCGCCGGTCACGGCGTGTACACCGCGCGCTCCACCTGCCAGTACCTGAACTAGAAACGTGGTGGATCCCATGGACTTCGGACTCGTCCTCCAGACCGACCCCCCGGCCTCCGGCGTCGTCTCCCTCATGCAGCGCGCCGAGCGCGAGGGCTTCACCCACGGGTGGACCTTCGACTCGGCCGTGCTGTGGCAGGAACCCTTCGTCATCTACAGCCGGATCCTGGCCGAGACGTCGCACCTGACCGTCGGCCCGATGGTCACCAACCCGGGCACCCGCACCTGGGAGGTCACCGCCTCCACCTTCGCCACCCTCAACGACATGTACGGCAACCGCACCATCTGCGGCATCGGCCGCGGCGACTCCGCGATGCGCGTCGCCGGACGCAAGCCCAACACGCTCGCCCGGATCAGCGAGGCCATGAAGGTCATCAGGGCGCTCGCCCGGGGCGAAGAGGCCGACCTCGGAGGGACGGTCATCCGTTTCCCCTGGGTGCGGAACGGCGCCCAACTGCCGGTCTGGATGGCCGCGTACGGGCCCAAGGCCCTGAAGATGGCAGGCGAGGAGGCCGACGGTTTCATCCTCCAGCTGGCCGACCCGTATCTGACCCAGTACATGATCAAGGCCGTACGGGACGCGGCCGCCGGCGCGGGCCGCGACCCGTCCGAGGTGAAGATCTGTGTGGCGGCGCCCGCCTACGTCACCGCCGACGACTCGCCCGAGGCCCTCGCCCACGCGCGCCAGGAGTGCCGCTGGTTCGGCGGCATGGTCGGCAACCACGTCGCCGACCTCGTCACCAAGTACGGCGAGCACTCGTCGATGGTCCCCGACGAACTCACCGACTACATCAAGGCCCGACAGGGCTACGACTACGCCCACCACGGCAGGACCGGGAACCCCGACACGGCGTTCGTACCGGACGAGATCGTCGACCGGTTCTGCGTCATCGGCACCGCACAGGACCACGTCGAGAAGCTGCGCGCCCTGCGGGACCTCGGCGTCGACCAGTTCGCGCTCTACGCGATGCACGACGCGAAGGAGGAGGTGATCGACGCGTACGGGGAGCACATCATCGCGGCGGTGAACGCCTGAGGCGATCCCGTGGGCAACGCCTGAGCCCCATCTCGGTACACCCCGTCACCCCGTCCTCCCCGCCAGGGTCCCCACCGCCCGCACCCGCACGGCCCGTTCGCACCTCCCCGCTGTCCGAGCCCCCGGCTCCCGAACGAATGGCCTGCTCATGACCGACACCGCGCCACCCACGCTGCCCGCGGGCGGCGGCATCGACCTCAGCGCCGACGCCTACCCCTCCGACAGCCGCTACGCCAACGACGACCTGCGGCCCGTTCCCCTCGCCGAACGCCGCTGGACCACCTACAACTTCGTGGCCCTGTGGATCGGCATGGCCCACTGCATCCCGTCCTGGACCCTCGCCTCGGGCCTCGTCGCGCTGGGCATGGACTGGAAACAGGCCGTCCTCACCATCGCCCTCGCCAACGTCATCGTGCTCCTGCCGATGCTGCTCACCGGGCACGCGGGACCCAAGTACGGCATACCCTTCCCCGTCCTCGCCCGCGCCTCGTTCGGCCTGCGGGGCGCCAATCTGCCCGCGCTGATCCGGGCGGCGGTGGCCTGCTGCTGGTTCGGCATCCAGACCTGGATCGGCGGGCAGGGCGTGTTCGTCCTGCTGGGGAAGGTCTTCGGCGGCTGGGCCGACGTGTCGAAGGTCGGCGGCTACCCGTGGACCCTGTGGCTGTGCTTCGTGCTCTTCTGGGTCCTCGAACTCGCCATCATCTACCGCGGCATGGACACCCTGCGCCGCTTCGAGAACTGGGCGGCGCCTTTCGTCCTCGTGGGCGCGGTCGTCCTGCTCGTGTGGATCGCGAACAAGGCGGGCGGCTTCGGTACGCTCCTCGACGAGCCGTCCCAGGTCGGCTGGGGCGCCGACTTCTGGAAGATCTTCTTCCCCGGCCTCATGGGCATGATCGGCTTCTGGAGCACACTCAGCCTCAACATCCCGGACTTCACGCGCTTCGGCAAAGGCCAGCGCGCCCAGGTCTGGGGGCAGACCCTCGGCCTGCCGACGACGATGACGCTGTTCGCCCTGATGTCCGTCCTGGTGACGTCCGGATCCGAGAAGGTCTACGGCGCCGCGATCTGGGACCCGGTCGCGCTCGCCGGCAAGACCGACAACGTCTTCGGCCTGCTGTTCGCGCTCATCACGGTCTTCGTCGCGACCATCTCCGTGAACATCGCGGCGAACGTCGTCTCACCCGCGTACGACCTGGCGAACCTCGCACCCAAGCTCATCAACTTCCGCACCGGCGCACTGATCACCGGGGTCATCGGCGTCCTCGTCATGCCGTGGAAACTGACGTCCACGCCCGAGCTGTACATCTTCACCTGGCTCGGCGTCGTCGGCGGACTGCTCGGCACCGTCGCCGGCATCCTCATCGCCGACTACTGGATCATCCGCCGCACGGTGCTCCACCTCGCCGACCTGTATCTGCCGAACGGCCGGTACTGGTACTCGGGCGGCTGGAACTGGAACGCGGTGGTCGCCTTCGCCGTGGGCGGCGTCCTCGCGGTCGGCGGTTCGTACTCGACAGTCGACGCGAAGGGCGCCAAGCAGGGCCCGTTCCCGGTGGACGGCCTGATCCCGTTCCTCAAGCCGCTGGCGGACTACGGCTGGGCGGTCGGGCTCGGGTCATCGCTGATCCTCTACGTGGCTCTGACCAAGGCGCGCGGGGCCCGGATCTAGCCGGTACCCGCCCGACTCAGCTGGATTTCTTGCCGGTCAGCGCCGCCACCGCGTCCCCGGCCGCCTTCAGGGCGCCCTTGTAGATGCCGTCCGTCGGGGGTGCGCCGTGGGACTCGAAGTTGCTGCCGTTGTAGGTGACGGTCACCAGGGCGTTGCCGGCCCTGACCGTCACCACGGCCTCCCGGGTGTTCTGCTTGTCGTGCGTGGTGAGGGCGACGGCGATCCTGGCCTCGTCACCGAGGCCGGGCGCCGCTTCGCCCTTGCCACGCACGGCGAAGGAGGTGTTCGCCGCGGCGGCCGACTCCTTGATCTCGAAGGAGACGTCGAGCCAGCGGTAGTCGTAGTCCTTCAGCGCGCTCCACGAGCAGCCGCGGCGCAACGAACGGTCGGCGGCGGCCAGTTCCTTGCCCGCCGGGTCGGCCTTCGGCACCAGGTCCGCGACCGTGTTCGCCGTGACGGCGGAGCACGGCTCGGGCGGCTTGTCGTAGGCGCGGCTCGTCGAGGACCCCGCCGACTGCGCGGCACGCTTCGGCGAGGGCTGCGGGGCGGCGGCGGGCTGCGCGGACGAGTCCGCCATCGGGCCGGACGTCCAGGCCCAGCCGGCGCACGCGAGCACCACGACCGGCAGGACCCGCACGGTCAGCGCGAGGGGGAGAGGGAGAGAACGCACGGCGTACGCCCCTTGTGCGAGGGGGAGGGGACGCCAGTGTCACACGAGTTGCCCCGTGGCAACACCGCCCCCTTGCCCCTCATGCGTCTCACGCGCAGTTCAGTACGTCCGCACCGCCGCGCCTTCACCCCAAAGGGGTGGTCCGCGTACGCGGTCAGGGCCAGTCGTGTTCGCCCAGGAGTCGGGCCTGGTCGCGGCACGCACACGGTGACCCGCGGGGCGCTTCCGGTTCGAGCCCGTACGGGGACTACTCCCGCTCGACCGGGATCCACAGCTGCGCGTCCGCCTGTGCCGCGTCGGGTGACAGGCGTGTGCTGAGGATCTCGGGGCCCGGCCTGCTCCGGTAGGGGTTGGACGGGAACCACTGGGTGAACACGTCCCGCCACAGATGCTGGAGGGTCAGCGGGAACGGGCCCGAGCTGTCGAAGACGGCCCATGTGCCGGCCGGGACGGCGAGGGTGTCCAGGTCGTCGGGGCCGGCGGCGGAGGCCACCACCGCGTGGTAGTAGTCGAGTTCGGTGCCCTCCGCGCGGCTGGGGTCGAGGTCGTCGCTCACCGAGACGATCCCCTCGGGCTCCTGGTCGGACAGCGCGTGGATCCGGCGCACGGTCTTCTTGTCGATGCCCCTGATGAAGTCGGCGATCGCCGGATTCACGCCCTCGTGGACGAGGGGGACCCGTGCCTTCCTGCCGACCACGTGGAACTCGGGCTTCTCCATCACTCGGTATCGCATGGTGCTGCTCCCTTCGACGATGAGACGGAAGGACATCCGGGGCTGGGACCGCAGGGCCGCACCGGTCCGCCTGGCCTCGCCGGGGCCCACGCCGTGCAGCCCCCGGAAGGCCCGTGCGAACGCCTCGCCCGAGCCGTAGCCGTAGCGCACCGCGATCTCGAGGAGCGTCGGCTCCCCGGCGAGCACCTCCGCGCCCGCGACGGTCAGCCGCCTGCGCCGGATGTACTCGGA
The DNA here is from genome assembly GCF_026340095.1 of Streptomyces sp. NBC_01446. Lineage (GTDB taxonomy): Bacteria > Actinomycetota > Actinomycetes > Streptomycetales > Streptomycetaceae > Streptomyces > Streptomyces aureus. Next base: position 1,555,698 of record NZ_JAPEPO010000001.1, on the reverse strand, counting down.
GAGCGGCAGCCCCGCGAGCGCCGAGAACATCCGCCGGAAGTGGTACTCCGACGTCGCCGCGATCCGGGCCAGATCGGCGATGTCGATCCGCCGGTCGAGGTGGCGCTCGATGTGGTCCATGGCCTCGTTGAGCCGGTCAAGCACCCCGGGCTCCTTCCTGTTGACATCGCTCACGCTAGGGAGGACCCATGGTCGCGGACCCGACATCCTGTGCCCGTTCCGGTCGGACGTGCCCGTTCCGGCCGCTTGGGACCTTGTGACCTTCTTTGTCGGGGCCGGTTATTCAATCTTCATCAAATGTGTTCCGCCATGCGGACAACCCCCTTGCCTGTGGACTGTATGCGAAATACGTTCTGCGGTATTCCTTGATCACACACGGATCATCCACAGGATGTCCCGCACACTCGTCCCCTGGCGGAGGTATCTCCTCGTGCGCCGAACAGCTGTTGCCGTCACGGCAGTTGCCCTGGTGTTGTCCACAACGGCGGGCTGCGGCTCCCTCCAGTCCTCGGCCACCGAGGTCGGCGGGGAGCGCATGACCGACGACCGGCCCGTACGGGACGGCGGCACGCTCACCGTCGCCCTCAACGCGGACCCGGACAAACTCGACCCCTCGCTCGCCCAGACCCTCGTAGGCCGCACGGTCTTCGCCGGAATGTGCGAGAAGCTCTACGACGTCGACGGGGCGGGCAAGGTCGTCCCGCAGCTCGCCACCGCCCTGCCGAAGACCTCGCCCGACGGCCGCACCGTCACCTTCTCCGTCCGCAAGGGCCTGAAGTTCAGCGACGGCACCGCCCTCGACGCGGCCGCCGTCGTCACCTCGCTGCTGCGCCACCGCGATCTGCCGGGATCGGCCCGTGCCACCGAACTCGCCCCGCTGAAGGCGGCCGAGGCCACCGGCGCGTACACCGTGAAGCTCACCCTCAAGCAGGCCTACGTCCCGCTCACCGCCGTGCTCGCCGACCGCTCCGGCATGGTGATGTCCCCGGCCGCGCTCAAGAAGTACGGCAAGAACTTCACCAACCACCCCTCCTGCGTGGGCCCGTTCAAGTTCGTCGAGCGCGTCGGCGGCGACCGCATCGTGCTCGCCAAGGACCCGAACTATTACGACGCGCGCGACGTCCACCTCGACAAGGTGATCTACAAGCCGATCCCCGACGGCAGCGTCCGCCTCGCCAACCTCCGCTCCGGCGACATCCAGGTGGGCGACCAGATGGCCCCCGTGGACGTGAAGAGCGCGCTCACCGAGCCCAAGCTCCAGCTGTTCAACTCGCCCTCGCTCGGTTACCAGGGCATCGGGCTCAACGTCGGCAACGTCAAGGGCCTCGGTGAGAAGCCCGGCAAGCTCGACACCCCCCTCGCGCGCGACGTGCGCGTGCGGGAGGCCTTCGAGCTGTCCATCGACCGCGACCTGATCAACAAGGTCGTCTTCCAGGGCATGTACGAGCCCGCCTGCGGGCCCGTCTCACCCGAATCCGCCATCGCGCCCGGCGTCGCGGCCTCCGCCTGCCCCAAGCGCGATGTCGCCAAGGCGAAGCGGCTGCTCAAGGCGGCGGGCGTGAAGACCCCGCTCAAGATCGAACTCAAGACGTCCACCACACCCGAGAACAGCCGTCTCGGCCAGGTCGTCCAGGCCATGGCCAAGGAGGCCGGCTTCGCCGTCTCCCTGCGCCCCACCGAGTACGCGACGATGCTCGAAGAGACCGACTCCGGCCACTACGACGCCTTCACCAGCGGCTGGTCCGGGCGCCTCGACCCGGACGGCAACATCGCGAGCTTCCTGCAGACGAAGGGTGCCATGAACGCCTACGGCTTCTCGGACGACGAGACCGACGCCCTCATCGAGCGCGGACGCACCGAGGCCGACCCCGCTGAACGCGCCAAGATATACGGCGAGTTGACCCGCCGCGCGAACGACGCCCACGCGCTCGTCTACCTCTACCGCCAGAAGAACTACGTCGTCGCAGGGAAGGACGTCGCGGGCATCCGCGTCTACGGCGACGGCCTCGTCCGCGTGAAGGATGCGGGGTACACCAAGTGACGACCAGTGACATAGCCCTGCCGAAGGCGCGTGCCGGCCTCTTCGCGGGGCACCCCATGGCCGCGTACGTGCTGACCCGCGTACGCCAGTCCGTCATCACCCTCTTCCTCGTCTCGATCGTCGTCTTCGCCGGCATCCGCGCGCTGCCCGGCGACCCGGCCCTCGCGCTCGCGGGCGAGGAGCGCAGCCCCGCCGCGCTCGCCGCGATCCGCGCCGAGTACGGCCTCGACGACAACATCGTCATCCAGTACGGCCGGTTCATCGGGCACGCCCTCACCGGCGACCTCGGCACCTCGTCGCGCACCGGCCTGCCGGTCTCCGACGCCATCGGCCAGGCCCTGCCCGTCACCCTCGAACTCGCCGCGCTCTCCCTCCTGCTGGCGGTCGTGCTGGGCATCGGGGCGGGCATCGTCGCCGCCGTCCGCCGCGGCAGGCCCGCCGAGTGGATCGCCAACGGCCTCGCCCTGCTCGGCCTTTCGGTCCCCACCTTCTGGCTCGGCATGGTCCTGGTCCTCGCGTTCGCCATCGCCGTCCCGGTCTTCGCCGCCTCCGGATACGTCCCCTTCGGCACCGACCCGCTCGACAACCTGCGCCGCATGGTGCTGCCCGCGATCGTCCTCGGCTCCGGGCTCGCCGCCGTCGTCATGCGCCAGACCAGGGCCGCGATGCTCGACTCCCTCTCCGCCGACTACGTGCGCACCGCCCGCGCCAAGGGGCTGACGCGCCGCGAGGTCATCGGCGGCCACGCGCTGAGGAACTCCCTGGTCACCGTGGTGACCGTGCTCGGACTCCAACTCGGCCACCTCATCTCGGGCGCCGTCGTCACCGAGCAGATCTTCGTCCTGCCCGGCTTCGGCAAACTCACCATCGACGCCGTCTTCACCCGCGACTACGCGACCCTCCAGGGCGTGGTGCTGTGCACCTCCGCCGCCTACATCCTCATCAACCTGCTGGTCGACGTCGCGTACTCGGTCATCGACCCGCGCATCCGGCTCGGAGGCGCCAAGTGACCACGGCCCTTTCCCTGACAGCTGTCCGTTCGCGTGCCGCGGGCAGCGCCAAACTGCGCGCCCTGCGCAAGAACCGGCTCGCGATGACCGGCGGTGTCATCGCCGGAGTCTTCGTCCTGGCCGCGCTCCTCGCCCCGCTCGTCGCCCCGTACGACCCGGCGCAGCCCGACTTCGGCAACGTGCTCGCCGCGCCCGACTGGTCGCACTGGCTCGGCACCGACGACCTCGGCCGCGACCAGCTCTCCCGCGTCGTGTTCGGCGCCCGCGCGTCCATGCAGGTCGGCGTCCTCGCGGTGATCCTCGCGTTCGTCGTCGGCGTCCCCCTCGGGCTGCTCGCCGGGTACTACGGCAAGGTCGCCGACAGCGTCGTGTCGCGCGTGACCGACACGATGCTCGCGTTCCCGTTTCTGGTCCTCGCCGTCGGTCTCGCCGCGGTCCTCGGCCCGTCCCTCACCAACGCGACCATCGCGATCGGCATCTCGCAGATCCCGGCCGTCATCCGCATCACCCGCGCGGAGACCCTGCGGCTCAAGCACGTCGACTACGTCGCCGCGGCCGTCGCCAACGGGGGAGGGGACGGCACCGTCCTGTTCCGTCACATCCTGCCCAACGCGACCTCGGCGCTCGTCGTCCAGGCCACCGTCGGCATCCCCGCCGCGATCATCGGCGAGGCCCTGCTCAGCTTCCTCGGCCTCGGCGTCCAGCCGCCCGAGCCGTCCCTCGGCGTGATGCTGTCCTCCGCCCAGGCCTTCCTCGCTCCCGCGCCCTGGATGGCGGTCTTCCCCGGCCTCGCCGTCGTCGCCGCGACCCTGGCGTTCAACCTGCTCGGCGACGGCCTGCGTGACGTACTCGACCCCCGTGGAGCGACCCGATGAGCCCGAACCCCGAAGCCGTGCTCAGCGTCCGGGACCTGTCGGTGTCGTTCCGCACCGACGCCCGCACCGTCCACGCCGTCGACCACGTCTCGTACGACCTCGCGGCCGGTGAGGTCCTCGCCGTGGTGGGCGAGTCGGGCTGCGGCAAGTCCGTCACCTCCATGGCCGTCATGGGCCTGCTCCCGCCCACCGCGCACATCACCGGGTCGATCAGGCTCGGGACACGCGAACTCGCGGGCGGCGACGACAAGGCGTACGGGAAGATCCGCGGCAAGGACATCGCGATGATCTTCCAGGAGCCGATGACCTCCCTGAACCCGGTCCTCACCATCGGCCGGCAGATCGGCGAGGTGCTCCGCCGCCACCAGGGCCTGAGCAAGAAGGAGGCACGCGCGCGTGCCGTCGAACTCCTCGACCTCGTGGGCATCCCCGCCCCGGCCCAGCGCGTCGACGAGTACCCGCACCAGCTCTCCGGCGGTATGCGCCAGCGCGTGATGATCGCCATCGCGGTCGCCTGCGACCCGGCCGTCCTCATCGCCGACGAGCCGACCACCGCCCTCGACGTCACCGTGCAGGCAGGCATCCTGGAGGTCCTCCAGTCGCTGCGCGAACGCCTCGGCACGGCGATCGTCCTCATCACGCACGACCTCGGCGTCGTCGCCGACATCGCCGACCGCGTCCTCGTCATGTACGCGGGCCGGCCCGTCGAACAGGCGCCCGTGGACGAGCTGTTCGCGGCGCCCCGCCACCCGTACACCCGCGGACTCCTTTCGGCGGTCCTGCGGCCCGGCGCCTCGGCTGCCGCGGACGGTGGCGGCAAGCGGCGCCTGCCCGAGATCCCCGGCCTCGTGCCGAGCCTCGACTCCCAGCCCGACGCCTGCACCTTCGCCCCGCGCTGCGCCCGCGCCGACGAGCGGTGCACAACGGCCAGGCCCGGCTTCAAGTCCGACACCGACGACGCCGGAGACGGCGCCCCGCACCTGGCCGCCTGCTGGCACCCGAACACCCTCCAGGAGGCCGCACAGTGAGCACCCCGGTCCTGCAACTCAATGCCCTGGAGCGGCACTTCACCGCGTCGGGCGGCACCGTACGCGCCGCCGACGGCGTCACCCTGACCGTCGACCGCGGCGAGGTCGTCGGCCTCGTCGGGGAGTCGGGCAGCGGCAAGTCCACCGTCGGACGCTGCGCCGTACGCCTGGACGAGCCCACCGGCGGCACCGTACGCATCAACGGCACCGACGTGACGACCATGTCCCGGCGCTCCCTGCGCCCCCTGCGCAAGGACTTCCACCTCGTCTTCCAGGACCCGTCGTCGTCCCTCGACCCGCGCATGACCGTCGGACAGATCGTCGCCGAACCGCTGCGGCTGCACGGCGTCGCGAAGGGCGAGGCGGCACGCGCGCGCGTGGCGGAACTCCTCGCCCAGGTGGGCCTGCGCCCCGAGCACGCAGACCGGCACCCGCACGAGCTGTCCGGCGGTCAGCGCCAGCGCATCTCCATCGCCCGCGCCCTGTCGGTCGACCCGGCGCTCCTCGTCGCCGACGAGCCGACGTCCGCCCTCGACGTATCCGTCCAGGCGTCCGTCCTCAACCTGCTCGCCGACCTCCAGCGCGACCGCGGCTTCGGCTGCCTGTTCATCACCCACGACCTCGCCGCCGTCGAGTACCTCGCCGACCGGATCGCGGTCATGTACCTCGGCCAGATCGTCGAACAGGCCCCCACCGCCGAGCTGTTCGCCGACCCCAAGCACCCCTACACACAAGCCCTCCTGTCCGCGGCGCCCGTGCCCGACCCGGTCACCCAGCGCACCCGCGAACGGATCGTCCTCAGCGGCGAACTCCCCAGCCCGCTGGCGCCGCCGCCCGGCTGCCGCTTCCACACGCGCTGCCCGCTCGCCGTCGACCGCTGCCGCACCGAGGTTCCGGCCCTGCGCACCCTGGACAGCGGCCGCGAGGTGTCCTGCCACCTGGTCGCCGACGACGGCACCGCCCCCGACGCCGCGGCACCCCGTCCCGCGGACGCCGACACCTCAGTTCGTACGATCCCTCACAGCCGCCCCGCATCCGCCTGACGCCCGAGGAGCACCACCCTTGTTCACCACCCGGCCGACCCTGCAAGGCACCTTCGGCATGGTCTCGTCCACCCACTGGCTCGCCTCCCAGTCGGCCATGGCCGTCCTGGAGAGCGGTGGCAACGCCTACGACGCCGCCGTCGCCGCGGGCTTCGTCCTGCACGTCGTCGAACCCCACCTGAACGGCCCCGCCGGTGAGGTCCCGATCATCCTCGCCCCCGCCGGCGGGGACGTCAGCGTCCTGTGCGGGCAGGGCGTCGCGCCCGCCGGGGCCACCGTCGCCCACTACCGCTCCCTCGGTCTCGATCTCGTCCCCGGCACCGGCCCCCTGGCCGCCGCCGTGCCCGGCGCCTTCGACGCCTGGATGCTCCTCCTGAAGGACCACGGCACCAAGTCCCTGGCAGAGGTGCTGAGGTACGCCATCGGGTACGCCGAGGACGGGCACGCGCCCGTGGAGCGCGTCGGCGAGACCGTCGAGACCGTGCGCGCCCTCTTCGAGAACGAGTGGCCCTCCTCGGCCGAGGTCTACCTCAAGGACGGCGCCTCCCCGAAGCCCGGGGAGCTCTTCCGCAACCCGCAGCTCGCCGCGACGTGGCGGCGCGTCATCGAGGAGGCCGAGGAGATCGCGGGCGAAGCGGGCGACGCCGGCGACAAGCGTGTCGCCGAGATCGAGGCCGCCCGCGCGATCTGGCGCGAGGGCTTCATCGCCGAGGCGCTCGTCCGGCAGGCCGGCCGGCCCACCATGGACACCAGCGGCACCCACCACACCGGCACGCTCACCGCCGCCGACCTGGCCGGTTGGTCCGCGACCTACGAGGCGCCCGCCACGTACGACTGGAACGGCTGGACCCTGTGCAAGGCCGGCGGCTGGAGCCAGGGCCCCGCCTTCCTCCAGCAGCTCGCCCTCCTTCCCGACGAGCTGCCCGCGTACGGCTCCGCCGAGTACGTCCACCTGCTCATCGAGGGCTGCAAGCTCGCCATGGCCGACCGTGAGGCCTGGTACGGGGACGCGGGCCCCGGGGACGTGCCCGTCGCCGAGCTCCTGTCCGACGAGTACAACGCCGCGCGACGCGCCCTCATCGGCGACAAGGCGTCCCACGAGCTGCGGCCGGGCAGCCCGCGCGGCACCGAACCGCGCATCTCCGCGCACGCGCACGCCGTGGCCGCGGGGGACGACGGGTTCGACGCCATGGGGATCGCGGGCGCCGGAGCCGGTGAGCCCACCGTCGCCAAGAGCGGTGACCAGGAGGTCGCCGCGGACGGCGCGACCCGTGGCGACACCTGCCACCTCGACATCGTCGACCGGTGGGGCAACATGGTCGCCGCGACGCCCTCCGGCGGCTGGCTCCAGTCGAACCCCGTCGCGCCCGAGCTCGGCTTCCCGCTCGGCACCCGTCTGCAGATGGCCTGGCTGGAGGAGGACCTGCCGAACTCGCTCACACCGGGACGCCGTCCCCGTACGACGCTGACGCCCTCTCTCGCCCTGAAGGACGGGGTGCCGGTCCTCGCGTTCGGCACGCCCGGAGGAGACCAGCAGGACCAGTGGCAGGTCCACTTCTTCCTCGCCGTCGCCCTGCGCGCGGCCGTGCGCGGCGGGCTCGACCTCCAGGGCGCGGTCGACGCCCCGAACTGGCACAACGACTCCTTCCCCGGCTCCTTCTACCCGCGCGGCATGCGGCCCGGCAGCGTCACCGTCGAGTCCCGCGTCGGCGAGGACGTCGTGGAGGAGCTGCGCCGCCGCGGCCATGACGTGACGGTCGGCGAGCCCTGGTCGGAGGGCCGCCTGTGCGCCGTCGCCCGCGACCCGGAGACCGGCGTCCTGTCGGCCGCGGCCAACCCGCGCGGGATGCAGGGGTACGCCGTCGGCCGCTGACGGATCAGGCGGTGTACGGACGGATCAGGGGTGGGGTTCCGCGGTTTTCACGGGGATTCCACCCCTCGTACACCGGGCAGGTACGAATTGTCAGTGGAGCGTGCTCTCATGGACGCATGATCGAAGCACAGGCAACGACGGAAAGCATCGACGACTTTCTCGCACACGGGGTCACCGAGGTGGAGCGCGCCGTGCGCGCCGCGGCCGCCGCAGAGGTGATGCCCCGCTTCCGGCAGCTCGCCGAGGGTGACGTAGCCCAGAAGAGCGGCCCGCACGACCTCGTGACCACGGCCGACCGGCTGGCCGAGGAATATCTGACGCGTGAACTGGGCGCCCTGCTGCCCGGCTCCGTCGTGGTCGGCGAGGAGGCGGTGCACGCCGACTACGCGATCTACGACGCGATAGGCGAGGACGCCCCGGTGTGGATCGTCGACCCGGTCGACGGCACCCGCCAGTTCGTCCACGGAGACCCCGGATTCTGCATGCTCGTCGCGCTCGCCCAGCACGGCACGGTCTTCGCCTCCTGGACGTTCGCACCCGCGCTCGGCGAGTTCGCCGTGGCGGTCCGTGGCAAGGGGGCCTGGCTCAACGGCGAGGCGCTGCACGCCGGTTCGCCCGGTGCGGACGAGTCCATCGACGTGGCGACGTCGCACCCCGACTACACGACGGACGCGCAGAAGCGCGACCTCCTGGGCCTGTGGACCGACGGGGTGCGCCCGCGCCCGTGCGGCTCGGCCGGCCTCGAGTATCTGGCCGTCGCCCGCGGCGAGTTGGACGCCACCGCCTTCTCATGGGAAGCGGCTTGGGACCACGCGGCGGGGCTGCTGCTCGTCGAGGAGGCGGGCGGCACACACCTGACGAAGGCGGGCGAGCCCTTCCGGATCACCGGGGGGAACGCACTGCCGTTCACGGCTGCCCGGGACAAGGCCACCGCCCGGCGCGTGGTGGACCTGCTCGGCGGCGAGTGACCCGGCGGCCGGGCGCCTGGCGGGCGCCCGCGCCCATGACCTGCGCCGACCCTCGGCGCACCCCCGCGCAGCCCGTCCGGGATCGCCCCGAGCCCCGGCTCTGTCAGCCCTCCGGCATATCCTGTCGGCCAGTGGCCTCGGCTGACAAAGGAGTCCGAAGGTGCCGTCGATGCTCGATGCAGTCGTCGTGGGTGCGGGACCGAACGGACTGACCGCTGCCGTGGAGCTGGCCCGCCGAGGCCTCTCCGTGGCCGTCTTCGAGGCCATGGACACCGTCGGCGGAGGCGCGCGCACCGAGGAGCTCACCCTCCCCGGATTCCGCCACGACCCGTGCTCGGCCGCTCACCCTCTGGGGATCAACTCGCCCGCGTTCAGGGACATGCCGCTGGACCGGTACGGCCTGGAGTGGCTGCACGCCGAGCTCCCCATGGCACACCCCTTCCCCGACGGCAGCGCGGCCGTACTGTCACGCTCCGTCGCCGAGACGGCCGCCTCGTTCGGGCCGCACGACGCGGGCGCCTACCGCCGTCTCGTCGCACCTCTCCTGCCCAAGTGGGACGCCCTCGTGCGGGACTTCATGGCGCTGCCGCTGACCACCCTGCCGCGCGACCCGCTCACCCTGGCCCGCTTCGGGCTGGCGGGGCTTCCACCGTCCACCTGGCTGATGCGCCGCTTCCGCGACGACCGGGCGCGCGCCCTGTTCTCCGGCCTCGTCGCCCACGCCATCGCCCCGCTCGGCGGCCTCGGCACGGGAGCGGTCGGCCTCGTCTTCGCGCTCGCCGGCCACGCACGCGGCTGGCCCGTCGCCCGCGGCGGCTCACAGTCGATCTCCGACGCGCTCACCGCGTACCTCAAGGACCTCGGCGGAGCCGTCCACACGAACTACGAGGTCAAGCGTCTCGACGACCTGCCGCCCGCCCGCGCCTACATCTTCGACACCTCGCCCACGGCGCTCGCCCGCGTCGCCGGGCTCGGCGGCTACTACGAGCGCTTCCGGTACGGCGCGAGCGTCTTCAAGCTCGACTACGCGCTCGACGGACCCGTGCCATGGACGGCGAAGGAGGCCCGGAGCGCGGGCACCGTCCAGGTCGGGCCCGGCAGCCGTGACATCGCGGCGGCCCTGCGCGCCGCGTCCCGCGAGGGCCGCGCCCCGGACAAGCCCTTCCTCATCACCGTCCAGCCCAGTGTCATGGACCCCTCCAGAGCCCCGGCGGGCAAGCACGTCTTCTGGGCGTACGGGCATGTCCCGAGCGGCTGGGACGGCGACCTCACCGACGCCGTCGAGCGGCAGCTGGAGCGCTTCGCGCCCGGGTTCCGCGACCGGATCCTGGCGCGGGCCACCGCGGGGCCGCCCGAGCTGGCCGCGCGGAACGCGAACTATGTGGGCGGTGACATCGCCTGCGGCGCGGTGAGCGGGCTCCAGCTGCTGCTGCGGCCGAAGCTGTCCCTGTCGCCGTACACGACGCCGCACCCCGCCGTCTTCATCTGCTCGTCCGCGAGCCCGCCGGGGCCGGGCGTCCACGGCATGTCTGGGCACAACGCGGCCAAGGCCGTGTGGAGGAGGATCCGCGCGTCATGACACGAATCACCCTGGTCAAGGGCGACATCACCGCCGAGACCGCCGACGCGATCGTGAACGCGGCCAACTCCTCGCTGCTCGGCGGCGGCGGTGTCGACGGCGCGATCCACCGGCGCGGCGGCCCCGAGATCCTCGCCGAGTGCCGCAGACTCCGCGCCTCGCACTATGGAAAGGGCCTGGCCACCGGACAGGCGGTCGCCACGACGGCCGGGAACCTGGACGCCGGGCATGTGATCCACACCGTCGGCCCGGTCTGGTCCGCGTCCCTGGACCGGTCCGAGCTGCTCGCCTCCTGCTACCGCGAGTCGCTGCGCGTGGCGGCCGGGCTCGGCGCGCGGACCGTGGCCTTCCCCGCGATCTCGACCGGGATCTACGGCTGGCCGCTGGACGACGGGGCGCGCATCGCGGTCCGCACCGTGCGGGAGGTCGCCGGGCCGCCGGTCGAAGAAGTGCGGTTCGTCCTCTTCGACGACAGGGCGTACGCGGCCTTCGCCGAGGCCCTCGCCGACTGACAGCTCTCCGTCGAAGGCTGGACCGGCGCACACATTGATGTCGGATTCTCGCCAGCCGGGGGCGGCGGCCTTCGGCCATGCTTGCCTCATGCACACCGACACCGACCGATGCGTCCGGGCCGTCCAGTCCAAGGACGCCCGCTTCGACGGCTGGTTCTTCACCGCCGTCCTGACGACCCGGATCTACTGCAGGCCCAGCTGCCCGGTAGTGCCTCCGAAGCCCGAGAACATGACCTTCCTGCCCAGCGCCGCGGCCTGTCAGCAGGCTGGATTCCGGGCCTGCAAGCGCTGCCGCCCCGACACGAGCCCCGGCTCCCCGGAGTGGAACCAGCGCGCCGACCTGGTGGCCCGCGCCATGCGCCTCATCGGCGACGGCGTCGTCGACCGCGAGGGCGTGCCCGGCCTCGCCGGACGCCTCGGCTACAGCACCCGCCAGGTCGAGCGCCAGCTCCTCGCCGAGCTGGGCGCGGGGCCCCTCGCTCTGGCCCGCGCCCAGCGCGCGCAGACCGCGCGCATCCTCGTCGAGACGACCGGGCTGCCGATGGCCGACATCGCGTTCGCCGCCGGCTTCTCCTCGATCCGCACCTTCAACGACACGGTCCGCGAGGTCTTCGCGCTCTCCCCGAGCGAGCTGCGCACCCGCGCGCCCAGGAACGGTGCCGTGGCGCCCGGCGCGATAACGCTGCGCCTGCCGTTCCGCGCCCCGCTCAACCCCGACAACCTCTTCGGTCACCTCGCCGCGACCGCCGTACCGGGCGTCGAGGAGTGGCGCGACGGCGCGTACCGGCGCACGCTGCGCCTCCCCTACGGGCACGGCATCGTGACCCTCACACCCGCCCCCGACCACATCGGCTGCCGCCTCGTCCTCACCGACCAGCGCGATCTGACCGTCGCGATCAGCCGCTGCCGCCGCATGCTCGACCTCGACGCCGACCCCGTCGCCGTCGACGAGCAGCTGCGCGCCGACCCGCTGCTCGCGCCGCTCGTCGACAAGGCGCCGGGCCGCCGGGTGCCGCGCACCGTCGACGAGCCCGAGTTCGCGGTCCGCGCCGTGCTCGGCCAGCAGGTGTCCACGGCCGCCGCCCGCACCCACGCCGCCCGCCTCGTCACCGCGCACGGCGAGCCCGTCGACGACCCCGAGGGCGGCCTCACCCACCTCTTCCCCTCACCGGCGGCCCTGGCGGCCCTCGACCCCGAGGCGCTCGCCCTGCCGCGCAGCCGCCGCACCACCTTGACCACGCTGGTGCGCGAACTCGTGGACGGCACCCTCGTCCTCGGCCCCGAGAGCGACTGGGACGAGGCCCGCGACCGGCTCATGGCGCTGCCCGGCTTCGGGCCGTGGACAGTTGAGGTCATCGCGATGCGCGCCCTCGGCGACCCGGACGCCTTCCTGCCGACCGACCTCGGAATGCGGCGCGCCGCACAGGAGTTGGGGCTGCCCCACACCCCGGCCGCGCTCACCGCGCGGGCCGCTTCCTGGCGCCCATGGCGTGCGTACGCCGTCCAGTACCTGTGGGCCACCGACGACCACCCGATCAACTTCCTCCCCGCGTAAGGGACTCGGCACCATGCCCGGTAAACAGCACCACGTCATCGACAGCCCCTACGGGCCGCTCACGCTCGTCGCCACCGACGGCACGCTCAGCGGCCTCTACATGACCGACCAGCGCCACCGCCCCGCCGAGGAAACCTTCGGGGAGCGCGACGGCCGGCCCTTCGGGGCGGTCGTCGATCAGCTGGAAGCCTATTTCCAGGGCGAGTTGAAAGAGTACGACCTGCCGCTGCGCCTCGAAGGGACGCCCTTCCAGCGCAGCGTCTGGGAACAGCTCCAGCGCATCCCGTACGGGGAGACCCGCACCTACGGGGAACTCGCCGAGGCCCTCGGCAACGCGAACGCGTCCCGCGCGGTGGGCCTCGCCAACGGCAAGAACCCCGTCGGCGTCATCGTCCCCTGCCACCGCGTCATCGGCGCGAGCGGCGGCCTGACCGGCTACGGCGGCGGCCTGGAGCGCAAGCAGCGCCTCCTCGACTTCGAACAGGGCGCGGCGCTGTTCTAGCCCATACGGGGTCAGCTCGCCGAGCAGCCGGGGGAGCGTCGTCGCGATCGGTTCGCGCACGACCTCGGCGGCCACGTCCCTCGCCGCCGAGCGCCTGGTCGTCGTACCGCGTCGGCTCGGCGTTCACGATGACGAGCCGCGCCCCGCTGTCCGCCGCGAGGCCCGCGAGTGCGCCATCGCGCCCCGGTACCCATGGCCTGTATGGCGCATCGCCCTCTTCCTCCCGAGTGACCCCGGTGGCGCGAGGTCCGGATCGCTGGTGTCTGTACGAGGAGGACCAGGCAGAAAGCGAGAGACCATGGAGCGAAAACACGAGCGACTCGCGACACCCTGGGCCGCCGGGGTGGCCGGGGTGGTGTTCGCGATCCTGATGGCCGCGGCGATCGTCCTGGTGCGCATCGCTCTGCCCGCCGGCGCCGGCGGGAGCGCAACTGTCGATGCCGGACAGCGCAGAGCCGTGCACACGGCGCTGGAGCTGCTCCCGTTCGCCGGGATCGCCTTCCTGTGGTTCATGGGCGCCCTGCGCGAGCAGGCCGGCGAACGCGAGGACCAGTTCTTCTCCACCGTGTTCCTGGGCAGCGGCCTGGTCTTCGTCGCCACCCTGTTCGGCGCCGCCGCGGCGGCCGGAACCGTGCTCCAGGAGGGTCGGCAGCACTCTCCTTTCGGACTGCACTTCGCCTACGCCCTGCTGACCACGTACGCCATGCGGATGGCAGCGGTGTTCATCATCACGACCTCGACCATCGGCCGCCGACGCGGTACCCTCCCGCGCCCGCTCGTCGTCCTCGGCTACCTGGCGGGCCTTGCGCTGCTCGTGATCGGAGCGAACGTGCCCTGGTCCGAGCTGGTCTTCCCGGCCTGGGCGCTGCTTCTCAGCCTGAACATCCTGAGGGACCGGCGTCCCGCCCGGCCACGGCCGGCCCCGTCGGCCTGAGCCGACCGCACCGCTCACTCGAACGGCTTCCTTCTCGTCGCCGCATCCCGTCCGGCCCCCGAGGGTGGTCACAGGGGCTGACCGGGCCCTTGGAGAGGACCGATCCCGTGGTAAGGATTGCCGTCGACCTGAACCGCTGTCAGGGGTATGCGCAGTGCGCGTTCCTCGCCCCCGAGATCTTCACCATGCACGGCGAGGAGGCGCTGCTGTACGCCCCGGAGGCCGACGAGGCGCACCGCGCGAAGCTGGCCCAGGCCGCCGCAGCCTGCCCGGTCCAGGCCATCCTCGTCGATGCGGTCGACGTACCGGCCGGGGCGGTGTCCGATGCTCGGTGACGGATCCCTGGAACGGCTCAAACGCGAGGGCCGCATCGTCGTCGTGGGCGCCTCGCTGGCCGGGCTGCGCGCTGCCGAAACCCTGCGGGCCGAGGGCTTCGCGGGCTCCCTCACCCTGATCGGCGACGAGCCCCACGAGCCGTACGACCGGCCTCCGCTCTCCAAGCAGGTGCTGCTGGGCAGGGCAGCCGCAGACCGCACCGCGCTGCCCAGGCTCCGATCGGTCGACGCGACCTGGAGGCTGGGTGTCCCGGCCACCGGTCTGGACATGGCCGCGGGGCGGGTGCGGCTGGCCGACGACGACGAGGTGCCGTACGACCGGCTGCTGATCGCCACCGGCGTGCGGGCGCGAGCGTGGCCGCGCGAGGCCGAGGCGGAACTCGACGGCGTCTTCGTCCTGCGGACGCGCGACGACAGCGCCGCGCTGGCGCGGCGGCTCGAGGAGGGACCCAAGCGGGTCCTCGTGATCGGGGCCGGGTTCACCGGTTCGGAGATCGCCTCCGCCTGCCGCGAACGCGGCCTTGCCGTCACCGTCGCCGAGCGCGGCGCGGCGCCTCTGGTCGGCGCTCTGGGCGGGGTGGTCGGCGCGGTCGCCGCCGAGATGCAGCGCGAGCACGGTGTGGACCTGCGGTGCGGGGTCATGGTGACCGCTCTGGAGGGCGATGCCTCGGGACGGGTGCGCGCCGCGCATCTGTCCGACGGCTCCACCGTGGAGACCGACGTGGTGATCGTCTCGCTCGGCGCCATCCGCAACACCGAATGGCTCGCCGGATCCGGACTGGGGGCAGGCCCACGCGGCATCGCCTGCGACGCCGGCTGCCGCGCCTTCGACATCCGCGGAATCGTCACCGACGACATCTATGCGGCGGGCGACGTCGCACGCAGCCCGCACCCCCTGTTCGGCTACCAGTTCCTGTCTCTGGAGCACTGGGGCAACGCCGCCTCCCAGGCCCGGATCGCGGCGCACAACATGATCAGCGAGAGCACCGACCGCATCCCCCACATGGAGGTGCCGGCCTTCTGGTCCTCGCAGTTCGGAGTCAACATCAAATCGGTCGGGGTGCCGTCGCTGGGGACGGAGGTCCTCATCTCGCAGGGAGCGCTCAGGGATCACCGGTTCATCGGCGTGTACGGCTACCAGGGACGCGTCATCGGCGCGGTCGCCTTCGACCAGGCCCGGTGGCTGCCGTTCTACCAGGAGCTGATCGAGACCACCGCGGCGTTCCCGCCGCCGTTCCCCACGGTCGACCGGTGCTCGGACGGACAGCGGCCGCTCGACGCCGACTTCCCCGACCCGTCGGTCCCCACCCACGGTCCCACCGTGACCCTCGGCGGATACTCGCCGGCCGACCGCCGAATGACGTTCACCCCCGCCCACTGACCCGTACGGCCACGAGGACTCGCCATGACGCAATCCTTGCTGCACCAGATCCTGGACTACGCCAACCGCGCCAACCCGTACCCGATCTACGAACAGCTGCGGAAGACGCCGGTGCACCACGACGACGGCGGGCCGTACGTCATCAGCACCTACTACGAGATCCGCAGCCTCCTGCACGATCCTCGGATCAGCTCCGACGCCCGCAATCTGGCCTCGACCGCCGGCGACCCGCTGGCCGAGCCGGCCCAGGAGGAGGAGAGCGCCCTGCCGCCCGGGTTCCTGCGCCTCGACCCGCCGGAACACGACCGGCTGCGACGTATGACGAACCGGCCCTTCGGCCCGCCGCACTCCCCCCACCGTGTCGACGGGATGCGCGGAGAGCTCCACGACATCGTCTCCGGCCTCGTCGACGGCATCGGTGACCCGGGCCGGATCGACCTGGTGGAGCAGTTCTCCTACCCCTTCCCGGTGACCGTGATCTGCCGGCTCCTCGGGGTGCCGCGCGAGGACGAGTCGCGCTTCCACACCTGGGCGGACACGATCGCCGCGAGCCTGGACCCCGACCCGGACGCGGACCCCACCGAGCGGGGCAAGGGCGCGAACGACGCCCGGATGCAGTTGGGCATGTACCTGGCCGGCCTGATCGAGGAGCGCCGCAAGAATCCCGGCGACGACATGCTCTCCCAGCTGGCGACGGCCAAGGGCGAGGACGGCTCGATGACCACGATGGAACTGCTCAGCACCGCGGCGCTGCTGCTGATCGCGGGGCACGAGACCACCGTCAACCTCATCACCAACGGAATGCTGACCCTGCTGCGCCATCCCGACGTCCTGCAGCGGCTGCGCGAGGATCCGCGGCTGGCCGTGCCCGTCGTCGAGGAGTTGCTGCGCTTCGAGCCGCCGGTGCAACTGGTGCCACAGCGCACCACCCTCGCCGACATCGAGGTCCGCGGCGTCACCATCCCGAAGGGCGCCTCCCTCTGGCTGGTTCTGGCGTCCGGCAACCGTGACCCCCAGCGTTTCGAGGACCCGGACCGCTTCGACCCGGACCGCCCGGACAACCAGCATCTCGGCCTGGGCAGCGGCATCCACAGCTGCTTCGGCGCACCCCTCGCCCGGCTGGAGGCCCAGTTCGCCCTGGCGGAACTGGCCCGGAGGCTGGAAAACCCACGTCTGCTGGAGGACCCGCCCCCGTACCGGCAGAACGCCGTGCTGCGCGGGCCGCGGCATCTGCACATCTCCTGCGACGGGATCCGCCCCTAGGGGCGGATCGTTCGGATCACGCCGGGCTCGCGGGGTCCGGCCCGATCCAAACGAAAGACCCTAGGGGCACTCCACGCCGAGCTGGCGCAGCAGCTTCGGCAGCGCGGTGCCGATGGGCTCGCGGATGACTTCGTCGGCCAGTTCGTCGTACGGCGTCGCCTCGGCGTTGACGATGACGAGCCGCGCCCCGTGATCCGCGGCAACACCGGCGAGCCCGGCGGCGGGCTGCACCTGAAGACTGCTCCCCACGGCGACGAACACCTGACACGCCTTGGTGATCGCCACGGCCTCACCCAGCACCACCGGATCGAGCCGCTCCCCGAACATCACGGTCGCCGACTTGAGGATCCCCCCGCACGTCAGGCACGGCGGATCGTCTTCCCCAGCCTCGACCCGGGCGAGGGCGTCCTCCATGGGCCCACGCGCATGACAGCCGGTACACACGAAACTCCGTACGGAGCCGTGCAGTTCGAGGACCTTGCGGGCGGGCATCCCGGCGAGCTGGTGCAGCCCGTCCACGTTCTGCGTGATCACCCGCACGGGTACACCGGCCCGCTCCAGATCGGCGACGGCCCGGTGCGCGCCGTTCGGCTCGGCGGCAAGGGTCCGGTTCTTCCGCCGCATCTGCCACGACCGTCGCCGGATCTCCGGATCCCCCATGTAGTACTCGTACGTGACGAGCTTCTCGGCCTCCGGGTCACGCCGCCACAGACCGTTCGGCCCGCGGTAGTCCGGGATCCCGGAGTCCGTGGAGATGCCTGCACCACTGAGAATCGCGACGAGAGGCTGCGTGCTCATGCCGCCGAGGGTAGGCGCCCCGCCGGTGGAACCGCGAGGCGATATCGGCGTCCGCCGGGCGAGGCCGCGTCAGGCCACGCGGTTGCCGTCCTCCAGCTCGGCCGTGCCCTCGCCCGTCGTGAGCACGTCGAGCGCCGCCAGAACGCGCCGTCCGAGCGAGCCCGACAGATGTTCCGGCAGGTCGGCGCGGTGCACGAGGCGCCAGGAGAGCAGTTCCTCCTCCTGGAGCCTGATCGCCTTGAAGCGGTCCTCGTCCAGGACTCCGCCGTCGTAGAGATACGCCACGAGCGGCGGTCGCGCGGCCGTGCGGGACACCCAGTCGACCGCGAGCAGCCGGCCGAGCTCCACGTCGAGGCCGATCTCCTCGGCCGTCTCGCGCCGGGCCCCCTGGCGCGGGGACTCACCGGTGTCGGATTCGACGGTGCCGCCGGGCAGCGCCCACCCGTCGCGGTAGTTCGGCTCGACGAGCAGCACGCGCCCCTCGGAGTCACGGAAGAGCGCGGCGGCGCCGCACAGGACACGGGGGAGACCCGCGATGTACGCGGCGAACTCGGCGGAGGCAGTCATGCGGGAAGCCTAGCGACCCTGTGCCGGGGCCTGCGTCCGCCGGGCTACGCCTCGGCCAACTCGACCGTACGCGCCGCGAGTTCGCTGATCCGCGCGCCGTCGAACCCGAACACCGCGCTGCGCACCCGGTCCTCCAGCGGGTCCTTCCACTGCGCCGGGATCGCCGCCGCCCCGCACAGCACACCGGCCACGGACCCGGCCGTCGCGCCGTTCGAGTCGGTGTCCAGCCCGCCGCGCACCGTGAGTGCGAGGGTGCGGGTGAAGTCCCCGTCGCCGTACAGGAGCCCGGCCGTGATGACGGCCGCGTTCGGGACGGTGTGGATCCAGCCGAGCCCGGCCGTCTCCTCCTCCAGCGTGGCCAGTGTCTCCTCCCAGCTCAGCCGCGACTCGTGGAGCGTCGCCGTGCGGCGCACCGTGCGGGCCAGTCGGCTGCTCGCGGGGATCACGGTGAGCGCGGTGTCGAGCGCCGCGCGCGGGCCCGGAGCCGTGAACGCCGCCGCGACGAGCGCCGCCGCCCACATCGCCCCGTACACGCCGTTGCCCGTATGGGACAGGACCGCGTCGCGGCGGGCCAGGGAGGCGGCGCGACGCGGGTCGCCCGGGCAGGTCCAGCCGAAGACGTCGGCACGGATCAGCGCGCCGATCCACTCCTGGTACGGGTTGTCGTACGTCGCGGTGAGCGGCGGCTTCAGCCCGTTCGCGAGATTGCGGTACGCCGCCCGCTCCGCTGTGAACGTCTGCAGATACGGCAGCCTCAGCAGCCACAGATCACCCACCTGTTCTGTGGAGAAGGCGAAGCCGTGCGTCTCCAGGAGGTGCAGGCCGAGGATCGCGTAGTCCACGTCGTCGTCCCGGCAGCTGCCGTGGATCCGCCCGCGCACGCACCGGCGCCACTCGGGGCGCAGCGCGAGGCCGTCGGACTCGTCGGCCGGCTCGGGCAGATAGTCGGTGAGCGGCAGGGCGGCGGCCCGCCGCAGGTAGCCGTCGATGCGCGCCCGGGTCCAGTGCTCGCCCTGTTCCACCGGCTTGCCGAGCATGTTGCCGGCGATCCGGCCGAGCCAGCCGCCGAGCACCCGGTCCTGGAGGTTGCTGCCCACTGGGGTCATGCCCTTGGTGTACCCGATGAGGGGGCGTGTCGGGGCGAGGCGTTCCGCAGTGGGCGCCGGACCGTTCGCACCGCGCCCGGCTGATCGATCATTTCCGCGCTCAAGTCACCCCGCTATGAGGGGGAATATCAAGACTTATAGCCCGGGCGTGCCGTTTCGCGGACCGGACAGCCATGGGCAGCGGCCCCCACCTCCGGTTAAGGTCGCAGCGGCGCGACTGCCTTGCGCGAGCAAGGCGCGAAAGCAAGGGGAATGCAAGGTGGCGGACGCTGGAGTGACGGCGGAGCGCGTGCTCATCGCCGCGGACAAGTTCAAGGGCTCGCTCACGGCCGTGCAGGTCGCCGAGCGGGTCACGGCCGGCCTGCGGCGGATCGCGCCCGGCGTGACGGTCGAGTCCGTGCCCGTCGCGGACGGCGGGGACGGCACGGTGGCCGCGGCCGTGGCGGCCGGTTTCGAGCGCCGCGAGGTACGGGTCACCGGGCCGCTCGGCGACGAGGTCACGGCGGCGTACGCCCTGCGCGACGGCACGGCCGTCGTCGAGATGGCCGAGGCGTCCGGGCTCCAGCTGCTGCCCGAAGGCGTCTTCGCGCCGCTGACCTCGACCACGTACGGATCCGGCGAACTGCTCGCCGCGGCGCTCGACGCGGGCGCCCGCTCCATCGTGTTCGGCGTGGGCGGCAGCGCCACGACCGACGGCGGCGCCGGAATGCTGGCCGCGCTCGGCGCCCGCTTCCTGGACGCGGACGGCAAGCCCGTCGGCCCGGGCGGCGGGCCCCTCGCCGACCTGGCCACGGCCGATCTCTCGGGGCTCGACCCGCGCCTGGCCGACGTGGAGATCGTCCTCGCCAGTGACGTCGACAACCCGCTGACCGGCCCGAAGGGCGCGCCCGCCGTGTACGGCCCGCAGAAGGGCGCGACGGCGGACGACGTCGCCACCCTGGACGCGGCGCTGGCCCATTTCGCGCGGGTCCTGGCCGAGGCGATCGGCCCGAAGGCACTCGAGTACGCCGAATCGCCCGGCGCCGGAGCCGCCGGCGGCATCGGATACGGCGCCCTCGTGGGCCTCGGAGCGAGCTTCCGGGCCGGGATCGAGGTCATGCTCGACGTGCTCGGCTTCGCGCCCGCGCTCGCCCGCGCCACCCTCGTCATCACCGGCGAGGGCTCCCTCGACGAGCAGACGCTGCACGGCAAGGCACCGGCGGGCGTCGCCGCGGCGGCCCGCGCGGCGGGCATCGAGGTCGTGGCGGTCTGCGGCCGCCTCGCCCTCCCTCCAGAGGCCCTGGGCCGCGCGGGCATCCGCCGCGCCTACGCCCTCACGGACGTGGAGCCGGACGTGGCCCGCTGCATCGCCGAGGCCGGCCCGATCCTGGAGACGGTGGCGGAGCGGATCGCCCGCGACTTCCTCGTGTGACAGGTGACGCCTGACGCCTGACGCGCGCCGGGGTGAGGGTGACTCCCACTCCGGCGCGAGCCGGTACGCGTCGAGGGCAGGGTCATCTCGTCACGGGCCAGGTGGGCCTCGGCGGGGTGTCCGCGGCCCTGGACACGCTCCGCCGGCCCGACGACCACGTGAAGGTCCTGGTACGCCCAGGCCTGCCCGGCACCGGCCTGCACCCCGCGCCCTGAGACAGGCGAAGGGCCCCGAACCAAGCGGTTCGGGGCCCTTCGGAGGTACGGGTACCGGTTACGGCAGCTGCGCGGCGCGTGCCTCGCGGCGGTTGTCCCGGAAGTTGTTCACCCTCCGGGCCGTCGCGAACAGCGGGATCACGGCGCCGAGGACCAGCTGGAGCGCGCAGCCCGTCTGGAGCAGCAGCTGGCCGCCGGGGGCGTCGAACGCCCAGGCCGCCAGGAGCCCCATCGCCGCCACGATCCACCCCAGCATCGCGACCGCGAGCGGACCGCGCGGCTTCGGGTACTCGACGCGGCTCACCATCAGCCAGGCCGTCCCGATGATCGCGAGGACCGTGGCCACGAACGGCAGCTCGAGGAGCACGATCGACACGACCGTGAGCGCCCCGAAGGGGCTCGGCATGCCCTGGAAGGTGCCGTCCTTGACCGTCACGCACGAGAATCTCGCGAGTCTCAGCACGACGGCCAGGAGCACCACGATGGCGCCCACCGCCGCGACCCGCTGATGCGCGTCGTCCGCGACCATGCCGTACACGAGGACGAAGTAGGCGGGCGCGAGGCCGAAGCTGATGAGGTCCGAGAGGTTGTCCAGCTCGGCGCCCATCGGCGACGAGCGGAGCTTGCGCGCCACCAGGCCGTCGAACAGGTCGAAGATCGCCGCGGCCAGCATCAGGATCACGGCCGTGGCCGCGCTGTGCCGGGCCATGCCGGAGTCGTTGCTGCCCTGGATGTGCGGGATCAGGATGCCGGTGGTGGTGAAGTACACCGCCATGAAGCCGCACGTGGCGTTACCGAGCGTGAGGGTGTCCGCTATCGACAGGCGCAGTGAAAGCGGCACTTCCTCCGCTTCGTCAGCCTCCTCGGCCTCGGGCACCCACCCGGCCTGCGTCTCTGGATCAGTCACGGTCAATGCGAGTCACCCCAGCCACGGTCTTCTGCCCGACCTCGAGCGCGACCTCGACACCCTCGGGGAGGTAGATGTCGACGCGCGACCCGAAGCGGATCAGACCGATGCGCTCGCCCTGCTCGAGCTTGGTGCCCTGCGGGACGTACGGGACGATCCGGCGGGCGACCGCACCGGCGATCTGCACCATCTCGATGTCGCCGAGCTCGGTGTCGAAGTGCCAGACAACGCGCTCGTTGTTCTCGCTCTCCTTGTTGAACGCCGGGACGAACCCGCCGGGGATGTGCTCCACGGACGTCACCGTGCCCGCGAGGGGCGCGCGGTTGACGTGGACGTTCAGCGGGCTCATGAAGATCGCGACCCGGGTCCGCCCGTCCTTCCACGGCATGATGCTCTGCACCACGCCGTCGGCCGGGGAGATGACCCGGCCGGGGGCGATCTCACGCTCGGGGTCGCGGAAGAACCACAGCATGCCGGCCGCCAGAGCGGTGGCGGGTACGGCTACTGCGGCGGCCTTCTTGGAGCGACGCGAACGGGCCAGGCTCAGGGCGGCTGTGGCGACGGTCGGCAGGAGCCACGGCGATGCTCCGCGCGCAATGCGTCCTCCGAGGACGCCGTCGCGTGGTGCAGAGGTTTGGCTGTGGGGCATGGATGACCTTCGTAGCGGATGATGCCGCGCTCTGTACGGGGGACGGCGGCTTTTCCGGGATGCTATCGGTTGCGAGCCACAACTGGGCAAGCCAGGAAGCTGAGTCGGCGGCTGAAGAGTGCTGACAGGGTGTGATGTTCTTCTCGAACAAAACACCCTGTAGCGGACATTCAGCCCTGGAATCGATACTCCTCGAGCAGGCGGCGGCCAATGATCATTTTCTGGATCTCGGCCGTACCTTCACCGATGAGCAGCATCGGTGCCTCGCGGTAGAGACGCTCGATCTCGTACTCCTTGGAGAAGCCGTAGCCGCCGTGGATCCGGAAGGCGTCCTCGACCACTTCCTTGCAGTATTCGGAGGCGAGATACTTCGCCATTCCTGCTTCGAGGTCGTTTCGTTCCCCGGAGTCCTTTTTGCGTGCTGCGTTGACCATCATCGCATGGGCGGCCTCGACCTTGGTAGCCATCTCCGCGAGCTTGAACTGGATGGCCTGGTGCTGGGCGATCGGCTTGCCGAAGGTGTGGCGTTGCTGGGCGTAGGAAACCCCCAGCTCAAACGCACGCTGCGCGACGCCGCAGCCACGTGCCGCGACATTCACGCGGCCGACTTCGACTCCGTCCATCATTTGGTAAAACCCTCGGCCGGTCTCGCCGCCGAGTACCCGATTGGCCGGAATGCGCAGTCCGTCCATGATGAGTTCGGTCGTGTCGACGCCCTTGTAACCCATCTTGTCGATCTTCCCCGGGATCGTGAGGCCGGGGCAGACCTCTCCGAAGCCGGGCTCCTTCTCGACGAGGAAGGTCGTCATCGACTTGTGGGGCGCCGTACCCTCGGGGTGTCCTTCGTCACTCTTGACCAGAACGGCCACCAGAGACGACGAACCGCCGTTCGTCAGCCACATCTTCTGGCCGTTCAGGACGTACTCGTCCCCGTCCTTCACCGCCTTCGACGAGATCGCCGACACGTCGGAGCCGAGCGCCGGCTCCGACATCGAGAACGCGCCGCGCGTCTCGCCCAGCGCCATGCGCGGCAGGAAGTGGTCCTTCTGCTCCTGCGTGCCGTGCTGCTTGAGCATGTACGCCACGATGAAGTGGGTGTTGATGATGCCGGAGACGGACATCCAGCCGCGGGCGATCTCCTCGACGCACAGGGCGTACGTGAGAAGGGACTCGCCCAGGCCCCCGTACTCCTCGGGGATCATCAGGCCGAACAGGCCCAACTCCTTGAGGCCGTCGACGATCTGCTGCGGGTACTCGTCGCGGTGCTCCAGCTCGGTCGCGACCGGGATGATCTCCTTGTCCACGAAGTCGCGGACGGTGGAGAGGATCTCCTGCTGGACGTCGGTGAGACCGGCGGTCTGGGCGAGTCGCGCCATGGCTACTTCTCCTGCTGCTTCAGTTCGGGACGGCCCGGCTGCTCGCCGCCGCGCTCCTTGATGTACGTCTCGGTGGGGACCATCACCTTGCGGCGGAACACGCAGACCAGCGTGCCGTCCTGCTTGTAGCCCTTGGTCTCCACGTAGACGATCCCGCGGTCGTTCTTCGAGCGGGAGGGCGTCTTGTCGAGGACCGTCGTCTCGCCGTAGATCGTGTCGCCGTGGAAGGTCGGCGCCACGTGCTTGAGCGACTCGACCTCCAGGTTGGCGATGGCCTTGCCGGACACGTCCGGCACCGACATGCCGAGGAGCAGCGAGTAGATGTAGTTCCCCACGACGACGTTCTTGCCGAAGTCGGTCGTCTTCTCCGCGTAGTTCGTGTCCATGTGGAGGGGGTGGTGGTTCATCGTCAGGAGACAGAAGAGGTGGTCGTCGTACTCCGTGACGGTCTTTCCGGGCCAGTGCTTGTAGACCGCGCCGACCTCGAACTCTTCGTACGTGCGTCCGAACTGCATGGTGCTCAGGCCTCCGGGGCTTCGAACTTGGAGGTGCGCTGCATGCCCGCGGCGCGGCCCTTGCCGGAGATGACGAGGGCCATCTTGCGGCTGGCCTCGTCGATCATCTCGTCGCCCAGCATCGCCGAGCCCTTCTTGCCGCCGGCCTCGGACGTGCAGAAGTCGTACGCGTCCAGGATCAGCTCGGCGTGGTCGTAGTCCTCCTGCGAGGGCGAGAAGATCTCGTTCGCCGCGGCGACCTGGTCCGGGTGCAGCACCCACTTGCCGTCGAAACCGAGGGCCGCGGCGCGCTTCGCGACCGCCTTGTAGCCCTCCTGGTTGCGGATCTGCAGGTAGGGGCCGTCGATCGCCTGGAGGTTGTTGGCGCGGGCGGCCATCAGGATCTTCATCAGGATGTAGTGGTAGGCGTCGGCGTCGTAGCCGGGCGGCTGCTCGCCGACGACCAGGGACTTCATGTTGATGGAGGCCATGAAGTCGGCCGGGCCGAAGATGATCGTCTCGACGCGCTGGGAGGCCGTCGCGATCGCGTTGACGTTGTTGAGGCCCTGCGCGTTCTCGATCTGCGCCTCGATACCGATCTTGCCGACCTCGAAGCCCATCGTCTTCTCGATCTGCGTGAGCAGCAGATCGAGCGCGACGATCTGCTGCGCGTCCTGGACCTTCGGCAGCATGATGCAGTCGAGGTTCTGGCCCGCGCCCTCGACGACCGTGACGACGTCGCGGTACGTCCACTCGGTCGTCCAGTCGTTCACGCGCACCACGCGCGTCTTGCCCGTCCAGTCGCCCTCGTTCAGGAACTTGACGATGGTGTGCCGCGCCTCCGGCTTGGCGAGCGGCGCGCAGGCGTCCTCCAGGTCCAGGAAGACCTGGTCCGCGGGCAGACCCTGGGCCTTCTCCAGGAAGCGGGGGTTCGATCCCGGGACCGCGAGACACGAGCGGCGGGGACGGAGACGGTTGATGGGCGCGGTCATGCGGGGACCTCCAGAGGGTCGAGCTGGTTCGCTTGCCGGATCTCGTCGACGATACGTCCGATGATCTCCGTGATGCCGAAGTCCTTGGGGGTGAAGACGGCGGCCACGCCCGCGCGCTTCAGGTCCTCGGCATCGCCGTTGGGAATGATGCCGCCGACGATCACCGGG
Organism: Streptomyces sp. NBC_01446; assembly: GCF_026340095.1. Lineage (GTDB taxonomy): Bacteria > Actinomycetota > Actinomycetes > Streptomycetales > Streptomycetaceae > Streptomyces > Streptomyces aureus. Next base: position 1,530,116 of record NZ_JAPEPO010000001.1, on the reverse strand, counting down.
ATCTCGGCGGCGCCCGCCTCGCGCAGCCGGTCGAGGACGTCGGGCACGAGCGCGGCGTGCGACCCGGAGAGGATCGACAGGCCGACGCAGTGCACGTCCTCGGCGAGCGCGGCGGACACGATCTGTTCGGGCGTGAGCCTGATGCCCTGGTAGACCACTTCGAAGCCCGCGTCACGGGCCCGGACGGCGATCTGCTCGGCGCCGTTCGAGTGCCCGTCGAGGCCCGGCTTGCCGACCAGGAGGCGCAGCTTGCCGCCGAGCTCGTCGCCGGTGCGGCGGACCTTCTCGCGGACGAAGGCGAGCGGCGTGCCCTCCTCGGCGGTGACGGCGACCGGCGCGGACGAGACGCCGGTGGGCGCCCGGAACTCGCCGAAGACCTCGCGCAGCGCCTCGGACCACTCGCCGGTCGTGACCCCGGCGCGGGCGCATTCGAGGGTGGCCTCCATGAGGTTCTCCGTGCCGGCCGCGGCCTCCTTCAGGCGTTCCACGGCCTGCTGGGTGGTCGGGTAGTGGAACGGGTCGCCCATGCCCTGCCGGTCGCTCGACTCCTGGCGCGTGGTGCGCCACTCGTCGATGGCCCGCACGACCCGCGACTCGACCTGGTGATCCACCGTCATGATCGCGGCGTCCAGGTCGGCGGTGAGCGGGTTCGGCTCGGTCGACTCGTGGATGTTCACGCCGACGATCTTCTCCTCGCCGCCCTCGATCCGTGCCCGTCGCTCGGCGTGCGAGGAGACGAGCTGCGACTTGAGGTAGCCGGACTCGACGGCGGCCATCGCGCCGCCCATCTCCTGGATCCGCTCGATCTCGGCGAACGAGTCGGCGACGAGCTCGTCGACCTTCTTCTCGATGACGTGCGATCCCGCGAAGATGTCCTCGTACTCCAGCAGGTCGCTCTCGTGTGCGAGGACCTGCTGGATGCGCAGGGACCACTGCTGGTCCCAGGGGCGGGGCAGGCCGAGCGCCTCGTTCCAGGCAGGGAGCTGGACGGCGCGGGCACGGGCGTCCTTGGACAGCGTCACGGCCAGCATCTCCAGGACGATGCGCTGGACGTTGTTCTCCGGCTGCGCCTCGGTCAGGCCCAGGGAGTTGACCTGGACGCCGTAGCGGAAGCGGCGTTGCTTCGCGTTCTCGATGCCGTATCGCTCGCGTGTGATCTGGTCCCAGATCCGCCCGAACGCCCGCATCTTGCACATCTCCTCGATGAAGCGGACACCCGCGTTCACGAAGAAGGAGATGCGGGCCACGACGTCCCCGAACTTCTCGGCGGGGACCTGCCCTGAGTCGCGTACGGCATCGAGAACGGCGATGGCGGTGGACATCGCGTACGCGATCTCCTGGACCGGTGTGGCCCCCGCCTCCTGGAGGTGGTAACTGCAGATGTTGATCGGGTTCCACTTCGGCATGTGCCGGACCGTGTACGCGATCATGTCCGTCGTCAGCCGCAGGGAGGGACTCGGCGGGAACACGTGCGTGCCCCGCGACAGGTACTCCTTGACGATGTCGTTCTGCGTCGTGCCCTGGAGCTGGGTGATGTCCGCGCCCTGCTCCTCGGCGACGACCTGGTAGAGCGCCAGGAGCCACATGGCGGTGGCGTTGATGGTCATCGAGGTGTTCATCTGCTCCAGGGGGATGTCCTGGAACAGCCGGCGCATGTCACCGAGGTGCGAGACCGGCACCCCGACCCGGCCGACCTCGCCGCGGGCGAGGATGTGGTCGGGGTCGTAGCCGGTCTGCGTCGGCAGGTCGAAGGCGACCGACAGACCCGTCTGGCCCTTGGCGAGATTGCGCCGGTACAGCTCGTTGGACGCCTCAGCCGTGGAGTGACCGGCGTACGTGCGCATCAGCCACGGCCGGTCCTTCTGGCGCTCAGTCATGTTCCGCTACTCCTTGGGGGTTCAGATGTTGCGGAAGCGGTTGATGGCGTCGATGTGCTGGGCGCGCAGTTCCTGGTCGCGGACGCCCAGGCCCTCCTTCGGGGCCAGCGCGAGGACGCCGACCTTGCCCTGGTGGAGGTTGCGGTGCACGTCGTAGGCGGCCTGGCCGGTGTCCTCGAGGGAGTACACCTTCGACAGCGTCGGGTGGATCTTGCCCTTGGCGACCAGGCGGTTCGCCTCCCACGCCTCGCGGTAGTTGGCGAAGTGCGAGCCCACGATCTTCTTGAGGGACATCCACAGGTAGCGGTTGTCGTACTCGTGGTTGTAGCCGGACGTCGAGGCGCAGGTGACGATCGTGCCGCCCTTGCGGGTGACGTACACGGAGGCGCCGAAGGTCTCGCGGCCCGGGTGCTCGAAGACGATGTCGACGTCCTCTCCGCCGGTCAGCTCGCGGATGCGCTTGCCGAAGCGCTTCCACTCCTTGGGGTCCTGGGTGTGCTCGTCCTTCCAGAACTTGTAGCCCTCGGCGTTGCGGTCGATGACCGCTTCGGCGCCCATGGCCTCGCAGATGGCGGCCTTCTCCGGGCTGGAGACGACACAGATCGGGTTGGCGCCGCCGGTCAGCGCGAACTGCGTGGCGTACGAACCGAGTCCGCCGCTGGCGCCCCAGATCAGGACGTTGTCGCCCTGCTTCATGCCCGCGCCGTTGCGCGAGACGAGCTGGCGGTACGCCGTGGAGTTCACCAGGCCGGGGGCCGCGGCCTCTTCCCAGCTCAGGTGGTCCGGCTTCGGCATCAGCTGGTTGGACTTGACGAGCGCGATCTCGGCGAGGCCGCCGAAGTTCGTCTCGAAGCCCCAGATGCGCTGCTCGGGGTCGAGCATCGTGTCGTTGTGGCCGTCCGAGGACTCCAGCTCGACGGAGAGGCAGTGCGCGACGACCTCGTCGCCGGGGTTCCAGGCGTTGACGCCGGGACCGGTGCGCAGCACGACGCCCGCGAGGTCGGAACCGATGATGTGGTATGGCAGGTCGTGGCGCTTGGTGAGCTCCGACAGGCGTCCGTAGCGCTCCAGGAAGCTGAAGGTGGACACCGGCTCGAAGATCGAGGTCCAGACCGAGTTGTAGTTCACGGAGCTGGCCATGACGGCCACGAGCGCCTCGCCCGGGCCGAGTTCGGGGACCGGCACGTCGTCCAGGTGGATCGACTTGCGGGGGTCCTTGTCCCGGGTGTCGAGGCCGGCGAACATCTCCGTCTCGTCCTTGTGCACGGTGATGGCGCGGTACGACTCGGGGAGCGGCAGAGCGGCGAAGTCGGCGGAGGTCGACTCCGGCGACTGAATCGCGTCCAGGATTTCCTTCACGGTATTGCCTCCGGCGATGCGTCCCAGGGGGACGTTGAGGGGTACGTCGGGGTGGAGAGCTGCTGTGTTGGGTGAAGAGGTGCCGTCGGTTCGGCGGGGGTGTTGCTACGGCAGCGCTTGGTCGGCGCGAGAAGTTTGCCTGTGACGCAGGCGTCCGGGCGCACTCGCCACGGTTTGGGGTGGCTTGCGGGGACAGCCGACGTACGGAAGTTCTCTGTACGCCGGCCGCCCGGACACATTCAACGTATGGCACCGCGTGCCAGTCGGCAAGACACTGGGTGCCACAAGTTTTTGAGCGATGATCGATCAGTGCAGGTCAGAGGTGGTACGGCCCGGTGGCACCGGAGGTCATCGACGGCCCTGAACTGCGTCTCGGAGGCCCCGGAGGGGGTCCACAGGGCCTCCGAGGGGCCTCCGGGAGGCCGGGGCGACGCGGGGCGAGATGCGGCGAGAGGGCGGCGGGCGGGTCGCGGTCGCGCACCTTGTGGCCGGATAGGGGTTCGGTCTTGGCCGGCCGGTGGGGGACCGCCGCCGCCCTCAGGAAGCCGCGCGCGCCGCGCGCGCCGGACGGCCCGCCGGGGCGGCGGCGCTCGGCGAGTGGAAGCCCGCATCCGGGAGCGCCGGGGAGTGCCGCGTCCGCTCGCCGACGGGCCCCCTCTCCCGGGAGCGTCGCGGAGTGCCGCGTATGCGGGTTTCCCTGGGTGGGCGTCAACAGCCCCTGGTTCCCGCGGAGTTCAGAAAATTCCTGGCGGAGACTAGCCGCGGTCCCGCAGCGCCTTCTCGATCGTCCCCATGATCTCGTCCAGCGGCGTGTCGGTACGCGCCACGGTGACCAGGACGTCGCCTCCGGTGCTCACCGAGGCGGCGGGTGTGGTGGCGGTGGCGGTGTCCCGGCCTGCGCCGATGCCCGTACCGAACGTCTTGCGGACGATCGCGAAGGCGTGGTCGAGCTGATTCTCGACGTCGCCCTGGCCGCCGGCCCGCAGCCAGCGCCGCAGCACGTGGTTGTGGGCGGTGACGACGGCGGACGCGGCGACCTCGGCGAGCAGCGGGTCGTCATTGCCGTGCTGGTGGGCGTGCTCGTCGAAGTGGCCGAGGAGATAGCGGGTGAACAGCCGCTCGTAGCGGGCCACCGAGGCGATCTCGCGCTCGCGCAGGGTGGGTACCTCGCGCGTGAGGCGGTAGCGCTCCACCGACACGGCGGGCGACGCCGCGTACATCTTCATGACTTCCTTGATGCCGCGGCACACCGTGTCGAGCGGATGCTCGTGCGCGGGCGCCGCGTTGAGGACCGCCTCCGCCCGGATCAGGGTGTCGTCGTGGTCCGGGAAGATCGCCTCTTCCTTGGAGCGGAAGTGACGGAAGAAGGTCCGCCGCGCGACCCCCGCCGCCGCCGCGATCTCGTCGACCGTCGTGGCCTCGTAGCCCTTCGTCGCGAAGAGCTCCATCGCCGCGGCCGCCAGCTCCCGGCGCATCTTGAGCCGCTGGGCGGCGGCGCGGGACCCCGCGGCGCTCTCCGGAGCGTCGGGCGTGGGCGTCGTACGGGAGGACTTGGCGGCCTTGGACATGCCATGAACGTACTGCATATGCGCGGTGGCGTGCGCCCGAGCGGGGTTCCCCCCGCCCGGGTCCCGGGCGGGGGGTGTGAGGCCGGGCGGCCGGAGCAGCCCGCCCCAGTCCGTGGGGCGGGCGGTGCCGCTGCCCGTGGGCCGGTCAGCGGCGGGCATATTCGCGGAAGCCGCGGCCGGTCTTGCGGCCGAGGCAGCCCGCGGCCACCAGGTGCTCGAGCAGCGGCGCGGGGGCCAGGCCCGGGTCGCGGAACTCGCGGTGCAGGACCTTCTCGATGGCCAGCGAGACATCGAGGCCGACCACGTCCAGGAGCTCGAAGGGCCCCATCGGGTAGCCGCCGCCGAGCTTCATCGCGGCGTCGATGTCGTCGAGCGTCGCGTAGTGCTCCTGCACCATCTTGATCGCGTTGTTCAGGTACGGGAACAGCAGCGCGTTCACGATGAAGCCCGCGCGGTCACCGCAGTCCACCGGGTGCTTGCGGATCTTCGTGCACACCTCGCGGACGGTGGTGTGCACGTCGTCGCCGGTCAGCACGGTCCGCACGACCTCGACGAGCTTCATCGCAGGGGCCGGGTTGAAGAAGTGCATGCCGATCACGTCCTGCGGGCGCGAGGTCGCGCGGGCGCAGGCCACGACGGGCAGGGACGAGGTCGTGGTGGCCAGGACCGCGCCCGGCTTGCACACCTTGTCGAACGTCGCGAAGAGCTGCTGCTTGATCTCCAGGTCCTCGGCCACGGCTTCGAGGGCCAGGTCGACGTCGGAGAAGGCGTCGTACGAACCGGCCGGAGTGATCCGGTCCAGGGTCTGCGCCGCCGCCTCGGCGGTCATGCGGCCCTTGTCGACAGAACGCGAAAGAGACTTGCCGATACGGGACTTGGCCTTCTCGGCCTTCTCCTCGCTGCGTGCGGCGAGCACCACGTCGTAGCCCGCCTTCGCGAAGACCTCCGCGATGCCGGACGCCATGGTGCCGGAGCCCGCGACGCCGACCGAGCGGATCGTGCGCGCGCCGGCCACGACCTCGCCCGTGAGCGGGGTGAGCGCGTCCCGCACCACCTCGGAGCTGCCCGGTTCCGTGTACGTGTAGAAGCCGCGTCCCGACTTGCGGCCGGTCAGACCCGCCTCGCTGAGCTGCTTGAGGACGGGCGCCGGCGCGTGCAGGCGGTCGCGGGACTCGGCGTACATGGCCTCGAGGACCGTGCGCGCGGTGTCGATGCCGATGAGGTCGAGCAGCGCGAGGGGACCCATGGGCAGGCCGCAGCCCAGCTTCATGGCGGCGTCGATGTCCTCGCGGGAGGCGTACTTGGTCTCGTACATCGCGGCGGCCTGGTTGAGGTAGCCGAAGAGCAGGCCGTCGGCGACGAAACCGGGCCGGTCGCCCACCGCGACGGGCTCCTTGCCCAGTTCGACGGCGAGATCGGTGACCGCCGCGACGGCCGTGGGCGCGGTGAGCACCGACGAGACCACCTCGACGAGCTTCATCGCGGGCGCCGGGTTGAAGAAGTGCAGCCCGAGGACGCGCTCGGGGCGGGCCGAGTCGGCGGCGAGCCGCGTCACGGACAGGGCGTTCGTACCGGTCGCGAGGATCGTCTCGGGCCGCACGACGGTGTCGAGCTCCCGGAAGATCTGCTGCTTGATCTCGTACGACTCCGGAGCCACCTCGATGACGAGGTCGGCGTCGGCCGCGGCCTGGAGGTCCGTAAAGGTGCGGAAGCGGGCGAGGACGTCGCGCCGCTCGTCCTCGGTGAGGCGCTCGCGGCGCACCGCACGCGCCGTCGAGGCCTCGAGCGCGGCGACGGCCTGCGCGGCCGCGGCCTCGCTGACGTCGATACCGATGACCTCACGGCCGGCGCGGGCGAGCACCTCGGCGATGCCGGTGCCCATGGTGCCGAGGCCGACGACCGCGACGGTCGGGAGGGTGGCCGGGGATGCGGGGGACAGGGGAGCGTCCATCTGAGGACTCCAGGAGGGAGGAGTGACGACTGAGGGGCACACGCGGATACGCCGACGGGCGCACGGAGTGCGGGAATCCGAGCCCGGACGCGACGCACACAGGCGTCCGGTGAATCGGTGAAAGAGAGATCCGGCGGGCCCTGTCCCGGGGCCGCGCCGTACTGCGGTACCTGAGGCACCGAACCGACTGACACTCTCGGCGGCTGCGTCACCAGGCCGCCAGGAGTGGGGTGCGGGGAGTGTGCCCCGCTCAATTGAGGCTAACCGGCGAGTAACGAGCGCGCCAGTCCTCGGCGTTCATCAGTCTCTGTGATCTACGTCGCGGGGGCCCGGGGCCTGTCTACGCTGGACCGCATGGACGAAGAGTTGCGATCGGTCACGGAGCGCTTACGGGCCGAGTCGGGCGCCTCCCCCCTTCTCGACCGCCTCGCGGCGACCGGCGACGTCGACGAGCTCGCGGCCCTGCTGACCGAGCCCGGGCAGCCGCTGTGGGCCCGGGAGCTGGCCGCGTACCGCCTCGGAGTGGCGGGGGACCGCCGGGCCTTCGAGGCGCTCGTCCTGCTCCTCAACCACCGCGACCCGGCACGCTGTGCCACCGCCGCGCACGCTCTGGCCGCGCTCGGCGACCCGCGCACCGCACGCGCGGCCGCCGCGCTCGCCACGAACGAGCTGCGGGTCGCGTACGCGCTGCACCCGGTGCGGCTCCTGGCCGCACTGCGCGCTCCCGAGTCCGCGCCGGCGCTGATCACCACCCTGGAGCGGCGCCTCGGCCCCCGCGATCCGTACCGCGCGGTCGCGCTCGCGTGCGTGGAGGGACTCGGCGGCCTCGGGGACGCCCGCGCCCGGCCGGTCCTGACCGCGGCCCTCGCCCACCCGGTGCTCGCCGAGGCCGCGGTGCGCGCGCTCGCGCGACTGCCCGAGCAGCGTGAGAGCCCGAGCGGCGTCAGAGACTGACGGCGCGCACGTAGCGCACTTCGGGTACGAGTTCCCCGTCCGCCTCGTACGGCTCCTCGGCGCCGTCCGGGGTGAACCCGGCGCGCTCGTAGAACCCGCGGGCGCGGGTGTTGCCCTTGACCACCCACAGGCGTATCCGCTCGTAGCCGGCGTCGGCGCAGCGGTCCAGGCAGCTGTGCAGGAGGGTGCGGCCCACGCCCGTGGACAGCTGGCCGTCATGCACGTATATCGCGTACAACTCGGCTTCCCCGGGCGGGAGATCGTCGTCGCGGGACGGGCCGTGACAGGCCCAGCCGACGATGTCGCCGGCGCGTTCGGCGACCACGTTCACCACCGGCGAACCGGCCCGCGCGAGACGCTCGCGGCGGCGTGCCGCGTCCTCCTCGATGCTCAGCGCGGCCAGAAAGGACGCGGGCATCAGGCCCGCGTACGCCGTCCGCCAGCCGCGGATCCGGATCCCGGCCACCGCCTCGCAGTCGGCGTCGGCCATGTCCCGGACGCGGATCTCCGCCGCCGGGACCGAAGCAGGGGCGGTGTCGTGGGTCCGAGGGGTGCTCATGCGCCCATCGTGACCCGGCGGACACCGCCCCGGCCAGGGTGTGCATCAAAGTGAAGCGCTCAGCCGCGGAAGCCCATCAGCCCGTGCAGGCGCACACCGCGTGTCGGGGGCGGACCGGCGGCGCCCTTCTTCGTGAGCGGCTTCGGCTCCGGCTGCTTCTTGCACGTCGCGTCCGCCTCGCCGCTGCCGCGCGGCACCTTCCCCGTCCGCAGATAGTCGGCCAGGTACCGGTCCAGGCAGGCGTTCCCGCTCAGGCTGACGCCGTGGTTCTCGCCGCCCTGCTCGACCACCAGGCTGGAGCCGCGCAGCTCGCGGTGGACGGCGACCCCGCCCTCGTACGGCGTGGCCCCGTCCTCGGTGGCCTGGAAGAGCAGCGCCGGCGGCAGGTCGTCGTTGGACACGTCCGGCGGGTCCAGCCGGCTCGTCGGCCAGAACGCGCACGGCGCGTTGTACCAGGCGTTGTTCCAGGTGGAGAAGGGGGCCTTCTCGGCCGCCTGCCAGTTGTCGTCGCGCCACTGGTTCCAGTCGCGCGGCCACCGGGCGTCGCGGCACTGCACGGCCGTGTAGACGCTGTAGCCGTTGTCGCCCGCGGCGTCGACAGCGCCCAACTTCTTGTACGCCGCGACCAGCGGGGCCGGGTCCTTGTCCTTCACGTACGCCGCGAACGCCTCGGCCAGATAAGGCCAGTAGCCGTTGAAGTAGCCGCCCGGCAGGAAGGTGTCCTCCAGCTCGGCGGCACCGACCGTCTTGCCCGCCGGCTTCTTCTGCACGGCGTCGCGCATCGCGTACCACTCGGCCTCGACCTTCGCCGGGTCCTTGCCTAGCTTGTACGTCGCGTCGTGCCGCGCGACCCAGGCGAGGAACGCCTGGTGGCGGGCGTTGAACGCGTGGTCCTGCCCCAGGTTGTCGTCGTACCAGACCCCGCCCGGGTCGACGATCGAGTCGAGCACCAGGCGCCGCACGCGCTGCGGGTAGAGCTTGGCGTAGACGGCGCCCAGGTAGGTGCCGTACGAGTAGCCGAAGTAGTTGAGCTGCCGCGCGCCCAGCGCCGCGCGGATCGCGTCCATGTCCCTGACCGTGCTCACCGTGTCGAAGTACGGGAGTACGTCCGCGTACTTCGTGGTGCACGCCTTCGCGAACGCCTGCGCGCGCTCGAGGTCGGCGCGCTCGATCGCCGGGGTGGACGGCACGCTGGGCGGGCGCACGGTGGCGAAGTGCTTGGGCCGGCAGTTCAGGGCCGGTTTGCTCTTGCCGACGCCGCGCGGGTCGAAGCCCACGACGTCGTACTGGGCGGCGACGCTCTTCGGCAGCTCGCGTGCCACGAAGCCCGCCAGCGACAGGCCGCTGCCGCCGGGGCCGCCGGGGTTCACCAGGAGCGGGCCCTGCGACGTCTTCGCGGTGTGCCGGACCCGGGACAGGGCGAGCGTGATCTGCTCACCGCCGGGCCGGTCGTGATCGAGCGGCACCCGTACCGAGGAGCACTGGAGCTTCGGGTAGTTCTTGGTGCCGCACTCCTTCCAGTTGAGGGTTGCGTGCTGGACGGAAAGGGTCGGGGCCGCGGCGGCCGGTGCCGCGGTGAGCATGCCGGCCACCATGGTGGCGGCGCCGCACACGGCGGCTGCGCTTTTCTTCATCGGGCCTCCCAGGACGGAGGGTTCGGGGCCGCGAGCGCGCGGCCCCCGCGGCATGGTCCCCGAATCCATGCCGGGAACGTCCTGTTCTGCAAAGAGTTGACCCGATTGGCGTGTACGTGTCCGGGAGCCGCGCGATCAGAGAAGAGTGAGCTGGGTGGCCGCGGGGGCGGGCTCCGGCCCCTGGCGTGCGCGCAGCCGTCGCGGGCCCTCCGCGCGCGAGGGGCCGATGCCGAACTCCTCTGCCAGCTCGTGCACCTGACGGGTGATCCGGCGCTGGTACCACTTCGGCGCGTAGGCGCCCTCCGCGTACAGCCGCTCGTAGCGCCGCACCAAGTGCGGGTGGTGCTGCCCGAGCCAGGCCATGAACCACTCGCGCGCCCCGGGCCGCAGATGCAGCACGAGCGGGGTCACGGAGGTCGCGCCGGCCGCCGCGACGGCGCGTACGGTCTCCCGCAGTTGCCCGGGGTGGTCGCCCAGGAACGGGATCACGGGGGCCATCAGGACGCCGCAGCCGATGCCGGCCTCGCCGAGGGCGCGGACGACGTCGAGGCGGCGCTCCGGCGCGGGCGTGCCCGGCTCGACGGTGCGCCACAGCTCGCGGTCGACGAAGCCGACGGACACCGAGACGCCGACGTCGGTGACCTCGGCGGCCTGCCGCAGCAGGTCGAGGTCGCGCAGGATCAGCGTGCCCTTCGTGAGGATCGAGAACGGGTTCGCGTAGTCCCTGAGCGCCTCGATGATCCCCGGCATCAGCCGGTAGCGCCCCTCCGCGCGCTGGTAGCAGTCCACGTTCGTGCCCATCGCGATGTGCTCGCCGTGCCAGCGGCGCGAGGCCAGGTGGCGGCGCAGCAACTCCGGCGCGTTCACCTTCACGACGATCTGGCTGTCGAAGCCGAGGCCCGTGTCGAGGTCCAGATAGCTGTGGGTCTTGCGGGCGAAGCAGTAGACACACGCGTGCGTGCATCCCCGGTACGGGTTGACCGTCCACTCGAACGGCATGCGGGAGGCGCCGGGCACGCGGTTCACGATCGATCTGGCCCGGATCTCGTGGAAGGTGACGCCTGCGAATTCAGGCGTGTCGAAAGTGCGGGTCGTCACGGTGTCCGCGCCGAACAGCGCGGCGTCCGTGACCCTCCCTGTCGGGATTTCAGCCGGATTCTCCGTGAGGTTCTCCCAGCGCATGACGCCTCCTAGCTAGCACTGGGCACAGAATAGAACACATGTTCCCTTGATCGTGCGACCCCGATTTTGGCGGCCGATGCGGAGGGTGGTTGGCTTGGGCTCTCTCTCGAACACCGAGAACACCGACTGCTGGAGGAAGTGCCATGGCGCAGGTCGAGGCCATCACGGAGCGGGTCATCGCCGCCAAGCCGGACGACGTATTCGACGCGCTCGCCGACTACAGCGGCACGCGCGCGAAGCTGCTGTCCGAGCACTTCAGCGAGTACGAGGTCCGCGAGGGCGGCGACGGCGAGGGGACGCTCGTCCACTGGAAGCTCCAGGCCACCAGCAAGCGGATCCGCGACTGTCTCCTCGAGGTCAGTGAGCCCACCGACGGCGAGCTCGTCGAGAAGGACCGCAACTCCTCGATGGTCACCACCTGGCGCGTGACCCCGTCCGGCGAGGGTGCCTCCCGCGTCGTCGTCAGCACCGTGTGGAACGGCGCGGGCGGCATCGGCGGCTTCTTCGAGAAGACCTTCGCCCCCAAGGGCCTCGGCCGCATCTACGACGAGGTCCTCGCGAAGCTCGCCGCCGAGGTGGAGAAGTGACCCCGATGTAGTGCTCACCGTTTCGAGTGGTTTTCCGCTCGCGCGCGGTTGTACGCCGTAGGGCTCCCACCGGCGCATTCGCGCCCGGAACCCGCCGGAGCCGCCGCTCGTCGCGCTTGCCCGCAGTTGTCGCGTAATGCGAGAAATATGCGGCGCAGGCGCGACGAGGGGAGCGACAGGTGGGCACGACGACGCTGGTGACGAGTGAGCCGGGGCCGGTGCCGGCGACGGAACCGACCCTGCACCCCGATCCCCAACCGGCCGTGGAGCAGCGGCAGTTCCCCGACCACGGCCTCAGCCCGAGCCGGGTCCGGATGGTCTTCTTCGGACTCATGCTGGCGCTGCTGCTGGCCGCGCTCGACCAGATGATCGTCGCCACCGCCCTCCCCAAGGTCGTCGGCGAGCTGCACGGCCTGGACAAGATGTCCTGGGCGATCACCGCCTATCTCCTGACCGCCACCATCGGTCTGCCGATCTACGGCAAGCTCGGCGACCTCTTCGGCCGCAAGGGCGTCTTCCAGTTCGCCATCGCCGTCTTCGTCGTCGGCTCCGCGCTGGCCGGCTGGTCGCGCGACATGGACGAACTCATCGCGTTCCGCGCCGTCCAGGGCATCGGCGCCGGCGGTCTCATGATCGGCGTGCAGGCGATCATCGCGGACATCGTGCCGCCCCGCGAACGCGGCCGCTACATGGGCCTCATCGGCGCCGCGTTCGGCCTCGCGTCCGTCGCGGGCCCGCTGCTCGGCGGCTACTTCACCGACCACCTCACCTGGCGCTGGTGCTTCTACATCAACGTGCCCTTCGGGCTGGTCACGCTCGCCGTCGTCACCGTCGTGCTCAAACTGCCCCGCCCCAAGGCCAAGGCCAGGCTCGACGTGCTCGGGGCCCTCCTGCTCGCGACGGCATCGACCTGCCTGGTGCTGCTGACCAGTTGGGGCGGCACCGAGTACGCGTGGGGTTCGCGCGTCATCCTGGGGCTCGCCGCCGGAGCGGCCGTGACGGCCGTGCTCTTCCTCGTCGCCGAGCACTTCGCCGCCGAACCCATCATCCCGCTGCGGCTGTTCCGCGACCCCGTCTTCAACATCACCGGCCTGGTCGGCATGGTCATCGGCATCGCCCTCTTCGGAGCGGCCAGTTACCTGCCGACCTTCCTCCAGATGGTCGACGGCGCGAGCGCCACCGAGTCAGGGCTGCTCATGCTCCCGATGATGGGCGGCATCGTCATCGCCTCGGTCGTCTCCGGCCAACTCATCAGCCACACCGGGCACTACAAGATCTACCCGATCCTCGGCGGGGCCCTCTCGACGGTGGGCATGTGGCTCCTGTCCCGCCTCGAAGTGGACACCCCGCGGCTGCACTACAGCCTCTACATGGCCGTACTCGGCGCGGGCATCGGCCTGATCATGCCGGTCCTGATCCTCGCCGTGCAGAACGCCGTACGCCCCGCCGACATCGGCACCGCGACCAGCGCCAACAACTACTTCCGGCAGATCGGCGGCAGCGTCGGCGCCGCGATCTTCGGCACCCTCTTCGCCGACCGGCTCGCCGACGCACTCGCGGACCGGCTGCCCAAGGGGGCGGGCCTGCCCGACCCGGAGTCCATCACCCCGCAGCTCGTCCACGCCCTGCCGCCCGCGCTGCGCGACGGCTACATCCAGGCGTACGCCGACGCGATGCCCCGGATCTTCCTCTACCTCGTGCCGGTGCTCGTCCTCGGCCTCGTGATCGCCTTCTTCCTCAAGGAGACACCCCTGTTGTCCAGTGCCGCCCCCCACAGCGCCCCGAGCGGCGAGACCACCGCGGTCCCGTCCCAGTCCCGGACCCCGTACGGAGCCGGCGTGCCGGTCTGCGGCATCGTCCAGCACTCCGACGGGACCGCGGTGCCGCGCGCCGCCCTCACCCTCATCGACGTCGGCGGCCAGCAGATCGGGCGCGGCGCGAGCGGCGACGACGGCCGGTACGCCCTGTCGACGCCCGGCTCCGGAAGTTACGTCCTGATCGCGGCCGCGGGCGGACACCAGCCCCAGGCCGTGACCGTCACCGTGGGGGAGCGGCCCGTCGACCTCGACGTCGTCCTCGGCGGCGCCGGGCGGCTCGCCGGGAGCGTACTGACCGCCGACGGCGCGCCCGTGCGCGATGCCACCGTCACCCTGACCAACGTCCACGGCGAGGTCGTCGCCACGACCCGCAGCGGGCGCGAAGGCAGCTACGTCATCACGGAGTTGGTGGCCGGCGAGTACACGCTCGCCGGGAGCGCGCCGGCGTTCCGCCCCGCCGCGCTCCCCGTCACCGTGATGGCCGCGCGCGAGACCCGCCAGGACGTCGAACTCGCGGGCGGCGCCGTGCTGCGCGGCACGGTCAGGGCCGGCGGCGGCCGCCCCGTCGAGGACGCGCGCGTGACCCTCCTCGACGCGGCGGGCAATGTCGTCGACACCCTCACGACCGGTAGCGACGGCACGTTCCGCTTCGTCGACCTGTCGTCGGGCGAGTACACCGTGATCGCGGCCGGTTACCCGCCGGTCGCCACGGTGCTGCACATGGCGGGCGGCGGCCGCACGGAGCGTGACCTGCAACTGGGCCACGAGGACTGAGCGTTGGGGGCCGGGCGGCGCGCCCGGCCCCGGCGCGCCGCGCCCGTTCAATTCGGCCGATGCAGCCCCCCGTACCCCCGTACCGCGTACGGTGGAACGGGAAAGGGCCGAACCAATGACGCTCGGTCACCGCGCGGGGAAGGGAGCGCAGGCCATGCACAGTGGCACCGGGACGGCCCCGCAGAGCCCCGTGCCCGGCCGTGTACCCCTGGCGGTCGTCGTGGTCGACGAGTCGGGACTCGTCTCGCACTGGAGCACCGGCGCGCGCCGCCTCTTCGGCCCCGCGCGCGAGGACGCCGTCGGCCATCGCGCCACCGACCTGCTGCCCGTCTCCGGCGCACTGCCCGAAGGGCCCAACGCCCGGGCGTACGCGGACGAGAGCGCGTACGACGGGTTCGGCCCGGACCTGGACTCCTCGCTCGACGGGCGGGCCTCCTACCCCGCCGCGGGCCGCGCCCGCCTGGAGGCCCCGCGCCGGCAGCGCATCGACGTCCTGTGGTGGGCCTACCCGCTCGTCGGCCCCGGGCCGGAGAAGCTCCTCGTACTCGCCGCCGACGCCGGCCGGCTGCACGCCGACGACGTGCCCGATGGGCATCCGCTGGAGCGCATCGCACCCGGCTTCGCCCTGCACACCGACCTCCCCGGAGCCGACGAGCTGGCCCGCGGACTCCCCGCCATCCTGCCCAGCATGAGCGTGGGCGAGAGCGCCCGCATCGTCTCCCAGGTGCTCGAACTCGGCTATCCCGTCCTGGAGTTCAGCCTCCACGACCGTGTCCCCGTCACCGCCGACTGGGGCGTGCCCCGGCGCGCCGAGCGCAAGGCCCGCAGGGAGGAGGCCGCCCGCGCGGCCGCCGCCGGACTGCCCGCGCCGCGCCACGCACCCGACGACGGGGCGGACGACGACGCGGACGACCTGGAGTACGCGGCCGTCCGCGAACACCTGGAGTTCCTCAACGAGGTGAGCGGGCGCATCGGTTCGTCCCTCGACCTGTCCCGCACGATCGTCGAGGTCAGCCGGGCCGTCGTACCGCGCTTCACGGACGTCGCGGGCACCTATCTTCGCGAACAGGTCGTCGCGGGCGAGGGGTTCCCGGAAGGTCCGCCCGACGCGACCACCCTGTGGCACCGCGTCGCCCTGGAGCACACGGACGAGCCGGGCCGCTGGGACGACGTCGTGCCCGTCGGCGAGTCGATGCCGTTCCCCGCGCACACGCCGTTCTTCCAGTGCATGACCTCAGGGCAGCCCGTCCTCGTCCCGCGCATCACCGAGGAGATGGGCAACGCGATCGCGTCGCAGTTCGAGAAGCGCGACATCAGGCCCCTCATCACCGACCGCTCGATGCTGGTGGTGCCCCTGAAGGCGCGCAACGTCGTCCTCGGGTTCATGATCCTGCTGCGCCACCGGGAACGCCCGGTCTTCAACGACATGGACCGCGTCACCGGCGCCGAACTCGCCGCCCGCGCGGGCCTCGTCCTCGACAACGCCCGCATGTACACGTACCAGGAGAGCGTCGCCGAGACCCTCCAGGACAGCATGCTGCCGCACATCGAGCCCCACATGCCCGGCTGTGACATCGCCACCCGCTATCTGCCCGGCACCCTGCTAGGCCGCGTCGGCGGCGACTGGTTCGACTCGATCAAACTCCCGGGCTCGCGGACCGCTCTCGTCGTCGGCGACGTCATGGGCCACGGCCTCAACTCGGCGGCGATGATGGGCCAGTTGCGCACCGCCGTCCAGACCATGGCCGCCCTCGACCTGCCACCGGCCCAGCTCCTGCGCAACCTCGACGACCTCGCCCAGCGCCTCGGTGAGCACTACCTCGCGACCTGCCTGTACGCGGTCTACGACCCCATCGCGAACGAGCTGGAGCTCGCCAACGCCGGGCACATCCCGCCGGTCCTCGTCCGCGCCGCGGACGGCCGCAGCGAACTGCTCGAACTGCCCACCGGCGCGCCCATCGGCGTCGGCGGTGTCCCCTTCGAATCGGTCCGCGCCCCGATGGCGCCCGGCGACCGGCTCGTCATGTGCACCGACGGCCTCGTCGAGGTGCGCGGCGAGGACATCGGCGTCGGCCTCGCCACGCTGTGCGAGTCCGCCGCCCACCCGGCGGCCTCCATGGACGCCGCCTGCGACACCATCATCAGATCCCTGAACACCCGCGGCGGCCGCAAGGACGACGTCGCCCTCCTCATGGCACGGCTCAACGGCATTGCGCCCGAGGACGTCGCCCACTGGAGCGTCGCTCCCGAGCCCGCCGAGGTGTCCCGCACGCGCGCCCTCGTCCGCGACCAGCTCGCGGCCTGGGACCTCGGCGCGCTCACCGCCCCCGCCGAACTCATGGTGGGGGAGCTCGTCACCAACACCGTGCGGCACGCCCGCACCCGCAGCGTCGAGGTACGCCTGGTGCGCTCGGGGACCCTCGTGTGCGAGGTCGAGGACGACGACCAGAGGCTGCCCACGCTGCTCAACGCGGGCCCGGGCGACGAGTTCGGCCGTGGCCTGCGCGTCGTGAGCGCCCTCGCCAGGGAGTGGGGCACGAGCCGTACGGGTTCCGGGAAGACCGTATGGTTCGAACTGGCGTTGCCGCGAGCATAGTTGGCGGTCCGGGGCGCTCGGCGTACGCGTATCGAATGCGGCGTGAAGGTATGCGCCGGGTGCTTGTGGGCGGGCCCGGGGCGCGGTAGACCGATCTTGCCGTGCCACCGCACCCCGGGAGATGCAGATGAGCGTGACGAGTCGGTACAAGGACGCCTGGGAGAGTTTCTGGCGCGAGGCTCCCGGCGAACCCGGCGGGGTCTTCTGGGACGCCGAGCCCGACCTCACCGCCGGTGTCCATCTCGCCCTGTTCGAGCCGCACTTGGCGAAGGGCCTGCCCGTCGTGGACCTCGGCTGCGGGAACGGCACCCAGACCCGCTTCCTCGCCGACCGCTACCCGCGTGTCCTCGGCGCCGACCTCTCCGTCGCCGCGCTCGACCACGCCCGGCACGCCGACCCCGCGGGCCGGGCCGACTTCCGGCAGCTCGACGCCACCGAGCAGACCGAGGCACACCGGCTGCACGCCGAACTCGGCGATGCGAACGTGTACATGCGGGGCGTGCTGCACCAGTGCGAGTCCGAAGACCGCCAGTCGCTGGTCGACGGCATCGCGGCGCTCGTCGGCGAGCGCGGCCGGGCCTTCGTCGTGGAGCTCGCCGAGGCCGCCCGGCCCGTCCTGATGTCTCTCGCGCAGAGCCCCACGGGCCCGCCCGCGAAGCTGGCACCGGTCTTCGCGCACGGCATCGCGCCCGGCGAGGTGTCCGACGCGGCGGTCCCCGGCTACGTGCACACCGCGGGCCTCGATGTGCTGGCGAGCGGCGAGCTCCCGCTCACCACCACCGAGTACACACCCGACGGCACCCGCATCGAGCTCCCGTCACGATGGCTCGTCGTGGGGCGGGCACACTAGCCGCCGCAGGCCCAGGCGCCCAAGGGCGCTGCCGAAGGGGCCCAGGAGATGCGGGCAGAGCGGCCTGCCGTGCCGGAGCGGGACGCCTTCGTGTGCGGTGACCGCGAGGAAGAAGCCGCGGCCGGGCCGGGTCTGGAGCGTGGTGTTCCAGCGGTGGCCGTGGCCCTGGGCCAGCGCGACCCGCACCGCGCGCCGGCCGAGCCCCTCCTGACGGCGTGACTCCAGGATCCAGATGCCGAGGAGCCGGCCCGTGCGGCACGGCGCGCACAGCCGGAAGCGGACCTGGCCGACGAGCGCGCCGCTCTCGTCGTGGAGCAGCACCTCACCGGCGGCGCGCGCCGTACGGGGAGGGACGCTCGTGAGGCGCACCGGCCCGGACGGTGACGCCGGCGGGCCGGGGCCCATGAGGGATCGACCCGCCCGTCAGTCGCGCGAGTTGCCGAAGAGGAGGCGGTAGCCGATGAGCAGGACGAGCGAGCCGCCGATGGCCGCGATCCAGGTGGGCCCGTCGAAGAACTGGTTCTCGATGGGGCGGTCGAAGAACCGCGACGAGATCCAGCCGCCGACGAACGCGCCGGCGACGCCGATGAGGGTCGTGCCGATCATGCCGCCCGGGTCGCGGCCGGGGAGCAGGACCTTGGCGATGACTCCGGCGGCGAGGCCGAGGATGATCCAGCTGATGATGCCCACGTGTGCGTCGTTCCCCTCGGTGATGTGTGGTGCCTTGTGCCTGTGTTTCTGGCTGCGCTTGTGCGTTGCGAATTTGCGCAACTGTACAGACAGAGGTGAAGACGCGATACGGTCCCGGTCGGTTGCACCAGGTCAGCCGTAGGACAGGTTCGAGCACAGGTTGTCGTCGGCGGAGCGGGCGTCGTCGGAGACCTCGGACGGTACGGCGGTGGGTTCCGGCGATGCCGTGGCGGCGGCCGACGGATGGTCCGCGTAGTCCTGCCCGAGAATCGCCTTGATGCCCGCGGTCGAGGTCTCTTCCAGGCGTGCGCCCGGGAACCGCTGGGCGAGCGTGCCCGCTCGCGCCTTCTCGCCGGGGCCGTACTGGATCAGCGTGGTGGCCTGGTCCTGGGTGGACGCCGTCGCCGTGCCCGTGACGGTGAACCCGTCGCCCTCGAGAGTGCGCGCGGCCTGGGCGGCCAGTCCCATGACGTTCGTTCCGTTGTAGACGGTGACGCGGATGCCGTCTCCCGGACTCGGCGCGGCGGACGGCACGGGGGAGGCGCTCGACCGGGCGCCCTTCTTGCCGCTGGCGTCCTTTCCGTCGATGGTCCGGTCGTCCCTGAGTGATGCCCACAGGGCGTCGGCGTCCGGTTCGACGACCGCGACGCGGCTTCCCTCGTAGCGCCAGGGGATGGTGACGAACTTGGTGTTGTGCAGGTCGATGTTCTTGAGGGACATCGCGAAGGAGAGGAGCTTGTCGGCGGAGCCGAGGCCGGGGTCGACGGTCATCGACCGGGTGGCCGCGTTCGCGAGCGGCAGGAGCTTCGTGGGTGTCAGACCGTCGCTCTTGACCTTCTTGATGAGGCTGCCGACGAAGGCCTGTTGCCGTTTGATGCGGCCGATGTCGGAGCCGTCGCCGATGCCGTGCCGCAGGCGGACGTAGTCGAGGGCCTTCTGTCCGGAGACGCTCTGCTCGCCGCGCGGGAACAGGAGCTTGCCCGGGGTCGTGCGATGGGGGTTGAGGTCGCGCTGGTGGATGGGCTGGGGGAGGCACACCTTCACTCCGCCGACGACGTCGGTCAGGGCGGCGAAGCCCTTGAAGTCCACGACGACGGTGTGGTCGACGCGCAGGCCCGTCAGCTTCTCCACCGTGTTCTGCGTGCAGGCGGGGTTGCCCCGGGCGGTCTCGCCGGTCGAGTACGCCGCGTTGAACATCGTGTCGGGCCGCGTCCTGGTCCAGCTGCCGTCGGGCAGTTTGCAGGGCGGGATCGTGACGAGGGTGTCGCGCGGGACGGACACCGCGACGGCGTTGCGATGGTCGGCGTAGACGTGCAGCAGGAACGCCGTGTCCGAGCGGCCGATGTCGCCCTTGTCACCGCCGCCCAGCGCCTCGTTGCCGCCGGTGCGTGCGTCGGAGCCGATGACGAGGACGTTCTCACCCTTCGACGCGTCGGCGTCCGGGCGGTCGCCGGATATCCCGTCCGAGCTGAACGTGTTGATGTCGCCGCCGAGTTTGAGGTACACCCAGCCCACGCCGCCGGTCAGCAGGACGAGCAGGGACAGGGATATCGCGAGCGTGAAGCGCACGCGGCTGCGCCTCGGTCGCGCCGCGCGTGCGGCGGACTTGGCGCTGCTTCCTCGGCGCGCGGGTGACAACTGCTCACGGGTGCCTGCCATGGGGTGCGCCCTCATTCGGATCCGGGGTTGTACAGTTGCGCAATGTAGCAAGCTTCTTGGTGGGTGCCGTCCGGCGCACACCTCATCCGAAGAGACGAAGGGTGGGGCGAAAATGTTCCGCAACGGTCTGGAGCCCTGGCACCTGCTCATCGTGGCGATCGTGGTCATCGTCCTGTTCGGCTCGAAGAAACTCCCCGACACGGCGCGCTCGCTCGGCAAATCGCTGCGGATCCTCAAGAGCGAGACGAGGGCGATGAAGGCCGACGAGGTCGAGGAGCGCCCGGACACGGCCGTCTCCTGACGTCTGTGATCACCCTGATCGCAGGGGCGCCCGCCGCCTTTCGGAGGACTGGACCTCTGGCTCTCAGGGTGGCTCTGGCCTGCGCGTTCCCTGACGCGTACCGTGATGCGCCATGAAGATCCTCATCAGCGCCGACATGGAGGGCGCCACCGGTGTGACCTGGCCGGGAGACGTGCTGCCCGGCACCCCGCAGTGGGAGCGCTGCCGGTCCATGTTCACCTCGGACGTCAACGCCGCCGTGCTCGGCTTCTTCGACGGGGGCGCCGACGAGGTGCTCATCAACGAGGCCCACTGGTCGATGCGCAACCTGCTCCTGGAGCAACTCGACGAGCGCGCGGAGATGATCACGGGCCGCCACAAGACGCTCTCCATGGTCGAGGGCGTCCAGCACGGCGACGTCGACGGCATCGCGTTCATCGGCTACCACACGGGCGCCGGCACGGAGGGCGTCCTCGCCCACACGTACCTCGCCAACTCCATCACCGGCGTCTGGATCAACGGCGTCCGGGCGAGCGAGGGCCTCCTCAACGCGCACGTCGTCGCCGAGTACGGCGTACCCGTCGTCCTCGTCACCGGCGACGACCTCACCTGCGACGACGCGCTCGGTTACGCGCCCGAGGCCCGCAAGGTCGCGGTCAAGGACTATGTGTCCCGGTATGCGGCTGTCTGTCGTACGCCGAAGCGGACCGCCACCGACATCCGGGCCGCGGCGAAGGAGGCGGCGGCACTCGCCGTGCGCCACGAGCCCGTCCAGGGCGGCCAGTTCACCATCGAGCTCGAGTTCGACGCCGAGCATCTGTCGATGGCCGCGACGGTGGTGCCCGGCGTCCGGCGCACCGGCGAGCGCAGGATCTCCTACACGAACGACACCATGTACGACGGCATCCGCACCTTCAAGGCGGTCACCACGATCGTCTCGGCCGCGGTGGAGGAACAGTATGGCTGACCAGGCATTTCAGGTGGACGAGCAGGCGCTCGACGAGGTCGTGACCTTCACGTCCGAGCTCATCCGCATCGACACCACCAACCGCGGTGGCGGCGGCTGCCAGGAGCGCCCGGCCGCCGAGTACGCGGCCACGAAGCTCGCCGAGGCGGGCCTGGAGCCGACCCTCCTCGAACGCACCAAGGGGCGCACGAACGTCGTCGCGCGTATCGCCGGCACGGACCCGTCCGCCGACGCGATGCTCGTCCACGGCCACCTCGACGTCGTCCCCGCGGAGGCCGCCGACTGGAGCGTGCACCCGTTCTCCGGAGAGATCCGCGACGGGGTCGTATGGGGCCGTGGCGCCGTCGACATGAAGAACATGGACGCGATGATCCTCGCCGTCGTCCGGCAGTGGGCCCGCGCCGGTGTGCGCCCGCGCCGGGACATCGTCGTCGCCTTCACCGCCGACGAGGAGGCGAGCGCCGAGGACGGCTCCGGCTTCCTCGCCGACCAGCATGCCGGTCTCTTCGAGGGCTGCACCGAGGGCATCAGCGAATCGGGCGCCTTCACCTTCCACGACGGCCACGGCAAGCAGATCTACCCGATCGCGGCGGGCGAACGCGGCACGGGCTGGCTCCGGCTCACCGCCCACGGCAAGGCGGGCCACGGCTCGAAGGTGAACCACGCCAACGCCGTCACCAGGCTCGCCGCCGCCGTCGCGCGGATCGGCGAGCACGAGTGGCCGGTGCGGCTCACGCCGACTGTGGCCGCCGCGCTGACCGAACTGGCGGCCCTGTACGGCATCGACGCCGGCGTGGACTCCCCGGACTTCTCGGCCGACGACCTCCTCACCAAGCTCGGCCCGGCCGCGGCGCTCGTCGCGCCGACCGTCCGCAACAGCGCCAACCCGACGATGCTGTCCGCCGGGTACAAGATCAACGTCATCCCCGGAGAGGCGACCGCGCACATCGACGGCCGGTATCTGCCGGGCGGCGAGGACGAGTTCCGCGAGACCCTCGACCGGCTCACCGGACCCGATGTGGAGTGGGAGTTCGAGCACCGTGAGGTCGCGCTCCAGGCGCCGGTCGACTCCCCGACGTTCGCGAGGATGCGCTCGGCGGTGGAGGAGTACGCGCCGGAGGGGCACGTCGTGCCGTACTGCATGTCGGGCGGCACCGACGCCAAGCAGTTCTCGCGGCTCGGCATCACGGGCTACGGCTTCGCGCCGTTGAAGCTCCCCGAGGGATTCGACTACCAGGCGCTCTTCCACGGCGTGGACGAGCGGGTCCCGGTCGAGGCGCTGCACTTCGGCGTCCGCGTGCTCGACCGCTTCCTGCGGTCCGCGTAGGCGCCGCCGGGAGGGTTTCGGCAAGCGGGTTCGGGAGACGGTCTAGGAAATGGCGTCACACGTGGAGAACATGGGGGCCTCTGAAGTCATGGGGGACGTGGACAAGTTGGTGCTGATCCAGAGTTACGGATCGTGGCCGTCGCCGATCACGGCCGCGCTGGCCGCGGCGCACGACGGGAAGCCGGAGTACGTCGGCTTCGTCGGCGACGAGGCATGGTGGACCGAGCCCCGCCCCGCCGAGGGCGGCCGGCGGGCCCTGGTCAGACGGCGTGCCGGCGGCACGGAGCACACCGTGCTGCCCGCGCCGTGGAACGTGCGCAGCCGCGTCATCGAGTACGGCGGACAGCCGTGGGCCGGGGCCGGACGCCCCGAGGGCCCGCACGGGCCGCTTGTTGTGTTCGCCGACTTTGCGGACCAGCGCCTCTACGCCTACGAGCCCGACGCCCCCGGCGCCGTACCCCGCCCCCTCACGCCCGTCTCCGCGGTGGGGGACGGGCTGCGCTGGGCCGATCCGCAGATCCACCTCGACCGGGGCGAAGTGTGGTGCGTCCTGGAGGAGTTCACCGGCGACGGGCCGGCCGATGTGCGCCGCGTCGCCGCCGCGGTGCCGCTCGACGGGAGCGCGGCCGAGGACCGCGGCGCCGTGCGCGAACTCTCCGACGGTCGCCACCGGTTCGTCACGGGCCCTCGCCTCTCGCCCGACGGCCGCCGTGCCGCCTGGCTCGCCTGGGACCACCCGCGCATGCCGTGGGACGGCACGGAGCTGGTCGTCGCCGACGTGTCCGAAGACGGCACGTTCAGCGGGGCGAGGACGGCGTTCGGCGGGCCCGACGAGTCCGTCGCGCAGGTGGAGTGGGCGCCGGACGGCGCCCTCGTCTACTCCAGCGACCGCAGCGGCTGGTGGAACCTCTACCGCGTCGGCCCGGACGGCGTACCACGGCCCCTGTGCCCGCGCGAGGAGGAGTTCGGCGGACCGCTCTGGAAGATCGGCCACCGCTGGTTCGCCCCGCTGGAGAGCGGCCTGATCGCCGTCGTCCACGGCGTCGGCGCCACCGCGCTCGGCGTCCTCGACCCGGCGACCGGCGAGGTCGTGGACGCCGCCGGACCCTGGACCGAGTGGAGCCCCGCGCTCGCCGTGCACGGCACCCGCGTCGTCGGCGTCGCCGCCAGCCCGCGCACCGGCCACGAGGTCGTGGAGCTCGACACCTGTACCGGCCGGGCGCGCGTCGTCGGCGCCGCGCACGGTGACGCCGTCGACCCCGCGTACTACCCGGAGCCGCAGATCCGCACCTTCGCGGGTCCCGAGGGCAGGGACATCCACGCCCACATCTATCCGCCGCACAGCCCCACCCACGCCGCGCCCGACGACGAACTGCCGCCCTACGTCGTATGGGCACACGGCGGCCCCACCGGGCACTCACCCCTCGTGCTCGACCTGGAGATCGCCTACTTCACCTCGCGCGGCATCGGCGTCGCCGAGGTCAACTACGGCGGCTCCACCGGCTACGGCCGTGAGTACCGCAACCGCCTGCGCGAACAGTGGGGCGTCGTCGACGTGGAGGACTGCGCCGCCGTGGCGCTCGCGCTCGCCGCCGAGGGCACCGCCGACCGCGACCGGCTCGCGATCCGCGGCGGCAGCGCCGGAGGCTGGACCACGGCCGCGTCCCTGACCGGCACCGACGTCTACGCCTGCGGCACGATCCTCTACCCCATCCTCGACCTCACGGCCTGGGGCTCCGGTGAGACCCACGACTTCGAGTCCCAGTACCTGGAGTCGCTCGTCGGGCCGCTCGCAGAGGTGCCCGCGCGGTACGTCGAGCGCTCGCCGGCCGAGCACGCGGAGCGGCTCACCGCGCCGTTCCTGCTGCTCCAGGGCCTCGACGACGTGATCTGCCCGCCCGCGCAGTGCGAGCGGTTCCTCGACCGTCTGGACGGCCGGCGCGTCCCGCACGCGTACATCGCCTTCGAGGGCGAGGGCCACGGGTTCCGGCGCGCGGACACCATGATCCGCGTCCTGGAGTCCGAACTCTCCCTGTACGCCCAGGTGTTCGGCCTCAACCCGACCGGGATCCCCGTACTGGAGCTGTCCAAGTGACGTCACCGACACCGCTCACCCGGCCCGCACGCCTCGCCCCCGGAGCGCGCGTCGCCGTCGTCGCGCCCAGCGGACCCGTGCCCGAGGACCGGCTGGCGGCAGGTCTCGACATCCTGCGCGGCTGGGACCTCGAGCCCGTCGTCGAACCCCAAGTCCGCTCTGTCCATGGGCAGTTCGACTATCTCGCGGGCAATGACGCCGAGCGCGCCGCCGGTCTCCAGCGAGCCTGGTGCGATCCGTCCGTCGACGCCGTCCTGTGCGCGCGGGGCGGATACGGCGCGCAGCGCATGGCCGACCTGCTCGACTGGGACGCGATGCGGGCCGCCGGGCCCAAGGTGTTCGTCGGGTACAGCGACATCACGGCGCTGCACGAGGCGTTCGCCGCCCGGCTCGGTCTCGCGACTCTTCACGGGCCGATGGTCGCGGCGGCCGACTTCCTCAAGAGCGCCCGCGCGCAGGACCACTTGAGGGACACGCTCTTCGAGCCGGAGACCGTACGGACGATCACGGCTGTGGACGGTGGGCGGCCGCTCGTGGGCGGCACCGCGCGCGGCGTCACGCTCGGCGGCTGCCTCTGCCTGCTCGCCGCCGACCTGGGCGCCCCGCACGCCCGTCCGTCGGCCGCGGGCGGGCTGCTGTGCCTGGAGGACACCGGCGAGGAGACGTACCGCATCGACCGCTATCTCACCCAACTCCTGCGCGCCGGCTGGCTCGACGGGGTCGCCGGGATCCTGCTCGGGTCCTGGGCCGAGTGCGACGCGTACGACGGGCTGCGCGCGCTGCTCGTCGACCGGCTCGGCGGGCTGGGGGTTCCCGTCGTCGAGGAGTTCGGCTTCGGGCACTGCGAGGGAGCGCTGACGATCCCGTTCGGCATTCCCGGTGAACTCGACGCGGATGCAAGGACGTTGACCCTGGATGTGCCCGCGCTGGCCTGAATCGTTCGGTTGCTGAATCTTCGTCAAGAAACACGCGTCGCGGTGATTGACCCGTGTATGACACGTGTCACAACATGACCACGCCCAGACTTACCGGTCGGTAGCCGGTGGGTCTTCCTCAGCGTGGAGGTAGCCGTGTCCCGTGCCGTGCCCCGATCCCGACCGCGATCTCCACTGGCGCTGGCCCTCGCACTCGGCGCCATGGTCGCCGCGCCGCTCGCCCTCGCCGCGCCCGCGAACGCCGCACCGCACACGAAGCAGGCGGGCGAATACGCGGTCACCGCACTGAAGTTCACGATCCAGGCCGGCGCCCGCAGCTGCGTCGTCGACGCCGACCTCTACCGTCCGGCGGGCGTCGACGCCGCCCACACCGCGCCCGCCGTCCTCGCCACCAACGGCTTCGGCGGCAGCAAGTCCGACGGCTCGACCGACGCCGTCGGGAAGGCCTTCGCCGCGCGCGGCTACGTCGGACTCGTCTACTCCGGGCTCGGGTTCGGCAAGTCGGGGTGTCTCGTCTCGCTCGACGACCCCCGCATCGACGGCGCCGCGGCCTCCGGACTCGTCGACTTCCTCGCCGGGACCCGCGCGGCCGACGACGGCACGAAGGCCGACTACGTCACGAAGGACGGCAAGGGCGACCCCCGCGTCGGCATGATCGGCGGCTCCTACGGCGGGGCTATCCAGCTGGCCACCGCGGCGGTCGACCACCGCGTCGACGCGCTCGTCCCGATGATCACGTGGAACGACCTGGCGTACTCCCTCGACCCGAACAACGCCGCCGACCGCTCCGTCCCCGGCGCCTTCAAATGGCAGTGGACCAACGGCTTCTACCTGATCGGCGAGGGCCAGCCCCTCCTCGAACCGTCCCTCGACCCGTCCCGGATCAACAAGCTCACCTGCCTGCACTTCGTCACCGACGCCTGCGAGACGATCAGCACCCTGAACTCCGGCCGCTACCCGTCCGACAAGGCGGGACCGATGCTCGACTACGCGCGCAGCGTCTCGCCGGTCTCGTATCTGAAGCAGGTCAAGGCGCCGACGCTGCTCGTGCAGGGCCAGTCCGACAGCCTCTTCAACCTGAACGAGGCGCAGGCCACGTACGGGACCCTCAAGGCGCAGGGGACGACCACGAAGATGATCTGGCAGTCGTGGGGTCACAGCGGCGGCCTCACGGATCCCGCGAGCGGTGAACTCAACCTCGCGCAGGGCAACCTGGAGACCTCGTACGTCGGCAAGCGGATTCTCGCCTGGTTCGACCGCTACCTCCGGCACAAGAAGGACGTCGACACCGGACCCGCGTTCGCCTACTACCGCGACTGGATCACGGACCCCGGCCAGACCTACGCCACAGCGCAGAGCGTCCCGGCGCTGAGCCGGAAGCTGTACCTCTCCGGCGACGGCAAGCTCGTCGACAACCGGTCGAAGGTCGCGCGCGGCAGCCGCGAGTACCGGAACTGGCTGATCCCCACCAGCCACTCCGAGTCCTCCCTCGCCGGCCTGATCGGCCTCCCCGACCCCGCCCCACGCGACACCGCGGGCACCTACCTCGGCTGGACCAGCGAGCCGCTGACCCGCACGACCGACGTCGTGGGCTCCCCGAAGGCCACCCTCAAGGTCGTCTCGCCGAGGACCGAGCGGGTCCAGAACTCGGACGACGCCGCCGACAAGCTCGTCCTCTTCGCGAAGCTGTACGACATCGCGCCCGACGGCAGCAAGACACTCGTGCACCGCCTGGTCGCACCGGTCCGCGTGCCGGACGTGACCCGCTCCTTCACGGTGTCGCTGCCAGGCATCGTCCACCGCTACGAGAAGGGGCACCGGCTCCAGTTCGTCATCGCGGCGAGCGACGACGCGTACGGCGGCAACAAGGGCATCAAACCCGTCACCGTCACCAGCGCGCCCGAGGACACCGGCGTCCTGGAGCTGCCCGTCGTCGGGCAGTAGGCCCGCCCCTGGGTCCGGCCGGTGGCGCCGTCACCCGTACGGCCCACCACGCCCCGTCCCGGAGGGACACCCCGCGGCGCGAACCCCGCCCGGCCGCACAGGCCGGGCGGGGAAGGCGCACGTCGTTCCGACGGAAGGGCTCACCGATGAGCCCAAGGACACGGCGGGCTCCGACAGGAGCGCGGGCACCGCTCGGCGCAGTCGCCGTCATCGGGGCGATCTGCGGCGGCTGCTTCAGCCGCGGGCGCAGGTGAGGCGGACCCGCACCGGTCCCACGGCCGCCGCGTAGGCTGGCGGGATGTCTGCCACCGGCCACCGCCGCCTCGCTGAAGGCCCCCGCGTGGGCATACGTCCCTTCGCCCTCGCGGACGCCGACGAGTTCACGGCGCGGGCGCGGGAGAGCGAAGAACTGCACCACCCCTGGCTCTACCCGCCGACCGCCGCCGACACCTACGCCGCCTACGCGGGCGCCCTCATCGACGACCCGACGCGGTTCGGCTGCCTGGTGTACGAGCGGGCCGGCGGTGGCATCGCCGGCTTCATCAACATCAACAACATCGTCCGCGGAGGCTTCCGCTGCGGCGCCCTCGGCTACGGAGCGTTCGCGCACGCGGCGGGCCGGGGCCTCATGAGCGAGGGCCTCGGCCTCGTCGTCCGGTACGCCTTCGGCCCCCTCGCACTGCACCGCCTGGAGATCAACGTCCAGCCGGGCAACGAGGCGTCCATCGCGCTCGCCCGCCGTGCCGGGTTCCGCCTGGAGGGCTACTCGCCCGACTTCATCTTCATGGACGGCGCCTGGCGCGACCACGAGCGCTGGGCGCTCACGGCCGAGATGCCCGGTGCTTCCGGTTGACCTTCATCGTGTCCATGTCCGTCGCCGACGACTTCAGCGCCCCGAAGCCGTACCCCTCACCGAGCGCCCTGAGCGACGCCTCGGCCCGCTCCTCGGCGAGCGCCTCCGCCATCTCCTCGCCGTCCTCGGCATCCGACTCCACGACGAACCGGTACGAGAAGTGCTTCAGCACCCGGTCGTACGTGAGCGATCCCTCGGGCGTGAACCTCATCGACGCGAGCCCGTGCTCGTCGACCTCGGCGAGCAGCCGCTCGCGCGCGCCGTCCGCCAGACCGTCCCATGTGCCGCGGACGATGACCCTATAGGTGTGCTGCGTTCCCATCCGCGGAGAGTAGCCCGGCGGGCCGAAATGCGCCTTTGCTTAATTCTGACCCGGGGAACCCCTGGTCAGCTCATGGGCGAGCCTGTTCCATGGTCGTCGGGGCACACCGCGTGCGGACAGCGGGCCCCGCGAACCGGGAGGCGGACTTTGACGGACTCGCAGGCCGAGCGGACGACCCTTCGACGCGACGTACTGACCCTGCCCGGCGTGGCGGTGGGCGCCCCCGACCCGCTGCCGCCGCTGCGGCCCCTCGACGAACTCCACGAACTCGACGACCGCTCCAAGCGGGGCATGCCGCGCGATATGGCCCGCCAGATCGGCTACGAGAAGCTGCGCAGCGTCCTGCCGGAGCGGCTCAAGAACGGCTACGGGCGCGAGCGCGCCCCCCTCACCCTCGACACGCTCGTGATCGAGAACGACCGGCTGCGCGTCACGGTCCTGCCCGGCCTCGGCGGCCGCATCCACTCGATGTTCCACAAGCCCACCGGGCGTGAACTCCTCTACCGCAACCCGGTGTTCCAGCCCGCCGACTTCGCGCTCAACGGCGCGTGGTTCTCCGGCGG
The DNA here is from genome assembly GCF_026340095.1 of Streptomyces sp. NBC_01446. Lineage (GTDB taxonomy): Bacteria > Actinomycetota > Actinomycetes > Streptomycetales > Streptomycetaceae > Streptomyces > Streptomyces aureus. The sequence continues at coordinate 1,500,773 of NZ_JAPEPO010000001.1, read as the reverse complement.
CATCGAGTGGAACATCGGCGCGACCGGGCACACCACCCTGTCCTGCGCACCCCTGCACGCCGCCCGCGTCACCGCGCCCGACGGCGGGGACATGCTGCGCCTGTGGGAGTGGGAGCGGCTGCGCGACCTGCCGTTCCAGGTGGACCTGTGGCTGCCCGCCGGATCCGACTTCCTCCACGTGGGCGTGCGGATACGCAACCCGCACGAGCGGCCCGCGCCCGTCTACTGGTGGTCGAACATCGCAGTCCCCGAGGAACACCGCGTCCTCGCCCCGGCCGACGAGGCCTGGCACTTCGGCTACGAGCGCAGCCTGCGCCGCGTCCCCGTCCCGGAGTTCGACGGCGTGGACCGGACCTACCCCCTCAGCGGCGAATACCCGGCCGACTACTTCTACGAGGTCCCCGACGGGCAGCGCCGCTGGATCGCCGCGCTCGACGACGACGGCCACGGACTCGTACAGACCTCGACCGACCTGCTGCGCGGCCGCAAGCTGTTCCTCTGGGGCCACGGCGCGGGCGGCCGGCGCTGGCAGGAGTGGCTGACCGAGCCGGGCACGGGCGGCTACGCCGAGATACAGGCGGGCCTCGCCCGCACCCAGCTGGAGCACGTACGCCTGGACGCCGAGGGCGAGTTCGCGTGGCTGGAGTCGTACGGACCGCTGTCCGCGGCGCCCGACGCCGTGCACTCGGCCGAGGACTGGGCGGCCGCGCGCGGTGAGGTCGAGGAGTGCCTCGAAGCCGCGCTGCCGAGGGCCGATGTCGACGCCGCCTACGAGGCCTGGCGCCCGCACGCCGACACCGAACCGGGGGAGTCGCTCGCGGCCGGCTCCGGCTGGGGCGCCCTCGAAGTGCTGCGCGGCGACTTCAAGCTCCCGGGCACCCCCTTCGACGAGTCGACCCTCGGCCCGTCGCAGACACCCTGGCTCGACCTCCTGCGCACCGGCTCCATCCCCGAGCCGCGCCGCGTCGGTCCGCCCGGGCCCACCCTGGTCGCGCCGCACTGGCGGGACATGCTGGAGACGGCGCCCGCACAACCGCTCACCGAGTACCACCTAGGCGTCGCCCAATGGCACGCGGGCGACCTGGCACAGGCCGTACGCAGCTGGGAGCGCGGCCTCGCACTCGCTCCGTCCCTCTGGCCGTTGCTGCGCTGCCTGGCCGTCGCCGACCAGGAGGCCGGTCATCGCGAACGCGCCGCCGACCGCTACGCCGAAGCCTTCGACGACCTGTGCCAGGAGCGGCGCGACGACGGCGAGGCGTGGACGGCGGCCACCGCGGCGCTCGGCCGCGAGGCCATCGACGCGCTGCTCGCGGCCGGCCGCCCCGGACCGGCCCGCGCCGTCTGGGACCGGCTGCACGCCGCGACCCGCGCCCGCGGCCGCTTCCGGCTCGTCGAGGTCCGCCTCCTGATCGCCGAGGGCGACAAGGAGGCGGCGCGGGCCGTGTTCGACGAGGGCTTCGAGGTCGCCGACCTGCGCGAGGGCTCGGAGGCCATCGCCGAGCTGTGGGCGCAGGCCGCACCGGGCGAACGGCTGCCCGCCCAGTACGACTTCAGCATGCGGCCCAGGGAGTCCTGACCGGCGCGCGCACGGCGCGGGTGGTCAGGGCAGCAGCTCGCCGTCCCTGGCCACGACCCGGCCCGCCCTGACCACCAGGTCACGCGCGGGCAGGTCCACCACGACCTGGGGCAGGCACTCGCCGCGCACCAGGAAGAAGTCGGCCGGTGAACCGGCGGACAGATCGAGGTGGGGGAGGCCGACGACGCGGGCGCCGTCATCGGCGGCGACACGGAAGGCGTCGGCCAACTCCTCGTCCAGGCGCGCCCCCTGGGCCCGGGCGAGCAGGTGCGCCCGGTGCAGCATGTCCGCGTTGCCGAACGGGCTCCACGAGTCGCGCACCCCGTCCGAACCGAGCCCGACCCGCACCCCCAGCTCGCGGAGCCGGCGTGTGGGCAGGACCAGCGGCCGTGAGGGCGCCACGGTCGTCAGGGAGATCCCCGCGTCCGCCAATTCGGCGCCCATGCGGTCGAGTTCGAGACCTTCGAGGCCGGGCACGCAGAACGCGTGACTGATGCTGACCTTGCCCTGGAGGGACAGCGCCCTGGTCCGGTCGATGATCGCGTGCACCGCGGTCAGGCCGGGGAGGGACTGGTCGTGGAGGTGGATGTCGACGCCCACGCCGTGCCGGTCGGCGATCCCGAAGACCAGGTCGAGCTGGGCGTCGAGCGCCTCGTCGAAGCCGATCGGGTCGATGCCGCCCACGAGGTCGACGCCACCGGTGCGGGCCGCCTCCTCCAGGAGCTCCGCGGTGCCGGGCGCCCGCAGGACGCCGTGCTGAGGGAACGCGACGATCTGCACGTCGACCGCGTCCCGCAGCGCCTCACGCGCGGCGCCGACACCCTCGACACCGGCAAGGCCGAAAGCGGGCGCGACATCGACATGGGCCCGCATCGCCCGGGTGCCCCGGGTGACCGCGTGCGCCATCAGGCGCTGGGCGCGGTCCCTGAGGGGAGTGGTCTGCGAGCGGTACAACTCGGCGTCCGCTGCGGCGAATTCGGCGATCCCCGACGCGGGCTTGCGCGACACCCAGGGCTCGCCCCACGCGGTCTTGTCCGGGTGGATGTGCGCGTCCACCAGGGTCGGCAGCGCGATCCGGCCGCCGCAGTCGACGACCTCGGCACCCTCGGGCGCCGGACCGTCGACGATCACCCCGTCGACGACCGTGAGGTCCACGGCCTCCGTCGCACCGAGCGGGCGTACGTTCCGGAAAACGGTGGCCGTCATACGGCGACCCCCGTACGCACGACGCGCACCGGCTTCTTCAGCACCGACACGTCGGCGAGCGGGTTGCCGGACAGCAGGATCGCGTCGCCCGCGTAACCGCGCGCGAGACGACCCACCCTGCCCTCGAAGCCGAGAAGACGGGCCGCGTTGGTGGTGGCGGTGCGGATCGCGTCGAGCGCGGACAGACCGGCCGAGTGCATCATCTCGATCTCGGCGCCGATCGGCTCGACCGAGCCGCCCGACGAGTCCGTGCCGGACACCAGGCCCACACCCAGCTCGTGGGCGAGCTTCGCGGCGGCCTTGAGCTTCGGCAGGTAGGTGCGGCCGCGCTCGTCGAGAACCGGGTCGGAGTCGCCGATCATGCCGCCGATCGCGACCATCGTGGGCGTGAAGTACGTACCACGGCGGCGCATCTCGTGCAGGGTCTGCTCACTGATGAACGCGCCGTGCTCGACGGACTTGACGCCGGCCATGACCGCGTCGTGGCAGCCCTTCTCGCTGTAGCTGTGGCACAGCACGTCCTTGCCGTCGCGGCGGGCGGTGGCGACGATCGTGGAGAGCTGCTCGCGGCTGTAGACCTGCTCCAGAGGGTCCTGCTCGGCCAGGCCGGCGCGCGGGTTCACGCGCGTCTTGATGGTGTCGACACCCCTGGCCAGATTGACCTCGACGACGCGGCGCAGCGCCTCGGTCGAGGTGACGCCGCCCTTGAGGCGGGCGAGCGGGGTGAGGTCGGGGTCCGCGAGGATCGTGTCGCCGAGGTCGGGCGTGACGAAGACGCCGGACGCGCGCAGCCTGGGGGCCAGGCCCGGGGCCTGCCGGGAGAGCTCGCGGACGGCGATGTCTTGGTAGAAGTTCGTCGAACCGCTGCGCGCGGTGGTGGCGCCGAGCGCGAGGGTCCTGGCGGCCTCGGCGGCGGTGTTCAGGTGGATGTGCGAGTCGACGAGCCCCGGCAGGACCCACCGGCCCTGCGCGTCGAGGACGGTGACGCCGGCGGGCACGTCGACGTTCTTGCGCTTGCCGGCCGCGCGGACGACGCCGTCACGGATGACGACGACCGCGTCCTCGGTGACCTCGCCCGTCGCGGGGTCGAGGAGCGTGCCGCCGTCGATGACGAGGTCACCGCCGCGAGGGGCGTTCCCGGAGTGGGCGGCGGCCGTGCGGGTCATCGGGGCGGCGGCGGACGCGCCGGGCGCGGCGGCGAGGGCGGCGGTGGTCCCCGCGAGTGCGGCGGCACCCGCGAGTACGCCTCGGCGGGTCAGCCGGTTCGACGGCGGGGGGCAGTTCTCGACGCACATGCGGGGCTCCTCGGCGGACGGCGGGAGGGATCGGGTGGTCCGACATTTTGTATACCAAGATGGAGGGGCGGGCAAGGAGGGGTCGATTCCGCTCGGGTCCGACCTGCATGTTCTGCCCGGATTCTGGTCAACCTGAGCAGGAGCTAATCGACGTTGGTATACAAAGTGGCGTCGTCTCCGCGGTCGTCTCCGCGGCCGTCACTCCGACCGTCATCGCCCTCGTCACCGAAGAGGGAGCGCAGCGCCACCGACCGGCTGTCGCGTACGTGCAGCAGCGTGCTCGCGGCAGCCGTCTCCTCGTCGCCCGCGACGATGTGCCGGAAGATCACCGCATGCTGCGCCCGCATATGGCCGGGCTCCTCGCGCAGGCCGAACAGCAGCTGGAGCTGCCAGCCGAGCTGTTCCATGGTGCGCGCCAGGAGAGGGTTCCCGGACAGAGTCACGATGCCCTCGTGGAACGCGGTGTGCGCGGCCACCTCACGCGCGCCCTCGCCGGCCGCGGCCGCCCGCTCCGCCACGTCCAGCGTCCCGCGCAGCGCGCCGAGCCCCTCCAGCTCCTGCGGCGCGGCCCGCGCGACCCGCCGGGCCGCGAGCCGGGACGCCTGTACGGCCAGCGGCTCCCACACCTCGTAGAGATGCTCCACGTCGGCCCGCGCCAGCCGCCGTACGCGCACCCCGCTGTGCGGCAGGAGTTCCAGCAGGCCCTCGGTGACGAGTGAACGCAGCGCCTCCCGCACGGGGACGCGCGACATCCGGAGCTCTTCGGCGACCTCGCGCTCCACGAGCCGGGAGCCCTGCGGGTAGCGCCGGTCGACGATGCGCTCCCGGATCGCGTCCCGTGCGCGCGAGCCGAGCGGGGGCCGGGCCCCGCCGCTCTTCGCGGCCTCCCCGGCCTCCCGGGTCTCGCCGCCGTGGTCGTTGCCCGCCATGTCCACCGTCCTAGCTCCCGCGTACCCCGGGCGAGGATACGGGGACGGGCCCGCGACCTCGCGCTAAGCCTGGCCCTGCCGGTCGGCGTACTCGAAGACCGAGCCGTCCGGGTGCATCGCGATGAGGTTGCGGCCCGCGGGTGTCGGGACCGGCCCCGCGAGGACGCGTGCGCCGGACGCGCTGAGGACGGCGTGCGCCTCGTCGACGTCCGGGACGGCGATCGTCGCCGCGACCTTGCGCAGGACGTCGATCTCCTCCTTCGGACCGCTCATCAGGAGGAAGCAGCCGACCGCCGCGACGGAGACCCCGCCGCGCTCGAAGCGCAGGGCCCGGCTGCCCGCGAGCCGTTCGTAGAACGCGACCGAGGACTCCAGGTCCTCGACGCAGATACGCAGCGTGGTTCCCAGGATCTCCATAGCCGGGAGCGTAGTTGGCCACGCGCGGACGCGTGATCGTTTCAGGGGATCGGTCGGGAGCCGGGTGCGGTCCGCGCTCTCCTGCGGAGGAGGGTGGGCCGCCCCCAAGCAACTTCCAAACGTCGCTCCCCAGAGGGAAGTTGAGGTTTGGGTCGAGTGCGGACGGTAACTCGGGGAGTAAGACCACCACGACGTGTACACACACGACGACCTGAGCGAGGTGGAGGACGTGCCCGGTCCCACGGAGATCCTGCGTGAGGCGAGCGCGCAGCTGTCGGAGCTCACCGGAATGCCGGCGGAGTCAGTGACATCCTTCGAACGCTCGGAGGACGGCTGGGAGTTGGAGATCGAGGTCGTCGAAGTGGCCCGCGTCCCCGACACCATGAGCCTGCTGGCGAGCTATCACGTGCGTCTCGACTCGCAAGGGACGCTCGTCGGCTACCGCCGCGTCCGCCGCTACGAACGCGGACGGGCCGACTCCCCCCGGCCGGGCGGCTCCCGCTAGGCCGAGTGCCCCGCGCCCCGCAGGGCGACCACTTGTAAGGCGCACGGCACCGCCATGCCCACATCGCTAGCCAAATCCCGAGCCCGAGCACAACCCGAGGGCCACATCAGGCCTGGCCATGTCCGTGGCCGGGCCCCGGAACAAGGAGGACCGTTCTCCATGACCGTTGTCCCCGCACAACAGAGCGGTGGCGGTGGCGGCTCGAGCGGCCTGTACGACGTCATCGAACTCGTCCTCGACCGAGGACTCGTCATCGATGCTTTCGTCCGGGTCTCCCTCGTCGGCATCGAGATCCTGAAGATCGACGTCAGGGTCGTCGTCGCCAGTGTCGACACCTATCTGCGCTTCGCCGAGGCCTGCAACCGGCTCGACCTGGAAGCGGGTCCGCACCGCGACCCGGGTCTGCCCGACCTCGTCGGCGAGATCACCGAGTCCGGCGCGCGCGGCAAGTCGAAGGGCGCGCTGTCCGGAGCGGCGGAGACCATCTCCGACGCGTTCAGCCAGGCGCGCGACGAGGGCCGGAGCGAGCAGCGTCCGCGCACGCGCCGCGCCACGTCCAGCCGTAAGAAGGAGCAGGAGGCGCAGGAGTGAGTACGTACATCTACGGCATCGCGAGCCGCGAACATCCCGCGCTGCCCGACGGCATGGGTGGCATCGGCAAACCGGCGCGTGAAGTGAGGATCGTCCGTGAGGGCGGCCTGGCGGCGATCGTCAGCGACTCCCCCGACGACCTGCGCCCCAAGCGACACGACCTGCTCGCGCACCAGAGCGTCCTGGCCGAGGCCGGCGCCGCCGGGGCCGTCCTGCCGATGCGATTCGGCAGCCTGGCCCCCGACGACACGTCCGTGGCGGCTGTGCTCGGTGAGCGCGCCGACCACTACCACGAACGGCTGCGCGCCCTGGACGGCAAGGTCGAGTACAACGTCAAGGCCCAGCACGACGAACAGGCCGTGCTGCACCGGGTGATGGCCGACGACCCGGAACTCCGCGCCTTCGTTGAGGCCAACAAGCGGGCGGGCGGCGGAAGTCACGAGGAGAAGCTCCGGCTCGGCGAGGCCGTGGTCGCGGCGGTGCAGGCCAGGGAGGAAGCGGACGCCGTCGAGGTGCGCCGGCTTCTGGAGCCTGCGGCCGACGCGGTGAGCGTGGGGCCCGACGGCACCGGCTGGCTGGCCAACCTCTCCTTCCTGATCCCGCGAGACCGGGTCGAGCGGTTCCTCGCCGCCGTGAAGGAGCTGGGCGAGAAGCACTCCCACGTAAAGGTCAGGGCCAACGGCCCGCTGCCCCCGTACAGCTTCGTCGAACCGGGGCCCGCGAAGCCCGCGGCGGATTCGAGGGGGTGAGCGCGTGGGACTTCTCGGCGAAGTCCTGCTGCTGCCTCTCGCACCGGTCCGTGGCTCGCTCTGGGTCATGGAACAGGTGCTTACCGAGGCTGAGCGGCAGTACTACGACCCCGCTGCCGTCCGGGCGGCCCTCGCCCGGCTCGAGGAGCGGCTGGAGGCGGGCGAGATCGACGACACCACGTTCGACCGCCTGGAGGACGAACTTCTGGACCGGCTGGAGGCCGGCCACCACCGAATGTGAGAGAAGGACCTGATGAACCGAGCAGCAGTCGGCCTCGCGGTAGGGGCCGGATACGTCCTCGGGCGTACGAAGAAGATGAAGCTGGCGTTCGCTGTCGGCACGCTGGTGGCCGGCAAGCGGCTGCGCCTCAAGGACGCCCTGGGTGTCCTGGACTCCCCGCAGTTCAAGGAGATCGGCGACCAGCTGCGGGAGGACCTCGCCGGGGTCGGCAAGGCGGCCACCGGAGCGCTCGTGGAGCGCCGCATGGAAGGGCTCGCGGGTGCGCTGCACCAGCGCACGGAGGGGGTACGGGATCGGATCGAAGGAGTGGCGCCGGACGTGGGCGGCCTCGTGGACGGCGACGACCGCGACGACGACCGCGATGACGACGGTGACCGGGGCGACCGGGACCGGGTGCCCGCGCAGCGCGCCGGGGCCGGAAAGGCGTCGTCGAAACAGCCGTCGTCGAAACAGTCGGGGGCCAAGAAGACCACGGCCAAGAAGTCGGCCGCGAAGAAGACGGATCCGAAGAGCGCGGCGACGAAGAAGACCGCCGCGGCCACGCGGACCGTGAGCCGGCGCGCACCGCGCACACGGTCGAAGGGAGGCCGCGACGATGGCTGACCCGACACGGACCGCCCGGTCCGCGACCGGGGCCACGCCCCTGAGCGGCCTCGCCGGGAGCGAGGCGGCGGACCACCTCAAGGCGGAGGTGCAGGAGTACCTCACGGCCCAGGCCCAGCGGCTGCTGATCGGAATGGGCCGCAAGCTGGGCGAGACGACGCTCAAACTGGACGACATCGCCGAGGGCAGCAGCCCCGGCCTCGCCCGCCTCGCGCTGGACGGCGGCCGCAAGCTCGCCGAGGGGAAAGGGCCCGTGCGCGGAGCCGTCGAGATCGGCGCCGCACGGCTCAAGGACAACCTCAAGCACACTTTCGAGGAAAACGTCCTCGAACCCCTCAAGAACCTCGGCGGAGGCAGGGGCGGCGCGAGCCGGCGGCCCACCGTCATCATCGAGTACGTCGACGTCGGCGTCGATCTGCGCACGGCGTACGACCAGTGGACCCGCTACCAGGAGTTCAGTACGTTCGCGAAGGGCGTGAAGAACGCGCGCCGCGCCGACGACGTCACCTCCGACTGGAAGCTCAAGGTGTTCTGGTCCACGCGGAGTTGGAAGGCGCACACGACCGACCAGGTGCCGGACGAGCGGATCGCGTGGACGTCCGAGGGAGCCAAAGGCACCACGCAGGGCGTGGTCTCGTTCCACCGGCTCGACGACCGGCTGACCCGAGTGCTCCTGCTCATCGAGTACCACCCCAAGGGCCTGTTCGAGAGGACCGGCAACATCTGGCGGGCCCAGGGCCGCCGGGTCCGCCTCGACCTCAAGAACTTCGCCCGCTTCGTCACACTGCGGGGTGAGGCGAGCGACGGCTGGCGCGGGGAGATCCGCGACGGCGAGGTGGTCCGCAGCCACGAGGACGCCGTCGAGGACGAGTACGAAGACGGATACGAAGACGGTTACGACGACGAGTTCACCGACACGCGGCAGCCCGAGGCGGACGACGGGACGGACGGGGCGGATTACGAGGACGACTACGACGAGGCCCCCGACGAGGACGGCTTCGAAGCCCCCAAAGAGGACGACTTCGAAGCCGCTGACGAAGACGACTTCGAAGCCGCCGACGAAGAGCCGGACGAAGCGGAGGGCGCGGCGGAAGGCGAAGAGGTGGACGACGCACAGGATGAGGGGGCCGACGGCGTAGCCGGGCGGGCCCGAGCTCCCCGGGCCCGCCGATGACCACGGCGGGCAGGCTGCCCGACGCCTATCGCGGCGGTGACGGCGGAGCCAACCTCGCCGACATCCTGGAGCGCGTCCTGGACAAGGGCATCGTGATCGCCGGCGACATCAGGATCAACCTCCTCGACATCGAGCTGCTCACCATCAAACTGCGCCTCGTCGTCGCCTCCGTGGACAAGGCGAAGGAGATGGGCATCGACTGGTGGGAGGACGACCCGGCCCTCTCGTCCGGCGCCCGACGCAAGGAACTTGCCCGCGAGAACGCCGAGTTGCGGGAGCGAATCCAGGCCCTTGAGGAGACACAGGAGCCCCTGAAGGAGAGTGGAGGCGCCCCGTCATGAGCACTGAACTGCGTTACGTGTATGCCGTCTGCCGTCCCTTCGACGCCCCGCTCCAGGCGGAACTCGTCGGCGTCGAGGGCAGGCCGCCCCGACTGCTGCGGCATGAGGACCTGACCGCCGTGGTCGGCGCCGTCCCGGAAGCCGACTTCGCCGAGGGTCCGCTGCGCGCGCACCTGGAGGACCTGGACTGGCTCACGGCCACGGCCCGCGCCCACGAGAGGGTGGTCGCCGCCCTCACCACCGTCACCAGCCCCCTCCCGCTGCGACTCGCCACCGTCTTCCGTGACGACAGCGGGGTCCGCTCGATGATGCAGGAGGAGCAGGGCCGCTTCCGGTGGGCCCTCGGCCGTCTCGCGGGACGCGTCGAATGGGGCGTCAAGGTGTACGCGGACGGGGCACCGGAGCCACGGCCGGAGACACGGCTCTCGGGGCCCGGCGCGGGAACGGGCTCCGGCCGCGCGTACCTGCAGAGCAGGCGTGCCCGGCGCGACGCCCAGGACGGTGCACGGCAGCGCGCGGAGGCGTTCGCCGAGCGGCTGCACGGTGACCTGGCCCGGCACGCGGCCGCGGCCAGGGTGCATCCGCCCCAGAACCCCGCCCTCTCCCGGGTACCGGGCGTCAACATCCTCAACTCGGCTTATCTGGTGGACCGTTCGGCGTCCGAGGACTTCGTCGAACGGGTCGACCGGACGAAGGACGAGGAGCCGGGCATGCGCGTGGAGCTCACGGGCCCCTGGGCCGGCTACTCCTTCACGATGCCGTCCGACGAGGGCCCGGCGGGCCAGGAAGAGGCCGGTCGATGACCGTCGTCGAACGCCGTGAGATCGCCCTCGTCGACCTCCTCGACCGGCTCCTCGCCGGCGGAGTCGTCCTGGTCGGCGACGTGACACTGCGGATTGCGGACGTGGACCTCGTCCGCATCGGCCTGAACGCACTCATCAGCTCGGTCGATGGCCGAGTGCCGTCGCCCTGGGAGGATGGACCGTGACGGACCACGACCGGAACCGGAACCGGGTCGAGCTCGACCCCGACACCGTCGAGCGCGATCTGATGAAGCTCGTCCTCACGGTCGTCGAGCTGCTGCGCCAGCTGATGGAGCGCCAGGCGCTGCGCCGCTTCGACACCGGGGATCTGAGCGAGGACCAGGAGGAGCGGATCGGGCTCACCCTGATGCTCCTCGACGACCGCATGGCCGAGCTGCGGGAGCGTTACGGCCTGCGGCCCGAGGACCTCAACATGGACCTCGGGCCGCTGGGGCCGCTTCTGCCCCGGGAGACGACATAGCGCCGTGACGGCCGTGCCCCCAACCGTGCCCTGGTCCTCCCTCTTGCGGCACAGGATCTCGCCGTGCAGCACCGAGAACCAGGCGTCCGGCTGCTTCCCCCACGTCCGCCACGCCTCGGAGATCTCCTCCAGCCGACCAGCCGTGGCGAGGCCGTTCTCCGTCGCGCGGTCGGCGTACGCGGAGGCGACGGTGCGGTCCGCCCACAGGCCGCTCCACCAGTCGGTCTCGTCCGGCGCGGAGTAACACCAGGTGGAGGAGGACGCGTTGATGTCGGCCGGGGCGAAACCCGCCTCCAGCGCCCAGGACTTGAGGCGCCGGCCGGCGTCAGGTTCGCCGCCGTTGGCGCGGGCGACCCGCCGGTACAGGTCCAGCCAGTCGTCCATGGCCGGCGCGTTCGGGTACCAGGTCATGGCCGCGTAGTCCGAATCGCGGACGGCGATGAACCCGGTGGGCCTGGTGACGCGGCGCATCTCGCGCAGGGCCTGCACCGGGTCGCCGACGTGCTGGAGCACCTGGTGGGCGTGCACGACGCAGAACGTGTCGTCCGGGTAGTCCAGTGCGTGGACGTCCGCGGTCGCGAAGTCGACGTTGGTCAGGCCGCGTTCGGCCGCTGTCGCCCGGGCCTGGTCGAGGATCCCCGCGGCCTGGTCCACGCCGGTGACGTGCCCCTCGGGGACCAGCGCCGCCAGGTCGGCGGTGATCGTGCCCGGGCCGCACCCGATGTCCAGGATCTTCATGTGCGGCTTCAGCGAACCGAGCAGATACGCCGCCGAGTTGGCGGCGGTGCGCCAGGTGTGGGAGCGCAGCACGGACTCGTGGTGGCCGTGCGTGTAGACGGCGGTCTCCTTCGGCATGGCGGACCCCTTCGCAAGATCGGTGAGCGGTGAACCCAGTGAGATCACCGTACGCCGCTCCTCCGGATCGTGAGATGGCTATCTCACGATCCGGACCGGGGGTGTGGTGTCACAGTATGGTCAGCGGCCGGTAGACCCGCAGCGCCTCGTGCTGCTTGTCGATGATCAACTCCCGCCCGCACGGCCCGACTTCACCGTCGAAGGCCAGCGGTGTGCCGGGGCTGATGTGGTCCATGCGCAGCCGCGTGCGCCGGACCGCCGCGTGGAACGGGGAGCGGGAAAGCGGCCCCGCGAACGCCGCCGCCAGCAGTCGTACGCCCGGCAGCCGGCCGCCGTGCACCACGCGCACGTCGAGCAGGCCGTCCGCGAGATCCGCGCGCCGGCCCGCCGTGAGCCCCATCCGGCGGTACGTGCAGTTCCCGGCGAACACCATCCACAACGGACGGCGCGTGCCGTCCAGTTCGGCCTGCAACGGGTGGTCGCGGCGCAGCACATGCGTGGCGGCCACCACGTCGGCGAGCCGTCCGCCGATCCGTCGCGACCAGCGCTCGCGCTCCTTCACCAGCTCCGGGTACACGCCCAGGCTGAAGGTGTTGAGGAAGATCCCGGAGGTGGCCGACGACCGGAAGCGGCCGACGTCGACCGCGACGGCGTCGCCCGCCTCGACGGCCCGCGACAGATCGCCCGGGTCCTCGATCCCCAGGTCGTACGCGAAGTGGTTGAGCGTGCCGCCGGGAAGCACGGCGAGCGGCAGGCCGTGGCGCAGGGCGACGCCCGCCGCCGTGTTCACGGTGCCGTCCCCGCCGCACACCCCGAGCGCCCGCGCCCGGGTCGCCGCCTTCTCCAGCGCGGCCGGCAGATCGGACCCGGAGGCCTCGACGATCTCGGCCTGCGGCAGCAGTCCGCGCAGCGCCCGCGCCTGGTCCGGACTGCCCGCGCCCGTGTTGACCACCATCACCAGGCCCTCACCGCCCGGCAGCTTCGGCACGTCGTCCACCAGCGGGCGGCCCGGCGAGGGCATCTGGTCGCGGGTCGGCACGAGTCCCCGTACCGCGAACGCCGCGCCCGCCCCGAGCGCGGCGCCCGCGAGGACATCGCCCGGGAAGTGAGCGCCCGTATAGACACGGGACGCGGCGACGGACAACGCGAGGGGCGCCACCAGCGCGCCCAGCGGACGGGACTCCAGCGCGACGCCCGCCGCGAACGCGGCCGCCGACGCCGCGTGCCCGGACGGGAACGACGTCGTGACCGGCTGCCGCTTCAGGCGCCGCACCAGCGGCACCGGGTCGAGTGCGGGCCGCGGCCTGCGCACCGAACGCTTGCCGAGTGTGTTGATCGTCACGGATGCCACGGCGAGCGAGGCGACACCGCGCACGGCCGCGCGGCGGGCCTTCGGCGAGCCGCCCACCGCCAGCGCGCCCGCCACCGCGAACCACAGCACCCCATGGTTCGCGCTGCGGCTCAGCCGGGGCAGGACGCGGTCGCCGCCCGGCCAGTGCCGGCGCGCCGCGTACTCGAAAACACGCAGGTCAAGGGCGGCGAGCCGGCCACGCAGGCCGGGCCCGGCAGGGGTCGCGGTCCGCCAGGTCGTCAGAGAGTCGAGGTCAGCGCACATTGCGCACGTCTACCCGCCGGACGGCCCCGAACTCCGGGGGCGTGCCGAAATCGTTTTGCTCCTCACCCGGCCGGGCGCCCACAATGCGGACCATGGGACATCTGGAAGCCGCGCACCTCGAGTACTACTTGCCGGACGGGCGGGCGCTGCTCGGTGACGTCTCCTTCCGGGTCGGCGAGGGCTCCGTGGTCGCCCTCGTCGGGCCGAACGGCGCGGGAAAGACGACGCTCCTCAAGCTGATCTCCGGCGAGCTGAAGCCGCACGGCGGCACCGTCACCGTCGGCGGCGGACTCGGCGTGATGTCGCAGTTCGTCGGCTCGGTGCGCGACGAGACGACCGTGCGCGACCTGCTCGTATCCGTCGCGACCCCGCGGCTCAGGGAGGTGGCGAAGGCCGTCGACGAGGCCGAGCACCTGATCATGACCGTCGACGACGAGGCGGCGCAGCTCCAATACGCGCAGGCCCTGTCCGACTGGGCCGAGGCACACGGCTACGAGGCCGAGACCGTCTGGGACATGTGCACCACGGCCGCCCTCGGCATCCCGTACGACACGGCCCAGTTCCGCGAGGTCCGCACCCTCTCCGGCGGCGAGCAGAAACGACTCGTCCTCGAAGCCCTGCTGCGCGGCACCGACGAGGTCCTCCTCCTCGACGAGCCGGACAACTATCTCGACGTGCCCGGCAAGCGCTGGCTGGAGGAGAAGCTGCGCGAGACCCGTAAGACGGTCCTGTTCGTCTCCCACGACCGGGAGCTGCTCGCCCGCTCCGCCGAGAAGATCGTCAGCGTCGAGCCGGGAGCCGCCGGCGCCGACGCCTGGGTGCACGGCGCCGGCTTCGCGACCTACCACGAGGCGCGGCGCGAGCGGTTCGCGCGCTTCGAGGAGCTGCGCAGGCGCTGGGACGAGAAGCACGCCCAGCTGAAGAAGCTCGTCCTCAACCTGCGGCAGGCGGCCGCGGTCAGCCACGAGATGGCGTCCCGCTACGCGGCGGCGCAGACCCGCCTGCGCAAGTTCGAGGAGGCGGGACCCCCGCCCGAGCCGCCGCGCGAGCAGGACATCACCATGCGCCTGCACGGCGGCCGCACCGGGGTACGGGCCATCACCTGCAAGGGCCTGGAGCTGACCGGCCTGATGCAACCCTTCGACCTGGAGGTCTTCTACGGCGAGCGGGTCGCGGTCCTCGGCTCGAACGGCTCGGGCAAGTCGCACTTCCTGCGCCTGCTGGCCGGGAACCCCGACGACGAGGTCGCGCACACGGGGGAGTGGAAGCTCGGCGCGCGCGTCGTGCCCGGCCACTTCGCGCAGACCCACGCCCACCCCGAGCTCCAGGGCCGCACCCTGCTCGACATCCTCTGGCTCGACCACGCCAAGGACCGCGGCGCGGCGATGGGGCGGCTGCGGCGCTACGAGCTGACGGCCCAGGCCGAGCAGAAGTTCGAGCGCCTCTCGGGCGGCCAGCAGGCCCGCTTCCAGATCCTGCTGCTCGAACTGGCCGGAGTGACGGCGCTCCTCCTCGACGAGCCGACGGACAACCTCGACCTGGAGTCCGCCGAGGCGCTCCAGGAAGGTCTGGAGGCGTTCGACGGCACGGTCCTCGCCGTCACGCACGACCGTTGGTTCGCCCGCTCCTTCGACCGCTACCTCGTCTTCGGCAGCGACGGCCGCCTGCGCGAGTCCGACGAACCCGTCTGGGACGAGCGCAGGGTGGAGCGGGCGCGGGGGTAACCGCCTCGGCGCCCCCTGCTGTCGCCCCGTCACCCACTCGGCCCAGGCCCGCGGCACCCTCCCCGCACCGCATTCCCCCGTGCTCACGCTCCCGGGCGACGGGCACCGACCCTCCCGTGCAAGCCGCGCGGGAGTGTGCGGCTCGGGAGAGGCTGGGGAGGGTATGAGGTGCCCATGAGGTCCCAGCAGTGCGGACTGGCAGCGCGTGGAGGTGGCACATGCGGGGCAACGACCACGGGATCCTGGAGGGGCGCGGGCCCGTCCGGTACGGGCCGCCCCTGCCGGACGACGGCCTTCCCGTCCTGCCCGAGCTGGCCGCCGCGGCCGCCGCCGCGGACCCGGCAGTCCCGGAGCCGCCCGGCGGCGCCCCCTCCCTCCTCGACGCAGCCTGCGGCTACTGGCTGCGCCGCGGCCTTCCCACCGAGCCGGGCAGCACCGCCGCCGCGCCCGGCGGCGTACCCCTGCTCCTCGCGCTGACCGCCGCGATCGGCGGCGACGTACTGCTGCCCCGGCCCTGCCCGGCCTGGTGGGAGCCCCAGGCGCGACTCCTCGGCCGGTCGGTCTTCCACGTGGCGACGCCCGCCGAGTGCGGCGGCGTCCCCGATCCGTACGCCCTCCTCGAAACCGTGCGCCGGGTCCGCGCCGAGGGCGGCGACCCGCGGCTCCTCGTCCTGTCCGTCGCCGACGACCCGACCGGGACGGTGGCGCCGCCCGAGATCCTGCACGAGGCGATCGAGGCCGCCGCGGCCGAGGGCCTGCACATCGTCAGCGACGAAACCTGGCGCGACACCCAGCACCACGACCCGGCCCGCGCCACCGTCCTGATCGACCCAGCCGAGATGCTGCCCGAGCACGTCACCGTCGTCACCGACCTCACCGGCGCCTACCTGCCGCCCGGACTGCCCGCGGCCGTCGCCCGCCTCCCCGCCACGGCGCGCGGGACTGCGCTGCGAGCCCGCGTCCTGGACGTCCTCACGGCACTCGGCGGCGTCCTCTCCGCCCCCGCCGCGGCGGCCGCCGCATACGCGCTGGGCGAGCCCCCCGGGATCACCGCGCGCCTGCGCGCCACGACCGCCCTCCACGCGCGCGTGGCCGCCGCCGTGCACCGCGCGTTGCTCGACTCCGGCGGACTCGCCCGGCCGCCCGAGGCCGGCCGTCACCTGTACGCGGACCTGGACCGGCTGCGCCCCGCACTCGCCGCCCGCGGTGTCGGGGACGCCCAGGACCTGGAGGACCGCCTCTCCGAGCGGCTCGGCATGCCCACCCCCGGCGGCCACCGCTTCGGCGACGACCTCGCCGCACTGCGCGTACGCCTGTCCACCGGCCCCTTCGTCGGCTCAACCCCGCAGGAGCGCATGACGTCTCTCACCGCACCGGAACCTCTGGAATTGCCGCACGTACAGCGCGCGTTGAGCATGTTGGAGTCGGCACTCGACGATCTCAGGGCCGACGTCAAGGGATGGGAGAGTCCTCGATGACGCAGCAGTCCGAGTCGATGGCACAGCGAGCTGATGCGCCCGCGTCCTTCGTGCCCCTCGCCGAGCCGAAGCCTCTCGGCGGGGGACGTGTCTGGCCCAAGTCGTTCGCCGACCGCCTGACGGCGCCGCTGCCCGGGCTGCGCGCCTTCGCCCGGTTTGCCAGGGAGGGCGCGCTGCGGCCGCCGCCCGAGGCCCTGACCAAGATCGCCGCCCTGCCGTTCGAGCCGGGCCCGCTGCCGGCCGTGGACGCCCGTACCGTCGCCGTCAGCTGGGCGGGGCACGCCAGTTGGGTGCTGCGCATAGGCGGCCTCACCGTGCTCACCGACCCCGTCTGGTCCCGCAAGATTCTCGGCACCCCGGCCCGGGTCACTCCCGCGGGCGTCGCCTGGAGCGCCCTGCCGCGCGTCGACGCCGTCGTCATCAGTCACAACCACTACGACCACCTGGACGCCCCCACCATCAAAAGGCTCCCGAGGGACACCCCCGTGTTCGTGCCCGCCGGACTCGGCCGCTGGTTCACGCGCCGCCGCTTCACCCGCGTCACGGAGCTCGACTGGTGGGAGGAGGCCGAACTGGACGGCGTGCGCTTCGACTTCGTCCCGGCCCACCACTGGTCCAAGCGCAGCCTCGTCGACACCTGCCGCACCCTGTGGGGCGGTTGGGTCCTCACCGACCTGGAAGGACAGCGGGTCTACTTCGCGGGGGACACCGGATACGGGCACTGGTTCTCGGAGATCGGCAGCCGCTACCCCGGCATCGACCTGGCGCTCCTGCCCATCGGCGCGTACGAGCCGCGCTGGTGGCTGCGGGACGTCCACTGCGACCCGGAGGAAGCGGTCAGGGCGGCGCAGGACGTGGGCGCGCGCCGCATGGCACCCATGCACTGGGCGACGTTCCTGCTCTCGGCCGAGCCGGTCCTCGAACCCCTCACGCGCGTACGGGCCGCATGGCAGAAGGCGGGCCTGGCGCGCAAGGACCTGTGGGACCTGCCGGTGGGCGCCTCACGCGTGCTGACCGTCTGAGCGGCCCCCGCGCAGCCGCCGCCACACGGCGGGCGCCGAGCTGATCAGCAGCGTCAGACCGACCGCCGCCACGACGCCCTCCCACGGCTCGCTGAACAGCGAGCCGCCGAGGATGCCGATGAGCTGATACGTCAAGGCCCAGGCCAGGCACGCCGGGACATCCCCGCGGGCGAACTGCCGCAGCGGCATCCTCGCCATCAGGCACGCCAGCATCACGGGGATGCGCCCGGCGGGCACGAGCCGGGACAGGACGAGCACCATCACCCCGTGGTCGGCGAGCTTGTCCTGCGCCTGCGCGAGCCGCTCCTCGGGCGCCCGGTCGCGGATCGCGGCCAGCCACTTCGAGCCTTCCCCAAGCTCTCGACTGCGCTCGAGCAGGGGAGACCCCAATTTCGAACCCATGCCGCGCTGCCCCAGCCAGTACAGCGCCACATCGCCGAGGAACGCCGCGAACGCGGAGACACCGAACACCAGGAGCAGCGAGAACGGCGCCGTCTGATGGAAGGCGACCACGGCCGCCGAGCTGACGAGCGCCCCCGTGGGGACGACCGGCACGAGCGCCCCGATCACGATCAGCAGGAACAACGACGGGTATCCGAGGGCCTGTTGGGTGGTTTCCGGCGGCGTGTGCGTCACCGCGGCGGCGAGCAGCTGATGGCCCGCGAGACCGGCCGGGTTCACCGGGCGACCTCCGGCCGTACGCTCTCGCCGTGACCGAGCAGATGCACCGTCACCTCGGGCGCCAGCTCGGCGGAGCGCCGCACGAACTCGTCGCCCGGCGTGTGGAATTCGTGCGGCCGCACCGCGTCCATGCCGATCGGCCAGTACGTCCCGTAGTGCACCGGCACGGCGCTGCGCGGCGCGATCCGCGCGAGCGCCTCGGCGGCCCGGCCGGCGTCCAGATGGTGCGGCCCGAGATACGGCCCCCACCCCCCGACCGGCAGCAGCGCCACATCCACCTCGCCCACCTCCTCCGCCATGGAGTCGAAAAGCCCGGTGTCGCCCGCGAAGTAGGTGCGGGCCTCGCCGCTCACCACGAACCCGAGCGCGGGGGAGCGGTGCGGTCCCACGGGTATGCGCCGCCCGTCGTGCGACGCGGGCACGGCCCGTACGACGAGGCCGCCCACCTCCACGCGCATGCCGGGCTCGACCTCCGTGAGCCGCAGGTGCGTGAGCCTGCGCAGGCCGGGCACCGCGCGCCGGGCCCCTCGCGGGAGCAGGACCAGGGTGCCGGGGGCGAGCCGGGCCAGGGACGGGACGTGCAGGTGGTCGGCGTGCAGATGCGAGACGAGGGCGACGTCGGCGACGGCGGCCTCGGACGGCGGGAGCGCCCCGCGGCGCCGGCGCAGATGGACGAGGCGGCGCGTGAAGAGCGGGTCGGTCAGCACACGGATCCCCGAGTCCTCGACCGTGCAGGTGGCGTGACCCCACCAGGTGATCTCCACCGGCACCTCCAGGACCTCCTCCGTGCGACTCCCCCCGAGCCTACGGGCAGGAGTAGGGTCGTCGGGGAAACCGGAGGTGAGGGGGACACCATGGGTGAACCGGCGGAAGAGACGGCGGCCGGCGCGGTCCGCGTCACGGCGATCGCCAGTCTGACCCCGCTGGAGGAGCTGGACGCCGACCCCTTCCTCGTGGACTCGCGCAGCCAGCACGCGATGTGCGCCCGCTGGGCCGCCGACCGGGGATACGTCGTGACCAGAGAACTCCTCGTCCACTCACTGCGCTCCGACCACGACGTGCTGTGGACGGACGTCGACGCGGGCCTCGTCGACCTGTTCGTCGCCCCGAGCGACCGGGTCCTGCGGGCCGCGCTGCGCTCGGTCGACGAGTTCACGGCCGAGTGCGAGCGCCGCGGCGTCCGCCTGGAGACCGCGGGTCTCGCGGAGCCGTCGTACGACGCGGAGATGAAGAAGCGCGTCCACCGCCGCATGTCGATGCCGACGGCCGGTTACGACGGCTGCTGAGCCGGCACCCCGCGCGTCCCGCGCCGGGCACTTGTGTTCGCAGTCAGGGGAAAACCCGGACGTATCACGCTCATATGACACGCTTGGCCCGGGGTCGACCAGACGGCGAGAGGGTGAGCGAGGCGTGGGCGAGGGGCGTTGGCGGCGGTTCGCCGGCACATGGTGGCGGTCGATCGCCGTGTGGGCGGTCAGCACCGTCACGATGCTCGTGCTCGCCGGGATCCTGCCGGACTTCCAGCTCCAGTCGGACAACGGCGACAGCGCCACCCGCATCGCCGTCACCGCCGCGCTCGGCGCGGGCGCGTTCGGTATCCTGTCCGCGCTGGTGTGGCCACTCCTCGTGCGCGCCCTGCTCCTGGTGCCCGCGCTCGTCCTCGGCCTCGTCGTCTTCTTCCTCAACGGCGGCCTGCTGCTCTTCGCCCTGGCCCTCGTCCCCGACGGCCGCGGCGAGGCCAACCCCGAGACCGCCGTCGTCGTCGCCGCCGTCATGTCCGCGGTCGCGTCCGCCACCGGGGGAGCCCTCGCCGTGCGCGACGACGACGCCTACCGCCGCCGCCTCTACCGCCTCGCCGACCGGCGCCGCCGCAGAGGGAACGCCGGAGCGGGACCGTCCACCCCCGGCACGGTCTTCCTCCAGCTCGACGGCGTCGGCCACGACGTCCTGCGCGACGCCGTGGACCAGGGCGTGATGCCCACCGTCGGCGCCTGGCTCGGCGCCGGCACCCACCGCCTCACCCCCTGGCGCACCGACTGGTCCAGCCAGACGGGCGCCAGCCAGCTCGGCATCCTGCACGGCAGCAACTACGACGTGCCCGCGTTCCGCTGGTACGAGAAGGACACCCGCGAGATCCAGGTCTCCAACCGGCCCACCAGCGCCGCCGAACTCCAGCGCCGCGCCATCGAGCACACCGGCGACGGCGGACTCCTCACCATGGACGGCG
The DNA here is from genome assembly GCF_026340095.1 of Streptomyces sp. NBC_01446. Classification (GTDB taxonomy): domain Bacteria; phylum Actinomycetota; class Actinomycetes; order Streptomycetales; family Streptomycetaceae; genus Streptomyces; species Streptomyces aureus. The sequence continues at coordinate 1,480,260 of NZ_JAPEPO010000001.1, read as the reverse complement.
CCAGCCGCGGCAACCTCTTCAGCGGAGGCGCCGAACAGGTCGCCCTCGTGCTGTCGATCGCGGCCCGCCGCGGCAAGGAGAACCGCTCGCGGGCCGGCTACTTCGCGTACTTCAGCGACCCGGCGAACGCCGTGCGCACCGCCCTGTCCTTCGTCGCCGAGGTCGGCCGCGAGATCGGCCAGTCCACCCGGGCCCGCCTGACCCGGCAGCGCCCCCGCGTCGGCCGCGGCGGGCTCTACCCGTTCATCCGCGCGTTCGCGACGGTCGTGGAGCGGGACGTCGTCGTCGCCGCGGTCATCGGCGACATACTCGCGGGCCGCAGCGCCGTCTACGCGGACCTCGTCGCGTACGACGAGGTCGCCCACCACTCCGGGCCCGTCAGCCGCGACGCCGAGAAGGTCCTCGCGCGCCTCGACCGCTCCCTCGCGCTGATCGCGAAGGTCGCCGAGCACGCCCCGCGCCCGTACCGGATCGTCGTCCTGTCCGATCACGGGCAGAGCCCCGGCGAGACGTTCCGCGCCCGCTACGGGCTCGGCCTCCAGGACCTCGTCCGGGCGGGCTGCGGCCTGCCCGTGCCGCGCCGTGCCCGGCGCACCCACAGTGGCGCCGAGGCCCGCGCCGCCGTCAGGGCCGCGCTGCGCAGGCCCGTCGAGGAGGGGGACGAGAAGCACCGCCCGGCGTCGCGCCGCTCCGAGCCGATCGTGCTCGCCTCCGGCAACCTCGGCCTGGTCTCCTTCCCGGACGTGCCGCACCGCATGAGCAAGGAGGAGATCGACGCCCGCCACCCGGCGCTCCTCACCACCCTCGCCAACCACCCCGGCATCGGCTTCCTGCTGGTGCGCAGCGAGGAGCACGGCGCCGTCGTCCTCGGCGCGCGCGGCGCCGAGATCCCCCTGGCCGACCTCGACGAGCGCCCGGGGCCCCTGGCCGACTTCGGCGCGCACGCCGCCGACGCGGTCCGCCGCACCGACTCCTTCCCGCACACCGCCGACATCATGGTGAACTCCTGGTACGACCCGGCCGAGGGCGAAGTGCTCGCCTTCGAGGAGCAGATCGGCTCCCACGGAGGGCTCGGCGGCGCCCAGGGCCACCCGTTCCTGCTCGCCCCGGAGGTCTTCTCTCCGCCGGTCGCGAAGGGCGCGGAACTGGTGGGCGCCCAGCAGGTCCACCACGTGCTCCGCCGCTGGCTGCGCGAGGGCAGCGGTCCTCAGGTCCCGCTGGACAAATCCCGGCACGAGCCCGCCCCCGACGCATCATTTACGGCCGCGACGGTCACTCCGCAGGACAATTCCGCCTGATTTTGAACGATGTGTGCCGGGGGCGGACCATGGGACGTCGCCCGGCGATCCCGGTCGGCGCCCGCACGAGAGAGGCGCACCACCCCATGCCCCACACCGGAACCGTGACGAAGCCGGCTCCGGCCCCGCAGCACGAAGAGCTCCCCAGCAAGCACGACCGCCGCTTCGGGCTCCCCGTCGCCACCGCCCTCGTGATGGGCAACATCATCGGCGGCGGCATCTTCCTGCTCCCGGCCTCCGTCGCCCCCTTCGGCACCATCAGCCTCGTCGCCTTCGGTGTCCTCACCGTCGGAGCCATCGCGCTCGCGCTCGTCTTCGGCCGCCTCGCCCGCCGCCATCCCCGGACCGGCGGACCGTACGTCTACGCGCGCGAGGCGTTCGGCGACTTCGCCGGGTTCCTGGCCTCCTGGTCGTACTGGATCACCACCTGGGTGTCGAACGCGGCCCTCGCCGTGGCCGCCGTCGGCTACCTCGACGTGCTCCTGCCCCTCCACGGCTCCCGGTTCTGGACCATCGTCGCCGCGCTCACCGTCCAGTGGCTGCCCGCCCTCGCCAACCTCGCGGGCACCCGCTACGTCGGCGCGGTACAGCTCGTGTCGACGGTCCTGAAGTTCGCGCCGCTGCTCCTCGTCGCCGTCGGCGGCCTGTTCTCCTTCCACGCCGACAACCTCGGACCGTTCCGGGCGAGCGGCGACTCCTCGCTCGGCGCCGTCTCCGCGTCCGCCGCGATCCTCCTCTTCAGCTACCTCGGCGTCGAGTCCGCCTCGGTCAGCGCCGGCGAGGTCCGCGACCCCGAGCGCAACGTGGGCCGCGCCACCGTCCTCGGCACGGGCCTCGCCGCCCTCCTCTACCTGCTGTGCACGGTCGCCGTCTTCGGGACCGTCGCCCACGACCGGCTCGTCGACTCCAGCGCGCCCCTCTCCGACGCCGTCAACGCCATGTTCGGCGGCACCTGGGGCGGCACCGCCGTGGCGATCGCCGCGATCGTCTCCATGCTCGGCGCCTTGAACGGCTGGACGCTCCTGAGCGCCCAGACCCCGTACGCCGCCGCCAAGGACGGCCTGTTCCCCGCGGTGTTCACCAAGAAGAAGCGCGGCACCCCGACCGTCGGCGTCCTCGTCGCCGTCACCCTCGCCTCGCTCCTGACGGTCTACAACTACACGGCGGGCTCGGCCGGGGTCTTCGAGACCCTCGTCCTGGTCACCACGTTCACCGCGACCGTCCCCTACCTCCTCGCGACCGCCGCCCAGATCTACTTCCTGCTGTCCGGGCAGGGTCACCGCGTCAGCGGCCCGCGCCTGGCCCGTGACATGGTGCTCGCCCTCGCCGCGTTCGGTTTCTCCCTGTGGCTGGTCGGCGGCGCCGGATACGCGGCCGTCTACCAGGGCGTCCTGTTCCTCTTCGTCGGAGTCCTCGTCTACGCGTGGATGGCGGCCCGCAAGAAGCGCGTCGCCGGGGACACCACCGACTGATCCGTGCCCCGTGCGCATTCCGGCCATAAGCGGTCCGGGTGTGGTCGGATGGTGCCCAACGCCCCAACCGACACCCGACTGAAGGGAATCACCGTGGCTACCACGCGCTCCGCGCACACCGTGTGGGAAGGCGATCTGCTCAAGGGGAGCGGCCTCGTCACCTTCGACTCGTCCGGCATCGGCCAGCAGGCCGTGTCCTGGCCCTCCCGCGCCGAGCAGGCCAACGGCAAGACCAGCCCGGAGGAGCTGATCGCCGCCGCGCACTCCAGCTGCTACTCGATGGCCCTGTCCAACGGCCTGACGACTGGCGGCAACCCGCCCACCAAGCTCGTCACGTCCGCGGACGTCACGTTCCAGCCGGGTGAGGGCATCACCGGAATTCACCTCACGGTGGAGGGCACGGTGCCCGGGCTCGACGAGGCCGGATTCGCCGCGGCGGCCGAGGACGCCAAGAAGAACTGCCCGGTGAGCCAGGCGCTCACCGGCACCACGATCACCCTCACGGCAAAGCTCGCCTGAGGGCGCACGCGCAGCCTTCATGTGCCGCGGTCCCGCAGAGACGGGCCCGCGGCACTGCTGTCACCACCCTCGGCGGTCACCACGCGTCGTATGTCAGAGCGCGTCGCGCTTCTTCCGCAGCAGCTCCACCGTGCGCTCCGCGGACGCCGCGTGCGCCGCGATGTGGTCGAGCACCTCCAGATGCGTGCCCACCTCGGCCCGGCCGTCCAGATAGAGCGCGCCCGTGACGTACTCGCTGAAGACCATGTCCGGCAGCTCGCGCACCGGGAACCGGAACAGCGTGAACGGGCCGAACGTCCCCGGGTGCGGGCCCGCCGCGAACTCGGCTATCTGGAGCGTCACTTGAGGCAGTTCGGCCGCCTCGATGAGCCGGTCGAGCTGATTGCGCAGCACCTTGGGGCCGCCGGGCGGCCGGCGCAGCACCGTCTCGTCCATCACGACCCACAGATGAGGCGCGTCCTCACGGGTCAGCAGCGCCTGCCGGGCCATCCGCAGCGTCACATGGCGTTCCAGGTCACCGGGCTGCGTGCGGCCGACGGTGCCCGCGTCGAGGACGGCCCGCGCGTAATCCTCCGTCTGCAGCAGCCCCGGCACGAAGTGCGGCTCGTACGACCTGATGAGCCCGGCCGCGCTCTCCAGGCTCACGTACAGGCTGAACCAGTCGGGCAGGATGTCGTGGAACCGCTGCCACCAGCCCGGCAGATTCGCCTCCTCTGCGAGCCCGACGAAGGCCTCGGCCTCCTGCTCAGGCACCCCGTACAGCTCCAGGAGCATCTGTACGTACGGGATCTTGAGGGCGACCTCCGCGGTCTCCATGCGGCGTATCGTGGCGCCGGTGACGCGCAGCGCGCGGGCGGCCTCGTCGCGGTTGAGCCCGGCCGACTCCCGCAGTTCCCGCAGCCGTCTGCCCAGAACCACCTGACCCACGGTAGGCGCGGGCCGCCGTTCACTCACGTCACGTCTCCCCACGTGCCGGGCGGCGAGCGGATTCGGGAGCCGGTGCGCTCCCAGCCGCGGCACTGCGCGCACTGAACATGTGCGCGAGCCGCGTGAACGGTACCAGTGCGATGACTGGCCTGCCCACTACCGCGTGGATCCCGCTACGAGGTCCCCGACTACGGCGCGAGCGACCGCAGATACTTCACCGTCGCCGAGTCGGCGGGCAGGAACGTCTCGATCGCCAGCTCGGCCACCGTCACGTCCATCGGGGTGTTGAACGTCGAGATCGACGACACGAACGACAGGACCTGCCCGTCGTGCTCGATCACCATCGGCAGCGCGAAGTACGGCACCGCCTCGCCGCCCTCCCCAACGTCGCCGCCCCCGTCCCTGTCCGCCACCGGATACGCCTTGACCTCGTCGTACACCGCGCGCAGCGCCTCGGAGCGATCCAGAGCGATCTGCCGCTCCATCTGCGCCAGGAGATGCCCCCGCCACTCGCGCAGATTCCGGATCCGCGGCGCGAGGCCCTTCGGGTGCAGGGTGAGCCGCATCGCGTTGAGCGGCGGCGTCAGCAGCGACTCGGGAATCCCCTCCATCAGCATCGCGATACCCCGATTGGCGGCGACCACCGTGTACGTCGCGTCGACGACCAGCGCCGGATACGGCTCGTAGCCGTGCAGGAGCCGGTCCAGGCCCTCCCGCAGCGCCCCCATCGACGGGTCGTCGAGCGGGGTCTCCGCGAACCGCGGCGCGTAACCCGCCGCGAGCAGCAGCGCGTTGCGCTCCCGCACCGGCACGTCGAGATGCTCCGCGAGCCGCAGGACGAGCTCCTCGCTCGGCCGCGACCTGCCCGTCTCCACGAAGCTGAGATGCCGGGCGGAAGAATCGGCGCGCAGGGCGAGCTCCAGCTGGCTCACCCGCCGCCGTACCCGCCACTCGCGCAGCAGAGGACCGATTCCGGACTGGCGAGCACGCGTGGCAGTCGACATGCCACGACCGTAGCCGAGGGGCGCGCGGCACCACCCCTGTGGGACGCTGGAACTCCTCGCACATCACAGGGAAAGGACCTGGTCATGCCCTTGGAGCCGCTGTCCCAGAAGGAGATCGAGGACCGTCTCGCCGAGCTGCCCGGATGGAGCGTGGCCGACGACAGACTCACCCGCAGCTACCGCCTGGCCAACCACTTCGCGGCCACGGCCCTCGTCATGCACATCGCCCAGATCCAGGACGAGCTGGACCACCACTCCGACCTCACCCTCGGCTACAACACGGTCGACCTGTCCGTGAACACCCACAGCGTGGGCGGCGCCCTCACTCACCTCGACTTCGGCCTCGCCCGGCGCGTCGAAGAGATCGCCCCCACCCACGGCGTGCGCTGACCGCCGGTGCTGGACTACGACAAGGAAGCCGCGGTCTACGACGAGACCCGCGGCGGCATACCCCGCGCCCGGTCCGCCGCCGAGGCGGTGCTCCGCCTCGTGCCGCCCACCGCCCGCACCCTCCTCGACCTGGCCTGCGGCACCGGGCTCGTCACCATGCGGCTCACCAGGCCGGGCCTGCGCCCCGTCGGCATCGACCTCGCCCCCGGCATGCTCCGCGCCGCGGCGCCCCGCCTCGACGGCGCCGTCGTCCGCGGCGACAGCCGCCAACTCCCGTTCCGCAGCGCCTCCGTGGACGTGGTGACCGTGATCTGGCTGCTGCACCTGCTGCCCGACGCGCGCCCCGTCATAGCCGAGGCCGCCCGCGTCCTGCGGCCCGGCGGCGTCCTGGTGACCACCGTCGACAAGGCCGCCGCCCACGACGTGGGCAGCGACATCGACGCCCTCGTGGCCCCCTACCGCGGCCGCCTCCCCTCCGACGAGGCCACACGGGTCGCCGCCCACGCCGCCGGCCACGGGCTGCGGCCGAGCGGCGAGGCCCGCTTCCCCGGACACGGCCAGGGCCGCACCCCGAGGCGCCTCGCCGACGACGTGCGGCGCGGCAGGATCTACAGGGCCGGCGGAGCGGCGCTCGCCGACCGTCTCGCCGCGCTCCCCGGCCCCGAAGTCCCGCGCCCGGACCCGGAGTTCACCGTTCACTCCTTCACACGGCACACCTGACGCGATGTCAGTGCTCAGCGTCCACCGATGGCGCGTCAGGGGCGACGGGTGAACGCCATCGTCCAGTTCGACAGCCATGTGTCGCCGCCGTCCACCGAGAAGAACTGCTCCCAGTGCGCCGTCGTCTCCGAGATCCCCGACCACACGAACCGCGCCCGGACGTGCTTGCCGTCATGCGTGTCGTCGCCCTCGAAGACACCCCGCCCGTTCCCGTCGAAACGACCGATGACCGGCGGGAACAGGACGCCCGCACGGCTGGACGACCAGTTCAGCGACCACGTACCGGCCGCGTGGTCGAAGAGCCGCAGCGTGAGCCCCTTGAAGCCTTCCGTGGGGCAGTTCATCTCGTCGATGTTCGCCGCCCCGTCGAACAGGCTCCAGCAGCGGTTCGCCGCCCCGAACTCCTCCCAGCCGCTGTCCGCGTCGAGGAAGTCCGTACGCCTGCGGTGGGCGACGTCCCAGTCACCGAAGAAGAAGTCGAAGTCGTGCGCCGTGCTCATCAGCGGTCTCCCGTGGTGCCGTCGGTGAGGGAATCGGCCAGATATCCGTCGAGGTCGGGGGCGTCCGGAACCAGCATGCGCCGCACCCACGCGTCGCGTTCGTGCAGCACCGGCGGCAGCTCCCACACACAGCCGATCCACGGCAGATCGAGGATCACGAACCGCGTCGGATCACTGTCGGGACAGCCGATCACCGGCTGCCCCGCCGCCGCACCCCGGAAATGCAGGACGTTGTCCCACACCCAGCTGTACGCGTTGATGTACGCCCCGTCGTCACCGCCGCGGTGCACGACGACGAACGTCGCCGGAGGCGTCCCGTCCGGGTCCGGAAGCAGCTCCGGCAGCATCGCGTACGCCGCCTCCTCCACCTCCGGCGCGATCCCCGCCGGATCCCCGCTCACGTGGTAGCGCTTGACGCGCCGGCCCGCCACCTCGACGGGCGGCAGCGACCACAACAGTTTCTCCTCGAAAGCCATGGCTGGAAGCTACGGCCACTTCACTGACATCCTGTGTCAGTGAAGTCCAGTCGACTGGTGTCCATCCTGCTGCTGCTCCAGACCCGCGGCCGGATGACCGCCGCCCAGCTGGCCGCCGCACTCGAAGTCTCCGTACGCACCGTGTACCGCGACGTCGACGCCCTGCACGCGGCGGGCGTACCGCTCTACGGCGACGCCGGACACGCCGGCGGATACCAGCTCATCGACGGCTACCGCACCCGCCTCACCGGCCTCACCACCGACGAGGCCGAAGCCCTCTTCCTCGCCGGCGCACCAGGACCCGCAGCCGAACTCGGCCTCGGCCCCGTGCTCGCCGCCGCCCAGCTCAAGGTCCGCGCCTCACTCCCCGCCGCACTGCGCGCCCACTCCGAGCGCATCAGCGCCCGCTTCCACCTCGACGCCCCCGGCTGGTACGCCGACGAGGACGACGTCCCCCACCTCCCGGCCGTGGCCACCGCCGTCTGGAACAGCCGCGTCCTGCACGTCCGTTACCGCCGCTGGCGCGCACCCACCGACGTCGAACGCCGCCTCGAACCGTACGGACTCGTACTCAAAGCGGGCCGCTGGTACGTGATCGCCTCCGCCGGACCCGGAGACGCCCGCACCTACCGCGTCGGCCAGATACTCCAACTCCACGTCAGTGACGAGGAGTTCGAGCCGCCCGCGGGCTTCGACCTCGCCGCGTACTGGCGCCACTACCAGGACGACTTCCACGGCCGCCTCCACAGCGGCGAAGCCGTCGTACGACTCGCCCCCGGCGCCGCCGACCGGCTGCCCGGCCCCGCGCAGCGCGAAGCGGCCCGCACCACCGCCCGCCCGGAACCCGACGGCTGGACCAGAGCGGTCGTCCCCATCGAGTCCGTCGACCACGCCCACGACGAGTTCCTGCGCCTCGGCGCCGACATCGAGGTCCTCGCACCCGCCGAGCTGCGCCACCGCGTCCAGGCCACGGTCAAAGCCCTCGGCGACCTCTACGGCCGCGCTTGACGCCCGGCCTCACACACGCGTGCCCCGCCTCCGGACGGAGACGGGGCACACGAAGCCGTACGCGTGAAGAAGCGGTCAGGCCACGTCGAACGTCGCCGGGTCGGGACCCAGGCGACGGTCCTCGTTCAGCGCGCTGATCGCCGCGATGTCCTCGACGTCCAGCTCGAAGTCGAACACGGCGATGTTCTCCACGATCCGCGACGGCGTCACGGACTTGGGGATCACGACATTGCCGAGCTGGACGTGCCAGCGAAGCACGATCTGAGCCGGCGTGCGCCCGTGCTTCTGGGCGATCGCGACGATCGCCGGGACCTCGAGAAGGCCCTTGCCCTGACCCAGCGGCGACCAGGCCTCGGTGGCGATGCCCTGCTCCGCGTGGAACTCGCGCGCGGCGCGCTGCTGGAGATGCGGGTGCAGCTCGATCTGGTTGACCGCCGGGATGATCGACGTCTCGCCGAGCAGGCGCTCCAGGTGCTCCGGAAGGAAGTTGGAGACACCGATGGCCTTGGCACGGCCGTCCGCGTAGATCTTCTCGAGGGCCTTGTACGTGTCGACGTAGCTGTCCTTCGAGGGCAGCGGCCAATGGATCAGATACAGATCGAGGTAGTCGAGGCCCAGCTTGTCGAGGGAGGCGTCGAAGGCGCGCAGCGCGGCGTCGTAGCCGTGGTCGGCATTCCACAGCTTCGTGGTGACGAAGAGCTTCTCGCGGGCGATGCCGGAGGCGGCGACGGCCTTGCCGGTGCCCTCCTCGTTGCCGTAGATCGCGGCGGTGTCGATGCTGCGGTACCCGGCCTCCAGGGCCGTCGCGACAGCCTTCTCGGCCTCGGCGTCCGGCACCTGCCAGACGCCGAAACCGAGCTGGGGCATCTCGACGCCGTTGTTCAGGATGATCGGGGGGACCTTGCTCACGAGCTCTCGATCCTTCGCGTTGTCGGTTGGTACTCCCATCGTCAACGATCACGGCCCGGGGCGCATTCCCGTTCACGGCGTGTTCACAGGTGCGCCCCGGGCCCCGCTCAGCCGGCCGAACCCAGATAGGCGTCCCGTACGGCCGGGTCGGCGCGAACCGCGGCCGGGGTGCCCTCGGCCAGCACGGTCCCGAGGTCGAGCACGACTATGCGGGAGCAGAGGTCCATGACGAAGGCGACGTTGTGCTCGACGAGGAGCACGGCGCAGCCCTGTTGGTCTGACAGATGACGGATGACAGATTTCAGCTGACGGATTTCATCATCTGTCATTCCTGACGCAGGCTCGTCGAGCAGCACCACCCGCGCCCCCTCCACCCCCGCCCGGGCCAGTTCCACCATGCGTGCCTGGCCCACGGGCAGCGCCCCTGTGTACTCTCCGGCCAGCGCGTCGAGGCCGCACGCGTGCAGCATCGACGACGCCCGCTCGCGGCGCCGGCGCTCGTACCTCCGTCTGGTCGGCGCCGCCAGCAGATCGGCGGCGAGCCCGCCCCCGCCGCCCCGCCACTCCTGCGCCACCAGCAGGTTGTCCGCGACCGTGAGCTGGCCGAAGAGCTGCTGGCGCTGGAACGTGCGGCGCATCCCGTGGCGGGCCCGCCACACGGGGGAGCGGCGCGTGATGTCCTCGCCGTTTAGGAGGACGCGGCCCTCGTCGGGGCGCCGGATACCGGAGACGACGTCGAAGAGCGTGGTCTTGCCTGCGCCGTTCGGGCCGATGAGACCGCACACCTCGCCGGCGCGCAGCGTCACTCCGACCTCGTCGAGCGCGCGGATCCCGCCGAACCGGACGCCGATCCCGGCCGCTTCGAGCACGGATCCCCCAGTGGTTCCGCTCATGGCCGCACCGCCCCTTCCCCTTCCGCTTTCGCGTCCTGCGCCCTGCCCGGTCCGCTCGCGGCGAGCCCCAGGTAGGCCTCGGTGAGCCGGTCGGCCCGCACGTCGGCGCGCGGGCCGCACCACGAGACGCGGCCCCGGTCGAGATATGCGACGGTGTCGGCGACGCCGAGGATCTCGGTGGCCTTCTCCTCGACGAGGAGCAGCCCCGTTCCGGCGTCGCGGAGTTCGGTGAGCAGCCGGAACACGTCCTCGACGATGCGCGGCGCGAGACCGAGGGACGGCTCGTCGGCGATGAGGACCCGGGGCGGCTCCTGGAGGAGCGGGGCGAGGGCGAGCAGTTGCTGTTCACCGCCGGAGAGTGCGCCGGCGGTGACGTTGCGGCGGGCGGCGAGCCCGGCGAAGCGCTCGTACACGGCCTCGCGCGCGTGCTTGTCGGCGAGGTGCAGGGTGAGGTTCTCCTCGATGGTGAGGGCGGGGAAGATGCCGCGCCCTTCGGGGGCGAGGAGTACGCCGGCCCGCGCCCGGCGGACGGGGCCCTCGCGTGTGACGTCCTGCCCGGCGACGTACACCTGCCCCCGCAGGGGTGTGAGGAGTCCGGCGGCGGTACGGCACGTCGTGGACTTCCCGGAACCGTTGGGGCCGAGGAGGGCGACGATCTCGCCGGGGTGGACGGTGATGCCGACTCCGTGCAGGACGGGCGCGCCGTCGTATCCGGCGTGCAGGCCGCGCAGTTCGAGGGCCGGCGGGGTGCCGCTGTCTTGAGGAGGGGTGGGCGCCTGAACCGTCGCTTCGGACAGTCCGATGCCCGCCGCCCCCGGATTCGTACTCCTGCGCCTGTGCCGTCGTACGGAGATCGCCGCGCAGTACCCGTCCGGGTCGTTGGCGAGTGCGAGGCCCGCCAGGCCGAACAGGACGACCGGGAGATGGACGGAGTCCGTGACGTAGTCCGCGACGAGGTGCGGCACGATCGCGTAGACGAGGCCTGCGACGACCGCGAACTGCGGGCGCCGCACCCCGGCCGCGACGACCACCGCGAGCCAGATGAGACCCGTCATCGCGGTGAAGTCGGTAGCGGTGATGCGGGTGTTGTACGACGCGTACATCACGCCCCCGAAGCCCGCGAGGCCGGCCGAGAGGGTGAAGAGGAGGAGTTTGGTGCGGATGACGGAGACGCCGGAGGCCATCGCCGCGGCGGGCGCCGAGCGCACGGCGAGCATCGCGCGGCCCGAGGGGGAGTTGCGCAGTGCGCCGAGGGCGGCCACGGCGGCCGCGCACAGGACGACCATCGCGACGCCCATCGCCCGGTCGTCGCTCAGGTCGACGGGTCCGAAGACGGGGCGCGGGATCTCCCAGCCGGTGTCGCCGTTCCTCAACCAGCCCATCTGGAAAAGGACTTGGTCGGCGAGGAAGGCGAGGGCGAGTGTGGCGAGGGCGAGGGTACGGCCGCCGAGGCGCAGCGCGGGCAGTGCCACGAGCGCCCCGAGGACGGCCGCGACGCAGGTGCCCACGAGCGCCGCCGCGATGAACGGCCAGCCGTGGCTCATCAGGAGCCCGGCCACGAGCGCCGCGCCGGTGACGAAGGTGGCTTGCGCGAGGGACACCATCGCGCCGAGCCCCGTCACGACGGTGAAGGAGACGAAGACGAGCGAGAGGGCGAGGCCCTGGGCGAGGATGCCGCTCCAGAACGGGGTCGTCACGGTGTAGAAGGCGGCCGCGAGCAGCACGGCGGCCATCGCCCACGGTCCCCACTTCCGTGCCCAGGGACGGCCCGCGAGGTAGTCGACGGGCGGGGCGTCGGCGGCGGCCGTCCCCGCCGTGCGCTGTCGCCGGGTGAGCAGCAGCAGACCGGCGAAGAGGATCAGGAACGGGACGGCGGTGCGGAACCCCGTGATGCGTTCGGCGAAGGAGGAGTAGCCGGCGACGAGGTTCTGCAGGACGCCGAGACCGAGTCCGCCCGCGAAGGCGAGGGGTACGGAGGCGAAGCGCCCGAGGACCGCGGCGGTCGCCGACACGAACAGGAACAGGGTGAAGTCGTGTGCGGACAGGCCGAGCAGCGGGGTCGCGAGGACGCCGGCGAGTCCCGCGAGCCCGGACGACAGCATCCACGCCACGGTGGAGAGCCGGTCGGCGCTCATGCCGCGCAGTTCGACGAGTGAGCGGTTGTCGACGGCGGCCCGCAGGCGCAGGCCGAGGGTGGTGTGGCGCATCAGGATCCACAGGCCGAGCGCGACCGCGGCGGTCGCCACCCATGTGATCAGCTGGTCGGAGTCGATGCCGACGCCGTCCATCAGCTGCCAGTTCTTCGCGGGGCTCGGGCCCACGCCCGGCAGCCCGAACTGGTTCTCGGCGGGCTTGACGGACACCCCCGCGTCGTCGAGCAGTTCCACCACCCACAGGCCGAGCGCGGGCAGCGCGACGAGGAGGCCGATGGTCGCGACGATCTGCGCTGTCTCGCCGACGCGCGCCAGCTTGCGGAACATCAGCCGGTCAAGTCCCCATCCCAGCAGGGGAGATGCGACGCAGACGAGGAGGAGGGCGGTCGGTACGGCGGGCCAGCCGAGGCCGGAGTGCAGTTCGTAGAAGGCGAGCGCGCACAGGTAGGCGGTGGCGCCATGGGCGAAGTTGAAGAGGCCGGAGGCCGAGTAGGACAGGACGAGGCCGGTGGCGAGGAGCGCGTACAGCGCACCCGACACGAGTCCGCTCAGCACGAAGACCAGCAGGTCGGACATGCGGGGCGCCCCCTACTTGAACGGGATGGGCTCGTAGCACTTGAAGGGTGACGAGACGTGGTACGCCCCGTTCTTGAGCTGGACGAGGGCGCCGCAGCCGAACGACTCCTTCTGTCCCTTGGGCAGGGCGCGGTCGCCGACCATCGTGCCGGTGTCGGAGAACCCGTCCGCGGCCTTCTGGAAGGAGGCGACGGTGAGGTTTTGGCCGGCCTTCTGCGCGATGGAGAGGAACAGGTCGGCGGACATGTAGCCGGTCATCATGTGCATGTTGAGGGGCACGTCCTTCCCGCCCGACGCCTTCTTGATGTCCGCCTTGAACTGCTTCATCGCCGCCGAGCGCGTCTCGAAGGGCTCGAAGGTCAGCAGGATGTGCACTCCGTCGAGCGCCTCCTTCGTGGCGCTCTTGGCGAGCAGCCCCGGGTCGTAGTCGGTCGGGTCGGTGAGGACGCCGCGGTACCCGGAGCGCTTGACGGCGGTGAACAGGCCGATGTTGTACGGGGTCTGCATGACGGAGACGACGATGTCGGGCGCCTTGCCGCCGTCGCTGCGCAGGATCTCCTTGGTGTACGCCGACCAGTCGCTCGGTACCGAGGTCGCGGGCACGGACGACTTGGCGAAGGTGACCTTGTATCCGGCGGACGCGAAGCTCTGCTTGTAGGTGCGGATGGCGAAGGTGCCCGCGTCGTTGTCGTTGGCGAGGATGGCGACGGTCTTCCCCATGGCGCCGTGCGTGACCTGCTTGAGGCCCTCGGGCCAGGTCTGCGAGATGGTGCCGCCGGGCATCGGGACCATGCAGCCGCCGAAGCCGTAGATGTAGGTGGGTCCGCAGAAGGACGGGATCGTGCCCCAGCCGAAGGTGGGAACCTTCTGCTTCTGGAGGAAGTCGGCGCCGGAGAAGGTGACCGAACTCATCGGTGAGATCGCGAACACCTTGTCCTGCTGGACGAGTTTGCGGGCCGCGGCGAGGTTCTTGGCCGGGTCCTGGCCGTCGTCCTCCGCGCCCAGGTAGTCGATCTTCCTGCCGTTGATCCCGCCCTCGGCGTTGGCACGGGCGAAGCGGGCTCTCGCGCCGAGATCGGTGTCCTTCTTGCTGTAGCCGCTGGCGGTCGTCATGGAGACGATGCCGCCGACCTTGATGGCGCCATCCGTCACTCCGCGTACCGAACTCCCCTTGCTGTCAGGGGAGTTGCCGGTTGCGGCGGAGTTGCAGGCGGTGGCGAGCAGCAGTGCCGCCACAGTGGCGGTGATGACGCGGACATTTCGCGACACGATGGACCCCCTCCGTCGGGTGAGGGTGATTCTGTGTGCGAGCTGATGAACCGTCAATAACTGACGCATCGGTAATTGATGAACCGTCAGAAACGACTCGCGACCGGGTCAGGGCCTCGTGGCGGGGTTACCGTCGGGAACGTACCGGCGCGCGATCAGCCCCGGTACAGCGCCTCGACCTCCTCCGAGTACGCCGTCTCGATCGCCTTCCGCTTCAGCTTCAGGGACGGCGTGAGCAGCCCGTGCTCCTCGGTGAACTGGTAGGCCAGTATCCGGAACGTACGGATCGACTCGGCCTGCGAGACCAGGGTGTTGGCCGCCACGACGGCTCTGCGCACCTCGGTCTCCAGGTCCGGGTCGTGGACCAGCTCGGCGGGCTTCAGCGGCGGCTTGCCCCGCATGTTCAGCCAGTGCTCGACGGCCTCGGCCTCCAGCGTGACGAGCGCGGCGATGTACGGGCGGTCGTTGCCGACGACGATGCACTGGGCGACCAGCGGATGGTCGCGCACCCGCTCCTCCAGCTGCTGCGGCGAGACGCTCTTGCCGCCGGAGGTCACGAGGATCTCCTTCTTGCGGCCGGTGATCGTCAGGTAGCCGTCGTCGTCCAGCGCGCCGAGGTCGCCGGTGGCCAGCCAGCCGTCGTGCAGGGTGGCGTCGGTGGACTTCGGGTCGTTGAGGTACCCCTGGAACACGTTGCCGCCGTACAGCCAGATCTCGCCGTCGTCGGCGATGTGGACCGTCGTGCCGGGGATGGCCTGGCCGACCGTGCCGTAGCGGGTCTGCTCCGGCGGGTTCGCGGTCGCCGCGGCCGTCGACTCGGTGAGGCCGTAGCCCTCGTAGATCGTGACGCCGGCGCCCGCGAAGAACAGGCCGAGGCGGCGGTCCATGCCCGAGCCGCCCGACATGGCGTGCCGCACGCGGCCGCCCATCGCCTCGCGGACCTTGGAGTAGACGAGCTTGTCGAAGATCGAGTGCTGCATGCGCAGCGACGCGGACGGTCCGGGGCCGGTGCCGAACGCCTTGGCCTCCTGTGCGTCCGCGTACTTGACGGCGCACTCGACGGCCTTGTCGAACGGCCCCGACTTGCCGTCCTTCTCGGCCTTGCGGCGGGCCGCGTTGAAGACCTTCTCGAAGATGTACGGCACGGCGAGGATGAACGTCGGGCGGAACGACTGCAGGTCGGGAAGCAGGGCCGCCGCATTGAGCTGCGGCTGGTGGCCGAGCTTCACGCCGCCGCGAATCGTGGCGATCTGCACCATGCGCCCGAAGACGTGGGCGAGCGGCAGGAACAGCAGGGTCGAGGCCTCGTCGCCGCGCTTGGAGTGGAACACCGGCTCCCAGCGGGTGATCATCGTGTCCGCCTCGAACATGAAGTTCGCGTGGCTGATGACGCAGCCCTTGGGGCGGCCCGTGGTGCCCGAGGTGTAGATGATCGTGGCGATCGCGTCGGGGGTGACGGCGCGCCGGTGGCGGTGCACCACCTCGTCGTCGATGTGCGCGCCGGACTCGATGAGATGGGGCACGGGATCGGCGTCCAGCTGCCACATCCGGTTGAGCGTGGGCAGGCGGCCGATGACGGTGGCGATCGTCATCGCGTGGTCCTCGTGCTCCACCATCGCGGCCGACACCTGAGCGTCGTGCAGGGTCCAGAAGACCTGCTCGGCGGAGGCCGTGGGGTAGATCGGCACGACCTGGGCGCCGATCGTCCACAGCGCGAAGTCGAAGAGGGTCCACTCGTAGCGGGTCCTCGACATGATCGCGACGCGGTCGCCGAAGCGGACGCCCTGCGCGAGCAGCCCCTTGGCCAGCCCGAGCACTTCGTCACGGAATTCGGCGGCCGTCACGTCGTGCCAGCGACCCGCATCGTCCTTGCGGCCGAGCGCGACGCGCAGCGGATCCTCGAGGGCGTGGTCGAACACAGCGTCGGCCAGGCCGCCCACCGGCGGCGCCGACGCCAGAGGAGGATTGGTGAACTCGCGCATGTTGCTCCTTGTGGCGCTCCGCACAGCGCCGGTGACGGTACCCCACCGCGCGCCCCGGCGGGAGGGGTCCAAATGGGCGGGAGCGCGCGGAATATGCACTGGTCAGCCGGTGAAATACGGCCACAAGGGGAAGGGCGGGACAGAATTCCTACGGTTCAGTAAGTTTCGGTGGCGTAATCTCCACGGAATCTGTACGGGGTGGTTACCGGGGGTCCGCTGCGGGCTTTTTGGGCGGACTGGTCGCTTCCGATTTCTCCACGGACGGTTCACGACCATCCCTGGCGGCGGCCGACGCGGTCGCTCCCGGCGGACGGCGGGCCCGTCCTGTGGCGGACGGAAGACCCTAACGGCTGCGGTGCAGCCGGTCGCCCCCGTCGAGGATCGCCTGGGCCAGCGCCTGCGCCGCGTCCCTCTGGGCGCCGGCGTGCCGCGGCCCGTGCAGCAGGACGAAGTCCACCTCGCCCAGCTCCGGCAGCCCCGCCCGCTCGGGCACCCGGACCAGGCCGGGCGGGATCAGGCCGCGCGAGTGCGCCATCACGCCGAGGCCCGCCCGGGCCGCCGCGATCAGGCCGTTGAGGCTGCCGCTGGTGCAGGCCACGCGCCAGGCGCGGCCGTGCCGCTCCAGGGCTTCCAGGGCCAGGGCCCGCGAGATGCCCGGCGGCGGGTACACGATGAGCGGCACCGGACGGTCCGGGTCGAGGCGCAGCCGCTCCGCGCCGATCCACACCAGCCGGTCGTGCCACACGGACTCGCCGCGCGGGTCCTCCGGGCGCCGCTTGGCGAGGACCAGGTCGAGCTTGCCCGCGTCGAGCTGCTCGTGCAGCGTCCCGGACAGCTCGACCGTCAGCTCCAGGTCCACCTCCGGGTGGTCGTGCCGGAACGCCTCCAGGATCTCGGTGAGCCGGGTCAGGACGAAGTCCTCCGACGCCCCGAAGCGCAGCCGCCCGCGCAGCCGCGTGCCCGTGAAGAACGCCGACGCCTGCTCGTGCACCTCCAGGATCCGGCGCGCGAAGCCGAGCATCGCCTCGCCGTCCTCCGTGAGCTCCACGGTGTGCGTGTCCCGCGTGAACAGGGTCCGCCCCGTGGCGTCCTCCAGGCGGCGCACATGCTGGCTGACCGTGGACTGGCGCAGGCCGAGGCGGCGGGCGGCCTGCGTGAAGCTCAGCGTCTGGGCCACCGCGAGGAACGTACGCAGCTGCGAGGGGTCGTACATGCCCCCGACCCTACCCGCGCCCATCGCGAAACATGATGACAGTCAGTGCGGTATGCAGGATTCCCGATCGCGGTGATCAGGAGGACGATGGAGAGGGCACGACCTGAACCGACAGCAAGGAACATGGAACCCGTGAAACGCCTGACTTGGCCGTCCTGGATGCCGGTCGACCCCTACATCCTGGCGCTCATAGGGACGGTGGGCCTCGCGGCGCTCCTGCCCGCGCGTGGCGGTGCGGCCGATGTCGCGTCCGGCGCCTCGACCACCGCCGTCGCGTTCCTCTTCTTCCTCTACGGGGCGCGCCTGTCGACCCGCGAGGCGCTCGACGGGCTCAGGCACTGGCGGCTCCATGTGACCGTCCTCGCCGCCACGTTCGTCGTCTTCCCGCTCCTCGGCCTCGCGGCCCGCGGCCTCGTCCCCGTGATGCTCACGCCGTCCCTCTACGACGGGCTGCTCTTCCTCACCCTCGTCCCCTCGACGATCCAGTCGTCGATCGCGTTCACCTCGATGGCCCGCGGCAACGTGCCCGCGGCGATCTGCGCGGGGTCCTTCTCCTCGCTCGCCGGCATCGTCATCACGCCGCTGCTCGCGGCGGGGCTGCTCGGCAACAGCGGCGGCGGGTTCTCCGCGGACTCCCTCGTCAAGATCGTGCTGCAGCTGCTCGTGCCGTTCCTCGCCGGGCAGTTCCTGCGCCGCTGGGTCGGCTCCTTCATCACGCGGCACAAGAAGGTCCTGAGCTACGTGGACCGCGGCTCGATCCTGCTCGTCGTCTACACCGCGTTCAGCGAGGGCATGGTCCAGGGCATCTGGCACCAGGTCAGCGCGGTGCGCCTGGGCGGGCTCCTCGTCGTCGAGGCGGTGCTGCTCGCCGTGATGCTGTCGGTCACCTGGTACGGCGGCAAGGCGCTCGGCTTCGGGCGCGAGGACAGCATCGCGATCCAGTTCGCCGGGTCGAAGAAGTCCCTGGCGGCCGGACTGCCCATGGCGAGCGTCCTGTTCGGGGCGCACGCGTCCCTCGCTGTGCTGCCGCTGATGCTGTTCCACCAGATGCAGCTGATGGTGTGCGCCGTGATCGCCAAGCGGCGGGCGCGCGACCCCCTGGAGCAGGTCAGCGAGGGGGAGCGAGCCGCAGAACCACGAACCGCGGCCGGTACAGCGACACGTTCCCGCTGACCCGCGCCTGCGCGATGGCGGGCGCCGCGTCCAGCCAGTTGACGTCGTAGCTGAGCAGCAGACGTCCGTCACCACCGCCGAGCGCGGGGTGCGCCTGCGGGTTGTACGCGGCCGTGTCCTGCGGGAGCGGCCCGTCCCGCGGCAGCGGCGCCTCGAAGCCCTTCGCGGGGCCGTGCCAGGGCCCGGTCGGCGTACATGCCCAGTAGGAGGAGACGCGGGTCAGGCCCGCGGTCCCGGCGGCCATCGTGAACAGGACGTAGGTACCGCCGTCGCGCACGACGGTGAACGCGCTACCGACCCCGCGCCGTTCACCGTCGCCGAGGACCGGCCGTGGCCGTGGAGCTCGCGTCCACTCCGAGCCGTCCCAGTAGCGCCACGCCCCCGGCTCGGCGAGCCGGCCGTGCGGCACCCGCGCGACATAGGCGCGGCGCGTGGCCCCCTGCCCGTCGTCACCGCCGAACACGTACGTCCATCCGCCCCGGTCGAGCGCCGTCGTGCCGAACAGGACACGCCGCGCCGGGTCCGGCACACCCCGCTGGTCGAGGACCGTGACGACGCTCTCGACGCGCAGGCCGGGCAGCGACAGCGTGGCGACCTCGGTGGCGGCGGGCATGCCGTAGATCCAGGGACCCGTCCCCGTCGTTCGGGTCCACAGCAGGACGCGGACGACCTGCTCGGCGGCGCCGGGGGAGCGGGGCTCGACGCGGGCCGCGACGGGCCAGCGCCACTGCTGCGGCGCCGGGTCGGGGAACAGGGGCGCGGGGAGCGTGCGTTCCAGGGTGCCCGAACGGCCCATCACCACGGCCGAGTTGCGCACGAACGGCGCCGAGATGTCCCGCCAGGCGTGGGGCCGGCCCGCCGGGTTGGGCGGTGCGTGCACCTGCCCGAGATAGGTGTCGGAGAACAGCCACAGGATTCGCCCGTCCGGGAGGCGCACCGAGTGCGTGCCGTCGCCGCCCGTCCAGTCGTCGCCCCGCGACGCGTCGTCGCCGTAGCGGGCGAACGCGCCCGTGAGGCCGGGGTCGGCGGACCACGAGGCGACGGTGCGTGCCGCGCACGGGCGACCGCCCTCCCGGTCGTCGTCCGGGAGGGCGGTCAGCAGGGCGGCGGCGCACACCAGGGCCAGCAGCAGGCCGAGACCCGCCCCCGTGCTCCTGCGGCGCACCGCCTCCGTGTCCGCGGGCACCTTTCGGACGCTAGTGGCCGCCGCGCACGCGGTCCATGGGCAGCCACAGGACGGTGTCCGGGGTCACAGTGGTGATCGGGGTGCTGAGCTCCTCGTCGCTCAACGCCCGGTCCTGGACGCGGACTTCGTCGATCGCGCCGGTGAAGTGTGCCCGGCTGTCCATCCGTTCGCCCACGTGCACGCCGAACGGGGAGTTACGGCTGACGGAGCCCGGCACGTCGGGCGTACCGACCGACGTCCCGTCGACGGTGAGTGTCAACTGTCCTCCGCCGCGCCGCAGTACGGCGTGGTGCCACTGGCCGTCGTTGTACGCGGCGGTGGTGCGCACCGAGGCCGTTCGCGGGGCCGCGGCTCCGTCCCGCGTGGTGATCAGGCCCGTGATGCGGTTGCTCGCGGGCTCGGCGCGCAGCCACACCTGCGGCTGCGTGGTGCCGATGCCGCCCATCCACAGCAGGGGCTGCTCACCGGTCGTGGCGGAGTAGCGGAACCACAGCGACGCGGTGAAGTCCTTCGTGCCGAGTGGCAGCCGGTCGCTGTACGGGAGCCGTACGGCGTCGTCCGTGCCGTCGAAGGAGAGCGCCCCACCGAAGCGGCCGGCGGTCGGGGAGGCGCCGCCGAGCACGGCCGCGTCCCGCGCGTGGCGGGCCCGGTCCTGCGTCGTCGGGTCGGCGCCGCGGCGCGGCGCCAGCCAGTCCTCGGTGAAGCGCGCGAAGCGGATCTCGTCGCGGGCGTCGACCGCGCCGCCCTCGTACATGAGGCCCACCTGGTCGCGGGTCGCCTGCACGAGGTCCGAGTAGCCGGACCAGTCGGTCGTCACCACGGTCGAGCGGTCGAAGCTGTCCCAGGTCCGCCCGCCGTCGTACGAGGAACGGATGGTCATGGTCCGGCGCCGGTCGGGGTCGCCGGGGCAGGCCAGCAGGAGCCGGTTGCCGGTGCGCAGGACCGAACCCTGCACCTGCGGGGTGTAGAGGTCGGGGATCGTCGTGAAGCGCCGTGTGAACGAGTCGCCGCCGTCCCGGCTCCATGTGTGCGTGCGGTGACCGAGGTCGGTGCCGTCCTGCTCGCGCCCCGACACGTACAGGGTGCCGCTGGGCAGTTCGGCCAGCGTCATCTCGGACGGCTTCTGCCGGAAGGTGCCGTCGTCCGCGATCGGCCAGGAGTCCTTCGCGCCGACCCGCCAGTGGCTGCCGCCGTCGTCGCTGACCATGAGCGCGGCGTGGTTGGCGGTGACGCGACTGCCGTTCCAGGTCTCGGCGTTGACGGTGAAGACGAGCCGGCCGCGGTGGCGCCCCTGGGTGAGCTGGACGCCGTGCACGGGCCCGGTCGCGTACCAGGAGTTCCAGTCCTTCGGCAGGATCTCGTCGCTCAGGTCCCGCGGCGCCGACCAGGTGCGGCCGTCGTCGTCGCTGTACTGGAGGTGCGGGGTGCGGTCGCACGGCACGTCGCAGTTCTTCCCGTCCGTGCGGCCGGTGTTGTACGTCTCCGCGAGCAGGATGCGGCCCGTCCTGAGGTCGACCACGGGGGCGGGGTTGCCGTGGGTGTCACCGGCGCCCTCGTTGACGACCCGGAGCGGGCTCCAGGTGCGGCCGCCGTCCTCGGACCGCTTGACGACGATGTCTATGTCGCCGGCGTCGGAACAGTCGTTCGTCCGCCCTTCGGCGAAGGCGAGCAGCGTCCCCTGCTTCGTCTTCACGACGGCGGGAATGCGATAGCAGGCGTACCCGGGATCCTGGGAAGCCTTGAAGAGGACCTGCTGCTCGAACGGCGGCTGCGCCGCGGCCGCTCGGGCCGCACGCGCCGCGCCGGCCGGTTCGGCGGCGTGCGCGGGCAGTGCGGCTCCCGCGGCGACGGCGAGCAGCGCGACGACGGATGTGCCCAGGGATCTCAGACGTACGCGGAGACTTGACGGCATGGTGCGGCCACCCTTCAACGGCTCATGTCAAGGCTGATGTCACGGCTCATGCGTCTGGACATCCAGACATCCCACGTCCAATGTCCGGTCACAGACGCTACTTGGGACGCTCGGCACGCCACAAGCACCGTGCATCAGGGGATCAGGACGACCTTGCCGAGATTGGCGCGCCCCTCGATGACCTCGTGAGCCCGCGCCGCGTCCTCCAGGGCGAACTCCGCGTGCACCACGGGCCGCAGAGCCCCCTCGAAGAACAGCCGCCACAGCTCTTTGCGCCACCGTTCGTACGTCTCGGGCTTCCCCCGCGCGATGAGCGCCAGGGACGCCAACGCCGCGCTCCTGGCGCCGCTTTCGGCCGAGGAGCGCGCCGCGTTCATGGACATGCTGGGGCGGATATCCGGCGAGCCGGGCACGTAGGAAACGGGGATGCCGGGGCGTCGGCGCGTGGGGCCCGGCCGGCGCAGGGGGCGCTCCCCGCCGGATCCGGGCCCCGTCGCCGTGCCGCGGGGAATCCGGTCAGCCCTGGGCGGCCACGGCCCGCAGGGCGATGCGGTGTTCTCCCGCGTACACGTTCATGTTGGGCCCGCGCAGGAAGCCGACCAGCGTGAGGCCGGTCTCGGCGGCCAGGTCGACCGCGAGCGACGACGGCGCGGACACGGCCGCGAGGACCGGGATGCCCGCCATCACCGCCTTCTGCGCGAGCTCGAAGGAGGCGCGGCCCGAGACGAGCAGGATCGCGCGGGACAGCGGAAGGCCGCCGCTCTGGAGGGCGCGCCCGACGAGCTTGTCCACCGCGTTGTGCCGGCCCACGTCCTCACGGATGTCGAGCAGTTCCCCGGCCTCCGAGAACAGCGCCGCGGCGTGCAGACCCCCGGTCCGGTCGAAGACCCGCTGGGCCTCGCGCAGCCGGTCGGGGAGGCTCGCCAGGAGCGAGGGCTCGATCCGGACCGGGGGAGTGTCGTCGATCGCGAACCGGGTCTGCGTACGCACCGCGTCCAGGCTCGCCTTCCCGCACAGGCCGCACGACGACGTCGTGTACACGTTGCGTTCGAGCGTGATGTCGGGCAGCACCACACCGGGAGCGGTCCGCACATCGACGACGTTGTAGGTGTTCGTCCCGTCCTGGGTAGCCCCCGCGCAGTACACGATGCTCTGCAGTTCCTCCGTCGCGCCGAGGACGCCCTCGCTGACCAGGAACCCCGCCGCGAGCGCGAAGTCGTCGCCCGGGGTGCGCATCGTGATGGCGAGGGGCTTGCCGTTGAGCCGGATCTCCAGCGGCTCCTCGGCGACGAGCGTGTCGGGCCTGCTGGAGACCTGCCCGTCCCGGATGCGGAGCACCTTGCGTCGTTCCGTGACTCGTCCCATGTGTCGATCAGTCCCGGTTCTGTACGTGCTGATAGCCGAAGCGGCCCTTGATGCAGAGGTTGCCGTGGGTCACCGGGTTGTCGTGCGGCGAGGTGACCTTGACGATCTCATTGTCCTGCACATGGAGAGTGAGGTTGCAGCCCACTCCGCAGTACGCGCACACCGTCGTCGTCTCCGTCTGCTCCGCCTCGTTCCAGGTGCCCGCCGCCCGCATGTCGAACTCCGACTTGAAGGACAGTGCGCCCGTCGGGCACACCTCGACGCAGTTGCCGCAGTACACACACGCCGAGTCCGTCAGCGGAGCGTCGTGCTCCACGGCGATCCTGGCGTCGAAGCCACGCCCCACGACCGAGATGGCGAACGTGTTCTGCCACTGGTCACCGCACGCGTCGACGCACTTGTAGCAGAGGATGCACTTGTCGTAGTCCCGGACGTACAGGTCGTTGTCGACGCGCGGCTCCTCGTCCACACGCGCCGCGTTCGGTCCGAACCGGTCGGGCTTCGCCTCGTACTCCTTGATCCACTCGGCGGCGCGCGGCGTCGTGGACAGGTTCACGGACGAGGCGAGCAGTTCGAGGACGACCTTGCGGCTGTGCCGGGCCCGCTCCGTGTCCGTGCGCACCTCCATTCCCGCCTCGGCCTTGCGCGAGCACGCCGGGGCGAGGGTGCGGGCGCCCTCGACCTCCACGACGCAGACCCGGCACGCGTTCTTCGGCGCGAGGGTGTCGCCCTGGCACAGCGTCGGGATGTCCTTGCCCGCGGCCCGGCAGGCGTCCAGGATCGTCGACCCCTCGGGCACTCGCGCCTCCCGCCCGTCCAGCGTGAACTCGACGAGACGGCGCGGCACTCCCAGCGGTATGGCGGTCATTCGTACGCCCCCAGGCGGTCGATGGCGGATTCCACGGCGTTCCACGCGGTCTGCCCCAGACCGCAGATCGAGGCGTCCCGCATGGCCCGCCCCACCTCCCTGAGCAGCGCGATGTCACCGGCGGCCGCCGCGCCCGTCCGCTCGGCGATCCGGTGCAGCGCCTCCTCCTGCCGCACCGTGCCCACCCGGCACGGCACGCACTGCCCGCACGACTCGTCCCGGAAGAACTCGGCGATGCGCAACAGGATGCGCGGCAGCGGCACGGTGTCGTCGATGGCGAGGACGACGCCCGAGCCGAGCGTCGTGCCGGCCGCGCGCGTCCCCTCGAACGTGAGCGGGATGTCCATCTCGTCGGCGCGCACGAAGCCGCCCGCGGCGCCGCCGAGCAGCACGGCCCGCAGGTTCCCGGGCTTCCCCGCGAGGCCGAGCAGTTCGCCGAGCGTCGCGCCGAACGGCAGCTCGTAGATACCGGGCCGCTCGACGCTCTCGGACACGCAGAACAGCTTCGGCCCGGTCGACTTCTCCGTCCCGATCGCCGCGTACGCCTCGGCGCCCATGGTCAGGATCGGCAGCACGTTCACGAGTGTCTCGACGTTGTTCTCGGCCGTCGGCTTCCCGAACAGGCCCTTCTCCACCGGGAAGGGAGGCTTGGAGCGGGGCTCGCCGCGGTAGCCCTCGATGGAGTTGAAGAGCGCGGTCTCCTCGCCGCAGATGTACGCGCCCGCGCCCCGCCGGATCTCGATGTCGAAGGCGTAGCCCTGACCGAGCACGTCGTCACCGAGAAGTCCGCGGGCGCGTGCCTGCTCGATCGCGTTGTCCAACAGCCGTAGCGCGCGCGGGTATTCACCGCGCAGATACAGGTACCCCTTGTGGGCGCCGACCGCGTAGCCGGCGATCGTCATCGCCTCGATGAGGGAGTACGGGTCCCCTTCCATCAGGACCCGGTCCTTGAAGGTGCCGGGCTCGGACTCGTCGGCGTTGCACACCAGATAGTGCGGATGGTCGGGCTGCGAGGCGGTGGCCTTCCACTTCACCCCCGTGGGGAAGGCCGCCCCGCCGCGCCCGACGAGGCCCGCGTCGGTCACCTCCCGGATCACCCCGGCGGGCCCGAGC
Organism: Streptomyces sp. NBC_01446; assembly: GCF_026340095.1. Classification (GTDB taxonomy): domain Bacteria; phylum Actinomycetota; class Actinomycetes; order Streptomycetales; family Streptomycetaceae; genus Streptomyces; species Streptomyces aureus. The sequence goes on along the minus strand of NZ_JAPEPO010000001.1, from coordinate 1,455,334 downwards.
TCGAACGCCCGGCGCAGGGCGGTGTATCCGCCGTGGGACCGGTAGTCGTCGAGCGAGGCGGGGTCCACGACGCCGATGCGGCGCAGCAGGGTGAGGCCGGGCTGCCCGGCCTGGGGGACGGCGAGGGAGGCGGGCGGTTCGGGCTCGGCGGCCTCGGGGGCGGAGGCGGCGAGGACGGCGGCCTCGGGGGTGGCGGGGGCCACGACGGCGGTCGAATGCGATTTTTCGGCCCCTCCGGCGTTCGAGGGGCGGGGGTCCGGGGGCGGGCCTCCGGGGCCCGCCGCAGGCGAACCCGCCCGCACCACCAGCGCGGCCGGAGCCCGCTCGCACAGCCCCAGACACGGACTCCGCTCGACCGAAACCCCACTGCCGAGCCCCAGTCGCCCCTCCACCCCCGCGCAGAGCTCCGCCGCTCCCTTCGCCGCGCACGCCACGTCCGTGCACACGTGCAGTACGGTCGCCGGGCGCGGTTTCACCGAGAACATCGAGTAGAACGTCGCCACCCCGTACGCCTCCGCCGGCGGCACCGTCAGCCGCCGGCACAGATAGTCGAGGGCGCCCTCGCTGATCCAGCCGACCCGGTCGTTGACCGCGTGCAGCCCCGGCAACAGCAGGTCCCGCCGCTCCCGCGCCGCACGGCCGCCGCGCGCCCAGCGCAGATCCGCGTCCGAACGGACCGTCGAGTCACCGAAGGCCGTCTCCCACGCCGACCCGGGCGGCCCGAGCAGCGCGTCCACCGCCTCGCGTTCCTCGTCGGTGGGCTTGCTGTCGCCGAAGTGAAGATCCATTCCGTGCCTCAGCTCCTCACGGCCGCGACGGGCAGCTTCTCGATACGGATCGCCGACGCCTTGAACTCCGCCGTCCCCGCGATCGGGCAGTTCGCCTCGATCGTCAGCTGGTTGGTGTCCACCTCGTCGGGAAAGTGCATGGTCATGAAGGCGAGACCGGGCCGCAGCGCCGGGTCGACCCACACGGGCGCCACCACGACACCGCGCCGCGACGACACCCGCACCTCCTCGCCCACCACGACGCCGTACCGCTCCGCGTCCTCCGGGCACAGTTCGACGTACTCGCCGCGCCGCAGCGGAGAGGCGTAACCCCCGCTCTGGACACCGGTGTTGTACGAGTCGAGGCGCCGGCCGGTCGTCAGGCGGATCGGGAACGACTCGTCCGTCAGGTCCACCGGCGGGTCGTGCGCGACGAGCCCGAAGGGCGCCGCGGGACCGCGCAGCGCCGGGTCCGACTCCCACAGCCTCCCGTGCAGGAAGCTCGACGGCAGGACCTCCAGGTCGGGGCACGGCCACTGGAGGCCCTGGTGCTCCGTCAGGCGGTCGTAGGTCATGCCGAAGTGGTCCGGCGACAGCGAGCGCAGCTCGTTCCACACGGCCTCGGAGTCGGCGAACTTCCAGTCGTGGCCGAGCCGCACGGCGACCTCGCAGATGATGTCGATGTCCTCGCGTGCCTCGCCGGGCGGGGTGAGCGCGGCACGCACGCGCTGGACCCGCCGTTCGCTGTTCGTCGTCGTGCCGTCCGTCTCCGCCCACGCGGCGGTCGCGGGCAGCACGACGTCGGCCATCTCGGCCATCTCGGCCGTCTTCGTCAGGAAGATGTCCTGCACGACCAGGTGGTCGAGGGCCGCGAGACGGCGTATCGCCTGCTCGCTGTCGGCCTCGGACTGGGCGGGGTTCTCGCCGATGCAGTACACGGCGTGCAGCTCGCCGTGCTCCATCGCCTCGAACATGTCGGTGAGCGTCATCCCGTACCGCGGCGGGATCTCCGTGCCCCACGCCCGCTCGAACTTGACGCGGTGCGCGGCGTCGAGGATGTCCTGGAAGCCGGGCAGGCGGTTGGGAATGGCGCCCATGTCGCCGCCGCCCTGGACGTTGTTCTGTCCGCGCAGGGGCTGGACGCCGGAGGCGTAGCGGCCGACGTGCCCGGTGAGCAGCGACAGATTGATCAACGCCCGTACGTTGTCCGTGCCGTTGTGGTGCTCCGTGATGCCGAGGGTCCAGCACAGCTGGGCGCGCTCGGCGGTGGCGTAGGCGTGCGCGAGGTCGCGGATGGCGGCGGCGGGGACGCCCGTGACCTTCTCGGCGAGGGAGAGGGTCCACGGCTCGACCAGCTCGGCGTACTCGTCGAAGCCGGTCGTGGCCCGCTCGATGAACGCCTTGTTGTGCAGGCCCGCGTGGATGATCTCGCGCCCGACGGCGTGGGCGAGCGGGATGTCCGTGCCGACGTTCAAGCCGAGCCAGCTCTCCGCCCACTCGGCGGTCGACGTGCGGCGCGGATCGACGGCGTACATCCGTGCCCCGTTCCTGATCCCCCTCAGGACGTGCTGGAAGAAGATCGGGTGCGCGAAGCGGGCGTTGGAGCCCCACATCACGACGAGGTCGGTGTGCTCGACCTCCTCGTAGGAGGAGGTGCCGCCGCCCGAGCCGAACGCCGCGGACAGGCCCGCGACGCTCGGGGCGTGGCAGGTGCGGTTGCACGAGTCGACGTTGTTGGTGCCCATCACGACGCGCGTGAACTTCTGCGCCACGTAGTTCATCTCGTTCGTGGCGCGCGCGCAGGACAGCATCGCGAACGCGTCCGGGCCGTGCGCCTCCTTGGTGCGCCGGAACCCGTCCGCCGCCCTGGCGAGCGCCTCGTCCCAGGTGGCACGGCGGAACGGCTCGTCGCGTGAGTCCCGGACGAGGGGGTGGGTGAGGCGGGTGTATGTCTTCGGGGTGCGGTCCCGCTTCTTCATGCCGCGCTCCTCATGCGGTCGGCGAGCAGATCCGAGATGGCGTGGACGGTGCGGAGCGTCGGGACCGGGACGCCGGTGATCTCCGCGAGTTCCACGACGGCCGCGAGCAGCACGTCGAGTTCGAGCGGTTTGCCGCGCTCCAGGTCCTGGAGTGTCGAGGTGCGGTGGTCGCCGACGCGCTCGGCCCCGGCCAGGCGCCGTTCGACGGAGATGTCCGGCCGGCAGCCCAGTGCCCCGGCGACGGCGAGCGTCTCGGTCATCATGATCTCGATGACCCGGCGCGTGCCGCCGTGCAGACACATCTGCCGCATGGTCGCCCGGGACAGCGCACTGATCGGGTTGAACGAGATGTTGCCGAGCAGCTTGATCCAGATGTCACCGCGAAGCTCGGGCTCGACCGGGCACTTCAGGCCCCCGGCGTGCATCGCCTGACTGAACGCGAGGCACCGGTCCGACACCGAGCGGTCGGGCTCCCCGATGGAGAATCTGGTTCCTTCGAGGTGGCGTACGACACCCGGGCCTTCGAGCTCCGTCGCCGCGTAGACGACACAGCCGATGGCCCGCTCGGGCGCGAGCACCGCACTGACCGCGCCGCCTGGGTCCACACTCTCGATGCGCTGCCCGTCGTGCGGGCCGCCGTGCCGGTGGAAGTACCACCAGGGGATGCCGTTCTGGGCCGCGATCACGGCCGTCGAGCTGTGCAGCAGCGGCTCGATGAGCGGCCCGCACGCCGCGTACGAGTTTGCCTTGAGGCCGAGGAAGACATAGTCGACCGGGCCGATCCCCGAGGGGTCGTCGGTCGCGTGGACCTGGGCGGTGAAGTCACCGCGGGGGCTGCGTACTTGGACGCCGTGCTGCCTCATGGCCGCGAGGTGCGGTCCACGGGCTACGAGATGCACGTCGGCGCCGGCGCGGTGCAGCGCGGCTCCGACGTAGGCGCCGATCGCACCGGCGCCGAGGACTGCGACTTTCACGATGGCGAGCTCCGTTCGGTCGAGGGCTCCTGCTCTCACGGGAGGAGAGTGCGGAGGACCGTCGGACTGTCGATGGAATATTGTCTACAGTATGGAAGATGGGCCGACAAGAGGTGGCGCATCGCATACCGTGTACGGATTCCAGTGCGCGCTCTTCCCAACTCCCGTACGGCTCCCTAACGTTCGGGATCATGAGGCCCCCCGTCGCGCCAACCGGCTGGAGCCGCTGGCTCGTTCCGCCCGCCGCTCTGTCCGTCCATCTCTCCATCGGCCAGGCCTACGCCTGGAGTGTCTTCAAGCCCCCGCTCGAGTCCGCCATGCACCTCAGCGGCACCGAGAGCGCCCTCCCCTTCCAGCTCGGCATCGTGATGCTCGGCCTCTCCGCGGCCTTCGGCGGCACGCTCGTCGAGCGCAACGGCCCGCGCTGGGCGATGACCGTCGCCCTCATCTGCTTCTCCTCCGGCTTCCTGCTCTCCGCGCTCGGTGCCGCCACCGGACAGTTCTGGCTGATCGTCTTCGGCTATGGATTCGTCGGCGGGATCGGCCTCGGCATCGGCTACATCTCGCCGGTGTCGACCCTGATCAAGTGGTTCCCCGACCGGCCCGGCATGGCCACCGGCATCGCGATCATGGGCTTCGGGGGCGGCGCGTTGATCGCCTCGCCGTGGTCCGCGCAGATGCTGGAGTCCTTCGGCGCCGACTCCTCGGGCATCGCCCTCGCCTTCCTCGTGCACGGACTCGCGTACGCCGTGTTCATGTCGCTGGGCGTACTGCTCGTACGGGTGCCCCGTACAGAAGGGGCGCCCAGGGCAGGGGTGCCCGCGCCGCTCGAAGGGGTGCAGGTCTCGGCTCGCAGCGCCGTGCGCACCCCCCAGTTCTGGTGCCTGTGGCTCGTGCTCTGCATGAACGTGACGGCGGGCATCGGCATCCTGGAGAAGGCCGCCCCGATGATCACGGACTTCTTCAAGGACAGCGGCACCCCCGTCAGCGTCTCCGCGGCCGCGGGCTTCGTCGCGCTCCTGTCGGCGGCGAACATGGCGGGCCGCATCGGCTGGTCCTCCGCCTCCGACCTGGTCGGCCGCAAGAACGTCTACCGCCTCTACCTGGGCGTGGGCGCCGTCATGTACCTGCTGATCGCCCGCTTCGGCGACTCCTCCAAGCCCCTGTTCATCGGCTGCGCGCTGGTGATCCTCTCCTTCTACGGCGGCGGCTTCGCCACCGTCCCCGCGTACCTCAAGGACCTCTTCGGCACCTACCAGGTCGGCGCGATCCACGGCCGGCTGCTCACCGCCTGGTCCACCGCCGGAGTGCTCGGCCCGCTGATCGTCAACCGGGTCGCCGACAGCCAGGAAGAGGCCGGCAAGCACGGCCAGGACCTCTACGGCCTGTCCTTCACGATCATGATCGGCCTGCTCGTCGTCGGCTTCGTCGCGAACGAGCTGATCCGTCCCGTCCACGCCCGCCACCACATCCCCGCCCCGAGGGAGGCCACCGATGACGCAGCCGCAGAGCGCCGGCAGTCCGCCTAGCCGTCGCGCGCTCACCCTGTTCGCCTGGCTGTGGGTCGGGGTGCCGCTCGTGTACGGCCTGTACGAACTCGTGCAGAAGGCGAGGCAGCTCTTCACGGGGTAGGGCGGGGCAGACCCCGGACGCCGCAGGGCGATGTGGGGCACCCTCCAACCAGGGCGCCCCAATCCTGTCGCTTTACGCGCCCTCGTACCGGTGAGTCGCTCACCAGACTGGTGGATCCGCATCTCGAACACCGAGGGGACTCCACCCATGACCGGTTCGCGCATCACCGCCGTAGGCCACTACCAGCCCGCCAGGGTCCTCACCAACGAGGACCTGGCGGCCATGGTGGACACCGACGACGCGTGGATCCGCAGCCGTGTGGGCATCCGCACCCGTCACATCGCGGGTCCCGACGAGCCGGTCGACGAGCTGGCCGCGCACGCCGCGGCGAAGGCCCTCGCCGCGGCGGGGCTGACGGCGAACGACATCGACCTCGTCGTGGTCGCCACCTCCACCGCCGTCGACCGCTCGCCGAACATGGCCGCACGCGTCGCGCACCGCCTCGGTGTGCCCTCGCCCGCCGCGCTCGACGTCAACGTGGTGTGCGCGGGCTTCACGCACGCGCTCGCCACCGCCGACCACGCCGTACGGGCGGGCGCCGCGACGCGCGCCCTGGTGATCGGCGCCGACAAGATGTCCGCCGTCACCGACTGGACGGACCGCACCACCTGCGTCCTCGTCGGCGACGGCGCGGGCGCCGTCGTGGTCGAGGCCTGCCCGCCCGGCGACGAGCCGGGCATCGGGCCCGTCCTGTGGGGTTCCGTGCCCGAGATGGGTAACGCCGTGCGCATCGAGGGCGAGCCGGCGCGCTTCGCGCAGGAGGGCCAGAGCGTCTACCGCTGGGCGACGCAGCAGCTGCCGCCGCTGGCCCGCGCGGCGTGCGAGCGGGCCGGTTACACGCCCGCGGATCTGGCCGGCGTCGTCCTGCACCAGGCGAACCTGCGGATCATCGAACCGCTCGCCGACAAGATCGGCGCGGTGAACGCCGTCGTCGCGCGCGACGTCGTCGACTCGGGCAACACATCCGCCGCCAGCGTCCCGCTCGCCTTCTCCAAGCTCGTCGAGCGCGGCGAGATCCGCAGCGGCCAGCCGGTGCTGCTCTTCGGATTCGGCGGCAACCTGTCCTACGCGGGCCAGGTCGTCCACTGCCCCTGAGCAGGCGTGATTTCGCGGCGTTCACGGGTGTGACGAGACCGACTCCCGCCCCTACTGGCCATTGTGCTCGGTAGACTGTAGACGAAAGCCAATTCATACTGGCTTCTCCGTTGCACAGGAGGGGGACCGCGATGTTGTCCACAGGACTGCCGCAGGGGGCGGTGCCCAAGCTCGAGCGCCCCGGACCGCTGCGCGAGCGGGTCTACGAGGCGCTGCTCGAACTGATCACGACGCGTGCACTTCAGCCCGGCCAGCACCTGGTCGAGAGCGAACTCGCCGGGCACCTCGGGGTGTCGAGGCAGCCCGTGCGCGAGGCGCTCCAGCGGCTCAACACGGAGGGCTGGGTCGATCTCCGTCCCGCGCAGGGCGCCTTCGTGCACGAGCCGACCGAGGACGAGGCGGACCAGCTCCTCACGGTCCGTACGCTCCTGGAGGCCGAGGCGGCCCGCCTTGCCGCAGCGAACGCCGGCAAACCCGGGATCACCGCACTCGAAGAGCTGTGCGCCAGAGGTGAGCAGGCCGTCGCGGACGGCGACGTCGAACTCGTCGTCGCCACGAACGCCGCCTTCCACGCCAAGGTCATGGAACTCGCGGGGAACGTGGTCCTGGGCGAGCTCGCCGGACAGGTCGACCGCCGCGTGCGCTGGTACTACCAGCCGGTGGCCCGCATGCGGGGCAAGCAGTCCTGGATCGAGCACCGCGAGCTGATCGCGGCGATCGCGCAGCGGGACGAGGCACGCGCGACGGCGGTCATGCGGGTCCACACCGAGCACACCCGCGAGACGTACCACCGGCGCGACCAGTCGTAGGGGCCGCGCCGCCCACGGATCACTGTCGGGGCGCGTCCCTGGAAGGGGCGCGGGACCGCTACATATGCGGCTCCGCCGCGTGGGCGCGACCAGCCACGGACGACCCGTCGTCCGAGGGAACGCCCCGACAGGCCCGCGCCTCCGCGGCCAGCATCGCCACAAGGATCACGACGAGCGCGACGAGTTCCGCCACGGCGGCCACGTGCGTCCCGAGCAGCGCCGCGCCGAGCACCACCGGCACGGCGGCCGCTCTGAAGGCCAGCGGGGAGAGCCGCATCGCGGCCCTGAACGCGACGTCGCCGGCCAGGAACAGCGCGACACCGCCCGCGAGCGCGAGCGCGGGCCCGGTGTGCAGATGCTCACCGAGGTGCCCGAGCGACTTCTTCACGCCCGCCGCGAGGAACGCGACGCCGAGCAGCATCGGCAGGAAGGCGTAGTAGTACGCGTTCATCGCGAGGCGGAACCGGCGTGCCGGCGACGTTGCCCGGAACGTCTCCTCGGCCGCGCCCTCGTCCCGTACGAAGTACGTCCACCACAGTGCGACCGCGACCGCCAGTGCCAGGAACGCGCCCCCGAACAGGCCCACCGTCAGCGGCTGGTCGCCGATGCCGATGCCGATCGCGATGACGGATTCGCCGAACGCGATGATCAGGAGCAGGCCGTGGCGCTCCACGAAGTGCCCCGGCTCCAGTCCGCCGAGCTGACCCCTGAGGTCGTCCGTCGTGCGCCCGCCGTGGCGGCGGGGACCGGCCTGCGCCAGGAACGGCGTCACGATCTGCAGCAGGATCGCGAGCACCCACCACGCGTCGGCGGCGAGCCCGTGGAAGCACCCGGCCGTCGTCACGGACAGCGCGGCCAGCGCGTTCGGCACCGCGTACCAGATCACGTCACGGCCGTGGCTGCGCGTGTACAGCGCGCTGTGCACCACGACGACGAGCAGGAACCCGAGGCCGAAGACCACGCCGCCGTCGGTGAAGGCGCGCGGGACGGCGAGCGCGCACACCAGGAACGCGCCCATCCCGACGATGAGCAGCAGCCGGCGTGAGGGCCGGTCGGGCGGCACCTGGTTGGTCAGGTAGGCGTAGGCGCCGTACATCCAGAACAGCACGACGAAGACGAGGACGACCCGGCCCGCCGTGGCGAACGACAGGTCGTGCGCGAGCAGCACGGTGATCTGCGTCAGGGTGAAGACGAAGACGAGGTCGAAGAAGAGCTCCAGCGTGCTGACCCGCAGTTCCGCGGCGGGCTGATCCCCTCTCCGCGCGGCGGGCCGTTCCCGCTCCGCCGGCGCGCGCGTGCTCTCCGTCATGCCAACCCCCTTGAGACGTCCTTCAGTTGTGCGAGCGACAGGGTACGCGGATCCTCCCTCCCGACTCTTTGTCCTGTCACTGGAGAAAGTCATGGGTAATTGCTGCGCAACTTCTTCCCACTCCCGGCAAGCACTGCTACGTTCCCCTCGAAAGCCCGAAGACGGGACGACAGGCGGCCCGGTGAGGCGGTGAGGGGCACGTGAGACGCATGACGGCTCGACCCGCGAACGCGCACCAGGCGCGCCTGTTGCGTCTGCTGCGAGACGGCGGACCCAACTCCCGTGCCCAGCTGGGCGATCAGATCGACCTCTCGCGGTCGAAGCTGGCCGTCGAGGTGGACCGGCTCCTGGAGACGGGCCTGGTCGTGGCCGACGGACTCGCCGCCTCGCGCGGCGGGCGCCGCTCCCACAACATCAGGCTCGCCCCCGAACTGCGTTTCCTCGGCGTCGACATCGGCGCGACCTCGGTCGACGTCGCCGTCACCAACGCCGAACTGGAAGTTCTCGGGCACATCAACCAGCCCCTGGACGTCCGTGAGGGACCGGTCGCCGTCTTCGAGCAAGTGCTCGCGATGGCCGCCAAGTTGAGGGCCTCCGGGCTCGCCGAAGGGTTCGACGGAGCCGGGATCGGCGTCCCCGGACCCGTCAGGTTCCCCGAGGGTGTGCCGGTCGCGCCGCCGATCATGCCGGGCTGGGACGGGTTCCCCGTCCGCGAGGCCCTCAGCCAGGAACTCGGCTGCCCGGTCATGGTCGACAACGACGTGAACCTGATGGCGATGGGGGAGCAGCACGCGGGCGTCGCCCGCTCCGCACGCGACTTCCTCTGCGTCAAGATCGGCACGGGCATCGGCTGCGGCATCGTCGTCGGCGGAGAGGTCTACCGCGGTACGACGGGCAGCGCCGGCGACATCGGACACATCCAGGTCGAGCCCGACGGACGCCAGTGCGCCTGCGGCAACAAGGGCTGCCTGGAGGCCTACTTCAGCGGCGCGGCACTCGCCCGCGATGCGGAGGAGGCCGCCCGCGAGGGCCGCTCCGGCGAACTCGCCGCCCTGCTCGAAGCGGCCGGGAAACTCAGCGCCGCCGACGTGGCCGTCGCGGCGGCCGCCGGGGACGCCACCGCACTCGATCTCATCCGCGAGGGCGGCAACCGTACCGGGCAGGTCATCGCCTCACTCGTCAGCTTCTTCAATCCGGGCCTCGTGGTGATCGGAGGTGGCGTGACCGGCCTCGGTCACACGCTGCTCGCCGCCCTGCGCACCCAGGTCTACCGCCAGTCGCTGCCCCTGGCGACCGGCAACCTCCCCATCGTCCTGGGCGAGCTCGGCCCCACCGCCGGAGTCATCGGCGCGGCCCGCCTGATCAGCGACCACCTGTTCTCACCGGCGTAACACCGCCCGGCGCAACACCGCACGCGATCACCACACCAGTACGGCGTTCAGCTTCGCCCTGCCCTGACACCGGCCCGCATCCGCCGAGGGGATCACTCATGGCACCGGAACCACCCCTGCTCACCATGTCCGGCATCACCAAGTCGTTCCCCGGCGTCCGCGCCCTCGACGGCGTGGACCTGGAGGTCCTGGCCGGTGAGGTGCACTGCCTCCTCGGCCAGAACGGCGCGGGGAAGTCCACCCTCATCAAGGTCCTCGCCGGCGCCCACCAGCCCGACGACGGTACGATCACCTGGCGCGGCGAGCGCACGGTGCTCAAGTCGCCCATCGCCGCGATGCGCCTCGGCATCGCCACCATCTACCAGGAACTCGACCTGGTGGAGGGACTGTCCGTCGCCGAGAACGTCTACCTCGGACACGAGCCGACCACCGCCGGTTTCGTGGTCCGCGGACGCGACGCCCGCACCACAACCGCCGCACTCCTCAAGCGACTTGGGCACGGCGAGATCGGTCCGGGCACGCTCGTCGGCGATCTCTCGGCGGCCCAGCAGCAGATCGTGTCCATGGCCCGCGCGCTCTCCCACGACGTCCGTCTCATCGTCATGGACGAACCCTCGGCCGCCCTCGACCCGGACGAGGTCGACAACCTCTTCCGCATCGTCGACTCCCTCACCGCCGACGGCGTCGCCGTCGTCTACATCTCGCACCGCCTGGAGGAGATCCGCCGGATCGGCGACCGCGTCACCGTCCTCAAGGACGGCCGGGCGGTCGCGGGCGGACTGCCCGCGAAGGAGACGCCGACCCGCGACGTGGTCGCCCTCATGACCGGCCGGAACGTCGAGTACGTGTTCCCCGAGCGACCGACGGCACCCCCGCTCGCCGAACCCGTCCTCACCGTCAAAGGCCTGTCCCGGCAAGGGGAGTTCGCACCGCTCGACCTCGAACTGCGGCCCGGCGAGATCGTCGGTCTCGCGGGCCTCGTCGGCTCGGGACGCTCCGAGATCCTGGAGACGATCTACGGCGCGCGCAAGGCCAGTACCGGACAAGTCGTCGTCGACGGACAGGTGCTGCGGCCCGGCAGCGTACGCGCCGCCGTCCGCGCCGGGCTCGGCCTCGCCCCCGAGGAGCGCAAGGCGCAGGCCCTCCTCATGCTGGAGTCCGTCACCCGCAACGTCTCCGTCTCCTCCATGTCCCGCTTCTCGTACGGAGGCTGGCTCGACCGCGGCAAGGAACTCGACGCCGCGCGGGCCGCGACCCGAGAGCTGTCCCTGCGCCCCGACAACCCGTCCGCGCCGGTGCGCACCCTCTCCGGGGGCAACCAGCAAAAGGCCGTACTCGCCCGCTGGCTGCTGCGCGGCTGCCGCGTCCTCCTCCTCGACGAGCCGACCCGGGGCGTGGACGTCGGCGCCCGCGCCGAGCTCTACGCCGTCATCCGCCGCCTCGCCGACGACGGCCTCGCCGTCCTCATGGTCTCCAGCGAGGTCCCCGAGGTCCTCGGCCTCGCGGACCGGGTCCTGGTGCTGAGGGAGGGCGCCGTGATCCACGAGTCGCCGGCGGCGGACCTGGACGAACACAGAGTGCTCGACCTGGTCCTCGCAGGGGGCCGATAGGGGCGCGGGGCCGCTACATATGCGGCTCCGCCGCGTGGGCGCGACAAGCCCCCACCGGCCTGCACCCGGAAAGCCGCCGCACGCACCAGCCACCCACCCGATCAGGGGCGCGGGGCCACAACATATGCGGCTCCGCCGCGTGGCGCGCTCAGCCACAGACAACCCGTACCCGAAGGGAGCCCGGCACCATGACCCAGCCCGCATCCCCCGCCCGGCCCGCCACCCCGAAGACCACGCCCGCCGGCCCCCGCCCGAGAGGGTTCCGCCCGGACGTGCGGACCCTGTCCCTGGTGGGCGTGCTCGCCGCCCTGGTCCTGATCGGCGGCATCACCCAGCCCGACTCGTTCCTCGACACGAACAACGTGCAGCTGATCCTCACGCAGGCGTCCGTCATCGGGGTCGTCACCGTCGGCATGACCTTCGTGATCATCTCCGGCGGCATCGACCTGTCGGTCGGCGCGATCGTCGCCCTCGCGAGCGTCTGGGCGACCACCGTCGCGACCCAGGACTACGGCTTCGCCGGAATCCTGTTCACCGCCGTCGTCGTGGGCGTCGGCTGCGGACTGGTCAACGGGCTGCTGATCGCGTACGGCGGCATGGTCCCCTTCATCGCCACCCTCGCGATGCTCGCGTCGGGCCGCGGTCTCGCCCTCCAGATCACCGACGGCAAGACCCAGACCGTGTCCGTGGACAGCGTCCTCAAGCTCGGCGAGCGCGACGCCTACATCCTCGGCATCCCGCCGCTCGTCCTAGTCTTCGCCGCCGTCACGGTCGTCGGCTGGCTGGTCCTGAACCGTACGACGTTCGGCCGCCGCTCCGTCGCCGTCGGCGGCAACGCCGAGGCCGCGCGGCTCGCCGGCATCGACGTACGCCGCCAGCGCCTCTACCTCTACCTCCTGTCGGGCCTGTGCTGCGGCATCGCGGCCTTCCTCCTGATCGTCCTCGCCGGATCGGGACAGAACACGAACGGCAACCTCTACGAACTCGACGCCATCGCCGCCGCGATCATCGGCGGCACCCTGCTGACCGGCGGCCGGGGCACCATCACCGGCTCCGTGCTCGGCGTACTGATCTTCACCACGATCACCAACATCTTCGCGCTCAACAATCTGCAGAGCGACGTCCAGGAGATCGCCAAGGGGGCGATCATCGTCGCCGCGGTCCTGGTCCAGCGACGCACCTCCACCACCACTTCTTGACTCGGGAAGGGCCCACCGACATGCCAGAGACCACGAGCCGCAGAGGACTGCTCTTCGGGGCGGCAGCCGCCGTCACCACGGGCGGACTGCTCACCGCCTGCACGAGCAACGAGCCCAAGGAGGCGAAGCCCGCGGCGAACGACAAGCCCGCCGCGGACGACAAGCCGGGCAAGCACGTCACCATCGGGTTCGCGGGACCGCAGGCCGACCACGGCTGGCTGAACGCGATCAACGACAACGCCACGGAACGCGCGAAGAAGTACTCCGACGTCACCCTGGAGGCGACGGAGGGCTCGAACGACACCGCCGCGCAGATCGGGCAGGTCGAGACGCTCATCAACAAGAAGGTCGACGTCCTGGTGATCCTGCCGGCCGACGGCAAGGCCCTCACCCAGGTCGGCCTGAAGGCGATGCGCGCCGGGATCCCCGTGGTCAACCTCGACCGGATCTTCAACACCCCGCAGGCCTACCGCTGCTGGATCGGCGGCGACAACTACGGCATGGGCCTGAGCGCCGGCAACTACATCGGCGAGCAGCTCAAGGACAAGAAGAACGCCAAGGTCGTCGAGCTCGCGGGCCTCGACAACCTGGAGCTCACCAAGCAGCGCAGCCAGGGCTTCGACGACGCCCTGAAGAACTTCCCGAACATCAAGAAGGTCGCCCGCCAGGCCGCCGAGTTCACCGTCGAGTCGGGGCAGTCGAAGATGGCGCAGCTCCTCCAGGCGCAGAAGAACTTCGACGCCTTGTGGAACCACGACGACGACCAGGGTGTCGGCGCCCTGCGCGCCATCAAGCAGGCCGGCCGCGACGACTTCCTCATGGTCGGCGGCGCCGGAGCGCTCTCCGCCATGCAGGCCATCGAGGCAGGCAACAGCGTCCTCAAGGCGACCGTCCTCTACCCGCCGACCATGGCCGCCTCCGCGATCGACCTCGCGCGCGCCCTCGGCCAGGGCAAGGGCGTCAGCGGCATGGCCGAGTTCGAGATCCCGGCCCACGTGACGCTCTTCTCGGCGGTCGTCGACAAGGACAACGTCGCCCAGTACATGCCGACCGGCTTCAAGTGATGGACGCCCCCACAGCGCATCTCGCGGGACCGGCGTCGACGAGGAGGACTACTGCATGGGCACGACTGAGGAGCCCGGGGCCGGACCGCGCCCCCTGGGTGTCGGCATGGTCGGCTACGCCTTCATGGGCGCCGCCCACTCCCAGGGCTGGCGCACCGTGGGCCGCGTCTTCGACCTGCCGCTGCGACCGGTCCTCGCGGCCGTCTGCGGCAGGGACGGGCAGGCCGTCCGAGCCGCGGCCGACCGGCTCGGCTGGGCCGCGGCGGAGACGGACTGGCGGGCGCTGATCGCCCGCGAGGACGTCGACGTCGTCGACATCTGCACCCCGGGCGACAGTCATGCGGAGATCGCCGTCGCGGCCCTGGAGGCGGGCAAGCACGTCCTGTGCGAGAAGCCGCTCGCCAACACGGTGGACGAGGCCGAGGCAATGGTCGAGGCGGCCGAACGTGCCCGTGCGCGCGGCCAGCTGGCGATGGCCGGATTCAACTACCGGCGCGTACCCGCCACCGCGCTCGCCCGCCGCATGGTCGAGGAGGGCCGCATCGGCGCCCTGCGCCACGTCCGCGTCTCCTACCTCCAGGACTGGCTCGTCGACCCCGACTTCCCGCTCACGTGGCGGCTGAAGAAGGAGTACGCGGGCTCGGGCGCCCTGGGCGACCTGGGCGCGCACGCCGTCGACCTCGCGCAGTACCTGGCGGGGGAGCCCCTCGTCGGCGTCTCCGCGCTCACGGAGACGTTCGTACGGGAACGGCCGGTCCTCAAGGACTCCGTAGGGGCGTCGGCCGGGCTCGCGGCGGGCGACGCCGGGACCGGGCGCGGCCCGGTGACGGTCGACGACGCGGCGCTCTTCACGGCCCGCTTCGCCTCCGGGGCGCTCGGCTCCTTCGAGGCGACCCGGTTCGCCACCGGCCGCAAGAACGCCCTGCGCATCGAACTCAACGGCGAGAAGGGCTCGTTGGCCTTCGACCTGGAGCGCCTCAACGAGCTCTCGTTCCACGACCACACCGAACCCGGGGACAGCGCAGGATTCCGCCGCATCCTCGTCACCGAGCCCGGCCACCCCTACCTGGAGGCCTGGTGGCCGCCGGGCCACGGCCTCGGCTACGAGCACACCTTCGTGCACCAGGCCCGCGATCTGGTCCACGCCGTCGCGTCCGGCCAACAGCCCGAACCCTCCTTCGCCGAGGGCCTGCGCGTGCAGCGCGTGCTCGCCGCCGTGGAGGAGAGCGCGCTCAAGAACTCCGTCTACACCCCCATCCCGGTCTGAGGAGGCACGGCTCATGCCACGCCAGTTCACCCTGTTCACCGGACAGTGGGCCGACCTGCCGCTCGAAGAGGTGTGCAGGCTGGCCCGCGACTTCGGCTACGACGGCCTCGAACTCGCCTGCTGGGGCGACCACTTCGAGGTCGACAAGGCCCTCGCGGACCCCGGCTACCTCGACTCGCGCCGCGCCCTGCTCGACAAGTACGGCCTCAAGTGCTGGGCGGTCTCCAACCACCTGGTGGGGCAGGCGGTGTGCGACGCGATCATCGACGAGCGCCACCGGGCGATCCTGCCGGCCCGCATCTGGGGCGACGGCGAGGCCGAGGGAGTACGACGGCGGGCCGCGGCCGAGATGGAGGACACCGCGCGGGCCGCCGCGGCCTTCGGCGTCGACACCGTCATCGGCTTCACCGGCTCGTCCATCTGGCATCTGGTCGCGATGTTCCCGCCCGCGCCCGAGTCGATGATCGAGCGCGGCTACCAGGACTTCGCCGACCGCTGGAACCCCATCCTCGACGTCTTCGACGAGAACGGCGTCCTGTTCGCACACGAGGTCCACCCGTCGGAGATCGCTTACGACTACTGGACCACGCAGCGCGCCCTCGACGCCGTCGACCACCGGGCCGCCTTCGGCCTGAACTTCGACCCCAGCCACTTCGTGTGGCAGGACCTCGACCCGGTCGGCTTCCTGTGGGACTTCCGTG
Source organism: Streptomyces sp. NBC_01446 (assembly GCF_026340095.1). Lineage (GTDB taxonomy): Bacteria > Actinomycetota > Actinomycetes > Streptomycetales > Streptomycetaceae > Streptomyces > Streptomyces aureus. The sequence continues at coordinate 1,439,537 of NZ_JAPEPO010000001.1, read as the reverse complement.
ACCGGATCTACCACGTCGACTGCAAGGAGGCCCGGCGCCGCCTGGATGGCCGCAACGGCCGTCTCGGCTCGCACCTGCCCTGGGGCGACCCGCGCCGCGGCTGGGACTTCGTCTCCGCGGGCCACGGCGACGTGCCCTGGGAGGACGTCTTCCGGATGCTGCGCTCCATCGACTACGAGGGGCCCGTCTCGGTCGAGTGGGAGGACGCCGGGATGGACCGGCTCCAGGGCGCCCCGGAGGCGCTCAAGCACCTCAAGGCCTTCGACTTCGAGCCGCCCACGGCGTCCTTCGACGCGGCCTTCGGCGGCTCCGACTAGCAGCACGGCGGCCACGTTTGTCCTGCCCGGGGAGAAAGTCGACTCCTTTGCTGTGCAAGGGCTTTCCGTCCCGGACAAACGTGGCTACGGTCCAATGTTGTACAGGACACGCACAGTTCCGGGGTGACGGCGCACCCCGGCGTACCGATCGCACCCGCAGAGCGCATGCGCGACATGCCCCCGTCCGTACGCACGCCCTTTTCCGGAGGAACTCCGTGCACAGGAAACGCCCGAGATTCCGCAAGGCACTCGCACTCCTCACCGGCTCACTTCTCGCCGGAGCCTCACTCGCGATCGGCGCCCCGCACGCCGGCGCGGCGCCCGCCCCCGACACCGCGGTCGCCGCCGCGGAGGACTTCCAGCAGGTCACCCTCGCCAAGGGCGCCGAAGAGGTCGGCGAGCCCATGTCGCTCGCCGTCCTGCCGGACCGCAAGGTCCTGCACACCTCGCGCGACGGCGTCCTGCGCCTGACCGACGAGAACGGCACCACCAAGGTCGCCGGCAAGCTCGACGTCTACTCCCACGACGAAGAGGGCCTCCAAGGCGTCGGCGTGGACCCGAAGTTCAGCGACAACCACTTCATCTACCTCTATTACGCGCCGCCGCTCGACACCCCGGCGGGCGACGCCCCGAACGACGGCACCGCCGCCGACTTCAAGCCCTTCGACGGCCACAACCAGCTCTCCCGCTTCGTGCTCAACGCGGACGGCACCCTCGACAACGCCAGCGAGAAGAAGATCCTCGAGATCCCCACCTCGCGCGGCATCTGCTGCCACGTCGGCGGCGACATCGACTTCGACAAGGAGGGCAACCTCTACCTGTCGACGGGGGACGACTCCAACCCGTTCGCCTCGGACGGCTACACGCCGATCGACGAGCAGCCCACCCGCAACCCGGCCTACGACGCCCGGCGTTCGGCAGGCAACAGCAACGACCTGCGCGGCAAGATCCTGCGCATCAAGGTCAACGACGACGCCACGTACTCCATACCCGACGGCAACCTCTTCGCCCCGGGCACCGACAAGACCCGCCCCGAGATCTACGCGATGGGCTTCCGCAACCCGTTCCGGATCAGCGTCGACAAGCCGACCGGCATCGTCTACGTCGGTGACTACGGACCCGACGCCGGCGCCGCCGACCCGAAGCGCGGCCCCGCGGGCCAGGTCGAGTTCGACCGCGTGACGAAAGCCGGCAACTTCGGCTGGCCCTACTGCACCGGCAACAACGACGCGTACATCGACTACGACTTCGCCACCAAGACGTCCGGCGCCGCCTTCGACTGCGCCGCGCCGAAGAACACCTCGCCCCACAACACGGGCCTCGTCGACCTGCCGGCCGCGCAGCCGGCCTGGATCCCCTATGACGGCGGCTCCGTCCCCGAGTTCGGCACCGGCTCCGAGTCCCCGATGGGCGGCCCGGTCTACCGCTACGACGCGGCGAACACCTCGCCCGTGAAGTTCCCCGAGGCCTACGACGGCAACTTCTTCGCCGGTGAGTTCGGCCGCCGCTGGATCAAGCGCATCGAGCTGGACGCGGACGGCAAGAACACCAAGATCAACCCGTTCCCGTGGACCGGCACCCAGGTGATGGACATGGCGTTCGGCCCCGACGGAGCCCTGTACGTCCTCGACTACGGCCTGTCCTGGTTCGGCGGTGACGAGAACTCGGGCCTGTACCGCATCGAGAACGCCACCGACGGACACTCGCCCGTCGTCGACGCCAAGGTCGACAAGACCTCGGGCCAGGCCCCGCTGAAGGCCCGCTTCTCCTCGACCGCGACCGACGCCGACAGCGACGCGCTGACGTACTCCTGGAACTTCGGCGACGGCACCAGCGGCACGGGCGCCGCGCCCAGCCACACGTACAAGAAGAACGGCACCTACACCGCGACCGTCACCGCCAAGGACTCCACGGGCCGCACCGGCAGTGCCGACGTCCACCTCGTCGTCGGCAACACCGCGCCCAAGGTGACCCTCGAACTCCCCGCGGACGGCCAGCTGTTCACCTTCGGCGACAAGGTGCCCTTCAAGGTGAAGGTCACCGACCCGGAGGACGGGACGATCGACTGCTCCAAGGTCAAGGTCACGCACATCCTCGGCCACGACAGCCACGGCCACCCGGTCACGTCGGCCAACGGCTGCGAGGGGACCATCCAGACGTCCGCGGACAGTGAGCACGACGCGGACGCCAACGTCTTCGGAGTCTTCGACGCCGAGTACACCGACCAGGGTGCGAACGGCCAGCCCGCGCTGACCACGCACGACCAGAACGTCACCGAGCCCAAGCACCGCCAGGCCGAGTTCTTCGGCGACTCCAAGGGCGTCACCATCGCCGGTCACACCCCGGCGCACGGCGGCAAGACGGTCGGCGACATCAACAACGGCGACTGGATCTCCTTCAAGCCGTACGTCCTGAACAACGCCACGTCGTTCAGCGCCCGCGTCGCGTCCGCCGGCAGCGGAGGCACCCTGGAGATCCGCAGCGGCTCCGCCACCGGGAAGCTCCTGGGCAGCGCCAAGGTCGAACCCACCGGGTCCTGGGAGACGTACAAGGACGTCACCGGCACCCTCGGCGGGGCGTCCGCGAAGACCACGACCCTGTTCCTGGTCTTCAAGGGGGCGGGCACCGAGTCCCTCTTCGACGTGGACGACTTCACCTTCACCACCAGCTGAGGAAGGAGCAGAACTGTGCGCACCTCCACCCGTATCGCGCTCGCGGCCTCCGCGGCCGCCCTGCTCATCGGCTGTGTCTCCGCTCCCGCGTCCTCCTCACCGGGGGACGCGGGAGCGGGGGGCCGGGTCCTGGTCTTCTCCAAGACCGCGGGCTTCCGCCACGACTCGATCCCCGAGGGGATCACCGCCGTGAAGGACCTGGGCGCCGCCAACGGCTTCACCGTCGACGCCACCGAGGACGCCGGCGCCTTCACCGACGCCAACCTGCGCCGCTACGACGCCGTCGTCTTCCTCTCCACCACCGGCGACGTGCTCGACGAAGGCCAGCAGACCGCCTTCGAGCACTACATCGAGAAGGGCGGCGGCTACGTCGGCGTCCACGCGGCCGCCGACACCGAGTACGACTGGCCGTTCTACGGCGGCCTCGCCGGCGCCTACTTCCAGAACCACCCGGCGATCCAGCCCGCCACGGTCAAGGTCGAGGACCGGGGCAACCCGGCCACCGCCCACCTCGACCGCACCTGGAACCGCACCGACGAGTGGTACAACTACCGCTCCAACCCGCGCGAGCACGCCCACGTCCTCGCCTCGCTCGACGAGTCGTCGTACACCGGCGGCACCATGGCGGGCGACCACCCCATCTCCTGGTGCCAGAACTACCGGGGCGGGCGCTCCTTCTACACGGGCGCCGGGCACACCAAGGAGTCGTACGCCGACCCGGCCTTCCGGCAGCACCTGCTCGGCGGGATCCGCTGGGCGAGTGGCGCCGCGCAGGCCGACTGCCGGCCCGAGAGCGGCTACACGTCCCTGTTCGACGGGACCGCAGAGTCGCTCAAGGACTGGAAGCAGGCCGGACCCGGCTCCTTCGAGCTCTCGGACGACGGCACGCTCACCTCGGCCGGCGGCATGGGAATGCTCTGGTACGCGGGCCGTCCGCTCGGCTCGTACTCCCTGAAGCTCGACTGGAAGATGGCCGGGGACGACAACTCCGGTGTCTTCGTGGGCTTCCCGCAGTCCGACGACCCCTGGTCGGCCGTGAACAACGGCTACGAGGTCCAGATCGACGCGACCGACGCACCCGACCGCACCACCGGGTCCGTCTACAGCTTCCAGTCCGCCGACGTGAAGAAGCGCGACCGTGCGCTGAACCCGCCGGGGGAGTGGAACACGTACGAGATCCGGGTCGAGGGCGAGCGCCTGCGGATCTGGCTCAACGGCGTGAAGGTCAACGACTTCACCAACGCCGACCCCGCCCGGAGCCTGCGCGACGGGTACGTCGGGATCCAGAACCACGGCAACGACGACCAGGTGTCCTTCCGTGACATCCGGGTCAAGGACCTGCCCGCGAAGCCGGGCGCCGGGTCCGGCCACTAGACGGCGGCGGGCGGGGGACGCCGGACCCCCGCCCGCCGTCCCGCACCACCCCCGCAACTCCGGCTCCAGGTTCGCGTACGACAAGGAGGCTGCCCATGTCCGCCGAACCCACTTCCTCCACCGCCCGCTTCGGAGTCTGGCTCATCGGGGCCCGTGGCTCCGTCGCCACCACCGCGGTCGCGGGCTGCGCCGCCGTCGGCGCGGGCCTGCATCCCCCGACGGGCATGGTCACCGAGACCGAACCCTTCGCCGGCGCCGGGCTCCCCGCGCTGTCGTCCCTCGTCTTCGGCGGACACGACACCGTCGACTGTCCGCTGCCCAAACGCGCCGAACACCTCGCCGCCGGAGGCGTCCTGCCGCACGGCCTGCCGACCGCGGTCGCCGCCGAACTCGCCGCCGCCGACCGGGAGATACGCCCGGGAGGCCCCCAGCCGGGGGACGCCCGCTCCGACGACGAACTCATCACCGAGTTCGCCGCCGACATCAAGGACTTCGCCGACCGCGGCGGACTCGCCGGCGCCGTCGTCGTGAACGTGGCGTCCACGGAACCCGCCCCCGACAGCAGCCGTCTGCCCGCCAGCTCCCTCTACGCGGCGGCCGCCCTGCGCGCGGGCTGCCCGTACGTCAACTTCACCCCCTCCACCGGCCTGCATCACCCCGCGCTCGCCGATCTCGCCGCCTCCAGCGGCCTGCCTTACGCGGGCCGTGACGGCAAGACCGGCCAGACCCTCCTGCGGTCCGTGCTCGCGCCGATGTTCCTCCAGCGCTCCCTGTCCGTGCGGGCCTGGTCCGGCACGAACCTCCTCGGCGGCGGAGACGGCGCCGCGCTCGCCGACCCCGGCGCCGCCGCGGCGAAGAACGCGGGCAAGGAACGCGTCCTCGCCGACGCGCTCGGGGCCGCGCCCGAGGGCGAGGTCCACATCGACGACGTGCCCGCGCTCGGCGACTGGAAGACGGCCTGGGACCACATCGCCTTCGACGGCTTCCTCGGCTCCCGCATGATCCTCCAGACGATCTGGCAGGGCTGCGACTCCGCGCTCGCCGCCCCCCTCGTCCTCGACCTGGCCCGCCTCCTCCTGCGTGCCCACGAGAAGGGCGTCGAGGGGCCCCTGCCCGAACTCGGCTTCTACTTCAAGGACCCCGACGGCGACGCGTCCCCCGCGCTCGCCGAGCAGTACGCGACGCTGGTCGGTTTCGCGGGACGCCTGCGGTGACCGGCCGTACGCGGCACCTGCGGGCCTGGGCCGAACTCCTGCGCCTGCCCGCCCTGTTCACGGTCCCCGGCGACGCGCTCGCGGGCGCGTCCGCGGTGGGCCCGCGCCCCGGCCGAGGCACCTTCCTCGCCATCGGGTCGTCCCTGTGCCTCTACGAGGCGGGCATGGCCCTCAACGACTGGGCGGACCGCGCCGAGGACGCCGTGGACCGCCCGCACCGCCCGCTGCCGTCAGGGCGAATCCGCCCCGCAGCGGCCCTCGCGGCAGCGGGCGGCCTCACCGCCGCGGGCCTGGCCCTCGCGACCCGGGCGGGCCGTCCCGCCGCCCTGGCAGCGGGCGCGCTCGCGGCGACGGTATGGGCGTACGACCTGGGCCTGAAGAAGACCCCCGCGGGACCGGTGGCGATGGCGGCGGCGAGGGGGCTCGACGTGCTGCTGGGAGCGGCGGCGACCTCGGGCCGCCTGCATCGCGCGGCTCTGCCCGCGGCCACGACGCTGGCCGCCCACACGCTCGCCGTCACCGCGGTGTCCCGCAACGAAACCCAGGGCGGCGACGTCAAAGCCCCCCTGGGCGCACTCGCCGCGACCCTCGCGCTGACCCGGATCACCGGGCGCGCCCCACGACTCCCGGCAGGCCGGCGGGCAGCAGCCGCCCCCGGCCTGTCGGGGACCACCACCGTCGCCCTGGCCGCCGCCTACGCGGCCACCGCGGCCCGCCCCTACTTCCACGCCGCCCTCAACCCCTCGCCGCCCCTGACCCAGCGGGCGGTGGGCGGCGGCATCCGCGCCATGATCCCGCTCCAGGCCGCCCTCGCCGCCCGGGCCGGCGCCCCCAGGACCGCCCTGATCACCGCCGCCCTCGCGCCGCTCGCGCAGCGCATCGCACCGAAGGTGAGCGTCACATGACCATCCGCTGGGGATACGGCACGAACGGCCTGACCGACCTCCGCCTGGAGGACGCCCTCGCGGTCCTCGCCGACCTGGGCTACGACGGCGTCGGCCTCACCCTCGACCACATGCACCTGGACCCCCTGGTCCCCGACCTGCCCACCCGCACCCGGCAGGTGGCCCGCGTCCTCGACCGGCACGGCCTGAGCGTCACCGTCGAGACGGGCGCCCGCTACGTCCTCGACCCGCGCCGCAAGCACGGCCCCTCGCTCCTCGACCCCGACCCGGACGCGAGGGCCGCCCGCACCCGGCTGCTCATCAGGGGCGTGCAGGTCGCCGCCGACCTCGGCGCCCACGCCGTGCACTGCTTCAGCGGCATCACCCCGGACCGCACGGACGACGGGACCGCGTGGAAGCGGCTCGCCGACGCGCTCGCACCCGTCCTCGACGCGGCCTCCGCCGCCGGCGTCCCGCTCGCCATCGAGCCCGAACCCGGCCACCTCCTGGCCACACTCGCCGACTTCCACTACCTCCGCGAGGAGTTCGGCGGCCCCGAAGCGCTCGGCCTCACCCTGGACATCGGCCACTGCCAGTGCCTGGAGCCGCTGCCGCCCGCCGACTGCGTGCGCGAGGCCGCTCCCTGGCTGAAGCACGTACAGATCGAGGACATGCGACGGGGCGTCCACGAACACCTCCCGTTCGGCGACGGCGAGATCGACTTCCCGCCGGTGCTCGAAGCCCTCGAAGCCACGGGCTACCAGGGACTGACGGTCGTGGAACTGCCCCGCCACTCCCACGCGGGACCCCGACTCGCCGAGGAATCCCTGCGGTTCCTGCGCGCCGCCGCCGAAGGAGGCACCCCGTGACCGACGCACCTCCCGGCATCGCGGCCCTCCGGGCCCGCACCGACGCCTCCCTCAAAGAGACGGCCCGCACGTGGCTCGACAAGGCCGCGGCGGAGGCCGCCGCAGCTGACGGTGGCAAGCAACAGACGCACACCACTTGGGAGTTGAGGTTCGCCGAGGCCGGGCGCCGGTGCGGTGCCGAGCACGCCGACAGCGCCCGCATCGTCCTCCTGCACGCGGCCCGCGCCGACACCGCCACCCTCACCCGCCTCTACGAACAGGGCGCCGCCGCCGAACGCCGCGCCGTCCTCGCGGCCCTTCCCCACCTCGTCGCGGGCCCCGAAGCGCTGCCCCTCGTCGAGGACGCGCTGCGCACGAACGACACCCGGCTCGTCGCCGCCGCCGTCGGCCCCTACGCCGCCGAGCACCTCACCGCGCACCACTGGCGGCACGCCGTCCTGAAGTGCCTCTTCACCGGCGTGCCCGTGTCCGCCGTCGCCGAGCTCGCCGAACGCGCCCGCGGCGACGCCGAACTCGCCCGCATGCTCGGCGACTACGCGAACGAGCGGACCGCCGCGGGCCGTCCCGTCCCCGACGACCTGCACCGCGTGCTGGCCCTGACCACGCCGCCTCCCCACAAGGCCGAGGAGTCCTGATGCGCATCTTCGACCCGCACATCCACATGACGTCGCGCACCACCGACGACTACGAGGCCATGTACGCCGCCGGCGTCCGGGCGATCGTCGAGCCGTCCTTCTGGCTCGGCCAGCCCCGCACCTCGCCCGCCTCGTTCTTCGACTACTTCGACGCACTCCTCGGCTGGGAGCCCTTCCGCGCCGCGCAGTACGGGATCGCCCACCACTGCACTCTCGCCCTCAACCCCAAGGAGGCGAACGACCCGCGCTGCGCACCCGTCCTCGACGCGCTGCCCCGCTACCTCGTCAAGGACAACGTCGTCGCCGTCGGCGAGATCGGCTACGACTCGATGACCCCCGCCGAGGACACCGCGCTCGCCGCCCAGCTCCAGCTCGCCGCCGACCACGAACTCCCCGCGCTCGTGCACACCCCGCACCGCGACAAGCTCGCCGGACTGCGCCGCACCCTCGACGTCGTACGCGAGTCGGCCCTGCCGCTCGACCGGGTCCTGATCGACCACCTCAACGAGACCACGGTGAAGGAGGCGAAGGACGCGGGCTGCTGGCTCGGGTTCTCCGTCTACCCCGACACCAAGATGGACGAGGAGCGAATGGTCGCGATACTCACCGAGTACGGACCCGAGCAGGTTCTCGTCAACTCGGCCGCCGACTGGGGCAAGAGCGATCCCCTCAAGACCCGCAAGGTCGCCGACGCGATGCTCAAGGCCGGCTTCACCGAGGACGACGTCGACCGCGTCCTGTGGCGCAACCCCGTCGCGTTCTACGGCCTCAGCGGCCGGCTCGCCCTCGATGTCGCGGGGACCGACGCCACCCACGAGGGGAACTCCATCCTGCGCGGCGGGGCGTGAGCGATGCGCTTCCGCCACCCCGACGGGTCCACCGTCCACCTCGCGTACTGCACCAACGTCCACCCCGCCGAGACCCTCGACGGCGTGCTGGCCCAGCTGCGCGACCACTGTGAACCCGTCCGCAAACGCCTCGGCCGCGACCGGCTCGGCATCGGCCTGTGGCTCGCCAAGGACGCCGCCCGCGCCCTCACCACCGACCCCGTCGCCCTGCGCGGCCTGCGCACCGAACTCGACCGGCGCGGCCTCGAGGTCGTCACCCTCAACGGCTTCCCGTACGAGGGCTTCGGCGCCGAAGAGGTCAAGTACCGCGTGTACAAGCCCGACTGGGCCGACCCGGAGCGCCTCGCGCACACCGCCGACCTGGCCCGCCTCCTCGCCGCGCTGCTCCCCTCCGACATCACCGAGGGCACCATCTCCACGCTGCCCCTCGCATGGCGCACCGCCATCGACCCGGCCCGCCGGGACGTCGCGCACGCCGCGCTCACCACCCTCGCCGAGCGGCTCGACGCCCTGGAGGAGCTGACCGGCCGCTCCATCCGCATCGGCCTCGAACCCGAGCCGGGCTGCACCGTCGAGACGACCGGCGACGCGATCGCCCCGCTCACGGCCGTGGCCCGCGACCGCATCGGCGTCTGCGTCGACACCTGCCATCTCGCCACCTCCTTCGAGGACCCGGCCACCGCCCTCGACGCCCTCGCCGTCGCCGGGATCCCCGTCGTCAAGTCCCAGCTCTCCGCGGCCCTGCACGCCGAGCACCCCGAAAGGGCCGAGGTCCGTGAGGCGCTCGCCGCGTTCGACGAACCCCGCTTCCTGCACCAGACCCGCACCCTCACCCCCGAAGGGCTGCGCGGCACCGACGACCTCGGCGAGGCGCTCGCCGGCGGCGCGCTCCCCGACACCGCGCCCTGGCGCGCCCACTTCCACGTACCCCTGCACGCGGCGCCCGCGGCCCCCCTCACCTCCACGCTCCCGGTGCTCAAGGACACGCTCACGCGGCTGGTCGGCGGCGCGCATCCGCTCACCCGGCACCTGGAGGTCGAGACGTACACCTGGCAGGCGCTCCCGCCCGAGCTGCGCCCCCGCGCCCGCCCCCAGCTCGCCGACGGCATCGCCGCCGAACTCACCCTGGCCCGCGACCTCCTGACGGACCTCGGCCTGAAGGAACTCCCATGACAACTCCCGAGACGGACACGACAGCCGACCGGACGGAACCGGGCCCGAACCCGCTGCTCGTCCTGGACGTCGTGGGCCTCACCCCGCGCCTCCTCGACCACATGCCCCACCTCAAGTCGCTCGGCCGGACGGGTTCCCAGGCGCACCTCGGCACGGTTCTGCCCGCCGTCACGTGCGCCGCCCAGTCGACGTTCCTCACCGGCACGATGCCGTCCGAGCACGGCATCGTCGCCAACGGCTGGTACTTCCGCGAGCTGGGCGACGTACTCCTGTGGCGTCAGCACAACGGGCTCGTCGCCGGCGACAAGCTCTGGGACGCAGCCCGCCGCAGCCACCCCGGGTACACGGTCGCCAACATCTGCTGGTGGTACGCCATGGGCGCCGACACCGACATCACCGTCACACCCCGGCCCGTGTACTACGCCGACGGGCGCAAGGAACCCGACTGCTACACCAGGCCGCCGGCCCTGCACGACGAACTCACCGAGAAACTCGGCACGTTCCCCCTCTTCCACTTCTGGGGCCCGGGCGCCGACCTCGTCTCCAGCCGGTGGATCGTCGACGCGACCCGCCACATCATCGCCACCCGCCACCCCGACCTGGCGCTGGCCTACGTCCCCCACCTCGACTACGACCTCCAGCGCTTCGGCCCCGACGACCCGCGCTCGCATCGGGCGGCGGCCGAACTCGATGCCACCCTCGCGCCGCTCCTCGACGACGCGAAGGCCGAGGGCCGCACCGTCGTCGCCCTCTCCGAGTACGGCATCACCCGCGTCGAGCGTCCCGTCGACATCAACCGCGCCCTGCGCCGCGCCGGACTCCTCGAAGTGCACACGCAGGACGGCATGGAGTACCTCGACCCGATGACGTCGCGGGCGTTCGCGGTCGCCGACCACCAGATCGCGCACATCTACGTGCGCCGCCCGGAGGACCTCGACATGGTCCGCGAGGCGCTGAAGGACGTGCCCGGCATCGAGCAGCTCCTCGACGACGAGGGCAAGAAGGCCCACCATCTCGACCACCCGCGCTCCGGGGAACTCGTCGCCATCGCCGAGCCCGACGCCTGGTTCACGTACTACTACTGGCTCGACGACGACCGCGCGCCCGACTTCGCGCAGCTCGTCGAGATCCACCGCAAGCCCGGCTACGACCCCGTCGAGCTGTTCATGGACCCCCAGGACCCCTACGTCAAGGTGAAGGCCGCCGGAGCCCTGGCCCGCAAGAAGCTCGGCATGCGCTACCGCATGGCGGTCGTGCCCCTCGATCCCTCACCCATCCGCGGCAGCCACGGCCGCCTCCCCTTGAGCGACGACAGCCCCGACGGTCCGCTCATCCTGTGTTCCACCCCCCGCGCCGTCACCGGCCGTGTCGCGGCCACCGACGTGAAATCGCTGTTGCTCGACCTGGCCGGTCTCGCATGAGGCCACCTCTGAGAAAGAGAGACACCGTGACCGCGTTCAACGATGAATCCGGAGCCGGCGACGCCCTGCGCCGCACTCTCGGCGTCAGCCGCCGCCGTTTTCTGAGCACCTGCACTGCCGCGGGGGCCGCCGCCGTCGCCGCACCCGTCTTCGGAGCGTCGCCCGCCCTCGCCCGGACCGCGCCCGCGGCCGCCACGGGCGCCGGCCAGGCGCTCGTCCCGGCGGACAGGCGCGGCATCATTCTCTACACGGTGCGCGACGCCACCGGCAGAGACCCGCTCGCCACCGACCTGCCCTCCGGCTTCCGCGAGGTGTTCAAGGAGCTGGCCCGCTACGGCTACAAGCAGGTCGAGTTCGCCGGCTACGGCCAGCACGCGAACGCGCCCGGCGGCGCCAACCTCGAAACCGTCGAGGGCGCCAAGCTGCTGCGCTCCTGGCTCGACGAGTACGGCCTGCGCGCCCAGGGCAACCACGGCTTCATCCCGGGGTCGTGGCCGCTCAGCCAGCCCGACCTCGACACGTTCAAGAAGCACCTGGAGATAGCCAACATCCTCGGCATGGACCACATGGGCACCGGTGGCGACCCCACCGGCAGCGCCTACCGGTCCGACTGGGACGCCGCCGCCGACAAGTGGAACGCGCTCGGCAAGATCGCCCACGGCGCGGGGCTCAAGCTGTACACGCACAACCACGACGCGGCGTACGGCTTCCTGCTCGACGGCGGGCCTCTCGACGCGCAGGGCAAGCCGACCCGCAGCTCCGGCATCCGCAAGCTGGAGTACTTCCTCACGGTGACCGACCCGAAGACGGTCTGGCTGGAGATGGACATCTTCTGGGCGCACGTCGCCCAGTACAAGTTCCACACCTACACCGCCCACGACGGCTCCCAGCAGGAGAACGTCTTCGACCCTGCCGCACTCGTACGTGGCCACAACAAGCGCTACCCGCTCTTCCACGCCAAGGACGGCACGGTCAACACGACCAACGGCATGGGCTACGACATGGTGCCGTTCGGAGAGGGAGTCATCGACTACCGCACCTTCTTCTCCCGCGTCGGCGCGAAGAACTACCACAACCCGATGGTCGAGCAGGACAACGCGCCCAGCTCCACCGACCTCGGCCAGTCCCTGAAGTACGCGAGGGTCGGCTACGACAACCTGGCGGCGCTGCGCAAGTAGCACCACTGACGCCGACGCGGCAGAACTGAGTGGGGCCCGGCCTTCCGGCCGGGCCCCACTCAGTAGGTGAACTTCCTTTATGCGCCGATGACTTGCTCAGGCGCTGCGGCCGCCTTCTCCCGGCCCGGCTGCCGCAGCAGCAGCGCGAAGGCCGCCGCAGCCATCGATATCCCGCCGGCCAGCGCGTACGCCCCGTTGTAGCCCCACGCGGCGACCACCATCGAGCCGAGGCCGCCGCCGAACAGGCCACTGATGAGCTTGCCGCTGTAGACGAGCCCGTAGTTGGTGGCGTTGTAGTTCTCGCCGAAGTAGTCCGGGGTCAGCGCCGCGAACATCGGGTAGAACGCGCCGCCGCCGAAGCCGGACAGGAAAGCGAAGACCAGGAACAGCCACTCACTCTTGATGTCGCCTGCCCAGATCACGCCGAACTGGGCGAGCCCGAGCACGACGATCACGAGCACGAGGCTGAGCTTTCGGCCCCAGATGTCCGACATCCAGCCCACGACGGCACGGCCGACCCCGTTGATGACGGCCATGACGCCCATCGACGACGCCGCGACCAGAGGCCCGAAACCGACCTCCTTGGCGAAGTCCACCTGGAACGAGATGCCGAAGATCGACACACCGGCCGTCAGTACGAGGCTGAACCACATGATCGGCAGCATGCCGGTCCTGATGGCTTCCTTGGGCGTGTACTGGCGCACCGCGGGCGGGTTCTTGGCGAGAGACCTCGCGCTCTTGCCCGTGCCGGAGGTGGCGAGGGGGTCGATGTCGTGCGGCCACCAGTTCTTCGGCGGGTCCCTGAAGTAGAACGCGCAGACGAGCACCACGACCAGGACGTAGGCGCCGATCATGTCGAGCACCCGGTGGTAATTGGACGTGTCGAACGCGTAGTTGAAGATGAAGATGAACGGCAGGGACCCGTAGGCGAAGCCGCCGTTGACGAAGCCCGTCCTGCCGCCTTTTCGCTCCGGGAACCATTTGCCGACCATGTTGATGCAGGTCGAGTAGACGAGGCCGGAGCCGAGGCCGCCGATGACGCCGAAGCCGAGGATCGCCAGCCACACATTGCTCAGATGGGACAGGGCGAGAAAGCCGAGCATGCACAGGAACGAGCCGGTCATCATGGCCCGTTTCGCGGACAGGATGCCCTTCTCCCGCATCCATCCCGCGGGGAAGGCGATGCCCGCCTGGAAGAACACCCAGATGCTCAGGATCCAGAAGGTGTTCGACTGCGTCCAGCCATGCGCGCTGGACAGCGTGTCCTCCGCCGAACCGTACGCGTACTCGGAAACGCTGATGGCCATCATCGCGACCCATGGCAGATACACCATGAACTTACGGGAATGGCCGAGGATGTCGCGGTCCGTCTCACCTAGGCGATAGACGCGGCCGTTCTCGTCGGTGATCTCTCGGTACTTGCTACCAGTGGTCGTCGCTGAGTTGCCTGCGGCGATGGGCTCGGCCGTCATATCAAGCCATCTCCTCACCGAGCGGTTGCGGGTTGGGTTGGATGTCACGGGACTTGGACCTGCCGGGTTGGGACAGGAAGAGCGCGATGAAGCCGGCGAAGAAGGAGATGCAGCCCGCCAGGACGAAGGCACCGGAGTGCCCCCAGGCCCCGACGACCACGGCGCCCATCCCCGCGCCCAGTCCGGAGACGAGCTTGGAGCTGTAGACCATGCCGTAGTTGGTGGCGTTGTTGTTCTCGCCGAAGTAGTCCGCGGTGAGTGCCGCGAACATCGGGAAGATGGCGCCGCCGCCGAAACCGGAGATCGCCGAGAAGATCAGGAACAGCGGCAGGTTCTTGGCCTCGGCCGACCAGAGGATGCCGAACTGGGCGCACCCGAGGATGGCGCACACGGCGAGCAGACACTGCTTGCGGCCGTAGCGGTCGGAGAGCCATCCGATGACGCCGCGCCCGCTGCCGTTGACGAGCGCCTTCAAGGACATCGCGGCGGCGACGATTCCGCCGGCGAAGCCGGCCTCTTCGCCGATGTCCACCTGGAAGGCGATCCCGAAGATGTTCACGCCGGAAGTGCATGCCAGACAGAACCACATCAGTGCCACCCGGCCGGTCCGCCAGGCCTCCAGCGGGGTGTACTGCTTGACGGCCGGCGGGTTCTTCTCCAGGGAACGCCGGGCGCGCGGGTCCTTCGGCGGATTGAGCGGATCGACGCTCGCGGGCCACCAGTTCTTCGGCGGATCCTTGAAGAAGGAACCGGCGAACGCGACCATCGCGGCGAGCAGAACGCCCACCGAGAGCAGCACCCAGCGGTAGTTGGTCAGGTCCATGTAGCCGGTGAACAGGAAGACGAACGGCACCGAACCGTAGGCGAATCCGCCGTTGACGAAGCCGGTCTTGCCGCCCCTTCGCTCCGGGTACCACTTGCCCACCATGTTGACGCAGGTGGCGTACACCATGCCCGCGCCCATGCCGCTCAGCATGCTGAAGCCGATATAGGCGAAGACGACGTGTGGTGCCAGGGCCAGCGACAGATAGCCCATGAAGGTGCCCGCCGCGCCGATCATCATCGCCCAGCGGGCCGGCAGTCTGCCGCTCTCACGCAGCCTGCCCGCGGGGAAGGCGACCGCGGCCTGGAAGAACACCCAGACGGTCATCATCCAGAAGATGTGCAGGCTGTTCCAGTCGTGCGCGGTGTGCAGGGTGTCCTCGGCGGACGCGAACGCGTACTCGGCGGAGGAGATCCCCATCATGCCCACCCAGGGCAGGATCACCATCCACTTGCGTTTGCGGCCCAAGATGTCGATATCGGTCTCGCCAACCCGGTACACACGGCCGTTGGCGTCCGTCACCTCCCTGTAGGGGACGGAGGTTGATAGATCGGTTGCGGTCATGACGGTCGCACCCCTTGCGTCGAAAGATCTGGCCAGCGCCCCCTGTCCAAATTCCTTTCGCGTGCGCATGGGTCCCGGGGCCGGCCTGCGCGCACCGCCGGCCGGCCCCCAGTCCGGTCACCTCATGAGGCGCCCCCCCAACAGCCCCGCCGCACGGGCCCACCGGTACTTCGCACCGAGTGCGGCCACCGGCTTCTCGGTCGTGTACGGGTATGCCACGACCCCGCGCTCGTAGAGGTACTGGCAGGCCTCCTCGACCTCGACGTCGCCCGCGAGCGACGCCACCACGGGCTTCTCGATGCCCCGCGCGCGGAACTCCTCGACCACCCGTGCCGTCAGCTCCGCGAAGACCATCGGCGGGGTGACGATCGTGTGCCAGTAGCCGAGGACGAGGGAGTGGATCCGCGGGTCCTCCAGGCCGAGCCTGATGGTGGCCTCGTACGTCGACGGCGGCTCACCGCCCGTGATGTCGATCGGGTTGCCCGCGGCGCCGAAGGGCGGGATGAACGCCTTGAAGGCGGCGTCCAGATCCTCGGGGATCTCCATCAGGGTCAGGCCGTTGTCGACGATGGCGTCCGAGAGCAGCACACCCGAGCCGCCCGCGCCGGTGATGATGACGACGTTGTCGCCCTTGGGCGTCGGAAGCACGGGAAGCGCCCGCGCGTACTCGAGCATCTCGTTGAGCCCCGGCGCCCTGATGACGCCGGCCTGCCTGAGGATGTCGTCGTAGACCGCGTCGTCGCCCGCGAGGGCTCCCGTGTGCGAACCGGCGGCCTTCGCGCCGGCGCTGGTGCGCCCCGCCTTGAGGACCACGACGGGCTTCTTCGGCACCGTCGCCCGTGCGGCCTCCACGAAGGCCCGCCCGTCCTTGAGGTCCTCCAGGTGCATCGCGATGCACTTGGTGTTGGGGTCCTCGCCGAACCACGTGAGCAGGTCGTCCTCGTCCAGGTCCGACTTGTTGCCGAGCCCGACGATCGCGGAGACACCGGTCTTCGTCGTGCGCGCGAAGCCGAGGATCGCCATGCCGATGCCCCCGGACTGGGAGGTCAGCGCCACCCCGCCCTTCACGTCGTACGGCGTGCAGAACGTGGCGCACAGGTCCTGCCACGTCGAGTAGTAGCCGTAGATGTTCGGCCCGAGCAGGCGTACCCCGTACCGCTCGCCGATCGCCACGATCTCGTCCTGGAGGGACTGTTCACCGGTCTCCGCGAACCCGGAGGGGATCAGGACCGCGTTCGGGATCCCCTTGCGTCCCACCTCTTCGAGGGCCGAGGCCACGAACTTGGCGGGGATCGCGAAGACCGCCACATCCACCTCACCCGGGACGTCCGTGACACTCTTGTACGCCTTGCGGCCCAGGATGTCATCGGCCTTGGGGTTCACCGGATGGATCTCCCCGGAGAATCCCCCGTCGATGAGGTTGCGCATGACCGAATTGCCGATCTTGCCCTGCTCGTTGGACGCACCGATCACCGCGACCGAGCGCGGCTGCATCAGCCGGCGCATCGACCTGAGGATCTCCTCGCGCGAGTACGTGCGCCGCTGCTTCGGCGCCCCGTCGGCGAGGATCACCCGGATGTCGGCGGCGACCGCGCCCTCCGGCGTCGCGATCACCGGGTTGAGGTCGACCTCGGCGATCTCCGGGAAGTCGGTGACCAGTTGGGACACCCGGCGGATCTGCTCGGCGAGCGCCCACCGGTCGACCGGCTGCGCGCCGCGCACCCCGCGCAGCACCTCGGCCGCCCGGATCGAGTCCAGCATCGACACGGCCTCGTCCGCGCCGACCGGCGCGAGCCGGAACGTCACGTCCTTGAGCACCTCGACCAGCACACCGCCGAGCCCGAACGCGACGACCTTCCCGAACGTCGGATCGGTGACGGCTCCGACGATGACCTCCTGGGAGGAGGGTCCGGTCGGCAGCAACTCCTGCACCTGGACGCCCTCGATCCGGGCGTCCGGCGCGTAGGCCCGCGCGTTCTTCACGATCGTGCAGAACGCGGCCCGTACGTCGGCGGCGCCCTCCACGCCCACGATCACGCCACCCGCGTCCGTCTTGTGCAGGATGTCGGGGGAGACGATCTTCATCACGACGGGTCCGGCGAAGCGCGCCGCGTACGCGACCGCCTCGTCCACGTCCGTCGCCAGCTCCTCGCCGGGCACGGAGATCCCGTACGCGTCGGCGATCACCTTGCCCTCGGGGGCGGTGAGAGCGCTGCGGCCCTCGGCGCGCACGGATTCGAGCAGCGCCCGTACCGTGAGCTCACGGTCCTCGGCCATCAATCAGATCACTCCGTTCGACTTGAGCAGGCGCAGCTCCTCGTCCCCGAGCCCCAGCTCCCCGACGAACACCTCGGCGTTGTGCTCGCCGAGCAGGGGTGAACTGACCACTTCCACGGGGGAGTCGGAGAGCTTGAGGGGGGAGCCGACCGTGGTGAACGTGCCGCGCTCCGGGTGGGCCACCTCGACGACCATCTCGTTCGCGACGAGCGACTCGTCCTCGATGATCTCCTTGGTGGACAGGATCGGCCCGCACGGGATGTTGTGCGCGTTGAGCCGTTCCAGCACCTCCCACTTGGGCAGGGTCGAGGACCACTCCTCGATGAGCTGGAACATCTTGTTGAGCTTGGGCAGGCGCGCCTCCGGCGTCGCCCACTCGGGGTCGCCGGCCAGCTCGGGCCGCCCGATCAGCTCGCTCAGCGGCTGCCAGCCGACGGGCTGCACGATGACGTACACGTAGTCGTTCGGGCCGCCGGGCGCGCACTTGACCGCCCAGCCGGGCTGCCCGCCGCCGGACGCGTTGCCCGAGCGCGGCACCTCGTCCGCCTCGGCGGTGTCCTGGGAGTTCGGGTACTCGGTCAACGGGCCGTGCGCCAGGCGCTGTTGGTCGCGCAGCTTGACCCGGCACAGATTGAGCACCGCGTGCTGCATGGCGACGTTCACGCGCTGGCCGCGCCCGGTGTTCTCGCGCTGGAACAGCGCCGCGAGGATACCGGCGACGGCGTGGATGCCGGTGCCGGAGTCGCCGATCTGCGCGCCGGTGGCCAGCGGCGGACCGTCCTCGAAGCCGGTGGTCGCCATCGACCCGCCCATGGCCTGCGCCACGACCTCGTACGCCTTGAAGTTGGTGTACGGGCCGTCGCCGAAGCCCTTGATGGAGGCGTAGACGATGCGCGGGTTGATCTCCTGGATGCGCTCCCATGTGAAGCCCATGCGGTCGACGGCGCCCGGGCCGAAGTTCTCGACCATGACGTCGGAGCGCCGGATCAGCTCGGTGAGGAGCTCCTTGCCGCGTTCGGTCTTCGTGTTGAGGGTGATGCTCCGCTTGTTGCAGTTGAGCATCGTGAAGTAGAGCGAGTCGACGTCCGGCAGGTCACGCAGCTGCTTGCGCGTGATGTCCCCGGTCGGTGCCTCCAGCTTCACCACGTCCGCGCCGAGCCAGGCGAGGAGCTGGGTCGCGGAGGGCCCGGACTGCACATGGGTCATGTCGAGGACACGGACGCCCTCAAGAGCCTTGGTGGTCATGGCCGGGCTCCTCACTTGTACATGGTCTGGTTCATGGTTCCGGGGGCGTACGCGTCCGGGTCGACCCACACGTTGATCAGCGAGGGCTTCCCGGACTCGCGGGCCCGCTGGAGCGCGGGCGCGATGTCGGCGGGGTCGCGGACCTCTTCGCCGTAACCCCCCAGCATCTGGGCGAACTTGTCGTAGTGGACGTCGCCGAGGGTGTTGCCGACGCGCTCGCGCTCGTCGCCGTACTTGGCCTTCTGGCCGTAACGGATCTGGTTCATCGACGAGTTGTTGCCGACGATCCCGACGAAGGGCAGGTTGTAGCGGACGAGGGTCTCGAAATCCCAGCCCGTCAGCGAGAACGCCCCGTCGCCGAAGAGCGCGACGACCTCCTTGTCGGGCCGCGCCTGCTTGGCGGCGAGGACGAAGGGAATGCCGACGCCGAGGGTGCCCAGCGGCCCCGGGTCCATCCAGTGGCCGGGCGACTTGGGCTGCACGACCTGCCCGGAGAAGGTGACGATGTCGCCGCCGTCCCCGATGTAGATCGAGTCCTCGGTGAGGAAGTCGTTGATCTCGCTGACCAGGCGGTACGGGTGGATGGGAGAGGCGTCGGAGCGAAGGCTCGGCAGCCGCTTCTCGATGGCGGTCTGCTCGGCGGCCCGCAGTTCGTCGAGCCACTCCTTGCGCTTGGCGCCCCCGCCGTTCAGCCGGCCGGAGGCGGCCTCGGTGACCGACTTCAGGACGAGGCCCGCGTCGCCGACGATGCCGAGGTCGATGTCGCGGTTCTTGCCGACGGTGCGGTAGTCGAGGTCGATCTGCACGACGGTCGCGTCGGGGGAGAGGCGCTTGCCGTAGCCCATGCGGAAGTCGAAGGGCGTGCCGACGATGATGATGAGGTCGGCGTTGGAGAAGGCGTAGCGGCGCGAGAGCTGGAAGTGGTGCGGGTCGCCGGGCGGCAGGGTGCCGCGGCCGGCGCCGTTCATGTAGGCGGGCACGTTGAGGGCGCGTACGAGCTCGATGGCGTCCTGGGTGGCACGGGTCGTCCACACCTGGCTGCCGAGCAGGATCGCCGGCTTCTCGGCGTGCACGAGGAGGTCGGCGAGCTTCTCGATCGCCTCGGGGTCACCGGCCGAGCGGGTCGAGGCCCGGTACTGCCCGGCCTGCGGTACGCGGGCCTTGTCCACCGGCACCTTGGCGTCGAGGACATCGCGGGGGATCTCCAGGAAGGACGGGCCGGGGGCGCCGTGGTAGCACTCGCGGAACGCCATCGACACCATGTCGGCGGCGCGCGCGGTGTCCGGCACCGTCGCGGCGAATTTCGTGATGGGCGTCATCATGTCGACGTGCGGCAGGTCCTGGAGCGAGCCCATCTTGTGCTGGGTGTGCGCGCCCTGGCCGCCGATGAGGAGCATGGGTGACTCCGCGCGGAACGCGTTCGCGACGCCGGTGACGGCGTCGGTGGTGCCCGGGCCCGCGGTGACGACGGCGCAGCCGGGCTTGCCGGTGATGCGCGCGTACCCGTCCGCCGCGTGGGCGGCGACCTGCTCGTGACGGACGTCGACGACTTCAATGCCTTCGTCGACGCAGCCGTCGTAGATGTCGATGATGTGGCCGCCGCACAGGGTGTAGATGACCTCCACACCTTCTGCCTTGAGTGCCTTGGCGACCAGATGACCACCGGAGATGAGTTCCTGGCTGTCGTCGGGCATGAGGAAGTCCTGTCCCTTCGTAGGGGAGTCGTGCGCTGTCGCAGTACATTGCATACAGTCGACGAATACTGTATGAAGCTTGTTATCCCGCATCCGGTGGGTGGTGTCCAGGGGGCGTGCGGCACTTTTACGGCAGGAGCCGAGATGGACCTGTACGAGCACCAGGCAAGGGAACTCTTCGAAGAACACGGCATCTTGGTGCCGAAAGCCGAGGTCACGGAGTCGCCCAGGGAGGCCCGCGAGATCGCGCGCAGGCTGGGCGGCCGCGTCGTCGTCAAGGCCCAGGTGAAGACCGGGGGCCGCGGCAAGGCGGGCGGCGTCAAACTCGCCGCCGACCCGGCCGCCGCCGAACTGACGGCACGCCAGATCCTCGGCATGGACATCAAGGGCCACACCGTCGGCAAGGTGATGCTGGCCCAACCGGTCGACATAGAGAGCGAGTTCTACGTCTCCTACGTCCTCGACCGCGCGGCCGGACGCTTCCTCGCCATCGCCTCCGCCGAGGGCGGCATGGACATCGAGGAGGTCGCGGCGAACCGGCCCGAGGCCGTCGCCCGCATCCCGGTCGACCCGTCCGAGGGCGTCACCACGGCGAAGGCCGCACAGATCGCCCAGGTCGCCGGCCTCCCCGACCGGACCGTCGATGTCCTGGTCCGCCTCTGGGACGTCCTCACCCGCGAGGACGCCGTGCTCGTCGAGGTGAACCCCCTCGTCCGCACGAGCGGCGGCCAGATCCTCGCGCTCGACGGCAAGGTCACCCTCGACGACAACGCCCGCTTCCGCCAGGAGCGTTGGGGCACCCAGGAAGCCGCCCACGACGACGCCCTCGAAGCGGCCGCCGCGGCCAAGGGCCTCAACTACGTCAAGCTCGACGGCGAGGTCGGCATCATCGGCAACGGCGCCGGCCTCGTCATGTCGACCCTCGACGTGGTCGCGGGCTGCGGCGCCCGCCCCGCCAACTTTCTCGACATCGGCGGTGGCGCCTCCGCGCAGATCATGGCCGACGGCCTCTCCGTCATCCTCTCCGACTCGGCCGTGAAGTCCGTCTTCGTGAACGTCTTCGGCGGCATCACCGCCTGTGACGCCGTCGCCGACGGCATCGTCCAGGCCCTGGAGTCCGTCCGGCTGACCAAACCGCTCGTCGTCCGCCTCGACGGGAACAGCGCCGTGGAGGGCCGCGCCATCCTCGACGGCCGCGCCCACCCCCTCGTCGAACAGGCCACCACCATGGACGGCGCCGCGCGCCGGGCCGCCGAACTCGCCAACGCGCACTGAGGAGCCGGGACATGGCGATCAACCTGACCAAGGAGAGCGGGACATGGCGATCTATCTGACCAAGGAGAGCAAGGTCCTCGTCCAGGGCATGACCGGCGCCGAGGGCATGAAACACACCCGGCGCATGCTCGCCGCCGGCACGAACGTCGTCGGCGGCGTCAACCCGCGCAAAGCCGGCCGCAGCGTCGACTTCGACGACCGCGCGGTCCCCGTCTTCGGCTCCGTCGCCGAGGGCATCGCGGCCACCGGCGCCGACGTCACCGTCGTCTTCGTACCGCCCGTCTTCGCCAAGGCCGCCGTCACGGAGGCCGCCGACGCGGGCATCCCCCTCGCTGTCGTCATCACGGAGGGCATCCCCGTCCACGACGCCGTGACCTTCCACGCGTACGCCGCCGCGAAGGGCACCCGCATCATCGGCCCCAACTGCCCCGGCCTGATCACCCCCGGCCAGTCCAACGCCGGCATCATCCCCGCCGACATCACCAAGGCGGGCCGCATCGGCCTCGTCTCCAAGTCCGGCACCCTCACCTACCAGCTCATGTACGAACTGCGCGACATCGGCTTCTCCACCTGCGTCGGCATCGGCGGCGACCCCGTCATCGGCACGACGCACATCGACTGCCTCGCCGCGTTCCAGGACGACCCGGACACCGATCTGATCGTCCTCATCGGGGAGATCGGCGGCGACGCGGAGGAGCGCGCCGCGGCCTACGTACGCGACCACGTCACCAAGCCCGTCGTCGCCTACATCGCCGGGTTCACCGCCCCCGAGGGCAAGACCATGGGGCACGCGGGCGCGATCGTCTCGGGCTCCTCCGGCACGGCGCAGGCCAAGAAGGAGGCCCTCGAAGCGGCCGGGGTCCGCGTCGGCTCCACCCCGACGGAAACGGCCCGCCTGGTCCTCGACCGCTTGGCGCAGTAACGCCGTACAGCGGGAGTGGGGAGCGAGCCCACCGGGCAACCTCCCCCCTCCACCCCACACCAGCCATGCACCCCCCGCCCCGACTGTGCACCGTGAGCGGAGAACCCGAAATGGCGAACAACCCAGGCAATCCCACTGACCGCACCCCCGGCCCCGACGCCCCCGGCCCGGACACCCCCGTGGCGACCACCCCCGTGGCAACCACCCTCAAGGCCGGCACCTCCTGGCACGACGCCTGGCAGCGCTGCCTCGCCGTCGCCCCCGAGGCGTTCCGCGACGACCGCGTACTCAACCTGTGGAACGGCACCTGGCAGGCCGACGGTCGCGCCCTGCCCGCCAGTACCCCCGTAGACGGCAGCCCCATCGCCGGACCGCCCCGCCTCGACGCCGCCACCGCCCACCAGGCGGTGCGTGCCTCCCTCGACCAGCACCGCGCCTGGCGGCACATCCCGCTCGACGAGCGCCGCGCCCGCGTCGGCGCCACCCTCGACGCCCTCACCCAGCACCGCGAACTCCTCGCACTCCTGCTCGTCTGGGAGATCGGCAAGCCCTGGCGCCTCGCCCAGGCCGACGTCGACCGTGCCATCGACGGGGTGCGCTGGTACGTCGACGACATCGAGCCCATGGTCGAGGGCCGCGCCCCGCTCGACGGCCCCGTCTCGAACATCGCCAGCTGGAACTACCCGATGAGCGTCCTCGTGCACGCCGTCCTGATCCAGGCACTCGCCGGCAACGCGGTCATCGCCAAGGCCCCCACCGACGGCGGCGTCGCATGCCTCACCCTGGCCTGCGCGCTCGCCGCCCGCGAGGGCATCCCCGTCACCCTCGTCAGCGGTAGCGGAGGCGAACTCTCCGAAGCGCTGGTGCGGGCCCCCGAGATCGGCTGCGTCTCGTTCGTCGGCGGCCGCGACACCGGCGCCGCAGTCGCCACGGCCGTCGCCGACCTCGGCAAGCGCCACATCCTCGAACAGGAGGGCCTCAACACCTGGGGCATCTGGAACTACTCCGACTGGGACAAACTCGCGGCCGTGATCCCCAAGCTCTTCGACTACGGCAAGCAGCGCTGCACCGCGTACCCGCGCTTCGTCGTCCAGCGCAGCCTCTTCGACGACTTCCTCGCCGCGTACCTCCCGGCCGTACGGACGCTGCGCGTCGGCCACCCCCTGGCAGTGGCGAACCCCCAAGACCCCTACCCCCAGCTCGACTTCGGCCCACTCGTCAACGCGGCCAAGGCCAAGGAGCTGTCGGACCAGGTCGCCGAGGCCATCGACCGCGGCGCCGTGCCGCTGCACCGCGGCGCCCCGGACCCCGCCCGCTTCCTGCCCGGCCAGGACACGAGCGCGTACGTCCACCCGGTCACGCTCCTGAGCCCACCCCCCTCCTCGCCCCTCCACCACGCCGAACCGTTCGGCCCCGTCGACACGATCGTCCTGGTCGACACGGAGGCGGAGCTCCTCGCCGCGATGAACGCCTCCAACGGCGCGCTGGTCGCCGCCCTCTCCACGGACGACGACGCGACGTACGACCGCCTCGCCCCACAGATCCGCGCCTTCAAGACGGGCCGCGGCAAGCCGCGCTCGCGCGGCGACAGGGACGAGCTGTTCGGCGGCTTCGGAGCATCGTGGCGGGGAGCGTTCGTGGGCGGCGAGCTGCTGGTGCGGGCGGTGACGAGGGGCCCGGAGGGCGAACGGCTCCCGGGCAACTTCCCGGACTATCACTTGATGCCGTAGCCCCTAGGGGAGGCGGGGTGTCGGTGGGCGCGGCCCGAGCAAGCGGCAGACGCTCGGGCAGCGGCCACTGGTACGCCGTCGGTGACGGACCGGATACGCACGGTGAGCCCCGAGGGGTCCGGCCCCAGGCCCCCGGAGGTGCCGCCGGGGGTGCCGTCGAGGGGACGGATATGCAGGTGAAAGGCACTCCGAGGCTTTGGTATTGTTATCCATGTCGCCGCGGGGAACACCCCGGCCGGGCGGCAGACACCTAGTCCGGGTGGCGGAATGGCAGACGCGCTAGCTTGAGGTGCTAGTGCCCTTTATCGGGCGTGGGGGTTCAAGTCCCCCCTCGGACACTTATCTCATCTCATCCTGAAATGCCTGGTCGGCTTGCTGACCAGGCATTTTGCGTGCAATCGCAGTCAGGCGCCGGTGGCGGAAACGGCGCTGTCCCGCCGACGAGGCTGGTCGACGAGCACCCTGACGCCGCAGGCGGCGGCCGGCATGGTGTCGGCCGCCGCCTGGCGGGAGGGATTCAGGTTCAGATGCGCGCAGAGTGACGTGGTGTCAGCTGGTCGCGCTCCCCGCGACCCACTTGCTCCACGGCATGTTCCAGTCGCTGAGGCCGTTGCCCGGGGCCAACATGGTCTTGTCCGGGGAGTTCTTGATGATCACGACGTCGCCGATCATCGAGTGGTCGAAGAACCACGCGGCGGGCTGCGTACCGTCGCCGCCGTCCCTGGCGTCCTTCAGGCCCACGCAGCCGTGGCTGGTGTTGACCTTGCCGAAGACCGAGTCGGTACCCCAGTAGTTGCCGTGGATGAACGTGCCCGAGTCGGTCAGGCGCATGGCGTGCGGTACGGCCTTGATGTCGTACGAGGGCTTGCCGTCCTTCTCCGTGAGGCCGACGCTCGCACCGTTCATATGGATCTGCCGGAACTTCTCGGAGATGACCATCTGGCCGTTGTACGTCGGGTGCTCGGCGCTGCCTGACGAGATCGGGATGGTCCTGATCGTCTTGCCGTCCCGTACGACGGTCATCTGCTTCGTCCTGGCGTCGACCGTGCTGATCTGGCTCCGGCCGATCTTGAACGTGACCGTCTTCTGGACGCCGTGGGCGCTGAGCTTGACGGTGACGGTGGAGCCGGGCTGCCAGTAGTTCTGTGAGCGGAAGTCGAGGCGGCTGTTGTTGAGCCAGTGGCCGACGACCTGCTGACCGCTGCTGGAGCTCACCTGAATCTTCGACTCCATGGCGGCCTTGTCGCTGATCGCCTTGTCGAAGTTGACCGTCACCGGCATGCCCACGCCGACGATGGATCCGTTCTCGGGGGAGACGTGCCCGATGAAGTCGTTGGCCGGGGAGACCGTGGTGATCGTGGCGTTCCCGGTGGCGGAGCGCCCCTTGGCGTCCTCGGCCTCTGCGGCGACCTGATACTTGGTGGCCCGCTCCAGCGGCGCGTCCGGCTGCCAGGACGTGCCGTCCGCGGACAGGGTGCCCGAAACCTCGGCGCCGGTCGCGACGTCGCTCATGGTCACCTTGGTGAGCTTGCCGTTGCTGACGGTGACCTTGACGGGGTCGTTGATCCCGATGCTGGAGGCACCTTGCCCAGGCGTGATCTTTATTCGGGCATCGGAAGCGTCCTGGACGTCGGCCCGAGCCCCCCACGCCTGCGAGTGCGAGTGATTCCCGGGATCGTTGTCGCTGGTTGCGGCGTTGCTGGTGCCACCGAGGGCCGTGAGTGCGAGTACGCCGCCGAGTACGCCAGCCGGAGCCACCAGAGCGGTGCGTCGCTTACGTGCCGTGATCAAGCGCTTCTCCTTTGCCACTGGTCGTTGAATCCCTGGGGCTGGTTACCGGAGGAATGCAGCCAGCCCCGAAGAATGATTTACGCACCCATCCGCCAGAAATTGGGCAAAATGTGTCGAATCCAACGCATCGCGAGAGAGCTGCCGAGGCTGTGTCCGACGGCCGGACAGCCCGTACGGCTGAAGGCTCGGGTCCTGCCGCCTACTGGCGGCTCACCGTGCGGGTGATGCCCGCGGCGACCGTCGTGGCGAGGATCCAGCCGGTGATGATCAAGGCATAGGAGAGGGCCTGGTACCAGCCCGTCGGGGAGAAGGCGCTCTCCTGGCCGAAGTCGATGATCGGCAGGAGAAGGTCGAGGGCGTAGAAGACGGCATTGAAGGCGGGGGACTCGTTGGGCTTGAGGGGGCTGGGGTGGTGCAGGGCGAATGCGATGGAGCCGACTGCCAGGAGGGACAGGAGCCAGCCGGCCGCGCGCATGGGGCGGAAGCCGTAGCTGGACTCGCCGGCGTTCGAGCTCACGGAGTCCGAGCGGACGGAGACTCGGGCAAGGCTCGACGGCGATCTGTATCTCGTGGGCCGGACCCGTAAATACGTACTGCTCCGACTCGACGAGATGCTTGCGCGAGGGCGGGGAGTGACGTACGACCATCCGGATCACGGTGGAGCATGTCCTCCCGCAGAATCCCCGGATCGACTCGCGGTGGGCCGCGCTCTTCGACGAGGACGAGCGAGCCGAGTGGACCCACAGACTGGGCAACCTTGTTCTGCTGAACCGCTCGAAGAACTCCGCGGCCCAGAACTACGACTTCGCCGTGAAGAAGGCCAAATACTTCACCGGCCGAGGCGGTGTCGTCCCCTTTGCGCTGACGAGCCAGGTGCTTCAGCACGCCGAATGGGTCCCCGCCGTCCTGTCGGCACGGCAGAAGCAGCTCGTGGAGCTGCTCGCTGACGAGTGGGATCTCTGACGGAGTGTTCGCGGGTCACCCACCGCACGTCGGCGGGGTCGACGACAGAGGCGAGAGTGTCCAGGAAGTTCTTCCGTCAGCATCAGGCCTGTACCGATCACTCCGGGCTGGGCAGGGGCCAACACCAAGTGTTCACGGGGGATGTGGCCGATGCCCGACAGATCGCTTCGCGGCCTCTATCTCCATCGTGCGGCTTCTCGTAGGCACCGCACCCGGGGGTCGTGTGTGACGGTCGGCTACGCTGGGCGCTGCCATTGGCGTGAGCATGGCTTTCATTGAGCAAGAGGAGAGAAGTCCGTGAAACAGCGTCCGGTGCTTGCCGGCCTGACCGTGATGCTGGTGGCCGTTCTCAGTGCGTGCGGCGGTGGTGCGGACAAGGGTTCGGGTCACGGTGGTGGTGGCAAGGGTGGTGCGTACTCCAAGCCGCAGTCGGATCAGGTGCGTGGTCTCTACGACGCCGTGCGGCATCTTCCGCGCAAGACCGTCAAGGGCACCCGCGCGCACATGGTCAAGGAGTGCGATCCGGCGACCCGGAAGGTCAAGCACACCTCGCGCAGCGGCAGTGGCAAGCGAAAGAAGACGCGTACCTGGTACACCACCGAGCACTACAAGCAGTGCCACAAGGTCCGTAAGGGCAGCGAGAGGTACACGCGTGTCGTGCGGACCGAGCGGTGGTGTGTGCGGCTCGACGACGTGAACGGGAAGGCCGCCAAGGACGACCTCTGGTTCCGGGTCAGCCACGCCACGTACAGCGACGTCCATGGCAAGGACGAGCACGCGCGCGTGAAGTTCGAGCCGCGGGCGCGCGGCTGCTGACGTGGTCGGCTCACCACGTGGTCGGCGGCAGTCGCTGCGCCAGGTGACGGGCGTAGCGGCATGGTTGGCTGTGGAGAGCATGCAGGCGTGCTGAAGAGGTTGACGCGTCCCGGTCCATGCTGGCTCGTCACGCTGGGCGGGTCGCGCAGGACGGGCGGCCATTCCTCGGCCGGCAACGGAGAATCGCGCGGGTCGGCTCACGTTCGGCGCGCGGCGTCCCCCGCCACGTGCGCGGGGAAAACCCCAGGTCCCCGCCCCGCGCCCATGGCATTCTGAGCCGATGAACGGACCGGAGATCTTCGTCAGCGTCGTGCCCGAGTTGGAGCTGTTCGTTCCGCATACGCGGCGCGGGGGTGCGGCCGTCGCGCTCGTCACCGACGGCGTGTCCACGCTGGGGCATGTGATCGAGTCGCTCGGCGTGCCGCTGACGGAGGTCGGGGCGCTGGTCGTGGACGGGCGCGAGGTGGCCTTCGGGCATATTCCCGTGGCCGGGGAGCGGGTCGAGGTCCGGGCCGTCGTCCGGCCGCAGCGGGTCGAGGGAGCACCGCTGCGGTTTCTGCTCGACGTCCATCTCGGCACGCTGGCACGGAGGTTGAGGCTGCTCGGGGTCGACTCCGCGTACGAGTCCACGGATATCGGCGACCCCGCGCTGGCGACCCGCTCTGCCGCCGAGCGGCGCGTCATGCTCAGCCGGGACCGCGGGCTGCTGCGGCGGCGCGAGCTGTGGGCCGGCGCGTACGTCTACAGCGACCGGCCCGACGAGCAACTACGCGACGTGCTGGGCCGGTTCACGCCCGAGCTGCGCCCCTGGACCCGGTGCACCGCCTGCAACGGGCTGCTGAGGGAAGCACGTAAGGAAGACGTCGCCGACCGGCTCGAAGGCGGGACGCGCGGCACGTACGACGTGTTCGCCCAGTGCCGCGCGTGCGGGCGCGTGTACTGGCGGGGTGCCCATCACGACCGGTTGGAGGGGATCGTGGAGCGCGCGGTCGCCGAGTTCGGGGGCTGAGGGGCCGCCTCGTCCTCCGGCATCAGCGGCGGTTCGATGCGCCAGGCGATTCGTTCCCCGTCCTGGACCACCCTGCGGTACGCGTACAGGACCACCGAGATCAGCAGGATGCCGACCGCGAGGAAGGA
This sequence comes from Streptomyces sp. NBC_01446, assembly GCF_026340095.1. Lineage (GTDB taxonomy): Bacteria > Actinomycetota > Actinomycetes > Streptomycetales > Streptomycetaceae > Streptomyces > Streptomyces aureus. Next base: position 1,410,243 of record NZ_JAPEPO010000001.1, on the reverse strand, counting down.
CTCCGTGGCGCCGCCGTAGCCCGCGAGGGACGGATGCGTGACGCCCACCGAGACGATCACGATGTTGAAGGCCAGGATGGCCCAGGCGACCGGGATCCAGGCGCGGGCGCGGCGGATCGGGCGGGGCCAGTCGGGGCGGTCCTTGCGCAGGAGCAGGAAGCCGGCGACCGCGAGTGTCATGGCGACGAGATAGCCGAAGTTGCTGGCGATGAGAATGCTCAGCGGCTCTCCGAGCAGGACCACGATCGCCGCGTTGACGAGCGCGTCCAGTGTGAGGGCCCGGCCCGGCACGCCCCAGCGGTTCACCTTGTCGAGCTGCCGGACGGTCATGCCCTCCCGTGCCAGGCCGTACAGCGCCCGGCCGCCGTCCGCCGTGCACGACACCATGCCGAAGAACATCGAGACGATCAGGATGAGGACGCCGACGTCGGAGAAGCCGCCGAGCGCCTGGGTGAAGGCGGTGGCGAACGCGCCGACCGGGTCCGAGCGCAGCGTCTTCTCGCCGACGCTGCCGACCGTGGCGAGCGGGACGACGAAGAAGACGCCGAGCGAGATGAGGGACGTCAGTCGCAGCGCCTTCGCGGTGTCGCGGGCCGTGTCGCGGTACTCGGGCGCGAACGACGCGCAGATCTCGGTGCCGTACGTCGTCCAGGCCGTGACGTAGAACCACACGATCAGCGTCATCCAGCTCCCGCCGTGGTGCCAGGTCAGACGGGACGCGTCCCAGCTCCCCGGGCGCAGGAACGGGGCTATGACGACGACCGCGAGACCGCACATCACCAGGGCCGCGACGGCCTTGGAGACGCTCGCCGCCAGCCGCGCGCCGAAGTAGTTGCAGGCCCAGCCGCCGGCGATCGCCAGGACCGCGAGCGCTTCCGGAAGACCGATGCGGTGGCCGGGGAACGGGATCGACGGTGCGTGCGGGAACCACTGGGCGGTGATGAGGTGGCCGATCGCCGCCCCGTTGACCGCGATGCTGAACGACCAGCCGATCCAGTAGCCGTACGACGCCACGGCGCCCAGCGGCGCGAAGTAGCGCTTCCAGCCCTCGGTGGCGTACCTGCTGATGCCGCCGGACATGCCGGGGAACATCGCGGCGGTCTCGGCGAACAGCATGTTCTGCGCGAACGCGACGAGCGCCCCGACGCACCAGATGGTGATGGCCGTCCAGCCTCCGATCGCGCCCACGGTGTAACCCACCGTCAGGAGCAGGCCGTTGGGGATCACCATGGCGATGGCGAGGCCGTCGCGCCAGGTCAGGGACTTGTGCAGCTGTTGGCTCAAGGGGGCCACCTGTCTCGGTCGGGGGACTGACGGGAGAAGGTCCGGTGCGGCGGAAAGTGATGCCGCCGCGCTGTGTCGGCGGTCACAATAATTCGTTATTGTTGGCCGGGACAGGGGTTCGGCAGTGGCCAATTCCAGAGGGACCGGTTCCCGGGCGACGGGTTCCGGAGCGACCGGCACAGAGACGAGGGGCGGGCATGGGGGAGAAGGAGAGCGGTGGCGACGCGGGCGAGGCGCAGCGTGAGCGGATTCTGCGGGCGGCCGCCCTGGTCATGGCCGAACGCGGCTTCGACGCGGCGCGCATGAGGGACGTGGCGCGCGGCGCTGGCGTGTCCATCGGCCTGCTCCAGCACTACTTCGACACACGCGACCTGCTGTTCCGTGAGGCCTTCGAGTGGTCGATCGGCGAGCTCATCGCCCGCTGGCGCAAGGGCGCGTCCACCGAGCCCGACCCGTGGCGCCGTTTCGAACTCCTCGTACGCGAACTGGCCGACGACCCCGACCTCCAGCGTCGGTGCGCGACCTGGACCGAGTTCTGCGCGAGCGCCGCCCGCAGGCCCGAGCTGCGCGACGGGGTGCGCCGCGCCCACCAGGACTGGCGCGAGCTCGTCCTCGGCATCGCCGAATCGGGCGTTGCCGCGGGGAAGTTCGTGCCCGTCGTGCCCACCGACGTAGCGGTGCGCTCCGTGCTCGCCGCCGTCGACGGCTGCGACATGGCCGTGGCGTCGGGCAGCGGCATGGGGGCGGAGGGCTACGCCGCCGTCATCCTCGCCACCGCCCGCTCGGTCCTCGGCGTACGCGACTGAGCTGTTTTCCTCTCAACTCACTCCATCCGAGCCGAAGTTCACAGGAGGCACCGCGCCATGACGTCGACCGCGTTCCCGTATCTGTTCAGCCCGCTCGCCGTCGGCGGCGTGACGCTGAAGAACCGCGTTGTGTCCTCCGGTCATGACACGGTCCTCGTCGAGGGCGGGCAGGTCACCGACGATCTGGTCGCCTATCACGAGGCGCGCGCCGAGGGCGGCGTCGGGCTCATCGTCGTACAGGTGGCGGGAGTTCACGAGACCGCGCGGTACACGACGCATGTCCTCATGGCCACGGACGACTCGTGTGTCGAGGGGTACCGGCGGCTCGCCGAGGCCGCGCACCGGCACGGCGCCAAGGTCTTCGGACAGCTCTTCCACCCGGGGCGCGAGATCCTGGAGTCGCGCGACGGCTCCGCGCCCGTCGCATGGTCCGCGTCGGCGACGCCCAGCGAGCGCTTCCATGTGATGCCGCGCGCCATGACCGAGACCGAGATACGCGAAGTCGTCGACGGGTACGGAGAGGCCGCCCGCAGGCTGCGCGCCGCCGGGCTGGACGGCGTGGAAGTGGTCGCCAGCCACGGCTACCTCCCGGCCCAGTTCCTGAACCCGCAGGTCAACGTGCGCACCGACGGGTACGGGGGTGACGCGGACGGCCGGATGCGGTTCCTGCGCGAGGCGCTCGCGTCGGTACGGGCGCACACCGGACCCGACTTCGTGGCCGGACTGCGCATCTCCGGCGACGAGTTGAGCCATGACGGCCTCACCGCCGAGCTCGCCGTCGAGGCGGCCGCCCGGCTGGACCGCGAGGGTCTCGTCGACTATGTGAGCGTCTGCGCCGGATCGTCGGCGACGATCTCCGGCGCCGTGCACATCGCGCCCCCGATGACGCAGCCCGCCGGATACACGGCCCCCCTCGCGGCGCGTGTGCGGGCGGCGGTCGAGGTGCCGGTCATGGTCGCCGGGCGCGTCAACCAGCCCCAGGAGGCCGAGCAGATCATCAAGGAGGGCCAGGCCGACGCCTGCGCCATGACCCGCGCTCTGATCTGCGACCCTGACATGCCGGGCAAGGCGAGCGACGGCCGCACGGAGGAGATCCGGGCGTGCATCGGCTGCAACCAGGCCTGCATCGGCCACTTCCAGCGTGGCTACCCGATCTCCTGCATCCAGCACCCCGAGACCGGCAGGGAGCGGCGGTTCACGCGGCTGCCCCTGCCCGCCAGGCGCCGCAAGGTCCTCATCGCCGGCGGCGGACCGGCCGGGCTCAAGGCCGCCGCTGTGGCCGCCTCCCGTGGGCACGACGTCACCCTGCACGAGGCGGGGCGGCGGGTCGGCGGCCAGGTGCTGCTCGCCCAACTCCTGCCGGGGCGTGCCGAGTTCGGCGGTGCGCTCACCAACCTGGAGGGCGAGGCGCGGCGGTCCGGGGCACGGATCGTCACCGGATCCCGTGTCGACGCCGACCTGCTCGACCGTGAAGAGGCGGACACGCTCATCGTCGCCACGGGTGCGGTGCCGCGCCGGCCCGCGCTCGAACTCCTCGACGACCCCGTCGTGCTGGACGCCTGGGACGTCGTCCGCGGCACCGCCGACGTGCCCAAGGGCCGGATCGTCGTCGCGGACTGGAGGGGTGACTGGATCGGGATCGGCGTGGCCGTCCAGCTCGCGGGCCAGGGGCGGAAAGTGACGCTCTGCACGACCGGCTTCGGTGCCGGTGAGCATCTTCAGCAGTACGTGCGCGCGTCGATGCTGGCCGAGGCCGCGCGGGCCGGGGTCGAGACCGTGCCGACGGTGCGCCCCTATGGTGCCGATGCCGACACGGCGTACTTCCAGCACACCCTCACCGAGGAGCCGGTGATCATCGAAGGGGTCGCGGCCGTCGTCCTCGCCCAGGGGCACGACCCCGTGGGTGAACTCGCCGGCCTGGCGAACGGACGGGTGGGCGAGGTCCTGATGGCGGGGGACTGCGTGTCACCGCGGACCGTGGAAGAGGCCGTGCTGGAGGGGCTGACGGTGGCGTCGTCGCTCTGAGACACGCGGACATGCCCGGTCACCGGCGGCCGTGCGTGCCTCAGCGCGGATGGCGGCGCAGCCGCACCCGGTACGAGTAGTGCTCCGGAAGGAAGTGGCTCACGGCCAGCTCGACCGGGCGGCCCGACGCCGACAGGTAGAGGCGGTCGATCCGGAGCAGTGGATGCTGCGGCGGGCAGTCCAGGTGCGCCGCCACCTCGGCCGAGGCGAGGGCGACCGTGACGGACTGCTCCGCCTCCGCGATCGGCTCGGGCAGGCGGCCGTCGAGGAGGCCGATGATGGTGACGCGGCTGTCCGTGCCCGCCTCCGTCAGCTCCGGGCGGTCCGCGACGAGCGCGCCCACGTCCGGCGGCAGATGCACCGTCGTCAGGCAGAACGGGGTGTCCTCGTGGAGCCGCAGGAACGAGAGGTGGTCCACGCGGTCGGAGGCGACGCGCAGCCGGCCCGCCGCGTCCACGTCGACCCGGCGGCGCAGCGGCGACACCAGGCGCATCGTCGTGTCGAGGGACAGCGCCATGAGGTCCTCGACCGAGCCGAACTGGCGCAGATACTGCTCCTCGCGGGGCGCCGCGAACGTGCCGCGCCCCGGGACCCGGTGCACCAGGCCCTCCGTGACCAGGTCCTGGAAGGCGCGCCGCACGGTCTGCCGGCTGAGCCCGTGCGAGGCGGCGAGCTCCGCCTCGGTGGGCAGCCGCACCCCCTCGGGGTAGTCGTGCCGCAGGATCGCCTCGCGCAGCTCGCGCGCGAGGCGTACGTAGGCGCTGTCACGCCCGGGGGCCGCCATCTGAGTCCCCCTCGCCCGCTCTGTGGGTGTCGTACGCGTCATGTCTGCCGTTCACCGCCCTGCCTGTGCCGTGAGTCTAATGGCCGTACAAGGCGGTGCGCAGGTCAGACGTCCAGACCGCCCCGGGAGACCAGCTGGCGCACGATGACATTTCGCTGGATCTCGTTGGTGCCCTCGCCGACGATCATCAGGGGTGCGTCGCGGAAGTAGCGCTCGACGTCGAACTCGGTCGAGTAGCCGTAGCCGCCGTGGATACGGACCGCGTTCAGGGCGATCTCCATGGCCGTCTCCGACGCGAAGAGCTTGGCCATGCCCGCCTCCATGTCGACGCGGCGGCCCGCGTCCGCCTCGCGGGCGGCGTACAGGGTGAGCTGGCGCGCCGCGGTGAGCGACGTCGCCATGTCGGCCAGGTAGTTGCCGATCGACTGGTGCTTGTAGATGGGCTCGCCGAACGTCTCGCGCTCCTGTGCGTAGCGCAGCGCGTCCTCGAACGCGGCCCTGCCGACGCCGAGCGCGCGCGAGGCGACCTGGAGGCGGCCGGTCTCCAGGCCCTTCATCATCTGCCCGAAGCCCTTGCCCTCGACGCCGCCGAGCAGCGCGTCGGCCGGGACGCGGTAGTCGTCGAAGGTCAGCTCGCAGCTCTCGACGCCCTTGTAGCCGAGCTTGGGCAGGTCGCGCGAGACGGTGAGCCCCGGGCCGTGCTCGGCGAGCAGGATGGAGATGCCGCGGTGCTTCGGCTCGGCCGCCGGGTCCGTCTTGCACAGCAGCGCGATCAGCTGCGAGCGGCGGGAGTTGGTGATCCAGGTCTTGCCGCCGTTGACGACGTACGAGTCCCCGTCGCGCCGCGCGATCGTGCGCATCGCCTGGAGGTCGGAGCCGCCGCCCGGCTCGGTGAGGGCCATCGTCGAGCGGATCTCGCCGGTCGCCATCTTCGGCAGGTAGTGGTTCTTCTGCTCGTCGGTGCCGAAGTGCAGCAGCAGCTTGGAGACGACGGTGTGTCCGCCCATGGCGCCGGCGAGGCTCATCCAGCCGCGCGCCAGCTCCTCCGTGATCAGCACGTAGCAGGGCGTGGAGACGGGCGTGCCGCCGTACTCCTCGGGGATCGCCAGGCCGAAGATGCCCAGGTCCTTCATCTGCTCGATGAGGGCCTCGGGGTAGGTGTTGGCGTGCTCCAACTCCCTTACGACCGGCTTGACTTCGCGGTCCACGAAGTTGCGCACGGTCTCGACGATCATCTGTTCGTCGGAGGAGAGGGTGTCGAGGGTGCTCACTTCGCGGACGCTCCTTGCTCGTGGTCGTGCGTGGTGTCGATGACGCCCTGAGCGCGCAGCCGCTCGATGTCGGCGGCGCTGCGGCCGAGGGCGCTGAGGATCTGTTCGGTGTGCTCTCCCGCGGCGGGGACGGGGTCCATCCGGGGGGTGACGCCGGAGAGGTCCGCCGGGGGGAGCAGTGCCTGTACGGGTTCCTGCGCGCCCGGCACCGCGATGTCGCGCCAGCGGTCGCGCTCGGCGAGGGCCGGGTGGGCGAGGAACTCGGCGATGGAGTTCACACCCGCGTTGGCGATGCCGGCCTTGTCGAGGAGCGCCATGGCGTCCTCGCTGCCGAGCTCGGCGAAGCGGGCGGAGACGGCCGCGTTGACCTCGTCGCGGTGGGCGACGCGGTCGGCTCCGGTGGCCATGCGGGGGTCGTCGGTGAGTTCGGGACGGCCGAGGACCGTGGTGCACAGGGCCTGCCACTCCCGCTCGTTCTGGATGGAGAGCAGCACCTCCTTCCCGTCGGAGGCGGTGAAGGGGCCGTAGGGCGCGATCGTGGCGTGCTGGGCGCCGATGCGGGGCGGCTGCGTGCCGCCGTACCGCGTGTAGTAGGCGGGCTGGCTCATCCACTCGGCGAGCGCCTCGAAGAGGGAGACCTCGACGGCGGGTGCCCGCCCGGTGGTGGCCCGGGTGTAGAGGGCGGAGAGTACGCCGCTGTACGCGTACATGCCCGCCGAGATGTCGGCGACGGAGATGCCCACGCGGGCGGGCTCGTCGGGTGAGCCCGTGATGGAGAGCAGTCCTGTCTGGCACTGCACGAGCAGGTCGTACGCCTTGCGCTGCGACCAGGAGCCGCTGGTGCCGTACCCGCTGATGGTGCAGGGAATCAGGCGGGGGTGGCGGGCCTGGAGCGCGGCCGGGCCGAGGTCCATCCGGTCGGCGGCACCCGGGGCGAGGTTCTGGACGAACACATCGGCGTCCGCGAGGAGTTCCTCCAGGATGTCCCGGCCCTCCTGCGACTTGAGGTCCAGGGTGAGGGACTCCTTGGAGCGGTTGAGCCACACGAAATAGCTGGCCTGGCCGTGCACCGTGGTGTCGTACCGGCGGGCGAAGTCGCCTCCGCCGGGACGCTCGACCTTGATCACGCGGGCGCCGAGGTCGGCGAGCTGGCGGGTTGCGAAGGGTGCGGCGACGGCCTGTTCCAGGCTGACGACCGTGATGCCTTCGAGGGGGAGCGGCTCGGTCATGCGGGTGCCTTCCCGGGAAGTTCGGTGAGGAGCAGGGTGCGGGCCGACTCCCAGGTCGTGTCCTTGAGCAGAGCGGGTACGTCGCTGCCGCACGCGGCGAACTTCTCCGCCAACTCGCCGTCCGTGGGCGGACGTCGGGGCGAGCCCGGGGGATGGGCGAGGGCGGAGCGCAGGACCCGGCCGTCGGTGAGCGTCACCGCGAGGTCGACCTCGCCGTCGAGGAGACCGGCACCGCCCTCGGTGCGCTCCGTCTCGACGGTGGCCATCAGACGCCGCGCCTCGGGCCGGCCCACCGCGTCGTCCGTGAAGGCGCCGAAGCCGGGGAAGCCGTCGAGCAGGGCCGTCGCCACCGCGTACGGGAGGCTGAACTTGCCTTCGAGCCCGGTGTCCGGGTCGTCGTGGATGAGGGGGTGGATGGTGGCCCCCGGGGTGGTGACGCGAACGGCCGTGACGTCGTCGGGGCCGCACTCGGCGCGCAGGTCGCGCAGCGCCGCGATCGGGCGCTGCATCGCGTAGCAGCAGGGGAACATCTTGATGGCGAGGCCGCCGGGTACGGCGGGACCGCCTCTGCGGGGCGTGCCTTCCTCGGCGTCGTCCGCTCCTTGCGCGCCCACCAGCTTCAGCCACGCGTCGACCGCCCGCGGGTCGGCCGTGGCGCCGGCCCGGGCCAGGCGCGCCGCCCGCACCCCCGCCTCCGCCGCGAAGCCGACCTGGAGGGACTTGCTGTGCGTGCCGAACGCGGCCTGTACCCCGCCGGCGCCGGGCACCGCGAGCGCCATGGCCGTCGCCAGCCGCTCGGGCGTGAGGCCCCAGGCGACGCCCGCCGCGACGGCCGCCGCGGGGGCGCCCGCCGTGCACGTGGCGTGCCAGCCGGCCGCGTAGTGCGACCAGCCGAGCAGCGTGCCGAGCCGGGCCATCACACCGGCCCCGGCCAGATAGGCGCGCGCGTCGCCGCCCGCCGCGAGGACCGCGGGGACGATCACGACGCTGATGTGTGTCGTGGACTCGATGTGCAGGTCGTCGAAGTCGAGGACGTGCCCGACAGTGGCCCAGCGCGCCGCGTCCGGCAGCTCGGCGGCCATCGCGCTCACCGGGTGGTCGCGCGCGGCGAGCGTGACCGCGACCGTGTCCAGGAGAGAGCGGCGGGCGAGCGCCAGGTCCTCGGCGCCGGGTTCGTATCCGTACGCCCACTCGGCGAGCGATTCCGCGATGGCCGGCATGGCTTCCCTTCGTACAGGTCCTGCACTGCGTGATTACTTTGTACGGCCAAATGATGGGGCCGTCAATGCCGCCACCGCAGGGCAACCTAAAGCTTTCACATGCAACTTCATCCCAGGGGGGTTGACTGGACGCCCGTCGAGGCGGACGCTGGGCCGCGCTTTGTACGGCACAACCCGCCATTGAGGCGGCCACATCAATCGACCTGTCCAGCCACCTGTCCGGCCACCTGTTCATCCGGCTGTCCACGCGGCTGTCGCCTGTCCCCCCCGGAGGTCTCGCATGGGCGATGCGCATCCCCTGCTAGCCGCGCTCAGCGGCGCCCGGCACGGTGCCCTGCACCGGCGGGTGCTGCTCACTGTCAGCGCCATGTTCTTCTTCGACCTCGCCGACCTGAACACGTTCGCGTTCGCCGCGCCCGCCATCCGCCGGGCGCACCTCTTCACCGTCGACGACATCGCGTTCGTCACCGCCCTGGCCTTCGCCGGCATGGCGGCCGGCGCGATCCTCGGCGGCCGGTTCGCCGACCATGTGGGCCGGCGGCGGGTCATGGCGGGGTCCGTGGTGCTCTTCTCCGCGGCCTCCGTGGTCAACGCACTGGTCACCGGGGTGGGGGCGATGGCCGCGGCCCGCTTCGCGACCGGGTTCGGACTCGGCGCCATGACCTCCGTCGCGATCACCTACCTCTCCGAGGTCACCCCGGCCGCACGCCGCGGCCGCGCCCAGGCGACGGCGCTCGGCACCGGTCTGATCGGGATCCCCGTCGTGGCGTTCACGGCCCGCGGCCTGACCGCCGACGACCCCGGCGGCTGGCGCGCCCTCTTCGTGATCGGCGCCCTCGGCATCCTGCTCGTGCCGCTCCTGATGCGCCTGCCCGAGTCGCCGCGCTGGCTCCTCGCGCGTGGCCGAAGCACCGAAGCCGTGCAGGTCACACGCGCCTTCGTGCCCGACTGGGAGCCGCCCGCCGACGCGCTCGCCGCGCCCCCCGCTCCGGCGGACCGGCCGCGGTTCTCCGAACTGTTCGCCGCGGGCCAGCGGCGTAACACCGTGGCCCTCATGGCCCTGTGGCTCTTCGGGCTCGTCGGCTTCTACGGGTTCCAGTCCTGGGTGCCGACGCTGCTCGCCGACCACGGCCAGGACTTCGCGAAGAGCATGACCATGTCCGCGGTCACCACCATCGGGGCGGTGCCCGGCGCGTTCCTCGCCTGGCCGTTCATCGACCGCTACCCGCGCAAGCACCTCGCGGTGGTGCTCGGTCTCGTGGTCGCGGTCCTCGGCATCGGGTACGGGCTCAGCTCGTCCGTCGTGGCCGTCGTCGTGTTCGGCACGCTCGTCGCCGCGCTCAGCCAGACGTTCATCGCGGTGCTCTACTCGTACACCCCCGAGGTCTTCCCCACCCGCCTGCGCACGGCCGGCGCCGGGCTCGGAAACGGCGTCGGCCGGATCGGCAACGTCATCGCGCCGCTGGCCGTCGCGGCGATCTACACCACGCCGGGGCTCGGCTACGTCGCCGTGTTCGTGTTCATCGCGGGATGCTGGCTGGTCGCCACCGCCACCGTGTTCTTCTTCGGCGTCGACACGCGCGGCCGGTCGCTGGAGACCCTGCACGACGCCGCGGCCGCCCCGGTGGCTTCCGCGGCACCCGTTTCGCAACGCATCGGAGAATGAGAACCATGCCCCAACCAGACGCATCCCAGGGCGAGTCCGCGCTCGCGCGGTATCTGGACGCCTGGGCCCCGGCGCCCGTGACCCTGGACGATCCCGTCGCGGCCGCGCCCGTCGCCGCGCTGAGCCAGGTGCTCGACCAGGAGGCGGCCGTGGCCGGCGAGGGGGAGCCGGTGCCGCCGCTGTGGCACTGGCTGCACTTCCTCGAGTGGCCCGCACAGCGGGAGCTGGGTACCGACGGGCACCCCGCGCACGGCCACTTCCTGCCGCCCCTCCCGGACCGTAGGCGCATGTTCGCCGGCGGCCGCGCGGAGTTCACCGCGCCGCTGCGGGTGGGCGTGCCCGCCCGGCGTACGAGTTCCCTCGCCAAGGTCGAGATCAAGCGCGGCCGCACCGGCGAGATGGCGTTCGTGACGGTACGTCATGAGATCGCGCAGGAAGGGAAGACGCGGGTCACCGAGGAGCAGGACCTCGTCTACCGCGTGGGCGAGGACGAGCGGCGGAGCGGGGGCTTCGGCCTCGACCTCGGTGAAGCCGAACCGTCCGACGCCGACTGGCAGTTGATCCTGCGTCCCTCGCCGACCCTGCTGTTCCGCTACAGCGCCCTCACCGCGAACGCCCACCGCATTCACTACGACGAGCCGTACGTGCGCGACGTCGAGGGCTACCCGGGCCTCGTCGTCCACGGACCGCTCCTCGTCCAGCTGATGCTGGAACTCGCCCGCCGCGAGGCCCCGGAGCGGGAGATCCACACGCTCTCCTACCGGCTCCGCAAGCCCGTGTTCGCGGGCGAGCAGATCTGCGCGCTCGGCGACATGACGGACGACGGAGGGTCGGCCGGGCTGCGGATCGCCACGCGTCGGGACGAGCGGCACGCGACGGCGGAGGTGACGTTCAAGTGAGCGCTGAGCACACCGCCGTCGAACCTGCGAGTGCCGACCCCGCGCGTCCCGAACGCGCCGACCCCGCACGCCTCGGCCGGGACCGCACCCGCCTCGCCGCCGCCCGCACCCTGCTCTTCGTCCCGGGGCACCGCCCGGACCGGTTCGAGAAGGCGGCCGCGGCCGGGGCCGACGCCGTGATCATCGACCTGGAGGACGCCGTCGCGCCCGACGGCAAGGACGCGGCCCGCCGGCACGCCGCCGACTGGCTCGCGCGGGGCAAGGACGCGGTGGTGCGGATCAACGCGCCCGGCACGCCCTGGTGGGACGCCGACCTGGACCTCGTCACCGCGTTCGGCTGTCCGGTGATGCTGCCCAAGGCCGAGGACCCCGACGTGATCGCACGGATCGCCGAGGTCTGCGCCGTGATCCCGCTCGTCGAGACGGCGGCCGGGATCGAGCGCGCCCTCGACGTGTGCTGCGCGCCCGGCGTCGTCCGCGCGGCCTTCGGCAGCGTCGACCTCGCCACCGAGCTGGGTGTGCGCCACGACGACACCCTGGCGCTGGCCTATGCGCGGTCCCGGCTGGTCGTGGCGGGCGCCGCCGCCGGTGTCGCGCCCTCGCTGGACGGCGTCACCACCGCACTCGACGACGCCGAAGCGCTCGCGCAGGACATCCGGCACGCCCGACGGCTCGGCTTCGGAGGCAAACTGTGCATCCATCCGAGGCAACTCCCCGCGGTGGCCGAGGGGTTCGCGCCTTCGGACGAGGAGCTGGCCTGGGCCAGGAAGGTGCTCGCCGCGGGCGACGCGGTGTCGGCCGTCGACGGTGTGATGGTCGACAAGCCGGTGCAGGAGCGGGCGCGACGGCTGCTCGGCGTGGAGCTCACCACCGGCCCCGCGGGCGAGAGGGCGTAAGGCGGAGGATCAGGGGACGCCCGGCGGCGTCACGTCGCCGGCAGGTCCCGGAGCCCGTCGGCGAACTCGTCGACCAGGTCGACGAGCGCCGCCATCTCGCGGATGCCCGACCTCACCGTGACGGCGGCGACCGAGTCCGGGCGCCGCGCCTTCGACATGGCGGGGCTCACCCCGGGCGACGTGGACGTCGTCGAGCTCTACGACGCGTTCACCATCAACCCCCTGTGACACAGGCAAGTTCAGCGGCGACCGAACGGCTCCCGCGCGGAGGATGCCGCCGCGCGGGGCGTGTACAGCCTCTCCACATCCTGCGCGTACGCGGCGAGGACCGCGCTCCTGCGCAGCTTCAGCGACGGTGTGAGCAGGCCCGAGTCCGGGGTGAACTCGCCGGGCAGGATACGGAATTCACGGATCGACTCCGCCCGCGAGACCCGGGTGTTCGCCCGCGAGACGGCACGCTGGATCTGGGCGCGCAGCTCCTCGTCGTCGGTCAGCGTGCCCGGCTCGGCGGGGGGCCGGCCCTTGAGGCGCTGCCAGTGGTGCAGGGCCTGCGGGTCGAGGGTGATGAGCGCGGCCACGTACGGCCTGTTGTCGCCGACGACGACGCACTGAGAGATCAGCGGGTGCCCGCGCAGCTCCTCCTCCAGGACCAGCGGCGACATGCTCTTGCCGCCGCTGGTGATGATGACGTCCTTCTTGCGGCCGGTGATGACGAGATAGCCGTCGTCGAGATGCCCGAGGTCACCGGTCGCGAACCAGTCGCCCCGCAGCGCCGTCCCGGTCGCCTGAGGGTTGTTGAGATATCCGCTGAACACGACGTCACCGCGGACCCAGATCTCGCCGTCGCGCGCGATGTGCACCGAACACCCGGGAAGCGGCCGGCCCACCGTGCCGAAGCGGACCGCGCCGACCGGCTGCGCCGTCACCGCCGCCGTGGTCTCCGTCAGCCCGTAACCGTCGTGGACCGTGATGCCGGCGCCCGCGAAGAACAGACCCGTCTCGCGGGACAGCGGCGAACCGCCCGACACCGCGTGCCGCACCCGCCCGCCGAGGATCGCGCGCAGCTTCGCGTACACCAGCCGCTCGTACACCGCGTGCCGCAGCCTGAGCCGCGGCCCCGGCCCCTGGCCGCGGCCGAGCGACTGCCGCTCCGCCGCCTCCGCGTACCGCACCGCGACCTGCGCCGCCCTGCGGAACAGTGTGCCGTGGCCCGCCTCCTGCGCGGCCGCACGGGACCTGGCGAGGACCGTCTCGAAGATGTACGGGACCCCGAACAGGAAGGTGGGCCGGAACGACGCGAGCGCGGGCAGGAGGCTCTCGGGGCTGAGGTCGGGCTGATGCGCCACGTGCACACCGCCCCGCACCGAACCGACGACGACCATCAGGCCGTAGCAGTGGGACAGCGGCAGGAACGCGAGCAGCGACGGGGGTTCGCCGGGAGCCCCCAGGAGACTACTCCAGCCGGCCAGCAGGTTGTCGCACTCGGACGCGAGGTTCGCGTGCGTGATGACACAGCCCTTCGGGCGGCCCGTCGTGCCGGACGTGTAGCAGATGGCCGCCGGGTTCCCGGGGGCGACCGCCGCGCGCTGCCGGTGCACGTCCTCGTCGGCCACGCCCATCCCGTCGTCCTCGAGCGCCGCCACGCAGCCGCTGTCGAGCTGCCAGATCCGGGTGAGCGCCGTCTGAGAGCCGTACGCGGCGGCCACCGTCATCGCGTGGTTCTCGTTCTCCACGACGATCCCGGTCGCGCCGGTGTCCTGGAGGATCCACCGGACCTGCTCCACGGACGACGTGGGGTACACGGGGACGACCTCGGCGCCGACGGTCCACAGCGCGTACGCGAGGAGCGTCCACTCGTAGCGGGTACGGGACATGAGGGCCACGCGGTCACCGAGCCGGATCCCGTTCGCGAGGAAACCGCGGGCGGCCGCGAGCACGTCGTCACGGAAAGCGGCCGCGGTGACGGGAATCCAGGAGACGTCGCGGCGGGCGCCGCCGGCCCGGCCGTTGTCACTCGGGCGCGAGAACTGGATGCGCCTCGGGTCGCGCTCGGCGGTCGTGAACACGGAGTCGGCGAGCCCGCCCGAACGCAGTGGCTCGACGAGGCGCGGGACGGTGAACTCGTACATGGGTCCCCTTCCGTGGCGGCGGACCAGGACTGAACCATTGGCAGCGCAAGCTACCCCGCCGGGCGGGTCGTGCCTAGGGCCACCCGTCTGGATCATGACGGGCTCGCGGAGTACGGGCCGGGCCGGGCGGTGCGCCGACAGCGTGCCGCCGCTACCTCGCCGCGGCCGCCCGCTGCACCGCCTCGGCCGCCAGATCCGTGGCCGCTCGGCGTGTCGCCTCCGACAGGAGCTCCGTCCTGATCGGGCCTCCCGCGGCCAGATGACGGTCGTACGGCAGGTGCACGACCGCGACCCCCGTCTCACGCAGATGCGCCGTCGCCGCTTTCAGGTCGAGCGTCATGTCGGGCGCGCTCGACGTGAGCGCGACGACGGTGGCGGCCAGGGCTGCCTTCGGCAGCTGCGCCAGCCAGTCGAGCACCACGCGCGTGCCGCCCACACCCTCCACCGTCATCGGGGCGACCACCACGCGCGCGTGCGCCGTGTCCATCGCCGTACGCGCCACCTCGCCCGGCAGCGTCTCGCAGTCCACGACGGTCACCGCGAAGTAGCGCCGCAGCGCGAGCGACAGGGTCCTGTACGTGCGTACGTCCAGCGGAGCGCCGACGCGGCCCTGGCTCGCCGGGAGGAGCCAGCCCCCGTCGGTGACGGGCACGAGATAGCCGGTGACGTCGGTGAGCTGCATCGACGGTTTGAGGATCTGCGCGAGGTCCGGGCACGACCAGCGCACCGACTCGGCGCCGAGCCGCACCGGCAGCGTGCCGAGCGCGGCGTCCGCCTCCAGCGCGAGCACCGGGTCATGGCGGTAGCGGTTGAGAGTGCGGGCGAGGAGGGCCGACACGGTGGTCTTGCCCACGCCCCCGCGGATGGACGTCACGGCGACCACCCGGCCGTTGGCCACCGGCTGCTGCAACTCCCGCGCGAGACGCGTCTCTTCAGACACCTCCTGCGCGGCGGACGAGGCGAGCCTGCGCAGCGAGCGCCCGGCACGCCGCGCCGCGGTGTCCCCGTGCTGAGCCCGCCCGAGCGCCCCCGCGAGCCGCGGGTCGACGGTGGGGACGGATTCGGGGGTGATGGCGGGGAGGCGGGAGTTCCGCGAGCGGGAGCGGGGGGCCACGGCGGGCGTGTGCGGCTGGGCGGCCGGCGCGGGCGCGGGTGTGTAGGGGGCGGGGAGCCCTGAGGGGGCCGGCGCGGGCGGCAGCGGTGAGGCCGGGGCGTACGGGGGTGGGGTGGGCGCCGGGGTGTGGGCGGGGGTGGTGGGGGTGGGCGTGACGTCCGCGATGCCGGCTCGGGGGCTGGGGGTTGGTGCGTCCGGGGCCGGGGTGTGGGTGGCTGGCACCGGAGCGGGCGGGGTGTCCGCGATGTCGGCTTGAGGTATGGGGGTGGGTGCGTCCGCGGCCGGGGTGTGGGTGTCTGTCACCGGGACCGGCGGCGCGGCGTCCGTGATCTCGGCCGGGGGTACGGGTGTCGGTGTGGCCTTCGTCTGGATCTCGATGGACACGTTCGGTATCGCGGAGGCGCCCGTGCCGATGGGTCGGGGCTCCGGCGCCTGGAGCTCTGTGGCCGCCGGCGCGTCGGCAGGGGTGTCGGTTGATGCCTCAGTAACGGGTGCGGCGTCCGTGACGTAGGCCTTGAGCACCGACGTCGGCGCGCCCGGCGCCGGGGCGTGCCCGGGTGTGGGCACCGCAAGGGCGGCGTTCGCGTCCGTCGGCGGCGTCGGCCGGTCCGCTCGGCCCGCCGCCAGGCGCGCCGCCAGTGATGCCGTCCGGCGCGGGGCCGGGGTGGACGTCTCGCCCGGCGCCGGGGTGACCGTCTGGGGAGCGGGCTCATCCGGAGCGTCGACATCCGGGTCGAGCGGCGGTGAGGGCGACGGGCCGGGGCCCGCGTCCGGTGACGGGGCGGTGTTGGGGCGTCGGCGCGGTAGCGGGGCGCGCCCCGGCGCGGGCGGTGGTGCCACTGAGGTCTCCGCCTCGCCACCCGCTCCGGAGTCCTGCCCCGTCTGCCCGGAACCGGGCACTTCGGACGCCGTCTTCCCGCCGCGCTCCCCGCCCAGTTGTGCCTGGGTCTGCCGGAGCAGGTCCCGCAGTACGTTGTTCTGCCAGTCGTTCTGCGTCATTCCCCGAGCCCTTACGCGAAGGTGCCGAGCAGACGCTCGTACACACCGAACACGCCGATCACCAACGGGAGCAGCGCGATCACACCGACCGATTCGAGTACGTCGCCGACGCGGCGCAGCCGGAGCCGCACACGTTCCGCGGGCCGCACGTCCGGCAGGAGCACGCCGAGCGGCGCGCGGGACGGCAGGACGCGTTCGACGCGTCTGCGCGCACCCACCAGGGTGACTCGGCTCAGTGCCGTGCGGCTCAGTGGCCCCGTCGATATCACGCGGTCGAACCTACCATCGGGCCGAAGACGTGCTGGTCGGCGTGGTGGACAGGGCTCCGGCGGGAGGAGACGGCCGGTTGTGTACGTTCTCGGCGGCTCCGCCGGTGCGTGAGCCGGTGCGTGGGGCGGTACGGGGACCAGTGCGTGGGCCGGTGCGGGAATGGAGGACCTGGACGGCCGCGCCGCGGTTGTTCAGCCACTCTTCGCGTTCGGGGCCCGCCAGTTCGCGCGGCGGACCGCTTCCTTCGAGGCTCGCGGGACCGAAGACGGTGCCGGTGAGGCCCTGTACGCGCGTGCGGTCGTCGAGGACCGGCTTGAGGGACGTCTCGCGCACCGAGGCACCGGTGAGGTCGGCGCCCTCCAGACGCGCGTCGAGGAACGAGGCACCGTTGGGGCGCGCGCCGTGGAGGAGGCCATGGGGCGCATCGCGGCGAACAGCCCCAGCACCGGTGGGAGTTGACTCGGTGTACGGGGTGACGGCCGAGGGCGGGCCCGCACCGGCGGACCCGCCCCCACTTCACTCCGTACTGCGGATCAGCGCCGCAGCGTCACTGTGAAGTCGCGGTCGAGGGACTGGCGCGCGGTCTTCACGGTCGTCACCCCCGTGTCCGCGTCGTAGTACCAGCCGGATCCGGCCGCGGCGAGCGCGTCCGCCGAGGCGACGCGGGGCAGCGTGCGCCCCTCCGCCGACACCCGGTGCGGCGCGCTCTCGCCGTGGACGGTGAACCGGTAGGCGCGGCCGTCGGGCTTGTTCTTGTAACTGCCCTTGCTCGCGCCTACGTTGACCTCGGTCGCGTGCTTGCCCTGGTCGACGGTGACGCGCTGCGTCGCCGACGCGCCCTTGGCGAAGTCGCGGGTCACCCCGTCGTCCTCGTACAGCGTGTAGGAGGAGCGGCCCTGCGGGTACACGTCCCAGTCCAGCTCGTGGACGTCACGGGACTTGTACGACGTCGTCCCCTTCGGCCACATCGGCACGACCGCACCGGACTTGACGAAGAGGGGGAGCGTGTCGATGGGCGCGTGGTAGCCGTCGATCGTCGTCGGACCGTGGTACGTCTTGCCCGTCCAGTAGTCCGTCCACGTGCCCTTGGGCAGGTAGATGCCGTCGCGGGTGTCCGAGTCCTTGTAGACGGGGGCGACCAGGAAGTCGTCGCCCGCCAGGTACTCGTACTTGGCGTTCGCGCCCAGCGTCTGCGGGTCGTCCGGGTACTCCAGGTACAGCGGGCGCACGCCGCCGACGCCGGTCTTCGCCGCCTCGGCGGACAGCGTGTACAGGTACGGCAGCAGGCGTTCGCGCAGCTGGAGGTACTTGCGGTTGATGGACGTGTAGGGGTCGCCGTCCACCCACGGCTGCTGGTTGATCTTCTGGCCGGTGGTCATGTCCCTGGCCCAGCCGTCCATCGTCATGATGGCCGGCAGGAACGTCTTGGCCTGGAGGTCACGCGCGTACATCTTGGCGTCGTGGCTGTAGATGCTGCCCACGTCACCGGTGTTGTACGCGATGCCCGACATCGTGGCGCCCGCGTACGTCGGGATCTGCCAGCGCACGAAGTCCCACGACAGCTTCTGGTCACCGCTCCACAGCACGCCGCAGCGCTGCGCACCCGCCCACGAGACGGGCATCCAGACGAAGCCGCGCGCGTCGCTGTTGTCCTCGATGCCGGCCTTCGCCTTGTCGCAGGCGTCCAGGGACATGCCGTAGCCGTTGCCGACCCAGGCGACGTCGAGCTTCGCGACGCGCTGCCCGGCCTTCACCTGGTCGGCGAGCTTGTCGATGCCGTCCTGGGTCCACAGGCCCATCTCGGTGCCCCGGTCCTGGAGGCCCTTCGCGGTCTCGGCAAGGTTCTCGTAGCCGCAGCCGTAGCCGTCGTTGACGAGCATCCAGCCGAGCGGCATCTGGTTCTCGACGTAGCCGTCGGCGACCTTCAGGGAGTCGAGGGTGTGGCGCTCGCCCTGGTTGGCGTTGTGGAGGTAGCAGTCGGCGTCGCCGGGTTCGAGGCCGTACACCGGCGGCATGAACGGCTTGCCGACCAGCGACGTGTAGCCGCCGATCACCTTCTTCGCGTCCCCGAGGAAGTAGTACGCGTCGAGGCGGCGCTCCTGCTGTCCCGCGTGGACCGAGGGGCCGAAGTCGTAGACGCCCGGGGCGAAGGTGTTGCGGTAGACGCCGTAGCCCGCCGAAGAGAGGTAGAACGGCTGCGAGTTGTTGTAGCCGCCCTCGTTCCAGTTGGTGTTGTTCGCGACGTAGACCGTCTTGTCGCGGTGCGAGAACGAGCCGTTCTGCTCGCCGCCGCCGAAGAACTGCTCGTCCTTGCCGCGCTCCAGGCTCTGCCGCATGCCGCCGGTGGACCAGCGCAGGGGCTTGTCCTCCTGCCAGATCCGCGCCCTGTTGTCGGCCTTGTAGAGGCCGAAGCGCAGCGGCTTCTTGTAGACGCGCAGGACGGCGCCGGCGGAGCGGATGCCGTAGTACACGCCCGCGTCGAAGGACGACGTGTGCTTGTCGAGGGCGGGCTGCTTGCGCACGATCTGCGCACCGGCCGGGTCGCTGAACGTGCCGGACGGGTCGGCCTGGAGCCGAAGTTGACCACCCGTCAGGAAGTCGGCCCGCGCCTTGAGGGGGCCGGCCCCGATGGTGTAGCTGCCGTCCTTGCCCGTGAAGGAGGTCAGGTCGCCCGCGTCGGTCGTCTCGGGCAGATACGCCTTGCCGACGAAGGAGTTGTCGTGCACGTCGTAGGGGACGACCACGACGTGGTACGTGCCGTTGGCCTTCGGGATCACCGTGGCCTCGGGGTCGGCGGTGCCCGCGCTGGCGGCGACCTGCTTGCCCGCGTCGTCGAACACGTACATGTCGAAGTCGTCGGTGGGCTGCTTCGCCCACTCGATCGAGACGGGCACGCCGCCCTCGGGGTTGTCGTCCCAGTAGCCGTCAGGGATCGACACCTTGAGGTCGAAGCGGTCGCACACCTTGTTGTCGGGGTCGTCCGCGGCGGCCGGGCACTTGCCGGGATCGCCCACGGTCCCCGCGGCGTACACCGGGCTCTGCCAGGTCACGCTCTTGTGGCCGTCGTCCAGGACGCCGCTGCCGGGCGTCGCCGCCTTCGCCTGCTGGGCGGGGGCCCCCAGGAGGGCCGCGCCGACGAGTGCGGCCGTGCCGATCACCGCCAAGGTGCCCCCACGAGACGGTCGTTGCCGTCTCAGCCGCCGTTGCCGCAGTCTTCGCAATCCGTGCAAGGTGCATCTCCGCTCAACCCGAGTGACCCGTGGAGCCCGGCCGGTCGATGTTTACCAGTGCTTGAACTATTGCCATTTCGAGCAACTTCGAGCACGAAGGTTCACAGGGTTCGGAGGTTCTGTCAATGTCCTTGCGCAGGCTGCGTCCTCGCGGCGGGCTGCGGCCCTCGCGTGAGCCGCGATCAGTGGGCGGGCTACGCCATCTGACGCCGGACCAGCTCGTGCAGCCGCCCGTTCGTGTCCGCGAGCAGCTGGGCCGGCGGGCCCTGCTGGACGACGCGGCCGTCCGCCATGACGATCACCCGGTCCGCGTCCATCACCGTGGACAGGCGGTGCGCGATGACGACGCGTGTGGCCTTCAGGGCGCGGGTGCTGTCGATGACGGTGCGCTGGGTCTCGTTGTCGAGCGCGCTCGTGGCCTCGTCGAAGAACAGGATGCGCGGCCGGCGGATCAGCGCCTGCGCGATCATGAGGCGCTGGCGCTGGCCGCCGGAGATGGCGCCGCCGCCGGCGATCATCGTGTGCAGGCCCATCGGCATCCGCTTGATGTCCTCGGCGAGCCCCGCCATCGCCGCCGCCTCCCACGCCTCCTCCTGCGTGAACACCTCGGCGCCGCAGATGCAGTCCAGGATCGAACCGGTCAGCGGCTGCGCGTTCTGGAGCACGACGCCGCACTGCCGGCGCACGGCTGCCTGGTCCAGCGCGCCGAGGTCCTGACCGTCGTACAGGACACCGCCGGAGACCGGCTTGTCGAAGCCGATGAGGAGGCGCAGGAGTGTGGACTTGCCGCAGCCGCTCGGCCCGACGACCGCGACGAACTCGCCCGGCCTGATGGACAGGTTCACGTCGTCGAGGACGAGCGGCCCGTCGTCCGTGTACCGGAAGGACACGCCGCGCGCCTCGATCTCGCCGGTCAGCTCGCCCGGCTGGGTGCTGGCGGCCCGCACCTCGGGGGCCTCGTCGAGGACGGGCTTGATCTGCTCGAACATCGGCAGGACGGCCGCCGCGGAGATCAGGGCGCCCGTGAGCTGCGTGACCGACGACAGCAGCATCGTCACCGCGGTGCTGAACGTGAGGAAGTCGCCCGCCGAGAGGGTGCCCCGCGCGGGGCCCGCGAGCAGCATGAACATCACGAGCGAACACAGCGGCAGATAGACCGCGTTGAGGACCGTCGTCAGGTTCTTGATGCGGCCCGCGCGCCGCTGGAGCTCGCGGCTGCGCGCGAACTCCCCGGCCCACGAGGCGTAAGCGAAGCTCTCCGCCCCCGCGACCCGCAGCTTCGGCAGGCCGCGCAGCGTCTGGAACGCTTGGTTGTTGAGCTTGTTGCCGAGGACGACGAGACGGCGCTGCCAGCGCAGCTCCCACAGCCCGAGCGTGAGGAACACGCCCGCGATCACCGCGAGCATGGCGAGCGCGGTCAGTGCCAGGGGAACGCTGTAGAGGAGGAGCAGGACGAGGTTCATCGCGCCGACCGTGCCGGACTGCACCACCACCGGGCCCACGCCGGACATGAGGCGGCGGATCGAGCTGATGCCCATGGCGGCGCTCGCCAGCTCGCCCGTGGAACGCGACGCGAAGAAGCGCGTCGGCAGTCTCAGCAAGCGGTCCCACACGGCGGGTTGGAGCGCGCTCTCGATCCGGCCCTCCATGCGCAGGATCGTCAGGTTCTGCAGCAGAATGAACGCGGCCGACACGATGCTCGTCACCATGACGGCGAGGGAGACCTGCACGATGAGGTCCGTCTGGGCGTTCGGCACGTACACGCCGAGGACCCGCCCGGTGGCGACCGGCACCAGGGCCCCGATCGCGACCGTCACGAGCCCGGCGAGCAGCAGGTTGCGCACGTCGGCCCGGGTGCCGCGCGCGCTGAACCGCAGCAGCCGCAGCGGGCTCAGCGCCCGGTCGGGCAGCGGCCGGTACAGCATGACGGCCCGCGCTTCGAACTCTTCCGCGTTGTCCTCGTCCACCCGGGTCCGCCGCCCGCTCGACGGATGCACGGCCTCGTACCCGCCGCGCCGCCACAGCAGTGCGACCGGGGCGCCGGACGCCGTGCGGTGACCCACCAGGGGGCCCGCGTTCTCGCGCCACCAGCGTCCGTCGAGCCGGACCGCGCGGGTGCGGATCCGTGAGGCGACGGCGACCTGCTCGACCGGGTCGACGCGGTCGCTGACGGCGCCGCTCCGCTCGGGCGCCGCGAGCGTGATCCCGGCCGCGCCCGCGACCAGCTTGCACGCGGCGTACGTCGCGTCGTCGCCGTTCCCCGAGGAGGAGCCGCGCCGCGAACCCCCCTTGCCCTGGCGTCCGATGGACGCGAGCAGCGTCCGGTCGGCCTCCTCGCGGACGGTCTCACCCGCCTTGATCCCGGCCGCGGTCCGGGTCTCGTGCGCGCTCTCCAGGCGTTCGATCCACCGGTCGAGCGCCGACAGGAGACGGAACTGCTGGTTGACCATGCGCTGCCACATCGAGCCGTCGACGAGCAGCTCGCCCACGGTGTCCGCGCTGTACGACGCCCCGTACTGCACGCTGCCCGGCAGGATCGGCAGCCACAGGATGTCGTCGTCGCCCACGGAGTCGTCGCCGGCCGTCCGGCCGTCGAGCGGCGCCTCGAACAGGACGCGCTGGCTGCGCCCCACACCCAGGGCGAAGGCGTGCTCGAGGAGGCTGAGGGCCGCGTCCTGGGTGTCGTACTGGCTGAGGTACTGCTGGTCGTACGACCACGAGGCGTTGCCGTAGTCGGGGCGCTGGAGTTCGCGCAGGCCGATACGGCGCAGCAGGCAGCCCTGCAACGGGCGGCCCACCAACGTGTGCTGGGGTCCCTCGACCGGGCCGAGCAGCAGGGTGCCCGCCTCCAGGCGGCCCAGGAAGTGCCAGTGCCCCTGGGCGGCCGCGTCGACCGCGAACAGGTCGAGCGCGCCCTGGACGACCAGCCACAGGACCTGCGGTCCTTCGAGGTTCAGGCTGCGCATGCCGGCGCAGTCCACCGGCATGCCCAGGGAGCCGAACGAGGCGGTCACCTGGTCGCCGGCCGCGTACTCCTGATCTGTGTACGTCACGTCAGTGCTCCTTGACCAGCTCGGCGTACGGCCCGCCGGCGGCGACGAGCGCCTCGTGCCGGCCGCGCTCCACGATCTGGCCGTGGTCGAGGACGACGATCTCGTCGCTGTCGCGCACGGTGCTGAGGCGGTGCGCGATCACGACGCAGGCGCAGCCGCGGCGCCGCAGGTTGTCGATGATGAGCTGTTCCGTCTCGGCGTCGAGCGCGCTGGTCACCTCGTCGAGCACGAGGATGCTCGGCCGGCGCACCAGGGCCCGCGCGATCTCCAGGCGCTGTCGCTGGCCGCCGGAGAAGTTCCGCCCGTCCTGCTCGACCCGGCCCTGGATGCCGCCGGGCCTGCGCGCGATGACGTCGTACAGCGCCGCGTCCTTGAGGGCGTCGACGACGGCCTCGTCCGGGATCGACGGATCCCACAGGGCGACGTTGTCACGGACCGTGCCCTCGAAGAGGAACACGTCCTGGTCGACGAAGGACACCGACGCCGACAGGGCGCCGCGCGGGATGTCCTCCAGGCGCTGTCCGTCGATCCGGATCGTGCCCTCCCACGGGCTGTAGAGCCCGGAGATCAGCCGGGACACCGTCGACTTGCCGCTGCCCGAGCCGCCGACGAGCGCCACCTGCTGACCGGGGCCGACCGCCAGCGAGAAGCCCGTGAGGAGCGGCTTGTCCAGCGGGCTGTAGCCGAAGGTGATGTCGTCGAGCGTGACGTGTCCCTTGAGGCGGCGGGTGCTCGCCGCCGCGTCGGGCCGCGTGTAAAGGGCGTCCGCCGGGAAGCTCTCCACGTCCTTGAGGCGCGCCACATCGGCGGCGAAGTCCTGGATGCGTCCCGCGACACCGTTGAGGCGGGTGATCGGCGCGGTGAACCGCGTGACGAGCGCCTGGAACGCCACGAGCAGACCCACCGACAGATGCCCCTCGACCGCGCGCAGGCCGCCGATCCACAGGATCAGGGCGCTGTTGAGCGTCGCCAGGGTCGGCGCCACCATGCCGAGCCACGCGCTCGGCACCCCGAGCCGCTGCTGCTCCTCCAGCGTGGTCGCGTGCTGCCCGGCCCAGCGCCGGAAGTACCCGTTCTCGCCGCCGGTCGCCTTCATCGTCTCGATGAGCTGAAGGCCGGTGTACGAGGTGTTGGTGAGCCGCGCCGTGTCCGCGCGCAGCTTCTGTGTACGGGTGGCCCGCAGCCGGATCACGATCCGCATCGCGACGACGTTCCCGAGCGCGATGCCCACCCCGACGAGCGTGAGCTGCGGGTCGTACGTCCACAGCAGCGCCGCGTACAGGAGGACCACGACACCGTCGACGCCCGCCGCGGTCAGGTCACGCGCGAGCGTCTCGGAGACCGCGTCGTTCGACTGGAGGCGTTGCACCAGATCGGCCGGACTGCGCTGTGCGAAGAACGTCACCGGCAGCCGCAGCAGATGGCCGAAGAACCGGGCGCTGCTCAGCGTCGACGCGATGACGCGTCCGCGCAGCAGATTGGCCTGCTGGAGCCAGGTGAGCACGGCTGTGAGCGCCACCATCGCGCCCATCGACGCGAACAGCGCGCCGAGGAGCGAGGTCTGGTCACCGATGAGGAACATGTCGATGTACGTGCGGCTCAGCGCGGGCAGCGCCGCGCCGACGGCGACGAGCAGGAGGCTGGCGAGCAGCGCCGCGAGCATCGTGCCCGTCGTGCCGCGAAGGCGCGCGGGCAGCGCCCGCAGGACGCCGGGCCTGCGCCCGCCCGGGCGGAAGTCGTCGCCGGGTTCGAGGACGAGTACGACGCCCGTGAAACTGGTGTCGAAGTCCTCGGAGGGCACGAACCTGCGGCCCTTGTCCGGGTCGTTGATGTGCACGCCGCGCCGCCCGAGGCGCCGGCCCATGCCGTCGTAGACGACGTAGTGGTTGAACTCCCAGAAGAGGATGGCGGGCGCCTCGACCTCCGCGAGCGCGGCCGGCTCCATCTGCATGCCGCGCGCGGTCATCCCGTAACTGCGGGCCGCCTTCAGGAGGTTGCTGGCCCGCGAGCCGTCGCGCGAGACGCCGCACGCGATGCGCAGCTCCTCCAGCGGGACGTGGCGGCCGTGGTGCGCGAGGACCATCGCGAGGGACGCGGCGCCGCACTCGACGGCCTCCATCTGGAGGACGGTGGGCGTGCGGACGGTGCGGTGGCGGCGTCGCGGCGGCTTCGGCGCGGGGCGCGCTCGGCGGCGGCCGTGTCCGGCCGGGGGCAGCTGCTGCTGGACTGCGGGGGAGGGGCTCACGGGAGCAGCCAATCGATCGGGCGCTGCTCGGCGAGGTGCACGGCGCCGGAGGCGGGGGTCATCGAGTCGAGCGCGTACGGGGGTCCGCCCTTGGACGACCAGGCGTAGCCCGACTTGGTGGAGGGCGACGCGACGAGCTTCACGAGGACCGCGACCATCGGGCCGTCCTTCGTGAACTGCGTGGCCAGTTCCTTGTCACCGAGGAACGCCTCGACCCGCTGACTGCTCTGCGCGCCGCGCCCGACCGCCCGCACGCGGCCGTGCAGCGTGCCGTACTGCTGGGACGGTGCCGACTGGACGGTGAGGTCCACGTCCGCTCCGACGGGCACGGTGCCCGCGCGGTCCGCGGGGACGTACAGCATGGCGAGGAGGGGGTCCTTGGTGCCGGTCTTCTCGACGGTCGCCACGTCGGAACCGGTGGTGACGACCGCGCCGATCCGGGCGACGAGTGTGGTGACGCGGCCCGCGTCGACGGTCCGCACATAGCGGTCGCCCTGCGGTGTGCTGACCTTGAGGAGCGGGGAGTTCGCGGCGAGGTGCTGCCCCTCCTTGGCGAGCACGCCCGTGACCTGACCGGTGACGGGGCTCTGGAGGACGTAGCTGCCCTGCGCGTGGGTGAGGACGCCGGGGACCCGCAGCGTCGAGGAGAGCGACCCGGTCACCGCCCACACGGACGCGGCCGCCATCACGACGAGGGTCACGGCCAGCGCGAGTACGCCCTGGGGCCTGGCGAGCCGCACGGGAAGGTCGAGTTCCTCGGGCGACTGCAGTTTGGACAGGGCCTGTTGGCGGAACTGCACGACGTACTTCCCTTACGTGTCTTCCGGTCCGGCGAGGTGCCGGGAGTGCCCAAGGGCCCCGGAACCGGGGGGAGGTTCCGGGGCCCTGGCAGAGCCGTGGCTCAGAGACCAGCGGTCAGGCCGGTGGCCAGGCCGGTGACGGCGGCGGTGTTGACGCCGGTCAGGCCCTCGACGGTGCCGGTCAGGCCGCCGACGACGCCGGAGACGGGGGCGATCGAGTCGGCCGTGCCGGTCAGGTTGGCGGCGAGGCCGCCCACGAGGCCGCCCGACACGTTGTCGAGGTCGGCGTCGGAGATCTCAAGGGTCTGAACCTGGGGGGTGGAGTTCATGATGAGCTGCCCTTCTCATTGGTAATTACCAGAATGCGTGAATCACTTGCGTAACTCCCGCAGTGCGGAGGATCAAAGCACGCGGACGCCTCGCACATCCAATCGGAAGGTCCCCGGTCAGAGGCTGTGTGGGCACGTAATTACCGCCGCGTGCAGGAGTGTTCACGTTGTGGGGGCAGACCCTTCACAGAATCCACAGGTCCGAATTTCCGGGCGGGCTCATGAATTTCTGCAAAATGGACACTCCCGCATTTATGGCCGGGTCCGCATTTGAGGGTTGTGTGCATTCACAGCACACCGTGGCCGGACTGCGCATTCGGTGTGCAGGTTTGCTGGAGGGGCGCGCGGGACCGCAGGGGGGTTGTCTCCCGGGCTCCGCCGTGAACAATGGGGCGATGCTGGAGTTGTCGCAGGACACAGGCGTGACGCTGCCCGGCGGTGCGGGGGCGGTGCGGTTCGGGATGACGCCCGACGAGGTGCTCTCCACACTCACCGAGGGCGCGGTCACGCGCAGGCGGCAGTGCATGACGCTGACGCGCGAGCAGTACCCGGAGCTGCGGCACGCGCACGACGCCTGGCTCAACGGGCTTCTCCACGATCCGGACTGGGCCTTCGAGGCGGAGTTCGACGGCGTCACGCTCGGCTTCTGGGGCGGCGGCCCCGGCGCGGCGGACCGGCTGGCCCGGCTCGACGTCACCACCACGGTCCCCGCCCCCGCGACGCCGGTCGCCTGGGACGACATAGACCTCTTCGGCTACCCGGCGGGCGAGGTCGCCGAGGCCCTGCCCGAGGCCACGCGGCTGCCGGACGGCCCCGCGGCGGGAGCGGGCCGGACCGCCACCGGCCTGGTCGTCGAGACCGCGGGACTGCGCCTGTCGCTCCTGACGCCTCCGTCCGCCGGCCAGCGCGTCGTGCTGCTCGGGCCCGACGCCCGGTCCTGGCAGGCGTGTTGCGACGGCGCGTGGGAGTGCGCGAAGGAAGGGGACGCGCTCACCGGGATCATGCGGTGACCTGACGGCCCCTCTCACGGCCGTCCGCGCGTCTACCGGACCACGCTCTACTGAGGCAGTGCGCAGACGGCGATCGGCGCGGCGAACGCGGGACCTTCCGCCGGGGTGAGCCCGCCGCCGCAGTGGTCGACGTGGAAGACGGTCACGGACGCCGACTTCTGGTTCGCGGCGAACAGGAGTTGCTCGTCGGGCGAGAAGGCGATGTGGCGCGGGAAGTCGCCGCCGACGGGAACCGTGTCGAGCAGGCGCAGCCGCGCGCCGTCCGCCTCGATCGCGTACCGGGTCAGGCTGTTGTGCCCGCGATTGGCGAGATAGGCGAAGCCGCCCTCGGCGGTGACCAGGATCTGCGCCGGGTAGCTGGTGCCGGACCCGGTGCCGGTGGGCTGCGGTTCGCCGGGCGTGAGGCGTCCCGTCGGCGGGTCGTACGCGCAGACGACCACCGTGTTGTCCACCTCGTTGGCGAGGTACACGAAGCGGCCGCCCGGGTGGAACGTGAGGTGGCGGGGGCCCGCGCCCGGACGCAGCGACGCGTACGACACCTGCGTGAGCGTCCCGGCCGCCGTGTCGAGGCGGTACGTGTAGACGGTGTCGTTGCCCAGGTCGACGGCGAGCACGTGCCGCCCGTCCGGGGACGTGATGATCTGGTGCGCGTGCGGGCCCTCCTGGCCGGGGCCGGGCGCGGGCTCCGAGTGGGGGACGAGCGCCGTGCGTTCACCGAGCGCCCCGGAGCCGGCGATCGGGTGCACGGCGACGCTGCCCGAGAGGTAGTTGGCGCTCAGCAGCCACCGGCCGCTCGGGTGCACCGACAGATGGCAGGGGCCCGCGCCGCCGGTGCTCTGCCGGCCGAGCACACGCCGGTCCGCGAGCCGGACCGCCGTCACGCCGCCGTCCTGCCCCTCGTCGACCGCGTACAGGGTGTGGCCGCGCGGGTGCAGCGCCAGATACGAGGGGTCGGCCACCCCGTCGATCGTGCCGGTACCCGTGATCCGGCCCGTGCTCGCGTCGTACATGGCGAGCCCGATGCCGCTGCCACCGCCGTCCTGCGAGGTGTACGTGCCGAGGAACAGGGGCCGTCCCGCGCGCGGCGCCCCGGCCTGCGCGGGACCCGCCGCCGCCGTGACGACACCGCCGGCCGCGACGGCCGCGATCCCGCCGAGGAAGCGGCGGCGGCCGGTGCTGCTGCTCATTCCTGGTACCTCCGGTGTCAGAGTGACGTGGCTCCTACCCTGGTGCGTGCCCCTTCAACTGACAAGAGGCGCAACTCTGGTTGCACCATGTGCAACGCGCCTCAGCGGTCGAGCTCCTTGTGCGCGCTCTCCGGCAGCCGCAGGTACACCACGGACGACACCAGGCAGAGCACGGCGACGTACCAGGGGAAGAACCCGGCGTGCCCGGTCTCCTTGAACAGCGTGCCGACATAGGGGGCCGTCCCGCCGAAGACGGCGACGGTCAGCGAGTACGGGAAGCCGATGCCCGCCGCGCGCACCCGCGCGGGGAACACCTCGGCGTTGACCGCGGCCGAGATCGAGGTGAAACCGGTGAGCAGCACCATCCCCGCGCACTGCACCAGGAGCAGCGAGGCGAACGAGCTGCCGAGCGAGCGCAGCAGCGGCACGCTGAGCAGCGCGAAACCCAGGCCGAAGAAGAGGAGGAGCGGCTTGCGCCCGAACCGGTCCGAGAGCATTCCGCCGACGGGCTGGAGCAGGGCGAAGAAGGCCAGCGCGATGGTGCCGGCGACGAGGGCGTCGGCCTTGTCGATGCCCGCGTTCAGCTCCGCGTACGTGGGCAGATACGACGTCCACGTGTAGTAGGCGAGTGTGCCGCCAGCGGTGATGCCGCAGATCAGGAGCGACTCGCGCGGGTGATGGCGCAGCGCGTCGAAGAGTCCGGGCCGCTCGGCCGCGCGCCGCTCGGCGCTGCGCGTCTCGTACGCGCCGCGCCGGATCCAGAAGCCGACCAGGCTGAGGAGCGCGCCGAGCACGAACGGCACGCGCCAGCCCCAGCCGTCCATCTGCCCGTCGCCGAGCGTGCTCACCAGCGCCGCCGCGACTCCGGACGCCGCGAGCTGCCCGGCGGACGTCGACACGTACTGGAAGGACGAGAACAGGCCGCGCCGTCCCGGGCCCGCCGACTCCACGAGGAAGGTGGTCGAGGCCGCGAACTCGCCACCGACGGACAGGCCCTGGAGCAGTCGCGCGAGGACGAGCACGACGGGCGCGAGGACGCCCACGGCCGCGTACGTCGGGGTGAGCCCGACCAGCAGGCTGCTGCCGCCCATCAGGAGGATGGTCACGGTCAGCGCGGCCCGGCGCCCGTGCCGGTCGGCGACCGCTCCCATGAGGAGCCCGCCGACCGGCCGCATGAAGAACCCCACGGCGAACACCGCGAACGTGGAGAGCAGCGGCACGAGGGAGTTGCCCGAGCCCTTGGGGAAGACCTGGCCCGCGATGTACGTGGCCAGAAAGGTGTAGGCGTACCAGTCGTACCACTCCACGGCGTTGCCGACGGAGGCGGCGAGGAGCTGGCGGAGTGGGTGAGCGGGCCGGGTGGCGGCTGTGAGGGTCTCTGTCATGATCCTGACGCTATCCCCGGAAAGTTCCTGCTCACATGCGGTTTGACGGAGTCGACACATCGCCGTCATCCGGTTCGCTCCGCTCTGGTCGACTGGCTGTGCCGTTTGGTGCGGCCGGGGATCCGAACCAAAATCACGGGCGCTGAGTCAGCAAAAGGTCAGCAAGAGCCCGAGGTCAGTACATTGCCTTCCATCCCCAAGCAGCTCGCCCGTGGCATGGGATCCTTTGCCAAGCCGTGCAGCTGCAGCCAGCCCACACGATGCCCGCACCCCTACTTCATCCGGTACCGAGACGCGAGCGGCAAGCAGCGGGAGGAGAGCGGCTTCCGCACGCAGGACGCTGCCAAGGAACGGCTTGTCGAGCTGTACGCGCGGAAGGCCAGCACGCCCGCGTCCAAGGCCGAACTCATACGTCACTACGGGCAGATGCGGTTCGAGGACTTCGTCGGCGACTACATGGGCCGACAACGGCGACTCTCGTACGGTACGGCGTACGAGTATGAGCACCTTGCGCGGAACCACCTGATCCCGGAGCTCGGATCGCGGCGTGTGGAGACCTTCAGCCCGCTCGTGGTGGAGAACTTCCTCACGACGATGGATCGCCTCGGAACACCTGACCCCACCCAGTTCAAGGTCTACGTCCTACTCAAGACGCTGCTGCTCGATGCCCACCGCAAGGGGGCCATCAGCGGCCACCCGTTGCAAGACGTCGACGCGCCACGGTACGAGGCCGAGCGGGCCGTCGTGCCTACCAAGGAACAGATCGTCGAGATCAAGATGGCTGCCGCGCACGACCGCTTCTCGATGTTCGTGGACATGATGGCCGGCTGCGGCCTGCGCAACGGAGAGGCGCTGGCCCTGAACGTGAACAACATCGTGGCTGACGACGTCTACCGAGTCACGGAGCAGGTCCACTACCGGACGAAGAAGCTCGAGCAGCTCAAGCACAGGAAGCCTGGGGACTTCCGCGAAGTCCCGCTGCCCCGAAGCATCCGTGAATCGATCGAGCGCTTCGTCGAGCAGCACGGAACCACCGACGACGGCTATGTCCTCCAAGGAACCCGCGCGAAGCACATGAACCACAGCACGATCAACGCCATCTGGTACCGGAAGCTGGCCGGCAAGGACGTGGACATGCCCGAGGGCATGACGATCTACGGGTACCGGCACTTTTTCGCGGCGAACTGCCTGGCGCACAACATCCCCATCACGGATGTCGCCGAGTGGATGGGGCACAAGAGCATCGAAGTCACGTTCCGGATCTACCGGCACCTGATGCCAGCTTCGATCGGGCGGGCGGCGAGGCTCCTCGACCGAGGCCTGCACGACCTTGCTGCCTGAAGACGGCGCGGGGAAGCTCTCCATGCCGACGTTGGCCTTGTGCAGCGGCAGTTGAACTGTAAGGCGACGCAGGTGCCCGACCTGGCACTGGTTATGTGAAGAGGCGGCGGCTCCGGAAGTACGGACCTCCGGAGCCGCCGAATCAGTCGATGCGCTGCTGTCGAGCCCACGCATCTACCTCGGAGACCTTGAACTGCAACTTCGCGTTCCGGCCTGCACCGAATTTGTGGGCGGCCAGCCCCAGCCGAGGGGCGTCACGGTAGACCCACGTGACGGACATGTTGAGGTACTCGGCGGTCTGCCTGGCATCCATGAACTGCGGGCGCATCGGACCTCCAGAATCGGCGTGGGAGGCCAGTGTCTTTGCCAGGCCCGACTTGGTCTTGCTGGGGAATACCTGGTAGCGATGCCCCACGAGGAGGCACGGTGCGTCAGGTGGGTGGGGAGCCGAAGCGGGACGTGAAGTGTCTGAGCGCTCTACGACCGTTGGACCGCCGTCTGTGGATCAGGGCCCGTTGGAACAACGTCCCGAGGCCCCCTTACTCCAAACTGAGTTCCGGATGTCCTGCAGCCATCCCGACTTGAGGCACGTTGATGAGCATCCTCATGGGTACCTCCAAGTGAGCGTAGCATCTGGGCCTCTGACCAGTGTTTTCCCTGATCAAAGCGGGTTTGGAAAGTTTTCGATCTTGGCGGTCCGTGGCGGCTGGAAGCGGGTTCTGGCGGGGCTGATGCTGACCTATTGCTGACTCTGCTAACGGAGTATCAGGTGGGCGTGCGGTTGCAGACCGGTGCTCCCAACCGCTCACTTCCGGCAGTATCGGCTCTCGCGGAGCGCTGGTCACTGGAGCCGTGTCCCCCTTTGTTCGTCTACCCCTCGCCGAGTTTGTCGGCTGTCACCCCCGTCGACCTGAGGACGTCCCCGTCAGCGTCCAGGTACTCGAACTGCTCGAAGTGATCTCGTAGGAGTGCCTCCGAGCGGCGAGCGAACCTGTTCGGCCGCGCGACCCAAGCAGCCCTCTTATCCTCCACCGAACTGCCTCCGCCCGTGCCACGGCCCGGCGCCCGGCCTGATGGCCTGCTGCAATTCGGCTGCGGTGAGGCGTTCGCCGCTGCAGGCGCTCAGATGCCGGACCGGCCCGCATCAGTTCCTTGAGCCGTGGGTTCGGCGCGTGCTGGCACGACGCGACTACCCACCGCGCCTGCTCGCCATCGATGCGGCGCTACCGGTCGGGATCGTCACCCACAGTGAGGCGTCCTGGATGGGGCCTGACGACTGCCGAACGCCGTCGGCCCCCGCCGTCCCTGACCGGAGTACGTAGCGCCTCGACCTACGTAGCGGATACGTATTCATCCGGATGTGGAGGTCGGCCGGAGGGCGGAGTGTGGGCCTCACCTACAGGAGCTATGCGGAAATGATGTGATCACGATGATCGGTCGGGACGCCGAAAACCGTGGGAAACCAGCTGCACTCGGTCATCGATGGGTCGTGGTCGGCGACACAGTCGCAGGCCCCCCGCGCCCGCAAACCTCCATCAGAGTAACGGAGGGTGACCATGGAACTGCGTGAGCTCGATTGGTTCACCACGTTGGCCGAGACCGAGCACATGACGGCAGCTTCGCTGCGCCTGAACGTCAGCCAACCGACGCTGTCACGAGCCTTGGCCCGGCTTGAGCGCAAAGTGGGAGTGAAGCTCTTCGACCGCCACCGGAACGGGCTGCGGCTCAACAAGTACGGGGAGATCTTTCAGGCCCACGCTGAGCGGGCCATGAACGAGCTCGGCAGAGGCGCGGAGCGGATCGCCTCACTGGTCGACCCGGAGCGGGGCTCGGTGTCGCTCGGATTCGTCCATTCATTCGGCGGATGGCTGGTGCCAGACCTCATGAGCCGGTACCGCGAACACGCCCCGAGCACGACTTTCGAGCTGAGCGGCGGAGCCTGTGACACCGTGGTCGACGACGTGCGTCACGGAAACATCGACGTCGGCTTCGTGGCTCCCGAGCCGGTCGCCGACGACCTGGAGTGGATTCCCCTGGGGCGCGAGGAGCTGTGCCTCGGTGTTCCGCTTGGCCATGCGTTCGAGGGCCGCGACCACGTGACGATCGCTGACCTGACGCACGAGCCGATGGTCGCGCTCAGGGCCGAGTTCGGTCTGCGCCATGTCATGGACCGCCTGTGCCGAGAAGCAGGGTTCAGTCCCCGTATCAAAATCGAGGTGAGCGAGCTGTCCACCCTCCACGCCCTGGTGGCGTCTGGGATGGGGGTGGCCGTCGTGCCCGTACCAAGGCCGGGGCACGCTCCGGGGCCCGTGATCCGCGGCATCCCGTTCAGCGACCCGACCGCTTTCCGGTCCTACGGCGCGGTCACCCGGCGGGGTGGCCCGAGTAGCCAGGCCGCGAGACGCTTCGTGGAGTTCGTGGCGAGGGGCTCAACGCGCGCGTCGCATTCGGAGCGAACGCCGGGCGCGGGAACTCGGAGGGAGGTGCTCACGGCCGTGGGGAACTCGTGATCTCTGCGGGGCGCGCCCTGGGGACGACACTCTGGGTGTCGTCCCGCGTCTCGAACAGGTTGGGAAGGACACCATCGCCGATGTGAACGGCTGCGATAATCGCGTTCGCGTCCTGCCCGACCGGCAGAGGGCCGGGCGACCTTTGGTGCGCGCAGACGGGTTTGCCCGTGCGGCGCCTCAGCGGACAATGGCCCTCATGAGCAGGCACGCATCCATCTCTCGACCGTACGCGCCCCTTCTGGCTGATATGTTCGGTCGTGAGCGAGAGCTTGCCGATGCCCGAGACCTGTTTTCCTCGAGTCGCCTCGTGACACTCACCGGTCCCGGCGGGGTGGGCAAGACCTCATTGGCTGCCGCGATGTCGAGCACCGTTGAACGAGCATTCCGAGAGGGGACGCGGTTCGTCGAGCTGGGCGCTCTTCGCAGCTCGGACACCGTCGCCGAAACCGTGGCGACGAACCTTGGGCTGAGTGCCCTGCCGACCATGGACGCCGAGGAACAGCTCCGCCGTCATGTGGCCGACCGCTCGCTGCTCCTCGTCCTGGACAACTGCGAGCACGTGCTCCCCGGATGCCGACGACTTGTGTCTTCACTCCTCACCGTCTCCAGTGAGCTACGTGTGCTGACCACCAGCAGAGAGCCGCTGCGGATCAGGGGGGAGCGAGTGATTGTCGTCCGCCCTCTGTCAGTACCTCCGAAGGACCGGCACCTCACCGTAGGTGAGCTACGCGACTATCCGGCCGTGGCCATGCTCGAAGCTCGGGCCAAGGCCGTCAACGATCAGTTCGAGATCACCGAGCGCGATAGGTCGGCGGTCGCGGAATTGGTCGCTCGCCTGGATGGGATGCCGCTGGCCATCGAGCTCGCTGCCGCCAGACTGAGGTCCCTGCCGGTCCATGAGCTGCTAGACCGCATCAATGACAGGTTCGCGCTCCTGAATCGCGGCGACCTCACCGCGACACCGCACCACCACTCGCTCGACGCGCTGGTGCAGTGGAGCTACGACCTTTGCTCTCCGGACGAGCAACTGCTCTGGGCGAGGCTGGCCGCTTTTAGCGGCAGCCCCGCTCTCGAGGGGATCCGGGCTGTGTGCGGATTCGAGCCCCTGGAAGGCACCAAGCTCCTCGACTCCCTCGACGGCTTGGTTTCCAAGTCAATTCTCCTCCCTGAGCTGACACGGGGGGAAATGCGCTACCGCATCCTTGAAACACTCAGAGACTTCGCCCTGGAGCGCGCCCAAGGGAGCGAGGACCACGCCCGCGCTCGACGTGCGCACGTGGAGTACTACCGGACCTGGGCGACGCAGACGGCGAAGAGCTTCTTCGGCCCCGGCCAGGTCGATTCCATCCAGCGGTTGGAGTCCGATTTCACCAACATCGAGATGGCTTTCAGCGGTCTCCTGCAGGACCCGGGCCGCTCCCGTGATGCGTTGGAGCTCGGATCAAGCCTCCGCTTCTTCTGGATTACCGGTCATCTCCGCGAAGGCAAGCGCTGGTTGAACAGGGCGCTTGCCACGGACAGGACCGAGTCCGTCGAGCGCGGCAACGCGCTCTGGGCAGCAGCGTCGGTCGCGGCACTCCACGGTGAACTTCCTAGTGCCCAACGCTTTCTGAAAGAGGCGCGCGAGATCGCGCGCTCGGTCGGCGACCCGAGACTGGCCGCGCACATTGCCACATGGACCGGACAGACCGCACTGACCTCGGGGGATCTCGAGGCCGCCCGCGAAGCCTTCGAGACGGCATACAAAGTGCACGTTGACTTGTCGGACGCAGAGGGGCGGATGATGACCCTGTTCCTGCTCGGGTTCGTCAGAAGTGCCCTGGGGGACCACCAGGGGGCGTCGGACGCCTGTCAGGAAGCCATCAGCCTGAGCGAGAGCCTGGGCGAGACGTGGGGCCGTTCTTACGCTTTGTGGGTGTTGGCGTTCGATGCCTGGACGCGTCAGGGCTTGGACGTCGCCGGTGAGTTGGCCAAGCAGAGCCTCGAGCTCAAACGCGAATTCCGAGACGACCTCGGCACAGCACTCGTCGTCAACCTGTTGGCGGGAATTGCCCTGGACAACCACGACCCCAAGAAGGCGGCACAACTGTTGGGGATCGTCGAAGCGCTGTGGACCTTGCTCGACACCGAGACCAAGGCCTTCGGGCCCGTGCTGGCCTCGCGCTATGAAGCGATCACACGCGCCGCGCAGGAGCGGCTCGGAAAGGCTGCGTTCCAGCGCGCCTACGAGGCGGGCCGGCGTCTGGAGCCGGGCCGGCAGATGAGCCTGGCGCTCGGCGGTGCTGCCGCTGCTGAGAAGGGCCAGGCAAGCGCGGTGTCTGGGTCCGATCTGCTCACTCCGCGGGAGAGGCAGGTCGCGTCACTGCTCGCTGAGGGCCTGAGCAATCGAGCCATTGCCACAAGGCTTGTGCTCTCCCAGAGGACAGTCGAGGTCCATGTCGAACACATTCTGAGCAAGCTCGGCTTCCGCTCCCGAACCGAAGCAGGCGTATGGGCGGCCCAGGCGCTTCAGGGCAAGGAATGAAGCTGTCGGCGCGGGGTGGCCCGGGACAGCCTCCTCGGCCGCTTGGATCCGTACGGCCAGCAGCCGGAGGACGCGCCCGCGTTTGAGCTAGTGCAGCATCAGAGGGATGTCGAGTCTGGCTGAAAGTTCGGTGGCGGTGATGCCGTACGTCTCGCGCACCGAGACTCCGGAGAGGCCGAGTCCGAAGGCGGCGAGTCGGTGTAGACCCGGCTGACGCGCCCGACGCCTGTCACTCCCGCGCCGATCTCGTGGCGATCGATCTCGAGGATGCGGTCGAGGAAGACCGAAAGGACGACGCGCGGGCATCAGCGGGCGCATGGCTTTCGAGCGACGGTCGTGCCTGTGTCCGGATCAATGCCCCGTCAAGCGCGTCGTTCGGTACGGACCTTGATGCCTTGGTCGGCATCCCGGGCTTGGGCGCCGCGAAGCTTCCGAAAGTCGACTCGCCCCAGCCATAGACGACCGTCGCCCAACGGACCGGCTTGCCAGTCATCGCCTTGATCGAGTCAGCGGCTGCATTGTGCGAGTCCATGACCTCGCCGCCACACCAGGTGGCCCCGCCTCGCTTTCGGTCACCTCGACTACGCGCTCGACGTGCGCGCGCCGATCACCCCCGCCGCGTTCGGCCCGACGAGGAGGCCGTCCGCTGGGCCCGCCGTGTTGTCCCATCAGTCTCCGGGAACGGAGCGGTTCGCGTTGACGGACACATGGTTGACGCGCCGGTCCTAGTGCTGCGCCGCGGAAGTTCCGCCGATGGCTATCGGGTCGTTGACCGGGCATGGTGCTTGATCCTGATGTTCTGTGTTGGAGGACCGGGTTCGTGCGCACACCACCCCGCAGCGTGCCGCGCGCCGTGCGCACATTGTTCTGCTGGCTGCGGAAGGGTGTCCGGCCCGGCAGATAGCGGAGATCGCTCGGGTGGATGTCTCCACGGTGGTGCGGTGGCGGGACCGATTCGCCCGGGAAGGATTGGCGGGGCTGGAGGACCGGCTCCGCTCGGGTAGACCTCCCGTCTACGGTCCGGAAGTTCGGTTGCGGATCGTGGCGACGGCCACCAGCGCTCCGCCGCATCCGCATGGCGGTTGGTCGCACCGGCTGATCGCCCATCATCTGGCTGACACCGGCATCTCTTCCTCCCAGATCGGCAGGATTCTCGCCGCGCTCCAGGTCAAGCCGCACCGAGTGCGTGGCTGGCTGACCCGGCCCGCTGATTCGAACTTCTTCAGCAGGGCGGCCGAGGTATGTGCCCTTTACCTCAGCCGCCCGCCGGACTCGGTGGTGGTGTCGGTGGACGAGAAGACCGCGATGTCTGCCCGCTCCCGCAAGTACCCCGACCGGCTGCCCGGTCCTGGACGGGTGCGTCTGCGGGAGTTCGAGTACGTCCGCCATGGCACCGTCTCGGTCACTGCCGCGCTGGACGTGCACAGCGGGCAGGTCGTCGTGGAGAACCTGCCACGCAACGACTCCGCGCATTTCGTGAAGTTCCTGGCCCGTCTGGAGCGTTGCATCCCTGCCGGGCTGACGGTCCATCTGGTGCTGGACAACGGCTCCTCGCACGTCTCCAGGGCCACTCGGGCCTGGCTGGCGAAGCATCCACGGATCGTGGCGCACTACACCCCTAAACACGCCTCCTGGCTCAACCAAGTGGAGATCTTCTTCTCCCTTCTGGCCCGGGCCGTCCTGCGCCACGGGGACTTCTCCTCCCGCGCAGACCTGCTGGAGAAGGTCACCGACTTCACCATCGTCCACAACGCGACCGCTCGTCCGTTTCGTTGGAACTACGAAGGACGACCGCGCCAGACTGGGCACGAGAGCACCGCCACTGCGAAGGAACCGTGCCATGCCCGCTGACTCCGTCCTGCAGATCAAGGTCACCCTGGCCGACATCCGCCCTCCGATCTGGCGGCGGCTGCAGGTCCCGGCCGACCTCACGCTCGACCGCCTGCACCTGGTGATCCAGACCGCGATGGGCTGGGAGAACTACCACATGCACCTCTTCCAGACCCCGACCGGCGACTACGGGCGCCGCGACAGCGAGCTCGGCCACCGCGACGAACGCAAG
The DNA here is from genome assembly GCF_026340095.1 of Streptomyces sp. NBC_01446. Lineage (GTDB taxonomy): Bacteria > Actinomycetota > Actinomycetes > Streptomycetales > Streptomycetaceae > Streptomyces > Streptomyces aureus. The sequence continues at coordinate 1,371,975 of NZ_JAPEPO010000001.1, read as the reverse complement.
GTCCCGCTTCATGCAGTTGCACCCGCCATCGGCGACAGGATCGGCTACACCTACGACTTCGGCGACGACTGGGTGCACCACATCGAGGTGGAGAAGACCCTGCCCCGGGCTCCGGGAACGGCCTACCCCCACTGCCTGACCGGCCGGCGGGCCTGCCCACCGGAGGACTGCGGCGGCCCGTGGGGCTACGCGAACTTCCTCGAAGCCATCACCGACCCGGGACACGAGGAACACGACGAACTACTCGAATGGGTCGGCGGCACCTTCGACCCCAGCCACTTCGACCTCGAAGACACCAACAACCGCCTCACCGTCCGATAGCCATCGGCGGAACTTCCGCGGCGCAGCACTAGCTCGGACACAGGTGATTCTGCGGAACGCGGACTGATGCTCAGGTCGGCGTACCGGCAGCCGGTTGTCCTCATTGCGGGTCTGCTTCCCGATCTCCGCACACCGTCATGCTTCAGGCGAATCGCTGGGTGAAATTATCCGGCATCGTCAAATCCGATTCCAAACCACATCCTTTATTTACGGGTGATGTCAGCGACGTAACCACAAGGAGAAAATATGTCCCTTACCGCCGAGCGTCCCAGCGACCTCGACCGTAAGCGCTTCTTCATTGATGGAGCATGGGTCAACCCGAGCGGCGACCGCGTGCAGGATCAGATCGAGGCCGCCACGGGCGAGCGCATCGGCGTCGCCGCGTTGGGCACCGAAGCGGACATCGACGCCGCCGTCCGTGCCGCCCGCCGCGCGCTGGACGAGGGCCCCTGGGGGCGTACCCCAGCGGCCGAACGCGCCGCGGTGCTGCGCAGGTTCGCGGACGCGCTCGACAAGCGCGCTGGGGACACCGCGACTCTGGTAAGCCGCGAGAACGGAATGCCGATCGGACTCTCTCAGATGTTGAACGGCGGTGCGCCCGCCATCCTCCTGCGGATGTACGCCGACGTCATCGAGAGCCTCCCGCTGGAAGAGGCGCGCCCGAGCCAGGCCGGGTCGACGATCGTCCGCCGCGAACCCGTCGGCGTGGTCGCCGCGATCACGCCGTGGAACTTCCCGCAGGCGCTCGCCATGTTCAAGATCGCACCGGCGCTCGCCGCCGGCTGCACGGTGGTGCTGAAGCCGTCGCCGGAGACCGCCCTCGACTCGTACGTCTTCGCCGACGCCGCCCAGGAGGCCGGGCTGCCCGAGGGCGTGCTGAACATCGTGCTCGGTGACCGCGACGCCGGCGCCGCGCTGGTGTCGCACCCGCTGGTCGACAAGGTCGCCTTCACCGGGTCCACCGAGGCCGGTCGGGCCATCGGACAGGAGTGCGGCCGGCTGATTCGCCGGGTCACCCTCGAATTGGGCGGCAAGTCGGCTGCGATCTTCCTGGAAGACGGGAACGTCGAGACTCTGCTCGCCGGCCTGGACAACGCGTCCTTCCTCAACAACAGCCAGACCTGCACGACCCAGTCGAGAATCCTCATCGCACGCTCCCGCTACGACGAGGTCGTCGACGCGATCGCGAGTTTCGCGGACGCGTACAAGCTCGGAGACCCCCTCGATCCCTCAGTGACGATGGGTCCCATGGCCACCCGCGGGCACCTGGAGCGCGTCCTCGGCTACATCGAGACTGCCAAGAACTCGGACGCCCGCCTTATCACCGGCGGTGGCCGTCCGGAGCACCTGAACCGGGGGTGGTTCGTGCAACCCACGGTCTTCGCCGACGTCGACAACGCCGACCGGCTCGCCCGCGAAGAGGTGTTCGGTCCCGTCATGGCGCTCATCCCGTTCGACGACGACGATGACGCGGTCCGGATCGCCAACGACAGCAACTACGGCCTCGGGGGCTCGGTCTGGAGCGCCGACGAGGACCGGTCGCTGGCCGTGGCACGTCGCGTCCGTACCGGCACGATCGGGCTCAACTACTACACCCTCGATCTCGGCGCGCCGTTCGGGGGATACAAGGACTCCGGAATCGGTCGCGAGCTCGGGCCGGAGGGGATCAACGCCTACCTCGAATACAAGTCGATCTACGCATCGACGAGGTACCGCCCGGCATGACGCATTCCCCAGGAACAATGAGAGAGGACGGGCAGAAATGAGTAGTCCTGTCGAGGTGGTCACCGCCTACTTCGCCGGCGTCACCGCAGCCGATCCGCATGCCGTGGCCGATTTGTTCGCCCCGGACGCGGTCCTGCAGAACGCCGCGGGCACGCTGACCGGTGCCGAGGCGATCAGGCGGATGTACGAGAACGGTCTCACTCCCGGCGCGATGAAGCCGAACCCGAAACAATTCGTCGTCGACGGCGAAAACATCGCAGTGGAGATCGACCTGATCGCGAACGGAAGTGCCGTGACACTCGGTGACTTCTTCACGGTCCGGAACGGGAAGATCGAGCGTCTCGCCATTTACAGCCTCAGCCCTGTGGATGGGCGTCTTTTCGACAAGGTCGGTGTCGACCCCGATCCGGCGTGAAGGCCGACGAGCACTCGGGGATCGCATCGCCGATGAGCCCGGCGCCCCGTCGTGCTTTGCACATTTCCACGAGTTCACAAGGAGAACGATGAAGGTCACAGTCTTCGGCCCGGCTCGGCGGGTCGGTGTGGTACACGAGGGTTCCGTCGTCGACATCAACGGCGCGTATGCCAAGTACTTGGCCGAGACCTCGCATGCCGCCCGGCCACTCGCCGAGGCAGCCGCAGCCGTTCCGGCCCAGCTCAACGCATTCATTGAGGAGGGGGCGCGAGCCCTCGACGGTGCCCGAGCTGCACTGGAGTACCTGGTCGACCAGGCGCAGGACGTCCGTGGTGTGACAGGGGAGCAGCTCAGCTTCGGACTTGACGAGGTGAGGCTGCACGCCCCGATTGAGGGCCAGTCCCGGATCCTCTGCGCTCTCGCCAACTTCGCTGACCACATGCAGAGCGCAGCTGAGAACTCTCGCGGCGGTGACGCCAAGACCACTATCAACCGTCTTGTCGAGGGAGGGCCCAAGTTCTTCGTGAAGGACCACCGCGCCGTCTCCGCGAGCGGCGATCCGGTGCGCTACCCGGCACGCACCGAGCGGCTGGACTACGAGGCGGAGGTGGCCGTCGTAATCGGCAAGAGTGGTCGCGACATCAAGGGCGACGATTTCACGTCGCATGTGTGGGGATACACCCTGTTCAACGACTGGTCGGTGAGGGACAACGTCTCCTTCGGCCCCGACTTCATGTACGCGAAGAACTTCGACACCTCTGCGACGATCGGGCCCTGGATCATCGTGAACGAGGGAATCGATCCGCAGGACATTCCCATCGAATGCCGGGTCAACGGCGAGCTGCGCCAGAGCGGCAACACGAGCTCCATGATTCACTCCTTCGCCGCGCTCGGCGAACACCTGTCCAGGGACACGACTCTGTGGCCCGGTGACCTGATCGCCAGTGGTACGCCCAAGGGCACCGCCGTCGATTCCAGCCGGCAGGAGTCCGACGGCTCGGTTCCGGACACCTTGTTCGTCAAGCCCGGTGATGTCGTGGAAGTCTCCTCCGCCCTGATCGGCACCATCCGCAACGAAGTTGTCAAGCCGACCGACTGAGGACAGAGCACATGACCGCGAAGAAGTTCAAGGTCGGCGGCGTCATGTATGACCGCCCCTTCAAGATCCGGCGACTCAACCACTTCGGTATCAGCGTCGACAACACAGCTGAGTCGGCGAAGTTCTACCGGGACGTGCTCGGGTTCGCAGTCGCCGACACCCTCGATCTCGAGAAGTACGACCCGGGCCCCTGGCTCGACGGTGTGCCCGACAAGCACATCTACTTCCTCCGTCACAACAGCGACCACCACACCTTCGTGCTCATGCCGCGCCCGTGGGCCGAGCACATGGAGCCGCCGGCCCGTTCCGACATCACGGTCAACCAGATCACCTGGCAGGTCGGCAGCCTTCGCGAAGTCGTCGAGGCGCGGCGCTGGCTCGCTGAGCTCGGGCAGAAGATCGAGCGTTACGGGCGTGACCCCGGCTCGAACTGGCACACCTACTTCCCGGACCCGACCGGCCACGTCAACGAGCTGGAGTACGGCATCGAACAGGTCGGCTGGGACGGCCTGAGCAAGCCCGAGGTGACGTGGCCGTGGCTCAACGGGCACCCGGAACTGCCGTACAAGTCGGAGTCGACCGAGGTCGCCGAAGCCCTCGCCGAGGGCGTCGATCTGACGTCGGGTCACCGTTGGGTGGACGACCTGCCGAAGACGTACGACGTGGGAGGCGTCCTGCTCGCGCGGCCGTTCAAGCCGGTGCGGGTCGGACCAGTGAGCATCTTCGTCGAGGACCTCGATGCCGCTGAGCGCTTCTACACCGATCGACTCGGTCTGCAGAAGAGCGAGGAGTCCCGGATAGCCGGACACCGCGTTGTCTTCCTGCGGGCGAACACCGAGCATCACAGCCTGACGCTCCTCCCACTGGAACTGCGCACTGTGCTCGGTGCGCGGGAGGACAGCACCTTGCTCGCCTTCGGTGTGCAGGTCGGTTCCTACGAGCAGCTCCGCGCGGCGAAGACGTTCCTGGAGGAAAAGGGCGTCGAGCTCGTCGACCTGCCGCAGGAGATCCACCCGGGCATCGACTACGTCATCCACGCGGTCGCCCCCGACGGTCACGTGATGCAGCTGTACTACTACATGGAGCAGGTCGGCTGGGACGGCCGCGTGCGGCCGAAGGACGAGCGTCGGAAGGTACAGGCCGGCGTGTGGCCCGAGACACTGACGCCGCTCTCCGACACATACGCCGGCGAGACGTTCTGGGGACCGCTCGGCTGACGCTGTGCCTCGGTGCACCCCCGGCCTGGCGTGGTCATGCCGGCGGGGGCGTAACCGATCGCATGTGAGGGCTTTGGGCGACCCTCGTGTTCATGGGCTCGGCCTTCCCGTGCCCGGATCCTGGCCGCTCAAAAGTGCTGCTGGCGCGCCTTGGACGCTGCTGAGTAAGGCGCCTCAGCACTGATCGTTTCCGTCACACCGCGCATCGCATGCCCTCAGCAGAGTCGTCAAGGAAGTAAGGAAACGGAGAGACAAGCATGAGTCGAATCGTCATCAGCGGAGCCTCGGGGGACCTCGGGCGTCGCGTCACGAGGTTGCTGCTGGAAGCGGACCCGGGCATCGAACTGGCGCTTGTGACGCGCACACCCGAGAAGCTCGCCGACCGCGCGGCCCAAGGGGTCACCGTCATGAAGGGCGACTACAGGGACCGGGAGTCACTGGACGCCGCATACAGCGGTGCCGAGACACTCCTCCTGATCAGCGGGCTCAACCTCGGTCGGCGAATCTCCGAACACCGCAATGCCATTGCCGCTGCTCAGCAGGCGGGCATCCGCCACATCGTCTACACCTCGGTCGGTGGTGGCGAGCAGCCGAACAACCCCGCCCTGTCGGCGAAGGATCACAAGACGACGGAGCAGGACCTCCGGTCCTCCGGCATCGCGTACACGCTCCTGCGCAATCACCTCTACGCCGAGATCGTCAGCAACGTCTGGATCGCCCCCGCCACCGCGAGCGGTCGGCTGGAGATGGCGACGGGGCAAGGCTCCCTGGCCCCGGTGGCGAAGGGTGACGTGGCCCGCAGCGCGGCGGCGGTGTTGCGCGACCCCGAGCGGCACGCCAGTGGAGCCTATGAGATCACTGGTCCCGAGCTACTGAGCATGCAGGACATCGTGCGCATCGGCTCCGAGGTGCATGGGGTGCCGATCACCTATGTGCCTCAGACAGGGGAGCAGCGTCTCGCCTTCTTCGACTCCGTAGGCCTCCCGCGTACCTACGACCCCGCCATGCCGCCCAGTCCCGATGGCCACATGTGGGCCAGCGACGAGTTGGTGTCGGCTGATCTGGCGGTCGCGGGGGGATACCAGGCGCTCCTCACTCAACACGTGAAGCAGATCACGGGTCGTGACCCCGAGCCGCTGCGGTCGGTGATGGAGCGCGTCAAGTCGGTGCCCTACGACCAGATCGATGACGCGGTGTGACGACTGGTCCTGTCGTCGACTGTCGGCAGGCTTGCGTGTTCCAGAGGTTTTCGTGTTCTTGAGAAAGGTGCTTCAACGATGAACGGTAACGGCAGTGCCGGCGGTCCGGGCGAGGCCGCTGTGGCGGCCATCCACGATGTTCCGGCCTACCCAGAAGTCCCGACCTATCTGAACATCCTTGGCAGCCTGCACATCTGGGAGGGTGATGGCTGGAAGCAGGAGTCCATGTCGTGGAAGACGGGCTCCTATCTGGCGTCGAACCTGAGCGGGTTTCCCGAGGTGACGTTCAGCGGCCCGCACGCGCAGGAGTTCCTGTCGCGGCTGAGCATCAACAACGTCTACAAGTGGCCGGTGGGTACCTCGAAGCATCTGGTGATGCTCGACGAGCACGGGTACATCGCCAGCCACGGTCTGGCGGTGCGTGACAGTGAGGACTCCTTCCGCCATTTCGCCGCGATGCCGTGGCCGATGTACAAGGCGCCGTCGCTGGGGCTGGACGTCGAGATCGGGCTTCGGGACATCTTCCTGTTCCAGGTCGCGGGTCCGACCTCGCTGCAGGTCCTGGAGCGGCTCATCGGCGAGCCCTTGCGCGATCTGAAGTTCCTGGGCATCAGGCAGGTCAGCATCCCGGGGATCGACGCGTCGGCGGAGATCGAGCTGTCCCGGATCGGCATGGCGGGCACTCTGGCGTACGAGCTGCGCGGGCCGTTGGAGCACGGCCCGGCCGTGTTCGACGCGGTGTTCCAGGCAGGGAAGGAATTCGGGCTCAAGCGACTCGGATGGCGTACCTACGTGGTCAACCACACCGAGGGTGGATTCCCGCAGCAGGGTTGCACGTTCCTGCCGGCAGCGTTCGCCGACCCCGGGTTCGTCACCCACCCGGTGTTCGGGGCCGGGCTTCCGCCGTCGCAGGTGGGGGGGCAGTTGCCGGGCAGCGTCCAGCCGGGGGACATGAGTGCCCGGCTGCGGACTCCGTTCGAGGTGAACTGGGGCTGGATGGCGAAGTTCGACCACGACTTCATCGGCCGTGAGGCGCTGGAGGCCGAGGCTGCGAACCGTCGCCGCAAGACGGTGGTGCTGAGGTGGAACAAGGAGGACGTACTCGACGTCTTCGCCTCGCAGTTCGAGCCTGGTGAGGAATACAAGCACTTCGAGTTCCCCACCACCCCGCAGTCACCCGCCGGTGGGCACGCCGACCTCGTCACCAAAGACGGCAAGCAGGTAGGGGTCTCCTCGGTCGCGGTGTACTCCTACTACTACCGGGAGATGCTCTCCCACTCGACCATCGACATGGACCAGGCCGAGATCGGCACCGAGGTCATCGTGCACTGGGGGGACCACGGAGGACGGATCAAGCCGATCCGGGCGACGGTGGAACGTTTCCCGTACCTGGACCTGGCCAGCAACAAGGACTTCGACTTCACCGCCGTCCCCTCCGGAGTCGCGGCCGCGTAGCCGTCCACCCGCGGCGCCGTCCCGGGCTCCGCGGGTCATCTCCCGGATTCACCGAAGCGGCCCCTGACGGCCGCCGGAATCCCTCGCACGCCGGGTATCTGCTGCAAATCCCGAAAGGAACCGCTTTCATGTCTCTGCCCACTCATGATGCCGCCGACCTCGGACGGTTGATCGTCCAGGGTCCTGACGGGCCGGGGATCGTGTCTTCGGTGTCGTCCCTGCTTGCGCGGCTCGGTGCGAACATCGTCTCTCTCGATCAATACTCGACAGGCCCTGCCAGCGGCCAGTTTTTCCAGCGCACGACGTTCCACCTGGACGGCCTGGCAGGTCGGTTGACTACGCTCGAGGAGGAACTGGACGAAGCGCTGGGCGCGCTGGGACTGAGCTACCGGCTGGGGGACGCGCACAGGCCCAAGCGCGTGGCGATCATGGCCTCCAAGTCGGATCACTGTCTGCTGGACCTGCTGTGGCGTCAGCGCCGCGGCGAGATCCCCATGAATGTGGCCATGGTCGTCTCCAACCACCCGGACTTGGGTGAGGATGTGCGGGGCTTCGGTATCCCGTTCTTCTACATTCCCGTCGAGAAGGGCGCCAGGGCGGTTGCCGAGCAGGAGCAGCTGAAGTTGCTCAAGGGGAACATCGACCTGCTGGTGCTGGCCCGATACATGCAGATTCTCTCGGAGGACTTCCTCGAGGAGGTGGGTGCGCCCGTCATCAACATCCATCACTCGTTCCTGCCCGCGTTCATCGGCGCCGGGCCGTACCAGAAGGCCAAGGACCGGGGTGTGAAGCTGGTCGGAGCGACCGCTCACTACGTGACCGAGGACCTGGACGAGGGGCCGATCATCGAGCAGGACGTCGTACGGGTGTCTCATGACGACACGACGGCGGACCTCCAGCGACGAGGCGCCGATGTCGAGCGTCAGGTCCTGTCGCGGGCGGTGGCGTGGCACTGCGAGGACCGGGTGCTCCTCAACGGCAGTCAGACGGTTGTGTTCTGACCGGGGCCGGATGCAACCTTCGAACTCGACAGAAACAAGGGTGTGGAAAGTGGTGTCACAACTCCTGGACGGCCGCGCGGTTTCGTCGGCGCTCCTGGTCGAACTCAAGGCGGAAGTCGAGCAGTTCGTTGGAGAGCAAGGTCGGCGGCCGGTGCTGGCGACGGTACTCGTGGGCGATGACCCGGCTTCGCACACTTATGTGCGGATGAAGGTCAACCGCTGTGGCCAGGTGGGGATCGAGTCACGCCGGTTCGATCTCGACGTCGGGATCGACACGGCCGAACTGTGCCGCGTCATCGGCGATCTGTCGGCCGATCCCGAGGTCGACGGCATCCTGTTGCAGCATCCGGTGCCCCACCACATCGACGAGCGTGCTGCATTCGAGGCGATTGACCCGGGCAAGGACGTGGACGGGGTGACCCGGACGTCGTTTGCGGCCATGGCCTTCACCGAGGAGGGATTCGCGTCCGCGACCCCGGGCGGGATTCTGGCGCTACTGGACGCCTATGATGTGCCGCTCGCCGGCCGCCACGCAGTGGTGATCGGTCGCAGCGCCATCCTGGGCAAGCCCATGGGGATGCTCCTGCTAGGGCGCGACGCGACCGTGACCTACTGCCATTCACGGACCGCGGACCTGCGCGAGCACGTAGAGCGAGCCGACCTCGTCGTGGCGGCGGTTGGGGTGCCGGGAATCGTCAAGGGCGAGTGGGTCAAGCCGGGCGCGGTCGTGGTCGATGCGGGGTATGCCGACAACCGAGGCGACGTCGAATTCGAAACGGCCGCGAGGCGTGCTTCCTACATCACACCGGTCCCCGGTGGAGTGGGTCCGATGACGATCGCGACGCTTCTCGTGCAGACCCTGCGCGGAGCCCAGCGGCGGGCGGCCGAGGCCGCGTCGGCCCGCTAGGTGGCCCTGGATTTCCGAGGGAGGAGTGGGCAGTGGCAGCCGAGGGTGGGCCGCCGGCGGGAGACGCGGCTGGTCCGTCTGCCGGCGGCAACTCATCCTGACTGCAGCGAGGCGCCCAGGCGCAGGAAGGCGAGCCTCTTACGGCGGGCTGCCGGTGAGGACCAGGAGGTACGGCACTCGCCCTCGATGTCGGCGGTCTGGAGGTCGGCGACCTGGCCCCAGGGGAGGGTGCGGCCGGGGGGGCCACCTTGTAGGCCCCACGAGGCGGCAGGCAGCTCGTGGGGGCGACTTGGCTGCCGCCGGGCGAGAAGCGGGGGCGGCCGGCCTTGGTGCGGTCGGCGGTGATCCGCCAGGCGCGGCTGGGTTCGTCGAGCGGGGTCAGCCGCGATGTCGTCCTCGGCCACGAAGCACAACTGGCACCGCTGAGGTGCGTCAGGCGCAACCAGGTCAAGTTTCCATGCCTTGAGGCGCAAGGGCCAGGGCAACTTATATGTTCTCAACGGACGTGAGCCGGGGCACGTACGACATTATTCGCCTCCGCGTAGTCGTAGGGTGTCTTTGAGGTCTACGTGATGAGTCCGTGCCGGAGTTGGAAGGTGAGGGGCATGACTGCGGTGGCAACGAAGCGTCGCAGTCGCATCACGCCCGAGCGCGAAGCCGAGCTGTTCGCGGCCGTGCTTGACCTGCTCCGCGAGGTCGGTTACGACGCCCTGACCGTGGAGGCCGTCGCCGCCCGCACTCGTTCCAGCAAGGCCACGCTCTACCGCCAGTGGGGCGGCAAGGCCGGCTTGGTCGTGAAGGCCGTCAGGCACAACAAGCCGGACCGCTTCAGTGGCATCGACACGGGCACCCTCCGCGGCGACCTGCACGCGCTGGTCCAGCTTGAGGACGACTGCACCATCGAACGGAACTCGGCGCTCATGCGCGGCGTCGCCATGGCGATGCACAACATCGCCGACCTGCGCGGGGAGTTCCGGGCGCAGCTCGTCGAGCCCGAGTTGTCCGGCTTCCATCAGGTGATCCAGCGGGCCATCGACCGCGGCGAGGTCCGTGCGGACTGCCCCGCGCTGGAGGGCGTGCTGCACATGATGATCGGCGGCTACGTCACCCCGGCGCTGCTCGACGACCAGCCGCCGACCCAGGCCTCCCTCGCCTGGTACATCGACGCCGTGGTCCTCCCCGCCCTTGGCCTTCCCACCGCCTCCTGACCGTCCCCACGGTCCGCCCCTCCTGACGTCACCGCTCTCGTGGTTGCGCCGATCGCTCCTGCCACGCCGACGTGATCGGCCCTGCCCTTGGGGCCTCGGCCCCCACACCCACGGCCTGACCGGGACTACACGTGCGTGGTCGCGTACTTGTATGAACTCAGCCGGCTCGCCTTCCGAAGACGGCATTTCGTCGCCCGGTATGGGTTGCCCCCGGGCCGCTTACCTCTGGATGTGCGCGCCGGCGGGTGGACGGCACCGGAGAGCGTGTAACGGGAGGCCGTCACTTCCTGGCGTTCCTCAGACGGCCTTGGTCGCCACGCCGGCAGCCTGCGGGGCGGCTTCCTGCGGCGCTCCCATGGCCTTCGGCCGTGCCGTCACGAACGCCATGAAGCGCCGCGCGGCCTGCCCGCCCGGTCCTCCCCGGCGCGTCAGCATTCCGTAGGGCCGGAACGCGGAAGGGTCGTCGATGGGAATGACGGGGGTCAGGGTCTGCTGTCCCGGCTGCGGTTCGGGGACAATGGCGACACCCCAGCCTGCCAGGACGAACGGGGGCAGGGTGTACAGGTCGGTGGCCTCGATGACGATCTGCGGAGAGAACCCGGCTTGCCGGCACAGGCGTTCAGTGATGTGCCGCAGGCCGTATCCGACCCTGAGCGCCACCATCGGCTCGTCCTCCAGGTCGGCGATCGTGACATGGCCGCGGTCCGCGAACCGGTGGCCCGCCGGAACCCCGACGCTCAGTCTTTGGAGGCCGAGCGGGGTCCAGTCGAGGTCCTCAGCGGTCGGCTCCGGGGCCACGAAGCCGATGTCGATACGGCCCTGGCGTACGTCGTCCGTCACCGTGTCCGAGGCTGCACCGCGCAACTCGAAGGACGTGCGGGGAGCCAGATCGCGGTAGCGGTTCACCAGGTCCGGGATCAGCCACTCCCCAAAGGAATTCAGGAAGCCGAGTGAAACCTGGCCTTGGTCCGGGTCGACGAGCGTGGAGATCCGCTCCTCCGCTTTGGAGAGTTCGTTCATGGCCCGCATCGCATGTGCCTGAAAGATCGCACCGTACCGGTTGAGCTGCAGTCGGTTCTGGCGGCGGTCGAAGAGTTTCACCCCCAGCTTGCGCTCGAGGCGCGCCAGGGCCCGTGACAGGGTGGGTTGGCTGATGTTCAGCCGTGCGGAGGCAGCCGTCATATTCTCGGTCTCGGCGAGGGTGTTGAACCACTCCAGTTCGCGCAGTTCCATGGTTCCTCCGGGTCTTGCGGCTCTGGCGGGGACCATACAGTCAACGCATAGTTCCTTCAATAATCGCGGTCACGCTGGATTCCGAAAATTCCCGTGAAACGGCGGTGAGCCCGGGTCGGTTGCCAAATGCCGGTGCAATCCAGGCGCTGCATTATGCGTCTGATGCATAGCCGCAGCGAAATTCCTGAGCCTCTCCTTCCGGTCGGGCCTTCCAAAGCGAAGACCCCTCGATGTGCCGCTGTCCGATCGGACAGCGGCACATCGAGGGGGAGCGCCTTTCAGGAGGCGGAGGGGCCGTCCATGTCCACGAACCCGCCTTGCAGGAAGATCAGCGGTGGGTTCGAGGCACGCAGTTCCATCGACTCGACGCGGCCGACCACCTGGTAGTGGTCGCCGATCAGGTCGATCTTGGCCCGGCTGCACTCCAGGGTCACGATGGCCTCCGAAAGGAGCGGGACACCCAGGTCGGACGTGTGCCAGTCCACGCCCACGAACCGGTCCTCGGAGCGGCGGGAGAACGCCCTGCACAGTTCGCTCTGGGCATGCCCCAGGATGCTCACGCCGAAGTGGTCGGCCGCGTACAGGTGAGGCCAGGTGGATGATGCCTGGTCGACGAAGAAGGCGACCAGTGGTGGGTCGAGGGAGACGGAGGTGAACGATCCGACGGTCATGCCCACCGGCCGTCCCGAGCGGCCGGTGGCGGTCACCACGGCCACGCTGGTGGGGACATGCCCGAGGACACGCCGGTAGACCGCCGCGTCGTGGATCGCCGCACGGCCGCCTTCGATGTGGGAGTTGTCGGTCATGGTCGGCATGTCACAGCTCGATCAGGTGGTCGTGGTTGCCCAGCAGTATCCGGCCGTAGGCCTCGCGGCCGATGCCCGACGTGACGTGCGCGTGCCTGTTCGCGATCTCCGAGTCACGCCAGATCCGGCTGAGGACATTGCTCTCCGCGAACGAACCGGAGCCGTTGGCCGTCAGAAGGAGACCGATCGACTCCTTGCACAGGTCCGCGATGACACCCGTGTCGTTGCGGATCCTGGCGCGTGTCTCCACGTCCGGCCGCCGGCGCTCGGCACTCGCGGTGTCGATGTCGTGCGCGACACGCCGCATGGCCAGTTCAGCGAGGTGGAGCTTGGTCGCCGCATCGGCCACGTTGAGCTGGTGGGTGGGGGACAGGCGGGCCTGGCGGTAGGCCGTGTTCGTCACCCGCTTGTCGCCCAGCTTGGCGCGGGTGATCTCCAGCGCGTGGCGGGCCAACCCGAGCTGGGGAGCGGCGAGGATGACAGACACGAGCGAGCTGAACGGCCAGCCGGCGACCCGGTCCTCCTTGTGCGAGGTCAGCCATTCTCCGTCGAGCATGTTGTGCATGGGCTGGATTCGGTGGTCCGGGACGAACTGGTTGTCGACGACCACGGTGTCGCTGCCCGTTCCCGTGAGGCCGGTGACGAACCAGGAGGGCTCGATCCGGCAGGCGTCACGGGGGAAGAGCGCCATGGAGACCGGGTTCTCGTCGGGATTCTCGCGCGGGATGAGGAGACCCAGGGTGAGCCAGTCCGCGGCGAAGGAACCTGAGGAATACGGCCAGCGGCCGCTCACCAGGTAGCCGCCCTCCACAACACGCTCGACCTGCGTGGTGGGGGCGAACGTGCCCGAGACGCGGGCACGCGGGTTCGCACCGAAGATGTCGTGCTGGGCCTGGTCGGGGAAGGTGGACACATAGCCGGCGGCCGACGAGAGCAGTGTGGTCACCCAGCCGGTGGAGCCGTCTCCGCGCGACACCTCCGCGAGCGTCTCGAAGATTGTCGCTGCCGAAGCCTCAAGACCGCCCAAACGCGCCGGCAGGAAGAGCCGGAAGAGGTCGGCCCTGTCCAGCTCCTTGATTACCTCGGGCGCAACCCGGCGGCCCTCGGCGCCCTGGTTCGCGTACTCGCGGATCATCGGGACCAGCGCCGTCGCGCGGGAGACGATCTCCGGATTCGGCTCAACGGCCAGGAACGATCCGGGAATTGACTGTGTCACGGCTTCCTCCACAGGGTGCGGAAATGCAGATGTCCGGGTAACACCGGTCACCCCCAGCAGCATGCGGAGTCACGGCGAGCGGGAATAGGCACAGGAAGTTCATGATGGCCATGCGATACGCGCATGAGTGTTTCCGACGGCCGCAAATCCGGCGGCCATGGATGTCATACGGAAAATGCATTGCTGGGCGAATTTTTTCGTCATTGATGTGCGTGATCGCTGTAGGACACGCTGGGGGCCGCGGGTCGTACGGACCTGTGCGGCTGCTCATGGCTCGCAGCCGGCGGAACGTCCTGGAGGAGTCCGGTGCTGTCAGCGCAGGAGACGGAAAAGAAGGTGGCCGTGGTGACCGGCGGCGCTGAGGGCCTGGGCGCGGAGATCGCGCACCAACTAGCTGGCGAGGAATTCGAGTTGGCACTTCTCGACCTCAACGGCGAGGGCCTGGAGTCCACGGCCGCCGCGATCCGCGCCGCGTTCCCCGCGGTCCGGGTGCTCACCGTCAAGGCGGACCTGGCGGACGCCACGCTCGTCTCGGACGCCTTCGCCGAGATCGAGAGCCACTTCGGCCGGGTCGACGCGCTTGTGAACACCGCGGGCGGCAGCGGAACGGAGCCCGCCCACGACATCGAGGACATCGCTCCCGAGATGTGGTCGCGGGTCCTGAACGCCAATGTGACCAGCGCGTTCCTGTGCAGCCGGATGGCGGTGCCGTTGATGCGCCGGAACGGCTTCGGGCGCATCGTCAACTTCTCCTCGGCGGTGGCCAACGGGCTCTCCGGACCGTCCGGCACCGTGGGTGCGCGACTGCCGTACGCCGCGTCGAAGGCTGCGGTCATCGGGCTCACCAAGCAGCTCGCGAAGGACCTGGGCAGCGTCGGCATCACGGTCAACGTCGTCTCGCCCGGACTGATCCTGCCGGAGCAGGGCCGGGTGCGGCGGGTGTTCGAGGCGCTGCCCGAGGAGGCGCAGGTGGCCACCCGTGCGGCGATCCCGGCGGGGCGTACGGGCACCGGTGCAGAGATCGCCGCCGCCGTCGCCTACCTCGTCTCCGATGAGGCGGGGTTCACCTCCGGTTGTGTCCTCAATGTCGATGGTGCCGCGTAAGCCAGGAGGAATGAAGATGCTGAACCATCCACTGGTACTGATCCCCGCGCTGGGTGCGGACGAGCGCCTGTGGCAGCCCGTAGTCGAGCGGCTGTCCGCACATGTCGAGTGCCGGGTGATCCGGGGCGAGGGTGCCTCGATCAAGGCGATGGCCGACTCGGTCCTGGAGAAGGCGCCGGAGAAGTTCAACCTCGCCGGCATCTCGATGGGCGGGTACGTCTCGCTCGACGTCGTGCTGCGAGGCACTGGCCGGGTCCAGGGCCTCGCCTTGCTCAACACCTCCGCGATTGCCGCGGAGCCGCAACGCCGGGACAACTCGCTCAGGGCCATCGGTCTGGCGGAGTCCGGTGATTTCGAGAAGGCCGCCGACATCATCGCGGGCGCCGTGGCGCTGGCCCGGCCCGACATCACCGCGCTCGCGGGAAAGATGGTCCGCGCCCTGGGTGTGGAGGTCTTCAAGGACCAGCAGCGGGCGGTCGCCGAGCGGTACGACCGACGCCAGGAACTGTCGGCGATCTCCGTGTCGACGATGGTCCTGGTGGGCGACAACGACGCGATCACGCCGCCGAGCCTGGGCCACGCGCTCGCCTCAGGGATCTCCGGCGCGCGGCTGGTGACGCTGGAGGACGTAGGGCACTTCTCCGCCCTCGAGGATCCCGACGGGGTCGCCTCAGCTCTGCTCGGATGGCTGCCGCGGACCAAGGAAGCGTGAACCGATGAAGTTTGTCCACGAGACGCTGCCGCAGCGCGTGGTCTTCGCCTCCGGCGAGGCCCCGTCGGCCGTGGCGGCCGAGGTCGAGGCGCTCGGTGGCGCCAAGGTGATGCTGATCGCCTCGGAGCGGGAGGCGGCTCTGGCCGCCCCGATCGCCGCGGCGGTTCCGGTCGCACTGCTTCACGAAGAGGTCGTGATGCATGTGCCGGTCGAGGTGGCCGCCCGAGCCCGGGAGGCTGCCGCCTCCTGCGGCGCGGATGTGATCGTCACGGTAGGAGGCGGCTCGACCACCGGACTCGGCAAGGCGGTCGCCCTGACCACCGGCCTGCCGGTCGTCGCCGTGCCGACGACGTACGCCGGCAGCGAGGCGACCGATGTGTGGGGCCTGACCGAGGATGGGACCAAGCGCACCGGAGCCGATCCGAAGGTGCTGCCGCGCTCGGTCGTCTACGACGCTTGCCTGCTGACCACGTTGCCCGGCGAGATGGCCGTTTCCAGCGGTCTGAACGCGCTGGCCCATTGCGTGGACTCGATGTGGGGTCCACGCGCTGATCCGATCGACCGGGCGCTGGCCGAGGAGGGCATCCGCGGCCTGGCCGAAGGGCTGCAGCAGGTGGCGGATGCCCCGGCCTCCCTCGAGGGAATCGAGAAGACGCTGTACGGCGCGTACCTGGCGGCGGTCGCGTTCGCCTCCGCCGGCTCGGGCATGCACCACAAGATTTGCCATGTGCTCGGCGGCATGTTCGACCTGCCGCACGCGCAGACCCATGCGGTCGTGCTTCCGTACGTGCTGGCCTTCAACGCACCCCACGCACCCGAGGCCGAGGCCCGGATCGCCCGGGCGTTCGGCTCGGCAACGGCGTCCGATGGGCTGGCAGCCCTGCGTGAAGTCCTGGGCGCGCCAAGGGCGTTGAAGGATCACGGCATGCCCGCCGACGGCATCGCCAAGGCCGTCGGCCCCATTGTGAAGGCCGTTCCGGCCAACAACCCCGCGCCGGTGACTCCGGCGAGCATCACCGCCCTGTTGCAGTCTGCATGGTCCGGACAGGGGCCGGTATGAACGACAACCGCGAGGCCTCGGTTACCGAGACATCAAGCGCTTCCGGCACGGAACAGGCCCGCCGGGAGGCGGAGTTGACCGAGCGGGTGGTGCGCTCCTTCGACAACTGCGTGGATCCGCGGCTCAAGGAGCTCATTACCACGCTCGTCAGGCACGTCCACGCCTTCATCCAAGAGACACGTTTGACCGAGGCCGAATGGAACAAGGCGATCGAGTTCCTCACCGCCACCGGCCACATCACCGATGACAAACGGCAGGAGTTCATCCTGCTTTCCGACGTTCTCGGCGCCTCGATGCAGACCATCACCGTCAACAACGAGGTGTACGGGAACGCCACCGAGGCGACCGTGTGGGGCCCGTTCTTCGTCGAAGGCTCGCCGGAGATCCCGCTTGGCGGCGACATGTCGTTCGGCGCGGCCGGGCAGCCGTGCTGGGTCGAGGGCACCGTCACCGACACCGACGGCAACCCGGTTCCCGGGGCACTGGTCGAGGTGTGGGAGGCCGACGAGGACGGCCTGTACGACTTGCAGTACACGGACGACCGCACCGCCGCACGCGCCCACTTCCGCACCGACGTCCGGGGTTCCTACCGCTTCTGGGGCATCACGCCGACCCCCTACCCGATCCCGCACGACGGCCCTGTCGGACGGCTGCTGCAGGCCGTCGGCCGGTCCCCGATGCGCGCTTCCCACCTGCACTTCCTCGTTCGCGCACCCGGTCACCGTGAGCTGGTCACGCACATCTTCGTGCGCGGTGACGAACTCCTCGACACGGACAGCGTCTTCGGCGTGAAGGAGTCGCTGGTCAAGGACTTCGAGGAACAGCCGGCCGGAACACTCACGCCGGACGGCCAGGTCGTCGACGGCACTTGGTCGAAGGTCCGCTTCGACATCGTGCTCGCGTCGGCCGAGGCCTGAGCAAGTGATCCGCCCGAGGCCGGCACCCCGGGCACGAACGAAATGACAAAGGAGTCCCTTGCCATGATCAAAGTGAAGGTCGATTTCGACCGGTGCGACGCCAACGGCACGTGTGCCGCACTGATGCCGGACGTATTCCGCATCGGTGACGATGGCCTGCTCGAGCAGCTCAGGACCGAGGTGGACCCCGGGCGTGAGGCCGAGCTCGAAGAGGTCATCGTGTGCTGCCCCGTCGGCGCGATCGCCCGCGGGTGACCCCCATGAACGAGATAGCGACCTTTGATCCGTTCTCGCCCGACGCCGGCACGCACCAGGGCGGTGCGCTCGACGGACACGCCCTTGTGCAGGGCGACTACGGCACCGCCGTCCTTGGCTACGACCTGGCCTCCAAGGTGCTGCGCGACAAGCGGTTCCAGAACTCCGCGCTGCGGCTGATGGAGGAGTTCGGCATCACCTCCGGCCCGGTCCACGACTTCCGGGCCCGCAGCATCATCATGCTGGAGGGCGACCGGCACCTTCGCCTGCGTCTGCCGCTCGCCCGCTTCATGAGCCCGGTGACGGTGAAGAACACACGCGACGTGCTCCGCCGGATCGTGGAGTCGATCAACGCCGATCTCGACGACTCGGCGCCCGTCGACTTCTACCGGGGCGTCGCCCAGCGCATCCCGTCGCTGGTCTACTGTCACCTCGCGGGCGCGCCCGCGAGCGACGCACCCCAGGTGCAAAGCCTGTCCGAGCGCACTCTGTCACTGCTCACCAGGGACCGCAGTCTGACCCCGGTGATCGTGGAGGCCTACGACGAGCTCTTCGCCTACCTCGCCGGCCTCATCGCCAGGAAGCGCGCCGAGGGGCTGGGCGATGACATGCTGTCGTACCTCATCTCCCTCGGCGACGAAGGCAAGCTGACCGAGCAGGAGGTCCTGGCCGAGGCGACCTCGATGCTCGAGGCGAGCTCCGTCAACACCGCGCACCAGGCCGGCCTGGTCGTCTGGACCCTGCTCCGTGATCGGGAGGCCTGGCAGCGGATCGTTGCCGATCCGGAGCTGATCCCCGCGGCGGTCGTCGAGAGCCTGCGGCTCTTCCCACGCACCGGCGTGGTGAGCAAGATCGCCGTCGAGGACGTCGAGCTTGAGGGCACCGTCATCCCCAAGGGGAGCGACGTGCACGTGGCGGTCTGGTCGGCCAACCGCGACCCGGAGAAGTTCGAGCACTCCGAGGAGTTCGACCTCGATCGGGAGCGCAACCAGCCGCTCACCTTCAGCACCGGTTCCCACAACTGCCTGGGGCAGGGGCTGGCCAAGGCCGAGATCGAGGAGGTGGTGCGCCACCTGGCCGAGCATTACCCGGGCGCCCGGGTCGTCGAGGACGCCACACGGATCGACCAGGCGGGCGGCCGGTGGCTTATCGGCAAACTCACCGTCGACCTGAAGCCGTGAGGGGGCCAGGCAAATGACCAGTAGCACACCCTCGTTGACGGAGACGCTCGCAGCTCACTGGGCGGGCATCGCCTTCCAAGACTTGCCCGAGGACGTGGTCGCGGGAGTCAAGGACCACATCCTTGACACGCTCGCCGTCGCGATGCTCGGCGCGACCACCGCCGAGGCGACCAGCGTGATCGACGCGCTGGCGGGGATCCAGGACACCGCGTCGGGCAGCCTCGTGTGGGGCACGCGCCTCAGGCTCACCCCTGCCCAGGCCGCCCTCGCCAACGGCATGTCGGCGCATGCCCGCGACTTCGACGACGGAGGCGGCCCCGGGCACGCCGGTTCGACCGTGCTGCCGGCCGTGATCGCCACGGCCGAGGCGGCGGGTGGCTCAGGGCGTGACCTCATCACGGCCACCGTCGCCGGATACGACATCGGCTACCGAGCCCTGGGGGCCCTGGGCGGCTTCGCCGCGCACACCGACCGCGGCTGGCACTCCAGCGGCACGATGGGCAGCATCGCCGCGGCCGCCGCGGCCGCGAAGTCCCTTGGCCTCGACGCGGAGCGGTTCGCCGACGCGCTCGGCATCGCCGGCTCGTTCACGGGCGGCGTGTGGGCCTTCAAGGACGACGGAGCCATGACCAAGCGACTCCACCCCGGGAAGGCCGGCGAGACGGGCGTGGACGCGGCCGTCCTCGCCCGTGGGGGACTCACCGGTCCGCGTCGGCTCTTCGAGGCGAAGTGGGGCGGACTGTTCGCCACCTACAACGGTGGGGAGGGGTCTGCCGATGCGGCGCTGAAGGACCTGGGCACCGACTTCAATGTCGCGAGCTCCTACCTCAAGCCGTACGCGTGCTGCCGAGGCTGCCATTCGGCCATCGACACGGTGATGGACCTGCTGGCCTCGCGCCCGATCCAGGCGGAGGACGTACGGAGCCTGCGCATCACCGCAGGGGAGACGGCGATCAACATGCTGTCCGTCGACCCCGTGGAGACCTTGTTCGACGCGCAGTTCAGCCTCCCGTACTCGGTCGCCCTGGCGCTGTGCGGTGGTCGGCTCGGCCTGGACGAGTACGAGCCGCCCCGCGTTCACGAGCCGCGTGTCAGGGAGACGATGAGCAAGATTTCCATGCACGCCGACCCGGGCATCCAGCTCGAGGACGGCCCCCGCTTCGATATCGAGCTCATCGACGGCGAGGTGCTCACCCTGGAGGCGGGCAACCCGACCACGGCGAAGGGCTCGGCGCAGAACCCGATGTCCCACGAGGAAGTTGTGGCCAAGGCGCGGGCCCTGGTCGAGCCGCTCGGCGCTGGGGCCGCCGCCGAACTCGTCGACGCGGTGGAGCATCTGGAGGACGCGCCCGATCTCTCGGAGCTCCTGCACTCCCTGCGTGCACGGGCATGAACAGACGCGCATGGGAATGAATGGAACGGATGACATGACGAATCAGGAAACGGTCGAGCGCACCGAGGTGATCGCCGCCGAGCCGGCCGAAGCGCTGGCAGCGATGCTCGATCTCGACATCCCCCACAAGGCCGGGGACCGCGTGCTGCCCTTGTGGCACTGGAGCTACCTGCTCGAGCGCAGCCGCGAGAGCGAACTGGGTGAGGACGGGCACCCCGTTGTGGGCATCCCGGCGCCCCCGGGTCCGGGCCGCCGGCGCATGTTCGGCGGCGGGCGGGTCACGACGCACGGGCTCCTCGAGATCGGCAAGCCGGCGACCAAGGTGACCTTCGTCGCCCGGTCCGTCGACAAGCAGGGACGTACCGGTCTTCTGACCCTCACGACGGTCGCTCAGGAGATCTTTCAGGACGGGCGGTTGGTGATCCGCGAGGAGCAGGACATCGTCTACCGCGCCCCGGGTTCGAGCGCCTTGCCGGTACCCCCGGCGCCGCCCGAGCCCCCGGCCGGCCCGCAGCTTCGGCTCTCCGCGGACGAGCGAATGCTGTTCCGGTTCTCGGCGCTGACGTACAACGCCCACCGGATCCACTACGACCTGGACTGGTGCCGCAATGAAGGCTACGACGGGCTGGTGATCCACGGCCCGCTCCTCGCCTTCATGATGGGCGAGCACATGCGCCGCGAGGGCATCGACCTGATCGGCAGGACCTTCGGCTACCGCCTGGTCTCGCCGATGACCAAGGCGCAGACCTTCTCGGTCGTGCCGGGCCCGGACGGCCTCGCTCAGGGCGCCGAGGCACGCAGCGCCGCCGGGACGGTGTGCGCCGTGAGCACCCTGACGGAGGCGTGAGACCCATGACCGTGCGTAGATCCGACATCGTGGTCGTCGGCGGATCCGTCGCCGCTCTTCGCGCCGCGGAGACCGTCTCCCGCCAGGCACCGCATCTCAGCCTCATGGTGGTCAGCGACGAGGTTCATCCGCCGCACGAGCGTCCGCCCTTGTCCAAGGTGGGGCTGGAGGAACCCTTCGACCGCGAGGCGCTGACCTACCCGGCGGTGGCAAGCCTGCGTGAGCAGGGCGTTACCTTCGCGCTCAACACCCGGGCCGAGGGCCTTGACGTGGCGAACCGCCGGCTGCTGACCACGGTCGGTTCCCTGGAATACGGCGCTCTGGTGGCAGCCACAGGTTGCGAGCCGTTCGTTCCGCCGGTGTTCGCCGGTCAGCCAGACGTGTTCACGCTGCGCCGCTATGAGGACGCCGTCGGGCTGCGCGCGGCGGTGTCGCGGCCGGGTGCGCACGTCGCTGTCATCGGCGCGGGATTCATCGGCGGGGAGTTCGCGGCCACCCTGGCCAAGGCCGGCCGCCGGGTCACCGTGGTCGACCTGGCGGACAGGCCGCTGGGCCGGTTCGGCGACGCTGTCGCGCGGGAGTACCAGGCCTTGCACCGGGCCGCCGGTGTTCAGCTACGATTCGGCGCGGCCGTTACCGGACTCGGCGAGGACGGGGGGCGGCGGTTCCTTCTGCTCGACGACGATTCGCGGGTGCCGGCGGACGTCATCCTGGTCGGGGTCGGCGTACGGCCGTCGACGGCCTGGCTGGAGGAGTCCGGCGTGCTGCTCGACAACGGCATCGTCTGCGACGCGACGCTCAAGGCGGCCGAGCGGGTCTTCGCCGCCGGTGACGCCGTGCGCTGGCGCAATCCGCGGTGGGGCGCCACGATGCGGATCGAGCACTGGACCAACGCGGCCGAGCAGGGGCGCGTGGCCGGCATCAACGCCGTCAACGTCTTCGCTGGCGAGGACCCTGTCGTCTGCGGCAGCGTGCCCTATTTCTGGTCGGACCAGCACGGTGTCCGCATCCAGTTCGCCGGCTACCGCACCGGCACGGAGGAGATCGTCGAGGACCGGAACGCCGACGGGCTTCTCGTCGTCTACCGCATGGGCGATCTCGTCACGGGTGTGCTGGCCTTCGAACGCCGGGCCCAGTTCGTGAAGCTCCGCGCCATGCTACGCAACGAACTGCCGTGGCAGCAGGCCCGGACGGTCCTCACTTCCGGCCCGGCTCCGGTCGGCTGAGGAGGCCTCAGCCGGACGCCTCCGCCCCGTGATCTTGGCCGCCGAGTGAAGGTGGAGGCGTCCTCGGCATCGGCCTCGAGCGTCCGGCGAGTTTCACGGTCTCTGCAATTCTCCCGGCATCCGCAACAGCGCGGAAAGGTCGACGCTCCGAATTGCATGCGTGAAGTGAATCGCCTGGGCGAATAGGTGGCATTGGCGGTCGACCCAATTCTCGTTCATGGTGAAGTGCGGGATTCCTAAGCTGAAATCCCAGAAAAAATACGGAATTTGTGGAGGCTGACGGTGAGCGAAGAGCAACAGGTCGTGGTGGTCGGCGCTGGACCGACAGGGCTCCTGACCGCACTCGGCCTCGCCCAGCAGGGAATCGAGGTCACTGTTGTCGAACGTGCCCCCGGTCTTCAGGATGCGCCCCGGGCGATCGTCTATCACTGGTCGACCCTGGACGGCCTCGACCGGCTCGGCCTCTTCGAGGCGGCCAGGACGGCAGGCTTCTTCAAGCAGGATTACGCCTACCGCGTGCGCAGGACCGGCGAGATCGTCGAGTACGGACTCCAACCCCTCGCGGGCCGGGTCAAGCACCCGTACAACCTCCACCTCGGCCAGGGGGCACTCGCCCGCATCATCCTCGACGAGGTGGAGAAGTTCCCCAACGCCCGTGTCCTGTGGCGCCATGAGTTGATCGGCGTCTCCCAGGACGAGTCGGGCGCCGAACTGCGCCTGAGGTCGGACACCGGCGAGACCTCGCTCCGAGCGGCCTGGGTGGTGGGCGCGGACGGCGCACGCTCGGCAGTCCGTGGCGCGCTGGGACTCGGGTTCGACGGCATGACCTGGCCGGAACGGTTCGTGGCCGCCAACATCCGCTTCCCCGACGACCGGGAGGGCTGGGCCCAGTCGACGTTCTACGTCGACGAGAAGTACGGCGCCATCATCGCCAAGATCGACGAGTCCTGTGAGCACGGCCTGTGGCGCTACACCTACATGGAGGACGCAGCGCTCCCCGCCGAGACGGTGACCGAGCGCCTGCCGGGGTTCCTGGCGCAGGTCTTCGGCGAGGACGTCATGGAGAGGATCGAGCTGGATGCCATCTCCCCCTACCGGATGCACCAGCGCAGCGCGTCGACCTACCGCGCCGGCCGGGTGCTGCTGGCCGGCGACGCGGCGCACGCCACCAATCCTTGTGGCGGGCTCGGCCTGACCATGGGCCTCTTCGACGCGTACGCGCTGATCGAGACGCTCGGCGCGGTCGTCGTGAAGGGCGTCGACGACAGCGTCCTCACCCGCTACGCCGATGCCCGTCGCACGGCCTTCGTCGACAAGGCGAGCCCGCGCGCCACCTCCAACAAGCAGCTGATCTTCCACTCCGGCGACTCCGCCAAGCTCGACCAGGACCTGGAGATCTTCCGCCGGATGGGCCGCGAGCCCGAACTCGCCGCCGAGGTCCTGTACTTCACCAAAACGCTGGAAAGCCCCTCCCTTCTCGCCCGCTGAGCCCGCCCTCTATTCAGGAGTACGCGCATGCATCCCCTCCGAGGCCTGACCGTCGTCGCGCTCGAACAGGCGGTGGCGGCCCCGTTCGCCACGCGGCAGCTCGCCGATCTGGGCGCCCGGGTCATCAAGATCGAGCGGCCGGGAGTCGGTGACTTCGCCCGCGGCTACGACGAGACCGTGCGCGGTCTCGCCAGCCACTTCGTCTGGCTCAACCGCTCCAAGGAATCGGTCTGCCTCGACCTCAAGAGCGAGGACGGCCAGGCGGCCATCCGCGAACTGGTCCGCCATGCCGACGTCTTCATCCAGAACCTCGCGCCCGGCGCAGCGGAACGGCTCGGCCTGGGCGCCGCCGAACTGCGTGCCGAGAACCCGGGACTCATCCATGTGTCGGTCTCCGGATACGGCGCAGGAGGGCCGTACTCCGGCAAGAAGGCCTACGACCTCCTCGTGCAGTGCGAGGCGGGACTGGTCTCCATCACAGGCACCGAGGAGGAGCCTTCGAAGGTCGGCATCTCCATTGCGGACGTCGCGTCAGGCATGTACGCCTACACGGGCATTCTGACCGCGGTCATCCGCCGCGGGCAGACCGGGGAAGGCGCGACCATCGAGATCTCCATGCTCGAGGCGCTCGCCGAGTGGATGGCCTACCCGCTCAACTACGCCTCCTACGGCGGCACGGCGCCGGCTCGCACCGGGGCCCGCCACGCCGCCATCTCCCCGTACGGCCCCTTCCGCTGCGGGGACGGCAGCCTCGTCTTCCTCGGCCTGCAGAACGAACGCGAGTGGCGCGTGTTCTGCGAGAAGATCCTCGGCCGGCCCGAACTGGCCGAGGACCCGCGGTATCTCCGCAACTCCCTGCGCGTGGAGAACGCGGATGATCTGCGCGGCGAGATCGAGCGTGCCTTCCTCGGCAGCACCGCGGCCGACGTCGCCGCGAAGCTGGAGGAGGCGGGCATAGCCAACGCCCTGCTGCGGGACATGCACGGGCTCGCCGCCCACCCGCAACTGGAGGCCCGCGGCCGGTGGAAGACGTACGAGTCGCCCAAGGGAACCCTTCGGGCGCTGGTGCCGCCAGTCACCATGGACGGCCTCGAGCCGGTCATGGGGCCCGTTCCCGACGTCGGTGAGCACACCGCCACCGTGCTGTCCGAGTTCGGGATCACGGCCGCCGTCGAGCCGGTCCAGGCGTGAGAGGCAGCGAGATGACCGGACTGACTGCACCGGAGGCGAGCGACGTGCTGCGATCGGCCGTCTCTTTCCTGTTCGTGCCCGGCGATCGCCCCGAGCGGTTCGCCAAGGCGGCCGCGGCTGGGGCGGACGTCGTGGTCATCGATTTGGAGGACGCCGTCGCCGAGGGGCGCAGGGACAGCGCGCGCAAAGCAGTCGCGGAGTATCTGGCGGCTCGTGGCCGTGCCTGTGTACGGGTCAACCCGGTCACCAGTCCGCACCACCACCGCGACCTGGAAGCCCTCACCGACCTGCCCGGCCTGCTCGCGGTGATGCTCGCCAAGGCGGACACCCGTTCCTCGGCGGCATCGGTCGCGGGCCTCACCGACGTCCCGGTGATCCCCCTCATCGAGTCGGCGGAGGGAGTGGCGCACGCGTATGAACTGGCGGCCACCGCCGGTGTCGTCCGGCTGGCCTTCGGACACCTCGACTACGCCCTCGACATCGGGGCGGAGCCGACCGGGTCGGCGATGCTGCACGCCCGGTCGACATTGGTGCATGCCTCACGGCTGGCCGGTCTCCCGGGGCCGATCGACGGGGTGACCACCGCATTGGACGATGAACAGGCCCTGGCCGACGATCTGAGGTGCGCGCAGGAAGTCGGCCTCGCGGGCAAGCTTCTAATCCATCCGCGGCAGGTGGCAGGGGCCCATGCGGCGTTCCGGCCGAGCGCCGAGTCGCTCGACTGGGCGCGGAGCGTGCTGGCCGCCGTCGGCGAGGGCGAAGCGGTTCGCGTCGACGGGCATATGGTCGACGCCCCGGTCCTGGCCCGGGCCGAGGCGATCCTGCACAGGGCCGGACGAGACGGTCAGTAGGCCATGAGCAGGATCTGCTCCCGGTCGTACTCCAAGTGGGGGTGCGCCGCGCGCAGATGAGCCTGGACCCCGGCTACGAGGGCGTCGTTGTTGCTGCCCTCGAGCAGTTCGCCGCAGGGACACTCGAGGTATTTCCGTCGCTGCTTTTCCATGACATTCGACAATAGCGGCAGAAGCACGTGCAGGGGCGGGCCCCGGCTATTTTTCTCATGCGCGTTCAGCATCGCTGTACACACATTCCCGCTATTGTGAGGGCTTGACATTGGGTAGTAGGCCGTGCCCGAACGCGCGTGCATTTCTGTGTGCTGGAGAACTTCGCCGAGCATGTGCTGAGCTCGGCGCAGAAAACTCAGGACGCCGCGCGCGAGGCCACGATCCAGCGTCTCGTGGTCGGCGGAGCGAAGTATTTCCTCAACGGCATCTGTGACTGTAATCACCGCTCATATGTGGCCTGCGATTTATGGTCCGGCCGAGCGCGGGGATAACCTGCTGGATGGACATGCCGCGTGCCAGTCACGGTGTACGCCTTCCTGGTGAAAAATGCCGTCACAATTCCCCTCGCGGCACGCCTACGCATTAAATCAACTGCGAGATCACGGAAAAGGGACGGACGCGCGTGGACCTGTTCGAGTACCAGGCGAGGGACCTCTTCGCCAAGCACGGTGTACCGGTGCTGGCCGGTGAAGTCATCGACACGCCTGAGGCGGCCCGCGAGGCCACCGAGCGACTGGGCGGCAAGTCCGTCATCAAGGCGCAGGTGAAGGTCGGAGGCCGCGGCAAGGCCGGCGGCGTCAAGCTCGCCGCCACCCCGGACGAGGCCGTCGCCCGCGCGACGGACATCCTCGGCATGGACATCAAGGGCCACACGGTCCACAAGGTGATGATTACCGAGACCGCTCCGGAGATCCTCGAGGAGTACTACGTCTCGTACCTCCTCGACCGCACCAACCGCACCTTCCTCGCCATGGCGTCCGTCCAGGGCGGCGTGGAGATCGAGGTCGTCGCGGAGGAGAACCCCGACGCCCTCGCGAAGGTGCCGGTCGACGCCAACGAGGGTGTCTCCAAGGAGAAGGCCCAGGAGATCGTCGCCCAGGCGAAGTTCCCGGCCGAGGTCGCCGACCAGGTCGCCGACATCCTGGTGACGCTGTGGGACACCTTCATCAAGGAGGACGCCCTCCTCGTCGAGGTGAACCCGCTCGCCAAGGTCGCCTCCGGCAAGGTCATCGCCCTTGACGGCAAGGTCTCGCTCGACGAGAACGCGGACTTCCGCCAGCCCGACCACGAGGCGCTCGAGGACAAGGACGCAGCCAACCCGCTCGAGGCTGCCGCCAAGGCCAAGAACCTCAACTACGTCAAGCTGGACGGCGAGGTCGGCATCATCGGCAACGGCGCCGGCCTGGTCATGTCGACCCTGGACGTCGTCGCGTACGCCGGTGAGAACCACGGCAACGTGAAGCCGGCCAACTTCCTGGACATCGGTGGCGGCGCGTCCGCCCAGGTGATGGCGAACGGCCTGGAGATCATCCTCGGCGACCCGGACGTCAAGTCCGTCTTCGTCAACGTCTTCGGTGGCATCACCGCCTGCGACGAGGTCGCCAACGGCATCGTGCAGGCCCTGGCCCTTCTCGCCGACAAGGGCGAAGCGGTCACCAAGCCGCTGGTCGTGCGCCTCGACGGCAACAACGCGGAGCTCGGTCGCAAGATCCTGAGCGACGCCAACCACCCGCTCGTTCAGCGTGTGGACACCATGGACGGCGCGGCCGACAAGGCCGCCGAGCTCGCCGCGGCTGCGAAGTAAGGAAGAGGGACTCAGACCACCATGGCTATCTTCCTCACCAAGGACAGCAAGGTCATCGTCCAGGGCATGACCGGTGCCACGGGCATGAAGCACACCAAGCTCATGCTCGGTGACGGCACGAACATCGTCGGCGGCGTGAACCCGCGCAAGGCCGGCACCAAGGTCGACTTCGACGGCACCGAGGTCCCGGTCTTCGGCACGGTCAAGGAAGCGATGGAGGCCACGGGCGCCAACGTGTCCGTCCTCTTCGTGCCGCCGGCCTTCTCCAAGGCCGCCGTCGTCGAGGCGATCGACGCCGAGATCCCCCTCGCCGTCGTCATCACCGAGGGCATCGCCGTCCACGACTCCGCCGCCTTCTGGGCGTACGCGAAGTCGAAGGGCAACAAGACCCGCATCATCGGCCCGAACTGCCCCGGTCTCATCACCCCGGGCCAGTCGAACGCCGGCATCATCCCGGGCGACATCACGAAGCCGGGCCGCATCGGTCTGGTCTCGAAGTCCGGCACGCTGACGTACCAGATGATGTACGAGCTCCGTGACCTCGGCTTCTCGTCGGCCGTCGGCATCGGTGGCGACCCGGTCATCGGTACGACGCACATCGACGCCCTCGAGGCGTTCGAGGCGGACCCCGACACCGACCTGATCGTCATGATCGGTGAGATCGGCGGCGACGCCGAGGAGCGTGCGGCGGACTACATCGCCAAGCACGTCACCAAGCCGGTCGTCGGCTACGTCGCGGGCTTCACCGCCCCTGAGGGCAAGACGATGGGTCACGCGGGCGCGATCGTGTCCGGCTCTTCTGGCACCGCACAGGCCAAGAAGGAGGCCCTCGAGGCCGCCGGCGTGAAGGTCGGCAAGACGCCGACCGAGACGGCCAAGCTGGCGCGCGAGATCCTCGGCGGCTGACCGCCCACCGCGTCACCGCTCGACCAAGGCAACGGCGCGGGACCAATCGAGACCGGTGGTGCGGAAGCCGAGCTGGTGGTGGAGGTGACGGGCGAGCGCACCGTCGCCGCTGCCGATGTCGAGCGTCGGGTGATCGTTGCCAGGGACGAGGTGCTCGGCCAGCAGGGCCGTCTCGGCAGAAGCGAGCCGACGGGAGCGGCGGCCGTTTGACCACAGCGGCTGCCAGTAGGCCCACGAGGACGTGACCGTGTGCGTCCTCCTTCAGGCGCATCGGGGTCCTGTTGCAGGAGCCACAGTTCCTGCATGAGGGTGGGCAGGTTGATCAGCTCGTGGCAGGGGTTCAGTCCTACCGGGCCGGGCGCGCTTTCAAACACGCCCGGTCCGGGGCCCTGTTACTCGCCGGGGTGGGCGAGTTCGATGTCGTGGCCGTCGATGCTGCCCTGCACGGACAGGCCGGTGGCCTTCGGCGGGTAGCCGGTGGCGATGACCGTGTACTCGCCACTGTCCAGGTCGGTGAAGGCATACCCCCCGTCCTCGCCGGTGGCCGTGCTGGCGACCACGTTGCCGGCCACGTCGACGAGCGTCACCCGTGCGTCAGCCAGCGGCCGACCCGCCGCCTCCACCACACCCGTCACCTGTGAGCCGGAGAGCAGATCGATCTCGGTCCTGGTCACGCCCTGGGCGGAAACTTCGACGGGCAGAGCCAGTGGGCGGTACCCGGTCGCGGTCACCGCGAGGGTCAGCTGCCCGGGCACCATCCCGGTGAAGGCGAAGGTGCCGTCCGGGTCGGTGAGCCCGGCCGCGAGCACGTCGCCGCGCACATCGGCCGCGACCACTATGGCGCTGCCGACCGGCTCCTTGCCCTCGGCCGACCTCACCGTGCCGATCAGGCCGCTGGTGCCGGAGAGCAGGATGTCGTGCGAGACCGGCTCCTCGCCCACCACGACAGCGGAGACCTGGGGTTGGTATCCGTCGGCGGAGGCGATGAGTACGTAACTGTCCGAGGCTGGCGCGGCCACCCTGTAGGAGCCGTCCGAATGGGTCACTGTACGGCCCAATTGCCGGCGAGATGAGGGTGACGGCAGCCCCCTGTACGGGGGCGGATTCGGCGCCGCGGATGTAGCCGCTGACCGTTATGCCGCCGGAGGACGGAACGTCGGACATGGCATCCTTGGGCACGGTCGGGGCGACGGTGGCGAGCGGCGGTGCCGAGGGGGCGACAACCCAGGGCGTGATCAAGTTCCGGAATGGGTCGGGTTTCTGGTGATGCCCAGGATCGGGAGGGCTCGGGATGGGTTGTCGCGGATGGCGCGGGTGACCTTGGCGATGTTGGCCGCGCCGGCGGCTTTCAGGGTGCCGATCGCGAGGTTGCGGAGGGTGGCCATCGCCCGGGGTGCGGTGCCGGCGTGAACGGTGGAGGCGTCCTCGTCGAAGGTGACATCTCTGATGTGGTGGCTGGAATTTTCCACGGCCCAGTGTCCGCGCAGGTGAGAGGCCAGTTCGGCCGGAGTGGCCTGGTGGGCGTCGAGGCTGGTGACCGCATAGACGGTCTCGCGGGTCTCCTTCTTGCCGGTCTGCTTGCGGCGGCGATGGACGCGCAGGGCGAGTCGGGCGTGGGGGAAAGCGATCCCGCCGAGGTTGTCGTCGATCCCGACGGCCTTGATCGAGCGGGACTCGCGGCGGCCGTGCCCGGTGTTGGAAGCGGTGTGCTGGATGGGGACGGCCATCCAGTCCAGGCCGTCCAACTGGGCGAAGCAGGTGGACTGGTTGGTCTTGGTGACGGCGATGTAGTGCGCCTGCTTGACCTCGACGAGCCAGCTGACGTTGGCCTTCACTGAGTGCAGGGCATCGAAGGTGATCACGTCGCCGTGCAGGTCGAGGGGTTCCAGAAGGGGCTTGAAGTGCGTGGTCTCGTTGGTCTTCGCACCGATCTCGGCCTGGGCGAGGGTGAGGGGTCGCTCGTGGGTGACGGCGGACAGCAGATGCCGGCGGGGCCGGTCGAGCCGGGCCGATCCGCGCAGTGACTTGCCGTCGACCGCGATCGCCCGCCGCTGCGGGCGGCCGTCCCCCTTCTCGTTCACCGGGGTCGTCTCGCGGTGGCGCCGGGCCAGCCAGGCGCTGACGGCCGCGTCCAGCGCATCTCCGTCGAGCCGTTCCAGGACCCGGCCGATCGCCGAGCGGGACGGAGCATGCCGCCACCGCAGCGGGTGACGGCGTACGCCCAACTGCTGCAGCACCCCGGCATCGGCCCGCGCGCCCCACTCGGCGAGTTCGTCGACGCTCCTGGCCCCCGAGACGGCCGCGGCCGCACAGACCAGCAGGATCGACACCAGCGAATACCAGCGGCCCCGCCGCGAGCGGGGATCGGGCACCGACTCCAGGAACGGACGCAGATCGGCGACGTCCCCGGGCCCGAGCGGACCCAGCTTCGTCAGCACGACAGGGATCAGGGAAGATGACACAGCGGACACGGGAACCCTCATGATCATTTGGCTTCGACACCACAATGATCACGAACCCCGTGTCCGCACTGCCATCCACCCCAACCCGCCGCAACCCGACCACCTACGCGTCCCCGGAACTCGCGCAAGCCCTGTCGTCGAGCGCAGCCGCGCTTTCGGTTCGACTCTCAGGCGTGATGCGTGCTCATGTGATGAGACCGAGTCTGCGTAGGGCGTCGGCTGGGTGGTTGCGATAGTGGTCGTGGGCGGCGGCGTTGTTTCGCCATCCGGCGAGGTGGGCGAGGCTGATGACCAGGCTGCGGAAGGTCGCGGGCGAGCGTGGTGGCGTCGGCGACCTCGCCGGAGGCCGTGGTGACGCCGAGCCCGTCGGTCTCCTCGGTGCGGGCCACGCTGATGCGCGCCTTGGATTGCTCGTCCCACTCGAGGGCGTTGAGCTGAGGGAAGAGAGCGGCACGGTTCTCCTTGACCCGGAAGAGCGGCTGATCGAGTGCGGCAGTCTGGGCGAGAACGATCGGCCGAGAAGGCAACAGGGGCGCCGGCTCATGTACGGCCCTCGCAGAAATCGGCACCGAGTCGAATACGAACAAGAAAGTGCCTAATTGTTCGCCGAATGGGCCGCCGGTAACGTCGCCGATGTTCCGGTCAGGCCACGACGGAGAGGTGCAGCAGATGCAAATACATGGTGAACCGAACCCCCTTTTCGCACCGGTGCAGGTGAACGCGACCACCGTTCGCAATCGCTTCGTCCTGCCCGCGATGCAGCGCGGCACCCGCGACTACCGGCCCACGCCGGGAATGGCGGACACCTTGCGCAGGACGGCCGAGGGCGGTTCGGGCGTCATCATTTCCGAGGGCGCCGCCCCTGACCACCCCGCGGCTTACTGGCAACCGGCCTTCGGCATTATCGGCCGAGAGACGGTGGACGACTGGCGTCGCGTCGCCCACGCCGTGCTCGGGACGGGCGACACGGTGTTTCTCATGCAGCTGTGGCATCCGGGCGCGCTGCGCCTGGTGCTCGACGGCGTACCCAACCCGCACCCTGGTCATCCGGCGCTCAGCCCGTCAGGACTTGTGCAGGAGGACCGCCCGAACGGTGAGGCGATGACGAGGCGGGATCTCGAAGACACCAAGGAGGCGTACGTTCAGAGTGCACTGATCGCGCAGGAGGTAGGCGCGCATGGTATCGAGGTGCACTGTGCCCACGGCTACCTGCTCGACCTGTTCCTCTGGCACGAGACCAACAGGCGCGACGACGAGTACGGCGGAGCGACGCTGGCCGAGCGCGCCGCATATCCGGCGGAGATCGTGTCCGCGATCCGGGCCGCGACCGGACCCGACTTTGTCATATCCTGCCGCTTCTCGCAGTGGAAGGAAGTGGACTACGGGGCGCGGATCGCGGAGCATCCCGACGACCTGGGTCCGTTCCTCGCGCGCATGCGAGACGCCGGCGTGGACATGTTCCACGTTTCGACGCGCCGCTTCGACGCGGCGGCCTGGCCCGAGCTGGACTCGCGGCGGAGCCTCGCCTCATGGGTGAAGACGATGACGGACCGCCCCGTCGTCGCGGTCGGGAGCGTCGGGCTGACCACCGACCTCGCCCGCGACATCTTCGACAACGAAGATCCCGAGCTGCGATTGGAGGAGGACATCGTGCGTGTCCGCAGTGGACTCAAGGCGGGCGACTTCGACCTGATCGGTGTCGGCCGGGCGCAGATCGCGAACACCAACCTCGTCAACCGCGTGCGCGACGGCGACTTCGTCGGCCTGCGCGATTTCCGTAAGTACCGGGATCTAGCCGAGGCATACGAGAACTATGTCCACGAGGGGCAGCTCGTGGATCAGTCCAGAAAGACCGCCTGACCGCCGAAGACGGCTCACTGGATGGAGGCCGGCAGTCCCGAGCCCGACGACGATCACGGCGAACTCATCGAGGCTGGCGGCAGAGAAACCAGTCGGGACGAGCTTAGCGTCGCGTGGCCTCGGTCGTCGGTGACGGTTACCTGTCCCCAGCCGCGGGTCAGGGGCGGCCGGACATTCGCCCATCTCGGAGCCGACTGCGTCACGCGAGAACTGTCCCGTGATCCGTCCGCTGTGCGCGCCCATGTCTCGGCGGTAGTCTCTGGCGGGCACCGAGCCCGGTAGTCCTGTCCTCAGAGCCGATGGCAGGGGTGAGAGAGGACGACCATGTCCAGCAAAGGATCCGCACCTGCCGCCGGCCACGCCCCCGGTTCTGGGTCGGCCGTGCCGTCGGGACGTGACGACATCACGCAGGCCATGGCCAGGGTGCGGGCGGTCCTCGATCTGTCCGAGAGCGGGCGACTCGAGGGCGCACGGAAGGAGCTCTTCGAGTACGTCGCCGGGCAACTGGCGCGCTTCGAGCGGAGCAGTGACAACCCGATCGTGGCCGTCGTGGATCATATCGGCAACTATTGGCGCAATTGGCTCCTGGTGATCGTCCGTACCGGACCGTACCGCCCGTCGACGATCCAGCGACTGCTCGCGGCGCTGGACCCCTCACATCCGATCTCGCAGCGGATGCTGACGCTGAGCCTCCGGCTGCTCGAACGGGACGGCATCATCGCCCGCGAGGTCTTCGACGACGGACGCCGGCATGTGGAGTACTCCCTGACACCGCTCGGCAGGGAATTGTCGGACGGGTTCATGGCACTGCTCGACTGCATCGACCGGAGCGCGGGCGAAGTCGCCGAGTCCCGGGCGAAGTTCGACGCGGCACAGGCGTCGTTGAGCGGCGGGCGCACGTCGGCTAACGTGCCGTGAGCTCGCTGGCTGACCGTCCGATGCGGAGGTCGGCGAGATGGCCGTTGCGGCTGGAGGGCTCTCTGGTCCTCGAACTCGACCGCCGGGGCGCCGAGATGCTCTTCCAGGTTCTCACCGAACGCGAGGAGAAGAACAGCATCGCCGCGGCCTCCAACGAAGCGTTCACCAGGGCTTGCGCGAGTTCCGGGGACGCGTAGGTGGTCGGGTTGCGGCGGGTTGGGGTGGATGGCAGTGCGGACACGGGGTTCGTGATCATTGTGGTGTCGAAGCCAAATGATCATGAGGGTTCCCGTGTCCGCTGTGTCATCTTCCCTGATCCCTGTCGTGCTGACGAAGCTGGGTCCGCTCGGGCCCGGGGACGTCGCCGATCTGCGTCCGTTCCTGGAGTCGGTGCCCGATCCCCGCTCGCGGCGGGGCCGCTGGTATTCGCTGGTGTCGATCCTGCTGGTCTGTGCGGCCGCGGCCGTCTCGGGGGCCAGGAGCGTCGACGAACTCGCCGAGTGGGGCGCGCGGGCCGATGCCGGGGTGCTGCAGCAGTTGGGCGTACGCCGTCACCCGCTGCGGTGGCGGCATGCTCCGTCCCGCTCGGCGATCGGCCGGGTCCTGGAACGGCTCGACGGAGATGCGCTGGACGCGGCCGTCAGCGCCTGGCTGGCCCGGCGCCACCGCGAGACGACCCCGGTGAACGAGAAGGGGGACGGCCGCCCGCAGCGGCGGGCGATCGCGGTCGACGGCAAGTCACTGCGCGGATCGGCCCGGCTCGACCGGCCCCGCCGGCATCTGCTGTCCGCCGTCACCCACGAGCGACCCCTCACCCTCGCCCAGGCCGAGATCGGTGCGAAGACCAACGAGACCACGCACTTCAAGCCCCTTCTGGAACCCCTCGACCTGCACGGCGACGTGATCACCTTCGATGCCCTGCACTCAGTGAAGGCCAACGTCAGCTGGCTCGTCGAGGTCAAGCAGGCGCACTACATCGCCGTCACCAAGACCAACCAGTCCACCTGCTTCGCCCAGTTGGACGGCCTGGACTGGATGGCCGTCCCCATCCAGCACACCGCTTCCAACACCGGGCACGGCCGCCGCGAGTCCCGCTCGATCAAGGCCGTCGGGATCGACGACAACCTCGGCGGGATCGCTTTCCCCCACGCCCGACTCGCCCTGCGCGTCCATCGCCGCCGCAAGCAGACCGGCAAGAAGGAGACCCGCGAGACCGTCTATGCGGTCACCAGCCTCGACGCCCACCAGGCCACTCCGGCCGAACTGGCCTCTCACCTGCGCGGACACTGGGCCGTGGAAAATTCCAGCCACCACATCAGAGATGTCACCTTCGACGAGGACGCCTCCACCGTTCACGCCGGCACCGCACCCCGGGCGATGGCCACCCTCCGCAACCTCGCGATCGGCACCCTGAAAGCCGCCGGCGCGGCCAACATCGCCAAGGTCACCCGCGCCATCCGCGACAACCCATCCCGAGCCCTCCCGATCCTGGGCATCACCAGAAACCCGACCCATTCCGGAACTTGATCACGCCCTGGCGACAACCGGCTCCGATTTGGTGTGGCCGTTGGCCTTTGTGCGGATGCCGAGTGCGGCGAGGACGGCGCCGATGACGGCGAGGATGCCCGTAACGACGACGGCAGTGTGGACACCGTTCATGAACGCTGCCTGGCTGCCCTCTGTCACGGCGGCCCTGAGTTGCGCGGGCATCGCGTCGGCGACCGGGGCGACACCCATCGACACGGCGTCCTTCGCCTCTTCGAGGCGAGTGGCGACCGGTCCGGGCACACCCGCGTCGGTGAGTTCACCGGTGAGCGTGGAGCCGACGCGGCTGCTGATGAGGGAGACGAGCACCGACGTACCGAGCGCACCGCCGACCTGCAGAGCGGTGGCCTGCAGTCCACCGGCGACGCCGCCGTCCCTGACAGGGGCGTTGCCTACGATCGCGTCGGAGGAGGCGGACATCACCATGCCGACGCCGAGGCCGAGCGCGACGAACGGCAGCCACATGGTGGTGTACGAGGAGTCGGCACTCCACGAGAGCATCGCGAACGAAGCTCCTGCCTGCAGCACCATGCCGAGCGGCATGGACAGGCGCGGGCCGTACTTGTCGGTGAGCTTGGCGCCGAGCGGTGCGGCCACCATGGAGGCGAGGCTGAGCGGCAGGGTGCGCACACCGGACTCGATGGGCGAGTAGCCGCGCACGTTTTGCATGTACAGCATCACGAAGAAGATCACGCCGAGCATGATGAAGAAGTTCAGCGCGGTGACGATCGTGCCGACGGTCAGGGCCGGATTGCGGAAGAGGCGCATCGGCAGGAGTGGGTTCCTGACCCAGGTCTCGTACCAGCCGAACAGGACCAGGACGACGAGACCGGCGATGATCGAGCCGAGCGTGCCGGCCGAAGTCCAGCCCCACGTCTCGCCCTTGACGACTCCGAAGACGACAGCGAGCAGTCCAAGCGCGAGGAGTGCGATGCCGGGTACATCGAACTTCTCGCTCGCCGCTGCCTCGTTCTTGGACTGAGGAAGAACCAGGATGCTGAAGACGAAAGCGATGACGCCGATGGGGGCGTTGATGTAGAAGACCGACTCCCAGCTGACGTGCTCGACCAGGAACCCGCCGACGATCGGGCCGAGCGCGGTGGCGACGGACGAGATCATCGCCCAGATGCCGACCGCCATACCGAATTTCTTCGGCGGGAAGACAGCGCGCAACATCGCAAGGGTGTTGGGCATGAGCATCGCGCCGAAGAGGCCCTGAACGGCACGGAAGGCGATGACACCCTCGATCGAGCCGGCAAGACCGATGGCGACGGACGCGAGAGTGAATCCGACGACGCCGACGAGGTAGAGGGTGCGGCGGCCGAAGCGGTCGCCGAGCTTGCCGCCGAGGATGAGAGCGGCGGCGAGGGCGAGCAGGTAGGAGTTGGTGACCCACTGCAGTTCGGAGGTGGAGGCATGCAGGTCGCTGGCGATCGCGGAGTTGGCGATCGACACGACGGTGCCGTCGAGGCCGACCATGAACAGGCCGAAGGAGACGGCGATCAGCGTCAGCCAGGGATTGGCGCGCACTCCGCGGGGCGCCGCGGATGCCGACGTGGGCGCTGCGTGTGCAGCGGTTACAGACATGGGTGAGGAATCCTCAAGACGTGTGGCGCGCGGCTAAAGGCGCGTGAACATGGGGGAGCACGCCCGGCCCTCGCCGCGGCAGCGGCAAGGGCGGGGAGCGTACGGAAGTTGAGATCGGTCAGGCGGCGTTGTTGCGCAGCTGCCGAGTGAGAGCCTCGAGGGCATGGAGCGCCGAGCCGAGGGCGGCGAGGTCACCTTCGGTGAGGGTGCACAGGGCACTCGCGATCTGCTGCGCCGCGACACCCCGGGCCTGACCGATGCGCTGGTGAGCCAGGGCAGTGGCACGCAGGTGCACGACGCGCTTGTCGACGTGGTCCTGATGCCGCTCGACGAGGCCTGCTTCGGTGAGGTGGGTTACGAGGGCGCTGACGTTGTTCGGCTTCATCAGCAACGCGTCGGCCACCTGGCGAACGCTGACGCCGTCGTGCTCGGCGACGTACTGGAGCAGAGCCAGCTGGGCCTCGGGGAGCTTGGGGTACGGCAGCTGGCCGCCGATGCGTCGTTCGACGCATCGGTTCAGCACAGGCAGAGACGCCGCGAGACCTGTGGCTACGCGATCGATGCTCTGGCTCTGAAGAGCCCGGCTGCTTTCCGGCATGTCAGCCAAGCTATATATGCAAGTATAGCTATGTCAAGATAGGTAGATCTGTCGTCGCTGAACGCGGCGCCTCGGACGGGATACGCAGTTGGCACTGGGAGCCGGTGGACCGTCAAACGCCCTCCGGCACCCCTGGCTGCGGCCGAGGCGGTGTTCATCGGACGACGCCAACAGCGGCACGATTGCATCGTTCAAGCTCGTACAGATGCGAGCGGACGAAGCCCACCACTACGACCATGAGGCCGACGAACGGGAGATCCGGGTCAACGTCCGCATCGGCCCCTTGGCCCAGGCGGTCGCGTGCTGCCCCGTTCCCGAGGAGGTCGTTCTGTGTACTCACTTCAGGGGGTTCGCTCTGATCGATGAGACCTGAGCGGATGGTGCCATCCAGTCGGTGAGGCCCCTGCCAGTGCGCCCGCGATACCGGAGTCGCTCCCGACTCTCGCGCCGCGGCGGGGTCGACACCAGCCCCACCATTGAGGAGCCCCGGAAGCCGAGTGAATCACTTTCACGCGCGGCGTTGTCGTGCCCTCTCCCGCGTCGTCCTGCTGGTGGAGGTCCTGGTGTCGACCCGGTCGCGCCTATCGCAACTGCTCTCAGTCGGACGACCGGCTGCGGCTCGAGGGGCCTGCGGCGCGCGCGAGAGGTCCCGCCTGCCTCGTACCGGCGGACGGACGCCACCCCAGGCTGCGGGAGACCGCCAGGCCGCAGGCAATCACGGTCGGGCGGACCGTCCGCAGGTCGACCGTCCCGGCGCTGACGACGACCGAGAGGGCGGCGACGACCTCCCCCTCGGCGTTGAGAACCCGTGTGGCCACCGAGTCGACGCCGAGGGACGTCTCGCCGTGGACGTAGGCGACGCCGGTCTCCCGGCACTCCGCCAACTCGGCCCGGAGCCAAGTGGGTTCGGTGGTCGTGTGCTGGGTGTGAGGCGTCAGGCCTGCCGCGATGATCTGGTCCGTGAGGTCCGGTGCGGCGTGGGCGAGCAGGACCTTGCCGACGCCGGAACTGTGCAGTGGAAGCTGTCCGCCGGGCTGTGAGGCGACGTCGACGGCGTGGCCCGAGGACAGCCGCTCGACGAGCACCGCCGACGTGCCTTCCAAGATGGCGAGTTGTACGTGCTGGCGCAGCGCCGCGTGCAGGTCGTCCATGAACGGCAGGGCGACGGTGCGCAGCGGGACGCTGAGCGGTGCCAACGTGCCCAGTTGCCACAGGCGGATCCCGACCGTGAAGCCGCCGTCGGGTGACCTATCCAGGGCGCCCGCCTCGACGAGTTCCAGGGCGAGACGGCGCACGGTGGCGTGCGGCAGGCCGGTCTCCCGGGTGAGGTCGGCGAGAGTGAGCCGGGAGCGGCCGGTGCGCAAGGCGAAGAGAACCTCGAACAATCGCGAAGCCACGCTGCGACCGGGCTGGTTCGAGTGGGGCATTACGCCATCACTGCTCCGCTTCCGCATGACTGGTGACTTATCGCCGATGGACCGCTGACGGCGGCGCGCTCGATGCACGGCGATGTTCGTTCAATGAACATACCCGTTTCCGGTGCGCGGGGGAGGCGGCGAGGATCGAGCCATCGCCATCAGCACGTTCGCATCGAGGACATTCACGTCCACAATGCTCACGTCCAGACGAAGGAGTCTTCGATGTACGTCACCGAGCGCGCTCCCAGGTCCGGTCCGCGCATCGCAATCGTCGGCGGCGGGATCGGGGGTCTGGCCGCTGCTGCCTTCCTGCGCCGCGCGGGCCTGACCGCCACCGTTTACGAGCAGGCTTCCGCCC
This sequence comes from Streptomyces sp. NBC_01446, assembly GCF_026340095.1. Lineage (GTDB taxonomy): Bacteria > Actinomycetota > Actinomycetes > Streptomycetales > Streptomycetaceae > Streptomyces > Streptomyces aureus. Next base: position 1,332,498 of record NZ_JAPEPO010000001.1, on the reverse strand, counting down.
TCACCGAGGTCGGAGCCGGAATCGTCCTCGCCCCGAACGCCGCACGACTGTTGCGCCGCCTCGGCGTCCTGGAACCGGCCCTCCGCCGGGCCGTACCCCTCGACTGGGGCTGGGAGTTCCGGCGCTGGGAGGACGGACGCGTGCTCTCCGTGGAGCAGCTGACCGGTGTCTGTGAAGAGCTCTATGGCGAGCGCACCTACACCATCCACCGGGCCGATCTGCTCGACGCCATCAAGTCGGCAGTGCCCGCCGAGCAAATCCGTCTGGGAGCCCGGTGCACCGCGGTCGAGGAGAAAGCGGCCGGCCTGCGGCTGCGGTTCGCCGACGGCGCCACGGCAGACGCCGACGTCGTCATCGGTGCCGACGGTGTGCACTCCGTCGTCCGCGGTCTGGTGGCGGAGCCCCAGCCGCCTGCGTACTCCGGCGTCTGCGCCTTCCGCGCCGTCGTGCCCGTGGGCGCCGCGCCCGAGTTCGCGCTGCGCCGGGCCCAGACGCTGTGGATCGGGCCCGGCCGTCACTTCGTGCACTATCCGATCGTGGGCGGACAGGCCGTCAACGTGGTCGCGTTCACCCCCGCCGGGGACTACACCGACGAGTCGTGGAGCGCGACGGCGTCGGTCGAGGAGTTCGCGGCCGAGTTCAAGGGCTGGGACCCCCGGGTCACGGACCTGATCGCGGCGGGCGACGTCCCCGGGCGGTGGGCACTCCTCGACCGCGCGCCGCTGCCGCACTGGAGCCGGGGCACGGTCACCCTGCTCGGCGACGCGGCCCATCCCATGTTCCCGTTCTTCGCCCAGGGCGCGGCCCAGTCACTGGAGGACGCCGTCGTTCTCGCCCACTGCCTCGCCGCCGCACCGGACGAGCCCGAAAACGCGCTGGCCGGATATGAGGCCGTCCGCATCGCACGCACCACCCGGCTCCAGGAGATCAGTCACGGCCGCAGTGACGTCAATCATCTGCCGGACGGACCCGAGCAGCAGGCCCGCGACGCGGCGCTGGCCGAGGCGGATCCCCTCGTGGCCAACGGCTGGATCTACGGCCACGACGCCGAACAGCTCCCCGTCGCATGACCATCCACCCCTGACACACCAGCCAACTATCGACACCGCCGTCGACAGGAGGATCAACCCCATGTCCCCAGCCACGCCCGACGCCGTCCCCGACCGGCAACGCCAGGTGGAGGACGACCTCGTACGGACCGTGCTCGCGTCGTTCGATGACGCTGATGACCCCCGCCTCAAGGAACTCATGCAGTCCTTGGTCCGTCACCTGCACGCGTTCATCCGCGAGGTCCGCCTGACCGAGACGGAGTGGCAGCAGGCGATCGACTTCCTCACCGCGGCAGGGCACATCACCACCGACCGGCGTCAGGAGTTCGTGCTGCTTTCCGACGTGCTCGGCGCCTCGATGCAGACCATCAACGTCAACAACGCGGCAGGTGAGGGCGCCACCGAGGCCACCGTCGTCGGACCGTTCTTCGTCGACGGCTCACCCGAGATCCCCCTCGGCGGCGACCTGGCGGCCGGCGCCCCGGGCGAGCCCTGCTGGGTCGAGGGAACGGTCACCGATACCAAGGGAAATCCCGTACGGGGAGCGCGACTTGAGGTGTGGGAAGCGGACGACGACGGCTTCTACGACGTGCAGTACGACGAAGAACGGGTGGCCGGGCGGGCGCACCTCTTCACCGACGACCAGGGCGCGTATGCCTTCTGGGGGCTGACGCCCACCCCGTACCCCATTCCCCACGACGGCCCGGTGGGCAAGCTGCTCGACCGGACCGGGCGCTCCCCCCTGCGCGCGCCTCATCTGCACTTCATGGCCACGGCATCCGGCCTGCGGACACTCATCACCCATATCTTCGTCGAGGGCGACGAACTGCTCGCCCGAGACGCGGTGTTCGGGGTAAAGGAATCCCTCATCAAGAACTTCACACGCCACAAGGCCGGCACTCCGACCCCGGACGGTCGCGCCTGGCCCGAACACACATGGTCCCGCGTCCGGTTCGACATCGTGCTGCAGCAGGCTTAGGAGGAGCGGGACATGCGGTTCGAACACGAGACCCTCGCCCAGCGCGTGTGCTTCGTGCCCGGCGAGGCACGGGCGACGGTGCGGGCCGAGGTGGAACGCCTTGGCGGCTCGCGCGTGATGGTGATCGCTTCGGCGCACGAGGCCGAACTCGCCAAGACCGTCACCTCCGACGTTCCGGTGGTGGTGCACCACGACGAGGTGGTGATGCACGTGCCGGTCGCGTCGGCCGAGCGGGCCCGCGCCGCGGCCACCGCTCACGACGTGGACCTGGTGATCAGCGTCGGCGGCGGCTCGACGACAGGGCTGGCAAAGGCGGTCGCGCTGACCACCGGCGTGCCGATCGTAGCCGTCCCCACGACGTATGCGGGATCCGAGGCGACCAGCGTCTGGGGGCTCACCGAAGGCGCTCGTAAGACGACCGGAGTGGACGCCCGCGTCCTGCCCCGCACGATCGTGTACGACGCGGAGCTGACCCTGTCGCTGCCCGTCGCGATGAGCGTTGCCTCAGGGCTCAACGCCCTCGCCCACTGCGTCGATTCGATGTGGGCGCCGCGCACCGATCCGGTGGACCAGGCGCTCGCGGGGGAGGGGATCCGCGCCCTCGACGCCGGACTGCCGGCGGTGGTCGCCGACCCGTCCGGTCGCGAAGGCCGCGAGCAGATGCTCTATGGGGCGTACCTGTCGGCGGTCGCGTTCTCGTCCGCCGGGTCAGGGCTGCACCACAAGATCTGCCATGTGCTGGGCGGCAGATACGCGTTGCCGCACGCCGAGACGCACGCGGTCGTTCTGCCGTACGTCCTCGCCTTCAACGCCCCGGCCGCGCCGTCGGCCGAGCGGAGGATTGCGGAGGCCTTCGGGACGGCTTCCGCGCTGGAAGGGCTGGGGCGGCTACGGAGCGCAGTGGACGCGCCGACCGCACTGCGCGACCACGGCCTCGCGGAGTCCGGCATCGACGACGCCGTACCTGCGATCCTCGACGCGGCCCCGCCGAGCAACCCGCGCGCGGTGACAGCCGACGGCGTGCGCCGCCTGCTGCGGGCCGCGTGGGAGGGCACGGGCCCGGCGGACGCGAGCTGAACCACGTAGAAGGGGGCCTACGCACCAGATGCAACACGCCCGCCCTCTTCGACGTACAACTCATCCTGTGCCTAAGCGAGTTGAGAGCCATACGCGAATCACCTTGAGCACCGAGCTGACGCCGTTCGTGATCCAGGTCGCCATGACCCGGGTATGACTGACGGACGACCGCGGCGCCTGGAAACTGGCCCACCAGCAGATGGCCCGGTGTCTCCCGCCCGGCTAGTCCTCGGAGCGGCCGTCAACCGTCACGTCGCCGAGCGCCGCGATGATCTGGGCGACCTGCTCTGCGTAATGGTCGACGAACTCCTGTGACGCGGGGTCCTGTTGGGTGAATTCGCGAGCGATCCACGGCAGCGCCACGGGCGCCACCGATGCGGCGAAGAACACGAGGGAGAGAACCCCCACGTCGATGTCGTCGCGGATCTCGCCGCGGGCCTGCCGTGCGCGCAGGTCCTCGACGCTCTTGAGCAGCTCGGTGGCGCGGTCGTCCTCGGCGGGCGGCCGCATCCCGGGCTGCTCGCGCGTGAGCGTGTGCACCCAGCCCGGGTCCTCGTGGGCCATGCGGATGTATCGGCGTACCGCCTCGGCGAAGGGCAGCTCGTGACTGACCGGCATGGCAGTCGACAGCCACCGCTCGCTGAGCGCCTCGTAGAGCCCCCGTTTGCCGCCGAAGTAGTAGGTGATCAGCTGGTGACTGACTCCGGCAGCCTCCGCGATCCGTACGACCCGGGCTCCGTCGAAGCCGTGCGTGCCGAATTCCGCGCCCGCCGCGGCCAGGATCGCCCGGCGTGTGCCCACGGGGTCGCGCTGCCGGCCCGGGTCGCTGGGCTGCCTGCGCTGCCGTCGCTTGCCGGAACCCGCCGTCGGCTCGCCCGGCTCGCCCGCTGCCGTCTCCTCCTCTGTCACGCCGACGACCTTACGTCAGCGTGGCGCAGCGTGGGGCGCTGGTCAGGGGCGGGGCCGGTGCTCGCCGCCGACGATCGTGTTGCGCAGGATCCCGAGCCGGTCCACCTCGACCTCGACCACGTCGCCCGGGCCCAGCAGCCAGGGCGGCGTACGGGCATAGCCGACGCCCGCCGGGGTTCCTGTGGCCAGCAGGTCGCCGGGCCGCAGGGTGAGCGTGCGCGAGATGTGGGCCAGCGTCTCGCCCACCCCGTAGATCATGTCGCTCGTAGACGCGTCCTGCACGGTTGTGCCGTTGACCCGGGTCCGCACGCGCAGCCCGTCCCGCAGGTCACCCACCTCGACGGCCGGAACCATGGGGCCGAGCGGGCCCGACGCGTCGGCGTTCTTGCCGAGGATCCACTGCGAGGTCAGCTTCTGCGCGCGGCGGGCGGTGACGTCGTTGAAGGCGGAGTAGCCGACGACCGCGGCCAGCGCCTCTTCGGGGTCGGCGTCCACGAGTGTCCGGCCCACCCAGGCCACGATCTCGCCCTCCCAGTCCAGACCGTCCTCGGACGAGGGCACGGGAATCGCGGCCCCGCCGACGGTCAGCGACCGCGTCCAGCGCGCGAATAGCGTCGGATACTCGGGCAAACCCCGGTCCCGGTACGAGCCTTCGGCCGCATGATCGCGGTAGTTGAGCCCGACGCACAGCACGCGTGCCTCCGGCAGGACCGGCGGCACGAAGTGAGCCTCGTCCGAGCGGAGCGTCTCGCCGGTCGCCCACCCACCGGGATCGGGACGGGCCCAGAACTCCCGGAGTTCGGCGAACACGGTGACGTTCTTGCCATCAGGCGACAGGCTTGCCGCGTGCGTCACTCCGCCACGTATGACTCCCACGATGCGCATCCGCACCCCTTCATCGGCGATCTCCGCGAAAAGCTTCTAAAGGTTATAACCTTTGTGCTTGAATTACGCCATGGTCACCGAGCGACGAACTCTCTTGAGCGGTCTGTCCGTGCACGGCGGCACCCGGGCCGAGCAGCTGGCGTCGGCACTGGAGTCCCGCATCCGCGGGCTCCGGGCCGGCGCGCCGGTCGGCACCATCGAGGAGATCCGGCAGGAGTCGGGTCTCGCGAGGCCCACCGTCAGTGAGGCCATCCGGCTCCTGCGGGACCGGGGCGTCCTCGTCATCCGGCCAGGCCGCGGCGGCGGACTCTTCGTTGCCGAGCCCACCCCGGTCGTCCGCCTGCGCCACACCCTGCTCAGTGTCGAGGGAGAGCCCGACGCGGTCGCCGACGCCATCGAACTCCGCCACCACCTGGAGGAGTTCATCGCCGTCGGCGCCTCCCGCACCTGCAAGGACGACGACGCCCCTGCGCTGCGTGCCTGCCTGGACGACATGGCGGACGCGCCCGACTGGGACGGCTTCATGCGGGCCAACTGGGCTCTGCATGAACGCATCGCGCAACTGTGCCCGAACGCGATGGCCCGTGCCGTGTACATCGGCACGCTCGGGCACCTGACCGCGTCCACCGCGCGAACCACCGACACCGGCCCGGACGCGACCGCGTACCGCGAGGACCGTTTGGGAGTCCACCAGGACCTGGTGGCGGCGATCACCGCAGGGGACGAGGCGGCCGTCCGCGCCGCCGTCGCCCGCCACAACCACGTCGACCGACCGTGAGGAACCACCGCCATGTCACCGGATGCCGAATACCGCGCGTACCTGTACCCGCGCGACGCGCAGCGTCTCGCCTCGATCCGGGGGATGGCGCCGTATGCGTACCGGGAGGCGGCCAAGAAGGACGCATTCACGGGGGAGTTGATCCGCGGGTGGAAGCCTCTCCAGCTCTCCGAGTTCCGCGGCATCACCGAGAACGGCACTCTGCGGCCCGACGTGCATGCGTGGGAGCCCGCGCGGCCCGGTGAACGGGCACCTTTGGGCGAAATGGTCGCAGCAGCAAGGGAGTTGATGCACGCGCTCGACGGGAAGAGCAGGGGCGAGCTCTGTCACCCGGTGGACGCGGTCGAGTGGCAGACCTGGGCCAATCCGGAGTTCCTGCAGTTCGACACCGGGGTCCGACTGGAGTTTCAGCCGTCCGAGGTGCGACGCAAGGCGCTCGCCCTGATCGAGGCGTCCCTCAGCCCCGAAGGGTTCCGCCTGGTGCGCGACATGATGCGGATCAACGGCTTCCTCGGCGAGGTCGCGGACATCCGCACCATCCTCAACGAGTACAGCTACAACGTCGCGCTCTACGGGGAGCCCGACGCCGAAGCACCGTGGGGCTGGCAGATCTTCGGCCACCACTGCGCCGTCAACTGCCTCGTCGTGGAGGGGCGCATGGTCGTCAGCCCGGTGTTCCTCGGCGCCGAACCCAACGAGATCGACGCGGGCCCGCACGCCGGCACGACCGCCTTCACCGACCGGATCCGGCTCGGCACCGACCTGATGGCCGCTCTGTCCCCTGAACTCCGCACCGCCGCCACCGTGTACCAGCACATGGTCGACCCCACGATGCCGCCGGGCCGCGTCCACCCCGGCGATGAGCGGCACCTCGGCGGCGCGTTTCAGGACAACCGCGTGATCCCGGCCGAAGGCGTCAGAGTTGCCGAGATGCCCGCGGCGGCGCGCCGGGCCGCCCTGGACATCGCCGCCTCGTTCGTGTCCCTGCTACCCGAAGGGCCCCGTGCGGCCCGCATGCGGGAGATCCGCGAACACCTCGACGAGACCTGGTTCGGCTGGATCGGCGGACACGAACCAGGGGACGTGTTCTACTACCGGCTCCAGTCACCGGTCCTCATCGCCGAACTCGACCACCACTGCGGCGTGTTCCTCGACTACGACACCCCGAAGCCGTTCCACGTCCACACTGTGCTGCGCACGCCCCACGGCAACGACTACGGCAGGGCCTACGTGCGGGCCTGGCAGGAACGGCACTCGGCGACTTCTCAGTAGCCGCGGGCGATCCACTCCTCCAGGTGCGGTGCCTCCGCGCCGATCGTCGTCGACGCGCCGTGGCCGGTGTGCACCACCGTCCGCGGCGGCAGCACGAGCAGCCGGTCTCGGATGGAGCGGACGATGGTCGGGAAGTGCGAGAAGGAGCGGCCGGTGGCCCCCGGACCGCCGGCGAACAAGGTGTCGCCCGTGAACACCGTGCCCAGGTCCGGGGAGTGCAGCGAGATCGCCCCGGGCGTGTGGCCTGGTGTGCTGAGCACCGTCAACTCGGTTCCGGCCACCGTGATCCGGCGCATGTCGGAAAGGTAGCCGTCGGGAGCCCGTTCCGGGTGGGTGTGCTTCCACAGGAGCCGGTCCTCGAGATGGATCAGGACGGGCGCGCCGGTGCGCTCGGCGAGTGCGGGCGCGGCGCCGATGTGGTCGTCGTGCCCATGCGTGCACACGATGGCCGTCAGGCGTCGTCCTCCCACCGCCGCCACGATGGCATCGGCGTCGTGCGCTGCGTCGATGACGACGGCTTCGTCGTCATCTTCCACGATCCATACGTTGTTCTCGACGTCCCAGGTCCCACCGTCGAGGCTGAACGTGCCGGACGTGACGACACGTTCGATCCGTACGCCGCTCACAGGACGACCACGGACCGCAGGACGTCGCCGTGGTGCATCCGCTCGAACGCCTTCTCCACGTCGTCGAGCGCGATGGTCTCGGTGACGAACGTGTCGAGGTCGAGCCGGCCCTGCTGGTAGAGGTCGATCAGTATCGGGAAGTCACGTGGGGGCAGGCAGTCTCCGTACCAGGACGACTTGAGCGCGCCGCCGCGCCCGAACACGTCGAGCAGGGGCAGTTCGAGCTGCATCTCGGGCGTCGGCACGCCGACGAGGACGACGGTGCCGGCCAGATCGCGGGCGTAGAAGGCCTGCTTGTACGTCTCCGGGCGGCCCACCGCCTCGATGACGATGTCCGCGCCGAACCCTCCGGTCAGCTCGCGGACGGCCTCGACCGGGTCCGCAGTACGGGAGTTGACGGTGTGCGTGGCGCCGAGCCTCTTCGCGGTGGACAGCTTCTTGTCGTCGATGTCGATGGCGATGATCTTCGCCGCGCCGGCCAGGTGGGCGCCGGTCACGGCCGCTGCGCCGACACCTCCGCAGCCGATGACGGCGACGGAGTCGCCGCGGCCCACCTTGCCGGTGTTGATGGCGGCGCCGAGGCCGGCCATGACTCCGCAGCCGAGGAGTCCCGCGGCGGCGGGCGAGGCGGCCGGGTCGACCTTCGTGCACTGCCCGGCGGCGACGAGCGTCTTCTCGGCGAACGCGCCGATGCCCAGCGCGGGCGAGAGCGCCGTGCCGTCCAGCAGGGTCATCTTCTGCTTGGCGTTGTGTGCGTTGAAGCAGTACTGCGGCCGCCCGCGCTCGCAGGCGCGGCACTGGCCGCACACGGCACGCCAGTTGAGGATCACGAAGTCGCCCGGCGCGACCTCGGTGACACCGTCCCCGACGGACTCGACGACACCGGCGGCCTCGTGGCCGAGCAGGAACGGGAACTCGTCGTTGATGCCGCCCTCGCGGTAGTGCAGGTCGGTATGACAGACCCCGCACGCCTGGACCTTCACCACCGCCTCGCCCGGCCCGGGGTCGGGGATCACGATGGTCTCGATACTGACCGGATCCCCCTTCGCCCGTGCGACAACACCTCGTACTTGCTGGGACATTGTGGGTTTCCTCTCGTGTGGTGCGTGCGTGGGGTGTGGTTCAGGCGGAAGGGCGGACCCGTACCGGCAAGGACTCCCACGCGCGGAGCGTGTTGTTGGCGTGGCGGCGGGGTGTGCCGGTGAGCTCGAACGACTCGACCCGTCGGGCCAGCGCGGTGAGCAGCGCCTCCGCCTCCAGGCGGGCCACGTGCTGCCCGACGCACTGGTGCAGGCCCATGCCGAAGCCGACATGGCCGGACGGGTCCCGGGTGAGGTCGAAGCGGTCGGGCTCGCTCCAGCGGACCGGGTCGCGGTTCGCGGCACCGAGGAACATCAGGATTTTCGAGCCCTCGGGCACGACGGATCCGGCGACGTTCACATCGGTCGTCGCCGTACGGAAGAACGTCTGCACCGGCGACTGCCAGCGCATCGCCTCCTCGAAGGCGACCCGCGCCAGCTCCGGCCGCTCTCGCAGCCGTTGCCACTTCTCCGGGTGTGTCGCGAACGCATAGAGACAGGCCGAAAGGGCGTGCACGGTGGTGTCGACACCGGCCGTGAGGAGGGAACGCACCACTAGTGGGGCCTGCTCGTACGTGAGGTCACCGCGGTCGGCCGCCGCCCAGATGTCGGCGCCGAACCCGTCCTCGGTCAGGGCTTCGCGTGCGCACTGGGCATTGACCCACGCCGAGAGGTCCCCGGCTCGGTCTGCGTCTGCGGCGACCAGGTCGTTGCGGGGGCCGAAGGCGTTGAAGGCCATGTTCCCGTACGGCAGCAGGTTCTCCCGGCCCTCGGGACCGATCCCCACCGCATCGGGGAACGCCCGCAACGGGAACGCCTCCGCCAGCGCCGTGAACGCATTGAACTCCGGTCCCTGAGCGAGGACTTCATCGACCAGCTCCTCCGCAACGGCGGACCACGCGGCTTGCAGCCGACGCAGCGCTGGTGGGGCGAGGATATTCCGCAGCACGTGGCGCGGGGCGTCGTGCCGGGGCGGGTCGGCCTCAAGGAGCAGGCTCGGCGGGCGCCAGGGCTCCTCGTGGCGGAAGTTGGCCAGGCCCACACCCGAGCCCGACTCGAAGTGCTGCCAGTCCACCAAGGCGGCGTGCACCTGCTCGTAGCGGGCGAGCGCGTGGACGTCGTAGTGGGACAGATACACGACGGGCCCCGCCTCGCGCAATGCCTGGTGGAGCGGTTCGGGGTTCAGCAGGTGCTCGTCGGAGAACGGGTCGACGTCGCTGACTGGCGGCGTCGCGGCACGTACCGGTGCCTCGGTCATGGCGGCTCCTTGGCAGGATGGTTGATCAGGTCTCACAGATCGAGGACGAGACGGTCCCCGCACGAGCGCGACACGCACACGAACATGCAGTCATTCGCGGCACGTTGATGATCCGTCAGGATCGAGTCGCGGTGATCGGGCTGCCCGTCGAGCACCGGCGTCAGGCAGGTGCCGCACGTCCCTTGCTCGCAGGAGGACAGCACGTCGACTCCGGCCACGCGCACGGCCTCCAGTACGGAGATACCGGGGGTGACGGTGACGGCGCGCCCGCTGCGCCGCAACTCCACCTCGAAAGCGCCGTCTCGCACCGGCGCGGCCTGGTCTCCGGCGGTGAAGCGTTCGGTGCGCAGGGCGTACGGAGCCCAGGACGCGCAGGCGTCCTCCACCGCGGCGAGCAGCGGCGCAGGGCCGCAGCAGTACACCTTGGTGTCCGCACGCGGGGTTCCCAGGCAGGCGTTCAGGTCGAGAAGTCCCAGCTCGTCCTGCGGAACGACGTGGACCCGCTCGCCGTACGCCGCGACCAGCTCGTCCCGGAACGCCATGGAGGCGCGGCTCCGGCCCCCGTACAGCAACTGCCAGTCCGCGCCCAGCAATTCGGCCTGGCGCACCATCGGCAGCAATGGCGTGATGCCGATGCCGCCCGCGATGAAGACGTACGACTCCGAGGGCGCCAGCGGGAAATGGTTGCGCGGCCCGCCGACCCCGACCCGGTCACCCGCCCGCAGTCGGTCGTGCACATACGCCGAGCCTCCCCGGCCGGCCGGTTCCCGCAGGACCGCGATGCGGTACGTGTGCGCGTCCCACCGGTCCCCGCACAGCGAGTACTGCCGGACCGTCCCGTCCGGCAGGACCAGGTCGATGTGCGAGCCCGGCGTCCAGTCAGGCAGCCGGCCCCCGTCCGGGCGCGCGAGCGTCACCGACACGACACCCTCGGCCAGTTGTTGCTTGTTGGTGACGGTCAAAGTCACCGCGTTCGCCGCTTTCTCAGGCCCCGGGCGTCCCTCTCCGGTGCCGGGATCGGCATCCGCAACCACGTTGGTTCCGACCACGTTGTCGCCTTCCGTCGTTGGGTTCCAGGAAGGATGCGTGGTGGGGGAGGCGGGCGGCGACGCGATTCTCACTCAATGAGAGACGAACTCGTGACGCGTCAGACGGCCGCCCGCTCCAGAGCACGGGAGATGCCGCGTGCCGCCGTCCGCACTACCGGCACGACCGACGCGCCGCCGTCCTCGTTGGGCACGATCACCGACAGCGTGGCCAGGACGCTGCCGCGACCGTCCCGTACCGGAGCCGCGATGCCCAGAGCGTCCGGGTGGACGAATCCGGGACAACACGCGAACCCGTGCTGCCGAACGTCGGCGAGTACGGCCCGCAGCCGTGGGGCGGTGGAGGGAGTGTTCGCGGTGTAGCGATGCAGCGGCTGCGCGAGCACCCGCTCCCTCAGATCCGCAGGCCCGTGCGCGAGCAGAACGAGACCGCTGGACGAGGCGTGCAGCGGGAGGCGGCCCGCGATACGGGTGTAGTTGATAACCGCGCCGGGCGCGCTCAGCCGCTCCAGGAACAGCACCTCATCACCGTCGAGCACTCCCAGTTGCACATGGTGGCCCACCACCTCGTGCACGCCCTCCATGAACGGCATAGCGGCGTCCCGCAGGGACAGGGCGGGCGAGGCCCGGGTCACCAGCTCCCACATGCGCAGGCCGATGCGGACCCGCCGGTCGGCGTCGCGGGAGAGAAACTCGTGCGACACCAACTCGGCGACAAGACGCGACGCCGTAGCCACGTGCAGCCCCGTGCGCCGGGAGATCGCCGAAACGGTCAGGGCCGGCTCGTCGGGCGTGAACGCCTCGAAGATCCGCACGGCCCGGGCCAGCACCGACTCGCCACTCTGCGTTCTCACCTGGCCATCATCGGTTCCCTGCCGACAGGGTCAAGATGCCTGACAGACTTCGCCCTCCCTCGAGGGGCTCTAACCGTGACTCATGGATCTCCCGTCGCTCTCTTGGAGGGACAGCACACTTGGTTCAAATTTTAAACAAACCTACACTTGCCGCATGACGACCCGCTGGCTCACCCCCGAGGAACAGCGCGCCTGGCGCGCCTACATCGCCGCGACCCACCTCCTGGAGGACGCGCTCGATCGACAGCTCCAGCAGGACGCCGGCATGCCACACCTCTACTACTCCATCCTCGCGACCCTCTCGGAGGTCGAAGGGCGCAGACTGCGCATGACCGATCTCGCCGAAGCGCTGAAGATCACGCGAAGCCGGCTGACATATGCGGCGGCGCGCCTCGAGAAGGACGGTCTCGTGCGACGCGAGGAGTGCCAGGGGGACAAGCGTGGGAGCGTCGCCGTGCTGACCGACGAGGGTATGGAGGTCCTCGAGCAGGTGGCGCCGGGCCATGTCGCGACGGTGCGGGCGAACCTCTTCGACCACCTCGATCCGCACCAGGTGGAACAGATGGAGGAGATCTTCGGGGCGATCACTGGGGCCCTCCAGGCAGACGGCCCTCGCGCAGTGCCGGGTGACGTGCCGTGGCGGCGGCGATCGTCATCCTCGTGTTCATGAGCCACGTCACAAGCTCGCCTCTGTTGCTTCAAATTTAAAGCAAAGGTAGTGTCCGGCATCGTGAGGAACTGCTTCAAATTTGAAGCAAACGTCCATGGAGTCCGAACTCGGAGATCCCGCATGCCCGACTTCCCTGCTGCCACCCCACGCTCGCGTGTCCGAGTGCCGCTGAGTTTCCACGACGGCTACAGCGTCGACACTGAGCTGGTCACGTTCCATGGCTTGGCCGATGGCCAGGAGCATGTGGCTGTCGTTCTGGGGGACCCCGGCCCGGTCCCGCTGGTGCGCCTGCACTCCGAGTGCCTGACCGGCGACGTCTTCGGCTCCGCCCGATGCGACTGCGGACCGCAACTGCGTGAGGCGGTCGAGCGCATCGCCGAACGCGGCGGCATCCTGCTCTATCTGCGCCAGGAGGGCCGCGGCATCGGGCTCTACAACAAGCTCGACGCGTACGCCCTCCAGGACCAGGGCCTCGACACATACGCCGCCAACGCGGCCCTCGGTCTGCCGGAGGACGCCCGCGACTACACGGCGGCAGCTCAGATGCTCCGGGCCTTGGGCGTCGATATGCTCGATCTCCTCTCCAACAACCCAGATAAAGCTCAGCAGTTGCGCAGCCTGGGCATCGCCGTCCATGACCGCGTCCCGACGGGCGTATTCGCTACCCCGGACAACGTCCGCTACCTCCGAGCCAAGGTTCTCCACACGCAACACACCTTGCCCTTGGGGGAGTTGGACGAAGCGAATGTGAGCTGAGGGCAGCTTTTCACCGTTCTACGGGGTGGTGGGCCCCGATGGTCCGGGCTGGATCGTGTCGGAATCGGTGGGCCGGACCGCCGTCGTCCAGTGCGAGGAACGAGAGGTTGCCTAGAGCGTGAGGGCCAAGTCGAGGCGGTCATCCTGCGCGTCGACGCCGCCACCCACCAGGGTTCGGTGTACGTCGACGACTTCCTGGTCACCGAACACGTCAGCGACTACACCCCGTTCGAGGCTGACATCACCGGACCCGTGGGCACAGGGCGAGAGGTCCGCCTCACCATCGGCGTCAACAACCAACTCACCAACATCATCATCCTGCCCGGCTCCATCACCGTCACCCAGGACGGGCGCCACAATCAGACGTACCTACACGACTTCTACAACTACGCGGGTCTGGCCCGCTCGGTATGGCTGTACAGCCTGCCCTCCGTCTATATCGAGGACACCACCGCGGTGCACCCGGCTCGATGGCACCGCTGGCACGGTCGAGTGCGAGGTGGAGACGAGCGCGACCGCGGCGGTCCGCGTCCGTTTCCTGGACGCCACCGGCGCCGAGGTCGCCGTGAGCGGCAGCGTAGGACTGGAGGACGCGACGCCGGGGCGGCCGGGGGTCGCGCCCTACGGGCTGGTCGCCGAGATCGTCGATGGCGACGGGACGGTCCAGGACGCGTACGCCCTTGGCGGCCGCAAGCCGTCGGGTGAGGGAAGTTGATTGATTCGGCTCGCACCGCCTCGATGGAGACGGTGCGCGGCGAGGTGTCCTCTCAGTGGCGCAGCCAGGAAGACGGCAGGATCGACCTGTCGGTGACCGTGTCGTACAACACGGAGGCGGAGGCCTGGGTGCCCCATCCAGGGTAAGCCGGTCAGCGTGTCCGCCGGGGTCATGCACTTACGGGACGACCGCTTTGGCGGTGCGGCGTACCGCGTTACGGCGGGTTCGTACCGATTCAACGCCTCCGCCGGTTAAGGCACATCTTCCCTTCAGGGGAATGCGCGGCAGCAGCGGATCCAGCTGGTGCAGTCGCCGTCCGGCGCGGTCGCCGGGTCGGGCCGCGGCTGGCATGGGCGCCGCGGTGCCTTCACGCGAGGAGGTATCCGAGGTTAGCGGTGACGCAGCCGGCCGTGACATCGAGTGAGAGGGTGACTTGATGCGTCAACTAAAACCCTCATTTTTGACTTGACGCTTCAAGTGATGAGGAGTTCTACTGTTACTTGAAACGTCAAGTCACTACGGAGGTTCGATCCCATGAATGCCGCTCTCTGGATCGCCGCGAGCCTGCTGGCCGTCGCGTTCTTCCTGGCCGGGTTGATGAAGATTGCCCAGGTGAAGGAAAAGCTGGCCGCGTCGGGCATGGCCTGGGTCGGGGACTTCTCGACCAGTAGCGTGAAGGTCATCGGAATTCTGGAGGTGCTTGGTGCGCTCGGGCTGATCCTGCCCGGGGCTCTGGATGTCGCGCGGGTTGTGACGCCGCTGGCGGCCACCGGGCTGGCGTTCACGATGCTCGGTGCAGCGATCGTCCATGCCCGCCGCAAGGAGAACCAGATGATCGGGGCGAACGTCGTCCTGTTGGTCATAGCGGCCATCGTGGCCTGGGGCAGGTTTGGCCCCTACGCCTTCTGATCCCGTCCAGGTCCTCCTCGGTCCACGTCGCGAACCCTTTGGAGATCGTCATGCGTGCATTCGAACGTTCCCGACCCTTGGAGGCTAGGGACGTGAAGCGGGGGCAGGTCGATCGACCTGGTAGTCGACGCCGCCGGCTGTGCTGGCCGCCGACAGACCCGGCCGGCAGCACCGCAACGCCTCCTGCCCGCCAGGGAGTCGCGGTCTGAGTTGAAGCGTCAAGTTATCGTGGGGGTATGAACACTGACGAGCCCCGCTGGCTGGATGACGAGGAGCAGCAGACCTGGCTTGCCATGGTCAGCATGCTGGTCCGGTTCCCCGCCGCTCTCGACGCCCAGTTGCAGCGCGATGCCAACATCTCCCACTTTGAGTACCAGGTCCTCGCCGGGCTCTCCATGGCTCCCGAGTGCACCCTTCGTATGAGCGACTTGGCCGACTTCGCCGAAGCGTCTCTGTCTCGCCTCTCCCATACCGCCAAACGCCTGGAGGGCAAAGGGTGGATCACCCGCACGCCCGACCCCACGGACGGTCGGTTCACCCTCGCGACCTTGACCGACGCAGGGCTGGACAAAGTCACGGCTACTGCTCCTGGTCACGTTGCAGAGGTGCGCCGCCTGCTCATCGACTCCCTGACAAAGGCGCAGTCCAAGCAGTTGCGGGAGATTAGCCGTCGCGTCAATGACGCCATGGGGCCCCGCCCTGACTACCCCTCGGTGCGCACCGCCTGACCACAGCGGCTCCGGTGTGGCGCACCAACTCCAACGAAAACCACCCCAGCGGGCTGAGCCGCCCGCAGCCGCACTGGAGGCCATCGTGCCCGACCTGTTGAACCCCGAGACGCCCGCCGGCGCCTACGACGCTTTCCTTCCCGACGCCCTCGACCGGGCCGCCTCGCACCGGTCGTGGGGTCCCACCGGCGGGCCCCTGCCGGCGATCTACCTCAGCCATGGCGCCCCGCCGCTCTTCGATGACGCCGACTGGATTCGGCGGCTGTTCGACTGGGCCCAAGCAATGCCCAAGCCCAAGGCCATCATGATCGTCTCCGCGCACTGGGAGGACGCCCCACTCAGTTTGTCCGCGCCCGCGGCCGGCACGCCCCTGGTCTATGACTTCGGCGGCTTCCACCCGCGCTACTACCAAATGCGGTACGACACCCCCGACGCGTCCGGCCTGGCAGCCCGTCTTGCCGCGATGATGCCCGACAGTGAACCCATCCATCACCACCCCTCTCGCGGCCTGGACCACGGCGCCTGGGTCCCGCTGATGGCCATGTACCCGCTCGCAGACATCCCGGTCCTGCAGATGTCCATGCCCACCCATGACCCTCAGCGGCTCCTTGCACTCGGTCGTCGTCTGGCGCCTCTGCGTGATGAAGGCATTCTCGTAGTCGGTTCCGGCTTCATGGTCCACGGCCTACCGCACATGACACGCGACATGATGTTCCACGGTGCCGTGCCCAACTGGTCCTCCGACTTCGACGCATGGGCCACCGACGCCCTGGCGCGAGGTGACATCGACGAACTCACCTCCTACGCCAACCGCGCACCGGGGATGCCCTACGCCCACCCCACCCCGGAACACTTCCTCCCCATCTTCGTCACCCTTGGCACCGCGGAAAACCCCGAGCAGCCTGCCCGGACCGTCATCGACGGTTACATGGCTGGTCTTGCCAAACGCTCCTTCGAGCTTCTCTGAATCCACCAAGTGCAGTGCCAGGCGTGCCGTCACGAAGGCTCATTGCCCAACGGTGCTGAGACGAAATAGCGGCCCGAGGGCGACGCGCATGAACGCATCTCCCCCGGCGGCACGCCCCACTTGCGGATGACGGGCCCTGCGGAACCGGTGGGGAGGCGTGGTCGGCGTCCTCCTGGATCAGGCAGCGCATGCCCGCGTTGCGCCCGCACGTCGAGGTCCACACGGTGGAACTGAGCGCAGATACGGAATGGCCGGGCGCGACCCCGCTCGCCGTGAAGAAGGTGTCCCGCTCGGTCACTCGCAGTGGCCCTGCACGGCCAAGTCGCCATCGGCCGACTGGCGCAGCGATTCCGGTGCCGGGTCGAGCATCCACAGGAGCGGCGCACACGCCGCCTGCGTGAACCAGATCAGCTCGCCGTGTTCCTGGAGGTAGCGGACGGTGTCGCCTTACTGATGGTTTCAGAATGAATTTCGGTGTGGGGCTTGGTGGTTGGGTGTTGTGTCGGCAGGATTTGGTAGGTCTGCTGACCTTGTGCCTGATGATCTGTGGGAACGTGTCGCGCCGCTGTTGCCGGCCCGTGCGCCTCGGCGACATCGGTATCCCGGGCGGTTGCCGGTGGAAGACCGGGCTGCGTTGCGGGGCATCGTTTACGTGCTGTGCAAGGGTGTGAGCTGGCGGGACGTTCCCGCGGAGCAGGTCGGCTGCAGCGGGGTGACGGCCTGGCGGCGTCTGCGGGACTGGACGGAAGCGGGTGTCTGGCCCCGGCTGCACGAGGTGCTGCTGGCCGAGTTACGGGCTGCCGGGTTGCTGGATATGGACGACGCGGCGATCGACGGATCGCACGTGCGTGCCCTCAAAGGGGGGCTCACACCGGACCTTCGCCGGTCGACCGGGCCCGGCCCGGAAGCAAGCACCACCTGATCGTCGACCGGCATGGCACCCCGCTCGCCGTCTCTTTGACCAGCGGAAACCGTCACGATGTCACCCAGCTCATGCCGCTACTGGACGCCGTACCCCGCATTCGCGGCCTGCGTGGCCGGCCCCGTCACCGGCCCCGGCGGCTCTTCGCCGACCGCGGCTACGACTACGACAAGTACCGGCGTCTCGTCCGGGCCCGTGGGATCACACCCAAGATCGCCCGCCGCGGAGTCCCGCACGGTTCCGGTCTGGGCAAGACCCGCTGGGTCGTCGAGCGCACCTTCGCCTGGCTCCACCAGTTCAAACGACTCCGCATCCGCTACGAGATACGTGCCGACCTCCACCTCGGCCTGCTTCAACTCGCCTGCACCATCATCTATTTGAGACGACTCCGAACCTCATTCTGAAACTATCAGTTAGGGCGTGCAGATCTTTAACCTGTCTTCTTGATCTTGATTTGGGCAGGGCCGGAAGCGAGAAACGTTGCGAGGTCGGTTGGTGTGCGGAAGCGGGCGGTGGAGGCGTCGATGTGGTGGCCGTGTGCTTCCAGGAGTGGGCGGACTTCTTGGCTTGCACGGCTGATGGTCACGGCGGAGACGCCGAAGAGTTGGCCGAGGAGGTTCATGGTGGCGAGTTTGCGTAGGTGGAGCACAGTGGCCAGGATCCGGTCGGCTGGGGTGAGTTTGGCTTTGGCGCCTGTACCGGGAGCTACCAGGCGCGCGTGACCGCGAATTGTATGGAGTGTCTGCTCGCGCTGTAGTGCCAGCTCGGGAGTCAGTGCGCCGATCAATTCACTGAGCTGTTGGCGGGTCATGCCGGTGAGTTCGGGGTCCTGCAGTGAACGCATCGACAGTGGATGCGGGTTGTTCGCCGGTGGCTGGCGCGTCGTTGCGTTGATCAGCGTCGTGCCGAGCGGCGGGTGGGGGTGGAGGGTGTAGTTCCAGTCGCCGTGGAAGCGGTGCCGGGTGATCGGCAGGGCGGCGATCTCTTCGTCGCTGACCTGGATGCCTGTGGGGTACTGGTCGGTGTCGAGTTCGGCGTGCACCGTCAGGCCGGTTTTGGTGGTGGTCGCGGCGATGCTCTGGACGATGACTTCGTGGCTGGTCAGAGGCCTGCCGCGCCAGTTCATGGTGATGTGGGAGAACAGGCGGTGCTCGATCCGGTTCCACTTTGAAGTTCCGGGAGGCAGGTGGCAGACGGTGATCGCCAGTCCGGTCTCGGATGCGAACTGGGCGAGCTGGGTCTTCCAGGTGCGTGTGCGGTAGCCGTTGGAGCCGCCCGCGTCGGCGGTGATCAGCAGGCGGCAGGCCGTCGGATAGGCGGCCCGGCCGGCTCCGTTCCACCAGCGGCGGATGGACTCGACGGCGAACGCGGCGGTGTCGTGGTCGGTGCCCACATTGACCCAGCCGGTGTTCGCGGTGACGTCGTAGATGCCATAGGGCACTGCCTTACCCAGCTCGCGGTCGGGGAAGTCGTGGGTGTCGACCCGCACCGGTTCACCCTTCGGTTCCCACTCGCGGCCGTTGTTCTTGAAGGGGCCGACCAGTTCCTTCTTCTTCGTGTCCACACTGATCACCGGAGCCCCGTCGTTCTGGTGGTCCCGAGCCCGTTCGTTGAGGTAATGGAACTGCGCGTCTCGGTCAGGGTGCTGCTTGCCCTCCAGGGTCTTGGCGTTGCTTTGCAGGCTGAAGCCCTCCTCGCGCAGGATGTCGCCCACCGAATCCGCGGAGATTTTGTGGCCCTGCCGGGTCAGCTGCTCGGCGAGCTTGCGGGTGGATTTGGTGGTCCAGCGCAGCGGCGACATGGGGTCCCCGCGGACATCCGGATCAACCAGGGCGAGCAACGCAGCCCGCAGTGCAGGGTCCAGGTCGACGACGCGTTTGCGTCCACCGCCGGGCCGGCGGACCCGCCCCAACGGCGCCTCTCCGGAGTCGAGTTCCCGCACACCGAGCGACACAGTGGCCTCACGGACACCGACGGCACGAGCGACTGCCCTGATCCCGCCGTGGCCGAGCGACCGGGCCTCCGCCCCTATCAACAGACGACGCTGCCGCTCATCCAAATGCGGCAGAATCGCCCCTAACTTGGCTGACAGCATGGCCCGTTGCTCTTCCAACCCACCCATACCAGACCAACGACATACCGAGCGGAAAGCCACGGGTTAAAGATCTGCACGCCCTTAGAACTCCTCGCCGTCGTCGGGCAGTTGAAGACCCTCGGACTGCTTACCCACACCGCACACACGATGCTCTCGACGAGGACGGCGTCGACGAACCCCTCGAGGGGCTCCACGACTCGACGCAGCCGTCCTGCGCCACGTGCAACTGCCGGGACCTGCATCGGACAGCATCGCCGTGGCCCTGGGCCGCCGGACCGTACCCCACGGTGGCTTCTGCGTAGCCCAGGTTGCGCAGGCACTGAACACCACCGCAGAGCACGCCATCTGTCCGCTGTCCCGGCACCCGGTCGACCGGAGTTCGCCTCGGTTCCGCGGCACCCAGAACACCGTCACCCGCATCGGACAACGGTGCATCTGGTTCGAGCGGGACCACCTGTCGCTCCGGACCGTCGGACTGTGAAGGCACAAGCCTCGTCACTGTGCGTCTGTTCCTAGTACTACAGCCGGTGGTCTTACGGTGAGTGAGCGCGGGCGGTTCGGGTGCGGTAGTGGCTGGTTCGGGCTCGGGTCTGGTGGCGGGTGCGCCAGCGGTGCCAGTGCATGGCCAGCCAGGTCCGGGCGGTGCGGGCGGGAGCGAGGACGATCCGGTCGTACAGGCGGCGGATCTCGTTCACGGTCGGGGGTCGGGAGTCATCGGTGGGGCGGGTGTGAGCCGGCTCCGGACGGTGACGAGGAAGGCCATGGCGAGCATGCACACGGTGGTGTGCCGGTACCACGAGCACCATTTGCGTACCTCGTGCTCGTCCAGCCCCACCTGTCCCTTGGCGACCTGGAACGACTCCTCCACCATCCAGCGCTGTCCGGCGGCGACGACCATCTCGGCCAGGGTTGTGTCCAGGTGGGTGTGGCACAGGAAGTAGGCGATCTCCCGGACGAGTTCGCCGGTCTTCTTGTCCTTCTTGTTGGGCACGATCGAGCGGCGGATCAGCAGATGCCGCTCGAAGTCCCCTTCAGTGGTGGCGAGTTGGACGGTGGCCCAGTCGTACTCGCGCGGGCCCTTGGCGCCGTCCGCGCAGGGCCGGCGCTCGAAGGCGTCCTCGGGTACCAGCGCCCACAGCTCGCGGGCCTGCCGGGTGCGCCCGTCGGGCAGCGGCAGCACCTCATCTTTCGGGACGGCGAGCACGTAGCGGACGTGGTGTTCCTCCAGCCAGGCGCGCAGCGCCCGGCACTGCCCGTATGCCTCGTCGGCCAGGAAGTAGGTGAACGGCACCGAGGCCGCCAGCGCGCGCTCCAGCATCCGCCGGGCCAGCTCCGGTTTGGTGACCACCGCGCTCGCGCGTTCGGGCGGGATGCCCTGCTCGGCGCAGCGGCGTTCGTGCTCCACGGTGGTGCCGGCCCAGTTCCTGCCGAGGTAGAGCTCGGCGTCGATCAGAGTGCGACCCCGGCGGGATCCGTACGACAGGTGCACGCTGACCTGGGCATTCTCGACCCTGCCCGCAGTTCCGGTGTACTGCCGCTGGACACCGGCGGTCTTGGTGCCCTTCTTGATGTCGCCGGTCTCGTCCGCGATCAGCACCGCGTCGTCGTCGGCCAGGGCGTCGACCGCGACGGCGCGGACCCGGTCGCGCAGTTCGTCCGCATCCCACGCGGCCTTGGCCAAAAAGCCCTGCAGCCGGTCCGGGTTGGGGTGGCCGGCCGCCTCCGCGAGCTGCCACAGGTTCTTGCGCGGCACCTCGCTCAGCAGCCCACGCACCATCGCCCGCAGGTTCTCCCGGGAGGCCGGACGCGCAAACACATCGTCTACCGAGGCACACAACGCCTCCAGCTCCCCCTCAAGCTCCCGCACTTGGCCCTCGGCCAGCTCGTCCGTCCGCACCACACCAAGCGACAGTTTCAACCCCACGAACGGAGCAACGAGCCAACCATCGTCACGTCACGTGAACCACCGGCTGTAGTACTAGTCAAGAAATGATGTCCCCGCTACGCCCCGCCGGGTCCTATCCAGGTTTTCCCAGAAGGAAGTTACCGTCCAGGCGAGTTCTTTCGTTAGACCCCGTCCTGGGCGTTGACGCACGCTTCGATGATCAAGGCCACCTGTTCCACAGCCGGTGAGTTGCCCACGGAACGGCGGCCCAGGACGAGGTCGGTGGTCTCCGTCTCGGCGAGCGGCACGTACGTGACGCCGTCGAGCCGAAGGCTCTGAACCGACTCCGGCACGAGGGCGACCCCGTGCCCGGCGGCCACGAGGACGACGAGGGTGGCTGTCTCACCGACCTCGACGAGGGACGCGGGCTGGAAGCCGGCCCGGCGGCACGCGGCAAGGACGCGGTCGTGCATGGCGGACCGCGCCTGGGCGGGATGGATGACGAAGGGTTCTCTCGCCAGAGAGCCGAGCGGGATCGGGTCGTCGGAGGCCAGTGGGTGGTGGGCCGGCAGCACAGCGACCAGGGGTTCGGTGCGCAGCAGCGTGGCGTTCACCCCTTCGGCGTGGGGGCCGGAGCGGAGTACTGCGAGGTCGTAGGTGCCGTCGAGCAGGCCGTCCATGAGTTGTGGGGTGAGCAGTTCGCCGCGCAGGTCCAAGGTGATGTGGGGCAGCCGGGCGCGCACGGTTCGGGCGACGCGCGGCAAGACGTCGTACGTAGCGGTGCCGATGAAGCCGATGGAGACGCGTCCGGCGTGACCGGTGGCGAGTTCGGCCATGTGGGCCTGTGCGCGTTCGGCTTCGGACAGGAGGGACCGGGCGTGGCCGGTGAGGTGCCGGCCCGCCTCGGTGAGTTCGACATGCCGGGTGGACCGGTGGAACAACGGGACGCCCAACTCCCGCTCCAGCTGCTTGATCTGCTGGGACAGGGCAGGCTGGGCGACGTGCAGGCGGGCTGCCGCGCGCCCGAAGTGGCACTCCTCCGCGAGCGTGAGGAAGTAGCGGACCTGGCGGAGCTCCATGGATCCATTCTATAAAGAGCACTTATCAATGAGGAAGAACTCAGTCTTGGACGTGATGAAGTTCGCGGGCCTACCGTTGTGACCGTGACCGACAGTTATGTGTACGCGACAGCAAGGACGCCGTTCGGACGATTCTCCGGTGCCCTTGCCGGCATCCGGCCTGACGACCTCGCGGCGCTCGCCGTGCGCGGGGTTCTGGATAAGGTGCCGGCGCTCGATCCGGGTGAGATCGACGACGTGGTGTGGGGGAACGCGAACGGCGCGGGTGAGGACAATCGCAACGTGGGCCGGATGGCTGTGCTCCTGGCCGGACTGCCCACGTCCGTGCCCGCCACGACCGTGAACCGGTTGTGCGGCTCTTCTCTCGACGCAGCGATCATCGCCTCCCGGGCCATCGAGACCGGCGACGCGGACATCGTGCTGACCGGCGGGGTGGAGTCGATGAGCCGGGCTCCGTGGGTGCTGCCCAAGCCCGACCGGGCCTTTCCCGCCAAGGACATGACCGCCGTCTCCACCACTCTGGGCTGGCGGTTGGTGAACTCGCGGATGCCGAAGGAGTGGACGGTCTCCCTGGGCGAGGCCAATGAGCAGCTCGCCGAGCGGTTCTCCGTCTCGCGGGAGCGGCAGGACGTGTTCGCCGTCCGGTCCCACACCTTGGCGGACGCGGCCTGGACGGACGGCTTCTACGACGATCTCGTCGTGCCGGTCGCGGTGGACGGCAAGGGGCATGCGCTGACGCGGGACGAGGGCATCAGGCCGGGGTCCGCGGTCGACAAGCTCGCCGCTCTCAAGCCGTCGTTCCGCCCCGACGGTGTGATCACGGCGGGCAATGCCTCGCCGCTGAGCGACGGCGCGTCGGCGGTACTCCTGGGTTCGGGGGCGGCCGCGGCTCGCATCGGGGTGGATCCGCTGGCCCGCGTGGCCGGCCGCGGGGTGTTCGCGCTGGATCCGCAGATGTTCGGCTTCGCTCCGGTGGAGGCGGCGAACCGGGCGCTCAGGAGCGCGGGTATCGACTGGCCGGACGTCTCCGCGGTCGAACTCAATGAGGCGTTCGCCGTGCAGGCGCTGGCCTGTGTGGACGCCTGGAAGATCGACCCGTCGATCGTCAACGCCCAGGGCGGCGCGATCGCGCTCGGCCACCCGCTGGGCGCCTCCGGCGGCCGGCTCCTCGGCACGTTGGCCCACCGGCTGAAGGAGTCAGGTGAGCGCTGGGGTCTCGCCGCGATCTGCATCGGAGTCGGCCAGGCGCTCGCCGTGGTGCTGGAGAACGTCACGGGGACGAGGCGATGACCGTGAAGCTGTGTGCTCATGCCGATGAGGCCGTTGCCGGCATCAAGGACGGTTCGACGGTGCTTGTCGGTGGGTTCGGGATGGCCGGGATGCCGGTGGAATTGATCGACGCGCTCATCCGCCAGGGCGCGACGGATCTGACCGTGGTGTCCAACAACGCCGGCAACGGCGACACCGGCCTGGCGGCGCTGCTGGCGAAGGGACGGGTCCGCAAGGTGGTCTGCTCTTTCCCCCGGCAGAGCGATTCCTATGTCTTCGACGGGCTGTACCGGGCCGGCAGGATCGAGCTGGAGGTCGTCCCGCAGGGCAGCCTCGCCGAGCGGATGCGGGCGGCCGGCGCCGGCATCGGAGCCTTCTTCTGCCCCACCGGAGCGGGCACACTGCTGGCCGAGGGCAAGGAGACCCGCGTCATCGACGGTCGCACCTACGTGCTGGAGTACCCGATCAGGGGCGACGTCGCGCTGATCGGCGCCCACCGGGCCGACCGCATGGGCAATCTCGTCTACCGCAAGACCGCTCGCAACTTCGGTCCGGTCATGGCCACGGCTGCGACCACGGTGATCGCGCAGGTGCGAGAAGTCGTCGACACTGGAGTGCTCGACCCGGAGTCCGTGGTGACGCCGAGCATCTACGTCGACCGCGTGGTGCAGGAGGCAACCGCATGAACCCCGATCGCCCCACCATGGACGCCGAGCGCCGTCCTCTGGGCAAGAGTCCTCTGGACAAGCACGACATCGCCGCACGCATCGCGCGGGACATCCCGCACGGAGCCTTCGTCAACCTCGGTATCGGCCAGCCGACGCTGGTGGCCGACCACCTGTCGGCCGACTCCGGTGTGGTGCTCCACACCGAGAACGGCATGCTCAACATGGGCCCGGCCGCCCAGGGCGACGCGATCGACCCCGATCTCACCAACGCCGGCAAGATCCCCGTGACCGAACTGCCCGGAGCCGCGTACTTCCACCACGCAGACTCCTTCGCCATGATGCGCGGCGGTCACCTGGACGTGTGCGTCCTGGGTGCCTTCCAGGTCTCCGCGGACGGCGACCTCGCCAACTGGCACACAGGCGCGCCCGACGCCATACCCGCCGTCGGCGGAGCCATGGACCTGGCAATCGGAGCCAAGAAGGTCTTCGTCATGATGACCCTGTTCACCAAGACCGGCGCGCCCAAGCTCGTTCCTCAATGCACCTACCCGCTGACCGGAACCGGCTGCGTCGACCGCGTCTACACGGACCTGGCCGTCTTCGACCTCACCCCACAAGGCGTCGTGGTTCGAGAGACCTTCGGGGCCACGATCGACGACCTCGCGGGCCGTCTGGACCTGCCACTCCTGCCTGCCTAGGCCTGACCTGCGCATCCCGGACAGGCGTCACCCGACAGGCGACTCGCCCGGTGTTCTCGGCGGTCCCGAGGGGATCTACGACGAAGCGGTCAGGGGATGTCGGCTCGCGGGGGCCGAGTCGTGGGCAAGAGGGACAAGGCGCCGGGCCCCTCGATGGACAATGAGCTCACGTCCCGGACACTGGAACGCGCCGCTCGTGAACTGCTCGAACTCGATGGCGTGCTGAATGGGTCGAACCTGCTGGAGGTGACTGATCACGCCGGTGTGAACCGCGGCTGGTACCCCACTACTTCGGCTCCCGCAGGGAACTGCTGCGCTCGACGCTGCGACGCAACGTCAAGGAACGCATCAACGCCTTCCGTCTCCCCGACCGTCCGCAGCGCGTCGTCGACCGGCTCCGGAACGTGGTGAAGGGTGGTCTCCGCAACGGGGGCCGTGCTGCGATCAACGGTCGGACAGGGGGTGTGCCTCGTCCAGGCGCCTGAACACGTCGATGACGTTGGCCAAGCCGGCCCGTCACCATGGGCGGCGGACCGGCGCCCGCCTGGAGCTCGTAATGATCGAACTCCAGCACCAGCGTCAGTGATCCCTCGAGTGCGTGAGAGCGGCGGCGTCGCTCTGCGGGCGGCTCCGTCGCTCATTTCGTTGTGCTCGAACCCGTGACTCGGCCCGCGAGCGCGTGCGCCTCGTGCAGGAGGAGCTGACCGAGCTCCTGCTGGCGCGGCGGTGAGAGGCGGGACTCGATGCCGGTGATACTCAAAGCCCAGCGCGGCTCTTCGTGAGCGTCGAAGACAGCGGCCCCGAGGCCCCAGCTGCCGGGCACGATGAGGCCGGGGTTGACGGCGTAGCCGAGGTCGCGTGTGGCCTTCACCCGCTCGCGCAACTGGTCGGCGCGGTGCTGCTCGCCGAACCGCTCCTCCAGGTGGACGCCCGCCAGGTAGGGCTCGCGCTCGCGCTCGTGAAGGAACGAGAGGATGACTATCCCGGCCGAGGCGACGCCGAGTGGGAAGCGGATCCCCTCGTGCAGGACGTGCGACCGGATCGGGAAGCTGCCGTCCTCGCGGAGGACGCATACCGTCTCGCTGCCGCGTCGTACTGAGAAGAAGGCGCTCTCGCCGGTCTCGCGCGCGATACGGAGCACTGTCTCGCGGGCGATCGGCGTGATGTCGTGGCGGCTGGTCGCCGCGGCGCCGAGCAGGAAGCACTCGGGGCCGAGATGCCAGGAGCCGCTGATCTCGTCGCGCTCCACCAGTCCCTCCTCCCGCAATGCGGAGAGCAGGCGGTGTGCCGTTGGTCGCGGCAACGCCGTCGCGCTTGCGAGGTCGGTGGTGCTGGCTCCGTCCGGCTCGCGGGCGGCGAGGGCCCGCAGCAGGATCCCGATTCGGCTGGCGACGGTGGGTCCGGTGTCCATGCTGACAGAATATGACCAGTGTTCGCTGAATGAACGCGTGAGGGCCTCAATGCCCGTCACGTGAGAAGTTCAGAGCGAATCGACGGTCATTCATTGACCGTTTTGCCTCTCGGGTCTTTGACTGTCGCGTCATGGACAAGTTGATTCCGTCGGCTGCTGAAGCGCTGGCCGACATCCGGGACGGCGCGACCTTGACGGTCGGTGGCTTTCGGCCTGTGCGGCATCCCCTCTGTGCTCATCCAGGCTCTCCTCGACGCCGGGCCCCGCGACCTGGAGGTGGTCTCGAATAATGCCGGCATCGACGACTGGGGCCTGGGCCTGCTGCTGTCGGCGGGGCGCCTGCGGCGCGTGGTGGCGTCCTATGTCGGTGAGAACAAGGAGTTCCGCCCGGCAGTACCTTTCCGGTGAGCTGGAGGTCGAACTGACGCCTCAGGGCACGCTGGCAGAGCGGATGCGCGCCGGCGGCTCGGGGATCGCCGCGTTCTACACCCGCACGGGAGTGGGGACCCAAGTTGCCGACGGCGGCCTCCCGTGGCGGTACGACGCCGAGGGCAACGTCGTGAAGCGCTCGCCCGTGAAGCCGGTGATGGTCTTCGACACCCGGGATGGCCGACGCGAGTTCGTACTGGAAGAGGCGATCGTGTCCGACTTCGGACTGGTCCGCGCCTGGAAAGGCGACCGGCACGGCAACCTCGTCTTCAAGGACTCCGCTCGCAACTTCAACCCGCTCGCTGCGATGGCCAGCCAGGTCACCATCGCCGAGGTGGAGGAGCTCGTCGAACCTGGGCTGATCGACCCCAACGAGGTGCACTTGCCCGGTGTCTACGTCCACCGGGTCGTACGGCTCACGTCCGAGCAGGCCGCCGACAAGCGCATCGAGAAAAGAACCGTGCGGACGGCCAGTGCCTCCGCCGCAGGCGGGGAGGGCCGCTGACATGGCATGGACACACGAGCAGATGGCCGCACGTGCCGCGTCCGAGTTGGTCGACGGTGACTACGTGAACCTGGGCATCGGCCTGCCGACCCTTGTGCCCAACTACGTGCCCGACGATGTCGAGCTGGTATTGCAGAGCGAGAACGGCATCCTCGGAACCGGCGCCTACCCGACCGAGCACGCCGTCGACCCCGACCTGATCAACGCGGGCAAGGAGACGGTGACTGTGCGGAAGGGGGCGAGCTTCTTCGACTCCGCCGCCAGCTTCGGCATGATTCGCGCGGGGAAGATCGACGCCGCGATCCTCGGCGCCATGCAGGTCTCCGCCGCCGGAGACATCGCCAACTGGATGATCCCCGGCAAGATGGTCAAGGGCATGGGCGGTGCGATGGATCTCGTCCACGGTGCGAAGAAGGTCATCGTGCTCATGGAGCACGTCGCTCGTGACGGCTCGTACAAGGTCGTCAATGAGTGCTCGCTCCCCTACACCGGCCGCCGGGTCGTGCAGCGGATCATCACCGACCTGTGCGTTCTCGACGTCAACCCCGACGGCCTGCGGCTCGTCGAACTCGCGCCAGACGTTACTGCGGACGAGGTCCGCGCGAAGACGGAGCCACCCCTGCGCCCTCGATGATGAAAACGCACCGCTATGGCCTTGGCACGCTCATGAGCAGTCCCGCCCTGGTGATGCCTGCGTCCTCTCGGTACGTCGCGACGCCGGACCTGACGACGCCCGTGTGGGCGTCGTCAGGCCGACCGGGTGCGAGCCCCTGCGAACAACCCGCGCGAGAGACCACCGCCCCGGGCTGCAGCGGTTGCTGTGGGCTGCGTGCGAAGGCACGAGTCCGGTGATCGCGCGGGTCCAGAGCTGGGTCAACTCCGCCGCCGCACGTCGTCGACCGCCACGGCGAGCAGACCGCCGACCAGGCCAAGGTTCTTGAGGAACTGACCCTTGAGCTGCCCACGTTGCGGCCCTTCAGGCTCACTCCAGTACGGGAACGCCGCCCACGTGGTGGGCAGAAGCGAGCCGGCAAGAGCCGTCGCACAGATGGCGGGTGCGCGGCCTGCCGCCAGGCCTATGCCGGCTGCGACGTGGACGGCCGCGTTGGCGCGCACCAACTGGACGTCGGTCAGCCGGTCGAGGAGCGGCACCACGCGCCGGCACCGTTCGAGAAACGGTCCGGCTGCCTGGGAAGGACCGTCCGGGTGCTGCCATACCTGGCGGCCGCCGGAGACGAACACCGCGGCCAGGGCGAGCCGGGACGCAGTGAGCGCCGCGGCTTCGGGGCGCAGGGGGAGTTCAGGCATTCCATGGGTCCGTTCGCAGGTGCCGGTCGAAGAAGCGCTCGATGAGGGCCGGTGTCAGCGGCACGGAATGCTTGAGGCCCGGAGCGTGGGAGGAGTGAACGGTCGCTGTCATGGGGCGGCGCTCCCAGTCGGCCGAGTTGAGGAAGCTGTGGTCGGCACCGCGGACCATGAGCAGGTGGGACTCGGCGCCCGCGGTCAGTAGCGCGTCATGCAGGCGGCGGCTCTGCGCCGGCCCGATGAGCAGGTCGCGGTCGCCGTGCAGCAGGAGCACGGGAGGTACCTGCGGGTGGACCTGACGGACCGGGCTGGCCTGGACGGCTTCTGCGGACCGCGCCCAAGGGTTTCCTCCCAGGAGCCCCCAGGCGGGATCGGACAGGTCCACCCCCTGTACTCCGCCGGGCAGTGCGTCTTCGTTCAGGCGCAAGAGATCCGTCGGGGGGTATCCCGCCACCACAGCGCGTACGCCGGGCACGGTGCGCGCTCCCGCGCCGTCGGTCGCGAAGGCGGCGAGCAGCGCCAGGTGCGCGCCGGCGGAGCTGCCCCACAGGCCGAGCGCCCCGGTGTCCAGGTCGTAGACATCGGCGAGGCCGTGCAGGTGGTGGAGCGCGGCGAGGACGTCGTCGATCTGCGCGGGCCAGCGGTCGACGTCGGACGAGCGGTAGTCAACATCGACCATGGCGTAGCCCCGCTCGGCGAAGAGCCGGGGCAACCGAGGCCCATAGCCCCGGCGTTGCCCCCGCCAGCCACCACCCGGAAGCCACACGATCACCGGCGCGGGGGCCGGCGCCGACCGTGGTAGATACAGGTCCATCCGCAGTTCCGTAGGGCCCCCCGTGCCGGTCGGCGTGCTGAACACGATGTCGCGCACCACCCGTACGGCAGGCGGGTCGATCCGCTCGGGAGGGAGTGGTGCCTTGCTGAGTCCCTCCATGAAGCGGCCCATGACGGCGGAGTTGTTCGCCAGCACCTCGGTGAGCCCGGAGGTCTGCGGCGGCGAGGTCTCACTGTTCACCGGCACGTCCCGTTGCGATGGCGGCGAGGAGGGGCAGGGTGCGGCGGGCTTGGGCGCGGTGCTCGGTCAGCCGCTGCCGGTACTCCGGTGCCATCTTGTCCTCGCTCCAGTCGACCTCCTCGCTCAAGGCCACCTCGACCGCGGTTACGCCGGGCAGCGCCGAGAGGCGGGCGTGGGCCTCGTTGGCGAAGGAGCCGATCAGGACGCAGCTGGGTTCGGTGACGCCGACGGTGACCGCGATGCGATGGCAGCCGTTCGGAGCGTCGTCGATACGGATGTCACCGACGAGGCCCATGTCGACGAGGCCGGCGGGCACTCCGGCGGTGATGCTGCACGGGTCGACGATCTCGTTGAGCGTGGCGCGCACGTCGGATTCGGTGAGTGTCGTCATCGGGCACCGGCCAGGGCGTCGTCCTGGGCAGGCTCGATGCGGCCGCCCCACGGCTGCTTGAGCTCGGTGGTGTCGAACTCGTCGCCAGTGATGCGCTTGCGCAGGTCCTGCTCGTCGATGCCGTGCATGCGCAGGAAGTTGCGGCCGAGGATGTTCGCCTTCATCTCCTTGGTCAGCTCCGGCAGCCCGTACTCCTCGATGAGGTCGCGGGGCATCTCGAAGTTCCAGAACGCCTCCAGCACCGGGCGGGGGTGGACGGCGTCGCAGCCGGTGGCCCAGATGATCCGGTCCGCACCGCCGGCCTGGACGAAGGCGCCCATGGCCTGGGCGAAGCGGCGGGGCGCGTACACCGCCATGAACGACGTGGCCTCCAGATTCACCCAGATGTTGCGGAACGACTCCAGCTGGAGGGCCGTCTCCTCGACGAAGGCCATGCCGCCGTGGACGACTTCGAAGGTCAGGTCGGGGAAGGCGAGGGCGGCGGCCTCGACGTCGGCCATGCCGAGCGCGGAGGTCGGGCCGGGGCCGACCGGCAGGGCCTTGTGGATGCCGATGACCTTGATGCCGCGCTCGCGGGCCTTCTCGAACAGCGGGAAGCAGACCTCGGGGTCGCCCATGTCGAGAGCGGTCGTGCGGCCCTCGACGACATCGATCGGGTAGAGCTTGAGGGCATTGACCCTGTGCTCGTCCACCAGCTCGTCCACGCGGTCCAGGGCGCCGGGGCGCAGCGGGGAGACCGCGCCATAGATCAGGACGCGCTCCGGCCACTTCTCGCGCATCTCCAGGCCGATGCTCAGCGCCGAGCCGCCGTCCTTGAAGTGCCCGTAGATGGGGGTCTCGTGGTAGACGATCACGTCGGTCTGGGACTCGGCGAGGAGCGATCGGCCGATGAGCTCCGCGCCGGCGCCCTGCAGGTAGGTGGAGCGCTCCAGGCTGTACTCGGGGCCGCTCACACGCTTGTGCAGGCCGTACATGTGCTCGGCGATGGCCTGCCCGACGGGCGGGTGGACGCAGTTCTTGGGCCGGAAGTTGTAGTTGTGGGCCACACCCTCGACGACGATGTTGTCCTCGATCACGGTCGTTCTCCTTGGATCCGGTGGTCTGTGGTGTGTTGGGCGCGGTGGCTCAGGCGAGCAGGTCCTTGAGCGCCTCCAGGGCGCGGCCGGCGAGCCGTTCATCGGTCTCGCCGTCGGCTCCGCCGACTCCGACGGCGCCGATCACCTCGCCGTCGTCCGCGGTGATGGGCAACCCGCCGATGACGGGGAGGAGTTGGGCGTCGACAAGGTGCACGGGTGCGGCCGCCATGGCCGACGACGCGGCGAAAGCGGCGAAGCGCGCGGTGGGCATCCCGGTGACGGCGGCGGTGTACGCCTTGCGGCGCGCGGTCTCGACACCGATCAGGCCGACTCCGTCATCGCTGAGCTGCACCTTGGTGATGCCGCTGCGGTTGACTACGACGACACATACGTGTGCGCCCTCGGCCCGAGCGGCGTGGAGTGCGGCGTCGGCGGCCGTGCGCGCGATGGCGTACGTCAGGGGCTCCCTCATCGTGCGTTCCTTTCACGGAGCGGAGTGACGTTGGCGCCGGCGCCGGCCACCGGGATCCCACGGATCAGATCCGAGGCCTTCTCGGCGACGGCGATGACGGTGGCGTTGATGTTCGCGCCCGGCACGCTGGGCAGCACCGAGGCGTCCACGACACGTAGCCCCTCCACCCCGCGCACGCGCAGATCCGGGTCGACGACGGCGTCCTCAGAGGTGCCGATCGCGCAGGTGCCGCAGGCGTGGTTGGCGGAGTAGCCGGTCTCGCGCACATAGCGCTCGAAGTCCTCGTCGCTGCGTACGTCGGGGCCGGGAGAGAGCACCTTGTTGATCATCGGGGCGACCTCGGGGCTGCGCAGGATGGCGAGCGTGGTCCGCACGGTCTCGCGCAGTGCGGCGACGTCCTCCGGCTCGGTGAGGAGGTTGAACGTGATGCGCGGTGAGTCCGTCGGATCGGTGGAGCGCAGGCGCACCTCGCCCCGGCTGCGCGGGGTAGCGACCGCGTTGAGAGCCACGCAGTTGCGGGCGCGCAGCGGCTTGATGCCGGGGAGCCACGGGCGGGCGTCGAAGCCGCCGGCCAGGATGCCGAGGAACGCGTCGGGGCGGTCGAGTCCGGGGCGGGTGCGGATGTACGCGGACAGGAACTCCGGCATTCCGCCCAGCGGGCCGCTCCCGTTGAGCAGCCAGCGCAGACCGCCCACCGCCAGGCGGTCCAGGCGCAGGTGCTCGTGGACCGTGACGGGTCCCTTGACCTCGAACAGGACGGGCGCCGCCGGGTGCTCCTGCAGATTCGCTCCCACGCCGGGCAGGTCCACCACCGGCTCGACACCGAGGTCGTGCAGGTGCTCCGCGGGCCCGATGCCGGAGCGCATCAGCAGCTGTGGCGAGTTGTAGGTTCCACCGCACAGGAGCACCTCGCGGCGCGCCAGGATCACGCGGCCATGGCCCCGCTCTACGACGCGAACGCCGCTGGCGCGTCCCTTGTCCAGCACGACCTTGTCCACGAGGACGCCGGTGAGCAGTGTCAGGTTGGGGCGACGCCGCAGCGCGGGGCGCAAGTAGGCGGCCGCGGTGCTGTGGCGCCGCCCTCGGCGGAGGGCGGTCTCGTTCTGCCCGGCTCCGGTGGGGTCACCGCTCTGCGTGTCCTCCGGGAACTCGATACCGAACGAGCGGGCCGCGCGGTCCAGCCGACGGCCGAAGGGGCCACGCCCCTCGGTGGTCGACACGGTGACAGGGCCGTAGCCACCGTGATGGTCGGTGTCACCACGCCAGCTCCGCTCCGAGCGCCGGAAGTACGGAAGCAGGTCGTCCCAGCCCCATCCCGTGGCGCCGCTCTTGACCCAGTCGTCGTAGTCGAGCCGGTGGGCGCGCACATGGGTCGAGCCGTTGATGGAACCAGTGCCGCCCACCAGACGGCCGCGGGGGACCGGGATGCTTCTCCCGCCCAGGCCCGGTTCGGGCTCGGATTCGTAGCCCCAGCTGATGTCCTTTCGGCCCGACAACAGCCCTACGCCCATGGGGAGTTGGACCAGTAGGTTGCGATCGGCGGGTGGTCCCGCCTCGATGAGCAGTACGCGCGCGCCGCCGTCGGCGGACAGGCGCGCGGCGAGCACACAGCCGGCAGAACCGGCACCGACGACGATGTAGTCGTACTCGGTGACGTCTGCGGCGGTCATGCGGAAGGTCCAGACATCGTCGTCTCCTTCGGCCAGGGAAATGAACGCGGCGGGGCGGGCGGCAGGCGGGGAGTGGCGGCGCTCGCGTGGGGCGTTCACGGGGCGGATCGCGCGAGAACAGGGGCCTGAAACGGCCCGCTGTCTCGGCGCAATGGCAACGTAGCAAGACTTCGGGCATCTTCGTCAGGGGCTGCAAGTAATTCATCAAAGCTGGTCAGAGCCATTGACAGGATTTCATCAGAGTCGTACAACGGCAATAGGTGGCCAAGAGCCACCCCACTTTCACGAGATGCGTCGGCCAGGCCGACGTGCTCCAGCACGGCTGCCTTATGCGACGCCGCAAGATCCTCGATGGCGGCTCGCCGCCGCCGCTCACCTCGTCCGTCGCCCTGCCTGTCCGCCCCCACTGCCTCAATGCCGAGGAGATCGATCACCATGACCGACGCCACCGTGACCGACACGGGAACCGGCTACGGCCGAAAGCCCACTTCCCACGACGCACGTCTCACCGAAGTCGGCCCTGGAACGCCGATGGGCGAGGCGCTACGCCGCTACTGGCACCCGGTGGCCAGCTCCGACGCCCTCACCAGCGATGTACCGCACCGCACCCGGGTTCTGGGTGAGGACCTGATCGCTTTCCGTGACGGGCATGGCCGTCCCGGGGTGGTTTATGAGCGATGTGCGCACCGCGGCAGCAGCCTGTTCTACGGGCGGGTCGAGGAGGACGGGATCCGCTGCTGCTATCACGGCTGGAAGTTCGACGTGCAGGGCCACTGCCTGGATCAGGCGTGTGAACTGGACGGTGGCCGCCGCCGCAACCTCGCGCGCCAGCCCTGGTACCCGGTGGAGGAGCGGTACGGCCTGGTCTTCGTCTACATGGGCCCGCCCGAGCACAAGCCCCCGCTGCCGCGCTGGGACTGCTTCGAACCGCTGGAAGAGGGGGACAGCTACCACGCCACCTGGCCGGTGCCCGGCGCCGAAGTGACCGGCCTCGAGCAGGACTTCAACTGGCTCCAGTTCTACGAGAACGCCGTCGACCCCGTGCACGCGTCGTGGCTTCACTCGCAGCACAGTGGCTTCCAGTTCCAGGGCACCGGGACCACCGGTTTTCCGGAGGACTACTACGACCCGCGCACGGTCGCGGAACGCGTCACGTACCACCGCACCGACCTCGGCATGAAGTACTTCCAGCGCTACCAGGACAAGACAGGTGCCGACAGTGCGCTCGTCGATGTCGACTGGTCGGTGGAGCTCCAGCTGCCGAACATCATCGCCCTGCCCGACTTCGTCAATGTGACGCCCGACGCCCGGCACGATCTGCTGATCTGGGTGGTCCCCGTAGACGACACCCACAACCGGCTCTTCTTCTGCGCACGCAGTGCCGACGCCACCCGTATCGCGACCTTCGCCTTCGGCATCAAGCAGAACGGCAAGGACAACTGGGAG
Source organism: Streptomyces sp. NBC_01446 (assembly GCF_026340095.1). GTDB lineage: Bacteria > Actinomycetota > Actinomycetes > Streptomycetales > Streptomycetaceae > Streptomyces > Streptomyces aureus. The sequence goes on along the minus strand of NZ_JAPEPO010000001.1, from coordinate 1,297,605 downwards.
ATGGCCGAGGACGAGAAGCAGCGCTTCCCCGGTGACTACGAGGCCCAGCGCTCCCAGGGCGACATCACCCAGCACTCCGAGGAGACCCTCGCCCCGTCCGACCGTGGCGTCGTCATGCTCCGCCGCATGCTGCGCACGATGATGGACGATGTCGAGGGAGGCCGTGTCCCGCTGGGCGTCGCCGCGCCCGATGAGCCCGTACGACATGTGGAGGCCGGCGTCTTCACGCGGGTGGCATCGCAGGGCGACGGCCCTGCGGCCGCCGGCGCGGGAGCGTGAGCCCGACGTGAGCACCACCTGGACGGAGGTGGTCGTCGTGGCGCGCCACGACGCCACGCCACGGATCGCGGTCTTCGACCTCGCCCGGACCGACGGCGAGGAGCTGTGGGGTTACGAGCCCGGCGCTCACATCGACGTACAGGTCGGTGAGCTACAGCTCGTCCGGCAGTACTCGCTGTGTGGACCGCCCGGCGTACGCAAGCAATACCGCATCGCTGTTCTCAACGACCCCGCCTCACGCGGAGGTTCACGCGCGATGCACGGACTCGCCGAAGGCGACCGCCTGCGCATCGCGGCCCCGCGCAACCGCTTCGGCCTGACCGCCGCACGCCGGCACATCCTCCTCGCCGGCGGCATCGGCGTCACGCCACTGCTGTCGATGGCGCAGGCGCTGGATGACACAGGCGGCGACTACCACCTGCACTACTGCGCGCGCAGCCGTGGCGAGGCGGCCTTCGCCGCGGATCTGGAGAACCACCCACGGGTCACCCTCCACTTCGACGACCAAACAGTGCAGCAGCGCCTCGACATGGCACGTGACGTGGGGGGACCTGATCCGGAAACGGCGGTCTATGTGTGCGGCCCCGGCGGCTTCATGGACCACGTGCTGGGCCAGGCCGTCGAGTGGGGATGGCCGGCCGCGGCCCTGCACAAGGAGCGCTTCAGCGCCTCGGCAGCCACCGCGGAGCCGAGTGCGAGCGACGCCGGCGCATTCACCGTCAAGCTCAGCTCGACGGGGACGGAATACGCCGTTCCCGAGGACCAGAGCGTCCTGGACGTCCTGCACGCCAACGGGGTCGATGCCCCGTACTCGTGCGGGCAGGGCATCTGCGGCGAGTGCATCGTCCGGGTCCTCTCCGGTGAACCCGACCACCGCGACGACGTCCTGACCGACGACGAACGCGCCCAGGGCATGTACACCCCCTGCTCGTCCCGATCCCTCTCACCCGTTCTGGAGCTGGAACTATGACCGCCCCCTCCACGTCGGCGACACCGCGCTCCGGCCCTGCCACGATCGAGGAAGCCGAACGGGCCTGGCTCGCGGCACAGACAGCCCCGGACCTGGAGGAACGACTCCGTGCGCTGATGCATCCCGACTGCATCGTCGTCCACGCCGCAGTCGGACACCAGCACGGAGTCGACACCTTCCTGCGGTACGCGGCACAGCGGGGTCACACCGGCCAGGTGAAAACCTACGACGAGACCGTCCGCCACTTCGGCGCCACGGCCGTGGTCAGCTGCCTGCAGGAAATGCAGGTCGCGTTCGTGCCCGAGCTAGCCCCGTTCGTCATCCAGGCCGCCGTCACGCGCGTGTGGGTGGCGGCCGACGAGGGCGGCTGGAAGCTGGCCCACATGCAGATGGCCCGGCGCCTCCCTCCGGGCTGAGCATCTGCATCCACCTTCGTGGGGGACGAGGCCCGTCCGCCGTCAGCTGCCACTCTCCCCGGGCGGTTCGGCAGCCGGCGCCTCGTCCCCTGCTACGTTGTCGAGCGCGGCCACGATGCGGGCGAGCTGATCGGCGTAGTCGTCGACGAACTCCTGTGACGTGGGGTCCTGTTGAGTGAATTCGCGCGCGATCCAAGGCAGCACCACCGGGGCTATCGACGCGGCGAAGAACACCAGGGACAGCGCCCCGACATCGATGTCCGGGCGGATCTCACCTCGTGCCTGTCGGGCGCGCAGTTCCTCGACGGTGTTCAGCAGCTCGACAGCCCGCTCGTCCTCGGCCGGCGGGGCCATGGCGGGGTCTTCGCGTGTCAGAGCGTTGGCCCACCCGGGGTCCTCGTCGGCCATGTGCACATACCGGTGTGTGGCCTCGACGTGGTTGATCGTCGGGAAGTGAGAGAACGACCTGTCTGTGGCGCCGGGGCAGCCGACGGTCAATGTGTCGTCGGTGAAGACGCTGCCAAGATCCGGATCGTGCAGCGAGAGGGCCCCTGGTGTGTGAGGGGCGTGTGCTCGGTCCCCGCCACGCTGATGCGACGCAGGCCGGAGAGGTAGCCCCGTGCGCCGCGAGATCTCCGAGACGGTCAGGGACGGCCCGTCGGGCGCGAACGCCTCGAAGATCCGCACGGCCCTGGCCAGCACCGACTCGCCGTTCCGTGCCCTCACGCCGTCACCATCGGCCCCCTGGAGCGACGGTCAGGACCTGTGGTCGTCGCGTAATCGATGTAGCGGGGGCAGGGCAGCGGTATACGTCGGATCGAGAATGGCTGCGGCGACATAGGTGCGCTGGCATACGCAATTCTCCGATGTGCCTCAGAACAGCTGAGCTCAGCAGAGCGTCTACCGCAAGGCCGCAGGCCTCGCGGCGTGCCTGCCGACGCTGAACCGCTGCGTCGAGCGGAACATCGAGAGCCACCTCCCCTACGACAAACTCCCCGAAGGGTAGCTTGCCCTCTTTCGGTACGTCGCCGAGCGCGACGGCGCCAGTCCGTCAGTCGTCGCGGGGGCTACTGCCTGCGGTTCCGGATCTGAGTGTCAAGTCGTGCTTCGAAGCCCGCGGTGGAGCAGACATTCACGATGACGCCGCCGTCGCGCATGATCCGGGCGGCCTCGCGGGTGCCGGCCAGGGTGCCGCGCGCGTTGACCGCGAACACCTGGTCTCACGTTGCGTCGTCCAGGTCCGCGATCGACACGCTCGGGAAGACGCCCGCGTTGTTGACCCAGGCGTCGAGCCCACCCCAGCGGGCATCAGCGAGGTCTGCGGTTTCGCGTACGTCGTCGGAGTCGGTCACGTCCATCTCGACGCCGACGACATCGGTGCCGTGGCGGTCGGCGAGTTCGGCGGCCGTGGCCTTGGCGAGCTCGGCGTCGATGTCGGCGACGAGCAGCCGGGCACCTGCTTCGGCGAGCCGGGCGGCGATCGCCCTGCCGAGGCCGCGGCCGCCACCGGTGACGACGGCGCGGCGCTCGCGCAGGCTGATCAGTTCGGAGAGGCCGGAGGCGGAGACATCAGGCATGGGGCACGTACTTCTGGTCGATGGCGGATTCGGGATGTGCGCACTGGGCGTGTACGGGGCACCGGCGGCGACACGGGTGCCGTCCGGCAGGACGAGGGTCGCCGTCGAACCGGCGGGCACGTCCACGTCGAGGCGGAACGTGCCGTCGCGGACGGCCCACTTCACGGTGATGACGCCCTTCGGGCCGTCAAACGAACCGGACGCCCAGGTCAGCCCGGCGCTCGGAACGGGCGCCACGGCGAACGACTCCCAGGCGACCGATCCGGCCGCCTGCCCCAGGCCGAGCGTGTGGGTGTGCAGGAACCGGACGACGGCGCCCTTGCTGTAGTGGTTCAGGGAGGCGGTGGCGAGGCCGTCGGCGTCGACACCGTCCCAGTCCTCCCAGATCGTGGTCGCGCCCCGGTCGAGCATGCCGAGCCAGGACGGTGAGGTGCGCTGCGCCAATACGGCGTACGCGACATCGCTGTGGCCATGGTCGGCGAGCACCGGCAACAGGTCGGCCGTGGACAGGAAGCCGGTGCTGAGGTAGTTACCCGACGCGCGTACCAGCGCGGCCAGACGTCCGGCCGCGGCGTCCCGGAGGTGATCCGGTACGAGGCCGAAGGCGAGCGCTCGTACGTACGAGGCCTGTGTCCCGGCTGTGCTGCAGCCTTCGGTGTCGAGGAACTCGGTCTGCCAGGCCTCCTGGATGCGCCCGGCCAGCTCGCCGTACCTATAGGCCATTTCATGCTTGCCGAGCACTGTGGCGACCGCGGCCAGTGTGTGGACGGGGCGGTAGAGATACGCGGTCCCGACCTCGCCCTTGTCGGCCGTGAACCACCCCGTGGGGTCGGCCGCGACTGGATCGATGAGTGTGCCGTCCTCCGCGCGCCGTTTCGGCTCGCACCACTCGCCCCAGTGGAACGTCCCGTCCCACACGAACTGCTCGTGCGGCAGTGGGACTTCAGCGCTTACTGCGCGGGACGGATGACGTTTGGTGCGGGCGGCGTCGAGTGCGAACTCCACCCATTTCACCATCGCGTCCCAGTTCTCGCCGAGGGCCACGTCGTCGCCGTACGACTCGTAGAGCACCCATGGGACGTGCACGATGGTGTCGCCCCAGCCGGCCGACCCGGTGATGTGGTCGGCCAGGAGGTCCGGGTGCTGCTTGAGGTGGTTCGGGTCGGGCGAGGAATTCACGATCCGCCCGTCGGGCAGCTGGTCATCGCGTACGGAACGCAGCCACTTGCGGGAGAACCCGTCGACGTCGAAGAGGCGTACGGCGGTCGAGACGAAGACCTGATAGTCGCCGGTCCAGCCGAGCCGCTCACGAGTGGGGCAGTCGGTCGGCACGTCGACGGCGTTGGATCGGAAGCTCCAACGCGCCACATAGTGCAGGCGTGTCAGGTCGGGGTCGCTGCAGGCGAAGGTGCCGGTGGGGCGCAGGTCGGAGTGGACGACCTGCATCGAGATCGCGTGGGCGAGGGATTCGGCATCAAGCCCGTTGCGCTGGACTTTGACATTGCGGAACCCATGGACTGTGTGGCGCGGCTCGAAGGCGGCGTCCGCCAGCCCGTCGGAGACCACCTCGTCGCGCTGCAGGAACGGCGTCGTGGGCTCGCCCGGACGCGAGCTGTACGGGTGGTGTGTCGTCAAGTCACCACTTGCGTCGACGTGTTCACCATGGTCGATGACTGTGCGGGCGCCTGCCGGGCCGAGGTCCGTCAGGCGCACTCGGCCCGACGCGTTCTGCCCGAAGTCGACGACGCACGCGCCATCCGGCAGCTGCGTCACACCGACCGGTGCGATGCTCTCGATGCGGCGTACAGGCGGGGCTGGCGACCAATCGATGGAGGGGGGCTCAACAACCGCTGGAAGAGCTGGGGTTGGCGGGCCGGCAAGTGCACGGAAGTCGCTCGTCTGGCCGTCCATCAGATGGCCCGAACGACCGTGCTCGGCCGTGATGTCCATGTCGATCCGGTGCCGAACGTCCACCATGTGCCGTCCTCGAACTCGACGTGCACCTCCAGACGTGCGGCCGTCCGGGAGCCCCAGCGCGCAGGTCTGCGCCAGGCCCCGGCCTTGCCCCGGTACCAGCCGTCCGAGAGCACGATCTCCAGAGTGTTGGTCCCCTGACGCAGCTGCTCGGCGATGTCGTAGGCCTGGGCGTGGAGGGTCGTGGCGTACGAGGTGGAACCAGGTGCGAGTTCGATGTCGCCGACCCGGTGGCCGTTGAGGAACACCTCGTATACGCCGAGAGCGGTGGCGTACAGGCGCGCTCTCGTCCACGGCCGGTCCTCGGCTTCGAGTTCGAAGGAGCAGACCAGCGCGTGCACGGAACCGGGTGTCGCCTCAGGCGGGGAGATCCAGCGGGAGGACGTCAAGTCGGGTGCGAGCAGCCCGACCTCGAAGGTCTGGGCCGCCGACCACGGTGACAGGGTGTCGCCCGCACGCGTAAGCACCTGCCAGCCGACCTGGTTCCTGCTGGCGAGCGGGGGACACGGCCACGACACGAACAGGTGGCGTGGCGAGGTGACTTCGACCGGAGGCACGGCGGCGCCGTCTATGGTCGCCCGGTGGGCCTGGGGCCGCGGACGGCCGACCCGTCCCTGGCCAGGTTCTCCGGGGGAGCTGCGTACATGGTCGTCGATCTCCGAAGCGTTTCATGAGGATGCTGGGGTGTCTGACTCAGCGAACCGACCGCACGCGCGTCACGATCAACAGGCCGACGATCAGGGCGAAGACGGCGCCGGTGAGATAGAGCGCGGTGTAGTTCTTGGTGTCACCGGAGGTGCTCAGGGCGATGATCACGGGAGCGATCAACGGGGCCAGGGCGCTCGGAATCTTCTGCGAGAAGGCGACCGCCGCCATGTAGCGGCCGGCTTCGCCGCGGTCCGGGAGGACCGCCATGGCGATCGCCTGGTCGACCGACGAGAACGCGGCGATGGCCAGCTGCATCAGCACCGAGCCGACGACCAGCATAGGGAAGGAGTAAGCGAACGCCTCCACGACCGCGCCGCAGGTGAACAACACCGCGCCGATCATCGTGAACAGCCGTCTGCGGGCCAGCCTGTCGGAGAGGAACCCGCCGCCGACCGCCCCGGCCATCGCCGCGACGATGCCCACCATGCCGGCCGTCGCGACCGCCCCCGCCACATCCTTCACCGGCAGGTCGAGCCGCTGCGAGTAGAAGAAGGTGCTGAAGGTGGTGTTGAAGTACAGGCCCATGAAGAAGACGAACCTGCCGAGCCAGTTCCACCCGAAGTCGGGGTGCCTGCGCGGGTTGAAGACATAGCTCGCCAGGATCTTCTTGAGCGACACCGGCTCCGCTGCCGTGATCGTGGTACGGGAGTCGGGTTCGGGGCCGCGCACCGCAAACGTCATCGCGAGGGCCAGACCCAGCACACCGGGCACGACGAAGACGAGGAGGGTGCCCGGCAGAACCGCGGCGACGGCGATGCCGATCACGGGGCTGATCTGCCCGGTGGCGGCGGTGAGTCCGGAGACTTTGCCGCGCTGCTCCTCGGGAACCCGGTCGGCCTGGAGGGTGAGGATCGCCTGGGAAGCGGTCGCCCAGCCCAACATCGCGACGATCCAGCCGACCTCGATGAGGAACAGGCTCGGGGCCAGGGAAATGGAGGTGAGGGCCACGAGGCCGAGGACGCTGCCGCCGACCAGGAACGGCTGTCGGCGGCCGAGAGGGCTGCAGGTCCGGTCGCTCCAGATGCCGAGCAGGGGGCTCGCGACGAGGTAGACGACCTGGGCGATGCCGGTGACGTATCCGAGCACCTCCTCCCGGCCCGGCGCCAGCTGGTCGATGCGCAGGGTCAGGGTGTACGTCAGGGGGAGGACATAGGCCATGGAGACGCCGAAGTTGGCGGCGACCATCCAGAACAGGTAACCGGCCGAGACCCGGCGGGGTCCGGCGGCGGAGGGGGGCGGCTCGAGGGCCGTGGCCGGGCCGGCGCGGCTGCCGGACAGGGGTGTCTCGTCCTTCACGGTGACTCCGTTGTCAAAGGGGCACGAGAGTGTGTGGGGTGGGACGTGCGGGAAGTGGGGTGCGTCGGATGCATGAACTGTGGGGCGCTCACGGCGCGTCGCCCGGGCAGTCGATGCGTCAGGGGCGGCCGCGGCGTGCGACCTCGCCGAGCCACGCCAGGCTGGGCTTCGGGGTGCGTACGAAGGTCTCGCGGTCGACGGCGATCAGGCCGAACGTCGGCTCCCAGTGCCCCCACTCGTAGTTGTCGAGGGCACTCCAGTGCAGATATCCGCGTACGTCGATGCCCTCGTCGGCCGCCGCGAACAGGTGGCGCAGCGCCTCGTCGGTGTAGGCGATGCGGCGCTCGTCGTCCGCGGTCGCGATGCCGTTCTCGGTGACGAGGACCGGGACGCCGCCCGTGACGTCCCAGGTGTGGCGGACCGCCATGCCGAGCGCGTCGGGCCGGTACGCGGTGCCGACCAGGGTGTTGTCGGGGTGCGGCGGGTGGGGCTCGATGCCGTCCTCGCCGACCCACTGGCTGGAGTATGACTGGACGCCCACGAAGTCGTCGCCGCATGCCGCCTCCAGGTACAGGTCCTCCCAGATGTGCTCCAGCTCGCGTAGCTTCTCCTCGGCTCCCGGCCGGGCGACGAAGGCACGGTTGGCCACCGTCCAGCCGACCGCGGCGCCGGTGCGGGCGCGCACGATGTCGCGGACGGCGTGGTGGGCTTTGACGAGCACGGCACCGATCTCGGGGTCCGGCGCGGGCAGGGTGGGGCGTGGGTCGTTGTCCACGGTCGGGCTGTGCCAGCTGTCGGCGGGGCGCTCCCGCATCCGGCGTTCGATGGTGAGCATCATCGCCAGCATGTTGGGCTCGTTCATGGTGACGACGTACGGCACGTCGCCGAGGATGCCGGTGACCTCTTCCACATAGGAGACGAACCGGTCGACGGCCCTCTCTCCGAGCCATCCGCCCTCCTCGGCGAACCACTGCGGATTCGTGAAGTGGTGCAAGGTGATGACAGGGATGAGGCCGAGGCGGAGCGCGGTGTCGATCATGCGCCGGTAGTGCGCGAGTTCGGCCCGTGAGAAGTGTCCGGGAATCGGCTCCACACGGGCCCACTCGATGCCGAAGCGGTACGCGTCGAGGCCTGCGTCCGCGAGGAGGCGCATGTCCTCCTCGTAGCGGTGGTAGCTGTCGACGGCGTCGCCGCTGCGCTCCATGCCGGGCATCTGGCCCTCGCGGGCCCACCAGTCGCTCGTGACGTTGTTGCCTCGATCTGGTGCGGCGCGGTCGAGGCGCCCCAGAGAAACGCCGGCTTGTCCATGAAGTGGTCCTTGAGAAAGGAGAAGAGAGAAGACGGGGAGGGGCGGTCGGGATACGCCGGGATCCCGTGCTGAGCGGGCACAGATGGAATGTAACCACCCTGGCTACTTTTCGATCGAGATTTAACTCCTGGGCAGCGGCAGGGGGCAAGACCCTGGTACGTATCTGGTGTCACGGGTAAACGGCGCAGGAGGCACCATGAGTTCGTCGACCACCGGCACCCGCCGCCGGGGGCAGTACGCCACCACGCCGGCCCGGCGGCTCGAGATCGTCCGGGCTGCCCTGGCGGGCTTCGCCGAGCACGGCTTCGAGCGGGCCTCACTGCGCGACATCGCGGCCCGCGCCGGGGTCACGCACGCCGCGCTGCTGCGTCACTTCTCCGGCAAGGAGGAACTTCTTCTCGCTGCTCTAGCGCTGCGCGAGGCGGACGAGGAGGAACAGGCCGCCCGGATCATTGCCTTGGGCACGGCAGGGCCCGCGGTGCTCAGTGCGGTCCTCGCCGACGAGTTCGCCGATCCCGCCTACCAGCGCAACTGGATGGCGCTGGCCGTTGCCGCGACCAGTCCGGACCATCCGGCGCACGACTTCTTCGCCAAGCGGCGTGAGCGGATGCGTACGCGGTTCCGGACCAGCAGTCTGCGCACGGCGTACGACAGCCCCGAGGTAACCGCCGACGAGAAGGTGGTCATGGTGCTCGCGATGATGGACGGGCTGCGGATCCAGACCCTCCTCGACCCGTCCCAGGACGCACTGCGCCTGCTGGAGATTTTCATGCGGGCGGTGATCGGACCCGAGTCGGCTGAGGAGAACGACTGAGGCAGAGCGCGGTGAGTTCGCCCCCTGCGCCCACAGGACGTCGAAGGTGGGGGATCCGTCCGGCAGTCGGATCGAACCCACTCGAAGTGATGGTTGTAAAAGCCGAGGCGGATCCTGCCCGGCCGCCGAAGTCCTGCACGAGCAGCGGGATCGCCACGAACGCGGTATCCGTGCCGAGGGTCCGGCCAGTCTCGACCACAGACGCCTGACCGCCGGCCGACACCGCGATGTGAACCGAGGTCACTCCGACGCCGATCGCGTCAGGCCGGTGCGCAACGACCGTGCGGAGCAGACGAGTTCGTCGGACGGCGTATTCCACAAGCCGAGGGTGAACGGGCTCGACGTGCCAGCAGCCAATGCCGACCAGCTGCGCAAGGGGGGCCAGGGGTCACGCCTTGTCCTCCTCCGCTTCTTGGGGGAACACCAGGTGCATGAAGGCCAGCATCGGGCCGACGATGTCGAGATCCTGGTCGAGCAGCCACTGAAGCTGCAGTCCGTTCAACACGGCCTGGAGGAGTGTGGCCGCGTGGCCGGGATCGAGGCCCTCGTGCAACTCGCCGCGCTCGGACATGTCCCGCATGCCGAGGGCGAAGTTCTCACGGCTCTTGCCGTAGCGCTGGACGAAATAGGTGTGCGCCGGATGCTCCGGGCGTGAGGCGGCCGCGGCGAGCTCGATCCACAGGCGCATCAGCTCGGGGGCCTTCTGATGGTGGCGCAGCAACTCGCCGATGAACGGTGCCAGCTCGCCCATGTCCGCGACCTTGGCCAGGCCGAGCTGCCACTCCGCCTCGTCGCGCTCGGCGAGTACGGCCGCGAGGAGCTCGTCCTTGCTGCTGAAGTGGTGCAGCAGTCCGGCATGGGTGATGCCGGCCCGCACGGCGATGTCCCGGAGCGACGCCTTCGTGAACCCGTTCTCGGCGAAGCTGTCGCGCGCCGACCGGACGATCGCCGCCCGCCGCGCCGCCGTCTTGGCGTACGGGCCGCGGGCGAACTCGGGCGGAGGCCGCCAGATGGCGCTGGCACACGGTGAGTTCGGGCGCGCCCTCGGGCAGCCGGTCCCGGCACGCCTCGCGGGTGGGGTGGCGGCCGGCGCCTGGATGCGGCGCCGCGTGGAAGGCTGCGTGGAGGTGTTCGGCTGCTTGCCACAGCCGGATCCGACAGGCCCTGAGGTGATCGCCCTCGGCATCGTCGACCGCGGCGGTGCGCACGGCGTGCGCGTCGAGCAGCCCGTACAGGGCCACAAGGTGGGCGTGCAAGGCGTCCAGTTCGGTGCGACTGGCAGCTACCGGGGCGACGGGCATGTTGATGGCCTGGTGGAAGTCGAGCGCGGCGGTGGCGAACGGGACGAAGTCCTCCGCCAGTTCGGGCAAGGGCTCGGTCGGCATGATGGTGCCCTTCGGTTGAGCGCGGTCGGTGGTGCTGGGGTGCGCTACGGGCGGGCGAGTGGCAGGGCGGCGTTGGTGAAGGCTTCGGCCTGCTGCCAGGTCAGCGGGCGCAGATCGATGAGCGCGGCGACGGCGGCGGTCTCGATCGCGGCGCAGGCGGCGTTGAGCTGTTCGTCGCTGTCGGCGCTGACGGTGAGCAGGCCGGTGAGGGCGACATCAGCGTGCCCGGCGATGAGCTGGCGTTCGCGCTGCTTGATGTCGGCGTACTCGACCGAGTCCTCCTCGGAATCGACCTGCCCCTTGCGGGCTCGCTCGGCGGCGTCCGCGATCACGGTGGCCTTCTTGCGCTGTACGTCCTTGAGTGCGGAGTCCAGTCCCTTGGGCTCATACGTCAGCGACAGGGTGCGGCGCACGCCGGAGGTGAACAGGAGCTGGTGAAGGAAGCCGGGCGACGTCTCGATGCGCGGCCAGTTCTCGATCCAGAATGTGGCGTGGTGGGCCGAGTCGGTGTGGATCCGGTCGGCCTTCTCGACCAGGACGACGGGACCAGCGGCAGCCGGGTCGGCTTGCGGGCGTCCCGAGGCGGACCACTGGTCGAGGGCGGCCGACACCTTGGGGTCATACGCGGTGCGGATCACGGCGGCGATCTGGGTCGCGTGCAGCCAATTGCTCGGCATGAGGCCGGAGTTGCGAGCGGCCTGGTCGAAGGTGGAGGTGAGCTGGGCCAGGACGGCGAAGCCGCCGGTGAGACCGCCGCCGGCCTGGTTGATCAGGCGGCGGGCCGCCTTGAGGTCGAGGGCCAGGGCTACGTATGCCTCGTGCGGGGCGGCGGCCGGACCAGCGGCGCTCAGCAAGTCACGGTAGATGGGTCCGGCCAGCGGCGACTGCGCATCGCCGTGCTGATTCCAGTAACGGTTCAGCGCGTCACCGGAGTCGGGGACGGTGCGTTCCAGGACCTGGACGCGGGCGATGTGCCCGGTGCGCGCGAGTGCGGCGAGCGTGCGGCCCCAGCCGGATACGTTGCTGGTCTGGGTGGCTGGGTCTAGCAGGGCGAAGGCGCGGGAGGAGACCTTGACCACGGCGGTGAGGGTGCCCTCGTGCGGGTCGTGCACTGCGCCGAAGCGGCCGTCCGGAGCGGTGGCCACGCGCAGCGATGCAGCCGTTCCGGGAAGGTGGAGCAGGCCCTCGCGCTGTGGCCGGGTCGAGGGCCGGGTGAGCCAGATCAACTGGCCCTGGAAGCGACGCAGCGCGTAACGGACCACGATCGGCGCCCAGTCGGCGAGCGAGCGCCCACGGTGGCGCATGAAGACTGCCGCGAGTGCCAGAGCCCACAGCGGTATGAGCTTGAGCGCCCCGGTCACGCCAGCTGAGAGCAGCACCGCGAGCAGGAGCAGGCCGGTGACCGCGACGAGGATCAGCTGCGGGGCCGAGAGGCCGAGCAGCACGCCACGGCGTGAGCGGTGTGGGAACTTCACGGTGACCTGACTGCCGGGGTGAGGAGAGTCGGAGTGCATGGCGAAGCCGTCCTTGGAACGTGAGGCGAAGGAAGGGGGAGGGGCGGGCGGCTGGGCTGGGCCTGCGGCCGCCCCATCAGCTACGGGCTATGGGCCCGAATCACCCGGCGGCGCGGGATAGACCCACCGTTGCGGGGTGGCACCGCCTTGCGGCGCAGGTCCGCCTCGTTGTGGCGCCGGCGGATCCTGGTGCGCGACCCGCGGCGGGGCGACGGAGGCACCCTGTGGTGTTGGCGCCGAGGCCACTGGAGCCGAGTCGCTCGCGGAACCCTGGCCGGGGCGCTGGATGAGAGGTACTCCCCGGTCGCCGTCCGTGGGAGGGCGGCGGATCAGCGCCCGGCCCTTGTCGCCGGAGGCGTTCGGGGCCTCGCCGAAGCGGAAGTGGGCCTGGTTCGGCTTCTCATCTCCGCCAGAGCCGCCGGTCGGATCGATCCCGGAGGCAACACCATCCGGTCCCTGGCCCGGCACCTTCGCCGGACCCTGCGGAGCACGCATCCCCATACCGGCCTGCATGGTGAGCTGACCTGCGGTCTTGGCCGCGCCAGCGGCCACCGCCATGCCGGCGATACCGGAGCGGTGCATGTCGTCATGGCCACCGCCGTCGGCTGCCCAGTGCACGAACTTGTAGGTCGCATATGGGCAGAGCATGACGAGGACCATCACGACGATGCCCGCGAGTGCATCGGACAGGGCGCTGAGCCCGTCGTTGGCGTCGGACTTGCCCATGGCCGAGACGCCCAGCAGGAACACGATCGTCATCAGGAGCTTGGAGACGATCAGGGTACTGGTGGCCTCGATCCAGCCACGCCGCCACCGCTTGGCGACCTCCCAGCCGCCGCCGGCCCCGGCGAACACGGCCAGTGTGACGAGCACCAGGATGCCGACCTTGCGGGCCACCATGACGGCCCAGTAAAGGAAGGCGCCCACCGCGCAGCCGAGTGCCATCAGAGAGGGGATGGCCCAGCCTAGGCCGTACATCGGCCCCAGTTCGTTGACCTTGATGACGCGGCGCACCGCATCGTCCACCGAACTGTTGGCAGCCTTGAACAGCCCTGCACTGAGCGCGTCGACCACGGTGATCGCGACGGTGGTGCAGGCGATGGCAGCGAAGGCGAACAGGATTCCGGCCACGGTGCCGTAAACCGCCTGGCCGAGGGCTCGCTCGTCCCGTCGCCAGGCGGCGCGGGTGAGTTGCAGACAGAACGTCCCCACGGCCAGGATCAGGCCGATAGGCAGGATCAGTTCGTAGTTGCTGCGGAACCACTCGGCGTTCAGATCAATGCCCGTCGTCTGATCGACGGCCTTCGACGCCAGATCAGCCGCTGCCTGTGCCATCTCACCCATCGACTTGGCGATCCAGGCACCGATTCCGTCCGTGACCGCCTCGCCGGTCGCGCCGACGACACCGTCCACGGTGGCGCACACCGTGTTCATCAGAGGAAGGTCGCAAGCCCCCATCAGGCCACCTCGTTTCGAGAGTTGTGGGGGTGGGTCACGGCGCGACGCTCGGCAGGACCCCGACCAGAGCACAGTTCCGGTGCGGCCGGCACTGGACGGCGAGCGTTATCGAGCGGGACTCGGCCCCGGCGCCTGAGCCCTTCCAAGTGATGGACTGCTTGCCGGTGACCGTGACGGCGTAGACGTACGCCTCGGTGATCGCGCCGGGATCCTGAGCCAGGGCCGACTTGAACGCCTGCGGGAAGTGGCCCTCGCCGACGGTGGCGCTCGCGTGCTGCTGGTTGTCGTGCATCCGTGACCACAGCACGAGGCTGGGTACCTGGTCCGTGACGGACGTCCAGTCCGCGTACTTCTTCTCGCTGGTCATCCACTCTTTGAGGCCGGCCAGGTGCTCGGCCTGGGAGGAAGATCGGGTGTCGTACGTCCACAGGACCTTGGTGGCGGCCTTGGCGAAGACGATCGGATCGCTGGTCTTCGGCGGTGCGGCGACCGCCGAATCTGCGTGCGGAGCGGCGGACGCGGAGGCCGACGTCGAGGAGGATGACGGAGCCTGGGTGACCTTGGCCGAAGCGGGGCTTTCCGGACGTGTGACGTAAGCGAGGAGCCCGGCGACTGCCAGCAGCACAGCGAGGACGACACCTCCGATCGCAGCGTGGCGCAGAACCGAGGCCGGAGCCTGATGCGTTCGCTCGCCAGAGGAGGGAAATGGCTTCTTCGGCATCAGTGGACCTGCGTCCCCATCGCCGAGAAGAACGCCACGATGCCGTTGGCCGCTCCGAGCAGCAGCGCGCAGCCGGCCGCGACGACGGTGCCCTTCTTCCCGTTGGCCTCCGCCTGGTGGCCGCCGCTGTGGTGGCCCCAGGCCCAGACGATCGCCGAGATCGCGAGCGCGCCCACTACGGCGATGATGCCGAACAGGTTGATGCTGCCAATGACCTTCTTCAGGACATCGAGTCCGGGCAGGCCGCCCTCCCTCGGGCTGACGCCGGGGTTGTACGCCAGGATTTGGGCATGCTGCATGAGCTTCACTGGTACTCCAGTACGGTTTTGGGCGCGCGAGAGCCCGGAGAGGGTGGAGCGAGAGGAGAGGGGGAGGCGGCCGGTCAGACGATCCGGCGGGCGGCCACCACGTTCGGTCGCCAATCAGTGACGGTCGAGATCTTGACCACGTCGCCGGTGTGCGGAGCCTGAAGGATCAAGCCCTCACCGATGAACATCCCGACGTGTTCCGGGACTTCAGCGGTGCCGCGGGTGAAGAGGAGATCTCCCGGCTTGAGGGCATCCACGCCAACCGCCCTGCCCTCCTTGACCTGCGTGTACGTGGTCCGAGAGATCGAGACTCCGCCAGCCCTGTATGACGCCTGCATCAGGGACGAGCAATCGCAGCGGCCCATCGGATCCTGACCGTGCGGATCCGAACACTCGCCACCCCACTGATACGGAGTGCCGAGCTGGCCGAGCGCCCAACGGATAGCCGTGCGCACGGACTTCGGAGCGTCGGTCGGGATCTTGTAGCCCTTGGGGACGGAGCCAGCGGGGATCGGACCGAACGCGGCCCCGTCGTTGCCGGTTCCGCACCCGGCAGGCACAGAATCCGACCCCCCGTCCTGGGTGTCCTTGGAACCACTCTTGACGGACGTCGACTCCTTGGACAGCGACTTGGCGATGGCCTTCTGCAGAGCTGTGGCCAAGGGAAGCCACCTAGCGTATGCGTCGGGTGAGCCGCTCTGCTGAACCGCCTGCGCGGCCTGCGTGACGGTCATGGACTGCCAGCCCGAGATGCTGAGCAATTCCTCGTAGAACTTCGTCGAGGCCTGCACCGGATCACGGACCTGAGCGGCCGTCCCCCAGCCATGACTGGGACGCTGCTGGAAGAGACCGAGCGAATCCCGGTCGCCGTAGTCCAAGTTCCGCAGCCCCGACTCCTGCAGGGCCGTGGCCAGGGCAACGATCTGCCCCCGCCCCGGCACCTTCATGGCGACGCCCGTGGCCTGGATCGTCTTGGCACTCGGGATCTGCACCGTGGGATCGGCCGGGCCTGCAACCGAAATGGCCCCCTCGCCGCCGCCCTTGAGGATTGATTTCACCTGCTTGGCGACCGCCAGGGAATCCCCAGCCTGTGTACCGCCATCGGAGCAGGTGGCCTGAGGGTCAGCAGCACTAGCTGCGACAACAGTGATCGGCGCGATCAACAGCAGCGGACCGAGTGCCACCACCCCGACTATGCCTGCGGCCATCTTCACGGTCGCAGGCTGTACGTCGAGTGGTGGACCGGAGCGCAGGGTCCCGGAGAGGGGCGTGCCTGGGCATGCTGCATCAGCAGCTCCTTACGCGTAGGCGGCACGACACTGGCTTCTTGTCGGAAAGGTCACCAACGCCGCGCCGGGCAGGAATAAAGGGACTCGTGAAAAGAAGGGGACCAGGGGGTCGGCAGCAGATAACTCCCTTCCCCTGGGTGCCCTTTAAGAAGAGCGGCAGCCAGCCGCCTTAGCCCGGATCCACCGGCTTGATGTCTGTGGGCAGTTTTTCGGGGAATGAAGAAGTGCCTTGTGACCTGCGATGATGGGGTTTCTCTAGGACCACATCAGGCACGATCAGCAAGGCACTTCCGAGATGCAATCTTCCCATGCCGCAGCGGCGGTCTCATCCGCGTTCGATGACCCGAACCTGATCGCGTACGGCGGGCTGGAGCCGGTGGTGCGGTTGGCCGAGCGGTGCGGTCTGCCCGCACTGGTCGGGGAGTACATCCGTCTGCCGGCCTCGAAGGACGGCACCGGTGCCTTCCCCACGGCGAAAGTGATGTCGCTGGTGGGCGGCATGATCGCGGGCGCCGACAGCATCGATGACATGCACCGGCTACGGCACGGCGCGATGGGCCGCCTGTTCTCCGGTGTGCGGGCCCCGTCCACGCTGGGGTCGTTTCTGCGTTCCTTCACGCACGGGCATGTGAAGCAACTGCACGCTGTGGCCCGCCGGTTCCTTCCTGAACTGGCCCGTCACGCCCCGCTGCTGCCCGGCGCGGACCAGGTCGCCTACGTGGACATCGATGACACCATCCGCCGCACCTACGGCTACGCCAAGCAGGGCGCCGGTTACGGATACAGCAAGGTCAAGGGCCTGAACGCGCTGCTCGGCATCGTCTCCACACCCCTGGCCGCCCCGGTGATCGCCGCCACCAGGCTGCGCAAGGGACCCTCGAACTCCGCGCGCGGGGCGGCAGCGTTCGTCGCCGAGACCATCCGCACCGCCCGCGCCTGCGGCGCCAGTGGCCTCATGGTGATGCGGGCGGACTCCGCGTTCTACGGCGCCGACGTCGTGAACTCCTGCCGGGCGCTCGACGCGCGTTTCTCCATCACCGTGCGGATGAACGCCTCCGTCAAGGCCGTCATCGCCCGCATCGACGAGGGCACCTGGACGCCGATCAAGTACCCCAAGGCGGTCTGGGACGAGGAGGGCCAGTGCTGGATCTCCGACGCCGAGATAGCCGAGACCGGCTACACCGCCTTCACTTCCAAGCCGAAGAAGCAACAGGTCACCGCCCGTCTGATCGTGCGCCGAGTCAAGCGCCTGGACTCTGGCGCCGTTCCCGCCGGGCAGGGCACGCTCTTCGACACCTGGCGCTACCACGCCGCGTTCACCGACTCCCCGCTCTCCCTGAAGGACGCCGAAGCCGATCACCGTCGGCACGCTGTCGTCGAGCAGGTGATCGCGGATGTCAAGAACAGCGCCTTCGCTCACGCGCCGTCCGGCCATTTCCAGGCCAATGCCGCATGGCTCGCTCTGGCAGCCCTGGCGCACAACCTGACCCGCGCCGCCGGCGCCCTGGCCGGAACGTTCCATGCCAGAGCGACCACCGCCACCATCCGTGACCACCTGATCAACGTGCCCGCCCGCCTGGCCCGCTCGGCCCGCCGCCTCACCCTGCACCTGCCCGAACGCTGGCCCTGGAGCACGGACTTCATTCAGCTCTTCAGCATCGTGCACGCGCCACCAGCCCTCTGACACTCCCTGACCGACCAGGGCTTGCGCAAGTTCCCGGGTTCGCCCAACTGGCGTGAGGATGCCGCGGGTTGGGGTGGATGACAGAGCGGACACGGAATCCGTGATCATTCAGGTGTCTAAGCCGAGTGATCAAGAGGGTTACCGTGTCCGCTGTCTCATCTTCCCCGATCCCTGCCGTGTTGACCAAGTTGGGTCCGCTCAACCCGGACGACGTGGCTGACCTGCGGTTCTTCCTGGAGGCGGTGCCCGATCCTCGCTCCCGGCGGGGCCGTTGGTACTCGTTGGCCTCAATCCTGCTGGTCTGCGCGGCCGCCGCGGTCTCAGGAGCCCGGACCATCGACGAGCTCGCCGAGTGGGGCGCCCGTGCCGACGCCGGGCTCCTCGCCGCGCTCGACGTGCGCCGTCACCTGCTGCACTGGCGGCATGCACCGTCCAGATCGGCGATCGGGAGGGTCCTCGAGCGCCTCGACGCCGACGCACTCGATGCGGCCGTCGGAGCCTGGCTGGCTCACCGCCATACCGCCGCAGCCCCGGGCAGACGACGGGTGATCGCTGTGGACGGCAAGGCACTGCGCGGCTCCGCCCGTCTGAGCCGGCCCCGCCGCCACCTGCTGTCCGCCGTCACCCATGGCCGCCCGGTCACCCTCGCCCAGGCCGAGGTCGGGTCCAAGACCAACGAGACACGGCACTTCCAGCCCCTGCTTGCACCGCTCGACCTGGACGCAGACGTGGTCACCTTCGACGCGCTGCACTCCGTGAAGGCCAATGTCGCCTGGCTGGTGGAGACCAAGAAGGCGCATTACGTGGCCGTGATCAAGCCCAATCAGCCCACCGCCTGGGCCCAGCTGGACGGTCTGGACTGGCACGCGGTGGCCATCCAGCACACCGCCTCGAACAAGGGACACGGCCGTCGCGAGTTCCGCTCGGTCAAGACTCTCGCCATTGCCGACAACCTCGGCGGCATCGCCTTCCCCCACGCGAAGCTCGCCCTCCGCGTCCACCGCCGCCGCAAAGCAACCGGCAGTAAGGAAACCCGCGAGACCGTCTACGCGGTCACCAGCCTCGACGCCCACCAGGCGAAACCGGCCGAACTCGCCTCCCACCTGCGCGGACACTGGATCGTGGAAGCCCAGCACCACATCCGCGACCGTACCTTCGCCGAAGACGCCTCCACCGTCCACGCCGGCAACGCACCCCGCGTCATGGCCGCCCTCCGCAACCTCGCAATCGGAGCCCTCAAAGCCCTCGGAGCGACCAACATCGCCAAGACCACTCGCGCCATCCGCGACCAACCCGAACGAGCCCTCCCCATCCTGGGCATCACCTACAAGCCCGACCTCAACGGAACTTGATCAAGCCCTGCTGACCGACCCGCCCGAAAGGGCCCGAGACTTGCGGAAAAGTGGAAAGGCTGGGCAGACCAGCGGTCACCCCACGCCCGAATCCGCAACTCAGCCCCGACACACCCTGCACGACCCCGAACCGATCACACCACAATCAAGGCGGTGGATCCGGGCTTAGTAATCTCAGACGCCGCACAGAGAATCGCTCCTGCCCAATTCGCAGCCTGTTCGGTGAGTGCCAGGGCGTCGCCGTCTGGATGCGGAAACGCGTATCGGCACAGCTCAACAGGCGCGGAGCCGGGCTCCGTCCGTCGAACATGGCTGGACTGTAGGGACGAATTCCGGCCGCACCAAACGACCCCGAACCTGAGCGTCCCGCGCAGTCGCCGGGCGACTTTAGGGCGTTAACCTCGATCGTTCATGAGTCCTCGTCGGTTCGCTGACGGGGGCTCTGCCTTTGTGGGGTGACGGTTTTCCGGTGGTGGGGCAGGGTGAGGGACCGGCTGTCGCGTCGGGTGGGCGCCGGGTTCCACTCTCCGGGGTGGTGTGGTTGTTGGGACGGTCGAAGTAGCTGGTCAGCCGGGGTTCGGCAGGGCCTGGAGCCGATCGATTGCCTGGGTGATGGTGTCGGTCCAGGGCCATCGGGCGGTGAAGCGGAGCCAGCGACGGCGGCCGGTGTTCACGAGCCGGGCGGCGGCGGAGAACAGGTGGAGCCGGAGTCGTTTGGGTTCCCAGCGGCGGGTGTCACCGGTGAGCGCGAGCATCGGCATCCAGGCCAGCAGGTCGAGCGCGATGGAGACGATCTCGAGCCAGATCCGGTTCTGGGCGGAGTCGTGGAGGTTGCGCAGGCCGGTGTCGCGGGCGTTTCGGATCCGGTCCTCGCAGCGGGCCCGCCTTCGGTGACGCAGTTCGAGGTCGGCGAGCTGGCCGCCCTTGGTGTTGGTGGCGAAGCAGGTCAGCCTCAGTCCATCGAGGTCGGTGAAGCGCAACTGGGCCCCGGGGTAGGGCCGTTCCATGCGCACGATCAGCCGCAACCCCTTGGGCCAGGCGGAGAGGTCGGGCATGTCGGTGATCTCAGTGACCCAGGCGCCGGGCCGCTCGGTGCCGCCCGCGTCATAGGCCGGCGTCCACGCCTACTTCGGGATCTTCAAGACGGCTTGGTGGATGGCCTCGGTGATCGTCATTCCGACGGAATACGACAGCCACCGGCCTGGCTTGGAGAGCCAGTCGAGGAAAGCGTGGGGTGCCGCCGGCGGAGTCGGTGCGGATCAGTGTCTGCCGTCCCCGCCGCAGGTGTTTGGGGAGTTGGGCCAGGGCGAGCTGGGTGGTGTCGATGTGGTCGTTCGCGGTGTTGGAGCCCGCGTTGCCGGGCCGCAGCAGCGCGGCAACCGGCTCCCCGGACCCGTCCTGGCCGTGGTCGACGAACGCGACGAGGGGATGGTGGCCGAAGGTCTTTTTCCAGGTCGCGGTGGCGTCCTGCTTCTCGGAGTGCGCGAGCACAAGCACCCCATCGATGTCCACGATCACCGATCCGTCAGCGGCCGGAGCGTTGGCGCCGGCCAACTCCCAGACCCGAGTCCGTACTTGTGCTCGTGCCGTGCGGATCGCCGTGAGAGCACTCGGTCCGGCCGCGGCCAGGGCGTCGATGAGGCGGGAGACAGTCGGATCGGAGGCCACCGGGCCGAACACTTCCTGCTCGGCCCGCAGCACGGCGACATCGGCCAGGCAGCCCGCCCAGAGCCGTCGCGAGCGCGACATCCAGCAAGACCTTGCCCGGATCGTGCACGGCCCGCGGGTTGCGCCACGGCGCCAGCGCCGTCGATATCGCGGTGTCCAGGCCGGACTTGCGGACCGTCTCGACCAGCAGCACCGCCCCAGCCTGCGAGACCACCGAGCGGCCACCGCCCCCGACACGGACAGACGCATAGGACCCGATACTCTCCTCCACCTGGGAAGTGCTTCTTTCCTCGCCACGTACAGGACCCTCAGCAAGTCCTATCGTTGCAGGTCAGGAGCACTTTCTGCATTCCCGGTCGCCTACCGGACACCACTCGTGGTGAAAGCCCGAGGCTAGAGAACCCCGCTCCGACAGAGCTGCCCAACCAAAGAGAGGCGAACGCCCAAGGCCCCGTCTCGCGCAGGCCGCAGTGCTCAATGACCACTCCGTCCCCCAAAACAGCCCATCGCAGGCGGCCATGTTGTAGAACTGAAGCAGGATCAGGCCAGCATGAACCCTCATGAGTCATCGCCCAGTTGACACTGGCGCTATCGCAGCAGGAGGACCTGGCGTTGCCACTCATCGCCCAGCGTTTCGCTCTACCATCAGCCCCAGCCGGCGAGGGAGGCCACGCGAAGCTCTTCAAGTCTGTCGATCTTGAAAACGACAACGCTCCGGTGGCTGTGAAGGTATTCAACCCTTCAAGCAACCTTGATGATCGAGTATTGAAGGCCGCCTGGGCGAATGAACTAAACGCATATCAAGCTCTAGGCGACCATCCAAATCTGGCGCGACTAATCGACTGGGGTCGATCGGAAGACGGGTCCCCCTACCTCGTATTCGAATGGCTTGAGCAGGATCTCTTCAAAGGCCTGGACGGCCTAGCCATCGAAGGGTGGGATGACTTCTGGCCCATCGCTCAGGATATTCTTTCAGGCCTGCAGGCGATTCATTCTGAAGGGTACGTCCACCGTGACGTAAAGCCCGAAAACGTCTTGATTACAGAAAATGGGCGATATAAAATAGCGGACTTTGGTACCGCTAGGCTTGCCGAGACAGTTAGCATTGGCGTCACACTCGCACCCTTGGGAACAATTCCCTACGCACCAGATGAGCGAGGCACGCGCACGCCAACCCCATCCTACGACGTCTATTCATTCGCCGTTCTCACCGTAGTCTGCTTGGCGCAGAGAAACTTCAATAATGCAGCAGAGGTTGAAGCGGCTTTCCGGGACCTAGACCTGCCACCTGACATTTTCTCTGTACTAGAACCTTGCTTCGCAACCGCGCCGGATGCGCGTCCTGCTACGGCCGGCGTTTTGTACTCCCAATTGGCCGCCGTCCAGGGAGAGCGAGAGCTTCGGCGGAGTCCCGAAACAGAGATATTTCTCGATTTGCCAACATTTGTCCTGGAATCACACAGGAAGCAATATGGTGTCGCGCTCACCTCAGATCAGGTGATCGAGGATATACACGCTGTTTGTGCGCTTTCCTACGACACCCGGTCTAAGGCGAAGCCAGACCTCCAGATTTCAGGACAGACCCTGCTCCTTCGAGTTCAACCTCACCGGGTCAGGCCGGGAGTGCTTCGAGTGGCAAGAATTCAACGGCCACAAGCTCAACTGCTAGAGGCTGCAAGAGCGAACTGGTACCGCCCAAAGACTAAGTTCAGGCTCAGCTCTCCAACAGACCCTGGCCGAGCCGACCGTGACCTCAACAGTCTGCTGGCAACAGTCAGTGACATGGATTCGGAGAGAGCAGAGCTGGAGGTTAGCTCTGCCGAGGCATCCGCATTCTCCAGTTGGCGGTCAGTTCTGGACGCTAAGTTTGCCCTCGAGAATGGACGCGGCGCGAAAGCAAACTACACCTCCTATCGACGCGATGGTAGCAGAATCCGCTTTTCTGTAGCAGATGCAACCGGTCTGGAGGTTGGCGAAGGACGACTTGTTTGGGATGGTAACCGGCGGGTCCTCTTTGGTGAAGTCGAAGGAATTGAAAACGGAGAAGTAATCCTATTTGTCACGAAGGGGAGATCGGAGGATCTCCCTCGACGTGGCGTGCTGGAGTTCGACTCAGAGGCATCCAAGTCTAAGCTTAAGAGAGAGCGAGACGCCCTTGAGAGAATTTCTAATCGACGTTCAGTCCGCTCTGACCTTCGTGACCTGCTCTTGGACCCCCAGCGGAGCGCGCCACCTCAGCCTGCCAATGTAGAAAGTTTCCTCCAGGACGGTCTCGACACCGCAAAGCAAAAGGCAGTTTCAGCGTCACTCGGCGCACGCGACTTTTGCCTGGTTCAAGGACCGCCCGGGACCGGCAAGACGACATTTATTGCCGAGCTCGTATCACAGCAGCTCCGCAAGAATCCTCGGGCACGCATCGTCCTGACGTCGCAGACGCACATCGCACTTGACAACGCCCTAATTCGTATTCGGGAGATGGAGCCCCAGGTCAGCCTCCTGCGTCTTGGTCGCTCTGACAGATTGGCTCAAGATGTTGAGCCATTTTCGATGACCGCACAAATGGAGCTTTGGCGAAAGTCAGTGCTTGGTCAAAGCCGAGCTTTCGTCAAGGAATTTGCGGCTCGCCTCGGAGTCGATCTGGACGCCGAAGGTTTGAGAAACGCGGCATTGGAACTTCAGCGCCGGCAGCGACGGGTGGTCGCTCTAGAGCAACAAATCGACACTAAGCAGGCGGATCGTCGGGAGCTCTTGACGGAAATTGACCGGCTTAATTCCCTTGCCGCTCCAATCCTGAACATGGCTTCTGAAATTGAAAATGCTGCCAAATCTGGAACGGGCACCGAGCTGGCGGCGGCAGCAGAGCGCTTCATTGAGACCGGACTAACTCTCGCGGCGCAACTGGAAGCTGCTGGCCCCGCAGGGCAAAAGCTGGTTGAAATGGAGGCGACTCTCGCACAGTGGCGAGCAGACCTAAAGGAGCAGACAGCTCACCAGAGCGGGGCTCAGGACGTCCTTGCCAAGTCCATGAATGCGGAGCCAAATACCACAACTGAGAATCTTGTCTCGGCCGCTCTGGAGCGATCCAACGTCGAGGATCCCAGAATCGCTCGACTGCAAGAGATCGCCTCAGACTGGGAGGAGCGATTCGGCCGTGGCAGTGAGTTCGCGGCAGTTCTCGTGACTCGCGCGCAGGTGGTAGCTGCTACGTGCGTTGGCGTAGCTGGAGTAGCCGGCGCAGACTCGATGGATTTTGATCTGTGCATCATCGACGAGGCATCCAAGGCGACGGCTACCGAGGCCCTAGTTCCTTTGGCCCGCAGTCGGCGCTGGGTCCTGGTGGGCGACGATCGACAGCTTCCTCCGTTCGTTGAGCAGGCGCTTGAAGATCAAGCAGTACTCAGTCGATTCCAGCTTACGCGTCCTCAAATACGGGAGACCCTGTTCTCCATATTGTCCGAGCGCCTTCCAGATTCATGCAAGTTCTCTTTGACTCATCAGCATCGAATGCACCCGACAATCGGAAGGCTGGTAAGCCACTGCTTTTATGGTGATCAACTCACCTCTGCCCCTCGTAACCTGTCACCCGTGATTCAAAGTTCATTGGGTGCAGCAGCCGTTTGGATCGACACGAGTCTGAGAAGCGACCGGCAGGAGACGCGAGCTGGAAAGAGTCTCCGGAATAAAGGCGAAGCCCGAGTGATCGCCAGCCTTCTAGACAGGATTCAATGGGTTGCTGAGCAAAACGGATCAGAACCCTTGAGTGTAGCGGTGCTCACGGGTTACGAAGCCCAAAGGAGAGAGATCACAGAGACTCTGGCCAAAGGTGAGCTCACAAGAATTCTACTGAAGGTGCGAGTGGCCACGGTGGACTCATACCAGGGTCAGGAAGCCGATATCTCCATCTTCAGCGTGACCAGGTCCAACGACGGCGCTGATCTGGGGTTCATGCGAAGCGAGGAAAGAGTCAACGTGGCGGTCTCGCGGGCACGTGACGGACTCGTGATCGTGGGCGATGCGCCATTCATTGAATCGAATAAGGACTCTCGGAACCCTCTGCGAGAGATTCTTGATCACATGCGTGCCGATACAGGATGCATCGTTGAGAAGGCTGATAAGGCATGACTGAGACTTCGATTGAAGATATGGTTCAGCGCCTGTCCAGGCATGCTGGATATCGACTTGTCACCTTCAGGGAAGTAGGTCTTCCTTTTTGGGATATGCCAATCCGCTGCCAACTACTCGAACGCAAGGCTCTCGGCGTTCTGGATGAGTTCACCCTGCGGTGCGTTGAGGCGGGATTGAAGGTCAGTGACGACATTTCTCGCTTTTTGAATCTACCCGTGGAGGTTACCGATGAAGTTATGGGTCGCCTTGTTGTCCGGGGCCACATAATTGCTGTCCCTGTCAGTAGCGGAGGCATGCATTACGTTGTTTCTGAGTCCGGAAAGCGGGCGTGTAAGGAGCTTGCCGAGGTTACCCCAGAAGAGCGCACCCTGCGCCTCGCCTATGATGGACTAACACGGAAGTATGGACACGTTGAAAGGTCTCTGAGGTGGCGTCCCAGAGATCTACGACAGCACGATGTGTTGGAGATTCCGGCCTTCCCCGCCGATCCGCCGGCGGTAGGCCCTGACGACACCGCCGCTATTTCACTTCTTCTAAGAGATGTGACCGATACAGCAAAGCATGATCTGATTACTGTCATGTCACTCGGCGGCAAAAGAGAGAAGTTCTTCCTGAGGGCGATAGCGCTCGTTTTTGAATCGGTTGACCGAGCCAACGATATTCAGGTCAAGTTCGCAATCGATGGCCGCATCAGCGAAGAGCACGCCTTGGCATTTGCCAAGGCAGAGGGTAGCCGAAAGATTGGGCTAGTCGGCGCACTGAGGGATCCCGATTCCACGGTGGATGCGCTCCTGGGCGAAGAACTCCTGAAACAGCGATCAGATGAAGCCGAAGTCGCAGCGATCAGGCGAACGGCCGAGAAGTATAAGAATCAGCTGTCGGCTTTTGAGAAGCGCGTCTCCGCTGCTTCAGATGAGCAAAAGGAGCCCCTCGTGGACCTTGCCACCGAAGCGGCGGCTAGGCTCGATGAGGCAGAGACCGCTCTTCAAGGAATTGCAGTCCGAGTCTTGGAGGTGCATGAGCATAGGCCGCTTTTGCTGGAGGCTCTAAGGTCCGCTAAAGAGCGCCTGATGATCATTTCGCCATGGATCCGCTCTGCGGTCGTAAATGACCGATTCTTGGAAGATCTTGGACGCTTGCTTTCCTCAGGCGTGAGCGTGGTTATTGGCTATGGGATCGATGGAAACGACTCAGCGGGAGAGGCGAGTAGTCCGGCCGCTCGAAGGTTGAGCGATTTGGCGGTAAAGCACAGTAACTTCCAGTTCGTTCGCCTTGGTGATACACATGCGAAGGTTCTGCTTGTTGATCACGCGTACGTGGTTGTTACGAGCTTCAATTGGCTATCCTTTAGAGGTGATCCAAGTAGGCCTTTCCGTGATGAACGGGGCACTCTGATCACAATACGGAATGAGATCGATCGACTATATTCTGACTATATGGCGCGCGTGGGGTCGGTTGTTAGTACGTGACAGCCGAAATCTGAAGCCTTGGTGACCTCCTTAAGTATTCTCGGTGATCACCAGTCGCTGTTCAAACAGCGTTGTACAAGGCAGGTGCCGGAGGCGACTTCCTTCTGTGGTTGTGCCCGCAGTTGAGTGTCCAACTTCGCACACAATGACATGTGAGTAGAGAAACCCGTAACAGCTCACTTCATTGTCGGAAGGTGTGACGAAGCGGACGCCGTCGAACTGTTCATTCCCGAAGGCGAGCCTCCCCCAACAGGCTGGCTGAGGATGACGCCGTGAGGCCCGCTTGAGCGTGCCCGCGGGGTTGATTCAGCAAGTCAGGAGCCCGGCCAAAGGTCCCATCACAGTCTTGTCCTCCCGCCCGACCGGAGCGTGCTACCCCTCATGCGTCGTACGGAAGGACAGCACTCATCAGCATGGCAGACGAGATAGCGGTGGTCGGCGGCGCCGACACCCAAACCGACTTCCACCAGGCCACCGTGATCGACCCCATCGGTCGGCACCTGGCCACCGAGGCCTTTGCCACCACTCCCTGCGGCAACCGCCAACTGCTTCATTGGCTCCGCTCACACGGCGAGGTCGCGTCGGCGTCGAGGGCGCCGGCGCCTACGGCTCTGAACTCGCCCGGTACCTACGGGCCAACCAGGTGACACCTGGGTACCACCTCAGGTGCCCTGGTACAGGCATGACCCTGCTGACGGAAGCTGAGCAGCTGGTAATTGCCCCCATGCTCCGCTTCAGCGAAACGCTCCAGCGAGTCGCGACCTCGTCCGGGCGCGCGCAGTTGATGATGCTGCTCACTGAGGGCACTCTCGGCACTCTCGACCTCCTCCGGACTCGGCGAGTACGCGACCTCGATCGAGCGCGGGACGCCTGCCGGACCGAGCGCCGATGAACTGGGCCGTGGCAAGTAGGGGAAGCGGCTGGGATGAGCTAGGTGCAGGGCGTCGGTGAGGGTCGTCTTGCCGGAGCCGTTGGCACCGATCAGAACGCTGAAGCGGCCCGGCAGTTCGCAGGTGATCCGATCCTTGGCGCTCGCTCGTAGACCGCTGACCGATACGCGACTTAAGTACACCCCGACCCCCCAGGAAGCTCAAACGTTCGATGACACATCATCGCTTACCACACTGGCAGCCAGGAGTGAGGATCGCCTGCGCTGTGCTGTGCGTGCGCGGCCCGTGCTGGGAGTCGGTGAGCTTGGCATGCTAGACACCGAATGGGCGAGTGCGGCGGACTGTGGCGGCTGACAGGTGACCTCTCGACGTCAGGCGCAGGCCCCTCGGGGCGGAATCCCTACTGACCTGACATGCCGTCACGAAAGTCAGCAAGCGGTCAGCATCAACCCTGTTAGAGGTGGCCGAACTCTGCGACACGTGCAGTTGAGGCATCACAGGAAAAGGTGATCTGGCCTGCAGGGTTGCTGGTAACAGGCGCGGGCGTAAGCTGTCTGCGTGCCCGTGTAGGAGAACCAGTCGTACCACTCGACGGCGTTGCCGACCGAGGCGGCGAGGAGCTGGCGCAGCGGGCGGCGCGGGGGAGCGGTGGTCAGGGCCCCGGCCGCCGGTTCGGACGGGTCCGAGGGGCCGGACGGGGCCGACGGGGAGGGGGACGTGCGATCTGTCATGATCGCGACCATCCCCCGAACCCCGCCGTCCCACACCTCGGCCCTCGCGGTCCGAGGTCACTGTCGGCTCAGCCCTGGCGGTACGGGATCACTGTCGGCTCAGCCCTTGCGGTACGAGATCACCGTCGTCGTCACCAGGCACGGCGAGGGCGGCACCATCTCCACGCGCAGCGTGCCGCGCGCCGTGTCGTAGTCGACGCCCTCGGCCTCGAACGTGCCCGAGCAGATGCTTCGTTGCGGGATCGCGAACGCGCTCGTGACGTGCCCGGCGACCGGTGAGCCGTCCAGCGGGCGGTCGAGGGAGACCTCCAGGACCTCCTTCGTCGAGCCGTCGGACGAGCACACCAGATGCGTGGCGTCGGTGAAGTCGCAGCCCTGGATGTTGTCGACGGGCTTGTTGAGGCTGATCTGCCCGGCCTGCGGGAGGTTCGCGCCGGGCGTGGGCGCGGACGGGTTGAGCACGGGCGCCGGGAACACTTGCAGCCGGTTCATGGTGCCCCACTCGCCCGCCACGAGCCACTGCCCGTCGGGCGACACGGACGCGAACGAGTTGTTGAGCAACTCGCCCTGATCCAGGGTGTGTTCGTACGTCGTGCGCCGCCCGTCGGGGGCTGTCACCGCGAACATCTTCTTCGTCGTGCCGTCGCCGCCCTGGTACGCGTCGAACGTGTAGCCCTGCGCCACGTCCGGGTCGCCTATGTGCGACCAGCCCGCCGTGCGCAGGTCGAGCGGTACGGAAGCGAGGCCCCGGTACACCAGCGAGCCGTCGGCGTGGCTCGCCAGGCCCTGGCTGCCGGTGAGTGAACTCACCCGAGCGGTGCCGGTCTCGGTCCAGGTGGGCGCGGCCGTCGCCGTGCCCGCGCCGAGCGACAGGGCGCCCAGGGTCGCGGCCAGAGTGAGGAGTTGGCGTCTCGTCCGTCGTTGCGTGGGGGGTTTCATGCGGCCTCCGCCGGTCGAAGATCGGGTCGCGGACCAGGCTGCCCTACGATCGGCGCATGAGGCTGACGATTCTCGGCGGTGGCGGATTTCGAGTGCCCTTGGTGTACGGAGCGCTGCTCGGCGACCACGCCGAAGGCCGGGTCACCGAGGTCACGCTGCACGACACCGACCCGGACCGGCTGCGGGCCGTCACCGGCGTACTGGCGGAACAAGCCACCGGCGTCCCCGACGCGCCCGCCGTGCACGCCACCACCGACCTCGACGAGGCGCTGCGCGGCGCCGACTTCGTCTTCTCCGCGATCCGCGTCGGCGGCCTCGCGGGCCGCGCGGCGGACGAGCGGGTGGCCCTCGCCGAGGGAGTGCTCGGCCAGGAGACCGTCGGCGCCGGCGGCATCGCGTACGGCCTGCGGACCGTGCCCGTCGCCGTCGACATCGCGCGCCGCGTGAAGCGACTCGCCCCCGACGCCTGGGTCATCAACTTCACCAACCCGGCCGGCCTGGTCACCGAGGCCATGTCGCGGCACCTCGGCGACCGCGTCATCGGCATCTGCGACTCGCCCGTCGGACTCGGCCGCCGCGTGGCGCGCGTCCTCGGCGCCGACCCGGGCGAGGCCTGGATCGACTACGTCGGCCTCAACCACCTCGGCTGGCTGCGCGGACTCAGGGTGAACGGCCGCGACGAGCTGCCCCGCCTGCTCGCCGACGAGAAGCTGCTCGGCTCCTTCGAGGAGGGCCGTCTCTTCGGCCCGGACTGGCTCCGCTCCCTCGGCGCGATCCCCAACGAGTACCTGCACTACTACTACTTCAACCGCGAGACGGTGCACGCCTACCAGGAGGCCGAACGCACCCGCGGCGCGTTCCTGCTCGACCAGCAGGCCGCCTTCTACTCCGACCCGTCGTACGCCAGTTGGGACCGCACCCGGGCCGAGCGCGAGGCCACCTACATGGCGCACAACCGCGAGGCGTCCGGCGCGGGCGAGCGGGACGCCGCCGACCTGGAGGAGTCGGGCGGCTACGAGAAGGTGGCGCTCGCCCTGATGCGCGCCATCGCCCGCGACGAGCGCGCGACGCTGATCCTCAACGTGCGCGGGCGCGGCGCACTGCCGTCCCTCGACGACGACGCCGTCGTCGAGATCCCCTGCCTCGTCGACGCCAACGGCGCGCACCCCGTGAGCGTGGCGCCGCTGCCCGGCCATGCCACGGGCCTCGTCTCCTCCGTCAAGGCCGTCGAGCGCGAGGTGCTCGAAGCGGCCGAAGGCGGCTCGCGGGCCACCGCCGTCAAGGCGTTCGCCCTGCATCCCCTCGTCGACTCCGTGACCGTGGCCCGCCGCCTCCTGGAGGGATACACGGCGGCCCACCCCGGCCTCGCCTACCTGACCCGCTAGGGGGTGTCCGGCGGGTCGGGGTCGGGTAGGTCGCGGTGAGGTGCCGCGCCGGGCGTCGCGCCCCGGCGGTGATCCGCCGGACACCACGTAGTAGAGGAGCAGGTATGCACGACGAACTCCGCCGCATCGAGCAGCGCGTCGCCCGCGTCCACGACCAGCGCGTCAAGCCCGCCGTCCACAGCGACAGGGTTCCGCTCGCCCTCCAGTCATGGCAGGCGCCCGGCGAGCCCGTCCCCTTCGCCGAGGCGAGAGCGGCCGCGTACAAGCCGTTCGGTGTCGGCACCCCGTGGGGGCCGCCCTGGGGCACCACCTGGTTCACGGCGCACGGCACCGTCCCCGCCGAGTGGGCGGGCCGCCGCGTCGAGGCCGTCTTCGACCTCGGCTTCGTCAACGAATGGCCCGGCAACCAGGCGGAGGCCCTCGTGCACCTCCCCGACGGCCGCCCCCTCAAGGCCGTCAACCCGCAGAACCAGTACGTGCCCGTGGCCCGGCCCGCCCAGGGCGGCGAGGAGGTCGAGTACCTCATCGAGGCCGCCTCCAACCCGGACATACTCGCCGACCGCTTCGCGCACCCCACCGCGCTCGGCGACCCGCGCACGGCGGGCGATCAGCCGCTCTACACCTTCAGGAGCGCCGACCTCGCGATCCTCGACGAGGACGTCTTCCACCTGTCGCTCGACCTCCAGGTCCTGCGCGAGCTGATGCTGGAACTGAGCGAACACGAGCCACGCCGCCACGAGATCGCGCACACCCTCGAAGCGGCGCTCGACACCCTCGACCTCGACGACGTCTCCGGCACGGCCGCCGCCGCCCGCGCCGTCCTCGCCCCTGCCCTCGCGAAGCCCGCGCACGCCGGCGCCCACACCCTGTCCGCCGTCGGCCACGCGCACATCGACTCGGCCTGGCTGTGGCCGATCCGCGAGACCAAACGCAAGACCTCACGCACCTTCTCGAACGTGACGGCGCTCGCCGAGGAGTACGACGAGTTCGTCTTCGCCTGCTCGCAGGCCCAGCAGTACGAGTGGGTCAAGGACAACTACCCGCACGTGTGGGACCGCATCAAGGAGGCCGTAGCCAAGGGCCAGTGGGCGCCCGTCGGCGGGATGTGGGTCGAGTCCGACGGCAACCTGCCCGGCGGCGAGGCCATCGCCCGCCAGCTCGTCCACGGCAAGCGCTTCTTCATCGAGCACTTCGGCGTCGAGACCAGGGGCGTGTGGCTGCCCGACTCGTTCGGCTACAACGCCGCGTACCCGCAGCTGGCCAGGCTCGCCGGAAACGAGTGGTTCCTCACGCAGAAGCTGTCGTGGAACCAGACCAACAAGCTGCCCCACCACTCCTTCTGGTGGGAGGGCATCGACGGCACGCGGATCTTCACCCACTTCCCGCCGGTCGACACCTACAACGTCGAGTTCTCCGGCCGGGAGATGGCGCACGCCGTCCGCAACTACCAGGACAAGGGACGCGGCACCCGCTCCCTCGCGCCCTTCGGACACGGCGACGGCGGGGGCGGCCCCACCCGCGAGATGCTGGAGCGCGCCCGCCGGCTCGCGAACCTGGAGGGCTCCGCGAAGGTCAGGGTCGAGCACCCGGACGCCTTCTTCGCGCAGGCGAGCAAGGAGATCCCCAAGGACCAGGTGTGGTCGGGGGAGCTCTATCTGGAGCTGCACCGCGCGACGTACACGTCGCAGGCCCGCACCAAGCAGGGCAACCGCCGCAGCGAACACCACCTGCGCGAGGCCGAGTTGTGGGCCACGACCGCGGCTCTGCGCGCGCCGGGGTACGCGTACCCGTACGAGAAGCTCGACCGGCTGTGGAAGACGGTGCTCCTGCACCAGTTCCACGACATCCTGCCCGGGTCGTCCATCGCCTGGGTGCACCGGGAGGCCGAGGCGGAGTACGCGCGCGTGGCGGGCGAACTCGAAGCGATCACGGCGGAAGCGGTCGCCGCGCTGGGCGAGGGCGCGCTCGGGGAGGGCGTGCCGCACGTCTTCAACACCAGCCCGTACGCCCGTACCGAAGTGATCCGCGACCCGGCCGGTGAGCCGGCCCTCACCCACGTGCCCGCAGGCGGGTCGGCGCCCCTCGCCCCCGCCGCCCCCGACCACCCCGTCACCGTCACGGACGGCCGCACCCTCGACAACGGACTCGTGCGCGTCGTGATCGGCCCCGACGGGACGCTGGCCTCCGTGTACGACCTGACCGCGGAACGCGAGGTCCTGGCCGGTCCCGGCAACCTGCTCCGCCTCCACAGCGACCTGCCCAACTACTGGGACGCCTGGGACATCGACAAGCACTACAAGAACCACTACCGGGACCTCCTCGACGCCGAGTCCGTGACGGTGACCGAGGAGGGGCCGCTGCGCGCCGCCGTCCGCGTGGAGCGGGCCTTCGGCAAGGGCTCCCGCATCACGCAGACCGTGACCCTGCGCGCGGGCAGCAAGCGCGTCGACATCGAGACCGAGATCGACTGGCACGAGACCGAGAAGATCCTCAAGGCCGCGTTCCCCGTCGACGTCCGCGCCGACCACTCCAGCGCCGAGATCCAGTTCGGCCACGTCAAGCGCCCCACGCACACCAACACCAGCTGGGAGGCGGCCCGCTTCGAGGTGTACGGCCACCGCTGGGTCCACATCGGTGAACCCGGCTACGGCGTCGCGGTCCTCAACGACTCCACGTACGGCCACGACGTCTCGCGCACGACCCGCGACGACGGCGGCACGACCACCACGGTCCGCCTCTCCCTGGTGCGCGCCCCGCGCGTCCCCGACCCGGAGGCCGACCAGGGCGCGCACCGCTTCACCTACTCCCTGCTGCCCGGCGCGAGCATCGCCGACGCCGTGGCCGAGGGGTACGCGCTCAACCTGCCGCTGCGCGTGGCCGGTTCGGGCACGGACACCGCCGACCCGGTGGTGTCGGTGGACGGCGACGGTCTGACGGTGGAGGCGGTGAAGCTCGCCGACGACGGCTCGGGCGATGTCGTCGTGCGGCTGTACGAGTCGCTCGGTGGCCGGGCGGCCGGCACCCTGCGTACGGGCTTCCCGCTGGCCGGTGTCCAGGTCACCGATCTCCTGGAGCGCCCGCTCACCGAACAGCCGGACCAGGTGCGGCAGTCGGCGGACGGCGGTGACGCGGTGCGGGTGGCGCTGCGGCCGTTCCAGATCGTGACGCTGCGGCTCGCGGTGGGCGAGCGGGGCTGAAGTCGGCGGCGGGGAGGACCAGTTGGACTCCGGCCGGTCCTCCCCGCCGATTGGGACACCAGCGCCTGGGTGATTGTTTCTGACGCATACGGCGAGTTTTCATGCAAGTGTCATCACCCCTTCCCCTCTGGCCGGTCCTCTTGGAACACTCTGCTCGCTTCTGTCCCCACACACCCAAGAGGCCCCACACCCATGCCTGAACTCAACCGGCGGCGTTTCCTGCAGATAGCGGGCGCGACCGCGGGCTTCACCGCCCTGTCGAACAGCATCGACCGCGCCGCGGCCATCCCGGCCGCCCGCGTCAAGGGAACCGTCCAGGACATCGAGCACATCGTCGTCCTGATGCAGGAGAACCGCTCCTTCGACCACTACTTCGGCACGATGAAGGGCGTCCGCGGCTTCGGCGACCCGCGACCGGTGACGCTCCCCAGCGGCAAGCCCGTGTGGAACCAGGTGAGCGGCGGCAAGGAGGTCCTGCCCTACCACCCCGACGCGGCGGACCTCGGCATGCAGTTCATCGCGGGCCTCGACCACGACTGGGCCGGCGGCCACAGCGCCTTCAACAACGGCAAGTACGACAACTGGATCGCCGCCAAGGGCACCGGCACGATGGCGCATCTGACGCGCCAGGACATCCCGTTCCACTACGCGCTCGCCGACAAGTTCACGGTGTGCGACGACTACCACTGCTCGTTCATGGGGGCCACCGACCCCAACCGCTACTACATGCTGTCGGGCCACGTCGGCAACGACGGCACCGGCGGCGGGCCCGTCCTCGGCAACCAGGAGGCCGGTTACGGCTGGACCACGTACGCCGAGCGCCTGGAGAAGGCCGGGGTCTCCTGGAAGGTCTACCAGGACATCGGCGACGGCCTCGACGCCGCCGGGAGCTGGGGCTGGATCGACGACGCCTACCGCGGCAACTACGGCGACAACTCGCTCCTCTACTTCAACAACTACCGCAACGCCAAGCCGGGCGACCCCCTCTACGACAAGGCCCGCACCGGCACGAACGCCAAGGCGGGCGACGGCTACTTCGACGTCCTGAAGGCCGACGTCAAGGCCGGGAAGCTCCCCAAGATCTCCTGGATCGCCGCGCCCGAGGCGTTCTCCGAACACCCCAACTGGCCCGCGAACTACGGAGCTTGGTACATCTCCCAGGTTCTCGACGCCCTGACGTCCAACCCGGATGTATGGAGCAGGACGGCTCTGTTCATCACATACGACGAGAACGACGGCTACTTCGACCACGTCGTGCCGCCCTACGCCCCCGCCTCCGCGAACCAGGGCCTGTCCACCGCCGACACCACGCTCGACTACTTCAAGGGCAACGCGAGCTACGCGGCGGGCCCCTACGGCCTCGGCCAGCGCGTCCCCATGATCGTCGTCTCGCCCTGGTCCACGGGTGGCTACGTCTGCTCCGAGACGCTCGACCACACCTCGATCCTGCGGTTCATGGAGAAGCGCTTCGGCGTCAAGGAGACCAACATCTCGCCGTGGCGCCGCGCGATCTGCGGCGACCTCTCCTCCGCGTTCGACTTCTCCCTCACGAACACGGCCCCGGCGCAACTGCCCAGCACCGCCGGGTACGTGCCGCCGGACCACGACCGGCACTCCAGCTACGTACCGAAGCCGCCGGCCAACCCCGTGCTGCCCAAGCAGGAGTCGGGCTCCCGGCCCGCGCGCCCGCTGCCGTACGCGCCGTACGTCGACGGGGTCTCCACGCCGTCGACCGGCAAGTTCCAGCTCACGTTCAGCGGCGGCCCCTCCGCGGGCGCGGCCTTCCAGGTCAGGTCGCAGAGCCGGGCCGACGGCCCCTGGACGTACTCCACCGAGGCCGGAAAGTCGATCTCGGACGCCTGGAACTCCGCTTACTCCGCCGGGAAGTACGACCTCACGGTGCACGGCCCGAACGGATTCCTGCGCGCCTTCAAGGGCACCAACACCGCCGCCGAGCCCGGACTCACGGCCCGCCACGACGCGAGTACGGGCAACCTCACGCTCACGCTGACGAACCCCACCGGCGCCGACGTCCACCTCACCGTCACCAACGCCTACGGCGGACAGCCGCAGACGTACACCGTGCGGGCCGGTGCCACCGTCACGCAGACCGTCGACCTGCGCGCGACCAAGCGCTGGTACGACCTGAAGGTGACCGCCGACAGCGACAGCACGTACCTGCGTCGCCTCGCGGGCCATGTCGAGAACGGACAAGCCGGCGTGAGCGACCCCGGGATTCTCACGGTCTGACTCCCGTAGGAGCTTCTACTCGAAGGCGCTCGACAGTCGCGCCGCCGCCCGTTCCGTACCGGTTCGGGCGGCGGCGTACGTCACATCGGTCCGGCCTGGATGCCGGCGCAGGATGGCGCGATAGTGTGCCGGGGTGACGACGCAATCGAACACCCCTGCAGGCTGGTACCCGGACCCCCAGGGCGCGCCCCAGACCCTGCGGTGGTGGGACGGCGCGCAGTGGACCGAGCACACGAGCCCCGTGCAGCAGCCGGCTGGACAGCAGGTCCCGCACCAGGCGCAGCAGCCTCAGCAGCAGCCCGTGCAGCAGGCGTCCCAGGGCCAGTTCGCCCAGCAGCAGCCTGTGCAGCAGCACCAGCCGCAGCAGCCCGGGCAGTACCAGCAGCCCCAGCAGCACGCCGCCGGTCCGTACGGGCAGCAGGCCCCGCAGCAGCAGCAACAGCAGCACGTCGACCCCGCCAAGGTGCAGCACCAGGTGCAGCATCAGGCCGGTGTCGCGCCCACCGCGCAGGGTGGCGGCAGCCTCTTCACCGAGCCGGTCCTGGTGGTGAACCAGAAGGCCAAGCTGATCGAGCTGACGAACGAGTACACCGTCATGGATCAGAACGGCGCCCAGATCGGATCCGTCGTCCAGGTCGGCCAGAGCACGCTCAAGAAGGTCGCGCGCTTCGTCTCCAGCCTCGACCAGTTCATGACCCACAAGCTGGAGATCCGCGACGCGTACGGGCAGCCGCAGCTCGTCATGACGCGGCCCGCGAAGTTCATGAAGTCGCGTGTCGTCGTGGAGCGTCCGGACGGCTCGCCGGTCGGTGAGATCGTCCAGCAGAACATGATCGGCAAGATCAACTTCGGGATCAACGTGAACGGCCAGCAGATCGGCGCCATCAAGGCCGAGAACTGGCGGGCCTGGAACTTCTCGATCGTCGACCACGCCGACAACGAGGTCGCCCGCATCACGAAGACGTGGGAGGGACTCGCCAAGACGATGTTCACGACCGCGGACAACTACGTCCTCCAGATCCACTACCAGCTGCCCGAGCCCCTTCTGAGCCTCGTCGTGGCGACCGCCCTCACCGTGGACACCGCCCTCAAGCAGGACGCGCGCGGCTTCGGCTGACCGGACCGGCGCCCGGCGGGCGTCGGTTCACCGCGACATCGGCTGCTCCAGGCCGACCTCCTCGTCCGCCCCGGCCGTCGTCCCGTGCGCGGCCGGGACGCGCGGTCCGCCCGCGCGGCGCGCGGCCGGGACCAGCAGGGCCGCGAGCGCGGCGGCGAGACACAGCGCCGCGAGCAGCGTGAAGCCGTGGGTGTACCCGGAGGCGTAGGGGAGCCCCGACGCCTGGAGGTGCCCCGTGACCAGGCTGCTCATCACGGCGGCGCCGATCGAGCCGCCGATGGTGCGGATGTTGGCGTTCATGCCGGTGGCCGCGCCGGTCTGCGCGGCCGGGACGCTCTGCACGATCAGGTTCGCCATGGACGCGAACGCGAGCCCGATGCCGAGCCCGAACACGCCTGCCGCGAGGGCGACTTGCCACTGCTCGGTGTGCCAGGCGGCGAGCATGGCGCAGGAGACCGCGCCGAGCGCGGCGCCGGTGGTGAGCAGCGCCTTCGCCCCCACGACGGGTTCGAGCCGGCCGCTGAGCACTCCGGCGAGGAACATCGCCACGAGCATCGGCAGCATCAGGAGTCCCGCACCCGTCACGCTCGCCCCGAAGCCGTATCCGTCGGACGAGGGTGTCTGGGCGAAGCCGGGCAGGAACGACCACACCGCGTACATCCCGGCGCCGAAGAGCAGCGCGGCCGTGTTCGTGGTCCACACGGCGGGCAGCCGCATGACGCGCAGGTCGATCAGCGGGCTCGCGGAGCGGGCCTCGGACAGCACCCACGCGGCGAACAGGACCACGGCGGCGGCCAGCAGACCGACGACCTTGATCGATGCCCAGCCCCAGGACGTGGCCTGGCTGATGGGCAGCAGAAGGGCGACGAGCCAGCCGGAGAGCAGCACGGAGCCGAGCCAGTTCACGCGTCCCGTGCCGCGCGTCGGCGACTCGGGCACGTAGCGGTGCGCGATCAGGGCCGTCACCGCGACGACGGCCGCGGGCAGCCAGAACAGCCACCGGTAGTCGAGCGCGCCCACGATCGGTCCGGCCGCGACCATGCCCACGCCGCCGCCCGCCGCGATGACGGCGGACAGGTTGCTGATGCTGGGGCTGACCCGGTGGCCGGGGAACTCGTCGCGGATGATGCCGAACGACAGCGGGAAGAGCGCGCCGCCGATGCCCTGGACGACCCGGGCGACGATGAGCACGGTGATGCTCGGGGCGAGGGCCGCGAGGAGACAGCCCACGGTCAGCGCGACGAGCGCGGCGACCATGGTGCGCTTCTTGCCGACGAGGTCGCCGACCCGGCCGAGTATGGGCGTGAAGATCGAGGCGGACAGCAGATAGGCGGTCATCACCCAGGTCGAGGTGGCCTGGCTGGTGTGCAGCGCGTGCTGGACGGTGGGCAGGGCCGGGGCGACCAGCGACTGCATCATCGAGAAGACGCCGGCACCGGTCGCGAGGACCGCGAAGGTGAGGCGGTTGGAGCTTCTGGGTGCCGGGCTCGGTGCCATGGGGATCCCGGACGTGGGATTCCCGGGCAGAGGTTTCCTGGTCGTACGGCGAGAGGGCGTGCGATTCCGGTTCAAGGCGGTGTCTCTCTGAACGGAAGGTGGCCGGGCACGCCGGCGTGACCTGTGGCAAGGGCCGTGGTCACGGGCGCGCACGAGCTGGGAGGATGTGGGATCCGGCCGTTTCGGCCGGTCTGCCCGCAGCGCTGTGCGGCGGGGCGCGGGGTGCGTCGACTGTTAAAGTGGAGGCACCCCTCGACTTGGATAACGATAGCGGAGGGAAGCCTCCGGTACAACCTCGGCAGCCCGCGCTGCCTCACCCCGGGAGTGGCACGCATGACGGACAGGGAACTCGTCGGCGGGATCGTCGCGGCACAGCGCCCGCGCCGCGCGGACGCGCGCCGCAACTTCGACGCACTCCTGGCCGCGGCCCGCGACGCGTTCGCCGAGAAGGGCGCGGAGGCGTCGCTGGAGGACATCGCCCGCCAGGCCGGCGTCGGCATCGGCACCCTGTACCGCAACTTCCCCACGCGCAGGCACCTCTTCGAGACGGTCTACGCGGAAGAGGTCGACGCCCTGTGCCGGCTAGCCGACGAACTCGCGGACGCCCCGCCGTGGGACGGGCTCGCCACCTGGCTGCGCCGCTTCGTGGACTACACCGTCACGAAGCGCGCCATCAGGGACGCGCTCAGCGGGGAGTCCGACATCTTCGTCGCCTGCCGCCGCGCCATGCTCGACGCCGGCGAACCGCTGCTGCTGCGCGCGCAGGCCGCCGGGGAGGTCCGCTCGGACATGTCGTTCGACGACCTGCTCCGCCTGATCTCGGGCGTCACCGGCGCGGCCTACGTGGACACCGAGCAGCGCGACCGGGTCTTCGGGATCACGCTCGACGGGATGAGGACGCGTCCCGCGCCCGGCAAGCCGTGACGCGGAACCCGTGATGCGGAACCCGTAAGAAGGCGCTAGTCATGCGGAAATCGTCATCCGGACCCCTTAAAAGGGATCGCGCTCAGGATGCCTGGAGCGCGCCCGGCGCCGGCTCCGACTGCGTCGGGATCGACGGCAGAACGACCACCGTGCCGGGCAGTACGGGCATCGGGGGAAGTCCCTGAAGGTCCGGCGGGGTCGCGATCGGCCCCGTCTCCGTCACCCGGGACGTCAGCTCGGGCCGGCGCCCCGCCGCGATGAGCGACGGTTGCGGTCGGGGCTCCTGCGTCTCCTGTGTCTCCGGCGACGTACGCGTGAGGAGCAGGACACCCCGGGCCGCGAGCGTCGCCCCCGCCGCCGCGAGCAGGATCCCCGTGATCCCGCCCTGGAGCCGCTCGCCGAGCAGCGTGACGCCGATGATGGCCGCGGCCACCGGGTTGGAGAGAGTGACCAACGCGAGCGGGGCGCCGAGGCCACCCCGGTAGGCGATCTGGGACAGGAGCAGGCCGCCCGCGGCGAACGCCGCGATCAGCACCGCCACGACGATGACCTTGACGCTGAGCAGCGGCCCCGTCCGGTCGGTGACCGCGACGGTCACGGTCTGGGCGAGCGCCGAGGCGATGCCCGAGGCCAGACCGGAGGCCGTCGCGTGCCGCAGTCCCGGCTTCGCGCCGCGCCGCGACAGGAGGCCGATCAGCGCGGCCGTCGCACCGGCGACGGTGAGCGCCTCGCCGAGGCTGAGTGTGTCGTCGGGGGCCGGGCCCGAGGCCGTGAGCAGGAGCGCGCCGAGCCCGGCGAGCGTGAGCGCGGTGCCGCGCCATTCGACGGACAGGACGCGCCGCCCGGCCATGCGCGCCCCGAGGGGCACCGCCGCGACGAGCGTCAGCGCGCCCAGCGGCTGTACGAGGGTGAGGGGGCCGTACTTGAGGGCCGCCACATGCAGCAGCGCGGCGGACGCGTTGAGCAGGACCGACCCCCACCAGGCGCCGGTGCCGAGCAGGCGCAGGATGCCGGATTCGGTCCCCGCGGTGCGTGACGCGAGGCGTTCCTGGGCGACGGCGGCAGCCGCGTAGGCGACCGCCGAGACGAGGGAGAGCGCGACGGCGAGGAGGGTGGCGTTCACCGGTGTGCTCCCGTCGCCGTGAGGACCGTGCGGCCCGGACCCACCGCTCCCGACGTGACCGGAGCGTCGACGGCGGACGCCGAGCCCGCGGCCACCGACACCGGGATGCGTGCGAGCACTTCGGACGCGGAGAGGGATCCGCCGCGCTGGTGCGCCGGGGTCCACGGGGCGGGCAGTACCGCGCCCATGGTCTCCGCCGTCGCCATGAGCGAGGCGGCGGAACGCGGGGCGGGCAGCAGACGCCGGCCGATGGACTGTCCGGGCTTCGCGGCCGGTGTGATGCCGGGCAGCCGGATCACCGCGAGCACGATGCCCAGCAGAGCCGTCGCCACGATCGTGTCCAGCCAGTAGTGGTTCGCCGTGCCGACGACGACGAACAGGGTGAGCGCCGGGTGCAGCAGCCACAGCCAGCGCAGCCGGGAGCGGGTCGCGGCGATGAGGCCGACGGCGACCATCAGGGCCCAGCCGAAGTGGAGGGACGGCATCGCGGCGAACTGGTTCGCCATCGAGTCGGTCTGCGGGGTCGCGCCGTAGACGGTCGGCCCGTACACCTGCCCGGTGTCCACGAGGTGCGCCGCGGCCAGCATCCGGGGCGGCGCCAGCGGGAAGGTGAGATGCAGCACAAGGGCCGCGGCGGTGAGGGCGGCCAGTGCCCGGCGCGTCCATATGTAGTGCCGTGGCCTGCGCAGATACAGCCAGATCAGAAAGGCGGCCGTCGCCGGGAAGTGCACCGTCGCGTAGTAGGTGTTCGCGATGTGTACGAGGTCTTCGCTGTGCAGCAGCACGTGCTGGACAGCGCCCTCGCCCGGCAGGTGGACGGCGCGTTCGAGGTCCCACACGCGGTGCGCGTTGTGGAACGCCTCGTCGGTGTGGCCATTGGCCAATTGCCTGCCGAACTTGTAGACGAGGAACAGTCCGACGACCAGCAGGAGCTCCCGGACCAGGGGCGGGCGGGCGACGACGTCCGGCTGGTGGCCGACGGCGTCCGTCTCGCGGCCGGCTGTGTCCGGCTCCGGTTCGGCAGGCTCGGTAAGGGAATTCATCCCCCGGCCCCTTTTCATGACGACTGGGTGGTGCGGTGATGCGGAGGTGAGCACGGCG
The DNA here is from genome assembly GCF_026340095.1 of Streptomyces sp. NBC_01446. Classification (GTDB taxonomy): domain Bacteria; phylum Actinomycetota; class Actinomycetes; order Streptomycetales; family Streptomycetaceae; genus Streptomyces; species Streptomyces aureus. Next base: position 1,256,135 of record NZ_JAPEPO010000001.1, on the reverse strand, counting down.
TGAACCGCGCTCATCGATACGCCAGTGTACCGAAACGCTGGCGTACCGGTACACTGGCGTATCGATAGCGAAGATCGCGAGGAGAAGAGCCATGACATCCCAGGAGCAGGCAGGCACATCAGTGACCACTTCGCGCCGCTCCAAGATCACTCCAGAGCGCGAGCGGGAGTTCTACGACGCGGTCCTCGACCAGCTCCGGGAGAACGGCTACGAGGCGCTCACGATGGAGGGCGTCGCGGCCCAGGCGTGCTGCAGCAAGTCCACGCTCTACCGGCAGTGGAAGACGAAGCCGCAGCTCGTGGCCGCCGCACTGCGGGCGGGGCGCTGCGTGAAGTTCGCCAGTGTCGACACGGGTACGCTCGCCGGGGACCTGCGCTCGGCCGCCCGCGCGGCGGCGCAGCAGGCAGGACGTGACACTCAGCTGGTCCAGGCCCTGGGCCACGCGGTCCTCAGCGACGAGGAACTCCAGGGGGCGCTGCGCGAGGCCCTGGTCGAGCCGGAGCTGGCCGCGCTCGGGGAGATGATCGACCGGGCCGTGGCGCGCGGCGAGATCGCCGCGGACCATCCGGCCGTCGAGTTCCTGGCCGCCCAACTGCTCGGGGTGCAGCGCATCCGCCCGGTCATCGAGGGCCGGTACGCGGACGCGGACTACCTCACCCGCTTCGTCGACGCCGTGGTGCTGCCCGCACTCGGTCTGAGCGAAGCCACCTGAACGGGAGACCGCCGTCTGTCGGGATGACCGGACGGCGGTCTGCCCGCGCCGCACCGTGGGGACGGGCGCGGCGCGCACCCCCGGGCCGGGCGGGTCCCTCCTTGAGCGGAGGGGGACCTGCCCGGCCCCTGGGCTTTCTCCCCGATGACGCCCCCGCGTGGTTCACGGGGGTCCCGCACGTCTTGCCGCGGGGTCCTACACGTTCTGCCCGTTGCCGCCGCCCTCGGCGATCGCGGACTTCTTGATGCCCTTGGTGATCTTGTCCATCGACGTCACGTCCGGCGCCTTGTCGTTCACGTCGATGCCGAAGCGGACGACGACGAGCGACTTGGGGTTGGCGGGCGCGGGGAAGACCAGCGACTCGACGTAGCCGTCGTCGCCCTTGGCCGTGACGACCTGCCAGCGCACCAGGTAGCCCTTCTGGCCGGCCACGGTGACGGCCTCGGACGCCAGTTCCTTGTGCGAGGTGATCTTTCCGTAGATCGCGCCGCCGTACGACGCCTGCGCGTTCTTGGAGATGTCCTCCTTGGCCGCGGCCTCCGCGCCCGTCGCCTTCAGCTTCAGCGCCTCGGCCGACGCCGAGAACGCGCCGCCGCGCACACACTGCTGCTTCGTGTCGCCGGGGCAGGCGTACGGGCCGGTCGTCACCCCCGCGTTGCCGCCCTTCGTCGTGCCGCCGGTCCAGCCGTCGAGCACGGGCATCGACACCCCGTTGACGAGGTCGGCGGCGAAACCGCCGCCCGGACCCGGCGCCTGCGGAGCGCCGCTCTCCCCACCGGAACCGCCGGAGCCGCCGGTGTCACCACTGCCCCCGCTCCCGCCAGGGCCGTCACCCGGCGCCTGGGGAAGTCCCGGAGAAGCAGAGGGACTTGACGACGAGTCGGCCCGGTCGCCCTTCCCGTCGCCGTCACCGGAGGTCAGCGCGTACACCCCGCCGACGATGCCGCCGAGCACCACCACGGCGACACCGGCGGCGATGGCTATCTTGAGGCCGCGCCTCGGCTTCGGCTCCGGGTACGCGGGGTAGCCCGGGTATCCGGGGTGGCCGAACTGCCCCGGATACTGCGAGGTCTGAGGATAGCCGTACGCCTGCGGATGCGCGTCGGGAGCTGCCGGCGCGTACGCGGGCGGGCCCGGCGCGGCGCCGGTCCCGGCGGCACGGGTCTGCTCCGTCCACACGCTGCCGTCCCACCAGCGTTCGGTGCGGGGGCCTTCGGGCTTCTGGCCGGGATCGGGGTACCAGCCGGGGGGAGTCACCTGGGTCATGGGCGCCACAGTATGAGGCGCGCGTGAAAGAGGCATGAGAGGGGGCAGGTCCGGTTCCGGACGGGCACCCTCCCACTTACGGCGAAGACCTGCGCAGACCCCCACCCGCAACCCCCCGGCTCCGGCTACTCTCGACATCTGTACGTCGATTGAGCGACTTCGGGAGGATGCGGGATGACGCAGAGTCGGCCTGAAGGAGCCGCCTCGGCCGCCCTGTGGGAGCGGGACAAGGAGATCGCGGACGTCGAGCGGGCGCTCGGCGAACTCTGCGGGGACGCGGCGTCGTCGGGCAGCCTCGTCGTGTTCAGGGGCGAAGCGGGCATCGGCAAGACCGCCCTCCTCGAAGAGGTGCGCCGCATCGCGGCGGGACGGGCCACGGTCTGGTCGGCCCGCGGTGGTGAGACCGTCACCTCCGTCCCCTTCAACGTCGTACGCCAGTTGTTGCAGCCCGCCCTCCTCGCGCTCTCGCAGGAGGAGGCCCGCGAGTACTTCGGCGACTGGTACGAGATCGCCGGCCCCGCCCTCGGCATAGCCGAACCGGGCGGCCGCCAGGCCGACCCGCAGGGTGTGCGCGACGGACTCGTCGCGGCCGTGTCCCGGCTCGCCCGGCTGCACTGGCCGCTCGTCCTGCTCGTCGACGACGCGCAATGGGCCGACGAGGAGACCCTCCACTGGCTCTCCGCGTTCGCCGAACGCCTCGACGACCTCCCCGTCCTCGTGGTCGTCGCCCACCGCGACGGCGAGGCGACCGCCGCCTCCACCGGACACCTCGAAGCCGTCGGCGCCGCCGCCCGGCCCCGCACCACGCTGTACGCCCTCACCCCCGACGCCACCGCCGGACTCACCCGCGCCACCCTCGGCGAGCACGCCGACGCCCCCTTCTGCCGCGAGGTGTGGGCCGTCACCGGCGGCAACCCGTACGAGACGGTCGAGCTCCTGGCCAAGGTCCAGGACAGCGAACTCGAACCCGCGGAGGGCTCGGCCGGCGAGCTGCGCGCCCTGAACAAGTCGGCGCGCGGCCGCGGCCTCGTCGACCGCCTCGAAGGCCTCGGCACCGACGCGACGCGCTTCGCCTGGGCCGCCGCCATCCTCGGCACCCGGATCGCCCACGACCTCGCGGCGCGACTCGCCGGGATGACGCCGGGCGAGGCCGGCCGCTGCGCCGTGCGGCTGCGCGCCGCCCGCATCCTCACCGACGCGACGTACGAAGACGGCTCCGTGAGGCTGGAGTTCGTGCACCCGCTGATCGCGAGCGCCGTGTACCGCTCCATCCCGGCGGCCACCCGCACCGCCATGCACGGGCAGGCCGCCTGGGCCGTCACGGCCTCGGGCCACGGCGCCGCGGCAGCCTCCAGGCATCTGCTCCAGGTTCACCCGGACGACGACCCCGAACTCGTCGAGCAGCTGCGCACGGCGGCCGGTGAACACCTCGCGGTCGGCGCCCCGGAGGCCGCCCGCCGCTGTCTGGAGCGCGCCCTCCAGGAGCCGCCGCTGCCCGACGTACGGTCCGAACTCCTCTATGAGCTGGGCTGCGCCACCCTCCTCACCTCGCCCGCCGTCACCATCGGCTACCTGCGCCAGGCCCTCGACACCAACCCGGGGCTCGACGGGGACGCGCGCGTGGACGCCGTGTGCCGGCTGTCCCAGGCCCTCGTCCACAACAACCAGCTGGAAGAGGCGCTGCGCGCGATCGACGCCGAGGCCGCGCGGCTCGACCCGGGTCCGGCCCGCCTCCGGCTCCAGGCCATGCGCTACATGTGGGAGGGCATCCACGCCGGCGAGGAGGACTCCCCGGGGCGCTCCCGCAGCCTCGCCGCGCTGGCGGGCTCCCTCACCGGCCGGGACAACCCCGAGCGGGTCCTGCTCGTCCTGCGCGCCTTCGACGCGATGACGCGCGGCGAGAACGCGGAGGTGGTGGTCGAACTCTGCGACCGCTCCCTCGTCAACGAACGCCTCGCGCCGGGCCTCGGCTGGACCGACCCCGAGTGGGGCTTCGAACTCCTCGCGATGCTCGGCAGCGCGTATCTCTTCTCCGACCGGCTCGACCGCGCGGAGAGCCTGTTCACCGAGGCCGTACGCGCCTACGAGACCGCCGGCTGGAGCGGCGGCCATCTGGCGCTCGCGCACGCCTTCGTCGGCTACGTCCACCGCAGGCGTGGCCGCCTCACCGACGCCGAGGCCGTCCTGCGTGAGAGCCTGCGCCTGGCCGACCGCGTCGGCCGCGGCCTGCCCATGCACTGGGACGCCGCGTGCATGCTCATCGACACACTCGTGGCCCGCGGGCGCATCGGCGAGGCCATGGAGATCGCGGAACGCTACTCCTTCCGCCCGCCCTACCCCTCCACGATCGTCCTGCCCGACGCGCACTCCGTCCGCGGCCGCCTGCTGATCGCCGCGGGCCGCACGGAGAAGGGCGTCAGCGAGCTGGAGGCGGCGGCCAAGGCGGCCACCACCCGCGGCGGACACAACACGATCATGGCGCCCTGGGCCTGCGACCTGGCCCGCGCGCTCGCCACCGAGGACCCCGAGCGCGCCAGGGAACTCGCCGCCGACGCCCGGCTCCAGGCCGAGCGCTTCGGGACGGACACGGCGATCGGGGAGGCCCTGCGCTGCGAGGCGGCGCTGGAGACCGGTCAGCGCTCCCTCACCCTGTACGCCAAGTCGGTCACGTACCTCGAAGCGTCACCCTGCGCGTACGAACACGCGGCGGCCCGCGTCGAGTACGGCATCGCGGCCCGCTCGGTCGCGGAACTCACCCGCGGCCTCACCCTGGCCAAGTCGTGCGGCGCCGACGGTCTGGCCGCCCGCGCCCGCGAGGTACTCGACACGGGACGCGGCCTGCGCTGACCGTCGGCGCGCGGGGTTCAGCCCGCGGCCGGGTCCTCTCCGGTCTCCTCGGCGAGGACCCGCTGAGCCACCGCGAACGCCGAATTGGCCGCGGGGACACCGCAGTACACCGCGGTCTGCAGCAGTACGGCGCCGATCTCGTCGGGTGTCAGGCCGTTGCGCAGCGCGGCGCGCACGTGCATCGCCAGCTCGTCGTAGTGGCCGTGGGCCACCAGCGCGGTCATCGTGATCATGGAGCGTTCGCGGCGCGCCAGCGTCGGGTCGGTCCAGATCTCGCCCCACGCGTAGCGCGAGATGAAGTCCTGGAAGCGGGCCGTGAAGGGGCTCTGCCGGGCCTGGGCGCGGTCGACGTGTGCGTCGCCGAGCACCTGCCTGCGCACCTCCATCCCGCGTTTGGCGCCCCCGCCGAGCTGGGCGCGCAGCGCCGTGATCACGGGTTCGGGGCACTGGGCGGGGGCCAGGTGCGAGGCGCCCGCGATCTCGAGGAGCGACGAGCCGGGCACCGCGTCGGCGATCTCCCGCAGATGCGCGGGCGGCGTCGCCGGGTCCTCGCGGCCCGCGATCAGCAGCGTGGGAGCCGTGATCAAGGAGAGGTCCTCGCGGATGTCGAACGCGGCGAGCGCGTCGCAACAGGCCGCGTACGCCTCGGAGTCGGCGGTGCGGTGGTCCTCGACGAGGGCCGGCACGGTGAACCCGGGGGTGAACCAGCGCCGGTCGGCGGTCTCGGCGACCGGGCCGAGCCCCTCGCGGCGTACCAGCGCGGCCCGCTCCTCCCAGGGCTTCGAGCCGCCGAAGTGCGCCGACGAGCAGATCACCGCGAGGCTCGTGACCCGGTCCGGGTGGTGGACCGCGAGGTACAGGCCCACCGCGCCGCCGAGCGACACCCCCGCGTACGCGAAGCGCTCGATGCCGAGGGAGTCGGCGAGGTCCAGGACGAGACCGGCCAGCTCGGCGACGGTCGCGCCGGGGCCGATCAGCGCGGCCGGGGACTTGCCGTGCCCCGGCAGGTCCCAGCGCACCACCCGGTGGGTGACGGACAGTTCGGGGGCGACGGCGTCCCACAACGCGGTCGAGGTGCCGAGCGAGGGGCCCAGGAGGAGCGGGGGCGCGGTGGCGGGACCTTCGGCGCGGTGATGCAGCAGCTCGCCGTGCGTGACGTGGTCGGGGGATGCAGTGCTCAACGTCGCTCCAGAGCGCGGTCGGTGAGGGCTCCGGCGGAGCCGGTGTAACGGATGGGGTCGGTGAGGTCGGCCAGGTCGACGCCCTTGAGGTCGGGCTCGTCGGCCAGGATCCCGGCCAGCGTCCTGCCCTCGGCGCGGGTGCGCCGCGCCGCCTCGGTGAGCAGGGCCTTCGCGCGGGCACGCCCGAGGAGGGGCGCGAGCTCGGCGGCCAGGCGCTCCGAGACGATCAACCCACGGGTGGCGAAAAGGTGTTCACGCATCACGTCCGCGTGGACCTGAAGCCCTTCGGCGAGCTCGGCCGCGTCGCGTGCCGCGCCGCCCACGAGCCGCAGGAGGTCGCGCAACGGCTCCCACTCCGCGTGCCAGGCGCCGGCCGGGCGCTCGTCCTCGGCCGCCATCGAGGCGTACAGCGTCGCGGCGAGCGCGGGGGCGCGGCGGGCGGCCGCCGCGACGAGCGTGGCCCTGACGGGGTTCGCCTTGTGCGGCATCGCGGAGGAGCCGCCGCCAGCACCCTCGCCCAGCTCGCCGATCTCGGTACGGGACAGGGTGAGCACGTCCGCCGCCGGCTTGCCGAGTGCGCCGGCCGTGAACGCGAGCGCGCCCGCGAGGTCGGCGACCGGGGTGCGCAGGGTGTGCCAGGGCAACACGGGTGCGACCAGGCCGAGTTCGGCCCCGTACGCCTCGGTCAGCTCACCGGCGTGCGTGGCACCGAACACGCCGAAGGCCGCCAACGTGCCCGCCGCGCCGCCCAGTTGGACAGGAAGTGAGGCCCGTACGGCGCGCAGCCGGTCGCGTGCGTCGAGGACGAGGGAGCGCCAGCCCGCCGCCTTCAGGCCGAACGTCGTCGGCACGGCGTGCTGCGTGAGCGTACGGCCCGGCATGACGGTGTCCCGGTGCGCGGCGGCGAGCCGCCCGAGCGCACTCTCCGTGCGCGCCAGGTCGCCGAGCAGCCCGTCCAGCGTCCGGGCCGCGACCAGCATGAGCGCCGTGTCCAGGATGTCCTGGCTGGTGGCGCCCCGGTGGACGTACGGGGCGTGCTCCCCGGCCACCGCGGCCGTCAGGTCGGCGACCAGCGGGATCACCGGGTTCCCCCCGGAGCGGGCGCGCAGCGCGAGGTCACGGGCGTCGAAGCGCCCCTCGTCCGCGGCGGCCCGCGTCACCGCGTCCGCCGCGGCCGCGGGCGCCAGGCCCAGGGCGGCCTGCGCCCGGGTGAGCCCGGCTTCCGCGTCGAGCAGGCCGCGCAGGACCGCCGAGTCCGAGGTGGCCGACTCGGCGGGGGAGCCCGCCCGGCCGGGGGAGAGCAGCCCGGCGTCGGGATCGGCGTCAGGATCGACGTGTGTCACTGGAACTCCAGGAAGACCGTTTCGCCTTCGCCTTGAAGGCGGATGTCGAAACGGTACGTGCGGTGCGCGTCTTCCTGCGGCTGCGCGAGCAGCGTCGCGCGCCGCTCTGCCGGCAGGGCGGCGAGCAGCGGGTCCGCGCCGTCGGCGAGGTAGGCGCGGGTGAACAGGTGGTGCAGCAGTCCGCGCGCGAACACGCACACGCTGATGTACGGCAGTCCCGCGTTGCCCGGCGGCAGTGTGAAGAGCGCGTAGTGCCCGTCGGCGTCCGTGGCGACCCGGCCGAACCCGGTGAAGTCCGTACCGTTGCGGCCGAGGTATCCGCCGGTCGTGGTGTCGCGGCGCAGCGAGCCCGGCGCCCCGGCGAGCGAGCCGTCGGGTCCTGCCTGCCAGAACTCGAGGATGGCGTCCGGCACCGGGTCGCCCTGACCGTCGAACACGTAGCCGTGCAGGGCGATCGTGTCGGGATGCCCCTTCGGCGCGACCTGCTCGCCCTCGGGGAAGGGCAGGGCGTAGCCGTAGAACGGGCCGACGGTGTGCGACGGCGTGGGGAGCAGCTTCTCGGGCACGGAGGTCATCGGCCTTCCTCGATCCAGGTGGCGGAGGGACCGTCGAGGACGATGTCCCACTCGTAGCCGAGAGAGAACTCGGGCTGCGACAGGTCGTGGTTGTACGCCGCGACCAGACGGTTGCGGGCTGACTCGTCCGTCACCGAGCGCAGGATCGGGTCGTAGCGGAACAGCGGGTCGTTCGGGAAGTACATCTGCGTCACGAGCCGCTGGGTGAACGCGTCGCCGAACAGGGAGAAGTGGATGTGCGCGGGGCGCCACGCGTTGGTGTGGTTGCGCCACGGGTACGCGCCCGGCTTGACGGTGGTGAAGGAGTACCGCCCCTGATCATCCGTCAGGGTCCGCCCCACGCCGGTGAAGTTGGGGTCGAGCGGTGCCGGGTGCTGGTCGCGCAGATGCGCGTACCGGCCGGACGCGTTGGCCTGCCAGATCTCCACGAGCTGGCCGCGCACCGGGCGGCCGTCGCTGTCGAGCAGCCGTCCGGAGACGGTGATGCGCTCGCCGAGCGGCTCGCCCGCGTGCTGACGCGTCAGGTCCTGGTCGATGTCGGTGATGTCCGTGGCGCCGAAGACGGGCCCGGACAGCTCGACGGTCTCCGGGTCGCCGCCGTTCACGGCGACGAGCGGCTGCTGCGGGTGGCGCAGCAGCGAGCTGCGGTACGGCGCGTAGTCACGCGCCGGGTGGTGCTGGACGGGCGCGCCGCCCGCGAGCGCCTTGTCGTACGCGCTCTGGAGGTCCGCGACCTCGACGTCGATGTCCGACTGGGTGAGTGCCATGGTGGGTTCCTGAGTCCTTCAGCGTTCGAGGACGAGCGCGAGGCCCTGTCCGACGCCGATGCAGAGGGTGGCGACGCCGGTCCCGGAACCGGCGGCCTTGAGCTGGTGTGCGACGGATCCGGCGAGCCGGGCGCCGGAAGCGCCGAGCGGGTGGCCGATCGCGATGGCGCCGCCGCGCGGATTGAGGATCGCGGGGTCGAACTCGGGCCACTCGGCGACACAGCCGAGGACCTGAGCGGCGAACGCCTCGTTCAGTTCGAGCGTGGTCAGGTCGCCGAAGCCCTTGCCGGCCCTGGCGAGCGCGCGGTCGACCGCCTCGACGGGGCCGAGCCCGAAGTAGTGCGGGTCGATCGCGGCGACCCCGGAGGCCGTCACCCGGGCGAGCGGCTCGCGGCCGGTGGCCTTCAGTCCCTCCTCGTCGACGAGCAGCAGCGCGGCGGCGCCGTCGTTGAGCGGGGACGCGTTGCCCGCCGTCACCGTCCCTCCCCCAGCCTCTGGCCGGAGGGACCCCCATCTCGCTTCGCTCGCGGTGCGGAACGACGGCTTGAGCTTGGCCATGGTCTCCAGCGACGCGCTCTCGCGCACACACTCGTCGCGTGCGACGACGAGCGGGTCGCCCTTGCGCTGCGGGACGGCCACCGGCACGATCTCGGCGTCGAACAGTCCGTTCTTCTGCGCGGCGGACGCCTTCACGTGGGAGGCGAGCGCGTACGCGTCCTGCTGCTCACGGGTGATCGCGTGCTTGTCGGCGATCAGCTCGGCCGACTCGCCGAGCGGCACGGTCCACTGCGGTTCCATCCGCGGGTTGACCATGCGCCAGCCCAGGGTCGTCGAGTACAGCTCCGCGTTGCCCGCGGGGAACGGCCGGTCGCTCTTGGGCAGCACGTAGGGGGCGCGGGTCATCGACTCGACACCGCCGGCCAGGGCGATGGAGACGTCGCCGAGCGCGATGGCCCGCGCGGCCTGGATGACGGCTTCGAGGCCGGAGGCGCACAGCCGGTTCACGGTGACACCGGGCACGGAGGTGGGCAGCCCGGCGAGGAGCCCCGCCATGCGGCCGACGTTGCGGTTCTCCTCGCCCGCGCCGTTCGCGTTGCCGAAGTACACGTCGCCGATCAGTGCCGGGTCCAACTGCGGTGTCCGCGCGAGCAGTTCACGGATGACATGCGCGCCGAGGTCGTCCGGGCGTACCGGGGCGAGGGAGCCGTTGTACCTGCCGAACGGGGTGCGGACGGCATCGACGACGTAGACGTCCTTCATCGGGCTTCCTCCGGGATGCGGACCTTGGCCGCGGTCCTCGCGGTGACGTCGGCGGCGGTGACGCCGGGGGCCAGCTCGACGAGTTCGAGCCCGTCGGCGGTGACGTCGAGGACGCAGAGGTCGGTGATGACGCGGTTGACGCAGGCCTTGCCGGTCAGGGGCAGCGTGCAGTCCTCGACGATCTTGGGTGTGCCGTCCTTGGCGGTGTGGGTCATGGCCACGATGACCGTCCGCGCGCCGTGGACGAGGTCCATGGCCCCGCCGATGCCGGTGATCATCTTGCCGGGGACGGCCCAGTTGGCGAGGTCGCCGCGGGCGGAGACCTGCATCGCGCCCAGCACGGCGACGTCGATGTGGCCGCCGCGGATCATGCCGAAGGAGAGCGCCGAGTCGAAGTAGGAGGCGCCGGGCAGGACGGTGACGGTCTCCTTGCCGGCGTTGATGAGGTCGGCGTCGACCTCGTCGTCGGCCGGGTAGGGGCCGACACCCAGGATGCCGTTCTCGGATTCCAGGATCACCTCGACGCCGGGCGGCAGGTGGTTCGGGATGAGGGTCGGCAGGCCGATGCCGAGATTGACGTACTGGCCGTCGCGCAGCTCGCGGGCGGCGCGCGCGGCCATCTCTTCGCGGGTCCAGGCCATCAGTTGCTCACCGTTCCTCGTGCCACAGGCGCGGAGACGGTGCGCCGTTCGATCTGCTTGTCGGTCGCCTGCTCGGGCGTCAGCGCGACGACGCGCTGGACGAAGATGCCGGGCAGGTGCACGGCGTCGGGGTCGATGTCGCCGGGTTCGACGAGTTCCTCCACCTCGGCGATGGTGATGCGTCCCGCCGTCGCGGCGAGGGGGTTGAAGTTGCGGGTGGACTTGTTGAACACGAGGTTCCCGTGGCGGTCGCCCTTGGCGGCGCGCACGAGGGCGTAGTCGGTACGGATGCCGTGTTCGAGGACGTAGTCCGTGCCGTCGAAGGTGCGGACCTCCTTGGGCGGGGACGCCAGCGCCACGCCGCCCTGACCGTCGTAGCGCCAGGGGAGCCCGCCCTCGGCGACCTGGGTGCCGACGCCGGCGGGCGTGTAGAAGGCGGGGATGCCTGCGCCGCCGGCCCGCAGGCGCTCGGCGAGGGTGCCCTGCGGAATCATCTCGACCTCGACCTCGCCGGACAGGTACTGGCGGGCGAACTCCTTGTTGGCGCCGATGTACGACCCGGTGACCCGGGCGATCCGTCCGGCCGCGAGCAGTACGGCCAGGCCCGAGTCCATCGCCCCGCAGTTGTTGGAGACCACGCTCAGGCCCGTGGTGCCGCGCTCGTGGAGCGCGCCGATGAGCACGTTCGGGACGCCGACAAGACCGAACCCGCCGACCGCGAGGGATGCCCCGTCCCCCACATCGGCGACCGCTTCCGCGGCAGTCGCCACCACCTTGTCCATCCGAGCCAGCCTCTCCACGTACGTCAACCGATCACTCGCCACCCAATTGCTCAGCGCACTGAGTATTTATGTGACTGGCGCTTACGGTGCCACCGCATGCCCGGACCGTCAATAGTCCAGGGTAATGACGGTTGATGTGGGGGAGTCGACTCGACACGGGCCACCCCATGGTCGAGTATTGGTCAGTACACACTCGAAAAGCGGGCCATGGATCAGACGCCCCTGCACGACGCGGGGGCGGCGCGACCGGGAAGCCCTGCCGACTCAGACCGGAGGACCGCGATGGCCGCGGTGGATCTGACCACCCACCCGGGGCACCTGGCCCGGCGCCTCCAGCAGGCGCACTACCTGCTGTGGAACACGATGGTCTCCGAGGAGATCACCTCACCGCAGTTCGCCGTCCTGAACGCGCTCGTCGCCGAGCCCGGCCTCGACCAGCGCACCGTGGGCGAGCGCGTCGGCCTCGACCGCTCGACCATCGCCGAGGTCATCAGCCGCCTCAGCCGCCGCGGACTGATCGACAAGGTGCGCGACCCGCAGGACGGCCGCCGCTCCCTGCTGCGTCTCACCGACGACGGGACGCGCGTCCACCGCAAGCTGACCGTGCGCACGGCCCGGATGAACCAGATCTTCCTCGCCCCGCTGTCGGCCGACGAGCAGGCCGTCTTCTTCGACCTGATCCAGCGCGTCTCGGACGCCGCTGAGGGACTCCGCAACCCGACGGAGCCGCTCGCGAAGGCCTGACGACGGCGTCCCGGGCGAGCCGGGTCTCTCACCGCTCGGCGAAGAGGACCCACACCTGTCCGGGCGCGAACGTCATGCGCTTGCCGTCGGCCGCCGTCGTGAACCGTGTGCCGTCGGCCGCCGAACGCCGCTCCCACCGCACGTCGTAGGACCGCCCGTCCCGCAGCACCGTCGCCTTGCCCGCACCCACGGTGTCGGAGAACGGCGACGTGCTCCCCGACCGGTCGTGGAACCGCGAACCGCGGACATCCACGTACTGGACCACGACGGTCGAAGCGTTCAGCGCCCCGCCGTCCGTGGTGCGCGCCCGGGTGCCGTCCATCGACACCTGCCAACTGCCGCTCTGTGCCGACCAGTTGAAAGTGAAACGGGCCGCGGGGAAGCGCACCGTGAGGGCGTTCTTCGCCTGCCCGCCCGCCGGGGGCGCCCCGAACGTGACCCCGGCCGCAGCCAGCGCGCCCGCCTTCGGCGTCACTCCCAGCTTGGCGGGGCGGAGGTAGAGGTTGTGCGGCGCCGGCCTGTCGCTGCCGCGGAAGTACGCCGCGGCCGGCGCCTTGCCGGGCGGGAGCGCGGTGAGCGGGGCCTCGGCGATCAGCGGCAGGAGCTTCGACTGGGCGCCGGAAAAGGCGAGTGCGGGGCGGTCGAACTGCCGCAGCAGTTCGAGATCGGTCTCACGGGCACTCCGCACGGGGCCGACCACGGGCGGCAGCCGGGTCGCGTACACGGCCATCAGCCGGCTCAGGCCGCTCTCCACCTGCTCGGCGTAGATGATGTCCGCCCGGCCGATGCCGGTCTGCGGGCGCGCCGGACCCACGTTGTCGATCTTCACCGCGAGGACGGGGCCACGGGCTTCCTCGACGGTGGGGTGGGCGGAGTGGCCGTCCGGCGGGTGCCCGTCGCCCACGGTGCATCCGGCGGCCGTGGCGGCCAGGACCGCCGCGACGATCGCGGCCCGCCGTACACGCGTCACCCGCATCCGTCGTATTCGCACGTGTGGGTGATACCCGCCCAGGGGCGGATCGATCAGGTCAGGTCGAACATGTTCGAAACAGTGCTCAGTGCTGGGCGGTGAGGTAGTCCGTGATCAGGGCACCCGAGTGCCCCCAAAACTGCCCTCAGACACAGCCGTCCAGCACAGACCTCAGCGCAGCACATCCGCCAGGTCGTACCGGACCGGCTCGTCCAGCTGTGCGTACGTGCAGCTCTCGGGCGTCCGGTCCGGGCGCCAGCGCCGGAAGCGGGCCGTGTGGCGGAAGCGCGCGCCGTTCTCCATGTGCTCGTACGCCACCTCGGCGACGAGCCGCGGTTCGAGCGGTACCCACGAGAGGTCCTTCTTGCCGGTCCAGCGGCTCGTCGCCCCGGGCAGCCGGGCCTTCTCGTGCGCCGACTCCTCGGTCCACGAGGCCCACGGATGGTCCTGCGCCGACTCGAGCCGCAGCGGCTCCAGCTCCGCGATCAGCTCCGTACGCCGTTTCATCGTGAACGCCGCGCACACGCCCACGTGCTGGAGCACGCCCTCGTCGTCGTACAGGCCGAGCAGCAGGGAGCCGACCACCGGGCCGCTCTTGTGGAAGCGGTAGCCGGCCACGACGCAGTCGGCGGTCCGCTCGTGCTTGATCTTGTACATCAGTCGTTCGTTCTCGCGGTAGCGCAGGTCGAAGGGCTTGGCGATCACCCCGTCGAGGCCGGCGCCCTCATACTGCTCGAACCACGTCTGCGCCAGCTCGGCGTCGGTCGTCGACGGGGCCAGGTGGACGGGTGGTGTCGCGCCCGACAGCGCCTCGGCCAGGCGGGCCCGGCGGTCCACCAGGGGCGTGTCCATCAGCGACTCGTCGCCGAGCGCGAGGACGTCGAACGCCACGAAGGACGCCGGGGTCCGCTCCGCCAGCGTCTTGACCCGGGACGCGGCCGGGTGGATGCGTTCGGTGAGCGCGTCGAAGTCGAGCCGGCCGTCCCGGGCGATCACGATCTCGCCGTCGAGGACGCAGCGCTCGGGCACCCGGTCGAGGAGCGCGGTGACCAGCTCGGGGAAGTAGCGGGTCAGGGGCTTGCCCGTGCGGCTGCCGATCTCCAGGCCGGCGCCGTCCCGGAACACGATCGCGCGGAAGCCGTCCCACTTCGCCTCGTACTGCATCCCCGGCGGGATCTTCCCGACGGACTTGGCGAGCATCGGCTTCACGGGCGGCATCACCGGCAGATCCATGACCATGAGCCGATTCTGACGCGATACGCCCCCGCCCGCCCGGTATGCGCAAGTCGGCCGATGCGCCTAGCGTGACCCGCATGGGCAAGTCGAACGGCGCGGCGGTGGAGCTGGAGGCTGGGGAGCGGACGGTACGCCTGTCCAGCCCGGACCGGGTCATGTTCCCGGAGCCCGGCTACACCAAGCTCGACCTCGCCCGCTACTTCCTCTCCGTCGGCGACGGCATCGTGCGCGCCCTGCGCGACCGCCCCACCACTCTCCAGCGCTACCCCGAGGGCCTGGACGGCGAGTCCTTCTACCAGAAGCGCGCCGCCAAGAACCTGCCCGACTGGATCCCCACCGGCACCATCACCTTCCCCAGCGGGCGCCACGCGGACGAGATGTGCCCCACCGAGATCGCCGCCGTCATCTGGGCGGCCCAGTACGGCACCCTCACCTTCCACCCCTGGCCCGTCCGCCGCGCGCACCCCGACCACCCCGACGAGCTGCGCATCGACCTCGACCCGCAGCCCGGCACCGACTACACCGACGCCGTCCGCGCCGCCCACGAGCTGCGCTCCGTCCTGCATGACTTCGGCGGCCTGCGCGGCTGGCCCAAGACGTCCGGCGGCCGCGGCATGCACGTCTTCGTGCCGATCGCCCCGCACTGGACGTTCGTCGAGGTGCGCCGCGCGGCCATCGCCTGCGGCCGCGAGCTGGAGCGGCGTATGCCGGACCGGGTCACCACGGCCTGGTGGAAGGAGGAGCGTGGCGAGCGCATCTTCGTCGACTTCAACCAGACCGCGCGCGACCGCACCATCGCCTCCGCCTACTCGGTACGGCCACGGCCGAACGCCCCCGTCTCCGCGCCGCTGCGCTGGGACGAGGTCGACGACGCGCGCCCGGCCGACTTCGACATCGGCTCCATGCCGGCCCGCTACGCCGAACTCGGCGACGTCCACGAGGACATGGACGAGCACGCCTTCCGGCTCGACGCGCTCCTCGAACTCGCCGACCAGGACGAACGGGACCGAGGCCTCGGCGACATGCCCTACCCGCCCGAGTACCCGAAGATGCCGGGCGAGCCCAAGCGGGTACAGCCGAGCCGGGCCAGACACGAGGACTGACCCGGCTCACCTGTTCAACTCACTAACCGATACTGCCTGTCACAGCTCCTTGACGCGGATGTCCCGGTACGAGATGACGTCCGTCGTGCTGTGGACCTGGAGCCCGACATAGCCGGAGGAGAACCGCCGGCCGTCCGTGCCCGGGTCGTCCCCGCGCGGCGGCTCGAAGACCTGCCCGCCCGTGTTGTCGAACTCGTTGATCAGGACGCCGTTGCGCAGGATCGAGAAGTGCTGGCCGACCACACGGATCTCGTAGTCGTTCCACGTGCCCTTCTGCGTGACGCCCGCGCCCGCGAGGCCCACCCGGTCGAAGCCGTAGATCGAACCCGTCTTGTACATGTCGCCGTCGGGCTTGTCGAGCACCTGCACCTCGTGCCCGTACTTGATGGCGACCCACTCCGGCCGCGACTCCTCCGGGTGGTCGTGGACCCACGGGAAGCGCACGAAGACACCGCCGTTGGCGTTGCCCGTGCCCGGCGCGTCGTCCCGCCACTGGAGCTTCAGCGAGAAGTCGCCGTACTTGCGCTGCGGGAACCACAGCATGCCCATGCCCTCGACCGTGGTGCTCGACGTGATCGAGCCGTCCGCGTTCAGGCCGAACCTGCCGCCGCCGACCTGCTCCCACTTGTCGAGCGAGCCCTGTGTGCCGTCGAAGATCTTGCGGTAGCCCTCGGTCTGGCCGGGCTTGCCGATCCCCGATTGCTTGGCGGCGCGGTTGATCTTGTTGTACTCGCGCTGGTCGATCACACCTTCCTTGAGGAGCTTGTCGGTGACGGTCTTGACGTGCTTGAGGAAGAGGGCCTGCGAGGTCCACTCGCGCTCGTCCTCGATCAACTCATTGATCCGGCATCGGTTGTTGGTGACCCGGTTCGGGATGCCCGTGTCCACCGTGCCGACGATCACCGTCAACCGCTCGTCGAACTCGGCGCAGTTGGGCGCCGGGACCCCGCCGCCGGTCGTGACCGTGAAGGCCTCCGACTTCGCCGCCGACGTGTTGCCGGCCTTGTCGCTCGCCCGGTACGCGACCGTGTGCGCGCCCGCCCGGTCCACCACGACCGGCGCCGTGTAGGCGAGGTAGGGTCCCGCGTCGAGCGAGTACTCGATCTTGTCGACACCCGAGTCGGCGTCCGTGGCGGAGACCGTCACCTTGGCGCTCTTGAGGTACGCGCCGTCGGAGTTCTTGTCGCCGTCGACCTTCGCCGACACCTCAGGCGGCGTCTTGTCCTGCACGGGCGGCGCGACCACGGTGAAGTCGACGGACTTCTCGGCGGCCACGTTCCCCGCCTTGTCCGCGGCCCGGTAGCGCACGGTGTGGGCGCCCACCTCGTGCACCATCACCGGTGAGGTGTACGGCTGCCAGGCGCCGTCCGAACCCACCGCGTACTCGATGGAGTTGACGCCGGATCCGGTGTCGGAGGCCGTCACCGTGACCGTCGCCATCGAGAGGTACTCGCCCTTGTCGTTCTTCTCGCCGCTGACCGTCGCCGAGGTCTCCGGCGGAGCCTTGTCGTCCGTCGGCGGCGCGACCACGGTGAAGTCGACCGACTTCTCCGCCGCCACGTTCCCCGCCTTGTCGGACGCCCGGTAGCGGATCTTGTGCGCCCCGACCTGGTCGACGACCACCGCGGTCGTGTACGGCTGCCAGGCGCCGTCGGCGCCCACCGCGTACTCGACCTTGTCGACACCGGAGCCCGCGTCCGTCGCCGTCACGCCGACCGTCGCCGAACCGACGTACTCCCCTTGGGCGTTCTTCTGCCCCTCGACCGTCGCCGAGGTCTCCGGCGCGGCCGTGTCCTCGCCGCCGCCCTCGGTCACGATGAGGATGCCCTGCATGGCCTCGTGGCCGGGGATCGAGCAGTGATAGCGGTAGCGGCCCGGGGTCAGGGTGACCTCGACCGAGTGCTTGCCGCCCTCACTGTCGTTCGGGTTGGCCAGGATGTTCACCGACACGTCGTTGTTGTACTCGGGGTCCGACGTGTCGAACGTCAGCGTGTGCGGCATGCCCATGGTGTTGCCGGTCGCCGCGCTGTTCTCGAAGACGATCGTCGTCGCGCCCGCGACCGCCGTCGTCGGCGCCGAGGCGTACTTGGTGATGTCGTCGCTGCCGGTCCAGTTCAGGACCTGCTGAGCGGCGGCGACCGGGGCGTCCTGCCCGAACGCGACGGGGGAGCCGAGTCCGAGCGTCATCAGCAGGGTGGCGAACAGCGCCGTCCACAGTCTTCGCCGGTTCATGCTGCGCATCCTCATCGCTGCGCCTTCCTGGCCAGGTCACCGGCCGCAGGGGTCGCCTCGCCGCCCAAGTAAGTCACCTTCCACAGGGCCGACTTGGCGTCCGAGGTGAAGAAGCCGCGGCCGTAGTCGAGGACGTAGAGCGCGCCATCGGGGCCGAACTTCCAGTCCATGAGGTTCTTGATGCCGTCGTTGCCGACCGGCACGATCTTCTTGAGGTTCTCGGCGTGCACCGGGATGCCGCCGTCGCCGGCCGTCTTCGGGTCGGTGATCACCGCGTGCCGCGGCTGCGTGGCGTCGTAGAAGTCACCGACGAACCACTTGCCGTCCCAGTAGCTCGGCCACTTGTCGGCGTTCGGGACGGACGCGTCGTAGCGGTAGACGGGACCGTCCATCGCGGCCTGACCGCCGCCCTTCAGCCACGGCAGGAGGTACTTGGCCTCCTCCTTCTTGTACGAGGGGATGCCGTTGGCGTCGCGCGGGTAGTCGGGCGCCCCGCCCTGCGGCGAATACCAGATGTTGTTGGCGGTCATCGGCGGGAGGTTGACGAGACCGTCGTTGTTCGGCGACTCGTTCTTCAGGTGGTCGCAGTCGTACCAGCCGAGCGGCTTCGTCGGGTCCGGCAGATTGCGGTCGCGGTAGGGCTGCTTGTTGCCCATGCAGTAGGGCCAGCCGCGGTTGGACGCCTTGGTGATGACGGCGAACGTGTCGTACTTGGCCGGACCCCAGGTCGTCGACGGCTCACCGGCGTCCGGGCCGACCCAGCCCGCGTACAGCGTGTCGGTCTTCTTGTCGACGGAGATGCGCGCCGGGTTGCGGACGCCCATCACATAGATCTCGCCGCGTGTCTTACCGCCGCCCTCGGCCGTCTCCTTGCCGGTGAAGAGGTTCCCCTCCGGCAGCGTGTACGTGCCGTCGGCCTCCGGGTGGATGCGCAGGATCTTGCCGTTGAGGTT
Organism: Streptomyces sp. NBC_01446; assembly: GCF_026340095.1. GTDB lineage: Bacteria > Actinomycetota > Actinomycetes > Streptomycetales > Streptomycetaceae > Streptomyces > Streptomyces aureus. The sequence goes on along the minus strand of NZ_JAPEPO010000001.1, from coordinate 1,237,523 downwards.
GTTCGTGTTGCCGGCGGTGCGGCGCGCGTCCGCGAAGGAGACGCCCTTGTAGTTCGGCTGCGGGTTGTTGCCCGAGTAACCGTCGCTGAAGCCGGAGGAGTTGTTGTCACCGGTCGCGATGTACAGGTTGCCCTTGGAGTCCCAGGCCATCCCGCCGCCCGCGTGGCAGCAGCTGTGGATCTGCACCGGCCACTTGAGCACCACCTTCTCGCTGCCCATGTCCAGCTTGTTGGTGGTCAGGTCGAGCGTGAAGCGCGAGACGCGGCGCTCGGCCATCTGCTTGTCACGGTCGATCTGCGAGTGCGGCGTGTAGTGCAGGTACACCCAGCCGTTCTCCTCGAACTTGGGGTCGAGCTCGATGCCGAGCAGTCCCTCCTCGACCTTGGTCAGCTCGTCGCCCCCGCCCTTGTTGCCGAAGACGGTCAGCGCCCCGGCCTGGGTGACCTTCTTGGTCTTCGGGTCGTAGACGTGGATCTCGCCCTTGCCCTTGCCGACATCGGGGTTGTTCCAGTCGGTGATCACCGGCTGCGAGGAGTCGGCGCCGCCGCGGCCGATGTAGAGGACGCGCCCGTCGGGCGCGGTGACCAGGCCGTGCGGCTCGCCGATCTGGTCGTTCTGGCCCGCCTGGTTGGGCTGGGTGAGGCGCTCCGCCTTGTAGTTGGAGTCGATCGCGGCCTTGCAGTCGGCGCGCACGATGCGGCTCGTCCACAGCAGGGCGCCGCGCAGATGCGACTGGAAGTCCACCTCGTCGTAGCTGGAGGCCGTGCCGCCCATGCCCGTGTAGAAGGAGCGTCCGCCGTCGTAGTCGCGGCACCAGGACACCGGGTGGTCCGCGCCGTTGGCGCTCGCGCCCGGCTGGTACGTCGACTCGCGGACCCGGGCCACGGTGTGCACCGAGCCGGACGGGTTCTTCACCCAGTTCAGCCACTGGTCGGGCCGCTTCCACTGCACGGGAAGGTCCTTGGTGGCCGGATGCTGACGGTCACCGACCTCGACGGTGGCCCGCTGGACGTTCGCCGGGCTGTAGTCCGCCGGGCGCGCGCCGATCAGGCCGGTGAACCAGTCCGAGTACGGCTCGGCGCGGGCCGCGTCGTGGATGCCGACGAATCCGCCGCCGGCCTCCATGTACGACTCGAGCCCCGCCTCCTGGTCCGGGTCGAGCACGTCGCCGCCGCCGGTCAGGAAGACGACCGCGTTGAAACGGCCCAGCTTGGTGGCGTTGGTGAACACGGACGCGTCGTCCGTCGCCGTGATCTTGAAGCGCTGGGCGGCGGGGCCGCTCTGGCCGATCTTCTCGATGGCCGCGATGCCCGCGTTCACCACCGGTGACTCGTCACCGCCCGCGGCGGAGCCGTAGTACACCAGGACGCGCACGTTCGCCCCGCCGGGAGGTGACGGCAGGGACATCGTTGTCACGGATGGTTCGGGGAACGGACGCGCGTTGGCTGCGGGCCCGGTCAGGAGCCCGGCGGCGACCGCCCCGGACGCCAGGACCGCGGCAACGGCGCGCCGTCGTCTGCGTCTGTCTCTGTCCAACCCTCTTACGTCCAAGGGTTTTTGATGCGGCGTGGACCGCATGAGTTCACCCACCCCTCGTCGGTCACAGGTACGGCGCGGATGAAGCTAGACCTCTTTTCGCGGCTCGCCAATAGGTATGGCCGCAGTGGCGCGAACTTTGTCCTGAGTGTGGATAAACGAAGATCACCCGGTTACCGTCTCTCTGGCCGTCACGCGAGGCTCTGGTGGCACGTCCGCGTAAGTCCCGTACGAGAGTGGGGAGTTCGACATGGACAGACGCAGCTTCAACCGGCGGGTGCTGATGGGCGGGGCCGCCGCCGCGACGACGGCGACATCGTTGTCACTCATCGCGGCGACGGATGCCGCCCCCGCGGACGGCCCGGTGCGCACGGCCCCGGCCGGCGGTGAGGTCAAGCACATCAAGATGTACGCCGAGAAGCTCGCGGACGGGCAGATGGGCTACGGGTTCGAGAAGGGGAAGGCATCCGTACCCGGCCCCCTCATCGAGCTCAACGAAGGCGACACGCTGCACATCGAGTTCGAGAACACGATGGACGTGGCGGCCAGCCTGCACGTCCACGGTCTCGACTACGAGGTCTCCAGCGACGGCACCAAGCTCAACAAGAGCGACGTCGAGCCCGGCGGCAAACGCACCTACACCTGGCGCACGCACGCCCCGGGCCGGCGCAAGGACGGCACGTGGCGCGCGGGCAGTGCGGGGTACTGGCACTACCACGACCACGTCGTCGGCACGGAACACGGCACCGGCGGCATCCGCAAGGGCCTGTACGGGCCGGTGATCGTCCGGCGCAAGGGCGACGTCCTCCCGGACACCACGTTCACGATCGTCTTCAACGACATGACCATCAACAACGAGCCGGCGCACGAAGGCCCCGACTTCGAGGCCACGGTGGGTGATCGCGTCGAGATCGTCATGATCACGCACGGCGAGTACTACCACACCTTCCACATGCACGGTCATCGCTGGGCGGACAACCGTACGGGCATGCTCACCGGTCCGGACGACCCGAGCCGGGTCGTCGACAACAAGATCGTCGGCCCCGCGGACTCGTTCGGCTTCCAGATCATCGCGGGCGAGGGCGTCGGGGCGGGCGCCTGGATGTACCACTGCCACGTCCAGAGCCACTCCGACATGGGGATGGTGGGGCTCTTCCTGGTGAAGAAGGAGGACGGCACGATCCCGGGGTACGAGCCGCATCACTAGGTAGGCACACCGCGCTGTGCCTACTGGTCCTGCCGGCGCTCCCCGGGCGGCAGCAGCAGCACCTCCAGGGCGCGGGCGCAGGTCCGCGCCCGGTCGAGGAACCACTCGGTGCGCCCGTCCGTGATCAGCTCGGGCGTCGCCCGGACCGCGAGGGCGAACCGGGCGTGCCCCGCACGGTCGAGAACCGGCACGGCCAGGGTGCGCACGCCGTGCGCCGACTCCCCGTCGTTGAGCGCGTACGCCTCGCTCCGCACGCGCTCCAACTCGGCTGCCAGCGCGGCCGGTTCGACGATCGTGCGGTCGGTGAAGGCGCGCAGCGGCGGCAGCGAGTCGAGGTCCGACCCCCCGGGCCGCCCCCAGGCGAGCAGCACCTTGCCCAGTGCCGTGGAGTGCAGCGGCCGCCGCAGGCCGACCTTCGGCGTGACCGAGCCGCCCGCCACGATCACGGCGTGCGGCCCGCTGCGCAGCGCCAGATCCGCGGTCGCGCCGGTGCGCTCGGCCAGATCGGCCAGTTCCGGAGCGGCGAGGTGCAGCCCGCGCTGGTGGTAGGAGAGCCGCCCGAGCTCCGTCACGGCCGGGCCGAGCCGGTAGCGCGCCGTACGGAAGTCCTGCTCGAGGAAGCCCGCGCCCAGGAGGGTGCGGGCGAGACGGTGCGCGGTGGAGACGGGCAGGGTGAGGCGGCGCGCCAGGTCGGACGCGCTGAGGTCGGGCCCGTTGTCGTGGAAGCAGTGCAGGACGTCCAGAGCGCGCTGAACTGCCTGCGCGCCGCCGGGAGTGCGGGGCGCGGTGGGGGCGGTCACGGTGGGGGCTCCCTACGGGTCGTACGTGCATGTGCTCGGGCTCCGGGTTCCCACATTACGGCAGCCTCGACGGGCCCCAACGGCAGTCGTGGCGGACCCAAATGGCTATCAGAAACACTCCGTTCACGCTCGTTCCCACATGATGGGAAGCGGCTTGCCGGTCCGGCCGACGGCGTGCCACTGTGCACCCGTCACCACCGCGCCACGAGCACGGACCGCACGAACGCAGAGGGGAGCAGAGCCATGACCGGTCGCCTTCGCCGCGCCGCCGCGCTCGCCCCGCCCCTGGTCGCGTCCCTGTTCACGCTGCGCCGGCACATCGACCTGGCGCGCGTGTCCAGCGCCACCTGTCGCTGACACCGCAGACCCTCACCGGCAGGACCGCGAGCCTGCCTCCCCGCGCGGCGCCCGCACGCCGCCGCGGCCCGCGCTCCCCGCCTCCATGCCTCTCCACCCCGGGAACCCGCCATGACGCATGCCCACGCCCGGACGTCGACCGCCACGACCGCCGTCCCGGACACCCTCTGGTTCACCCGCTGTCCCGTGCCCACCGCGACCGGTATCGCCGCCGACCAGCAGTGGCTCACCGCCGAGTTCGCGCCGGACGGCATCGCCGTACGGTCCCTTCAGGACGCCGACCGGGATGTCGACCGCCGCACGCACTACACGCACGCGCTGCCCGGCCTCTTCCGCGAGGGCGGCAACGTCCCCGCCCTGTGGGCCCGTTCGCGCGGCGAGGAGACACGACTCGTCGGCCTCACCTGGATCGAGGAGCGCCAGACGATCCTGGTCGCGCCCGGCTCGGGCATCAGGGGCGCCGCCGCGCTGCGGGGCCTGCGCATCGCCGCGCCCCGCCACCGCGTCGCCATCGACTTCTGGCGGGCGATGGCCCTGCGCGGCTTCGAGGGCGCGCTCGCCTCGGCGGGGCTCGGCCTCGACGACGCCATCCTCGTAGACGTGCCCGCAGAGGGGCACACCGGACAGTGGGCCGCGGAACTCGCCGCTCTCCAGCGCGGCGACGTCGACGCCGTCTACGTCAAGGGAGCGCTCTCCGTCGAGGCGGCCCGCCGGATCGGAGCCGAAGTCGCCCTGGAACTAGACGAGTTGCCCGACCGTAGGCACCGCGTGAACAACGGCACACCGCGGCCCATCACCGTCCACCGCCGTCTCCTCGACGACCACCCGGACCTCGTCGACCGGTTCCTCGCCGTGCTCCTGCGCGCCGCCGACTGGGCCGCGGACCGGCCCGACGACGTGGCACGCATCCTCGGCGCCGAGACCGGCGCGGGCGCCGAGGGCGTTGCCGGCGCCTACCGCACCGGCACCCACCGCACCCTGCACCCCGACCTCTCCGAGGACCGCCTCGCCCTGCTCGCCCAGCAGTCGGCGGCCCTGCACGCCCACGGCTTCCTGCCCGAGCCCGTCGACGTACGGGACTGGGCCGACCCCGCTCCGCTGCACCGCGCCCGCCTCCTCCACCCCACCCCGCCCGCCTCCAGCCGGCCCGCCCTCTAAGGACCCCGTCATGCGTATCCCGAAGACCCTGTCGGCGCTCGCCGCACTCGCCGCGCTCACGGCCGTCGCCGGCTGCGGCACGTCCGAGGCGGACTCCGGTTCCGGCGCTGCGGCCGAGGTCACCGTCCGCATCCCCGACCCCGGGAACTCCGGAGTCCTCGCCCTCGGCAAGAAGGACGGCTCCCTCGCCAAGGCGCTCGCCACGGTGCACGCCAAGGTCGAATGGACGGGCAGCGCCGGTCCGTTCGCTCCCGCGGCTCAGGCGATGAACGCTGACCAGCTCGACATCGCGACCGGCTCGATCACCTCGGGCATCACCTCGCTCGCCCAGACCCCCGGCTTCAAGTTCTTCACCGCTACGGCCCCCGACCCGGTCGGCGAGGGCATCCTCGCCAAGAAGGGCTCCGGGATCGAGAAGATCGAGGACCTCGTCGGCAAGAAGGTCGCCGTCAATCAGGGCGGCACCGGCGAGTACCTGCTCCTCAAGGCCCTGGCCGACCACCACATCCCGGCCGGCAAGGTCGAGCGCGTCTACCTCCGCCCCGACCAGACCGCCGCCGTCTTCAACACCGGCAAGGTCGACGCCTGGGCGGTCTGGTCGACGTACGCGGTGGCCGAACTCGGCAGCGGGAAAGCGGAGTTCATCGCCGACGGCAAGGAGATCGGCTCCGACAACTACAGCCTGAACGCCGTCCGTACGGGCTTCGCCGACAAGCACCCCGAGGTCGTCAAGGCGCTCTACGCCTACCTCCACGAGGGCAGTGTCAAGGAGAAGAAGGACCCGGCCGCCTATCTGAACGTGAACACCGACGCCGGACCGCAGGCCGTAACCGGTGAAGCCAGGCGCATCCAGACCGGGTTCACCGCCGAGGGCGGCACCGTCGAGCCGATCACCGACGCCGACATCAAGCGCTTCGAGGAGGTCGCCCGGTTCTACGCCGATCAGAAGGTGACCAAGACGAAGGTCGATGTCGCGGCACACCTCATCGACGTGGAGAAGATGTCGTGACGCTCACCGACCGGCGGGCGCGGAGCACGGAACAGGCGGCACCGCACGGTCTCGTCACCCCGCGCCCGCCGTCCGGCAGGCACCGTCCCCGCGCCTACTCCGTCACCGTGAGGGCCCTCGGGCCTGTCGTCCTCCTCGTTTTGTGGTGGGTGGCGTCCGCGACGGGCCTGCTGACTCCCGATGTCCTCGCCTCACCACCCCAAGTCGTCGATGCGGTCGGTGAGTTGTGGGGGAACGGCCAGCTGCCCGACGCGCTCACGACCTCCCTCACCCGCTCCGGACTCGGCCTCGCCCTCGGGCTCGTCACCGGCCTCACCCTCGGCATCACGACCGGCTTCACGCGGCTGGGGGACGAGCTCCTCGACTCCTCCCTGCAGACCCTGCGCACCATCCCGTTCCTGTCCCTCGTGCCGCTGTTCATGGTCTGGTTCGGCATCAACGAGACCGCGAAGATCCTCCTCATCGCCGTCGCCACCACCTTCCCCATGTACGTCTCCACGTCCAGCGGCGTCCGCAACACCGACCGCAAACTCGTCGAGGCCATGCGCAGCTTCGGCATGAGCAGGCTCGGCATCGTCGGGGAGGTCGTCCTGCCCGGCGCCCTGCCGTCGCTGCTCGCGGGCCTGCGCCTGTCGATGACCCTCAGCGTCATCGCGCTCATCGCCGCCGAGGAGATCAACGCCACGGCCGGCATCGGCTACCTCATGTCCCAGGCGCAGAGCTACGCGCGCACCGACATCCTGGCCGTCTGCATCCTCGTCTACGGCCTGCTCGGCCTGATCGCCGACGGGGTCGTACGGCTCCTCGAACGCGGACTCATGCCGTGGCGCCGCGCCGTACAGGGGGCCGCCCGATGAGCACAGCGGTCAGCATCACCGGCCTGCGCCGCGCCTTCGGTGACCGCGCCGTCCTCGACGGGCTCGATCTCACCATCCACCGGGGCGAGTTCGTCGCCCTGCTCGGCGCCAGCGGCAGCGGCAAGACGACGCTCCTGCGCATCCTCGGCGCGCTCGACGGGGCCGACGGGGGAGAAGTCCTCGTCCCGGAGGCCCGCACGATCGTCTTCCAGGAACCACGCCTCGTACCGTCCAAGAAGGTCCTCGCCAACGTGACGGTCGCGCTGCCGCGCGGGCAGTCCGCACGCGGACTCAAGGCCCTGTCGGAGGTCGGCCTCGAACGCCACGCGGACGCCTGGCCCGCCACGCTCTCCGGCGGCGAGGCCCAGCGCGTCGCGCTCGCCCGGGCCCTCGTGCGCGAACCCGAACTCCTCCTGCTGGACGAGCCGTTCGCCGCCCTGGACGCCCTGACCCGCCTCAAGATGCAGGACCTGGTCGGCGAGCTCTGCCGCGCGCACCGGCCGGCCGTCCTCCTCGTCACCCACGACGTCGACGAGGCCGTACGCCTCGCGGACCGCGTCTGCGTCCTGCGCGACGGGCGCCTCGTCACCGACGAACCCGTCGGCGTCGACCACCCCCGCGACCCCGGGGACCCCGCCTTCGCCGCCCTCCGCCGGCGCCTCCTCGCCGATCTCGGCGTCCACAGCCGCACCCCCGCAGAATCCGGAGTGATCTGAATGACCGTCATCATCGGTGTCCACAACAGCAATCCGTCGCTCTACTACCTCTCGCGCCTGGACTTCGCGCAGCAGGAGCTGGCCGCCGTCGGTGAGAGCGCCGTCTTCCACTCCTACGTCAACGGCGTCCGCACCGGCGAACTGCTGACCCAGGGCGTCATCGACTTCGGCGGCACCGGGTCGACCCCGCCTGTCACCGCCCAGGCCGCCGGCCACGACATCGTCTACACGGCCGTCTCGGCGCCCCGCCCCGACCACGGCGCGCTCCTCGTCCCGGAGGACAGCCCGGTCCGCACGGTCGCCGACCTCAAGGGCGGCACCGTCCACCTCGCCATCGGCTCGTGGCAGACCCACCTCATCGCCAAGGCCCTGGACGACGCGGGACTCTCGTACGCCTCCCACATCACCCCGGTCCGCGGCGACGAGAACAGCGAGAAGCTGCTGCGCTCCGGCGAGATCACCGCCTGGGTCGCGCAGGGCGCCCAGCTCGTCGCCGCCCTGCGCACCGGAGGCGTCCGTGTCGTCGTCCGCACCGGCGACGTCATCTCCGACCGTTCCGTCTTCTTCACCCGCCGCGACCTGGCCGAGCAGCGCCCCGAGGTGATCGACGCCCTGACCCGCGCACTCCAGCGCGCCGACGACTGGGCGAAGGAGAACCCGCGCGAGGCCGCCGAGATCGCCGCCGAGCACCAGGGCGGCACCGCCGACGACTGGGAGACCGCACTGCGCGCGCTGCCGTGGCGCATCGAGGCGGTCACGGACGAGTTCCTCGCCGAACAGCAGCAGGGCGCGGACATCTTCCACCGCACCGGCTTCATCGAGCACCCCGTCACGGTCGCCCACGCCGTGGCGCGAAAGGCGGCCTGAACGCCATGGCCGCCGCACCCGAAGTCCTCTGGTACATCATCCCGCGCGAGGGCGCCTACCCCTGGGAGCCGGAAGGCCGAAGGCAGGTCGACCTCGGCTACCTCAGCGGCCTCGCAGGAACCGTCGAGCGCCTCGGCTTCTCCGGCGCGTTGCTGGCCACGGACCTGTATGACGTCTGGCCCCTGGGCAGCGCGCTCGCGGCCTCGACAAGCACGGCGTTCAAACCGCTCCTCGCGGTCCACCCCGGCCTGATCTCGCCGACGCTCCTCGCGAAGATGGCGCTGAGCTTCGACACGCTCTTCGGCGGCCGTCTGCGCTTCAACGTCGTCAACGGCTCGACGAAGTCCCTCCAGGAGTACGGCCTCCACGTCGAGCACGACGAGCGCTACGAACTGAGCGCCGAGTACTGGTCGATCGTGAAGCGCCTCACCGCCGGCGAGATCTTCGACCACAAGGGCCGCTTCTACGACCTCAAAGACGCCGGCGCCTCCTTCCGTGACCTGAAGCCTGTCCAGGACCCGCACGTCCCGCTCTGGTTCGGCGGCTCGTCCGCGCCGGGCATCGAGATGGCCGCCGAACACGTCGACGTCTACCTCACCTGGGGCGAGCCTCCCCACCTGCTCAAGGAGAAGCTCGACCGCGTCCGCGAGCGCGCCGCCGTCCACGGTCGCACCCTGCGCATCGGCCTGCGCCTCCATCTCATCGTCCGCGACACCGAGGACGAGGCATGGGCCGCCGCCGACCGGCTCCTCGACGTCACCTCCGAGGCCACGTACCGGCGGCAGCTCGGCGAGCGCGCGGGCGAGGACGGGGTCGGCTGGCAGCGGCAGTTCCGCCAGCACGGCGGCCGCGTCCCGGCCAGGGCGCGCGAGCTGGAGACCCATCCGAACCTCTGGCCCGGCATGAGCCTGTTCCGTCCGGGACCCGGCACGGCGGTCGTCGGATCGGCGGCCCAGGTCGTCGAACGTCTCAAGGAGTACCAGGACCTGGGCGTCGACACGTTCATCCTGTCCGGTAACCCGCTCCTGGAGGAGGCGTACCGGGTGGCCGAGACGGTCCTGCCTGCGTTGGGGGTGGTGAGGGGGTAGTGCGAAGGACCTATCGAGGAGTACATCGCGGGTGTACACCTCCAGGGACGGCGGGGATCACTGCATAGCCCCAACCACCGACACCTGGAGTCGAGTTGAGCAAGGACAGCGGGTACGACTACGTCATCGTCGGGGCCGGGTCGGCCGGCTGTGTGCTGGCCGCGCGGCTGTCGGAGGATCCGGCCGTGCGCGTCGCGCTCGTCGAGTCGGGCCCGCGCGACCGCAAAACCGAGATCCGCATCCCGGCGGCGTTCCCGAAGCTGTTCAGGACGCCGTACGACTGGGACTACTCGACGTCCAAGCAGTCCGCGCTCGACGGCCGCGAGCTGTACTGGCCGCGCGGCCACACACTCGGCGGATCCTCCTCGATGAACGCCATGATGTGGGTGCGCGGCCACCGCGACGACTACGACGCGTGGGGCGAGGCGGCCGGCGAGGAGTGGTCGTACGACCAGCTCGCGCGCTACTTCCAGCGCGCCGAACGCTGGGCGGGCACCCGGAACGCAGACTCCCCGCACGGCACCCAGGGCCCGCTGTGGATCTCCCCGCCCCGCGACCCGAACGTGACGACGTCCGCCTTCCTCGACGCCTGCCGCGGCGCGGGGCTGCGCGAGCTGCCGGAGCTGAACCACGAGGACCACGGCGGCTTCGCGCTCACCCCGCTCAACCAGCGCCGCGGCCGCCGGTGGAGCGCGGCCGACGGCTATCTGAAACCTGCCGCGCGCAGGCCCAACCTGCACATCCACACCGACGCCCGGGTCACACGCCTCGACTTCGACGGCACCCGCGTGGCCGGCGTCGTCGCCGAAGGAGTCCCCGGCATCCTGCGCGCCCGCCGTGAGGTGATCCTCAGCGCGGGCGCGATCGGTTCACCGCAACTGCTCCAGCAGGCGGGCGTCGGTGACCCCGAACAGCTCGCCGAGGCCGGGATCGACGTCCGGGTCGAGTCCTCCGATGTCGGCCGCCACCTCCAGGACCATCTCTCCTTCGCCGTCACGATGCGCTGCCCCCGGCCCGTCACCCTCACCGGCGCGGACTCCCTCGCCAATGTCGGCCGCTTCCTCCTGGCCGGCCGCGGACCGCTCACGTCGAACGTCGGAGAGGCGGTCGCCTTCATCAGGACACGCCCCGAACTGGCCGCCCCCGACATCGAGTTGATCTACGCGCCGGTGCCGTTCGTCAACCACGGGCTCACCCCGCCCGTCGAGCACGGCATCACGATCGGCGTCGTCCTGCTCCAGCCCGCGAGCGAGGGCCGCATCACCCCGGGCGGGGCGGACGCCTCGGCGCGGCCCCTGATCGACCCCGGATATCTCGCCCGCGACGAGGACCTGCGCACGCTGATGGCCGGAGTGCGCCGCGCCGAGGAACTCCTCGCGGCCAAGTCGCTCGCCCCGTACACCGACGGGCCCCTCGGGCCGTACCCGGGGGCCGTCGGCGACGAGGAGCTCGCGCAGATGATCCGCGCGGGCGCCGAGACGCTCTACCACCCCGTCGGCACCTGCCGCATGGGCGCCGACGAGAGCTCGGTGACGGACCCGCGCCTGCGGGTCAGGGGCGTCGAGGCCCTGCGCGTCGTCGACGCCTCAGTGATGCCGCGCATCACCCGCGGCCACACCCACGCCCCGACCGTCGCCCTCGCGGAGAAGGCGGCAGAGCTCATCCGCGAGGACGCCGGGGCATGAGCCGTCCGGGACCTACGATCCGACGCTGACGGTGAAGCGCCGCGGATTCCCGTCGTGCGCCGCGCCGGACACGTCGGGCTGCCCGTCGGGACGCACGTCGTCGTACGGGAAGGCGTACCCGATGGGCGAGTTGGCGTGCACGACCCGCGACCAGTGGTTGGTGACGTCGCCCTGGTAGTAGTCGGCCGTCGTGGTGCCGTTCGGCTGCTCGGGGTGGGTCAGCATGATGCTCCGGTTGAACCCGGCGGCGAGACGGGCGAGGAGGCCCTTCTTGTCGTCCGGGTCGCCCGGGTTGTTGGTGAACGGGCCGTGATTGCAGGTGAAGATGTCCTTCGAGGCGGGCTTGGGGAAGCTGTGCCCGCCGTTGAAGGTGAGCGTGTCGCCGCTGACGCGACCGGTGAACACACCCCGGCCGCCCTGGAGGTCGATCTTCAGGTCGGTCGTGCGGTACTTCTCCCAGACCTGGTCGACGTAGCTGTCCCAGACGTCCCTGAACGGCATCTGGTCGGGGCGGTCGAAGTACGGGGCCATCAGGTTCTGCGGCGAGATGACGCGCAGGACCTTGCCGTCGCCGCCGCGGATGACGAGCTTGTCCCAGGGCTGCCCGTCCTTGGCGGTCTGGGCCGCGAGATCCGCGGCGATCTTCTCCACGGCGCCGTCCGGGAGCGGCGCGACGGTGTGCGTGGCGTCGCCCTCCAGGGTCAGGCCGATGGGCAGGGCGGTCACCAGGTCGACGTAGCTGATGTTCGCGTACAACTGGTCGGAGTTGAAGGTGAATTCGCAGAACGACCAGGTCTTCCCGTAGTTCGCGTCGGCGGAGGTCGCGAAGGCCGGCTCGACGAGCGAGGGGCCCGGGTTGAGGAAGAAGTCGAGCGTGTTGTCGCGTACGAAGTAGACGCGGGCGCCGTACATCTGAGGGAGCGTCAGGACCTTCGGCGCCGAACCCGCGGCGCCCAGGGGGATGGCGCAGTCGACGGGCAGCGGGGTCTGCGGCGCGGCCGGTGAGTCGGGGTGGTACACCCCGCCGTCGGGCTTGAGCAGCACCCAGCGGTCGGTGCCCTGCTCGTGGCCGGTGACGTAGGCGCGCACGGTGCCGGGCAACGACGTGTTCTGCAGGGCGAGTTCGCAGGTGGCGGGTGCCGCCTTGGCCTCCGGGCTGAGGGCGCTGCCCCAGGCCGGGTAGGTGAGTGCGGTGGCGGCCGTGGCGGCGCCGGTCAGGAACAGTCTGCGCGATATCACGGAGGACTCCTGATGTGTGGGGGAGCCCTACTGTTGCGAGTGCGGCGCGACGGGTCAAGACTTGTGACGGGGAGCGCTCCCATTTCTGTGGACCGTTCAACTCTTGGCGGTGGCTGACGGGGTGGCTGAGGCGATGGGTGGGCGGTGACCGGGCGATGGCCGCGGTGGCTCGGCGTCGGCCAGGCGGCCGTCCGGGGCGGTGGCGGCGTTTGGAACGGCCATTGTCAGTGGGCGGTGCCAGACTCGGTGAGGCAGACAGCGGGACCCCTGCAAGGGGGGCACCCTCAACGAGGAGGGCACCATGCTCACCACCCGTTTCGTCGACGGCTCGCCGAACTGGCTGGATCTCGGAACCCCGGATCTCGACGCCGCCGTCTCCTTCTACAGCGGACTCTTCGGCTGGCAGTTCCAGACGGGCGGCCCCGAGGTCGGCGGCTACGGCCTGTTCCAGCTGGACGGCAGGAGCGTCGCTGGCGGTGTGCAGGTCACGCCCGACCAGGGCCCGCCGTCCTGGACCGTCTATTTCCAGACGCAGGACGCGGACGCGACCGTGAAGGCAGCCGAGCGGGCCGGCGGATCCGCGCCGTTCCAGACCATGGATGTGTTGGACCTGGGCCGCATGGCCGTCATCGCCGATCCCGCGGGGGCGACGTTCGGCCTCTGGCAGCCAGGACGGAACAAGGGCCTGGATCTCGCCACCGACGACGGCTCGCTCAACTGGATCGAGCTGTACACCCCGGACGTCGCAGCGGCGAAGGACTTCTACGGCTCGGTGCTCGGCTGGGGCACGTTCGACGTGTCGTTCCCCGGCGGCACGTATGTGACGGTGAACCCGGCCGGCACGAGCGAGGACGACATGTTCGGCGGCATGGTCACGCTGGGCGACGACCCTTCGGAGTCCGACATCGGGGCGCACTGGTCGCCGTACTTCCATGTGCCGGACGTCGACGCGATCGCCGCCCGGACCCAGGGGCTCGGCGGTAAGGTGCGCTTCGCGCCCACGAACCTGCCCGGCGTCGGCCGCATCGCCAAGCTGACCGACCCGCAGGGCGCCCGCTTCGCGGTGATCAAGGGGGACCCGGACCAGACCTGAGCCGGGTCGGACCGATCCGGCGGGCACAGGTCGCGATCCGCCCGGCGCGCCGCGTTGATCAGTCGTTGATCGTCTGTTTTTCGCCACGCGGCACGATCAGCGGCATGTACTCGAACCACACGCTGCGCCCCGTGGCACCCGTCCCCTCATGGCAGGACGAGGCGCTGTGCGCCCAGACGGGCGCCGACTTCTTCTTTCCCGAGCCCGGCAGCTCCGTGCGCGAGGCGAAGAGCATCTGCGGCCGGTGCGAGATGCGCTCCGCCTGCCTGGAGTACGCGCTCGACAACGACGAACGCTTCGGCGTCTGGGGCGGCCTCTCCGAGAAGGAGCGCCTCCATCTGCGTCGCGGGTGAGCGGGCCACACGTCCGTGACGCGGCACGCCCCGGGCTTGTGGCCCGGGGCGTGCTTGCGTGAGGGGGGGGCGGGTCAGCCGGCGGCGCGGGCCACCATGCGGGCCTTGCGGGCCGCCAGCTTCTCGTCGAACTTGGCGGCCTCGCTGTCCAGGCCGCCCATGTACAGACCGAGCTCCTCCTGGGCCTTGAGACCCTCCGGGCCGAGCCCGTCGATGTCCAGGACCTTCAGGAAGCGCAGCACGGGCTGGATCACGTCGTCGTGGTGGATGCGCATGTTGTAGATCTCGCCGATGGCCATCTGGGCGGCGGCGCGCTCGAAGCCGGGCATGCCGTGTCCGGGCATGCGGAAGTTGACGACGACGTCGCGCACGGCCTGCATCGTGAGGTCGGGGGCGAGCTCGAAGGCCGCGCCGAGCAGGTTCCGGTAGAAGACCATGTGCAGGTTCTCGTCGGTGGCGATGCGCGCCAGCATGCGGTCGCAGACCGGGTCGCCCGACTGGTGGCCGGTGTTGCGGTGCGAGACGCGGGTCGCGAGCTCCTGGAAGGCGACGTACGCGACCGAGTGCAGCATCGAGTGCCGGTTGTCGGACTCGAAGCCCTCGGCCATGTGCGCCATGCGGAACTGCTCGAGCTGGTCCGGGTCGACGGCGCGGGAGGCCAGCAGGTAGTCGCGCATCACGATGCCGTGGCGGCCCTCCTCGGCGGTCCAGCGGTGCACCCAGGTGCCCCAGGCGCCGTCGCGGCCGAAGAGGGAGGCGATCTCGTGGTGGTAGCTGGGGAGGTTGTCCTCGGTCAGCAGGTTCACGACGAGCGCGATCCGGCCGATCTCGGTGACCTTGGACTGGTCCTTCGCCCAGGCCTCGCCGTCCTCGAAGAAACCGGGGAAGTTACGGGCGTCGGCCCACGGCACGTACTCGTGGGGCATCCAGTCCTTGGCCACCTTGAGGTGCCGGTTCAGTTCCTTCTCGACCACTTCCTCCAGCGCGTACAGCAGCTGGGCGTCGGTCCAGGTGGAGGACGAGCTGCCGAGGTGGGGAGAGGTGATGGTCACGAGGGCTCCAGGGGGGACGGGAGTAGTGCGAGGAGACGAATCGCAGGCACGAGCGGTTGTACCTACGGTGTCGTAGGTTACGTTGCCGTAGGTTAAACCCTCTGTAAAGGGCCGCCCGGAACTGACCCCTCCGGTCTCAGTGGCCTCCAATGCTTCATTCCGCCTCAGGAGTGCAGCTCGCGGAGCCTGACTGAGAGGCACGTCACACAGCCTTCGAGCTTTTCGAACTCGCCGATGTCCACCAGAACCGGCTCCAGACCGAGATCCGAGTAGAGCTCCGCAGTCCTCGGCGCGCTCGCCGCCATCAGGAGCTTCCCGCCGCCCATGAGCACCACATGCGCGCCGGCCTCCTCCGGGACGGGCAGGAAGCGCAGGAAGAGGGACGGCACGTCCACCATCGGCTCGTGCCCGACGACCGTGCCGTCGGGCAGGGCCGTCACCGCCGACTTCAGGTGCAGCACCTTGCTGACCGGTACGGCGACGACCTTCGCCCCGAGCGGCTCGAACACGGCCCGCAGCTGCCGCACGCCGTCCGCGTTCGTGCGTCCGCCCCGGCCCACATAGATCGTGTCGCCGGCCTTGAGGACGTCGCCGCCGTCGAGGGTGCCCGGTTCCCGCACCCGGTTCACGGAGCAGCCGAGCCGGGTCACGGCCTCCTCGACGCCCGCCGTCTCCCCGCGCCGGGATGCGGCGCCGGGCCGGGTGATCAGCGCGACGTTGCGGTACATGACCACCGCGTCCTCGACGAAGACCGCGTCGGGGCAGTCGTCGGCGGCCCCGACCTCCACCGTCTCCCAGCCGTGCTCCCGCAGCGCCGCGACGTAGGCCTCCCACTGCGTGAGGGCCCGCTCCGGATCGACGGGCGTGCGCTCGACATGCGTGACGAGCCCGTCCGCGAGGCGGGGTCCCGGGCGGCGGATCAAGGCCTTCTGGCTGGGCACGGGCGGCACTCCTCGGGACTCGGGCGGCGCTTCCACGGGGGCTCGGAAGGCTCGTGGGCGGACTTGGGCGGGCTTTTCGGAGGGGCCGGCGCGCGACGTTCCGGCGCGGACATCATGCACATCCCGGCCCCGGCGACGGAATCCCCTGCCCGCACCCCGTTCCCGCCCCGCCGCCCCCCGGCGCGGCTACCCGCCGTATCCGACCTCCCCCTTCGTGATGTCCCGGAGCCGGCCTCCCTCCATGAGCAGCGTCCGCGTGACCCCGATGGACTTCAGGAACGGCAGGTCGTGGCTCGCCACGAGCAGCGCGCCCTCGTAGGACTCCAGGGCCGTGGTCAGCTGCCGGACGCTCGCCAGGTCGAGGTTGTTCGTCGGCTCGTCGAGCATCAGCAGCTGGGGTGCCGGCTCGGCGAGCATCAGCGCCGCCAGGGTCGCCCTGAACCGCTCGCCGCCCGAGAGAGTCGCCGCCGCCTGATCGGCCCGCGCCCCCTTGAACAGGAAGTGGGCGAGGCGCGCCCTGACGCGGTTGTTCGTCGCCCCGGGAGCGAACCGCGCCACGTTCTCGGCGACGGTCAGGCCCTCGTCGAGCACGTCGAGCCGCTGTGGCAGGAAGCGCAGCGGGACATGCGCCACCGCCTCGCCCGCAACGGGATCGAGGTCCCCGGCGATCGTGCGCAGGAGCGTCGTCTTGCCCGAACCGTTGCGCCCCACGAGCGCGATCCGCTCCGGTCCGCGCACCTCGAACTCGCCCTTCACGCACGCCCCGTAGGCCATCCGCAGCTGACTCAGCGTGAAGACGCAGCGGCCGGGCGGCACCGCCGTGTGCGGCAGATCGACGCGGATCTCGTCGTCGTCGCGCACGGCGTCCACCGCCTCGTCGAGCCGCTCCTTCGCCTCGGCGAGCCGGCCCTCGTGCAGTTGGCGGTGCTTGCCCGCGGAGACCTGGGCCTGCCGTTTGCGCTGGGCCATGATCGCCTTGGGCTCGCGCTTGGTGTCCCACATCTTCTGTCCGTAGCGCTTGCGCCGGGACAACTTGACCTGGGCGTCCGCCAGTTCGCGCTTCTGCTTCTTCAGGTCGGCGTCGGCGACCCGCACCATGCGCTCCGCCGCTTCCTGTTCGGTCGCGAGCGCCTCCTCGTACGCGGAGAGGTTCCCGCCGTAGCGGACGAGGCCGCCCGGACGCAGATCGGCGATCTGGTCCACCCGTTCGAGGAGTTCACGGTCGTGGCTGACCACGACCATGATGCCCGGCCACGCCTCGACCGCCGCGTACAGGCGCCCGCGGGCGGCCAGGTCGAGGTTGTTCGTCGGCTCGTCGAGCAGCAGGACGTCGGGGCGGCGCAGGAGCAGCGCGGCGAGGCGGATCAGTACGGACTCGCCTCCCGAGAGCTCGCCGACGGTGCGGTCGAGACCGATGCGGCCCAGGCCGAGCCCGTCCAGGGTCGCGACGGCGCGCTCCTCGACGTCCCAGTCGTCGCCGACCGCGGTGAAGTGCTCGTCGCGTACGTCGCCCGCCTCGATGGCGTGCAGCGCGGCCCGGGCGCGTGCGATACCGAGCGCCTCGTCCACACGGAGCGAGGTTTCGAGGGTGACGTTCTGCGGCAGGTAGCCGATCTCACCCGCCACCTTCACCGTGCCGTCGGTCGGGACGAGTTCCCCGGCGATGAGCTTCAACAGCGTTGATTTTCCGGCACCGTTAAGGCCGATGAGGCCGGTCCTGCCGGGGCCGAACGCGGCCTGAAGGCCGTCGAAGACCCGTGTGCCGTCGGGCCAGGCGTAGGTGAGGGAGGTACAGGTGACGGAAGTGGGGGAGGTAGACATACGGCCTCGCGGTCGCTCGGAGGGAACGGTGGGCGGCGTGTCGGGACACCGCGCGCGACGACAGCCGGAAGGAACGAGAGCGCATGGGGCGCGAAGGAAAGTCCTGCACCGGATTCCGGCAGGAGGACGGCTCGGTCATCCGAGGTCGCACACGCTGGACACGTGGCGCACCAGGGGGTGCGGCCGCGTGACGCGGTGTCTCAGAACCTCAGAAGAGCAACGTCCTACTCCGATCGACGACAACAGGATCAACGGGAACGCTCAACACCGTACGAAGGCGGATGTGGGCCGTCAACGAATTATCTTGAACCCCGGCGCCCCCGCCACCACCCTCCAGGAGGAGGCCCCCGTGCCCCACGGCTCGCTCTCGCTGCCCGCCCGTCTCTTCCTGCTGGGCTTCGACACGGAGAAGGGCAGGGTCTCCGGCGCCCCGGACCTCGCGCTCTCCGTCCGCGCCGCCGCACTCGTCGAACTGGCCCGGCGCCGCATCATCAGCGACGTGGACGGGGTCGTCACCCCGGTCTTCGACGCGCGCACCGGCGACCCCGTCCTCGACGAACTGATGGAACTCGCAGAGGAGTCGAGGCCGCGCTCATGGCGTACCTGGATCGGCTACCGCTCCGGCGCCACCCTCGACACCGTGCGCCGTCAACTCGCCTCCGAGGGCTATCTGTCGGCCGAGCGCAAGCGGGTCTTCGGGCTCTTCCCCGTGACCCGGTACGGCCTGGCGCGCGCCGGATACGTGGAGGTGCTGCGGGCCGAGGTGCTGGGCGCGCTGGAGGGCGCCGAGCCGGTCGGCCGGGTGGACGAGGACGACGCGGTCCTCGCGGTGCTCGCCGCCACGGGCAAGCTGCGCCGGCTGATTCCCGGCAAGGCCCGGCGCACGCACAAGGACCGCCTCGACGACCTCGCCGCGCGCGCCGGCGGCCTGTCCCCCGAGCTGGGCCAGAGCCTGGGCGACATCCGCGCCGCCCTGGCCGCGGCCGTCAAGGCGTCGGAGGCGGCGCGGGCCTCGGCGGGCGGGGGCTGAAGAGAGGCTGAGCGGGAGTGACACGTACGTGTCGGATTTTCGCCAGCCGTGCGCGGGGGCCGGATGGTTGGGTCTACGGCATGACGAACCGTACGCACCTCAATGACCGGGCAGTGGCCTTCCGTTCGCAGCACATCGCCGGCCGCCCGCTCGTCCTGCCCAACGCCTGGGACGTCGCGAGCGCCCGCATCGTCGCGGACGCCGGAGCCGCCGCCGTCGCCACCACCAGCGCCGGGCTGTCCTGGGCCCTCGGCGTGGCCGACGGGGACCGGCTCGGCAGGGACGAGGCGCTCGACGCCGTCGCGCGGATCGCCGCCGCCGTGGACGTACCGGTGACCGCCGACATCGAGAGCGGTTACGCCGACGCGGCCCGGGACGTCGCCGCCACCGTGCGCGCCGTCCTCGACGCCGGAGCGGTCGGCGTCAACATCGAGGACGCCTGGCACGGCGGGAGCGCCCCGCTGCGGCCCGTGCAGGCGCAGGCGGAGCGGATCGCGGTGGCCCGGGCGGCGGCGGACGCGGAGGGTGTGGCGCTGTTCGTGAACGCCCGTATCGACACGTATCTGATGGGCGTGGGGGAGCCGGAGGAGCGACTCGCGACGACGCTGGAGCGGGCCGCGGGCTACCTCGCCGCGGGAGCGGACGGGATCTTCGTGCCCGGAGCCGTCGACCCGGTGACCGTGGAGGCGCTCGTCGCCGGCGTCGACGGGCCGCTCAACGTGATGGCGTGGCCCGGGGCGCCGTCCGTGCCCGAGTTCGCCGCGCTCGGGGTGGCCCGGATCAGCGTCGGCGGGGGCATCGCGCAGGCCGCGCACGCCCTCGTCCGCAGGGCGGCCCGGGAACTGCTCACCGAGGGAACGTACGGGAGCCTGGCCGGCGGGCTCGAGTACGGGGAGCTCAACACCCTCCTCGGCAGCGGGAGTTGAGCCCGGGGGGCCGAGCTCGTCGGCTGGTCAGTACGCGTCCCGCATCAGCTCCGCCAGATCGCCGTCCAGGTCCACGTGCAGATGCTCGTCGCCCACCGGCACCATCGCCGCCGTGCTGCTGAGGAAGCGGCGCAGCTCGCCCGTCCGGATGTGCACGATCGCCGTGCCTTCGTGGGCGTGGAACTCCAGGACCGTGCGGTCGAAGCCGTACGGCCGTAGCCGGACGTCGCCCGCACCGGCCGGCTCCCGCACTCCGGCCGAGAGCAGCTCGCGGGCGAACGTCCAGCTCACGTCGAAGCCTTCGAGCGTGGCCGGCGCGGGGAACGACATGCGCACGGCGAAGGGGTCCTGCATGTCGTAGCGCAACGTCGCGGGAATGGTCGACATCCGCGGCGCGGCGGCGACGAGACGGGCCTCTACGGCTTGCTCGATGACGGTGGACAACGCCTGCTCCCTTGTGACGGCTGAACGGACGGCGGTTCGGGCAACAGCTCGGACGGCGAGTCGGACGGCATGTCGGACGACGGGTGGGACGGCGGGTAGGACTCCCCGCCACTTGAAGAGACGGCGGAACGAGGGAATCCGTGCACCGGGCCGCCCAGGAAGGTGAGTGACCTCGGTCACCGGTAGGCGTCGTTCCGGTCGGCAGGCCATCTGGACGGGGCCGGGGGAGTGGGCTAGCTTCGCCCGCCATGAGGGGCATGGGGAAGTCGCGACGCATGGTGTCCATGGGGCTGGCCGGGGCGGCACTCGCCCTCGCGTTCGCTCCGGCGGGTCCGGCGCAGGCCGCCGGTGCACAAGCCGCCGGTGCACAAGCCGCCGGTGCACAAGCCGCCGGTGCGCAGGCCGGTGGAGGGCGCGCACAGGCGAAGCCGCATTGGGCACTGAAGGCATCCGGCACGGACGCGCGGTTCCGGGGGCTTGCCGCGGTGAGCCGCGACGCGGCGTGGGTGGCGGGGACCAAGGGCACGGTGCTCCGCACCTCCGACGGCGGCGCCCACTGGCGGAACGTGTCCCCGCCCGGCGCGGGCGAGTTGGAGTTCCGCGACATCGAGGCCTTCGACAGCCGGCACGCGGTCGTCCTCGCTATCGGTGAGGGCGACGCCTCGCGGGTGTTCCGCACGGACGACGGCGGGGCCACCTGGACCGAGTCCTTCCGCAACCCCGACCCGAAGGCGTTCTACGACTGCCTGACGTTCTTCGACGCCCGCCACGGCCTCGCGATGAGCGACCCCGTCGACGGCAAGTACCGGATCCTGTCCACGCGCGACGGAGGACGCTCCTGGGACGTCCTGCCCAGCGACGGCATGCCCGCGGCGCAGGAGGGCGAGGCCGGGTTCGCGGCGAGCGGCCAGTGCCTGGTCAGCTCCGGTCCGCGCGACGTGTGGCTGGCCACGGGCGGGGCCGCACGCGCGCGCGTGCTGCACTCGTCGGATCGTGGCCTGACCTGGCGGGCGACCGACGCCCCGGTCCCGGCGGGCGACCCTGCGCGCGGCGTCTTCGGCCTCGCGTTTCGCGACCGCACGCACGGCATCGCGGTCGGCGGTGACTACCGCGCGGATCAGGCGTCCCTCCGGGCCTCGGCCACGACGCGCGACGGCGGCCGCACCTGGACACCGTCCGCCGCACCCGTCCCCGCCTACCGCTCGGGCGTCACCTGGCTCCCGCACAGCCGCACGAGCGCCCTCGCGGTCGGCCCGACAGGGACCGACCTCACGCTCGACGCGGGCCGCACCTGGCGCACCGTCGACACGGGCTCGTACGACACGGCGGACTGCACCGACGACGGCGCGTGCTGGGCGTCGGGCGAGAAGGGACGCGTCGCCCGGCTGGAACGGTGACCGGGGCTGTCTAGCCGGCCAACTGCTGCCGGAAGCGCTCCAGTTCGGGTGCCGTCTTCCTCGCGATGAACTCCGTGACGCGGTACGCGCACACGTCGCCGGTGACGAAGGGGTCGGCCGCCGTGATCTTCTCGATCTGCGCGCGGTCGTCCCCGACGGCGAGGATGATCCCGCCGTCGCGCGGGTTCTTGCGGCCGGAAGCGATGAAGACACCGGCTTCGTACTGCTCGTCGAGCCAGGCGAGGTGCGCTTCGTGAAGCGCGTCGACGCGCTCGACCGGGGCCGTGTAGGTCAGCTCAAGTACAAACATGATCGCCAGGCTACCCGTGGCCCGCCGGCGCCGCGCCCTATGGTGGTCGCCACCATGAGCCACCAACAGATCCTCGCCGACTGGCCCACCGACGAACGCTCCGCCCGCGCGGTCCAGGACGAGCTGCGCGCCCGCGTCGTCCTCGACGAGCCGGGGCCCCCGCCCGGCACCGGATTCGTCACCGGTGTCGACGTGGCCTACGACGACGAGCGCGACCTCGTCGCCGCGGCGGCCGTCGTGCTCGACGCGGCGACCCTCGACGTCGTCGAGGAGTCCACCGCCGTCGGCCGGATCTCCTTCCCGTACGTGCCGGGCCTGCTGGCCTTCCGGGAGATCCCGACCGTCGTCGCCGCCCTGGAGGCGCTCAACTCCCGCCCCGGTCTCGTCGTCTGCGACGGGTACGGGCTGGCCCACCCGCGCCGCTTCGGCCTCGCCAGCCACCTCGGCGTCCTGACGGGGCTGCCCACGATCGGCGTCGCGAAGAACCCGTTCACCTTCACGCACGAGGAGCCGGACGCTCCGCGCGGCAGCTCGGCGCCCCTGCTGGACGGCGACTTGGAGGTCGGCCGGGCCCTGCGCACCCGCGACGGCGTCAAACCCGTCTACGTCTCCGTCGGCCACCGCACGAGCCTCGACACCGCGTGCGCCCACACCCTGAGCCTCACGCCGAACTACCGCCAGCCCGAAACGACCCGCAGAGCGGACGCGCTGTGCAGGCGAGCGCTGGCGGAGGCCCAGGAGGACGCCACGCGCGCGTAGCCACCTGCCGCGTCTTCGGCGAAGCAAGCCCAGGGCGCGTCGACCGCGAGCGCGGTGACCCGCTACCGCGTCGCGGCCACCCGCTGCCGCGGCGCGCGCACCGGCCACTCGTACTGGCCACGCGCACCAGCCACTCGCGAAGGCCCCGGAGAGCGCCCCGCGCGCGTGGTCACCAGCTGGGGACGGCCTCGTTCTGTCGCCTGGTCACCGCCGCGCGCGTAGCCCCTATCGCGTAGCCGCCACCCGGAATCCGATTCCCGCATCCCGCAGGCGGGTCGTCAGGGCGTCGCCCATCGCGACGGCCGTGGTGACCTGGCCCGCGGTCTCGGGCAGGTCGTCCAGGGCCAGGCACATCGCGGACTCGCCGAGCATCTTCGCCGTCTCGTCGTAGCCGGGGTCCCCGCCCGAGACCTCCGTGTACACGCGGCGGCCGCCGCCCTCGCCCACGAAGCGCACCGAGAACCAGCTCGCCGCGCGCCGCGCCTCGTCCGGCCCGTCACCCGGCTTGAGCCGTCCCGACAACCACCTGCGCGCGGGCGGCAGTTGGGCGGCGGCGAACAGCGCGCCCGTAGCCGCGACGCCGCCGAACGCGACGGGCAGGTGCCGCACCGCCGCGTAGTGCCGGTAGCGGAAGTCGGGACCGTAGCGCTCCAGCGCCCGCGCGGAGCGCTGCACGACCTGCGGGTCGATCGTCGGGAGCGGCAGCGCCCACGCGTCGACCTCCTTGGCGTAGCGCGGCGCGCCCGTCGGAGCGTACGCCCTGCGGCCGACGAGACGCGGCTGGTGCCGCCGCCGGTCCTGCTGCGCGGCCAGCATCTGCCGGCCCCGCGAGAACTGCGTCAGCGCGGACGCGAACGTGCCGCCCGAGAACGTCGCGTTCGACCGCACGTACCCGTCGATGCGCAGCGGCACGCCCTCGGGGAGCTGTCCCACCGTGAAGTGCACGCCCAGGTCGTGCGGGACCGAGTCGAAGCCGCACGCGTGGACGAGGCGCGCCCCGGTCTCCCGTGCACGGGCGTCGTGCCGTACGTACGTGACGTCGACGAACTCGGGCTCGCCGCACAGGTCCGTGTAGTCGGTGCCCTCCTCGGCACACGCGGCCACGAGGTCCTGGCCGTAGGTGACGTACGGGCCGACGGTCGTGGCCACCACGCGCGTGCGTGCCGCGAGGGCGCGCAGGGACGCCGGGTCGGCGACGTCGGCGCGGACCAGCGGCAGCACCGCGCACGCGGGGTCGATCGCGGTGAGGCGCTCGCGCAGCCGCTCCAGCTTCCCCGTGTCGCGCCCCGCGACGGCCCACCGCAGCCCCTCGGGTGCGTGTGCCGCCAGATACTCGGCGGTGAGCGCGCCGGTGAACCCGGTCGCCCCGAAGAGCACGATGTCGTACTCGCGGCCTGTCCTGTCGGCTCTGCCGGGCCTGTCCCGCATGTCCCGATCCTTGCCGTGCCCGCTGCCCTGCCTGGTCATGACACCCCTCAGCCCTGCGCCCCGCGCCGTTGTCGGTGGCCGAGGCTAGCGTGAGGGGTGAGCGGAGGTTCAGGGGCCCCGCCTGGAGCGGGAGGTCGTCGTGGCCGAGCCGAGGAAGCCGTCGCAGCGGGCGCTCAAGACGTGGGCGCGCGTACGGGAGTTCGCACTCGGGATGCCGGGTGCCACGGAGGACTTCCCCTGGGGCGAGACGGTCGCGAAGGTGAACAAGAAGGTGTTCGTGTTCCTCGGTGTGGACGACGGCAGCTGTCCGATGGGGCTCACGGTCAAGCTCAGGGACGAGGCGGCCCACGCGCACGCGCTCACGACTCCCGGCGCCGAGCCCGCCGGATACGGCCTCGGCACGGCGGGCTGGGTGCAGATCCCCCTGGAGGTGAAGGGCGCCCCGGGCGCGGAGCTGCTCTGCGACTGGGTGGAGGAGAGCTATCGGACGGTGGCCACGAAGAGACTCGTCGCCGAACTGGACGCGCGATGAGCGTCGCCCCGGGAGGTGATGGCGTGCCGTTTCACGCCTGTGCCCCCGAATCCATACGCGCCTCCTGGCGACACGGCAGCAGCGCGTCGTAAATTACTAAGCGCTTGCTCTCCAGGGGTTGTGCTGAGTGGAACACGTTCTTAGCATCGCTGGTGTTACATCAGTTGTGTCACAGTGCTGGGGGCTTGATGGCAGTGGCAGGGATGGCGAACAGCGGCCCGCTCGCCGGGGTGCGCGTGGTCGAACTGGCGGGCATCGGCCCGGGCCCGTTCGCCGCGATGCTCCTCGCCGACCTGGGCGCCGATGTCGTGCGCGTGGACCGCCCCGGTGGCGCCGGGCTCGCGATCGACCCCGAGTACGACATCACCAACCGCAACAAACGCTCCGTGATCATCGACCTCAAGGCGGACGACGGCCCGGCGCGCGTCCTCGACCTCGTCGCCAAGGCGGACGTCCTCATCGAGGGCTACCGCCCCGGGGTCGCCGAGCGGCTGGGCGTCGGCCCCGACGCCTGCCACGCCCGCAACCCGCGCCTCGTCTACGGACGCATGACCGGCTGGGGCCAGGAAGGCCCCCTCGCGCAGCGCGCCGGACACGACATCGCGTACATCGCCCTCACCGGCACCCTCGGCATGATCGGCAAGCCGGACGAGCCGCCGACCGTCCCCGCGAACCTCGTCGGTGACTTCGCGGGCGGCTCGCTCTACCTCGTCGTCGGCATCCTCGCCGCCCTCCACCACGCGCGTGACACCGGCGCGGGCCAGGTCGTGGACGCCGCCATCGTCGACGGCGCCTCGCACCTCGCCGCGATGATCCACGGCATGCTCGCGGCCGGCGGCTGGCAGGACCGGCGCGGCAGCAACCTCCTCGACGGCGGCTGCCCCTTCTACGGGACGTACGAGACCTCCGACGGCCAGTACATGGCGGTCGGCGCCCTTGAGCAGCAGTTCTACGACGAGTTCATCGCGCTCCTCGGCATCGACGGCACGGCGCCCGCCCGCAAGGACCTCGCCCGCTGGGGCGAGCTGCGCGACGCCGTCGCCGCCCGGTTCAAGACCCGTACCCGCGAGGAGTGGACGGCCGTGTTCGAGGGGTCCGACGCGTGCGTGGCGCCGGTCCTGTCCCTGCGGGAGGCGCCCGGCCACCCCCACCTGGCCGCGCGCGGCACCTTCACCGACCACGGCGGCATCACCCAGCCCGCCCCCGCACCCCGCTTCTCCGTGACTCCCACCGCTGTCCGCAGCGGCCCCGCGCAGCCGGGCGCCGACACCGCCGATGTGGCCCGCGACTGGGACGTACCGAGCCTGACGAAGGAAGAGAACTGATGGAGCTGTCCGCACCCCTCGCCTACGCAGCCGACCCCCGGCAGGCGGCCGACGACGCCGCCGCGCTCGAGTCGGCGGGCCTCGACGCCGTCTGGGTCGCGGAGGCCTACGGCTTCGACTCGCCCACGATCATGGGCTATCTCGCCGCCCGCACCGAGCGCATGAAGATCGGTGCCGCGATCCTCAACGTCTACTCGCGCACCCCCGCCCTCATCGCCCAGACCGCCGCCGGACTCGACGCCGTCTCCGGCGGCCGCGCCGTCATCGGCCTGGGCGCGTCGGGCCCGCAGGTCGTCGAGGGCTGGCACGGGAAGGCGTACGACAAGCCCCTCGGCCGTACCCGCGAGACCATCGAGCTGACCCGGCGCATCCTGCGCCGCGAGGTCATCGACCACCACGGCATCACGGACATGCCGCTGCCCCCCGAGAAGGGCGGCAGGCTCGGCAAGCCCCTGAAGATCCTTTCCAGGCCCGTGCGCCCCGAAGTCCCGCTGTACGTCGCCTCGTTGGGCCCTGCCAACGTCCGGATGACGGCCGAGATCGCGGACGGCTGGCTGCCCACCCTCTTCATCCCGGAGAAGGCCCACCAGGTGTGGGGCACCCCGCTCGCCGAGGGCGCCGCCAAGCGCGCCCCCGAGCTCGGACCGCTCCAGGTCGTCGCGGGCGGCCTGCTCGCCATCGGCGAGGACGCGGCGGCCGCCCGCGACCTCGCCCGCCCCAACATCGCCCTGTACGTGGGCGGCATGGGCGCGGTCGGCAAGAACTTCTACAACGACCTCGCCGTGGCCTACGGCTACGAGAAGGAGGCCAAGCTCATCCAGGAGCTCTACCTCTCCGGGAAGAAGAAGGAGGCGGAGGCCGCCGTTCCGGACGAGTTCTGCGAGCTCATGAGCCTGTGCGGGCCCGAGAGCTACGTGCGCGAGCGTGTCGAGGCCTTCCGCGCCGCGGGCGTCACCATGCTGAACGTCATCCCGGTCGGCCCCGAGCCCGCCCGGCTGGTCGAGACCGTCAAGAGCTGGCTGTAGAGGAGGGCACCACGATGGCAATGGAACGGCAGATCTTCACCGGGGAGCACGACGCGTTCCGCGAGACCGTGCGCACCTTCCTCGCCAAGGAGGTCACCCCGCACTACGAGCAGTGGGAGAAGGACGGCATCGTCTCGCGCGAGGCCTGGCTCGCGGCCGGACGCCAGGGCCTCCTCGGGCTCGCTGTGCCCGAGGAGTACGGGGGCGGCGGCAACGCCGACTTCCGCTACAGCGCCGTCATCGCCGAGGAGTTCACGCGCGCGGGAGCCGCCGGCCTCGCGATCGGTCTCCACAACGACATCATCGGGCCGTATCTGACGTCACTCGCCACGGACGAGCAGAAGCGCCGCTGGCTGCCCGGTTTCTGCGACGGCTCGCTGATCACCGCCATCGCGATGACCGAGCCGGGCGCCGGATCCGACCTCCAGGGCATCCGCACCTCGGCCGAGGACCGCGGCGACCACTGGGTGCTCAACGGCTCCAAGACGTTCATCTCGAACGGGATCCTCGCCGACCTCGTGATCGTCGTCGCGAAGACGACGCCCGACGGTGGCGCCCACGGCCTGTCCCTCCTGGTCGTCGAGCGCGGGACGGAGGGCTTCGAGCGCGGCCGCAACCTCGACAAGATCGGCCAGAAGTCCCAGGACACGGCCGAGCTCTTCTTCAACGACGTACGTGTTCCGAAGGAGAATCTCCTCGGCGAGCTCAACGGCGCCTTCGTCCACCTGATGACGAACCTCGCGCAGGAGCGCATGGGCATCGCCGTCGCCGGGATCGCCGCCGCGGAGCACCTCCTGGAGATCACCACGACCTACGTCAAGGAGCGCGAGGCCTTCGGCCGGCCGCTCGCCAAGCTCCAGCACATCCGGTTCGAGATAGCCGAGATGGCCACCGAGTGCGCCGTCACCCGGACCTTCCTGGACCGCTGCATCGTCGACCACTCGAACGGTGAGCTCGACGCGGTGCACGCCTCGATGGCCAAGTGGTGGGCGACCGAGCTCCAGAAGCGTGTGGCGGACCGCTGCCTCCAGCTCCACGGCGGCTACGGCTACATGGCGGAGTACCGGGTGGCCAAGGCCTTCACCGACGGACGCATCCAGACGATCTACGGCGGCACGACCGAGATCATGAAGGAGATCATCGGGCGCTCCCTGCTCGGCTGACTCCCCACCGACCTTCCGGCCCGGCCCACCCTCGACGCCCGGCCCACCCTCATTGAAAGGCAAGCGAGTGAGCACCGAAGCGTACGTGTACGACGCGATCCGCACCCCGCGCGGACGCGGCAAGGCGACCGGCTCCCTGCACGGGACCAAGCCGATCGACCTCGTCGTCGGCCTCATCCACGAGATCCAGGCCCGCTTCCCGGACCTCGACCCGGCCGCCATCGACGACATTGTGCTCGGCGTCGTCGGCCCGGTCGGCGACCAGGGCTCCGACATCGCGCGGATCGCGGCCATCGCCGCCGGACTGCCCGACACCGTGGCCGGTGTGCAGGAGAACCGCTTCTGTGCCTCGGGCCTCGAAGCGGTCAACCTGGCCGCCATGAAGGTCCGTTCGGGCTGGGAGGACCTCGTCCTCGCCGGCGGCGTCGAGTCGATGTCGCGCGTCCCGATGGCCTCGGACGGCGGCGCCTGGTTCGCCGACCCGATGACCAACTACGAGACGGGCTTCGTGCCGCAGGGCATCGGCGCGGACCTGATCGCCACCATCGAGGGCTTCTCGCGGCGCGACGTCGACGAGTACGCGGCGCTCTCGCAGGAGCGCGCGGCCGCCGCAGTGAAGGACGGCCGCTTCGCCCGCTCCGTCGTGCCCGTCACGGACCGCAGCGGCCTGACCGTCCTCGACCACGACGAGTTCCTGCGCCCCGGCACGACCGCCGACTCGCTCGCCAAGCTGAAGCCGTCGTTCGCGGACATCGGCGACCTCGGCGGCTTCGACGCCGTCGCGCTGCAGAAGTACCACTGGGTCGAGAAGATCGACCACGTCCACCACGCGGGCAACTCCTCCGGCATCGTCGACGGCGCGTCCCTCGTCGCCATCGGCACCAAGGAGGTCGGCGAGCGCCACGGCCTGACCCCGCGCGCGCGGATCGTCTCCGCGGCCGTCTCCGGCTCCGAGCCGACGATCATGCTCACCGGCCCCGCGCCCGCCAGCCGCAAGGCCCTCGCCAAGGCCGGTCTGACCATCGACGACATCGACCTCGTCGAGATCAACGAGGCCTTCGCCGCCGTCGTCCTGCGCTTCGTCAAGGACATGGGCCTCTCCCTCGACAAGGTCAACGTCAACGGCGGCGCCATCGCGCTCGGCCACCCGCTCGGCGCCACCGGCGCGATGATCCTCGGCACCCTCATCGACGAGCTGGAGCGTCAGGACAAGCGCTACGGCCTCGCCACACTGTGCGTCGGCGGCGGCATGGGCATCGCCACCATCGTCGAGCGTCTCTGACCGTCCTTCCCGCACTGGCATCTACGGAGCAGCAGAAATGACAGCACTTTCGGCGAGTACCACCATCCGCTGGGAACAGGACGAGACCGGCATCGTCACCCTCGTCCTCGACGACCCCAACCAGTCCGCGAACACGATGAACCAGGCGTTCAAGGACTCGATCGCCGCGATCGCCGACCGCGCCGAGGCCGAGAAGGACTCGATCCGCGGCATCATCTACACCTCCGCGAAGAAGACGTTCTTCGCCGGCGGTGACCTCAAGGACATGATGAAGGCCGGCCCCGAGAACGCCCAGCAGGCGTTCGAGACCGGCACCGGCATCAAGAACTCCCTGCGCCGCATCGAGACGCTCGGCAAGCCCGTCGTCGCGGCGATCAACGGCGCGGCCCTGGGCGGCGGTTACGAGATCGCGCTCGCCTCCCACCACCGCATCGCCCTCGACGCGCCCGGCTCCAAGATCGGCCTCCCGGAGGTCACGCTCGGCCTGCTCCCCGCGGGCGGCGGCGTGACCCGCACCGTACGCCTCATGGGCATCACCGACGCCCTGCTGAAGGTGCTCCTCCAGGGCACCCAGTACACCCCGAAGCGCGCCCTGGAGAACGGCCTCGTCCACGAAGTGGCCGCCACCCCCGAGGAGATGCTCGCCCAGGCGCGCGCCTTCATCGACGCCAACCCCGAGTCGCAGCAGCCCTGGGACAAGCCCGGCTACCGCATCCCGGGCGGCACCCCGGCCAACCCGAAGTTCGCGGCGAACCTGCCCGCCTTCCCGGCCAACCTCAAGAAGCAGCTGAACGGCGCCCCGTACCCGGCCCCGCGCAACATCCTCGCCACGGCCGTCGAGGGCTCCCAGGTCGACTTCGAGACGGCCCTGACCATCGAGGCGCGCTACTTCACCGAGCTCGTCACCGGCCAGACCGCGAAGAACATGATCCAGGCGTTCTTCTTCGACCTCCAGGCCGTCAACTCCGGCGCGAACCGGCCCAAGGGCATCGAGAAGCGCACCGTCCGCAAGGTCGCCGTCCTCGGCGCCGGCATGATGGGCGCGGGCATCGCCTACTCGTGCGCCCGCGCGGGCATCGAGGTCGTCCTCAAGGACGTGACCGCCGACGCCGCCGCCCGGGGCAAGAACTACTCCGAGAAGCTCTGCGCCAAGGCCGTCTCCCGCGGCCGCACCACGCAGGAGAAAGCGGACGCGCTCCTCGCCCGCATCACACCCACCGCCGAACCGCAGGACCTCGCGGGCTGCGACGCCGTGATCGAGGCCGTCTTCGAGGACCCGGCGCTCAAGCACAAGGTGTTCAAGGAGATCCAGCACGTCATCGAGCCCGACGCGCTGCTGTGCTCCAACACCTCGACCCTGCCGATCACCCTGCTCGCCGAGGGCGTCGAGCGGGCCGAGGACTTCATCGGACTGCACTTCTTCTCACCCGTCGACAAGATGCCGCTCGTCGAGATCATCAAGGGCGAGCGCAGCGGTGACGAGGCGCTCGCCCGCGCCTTCGACCTGGTCCGCCAGATCAACAAGACGCCGATCGTCGTGAACGACTCGCGCGGGTTCTTCACCTCCCGCGTCATCGGGCACTTCATCAACGAGGGCGTCGCGATGGTCGCCGAGGGCATCGAGCCCGCCTCCGTCGAGCAGGCCGCGGCCCAGGCCGGCTACCCGGCCAAGGTCCTGTCTCTCATGGACGAGCTGACCCTCACCCTGCCCCGCAAGATCCGTAACGAGACGAAGCGAGCTGTCGAGGAGGCGGGCGGCACCTGGGCCGGCCACCCCTCGGATGTCGTCATCGACCGCATGGTCGAGGAGTTCGACCGTCCCGGACGCAGCGGCGGCGCGGGCTTCTACGAGTACGTGGACGGCAAGCGCGCCGGTCTGTGGCCGGGGCTGCGCGAGCACTTCACCAAGCCCGGGTACGAGATCCCGTTCAAGGACATGCAGGAGCGCATGCTCTTCTCCGAGGCGCTCGACACGGTGCGCCTCCTGGAGGAGGGCGTCCTGACCTCGGTCGCGGACGCCAACATCGGGTCCATCTTCGGCATCGGCTTCCCGGGCTGGACCGGCGGAGTCCTGCAGTACATCAACGGCTACGAGGGCGGTCTGCCCGGCTTCGTGGCCCGCTCGCGCGAACTCGCCGAGCGCTACGGCGAGCGTTTCCAGCCGACCGCGCTGCTCGTCGAGAAGGCCGGGAAGGGCGAGACCTTCACCGACGCCTGACGGTCACGGGGTTCCGCGCCGGGGGCTCAGCCCTCGGCGCGGAACGCCTCCCGCAACTGCTCCTTGAGCGACCGCTGGAACGCGGTCACGAGGGCCTGCACCACCATCGGCTGCATATGGGCCGACAGCGACTTCATCGCCGCCACGTGCGAGGGATCCTCGGGGTTCGACTCCCGCTCCCGGTAGGGCCCCCACACCTCGTCGCGGAACAGCCGCGTCAGCTCCTGGGCGGCGTCCCGCGTGTGCTCCATGAGGACGGTGCGCGCCGCGAGGATCGTCTCGTGCGCGATCGGCACCCCGAGCAGCTCCACCCCGAGCCGCAGCAGACCGGGGTCCACGCGGAAGCTGTCGCTGTCCTCCTGGTACGCGACGACGCCCATCGCGGCGAGCCGGTCCAGATCCTCCCGGGACAGGGCCCGCCCGGCCCGGCGCTCCAGCTCGGCCCGTGTGACGTCCTCCGCCGAGTCCGGGGCCCAGGTCGCCACCAGGGCGCGGTGGATCGCCAGGTCGTCCGCGCTCAGGTCCGGGGGCAGCTGCTCCAGATACCGCTCGATCGCCGCGAGCGTCATGCCCTGGTGCTGGAGCTCCTCGATGAGCGCGAGCCGGGAGAGGTGGTCCCGGCCGTAGTGGCCGACCCGGCGCGGCCCGATCACGGGCGGCGGGAGCAGGCCCTTCGTGCTGTAGAAGCGGATCGTACGGACGGTGACGCCCGCGCGCGCGGCCAGTTCGTCGACCGTGAGCGTCGGATCCTCGGTGTCCGTCGTCATGCTGCGCCTCGCTTCTCGGGTCCGCGACCTGCCGTGCTCCGGTTCCACGCCCGGTAGGTTCAACAGTATTGCTGACACACCAATGTTGTGAAAGCGCGCTGCGACGGAAAAGGCGGGCACCCAGGGGTCGTTCGGGAATGAGCGAGTGCTTATACGCCTCGCCGAACCCGCTGTACAGAGGCTGATCATCATGTGAGAAGTCCCGCTATGTGATCTCCGCCACCGCGTGCTGCTCGCCTCGTGGGGGAAGGTGCACAGTCGGTCCGCGCCATGTCAGGAATGTCGCGGGCCGCAGCACATCCGGACCCCGGAGCGATCCGGGCACCACAGAGGGATCCCCCCACGTGAGCAAGGAAGCCGCCAACACGGCGCTGGACGCATCCCGCACAGATGCGTCCCAGGCGCCCGCCGACGCGGGTGACGCCGGCTACAGCAAGGACCTCAAGGCCCGCCACGTCAACATGATCGCGATCGGTGGCGCGATCGGTACCGGACTGTTCCTCGGAGCGGGTGGCCGCCTCCACTCGGCGGGCCCCGCACTCGCCGTCGCGTACCTCGTCTGCGGAGTCTTCGCGTACCTGGTCGTGCGCGCCCTCGGTGAGATGGTCGTGTACCGGCCGTCCTCCGGTTCCTTCGTGTCGTACGCGCGTGAGTTCCTCGGCGAGAAGGGCGCCTACGTCGCCGGCTGGATGTACTTCCTGAACTGGTCGATGACAGGCATCGCGGACATCACCGCGATCGCCCTGTACACCCAGTACTGGAGTGCCTTCACGACCATTCCGCAGTGGGTGCTCGCACTGATCGCCCTCGCGGTCGTGCTCGGCGTGAACCTGATCTCGGTGAAGTACTTCGGCGAGATGGAATTCTGGTTCGCGATCATCAAGGTGGCCACGCTCGTCGCCTTCCTGTTCGTGGGCATCTTCCTGATCGCCACCCAGCACCCGATCGACGGCCAGACCCCGGGCCTGAGCATGATCACGGACCACGGCGGATTCATGCCGAGCGGCACCATGTCGGTGATCCTCGTGATGCAGGGCGTCGTCTTCGCCTACGCCGCCCTGGAGCTGGTGGGTGTCGCGGCGGGCGAGACCGCCGACCCGCAGAAGGTCGTCCCGCGCGCGGTGAACTCGATCATGTGGCGCGTCGGTCTCTTCTACTGCGGCTCGGTGGTGCTGCTCGCGCTGCTGCTCCCGTCCTCGGTGTACTCGTCGGACGAGAGCCCGTTCGTCACGCTGTTCAGCAAGCTGGGCGTCGGCGGCATCGGCGACATCATGAACCTGGTCGTGCTCACCGCGGCCATGTCCAGCCTCAACTCCGGCCTCTACTCCACCGGCCGCATCCTG
The DNA here is from genome assembly GCF_026340095.1 of Streptomyces sp. NBC_01446. GTDB lineage: Bacteria > Actinomycetota > Actinomycetes > Streptomycetales > Streptomycetaceae > Streptomyces > Streptomyces aureus. The sequence continues at coordinate 1,203,795 of NZ_JAPEPO010000001.1, read as the reverse complement.
CGCTCCATGGCGATGTCGGGCTCCGCGCCGAAGTTCACCGCACGCATGAACCGCAGCCAGGTGCCGTACGGCGGCATCCTGCTCACCGCCGGTGTCGGCGTCCTGGGCGTGGGCCTCAACTACCTCCTCCCGCACGACGCCTTCGAGATCGTCATCGAGGTCTCCTCGATCGGCATCATCGGCACCTGGGTCATGATCATGGTCGCCCACCTGGCGTTCGTCCGGCGGGCCAAGCAGGGCCTGATCAAGCGGCCGTCGTTCCGCCTGCCCTGGTCCCCGGTCACCGAGATCGTCACGATCGTCTTCCTGCTGCTCGTGCTCGGCCTCATGTGGAACGACCCGGACACGGGCCGCAAGACCCTGATGCTGATCCCGGTCATCGTGGTCCTGCTCGTCGCGGGCTGGTTCGCCGCCCGCCGCCGCATCCGGCGCGAGGCGACCCAGGAACTGGCCAAGCTGACCGACGGCGAATAGCGCCGCCCCCCACTGTCAGCGGCAGCCCCTACGGTGGCGTCATATCGAAGATCGCCCATGTCTTCGAGGTGGCGCCACCGTGCCGTTGGGCATCGTGGTGACGGTGCAGGACCACCGGGGCTTCGCCGCACGTTGCGAGTCGGGGGTGGTCGGGTAGGCCCAAGGCATGGCCCTTGTACCCCTGCCCCTGGAATTCCACCTCAAGGTGGGTCAAGTCGGCGCATCGGTCGCCCTGTTCGCGGCGGGGGTCCTCGGCCGGGCGCGGCGGTGGTCCGGCGCGCAGGGCGCGGCCGCCCCTGGGTGCGAGCAACCGCCTCAGCCTTGCCAGTGCGCCCCCGTCCGGCCCCGCGCGGACCTCACCGGCGTGCCGCTCGGCCCGGTCGCCGCCGCCGAGACGGACCTGCGCACCTGCGTCTCGGAGCTCGCGTCCGACCTGGCGTCCCGGTTGGGCAGTGAGTCGACGGGCAGTGGCGGCATGGCACACCCCTGACCGGTACCACCGGGGTCCCGGGGTCGCATACTGGATCACGTATCACCCGGGAACCGCTGGGGAGCCGCATGAAGCAGCACGAGCCCGATCCGGAGCCGCCCCCGCCCGGCGGCATCCTGTGGGACATCGCAGGTGAGGTGCGGTCTCTGCTCGCGCTTCCGGCGGCGCTCACCCTTCAGGTCGCCCACCCGGCCGTCGGCGCCGGCGTAGACGAGCACTCCGTGTTCCGCACGGACCCCTGGGGCCGCGGCGAGCGCTCCCTGCGCTCGGTGATGCTGTGGGTCTACGGCGGTGACGCCGCCGCGCAGGAGGGGCGCCGCCTGCGGCAGCTCCACCGCACCATCCGCGGCACCGACACCCGGGGCCGCAGCTACCACGCGCTGACCCCCGCCTACTACGCCTGGGTCCACGCCACCGGCTTCCCCGTCTACCGCCAGGCCCAGCGCTACCTCGGCCGCCGTCCCTTCACCGAGACGCAGGAGCGCCGGCTCTACGCGGAGTGGCTCCAGGTCGGCCGGATCCTCGGCCTGCACGACCGGGACATGCCGCAGACCGTCGAGGAATTCTGGCCCTACTACCGCAAGGTCCTGGCCGACGAGATCGAGCTGACCACGGTCGTCCGTGAACTCGTCGCGGTCGACGTGCCTGTCCCGCCGCCCGACCGCGGGCCGCTGCCGGTCAGGCTCGCGCTGCGCGCACTGTGGCCGGTGCTGCTGCCCCCGCTGGCCCGCTTCCGCCGCTTCCTCACGATCGGGCTGATGCCGCCCGACGCGCGGGAGGCCATCGGCCTGCCATGGACCCCGGCCCAGGAGCGCGGGCTGAGACGGTTCGGCGCGGTCGTACGGCGGGTGGCGCCGCTCCTGCCGGAGCGCCTGCGCTATCTGCCGATGGCGAGACGGGCACGAGCCGCCGAAGCGGCCCGCGCCCGCTGACAGGCACTCCGTGCGTCAGTGGTCGTGCACCGAGTTCGTCGCGGCGATCTGCTTCCACGACTTCGGCTTCGCCGGCGCCACCCCGGCCCGCGCCACCCGGTCCCGCTGCGCCGCGGCCGTGCCCGGCTTCGACGCCTGGTAGAGCCACGTGTCGAAGAGACCGGCCAGGGGCTTGCCCGAGACCTTCTCGGCGAACTTCACGAAGTCGGAGACCTTCGCGTTCCCGTACGCGTGCTCCTGCGGCCAGCCCTTGAGGATCGCGGCGAACTTCTTCTCGCCGACCTCGTTGCGCAGCGCCTGGATGGCCAGCGCGCCGCGGTCGTACACGGCGATGTCGAACTGGTTCTCCGCGCCCGGGTCACCGGGCTTCACCTTCCAGAACGCGTCGTCGGCCGGGTGCTGCGCGTACACGTAGTCCGCCAGCTCCTGTGCCGTGCCCTCGCCCTCCTTCTCCGACCACAGCCACTGGCTGTAGCGGGCGAAGCCCTCGTTGATCCAGATGTCCTTCCAGCCGTCGACGGAGACGCTGTCGCCGTACCACTGGTGCGCCAGCTCGTGCACGATCACCGACACGTTGGAGCCGTTCGCGAACTGCGCGGGGGAGTAGAAGGGCCGCGTCTGCGTCTCGAGCGCGAAGTGCGACGGCACGTTCGGGACGTACCCGCCGAGCGCGTTGAACGGGTACTTCCCGAACTTCGTCTCCAGCCACTCGGCGACCTCGGTGGTCCGCTCGACGCTCGCGCGCGCCGCGCCGTAGTTGTCGCCCAGGTCTTTGCTGTACGCGTTCACGACCGGCAGGCCGTCCGCCGTCTTGTCGGTCGTGATGTCGAACTTGCCGACCGCGAGGGTGGTCAGATACGTCGCCTGCGGCTTGTTGGAGCGCCAGTTGAAGCGCGTCCAGCCGAGCTTCGACGACTGCGACTGGAGCACGCCGTTGGAGATCGCCTGCGTCCCGTCCGGCACGGCCACCGACACGTCGTACGTCGCCTTGTCGCGCGGGTGGTCGTTCGACGGGAACCACCAGGCCGCGGACTCCGGCTCGTTGGCGAAGACGGCCCCGTCCGCGGTGCGCTGCGGGGACGTGAAGCCGTACAGCTTCACGTCGGACGGTTTGCCCGCGTAGCGGACGACGACGGTGAACGTCGATCCCTTGGGCAGGCCCGCCGGCGGAGTGATCTCGAGCTCCTCCACGCCGGACGTGGCGAACTTGGCCTTCTTGCCGTTGACGAGGACCTCGCTGACCTTGAGGCCGAAGTCGAGGTCGAAGCGCGAGAGGTCCTGCGTGGACGTGGCGAGGATCGTCGCCGTGCCCTCCAGGAGGTCCGTCTTCGGCTGGTACTTCAGCCGCAGGTCGTAGTGGGAGACGTCATAGCCGCCGTTCCCGTAGTCCGGGTAGTAGGGGTCGCCGATGCCCGATGCCCCAGGCGCGAAGTCCGCCGCCGATGCCGGGATCGCCAGCATGAGAGCGGCCGCCAGTGCGCCCGGGGCGATGAGTCTGCGGTACACGAAAGCTCCAAGTCGTAGGGCCGTGAACGTTGTTGCCGACCCTATTCAGCCCCTCCCGCCCCGGTCATGTCCATGGCCTCACGTGTCACACGATCGCCATTCGGCCGACATGTGCCATAACGTCCCACACACCTTTCATCGCACCTTTCATCGTCACGGACTGCCCTCTTTTGCGCGGGAGTTGACCGGGGTAGCTTCCGCCCCATGCCGATACCTGAGAGACGCACGCGCCCCCTGTGGAGGACGCTTGCGACAGCGGCCGCCGCCGCACTCCTTGCCGTCCTCGTCTCTCCCGGGGCCGCCCAGAGTGCCGCGCCCCGCGAGTCGAAGCCCGTCTACTCGTACGACAAGGCCATCCGCGAATCCGTCTGGGTCGACACCCGGCTCGACGGGGACGGCGACGGAAAGACCGACCGGGTCGCCGTCGACATCATCCGGCCGCGCGAACCCGCGCAGCAGGGCCGCAAAGTCCCCGTGATCATGGACGCGAGCCCGTACTACTCCTGCTGCGGCCGCGGCAACGAGAGCCAGCTGAAGACGTACGACGAGCATGGCAACGTCGTCCAGTTCCCGCTGTACTACGACAACTACTTCGTGCCGCGCGGCTACGCCTTCGTCGCCGTCGACCTCGCCGGAACCAACCGCTCCGACGGCTGTGTCGACGTCGGCGGCCGCTCCGACATCCAGTCCGGCAAGGCCGTCGTCGACTGGCTGAACGGCCGCGGCAAGGGCTACACGACCCGCACGGGCACCGAACGCGCCAAGGCCGGCTGGACCAACGGCAGAACCGGCATGATCGGCAAGAGCTACGACGCCACCATCGCGAACGGCGTCGCCGCCACCGGAGTCGAGGGCCTGAAGACGATCGTCCCGATCGGCGGCATCTCCTCGTGGTACGACTACTACTTCCAGCAGGGCGCGCCCCTGTACGACAGCGGACCCGAGTGGCTGTCCGACTACGTCGAGAGCCCCGAGGCCCGCGCGCGCTGCGCCACCGTGCAGAAGCGACTTGTCGACGAAGCGCCCAGGACCGGCGACTGGACCGGCCTGTGGGACGAGCGGAACTACGTGCCCGACGCCGGCAAGGTCAAGGCCAGCGTCTTCGTCGTGCACGGCATGCAGGACCTCAACGTCCGCGCCAAGCACTTCGGCCAGTGGTGGGACGCCCTCGCGAAGGCCGGCGTCGACCGCAAGATCTGGCTCGCGCAGACCGGCCATGTCGACCCCTTCGACTCCCGCCGCAGCGCCTGGGTCGACACTCTCCACCGCTGGTTCGACCATGAACTCCTCGGCTACGACAACGGCGTGGACCGCGAGCCGATGGCCGACATCGAACGCACCCCCGACCACTGGACCACTGACCGCGTCTGGCCGCCCCGCACCACCGACGCCGTGCGCCTGAGCCCCGCCAAGGGCAGCGCCGCCGGTGTCGGCAAGCTCGGCCTGAAGCACGGCTCGGGCACCGAGACGTTCACCGACGACCCGAAGCTGAGCGAGACCGACTGGGCCGCGCAGATCGACAAGTCGACGCCCGACAAGGCCGGGTTCATCACCGAGCCGCTCGGCAAGGACCTGCGCCTGTCCGGCTCGTCGAAGGTCACCGTCACCGCCACCCCGTCGACCACGACCGCCCACCTCTCGGCCGTCCTCGTCGACCTCGGCCCGGCCACCATCCGCGACTACGCCGACGCCGGGGAGGGCATCACCACGCTCACCGACCGCACCTGCTGGGGCGCGAGCACGGCCGGCGACAGCTCCTGCTTCCTGCGGACCGAGGCCAAGACCGCCGACGTCGACCGGACCGTGTTCAGCCGCGGCTGGGCCGACCTCGGCAACTACGCCTCCGACCGCACGGGCAGGCCGCTCACCCCGGGCAAGCCCTACACGATCACCCTCGACCTGGCCCCGAGTGACCATGTCGTGCCGGCGGGCCACCGCCTCGCGCTGATCGTCGCGGGCACCGACAAGGACCTCATCGACCCGCCGTCCACCAAGCCCACGCTCACCCTCGACCTGGCCAGGACGTCCGCGCGCGTCCCGTTCGTCGGCGGAGCCCACGCGTTCGCGTCCGCCACGGCCGGCACCCACACCGCCGCGCCGCGCACGTCGGCACCCGAGCGCCTGGCCGACCCCCGCCCGTTCCGCCCTGTCCCGGGAGGCAGTGCCCGATGACACCGCGCTCCATGACACCCCACATCCGTACCCTCGCCCTGGCCGCGACGGCGGCCGCCCTCGCCGCGCCCCTGCTCACGGCCCCGGCCCAGGCGTCCTCCGCGGTGCCGCGAACCGGCTTCGAGCAGCGCGACGGAGCCGACTGGACCAGTCAGCCCGAGGAGCAGGACTTCCTCGCGGCGGTCGACAAGGGCAGTGACCGCGTCTCCGTCGACACGGCCGGCACGACCAAGCAGGGCAGGCCCGTCCAGCTCGTCCGCATCGGCGAGCACCGGACCGCGAACACCGTGCTGCTCATCTGCAGCCAGCACGGCAACGAACCGTCCGGCCGCGAGGCGTGTCTCACCACGATCCGTGATCTCGCCTACGCCAAGGACAAGAAGACGCAGGCCTTCCTGTCCCGCACCACCCTGCTCGTCGTCCCCACCGCCAACCCCGACGGCCGCGCCGCGAACACCCGCGGCAACTCCGACGGTGTCGACATCAACCGCGACCACATCGCCCTGGACACCGCCGAGGCGCGGGCCATGGCCGCCGTCATCCGCGACCGCAAGCCCGACGTGATCTACGACCTTCACGAGTACGGGGCCACACCCAAGTACTACGACAAGGACCTCTTCGACCTCTGGCCGCGCAACCTCAACACCGACACCCAGGTCCACGACGAGGCGGAGACCCTCTCCAGGGCGTACGTCCGTCCTGCCGCCAACTCGGGCGGATACTCCACCGGCACGTACGGCATCTGGACCGACCCGGTGACCGGTGAGCCCGTCAAGCAGACCGCGGGGGACGGGCAGGAGCGCATCCTGCGCAACGTCTCCGGCGTGAAGCACGCGGTCGGACTGCTCATCGAGAGCCGCGTCGACCCCCAGACCGACGCGGAGAAGGCCGACCCGGCGCTCAACAACCGGCGTCGGGTGAAGAGCCAACTCTCTGCTCTCGGCGGCTTGTTCACGTTCACCGATCAGCATCGTGGCAGGATCGAGGCGGCCACCGGCGCCGCCCGCGTGGCCGGCTACCGCGACCGCGGACCCGTCTACGTCGGCGGCGCGGACAACGACCCGGCCGAACCCGCGGAGATCATCCAGAACCCGCCGTGCGGCTACCGTCTCGACGCGGCGCAGTACGCGGCCGTGAAGGACAAGCTGGCGCTGCACGGGATCACGGTGCGCAAGGACCGGGCGGGGGAAGGGGTGTTCGTGCCGCTGCGTCAGTCCGAACGGGCGCTCGTGACGCTGCTCCTCGACGCGCGTGCTCCGTACCACCTCATCGAGGGGGAGCCCGACACAACCTGCTGAATCCGGGGCATTCGCCTCATTTGTGGTAGGTCCTGAGGGGTGAACAATCCCGAAATCAAACCTGCCGCGGAGGCGACGGGGCGACGGAGTCCGGCGACCGACCGGGTGGTGTTCGGCGTGACAGCCGCACTCACCGTGGCGTTCGTCATCTGGGGCTCCGTCGCCACCGACTCCCTTGAGGACATCTCGACACGCCTCCTCAAAGGGCTGATCCACAACGGCGGTTGGGCGTTCATGCTGGCCGCGTCCGGCTTCGTCGTCTTCGCCCTCTGGCTGGCGATCAGCCGGTACGGGAAGATCACGCTGGGCGACGAGGGCGAGACGCCCGAGTTCAGGACCGTCTCCTGGGTCGCCATGATGTTCAGCGCCGGCATGGGCATCGGCCTGATGTTCTACGGAGTCAGCGAGCCCCTCGCCCACTACACCACGCACCCGCCGGGCACCCAGCCCGTCGACTCCGCCCAGGCCATGGAGACGTCCATGGCCACGACCCTCTTCCACTGGACGCTGCACCCCTGGGCGATCTACGCCGTCGTCGGACTGGCCATCGCCTACAGCACGTTCAGGCGCCGCCGCCGGCAGACCATCAGCTCGGTCTTCGTGCCGCTGATCGGCGAGCGGCACGCGCACGGGGCCTGGGGCCGCGTCATCGACATCGTCGCGATCTTCGCCACGCTCTTCGGCTCCGCCGCGTCCCTCGGCCTCGGCGCCCTGCAGATCGGCAGCGGATTCGAGGTGCTCCACTGGATGGACACGGCGAGCACAGGGCTTCTCGTCACCATCATCGCGGTCCTCACCGTCGCCTTCGTCGCCTCGGCGGTGTCCGGGGTCGAGAAGGGCATCCAGTGGCTGTCCAACATCAACATGGTCCTCGCCCTGATCCTGGTCGTGTTCGTGTTCATCGCCGGGCCGACGATCCTGGTCCTCGACCTCGTGCCCACGTCATTGGGCGCGTATCTCGGTGACCTGCCCCAGCTCATCGGCAGGACGGAGGCGTCCAGCGGCAGGGGCGTCGCGGCCTGGCTGGGCAGCTGGACGGTCTTCTACTGGGCGTGGTGGATCTCCTGGACGCCGTTCGTCGGCATGTTCATCGCCCGCATCAGCAAGGGCCGCACGATCCGGCAGTTCGTCGGCGGCGTCATCCTCGTGCCCAGCACCGTCAGCCTCATCTGGTTCGCGGTCTTCGGCGGTACGGCGATGAGCCTGAAGGAGGGCGGCGCACTCGGCAGCGCCTCCACCCCCGAGGCCCAACTCTTCGGTGTTCTGCACGAGTTCCCCATCGCCACCGCGACGAGCCTGCTCGTGATGATCCTCGTCGGGATCTTCTTCGTGTCCGGCGCCGACGCGGCCTCCATCGTGATGGGCACGCTCTCGCAGAAGGGAGCCCTCGAACCCGGCCGCTTCGTGGTCATCTTCTGGGGCGTCGTCACCGGAGCCGTCGCCGCCGTCATGCTCCTCATCGGCAACGGCTCGGGCAACGCGCTGACAGGCCTGCAGAACCTGACGATCCTCGTCGCCGCGCCCTTCACCCTCGTCATGATCGGGATGTGCGTGGCCCTGATGCGGGACCTGCGCCACGACCCGCTGATCGTCCGCGGCGACCTGGGCGTCGAGGCCGTCGAGGCGGCGGTCATCGCCGGACACGAGCAGTACGACGGCGACTTCGAGATCCGGATCGGGCCGGGCCAGGGCACGGAGCGCGAGGGCGACCCGATCGGCTAGGGCCTCTCGTTCGGATCAGGCCGGACCAGGGAGGGGGGTCTGGCGCCGTGCATCGCAAGGCGGAGCAGGGAGCCCACGCGGAGCGTCGGCGACTGACGACAACGCCGCGAGGCGCGATGCCAGGCCCCGCGAGCCCGGCGTGATCCCAACGAAAGGCCCTAGCCTCCGGTCCGTGCGGTCGAAGCGCTCAGGAGACGGCGAGCCCGGCCGCCTCCTGGGCGCAGCCCCACGCGACCGTCACACCGGCCCCGCCCTGGCCGTAGTTGTGGACCAACACCCCGCCCCACGGCGCCCGTTCACGCTCCACCCGCACCTCGGGCCGCGTCGGCCGCAGCCCCACCCGATGCCCGATGACGCGCGCCCCCGCGATCTCGGGCCGCACCCCCGCGCACCGCGCCACGATCGCCTCCGCCACGGCGGGATCGGGTTCGAGCGACCAGTCGTTCTCCTGCGTCGTGCCGCCCAGGATCAGCCGGCCGGGCTGCGGAAAGAAGTACGTCGAGGTGTCGGGGGAGTCACCGCCGCCGGTGAACCACGTGTCCACGCCCGGGTTCTCCACGAGGACGAGCTGCCCGCGCAGGGGGCGCACGGAATCGTCCGGTACGAGCGTCCGGGCGCCGATGCCCGTGCAGTTCACCACGACCGGAGCCGCCGCGCCCGCCTCCGCGAGGTCCGTGACCTCCCGCGTTTCCACGCGCCCGCCGGCCGCCAGGAAGCGCTCCTTCAGCCACTCCAGGTGCACCAGCATGTCGACCAGCGGAAGCCGTGCCCACAGGCCCGCGCCACCGCCGTACTCCGCCGCGGTCGCCGGACGAAGCCCCGCCACCCCGTCCGCCCACGGTCCCAGACCGTCGAGGACGGTGTCGGCGTGCACGCCCTCCGCCATGCGCACGCCCGCGGGACCGGGCCGCGCCGCCAACTCCTCGTACACGCGCAGGGACCGCAGCGACCAGTTGGTCACCCGCTCCACCGGGTCGATCCTGTACGGCCACCACAGCGCGCCCGCGACCGCCGACGTCGTCAGAGGCGTGGGATCCCGCGTCCAGACCCGCACGCGCCGCCCCATGCCCACGAGTTCCAGAGCCGTCGTCAGGCCGATGACCCCGCCGCCGACCACGATCACATCACTGCTCGCGTCACTGTCCACGAACGGACCGTAGCGGAATGCGTCCTGCCGTGCTCACATCAGCTCTCGGGTGGGAATACTCCGGACATGTCTGCCGAGTACGCGACCTTCGGCCTGGCACCGGCCATGCGCGCCGGTGGAGTTCTCACGAACGGGGACTACCAAGTCCACCGGGAGTTCCTGGACTTCATCGTGAACGGCTCGCCGCTGCTGTTCCAGCTCTCCGACCTCGACGCCGTCTCCCCGCTCGCCTCCGACATCCCGCCGGCGATCTTCACGGCCCACGTCCGCAGCCTGCTCCTCGAAGCGGACGCGCCGCTGCCCGGCGGCCGCTACGTCATCTACGGGTGCCCCGAGTGCGAGGACCTCGAATGCGGGGCCGTCACCGCGGTCATCGAGGCGGACGGGCCCGACGTCATCTGGCGGAACTTCGCCTGGCAGACCGAGGAGCAAGCCGACCTGGAACTCAACGGCTACCACGGCATGGGCCCGTTCCGCTTCCACGGCGACGCGTACCGCGAGGCCCTGCGGCCACTGCTCGACGGCGCCGCGGAGCCGGCCCCGGACCGCCGTGTCCTGCTCATCGGGGCCCGAGTCGCCGTCCTCGCCAAACTCGCCGCCGCTCTGCGCACCATCGGCATCGGCGCCGAGATCACCCAGGACGTGGCCGGTGTGCCGCCCGAGGAACTGCGTACCTACGGCGCGGTCGCCTTCGGTCGCGCCGTCAGCGAGTCGGACCGGGCCGCGGTGCGCGAACAGTTCGAGCGGGTGGGCGTCGAGGCGGCGTACGTGGACGGGCTCGCCCCGATCATCCCGCTTCTCGTCGCCCAGATCGAGAGCGCCCTGGACCGCCGCGCCGTCCCGCAGCGGCGCCTCACCCGCCTCGTCGCCGCCGACGGGGAGGCGGGCCTGGAGGTCACCTCCGCCTGCCGGGTCCGCCTCACCGCGTACCGCCTCGACCGGCTCTACCGCGCCCACGCCGAGGACGTCTTCGACGCCGTACTCGAACCGGGCCGCCACCGCATCGCGCTCGACCCGAAGGCGACCAGGGGCGAGTCGTTCGTCGTGGCCCGCACCACAGGGAGCGTGCTGGTGGCGCCCATGGCCCGGTGAGGGGGGTCTTGCGCCGACGGGGAGCGGCGGGCGTGGGCGGTCCGCCCGATCGCTAAAATCGGCGGTCTGATGACTGCCACTCTCGTAGCCAAGAACCTCGCCGCCGGGCACGGCGACCGGTCCCTGTTCTCCGGGCTCGACCTCGTGGTCGCGCCCGGCGACGTGATCGGGCTCGTCGGCGCCAACGGCGCCGGGAAGTCCACGCTCCTCAAACTCCTCGCCGGCCTCGACACCCCCGAGCAGGGCGAGCTGCGGCTCTCACCGCCCGGCGCGACCGTGGGGCACCTGCCCCAGGAGCCGGAGCGCCGTCCCGGCGAGACTGTGCGCGAGTTCCTCGCCCGGCGCACCGGCGTCGACGCCGCGCAGCGCGCCATGGACGAGGCCACCCAGGCCCTCGTCGACGGGGCGCCGGGGGCCGACGACGCCTACTCCGTCAGCCTGGAGCGCTGGCTCGACCTCGGCGGCGCCGACCTCGACGAGCGCGCCGAGGAGATCACCGGGTCCCTCGGCCTCGGCGTCGGCCTCGACCAGGCGATGACCTCGCTCTCCGGCGGCCAGGCCGCCCGCGCGGGTCTCGCCTCGCTGCTGCTGTCCCGCTACGACGTGTTCCTGCTCGACGAGCCGACCAACGACCTCGACCTGGACGGCCTGGAGCGCCTGGAGTCCTTCGTGCGCGGGCTGCGCGCCGGCACGGTCGTCGTCAGCCACGACCGCGAGTTCCTGACCCGCACCGTCACCAAGGTCCTTGAGCTCGACCTCGCCCAGCAGGAGATCAACCTCTACGGCGGCGGATACGAGGCCTACCTGGAGGAACGCGAGGTCGCCCGCCGGCACGCCCGCGACGAGTTCGACGAGTACGCCGACAAGAAGGCAGCCCTCGAAGGCCGCGCCCAGATGCAGCGCGGCTGGATGGACAAGGGCGTCAAGAACGCCCGCCGCAAGGCCACGGACAACGACAAGATCGGCCGCAAGTTCCGCAGCGAGGCCAGCGAGAAGCAGGCGGCCAAGGCCCGGCAGACGCAGCGCATGATCGAGCGCCTCGACATCGTGGACGAGCCGCGCAAGGAGTGGGAGCTGCGTATGGAGATCGCGGCGGCGCCGCGCTCCGGCGCCGTCGTCGCCACGCTGCGCGACGCCGAGGTGCGGCGCGGCGACTTCACGCTCGGTCCGGTCTCGCTCCAGATCGACTGGGCCGACCGCATCGCGATCACCGGGGCCAACGGCGCCGGGAAGTCGACGCTGCTCGGCGCGCTCCTCGGCCGGGTGCCCCTGGACGCGGGGCACGCGACGCTCGGCTCCGGCGTCGTCGTCGGTGAGGTCGACCAGGCGCGGGCCCTGTTCCACGGCTCGGAGTCGCTGCTCGACGCGTTCTGCGCGGCCGTGCCGGACACCGAGCCGGCCGACGTGCGCACGCTGCTCGCGAAGTTCGGCCTGAAGGCCGAACACGTCCTGCGGTCGGCGGCCACGCTGTCGCCGGGCGAGCGCACCCGCGCCGCGCTGGCGCTGCTCCAGGGCCGCGGCGTCAATCTGCTCGTCCTGGACGAGCCGACCAACCACCTCGACCTGCCCGCCATCGAGCAGCTGGAGTCGGCGCTCGACTCCTACGAGGGCACGCTCCTGCTCGTCACCCATGACCGCCGCATGCTGGACGCCGTCAGGACGCAGCGGCGCCTCGAGGTCGCCGACGGCAAGGTGACGGAGCTGTCCGTCTGACGTTTCTGCGGTGTGCGGCGTGGGCCGGCGTGTGCGCGTGGGCCGGCGTGTGTTGCGTAGGCCGACGCGTGGCCCTGGCTGACGTGTGCCGCCCGCGTCGGCGTGGCGCCCGGGGCCGGTCACCTGTGTGGTGACCGGCCCCGGGTGTGTCAGCGCCCCTTCGGGTCGAGCAGGCCCGCGCGGCGCAGCGCCTCGGCCATCTCGCTGTTCGCGGGCGCGGGTGCGGACGCGCCACCACGCCGCTGTCCCTGAGACTGCTGCCGCTGACCTTGCCCCTGGCCCTGCTGGCGTCGGCCCTGGCCGCCCTGGCCCTGACCGCCGCCCTGTGCCTGGCCCTGGCGCTGCTGCCCCCGCTGCTGCGGCGGGCGCCCGCCACGCTCCCGACGGCCACCACCGGCACCGGCCCCGGCCCCGCCCCCGGCACCCGGCTCGCCCGCCGCCGCCTCGTCGTCGAGGCGCAGCGTCAACGAGATCCGCTTGCGCGGGATGTCCACGTCGAGGACCTTCACCTTGACGATGTCACCCGGCTTCACGACGTCCCGCGGGTCCTTCACGAACGTCTTCGACATCGCGGACACATGCACGAGCCCGTCCTGGTGCACACCGACGTCCACGAACGCGCCGAACGCCGCCACATTCGTCACGACGCCCTCGAGGACCATCCCGGAGGCCAGGTCGGAGATCTTCTCGACGCCGTCCTTGAAGGTCGCCGTCTTGAAGGCGGGACGCGGGTCGCGCCCGGGCTTCTCCAGCTCCTTCAGGATGTCCGAGACCGTCGGCAGACCGAACTTGTCGTCCACGAACTCGGCCGGCCGCAGCCCGCGCAGCGCCGCCGCGTTCCCGATCAGGGACGCGACCTCGCCGCCCGTCGTCTTCACCATGCGCCGGACCACGGGGTACGCCTCCGGGTGCACGGACGACGCGTCGAGCGGGTCGTCGCCGCCGCGGATCCGCAGGAAGCCCGCGCACTGCTCGTACGCCTTCGGGCCCAGCCTGGACACGTCCTTGAGACCCTTGCGGGACGTGAACGGGCCGTTCGCGTCGCGGTGCGCCACGATGTTCTCAGCGAGGCCCGAGCCGATGCCGGACACGCGGGCCAGCAGGGGAGCGGACGCCGTGTTCACGTCCACGCCCACGCCGTTCACACAGTCCTCGACGACCGCGTCCAGGGAGCGCGACAGCTTCACCTCGGACAGGTCGTGCTGGTACTGGCCGACACCGATCGACTTCGGGTCGATCTTCACCAGTTCGGCCAGCGGGTCCTGGAGGCGGCGGGCGATCGACACGGCGCCGCGCAGCGACACGTCCATGTCGGGCAGCTCCTGCGAGGCGAAGGCCGACGCCGAGTACACCGACGCGCCCGCCTCCGAGACCATCACCTTGGTGAGGTTCAACTCCGGGTGCTTGGTGATCAGTTCACCGGCGAGCTTGTCGGTCTCGCGCGACGCCGTGCCGTTCCCGATCGCGATCAGGTCGACCTTGTGCTCCTGGGCGAGACGGGCCAGCTTGGCCAGCGCCTCGTCCCACCGGTTCGCGGGCACGTGCGGGTGGATGACGTCCGTCGCCACGACCTTGCCCGTCGCGTCGACGACCGCGACCTTCACGCCCGTACGGAAGCCGGGGTCGAGGCCCAGCGTCGCGCGCGTGCCCGCCGGGGCGGCGAGCAGCAGGTCCCGCAGGTTCGCCGCGAAGACCTGCACGGCCTCGTCTTCCGCCGCCGTGCGCAGCCGCAGCCGCAGGTCGAGGCCGAGGTGCACCAGGATGCGGGTCCGCCAGGCCCAGCGCACCGTGTCGGACAGCCACTTGTCCCCGGGCCGTCCCTGGTTCCTGATCCCGAACCGGTCCGCGACGATCGGCTCGTACGAGGACGGGCCACCGGCCGTGTCTCCCGGCTCCTCAGGCTCCAGGGTCAGGTCGAGGATCTCCTCCTTCTCGCCGCGGAGCATCGCGAGGATCCGGTGGGAGGGCAGCGCGGTGAACGGCTCCGAGAAGTCGAAGTAGTCGGCGAACTTCGCGCCCGCCTCCTCCTTGCCCTCGCGGACCTTGGCGGCCAGCTGTCCCCTGCCCCACATGCGCTCACGCAGCTCGCCGATCAGGTCGGCGTCCTCCGAGAAGCGCTCGGTGAGAATGGCGCGGGCGCCGTCGAGCGCGGCCTGCGCGTCCGCGACGCCCTTGTCGGCGTCGACGAACGCGGCCGCAGCGGCGGCCGGTTCCACCGTGGGGTCCCCGAGCAGCCCGTCCGCCAGCGGCTCCAGCCCCGCCTCACGCGCGATCTGCGCCTTGGTGCGGCGCTTCGGCTTGAACGGCAGGTAGATGTCCTCGAGGCGCGCCTTGGTCTCGGCGGCCATGATCTGCGCCGCCAACTCGTCGGTCAGCTTGCCCTGTTCCCTGACCGAGTCGAGGACCGACGCGCGCCGCTCCTCCAGCTCCCGCAGATAGCGCAGCCGCTCCTCGAGCGTGCGCAGCTGCGCGTCGTCGAGCATCTCGGTCGCTTCCTTGCGGTAGCGCGCGATGAACGGGACCGTCGAACCGCCGTCGAGCAGCTCGACGGCGGCCTTCACCTGCCGCTCCCGTACGCCGAGCTCCTCGGCAATCCTGCCTTCGATGGACCCCGTGATGGGACCTGCGCTGGGTGTTGCCACGATGCCGTACCGCCTTCTCAACTGAGGGTGCGCGGCAATTGTGGCAGGTGGTGCCGACAACGGGGGGCAGCCCACCGGCCTGCCGGCGCCGGGTGTCCGTTCAGGCGGCCTTGCCGATCAGGTCGGCCGGGAACGCGCCGGCGCCGAGCGCGGTGCCCATGAAACCGCCCGCCAGCTCCGTGAGCCGGGCCACGCCCGCCTCGCCCAGGTGCGCGTACGGCGCCCGGTCGAGCCGGTCGGTCTGCGCCTCCAGATCGTGGCGCAGCGCCACCCCGAGCTCGGTCAACTCGCCCTGCGCGTCGAGCACCTTGCGCTCCCGCAGCCGGTCGGCGGCCGCGTCGAAGTCGTCGTGGGTCCAGCCGCGCGTGGCGAGCAGCCACTTCGGGGCCATGCCCTTGCCGGTCGCCACATGGCTCACCAGCGCCTCGACGGGGTCGAGGTCGGCGGCGAGCAGCGCGGCAAGGTGCCCGTCGCCGCGGTGCTCACGCAGCAGGGTGGCGGCGTGCCAGTACGCGAGGTGCGGCTCTTCGGGCACCGGCAGGTCGGCGTGGCCGGCGTAGAGCGGCCGGGCGTGGCGGGTGCAGGCCTCCGTGGCCCGCAGCGCGAGAGTGGCGGCCTCGGCCATTTCCGGGGAGGTCACGATCTCGTCGCCGAGGAGCCTGCGCAGCGTCGAGTCGACGGCACGCGCGCGTGCCGCGAGGACCGTCTCCGGGGAGGCCGTCTCCCACACCGCGGGCACGTGTTCGGCGACGAGTTCGTGCTTGAAGTTGTAGAACGTCGCCGTCACGGTCCCCGCGCCGACGGCCCCCATCGCCGCCGCGCGGGCCGCGAAGTACGCCGCGCTCCGATGGGTGATCCCGATGGCGCCCAGCTCCTTGCCCAGGTCGGGCGAGAAGTAGTGCATCGAGTGGAACGGGTTGAGCATGTTGTGGCAGCGGCGGGCGGCGCGGGGGTCTGAAGCCGGGGAGGTCGTCATACGGGTACGTTACCGACTGGTTGGTACGGGTGGAACGTGCGGGGCGCGGACCATTCGCCGAACCGTTCGCCGAGCCGCCGGCCGGACGCTCCCACCGCACCAGGCGCGGATGGCAGGAAAGGTGGGGTACTCGTCGTTGCGGCCGTCGTGCCGTGCCCGAAGACTGGCCGTATGGCCGCCCGCACCGTGCTCATCCTGTTGTTCGACGACGTCCAGAGCCTGGACGTGACCGGCCCGGCAGAGGTCTTCGCCGGCGCCGCCCTCTGCCGAGGGCCGCGCCCCGCGGACACGTACCGCATCCGCACCGCCTCCCTCGACGGCGGCCCCGTCCGCACGTCCAGCGGGCTCACGCTCGTCCCCGACCACGCACTCGCCGACGCGCCCACGCCGCACACGCTCCTCGTCCCCGGCGGTCGCGGCACGCGCCGCCCGGATCCGCGCCTGACCGCCTGGCTGCGGGAGCACGGCCCGCGCGCACAACGTCTCGTCTCCGTCTGCACGGGCGCCATCCTGCTCGCCGGGGCGGGCCTGCTCGACGGCCGCCGGGCGACCACGCACTGGGCGTACTGCGACCGCCTCGCGCGCGACCACCCCGCCGTCGAGGTCGACCCGGACCCCATCTACGTACGCGACGGGAACGTGGTGACCTCGGCCGGCGTCACCGCGGGCATCGACCTCGCCCTCGCGCTCGTCGAGGAGGACCACGGCCGCGACACCGCGCTGACGGTCGCCCGCCACCTCGTCGTGTTCCTGCGACGCCCGGGAAACCAGGCCCAGTTCAGCGCCCAGCTCTCCGCCCAGACCGCGCGGCGCGAGCCGCTGCGCGAGGTCCAGCACTGGATCACCGAGCACCCCGACGACGACCTCTCCGTCGAGTCGCTCGCCACCCGCGCCCGCCTCTCGCCACGCCACTTCGCCCGCGCCTTCCAGGCGGAGACCGGCATGACCCCAGGCCGGTACGTCGACCTGGTCCGCCTCGAACAGGCGCGCCGCCTCCTGGAGGACACCTCCGACGGCGTCGAGAAGATCTCCCGCACCTGCGGCTACGGCACCCCCGAAGCCATGCGCCGCGCCTTCGCCAGAACGCTCGGCGCGTCCCCGGCCGAGTACCGCCGCCGCTTTTGCGCACCCGGAACCCGGACACCGGGCCGACGCTCGTCCGAAGCCCGCACATCCTGACCGAAAGGCACTCGATGAAGATCGCCATCGTCCTCTTCGACCGCTTCACCGCGCTCGACGCCGTCGGCCCCTACGAGACGCTCGGCAGGCTCCCCGACGCGGAACTCACCTTCGTCGCCGAGCGGACCGGGCCCGTGCGGTCGGACACCGGGCGGCTCGCGCTCACCGCCGACAAGGCACTGTCGGAGCTGACCGAGCCGGACGTCGTCATCGTCCCCGGCGGCCCGGGCCAGAGCGCGCAGATGGAGAACGAGGTGCTGCTCGACTGGCTGCGCACCGCCGACACCACCAGCACCTGGACGACCTCCGTGTGCACGGGTTCCCTGCTCCTCGCCGCGGCCGGTCTGCTCGACGGCCGGCGCGCGACGTCGCACTGGCTGGCGCTCGACACGCTCAAGCAGTTCGGCGCCGAGCCGACGGGCGAACGGGTCGTCGTCGACGGCAAGTACGTCACCGCCGCCGGGGTCTCCTCAGGCATCGACATGGGCCTGACCCTCGTCGGCACGATCGCGGGCGACGAACACGCGCAGGCCGTACAACTGCTCACCGAGTACGACCCGCAGCCGCCCTACGACGCGGGTTCGCCCGAGAAGGCCCCCGTGCACCTCGTCGAGAAGCTCCGCGCGCAGAGCCGCTTCGTCCTGGAGTAGTCCGAGATGGTCCGGGAGACCGGCTTCACCCTGAGGTGGTTCGGGAGGTTCTCCTCACCCTGACGTGGTCCACGTGAAGTGCGGCTTCCTACGCTCAAGGAACGCGGCGACGCCCTCCGCGGTGTCGCCGCTTCCACGCGCCTGCTCGGCCCAGTGCGCCGCCCGGTCCACGCGCCCGTCGGCGAACTCCTTCGCCGCTGCCTGCGTCAACTGCGAACGCTCACCGAGAATCCGCGCGAACTCGCCGACGCGCTTGTCCAGTTCGTCCCCGGCGAGCACCTCGTCCACGAGCCCGGTCCGCAGGGCACGCTCCGTACCGATCAACTCGCCCGAGAACAAAAGGTACTTGGCCGTCGCGGGACCCACCAGGGAGGCGAGGCGGCGCGTCGAGCCCGCCGGGTAGACGATCCCCAGCTTCGACGGGGTGACCCCGAACAGCGCGTCCTCGGCCGCGAACCGCAGGTCACAGGCCGCCGCCAGCTGACAGCCGCCGCCCACGCAGTACCCGCGCACCGCGGCCAGCGTCGGCTTGGCGAAGGCCGCGAGCGCCTCCTCGGCCGCGACCGCGAGCTCCTGCGCCCGCGACCCGGAGCCGCCGAGCGTGGAGATGTCGGCGCCCGCGCAGAACGTCTTGCCCGCCCCGGTCAGCACCAGCACCCGCACCGCCGGGTCGGCCTCGAGCCGGGCGAGCAGCGGCGGGAGCGAGCGCCACATGCCGTCCGTCATGGCGTTCCGTTTGGGGGCGTGGTCGATGACGACGGTGGCGATGCCGTCGGTGACCGAGTGTGTGAGCTGCGGCGGCGTGTGCGACATGCGCCGGATGCTATCCGCAGGCCTCGGACGTGCGATCAGCAAGGAGTGGCCGGCGAGGAGCCGTCATGGCGCGGTCCGGCCGACACGTCGTCGGGTTCATGACGGCCGATGACGAGGCCAAACACGTACAACCTGAAGTGCCCTGGAAGAGGAAACTAGAACGGCAGGATCAGTCGCACACCTGACGCTGTCATACGCCAACGGTCAAATTGCGTCGATACTCGCTGACTTCTGGTCAGTCATTCGGTATGGACCAGTGGATTCCCAACACTCGATGCGTGGTGACAATCGAGCGCAAGGGCGGCGACCGGACGATGAGCGACCAGGGGTGGGGGTCCCGCCCGCGTCCTCAAGACACTGGGGGAGCGCCCCCCGTGCAGGAACCGGGAAGTCCGCTGCCGTACGAGGGCGTCTGGCGCTTCACGGCGCAGGCCGTCGACGCGTCCGTGCCGCAGGCCCGGCACGCTGTGCGTGACCTGCTGTTCCGGCAGGGCGTACCCGCCTCCGACGACCTCGTCCAGGGGCTGCTGCTCATCGTCTCCGAGCTGGTCACCAACGCCGTGCGGCACGCGGCCCTGCTCTCGCCCGTCCTCGCGGTGGAGGTCGCCGTCGGCGCCGAGTGGGTGCGCGTCTCCGTGGAGGACGAGCACCCCTACCGTCCGACGGCCCTGGAGGCCACCGACGGGCAGACGGGCGGGCGCGGCCTCCTCCTCGTACGCGAGGTCACCCGGGAGGCGGGCGGGGTGTGCGACGTCGAGCACACGGCGAGCGGGGGCAAGGTGATCTGGGCCGCCCTGCCCCTCAAACCCGC
Organism: Streptomyces sp. NBC_01446; assembly: GCF_026340095.1. Classification (GTDB taxonomy): domain Bacteria; phylum Actinomycetota; class Actinomycetes; order Streptomycetales; family Streptomycetaceae; genus Streptomyces; species Streptomyces aureus. The sequence continues at coordinate 1,184,178 of NZ_JAPEPO010000001.1, read as the reverse complement.
CGGCGTCTGAGCGGCGGACTCACCAGCCGGCGGACGGTCCCGTCAGCTCCCGGATCGCGGGCCGCGCCGAGTCCAGCACGGTCATGAACCATGCCGAGAACGGCCCCTTGGCGTGCCGTACGGCCAGCTCCTCCGCCGTCACATACGCGGTCTCGCCCACCTCGGAGGGGTCCGGCCGCAGCGGCGCCTGGACCATCCCCACGAACAGGTGGTTGAACTCCTGCTCCACCAGGCCCGAGTCCGGGTCCGGGTGGTTGTAGCGCACCGTCCCCGCCTCCGCGAGCAGCGAGGGCGAGACCCCCAGCTCCTCGAACGTCCTGCGGGCGGCCGCGGCGAACGGCGCCTCGCCCGGATACGGGTGCCCGCAGCACGTGTTCGACCACACACCGGGGGAGTGGTACTTGCCGAGCGCGCGCTGCTGGAGCAGCAGCCGGCCCTGTTCGTCGAAGAGGAACACGGAGAACGCTCTGTGCAGCTGTCCGGGCGCCTGATGCGCGGAGAGCTTCTCCGCCGTGCCGATCGTCCTGCCGTCCTCGTCCACGAGTTCCAGCAAGATCGCTTCTCCGGTGCCGGTCGACGAACTGTTCGCCGCGGTGGCAGGTGTGGTCGGCATACCCATCCTTCGCTTCGGTCCTCGAACCCCAAGTCTGCCGTACGGGACAGACAGTCCCGGCACTTGGCAGCGCCCGCATGTCCCGCCCGGAGGGCCGGGCGGGACATGCACAGGGTCAGACGCCGAAAGCGGCCGGGTAGGTGATCGTGCCCTGCGGCACCTGCCAGGAACCGTCTGCCGCGCCCACGACGAGCGCCATCATCGCCTCGTCGGGCACCTCGAATCCGGGCCGGATGCCGTACCCGGAGGCGGGCGTGAAGCCGAACCTCGGGTAGTACTCCGGGTGCCCGAGCACGAGGACGAGCCGCTCCCCACGCGCGCGTGCCGCGTCGAGCACCGCGCTGACGACGGCCGAACCGGCGCCTGTGCGCTGGTGTCGCGGAAGTACCGCGACGGGTGCCAGGGCCGCCGCGGGCGCGCCGCCGACCAGGCAGCGGGTGATCAGCGCGTGCGCCGCCACGGTGCCGTCCGGCGCCTCGGCGACGTACGACAGGCCGGGCAGCCACGCGTCGGTGTCGCCTCCACCAGGTCGGCCTCCGCCTGCGTCGGGAAGGCGGCGGCGTTCACGGCGTGCACGGCCGCGGCGTCGGCGGCCGACTCCGGCCGTGTGGGCCACGACGTCGCGGGGCGCAGCGCGTAGCCGGTGTATCCGTAGTCCTCGCCGTGGTCGCGCCGCATCGCCAGTTCGGCGCGCGTGCCCGCGAGGGCGTCGGCCATACCGGGTGCCTGCGGGTCCGCGGCGTCGGCGCGCTCGGCGAGCGGGCCGTAGTACTCGTCCCAGTCGGACTCGGGCTGCCGGTGGACGCCGAGCACGGAGTACCCGGCGCCGGTGCAGGCCCGGACGTTCTCCTCGGTCGTCCGCAGCGCGTAGTGCGGCTCCCAGAAGGCGCGTGCCTCGGGGGACGGATCGGCGGTGGTCCACTCGCACTCGGTGAGCACGAGCGAGCCGCCCGGGGCGAGTAGCCGCTTCCACCGCCGCAGTGCCTCGTCGAAGCCGATGGAGTACGCCGAGCTCTCGGCCCAGATCAGATCGAACGAAGCATCCTGATGGGGGAGTTCGCCCATGTCGGCGTTGGCGGGGTGGATCCGGCCGGCGAGGCCCCGCGCCTTCGCGGCGGCGCGCAGCTCATCGAGGAACGGCTCGTGGAGGTCGACCGCGGTGACCTCGCCGCCGGTCTCGGCGGCCAGGAGCAGAGCGGAGCGGCCGGGGCCGCAGCCGAGGTCGAGCACGCGCGGGCGCTCGGGCAGCGGCCCCACGAGGGAGAGGAGACGCAGGGTGGTGGAGTCGGAGCCGGGGCCCTGCCGGGGAAGTCCGTGGTGCAGGGCGAAGAAGGCGTCACGTACGACGTTGTCTGTCAACGGTTCGAACCCTTGGGTGTGAGGGCCTCGCCGACGCGCACCCCGACGACCGAAAAGGGGCGTGGGGAGGGTCAGCCGGCGGCCCGGGAGATGGGGATGCACCTGTCGCTGCGCGGGGCAGCGCTCACCGCGACGACAGTCATCAACCCACCTCCTCAAAGATCCATGGCCAAGCTAGCACGCAGCGTGCGCACCTGCCCCTAAATGATGAGCGGTCAGTGGCAGAGCTTCGCCTCGTGCTCCGCGTGTCCGACCGGCTCCAGCTGGAACGTGCAGTGCTCGACGTCGAAGTGGACGCCGAGGCAGCCCTGGAGCTCGTGGAGCATCTTCTCGTGTCCGATGGCGTTGAGGGCCTCCGAACTCACGACCACGTGCGCGGACAGGACGGGCATGCCCGAGGTGATCGTCCAGGCGTGCAGGTCGTGGACGTCCAGGACGCCGGGGAGCCCCGCGATGTGCGCGCGTACCTCCGCCATGTCGACGCCCTTCGGAGCCGCTTCGAGCAGCACGTTCAGCGTCTCCTGCAGCAGCTTCACGGTCCGCGGGACGATCATGAGGCCGATGGCGATCGACGCGATCGGGTCGGCGGCCTGCCAGCCGGTGGCCAGGATGATCGTCGCCGAGATGATCACGGCGACCGAGCCCAGCGCGTCCGCGGCCACCTCGAGGAAGGCGCCGCGCACATTGAGGCTGTCCTTCTGGCCGCGCACCAGGATCGACAGCGAGATCATGTTCGCGACGAGGCCGATCACGCCGAAGACGATCGTCAGCCCGCCCTGGGTCTCGGCGGGTTCCATGAACCGCTGGATCGCCTCGACCAGCACATAGCCGCCGACGCCGAGCAGCAGCAGGCAGTTGGCGAGCGCGGCCAGGATCTCGGCGCGCGCGAAGCCGAAGGTGCGCTGTTCGCTCGCGGGGCGGTTGGCGAAGTGGATGGCGAGCAGCGCCATGCCGAGGCCGAGCGCGTCGGTCGCCATGTGTGCCGCGTCCGCGACCAGGGCGAGCGAGTCCGCGAGAACCCCGCCGACGATCTCGACCACCATCACGGTCAGCGTGATGCCGAGCGCGATGCGCAGCCGGCCCAGGTGCGCGGCCGAGGCCGTGCCCGTGGGCGCGTGACTGTGCCCGTGATCGTGTCCGGCCCCCATGGAAACCGCCCTCCGTCCGTTGCTCGGCGCACCTCGTCGGCCGCCCCCGCGATCACAGTGAACTACGGGTAGGGGGTATCTGCAAACACTGCACTGAACACCGTTGTCATGTGCCCTGACCTGCGGAAATGGGTGCAGGTCAGGGCGTCGCGAGGCTCAGTTGCCGGCGGTCTCCGGGTGCCGCAGCCGCCAGCCCGCCCACGCCGACTCGACCATCTCGCGCACCCCGCGACTCGTCGCCCAGCCGAGCTCCTTCGCCGCGAGTTCGGCGACGGCCACCGCGCGCGGGGAGTCGCCCGCGCGGCGCGGCTCGACCACGGCCGCCCGCGGGTCGCCGCTGACCTCGGAGATCAGGTCGACCAGTTCGCGTACGGAGACGCCCTCGCCGGAGCCGATGTTCACCGTCAGATCGCCCGTCGCGCCCGGCTCCGTGACCCGGCGCGCGGCCGCGAGATGGGCCTCGGCGAGATCGGCGACGTGCAGATAGTCACGTACGCAGGTGCCGTCCGGCGTCGGATAGTCGTCGCCGAAGATCCGGGGGGCCTCGCCGCGGCTCAGCCGGTCGAAGACCATCGGGATCACGTTGAAGACGCCGGTGTCCGCGAGCTCGGGGGCGGCGGCGCCCGCCACGTTGAAGTAGCGCAGGCACACGGTCGCCATGCCGTGGGCGCGGCCGGCCGCCCGCACCAGCCACTCGCCCGCCAGCTTCGTCTCGCCGTAGGGGCTCATCGGCGCGCAGGGGGTGGACTCGGTGATGAGGTCCACATCCGGATTGCCGTACACGGCGGCGGACGAGGAGAAGACGAAGCGCCGCACGCCGGCCGCGGCGACCGTGTCCAGGAGTACCGCCAGGCCGCCCACGTTGTCGCGGTAGTAGAGCTCGGGCCGCTCCACGGACTCCCCGACCTGCTTGCGGGCCGCGAGATGCACCACACCGGTCACGGAGTGCTCGGCGCACACCCGCTTCACCAGCTCGGGGTCCAGGGCCGAGCCCCTGACCAGCTCGATGTCCGACGGCAGCCGTTCGGCCACCCCGGTCGAGATGTCGTCGAGGACGACCACGTCCTCACCGGCGGCAGCCATCGCCCGCGCCACATGTGCCCCGATATAACCCGCTCCACCTGTGATCAGCCATGTCATGGTCGACCACCCTAGGGTGTGCCCCTATGTGCTCTCGCGACGTGCCGTCCCGGGCCTTCGCGGGACCGGCAGTTTGTGGGGCGGGGCCTTGATCGACAATGATGACGGGGCGGTCGCGCACACTCAGACCGCTCTTATCGGGCCGTAAACGGGCGGTGAACGTCGGCTTCTCATCATCCGATAGCCTCTGCCGACGTGCCGCCCGGCCGATCTCGGCCCGGGGCGCCCCCATCACGCCTGTGCCCCGCTGCGCCGGCGTGCAGGCAATCCAAGGAGTGAGTTCGTCTGTCGACCGCCATCGTCACCGGTCAGCCGGTACCCGGGTCGTCGCTCGAGGGCGAGCTGCGGGCACTCGGCTTCGACGTGCGGCTCGCCCCGGACGCCGCACAGGCAGGGACGGCGCTCGCCGCGGTCCCGGCAGGACAGCGGGTCGCGCTCGTCGACGCGGGCTTCGTGGGCCACACCCACGCCCTGCGTCTCGGCCTCACCGACCCCCGCTTCGCCGCCTCGGCCGTCCCCGGAGCCGTCTCCGTACAGCCCGCGGCCCGCGAGGCGCTGACCGGCGCCCTGCGCGACACCGCCCAAGAGCCTTCCCCGACGGACTTCGGTACGCGCGCCGGCACCCTGGCCGGCGTGCTCGCCGATCGCGTCGCCGAGCGCCTGGCAGCGGCATACGGCACCGAGGTGCACCGCCCCGACCTCGGTGAGCTCGTCGCCGCCGTGCCCGCCGACCCGCAGGCCCGCAACGAGGCCCGCCAGGCGGTCGCCGCCGTCGACGACGAGGCGATCCGGCTGCGTACGGCGGTCAAGGCGCGCGACGGCTTCTTCACGACCTACTGCATCAGCCCGTACTCCCGCTACATCGCCCGCTGGTGCGCCCGGCGCGGTCTCACCCCGAACCAGGTGACGACCGCCTCGCTGCTCACCGCGCTGATCGCGGCGGGCTGCGCGGCCACCGGCACCCGCGTCGGCTTCGTCGCCGCGGGGCTGCTGCTCCTCTTCTCCTTCGTCCTGGACTGCACGGACGGGCAGCTCGCCCGCTACTCCCTGCAGTACTCGACGCTCGGCGCCTGGCTCGACGCGACCTTCGACCGCGCCAAGGAGTACGCCTACTACGCGGGCCTCGCGCTCGGCGCATCGGCCGCGAGCGGCAGTGGGGGAGGCGACGACGTGTGGGCGCTCGCGCTCGGCGCGATGGTCCTGCAGACCTGCCGCCATGTCGTGGACTTCTCCTTCAACGAGGCGAACCACGACGCGACGGCCAACACCAGCCCCACCGCGGCCCTCTCGGACAAGCTCGACAGCGTCGGGTGGACGGTCTGGGTGCGCCGGATGATAGTGCTGCCGATCGGCGAACGCTGGGCCCTGATCGCGGTGCTGACCGCGCTGACGACGCCGCGCATCACGTTCATCGTCCTGCTGATCGGCTGCGCACTCGCGGCGACGTACACCACGGCCGGCCGCGTCCTGCGCTCGCTGACCCGCCGCGCCACCCGCACGGACCGGGCCGCGCAGGCCCTCACGGAGCTCTCCGACAGCGGGCCCCTGAGCCAGCTGCTCCAGCGCGCGGTGCGCGGTGTGCCTCGTCACACGGCCCCCGCGATCGCCGCACTCGGCGCCCTGGTCCTCGTACTCGCCACCGCGCTGTCGGACTACGGCAGCTGGTGGCCCGTCCTCGGCGCCGCCGTCTACGCGCTGACCTCCGCCGCGGCCGTCTCGCGCCCCCTCAAGGGCCCCCTCGACTGGCTGGTCCCGCCCGTCTTCCGCGCCGCCGAATACGGCACGATCCTGTTGATCGCAGCGAAAGCGGACGTAAACGGAGCGTTGCCGGCGGCTTTCGGACTGGTGGCCGCGGTCGCCTACCATCACTACGACACGGTGTACCGCATCCGCGGTGGCACCGGCGCGCCCCCGCACTGGCTGGTCCGGGCGATCGGCGGGCACGAGGGCAGGACGCTGGTGGTCACTGTGATCGCCGCACTGCTCACCAACACAGATTTCACTGTCGCGCTCACGGTTTGCGCCGTGGCCGTGGCACTGGTGGTGCTCGTCGAGAGCATCCGCTACTGGGTGACCGCCCACAGGCGCGGCGCACCCGCCGTACACGATGAAGGAGAACCCGCATGATCGGCCTCGTGCTGGCTGCCGGCGCCGGACGGCGTCTGCGTCCCTACACCGACACCCTGCCCAAGGCCCTGGTGCCGGTCGGCCCCGAGGGTGACGAGGAGAGCCTCACGGTTCTGGACCTGACCCTCGGCAACTTCGCCGAGATCGGTCTCACCGAGGTCGCGATCATCGTCGGGTACCGCAAGGAGGCCGTCTACGAGCGTCGCGAGGCGCTCGAGCAGAAGTACGGCGTCAAGATCACCCTGATCGACAACGACAAGGCCGAGGAGTGGAACAACGCCTACTCCCTGTGGTGCGGCCGTGACGCGATCAAGCACTCCGTGATCCTCGCCAACGGCGACACCGTGCACCCGGTCTCCGTCGAGAAGACGCTGCTCGCCGCCCGCGGTGACGGCAAGAAGATCATCCTCGCCCTCGACACGGTGAAGTCCCTCGCCGACGAGGAGATGAAGGTCGTCGTCGGCCCCGAGGGCGGCATGACGAAGATCACCAAGCTGATGGACCCGGCTGAGGCGACCGGTGAGTACATCGGCGTCACGCTCATCGAGGGCGAGGCGGCCGACGAGCTCGCCGACGCGCTCAAGACCGTCTTCGAGACGGACCCGCAGCAGTTCTACGAGCACGGTTACCAGGAGCTCGTGAACCGTGGCTTCAGGATCGACGTAGCCCCGATCGGCGACGTCAAGTGGGTCGAGATCGACAACCACGACGACCTCGCCAAGGGACGTGTTATCGCGTGCCAGTACTGACGAGGCTCATCCCCTCGCCGGTTGTCGTCGACATCCGGGCGGGGGCGATCGACGACCTGGCGACCGTTCTCGCCGACCAGCGGATCTCGTCGTCCACCGGACGCCTGGCCATCGCGATCAGCGGTGGCTCGGGCGCCGTCCTGCGCAAGCGCCTCGAGCCGCAGCTGCCCCGTGCGGAGTGGTTCGAGGTCGGCGGCGGGACGCTCGACGACGCGATCAAGCTCGCCGAGGCCATCAAGAAGGGCCGCTACGACGCGGTCGTGGGCCTCGGCGGCGGCAAGATCATCGACTGCGCCAAGTTCGCCGCGGCGCGCGTCGGCCTGCCGCTTGTCGCCGTCGCGACGAACCTGTCGCACGACGGCCTGTGCTCGCCGGTCGCGACGCTCGACAACGACGCGGGCCGTGGCTCGTACGGTGTGCCGAACCCGATCGCGGTCGTCATCGACCTCGACATCATCCGTGAGGCCCCGGTCCGCTTCGTGCGGTCCGGGATCGGTGACGCCCTGTCCAACATCTCCGCGATCGCGGACTGGGAGCTGGCCGCGCGCGAGCGCGGCGAGGACATCGACGGCCTGGCCGCCGCCATGGCCCGCCAGGCCGGCGAGGCCGTGCTGCGCCACCCCGGCGGCGTGGGGGACGACGCGTTCCTCCAGGTCCTGGCCGAGGGGCTGGTCCTCACCGGTATCGCGATGTCGGTGTCGGGCGACTCCCGTCCGGCCTCCGGTGCCTGCCACGAGATCAACCACGCCTTCGACCTCCTCTTCCCCAAGCGCGCCGCCAGCCACGGCGAGCAGTGCGGCCTGGGCGCGGCCTTCGCGATGTTCCTGCGGGGAGCGCGCGAGGAGTCGCTGTACATGGTCGAGGTCCTGCGCAGGCACGGCCTGCCCGTGACCCCCGAGGAGATCGGCTTCACCGTGGACGAGTTCGTCCAGGTCGTGGAGTTCGCGCCGCAGACCCGTCCGGGCCGGTACACGATCCTCGAGCACCTCAATCTGTCCACCGACCAGATCAGGGACGCCTACGCCGACTATGCAAAAGCCATCGGTAGCTGAGCTGCGCCCGGTCGTTCACCCCGCAGGGGTGAAGGACCGGCGCAGCGGCGAGCACTGGGGCGGCCGGCTCTACATGCGCGAGATCTCGCTGCGCATCGACCGCCACCTCGTGAACACCAAGGTCAGCCCCAACCAGCTGACCTACCTGATGACCGTGTGCGGCGTCCTCGCGGCGCCCGCGCTGCTGGTCCCGGGTGTCTGGGGCGCCGTTCTCGGCGTCGTCGCGGTCCAGCTGTACCTGCTGCTCGACTGCGTCGACGGCGAGATCGCCCGGTGGCGCAAGCAGTACTCGCTCGCCGGCGTCTGGATGGACCGCGTCGGCGCGTACCTGACCGACGCCGCGGTCCTCGTCGGCTTCGGCCTGCGCGCCGCCGACCTGTGGGGCTCGGGCCGGATCGACTGGCTGTGGGCCTTCCTCGGCACGCTCGCCGCGCTCGGCGCCATCCTGATCAAGGCCGAGACGGACCTGGTCGGCGTGGCCCGCGCGCAGAGCGGCAAGGAGCAGGTCAAGGAGTCCGCGTCCGAGATCCAGGCCTCCGGCATGGCGCTCGCCCGCAAGGCGGCGTCGGCGCTCAAGTTCCACCGCCTCATCCTCGGCATCGAGGCGTCGCTGCTGATCCTGGTCCTCGCGATCGTCGACCAGATCCGGGGCGACCTGTTCTTCACGCGCCTGGGCGTGGCGGTTCTGGCCGGCATCGCGCTGCTCCAGACCCTGCTGCACCTGGTGTCCATCCTGGCGTCGAGCAGGCTGAAGTGAGTACGCGGATGAAGGTCGGCGCGGTGATCATCACCATGGGCAACCGCCCCGAGGAGCTGCGCGCCCTCCTCGACTCCGTCGCCAAGCAGGACGGCGACCGGGTCGAGGTGGTCGTGGTCGGTAACGGCTCCCCGGTCCCGGACGTCCCCGCCGGTGTCCGCACCGTCGAACTGCCCGAGAACCTCGGTATCCCGGGCGGGCGCAACGTCGGCATCGAGGCCTTCGGGCCCTCGGGCTCCGACGTGGACGTGCTGCTCTTCCTCGACGACGACGGCCTCCTGCCGAACACCGACACCGCTCAGCTGTGCCGCGAGGCCTTCGAGGCCGATCCGAAGCTGGGCATCATCAGCTTCCGGATCGCCGACCCGGAGACCGGTGTCACCCAGCGCCGTCACGTCCCGCGCCTGCGTGCCGCCGACCCGATGCGTTCCTCGCGCGTCACCACGTTCCTCGGCGGCGCGAACGCGGTGCGCACCGGTGTCCTCGCCGAGGTCGGCGGCCTGCCCGACGAGTTCTTCTACGCCCACGAGGAGACCGACCTCGCCTGGCGTGCCCTCGACGCGGGGTGGATGATCGACTACCGCGCGGACATGGTGCTGCACCACCCGACCACGGCTCCCTCCCGGCACGCGGTCTATCACCGCATGGTCGCCAGGAACCGGGTCTGGCTCGCCCGCCGCAATCTGCCCGCGCTCATCGTCCCCGTCTACCTCGGGGTCTGGCTGCTCCTCACGCTCGCCCGACGCCCTTCCGGACCTGCGCTCAAGGCCTGGTTCGGCGGGTTCAAGGAGGGCTGGACGAGCCCGTGCGGCCCCAGGCGTCCCATGAAGTGGCGTACGGTGTGGCGCTTGACCCGACTGGGCCGACCTCCCATCATCTGACAAGCTCGTGTCTGAGAGCATTCGGCCCGTACCCCGGTCGTTGGCCCGTGCCTATGCCCGACCAGGCTGCGCACTTTGAAGACGAAAGTTTCCACTAGTGAGTGAGACAACGCATGACGGCGGTGTCGCGGTGACCGCGCGTCCGTCGCCCGACGAGGGGCTGTCCCCGGCCGACCTGGCCACCAAGTACGGTCTGACCGTCAGTGGTGCCAGGCCGGGCCTGTTCGAGTACGTCAGCCAGCTGTGGGGGCGGCGTCACTTCATCCTCGCCTTCTCGCAGGCGAAGCTCACCGCCCAGTACAGCCAGGCCAAGCTCGGCCAGCTCTGGCAGGTGGCGACGCCGCTGCTGAACGCGGCCGTGTACTACCTCATCTTCGGCCTCATCCTGCACGCCAGCCGGGGCATGTCGATGGACGTATACATCCCGTTCCTGGTCACTGGCGTCTTCGTCTTCACCTTCACGCAGAGCTCGGTGATGGCGGGCGTGAGGGCGATCTCGGGCAATCTGGGTCTGGTGCGCGCCCTGCACTTCCCACGGGCCTCGCTGCCGATCTCGTTCGCGCTCCAGCAGCTCCAGCAGCTGCTGTTCTCGATGATCGTCCTGTTCATCGTCGCGATCGGCTTCGGCAGCTACCCGGGTATGTCCTGGCTGCTGATCATCCCGGTGCTCGCGCTCCAGTTCCTCTTCAACACCGGACTCGCGCTGATCATGGCGAGGATGGGCTCGAAGACCCCGGACCTGGCGCAGCTGATGCCGTTCGTGATGCGTACGTGGATGTACGCGTCCGGTGTGATGTTCTCCATCCCGATCATGCTGGCCGACAAGCCCGCGTGGGTCGCCGACCTCCTGCAGTGGAACCCGGCCGCCATCTACATGGACCTGATGCGCTTCGCGCTCATCGACGGATACGACTCCGGGAACCTGCCGCCGCACGTGTGGGCGGTCGCGGCCGGCTGGTCGGTGCTGGTCGCCGTCGGCGGCTTCGTCTACTTCTGGAAGGCAGAGGAGCGGTACGGCCGTGGCTGACGAAGACATCCTGGGCAAGAACGCAGGCAAGGGACACATCCCGACCGTCATCGCGGACGGGCTGCACATCGTGTACCGCGTCAACGGTGCCAAGACGGGCAAGGGCAGCGCCACCGCCGCGCTGAGCCGCATCGTCAAGCGGGGCTCCGACGACGCCGCGCGCGGCGTGCGCAAGGTGCACGCCGTCAAGGGCGTCACCTTCACCGCGTACCGCGGCGAGGCGATCGGCCTGATCGGCTCGAACGGGTCCGGCAAGTCGACCCTGCTGCGCGCGATCGCCGGGCTCCTGCCGGCGGAGAAGGGCAAGGTCTTCACCGACGGCCAGCCCTCGCTCCTCGGTGTGAACGCGGCGCTCATGAACGACCTGACGGGCGAGCGGAACGTCATACTCGGCGGGCTCGCGATGGGTATGTCCCGCGAGCAGATCCGGGAGCGTTACCAGGAGATCGTCGACTTCTCGGGCATCAACGAGAAGGGCGACTTCATCACGCTCCCGATGCGCACCTACTCCTCCGGTATGGCGGCGCGGCTGCGCTTCTCCATCGCGGCGGCCAAGGACCACGACGTCCTCATGATCGACGAGGCCCTGGCTACGGGTGACCGCAAGTTCCAGAAGCGCTCCGAGGCCCGCATCCGCGAGCTGCGCAAGGAGGCCGGCACGGTCTTCCTCGTCAGCCACAACAACAAGTCGATCCGCGACACCTGCGACCGCGTGCTCTGGCTGGAGCGCGGCGAGCTGCGTATGGACGGACCGACAGCTGAGGTACTCAAGGAGTACGAGAAGTTCACGGGCAAGTAGCCGGGACGGCCTCCGGGCAACCCTCTGCTCCCGTTTCGCGTCTCAAGGCCCCGCCGGGAACTCTTCGGCGGGGCCTTGATATGCATGTAGACGGCAATTGTTTCTCTCCGAGGTCAAGCGAGGTTCAACTTCCTTGCGCGCAGGGAATCTTGGAGCCAATCGGTGTGTTGTTGTGATCCGCAGGAAACCCCGTCGGGGCAGGGCCGGTTGTACAACGTAAGCTGTACCGGTGCCGATTCGCGGCAAAGGGGCGATAATGCGCGACACCCTGACTCAAGGGTCGGTCTGCCGTGCGTAAGGCTGGGCGGCGTGTCCGAAATGGGATGTTTTGGGTCAGCAGTGTAGAACGGGAGATGTGACGGCAATGGCTATGGAAACTTTCCAGCTCCACGATGCTTTCGCCGTCCTGGTACCGGGCAGCGCGTGGTGACGGGATCATCGGGAGCGCCCGCCGCCGGGTCCCCGGCCGGTGCGACACTCGACAAGGCCGCCGACGAGAACTTCCCGGTGGCCCCTTTCTTCCTGCCCCGGGACTGGCGCGACGACCTCATGGCGGTCTACGGCTTCGCCCGCCTCGTCGACGACATCGGTGACGGCGACCTCGCTCCCGGCGGTGCCGACGCCCGCCTCCTGGGCGTGTCACCCGAACGGGCCGACGGGGACCGGCTGGCTTTGCTCGACGCTTTCGAGGCCGACCTTCACCGGGTGTTCGATTCCACCCCCCGTCACCCCCTTCTGCGCGCCCTGCAGCCCACCGTGCACCGCCGCGGCCTCACCCCCGAACCCTTCCTCGGCCTCATCGAGGCCAACCGCCAGGACCAACTCGTCACGCGCTACGAGACGTACGACGACCTGCTGGCCTACTGCGAGTTCTCCGCCAACCCGGTCGGCCGCCTCGTCCTCGCGATCACCGGCACCGCGACCCCGGAGCGCATCCGCCGCTCGGACGCCGTGTGCACGGGCCTGCAGATCGTCGAACACCTTCAGGACGTCGCGGAGGACCTGAGGCAGGGGCGCATCTACCTGCCCGCCGAGGACATGAAACAGTTCCATGTCCAGGAGTCCGACCTCGCCGCTCCCACGGCGGGCGCATCGGTGCGCGCCCTGGTCGCGTTCGAGGCCGAACGCGCCCTCGGTCTCCTGAATGAAGGCACCCCCCTCGTGGGTAGCGTCCACGGCAGGCTGAAGCTGCTGCTTGCCGGGTTCGTGGCTGGGGGGAAGGCGGCGGTCACCGCGATCGCCGCCGTTTCGTACGACGTACTTCCCGGACCGCCCAAGCCCACCAAGCTCCGGTTGCTGCGTGAGGTGGGAGCGACTCTGCGAGGAGAGGGGTGAGCCGGACCGTGGAGTCAGATCAGCAGGTGTCGGCAGCGGTACTCGCCGCATACAGCTACTGCGAGACCGTGACCGGACAGCAGGCACGTAACTTCGCCTACGGCATCAGGCTGCTGCCGACGGCCAAGCGGCGCGCCATGTCGGCGGTGTACGCGTTCTCGCGCCGCGTCGACGACATCGGCGACGGAGCGCTGCCGCCGGACGTCAAGGCCGACCGGCTCGACGAGACCCGGGCACTGCTCGCCCGGGTGCGCGACGGCGACGTGGCGGAGGACGACACCGACCCGGTGGGCGTCGCCCTCGCGCATGCCGCGCACCGGTTCCCGATCCCGCTCGGCGGCCTCGACGAACTCATCGACGGCGTCCTGATGGACCTGCGCGGCGAGACGTACGAGACCTGGGACGACCTCAAGGTCTACTGCCGCTGCGTCGCCGGCGCCATCGGCAGGGTCTCGCTCGGCATCTTCGGCACCGAGCCGGGTGCGCGCGGCGCCGAGCGTGCCTCCGAGTACGCGGATACGCTCGGGCTCGCGCTCCAGCTCACCAACATCCTTCGCGACGTGCGGGAGGACGCGGCGGACGGCCGCACCTACCTGCCCGCCGACGACCTCGCCAAGTTCGGCTGCTCGGCCGGCTTCGACGCCCCCACACCGCCGGCGGGATCGGACTTCGCGGGCCTCGTGCACTTCGAGGTGCGCCGCGCCCGCGCCCTGTTCGCCGAGGGGTACCGGCTCCTTCCGCTGCTCGACCGGCGCAGCGGCGCCTGCGTCGCAGCCATGGCCGGCATCTACCGGCGCCTGCTCGACCGCATCGAGCGCGAGCCCGAGGCGGTCCTGCGCGGCCGCGTCTCGCTCCCCGGGCGCGAGAAGGCGTACGTCGCCGTGCGTGGCCTGTCCGGTCTCGACGCCCGCAGCGTCTCCCGGCAGCACCTCAGGAGGCGTGTCTGATGAGCCCGTCCGACAGAGCGGTCCGCACCGACGGGAAACGGCGGGCAACCCTCCACGCCGACCCGGCGTCCATGACTTCAGCGGCTTGCCGTGCGTCTTTCAACCATCGCGCGCACACTGACGGAACGGCCGGAGGGGAGGGCGCATGAGTACCGGGAACATGCGGCCCGACGGGCCGGGCGCGGACATCGCCGAAGAATCCGGACGGCAGACCGCGGTCGTGGTCGGCGGTGGTCTCGCCGGGACCACGGCCGCACTCGCGCTCGCCGACGCGGGCCTCGACGTCACCCTGCTCGAAGGGCGCCCGAGGCTGGGCGGTCTCGCGTTCTCCTTCAAGCGCGGCGACCTCACCATCGACAACGGTCAGCACGTGTACCTGCGCTGCTGCTCCGCATATCGCTGGTTCCTCGACCGCATCGACGGCACGGCCCTGTCGCCCCTGCAGGAACGTCTCGACGTACCCGTCCTCGACGCCGACAGGAACCGGCTCGGCAGACTGCGCCGCACCGCACTGCCCGTGCCGCTGCATCTCGCCGCGAGCCTCGCCACGTATCCGCATCTCTCGCTCGCCGAGCGCGCCAACGTAGGGCGTGCCGCGCTGGCCCTCAAGGGGCTCGACCTGGACGATCCGGCCCTGGACGAACGGGACTTCGGTAGCTGGCTGGCCGAACACGGCCAGTCGCGGCGCGCCATCGAGGCCCTCTGGGACCTGGTGGGCGTCGCCACCCTGAACGCCGTCGCCGGCGAGTCCTCGCTCGGGCTCGCCGCCATGGTGTTCAAGACCGGGCTGCTGTCCGAACCGGGCGCGGCCGACATCGGCTGGGCACGCGTCCCCCTCGGTGAACTCCACGACACTCTCGCCCGCAAGGCGCTCGACTCCGCGGGCGTACGCACCGAACTCCGTACACGCGTCACCTCCATCTCCCGTACCGAGAACGGACGTTGGAGCGTGGAGGTTCCCGGGGAGCGGATCGCGGCGGACACCGTCGTCCTCGCCGTGCCCCAGCGCGAGACGTACGACCTGCTGCCCGACGGCGCGCTCGACGACGCCGAGCGGCTGCTCGCCATCGGGACCGCGCCGATCCTCAACCTGCACGTCGTCTACGACCGCAAGGTCCTCAAGCGGCCCTTCTTCGCCGCGCTCGGCTCGCCGGTGCAGTGGGTCTTCGACCGCACGGAAGCGTCCGGACTGCTGAGGGGCGGGCCCGAAGGGCCCTCGGCCGAGGGTGGCGGTGGGGGACGCGTGGGCCAGTACCTCGCGGTGTCGCAGTCGGCCGCGCAGGACGAGATCGACGAGCCCGTCGCCGTGCTCCGCGAGCGCTACCTGCCCGAGTTCGAGCGGCTGTTGCCGGCAGCTCGGGGTGCGAAGGTACTCGATTTCTTCGTCACCCGGGAGCGCACGGCGACTTTCGCGCCGGCTCCCGGTGTCGGCGCGCTGCGGCCCACGGCCCGCACCAACGCCCCCGGCCTGTACCTGGCCGGCGCGTGGACCGCCACCGGGTGGCCCGCGACCATGGAAAGCGCGGTACGCAGCGGTGTCAGCGCCGCCGATGCCGCTCTCGCCGCACTCGACCGCCCACGCGGTCATCTGTTCCGGGAGGCGGCATGAAGCTCGATCTCCAGGGGGCGGACCATCCGGCCCCCGGCGACGCAACAAAAGGAGACCCTGTGCCCGCTGTGCCCTCGGCCGAACCGGCCGCCGACGCGGTGGACGTGACCGCGCTGCTCGAGCGCGGCCGGACCCTGGCCACCCCGGTGCTGCGGGCCGCCGTGGACCGCCTCGCACCCCCGATGGACACCGTCGCCGCCTATCACTTCGGCTGGATCGACGCCCAGGGCAACCCGGCCGACGGCGACGGCGGCAAGGCGGTACGCCCCGCGCTCGCCGTGCTGTCCGCCCAGGTCCCCGGCGCGGCGCCCGAGGTGGGCGTACCCGGCGCGGTCGCCGTCGAGCTGGTGCACAACTTCTCCCTCCTGCACGACGACCTGATGGACGGCGACGAACAGCGCCGCCACCGGGACACCGTCTGGAAGGTGCACGGCCCGGCGCAGGCCATCCTCGTCGGCGACGCGCTCTTCGCCCTCGCCAACGAGGTGCTCCTCGAACTCGGCACCGTCGAGGCAGGCCGCGCCACGCGCCGACTGACCGCCGCCTCGCGCGCCCTGATCGACGGGCAGGCGCAGGACATCAGCTACGAGCACCGCGAGCGGGTCACCGTCGAGGAGTGCCTGGAGATGGAGGGCAACAAGACCGGCGCCCTGCTGGCCTGCGCCTCCTCCATCGGCGCCGTGCTCGGCGGCGCCGACGACCGGACCGCCGACCAGCTGGAGAAGTACGGCTACCACCTCGGCCTCGCCTTCCAGGCCGTCGACGACCTGCTCGGTATCTGGGGCGACCCGGAGGCCACCGGCAAGCAGACCTGGAGCGATCTGCGCCAGCGCAAGAAGTCACTGCCCGTCGTCGCCGCGCTCGCCGCGGGCGGCCCCGCGTCCGAGCGGCTCGGTGAACTCCTCGCCGCCGACGCGAAGAGCATCGACTTCGACACCTTCTCCGAGGAGGAGTTCGCGGCCCGCGCGGCCCTCATCGAGGAGGCCGGCGGCCGCGACTGGACCGCCGAGGAGGCGCGCCGGCAGTACGCCGTCGCCATCGAGGCCCTGGACTCCGTCCAGATGCAGGACCACGTGCGGGCGCAGTTCGTCGCGCTCGCGGACTTCGTCGTCGTACGAAAGAGATGATCGCTATCGGCCGCATATGACTCGCAGTCGCCGGCCGGTGCCCATCCAGGGCATCGGCCGACGGCGGACCCAGCAGAGATCGAGCACTGCACGAAGGGGAAGCCATGACAGCGACGACCGACGGAAGCAGCGGAGCGGCAGCTCCCGGCGCGACCTCGGCCACCACTGCCCAATTGACCGACACGAGCCCCGGGGCGGCCGGGACGCACGACGCCGCCAGCGCTGTCCGTCGCGCCACGGACTTCCTGCTCGCCCGGCAGGACGCCCAGGGCTGGTGGAAGGGCGACCTCGACACGAACGTCACGATGGACGCCGAGGACCTGCTGCTGCGCCAGTTCCTCGGGATCGGGGACGAGGCGACCACCCGCGCCGCCGGGCTCTTCATCCGGGGTGAACAGCGCGACGACGGCACCTGGGCCACGTTCTACGGCGGCCCCGGCGAACTCTCCACCACCATCGAGGCGTACGTGGCCCTGCGCCTGGCCGGGGACGCCCCCGACGCGCCGCACATGGCGAAGGCCTCCGCCTGGATCCGGGAGCGGGGCGGCATCGCCGCGAGCCGCGTCTTCACCCGCATCTGGCTGGCCTTGTTCGGCTGGTGGAAGTGGGACGACCTGCCCGAACTGCCCCCGGAACTCATCTACTTCCCGAAGTGGATGCCGCTCAACATCTACGACTTCGGCTGCTGGGCCCGACAGACCATCGTGCCGCTCACGGTCGTCTCCGCGAAGCGCCCCGTACGGCCCGCGCCCTTCCCGCTCGACGAGCTGCACACCGACCCGCGCAACCCCAACCCGGCCAGGCCCCTTGCTCCGATTGCGAGTTGGGACGGCGCCTTCGAGCGGCTCGACAAGGCGATGCACCTGTATCGCAAGTTCGCGCCGCGCAGGCTGCGCAAGGCGGCCATGAACTCGGCCGCCCGCTGGATCATCGAACGCCAGGAGAACGACGGCTGCTGGGGCGGTATCCAGCCCCCGGCGGTGTACTCGGTCATCGCCCTCCACCTGCTCGGCTACGACCTCGAACACCCCGTGATGAAGGCGGGGCTGGAGTCGCTCGACCGGTTCGCCGTGTGGCGCGAGGACGGGGCCCGGATGATCGAGGCCTGCCAGTCGCCCGTGTGGGACACCTGTCTGGCCGTGATCGCCCTCGCCGACGCCGGTCTGCCCGCCGACCACCCCCGGCTGGTCAAGGCCGCCGACTGGATGCTCCGGGAGCAGATCGACCGGCCCGGCGACTGGTCCGTCCGCAGGCCCCAACTCGCCTCCGGCGGCTGGGCGTTCGAGTTCCACAACGACAACTACCCCGACATCGACGACACCGCCGAGGTCGTCCTCGCGCTGCGCCGCGTCCGGCACCCGGACACCGTGCGTATGGAGAAGGCCATCGAGCGCGGCGTGCGCTGGAACCTCGGCATGCAGTCGAGGAACGGCGCCTGGGCCGCCTTCGACGTCGACAACACCAGCCCGTTCCCCAACCGGCTGCCGTTCTGCGACTTCGGCGAGGTCATCGACCCCCCGTCCGCGGACGTCACCGGGCACGTGGTGGAGATGCTTGCCGTCGAGGGCATGTCGCACGATCCGCGCACCCGGCGCGGCATCGAGTGGCTGCTCGCCGAACAGGAGCCGAACGGCGCCTGGTTCGGCCGCTGGGGTGTCAACTACGTATACGGGACAGGGTCGGTGCTGCCGGCCCTGACCGCCGCCGGGCTGCCCCCCTCGCACCCCGCGGTCCGCCGCGCCGTCGCCTGGCTCGAATCCGTCCAGAACGACGACGGCGGCTGGGGCGAGGACCTGCGCTCCTACCGCTACGAGGACTGGAAGGGCCACGGCGTCTCGACCGCCTCGCAGACCGGCTGGGCGCTGATGGCGCTTTTGTCGGCGGGGGAGCGGGACTCCAAGGCCGTCGAGCGGGGCGCCGCCTGGCTGACCGAGACCCAGCTGGAGGACGGCACCTGGGACGAGCCGTACTTCACCGGCACCGGCTTCCCGTGGGACTTCTCGATCAACTACCACCTCTACCGCCATGTCTTCCCGCTCACGGCACTCGGCCGGTACGTCCACGGGGAGCCGTTCGCCGACCAGGCGTCCTTGCCGGGCAAGGGGGGCTGATGGCCCGATCCCCGGCGGCCCCGCGCCTGCCGGACGCCGCCCCGCTGCTGGTCGCCTGCGCGCTCGGCATCGAGCACCTCGCCCTGCGCACCGGCGCCCGCACCGGAGCACCGGCCCCCGTGACCGTGCTGCGCACGGGCATGGGCCCCAAGGCGGCCGAGCGGTCCGTGGCCAAGGTGCTCGAGGACCCCGCCCTGCAGGACGCGGCGGTCGTCGCGACCGGCTTCTGCGCCGGCCTCGCCCCCGGGATGCACCCGGGTGACCTGGTCGTCGCCGAGGAGACCCGCGACCCGTACGGCTCCACGCCGTGCACCGGCACGGAACTCCTCGTCAAGGAGCTGATCAGGGCCGTACCGGGACGGACCGTGCACACCGGTCCGCTCACCGGCTCCGACCATGTCGTGCGCGGCCACGAGCGCGGTGACCTGCTGGCCATGGGCGCGATCGCCGTGGACATGGAGTCCGCGGCCACGCTGCGCACGGCGGCCGCGCGGGGCCCGCGTCCGGTTGCGGCCGTACGAGTGGTCGTGGACGCTCCAGAACATGAACTCGTCCGTATCGGCACGGTGCGCGGTGGAATATCGGCTTTCCGCGTTCTTCGTGCCGTGCTTCCCGCATTTTTCGAATGGCACCGTTCTTTGCTGCTCCCTCGGAGGTGAGCCAGATGGCCATGCCGCTTCGCCAGTCCATCAAGGTCGCGACGTACCTCTTTGAACAGAAGGTTCGCAGGCGCGACAAGTTCCCGCTCATTGTCGAACTGGAGCCGCTCTACGCCTGCAACCTCAAGTGCGAGGGCTGCGGGAAGATCCAGCACCCCGCCGGAGTGCTGAAGCAGCGGATGCCCGTGGCGCAGGCCGTGGGCGCCGTCCTGGAGTCCGGCGCGCCGATGGTGTCCATCGCCGGCGGCGAGCCGCTCATGCACCCGCAGATCGACGAGATCGTCCGGCAGCTGGTGGCGAGGAAGAAGTACGTCTTCCTCTGCACGAACGCGTTGCTCATGCGCAAGAAGATGGACAAGTTCACGCCTTCGCCGTACTTCGCCTTCACGGTGCACATCGATGGGATGCGCGAGCGTCACGACGAGTCCGTCGCCAAGGAAGGCGTCTTCGACGAGGCGGTGGAGGCGATCAAGGAGGCCAAGAAGCGGGGCTTCCGGGTCACCACGAACTCCACCTTCTTCAACACGGACACCCCTCAGAACATCATCGAGGTCCTGAACTACCTCAACGACGACCTCGAGGTCGACGAGATGATGCTCTCGCCCGCCTACGCCTACGAGAAGGCGCCCGACCAGGAGCACTTCCTGGGCGTCGAGCAGACTCGCGAGCTCTTCAAGAAGGCCTTCGCGGGCGGCAACAGGCGCCGCTGGCGCCTCAACCACTCGCCGCTGTTCCTCGACTTCCTCGAGGGCAAGGTCGACTTCCCGTGCACGGCGTGGGCGATCCCGAACTACTCGCTCTTCGGCTGGCAGAAGCCCTGCTACCTGATGGCGGACGGGTACGTGACCACGTACAAGGACCTCATCGAGAAGACCGACTGGGACGCCTACGGGCGCGGCAAGGACGAGCGCTGCAACAACTGCATGGCGCACTGCGGTTACGAGCCGACGGCCGTCCTCGCCACCATGGGCTCGCTCAAGGAGTCCATCCGCGCCGCCCGCGAGACCGTCTCCGGAAACCGCGGGTGACACCGACATGACCTCCGGAGAGCCCGGCGGGGGTCTGGGGGGTTCCCCCCGGACAAGCACAGCACTGGGGCTCCCTTCGCTGCCGGTCCGACCGATCGCCGACCGCAGAACGAGTCGGCAGATCCACGTCGGACCGGTGGCAGTGGGGGGCGGAGCGCCGGTGTCCGTGCAGTCGATGACGACGACACGGACCTCGGACATCGGGGCCACGCTGCAGCAGATCGCCGAACTGACGGCGTCCGGCTGCCAGATCGTGCGGGTGGCGTGCCCCACGCAGGACGACGCGGACGCGCTCGCGACGATCGCGAGGAAGTCGCAGATCCCCGTGATCGCGGACATTCACTTCCAGCCGAAGTACGTCTTCGCCGCCATCGAGGCGGGCTGCGCGGCGGTCCGGGTGAACCCGGGCAACATCAAGCAGTTCGACGACAAGGTCAAGGAGATCGCGCAGGCGGCCAAGGACCACGGCACCCCGATCCGCATCGGTGTGAACGCGGGCTCGCTCGACGCCCGGCTCCTGAAGAAGTACGGCAAGGCCACCCCCGAGGCGCTCGTCGAGTCCGCCCTGTGGGAGGCGTCCCTCTTCGAGGAGCACGGCTTCCGCGACATCAAGATCTCGGTCAAGCACAACGACCCGGTCGTGATGGTGAACGCCTACCGCCAGCTCGCCGCGGCCAGTGACTATCCGCTGCACCTAGGTGTGACCGAGGCGGGGCCGGCCTTCCAGGGCACCATCAAGTCGGCTGTCGCCTTCGGGGCGCTGCTGAGTGAGGGGATCGGCGACACGATCCGCGTCTCGCTGTCCGCGCCGCCCGTCGAGGAGATCAAGGTCGGCATCCAGATCCTGGAGTCGCTGGGCCTTCGGGAGCGGCGTCTGGAGATCGTGTCGTGCCCGTCGTGCGGCCGGGCGCAGGTCGACGTCTACAAGCTGGCCGACGAGGTCTCGGCGGGCCTCGACGGGATGGAGGTGCCCCTTCGGGTCGCCGTCATGGGGTGTGTGGTGAACGGTCCCGGCGAGGCGCGCGAGGCGGATCTCGGCGTCGCGTCGGGCAACGGCAAGGGCCAGATCTTCGTGAAGGGCGAGGTCATCAAGACCGTCCCCGAGTCGAAGATCGTCGAGACCCTCATCGAAGAGGCGATGAAGATCGCCGAGCAGATGACGGACGCCGGGGTGGCCTCGGGCACCCCTGACGTCACCGTGAGCTGAGGAACAACCGGAGAGGGGGCCCGAGCGTGACAATTCTGGAAAGCATCCGGGGGCCGCGCGATCTGAAGGCGCTGAGCGAGGAACAGCTCGACGAACTGGCCGCGGAGATCAGGGAGTTCCTGATCCACGCGGTCGCGAGGACCGGCGGCCACCTGGGACCCAACCTCGGGGTGGTGGAACTCTCGATGGCCCTGCACCGGGTCTTCGAGTCGCCGGTCGACCGGATCCTGTGGGACACCGGACACCAGAGCTACGTGCACAAAATGCTGACAGGACGTCAGGACTTCTCGAAGCTGCGCGGGAAGGGGGGCATGTCCGGCTACCCCTCGCGCGAGGAGTCCGAGCACGACGTCATCGAGAACAGCCACGCGTCCACCGCGCTCGGCTGGGCGGACGGCCTCGCCAAGGCCAACCAGGTCCTGGGGGAGCGGGGCCACGTCGTGGCCGTCATAGGGGACGGGGCGCTCACCGGCGGCATGGCCTGGGAGGCGCTCAACAACATCGCGGCCGCCAGGGACCGCCCGCTGATCATCGTCGTCAACGACAACGAACGGTCCTACGCCCCGACCATCGGCGGCCTCGCCAACCACCTGGCAACCCTGCGTACCACCGACAGCTACGAGAAGGTCCTCGCCTGGGGCAAGGACGTCCTCCTGCGCACCCCCGTCATCGGGCACACCGTGTACGAGTCCCTGCACGGCGCCAAGAAGGGGTTCAAGGACGCCTTCGCGCCGCAGGGCATGTTCGAGGACCTGGGGCTCAAATACCTAGGGCCCATCGACGGGCACGACCTGGGCGCGGTCGAGTCGGCGCTGCGACGTGCGAAACGGTTCCACGGGCCGGTGCTCGTGCACTGCCTCACCGAGAAGGGCCGCGGCTACGAGCCCGCCCTCGCGGACGAGGCCGACCGGTTCCACACCGTCGGCGTGATGGACCCGCTCACCTGCGAGCCCCTCGCGCCGTCCAACGGCCCGTCCTGGACCTCGGTGTTCGGCGACGAGATCGCCCGCATCGGACGGGAGCGCGACGACGTCGTGGCGATCACCGCGGCGATGCTGCACCCGGTCGGACTCACCAAGTTCGCGCAGGAGTTCCCCGGCCGGGTGTGGGACGTGGGGATCGCCGAGCAGCACGCGGCGGTCTCGGCGGCGGGGCTCGCGACCGGCGGCCTCCACCCGGTCGTCGCCGTCTACGCCACCTTCCTCAACCGCGCCTTCGACCAGCTCCTCATGGATGTCGCGCTGCACAACTGCGGTGTCACCTTCGTCCTCGACCGGGCGGGCGTGACCGGCGTCGACGGTGCCTCGCACAACGGCATGTGGGACATGTCCGTCCTCCAGGTCGTCCCCGGACTGCGCATCGCCGCGCCCCGGGACGCCGAGCGGCTGAGGGCGCAGCTGCGCGAAGCGGTCACCGTGGACGACGCCCCGACGCTGATCCGCTTCCCGAAGGAGTCGGTCGGCCCCGAGATCCCGGCGGTCGACCGGATCGGCGGCCTCGACGTACTGCACCGGGCCGACGACCCCGACGTCCTTCTGGTCTCCGTCGGGGTGATGGCGCCGGTGTGCCTCCAGGTCGCGGATCTCCTGGAAGCGCGCGGTATCAACTGCACGGTCGTGGACCCGCGGTGGGTCAAACCCGTCGACCCGGGCCTCGCGCCGCTCGCCGCACGGCACCGGCTCGTCGCCGTCGTCGAGGACAACAGCAAGGCGGCCGGCGTCGGCTCCGCCGTGGCACTCGCGCTCGGCGAGGCCGAAGTCGACGTACCCGTGCGGCGGTTCGGGATCCCCGACCAGTTCCTCGCGCACGCCAAGCGCGGCGAGGTGCTCGCCGACATCGGGCTCACGCCCGTCGAGATCGCCGGGCGGATCGGCACGAGCATGGCCCTGAAGGCCGAGACCGCGGCCCTCGTGGCCGGCAAGGAGAGCGACGACGTATGAGCAAGGAGTTCGATCTCGCAAGACTCCTGGCCGACCGCGGCGCCGAGCGCTACGAGCTGCATGCCAAGTACCTCAACCACCAGCTCCCGCGCATGCTGCACACCATCGGCTTCGACAAGGTCTACGAACGGGCGGAAGGCGCCTACTTCTGGGACGAGGACGGCAGCGACTACCTGGACATGCTCGCCGGGTTCGGTGTGATGGGCCTCGGCCGGCACCACCCCGTCGTCCGCAAGGCGCTGCACGACGTCCTCGGCGCCTCGCTCGCCGACCTCACCCGCTTCGACTGCCAGCCGCTGCCGGGCCTCCTCGCCGAACGGCTCCTCGCGCACAGCCCGCACCTGGACCGGGTCTTCTTCGGCAACAGCGGTACGGAGGCCGTCGAGACGGCACTGAAGTTCGCCCGGTACGCAACGGGCAGGCCCAGGGTCCTGTACTGCGGTCACGCCTTCCACGGACTGACCACCGGGTCTCTGTCCGTGAACGGCGAGTCCGGATTCCGGGACGGCTTCGCGCCGCTCCTGCCGGACACGGCGGTGCCGCTCGGTGACCTCGACGCCCTGCGCGCGGAGCTCGCCAAGGGCGACGTGGCCGGGCTGATCGTCGAGCCCATCCAGGGCAAGGGCGTCCACGGGACGCCGCCCGGCTATCTGCGCGCTGCCCAGGAGCTGCTCCACCGGCACAAGGCGCTGCTCATCGCGGACGAGGTGCAGACGGGCCTCGGCAGGACGGGCGACTTCTACGCCTACCAGCACGAGGACGGCGTCGAACCCGACCTCGTATGCGTGGCGAAGGCGCTCTCCGGCGGCTACGTGCCCGTCGGCGCGACCCTCGGCAAGGACTGGATCTTCAAAAAGGTCTACTCGTCCATGGACCGCGTGCTTGTGCACTCGGCCAGCTTCGGCTCGAACGCGCAGGCCATGGCCGCAGGGCTCGCCGTGCTCTCCGTGATGGAGAACGAGGAGGTCGTCGCGAACGCCCGGGCCACCGGTGAGCTCCTGAAGTCCCGGCTCACCGCGCTCGTCGACCGCTACGAGCTGCTGAGCGACGTACGCGGCCGCGGCCTGATGATCGGCATCGAGTTCGGGCGGCCGAAGTCGCTGAAGCTGCGCAGCCGCTGGACGATGCTCCAGGCCGCGCGCAAGGGTCTCTTCGCGCAGATGGTCGTCGTGCCGCTGCTCCAGAAGCACCGGATCCTCACGCAGGTCTCCGGCGACCACCTGGAGGTCATCAAGCTGATCCCGCCGCTGATCATCGGGGAGCGCGAGGTGGACCGCTTCGTGGAGGCGTTCACCGCCGTCATGGACGACGCGCACTCGGGCGGCGGACTGATGTGGGACTTCGGCAAGACGCTGGTGAAGCAGGCGGTCGCCAACCGCTGACCGCTTCGCAAGGGCGCTTCTGAAGAAGAAAGCTGTTTGCCTCTGGGGCAATAAATTTGCCTCAGAGGTACAGCTCTGGCTCAATCGACGGTATGAGCCCTGCCCCTCCGGAGCCGGCTCCGGAACCCACGGAGCTGCCCGCCGTCGCCCCTCAGCTGCGCGAACTCCGGCGCCGCGCCGCCCTGACCCTGGAGGCCGCGGCCCGCGCCGCCGGGCTCTCGCCCGCGCACCTCTCCCGCCTGGAGACGGGTCGCCGTCAGCCCTCGCTCCCGATGCTGCTCGCCCTCGCCCGCACCTACGGTACGACGGTCTCCGAGCTCCTGGGCGAGACGCCCGCCGACAGGGACGCCGTCGTGCGCTCCGGCAACATGGAGCCCACCGGGGCGGGCGGCTGGATCTACCGGCAGGCGGGCGCCCCGGGGCGCGGCATGCAGGCCTTGCGCGTGCACGTGCCGTTCGGCGCCGAGGGCGACATCGTGCGGGTCCACCCCGGTGAGGAGTGGCTGTACGTGCTCGAAGGGCGGCTGCGGCTGCGCCTCGGGGACACCGCGCACGCGCTCGAGCCGGGGGACAGCGCGCACTTCGACTCGCTGACCCCGCACCGGATCGCCGCCGCCGACCGCGACGGCGCCGAGCTCCTCTTCGTACACACCCTGCTGCAGAGCCCGTCCGCCGCGCTGTGTCTAGGCCCGGCGACGGGCGGCGGCGAACGGACCCAGGGAGGCCCCCAATGAGCTCAGAGCCGAACGACGTGACCGAGCCGGAGCGGCCCGCCCGCCGCGACATCGAGGACAAGCTCCCGCGCGGCATCTGGGTGCGCCTGCTCGTCTACGTCTTCGCCGGGCACCTCGTCGCGGGTTTCATCTATCTGCTGTTCGCGCTGGGGGCGTCGCACGGGTGACGTGTCCCGCGTGTGGCCGATGAGTCTCAGTCGAGGAGGCGCTCGCGCAGCCGCTCGCGCTGGGCGGCGGACAGCTTGAGGCCCTCCTCCAGGTAGCGGTCGGTGGAGCCCCAGGTCTGCGCGACCTGCTCGAAGGCGGCCGCCAGATAGGTGGCGCGGGCGTCGAACAGCGGGCTCAGCAGCTCCATGACCTCGGGGGACATCGCGTCCTTCGAGGCACTGCTGCGGTGCACCTTGTAGCGGCGGTGCGTCGCGTTCGACTCCAGGTAGTCCGCCTCGATGGCGTCGCGCTCCACACCCACGGCCAGGAGCGTGACCGCTATCGACAGGCCCGCGCGGTCCTTGCCGGCCGCGCAGTGCATGAGCGCCGGCACGCTGTCCTCGGCGAGGGAGTGCAGGACCTGGCTGTGCTCGGCGGTGCGCTCCGTGATGATCGCCCGGTACGACGTGATCATGCGGTCCGCGGCCTGACCCTCGGACAGGGCGGCGCGCAGGTCGTCGAGGTTGCCGTCGCGCACCATCTGCCAGAACTCGGCGCCGTCCGCCGGGTCGGTCAGCGGCAGATTCACGTTCCGCACGCCGGGCAGCGTGACGTCGGGGCCTTCGAGACGCTGGTCGGCGGCGTTGCGGAAGTCGAAGATCGTGTGCAGCCCGAGCGAGGAGAGGAACGCGGCGTCCTCAGCCGTGGCGTGCGCGAGGTGACCACTGCGGAACAGCACGCCCTGCTTGACCCGCCGGCCGTCCACGGTCGGGAGACCACCGACATCGCGGAAGTTGCGCACTCCGGCCAACTCGGGCTCGGTGGACGGGACCTGCTGCGTCACGGGGGCTCCTCCCGGTCGGCCGCGGCGCTGCTCGCCTGCGGGCGCCTTCGACGATACGACACGGCTGCCAGGGGCAACCATGTGAGAGGAGACTGGTGATTGCGTGTTAAATGCCCGAAATGAACCGATAGATGTGCAATCGCGCAGTACGGGATAACTAACCCTGAAATGAGGGCATATGGCGGCTGATAGGTGAGCAGGGTCATAGCGGTGACCGTGCGTGGCGGCGGGCCCGAATGAATTTCCAGTAGGTATCGCAGTTGCAAAGATCGTGAATCGACGGAGCGTGACGGCCTTTTCCGGAAAGGATCATTTGAGGATCAAGAACCGGAATGCCCAGGGGAATTCGCTGCTTGTCCCCGCGCTCCCCGCTCGCTTACGTTCAGCGTAATCCGGACGGACCGCCAAATCCTGCCGCCGCCCGGAATCCGCACATCGATCCGTGCTCGGCAGGAGCGGGGGACCCAGGTGGACCGCCGTTTCCGGGACACCGGAAACGGCTCGGGGTGAAGCCGCGCCCGAAAGGGGCGCGGCCGGGCAGCTCCAGCCCGAACCCGACAGCTCACCTCGCAGGCGACGGAGAGGAATCCCCCATGCCCGCGAAGGGTAAGCACCGCCGTCCCAAGTCCCAGAGCTTCTCCCGCACGATCGCCATTGCCGGTGTGGGTGGCGTCGCACTCGCACTGCCGCTGATGGGTGCCGCCGGCGTCCATGCCGCGACTCCCGCGGCCGCCCACTCGGTCGTGAAGGCCGCGGCCGCTCCCGCCGCTGCCAAGACCTACGCCGTCAAGGCCGGGGACACCCTTTCGAAGATCGCCGACGCGCAGAACGTCAGCGGCGGTTGGAAGAAGCTCTACTCCGACAACCGCTCGGTCGTTGGCGGCAACCCGTCCCTGATCCATCCGGGCCTCAAGCTGACGATCGGCCAGAAGGCCGCGGCTCCCGCCGCGAAGTCCCCGGCCACCGCCACGCAGGCTTTCGCGCCCAAGGCCGCTACCGGCGCCGGCTACACGCTGCCCGTCCAGAGCGCCTCCATCGGCACGGCGTACAAGACCGCGGGCAGCATGTGGTCCAGCGGCTACCACACCGGTGTCGACTTCGTGGTCCCGACGGGCACTCCGCTCAAGGCCATAGCCGCGGGCACCGTTGTGTCGGCCGGCCTTGACGGCGCCTACGGCAACGAGGTCGTCATCCAGCACGCCGACGGCAAGTACTCGCAGTACGCCCACCTGTCGTCCCTCGCCGTCTCGTCCGGGCAGACCGTGACCGAGGGTCAGCGGATCGGCCTCTCCGGCGCGACCGGCAACGTCACGGGACCGCACCTGCACTTCGAGATCCGCACCACCCCGAGCTACGGCTCGGACGTGGACCCGGTCGCCTACCTCCGTGCGCACGGGGTCTCGCTCTGACCTCGACGGTGTGACGTCGCTCCGACCCTGACGGTGTGACGTGAAGGTGTCTCGTCGAGGCGTGACGTGAAGGGGCGGGTCCGGTTCCGGGCCCGCCCCTTCGTCGTATCCCCGTCGTATTCCTGAAATCGCGAAACTGACCGGGTGGGCTATATCACCACCCGTCAACCCCTTCCTACGGTCGCGTAGGTCACATCGCAGGGTGAAAGATGTGTGGTCGTGGCAAACGAATCGAGATCACTCAGCGGCGGCACGATTCGGTCCTACGCGGCGGTGGGGGACAGCTTCACCGAAGGCGTCGGGGACCCCGGTCCCGACGGGGCCTTCGTGGGCTGGGCCGACCGTCTCGCCGTCCTCCTGGACGACCGGACCCCCGAGCACTCCTTCCGGTACGCGAACCTCGCCGTACGCGGCAAGCTCCTCGACCAGATCGTGGAGGACCAGCTCCCGCGCGCCGTCGAACTGGCCCCGGACCTGGTGACCTTCGCCGCCGGCGGCAACGACATCATCCGTCCCGGCACCGACCCCGACGACGTCGCGGAGCGCTTCGAGAAGGCCGTGGCCCGGCTGACCTCCGCCGTCGGCACGGTCATGGTGACCACCGGCTTCGACACCCGGGACGTCCCGGTCCTCAAGCACCTGCGCGGCAAGATCGCGACGTACAACGGGCATGTGCGCGCGGTCGCCGACCGCTACGGCTGCCCGGTGCTCGACCTGTGGTCCCTCAAGACCGTCCAGGACCGCCGTGCCTGGGACGACGACCGGCTGCACCTCTCGCCCGAGGGGCACACGAGGGTCGCGCTGCGGGCGGGGCAGGCGCTCGGCGTCGAGGTGCCGGCGGACCCGGACCAGCCGTGGCCGGCGCAGCCGCCGCGCGGCACGCTGGAGGTACGGCGCGACGACATCCACTGGGCGCGGGAGTTCCTGGTGCCGTGGATCGGCCGACGCCTGCGCGGCGAGTCGTCCGGGGACCATGTGGCGGCGAAGCGGCCGGATCTGCTGCCGCTCTGACGGGAGCTGCGCGCGTCATGGGGGAGCCGGCCCTTGGAGGCTGCTCCCCCGCGTCATTTCCACGCGGTCACCCCGGGCTCCCTTCGGAGCCCGACGTCGCGGCGCCGTCAGCCCGCCGTCGTCGCCGTCAGGTCCGCCCGCTCAAGTCCCAGCTCGCGGGCCAGCGCGTCGTCGACCCACTCCTGCATGCGGGCCCGTGAGACCGTCCCCGTGTACGCGGTCATCTGCACCGCGAGGCCGTCGAGGAGCGCCGTCAGGCGCAGTGCCGCGCCCGCCGGGTCCGGGCAGCGGAACTCGCCCGCCGCCACGCCCTCCGCGACGACCTGCGTGATCGCCGCCTTCCACTGCTTGTCCAGGTCGCGCGTGACCTCCCGCAGCGCGGGCTCACGCAGTGCCGCGGACCAGCCCTCGATCCACAGCCGCCACCCCTTGGCCTGCCCGGTCGGCGCGTACCAGCGCACGGCCGAGCGCAGTCGGCGCAGCGCCGTCGTGCGCTTGCCCAGCAGCTTGCGCAGATGCGCCAGGTCGCCCTCGGCGGCGTGCGCGAACGCGGCGGAGACGAGCTTTTCCTTCGTCGAGAAGTGGTACAGAACCAGCGCGTTGCTCACCCCGAGCGCTGAGGCGACGTCGGCGATGCGCACGGCTGCCACGCCCCGCGCCTCGATCTGCTCGATGGCGGCCCCCAGCAACTCTTCGCGCCGCTCGGCCACGCTCAACCGCACTCTTGCCACGCGGTAACCCTACACACGGGCACTGGCGGTGGGCGCCGAGTGGTGAACCCGGTGCGAACGCCTCGTGCACGACTCTTGACAGTGCCCAGTGGTGCCCGTCACAGTCTCGCTTACTGACTGGCTGTTCAGTCAATAGAGCGACCGGGGAGCCGGTCGCGGCAACCGTCGCAACAAGAGTCGCAGCACAGTCCGAGAACAACCGTCACGCCCCGTGCCCCGCCGTGCAGCAGGAGTTTCCCCGTGACCCAAGCGCCGCCGATACCGCCGACCGAGCCGTCCGCCAAGGGCGCACCCGACCTGCCTGACCTGTCGGAGGGATGGGGTGAACAGCGCTCCCGGCTCAAGAAGGACCTGCGCAGGCTGGACGTGCTGTTCTTCCTGATCTGCACCCTCGTCGGCCTCGACACGATCGGCTCCGTGGCCGCCCAGGGTCCGCAGGGTCTGACCTGGATGGCGATCCTCGCCCTCGCGTTCTTCCTCCCGTACGGCCTGCTCGTCGCCGAACTCGGCTCGGCCTTCCCCGTGCAGGGCGGCCCCTACGTGTGGACGCGCCTGGCCTTCGGCAGGCTCGTCGCCGGTGTGAACCAGCTCCTCTACTGGATCTCCAACCCCGTCTGGGTGGGCGGCAGCCTGTGCATCATCGCGCTCACCACGTGGGAGGAGTTCTTCACCCCCCTGCCGGGATTCTGGAAGTACGCGGCCGGCCTCGTCTTCATCTGGGGCGGAGCGCTGGCCGTCGTACAGTCCGTGCGCATCGGCAAGTGGGTGCCCATCGCGGGCGCCGTCGCCCGGATCGTGCTCCTCGGGTTCTTCCTCGTCTCCGTGGCGGTGTTCGCCGTCCAGCACGGCGTGCACGCGCTGCCCGCGGGAGAGTTCGTCCCGACGTACGCCGGTTTCGTGGCACTCGTCCCGGTCCTGATCTTCAACTACGTCGGCTTCGAACTGCCCAGCTCCGCGGCCGAGGAGATGACGAACCCGCGGCGCGACATCCCCCTGTCGATCCTGCGCTCGGGCTTCGCGGCGGTGCTCCTCTACGGCGGCCCGATCCTCGGCATCCTCTTCGTGCTGCCCAGCAAGGAGATCGGCAGCCTCGGCGGATTCATCGACGCCTGCAAGGCCGTGTTCACGGTCTACGGCGGGTCGATCGCGGCCGACGGCACGGTCACGCTCACCGGCCTCGGCTCCGTCTTCGGCGGGGTCGCCGCAGCGGGCCTGATCATCGGCCTGCTGACCTCGGGCGTCACCTGGGCCATGGGCGCCCACCGCGCGCAGGCCGTCGCCTGCGCGGACGGCGCCGGTCCGGCGTGGCTCGGCCGCATCTCCGAGAAGCACGGGACGCCGGTGCGGGTGAACCTGCTCTCCGCCGTGCTCGGTTCGATCCTCTTCGTGGTCGCCCTCAACCTCACGGGCGGCAACGGCGAGAAATACTTCGCGGCGGGCCTCGGCCTGACGATCTGCACCACCTTCATCTCGTACGTCATCACGTTCCCCAGCCTCGCCGTGCTGCGCCGCAAGTACCCGGACACGCCCCGCCCGTACGCCGTCCCGGGCGGACGCGTGGGCGCGTGGGTCGTGAGCGTCCTCGCCACCGGCTTCGTGGCGTTCACCGTGATCGTGCTGATCTGGCCGGGCTTCGGGGTCGGCTGGTTCGGCTCGGCGGGCAGCGCAGCGGACTCACTGCCCGAGTCGTTCGCCGGTGAGCGCGCCCAGTACACACTGAGCCAGGTGCTGCCCCTGCTGCTCTTCGTCGGCATCGGGCTTGTCTTCTACGCCATGGGCGCGCGGACGCGCAGGCGCGTGGGCGAGTAGCGCGCCCGCGCGCAAGGGAGGGCCTTCCCCGTGACGGGGAAGGCCCTCCGGCGTGTCGGATCCCGACGGACGATCTGCCGCGTCAGACGCCCACGAACTGGTAGTCGCGCAGGATGCGTCCGTCCTCCGCCACGACGACGAACTCCAGCCCTCCACCCGTCACTTCGCCGCTTTGCGTGAGGACCGACTCCCAGCGGAACGTGACGACGTCCTTCAACTGCTGCGCGTGTGCGGCCGTCGCCCTGAACGTGTACTCGCCGGACGCCACGAACTCTTCATGGGCCCGCGCCACACGCGCCTCAAGCTCCTCGTGACCGCGCGCCTCCAAGGCGGCCGTGGGGAAGCCGAGGTGCACGGCCGTCTCCCGCAACTCCTGCGGCGGCAGCAGGGCGTGCACACCGTCCGGGGACCACAGCGCGTGTACCGCCTTGCGGCGCAGCTCGGGGTCCCTCTCGTTCCAGACGGCCGCGTACCGGCCGGCCAGCTCCTGTGCGTCGATGTGCGGCATTGACTCGCCCTCTTCCTGATCTGTCCCTGACGGCTGTCGGTGATGTTTGAACTGTGCGCGGCGGGGTGCGGCGCGACAATTCCCCGCAGGGAATGGCCCGTAGGCCCCGCCGTCGGGTAGATACGGTCCGGTGACGACGCAGGCGGAACCGGCTGAGGCGGGGACAGGGACAGGGCCCTCGGGCAGGGCGGCGCAGGGCGGGCTCGGTGACGCGTTGCGTGAGTGGCGGGTGCGGCGGCGCGTCAGCCAGCTGGAGCTGGCCACGCGCGCGGGGACCACGCAGCGGCATGTCAGCTTCGTGGAGAGCGGCCGATCGGTCCCGGGCCGGGCCATGGTCGTACGCCTGGCGGAGGCGCTGAAGGTGCCGCTGCGGGAGCGCAACGCCCTTCTCCTTGCGGCGGGTTACGCACCCGCGTACCAGGAGTCGCGCTTCGGGGGTCCGCAGCTGGCCGCCGTCCGTACGGCACTGGAGCGTGTCATGGAGGCGCATCTGCCGTATCCGGCGGTCATCATCGACCGGTGCG
Organism: Streptomyces sp. NBC_01446; assembly: GCF_026340095.1. Classification (GTDB taxonomy): domain Bacteria; phylum Actinomycetota; class Actinomycetes; order Streptomycetales; family Streptomycetaceae; genus Streptomyces; species Streptomyces aureus. The sequence continues at coordinate 1,151,464 of NZ_JAPEPO010000001.1, read as the reverse complement.
GGGATCTCGTCTCGCGCAACGAGGCCTTCGGCGCGCTGACCGAAGGGGTCGATCCGGCGCTGCTCTCGGCGCCGGTGAACATCGCGCGCGTGCTGCTGCATCCGCGCGGCCTCGCGCCGCGGATCGTGAACCTGGACGAGTGGGCCTGGCATGTCATCGACGGACTGCGCGACGAGTCCGTCCGCAATTCCAACCGAGCTCTCACGGAGCTGGTCGCCGAACTGGAGGGCATGGTGCCGGACCGGCCCCGACAGGCCGGTCCGGACTACCTCGGCTTCGCCGTCCCGCTGCGGCTGCGTACGGAGCGCGGTGAGCTGCGCCTGCTGAGCACGCTCACCCACTTCGGGACGGCGGTCGACGTCACGCTCGCCGAGCTGAAACTGGAGGCGTTCCTACCGCTCGACCAGGAGACCGCCGCCCTCCTTGCCGACGCCATGGACGGGCGCCGGTGAGGTGCCGGCCCGGTCGAGCACCCCGTGCGCGTCCAGGGCGATCGCGCCGCCCGGGTGCACGAGCAGGGGATTGACCTCCAGTTCGGCCAGCTCCGGATGGTCGACGGCGGCCCGCGCGACGGCGCACACGGCGGCGGCCGCCGCGTCCAGATGCGCTCCGGGCGCGCCGCGCCAGCCTGTCAGCAACGGCGCGTGCCGCAGCCGCAGGAGCAGGGCACGCGCGCGTGCCGGTGTCAGGGGTGCGAGGGCCAGCGCCGTGTCGGCGAGCAGTTCGGCGGTCACCCCTCCGATGCCGACCATGACGACGGGCCCGAACGACGGGTCGCGCCGCACACCGACGATCAGTTCGTGTCCGTACGGCGGTGTGGCCATCGCCTCCACGGCGTAGCGGTCCGCGCCCGTCGCCGCCTTCATGCGGGCGAACGCGGCCCTCAGGGCGTCAGCGTCGGCGATCGACAGGGCGACCCCGCCCGCCTCGGTCTTGTGCGCGAGCCCCATCGCCTTGAGGACGAGCGGATACCCCGTCCGGTGTTCCGCCGCCTCCACGGCTTCGTCCGCGCCTGTCACGAACTCGGCCGCAGGGAAGGCGAGTTGATAAGAAGAGAGCAGCTCCCGCACGTTCTCGTAACCGCCGTCCGCCAGCCTGTACGTCGCCGGGGCCGGAGGATCCTCGAGGGTGAGCGGAGGATCCGTGAGGCGGGCCGCCGTGGCGACGGCGGTCGCGGCCTGCTCGATGCGCTCGTAGACGGGCACACCGCGCTGCCGCAGAACCGTCAGGGCGGGGGTGTCACGGGCCATCGTGTGCACCACGAGGGCGCGCCCGGACGTGACGGCGGCGTCCGCGAGGGCGTGTGCGACCTCGCATTCGCGTTCCGTCTGGGCCGGGTTGGCGGTCGCGTAGTCGCCGAAGTAGCCCGTGAGGACGACGGCGTCGGTGTCTCCCGAGTGCAGCAGGGTGCCCGCCACGCGCGCGTAGTTGCCGAGATCGACCTCACCCGCGCCCGCCAGGTCGACCGGGTTGCCGCACCCGGCCCCAGTCGGCAACTGCTCGGCCACCGCATCGCGCGTGCCTTCCGCGAAGGCGGGCACATCGAGGCCCTGAGCGGCGAACGCGTCGGCGGCGAGGGCACCTTGACCGCCGCTGTCCCCGACCACGGCGACGCTGCGCAGGTGAGGCGACCGGCCGGCCGCCGTGTGCCCCGCACTCCGGTCGCGTACACCCTGCGCCAGCAGGTACACCGCCGTGTCGACCAGGTCGCCCGCCGTGTCGAGCAGCAGGGCGCCGGCGTCGCGGCACACCGCCTCCACGGTGGCGCGCGCGCTCACCAGGGCGCCGGTGTGGGACGCCGCGGCGCGCCCGGAGGCGGCGCTGCGTCCCACGGTCAGGAGCAGGACGGGTTTCCCGGCGGCGTGGGCGGCCGTCAGGACCTGTGCGAGCCGCCGGCCGTCGCGGAAGTCCTCGATGTACGCGGCGAGCGCTCTGGTGGGCCCGTGCGTGATCAGCGACTCCAGGGCGTCCGCCGCGTCGATGTCCCGCTGGTTGCCCAGCGACACGAACCGGGAGAAGCCCTGTCCGGAGCGTGCGAGGAGTCGGCCGATCTCCAGGGCGAGATTCCCGCTCTGGGACACGAGACCGAGGCTGCCCGAGGGGAACTCGCCCCAGCTGAGCCGCAGTTCGCTCGTCGTGTCCACCACGCCCATGCAGTTCGGGCCGAGCAGCCGCGCGCCCCGGGCCGTGACGAGCTCGGCGAGCGCCCGCTCCTCCTCGGCGGTGGCGCCGCCCGAGGTGATCACGGTGAAGCACCGGGCGCCCGCCGCGAGACCGTCCGTGACGACCGGTCGCACATGGTGGGGCGGCACGGCGACGACGACGTGCTCGGGGGGCACGGGCAGCGACGCGAGATCCGGCAGGAACGGTTCGCCGTCCAGGGCGCCCCCGCGGTGGTTGACGAGGTGGACGGCCCGGCGGTCACGGCCCGACAGGGCCCCCGACGCCAGCCAGTAACCCCACTTCTCCGGGTTGTCGGACGCCCCGACGACGGCGACCGACCGAGGGTCGAAGAGCGCGTCCAGGTCCACGCGCGCGTGCACGCCGGTCTCTGGCGGGGGCGTCACCTGTACCACCCGAACCGCTCCGCGATCACCGGGAGACGGTCCGCGACGATCGCGTGCGCGGCGGCGCGCGGCGTCGTCCCGTCCGCCTCGGCGCGCGCCAGCATCTGGTCGATCAGCGCGCGCATGGAGCGCCGCGTGTACGCGAACGCCTCGTCCGCGTTGGCGTCGATGTCCCCGAACAGCGTCCACCACCACCAGGCGTTCGTACCGGAGTTGACGACGACGTCGGGCAGGACGGTGATGCCGCGCCGGGCGAGCAGCTCCTCCGCCTCGGGCAGCACGGGCATGTTGGCGGCCTCGACGATCCAGCGTGCCGTGATCTGTTCCTGGTTCGCAGCGTCCACCGCGTACGACACGGCGGCGGGCACGAGGACCTCGGCGTCGGCCGACAGCCAGGCGTCGCCCGGCAGTTCACGGTCAGCCTCGCGCAGCGCGGAGCGGTCCACCGTCCCGTAGGCGTCGCGGGCGGCGAGGAGCGCGTCCACGTCCAGGCCTTCGGGGTTGGCGACGGTGCCCTTCACGTCGGCGACGGCCACGACCCGCAGGCCCGCGCGCGCCAGGAAGCGGGCGGTCGCCCCGCCCATGGTGCCCAGGCCCTGCACGGACACCCGGGTGCCCTCGTAGGGGACGCCCGCGCGGTCCAGGGCCGCGAGCACCGACTCGGCGACTCCGCAGCCGCCGACGAGCTCGTCGAGGCCGATGCCGTCGACGTCGACAGCGAAGGCGTCGGCGAGCCGTCGTCGCGCGGCCGTCTCGTCGTCGAGCAGCGGGTAGACCGCCTGGATGGACGAGACGAGCCCGGCCTCCTCGGCCGCCCTGTCGACGAGGTCCTGGGTGAGCCCCAGGTCCTCGCCGGTCGTCCAGAAGGACTCGATGTAGGGCCGCATGGCGCGCAGATAGCGCACGAGGACGCCGTACGCCTGCGGGTCCTGCGGGTCGCAGTCGATGCCGCCCTTGGCGCCGCCCAGCGGGATGTAGCGGCCCTGCGGGTTGTAGTGCAGGGCCTCCTTCATCGTCATGCCGCGCGCGAGGCCCGCGACCTCGTCGAGGGTGCAGCCCTGACGCATCCGTAGTCCGCCGCTGGACACGCCGCGCACCAGCCGGTCGACGACCAGGTAGCCGTGCCTGCCGGTGACGTGGTCGGTCCAGGTGAGCGACATCAGGGGGGTGGCGGGCGCGGTCATGCGGTCTCCTCGGGGACGGTGATCAGGGTGGGTCCGGGGGTGGCCAGGGCCCGGGTCAGGAGCGCGGCGAGTTCACCGGGGGAGTGCGCGGGGGCGCCCCTGCCGCCGAAGGCCCGCGCGAGGCCGGCGAGGTCCACGCGTGCGTGGTCGACGGCGGCAGGTGTGTCGCCGCGCGCGGCCATCTCGTCGCGGATCTCGCCGTAGCCGCCGTTGTCGAACACGACGACGGGCAGAGGCAGTTGGAGCTGTGCGGCCGTGGCCAGCTCCTGCACGGAGAACTGGAGCCCGCCGTCCCCGCTGATCGCGATCACCTGCCGGTCGGGGCAGGCGGTCTTCGCGCCGATCGCGGCGGGCAGCGCGTAGCCGAGCGTGCCGAACCCGGTGGGGTGCAGATAGCGCCCGTCGGGGCCGACGGGGAGGTGCGGGAGCGCGCCGTAGTAGCAGCACTGGGCGCTGTCGGAGGTCACCACGGCATCGGCCGCGAGGACGCTCCTGATCGCTTCGAGATACGGCACCCAACGAGCGTCACGCGCGCGTGTCTCGTCGTCGCGGGCGGCGCGCACGGCGGCCGTGGTCCGCGTGGCCGCGTCCGTGGACGCCGGGCCCGGCACCTTGGCGAGCCGCTCCTTGAGCGCCTGCATGGTGGCCTGCGCGTCGCCCACCAGGGCGACGTCCGCAGGGAGGCCCGCGTACATCTGCGCCGGATCGACGTCGACACGGATCAGCCTGCCGTCGAGCGGAGGCGGCGCGGACCACAGGTCCGACTCGGCGAGTTCCGTCCCGACGGCGAGCACGACGTCGCGGTCGGCCAGCCACTTCTGTACGGACGGGCTGTGCAGGGACACACCGAGGGAGAGGGGATGCCGTTCGTCGACGATGCCCTTGCCGTTCGCGGTCGTCGCCACCGGAGCGCCCAACTGCTGTGCCAGTGCCCGGCATTGCTCGGCCGCACCGCGTGCGCCACCGCCCAGGACCAGGCCGGGGCGCACCGCGCCGGCGAGGAGAGCGGCCGCCGCGTCGAGCGACGGACCGTCCGCCGCGCGGGGCGCCACCAGGGGAGCGCGCCGTACCGGCCCGGCGGGCTCCGTCGCCTCGAGCAGGTCGAGCGGCACCTCGATGTGCACGGGCCGGGGCCTCTCCGTACGGAACAGGCTGAACGCGCGCGCCACCGCCGCTCCGATCTCCTCCACAGAGGACACCCGATGGCTGAACGCCGCCACGTTCCGCAGCGCCTCCGTCTGGCTGCGCATCTCGTGCAGGAGACCCGTCGACTGGTGCGGATGGCGCAGCGGCATGCCCGGTGACACCACGAGAAGCGGCACGCTGTCCGAGTACGCCTGCCCGACTGCGGCCGCGATGTTCAGGAGAGCGGGCCCCGTCGTCGTGATGGCCACCCCGGGATCGCCCGTCACGCGCGCGTAGGCGTCGGCCGCGTACCCGGCGCCCTGCTCGTGACGCGGGGCGACATGCGTGATGCCGTACGCCGCCAGGTGCCGGTAGATCTCCAGGTTGTGGGTCCCCGGGATGCCGAACGCGGTGGAGACCCCATGGGCGGCGAGTGCCCTGACGAGCGCCTCGCCGCCGGTCGACGTCCGCATCTGCTCCGTCACCGTCTCCTCTGTCGCCGTCTCCTCGGTCACAGCGACCTCGATATGACCAGGCGCATGATGTCGGAGGTGCCTTCCTCGATCTCCTCCAGCTTGGCGTCCCGCATCCACTGCTCGACCGGGAACTCGCGCGAGTAGCCCCAGCCGCCGAGCGTCTGCACGGCCGCCCAGGTGCAGTACGCCGCCGTCTCCGACGCGGTCAGCTTGGCCATGGCCGCCTCGGCGGTCGCGTCGAGTCCGGCGTCCAGACGCCGCGCGGCACGCCACGTCATCAGACGGGACTGCTCGATCCGCGTGCGCATGTCCGCGAGGCGGAACGCCACGGCCTGGTGCTCGATGATCGGCTTGCCGAACTGCACGCGCGTGCGTGCGTAGTCGCGGGCGTACTCGTACGCGGCCCGCGCCACACCCGTGGCCGCCGCGCCCAGAACGGCGCGCGAGATGTCGAACGTCCGCATGAGGCCGGCGAAGCCCTGCCCCTCGTAGCCCAGACGGTCGGCGTCGGGCACGAACACGTCGGAGAAGAACACCTCGCGGCACACGATCGCGCGCTGGCCCATCTTGCGCATCGGCTCACCGAACGTGAGCCCCTCCGCGCCCTTGCGCAGCAGGAACGCCGTGACACCGCCCGAGCGCTGCGACGGGTCGGTCTTGGCGAAGACGACGTACTGCTCGGCCTCGCCCGCGTTCGAGATCCACGCCTTCTGGCCGTTCAGGAGGTAGCCGCCCGCCGTGCGCGTCGCGGTCGTCACGATCGACGCGGCGTCGGACCCGGAGCCCGGCTCGGTCGTCGCCAGCGAGGTCATCGGGGTGTCGGGCCCGGCCAGCGGCGTCAGCCACGCGCGCTTCTGCTCCTCGGTGCCCAGCTCCATGACCGGGTCGGCGAAGAAGCCGTTCGAGCAGAGGAGGTTGCCGATGCCCAGGTCGCCGACGCACAGCTCCTCCTGGACGAGGACCTGCGTGAACACGTCGGTGAACCCGCCGCCCCCGTACTCCTCGGGCAGCATGAAGCCGGTGATGCCGACCTTCGCGGCCGCGCGCCACAGATCCCAGGGCGTCTCCACGTCCGCCTCGTCCACGGCGCGCCCGCGCGGGCGGATCTCCTCACGCGCGAACGTCCTCGTGAGGTCCACGATGTCCCGCTGCTCCGGGGTGAGGGGGACCAGCTCGATGGGGAGCTCTGACACGGTGCCTCCAGAAACTGACGGATACCGACGAGGGGGGTCACGACCGGCGCGGGTCACTGACCCGATTACTGAATCGCCAGTCAGTATCCGAGGCCGTGAAGACCGGTGTCAACGCAACGGCTACTGAATGATGGATCAGTTTTCTGACGCCACTGCGAAGAGGCTTCCGCCCGCTCGGCGCACGGGGGCGTCACGGCCGGCGACACGAGCCGGTCGCCGGCCGTGACGCCGAGTGACGTCGGCGCCGCGCAACCGGGGCGTGCCTTGGAATTCCCTGTGCGTCCAGGTCCCGGATCGGGCACTGTCGGCGGGGCCGCCCATAATGGAGTCCCTGATCGGGAAATCCTGATCGATCCACCGGGAGGCGCTGTGTCACGTTCCCTGAGCTCCGGGCTCCGCCCGCTGCGGCCCGCCGCTTTCGGCGCGGACCCGGCGGGAGAGAGACTCGCGCGCATCCGGAGGTCGCCGAACTTCGCGGACGGCAGCTTCCAGAACCCGGTGGGCGCACGCACCCGGCCCGCGGGTTCCATGATCGAGTTCGCGAAGGTCTTCTTCGCCAAGGAGGGGCGCGTACGCCGGGCGCCCACGGGCACCGTCCCCGTGCACTCCACGACCCTCGCCGACCTCGCCAAGCCCCCGGCGAGCGGCCTGCGGCTGACCTGGATGGGGCACTCCAGCGTCCTCGCCGAGATCGACGGCCGCCGCGTGCTGCTCGACCCCGTCTGGGGCGAGCGCTGCTCCCCGTTCTCCTTCGCGGGCCCCAAGCGGCTGCACCCCGTACCGCTGCCGCTCGCCGCGCTCGGCCCGGTGGACGTGGTGGTGATCTCCCATGACCACTACGACCACCTGGACCTGCCCACGATCCGCGCGCTGGCCGACACGGACACGGTGTTCGCGGTGCCGCTCGGCGTCGGCGCGCACCTGGAGCACTGGGGCGTCCCCGCCGACCGCCTCCGCGAGCTCGACTGGAACGAGTCGACGAAGGTGGCGGGGCTGACCCTGACGGCCACGCCCGCGCGCCACTTCTGCGGCCGAGGCCTGCGCAACGAGCAGCACACCCTGTGGGCGTCCTGGGTCGTCGCCGGTCCCGAGCACCGCGTCTACCACAGTGGTGACACCGGCTATTTCCCCGGCTTCAAGGACATCGGCGCGGAGCACGGGCCGTTCGACGCGACGATGATCCAGATCGGCGCGTACAGCGACTTCTGGCCCGACATCCACATGCGTCCCGAGGAGGGCATGCGCGCCCACCTCGACCTCCAGGGCGGGCCCGGCGGCGGGCCCATGCTGCCGATCCACTGGGGCACGTTCAATCTGGCGCCGCACCCGTGGTCCGAGCCCGGCGAGGGCACGCTCGCGGCGGGACAGCGGGCCGGGGCCAAGGTCGCGCTCCCGTGCCCGGGCGAGCCCTTCGAACCCACGGCCGAGACGCTTCCCGTCCAGCCGTGGTGGCGCGCCATCGCCACCCAGCCCGCGGAAGGCTGGCCCGCGGCGGAGCCGGCGGACCGGCCGGACGCCGGCACGGCAGCCGGCAACGGCGCGGGCGCCGGGACCGGCTCCGGCGAGCAGGAGGCCGTACCGGCGGTCTGAGCACGTCCACGAGGTCCGGGCTCTCAGGTAAGCGTCCGGTGAGAGCCCGGACCTTTGCGCGTGACAGCCCGGATCTCGGCGGGCTGTCCTGGCCCGACTCCCCGAACATCCGGCGTGCCGCGCGCGCCGGAACAGGACGCATTTTCGGGTGAGGGAACACCCGTACCCATGACCGGTCGGGCGTCCAGCCCTGTTATCGGTCTGTCGTACGAAGCCTCATACCAGAGCGGGATCTGGGCCGCCGGACTTTGGCAACTGCCCACCGCATGTGAGCCGTCCCCGACTACCGTGTGTGCTCGCTGAGCGACGCAGCGGCGGCATTCCCACCCGCTCCCGGCCGGGAGCGCGATGCCGCCTGCCCGCCTCGCGCCGACCCGCAGGAGCCCCCACGTACGAGGACGCCGAATGTCTCACCTTCGCCCACCGGCCCCCCGAGCAGACCGCCGAGAGGGCGGTCGGCACGGCAGGCCGGGCGGCCGGTCCGTCCCCCCGCAGCCCGAGACCCACATACGGCCCCAGCTTCTGCGCCTTGCCGTACTGCCCCCGCTCGCCGTCGCCCTGAGCGCCAGCGCGGCCGTTCTCTTCACCATCCGCTCCACGGGCGCCCGCCCCGGGCTCGCCCTCTGGGCCGTCCTGGCCGGAGCGTGCCTCGTCACCCTGGCCGGCATCGTGATCGCCGCCGTGGCCGCCGACCGGGCGGCCAGGACCGTACGCGAACGGGTCGGTGTCCTGCGCCGTGCGAGCGCGCGCGGGCAGGGTGAACTGCGCGGTCTCGTGGAGCAGTTGCGTAAGGGCGAGGGCCCGCCGCCCCGCAGGCAGGCCCCGTCGGCCGCCCCGGACGCCGACGAGTTCGACCTGCTGGCCGCGGACATGACGCGCGCCCAGGACGTGGCCGTCACCGCCGTCGTCCAGGCGTCCCAGCTCTCCAGCCACGCGGGCAGCGAACAGAAGGTCGAGGTCTTCGTCAACCTGGCCCGGCGCCTGCAGTCCCTCGTGCACCGCGAGATCTCGATCCTCGACGAACTCGAGAACGACGTCGAGGACCCCGACCTGCTCAAGGGCCTGTTCCACGTCGACCACCTCGCCACCCGGATCCGCAGGCACGCCGAGAACCTGGCCGTGCTCGGCGGCGCCGTGTCCCGGCGCCAGTGGAGCCGCCCGGTCTCCATGACCGAGGTCATGCGGTCGGCCATAGCGGAGGTCGAGCAGTACTCCCGGGTCAAGCTCGTCCCGCCGGTCGAGGGCACCCTGCGCGGGCACGCCGTCGCCGACTGCATCCACCTGCTCGCCGAACTCGTCGAGAACGCCACCGTGTTCTCGGCCCCGCACACCCAAGTCCTGCTCCGTGCCACCACCGTCACGTCCGGTCTCGCCATCGAGGTCGAGGACCGCGGCCTCGGAATGCCCGTCACCGAGCAGAACAAGATGAACACGCTGCTCGCCGACCCGGACCAGGTCAACGTCGCGAGCCTCCTCCAGGACGGACGTATCGGCCTCTTCGTCGTCTCGCAGCTCGCCCGCAGACACGGCATCACCGTCCGGCTCCAGAGCAATATCTACGGCGGTGTGCAGGCGGTCCTCGTCGTACCGCAGAGCCTGCTCGGGGGCGACGAGAACGAGCCCGCGCCGAGGCCACGGAGCGCCGCGGACGCGACGGACGACAGCGCGCAGACCATGCACCAGCGGCACCAGGCGCATGAGCGGCGACTCTCGCAACACCAGAACCAGCAGGAACGTCAACACCAGCTCGAAGAACAGCCGCAGCTGCAGCCGCAGTCCCACCGCCGACCACCGCAGCTCCAGCCCCAGCCCCAGCTCCAGAACCAGAACCAGCTCCAAAACCAGAACCAGCTCCACCGTCCCCCTCAGCCCGACCACCAGCCTTTCGACCCCCAGCCGTCGGCCCCCCAGTCGTACGAGGCGCCGCACCAACCCCCGCCGCCGCCACGCGAGACCCCGCACGCCGGCGTGGCCGTCGTCCCGCGGCAGCCTCAGGGCGGTGCCTCCGACGGCAGGCAATCCGGGGCGAACGGCGTCGCGCCGCCCCTCCCGCTGCGTACCGCCAGGGACGAGCGACGGACACCCGCCGACGCGCTGCCCGGCATCCGTTCCGAGGACCGGCAGGCCACCGGAGAGCCCACGCCCGTCCAGCCGACCCCGGGCAACGGCGCCGTGCGCGGCACCATGGGGCGGCCCCAACTTCCCAAACGGCGCGTCCAGGAACACCTCGCGCCGCAGCTCAGGGGCGGCCCGGCACAGCGGCAGGAGCGCCCCGAGAACGAGGCGCCCGTACTCCACGACCCGGGTCTCATGGCGGCGTTCCAGCGCGGCATCGGGCTCGCGGAGGCGGCCGCGGCAAGGGACCTGACCCTCGGCACGCGCGACCTGCCGCAGGCCGGTCCCGAGCCGACCGGCGGTCCCGCCACCGGGTCACTCGCCGCCTACGAACCGGACGCACGGCACGACGGGAGCGATCCGGCCGGATGACGTTCGCCCGCCACCTGTGCCCCCACTCCCCGTGAGCCCGCCAAGTGCCGCAAGCAGTCCCGCACTTCCCTCAGTCAACGCACCCCCAGCAGTCCACCAAGGAGTCGATCCCCCATGGCGAGCGATGTGCCGACGGGTCATGTGTCCGATCTCGACTGGCTGATGAGCGGCCTCGTCCAGCGTGTGCCGCACACCCGCAGCGCCGTCCTCCTCTCGTCCGACGGGCTGGTCAAGTCCGTCCACGGCCTCGACGCCGACAGCGCCGACCACATGGCGGCCCTGGCGTCGGGCCTGTACTCCCTCGGCCGTAGCGCGGGTGTCCGTTTCGGGGACGGGGGTGAGGTCCGGCAGGTCGTCGTCGAGCTGGACTCCACCCTGCTGTTCGTCTCCACCGCGGGCTCCGGCACGTGCCTCGCGGTGCTCGCCGGGCGTGAGGCCGACGCCGCGGTGCTCGGCTACGAGATGGCCATGCTGGTCAAGAGCGTGCGCCCGTACCTGATGACCGCACCCCGCCAGCACGCGGCCGAACCCACGGCGATGAGGAACTGAGCATGACGGCCCCGCAGGACGGGCCGTGGCTCGACGCAGCGGCCGGCCGCCTCGTCCGCCCGTACACGGTGAGCAACGGGCGGACGCAGCCGACCGCCTCGCTGGATCTGCTGTCGCTGGTGATGGCGACCGGGGCCACCCCGCTCGGCTACCTGGGGCCCGAACACGACGAGGCGCTCAAACTGTGTGCCCACCCCACATCGGTCGCGGAGATCGCGGCCCAACTGAAACTCCCCGCCGCCGTCACGAAGGTCCTGCTGTCCGACCTCGTCGACTGCGGGGCGATCACCACCAAGCCCCCCACGTTCCACGACAACCCCACTGACCGGTCCCTACTGGAGGCAGTGCTCGATGGACTACGACGACAGCTCTGACGCCTTCCCCACCGCGCTGAAGATCCTGGTGGCGGGTGGCTTCGGTGTCGGCAAGACGACCTTCGTCGGCGCGGTCAGCGAGATCGCCCCGCTGAGCACGGAGGAGCTGCTCACCACGGTCAGCGCCGAGACCGACGACCTCGAAGGCATCGAGAACAAGGTCGAGACGACGGTCGCGATGGACTTCGGGCGGATCACCCTGGACCCGCAGCACGTGCTGTATCTGTTCGGCACGCCCGGGCAGGAGCGCTTCTGGTTCATGTGGGACGAGCTCTCCGAGGGGGCGCTCGGCGCGGTGATCCTCGCGGACACCCGCCGTCTCGAGGACTGCTTCGCGGCCGTCGACTTCTTCGAGGAGCGCGGCATGGGGTTCATCGTGGCCGTCAACGAGTTCGACGGCGCCTACCGTTACGGCCCCGACGAGGTGCGGGCGGCCATCGACCTCGACCCGCAGGTGCCCGTCGTGCGGTGCGACGCCCGGATCTCCAGCTCCGGCATCCAGACCCTTCTCACCCTCGTCAGGCACCTCTTGGCCCACGCCCCCGCCCCGACGTACGGGGCGCGCACATGACGACCTCAGACGGTGACCGTCCCGCCGTCGGGGAACGTGATCCGCACCTGCCTGGCGTCCCCTGGGTCCGCCACACATGAGATCGACTCGCGCAGGGCCTGCGGATGCACGACGTCGCGCGTCAGGACCGCGAGCGTGACGTGCACGCCGGATCCTGTGGGGTGGCCGGTCGAGCGGAGGTAGGGCGTCGCCGAGTGCGGGCCGTAGGCGTTGGCCTCGACCTCCCGTGCGATACCGGACTCCTCGTCCCAGCCGTGCAGCGCCACCACCGCGCTGGTCACCCCGGACTCCGTGCGCGTCAGCGCCCAGCCCGGGCCCCGCTCGGCGTGGACGCTGGTCTCGTCGGCGACCGCGTAGCCGCCCTCGCGCACCGTCACGCCCTCGGGTGCCTGCACCCGGTGCACGCGGATCTCCCACGGCCCGTGCAGCACGGTCGTCGACTCGATCGGGAACTCCTCGTCGAATCCGGGCAGTTGGGCGTCATGGCGGGAAGAGGCGACGCGCCCCTCACAGGAGATCGGGTGGATCCGGCGCCGGCGTGAGGGGGTGCCGTCCTCCGCGATGAGCGCCACATGGTTGTCGACGGTCCGCTGCCAGGCGTGCGGGGCCGACTCGGGTGCCGTCGCCGTGGAGTAGGCGAGCTTCGCGTAGTGCGGATCGTCCGTGGCGGGACCTTCGAGCGGGTTGTGGTCGCTGCCGTGGTTGATCAGCCGCACGATCCCGTCGTGGGGCGTGCCGTGCAGCAGCCAGCCGGGCGCGGGCAGCGCCGTGTACTGCTCGGACTTCTCGACGGGCAGCTGCGCCTCGCGCTCGGTCCACACCGGATGGTCGGCGGGCAGCAGCAGTCCGAGGAACCCCTTGCTCGCCCAGTACGGCGAGGCGGGGCCCGAGTACGGCTGCGTCGTCGGCAGGAACGTCCCGTACCAGCCGAGCGGCAGCAGGCCCCGCTCGTCGGGGACGCCGCGCTCCACGAAGTGCCGTGCGGTGCCCGACGCGAGGCGTCGGGTGAGCCCCGGCTCCAGCGGGGTGCAGTCCGCGAGCGCGCCCATCCACACGGGCGCGGTGGCGGCGAAACGGTACGTCAGTGAGCGGCCCTGGTGCACGGGTGCGCCGTCACCGCCGAAGAAGTGCGGGTAGGTGGTGAGGAACTGAGACAGGCGTTCCCGGTAGACCTTCGCGCGGCCGCCGTCGCCGTCCGGGCCCGCCATCCGCGCCCACAGCAGCGGGTACAGATGCATGGCCCAGCCGATGTAGTAGTCGAAGTTGCGGCCGTCGCCGTCGGTGTACCAGCCGTCGCCGACATACCAGTCCTCGATACGGTCGAGGCCGCCGTCGATGTCCTCCTGGCTGTGCGGGGCCCCGACCGAGGCCAGGAACTGCTCCGAAACCACCTGGAACAGACGCCAGTTGTTGTCCCAGGTGCGGCCGCCGACGAATCCGGAGAACCAGTCCACGATCCGCTCCTGGACCCGGGAGTCGAGCTTGTCCCAGATCCACGGGCGGGTCTCGTGCAGCCCGATCGCGATGGACGCGGCCTCCACCATCTGCTGGGAACAGTCGGTGAGTTCGGGCCACGCCTCGCCGTCGAGGCCCGTGCCGCGGCGGCGGTCGGTGCCCGTTGTCAGACCCTGCGCGTAGCGTTCTACGAGTCGGGGATGCACGTCCCCGCCCGCGCCCGCTATGCGGAAGGAGGCCAGCAGGAATGACCGTGCGAACCCCTCCAGCCCGTCCGACACGACCCCCGACCAGCTGGCCCGCCCCGGCAGCCGGTACTGCGCGAACCCGGGCGTAGCGTACGGGACGAGCGCCTCCAACTGCCGGTCGGCGAGCGCCTCCCAGTGGGCCCGCGTCCAGCCCGTGAGCGGGGACAGGACACGGTCGGTGGGCGGCAGCGAGAGGTGCGGTGCGGGCATGGGGGCGTGTCGCTCCTTGATCGGAAGTGGCGGGCCGGGGGTGACCCTATGCGCGCCTGGGACGGACGTCGACGGTCGGAATTGACGGACATGACCTCATGCGAGCTCGGCCGTGTGGCTGTGCCCGCGTGAGCCCGCGACGTCGACCGTCAGGACGGGCCGGCGGCCTGGGGTGAGAGTGATCGTGTCGTCGGCACGCGTCACCTTGCGCACGGGGAAGGGGAGTTCGACCGTGAGAGTCGACCCGGTGCGTCCGGGGTCGGCCACGGCGACCGCGATGGCGTCGCCGTGCCGCCGCACCAGGACGGTGCCGGGACCGGACGACGTGAGTCCGGCGGCGCTCCCGGGACCCCAGAAGTGCGCGGCGAGGAGCCCGAGACGGCGCGCTTCGACGGCCTGCACCGTGGCGTCGTTCGCCACGATCCGCACGGGCCGTGAGTGCGCCCAGACTCCGGTCGCCACGGCGCTCGCACCCGGCAGGAGCACATAGGCGTACGAGGAGTCGGTGGGGGAGGAGCCGTGGTCGAACCACAGCGTGACGTAGCGGCGGGTGACCGGGTCGGTGTCGCCGCCGGTGTCCGCGCCGGAGTTGAGGGCGCCCCACGTGCCGGTGCGTTCCTCCCGCAGCGCCCGCAGCGGGACGCCGCCGGGCGCGCGTCCCGGATGGTCGGGAAAGACGTAGCCGCCCGTGCCTTCCAGATGCGCCCAGTCGGCGCCGGACAGTGACGCGGACCAGCCCTGCTCGCCGGGCTGCCGCCGCCCGTCCACCAGGAGGCGCGGCGCTCCGTCCGTGTGCAGACTGCGGTTCTCGACGACGGTCTCGATCGTGCGGCCGTCGCTCGCGGTGATGCCGGCGCCGAGCGCGACGACCGCGTTGTCCAGGCAGAACCACGCCTTCCGCGCCTGCAGAGTGCTGCCGTCGGCGATGAGTTCCATCGCTGCCGCGCCATAGCGGTCCTGGAGGACGGCGCCACCCGCCACGGCGTTCTTCGGGCGGTACGTGCCGGTGCCGGCGCCCGTGCCGAGGTTCGCACGCGCGCGCGTGTCCACCGTCGTGCCCGGCAGCCGGTACGGGTCGACGGTCGGCCAGAACCCGTCGCCGAACTGGCCGAGGTCGTCACCGTCGTACAGGTACGTCATGCCGTCGCCGGTGTACCAGCCGTGGAGGTTCTCGCCGTTGCCCGCCTCGTACGCGGCGATGCGCTTCGAGGAGAGCGACAGGGCGAGCGCCCAGCCGGGCCGCCGGTGCACCGCGCGGTCCATGTCGGCGAACGAGAAGTGACCGGTGAGACGCTCCGCGGCCGGGATCGCCTTGTCGTCGAGGACGGCCTTCGCGCGCGCCAGAGCCGGGATGCCGACGAGACCCGCGTACGGATTGGCCTTGTTGCGGCTGATCCACCCCTTGGCGAGCGCGCGCCAGCGGTCGGCGTACGGGGCCGGGGCGCCTGCGGCGAGCTGGAGGATGTAAGTGAGGGTGACAGCGCCGTCGTTGTAGTCGCGGGCTCGCTCGCGGGAGATCGCCCGCCCGCGCAGCGCGTCCATCATCAGCCCGTCGAACACGACGGGCGAGAAGGACCGCTCCACCGCCTCGTAGAGCACCGACACCTTCGGGTCGCTCAGGGCCCAGTCCGACCCGGCGAGCAGCGCGATCAGCTGCCCCGCGCTGCCGAGCAGCACACTCCCGTACGTCCCCGTGTAGGCAACGCTGTCGTGCTGGACGAACGACCCGTCCTCGTAGAAGCCGTCGCCCGAGGTGACATAGGTGAACAGGCTGCGGCGCCCGTTGTCCCGCACGTCCGACAGGCCGTCGCGGGCCAGCGCGACGGTGGCCGCGTCCCGGGCGAGGAGCCCGCGCAGGGCCACGATGACGGCCTTGTCGGCGCGGTTCGCGCCGGTCTCGGACAGGGAGGGGGAGTTGGTGCGGCGGTCGGGGTTCGGGCAGAACTTCGCGACGGTCGCGACGTATCCGGCCAGATCCGCGGCAGGCAGCTTCGACCGCAGGAGTACGCAGGTGTCCATCAGCGCGCGGGGCGCGCCGATCTCCCAGAACCACCAGTTGCCGGACTCGCCGCGGGCCGGGTTGTAGCCGGTGGTGCCCAGGAAGCCCAGCGCCGCGACGAGTGCGTCGGCGACTTCGGCGCTGCCGGTCAGCGAGGTGCCGGGGGTGGCCCAGGCGGTGGCCAGGGTGCGCAGGCGCGGATAGCTCTGCCCGAACATTCCGGGGTCCGACGCGGGGGAGAGGTCGGCCCACAGTGCCTTCCTGCCCGCGCTTCGGTCGAGGTCCTTCCACCAGGCGGACGCCTGTGTGTCGAGGGCCTTGACGGCGGCCGCGAAGTCCGGATCGGCGGTGTCGAACGCGCCGCCGGTGAGCTGCTCCTCGGCGCGCGCCAGCAGTACGTCGAAGGCGTCGGTGGCAGGGGTGTCCGCCGCTTCCACGGCGTTCGCCGCCGTGGCGACGCCCGCTGTCAGGGGGAGCGCCGCCGCGGCGGTCGCGCCCGCGAGGGTCAGGGTCTGTCTGCGAGTGAGGTCCATGTTCGGTGGGTCCCCTCCGGTTCGGTCACGTCAGTCGGGTCAGTCGGTCAGCGTGGCCGGTTCGACGGTCGGCTTCGGCAGCTCGAGCGCGGCGATCTCGGCCAGTCCGGTGGCGTCGATGGGGAAGGCCCAGTCGCGCACGAAGAAGTCCGTGAGGTCACGGCCGGAGACACGGCTGGCGTAGGTCGACAGGGCGCGGTACCGCTTGGCGGTCTCGGTGTAGTCGGACTGCGGGTTCTCCTCGCGCACAAGCTTGTGCAACCGCGGCCAGAAGTCGTCACCGAAGGCCAGCTCCAGCTGCCGCAGCGGCACGAGCTTCTCGTAGGCGCCGAAGGACTTCTCGTACGTCAGCCCGTCCGTGCCGAACTTCGCGCGTGCGGACTGGAAGGGGTTGAGGCCGGTCTTCGGGTCGACGGTCAGAAGATTGGACGGCTGGCCAAGGGCCCGCTGCACCGCGAGCGAGTAGATGTTGACCGTGACCTCGGTCAGGCCCGTCGGCTTGTACGCCATCTGCTGATGCAGGTGCCCGAGTTCGTGGTAGAGGCCCCAGCCCCGGGTGCGCAGTCCGTCGACGGTGGTGGCGCGGTCGAGATAGGCGCGCGGGAAGCCGTTGTAGCCGTGCGTGGCGTAGGCACCGACGCCGGACGGGACCACCGACACCTCGGTGAAGTGGTAGCCGCCGGCCTTCGGCCGGTGCACCGGCTTCGACCCGTCGAGCCCGCTGATCCGCGACTCGGCCTCGATGATCTCCTCGACGAGCCGGAGCAGCGCCGCGTGGTCCTGGTCGCGGTACAGGAGCGCGCCGTCGCGCGTCAGCGTCATGATGGTGCGCGGCGCGTGCAGCTCGACCACCGGTATGTCGGTGAGGGTGTCCAACTGCCGTTGGTAGTCGGCCTCGGAGGTGTGGCCGAGCGTGAAGACGGGCATCGCGGTGGCGCCCGCCGTGAACTTCACGGCGGCGCGCTCGCCGTGTCCTTCGAGGGAGAAGTAGACGGGACCGCCGTGCGGGTCGGTGACCGTGTTGGCGCCGGGCTTCAGCGCATAGCTGCGCGGCTCCGTCACCGTGCCGTAGTAGTCCCACTGCCCGATCCAGAGCGTGGGCACGAGGCCGTCGTAGGGCAGCACGTCGAAGCGCAGCGCGGTCCCGGCCGGGACGTACTGCCCGGTCGGCTGGAACTCGGTGGCGCGCAGGGCCTGTCCGAGGCGGAGGCGCTCCGTCTCGGCGGAGGGGCGCGCGATGAGCGGGATGGTGAGGCCGACACCGCCCGTGGCGTGGGCACGTGCGGTGCCGGTGCCGAGGAGCGTGGCGGCTCCGGCGCCGGCCAGGGTGGCGAGCACCGCACGACGGGAGAAGCCCGAGGTGGCGGGGGTGTCGGCGAGGACAGCGGGGTCGGCTGAGGCGGCGGAGGGTATACGGGCAGGGCGCATCCAGAGACTCCCATGGGGATCAACAGCATCGGAGTGATGTGCGGGCTGCGCGCCAGCATGTAAGCGTTTGCTATCCCGCCGCAAGAGGGCCCGGCAAGTTTCTGTCTGTTACTACGACCTGAGGGGAGGAAACCGGTGAACAGGGCCGGCCGGAACGCCGTTGAACGGTCCAGGGCAGCACGTCGTGAGCCGGGGTGCCGTACACCGGACCGGGGCGTCGTGAGTCGGCGTGCCGTACACCGGACCGGGGCGTCGTGGGTCGGTGTGCCGTATACCGGACGGAGCGTCGTGGGCCGGGGCGTCGCAAGCCGGGACGCCGTGGGCCGGGGCGCAGCGAACCAAAGCGTAGTGAGCCGGAGCGCCTCAAGCCGGGGCGCGGCAGACCGAGATGCCGTGAGCCGGTGCGCAGTTCACCCCCGGCGGCGGCGCACCCCACGTGGCGCCGCCACGGAGTCGCGTACCACCAGATGCGTACCGAGGCGGAGCGTGCCCGTCGTCGGGGCCCGCCAGTCGTCCTCGTCGCCGCCGGCGAGGGCGACGCGGACGGCCTGGCGGCCCATCTCCTCCAGCGGGATGTGCACGGTGGTGAGGCGCGGCCGCAGCTCCTGCGCCACGGGCACGTCGTCGTAGCCGACCAGGGAGACGTCCTGCGGCACCCGCATCCCGGCCTCCTCCAGGGCCTGGGCCGCGCCCGCCGCCACGATGTCGTTGGCCGCGAAGACGGCGGTGAACTCCGGCCCGTCGCGCAGCAGTTCCGTCATCCGGCGGTGCCCGAACTGGCGGCTGAACGCCCCGGGCTGCACGAGCGCCGGATCGCGCGGCAGCCCGCGCTGCTCCAGGGCGCGACGGTGGCCGGCGATCCGTTCCTTGGTGGTGGAGAGCCCCGGCGGGCCGCCGAGGTACAAGATCCGCTCGTGGCCCTCGGTCAGGAGGTGGTCGGTGATCGCGAAGGCGCCGCCCTCGTTGTCGTACTCGACCCCGACCGTGGGCGCGTCCTTGCCGAGGGAGGGGCGGCCGCACAGCACGAGCTTCGAGCCGCCGGCGTCCAGTTCGCGGGCGCGGCGTTCGAGTTCCGTGCGGTAGCCGCGGTCGGCGACGCTGCCACCGACGAGGATCACCGCGTCGGCGCGACGCTCGTGCATCAGCTCGATGAAGGCCAGCTCGCGCTGCGGGTCGCCCTGGGTGCTGCAGACCAGGCAGAGCCTGCCGCCCGCCGTCGCCTCGCGTTCCACGCCGCGCGCGATGTAGGCGTAAAAGGGGTCGACCACGTCGCTGATGATGATGCCGACCGTGCGTCCGGAGACACCCGCCAGCGCGCGGGCATGGGCGTTGACCACATAGCCCAGCTCCCGCATGGCCTCCTCGACGCGCTCGCGGGTGGCGGCAGCGACCGGGTAGTTGCGGTTCATCACGCGGGACACGGTCGCGGTCGACACGCCCGCGAGACGCGCCACGTCCACGACGGTCGCGCGCCGTCCGTTCGCCGTAGAGCCCTGCCGGGGCATCCGGACCTCCCCCTGGTCGTCGCGGTCGTCGTGGTCTTCCCGACCGTCCTGGTCACCGGTCTGCGCGGCGGGCCCCGCGACCCGTCCCGCGACCCTCCCGCACGCAGAGCCTATGGCGTCCTCGGAGCCCCCGCTCACGCGATCCGCTCCAGTTCCTCCAGGAGGACCGGGTGGTTGAGAGGCACCCCGCGCGCGTAGCGGGCGAGTTCGTCGACCGCGAGGGCGCCGAGCCGCCCCACCTCGTTGCCCTGCGCCCCCGCCAGGTGCGGGGTGATGAAGACGTTGGGCAGGTCCCACAGGGGGTGGTCGGCGGGCAGCGGCTCGGGGTCCGTGACGTCGAGTACGGCGTCGATCCGGCCGCTGACCAGGTGCGCGGTGAGGGCTTCGGTGTCGACGAGCGGGCCGCGTGCCGTGTTGATCAGCAGGGCGCCCGGGCGCATCAGCGCGATCCGTCGCTCGTCGAGCAGGCGGTGGGTGAGGGGGGTGGACGGCGCGTGCAGGGTCACGACGTCGCTGGTGGCGACGAGGGTGTCGAGGTCGGTGCGGGTGGCCCCGAGCAGCTCCGCCTCGGCGTCGCTCACGTACGGGTCGTGGAGCAGTACGTCGGCGTCGATGGAGCGCAGCAGCTGGATGACCCTGCGGCCGGTGCGGGAGGCGCCGACCACGCCGACGGTGATGCCGTGCGTGCCGAGCCAGTGGTGGCGGTCGAGGTCGGCCGCCGTGCGGTGGGAGCGGCGGGAGCGGAAGAGCTGGGCGAGCGGGAAGGCCCGTTTGGCGCCCATGATGATCGCCGCGAGGGTGAACTCCGCGACGGGTACGGCGTTGGCGGCCGCGGCGGACGACACCGCGATGCCGCGTCCGTACGCCTCGGGGGTCAGGAACGTCTTGACCGTGCCCGCCGAGTGGATCACCGCGCGCAGCCGCGGTGCCCGGTCGAGCACGTCCGTGTCGATGTGAGGACAGCCCCAGCCGGTCAGCAGGACCTCGCACTCGGCGAGCGCGGCCACCGCCTCGGGACTCCCGAACTCGCCCACCACCTGCGGCGGCCGGATGTCCGCGGACTCCTCGAGCCGGAGCCGTACGGCGGGCGGGAAGACGTCGTCGAGCAGCCCCGCGTCCATCGCCAGGACGGTACGGGGCCTGCGTGGGGGCCGTGTGGAGCCGGCGGAGTCGGCCTGGACCGGCGACTCGTCAGTGGTACGCACCCTGCCTCCGGACAGTAAACGTGTTCTATGAGGTCACCGCACGCTAGGGATCACGAGGGGTGAGCGTCAAGCATGCCGACCACGGCCCTAGCCCGCCGTACCACGACATAGCGCTAAATGCCCGTCAGGAATGGGCAGTTGAAAAGCTCGCTTGACCCAGGTGTTGCCCAGACCTATTGACGTGAGGGGTAACCGATTACTAACTTGCCGCCCCATGGCTGATACAACGCCCTCCCCGCCGCGGGCAGTTCACCGCCTCTCGCTGGGGCAGCGGCTCAAGCGGGACAAGGTCATGCTGCTGCTGACCCTGCCGGGCCTGCTCTATTTCTGCGTCTTCCACTACGTGCCGCTCCTCGGCTACGTGGTGGCGTTCCAGGACTACCAGCCGTACCTGGGCTACATGCACAGCGCCTGGGCAGGCGTCTCGAACTTCACGTCCGCCTTCGCCGACCCGGCGTTCTGGTCGGCGACCGGCAACACGCTGAAGATCGCACTCGTCCAGCTGGTGTTCTTCTTCCCGGTCCCCATCGCCCTCGCGCTGCTGCTCAACAGCATCGTCAGTGACAAAGTCCGCCGGTTCGTGCAGAGCGTCGTCTACCTGCCGCACTTCATCGGCTGGGTCATCATCGTCTCGATCTTCCAGCAGATCCTCGGCGGCGCCGGCGTCCTGCCCGACCTCCTCGGCCACCTCGGCCTGCCGCGCTACGACATGACGACCGACCCGGCCGCCTTCCCCTGGCTCCTCACCCTCCAGGTGGCCTGGAAGGACGCGGGCTGGGGCACGATCATCATGCTCGCCGCCCTGCTCAACATCGACCGGGGCCTGTACGAGGCCTCGGCGATCGACGGGGCGGGGCGCGCCCGGCGCCTGTGGCACGTCACGCTGCCAGGCATCTCCCCGGTGATCATCCTGCTCCTGATCCTCAACCTGGGGCAGATCCTCTCCGTCGGCTTCGAGCAGATCCTGCTCCAGCGCGACGCGGTCGGCCCCGCCGCCGGTGAAGTCCTCGACACCTACGTGTACTTCCACGGGATCAAGAACAACGACTGGGGCACGTCGGCGGCCGTAGGACTGGTCAAGGCGGTCATCGGCACCGTCCTCGTACTCGGCGCGAACAAGTTCGCCCACCGGCTCGGCCACGAAGGGGTGTACCGCGGTGCTGACCGCTGAGACGCAGACGGCGGCCGCCGGACGCCGCACACGCAAGCCGGCCGCCCCGGCCGACACCGGCATCAGGGTGTCCGACGGCCGCCCGCCCTGGATGGAGAAGCCAACCCGAACCGGCCTGTTCCTCAAGGGTCTTGTGCTGGTCCTGGTGGTCGCGGCCGTCGCCTACCCGCTGCTCGGTGTGATCGGCACGAGCTTCGCCTCGCAGTCCGACATCATCCGCAGCCCCGGCCTGGTCCTGTGGCCCGACCACCCGACCCTGGAGGCGTACCGCACGGTCTTCAGCGGCGGTGTCGTCACGCACGCGCTGCTCATCTCCGTCGGCGTGACCCTCGTGGGCACCGCGACCAGCGTCCTCGTCACCATCGGGATGGCGTACGGCCTCTCGCGCCGCGAGGTCACCGGCTCCCGCTTCATCCTCATGACGGCCCTGTTCACGATGCTCTTCGACCCGGGCATCATCCCCAAGTTCCTCACCATCAAGGAACTCGGCCTGTACAACACCCTGGCCTCGCTCGTGCTGCCCACCATGGTCAGCGCGTTCAACCTCGTCGTCCTGCGCTCCTTCTTCATGAACCTGCCCGAGGAGCTGTACGACGCCGCGAAGGTGGACGGCGCGGGCGACCTGCGCACCCTGGTGCGCATCGTGCTGCCGCTGTCGAAGGCCGTCATCGCCGTGATCAGCCTGTTCTACGCGGTGACGTACTGGAACGCCTTCTTCAACGCGATGCTCTACCTGAGCGACAACGACAAGTGGCCGCTCTCCATGGTCCTGCGCACCTTCGTCCTCCAGGGCCAGTCCCTCGAAGGCGCCTCGGCCGGTGAGGCCCTCGCGCCCCAGCAGGCCGTGCAGATGGCCGTTCTGGTGATCGCCGTCGTGCCGATCCTGTGCGTCTATCCCTTCCTCCAGCGCTACTTCACCAAGGGCGTCCTCACCGGCGCCATCAAGGGCTGACGCCGCACAGTCCCACTGCACAGCCCCGTCTCGCACCCCCCGCGCCCATGTCCCCTCCGTCACCGAGGAGTTCACCGTGTCGCGCTCCACCCCCATCAGTCGCAGAACCCTGCTGAGGACATCCCTCGGCCTGGGCCTCGGACTCGCCGCGGCCCCGCTGCTGACCGCCTGCGGTGACGGCGGCGCCGCCGAGAAGTCCGCCGCGAAGAGCGGCAAGGTGCTGCCGTCCACCGTCACGGCCAACACCGTCAAGGCCGACCTCCCCGGCACGGCCGCCGGTGTGCCCAACGCCTTCTACGGCTACCCGAAGACTCCGGTCCGCTCCGTCCAGGGCACTCCGCTCAAGGGCGCCAAGACCGTCAAGGCGTTCACCGAGACCTACGCGCCGCCCGCCCCGGGCCGTGGCAGGAACGCCGCCTGGCAGGCGATCGAGAAGCGGCTCGGCGGCACGGTCGACATCACCGCCGTGGCCGCCGACGACTACCCGGCGAAGTTCTCGACGATGGTCGCGAGCGGAGACCTAGCGGACGTGTTCATGTACCCGGAGAGCGGGGGAGTCGACCACAAGGCCTCCTTCCTCGCCGCCGAGTGCGCGGACCTGACGCCGTTCCTGTCGGGCGACAAGGTCAAGGCGTACCCGAACCTCGCGGCGATCCCCGCGAGCGCGTGGCAGCAGGCCCTCTACGGCGACAAGCTCTACGGCGCCCCGGTCACCCGTTACGGCACTTCGGGAGCCGGCTTCTACCGGCACGACCTGTTCAAGGAGGTCGGGGTCGACAGTCTTGACCAGATCACCGACCTGGACCGCTTCTTCGAGGTCTGCAAGGAGCTCACGCAGCCCAAGAAGAAGCAGTACGCGATCATCGCGGGCGCCACCAGCATGCTCGCGATGTCGGCCGGCGCCCCCTACTTCTGGTCGATGGACAAGAAGACCGGCAAGTTCACCGCCGACCTCGAGACCGACGAGTACCGCGCCGCCGTGGAGATGGCGGCCAAGCTCTACAAGGCGGGCTGCTACTACCCGGGCACCCTCGCCATGAGCGGCGCCCAGAAGGCCCAGTACACGGACCTCTTCAAGAACGGCAAGGGCGCGTACGTCTACGACGGCATGCCCGCCTACCTTCAGCCCGCCAGCGGGTACGTCGACGCGATGGCCGCCATCGACAAGCGCTACGACGTGAGGCCCTTCGTGCCGGTCGGTACCAAGGCGGTCACCTGGACCGACAACGCCACGCTCAGTGAGTCCTTCGTGAAGAAGGCCCCCAAGGAGCGCGTCGAGCAGATCCTGCGCCTCCTCGACTTCATCGCGGCGCCGTTCGGTACCGAGGAGTACACCCTGATCAACTTCGGGGTGGAGGGCGCCGACTTCAAGCGCGACGCCAAGGGCATCCCGGTGCTCACGCCCAGCGGCAGCCAGGACATCGGCGTCCCCTGGGGCAAGCTCGCCTCCGGTGTCCCCGCGCTGTTCTCGCCGACGTCGAAGGACGCGGTGACGTACGCGCACGAGGCGTACACGAAGCTCGTTCCGAAGCTGGTGAAGTCCGACTACCTGGACTACACGTCCCCGACCTGGGACTCGAAGGGGTACGGCAGCCTCGGCACCCTCAAGGGCGACGGGCTCAAGGACATCATCTCCGGCCGCAAGTCCATGAAGGACTACGACGCCCTGGTCAAGGACTACCTCGCCAAGGGCGGGGAGCAGTGCCGCTCCGAATTCGAGGACGCCGCCCAGAAGGGAACCGGCAAGTGACCCGCACCGTACGCGCCGCCATCGCCACCGCCGCGGCCACCGCGACCCTCGCCCTGGCCGCGCCCGCGCAGGCGCACCCGTTCGACCCGAAGCCCGGCGCGGACGGCGTCGGGGACCCGCTCTTCCCGACGCTCGGCAACGGCGGCTACGACGTCCGGCACTACGACCTGTCCTTCGACTTCACGCCGGTGACGTACGACTTCACCGGCACCATGAAGATCAGCGCGAAGGCCACCCAGGACCTCTCCTCCTTCAACCTCGACATCGACTCGCTCGCCATCGACGCGGTGAAGGTCGACGGCGAGGACGCGTCCTTCGCCGTATCGCTCGGCAAGAGCGGCCAGGAGCTGACGGTCACCCCCGCCGGCGGCCTGCACGACAACCGGCCCTTCGAGGTCGCCGTCACCTATCACGGCAACGGCAGGACCAAGCCCATCGGCGCTCCCGGCTGGCGTTACATGAGTGACGGAGGGTTCGCCTCCGCGGCGCAGTCGTCCCGCGCCGACACGTTCGCCCCGGTCAACGACACCACGATGGACAAGGCGAGCTGGACCTTCCACCTCACCGCCCCCGACGGCTGGACGCCCGGTGCCAACGGCACCGCGACCGGCACCCGCCCGGCGGGCGAGGGGAAGACCACCTCCGACTTCCGGCTCGACGCGCCCATGGCCTCCGAACTCCTCGGCATCTCCGTGGAGAAACAGACCCTCCTGACGGGACACGGGCCGCACGGAGTGACACTGCGCCACTACGTCCCCGACGACCAGGTGGCCACGTACCGGCCGATCGTCGAGCAGACCGGCGGCCAGATCGCGTGGCTGGAGAAGACCCTCGGCGTGCGCTTCCCGTTCGACACCTACGGGATGCAGATCGTCCGCGACGGCTACAGCGACGCGTTGGAAAACCAAACCCTGTCACTGTTCGGGCCGGGCTGGTTCAAGAACGCGTCCACGTCGACGACGTACACGAACGTCATGGTCCACGAGATGACCCACCAGTGGTTCGGCGACTCGGTCACGCCCACCACCTGGCAGAGCGCCTGGCTGAACGAGGGGCCCGCCGTCTACTACGCGGCCCTGTGGGCCGACCAGCAGGGCACCGCCTCCATGGAGGACAAGATGAAGACCGCGTACGGCAAGCTCGACGCCGTCCGCAAGACCGACGGGCCGCCCGGACTGCCCACCGAACTCGGCGGGTTCAACATCTACGACGGGGCCGCCGTCGTGCTCTACGCCCTCAACCAGCAGGTCGGCCAGGACGACTACGACGCGATCATGAAGTCCTGGCTCACGAAGCACCGGCACGCCAACGCCGACTCCCAGGACTTCATCGACAACGCGGTACGGGTCACGCACGACCCGTCGCTGCGGCCCTTCCTGGAGGACTGGCTGTTCAGCAAGGACAACCCGCCCATGCCCGGCCACCCCGACTGGAGCTGACGCCGATCATGAACGGCACCCGCATCGCCGTAGCCCTCGCCGCCACGGCCGCCCTCCTGTCCACCGCCCCCGCCGCACAGGCCGACCCGTCCCCCCGTGTCCTGCACGCCGCCCCCGACGGCTCCGGCACCGCCTGTACGCACGGCCGCCCCTGTTCCCTCGGCGGCGCCCGCGACGCCGCCCGCACCGTCGACGGACGCGACGTACGCGTCGAACTTGCCGACGGAACCTACGCGTTGAGCAGACCGCTGGAACTCGGCGCGGCCGACTCCGGGCGCGACGGGCACACCGTCACCTGGACCGCCGAGCGAGGCGCACACCCCGTACTCTCCGGGGGCAAGGCCCTGAAGGGCTGGGACAGCAACACCGACGGGACCTGGACCACGCACGTCCCCGAAGGTGTCACGCCCCGCCAGCTCTTCGTCGACGGGGTACGGGCCGTGCCCGCACGCGGCGCATCGTGCGCCGCCTCCGTGTGCGACGCCACCAAGACCGGCATGACCGGCGCGAAGGCCACCGGCATCGCCTCCTGGGCCCGCCCCACCGACGCCGAGGCCGTCATCAGCGTCCGCTGGCGCAACTACCACTGCCGCATCGACTCCGTCACCGGCGACATCCTGACCTTCGCCCAGCCCTGCTGGACCAACTCCGCCTCCGGCACCGACCGCACGGGCCCCGCGTGGGACACCACCGCGGTCGACTCGTCGCGCTACTCGAAGGTCAAGTACTTCGAGAATGCGCCCGAACTCCTCGATCAGCCGGGCGAGTTCGTCTGGAACTCGGACGCCCGCACCCTCACGTACCTGCCGCGCAAGGGCGAGGACATGCGCGGCGCCAAGGCCGTCACCCCGGCCACCGAGCAGCTTCTCGTCCTCGACGGCGCCCACGACGTGCGCATCGAGGGCATCGCGCTGCGTTACGCGGCCTGGCACCAGCCCTCCACCGACGAGGGCTACGCCGGCATGCAGGCGGGACTCGTACTCACCGGCGCCACCGGCCCCAAGGACCACGCGGGCCGCTACTACACCAAGCCCTCCGCCGCCCTCACCGTGCGGGGCGGCAGGCATGTGAGCGTCGACCAGGTCGAGTTCAGCCGGCTCGGCGGCGCCGGAGTGGTGTTCGAAGCCGGTACGCAGGATTCGAAGCTCACCCGCTCGCGCTTCACCGACCTGTCCTCCGGAGCCGCCTACATAGGGGACACGGAACCCATGCCGGCTCCTGAACTCGTGGGTGCGCGCAACACGGTGGCGTACAACACCATCCGCCGCACCGGTGTGGAGTTCACCGACGCCGTCGGCATCTGGGCCGGCTACGAGGCCGCCACCGTCATCGACCACAACACCCTCGACGACCTGCCCTACTCGGGCATCTCCGTCGGCTGGGGCTGGAACCAGCCCGAGGCGCAGAAGTCCGTCCTGCGCGACAACCGGATCACGAACAACCGGATCACGAACGTCATGCGCGTCGAGCACGAGCAGCACGACGGCGGCGCCATCTACACCCAGGGCGCCCAGCCCGGCACCGTCATCTCCGGCAACTACATCAACCGCAGCGCCTTCGGCAACACCGAGCGCGACGGCAACGGCATCTACCTCGACGAACAGTCCAGCCACATCCGTGTCGAGGGCAACGTCCTCACCCGCCTCGGCTACAAGTGGGTGTCCAACTGGGCCGACTACGGCATCGACAACCACGCCACCGGCAACTGGACCGACACCGACGCCCCCGCCCTCGCCGGCACCGGCTCGGCGACGGCCGACAACCACACCAAGCTCGACCGGCTCCCCGCCGACGCGCTGAAGGTCGCCGCCGCCGCGGGCGCCCAGGGACACGACCGCGCCGAACAGCTTCGCCCCGACCTCGCCCGCACCGGCACCGCCTCGCAGTCCTCCACGGACGGCACCGCCACCGCGGCCGCCGCGACCGACGGAGACACCTCCACCGACACCCGCACCCTGTCCGAGCCGGGCGCCTGGTGGCAGGTCGACCTGGGGTCCATACAGCACGTCGGGCAGGTCGAGGTCTGGAACAACACCGCGATGACCACGACCGGCTTCGACGTCCAGCTGGCCCGCACCGCGGACTTCGCGGACGCCACCACCCTCCACGTCCCGGGCAAGGCCCTGCGGCCCACCGTCCTGGACACCGACACGGGCACCGAGGCCCGCTACGTACGGATCAAGCTCACGGGAACGGGACGCGTGGCACTCGCCCACGTGCTTGTCCACCCCTAGAAGACTCATGAAGATCTTGCTGAGGGGTTGTCCGGCCGCAGGCCGGGCGGCCCCTCCGGCTATGTATTGACCGGGGTGAGGTGCCAGGTTCCGTTGGTTCGGGTGAGTCCGAGGTTGATCAGTCGGCGGAGGTTGAGGGCGGCTGCTCGGGTGTGGAGCCAGGCGTCGTTCTTGATGGTGCCGCGGTAGCGGAGTTTGCGGTTGTTGTGGTGGACGAGCCAGGCGACGGCGCGTTCGACTGGTGGTCTCCAGCGCCGGTAGTCAGCCTGCCAGTCGGGATCGGTGGCGGTCTGGTGGCGAGCGGCGGCGAGCAGGTCGTGGTGCGGACGGATGGTCAGGATCCGCCCGGCCTTGGCCTTGGTGCACCGCTCACGAAGGGGGCATCCGGCGCACACGTCCTTGAACGAGGCTTTGCGCTGGTGGTGCTGCCCGGCGGGAGCGGATAAAGGGACGGTGTGTCCGGCGGGGCAGGTCACGGTGGCGGCGCCGGTGTCGATGATGAAGTCGTCGAGGGTGAAGCCGCCAGGGACGGCGGGCCGCAGTGGTGCGGGTTTGAGGAACAGCCGGTGACCGGCAGTTTCGAGGCTGTGGCGGGCGTCGCCGGTGGAGTAGGCGGTGTCACCGAAGGCGTCAACGGGCTCGTCCTCGTCGGTGAGCAGGTCGATTCCGACCATCGCCTCGTGGTGCTCGGGACCGGCTCCGGGCCGCAGGGCGACGGCGGTGTATAACCCGGTCTCGGGCTCCATGGCGAGGTGGGCCTTGAAGCCATCCTGTTGGTGGGTGCGGGTCTTGTGCACGTGCCGGGCTTCGGGGTCGACAGTGGAGACCATCCGGTTTGGTGCGGTGCCCTGGGTGATGCGCCAGCGCCCGTCGCGGCCGTCGGAGTCCTCGGCGGGCTCCACGTCCTGACCTGCGACCAGGGCCAGGATGCCGACCGCGTTCGCGGCCTTCTCGTCGAGCTGCTGCTCGGGCAGATGGCCCAGCAGCCGCAGTGCGTCACCGACCAGGGCGTCGACCAGGTCGGCACGGGCCTGCTCGTCGTTCCAGGCGATCCTCGGCTTGCCCGGGTCGTTGTAGTCGTGCGCGGTGCACTGCACGGCTGCCACCTCGCCGGCCCCGGGGACTTCCCGGATCACCGCCCGGATGGCGGCGATGATCTGGGTGACGGTGTCCTGGGTGGCCACCGCGTCGTCCAGCACAGTGGAATCCAGCGCCCGGCGGTGCTTGCCCTTGAGGACACCGGTGGCCTTCACGACCTCACGCACAGCCTCGAATACCCGGTTCGGCCGGGCGGAACGGGCCAGCCGGCGGCGGAAGTAGGCCAGCAACGACGGATCGAACGCCATGTCATGAAGGCCCAGTCCACAGGCGGCCTTCCACCGCAGGTCGCACCGCAGCTCCTGGACCGTCTCGAAGTCCGAAAGCCCGTGCAGGGCCTGTAGCGTGATCGAAGCGGCCAGGATCTGCGGCGGCATGCTCGGCCGCCCGTTCGCCGACGGGTACATGTCCGCAAACATCTCCGCTTCGAACAGCGCGCTGCGATGCTCGGCCAGGAACGCGAACACACTCCCTGCCGGGATCAAATCCCGGCAGGTCTCCCATACATCCGGCCCGATCGTCTCCCCGGCCCATTCCCCCATCACCACAACAAACAGTCTGGCCCCGCCGCTCACGCGGCGGGGCCAGAACCCAAGATCTTCATGAGTCTTCTAGCTCCCGTGCCGGGAGAGGCCTGAAGGAAACCTGCGGCGGCGCTTAAGAAATCCTCGATGGACCAAGAGCGCCGCAGTACGGCAGATTTGCTCCCGTCGGCAGCAGGGCGCGCCGCAGCCGCACCAAGGCGCCCTCCCGTGCTGTCATTTCACTCTTCCCCTCGCACGGCGGCCGGTCCCGGCATGCCGTGACGCGGGGTGCGACGAGGGGAGCCGTGCGTTGAAGGCGCTGGTCAAGGAGAAGTCCGAGCCGGGACTGTGGCTGACGGACGTGCCCGAGCCGGGCATCGGCCACACAGATGTGCTGATCAAGGTCCTCAGGACCGGGATCTGCGGCACCGACCTCCACATCCGCAACTGGGACGGCTGGGCGCAGCAGGCCATCAGCGCGCCGCTGATCGTCGGCCACGAGTTCGTCGGCGAGGTCGTCGAGACCGGCCGTGACGTCGCCGACATCGCCATCGGCGACCGCGTCAGCGGCGAGGGCCACCTCGTCTGCGGCAAGTGCCGCAACTGTCTCGCCGGGCGGCGCCACCTGTGCCGCTCCACGGTCGGGCTCGGCGTCGGACGCGACGGCGCGTTCGCCGAGTACGTCGCTCTGCCCGCTTCCAACGTGTGGGTGCACCGCGTGCCGGTCGACCTCGACGTGGCCGCGATCTTCGACCCGTTCGGTAACGCCGTGCACACCGCCTTGTCGTTCCCGCTGGTCGGCGAGGACGTCCTGATCACCGGCGCCGGGCCCATCGGCCTCATGGCCGCGGCCGTCGCCCGGCACGCCGGCGCCCGCAACGTCGTCGTCACCGACGTCAGCGAGGAGCGGCTCGACCTGGCCCGCAAGATCGGCGTCAGCCTCGCCCTGAACGTCGCCGAGACGACGATCGCCGAGGGACAGCGCGACCTCGGCCTGCGCGAGGGCTTCGACGTCGGCCTGGAGATGTCGGGCAACCCCGTCGCCATGCGCGACATGCTCGCCAACATGACCCACGGCGGCAAGATCGCCATGCTCGGCCTGCCCGCAGAAGAGTTCGCCGTCGACTGGTCCCGGATCGTCACCTCGATGATCACGATCAAGGGCATCTACGGCCGCGAGATGTTCGAGACCTGGTACGCGATGTCGGTCCTCCTGGAGGGCGGCCTCGACCTCGCCCCCGTGATCACGGGCCGCTACAGCCACCGCGACTTCGAGGCGGCCTTCGACGACGCGGCCAGCGGCCGCGGCGGCAAGGTCATCCTCGACTGGACCGTCTGAGCACGGCCCGCCAAGCCCCGACCTCCTGACCGACCTCTTCTTTTAAAGGAAGTCACCATGTTCGACTCCGTACGCGACGGTCTCCAGGCCACCCTCGACGAGATCGCCGCCGCGGGCCTGCACAAGCCCGAGCGCGTCATCGGCACCCCGCAGTCCGCGACGGTCGCCGTCACCGCGGGCGGCCGCCCCGGCGAGGTCCTCAACTTCTGCGCGAACAACTACCTCGGCCTCGCCGACCACCCCGAGGTCATCGCCGCCGGCCACGAGGCACTCGACCGCTGGGGCTACGGCATGGCCTCCGTGCGCTTCATCTGCGGCACCCAGGAGGTCCACAAGGAGCTCGAGGCGCGCCTGTCCACGTTCCTCGGCCAGGAGGACACGATCCTCTACTCCTCCTGCTTCGACGCCAACGGCGGTGTCTTCGAGACGCTCCTGGGCGAGGAGGACGCCGTCATCTCCGACGCGCTGAACCACGCCTCGATCATCGACGGCATCCGCCTGTCCAAGGCCCGCCGCTTCCGCTACGCCAACCGCGATCTCGCGGACCTGGAGCAGCAGTTGAAGGAGGCGCAGTCCGCGCGCCGCCGCCTCATCGTCACCGACGGCGTCTTCTCCATGGACGGCTACGTGGCGCCGCTGAGCGAGATCTGCGACCTCGCCGACCGCTACGACGCCATGGTCATGGTCGACGACTCGCACGCCGTCGGCTTCGTCGGCCCCGGCGGCCGCGGCACCCCCGAACTGCACGGCGTCATGGACCGCGTCGACATCATTACCGGCACCCTCGGCAAGGCCCTCGGCGGCGCCTCCGGCGGCTACGTCGCGGCCCGCGCCGAGATCGTCGCGCTGCTGCGCCAGCGCTCGCGCCCGTACCTCTTCTCCAACAGTCTCGCCCCGGTCATCGCGGCCGCGTCCCTCAAGGTCCTCGACCTCCTGGAGTCGGCGGGCGAGCTGCGTGAGCGGCTCGCCGCGAACACGGCGCTCTTCCGCACCCGCATGGCGCAGGAGGGCTTCGACATCCTGCCCGGCGACCACGCCATCGCGCCCGTCATGATCGGCGACGCGTCCGTCGCGGGCCGCATGGCCGAGCTGCTCCTGGAGCGCGGCGTGTACGTGATCGGCTTCTCGTACCCGGTCGTCCCGCAGGGCAAGGCGCGGATCCGCGTCCAGCTCTCCGCGGCGCACTCCACCGAGGACGTGAACCGGGCCGTGGACGCCTTCGTCGCGGCGCGCGCGGAGCTCGACGCGGAGCCCGCCGGGGCGGCCAGCTGACCTGGGGCTTGCCCCCGGTTCGGACATCGGCGGCACATTTGGGAGAATCGGTCACATGATCGAAGCGCGGCGGCTGCACATCCTCCGAGCGGTGGCCGACCACCGCACCGTGACGGCGGCTGCCGCCGCGCTCTATCTGACCCCCTCAGCGGTCTCCCAGCAGCTGACCGCCCTGGAACAGGAGACCGGCCACCGGCTCGTCGAGCGGGGCGCGAAGGGCGTCCGGCTCACCCCGGCGGGCGAGATCCTGCTCACGCACACGAACGCGGTCCTCGCCCAGCTGGAGCGGGCGGAGGCCGAGCTCGCCGCGTACAGCTCGGGGGCGGCCGGCACGGTCACCGTCGCCGCGTTCGCCACCGGGATCGGCCTGGTCGTCGCCCCGGCCCTGAGCCGCCTCGCGCGGACGGCGCCCGGCATCCGGATCCGCGTCCAGGACGCCGAGGGCGACGCGAGCCTGCCCATGGTCCTCGACCGGCAGGTCGACGTCGCGGTCGCCGTCGAGTACCGGGGGGCGCCGGGAGCGGACGACGCCCGCCTGACGCGCGTACCGCTGTACGCCGAGCCGTTCGACGCGGTGCTTCCCGCGGGGCACCGGCTCGCGGCGTCCGACCGGGTGCCGCTGGCCGAGCTGGCCAAGGACACCTGGATCGGCCCGTTCCCCGGCAACCCGTGCCACGACGTGGTGGTCCTGGCCTGCGAGCACGCCGGTTTCCAGCCGCAGGTCGAGCACTCCTCGGACGACTTCCGCGCCGTCGTCGCCCTCGCCTCGGCGGGCGCGGGCGTCGCCCTGGTGCCACGCTCGGCGCTGCGCGGCATGGACCTGTCCGACGCGGTCGTCCGCCCGGTCGACGGGGTGGCCCCGACCCGCAGGGTCTTCGCGGCGGTCCGCTGCGGAGCGGAGGAGCACCCTCTGATCAGGCCGGTACTGGAGGCGCTGGGGGAAGCGGCCGAGTAACCGAGAGGCGACCCGGTCACCCCGGCGTTCCCGTGCTCGCCCGTATCCGTACCTCGCCCACGATCCGCTCCACCCGCGAGCGCGGCCCCCTCGGTTCACGTAACGCGAGGTCGAGGGCGGCGCGGCCCATGCCGGTCAGGGGGAGGGCCACCGTCGTGAGGGGCGGGGTCAGTTCGCGGACCAGCGGGATGTCGTCGAAGCCGGCCAGCGAGATGTCCTGAGGGACGCGCAGGCCGTGGTCGCGGAACGCGGCGAGCGCCCCCACAGCCATCACGTCGGTGACGGCGAAGACGCACGTGGGCCGGGGTGCGCGGCGCAGCAGTTCGCTCGCCGCCGCGTATCCGCCGTCGCGCGTGAAGGCCCCCTCGACGACCCGCTCGTCCGCGAGGGGCACCCCCTCCTCGGCGAGCCCCTGCCGGAATCCGGTCAGCCGGTCCGCGACGGTCGTCAGCCGCGCGGGCCCGGCGAGCACCCCGAACTCCCGGTGCCCGAGGCCGAGCAGCGCCCGGGCGAGCGCCGCCGCCCCCGCGCGGTTCTCCGGCAGCACGGTGTCGACGCGCAGACTGCGGTGCCGGCTCACGACCGCGACCCGGCCCCCACCGCGCAGATAGGGAGCGATCTCGGACTCCAGCGACCGCTCCCACGCGGGGTCCTGGAAGCCGGAGCCGATGAGCAGGATCGCGCGGGCCCGCTGCGCGCGCAGCATGGAGATGTACGCGATCTCGCGCTCGGGCGCGCGGAACGTGCTGGACAGCATCACCAGCAGCCCGCGCTCGGCGGCCCGCGCCATGATGCCGCTGGCGATCGCGGCGAAGTACGGGTCGCCCACGTCGTGGCAGATGACGCCGACGGTGTTGTTGGAGGCGCTGGCGAGGGCCTGCGCGTGGGCGTTCGGGATGTAGCCGAGTTCGTCGGCCGCGGCGCGGACCCGGCGCAACAGGTCGTCGCGGACGCGGGTGGTTCCGTTCAGGGCGCGGGACGCCGTAGCGGGGGAGACCCCCGCCGTGCGGGCCACCGCGTCGAGGGTCACGTGCGGTTGTTGCGGGTGCCCGTGCGGTTCGCCCACCCTGCCCCCTCGGATTCCGGCTTCGGCACCGGTCACAGGAAACTTCGGAACGGCCTATTGACCCTGTGCTCCACGAGTCATTAGCGTGGCTGACATCGTACCAGAAAGCGCTTTCTGAAAGCGATTTCCGGGCTTCGTTACCGTAGTGAGCATTGATCCGTAACCTCGCGAGTTCGTTACCCCGGCCCCCTCAACTGCCTCCCGATTCCGTAGGAGTTCATCGTGAGTCAGAGCACACTGCCCGCAACCCCCGCCAAAACGGCGGGAGTTGCCGACCGGCAGGCGCCCGGGCTGCGCCGGCGTGCCGCGGACGTGGCCGAGCGGAGCTGGCGCCCCGTCGCGCTGCTCGTGATCTGTTTCGTCGCCTGGTGGGTGATCGCCGCGGCGGAACTGGTCGAGCCCTATCTGGTGCCGTCACCGGGCCGGACCCTCGACGTCATCCTCGACAAGCCGGACTACCTCTGGCAGCACACCTGGGTGACCACGTACGAGACGCTGCTCGGCTTCGTCATCGCCGTCGGCGTAGGCATCCTCTCCGCCGTGATCATGGTCTACTCGTCGACCGTCGAGAAGACCCTCTATCCGATCCTGCTCTTTGCCCAGGTCGTGCCGAAGATCGCGATCGCGCCGCTGTTCGTGGTCTGGCTCGGTTTCGGCATCGCGCCGAAGATCCTCATCGCCGTACTCATCGCGTTCTTCCCCGTCGTCATCTCGATGGTGACCGGACTCAAGGCCGTCGACCCGGAGATGCTCCAGCTCTCCGCGACGATGGGCGCCAGCCCCTGGCAGACCTTCTGCAAAATCCGCTTCCCGGCCTCCCTGCCGCACCTGTTCTCCGGCCTCAAGGTGGCCGTCACGCTCGCCGTCACCGGCGCCGTCGTCGGTGAATTCGTGGGCGCGAACGAGGGACTGGGCTACGTCATCCTCCAGGCCAACGGCAACCTCGACACCCCGATGCTCTTCGCGGGCCTGCTCGTCATGTCCTTGATCGGTGTCGTGCTCTTCGTCCTCGTCGAGATCGCCGAGAAGCTCCTCCTGCCGTGGCACGCGAGCCGCCGCGACATCGCGGCGACCACGGCGTACTGAACGCCTGCATTCCCGGGAACCGCCCCGGACCACCCACCGACCGCCGTGAGAAGGGCCGCCCCATGCACGCGCGCAGAATCCTGACCGGACTCGTCCCCCTGACGCTCCTCGCCCTCACGGCGACGGCCTGCGGCGACGACTCCGGCTCCACGTCGACCAGCGACTCAGGCAAGAAGCTCGACAAGGTCACGCTGACGCTCAACTGGTACCCGTACGGCGAACACGCGCCCTTCTACTACGGCAAGAAGCAGAAGATCTTCGAGAAGCACGGCATCGACCTGGAGATCCGCGCGGGACAGGGCTCCCAGAAGACCGTGCAGGCCACAGGCGCGGGCCAGACCGACTTCGGCTGGGCCGACACCCCCGCCGTGCTCGCCGGCGTGGACCAGGGCGTCAACGTGAAGAGCCTGGGAGTCTTCCTCCAGACGACACCCGCATCCGTGCAGTCGTTCGCGAGCCAGAACATCAAGTCCCCGGCGGACCTCAAGGGCAAGACCATCGCGGGGACGGCGGGCGACGCGCTGTCCAAGACGTTCCCCATCTTCCTGAAGAAGAACGGCCTCGCCGAGTCGGACGTCAAGGTCCAGAACACCGACCCCGCCGGCAAGATCGCCGCCGTCATCTCGGGCAAGACCGACGCCCTCCTCGGCTACGCGAGCGACCAGGGCCCCACCATGCAGGACAAGGCGAAGAAGGACGTCTCGTACCTCCGCTTCTCCGAGCACGGCCTCAACTTCTACTCGAACGGTCTCATCGCAGGCCCCAAGACCCTTCAGGGCAAGGGCGATCTGGCCAAGCGCATGGTCGAGGCCGTCAGCGAGTCCTGGGCCGCCGCGGAGAAGAGCCCCGAACCCGCCGTCGCCTCCATGAAGGGCGCCTCCGAGCAACTCCCCCCGGAGACCGTGCTGTCCGAGCAGTTCAAGACCACCCTGACCCTCCTGCACACGGACGCGACACAGGGCAAGGCACCCGGCGCCAACACCGAGGCCGACTGGCAGCAGACCATCGACGTCTTCGCCCAGGCGGGCATGGTCAAGAGCCCGAAGCCGGTGGCGGACTACTGGGATTCGGCCAACGGGATCAAGGGCTGAGCACCCGTCCCGTACGGCCCACAAGGAGAGCTGCACCATGCCGAAGGACGCCACACTGAAGAAGACCGACGGAGCGAGCGCACACGTCGGAGCCGCCGTGCGCGCGACAGACGTCGACGTCCGCTTCCGCACGAAGAAGAAGGACGTCACCGCGCTCACCGACGTCTCGCTCGACGTCGCAGCCGGCGAGTTCGTCGCCATCGTCGGACCGTCCGGCTGCGGCAAGTCCACACTCCTCAAGCTCGTCGCGGGCCTCCTCACACCCTCGTCAGGCGAAGTCCGCCTGCACGACGAACTGGTACGCGGCCCACGCAAGGACATCGGATACGTCTTCCAGCGCGCGGCCCTCCTGGAGTGGCGCTCGGCGCGCCGCAACATCCTGCTCCAAGCAGAGATGCGCGGCATGCCCACCGCCCAGGCGCGCGCGCGTGCCGACGAACTGATCCGGATGACCGGCCTCACCGGCTTCGAGGACGCGTATCCGCACGAACTGTCGGGCGGCATGCAGCAGCGCGTCGCCCTGTGCCGGGCCCTGCTGCACGAGCCACCCGTACTCCTCATGGACGAGCCGTTCGGCGCCCTCGACGCCCTCACACGCGAGCAGATGAACGTCGAGATGAACCGCATCTGGCGCCAGACCCGCACCACTGTCCTCCTGGTGACCCACTCCATCCCGGAGGCCGTCTACCTCGCGGACCGCGTCGTCGTCATGAGCCCGCGCCCCGGCACCGTCACCGAGATCATCGACGTCGGCCTGCCGGCCGAACGGGACTACGCCGCGACGCTCGCGACCCCCGAGTTCCGCACGGCGACAGGCCGCATCCGCGAACTTCTGGGGGCGGTCTCGGCGCACGACTAGTGCCGCATCAGGCAACGTTCGCCCTGCCGATGGCTAATCTGACGACGTG
This sequence comes from Streptomyces sp. NBC_01446, assembly GCF_026340095.1. Lineage (GTDB taxonomy): Bacteria > Actinomycetota > Actinomycetes > Streptomycetales > Streptomycetaceae > Streptomyces > Streptomyces aureus. The sequence goes on along the minus strand of NZ_JAPEPO010000001.1, from coordinate 1,113,880 downwards.
GCCAATGAAGAGGACAGTGGGAGCGGCTCGATCCGAGGCCCCTCGTGGGACCATCCGGTGGTGTCCACCGTCGCACAGGAACTGGGCGGTCTTGCTGTCTGCGGGTTGGTCGCTCTGGTGGGGTGGCCGTTCGGGTGGCTGCCTGACACTGGTTTCGTCCTCCTCGTGACGGGCCTGATCGCGATCGGGCCTGCGGCTGAGTTGTACCGCGGGGCGGGCCCGCCGCGTCGGCTTGCTGTTGTTGCCGCTCTCCTTGCGCTGGCAGCGGTGAGACTGCTCGTGGCTGCAGCAGTGAACTGGGCCTTTCCTGCGCTGGCTGATCCGGGCGTCGGTATCCTCGTCGGCTATCTTGTTGCGTTGCCCATTGGCGTGGCTGTGTTGGCTTGGTTCCTCACCAGGGCGAACGTTGCCTGATGCGGCACTAGCGCGCACAGCACGCCTCCGACCTACACGTACCGTTCCTAAACAGTGTGCGGGAGTGGCATCTGATGCTCGCTCCCGGAACTGCGCGCATCCCGAACGGTGTTGGATGCGCTGGGTTCCCGCGTTCGCTGTATGCCGGTCCGGTGACGTGCATCGTGTGCACGGTCCGTGACGGGTGGGCGGGTTCCCTCACGCCCGCGTGCGCCTGGTCCGGCCTGGGCGGTCCGATGCCCACGACGATCGCTCTGGTCGTCGTGGGGCGGTGCCGTCCGTCGCCGGATCGGGTGCCCGAGGGCGCGTCGCCCGATCGCGACGCTCGCGGCGTCGTGTCGGGACATCTTGCGGGTGGCGCTGGTCAGAGGTTTGCGCCAGTGCTCATCGCCCCACATCGACGTGTATGCCGGGTCGACGGCGACGACCGACAGGCCACTGTCGGCGGCCATGGATACCAGGCGGGCCTTGAGATTGCCGGTGGGCATGCCGGAGATGAGCTGCCGGAACTTCTTCTTGCGGCCGTGCTTCTCGCGGGTTTTCTCGGTGGTGAAGTCGAGGTTCTCGATGCCGATGGCCTGGACGCCGCATCGCTTGGTCCAGTGCAGGAGTTGGCTGATGGCGTGCCGGATCTGTGCGTCGCGATGGTCCGCGGTTCCGGTGAGGTCGTAGAAGAAGCGCCGCGGGTCGCCGACCGGGTTGCCGTGCGCGTCGAGGTGGTAGGCGGCGAAGTGGTCGGCGTTCGTATCCACGCCGACCATGCCCTGAGCCCGGGCTGCATCCAACGGGACCGTCTTCACCACGGGCTTCGTCCACGCGGCGGTGAGGTACCAGCGCCCGCACTGGTCATCGAGGTGGATGCGGTACGCGACAGCCCGGTTACCTTCGATACGGTCGCGCCACTCGGCGCCCCGGTGCTGGAACCGCACCTCGCAGGAGAGCACGTACCGGCTGTTCTTGCTGTTGGCGAGATGGGCGAGCGGGGCGGGCAGCTTGACGGAGACCTCACCATCGGGGGTGACGCGGATCGTCTCATTCCCGAAGCGTTTGCCGGACTCGCCGTCAGCGGCAATAAACCAGCGCTGGGCCTCCCACCGCTGCCGCCATTGCCTCTCGGTGAGTTGGGCGGCTTCGAGATGGTGACGGTTGCCCAGCAGGCGTCGGCCGCCGCGCACCACCTGCACGACACCTGCCTGATACTCGGCGCGCGCCTCATCGAGGCGGTGCTCCAGCGTCGCCAGACGGCGCGACTTGTGAAACCACTCGCCCCGGGAGCCGTATCCGCCCGGCGCCCGCTTGGTGCCCTTGACACCGATCGGCTGGGACAGGCGATGCACAAGGGTGCGCACACCGGCCTCAAGGGACTGGATGTGCGCGAGCTGACAGCGCCGCGACAGCGCCCACTGATCGTGCGTGGCCCTCGTGATACTCCCCGCCCAGCGCGAGGACGACTGGCCGGTCAGGGCCTGCTTACGGGCCGCCCACGCATCCGCGTTGTGGTCCAGGCCGTCAGCGCAGCGGGCCTTGAGATCGAGGGACGCGAGCTGTCCGAGGTGTGCGCCGACCAGACGCAACACCTTGTCGTCCACGTCGGTGAGGTGCTTGAGGCGGTCACGGATCGCGACGCCGGACGGGCCGAGCGCGACGAACGGGTCCTCGATGGTGCGCAGCCGCTGCGTCTTCGTCGGCTCAGTCAACGCCGGCCGCCGCTTGAAGGGTCTTCGCGGCCCGGTTCTTCGCCGAGCGACGCCCGTACAGGCGGGCACAGAACGAGGTCAGCACCTCCACCATGTCGCGGACCAGGTCGTCCTCGACCTCGCCGTCCTGAAAAAACGACGAGTTGACGGCCGGTCGCGGACAGAGCGGCCCTCGACGAGTTCGACATTCATGCGGCCGAGACGGTCTTTGTGTTCGACCACCACACAGGTCACTTTCGGGTCGGCCAGCAGCCGCTTCGCCTTCGCACGGCCACCGTTCATACCCGAGGCGATCTCGGACTCGATCCGCACCACCCGGTGACCAGCCTTCACCGCCCACGCCGAGACCCGAGCGGTCTGACACTCCAGATCGGCCTTCTGATCATGCGAGGAGACCCGGGCATACAGACCCACACCACCGGTCACGGAGGGTGAGGAGTTCGCGTCGGTGTTCACCAAAATCGTGCGCGGTCCCACCCGGCGGGCGGGCACCGGCAGAGTGCCCTCACGAAACCAGCGATACGCCGTATGCGGGTTCACCCCCTGCACCCATGCCCACTCCGTCAGATTCATATGCTGATAACGCCAACAACTCCCTCATAGTTACGCACCCTCAACAACCTTTCGCAGGCAGCAGTTGGGAACCCCTTACGCGCATGGCAGGGACCGTTCCTAAGCAGTGTGCAGGAGTGAGTCTTGAACCAATGTCCTGCAACTGCGCGCATCCGGAACGGTGTTGGATGTGCCGGTCTCCCGTGTTCTCGTCTCGTTGCCCTTGCCCGGCGAGGCGCATCGTGTGCACGCTCCGTGACGGGATGGCGGGGGTTCCTCACGCCCTGGGACACGGTGATGGCCTGGACGGTCCGATGCCCACGACGATCGCTCTGGTCGTAGTGGGGCGGTGTCGCCCGTCGCCGGATCGAGCGGCCGAGGGCGCGCCTGCCGATCGCCACCGAAGCGGCGCCAAGGCAAGCCATAGTGTGCTTCGGGCAAGGGAGGGGCTTGCGCCAGTGCCCATCGCCCCACATGGAGGTAGACACCGGGTCCCCGGCGACGCCACCCCCCCCGCGATGTCGTCGATGAGGCGCAAGCGCCTCCTGGCGACGAACCGCACACCGCCGGCGGCGGCGCGGCGTTACGGGCGTCAGAAAGAGCTGACGATCAGCCATGCCGCGACGCCGAGCACCACCAGGTACCCACCGACCGAGATCGTCTTGCCTACCGTTACATGTCCGGCGTCCTCGATCCAGGAGCCGATGACACCGACCAGCGGTGCTCCCACGATGATCAGCAGGATCCCTATTAAGAAGCCCATCTGTGCCCCTAGTTGACATCTGTGCCCCGTGATCCGACGGCGAGCCTAGGGGCCATGGGGCACCGCTGGAAGGGCTCTCCCATGACAGGGGTCAAGCCGCGCTATGACATGTGCGGCCGCACCTTCAACGGCCCCGCCACAGCAGCAGCCCATGCCACCCGGCTCAGAACGAGACCGTTCGGACAAGATTTACGGCGTACCGCCGCGCTCGCGCTTACCACCGGCGCGCTGCCCCACCATCATGACGATGAAGCCGCCCACCAGAATCGCGCTGCCGATCAGCGGCGCCGACGGCCGAATCCCCGAATCGCTGATCAACAACCCAAAGGCCGTCTGCCAGCACAGCGCGAAGGCCACCATCAGCTGCCCCCAGCCGTAGATCCGCGGGGCATGAACATGGCGCCGGTTCATGGGGGGCACCCAGCCGCGAGTAACCGCCGCAACGCCGGAGGCAGCGTAGAGCAACGCCAACAGCACAAGAGGCACAGCGAAGTACAGCGTCACGGTCACTCCCCTGCGTGCCGGGCCCACGCCCGACAGCAGCGTGATGATGACACCCGGCGCATCGCACGTCCATACTCCGTGGGCCCCGTGACCGGCCCGGACCGGACCCTGATAGAGGACGCCGAGCCCCGTGTCCGGCCGGCAGCACGGGCAGGCGCGACGCCCTCCGTGAGCCCGCGCAACGCCTGATCGCGGTCGACACCCCGGGAACGTCTGCCCGCACGAGATCCACGCCGACGAGTCCGGCCCGATCATCGAGACGGCCGAGGTCTGCACTGCGATCAACCCGCCCGGGAGCGGCGGCAGTTCCGTAGCGTCCCGCATGCGGCGCGGGATGCGGAACTTGGTGGTGAAGGTGTGGTCTGACGGGTCCAGCCGCACCAGAATCGGACCTCACTTTTCGGCGTGAAGCCGCTGCCGTTCACATGCTGCTGACGCCACCCACTCCCACGCGTTTACGCCCACTCATCAACCTTCACAACCAACAGCTGGCAACCCCGCGCCCCGAGACGCTGTTCCGCAAGCGTCTCGGGACGCGGGGTCCCTTTTCCGGTCTCCTGCACGGGCCTTCTCAGTACCGCAGCGCCGCCAGATACTCGTAGCTGTTGCGGGCCGTCGCGAATGGGTCCTTCGGGATGTCGTGCTCCACCAGCCACTGCTTGACTCCGCCGGCCTGGGCGTCGTCGAACATGGCGGCGAAGTCGAGCGTCCCCGACCCCACGTCGGCGAACCCGCCGTCGGGTGCCATGTCCTTCACGTGCAGGGCGGGGAAGCGGCGCGGGTGCCGCACGAAGTACGCGGCGGGGTCCGCGCCGCCCTTCGACGCCCAGTACACGTCGAGCTCGAAGGCGACCAGATGCGGATCGGTCTCGCGCACGAGGATGTCGTACAGGTTCTCCCCGTCCATCACGTCGTGGTCGCCGTCGTGGTTGTGGAACAGGACGGGCCCGAGTCCCGCCTCGCGTGACGCGGCACCGATCCGGTTGAACTGATTTGCCGCTTCCCGGTATCCGGCCCGGCTGTGCATCGAGCCCGGCAGGCTGGGCACCACCGGCCACTTCGCGCCCAGGGTATGCAGATCCTCCAGTGCCTGCGGCAGTCCGCTGCCGGTCAGCGTCTGATAGGCGACATGCTCCAGGACCGCGCGCAGGCCGACGGTGTCGAGCATCCGCCGGATGTCGGCCGCCCCGTACCCGTGCCGCCCGCTCACGCCGACCGTCGCGTACCCGATCTCCGCGAGCTGCGCCACGGTGCCTGCGAAGTCCTTCGCGAGGACGTCACGCATCGTGTAGAGGTGCATGCCGATGCCGCCGCGCGGTATGCGCCGCCGCTGCCCGGCCGACGCGGGCAGCGTCGTACCGACCGCTGCCGCGAGCCCGAGCGACGTACCGAGAAAGGCCCTTCTGCTGCTCTTCATGCCCACACTCCTCACTTCACCGTGATCCGGACCGAGCCGGTGGTCGTGTCGCCCTTGTCGTCGGTGACGGTCAGATGCGCCGTGTACGCACCCGCGCGCGCGTACGCGTGCTGGGCGTCGGCGCCGTCCGTACCGCTCGGCTTGCCGTTGTCCCCGAAGTCCCAGTGGTACGAGGCCGGAGTGCGGCCCTCCGGGAGCTTCACCGTGCCCTTGAGCGCGACGGTGAGCGGCGGCGCGCCGCTCTCGGGTGTCGCGGTCACCGTCACCTTGGCGCCCGCGTGCTTCTCCACTCCGGGACCGTTGAAGTGCAGCCAGTCGACCGCGAACAGGTCGGGCTTGTCGGCGCTCCACTGCGGGTTGGTGAAGACGGCGTACAGCGGGAACGTGCCGTCGTAGTCGGCCAGTTGGGTGGTGGGGGACACCACGTTGCCCCAGCCTCCCGTGTTCGGGACCGACACCTTGCCGAGCAGCTTGCCGGTGGGGGAGCCCACGCGGAACTCGACGTCGCCGCCGATCCCGCCGGACGCGGCGCCCACGGTCACCGAGTCGACGCCCTTGAGGTGCACGGGGTCGAAGGACACCCAGTCCCCGTCCTCGATCTCGGTGAGCCTCTTGCCGCCCGAGGCGTCCGCGCGGCTCGCGACCACGACGCCGTCGTGCGCGCCACCGGTCTTCGTGTAGTGCTCGGCCTCACGGAACGAGGTGCGCAGCGAGAGTGACGCCGACCCGGTCAGCGCGGGCACGCCGCCCGCCCCGCCCTTGTCCTCGTACTGGGCGCTGATGCCGTAGTACAGGTTCTGGCCGGGCCCGTGGCTGTCCCCGGCGTCCGTCACGATCTCCCCGGCGCACCCCGTGTAGTTGTCCAGGGGATGCAGGTGGGAGTCGTGGCCGAGCTGGGACTGGACGACGACGCGCGAGCAGTCGATCGGACGTCCGTCCTCCGGGTCCGTCACCTTGATCTTGAAGGGGATCGTGTCGCCGAAGCTGAACGTCCCGCCGTTCGGTGGCTGTTGGATCGTCACCTTGGGCCGTGTGTTCCCCACGGTGATGTCCTGCACGGCGCGACCGGTGAGCCCGGTCGGCCCGGTCACCGTCAGCCGTGCCGTGAACACGCCGGTCTTCGTGTACGTGTGCTTCGGGTTCGCGTCGGTCGAATCGGTGGTGCCGTCCCCGTCGAAGTCCCAGGCGTACGTGACCGGTTTGCCGTCGGGCAGGCCCGAGCCCGCGCTGGAGAACGTGACGGCGAGCGGTGCCGAGCCGCTGTCCGGCGCAGCGGCTGCCCGGGCGTCGGGAAGGCGGCTGTCGGCGACGTAGTCGATCCGGTAGATGCCGGCGCCCTCGTTGCTGCCGCCGCGGCCCGTGCCGCTGCCGAGCCCGAAGTCGATGACGTACATGGATCCGTCGGGACCGAAGTCCGCGTCGAACGGCTGGTTCCACTTCATGTCGCCGAACACGGAGTTGATGGACTGCAGATCGCCGGACTTGGCGGGTGTGAACCGCGGATCCGTGAACGTCTGGTCCTTCTCCTGGATCGAGAAGGTCTTGAACCACTGCCTGGTCAGCTCGTAGTTGAACCACTTCCCGTCGAAGTACTCCGGGAACTTGGTCTTGTTCGGGTTCGCGGGATCGTAGGCGTACACGGGACCGCTCATCGGGCCACCGCCGCCGGTGCCGAGCTCCGGGAACTGCTCCGAGGCGGAGTACGCGTACCAGACCGACGCCGCGTGCGCGGGCGGCAGATCGCGCAGGCCGGTGTTGTTCGGCGAGTCGTTCACGAGGTGACCGCAGTCGAACTTCGCCCCGGACGTCTTCGACTCGAAGTCGTAGTCGTTGAAGGGGGTGTTGTCGCCGATGCAGTACGGCCAGCCGTAGTTCCCCGCTTTGGTGATGCGGTTGAACTCGACGGTGCCCTCGGGTCCGCGGTCTGCCACCGCGTTGCGCGCGTCGGGACCGTAATCACCCACCAGCAGGGCGCCGCTGACCGGATCGGTCGTGATCCGGAACGGGTTGCGCATGCCCATCGCGTAGATCTCCGGGCGGGTCTTGTCGGTGCCGGGCGCGAACAGGTTCCCCTCGGGGACGCCGTACGTCCCGTCGGCCTTCGGGGTGATCCGCAGGATCTTGCCGCGCAGGTCGTTCGTATTGCCCGCGGTGCCCTGCGCGTCCCAGGCGCGCCGGCCCTCGCGCTCGTCGATCGGGTTGAACCCGTCCGACGCGAACGGGTCCGTGTTGTCGCCCGTCGCGATGTAGAGGTCGCCCTTGTTGTCGAAGGCGATGGAGCCCGCCATATGGGAGTTGGCGCGTCCCTCGCCCCGCCAGGTCGGCAGGGTCAGCAGGCGCTTCTCCGACGCCGGGTCGACCTTGCCACCCGACTCGGTGAACCGCGAGAGGTTGATCCGTTTCTCGGTCTTGTCGGAGTTCAGCAGATAGATCCAGTGGTTGTCCCCGAAGTTCGGATCGAGCGCGAGCCCCAGCAGACCGTCCGACTGACTCGTCATCTCGGGTGTGTAGTCGAGGTCGAGCGCCGTGGTGACCTTCAACGTCTCCTGGTCGATGATCTTCAGCTTGCCGGTCCGCTGGATGAAGAACACGCGCCGGTCCGGCGCGACAGCCAGCTCGAAGGGGTCGGCGAGATCGGCCGTCGCGAGCGGGGTGCGCTGGAAGCTGCCGGTCCTGGTCGCCGAGCAGTCACCCGGCTTGTCGCCGGCCGCCCACTGGATGCCGCCGAGGATGTGCTGGAGGAAACCAGCTTCCTCGAACGCCGACTTGGCGTGCCCGCCCGCGGTGAACCAGGAGCGGCCGCCGTCGTAGTTCTGGCACCACGACCACGGGTGATCGACGCCCTCGTCGAGGCCGGTGACCCCGTCACGCACCTTGACCTGCGCGAGCGTGTGCACCTTCCCGGTGGGGTTGGTGCGCCAGTTGTACCACTCCTCCGTACGCTCCCAGAGCTCCGGAAGCCCCTTCGTGGACGGGTGCGCATGGTCGAGAACCTTGATCCGGCCCGTCTGTACAGCGGGATGCTGGTCGAAGATGGCTCCGACGAGCCCCTCGTACCAGCCCCAGTCCCGCTCGCTGGCCGACGCGGCATGCAGCCCGACCCAGCCGCCGCCCCCGCGGACGTACTTCTGCAGGGCCGCACGCTGGGCGGCGTCGAGCAGATCGCCCGACTCCGGCGTCGAGTTGGTGTTGTTGAAGACGATCGCCTTGAAGCGGGCGAGGTTCTCGTCGGTGAACGCGGCGGCGTCGTCGGTCGCCTCGACCTCGAAGCCGTTCTCACTGCCGAGCTTCTTGATCGCGTCGATGCCCGCCGGGATCGAGTCGTGGGCGAAGTTCGTGACCTTGGAGAAGACGAGCACCCGGTACGAGGCGGCGGCCTCGGCGCGCGGCGGAGCCGCCAGACCGAGGCCGACGACGAGGGCGACGAGCGCGAGGAGGACGGTCCAGGGCGAGCACCTGTGAGGGCTTCGCCGGCTGCGTGGGCTTCGCGCGGTGGGCGGGTTGCGCGGCTTTCGCGCGGTGGGCGCGGGAGGACCATGTCTCCCGGACGGTACGGGTGTGGCGGAACTCGTAGAACTCATGGCGCTCCCTGGGCTGTTGGCCGGTGGCCGACTCGGGCGTGCGGTGAGTGCTGCGGGAATGCCGGAACGCCTGGAAGCCGAAGCTTAGAAAGCGCTTTCCCGATGGCGTCGCTAGCGTAGGTTCCGGGCGGAGAGGGGTCAATGGGTCGGAACGGGCCGGGGGGTGCGGAGGGGGCGCCGCGATCACGGGCGACCGGCTGGAAGTCGCCGTCGAACCGGTGGAGCCGTTGGCTGCCGATCGCGGGGGCGGCGGCGGTGGCGCCTCAAGTGGTGAGCGGGCTGTCCGTTGTTCGCGGGGCTTGGTGCCGGCGACGCTTGAACGGGTAGGCGGGCGGGTCTTCGTGGGCGGGGACCCCGTGCCGGTGGCGCCTGAACCGGTGGGCCGACTAGCCGTTGTTCACGGGGCCGGGGACCCGGCGCCGGGGCGCTTGAACTGGTGGATCGGCGGCGCCGGTGGCGGCGGTGGCGGCGGGCAGGAAGTCGTTCGCGGTGGGCCCGGTGTCGGTGGAGACTGAAGTGGTGGGCCGGCCGTGCGTTGTTCGCCTAGACGGGGGCCCGGCGCCCGTCACGCCCGAACCAGTGGGCAGGCTGTCCCGCGTATGCGCTCCGACCGGCGGCTGTCAGTGGCCTTGGCTACGGTTTCTTTTATGCAAGACGCCGACGACGTACGTTCCATTGCACTCGCCCTGCCGGAGGTGACGGAGAAGATCGCCTGGAGCATGCCGACGTTCCGGGTCGCGGGGAAGATGTTCGCCACGATGCCCGAGGAGGAGACCTCCATCGCGGTGCGCTGCCCCAAGGTGGAGCGCGACGAACTGGTTCTCGCGGAGCCGAAGAAGTTCTGGATCGCGGACCACGAGGCGGGCTTCGCGTGGGTGCGGGTGAGGCTCGCCGCGCTCGACGACGGCGACGAACTGCGTGACATCCTCACCGACTCCTGGCGCCAGGCCGCCCCGGGCCGACTCCTGGACGCCCACCCGGAGTTGGGTCCACCGGAGCCGACGGACTGATATTCACAGGGCGATGTCAGTGCCGCGTGGCATGATCCGGCAGGGGTAGGGGAGCGCGGAGCCACAGGGGCCGCCGCGCCGCCGGGGAGGGTACGGGCAGGCATGGGCGGAATGTCGAAGGAAGGGTCACGGGGGTCGGGGGAGGAGCGGGAGCGGGACGGGGATTCGGCTGGGGGGTCGAGTCCTGGTGCTGGTCCTGGTGAGCGCGGGCGTCCGCGGGATTCGGCTGGTGGGGCCGGCGGGTCGAATCGTGGTCCCGGTGAGTCGAGGCGGCCGCGCGGCGGTATCTGGTCGCGGGACTTCGGGCTGTTCTTCTCGGCGCGTGCCGTGGCCAAGCTGGGGGACACCATGCTGCCGGTGGCGCTCGCCGCGGGCTTGCTCCAGCACGGGTACGGCGCGGGCGCCGTCGGCCTCGCCATGGCCGCCTCAGTTGCCTGTTTCGCGGGGCTCGTCATCTTCGGCGGTGTCTTCGCGGACCGGTTCAATACTCGGCTGCTGATGATCGGCGCCGACGTCACACGCCTCGTCACCCAGTCCCTCGCCGCGGTCATGTTCTTCTCCGGGCACGTGGTGCTGTGGGAGATCTGCGTGATCGGCGCGGTGAACGGCGCGGCGGCCGCCCTCTTCCAGCCCGGCGTCGCCAGCACCGTCCCGCGTCTCGCCGCCGATGTGCAGGCGGCGAACGGTGCGATACGCGTGGCCGAGTCGGTGGCGCAGCTCGCGGGCCCGGCCGTCGCGGGCATGCTCGTGGCGTTCGCCTCGCCCGGCGTCGTCTTCGCGGCCCATGCGGGCACGTACGGGCTGAGCGCCTTGTGTCTGCTCCTGCTCCGGCTGCCCCCGGCCCAGCCCGGTACCGAGGCGATCCGCGGAAGCGGTTTCCGGGCCGATCTCGTCGAGGGCTGGCGGGAGTTCAGATCGCGCACGTGGCTCTGGGGAGTCATAGCGATCTGGTGCGTACTGATGATCGCCGCCTGGGGCCCGGCCGTCCCGCTCATCGCCACCCAGGTCGTCCAGGAGCACGGCCCGCGTGCCTACGGCCTGGTCAACTCGGCACTCGGCCTCGGCACGGTCATCGGCGGCGTCTGCGCTCTGCGGCTGCGCCCCCGCCGGATGCTGCGCGCCGGCGCGGTCGCGCTGTTCGGGTTCAGCTTGTTCCCGGCGACCGTGGGTGCCGGGTTCGGCGTGGAGTGGATGGCGGCGGGCGCGGTCGTCGCGGGGGCGGGCATGTCGTTCTGGGGTGTCATGTGGGCGACCAGCATCCAGACCCAGGTCCCGCGCGACGTCCTCAACCGCATTCACGCCTACGACGTCGCGGGTTCCCTCGCGATGACACCGGTCGGCCAGGCGCTCGCCGGCCCTGCCGCCGGAGTCTTCGGCACCCGCCACGTCCTGCTCGCCGGTGGCGTCACGACCGTCCTCGTGGCGGCGGCCCTGCTCTGCGTCCCCGCGATCAGGGGCTTGATACGGGTGGACAGCACCGTGCCGGTGCCGGGCAGGAGCCTGGACAAGTCCCCCTCTAACCGCGAGCCAGCCCGCCGAGGAAGCCACTGATCCGCTCCCGCAGGGACGCGGGGTCGAGGCCGTGCGCGGCCACGTGCTCCTCGATCTGTCCGTACCTGCGCAGCTCACGGCGGCCCACACCCAGCCCCAGCACCCGGTGCGGCAGATCGGCGAGCGCGTCGTTGGCGGCCGCCGTCGACGTACCCGTCAGGTAGGGCTCGACGATCACCACGTCGGCGGCGTCGGCCGCACCCGCGGCACGGCGCAGCGCCCGGGCGTCGAAGGGCCGCACGGTCGTCGCGTAGAGCACGGTCACGTCGAGGCCTTCGGTAGCGGCGAGAACCGCGTCGAACATCGGCCCGACGGCGACCACGACACCACCGCGGCCTTCGCGGACGGTCAGGAAACGCTCCCCGTCGACGGCGAGTGCCTCCCTGTTCGACTGCACCGAGAGACGGACGTACACGCGGTCGTCACCGGCGCCGACCGCGTGCCGCAGGAGCGTCTCGGCCTCGTCCGGGTGGCCCGGGACATGCACGGTCCAGCCGTCGAGAGTGTCGAGCAGCGCCACGTCGCCGGGCGCCATGTGCGTGAAGCCGCCGGACGGCCAGTCGAAGGAGGCGGCGGCGCTCACCAGGACTCCTCCCACGTCCTGATGCCCGAGGTCGAGTTTCACCTGCTCGAAGGGGCGCTCCACCAGGAAGCTGGCGAAGGTGTGCATGACGGGCCGCAGCCCGGTCAGCGCGAGCCCCGCGCCCGTCCCAATGAGCAGCTGTTCCCTGATGCCCACGTTGATCACCCGGTCCGGGTGCCGGCGCTCGGCCTCGACGAAGCGGTCCCTGCCGATCTCCGCGAGGACGACGGCGACCCGGGGGTCCTCGTCGAGCAGCCGGGAGACGACGGGGGCGAATCGATCACGCATGGTGTCCATGACGCGTGTGTCCTTCCAGGGAGAGAGAGCAGAAGAGAGGGGCGGGGCGGGCGTTCTTGGGCTCCACGCGGGCGACGACCACGCGCGGCCTTCCCGGGTGCGGCGCGGTGAAGGCCTCGTACAAGGCCTCGTGATCGCGTCCGTCGACGGTCGCGGCGGACCAGCCGGCCGCCTCGAAGCGGGCGGCGATGCCGCCGGGCCGGGCGTGGCTGGCCGAGGAATTGTCGACGACGACGGTGTGGAGCCGGTCGAGGGCGGCGGGCCCCGCGAAGGCGATGGCCTCGTGGTTGCTGCCCTCGTCCAGCTCGGCGTCCCCGATCAGCGTCCAGACCGCCGGTCCCCCGAGGCCCTGCGCGCGGAGTCCGAGCGCGGTCCCGACGGCGATCGGCAGCCCGTGCCCCAGGGACCCGCTCGCGATCTCCACGCCGGGGACGAGCACCCGGTCCGGGTGGTGCCCGAGCGGGGAGTCGTACGCCCCGAAGCCGGGCAGCCACTCCACCGGCACGAAGCCCTTCGCCGCGAGCACCGCGTAGTACGCCATGGGGCCGTGGCCCTTCGACAGCAGGAACCGGTCACGTCCCGGATCCCGTACACCGTCGGGCGTCACCCGCAGCACGCGGTCGTAGAGCACCCACAGGACATCGAGGGTGGAGGTCGCCGCGGGGCCGTGCTTCTCGTCGCCGGTCATGCGTTCCATGAGGGCCGGAAGATCTTCGTAGGAGTAGGAGGCCGCCGCTGTACGTGCCGCTGTCGTTGTCATGACAGGAGCGTGCAACCTCAAGCCAGCTTGAGGTCAAGAGCGACCTGCCACGCGTCGGCCACGGACGAAAGGGGTGCGCGACCACGGCCCCGAGTGCGGTATGGTTTCCGTGCGCGTTCGGCCAGGGGAAAGCCCAGGTCAGACGAGCACCGGGACGTGGCGCAGCTTGGTAGCGCACTTGACTGGGGGTCAAGGGGTCGCAGGTTCAAATCCTGTCGTCCCGACAGTTCGAACGATCGAACGTCGCAGATGAGGGGCCGTTTTCGAACGGCCCCTTTTCTGATTCCGGGCCCGCTCCCTGGGAGCGATGGGAGGGAGCGCGCTCCCTCCCAGTCCCCTTAACGGATTGCTCACGCTCGGGCCGCTGCGCACATATTCGATTCCTTGCCCACGCGTTCACATTCGTGCCCGTTTTGTGACCGCTGGCTTCCCGTCGTTCGGGGGGTCTTTTGGGTATGGGCTTGCGCTCTTCGTGCAGGTCACGCTCGCTCCCGGTGGGAGCGTAGCTGGGAGCAGCGTTCCCATAACCGGGGCCGATGGTATGGGGCCATGCGAAATCTTGGCCCCATGTCCGAATTCTGGGACCCCATATGCCGGATTCTTCTCTGGGGCGTTGTGCGCGGCATTGAGAAGTTGAACGCGGTAGGGAGTGCTGGGCAGGTGGGCTGCGCCGCAGATGGGAGACGGGTGGCCCCGGCGGCGCTAGCTAGGCCTGGCCTAGGCCCCCTTTACGCATAGAGGTAGATCGTAGGACTCCTGGGACACAGCGCCAATGGCTCCGACATCATCGGGGCATGCAGCAACTCGAGGCGCAGGAAGTGTCCCTGCACAAGGTTTTCAGCAGCGACTACGACTTCAGGATCCCGGACTACCAGCGGCCGTACGCCTGGGACATCGAGCAGGCAGTCCAACTACTCACCGACTTGGAGGAGTCGTTGGACAGGGGGACGGACGAGCCGTACTTCCTCGGCTCCATCGTCCTCGTCAAGGCCAAGGGCAACGCGCCCGCCGAGGTCATCGACGGTCAGCAGCGCCTCACCACCCTGACTATTCTGCTCGCCCTTCTTCGCGACCTGACGGAGGACCCCGACCTGCGCAGCGATCTTGACAAACTGGTCACTGAGCCAGGCAACAAGGTCCGCCGGCTCGATCCCAAGCCGAGGCTCACCCTGCGAATCCGCGACGCCGGCTTCTTCCAGCAGTACGTCCAGACAAAAGGCGCCACTGAGGCACTGCGGATCCTGAAGGAGGAGACGCTGCCGACGGACGCGCGAAAGGCCGTTCTGCGCAACGCGAAGGCGCTGCACGCGATACTCGCCGACTGGTCGGAGGAGCGACGGCTGGACCTCGTACAGATGCTTGGCGAGCGCACCTTCCTGGTCGTCGTCAGCACCCCCGATCTGGACAGCGCGCACCGCATCTTCAGCGTGATGAACTCCCGGGGCATGGACCTCTCGCCCACGGACATCTTCAAGTCGCACATCATCGGTGCTCTGGACGAGAAGGCCTCGGAGGAGTGCGCCCGCAAGTGGGAAGACGCGGAGGAGGCACTGGGGCGAGACGACTTCGCCGACCTCTTCCTTCACCTGCGCATGGTGTTTGCCATGAAGCGGGCAGAGCGGGAACTGCTCAAAGAGTTTCCCGAGCAGGTGCTCAGCCGCTACCTGCCCGGCAAGGCAGAGTCGTTCGTCAATGACGTCGTCGTGCCGTATGCGGACGCCTACGTGCAGATCCGCGACGCCAGCTACCCGGCGGCCTCTGGAGCGGAGCAGGTCAATGCCTGGTTCAAACGCCTCCAGCAGGTCGACAACAACGACTGGCGTCCCGCGGCCCTGTGGGCACTGCGTAACCACGGTGACGACCCGGCCTGGCTCGACAGATTCTTCGACGCACTGGAACGGCTGTCGGCCAGCATGTTCATCCGCCGCGTCTACACCACTCCCCGCGTCACGCGTTACGCGGACCTCCTGCGCGAACTCAACGCCGGCAAGGGCCTGGACGCAACGTCCTTCGCCCTGACGGACACGGAGAAGGCCGAGACTCTCGCGCGCCTGGACGGCGACATCTACCTGGTCACCAAGACCCGCAAGTACGTCCTGCTGCGCCTGGACGAGATGCTGGCCGGAAAGCCCGGAGTCTCGTACGACCACACCCTGATCACCGTCGAGCACGTGCTACCGCAGAACCCGAAGCAGGGGTCGCAGTGGCTGCGGCACTTCACCGACGAGCAGCGCACGGAGTGGACGCACCGACTGGGCAACCTCGCCCTGCTCAACCGGACGAAAAACGCCTACGCCCAGAACTACGACTTCACAGAGAAGAAGGCCAAGTACTTCACCGGCAGGCACGGCGTCTCCACATTCGCCCTGACCAGCCAGGTGTTGCAGCACCAGGAGTGGGCGCCGGAACTGCTGCAGAAGCGGCAGCGGCGGCTCGTGGGGCTGCTGGCCGACGAGTGGGATCTGTAAGGAGCCAGGGACGGAAGCCCGCAGGGCTCATGCGCCTGCAGGCTGCCGCTCACCCGGCAAGCCCGGCTCGAAAGTTGTGGTCCCCGATGCGGCGCAGGTCCGAATTCGTCGCGAGCAGCACGGTTTCGGCCGATGCCGCTTCTGGAGGACACGGGTCAGGAAGCCGATCCGTCGAGGCCGAGGCGGATCACGGAGAGTGCCTCGGCTATCTCGACGGTCATCTCGTCGTCGGGGCCGAACACCATGCACATGTCCTGGTGTAGGGGTTCGAGGACCTGCCGGGCTTCGACGGCCCGGCCCTGGGCGAGCAGCAGCATCCCGATGTTGTGCCGTAGCTCCACCGCTTCTTCGCTCACGTCGCTGTCGACGGCCCGTACGACGTTCAGCACGCCCTGGAGCGCGGCGAGCGCGTCGGTGACCTGGCCGAGTTCGGCGCGGCACCGGGCCGCCTGGGCGCGGCAGGCGCGGGCCTGCTCACCGGTGGGTCCGGAGATGCGGGCGTACGCGTCGGCGAGGGCGGCGAACTCGGGCAGGGCGGCCCGGTAGTCGCCGCCGAGGAGGCGGATCGCTGCTCGCTGGCGGCGCAGCGCCAGGACCTGCTTGCTCTCCGAGCCGAGGGCGAGGGCCGCGGGTTCGATGACCTCGCCGAGCACCTCGGCGGCCTGCGCGAACCGCTCCTCCTCCAGGAGGGCGTCGGAGTGGGCGTACGCCTCCTTGATGTCCTCGCGCAGCTGGGCGGGGACGGGCACGGGCTGGGCCCCCGAGAGGACGGCTGTCGGCGTCGAACCACCGGGTGTGGGGCCCTGGGCGCGGGCGCGGGGCGCGAAAGGGTGACGGAACACGCCCGTCGGGTCAGGTGCGCCGGCCGGCCCGGCATCGGCCGTGCCAGGCTCCTGGCCTGGTGGCAGGAGGAACGGCAGCAGCCGCGCGTACACCTCTTGCGTGTCGGCGGGCCGCGCCTCGGGCGCCTTGCGCAGCAGGTGCAGGACCAGCTCCTCCAGCGCCTCGGGGACGTCGGGCCGCAGCTGTCGCAGCGGGGTGGGGGCGGCGTTGACGTGCTGGTACATCAGCAGGTACTCGCTCTCCGCCTCGAACGCGAGGCGCCCGCTGAGGAGTTCGTGCAGCACACAGCCCAGCGCGTACAGGTCGGTCTGCGGGGTGATGCGTCCGCCGCGGACCTGCTCGGGCGACATGTACTGGTGGGTGCCGATGGGGCTGCCGGTGGCGGTCAGCTTGGTGACGTCGGTGCGCAGGATCGCCGCGATGCCGAAGTCGAGAACCTTCACGGTGCCGTCGCGTGCGACGAGGATGTTGCTCGGCTTGAGGTCCCGGTGGATCACCGGCACGTCGTGCGCGTACGACAACACGGTCGCGACCTGCGCGGCGACGGCGGCCGCCCAGCTGACCGGCAGCGGTCGGCTGGGGTCGAGGTAGGCGGACAGCGGTACGCCGTCGACGAGCTCCATCACCAGGAACAGCCGCTCGTACGACGCGTCGAGCACCGCGTCGTACACTTGCGGCACGCCCGGATGCTGGATGCGCGCGGTGATGCGGGCCTCGCGACGGAAGCGCTTGGCGAACTCCTCGGCCAGCTGCGGGGAGGTGACCGACGCCTGCCGGATGAGCTTCACGGCGACGGGCCGGTCGAGTACGGCGTCGTAGCCGCGCCACACGTCGCCCATGCCGCCGTGGCTGAGCTCCTCCAGGAGTTCGTAACGGTCGGAGATCGCCTCCTGCGGCACCTTGCCCCCGGTGTGCGTGATGAACAGTCATGGTCAGGGGTCAAGTGTGACCGCTGCGTCGATCTGCCGTCCAGCGGTCTTGGTGAGACAGGGCTTGGGTGCGGTGGTGGACGACGGCCGGGAGTGTGCGACGACCGGCCGGCTTGGCGCCAGCAGGACGTATTCCGCCCAGACCGTCTTGCCGGGGCCGCCCTCGCGCGGGTGCCAGTCCCAGCGGTCGGCGAGGTGCTCCACCAGGAGCAGGCCGCGGCCGGTGTCGCGGAGGTCCGTGGGCGTCGCTACGACTGGTACGCCTTCGGTGCGGGTGTCGGTGACCTCGATCCGTACGGTCGCGGCGTCGCAGGCCAGCGAGAGGTGGAAGTCGCGGCCGGGGACCCGGCCGTGCCGGACGGCGTTGACGGCGAGCTCGGCGACGATGAGCGTCAGCGCGTGGTGCGTGTCGCAGTCGTAGGGGATGCCCCATGCGTCGAGCCGCTGCCCGGCAAGACGCCGGGCGAGCCGCGCGCCGCGCGGTGTCGTGCTGAAGCGCATCGCGAAGTGGCCTGTGGGGCTGGTGGGTTGGGGGACGCGGTCGGAGACAGCGGTCTCACTGTTCATGCCTCCCAACGCTCCCGGCGGTGGCGTAGCGTGACCAGCGGTGACGCGCCGTCGCATGCCGGTTGTACGCGACGGGGCGGGAGGTGTACGAGGCGCGCCGCGTGACCGGCTCGGGGCGGGCGCGTTGGGCCGGGGAACCGGGCCGGGGAGGCGGTGAAGCCGATGGAGTCGGTGGAGTCGGTGGAGCAGGGCGAGGGCGAGCGGGAAGATGCCGGACCGCGGCCGGAGGACGAGCCGGGATCGGGCGTGGTGATGGTGTTCGGGCGGCAGTTGAAGCTGCTGCGGGTGCGAGCGGGCCTGGAACGGCCGGAGTTCGGGAAGCTCACGGGGTACGCAGGCCAGTCGATCGCCTCCTTCGAGCAAGGCCGGCGGATTCCCTCGCCGAGGTTCATCGACCGCGCGGACGAGGTGCTGGACGCCGGGGGCGTCCTCAAGGCGCTGAAGGAGGAGGTGGGACGGGCACAGTATCCGGCGTTCTTTCGGGACGCGGCGCGGTTGGAGGCGCGGGCGACGGCTCTGAATGTGTATGCCGTGTATGCCGTGCCCGGGCTATTGCAGACGGAGGATTACGCACGGGCTGTCTTCCAGATGCAGCGCCCGCTGCTGGAGGACGAGGTAATCGAGCAGCGCTTGGAAGCTCGTATGGTGCGGCAGAGCATCTTCACCCGTCGCCCGGCCCCTCTGATGAGTTTCGTCATCGAGGAAGCGGTGTTGCGTAGGCAGCTCGGCGGCCCGAAAACCATGCGCGGGACCCTGGAACAGATCTTGCTCACGGGGCAATCAAGGAATGTTGAAGTACAGGTGATGCCGATCGGACGCGAGGACCACGCCGCGCTCGGAGGCCCCTTCACCTTGATCGACACTGACAAGGGGCATCGCATCGCGTATGCGGAGGTCCAGGACGACAGTCGTCTCTACACCGATACCGCATACGTACGTACGCTCGAAGCACGCTATGGCATCCTCCGATCGCAGGCGTTGACCCCGAGCGAGTCGTCGGCGCTCATCGAGCAACTGATGGGAGAGGCATGAACGTGCAGCGCAGCAGAGCGGCTGTGCCGGAAGCCGCTTGGTTCAAGAGCAGTTACAGCACGGGCAACGGTGGCGAGTGCGTCGAGGTCGCCGAGGCTCCCGGAACCGTACACATCCGAGACTCGAAGGTCCGATCCGGACCGGTTCTGACGGTCACCCCCCAGGCGTGGGCCGGGCTCGTCGGGCTGGCCGCCGACCAGGGCATCTGAGCCGTACATTCGCAAGCCCCGTGGTGGCCCAGTCGCAGAGGCGGCTGGGCCACACCACCGCCCGCGACGCGAACGCGGGCTGTGCGAGCGCGCTTACGCCTACGCGGGCAGCGCGGGGAACACGACCACCGAGCCGTCCTTGTTGCGGGCAATCTCAATCGCCACTTCTGTCGTGCGGCTGTTGACCGTGACGCCGTCGCCCAGCTTGTGAATCCGGTATGCCGCGCGCATCAGGCGTTCGACTTCACCGGTCGTGAAGACGGGGCGCAAACCGTTCGGGCGTGCCAGCTCCAGTGCCGACAGGCGTACCAGGACACTGGCGATGCCCGACTCCAGTTCGTTGAGGCGCCGCTGATCGCGCTTGAGTACGCGGGTGAAGTTCTCGAACGGATTGCCGGGGTCGCTCTGGGCGTGCTCGACGGCCTGGAGGACGACGACCCGCCGCATCAGCGCGACAGCCAGGGAGGCGAGTTCGAGGTGGGTACGGAACATGCCTCCGTGGTCGTCGACGCCGGGGAACGACTTGGTCAGCGTGCCGAGTTCGACGGCCTCGCCCTCGGCCAGTCCGTCGAGCGCGCTCTGCCATCGGGCGAGGCGGAGGTCGGCTTTGCCCAGCGCCGTGTCGATGGTGTGCACCGCCGAGTCGAGTCCCAGCGAGACACCGAGCTTGCCCTCGTCGAGCAGGATGGCCGTGGCCTTGTCGATGGCGGCACGGCTGCCGTTGAGTGCGCTGTGCTCGTCGTCGAGCTTGTCCTGCTGAAGTTGCTCCAGCAGTTCCGTGATGTGTTCGATGGCCTGCTGGCGCTTGTGGTCGGCGTGCGCGCTCACCCCCACCGCCACGGCCATGAGCACGAGCGGAGCGGCTACGGTGAGCGCCGTGCCGCCGGCGGCCGCGGCACCGGCTGTCGCACCGGCCCCGCCGACGGTGCCCGCCGCTGCAGCTCCTCCGACCGGCACGAACCTCGCCTTGGAGGCGATCCTGCCCGTCGTCGAGTTCACGAGCTCACCGAAGATGCCACCGGCCGCTCCCTTCGGGACCATCGGGCAAACGATGCCCTGCGCGAACTGGGCGGCGACCTTCGCCGGGACCACCATGCGGTACAGGCTCTCGCCGGAGGCGGTCGCTCTGGCCGCTGTAAGGGAACTTCGCGCCGATTGCGTGATGAACTGCGACAAGTGTTGCGCCAGGGGACTCGCGGCGTCCAGCGGGATGCCACGGCCGCGGTCGATCTTGTCGGGCAGCGGATGTACCTCAAGTGTGACGATCGGCTCGTCGGCCAGAACGGCCAACACTCCTCGCAGTTCGGCCAGGCGCTCAGCCGTCATCGACTCGCCCGCGGTCAACCCTGGCACCCGGACGTCACCGGTTGCCAGCGTCCACACCGGAACGCTTGCCTTGCGGTCGTCACTCATTGTCTCCCCTTGTCTTCCAAGCCTCTGGCTGACGTCCGACAAAAACGGCATGAACCTCGTGTACCTACGGCCGTCGGGCCGCATGCGAATCGAGGCCAAAGGGTGCCCGGCCGGCATGTCCAGCCGGGGCGTGCGGATCAGACGTCGTCGTCCAGGCCCTCCTCGCGGCGGATCATCCGCCAGGCGGCCTTGCGGGCGCTGCGGTCCAGGCTGGACTTGAAGCCCTTGTCGGGGCCGAAGTACTGGCGGCCCATGCCCGCGATGGTGTCGATGTGGTCGGCCATCTTGTCCGCGAAGACGTTGTCGAAGACGAGCCCGAAGTTGTCCTCGTCGTTGACGACGGCCGCCGCCCGCACCTTCGGGTCGGCCTTGGCCTCCTCGAACGGGCGGATGACGTCCTGCTCGGTGAACTCGGTGCCGAAGCGTTCGTTGAACTTGTCGATCAACTGGGAGAGCAGCGACTTCTCCGCTTCCTTCGCGCCGCCCGAGCCGTCGCCGAAGCCCTGCATCGTCGTCGGCCCCTCGGCAGTCAGCGAGACGTCGTACTCGCCGGTCTTCTCCACCCGCATGTGGCTGAGGTCGATCTCGCCTATGTCCACGCCGCCGTCCGCGCGGCGCGGCAGCCGGTTGAGGAGGTAGCGGCCGTAGAGGTGCAGCCGCTCCAGCTCGGCGTCCCGGTAGGGGACGATCTGCGCGAGGAAGCCGTACTTCCTGACGTAGTCGTTGAGGTCGGCGCGGAAGCCCTCCGCCGACTCCTGGTCGTCCTCGTCCTCGCTTTCGAGCAGGGGCGTGAAGCGGGCGACGGCGGGGGAGAGCAGCCGGTACAGCTCAGCGTGCAGCTTCTCCCACTTGGACTGTGAGCCTGCCGCCTTCTCCTTGGCGGCGAAGTACGCGGCGGCGAACTCGTCCATCTCCTGCCCGGACAGAATCGCTGCCTGCATGACCCGGCTCTGCGCGGTGTAGAGCAGGTTGGGGTCGGAGGGGAGGGTCATCGCCTCCTCGAAGTACGGGCGGAAGGAGTCCTGTATGTCGTTGGCGTCGTTGACGAAGTCCAGTACCGCCAGGTCGGCCTGGGTCTTGCGCTCGGCGGTCCGGTTCAGCCGCGACAGGGTCTGCACGGCGGAGATGCCGGTCAGCGACTTGTTGACGTACATCGTCGTCAGCAGCGGCTGGTCGAACCCGGTCTGGTACTTCTCCGCCACGACCAGGATCCTGTACTCGTGCTGGCCGGCGCCGCCGGCTCGGGCGGCCTTGTCGTCGGCACGTGTGTACGCGAACGCCTTCGGGAGCGCGCTCTCCGACAATCCGCCGTTCTCCTTCGGCTCGGTGGTCTCCTCGCCGTCGACGGTGAGCGAGCCGGAGAAGGCGACCAGGACACCCAGGTCGGGGTACTTGGTGTCGTAGTCCCGGTCCTTGATGTAGCTCTTGATCGCACGCGCCATCTGCACGGCGGACTGCCGCGAGGCGGTCACCACCATCGACTTGGCCCGCCCGCCGAGGCGGCCCCGGCTGTGCGCCACGAAGTGCTCCACGATCACCTGGGCGTGCTGGGCGACGGTCGAGTCGTGGGTCAGCGCGTACCGGGCGAGCAGGCCGTTCGCCTTCGACGGGTCGACTTCCCGCTCGTCGGGGTTCTGGTTCACCAGTTTCCAGTACGTGTTGTACGTGACGTAGTTGCGCAGCGGGTCGAGGATGAACCCCTCTTCGATGGCCTGCCGCATGGAGTACGTGTGGAAGGGCCGGTACGTCGCCTTGCCGTCGATGTCCTGGAGTGTGCCGAAGAGTTCGAGGGTCTTGGCCTTGGGCGTGGCGGTGAACGCGAAGTAGGAGAGGTTCGCGGCACGGGAACGCTGTTCGGCCCTCTTCTTGAGCTGCTCGTCGAGGCTGCCGGCCGGGGCCTTGACCGCGGTCGCGCCCTCGTCGTCCGAGTCGGAGTCCAGGCCGAGGTCGCGCAGGGCGGACCGTACGGCGGTGGCGGCGTCACCGGACTGCGAGGAGTGCGCCTCGTCCACGATGATCGCGAAACGGCTGCCCCGGATCTCCGTGGGGTTGCGCTGGAGGTAGTCGAGCAGCGCCGGGAAGGAGTGCAGGGTGACCGTGACGATCTTCCCGGTGTCACGGGAGAGGGCCTTGGCGAGCTGCTCGCCCTTCGCCCCGTGCTTCTCGTCGATCTTCACCACGAGACCTGCGGTCTGCTCGAAGTTACCCACCGTTTCCCGCAGTTGAGCGTCCAGGTTGCGGCGGTCGGTGATGACGATGACCTTGTCGAAGACCGGCACGCCCGGCTTGAGGCCCTTGGCCACGGCCTCGGCGTCGAGTGCGCGGGGGTCGGTGGGGGTGTGCAGGTCACTGAGGCGGTGCGCGAGCCAGCCGATGGTGTTCGACTTACCCGAGCCGGCCGAGGCCATGACCAGGTAGTCGTGTCCCGCGCCGTTCGTTGCGGCGTGCGCGGTGAGCTTCTTGACCGCGTCCCACTGCTGGAACCGGGGGAAGACCATCGTCTTGGTGCTGCCGCCGCCGGGCGTCTTGCTCTTGTGCAGGTGCACGAACCGCTGGAGCAGGTCCAGCCAGTTGTCCGGCTGCCAGACCTGCTCCCAGAGGTAGGAGGTCGCGTACGTGCCGAAGACGGTCGGGGCCGGGTTCCCGGCGCCGCCCGGCTGACCGGGACCATTGGAGCCGGTGTTGAAAGGGAGGAAGCGGGTGTTCATGCCCTTGAGCTGGGTGGCGACGAAGACCAGGTCCGGGTCCACGGCGAAGTTCGCGACGACCCGGCGCGTGAAGATCAGCTCGGTGGGGTCACGGTCGGTACGGTACTGCTCCTTGGCCTGCTCCACCCCCTGCTTGGTCAGCGGGTTCTTCAACTCGGCCGTGGCAACCGGGATTCCGTTGAGGAAGAGGGCGAGGTCGAGCCGGTTGCCCCAGTCGGCCTGCTTCGTCGCGTACTCGAGTTCCCGGACGACGGTGAGACGGTTGGCCCGGTATCCGTCGAGTACGGAGTCGTGGGCGACGAGGTTCGGCTTGAAGTACGCGACGCGTAGGAGGACGCCCCGGTCCTTGACGCCGTTGCGGAGGACATCGAGGAGGCCGTTGGTGGCGATGGCCTGGTCGAGTCGACTGGCGAACCCGCGCTGGGCCTCGTTCGGGTCGCCGCCGTAGACGGTGAGCAGTTCGCTCCACTCGTCGGGCTGAGTCGCACCGATGAAGGTGAACAACTCGTTGGTGTCCAGGCCGAGATCGGCCCGGTAATCCTGCGGGAGCGCCTCGCGCCAGCCGCGCTCGACCATGGCGGCGACGATGGCGTCGGCGAAGGCAGACTCGTGATGGATGGCCATGCTGTCATGTCCCCGTTCTCGGATTACCAGGCAACTGAAGTGCCCGAAGTGCCTCTTCACAAGCAGCCCACGGCTGCGGGGTTGCTGCGCCGGGAAGAACCTGCTCCGGCGCCCCACTTACCGGCTCTGTGCTATTCATCGTCGTTCGCGTCCTCGGCGGACTGGAGGCGCAGCGCCAACTCCCACAGAGTCTCGCCTGCCTCGATACGCCACCACTTGGTGCCCTGGTTGGCGACCGGCTGCTTCTTCCACTCAGCAAGCCGCCACATCTCGCTGATGAGTCCTGACGGCGCGTACTGCTTCTTGTCCGCCGCCCAGAGGATCGGGCGCTTGCGGTCGTTGGTCCAGGTTGCCTGTCGGCGGCGCGGATCTGCGGCCAGCCAGCTGATCAGTTCCTCGGCTTCGCGCTCGGTGCTGTGTGGCGTGTCGTAGACGAGCGGAGTTCCTTCGGCGATGGCCTGCGCGGTGACGAGGTACGGCACTGTGTTCGGGCGTCGCGGCTTACGAGGCCTGGGCACCTTCTTGTACGCGGATTGAAGCGCTGGCGGAGCGGCCTCTGTGCGGGCGTCCCTGAGTACGAGTCCGGCGAGCTCGGAAACCTGATCCGGGTCCGCAAGCGTCCGCCCGATCTGGGCGCTCTGCCCGCACTCCACGTCGATGTGGTGGATGAGCCAGGCCAATACTGCGTCAGCGGTCTCGGGGACCCGCTGCAGGACCTCGGCGTCCCAGTCGAATCCCGGCTCGTCGATCTCGTCCCTGCCGAGCAGTTGCATGGTGAGGTGAGCGATGACGTAGGCGCCATGCTGGGCCAGAGCCGCGGCGCGGCCTTCACGACGGGAACGCGACTCGTGCAGCGCCGCACGGACAGCTCGTACGGTGAGCACAGATCGCCAGACCTGGTGAGCAGTGGGACGCGTTCGGAACAGCACGTCGTACGTCCCACGAACTCCACGCTCCCACAGCAGTTCCAGCGACTTGGTCAGCCGAGAGGAGTACGAGGCGTCGGGGTGAAAACAGGCCAGTGCGGCAGCGGCCTCAGCGAGTGAGCACCCGGACTCCGGTGCCGGGTCCGGCGCTCCACGCTTGATCGTGTATTCCTTGTCCAGCTCCGCCGCGAGGTCGTCCCTGATGAGACTCTGGACGAGGTCGAGAGCGACAAAGTCGCGTGATTCCACCCGGTTCTGCAGATTCGTCGCCTCGGTAACGTCCTTCGCGAACGCCGCGACGCCCTGGGTGGCGATCACTCGCACGCTCACATAGGCGTTGCCGGCGGTACCAGGGTCCGTCTTCATCGCCTCGGCGATGGCGGTGACGGTCTGTGCGCCGTTGACAATGCTGGCGTTGACGGCCGTGAGGGCGACCCGGCCGCCCTGCGGGACAGCCTGGGACCGGTAGCGGGCCTCGATGGTGTCGCACAGCAGCGTGATGCCGTTGTTGAAGTACCAGAAACTCGCCGGTGACTCCAACAGCGTCTTGACGATTCCTGCGTTGGTGCGCGTGGCGCCGAGCGGGTTGCGGATGTTGAGGTGGAAGAGCTGACTGCTGTGATCCTGGTACCAGCTCGCGATGTCCTCCACCCGCACGATGCCCTGGAACGACTCATGCAGCCCGTCGTGCTTGTGCCACCGCTCCATCTCCACTTCGAGGTTCAACGGCGCCGGCGCCAAGTCCGCGCGAACCTGTAGGGCGAGATCCTCGGCATGGAGATAGCGCACGTCGAGGAACGGGCCGTTCTTGTTGTACTTGTGCCGCGCGTCCTCGAACATCTGCACCGCACCCGGCCCGGGCTTCTCGGTCCCCATGAGGGCGACTACCAGCGTGGCGGGAGCCATTTCCTCGAACATCATCCGGCTCGCCTCCTCGGCGAGCCGCTCCCCACGCGCGTTGAACCGATCGAACAGTTCCTGGTCTATGAGGTCGAGCCCGACGATCATTTCGCGCGCGGCACCACGATCCAACTTGGCCCTACCCGTGTCGCTCCACTTCGACTGGATCAGGTAGACGTGGGCGGGATTGGCCGTGATCGCGATGGCATCCAGCCCCTGATCCTTCGCGCCGTCGATCACACACGCTGCGGCGTTCTCAGCGGTGAAGCCGGTGACCGTGCGCACGGCCAGTGCACTCATGGCCCGAGACCTCACCCGGGGAGT
The DNA here is from genome assembly GCF_026340095.1 of Streptomyces sp. NBC_01446. Lineage (GTDB taxonomy): Bacteria > Actinomycetota > Actinomycetes > Streptomycetales > Streptomycetaceae > Streptomyces > Streptomyces aureus. The sequence continues at coordinate 1,087,808 of NZ_JAPEPO010000001.1, read as the reverse complement.
GCGCTCCGCCAGGCCCAGTGACGCAATGTCACCGATGTCCAGACGCTGTTCGTAGTCGCGTTTCAGCGCGATGCGAACTTGGCGGGCGAAACGTTCTGCTTCCTTGGCGCTGGTCATCTTCCCCCCACTTTCTTTACTGGCTCGCGCATGTCTAGCGGCGGTTACCGCTGGCGGTGGAGACGTCGAATTGGCCGGTCACGGCGGCGGCGATGAGGGCCTGACGGCGTTCCGTCATCAGTTCGACCTGTCGGCGAATCTTGTCGGTGAGGTTATCGATGCGTGAGTTCTGACGGCGGATGGCATCGACGATCTCGGCCTGCTCATCCAGTGATGGCACAGGGATACGCAACATCTGCAGATCGGGCACGTAGATCGTCTTATGTGTGGAGCCCATCGCCAGTCGACCCAGCAGATCCGAACGCATAGCGCGGAGGCACCAAAGCAAGAAGTACGGGTTCAACCGCGGACCGCAGGTCCAGGTGATGAAGTCCTGGCTCGTAGCCATGTCCGAGCCCATAACTCCCGAGTAACCAGCGGAAGCTGTCCGACAGAGAAAGACAGTCCCCTTCGGATGTAGCTCGGCAGCAGAGTTGGCGAGTCCCAACTCGCTGATTTTCTCGCGTGTTTCGTGGAGGTCTTCGAGGCGATCGTCTCGTACCTGCTTCACCTCGCCCGTGGTGATCCAGGGGACGGTGCAGTCCACCCACCACTCTGGGTGAGACCGGCTTGGTGTATGGCCGCTGCCCATGCGGGCCATGAGTCCGACGCGTACTTCTTGCCACGACTCCGGGATCGACTCCAGCCAGGCAAGCGTGGACGCGCGGTGCTCGGTATGTTCGCCGCCTGATACGGCAGTTACCACTCCAGCCGTCCGACGCTCGGCCAGACGGTCCAGTACGCGCTGTTCTGCGTTTACAAGGTCATCGATGCGGGAGGTCTCGGCGTCGAGGAAGTCGGCGATGCGGCGCTGCTCACGCTCGGCGGGGAAGCAAACCCGCAGATCCCGAACCTGTGTTTCATTGACGAATGGAAGTGGCCCCGAGCCAGCCAATTCACTTAGATCGATAGTGGAGAGCATGTAGACCCAGAAGCGAGGATCGCCTACTCGAGGCACTACAGCCATCAAGTTATTGTCCATTGCTGACGGTCGCTGCAGTAGTCGCCGCGGGTTCTTGAGAAGAGCTGCGCCGACCTTAGGGAAGACCACTGAGCCCGCTGGAGCCAAGCGCGCACCAAGCGTACTGATGTCGCCACGGCTGACCCAATTTTGCGCCCCGACGACGCTGTAGCCGCTTCTGTGAATAGCAAGATCGGACACCTTTAGGAACGGGTGCTCCCCAGATTCCCGCCCTTGGTAGGGGTGAGGGAATCCCACCCCGCTGATGATCCGGGCAACGCGTCCTAGCTTGACCGTAGGGTAGGGAGACATTATTCCGTCACCTCACCCAACAGCGCGTGAATTTCAGCCTCCAGCGACTTCAACTCCGCGTCAATCTCCGCCAGCGGCCTCGGCGGCTTGTACACGTAGAAGTGCCGCGTGAACGGGATCTCGTAGCCGATCTTGGTCTTTGCGTGGTCGATCCACGCGTCCGGTACGTGCGGCAGCACTTCGCGCTTGAGGTAGTCCTCGACGTCCTCGCCGAGCGGCACGTTCTCGTAGTCGCGGTGGTCCGCATCCGGTTCCGGCGCGCCCTTGACCTTCTGGACCTCGCCCTCCGGGTCCCGGATGCCGATCGTCTCTCGCACCGTCTTCGCGAACGGCGCACCCGGCGGCCAGGTCAGGCCGGCCGCGACCACCGCGTCCTTGAGCGCGATGAACGCCTCGGACTTCGTCGTCCAGGACGAACCAAGCAGCGTACGCACAGCCGCGACGAACTCCTCACTCCGCTCCAGTTTCGCCACCGGCTTGGCCTCCGCCAGCGCCGCCAACGTCTCCTCCGTCACCTCGAAGCGCAGCTTCAGGGGGCGTTCTACGGTGATGCGCTGGTAGCCGAAGTCCTCGTTGGCCAAGACCTTGACCTTGCCGTGCAGCGGGTGCTCGGGGTCCTGCGCGACCTGGACGGCCTCCGCGTACAGCCGGGTGATGTCGCCGATGTGGTTGGGGCGGCCGTTCTTCCCGTCGCCGAGCTCCTTGCGCTTGTCGCCCAGCGACTTGCGCATCTTCAGCCACTGGTCGCGTGCGTCGAGCAGCACGACCTTGCCCTTGTGGTCGGCGTCCTTGCGGTTGGTGAGGATCCAGAAGTACGTGGAGATGCCGGTGTTGTAGAAGAGCTGGTCCGGGAGGGCGACGACCGCCTCCAGCCAGTCGTTCTCCAGGATCCAGCGGCGGATGTTGGACTCGCCGGACTCGGCCGCGCCCGTGAAGAGCGGGGAGCCGTTGAAGACGATGGCGATGCGGGAGCCGCCCCCGCCGTTCACGTCCACCGGCTTCATCTTCGAGATCATGTGCTGGAGGAAGAGCAGCGAACCGTCGTTGATGCGCGGCAGGCCCGCGCCGAAGCGGCCGGCGTCGCCGAGCGACCTGTGCTCGTACTCGACCTCCTCCTTGACCTTCTTCCACTCCACGCCGAACGGCGGGTTGGCGAGGATGTAGTCGAACTTCCGGCGGGCGTGGCCGTCGTCGCTGAAGGAGTTGCCGAAGGCGATGTTCTCCGGGTCCTGACCCTTGATCATGAGGTCGGACCGGCAGATCGCCCAGGACTCGGGGTTGAGCTCCTGCCCGTACACCTCGACCGTCGCGTGCTCGTTCTCGCCCTCGATATGGTCGTCCATCGCGCTGAGCATGCCGCCAGTGCCGCAGGCAGGGTCCAGGACCGTGCGGACGGCGCCCGGCATGGTGAGGACGTCAGCATCGGGGGCGACGAGGAGCTCGACCATCAGCTTGATGACCTCGCGCGGGGTGAAGTGCTCACCGGCCGTCTCGTTCGACTGCTCCGAGAAGCGTCGGATCAACTCCTCGAAGATGTAACCCATGTTGTGGTTGGGCACGGTCTTGGGGGTCAGGTCGAGGTCCGTGAACTTGCCGATGACTCGATAGAGCAGGTTCGCCTCGTCCAGCTTCTTCACCTGCTGCTGGAAGTCGTACTTGTCGAGGACCTCACGGGCGTTCTCGGAGAAGGCGCCGACGTAGATCTGAAGGTTCTTCGCCGCGTTCTGCGGGTCGCCCGCGATGTTCTTGAGCCTGAGCTCGCTCGTGTTGTAGAAGGCGTGGCCCGAGGCGCGGCGCAGGAAGTGGTCGGTGTCGATCTCCTGGCCGTCGAACTTGGCGACGGTCTCGACGACCCTCTCGCGCGTCGGTTCCAGGACGCACTCCAGGCGGCGCAGCACGGTGAGCGGCAGGATGACCTTGCCGTAGTCGGACTGCTTGTAGTCGCCGCGCAGGAGATCGGCGACGGACCAGGCGTGGTTCGCCAGCTCCGTGTGCTTGCTGCTGTTCAAGAGGTCCCGGCTTCCTTTCGAAGAGTGCCGTCCGGGCGTTGGACGGCAGGGGATCCAGTGTGGTCGTGTGTGGTGGGACGCGTTGGGCGTTTCAGGCGGAACGGCTGTCCGGGGTGTCCGGGGTGTCCGGTGGCAGGAGTACGCCGGCGGTGAGGCCGGTGGTCAGGGTGGCCGCGGTGTCGGCGGCGAGGTTGGCGGTTCGACGGACGGCCGCGCGCAACTCGTACACGCGGCGGAAGGCCTCCCCGTAGCGCCTCTGCTCCTCCAGGGGCAGCAGTGGTACGCGCAGGCGGCCCGGTGTGACGTGCACATGGGTGCTGCCGGTGGACGCGGAGGCGATGTTGTCCTCGGCGCCGAGGAACCCGGCGAGGAACCATGGGTCGAGGCGGGCCGGGTCGGGGCGCAGGAGGTGGATGTGTGGACCGAGCAGTGCTTCGGCGTCCTGGTCGTCCGCGACCCGGGTCATCGCGGCCGCGTCGCCGCCGCCCGCGACGGCGCGTACGAGGACGTCCCCGGCGGCGACGGGTTGCGCGGCGTCCGCGTGGATGTCAACGGCCGTGCTGGACGGGGAGTTTCCGGCGGAGATGTCGTGGGCGGTGAGGACCGGCCGGTCCACGGTGGGGGCGGCGGGGCCCTTGGAGCCTCGTGTGCCGGGCGCCGCCGCCCGCACCACGGTCAGTGCCCCGCCGCGGGCCAGGTCGGAGACGGTCGCCGTACGCCACTCGCGGGCTGACGCCCCGGACGGCTGCCACCCGCCGGACGCGGAGGCGGCCGCCAGGGCGGCGACCTGCTCGGCCAGTTGCCTGTGCAGGTCGTGGACGCGCCCGGCCAGGGCGGCTGGGTCGATGTCGGCTGCGGTCGCCCGCACATGGCGGGCCGGGGTGACGTCGACGACGTCGTCGAGGAGGTCGACGAGCGGCACCGCGCGGGCGACGCCGGGCTCGTCGGCGTAGGTGTCGGGGGCGGTGGTGAACGCGGCCCACTGGCCGAGGACCCGGTCGGTCAGTCCCGCCCAGTCGAAGGAGGAGACGGAGGTGGAAGAGGCAGGGGCAGAGGAGGCGGCGGAAGAGGAGGAGCCGGATCGGCGAGGGCGCGAGCCACCGCGGGCGCCGGCGCCGGCCGTGGCCGTATCGGTGGCGGACGGCGTGCCCGTGGCGCCGTCCCGCTGCTCGCCCTCCCCGTCGACGAACAGCACCGTCGTACGATCCGTGCCGCCCGGCTCGGGGCGTTGGAACACCCAGACCTGCAGGCCGATGTGGAGCGGATACGCGGCACGCGCCGGAAGTGAGACGACGGCGCGCAGGGCCCCGCTGCGGATGAGTTCCGCGCGGATGCGGCGGCCGGAGGAGCGGAAGGCGAGAGCGGGCGGCAGCAGCATGACCGCGTGGCCGCCGGGCTCCAGGTGCGCGAGGGCGTGCTGCACCCAGGCCAGTTCGGATTCGAAGCGCGGCGGGAGTCCGTACGCCCACCTCGGGTCGTAGGCCAGCTCGTCATGACCCCAATCGCGGTCGCCGAACGGCGGGTTGCACAGGACGGCGTCCACCGTGACGTCGGGGAAGGCGTCGGCGCGCAGGCTGTCGCCGACGCGGATCGCCGTCTCGGCCTCGGGCGCGGCTAGCAGCAGCCGGACCGCGGTGCGCTGGCCCTGGACGGGGAGCGAGTCCTGCCCGAACAGCTCCTGTGCGCCCTGCCGGGCGGCGGCGGTGAGGAGCGTGCCGCTGCCGCAGGCAGGGTCGAGGACGCGGGACGTGCCGGCGGGCAGGAGCCGTGCCATGAGCAGGGCCAGGCCCTCCGGGGTCTGGTAGACGCCACTGGCGGCGCCCTCGTCCAGTTCGCGTTCGGCGAGGACGTTGACGGCGGCCTGTGCCCCCACCTCACGGACGCAACCCAGCAGCGCGCGGACCGCGCCCGCATCGTTCGGTCCGTAGCGGACCGGCTCGGCCTCGGGCACAGCTGCGGGGAGCTGGGCTGCGGCCTTCTCCGCGCGGGCGATCAGCTGGTCGTCGGGCACGGTGGCGAGTTCGGACAGCTCCTCCGGCGTGCGGCGGGACGCGGCAGCCACCAGCGGGAACAGTCGCGCGGCCACACCCGAGCCGGGTCCCAGTAGCCGTAGCGCCGTACGCAGCTCCTCGGTCGGCGAGGCGGTGGAGGTGTGCCCGCGTCCCCGCAGCCATGCCTGGACGGCCGGCAGGTCGTAGAGCGGGCTGGTTTCCGTGCCTCCGCTGGGGGCCGGGAAGTCGTCGTGGCGGCGCCGCCAATTGCTGACAGTGGCGCGCGTGACCCCTGCGATGCGGGAGATCTCGGCGGCTGTCACGTGCGCTGAGGGCGCCAGTTGGGCTGGTGGCTGCTGGGGCATGGCGTGGGGTTCCGCACCTCTCGGGCCAGTCGGATAGTGGACGGTTAACACATTACAGCGGTCGTCAAGTCTGACAAGCTGTTTGACGATGCTTTCAGTGTCGTGCTTATCTAGTTCTGCTTCCGAGTGGAAGCGGCGGCCCGAGGCGCTCTGCTGAGTCCGCGCCGCGCATCCGATCTCGTCAGACCCCTGCCGATCCCAACGGGCGTCACGCGCCGCCTGTCCTCTCTCCCGCTGCCCCCCGAGGGCTACCTGCTCGGAAAGGAAGTCAGCCATGACCATCACTGTCGACTCCTCGCGCCTCTCCCTGGTGCGTGAGGAGTCCACTTACCTGGCGATCCGCACCAGCCAGGGCGGCCGGACCGTCTACACGACGCGCATTCCGCTCGCCGACCTCTCGGTCATCCTCACCATCCCGGACCCCGCCAAGCCGGACCCGGACAACCGCAAGGTGGACATCACCCACGCCAAGGGCTTCGGCCAGTACCTCGCCGACAACCCCAGGTGGGTGGCTCCGGCCCTCCTCATCCGCGACACCGGCGGCTGCCGCTTCGAGCCGATCAGCGAAGACGGCTCGGTCGGCTACCTCACCGTCCCGTGGTCCATCGGCGGCATCGGACGCCTGATCACGATCGACGGCCAGCACCGCATCCTCGGGGTCCACCTGGAGAAGAAGCGCATCACGGACGAGGTCTCCCGCATCGACCGGGAGATCCACCGCGCCAACGAGGCCAAGAAGACGAAGCTGGAGCAAGACCGCGAGGCGCTGATCGGCCGAATGCAGCGACTCAAGGACGAGTTCGTCGGCATTGACATCTACGTGGAGCCCGACGGCGTCAGCGGCCAGCAGATGTTCGTCGACGTCGCGGACAACGCCAAGGGGATCTCCGGTGCCGTCCGGGCCCGCTTCGACACCTCGCGCATCGCCAACCGCACGCTCAGCGACATCGTCGTCCACCCCCTCTTCCTGGGCAAGGTCGACATCGAGCGGGACCGGATGACCCTGATCAACCGCAACCTGATGGGCGCCAAGCACGTCGCCGACATCACGCGGGCCGTCATCGCCGGTCCCGGTGGCCGTGTCAGCAAGAAGGTCGAGTCGCTGACCGACAACGAGGTCATCGAGAGCGTCCGCGGCTTCTTGGATGTCATCTCCATTGCTTTCACCGCGCTCGCGGAGATCACTGAGGAGGACGTGGACAACTACGATCCCTCGCTCTCCGTCAAGAAGAAGAACGAGCCGCCGGCTCCCCCCACCAAGGCCATGAGGCTGCGCGAGTCCTCGCTTCTGGGCTCGGTGGGCATGCTCCGCGTCCTGGGCGGCGTCTACCGCAACCTGAAGGAGGACGGAGCCGAGGACGGTGACATCCAGGAGTTCTTCAAGCGGCTCGACCAGCACATGACCGCCCCCGTCACCGAGGACAGCATCTGGCGCACCACGGACGCGAACGAGGACTTCGAGCCGAAGGCCTCCGCCCCGATCATGCGTCAGCAGAACGTCGTGCACCTGACCAAGGTGATCACGGACTGGTACAAGAAGGCCCCGGCTGCCATCTGACCCACCAGCACCACCGGAGCCCCTCCGCAATCTGGCAGATTCCAGGGGTCATTGCAACGCAGTGATGGCGCCTGACCCACACGGCCAAGCTCGGCGGGCGTCACGCGCCGCGCGCCCTCTTTCCCGCTGTCCCGTCGCGAAGACAAGGAGGCAACAACTGTCATGGGTCGTCGTTCTCCCCTCGCCCACGCACCGCGCCCCGCCACGTCCGCTTGCCGCCAGGTGTGCGTGAACGAAAAGGTCAAGGCCGTCGCCGGGCCGATCGTGCTGGCCACGGACGCCTCGGTCGGCCCGGACCGGGTGGCCTCCGGCTACCTCGCCACCACCGGCCACACCGGTCTGCGCGCCCACCTCTACCCGAAGCACCTCGTACGACCCCGCTCCCGCGTGGTCGTCACCGAACTGCGCGCCGTGTACTGGGGTCTCAAGGCGGTCCTCCACGCGCACCCCGGCCGACCCATCGAGGTCCGCGTGGACAACCTGCAGGCGCTGCGGCACTTGCACAGCTGGCAGCAGGGCGGGACGGACATGCCCGAGGGCTACGACACCCACCTGCGCTCCCAGGGCCGCCGGCCCAGCCTGGTCAAGCTGCAGTTGTTTGCTGAGTACACCCCTCACTTGACCTTCGTCCATGAGAAGGCCCACGCCGGTCACCCTCTCAACGAGGCCGCCGACTCCCTGGCCAAGCTAGGCCTGCGCTGCGTGCGCGGCACCGTCCCGCGCACCGAACTCCCGCGCTTGGTCCCGCTGTGGGCTACAGGCGCCCTCGCCGCCTGGGCCGCCTGACGCACATTCCAGCTTCACAAGTCACACGCACCCGCAAGGTGCATCTACATCCCCTGGGGGGGACCATGAGCCAGCAGCAGTACCCGCAGCAGCCCCAGCCCGGTTGGGGCGGCCCGCAGCAGCAGGGCTACGGCACTCCGCCGTTCCAGCCGCAGCCGCCGAAGAAGTCGAAGGCAGGAAAGATCGTCGGCTTCGGCTGCCTCGGCGTCGTTGCCCTCTTCGTTCTGATCGGCATCGCCGCCGCGGCCGGCAGCGGAAACGGCGACTCCACCGACACCGGCGCCAAGGACAAGGCCGTCGCCGCCGGCCGCACGCCGGAGTCCGACAAGGCCGAGGCGACGCCCGCGCAGAAGACGAAGACGCAGGCGGAGCAGTTCAAGGCCTGCGTCGCCAAGTCCGGCACGGCCACGGAGAAGAAGGCCGTCCAGCACGTGACGAAGGTGACCGGCGCGGACAAGCGGAACGACATCCTGGACTCGGCTGAGGTCTACACCGACTTCAGTGGCGGGCTCATGAGCGACAACCAGGGGGACGCGAAGCTCATCGCCTCTGCGTTCACGTCCTGCTACGAGTCCAAGAACGGGCTCGTCAGCGTCTACGGCCAGGATGGCGACCTCATCGCCAACGCCAACTACTGATCTCTTCGACCAAGGCCCCGCCGACCCGTGACGGTGGGCCTTGGTTCGTTCAACCGTGCACGCCCCGTACCGACTTCACACACCCTGGGGGACACGATGCGCCGCATCACCAATACCGTGATACTCGCCGCTGCCGTGCTCGCTTCGCTTGCTGCCTGTGGCAGTACCAGCGACGACAAGACGCCTGCCAAGCCGAAGGCGTCGCCGAGTGTCAGCAAGGAAGTCAAGTTCCTCGACGCCGTGCACCTTGCGTCGTGGCGCAGCTGGGCCGAGCGACAGCCATCCGACGGTGACCTCATCGACTTTCCACAGGAGTGGTGCGACGCTCTGGGCGAGGGGCACAGCGTGCAGTGGATGTTCGACGAGGGCGGTCTGTACCCGTACGGACCGGACTGGGGCACGCAGAAGCAAGAGGCGAACGAACTGCTGTTGATGGGCGTGAAGGCGTACTGCCCGGAACTGCGGGCGCAGGTCGTGAGTGAGCTACGGGACAGCGGCGCATACTAACCAGCCCGCACCGAGGAGGCCGCCCCGCGCACAGCCGCGAGCGGGGCCCGTCGTGTCCGGGCGAATTGCAGCCCCCAAGATCCGCCACCGTCTGAAATCCGTACCTTCCCGCTCAGGGAGGTGACGGTGGCGCGGCGGCAGCTCATTCTTCAGCGGCAAGTGGACCGACACCAACGCCGGCTGACTGGCTGCCCGAGCGGGTCAGTACGCCTTCGAGTGCGGCGGCGAGGCGATGCTCCGCCGCCTCCGCGCCGCCCCGGCCACGACCTGCTGCGTGGTTTTCACCCTCCGATTCCTTACCTGAAGGACAACCGTGAACCGAGCCAACGTCATTGCCATTGCCGCCTGCGGGTTGACGCCCTGTCCGTCCCCGCGGCCACGGTGGACCACGTCAGTACCCACTCTGCGCTCGCCACCGCCCGCCGCCAGGCGGCTACTGCCGACCACCGCGCCCATCAGGCCGAGTCTCGCCCGCCCAAGGTCATCACCCATACGGTCACCAAGACTGTGGACAAGCCTGTCTTCGGCCGCTCAACACTTCTCGGCGCCTATGCCTCCGGCGCGATATCGGGGGCGTGTACGTCGACGACGGCAGCATGACCTACACCGCGAGCGACAGCACCTGCTCGCAGGAGTACGCCCAGATCTCCCAGGAGCCCAGCGGCGGCACCATCCACCGTGACGCCTTCATGAAAGCCTGCCTGACCAACGTCGACGACATCGCCAAGACCGACCCCCGCGCCCTGACCGGCGGCGCTCGCGCCGACCGGCAGGTCACGTGGGCGCATCGGGCGCGGCACCCCTCAACGAGGCCGCCGACCCTCTCGCGAGCTCGGCCCGCACTTCGCGCGTGACACCGTCCCGCCCACCGAACTCCCGCGCCTGGTCACGCTGTAGGCCACCGGCGCCCTCACCGAGTACCGACGCCCTCGGGCCGCCTTTCTCCCCACTGCCGGCCGGGGGTCCGGTGAACCTGCCCCGCCTTCGGCCCGGCCCCCGGGCTCTTCCATGTTTCCCGCGCCCACCCCGGAGCACCTCATGACCGAGAAGGAACAGCCCCAGCACACCGCGCACCATTCCACCCAGCCGCCCCAGACCGCCCCGTCCATGCCCGTAGCCGAACTGGTAGAGGCCCGCCTCGCGGAGGCGGTCCTCAGCGAGCCGGTGAAGGTGCTCCTCAAGGACGCTCTGGGCGAGGGGGAGGCCGAAGGGCTGTCCTCCGTCGGCCGGATCTACCTCGACTCCGTCTCCGTGGAAGGCTTCCGTGGCATCGGCCCCCGCGCCTGGCTCAACCTCAGCCTCCGGCCGGGTGTCACCCTCGTCGTGGGCCGCAACGGCTCCGGCAAGTCCAGCATCGCCGAGGCCGTGGAGACGGCGTTCACCGGGACGAACACGCGATGGCTGGGACAGGACGCGACGCGCACCAGCAACTGGCGGAACCTGCACGAGAGTTCCAAGACGGAAGTCGAGGTCAAGCTCGCGGCAGAGGGCGACAACGGCCTGAGCACGCTCACCCGCACCTGGTCCGGCAACGACATCGGCGACTGCGCGGGCACGTTCCGGCGGCCCGAACACGGCACGGTCCCCCTCGACCAGGTGGACTGGAAGCAGGCCCTCACGGACTACCGCCCCTTCCTGTCATACGTCGATCTCGGCCGCATGATCAGCGGCAAGCCCTCCCAGATGTACGACTCCATCGCCACGATCCTCGGACTGGGGCACATCAGCGCCGCGTACAACCGCCTCGGGCAGCAGGAGAAGGCGCTGGGTGACGCCTTCAAGGCGGCGAAGAACGAGGTGCCGGAGCTCAAGGACGCGCTGTACGCACTGCAGGACGACGAACGTGCGGTCCAGGCGCTCGTAGCCATCGAGACGAAAGGTCGACCCGACTTCGAGACTCTTGAGGGGCTGGTGGTGGGCCTGCCTGCTACTGACGACGGCCTCCTCGCCGAGCTGCGCGCCGCGGCTGACGTGCAGGGACCCGACCTGGAGCAGGTCGGGGCCGCGGTGGACCGGCTGCGCGAGGCGCTCGCCGGAGTCGAGGACGTGCGCTTGACCGGGGCCGAGGACGCGCTGCAGCGTGCCCACCTCCTGGAGAAGGCACTGGCCCACAACAACCGCCACCCCGACGAAGGGTCCTGCCCCGTCTGCGGCACGGAGCAGGTCCTCGACGTCGCGTGGGCTGCCGGCGCCAGTGCTCAGATCGCCCTGCTTCGCCAGGAGGCGAAGACGGCCGAGGACGCCCGCAGCGAACTGCGATCGGCGACACGGGCGGCGCAGGACCTCGTCCAGACGCCCCAGCGGATCCCGGTCGCCCTGACCGATCCGTGGAACGCCTGGCTCGCCTGCCGGACGGTCAGCGACCCGGGTGAGCTCGCCCAGCGCGTCCACGACACTGCATTGACCCTGGCCGATGCCTGCGCCGCGGTGAAGGACAACGCCGCCAGGGAGCTGGAGAAGCGGGACGAGCGGTGGCGTCAGCTCGTCACCCGCCTGGCGAGCTGGACGGAGAAGGCCCGCGCCGCGGCGGAGGGCGAGCCCCAGTTGAGTCACGTCAGGAAGGCCCGCGCCTGGGTCAAGGCGCTCTCCGCCGAGCTGCGGGAGAAGCGCATGGAGGGCTTCACCGGTCACTCCCAGCGGATCTGGGAGAAGCTTCGCCAGGAGAGCGACATCGACCTCCAGTCAGTGACTCTTCAGGGCAGCGAGAAGGCTAATGTCCGCAAGCTCGTCATGGACGTCACCGTCGACGGCGAGGAGGCTTCGGCACTGAGCGTCATGAGCCAGGGAGAGCAGCACTCTCTCGCGCTGTCCCTGTTCCTACCCCGGGCCGCCACCGCCGACAGCCCGTTCGGCTTCATCGTCATCGACGACCCCGTGCAGTCCATGGACCCCGCCAAGGTCAACGGACTCGCCCAGGTCCTGCACGAGCTCGGCGAGCACCGGCAGGTGATCGTGTTCACCCACGACACCCGGCTCCAGCGCGCCTTCACGACCCAGGAGCTGCCGGTCACGGTGTTCGAGGTGGAGCGGGGCAAGTCGTCCAAGGTGCACGTCAAGCCGGTGACCGACCCGGTCCACCAGGCAATCGGGGACGCCAGGGCCCTTGCCAGCACCAGAAACCTGCCGGAGGCAGCACGCACCCATGTCCTGCCCAGCCTGTGCCGGATCGCCCTGGAGAACGCCTTCGTCGAGGCCGCCTGGGTCCAGCACCACCGCTCCGGAGGCTCCGAGCATGATCTCCATGCCGCCGTAGCCGACGCCGACAAGCTTATGAAGATGGCCGCGCTGGCCTTCTTCGGCGACGTCGACCGCACCGACGATGTGTATCGGGAACTCCGCACCCGCTGCGGACCGCGTTCGGTGGACCTCCTCAAGCAGTGCCAGAACGGCGCCCACGCCACGGGTGCGCGGATCGCCGATGCCCACCGCTTCGTGGACGAGATCAAGGATCTCGCACAGAAGGTGCGTACGGCAGGGGTGACCAAGTGACGACTACCCCAAGCACCTCCGTCGAAGAGCTGCTGCTGACGGCCGACCTGTTGCTCTCCGACCCCAACGTCGGGGCGACGGCGGCCCTCGGCCGGCACCGCGGGGCCTCCCTCGCGCTGCGGACGGCGCTGGAGATCGCCGTCGACCGCACGCTCGACGCAGCGATGCCGGGGCTCGCTGGCATCACCATGCGGGCCAAGATGCTCTGCCTGCGCTGCTACATCGCCGCGACGACCGCCCGCCGGACCAACGCCGTCTGGTCGCACCTCTGCCTGGGGTGCCACTACCACCAGTACGAGATCGGTCCCACCCGGGATCAGGTCCGCGCGTGGCGGACGGAAGTCGGCAATCTGGTACAGGAATTGACCCCCTGACCCGGTATTAACAACTGACCAATGTGTCTGATAAGTCTTTTGCCGGGGGCCGGGCGTATGCCCGGCGCGCGGCGCCTCTCGCGGCGCCTCTCGCGGCGCCTCTCGCGGCGCCGCAGGGGGAGGGGACGTACATGAGCACCACCACACGCGACGAGATCATCGCCGAGGAGCAGAAGGCGGTGGACCGCGCCTACGACTGCGACGAGAAGCCTCTGGCCGAACTGAGTGGCGACTTCATCACCTCGACCTCCGTAAGCGGCAAAGACAGCGTCGCCAACCGGAAAGACGCCGAAGACAAGGCCGCGGAAGACACCGGTCTCGGTGACGCGTCGCTGGTCATCAGCCGCGTGGACACGCGGGATGGGCAGGACGGGAAGCCGGATACCTGGTACGTCGGCCGTCGTGTCGTCTCCGATGTGGAAACCCGCGACACCGGCGTCGTGCTGTGGACCACCCAGCTGGCGCAGAAGTGTGCCGGTCGCACACCTTGCGGTCCTGGTGCCGTAGTTCGGTGAAATTGTCGAGTTCGAGGCCAGTGTGCCTCGGGCCGGTTATGGGAGGGACGAAGGTGCGCCAGATAGACACCCGGCTCGTTCAAACGGCCGTGATGGGCGGTCGGGACTCGGACCGCCCCGTCATCCTGCCCGAAGAGCCGCACAACCTCGACGAGTTCCGCCGTCAATACGGGACGGACCGATTCTGGTGCGGAACGCTGCTTGGTGGCTGCGGCGAGAAGCTGATGACCAAGCGCTACGAGACCAAGGTCTGCCACTTCTCCCACTATCCCGACCGTACGGGCACCGTCGCGCCGTGCCACCGGACGTCCAACGGTGTCGACAGCGCCGATCATTTGTTCATCAAGCAGCATGTCAAGGAATGGCTGATCGGTCAGGGGCATGCTGCGCAGGCCGACCTCCGCAGCCTCGGTACAGGACCTGGCGACGCCGTGGACTTCTGGCTCCGAGCCACGGGACAACATCTGCGCTTCGAACTTCGCCCCGAGGACTACCGCCGCTGGCGCAAGGCCGCCGAAAGTCTTGGGGCCCGCGAAGGGCATGTTGAGTGGGTGTTCGGCCCCGAAGGCGCGATCACGCGGGACATGGTCGCCCGACAGGGCTACGCACTGAGAGTCCGCTGTGAGACGTCCGGCAACGACCGCCGTGTCCTGATCGGGACAGTGACCGCGGATTCCCCCGTCTCATGGACTCCACTGGACACCTGCCGTTTGACCACGGACGGCATCGTGACCCCCACCCTGGACGAACTACGCGCTGCCAAGAAGATACGCAGCGGCGGCATGCGCAACAGTCCCCTCCCTGCCAGCCTCTCCCTGCAAGGCGCGCAGCTTGTCTTCGCCGTCGACACAGAGACGGACGCGCCGGCGGACTCCCCCCTGGCCGCCGATGGGCGTCTCCTATACGCGGGTTATCTCAAACCCTCCGGAAGCAGGATCGCTCGAGCCCTGCTCTCCCTGCCGAACGATGTTCCGCCACCCGCCGATGATTACGTCTACCAACTGACCGGCATGGTCCGCCTCTTGCTAACCGACCCCATCGGAACATCCGACACGTCGTGGGCCGTCCGCTCAGACGGGATCCACCGGCTGAACGGACTTGACGCGGAACGCACCGGACTGTGGCGCCCAAGCGTCGCCCTTGGCGCCCCGGAACACGCACCTCGTCGCCAGGACGCCGTTGCTCCCAAGCATGTGCGTGACGAGCCCCCCGCACAGCCCAAGCGCAGCCGCCAGGCAGCCGTCCTACGCAAGGCACTCGAACGAGTCGCGACCCAGCAGACCACCACGACATGGAAGCAACTCGCGCGAGAACACGGCCTCAGCCTGGCAAACCTCTCAGACTCCGCACGCCGCAACCTCCTTCTGGAGGCGGACCGACCCGTACCCGCAGGAGCCGTACCCCTCTGTGTATTGGTCCTTGCGCCCGGAGCCCGGCGCGCCTTGCCTTACCTGAGCACGACGCTACGCCAACTCGGTGTGGTGGCCCCCGCGTCGGATGCTGCACTGCAGCGGTGGAGCGCAGACGCGATCCGTCGAGTGCACGCGACGTACGGCAAACATGTCGCCGTGAGTGTCGCCAGCCCTCGCGCCGCAGATACCGGCCCTGCGAAGCCACCGAGCCGGGTTGAGTTGGGTGCCGCCAACCGGCATGTCCAAGCGCTGCGTTCGAAGTTGGCAGAAGCGACGAGTACTAGGTCTCGAGCGACCGGGCGTCGCGCTGCGCGACTTGCGACGGCGATCCCCCGGGCGGAAGACCACGTCAAGGGCTTCACCGAAGCACGTACGGAAGCCCGAGCCCTCCGTCAATGGATCCAAACCGGAGACCGCCTGCTGGACGAGCTCGATCGCCTGGTTGGTCCACCTGTCGAGGCGCCCGATTCAGCGACGACCCGCCCGTCCACCCCAACCCCGCCAACGAGCACGACTGCCGCTCGCACGGATCCACCGGGCGGTTCTCCCGCCACGCCGCGGGCCACGAGAAGCCTCACCGAAAGGACACCGCAGGACCTGCCGCGCATCGCGGAACTCTTCGCGGAAGCCAAGGCGTCAGGAGACCTCACGAGTGCAACTCGCCTCAAGCGCGAGACCGACGTCCTTCGCGAAGCCCGTCTCTCTTTCCAAGCGAAACTGCAACTGAGGGCGCTGAAGGATGAGATGCGTGAGTGGATCAGGAACCACGAGGCACAGGAAGCGCAGGAGTCCCTGCGTACCGTCTTCGAAACCTTGCCCCAACCGGGCGCCCCCGAGGAGCAGACCAGGCTCCGCAGCGCACTGGCCCACGCCAAGATCCTCAAGCGCCGCTGCCCAGGGCCCCTGCCAAATGACCTTTCAGACGAGTTCGACGCCCTCACGCAGCGGATGAGCGCTGCATCCGAGCGCGCGGCGCAGGGCGGTCAGAAGGCCGCGCCGAGTGGCCCCCCGGCGGAGCAGGACGGGGCCCACGCCGAGGCACGCGCCGAGTTCGACTGGCTCGTTGATGAGATGCGGACAGCACAGCAGACCGGCGACCTCGCATCTGTTGAAGCCGCACGTCGACTGGCCGGCCCTGTGTATGGGCTCCGTCTCTCGCCCGAGGACCGCGAGACGTTCACGCCTTTCATGAAGGAAGTGAAAGTATGGTGCCAGAACCACACCAACCGTCCCGAAACGGATCCTCCCCTCAAACAGATCAGACGGATGCTCGCGCGGCTCGATGCGGCCCGCGCCACGGCAACCACAACTGATATCAGCGACGTGCTCGCTGCCATTCAGGAACTCCGGGGAGCCCTGACTGGCCCCCTCCCGTCCGTAGAGGAGACGCGGTTGCGGCGTTGGCGGAGCCGGTTGAACCACCAGAGAGCCAAGTCGCAGCCCCTTACAAAGCCGGCGTCGCCACTCACGGCTGTGGACCTTCCCCGCGCCAAAAGGAATCCGTCGTTGCCGGGGCCCGACCGGCTTACCCGCGCCGCCATCGACCGGTTGGCTGACCCGGTCCGTGCCGTGCTGGTGGACACGGCCCGTGCCGGTGGGTCAGTTCTGACCTGGGGCGCACTCCGAGCGCGCATGCAGGAGGCGCTGCCTCACCTGCACCCTGACGATCAAGGAGAGCTCCTCGTCGCCGTTGACTATCGAACTCCGCACGACGAACCACTGTTGACGACCTTGATCGCAAGTGTGGATGCCTCGCAGCACTGGTTGTATCCGCACGTCCGACACAGCCTCGGCCGCCCGCGCATTCCCGACGATGAGCTGGAGGTGCACTGGGCGCAGGAGATTTTGAGGCTCCGGCAGGCGTGGCGACACAGGTGAGCGTCGCGGATGTCGATCACCAGCCGCGCCTGGCTGCTCCAGCCTCCCCACTTTCCTGCGCCGATGGACGCGACGATCTTCCCCCATTCGCTGAAAGCTCGAAGAGGCCAGCGGATCAAGCGATCGAAATGGGGCTCGTGAACGCCTCCAGGAGATAGGCGGTCTCGTCCCCGGCGAACCCGAAGGCTACTACGACCGTGCTCGAGCGGGCGGCGGCCAGCCGCGCGGGTGCCGTGGTCCAAGTGCGCGGCGCGGCTGCGGCTCGTGCTGAGGCCGAGGCGACGCCGCATCGGAAGCCGACCGAGTGCTCGGTCTCCACTATCAGGCTGAGTATGTTCTCGGACTGTCCAAGGGCGGGAGGTATGTGGGTGGGGTTGGGATTAGGCTCGATCCAGACGACACCGGATGCTGCGGCGTCCTCGACGACTTAACGGACGAGATGCCGAAGATCCGCGTTTGTGCGGACCAGTTCGACGACGGCGCGGTAGCTGCTCTGGAAGGGCGTTGAAGGACGGGTAGTGGCGGACTCTCGGGAGGAGATTCGCCGTATTAGTCGACCGGATCGATGAGAGCTTCAGCGCGCCTTCGAGGTGGAGGTGAGTTTCAGCCTTGGGTAGGCGTAGGGACAGCGGCCGGCGGTCGAGGAGCGCAAGGGGCTTACGGCCCGTTGGGGACTGCTTGCCCCTGGGGTGCGGATCGAAGACGGTTACAAGCGTGGCGATCTGGTATTCGTTGATGAGTCCGCCGAGGACCGCTGTGCGGTGGACGCGGTGCTCGGCGAGGTCGATGGGGCGCGGCGGTCCGGCTTCAGCTTGCGATGGACAGAGTTGGCTCAGCGCGCGGTGAGGGCCGGTGCCCGTTGTAGTGCTCCAGGTACCTGGTGAGGGTTCGGCGCAGGTGGCGTTCGTTGAGGATGAGTGTCCGGTCGAGGAGTTCGCGGTGAAGGGTGCCGTTGAACCTTTCGCAGTGTGCGTTCGCTTTTGGGGCCTGGGGCCGGCTTTTGAGGGCGCGCTGGCCGCCGTCGGTGAACTGGCCGCTGCGGTCACGGATCAGGAACTTGATGCCTGAGGTTAGTGGCGGTACAGATTGGCCACGTCGTTGCGCAGCCATTCATCATATTCTTGAGTCCGATGGACACCGAGGATTCGGTCTAGATGCTCCTCAAACGCCTGCTCTAGCGGGCTCAGCCCCGCGTTACGCATCACGAGGATTCCATCCGCGCGCGGAGGAAGGTGCACGCAGCCGATCCCGGGATTGCGTGCATTGCTCGCGCGGGACAGAGCACCCTCGGTGAATCCACCTGCCGCGTAGAGCACTCCGCGGTCACAACCGACGTCGAGCAGTTTGCCGACGAACTCGTCAATGGTCCCAATGCTCACCGGCCGCTTGTATCGCTTGGCCTCGATAGCAATCGTGATGTTCTGGCCGACTACCTGCCCGCGTACCAAGGCGTCGAGTTGTCGCAGGGTCCCGCTGACCAATCCCGGTATGTGAGCATCCTGCTCAACGAAAGCGCCCGAATCGAGGCCTTCGACGAGTTCGGCGACTTCTCCCTCGAAATCCTGCCACGGCTCCTTCTTCGCCCTAGCCTGACCACTCCGATTCTCCGCTCCCTGTCGACTCACCCCCGCATGGTAGCCAGATCTCCGTTTTGTGGCCCGAGGAGTTGACCTAACTTGGCCATTTCCAGCCTAGGGCTGCGGCGTAGTGGGTTTGCCTTGGTGCTGATGAGTCGGCTCAGCCATGAGCCCGCGCTCGGCCATCTTCGCAACGCCTTCGGCTCACGCCCGACGAGCCCACCAAAATCGGCTCGGTTCAGGTTCTCTGGCAGCTCGGGGCGTACTGACATCTGGCTTGTTCCTGTTCACGGGCAAATGGCCACGGGTATCGGATATGACTCGGCCTGCACGTTAGCTGACCCCTGTACGAGTGCGCTCGGTTCCTGGAACCGTATCCCTCGCGCTCGACGAGCCCGGACCTGGTTGACGCTCACCTGACGAAGGCCGTCGACAAGACACGTGAAAGTCGCTGAGCGCCGATGGTGTGGGGCTCAAATATGGGATTCGGCTGCTGATCTGCGGGTTCGTAGTGGTGTCAACTGGCGATCTGGTACTCGTTGATGAGTCCGCCGAGGACCGCTGTGCGGTGAACGCGGTGCTCGGCGAGGTCGATGGGGCGCGGCGGTCCGGCTTCAGCTTGCGATGGCCAGAGCTGGCTCAGTGCGCGGTGAGGCCGGTGCCCGTTGTAGTGCTCCAGGTACCTGGTGAGGGTTCGGCGCAGGTGCCGTTCGTTGAGGATGAGTGTCCGGTCGAGGAGCTCGCGGCGCAGGGTGCCGATGAACCTTTCGCAGTGCGCGTTCGCCTTCGGGGCCTGGGGCGGGCTTTTGAGGACGCGCAGGCCGACGTCGGCGAAGACGGCGTCGAAGGCGTCGGTGAACTGGCCGCCGCGGTCACGGATCAGGAACTTGCCTGCGATGTTCATGCCGGTGTCCATGAGGAAGTTGCGGGCGGCCTGGGTGGTCCATGGGCCGGTGGGGTGTGCGGTGACGCCGAGCAGGTGGGCGCGGCGGGTGCCGTGTTCGAGCATGACCAGGGCGTAGATGCGTTTGAGGTTGATGGTGTCGACGTGCAGGAAGTCGACGGCGACAATGTGCTCGGCCTGGGCTTGGAGGAACTGCCTCCAGGTTGCTCCGGTACGACGTGCGGCGGGGTCTATACCGGCCTGGTTGAGGATGTTCCACACGGTGGAGGCGGCCATCTTGTGGCCGAGGCGGGTGAGTTCGCCGTGGATGCGCCGATGGCCCCATCCCGGGTTCTCAGCCGCCACGCGAAAGACCAGGGCTTTGACTGCGGGGCTCGTGGGCGGGCGTCCGGGCCGGCGCCGCTGGCTGTAGTCCCACTTCTTCGCGATGAGTTTGCGGTGCCATGCCAGCAGCGTGGACGGGGTCATCGGGAAGACCTGGGCCCAGCGGTGGCGCGGTATCAGGTGCGAGAGTGCGGCGAACCACAGGCGGTCGGCTGGTTCGTAGCGCATGCGCGGGACGTGTCGGCGCAGGACCGCGTTCTCGTGTCGCAGCACCAGCAACTCGGAGTCCTTGGAGACATCACGCCGCAGCAGCAATGCGGGCAGCGAGAGCAGGCGGCGGGTGACGGTGTACACCGTGGACAGGATCACGGAGCATGGTCCCAGACGGTAGAACCGCTGCGCGGGGACCGGGTCCCGCTCCTCATGGCGACGGGCTTCAAAGCCGTACCAGATTCGTGTTTTTGAGCCCCACAGCTCTCCTCGGCTTCATCTTGTGTCTCGTTCACGTCGTGCAGTCGAGTTGCTTTGTCATGGCGGGCACATAGTCCTGCAAGAACTTCTGGAGCTTCGCTGCCCCAGCTTCGGAGTTCTCCACCTGGCTTCCGAATAGATCGATGTTGAAGAGCAAGGAGTCCGAAGGTGCAGCGTTCTGGCACTTGGCAGTGATCCTGGCGCCGTCCGCGCCGATGACGGCGGCCCCAGGGAAGGAGACCTCCCGCTTCTTGGCGTTCTTGTACTTGCTCAGCGCCGTGTCCCAGTCCTCGGACGCCAAAGGCCCGTCCAGGGTGCGGATCGTGGAGTTCAGGACCCGGCTGCCAGCGACGTTCAAGGAGCACACGATCTCTGTGGCCGCTGACCCATCCTGCTGGGTCTTGACCTCATCCCCGTCAGGAAGCAGGGCCGAGAGCGTGGACTTCTTCAACGGGGCACCACAGAACTTTCCCGGTACGTCGAGTTCTTTGCTGCTGCAGGCCGTTGCCATGGCCGCTATCGCGACGCACGCCAGAACCACAGCCCCATGCCGGACCACCTTCACTACTGATCTCCTGAGAGTCCGTCGGCATGCTCGTTACCGTCGTTCGCAGCTGCGGCGATCTGGTCGTACATACCTTGCTTGTATGAATAGCCGGGGTGCTCCTCGGCCCAGTCCGGGTTGGTCTGGTACCACTGCCGAGCGAGCTCATCGAGTTGGTGCTGCCGAGAGGTGTACGTCGCCTGGTTGTCGCTGGTGAGCTTCTCGGCCTGCTGTTGTTGCTCGTCCATAATCCAGGCCGTGGTGACGGCGTCGGCTCCGCGTTGGGCGATGTCGCCGACTCCTGGGATGAAGTTGAGGATGGCGCCGGAGGCGTGATAGCTCCACGCCTTGTCCCAGGTGTAGTCGTGCTGGTCGCCCTTGAGCGCGTTGTACCGGGCTTCCTCCATGAAGCCGATGGCATGCCCGGCCGCGTGGAGCGTGTCCTCGGGATTCCGGCTGGAGTCGTGCATGTCCCCGAGGATGGCGTAGTTCATGCCCTCGTGAAGCATCCCGTAGGAGTCCTGGCTACGGGAGACCTGCTTGGCGACTTCCATGACCTGCTGCTGGTCGAGCGAGGCCAGGGGATCGTTCGACTGGCCGCCGATCCTGCTCATGGACTGGTAGACCTCGTCACCATGACTGGTCATGATCTTGGCCATGCCGTCGCGGAATGCGGTGGGCATGTCGTCACCCTGGTCGGCGAACGTCGACATCGCGGAGCGGAAGACGCGGTCGTTGGCTGCGGTGTGGTGATCCGGGCCCTGGGCGTTGCTGTTCGGATCGTGGCCCGTGGCCGCCGCGGTGAGGGCGTCATTGAGGCCCTGGCGGTTGTCGTCGTCCATCTTGGCGCCGGCGTCGACCTCGACGTTACCGCCGGGGCCTTCGCCGCGGGTCTGGTTTATGAGGTCCCAGTCGCGGCTGCCCTCGCCGTCGCCGACGAGGTAGTCGAAGCGCTGCTTGCCCAGGGTGGTGCCGGTGTCGAGGTAGTGCGCGGAGCCCTCGGGCGTGCGGGACATGACCTGGAGGGAGGCGTCGACGGGGTCGTTTGCGAACCAGCCGCCGTCCTTGCCGCTGAAGCCCGCGCCGTACAGGTTCCAGATGCCGGGGTGGTCCTTCTCCATGGCGATCATGTCGTCGGTGACGGCCGAAGTGAACTCCGGGTCGAAGTCGCTGTGGCCCTGCTGCATCATCGTGGACAGCAGCTGGTAGCCGCGGACCTGCTGGTCGTGGCCCTTGGCGACGGTGTTGACTGCCTCCCCGGCCACCTTGAGGTCGTACTTGTCGTCGCCGACCTCGCGCAGTCCATCGCGCCAGGTGCGGTAGAACTTCGCGTCGTCGGTCTTCATCCAGTTGTGCATGGCGTCGTTGTACGCGCCGCTGCCGTGCGTCAGGGGTTTGCCGCTGGCGTCCTTGAAGGCGGGAACGCGGGTGGCGGTGGCGAGGGAGTCGGCTATGCCGCCGTTGATGTTGAGGTACGCCTTCTTGTTGCCCGTGTCCTCGTTGTACGCGAGGTCGTCGATGCCAGCGGTCAGCTTCAGCATCTTGTCCGGGCCGAGGGAGTTGAGGAAGGTCCGGCTGAACGCCTTGTCGTCGGAGTTGTCGCGCATCAGGCGCTGCCACTCCGCCAGATCACTCGGCTTGCCGCCCGCCAGGATCTCGTCGGCATACGCCTTGGCCTCGCGGGCCTCGTACACCTCGATGTCACCGACGGCCTTGCCGTTGAAGGTGTGACCCTGGCCCAGCGCCTCGTCCGCCATCCTCTCGAAGAGGCCCTTGATGCCGGCCGCCTCGTGCAGCGCGAGCTTGACGCCCAGGTCGGCGTCGTCGACGGCCCGTACCGCGTGCTTGATCTTCTTGGTCCAGGCTTCTTCGGCCTTCTTCGCCTTCGAGACGTACTCGCCGTAGTTCTCGTCGTGCCGGTACGGGGTGAGTTTGCTGAAGTCGTAGAGCACCTGGCCCTGTGCGTTGACGGAGAGATCCTGCTTCTCCGCCGAGGCGACGATTCGTTTCACCTCGCCGACAAGGCGGGTGAACTGGCCATGGGCGTCGCGCAGGATCGACGCGATCGCGCGGGCCTCGGTCTGCGCGTCGCGGTACTGCTGGCTGGTTGCGGAGAACTGGCCGGAGGCCGACCCCGCCGCGATGCCCGTCCATCCGCCGCCCTCGGGAACCCTTTTCACCTTGGCGTTATAGATGCCCTCCATCGTGCCCAGGTCCTTGGCCATGCCGTCCCAGGCTGTAGCGGCGTTGGTCAGTGCCCCGAGCTTGATGGTGATCACGTCTTGATAGGTGAGCATGCCCGCCCCGACTCCCCGTTTCTGCTGCTCTGCTGCTGGTTCAGATCTCGCGACGCGGTGCGCGTCCCGGATCGACCCGGGCTATCTGGCTCTTCACGCTGTGGTCGACGAACTGGAACTCGCCGTGCGCCTTGGTCAGCGCCGTCTGATCGTTGCCCAGGCGGCCCTTGAGGTTGGTGACCTGCAGCTCCCACTCCTTGTGAGCGTCCGCCAGGCCCTCGCTCGTGGCCCAGCCAGAGAACGTCTGCGCCGCGGTAGCCGACGCTTCACGGGCGCCGTCCCCGGCCGTGTCCGTGCCCGGCCGGATCTCTTCCTGGAGCGCCTTGACCGCGGCCCGCTTGCCCATCGGATCCGTCTTCAGGTTCTGGGCCCCGCTGCCGGTGGCGACGCCGCCGTCGGACGGGATGCTGTTCAGTTGCATGGGCTGCGGCGGCTCGCCGCGTCGTTCCCGCGCGTCCGATTTCAGTTGCTCCCACTCGTCCCACGCCATGTCATGGCCTCCCCGTGTGGTTGGTGTCCTGGTACGGCGGCCACTGCTGCCCGCCCTGCGGCGGGCCGGGCGGGGCCTGTTGGTTCCAGTCGGTCGCGTACGGCTGCTGTGGTGGAGGGGTCGGCTGCCAGGCCGGTACCGTCTGCGTGGCTGTGGCCTTCTGACGCCTACGGCCGCGCTGGGTAAGTGCGGCGACCGCGCCCCCGGCGAGAACCAAGGCTCCGACTCCACCCAAGATCCAGGGCATTGGGTTCATGCCGTCGCCGTCGGGGGCCGCCGCCGGTGCCGTGGCTCCCTTCGAAGAATCCGGCCCCGGAGCCTTCGATGCCGACGAGGAAGCCCCCGGCTTGAAGTCCGGCAGTGGGTACTCGTCGGCGGGGCCCGGATCACCGGGGTTCGCGAGCGCGATACGCGGGCGTACAGCGCCGTAGCCGATGGAGTCAGAGCGCTTCAAGCCGCTGACCGGACCGCTCGCGGTGTTCAGCAAGACCCGGAGGACCTGGTTGTTTGTCCAGTCCGGGTGCTTCGACCAGATCAGGGCCGCCGATGCCGA
This sequence comes from Streptomyces sp. NBC_01446, assembly GCF_026340095.1. Taxonomy (GTDB): domain Bacteria; phylum Actinomycetota; class Actinomycetes; order Streptomycetales; family Streptomycetaceae; genus Streptomyces; species Streptomyces aureus. Next base: position 1,063,697 of record NZ_JAPEPO010000001.1, on the reverse strand, counting down.
CGCGATCGCGGTGGCGTCGCTGGTGCCGTGCGACTCGCACAGGCCCGTCTTGCCTGTGCAGGTATGGAGCATCTCGGCGCCGGGGGCGACCAGGTCGACCTGCGGGCCGTGCTGGGATTCGTTCGTCTTCTTGAGGTCCTTGCCGATCGCCCCGACGCCCACCACGCCCGGCGTGGCCGACGGGTACTCCAGCCTGTTGGTCCCGGAGCCGGTGTTGCCCACCGCAGAGAAGATCAACTTGTTCTTGGACAGTGCGTAAGAGACCGCGTCGTCCAGCTTCTTCGAGTGTTCCTCGCTGCCCAACGAGATGTTGATGATCTGGGCGTCCGAGTCGGCCGCGTAACGGATCGCCTTGGACACATAGGTGGGGAAGTCGTCCGGGTTGCCGTCGCCGTCTGCGCGGCTCCGCTCGATGAAGTCCGGCACCCGGACCGGGAGAATCTTCGTTCCCGGAGCCAGGCCGTACGAGCCGGTCGTGCTGCCCTTCGCGCCGGTGCCGGCGATCAGAACGCCCATGCTCGTCCCGTGACCGTCGTAATCCGAGTGCTCGTCGCCGGGGTAGTAGGAGTAGTCCTTCCCGGACAGCACCTGGCCCCGCAGGTCGGGCAGGCTCCGGTCCACACCAGAGTCAACGACCGCGACCGTGATCCCCTTGCCGGTGCTGGTCTTCCACATCTGCTCGGCCCGCATGGCATCCAGGTACCACTGCCGGCCACGGACGGTCTCGGCGTGGGCAGGCGCCACGGCCACGCCCGCGAGGACGACGCCGGACAGCGCCGACAGCAGCCGGAGCCTTCGGACCTGCTTGGTACGGGAACCCATGGTCATCCTTCGTGTCACACCTCGTCGTCGGGCAGGCCCGGCAGACGCGGTGGGGGCAGAGGCCGTGCCGCCTGTCGTTCGGTCTCCGACTCCTCCTGTGTGCGCCGCTCGTCGCGCGGGCGCTCCGCGGGCACAGTCCGAGCATCATCTTTGCGTGACGCCGTCGATGATCCGCGGGCGGGTCCACCACGTTGCACCGGGGCGGGGTCGCCCTCCGCACCGCGTACGAGGCCCGTCCCTCTCGTCGGGGCAGAGGGACTTCGGCGCGTCTTCGCCTGCTGGGCCTGGCCGCCGGCGATGCCGTCGGAGTGCGCGGGCATCCGGGCCCCCGTCGTCGAGCCACTGCCCCTCCCCGCGACAGGACCGGCCCCGCGGGCGGGTGTGGCTCCGGGACGCGCCCCGCTCACGGCGCCGCCCCGAGCACCGGGTGCCTGCTGCGCCGGGGTCCCCCCGACCACCGTGCCTCGAGGAATCGCACCCGAAGCTCGGCCCGTCGGTGACGTCACCGGACGGCCACCAGCAATCCCGTTGGACGGACGCCCTGGGCTCGCGGCGTTCGGGCCTCGCGCCGGCGACGCGGAGCCGCCGGGAGTCCCGGGCCCCGTCACTCCGGGGACCGCACGCCCCGGTGTCACCGTCCTTGACGTACCCGGCGCGCCAGGCGTGCCCGAGCTGGTTGGTGTGCCCAACGGTCCTCGGGGGATAGAGGAGGGAAACCGTCCACCAGTCACGCCTCGTGGTGGAACCACGGAACGGCCTGCGCCGCCGAACGCCGGTGGCATGGCCCCCGGGGGCGGGGCCGATACCTGAGTTTCCTCCGGGTAACGGGGACACCGACGGCGCGGGAGGCGCGGTGGTCGGAGCTGCCGGCGGTTGAAGCGTGCCGGCCCTGTCGATGGCAGTACTCGTACCTCCCGCCGGCAGATCCGGAACCGCCCTCGGAGCCTGAGCAGCAGCGGAAGAGTGGTGGTCGCTGCCTGCAAGGGAAGCGCCGCGGGCTGCCTCGCGGACCACAGCAGCGCCTGCCGCAGCCGCACTGACTCCTCCGGCCGCGGCTGCCGCCCCGGTGTCTGGTGATGAGGCGGAGGGGGAGTCGTCCACATCCTTGGAGCCATCAAACCGAGTAGGCACAAAGCGCTTTGGCAGCTCCGGAAACTCCGGCGCCTTCAGGGCATCGATCTGCTCCGACGACGCCGAGTACGACTGCGCCAGCTTCGTCATCAACTGCGCGGCCTCGGCACTGTCGTTGTCGTACTGCGACTTCGCCGATGTCACCGATGCCTTCGACGGGCCGCCGTCGTGATTGCCGACATCCGTCGCCTTCGCCGCATGTGCGTCCAGGATCGAGCGCGCCGAGGCGCTGGAGTTCTTCAGGATCTCCAGCTGCGGCTTGACCTCGTGCAGCGTGTCCGCCGCAGTGGACATCCATTTTCCAGCGCTCTCGCTGTAGTCACCCAGGCTCAGCGTCGCGAGCGCAGCCCCGTGGACCCACTTGCGGAACGCGTCACCGCCCTCGCCGTCCCACTCGACCGCCGTACTGTGCGTCTTAAGGTCGTCACCGATTTGGTTGATCGTCTTCGCCGCGGACGTCAGCAGCGCCCCGAGGTCGGCGGGTGTGGAGCCGTCCGCCGACTCGACCATCGCCCACAGCTCCTCCGGTGAGTTCACGGCAAAGCGGTAGTGCTTGACCATGCCCCACATGTGGTCGCCCAGGCCGCCGCTCATGCTTTGCCCTCGCCTTCGCGTTCCTCGGAATCGGCCGCTGCCACGGCAGACGCAATGTCCAGCGCTCGCCGCATCACAGCCCGCCCGCCTCGCCGTCCGTCGGCTTTGGGCTCGGCTCGCCGCCCTCGCCGCCCTTCGAACCGCTCTGATGCGAAGGTGACTTGGTGTGCGGGCCACCGGTCAGGGCATCGGCACCGCTACGGATCCGACTCAGGCGGGCCCGCACGTCCTCGTCCAGGTTGTCGTAGCCGGTCTTCGACGCGTCGACCGTGACGACCAGCGCCTCGATCTGCAGCGCCAGCATCTTGGAGAGATTCTCCAGCTGTGTGTGCACATGCGTGTAGGAGGAGTGCAGCGAATCCGCCTCGTCGAATGTACCCAGCTGCCCCGCGCCCAGCGTGCCCGTCGCGATCTTCGACGGCGCCGCGTGCGACTTCTCCAGGTCTCGCAGCAGGGCGTCTACCCGGCGCTTGAACTTCGACAGCGTCTCGCCCTCGACGCGCATCGCCTTCGCAGCCGCAGCGGTGGCACCAGCAGCGACCGCGCCAACCACCCCGAACATTCCCGAGCCCGCCACGGACGGATCCGAGCTCCCGCCCTGCGCGTCGTCGGCCGACACCGTTCCTCCCCCGTACGGTCGTGCCCCAGTGTGTGCGTGTGACCACTGGAAGCGAGATTGATCGCCCCCATGCGTAACACACGCAGCTCAGCAACGGTAGCCGCGGATTCCCGGCCCTAACGATGCCTTACCACCGGATGCCCAGGCGGTTGGCTTGAAACCGCCCCAAGAGGTCGCCATTTGCCCAGGCTGCGCGGCGATCGCCGATGATCGGCTTCACGATGGAGGAGAGGGAATGTCCGGCTACCGCCCTTCCAGGTCGTCAGCGGCTCGCTCGGCGGCCACGGCCAGGGGATAGCGCCTGGCCTTTTGCTTACGGCGCGCTTCTCGCCACCATGCCGCGAATCGCGCACGCCGACCGACGAGGACTTCAGGAATATGCTGATCAGCCATGGAGCAAGATCGTTCCACGGCCCTCGGTGTCGCGCTGTCCCCGGGATGGAGCACTTCACGCGACCTGCACCCAGGCAGTGCCGCCTTGAGCGTCCTGCGCAACGCGAATGATGCGGTATCGCCTGCCCATCTCGCGCCCTGTCTCCGTCGGGGGCCCACGCCGGGGTTGCCCCATAGTGCCTGCGAGGATCCTGGACGCCATCGGATGACCTGACCCACCAAGTACGTGGCTTGGAAGCGCACTTGACCAATGGGTGCATCGGCTGGTGCGCTTACCAACGGTGAGGCGTCGGACTCGGGGGTTGTCTACGTGTTCAGGTTGGACCTGCGTGCGACGCAGCAGTTCGTCGTCTCCGGAACGCGGGCGAAGCCGTGAGAATGCGCCGTGGAATGGCGATCGCCGCGCTCGCGGGCGGCGGCGTTGCGACGACCATGCTCGTGGGTCTCGTCACCAACGCGGTGTCCGAGGAGACCGAGTGGCCGTCGTGGCTCGGTTGGATGCAGCACCACGCCTGGCTCTCCTTCGTGCTGCTGGGGGCGGTTCTGACCGGCCTGACCATCGTGCTCGCGATGCTGTCGGACGGCGGTACACCTGAGCAGAGTCCGAGTGCGGATCCGCTAACCGGTCGGCTGGACGGGCAGTCACATCCTCCTGGTGCCGCCCTCGTCCTCCGTTCCCTCCCGCGTGACACCGCCACGTTCACCAACCGCACCGCCGAGTTGGAGCACTTGGTGAGCTCCGTGGAATCGGCCACCAGGCAGGGCACCGCGCTCCCCGTCCACGTCATCGACGGAATGCCCGGAGTCGGCAAGACGTCCTTCGCCGTGCACGCAGGGCACGCACTCGCCGCCCGCTTTCCGGACGGTCAGATCTTCGTGAACCTGAACGGGCACACGACGGGGCGAAGCCCCGTCGCTCCGGCCGAAGCCCTGGCCTCGTTGCTCGCCGCGACAGGCGTGCCGACGCAGCAGATCCCCGTGGGCGATGACGCGGGCGCGGTCACTGAGGCCCGCGCCGCGCTGTGGCGGGGACGGCTGGCGGACAAGAAGGCCCTCCTGATCCTCGACAACGCGGTCAGCTACAGCCAGTTGGAGCCGCTGCTCCCCGGCGGGAACGGCTGCCTGGTCCTGGTGACCAGCCGCCGCAGACTCGCGGCGGTCGAGGAGGTCGTCCTGCCCGTACGGGCGCTCCCGCCCGACCATGCGGTCGACCTGCTCGTACGCCTCAGCGGACGCTCCGTCGCGGATCTCGGAGCCACGGCACCCGGTGGCGCGACCGGCACGACGAGGATGCTCGAACAGCTGGCGCAGCTGTGTGGTCACCTGCCCCTCGGGCTCTCCCTTCTCGCCGCGCGCCTTCGGCACCACCCGTCGTGGAGTGCGGAGGACCTGCGGGACCGGTTGCTCGTCGCGCAGGATCGGCTTAGCGAACTGCGGGCCGGCGACCGCGCTGTCACCGCTACGTTCGACCTCTCCTACCGAGATCTCCCTCCGGAGTTGCAGCACTTCTTCCGCGGCCTCGGCCTCTACCCGGGTACGGACATCGACGCGTACGTTGCCGCCGCCCTCGGCGGCGTACGTCAGTCCCACGCCCGCCGACATCTCGATGCGCTCTACGACGCCCACCTCATCGACGAACACCCTGGGAATCGCTACCGACTTCACGACCTCCTGCGCGACTACGCCCGTGATCTCGCTGACGAGGGGGAACGTATGGATCACGTTCAGGCCGTCCAGCGCGTGTGCACGTACTACCTGGCCTCGCTCGCTGTGGCGAACCGCTACCTGGTCCGGGGAGGAGCGGACATCCCGCCGCCGCCCGAGGATGCCGGTCACGTCGAGACACCAGTCATCGAGTCGAGAGCGGCCGCCCTATCATGGCTGGAGGGCGAGCGCGCCAACGTCCTCGCGTGCATCACGCGGGCGAATCATCTGGGGCTACACGATCTCGTCGTCCGTCTCGCCGCGGCCATGGGGGCCTTCCTGAGGCAGGAGGGCCCATGGGACCAAGCCGTCGCGCTCCACCGGACCGCCGCGGATGCCGCGCGTATTGTCGGCGACGGCCATGCGCTGGCCGCCGCCCTGGCCGAGGCCGGTGTCGTACGCCGTTTCATGGCGGCCTACCAGGACGCCGCGCAGGCGCTGGGCGAAGCCGTGCGCGAGTACGACGCCGTGGGCGACCTGAGCGGGAAGGCAGCTGCCCTGAACCAGCTCGGCATCGTCTGGTACCTCATCGCGGACAACGCCGCCGCCGAGCAGTCGCAAAGCGAAGCCCTCGATGTCTACCGCCAGTTGGACGATCGGCTAGGGCAGGCAAACGCCCTCGCCGACCTCGGCATGGTGCGCCGCCAGACCAGCCGGTTCACTCCCGCGATCGAGGCCCAGAACGAAGCCCTGGCGATCTATCGCGAACTGAACGACCGTTACGGACAAGGGAATTCCCTTCGCGATCTCGGTGTCGTGCACTGCCTGATGGGCGAGTACGAGGTCGCTGAGCGTCGGCACCAGGCGGCGTACGACATCTATCAGGAACTCGACGACCGCGATCACCAGGCGTATGCCCTCAACGAGTTGGGCGTCGTGCGCCGACTGACCGGCGACCGGGAGCGCGCCAGAGCGGACAACACTCGCGCGCTGGAACTCCACACCGAGCTCGGCGACCGCTTTGGCCGGGCCAACAGCCTCCGGCACCTCGGTGTCCTCGACCGGATGGACGGCGTGCTGGACGAGGCAAGTCACAAGCTGGAGGAGGCTCTCGATCTGTACCAGGAGCTGGGAAGCCGGGGTGGAGTAGCCGCAACCCTGGGAGAGTTGGGTGTGCTGCGTGGCGCCGAGGGCGAGGCGGACGAGGCGACCGCCGCCTTCGAGGCCGGCCTGCAGATCCTGCGCGAACTCGGTGACCAGTGCGGCGAGGCCCAGGTGCTGAATCACTGGGGGAATCTGCTGCTTTCCTCCGGGGGTGTCTTGGCCGGACGCAACCGCTTCGTGGAGGCACTCGAACTCGCCCGAGAGATCGGCAACCCGCTGGAGGTTGCTCATGGCCTGGAGGGTGTGGGGCGTTGTGAGTGGGTAACGGGTGGTCGCGACGGCGCCGAGACCTGGCTGCGCGAAGCCATCGGTATCTACCGGCAGCTGGGCCTGAATGACGTCGGTGACCAGCTGGAGGAGTTGCTGGTGACACAGGGAGCTGGGTGAGCGGATGCTCTGGCGGTCGAGGCGAGTGGTGCTGCGGTACGACGAGACCGGCATCCGCCCGGCCCTCGCGCCAACATCGACGATCACATGGCCGGAATCCCTATCGTGTGCGCCATCGCCACGTTGCTACCGTGCCACGCGATCTGTGCTAGACCACCATCCTCGTCGCAGCGTATCGGCCTCCGCCGACCGCTCACTTCGACATGCAGGAGAGTTGAATGACACCACCCATGTCCACCCTGCCCGCCCCTTCCGCACCGCTCGCAGAAGCCACCGCTCCCTCGACGCCGACAGCCGGCTCCGCGGTCCTCGACCGCCTCGCGCTCCGCGTCCGGGACCGCGTCACAAGCGAGCAGTCCGCCTCCGCCGCGAACCCCTACGGTGACGGCGCGCACGCGGCGTCGCTCCCCTTCCCCTGGCCGTACTAGGCGAGGGCCGTCGACACTCCATGCCCCACGTCCCTGCTCCTTTCCGGACGTTCATCCTGAAGGTCGTCAATCGCTGCAACGTCGACTGCGATTACTGCTTCGTCTTCAACTCCAAAGATCAGGCGTGGCGCGACCTTCCCGTCCGGTTGGGCGTGGACATCGCCCGAGTGGCCGGCCAACGGATCGGTGAGCACGCCGCCGCGCACGGACTGGAGTCCGTACACATCGTGCTGCACGGCGGTGAGCCGCTGCTCGCCGGTCCCCGGCATCTGGCGGAGGCGCTGGATGCCGTACGCGCGGGGATCCCCACCCAGACGACCGTCCACTTCGAGCTGCAGACCAACGGAACGCTGATCTCAGAGAAGTGGCTCGACTTCTTCGAGGAGCACCGGATCGGTGTGGGTGTCAGTCTGGATGGCCCACCCGAGGCGAACGACCGACACCGGCTCTCGCATACCGGTCGTTCGAGCGCCGCGTCCGTCGTACGTGGCATCGAACTCCTGCGATCCCGCCCGCACCTCTTCGCCGGACTTCTCGCCGTCGTGGACCTCGCCAACGATCCCGTCGAAGTCCACGACTACCTCGCCGCCTTCGAACCGCCCACGATCGACTTCAACCTGCCCCACCACACGCACGACGAGCCGCCGCACCGCAACGACCCCGCCCTCCCCGAGTACGGGATGTGGATAAGCCGTGTCTTCGACGCCTGGCTCGCCCGGCCCGAGTACCGGCACAGCGTGCGCATGCTGGAGGACATCGCCGCGCTCAGCTCCGGGGTACACGGCGCAGTAGAGACGCTCGGGCTGGCGCCCCCGACGAGCGTCGTGGTCGAGTCCAACGGAACCATCGAAGGCGTGGACACCCTGCGATCCGTCGAGGAGGGCGCCTCCTGGCTCGGGCTAGATGTTTTCAGCAATTCCTTCGACGACGCGCTGCACCACCCCAAGCTGCAGCACCGGCTGTACGGGCGGGAAGCGCTGGCCGAACAGTGCCAGGGCTGCGAACTGGTCGATGTCTGCGGCGGAGGCTACCTGCCGCACCGCTTCAGCACCGCCGACGCCTACCGCAACCCCTCCGTCTACTGCGCGGATCTGGAGTACCTGATCCGGCATGTCCAGGGCTCGCTGCGCCGGCACGGCTGGACCCTGGAATCCGTACCCCCATCGGCCGACCGACAGCCAGGAGCTGCCCTCTCATGAGCGTCACCATCCGTCCCGTAGAGAAGAGCGATATCCAGGCGCTGGCCGGGCTGATCGAGGAGATCGAGCGGTTCTACGACTCCACGGACATCCAGCCCCTCGACGAGCGCCTGGCCCAGGTCGAGGAAGCACTCTTCGGCTCCCCGCCCCTGGCCTCCGCTCTGGTCGCCGAGGACGAGAGCGGTGACCTCGTCGGCATGGCCGCGTACTCCTTCCTGTGGCCGTCCGCGGGCTCCACCCACTCCCTCTTCCTCAAGGAGCTGTACATCCGCGACACCCTGCGGCGTCAGGGCATCGGTGCCCGGTTCATGACCGAACTGCGTGCGATCGCGACCGCACGCCCGGGGTGCAGCCGTCTGGAGTGGATGACGGACAGCGTGAACCCTGATGCGCGGGCGTTCTACCGGACGCTCGGCTTCGAGGAGCACGACGGGAAGATCGTCTACCGGGCGGGCCTCGACGGCTAGGGAGGCGGAGGCCGTCGCCCGCAGCACCTGTGCTTCCGCTCAGTCCCCAGATCCGCGATCGGTGTGCAGAACGCACCCTGCCACGTCCTCGCGCGTTCCGTCACCGCGGTGCTCGAGTACTGGGGCGCCGACGACGACCTGTGCGCGACAGCACCACTGATCGCCAGCGAACTCGTGACCAACTCCGTGATTCACGCGTCGACTTTGCCGGAGATCACCCTGCTCGTCGAGTACGCGGACGGCGTGCACATCGCCGTCCGCGACACGAGCCCGGGCCTACCCGCCCCACGCGCCGAACTCCCCGGCGAGGCCTTGATCGCGCAGAGATACAACTTCCCTTCATCCGTGGCGTGTTCGGTGATGTCGGCGAGCCACAGCCGGTTCGGTCCGGCCGCGGTGAAGTCACGCTGGACGAGGTCGTCGTGGACCGGCGGGCCGGCCTTCTTGGTCCGGCCACGATTCTTGCCGAACACGCTCCACCAGCGGTTGTCCCGGCAGATCCGCCACGCGGTCCGGTCTGCCATTGCGCTTGCCGAAAACCTCATCGACGCACGTTATGCGGCATGTTGGTACTCATGGAGGGTGCCGCCCAGGCGATCGCATCGGCGTATGTCGAGGCGGGCTATCTTGTCCGGATCGGCGATGGGCGCAGGCAAGGGATGGAGCGGGGCGGCGTTCGCGATGCCCTGGTGCGGGCGGTGTCCGTTGTAGAACTGTTCGAACTCGCGCAGGGCGTGGAGCAGATGCCGCTGGTTCCAGATCAAGGTTCGGTCCAGGAGCTCACGGCGGCAGGTCTGCACCCATCTCTCCATGATCGAGTTCATTCTCGGCATCTGAACGCCGCTGAGCACAACTTCGATCCCCGCATCCGCCAGGACGGCGTCGAACAGGGCGGGGAACTTGCCGTCGCGGTCACGGATCAAGAACCGGGCCCGGCAGCCCACATCCTCCAAGTCCATGACGAGGTTCTTCGCGGCTTGCACCACCCAGGAAGCGGTTGGATGCGCGGTCGCGCCCATGACCCGGATACGGCGACTGCCGTGCTCGATCGCCGCGAACACGTAGATCCGCGCCCCGGACAAGGTGACCGTCTCCAGGAAGTCGCACGCCAGTAAGGCGTCGGCCTGGGAGCGTAGGAAATCGGCCCAGGTACTGGAGCTCCGTTCGGGCGCCGGGTCGATACCGGCATCCTTCAAAATCTCCCAGACCGTGGAGCCGGCCACCTTCACCCCGAGCACGAGCAGTTCGCCGTGCAGGCGTCTGTACCCCCAGCTGGGATTCTCCCGAGACAGGCGCAACACCAGGGCGCGGATGGAGCTCACCGTGCGCGGCCGTCCAGGGCGCTTCGGTCGGGACTGGGCCGCATGGTGGCGCGCGACCAGGTCGCGGTGCCAACGCAGCACCGTATCCGGCCGGACCAGCAGCCGCAGCCTGCGCAACACGTCCAGTGGCAGCCGGTGCAGCAGTGCCGCCAAGAACGCCCGATCGCTCGGGGTGAACCGCACCTTCTCCTTGCCCAGTTGGCGCTCCAACACCGTGATCTGATGGCGCAGGGCGAGGATCTCCTTGTCCTTCTCCGCGTCGCCCATTGGTAGCAGGCGCAGCATCGCGAACGCGTTCGTCACACCCAGATAGGCCAGTCGCAGCAGCACGGTGGACCATCATGCCGCGTTGATCACCAACCTCACCAGCACGCGATCCCGGCCGACCGCGATCAACCCGTGCACCGCCTCCCACTAGGGCGGATGTGGTTATCGGCATGGGCAGGTTCGCCGAACTGACCAACAAACAGATACGGCGAGGTGTCCACAGATCCGTCCAGGCCCTCGAGAAGGACATCCGCAGCTGGATCGCCACCTGGAACACCGACCCGAAGCCCTACGTCTGGACGAAGACCGCAGACGAAATCCTCGAACGCCTCGCCAGCTATCTGAATAGAATTCCTGACTCGGAACACTAGTACGGCTGAAGGGGTTGGACTATCCGTTGTGTGCTTCGAGCTCGGTCGCCAGCGTCTGTTGGGTGGCCGCCCACGACGCCAAGAGCGCCAAATTGTCAGCGGTCGGTGTGCCCGCGGGTGCGGTGTAGATGTTGAGGTGCAGGCCGGGTTCGGCGGGCAGTTCCAGGGATTCGACGTCCAAGTCGAGCTGGCCCACGATCGGATGGTGCATACGCTTGCGGCCGGACCGGTGCAGCCGCACGTCCTGAGATGCCCACCGCTGCCGAAATAGCTCACTGCACGTTGACAGTTCGCCGACTAGGGCGATCAGTTCCTCGTCGTGCGGATTGCGGCCGGCTGCCATGCGCAGCTTCGCGGCCGCGTCACCGGCAACCTGGTCGTAGTCGACAAAGAAATCTCTGGCCGTCGCGGGGTTCAGATAGACGAACCGCGCTGTGTTCGCGGGCCGTCGCGGGTCAGCCAGCACCGGTGAATACAGCGCGCGAGCGAGTTGATTCATGGCGAGCACGTCATAACGGCCGTTACCGATCCAGGCCGGCGCATCGGAGATCGCGTCGAGCACCTGCTGCAGCGTCGAGCGCACCGCCACGGCAGGCCTGCGCCGGCGTGGGCTGCGGGGCGCCCTCGATTGGCGCGCGAGGTGGAACAGGTGGTCGCGCTCGGCTTCGTCGAGCTGCAAGGCAGAGGCCAACGCCTCGAGCACGCCGTCGGAGGCACCGGCGAGGCTGCCGCGCTCCATGCGCACGTAGTAGTCGACCGATACCCCCGCCAGTAGCGCGACCTCCTCGCGGCGCAGACCTTTGACCCGGCGGTTGCCGCCGTAAGCGGGCAGGCCCGCCTGCTCGGGTGCGATGCGGGCGCGACGTGAGCTGAGAAACTCCCGGATCTCGGTGCGTAGATCCATCGCGGTTATCTCCTCACCGTAAGCCCGTCCCGCAGTCTAATTGATACCCGATGCGGTCGTTGCGGTACCGCCGTCCACCGGGATGATGGCGCCCGTGAGGTAGGACCCAGCCCGGCTGGCGAGAAACACGGCGGCACCCGCCATGTCGTCGTCGCGGCCGAGCCGGCGCAGAGGGGCCGACGCCGCGATCGTGTCGCCGATGGCATCGAGCGTGGAGTCCATCATCTGCGACGGGAACACTCCCGGTGCTACCGCGTTCACCGTGACGTGCTGTGGGCCCAGCTCCCTGGCAAGTACCCTGGTGAGTTGATGGAGTGCCGCTTTGCTGCTGGCGTACGAGTAGTTGGGCGACGGGGCGACGTGGATGGCGGCGATGCTGCCGATGTTGATGATCCGTGCGGGATCATCGGCGGTGCCCGCCTTACGAAGTGCCGGGAGCAGTGCCTGCACCAGCCAGAACGGCGACTTGAGGTTGAGGTCGAGCACTGCATCCCAGGCCTCGTCCGGGAACGTCGCCAGCGGCTCGCGCCGCATCGCTCCCGCGTTGTTGACAAGGATGTCCAGGCGTTCCGAGTCGGCCTGGACAAGATCAGCGAGGCGCTGACACTCGTCGTGCCTGGACAGGTCGGCGGGGATTGCTCGCACGTCGCCGAATTCGGACAGTAGACGCTGTGCCTCCGCGCACGTGTCTGCGTTGCGTGAGCTGATGACGACGCGGGCGCCCGCCTGGAGAAGGCCGCGCGCTATCATCATCCCAATGCCTCTGGTGCCGCCAGTGACAAGGGCGTACTTTCCCCTCAGGTCGAAAAGTTCTGTGTGAGTGGTGAACTGGTTCTCCGCCATTGGTCTCCGTCCCTTCTGTCGTAAAAGAATGCGCCGACACGGTCGCGTATTCGGGGCAGCTGAATTGAATGATGATGGTAAAGCTGCAGTGCGTTTTCATGGAGTGTTGTCGGCGCTTTCGACTCAACCAGGTTGACAGGCGTTTGGAACGTCGGGGAGACCCTGGTGATACAGGTACTGTCAGAACCCCCCTTCCCTGGTGCGCTGAGTCCGGATCACCCCGGCTTGATGCCCGTGGATGGTTCACCCAGAAACGAAGAAGTTCCTTGCGACCTGCGATGATGGGGTTTTTCTAGGACCGTGTGGGGCTCGAAAAGTCATCGCTGCAGTTCAAGCGGCATGTCGGTACTCGTTGATTGGTCCGCTGAGCCCGGATCCACCGGCTTGATTTTGGAGTGATCGTTTCGGGTGGTTCGGGGGCGGTCCGAGGCCGAGCTGCGGATTCGGGCATGGGGTGCCCGCTGGTCTGCCCAGCTTTTCCACATGCTCGGAGGTCTCAGGCCCTTGCGGGCGGGGTGGTCAAGGCTTGTCGACGGCGGGTGGTGGCGCGTGTGCGAGGTCGAAGAGCTGGGTGAAGTCGTCCCGCCAGGGCCAGCGTTGGGGCAGGTGGAGAGTAAGGCGGCGGGCCGAACGTGCCAGCCGAGCAGGCACGTTGATCAGGTGGTCGCGGATTGTGCCGGTGGTCGCCTTGGCGTGGAAGGCGGATGCCAGGGTGCCGGCGGCGCGGGTCAGGTTGTGCGCGAGGGCGGCCAGGGCGAGCCAGGCTGCGTTCGCCTGGAAGTGCCCGGAGGGGGCGTGCGCGAACGGGCCGTTCTTCACATCCGCGATCACCTGTTCCACGACTGCGTGACGCCTGTGATCACGCTCGGCAGCGGCCAGGGAGAGCGGAGAGTTGGTGAACGCGCCGTGATAGCGCCAGGTGTCGAAAAGCGTGCCCTGCCCCTCGGGGATCGCCCCGGGGTTGAGGCGCTTGACGCGGCGCACGATCAGGCGGGCGGTGACCTGCTGATTCTTCGGCTTGGAGGTGAAGGCGGTGTAGGTGGCCTCGGCTATCTCCGCGTCCGAGATCCAGCACTGCCCCTCTTCGTCCCACACCGCCTTCGGGTACTTGACCGCTTTCCATGCGGCTTCGTCGATGCCCGCAATCGCGGCCTTGATCGAGGCGTTCATCCGCACCGTGACGGAGAAGCGGGCATCCAGGGCCCGGCAGGCGCCGATGACGTCGGCGCCGTAGAACGCGGAGTCGGCCCGCACGAGGAGCAGTCCGGTAGCGCCGCTGGCGCGGGACGTGCGGATGGTCTCGGCGACGAAGGCGGCGGCCCCGCGTGCGGAGTTGGTCGGGCCCTTGCGCAGACGGGTGGCGGCGATCACGGGGGCGGACAGGGGTGTGGAGACGATCCCGAGCAGCGCGTTGAGGCCCTTGACCTTGCTGTATCCGTAACCCGCCCCCTGCTTGGCGTAGCCGTAGGTGCGGCGGATCGTGTCATCGATGTCCACATGGGCGACCGATTCGGCGCCGGACAGCAGCCCGGTGTGCGCGGCCAGTTCGGGCAGGAACCTCCCTGCCACCGCGTGCAGTTGCTTCACGTGCCCGTGAGTGAAGGAACGCAGGAACGAGCCCAGCGTGGACGGCGCCCGCACCCCGGCGAACAGGCGCGGCAGAGCGCCGTGCCGCAGCCGGTCCATGTCATCGATGCTGTCCGCGCCCGCGACCATGCCGCCCACCAGCGACATCAGCTTCGCCGCGGGGAAGGCACCCGTGCCGTCCTTCGAGACCGGCAACCGGACGTGTTCGCTGGCCAGCGCGGGCAGTCCGCACCGCTCGGCCAGGCGCACCACCGGCTCCAGTCCGCCGTACCCGACCAGATTCGGATCATCGAACCGTGCGGAGACCTTCGCGGCGGCATGGGAAGATTGCATCTCGGAAGTGCCTTGTCGATCGTGCCTGATGTGGTCCTAGAGAAACCCCATCATCGCAGGTCACAAGGCACTTTCTCGTTTCCCCGAGAGTCATCCACAGACATCAAGCCGGTGGATCCGGGCTGAGGATCCGGGTGCGCAAGAGCTTGCGGGGCTCGAAACCATCCAGGACTGCTGGCTGTTCCTGGGCCTCGGGCGGTCGTTGATCGCGGGATCGGTGCGGCCGATGTCTGTTGTAGTGGTCCTGGTACTCGGCGAGGACCTGCCGGGCGTGGGCCTCGTTCAGGAGCAGAACGTGGTCGAGTGCCTCGCGGCGGATCGTGCCGATCACGCGCTCGCAGTGGGCGTTCATGCGCGGTGCCTGGGGTGCGCTGAGCAGCACGTCCATGCCTTCGGCTTCGAAGACGGCGTCGAAGGAGCCGGTGTACTTGCTGTCGCGGTCGCGGAGCACGAAGCGCAGCGACTCGACGCGGCTGCCCAGGTCATCGGCGAGATTGCGCGCCTGCTGGGTCGCTCACTGTGCGGTGGGGTGGGCGGTGACGCCGGTGATGTGGAGTCTGCGGGTGCCGTGTTCGAGGAACGCCAGCGCGTACAGCCGGCTGCCGGTGATCGTGTCGACGTGGAAGAAGTCCGCCGCGATGATCCCCTCGGCCTGCGCGGTGAGGAACTCGCGCCAGCTCGGGCCGGTGCGGCGCGGGGCGGGGTCGATGCCGGCCTTGTGCAGGATCTCCCAGACCGTGGACGGCGCGATCGGGTGCCCCAGTCGGGCCAGTTCGCCCTGGATCCGCCGGTGGCCCCACCGCGGATTCTCCTGCGCCAGGCGCAGCACCAGCTTCTTGAGCGCGGCCGCCGTGGGTGGACGCCCGGTGCGTCGGCGTCGGTCGGAGTAGTCCCACTCCTTGGCGATCAGCCTGCGGTGCCAGGCCAGTAGCGTCCCCGGCGTGACCGCGAAGACGCTGCTCCAGCAGCGGCGCGGTATCAGCGACGACAGCGCGGCCAGCCAGAACCGGTCCGCGGGCTCGTAGCGGACCGGACCGTTGAGTTGTCGTCGCAACACCGAGTTTTCGTGCTGCAGCACCAGCAGTTCGGCGTCCTTGGCCGTGTCCCGGCGCAGCAGGACCGCGGGTATGGACAGCAGCGCCCGGGTGGCCCGGTACAGCATCGAGATGATCACACGCGCAGCATCCCAGCCACCGCGGAGGGCCTGGCACGTAGGCTCCCACCTGCAGCGATGACTTTACGAGCCCCACACCCGCCGGGCCGCCCGAACGTGGGAAGAGTCGATCACCGCCCGAGACCAGTCCAGCTGGTTCTTCGACCGCAGTTCCTTCAGCAGCACCGCGTGGAGCTGGTCCCACACGCCGGCCTCGTTCCAGGCAGCCAGGCGCCGCCAGCAGGTCATGCCTGATCCGAAGCCCAACTCCTGGGGCAGGTACTCCCATTGGATGCCGGTGTGCAGGACGAACAGGATCCCGCAGAACGCTTGCCGGTCCGGTACCCGCGGTCGGCCCTCGACCAGTTTCGGGCCCGGCTTGGGTAGTAACGGTTCGATGAGCGACCACAGTTCGTCCGACACGATCCACGGCCGCGACTGACGTTTCCCCATGAACAGACCAACGACCCGACAAGCCAACAGTCACATGATCAACAGCTTTTGTTAGAGCCAGTAACAGCAACACCCAGCCGTGGACGGTACACATCGTCTCCGGAGCGGCGCAGGGCTGACCCGGGAGCAGGTGGACAGGGGCTGCCAGGGCGAGTGCCTGGCCCGCGTGAGGTCGCTGAAGTACATGGCGGTGGTGGAGAGAGCGACTTTTCGTATGGTTCTCGATCCCGTGCGGCGCAGTTGAGCTGGCGGACGGGGTTTCTTGCGGGGAAGGAGGGGATGTGGCGCGGGCCGCGGCCCGTGTGCTCAGCGGTGGGCGGAGCGGTTCAGTTCGAGGAGCTGCTCCCGCGTGGGCGTGGAGGTGAACTCGAGGACGCGCTCCAGCATGCGGTCCCGGACGCGCGGGGCCGCGTCCCGGTCGGCCGCGTTGAGGGCCTTCTCCAGGTCCCGCAAGTCCAGTTCGGTGCAGTAGGCGGGCATCATCGGCTGCTGGCGCCAGGAGTCGGCCAGAGTGCCGGCGTCGAAGGGGTCGAATCCGGATTCGTCCACCAGACGCATGCCCACGCGCCGCGCCTCCTCCGTGTCTGCCGCGACCGGCAGCGCGATGCGGTCCGGGGTGCCCGCGGGAGCGTCCATGAGCTCGAGCGTTTGTGACAGTACGGCGTTCCACGCCTTGACCACGGGCCGCCCCAGCTGCTCGGTGACCCACAGGCTTTCCACCTGGCCGTTGTCCACCGCCTCGATGGCGCCGTCCCGGTGGGGAAAGTAGTTCGAGGTGTCGATGACTACGGTCTGGTCGGGTACGGAGGCGAACAGCGGAGCCACCGCCGGGATTCGCGCGAACGGGATGGACAGAACGATGACGTCCTTGTCCTTGACGGTGTCGGCCGAGGTCACCGCATGCGCCCCGAATTCCAGTGCCTCGGCACCGATCGTCTCGGGTCCCCGAGAATTGGCGACCGCAACGTCGTGTCCGCCGGCGCTGAACCTCCGCGCCAACGTCGTCCCGATCGACCCGGCTCCAATAATGCCAATTTTCACTATTTATCTCTTTCAGAGTTGTGCCAGTCCCGGGGAGTGGCGGATTGTCATGGACGGCTCCGCGGGGGGAATCTCCGGCGCTCTTGAGGGCGCCGACAGCCGTCTGTGAAGAAGGCGGCCGGTGACCTACTCCGCGTTGTCCTGTTCGCGGTATCCGCTCTTGGTGGGTCCACGCAGACGGTCGAGTGATTCCTCGTCGGGGGCTCGGGTCTCATTGAGCCAGGCGGTGGAGATCGCCGCGAGGGAGAGGGCGTGCCCTTTACTGACTGCCTAGCGTGGCCCGCAAGGTGAGTGGCCCGCAGGCACTCTTCGGTGGTGACGATGAGGTCGCCGCAGGGGAGCGTGAGCGGTTCCGGCAGTCCGCTGAAGGCGCTGAATACTCCTCCATCGCCCGCAGCCGCTGTCACAACGCCTAGTACTACAGCCGGTGGTCTTACGGTGAGTGAGCGCGGGCGGTTCGGGTGCGGTAGTGGCTGGTTCGGGCTCGGGTCTGGTGGCGGGTGCGCCAGCGGTGCCAGTGCATGGCCAGCCAGGTCCGGGCGGTGCGGGCGGGAGCGAGGACGATCCGGTCGTACAGGCGGCGGATCTCGTTCACGGTCGGGGGTCGGGAGTCATCGGTGGGGCGGGTATGAGCCGGCTCCGGACGGTGACGAGGAAGGCCATGGCGAGCATGCACACGGTGGTGTGCCGGTACCACGAGCACCATTTGCGTACCTCGTGCTCGTCCAGCCCCACCTGTCCCTTGGCGACCTGGAACGACTCCTCCACCATCCAGCGCTGTCCGGCGGCGACGACCATCTCGGCCAGGGTTGTGTCCAGGTGGGTGTGGCACAGGAAGTAGGCGATCTCCCGGACGAGTTCGCCGGTCTTCTTGTCCTTCTTGTTGGGCACGATCGAGCGGCGGATCAGCAGATGCCGCTCGAAGTCCCCTTCAGTGGTGGCGAGTTGGACGGTGGCCCAGTCGTACTCGCGCGGGCCCTTGGCGCCGTCCGCGCAGGGCCGGCGCTCGAAGGCGTCCTCGGGTACCAGCGCCCACAGCTCGCGGGCCTGCCGGGTGCGCCCGTCGGGCAGCGGCAGCACCTCATCTTTCGGGACGGCGAGCACGTAGCGGACGTGGTGTTCCTCCAGCCAGGCGCGCAGCGCCCGGCACTGCCCGTATGCCTCGTCGGCCAGGAAGTAGGTGAACGGCACCGAGGCCGCCAGCGCGCGCTCCAGCATCCGCCGGGCCAGCTCCGGTTTGGTGACCACCGCGCTCGCGCGTTCGGGCGGGATGCCCTGCTCGGCGCAGCGGCGTTCGTGCTCCACGGTGGTGCCGGCCCAGTTCCTGCCGAGGTAGAGCTCGGCGTCGATCAGAGTGCGACCCCGGCGGGATCCGTACGACAGGTGCACGCTGACCTGGGCATTCTCGACCCTGCCCGCAGTTCCGGTGTACTGCCGCTGGACACCGGCGGTCTTGGTGCCCTTCTTGATGTCGCCGGTCTCGTCCGCGATCAGCACCGCGTCGTCGTCGGCCAGGGCGTCGACCGCGACGGCGCGGACCCGGTCGCGCAGTTCGTCCGCATCCCACGCGGCCTTGGCCAAAAAGCCCTGCAGCCGGTCCGGGTTGGGGTGGCCGGCCGCCTCCGCGAGCTGCCACAGGTTCTTGCGCGGCACCTCGCTCAGCAGCCCACGCACCATCGCCCGCAGGTTCTCCCGGGAGGCCGGACGCGCAAACACATCGTCTACCGAGGCACACAACGCCTCCAGCTCCCCCTCAAGCTCCCGCACTTGGCCCTCGGCCAGCTCGTCCGTCCGCACCACACCAAGCGACAGTTTCAACCCCACGAACGGAGCAACGAGCCAACCATCGTCACGTCACGTGAACCACCGGCTGTAGTACTAGAAGACTCATGAAGATCTTGCTGAGGGGTTGTCCGGCCGCAGGCCGGGCGGCCCCTCCGGCTATGTATTGACCGGGGTGAGGTGCCAGGTTCCGTTGGTTCGGGTGAGTCCGAGGTTGATCAGTCGGCGGAGGTTGAGGGCGGCTGCTCGGGTGTGGAGCCAGGCGTCGTTCTTGATGGTGCCGCGGTAGCGGAGTTTGCGGTTGTTGTGGTGGACGAGCCAGGCGACGGCGCGTTCGACTGGTGGTCTCCAGCGCCGGTAGTCAGCCTGCCAGTCGGGATCGGTGGCGGTCTGGTGGCGAGCGGCGGCGAGCAGGTCGTGGTGCGGACGGATGGTCAGGATCCGCCCGGCCTTGGCCTTGGTGCACCGCTCACGAAGGGGGCATCCGGCGCACACGTCCTTGAACGAGGCTTTGCGCTGGTGGTGCTGCCCGGCGGGAGCGGATAAAGGGACGGTGTGTCCGGCGGGGCAGGTCACGGTGGCGGCGCCGGTGTCGATGATGAAGTCGTCGAGGGTGAAGCCGCCAGGGACGGCGGGCCGCAGTGGTGCGGGTTTGAGGAACAGCCGGTGACCGGCAGTTTCGAGGCTGTGGCGGGCGTCGCCGGTGGAGTAGGCGGTGTCACCGAAGGCGTCAACGGGCTCGTCCTCGTCGGTGAGCAGGTCGATTCCGACCATCGCCTCGTGGTGCTCGGGACCGGCTCCGGGCCGCAGGGCGACGGCGGTGTATAACCCGGTCTCGGGCTCCATGGCGAGGTGGGCCTTGAAGCCATCCTGTTGGTGGGTGCGGGTCTTGTGCACGTGCCGGGCTTCGGGGTCGACAGTGGAGACCATCCGGTTTGGTGCGGTGCCCTGGGTGATGCGCCAGCGCCCGTCGCGGCCGTCGGAGTCCTCGGCGGGCTCCACGTCCTGACCTGCGACCAGGGCCAGGATGCCGACCGCGTTCGCGGCCTTCTCGTCGAGCTGCTGCTCGGGCAGATGGCCCAGCAGCCGCAGTGCGTCACCGACCAGGGCGTCGACCAGGTCGGCACGGGCCTGCTCGTCGTTCCAGGCGATCCTCGGCTTGCCCGGGTCGTTGTAGTCGTGCGCGGTGCACTGCACGGCTGCCACCTCGCCGGCCCCGGGGACTTCCCGGATCACCGCCCGGATGGCGGCGATGATCTGGGTGACGGTGTCCTGGGTGGCCACCGCGTCGTCCAGCACAGTGGAATCCAGCGCCCGGCGGTGCTTGCCCTTGAGGACACCGGTGGCCTTCACGACCTCACGCACAGCCTCGAATACCCGGTTCGGCCGGGCGGAACGGGCCAGCCGGCGGCGGAAGTAGGCCAGCAACGACGGATCGAACGCCATGTCATGAAGGCCCAGTCCACAGGCGGCCTTCCACCGCAGGTCGCACCGCAGCTCCTGGACCGTCTCGAAGTCCGAAAGCCCGTGCAGGGCCTGTAGCGTGATCGAAGCGGCCAGGATCTGCGGCGGCATGCTCGGCCGCCCGTTCGCCGACGGGTACATGTCCGCAAACATCTCCGCTTCGAACAGCGCGCTGCGATGCTCGGCCAGGAACGCGAACACACTCCCTGCCGGGATCAAATCCCGGCAGGTCTCCCATACATCCGGCCCGATCGTCTCCCAGGGCTTGATCAAGTTCCGTGGGTGTCCTGGTTGTTGATGATGCCCAGGATCGGGAGTGCCCGTCGTGGTTCGTCGCGGATCGCCCGGGTGGTTTTGGCGATGTTCTCGGCGCCGAGGGTCTTCAGCACGCCGATGGCCAGGTTGCGGAAGGTGGCCATGGCTCGGGGTGCGGCCCCGGTGTGGACGGTGGAGGCGTCCTCGGCGAAGGTGACGTCTCTGATGTGGTGGCTGGAGTTTTCCACTCCCCAGTGCCCGCGAATCGCGGCGGCGAGGTCCGCGGGGCTGGTCTGGTGGGCTTCGAGGCTGGTCACGGCGTAGACGCTCTCGCGACTCTCGCGGCTGCCGGTCGGCCGGCGGCGGCGGTGGACGCGGATGGCGAGCTTCGCGTGCGGAAAGGCGATGCCACCGAGTTCGTCCGCGATGCCGCAGGTCTTGATCGAACGGGACTCGCGCCGGCCGTGCCCGACCTCGGAGTGGGTGTGCTGGACGGCGATGTCACGCCACGGCAGCGTGGCGAGCTGGCTGTGGGCGGTGGGCTGGTTGGTCTTGATCACGGCGATGTAGTGGGCCTTCTTCGTCTCGACCAGCCAGGTGATGTTCGCCTTGACCGAGTGCAGCGCATCGAAGGTGACGAGAGTGCCGGCCAGGTCCAGCGGTGCCAGCAGCGGCTTAAAGTGCGTGGTTTCGTTGGTCTTCGCGCCGACCTCGGCCTGCGCGAGTGTCACGACGGTGGTGTGGCTGACCGCCGACAGCAGGTGACGGCGGGTCACGTCCAAACGCGCTGAGCCCTTGAGCGTCTTGCCGTCCACCGCGATGGCCCGCCGGTGCGCGGTGGACACGACGGTGCGGTGCCGGTCGGTGAGGTAGGCGCCCACCGCGGCGTCCAGGGCATCGCCGTCGACGGCGATCAGCACCCGCCCGATCGTCGCCGGCGACGGTGTACGCCGCCACCGCAGTGCATGGCGGCGTACACCGAGGGCGGCCAGCAGCCCACCCGAGGCCCGGGCGCCCCATTCGGCGAGCTCGTCGATGCTCCTGGCGCCCGAGACGACCGCACAGGCACACACCATCAAGATCGCCGTCAGCGAGTACCACCGGCCCCGCCGCGAGCGCGGGTCGGGGATGGAGTCGAAGTAGGGGCGCAGATCAGCGACCTGGCCGGGTTCCAGCGGACCCAGCTTCACAAGTACGGCAGGGATCGGGGAGGATGCAGCAGCAGGCACGGGACCTTCTCATGATCACGAGGCGTAGACACCCTAATGATCACGAAGCCCGCGCCTGCACCGCTACCCACCCCTCACAGCAACAACCAGCACAACCACGGAACTTGAAGCCGCCCTGATCGTCTCCCCGGCCCATTCCCCCATCACCACAACAAACAGTCTGGCCCCGCCGCTCACGCGGCGGGGCCAGAACCCAAGATCTTCATGAGTCTTCTAGGAGGCGTCCTCGAGCCGCGCGATGTCCGCCCGGCGGGCCGGACGCCCACCTCCCTGGCCACCGCATCCACGGAGGTGGCGATCCCTTCCCTCGGGAAGTGCTGCTGCGCCGCTTGCAGGGCTGCACGGTTGCGCTGGACGCCCGCACGAGGCTTGCGCCTCTGTCGTCCCTCGGCGCTCATGCACCCTCCCATTGCTTGCGTTTCCGCGATCACGACAAAACGGAGCCTGTCTCCGTATGGAGTCGAGCGTAAAACGGATGCAGCCTCCGGTCAAACTCGCCACCGCCTCCCTGGACCTCCGTCCTACCGGACGAGCCGACGGGGCACGGCTGTGACGGCCCGTGCGTTGCGGCTACTTGACGTCGATCGACTACGCGTCGATGAGTTCCCGGAACTTCGCGCCGTGCCAAACGAGCGGCTCGTTCTGGCCGACGCCGAGCTGTTTCACCTGGAGCAGGGCCATCCAGTGGTCGCCTGCCTCGGAAACCTCATGGATCGAGCACTCGAGCCACAGCGCTGCGTCTTCGATGAAGATGGCGCCTTCGTCGCCGACTTCGATCGCGACCTGCTCGAAGCGGGCAGCACGGTCCTTGCTTGCGAGCTTGCGCAGCAGATCGCCCTGGCCTTTGCCGAATATGGATACGCCGAGCGAGTCGGCAGCCTTGATCAGGCCCCATGTCTCAGAAGACTTCTGCACAGCGACCGCGACGAGGCACGGTTCGAGCGACGCGCCCACCATGAAAGACGACGCGACGAGCGCGTGCTTCGCGCCGCCGATGTCGACCGCGAGCACCGCCACGCCGGACGGGAACTGCGCGAACGCGTTTCGGACGATCATCGGGTCGTCGCTGGACGTGCGCACCTTGGACCGGGTCATAAGTCCTCCTCCTTTCGCGGGGCACATGCATGGACCCCACTGTCCGCCCCGTCGCTTGCTTGATCACGTCAATGTGACCGAGATGGGAACACTGCAACGCTCTGGGTGAGCCAGAGCTGAAGAAACTTCCGTTGTGATTACGGGTATTGCCGGCCCGTCGGCATCGCGCCGCGGGACACCAGCGTCATGGCGTGTTCGCCGCCCATTCCTGGCCCTGCTCCGGGGCCGACGGCAACTCGTCCGCCGATGTCGAGTGGGCCGGAGTAATCGTCAATTCGGCTTCGTCACGCCGACCGCGTGATGCGGAGACGTCGACGGGGAGCGCCGTGAATCTGCTGCGAAGAGGCAAGCGGACGTCATGCTTCGGCTGAGTCCGACGCGTCGTGCGAGCAGGCCGACGTCGATCCGTGCGCGCCCTGCGCGACGCTGCGCCTCAACAGCGTCCACAACGCGCAGAATTGCCCACCGAGGCGGCGGCCGACGCGCGGTCATCGCGCACCCGCTTCGGGTGAAGTTGATGTCGCCCACTTGCGGACGTCCTCAACATCTGTCGCCAGCTGCTCCACAAGATCCTCGACGTCACGAAACCGTCGCTGGGGGCGGAGGCGGGTCACGAGATGAACCGATATTTGCCGGTCGTACAGATCGATCTCCACGTCGAGAAGATGGGCTTCGAGGAGTCGTTGGCCGTGGCGGCCGTAGAAGGTGGTCCTCCGGCCGACGGAGACCGCAGCGGGCCAGTGTCGGCCGTCATCCTCCGTGACGACTACGGCGGACCAGACACCGTCCAGGTGAGCGCTGGTCTCCATGGTGAGGTTGGCGGTGGGAAATCCCAGCAATCGACCGCGGGCATCGCCGTGTTGGACGATGCCGGTGACAACCTGGTCTTGGGGCTGAACGCTTTCGATCGCGGACGGCCGGCTCGCGGCCAGGTACTGGGCACGGACCTGCCGAGTCATCTGCCGCACTGGGATCCTCCTCGCTGCGGTCAGGGGCCACATCAGTTCACGAGCCGCGTCGTCAGCAGTGTTCGCCGACGAGGTCGTTGTTGTCGTAGTCACGCTGGGCCTGCCGGCGACACCACCCGACTTCTTCGGGGCGCACTGGTCCTTGATGTGGATGCCAGCGATACCAGCCTTGATGAAGTCGGCCACCGTACGTTGCATATTGATCGGCGCCCCGAAACCGGTGTCGGCACCGCAGTAGATCGAGGTGTCTGCAGCGCACACCGTGCGCTTCGCGTGATGGACGACCTCGGGCGGGGTGAGCCACCCCGCATCCGAAATAGCCTGCCCCCAAGCCGACATCCCGCCCGCATCGCCGGATTCGGTTCGTCCCGTGACGGCGAGCCTGAACTGTTGAGGATCAGGGAATGCCATCTGCCTTCATTCCTTCATGAATGGTCGGACGTCAGGCGCGCAGACCCGCGTCGCGCATGAGCGGGAAGATCTGCTCGTTCATCCGGTCGAGACCCTCGTCGTAGTCGACGAGTCCGGTGCAGATGCCCGTGATGCCCGAGTCGTGCAGCTTCTGGAGCCCGTCGACGATCATCTCGGGTGTGCCGACGAGCGGAACGAGACCGGCCCGGAAGAACGTCCTGATGGTCTCGTCCTGCTTCGGGTCCTCGGACTTCTTGTAGTGATCCCAGCTCCACCCGCGGGCGTCGCCGTTCTGGATGATGTGCTTGTAGCGGAGGGCGCTCTCGTAATCGCCCTTCTCCTCGATGTACTCGAGGTACTCCTTGGCTTCCTTCTCCGTGTCCTTGCAGATGATGTGCACACCGGACCACAGGCCGAGGTCCTCACGCCCGGCCGCGTCGGCGTTCTCGCGCAGCTTGGGTGTCACCGACTGGCTGTGCTCGACGCTGCCGATCGCCGCGAACAAGATGTTGGCGTGCTTGAACGCGAACTGCTGGCCGGCAGGGCTGGATCCCGCGCTCATCACCATCGGCCCGGGCGTCTGAACAGGCTTGGGCCACGACTGGGCACCCTGGAGGTGGAAGAAGTCCCCGTCGAAGTCGAACTGGTAGTCGTCTTCGACTGCCCAGAGTCGCTCGACGATGGTCATCCACTCGTCGGCCAGCTCATAGCGCTTGTCGTGCTCGGGCACCTCGACACCGAACATGTGGTACTCGGGCTTGAAGTAGCCGGCTGTGGCGTTCAGGCCCATGCGGCCGCCGCTGATGTGGTCGACGGTGGCCATCATCTTCGCCGCCATCACCGGGTGGATGAAAGGAACGAGGCAGGTGGCGAAGATCTGCATGTTCTGCGTCGCCGCTGCCAGACCCGCTGCCCACGTGAACGTCTCGTACTGTCGGCCCCACGGGCGGTCGGGGCCCGAGAGTCCCTGCCAGCGGGCGATGGGGATGAACCCGTCGACACCGTACCGGTCGGCCTTCTGCGCGAGACCCTGGATCTCGCCCCAGTTGCCGAGCTTGATCGTGTTCTCGGCGAGGTTGAGACCGCCCTGGCCGGTCGTCACGTTCGCGCCGAAAACCGCGACCTTGAACCTGTTTGGGCCGCCAATCATGGGGCGCTGAGAACGTGCGACGGTGTGATCGGCCACGAAGTCGCGTGGTGCGATATTCTGCGTCATGGGTTTTCTCCATACTGTTGCGACTCTGGATACCGAAGGGCGTCCGGCCCATATCGGTTCCTGTAAATAGGAATTCGACTACTGCGGTCGCGAGCGGCGATGTCGACCCTGCCGCTAGGGGCGACTTCGAACGGTGGGAGTGCTCACCGATCTCCTGTGGTGTCGCTGCGTCGGCTTCTCTGCCCCGTTGATGAATGACGCTAAGAGCGCCAGCACCGGACCACCATGGCAAGGGACGCCATCAACGCAGGAAAACGCGCCAAGGTGTCACCACTTGCCGGTTGGTGGCGTGAGATGTAAGGCTTCTGGCGTTACTTCCGACGCCAGACGGTGCTCCTGTCGCCGCGGCGCCTCCGGAGCGGCACCCCATCGCCTCAACGAAGAGGAGAGAGAGATGGATTCTCCGACCGTTCCCCCCGGCATTCCAGCGAACATGCCATGCAGTGGAACGACATCCGTGTCAGCTTCGTCGGCCCCCCTTGGCCGGCCGGCTCCCCACCGCGGCGAAAGTGCCCAGCGATGAAGCTGAACTCGTACCAGAACCTGCGCGTGCCGAACTTCAGTGTGCACGCGCTGTGCCAGCTGCTCAAGGAAGCGGATCTCGACTGGCGAACCGCGCTCGCGAATGCCGAGATCGACCCCGGCGCGCTGAATCGACCGGGAAGCACCATTCCTGCAAAGAAGGAGCTGGCATTCCAGCTTCAGTTCGTCGCTCTCACAAGAGATCGCGTCGATCTTTGGGTGCGGGCAATGCGTGCTTACACGACGAGTACCTACGGCGTTCGCGGAATGGCCCTGGCGACCGCCCCGACCGTTGAGGCGTGGGTGGAAGTTGCCAGCGCAACTGACAATGCCCCTGGGCTCCTCGAAATCAGGCCTCTCCGAGCATCAGGTGGGGCAGTGGTGGGAATTGAATACGCCTATCCTGACGCCCCGGACGAGTTGATCCCGTTCAGCGTGTACCGTGATCTATTTGCCAGCACCCGATCACTCGCGTGGCTGTACGGAGACACCTTCCCTTTTACTCAGGTCGAAGTGCCTATCGCAGAAATATCGCCCGAGGCTTTGGCGTACGTTTCCTGCGAAATCGAATGTGGCGCAGAGGCGTTGCGGCTGCGGTGGAGCCCTGCTACATCGAAGGAGGAACTGCCCTTCGGTAACGCATTCCAGCACGAGGCATGGGTCAGAGCGGATACCCAGATCATCGACTCATTCAGGGCGACTGGCGACTGGCCCCACACTGTCGCGAAAGTCATAAGGGCCGCGCCCAATCTCTACCGCACATTGGCAAATGTGGCCGCGGCGCTGCAAGTCTCCCCACGTACCCTGCAACGCAAGCTTGAACTCACGGGCAAAGACTTCGGCCGGGTGCGAGACGAGACTTTGAGTGAACTGGCCTGCGATCTGCTCTCGAATACAGATCACTCCGTATCGGAAATATCCCGCAAGCTGGGCTATACGGATCCGGCCAGCTTCACCATGGCCTTCAAACGGTGGAGGGGGATGCCTCCGACGGCGTTCAGGGAGGCTTCTCGGTACAGCGCCAAGAATTCCTAACGGAAGTGGTTGGCCGTGTGACTGTTGGTGTGTCCGCTCGCTCGGCCCCCGGCAGCTTCTGCCGGGGGCCGACCATACTGAGACACCTCTGTGGGTACCGTTCGCGCGCGCAGGCGGCGAGGAGGATCGACCGTCCGGGGCCTCAGTGATCCCTACCTTGTTGATCGGGATGAGCGAGCCATTCGTAGGGTTGGCTCACCCAGGGGTGCCGGGTGTGGCTTTCAGTGGTCTGCCGTCTGTGGCTTCTTACGATTCGCCGCCCGACACCCCGCGACGACTCGGCTGCTGATTAGGAATTGCGATCCGATCGCTGAGTAGGGACTCGCCAGCGAGGTCGTCTGTGGTGCGGTAGACGAACGAGGTTGGAGCGCGCGTGACAGCGATTTGGGCCGGCATCGATGCCGGGAAGGCCCATCACCACTGCGTAGTGATCGACGAGACCGGCAAACGGCTCCTGTCGAGACGGGTGGCCAACGACGAGCCGGAACTCCTGCAGCTGCTGGCCGACGTGCTTGCGCTGAGCGATGAGGCCATCTGGGGAATCGACCTGGCCGACGGCGGGGCCGCCCTGCTGATCGACCTGTTGCTCGGCCACGGCCAGCACACGCTCTACATCCCCGGCATGGCCGTCAACCGGGCCTCCGAGGGCTACCGGGGTGCAGGCAAGACCGATGCCAAGGACGCGGCGATCATTGCCGACCAGGCCCGGGTTCGACGGGATCTTCATCCGCTGCGGCCCGGCGACGAACTGGTCGCCGAACTCAAGATCCTCACCGTTCGTCGGCGCGATCTCATCGAGGACCGCACTCGCGTGATCAACCGGCTGCGAGGCCACCTCACCAGCATCTTTCCAGCCCTGGAGCGGGCCTTGGACCTTACCAACTCGGGCCCGCTGGTCCTGCTCACCGGATATCAGACCCCAGCCGCCATCCGCAGGGCCGGCACCCGCCGACTGGAAACGTGGCTGCGTAACCGCAAAGTCAGAGGCGCCGACCAGCTCGCCCAGGCCGCCATGGCGGCCGCCGACAGCCAGTACACCAGCGTGACCGGCGAGAAGCCGACGGCCCAACTCGTCGACACGCTCGCGAAGGAGGTGAAGCGTCTCAATGAGCAGGTGGCCGGGGTCGACAAGCTCATCGAGGCCCGGTTTCGCGAGCACAAGCACGCTGAGGTGATCACGAGTATGCCCGGGATCGGTCCTCTCCTTGGCGCCGAGTTCGTAGTCGCCACGGGCGGAGACATGGCGCCCTTCGGCACACCTGACCGTCTCGCGGGGTTCGCCGGTGTCGCTCCGGCTCCTCGTGACTCGGGCAAGATCAGCGGCAATCTGCACCGGCCCAAGAGGTATAGCCGTGGTCTCCAACGCGTCTTCTATACCTCCGCGTTGGTCAGCATTCGCTGCTGTGACGAATCCAGGCGCTTCTATGACCGCAAGCGTGCCGAAGGCAAGCGACACACCCAGGCCGTCCTTGCCCTCGCCAGACGTCGCGTGAACGTCTTGTGGGCCTTGCTCCGTGACGGACGGTGCTACGAGGCGATACCGCCCGTCACGGCTGCAGCTTGACAACGAGATTAGGAATCGTAGGCAGCAACGATGCGGCCGACGACTCCGCCCTTGCGGAGGCGGTCCAGACCTTCCGGGATTTCGTGCGGTGCGATCCGGTTGATCGGCGGGTTGAGTGCTCCGCTGCGCATGAGTTCGTACAGCTCGGCCAGGTCCTGTTGGGTGCCCGAGAGGGAGCCGAAGATACGCAGCTGCTTGAAGATGAGGGCCTGGGTGTTCACCGTGGCCTGCAAGCGGCCGAGGCCGACTTGCACGAGCGTCCCGGACTTGCCCAGCGTCTCCATCGCTTGAGCGGTGGTAGTTCCGAAGCCCGCGTAGTCCACGATCAGCGGCAGATCCTTGTCGGCGAACTCGATGATCGACTCGGCGACGCCCGCCAGCCCGATCTCGGCGGCGAGCTCCCGTGAGGACGGGGAGATGTCGGCGGCGTAGACCTCGGCTCCCTTGAGGACGGCGACACGCGCGCCGATGTAGCCGAGCCCACCCAGGCCGATCACGCCGACCCGCATGCCCTTCTTCAGGCCGCCGACGGTGACCATGGCGTGGTACGAGGTGATGCCCGCGTCGGTCGCCATCGCGCCCAGCTCGAAGGAAAGCTCGTCGGGCAGGCGTACCAGGTTCGCCTTGGTGGCCCGGATCTTGGGGCCGTAGCCGCCGTCCCAGGCGCCATAGCCGATGGCGTCGCCGTCGGGCATCACGGGTGCCAGCCCGACGCGGTCGCCGACCTTCCAGTCCTCCGTTCCGGGGCCGACCTCGCTGATCACCCCGGCATTCTCGTGCCCGAACGTCATCGGAATGCGTGGGAACGACTTCATCCACTGTGGGTCGTCGAGCGCGCCGACATCCGAGTGGCACAGGCCGGCGGACTTGACGTCGACGACGACCTCGCCCGGCCCCGCGTGCGGGTCCGGTACCTCTTCCAGGGTCAGCGGCTGGCCGGTTCCGTGGAATCGCCATGACTTCATTGGTCTCACTTCTCCTTTGCTGCGGGAGACACGTACGGTCGGCGCATTGCTCCCACTTGCTGTCGCGGACGCGGGTCCTTGTGGTCCGATCACGCGGTTGCAGGGTCGAACACGACGACTCCGGGCTCGACAAGCCGCGCGTCGGTGTTGGTCAGGGTGCCGTACGGCTGAAGGCGGTCGCGGAACATGTCGTCGAAGGCCCGCTCGACGTCCTGCACGGTCCACGAGTCGCGCGTCAGCGGCCGGTCCAGGACCTGGGGATGGGTCATCAGGTGCAGCTCGCGCCCGTTCGCGAGGCGTACGACCTGACCGTTGACACCCTTGCTCAGGTCGGACAGCAAGTAGAGAACGACGGGCGCGTTCGTCGCGGGCGGCGGCGCGACCGCCTGCCCGCCGAAGTACTTCGTGTAAGCGGCCGTACCAGCGTCCATCATGGGCGTGGAGGCATGCGGGGCCATGGCATTGACCCGGATGTCCCCGCCCTGGCCGCCGAACTCGTCGAACTCGTTTGCCCAGGCGTACGTGAGCGAGGCGACCGCACCCTTGGCCGCCGCGTACGCGCTCATCATCCGCAGACCGACCTGCGCGCCCGAGGTTACGTTGACGATGGACCCGCTGCCCTGCATCGCGGCGAGCCCATGAACCGACATGAAGTAGGTCCCGTAGACGCCGATGTCGATGTGCCGGCGAATATCGGCCTCGGTTTCGGTGCCCGCGACCGCAGGATTCAGGTAACCGGCGTTGTTCACCAGGCCGTCGAGCTTGCCAAAGCGCTCCACAGCTGCTGCGACGAGCTTCTCGCAGCTGTCCCAGTCGGTGACGTCGGAGACGACCGCGAGCGCTTCGCCGCCCGCCTCGTTGATCGACGCGGCGACCGCCTCGACAGGCTCCGCGTTGATGTCCGAGACGACGACGCGCGCCCCCTCGGTGACGGCCGCACGCGCGTACGCCTCGCCGAGACCGCGGCCTGCGCCGGTTATGAGGACGTGCTTGCCCTGGAGGACTCCCGTGCTGGGCATGGTTCAAACTCCCTTGTCTGAGCTGGTCTGGTCTGGGTGTCATGTCGCTCGGGCCGGTGCGGCCGGAGGGCATCGGTCACCACCGTGTCGGTGTAGGCGTGGTTGCAGCAGAGCTACTCGACCTTGTCTGTCAGCCACACAGCGACCGCGGTTCCTCGCTTGTCGCGGCCGGCGCTGCCTGCGTTTGTGCTGTCCCAGGTCAACTGCTTGGCGATGATGGGCAGGGTCTCCCAACGGCCCTTGCTGTACTCGAGGCCGCCCCCGACGACGACGGACGTCGCGTCGGAGTCGAGCACGCCGTGGGGAGCCTCGAACGCCGCGCCGTACTGCTCCTCCGGCGGGGGTCTGCGCGGGTCGCACCTGCTGGGCGCATCCCTGCGTCCCGACCGTCGAGCTCAGTCATGTTCGGGCCTCTCAGACCAGCAGCAGCATCGGGTTTTCGATCCGCTCGACGAACGCCGTGAGCCACTGTGCGGCGAGCGCGCCGTCGATCACGCGGTGGTCGGCCGAGAGCGTCACTGTCATCACCGTGCCCACGGCCAGCTCTCCGTCGTCCACGACGGGCACTTGTCGGACCGCGCCGACCGCTAGGATCCCCACCTGCGGCGGGTTGATGATCGCGGAGAACTCCTGGCTTCCGTACATGCCGAGGTTCGACACGGAGAAGGAGCAGCCCTCGAGCTCGTGCTGCCTGAGGCGCCCGGCCCGGGCGCGCTCGGCGAGGTCCCGCACGGTGAGCGCTATCTCGCTGACGGCCAGCCGGTCCACGTTGCGTACGACGGGGGTGACGAGCCCGCCCTCGATCGCGACGGCCACCGCGACGTCGACCGTGAGGTGGCGGTACAGGACGGTCTCGCCCCAGGTGGCGTTCGCCTCCGGGATCGCACGCAGGACTCCCGCGACGGCCTTGAGTACGAAGTCGTTGACCGACACCTTGACGTCGGCGACCGCGTTGACCTGCTTGCGCAGGGCAAGCAGCTCGTCGACCCGTGCGTCCGCGACGAGGTAGAAGTGCGGCACCGAGGTCTTGCTCTCAGTGAGACGGCGGGCGATCGCGCGCCGCATGGAGGTCAGCGGGACCTCCTCCACGCCGTCCGGGGCGGAGGCGCCAGAGGCCGGCGCCGCAGGTGCGGCGGGTGCCGGTGCCGGGACGGGCGACGCAGTCGCTGCAGGCTCGGTGCCGGACGCCGCCGGGGACATGGGAACATCGCGTCCCTCGCGGACCGCGCCCTCGATGTCACGGCGCACGATACGGCCGTTCGGCCCCGTCCCCGTGACCGTGGCGAGGTCGATGTCGTGCTCCTTCGCCAGCCTGCGCACGAGCGGGCTGGTGAAGCGTCGGCCAGAGGGCTCGGCCGGCCCACGGGCGGCGGAGCAGGACTGGGGCACGGCGCTCAAGGCCTCGGTCGAGGGGGCGGCAGGGGCAGTGGCTGCGGGGGAGGAGGTGGCCGGTGTCGCCCCGCCGGGCACCCCCTCCACGGCCTCGCCCGGCGCGCCGACCGCGACGATCGGGTCTCCGACCGTGACGGTGGCGCCCTCGTCGGCGAAGAGGTGCAGTACGGTCCCCTCGACCTCGGAGGCGTACTCGACGACCGCTTTGTCGGTCTCGATCTCGGCGAGGGTTGTGCCGATGGCGATCTCCTGGCCGAGTGCGACCAGCCAGGTGGTGATCGCGGCCTCGGTGGTGTCGGCGAGCACCTCGGGCATGCGCACGATAGTGGCCATCAGGCACCCCCCATCCCGGCGCGGACCTGCCCGATTCCCGCGACGACCTCTTCGGTGCGGGCTATGGCGGCGCGCTCGAGCACCTTGGAGATGCTGGGGCTGGCCTCCGAGCCGGTGACCCGCTGGACGGGCTGGTCGAGCCAGTCGAACAGGCGGCGGTGGAGTTCGTCGGCGAGCCACCCGCCGTACGAGGTGCCCTTGGCACCTTGCTCGACGATCAGCACGGCGTTGGTCTTCCGCACCGACGTCTCGATGGTCTCCCAGTCGACTGAGGCGCGGTCGAGCCAGCGCAGGTCGACAACGTCGGCGTCGAGACCGGTCTCCTCGACCGACTCCAGGACGTGGTGGACCATCGATAGGTAGCTGATGATCGTGACGTCGGAGCCCTCGTGCCGCAGTGCGGCCTTGCCGAACGGCAGTTGGTAGTCAAGGTTTTCGGGGATCTCGTCGGCCCGGGCGTACAGGTCGACGTGCTCGATCACGAGCACCGGGTCCTCCAGAGCTAGTGCGGCGTTCATCAGGCCGACGTAGTCGGCGGCCGTCGACGGTGCGACGATCCGCCAGCCGGGGCTGGTCGCGAAGACGCCTGCGGGGTCCATGAGGTGCTGGGAGCCGTACCCGGAGCCCATCGCGACCTTGGTGCGCAGCACGAGCGGCACGGGGTTGACGCCGCCGAACATGTGGCGGGCCTTGCCGATCTGGTTGAAAACCTGGTCGGCGGCGACCCACATGAAGTCGGGGTACATGAACTCGACCACGGGACGGAAACGACCGTCGAGGGCAAGGCCGCCCCCGAGTCCGACGAAGGCGTTCTCGCTGATCGGGGTGGGGAGGACGCGCTCGGGGAAGCGCTCGGCCAGGCCTTTGGTGGCTCCGTTGGTGCCACCACCGAGGCGGTGCACGTCCTCGCCCATGACGACGATCCGGTCGTCCTGCTCCATGCGGCGGCCCATCACGGCCGAGACGGCGTCGATGAACTTGCCGCGCTTGCCGACGACCGGAGTGGTCGCCGGGTCGAGCGTGCGCGCGCCGTCCAGCTCGCTGGTGTCACCACGCAGACCCACGTCGACGAACCCCGGCTCGGGCCACAGCTCGGGGCGGATGCGCCGCTTGCCGTCGGCATCGGGGTCGGCCTCGAGCAGCTGTGCGGTGACTTCGCGCATCGCCTGCCGTGCCTGATCGCGCACCGAGTCGACCTGGGCCTGGCTCACTAGGCCCAGGCCTTGCATCTCCGTGGCGACGCGCAGCAGCGGGTCGCGCTCGCGCCACGCCGCCTCCTCTTCCTTGGTGCGGTAGCCGAAGGCGCTGCCGGGATAGGGCCCGTTCTGGTGGAGGAAGCGGTACACCTGGGCCTCGATGACAGCCGGGCCCTCGCCTGCACGCATCCGTTCGGCGGCCTCGGTCGTCGCGAGGTGCACGGCGAGGGGGTCCATGCCGTCGACGCGCCAGCCCGGCACGCCGAACCCTTGGCCGCGCACCGACAGGCGGGGGTCGGCGGTGATCTCGGAGACGTGCGTGGAGACGCCGTAGAGATTGTTCTCGATGAAGAACCCGGTGGGGAGTTTCCACACGGCCGCGAGGTTCATGCTCTCGAGCACGGAGCCAATCTGGCCGGCTCCGTCGCCGAAGTAGTTGATCGTCAGGTCGGTGGTTCCCGCATGCTTCTGCGCCCACGCGTTGCCGGTGGCCATTGGGGCGCCGCCGCCCACGATCGCGTTGGTGCCGAGCGCCCCTGCCTCGAACCACTGCAGGTGCATCGACCCACCGCGCCCACGGCAGTACCCCTGCGCGAGACCGAGGATCTCGGCGAGTGTCTTCTGCAGGACGTCACGGATCTCGGGCGTGACGAGGGTGGTGAGGTCGGAGCGGACACCGCCCACGTGGGTCAGCGCCTTCGCGAGGAACTGGTGGTGCCCGCGGTGGGACCCGTTGACGGCGTCCGTCGAGCGCAGGCCGATGATCGAGCCGACCGCTCCGCCCTCCTGGCCGATGCTCGAGTGGGCAGGCCCGTGGACGAGCCCCTCGCCGGCGAGCTCGAGCACGGTCTCCTCGAAGGAGCGGATCAGGTGCAGCTGGGCCAGCACGCCCGCGAGGAGCGCGGGGTCGGCACGCTTCCAGTCCGCGGGGGTGGTACTCAGCTCGACCCACGGGGTCTGCGTGTCCAGTTGCCGATGCTTCGGCATGGTCGTCCCTTCAGCGCACGCCGGCGTGCGCGTCGTCCTCGTGGAAGTGGTGTGGGGTGCGGGATGGAAGAAGCGC
Organism: Streptomyces sp. NBC_01446; assembly: GCF_026340095.1. GTDB lineage: Bacteria > Actinomycetota > Actinomycetes > Streptomycetales > Streptomycetaceae > Streptomyces > Streptomyces aureus. Next base: position 1,029,066 of record NZ_JAPEPO010000001.1, on the reverse strand, counting down.
CGGTGTCAGGCGGCGGTCTGGATCATCTCGTCGCGCTGGTAGTGGTCGAGCAGCTCGGCGCCGTTGGCGGTGATCACGACGAGGTTCTCGAGCCGGACGCCGCCCACGCGGTGCTGCCCTTCGATGCCCTCGATCGCGATGACCATGCCTTCCTTGATCTCCTCGGGGTGGTCGAAGGACCACTCACGGGTGATCACCGGCGGGTTGTAGTGGATGGCGCGCGAACCGGCGTTGACCAGGCCGACCCCGTGTCCGAGCTCAAGGCTGAAGCACTCGGTCTCCGACCCGAAGCCCAGCTCCTCGGCGGGGGCGAGCACGGCCGCGACGTCCGCGGTGCTCGCGCCGGGACGCATCAGGGAGATCGCGTGGTCGAGGCGGTCGGTGAGCTTCGTGTACGACGAGCTCTCCATCGCGGTCGGCGCGCGGCCGACAATGAACTGGCGGTACAGACACGCGGTGTAGCCCATGTAGGACGTCCCGCAGGTCAACAGGTAGGCGAGGTCGCCGTATTCGACGATGCGGTCGCCGCCGCTGATCCCCCGCGGGAAGGACAGCGGGCCCGACAGCAGGCGGGCCGCGCCGGCCTCGGCGCCCGCGTCCTCGATGGCGCGCCGGGCTGCGGTCGCGAGCTGCGCCTGGCGGACGCCGGGGCGCAGGTTCGCACGGACCGTCTCGTAGCCGGCGGTCGCCAGGCTGGCGGCCATGGAGATACAGGCGATCTCGTCGGCCGTTTTGACGGTCCCGCACTCGAGCAGCAGTGGCAGGCCGGGGACCGTGTCGATGCCTGCGGCGTGGAGAGCACGCATCCCCGCCTCGTCGATCTCGCTCACGGCGAGCTGCTCGCCCGTGAGGGACCGCTCGGCGAGCTCGTCACGGATCTGCGCGGCGAAAGCGGCGGACAGTTCCGTGATCGCCGAAGCAGGGGCCACGCCGCCCAGCCAGGAGATGGCCGGACGCCACTCGGACACCCACGGCGTCTGGTCGGGCATCTGCTGCAGGGAGCCCGCGGGGGAGAACACGACCGGGTCGCCCTCGGCGAAGAACAGGGCGTATCCGGTCTGCAGCTGGAATTCACCCCAGTGGAATCCCGTGAGGTAGCGGACGTTGTCGGCGCCGGCCAGCAGAAGCGTGGGCACACCCTTCGCGCGCATGAGCGCGCGCATCCGGTCTGCGCGCTCGCGGCGCATCCGGTCGATGTCCACGCCGACGTGGAGCTCGGAGCGGGCAGGGCCGAAGTGCAGTTTCTGGTGGTGTCGAGGGGGCATTGGGTGCCTTTCTTCGCGTACTGGGACCGCGGGGCGGGAAGGCGGGCTCAGGCGCCGCTGAGCGTGTGCCGGGTCCGGTCGAACGGGACGACCCGCTCGAGCCCGCCGTCGCGGACCTTCTCGACCCACGCGGGGTCTGCGATCAGGGCACGGCCGAGGGCGACCACGTCGAACTCGCCGGCGTCGAACTGCTCGGCGAGCAGCTCCAGGCGTTCCTCGAGCGACTCGCGGATCACGACGGGGACCTTCTCGGCAGCGGCCCCGGCGCCGCGGAACTCGGTGTCGACCCCGACGGACCCGACGGTGATGACGTGCGCCCCGGTGAGGCGCTTCGCCCACCCGGCCAGGCTGAGCGTCGGGTCGTCCTCGGGGAACTCGGGCAGCCAGTGGCGCCGGGTGGAGGCGTGGAGGACGTCCACCCCGGCATCGACCAGCGGCACGAGGAGGCTCTCGAGGTCGTGGGGAGTCTCGGCGATGCGTTCCGTGTAGTGGTCGGCCTTCCACTGCGAGAAGCGGAAGACGATCGCGAGGTCGTCGCCCACGGCGCCCCGCACGGCCTTCACGATCTCGGTCGGCAGGACGGTGCGGTTGCCGTAGCGGTCCTCGCGCTGGTTCGTGCGGTGCCAGAGGAACTCGTCGAGCAAGTAGCCGTGCGCACCGTGCAGTTCGACGCCGTCGAATCCGATCCGGCGGGCGAGCGCGGCCGCCTCTGCGAAGCTCGCGACGACCGCGTCGATTTCGGCGGTCGTCAGGGGCTCGCCGAGCGGTCTCCCGTCGAGATCGAGGCCGGACGGCGACTGCGGTGGCACCCCCGGGTTGAGCGGGGAGGCGGTGCCACGCAGCGCCCCCACGTGCCACAGCTGCGGGACGATCGCCGAACCCTCGGCGTGCACGGCATCGACGACCTTCCGCCAGCCGTCGGCCGCGGGATCGGTGAGGTGCGGCACCGTCACTTTGTGCCCCGACGCCTCCCCGCCGACGTAGGTGCCCTCGGTGATGATCAGCGCCACTCCGCCCGCAGCACGGGCCCGGTAGTGCTCGGCGTTCTCGGCCACGGGTATCCCGGTAGGCGACATTTCGCGGGTCATCGGGGCGAGCGCGAACCGGTTGCGCAGGTGCAGCGACCTGACGTCCAGCGGCGAGTGCAGCGCGTCCAAGAGACCGCGGGTGGGCGCGCCCATCACTCGCCGCCCGCCTGGATCTGCTCCCATCGGACGGTGGACGGGTGGACGACCAGCGGTGTCACCGTGATGTCGAGGTACTGGAAGAGCGGCAGGCCGCTGATCAGTGTGTGCAGCTCGTCGTTGTCCTCGACGTCCCAGACCGCGAGCGTGGCGTATGCCCCGGCCTTGCGCCAGACGTGCAGCTGCTTGCCGGAGCGCCGGGCCTCCATCCCGTAGTTGCTCTCGGCCTGCGTCAGTGCCTCCCACGCGTCGGCGTCGAGCGTCTCGGGCTTGCGGACTTGAATGTCCACCAGGAAGAGCATGACTGTTCTCCTCTCTCAGGCGGGCTGGACCACCGGCGTACCGGTGATCGCGGCCAGCGCCTTTGCGACTGTGGCGGGGGTGTCGTCGGTGACACGGGCCAGGACGTGGCCGTCCGGGCGGACGAGTACGGCGCCGTCGGCATGGATCCCGTAGGTGGCCAGCGCCCCTGGGGGCAGGGCGACGGACGTGGCGGGCACACCGTGGTCGGCCGCTGCACGGATCGCCTCGTCCGCGGCGCGTGCTCCGGTGGCGGCGAAGACCGTCACCCCTGCGCCGAGCACGTCGAGGGCCGAAGTGGTCCGGGCCTCGTCGAGCCACACGTGCGGGGCCCGCTCGCCGGGGGCGGCGCTCGGGGTGTACGTGCTGACCGGCCACGGGCCGTGGGGCTGGCCCGGCTCCAGGACGACCGCCCCCTGGTAGTAGCGGTAGCCGATGTCCAGGCCCAGGTGGTGGAAGTTCTCGGTGCGGAATGTGCGTGGTCCGTCGTGCTCGGCCCCCACATGCGACCGGAAGTTCAGGACCGCCTCCTCGCGGTCGAACAGCGCGACCGGGCGCCGCTCCGGGCCGTAGGTGTCGAGCAGCGCTGGGCTGGCCCAGCCCCGTAGGACGGCGGCGAGCTTCCAGGCGAGGTTGTGGACGTCCTGGATGCCGGCGTTCTGGTTGAACCCGCCGTAAGGAGGCAAGACGTGCGTCGCATCGCCCGCGAGGAAGACCCGGCCCTTCTGATAGTCGCTCGCCACCCAGGCGCCGACATCCCACGTGCGACAGTCGATGATTTCGACGTCCAGGTCGGGATCCCCGGTGGCCAGGCGGAGTTGCTCCTGCCAGTCGACCTGGTCGACCGGCAGACGGTCGAGGATCGGAGGTCGGCCGAGCATCGCCACGCGTCCTTCGGTGTCGACCGGTGCGAACACCACGGTGCCGACGGTGTCCGGGTTGTCGATGTAGATGAAGGCGGACTCGCTGTCCGTGCGCGACCTGATGAGATCGGAGCGGAACAGCACACTCACGGACTGCTGCAGTGAGGGCTCGCCGTCACGCTCGATGCCGAGCTGCTCCCGGATTCCGCTCTGCGCACCGTCGGCGCCGATCACGTAGGCCGCCTCGACCGTCGCGGTGCTGCCGTCCAGCCGGGAGCGCAGCTCGAGCCGCACACCGTCCTCGATCTCGGTCACCGACAGGACCTCTGTCGACAGGCGGACGTCGACGGGAGGCCGCAGCGCGGCCTCGCGCAGGACCGGCTCCAGGATGTCCTGCGAGCACAAGAACACCTCGAGAGGGAGTGGGGAGAGGTCGTTCTCGCCTCCGTCGGGGACGACCGAGGACTCGACGACGTCACTCCAGGGGGAGACAACGTCCTTGCCGAGAAAGCGCACGGGAGGAGTTGCGAGCCCGGCGGCGCGCACCCGCTCCTCGATGCCCCATGAACGGAAGATCTCCATGGTGCGGACGTTCACGGCGCGGGACTTCGGGTGGAGCGCGGGCTCGGCATGCTTGTCGATCACCATGACGCTGATGCCCCGGCGGGCCAGGTCGATCGTCGCGGTCAGCCCGACGGGCCCGGCGCCGACCACCGCAACATCGATGCGGGTCATAAAAGTGTCCTAACGCGAAATCGCCGTCACATTTTGAGAGTTGAGCCGTTGGATGGGTTCACCAGTCGGCGTCGTAGATCGGGTCGTCCGGATACAGGCCACCGAAGACCGAGGTGGACGGGATCTTGAACAGCTCGGTGTAGTCCGCCTCCGGTCCCAGGCGCTGCGCCCAGTCCCACACGCAGGTGCGCGACAGCACCTTCCACACGCCCTGGCGGTGCTCGCAGAGGTCCCGGTAGCGCCCGCAGAGCACGTCCGAGGGGCCGCCGTCCGGGCGCACCCGCACGTAGATGAACGCCGTCTCCCGCCGCGCGCGATCGCCGTCCAGGTCGACCAGCATGTTCGTCACGTAGTGGTTGGCCCGGTGGCCGAGCTGCTCCTGGAGCTCCATCGTCCAGTCGCAGAAGTCGTGTGAGGTGCCCACGAACATGCCGTGGTTCTCGGTCGACTCGGGCCAGTAGGTCGACTTCATGAGATCGAGCTCCTTGCGGTCCATGCCGCGGCAGTAGCGCGCCATGTTCTCCGAGAGTTCCTGCTTGGCGAGCAGGGTGCGCAGTCGCTCCCGCTCGGTGCCCGTCAGGGGGCCTGTGGCGCTCGTCGATGGTGTGTCGGCCATCTTCGATGCCTCCTTGCGTGAGTGCTTTCGGGGCGGCCCGGGGCCAGGATTGGCCCCGGGCCGGGCAGCCAGGTGGCGAGCGATCTCCGGGGACGGGGCTGCATCGGGAAGGCCGTCGGCACCTTCGGGAACAGCGGGAGGACCATCCTCAGGACGTCGTACGGCCTCGGGGGGACCGGCAGGAACATGCCGGCAGCGGCTCGGCGATCACGCCGTCGTGTCCTGGCAGGGGCGGCTCAGGCCGACTCCTCCACCTTCGTGGGCTGCCAGCCCGTGCCGATGGCGACGAGGCCCTCGGTCATCATGCCGTGGCTGACGCCTTGGAGCATGACCTTCTTGAGCTCGGCGAGCATGAGCATGCGCGTGCTGCGCAAGGTCAGTTGGGGCTGCTTGACGATCTGGCGGGCCAGCTCGTATGCGCGCGTCACCACCTGGTCCTTGGGGACGACCTCGTTGACGGCACCCCACTCGAGGGCCTTCTGCGCGTCGATCTCCGTGCCGGTGAGAAGCATGTAACGGGCGCGGTTGAGGCCGATCACGGCCGGCCAGATGACCTGCATGCCGTCACCGGGGACGACGCCCACCGAGAAGTGCGGGTGGTCGCCGAACACGGTGTCCTCCGACGCGATCGAGATGTCACACAGCAGCGCCTGCTCACTGTGGACGCGTGCGGGGCCGTTGATCGCCGCGATCATGGGCACCTCGATCTCGAGGTGGTCGAGCACGAGACGCTTCGCGTCGGCATGGAGCTTGATCCAGATCTCAGGGGTGACCCAGCCCTTGTCCGGGATCGGGACCTCCCGGTCGATGAAGGTCTCGCCCCCGCCGGTGAGGATGACGGCCTTGTTCTCCGGGTCCTTGCCGATGTCGCCCCAGACCGACGACAGGTTGTCGTGGACGTCCGTGCCCCAGTAGACCTCGGCACCGTCGGTGTGGATCGTGACGAGGAGGATGCCGTCCTCGTCACGATCCAGCTTGAGGTGCTTGTACTTGTCCTTGTAGTCGGCGAAGCGAGTCACAGTCATGGTGTCTTCTCCTTGAAGGTGGGGTGGGGTCCTGCTCTGGGGTGGAGGTTCAGACGACGTCGAGGTGCAGCGCCGGGGCCCGCTCAAGCACGGAGAAGCCCGCGCGGGGCCCGTCCTCGAGACGTGGGAAGTCCGACGCGGCGACGGTCAGCGACAGGCGCGTTCCCCGGTCGAGTCGCACGGCGGTCGGCCCGAGATCCACGCTGACCGTCTCGCCCTGCCTGGCGCTGGCGGTGGTGCGACTGGAGCCCTCGGCCAGCAGCACCGACTCGCCGTCCTGGTTGGTCGTCGACAGCTTGACGACGACCGCAGTGGGCGCATCGCTCGCCACGGCGAGCGTGCAGGTGATGCCCCCGAGGACGTCGGTGTCCTCGGGCAACGGGTCGGAGACGAGCGCGACGACGTCGTCGCGCTCGCTCAGGGGTCCTTGGGGGCGGGGGCCGGCGTTCGCGGCGACCTTGTACCCGGGGAAGAACGTGCGCCCGCCGATCGTCGGGACGGGCTCGGCCGACACGAGAGCGTGCGGGGAACCGTCCACGCGCAGCGGGACCTCGACCGGCCGGGCCTCTTGCGGAGGCCAGGTCGAGAAGGACCGCCACTCATTGGCACCCATGACGAACGCGGTGACGGGGTCGGCGGGCGCCGGGCCGCCGTCACGCAGCGTCTCGAACCAACCGAGCTGGAGCCCGGTCGGGTCGAGCGCGTCGAACGACGCCGCCGGACCGTAGGTGTGTCCGGGGAACCAGCCACCCATCACGCCGTGCGCCCAGGGACCGACGAGCAGCCGGTCGTGCGGCTGCCGGGTGCCGGCGGCATCGCGGCGGGTGTAACTGGCGACGGATCCTGGTCCGAAGATGTCGAACCACCCGGAGATCACAAGCACGGGCAGGCGGACGCGCCCGGCCGCCTCGGGGTCCACGATCTCCCCGCTCCGGTCCCGCCAGTCCGGTAGGTAGGGGGCGAGGTCGCCCGCGGCCTTGATGAGGTCATCGAATGTGCGGCAGCTGCCATCCGTCACGCCCTGGACGAGGGCGGCGGCGCGGGCGCGGTCCTCGGGGGAGAGGTCCTTACTGCTGGCCGCGAGCACGGACACCCAGTGCGCGAGGAATCCGAACGTCAGGTTCTGCTCCTCGTGCGTCCAGCCCGTGGTGACGTCGTCCGCCGTGCTGCCCGGCACGATGCCCAGGAGTCCCTTGGGTGCGCGGGTGGCGGCCAGCCACTGGGTGATGCCCACGTACGAGCCGCCGACCATGCCGACGTGCCCGTCGGACCACGGCTGTTCGCGGACCCACGCGATTGTGTCGGTTCCGTCGTCGGCCTCGTGTGCGAAGGGGACGAAGGTGCCGCCGCTGCGAAACCGGCCGCGTACGTCCTGGACGACGACGGCCCACCCGCTCTCGGCGGCGCGCAGCACGTTGATCCAGGTGTTGGCGTGTGCGGGATCGTCCTTGCTGTAGGGGGTGCGGATCAGCACGGTGGAGCGGGGTTCCGCCCCCTCGGGCCGGTAGACGTCGGCCGCGAGGACCGTGCCGTCGCGCATGGTGACGGGGACGTGCTTGTCGACGACGAGACTCATGACCACCTCCTCGTGGTGTCTCTGATGCGGTCGGCGGACCAGCAGGCCGGCCGACCGGCAGGTCCGGGTCAGCTGGTGAACTCGAACCCCTCGTACTTCTCGCCGAGGTACTCGTCGACGTCAGCGACGTAGCGGTCGAACCCGCCCGCGTACGGCAGGAAGAAGCGCGACCCGTCGTACCGGTTGACGTGCACCATGTAGTTGTCCACGGCCCGGCGCAGCATCGGCTCGGCGATCTCGTTGCAGTGGTCGCCCCACTTCTTCTCGGCGTCGAGGGTCGGCTCGACGCGCTCGGCCCTAGCCTCCTCGGCGTAGCCGATGATCTTGTCGACGAGGTCGACGTGGTAGTTGTTCAGCGTGAAGAAGTTCGCCAGCACGCTGGGGCTCTGGATCCCCGTGAGGGTGAACAGGTTGGGGAAGGCGTTCGACATGAGCCCCAGGTAGGTCTGCGGCTTGTACGCCCACCGGTCGCTGGGCTGCTGCCCGTGCTCGTTGCGGACGTTGGCCTGGTCCAGGGCGCCGGTGAACGCCTCGAACCCGAGGGCGAACACGATGACGTCGACCTCGTACTCGGCCTCGCGGGTCTTGATGCCGGTCGCCGTGATGCGCTCGATCGGGTTGTCGCGCACGTCGACGAGAGAGACGTTGTCCTGATTGAAGATCGGGTAGTAGCCGGTGTCGATGACCAGTCGTCGGGTGCCGAGGGGGTACGACGTCGGCATCAGCTTTGCCACGGTCTGCGGGTCATCGACCTGCTGGGCGACCTTGCTGCGCACGAACTGCGAGACCACGTCGTTGATCTCGATGTTCGTTCCCTGGTCGGTGAACGTGCTGAGCAGGCACTGCCCGCCGAACGCCCACCGGGTCTCCAGGATCTGCAGGCGCTGCTCGGGCGAGTAGTCGACGCCGCGGCCCACGGGGGGCGGCAGCACATACCCGACCGGCGTCGCGTAGCTCTCGTCGCGGAACTCCAGGACCTTGCGCGACAGACGCTCCTTCTTCACCGGGTCGGCCGGACGGTTGTGCGCCGGGACGACGTAGTGCGGGGTGCGCTGCATGACGTAGAGGTGCCCGGCTGTCTTGGCGATCTCGGTCGCCGCTTGGACGCCCGAGGAACCCGTGCCGATGACGGCGACCCGCTTGCCCGCGTAGTCGACGGGCGTCTGCGGCCAGTGGGAGGTCTGGTACCACTCGCCCTCGAAGTCGCCCAGGCCCTTGAAATCGGGGTCTTTGGGACGGGACAGGTTGCCCGTCGCCATGACCAGGTAGCGCGCCCGCACCGTGCGGCCGGTGTCGGTCTTGATCAGGTACCTGTTCTCCTCAGGATTCCACTGCGCCGACGTCACCCGGGTGCTGAGCGAGAGGTTGCGGCGCACGTCGAGCCGGTCGGCGACGTAGTTCAGGTAGCGCAGGATCTCGGGCTGGGCGGCGTACCGCTCGCTCCAGTCCCAGCCGGTGTAGAGCTCCTCGTCGAACATGTACGAGTAGCTGTCGCTCTCGAGGTCGACGCGGGCGCCCGGGTAGGCGTTGTGGTACCAGACGCCGCCCACACCGGGCGCCCCCTCGAAGCCGTGCACGGAGTGCCCCAGCTCGGCGAAGCGGTGCAGGGCGTAGATGCCGCCCATCCCCGCGCCGACCACGACGACCGAATACTCTTCAACCTGACCGTTCACTGGACACTCCTTCTTCAGCGCACGTCCTCGCGGGAACCGGCCGCTCAGGCCTCGGGCAGAGAGACGGTCGCGACGGCGGTCGTGGTCTCGACGCCCAGTTGGTTGACGGCCTTGAGCGTGAGTTCGGCGCAGGCGCCGTGCGTCTCGTCCTCGAATACGCGGGTGACCTCGCCGCCGATCCACTGGGTGTCACCGAAGACGCCGGGCTGCTTGATGCGCACGGAGATCTTCAGGAGGTCGGCGTCGTCGCCCATCCAGTTGGTCAAGCAGTGCGTCATCCAGGACACGCGCTGGTTGCCGTTGTCGTAGGCGCCGGGCATTCCGATGGCGCGGGCCATCGCGGCGTCCTGGTGACCGAGGCTCGGGAACGGCTCGGACAGGAAGTGCTCGGGACCGAGGTTGGTCGGCGCCAGCGGGTGGCCGTTGCGCACACGCTCCTGCTGGCGCACGCGCGTCTCGACGCCGCGGTAGCCGGCGGTGCCGATCGCACCCGCGTAGTAGGCGGTCATGGTGATCAGGTCCAGGGGACCCTTGACGACCTTGGGGATCACGTCACCGACGTGCACGGTGCCGGCGAAGCGGGCACGCGGTCCGCGGACCTCTTCGGCGAGGATCTCGGCACGGATCTCGGCCATCTCCTCGTCGGTGTACAGGTGCGGGTCGCGGGGCTCGTGCATGCGTGTGCTCTCGGTGCTGCGAGCGACGCAGACGATCGTGTTGCGCACGGTGCCGACGAGCTCCTCGCCAACGAAGTAGTCGGTGCGGCCGACCTGTTCGACCAGGCGGCCGGAGCGGCGGCCCTCACGTTCGCGCACATCCTCGACGAAGGAGCGGGCCCTGATGCGCTCGCCCAGGCGGATCGGGCGGTGGAACTCGACGTCGGCGCCGAGGTGGAGCGCCTGCAGACCCTCGGACATGCCCATCGCGAGCTCGGCGTCGCAGACTGAGTACAGGAAGGTCGGCGGGGCGACGCGGGTGGCGAAGCGCGTGTTCCTCGCGTACGTCTCGTCGAGCCACAGGGGGTTCTCGTCACCGATGCCCCACGCGTAGTGGCGGATCGTGTCGGCGCTCGCCTCCTCGTTCCACTGGACGACCACGGCCGATTGGCCGATGAAGCTCTTCATGTAGGCGACGTCCTCGTCGCTGATCTGCTTGCTGGGGACGGCCTTGCCGGTGGGGGCGGTGGTGGTCATCAGTTCGTTCCTTCCGGAGTGAGGTGGACAGACACGACGGCGTCGACGACCGTGACGGTTGCCGTCTCGGGGTCTGCCAGGATCGGGTTGAACTCGAACTCGTGGACGTCCCCGCGCTGCTCCGCCCACGCGATGAGGTCCATCACCGCGTCGGTCAGGGCGTCGAGGGTGTGTGCGCCTGGGGCTTTGCGCAGCCCGGCTGCGACGACGTGCACTGCGGTGATCGCGTCGCGTACCTCGGGGCGCGAGGTGGGCAGCGGCAGGATGCCGATGTCGTCGATGGCCTCCGTCATGCTGCCGCCGGCGCCCAGGACCAGCACGGGGCCGAACTCGGGGTCGCGGCGCAGGCCCACGAGCACCTCGGTCTTGCCGGGGGCCATGGTCTGTACGGAGATCGTGGCGTTCTCGGACTGGATGGCGGTCAGACGGACTGCTGCATGGCGCGCGGCCTCGGTGCTGTCGACGCTGATGAAAACGCCCCCTGCGTCGGCCTTGTGGAGGATGTCGGGGTCGTCGATCTTGATCGCGACGGGGAAGCCGATCTCCTCGGCTGCGCAGACGACGGACTCGACGTCGCGTGCGGCACGGCTGGCGGGTACGGGGATGCCGGCCGCGGCGAGCTCCTCGGCGATCTCCCGGAACGTGAGGTGCTCGGTTGTGCCGGCAGCGGACGCTGAGCGCAGGGACGTGCCGACGAGGCGACCGCGCGCGGCGCGCGTGCGCCGGACCTTCGACCACGAGGCAGCGGACGCGATCGCGTCGAGGGCGCGGGTGGCGGTCGGCAGCGCGATCGCTCCTGCGGCGCGCAACACCTGAGCCTGCTCGGTCGTGACGCGGTCGTCCTCGGACAGCGGGACGACGACGACCCGTACACCCTCCGGGGCGTCCATCGCCGCGATGCCGGCGGCGAGTTCGTCGAAGTCGTGCGCCAGGCGCGTCGCGGTGACGATGACCCACCCGCCCGTCGAGGTCGTGACCACGCTGTCGACGATGCGTACGTAGTCGGCGGTGGTCAGCTGCACGCCGACGTCGACGGGGTTGCCCACGTGGTCGCTGCCCACGGCCGCGGCGATCCTGGCGGCTGCCTCGGTACCGAGGTCGCGGAAGGTGAGGTCGCGGTCCTCCGCGAGGTCGTTCCAGAGGACGGCCTGTGCGCCGGAGGTGGTGACGACTGTGAGCTCGTGGTCGTCTCCGGCGAGCCTGCCGGCGAAGACATCGAACGTCTCCGTCAGATCGAGGAGCTGCTCGGGCGAGGTGCATACCGACCCGAAGCGGTGGCGCAGGACGCTCTGGGCGACCCGGCCGCTGCCCGCGAGCTTCCCCGTGTGCGACCGCGCGCCGAGCGCGCCGCGGGCGGAGCGCCCGAGCTTGAGCACGGCCACGGGGACCCCGCGCTCGCCGGCTGCCGCAGCCGCGGCCTCGAGGTCGTCGCCCGGACGGAAGCTCTCGACGATGGAGGCCACGACATGCGTGTCCTCCTCGGCGGTGAGCCAGCCGACCCAGTCGGTGAAGCCCAGCGAGATCTCGTTGCCGGAGCTGCTCCAGGCGCTCAGCCCGCTGACGCCGCGCGCGACCAGGGACTGCATGAGCGCGTTGCCCAGCCCGCCGCTCTGGCTGAACAGCGCCACGTGCCCGACCGGAAGAGGGGCGCGCTGCAGGACTGACGAGAACGTCGCGGTCAGGGACCGACCGACGTGCATGAAGCCGATGCAGTTGGGGCCGATCAGGCGTGTGCTGCCCCCGGCGAGCACCGCACGAGTCTTCTCGTCGCGGTCGTGCCGGCCGGTCTCGCCGAACCCGCTGGCGAAGGCGACGGCGAAGGGGACGCCCATGACCACGGCCTCGCGCAGGTCCTCGATCACGCGGTCTGCGGGGCCGACGAGCACCGCGACGTCCGGGACCTCGGGCAGGGCGGAAAGCGATGGGTACGTGGATACCCCGAGCACCTCGTCGTGGAGGGGGCTGACCGCGTAGTACCGCCCGTCGAACCGGAGCCGGGACAGGTAGTCGAGCGTGCGGCCCGACGTCTTCCATGGGTCGCGGGAGGGGCCGACGACGGCCACACTCTCGGCCCGAAGGGGGTTGTCGATCCGGGGCGTCCGCGGGCCGGCCGGGTCGGGCTCCGTGGCCCCGGCGGTCCGGCGGACCTCGCCGGGGCGGCGCACGTCGGGAACCTCGATCGCCTCGATCACGGCACCGAGGTCCTTCTCGGTGTCGAAGTAGGCGAACCCGCCATCTCCGTTCAGGCCGTAGCCCCGGGCCGTCTGGGTCACGAGGTACCCCGACTCGGCCATGCGGGCGATCGCTCCGTCCAGGTCGTCCACGAAGACGCCGAGGTGGTGCAGGCCGACGTGGCCCTCATCGAGGAAGTCCTGGTAGATGCTCGGGCCGGTGATCGGCTGGATGAGCTCGACCTGCGGGCTGGAGCCGCCCATGGCGAGCAGCATCTCGAACCTGCCCTCGGCGTCGCCGTAGCGGGACCAGCGCAAGAACTCAGGTGTGTAGTGGTAGCAGGTCCACTCCTCGATCCCGAACATACGGCCGTAGAGGTCGAGCGCGGCGTCGAAGTCGTTGACGAGGATCCCGATCTGCCCGACGTCACCGATCGGCGTCGATGCGATGGGAGGGACTGCCAGCGGCGGCGTAGCCGTCATGGTGTCTCCAGTTCCGCCATGGAAAACTATCGCCATGCGATAGAGGCTTTCGCGATGAGGCATTCCTAGTGGGCGGCTGAGCGCGGTGTCAATGGATGTGACAACCGCATTGCGAATCAATGTCGCCCAAACTTTCACCATGTGAGTGATATCCTGATGGGGTGATGGCCAGGAACTCTGAATCTGACCCTGCGGCACCTCGCGACCTGGTCCAGTCGGTCGTCCGGGCCCTCGACATCGTTGACATCGTCGCCGAGAGCGACACGCCGCTGCGTGCGCAGGTCATCGCGCAGCGCGCGGGCCTGCACCTGGCCACGGTGTCGCACCTGCTGTCCACCCTCGTGTACACCGGCTATCTGCAGCGTCATGAGCGCGAATACAGCCTGGGGGGCGGCAAGATCCTCTCCCTGAGCTCACGCGTCGAGGCGGACTGGCGGCCCAGCCGGCAGGCCTACGACATGCTGGAAACCGTCGTCAGCACGACCGGAGAAACGGCCTACCTGTCGGCGTGGCACGACGGAGACGTGACCATCGTGGCGATCCAGGAGGGGTCACATTCGGTGCGCGTGGCCGACCTGCGCGTGGGGGTGTCGGGAGACATCCATGCGCGCGCGTCGGGCAAGGCGCTCCTCGCGTACGGCGCGCCCGCAGCGGTCGACAGGCTCGGGGATGCCGACGGGAAGCTGCCGGCACGCACCGAGAACACGGTGACATCCCGCGAGGCACTCGTCGCCGAACTCGAAAGGACGCGCGAGCGCGGGTACGCGATCGACGAGCAGGAGTACGTGAATGGTGCGTGCGGGCTCGCGGTCCCGATCTTCGAGGGCGCGCGGTGGCCGCAGACGGCCCTGTCGATCACGACGCCCCTGCACCGCTACGAGGACCCTAAGCACCGCGAGCTGTACGTCAAGGCCCTGCGCAGGGTGCGGGAGCTGGACGCGTCGATGGGCTGAACCTGCTCATTGGGCGAATTCGGTGGGGGCGCTCTTGATCCAGTCCTTGTAGATCGGGTCGTCCTCACGCCAGGCACCCCAGTGCGAGACCCGGGGGACATTCACGGTGCCCCAGTCGGTGTTGGTCTCCCTCACGTCGATCCAGTCCCAGACGCAGGTGCGGTGGAGGATCTTCCACTCTCCGTCGCGCTTCTCGCACAGGTCGCGGTAGCGGCCCGCCTGGTACATCGTCATGCCGGTCTCCTTGAAGGGCACGACGCAGATGAACATCGACTCGCGCTTGGCGCGGTTGCCTTCGATCTCGGACAGGACGTTGGTGACGTGGTGGCTGCAGCTGAGGATCTGGTCCTCCCAGGCGAGCGCGGCATCTGCCCAGCCCGGCCCGTCACCGACGTACGCTCCGTGGTTGTCCCAGGAGTCGGGCCAGTAGGCCGACAAAATGAGGTCGCGGTCGTGGCGGTCGGCCCCGCGAACGTACAACATCAGGTTGTCGTGGAGAGCCTGCTTGTCCCACAGTTCCACCAGCTGAGCATCGGTCAGAGTCATTGAGAACCTCGCCCTCCTGCGAAGTCGAGGGCCGCGTCGTCGCTGACCCTCGCCAGGAAAGACGGTAGGAGGAGGCGGCCGGGGAGCGTGCTGGGACGACACGACATCCCACGAAGAATGCACGCCAAAAAGCACGGAGCTGTCGTTCACGCGGCGGTGGCGGCGGCCTGAGGAGCGTCGTCAGAAGGGGGCCGTCCAGCCCAGGGCTGGGGAAACGCACCCTGTTCGGGCCGTAGTTGACGGCGCTCGTGGCGTCGGCCACCTGCAGCAGGTCGGTGGACAGGCCTCCCGGGTATCAGGCCCCCCTGCGTACCGGCGACGGTGCGCCCCCACGGTCAGGCCGCCGGCTTGGGTGTGTCCCTGCAGGGCCAACTGGTGCGGATCAACGGGGCGTTCGCCGTCGTGGTCGCGATCTCCGCCGACCGCCCTGGCCGGACGACGAGACCGTCACCCCGCCCCGGGCGCGAGGTTGGCCTTCTGAGACACCGCACGCCAACCTCTTTTCATTTCGTATTGCGACTACTACCTTCGCGATGTGCGAGTTGCCTTGGCGGGGAGCTCGCACCAATGAAGGTCACGACGGCGTACTTTCACAGGTGCATCGTGTCGATCGCAGAGAGGCGAGGTCCTCGAGACACCTCGGCGACCGAGAAGTTACGCAGCCTCTCGTCGATGACACCTTCCTCGACTCCGGCCTTGGATCCAGCTTCTGCCAGAGGTGGCCCCCCACCGTCGCGGTAGTCGGCTACCTCGCCCCGTGATGCCCCAGACCAGATCACCACCGTTCAGACCGAGGCTGCTCTTCGCCCGGTGACGTGTGCATCGCCGTCAGAGCGGGACATCCACGCTCAACGCAAGCTCGCGCGAGCACCCGAGACTCCATGCCGAGTACGACCGCGCGACCGAGGAAGTGACCGACCACGCAACTGAATTGGCGAAGCAACCAGAGTGAAGGACGGCGCAGGTATGAACATTGTTCCTGAGGTGACCTCCCAGCCGGATCGCTCCATGCTGAGGCGAGTTGCCGCTGCAGGTGGAATCGGCAACTCGTCGAATGGTTCGACTACGCGCTCTACGGGTACCTCGCCACCACCGTCGCCACGGTGTTCTTCCCGTCGCACAACCGGGCCCTCTCCCTGCTGGCGACGTTCGCGGCTTTCGGTGTCTCGTTCCTGCTGCGACCGCTGGGCGGACTGATATTCGGCAAGCTCGGCGACAGGGTTGGCCGGCAGCGCACACTGACCACGATCATCGTCATGATGTCCGCGTCGACATTCGTGATCGGCCTGCTGCCCACTCACCATCAGATTGGCGTCCTCGCCCCGGCACTCCTCGTTCTGGTGCGTTGCATCCAAGGCTTCTCAGCAGGTGGCGAGGTTGCGGGAGCTGCCTCGTTCACGGTCGAACACGCTCCCGCCGGCAAGCGCGCCACCTACGCGAGTGTGCTGCCGATGAGCAGCTCGCTCGCGTTCGTCGCCGCCGCGGGTCTTACGGCTCTTCTCACGGCCTCGCTCTCCGCGTCGGACTTCAGCTCCTGGGGCTGGCGTCTCCCCTTCCTGATAGCCGGCCCGCTCGGGCTGATCGGCCTCTACATCCGGCGCAGCGTGGAGGACACCCCCGCGTTCCGCAAGGTGCAAAGGGAAGGAAGGGTGGCCACGGCACCTCTGAAGGAGAGCCTCCGGACTCAGCGCAAGCCGATCCTGCTGCTGCTCGGCTTCCTGATGACGAACAGCGTCGGGTTCAACATGCTCGCCACGTACCTGCCCTCGTACTTCCAGGAACGGATCAAGCTCGACAGCGACACCGCGCTTTTCACGAACATGGCCGCTTTGCTTCTGCACGTGGTGTTGATCGGAGTCTCCGCGGTCATGGCGGATCGCGTGGGACGCAAGCCGATCATGCTCGGCTCCTGCCTCGCGTTCGTCCTGCTCACCATCCCGGCCTTCCTGCTGGCGCAGCAGGAGTCGATCGGGGCACTCCTGGGGGCCCAGGCGATGCTGGCCACCGCGGAGGCAGGCACCTCTGCGGTGAACAGCCTGCTGCTCGTGGAGATGTTCCCGACGCGAGTGCGGTACACGTCGGCCGCGGTGAGCTACAACCTTGCGTACATGCTCTTCGGGGGGACCGCACCCTTCGTGGCGACCTTGCTCGTATCGCAGACCGGAAGCGGGCTTGCGGTCGCGCTGTACATGACGACCATCGCCGTCATCTCCCTGATCGCCGTGCTGCAGATCCGGGAGACCAAGAACGTCTCCCTGCTAGGAGATGCGGATGTTGAGTAGCCCGCACGCGCGGACACGCCCGTGGCCGGGGGAGAACCTCTGGGCTGACCGGGGCGAACTGAAAGCCGTTCATCGCGCGTCCGCGCCGGCGGGTGGGCTCATGCGTGTGGCGATTGCGTGGCCGGGCGGCCCTCGGGCCGCCCTACTCGGACCCGAGAGCGTCCTGGTTGATCGCACCCTTGCCACCGTCGACCACGAGGTCGACGCCGTTGACGTAGCTGGCCTTGTCGGAGGCGAGGAAGACGACGGCCTCGGAAACCTCGCTCGCGTCCGCGAAGCGCCTCGCCGGGATGTGCTTCGTCACGGATGCGATCGCCTCGTCGGACAGCGCATCCCGGGCCATGGGCGTCATGATGGCGCCCGGCATGACAGCGTTGACCCGGATCGCGTACTTGCCGAACTCGAAGGCAGCCTGCTTGGTGAAGCCTCGGATGGCGAACTTGGACGCCGAGTATGCAGGGTTCACCGTCGTGTCATAGCGCATGCCGGCCAGGGATGAGATGTTGACGATGGAGCCCTTGCCGTTCTCGACCATGGTGGGCAGCACCGCTTGCATGCCGAAGAAGGTCCCGGCCAAGTTGATGTCCATGATGCTGCGGTAGAGGTACTCACTGACCTCGAGGAGACCGACGATCGGGCCGGCGATCCCGGCGTTGTTGACCAGGACATCGACGGTGCCGAACACCGCCTTCGTCTCCTGGACCGCCTCCTCCCAGCTGCCCGGGTCGGTGACGTCGAGCTCGACGAAGAGGGCGTCACCGCCCAGTTCGTCCGCGAGCTTCTTGCCGCTCTCGACGTCCAGGTCGGCGACGACAACCTTCGCACCCTGCTCGACGAACTTCCGGACGTGTGCCTCGCCCATTCCCTTCGCACCGCCGGTGATAATGGCGACCTTGCTGTCCAGGATGCCCATGGTTCTCCTCCTTCTGTCTGCTTTGCTCCTGCTGGGTCTCGCTCCACCGTCAGGGCGTCGGCGCCGCACCTTGCTCACCGAGCCGACCTACTGTTCGGCAACGGCCACCGGACTCACACCCTCTCCACGTTCGCGGCGTCCTCCGGCAGCACCGAGTCCAGCTCGGGAGCGAGATGCACCATCTGGTCACGGAACGACTCGCTCGCGTTGTGGAACACGCGCATCTCGCCGTCCTTCGTCAGGGCCTCGGCCTGCTCGACCCACGCCTCGGGCGTGGCCGCCGCGGCATCGACGCGTTCCATGCCCGCGATGGCCACACGGCCCGCCGCGACACCCGCGATCTCGAACGTGTCGGCGTACGTCGTGGTGTCCTGGTGGGCGAGGTAGGTCACGAAGGCCGACACTGCCTCCGGCGGGACGTTCTTCTTCATGGCCTCCTGCACCACGGGGTTCGGGAACGCGTCCTGAGTCATCGGCGTCCAGGCCACGGGCATGAGCGTCGTCACCTGCACACCGACCTCGCGCGCCTCGATCGCGAGACCGATGCTGAGGCCCCACACCGCGGCCTTGGCCGCGGAGTAGGCCGAGTCGAGCGGCACACCCATGAGGCCGTTCGAGGAGATGTTGATCAGACGCCCGGTGCCCGAGGCCATGAGGTGCGGCATCGCGGCGCGCGACACCTCGACGACGCCCTTGACCGCGACGTCGAAGACGCGCCACCACGTGTCGCGGTCCATCTCCCAGAACGTGCCGAACGCGTTGATGCCCGCGTTGTTCACGACGACGTCGAGCCGGCCGTACGCGTCGATCGCGGTGTGCACGATGGCTTCCGCGCCGGTGACGACGTTGTTGATGTCGACCACGGCGGTACCGCCGTGGTCGATGATCTCTGCAACGACCGAAGCGGCGTTGTCCGCGTTGAGGTCGTTCACGACGACGCGCGCGCCGCGCGAGGCGAGCATCTTGGCGTGAGCGCGCCCCATGCCCTGGCCCGCGCCGGTGACGATCGCGACGCGGCCGCCGAAGTCGAGCTTCTGTGCAGGCATGTCCCTGCTCCTCCTGAGGAGTTCTGCCATGTCGGTGCGGGGCCGCTCTCGCGGCCCCGGGGCGGGCCGTCTACTTGCCCGCGACGTAGCCGCCGTCGACCGGCAGCGTCACACCCGTGACCATCCGCGCCTGGTCGGAGCAGAGCCACACGACGGCGTTGGCCTGGTCCTCCGGCTCTGCCAGCACTCCCATCGGGATGCCCGCCAGGATGCTGTTCCTGAACTCCTCGCCGGGGTTCTGCTCGAAGGCGTTCATCATCATCGGGGTGGCCGTGGAGCCGGGGGCGAGTGCGTTGACCCGGATGCCCTTGGCCCCGTAGTCCATGGCGACGTTCCGGGTCATGCCGACCACGCCGAACTTGGCTGCGGTGTAGGGCGCGTTGTAAGCGATGCCGATCAGCCCGGCGCCGGAGGCGGTGTTGACGATCGACCCGCCCCCGTTCTCCTCCATCGCGCGCACCTCGTGCTTCAGGCAGTAGAAGACGCTGTAGAGGCTGATCTTCATCACGCGGTCCCAGACCGCGCTGTCCATGTCGCCGATCGGCGCGAAGACACCGTTGGTGCCCGCGTTGTTGAACGCGAAGTCCAGCTTCCCGAAGGCGGACACCGTCGCGTCGACGAGCGCCTTGACCTGCGCCTCGTCGCTGACGTCGCAGCGCAGGAACGCCGCGGTGCCGCCCTCCTTCTCGATCAACGCGACCGTCTCGGCACCGGCCTTCTCGTCGATGTCCGAGACCATCACGGAGGCTTGGGCCCGGGCCAGGGCGACCGCGGCCGCCTGCCCGATCCCAGACGCCGCGCCGGTCACCAGACCGGCCTTGCCACTCATCGAACTTGTCATGACTCAGACTTCCTTTTCGGATGGGCTGCGGAGACGCGGAAGCGCCGCCGGCGGGGGATCGTCAGTACGTCTCTCCTGCGTGCAGGCTGCTCTCGTAGTCGCGCTGCGCGTCCTGCGGGAGGTACTTCTCCTCGATGCGACGCACCTCCTCGGAGGAGGGACGGCCGAACATGGCTCCCCAGCCGATGTCGTACTTCGTCCCGGCGTCACCGGTCACCTTCTGGAGGTACTCGGGGAAGCCCGTCGCCTCGCCGCTCTCGATGGCGTCGACCATGAAGTGGTAGACCTCGCGGACCCCGGGCAGGAAGACGGGCAGTGACTGCACCGCCTGCCCCATCGCCGTCATCTCGGCGACCGTCCGGGTCCCGATCAGCGGGACACCGACGACGTACGCGGGGCCAGGAGTCTCCTTTAGGGCGATCTCGGCCTGCTCCCACGTGTGGAAGCCCTCGTAGAAGATGACGTCGGCGCCGGTCTCGGCCTTGTAGAGCTGTGCGCGGCGGATCGCCTCCTCGAGGCCGCCGCCGGCCGCCCCGTACCCGTCGGTGCGCGCGACGATGACGAAGTCCTCGTCGGACTTGTCACGCGCGTCGCACGCGGCGTTCAGCCGACCGATCGCCTCGACGTCGGAGACGAGTTCGACGCCGGCGACACCGCCCGACTTCTTCGGCTCGCGCTGGTCCTCGATGTGGATGCCCGCGACACCGGCGTCGATGAACTCCAGCACCGTGCGCTGCACGTTGAGGGGTGCACCGTAGCCGGTGTCGCCGTCACAGTAGATGGGGATGTCGGCAGCGCGCGCCGTGCGGCGCGCGAGGTCGACGACCTCGGTCATGGTGAGCCAGCCGACGTCCGAGACGCCCTGCCACCAGGCCGACACACCGCCGGAGAGCTGGAACGCACCGAAGCCCGCGTGCTGCGCCATCTGCGCGTGGATCGGGACCGAACCGAGCGGCAGCAACTCGGTCTTCTCGCTCTCGAAGACCGCGCGCAGCGCCTTGCCGGGTGAGGTCGGGCTCATGCTGCGGCCCCCTCGGCGGTGTTGAAGCCGACGGTGACGACGACGTAGACACAGTCCTCGTCGTAGGGGTTCTTCCAGGCGTGGGGCACGCCGGCCATGACGAGCAGGTCGCCGGGCACGAGGGTGCGCTTCTTGCCACCAGGGAGCACCAGGTCGACCTTGCCGGAGATGACGACCTCGTAGTCGATGGTGTCGCTGGCATGCATCCCGGCGTCGTTGTCGTCGCCGGTCGCTGACATGCTCTCGTCGAGGGTCGAGGCGTCGACCTCGCCCGACGAGTGCGCCGGGAAGCTGCTGATGCCGAACGTGGACCCGTTCGGCCCGGCCAGGGAGACCTTGGTGGGCGGCGCCCCGAAGGAGGTCTTGCTGTGGCCGCCCTCGACGGCCCAGTAGAAGGCGCCGGAGGACACACCGGGGAAGTCGAACTCGGCGGCAGGGCCCGGGTTGAGGAAGTCTGCCTCGCCAGATTCGTTCTGGCCGGCGACGACCAGGCGGAACTTTTTGGGGTCGGGGAACGTGCTCATGTCTCTGAGCTCCTCTGTTGAAGGACGGGGAAGGGGTGGGCCGGGCATGGTGTCTCGGCGCCGGGCCAGGGGGAGGTGTTAGGCGTGCAGGCCGATCTCCCGCATTAGGGGGACGGCGTCGCAGAGTCTCTGCAGGACCTCGCTGATCACCTCGGGGCGCCGCCCAGAGGGTCAGGCCGAGTCGCGGGGTGATGTGAACGGACTCGTCCGGCCGGGGTCGTTGCACTGCTTGCAGATGTCCCGGTCCGGCTGGGGACGTCGCCCTTCATGGAGATCCGCTGCCAACGCACGGCGCTCTACCCGTCGCCCTTGCCTCGACGGAGACGTGCTCCCAGGCTTCCTTCTGGTGTCCTGGCAGCCGAGGTGGGACACCTGCCCACAGGGCCAGGTCCTCGCGGCCGGTCGGCCGCGCCCGTGTGCACCTTGCTCACGAGCCTCCTCGCGGCGCCCATGCCAGGCGGCCCCTGCCAGGACGGGGCGCATGCCGCGCTCGACGGTGTGGTTCGTCTCCAGGGATGCGACAGCAGTCATCCTTCTCTCCACTCCGTCGTGGTGTCCTGGCAGGGAAACCGGGCCGATGGCCACGCCTGACCCTCTTGGGCACGACGGTAGGCGCTGTCCAGGGGCACATAGTCACGGCCAAAGGCGCCATCAGAGCGGGAAATTGCGCCACCTGTCCGCGTACTGATCTCTGCGTGGCTGCGGCAGGATTTGCGTAGCTGGAGAACACCTCGGTGTCATGGCCGGCGCGTCCGCTGAGCAGCGGCAGTGGGATGCGGGTGACGCGTTTTCCGGCCTTGTTGGCGTCGAATACCGTGCCGGTCCGATGCGGACGGCTCCTAACCTGAGCCGCGAACCGCGACCATCTCGAGACGATGTCAGCAGCTCCCAGCTCCCGGCTCGCCGCTTGTGACCACTACGCGCTCGTCCAGCAAGGAGTTGCACCGTCTTGGAGCCCACCGAAGCGACCGACCCGCAGTCTCCCCCCGCAGAGTGGACCGGCATATCCGATCGGGACCGTCTTGCCTACGCATATAGCTGCTCAGGCGATGAACCCTATGAACTCGGCGAAGAGTCCCAGTACCAGGCCGGAATCCCTCGAGGGCAGATTCACGAGCACCGGCTCCGCGACTGCACTGTCTACCCCGGGGCCCCGCACCGCTACTGGGTCTACGTTCCCGCCCAGTACGACGGCAGCGCCGACGCCTCACTGCTGGTCTTCCTGGACGGCCAGATCTACCTCGATCCGGCAGTCAACACACCAGCCGTGCTGGACAACCTCATCGCCGCTGGCGACATACCCGTCACGATCGCCGTCTTCGTCGATCCCGGTCCCAACGGGCCCGGCCTGCCGGTGTACGGCGGATCCGACAACAGGAGCCGGGAGTACGACTCGCTCGGCGGCGACTACGCGGGATTCCTCCTGGAGGACCTTCTCCCCGGCATTTCGCAGAGCTACCGCATCACCGCCGAGCCCACGCGCCGCGGGATCTGCGGGATCAGCTCGGGCGGGATCTGCGCATTCACTGTGGCATGGGAGCGCCCTGACGCGTTCGGCAACGTCATCAGCCACTGCGGCAGTTTCACGAACATCCGAGGCGGTCACGCCTACCCGTCCCTGATCCGGCGAGGCGAAAAGAAGCCACTGCGGGTGTTCCTCCAGACCGGACACAAGGACCTCAACATCGTGTTCGGCGACTGGGAGCTCGCCAACCGTGACATGGCTGCGGCCCTCCAGTACCGCGGCTACGACTACAAGCTGGAAGTCGGCCAGGGAGGGCACACACCCCTGCATGGCGCCGCGATCCTCCCCGACACACTCCGATGGCTCTGGCGCGACGACGATGGCGCCTGGAACGACGTGCGGGAGACCCCGGCGACCAGGCCATGAATTTCGGCCCCGACGTCGGCACTGCATCATTCCGAGCATCTTCAACGACACGGCTGCCGCCGCGCCGCCGGACTCGGTGGCCCGTCATGTGCGGGCGGGGGTGAGGTCGAGGGCCTGAGCGAGCAGCGTGCGGGAGTGGGCGCGGGTCGCGGGATCGGCGACCATGTCCTGGACCATGACCTCATCGACGCCGGCGGCCTTGGTCATCTGCTCCAGCTGGTCCCGTACGGTCCCCGGG
The DNA here is from genome assembly GCF_026340095.1 of Streptomyces sp. NBC_01446. Classification (GTDB taxonomy): domain Bacteria; phylum Actinomycetota; class Actinomycetes; order Streptomycetales; family Streptomycetaceae; genus Streptomyces; species Streptomyces aureus. The sequence goes on along the minus strand of NZ_JAPEPO010000001.1, from coordinate 1,005,727 downwards.
CTGCCGGCGAGTTGGAGGGGCCAGCGTCCGTCGGTGATGACCGTGGGGGCGTCTTTTTGTGCCTGGGTGAGTTCGCGCGCAGCCTCCTCGACGGTGGGCACCTGTGCACCGGTGCCGGCGCGGGCCAGGCGTGCCATGAGGGCCGTTCGGATCCAGCTCAGGCGCTGGGCTTCGGCGTCGGTGTCGGCCACCACGACGCTGACGGACAGGATGCCGCGCGGCCTCGCCGGACTGCCTGCGGTGTGGGCGGCGTGGCGGAGCAGGGCTCGGGCGGCCAGGCCGGGGTTGATGAAACCGGCGAACGCGTAGCCGAGGCCGAGCTGTCCGGCCATCTGGGCGCTGGAGCCGGAGGAGCCGAGGATCCACACCTCGGGCCGGAATGAGATGCCGGCCGTGGGGTCGAGGCGCGCGAAGGGGTGGTCGGCGGGGAAGCCGCCGTGGAGGTGGGCGAGGACCTCTTGGACCTGTTCGGCGAAGTCGTCGGTGGGCGGTACGTCGCGGTCGCGGCGCAGGGCGAGGTCGACGACGGGTCCTGCGGTAGCGCGGCCGAGGCCGAGGTCGATACGGCCCGGGGCGACGGCTTCGAGCTGGAGGAAGGTCTCGGCAACCTTGTAGGGGCTGTAGTGGTTGAGCAGCACCGCGCCGGAGCCGACCCGGATGCGGGAGGTGGCGCTGGCCGCCAGGGCGATGAGGATCTCCGGCGCGGTGGAGGCGGTGCTGGCGGAGTCGTGGTGCTCGGCGTACCAGATGCGGTGGTAGCCGAGGTCCTCCGCCTGTTGCGCGGCGTCGACCGAGTCCTTGAGAGCTTGGGCCTTGTCGCTGCCGGGAGAGACGGTGGAGAGCTCGACGAGAGAGAGTTTCATGGTCTTTCGATTCCTGCTGCCGGCTCTGCTGGAGGGTCGGCGGGAGATGTGTTCGGGGAAGGTTGAAGGTTCGTGAGGGGTTCGGGCAGCGCGGCGCACCCGTGGCGGTGCTCGACCGGACGCTGCTGATTCCGGACCACCGGAACACCGGCGCCAGGATCAAGCGATACCTGGGCGCCGGTGGTCCGGTGGGCACCCCCGGCTCAGTCCTGTCGAGCGGGCTGCTTGGCCTTCCCGACAAAGACGGCTCCGATGATGGCGAGGCAGGCGATGACCGCCGCCGTCGTGAAGGCGGTCTGCGCTGCCGAGACGGACTGGGCCAGGTTCAGTGTTCCCGCGTCCTGTGCGTGCGACCCGATGGTGTAGGCCGAGACCAGGATCGCGCCGCCCGCGGCGCCCGCCAGCTGCTGGACGGTGTTGAACGCCGCGCTGCCGTGCGGGTAGAGCTCGGCACGCAGCGAGGCCAGTGCGGCCGTCGTCATCGGCGCCCACATGAGGGCCTGACCGACGATCATGATGAGGTAGGCGATCAGGAGTGTCGTGGTACTGGTGCCCGCGTCGACTTGGCTCAGGAACCACAGGGCGGCCGTCCAGATGATCGCTCCGGGAATCGCCAGGGGACGCGGCCCGACGCGGTCGTAGAGCCGCCCGCCGAGGGCTGAGACCACGGAGACCACCACTCCGCCGGGGAGCATGAAGAAGCCGATCTCCATAGTGCTCAGCCCGGACACGTGGGCGAGGATCAGCGGCAGGACCATCGGCACGCCGAACCCGATCAGCGGGACGACGACCATGACCAGCTGCGGCACGGTGAACGAGCTGGTTCGGAAGATCCTCATGTCGAGGAACGCGTCGTCGGTGCGCTGCAGCACGATCTGCCGGTGGACGAACGCCGCGATGAAGAGGACCCCGGCCACGATGGGGAGATAGGGCGGGACGGGCGCGTGGCCGGAGACCGACTCACCGATCGTGGCCAGACCGTAGATGAGCGCGCCGAACCCGACGGCGGACAGGATGAGCGACAGCACATCCAGCGTGGCCGGTTCGGGAGTGGTGATGTTGCGCAGCTTGGCGGCTCCCAGTACCAGTCCGGCCAGGGCGACGGGCAGGACGAGGATGAACAGCCACCGCCAGCTGAGCTGGGAGACGATGATTCCGGAGAGCGCGGGTCCGACCGCGGGCGCCACCGCGCCCACGGCGGTGACCAGCGCCATCATCCGGCCCCGGCGGCCTTGGGGGACCAGGCGCATCACTGTGGCCATGAGCAACGGCATCAGGGCGGCCGTGCCCACTGCCTGGATGATGCGACCGGTGAACAGCACGCCGAACCCCGGAGCGACGGCGGCGATCACGGTACCGGCGGTGAACAGGGACATCGAGGTGATGAAGATCGTGCGGAGGTTGAACCGCCGCATGACGAAGCCGGTGGCCGGGATGAGGACGGCCAGTGTCAGCAGATAGCCCGTCGTGAGCCACTGCCCCGTGCTCGGCGTGATGCCGAGCTCGTCGATCAGCGTGGGCAGCGCCACGCCCACCAGCAGTTCGTTCAGCAGGGCGATGAACGTGGAGAGGGTCAGGACCCAGATGATGAGGGAGTCCCGGGCCGGCAGCTTGTCACTGGCGCGGTGGGAGGGTGGTGGAACGGCGGCGTCCGGAGCGGCGTGCGTCGACGTTTCGTCGAGGGACATGTACGTGATCTCTTTCGCGCTATGGCAGGCAAGCAGGCAGGGGTTGGTGACTGCGGTGGTCTGCCGGTGGGTTGGGGAACGGGGCCGGGGGAGTGGCCCGAGGAGAAGTGGCCGCAGCGTCAGGAAGCGAGCGGTGTGTGGGTGCCGAAGGAGCGGTGGTGGTAGGTGAGGGGCCTGAGGATTCCCAGGTCGCCCTCGCCCTGTTCGGCGGCGTGGACGTGGGCGAGCAGGACGGTGTGGTCTCCGGCACCGACGTAGTCGTCGACTTCGGCGGCGATCCATGCCGCCGAGCCCGGCAGGCGGGGCAGTTCCTGGCTCGGTGACCAGGTCACGCCGTCGAACTTGTCCGGTCCCGAGCGGGCGAAGACGTCGGCGAGGTCGGCCTGGTGGGCGCCCAGGATGTTGAGGCCGAAGCGGCCGGTGCGGCGAATGATCGTCAGCAGCTGGGAGCGGTTGTCCAGGGACGTCAGCACCATCGGGGGCGTCAGGGACAGTGAGGCGAAGGCGCTGACCGTGGTGCCGTGCGGGCGGGGGCCGTCCATGGCGGTGACCACGGCGACGGGGGAGGGGACGGTGGCCATGGCGTCGCGGAACGCCTGGAAGGTGACGCTGTCGGGGACGTGGGTGGAGGTCATGACCGGGCTGTTTCCGTGACGCGGGGATCGAGGCCGTACTGGTCGCGGGCTCCGAGGTTCTCGCGCAGGGTGTCGCCCTCGTAGTCGTGGTGGAAGAGGCCGCGTTCCTGCAGGAGCGGCACGACTTGGTCGACGAAGGCGTCGACGCCGTCGTGGTAGCCGTCGATGGCCAGCGAGAAGCCGTCGCAGGCGCCCGCCTCGAACCATTCCTGCATGTGGTCGGCCACGTCAGTGGCGGTGCCGGCGACGACCGGGTGGTAGTCGATGACGCCGTGCGCCAGGACGTCCCGCAGACTCCAGCCCTCCCGCGCCACCTCGAGGGCGCGGGCGGAGCGTGCGTCATGCGGACTGGGTACGGCGTCGGCCAACTGGCCCGCGGTCAGCGGCTCGTCGAGCTGTTCGTGGCTCAGCGGCAGACCGATCATGGCGCCGAGATAGCGCACGCGTTGGCGCAGGTCGACGGACTCGTCCAGGAAGCGCCGCCGGTCCAGGGCGGCGGCGCGGGAGGAGGCGATGGTCGGCATGAAGCCGGCGAGCATCTTCACCTCGTCCGGGTCGCGCCCGGCCCGCTCGGTGGCGTCCCGCAAGGCTTCTCGCTGGGCGATGGCGTCGTCGATCGTCATCGGGTTGGCGTACACGCCGCTGGCGTACCGGCCGGCCAGCTCCAGGCCGTAACTGCCGCCGCCCGCCTGGAAGATGACCGGTTGGCCCTGCTCGGACGGTGGAATGGGCAGCGGCCCGCGGGAGGCGACGTGGCGGCCCTGCAGGTTGACCGGCTGGATCTTGCCCATGTCGGCGAACCGCTTGCCCTCGACGTCGAGGACCCAGGCGTCCTTCTCCCAGCTGCCCCACAGTGCCTGCACGATCTGGACGAACTCGTGGGCACGCTCGTACTTCTCTGCACGGGGCGGGACCGGAGAGCCGAAGTTCGCCGCGGCCGCCGGGTGGGAGGTGGTGACTGCGTTCCATCCGGCCCGGCCGTGGCTGATCACATCCAGGGCCTTGAACTGGCGGGCGAGGTTGAAGGGTTCGTTGAAGGTGGTGGAGCCGGTGGCCACCAGGCCGATCCGCTCGGTCTCGCGGGCGATGACGGTGAGGACGAGGATCGGGTCGATGGGGTGGTGCGGGTGCTCGTTCTCCAGGTCCACGTCCAGGACCGGGGTGTCCGCGATGAACAGCAGCTGGATCTTGCCGCGCTCGGCGGCCTGTGCGTAACGCACGAACTGGTCCATGTTCGTGTAGCTGGACAGGTTGGCCCCGGGCAGCCGCCATGCCCCGGGCTCGGATCCGTAGCCGCTGGTGAACTGCATGGCCAGGAGCATCTGCGGGATGGTCATAGTTGTCTCTCCAGACGAGGCGAGAAAAAACGGAGAGTGCATCCGCTTACCTTCTCGACAATACGGAGGGAGCCTCCGTATTGCAAATGGTCCGGATCCGGGAAAGGGGAGGGCGGTTCGCGGGCACCCGGGACTGCAGGTGCGCGAACCCGCGGCGGAGACACCAGGAACCACACAGCTCCCCCACTGCGCGAGGCGCGGCGGACAGCAAGGGCTGCCGGGAGGGGGAGCTGCGTAGTGATGCGACCTTGGCAGAGCCTCAGCCCCGGTCGGCCGCCCAGAGCCCGTCGAGGGCCCGCTCAGTACAGCTGGCCGGGCGTGCTCGCCGGATTGTTAGTGCGGGAGGAAGAGCTACTGCCCGTCCAGGACGCCAGGGGTGCCGTGCAGGACCACGCTCTGCTCGAGCGGGATGCGCCCCATGCGGAAGCTGTTTGCCGGTGCGGTCACGTCGGCTGTACCGAAGGAGATGCCGAACAGCAGCTTGAGCTCCTTCGGAACGCCCAGGTGCTCGCGGATGGTGTCGGCGTAGAACCCGAGCTTGGTCTGGGGGATGCCGTCCAGCCCCCGGGCTGCCAGCGCGAGCAGGAAGTTCTGCGCGTACATACCGATGTCACCGGCCGCTCGTACCCCGTCGCCGAATGTCGGCATGAACAGGAAGGCGATGTGCGGGGCGCCGAAGAAGGCCAGGTTCTCGCGGGCTGCGGCCTTCCTGGCCCTCCGGTCCGAGCGCGGTATCCCCAGGGCCTGGTAGAGGGTCGCGGCGTGCTGGTGCGCCCTGTCAAGGTAGCTGCCCTCGCCGAAGTCGGCGTAGTCGAAGGTGAAGTCGTAGGAGAACCGTCCCTCCTCGTCGGCCTTGAGTAGATGTCCGCTCAGGGCGTCCCGCTCCGCGCCCGAGACGACGTGCACTGTCCAGGGCTGGGTGTTGCAGTTCGAGGGGGCGGTTTGAGCGTCCTCCAGCACGCCGCGGATGTCCGACAGGGACGGCGGGGTGGGCCGGAATCCACGCACGGAGCGCCGGGACCGGACAAGGTCGCTGAACGTTGATGCTGTGCTGGGCAAGGTGATCCTCTCTGCGGCACTTACTCCCCGCCACGGCGGTTTGGGGCGGCGACTGGGGCGCGGCGCAGCGCGGCAGGCCGCGGAACGACGCGGTCGGCATGAAGACGGCACAGGACGTGCCACCGCCCTCTTCGATCGGGGCGCTTGCCAAGCAGGGTCGTGCTGGAGCCGTACGCTGCAACAGGGGGTGCGTGTTCTTTGCGTCCGTGACGCCGCCGCCTTCGTGTCGTCCCGTATGCGACGGCGGCGGCGCCGGACGGGTCAGCGGTGGGCGGCGCGATTCATCTCGACGACGTCGGCCAGGGTGGGGTCGGCCGGCAGAGCGGCGAAGCGCTCCGGCAGGCTGTTGCGGACGCGGACGTCCTTGGCGCGGTCGGCCGCGGCCAGGGCCGCCGGCAGTTCGTCGAGGGTCAGCTCGGTGCAGTAGGCAGGGCCGTTCGGCTGCTGGCGCCAGGAATCGGCCAATGTGCCGGCGTCGTAGGGGTCGAAGCCGGTGTCGTCCACGAGCTGCATGGCCACGCGCCGCGCCTCCTCGGAGTCGCCGGCGACGGGGATGGCGATGCGGCCCGGGGTGCCTGCCGGGACACCCTTGGTCTGCTGGGTTCCGGCCAGGGCGGCGTTCCACGCCTTGACCACGGGGCGGCCCAGCTGCTCGGCGTTCCACACGCTCTCGACCTGGCCGTTGTCCACGGCCTCGATCTGCCCGCTGAGGTGCGGGTAGTAGTTCGAGGTGTCGATGACGACCGTCTCGTCCGGGACCGTGGCGAACAGGTCGGCCAGCTTTCCCGCCACCCCGAAGGGGATGGCCAGGACGATGACGTCGCGGTCCTGGACGGCGTCGGCGAGGTCCGCTGCGCGGGCCCCGGACTCCAGCACCTCGGCCCGGACGGCCTCGGGACCGCGAGCGTCGGCGATCTGGACGTCGTGACCGGCCGTGCTGAGCTTGGCAGCGAGGTTCCCGCCGATGGCACCGGCACCGATAACAGTAATTTTCATGATTTGTCCCTTGGGAGGTCGTGCTGCCCTTAGGGCAGCACGGTGTGATGGTTGGGTGGTGGGAGGGGGTGCTTGCGGCGGTCTACGGCTGGGCGTTCCGCTGGCGGTAGCCGCTCGCGATGAGTGTGCGGAGGCGGTCGAGTGATTCCTCGTCGGTGCCGTTGCCCTTGATCCAGGCGGTGGAGCAGGCTGCGAGGAACAGGTCGTAGCCCCTCACCCCCGCGCGCACGTGCCCTGCGCTCTGCGCGGCTTGCACGTGCTCGTCGGTGGCGGTGATGAGGATGTCGCAGGGGATCGTGAGCGGGTTGTCCGGCTCCTGTGCCCGGGCCGCGGCCATGAGCGGTTCCGGCAGCCCACTGAAGGCGCTGAAGTAGTCCTCCATCGCCCGCAGCCACTGCTCCAATGCCTCGGCGGCATCGCCGAGTTGCTCGATGTCCGCCTGGCGGGCCACCAACTCCTCGGAGCGCGTCTGCAGCACGGCCGCCAGCAGCGCCTCCCGCGTGGGGAAGTGCCGGTACAGGGTGCCGGGCCCCACGCCCGCTTCCTTGGCCACCGCCTCGAGCGAGGTACCCACCCCGTGCTGCAGGAAGTGGCGCTGCGCGGTCTCCAGGAGGGCGGCGCGATTGCGCTGGACGTCCGCACGGGGCTTGCGGCCCCGCTGTTCAGTGGCGCTCATGCGCCCTCCCGCTCCGGTGATCTTGCGGCCGCATCAAAACGGATGCTGCCTCCGTACTGATTCGAGAGTAAAGCGGAGGCTGCATCCGGTCAAATGAGTGCGGTCGGACGGGGCCGGGATGTCAAGCCGAGGGGGCGAAGGAACGCTGGTGGTGGGTGAGGGGGCGCACGTGGCTCGCGCCCGCCTCGGCGGCGGCGACGCAGGTGAGGAGGACGGTGTGGTCCCCGACGGTGACGTCTTCGTCGAACTCGGCGGTCTCGTAGGCCGCCGAGCCCGGTAGGCGGGGCAGGTCTTCGCTCGGCGACCAAGAGGGCCGCCGAACTTGTCCGGGCCGGGCGGGCGAAGGAAGTGGTGGGACGGCCTGGTGTACGCGGCTCCGAGATTTGCCGGGTAGAGACCGCGCCCGAACAGGTCCGCTCTGGCGAGCGTGTCTGGGGCGGGCTCCCTGTGCGCTTCGCCGGCGTCACCGACCTCCAAGCCAGGGTCACCGGAGAGACCTGCTCGGTGACCAACTACGGCAACACCGACCGTGTGCCCCCTGGCCGTCGTCGGCCAGGGCCCCTACTTCGAGTCCGCCAACACCCTGTAGAGCACCGGATACTTGAGGGCGGGCAGGGTGCGCTTCAACACCCTGGAGAACAAGATCTTGAGGTTTGTCACGGTGAAGACCCCGAACACGCTCATGGGCACCGTCGCCGCCTCGGTCATCGACCCCGGCGGCGCAGACACCTCCACCCTCACTGTCTCGTCCGGCGCACGGGTGAGGTGGCTCCGAACGGGCAGCCGCCCTCCGTGATCGAGCTCGGTGGCCCGCGGGTGCCGGCGTGCGGGTGGACCTTTCAGGCGTTGATCGACGATGCGCGGGAGTCCGGCCGGCCACTCTTGGAGTTCACGGCGCAGCCTCCCGACGGGTACTCCTCCGATTTCGCCCCGCAGGTCGATGCTCCTCGGGCGCCGTTCCAAGCGGGCTGGTGCCTGCGGTCTGATCTGGGAGTTCCGGTCTACGTGTGGGTGTTCTCCGAGGGGCAACTCGCCGATGCCTCTGATGAGTTGGATCTGCGGCGGCGGGGGATCGCGCGCTACGTGGCGCACTCGGTGTGTACGCGCGGAGGAAGGGGATGGGCCCATGCCATCGCGGAGGACATGGAGACGTGGACTCCGATCGTGGCGCCTGACCCGAGCGTCGTGGACGCCGACCGGTATGGCGACCGCGCTCCCGTTTACCGCACGTTACTAGGCGTTGCTCCACCCGGTTGTGCTGGAATACGAGTCCAGCAGGTCCACCACGAAGACCAGGGTCGAGCCCGCCGGGATCAACGGCGAGGGCGACTGATTGCCGTAGCCGAGACGCGGGGGAACGATGATCTCGCGCCGACCGCCGACCTTCATCCCCCTCACCCCCCGGTCCCAGCCCTTGATGACCCTGCCACCGCCCAGGGCGAACTTGAACGGCTCACCCCGGTCCCAGGAGGCATCGAACTCCTTCCCGGACTCGAAGGTCACCCCGACATAGTGGACCCTGACCACCATGCCGTTCTTCACTTCAGCCCCGTCCCCGACGACCAGGTCCCGGATGGTCAGCTCGGTGGGAGCGTCACCCTCCGGAACGTCGACCTCGGGCTTCGTCAGTTCACTCATTGCCGCCTCATCACTCTCCGTCGGGGACCCTTGCACGGGCCAGCCGGACACATGGACACCCCATGCAGCAGATGGCCACGCTACCGAGGATGCCGATCCACGGAGCACGCCAAATCCGGGCGGCCACACGTGATGATCTTTCGTATAGCCGATGAACGCGACCCCGCGCGTGGCTAGGGCGGTGTTCCGCGGGTCTGGCAGGCGCTGTCGTACGCAGTAGGGCGCCCCTGGCGGACGTGGCATCAGGCAAGCGCGTCCGGGGCAGGCTCTCTGTATGAGCGGTGAGCTGGAGCTTGGCTGGCAACGGCGGCGAACAGCCGCATACAGCACCGTGTGGTTGCGCAGCGTTCCTGACGGCGTTGTGCATCTCGTGACGTGCGCGAACAGCTGCCTTCTGCCCCCTCGGCGCTGCCGACGGCGCGTTACGTTCGCCAAGATCTGGTGACGAATTCCGCACTTTGCTGGGGGTCAAGGGGTCGCAGGTTCAAATCCTGTCGTCCCGACAGTTCGAACGTATCGAACGTCGCAGGTGAAGGGCCGTTTTCATAACGGCCCTTTTTCTGTTTCCGGAGCCGCTCCCTGGGAGCGGTGGGAGGGAGCATGCTCCCTTCCGGCCCCCTTAACTGATTGCTCCCACCCGGGCCACTGTCCACATATTCGATTCCTTGCCCGCGTGTTCACATTCGTGTCCGTTTTGTGACCGCAGGCTCCCCGTCGTTCGGGGGGTCTTATGGGTATGGGCTAGCGCTCTTCGCGCAGGTCGCACTCGCTCCCAGTGGGAGCGGGGCTGGGAGCGACGTCCACATAACTGGAGCCGATGGTATGGGGCCATGTGAAATCTTGGCCCCATGTCCGATTTCGAGGACCCCATATGCCGGATTTCCGTCCGGGCCGTTGTGCGCGGCATCGAGACGTTGAACGCGGTTGGGAGATGCCACCAAGGAGGGAGGGGCGCGGCGCGGCAGCAAGTAGGCAGGGTTTCGGTGGCTTTCCGGGGGACCAATTCCTCGATAGTGGTCGAACGCCGCCCCGACCCGTGGCCCGGGCTGGGGCGGCGTTCGACGCGGGCAGGACTCAGCCCGGATCCACCGCCTTGATTGTGGTGTGATCGGTTCGGGGTCGTGCAGGGTGTGTCGGGGCTGAGTTGCGGATTCGGGCGTGGGGTGACCGCTGGTCTGCCCAGCCTTTCCACTTTTCCGCAAGTCTCGGGCCCTTTCGGGCGGGTCGGTCAGGGAGTGTCAGAGGGCTGGTGGCGCGTGCACGATGCTGAAGAGCTGAATGAAGTCCGTGCTCCAGGGCCAGCGTTCGGGCAGGTGCAGGGTGAGGCGGCGGGCCGAGCGGGCCAGGCGGGCGGGCACGTTGATCAGGTGGTCACGGATGGTGGCGGTGGTCGCTCTGGCATGGAACGTTCCGGCCAGGGCGCCGGCGGCGCGGGTCAGGTTGTGCGCCAGGGCTGCCAGAGCGAGCCATGCGGCATTGGCCTGGAAATGGCCGGACGGCGCGTGAGCGAAGGCGCTGTTCTTGACATCCGCGATCACCTGCTCGACGACAGCGTGCCGACGGTGATCGGCTTCGGCGTCCTTCAGGGAGAGCGGGGAGTCGGTGAACGCGGCGTGGTAGCGCCAGGTGTCGAAGAGCGTGCCCTGCCCGGCGGGAACGGCGCCAGAGTCCAGGCGCTTGACTCGGCGCACGATCAGACGGGCGGTGACCTGTTGCTTCTTCGGCTTGGAAGTGAAGGCGGTGTAGCCGGTCTCGGCTATCTCGGCGTCGGAGATCCAGCACTGGCCCTCCTCGTCCCAGACCGCCTTGGGGTACTTGATCGGCGTCCAGGTGCCCTCGTCGATGCGGGCGATGACGGCCTTGACGGAGGCGTTCATCCGCACGGTGATGGAGAAACGCGCGTCGAGCGCCCGGCAGGAGTTCACGACGTCGGCGCCGTAGAACGCGGAGTCCGCCCGCATCACCATGAGGCCACTGGCGCCGCAGGCGCGGGCGGTGCGGATGGTCTCGGCGACGAACGCTGCCGCCCCGCGCGCGGAGTTCGAGGGTCCCTTGCGCAGCCTGGTGGCGGCGATCACCGGGGCGGCCAGGGGTGTGGAGACGATGCCGAGCAGCGCGTTCAGGCCCTTGACCTTGCTGTATCCGTAACCGGCGCCCTGCTTGGCGTAGCCGTAGGTGCGGCGGATGGTGTCATCGATGTCCACGTAGGCGACCTGGTCCGCGCCGGGCAGCAGCGGGGCGTGACGGGCCAGTTCAGGAAGGAACCGGCGGGCCACAGCGTGCAGTTGCTTCACATGCCCGTGCGTGAAGGAACGCAGAAACGACCCCAGCGTGGACGGGGCCCGCACACCGGAGAACAGGCGGCCCATCGCGCCGTGCCGTAGCCGGTGCATGTCATCGATGCTGTCGGCGCCCGCGATCATGCCGCCCACCAGCGACATCACTTTCGCCGTGGGGAAGGCACCGGTGCCGTCCTTCGAGGCCGGCAGACGGATGTACTCCCCGACCAGTGCGGGCAGACCGCACCGCTCGGCCAACCGCACCACCGGCTCCAGCCCGCCGTACGCGATCAGGTTCGGGTCATCGAACGCGGATGAGACCGCCGCTGCGGCATGGGAAGATTGCATCTCGGAAGTGCCTTGCTGATCGTGCCTGATGTGGTCCTAGAGAAACCCCATCATCGCAGGTCACAAGGCACTTCTTCATTCCCCGAAAAACTGCCCACAGACATCAAGCCGGTGGATCCGGGCTCAGTTGCCTCCGCTTTCCGAGTCATGGTCGAAACGGTAGGGCATCCGAACGACGGCGGAGAAAGGCCGTCTGGCTCTGCCGAGACATCAGCTTGGGAATCACGAGCCGTCAGACCCTTCCTGGGGTTCTGACGCGTAAATACCAACACGTATAGGCAAAACCGCAGGTTGCTGAACTCGCCTCCTGCGTTATCGCCCCGCGACGCCGTGTTGATCAAGGGCTACGGGGTGTCCGGCGTGCCTATTTGCCTGCCCCCACGGCGGGTGGCGAAGCCGCCCTGGGTCGCTGACCAGCAATGACGTGACTGGTCAATGGGGTGGGAGGCGAGCCGTCGTGCCCGGCGTTGACCGCTGCCGGCCGGTCCAACTGGCACGGATGTGGCACGTGTCTCGGTCTGCGCGACAACCCCGACCTTGCGCCGTTGTGGGCCGTCGTGGCGACGTGCGCTGGACTGGCGCCCGCTCGCCCGTCGGGCACCGCGTTGCGGTTGCGGCTCCCCCCACCGCCGCAGACTGTGGGGGGATGGGTGATCGTGTCCCGGCCGGGGACGGGCTAGTCGGCTGGTGGGTGGAGCTGCCCCCGGGAGCAGGAACAGCGGTGATGGCGACCGGGATTGTCTCCATCGGGCTGCACCTGGTCGGGCAGGAGACGCTCTCATTGATCCTGCTCGTCCTCGCCGCCATCGTATGGCTCGCCCTCGCCGTCGACTTCGCGCGGCAGCTACTGCGCGAACGGGAACAGTGGGAGATCAAGGCAGACAAGCCGCCCGCGCTGACCGCAGTGGCCGCGACGACCATCCTCGGGACCTGGTTCGCACTACAGGGATGGTCGAGTGTCGCCGTCGCCGCGCTGGTCGTCGCGGTGCTGATCTGGCCGGTGTTGCTGACGGCGGTGGTGCGGCACTGGCGGCGGCGCTTGCCGGGCACGGTGTTCCTGGTCTGTGTCGCGACGCAGGGCCTGGCCGTGCTGGGCGGAACACTGGCCCTCTCGCTGCCGTCCGGGTGGCTCGCCTGGCCGGCGCTGGGCTGCTTCCTGCTCGGGCTGGCGCTCTACCCGATCGCCTTTCTCCGCTTCGACCTCGGCCAGGTACGGTCCGGCGCGGGCGACCAATGGGTGGCCGGCGGCACGCTGGCGATCTCCGCGCTCGCCGGGTCGAAGTTGCTGGCCGTGCCCGCCTGGCGCGGCACCGCTGTACAAGACGCGCTGCGTGCGCTCACTCTGGTCACGCTCGCGCTGTCCGTGTGCTGGTACGCCGTACTCGTCTTCGCCGAGGCACGCTGGCCGCGTCCGCACTACGACATGAGGCGCTGGGCGACAGTTTTCCCGATGGGCATGACGGCCGTCGCCATCCTGTCCGTCGCCGACGCCCTGGCCGTGGGCTGGTTGCGGACGCCGGGGCAGGTACTGCTCTGGATCGCCGTCGCCGCCTGGGTGCTCGCACTCGTCGGGCTGGTCAGGCACTTGGCCACGTACTCGCGGTGACCTGTGCCGGGAGGGCGGCAGGAGGCCCTTCTGGTCACCTCTGGCGCGGCGGTACTCACCAAGCCGCTACACCGACCGCGGAAGTACGTTTGGGTACCCACCTGGCGAGCGACGGGATCAGTGCATGTCCGGCACAGGCCATCGATAGACGACACGGCAGACATCCTCCGGGCGCAGCTGCGTGCAGCAACTTCATCGAGCGGCCCCTCGGCTAGACCCGCCGTCGGGCCAAGGTCATCGACCGCTTCCTCAGTGAGACCACCTGCATCAGCCTGGTCTGGGCCGTCCTCGACCGGGCCTCGCACGGCTTCGCATGCCCGCGCCGGCCTCCGCTGCCTCCAAGACTTCCGCTGATCCCTGGCCAACCCCCCGGACCTCGATCAGGCGAACCGCCGCCGAGCTCAACGGCACATTCACAGACGCCGCGTAATATCCACTCCACGGCACCTTCCTCGTCGAGCTTTACACCGCTCCGAGGATGCGACCGTGTGAACCGGAGGCCGTTAGATGTTTATCCCGAAACCGCTCCGCTCCCTGCCCCCGGCACAGCGGCGACGGCTGGCCTTGTTGGCATTCGTGCGCATCCTGGCCACCTCGCTGGGCCTGGTCGCGTTGTACTACCTCGCCCCGCTGCAGCAACTCGAGGAGTTGTCGGTCCCGGTCCCGGCGTCATTGTCAGTCGCGCTGCTGATCCTTGCCGGAGTCGTGACCTGGGAGGTCATTTCGATCACCCGCGCCGACTACCCCGCCATCCGGGCGGCCGAGGCGCTCTCGGTCACCACACCACTATTCCTGCTGCTGTTCGCCGCAGCGTATTTCATCCTCGCCCAAGATAATCCGGCCAACTTCAGTTCCCACACCCTCACTCGCACCGACACCCTCTACTTCACGGTGTCGACCTTCACCACGGTCGGCTTCGGCGACATCACCGCCACCAGCGAAGCCGCCCACCTGATCGTCACCGTCCAGATGCTGCTCGATCTCCTCGTCCTAGGTCTTGGACTTCGACTTTTCGTCGGAGCAGTCCGGACCGGCGAGAGCCGGCTATCCGATACAGCCACCGACGCCTCCCCGTGAGACCGGGCACCCCGCAATCAGCCAGCAGACGGCACCCCGGCGCGATCTACTGGAACGAGCATTCAAGGGTCGTCGATTGCCGCCTTCGCAGTAAGTAGGCAATCGGCACATTGGTGATTTGCTGAAATTTACCCATGATTGTGACCATGAATTCGTGGGCTGCGACAATATCGACCGATATGGCGGAGGTCACGGCTCGCTGTTCCTCCTCGGCGTGTTCTTCGCCGAGGTACGTTCCGGAACTGTTTGAATCCTCCGCATGACCAAGAGAGACGCTGCGGCCCTGTTCGGCAACCGTTTCCTGACCGTGCCCGCTCCCTCGGAGACCTTCCCCGAGGAAGGCATGACCGCGACGGACGCGATGAGGCTGCTGGATGAGGACCTCGCCATGGAGGGTGACCCGCAGCGCAATCTCGCCACGTTTGTCACCACGTGGATGGAGCCGGAGGCGCAGCGGATCATCGCCGAGAATCTCCACCGCAATTTCATCGACCATGCGGAGTACCCGATTTCCGCCGAGATCGAGCAGCGTTGCGTGCGCATGCTCGCCGACCTCTTCAACGCGCCGGGCAGGACCACCGGATGTCGGACCCAGGGCTCGTCCGAGGCGATCATGCTCGGGGCGCTGTCGCTGAAGTGGAAGTGGCGGAAGCGCCGCCAGGCGGCCAATCTGTCGGTCGACCGACCCAACTTGATCTTCGGCGGGGACGTCCACGTCGTGTGGGAGAAGTTCTGCCGCTACTTCGACGTCGAGCCGCGGATCGTGCCGCTTGCCGAGGGCAAGTACACGATCGGCCCGGAGGACGTGGAGCCTCTCCTCGACGAGAACACGATCGGCGTCGTGGCCGTCCTCGGCACCACGTTCACCGGCCACAAGGACGACGTCGTCGGGATCGACAAGCTCCTGCGGGACGTCCGCAAGGAGCGGGACCTCGACATCCCGATCCACGTCGACGGAGCCAGTGGCGCATTCGTGTGGCCCTTCCTCTACCCGGACTCGAAGTGGGACTTCCGGCTCGAGCAGGTCCGTTCGATCAACGTCTCGGGACACAAGTACGGCCTGGTCTACCCCGGCATCGGCTGGCTGGTCTTCCGCGAGGAGTCCGACCTGCCCAAGGATCTCGTATTCCACGAGAACTACTTGGGCAAGACCGACGCGACGTTCACCCTGAACTTCTCCACCGGCGCGTCGATGGTGCTCGCGCAGTACTACAACTTCGTGCGACTGGGTCGGCAGGGCTACACCTACGTCATGGAGACGATGCAGCAGAACGCCCGCGCGCTGGCGGACAACCTGCGGAGCAGCGGCCGCTTCGAAGTGATCGGGAGCGACCTCGAGCAGCTGCCGCTGGTCGCTTTCCGCCTTGCCGGCAAGCACGCCTACGACGAGTCCGACGTCGCCTGGCAACTCGCGGCCGAGCGCGGCTGGATGGTGCCGGCGTACACGCTCCCGCCCAACGCGGAGCGGGTGAAGATCATGCGTGCCCTGGTCAAGGAGACCCTGAGCCGTGACCAGATCGATCGTCTGACCCAGGACATCGACGACGCGTGCAGCACCTTGGACCACAAGGGCGCGACCCATGAGCTCGAGCGGGCCCAGATCAAGCGCGGCACCGGCTACTGACGCCCGCAACTCTGTCGGGGAGTTGAACCCAAGTCTCTCGTCCGGAACTATCGGCCGCGAGGTCATTGCGGTCCAAGACGGTGCTCGTGAAGTCATCGGCGGCCGTTGATAACCGCTTCGGTTGCGGTGGTTGCGGTACTCCGCTGCTATGCAGCAGGCCTTGTGACCGGGCGGGCGCTTGCCGTCCCAGCCGTCGGCTTCACTGAGTCGGACCGAGTACCTCGTCGGCGCTGCGGGGCTCCGTGCGCGGCTGCTTGTTCAGCTTGTGGCGCTCGATGGAGGATCGCCGGTAGACCTTCTTACGGGCCCGCATGATGTTGCCCAGGGGTGCGTGCTCGGCGGTGACCCGCCAGGGCGTGAAGGACAGCGCGTCCATCTTCTCCAGGTTTTCCGGGCCGGAGATGTCCTGCTGCGGCAGCCGCAGCTTGGCCACGGTGACGGGCGGAGAGAGCTGCTCGGGCCACTCCACGGTGGTGTCCTCCACCGGCATCCGCTCCAGGTCGGTGCTGAGCTGGACCTGGATGTCGAAGGCGTAGGGCCGCTCCTGCAGCTCGGCCACCAGGGCCGGTCGGAAGACCTCCGCCGCCGAGGTCGGGTCGAGGGTGCGCCGGACCACCGCGGCGGCGAAGGACGGGTCGGGGGTGATGCGCACCTTGGCGATGTAGTCCCCGTGCCGGACCGCGCCCATGGTCCAGTAGCTCGACAGCAGCACATTGACCGGGGGGATCTTCGACAGGCGCAGGAAGGCCAGGAATTCGTCCCATGCCCAGTTGTCCTGGTCCAGGGTTCCCTTTCCGGTCACGAACTCGGTGAAGAATCGATGTGCGCCGGGTTTGCCCTGGGAGAAGTAGGCCGGCGCGTTCAGGAACAGTTCCTGGATGAACAGGTAGTGCTCGACTGTGTTGCAGAAGAAGACCGGTGCGTTGATGTTGGCGTAGTCGAAGGTGCCTGTGTCCGGTTCGTCTTCCAGCAGGGTCGGGCCGCGGATGCCGAAGATCTTCAGTGCCAGTCCGGTGGCGGCACCCAGTCGCGCGTCGGCTCCGGCGTGAGGCGAGCCGTTGGAGAAGCGGATGAGCGCATCGTGGGTTCCCGGAGTCGCGTAGATGCCTTGGGCGTACTCGGGGGGAAGCCCGCCCAGGATCTCCACTTCCCCGCGGACCAGCCCGTACCCCTTGGCATGGGCGTCGCGGAGGGCCCGGCCGGTGCCACCGGCCGTGACCGACTCGGCGATGTAGCGCTCGGTCTTTTCGATCACCGTATGCAGGTTCTCGTCGAAGTTGGGCTCACAGATATCGACGTCAGGCGTGTAGGGGACGAACGGTGCTGCCATGACTTCGACCTTTCCTCGAAGACCGTGGTCAGGCCTCAGGGGGCAGGGACCGCCCTCAGTCCTCCAGCTCCGCGATCCAACGCAGGGCGCGCAGACCTGGCAGGAAGCAGTACTCACCGCCGCGGATGACCACGAAGCTGGGCAGGTTCCGCAGGCGGCGCCGGACCGGCTTCTCGGGGATGGTGGCGCTGCCGGTTCCGTCGTGATGCCCGGCTACCGGGTCCTTCTCGCCGGGGTAGCCGATGAAGTTACCGTCGTTGACCCATTCGGCCTTGATGAACTCAAACTGCCGTTCCAGGTGGGCTCCGATGAACGCTCCGACGAGGCCCCGGTCGGCGCCGTCGTCCTCCAGCACGCCCTCGGGTAGCGGCGGTCCGTAGGTGGTGCCGCGGCGGATGAGGCGGTGCATCCGTGCGTCGCCGATGATCGTGGAGTCGCGGGGGTTGATGCGCCGGATGTGCGCACCGGCCGGGCACCGGTAGCCGCGATCGTCGTTCTCCCGGTACAGGAAGTTGTTGACACGGTGCGGATCGGCCGCCAGCTCCGGGTCATCGTGCTCCGGCGCCAGCGTCAGCGGCGCCCCGCTGGGCCAGCGCCCGACCATCTTCGCCGCCAGGAGCGCCTCCTCCTCGGCGCTGGAGCTGTTCGCGCGCAGGTACTGCCGCCAGGCCGCCACATTGGTGTGGGCCTTGCGCACGGCCACATAGGTCCCGTTGCGGCCCAGCACATCGGGGCTGGGCATGGGCGGCAGATTGCCGGTTTCGTCGGGGTAACCGAGGATGAACTCGCCCGCCTTGATGGGGACTTCCTGCGGGTTGGAGCCGGGAAGTCCGACGCCCTCGATGTTCGGATGGCTGATGCCGTCGCGGAAGCCGAAGGTGGTTCGCCCCGTGGGTAGCTGGTGGACGTCCTGCTGCCAGATCACCTGGACACCGGGCGTGTCCTCGTAGGCGACGCGCGCCCGCTCGAGCTCCTTGTCCAGCTGGGCCGCATCGGAGGACAGGGCGCTCAAGGCGATATGAACTTCGCCCGTTCCGAACGGTGCCTCCCAATGGGCCGGGGCGCTCTCGCCTACGTCGCCGATCAGCTCCGCCCGGGCGGCCATGCCCTCACGAAACGCCTGCGGAAAGCTGTCCAGCGACTCCTGGGGCACACCCAGGGCCCGCAGTCCCTGGTAGGTGAACGCCACAGCCACCCAGGCTTCCTGGATCCGGTCCGCGCTGGGTAGACCACCCGCGGTCACCGGGAGCAGCCGCCGCAGCAGGGCACGGCCGGCATGGCGGTCATCGACGCGCAGGAAGACGTACTTTCCCTGGTAGGGCACGGGCCGTGGACGCAGCGCCCCGCTTTGGACGTCGTCGATCTCGACGCCCACACCGGCTGCGTTGCTGCTGTCCGCCGTGTTCATGATTGCTTGTGCCTCCGCATCGGTCTCTGCCCGGGCAGCCCTGCAACAGCTGGTACGCACCCGTTGGAGCGGTCCAACGACGTTTGGGTCGGTTCTGAGGGTTGGTTGTGTCCGGGTTCTAGGCCGAGGCTTCCTCCAGCAGCTTCTGGAAGGCCGGCGTGCCCACCAGCTCGGCGTTGGCCGGGTTGTCCAGCATCGCCCGGAACTCGGACGTGTCCAGCACCTCCTCGAACGCCTCGTCCACTCGGTGGTCCTTCCAGATCTGCTGCATGGTCAGATCGGGAGAGGAGGTGATGAAGAGCCCCGCGGGCTCCTGGTGGGCGACGAACCAGTCCTTCGCCCCTGGATCGTGGATGCCAGGGAACCCTTCGCAGTGCGCGAAGATCGTTGCGAAGCGGTCCCCCATTACCGTCTTGGCGAAATCGTCGATGTAGGTGTCCCAGGAGCCGTCGAAGGAGCTGCAGAACATGAACCGGGTGTCGTTGTCGAAGATCACGTGCCGCCCTTCGTGCAGGGTGCCGATCTCGCGCAGTGCCGCACGGGCCCTCTCGTCATCCTTCCCTCCGGAGAGCGTGGCGAGATCCTCACGCAACGCATCAGCATGGCCCGGCTTGATCTCGGCGAAGATGGTGAACTCGCTGATCACCCCATCCGTCGTGCCCGGGCGCTTGGACTGAGCCGGCTGGGCTCCACCTGTCGTCGCAGTCATCGTGAGATTCTCCTGCCACGGATCGGTGCGAGGGTCGCCAAGCGCTCGAACATGGGGCGCCATCGCCCTCACATATCAATCCTCACTGGGGATGCGCTGCCTCGCATCTGCGCCCCTGGGCGTAGTGGTCACCTGGGGCGGATTCCCGGGAAGCTCCGGCACTGCGGGGTCCAGCCTGCCCGGTGCGGCAGGCCCAATGCCGGGGCACTCGCGTACCCCGAGACTCCCGAGGACAGATCCGGCCAAGCGCAGGAGGATGGAACTGGTGGGACGTGCCGAGTACGTCGTCGTCGCCATCCTCGGGCAGCCACTTCCGCGCAGCCGAAGACAGCGGCGCAGCCGATCGCACAGCAGCCCGGTGCGCCGCCCAGGCCGTCGTGGCGTCCGCTTGCGCCAAGCCTCTGCGCCACCCTGATCCCCACCTGGAGGCAACCATGGGCGCAGTTCTCGGTGACGTGCTGGGTTTTGCGGCCGCGGTCGCGATCAGCCCGCTCCCGATCATCGCCATCATCCTCATACTCGCCACACCTCGGGGGCGTCTCAACGGACCCCTCTTCACCGTCGGCTGGATCCTGGGACTCTCGGCACTGGGCGCGATAATGCTGGCAATCGCTTCCCCCGCAGGGGCCTCCGCCCACAATCACCCTGCCACGTGGGTGGGAGCCCTCAAGCTCGCTCTGGGCGTACTCCTCGTCCTCTTCGGCGCCCGGCAATGGCACCGGCGCCCGAAGGATCCCTCACAAGCGCAGCTGCCGAAGTGGATGGGTGCGATCGACCGCCTCACGCCGGTCAAGGTCTTCGGACTCGGACTGGGCCTGGCCGCGCTCAACGCCAAGAACGCCCCGCTGACCATCGCCGCGGCCGCCTCCATCGGCTCAGCCGGGCTGCCGGTCGGGCAGCAGATCGCATCGCTGGCCATCTTCGTCCTGATCGCCACCCTCGGCCTGCTGGCCCCACTGGGAGTCTTCCTGCTCGGGGGAGAGCGAGCGAAGACCACACTCGGCAACTGGAAAGACTGGGCAGCTCAGCACAACGTCGCCGTGATGGCGGTCCTGTTCCTCGTCCTCGGGCTGAAACTGCTCGGAGACGGCATCTCTATCCTCGCCTCCTGACGGGCTTACTCACGTGTGGCGGTGTGGACCGATCACAGACGCGCAACAGAGAAGGTCGGCGGAGCGGCTTTGGGGCGAATGATCATAGCCCCTTAAGCGTCCGGAGAGTCGGGCAGTCACTGAGGCTGAGGTCAACGCACGCGTGGAATAGAGACACCCTTCAGGGTCGGCCCAGGGCCTTGTGCGTGCCGATAATTACGCCCTTGCAGGTCAGGAAGCGTGTTGGTACTCGTGGAGCACGCCGCCGAGACGGTCGCGTCGGCGTATGCCAAGACGCTCGATCTGTACTGGTTCGAGCGGTTCGGGGACGGCGTGGAGAGGCGCGGCAGCCTGCAGCCTGCAGCCTGCAGGGTGCGGTGGGTGCGGTGATGGTTGTAGTGCTGCTCGTACTCGCGGAGCGCTCGCCGGAGGTGGGCTTCGTTCCAGAGCAGGGCGCGATCGAGGAGTTCACGGTGCAAGCTGCGAACCCAGCGTTCCATGATTGAGTTCATGCGCGGCGTGCGGACGGCGGTGAGCACGGTACGGATCCCGGCCTGACCGAGGATCTCGTCGATGACAGCGGGGTATTTCGCGTCGCGGTCGCGGATCATGAACTTGATGGCGGCGAGTTGTCCGGCATCTTCGAGGTCCATGACCAGGTTCTTGATTGCCTGGGTGACCCAGGCGTGGGTGGGGTGCGCGGTGGTGCCGAGCACACGGACACCTCGGCGGGCGTGGTGGATGGCGGCGAGGATGTACTGACGCTGCCCGGTGAGGGTGACGGTCTCGATGAAGTCCATTGCGAGGATGGCCTCGGCCTGGGAGTGCAGGAAGGTGGCCCAGGTGACGTTCGAGCGCTGGGTCGCGGGATCGATGCCTTCGGCCTTGAGGATTTCCCAGACGGTGGAGGGCGCCAGCTTGATGCCGAGGAGCGCGAGTTCGCCGTGGATGCGCCGGTAGCCCCAGGCGGGGTTTTCCTCCGCGAGGCGGAGTATGAGGCGGCGGACGGAAGTGACTGTGCGGGGGCGGCCGGGACGCCGGTTGCGGCTGAGGCGAACGTGACGGTTATTCATGAAGTCGCGGTGCCAGCGCAGGACAGTGTCCGGGGAGACGATGAGCCGCAGCCGGCGCAGGGCGGCTCGTGGCAGCGGGGCGAGGAGAGAGGTCAGGAAGGCGCGGTCGGCCGCCTGAAAACCGGGGCGCTGGTTGCCGAGCCGACGTTGCAGGACGGCGAGCTGGCGACGCAACGCGAGGATTTCGACGTCCTTGTCGTGGTCGTTCATCGGGATCAGCCGCAGGGCGGTGAAGGCGTGAGTGACGGCGATGCAGGCAAGGCGTACGAGCGTGAGCAGTGATCATTGCCGACCGCTGTCGTCGGCGCGATAGCGGGGCTGAACTGCACCGACGTAATATTCGGCACCCACACCGCGCAGCGTTCACGCGTAGGCGTCCTCGACAGCGAATCGTCGCACCGTACGCAGCGTCGACTGGAGACTGTCCAGATCGGTCGAGCCCAGAGCGAGGCGGATCGCCTGCGGTGTGTGCGTCGAGGTGGTGAACGGCTCAGCGGTGGATACCGAGACGTGCTGACGCGCGAGGGTGGCGGTCAGGCGATCGGCGCGCGCGTCGTCGGGCAACGGCAGCCAGGTGAAGTAGGACGAGGCGTGGCTGATGAGTGGGAGGCCCGCCAGCTCTTGTCGGGCGATGGCCTGGCGGGCCTTGGCGTCCTCTCGCTTCTGCGCTTCCAAGTGGTCCACCGTGCCGTCCTCGAGCCATCGGCACGCGATCGCGGTGGTGAGGGCCGGAGTGTTCCAGGTGGTCGCCCTGATCGCGCGTTCGAGCGACGACGCCGCGGAGGGCGGAGCGACGACGAAGCCGACCCGGAGTCCGGTGGCGACGCTCTTGGACAGCCCCGAGACATAGACGGTGATGTCCGGCGCGGTTGCCGCCAGAGGGGGTGGAGCGTCCTCGACCAGGTAGGCGTAGGAGGCGTCCTCGATGATGAGCGAACCGTGCTGTCGGGCGAGGTTGACCAGACGGGTCCGGTCAGTCGGCGGCATGACCCAGCCCAGCGGGTTGTGCAACGTGGGCATGGTGTAGATCGCGCGCACAGGGCGGGTCGCGCACAACTTCTCGAGGGCGTCGAGATCCGGCCCGTCGGCGGTGGCGGGTATCGGCGCCAGGTCGAGATGAAGGGCATGCGCAAGGACCTTGAAGCCCGGGTAGGTGAGTGCGTCGACCGCGACGACGTCGCCGGCGTTGAGGGCGGCCATGACGGTGATGGCAAGGCCGTGCTGCGCACCGGTGGTGATGAGGATCCGATCCGAGTCGGTGGTGATTCCTCGACGCCTAAGGTGCCGTGCGATCGAGGCTCTGTCCTGGGGACGCCCTCGATGCGGTTGGTAGTGCAGCAGCGAGTCGATATCACCGGAGGTGGCCACCTCTCGCAGGGCCTGCCGAAGGAGGTCGGCTTGCCCAGGCAGCGACGGGTAGTTGAAGTTGAGGTCCACCGCATCGGTGGCGACAACCTGCTGATCGATGCCGTGACCGGCGGGAACAGCGATGTCACGCACGAACGTACCGCGGCCCTGTTCCCGGCTCACCAGGCCCATCGTTTCCAGCTCGGCGTACACCCGGGTCGCAGTCACCACGGCGATGCCCTCACGGGCGGCGAGCCCGCGGTGAGTGGGCAGACGCACGCCCGCGGCGAGCCGCCCGGTCCGGATGTCGGATGCGAGCGCGTCGACCAGCGTCTTGTACCGCGAGGCTGCCATGCGCCGGATTGTACGCATGACAATTCTTTGACTGTCCTGTTCGCGGGTCCTTACGGTCAAACCCACCCAGCCTCCAGCCGGAAGGACCGCCGCCGTGCACATCGCCATCCTCACCTTCGAGGGCTACAACGAGCTCGACTCGCTGATCGCGCTCGGAGTGCTCAACCGCATCAAGAGCGACGGCTGGCGCGTCAGCATCGCCACTCCCAGCCCCAAGGTGAACTCCATGAACGGGGTGGTTCTCGAGCAGATGTCCACTCTTGAGGAGGCATGCGCCGCTGACGCCGTCATCGTCGGCAGTGGCATCGCCACCCGAGAGGCCGTCGAAGACCCGGCGATCATGAACATCCTGCGCGGCCTGGACCCCTCGCGCCAACTCATCGCCGCCCAGTGCTCCGGCGCGCTCGTGCTGGCCAAGCTCGGCCTGCTCAACGACATTCCCGCGTGCACCGACCTGACCACCAAGCCCTGGGTCGTCGCCGCGGGCGTCGAGGTGCTCAACCAGCCCTTCTTCGCCAAGGACAACATCGCGACAGCGGGCGGATGCCTGGCCTCGCAGTACCTCGCTGCCTGGGTCATCGCCCGCCTCGAGGGCAACGACGCCGCCGAGAGTGCGCTGCACTACGTCGCCCCGGTCGGCGAGAAGGAGGAGTACATCGAGCGCGCCTGGCGCAACATCACCCCCTACCTGCCCGCTCCCACACCGGCGCTTGTCTGAACAGCCGGCCCCGAGCAGTGACTTGCCGGGAGGCCACGGCCCCGGCAGCCCCGGGCGCCGTGCGTTGGCCTGCCGAACTCACCGGGGAATTTAACTTCGGTAGGTGTGTTCTTGGCTGCGAATTTGTCTCCGAGTCAGACCCCATGCGAGAAGTGACATTCTGTCGCCCAACTGCGCTGTGACGGATGGCGGTTCATGTGATGGATGCGCCGCCCGTGACTTTCTTCAGTGGCCCTTCGGGCCCTTCTTTGGGGTGGAAACTTCGTGAGTCCTCGTGTGTCTCATGCGTACAGAACATTGAGTTTGAAGCGGAGGGCGTGGATCACCCTCGGCGCTGTCGTCCTGGGCGGCGGGGGCGTGGCGGCCTACGCCGTAGCCTCTCCGTCCGACGGCGGAGGCGGCGCGGCGCTGCGCGACAAGCGGCCCGTCAAGGTCTACGACCTCGCGCTGCCGGCCGTCGCGACCGACCGCCGCGAGCTGCCTCGCAAGGACACGGAGCAGTTCTCCCTGCTCGGCGTCTCCTGGACCGGCGCCGCCAAGCGGCTCCACGGCACCGCGCAGGTGCGGACGCACAGCATCGCGACCGGCGAGTGGAGCGGCTGGCGCGACCTCGAGCTCGACGCCGACCCGCTGGAGAAGCCGGAGACGGGCACGCGCGGCGCGTCCGAGCCTCTCTGGGTCGGTGCATCCGACGGCGTCCAGGTGCAGGTGGCCCGTAAGGACGGCACCACCACGGCACTGCCCAAGGGACTTCAGGTCAACCTGGTCGACCCGGGTGTGGTGACCGACGCCGAGGCCAAGCAGCCCGAGGTCACGGCTCAGCCGGCCGGGTTCGCCGTGGAGAGCGACAGCCCCACCGCATCGACGAGCGCGGCGCCCACGGACACGATCTCGACGAGCGCGACGCCCACGGACACGATCTCGACGAGCGCGACGCCCACGGCCTCCGCGTCGACCTCCGCCTCCGAGTCCACCTCGCCGAGCGCGTCCGCCACCGTGCCCACCGCACCCCCGTCAACCGTGCCCAAGCCGCCGATCACCTCGCGTGCTGGCTGGGGCGCCGACGAGTCCAAGGTCGATGACCCGCCGACGTACAACACGGACGTGAAGGCCGTCTTCGTCCACCACACGGACGGCGCGAACGACTACTCCTGCGCCGACTCGGCCTCGATCGTGCGCGGCATCTACGCGTACCACGTGGACGTCGAGGGCTGGAACGACATCGGCTACAACTTCCTCGTCGACAAGTGCGGCACCGTCTTCGAGGGCCGTGCGGGCGGCACCGACCTGCCGGTGCTCGGCGCGCACACGTACGGCTGGAACCGCGAGTCCACGGGCATCGCGGTCCTCGGCAACTACGTCTCCACCACCGCGTCGAACGCCGCCTTGACGTCGATCGCGCGCATCGCCGCCTGGAAGCTCGGCCAGTACGGTGGTGACCCGGCCGGCACCGTCCAGCTCACCGCGGGCGCGACCCAGACCAACTACTTCGCCAAGAGTTTCACCGCGGGCACCAAGTACACGTTCAACCGGATCTCCGGTCACCGCGACGGCTTCAACACCCAGTGCCCGGGCGGCTCCCTCTACGGCCAGTTGCAGACCATTCGTGACTGGGCCGCCGGTCCGGTCCAGGGCCTGAAGACCACGACGGTCGATGGCGCCGGCCTGTCCGGCAGCACGTACTACACCAAGGGCGCCATCACCCTGCACTGGTCGGCCACCACACCGGCCTTGCTGATCTCCAAGTACGAGCTACTGGTGGACGGCAAGGCGGCCGCCACCACGGGTGGCAGTGCGACCTCCGCCGCCGCGACCCTCGCCCTCGGCAGCCACACCGTCGCCGTCCGCGCCACGCACCAGTCCGGCAGGACGACGACCACGCCCGCGCTGACGGTCGTCGCGGAGGCCACCGCACCGACCTTCTCCACGACGCCGAAGATCTCCCTTCGCACCGGCACGGTCAACACCACCGCCGTCCCCGTCACGCTTGGCTGGAAGGCGGCGGACGACAAGGCGCTGCGCGAGGTGAAGCTGCTCTCGCCGACCACGGCCACCTTCGGCCCGACCACCACCACCTCCAGCCGCACGGCGGCCTCCGGCGCGGCCTCTACCTGGTCGATGCGGGTCTACGACTTCGCGGGCAACTACCGCGCGTCGTCCCCCTCCTACACGCCCGTGATCCTTCAGGAGACGTCGGCGGTCAAGTCCAGTAGCTGGACGTCCCGTTCGAGCACCAGCTACCTCGGCGGCAAGTCGTACTCCAGCGGTACCAAGGGCGCGAGCCTGACGTGGACTTTCACCGGCAGCTCCGCTTCGTGGGTGGTGTCCCGGGCGACCGGCTCGGGTCAGGCATACGTCTATGTGGACGGCGTCAAGGTCAGCACCGTCGACCTGAAGTCCTCCACCACCCAGTACCGGCAGGCGGTCTGGACCAAGACCTGGTCGAGCAGCGCCACCCACAAGGTGAAGATCGTGGTGGTCGGCACGAGCGGCCGCCCGACGATCACGACGGACGGGCTCGTCTACATCAAGTAGTCACGCGTGGAGGTGTCGGTGACTGGCTGAATGCCGGGGCGCCGACACCTTCACGTCACCGGTAGCGGAGGTGGACCATCGGACCGCACGTGAGGTCGAAGGGCTGAGCTCCGTGCGCATCCCGGCGACGTACGCCGGAAGCGGGCCGTCACCTTCAGGCCCTGAGAGCGGCCCGGCCGTCCCTGGCCCCGCCTCCATCGTGTCAGCGGGTCGACCGGGCAGACGCGGCCGAGCGGCGGGTTCTGCCCGCGTCGGGGACGGGAGGGGCATGGCCGGTCCGTTCCGACCCGTGTTCGAGGGCTACTTGCTGTATGTCTGCCTGTAGAGATCCCCGGTGTAGTACTCAGCGGGGTCGGGGTTGTGGTCGAGCTGCTTGTTGCGGACGAAGAAGTCGCCCAGCTTCTTCAGCCACTGGTTCACCTCGCCGCTCTTGGTCTTTGCGGCCAGGTCCTTGGTGGAGAGGGTCTCGACGTGAGAGGCGTCGGCCTTGGCCTGGGCCTCGGTGACCTGGAGCATCTTGGCGGTGAGCGTGAGGGTCTCTTCGGGGTGTTGCTTGCGCCAGTCGTTGGCTTGCTGCAGCACCTTGATCACCTTGCTGTTCTTCGCCTCGGGCACCTTGTTGCCGGCGACGAACGCGGTGGGGAAGGCGTCCCCGGTGTCCTTGGTGCTGGCTATCTCCTCGGTGCCCGGGACCTTCTTCTTGATGGTGTCGATGGCGGGGTAGAAGAAGCCGGCACCGTCGATCTTTCCGGAGGAGAAGGCGGAGACGATGGTGGACGGGTCCATGTTGACCTTGTCGATGTCCTTCGCGGTCATCCCGGCCTTCTCCAAGGCGATGTTGAGGACCATGTCGCCGGAGGTGCCCTCTGGTACACCGACTCGCTTGCCTTTGAGGTCCTTCATGGACGTCATGCCGGGCTGGCCGATGACCCGGTCGGCGTACGTGAGGGTGTCGATGGCGATGACCTTGGCCTTGCCGGAGGCGGGCAGCCACATCGCGCCGGGACCGATGTAGCCGTAGTCGAGGTCGCCGGCGCTGAGTGCCTGGATCTGTACCGGACCGTTGTTGAACGACTTCACCTGCGCGGTCAGGCCCGCCTTCTTCCAAAGCCCCTGCTTCTCGGCGATCGCCAGCAGACTGGCACCGTTGTAGTCACCGATGTAACCGAATCGGACCGTGCTGTTGTCCTCGGAAGCGCTGCCGGAGCAGGCGCTGACGGTGAGCGAGAGCATGAACGCGACGGGCAGTGCCACGGCGGCGTGCCTGATCGTGCTTCTGGGCATGCGGGAAGTCCTCTCGGGGTGGTGCGCGGGTTGAATTCTGCGAAGTGCCCAGGGGGAGGCGGCGGGAGACGACGGGTCAGGCGGCCTGCGGCGGGACTTCCTGGTGGTACACGGAGGTCCACACCTCGTTGCGGATACGCCGGAACTCGGGCGAGAGCCGGATCTCCTCGGTGCGGGGGTAGGGCAGGTCCACGTCGATGACACGGTGGATGCGACCGGGCCTGGCGGCCATGACGACGACCCGGCTGGCGAGGTAGACGGCCTCGTCCACGTCGTGGGTGATGAACAGCACGGTGCGCTTCTCCTGGCTCCAGGTCGCAAGCAGCTGGTCCTGCAGCTGCACCCGGGTCAGGGCGTCGAGCGCGCCGAACGGTTCGTCCATCAGCAGCACTTGTGGGTCGACCGCGTACGCACGGGCGATGGCGCAGCGCTGTTTCATGCCGCCGGACAGCGTCTTGGGCAGGGCGTCGGCGAAGTCGCTCAGGCCGACGAGGTCGATGGCCTGGTCGGTACGCCGGCGTCGCTCCGCAGGGGGCACGGAGGCGAGCTTCAGTCCGAACTCCACGTTCTGCCGCACGGTCAGCCAGGGGAACAGGGCGTACTGCTGGAAGATCACCCCGCGGTCGGGGCCGGGCCCGGACACCGGCGTCCCGTCGACCAGGACGCTGCCCGAGTCGGGCTCCTGCAGCCCTGCGGCCATGCTCATCAGGGTGGACTTGCCGCAGCCGGAGGGGCCCACGACGGTGACGAACTCCTGGTCCGCGATCTCCAGGCTCACCCCGCCCAGCGCGGTGAAGGCCGCGCCCTTCAGCGGGAAGGTCTTCACCACGTCGCGGAAAGTGATCTTGCTGTTCATCGCCGCTCCTGCCAGCCGGTGAGGCGTCGCTCGGCCAGCAGCAGTAGCCGGTCCATGACGAGCCCGAGCAGGCCGATCGTGATCAGGGACACGAAGATCGCGTCCATTTCGAACCAGGTGGACGCCTTCTGCATCCGGTAGCCCAACCCCTCTTGTGCGCCGATAAGTTCGGCGGCGACCACCGTGGCCCAGGACGCGCCGAGCCCGATCCGCATGCCGACGAGGATGAACGGAGTGGAGGCCGGGACGACGACCTTGGCGAAGATGGTGCGGTCCGAGGCGCCGAGCACCCGGGCCGCGTTGATCAGGGTCTTGTCGACGTCGATGACGCCCTGGAAGGAGGAGAGGACGCAGGACATGAACGAGGCCAGGAAGATCACGGCGATCTTCGGCACCTCGCCGATCCCCAGCAGTACGACCGCCAGCGGAATCAGTGCGAGCGGCGGGATGGTGCGGAAGAACTGGATGTACGGCTCGATCAGGGCGCGCACGGTGGGGTACCAGCCCATGAGGAATCCGACCGGCACGGCCACGGCCACGCCGAGGGCGTAGCCGAGGAAGACCCGGCGCAGGCTGGCGAACGTATCGGACGCCAGGGTGCCGTCGGAGATCATGGTGCCGGCCTTCTGCGCGACCGCCGTCGGCGTGGGCAGGTTGTCGACCAGGCCCAGGGCGGCCACGACGCCCCACACGGCGATACCTGCCGCCACTGCGACGGCGTTGAGGAGCAGGGGCCGGTGCCGGGAGCGGCGCGGTTGCTGCTGCCGCGCATCGGCGACGGTCTTCTCGACAGGAGTGATCACGGCCATGGGTTCCTCGCTGGTGGCTTCACGCGTTCTCCTCGGAGACGGGCTGCGGGTAGTGGGAGAGCAAGGGGGATTCATGGAGAACGAGGGCGATGCCGCCCAGCGCGCTGCCCGCCTCGCCGAGCGTCGCGCGCCGTACGTCCACGTGATGGCGGGCCAGCGGCATCAGCTGCTGCCGCAGGGCCCGTTCGACCGGCTCGAGCAGAGCGGGGCCGGCCCCTGCCAGCTCGCCGCCGACGACGATGACGCCCGGGCCGACGGCATGACAGACCGCGGCCAGCACCCCGCCGACGTCGTTGCCGACGCGTTCCAGCACGTCCAGGGCGGACGGTTCGCCGGTAGCGGCCTTGTCGAGGAAACCGGCGAGGTCGTCGGCCCGGCCCCCCGCTTCGCGGTAGCGGCACAGGACCGCGTCGAGTGAGGCACGCGTCTCCAGACAGCCGGTCCCGCCGCACTCGCAGGGTCTGCCGACGGGGTCCACGGTGATGTGCCCGAACTCGCCGGACAGGCCGTATCTGCCGCGGTGCAGCGCGCCGCCCACGACCAGGCCTCCGCCGACGCCGTGCGACAACCGCAGGTAGAGCACGTCGCTGGCGTCCGCCGCCGCACCCCATACGGCTTCGGCGAGCGCTGCGAGTCGGGTGTTGTTGTCCAGGAGGACCGGCACGCCGAACTGTTTGCGCAGCAGGTCCGGCAGGCCGTCGATGCCCTGCGCACGAGCGTTCTCGCTGCCGGGGTCGGTGATCGGTCCGACCACGCCGACGCCGATCGCGCTGAGTGCGTCGAGGTGGACGGTGCCCGACCGGCCACGTCGGCCGTCGTCCGCGGAACCAGAGCCGGAACCAGCAGCACCAGCACCAGAGCCAGGTCCGGAGCCAGAACCAGCACCAGAACTCACGGACGATCCCGATCCGGTGGCCAACGAGGTGAGAAGACGTCCCGCGATGTCGATCCGCTCGGGCCAGGACAGGTCCGCGGCGTGCGCCTCGCTCGCCGAACCAATCACCTCGTGGGCGAAGTTGACCGCCGCGACGTGCACGGCACGGCGCGCGAAGTCGATGCCGACTGCCTCGCCGGCGGCTGGGTTGAGGCTGAGTTTCTCCACCGGACGGCCGCGCTTGCGCACCTCGACGTGTGGTGTGCTGGCGACCACGGAGCCATTGCCCACCACCTCGGCGACGATGTCGTGGAGGGTGGTGCGGGACAGCCCGCTGCGGGTGCCCAACTCGGCGCGGCTCAGCGGACCGTGCTTGCGAAGCAGCTCGAGAACTGCTTGCTCATGGCCGCGTCGGAGCCGTGTCAGCGGACCGTCGTGTTCGTGCATGCAGGACAGCATGGGAGCGCCGAGTATTTTCGTCAATGAGTCGAAACAAAATGTTCACGCCATCGATATCGCCACCGTCATCACCGCCATCACCGACGTCGCCATCGCCCAAAGGTGATCCACGCTCACCGCTTGGTGGCCGGCATCCCGCCGCACGACGTTCGGGCAGCGCAGGCAGGGGCCACGCACCTCGGCCCGGGGTGTCTCAGCGCGATTTATGTCCGTACCCTTGACTTAATTCATCGCCGGGCCTGAGCATGCGTCACGCGGCACCTTCGGGCACGCACCGTGAGCCGCACCGGCCATCCCGAAGAGGCTTCCGCCGAGGTGGCATGACGGCGTGCCAGAAATCCCGACGTCCGATGCGTCCGCCCGCCCAGGTCGACGCGCGAGCCGGACCGACTCGAAAGGCCCTCCGTGCGCCACAACATGCTCTTCCTGATGACCGACCAGCACCGGGTGGACACCCTGGGAGCGTATGGCAACCCGCACACGTACACCCCGAACCTCGACCGGCTCGCGGCTGAGGGCACCCGCTTCGACAGCTTCTACACCCCCACCGCGATCTGCACCCCGGCGCGAGCCAGCCTGCTCACCGGGGCGGCCCCGTTCCGGCACAAGCTGCTTGCCAACTACGAGCGGAACGTCGGCTATCTCGAGGACCTCTCCGACGACCAGTTCACCTTCCCCGAGCAACTGCGCGCCGAGGGCTACAACCTGGGCCTGGTCGGCAAATGGCACGGTGGTGTGCGGCGCACCGCCGCCGACTACGGCTTCGAGGGCCCCGACCTGGCCGGCTGGCACAACCCTGTGGACCACCCCGACTACCTCGCCTACCTGGCGGAGAACGGCCTGCCTCAGTACCGCATCACGGATCCGGTACGGGGCACCACGCCCAACGGCAGCCCCGGAAACCTCCTTGCCGCCCGCCTCCACCAGCCGGTCGAAGCCACCTTCGAGTACTACCTGGCCACGCGCACCATCGAGATGCTCCACCGCTTCGCCGCGCAGGAGAGCCACGGTGACGGGGCGCCGTTCTTCCTGGCCACCCACTTCTTCGGCCCGCACCTGCCGTACATCCTCCCGGACGCCTACTACGACATGTACGACCCCGGCCTGGTCGAACTACCCGCCTCGGTGTGTGAGACCTTCGAGGCGAAACCGGCTGTCCAGCGCAACTACAGCAAGCTGTGGGCCTTCGACACCATGACGCCGCAGGAGTCGAGGAAGCTGATCGCCGTCTACTGGGGTTACGTCACGCTCATCGACGAGCAGATCGGCCGCATCCTCGACGCCATGGGGGAGTTGGGCCTGGACGAGAGGACGGCGGTCTTCTTCACCGCCGACCACGGCGAGTTCACCGGCGCCCACCGCCTCCACGACAAGGGGCCGGCGATGTACGAGGACATCTACCGCATCCCCGGGCTGATGAAGGTCCCCGGCGCCCCGTACGGCCAGGTGCGCGAGGAGTTCGTCTCTCTCACGGACTGCACCGCCACCATCCTCGACCTGGCGAACAGCCAGACCGAGCCGGCCGTGGACAGCCGCAGCCTGCTGCCCCTCGTACGCGGCGAACACCCTCAGTGGGACGAGCATCACCTCGCTGAGTTCCACGGCCACCACTTCCCGTACCCGCAGCGGATGCTGCGCACCAGAAGCCACAAGCTGGTGATCAACCCCGAGTCCCGCAACGAGCTGTACGACCTCGACGCCGACCCCGACGAACTGCACAACCGCCATGACCATCCCGAGATGCGGGACATACGCACGGCACTGACCCGGCGGCTGTACGACCTGCTCCGCGAGCGAGGCGACAACTTCTACCACTGGATGACGCCGATGTACGACGTGGAGACGGACTACGACACCACTCTCTCCGCATTCGAAACCGACGAGTTCGCAGCGCACACCGAGGCCGGAAGCGATGCCCGACGGTGAACAGCGCAGAACGCCAAAAGTGATCCCCCGACAGCACCGGTGCCCTCGACCAAGAAGGAGACGCTACTGATGACCGGATCCGAGGACGGAACGCACGTGGGCCGACGGTCCATGCTGGCCGGCATCGCCGGTTCCCTAGGAGTGGCCGCACTCCCCATAGGCACCGCAACTGCCCAGGCGCTGCCTGCGAAGGCCGCGACGACGAAGCGTCACCCGTCGAACTGGCCCGCCCTCGAACCGTACGGACTCGCCGACACCCGCAAGGACTTGTGGCCGCGCGAGGACAACTCCTTCGTCCTGCCCCTCGAGCTCCGTCCCCGCGACAAGGAGCTGGGTCGGGTCTGGATGCGCGACACCTACGTCAACTGCTTCGTCGTCGACGGCCGTCCGCTCTACGTCGCCACCGGCACCACCCGCGTGCCCGGCCTCACGGCGGCCGCCCCCTGGAACGACGGCCTCTTCGTATGGACGGCACCGTCCTTGCACGGCCCGTGGCGGCTGGCCGACACCACTGGCATTCGGCCCGGCGCCGAGCGCGGAAAGGTGTGGTCGCCCGAGTTCGTCGAGGAGAACCGCCCCGGCCGCACGGTCGTCGCCCCGTGGCAGGAGTACTGGTACGACGACGCGTTCGGCAAGCGCGGCGAGGCGTGGGCGCCCGAGCTGCACTACTTCCACGGCAAGTGGTACCTCGTCGCGTGCATGGGCGACCACTCCCGGAAGGTCGGCTCGTTCCTGCTGGTGAGCGAGGGCGGGGTCGCGGGCCCGTACCGCCTCGTCGAGGGCAATCTCGACAAGCCCTTCGGTGACTCGTTCATCGGTGGGCCGTCGTTCATCAAACCCGGCGCGTACCACCACATCGACGGCAGCCTCTACACGGAAGGGGCCGACGCGTGGCTGGTGCTGCACAACCACGTCTACGCCAAGTTCCGCAAGGACATGGAGGACATCGTCCCGACGACGAACCTGCCGGCGTTCCGGCAGACGCCGTACACGCCCGAGCCGTACCTCGAGGGCGCCTACGTCTTCAAGCACGGTGGCAAGTACTACCTGGTGCACGCCGCGTGGGACCGTACGTCGGTCAATGCCGACGGCAGCACCCGCGCTGCCTACGATCCGCCGGGCACCGGCCGGACGCAGTACCAGTACGACGCGGTCGTCGCCGTCGCGGACCGTTTCGAAGGTCCGTATTCCGAGCGTTGGACCGCGGGTGTGGGCGCCGGGCACAACAACTTCTTCAAGGACAGCGACGGTGGCCTGTGGGCGACCTTCTTCCGTAACCCGGCCAGCGGCTACTGGGCCGACCCGTCCCGTGTCGGCGATGCCGCGGTCGCCGGCGTCGTCCGCCTGGAGTGGACCGGACCGAAGGGCAACCGCCTGTACGTACGGCGTCAGGCCTAGAGTCCCAGACCGACCTGCATGCCCCGTCGCGCCGGCGTCACCGAGCACGCACAAGCTCTCTCCTGGGCGCCTGCGTATCCGGTGAAACCGACAGGGCGGCCCTGGGCCAGGTGACGACGTCGGGTCGTGCGCGAACGAGTCCCTGCCCATCCGGGCAGGGGCTCGTTCGCGGGCGGTTACGGCCTGTGGGGCTCAAATATATGGGATTCGGTCGCTGATCTGCGGGTTCGTAGTGGTGCCAACTGGCGGTCTGGTATTCGTTGATGAGTCCGCCGAGGACCGCTGCGTGGTGGACGTGGTGGTCGGCGAGGTCGGTGGGGCGCGGCGGTCCGGCTTCAGCTTGCGATGGACAGAGCTGGTTCAGTGCGCGGTGAGGCCGGTGCCCGTTGTAGTGCTCCAGGTATTTGGTGAGGGTTCGGCTCAGGTGCCGTTCGTTGACGATGAGTGTCCGGTCGGGGAGCTCGCGGCGCAGGGTGCCGTTGAACCTTTCGCAGTGTGCGTTCGCTTTCGGGGCCTGGGGCGGGCTTTTGAGGACGCGCAGGCCGACGTCGGTGAAGACGGCGTCGAAGGCGTCGGTGAACTGGCCGCCGCGGTCACGGATCAGGAACTTGATGCCTGCGATGTTCATGCCGGTGTCCATGAGGAAGTTGCGGGCGGCCTGGGTGGTCCATGGGCCGGTGGGGTTGGCGGTGACGCCGAGCAGGTGCGCACGGCGTCTGCCGTGTTCGGGTATGACCAGGGCGTAGGTGCGTTTGAGGTTGATGGTGTCGACGTGCAGGTAGTCGACGGCGATGATGTGCTCGGCCTGGGCTTGGAGGAACTGCCTCCAGGTTGGTCCGGTACGACGTGGGATGGGGTCGATGCCGGCCTGGTTGAGGATGTTTCACACGGTGGAGGCGGCCATCTTGTGGCCGAGGCGGGTGCGTTCGCCGTGGATGTGCCGATGGCCCCATCCGGGGTTGTCGGCCGCCACGCGTAGGACCAGGGCTTTGGCTGCGGGGCTCGTGGGCGGGCGTCCGGGTCGGCGACGCTGGCTGTGGTCCCACTTCTTGCGACGAGTTTGCGGTGCCGGTCCGGCAGCGTGGCCGGGGTCCTGGGGAGGACCTGAGGCCGGCGGCGGCGCGGTATGAGGTGCGAGTGCGCGGCGATCCACAGGTGGTCGGCTGGTTCGTAGCGTAGGCGTGGGACGTGTCGGCGCAGGACCGCGTTTTCGTGGCGCAGCACCAGCAACTCCGCGTCCTTCGTGACGTCACGCTGCAGGAGCAACGCGGGCAGTGACAGAAGGCGGCGGGTGACGGCGTACAGCGTGGACAGGATCACGAAACGTGATCCCAGATGCGGCAGAGCCGCTGCTCAGGGTCCTGTGCTCCCGGTTCTTTGCGGCGAGGGGCTTCAAAGGCGGGACGGCGATTCGTGTTTTTGAGCCTCACAGGATCGCCCGGGCCAGGGCGGAAGGCCGACTGCACCGCGTGCTGTTCCCGCTCGGACAGCTCCTCGCTGAGGTGCCGCAGGGACTCGGCGCGCTCGGCGCGCCGCTGCCGGAAGGCCTCCAGACCGGCGCCGGTGGCTTCCACAAGGACGACCCGGCCGTCACTGCGATCGGCGTACGGACTCTGGACAACCACTCCCTCTATGGCCATGATGACGAAACAACTCCATACGGTATGCAATCTACAGTCTGGGGTTGGCCAGGCGTGATGACTGCCGTCGTCGCGCAGGGTGCGCGTGTTGGGCCTGGCCTCCGTGCCAGCGCGTTTTCAGCCCGACCCGACGTCACGACGTATCAGTGAGGTGAGGACGGCCATGGCAAAGGCACTAGAAGGCATCCGAGTTCTGGACATGACGCACGTGCAGTCCGGGCCCTCCGCCACCCAGCTCCTCGCCTGGCTCGGCGCGGACGTCATCAAGGTGGAGGCGCCTACCGGCGACATCACGCGTAAGCAGCTGCGCGACCTGCCCGATGTCGACTCGCTCTACTTCACGATGCTCAACTGCAACAAGCGGAGCATCACCCTCAACACCAAGACCGAGCGTGGCAAGGAGCTCCTCACCGAGCTGATCCGGCGCTCCGACGTCATGGTCGAGAACTTCGGGCCGGGCGCCGTCGATCGGATGGGGTTCACCTGGGAACGTATTCGGGAGATCAACCCGAAAATCGTCTATGCGTCCATCAAGGGCTTCGGTGAAGGGCCGTACACCAACTTCAAGGCGTACGAGGTGGTCGCGCAGGCCATGGGTGGGTCGATGGCGACCACCGGGTTCGAGGACGGGCCGCCGCTCGCCACCGGCGCCCAGATCGGCGACTCGGGAACGGGCATCCATGCCGTCGCCGGCATCCTGGCTGCCCTCTTCCAGCGCGAGAACACCGGGCAGGGGCAGCGCGTGAACGTGGCCATGCAGCACGCCGTGCTCAACCTGTGCCGGGTGAAGCTTCGGGATCAACAGCGGCTCGCGCACGGCCCGTTGGCCGAGTACCCGAACGAGGACTTCGGAGACGAGGTGCCGCGCTCCGGGAACGCCTCCGGCGGCGGGCAGCCCGGCTGGGCCGTGAGGTGCGCTCCGGGTGGGCCCAACGACTACGTGTACGTGATCGTGCAGCCGGTCGGCTGGCAGCCGCTGAGCGAGCTGATCGGGCGGCCCGAACTGGCCGACGACCCCGAGTGGGCGTCGCCCGCGGCGCGGCTCCCCAAGCTCGGCAAGATGTTCCAGCTCATCGAGGAGTGGACCTCGACGCTCCCCAAGTGGGACGTTCTGGAGAAGCTCAACGCGCACAACATCCCGTGCGGCCCGATCCTGTCCACCAAGGAGATCATCGAGGACGCCTCGCTCGTCGCCAACGACATGGTCGTCGAGGTGCCGCACCCCCAGCGCGGCTCGTTCACCACCGTCGGATCCCCGCTCAAGCTCTCCGACTCTCCGGTCCACATCACCAGCTCGCCGTTGCTCGGTGAGCACAACGAAGAGGTCTTCGTCGGTGAACTGGGCCTGGACGATGAAGAGTTGGCCGTGCTGCGGACCGGTGGAGTGATCTGATGCCGCTCGGACCGGATGGCAGCGTTTTCGTGCGGACGTGCTGTCGCCACGGTCACCGCCCCAGCCGCGCCGGCGCGCCTCGGTCACGTGCCGTGCACCGCGTTGTCTCCCGGATCCACGGGTATCCGCACTGCGCCGCCCGTACCACCCGTACCGCCCGTACGACCTCACGCTGAGGCGTCGGCCCTCATCGTGCCCGCGGTGGCTGACCCCGTCCGCCGCCGCGGCGCGGGTGCGAGGCCGGATGGTGTTCTCAGGCGCCCCCTGGCACCGTCCGGCCCGCCCACCCCTGCCTCGTTCCATCGCGCAACGGCACGATGGAACGGCCGCGCAAAGCCATGAGCGCCACCGTGAGCGCCGTCGGCGACCCGTCGCGCCCGACCGCATCCGCTGGCGGGCCCACCCTTCGTGAAGCCGTCAACTCGCCTACGCTGCAAGGAAATGCCACATTCGTAGGCCTGGAGTCGGGGTGCGCCCCGTGGGCGTCCACAGCGACCGCATGACGGCGTGCCGCGGCTCCTCTCGACGCGCTCGGCGCGGAATTCGGCTTCACGCCCGCGGTGCCTGCACGCTCTCGACTCCGTGGATGCGATCCCGCCCCTGCGCTACGGGAAGGCCAAGGTTCTTCCTCGGGGCGATGTGCCGCAGGTCGGCAGCGCAGGACACGGCCCCCGCGGACATCTTCGTCAGAGACTTGCGCGGCACTCCAACACCCGTACGCCCCAAGGGGATCGTGGTCCGACGGGCACCCGCCGAGGTCCGACGCGGCGGACGTGGACGTCCGTATGACCCGCATGGCATTCGCGCGAGAAAGACGGAGTGCAGCCCCTAGACAGAGAGGCGACCCCTCTACAGAATACGGGCTACTCCATATCGTATGCAAAGTTACGGCGTGTGGAGTGGATCACTGTTCCCGTCGTCGCGGAAGGGGTCGCACATGTGGTGACGCGAAGTCAGGACTCGTGAGCGCACGCGCGCTCCGGGCCACGTCAGGGCGCAGGGAGCTCCGGCCGGCCGTGGGGGCGATCGCGGGGCGGAGGGTCCTGACGGCACGTGAGAACCGGACAGGGGGCGCTGGCCAGGGTTCTGCGACGTAGGGGTAATGGCATGACGACAACTGACATACCGTCACACGTTCCGTGCAGGGAGGTGACGGACGGAAACGGACGCACCTACCGGATCGGCGAGTCCGACCGGGACATCATGGGACGCCCGCGATGGACCATGGTGCTCTTTCCCTGGATGGGCATGCTGGGCATCAGCTCCTCGGAGTACGCGTTCACATCCGCCGAGGACACGCTGCACGAAGCTCATCTGTGGAACAGCGGGCACATCTTCTGGCTCATGGGCGTCTGGGTGTTCTTCCAGGCGGCTGTGGCCCTTCCGGCCGGACAGCTGCGCGAAAGCGGCAGGCTGCCGGCTCGCAACGCCATGATGCTCGGTGCCCTCGGCACCGTCCTCGGCTATCTGTCGCTGGCGTACGCGCCGAATGTGTTCGTGGCCTATCTCGGTTTCGGCATGTGCAGCGGCATCGGCGCGGGTCTCGTCTACGCGACCTGCGTCAACATGGTCGGCAAGTGGTACCCGGAGCGCAAGGGCGGCAAGACCGGCCTGGTCAACGGCGGTTTCGCCTATGGATCGGTGCCCTTCGTGTTCCTGTTCACGTCCTACATGGACCTCAGCAACTACGAGACCGTCCTTGTCATGGTCGGCCTGATCTGCTGCACCGTGGTCGCGGTCGCGGGCTGGTTCTTCAAGGACCCGCCCAAGAGCTGGTGGCCCGAGCACGTCGACCCACTGAAGGTCTCCGACGATCCGCGGATCGTGCGCGCGCTGGAGAAGAACCCGCCGGCCGTGAAGCAGTACACGACGAAGGAAGCCGCGCGGACCCCTGTGCTTTGGATGATGTGGTTCTGCCTGCTCTGCACGGCGGGGATCAATATCTTCGGCATCGCCTTTCAGGTCCCGTTCGGCAAGGACATGGGATTCGCCGGCGGCATCGTGGCGACCGCCATGTCGCTGAAGGCGATCGTGAACGGTACGGGCCGCGGGGTCATCGGCTGGATCTCCGACAAGTACGGCCGTCGCAACACGCTCATCCTGGTCTGTCTGGTCCTGGGATCGGCGCAGTTCGGGGTGCTGTTGTCCGGATCGATGGGCAGCATGCCGTTCTTCCTCTTCTGCTCCATGGTCTCCGGTTTCGGCGGCGGCGCGATCTTCCCCCTGTTCGCCGCGATGACCGCGGACTACTTCGGTGAGAACAACAACGCCTCCAACTACGGTCTGGTCTACAGCTCCAAGCTCATCTCCGGGCTAGTCGGCTCCGGCATGGGTGCCGTCGTGGTCGGCGCGTGGGACTACGAGGGGGCGTTCGTCCTCGCCGGTTCCATCGGCCTTTGCTCTGCGGTGCTCGCGGTGTTCCTGCGGGCGCCGGGCCGGCCGAAGAAGGACGGTGTCCGCACCGCCCCGGCCACGGGCGCGGTCGCAGGGGAGGCGCTCTGAGCGGGAGGTGAGGGTTCGGCCCCGCCCAGTGCGGGGCCGAACCGGCCTGTCCTCGCAAGGCGGCCCGCCGCACCGGGCCGCCCACGCTCCTGACGTCAACGACCACTCCTGGTCTCCCTTCTGTCGCCCCCGGTTCGCCGGGCGACAGCGTTCTGCCCGGCTCCGTTCTGGCCGGGCATCGATCCGTCTGAGAGGCGACCGAGCATGCTGACATCGACATCTTCCGGTGCGCGCCCGTCCACCGGTTCCCCCGGCCAGGAATCGGTCATCGAGTCTCTGGTGCAAGCCAACCGCGCCTACGCCGACGTGTTTCGCGACCCCGGAATGGATGCCCGTCCCGTCCTCGGAGTGGCGGTCGTGGCCTGCATGGATGCCCGGCTCGACCTGCACGCTGCGCTCGGCCTGGAGCTGGGGGACTGCCACACCATCCGCAATGCCGGTGGCGTGGTCACCGACGACACCATCCGCTCCCTCACCATCAGCCAGCGCGCCCTGAACACCCGAAGCGTCGTCCTCATCCACCACACGGGGTGCGGCCTGCAGACACTGACCGAGGAGTTCCGGTACGACCTGGAGCGGGAGGTCGGGCAGCGCCCGGCATGGGCGGTGGAGTCGTTCCGGGACGCCGACCAGGACGTGCGGCAGTCGATGCGGCGGGTGCGTACGTCCCCGTTCCTGCCCCACACCGACGACGTGAGGGGCTTTGTCTTCGACGTGGCGTCGGGGCTGCTGAGGGAGATCCCGGACCTCGGCTGAGCCCCCTTGCGTCCTCGCGAATCTGCGTCGTTCGAGGGGGAGTTGGATGGTCGCACCCCTCAGATACGTAGCGCCACCGCGGAGACCAATGGCATACTGTATGCAATACAGGTCGATGCCTCGCTGATCCGCGATCCGCGGCCGAGGCCATCGGGACCGCCCGCCCGGGGCGGATCGGACATCGCACCCAAGGGGGCGCCCCGTGTCGTATCCCAGCGCACTGCACGACGTCATCGCTCTGACCGCCCAATTGGCTTGCCAGGAAGGGAAGTTCCCGCGCACGGCGGTCACGGCCCTCGGCCGGGCCGGGCTCCTCGGGCTGACTTGCCCGGCCGAACCCGCCGGTGGTGGCGCCGACTTGGCGTTGGCCGCCGAGGTGGTAGCCCGGGTCGTGCCCGTGTGCCCGGCCACGGCCGCGGTGCTCCAGTCCCACTACGCTGCGGCCGCGGTGGTCGGGGCGTACGGCGGGCGGTGGCTGCGGGGTGAGGTCGCGGCCGGCCGTCACCTGTGCAGCCTCGCGGTGGTGGAGGACGGTGTCGGGGGAACTGTGCGCTCGACCGTGCGGCGCAGGGGAGGTGTGGTGACGCTGCGGGGGCGCAAGCGCGATGTGGTCGCCGCGGGTGAGGCGGACAGCTATATCTGGTCGTCGCCGGCTGTCGCGGACTCCGGCGGCCTGACGCTCTGGGGCGTCCCGGCTCACGCACCCGGCCTGTTCGTTCCGGCGCGCGCCACCGGGGCGCCGCTTGCCAGTGCCACGTCCACGGTGGTAGCCGACCCGGTGCGCGTCCCGGCCGAGGCGATGCTGGGGGCGGACGGCGAGGGGTTCGGGATGCTGCTCGGCGCCGTGTTGCCGTGGCTGCTCGAGCTGTGCGCCGTCGTCGGGTCCGATGCGGTGCACCCCTCGCTGGGTGTGCTGGCGCGGTCCGCTTCGGGGGCCGCGCGCTCTGGAGACGGTCAGGCGCTGGCGGCCTCCGCTTCGATGGCTTTGCGGTAGGTGCGGGTGCGCTCGGTGTGCTTGCGCATGATCTCGCCGGCCCGCTCCGGGTCGCCCTTGGCGATGGCCTCGATGAGGCGGGCGTGCTCGTTCCAGGAGCCCTTGGAGCGGGAGTTGGCGATCGGGGTGTAGTACCAGCGCACCTTGCGCCCCACCTGTGTGATCAGCTCGGCGAGTACGTCGTTGCCGCCCACAGAGGTGATGTAGGTGTGCAGGGCCGTGTTCGCGGCGACCAGGCGGTGGGTCGCACTCTCGGCCAGCGCGTCCATGCCCTCCTGCTGGAGCTGCCACAGGCGCTCGATGTGCTCGGGCTTGGCGTGCTGCGCCGCAAGTTGTGCGGAGTAGGTCTCCAACACCGTACGGACGCCGAGGAGTTGGGTCGCCTCTTCCTGCGTGGGGACATGTACGAATGCGCCCTGGGCGGGCCTGAGGTCGACCCAGCCGTCCGTGTGCAGGCGCTGCAGTGCCTCGCGCACGGGTTGCCTGCTGACCCCCAGCTGCTCGGCGAGATCCGCTTCGACCAGGTGCTGGCCCGGTTCCAGGGTGCCGCTGATGATCAGCTCTGCCAGGGCGTCGGACACCGCCTGGCGCAGCGGGGTGGGGCGGGCGACGCGTCGGGCGGAGGCAGCCGTCAGGCCTTGGCGCATGGTTCTCCTGTTCCGCCCCCGATCTCACCGAGTCGGCGGCTGTGCCGGCCGTTGCCCCCGGGCGGACCGCGCGGCGGCCGATTCAGGATACAGGTTTTCGTATGCAGAGTGATGTCCCGCGGCGGCCTTGCGTGATGTCCCGCCTGGACGACGGGCGGTCGGGGACCGGATCAACTCAGCTCCTCCAGCAGTGGATTGACGGGACATCGCGGTGAATGCGTCGATGCAGTTCTGTTTGGGATTCTGTATGCAGGAGCTTGTATGCATGCCAGTTTGCTGCTTCGCTAGGACTGTTTCGCCCCTTGCGCCGTCCGTGCGCGCGAGGTGAGGTCGAGGTGCCTCTGTGACCGCGAACCGTGGTGCTCGGACCGGACCCCCAGGTGCCCGTGCCCGTACCTCTCCCACGGCCCTGACGAAAGGCCGCACGACCATGAAGATCCGGACCAGTGATCCGACGGTGGAGCAGGTGGTGAGGACGGTCGCCGCCGCCCATCGCGAGCAGCGTGGCGCGCTGCTGCCGATCCTCCACGCCGTGCAGGCCGAACTGGGCCATGTGCCCAAGGAGGCCGTCCCAGTCCTCGCCGACGAGCTCAACCTCTCGCGGGCCGACGTTCACGGAGTGGTCAGCTTCTACCACGACTTCCGCGCCGAACCCGCGGGCCGCCGCACCGTCCGCGTCTGCCGCGCGGAGGCCTGCCAGGCACAGGGCGCCGGGCGGCTCGTGGAGTACGTGGAGCAGAGCGGGCTCGCCCTCGGGCAGACCGCACAGGACGGCTCGGTCACCGTCGAGCAGGTCTTCTGCCTCGGCAACTGCGCCCTCGGACCCGCTGTCGAGGTGGACGGACGCCTGCACGGCCGGGTCGACACGGAGCGGCTCGGCGCGCTGCTCCACGGAACCGACCGGACGCGGCGCGACGGCGTCGGCGCCACGCACGACGGAAGTGAGGTACCCCGGTCATGACCCGGCATCCCGCGCAGCCCCCTGTGCGGATCTACGTCCCCCGCGATTCGGCCGCTCGGTCAGTGGGCGCCGACGAGGTGACCGCAGCACTCCAACAGGCCGTCGACGGCGCAGACATGGCCCTAGATCTCGTACGCACCGGATCGCGCGGCATGCTCTGGCTCGAACCGCTCGTTGAGGTCGCCACCGAGCACGGGCGCATCGGGTACGGTCCGGTGGCCCCCGACGACGTTCCCGCGCTACTCGCCGCCGGCCTGCTCGACGGCGGCGAACACCCCCTGCGCCTCGGCCTGGTGGACGAACTTCCGTGGCTGGCACGGCAGAACAGGGTCACCTTCGGACGCGTCGGCGTCATCGATCCGCTCGACGCCGACGACTATCTGCGCCACGGCGGACTCACCGGTCTGCGCACCGCGCTCAAGCTCACGTCCGCCGACGTGGTCGCCGAAGTGACCGACTCGGGCCTGCGAGGGCGCGGCGGGGCGGGCTTCCCCGCGGGCATCAAGTGGAAGACTGTCCTCGACTGCCCGGGCGAACTCAAGTTCATCTGCTGCAACGCCGACGAGGGCGACAGCGGGACCTTCGCCGACCGCATGCTCATGGAGGGCGACCCGTTCCTGCTCATTGAGGGCATGACGATCGCCGCGCACGCCGTCGGCGCCCGCGAGGGCTACCTCTACATCCGCTCCGAGTACCCGGACGCGGTGGTCACGATGCGCGCCGCCATCGAGATCGCCCGCGAGCGCGGCTGGCTCGGCACCTCGGTCCTCGGCACGCCGCTCGCCTTCGACCTGCACGTGCGGGTCGGTGCGGGCGCGTACATCTGCGGCGAGGAGACCTCCATGCTGGAGAGCCTGGAGGGCAAGCGCGGCATGGTC
The DNA here is from genome assembly GCF_026340095.1 of Streptomyces sp. NBC_01446. Lineage (GTDB taxonomy): Bacteria > Actinomycetota > Actinomycetes > Streptomycetales > Streptomycetaceae > Streptomyces > Streptomyces aureus. The sequence goes on along the minus strand of NZ_JAPEPO010000001.1, from coordinate 961,959 downwards.
CGCGCCAAACCGCCGATCCCCGCCATCGAGGGCCTGTTCGGCAAGCCGACCGTCGTCAACAACGTCCTCACCCTCGCCACCGTCCCCGTCGTGCTCGCCCAGGGCGCCAAGGCGTACCAGGAGCTCGGCGTGGAGCGCTCGCGCGGCACCCAGGTGTTCCAGCTCGGCGGCAACATCGCCCGCGGCGGCATCGTCGAGACCGCCTTCGGCATCACGCTGCGTGAACTCGTCGAGGAGTACGGCGGCGGCACGCGGTCGGGCCGGCCGGTGCGCACCGCCCAGGTCGGCGGGCCGCTTGGCGCCTACCTGCCGCCCTCCTCGTTCGACCTGCCCATGGACTACGAGGCGTTCGCGGCGGCCGGGGCGATGGTCGGGCACGGCGGCATCGTGGTCTTCGACGACACCGTCGACATGGCCGCCCAGGCGCGCTTCGCCATGGAGTTCTGCGCGGCCGAGTCCTGCGGCAAGTGCACCCCGTGCCGGATCGGTTCGGTACGGGGCGTGGAGACCATCGACCGGATCGTCGCCGACGAGAACCGGGACGAGAACCTGGCGGTCCTGGACGACCTGTGCGAGCTGATGACGGACGGCTCGCTGTGTGCGATGGGCGGCCTGACCCCGCTGCCCGTGCGCAGCGCGCTCACCCACTTCCCGGACGACTTCACCGGGCCGGCCCGTTCCCTCAGCGGGGCGCGGACGGTCGACATCCCAATCCCGCGCGTTCCAGGTGCGAGGACGGAGGGCACAGCATGACGCTTCTGAAGGAACCCGACTTCGGCACCCCGGAGCGGCCTGGACCGGCCACCGTGTCGGTCGAGGTCGACGGCATACCGGTGAGCGTGCCCGAGGGCACCTCGGTGATGCGGGCGGCGGCCGAGGCCGGCGTCGACATCCCCAAGCTCTGCGCCACCGACTCCCTGGAGGCCTTCGGCTCCTGCCGCCTGTGCGTCGTCGAGATTGACGGCCGGCGCGGCACGCCCGCCTCCTGCACCACGCCGTGTGCCGACGGCATGCAGGTGCGCACCCAGACCCCCAAGGTCGAGAAGCTCCGCCAGGGCGTCATGGAGCTGTACATCTCCGACCACCCGCTGGACTGTCTGACCTGCCCTGCCAACGGGGACTGCGAACTACAGGACATGGCGGGCGTGGTGGGCCTCAGGCAGGTCCGCTTCGGTCAGGACGGGGCCAACCACCTGGACGCGCCCAAGGACACCTCCAACCCGTACTTCGACTTCGACGCCTCCAAATGCATCGCCTGCTCCCGCTGTGTGCGCGCCTGCGGCGAGATCCAGGGCACCTTCGCCCTGACCATCGAGGGACGCGGCTTCGACTCCAAGGTGGCGGCGGGCGCGGGAGAGTCCTTCATGGACTCCGAGTGCGTCTCCTGCGGCGCCTGCGTGCAGGCCTGCCCGACGTCCACGCTCCAGGAGAAGTCGGTCGTCGACCTCGGGATGCCGACCCGTTCGGTGATCACCACCTGCGCGTACTGCGGTGTCGGCTGCTCCTTCAAGGCCGAACTGCGCGGCGACGAACTCGTGCGCATGGTGCCGTACAAGGACGGCGGCGCCAACGAGGGACACGCGTGCGTCAAGGGCCGCTTCGCCTTCGGCTACGCAACGCACCCCGACCGTGTCCTCAAGCCCATGGTGCGCGAGAAGATCACGGACCCGTGGCGCGAGGTCGAGTGGGACGAGGCCGTCGCCACCGTCGCGCGCCGGATGCGGGGCCTGCAGGAGACGTACGGGACGGGCGCGGTCGGCGCGATCACCTCGTCGCGGTGCACGAATGAGGAGGTGTACGTCGTCCAGAAGATGGTCCGTGCCGCCTTCGGCAACAACAACGTTGACACGTGTGCGCGCGTCTGCCACTCGCCCACCGGATACGGGCTCAAGCAGACCTTCGGTGAATCCGCGGGGACGCAGGACTTCCGCTCGGTCGCCGAGGCCGACGTCATCGTGGTGATAGGCGCCAACCCCACCGACGGACACCCGGTGTTCGCCTCCCGGATGAAGCGCCGGCTGCGCGAGGGGGCCCGGCTCATCGTGGTCGACCCGCGCCGCATCGACCTCGTACGCTCGCCGCACATCGAGGCCGACCACCATCTGCAGCTGCGGCCGAGCACCAACGTAGCCGTGATCAATGCCATGGCGCATGTCGTGGTCACCGAGAACCTCGTCGACAAGAACTTCGTGGCCGAGCGGTGCGAGGGCTATGAGGAGTGGGCCGCGTTCGTGGCCCGCCCCGAGAACAGCCCCGAGGCCGTCGAGCCGGTCACCGGGGTCCCGGCCGGCGAACTGCGCGCGGCCGCCCGGCTTTACGCGGGGGCGCCCAACGGGGCGATCTACTACGGCCTTGGCGTCACCGAGCACAGCCAGGGCTCGACCATGGTCATGGGGATGGCCAACCTCGCGATGGCGTGCGGGAACATCGGGCGCGACGGTGTGGGCGTCAATCCGCTGCGGGGCCAGAACAATGTCCAGGGCTCCTGCGATATGGGCTCCTTCCCGCACGAACTGCCTGGCTACCGGCATGTCTCCGACGACGCGGTGCGCACCGTGTTCGAGGACCTGTGGGGCGCCACCTTGCTGTCCGAGCCGGGACTTCGCATCCCCAACATGTTCGACGCGGCCATCGACGGCTCCTTCCGCGGACTGTTCGTCCACGGCGAGGACATCGCGCAGTCCGACCCGAACCTCAAGCACGTCACCGCAGCCCTGGAGGCGATGGAACTCGTTGTCGTCCAGGACCTGTTCCTCAACGAGACCGCCAAGTTTGCCCATGTGTTCCTGCCCGGGGCGTCGTTCCTGGAGAAGGACGGCACGTTCACCAACGCGGAGCGCCGGGTCAACCGGGTGCGCGCGGTGATGGCGCCGAAGTCGGGCAAGCACGAGTGGCAGATCGTCACTGAGATCGCCACCGCCATGGGGTACCCGATGGCGTACGAGCACCCGAGCCAGATCATGGACGAGATCGCCTCGGTCACCCCGACGTTCGGGGGTGTCTCCTTCGAGCTGCTCGACAAGGTGGGCAGCGTCCAGTGGCCGTGCAACGCCGAGGCGCCCGAGGGTACGCCCGTCATGCACATCGACGAGTTCGTACGCGGCAAGGGCAAGTTCGTCGTCACGTCCTACGTGCCGACCAATGAGCGCTCCACCCGCCGCTTCCCGCTGGTGCTCACCACCGGGCGCATTCTCAGCCAGTACAACGTCGGGGCGCAGACGCGCCGCACGGGCAATGTCGCCTGGCATGCCGAGGACGTCCTGGAGCTGCATCCGCACGACGCGGAGGACCGCGGGATCGCCGACGGCGACCTGGTCACCCTGGCCAGCCGGGTCGGCCGCACCACGCTGCCCGCGATGGTCTCCGACCGGATGCCGACCGGTGTCGTCTACACGACCTTCCACCACCCGGTCACCGGCGCCAACGTGGTGACCACGGAGAACTCCGACTGGGCGACGAACTGCCCCGAGTACAAGGTGACGGCCGTCCAGGTCGCCCTGGCGCCGAAGGGGCAGGAAGGGGCCGTCACGGCCGCCGAGGCCCCCGTGGGCGCCCTGACGGCGGGGGACTGACACCATGGCCGCCACCGAGCCGTCTGAGCGCCGCATGGCCAACGACATCGCCGTGAACCTCGCGCATCTGCCTGCGGGACGGGCCGCCGCCGAACTGGCCGGACACATCAGCAGGTTCTGGGATCCGCGGATGCGCACCAGGCTGTGCGCGCTGGCGGACGGCGACGCGCCGGGCATGCACCCCTTGGTCATCGAGGCGGTCAAGTTGCTGCGCTGACAGTGGAGTTGAAGGCACAGCCCGCTGCGGAGTGACGTAGCGGGCTGTGTGTCGTGCAGCCCCGCGGGCAGAGCCCACGGGGCCCTTCGGCCTGCCCGGAACCGGTCTCTCCGCTCGCTGCGGCCTGTAACCACACGGCTGCCAAAGGTAGTTGGGTAATGCAGTGGTCAAGCTTCACGCCGTCCCACTGGACACGAGAATTCCGCACTCCATACCGTATGCAATCTGCGGTCAGGCTCCCTGCGCCTGATCGGCAGGTCAGTTGTCTGCCATACCTCGCCGCGGACGTGAATCCGCCGCCCCGAGGACGAACCACCAGGTCACCGCCTGCGCGCCGGCGGATTCCGGGATGCCGCCCCGGATCCGTGACGAGCCGACGGCGTACCCCCCACCGCGCCCGGCCCCAGCCCGGGCGCGCATAGCCGGAGGGGAGTCGCTTTCACCACTGCACGAAGAGCAAGGCCCCAGGGGGCGCACGCCAGGCTCTTTTCAGGCAAGGGAAGGCACACATGTCAGTAACACCGCAGGCGACTTCCACCTCGTACCGGGAAGTCACCGACGCCAACGGGCGCGTCTACCGCGTCGGCGAGACCGACCGCTCCATCCTGGGCAGGCCCCGGGCATGGATGGTCTGGCTCCCGTGGATCGCGATGATGGGTGTCAGCGTTTATGAGTACGGATACAGCTCGGCGGAGTCGACGCTCGAGCACGCCCACGGCTGGACCCTCACCGAGGCCTTCTGGATCGCCAGTATCTGGGCGGTCTTCCAGGCGGGCGTAGCCTTCCCCGCGGGCAGGCTGCGGGAGACCGGAAAGCTCTCCGCGAAGACGGGCATGCTCCTCGGAGCCGCACTGTCCGGACTCGGCTTCATCGCCATCTCACACGTCTCGAACCCGATCGTCGTGATCCTCGGCTACTCGGTGCTCGGCGGCGCCGGTTCCGGACTCGTCTACGCGACCTGCATCAACATGGTCGGCAAGTGGTATCCGGACAACAAGGGCGCACGGACCGGCTTCGTCAACGGCGGATTCGCGTACGGCACCTTGCCGTTGATCTTCGTCTTCAGCTATTGGTTCCACCCCGGCAACTACCAACTGGTCCTCGACCTGATCGGCCTGGGCATGGTGCTCCTCGTGGGTGCCTGCGGCTTCTTCTTCCGCGACCCGCCCAAGAGCTGGTGGCCGCACGACGTCGACCCGCTCAATCGCGGTGGCGGCGAGGACGCCGATCGCGTGGCGCGCAGGCTGCGCAAGAACCCGCCCGCCAAAGGGCAGTTCACCCCGATGCAGGCGATCAAGACCGGGCAGCTGCCGCTGATGTGGTTCGCCCTCGTCTGCATCGGCGGCGTCTCCCTCTTCGGCATCAACTTCCAGGTCCCCTTCGCCAAGAGCCTCGGCTTCGGGCCGCTGATCGCCGCCTCGTCGGCGGGTGTGCTCGCCGTGGTCAACGGGGTGGGCCGGGCCGCCGTGGGCTGGCTGTCGGACACGCTGGGCCGCCGGCAGACTCTGACGCTCGTCCTTGTGATCGCGGGCGTCGCGCAGTTCGGCGTGCTGTGGTCGGGGCAGGCCCACAACGAGCCGATGTTCCTGATCTTCGCCTTCGTCAACGGCTTCGGCGGCGGCGCCTTCTACCCGCTGTTCGCGGCACTGGTCCCGGACTACTTCGGGGAGAACAACAACGCCACCAACTACGGCCTCGTCTACAGCGCCAAGCTGGTCGGCGGTGTCGGTGGTGGCGGCCTGGCCGCTTCGGTGATCAGCGCCTGGGGCTACTCGGGCGGCTACTACCTGGCAGGGGGCATCGCCTTCCTGTCGGCCCTGATCACCCTGCTGCTGGGCCAGCCCGGCCGCCCCGCGGACCAGGAGCTGCCTGGTGTGCAGCCCGCCTCCGGCAGCGACAGCCGAGGGCTGACCAGCGCGGCGAATTGAGTGGACACCCGGGCGCGTCCTCGCGCCCGGGACCGCAGACCGTGCGCGGATGCGGACACAGCGCTGGACGGCGGCGGCAGTCGTCCGGCGGGCACCCGTGACACGCGCCGGGGCCGGACGGTGGGGTGCGCTCCCTGCTCCGTCCGGCTCCGGCCAATTGGTGTGTCAGGTATGGAAGTTGAGGTGAGCCCGTCCGGTGTCGCAGCCCTTACGCCCGGGCCCGGGGCACGGCACTCAGCTGCCGGCAGTAGAAGTCGGTGGTCGTCCGGGTGTGCTGGTGCATCAGGGCCTCGGCCCGGTCGGCGTCGCCGACCGCGATGCGGTCGATGATCTCGGCGTGCTCGTTCCACGCGTCCTTGCCGCGTGGTCGCGCGATGGGCATGTAGTACCAGCGCACGCGGCGGTCGACCTGCCGGATCAGCTCGGCGAGGATGGGGTTGCGCGCCAGCTCGGTGATGAATCCGTGCAGCGCCGCGTTCGCCTCGACGATGCCGCGGGCGTCGTCCGCGGAGAGCGCGGCTATTCCGGCGGCCTGCAGTTCCCACAGGCGCGCGATGTCCGCACCGGTCGCGTACTGTGCGGCGCCGTGCGCCGCGTGGGTCTCCAGGACGGCGCGGACGCTGAGGAGCTGGGCGGCTTCCTCGACGGTCGGGCTGTGCACGAACGCGCCCTGCGCGGGGCGCAGTTCCACCCATCCATCGGACTGTAGACGCAGGAGCGCCTCGCGCACCGGCTGGCGGCTCACGCCCAGGTTCACGGCGAGTTCGGCCTCGATCAGATGCTGGCCCGGCTGGAGTACGCCCCCCACGATCAGCTCGATCAAGACGTCGTACACGGCTTGGCGCAGAGGTGCCGGCCTGGCGACCGGTGTCGTCGCGGTGCCTGGGAAAGTGCGTGGCTCGCGCATGGGCTCCCTCGGGGTGGCGGGCTGCGGGGAGGTGCTGTGGTGGAGGGCTCCCGTGCAGCATATAGGCTTCTGTATGCAATCTGAGTCTGTTGTGCAGATCCCGGAACTGGCCAAGCGCGACGCGCGGCGACCGGGAGAGCATCCCGGCCGCCGCGCGTCGTATCGGCGGTGTACGTCTACTTGACGGTCAGGCAGGTGCGGGCTGCTCCGCCGGCCTGGGGCCGGAACCCGCCGCCGGGCCCGGGTTGCTCACTGCCAGCTCGCGCAGGACCGCCTCCACGCTCTGCTTGGCGTCGCCGAACAGCATGCTGCTGTTCTCCCGGAAGAACAGCGGGTTCTGCACGCCTGCGTACCCGGAGGCCATGGACCGCTTGAACACGACGACGTGCTCCGCCTCCCACACCCGTAGTACCGGCATCCCCGCGATGGGGCTGGCCGGATCGTCCATCGCCGCCGGATTGACCGTGTCGTTGGCGCCGATGACCAGGACCACCGAGGTGCCGGCGAAGTCGTCGTTGATCTCGTCCATCTCCAGGACGACGTCGTACGGGACGCGGGCCTCGGCCAGGAGGACGTTCATGTGCCCAGGCAGCCGCCCGGCCACGGGGTGCACGCCGAAGCGGACGGTCACGCCGCGCTCGCGCAGGCGGCGCGTCAGCTCCGCCACCGGGTGCTGGGCCTGGGCGACCGCCATGCCGTACCCCGGCGTGATGATCACTTGTGTGGCGTTGAGCAGTGCGTTCGCGGTGTCCTCGGCGCTGATCTCCCGGTGCTCGCCCTGCTCCTCCTCGCCGCTGGGTGCGGCCTCGACGCCGAAGCCGCCCGCGATGACGGAGAGGAAGGACCGGTTCATGGCCCGGCACATGATGCAGGACAGGTAAGCGCCGGAGGAGCCGACCAGGGCCCCGGTCACGATGAGCAGGTTGTTGTCCAGGAGGAAGCCGGCCGCGGCGGCGGCCCAGCCCGAGTAGCTGTTGAGCATCGACACCACGACGGGCATGTCGCCGCCGCCGATGGAGGCGACCAGATGCCAGCCGAGCGCGAGCGCGAGCACGGTGACGGCGATCATCAGCGCGAGGTTCGGGCTGACGGTGAACCAGACGGTCAGGCCCACGAAGCCGGCCAGCGCGCCGACGTTGAGGAGGTTCTTCCCGGGCAGGGTCAGCGGCCGGGACTTGATGCGCGCCGACAGCTTCAGGAACGCGATCACGGAACCCGTGAAGGTGACCGCGCCGATGAAGATGCCGATGAACACCTCGGCGTGATGGATCCGCAGCAGCGAACCGGCCAGCTCGGTGGAGCCCGGGTGCTGCGCCTCGACCTCCAGATAGCTGTTCCACCCGATCAGTACGGCGGCGAGCCCGACGAGGCTGTGCAGCACGGCGATCAGCTCGGGCATCTGGGTCATCTCGACGCGGCGGGCCCGCCACAGGCCGATCGCGCCACCGATCGCGCCCGCGATTGCGATCAGCGCGATCGACCCGCCGGAGACGGAGCGCCCGGCGACGACGACGGTGGCGACGAGCGCGAGGGCCATGCCCGCCACGCCGTAGGCGACCCCCGCCCGGGCGGTGTGGTGCTGGGAGAGTCCCGCCAGGCTGAGGACGAACAGCAGTGCGGCGACGATGTCGGCGGCCTGGGCCGCCGTGGTTGCGTTCATCGAACCTCAGCCTTTCGAGAACATGCCGAGCATGCGACGGGTGACGGCGAACCCACCGAAGATGTTCACGGTGGTGAGCAGGATGGCCAGGAACGCCAACACGCTGATGGCCAGGGGTGGGTGGCCGATCTGGAGCAGCGCCCCGACCACCACGATCCCCGAGATCGCGTTGGTGACCGACATCAGTGGGGTGTGCAGCGCGTGGTGGACCTTGCCGATCACGTAGTAGCCGATGACCACGGCTAGCGCGAACACCGTGAAGTTGGAGGCGAGTTGGGCGGGGGAGACGGCGACGATCGCGAACAGGGCGAGCATCCCGAGCGCGATAAGGCCGTAGCGGCCCGCCGGTGACAGGCGCCGCGGCGGCGTCGGATCGACCGGTGACGCCGGTGCGGCCGGGGCCTTCGCGGGCGCCGCCGAGACCGCGACGGGGGGCGGCGGCCACAGCGTCTCGCCGTCGTGCACCACAGTCACCGCGCGCTGTACGACGTCCTCGAGGTCGAGGGTCAGCTGCCCGTCCCGTTCCGGGGTGAGCAGCTTCAGCAGGTTCACCAGGTTCGTGCCGTACAGCTGTGAGGCCTGGGCGGGCAGGCGGCCCGCGAGGTCGGTGTAGCCGATGACGGTGACGCCGTTCTCGGTGACGATCGCCCGGCCGCTCACCGTCCCCTCGACGTTCCCGCCCTGCGCCGCCGCCATGTCGACGATGACGCTGCCCGGTTTCATCGAGGCCACCTGCACGGCCGTGATCAGCCGTGGCGCGGGGCGCCCCGGGATGAGGGCCGTCGTGATGATGATGTCGACGTCCCTGGCCTGCTCGGAGTAGATCTCGGCGGCGCGCCGGTCGTAGGCCTCGGAGGTGGCCCGCGCGTATCCGTCGCCGGCCGACTCCTGTTCGACCTCTACGGGCAGGAACTCGCCGCCGAGCGAGCGCACTTGATCGGCGACCTCGCTGCGCGGATCCGTGGCCCGCACCACCGCGCCGAGGCTCCCCGCGGCTCCGATGGCTGCCAGGCCGGCCACTCCGGCGCCGACCACCAGCACTTTCGCGGGAGGCACTTTGCCGGCCGCGGTGACCTGTCCGGTGAAGAAGCGTCCGAAGGCGTGGGCCGCCTCGATGACCGCGCGATAGCCGGCGATGTTGGCCATCGAGCTGAGCACGTCCAGGGACTGGGCCCGCGAGATGCGGGGCACGGCGTCCATCGACAATGCGGTCAGGGGTCTGTTCGCGAGCTGGGTGAGGAGTTCGGAGTGTTGCGCGGGGGCGAGCAGGCCGACGATCGTCGCCCCGTCCCGCAGCCGCCGCACCTCGTCGTGGGACGGCGCGTTGACCTTGAGGACGACATCGGCCGGCCAGGCGTCGTCGAGGCGCGCTCCCGCCTCGACGTACGACACGTCGGAGAAGCCCGATGCGGCTCCGGCCCCGGTCTCGACGACGATCTCGTAGCCGAGCTCGATCAGGCGGCGGACGGTGTCGGGGGTGGCCGCAACTCTGGTCTCCCCGGAGGTCGACTCGGCGACCACGCCGATGCGTTGTGGTGGTGAAGCGGGCATTGCTCTCCTTCTCTCAGGGGCCTTACGGGTCCGTCGGTGCGTCGGGAGCGTCGGGAGCGTAGCAAGAGGGGCACGGGGCAGGAGCAGTGCAGCATATTGTATGCAGTTTGCTGAGTGTCGGGGGTGGGCCCCGGCGGCCGGGCAGTTGGGGATATCGCGGCCGTGTCAGTTCGGGCGCGACGGGTGTACAGCGGAGAGTCGACTGCATACAGTATCCAATCAAGGCTCACCCTTCCTCCCGAGAGGAGTTGCCGTGAAGATTGCTGTCCTCGGAGCCGGCGCGATCGGAGCCTTCGTAGGAGCGGCCCTGCACCGGGGTGGTGCCGATGTCCACCTGATCGCCCGCGGTCCGCACCTGCAGGCCATCCGCGAGCGCGGGGTCAGGGTCATCAGCCCGCGCGGAGACTTCGTCGCCCACCCGCACGCCACCGACGACCCCACCGAGATCGGACCCGTGGACTTCGTGTTCCTCGGGCTCAAAGCACACTCCTACCCGTCCAGCGGCCCGCTGATCGAACCGCTCCTCGGCGAGTACACCGCCGTCGTCGCCGGGCAGAACGGCATCCCGTGGTGGTACTTCCACCGGCTCGCGGGACCCTACGAGGGCCGCCGGATCGAGGCGGTGGACCCGGGCGGTGCGACCAGCAAGGTCCTCGCGCCGGAACGGGCCGTGGGCTGCGTGGTCTACCCCGCCACCGTCATCGACGCCCCCGGCGTGATCCGCCACCTCGAAGGCACCCGCTTCTCCATCGGTGAACCCGGTGGCGGGATTTCGGCGCGGTGCACCGCGCTGAGCGAGGCGATGGTCGCGGGCGGGCTCAAGTGCCCCGTGGAGCCGAACCTGCGCGACGATATCTGGATCAAGCTGATGGGCAACGTCGCCTTCAACCCGATCAGCGCCCTCACCCGGGCCACGATGGTGGAGATCTGCCAACATCCACCGACACGACGCCTGGTGGCCCAGCTCATGGAGGAGACGTTGGACATTGCCGCCCGGGTCGGCAGCAACCCGGACATCTCCATCGAGAAGCGCCTGCGGGGCGCGGAGGGCGTCGGCGACCACAAGACGTCGATGCTCCAGGACCTGGAAGCGGGCAAGCAGCTGGAACTCGACGCCATCGTGACCGCGGTGGTGGAGATGGCCGACATCACGGGTGCCGAGGCACCCAGGCTGCGAGCGGTGCACGCGGCCACCGACCTGCTGGCACGCCGCACCGGCACGGGATGAAGCGCGGCCCTGCTCCCCCAATGACCTTGGGGGAGCAGGGCCTTCGGTTCGGGCATGGCGCCGCCGAGACCGCCGGGTAAGCTCGGGCAGCGCGCCACCGCAGGTGTGTTCGACCTGGTCGGGGGCGGGGACGTATGGGATGCGGGGGACGAAGCAGGAGGCGGGGCATGCTCTTCCGGCAGCTGGAGTACTTCGTGGCGGTGGCCCGGGAGAGGCACTTCGCGCGCGCCGCGGAAGCCTGCTTCGTCTCGCAGCCCGCACTCTCCGTGTCGATCGCCAAACTGGAGCGCGAACTCAACGTCACACTGATCAACCGCGGCCACAACTACCAGGGCCTGACGCCCGAAGGCGAGCGCCTGGTCGTCTGGGCCAAGCGGATCCTCGCCGAGCAGGAGGCGTTCAAGGCCGAGGTGGCCGCCGTCCAGTCGGGCATCACCGGGACGCTGCGCCTCGGCGCGGAGCCCACCGCCTCGACGACGCTCGCGCTGCCGGTGATGGCGTTCTGCACCGCGCACCCGCTGGCCAAGGTCCAAGTGCGCTCCCGCCTGTCCACCACGGAACTCATCCGGCAGCTGCGCGCCTTCGAGCTCGACGCGGCCATCGCCCACTTCGGCCCCGAGGACCGGGACGGACTCCAGGTGACACCGCTGTACGAGGAGCGGTACATGCTGCTTGCCGCGGCCGATCAACTGCTGCCCCAGTCCGACACCCTCACCTGGGCCGAGGCGTCCCAGCTGCCGCTCGCGCTGCTCACCCCCGACATGCGGATCCGTCAGGTCATCGACGCCGCGTTCACCCGCAGCGGAGTCACTGTCACCCCGCAGGTGGAGACCGACTCGGTGGCGACCCTGTACGCGAACGTGGGCGCGGGCGCCTGTACCAGCATCGTGCCCCACACCTGGCTGAGGGCCCTGCCGGTCACCGGCCGGATGCGCGCGCTGCGCCTCGTCGAACCGGACGCGCGAGCGCTCATCTCTGTCGCGATCCACGACGCGACGCCGGGCTCGCTCGCGGCCCGCGCGTTCATGACGGCGGCGGCCTCACTGCGCCTGGACGACTTCTTCGACCAGCCGCTGCCCGTGGCCGAACCCCTGGTCCGCTGAAGCCGGGCGGGTCCGGCTGGCCCGCCCGGCCGCTACGTCACCGGGCGAAACGGAGCTGGACCGCCTGCCGGTCCAGCGCTCCCTTGGCCGTGTGCGGCAGCGCCTCGACGACCCGGATCCGCTCGGGCACCTCGAAAGCGGCCAGCCGGCCCCGGCAGTACCTGACGATCTCGGAGGGCTCCGCGTCCTCCCCCTCGCGCAGCACCACGGCCGCGCCCACCCGATGCCCGTGCCGCTCGTCCGGCACCCCGAACACGGCGGCCTCGGCGACAGCGGGACAACCGCACAACACGTCCTCGACGTACTCGGGACTGACCTGATCGCCCGCCCGCGTGATCAGATTCCTGATCCGGCCGGTGAGGAACAGAGCGCCGTCGGCGTCCAGATGCCCCAGGTCCCCGGTGCGCAGCCAGCCTCCGCCGAAACCGTGCGCCGTCGCCGCCGGATCGACGAGATAGCCCCTGGTCACGCTGGGGCCGCGCACCCAGACCTCGCCCTGCACACCGGGCGGGCACGCCTGCCCCGACGCGTCGACGACCTGAATCCGCGTCCCGGTCGGCCGGCCCACGGATCCGTGCTTGGACGTACCGGTCGGCGGCAGGGGTTCGCTGCTCGCCTGATGGGCGGCCTCCGTCATGCCGTACGCCGACAGCAGCGGCACCCCGAGCGTGCGCTCAAGAGCCCGCTGGGTCGCGGTGTTGAGCGGAGCGCTGGAACTGCGGGCGAATCGCAGCGGCGGCACGAGCGGCGCGAGATGTTCGACCGCCGAGCGGTCGAGGAGGATCTCGTGGATTGCGGGCACCGCGGTGAACCAGGTGGCCCCCACCGCCCGCATGTCATCCCAGAACGTGTCCGCCGAGAAACGCCCCCCGGCCGGGAGCAGCACACACCCGCCGCCGGCGAGCGTGGCGAGCAGCGCCGCGACCAGCCCGTGCGTGTGGAACAGCGGCATGACCGCCACCGTCGCGTCCCGCGGCCCCAGTTCGTACGTCGCGCACAGCGCACGCACCGCCGCGGCCACGTTCCCGTGGGTCAGCGGCACCAGGCGGGCCCGGTCCGTGGTGCCCGCCGTCGACAGGATCAGGGCGTCGTCCGGGGCGAGGCCCGGTGCGGGTGTCCCGTATAGGCCGAGCGGCGCGCGCGTCGTATCGAGCGTGACCATGCAGGGGGCGCCGGACGCGACGCTTACCCGCACGGGCCAGGCCGGTACGCCCGCGGGCGCCTCGGGCCCGCACAGCACCACCCGCGCCCCGAACATCTTGAGCCGCGCGGCCAGTTGACCGGCGGTCAGAGCCGGATCCAGCGGGGCGACGACCGCGCCGGCCCGGGCCGCACCCAAGAGGGACACGACGTACTCGACGGTGTTCGCGGCGACCAGCCCCACCGGGTCCCCGGGCCGTACCCCGGCGGCCGTCAGCCGGCGGGCCAGGTTGTCGGCGAGCGAGGCGAGAGCGGCATACGACAGTTCGACGCGCTCCGCACCGACGACGAGGGCCCGCGCGTGCGGACGCGCCCGCACGGGCCGCGACAGCAGATCGACGAGACCGGTGAGCGCGGGGGCGTGGTAGCGGTCCGGTTCACGCACGGACGCCGTGGCCACTGTGGCCATCACCGCACCTCCTTGCGCCGGTTGAGGCGAACAGCCGACACAGCCGAAACGGTCGACAGAGCTGAAACGGTCGACTGCGAGCCTGGGGGCCGTGGCCCGTCAGCGTCCAATGCGCAACGGTGAACGGCTGATAGTGGCCGACTATCACCGCAGGTACCCGGGCCCGTTCCGGCCGTTGATAAATACTGGTTATTGGCTGGTCGTCGTCAGGTCTTGGACGGGGCGAGGGTGCAGTGCGGAAGGTGGATCCACAAGCCGCACAGCATTACTTGCCCAAGGAGGACCTCGGACCATGACCGCCCCCTCACCACAGGAGACAGCGGCGAACGCCGACGCACAGGCCGAGCTCACCGACGGGTACCACCTGGTCGTCGACGCTCTGAAGCTGAACGACGTCGAGACCATCTACGGCGTGGTCGGCATCCCGATCACGGATCTGGCCCGGCTCGCCCAGGCCGAGGGCATCCGCTACATCGGCTTCCGCCACGAGTCCAACGCGGCCCACGCCGCGGCCGCGGCCGGCTACCTCACCAAGAAGCCGGGCATCGCTCTCACGGTGTCCGCGCCGGGGTTCCTGAACGGACTCGTCGGCCTGGCCAACGCCACCACCAACTGCTTCCCGATGGTGCAGATCTCGGGGTCCAGCGAGCGCCACCTCGTCGACCTCAAGCAGGGCGACTACGAGGAGATGGACCAGCTCGCCGCCGCGCAGCCGTTCTGCAAGGCCGCGTACCGCATCAGCCGGGTCGAGGACATCGGCCGGGGCATCGCCCGCGCGCTGCGCACCGCCGTCTCCGGCCGGCCGGGCGGCGTCTACCTCGACATCCCGGCCGCCGTACTCGGCTCCATCATGGACAAGGCGGAGGGCGCCAAGACCCTCAGCCGGCTGGTCGACCCGGCTCCGCGACAGCTGCCCGCGCCCGAGGCGGTGGATCGCGCCATCGAACTCCTCTCCGGCGCCGAGCGGCCGCTGGTGGTGCTCGGCAAGGGCGCCGCCTACGCCCAGGCCGACGACAGGATCCGGGAGTTCGTCGAGTCGACCGGCATCCCGTACGTACCGATGTCGATGGCCAAGGGCCTGCTGCCCGACGACCACCCGCAGTCGGTGGCGACCGCCCGCTCCCTCGCGCTGCGCAAGGCCGACGTCGTGATGCTCGTCGGAGCCCGCCTCAACTGGCTGCTCGGACACGGCGAGGCGCCGCAGTGGAACCCCGACGCGAAGTTCATCCAGGTCGACATCGAGCCCAGGGAGCTGGACAGCAACCAGCCGATCGCGGCCCCCCTCGTCGGTGACGTCGAGTCCGTGCTGGAGGCGCTGGCCGAGCGCGCCAAGCCGGGACAGATCTCCGCGCCCGCCGCCTGGCGCGAGGAGCTCGCGGCGCGCTCCGCGCAGAACGTCGAGAAGATGGCCGGGCGCCTGGCGGCCGACCCGCACCCGATGCAGTTCATGGGCGCGCTGCGCGCCGTCCGCGACGTGCTGCGCGACAACCAGCACGCCTACCTCGTCAATGAGGGTGCCAACGCCCTCGACATGGCGCGCAACGTCATCGACATGCACGTCCCGCGCCACCGCCTGGACGTCGGCACCTGGGGTGTGATGGGGATCGGCATGGGCTACGCGATCGCCGCCGCCGTGGAGACCGGCCAGCCGGTGATCGCCGTCGAGGGCGACAGCGCCTTCGGGTTCAGCGGCATGGAACTGGAAACGATCTGCCGCTACCAGCTCCCCGTCACCACCGTGATCATGAACAACGGCGGTGTGTATCGCGGCAACGACGTCAACCCGCGCGACGACGCCCCGTCGCCCACCACCCTGACGCTGTCCGCCCGGCACGACCTCATGATCGAGGCGTTCGGAGGCAAGGGCTACCGCGCCACCACGCCCGCCGAGGTCACCGCGGCCCTCACCGAGTCGCTCGCCGCGGGCGGACCCGCCCTGATCGACTGCGCCATCGACCCCGGCGCGGGTACGGAGAGCGGTCACATCTCGCACCTCAACCCCAAGGGCATCACCGTCGGCAACATCGTGCCGTCGAAGAAGTGACCGCCCGCGCTGTTTGGCAAGCCATCTCTCAACTTGCGTACACACAACCACTGTTCGCCGCGCAACCCATCACGAGAAGGACTCAGACATGAATGAACAGCCGCTCGCGGGCATTAAGGTGATCGACTTCACCGGGGTCCAGGCGGGCCCTGCCTGTACGCAGATGCTCGCCTGGTTCGGCGCCGACGTCATCAAGGTCGAGCGCATCAATGGCGGCGACGTGACCCGCCAGCAGCTGCGCGACATCCCGGACCTCGACGCCCTGTACTTCACCATGCTCAACTCCAACAAGCGCTCCCTGGCCATCAACACCAAGACGGCCGAGGGCAAGGAGGTCATGGAGAAGCTGATCCGCGAGGCCGACATCCTTGTCGAGAACTTCGCGCCCGGCGCCATGGACCGGATGGGCCTCGGCTGGGACCACATACACGAGCTCAACCCGCGCCTCATTTTCGGCTCGGTCAAGGGCTTCAACGAGCAGTCCAAGTGGAACGACCTGAAGACCTACGAGAACGTCGCCCAGGCCGCCGGCGGCGCTGCCTCCACCACCGGCTTCTGGGACGGCCCGCCCACCATCTCGGGCGCCGCCCTCGGCGACTCCAACACCGGGATGCACCTGATGATCGGGCTGCTCACGGCCATCATCCAGCGCAACCAGACGGGCCTCGGCCAGAAGGTCTCCGTCTCCATGCAGGACGCTTGCCTCAACCTCACCCGCGTCAAGCTCCGCGACCAGCAGCGCCTGGAGAAGATCGGCTACCTGGAGGAGTACCCGCAGTACCCGCACGGCGAGTTCGGCGACGCCGTGCCGCGCGGCGGCAACGCGGGAGGCGGCGGCCAGCCCGGCTGGATCCTCAAGTGCAAGGGCTGGGAGACCGACCCCAACGCCTACATCTACTTCACCGTCCAGGAGCAGAACTGGAAGCGCACGGCCGAGGCCATCGGCCGCCCGGAGTGGGCCGACGACCCGGAGTACAGCACTGCCCGCGCCCGCCAGCCACACATCATGGACATCTTCGGCGAGATCGAGAAGTGGCTCGCCGACAAGACCAAGTACGAGGCCGTCGACATCCTGCGCGAGTGGGAGGTGCCGTGCGCCCCGGTCCTGTCGATGAAGGAGCTCGCCGAGGATCCCGACATGCGTAAGAGCGGAACCATCGTCGAGGTGGAGCAGAAGGAGCGTGGTACCTATCTGACGGTGGGCAGCCCGGTGAAGTTCTCCGCGTTCCAGCCGGACATCAAGGGCGCGCCGCTGCTCGGTGAGCACACCGACGAAGTCCTCGCGGACCTGGGCTACGACGCGGACGCCATCCGCAAGCTGCACGAGGGTTCCGTCGTCGCCTGACGCCTGTCCGCCTGGCGGCAGGGGTCAGGCGGCAGGCGGGGCAGGAGTTAGAGGACAAGGGGGTGCCCCGTGCGCGACGAGCGTGCGGGGCACCCGCGTGTGCGGTCCCGGAGAACGCAGAACAGCGAGGAGGGCAGGGAACCCGGGGTTCCCTGCCCTCCTCGCCATGACGCGCGTTTCACAAGGTCGTGGCGCCGGCGTTCGCGTCGGCGAGGCGGCGGCGCAGCTCCTTCTCCTGAGCGCGGCGCGCGGTGACGTCACGGATGACCGCGCCGACATGTCCGGTGCCGCCCTGCGGATCCGGCAGGAGGCACACGCTGAACTCGATCGACAGGCTCGACCCGTCGGCCTTGAGCGCGGGCACGGTCAGCAGGTCGCTCGCACCGTAGTGGGTGGAGCCCTTGGCCATCGCCGCGTGGAAGCCCTTCCAGTGCGGGCGCCGGTGCCGCTCGGGGATGATCAGGTCGAGGCTCTGTCCGAGCACCTCGCTCTCCTTCCATCCGAAGATCCGCTCCGAGCCGCTGTTCCAGAACTCGATGAGCCCCTCGCTGTCGACGATGACGATGCCGTCGGGCGCGTGGATGGTCATGTGCGCGAGCAGTTCGGGGTGCGGGACTGCCATGGCTCCTCCGGGTGGGCGCGATGCGGGTGTAAGGCCGGTTGTAAGCATACTGAATACAATCGACCAGATCGATGGGTGAGTCGAGGTTGAACTCAGAATTGATGCCCGGGAGTTGACGAGCCCGACCGGAGTCGTGAGCTGGGCCTCCCCCCGCTCGCGCACGACGAGCGGTGCCGCGAGCCCGCACCACCCGCCGCCCCTGCTTCCTAACGAAGCGCGGGAGGAATCATCGGTGTCACTTCAGCCGAACGCGCCGATCACGTCCTGCGTGACCTCCAGCCCGTCTGGGCCCAACGCGCTCGCCCGCAGGGAGACTGAGACATCGTCGGAACGCGGTATGGACACCTGCGCCGTCCATCGGCCGTCGCCGGTCCGGTCCAGGGAGAGCGACTGCCGGCTGTCACTGCCGTCGCACAACCTGGAGCGTGGCACCGGTCGCCACGGCGCCGCTGGTGTAACTGGGATAGCCACCTGAGCGGTTCGCCGGTTCACGCCGACGACCAGGTGCGGGGCGCCACGGCGCCCCGCACGCTCAGGACTCCGTGAGGGCCGCCTGTGCCAGCCGCAGCGTGACCAGCTGGAAGGGGCGCAGCGCGAACGACAGATCCGCGACGTCCGGCTCCGCCGGGGCCACCGGACGCTCCAGCAGATCGCAG
Source organism: Streptomyces sp. NBC_01446 (assembly GCF_026340095.1). Taxonomy (GTDB): domain Bacteria; phylum Actinomycetota; class Actinomycetes; order Streptomycetales; family Streptomycetaceae; genus Streptomyces; species Streptomyces aureus. The sequence continues at coordinate 943,517 of NZ_JAPEPO010000001.1, read as the reverse complement.
CGGACCGCACCGGCCGCGTCGAACCCGGGAGTGAGGCGCACGGTCGCCCGGCCGCCCCGCGTCTCGTAGAAGCGGACGACGACATCGCCCGAGCCGTCGTCGGCCAGCTTGACCGCACTGAGTACGACGGACTCGTGGTCGACGTGTACCAGCGGCGCGACCTCGGCGCGGGCCGTGCCCGTCACCTCCCGCTCCGGCAGCGACAGCGCCGCGCCCTCGCGGACCGCGCCCCCGACGGCCGCGCCCGGCACCAGGGCGTGCCGGAAGCGATGGGTTCCCTGGTCCGTCTCCGGGTCGGGGAAGCGCGGTGCCCGCAGCAGCGAGGCGCGCACGGTCGTGGTCGTCCCGCGGTCCTCACGCACCGTACGGGTCACGTCGTGGCCGTACGTCGAAGCGGTCACCAGTGCGACACCCCAGCCGGGCTCCGCGAGGTGCACGAACCGGTGGTTGCAGGCCTCGAAGCGCGCCGCCTCCCAGCTCGTGTTGGTGTGCGTGGGCCGGTACACATGCCCGAACTGGGTCTCCGACGCGTACCGTTCCGCGTGCACGTCGAGCGGGAACGCCAGCTTCAGAAACTTCTCGGTCTCGCGCCACTCCACCTCCGTCGCGACGTCGAGGCGCCCGGAGCCGGGGGAGAGGGTGAAGGTCTGCGCGGCGACGGACTTGCCGAAGGAGCGGGTGACCCGCACCCCGTCGGCGGTCGCGGTCAGCGCGTCCACGTCCGTCAGGTCGGTGCCGGTGTTGCGGTAGAACTTGTCGACGTCCCACGCGTCCCACTTGTTCGGCAGATCCGGGTGGAGCTGGAGCAGGCCCGCCGCACGGCCCGGGGCCAGCGTCTCGCGGCCGCTCGCCAGGTGCACCAGCGAGACGACCAGGCCGCGGCCGTCGATCTCGGCCCGCAGGATCGTGTTGTCGAGGACGAAGCCGCCGCCGTCGCGCTCACGGACCTTCGTCGCCGCGAGGGCAGGCTGGGGGCCCGCAGCGCCGAGCGCGGGTACCGAACTGCGCCCGTGCGGCGCTGAGTTGAAGCGCAGAACACCCGTGCCGCGGCCGGCCAGGGCGCGCTGCGCGGCGTCGACGATCTCCTCGAGTTCGGCCGTGACCCGTGCGTACGTCGCGCGGGCCTCGCGGTGCACCCAGGCGATCGACGAGCCCGGCAGGATGTCGTGGAACTGGTGCAGCAGCACCGTCTTCCAGAGTCGGTCCAACTCCTCGTACGGGTAGGGGAATTCGCACTGGACGGCTGCCGTCGCGGCCCACAGCTCCGCCTCCTGGAGGAGGTGCTCGCAGCGCCGGTTGCCCTGCTTGGTCTGCGCCTGGCTCGTCAGCGTCGCCCGGTGCAGCTCCAGATACAACTCGCCGACCCACACCGCGGGATCGGTGTACTCGGCCTCGGCCTTCTCGAAGAACGCCGCCGGGGCCTCCCACTCCACGGTGGAGGAGCCGTCGAGCGACCGCAGCCGCCTGGCCCGCGCCACCATCTCGCGTGTCGTTCCGCCCCCGCCGTCACCGAAACCGGTCGGTGCGAGCGAACGGCTCGCCCGCCCCTTGTCCTTGAAGTTCCGTTCCGCGTGCGCGAGTTCACGTCCCTCCATGGCGCAGTTGTACGTGTCCACGGGCGGGAAGTGGGTGAGGACCCGGGAGCCGTCGATGCCCTCCCAGTTGAACGTGTGATGCGGGAAGGTGTTCGTCCGCGACCAGGAGATCTTCTGCGTCAGCAGCCACTTGGAGCCGGCCTCGCGGATGATCTGCGGCAGCCCGGCCGCGAAACCGAAGGTGTCCGGCAGCCACACCTCCTCGTTCTCGATGCCGAACTCGTCGAGGAAGAACCGCTTGCCGTGCACGAACTGACGGGCCATCGCCTCCGAGCCCGGCATGTTCGTGTCCGACTCCACCCACATGCCGCCCGTCGGCACGAACCGCCCCTCGGCCACGGCCTTCTTGACCTTCGCGTACACCTCGGGCCGGTGCTCCTTGATCCAGGCCAGTTGCTGCGCCTGCGACATGGTGAAGACGAAGTCCGGTTCGGAGTCGAGGAGTTGCGTCATGTTCGACGCGGTCCGCGCCACCTTGCGCACCGTCTCGCGCAGCGGCCACAGCCACGCCGAGTCGATGTGCGCGTGCCCGACCGCGCTGATCCGGTGCGCCGACGGTCCCGCGGGGGTGTCGAGGACCGGTGCAAGCACGTCGCGGGCCGCCTGCGCGGTGCCGTTCACCTCGCCGAGGTCCACCACGTCCAGGGCCGCCCCCACCGCGTGCAGGATCTCCCAGCGGCGGGCGCGGTCCAGCGGCAGCTCGGCCATCAGCTGGCCCAGCACCTCCAGGTCGTGCAGCAGCTCCCACACCGTCTCGTCGAAGACGGCCAGCTCGACACGGCCCAGCGTGTAGAGCGGATCGTGACCCGCGGTGTCCGTGTCACCGAGCCATGTAGGCTTGAACGCACGGGAGTTGAAGAACCCGGGGTTCGACGCCGCCTCCACGCGCAGCTCCACCTGCTCCCCGCCCGCTGCCGGAGCCCCGACGCGCACCCAGTGATTGCGTGGGTGCAGGCCCTTCACCGGTGTCCCGTCCGGCTCGTAGACCAGGCCCTCGCACTGGAAGCCGGGACCGCCGTGCCCGTCGAAGCCGAGGTCGATCAGCGCCTCGACGGTCCGCCCCGCCCACTGCTGGGGAACCGTGCCGGTCACCGTGAACCAGCTGGTGCCCCACGGCCGCCCCCACCGGGCGCCCTCCCCGATGGACAGCGCGGGCGCCGCGAGCCCCTCCGCGACCGGCACGGGCTCGTCCGGCGCGTGCCACACCCGCACGTCCAGCGGCACGGTCTCCGGGTACACGGCGGGCCTGATGCGCTCCTCGAGCACACGTCGCAGCCGGTCTTCGATGAGCGAACGGTCGTCATGCATGGGCGTTGAGTCTCCTGGAGTACGGAAGGCGGGGCGGGCGGCCCGGTTCAGCGGTCGATCGTCGAGCGCACGGGATTGATGTCCGCGTACCGGGAGTCCAGCGGGTGGACGTCGGTCGCGTGCAGATAGATCGTGCGCGTGTGGAACAGCGGCACGACCGGCATGTCCCGGGCGATCAGGTCCTCGATGCCCTGGTAGGCGCGCGTGGCCTTCGCGGGGTCGGCGATCTTGTTCGCCTGCTCCAGACGGCTGTCGACCTCGGGGTTGCGGTAGCCGTTGGAGTTGAAATCGCCGTACGAGGCGAAGATCGGCGTGAGGTAGTCCTCGAGCGACGGATAGTCGTGCCCCCAGCCCGAGGACCGCACGCCGTCCAGCGCGCCCTTGGACGCCATCGCGCTCAGGTCGCTGCCGGGCTTGCCCACGTACTGGATCTTCAGGCCGAGGTTCTGCCGCCACATGTTGCCGAGCGCCTCGGCGAAGACCTGGTCTCCCGGGTTGTCACTCGCGTAGTACATCTTGAGGCGCCCGGAGAAACCGCCGGCCTCGCGCAGCAGCTTCTTCGCCCCGCCCACGTCCAGCGTGCAGGCGGTGCAGGTGTTCTCGCGGTGCCCGTCGAGGGTCGAGGCGGTGAAGGACGTGGCGGGGAACGCGCCCGGCTTCAGCTTGACGAGGGCCTTGCGGTCCAGGGCGAGCGAGAGCGCGCGCCGCACCTTCGGATCCTTGAACCCCGGTGTGTTGACGGGGAGTTCGAGGTAGCTGAGGTTCGGTGCGGACTTGCCCTGGCTCCACTTGCCGGGAGCGTCCGTCTTGTACGCGTCGATCTTTGAGGACGGCAGCGTCGCGTAGTCGAGGTTGCCGGCCAGGAACTCGTTGTAGGCGGTCTCCGGGTTGGAGAAGAAGCGGTAGACGAGGCGGTCGGCCTGCGGGGCGTCCTTGCCGGCATAGCCCTTGTTGCGCGTGAGGCGCACGGGCTGTCCGGCCTTCCACGCGCCGTCCAGCTTGTAGGGGCCGTAGCCGATCGGCTTGTGGCTGTACGCGTCCGGGTCCTTCAGCGTCTCCGCGGACAGGGCGGCGAGTCCGTAGTAGCTGAGCGTCGACGGGTACGGCGAGAAGGGCGCCTTGAGGGTCACGGTGAAGGTGAGGTCGTCGACCACCTTCAGCCCGGACAGCGTGGTCGCCTTCGGCTTGCCCTTGGCCGGGTTGAGGTCCTCGTAGCCCTGAACCCGCTGGAAGAAGCCGTTGCTGAGGTACCCGTGCGGTCCGTACGCGGTGTAGTTCCACGTGTCCACGAACGACTTGGCGGTGAGCTTCTCACCGTTGGTGAACTTCCAGCCGGGCTTGATCTTGATCGTCCACGTCTTCGCGTCCTTCGACGTGACCGAATCGGCGACGACGTTCACCAGCTTGCCGCTCTTCGGGTCCACCCGGGTCAGCGGCGCCCACATGGCGAAGGCCAGCTGGATGTTGGCGGAGCTGTTGTCCTTCTCCGGGTTGATCGCCGCGATCTCCGCGCCGGTCGCCACCGTCACCGTACGGCCGGCGGCACCGGAGCCCTTGCCGTCCGAGCCGCCGCCGCTGCATCCGGTCGCCGCGAGGGCGAGCGCGGCAATCGCCGCCACCGTGGCGGCTCTTCGTGTTCGCACCATGTGGACTCCCGTGCGTCCGGCCGGAATCGGGGACCCGGCGCGCCTGACTGTCGGGCGGTGACGCTAGGAACGCGGCGTTCCTGCGTGCAAGTTCCCCCTGCTGAACGTCCATTCAGCGCCCATTCAGCGGGTGCGAGGGATGCGGAATGGACGTCGGATGGACGCCGAAGGGCATCCGCCTTGACGCCCACCTGGGCCGTTCCTACTGTCGCGGCCCAACCGACCGGCGCGTCCGGGCTGGTCACGGCGGTGCCCGCCGCGACCGGTCCGGCCAGGACTGCGGGAGAACTCATGGCCCGGACACGAAGAATCGTCAAAGCGGCGACCGGCACCGCGCTGGCGGTGCTGCTCGCCGGATGCAGTGGCGCCGGGAGCGGGGACGGCGCGGGAAAGGACGACGGCCACTCCATGGCGATCGCCACCGCGGCCGAGGTGCCCTATCTGAACCCGTCGAACGACAACGGCACCACGGGCATCCAGATCGAGTCCGCGCTGTGGGCGCCGCTGACCCGGGTGGACGCGAAGACCGGCAAGCTGGTGAATGTCGTCGCCGATTCGGTCACGTCGAAGGACGCGAAGACGTGGACGATCAAGATCAAGCCCGGCTGGAAGTTCACCAACGGTGAGAAGCTCACCGCCAAGTCGTTCGTGGACACGTGGAACTACACCGCGTACGCCCCGCACGCCTTCGCGAACAACGGCGCCTTTCAGCGGGTCGAGGGCTACGAGGACCTGAACCCGGCCAAGGGCAAGCCGAAGGCGACCACGCTGTCCGGGCTGAAGGTGGTCGACGATCTCACCTTCACCGTCACCCTGAAGGGGGCGTTCTCGCCGTATCCGACGACGCTCAGCTACCTCGGCGTCGCCGCGCTGTCCGCCGAGACGCTGAAGGACCCGGACCAGTTCAAGCACAAGCCGATCGGCTACGGCGCCTACAAGCTGGACGGCGGATGGAAGGCGGGGCAGCCGGTGCGCCTCATGCGCAACAAGGACTACGCCGGCAAGGACGCCCCGCAGGCCGACCACATCACGTTCCGGTTCTTCTCCAACCCGGAGACCGCGTACAACGAGTTCCTCGCCGGCAACGTCGACTACGTCGCCGTACCGTCGTCGAAGATCGACTCGTACAAGACGGACGCACCCGGCAAGTGGAGCCAGGCCAAGGCCGCCGCCGGCATCAACTACCTCAACCTTCCGGTGACGCTGAAGCCGTACACCGACACCCGCGTCCGCCGGGCGCTCTCGCTCGCCCTGGACCGCGACTCCCTGGCCAAGCTCAAGCCCGGCAACTTCCCCGCCACCTCGTTCACCGCGCCCAGCGTCGACGGCCACCGCGAGAACACCTGCAGTGACTGCAGGCTTGACGTGGCCCGGGCCAAGAAGCTGCTGCGGGAAGCCGGCGGGTTCCCGGGCAAGCTGCGGCTCTTCTTCGCCAGCGACAACCCCGGCGAGCAGGTGTACGCCGAGGCGCTGGGCAACATGTGGCGGCAGAAACTGGGGCTGAAGATCCAGTATGTCGGCAAGCCAGGCGCCGAGATCGGTCCGCTCGCCAACGCGGGCAAGCTCGACGGCATCCGCATCATGGGCTGGGGGCACGACTACCCGGCGCTCGAGGACTACCTCACCCCGATGTTCGCGTCCTACGGCGACGTCAATACCGGCCGCTACCGCGACGCGAAGGTCGACCGGATGCTCGGCGAGGCCAACGCCCAGGTCGACCAGGCCCAGGCGACGCGCGACTACCAGGCGATCGAGGACCGCATCGCCGAGCAGATGCCGGTGCTCCCGCTGTCGCACTCACGGGACGTCTATCTGCATGCCGAGGGCGTCGAACCCCTCAACGCCCCTTTCGCGAACGTGGATCCCGTCCGGTCGACCTTCGCCGACTGACCCCGCCCGCCCCCCAATCCCGTAACTCCTCTCCGTAACTCCCAAAGGAGGACACGGTGTTGCGTTTCGCGCTCCGCCGCCTCCTGATCATGATCCCGATCGCGGTCATCGTGACGTTCCTCGTCTACGCGATGGTCTTTGCCCTCCCCGGCGACCCGATCAGGGCCCTGTCAGGACAGAAACCCCTGGCCGAATCCGTCATTGCGGCCAAACGCGCCTACTACCACCTGAACGATCCCCTGTTCGTCCAGTACCTGCACTTCATGGGCAACCTGCTCAAGGGCGACCTCGGGCAGACCTTCGACGGGCAGGACATCGGCGAACAACTCGCGCTGCGCTGGCCGGTGACCCTCCAGCTCGGACTCACCGCCCTCGCCATCCAGCTCGTCCTCGGGCTCGTCAGCGGTGTGTACGCGGGATGGCGGCGCGACGGCCTGGTGGACCGGGCGCTGCTCGGCGCCACGCTCGGGGTGCTCGCCGTGCCCGGTCTGGTCGCCATGTTCTTCGCGCAGTCCTTCTTCGCGGTCGAACTCAGCTGGTTCCCGGTCTCCGGCGCCACCGACGGCTGGCCCGGCAGCTATCTGCTGCCCGCCACCGTGCTCGGCGTCCTCGGCTTCGCCGGACTCGCCCGCGTCACCCGCACCAGCATCGCCGAGGTCGCGAGCGCCGACTTCGTCCGCACCGCACGCGCCAAGGGGCTCGCCCCGAACCGCATCCTGTGGGGGCACGTGCTGCGCAACGCCATGCTGCCCGTGATCACGTACATCGGGCTCGACCTGGCCGGCATTCTCGGCGGTGCGATCATCACCGAGGGCATCTACAACCTGAACGGCATCGGCCAGTTCATGTTCCGCTCCATCGCCATGAAGGAAGGCGGGGTGGTCGTCACCCTCTCCACGGTGCTGCTGCTCGGCTACATGCTCGTCAACCTGGTCGTCGACCTGCTCTACGGCCTCCTGGACCCGAGGGTGCGCCATGTCTGACACCGCCCTGGCGACCGCCGCGACCGCCGCCGAACTCGAGCCCGTCGGCGAGGACAGCCCGCGCGGCGCCGCCGTCCTACGCGAACTGCTGCGCAAGCCACGCTTCGTCCTCAGCGCCCTCGCCATCCTGGTCATCGCGCTGATGGCCGCCTTTCCCCGCCTGTTCACCGCCACCGATCCCACCGTGTGCGACCTGAAGCTCTCCAAGGGCGCCCCGTCCGCCGCGCACTGGTTCGGCTACGACATCCAGGGCTGCGACTACTACGCCAACGTGATCTACGGGGCCCGGCCCTCGGTCCTGGTCAGCGTCTCCGTGTGTGTGGTCGGCTTCGCTGTCGCCTGCGTCCTCGGCATGCTCGCCGGATACTTCCCCGGCTTCGTCGACAGCCTCGTCTCGCGCACCGCCGACGTGCTGTTCGCCCTGCCCGGCCTCGTCGCGATGATCGTCATCCTGCAGGCCTTCTCGTCCCGCTCCGTGTGGACCATCGCCTTCGTGATCGTGCTGCTCGGCTGGCCCGCGGGCATGCGGCTGATGCGCTCCACCGTTCTGAGCGTGCGCACGCGCGAGTACGTCCTCGCCTCCCGCGCGCTCGGCGCCGGGGCCCAGCACATCCTGCGGGTGCACATCCTGCCCAACTCGGTGGCGCCGCTGCTCGCCATGACCACGCTCACCGTCGGCGCGGCGGTCGGCACCGAGGCCGCGCTCACCTTCCTCGGCATCGGGCTCCAACCCCCCACCATTTCCTGGGGACTTCAGATCGCCATCGCCGCCTCCTACCGCGACGACGTCCACCTCTTCCTCTTCCCCGCCCTGCTCCTGACCATCACCGTCATGGCCTTCATGATCACGGGCGACACGGTCCGCGACGCTCTCGACCCGAAACTGAAGAGGTGAGCGGTGAACCGCCCCATGGCAGCTGAACCTCTGCTCGACGTACGTGACCTGAGCGTCGAGTTCGACACCCGCGCCGGCCGCCTGCGCGCCGTGGACTTCGTTTCCTGGACCCTGCACCGCGGCCGCACCCTCGTCATCCTCGGCGAGTCCGGCTCCGGCAAGAGCGTCTCCACCCAGGCCATCACGGGCATCCTCGACAGCCCGCCCGGTCATGTCACCGGCGGCCAGGCCCTGTTCGACGGAATGGACCTGCTGACGCTGACCGAGCGCGCACGCCGCGGCGTCGTCGGCAGCCGGATCTCGTTGGTCTTCCAGGACGCGCTGTCCGCACTCAACCCCGTGCACACGGTCGGTCGGCAGATCGCCGAGCTGTACCGGGTACACCGGGGCACGAGCCGCTCCGACGCCATGAAGCGGGCGGCCGAGATGCTGGACCGCGTGGGCATCCCCGGCGCGCGGGGCCGTGTCCACGACTACCCGCACCAGTTCTCCGGCGGCATGCGCCAGCGCGTGATGATCGCCATGGCGCTCGCCCTCGGCCCCGAGGTGCTCATCGCCGACGAGCCGACCACCGCGCTCGACGTCACCGTGCAGGCCCAGATCCTCGAACTCCTCGCGGAGATCCAGGCCGACACCGACATGGGGGTCGTGCTCATCACCCATGACCTGGCCGTCGCCGCGGAGATCGCCGACGACCTGGTCGTCATGTACGCGGGCCGGGTCGTGGAGTCGGGGGCCACGGCCGATGTGCTGGGTGATCCACAACACCCGTACACCCAGGGGCTGTTGCAGTCGGTGCCGTCCGCCGAGAGGCGCGGCCAGGACCTGCCCGCCATCCCCGGCACGCCGCCTGACCTGATGCGGCTGCCGTCCGGCTGCCCGTTCCGGCCGCGCTGCCCGCACGCCCACGACCGGTGTGTCACCGAACGCCCCGCCCTGCAGCCCGCCCCCGGCGAGCTCCGCTTCGGTGCCTGCCATCTCCTCGACCAGCCGCTCAGCCCGGAAGGCGCCGCACGATGACCGACGACGTGATCCTCAGGGCCGAAGGGCTGGTCAAGCACTACGGCGGCGGGCCCGCGCTGCCGTGGCGGCGCGGCCGGGGCGCGGCCGTGGTCCGGGCCGTCGACGGCGTCGGCCTGGAGCTGCGGCGCGGTCAGGCGCTCGGCATCGTCGGCGAGTCCGGCTGCGGCAAGTCGACTCTGCTTCGGCTGCTGTGCGCGCTGGAGCGGCCGACCGACGGGCGGCTCCTCTTCGAGGGCGAGGACGTCGCGCGGCTGCGCGGCGCCGCCCTCAAGCGGTGGCGCCGCCGCGTCCAGGTCGTCTTCCAGGACCCGTACGCCTCGCTCAACCCACGGCTGAGGGTCGGCGAGATCATCGGGGAGGCCTTCGACGTCCATCCCGATGTCGTCCCGCGCGCCGGGAGGCGGGCCCGGATCGCCGAACTCCTGGAACTGGTCGGCCTCGACGCCCGTCACGCGGACCGCTATCCGCACCAGTTCTCCGGCGGACAGCGCCAGCGCATCGGCATCGCCCGCGGCCTCGCCCTCGGCCCCGACGTGCTGCTGTGCGACGAGCCCGTCTCGGCGCTCGACCTGTCGGTGCAGGCCCAGGTCGTCAACCTGCTCCTGAAGCTCCGTCGCGAATTGGGTCTCGCGCTCGTCTTCGTCTCCCACGACCTCGGCGTCGTACGCCACGTGTGCGACGACGTCACCGTGATGTACCTGGGCAAGGTCGCCGAACAGGCCCCGGTGGACGCCCTCTACGCGGTCCCGGGCCACCCCTACACCGAGGCGCTCCTGTCGGCCGAACCCTCCCTCGACCGCATCCGCGACCCGCACGCCCCGCGCCGCACCCGCATCGTCCTTGCGGGCGATCCGCCGTCGCCGTCCGCACCGCCGCCGGGCTGCCGGTTCCACACCCGGTGCCCGCGCGCACAGGACCTGTGCCGTGACACCGAGCCCCTGCTGACGGTGTGGGGACAGCGGGCCGGCGCCTGTCACTTCACGGACGCGATGCTCGCCGGGAGTGTGGACTGACGGGGTGTCAACCTGCCGATGCGATACGGGTCCTGGCGGTGCGCGGGCCGTCCGGGAACCCCGGGTGCGAGGCGGGCGGCCCGCCGATGTCGTCCACCCGGGCCGCTTCGTCGGCGGCCCGCGCGGCGGCGAGCCGCAGCGCCAGCGGATGCCCGGCGCAGCCGTCCGCGAGGCTGTGCAGAGCGGACGTAGCCGTGGCGGTGGCCGCCGAACGGTACGGCAGCGCCGCGACCGAGGCCAGCGGCGCCCCCGAAGCGAACCGGCGCAACAGCCGCAGGGACTGGGCCGCGTCCAGCGGGCCGAGCCGGAGCGGCACCCGGCCGGGCAGGTCCCGCAGCGGGGCCCGGCTGGTCACCAGCACCGCGCAGCCGGGCGCCGCGGGCAGCAACTCCCGCAACTGGTCCGTGGACTGGGCGTCGTCGAGCAGGACGAGCAGCCGACGTTCGGCGGTGAGTGTACGGAACCGGACGGCGCGCCGCTCCAGACCGTCGGGCACCTCGTGCGGCGCCACCCCGAGGTCCTCCAGGAATCGGCCGAGCACGTCGGCAGGGGCGCGCCCGCCGAGCACCGCGTAGAGCTGGCCGTCGGGGAACCGGTCCCGCACCTGGTGGGCGACGTGCACGGCAAGCGTGCTCTTGCCGAGGCCCGCCGCACCGGAGATCACCACGGTGGGGCAGACGGCGGCGGGGGAGTCGGGGCGCCGCAGCAGTTCGCGCAGCTGCCGCACCTCCTCCTCCCGACCGGTGAAGTCGGCGCTGTCGCGCGGCAGTTGAGCGGGCACGGGCAGACGGGGGGCCGGTGCCGGACACGCGGGCGTGAGTGACCGCGGCGGCTGCCGGGGCGCGGCCAGCGAGGGGTCGGCGTGCAGGATGCGCTCGTGCAGCCGGCTCAGTCCCGGGCGCGGTTCGACACCCAGGTCGTGCACGAGGGCGCGCCGCACTCCGCGGAACAGGGCGAGGGCCTCGGGCGTGCGCCCGCTGCGGTACAGCGCCAGCATCAGCAGCGCCTGCAACCGCTCGTCGTACGGTCTGCCCGGCACCAGCGGGGCGATCCGCTCGGCGGCCTCGGCATGTTCACCGAGGTCGAGCAGTGCCTCGGCGTGTTCGAGGCGGGCGTCGAGGCGCAGCCCGGCGAGCCGGTGCCGGGCATCCGCCGCACAGCGTTCCGGCACCCCGCTCAGCGCCTGCTCGCCCCGCCACTGGGCGAGGGCCCGCTCGTAACAGGTGCGGGCGGCGCCGACCCGGCCCGCGCGGCGCTCCCGGCGCGCCTCGGACAGCGCGTCCTCGAACCGCCACAGGTCCAGTGCGTCCCGCCGCAGATGCAGCCCGTAGGTGGTGCCCCGCGTGATCAGGAGCCGGGGTGCGGCGCGGCGGGCTCGGTCCGGCTCCAGCGCCTTGCGCAGGCGCGCTGTGTACGTGGCGAGCAGGCCCGCCGCGCTGTCCGGCGCGTGCTCGCCCCAGACGGCCCGCACCAGTTCGGTGCGCTCGACCTGTTCACCGCCGCGCAGCAGCAGCGCCGCGAGAAGCGCCTGCTGTTTCGGGGTGCCCGGCGGTAGCGGCTCTCCGGCACGCTCCGCGCGTACCTGGCCTAGGAGGCGGTACCGCACCAGAGCGCTGTCGTACGCGGGCGGGAGTGGGGGGAGGTCCGTCGAGATGCTCGGGGCCACGGGTCGTTACCTTCCTCGTCGGGGCCGTGTTCGGAGAGCCGTGCGGGCTGCTGGGCCGGGGGCGCGCGCGGGCTCAGGCGGCGCGGCTCCACGCCACCAGCCGAGGCACGCACCGCTCGGCGAACTCCTCATAATCGGCGGGGGTGTTGTAGACGTGCGCGGAGAGCCTGATATAGCCGACCCCGTCGAAGGACGTGAACGCGGTCTCCGCGCCGAGTTCCTGTGCGGCCCGGTCACGCAGCACATCACTCGCGAACCGGTCGGGGCCGAGCTCGTCGGGCAGTCTTACCAGGCGTAGCGCCGGCGCGGGTGTGCCAACCGCCGGCACGGCGTCCTGTCCGATGTGCCGGGCGAACGCGTCCGCGACGGTGTGCTGCCCGTAGTCGGCGAGCGCGCTCAGATACCCGCGGACCGTCTCCCACCCCCACGTCCGCTCGACGAAGGACAGCGCGGCCGGGGCCGCGAGCCAGGCGGAGGTGTCCTGGGTCCCGGTGTGATCGAAGCGTGCGGGGAAGGGCAGTTGGGTGCCCCAGGAGTCGATCAGCGGGTACAGGGCCGCGCGCAGTGGACCGCGCGCGACGAGGGCGGAGGTGCCGCGCGGGGTGCAGGCGAACTTGTGCAGATTGCCGGTCCAGAAGTCGCAGGCGAGACCGTCCAGCGGCGCGGCCAGCATGCCGGGGGCGTGCGCGCCGTCCACCAGGAACGGGATGCCGCGCCGTCGGGCGAGCCGTGCGATCCGCTCGACCGGCAGCAGTCGGCCGGTCGACGACGTGATCTGGTCGAGGAGGATCAGCGCGGTGCGATCGCCGACCTGTTCGGCCACGGCCGTAAATGCCTCGTCCGCGTCGGCCGCGAGAGGGATGTGGGCGGTCCGCACCCGCCCGCCGCAGCGCAGGGCCGTACGCTGCGCGGCCATGGTGACCGCGCCGTATCCGTGATCGGTGACCAGAATCTCGGCCTCGGGCGGCAGGGTGAGCGAGGCCAGGACGGTGCTGACTCCGGCGCTCGCGTTCGGTACGAGGGCCAGATCGTCGGCGTCCACACGCAAGAACGCGGCGAGTTCGGCGCGGGCCGTGGAGATCCGCCGCGGCTGAGCCGGGAACCATACCACCGGCGCCCGCTCGGCCCGCTCCCGCAGCCGGTCCTGCTCACGCTGTGCCGCCACCGGCACCGCACCGAACGAACCGTGGTTGAGATGCAGCAACTCCGGGTCGAGCGACCAGGCATCCGCGGCGGGTCGGCCGTTGGGCAGGGACAAGGGTTTCGGCGGGGCGACGGCGAGGCCCGTACTCATGCGACTCCTAGGAGGAACTACCCAAGACGTATGATGACATGCAGCATCCTGGCATGTGCATCGCTGCGATTAAAGTGCTCCTTCCCTGAGTTTTCAGGGAAGGTGGCTGATGACAGGAGCGCGAGTTGATCTCAGACTCCTGAAGACATCAGATGACTTGCTAGGGTCTCATCAGTCGAAGCACGCTGACGGAGCACGGGCCGCGGGCCGTGGGGCACGGCACGGATCGGAGGAGCGGGATATGTCCGCAGTGGAGAAGGCCTTTCACGGCCTACGGCACATGATCGCCGACGGGCGGCTGACAGCCGGTGCGCGCATGCCGCCCGAGGCGGACCTGTGCGCCGAACTCGGAGTCTCCCGCGGGCCGTTGCGGGAGGCCGTGCGGATGCTCGCCGCGCTGCGCGTGGTCGAACCGCGCCACGGCTCGGGCACCTACGTCTCGGCACTGCGGCCCGAGGACATCATCGGCAGCCTCTCCCTCACCGTGGACCTGCTGCCGCTGCCCGGCCTGCTCGAGGTCTACGAGCTGCGCCGCGTCCTGGAGGCGCACGCCGCCTCGCAGGCCGCCGCGCGAGTGGGCGCCGAAGCGTTGGAGCGCATGCATGCCCACCTCGCGGCAATGGAGGCCACCGATGATCCGGCGGAAGTCTCCGACCTGGACCACCGGTTCCACTCGGAGGTCGCGCGCGTCGCGGGCAACCCCGCGCTGGATTCACTGCTCACCGTGTTCCGTACCCGCTCGCGCCGCCACCAGATCTTCACGTTGCCCGAGGGCCCGGACATCAAGCGGGTCAGCGACGCGGGCCACCGCGAGATCGTCGGAGCGATCAGTCGCCACGACCCGGTGGCGGCCGCGTCGGCCGCCGCGGCGCACATCGCGCATTCGGAGAAGTGGCTGCGCCATCTTCTGGACCAGGAGCGACAGGCCTGACCGGAGGCTCGTACTACTACCTCACGACCACGAAACCCCAGGTCACAACCACAATCTGAGGTCTCTACCGAACCCGGAACGGTTCACACCAGCACCACGGCCTCGGCGTCGGGGTAATCCACGCTCAGCAGCTGTTTGATCTGGCCGGCCTAGTCGGTCCGGGTGCGCCGGGGCAGGGCCTGGACGCGGCGCCACCCGGCCAGGGGTTCGACCCACACGAAGATTGAGCAGGTGCCGCAGCGGATGTACTCGCTGTCCTGGCGGGCGTCGTGGCCGGGGCGGGCCGGGAGCGGGGCGCGGGCATGGTCGAGGAGCTGGTAGGGCTTCTCGTCCATGCACACGACCGGACGTGCTGGGTCATGGGGCCGGGCATAGATGGCCAGTACGTCTTCCATCCTGGCCGCGAACTGCGCGTTCGCCTTCGGTGGGATGGTCCAGCACTTCTTCAGATGAGGACGCAGTTCCGTTTTTTTAAGATCCGCCCGATGGTGGAGTGGTCCAGGTTCGGGATGTCCTCGACCAGCGCGACATGTTTCTCCAGCAAGCGCAGGGACCACCGGGTATAGCCCTGGGGTGGCTGTGAGCATGCCATCGCGATCAGCCGGGCTTCGACCTCACCGGTCACCGGTGAGGGCACCGGCGGCAGCTCGCGCTTCTTCCGGGCGATCGTGGCGTGAACATCGCCACCGGTCTCGGCGAACCGCTTGGCCACCAGCCGCAGTGTCTCGCCCGAGACTCCGGCCCGGGCCGCGACCGCGTCCTGCGAGCCGATCGCGCCTGCAGAGGTGTCGAGCGCGAGCAGCACCCGCGCCCTCCTGATCACCGAGGCTGGATGGATACCCGTCGTGGTTACCCGAACCAGCTCTTCACGATCAGCCGCGGTCAGCACCACCGGCCTCTTCTTCTGCGAACCCATCACCCCAACTCCCGTCCGGCAGAAAGGAAGCAACATCTGCCGGACCCCACCATCCCAACCAAACAACCCAGAACTAAGCAACGACACGCTACTAGTCGTGAGGGGGAGCAGGCTGGGGGAGTCATATGTCGGTATCGGCTGGGTCGGAAGGGGCGGCGCCGTACGTCGAGGTGTCGTGCGTGGTGGGCAGGCGCGGCCGTCGACGGCGTCTTGAACGCGCCAGTCGAGCACGCCCCCGCCCTGCGGATGCCCCGTCTTGCCAGCGCAACGGCCAGTCCTCGTTGGTGCGCTGGGCAACGATTGCCCGTTCGCCGAGCTCTACGAACGCCGGGGCCACGTCTGCCTTCGCAGGCATCGGCCACAACTGGGTCGAGGCGGCGCCGGATGTCGGCGACGCCAATGGGATCCACTTTCCCCGGGTCGGCGAGGAGGCGTACGCGGTTGGTCTGATCCGCCGCACCATCCGCTCTGCCGTGTGCGGGCTGAGGGACCCGCTTCCCTTCGTCGACTTGGCCGCAGCCGGCCCTGGACGCAGGGCAAAGGGCAGCTCGGAGGGGATGTGGCCGTGCCTCACCCGGCTGGTGACGGCGTCGCGACACCGCACGACGAGCCCGGGCGAGGCAGGGAGCTACGCGGTGACCGTGTTCGTGGCCGTGGTGTCGTCGTCGAAGGTCATCTCCGGTGCGGGCCGGCGGAAGCCCTTGGTGAGGACGGCCAGGTAGACGACGCCGATCGCCAGCCAGACGCCGCCGATCTGGAGTGCGACGTGACCGAGCTTCGTGAGCAGGTAGAGGGAGACGGCGGCGCCGATGGCCGGCATCACCAGGTACGAGAAGAGGTGGGGGGTGCGGCCGTGTCTGCGCTCTCGGACCAGGTGGGCGATCACGCAGACGTTCACCAGGGTGAAGCCGAGGAAGGCGCCGAAGTTGATGAATGAGGTGGCTGTGGTCAGGTCGAGTTTCATGGCGATGACACCGGCGGCCGCGGTCAGCAGCAGGTTCAAGACGGGCGCGCCGGTCTTCTGTGACAGGTTGCCGAAGACGGCCTTGGGCAGTGCGCCGTCGCGTCCCATGACGTACATGAGGCGGGCGGCGGAGGCTTGCAGGGCGATACAGGAGGCGATGGATCCGGCGATGGTGACGAAGTTGATGATCTCGGCGTACGTTGTGCCGCCGACCTGGACCTTCAGGTGGTAGGCGGCCGCGTCGACGTCGGCGAACTTCGCGCCGGGGTGGACCAGTTGCATCACGAAGGACAGCACGATGAAGATCGCTCCGGCGGCGATGACGCAGCCGATGATGCCGCGGCCGATCGTCCTCGCTCCGCCCTTGGCCTCTTCGCCCAGCGTGGAGACGGCGTCGAAGCCGAGGAAGGAATATGCGGCGATGGCGGCGGCCGCCGTGACCGCGCCGATCGAAGTGCCGGAGTTCCACAGGGCGCTGGTGGCGGGGGCGGAGGAGCCGTGCTTGCCGAGGAAGACGACACACAGGGTGGCGAAGAGGACCAGCGACCCCAGAGCGATGAACATCAGGCCCTTGTTGACGCGGTCCGCGAGCTTCATGCCGAAGACGTTGATGGCGGTGGTGATGCCCACCGAGACGATCAGCCAGACCCACTTGGGTATCTCGGGGAACTGGGCGTGGAAGTAGATCGCCGTGATCAGCCAGCCGACCATCGGGATGAAGAAGTAGTCGAGCAGCATCGCCCAGCCGGACAGGAATCCGATGCGGCTGTCGAGCATCTTGCGGGCGTAGGTGTAGACCGACCCCGCGCCGGGCACAGCGCGCGCCATCTTCGCGTAACTTAGCCCGGTGAGCAGCATCGCGAGGGTGGCGATGGCGAACGCGGTCGGGGCCGCGCCGCCGCTGGTGGCGGCGACCACGCCGAACATCGTGACGACGATGCCGGGGGATATGTAGGCCAGGCCGAACAGCACGACGGAGAGCAGGCTCAGGTCGCCCTTCAGTCTCATGGTGCTCTCTGTGGTCTCGCTGCTCATCGTGGTGGCTCCTCGGTGGTGTGGGCGGGGTTCCAGGTGGCGGGGTCGATGCGGCCGCCGTACAGCGGGAGTTCGAGGGCTGGGTCGCCAGGGCGGAACTGGTCCCAGATCCGGTTGAGGCCGGCGGTGCCGTAGCGGCGGACGTTGCTGACCTCGTCGAGGTCGATCACGTCGGTGAGGGTGGAGTCGCCGGCGTCGACGGTTTCGGCGCGCACTGTGCCCTGTGGATCGATGACGAGGCTGCGGCCGGTCCCGGAGGGGGCAGCGGCATTGACGCTGGCGACGAAGACCTGATTGGTGATGGCGTTGGCGCGGTTGAGGACGACTTCCTGCGCGCGGTCGCTCGTCGGCGTGCGGACCACGTTGACGATCAGCTCTGCGCCCATCCAGGCCAGATGGCGGGAGATCTCCGGGAACCAGGTGTCGTAGCAGATGGACAGTCCGATGCGGCCGACCCCGGGGAGGTCGACGACCTCGAACCGGTTGCCGGGTGTGGTCGTCTCGTACGGGCGCCACGGGCAGATCTTGCGGTACGCGGCGAGGCGCTCACCCTGTGGTGAATAGACCGGTGTCGTGTTGTGGACGCGGTCGCCGGTGCCTCGCTCGTAGACGCTGCCGGGCACCAGCCAGATACCCAGATCCCCCGCGAGCTCGGCGAAGGCCGCATCGCGCTTGCCGTCGAGCGGCTCGGCCCCCTCCTCCGGGGCGGCCGGGACGCCGGGGGCGCTCTCGCCGAGGTGCAGTTCGGGGTAGACGACGAGGGCGCCGGGTGCGCGCAGTTTCACGCGCCGCTCCACGTCGGCGGCAAAGCCTGCGAGGTCGTCGGCCGGGCGGCCGGGCGCCTGGGCGAGGATCAGGGGCAGGGGGCGGGCCATGCGGGAACACCAGCCAATCAAAGGAACTGTTCGAGGAGAAGTCGACGGAGATTCGGGCGCCGATAACCAGAAATTCCGGTGGGACAAGAATGCGGCTAGTCAGCCATAGCCTCAAATACTTGTGAGGGGTGATTACCATGCCTTTGAGGCATGAAGGTGTCATGCCTCCTCCGTCTCCCGAAGGACCACCGTCATGGAACTCCGAGTGCTGCGCTACTTCCTGACCATCGTGGAGACCGGTTCGGTCACCAAGGCTGCCGAGGTGGTCCGCGTCGCCCAGCCCTCGCTGTCGCGCCAACTGCGCGGCCTGGAAGGGACCTTGGGGATGACACTCTTCGACCGCGGCGGCAAGCAGATGGTCCTGACGGCGGCCGGCCGGCGCTTCCTTCCCCTGGCCCGCGACCTGGTCGCCCGCGCGGACGCCGCCGAGGCCGCAGTCGGTGCGCTGGCTGCCGGTCGTGCCATGCGGATCACCGTGGCGGCGCCGCCCACCACCATCACCGACGTGATCGCGCCGTTCCTGGCCACCTGGGGGCCGGAGGATCCGCTCGTCACCGTGCAGGCGGAGAGTCCGGCACACGCGTACCAGGCCCTTGCGAGGGGCGCCGATGTAGCCATCTCCTCGGCACCTCCGAGGAGCCGTTTCGCCGGGCTCCCGGTGGCCCGCCTGCCGCTGTGGGCCTACGTCCGTGCCGACCATGCCTGGGCGAACCGGGACCGCGTCACCATCAGGGAACTTGCCGCGGAGCCCCTCATCGTCCTCACCCCGGCGCACGGCACCCGCCGCATCCTGGACCGTGCCGTGCAGGATGCGGACGCCTCGTACGACATCGTGCTCGAATGCGACACCCCGCACGTCGCACAGGCCATGGCGGCTTCGGGCCATGGTGTCGCGGTGGTCTCCGACGATCCCCGCTTCGACCTGCACCCGCTGCTGATCCTCGACAGCACGGGCGAACCGATGCAGATCCACCTGCACGCGGCGTGGGACGCCGGCCACTATGCGCTGCGCAGCATCGAGGCATTCGCGGCCGGGTTGTCACGTTTTTGTGTCGAGCGGTACGGGCCACAGGTCGCCGCCCGCCTATGAACTGCAGCGACGACTACAGACCACGGCCCTCACCACGACACGAGGCGTGAGCGCACGCCGACCCGACGGCCGACAGGCCAAGGAGAGCTCGAGGTATGCCCGGCAGGCAGCCTGACCAGATCGGGCAGGCATTGGACGGCGGCCCCGGCGCGCCCCAGCATGCGGCGATATCCCGCATCAGCTGCCAGCCCGAGAGGACCTCGGACCATGCCGAGACCGTTCCATGCCCGACGGCTACGCCGTGCCGCCGCCACTGCCGCCGTACTCGCGGGGCTGTTCGCAGTCCCGCTGCCGACGATGGCGGCGCCCGCCGCAACCGCACCCGTACCGGGTGATCCGCTCACCGGAAGCGGTGCGGTGAACCGGACCGAACTCACCGCCGGCCAACTCGCCGGGGGTACCGCCGAGGACACCGTGCCCGACAGAGCCTTCGCCCTGCCGGCGCAAGCAGCGCCACCCACCCACAGCTTCGAAGGCACCCTCACCCTCGACGGCCTCTCCACCGCCGGCGGATTCCGCGCACTGAAGGACCCGAACGGATACGGAGACGCAGCAGCCACCCGGCACCTGCCACCGGTCGACATCGCGCTCGTGCAGAACGGCAGCAACCTCATCCCGGCGAAGCGCGGGCTGCGGTACACGGGGAACCAGGCGTGGAACCTGGCGGTGGGACCCGGCCGCGCGTGGAACGAGGACGGCGACGGCCAACGCACCCGCGCCTCCCTGCCGTTCGCGCTCGTCGAGCGCAACGCCAACTGCGTGCACAACGGCGCCCTCACCTTCCTCTTCGACGCCACATCGATCTCCGAAGTCCGCTACCAGATCACCACGGAGACCTGCGAGTACTTCCAGTTCGACATGTGGGGCCAGGTACCGGCCGACTACCGGCCCGGCCCCGTCGACGGCGCCGAGAACCTACGCGACGCATACGCCTCCGAGGTCGGGGACCGGCTCCCGACCAAGCCCATCTCGGCGCTGGCCACCGACTACCCGGACAGTGGGGTGGACGTGGCGAAGTTCGGCTCCGGCATCACGCCGTCCGCGCTGAGCACCTTCGGCTTCTACTTCGGCGGAGTCCACTACGCGGGCAACTGTCGGACCCGGCAAGGGGAGTACCCGTTCTGCGGCCAGATGCTGCTGCCTTCGTACTCGACCGCGAAGTCGGCGTTCGCGGGAACAGCCATGCTGCGTCTGGCGAAGCGCTACGGCCCGGCCGTGGCCCAGGAGAAGCTCTCCGACCGAATCCCCGAGACCGCCGGCAACACTGCCTGGAGCGGCGTCACCCTCGACCGCACCCTCGACATGGCCACCGGGAACTACACCTCGCCCGGCTACGAGACCGACGAATCGCGCCGCACCATGGCGGACTTCTTCGCGGCCGAGCCCTACGTCGACAAGATGCGACTCGCCCTGTCCTTCCCGCGTAAGGCCAGCCCCGGCAGCAAGTGGGTCTACCACACCTCGGACACCTTCCTCGCCACCGCCGCGATGAACAACTACCTGCAGGACAAGGCCGGTTCGGACGCCGACATCTTCGACATGCTCCGCGACGACGTACTCGAACTCATTGGCGTCGGGCCCGACTCCCTCGTCTCCTCCCGCACCGACAACATCCCCGGCGGGGCACCCTTCGGCGGCTACGGAATGTTCTGGACGCCGGACTCCGTCGCCCGGTTCGCGAAATTCCTCAACAACGACCACGGCGCCGTCAACGGCACGCAGATACTCGACCCGACACTGCTCGCGGCCACCATGCAACGCACACCGCAGGACCGGGGCATGACCACCACCGGCACCAAGCCCATGAAGTACCAGAACGGCTTCTGGGGCGCCGAGTTCACCTCTGCCGACAACCCTGCCTACACCAGCCCCTTCTACGTACCCTTCATGTCGGGATACGGCGGCATCACCGTCGCGATGATGCCGAACGGCGCCACCTACTACTACTTCAGCGACAACAACGAGTTCAGTTGGAACGCCGCCGTCGCCGAAGCCGACAAGCTGGTGCCCATGCCCGGCGCGGCAGCTACTGCGAGGTAGACCCCCATCGAACGCACCCTTGCCGGCCTGGGATGCGCTTCGCCCGACTATGACCCCGGCCGGCCGACAGTCGCTGAGGAGCGGACAGTTCAGCCTGCTTCCTGTGGTCACGCTCCTGCCCGTCGGGTACTTCGACCGACGGGCAGGAGCGTGCCTGGATGCGTCACCGGGGCGGGACCGATCAAGTAATGAGGCATCCAGGCTCAACTGACAGCTCCCACGCTAGGGGGCCATCAGAATCTGCGACCGCTGCTGGCGAGGACCTATTCAGCCGCAACCGATGTCGGGCATCTCCTGAGTGAATGGCCAGCCCCTTTGACATCCAACTCAGTCGGGCGCAGGATGCTGAGCTGCGGCGACTAAGTTGGGTGTCCGACTGGGCCTCGGTCAGTCGATGCCTTCGACGATGCGGAAGTCGCGCTCGACGCCGTCGGAGAGGGCGTCCAGCGCCTCCTGGTAGGCCGCACTCTCGCGTGCCGCGACGGCCTGCTCGAAGCTGTCGAACTCGATCAGGACGGTGCGCTCGGCGATTCCGGCGTCATGCGCCACGACCCGACCGCCACGGGCGAAGGTTCGACCGCCCCCGGCCTTGACGGCCGGAGCGGCCAGCTTGTTGTAGGCAGCCAACTTCTCAGGGTCTGAAATGGTGCGGTAGACGCTGACCCAGTAGCCCTTGGGCATGAAACCTCCAGTGTTGGGATGAGTGCATCTGGCTTACGGGTTGGTCTCGGACGAGCGTCGGCGGGTGAGAGCGAGGCTTGTCAGCGTCGTGATCGCCATGGCGCCGATGCCGACCAGCGCCGCGGTGGTGTAGGCGCTGTCGTCGGGGAAGAGGTGGCCGGGGCCGGTGCCCGCGGCGAGGATCAGGCCGCCGATGGCGCTGCCCAGGGAGTACCCGACGCTGCGGACGACGTAGTTGAAGCTCATGGCGCTCGACGTCTCGCTCTTGGGGGTGACGGCCAGGATGACGCCGGGCATGGCGGCCGTGAAGCTGCCGACGCCGAAGCCCAGCACGCCCATGGCCACGAACAGTCCGGCCAGGTCCGACCGGGCCGCCGCGAACAGGGCGAACCCGCCGCCGACCACGACGGCGCTGCCGGCCAAGAGCAGGGGGTTGGCGATCCGCATCAGCCGCGCCTCGGAGTGCTCCCGGGTAGTGCTCACCGGTTGGTCGCGGTCGTGATGGGGAGGAAGTCGGCGAAGCGAGGCGCGCCGGGCTCGTGCGGCACGCGCGTGGCGCGCGCGGCGAAGCTGACGGCGTGATACCACCCGCACAGCAGGAGCAGATCGAGCAGCTGGAGCTCGTCGAAGACCGACACGAGTTGTGTCCACAGCGCGTCATCGATGTCGGAACGCTCGTGCAGCGCGTCGACGGCGAGGATGAGCAGCTGTTCCCGCTCGGACGTCCAGCACTCGTCAGCGGGGTCGCCGTGCACCAGGGATGCCGCCTGCTCGCGGGTGAGCCCGACCCGTTCGGCGAACGTCATCATGTGCACGCCCCACTCGTACTCGCAGCCGCACAGCGCGCACGTCCGGTCGATGGCGATCTCGCGTTCCCTCATGGTCAGGGTCAGCTGTCGGCCCAGCTCATAGCGCCCCCATCCGTGCATGGCGCCGGCCATCGGGAGGTTTCTGGCGAACATCCGGAACAGCCCGATCGGCGGCACGTCCCCGGGCATCATGCGCGCGAGCAGCGCTCCGGCCTGGTCGGCGTACGGCGGTTCCAGCAGGGCTATTCGCGACATCGGCGCTCCCGTTGAGGTTGTTTCGAAATTCGAAACACGCATGGATGCTAGTGTTTCGAATAACGAAACACAAGGAGGGTCATGCCGCCACCGCGCCCAGGAACACCGGTTCGTGGATCGACGACCGGCCGTCCGATCATGGCCGCGATGGACCTCTTCGGCCGTCGGTGGGCGCTGCGCATTCTCTGGGAGCTGCGTGCGGGTCCGCTCGGCGCCCGCACGCTGCTGGCACATTGCGAAGGACTGTCATCCAGCGTCCTCTACCAGCGGCTTCGCGAACTCACGTCAAGCGGGATCATCGCCCCCTCAACCGACGGCTACGAGCTCACTCGCCTGGGGGCAGCACTCAGTCACGCCCTACAACCGCTCAACGAATGGGCGATCACCTGGGCGCAGGAGCAAGAACAGAACGATCAGAATCCTGCGGAGGCATGAACGTGGAGCCGGCGGTGGGCGGGGGAAGCGGACGCCGGTCCGGCACAAGGATCACGGCACTGCGATGAGTAGGCACGGTCTGCCCGTCACGATCGTCAGCGCGTGTCTGCGCGACGGCCACGGCGGTAGTCCCACCGCGGTGCTGGACGAGGCGCCGTTGAGTGACGATGAACGCCGTCGTGTGCCGGCTGCGATGGGAACGTCGCACGCCGTCTTCGTGTCGGTGCACGACAGCCGACGGGGCGGTCCGGTCGTATCCCTCCGCTTCTTCACCGCCGAGGGAGAACTGCCTGCGTGCGGTCACGGGACGGTTGCCGCTCTGGCCTTCCTGGCCGAGCGCGCCGGGGGCCAGGAGTATCGAGCCACCATCCATGCGGCAGGGCGTGTCTTCCCTGGTTGGTCCGTACGGGAGGAGACGCATGTCAATGCCGCCTTCGACCCCGGTCCCGTAGGCCTGCGCAGGCCCACAGCGGCCGAGTGCGACCTTGTCCTGCCCGCACTCGGTGTCACCTCGGGCACACTCGCTCCCGGTACCCGCGTCGCCTCTGTGGGGCGGTCGCGGTTGCTGGTTCCCCTTACTGCGCGGTCCGCTCTCACCACCCTCAGCCCGGACTTCGAACGGCTCCGTGCCGCCTGCGACCGTCTCGGATTCCTGGGCTGCTACGCCTACTCGGTGCCGACGCCCACCGGCAGCGTCGCGGCCCGCATGTTCGCCCCGTCGATCGGCGTCGCGGAAGACATCGCCAACGCCAACAGCACCGCCTGCCTCGCTGCGCACCTGGCGGGCCAGGGCATCCGCGACATCGCCGTCGACATGGGGGACTCCCTCGGCAGTCCCTCCACGATCACCGCCACCGCACAGCACGACGCGTCGGGGCTGCTGGTCCACTTGGGCGGTGCCGCGGAAGTCACACGCAGCATCCGCATGTCCATAACCGGTCCGTAGCTCATCAGCGGCCGGCACGTCAGGCGATCGTCACCCGCCCTGTCCTCCCGCAGCAACGAGCGACGAAAGCGGCTCCTGCCACCAAGTCTGTGGGTGCCGATTAATCATCCGGCCTGGTGGTACTCGTGAAGGGCTCCGCCGAGTCGATCTCGTCGGTGGACCTCCAGGTGCCCGATCTGTCCTGGTTCGGTGATCGGTTCGGAGAGTGCGGAGTGGAGCCGCCTGATGCAGGGTCCGGTGCGGCCGATGCCCGTTGCAGAAGGACTCGAACTCGAGCAGCGTGTGGAGGAGTTGGTGCTGGTTCCATAGGGGGGCGCGGTCCAGCAGCTCGCGCCGGCAGGTCTGTATCCACCGTTCCATCACCGAGTTCATCCGGGGCATCCGGACACCGCTCTTGACGACCGCCAGCCCGGCATCGGCGAGCACGGCGTCGAACGCTGCGGTGAACTTGGAGTCGCGGTCCCGGATCAGGAACCTGGCTCTGCCGCCCGCGTCCTCCAAGTCCATGACGAGATTGCGCCCGAGCTGCATCACCCTGTGCTGCTCGGAAACTCATCGCCCATGGTCAGGCTGCATATCTGTACTCGTTGATCACGCCGCCGAGTATTCGGGTGCGCAGAACCCGGTGAGCGGACGGAGCGGCCATGGGCGTCGGGTGCTTCCGGGCGAGGGGAGGGAGCTGTCGGCGAGCCTGGTGGGGGCGATGACCGTTGTCATGCCGGGCGTACGCATCGAGGACGTGCCGGGCGTGCCACTCGTTCCAGATCAAGAGGTGGTCGAGGACCTCGCGCCGCAGGGTGCCGATGACCCGTTCGCAGTGGGCGTTCATCCGAGGGGCCCGCGGCGCGCTTCTCACAGCTTGGATGTCGTCGGCCGCGAAGACCGCGTCGAAGGGGTCGGTGTACTTCGAGTCCCGGTCTCGGAGCAGGAAACGCAGCGAGTCCGCCCGCATACCCAACTGGACGGCGAGGTTTCTCGCCTGTTGCACCGTCCAGGGCCCGGTGGGATGGGCAGTCACTCCCGCGATGTGCAGCCGGCGTGTGCCGTGCTCGAACACGAGCGCGCACACCCGGCGTAGATCGACCAGGTCGATATGGACGAAGTCGCCGGCAATGATGCCCTCAGCTTGCGCGATCAGGAACTCGCGCCACGTCGGACCGCTGCGGCATGGGGCCGGATCAAATCCCGCTGCGGTGAGGGTCTCCCAGATCGTCGTCGAGCCGACCGGTGTCCGAGCCGGACGATTTCCCCTTGGATCCGTTGGCAGCCCCAGCGCGGATTCTCTTTGGCGAGCCGCAGTACCAGAGCTTTCACCGCACTCGCGGTCGACGGTCGACCGGGCCTGCTCCGGCGCTTGCTGCAGTCCTACCTCCGGGCGATCAGCCTGCGGTGCCACGCCAGCATCGTCGTGGGCGCCACCGGGAACACCTGCGCCTACCGGCGCCGGGGGATCAGCGAGGACGGCCCTGTGAACCACAGCCGATCCGCCAGTCGTAGTGCACCGGCTTCGTGAGCTGCCTGCGCAGCACCGCGTTCTCGTGCCGCAGTACCAGCAATTCCGCGTCCTTGGCCACCTCTCCGCGTAGCAGCACTGCCGGAACCGCGAGCAGTTTCCGCGCCACCTGGTACACCAGTGAAACGATCACCCGGCCAGGGTTCCAGCAGACAGTGATGCCGCGCCAGACCGCCTCCGAGCAGTAGCGATGAGTTTCCGAACGGCACAGGTGTGGGTGGACTTGTGCGGGTCGATTCCGATCAGCATCACGGGACTGTTCCTCACGGTCGGACGACGGGTCAGCCGCAGCCGACACGCCGACTTCCAGGCCGGCGGATCAGGACGCGCCTCTGTTGAGTCAGACCGCAGCCGAACGCCGGGGCGGTGACACACCCCGGGAGAGCCAGCCCCGAAGAGCGGCAGGCGATTCACGAATCACCCGACCCGGCGTCCTACGGCACGCTACGAGCGGCCAACCCGACCGCGTACCGCTATCCCCATACAAGTCGGCGATTCACCTCGGCGCGGGATCTGCGCGATCACTCCATGACCTCTTCGTTCACCCCGGTGGCGGGCGCGCCGTCCTCGAGCCCCGGCGGTGCCGCGTGCGCAGGCAAGGGCACAGGCGCGGCCACCCATCCATGCGCTGCGGCGTGTAGGCCGAGTTGGAAGCGTGTCTGCGCGTGCGCCCGCTCCATCAGCGCGCGCAGACGACGCTGCAGCGTGCGGTAGCTGACGCCGGCCTGCCGTGCGATGGCCTCGTCCGGAAGCCCCGCCGTCAGGAGGCTGACCAGCAGGCGCTCCTCCGGCGACAGGCGGTGGGGATCGGCGCTTTCCACATCGTCGAGACCAAACGGCAGGGCCACCACCCAAAGCGTCTCGAACAGTGCGGACAGCGCGTCGAGCACCGCTGAGCGGTGCAGGACGACAAAGGACGGACTCGGGTCCGGACCCGAGCCCGAACTCAGCGGCAGGATCGCGATTCTGTCGTCGACCAGGGCCATCTTCGTGGGAACGTCGTGGAGCACTCGGGCCTGCTCACCTGCGGCTGCCCACATGCGCAGAACACTCAGCCGGTCGGGCGTGTTGATGCCGTCCGAGTCGTACAGCGCCCGGACGGTGACACCGCGGGCGAGCAGCTCGAGTTCGGGTTCGTTCGCGTAGAGGGGGCCCGGGTAGTACGGCGGTTTGTCGAAGCCGCGCAATTGGTGCCGGGCACTGCGTACGGCCTGGTCGACCCGTTGGCGTACCGCGTCGGCGCCGGTGACGATCTCGACGAGGGCGGCCGGGTCGCGGGTGGTCACCGCTTGACGGAACCGCTCGGTGAACTCCCCGGCGCGGACCTTCGCCCGGTGCAGCTGTTCCTGCCCGCTCAGCAGCAGTCCGTCCAGGGCGACTTCGGGGTCGATGGCCACGTAGGTGACCGGGCGGCCGGGCCGGCGGCTCACCAGTCCGGACGACTGGAGCCGACGCAGCGCCACGCGCACCCGGGCCGGTGACAGCCCGGTGGCGCACGCCAGGTCGTCGGGCGCGGCCGGCCGCGCGGTGAGCAACGCGGCGTAGAGGGTCTCTGATTCCGCGTCGATACCGAGTACCTCGAGCATGATCGACATCCCCCAACGCGCGTGGCAAAAACTCGTCATTGGCGACGTTACGCCTGGTGCGAAGCCCCCGGCGGCGCGGTGGATGCGTTTCACTTCCACCGCAGCAGACCCGCACCTCAGCCCGTTGGCGGCGATGGGTCCGTCTGCGGCACCACCTGTGCACGTCTCACCAGTTCCGCCCTGAGAGGATCTTTATGCATATCTCCACCGGCCGAATAAGACGAACCGCCGCCACGGGGGCGGCCCTTGCCCTCACCCTGTCGCTGACGGCCCTGCCCGGTATTGCGACGGCGTCGCCGCCTGCGGCGGTCCCACTGTCCACCGCACACCCGCCGGCGGCCGCGCCGAGACTGACCCTCATCACAGGGGACACCGTCGCCGTGACGACCGGCGCCGGCGGCAAGCCGACGGTGGATGTCGTCTCCGAGGCAGGAACGTCGAAACAGTTCCAGCTCATCAGCGGCCGGAACGGCGACATGTACGTCTATCCCGAGGACGCGCTGACCGCTATCGCCGCCGGCACCGTGGACCCCGAGTTGTTCAACGTCACCCAGATGCTCAAGGACGGGAACGGCGACGCCAAGGGCGCTCAACTGCCCGCTATCGTCAAGTTCCAGGGCAAGCCGACCCCGGCCGCGTTGAACCAGGACGCCAAGCGTCTGCCGAGCGCTCGCACCCAGAGGGTCATGCCCAAGCTGGGCATGACCTCGGTGGACATCGACAAGTCCAGGGCGAAGAAGTTCTGGCAAGCCGTCAAGCCGGTGCGAAGGGCCGGCGGGGCCAAGAGGGGAGCCCCGGCAGTGGTGCCCGGAAGCGCCGGAGTGGCCAAGGTCTGGTACGACGCAAAGGCGAAAGTCTCGCTCGACCAGAGCGTGCCCCAGATCGGCGCGCCGCAGGCTTGGGCCGAAGGTTACAACGGCAAGGGGGTGAAGGTCGCCGTCCTGGACACCGGGGTCGACCTGACCAACGCCGATGTCGCGCCGAGCATCACGGCCAGCGAGAGCTTCGTGGCCGGGCAGACCGTCCAGGACGGTTTCGGCCACGGCACCCACGTCGCGGACATCATCGCGGGCAACGGCGCCAACTCCGACGGCAAGTACAAGGGCGTGGCCCCCGGCGCCGACCTGCTCATCGGCAAGGTGCTCAACAACTCCGGCAAGGGCACTGACGCCGACATCATCGCCGGAATGGACTGGGCGGTCGCGCAGGGCGCCAACATCGTCAGCATGAGCCTCGGAGGCACCGCCCGCCCGGGCGGGGACGTACTCAGCCAGGCCGTCGACTCGCTCAGCGCCTCCTCCCACACCCTGTTCGCCATCGCCGCCGGCAACACCGGGCCCGGCACGTCGACCCTCGGCACCCCCGGCATCGCGGACTCCGCGCTCACGGTCGGCGCCGTGGACCGGTCCGATGCGCTGGCGGACTTCTCCAGCCGAGGTCCGCGGCTGGGAGACAACGTCATCAAGCCGGACATCACCGCACCGGGAGTGGACATCGTCGCCGCCCGCGCAGCCGGCACCACTATGGGCACCCCGGTGAACCAGTACTACACCTCGGCAAGCGGCACCTCCATGGCCACACCGCACGTCGCCGGCGCAGCGGCGATCCTGGCCCAGCGCCATCCCGACTGGACCGGCAAGCAGCTGAAGGACTCCCTGACCGCCCATTCCAAGGCCTCCGCCTCCTACACCCCCTTCCAGCAGGGCTACGGCCGGGTCGACGTCCCCGCAGCAGTGGACTCCCAGCTCGGGCTTTCGGGCCGGGCCGACTTCGGCCTGATCGCCTGGCAGAAAGACACGTACTCCCCGCAGACCCGCACCCTGACCTTCCACAACTCCGGTTCCGCCGAAACCACGTTGAACGTCGCCACCACGATCGAGGACAGCAGCGGAGCGGCCCCGGCCGACGGCGCCATGACACTGTCGGGCGCAAACCTCAGCGGCGGCAAGCTCACCGTGCCGGCCGGCGGCAGCGCCGACGTCACCGTGACCCTCGACCCCAACGGGCTGGCCCCGAAGCAGTACTCCGGATCCATCACCGCCACCGCCGGCAGCGGCGAGACGGTACACACCCCGGTCGCCTTCAAGATGGACGTCGAGCACCACGATGTCACCGTCAACATCAAGGACCGCTTCGGCAATGCCCCGTCCATTGCCAGCCTGACCATCCACGGCATCGACAACGACAGCTGGCAGCACGTGTACGTGTACGGCGGCCAGACGAGCACGACGTTCGCGATGCCGGTGGGTCGCTACTCCATCGAGGGCGCGGTGTACACCGCTGTTCCCGGCGAACCCACGCGCGCCTACGCGGAGGACCTTTTCGCCCTGCCCAACATCGACGTCGCCCACCAGGACCAGACTCAGACGGTCGACGGCACTACCGCGACCGAGGCCACCGTCAAGGTCACCGGCGAGAAGCGGCCGCTGGAGCGGTCCTCGTACATGACGATGATCTCCCGCGACGACGGGGCCGGGGGCCACGGGAACTTCTTCGGCTCGGCCGGCCTGCTCAACGGGGCCGAGAGGGGGGTCGGAGCCATCCCCAGCCAGACGGCCACGACCGGCACGCTGCGGACGTACACCTACCTCACCGAGCGCCAGCCGCTGCTCCAGGTGTCGGTCACCAGCCCCGAGCGGTCCAGCATCCCCGTGGCCGGATCGGCCCTCAGCCCGCGCTTCGAGGGTACGAAGAAGGTGCAGCTGGTCGACGCCGGCACCGGCACAGCCGAGGACTTCGCCAAGATCCACGCAGCCGGCAAGGCAGTCCTCATCTCCGCCGCCGACCTCGATGCCGTAGACGCCCAGGTCACACGTGCCGCAGCCGCAGGGGCAGTCACCGTGCTCGTGGCACCCACCAAGGCGAATCCGTTGGGCGGCGGATCGATCGCCGCGGACCTGCCCATTCCCGTCACCGACACCAGCTTCGACAGCGGCCGCGCCCTGCTCGCGATGCTCGCCAAGGGCAAGGTCACCGTCACGCTGACCGGCGTCCTCGAATCCGGCTACACGTACTCCACGCAGTTCGCCTCGGACGGCCGCATTCCCGCCAGCCTGGCCAAGACCGTGAGCACCAGGGACTTCGTGAAGGTCCGGAGCACCTACCACGCCGACCGGATCCGGCACCTGGGCTACGAGACGCTCAATGTCTGGAGCCCTCACCAGCCGACATCGCTCAAGGCCTCGCAGTACGTCTCCATGGGCGGCAGCATGGACGACTACGTGCTGGCGAGCCCCGAGCTGGCCTACGCGCAGACCGTCAACCCCAGCATCCTGTCCTCCGCGTTCATGACCGAACCCGCCGTCACCTACCCCACGCCGGGCAGGTCCTACCGGAAGGACTGGCTCGCCGCGCCGATGCACCCGTCGGTGGACGATCCTGCGGTCTGCGCCTTCTGCCGCAGCAACCTCTGGGTGCGGACCACGAGTTCCGCCGGTGGCGACGCCGAACCCGCACACCAGCTCGTCAACGGGCCGACCGCTGCCTGGACCTTCTTCCGCGATGGCCGGCAGATCACCGACACCAGCCAGTTGATGGTCCCGCAGAAGGCCCCGTACACCTTCGTCCAGGACGTGTCCCGTCCCACGGACCACCCAGGCGTCACCCTGGGCGGCAAGGTCCACACCGAGTGGAACTTCACCTCGGCCGCCCCGACCACGATGGACGTCAAGGACTGCGACACGGGCGTGCTGCCCGAAGCAACGCTGTGCGAGTCCATGCCAGTGGTGACGATCGGCTACCGCATGCCGCTCGACGTCCTCAACCAGGCACCCGCCGGCCAGGCGTTCGTCTTCACCGTCGACGGTGGCCGGGCCAAGGGCTGGAGCGGTGGCAACACCGCCATGGCCGGGGCCAAGGTCTCGGTTTCGTACGACGAGGGCGCCAGCTGGAAGCCCACCACCGTCCTGCGCAAGGGCAGCCGCTCCTTCCAGGTCGTGGTCAAGCACCCCGAACTGGCGAAGACCAGCGGGTACGTAACCCTCAAGACCGAGGTCTGGGACTCCGCGGGTGACCGCACCGTTCAGACCATCACCCGGGCGTACGCCCTCAAGTAGGGCTCACCCGACACACCGGCACAGCCGCAACCCGCAAAGTGCCCGGCGGCGGAGGTCTGTCCGACCTCCGCCGCCAGCGGCTGCCCGTCCTGGTCGCCCGCCCGAACCGCACGCGCCGCGGACGGGACACCGCGAGTCCGCCGGCGGACTTCTGGAGGGCGGGACAGCCGACCACTGGCGCCCTGGTCCTGCCGGGTGAGCGGCCGGTGCCCATCGTCCCTGCCCCGCGCGCCGGCAGATGCGCTTCCCGCGCCCGGCAGCGCCTGGACATGCCAGGGGCGCTGTTGCTGGGCATCGCGCTCGGCGCTGCCCTGACCGGGGTCGGGCGGAGTTCCTCCGTCGGCTGGACCGCTGGGGAGGTGCCCTCGTCGCTCGCCGCGGCGATGCTTCTCGGCGTGGTCTTCGTGCGCCGGGAACGGTGCCTGGCGCGGTCCGGTGTCGAGCCTGCCGTGGACCTGGGGCTGCTGACCTCGCCGGGCATGCGCACCACTCTGCCGCTCGCCGTGCTCGGGTCGGCGGTGGTCGCCGCCGTGGGGCTCCTGCTGCCGCAGATGGTCCAGGGCGAGCAGCACATCGGGGCGCTTGCCTCAGCGCTGTGGACCTTTCCCCTCGGCGTGTCCGCTCTGGTCGGCGGGCCGCTCGGCGGCATCGCGCGATACCTCCGGGCCTGCCACCCCCGCCACGTTCAGCCTCGCCTACCTGGCCCGCACAGCCTGCGGCGCACTCGCATTCACCACGGCCGCGCTGATGCGCCACGGCCGAACTCCGGCGACCGGCGGCACCGGTGCGCCGGCGCCCCGCCAAGACCTCGCCTCTCCCGCCACGCACGCCCCCTCGCCCACCACGAAGGAGACCCCCGCATGACCACCACACCCTCCGGCTCCGCTCCACCGCCGCGGTGCCCGATCCCGACGAATTCCCCGTCCACACCGTCAGCATGCCCCCGGCCTCACGGAAGTTCCGCCCGGGTGGAGCCGGCAGCACCCCGCACACGTACGGACACATCTGTCTCACTCCGCAGACCCGGGTGATCGGCGCTCAGGTGGATGGACTCGATCCGACCGCACATCTGGACGCCGTGACACGCGCCGAACTGCGGCAGGTGCTGCTGGAACGGAACGTGCTGTTCTTCAGCGGACTGAAGCTGACGGCCAGCCAGCAGCGTGTGTTCGCCGCCGTCTTCGGCACACCGGAACGCGACCACCGGTTCTTGCCCAACGTGGGCGACCCTCATGTCGTGCGTCTCGCGCACGACGCGCGGAACCCCGGCACCGAGAACATCCGGCACAGCGACATGACCTTCTCGCCGCAGCCGCCCCTGGGCTCCGTGCTGCGCGCGGTGGGGGTACTCGCGACCGGTGGTGACACCCTGTGGGCCGACATGGCCGCCGCCTACGACGGGCTGCCCGACACCGTACGGCGGCAGATCGCGGACCTGCGTGCCGTGCACGAGATCCCGCAGGGCCCCCGGCGATGTCGGCGCCGCACGGGCCAGGCTGCGACCGGTCGAGCACCCGGTGGTGCGAATGCACCCGGAGACCAGACGTCAACTCCTCCACGTCAACCGGGGCTTCACCTCTCGGATCGTGGGCCTCTCCACGCAGGCAAGCCGGAAACTGCTCGACTTCCTCACCCGCCAAGCCGACCACCCCGAATACCAAGTACGCCTGCACTGGGAACCGGGGACGGTAGCTGTCTGGGACAACCGGGCCACCCAGCACTACGCGGTGTCCGACTACTTCCCCGACCACCGGGTCATGGAACGCGTCACGTTGGTGGGCGATTCGCCCCGCTTGACGATTCGCGACGATGCCGGCACGAGGGTGCGGGTGAAGCATGATGTTGGGCGTTTCCCCTTGAGCGTGGACACCCTGATCATTGGATCGTGATGATCCATAGGACAGGAGTTCCCGTTGGGGACGTCGAAGTACTCGCCTGAGTTCCGGGCCGATGCCGTCGCGCTGTACCACTCGAGCCCGGGTGGGACGTACGCGTCGGTGGCCAAGGACCTGGGCATCAACCACGAGACGCTGCGCACGTGGGTGCGGGATGCCGGGCAGGCCGCCCGGCCCGGGGCGGTGGAGGCCACCGCGATGGAGAAGGAGAACCGGCAGCTGCGGGCGCGGGTGAAGGAACTCGAGCTCGAGCGGGAGATCCTGCGGAGGGCCGCGAAGTATTTTGCGGCGGAGACCAGCTGGTGAGCAGCCGCTTCCAGTTCGTCGAGGATCACCGTGGCGCCTTCGGCGTCAAGCGGCTGTGCCGGATACTCGCGGTCTCGCGGTCCGGCTTCTACCAGTGGCTGGCTGGCGCATCGGCGCGGGCCGGCCGGGCGAGGGCGGATGCCGAGCTCGCCGAGCACATCAACCGGATCCATCAGGAATCGGACGGCACCTATGGGGTTCCGCGCGTCACCGCCGAGCTGAAGGATGCCGGGAGGCCGGTCAATCACAAGCGGGTCGAGCGCGTCATGCGCAAGTTCCACATCGTCGGGCTGCACCTGCGCAAGAAGGTCCGCACCACCATTCCCGAGCCGTCGGCGACACCGGTGCCGGACCTGCTCCCAGGGCGGCTTCAAGTTCCGTGGTTGTGCTGGTTGTTGCTGTGAGGGGTGGGTAGCGGTGCAGGCGCGGGCTTCGTGATCATTAGGGTGTCTACGCCTCGTGATCATGAGAAGGTCCCGTGCCTGCTGCTGCATCCTCCCCGATCCCTGCCGTACTTGTGAAGCTGGGTCCGCTGGAACCCGGCCAGGTCGCTGATCTGCGCCCCTACTTCGACTCCATCCCCGACCCGCGCTCGCGGCGGGGCCGGTGGTACTCGCTGACGGCGATCTTGATGGTGTGTGCCTGTGCGGTCGTCTCGGGCGCCAGGAGCATCGACGAGCTCGCCGAATGGGGCGCCCGGGCCTCGGGTGGGCTGCTGGCCGCCCTCGGTGTACGCCGCCATCCACTGCGGTGGCGGCGTACACCGTCGCCGGCGACGATCGGGCGGGTGCTGATCGCCGTCGACGGCGATGCCCTGGACGCCGCGGTGGGCGCCTACCTCACCGACCGGCACCGCACCGTCGTGTCCACCGCGCACCGGCGGGCCATCGCGGTGGACGGCAAGACGCTCAAGGGCTCAGCGCGTTTGGACGTGACCCGCCGTCACCTGCTGTCGGCGGTCAGCCACACCACCGTCGTGACACTCGCGCAGGCCGAGGTCGGCGCGAAGACCAACGAAACCACGCACTTTAAGCCGCTGCTGGCACCGCTGGACCTGGCCGGCACTCTCGTCACCTTCGATGCGCTGCACTCGGTCAAGGCGAACATCACCTGGCTGGTCGAGACGAAGAAGGCCCACTACATCGCCGTGATCAAGACCAACCAGCCCACCGCCCACAGCCAGCTCGCCACGCTGCCGTGGCGTGACATCGCCGTCCAGCACACCCACTCCGAGGTCGGGCACGGCCGGCGCGAGTCCCGTTCGATCAAGACCTGCGGCATCGCGGACGAACTCGGTGGCATCGCCTTTCCGCACGCGAAGCTCGCCATCCGCGTCCACCGCCGCCGCCGGCCGACCGGCAGCCGCGAGAGTCGCGAGAGCGTCTACGCCGTGACCAGCCTCGAAGCCCACCAGACCAGCCCCGCGGACCTCGCCGCCGCGATTCGCGGGCACTGGGGAGTGGAAAACTCCAGCCACCACATCAGAGACGTCACCTTCGCCGAGGACGCCTCCACCGTCCACACCGGGGCCGCACCCCGAGCCATGGCCACCTTCCGCAACCTGGCCATCGGCGTGCTGAAGACCCTCGGCGCCGAGAACATCGCCAAAACCACCCGGGCGATCCGCGACGAACCACGACGGGCACTCCCGATCCTGGGCATCATCAACAACCAGGACACCCACGGAACTTGATCAAGCCCTGACCTGCTCCAGCGGGACTTTGCTGCCCAGGTGCCGAACACCAAGTACGTGGGCGACATCACCTATCTCCCGATCGGCAACGGCCAATTTCTTTATCTGGCAACGGTGTTGGACCTGTGCTCGAAACGCCTGGCGGGCTGGTCGATCGCCGACCACATGCGGACCTCGCTGGTCACCGACGCGCTCAGGGCCGCCGCGAGGGCCCGCGGCGGGGACGGTCTGCGCGGGGCGATATTTCACAGCGACAACGGGGCGCAATATGTGTCGAAGGAGTTCGCCCAGGTCTGCTCGGAGCTGGGCGTGACCAGATCGCGCGGCGCGGTCGGCACGAGTGCGGACAACGCCGCCGCGGAGAGTCTGAACGCGACTATGAAGCGCGAGACGCTACAGGGGCGGAAGCGGTGGAACGGGGCGCGTGAGGCCCGCCTCGCGGTCTTCCGCTGGGCGACCCGCTACAACACCCGCCGACGGCACTCCCGCCTCGGCCAGATCAGCCCGATCACCTACGAGCATCGATCAACTACGCTGGCCACCGCCGCATGACAACCGGTGTCCACGATCACGGGGAAGGCCCCGTTTTCCATCACTGATGGAAACGTGGAAGTGCCCTGCTCTGCTGGAGTCATGGCCACCGATTCCACCCGGGCGGCACTGCGCGACGCCGCCGAGCGCCCTTGCCTCGCACCTCGGGCTACGAGCGTGTCCGTCCGTGCGGTCAAGGCCGCGGCAGGGATGAATCCGGCCGCCGCCCATACCGCTTCGGCACCAAGGAAGACCTGGTCGCCGCGCTGCTGCACAGCAGACTCGGTCCGTTGTGGGCGAAACCGCCGGCGAAGGTGGAACGGCGGGCGGCTGAGAGTCGCCCGCCGGGCATCGACGAGCTGGTCGACGTATCGGTGCGACCGCTCGACGAGCCGGCTGGGAATCCGCGGGGCCGGTTGCTCGTGCATCTGCTCACACGAATCGTGCTGCGCCGTCGCGAGCTGCCCTTCGACGCGCGCCGGTTCGGGTGCGCCCCGTGGCGCGAGCTGCTGAGCGCCGCACGGCCCGAGCTGTCCCAACGGGAGGTCGGCCACTGCTGGCACATGACGTTCGGCGTGCTGCTCCAGGTCTACGGGGCGCCGCAAGCGGCCACCGCCGAGCTGGGCAGCACGCCTCGCCCACCGGCGGAATCGGTTGTTTCCTTCATCGCCACCGGCCTGAAAGCTCGCCCGTCAAACGACAGTTGAGGAGTTGCCCACCCGTGAGCACCGCAGACTCAGCTCGTAGCGCAGCAGACCGGAACGCCACCACCGGCGCCCCCGATCAGATCCCCGACCTGCTGGGCCCGGCCTGGTTCGGTCTGTGGGTGCCGAAAAGGTCATCCGAGCGGGTCAGGCTGCATGGTGGTATTCGTGGAGCATTCCGCTGAGGCGGTCGCGTCTGCGTATGTTCAGGTGGGCGATCTGGCCCGGATTGGTGACCGGCTCCGGGTGTGAGCGTAGAGGTGATCCTTGGCCGAGTGCACGATGCGGGCGGTGGTTGTTGTAGTGGTCTTCGAACTCTCGGAGGGCGCGGAGGAGATGGTGTGGGTTCCAGATCAGTGTGCGGTCGAGTAGTTCGCGGCGGCAGGTGCGTACCCAACGTTCCATGATCGCGTTCATCCGGGGCATGCGGATGCCGGTGAGCACCACTTTGATTCCGGTATCCGCGAGGATCGCGTCGAACAGTCGGGGATACATGCCGTCCCGGTCCCGGATCAGGAATCGCGCATGATGACCGGCGTCCTCCAGGTCTATGACGAGGTTTCGTGCGGCTTGCGTGACCCAGGCGGCGGTCGGGTGCGCGGTGGCGCCCAGGATCCGGATCCGACGACTGGCGTGCTCGATCACCGCGAGCACATGCAGCCGGGTACCGGTAAGCGTGACGGTCTCGAAGAAGTCGCACGCGAGGAGAGCATCCGCCTGTGCGTGCAGGAAGTCAGCCCAAGTTGTGGTGGAGCGCTGCGGAGCCGGATCGATTCCGGCGGCGCGCAGGATCTCCCAGACGGTGGAGGCCGCGATCTTGATGCCGAGCATGGCGAGTTCGCCGTGGATCCGTCGGTAACCCCAGTTCGGGTTCTCTTTCGCGAAGCGCAATACCAGTTGCCGGATGGAGCGCACGGTCCTTGGCCGGCCGGTGCGCTTCGGGCGTGAGCGGGCTGCGTGCCGACACTTTGTCAGGTCGCGGTGCCAGCGCAGCACCGTGTCCGGCCGAACCAGCAGCCGCATCCTGCTCAGGGCATGTCTGGGCAGACGATGGAGCAGGGCGGCGAGGAACGCACGGTCCTCGGGATCGAAGTTCGGTCGGGCTGTACCGAGCTGCCGTTCAAGGACTGTCACGGCAGCTGTAGTTCCGGCGTCTGTGCTGGTCAGTGCCTCGCAGGGGCGGGTGAGGACATGAGTACGGCCACCGCGATCATGAACGTTTGTGACGACGTATCAGGACGCGGTGGCCGTGGAAGCCACGATAGCCGAGCAGGTGTGGAGCGAGACGTTCGGGAGGGCCATGGGGGCGGTCGCGGGCTGCTTCGCGCGGCGTGAGGCGCGGGCGACGGCGGCGGAGTTGGTCGTGGGGCTGCTGCTGGAGGTGGACACGCGCAGCTGCTGGACGCTCGGGCAGGCGCTGGGGCACCCGGGCCCGCACCGGCTGCAGCATCTGCTGTCACGCGCCCGCTTTGACCACGAACGGGCCCGGGCAGAGATCGCCCGCCTGGTGGCCGATGAACTCGCCGGGCAGGACGTGATGTTGGTGGTGGACGAGACGGGCGATGCAAAGTCCTCCACGGACTGCGTGGGGGCGGGGCGGCAGTACTCGGGTGCGATCGGCGGTGTCGGTCTGTGTCAGGTGGCGGTGCATCTGGCGGCGGTCACGGCGACAGTGAAGGTGATCATCGATCGGGCCCTGTATCTCCCGGCGGACTGGGCCGCGGACGAGGAACGCCGCGAGGTGACCGGGGTGCCGGAGGAGATCGGGTTCGCGACGAAACCGCAGCAGGCGCTGGCCATGGTCACCGACGCACTCGCCACGGGGATCGAGGCACGCTGGTTCGCGGGCGACGAGGTGTACTGCGGACGCGAACTGCGCCAGGGGGTACGGGCGTTGGGACTCGGCTACACGGTTGGCATCGCCGCCACGTGCCAGGTCACCGACGGAGCGGGCCGCCGGTGGGAGGCCCGCAAACTGATCAACAAGGTGCGGCCCGGACAGTGGATGCGCCGGCAGACCGGACACGGCACCAAGGGCACCCGCGAGTACGACTGGGCCTGGCTCGACGTCCGCCACGACGACGCTCCCGACGAGAACGAGAACCGGGCGGGGACGAGCGTTCTGGTCGCGCGTCGGCACCGCTACACCGGCGAGGTGTCCTACTTCCGCTGCTGGGCTCCCGGTGACGTCTCGCTCGGCACGCTCGTGGAAGTGATCTCCCGCAGGTGGCGGATCGAGGAGACCTTCCAACTCGCCAAGGGCTTCACCGGACTCGACCAGGGTCAAGTGACCTGCTGGAACTCCTGGATGCGCTGGTCACTGTTCTCCCTGATCGCCGCCGCTGTCCTCGCCCTTACGGCCGCCACCGTCCACGAGGCCACCGAGGAGCGGCCCGAGCTTGTCCCGCTGACCTGCCCCGAACTCATCCGTCTCCTGCGGGCCCTCACACTGCCCCCACCAGTCCGCGATCGCGATCACGTCCTGTACTGGACCGCCTGGCGCCGCCACCACCAAGCCATCGCGACAGCCTGCCACCAGCAACGACACCGTCATCACGACCAGCCGTGATCAAGAACTACAGCTGCCGTGACTGTGAGCTGGTGCCGCAGAGCGAGAATCTCCACGTCCTTGTCTCGATCGCTCAACGGCAACAGCCGCAGCGCGGCGAAAGCGTTCGTGACGGCCAGATAGGCCAGGCGTAGTAACACGATCGAACATCATGCCGGAGCTGAGCTGGCGGGAGCGGTCGATCAGCCCTCCGGGACCCGATTGTCCAGCCAGGCCCTTTCGCCAGCGCGGATGGACTTATCGGCACGCACAACGTCGAAGGGCAGACGGTGCAGCAGCGAAGCCAGGAAGGCCCTGTCGCTCGCAGTGAACCGCGCTCTGATGTTGCTTAGTTGACGTTCCAGCACAGTGATTTGATGGCGCAGGGCGAGGATCTCCGCGTCTTTGTCTCGATCGCACATCGGCAGCAGGCGCAGTACCGCGAACGCGTTCGTCACACCCAGGTAAGCCAGTGGAAGCAGCACGGTTGATCATCATGCCGCGGCGACCTCCAACTGCGCGAGAGTGCCGACTTGAGCAACCGAGGTCGACATCGGCGAAACCGGGCACACTCGCCCTCACCAGTGCGGATGAGATATTCGGCAAGCGCAGGGCCAGGTGGGCGCGGTAGGAGGTGGGTCCCCGTTGCGCATCACCTCACGCGTGACCGTCGAGGCGTCTGGCGATCTCCGTGTAGGCAAAGGCCGTCGGCCAGTCCCAGCGTAATCTGCTGGCGCGGCGATCGCGTTGCCGGAGAGGCGAATTGACGCCTTGATGGACCAGGGCAGTCGTAAGCGGCCTCGATCAGGAGCCTCGAACTGCGCGGTTCGGGCGCGTAGTTCCGCAAGATGCACTGTGATTAGTGCAGAAATCCCTCAACTGGGGTCAACGGGGGCGCCAACCGGCAAGGGGTCACCTCAGGTGACCCCTTGCGACCAGGCATGAGCCCACACCCCGGCGACCGTCCCCTCGGGGCGGGCGCCGGGCCGGCTTTACGGGATACGCTGCGGCCGCACTCCTTCCAGCGTGGGCGTGACGGGGCGCATCAGCCCGTCCGCCCCGAACGTCACCTTGTCGATGGTCGTCTCACGGCGCGTGCCGTCACCGTCGGGGATCGCGAAGCGGTGGTAGGCGATGTACCAGTCGTCGGTCCCGGGTACCTGGAGCAGGGAGTTGTGCCCGGTGCCGAGGATCCCCTGGGCCGGGTCCTTCTCCAAGACCACACCGCGGTAGGTGAACGGCCCGTTCGGGGAGTCGGAAGTGGCGTATCCCACGCGGTAGTTCTCGCTTCCGGTGTCGTCGATCGAGTATGTCAGGTGGTACACGTCCCCCCGCCGGACGACGAATGTGCCCTCGCGGAAATCCTCAAGTCCCTTGATCTGCTGCATCTTTGACGAGTCGAAGGACACCATGTCGTCATTGAGCGGGACCACCCACGCCGAACCGTTACCCCAGTACAGATACGCCTGCCCGTCCTCGTCAGTGAAGGCGGCCGGGTCGATGGCCTGCCCGGCGCCGTCCGGGTTGGCCGCGATCAGGACCTTGCCGGAGTCCGTGAACGGCCCGGTGGGTGAGTCGGCGGTCGCGACACCGATCTTCGCCTCGGCACAGTAGTAGAAGAAGTACTTCCCGTCCTTCTCGGCGATGGTGGGCGCCCAGGCGCGCGCATCCGCCCAGCCCACGTCCTTCCCGAGATCCAGGATGACGCCCTCGTCCTTCCAGTCGACAAGGTTCTGCGACGACCAGACGCTGAAGGTAGTGCCGCTCCAGCCGGCGAACCCGTCGGTGGTCGCGTAGATGTAGTACGTCCCGCCGAACGCGACGATGTTGGGATCGGCGTAGAGCCCCGGCAGCACCGGCGTACGCATCTCCACCGCGGATACCTTCCACGCGCGCTGCGCGCCCGCCGCCGAGGTGACGGTGTACGTCACCGGCTTGCGCAGATCCATCCGCTTCCCGCTCGCCGGGCTGATCCGCGCACCGGGCGCGAGCGTGAACTTGGGCCTCAGCCGCCGCAGGTCAGTCCCCGGCATGACCGGCAGGACGACGGTGGCGCCCTCCCCCTCGATGACGGCGGGAACCTTGAGCTCCTTCACCTCCACGCCACGGACGCGGGTCGCGTTGGCGGGCAGCGCGGCGATCTCGTCGTCCGACAGGGCCCGGTTGTACAGCCGGACGTCCCGCAGCCGCCCCTTGAGGGTGTGGTCGGAGGTGTACTGCGATCGGCCGAGGTAGTTGGCCGTGGTGCGACCGCCGCCGATGTCCGAGGGCATGAGGGTGATCGCGGTGTTGCGCGCGACGACAACGCCGTCGAGGTACAGCAGAGCGGTGTCCCCGTCGACGGTGTACGTGACGTTGGCCCAACGCTCGTGCTCCAGGCCGCTGTTGGCGTTCGTCTCCTGTTCCTTGCTCCAGTTGCCGTCGGACAGGGCGGCCCGGAACCCGCTGCTGGTGCTGCCGCCGGTCGCGAAGAGATAGCCGTTGCCGTAGCCGGTGGCGGAGGCGGTGTTCCCGAACCCGTAGAGGAAGTAGGGCGTCGCCTGATCGCTGTCCACCCACACATCGGCGGCCACGGTGACGGCGTCCACCCCGGACAGCATGTTGTCGGGCAGCTTGATGTGCCCGCTCGCGCCGCCGAGTACGAGAGCCCCCTCGGCCCAGCTGATGTCCCCGGTGGCGGTGCCGTGACAGCCGTGCCCGGAGGTGTCGTCGGCGCTGGTGTCCAGCGGCCAGTGGGCGACGAGCCCATCCGCGTCGGCCAGGACAGGGGCGACGCCCCACTTGGCGTTGACCCGGTCGAACTCGTCCTTCGTCACCGGAAGCACGGTGCCGTGCCGAGGGGCCGAGGGCAGCCGGTACTCGGCCGACTTGGTCCACACCCCTCCGGCCAGGTCCGTCGACTCGAAGGGCATGTAGCCGCTCGCGGTGTAGTCATCGACGAACAGGTACCACTTCTCCTCCGTGTTGGACTTGAAGACGAGCGGCCCCTCGCCCTGCGTCATGGCCCCGCTGCCGATGCACTCGGACACCGTGTCCCAGTCCGTGTCGAGCAGATCGGTCGCTTTCTCCTCCAGGATGAACTTCCCGCACGAGGACTGCTCCGCCGACCGCTCATCCTTCGTGAACCGGTAGTACGTCCCGTCGTGCGCGATCACCGTCGAGTCGATCACCGAGTACCCGGGGTCGTTCCACACCTTGGCCTCGCTGAACGTCACGAAGTCCGTGGTCGTCGCGTACAGCATCCGGTTGTAGGTGTCCCCGGTGTGCTCCGTGTCGTCATCGGCGTACAGCTTCGACGCCCAGAAGACGACGTACGCACCGACCTCCTCACTCCAATAGGCCTCGGGCGCCCAGGTGTTGCCCGCCGTCGCCGGAGACACCTGCACCAAACGCTCCTGGGACCAGTTCACCAGGTCCGTCGACTCCCACACCATGATCGACCGGGAGCCGTGCCGCTGGACGTAGTCCCAGCCGGCCCCGCCGTAGATCTTCAGGTCGGTGGCGATGAGAAAGAACGTGTCCCCTTCGGGCGACCGGATGACGAAGGGATCGCGTACGCCCTTGTCGCCGAGGGCGGAGGTCAGCACGGGCTCACCACCGTTCAACTCCCGCCAGTGAAGCGGGTCGTCGCCGCGGCTGAGTGCGAAACGGATCTGCTCGCCGTCGGCGGTGCCCTCACCGGTGAAGTAGACGAAGAGGTAGCCCTCGTAGGCGGCGGCGCTCTTGTCCCCCGCACGGGCGGGGGTCGGGGCGGCAAGCGTCGCGGCCCCCAGAGTGAGAGCTCCGGCGACGAGAAGGTGCCGCCGCGACAGGTTGGCAGCGGGCAGACGGGATGTTCCGTTACGGGGCATACGTACTGGTCCTCGGGGTGCGGGGGGAGCCCGTGAGGGCAGAGCTCGTGGGGGGTGGCGGTGGTGTCGGCGTTGGCCAGTGAAGAAGCCCTCAGGGGCCCGGTCAAGGTCCTGGACACGGATTGGTCCGAAAACTCGAAGGCCGATCGATATACCGAACGGCAAACAGTGGAAAGTCATCGATAAGGGACGCCTTCCGGTGGGTCTACGGGGTCAGCCCGCCCCGCGTCATCTCCATGATCTCCTCGCCGCTCAGCCCGAGTTGGCGCCCCTCTGACACGAGTGCCCGCACCTTCACTGCGAGCCGGACCAACCCCCCGGTCCCGTCCCCCGGCGGGCAGCGCGACGCCAAGCCGCCCGCGCGTCACGAGTAACGAGCGGTTCTCAACGGTCCGCCTTGCGCGAGACCTTGACGGCAGAGGGGCCGGATGTGACGATTCCGGCGCTGCGATGTTTGCGTAAACATCGGCAGCGGCCGGGTCTGCCCGCAACGCCGGGCCCACGCCTGTCCCAGCGTGTGTACGCGCGTTTCCCGCGCCCAACCCGGCGATGCGGCACCGCTGTTCACCGAGTCGCTCTCTCCTGAAGGGGAATATCCGTGCGCATGGCCCGAACCCGTCGTATCTCCTCCGCCGTGGCTGTCGCGGCGGCCGCTCTCGGCGTCGCCGCTCTCTCCGCCGGACCCGCCACCGCGGCCCCGCGAGCGGACACCACCCAGTTCAAGGGCGTCAACTGGGCCGACCCCCGGGACAACTTCGCCGACGACGAGCTCCAGCTCTCCGGCCTGTTGACCACCGACAGCTACCGCGAGACGTACAGCAAGGCGAAGCGGATCATCTCGGCTTTCCGCGCCAACCTCGGGGCCAACACCGTCCGGCTTCCCATCAACCCGTACACGGTGAACGGCAGTTACTGGGACTCCTACCAGGGGGTCATCGACGCGGCCTCCGACCAGGGCTTCAAAGTGATCGTTTCCTACTGGGAGGGAACGGGCGAGCGCAAGGACGGCCTGATCGACGACACCACCACCTACTGGCCCATGTGGAACAGAGTCGTCGACACGTACAAGAACAACCCGCGGGTCTACTTCGAGCCCATGAACGAGCCGCACGGCTACACCGAGACTGAGTGGGCCGACCTGGCCGCGAAGTGGCTGGACACCTACTCCTCCGTCCCGCGCGACCGGGTCTTCGTCAGCGGCGCCGGCTACAACGACCACGTCACCTCCGTCTGCGCCGACCCGCGCCTGGCCGGCACCTATCTGTCGCTGCACCACTACGGCTTCTGGAAGTCGTACGCCACCTACGACCAGTGGGTCGCCGACCTCAAGGAACGCATCGGCGACTGCGCCGGCCGGACGGTCGCGGACGAGTTCGGCTCCCCGATGACCACCGGCCTCGACTACAACGTGCCGACCCCGGACGACAACTTCGTCAACTACCTCCAGGCCGTCACCGACACCTTCCGCGAGCTGAAGATGGGCTCCGTCTACTGGCCCGGCCTGCGCAGCGACGACACGTACTCGCTGCAGACCCTGACCGGCACCGAGGACCGCCCCTGG
Organism: Streptomyces sp. NBC_01446; assembly: GCF_026340095.1. Taxonomy (GTDB): domain Bacteria; phylum Actinomycetota; class Actinomycetes; order Streptomycetales; family Streptomycetaceae; genus Streptomyces; species Streptomyces aureus. The sequence continues at coordinate 898,984 of NZ_JAPEPO010000001.1, read as the reverse complement.
CTGGCCACCACCAATCAGTCGGGTGCGGACAGGCTCGCCTGGGCGTGGGGGCGCGGCGAGGCGGTCGGGGACTGAGGGTCGCGTGCGAGCGGGGCGGGCCTCGTCGGCCCGCGCCGCTCCCCGCGCCGCCCCAGACGGTGGAGGCGGCGACTTGGATGCCGAGGGTGGCGAGTTCGCCGTGCACCCTGCGGTAGCCCTGCGCTTGCCGGAAACCTCATCCATCGAGGTCAGGCGGCGTGGTGGTACGCGTGGAGGATGCCGCCCAGGCGATCGCGTCTTCGTATGTCGAGGCGATTGAGCTCCTCCGGATCGGCGACCGTCACGGGCAGGGGACGTAGCGGGCGGGCGTTCGCAAGGCCCTGATGAGGCCGATCGGAGTTGTAGAACTGTTCGAACTCGCGCAAGGCGTGGAGCAGGTGCCGCTGATTCCAGATCAACGTGTGGTCCAGCAGCTCGCGCCGGCAGGTCTGCACCCACCTCTCCATGACTGAGTTCATCCGTGGTATCCGGACGCCGTTGAGGACGCTCTCGATCCCCGCATCTCGCAGGACGGCGTCGAACAGCTCGGGGAACTTGCCGTCCCGGTCTCGGATCAGGAACTTGGCCTTGGATCTGGCGTCTTCGAGGTCCATGACCAGGTTTTTTTGCGGCCTGCGTCATCCAGGGAGCGGTCGGGTGCGCGGTCGCGCCCAGGATCCGGATCCGTCGGGTGCTGTGCTCGATCACCGCGAACACGTACATCCGCGCTCCGGACAGGGTGACCGTCTCGAAGAAGTCGCACGCCAGCACGGCCTCGGCCTGGGAGCGCAGGAAGCCTGCCCAGGTACTGGAGTTCCGTTCGGGCGCTGGGTTGATCCCGGCCTCCTTGAGGATCTCCCAGACGGTGGAGGCGGCCACCTTCACGCCGAGGATGAGCAGTTCGCCGTGGAGGCGCCGGTAGCCCCAGTTGGGATTCTCCCGGGCGAGGCGCAGGACCAGAGCGCGGATGGAGTGCACGGTGCGCGGCCGGCCTGGTCGCTTCGGGCGCGACGCGGCAGCGTGGCGGCGTGTGACCAGGTTGCGGTGCCAGCGCAGCAGCGTGTCCGGCCGGACCAGCAGTCGCAGCCTGTGCAGCACATCCCGCGGAGGCCCTGAAACGGCACATGGTCGCGCGGCTTGTCGTATGTCTGTGAGGGGGAAGAAATTTTCCCCGGCACGCAATGCACCGGGGATCCGGTTGATCCCTCAGTGAGAAGGAAAAGCGCAGAACGGCGAAGCAAAAGCACGGGGCGCTGCATTCCCGCAGGGCTCAGCCCTCGGAGGCGTTCCACAGCTCGCTGAGTTCTGCCCAGTCTGGAGCCGGGCTCAGCAACGCGGTGGGCCCGTCGGTGGTCGACGTGCGCAGCCCGGCGAGGATCAGGTCCAGGTACCGCAGGTGGAGCGTGGTGGCGCGTTCGTCGGTGACGGGGATCCGCGCGGTGAGGTGTTCGAGCAGCAAGGGGACGTCGGCGGAAGTGAAGTCGGCGCGCAGTACGCCCGCGCGGTGCGCGCCGTCCACCAAGTCGTCGAGGGCGGTCCGGAGCCGGCTGGAGGCGGCCACGATCTCATCGGTGGCCGGCAGTCGGCCGCCCACCAGCGGGAGCAGCGGACCGACTGCACCCTGGGCCGAGAGCGCGTTCCGCAGGAAGCGGGCGAAGGCCGCCCAAGGGTCCGGCTCCTCGGCGAAGGCTGTGCGGGCCTGGGCGACGAGCTGTTCCATCCCCATGACGCGCATCCGCTGGGCCAGCAGCTCCTTGCTGGGATAGCGGCGGTAGAGGCTGCCCATGCCGATGCCGGCCCGGCGGGCGATCTCCGAGACGGGGGCGTCCCAGCCGAGCTCGGCGAAGACTTCGCGCGCAGCCTGCATGAGGCGGGCATCGTTGCGGTCCGCCTCCCGCCGGCGGCCGCGCGGTCTGCCGGTCTGCGTGTCACCCATGGACAGGTATTTTCCCCTACCGGCGTGCCACGCCGTACCCACCGTCGACGGTGAGCACCTCGCCAGTGACGAAGGCGGCTTGCTCACCGACGAGCATCGCGATCGCCCGGGCCACGTCCTCCGGTTCCGCGACCCGCCCCAGGGGGGTGTTCGCAGCCAGTCGCTGTTGGAATTCCTGCGGTATACGCGCGCTGCTCTCGGTGCGGACGTAGCCGGGTGCCACGACGTTGACGGTGATGCCTAGCGGGCCTACCTCGTGGGCGACGAAGCGGGCGAAGGTGTTCAGGGCGGCCTTGGCGGTGCCGTGGGCGGCCATGCCCGGGGCGGGCGGACCGTCGGCCACGGCGCTGGAGACATACACGATCCGGCCCCGCCCTTGGGCGCCCATGAGTTCCAGTGTCTGTTGGGTGAGCGTGTAGACGGATGCCAGCTCGTCCGTCACCTTCGTCCTGAAGTCGTCCCAGGCGAGGGCTTGAACCGGGGTGGGAATGAAGCGGGCACCGGCGTTGCAGACAAGAACGTCCAAGCGCCCGTCGACCGCGGAGCGCTCCAGCAGTTCGGCAGCCTGGGTGGGGTCGTACACGTCGGCCTGTACGGCGAAGGCTTCCCCGCCGTCGGCCTCGATGAGTTTGACCACCTGGTCGGCGGACTCGCGGCGGGAGAAGTAGTTGACGGCTACGCGCTAGCCGCGAGCCGCCAGTTCCCGTGACGTGGCAGCGCCGATTCCCCGGCTGCCGCCGGTCACCAGGGCCGTGGGTTTGGTCATGGCGTTCATATGTCCTCCCGCGTCGGGTGATCGGCTGCCCAACTTATCGGAGCGGAGCGCTCCGCTCAAAAAAGTCACCGCAATGGGGAATCGGGCCTTCCGGCACCGCGTTCTCCCCTGACATGAGCGAAGTAGTAGTAGCGCGTGCTTACGGTGGTCCCGAGGCGCTGTCGGTGATCGATGTCGCCGTAGTGGAGCCCGGGCCGGGTCAGGTGCGCATCGAGGTCCGCGCCGTCGGCGTCAACCCTTTCGACCACAAGATGTACAGCGGCGCCTTCGGACCCGATCCGGCGAACCTGCCGATGCGGCTCGGTGCCGAAGCGGCCGGTGTGGTGACCGCTGTCGGTGCCGACGCGACCGGTCCCGCCGGTCCGATCCAGATCGGCGACGAGGTGATCGCGTACCGAGCGCCCGGCGCGTACGCCGCCGAACTCATCGTCCCGGCCTCGTCGGTGGTGCCCAAGCCCGCCGCTCTCTCCTGGGAGCAGGCCGGAGGACTGATGGTCACGGGCGTCACCGCTGTGCACGTTCTCGAAGCGATCGGCCTACGTGAGAACGACTCGGTGCTGGTCCATGGCGCGGCGGGTGGCGTCGGCCTGATGGCCGTGCAACTGGCCGTCGAGCGCGGAGCCAGGGTGCTGGGAACGGCGAGCCCGGCCAAGCACGACGTACTGCGCGACCTGGGGGCGATTCCGATCGCGTACGGGCCGGGTCTGGCGGACCGGGTGCGCGCGGCGGCACCGCAGGGAGTCGACGCGGCTGCCGACCTGGTGGGCACCGACGAGGCGGTGGACGTCTCGGTGGAGCTGGTGGCGGACCGGTCCCGCATCGCGACCGTCGCAGCGTTCGAACGCGGGGCCCGAGCCGGCATCAGGCTCCTGGGCGGCGGGCCCGGCGCGGACCCCGGCACGGAAGTCCGCGCCGCTGCGCGCCTGCAGCTCACCGAAGCCGCGGGGGCCGGGCGACTGCGCGTCCTGATCGCCGCCAGCCATCCGTTGCGCGAAGCCGCCGCCGCGCATCGGCAGATCATGACCGGGCATACGACGGGGAAGATCGTCCTCGTCCCGTGACCGGGCCCCTGACTGCACCGGCAACTTCGTTCGGATGGCCGTGGCCGGCCGACGCACGAGTCCTGACGCTGGTGTGCCCGTGACGGCATGACGCAGTGAGAAGAGAGGAGGGAGCGTCCGAGGCGGAAGCGGAGGGCGAAGAAGCTCTGCCCCGTTGCTCGCGCTGGTGGGGGCCGCTGGAAGCTGCGGCACCCACCTGCTTCAGGCGGCAGGGCGCGCCTTGATCCGACCCCGATAGCCCAGGAGGGCGACCTCCTGGGCTATCGCGTGTGCACTCAGGCCGGGATCTCGAAGATCGGGCACTTTCCGCCTGCCGCCCCGGCACGGCATCCGTACGCGCCGCGCGCCGCAAACGGGCGACCTACGTCCCGGCGCCGTTCAGGATCTCTGCCGCCCTGCACGGACCGACCGTGCAGGGACGAGATCGCCGTGCCGATGTCGACCTTGAGGCGAGGGCGGTGGACTGGTCCTCGAGCGAGTGGTCGCTGCTTTCGCTGCGGGCCGACCGGTGCCGCGGTCGGCTGGAACCCCGCTGGCGGCGGCATACGATGCGCCGAGACCGCCGGGGGAGCGGGCGGCGTGCGCCGTGCCTAGGCCACCGACGCGCCAGCCTGTCCTTGACCGGCCGACGAGCTCAGGCGTTGCGCACCGTCTTGCTCACCTGGTCGAGCAGCGTCCGTAGCTGCGCGCTCTGGTCCGGTCCCAGGCCCTCGGTGATGTGACGCTCTACGTCGGCGATTACCTGGTCGGCCGCGCGCAGCGCCTCCCGCCCGGCGTCGGTGAGGTGCAGTTCCTGCACGTGCCGGTGGCGCGGGTGCTCGCGCCTCTCCAACTGGCCGCGGCCCTCCAGGCGTGCCACGAGGGAGGCGACGGCCTGAGGGGTGACGTTGAGGCGGCGGGCCAACTCGGCGCCGGCCAGCCCTGGTTCGCTGTGCACCGACATCAGCAGGGTGTAGTGCGCGGCGGCCATGCCCAGCGGACGTAGCCGCTGTTCCTTGAGCGTCTGCACCGCCAGTTCCGCGCGGCGCAATGCCCAGGTCACCCGGTCAAGCGCGCCGAGCCCCACAGGCTCCTCGTCATCACGTATCACCTGCCAAGGGTACGACACTTCATAACCATCAAGCGTTTGACGCTAAGCTAACGGTTGAGGCATGCTCGGCGTATGACTCGCACGATCGCTCTCATCACCGGAGCTTCCTCCGGCATCGGCGCCGAATACGCCCGTCTGCTGGCGGATGACCACGACCTCGTCCTGGTGGCGCGCCGCGCGGACCGGCTCGGCGACTTCGCAGAGGAGCTCCGCGCCCGGGGCGCCGCCGTGGAGGTACTGCCCGCCGATCTCGGCACCCACGAGGGCATCACCGCTGTCACCGGCCGTCTCGCCGCGGGGGACGTGCGCCTGCTGGTCAGCAACGCCGGCGCCGGCGGCTACGCCCCGCTCGTCGACGTCGACCCCGCCGACATCGACCGCCTGCTCACCCTCAACGCCGTGGCCCCCATTCAGCTGGTCCGCGCCGCGCTTCCCGGAATGCTCGCCACCGGAGAAGGCGCGATCATCACGGTGGCCTCGCTGCTGGCCTTCAGCGGCGGCCTCAACGATCCCCGCGCACCACGACGCACTCTCTACGCGGCGGCGAAGGCCGCTACCGTCGCCTTCACCCGGACCCTCACAGGTGAGCTCGCGGACACGCCCATCCGTACGCAGTTGCTGCTGCCCGGCGTCGTGGCCACGGAGTGGAACGAAGGCGTCGGCCGCGACATCCCCTGGGCGATGACCCCGCAGGACGTCGCCTCGGCCAGCCTTGCCGGCCTGCGCCTGGGGGAGACCGTGTGCGCACCCGGTCTGGAGAACCAGGCCGCAGCCCTTGAAGCCCTGCTGGCCGCGGAGTCCGCTCTGCTCACCGGCGGCAACCAGCCCACCCCCGCAACTCGCTACCGCGGCCCGCAGGCGTAGAACGCCCACTGCGAGCGAGTGATCGGAACCGTCCGACGCGAGGCTCTCGACCACGTTCTGATCATGAACGAGGCCCACGCCCGACAGGTCCTCGCCGAGTACCGGAATCACTACAACCGGCATCGGCCGCACCGATCCCGGGACCGACGACCGCCCGAGGCCCAGGAACAGCCAGCAGTCCCGCACCAGCTCGAGCCCAGGCGGCTCCTGCGCACACGCGTCTTCGGCGGAGTCATCAACGCGTACCGATGCGCCGCTTGATCTGCTGCGATGACTTTCCGAGCCCCACAGGCCTGACGCCCGACGAGATCGGCGCCGTACTGCTGCAGACCGCCGTGTGGAGTTGCAGGTCGCGCCGGTTGGCGCCGAACGCGTCGAGCCCGCCGAACCAGATTGAGCCCCTCGGCGCGGGCCCGGGACACCAACTGCTCGGCCATCTCCCGGTCCGGCTCGGCCCGTCTCGCCAACTCCGTCCCCGTCTGTGCGTTGTTCGCACTCTCGCGGGGGTGGCCGCCCTTGATCCCCATGGTGATTCTTCCCGGCAGAGACCACGTCTCATGCCATCCAGGTCACACCGGGGCATACGCAATCTTTAGGAACAGTCCCGGCGACCTAAAGGATCATGCAGGTGGTGGTGGCGTGGGCCATCAGTTTGCCCTGGTCGTCCAGCACCTTGCCCTCGGCGGTGGCGGTGCGGCGACCGGCGTGGATGACGTTGCCCTCTGCGGTGAGTATCTGTCCGTCGGTGCGGGCGGCGCGGATGTAGTTGACCTTGAGTTCGAGGGTGGTGTAGCCGGCACCGGCGGGGAGAGTGGTGTGGACGGCGCAGCCCATGACGGAGTCGAGGAGGGTGGCGGCGATGCCGCCGTGGACGGTGCCCAGGGGGTTGGCGAAGTCGGGGCGGGTGTCGAGGGAGATAACGATGCGGCCGTGGTCGACCTCGTCGAAGCGCATGCCGAGCAGGCGGCCGATGGAGGGGATGTCGGTGGGGCGTTCGGCCTGCATCCAGCGCATCAGTTCAAGGCCGGTCATGGCGGTGAGGTCGGTGGTGGTCACGGTCGTTCTCCTTGCATGGTGCTGGTGTTGCCGCCGCGCGGGGCGGGGTGTTCGTCAGGTAGGAAGGGCTGGATGCGGGCGGGCACGTGTTTGTGCCAGGGGGTGCCGGCGATGGCGTCGCGCCAGGTGGGGTCGGTGAGGGTGTTCAGGGCGACGCCGCCGTAGAAGAAGATCGATTCGCCGCCGTGGGTGTCGCGCACGGTCTTCAACCGGGCGGCGATCTCGCGTATGGCGGTGTCCCAGTCGATGGGCGTGAAGCTGCCGTCCGGCTCCCGGCGCAGCGGTGTCGGCAGCCGGGCTCCGCCGTTTTGGTAGTGGTCCAGGCGCAGGGCCTTGTTGCAGGTGTATCCGGCGGTGGCGACGTGCTCCTGGTCGCCGCGGATCTTGGTGAAGCGGCGGCCGTCGGTCTGGATCTGGATGCCGCAGTTGTTCTCGCACAGGATGCACGCGCTCTTGCGCCAGGCGGCGGTGTCGGCGGTCATCGGCCCTGTCTCCTCATGCGGTGGGCAACTGGGGCAGCTCGCGCCCCGGGGTGGCAGCGGCCGGGGCGCGGGCTGGTGCGGTCGGTGAGGTGCTGGTCAGCCGAGCGGGTTAGTGGTGTCGCGGAGGGTGGCCAGGGCAGGGGCGTACATGCGGGCCTTGATGGTGCCGAGGGTGTCGCCGGCCTTGTTCACCTGCGTCTGGGCGATCTCGATGGCGGTGGAGCGCACGGCGTCCTCGGCGATGGCCTGGTCGACGATGCCGGCGGCCGCGGCGTCGGCACCGCCGTAGCGGCGGGCGGTGAGCATGGCCTCGTGCGCGGTCTGCGGCGCCAGTCGGGACTGGATGAGGGCGGCCATGCCGGGGGTGAAGGGGATGTTGATGTCCGCTTCGGGCAGGCACCAGTAGCCGCGGTCGGCCCGCATGACGCGGAAGTCGTGGGCGAGGGAGAACATCGCGCCGGCGGCGAAGGTGTGTCCCTGCAGTGCGGCCACCGTGATGACCGGCAGCGACAGAATCCGCGCGAACAGTTCATGGACGGAGACGACGTAGTCCTGGTGCTGGTCGGCGTGGGCGAACAGCCAGTCCAGGTCGAGCCCGTTGGAGTAGAACTTGCCGGTGGCGGCGGTGACCAGGGCGCGAGGGCCCTCCGCCTTCTCCACCTCGTCGAGCGCGGCGCCGACGGCAGTGAGCCAGTCGGGGTGGAAGCGGTTCTCTCCGTCTCCGAGGTCGAGGACGAAGACGTTGTCCTGACGGTCGAGCGAGGGCATGGCGACTCCTTCGAGCTATGTAGGTGAAGCGGCTGGGCGGTTGCGGGCTACGGCCGGGGCCCGGTTTCGGCACCGGGGCGGTCGCGCAGGGCGTACAGGAGCAGGTCGTGGATCTCGGCGGCGGCTGCCTCGATCGGAGCGGTGCTCTGCTCGGCCCGGCACATGATCATCGCGCCTTCGACCGCAGCGATGATGAAGGCAGCGAGTCTGCGGCTGCGTTCCTCAGTCAGGCCGTGCCGCAGGAAGAGGGCCGCGAAGGCCTCCTGCCACCGGGCGAAGACGGCAGCGGCGGAACGGGCCAGCTGGGGTGCATCGTCGTTGGTCTCGACGGCCACCGCCACGATCGGACAGCCGGCCCGGAAGCCGCTGTCCACGAGCCGGTCGCGCCACAGCACGACGAATGCGTCGACGGCCTCCACCGGATCATCCGCCTGCATGGTGGCATCGATCAGGCCCGCGACGAAGTCCCCCGCCAGCGCCACCGCTTCGTCGATGAGCTGCGTCCGCCCGCTGGGGAAGTGGTGATACACCGAGCCCCGAGGGGCTCCGCTGTGCGCCAGCACCCGGTCGATGCTGGTCGCGCTCGCCCCGTACTCACGCAGCAGAGCAGCAGCACTGAGGATCATCCGGTCACGGCTTTCACTCCTGCGTGGGCTCACCCGCACACCACCTTTCCCATGACAGTGCAGCCCACCAAGCGGGCTACCTGTAAGTAACTTATGGGGTATGCCATAGACCATGCAAGAGGGGCTGCGGCGGTCATTCATCCGGTACCGACAGTCGCCGCTCGGCCGAGGTGCGCGCCAGCGATGACGGCGCCCCTGGGCGCGCTCAGCTCAACACGCTGAACCTGTCACCCAACCCTGCATCAGACCGGGCGGCGCAGCCCCAATGGGCGGAGGCAAGTCAGCGAGCGCTGTACATCGCGCTCTCCCCCAGCTGTCGGAGGCGGCTCAGCCCAGGTAGAAGTCCTTTCGGGCGGCCACGAACGCCTCGATCGTCTGAGCCGGGATGCCCGTCACGCGCTCGACGCCGTCGGCGGTGCGGTTGTATCGGTTGTCCCTGTGCAGCTGGGCCATGGTGGCGACGTGCTGTTCGAGGTGCGGCGGCATCCCCAGCTTCGGGAGCTGGGCCTCCCACCTCTCAGGGGGTACGTCCACGTAGGACACCGGACGGCCCAGCGCCCGGGAGAACTCCTCGGTCAGCTCCGTCATATCGACCGAGCGCGGCCCGGTCAGCTCGTAGACCTTCCCGATGTGCGGAGCCGGGGCGCGGAGCACGGTGGCGACGACCCGGGCGACGTCGTCCACGGCAACCGGTGAGGTGCGTCCGGTGCCGAACGGCAGCGCGATCGTGCCGTTCTCCTGAATCGACCGCGCCGCCATCGTGGTGAACAGCGGAGTGTCCAGGAACGCCGTCGGCCGGATGTGCACCACGGGCAGGCACGCGGACCGCCCCCCGCGCGCCCTGGCCGCGGGGGCCACCCGTCAGGAGTAGCCGCCTTGGGCGGTCGGCGCCGCAGATGGGCCCCTGGTCGGGGTGGCAGCCGGTGAGGCGGGCGACGCCGATGACCGCGCCCAGGTGCAGTTCGCGGCCGCGGATCGCGGTGGCGATCAGCGGATCACGCAGGGCGGGGCGCTCCAGCTTCTGCCCGGCGTGGATCAGGACCCAGCCCCGCCACAGCCAGGGCCGGGGTTTGTTTTCCGGGTTCTGCCCGGCGAGGATGCAGGTGGCATAGGGCTGGCGAATCGTGAGGCCGCGGATCCAGTCGCCCCGGGCAGGGTGGCGACGCTCATGCGGCTGGCCCCCCTGATTCCGGTTCCGTGGCGGCCGACGCGGCGCCCGTTGATGGACGGGTGAGTTGCGTGCCGGGCGTCGGCGAGGACTGCGTGGCCGGAGTGCTTGCCGTCGTACAGGGCAGCGTTGGCGGCTCCCCGGTCATCGAAGGCGCGAAAGGCGGCCGCGGGCCGGTTCTCCGCTGCGGGTCGTGGACAGTTCGTGTCAGGGCAGGCAGCAGCGGGGGAGGGTGCCCTGCCGCCGGAGGATCTGCGGGCTGTCCTGGCGCCGGTCGACCTGGTGTGGGCGCGCCTGGACCGTCCGGCCGCCCGCCGCCTGGTGGAGGCCGCGGCCCGCAGCGAACTGGCCCGGGTGAAGGGCTTCACCGGTCGCCCCGACGTGCCGCAGGTTCTCGCAGACCGCCTCTCGAGGCGCCTGGAGGATCAGATGCGGCTGCACGGCCCGATCAAGGACCAGTGGGCCGGCTGATCGGCCGGGCCCTGCCCCAGCGCCAGTTGTGTGCCGAACCCCGGTGCGACGAGGGCACGTTGCTCGATTCCGGCCGCGTCCGCCGCCGTCCCCCCCCGGACGCGCGGTGGCCGACGACCCCGTCTGCTCGCGGCGTAACTGTGCCATGGCACAAGAGCGACATGTGTGACCCCTTGAACGACGGCGGGGGGAGGCCGGAGGATCCAGTGATCTTTCGCTCTTCGCCGCGTCTCAGGAGTCTTCCTTGTCCAAGGTTCCCATCCCCCGGCCCGGGCCGATCGCCCTCGCCGTGGCGGCCGCGCTGACACTCGGCGTCATACCGGCGACTGCCGCTGTGTCCGCGTACTCCGCCGGTGAGGTGTCGCACAACGACACCGGACACCAAACCGCCGGCGATGCCGGCACGCACACCGTCACTCTGATCACGGGTGACAAGGTCACTATCGGGACCGCCGCCGACGGCACCGTCGTGCGCTCCTTCCAGGCCGCGAGCGGAGCCACCACCGGCTTCCACCGCGCTGTCGTGGACGGCGCCACCTATGTCTACCCCGACGCCGCCCTGCCGTACGTGAGCGCCGGCAAACTCGACAAGCAGCTCTTCAACGTGACGCGGCTGATCACCGAGGGCTACGACGACGCCCACAGCTCCCGACTGCCGCTGATCGTGCGCTACACCAAAGCCGCCGCCAAGGCTCACACTCGGACGAAGATGGCCGGCTCGACCGACGTCCGCCGCCTGGACAGCATCCAGGGCGCGGCCTTCGCACAGAACCACCAGCAAGCACCGGAGTTCTGGTCCTCGCTCACCGGGGGTTCCGGCGCGACGGCCCGGTCCGCGAAGCCGTCCTTCGCGGGCGGCGTCGCCAACGTGTGGCTCGACGGCAAGGTGAAGGCCGACCTGGCCGACTCCACCGCCCAGATCGGCGCGCAGAAGGTATGGGCGCAGGGCGACACCGGCCAGGGCGTGAAGGTCGCGATGCTCGACAGCGGCGCGGACACCGAACACCCGGACCTGGTCGGGCAGGTGTCCGACAGCGCCAGTTTCGTCCCCGGCGAGGACGACATCGCCGACTACAACGGCCACGGCACGCACGTCGCCTCGACCATCGTCGGCACGGGCAGTGCCTCCGACGGCAAGGAGCGGGGTGTCGCCTCCGGCGCCCGGCTGGCCGTCGGCAAGGTGCTCAACTCCGAGGGCAGCGGCCAGGAATCCTGGATCATCGCGGGCATGGAGTGGGCCGCCCGCGACCAGAAGGCCAGGATCATCAGCATGAGCCTGGGTGGCGGCGGTGACAAGACCGACCCGATGAGCCAGGCCGTCGACGAACTCAGCCACGACACGGGCGCGTTGTTCGTGATCGCGGCGGGCAACGGCGGCCCGCACTCCATCAGCAGCCCCGGTGCCGCAGACTCCGCGCTGACCGTCGGTGCCGTCGACTCCACCGACACGCTCGCCGACTTCTCCAGCCAGGGCCCGCGTGACGGCGACGGCGGGCTGAAGCCGGAGATCACCGCGCCCGGCGTCGACATCGTCGCGGCGCGCTCGCACTACAAGCGCGGCTCCGGCTACTACACCACGATGAGCGGCACGTCGATGGCGACGCCGCACGTCGCCGGTGCCGCCGCGCTCCTCGCCTCAGAGCACCCCGACTGGACGGGCACCCAGCTCAAGGAGGCGCTGGTCAGCAGCGCCAAGGCAACCCCGGCGTACACCCCGTACCAGGCGGGCGCCGGCCGGCTCGACGCGCTGGCGGCCGTGCACACCACGGTCTTCGCCACCACGACCGCCTACTCCGGCTTCCACACGTGGCCCCCGAAGCCGGGGCAGACCGACGTCCAGACGGTGGCGTACACCAACGTCGGCGACGCACCGGCCAACCTCAACCTGGCGGTCAACGGCACGGTCCCGGCCGGGTTGTTCAGGCTCTCCGCCGACCACGTCACCGTGCCCGCCCACGGCACCGCCACGGTCACCCTGACGGCGGATCTGGACAAGCTGGGCGGCGACCAGTCGGTCAGCGCCATGATCATCGGTACGGACGGCAGCGGAGCGGTCCGCGCCCGGACGCTGATCGGCGCGGCCCGCGAGGGCCGGCGGCAGAATCTGACCGTGGTCGCCAAGGACCGTTCGGGCAAGCCGCTGGAGGGCCGGGTCGTCCTGACCGCCGAGCACCTCTTCACGGTGATGGACCTCGACGCGTCCGGCACCGGCACGGCGCGGCTGCCCGTCGGCAGCTACAGCGGCTGGCTCACCGGTGACGTGCAGGGCGCCGAAGGCCCGCACTCGCGCGGCATGGTGCTGCTCGCCTTCAACGACGTGAAGCTGGACCAGGACCGTACCGTCACCCTGGACGGCCGCAAGGCACGCCGGATCCTGGCGCGCGTGCCGCAGCAGACCACCGCCGTCGCGCCGCGCCTGGACGCGCACCGGTCCTTCACCGACAGCCTGGTGGAGACGTCGATGCTGCCGGACCCGTCGTACGACAGCATCTGGGCGCTCCCGACCGGCAAGAAGGTCACCGATGGCGAGTTCGAGACCGGCGCCCGCTTCCGCCTCGAGCAGCCCGCGCTGACCGTGAGCACGAAGTCGACGACCTTCAACGACCCGCTGGTCAAGCGCGCGGCCACGCCGCTGCCCGCCGGTAGCCGGAACCTGACGGCGGTCTTCGCCGGTGACGGCACGGCCGAGGAGCTCGCGCGGCAGAACGTGCGCGGCAAGGCCGTCGTGGTGCGCGGCGCCGGCACGGAAGGGATCAAGGCCCAGGCGGAGGCCGCCGCGGCCGCCGGCGCCCGGCTGCTGCTGGTCGTCACCGACGGCGTCGGCCGCCTGAAGCCCTGGGACGAGAACCCCTGGAGCCCGCAGAGCCCGGCCCCGGTGACGGTGGCGACGCTCAACGCCGACCAGGGCGCCGACCTGCTCGGCCAACTCCGGCACGGCGCGGTCTCGCTGAAGGTCACCTCGCACCCCACGACCGACTACGTCTACGACGTCGTGCACCACTGGACGGGCGCCGTTCCGGCGGACCCGACCTGGCGTGAGGAGTCCAAGGACCTCGGCCGGGTGAACGTCTCGTTCCGGAACTACCGGCAGGGCAAGGCGATGGAGTTCCGTCCGGACGTCTGGCGCGGCTGGGCCGTCGGCAACCAGCTCACCGCGCCCGCCCAGGGCGAGCGCACCGACTGGGTCACAGCCGGCACCACGTGGCTTGACGACGCCTTCATCCGGGGCGAGACCGGGCAGCACTCGATCGACCCGTTGAACTACCCGGCGCGCAAGACCGGCAAGGTCAGCTGGTTCGGCCCGATCCAGCGGCCCCGCATGAGCCCGATCAACTATCAGCCGGTGCGCTACCTCGACACGATGTACATCACCGCGCCCGGCTGGGGTGACTCGGGGTCCGGCCACGTCGGTGAGGCCGGCGCGAACTTCGACGTCAAGGACTGGATGTCGCTCTACCAGGGCGACCAGCAGCTCGACTGGGGCAACGCCGAGTACCTGCAGGTTCCCGGCCTCGGCGCCGAGCGCCTGCCCTACCGGCTGGTCCTCGACAACGACCGCGGCACCTGGGCCAACCCGTACTCGACGCACACGCTGACCGAGTGGGACTTCACCTCCGCGGTCACCGGCAGCGATGCGGCGGTGTCCCTGCCACTCATCCAGCTCGACTACGGCGTGGACACCGACACGTCCGGCCGTGCCGACCGGCACGCCGGCCTGACGGTGACCGCCTCGCACCTGCCGGGCACCACCGCCACCATCGGGAAGCCGGCCGTCGAGGTGTCGTACGACGACGGTGCGACCTGGCAGCGGACCGACCTGAGCCGGTGCGACGACGGATGGCGGACGCGCCTGCGCGCGCCGCGGTCCGCCGACTTCGTCACCCTCCGGGTCGGCGCCCGGGACAGCGCGGGCAACACCGTCTCGCAGACGATCACCCGGGCCTTCGGCCTGCGCTGACGTCACACCCCGGGAGGTCACCCGGGACAGCACCGCGTGGGTGGGACCGCAGCCGGCGGCCCCGCCCACGCGGCGTTCCCAGTTGTCACAGGATCTATGAGGACACCTCGCCGCGGAACGGCAAGCGAGTGCTCGTGGACCGCCTGTGGCCCCGCGGAATGAGCAAAGAACGGGCCCACCTGGACGAATGGCTCCGCGACGTGGCCCGGTCGGCGGACCTGCGCCCACGAACTCGTCACCCACACGGTGTGCGAGACCTGCGGCGAGCGGCCGCCCGCGTCGACACCGGAGGAGGCGAGGACGTCGCGGATGAAGTCGCGGTCGGCCCCCGCGTCCTGGTTGTAGAGGATGACGTGGGCGCCGTTGATCACGCCGGACCTTCGTTTCGCTGAGGTGGGGACCGTTCGGTCTACGGGGTGGTCACAAAGCCCTACTGGTCCCAGCCGGGTACGAGGCCATCGGTGGACATCGTCCCCGTGGAAGATCGCCGTACACCCCACCGAGGGCGCCCCCCCCGCACGAGTTCTGTCTGATGTGCGACGACCTCGACGCCCAGCTCGGGGAACTACGTGCGCGGGGCGTCGAGATCACCCGCCCGGTCGGCGAGCAGCGCTGGGGCAGGCTGACGGCGGTGCGTTCGCCCAGTGGCGCCGAACTGCCGCTGTACGAACCTCGCCACCCCGTGGCCCACAGTCTGTGACACTCGAGCGGCCCCCGCCCCGGGTCCACCGGATGTGCTGACGGCAGCGCCCCGTCACGGTGAGCCAGATCGCCGGTGACAACCGTCGTGGTGCCTGGTCGCGGGGGCTGGTGGAATCATCCGCCAGGCCGACCGCGTTTGCCCCCACGCGAACCCGGGCCGAGGCGGCCCGGATGCTGAGAAAGGTGGCGACATGCTGGAGACGGTGGGCCTGACGGCCGACGAGAGCGAGGTGTACCGCCTTCTGGTCGCCACCGGGACGGCGTCCGCTCAGGACATCTGCGGCCGTTCCGACCTCGACGTCGTGACCGCGCGGCTGCTGCTGCGTGCGCTGGAGCACAAGGGCCTGGCGTCGGCGGCCGAGGACAGTCCCGAATGGTTCACGGCCGTGCCGCCGCAGGTGGCCCTTATGCCCCGGCTCCAACGCCACTTCGACGCCCTGGAACAGACCCGGGCCGCCGTCTACGAACTGGCGGAGACACACCGCCGCAGCGCATGGGCCCGGAGCACGGACGAGGCCGTCGAGATCATCACCGGCGCGTCGGCACTGCGCCAGCATCTGCGCCAGCTCCAGCACGGCGCCGGCCGCGAGATGATGTGGTTCGTGAAGGCCCAGTACGTGGCCATGTCCCCGGAGAGCAATCAGGAGGAGTTCGACGCGCTGGACCGGGGCGTGCTCTACAGGGCCCTGTACGAGCAGGCGTACTTCGACGACCCCGACTCGGTGGACTACGTCGTCAAGGGCGTGTGCGCCGGAGAGGTCGCCCGGGCGGTGCCTCTGCTGCCGCTGCGGATGGCGATCGCCGACCGCTCGGTGGCCATCCTGCCGCTGGCCGCCTCGGGCACGTCCCGCAACCCCCGGGAACTGCGGGCCGCGGTGGTGCGGGAGAGCAGCCTGCTGGACGCGCTCATCGCCCTGTTCGAACACCACTGGGAGATCGGTGCCCCGCTCCGGGTGACCGAGGAGGGCCAGATCGGTGGCGCCGGCACCACGGATGCCGCCTCGCCGGTCGGGGAGGACCGGCACCTGCTCTCCCTGATGGTCGCCGGAATGACGGACGAGGCGATAGCCGGACAGCTGCGGGTCAGCAAGCGCACCGTCCAGCGGCGCATCCAGGGCCTGATGAGCCTGGCGGGCGTCGCGACCCGTATGCAGCTGGGCTGGCACGCGGCCCGCCGCGACTGGCTCTGAGAGTACGGCGGACGCCGCAACGCACACGAACAGGGCCCACCGGACGTGTCCGGCGGGCCCTGTCCCCGTTCGTCCGGCCGCTGCGGCCGGGCTGCGCTACTCGCGGAAGCAGCTACTCGAGGACGTGGCTGCTCCGCGAAGGCGGCTACTTGAGCAGGTAGCCCTTGATGACGGTCTCCTTGAAGGAGTTGCCCGCCGCGTCCTCGACGTGGACACGCAGGCTGACCGAGCCGCCCGCGGCGCGGCGCGGGTGCTCCACGGTCACGGTGCGCTCCATACCGGAGCCCTTGACCCGCACCGACTGCCAGGTCTTCCCCTCGTCGAAGGAGACCTCGGTGGTGAAGACGCGGATGGGCGACGCCCCGGCGCCGGCCGTCCTCTGGATCAGGACCGGGATGTCGAGCTTGCGGCCGGCCTCGGCCCGGTTCCACTCGTCCAGCTTCGGCGACATACGGACCGCGTACAGCGGCAGCGCCTGCCGGGTCGCCGTGCTCTGCGACCGGAACCGCCATTCCGCCCGCACACTCGTGGAGACGGAGCTGGGGGCCATGTCACGGTTGTGCTCGACCGTCAGACGGTAGTCGGCGGGGCTGGCGTCGGCCGGGACGTCGCTCATGCTCCAGTCCTGGGAGACCAGCTCGCCGTTGCGCCACAGCTTCACCTCGGGCAGGCCGGACGTGGTGTCGGCCACCAGGTCGAGGTTGCCGTTCGCGGCCGATTGGAAGGGCCGGTACATCGTGTCGCCCTCTCGGAAGGCGGCCATCTGGGACGAGAGGCCCACGGCCTGGATCCCGCCGTTCCAGCGCTCCTCGACCTGGGAGCCGGCCTGGTAGCCGTGCAGGTCGCTCAGGTAGCTCTGCCCGTGCGCGTCCGGGTCGAGGAAGCTGTTCTGGTCGAAGGCCGTCTGCCAGCGCAGGCCGTCGGCCGCCGAGAAGTAGTCGACACGGCGGGCCGGGACCGGAATTCCCTCCATCGCCCGGCCGCTGAAGCGGACGTTGCCGACGTACGTCCACACGATGCGCGTGGCCGTGGTTCCCGGCGTGGTGGCGGCGAACGTGGTGTTCACCCTGGCCAGCTCCGACTTGCGGGGGGTGTAGGCGGGATCCGCCGGAATGGCGCCGTGCACCGGTCGCGTGAGGTAGTAGACCGAGGCGGGGTTCCCGTCTGCGCCGGCCGGGTCGCCCCAGACGCTGGTGACGAGGTACGTGAACTTCGAGTCTTTGTACTGGGCAGTCGGCACCGCGTACACGCCGTCGATGTGGTCCGTGCCGATCGCGTTGTACATGGCGACCGAGAGCAGCTGGTCGGCCATGCTGATCGTGCCGATCTCGGCCGACATGATGCGCGCGGAGCGGCTCGGTGCCGACACCGTGACGGGCTTCGCCTTTCGGGCGTCGATGGTCACCTGCCGGTCGGCGCTCATCACGACCTTCGGCACACCGACGATGGTGCCCTCGGTGAAGGAGGCGTCGAAGTAGAAGCCGCTCACCGAGTAGGTGTCCTTCGGCAGTCGCACCACCGTGCTGCTCTTGCCGAGCGCCTCGACCTCGTACGCCTTGCCGTCGGCCGAGTTGACCAGCAGGTAGGCGTTGTCGGGGGCGGCGCCCGTGCGGCTCTTCATGCCGATGCGCAGGTCGTAGGACGGCTGCTCGACGTCCGCGCCGAACGGGACGCGCACCGACACCTGGTTGTCCGCAGTGCTCGCGGTCACCACACCGCTGTAGGCGGCGTACGTCGTGGTGGCTTCCGGGGTCGCGGTGAGGGTGACGGCCGCGGTTCCGTGTGCGGGCACGGTGACCGTGTCGGCGCTGAGCCGGAACAGTCCGGCGGGAGCGGGCACGTCCTTCTTCCCGCTGCCCGGGTTGTCCTTCAGCTGAAGGGTGACCGGCGCCGCGCCCGGGTTGCGGTAGGTGATGGTCTTGGTCACCGGGGGACGCTTGCCGTCCCTCCAGCGGATCAGCCCGAAGTCCAGTGCGGTGGTGTCGGCGGTGACGTCCTGGTCGACCGCCCGGGCGACGTCGACGCGTCCGGCGCCCTGGAAGTAGGCGCCGTGCTCCTTGGCGCCGGTCGCCGACTGCATCAGCTGGCGCTTGACCTGCTCCGCCGTCCAGTCCGGGTGCTGCTGGAACAGGATGGCGGCGGCTCCGGTCACATGGGGCGTGGCCATGGACGTGCCGCTCATCGCGACATAGCCGTCATCGGCGGTGGTGCCGCCCGCCCTCGCGGCGACGACGTTGACGCCGGGGGCGATGATGTCCGGCTTGAGGCCGGAGTCGCCCACCCGCGGGCCGACCGAGCTGAAGACGGCGAGGTCGTCGTCGTCCTCGGCCGCGCCGACGGCCAGCGCCCGGTCGTCGGAGGCGGGCGAGGAGACCTTGTCGGGACCGCTGTTGCCGGCAGCGGCCACGACCAGCGTGCCGTAGTCACGGGTCACGGTGTCGACCATGGCCTCGAGGGCGTCGGTCTCCGGTGTGTCCGTGTCGCCCAGGCTGAGGTTGATCACCTTGGCGCCGTGCTGGGCGGCCCAGGCCAGGCCCTCGACGATGTCGGAGTTGTCGCAGTTGCCGTCCGCGGTGCACACCTTGCCGGACAGGATCTGCACACCGGGTGCCACACCCTTGTAGCGGCCGTCGGAGGCGGCGCCGGAACCGGTGACCGTGGAAGTCACATGGGTGCCGTGACCGTTCAGGTCGTCGGTGTTCGGCTCGGTGGTGAAGTTCGCGGACTCGGTGACGAGGCCCTTGAGGTCCGGGTGGTTGGGGTCGTAACCGGTGTCGAGCACGGCGACCTTGACGCCGGTGCCGGTGTAGCCCTTCTCCCAGGCGTGCGGGGCCCCGATGCGCGGCACCGTCCTGTCGAGCTGGATCCTTGAGTGGCCGTCCAGCCAGACCCGGCGCACACCCGCTCCGAAGGAGGTGGCGTCCGCCCGGCCGGGGGCGATGCCCTTCCAGAACCCGGCGGCGTCCGCGCGGTGTTCGCCGAGGGTCGCGAAGGGGGTCCCGCCGATGGGGCGGACGGTGTCGGCGCCGGCGGCGGTCAGCTGTCGCCGGGCGGTGCCCGCGTTCCCGGCATACTCGACGATCAGCGGCAGGCTCGACCGCTGCGCGTACTTGCCCCGGACCAGGGCGGAGACGTTGAACAGCGCCTTGTCGAGGCGACCCGTCGCGAGCAGCGGGAGCGTGTCGGCGGGTATGACCGTCCAGTCGCGACCGGCCTGGCGCTTGATGAACGCGACTCGTTCGCGGCCCTCGGCGGGCTCGACCGACACACTCTGCTTGCCCGAGGTGTCCGTCTCCAGCGTGACGCGGTCGCCGGTGATCAGGGTGAGCTGATGCCGGGAGATGATCGGCGACCGGGCCGCTCCGGTCTGCGCTGCGGGTTCCGTTCGCCCGGTGTGCGTGCCGAGGTCCTGAGCGGCGCCGGGGGCGGCGGTCAGACCGGCCACGAGCGCCACGAGGGCGGCGGCGGACACCGTATGCCGAGGCCGGGGAGGGCGGATCCCGCGGCGCCACCTGTTGTTCATGTCTCTCATGGGAGGACAGCGTGGTGCCGTCAAGTGCCGAGGTCAGCAGTTTGCCCTGTCCACCAGGCGTCAAGTCACCTTTACGCCAACCCCTATACTTCATAAAGAGGGCAAAAGTGGCCAGGTTGGCGGCTCATGGACGAACCGAGCGAGCTGTCCGATGTCGAGTACGCCTTAGTGCTCAATGCAGAATGGAGGGCCGCCCGTCGCAGGCGTGCGGGCTCAAGACTCCGTGCCGCCGGCTCAACTGAGGCGGCGTGGGCCGTCGGCAGCTGTTCGAAGACAGCGTGACCAACTTGGAATTCACGCAGGTTCCGTGAGGGATGCAGTGCGCGAGAATGTGCAAGTGAGCAGGTGAGAGCCCTCATTCTGCCTGCCACTCGTGCATGGCGACTTCTCCGAGTAACTGGCAGAACCTGCGAGTTCGGCCAGCGACTTGCGAGGCGATGCGGGATTCCGGAAGTCGCCGCCGTCCAGCGCGGGCTCAAGAGGCGCTGGAAGAGATCCAGTCGTCGTTGTTCCGATGTCGGTCCAGTCCCACAGCTTCGAACTCATCCTCGCCGAGACTCCGCCTCACGCCGAGTTGCCGAAGAGCCTGCGAGATCGGGCTGACTGCTCGGGAGAACCACTTCTTCGCCGGGGCATCCAATGGCCCCACTGCCAGCGCTCCATCAGCCCAGACGGCGGCCCGTTGCTCTCCGACGCCACCGAAGTAGTCGGCCTCGACATAGGCGACGGGCCCTGTAGTGGACCACTGGGCGAGTAACCTCTCGAAGCCCCCTGGCAGCTTCCAGAATCCCAGAGCGCTCTCGGCGGTGCCGTCCGTGATCTCGTCGAGGACTTCATCCGTCATCGGCATCAGCGACAGGTCCTGCCGGAGAAGCACCACGCGGGCACTAGGAATGCCCCGTGCTGCGGCACGCAACAGCTCGTCTCCTGCGATCACCGCCTGCAATACGTAACCCACCCCAGTGCCCTCCCCGATTGCAGCCCTCATCCTGCCCGACCCGTCGCGCACGAACCCGCGTGCCCCCACCCCAGAATCCGCAACCCACCAGCGAGTTTCCTGTCACCGACGCCACGAGATTCCGCGAACCCGCCGGTTTCTCCCTACGGGCGGGCAGCGTCCCCCCGGGGCGTTCACGAGCTGTCCAGCACGGACCGTGCCGGGCCCGCGCCGCCGGGATGAACTTCCAGGTCTTTGGCACGGTTGACCAGTACACGGCGTCCTGGGTAGGTCCGCTGGGCGATTTCGATGTCCCGCTGGTCGAACTCGCCGTAGAAGTAGATGACTCCGTCGATGCATCGCCTCGGAGTGGTGCAGACCGGGTTTTGTAGTCGCGCATGGTTGACCTTGTGGACGATCCGGATGTCTTGCGAGCGCGTAGGGATGGGGGGTATGCCGACTGACGGTGACAGTAGCCCTCGGGCTGCCCGCCCCGGCCCTCCAGCCAGGACGGCGTGGGCAGCAAGGGCCGGATGGCCGCCCATTCCGCGTCCGTCATGTCCGACGGATACAGGCGTTTCCGGTCGGGACGATCGGCAGCATTGCCGTACACATGCGCGAGACAATCACACGATGGGGCGGCCGAGTTGAACTGAACGGGATCGGACGCGTACAACAACGACACCAGGGCCTCCCGGCACTGCTCGGTTGGATTCGCATCCCCGAGCTACTGAGAGGCCCTGTCTTCATGCGCGTGCAAGGGGAAGATCACCCCGGCGGGAAACCTGTTCGCCCCGCACGTTCCACGATCGGTTGAGATACAGCTACTCACCCAGTCCGGCACGTTGGGGACACCGCCGGGCGGATGCGGTGGCGCGGGACGCCCGGAGAAGCGGGTGCAGGCCAGGTCCATCGACCCCCAGAAGAGATGCACGGGGCTGTCCTTGCCGACGAAATGGGACCGGAACTCCCCGAACACCCGGCTCGCCTGGAGCAGCTGGCCCCAGAACAGGCGTGCAGCGTGCGGGTCGTAGAAGGCGTGGCGGGAGTCGTCCGCGAACGGGATGGCGGCTCCACCTCGTTTGGCTGCGGGTGTATGCGCGTTTGATTGCCAAGCTCTCCGAGCGCGCCCATGGTCTCGGCGCCGGCGTCCCGCAGGAGTCAGCCCACCCCCATCCGCATACCTCCTACATCACGGGATACAGACAACACTCCAGGCTCGGCCGGGACTTCGAGAAAGATCACCCTAATGAGCCGAAGCCAGTAACCGCGGACAACAAGGGCCAGGGGCACCGCTGAGTGCCGAAGTAGGCCACCTGAATAGGGCGGTCCAGTCGCTGGTGCCCGGCTGCTCGCGATGATCAGGGACCGGTCCTGCCCTTCGCGATCCGGAGAAGCCTCGCCTGATCGCCCAGGCCAGGTCAGGTCCGTTCCGGTGGGCCCGCGGCCCTCGGCTTCAGGGCTTGATCAAGTTCCGTGGGTGTCCTGGTTGTTGATGATGCCCAGGATCGGGAGTGCCCGTCGTGGTTCGTCGCGGATCGCCCGGGTGGTTTTGGCGATGTTCTCGGCGCCGAGGGTCTTCAGCACGCCGATGGCCAGGTTGCGGAAGGTGGCCATGGCTCGGGGTGCGGCCCCGGTGTGGACGGTGGAGGCGTCCTCGGCGAAGGTGACGTCTCTGATGTGGTGGCTGGAGTTTTCCACTCCCCAGTGCCCGCGAATCGCGGCGGCGAGGTCCGCGGGGCTGGTCTGGTGGGCTTCGAGGCTGGTCACGGCGTAGACGCTCTCGCGACTCTCGCGGCTGCCGGTCGGCCGGCGGCGGCGGTGGACGCGGATGGCGAGCTTCGCGTGCGGAAAGGCGATGCCACCGAGTTCGTCCGCGATGCCGCAGGTCTTGATCGAACGGGACTCGCGCCGGCCGTGCCCGACCTCGGAGTGGGTGTGCTGGACGGCGATGTCACGCCACGGCAGCGTGGCGAGCTGGCTGTGGGCGGTGGGCTGGTTGGTCTTGATCACGGCGATGTAGTGGGCCTTCTTCGTCTCGACCAGCCAGGTGATGTTCGCCTTGACCGAGTGCAGCGCATCGAAGGTGACGAGAGTGCCGGCCAGGTCCAGCGGTGCCAGCAGCGGCTTAAAGTGCGTGGTTTCGTTGGTCTTCGCGCCGACCTCGGCCTGCGCGAGTGTCACGACGGTGGTGTGGCTGACCGCCGACAGCAGGTGACGGCGGGTCACGTCCAAACGCGCTGAGCCCTTGAGCGTCTTGCCGTCCACCGCGATGGCCCGCCGGTGCGCGGTGGACACGACGGTGCGGTGCCGGTCGGTGAGGTAGGCGCCCA
The DNA here is from genome assembly GCF_026340095.1 of Streptomyces sp. NBC_01446. Taxonomy (GTDB): domain Bacteria; phylum Actinomycetota; class Actinomycetes; order Streptomycetales; family Streptomycetaceae; genus Streptomyces; species Streptomyces aureus. Next base: position 876,017 of record NZ_JAPEPO010000001.1, on the reverse strand, counting down.
CCGCGGCGTCCAGGGCATCGCCGTCGACGGCGATCAGCACCCGCCCGATCGTCGCCGGCGACGGTGTACGCCGCCACCGCAGTGGATGGCGGCGTACACCGAGGGCGGCCAGCAGCCCACCCGAGGCCCGGGCGCCCCATTCGGCGAGCTCGTCGATGCTCCTGGCGCCCGAGACGACCGCACAGGCACACACCATCAAGATCGCCGTCAGCGAGTACCACCGGCCCCGCCGCGAGCGCGGGTCGGGGATGGAGTCGAAGTAGGGGCGCAGATCAGCGACCTGGCCGGGTTCCAGCGGACCCAGCTTCACAAGTACGGCAGGGATCGGGGAGGATGCAGCAGCAGGCACGGGACCTTCTCATGATCACGAGGCGTAGACACCCTAATGATCACGAAGCCCGTGCCTGCACCGCTACCCACCCCTCACAGCAACAACCAGCACAACCACGGAACTTGAAGCCGCCCTGCCTCGGCTTGGCTTGCCGGAGGCGAACGTCGCAGAGTGGACCGGTCGGTGCGATCGATCCGCTCCGTGGCGTTCCATACGTGTACGGCGGCAGCACCGTCCCGTCTTGGGAGGCGCCGTGCGACCCGTGTCGTTCTGGTCCCCCCGTTCCGTCAGGCTCCGAGCAGGCCGACCGCTCCGTACCAGACCGGGCCCGGGTTGAGCCGGTCCGGGTAGAGGGTCGTCATCTGGTCGAAGTACTCGCGGGCGGTGGGGTTCTGGCCGAGCAGGCGGACGGCGTCGAGGAGGTACTGGCGGGTCTCCCCGATGATGGCCGGGTCGTCGGGCAGGTCCTTGTTCTTGTGGCCGGCCACGACGGAGCGCGGCTGGAGCGCGGCGACGCGGTCGAGGGCCTGGAGCCATTCCTGCAGGCCGCCGTCGCCGCCTTCGAGGATGTACTGGTGGACGCCGTTGTAGACGACGTCGCCGGCCACCACGAGGCCGATAGACGGCACGTGCAGGACCGTGGTCTTGTCGGTGTCGGTGTGACCGACCTCGACGGCCTCGACGAGGTTGCCCTCCAGCAGGAAGCCCTCGGCGGGGACGGGCTGGGCCAGGACCGGGGTGTCGGGGATCAGGCCGGGGAAGCGCTTGTCCCACAGCTGCTCGCGTCCCTCGGTGGCCTGCTCGTGCATGACTTCGATGGTCCCGGGGGTCGCGTAGACGGTCACGCCGGGGAAGCGCTTCACGAGATCGGCGGTGCCGAACCAGTGGTCGCCGTGCCCGTGGGTAGCGTAGATATAGGCCAGACGCTTGCCGGAGCGGTCGATCCAGTCGCCAACTCGCTGGGTCTGCTCGATGGTGAGAGGCGGGTCGACCAGCACGGCGTCTTCGTCCCCGAAGATCAGCGTCGACGTCAGGGGCGAGGAGACGAGCCCTTCACCGTTGGGCAGCCGCTCGCCGCCGGCCCGGGGGGTCCCCTCCTGGACGAGAACCTCGTACGCCAGGGGCCTGGATGCGGATGCGGTCATTGTGGTGCCTCCTTCAGGGGCGGAATGTGGCTTCTCGCGGCTGTCTGCTCCGGGGCCAGGTCGCGAGCCGGGCACATGCCGGGGTGGGCAGCGGATGGGATCTGATCCGATGGGTGCGGTACGCCCGGCACCGTGGTGAACCGGCACGGCAGGCTTCTCGAAGGCGTCCCGCCGACCCTGGTTGTACTCGCCCGAACGTGGGCGACAGGCCGCTTTCGCATGACCCTTATGAAATAAGCGTAGCATGTTTACTTATGTTGCATCCGGGTGATGGAGGAGTCTCCCTCGGGCGAACGGGGCGCGCAGACGGACTCCGGATGCGACGACCGGCCGCCGTCGGCCGTCCGGCGTCCTCGGACACGGGCGGACGCCTCCTGCGGTCCGTGCGTCGGCGCGGATGAGGGTGTCACTCCGCGGCGGTGGATTCCCGGGGGCCGCCGCGACGCCTCCGGCGGGCGCGTGCTCCCGGTCATGAGCCCGGATGTCGGGTTCCGTCCCGAAAGCCGGCCCCGTCGAGCGGTGCCGCCACCTGTGCGGGACCGTCGCTGTGGGCCCGGCTCCGGAGCAGGCACACGCTACGGCCATGCAGTACGGCCGTCCGTTCGCGACCACACCCCAACCCCGGCCCCGGGCGGATCAGGGCGGTGGTACTCATGAACGCCGCGCTAGGGGCGACCTGTGACGCGGCGGAGCCGCCGGAAGCGGCGGCCGGCCGTGCGTCACCCGCGGGTGTTGTCCGCGGCAGACGAGGGGTGAGGACGAGCCGGCTTGCGGGGTGCGGCCGGTCAGGTCGTCTCGGCGGTCGCCCGCTTGCGGGCGCGGTGGTTACGCAGGTTGACCGCGTTGCCGCAGATGCGGACGTCGTGCCAGACGCCGCTGTTGTTCCGGGAGCGGTCGAAGAAGACGACCGCGCAGCGGGTGTTCCGGCAACTCTTGAGACGGCGCAGGGAGTCGGTGCACTGGGCCTCGTAGGCCTCGATCATGGCGAGGGACGTCACCTGGCGCCATCCCGTGCCCCGCGCCTCGGCGCGGATACGGCCGTCAGCGTCGAGTCGGAGGGCGGTCGGCGCGGCCGTCAGCGAGGCTACCGGGTGCGACTGCGGCGAGGCGTCCGTTCCCGCTGCCTGCAGGTGCCGGCGCAGGTCGTGTCGGAAGTCGCGCAGTCCCTGTAGCTCCTCGGCCGTGATCTCGACCACGGGTGCGGGTCTGCGGGCTTCGCCGCTCCAGTTCGCGAGCGCTTGGGCGAGCCATGTCTGCGCGTCCTCGACATCCTCCAGGAGGTCGGGCTCGCGCGGCTTGCCCGCGGAGATCGTGTTGAGCAGGTCCTGGACAAATGCCAGGCCGCCCGGGGCGGGTTCCAGGCCGTATCGGTCGGTCGCAGGCCAAAGCATCCTCGAAACCGCCTTCCCTGCGAGACGATGAACGACATGTGCACAAGCACTTTACCTCTTCCGGTGAGCACCTGGGCGGCGGAGACGATCTCACGTGTCCTCGATCGAAATCGTATGCACTGAGGAGAGTTACCGCTTCCAAGGATCGGGTTCCTCCGAAGAGACGCCCGGTGAATCTGCATGCGAACCAAAAGAGGCATCGCATCGTGATATATGCCATGCCCATGAGCTGTTCGACGTGACGGCACTCCCTCACGTCATCGCATGCGGAGGAATACCGCCGATCGGCGGCTCGTAGAGGGCGTGCCATCGGGGCTGCCGCCGCCCTTGATGGTCACCTGCGCCTCCGCGTCGTGGCGTCATCGATCGCCCTGGCGACCTGGCGGGACCACGGGCTCGACTCGGCACTTTCGAGACAGAAGCTCAAGCTCTTGTCTGCCGTTTCCACTTGTCCAGTCGGTCCGGATCCGCGACACCGGCACCGGCACGGGTCAAGGGATCGGCGCGGACGACGTCGTACAGCAGACGCATCGTCGCGGCGCTGCGCCCCCCTTGCCTCCCGGATCCGCGTCGACGGCAGCCCGTACCGAGCGTGACGCGACCGAACGCACGTGGCTGAGCGATAGGCCCACCAGGCCCGGACCCCGGCGGGAACGCCGAAGACGCCGGTCGCCCAACGCGGCACGGCTGGGATGCGGGAAGGCGGACGGGGGGCGGGCTGTCGTCAGGGGGACGTACTGACGGCGCCGGGGCCGGTGATCGGCTTCACCTCGGAGCCGGTGACCTTCTGCCCGCAGGAGCAGCGCAGTTCGACGTGCACCTCGCCGCCGCAGCCGACGTGGTCCAGCAGTGCCGGTGCGCCCTCCGGGCCGCCGAGGTGGGTGTCCCCGTACTGCAGGAGGGCGGCCAGAACCCACTGCAGGTCGTGGGCGGGTGACGTGAGGTGGTACTCCTGGCGGGCGCGCTGTCCGGCCTCCCTGTAACTACGGCGCTCCAGCAGGCCGGCGTCGACGAGCTGTCCCAGGCGTTCGGTCAGGACGCGACGTGAGATCCCGAGGTGGTCGGCAATCTCGTCGAAGCGGTGCAGCCCGGCGAAGACCTCGCGCAGGACGAGAAGGGTCCACCGCTCGCCGACCAGCCCCAAGGTCGCGGCGACGCTGCAATTTCCCAGATCAAGTTCACGCCACTCCATAGCGTCAGGATAACCCCAGGGTTTCCATCCAGAACCCAGCCCTTGACTTCCTGAGTTCCGAATGGAAACTTAGGTCACGGCGGACCGCTGACAGACACCACTGCGCCGCGGCCCCCGAAGCCCACCCGGTAGCTGCCCCAGCCCGGTCAGGCTCCCCGAACCGCCGTGCGGCCTCACGAGCCGATCGATCGGCCCGATCACTTGGCCTCCGGTCCCTCCGCACATCACCGGACGGGAGCCGGAGCGGGTGGAAACGTGTTCACCCAGCACCGCACTCAGCCATGAGCATGGAGGAAACATGTCGAGCAACCAGGCGATCGTTGATGCCTGCCACCGCGCCTACACCGGATTCGAAAAGAACGACTCGTCCGACCTGGTGGCTCTGATGTCGCCGGACGTGGTCTTCCACTTCCCCACCTCCCTGCCCTACGGCGGGACGTTCCACGGCCGGGACGGCTTCGTGGCCTTCTACAAGGACCTCTTCGACCACTACTACGAGTACTTCGACTACGACCTGTACACGGTGCTCGACGCCGGGTCGCACGTAGTGGTCCCCGTCCGGGCCCGCGCAAAGGCGAAGAACGGCCGCACCATGGAGAACGAGCACCTGCTGCTGTTCGCCGTGACCGACGGACTGATCACGGAGGCGCGCCTGTACGCCGACACCGCCAAGGGGCGCGACGTGCTCGAGGGCCTCGAGTTCTTCCCCTCCGCTGCCGACTGAGTCTCGGCCGGCACCGGGAATCCACTGGGAGCGCTGTTCCCTTCCGGTCGCCACCGGTAACTACATCCAGTCGCTCGCCAGTACACCGATGTACGCAGCCTCGTCATCAACGACGCGGCCCACCTTCCCCCATGGAAACCCCAGCCCGCACCGTGACCCTGATCGCGGAGCACTTCCTGGGCGACACCGAGACGGCGGACGGCTGACCAGCGCCGAGCCGTTCCGGGGCAGTAAGCAGCATCCGCCGCGCCGGGCTGACCGTGGCCCCGCTGCCCTCCCCAAGCCCCGCACCCCCCATACCTCCACCGGCGGAATCCCGCCGTGCACGCCCGAGAGGCCATCAACGTGATCATCAACAGCGACGAACTCGACGCGAGGTCCGCGTACAAACTCCTCATCGGGGCTGTCACGCCGCGCGCGATCGGCTGGGTGAGCACCCTGTCATCAGCCGGTGTCGCCAATCTGGCGCCGATCTCGTTCTTCACCGTGGTGAGCCGAATACCCCCGATCGTGTCCCTGACCGTGCAGCCGCGGGCGGACGGGACCTTGAAGGACACACTCATCAACATTCAGGACACGGGTGAGTTCGTCACCAACCTGGTCACGCTTCCGCAGGCCCACGAGATGCATCGCAGTGCGGTCGAGTTCGACAGCTCCCAGGACGAGTTCGACGAGGTCGGCCTGGCCAAAGAGGCCTGCGAAGTGGTGAAGGTGCCGCGCGTGAAGGACTCCCCGATCGCCATGGAATGCACGCTGGACCGGATCATCAAGGTCGGCGACGTCAACGACCACGTCATCTGGGGCAAGGTCGTGCGGTTCCACATCCGGGACGACGTCTACGCCCAGAACGGACGGATCGACACCGGGGCGATCCCGGCGATCGGCCGCCTCGCCGCCGAGTACACCCTGGCCGACAACGCGTTCGTCACGCCCCTGCCGGAGGACGTGCTGAGCGCGCGTCTGGGCAAGCGCAGCCACCGCCTCGACGAGCGCCCGGACGGGTGGTCGCCGGTGGACAGCGCCGAGTGGTCCCCCTCCGGAGCCACCAAGGCCTGACGGCACCGGCACCAACGCCGATCCGGCCGCACCCGCAGGCTCGCGCCGTGTGCCGCGGGTGGCCAGAGCGGCAGCGCCGTCCCCGGAGGCCCGGATCAGGCCTCCGAACGGTCGGACCCCGCGACACCGCACTCCCCGAAGGAGCCCCCATGCCGGTCTTCAACGCCCACATCCCCGCCAACCGCTTCTCGTCGCAGCAGAAGCGCGCGCTCGCCGACGCGCTCAACCAGTCGCTGGTGCAGGGGCTCGGCATCCCCGAGGGCGACCGCTTCATCATGATCAGCGAACACGGCGAGGACGAACTGTTCCTCGACCCGACGTTCATGGGAATGCAGCGCAGCGCCGAGGCCATGATCATCACGGTTCTCCTCGGGGCCCACCGGCCCCTGGAGGACAAGCGGGCGGTGACCGCGGCCATCAACAGGCTGGTCGTCGAGGCCCTCGGTGTCTCGCCCGACGACATCTTCATCGCCCTGATCCCGGTCCCGAACGAGAGCTTCTCGTTCGGAAGGGGCGAACTGCAACTGGCCGAAGAGGTTCCGCGCTGGTGAACCCCACGTCCTCGCCCGCCGTCCCGGGCTTGTCCGACGAAGACCAGGTCAGGCCGAGGACCAGGGCGGGCCGGGCACCGGCGCAGGTCGGGGAGCGGTGCCTGACGCGGGTGTACGGCCGTCGCCGCCGGAGTGTTCCGGTCACCGGTGCTGCCAGGGCGTTCCCGCATCGCCGCGAAGCGCCTCGCCATACGCCGGGAACCCGCCACGATCCGCCGGACGCACCCCGGACCGGGGATGCCGGCGCGACCCGTGCGTCGAGGGCCACCTCAGGAAACCACCAACCCACCGAAAGCCAGCGCCGACCTGACAGCGCCCGTGGCGACCATCCCCGGCCCGGCGGACGACGGCACTTTCGCCCGAAGCCACTCTTGCCCGGCGGCGCTCCGCACGGGATCACGGCACACGGCAACGTCGGCCGACCTCCCGCATCGTGCCGAGCGAACGGGCACGGCACGCCAGCAAAGGAATCAGTTGTGGAATCAGAAAGCGTCACGTCGGCGCAGACCCGCAGGTCCGGAGGACTCGACGAGCCCGTGTTCGCGCTCCACCGCGGGGGAAAGATGGCGATCACCCCGACGGTGCCGCTACGTGGCCCTGACGACCTCTCACTTGCATACACGCCCGGTGTCGCCGAGGTGTGCACAGCCATCGCCGAGCAGCCCGATCTCGTACACGACTACACCTGGGTCTCGCACACCGTCGCGGTGGTGACGGACGGCACCGCGGTGCTCGGCCTGGGCGACATCGGCCCGCAGGCGTCGCTGCCGGTCATGGAGGGCAAAGCGGTTCTGTTCAAGCAGTTCGGCGACGTGGACGCCGTGCCCATCGCGCTCGCCACCACGGACGTGGACGAGATCGTCGACACCGTCGCCCGCCTCGCACCATCCTTCGGCGGCATCAACCTGGAGGACATCTCCGCGCCCCGGTGCTTCGAGATCGAGCGCAAGCTCCAGGAGCGCCTCGACATCCCGGTCTTCCACGACGACCAGCACGGCACGGCTGTCGTCACCCTCGCGGCCCTGCGCAACGCCGCCCGTCTCACCGGGCGGAATCTCGACGACCTGCGCGCGGTCATATCGGGCGCGGGAGCGGCGGGCGTCGCGATCGCCAAGATCCTCGTGGAGGCAGGCATCGGCGATGTCGTGGTCACCGACACGGTCGGCGTCCTGCACTCCGGCCGTACCGGCCTGACCGACATCAAGCGGGACATCGCCGCGAACACGAACCGGACGGGACGGACCGGCACTCTGGAGGAGGCCCTGGCCGGCGCCGATGTCTTCATCGGTGTCTCCGGCGGCACGGTCCCCGAGACCGCGGTCGCCACCATGGCGGAGGGAGCATTCGTCTTCGCCATGGCAAACCCCACGCCCGAGATCCATCCCGATGTCGCCCACAAGTACGCGTCCGTCGTGGCGACCGGCCGCAGTGACTACCCGAACCAGATCAACAACGTCCTCGCCTTCCCCGGCATCTTCGCCGGCGCCCTGCGCGTCCGCGCCTCACGCATCGCGCCGGGCATGAAGATCGCCGCCGCGGACGCCCTGGCCTCCCTGATCGTCGACGAGCCGCGTCCCGACCACGTCATCCCGTCCCCCTTCGACCCTCGTGTCGCCCCCGTGGTCGCCGAGGCGGCCCGGCGCGACGGCGTGGCCCGGGTGTAGGCGGCGTACCACGCCCTCCCGTGATCCGAGGACAGCGCCGCGTCCTGCTCCTCGAACGCGTCGCCTCGCGAATCCGCAGGTCACGGGAGACATCTTGGCCACCGGATGCAGCGCTTGAACGCATGTCCAACCGAATACCCCCCTCGACTCCCCCCATCCAAAGCCAGGACTGGACCCCTTCCGGGGCGACGTCCGTTCCCGGACAGTAAGGACCTACATGAAGACGGAACGCGTCACCGACACCGACGTACGGTATCGGCGCAGTGGCGACGGAGACCTGGCCGTGGTGTTCGTCCACGGTTTCCTCGATGACCAGTACGCCTGGGACCGCCTGATCCCCCAACTCACCACACCCGGCATCGAGTGCGTCACACTCGACCTGGCCGGCTGCGGCGACCGCGACACGGCGGACGGCCCCTACGACTACGACCGGTTCGCCGACGAGGTGGGCGCGGTGGTCGACGCCCTCGGCAAGCCTTTCGTGATCGTCGGCCAGAGCATGGGTGCAGCCGTGGCCGAACTCGTCGCGGTCCAGCGGCCCGACCGGGTCCGCGGACTCATGCTGGTGACCCCGGTCTCCCTCGCGGGCGTACATCTGCCCGACGAGATGATCGAGCAGTTCCGCTCGCTGGGCGGCGACGCGGACGGGCAGCGGGGCGTACGCAATCAGCTGTCCGTGGCGTTCCCGGAGGCCGAGCTCGACCGGCTGGTGGCGACCGGCCGGCGTCTGCGTCCGGAAGTCGTCCGCGCCCTCGCCGACTGCTGGAACACCGGACACCCCCTCGGCGAACGGCCGAGTGCCTACCAAGGCCCGGTGCTCATCGTCCGCGGCGAGGGCGACGGGTTCGTCACCGAGGACATGGTCAACAATGCGATCGCGCCCCGATTCACCGACGTGACAGCGGTATCGGTGGCCGAGGCCGGGCACTGGGCCCACATCGAGCAGGCGGCCGACGTCGCCACCCGCCTCGACCGTCTCCTCGCCGAGGCCCTCGGTTCCGAGGGCGTCCCCGCCGCGAACACCCCGCGTCCACAGGGGTGGACGAACGCCTTCGCGCAGAAGTCCGCCGACGCGTTCGGTGAGGCGTTCACCGAGGACGTGGTCCTGGAGGCGAGCGTTTTGACCCGTCCGGTGGAAGGCCGCGACCAGGTGAAAAAGGTGATGGGCACGGCGAGCGTGATCTACGAGTCGCTCCGCTTCACTGAGGAGACCGTCGACGGTCCGCGAACATACCTGGCGTGGGAGGCCACCGCGTTCGGCGGTCTGCCGATCGAGGGCGTCACCATCCTGACCAAGAATGCGGACGGCCAGACCAACCGAGCCGCCATCCACCACCGGCCGCTGGGCGCCGTGCTCCGCTTCTCCGCGGAACTGCGTACCCGACTGGCCGGCGAGATCGACGCCGACTACTTCCACCAGGGCTGAAGGCCCTGCCTATTCAGAAGGTTGTTCCATGATTCAGCGCAAAGATGTCCAGTTCGAGGCCGACGGCGCGGTACAACTGCGTGGCTGGCTCTTCCTGCCGGACGGTCCGGGCCCGCATCCGGCGATCACCATGGCCCACGGCTACGCCGGGGTCAAGGAGCACGGTCTGGAGCCGTTCGCGCAGGCCTTCGCCGAGAACGGCTTCGTCGTCCTGGTCCATGACCACCGCGGCTTCGGGGGGAGTGACGGCGCGCAACAGGACGTCGACCCCTGGCGGCAGATCGCCGACTGGCGGCGGGCCATCTCCTTCCTGGAGAGCCTCCCCGAGGTCGATCCGGAGCGGATCGGTCTGTGGGGCACCAGCTACGCCGGCGGCCACGCGATCGTGCTGGGCGCGACCGACCGCCGGCTGCGGGCCGTGGTCTCCCAGGTGCCGACCATCAGCGGCTTCGACCAGGGCCGGCGCCGTGTCGTCCCCGAGGCGGTCGCGGCCCTGGAGGAGTCCTTCTCCGAGGACGAGCGCGCCCAGTTGCGCGGCGAGGCCCCCCGTACCCTGGCCATCGTCAGCAGCGACCCGGCGGTGCCCGCGTCCTACCGGACGCAGGAAGCCATCGACTTCTACCTCCAGCCCAAGCCCGACGGCGTGTGGGAGAACGAGGTCACGGTCCGCTCCACCCGGGCCGCGCGGATGTACGAGCCCGGAATCTGGGCCGACAGGGTCTCCCCCACACCGCTGCTGATGGTGGTCGCGCTCAACGACACCGTCACCGTGACCGACCTGGCCCTCGCGGCCTACGAGCGCGCGCTGGAGCCCAAGCGGCTGCGGACGATCCCGGGCGGCCACTTCGACCCCTACACCACCCAGTTCGACAAAGCGAGCAGCGCCGCCGTCGAGTGGTTCCGCGAGCACCTCGCCTGAGGGGCGCCCCGCACGCCGCGCCCGGCACGACCTGGCTGCCCACGCCGCGGGTGCCCCGCGTGTGAGCAGGTGAACCCCGCGCGCCGATGCCGAGGACACGGGTCGACCGGCGGATACTCGCTGTCCACCCCGGTACCACTGGGCTACCGCGTCCCCAGGATCAGTGTCCAGGTGCGTGACCAGCGAACCAGTGAGCCATGAGAGGGTCGCCCGGCTGATGAGGGCACCGCGGATCGCCTGGCTGCGGCTGCGTCGCAGACATCGCACCGCCGTCGCGGACCCTCCCGTGGCGATGGCCTCCGGAACTGGTGGGCCTCGAGTTCACCGCGATGGAGAGGAACACGACATGCACCCGCGTCATTACCTATCTTCCCGTGGGCAGCGAACAGTTCGACTCCTGGCCCTTGTGCTCGCGCGCCTCGCCTGCCTGGCCAGGTGCCTCGCCAGCCACATGCGGTCCGAGTTCGTCGTCGAAGCGCTCGCCGCCGCCGAGCGCACCCGCGCCGGCCCCGCCACGGCGACCACGCCGACCGATTACGGGGCACATTCAGCCTCGCGGGCCTTCACCGAACGCCGCTGGCGGGCCCGGCCGCCCCATCGACGCCCCTTTGGCCAGAGACGCCCGGCATGACCGAGCAGGAGATCGACATGAACACGTTGCTCGCAGAGGTTCTCGATGCCCATGGTGGCCTCGACCGCTGGAACGCACTCACCACAGTCCGCGCCACCGTCGTCAGCGGTGGCGACATGTTCGTCATCAAAGGGATGCCGCAGGACCCTACCCCCCGGGAGATGACCGTCTGGCTGCACAAGCAGCATGCCTCCGTGATGCCGTTCGGCGCTCCCGACCAGAAGACCGACTTCACGGCCGACAGAGTCGGCATCGAAAAAGTCGACGGCCGCATCGTGGCCGAACGCAACGAACCGCGGAAGTCGTTCACAGGGCACGGCCTCACCACCCCGTGGGACCCGCTGGATCGCGCCTACTTCAACGGATACGCGCTGTGGACGTACCTCACCACACCCTTCCTGCTGTCGATGCCAGGCTTCACCGTCACCGACATCGAACCGTGGCGGGAAGGAGACGAACTCTGGCGCGGCCTGCGCGCGACCTTCCCGCCCCACATCGCCAGCCACAGCACCCAACAGGACTTCTACTTCGGCCCCGACCATCTCCTGCGCCGGCATGACTATCACGTCGACATCGCGGGCGGGTTCGCCGCGGCACAGTACGTCTACGACACCGTTGAAGCGGACGGGATCCGCCTGCCCACCAAACGCCGGGCCTACCGAAGCGATGCGGACAACCGCCCGATCCTGGACCAGACAATGGTCTCCATCGATCTCAGCAACGCTCGGTTCACCTGATACCGGCCCTGTACGCGGCGCGTGCTGAGCGGGACCGGCGGCTCCGCGCGGGGTGCGGACGGACGGCAGTGGCCTGACCCACCGGGCGGGTTGACCACTAGATCGCCCCGGTCGGTCCAGTAGAGCCAGTCGCGTCCAGGTGCAGATCGATCGGCTCGGGCACCTTCGGGAGGGAACACGCTCAACCGGGCCGCGATCCCGGCAGCGGGAGTCCGGGGGAGCCTCCGCAGATCCTGGCGCGCGGCTTAGCCGAGGCGATCGGGCTGGCTGTCGACTCTGCCGCCGGCATCGCCTACGTGGCCGATCTGGGCGGACACATCCGTGCCGTCCCGCTGCCCGGCGGCCCGGCGGAAGAGCAGGGGGCTCATGACATCACGTCCCTGCCCCATCCGCTCACGGGGATGCAGGTCTCAGCAGCCGCTGAACGCTCGGCACCGCCCTGCCTCCCTTTGAGAGCTTCTGCTGCATTTAGGGCGTGACCCCCTCGATCGCCACCGGAAGGTGGCGGGGGCCGCGGAGCACGGCGTTGGCGCGGTAGGGCGGCGGGTCCTCGAGCAGCCGGGAGAACTTGACCCGGCGGAACAGTTCGGGCACGGCCAGATGGAGTTCTATGCGGGCGAGAGGGGCGCCGAAGCAGTAGTGGATGCCGGTGTAGAAGCCCAGGTGCTCGTTGTCCTTGCGGTCGGGATCGAACCGGTCGGGGTCCGTGAAGCGCCGGGGGTCGCGGTTGGCCGCGGCCAGCATGAGCCAGACCGGGGAGCCCTTGGGGATCGTGGTGCCGGCGACGTCGATGTCGGCCAGGGCGGTGATCCATGGGACGAACTGGACCGGGGGCTCGTACCGCAGCACTTCCTCGATGATCGGGACGGCCAGCTCCGGGTCCTTCTGGAACCGCTCGAGGATGTCGGGGTGGCGCAGCAAGGTGAGGGTCGTGTTGGTGATCGCGTTGACGGTGGTCTCGTGGCCGGCGACCAGGAGCAGCACCGCGGTGGCTTCCAGGTCTGCCGGTTTCATGTCGGGGGCGAGCGCGCTGAGGATTCCGGGGCCTGGGTGGCGGCGTTTGGTCTCGATCAGGTCGGTCAGGTAGGCGCCCAGCTCCTGGCGTGCCTGCTGTGCCTTTTCCGGGCCGCCGTCGTCGCCGGAGTGGGGGTCGACGGACGACGCCAGGGCATCGGCCCAGGAGTGGAAGAGCGGTTCGTCCTCGCGTGGCACGCCCAGGACCTTGCAGATGGCGGTGACGGGAAGGGGGTAGGCAAAGTCCTCGACGATGTCGACCTGGTCCTTGCCTTCGAAGGCGTCGAGCAGCTCGGTGACGACCTTGGCCAGCTCTCCGCGCAGGCCGTCGAGGAATCTGGGGCTGTGCGGGGGACCGAACGGCCGGTTGATCGTGTCGCGCAGCCGGTCGTGCACGGGCGGGTCGGTGAAGATGAAGCTGGGCGGCAGGCCACTCTCCGCCGCTGGTTGCCCGGGGCGGCCATGGCCGGCTGGGCGGTTGCTCGTGTCGTTGCTCAACCGCGGGTCGTTGGCTAGGCTCCGCACCTCGTAGTAGGTGCTGACCACGTAGGTGCCGTCGTCCTCCCGCCTGACCGGAGTCTTGCGCAGCTCCGCGTAGAGCGGGTACGGATCGGCCCGATTGGCGTAGTCGGTGATCTGAGCGACGATGCTGCCGGACGTCATGGTGACTCCTGAGGGCTCCGGGCTGTACAGGGCCGGTGATCAGGCATGCGACGGAACGAACGCGACGCGCCGCTCGCTCGGCGAGTGACCCGTCAGCGTGACCGTGGCCCCATGGGTGGGCAGATGGGGGTCGGGGAAGGCCGGGTCGATCGGATGCAGCGTCTCGGTCCGGCGGTCGACCGCGCGGTACTCCGGCGGGAACGGGGCGCCGGACGCGATCTGCTGCTCGTAGAACCCCAGCCACTTGGCTCCGTCGAAGGCGGCCGCGGCGATGATGCGGCCGCGGTACCCGTACACCGCGACGAACCGCTCCTCGGCGAGCGCCCCCTGGGCGACGACCAGCTGGTCGCCCAGCGTGGGAACGCCCACCGACTTGATGTTGACACCGAACTGGGTGGACCAGAACATCGGCAGCCACAGGTGCGGACGGCGATCCGGACCAGCACAGATCATGTTGTGGGCGGCGATCTCGGCCTGTTCGACCGCGTTACCCCAGTGCTCCAGCGCCAGGAACTGGTAGTCGAACAGCGGGTGGGGGCTGCGTGCGACATCACCGGCGGCGTAGATGTCGTCGGTGACGATGCCGTTGACGTCGAACACCCGGCACCCTGCGTCGCACGCGATGCCCCGGGGACCCGCGGCCACTCCCGAGCCGGCGAGCCATTCCGTGTTCCGCATGGCCCCGAGCGAGACGACCGCCACCTCCACGTCGATCACCGCACCGTCCGACAGATGGGCGCGCTTGAGCCGTCCCACATCGTCGCCTTCGAGGGCGGTGACGCTGACCCCACAGCGCAGGTCGACTCCGTGCTTGCGCTGTAGCCGATCCGCGACCGCGCCAATCACTCCGCCGAGCGCGCCCACCAGCGGCGCCGGGCCGCGCTCGGCGACCGTGACCTCGAGGCCGAGCTCCCGGCAGGCGGAGGCGACCTCAGAGCCCGTGAAACCGGCGCCGATCACCAGCACCCGGGACACACCCCCGGTCAGCTTCCGTAGGAGGCGGGCGGAGTCGTCGCGGGTACGCAGCACGAACACCCCGTCCAGCGCGGCCTCTTCCGGGTGGAACCAAGGCCGCGCTCTGGTCCCAGTGGTGATCAGCAGGCGGTCGTAGGAGACGGTGTCGCCGTTCGTCAGGCGTACCTGCTTGGCGTCCCGGTCCAGGCCCTCGGCGGCGACGCCCAGACGCCACTCGGCATCGATGTCCCGCCGCCGCGGAAGCGCGGTGTCCTCAGGCCGTGCCCGCCCGAGCAGTGCCTGCTTGGACAGCGGCGGCCGGTCATAGGGCTCGTACCGCTCGTCGCCGATCATGGTCAGCGATCCGGTGAAGCCCTGCTCGCGCAAGGTCTCCGCCGCGCGCAGACCGGCCAGCGAGGCACCGACCACGACAATGCGGCCCTCGCGCCGCAGGACCTCGACGTCCGTGTCAGCCGACATGGGGCTCCACCCGCTTCGTCGGCTCGTCGGCTCGTCGGAGTAGTCGACGAGGATGGCCTGGACCGGGCAGGCGGCAGCAGCCTTCTCCACCCGGTCACGCTGTGCCTCGTCGAAGCGAGGGGAGAACAGCAGCGCCTCTTCCCCGTGCAGAGCGAAGACGTCCGGGGCGAGGAAGACGCACTGCGCGAACCCCTGGCACCGGTTGAGATCGACGACAAGCCTCATTGGAATCGCTCCCTGCACGGGCCGCGGTAACCGAGCCCCGCAGCCGTCTGCGCTCGGTCCATGTGGTTTGTAGGCACGCCTCATCACCAGGTTCAGCCCTACGTCCGGGTCTCGCAAGGGGACGAGGCGCTGGAAGACCAGGGCTCGCTCGAGGCGCCGATCGACCGATCCCACCCGGGGAAGAGCGAAGCGGACCTCGCCGGCTGCGTGTCTAACCGTGTGACAACGCCGACGTACATCGGCGAACAGACACGGACGTCTGCAGACCATCGGCGCTGGTAAGCGGCGTACCAGCCCAAGGCCAGGTACCCACCCCAAGTTGCTTCGGGACGAAGAGGTTGTGGTCTCAATGGTGGTCTCAAAGCCGCCGATGAACTCCTGCCGCAGCACGACACCCCGCTCGGCTTCTTCCCTGCGATGCGCGAACGCTTCCCGGACCGTCGCCTGGGGACGCTCACCCTGTGGTCCAGCTCCCGGGCACTCATCAACGCGCGCCAGGACCCCGACAACGCGGTCCGCCACATGCTCGAAGGCATGGGTGAAGGTCTACCAGCCCTGACAGTCATGCCGATGCCTCATGCATATGGATGAACAGCACTCTTATGTGATCGCAGTGATCAAATCCGCGGGCTCAAGGTTCCTCGCCGGGCGAGCCGAATTGTGCGGTGTTGGCTGCCCGCTGGAGTGAGCAAGGGCGTGTCGTGCCCGGGCAGGTGGACCGGGATTGGGTCAAGCTGGCAGGCAGCTGCCCGTGGCCCAGCCAATGACCAGCGTGGTGCGGCCGCCCCACCCGACCCGCTGTACCGGCCGGCAGCCTCGAGGCCCCCCGGTCACCCGAGGCCGCCGGACGGGCCGGTCAGAACCCCAGGGCTCTCTCACCCGGGGTGTGGTGTCGCCGTGGGAAGCGACTGTTCCGTCCAGACGGTCTTGCCGTCGGACGTGTACCGCACACCCCAGTTCTGGGCCAGTTGGGCGACGATGAACAGGCCGCGTCCGCCTTCGTCAATGGTCCGCGCATGCCGCAGGCGCGGCGTGGTGGGGCTGGTGTCGTGGACCTCGCAGGTGAGGAAGCGGTCCTTGATCAGTCGCAGGCTCAGCGGTGCGCTGCCGTAACGGACGGCATTGGTGACCAGTTCGCTGACGATCAGCTCGGTCGCATAGCCCACCTCCTCGTCCACGCCCCAGTCGGTGAGTCGCCTGTGAGCGTGGATGCGTGCCGTGCCTGCGGCTGTGGGGTCTTGATCCAGCGGCCAGGTGGCGACGTGATCGGCGGGGAAGGTGTGGGTGCGGGCGAGCAGGAGGATGGCGTCGCCGGGGTCGGTGTTGCCCTTCAGGCGATAGAGAACCTCGTCGCACAGTTCCTGCAGCGACCGGTCAGGTGCCCATGCCTCAAGAGCCTGGAGGAGAGCGTCCGGGGTAGGTGCGAGCACGGACGTGGGCGTGGACGCAGGAAGGATGGCAGGGGTACCGAGGGCGAGGACGTCGCCTTCGGAGAGGGTGACGCAGGTGGTGGCGAAGGGTGGTCCCTCGGCGCTGCCCAGCATGGGTCCGCCGCAGCTGGAGTCGACCTGTTCGGTCGAGCCGTCGGAGTGGGCGATCACGGGCGGAGGCTGGCCGGCGCGGGCGATGGTGCAAGCGCGGGCCAAGGGGTCGTAGACCGCATACAGACAATGCGCGGCGAGCTCTTGGCGGCGCATTGGGTCGCCGGGTGGGCGAGCGGCACGTTCCTGGGCGAGGAACAGGGTGGCGTCGTTGAGTCGCGCGAGCAGTTCGTCGGGCTCCAGGTCGAACGCGGCCAGTGAGTGGAGGACCGTCCGTAGCTGCCCCATGGTCGTGGCGGCGTGGAGGCCCTGCCCGTTGACATCACCGACTACGAGGGCGGTGCGGGCACCGGGCAGGGCGAAGGTGTCGTACCAGCCGCCTCCGCCCTGGTCGCCGAGCGCCACGAGATGGGCGGTTTCGACTGCGGTCTGTGAGCTGGGGTGTGCCGGCAGCAGGCCGCGCTGGAGGGCCACGGCGATGGTGTGTTCACGGGTGTAGCGCCGCGCGATGTCGATGCTCAAAGCGGTATGAGCAGCCAGATCCAGGGTGAGCTGTACATCGTCCTCGGTGTACGGATCGGTCTCATCGGTGCGGTACAGGCTCAGCAGCCCGAGGACCGTCCCTCTCAATACCAGGGGCGCGGCGAGGAGTACCCGGGCACCCGATGCGCGGATGGCGTGTGCACGCGCGGGGTCGGCTGCGAACCACGGCGCGTCGGAATCCAGAACGACGAGGCGCGGCTCGAGATCGGTCAAGGCCTGCGCATAAGGCGTCGGATACGTCACGCTGCGCACGTCCCCGACCGGATGCGCCGGGGCTTGGCGAGCACCGCCACCGCGCGCAGCGACACGGCGGAGGGGCACGTCCCGCCCCAGGGGGCCCAGCGGGGGTTCCTCCTCCCCGCGTGCCACGGAGTCCACCACCTCCACCACGGCGACATCGGCGAAGCTCGGCACCAGGCAGTCCACCAGGTCCTGGCAGGTGGTCACCAGGTCCAGGCTGTGGCCGACCCGGTCGCGCACAGTCCGGAGGACACCGACGCGGCGGCGAACCTTCTCACGGGCAGTGACATCGAGGGCCACCGCCAGTACTCCCAGGACGTGCCCGTCCGGATCATCCAGGCGGAATGCCGAAACCGAGAACACGTATTCAGGCCCCGGCGCATGCTTGGGGCGCACGCGCACCAGGGGCTCGCGGGCGGGCGCGCCGCTCTCCAGTACGGTGCGGAGCAGGTTCTCGGTTCCGGCCGGGTCCGACAGGTTGTACACGTCGGTGAGGCGACGGCCCACGAGCTGTTCGGGAGACTCGTCGCCCAGGATCGGTGTGGTGAAAGTGGCTCGCACAATGCGCAAGTGCTGGTCCAGGACGTGCAGGCCCATGAGCGACTGAGCAGAGAGCGCGCCCAGCACAGCCGCACCGACCGCCGAGGGGATGGGCGAGTCCGTCCGCGCCTGGAACACCGCCCAGTCCACCGAGTCATCAGCGCGTAGCAGCGGCCGTACCCGTAGCTCCAAGCCCGACGCGGCACCGTTCCCCCGCAGCTGCGAGACCACACGGAGGGCGGAGGCTGACCCCGTTCGGCTCACCACACGGGCCACCGGTTGCCCCACCACCTCGGTCGCGGTGCGCCCCAGCAACTCCTCCGCCTCACGGCTCCACTGCACCACTGTCCCGCCGCCACTGACTACCATCAGGGGAGCCTCGCGCGTCACAGGCCTTCACCTCCACTCCCAGCCTCCTCCTGGTTGCCACCCTGTGCCTCCGCTGTTGGAAGGGCGCGCGGAGCAGCCTGGGAAACGCGGTCGTTGATCACGGAGCCGATCTCGACGCCCTGGGAACAGCTGGGGATGCACCCGCCGGGCGCCGATCGGGGTGGAGGGTGGCCGCAACTGTGCGGCCTCTCTAGCAGGGCGTCGAGGCTCTTTCCACCAGGGTGCCTCTCGAATCGGGTCACGTCCTCCGCGCCCCAGATGTGCACCACCGCTGCTTGCCCGCGGATACGCCCTCGACGATCATCCAGCGGCACAACCTTTACAGCCATACCCGAAGCCCCCGGCCCTCCGATCCTACGAACGACCAGAGCAGGCCCACGTCAAGAAGGTAGGACAACCCTTAGGGCAGCACCTCGTCCGCGCTCTTCGGCTCGACTTGGGGCTGGTGGTTGTACGCCCGACGGACCTTGGCCGACGCGGTGTAGATCTGCCGTACCTGCATGATCTCGCCCAGCGGCCTGTGTTCGGCCGTGACCCGCCACTGGTTGAAGGCAAGTCGGATTCCGAAGCTCTGCTCAGCGAGCGGAAGTTTTTTCAACCTGCGGTGATAGCGGTCATGCACTCGGTCAGAGAAGCGGGCGCAGTCCGGACACTTCGGCCGGCCTCTCGCCACCACCTCGACCATGTTGAACGCGACCGTCACCGCCTCGACGTCCACGTCGTCGATCCCGTCGAACACGAGCGAGTCCCAGAGAGGCGCGTCGGTCCGCATGACCAGCACGATCACCGCCCATAGTCGACCACGACAGCGACGACTATGAACTTGACGGGGCGTCATGTATGGCTGCGAGGCGGTATGGCATACGCGGGCTCACGCGGGCCTGTCCCCTCACAATCGAACACCGAGGTGACGCTCCGCAACGGCTTCCCAAGATCTGTGCCAGAACCCGCTCTCACCGACAAAGGCAACAGTTTGCCCGCAGCTTTGACAGCCGGGTCTGCCACCAGGCCGTGATGAGCGCCGAGATGAGCGCCGAAAGGAAGAGGACATGACCGCCTCGTACGAAACCATCAGCACCAGGTTGGACGACAATGTCCTGTCCGCCACCTTCAACGCCCCGCCGATCAACCTCATGCGGTCAGCTGGGCATTGAAGTCGTCGGGTCCAGTGAAGGTGCGGCCGGGCAGGAAGCTGGTCTCCAGGTAGCCATTCGCCCTCTCCACCAGCCCTTTTGCCTCTGGATCGCGGGGCCTGCAGAGGTAGATCTTGGTTGCGAGCAGGCCGGCGAACGCGGCGAAGTCGCCGGTCACCCTGCCGCGGCCGATGCCGGCCTCGTTGTCCCAGACCAGCATCCGCGGGACCGCGTTCCAGCCGGTCAGAAGCTTCCAGTGCCCGTCGATCAGGTCGCCGGTGGTGCGGGTGGGCAGCATTCGTGCGGAGATGATGCGCGAGTAGCCCGAGACCATCACGAGCACCGGCGGGCGGCCGGACTGCCCGTAACCGAGCGGGATGTCGAGGGGTGGGAACCACAGGTCGCACTGGGCCAGCTCGCCAGGCTGATAGGTCGTGCGCGAGACCGGATCGACGGGCAGATAGGCGGGTCGCAGCTCGCGCACGCGCTCCTTGAGGACCGTCATGCCCCGGTCCCAGCCGATCCGCTCGGCGATCACCGTCGCCGGCATGGTCGGGGTCTGCTTCAAAAGCTCCCGGATCTGCGGTTCGACCGCGTCGACCGCCGAGCCCTTCGACGGCCGGGAGTAGACCGGCGGCCGGTTGGTGGCCAACGCCCGCTTCACGGTGTTCTTCGAGATGCCCAGCTGCCGGGCGATCGCCCGGATCGGCATCTGCTCGGCCCGGTGCAGCCTGCGAATCTCTGCCCAGTCCTCCACGGAAATCACCCTCTTCTCCTGACCTTCGATCAAGATCAGGTTGGTCAGAAGACCACGAAGTGGGTCAGTTTTGATCCGCCGTCAGAGGGTCACGATTCACCCGTCGCCGACACATGGCTGATTCAGCGGGCGGAGCAGGTGACGGCTGTGACAGAGCCATGGCGCGCAGGTACTGATGGACGATGCGTCTTAAGCGGGAGTTTCGTCGGTCGTGGCAGCCGCGCCATGCGTTGCTGGCGCTTCCGCTCTGCCTGATCGCGGTCGTTACGGTGGTCGACACCCTGGCACCGCCCGACGTGCACCTTGGCCCGTTGCTGGTCGCCGCCCCGGCCGTCACGGCCGCTATCGGTGGTGCCCGGCTCGTGGCGGCTGTCGGCGCCCTCGCGGTAGATAGTGGCGCAGCTGGTGATCGGCGTGGCACGCCCTGGGTGGCCGCTCACGCTCAACCACGAGATGCAGATCCTCTCCCTGGCCATCGTCACTGCGGTCATCGCGACCTTCTGCTATCTGCGCGAGCGTCGGCAGCGGGAACTGGCGCAGGTACGTTCGGTCTCCGAGGCGGCGCAGCGTGTCGTGCTGCGTCCTCTTCCCTCTCGCCTTGGCCCGCTGAAAGTGGCCTGTGGGTGCCGAAAAGGTCTTCCGAGCTGGTCAGGCTGCATGGTGGTATTCGTGGAGCGTTCCGCTGAGGCGGTCGCGTCTGCGTATGTTCAGGTGGGCGATCTGGCCCGGATTGGTGACCGGCTCGGGGTGTGAGCGTAGAGGTGATGCTTGGCCGAGTGCACGATGCGGGCGGTGGTTGTTGTAGTGGTCTTCGAACTCTCGGAGGGCGCAGAGGAGATGGTGCGGGTTCCAGATCAGTGTGCGGTCGAGTAGTTCGCGGCGGCAGGTGCGTACCCAACGTTCCATGATCGCGTTCATCCGGGGCATGCGGATGCCGGTGAGCACCACTTTGATTCCGGTATCCGCGAGGATCGCGTCGAACAGTCGGGGATACATGCCGTCCCGGTCCCGGATCAGGAATCGCGCATGATGACCGGCGTCCTCCAGGTCTATGACGAGGTTTCGTGCGGCTTGCGTGACCCAGGCGGCGGTCGGGTGCGCGGTGGCGCCCAGGATCCGGATCCGGCGACTGGCGTGCTCGATCACCGCGAGCACATGCAGCCGGGTACCGGTAAGCGTGACGGTCTCGAAGAAGTCGCACGCGAGGAGAGCATCTGCCTGTGTGTGCAGGAAGTCAGCCCAGGTTGTGGTGGAGCGCTGCGGAGCCGGATCGATTCCGGCGGCGCGCAGGATCTCCCAGACGGTGGAAGCCGCGATCTTGATGCCGAGCATGGCGAGTTCGCCGTGGATCCGTCGGTAACCCCAGTTCGGGTTCTCTTTCGCGAAGCGCAATACCAGTTGCCGGATGGAGCGCACGGTTCTTGGCCGGCCGGTGCGCTTAAGGGCGTGAGCGGGCTGCGTGCCGACACTTTGTCAGGTCGCGGTGCCGGCGCAGCACCGTGTCCGGCCGAACCAGCAGCCGCAGCCTGCTCAGGGCATGTCTGGGCAGACGATGGAGCAGGGCGGCGAGGAACGCACGGTCCTCGGGAGCGAAGTTCGGTCGGGCTGTACCGAGCTGCCGTTCAAGGACTGCGAGCTGGTGCCGCAGAGCGAGGATCTCCACGTCCTTGTCCCGATCGCTCAACGGCAACAGCCGCAGCGCGGCGAAAGAGTTCGTGACCGCCAGATAGGCCAGGCGCAGTAACACGATCGAACATCATGCCGGAGCTGAGCTGGCGGGAACGGTCGATCAGCCCTCCGGCACCCGATTGTCCAGCCAGGCCCTTTCACCAGCGCGGATGGACTTATCGGCACGCACAACACCCCCGCTTCAGGAAAATCTTGCCAGGGCCAGCTCAGGCCGTACGCCGACACGAGTACCGACGTGCCGCCTAAACCGGCCGGATGTTTCATCGGCACCCGCAGCGTCAGCCCACGGTGAGCACCATCCGGAAGCGGGCCTTGCCGGCGAGCATCTTCTGGTAGGCCTCATCCGCACGGTCCAGTGGCACGGTCTCGGTCATCGGTCGGATGCCGTGCAGGGCGCTGAACGCCATGGTGTCCTCGACGTCCTGCGAGGTGCCGGCCGGGTGGCCGCGGACGATGTAGCCGCTCATGAGCAGCTGGGCCGGGCTGATGCCAAGCGGCTCGGTGTCCGCGCCGATAACCACGAGCTCCCCGCGGGGGGCCAGGCCGTCCACGGTGGCCGTGATGGCTGCGGAGTTCCCGGCGGTGGCCAGGACGACCTTGGCGCCGCCGAGGGACTGCAGGGCTTCGGCGACCGGGGTGTCGGAGGTGCTGTCGACGTAGTGATGGGCGCCGAGTTGTTTGGCGAAGTCGGCCTTCTCGGCACCGCGTGCGATAGCCACGGTCTCGAAGCCCATCGCGATCGCGTACTGCACCCCAAGGTGTCCGAGGCCGCCGAGTCCGAGCACCGCGATGAGATCGCCGGGCCGGGCGGAGCTGCGCCGCAGCCCGTTGAAGACGGTCACGCCCGCGCAGGCCATCGGCCCCGCGTCGCTCGCCGACACCGCGTCGGGGATCCGGGCCAGCGCGTCGACGGGCGCGATCACCTTCTCGGCGAATCCTCCGTCGTATGCCCATCCGGGGACCTTCAGATTCCGGCAGACGATGAAGTCGCCCTCCCGGCAGGATTTGCAGTGGCCACAGCTGCCGCCGAACCAGCCGACCGCGACCCGGTCACCGACCTGCCATCCACGGTCCTGAGCGCCTTCGCCCAGTTCCTCGATGCGCCCGGCGATCTCATGCCCGGGTACCTCGGGGAACGACACCCCTGGTAGTCCAGCGCTCACGAAAAGTGCGTCGGAGTGGCAGACACCGCATGCCTCCACGGCGATTCTGACCTGGCCGGAACCCGGCTGTGCCACCTCTCGCTCGGCGAGTTCGAACGTGCCGTTGGGTTCGTTCACCTGCGCGACTCGGTAGGTACTCATTGTCAGCGCTCCTCGGGGAAGTTGTCTCCGTACATCGGTAGGCCGCTCAGGGATTGTTTTCGGGAGGCTTCCTCCTCGATCACATCCCAGTGCTCCGCCAGGATGCCGTCCTCCATGCGGAGGAAGTCTGCGGCGATCCACGGGGCGGGCTGCACGTGCCCCGAGAAGCGCCCGCGCACCATGACCGTGTCCCCTTCCGCCATGATCAGCTCGCATTCGTGCTTCAGCTCCGCGGGGAGGCTCTTGACCAGATTGAAGAGACCCTCCCGGCCGGGCTCGATGTGAGCGCTGTGCTGGATGTAGTCGGGGGACCAGAACCGCTCGGCAGTGGCGTAGTCCCGCTTGTTGAACAGAGCGTCGAAAGCTTCACGGACGATGGCCTTGTTCCTGTCTTCGACGGTGCTCATGAGGTAATCACCTTCTGTCTGCCGCTTGCAGAAATGGGCGCAAGCACCCTGAAAGACCGGCCGGTCAAGCCGCGCACCGCCGACCGGATGTCGCCTGAGCTTGGGATTTGCTCCGATCAGTCGGGTATTCAGTCCCTGCCGAGGAGCTTCCTCGCGGTCCGTACGATCTCCTGGTTGGTGTAGGCGTGCGCGCCGATGCCCCAGCCGCAACGAACGCTCACGGTCAGTGATACCCAGGTGCGCTCTGCGAGGGAAGCGTCTCCGGCGGCCTTGGCGATGAGCGCGGAGATGTCTTTCACCAGTCTGAATTGCTGCTCGCGATTGTGCACGCCCGCGTTGGTGGTCACGTGGACGCGCACGCTGTTGCTGCCGCCCCCGGCGGTGGAGAACGCCTCCGGCTCCAATCCGTGGATGAAGGCGGCGGCCGTTGTCGGTGAAGATGGGAATCGATGGCACCTTCCCCCAACTTATGATGGTCTCCGCGAGCTCCTTGGCCAGAGCGTGCTAGGGGTGTGTCTGACAAATGGTCATCTGGCGGGTTCGCGGAGCCACAGGATCAGAGCTGCCAAGACGATTCCAGCCCGGTGGCGATCGGCGAGCTTGTCGAACCTGGTCGCGATCGCACGGAACTGCTTGAGGCAGGCGAAGCATCGTTCAACCACGTTGCGGTCGCGGTAGATGTCCCTGTCGAAGGCGGGTGGGCGGCCGCCGTGGGCTCCACGTCGCCGACGGTTGGCCACCTGGTCGCGGCGTTCGGGGATCGTGGCAACGATGCCCGAACGCCGCAGCAGGTGGCGAATCGCCCCGGCCACCGTGACCGACCTCCAGACCCACGGGATCCGGCGACGGTCCGTCCTGGGGGGCTTGATCAACGAGTACCACCACGCCGCCTGATCGAACGGCATCGCCGCAGCGTGCACCACTGAATCGCATTTTCGAGCGGCACAGGGTGCGTCGATGGCCAGCGCCCAGCTGCCGTGGTCCGGATCGGAGGCGAGTCGCGGGCAGTGCGGGCCGAGTTGGCGGCTGCCTTCGCTGCGGCAGCCGCAGCGGCGGTAGACCCGGCCGCGGGGTGATCGTGCGCTCATCTGGCGCTCCATCCGTGAGGTGCAGGGGAGCAGGTGATGCCTGGGAGATGCCCGCGCTTGGGGTGGTCTGCACCTGGCGGATGCTGGCGCGCTGGGGCGACCAACGGGGCGCGGGTGGCCGGGAGCCACCCCCAAGTGCACGGCCTCGAGGCAGCACTGTCGGCGACGGGGAGGCCTGTGCCTTCGACTATGAAGAGAAGTGCCCTGCCCCTGGTCCGGGCGGCCGGAGGCCAGAGGCGCGGAGCTGCCGCGGTGGCACGGTGTTGCGCCGGTCGGGGGCGGGGCCGTGCTTTCTTGTTTGAGGATTTCCCAGACGGCGGAGGCGGCGATCCGGAGGCCGAGGGTGGCGAGTTCGCCGTGCACTTTGCGGTGTCCCCCGTGATAGTTCTTGCGGATCAGACGCGGGGACCGGGGTGGATGGAGCGGACGGTGCGTGGCCGGCCCAAATGTGTTGGGTAGATGGTGCCGTTGTGGAGCGTGGCCAAGGGGACGTCGGCCCTATGTCTTGCAAGGCACAGTAGGGCCTGCGTGGCGTCAGTCAGGGCTTCAGGCCGGAGGCGGAGAGGACCTCTCGTGCTGTTCGGTCGTCGATCTGTTCGCTCAGCTGCCGCAGCACGTCGGATCCGTGGCGCAATGTGCCCCGCTCTCTGGAGCGGTGGGCGCCGGTGTCCAGCTCGTGCCAGAGCAGCGGATTGGCGACGAGTACGCGGGGGTCGAGCTCCAGCCAGTGGCCGTACGCGTCCCTCAGGACGAGGTGGGCGGTGACACCGCCGTACTGCCGTACGCTCACCAGCGCGTCGGTGCGCACCCGACGCCGGCGCGCGAGCCCGTGGACCGCCAGCCAGCCGTCGCCCGCGGTGATGCGTGGCGGGAGCAGCACGGCGAACACTGTGGCGGTCAGGGTGAGCCACATACCCGCGCGGAGCGTGGTGAGGGTTCCCGCGTCCCAGTCGATCAGCAGGGCCATGCCGCAGACCACGAGGGCGCAGCCGAGCGCGAACCGGGCGTTGCCGCGCCAGTGGCGGTCGTCGCCTGTGTCCCGGGGTCCGCTTCGTTTCATATGACAGACGCTAGAAGACTCATGAAGATCTTGGGTTCTGGCCCCGCCGCGTGAGCGGCGGGGCCAGACTGTTTGTTGTGGTGATGGGGGAATGGGCCGGGGAGACGATCGGGCCGGATGTATGGGAGACCTGCCGGGATTTGATCCCGGCAGGGAGTGTGTTCGCGTTCCTGGCCGAGCATCGCAGCGCGCTGTTCGAAGCGGAGATGTTTGCGGACATGTACCCGTCGGCGAACGGGCGGCCGAGCATGCCGCCGCAGATCCTGGCCGCTTCGATCACGCTACAGGCCCTGCACGGGCTTTCGGACTTCGAGACGGTCCAGGAGCTGCGGTGCGACCTGCGGTGGAAGGCCGCCTGTGGACTGGGCCTTCATGACATGGCGTTCGATCCGTCGTTGCTGGCCTACTTCCGCCGCCGGCTGGCCCGTTCCGCCCGGCCGAACCGGGTATTCGAGGCTGTGCGTGAGGTCGTGAAGGCCACCGGTGTCCTCAAGGGCAAGCACCGCCGGGCGCTGGATTCCACTGTGCTGGACGACGCGGTGGCCACCCAGGACACCGTCACCCAGATCATCGCCGCCATCCGGGCGGTGATCCGGGAAGTCCCCGGGGCCGGCGAGGTGGCAGCCGTGCAGTGCACCGCGCACGACTACAACGACCCGGGCAAGCCGAGGATCGCCTGGAACGACGAGCAGGCCCGTGCCGACCTGGTCGACGCCCTGGTCGGTGACGCACTGCGGCTGCTGGGCCATCTGCCCGAGCAGCAGCTCGACGAGAAGGCCGCGAACGCGGTCGGCATCCTGGCCCTGGTCGCAGGTCAGGACGTGGAGCCCGCCGAGGACTCCGACGGCCGCGACGGGCGCTGGCGCATCACCCAGGGCACCGCACCAAACCGGATGGTCTCCACTGTCGACCCCGAAGCCCGGCACGTGCACAAGACCCGCACCCACCAACAGGATGGCTTCAAGGCCCACCTCGCCATGGAGCCCGAGACCGGGTTATACACCGCCGTCGCCCTGCGGCCCGGAGCCGGTCCCGAGCACCACGAGGCGATGGTCGGAATCGACCTGCTCACCGACGAGGACGAGCCCGTTGACGCCTTCGGTGACACCGCCTACTCCACCGGCGACGCCCGCCACAGCCTCGAAACTGCCGGTCACCGGCTGTTCCTCAAACCCGCACCACTGCGGCCCGCCGTCCCTGGCGGCTTCACCCTCGACGACTTCATCATCGACACCGGCGCCGCCACCGTGACCTGCCCCGCCGGACACACCGTCCCTTTATCCGCTCCCGCCGGGCAGCACCACCAGCGCAAAGCCTCGTTCAAGGACGTGTGCGCCGGATGCCCCCTTCGTGAGCGGTGCACCAAGGCCAAGGCCGGGCGGATCCTGACCATCCGTCCGCACCACGACCTGCTCGCCGCCGCTCGCCACCAGACCGCCACCGATCCCGACTGGCAGGCTGACTACCGGCGCTGGAGACCACCAGTCGAACGCGCCGTCGCCTGGCTCGTCCACCACAACAACCGCAAACTCCGCTACCGCGGCACCATCAAGAACGACGCCTGGCTCCACACCCGAGCAGCCGCCCTCAACCTCCGCCGACTGATCAACCTCGGACTCACCCGAACCAACGGAACCTGGCACCTCACCCCGGTCAATACATAGCCGGAGGGGCCGCCCGGCCTGCGGCCGGACAACCCCTCAGCAAGATCTTCATGAGTCTTCTAGGCGGCGCCGGCCTCGGCGGATCCGACGCTGATGGCACTCTGACGCTGTGTCGCCCGTTCCTGACGCGTTCTTGATGCCCTCGCCGCTCAGCCGACGTGGATCCGGGGGCGGCGGGCCCTGTCGGGTTCGGCCTCGCGCAGGACCTCACGGGTGACAGGCGCGACCTCACCCTGGCCGAAGAGGAAGAAGCGGAGGAAGTTGGTGAAGGGGTTGCCCTCGGTCCACTCGAAGTAGATGTGCGGGGTGCAGCCGGTCGTGTCGCGGACGTCCAGGAGCAGGGCGGCCAGGGCGTTGGGGACGGACGAGCTCTCCAGAGTCAGGACCCGGTACCGGTTGTGGAGGACCTCCCCGCGGACGGTCAGGCCCGACTCGAACTCCGAGGGGTCGAGGACGGTGACCTCGACGAAGACGAAGTCCTCCTGGGACGGGACGTCATTGTCGTGACGGATCTGCTCGATCTTGTCGCGATACTCGGCCTTGTCGCGGTTGTCGGGCTCGTTGGCGATGAACCGGATCCGGCGGCTGGCGATGTCGCGTACGAATCGCTGAGCCATGTCGTCCAGGGTCACGCTCGTGACGCGCAGTTCGAAGGCGCGGGCGAGCCGCGACAGGAACGAGACGAGCATGATGCCGGCGATGAAACAGGCGCCGATCTTCACGCCGTCGGGGCGCTCGATGACGTTCACGACGGTGACGTAGAGGAGGATCGCAGAGACGACGCCGAAGCCGATCGTCAGGTTGCGCTGGCCGGCCTTGCGCGCGGCGATGGTCACCGCGATCGCCGCGGAGGACATCAGGACCAGGACGCCCGTGGCGTAGGCGCCGCCCTGGGCGTCGACATCGGCGTTGAAGATCCAGGTGACAAGGAAGGCGACCAGGGTGAAGACGATCACCATGGGGCGTACGGCGCGGGCCCAGTGCGGGGCCATGCCGTAGCGCGGCAGGTAGCGGGGCATCAGGTTGAGCAACCCGGCCATGGCGGAGGCGCCGGCGAACCACAGGATGGCGATGGTGGAGACGTCGTAGACGGTGCCGAAAGCGTTGCCGAGGTACTCGTGGGCCAGATAGGCGAGTGCGCGGCCGTTGGCCTGGCCGCCGGACTCGAACTCCTTCTCCGGGATGAGCAGCGTGGTGATGAAGCTGGTGCAGACGAGGAACACACTCATGATCACGGCGGCCGTGGTCAGCAGCTTCTTAGCGCCCCGGATACGGCCCGTCGGCTTCTCCTCGGTGTCGGTGGCATCGCCCTCGACGTGCGGCATCACCGCCACGCCGGTCTCGAAGCCGGACAGACCGAGGGCCAGCTTGGGGAAGACCAGTAGGGACACCCCGATCATCGCGAAGATGTTTCCGTGTTCGGCGGTCAGGGCGTTGGACCAGTCGGTGACCACATGCCCTGCGGACATCACGTGCCACAACCCCGTGATCACGACCACGGTGTTGAGTCCGAGATAGACCGCCACCAGGACGACGGCGACGCCGATCGCCTCCAGGAAGCCCTTGAGGAAGACCGCGCCGAGTAGCGCGACCAGGATCAGCGTGATCAGCATCTGCTTGTCGTGGAGCGTGGCGGTCAGATGGGGGTTCTCGACGAGGTGGGTGGAGGCGTCCGCCGCGGAGAGGGTGATGGTGATCAGGAAGTCGGTGGCGGCGAAGCCGAGCAGGGTGAGGACGAACAGCTTGCCCTTCCAGAAGGACAGCAGCCGCTCCAGCATCGCGATCGAGCCCTCGCCGTGCGGGCTCTCCTCGGCAACTCGCCGGTAGACGGGCAGTGCGCCCGCCAGGGTGACTATGACGAGCACGATCGTGGCCACGGGGGACAGAAGCCCGGCCGCAAGGGCGGCGATACCCGGCTGGTAGCCGAGGGTGGAGAAGTAGTCGACGCCGGTCAGGCACATCACCCGCCACCAGCGCTGCCCCTTGTGCACGGGCTCCGGCTCGACGGCCCGCGGCCCCTGCTGGTGCTTGGCCATGTCGGACAGGCCTTCCAGCATCCACCCACGCAGGCGGCTCGTGCGGGCGTCGTGGTCGGTGGCGGCCATCGGCGTGCTCCTGACGTACGGCTCTTCGAAAGTTTCCGGCCATCGAGGACACGGCGGGACCAGCGTATGCAGAGAGTGAACCCCGGGCCCACGGATAGCTGGGCCGAACGCGTCAAGGCCGCGTTAAGAACAGTCGGGCGCGCGCCTTCCCGGGGCATGCTTCCCGGGTGGTGAAACCGCCGTGAAGCTGTCCTGATCCCGCATCCCCGAACCATGAGGAGCAGCGCACAGCCACGCGTGCCGAACCGATACGAAGCGGAGTATCGACGTGCCACAGCGCCCTGCCACCCCCCTCGCACGGACCCACGCCCAGGTCGACGACGCCTGACGGGCCCCTGCTCCCCGGCATCGTCGACTTCTTCGAGGAGGGCGCCGCCGCTCAGCGGGGAACCCGGCACGGCCGAGAAGTAGCACCCGGCGCCTCATGCCGGTGTGCGTAGCCCGCACACGCGGTTCGTTCGCCTCGGCGCAGAGCGAACGGGCGCGGGTCGACCGGCCACCAGAAGCCGCCGCACCTTCGGTGGATCCCCGCCGCCCGCGCGGCCAATTCAGGGCCTCATGCCGCGAGGCGGCTGCGTCGTGCCGGGCTCCCGACCGCGTAGTGAACGTACTCGCGTACCAGCCGGAAGCCAGCAGTCCAGGCCAGGAGACGGCTGGCGCGGTTGAGGACGGAGCAGTTCCAGCTGGGGGTGTGGCCGCGTGCGGTGATGTCCGCGACCAGGGCGGTGACGCAGGCCAGCGCGAGGCGGTGGCGACGGTGGTCGGGGGCGGTGAAGACCGCTACGTCCTCGTAGCGGGTACCGCGGAAGTACGTGCAGGCGATGGCCAGGACCTGTCCGCCGCGGTCCACGGCCGCCCAGCCGTGACCGGAGGCGGCGAGGCCGACGGCACCGCCCCAACTGGCGTGGATCCAGGCCGAATCGGGCCCGAGGGCGTGCAGGGCGTCGGTGTCGGCGGGTTCGAGGCGGCGTACGGTCACGCCGCGTGGAGTCGGGCAGGGCTGGGGCTCGGCTTGCAGGGTCCACACCATGCGTTCCCACGGGGTGAGGCGGTCGAAGGCCGCGCCGAGGGTGGGCAGGAAGCGGGCGGGCGCGTCGATGGGGCTGCCTGCCAGGGGTGCCAGGTCCTCGGATGTGTCAGGGGAGCCGCGCAGCAGGACGCGGTCGGTGCAGGACACGGCGATGATGCGTGGCTGATCTGCCCGGTCTGCCCACCAGCGTCCGACGCCCGTGGTGAGGGCGTGCTCGCCGATGATGGCCGGCCCTGCGGTCCCGGCAGGGAACCAGTTTGTGAGCGGCGGCAGTTGACTGGGTTCGAGTTCGATCACCGAGGCCTCCGTGGGCTTGGAAAGGGGGAGAGGCGGGCGGGGGAGATGCGCCCCTTGTGACCGGTCCCGTCACCGCGCCCGCCCCTCCGGTGGGTCAGCGCTGGCCGGCCTTGCGGCCGTGGTTCGCCTTCTTCTTGCGGCGGGCTTTCTTCTTGCGGGATCGCTTCGACATGGGCATCAACTCCGTTTGAGATGGGGCGAATTCAAGCGGTGCGGCCGACGAGGAGGTCGGCCAGCTTGGTGAGGTGCTTGACCGTGCGGTCCTCGGTGGCGGCGGGCGCCGGGTCGACGCGCTCGGCGCGGTCGTAGTACGCGCCGTTGACGATCTCGACCGACGGGTCGCAGAGGCGGACCACGTGCGCGGCTCCCTCGGTGGGCGTGACGCCGTCGTGGGCGTAGAGGGGGAGCAGCGCGGTGTCGCACACACCCGGGTGGACGGACACCGCGGTGACGCGCGGATCCGCCGCGAAGACCGTCAGGGCCAGCTGCGACTGGGCGTACGCTGCGAGCCGGGAGTAGCGGCGGGCGCGGTTGGGGTCGCTCCACTGAATGGAGCCGGTGCGGTGCAAGGAGGAGGAGACGTTCACGACGCGGCCGCCCGGAGTGCTGGTGAGCGCGGGTTCCAGCAGGCAGGTCAGCAGGTAGTGGGCGAGGAAGTTGACCTGGAAGGCGATCTCGTTGCCGTCGGCGGTGATGGTGTGCCGCTCGGGCGCCGCCATACCCGCGTTGTTCACCAGGACGTCCAGGCACGGGTGCTCGGCGGCGACACGGGCCGCCATGGTCTCGACCTCGTCGAGGCGGGTGAAGTCGGCGCCCACGGTGCAGAGCCGGCCCGCGTCGATGCCGGCCGTCGCGACAAGACGGTCGGCGGCGGCGCGCGCTTCCTCGGCGGTCCGGCCGTGCAGCAGCAATGGCGCCCCGTTCGGCGAGCTGCCGGGCGGTCTCCAGACCGATGCCGGAGGTGGCGCCGGTAACGAGGACGGTACGGGACGAGAGGGTGGTGTCAGACATGGTCCATCCGGGGATACGAGTACGGCTTCGCGTACGGCTCGGGTCCGCGTACGACAGGTGCGTACGGGCATGGAAAGGGGCGCCGGACATGGGTCACGGCGCCCCTGGGGCAGCGGAAAGCGCGTCAGCGGACGGCGGACGCGGGCGTTTCCGCACAGCGGGGCACACGGCGGAACGCCCGATGAGGCGGCCGGTCGATGAGGAGCCACTCGCTGTTCATGGTGTCCATGGAACCGGCGTGATCCGCCCCGTACAAGCTCAAGTCCCGCTCCCTTACACCCCTCTGACGTGCCCGGACGCCTTTTTGACGCGGGCTGTTCACCCGAGCCCGGGCACGCCGGAAATCAGCAGGTCGATGAGCTTGATGCCGATGAAGGGCAGGACAAGGCCGCCGAGCCCGTACAGCGTCAGGTTGCGCCGCAGCAGGTCGTGCGCCGATGCGGGCGTGTAACGGACACCCCGCAGCGCGAGTGGGATCAGCGCGACGATGATGAGGGCGTTGAAGATGATCGCCGAGGTGATGGCCGAGGTCGGGCTGTGCAGGCCCATGATGTTGAGCGACTCCAGGCCCGGGTACGCGCCGGCGAACATGGCCGGGATGATCGCGAAGTACTTGGCGACGTCGTTCGTGATGGAGAACGTCGTCAACGCGCCCCGGGTGATGAGGAGTTGCTTGCCGATCTCGACGATCTCGATGAGTTTCGTCGGATTGGAATCCAGGTCGACCATGTTCCCGGCCTCTTTGGCTGCGGAGGTGCCCGTGTTCATGGCCACGCCCACGTCGGCCTGTGCGAGGGCCGGCGCGTCGTTCGTACCGTCGCCCGTCATGGCGACGAGTTTGCCGCCCTCCTGCTCACGCTTGATCAGCGCGAGCTTGTCCTCGGGAGTGGCCTCGGCCAAGTAGTCGTCCACGCCGGCCTCTTCGGCGATGGCCTTGGCAGTCAGCGGGTTGTCGCCCGTGATCATCACCGTTCTGATCCCCATGCGGCGCAGCTCCGCGAAGCGCTCGCGGATGCCGTCCTTGACCACGTCCTTCAGTTGGATCAGGCCCAGCACCCGGGGCCCGTCCCAGTCGTGCACGGCAACCAGGAGCGGGGTGCCCCCGGAGGCCGCGACCGAGTCGGCGAACCAGCGGGCCTCGGCAGGGACCCGGCCGCCGTACATCTGCACCCACTCGATCACCTGCTGGGCAGCGCCCTTGCGGATCGCGCACACCGCGCCGTTGTCCCAGCGCAGATCGACGCCGCTCATGCGGGTCTGCGCGGTGAACTTCACCCACCGGGCATGGCTCAACTCGCCCTCGGCAGGCGCCCGTAGCCCGTACCGTGCTTTCGCCAGCACGACGACGGAGCGGCCCTCGGGCGTCTCGTCGGCCAGCGACGACAGCTGGGCGGTGCCGGCGAGCTGCGCTTCGGTGATGCCGGGCAGTGGCACGAAGGCGGCCGCCTCGCGGTTGCCGAGGGTGATGGTGCCGGTCTTGTCGAGGAGCAGGGTGCCTACGTCACCGGCGGCCTCGACCGCGCGGCCGGACATGGCGAGCACATTGCGCTGGACGAGCCGGTCCATGCCCGCGATGCCGATCGCCGACAGCAGCGCCCCGATGGTCGTCGGGATAAGGGTGACGAGCAGGGCGACGAGGACGGTGGTGGACTGGGCGGCATCGGCGTACGTGGCCATCGGCTGGAGCGCGACGACGACCAGGACGAAGACGATCGTCAGCGCGGCCAGCAGGATGTTCAGGGCGATCTCGTTCGGGGTCTTCTGGCGCGAGGCGCCTTCGACGAGCGCGATCATCCGGTCCAGGAAGGAGTGTCCCGGGCGCGCGCTGACGCGGACCACGATCCGGTCGGACAGGACTGTCGTGCCGCCGGTGACACCGCTTCGGTCGCCGCCCGACTCCCGGATGACGGGCGCCGATTCGCCGGTGACTGCCGACTCGTCGACGGCCGCGGCGCCGTCGATCACGTCGCCATCGGCGGGGATCAGCTCGCCTGCCTCGACCACGACGACGTCGAGCGGCTTGAGGTCGGTGGCAGCCACCGCCTCGGTCTCTGCGCTGCCCGGATTGGTTCCGTAGCTCCAGTGGCGCAGGCGCAGCGCGACCGTGTCCGTACGTGCCTTGCGCAGCGATTCCGCCTGCGCCTTGCCGCGGCCCTCGGCGACGGCCTCGGCGAGGTTCGCGAAGATCACCGTCAGCCACAGCCAGGCGCTGACGACCCAGGTGAAGACGGCGGGGTGGAGGACCGCGGAGATGGTGGTGAGGACGGCTCCGACGGAGACGACGAACAGCACCGGGTTCTTGACCAGGACCCGCGGGTGCAGCTTCCGCAGCGCCTCGGGGAAGGACCGCGCGAGCTGGGCGGGTTCGAACAGCCCGCTCGACGCGCGACGTCCCGGACCTCTCTGGGTCCCTGGCTCTTGTCCGGGCTGCGGAGAGGACGGTGGTGCCTGCTGGGGAGGAGCGGAAAACATGGGGACCTTCATGCCTCGGTGGGGAACCGCGCCCACGCGCAGGGCGGCGCGCCGGCGACCGGTCGGGCTGACAGAACGTGTGGTGGCCGCCGGGCCTTGCGGTGCCGGGGCCCCGGCACCGCAAGGCTGCGCACGGACGTCGGCGACGGGACGACGAGACGCCGCCGCGTGCTCGGCCGCCCGTGGGGTGCCCTGACCGGAAGCATCCGATGGGTGCTTCCGGTGGAGAGCCGTCATGCCACTGACGCCCGCGGGCCCCACCGGCGGCCGAGGGGAAATCTAGCCCCGCCGGATGCCCGAAGTGCGCCGTCCGGCAGGGAATTTGCGCCTCTCTTACGACCTGTCGAACGGCGGCATCAAGCTCGCGTCAAGGTCAGCTGAGGAAGCGTCAGGAGGGCGTCAATGGAACACATCTGTGGCTGATTCGGGTCGCAGACTGAGCGGCGCGGGGGACACGGGCGACCGTCCGTGGCGTGACGATGGAGGGCTCGTGACTATCACGGCCGGTACCACGCGCAGTTCTGAGGCCGAGGCCGAGACTGTCGCAGAGCCACAGCACGGATCGGTCGCCCCGCCCGGGGGCGGGTCCGGTCCGCGGCCACGAGGGGGGTCGCGGCCGGTTCCTCACCTCCGTCGCGAGGCCGTGGACGCGTGGGCCGCTCTGCGCCGCCGCTTCTGGGCCACCCTGCCCGCGCGGCTGCGCCTCCTGCACGTGTCCACGGTCTCGCTGGCCGCCGCCCTCGCGCTGCTGCTTCTGCTGGCCGGGCTCGCCGCTTCCGGCACCTGGGACGCGGTCGCCGACCGGGACTCGCCGCGCACCACCAGTGCCGCCGACCTCAACCTCGCCCTCAACGACATGGACGCGCAGGCCGCGAACATCCTGCTGTCCAGCGGCGACGCGGGCAAGGGGCACATGGAGACGCCGTACGAGAAAGCGGTCGGCTTCTACGGCGACGCCCGCACCGCCATCGGCCACGACCTGCGCACCCTCGCCGTCGCCGCCCAAGGCGACCGCAGCGACGAGCACACCGTCGAATCCCTCACCGACCACTTCGCCGAGTATCAGGAACTGGTGGGGCGCGCTCTCGAGAACGACGGCCGCACCGGCGGCAAGGCGTCCGCCATTGCCGACTACCGGAACGCGACGGACCTGCTGCAGCGCAAACTCCTTCCGGAGTCACGCGAGTTGGTGGCCTCCAACAACCGGGCATTCAACACGCAGTACGTGCAGGCCCGTTCAGCGCTTTCCGTGCAGCTCGCAGCTGTCATTGCGCTCGGCGTACTGCTTCTTGCGGTGCTCGCCGTACTCCAGTGGTACTTGGCGCGCCGCTTCCACCGGATCCTCAACCCCGGAGTCCTGGCCGCCACCATCTGCGTCCTGCTCGCCACCCTCCTCGGTGCTCAGGCGCTCTCCGAGACGGCCGAGCAACTGCGGGGCGCCCGCCGCGACGCGTTCGACTCCGTCGTCGCGCTCTCCCGCGCCCGCGCGATCGCGTACGACGCGAACGCCGACGAAAGCCGCTACCTCCTCGATCAGGAGCGTCGCGGCCAGTACGAGCGAGCCTTCCTGGCGAATTCGCAGAAGTTGTACGGCGTCCGGGGCGCGACCCTCGCCACGTACGACGACGAACTCGCCACGACCTGGCAGGCGTACCGCTCCGACCGCGAAGACCTGCGCTTCACCGGCGAGTTCCGGCGCGAACTCGACAACATCACCTTCCCCGGCGAGCGGGCGGCGGCAGAGGAGGCGGTCGAGACGTATGCCGTCTACCAGCGCGATGACCGCAAGATCCGTGCTCTGGTCGCGCAGGGCAAGGAACGTGAGGCCGTCGCGTTCGGGATCAGCTGGCAGCCCGACATGTCCAACGCGCACTTCGGGGCGTGGATGGCCGCGCTCGACGAAGTGACCGACATCAATCGCCACCACTTCACTGCCTCGGTACAGGCGGGCCGCTCCGCCGTGGGCGGACTGCTGCCCTGGGCCCTTGGGGCGCTTCTTGCGGCGGTCGCACTCACCGCCCTCGGGCTGCGGCCGCGGTACGCGGAGTTCCGCTGAAGCGTGAGGCGCAACAGGGAGCAACAACTGAGATGACACAAATAAGTGTCATCTCGGGCAGGGTTGCTATCGTCGGCGATGTGCCCCGTGACACCAGCTGATCTTCGCCGACCATGTCGGCCGCTTCTACGCCCGCCAGTACGGCTTCCCGCCGGTGACGGGGCGGCTGCTGGGGTATCTGTTCGTCTGCGATCCTCCGCAGCAGACGATCGACGAGCTGGGTGAAGCGCTGCTGGCGAGCCGAAGCACCATCACGGGTGCCGTCAAGCTGCTCGAGAGCTATCGGATGGCGCGGCGGACGAGGGTCGCCGGTGAAGGGATGGACCGGGTGAGTCTGAACCCGGACAGTCAACAGCCGCAGAATTTCGACTCCGCCCTCCCCAAGGAGCATGCGGCTCTGTTTCGTGAGGGGTTGGCGGTGCTGGACGACGCTCCGCCAGAGCGTCGCGCTCCGCTGGCTGAGATGGTCACGCTGGCCGAGTTCCTCGGTGAGCGGCTGCCCGAGCTGCGGGACGAGTGGCACGCGCGCCGCGATGAACTTCGAGCGTCGGGCAAGCTGCCGACTCCGGGTGGATAGCGGAGAGGTGTCCAGTTGGGACACTCGTCGCCCTGGGCCGGCCGGCCCAGGCCGACGAGTGCGGAGAGGTTGTCCATCATGACTGACTCCGACCTGTCCGTCCTGCGGGAGCGGGCCGAGAAGGGTGACGAGGATGCGGTCGACGAACTGATCGAACTGGCCGCCGAGCTAGGTGACATGGGTGAGCTGCGGCGTCTTTCCGATGGGGGCAACGCCACCGCGGCCGATCAGTTGATCGAAATGGCCGGTGAGCGTGGTGACGCTGGCGAGCGAGAACCTCGACATCGTGATGGCCGCACGTGAGGCCACCCCGAGTGTGCGCGTGGTGATGCGGCTGTACGACGACGACTTCGCGGCCACGGGTCCAGCGCACCCTGCGTGCCTCCTACCCTCAGGCTCCGACCCGCAGCCGCAGTGTCTCGGCGCTCGCCGCGCCGTCCTTCGCCGCCGCGATGATGGGTCGCCACGTGCTGGGGGTGATGCCGGTCGAGCGGGGCTAGCTGTTGTTCAAGGTGGTGGGTGTGGCGGGGCATCCCGAGCTCGAGGGCCGCTCGGTCCACGAGGCGTTCCGGGAGCACGAGTGGCGGGTCCTGGCCGTGGGTTCTGCCGCGGACAGGCCCGCTCAGTCGTCGATGGACGCCCTCGCCGGGATCCGGTTCCGCCAACCTGGGTTCGACTGGCGTCCCCCGCAGGGGAAGGTTCTGCGTGCGGGCGACCGTGTGGTGCTGGCGACGACGCGGCGTGGCCTGGACATCCTCATGACCGGGGTGCAGCCGCATCCGGCGGACAGGCGGGGATGACGGCCGTGTCGTATCGGGCGTCGTCGGGGCGTTGTGGGTCACACCGCTGTCAGGGTCGGGGGATTCGGCGCGAAGAAGCCGCAAGGAGTGGTCGGCGAGGGCGGTGAGAGGACAGAAGGTGGGTGCATCCGCGTATCGCCTCCCCGTGTACGTGGGCCTTTCATGAGGTGAAGGAGCACGTGTCCCATGTCTGTCCTGACCGCCGAGTCCGCCGGCGCCGCCCCTGCCGACGAGGAACCCCCGGATACCGGCGAGCGCCATCGGCTCACTGCCGTCACCGGCCTGGCCGCCCTGTCCCTCGACGCGATGGCGTCGGTGGCGTACGGCCCGGAGGCGATCGTCCTGGTGCTGGCCGCCTCAGGGGCACACGGCCTCGGCTTCACCCTGCCGGTCACGCTCGCCATCGCCGGACTGCTCGCGGTGCTCGTGGCCTCGTACCGGCAGGTGATCGCCGCGTTCCCGGACGGCGGCGGCTCGTACGCGGTGGCCAGGACCCACCTGGGCGTCCGCGCGAGCCTGGTGGCTGCGGCCTCGCTGGTCCTGGACTACGTGCTGAACGTCGCCGTGGCCGTCACGGCCGGTGTGGCCGCCCTGACCTCGGCCTTTCCGGAGCTGTACGACGACAGACTGTGGATATGTCTCGCCGTGCTCGTCCTGATCACGGGTGTGAACCTGCGCGGCATCGTCGAGTCGGCGAGGGCCTTCATCGTGCCGACGGCCGTGTTCGTCGTCTCGATCCTGGTGCTCATCGCCGTCGGGCTGTTCCGGTCCGGGCCCGTCAGTACGGCTGCCGCCGCGGGCCACGCCTCCGTGCTCGCGGACAACGCCACCACGGTCGGAGCCCTACTTCTGCTGAAGGCCTTCGCGTCCGGGTGCAGTGCGCTCACCGGCGTCGAGGCTCTCGCCAACGCCGTGCCGTCCTTCCGCGTGCCGCGCGTGCGCCGGGCCCAGCGCGCGGAGGTCGCCCTCGGCGCCGTACTCGGTGTGATGCTGATCGGCCTGTCGGTCCTGATCTCGCGCTTCCACCTCCAGCCGGTGGAGGGCGTCACCGTCCTCGCGCAACTCGCGGACGCGTCCCTCGGCCACAACTGGGCTTTCTACGTCATCCAGTTCGCGACGATGATCCTTCTGGCGCTGTCCGCGAACACCTCCTTCGGCGGGCTTCCGGTCCTGCTGAAGCTGCTGGCCCGCGACAACTACCTGCCGCACGTCTTCGCGCTGAAGGCCGACCGCCAGGTCCACCGGCACGGCGTTCTGACCCTGGCCGCCGTCTCGGCCGCCCTGCTGGTCTTCTCCGGCGGCGACACCAACGCCCTCGTGCCGCTCTTCGCCATCGGTGTCTTCATCGGGTTCACGATTGCCCAGGTGGGCATGGTCCGGCACTGGCTTGAGCAGCGGGGGAGGAGCTGGCAGGGCAAGGCGCTGCTGAACGGCTTCGGAGCGGTGCTCACCGGAGTCTCCGCGGTCGTCGTCACCGCCACCAAGTTCGAGGACGGCGCCTGGTTGATCGTGATCGCGCTGCCGCTGCTGGTCGCGGCCTTCGAGACGGTGCACCGGGCGTACGCGCGGATCGGGGAACGGCTGGGCCTCGGGCGCATCCCCGATCCGCCGCACCGCGACCGCTCCGTCGTCATCGTCCCGGTGTCGAACCTGTCGCGCTTGACCTGCGAAGCCCTCAACGCGGCCGCCTCCCTGGGCGACGAGGTGCGCGCGGTCACCGTCTGCCACCCGGACGCCGAGGACCGTGCGCAGACCGAGGCCCTGGCGCGCGACTGGGCCCTGTGGAACCCCGGAGTGCCGCTGATCCAGCTCACCTCGGAGCGTCGTGCTCTGGGCCGCCCGATCGCCGCGTACGTGGGTGAGACGGCTGCCACCGAGGCCGGCACCCGAGTGACAGTGCTGATCGCCGAGGTCGAGCCCGACCGGCTGTGGCAGCGGCTGCTGCAGAACCAGCGGGGCGCGGTCGTCGCCCACGCCGTACGGAAGGACACGGACGCGGTGATCTGCAGGCTCCGGTTCCGCATCTCGTGACGCCCTTCACCCCCCGATGGCCCTGTACGTGCCGACAATTACGTCCTTGCAGGCCAGGAGGCATGTTGGTACTCGTGGAGCACGCCGCCGAGGCGATCGCGTCGTCGATGACGGCGGGGTATTTCGCGTCGCGGTCGCGGATCATGAACTTGATGGCGGCGAGCTGTCCGGCATCTTCGAGGTCCATGACCAGGTTCTTGATTGCCTGGGTGACCCAGGCGTGGGTGGGATGCGCGGTGGTGCCGAGTACACGGACGCCTCGGTGGGCGTGGTGGATGGCGGCGAGGGTGTACTGACGCTGCCCGGTGAGGGTGACGGTCTCGATGAAGTCCATCGCGAGGATGGCCTCGGCCTGGGAGTGCAGGAAGGTGGCCCAGGTGACGTTCGAGCGCTGGGTCGCGGGATCGACGCCTTCGGTCTTGAGGATTTCCCAGACGGTGGAGGGCGCCAGCTTGATGCCGAGGAGCGTGAGTTCGCCGTGGATGCGCCGGTAGCCCCAGGTGGGGTTTTCTTCGGCGAGGCGGAGTATGAGGCGGCGGACGGAGGTGACTGTGCGAGGGCGGCCGGGACGCGGGTTGCGGCTGAGGCGGACGTGACGGTTATTCATGAAGTCGCGGTGCCAGCGCAGGACAGGTCCGGGGAGACGATGAGCCGTAGCCGGCGCAGGGCGGCTCGTGGCAGCGGGGCGAGGAGAGAGGCCAGGAAGGCGCGGTCGGCCGCCTGAAAACCGGGGCGCTGATTGCCGAGCCGACGTTGCAGTACGGCGAGCTGGTGACGCAGCGCGAGGATCTCGACGTCTTTCTCGTGGTCGTTCATCGGGATCAGCCGCAGGGCGGTGAAGGCGTGAGTGACGGCGATGCAGGCCAGGCGTACGAGCATGAGCAGTGATCATTGCCGACCGCTGTCGTCGGCGCGATAGCGGGGGCTGAACTGCACCGACGTAATATTCGGCACCCACAGGTCAGATAGGCGAGACGAAGCAACATGAGTGCTTATCCTGCCGTATTACCGAATAGGCTCCTGAGCTGCATGGACGACATTTTCGGCGGGCGCACAGGAGCAGTAGCACGAGAGATCATGATGCCGTCCGAATTGGTCCGCGGGAAGACAATCAAAGGTCTGCGCGGCTCGCCGATAGGTAATCAAGGCCGTGACCTACGCGGATGATTTATCGGCACCCGCAGAGCCCGACCTTCTCCAGGTATTCCAGACCGATTTCTGCACGCTGCTTTCGGTTCAGCTCGGGCCGCTTGTGGCGCAGCCCCAGCGTCACGTTGTGCAGGACGGACTCCCACGACATGAGCGCGAAGCCCTGGAACACCGTGGCGCGGGAACCCACCCCGGTGCGGGGGATGGTGCCCTCGACGAGAACGGAGCCCGAGTCCGGGGTGAGAACGCCGTCCAACATTGCCGGCAGTGTGCTCTTTCCGCAGCCGAACGGGCCGATGAGGGAGAGGAATTCTCCTTCCTGCGCCTCGAAACTGACGCGGTTGATGATGGTCTTCTCGCCGTAGCCGAAGCTGACGTCCTGGACCTTGATGACTGGTTGAGTGGGGGCCGGGTTCATCGCCGTCGTCTCAACTCCCGTGCTCGCGCCGCTGTTCATGACGCCTCCGGCAGCAGACTGGGGTCGTAGAGATCGTCGACGGTGGGCAGGCGCTTCCCGCTTTTGCCGTACTGGAGTTCAACTCGACTGTTCCGTCGTGTGATTGCCTCGCGCACCGGTTCGGGAATGCGGCCGACCGTCCGAACGGGGTGCGCAGGTGTCCGTCGGACATGACGGACGCGGAGTGGGTGGTGGTGCGCAACGCGCTGCCGGTTCCTGCCTGGCTGGAGGGTCGGGGCGGGCGGAGCCTGAAGCGGGCCACGGCCCGAAGCCTCGCCAGTGCCAGACGTGCGAGACGCAGGGCCTGCGGTGTGTCCGGCAGGGCCTCGTAGCTGGGGCTCACACCCACGTGTGCCGAGTGCCGACGCAACGCCGTCGGCACCTCACGGTAGGCCGCGGCCGCCGCCTCGTGCGCGGGACGCGGCCTCCGACTGCGAGAACCATGACGCCTGCGCCCTCGAGTGGGGCGTGCTGCTACGTCGGGTCGATCGGACCGCGCCGGACTGCAAGGACGGCGGCCTCCCGTCCGCGGCCGCGCGAAAAGATCGGATCTTTTGCTTCAGTACCCCTTGTGGCTAAGGGGTGTTGACTGCATCATTCCCGGGACGCGGGTTCACCTCCGAGTATGGGAGTCACTTTTATGAACGAGAGGCGCGTCTCGGCCGCACTCTCCCGCCCATCCCGGCGGACCGCTCTCACTCTGGCCACCGGAGTGGGCGCAGCCACGCTTCTCCCGCAGACCGCCTCCGCCTGGGCCGCTTCTGCCGCCACCGTGGGGGCGAGCGCGCATTCCACCGATGTCTCGCCCCATGAACGGGTCGCGCGCGACGCCTCGTTGCGTTGGCGCACGCTGCCCGCCGACTGGAAGGACGGCGCACTGCTCGGCAACGGGCTGCTGGGCGCCGTCGTCTCCAAGGGCGCCGCCGCGAACACCCTCCAGGTGATGCTCAGCCACACCAAGGTGCAGGACCAGCGCGGGCAGTGGCGTGCGGCCATCGGCTACTCCCGGCTGCCGATCGGCTGTCTCACCCTCAGCCTCTCCGGCGAGATCACCGCCGTCGACTGGGCCCTCGACCTGTACGACGCCGAACTGCGCGGCACCATCACCACGGTCCGGGGCAGCGTCGCGTTCAGCATCCTGGTGCACAACTCCCGTGACGGGCTGGTGGCGTTCACCGAGCCGAGCCCGGGGGAAGAGGATGCGGCCTGGTCCTTCACCTGGATGCCCGCCACCACGTCGCGCACAAAGGACAAGCCCGCCGACTACGTGGGCAACCCGGACCCCGCGACCGGCACTGCCGAGGGCACCTCCTATGTCGAGCAGCCGCTGATAGCGGGCGGCGGCTGGACCACGGCCTGGCGCGAGCGCCGCGACGGCACCCGCCGGGTGCTGGCCGCCCATGTCGTCTACCGGCACCCGGAGGAGCTGAGCGGCACCACGCGCCTCGCCCTCGCCGCGGTCGACCGCACCCTCGCCGCCTCCACCACGGGCCTGCTGAGCGAACACCGATCCTGGTGGCACCGCTACTACCGCCGCAGCTTCGTCTCCGTACCCGACAAGCGAATCCAGGACTTCTACTGGATTCAGCTGTACAAGCTCGCCAGCGCCACCCGCGCGAACGGGCCGTCCCTGTCCGAGTGGGGTCCGTGGTATCCGGAGACCGGCGGCAGCTGGACCGCCGTCTGGTGGAACCTGAACGTGCAGATCGCCAGCTGGCTGCTGCAGGGCTCCAACCATCCCGAACTCGACTCCGTCACCTCGACGTTCAAGGCCTTCGAGGCAGAACTCCCCACCTCCGTCCCCGCGGAGTACCGTGACGGCGATACCTACGCCCTCGCGCACCCCTCGGACTGGATGCTGCGCACCGGCGGAAAGACGGTCGGCATCCCCGGCACCGCCTCCAAGACCGACAACACCGGCAACCTGCTGTGGGCGCTGCACAACATCTGGCTCAGCTACCGCCACTCCATGGACCTGGCGATCGTCCGCGACGTGCTCTACCCGATCCTCACCCGCGCGGTGAACTTCTACGACCACTTCCTGTACGAGGGTTCAGACGGCGCCCTGCATCTGCCGCTGACCCGCTCACCGGAGTGGGCCGACGCCGAGGACTGCACCTACGACCTGTCCCTGGTGCGCTGGGGCTGCACCACCCTCCTGCAGTGCCTGAAGCTGCTGCGCACGACGCACCCCAAGGCGGCGCGCTGGCAGGAGATCCTGGACCGGCTCACTCCCTACCCGCAGGACGCGACCGGGGTGATGGTCGGCGCGAACAAGCCGCTCACCGAGTCGCACCGGCACTTCTCACACATGCTCTGGCTCTTTCCGCTCGCCGAGTACGACCACGCGCGCCCCGCCGACCGTGCCCTGATTGACACCACCTTCGACCACTGGGTCAAGGACCGTACGCAGTGGGCGGGTTACAGCTTCGCCGCCGCGTCCTCGATGGCCGCCCGGATCGGCCGTCCCGAGCAGGCCCTCGACCTGCTGACGTACTTCACCGATGGCAACGTGTTCCGCAACTCCCGGATGACCGAGAACACCATGTACGTCGAGGGCGGCAACCTCGCCGTCGAATCCCCGCTCACCGCAGGCCAGTCCGTGGTCGACATGATGATCCAGAGCCACTCCGGGCCGGTGCGGGTCTTCCCCGGTGTGTCGGCGAGCTGGCCCGACGCCAGTGTCCAGGGCCTGCGCGCCCAGGGCGCCTTCCTCATCGACGCCCACCGGGCCGACGGCGCCACCCGATGGGTACGGGTACACAGCGAGGCCGGCGCGCCGCTCGACCTGGAGCACGGGATCAGCGGGGACATCGACGTACGGGACGAGCAGGGGCGACGTTTGCCGTACCGCACGACGGGTGTCGGGCGCGCTGTGATCCAACTCCCGAAGG
This sequence comes from Streptomyces sp. NBC_01446, assembly GCF_026340095.1. Classification (GTDB taxonomy): domain Bacteria; phylum Actinomycetota; class Actinomycetes; order Streptomycetales; family Streptomycetaceae; genus Streptomyces; species Streptomyces aureus. Next base: position 831,679 of record NZ_JAPEPO010000001.1, on the reverse strand, counting down.
GCGCCGTGGTGTTGGTGACCCCTGCTGGCAAGAGGATCACCGGTCCCGCACCGCGGGACGTGCCCGCACTGTCGGCGCGGCGCCCCTGGGGACTGCCGGACTGAACGCGGAGTCAGTGCACCGGCGCGGCGGACTCGGGAGTGATGTTCTTGTTGAAGCGGAGCAGGTTCTCGGGGTCCCAGGCGGCCTTGACGGCGCCCAGCCGCCGGTGCTTGGCCTCACTGCCGTGAACGGTCCGGCGCCACTGCGAGCCCTGGTCGTCGGTGAGGTTGGTGTAGCCGTTCGTCGGTGAGTGAGGGCGCATCGCCTCGGCCATCGCCGTCGCCCACTGCTCGTACAGAGCGTCGTGCTCGGACGTGTCCCACATGCTGACCGCCTCCCACAGCCAGGCGGCGCCCTCACGGGAGAAGGCCATGGCGTCCTCGGCCGTGTCCTCGGAGATGGCGCCGCCCATGCACCAGAGGTTGATGGTGGTGGCGCCGGGGTTCGCGGGTGCGGCGGCGGCGTTCGCCAGCACGGTGGTGATGGCGTCGGTGTCGAGCGCCGGCAGATAGCCGCCGTGCAGGTTCATGCGCTTGCCGTAGGGCGCGACGGCGTCGAGCATGCTGGCGTCCCGGCGGCGTCCGGCCAGGCGGCTGCTCATCAGCATGGTCATCGACCACTGCACCATCGCCAGTTGCATGACGGGCAGCACCTCGTAATCCCGCACCAGGCGCCTCGATCGCACCAGCCAGCTCAGCGTGCGCTCCTGGGATGTGGCGGCGCGCGGTGTACGCCACCGCCAGGCTGCCCGAGAGCACGGTGGACCGCGACGCGTAGGTGGTGTGCGTGCTGGAGCAGCCGCACCGCGCGTTGAACCGTCGGGATGTCTTCGCCGCGCCGTCCAACCGCTGGGCGGACCCGCGCGCGAGGCTGCTGGACGGGGCGCGCCGGGAGGCGATGCGCGAGACTCCTGGCGGGGCTGAGCCTGCACCAGTCGGTCGAGGATCGCCTGGCCGGCCTGCCCCAGGCACTGGATGCGGCCTGGCGACAGATTGCCGACCGGTGAGGCCGCCAGATGACCGCGTACTGGTCTACGAGCGGAATGTGTCGCGTACCCGACTTGTGTCGATGCCGGAACGGCGGTGTGATCCTTCCGTGTCCCGGCTCGCGCACGCTCGAAGAATGCAGCCAGCCTCCTGGAACGCCTTGTGGATCGTACGGACCCGTCGCCGGGTCGCAGCGACGGCAGCCGCCGGCGTGCTGAGCCATGTCCACCGCATGGACGTTCTTCGGCGGGCGTGGGCCGGTGTGTGCACAAACCGGGGTGCCCCCGGCGTGGACGGCATGACCGTTGACGCGGTGGCGGCCTCGGGGGCGGATACATTCCTGCAGGACCAAACCGGGGCGGCCGGGGGCTGTGGAGATCATGGATGCCGTCGGTCGTGGGGCTGCTTGAACAGCGCGAGCTCCTTGCTCGCCGCCGCGTGGACGAGCTGCGGGAGGAGGCCGACCGTATCCAGGCGGAACTGGCCGTGGCCGAGCGGGACTGGAAGGAATGGGCCATCGCTCGCTCGCGGGTGGGTGAGGTGCTTGCCCCGGCGGACGAGCCCGAGCGCGGACGACCGTCCAAGTGGTCCCAGCTCAATCGCCCTGTGGGGCCACTTCACGCGGTTTGATCTTCACGAACGCCCCTCAAACTGAGACCAGTTGGAGTCGTCTCGGTGGGGCGGCTGAACGCCGCCCGAGCCACCGCGAGCCCGGCCCAGCGGCCCGTCCGACAGAGCATGCCCCCGGCCGCATACGCCGACCACGCCTCACCCCGGTTCGGCCCCGCCAGCTGGATGAGTTACATGCCATGTCCCGCGGCGTACTTCGTGTACTCCGTCGTCATGTACTTGAAGTAGCTGTTGACCATGGCAGGACTGGACCGGTAGATCTCGCCCTCGGTCACGACCCCGTCGACGACCTTCCAGTCCGGCTTGATCTTCGCAGCGGCCCGGTTCACACTGCCCCACCGATGGCGAACATGCAGGTGATGGTGCTTGCAGTCGCCACAAGGTGCGTCGTCACGCAGGTGCAGGTCCACCAGATGCAGCCCGGTCAGCCCGCCGATCCGCAGGCTTGTGTCGGACAGCCAGCGCAGCACCGTATCCGGCCGCACGGGCAGCCTGTGCCGTTCGGAAACCTCAGGCCGGATCTGATACAGCCTGTCCGAACGACCGGTGAGCTACGCCCTCCAGGTGCGCGCGCATCGCCGCTTCGCACGCCGACGCGTCGCTCGCCTGGAAGGCCCGTAGCACTGCGGAGTGTTCGGCGAGCGCCTCCTCGGTGTCGTTGATGCGGCCGCCGGTGAAGCGGCGGAACCGCTGGATGTGGGCTCCCAGCGGATCGATGGCGGCGGACAGGAAGCGGTTGCCCGCGGCCTCGGCGATGGCCGCGTGGAAGGCGGAGTCGGCCTGCATGTAGCTGCGGAAGTCGTCCGTCTCCCGTTGGTCCGCCGCAGCGGTCATCTCCCGGTGGTGCTCGGCGAGGATCCGGGCCGCGCCGGACGCGTCCCGTTCGCACGCCTGGCGCGCGCTGTAGGGCTCGATGAGCAGCCGGGCCGCCATGAGTTCACGGAAGCCTCGGTCGTCCAGGAGCGGTGCCACCGTGTAGCCGCGGTGCGGCACCCGCTGCACGAGGCCCGTATTCTCCAACTTGGCCAGGGCCTCACGGAGCGGTGTCGGAGAGACACCCCAGTCCTTCGCGATGGTGTCGATGCGCAGCGGTGTGCCCGGGGCCAGGCCCTCGTCGATGATGAGGGCCAGCAGGGCCTCGTACGCCTCGTCCATCAGGACGGTCCTGCCGAGCCCTGCCGGGCGCACCTGTCTGCCGACTGCTCCCATCGTCGCCTCTTTCCGCTGTGGCCGGTGCTGTGCGGGCCCTGTTGCCCCAGCTGAGCGCACCCTGTGCGCCACCCGTCAGCTTAACCGGGGCGGCGTCCCGTCCTGTGTGGTCCGTCTGGCGTGGGCTCACCGAGCGGTGCGCGGGGACAGCAGCGTCACCAGTGCCGAGTCGTCCTGAGCAGCCAGGCCCTGGGTCATGGCGAGTTGGTAGAGCTGGTCAGCGGCAGCCGCGACCGAGGTGGCCACGCCGGCCTTCTTGGCGAGAGAGACGACGATGTTCATGTCCTTGCGGATGATGTCGAGCCGGGACCGCAGCTCGGGACCGCCGGTGCCGTCCTCCTGGACCTCGTACTGCTGGACCATGCGCGGTCCGCGGTCGGCGAGCATGAACGACGAGGCCGCTCCCTGGCCAAGGACGTCGACGGCACGGTCCAGGTCGATGCCGAGCGCGCGGGCCAGCGCGAGGGACTCCGCGGCGGCCGCGGTGTGGATGCCGCACAGCAGCTGGTTGACGGTCTTCATGATCTGGCCGTCGCCGATGCGCGGACCGACGATGTGCAGGGCGGACGCGAGCCGGTCCAGCACGGGCCGGGCCGCGTCGAGGGAGGTTTCGTCCGCGCCGACCATGATCAGCAGGTCGCCGGTGCCCGCGCGCACCGCGCCGCCGCTGACCGGGGCATCGACCAGGCGTACCCCCTGCTCGGCGAGGCGCGCGGCCACGGCCTGCACGCCGTCGACGCCGACCGTGGAGGTGACGACGACGACCGCGCCCTCGCGCAGCGTCGCCGCGGCGCCCTCCTCGACGAGGCCACCACCGAACAGGCAGGACTCCAGCTGTTCCTGGTCGCGGACGGCGATGACGACGACGTCCGCGCCCTTCGCCGCGTCGGCGGGCGTCGCGGCGGGGGTGGCACCGGCCTTGTCGGCCAGAGCGCGGCGCTCTTCGAAGACGTCGAAGGCGCGCACCAGGAAGGCACCGGCGAGGTGGGTCGCCATGGGCAGGCCCATTGCGCCGAGGCCGAGAACCGCAGTGACCGGGGTGTTGGTGATGGCAGCGGCAGTGGTGTCAGTGGACATGAAGAGCTTCTTCCTTGCAGTGCGGCGGCCGGAGGGAGCCGCGGGAACAGTTTCTCGTCGCCTGGAGTGGGCTGCGCAGGGGCGGCAGTGCGGGTGTCAGACGAGGACGGCGTACATGAGGAGTGACATGGCCAGGCCCATCACGGCGACGATCGTCGAGAGCACCGACCACGTCTTGATGTTCTCGGTGACGCTCATGCCGAAGTACTCCTTCGACAGCCAGAAGCCTGCGTCGTTGACGTGCGAGAAGAACAGCGAACCGGCGCCGACGGCCAGCGCGATGAGAGACGCCTCCACGGGCAGGGCTCCCGCGGCCAGGGGCGCCATGATGCCCGCGGCGGCCGTGGTGGCGACGGTGGCGGAGCCCGTGGCCAGCCGGATCAGTACGGCGAGCAGCCAGCCGAGCACCAGGACCGGCATGTGCGCCTCGGCCGCAGCCTTGCCGATGGCGTCTGCGACACCGGTGTCCACGATCAGCTGCTTGAAGCCGCCGCCCGCGCCGACGATGAGCAAGATGCCGGCGACCGCGGGCAGTCCGGCCGTGACGACGGAGCGGACTTCGGCCTTGCTGCGGCCGAGCCCCCAGCCGAAGACGGTCATGGCGACCAGCACGGCGAGGAACATCGCCACGAGCGGCGTGCCCAGGAAGTCGAGCACGTGGTTGTACCAGGCGTCGCCCGGGAATGCGATGTCCGCGATCGACTTGGCGAGCATCAGAACGACCGGCAGTGCGATTGCGCCGACGGAGGTCCCGAAGCCGGGAGTGCGGACCTGGGTGCCGTTCGCCTCCTGAGCGGTCATCAGCGACTCCACCAGTGCGGTGGGAGCCTCGGCGCGTACGTGCCGGGCGATGAACTTGCCGTACAGCGGACCGGCGACGATCACCGTGGGTATCGCGGCGATGATGCCGAGCCCGAGTGTGGTGCCGATGTCGGCCTTCAGCGCGCTGACGGCCACGAGCGGTCCGGGGTGCGGAGGCACGAACGCGTGCAGGGTGCCGAGCCCCGCCAGAGCCGGTACGGCCAGCAGGACCAGCGGCTTCCGGGTGCGCTTGGCCATGACCACGATGATCGGGACCAGCAGGACGAGGCCGACCTCGAAGAACATCGGCAGGCCGATGACGGCGGCGATCAATGCCATGGACCACGGCAGCACTCGCGGCCCGGAGCGCGAGCCGATCGTGTCGACGATACGGTCGACGCCGCCCGAGTCGGCGAGCAGTTTGCCGAGGATCGCGCCGAGGGCGATCAACGCGCCGGTGGAGCCGAGCGTCGTGCCCATGCCGTCGCTGAACGACTCGACGACCTTGGCCAGTTGGGTGCCGGAGCCCACGCCGAGGATGACGGAGCCGCCAATCAGGGCGATGAACGGATGGAAGTCGAAGAGGGTGATGAGAGAGACGATCGCTGCGATGGCGACGGCCACCATGACGATGAGCCGTGTGTCGTGCCCGGTCCAGGGCGCGGCCGCCAGGGGCAGGGCGATCGGGGCCATCATGCGGGGTTGTCCTTACGTCGTTGTAAGTGGCGGCGGAGGGGGAGGGGCGGTTCCCGTCCGACGGAACGGCCGAGCGGGACCGCGCGCGGCGGGAGGCTCGCTCAGCAGCCTGAGCCGACCTCGTCGGTGTGGTCGGCGCCTGTGTCGTAGGCGTCGAGAGCCTGGACTTTGTTGGCGGAGGGCGAGGTGGCGTCGAAGCGGTATCCGAGCCACTCGCCGACCAGGCGGCGCGCCAGTTCGAGGCCGATGACCCGCTGGCCCATGGTCAGTACCTGGGCGTTGTTGCTGAGTACGGCGCGTTCGACGGAGAAGCTGTCGTGGGCTGTGACGGCGCGGACGCCACGCACCTTGTTGGCGCTGATGGCGACGCCCAGACCGGTGCCGCAGAACAGCAATGCCCGGTCGGCGCGGCCGTCGGCAACGAGCCGGGCCGCCGCGACACCGATGTGCGGGTAGGCCGTGTGCTCGTCTTCGCCGACCCCGACATCCTTGACGGAGGCGACGCGTGGATCGGCCTGCAGGTCGGTTTTGATCGCTTCCTTGTATGCGTAGCCGGCGTCGTCGCTGCCGATGACGAGGTGCAGTGGGGCCGGGGCGGTCTGGTCGGGGTGACCCATCGTCGGTTCCAGATCTTGGTGGTGGTTGCGGAGTGGGTGGGGGAGAGCGGTGCGCTCGGATGCGGCGTGGAGTGCGGGCCGTCAGTCGGCGAGCAGGTCGGAGGCGGTGCGCGCGCACAGGGCCAGGGAGAGGGCGCCGGGGTCCGGCGTCCCGACGCTGCGTTGGGCCAGCGGCCGGGCACGGCCCAGGCGCGGCGTGAGCGCGGCGGTCGCCTCGGCGGCGGAGCCCGCCTCGGCCGCGGCGCGGGCGAAGGCGGACACTGTGTCGTCCCCGCGCCCGATGCCTGCGGTGAAGGTGTCGACGAGAGGGGCGAGGGCGTCCACGAGCGTCTTGTCTCCGGGGGCGGCGCCGCCGAGCGTCGTGACGGCCTCGAAGGCGGCTCGGGCACCGGCGGCCGCACGCGCTGCGTCGGCGGCTCCAGTGTCACCGAGTTCCTGGGCGAGGGCACGCAGCCCCACGCCCCACAGGACTCCGGACGTGCCGCCGGCCTCGTCGGCCCAGGCGTCGGCGGCGGCGCTGAGCAGCGAACGGGCGCCGGCCGACCGGGAGTCGGCCTGCTCGGCGGCGCGCACGGCGGCATCAACGCCCTTGGCCATGCCGCGCCCGTGGTCGCCGTCACCCGCGACCGCGTCGATCCGGCCGAGCTCGTCGGCGGCGTCGTGCAGTGCGTGTTGCAATGCGTGTAGGACGTCGAGAATCGTGGTCGCGGTGGAGCGCGAGGGCTCATCGCCCCGGACGTCAGGTGTCTCGGGCACCGTGTCGGGCAGCGCGCGCGGCCCGGCTGGCGCCACGGGCAGCGGGAGGCGCCGGAAGCCGGGGGCGTCGGCGGGCGCGCACCACCAGCGCTCCAGGTCCTCGTCCAGCCACATCAGGGTCAGCGAGCACGCGGCCATGTCCAGGCTGGTGACGAGCTCGCCGACCTCGGGCCGGACGACGGTGAGCCCGGCCTCGGCGAGGGCCTGCCCTACATGGCCCCACAGCAGGAACAGCTCCTCGTACTTCGTGGCACCGAGCCCGTTCAGGATCGCGGCGACGCGGGAACCGGCCGTCGCCGGGCGCTCGGCGAGCAACCGGTCCACGAGGATGCGGGCGACGGTCGGGGCGTCGGCCATGTCGGCGTCCTCGACGCCTGGTTCGCCGTGGATGCCGAGGCCGATGGCCATCTTCCCCTCGGGCACGGTGAACAGCGGCGCATCGGCGCCGGGCATCGTGCAGCCGGCGAAGGCGATGCCGAAGGAGTACGTGGCGGCGTTGGCGTGGTGGGCTGCGGCTTCGACGGCGTCCAGGGTGAGGCCTTCCTCGGCCGCCGCGCCGGCGACCTTGAAGACGGTGAAGTCACCCGCGATGCCGCGCCGGTCACCGGACTGGTCGGCCGGCGCACTGGCCACGTCGTCGGTGACGAGGACCGTGCGGGTGTCGATTCCGGCGTCACGCAGTCGCGCCTGCGCCATGCCGAAGTTCATACGGTCGCCCGCGTAGTTGCCGAAGCAGTAGAGGACGCCGCCACCTGCGTCCGCGGCCCGCGCCACGGATTCTGCCTGTCGGCTGGAGGGCGACGTGAAGATGTTGCCGACGACCGCGCCGGCGGCGAGTCCACCGCCGACCAGACCGCTGAAGGCCGGGTAGTGCCCCGAACCCCCGCCGACCACGACGGCGACCTGTCCCGGCCGCAGTGGACCGGTGCGTATGACGCCGCCGGGCACGAGTGTGGCGTGCTCGGGATGGGCGGCGGCGAATCCGCGCAGCTGGTCCTCGCTGAATCGGGCGGGGTCGGCGTACAGCCTGGTCATGGCAGGTGGTTCCTTGTCGGGAGGCGGGGCGCGCGTCGGTGCGCGCAGGGCGGGGCCGAGCGCGCCCGACCGGTCACCGATCGGGGGCGGGTGGCCGGTGGGGCGGCGTCGGGTCGGCCTGGCTGGGGGGCCGGGCTCAGGCCGTGGGGCGGCCGGGCAGGATGCGTCGCAGGTACTCGCGGTTCGCGGCGGATACGCTGAGACCGTCGCCGCCGTAGTGCTCCACGCAGAACGCGCCGTTGAAGCCGTGGGCGAGGGCGATCTTGACGGCCTGCCGGTAGCTGACGAACCCGGACTCCATGGGAGCGGGGGACGTGAGGACGGTGCCGGTGGAGGGGTCCTCCATGCGGTAGTAACTCTTCACGTGCCAGTAGTTGGCGTGCGGCAGGGTCTTCGTGACCATCGACTCCCACGACTCGATGGGGCGCTGCATGCGGATGAGGTTGCCCAGGTCCGGATTGAGGCCGACGTTGTCGCGCTCGATGTCGGTGAGCAGAGCGACGGCCGAGTCTGCCGTGCCGAGGTAGGTGTCCTCGTACATCTCCAGCGAAAGCTGCACGCCCACCGAGGCGGCGTGGTCGGCGAGTTCGCGCAGCCGGGTCACGGCCCTGTGCCACGTCTCCCTATCGCCGGCCGGGTCCTTCGGTCCCGGCACGGTCCAGAACCAGAGCACGGATTGCTGCTCGGCGGTGAGCGGCCGGTGCAGACCGACGGAGATGAGCGGGACGCCGAGGGCGGCGGCCGCGTCGATGGTGCGGTGCGAGTAGGCGAGGTTGTCGTCGCCGTCGACCGGGTCGATGACACTTCGGCGGATCGCGGAGATGGCCGGGGCGGTCAGGCCGACCTTGGCGAGCGTGGCGCGCAGCTCCTCGAGGCGGGCCGGGGCGAGGTCGCCGGGACGGAGCCAGCCATCGGTGAGGTCGACCTCGGTGAACCCGGCGTCCACAACCTCCTGCAGGGTCTGGCCCCACTGCTCGGCGGGCTGGTCCTGGGTGGGGACACCATCAGGTCCGGTGTTCGGGAACTGCAGGAGGGCGGCGGCGATCGGCCAGGTTTCTGCGGTGTGAGTCAGCATCGGCTCCCTTTCTCTATTTCCTATATGATCTAGGATCCTGCAGGCTGTCAAGAGTGGCCCAGCTCACATGCGCCCGCCCTTCGTCGCACTCGGAATGCTTTGTTCCGGGCGGCCGAAAAAAATGCACGCACCTTCTTGACCTGAGGCCTTGTCCGTGCGCATGCTTCCCGCGTTCTTTTTGTCAACGCCCTGAACTTATCTGTCGACCGGCCTGCCTCCTCGTGGCCCCGCGGATGTGCAGGCCGGATGCAGGAGCCCCATGAACCCCTGGAACGACACATCGCTGTGCGCCGACGAGCGGGTCAAGACCCTCCTGGCAGAGATGACCCGGGCCGAAAAAATCGCCCAGCTCGGCGGATACTGGGCCAAGACCAACGTCGGCAGCGGCGACGCCCGCGTCGCACCGATCGAAGAAGCCCTCGCCGCCCGCTCGAACGAGCCCACGGCCCTGGCCCACGGCATCGGCCACCTCACCCGCCCCTACGGCACCCGCCCCCTGACTCCCGAAGAGGGCCGCGCCGAACTCGTCCGCGTACAACGGATGTTGACCGGCAGCACCCGCCTAGGCATTCCGGCGATCGCACACGACGAGTGCCTCACTGGCTTCGCCGCCTTCGGGGCCACCGTCTACCCCACCCCACTGGCGTGGGCCGCCACCTTCGACCCCGCACTGGTCGAGGAGATGGGTGCCGCCATCGGCCGCGACATGGCGTCGGTCGGAGTCCATCAGGGCCTCGCCCCGGTCCTCGACGTCGTACGCGACTACCGCTGGGGCCGCGTCGAGGAGACGCTCGGCGAGGACCCGTACCTGACCGGCCTCATCGGCACGGCCTACGTCCGAGGCATGCAGTCCCAGGGCGTCGTCGCCACGCTCAAGCACTTCGCCGGGCATGCGGCATCACGCGGCGCCCGCAACCACGCACCCGTCTCCATCGGCGCCCGGGAAATGGCCGACGTGATCCTGCCGCCCTTCGAGATGGCCGTGCGCGAAGGTGCCGTGGGCTCGGTGATGAACTCCTACACCGACCAGGACGGGGTTCCCGCCTGCGCGGACGAGTCGCTCCTGACGAAAGTGCTGCGCGAGCAGTGGGGATTCACCGGCACAGTCGTCTCCGACTACGGATCGATCGCTTTCCTGCAGACCATGCACCGCGTTGCCGCCACCGAAGGCGACGCCGCCCGCCTCGCACTGACAGCCGGAATGGACGTCGAACTACCCAACACCCGCTGCTATGGCGACCCGCTCGCCCAACAGCTCGACGACGGCCTGATCACCCCCGAGTTCCTGGACCGCGCCGTCGAACGCGTCCTGCGCCAGAAGCTCCGACTCGGCCTCCTCGACGCCAACTACACCCCGGAGGCGGACGCCGGATTCGGCACCCCCGTCGACCTCGACTCGCCGACCAACCGCACACTCGCCCGCACCATCGCCGAACGCTCCATCGTCCTGCTGGCCAACGAGGGCGCCGCCCTGCCCCTCGACGCCGCCCGCACCCCCACCATCGCCCTGATCGGCCCAGGCGCCGACGACGCCACCACCTTCCTGGGCTGCTACTCCTTCCCCAACCACGTCCTGCCCAAGTACCCGGGTCACCCGCTTGGACTCGCCCTGCCCACCCTGTGCGAGGCGCTCACCGCGCAACTGCCGGACATCACCTTCGTCCATGAACCGGGCTGCAGGATCAGTGGAGGCGACCACTCCGGTCTGCCCGCCGCCGCGCGTGCCGCCGCCTCGGCCGACCTGGCCCTGGTCGTCGTCGGCGACCGCGCCGGAATGTTCGGCAACGGAACCTCGGGGGAGGGCTGCGACGCCCCTCATCTGCAACTACCGGGCGTGCAGGCGCAGTTGATCGAACACGTACTCGCCACCGGCACCCCGGTCGTCCTGCTCGTCGTCTCCGGCCGACCCTACGCACTCGGTGGACTCGCCGAACGCTGCGCGGCCGTCGTGCAGACCTTCATGCCCGGCGAAGAGGGCGGTCCGGCCCTGGCGCGCGTCCTGTCGGGCCGGTCCTGCCCGAGCGGCAAGCTCCCCGTACAGATCCCGGCCACCCCGGACAGCAATCCGGGCACTTACCTCACCCCGCCGCTCGGCCGCCACAGCGAAGGCATCAGCGTCCTCGACAACACACCCCTGTACCCCTTCGGGCACGGCCTGTCGTACACCTCCTTCAGCTACGAGGACCTGCGGCTCGACGGCGGAGCGCGCGTCCCCACCGACGGGTTCATCGAGGTCTCCTGCCTCGTCCGCAACACGGGACAGCGCGCGGGCCGGGAGACCGTCCAGCTCTACTACGACGACCCGGTCGCCCAAGTCGCCCGTCCCACAATGCAGTTGGCGGCCTTCGAAGTCATCGACCTGGCACCGGGTACACAGAGCCGTGTGACGTTCAAGATGCACGCCGACCAGACCTCGTACACCAAGGACGCCTCCGGCGACGGCCGGCGGCTCGTCGAGCCCGGCACCATCCGCCTCATGCTCGGATCCTCCAGCGGTGACATCCGGCTGAGCGCCGATGTCGAACTCACGGGACCGCAGCGCTGGGTGGGCGCGGAGCGCCACCTCCGCCACGCGTAACCGGCGCCACACAGTTCTCCCGGCCGCGACCCTCGCCCGACACACCTCACCTCTCTACATCCCCCCGTGTCCTGCCCGACTACAAGGAAGTAGCCTGCCGTGACCCCCGAAACCCTCCGCAGCGACACCGCCGCGCCAGAACGCGGCATGTCCAGCACCCTCTCGGCCGTCGCAGCCCCCCGACCCCGACTGGTGGCCGGCATGGCGGCAGGTCAACTCGGTATATTCCTCGCCCTGTTGACGCCCATCCTCGTCAGCCTGCAACTCAAAGTCCAAGCGATCGTCCCCGAGAGCGACCAGGTCTCGTCGCTCGGGATCATCACCACCACGGGCTCGGTCGCCGCGATGCTGGCTAACCCGTTCTTTGGGCGTCTCAGCGACCGCACCACCGGCCGCTACGGCCGGCGCCGGCCCTGGCTCGCCCTCGGCATGCTGGGCCTGTTCGTCGGGCTGCTGCTCATCGCCACGGCGAGCAGCGTCGCCGTCATCACCCTCGGCTTCGTCATCGCCTCGGCGTCCGCCAACGCCGCGCTCGCCGCATTCGTCGCAACCGTCGCCGACAACGTCCCCGAGTTCAAGCGCGGCAAGATCAGCGGACTGCTCGGCATCATGCAGAACCTTGCCCCCACCGCGGGCACCTGGATCGCTAAGTACTTCACCGACCAGATGCTCCTGCTCTTCCTGGTACCCAGCGTCATCGGCATCCTCCTGGTGATCGGATACATGCTGGTCCTCCCGGACAAGCCACTGGAGCGGAAGCCCCCGCGGGAAGGCTTCAGGGCGGTCCTGCGCACCTACTGGGTGAGCCCCAAGCAGCACCCGGACTTCGCTTGGACCTGGCTCTCCCGCTTCCTGCTGACGCTCGCCAATTGGATGTTTACCACCTTCCGTCTCATCTACCTCCAGCACGAGATGCGGCTCAGCGCCGCCGAAGCGACCGAGACGCTCGCCGTCGGCGTCCTCCTCTATGGGCTGGTCGTTATGGGCGCCTCGCTGACCGCCGGCTGGCTCTCGGACCAGGTCGGACGCCGCAAGCCGTTCATCGCCGTCGCTGCCGTGTCGTTCGGTGTCGGCATGCTGATCCTCAGTCAGGCTGACACCATTGCCTTGTTCTACTGTGCGGAGATCGTCCTGGGACTGGGTTTCGGCACCTACCTCGGTGTCGACCTCGCGCTCGTCATCGACGTGCTGCCGGACCCGGACAATCCTTCCAAGGACCTCGGCATCTTCAACATCGCGATGTCGGCCCCACAGATCTTCGCCCCCGCACTCGGAGCGCTGCTCATCTCACTCGGCGGCGGGCACAACTACGCGATCCTGCTGATCACCGCCTCCCTGGTGTGTCTCGGTGGTGCGCTGGCCATCCTGCCCGTGCGCAAGGTGCGCTGAGCGGGACTCTGTCGGGGATCTTGTCGTTTCCTGGTGCGGCAACGTGATCAGCGGGCATTCTTGGGGCGTTCCGAAGGCCGATGCGGTTGTCGAGGTGCCTGTTGTCGCTCCGTCCGCCTTCCGGTGAGTAAGCCCTGTCTCTGACCGCGCAGATCGCACAGGGGAGTACCCCGGAAGGGACGACGGCGATGTCTGGGGCACGATGCCGTTGCGGGCGATGGTCTCGCGGATCAAATCCTCGGCCGCACAGTTGAGCAGCGTGGCCTTCTCGCGCTGCCATGTGTCGTGCCAGAGCAGCCCGGGCGACGGATCACCCCAATTCTTTGCACCGTTGGCGAAGATCCCCCGGTGGCAATGGTGTTGGTGGAAGGCCTCCACGATGCAGAACGCGTACGCCTACTCGTCCACCGCGTGGGGAGGCAGGTGAGGCGCTTGCATCGCCAACCGCCTGGCCGAAGCCGCCTCACCGGAGGCGCGTTGTCGATTCGCGTACTGCGAATTGCGTGGCGAGTTCCACGCGGTGGGTGTCGGGTTGTTCGCCGCGGGATTGGCGGAGTACGGCGCGGAGGGTGGCGCGGCGCATTTCCTGGAGGGGTTGGGCGACGGGGGTGAGGGCGGGAACGGAGTCCTGGGCGAGGGCGGTGCCGTCGAAGCCGAGCAGGCTCAGGTCTTCGGGTACGCGGATGCCGCGACGTCGGGCCTCGCGCAGGACACCGACGGCGATGGCGTCTTTGCCGGCGAAGATCGCGGTCGGGGGATTGTTGCGGGCCAGGAGTGCGGTGACGCCTTCGGTGTCGTGGTCGGCGCGGAAGCGGCCGTGGGTGAGGAGGTCGGGGGCGAGGCCGTGGGCCGTGAGAGCGCACAGGTAGCCGTGCAGGCGTGCCTGGTTGCATTCCGTCGACTCCGGGCCGCCCAGGTAGGCGATGCGGCGGTGGCCCAGGCCCAAGAGGTGTGCGGTGGCGGCTTTGCCACCCACCAGTTGGTGGCTCCGACACTGACGACGTCGGCGGGCGGCGGGTTGAACGAGTGTCTGTTTCCTCCCCTGCCCGAAGGCAGGGGTATCCACGGAGGAACTCGATGACCACGACGGGGATGTGCTGGCGCTGGAAGGCAGCCAGTTCGCGCTCGCCGTACGCCGAGGTCACCGCGAGGATTCCGGTGCGGCCTTCACTGATCATGCGCTGTGCCATGCGGGTCGAGTCGAGTGGACCGTGGACTTCCGGTGGTACTGAGGGTGATCTCGACGCCAGCGCTCGTGGCGTGGTCGAGGATGCCTTTGAGCACCGTCGAGGGGTCAGTCGGAGCCAATTGCGTAGAAGGCGACCTCGACGACAGAGGGCCCTGCGGGCGAGCAACGCTGGGCCGGTGAGCGGTACCCGGTCTCCTCGAGTGCGGCAAGGCCCCTCGTGGGCGTTCCGGGAGCCACGTCCGCCCGGCCGACGACCTTGGACGCGGTGGCGGTGGAGACTCCCGTGCCGTGCGCGAGGGCGGCCGACGTAAGCCTGGGCTTGGGCTTGGGTTTGGTATTGCTCGAGGAGGACGGGAGGGGCATTTCGCTTCCTGATGTCTCGAAATATTTTCGGTAGCGGCAGCTTGGGTTGGCGCGCGCGGCGTCAATTCCCGGCGTGACGTCGGCCTTCGCCCGTCCATCCTCCAGCGACCACACTCAAATGTCACTGTGTGCACGCCTCTTGACCGCGATCTCCACCCCTCCCTACGGTGCCAACGTATCGAATATTCTCCGAAAGATTTCGAATTTTTTGCGAGGTCGGATCGCCTTCCAAGCCTTCGTCTCTCAGCGCTGAGGAGCGGAAGACCATGAACTTTCGCAGACGCCGCAGACTGCCGTGATCGCACGCCGCCGTCTCGTCAGCGGCCTGACGGCCGGGTCCGGCAAGCACGCGCACGTAGGCACCCATCTCGTACAGCAAAGGAGATCAGTGGCGACCAACAAGAAGGCCCTCGTCGTACGCGGCGGCTGGGAGGGGCACCAGCCCGTCGAGGCCACCGACCTGTTCATCCCGCACCTCACGGCGCATGGCTACGCGATACGGGTCGAGGATTCGCCCAAGGCCTATGCGAACGCCGCGTACATGGCCGGAGTGGACCTCGTCGTGCAGTGCGTGACGATGTCCACGATCGAGCGGGAGGAGTTCGCCGGGCTGCGGACGGCCGTCGAGAACGGCACCGGTCTCGCCGGCTGGCACGGCGGGATCGCTGACTCCTACCGCAACACCGCCGACTATCTGCACCTCATCGGCGGGCAGTTCGCCTGTCATCCGGGAAAACACCGGGACGAGCGAATCGGCGAGCAGTCCGACAACTACGTCCCGTACACCGTGAACATGCTTCCGGCCGCGGCCGAGCACCCCATCACCGAGGGCATAGCGGACTTCGATCTCGTCACCGAGCAGTACTGGGTCCTCGCCGACGACTACATCGACGTCCTCGCCACCACCACGCAGAAGATCCGCCCCTGGGACCCCTGGCACCGGGAAGTCACCTCGCCGGCCATCTGGTCCCGCCGGTGGGGCAAGGGTCGGATCTTCGTGTGCACGCCGGGACACCACGTCGAGGACCTCGAGAACCCCAGCGTCCGAACCATTGTCGAAAGGGGCCTGCTGTGGGCCAGCCGCTGAACATCGGGATCATCGGGTGCGGCACGATCGTCGACCAGTACCTCGCCAGCCTGCGCAGGCTGGGGGATGTCGCCCTGGTCGCCGTAGCCGATTTGGACGCGGCGCGCGCCCGGGCCGTCGCGAAGGAGTGGGACGGCGGCGATGTGCGCATCCTGAGCGTCGACGAGCTGCTCGCCGCCGACGACGTGGACCTCGTACTCAACCTGACGATCCCCGCCGCGCACGGCGAGATAGCACTCAAGGCGATCGCGGCCGGCAAGCACGTCTACGGCGAGAAGCCTCTGGCCGCCACGACAGGAGAGGCCCGCCTGGTGCTGAAGGCCGCCCGGCTGGCGGGAGTTGTCGTCGGCTGCGCGCCGGACACCGTACTCGGCACCGGCATTCAGACCGCACGCAAGGCCATCGACGACGGACTCATCGGCGCACCGGTCGCGGCGACGGCGACGATGGTCACGCCCGGACACGAACGCTGGCACCCGAACCCGGACTTCTATTACGCCCCGGGCGGCGGACCACTGCTCGACATGGGCCCGTACTACATCACCGCCCTCGTCACGCTGCTCGGGCCCGTGACCTCGGTGATCGGAGCGGCGAGCCACACGCGTACGGAGCGCGAGATCGGCAGTGGGCCGCGGGCCGGTGAGCGGGTCGACGTCCACGTGGACACCCATGTCACGGGTGTCCTTGTGCATGAGTCGGGAGTGCTTTCAACGCTGGTGATGAGCTTCGACGCGGCCGCGACGCACTCCGCGAACATCGAGGTGCACGGACCTCTGGGCACACTGGCGGTGCCCGACCCGAACCACTTCGAGGGCGACACTCGCCTCTTCCGCCTCGGCGTCGGCGAGTGGGAGGCGCTCCCGGTCTCCGCCGGCTACCTCGGGGCGGGGCGTGGCTACGGCGTCGCGGATCTGGCGGCCACGCCCGCGACGTGCGAACCGCGCGTCGGCGGTCCGCTCGCGTACCACGTGCTCGATGTCATGGAGTCGCTGCTGAATTCGGCGGAGAGCGGCTCGTCCGTCATGGTGGCCAGCCGGGCGGAGCGGCCGTCGGTGGTTCCCCTGGCGGAGCTTTGAGGGGCGGGGTGCGCGGCGGGGCATCGGCTACGTCGACGTGCCGCGGTTGTGGCAGGTGACCCGACTGCGTTCCGCCGGGGGCGGCGGCACTGGTGGCCGTGCCAGAAGGACCGCACGCCGCGCAACTGGGCCCCCTCAGTCGACAGCTACTTCACCACCTTCGTGGAGGCCTGCACCGACAGCTACTTGGCCTCCTGGGACGACGCCGACCAACCCGCTCACGGCGGGCGCGGCGCATGGGATCGGACTGCTGCCCGCCAGCTGGTCCATCCCTATCACCCTGACGGCCGGTCTACTGATCGGGGCGGTGAACGCCCTGTACATCATCCGGTTCGGGCTCAACGGCTTCATTGTCACGCTGGGCATGCTGATTGTGCTGCGCGGCATCCTGACGGGCGTCTCCGGCGGCCAGACCTTCTTCAATGAACCCGCCTCGATGCCTCTACCTCCGCACCGCCCAATGGCTGGGCATGCCTGCCTCGGTGTGGATCTGCCTGATCCTGTTCGCCATCGTGATGGTGGTGTTCGGCTTCACCAGCTTCGGTCGCTCCCTCTACGCGATCGGCGGCAACGTCGACGGGGCGAAAGCGGCCGGCATTCGCGCCGACCGGGTGCTGTGGATCGTCATCGTCATCGTCATCGTCACCGCGAGCGTCCTCGCCGCGCTGAGCGGCCTGCTGCTCTCGGGACGCCTCGCCTCGGTGCTCTCCGCCCAGGGCAGCGGCTACGTCTTCACCGTGTTCGCCGCCGCGGTCATCGGCGATATCAGCCTCAACTGCGGCAGGGGCACCGTGTTCGGCGCGTTCACCGGCATTCTGCCGCTGTTCCTTCACCCTCGGAGGTGTCCCCGCACAGTGGATCGGCTCCCTCAACGGCGCGATCACCCTCAGCGCCCTCGCGCTGTCCCGCACCCCCGGCAGCCGCTCCCCCTTCGCTGCCGCCCGCGCCCGGCTGACCACGCCGTATCAGGTGGCGGTGCCCACGGTCGGGACGCCGACCTTCGAACCGGCGAGGTGAACTCTCACCGGAAGGACCGGTACGGCAGAACGGCCCACGTGAAGCCACGTGCGCGTCCCCCGAGTTGCACCACACCCGAACGACCGACCCAACCCGCGATCGAAAGGCAGACATTCCCATGGAACGAAGAGACTTTCTCGTCGCCTCCGCAGCCACGTCCACCGCACTCGCCGTCGGCCTCCCGCCCGCTGTGGCGGCCGCGGCGCCGGGGACCTCATCAGAAGCGGAGGAGGCCACCGCCCCGGAGGCCTCCCGCCTCGCCCTGTGGTACGACAAGCCCGCCGGCCAGTGGCTGGAGGCGTTGCCGCTCGGCAACGGCCGCCTCGGCGCGATGGTGTTCGGCGGAGTGGACACCGAGCAGCTCCAACTCAATGAAGACACCCTGTGGGCGGGAGGCCCCTACGAACCCGCCAACCCTCAGGGTTTGGCAAACCTCCCCGAGATCCGCCGCCGGGTCTTCGCCGGCGAGTGGAACTCCGCCCAGGACCTGATCAACTCCACCTTCCTGGGCATCCCAGTCGGGGAGCTGATGTACCAGACAGTCGGCAACCTGCGCCTGACGTTTCCAGGCACAGGTGAAGACAGCTCCTACCGACGCGAGTTGGACCTGGACACAGCCGTGGCGACCACGACGTACGTCCGCGACGGAGTGGCATACCGTCGCGAGGCGTTCGCCGGCCATGCCGACCAGGTGATCGTGGTCCGGCTGACCGCGGATACCCCCGGTGCCCTGTCGTTCACCGCCGCCTTCGACAGTCCCCAGCAGGCTCAGACATCCTCCCCGGACCGGATCACCGCCGCGCTGGAGGGGACCGGGCAGACACGTGAGGGCGTCACCGGCCGGGTCCGCTTCCGCGCCCTGGTCCGTGCCCGCGCCGAAGGGGGCACCGTGCGCAGCGAAAACGGCACGCTCGCCGTGGACGGGGCCGACGCGGTGACCCTGCTGGTGTCCGTCGGCACCAGCTACAACGACTACCGGGACGCCTCCGGCGACCACCGCGCCCGCGCCGAGCGCCCACTGAACGCCGCCGCCGACACCCCGTACGGGCAGTTGCGCTCCCGGCACGTGCGCGACCACCGCGCACTCTTCCGCCGGGTCACGCTCGACCTCGGCACCACGGAGGCGGCGGAGGCATCGACCGATCGGCGAGTGGCCGCCTTCTCTCAGGCCGATGACCCGCAACTGGTGGCCCTGCACTACCAGTTCGGCCGCTATCTACTCATCTCCTCGTCCCGGCCCGGTACCCAGCCGACCAACCTGCAGGGCATCTGGAACGACGAGCTGTCCCCGCCCTGGGACTCCAAGTACACGATCAACATCAACACGGAGATGAACTACTGGCCCGCGCCCACCACCAACCTCCTGGAGTGCTGGGAGCCGATCTTCGCCCTGCTCGACGACCTCGCCCAGGCCGGACAGAAGACCGCCAGGGTGCAGTACGGAGCCGACGGCTGGGTCGCCCATCACAACACCGACGCCTGGCGCGGCACCGCGCCCGTGGACGGAGCCTTCTGGGGGATGTGGCCCACCGGTGGCGCCTGGCTGGCCACCTCCGTATGGGAGCACTACCGCTTCACCGGAGACAGCGCGGCCCTGCGTCGCCGACTGCCCGTGGTGGAAGGGGCGGTCCGCTTCTTCCTCGACTCGCTCGTCCAAGACCCCACCAGCGGGCATCTTGTGACCTGTCCGTCCGTCTCGCCCGAGAACGCCCACCACTCCGACGTGTCCGCATGTGCGGGCCCGACGATGGACAACCAGATCCTGCGCGACCTCTTCGACGGCTACCTCGCCGCCTGCGACGCGCTCGGCACCACCAGCCCGTACGCCGACCGGGTGCGCCAGGCCCGCGCCCAACTGCCGCCCATGAAGATCGGCGCACTGGGGCAGTTGCAGGAGTGGCAGCAGGACTGGGACGGGGGCGCGCCCGAACAGCAGCACCGCCACATCTCCCACCTGTACGGCCTGCATCCCAGCAACCAGATCACCAAGCGCAACACCCCGGAACTCTTCCAGGCCGCTCTGAAGACTCTGGAGATGCGTGAGGACGACGGCACCGGCTGGTCCCTCGCCTGGAAGATCAATTTTTGGGCGCGAGCGGAGGAAGGCGCCCGCTCCTACAAGCTCCTCACCGACCTGCTCACCCCCGACCACACTGCCCCGAACCTGTTCGACCTGCACCCGCCGTTCCAGATCGACGGCAACTTCGGCGCCACCGCGGGCGTGACCGAATGGCTGCTCCAGTCCCACACCGGTGAGGTCCACCTGCTTCCCGCCCTGCCGTCGCAGCTCCCCGAGGGCCGGGTCACCGGCCTCCTCGCCCGCGGCGGCCTCACCGTCAGCGTCTCCTGGCGCGACGGCGCGATGACCCACGCCCACCTGGCTGCGCGCCAGAGCGGCACCGTCCGACTGCGCACCGCCGCACCGGTCACCGTGCACTCAACGGGCGGCGCTGAGAGAGAAGTGAAGCGCCCCGAAAGCACCGTCGCCGTGTTCGAGACCAAGGCAGGGGGGGAGTATGTGATCACGCCGCTCTGACACCTCGCGGCGCCGCCCGCGTCGAGCCGTCCTGATGCACCAGGCCGGCATCGAGCCGGGCCCACAGGGCGGCGCCTCTTCAGGAGACCATGGACATGGCTTCCGGTCATGTGGTCACCACTACGCGGTGGATATCCGAGGTGGGGCGGAGCAGGTCAGGTGGCCGGGCCTGTGGAGTCACGGACGTTGAGGGTGGTCGCCAGCTGGAGGTGCCGGGAGGCGGGCTGGACGCCGTTCGCCATGCCGAGCGCGGTCTCGACGGCCATCCGGCCCATGCCGACGAGCGGCTGCCCGACGGACGTCAGCCGGGGGGTTGTCCATTGGGCTTGCGGCGTGTCGTCGAACCCGGTGACCGACAGATCCCCCGGGATGGTGATAGGGAGTTCATTGGCCGCAGCGAGCACCCCGACAGCGATTTCGTCGTTGCCCGCGACGATCGCGGTTGGCCGCTCGTCGAGCGCCAGCATGTCATGGGCGTGCTGAAGTCCCGCTTCGACGGAGAACGCGTCGTGGCGGATCATCGCGCCGTCCGGCGTGATGCCCGCCGAGTGCAGCGCGGCCTGGTACCCGTGGAAGCGCTCTGCCGAGGGAGTGGAACCCAGCGGACCGCCGATCCAGCCGATCCTGCGGTGGCCCAGCCCGATGACGTGCTCGGTTGCCGAGCGGCCACCCGCCCAGTTGGTGGAACCGATGCTGACGACACGTGAGTCGGTGGTGTCGATCGGGTCGATCGTCACCACCGGCAGCTCTGCATCCTCCGCGACGAGGAGCACCGAGTCGGGCACGGCGACGGCGAGGGCGATGATGCCGGCGACTTCGGACGCCAGCAGCTTCGCGATCCAGGCACGGGCCGCTGTACGGCTGGTGCCGATCCAATCTTCGGGCGGCCGGCGCAGGAGGAGCTCGGTCTGTGCAGCGCTCGCTGCCACGAGGATTCCCTGGAGCACCGTCCCGGCGTATGGAGACTCGACGATGTCGAGCACGGTGACGAGCGTCCGCTCCCGCTGCAGATCCCGTCGCGCCGTCGTCGGCTTGTAACCGAGCTCGGCGATGACGCTAAGGACAAGGTCGCGCGTGTTCGCCCCCACGTCGCTGCGGCCGTTGAGGACTTTCGAGGCGGTCGCCGGCGAGACGCCGGCCAGCCGGGCGACATCCGCGAGGGTGGCTCGTTCGGAATGAGAGCGCCGACTCATCGTGACTCCGTTCGTGTCCGAAACTTTTTCGAACCGAAGCTCACGTTACACATGTGCCGCCCCCGACGTCTATCTGCTCAAGTCCTTGACGCGAGCAGAGGGCGCCGACTACCGTCCCACGCGTCTTCGAAAGTAATGCGAAAAAGTTTCGAGCCATCTCAAAGAGGAGGGCGGCTCATGAGGCTCCGCAAGAAAGCAAGGCTCTTTTCCGCGGCACTCGCGCTGATGCTCGTACTGGGCGCTTGCTCGAGTGGGCCGGCAGAGAGCGGCAACAACCAGGTGAAGCTCACAGTCTGGAGTTGGGACGACACCGTCGCAAAGGCCGTGCCTGGTTTCGAGGCGGCGAACCCGAACATCAAGGTCAAGGTGGTCAACGCCGGCTCGTCATTCGACGAGTACACGGCACTCGACAATGCAATCCAGGCCGGTTCCGGCGTGCCGGACCTCGCGATGTTCGAGTACTTCGCGGTGCCCTACTTCGCCATTCCTGGCAAGCTCGACGATCTCGGGAAACTGGGCGCCGAGGATCTCAAGAAGGACTACGCCAAGGCCGCGTGGAATGATGTGACAGTCGGTGACAAGGTCTACGCGCTGCCTTCTGACTACGGTCCGTCGGTCATGTTCTACAACAAGACCACACTCAAAAAGGCCGGTGTGAAGAAACCTCCGGCTACGTGGAACGAGTACTACGAGGACGCCAAGAAGGTTCGCGCGCTCGGTGGCAACCACTACATCGCCCAGGACACCGGGGACCTCTTCTTCCTGCTCTCGCTCATCTGGCAGGCAGGCGGCCGCCCGTTCAAGGTGAACGGCACCAAGGTGCACATCGACTTCACGGAGCCTGGCACGACCAAGGCCGTGGCGTTCTGGCAGAAGATGCTCGACGAGGGCTTGCTCAACACCAAGGTCACGGCGTGGTCTGACGACTGGAACCGCACGCTCAACGACGGAACTCTTGCCTCCCAGATCATGGGCGGCTGGCTGACCTCGTCACTGCCCCAGCGTGCGCCCAAGGCCGCCGGTGACTTCAGAGTTGCGTTGATGCCGCAGTGGCAGCGGGGCGACGAGGTCGGAGCTGAGAACGGCGGAAGCGGCTTCGGTATCCCGGCCGCTGCCGGGCACAAGGACGCGGCGTTCAAGTTCCTCGAGTACTTCACGCACGGCGGCGGCCTCTCTTCCCGCGTCGACGCGGGCGCCTTCGTGCCGAACACCTCGGTATTGGCGAGCACGGACTCCCAGAACAAGGTCAACAAGTACTTCGGTGACCAGAAGGTCGGCCCCGTGCTGGCCCACGCCACGAAGATCGTCGCGAGCGGCTGGCAGTACCCGCCGTTCTTCGAATGGGCCCGATCGGCCTACGGCGACCTCGTATCGAAGTTCTACACCACAGGCAAGGGCTCTCTCACGGGAATCCTCGAAGAGTGGAAACAGCGCATGATCAAGTACGGCAACGAGCAGGGTTTCGAGGTGGACTAGCGGTTCCCCGTCAGGACTGCGTGAGGAAGCGAGCCCGGGCAAGGCAACGCACCGAAAGGAACACCGCGAATGGGCCACGCAGGCCGTCTCGACGTCACCGCTGTGATGTCGCCAGATACAACGCAACACCAGGCACCTGCCAAAAGGCGCGGGAAACAGATCGGACTGGCGTTCATCGCGCCCTTCGGGCTGTTGTTCATCCTCGTGTACATAGTGCCGATCGTCTACGCCGGCTACCTCAGCCTCTTCCAGGAGAAGCTCATCGGGGGCAACACGTTCAGCGGGCTCGCCAACTACACCAAGCTGTTCCAAGACGCGCAGTTCTGGCACGGGGTGAGCCGGGTCTTCTGGTTCACGCTCGTCCAGGTGCCGATCATGTTGCTCCTCGCCATGGCGCTGGCGCTGGCGTTGGACTCCAGGCGTCTGCACGGCGCCAAGTTCATGCGGGTGTCGATCTTCCTCCCCTATGCGGTGCCGGCGGTCGTGTCGACTCTCATGTGGGGATTCATGCTGGGCGTCAAATACGGCCTGTTCGGCAGCCTCAACAACACTTTGGGCACGGATCTCAACCCCTTCGCCCCCGGTACTACGCTCATCTCCATCGGGATGATGGTGACCTGGGCGTTCACCGGCTTCAACATGCTCATCTTCTACGCCGTGCTCAAGGCCGTCCCGCGTGAGTTGTACGAGGCTGCGGCCCTCGACGGGGCGAACGAATTCCAAGTGGTCCGCAGAATCAAGCTACCGGCACTGCGAAGCTCCCTGGTCATCGCGATCATCTTCTCGATCATCGGCACGTTCCAGATTTTCAGCGAGCCGCAGATCCTGCCGTCAATGGTGGCCAACAGCGGCATCACCACCGACTACACGCCCAACCTGTACGCGTACAACCTGGCTTTCGCCGGATCTCAGCAAGGCTATGCGGCAGCCCTCGCGCTCGTCATGGCTGCGATCACGATCGCGGTCGCCTACGCCGTCCAAATCAGAGGATTGAGGAATGCGTTCGAGGACTAGCACACGAGCTGCATCCGGGGAAGCCCACGTCGTGACCCCCGGCGCATCGATTCGTGATTCCCGCAACCGCCGTCGCCTCTACAGCGTGGACAACCCCAAGAAGAGCGTAACTCTCACTGTCATGACGGGGCTGTCTGCCCTGTACTGCCTGCTGCCGCTCGTGTGGCTGGTCATCAACGCAACCAAGTCACAGGCCGACTTCGTGTCCTCGTTCGGGCTCGCGCCCGGTCACAAGTTCGCCCTGTGGGACAACATCGTCGAGGTGTTCAGATACCAGAACGGGATTTTCACCCGGTGGCTGCTCAACACCGTCCTCTACGTCGTCGTGGGCGCGGCCGTGTCAACGTTTCTGGCGGCCCTCGGCGGATACGCCCTGGCGAAGCTCCACTTCAGCGGCAAGCGCGTTCTCCTTTTCGTCATCCTGGGATCGATCGCGGTGCCGGGCATCGCCCTGGCGATCCCACAGTTCTTGCTGTTCGCGCATCTCGGCCTCACCAACACCCCGTGGGCCGTTCTCATACCGAGTTTCATCAACCCCTTCGGGTTGTACCTGATGTGGGTGTTCACGGCCGAAGCCGTGCCGACGGACCTGCTCGATGCCGCAAAGGTCGACGGTGCCGGCGAATTCAGGACCTTCGTTCAGATTGCGCTCCCGATGCTCGCACCGGCGAGCGTGACGGTCCTGCTCTTCTCGTTCGTATCGATCTGGAACAACTACTTCCTTCCGTTGATCATGCTCAAGGATCCCAACTGGTATCCACTGACCATCGGACTCAATCAATGGAACAAGCTGGGATCGACCGCGGGGAACGGCGCTCTCATCCAGAATCTCGTGATCACAGCCGCGCTGCTGACAATCATTCCGCTGATCGTCGCGTTCCTCAGCCTGCAGCGGTATTGGCAGTCGGGCCTGTCGCTCGGCGCCGTCAAGGGCTGATGCCCCGGCGCTCAGACGGGCGCGGACGTCGACGCCGCGGCGAAGTCGGCCTCTTCCATGAACGACTCTGCGAAGAAATGAGACCATGACAAACGACGCCCTGAGCGAACCTCGGTTCCGGATCGACGGCGACCTGCGCGACGAGAGCGCGCTCCCGCACATCTGGGCGGAGTGCGTCGGCGCCGGACGAGCGAATGAGGCATTGCGCGCAGACTGGCAACAGCAGTTCGGCGAGGCTGTCGACGCCTGCGGATTCCGTTACATCCGCTTCCACGGCATCTTCCACGACGACATGTTCGTGTACCGGGAGAGCTATGGTCACGGGTTCGGCCCGAACACACCCCTCCCCTCCCCGGTGTACACCTTCAGCTACATCGACAAGGTGTTCGACTTCATCCTGGAGTCCGGCGCCCGCCCCTTCGTTGAGCTGGGGTTCATGCCACGCGAGTTGGCGACGGCACACGAGACGGTGTTCTGGTGGGGTGCTCACTGCAGCCCGCCCAAGGACATGGCGCGCTGGGTTGAGCTGGTGACGCGTTCGGTCGAACACTGGATCGACCGGTACGGTCTCGAGGAGGTGCGCGAATGGCGATTCGAGGTGTGGAACGAACCGAACCTGGTTCCGCATTTTTGGACGGGAACGAAGACGGAGTACTTCGAACTCTACGAACACACTGTGACGGCGATCAAGAAGATCGATCCCGAATTGAAGGTGGGCGGGCCCTCAACGAGCGTCTTCGTGCCCGACGACCGCTACAAGGGCGAAGTCGAGGACCGCTCGGCGATGCACGAGACGGCCGGCGCGTCCGACGTGGACGCTCTCGACTGGCGCCCGGTGTGGATCGAGGACTTCATCGACTGGTGCGCGAAGCGCAAACTCCCGGTCGACTTCCTCTCGACTCACCTGTACCCGACCGATTTCGCGTACGGCGCCGACGGCCAGGGGGTACACCTCGCCCGATACGTCGATGCGACCTTCGACGACCTGGTCCTCCTCCGCGATCTTGTGGCGAACAGCGCATATCCGGATGCGGAGATCCATATCACGGAGTGGTCGACCTCGCCGTCTGCCCGCGACTTCATCCATGACACGCTGTTCGCGGCGACGTCCATCACGCGGACGTACCTGAAATGTGCCACCCTCGCCGACTCGATCTCCTACTGGGCCTTCACGGACGTGTTCGAAGAAGGAGGAGCCGGGCTCGGACCGTTTCACGGCGGGTTCGGCCTGGTGAACGAGGCCGGCATTCACAAACCCACATTTCACGCGCTCACGATGCTCCAACGGCTGGGTGACCGACTACTCCTCGCGACGTCCGACGGCGTCGTGACCCGGGACAGCCAGACATCGGCTGTGTCAGCCCTGTTCTTCAACTACCCCGACGAGATGGCCATGAAGGCTGTCGGCTCGGCGAACTCGTATCCAGCGACGCGCGCGCTGGCCGAGATGGGGCCGAACCGAAGGATCCGCCACTCGATCGGTGGACTCAAGCCGGGGAGCACGTTCCTCGTCGAGATCATGGACTGGGAGCACGGGAACGTCGCCGAAGCTTGGCACCGGCTCGGATCGCCCCTCAACTTGTCCCGGGCAGACAGCGCTTACTTGCGCGCTGTCGCCGACTCACTCCGCCGTTTCACGCTGACTGTGCCCGAAAACGGCCTGCTCGAGATCGATGTCGACCTCTCGCCGTGGGCGGTGATGTCGGTGCGGCAGGCGGCGTGAGGTCCGCCCGCCGTTCGGCTTTCTCCGCGAACACCGCGAGGCCGCCGCACAGACGGCCTCGCGGTGTCACCTCACGCAGTTGCCTTCCCAAGCACCTCATCCTTGAAAGGAAACCGCATGCCCCACGCCCGCCTGGGTTCGGGAGGGCTTCGAGCCTGGCCAGGGCACTGGTGATCACGTTGGTCCAGGGCCAATGGTCTGTGAATCTGAGGTGTCGACGGCGGGCGGTCGTGACGAGCTGGGCGGCGGCGGAGAAGAGGCGGAGTCGAAGTCGGCGTGGCTCGCACGGACTCCAGCACCCGCTTGGTCAGCTGCTGCAGCAGCCCGCCCTCGCCCGGTCAGGCTCACCCTGCCGGCCCGGGCCCGCTCCATCAGCTCGCTCAGCAGGGCCTCGTCCACGGCCTCGGAGGCATCCGTGGTGACCTTGCCGGCCTCGGTGTCACTCGTCACGTCAGTCATCAACTGTCGCTCTCTGAACGGGAGTTACACCACCCACCGTACAGACCCGAACCGGGGACCGTGCTGCCGGGCTCAGGCGTCGATGATGACGGGGATGATGAGGGGCTTGCGGCGGTGGGTGCGGAACGCCCAGTTCGCCACAGCGCGGGCGAGGAGCTGTTCGAGTTGGCGCGCGTCCCCGACGCCTTCCTCAGCCGCGGTGGACAGGGTCTTCTCGATGACGGGGACGACCGGCTCGAAGGTGGTGTCGTCGTGGACGAAGCCGCGGGCCAGGAAGTCGGGGGCCTCGGCGAGGGCGCCGGTGTCTGCGTCGACGATCGCCACCACCGTGACCACGCCTTCGGCGGCGAGGGTGAGGCGGTCCTTGAGGGAAGCTTCGGTGGCGCCGCCGACTTCCATGCCGTCCACGTAGACGTTGCCGGCGGGGACCTTGCCGGTGATGGACGCGCGCCCGTCGACGAGGTCGACGACGACGCCGTCCTCGGCGATGACGACCCGGTCTGGGTCGACACCGGTACGGATGGCGAGGTCGCCGTTGGCCCGCAGGTGGCGCCATTCGCCGTGCACGGGCATGACATTGCGGGGTTTGACGATGTTGTAGCAGTAGACGAGTTCGCCGGCGCTGGCGTGCCCGGAGACGTGGACCTTGGCGTTGCCCTTGTGGACCACGTGGGCGCCCCACCGGGTAAGTCCGTTGATGACGCGGTAGATGGCGCTCTCGTTGCCGGGGATGAGGGAGCTGGCGAGCAGGACGGTGTCGTCCTTGCCGATGCGGATCTGGTGGTCGCGGTTGGCCATCCGTGACAGCGCGGCCATCGGTTCGCCCTGGGAGCCGGTGCACACCAGAGTGATCTTGTGGTCCGGGAGCTTCTCCAGCTCCTTCGTGCTCACGACCAGACCGGACGGGACCTTCAAATACCCCAGTTCACGGGCGATGCCCATGTTGCGGACCATCGACCGGCCGACGAAGGCGACCTTGCGGCCGTGCTGGTGGGCGGCGTCCAGGACCTGTTGGATGCGGTGCACATGGCTGGCGAAGCTGGAGACGATGACCCGGCGCGGCGCGGTGCGCATCACCTGCTCGATCGCCGGGTTCAGCTCACGCTCGGAGGTGGTGAAGCCGGGTACTTCGGCGTTGGTGGAGTCGGTGAGGAACAGGTCCACGCCCTCCTCGCCGAGGCGGGCGAAGGCGCGCAGATCGGTGATGCGGTCGTCGAGAGGGAACTGGTCCATCTTGAAGTCGCCGGTGTGCAGCACCATCCCGGCGCCGGTGCGGATCGCGACCGCGAGGCTGTCCGGGATGGAGTGGTTGACCGCAACGAACTCGCAGTCGAAGGGCCCGAAGCCGCGCCGGTCGCCCTCCTTCACCCGCACCGTGCGCGGCCGGATGCCGTGTTCCTTGAGCTTGGCCTCCAGGAATGCCAGCGTCAGCTTGGAGCCGACGACGGGAATGTCGGACCGCTCGCGCAGCAGGTACGGCACGCCGCCGATGTGGTCCTCGTGGCCGTGGGTGAGTACCACGGCCACGATGTCGTCCAGCCGGTCCCGGATCGAGGTGAAGTCCGGCAGGATTACGTCCACGCCGGGCTGGGTCTCCTCGGGAAACAGCACGCCGCAGTCGACGATGAGCAGCTTGTCGGCGTGCTCGAAGACGGTCATATTGCGGCCGATCTCACCTAGGCCGCCCAGGGCGATGACCCGCAGCCCTCCTTCGGGAAGCGGCGGGGCGGCTTTCAGCTCGGGGTGCGGATGACTCATACCTTGACGTTACCCGGAGAGTGGGACGGGGTGATCCACTGCCTGTGTGATCTCTTCTTCCCGACGGAGCGGGGCACCCGCAGCGGCTGCCGCGCGTCAATCGGATTATGCCGGCGGCCGGCACAGGGAGCGGTGAAGGCGGTACTACCTGTCGTGGGTAAACCGTTCGCCCGGTGTGCTGGAGAAGATCTCGTGCACCGTGTCGTGTCTTCCGGCGTTCGCTGCCTCCTGGTGGCCCCGGCACTGTGTCAAGACGCGGGTGCCGTCGGCGCTCATCACCGACCCCGACACCAGTGCTGATCTGAGCCCTCAGCCCGAACCGCCGGCCAGTGCCTCGCCGAGCGGGGTGCGCCGGTAGAGCACCGACCGTCCGGACCGGGCGCGGACGAGCAGACCCGCGCCTCGCAGGATGGCGAGGTGGTCTCCTACCGCGCCGGGTGCCATGGCGAGGCTTCGGGCGAGGTGGCTGGTACTGGCCGGGGCGTCCAGCGCCACCAGCAGCCGGGCTCGGGCCCGGCCGACCAGAGCGGTCAGCGCATCCGGTTGGGGGACAGTCTCCTGTTTGCCCCACAGGGCGGCGGTACCGCGGGCGGGATAGACCAAGGTCCTGGGCCAGGGGTCTTCCAGGTGGGCGGCGATATTCCCGACGAAGACCGAAGGGATCAGCAGTAGCCCGTCGCCGGTGAGGCGGACTGTTCCGCCTCGGAAGAAGCCGAGCTCGATACCGCCGGCGCGCCAGGCGATGCTCGGGTGCAGGCTCTCGATGGTCGTGGCCCATCCGTGTTCGCCGATCACACCCACCCGGTGCACGACATCGCGCTCACAGATCGCGCGTAGTTGCGGCCAGTCCGTGGCGAGCAGCTCGTGCCACGCCTGGTCCATCGCCTCGGCGATCCTGGAGACGGCGTCCGTCGAGTCCAGCACTGCGCGTACGCGGGGATCACGGGCCAACGGGCCGGTCGCGGTGGTGGCGAATTCGCGGCGGGCCGCGTCCAGCGGTGTGGCCCGGATCATGGCCAGGTCGTCTGCCCAGGTCTGATTGAGGCCGCGCGGGGGCGGGGCGACGAAGTTCGGTCCGGATTGCGGGTTGTGCAGGGCGAGGGCGGCGTTCAGTTCGGTATCGCGGCGAAGCCGTTCAAAGGCCGGCAGGAGCCGGGTGGCCCAGGCTCGCGGCAGCGGCCGGTCTTGGCCGGCGAGCGAGCGCAGCAGTGAGCAGAGGTCCATCGCGGGCGACAGTGCGAAGCGGCTGCGCAGCAGGTCCTCGACGGAGACTTCGAAGCGCAGCACCGTGCCATGCTACCGCGGGACGTCTGTTTGGATTCGTCCAACGACGAATCATTGGTGTGTGGCGTGGGCGCACGGCGAGGCTGCGCGTCATGACCCCAACCGCCGAACCCGCGCAGGGCAACCACCGTGCCACCTACCGGGAGGTGCTGGCCGAGCCGCGATTCCGGCTGCTCTTCTCGACCCGCACCGTCGCGATCACTGCGGACTCGCTGCGGATCACCACGTTCTCGGTTCTGGTCTTCGCGGCCACCAGCTCCGCGCTGTTGAGCGCGCTGGCCTTCGGCATCGGCTTTCTCCCGCAGTTGTTCGGCTCGCTGCTCCTGGGCTCACTGGCCGACCGACTGCCGCCCCGCGCGCTCATCGCCGGCGGTTACGCCTTGGAGTGCGCCGCCGCCCTGCTGCTCGCCCTGGTGAGGATGCCGATTGCGGCAAGCCTTGGTGTGGTGGCGCTGGTCGCCCTCGCCACACCGGTGTTCAGCGGCGCGTCGAGTCGGCTGGTCGCGCAGTGGCTGGAGGGCGACGCCTATGTACTGGGCCGTTCACTGAACAACATCGCTGCCTCCGGCGCGCAATTGTTCGGTCTGGCGCTGGGAGGTGCGGCCGTCGCGATACTCGGCCCGCGCCGGGCGCTCGCGGTAAGCGCCGCCCTCTACCTCGGCTGCGCGCTCGCTATCCGCATCCGGCTACCCCGGCTGCAGCCGGGAGAGTTCGGCGGCACACCCGGCAGCGCTCGGGGTGATGGCGGGGCCGTCCGGACAAGCCTGCTCGGTGCCGGCCAGCTGCTGCGCGGACACACGGTGCGACGACTGATGCTGGCCCAGTGGCTACCGTCCGCGTTCGTAGCGGGCGCGGAAGGCCTGATCGTCGCCTACGCGGGAGGACGCCACTTCGCGCCCGGCTGGTACGCGGTGCTGATGGGCTGTCTGCCGGTCGGCATGCTTGTCGGTGACCTGTTGGTGGGTCGACTGCTACGGCCACCCACCCGGGAGCGACTGGTAGTCCCGTTGATTGCGCTGATGGGACTGCCGCTGGTCGGCTTCGCTGCCGAGCCCGGAGTGGGCGTCTCGTCCTGTCTGCTGCTGCTCTGCGGCTTCGGATTCGCCTACGGTCTCGGCCTGCAACGGCCGTTCCTGGACGCCCTGCCCCAGGATGGCCAGGGCCAGGCCTTCGGTCTGCTCGGCTCCGGCAGCATGACGCTGCAGGGCGTCGGGCCGGCCTGCTTCGGCTCGGTGGCCGCAGGCATCGGAACAGGCGGCGCGATCGCCCTGGCAGGCGGCGCGGTGGCGCTTACCGCCGGCTGGATTCTCACCTGGCACACGCCCACCTCCCCGGCCCCCGTCCCGAACTACTCAACGGGACCAGAGAACGGCACCGAACAGCATGCGTGTAGTTCTCCTGCGCAGTAACCGTCGCAGGTCGGGTCTGAGCTTGTTCCGCTTTGACGGACACCCTCGGTGTGGTGGTCGGGCTGCGAGGGCGGTCTCATAGTCGGCGGGGCTGCGGTAGCCGAGGCTGCTGTGCAGTCGGCGCAAGTTGTACCAGCCCTCGATGAAGTCGAAGATCGCGGTGCGGGCAGAGGACCGGCTGGGCCAGGTGGCGGTGCAGATCGGTACGGAGAAGGGAAGTGGGATGGGGCGTAAGGCGTGGTTATCCATAGCAGCAGCCTTCCTGCTGGGTGTGGGAACCGCAGTGATGGTGTCCGAGCTGGTCGAACCGTCGGGCGTGACGGTCAGCAGCAGACCGCCGGCCGATGAGATCCCTCGCACGCGGCAGGCTCTGGTCGCGAAGTGGGAGAAGTCGCTGGCCGATGCTGGCCTGAAGCTTCCCGAGGGCTGGGAGAAGATGTCGACGGACCAGATCCGGACCGAGTGCATGAGCCAGGAACTGGCCAACGCGGGCCCGCCGCCTACGGGCGCCGCGCTCGACCCCGACTTCGGCGGCCCGGGCGACTGAGTGACGTCAAAGAGGCGGGCATCAGCCCGAGTTCGGCTGGTGGCCGCTTTCTGCTGTCGTGCGCGTGCTGCTAGCTGAGCGTGCCGATCCGGTTGATCACGTCGATCGCGTTGTCGGCGTGCACCGAGCTGTACAGGACCGGTTCGACGATGTTGCCCGCTCCGTCGTCGATACCGTGCGAGTTGGCGCCGGCGATCTGACCCTCCGGGGTGGACATCGGGCCGCCCGAGGCGCCGTGGCCCATGTCGCAGTCGAACTTCAGCCGGTCGTCCATGGGGAAGAACGGGGTGGCGTCCTCCGCGTTGCCCGTGCAGTAGAACTGCGTGTAGCCGTCCACGTCGGTGCGCTGGTAGCCGTCACCGGGGAAGCCGGAGTCGATGATCCGACATGACCCGCGCCCACACGACCTACGCCCTCGGCCTCGACCACGCCGTCCTGGGCGGGTGGAGCGAGGCAGCCGGTCATCACCGCGACGCGGTGGGCCAGTTCCGGCGCATCGGCATGCCCCACATGCAGGGAAGCGCGCTTCTGGGACTGGGGGAGGCCCTGACCGAACTGGGAGAAGGCGTGGAAGCCCGCACCTGCCTCCGTCAGGTCCTCGATCTCGGCGACGCGGTCGACAGGGCAGTCCTGACAGGCGCGCGGAAGCTCCTGGGCTCGCTCCCCGCCGAGTGAGGGCCGCCGCTGCGCCCTGACCGCGGGCGACTTTCCGGCGGCTCCCCTCGGGGAGCTGCCGGAAAGGTGAACCAGGGGCGGGGGAGTCCGGTGAGCTCCTCCAGGGGCGCCCGCCAGGGTGATGCGGTGGCCAGACTCCGTTGCCGCACGTCGGGCATGTACTGGTCCCAGAACCGGTGCATGGTGTCGCGACCTAGTCTTCTGAGTCAGGAATCCGGTTCAGATAGCTGGCGAGGCGTTCGAGGATTTCGTCTGCGGTCTTCGTTCAGACGTAGGGCTTGGGATCGGTGTTCAGGCGGCGATCCAGTCGCGGATGTCTTTCTCCAGGGCGTGGACGGACCTGTGGACACCTCGCCGTATCTGCTTGTTGGTCAGTTCAGCGAACCACCGCTCGACGAGGTTCAGCCAGGACGAGCCGGTTGGTGTGAAGTGCAGGTGGAACCGGGGGTGGGCCAGCAGCCATTGCTTGAAGGCGGGTGTCTGGTGGGTGGCGTAGAAGCCCCTGTGTTTCGTCAAGCCGCGAAAGAGGCTAGACGGCGGTAGAGCTCGCGGGCGACGTACCGCTTGAGGCATCGGATGATCTCGCGCTTGGACATGCCCTCGGTAGTGCGTCGCTGCAGGTACTTCTGGGTGCGCTCGTCCCAGCGTATGCGGGTCATCACGATGCGGTAGAGGGCAGCGTTCGCTTGGCGGTTGCCCCGCGGTTCAGGCGTCGTCGGTGTGTCTTGCCGGAGGACTGCTCGACCGGGCTGACACCACACAGGGCGGCGAAGGCTGCCTCGTCAGTAGTGCGGTCAGGGTTGTCACCTGCGGCGATGAGGAGGACTGCGGCACTGTCGGGCCCGACACCGATCAGGTCCGGCATCTGAGGCCGGCAGGAGCGGACAGCCCTGGTGGTGCGCCGGGTTGGTTCTTTGACCTCGTCGGACAGGTGCTGGACTCTGCGGGCGATCGGCACCGTTCTTTCCGGAGCACGGCGGCCGCAGGGGCGCCGCCAATGTCACAGCGGCGCCCTGGGACGGATGATCAGGTGCTACTCCTGACCAGTGGCGTCCGGCAGCGCGTTGCTGCGGATCACGTCCCCGTACCAGTAGGCGCTTGCCTTGGGAATGCGGCGTTGGGTCGAGTAGTCGACGTAGACGGTGCCGAAACGCTTCGAGTAGCCGTAGGACCATTCGAAGTTGTCCAGCAGGGACCACAGGAAGTAGCCCCGGACGTCCGCACCGTCGGTGATGGCCCGGCGTACCGCGTCCAGATGGGCGTGGAGGTAGGCGATCCGCTGCGGGTCCTGCACCGTGCCCTCGGGCGAGATGTAGTCGTCGAAGGCAGCGCCGTTTTCGGTGACCATCAGCGGCAGCCGCGGGTGCGACGCCGCCAGGTCGGTCAGCAGGGTGTGCAGCCCGCTGGGGTCGATGGCCCAGTTCATGGCCGTGAGCTCGTCGTTGGCGAGGTGGAAGGCGACATGATCGGAGCCGGTCCACGGGGAGTGGTCGCTCGCGCCGTGGCCGTCGTTCTTGGTGGCGTCGTCGCCGTCGGCGGCCAGGGAGACCACGGTCGGCGAGTAGTAATTGACGCCCAGCACATCGATCGGCCGGGAGATTTCGGCCAGGTCGCCGTCCTGTATCAACTGTCCCCAGTCGACGATGCGTGCGGTGTCTTCGATGAGGTCGGCGGGGTAGGCGCCGTCGAGGATGGGGCCGGTGAAGATCCTGTTGCCGACCGCGTCGATGCGGCGTGCGGCCTCGGCGTCGTCGGCACTGTCGGTCAGCGGGCGCACCTGGTGCAGG
This sequence comes from Streptomyces sp. NBC_01446, assembly GCF_026340095.1. Classification (GTDB taxonomy): domain Bacteria; phylum Actinomycetota; class Actinomycetes; order Streptomycetales; family Streptomycetaceae; genus Streptomyces; species Streptomyces aureus. Next base: position 797,258 of record NZ_JAPEPO010000001.1, on the reverse strand, counting down.
TTGAGGGTGATGGAGGTCTGCGCGGACGCCGGCAGCACCGAGCGAAGCGCGCCGATCGCCTGGCCGTGGGCGAGATTGAGATGGTGGGCGGCGCGCAAGGTGGCGGTGGGCTCGGTGCGGCCCGGCGCGTGCACGCCGGAGCCGTAGCCCAGGAACGCCGAGCACCACGGCTCGTTGAGGGTGGTCCACATGCCGACGCGGTCCCCGAGGGCTCGGGCCATGATGTCGGCGTATTCGGCGAAGCGGTGCGCGGTGTCGCGGTGCGGCCAGCCGCCCGCGTCCTCCAGTTCCTGGGGCAGATCCCAGTGGTACAGGGTGGCGACGGGAGTGATGCCCGCCTCCAGGAGTTCATCGGTGAGCCGGCGGTAGAAGTCCAGGCCCCGCTCGACTGCGGGACCGCGGCCAGTGGGCTGCACCCGGGACCAGGAGATGGAGAAGCGGTACGCCTTGAGGCCAAGGTCCTTCATCAGTGCCACATCGTCGCGGTACAGATGGTAGTGGTCGGCGGCGATGTCACCGGTGTCGCCGTTGCGGACCTTTCCGGGAGTGTGGCTGAAGGTGTCCCAGATGGAGGGGGTGCGGCCGTCCGCGGTCGCGGCGCCCTCCACCTGGTATGCGGCGGTGGCCGCGCCCCAGACGAAGCCGGGCGGGAAGGAGGTGTCCGAGGCCGACTCGGCAGTGGTCTCGGGTAGTACGGCGGTCATGGTGAGAACGCTCCCAAAGTGGCGTGTGGAAAGGCCGGGTGGTGGTCCGGCGGTGGACTGTGGTCAGCCCTTGACGGCGCCCGACATGATGCCGCCGACGATCTGCTTGCCGAAGATCACGAAGACGAGCAGCAGCGGCAGCGTGCTGATCAGTGCTCCGGCCATGACGATGCTCTGGTCGGGGGTGTAAGAGGCGCTGAGCTGACCGAGCGCCACCTGGATGGTGGGGTTTTCCTGGTTGAGGGCGAGGAAGGGCCAGAAGAAGTCGTTCCACGCCTGCACGAAGGTGAGCATGCCGAGCACCATCATCGCGGGCCGGGCCACGGGCAGGACGACGCTCCACACGATGCGGATGTTGCTCGCCCCGTCCACCTTGGCAGCCTCGATGAGCTCGTAGGGCAGGGCCTCCAGAAGGTACTGGCGCATGAAGAAGACACCGAAGGCGCCGACTAGGGTCGGGAAGATCACCGACTCCAGTTTTCCGCCCCATCCGATGTCCGACATCATCATGAAGAGCGGTACCACGCTGAGTTGCGGAGGAATGGTCAGCGTGGCGATGACGGCGGTCATCAGGGCGCCGCGCCCCCTGAAGCGCATCTTGGCGAAGGCGTAGCCGGCGAGGGTGCAGAAGAACAGCGTCGCCGCGGTGATGCAACTGGCGACGATGAGGGTGTTGACGATCGCCGTGCCCAAGTGGGCCTGTTCCCAGGCCGACTGGAGGTTGCTCCATAGACGGCTGCCCGGCACGAGCGGCGGCGGGCTGTCGAGGACCCGCTGCTGGTCATGCGATGCGGCAACCAGGGTCCAGTACAGCGGAAGGACCGACCCCAGGCCGACGACGATCAGCGCGACATAGGTGAACGGGCCACCCTTGAGCTGCTGGCCAGCGCCGAGCTTGAAGCGGCCGCCGTGGCCTTTGCCCTCGGAGGCGGGCAACGCTCCCCGGTCGAGGGCCGGTGCGGTGGTGGTGGGACTGGTCGTGGTCATCGATGTCGCTCCCGTCAGGCCGCGTTCTTGTGCACGAACCGGCCGACGATCCAGTTGATCAAGGCGATGAGAAGCAGAAGGACGAGCATCGCCCAGGCCACGGCCGCGGCCGGACCCAGATGACCCAGCTTCCAGCCGTAGTTGAAGAGATAGATGCTGAGGGTCTCGTACTGGTGCTCGCTGCCGCCGATGGAGCCCAGCGTGCCGCCCTGCAGCAGCAGCGGCTCACCGAACAGCTGCATGGAGCCGATGGTCGAGATGACAATGGTGAACAGGATCGTCGGCCGCAGCGAGGGAATGGTCACCTTGCGGAACTGCTGCCAGCGCGTCGCGCCGTCGAGCGAGGCCGCCTCGTACAGGTCGGTCGGCACGGCCTGCATGGCCGCCAGATAGATCAGGGTGTTGTAGCCGGTCCAGCGCCAGATCACCATGACCGAGATGGCGATCTTGGATGTCCACTCACCGTTGCCCCAGTCGGTGTTGCCGCCGCCGACAAAGTGCAGCACCCAGTTGAGCAGACCTCCGTCGGCACGGAAGACCAGAGCGAAGACCAGGGACGCGGTCGCCACCGACGTGGCGTACGGCGTCAGGATCAGCGTTCGCCAGAACGTGCTGGCACGCAGCTTGTAGTTGAGCAGATGGGCCAGGCCGAGCGCCACCAGCAGCTGCGGAACGGTCGAGATGACGCCGATCACAAAGGTGTTCGTGACGGCGGTCCAGAACTCGGAGTCCTGGAGGATCGTGGCGAAGTTCTCCCAGCCGACCCACTGGGACTGGTCGAGGCTCGTCATCTCCACCCGGTGCAGAGCGATCCAGCCGGTGTAGAGCAGCGGGTAGAGCCCGAAGGCGCCGAAGATGAGGAAGAAGGGGGCGATGTACGCGTACGGCGACGCCAGGTCGTCGAAGCGCCACAGCCGGGAACGCCACGTCCGTCGGCTGAGTCCGTTCGAAGCGGCGCCGGAGCCGCCGGGTGGCGAGGCGTGGGCACCCGGTGCGGGGGCTGTTGTTGCCACGGAGGGAGTCCTTTGGGGGTTGCGGCCGAGTGGGCGGCCGGAGGCGAATCCATGGGCCGAGCGCCGGTCCTGGCGGTCCTCATGCGGAGCGGTACGGGACCGAGCGGCCCCGCGTCCCGGCTTGAAGTCCGTGTGAGGCAGGGCCAGGCCGTCGGTGCCGGGCCCTGCCGGTCTGGCGCCGGACCCCACACCGGCGGTTCGGGTCCGGTCCGCTTGGCGGCGCCGGATGAGTGTCATAGAGCAACGCCGGGGCCCGCGGTGAGGCGGAACACGCTGCGGCACCTGGTGCTGTCCCGCGCGTGCCGGGCACTCGGTCGGCTGCGGACGGCTCCTGCGTCGCGGCCGGCCGGATGCACCGAACAGGCCCGGACCCCGGCGCCGGTGCGGGCGGCGCCGGGGGCACCCGCACCGGCGGGCGTCAGCCGATCGCCTTGTCAATCGTCTGGGTGGCGGCCTTCCACGCGTCAGCGGGCTTGGTCCCTCGCTGCTCCATGTTGTTGATCTGCGTGGAGATGGAGTCCTTGATCACGCCGTCCTTCGGGCCGAGCACCGCCTCGGGGATCGTCTTGGCCTCCTCGGCGTAGATCTGGCCGATGGGGGCGTTGTTGAAGTACGGGAGCTTCGCGTCCTTCACATCGGCGAGCTGGTAGGCCTTCTGGTTGGAGGGGAAGACACCGATCGCCTTGAAGACGGCGGCCTGCTGCTCGGGGGCGGTCAGCCACTTCACCAGGTCGGTGGCCTCCTTGACGTGATTGCCGCTCTTGGGAACGGTCAGGAAGGAGCCACCCCAGTTGGCTGCCGTCGAACCGGGCGCACGGGATATGTCCCACTTGCCCTTGTAGGCGGCACCCGAGTTGGTGGAGATCTGGCCGGCCATCCAGGCGGGGCACGCCACGGTGGCCACCGTGCCCTTGCGCAGCGCCGCCGTCCAGGGGTCGGTGAACTGCGGCAGACCGTGGCTCAGCTTCTTCGCCGCGGCCTCGGCAGCCAGGTCCCACCCCTGCTTCACCGCGGAGCTGTCCTTGTAGACCGGCTTGCCCTCGGCGTCGTAGTACTGCTTCGAGTCGGAACTGACGACCGCGTTGTACATGGCGCTGGCGGAGTCCATGAAGTAGGTACCGGAGGGCGCCTTCTTCTTGTACTGCTCACCGAGCTTGAGGTAGTCCTCCCAGCCGCCCGCAACGGCCTTGGCGACAGCTTCCCGGTCGGTCGGCAGGCCGGCCTTCTCGAAGAGGTCCTTGCGGTAGCACAGCGACATCGGGCCGATGTCAGTACCGGCGCCGATGACCGTGCCGTCCTTGGCGGTGGCCTGCTTCTCCTTCCAGGACACCCAGTCGCCGACGTTGATCGACTTGCTCAGGTCGGCGAACTTACCCGCCTGGGTGTCCACGGCCTCCTTGATGCGGCCGACCTCGAGACCCGTCACGTCCGCCAGGCCGCTGCCCGTGTTCAATTGCTGAAGCAGCTTCGTGTAGTAGTCCTGCTCGTTGGCAGTGACTTCTTCCTTCACCGTGATGTTCGGGTGCAGCTGGTGGTACTTGGCGAACAGGCCGGCTTCCCGGTAACCGAACTGACCGTAGTCGGCCACCTTGAGAGTGATCTTCCCGTCGGAGCTCGAGGCGTCCGAGTCGCCGTTGCCGCTGCCGCAGCCCGTGAGCAGCAGGGCTGAAGCTGCCAGGACCGTGGTGGTCAGGGCCGCCGCTCTGCGGCCGCGACCGCCGCCGGTGCCAGTGATGCGCATTGCACTACTCCTTGTCCCAGTGGGGAACGGGGCCCCCGGAATCGGACCGCCCAGGATCGACGGTGCGGACCTGCCCTCTCGGTTCCAGCAGCGGCCAGCCCACAGCACCCGGCATGCAGGGCGAAGATGCTGGTCAACGGGTGCGCTACGCGAGGTAAGAGGGAAAGGCCGTCGGTGCTTTCGGTCCGCACGAGGGAGTCCCGACCAACCGTGGGACCGCTCCCACGCGGCTCGCCAGAAGACTTCCTTCCGGGTGACCCGGTGTCAAGAGTTGAAAACAGGGTCGTTACTTGAGGGTGCCCCTCGCGTCACATGAACGTGCACCACGAAGTCGGGTCACCTACCGGACGCCTGCTAGCCTCATGAAGGATTCACGCAGGTCACGGGCCTGAGATGCGGCTGAGGCGGGCCCCGTCCCCGATTAGTCAACGGCATTGCAAAATTTGTGGGCCACAATGAGGCGAGCACTCATGGAACGCCGGAAGGTGAACGATGCATCCTGCCGAAAGGCTGCCTGAAGCTGCCGACTTCCGACGCCCGACGCTGGAGGAGGTGGCCGCGCGGGCCGGCGTCGGCCGTGGCACGGTCTCCCGGGTGATCAACGGTTCCCCCAAGGTGAGCGACCGTTCGCGCGCAGCCGTGGAGCAGGCGATCGCCGAGCTCGGCTACGTTCCCAACCTCGCCGCCCGTTCCCTGGTCACCCGTCGCACCCACTCGGTGGCTCTGGTCATCCCCGAGGCCGAGAACCGGCTCTTCTCCGAGCCGTACTTCTCGGGGATCATCAGGGGCGTGTCCGTCGGACTCGCCCCTGCCGGCATGCAGTTGCTGCTGGTGCTGGTGCGCGACGAGGAGGAGCACGCGCAGCTCGCCTCGTACCTGTCCGCGCAGCAGGTGGACGGTGTGCTGATGGTGGCGGTCCACCGCGACGACACGCTCCCGGACCTGCTGGACGATCTGGCCGTGCCGACCGTGCTGGCCGGACGGCGCAACCATCTCGAGCCTCTCGGCCATGTCCGGGCGGACAACAGTGGCGGCGGCCGGATCGCGGTCCAGCACCTGCTGGACAAGGGCCGCCGGGCCATCGCCACCATCACGGGTCCGCTGGACATGGACGTCGCCCGTGGCCGTCTCGACGGGTACCGCGAGGCCCTGGAAGGTGCGGGTATCACCGTGGACGAAAGTCTCATCTCGCACGGCGACTTCACGGAAGAGGGCGGACGCCAGGCCATGCGCGATCTCCTGCAGCGATGCCCCGACCTCGACGCCGTCTTCGCCGCTTCCGACGTGACAGCCTCAGGCGCAGTACTTGAGCTGCGCGCTTCCGGACGGCAGGTGCCGGACGACGTCGCCGTCATCGGTTTCGACGACTCGATCGTGGCCCGGCACACCGATCCCCAACTGACCAGCGTCCGCCAGCCGATCGAGGAGATGGGCCGCACCATGGCAACCCTCCTGCTGGATGAGATCGCACACCGGGGCAAGGGCCATCGCGAAGTGATCCTGCCTACGGAACTGATCGTGCGCGAGTCGGCCTGACAACTCCGCACGAACGCAGATCCAGCACCCGGCCGGCACCGCCTGGTCGGCGCTTCCCTCAAGCGGAAAGAGGGGCGCCAGAGGCGTCGTAGCGGTCTCGAGCGGCAAGAACATGAGGCATGTTCTGCTCTGACCATTGCACCAGCAGACGGAATGCCGGCCTCATGGACAGCCCGAGGCCAGTCACGGTGTACTCGACACGCGGAGTACCCATCATGCGTTCCCTCATCGCATTTGATCACTGAGCACATAGGACTTGCTCGTCTAGAAGACTGCTGAAAATCTTGTTGTTGGGGCTGTCCGGCTGTGGGCCGGGTGGCCCTTTCCGCTATGCGGTGGCGGGGGTGAGGTGCCAGGTGGTGTTGGTGCGGGTGAGTCCGAGGTTGATGAGTCGGCGGAGGTTGAGAGCGGCGGCGCGGTGGTGGAGCCAGATGTTGTTGGCGATGACGCCTCGGTAGGGAACCCGGCGGTTGCCCTTGGCGACGAGCCAGGCGATGGCGCGTTCGACGGGTGGCCGCCATCGGCGGTATTCGTCCTGCCATCCGGCGTCGGTGGCGGCCTGGTGGCGGGCGGCGGCCAGCAGTTCGTACTGGGGGTGGACGTTGAGGGTGCGTCCGGTCTTGGAGGTGGTGCAGCGCTCTCGCAGGGGGCAGCTGGTGCATGCGCGCTTGAACTGGGCGGTGCGGGCGCCGTCGGCTTTGGTCTGGCCGAGGTTGGCGGTGTGTCCGGCCGGGCAGGTTGCGGTGCCCGCGGCCTGGTCGATGTGGAAGTCGTCGATGGTGAACCCGCCGGGGACGGCCTGCCGCAGCGGTGGCGGTTTGATCACCAGGGTGTGGCCGTCGGCCTGCAGTTGTGCGCGCAGGTCGCCGGTGCCGTAGGCAGAGTCGCCGAGCACGGTTAACTCGCCGTCCTCGTCGGCCAGCAGATCGCCGGCCACGGCGGCCTCGTGATTGCCGGGACCGTAGCCGCTGGTCAGGGCGACAGCGGTGAACAGGCCGCTCTCCGGCTCGAAGGACGCATGCCCTTTGAAGCCGTCCTGGTGACGGGTGCGGTTCTTGTGGATGTGCCGTGCGTCCGCATCGACGGTGGACACGGTCCGGTCCGCCACCGTGCGCTTCGCGACGCGCCAGCGGCCATCGCGCCCGTCGGAGTCCTCGGCCGGCTCCACATCCTGGCCCGCGACCAGGGCCAGCAGGCCGACCGCGTTCGCCGCCTTCTCGCCCAGGTTCTGCTCGGGCAGGTGCCCGAGCAGGTTGACCGCGTCGGTGACCAGCGCATCGACCAGCGCGGCGCGGGCGGCCTCGTCGTCCCAGGCGATCCTCGGCTTGCCCGGGTCGGTGTAGTCGTGCGCGTGGCACCACCGCGCCGCGGTCTCCCCGGCCCCGGGGACCTCGCGGATCACCCGGCGGATCGCGGAGATGATCTGGGTGACGGTGTCCTGGGTGGCCACCGCGTCGTCCAGCACGGTGGAATCCAGCGCCCGCCGCTGCCTGCCCTTGAGCACACCGGTCGCGGCCACGACCTCTTTGACCTTGGTGAAGATCCGCGTCGGATCGGCCGAGTGACGCAAACGGCGCCGGAAGTACGTCAGCAGCGAGGGATCGAAAGCGGTGTCGTACAGCCCGAGCCCGCAGGCCGCCTTCCAGCGCAGGTCACACCGCAGTTCCTGGACCGTCTCGAAGTCCGACAGCCCGTGCAGGCTCTGCAGCACCACCGTCGCGGCCAGGACCTGCGGCGGCAGACTCGGACGGCCGTTGGACGACGGATACATGTCCGAGAACATCCCCGGCTCGAACAGCACCTCGCGATGTTCGGCCAGGAACGCGAACACACTGCCAGCCGGGATCAACTCCCGGCAGGTCTCCCACACATCCGGCCCGACCATCTCCCCGGCCCATTCCCCCTGCATGCATACAAGACTGGCCCCAACTCCACCGAGCCGGGGCCAGAACCGAGATTTTCAGCAGTCTTCTAGGGGGCACAACCCCCAGGGAGGACCTTGCTACCGGCTGTCGGCCGCCACGCGGAAGCCGATGTTAGCCGTCGAGCTGTCGGGGGTGTTACGGCTGCGGGCCGCGACGCGGTAGCGGTTGCAGTACGAGTCGTGGCACAGGTAGGAGCCGCCGCGCATGACGCGGGAGATGTCCGGGACGAACCAGTCGGCCGTCCACTCCCAGACGTTTCCCACGGTGTTGTAGAGGCCGTAGCCGTTGGGGCGGTAGGACTTCGCGGGTACGGTGCCGGGTCCGCCGGGACCCGTGTAACGGGCGGGGAAGTCGCCCTGCCAGATGTTGAGCATCGTCCTCCCGCGCGGGGCCAGTTCGTCACCCCACGGGAAACGGCGCCGTTCGAGTCCGCCGCGGGCCGCGTACTCCCACTCTGCCTCGGTGGGCAGGCGTGTGCCGGACCACTCGCAGAAGGCCTGGGCGTCGTTCCAGGAGATGTGGACGACGGGGTGATTCTGGCGCGATTCGATGGATGACCCCGGGCCTTCGGGATGCCGCCAGGTTGCGCCGGCCACCGCCCGCCACCACGGCACCTCGGCAACGGGCTCCGCCGTGTCCGCGAGTTCCTCGGGGAGGAGGCCGCAGAAGACGAAGGAGGAGTTGAAGCTCTCGGCCTCAGTGGCGTAGCCGGTTGCCTTGACGAAGCTCGCGAACTGGGCGTTGGTCACGGTCGTGGGGGCGATACGGAAGGGGGCGACCTCGACCTCGCGGACCGGGCCCTCGTGGTCGGCCGCGATGCCGTCGGGGTCGTCACCGCCCATGAGGAACCGACCGGCGGGGAGGCCGATCAGCTGCTTGGCGATCCGGAGTGCCGTCTCGGAGCGGTGCGGTGCGGTGGACGCGGCCGGCGCGATCGTGAGAGTGGCCCGGCCGGGTGTGCAGCAGGAGGAGGACATGACATCTCCGAGGTTCGATGATGAGGTCGGCCGGGTGCCCGTGAGAGACGGGCACCCGGCCGGATGGTGCGGACCGGCCGGCGCGGCCAGTACGGCTAGCTCACGCGGTCGGCGGCGAGCTGGTCCCTCAGGGCCGGGATGCCCAGAGCCCGCTCGTCCGCGGAGGTTGCCCCGTAGAGCTTGTTGGTGAGTTGGTATGGGTCGTTCGTGAGGTCGTAGTACTCGCGGAACGCCACCTCACCGGTGCCGACCACATTGCCGTTGGTGTCGGTGTGGAGCTTGTAGTACTCCGTGTACTGCTTGTCTTTGGCGACGTACGAGGACCACGTGTGCGGGCTCCCCGTCTGGTGGGCGCCCTGCTCCCACCACTCGACCAGCAGGTGGTCACGGCTGTAGGTGCCGAGCAGCGACTTGCCGTCCTGCGGGGTGTTCGCGGTGACCCCGGCCGCGTCGAGGATGGTGGGCGCGATGTCGATGTTGGCGACGATGCGGTTGTCCGTGGTCCCGGCGCCCAGGCCGCCGGCCGGCCAGGACAGGTAGAACGGCACCTCGTGGGAGGGGGAGTAGGGCACCGACTTCTTGGACCATCCGTGGTCGGCCCAGGTGTAGCCGTTGTCGCTGATGTAGATGACGAGGGTGTTGTTGAGCTGGCCCAGGGACACCAGCTTGTCCTTGAACGCCTGCACCGCGTCGTCGACAGACAGCAGGGTGCGCAGCTGCCGCTGCCGCAGCGCCTGGCCGTCGGCGAGGGTCTGGCTGGCGTTCTGGATGTAGTCGGGCTTGTCGCTCTTGTCGGTCTCGAAGACGGACGGGCGGCCGTTCCAGTCCGGCACCACGGTGTTGGCGTACTGCGTCTCCGGGGTGTTGGGCTCGTGCGAGGCCTTGGGGGTGACGACCGCGAACCAGGGCCGGGTGTCGGTCGCGGCCTTGTCCAGGAAGGCCAGGGTCTTGTTCTTGATGATCGTGGTGCTGTAGCCGGCGATCGTGTGGACGGTCCCGTTGTCGTTGTACGTGCCGTCGTTGTAGACGACCGGGTCCTCCAGCACCCACTCCTCGAAGTGCGGCGGGTTGTCGCTGACGTTCCAGGCGTTGAGGTACTTGCCGAACAGGCCGGTGCGGTAGCCGGCCTGCTTCAGGTAGCGCTGCACCGTGGTGTTCTGGTCGAGCTTGTACGGGTGGCCGTTGTCGAGCACGCCGTGGTTGTGGGCGTGGCGGCCGGAGAAGACGGAGGAGCGGGAGGGGGCGCACAGCGGCGTGGCGACGTGGCCGTCGGTGAACTTCACGCCCTGACCGACGAGCCAGTTGATGGTCTTCGAGGTCGCCCAGTCGGTGTGCTTGGGCTGGTCGTCCGTGACGATCAGCAGGATGTTCGGGCGGGTGGCCGCCGCGGCCGGAGTGCCGGTGGCCAGCTGGGCGGCCGCGGGGACGGCGACCGCCGCGGCAACCGCGGCCGAGCTCGCGAGGAAGCCGCGTCTGCTTACCTTCGACTGCTCGTGCTCACTCATTTGGTTTTCCCTTTTCTGTTTTGGGCGGGGCGAATTCCACTCGCCAAGTGAATGAAAAAGGCGCGCAGAATTCCCGGAGTCCTCGTTTGGGATATGCGGGGATTTGCGAATGAGGAACGGGAGGCGGGAAACTGTGGCCCAGTCGAGGCGCGATCGGCCGCGGCTGGTCGGAGCCCGATGTCCCGTTGAATGATGAGGCGTTGACCGGCTGCTCAGGGCCCGGACGAGCGGCGTCCGAGCCCGGCGGTCACGCCGCGGCGGCCTTACAGAGCGTACTCGCCAGCCGTCCGAAGTCGACGTGCCGACGAGCAGCGAGAATCACTGCTGCCATGGCTGTGAGAGTAAAGGGGCGAGTGAGGTCTGGGCAATGGGGTCAGGATGAATATTTTAGAACCCGGCCCTATTGTTGCGGGGATATTGCTGGTGCAGACCTGAGCGTTGTCCCCTAATCGCTGGTCATGCGTCGCCAAACTCCTCATGCCGGCTTGGAAGCATCAGGTCGTCACTGGGTACGGGCTGCTGCGTCGATGGACGGCCGCCGTCAGAGGCGATCACATCGACGGACCTGAACGGCCGCCGGTAACTGACGAGTTCGCGTACGAGCGCGGCGACCTGCTCCACTTCGATGAGGGAGCCGTCATGACCGTAGGGGATTCGATCACGCGCGGGTGATCTGCTGTGCGAATCCCGGCGGGCAGCTCCGCCTGCTGGGTGAGGGGATACAGGCGGTCCGAACTCACTTCGGCGATGAGCGTCCTGGCCCTCACGCGGCGCGCCTATCGCCGCGGCCGCGCCCGATGTCGTGAGTGTTCATTGGCGTCTGCCGGCACGACATAGCTGCCGGCGTCGAAGCGGCGCACCAGCTTGGCGGCGTGGTGTCGAGGCAGGACTCGACCTGGTACCGGCCGCCGTACCAGGGGTCCTCCGTGCCCTGGGGTGTGCGACCGAAGCGAACCTGCCACTCCGGCTCGCTGCGACAGGTGACGTGGGCGATGCGGCGGGCCGGGCCGAGTCCTGCGTGCGGGCCGCGGCCCGTGTCGTGGTAGTCAGTTCCCGGTCGAGTTCGACGGCCCGGTGACGTGCCCAGTCCTGGTGGAACCCCTGCCGGTTCGCCGCCCGGGGTACGGCACGGGCGGTCGCGGCGTCGCAGGGCGCAGGAGACGCTGGCCTCCAGCGGTTGCCAGTCCTCCGAACCCAGCACAGTCGCGGTGACGCTGAACCGGTCCACCGCCCCGGCCGCGACCTGGGCGTAGGCAGGAAGTCCCAGGACCTCACGGGCGCGGAAGCCCAGCGGGCCGAGGCGTACTCCGCTGTGCAGCGCGCAGGCAAGAGTCTCCACAAGGTCCGGATCGCCCCGGACCCCGGCGTGCGCGAACAACTCGGCCTCCTGCCGCGAGGTCCCGCCGAAATCGCCGTCCTCACCGACGAACTCAAGGAAGTCCTGCCAGAACACTTCGGCGGGCAGTGCCGTCTGCCGCCAGGGGACGGCGGCGTATTCGGCCACCGCAAGCTCGGCCGCATCGAGCCCGTCCGCCGCAAGACGCTTCCGTAGATCCAGCAGTTGACTCCACAACGTGTCCAGATACGCCCCGCGCATCACCCAGCTCGATCTGTCTCGCGTCAGGCGAACGTCGAGGGCGGTCCCAGTCGCCGCCGTCCGCCGAAGGGGCGCCCCAAGACCGAGCCGGCGGGGGCGCGGGCCGCCGACCGGTCTCCGTCACTTCGTCTGGCCGGCAGCCCGGCTCAGGACCCACCGCGCTCGCGGGGGATCTTCTGACCCGCCTCGATCGCCACCGGCAGTCGGTTCTCGGCCGGCGGCAGCGGGCACGTGGCCAGGTCCGTGTAGGCGCACGGCAGGTTCGCGGCGCGGTTGAAGTCCAGGACGACGGTGCCGTCGGCGGCGGGCGGCTCGAGGGCCAGGACTCGGTTGGCGGCGTAGGTGGTGACCCCGGAGGTCGCGTCGGTGAAGAGCGCCATCAGCCGGCCCACACCACGCCCGGGGAACGCGGTCAGGGACAGCAGGCGCCCGTCCAGCTCGAACTCGACCCTGCCCGGAGCGTCGTACACATGCTCAAGGCCCTCGACCGCGGCGCCGACGGTGGTTGGCCGCGGCTCGTCGAAGGGGATGTAACGGCCCGTCACGGCCCAGCGCGGGTCGGGGGCGTAGGCGGGTGTTCCGGTGAAGGCCGTACGCAGCGGTGCGTCCGGGTGCCGGGGGCGCACGATGTCGTTGCCGCCGCGCCTGGCGACCTCGATGACGGCGTCTCCCCAGACCGCGTCGACGCCGCCGCGTTCGGGAAGCACGCCGAAGTGGTGATCGCCCCGTACCGGCGTTCCGTCGACGACGAGTTCCTCACCGTCGTCGAGGGCTACGACGACCCCGTCGGGGCCGGTGTGCCACGCTCCGGGCGCGTCGGGAAAGCGCTGCGGCCGGTCGTCGAGCCAGTGCAGGCCGGTGATCGCCAGGAACCCGTGCGGGTCGGCGAGCCTGGCCTCCTGAGCGCGGTGCCAGTCCAGCCAGTTCTCGGTGAAGGCCTGGAGGTCTGGTGCGGTGGCTTCGGTGGTCATAGGTTCTCCTTCGTCACGCGAGGCTCGGCCTCGCACGGGGGTGCAGTGCATCCATCGACCGTCCGGTCGGCGTACTCAGCCGGCCAGTTCGCCGAGGAGGGCCCAGGTGCGTCGGCGGTCCGCTTCTCCCGCGATCTCGGTGCCCGAGAACACGACCTCGGTGGCGCCGGCGTCGCGGTAACGCCGTACCTCGGCTTCGACCGCCTTCTCGTCGCCGATCACGGCCAGGTCGCCGGCCCGACGGCCGCCGGAGAGTTCGATGACCCGCGCGTAGGACGGGAACTGTTCGTAGAACGCGAGGTTCTCGGTGGCCTTCGCCCGCACCTCGTCCACGTCGTCCGTGACCACGCCGGGCACCAGGGCCACGATCCTCGGCGCGGGACGGCCGGCGGCCTCGGCTGCGGCGGTCACGGCGGGGACGATGTGGTCCGCCAGGGCGCGCGGTCCCGCCAGGTAGGGCAGGATCCCGTCCGCCAGCTCGCCGCTGACCCGCAGCGCCTGCGGCCCCATCGCGGCGACCAGCAGGGGGACGCCGTTCTCGGCGCCGGGTACGCGCGCGGGGAGCGGGGTGCTGGCGGTGAGCAGTTCGCCGTGGAAGTCGGCCGTGCCGGTCTTGGTCAACTGCCGTAGTGCGGTGAGGAATTCACGCAGGCGGGCGATGGGGCGTTCGAAGGGCAGGCCGAAGCCGGTCTCCGTGAGGAGTTTTGTGCCCAAGGCCAGTCCGAGGTGGTAGCGGCCGTGCGTCGCGGCTTGGGCGGTCTGGGCCTGGCTGGAGACCAGCAGGGGGTGGCGGCCGAAGACGGGGATCGCGGAGGTGCCCACCTGCAGTCCGGGCACCTCGCGCCCGACGATCGCCGCGAGCTGGGGTGAGTCCGCGCCGAAGGTCTGGCCGAACCAGGCCGACCGCAGCCCGGCGGCCGCGGCCTCCTGGGCCAACCGCACGGTGGCGTCGACCTGGTTCGGCGCGTCGGACGCGTTGAGCGCTACTCCAACAGTCATGTCAGTAAGAACCGGCGCCGGCCGAACCTCCATTCCGGTCCCCGTGTCACAGCTTCTTGTCAGTCATGTGAACAGAGCACCGGTTTGCTCCGACGTGCGGCCGAGGCGGTCAGCCCGCCCTCCGCCATCGGGATACCTCACCCCTCCGGCATAGCGCAGCCCACGACATCCGTCACGACCCCATGTAACCCAGACCCTTAAAGATCTCAAGGCCCTCCGTGATCGCTTTGACAGGTGGATTCCTGGTGGGAGGGTGGACGTAAGGCGGCGTGTCTCGTCGGACGGGATGCATCCACCACACCGCGGCCGCATCGGCAGTGACATGTTGCGGCTGCAAGGAGTTCTGGTTCTCGGCTGCGCCACCACCCGCCCCACCATCGGGAGCGGGAGCGGGAGCGCGCACGCAGCATGCTGACAGCGAAGGGGTCTGTCATGAAGGCACTGGTTTACGAAGGACCACGTTCGGTGACGGTGAAGGACGTACCGGACGCGAAGATCGAGCGTCCGACGGACGTCCTGGTGAAGATCACGAGTACGAACATCTGTGGTTCGGATCTGCACATGTACGAAGGCCGCACCGACATGGCGCCCGGGCGCATTCTGGGGCACGAGAACATGGGCGAGGTCGTCGAGGTCGGTGAGGGTGTGGACCGGGTTCGGGTCGGTGACCTGGTGTGTCTGCCGTTCAACATCAACTGCGGTTTCTGCCGCAACTGTGAGCAGGGCCTCACCGCGTTCTGTCTGACCACACCGGTCGACCCGACCATGGCCGGCGCCGCATACGGGTTCGCGGGAATGGGCCCGTACAACGGAGGGCAGGCGGAGTTCCTGCGTGTGCCGTACGGCGACGTGAACTGCCTGGTACTGCCCGAGGAGGCGCGGGAGAAGCAGACCGACTACGTAATGCTCTCCGACGTCTTTCCCACCGGCTGGCACTGCACCGAACTGGCGAAGGTACAGCCCGGTGACAACGTGGTGATCTACGGTGCCGGTCCGGTCGGCCTTATGGCCGCCTTGTCGGCGAACCTCAAGAGCGCGGCCAAGGTGATGGTCGTGGACCGCCACCCGGACCGCCTCGCGCTGGCCGAGGAGATCGGGGCGATCCCGATCGACGACTCCAAGGCCTCGCCCATCGACCAGGTCAACGAACTCACCAACGGTCTCGGGGCGGACCGAGGCTGTGAGTGCGTGGGCTACCAGGCACACGACCCGCAAGGTACCGAGCACCCCAACCTCACGCTGAACAACCTGGTGCACTCGGTGAAGTTCACCGGGACCATCGGCGTGGTCGGCGTCTTCGTTCCCCACGACCCCGGCAGCCCCGACAAGCTGTACAAGGAAGGCGAAATAGCCTTCGACTACGGGCTGTTCTGGTTCAAGGGTCAGTCCGTGGGCAATGGGCAGGCCAATGTCAAGGCGTATAACCGGCAACTGTGCAACCTGATCGAACAGGGCAAGGCCAAGCCGTCCTGGATCGTCTCGCACGAACTGCCGCTCGACCGGGCCCCTGAGGGCTATGAGCACTTCGACGCCCGCGACGACGGGTGGACCAAGGTCGTTCTGCACCCCGACGGCTCCTGACCCACGGCCGTAAGTCCAGACGTACACCCAGGAAACCGGCGGCCGAGCAGGTATGGCAGGAGTGGGCGATCGCATCAAGGCCAACTCATGGCAGGTCAGCGGCCCTTGATGGAGCCGGTGCCGCTCCGCGAGGGCATCGAGAATGCGCTGATAGTCCACCGAAAGCACCGACCAGGCCAGCCTCTCACGCCACACCGGCACCTGCGACTTCGCCTTCGCCGCTTGCCCCAGCCGGGGCCGATCGAGAGTGGGCGCGAAGGGCGGTCACCTCGCGGCGGGGGCTCCATAAGGCTTCAGCCGAACGATCGTCCTCATGGGCAAAAGGGTGAGGCCCGGGGACACAGTTCCCTTCACGCCCACGTACGGATCAACGGTGAAGCACCCTCGAATGTTCGCTGGGAGCGGCTTATACCGGGACTCTCCGGATGCTCGTGTGAGCGGGGCCCGGTGACGGCGCCTGTCGCGCGGTTCCCGGCGCGATGAGGTAATCAAGAACGGTGAACAAGGACGCGAGCGACCCCTTCGTGCGTGTCCGGGGCGCCAGTGAGAACAACCTGCGGAACATCGATGTCGACGTTCCGCGGGACGCGATGGTCGCCTTCACCGGCGTCTCCGGTTCGGGCAAGTCCTCGCTCGCGTTCGGCACGCTCTACGCGGAGGCCCAGCGGCGCTACTTCGAGTCCGTAGCACCGTACGCCCGAAGGCTGTTGCAACAGGTCGGCGCACCGCACGTGCAGGAAATCACCGGACTGCCACCCGCCGTGGCCCTGCAGCAGCGACGCGGGTCGCCCAGCTCGCGCTCGACGGTCGGCACCATCACCACGCTGTCCAATCTGCTGCGCATGCTGTACTCCCGCGCCGGCACCTATCCGCCCCGGGCCACACGGCTGGAAGCCGAGTCGTTCTCACCCAACACCGCGGCCGGCGCCTGCCCGGAGTGCCACGGACTGGGCGTCGTGCACGACGTCGCCGAGGACCTGCTCGTCCCGGACCCCTCACTGAGCATCCGCGAGGGGGCGATCGCCGCCTGGCCGGGCGCCAACCTGCGCAGTGTCGTGAGCGGCCTGGGGATCGACATCGACCGACCGTGGCGCAGGCTCAGGAAGAAGGACCGGTACTGGCTGCTGTACACGGACGAACAGCCCTCCGTGTACATCGAGCCGGAGGAGGACCGTGTCGACTACGGCTACCAGGGCAAGTTCTGGAGTGCCCGCAAGCACGTCATGCACGTCCTCGCCGACTCCAAGAGCGAGAAGATGCGCGAACGGGCGCTCCGGTTCGTCAGGAGTGTGCCCTGCCCCGAGTGTCACGGCAGCGGACTGCGGCCCGAGGCGCTCGCCGTGACCTTCGCCGGACGTTCCATTGCCGAGATCAACGCGATGCCACTCACCGAGGTCGTGGCGCTGCTGCGGCCCGTCGCGGGGCGGTCCAAGGCCGACGCCACCACATCGACCGCCCGATCCGGGGAGACGACCGAGGTCGCGGTCCGGATCTGCGGCGATCTGGTCGCGCGGGTCGACGTACTGCTCGACCTGGGCCTCGGATATCTCAGCCTCGGTCGCCGCTCGACGACCCTCTCACCCGGCGAGGCGCAACGCCTGCGGATCGCCACCCAACTGCGCTCGGGGCTGTTCGGCGTCGTCTACGTCCTCGACGAACCCTCCGCGGGCCTGCACCCGGCTGACGCGGAACCGCTGCTGGACGTGCTGGACCGCCTCAAGGCGGCGGGCAACTCGCTGTTCGTCGTGGAGCACGACATGGACGTCGTACGGCGGGCGGACTGGGTGGTCGACATCGGCCCCGGCGCGGGCGAGGGCGGCGGACGCGTGCTGTACAGCGGCCCGGTCGCCGGTCTTGAACGGGTCGGGAAGTCGGCCACGAGCCAGTACCTGTTCGGGCGCGCCCAGCCGCTCGATCACCGCCCGCGCACACCGCACGGCTGGCTGCACCTGCGCGGCGTCTCGCCACAATCTGCACGACGTGTCCGTCGACGTACCGCTCTGCGTACTGACGGCGGTGACGGGCGTGTCCGGTTCCGGAAAGTCGACGCTGGTGACGCAGGTGCTCGCCGAGGTCGTCCGCGGCCACCTCGGACTCGCACCCGAGGAGCCCGACGCGGCGCAGCTGGAGGTCGACGTCCAGGACGCGTCGGGGGTCGAGTCGTTCGACCGGCTGGTCCGGGTCGACCAACGGCCCATCGGCCGAACTCCCCGGTCCAACCTGGCCACGTACACGGGAATGTTCGACGCGGTGCGCAAGCTGTACGCGGCGACGGTCGAGGCCAGGGCGCGCGGCTACTCGGCCGGGCGGTTCTCCTTCAACGTGCCCGAAGGGCGGTGCGAGACCTGCCAGGGCGAAGGATTCGTCGCGGTGGAACTGCTGTTCCTGCCCGGCACCTACGCGCCGTGCCCGACCTGCCAGGGCGCCCGGTACAACGCCGAAACGCTGGAAGTCACCTACCGCGGCAAAAACATCGCGGAAGTGCTGGCGCTGTCCGTCGACGCCGCCGCCAAGTTCCTGTCCGCCGTCCCGGCCGCCTCCCGCAGTCTGGAGACATTGCGCGAGGTAGGACTGGGGTACCTGCGGCTGGGCCAGCCCGCGACGGAACTCAGCGGTGGTGAGGCGCAACGCATCAAACTGGCCACCGAACTGCAGCGAGCCCGCCGCGGGCACGCGCTCTACCTGCTCGACGAGCCGACGGCAGGGCTGCACCCCTCGGACATCGCGCTGCTGCTGCGACAGCTGCACCGGCTCGTCGACGCCGGCAACACGGTCGTCCTCGTCGAGCACGACCTGGACACGATCGCCACCGCCGACTGGGTCATCGACCTCGGGCCGGGCGGAGGCGACGCGGGCGGGCAGGTGGTCGCGGCGGGCCCGCCGGCCAAGGTGGCGAGGGCCCGCCGCAGCGCCACCGCGCCCTATCTCGCGGCCCGGCTCGCGCGCTCCTGACGACGGCGCGAGGGGCTGAGCACCGGTCAGCCGGGTTCGGGGCGCAGGGCCGTGCGCGTCGCCATGCTGCGTTCCAGCTTGTGGCGGATATCGCTCGTGGACAAAGCCACGCTCGGGAGGTGTCCTGTCTGGGCTCATTCCACGATGAGTTCGGCGACGTGGCGCATCTTGATGTCGGTGTGCTGGGAGATCTCCTGTAGGACGTCCCCGCCGTCCTCGGCGCGCAGGCCGGCCAGCGTGACGACGATGCCGATCGCCCTGATTGCGGGCCCCCGCCGCATGCTGGTGGGCGCGGCAGACCGTGGAGTCGACGCTGAGGTCCCACGTGATCGCAGCCTTCGCGTCGGCCGGGGACTGGAGCCGGGTGAGGATCCGGTGCCAGGTGCCGTTCCGCTGCCATCGGCGGAACAGGTCGTAGATCCGGCCCCACGGCCCGTACTCGAAGGGCATGTCCCGCCACGGAACACCGGTACGGACCCGGAACCGTACGCCGTCGAACAACTGCCGCCGAGGCCAGACAGGCGGCCGCCCCTCCCTGGCACCCTTCGGCAACAGCTCCAGCACCGCCCACTGTTCGTCCGTGAGATCTCCCCGCCCCTTGAACCGTGATCATTCACAGCCCAAGATCCATTTTCGATACACGGCCCAGTCGCGAGGGTCCGTGGAATGTCCTGCGGGCGCCTGGGGCGCAGCTCTCGCTGCCGGGCTAGGCGCCGGAGACCGGGCTGCCGGCCTGGGCGAACTGCTCGACGATGGCGGCGCAGAAGGCCGGCAGGTCCGCGGGCGACCGGCTCGAGGTGAACTGGCCGTCGATGACGACCTCCTTGTCGACGACCTCGGCTCCTGCATTACGCAGATCCGTGCGGATGCTCGGCCACGAGGTGAGACGGCGTCCGCGTACGACATCGGCCTCCGCCAGGGTCCACGGGCCGTGGCAGATCGTGGCTACGGGCTTCCCCGTGTTCACGAAGGCCTTGACGAAGCCGACGGCGTCCTTGTTCACACGGAGCTGGTCGGGGTTCATGGTGCCGCCGGGCAGCAGCAGGGCGTCGTAATCGTCGGTGGAGGCGTCCGAGACGAGCCGGTCGACGGGGAAGGTCCCTGCGGAGTTCAGGTCCCACTGGCGGGCCTGGATCTCGCCGGGGTGGATGGAGAGGACCTCTGTCTTCGCCCCGGCGCCGTGGAGAGCGCCACGCGGCTGCTCGAGCTCGACGCGCTCGACGCCGTCGGCCGCCAGGATCGCGACCTTTTGACCGCGGAGTTCGTGTGCCATGGTACTCATTCCTTCGCTCAGGGGCTGGTGTGGGCTGCTGTGCGGGAGAGAGAAGGACAGCACCCGGACGCGGATCGCGCGTCATGGCCAAGACGATGCCGGGAAGTGTCGCCCACGCTCAGTGCCCGGGCGAAGCCCGCTGGGGCGAGACCTGGGGCACGTCCAGGAGCGCACTGGCCCAGCCGAGGCCGCGTACGAGCGGATCGTGCTGCAGGCGGGAGGTGAAGCGGGTGTCTTTCTTCATGGGTGCTCCCCACGTGCGGTGAGGTGAAGGGGAAGGAGACGACGAAGCTCGGCTTTGCCTTCTCGCCGGCGATCAGGTCCCGCAGCGCCCGGTTGTACCTCTTCACCGGCGCCTGCCCGGTGCCCATGTGCTGGCCCTTGAACCACATCATGCCGAAGTCGATCGGGACCTTGCCCTGCGCCTCCAGCTCACCCTGGGCCTCGGCACCGCCGGGGTCCTCGGGCAGGAACACGCCCACCACACCGATGTCGCCCGTGAACCTGACCGAGTCGATCAGTCCGTTGAGCGTGAGGCTGGCGTCCTCGTGTCCCTCGGCGTCGTGTGCCTGGTAGCCGACGCACTCACAACCGTTGTCGGGGCCCAGACCGAGGGTGGCCTCCTTGACGACCTCCGCCGGGTTCTGCTCCGCGGTGTTGATCGGGATGGCACCGATCTCCTCCGCCTTGCGCAGCCGGTCGGGTTGGTGGTCGGCCACCCAGACGCGGCCGGCGCCCTTGAGGAGGGCGGAGTAGGCCGCCATCTGCCCGACGGGACCGGCCCCGAAGACGATCGTCTGGTCGCCCGGTTTGACGTGGGCCATCTCGGTGGCGTGATAGCCGGTGGGGAAGATGTCGGAGAGCATCACGTAGTCGGTCTGCCGCTCCGCGGCGTCCTCGCCCAGACGCAGCGCGTTGAAGTCGCCGTAGGGCACGCGCAGCAGTTCCGCCTGGCCGCCTTGGTAGGGGCCCATGTCGGCGAATCCGTAGGCGGCTCCGGCGAATGCCGGTACCGGCTGCATGGTCAGGCAGTAGTTGGTCAGACCCCGCTCGCACTGCTTGCAGAAGCCGCAGGCGATGTTGAAGGGCAGCACCACATACTCGCCGACCTGGACCTTGCGAACGGCCGAGCCGACCTCCATGACCTGTCCCATGTTCTCGTGTCCCAGGGTGCGGCCAGTCTCGAACGAGGTGCGGCCCTCGTACATGTGCAGGTCCGAACCGCAGATGTTGGTGGTGGTGATTTTGACGATGATGTCGCAGGGGTGTTCGATCTTCGTGTCCGGTACGTTCTTCACTGTGACCGTACGCGGGCTTTCAGATACCGCTGCTTTCATGATTGCTTCCTTCGGCCCCGGCATGACCGCAACACGGCTGCGATGAAGACGGCAAGCCCGACTCCCGGAAGTTGGTACGACGGGATCCGTGGCTCCGGCATGCCACTGTGGGCCGCTCACCGGATTCAGGCGAACGTGACGCCTACGCCGGCCCGCCAGGCGGAACCCCGGCGCGGCGTACCGTCCGGGTCCCCGTCGGCCCCGACGCTAAACGAACACGCACCGGTCGATCAGCGCGAACAGGGACATGACGTTGACGGTGGCCAGCGCTTGAGGGGGAGCGGCGTCGGCGTAGTGGCCGTGGCCGGTATCCAGGTCGAGATCGGTCATCAGGTCGGCGAAGAGCTGGGCCTGGATGTTCTCGGGCCGCCCGGCGCCGAACTCGTCGAACTCGATGGCCACCATGCCGGCCTTGGCGCGACCGCGCAGGCGGGGGATGACCCACACGTGCGGATCGGCTTCTTTATGGTGGTAGAGGGACCGCAGCGCGGCGTACTCCCGGAGCTGTTCCGCCGTGCCGTCACTCTGCAGGAAGTGGGTCACGCTCGATTCGTCGTGGCCGGCAGGCTCCAGGAGGAGAGGTGCGAGTGCGGCGTCCGCATCGGCCTGCGACGGTACGTCGGCCCGCAGTGCACTGTGAAAGCGCTCTCCGAGCAGACCGCGCAGGGCCAGAGCAACACGATCCCCATGCCCGCGGCGAGTACCAGCCGGAGCATCCTGCCGGGTCGTCGGCGGCCGCTGTCGGCTCGGGTCCGCAGGGCAGAGAACATCCTCTGGTAGCTGGCGGGCATCGGACCTCATCGCCGATCTTGCAATCGGCCAGCCGAGCAGGGGTAATCGCTACGCGTCGTCGCGCTTGAGGGCCTCCAGCACCCGCTGCGTGATCTCGTCCACCGGGCCCTGAGAGGAGATGGTCACGACCAGACCCTGCGCCTGGTAGTAGTCGATGATCGGCTCGGTCTGCGTGTGGTAGACCTCCAGCCGCTTGCGGACGGTCTCCTCGGAGTCGTCGTCCCGCTGGTACAACTCACCGCCGCAGATGTCGCAGACGCCCTCCGTCTTCGGCGGGCTGTACGACACGTGGAAGACGTGGCTGGAGTCCTTGCGGCAGATCCGCCGCCCGGCGATCCGCTTGATGACCTCTTCCTCGGGGACCTCCAGGTCCAGCACCGCGTCGAGCTTGTTTCCCTCGGTCTGCAGCAGGTCGTCCAGCGCCTGCGCCTGGGAGACGTTGCGCGGGAAACCGTCCAGCAGGAAGCCGCCCTTGGCGTCCGGCTGCTCCAGGCGGTCCTTGGCCATCGCGATGGTGACCTCGTCCGGCACGAGGTTGCCGGCGTCCATGTAGGACTTCGCGAGTTGCCCGAGCTCCGTCTGCTGGCTGATGTTGGCGCGGAACAGGTCACCCATGGAGATGTGCGGGATGCGCAGCTTCTCAGCCAGGCGCGTGGCCTGCGTTCCCTTACCGGCACCCGGCGGCCCGACGAGGACGATTCGCATCAGCGGAGGAACCCTTCGTAATTGCGCTGCTGGAGCTGGCTCTCGATCTGCTTCACCGTTTCGAGACCAACACCAACGGTGATCAGGATGCTGGTCCCGCCGGACGGGGAATTCTGGTTCGAGTTGAACCCGACCAACGCCATTGTCGGTGAGAGAGCGATCAGACCCAGGTACAACGAACCCGGCCAGCTGATCCGGTCGAGCACGTCCGAAAGGTACTCAGCGGTCGGTCGGCCAGCCCGGATGCCCGGGATGAAGCCGCCATACTCCTTCATGCTGATGGCGAGACCCAGGGCGGTATCCACGTCCCGTGCGCGGCGACCTCTGGTCCATGCTGACTAATGGGCCCTTTACATGCTCAGCCAACCGTTGGGCACTCGAGGCGTCCCGGGTCGGCCGCTGTCCAGGGCGGCGACCAGGCTGGCCACCGTCACGGTGTTGAAGACGAACGCGATGGCCGAGTTGGCCGCCACAGTTCGTCGCATCTCCTGCGAGGTCACCGTCACGTCCGTTGCGCCGAATGTCGTCATGACTGAGAGTGCGAAGTACACGTAGTCGGACCAGGCGGCGGTCACCCCGCCGGGAAAGTCCAGCGCCTGCTCGTTCTCCACGAGATTGTCGGCGTAGAAGGCGACCGCGAAGGCTGCGAGCACGCAGATCCAGGCGTTGACGACCAGAGCCAGGGACACCGCGACCCGGGCGACCGTGGGCAGTGCTGAGCCGAGGTGTCCGGGGCGCCAAACGACGGCAACCACGAGCGCGGCTGCCGCGATGAAAAGGGACACCCCGGGTCCAGGGGCGGTGCCGAGGACGTACCGCTGGATCACGGTGCCGCGCGCCTCGCGTTGCGCCCATCCGCGAACCCCTGCGGACGAGGCGGTCGAGAACGCGGTCAACGTGACGGCGAGATAGGTGAACAGATAGGCGAACAGCACCAGCACGCCCACGTCGGCCCGCGAGAAGAGGGCTGACGTGTCGTCGCGTACGCGGACGAGAACCGTCGCCGTGCAGGCCGCGATGAACGTGCTCACCGCGGCCCGCCGGCGTTCGGAGAGCCAGGAATGCGCCACGGAGCTCCTCTGAATGCGCTCACCGCTGTCCCGTTGAGGCGGGAATCTCACAATCCGTCATTGGGTATGACGAAAGGTACAACATCGGAGCGTGTGGCCTGCCGACCTCTCAACCGCGCAACGCGGAGGCGAAAGTCGCCGGCAGCGCAGTCCAGCGGGGTGCTGCGGCGAAGTCGGTCAGGAGGCGACCCGTGGTGGCCGCGGTGCGGTTGGTGACGAACCACGGGGGCTTGGGGGACGTGGTCACCTCCCCGCGCAGGAGTGACCGGGGAGCGGGGCGGAACGGGCCGCGTACGACGGTGCGTTCCACCCCCGTCCAGCAGGAGGGCCTTGTGCACAACGCCGATGCCGCTCAGTACGTCGTCGAGGGTGTGGCCGGGGAACGCTTCCCAGGTGGCGGTCGCGGTGAGATAGCCGACGCCGGTCCAGGCGTTCAACGCGACTGTGCCATAGCGCAGTTCGGCGATGATGTCGTCGAGCGCCGGTCCGAGCGCGGCGATGGTACGCGGGTGCGCGATGAGGTTGACACCGAGCGTGCCGGCGAGCTCCTCGTTCGCGGTACGGATCGCCGCGTCGAGGAACTGCCCGGTGTCGCCGGGCAGTTTGAGGACAGCGAGGACTGGTGAGAAGTATCCGGTGGTCAGGGCCGGGCCAGGGTCCCGGGAGCACCAAGAGCACCAAAGAAGGATGAGCAGATGAAGATCGTGATGGACGACCTCTCCGGCCCGCAGATCGCCGAGTTTCTTGACGAGCATGTCCAGCAGATGCGGTCCATCACTCCGCTGGAGAGCAAGCATGCCCTTAATCTCGACGCGCTCCGCGAACCCGGGGTCACGTTCTGGTCGGTCATGGAGGGCAACGCCGTGTCGGAACCTGTCAACGCGATCAAGGCAGGTAGTGCGGTCTATCCCTGTGCCGGGATCGTTTGATCGTCGTGTCGGAGGTCGGCGGGCTTGTTGATCCAGGCGGCCTCGGGGAGTTTCGGGGGTTCGGGGGCGGCGCGGACGAATCGTTCGGGGTGCTGGCGGTAGACGCTCGCGAGGACGTCGGCGCGCATCTCGCGGAGCTGGTCGGCGAGGCGCCGCCTTCGCGCCGCTGTCTCGCTGCTGGCGCCAGTTCGTGATCAGCGACGAGTACAGGCCCTCGCGCCGCAGCAGGGCACCCTTGCCCTGCTTGTCGAGCGTCTCGTACTCGGCCAGGATCCTCGCCTTGTACTCCGCCGAGTACCGCCGCTGCCCGGTCGATCGGGGTGTCACCTGCGGATCCGGGGCCCCGTGGTCGTTGGTGCTGGTCACTACGGGCACTCCTCCTTCTCCGCCCTCGACTCAATGAATCATCCAGTATGCCTGGCTTGAGTCACATTGACAGAGAGGGTGTTGGGCTGTGGTGCGATCAAGAGACTGGACGCGGGGCACGCGGAGCTGAAGTCGATGTGTACCATGCCAGCGCGCAAACGGAGTGGGATCGCGTCCCTACTGCTGGAGCACATTGTCACCGAGGCCAAGCACATGGGATTCACGCGTTTGAGCCTGGAAACCGGGTCAGCCGAGTTCTTCCTTCCGGCCAGGAAGCTGTACGAGAAGTTCGGATTCGTCCCCTGCGAGGCGTTCGCCGACTACCGCCCCGACCCCAGCAGCACGTTCATGACGAGGACGCTCTAAGTCAAGCCCTTGTTTCTGAGCCGTCATGATATGTCAGCGCGTGGCGCTGGACGTTTGCCCAGTTCAGAGTTCGAACGGGGGGTTGGTCGACGGTTGACGGGTCGATCTCGCTGTTGCGGGTTGTGCCAGTGACTCCTCCCCCCGGGTAAATCCGGGGGGCTTCTCCTGTCGGTGGCTATGCCACGTCGGGAAGGACCAGCCCGGCCCTGAGTGCGACGTTCCAGGCGCCCACGCGGTCGGCGTGGTCGATGTGCTGGCATGAGGTGCACTGGAACTTTTCGCCGTCGCGGTTCTGCGCGTCCACGTGCCCGCATTCGGGGCAGGTGCGCGAGGTGTTGCGGGGGTCCACCCAGGGCCATTGCATGATCGCGATCTGTCCGGGTTGGTCATGTGAGGCCGAGGGCTGACAGCGGGCGGTGGTAGTCGCGGCTGGTGTGGCGGAGGGCGGCGGCGATGTTGGTCTCGCCGTTCTGGCGGAAGAGGCTGACGGCGAGGTTGCGCAGGCCGGCCATGGTGCGGGGCAGGTGGCCGGTGCGGACCTTGGAGTCGTCCTCGCGGAAGGTGCGGTCACGGACGTGGTGCAGGAGGTTCTCGATGCCCCAGTGGCCTCTGATCCAGGCGGCGAGCTGGGCCGGGGTGGCGTCGTAGATGTCCAGGCTGGTGATCACGTAGACCCGCTCGATGGTGAGCTTGCCGGTACTCAATTCCCTTCGCCATCGGACGACTTGGATGGCCTGGCGGGCGCCGGGATAGTCGAGGTGGCGGAAGGCTGCGACCTTGAGCCGGCGGATCTCCACGCGGTGGTGGGCCTTGTCGCGGGTGCGGTGCTCCAGCGGGATGTCGGCCCACGGCAGCTTCCTGACCTGCGCATACAGAGCGGGATGGTTCTTCTTGACGACGGCCAGGTAGTGGGCGCCGCGCATGCGGAGGTAGGCGCCGTGGGCGTGCTGGGTGTGCAGGGCGTCTGTGGTCAGCACGGTGTTCTCCAGATCGATGGTGTCCAACAGGGGCTGGAAGGAGGGGATCTCGTTGCTCTTGGAGGTGATCTGCCGCTGGGCCAGGACCACGCCGTGGTGGTCCATCGCGGCAAGCAGCTGGATCGCGGTGGCCGTGGTGGTGCGGGAGCCGCGCACGGTCTTGCCGTCGACCGCGATCGCCCGCAACGACGGCTTCGGCGGCGGCTCGGACAGCTGTGACGATGGCGTTCGGGCCTTCAGGTATGCGCCGATGGCCGCGTCGAGGGCATCGCCGTCGACGCGTTGGAGCAGGCGGCGGACCGTGGCCGCGTGCGGCACCGGCCGGATGCCGGTGAGCGGGTCGGCCGGGAAGCCGAGGAGCCTCAGGGCGGACTGCGGGGCGTCTGTTATCCATTCGCCGATCGCGACGAGGGAGCGGGCGCCGGCCAGGACTGCGGCGGCGGCCGCACAAAGCAGCGGGAGCATGGGATAGCGCCGTCCTCGCAGGCCGCGTGGATCGGGCACCCAGATCAGGAAGCGACGCAGGTCGGCGGCGTCCTGCTGGGTGACGCGGAGGTTCGGGAGGGCCAGTTGGTCCAGCCTGGCGGGCATGGGAGATGATGTTCGGGCAGGCACAGTCTCGCTCGGTTCTCATGGGTCTCGACAACCACATGATCATCAGCGCCGTGCCTGTACTGCTTCCCGGGAACATCCCACCTGGTACCGGAACATGACGTCACGTCACACGCGAGACCGGCGAACCGGACCGATCGCGAACACGCAATGCCCCTGGGGGTCCACCGGGATCAATACACGAGCGGCGCTTTCAGCCTTCTGCGCGAGGATGCCCAGGAACACCCCCCAACCCGCGTCAAGAATGCTGCGGTTGAGTCCGGCCTTCGAGGCGGCGCCGTTCGCCAGGAACGCTCCGGGCATCTCGGGGTCGGGCTTCGGCTTGGGAGTGCGAACCATGTTCGCGATACTCAGCCGCTCGTGCGCGATCTGGTCGTAGTCGCCAACCAGGCAGAACGCGGCTTTGTGCGCGTGGTCCAGACGCTGACGGCGGACCTTGCGGTGCAGCTTGGCAACCTTCTCCACGGCCCGGCAGTGCTTGGCGGTGCGGGTCTCCCGCGTGCGCCGAGGGAACGCCTTGAGGGCACGCTGAGCCTCGGCGAGGGCGTCGGCGTTGCGCTTGCCGTGCCGGGGGTTTTCGACGTGCGCGCCCTGGGAGGTGGTGAAGAAGTGCGTGACACCCATGTCGATGCCGCACGCCGCGCCCGTGGCCGGCAGCGGCTCGGCGGCCACCTCGTCGCAGGCGAGGACGACATACCACTGCCGACCCTCGCGCTTGATGCTGACGGTCTTGACGCGACCCTTCACGGGCCGGTGCTGGTGCACGCGGACGTGCCCGACGCCTTGCAGGCGCACGCGGGTGACGGGGTCGTGCCCGGTGGAGTCCCACCGGCAGCCGTCGCCATCCTTGGGGAACTCCACCGTGTCGAACCACATCGCACCCCGAAACCGGGGATAGCCCGGCTTCTGTCCGGCCTTCACGCGCCGGAAGAACGCTTGGAACGCCTTGTCCAGACGGCGAAGCGTGGCCTGCTGGGAGGAGAACGACCAGCGGCCCTGACGCTCCGGGTCGAACGCGCGGACCTCCTTGAGCTGCGCGGACTGCTGCCCGTACTTGATGCTGGTCTTCGAGGCGTGCCGGTAGGCGTCACGGCGTTCCTGTAAGGCGCCGTTGTAGAGCGAGCAGTGATCACGCAGCATGTCGCCGAGCGCCTGGCGCTGGCGGACGGTGGGGCGAAGGAGGAACTTGTAGGCGCGTATCACGCCTGTCCCTCCGTCTGCTTCTTCGTCCAGGGCCGTTCCCACTGGGTGTTGATGTACTTCTCCACCGTGTGCGCGCTGACCGCGCCGACCGAGGCGACGAAGAACGACGACGACCACAGCGTGGGCATCTGCGACTTCAGGTGCACGAACTCCGAACGGAGCACGCGGGAGGTGAAGCCCTTGAACTGGTTCGCGACGTAGGACGCGGAAGCCTTCGGCTCGTGCTTGACGAACAGGTGCACGTGATCAGGCATCACCTCAAGGGCGATGATCTCCCAGCCCTTCTCTGCTGCCTTCGCCTCGATCAGCTCACGCAGCCGGACCGCGACACGGCCACCAAGAACCCGGCGACGGTGCTTCGGGCACCACACCACGTGCAGCCCCAAGTCGTACACGCCACCGGAGTACCGGCGAACCTTCCGCGTTACCGTCACCACGATCACTATACACACGGCACACATCTAGTCGTCTCAGGTCAACAGTGCAGACCCGTGCACCGAGTTGAGGTCAGAGCAGCCCTGAGAAGCGATTCCCCCCATGCCTAAAGGCACGGGTCCCCTCGCTAGATAGCTGATGGAGCCGTCGTGGTGGGCCGACTTGAGAGCCCGGTGACCTCCTGGTGGGGCTGCTGACCGTCAGTGCCAAGTTGGTCAGTCGCGTTGAGCCTCACGGGAGGCTGGCTGTTCGCTCCTGCGGGAGCTTCGGCGAGTGATCCGCCTGGTCATAAGGGTGATTGAGGCCCAGGTGATCAGCGACTCGGAGTGCTGGATGAGCCGTTCGTAGTCGCGGGCGTGCATGACCCATGCGGGAGCGTTCGACAGCCCAGCGCCGGGGCAGGACGACGAACCGGGGGTGTTTTTCGGGCGGCTGACGGTCTTGATCGTCAGCTTCAGGTAGGTCTTGGCCCAGGTCACGAGCTGTCCCGCATAGGCGGAGTCGGCCCAGACGATGGTGATCTCGGGGTGCATCAGTCGTAGCTGCGGGAGTCCTTGCCGACAGTGTCGGCGGCCTTGACCGACTGGGAGTCGATGACGGTGGCCACTGCCCCGGGCCCCGGCTCATCGCGGCGGATGCGCTGTGGCGGTACCGCCCGCGGAGGCCAGTTGGATCCGGCTCCGGCGAGGTTGACGACACGTCACCTATCGGCATGAGAGCTCACGGCCGGCACCCGGACCCGCGGGAATCTCCTTCGGTGACCACGGTCCGCGCCGCCCCTTGAAAGGACCTTCGGTGACTTCCGCCGCCTCCCCTTCATCCACCCGGCCGCGCACCCCGGCCGGCGCATCGCCGGGCATGAAAACGGCACGGCCGCTGCCGCCGGGAAGGCCAAGCTGCCGCCGTGGTGTGGCTGCTCGGCGCCGTCGCTTTCATCATGGGCACCAGCGAGCTCATCGTCGCGGGCCTGCTGCCGGAGATCGCCGGATCCCTCCAGGTGAGCGTGGGTAGCGCCGGCCTACTGATCACCCCGGCCTCAAGGCCGGGGCATCCTCGGAGGAATCCGGTGAAGGTCGCGGCCTCCGCGGTACGCGGCCCGCAGGACCTCATCGCCTACGCAGACCACGGCGCGGACGCGGTCCTCGTGGGCGAGGCGCTGGTCACCGGCCCCGACCCCCAGACCGCCGTCGCGGACCTGGTGGCCGCGGGCATTCGCCCCTGACGCGCCACCGCCGGCACTGACACCCACTCCCCATTCGGGCTGGTCAGTCGAGGTCGGACATGTCGAGTACGAAGCGGTAGCGCACGTCGCCCAGTTCCAGGCGTGCAAGGGCCGTATTCACCTGGGAGGACGGCAGCAGTTCGATGTCGGCGGTGATGTGGTGTTCGGCGCAGAAGCGCAGCATGGCGGCGGTGGACGGGCGGCCGCCGCTGCCGGCTGAGCTGAGCTTCTTGCGGCCGATGAGCAGGTCGGTGGTGTTCACGGTGACCGGGCCGAGGTGGCCGAGGTGGCTGAGGGTTCCGTCCATGGCGACCGTGTGTAGGTACGGGGTCAGGTCGTGGGGAGAGGAGATGGTGTCGATGACCACGTCGAACTGGTCCCGGACAGCTTCCATTTGGCCGGCGTCGGTGGATACGACGAATCCGTGCGCGCCGAGGCTGTGCGCTTCCTCGGCCTTGTCCGGTGTGCGGCTGATGACAAAGGTCGTGGCGCCGAGCGCGGCGGCCAGTTTGACGGCGAGGTGTCCCAGGCCGCCCAGTCCGGCCACGGCGACCGTGCTGCCCGGGCCCACGCCGAGGGCTTGCAGGGGTTCCCACACGGTGATGCCGGCGCAGAGCAAAGGGGCGGCTGCGGCCGGGTCGAGGCCCGCGGGCAGGTGGTAGGCAAACT
The DNA here is from genome assembly GCF_026340095.1 of Streptomyces sp. NBC_01446. Classification (GTDB taxonomy): domain Bacteria; phylum Actinomycetota; class Actinomycetes; order Streptomycetales; family Streptomycetaceae; genus Streptomyces; species Streptomyces aureus. Next base: position 766,814 of record NZ_JAPEPO010000001.1, on the reverse strand, counting down.
TCTCGCGGACGAGGTATTCACGGGAGTAGCCGCCCAGGGTCCCCGTTCCGTCCTGCCGGTCGCTTCCGCCGTAGGTCAGGGTCGGAAATTCGCGGCAGAAGTTCTCCTGACCGGCCCGGCACATGGGGCAGGTCCCACACGAGTCGACGATGTTGCCGACGGCCACGGCGTCGCCCGGGGCGAAGTTGGTGACCGCGCTGCCGACCTCGCTGACCGTGCCCGTGAACTCGTGCCCCGGCACCAGGGCCCCGTCCGTGTCGTCCTTGTGCGCGTGCAGAGCGTGCAGGTCGGTGTGGCAGACGCCGCAGTAGTCCACGCGCACCGCGACGTCGTCCGGGCGCAGGTCCCGGCGCTGGAGGGTGGCGCGGCGCAGCGTGTGGGTCGTGGGGTCGGCCTGCCAGCCGGTTGTGGTGCGCATGCGGCTCTCTCCTCAGACAGACTGTTCGGTCTATTTGAGTGTAGGCAGACCGGACTGGGTAAGCAAACAAACTGGTCTGTCTGCTAGCGTGGGGATTATGTCCGAACAGCCGTCCAGCGCGCGCGGTGCCGCGACGTACAAGCGGATCATCGATGCCGCCACGCAGGAGTTCGCCCAATACGGCATCGCCGGGGCTCGCATCGAGCGGATCATCTCCGCCGCCCGGACCAACAAGGCGCAGCTCTACAGCTACTTCGGCAATAAGGAACAGCTCTTCGACGCGATCTTCTTCGCCTCGCTGGAGCGCATCACCAACGTCGTCCCCATCGACGTCGAGGACCTGGCCGACTGGGCCGTGCGCCTCTACGACGAGTATCTCGCCCGCCCCGATCTCATCCGTCTCGCCACCTGGGCCCGCCTGGAGCGGCGCCCGGCCGGGCATCTCGTCGCGGAGCACGAGCGCTACGAGGACCACAAACTCCGCGCCATCGCCGAGGCCCAGGCCGCCGGGCGCATCAGGCAGGGTGATCCCTTCGACGTGATGGCCATGGTCATCGCCATGTCCATGGCCTGGTCACCGGTGAGCAATGTGTACGCAGCCACCGCAGCGGAGCCTCCGGACCTGCACGAACAGCGGCGTGCCCTGCTGCGGGACTGCGTTCGACGCATCGTCGCTCCAGGCTGAGCAGCGTCTGCCGCCGGCACGGCGATCCGGCGTGATCGCCGTGCCGGCAAAAGGATGCGCGGCTCTTCCTGTCAGGCGCTGATGCCGGCGCCTGCGCCGCCGTCGACCGGCACGATCGCTGAGCAGCCACGCAGCCAGTTCGCGAGGTTCGGCCGTGCGGCCGAGTGGAGTTGCCGCGTTGATGCGCTCGATGATGCCCGGGGGCACCGCCTCCCACGCGTCGATCATCTCCGTGGCGGTGCCGCCGGGGGTGAGGCCGTTCACCCGGATACCGTCACGGCCCCAGGTCACGGCCGCGGTTTCGGTGATGCTGTTCAACGCGCGCTTCATGGCGCCCTATGCGGGGAGGGCGGGGTTCGCGCGGCGGCTGCCGATGCTCGAGGCGTTGACGATCGCCCCGTCACCGTTCCGGCGCATGAGCGCGGCGTAGGCGGTCATTGCGGTCCAGTGCGAGCGGAAGTTCACGGCGAACTGCTCGTCGATGTCCTCGTCGCTCGTGGTGTCGAGCGGGCCGGGCCGCTGGGTCGCCCGGTTCTGCCAGTCGGACATGCCTTCCATCACCGCGTCGGTGATGGTGGAGATGGTGGTCTTGGAAATCTCGGCGCCGTAGACCTCGGCGAGGTGAGCCGAGATCGCGCCGTGCGTGCGGCCCTGCGCGGACAGCGACAGGACCATCTCGTCGGAGCCGCTCAGTCGCCGCTGCCGCTTCTTGACGATCTGCGGCTCGAACGAGCCCTCGCGGTCCCGGGGGACCTCGATCTCGACCGGTCCGACGTCGGTGAGGACCGTCTTGGACCGCTTGCCGTTGCGGGAATTGCCGCCGTTCTTCCCGGCCGCATCGTGCTTGTCATAGCCGACGTGGCCGGTCATCTCGTCGTCGAGCGCGGACTCATCACAGCCTGACCGCTCAATCAGGCGTCATTTTTGTGTCAGTCCCCGTCCTGCCCTGTCCGCCCGGCCCGTGCGTCCCGCCGAGCCGGCGACGTTGGGGGCATGAGCGGGGTGCGGCTGGCCATGAGTAAAGCCGCACGATGCGTCCTGCGGCGCTCTCGCTCGCAGCACCGACAGGCGTGAGCGGTGCCGGCGGTGGGGTTGCCGCCCGGTTCCGGGGCCGCTGCCCGCTCCTGGTCCGTTCGAAGCCGACTACCTCACCGTCGAATACAAGGAAATCTGTGTCGTCCAGAGTAGACATTGGGTGGTGGCGTGGTTATGGTTTCTCTCGTAGCCGAGATCAAGGAAGGCCGGGCAGAGACGAACTGCCGGGCAGCAGTACAGCAGTTTGCAGGACGGTGCGGTGGTGGAGTGTCGAAGCCAGCGTTGTTGCAGGACGGCGACGGGACTGACGACCGGACCGGGTGGCCCGCAGTGATCAGGGGCCGCCGTGAGCAGTACCGCAGTGGCAGTTCAGTAGGTGTAGTTCGCAGTTCCAGCAGTGTGTTTGTCAGTGGTTCCCCGGTAAAGGCGTCGGCTGCGGGCGCGCGTGCCGGGAGGTTCGGCAGTGGGGTTCCAAGCCAGAGCAGATGCAGGACGGGCGACGGGGCTGGCTGCCGAAGGGTGGCGGTGTTGAAGGCCACCAGCAGTTCGCAGGACCCAGCAGTATGCAGTTCCCCTTCGGTAAGTGATTGGTTCAGAGGGAAAGAACGGAGGATCCAGGCGCCATCAGGATCGCCCGGGCGGAAGTCTTGGGCCCGGGTACCGCAGGACATCGATAGTGAGGTGGTCTCCGGTCAAGCAACCGCGATCCCCGCAACCCCGGCAGCAGTTCGGCCGGGTCTGCGGAAACAGCAGGCCGACGCGGTAATAGGGTCGGCAGATGGTGTAGCAGTTCCTTCGGGGCCCTGGTGCCACACGGCACCAGGGCCCCTCCACGCGTTCCACAGAGAGGTGCAATGACAGCAGACGACTCGTTCGGACGTCTCGATGACGACGACTACCCCGCCTACACCATGGGCCGGGCCGCCGAGATGATCGGCTCCACTCAGGGCTTCCTCCGCGCTATCGGTGAAGCCCGCCTCATCACCCCGCTGCGCTCCGAGGGCGGCCACCGCCGCTACTCCCGCTACCAACTGCGCATCGCCGCCCGCGCGCGCGAACTCGTCGATCAGGGCACGCCCATCGAGGCCGCCTGCCGCATCGTCATCCTCGAAGACCAGCTCGAAGAAGCCCAGCGCCTCAACGCCGAATACCGCCGCGCCGCCGAATCGACGAGTCCATAGGCCCGTGCCGCTCGAAAAGCCATCGTCGCCGGTGGCTGCGGGGACGCAGCTGCTGGCACCATGCCCGGGTGATCGTGTCCCTGCTGTACACGGTGACCCGGAAGTTGCTGTGGGGTGCCATAACTCTCGTACCTGCTTCGACCTGGGACTTCGAGGCCCGGGCCCGATCATGGCAGGCTCCGTGGCGATCCGCCTGGTCTACCTCGCTTTTGTCCGCGTCCTCGGCCTGCTCCTCCTGCTCTCCCGTTCCCAACGAGCCAAGGACGTCGAGCTGCTGGCGCTGCGCCATGAAGTCGCCGTGCTGCGCCGTCGGCTTGGCATCCGGCCACGGCTGTCCTGGCCGGACCGGGCCGTACTCGCCCGACACCTGCTCGCCAGGGCTGTGAGGAACTGCCTCCAGGTCGGTCCGGCACGACGTGGGGCGGGGTTGTTACCGGCCTGGTTGAGGGATGTTCCACACGGTGGAGGCCGCCATCTTGTGGCCGAGGCGGGTGAGTTCGCTGTGGATGCGCCGATGGCCCCATCCCGGGTTCTCAGCCGCCACGCGCAGAACCAGAGCTTTGACTGCGGGGCCTGTGGGCGGGCGTCCGGGTCGGCGCCGCTGGCTGTAGTCCCACTTCTTCGCGACGAGTTTGCGGTGCCAGGCCAGCAGCGTGGCCGGGGTCATCGGGAAGACCTGAGCCTCGTGGCGGCGCGGTATCAGGTGCGAGAGTGCAGCGAACCACGGGCGGTCGGCTGGTTTGTAGCGCAGGCGTGGGACATGGCGGCGCAGGACCGCGTTTTCGTGGCGCAGCACCAGTAACTCCGCGTCCTTCGTGACGTCACGCCGCAGCAGCAACGCGGGCAGCGACAAGCAGGCGGCGGGTGACGGCGTACACCGTGGACAGGATCACGGAGTTTCAGATGCCCCCTGGACCAGCAGTGACCAGCTTCGATGCTGGACGTCTCAACACAGTGCCCGGTGTGTTCGTCTCATCGCCGTGTCCATACTCGTGCAGTTCGGCGACAGTTGTGATGAATGGGGCCGAGGGACCGGTCGAGACAAATTGGGCGACGAACACGCTGGGCATCGCTGCCTTCTTGTGTTTGTGAGGATGCTGTGGGTGACAGGAAGAAGGGCTTCCGGCTTCCGGAGCCCATCTTTACCCTCCAGTGCTCATGACGACACAACGCGCGCAGCAGTCCCAGCGGAACAACGGAAACACTCGCAGACGGTTCCTGACGGCGACCGGTGGAGCGGTCGCCGGAGTCGTCGGCGGAGGAGCGGTCGGCGCCTTAGGGACTGCCGGCAGCGTGGCCGCGGCGGCCTCCGCCGGCAAGCGCGTCGCCGTCCTCGGCGGCGGAGTCTCCGGCCTCAGTGCCGCCCACGAACTCGCTCAACGCGGCTACGAGGTCACGGTCTACGAGTACTACGACGCCCTTGGCGGCAAGGCCCGCTCAATGGACGTCCCCGGGACCGGAACGGGCGGCCGCAAGCCGCTTCCCGGCGAGCATGGCTTCCGCTTCTTCCCTGGCTTCTACCGGAACCTGCCGGACACCATGGGCCGCATCCCCTTCCCCGGCAACGCGAACGGCGTCCACGGCAACCTCCGCAGTGGTGCGGAGGCGTTATTCGCGCGCTCCTCGGGCCGCCCGGACCTGCACTTCCCACTCCGCCGGGTCACCACCCCGCCCGCCCCCGGCGACCTCACCCCGTCCTGGATCCGCGACCAGATCCTGTCGGTGCTGGACCTCGCCACTCACCTGCCGGCCAACGAGGCCGCCTACTTCGCCGACCGCCTCCTGGTCCACCTCACCAGTTGCGACGCCCGCCGCGAGGACCAGTGGGAGAAGGTCGCATGGTGGGACTTCATCCGGGCCGGCGAGATGAGCCGCGAGTACCAGGTGCTCCTTGGCATCGGCCAGACCCGCAACCTCGTCGCCACCCGCGCCGAGATCGCCTCCACCCGTACCGTCGGCCGAGTCATCATCGAGGCCCTCCTCCTGTGGGGCCTGCTCGGCCGCGGCATGGACGGCGACGCGGACATCGACCGGGTGTTGAACGCCCCCACCAGCGAGGCGTGGATCGACCCCTGGGAGACGCATCTGCGCTCCCTGGGCGTCGAATTCGCGCTCGACACCGAGGTCCGGGAGGTGGAGTACGGCGGCGGCCGGGTGACCGGCGTACGGGTGGCGGCGCGCGACGGCAGACGGCCGCGCACCATCACCGCCGACCACTACGTCTCCGCCCTCCCGGTCGAGCACGCGCGCGTGACCTGGGGCCCGGCCCTGCGCGCCGCCGACCCGCAGCTCGGGCGGTGCGACGCGCTGAAGACGGACTGGATGACCGGCGTGATGTTCTACCTGCACACGCCCACCCCCGTCGTGCACGGCCACATCAACTGTCTCGACTCACCGTGGGCGGTCACCGGAATCGGCCAGACGCAGTTCTGGGACGTCCGGGACTTTTCACGCGACTATGGAGACGGGCAGGCCCACGAGTGCCTGTCCACGATCATCTCCGAGTGGGACAAGCCTGGCATCCTGTACGGCAAGACGGCCCGTGAGTGCACCAAGGACGAGATCTTCGCCGAACTGTGGGCCCAGCTGAAGGACGGGCTAAACGACTCAGACAAGACGACACTCAGGGACGAGGACCGGCTCGGCTGGTTCATGGACCCGGCAGTGACGGGCCTCGGTGGCCCTGACCCACAGAACCGCGAACAGCTCCTCATTCACCCCACCGGCACCCTCTACCACCGCCCGTCGGCGAGGACAGCGGTACCGAACTTCTTCCTCGCGGGCGACTACGTCCGTACGGATGTGGACCTGGCGACCATGGAGGGCGCCAACGAGTCCGCGCGACGCGCCGTCAACGCACTGCTGGACGCGGACAATTCGGACGCTGAGCGGTGTCACATCTGGGAGTTGTTCCGGCCACCGGAGATGGAGCCCCTAAAGCGGGTCGACGAGGTGCGCTATCGGCTGGGGCTGCCCAACACCTTCGACCTGGGGTAGCACCCGGCGCCAAGTTGTGCCGGAAGGGCCGCTACCCCGAGCGTGTGCCGCTCGAAAACTCATCGCTGCTGGTCAAGCGGCAATCGCCGCGCATCGTATGAGGCTCAGGCGACTTGCTGATATTCGTTGATGAGGCCACCGAGAACCCGTCGTCGTCGGATGTGATGGGGGGTCCAGGTCGGTTGCCGGAGTCCGGTACCAGTCGTGTTGCTGCGCCGAAACGCCTCCAAGGACGCAGAGTTGCTGGCCCTGCAGCACGAGAACGCGGTGCTGCGTCGACCGCTGCCACGGATGCGGTACGAGCCGGCGGACTGGTTGTGGCTCGCGGCACTGTCTCGCCTGATACCCCGACACCGGTGGGAACACGTCTTCGCGGTCGCACCCGCCACGATCCTGGCCTGGCACCAGTCCTTGGTCGCGCGAAAGTGGGACCACAGCAAGCGGCCCCGACGCCCGGGCCGACCCCCTACCAGGGTCGCGGTCAAGCGGCTCGTGCTGCGACTGGCCCGGGAGAACAGTCGCTGGGGGCATCGTCGGATCCAGGGCGAGCTGGCCCGGCTGGGTTACCCGGTCGCGGCGTCCACGGTGTGGGAAATCTTGAACGCGGCCGGCATTGATCCGGCCCGCGCCGCTCAGGTCCCACCTGGCGACAATTCCTCCGTTCCCTCAAGTCCCCGCCACGGGCGCCACGCGCGTATGCAGTCTGCGAGCGCCTCGTCGGTACCCTCCGCAGAGAACTGTTCGATCACGTCCTGGTCTACAACGAGGCCCACGCCCTGGTCCTGCTGCGCGAGTACGCAGAGCACTACAACGAACATCGACCGCACCAGTCTCGGCGGCAACTGCCCGCGGCCCACCCGATGCAGCCGCGGAAGCCCGCCCCAGACCAGCGGCGATGAGTTTCCGAGCGGCACAGGCATCGAAGGAACGGGTGTACTTGCTGTCCCGGTCCCGAATCAGGTAGCGCAGCGAGTCCATGCGGTACCCCAGGGTCATGGTGAGGTTCCTGGCCTGCTGAACGGTCCACTGAGCCGTGGGGTGCGGGGTGATGCCAGCGAGGTGGACGCGCCGGGTGCCATGTTCGATGAAGACCAGGGCGTCCAGACGCTTGAGGGTGACGGCGTCGAGGTGGAGGAAGTCGGCGGCGAGGATGCCGCGGGCCTGTGCGGTGAGGAACTGGTGCCAGGCCGGCCCTGCGCGCTGCGGGGCGGGATCGATGCAGGCGGCGTGCAGGATTTCCCAGACCGTGGAGGGAGCGATCGGGTAGCCGAGGCGGGCGAGTTCGCCCTGTATTCGGCGGTGGCCCCAGCTGCTGTTCTCTCGGGCCAGGCGCAGGATGAGTTGCTTGACGATGGGTCCGGTAGTAGGTCGCCCAGGGCGGCGGCGCTGGGTGAACGTCCACTTTCGGGCGATGAGTTGACGGTGCCAGCGCAACAGTGTGGTGGGGGTGACTGCAAAGACCTGGCGCCATTGGCCGCGTGGGATCAGTCGTGAGAGTGTGGCAAGCCAGATTCGGTCGGCTGGCTGGTAGCGGACCCGAGAACGTTCTGCGGGAGTTCGAGCGGTTCTACAACTCCCATAGGCCCCATCAGGGCATCGCGAACGTCCGACCGCTACACCCGTTGCCCCAGGTGATCGCCGATCCAGGGCAGATCACCCGCCTCGACATACGCAGGCGTGAACGCCTGGGCGGCATCCTTCACGAGTACGAACATGCCGCGTGACCTGGGCGGACGAGGTTTCCGGCAAGGGCAATGTCCCGTGGCAGCCGGTGCAGGAGCGCCGCCAGGAACGCCCGGTCGCTCGGGGCGAACCGCGCCCTCTTCTCGCCGAGTTGTCGCTCCAGCACCATGAGCTGGTGGCGCAGGGCGAGGATCTCTGTGTCTTTGTCGCGGTCGCTCATCGGTAGCAGGCGCAGCAAGACGAACGCGTGAGTTACAGCCAGGTAGCCCAGTCGCTGCAGCACGGTCGACCATCATTCCGCGACGATCGACAGCCGCGCGAGGGCAGGGGTTCGAGCGACCTCCGACGAGGCTATCTACACCCCCACACCGGCTCCCATCAGGGCTGATGGTTTTTTCGGCAAGCGCAGTGCCGTGTTGACTCGTGCGCTAGGCGGCCATGGCCAATGCCTCGACCGCCGCATCGGCGAGCTCGACATCCTCAACACCGAACTCACAGCCTGGCAGAACGCCACCAATACCGACCAACGCCAGGTGAACTGGCAGTTCACCACCCACGACGCACGCACCAAACTGCGCCACCTCTACCCCAAAAACTAGACACGACAGTCTCCTGGATCATGCCGCTGAGCGTTCACTGACTGCTCTTCGCTTCGCGGGAGACGCCCTGCTGACCACTGCGGAGGTTCCGCCTCCGTAATCGCCCCTGGCCGAGGCGGGCCCGCGACCGCGCCGTCATTTACCCGCGACCCCGCCGTTAGATGACGTCCGCCCGGCTGCGGGAAAATGGTCGACGTCCACGACGGCCTGCGCGAAGTCGCGGGGCGCTTCCTGGGGCAGATTGTGACCGATACTCTTCAGGGTTCGGTGCGCATAGCGACCGGTGAATTTATCGCGATAGGAAGAGCCGTCGCCCGCAGGCGTGAAGGGATCGGTCTCGCCGTCGAGGGTGATCGTGGGCACGGTAATGATGGGACTCGCGGCAAGTCGATTTTCGAGTTCGTCGTAACGGGGGTCGCCCTTGGCCAGGCTCAGCCGCCAGCGATAATTGTCGATCACGATGCTGACGTAATCCGGATTGCGGAACGCTGCCGCGGTGCGATCGAACGTGGCGTCATCAAAATCCCATGTCGGGGAGTTGAACTTCCAGATCTGCTTCGCCAGATCATGTCGGTTCTGTTCGAGACCGAGCCTGCCTCTCTCCGTGGCGAAGTAGAATTGATACCACCACGCCCATTCGAGCTTCGGCGGCAACGGCTTCTTGTTGGCTTCCAGATTCGTGATCAGATAGCCGCTCACGGAGACTAAGCCCTTGACTCGCTCCGGCCAGAGCGCCGCAATGATGTCCGCCGTCCGCGATCCCCAGTCGTAGCCTGCGAGGATCGCTTTGTCGATCCGCAGCGCATCCATCAAGGCGATGATGTCGAGAGCAAATACCGACTGCTGAGCGTTCCGGAACGTCCCGCTCGAAAGGAAGCGCGTGGTGCCATGGCCCCGCAGATACGGAACGATGACCCGGTATCCCTTTTCCGCCAGCAACGGCGCGACGGCGACGTAACTGTGAATGTCGTAAGGCCAGCCGTGCAGGAGAACGACGACCGGGCCATGGGCCGGGCCCAATTCGGCGTATCCCACATTCAGGACGCCAGCCCTGACCTGCTTCAATGCGCCGAACCCCGAGTTTTCCTTTACCTGCTCGACCGTCTGCGGAAAATAATTGTTTTCGCCGGACATGGAAGTCGAGCATGCCACGGAAAGGCTGGCCGTCGAGGCCGCAACCGCTCCCGTGCCGACGACCTTTCCGAAGGTTCGTCTGCTGATCATCTCCATACTTCCCGTGAACCGCGGCCGCCCGGTAGTCGAGTTGCATCGACGGTGAACGCACCAATTCCCCTACCCGGTCCGGCAGCCGTCACCTCGCCGGTCACGGGAACGTCAGGCCATCGGCCGAAGGCTGCGCGACTGGGCAAGGGGCCGACGGCGGTGGATCCGGGTGCCGCGCCCTGATCGGGCGGCTGCTCGCTGAGAGCGCGGCACGGGCCGCGGCCGGGCGGGAGTGGGGAGCCGGAACGGTGCCCCGGTGTAGCGGCCCACCTCGACTCGTGAGGAACCGTCAGCTTGCTGACGGCCGATTTTGTGAGTGGGCACGGCAATCCCACTCCGGGTGGTGTTGTACAGCCGTGCGAGGTACGTTCGGAAAGGTTGGAAACGTTTGCGTGGAGCATCGCGGAACGAGAGACCCGCAGCCTTTCAGTCGCCCTGGGGGGAAAGGTTCCCCATGAAGATTGACGGGTCCGTTGCATTTGTCACGGGCGCCAACCGCGGGCTGGGGGAGCAATTTGTGCGAGCCCTTTTCGAGGCTGGAGCAGCCAAGGTCTATGCGGGAGCCCACGACCCAGAACAAAGCCCAGTGGATTCCCGCCGGCGTGATCGTGCTGGCCGTGGTGATCGACCTCGTGACCCCGGCCGAGGTGACATCGGCCCCGCTCATCATGGCGGCGCCGCCGCCCCGCTCCTGACGCTGCCCGGCACTACGCACTGCCGAGACCTGACCAGCTTCGCATCGCCGTCCTGATCGGACGGTGACGACGATCCGGAGCATCCTGCCAAGGTCGACACCATCACGACCCGCAGGAGCCCCCATTCCCGCACGCAGCACGGGACGGGCCCCATCGACGCCCATCGGGATCCCTTTCGCCTGACCTCGCCGGCGAGCATCCCCCGTCGCGGCTTGCGCAGACCTTGGACACTCAGTCGACCGGAAGCGGCGTGTCCGAGCCGGGTGCCGATGCTCGCGCGCCGACGGGTTGCGCGACCTTTCGGGTACGCCGCGTATAGGCCAGATACAGCACCGTCGCCACCAGCAGGCCGACGATCCAGGAGATGTCGGCGCCGCCCAGGTAGTCGACCAGCGGCCCGGTGTAGAGGCTGCTGCTGATGAAGGGGATCTGCGCCGCAATGGCGACCAGGTAGACAACGACGGCCGGCCAGTTCACCAAGCCGTACTCGCCCCGAGGACGGAAGAGCTCGCCGACGTCGTAGTGGCCGCGCCGTACGACGTAGTAGTCGGTGAGGTTGATGGCGGTCCACGGCACCAGCAGGTACAGCAGGAACAACGTGATGTTCTCGACAGTGCTCAGGATGTGGCCGCTTGCCATCAGAGTGGCTGCGATCGTGAGCGCGGCGCTCACCACGATGAAGACGGCGCGCACCAGCGGCGTCGCAGAGCCGTGGCCCTTGGCTGAGAAGGCGCTGATCGCGGTGAGGTACATACCGTAGTAGCCGTACACGCCGGCAGGGACGATGCCGATGACGATGGCGAGCAGGATGGCCGAGCTCAGCGCCGGGATCTGCTGGCTGAGCATGCCGATGGCGTCGTTGCCCACTGCCTCGGCACTGATTGTGGCGGCGAACGCGCCGAGGATCATCACCCACGAGGAGCCGAGTGCCGAGCCGGCGTAGGTCCACAGGAATGTGGTCCGCGACGGGGTGTCCTCGGGGAGGTAGCGAGAGTAGTCCGAGACGTACGGCGCCCAGGTCAGCTGCCACGAGACGAAGATCGATATGACGAGCAGGACAGTGCCGAACGACGGAGCCGGGCCGCTCGGCAGGTGTTCCGGCAAGTGGCCGGCCAAGGCGATCGTGAGGGCGAGGAACAGTAGCCCGGAGACCACGCTGACCACCCGGGTCGACAGGTGGATGACCGTGTACCCGACGATCGCGATGACCGCCGGGACTGCGCCCTGGATGATCACCGACCAGGTGAACGAGATGTGGGCCCAGTTCGCGAAGGCCTGCCCGGTGATGACGCCACCCTCGATACCGAATCCCATGTACATGCACAAGACGATCACGACCGGCAGCAGCGTGCCGAGGAATCCGAACTGCGCACGGCTCTGGATCATTTGCGGTACGCCCAGACGGGGACCCTGGATCGAGTGGTAGGCCATGAACACGGCACCGACGAGGTTGCCGATCAGGATGGTGGCGACGGCCCAGGGAAGGTCGAGTCCGAGGGTGACCGCCAGGACGCCGGTGACGAACGCGGTGATCTGAACGTTGCTGGAGAACCAGACCGTGAACAGGTGCCACGGCTTGCCGTGGCGCTCCTCGGGTGGGACGTAGTCGATCGAGTGCTGTTCGATCGACTCGCCGTGTGATCGGTTGCGGTCCATCTCATGCCTCCTGCCGGGTCAGGGCGGCCGCACGGGCGATGGCGCCCAGCGCGTCCAGGTGAGCGGGTGTGTCGGCGACCGGCTGGTCGGTGGCGGAGAACTTCGCGATGACGATGTCGCTCTGCGGGTCGAGCCAGAGGTATTGGCCGAAGATGCCGACACCGTAGAAGGATCCGTGGTCGTCGCCCGGGATCCACCACTGGTTCTTGTAGGTGCCATCTGCCGCCGAGTCGGACTCGGCGGTGGTCGCGAATTGTCCCCCGCGGCGCGTCCGCGCGATCCAGTCAGCCGGCACCACCGGTGTGCCCTCGCGCCACCCGTCGTCGAGGACCAGGCGCCCGAATCGCGCGAGATCGCGCAGTCGCATTCCCATCCCGGCACACGCATAGGGCGTTCCGTGGTCGTCGACCGTGACGAAGGCGTCGTCCTCGGCGCCGATCCACGACCAAAGATGTCGCCGCATCAGCTCGCCGTAGCCCGCGCCGCCGGCCCGTTCGAGGACCCACGCGAGGACGTCGGTGGTCCCCGAGCAGTACTGGAAGTCGGCGCCGTGCCGGCCGGCCCCGCGCAACTGGGCCAGGAACGGCCGGGTGCCGACCACGTCCTCGGGCTGCCGCGGCCGCCATCCGGCAGCGCGGTCGCCCGCGTGAACCTCGGCGGTGGGTTTCAAGTACGACATGTCGTAGTGCGGCGCAGCGGTCATATCGAGCAACTGCGCCACGGTGGCGCCGGCGTAGGAACCCGCCGCCAGCTCCGGGACGTACGTCGGGACGGTCGCCTCGAGGTCGAGGAGATCGGTGGCGGCCAGCACCCCGGCCAGCATGCCGGCGAACGACTTCGAGATGGACATCACGATGTGGCGAGACGCGGAGGAGAACTTGCCGAAGTAGCGCTCTGCGAGGAGCGTGTCGCCGCGCAGCACGAGGATGCCGTCGGTGTGCGTGCGAGCGAGGAACTCCTCTGCGCTGATCGGCCCCCCTTCGGGGCCCGGCACGGTCAGAAGGTCCCAGTCCAAGGGCTCACTCGCGGGCACCAGCATGCGTACTGGCGCCTCACCGCGAGCGATGGTCGTGCAGGGGACCACGTCCTCGACCCGGTGCAGACCGAGTCGGTGGTGAGGTGGGGTGAGCCAGTTGCCGAAAGAGACGTCATAGGAGGCCATGGAGGAGATGGTGATCCCGGCCACCTACTCCTGTCCAAGACCTAACTACTACCCATCATGATGCCGTTTCGGCATGATGAGGCATGGAACTACGCCACCTCCGGTGCTTTCTGACTGTCGCGCAACTCGGTACCGTCACGGCCGCCGCCGACCAGCTGCACATCGCTCAGCCCGCGGTGTCCCGCCAGATCCAGCGCCTCGAGCGCGACCTCGGCGTCACGCTCTTCCGCCGCAACGGCCATCGGCTGTCCCTCACCGACGCGGGCCGCCACACCCTCGATCTGGCGCACGACCTACTCACCCGGGCCGACCGGCTGACGACGGTCGCGGGACAGCTGGCCGACGGACAGCTGACCCGGATCTCCTGCGTGGCCGCCCCCACCACGCTGGACTACGTCCTCGCTCCCTTCGTCGCCACCCTCGACGACGACGACCCGTTCATCGCCGTCGTCTCGGTCCTCGGCGACGAGGTGCACGAGGCGGTCGCCGCCGGACACGACTTCGGCATCGCCGCGAACGTGCCCCCCGCGGGCGGCCTTGCCTGGCAACGCCTCACCCGCGTGCCGCTCCACGCCTACGTCAACCCGGGCCACCCCTGGGCCCGCGACACCAGCGTCACGCTGGACGAACTGATGGAGCAGCCTCTCCTCCTTCCGGGCCGAACGGACCCGACGCGCACCGTTCTCGACGCAGCTGTCATCGCGGCCCGACTCCGGTATCAACGCCACACCGAGGTCCCGTGGGAACAGATGCGCCACGCCCTGGCGGCAGGGCGGCGTGGCGTCGCGATCGGGACCGAGTTGCCGCGATTCGGCACCCGTCCCGTGCTCGTCCTCGACACCGATGGCGCTCCCGTCCAGCTCCCCATCCACGCATGCTGGAGCCCCGACCACTACGCGGCCGCCGCGCTCGAGCAGTTGGCCACGCGACTCGGCACCTTTGCCGAGCAGGTCGTCCGCCCCGAGGCCGAAGCGATCTGAGGCGCAGAGCCGGGTGAGCGGCCACGGCTGAGGCAAGCACGGTCTGCGCCTGGCCGGTGGCGTGGTTGAGGGGCGGTTTCGATCCGCCGCTCGCCGGAGAGGGCCGCGGGAAGCACCCGGGTGCGTCGTCCGGCCGCCGGACGTAAGGACCAGGACAAGTTCATCTCCGGGAAGAACAACCAGAACGCCGTGAAGTCGGTGGTCGTCACGGACCCTGGCGGGCGCCTGCTGTTCTGCAGCCCGGCCGAGCCTGCCAGCTGCGCTGACACTAGTAGCGTGTCGTTGCTTAGTTCTGGGTTGTTTGGTTGGGATGGTGGGGTCCGGCAGATGTTGCTTCCCTTCTGCCGGACGGGAGTTGGGGTGATGGGTTCGCAGAAGAAGAGGCCGGTGGTGCTGACCGCGGCTGATCGTGAAGAGCTGGTTCGGGTAACCACGACGGGTATCCATCCAGCCTCGGTGATCAGAAGGGCGCGGGTGCTGCTCGCGCTCGACACCTCTGCAGGCGCGATCGGCTCGCAGGACGCGGTCGCGGCCCGGGCCGGAGTCTCGGGCGAGACACTGCGGCTGGTGGCCAAGCGGTTCGCCGAGACCGGTGGCGATGTTCACGCCACGATCGCCCGGAAGAAGCGCGAGCTGCCGCCGGTACCCTCGCCGGTGACCGGTGAGGTCGAAGCCCGGCTGATCGCGATGGCATGCTCACAGCCACCCCAGGGCTATACCCGGTGGTCCCTGCGGCTGCTGGAGAAGCATGTCGCGCTGGTCGAGGACATCCCGAACCTGGATCACTCCACCATCGGGCGGGTCTTAAAAAAACGAAACTGCGTCCTCATCTGAAGAAGTGCTGGACCATCCCACCGAAGGCAAACGCGCAGTTCGCGGCCCGGATGGAAGACGTACTGGCCATCTATGCCCGGCCCTATGACCCAGCACGTCCGGTCGTGTGCATGGACGAGAAGCCCTACCAGCTCCTCGACCATGCCCGCGCCCCGCTCCCGGCCCGCCCTGGCCACGACACCTGCCAGGACAGCGAGTACATCCGCTGCGGCACGTGCTCAATCTTCGTGTGGGTCGAACCCCTGCGCGGGTGGCGTCGAGTTCAGGCACTGTCCCAGCGGACCCGGATCGACTGGGCCGGCCAGATCAAACAGCTGCTGAGCGTGGATTACCCCGACGCCGAGGCCGTGGTGCTGGTGATGGACAACCTCAACACCCACACCATCGCCTCACTGTACGAGGCCTTCGAACCAGAAGAGGCCTTCGCGCTGGCCCAACGCCTCGAGATCCACCACACGCCCAAACACGGGTCATGGCTCAACATCGCCGAGATCGAACTCTCCGCGCTGACCCGCCAATGCCTCGACCGCCGGATCAACGACCTCGACATCCTCAACACCGAACTCTCGGCCTGGCAGAACGCCACCAACACCGACCAACGCCAAGTGAACTGGCAGTTCACCACCCACGACGCACGCACCAAACTACGTCACCTTTATCCCAAAAATTAGCTACGACGGTCTACTAGTCACGCCCGGAAGTTGGGCCTGGTCACCTGGCGACGCGGCCAGTTGGCGCCTGGAGGGGAACCGAGGAACTCATTGGCCGCGAGCCCATCTGAGTGTGGCGGTCTGCGCGTTGCGGCTGTCAACGCTGTGAGGATCGGCCGGGGCAGCGGCTGAGTGGGTGGTAACTCTCCTATTTCTGTCCGAAGGGAACGACTGTCGGCTTCTAGGGCAGAGTGCGGGCACTTCGGAGAGTCTGTCGTCGCTGATTCCCCCCGTCGATCGCGGACTGTACCGGCCCTCTAGGCCGAACGCGGACGGCGGAAGTGCTGCCATGCGGGTGCCTCACCCGGCCCATTCGATGCGCACTGCGGGTGCCGATAAATCATCCGCCCAGGTGACCGCCTTGATCGCTGACTTTGGGCCGTACCCGCCGACCGCCCGCTGTCTTCACCCGGACTGGGAAGAAGCGGCATGATGAACTGTCGTGCTGCTGCGCCTGGCCTACCGCGCTGCCACCAACGTCTTCGCGCTCCTGCGCCTGCTGCCGATGAGTGACCGGGGCAAGGAGATCGAGATCCTGACGCTGCGGCACCAGCTGCTGATCCTGCAACGCCAGGTCGGCAAGCCCGCGTTCAACGACACCGACCGCGTCATCCTCGCCGGCCTGCTCCACCACCTCCCAAGGGAGAAACTGCGGCATCTCCTGCTCCTGGTACGTGTGGACACGCTGCTGCGCTGGCACGGTGACCTGCTCAAGCGGCACCATGCCGCGACCTGCGTGCCGAAGCGACGCGGCCGCCCACCCACCGTCCGCTCCATACGCGCCCTGGTCCTGCGCCTGGCAAGCGAAAACAGCTCGTGGGGGTATCGACGGATCCACGGCGAGCTCGCGGCGCTGGGCATCAGGGTCGCCGCCTCCACGGTCTGGGAGATCCTTCGCGAGCGGCATCCCGCTCGCGCCCGAACGCGAGAGCACGACCTGGGCTGCCTTCCTGCGCAGCCAGGCCGGCGCGCTGCTCGCGTGCGATCTGTTCGAGACCCACACTCTTGCCGGGTCGCGCCTGTACGTCTTCGTGGTTATCGAGCACGCCACCCGGAGAATCCGGATCCTGGGCGCCACCGCGCACCCCTGAGCCCGGTGGGTGGTGCAGCTCGGGCGCAATCTCGTCATGGACTTGGAGGACGCGGGCGGCAGAGCCAGGTTCCTGATCCGGGACCGCGACTCCAAGTTCACCGCAGCGTTTCGACGCCGTGCTCGCCGATGCCGGGCTGGCGGTCGTCAAGAGCGGTGTCCGGATGCCCCGGATGAACTCGGTGATGGAACGGTGGATACAGACCTGCCGGCGCGAGCTGCTGGACCGCGCCCCCCTATGGAACCAGCACCAACTCCTCCACACGCTGCTCGAGTTCGAGTCCTTCTGCAACGGGCATCGGCCGCACCGGACCCTGCATCAGGGGGCTCCTCTCCGTCCGCTGTCCGAACCGATCACCGAACCTGGATGGATCGGGCACCTGAAGGTCCACCGACGAGATCGACTCGGCGGAACCCTTCACGAGTACCAGCATGCCGCTTGACCAGGCCGGATGATTAATCGGCACCCGCACACTCCGGCTGTAGCGGCAGCCCAGGTGAACGGCGCATCTCGACTGCGACGGGCCGTAGTTGACCGTGGTTGACCGATGATGTGGCACGGCTGCACGCGACCTTATGATCCGTAGCTCTAGATAGATCAGTCAACGATGGTCTTGCAGGTGCGTCAGTAGCCGGTGCCGCGCTTGACTTGGGCCCGCTCGGTCTCATGGGTCGCACCCTTGTCGTCCAAAGTGCGACACGCGTCGGCAATGTCCTGGCTCAGGCGATCGATCTGCTCGCGGCTCAGGGTTTCCTTGACCAGGGCACGCATGATCTTCACCCGCTCCGCGTTGGGCGGGAGCGTGTACGCCGGCACCATCCAGCCGCGCTCGGCCGAGAGTTGCCAGGCGACGTCGGACTCGTCGTAGGCGTGCTTGCCGACGAGACGGAAAGCGACCAGCGGCAGCTGCTCGAGGTCGCTCCCGATCACTTCGAAGCGGCCGCTGCTACGCAGGTTGTCCGCCAACACGTGGGAGTTCTCCTGCAACATCTTCATGACGTAGGTGTAGCCCTGGCGACCGAGCCGGACGAAGTTGTAGTACTGCGCGAGCACCATCGACGCGCCGGTAGAGAAGTTCAGCGTGAACGTCGCGTCGGTCTTGCCCAAGTAGTTCTCGTGGAACACGAGGTCCTTGGGCAGGTCGGACTCCTCGCGAAAGACCAGCCAGCCGATGCCGGGGTAGACCAGGCCGTACTTGTGTCCCGAGACGTTGATCGAACGGACCTGCTCGAGCCGGAAGTCCCATTTCGAGTCCGGGTAGAGAAAGGGCCACACGAATGCGCCGCTGGCTCCGTCAACATGGATCGGGATGTCGAGGTCCCGCTCCTTGCGGACGTCCCGCAGGAGCTTGTCGATCCCGACGACGTCGTCCTTGTGGCCGGTGAACGTGGTGCCGAGGACGGCGACGACGCCGATCGTGTTCCCGTCGAGGCGAGGCTCCACATCCTCCGGGCCGATCGTGTACTTGCCCTCGGCAAGCGGCACGATCCGCGGCTCGACGTCGAAGTAGCGGCAGAACTTCTCCCACACGACGTGGACGTCCCCGCCGAAGATCAAGTTGGGTCGGTCGACCGACAGATTGGCCGCCTGGCGGCGCTGCCGCCACTTCCACTTCAGCGATAGCGCCCCGAGCATGATCGCCTCGGACGAGCCCTGGGTCCGACATCCGGTTGTCTTGCCCGGCGCGTTGAAGAGGTCGGCGAGCATGCGCACGCAACGTTGCTCGATCTCGGCGGAAATCGGGTACTCCGCGTGGTCGATGAAATTGCGGTGGAGATTCTCGGCGATGATCCGTTGCGCCTCCGGCTCCATCCAAGTGGTGACAAACGTGGCGAGGTTACGCTGCGGGTCACCCTCCATGGCGAGGTCCACATCAAGCAGCCTCATTGCGTCCGTCGCGGCCATGCCTTCCACGGGGAAGGTCCCCGAGGGAGCGGGCATGGTCAAGAACCGGTTGCCGAACAGGGCCGCGTCGTCACGCTTAGTCATATGGCGATTCAAACAGCAGCCGCTGCCTGCCTCGGCGAGGGACACGCCGAGGCAGGCAGCGGCTCAAGGTGAACTCGGATGCTCGGTGGCCGAGGTCGATCAGGAGACTCCGGGCGTGGGTGTGTGGCCCACGGCCCGTCCGGATGGCTGGTCACTCCGAGGATGTGCACGTAGCGAGTTTCGGCCTGGGTGCGCAGGAACTGCCGCCACGTCGTATCGGTCTGCCGTTGCGGTGCCGGGGGTAGCTTGCGGGACTTGAGGATCCTGCGGATCGTCGAAGCACCCACGCGGTGGCCGAGTTTGAGCAGCTCATGCTGGATGCGCTGGTATCCCCATGAGGTGTTTTCCAGGGTGAGTCGTTCGATGAGCGCGGCGATCGCCTGGTCGATCGGCGGGCGGCTCGTCCGGTCGGTACGTCCACTTTTTCGTCCCTAGCCGGCGGTGCCGCCGCAGAATCGTGTCGGGCGTGATGGGACGGTGCCGTCGCAGTTGCTGGGGTAGCTCTCGGATCAGGGCGGTGAGGTAGGCGCGGTCGGCCCAGTCGAAGCTTGGTTTGGGGTTCGTGCGGCGCAGCACCGCGACCTCGTGCCGCAGGTACCAGCAGTTCGATGTCCTTGGACGCTGAGGAGCGGCGGAGAAGTGCCAGCCGGCCGAGCAGGCGGGTGAAGTCCAGGTAGTGCAGTCGTAGCGACACAGTCCGAGATCCTGTCCGGCGCGCGTTGCTCTACCCATCCGCGGCTGGTCACGGGGCCAGGCCGGGTTCTGGAACCCCACAGGACCGCCGGCCGCCACACGGCTCTCTTTCATCCCCAGGATTCCCGCCCTGACCGGCGCCGACCTGTACGAGCTGAAGGACGCCCAGCTATTGGGTCTGCTCGCCGCGGGCCTGCTCAACGGCTGATCGCGCGGGAGGGGGCCGATTTTGAGGCCTTATGTTTTTCTTTTCGCACTTCTTGACAGCGCCCTCTCGCTACCCGCAGGATCACTCCCGTGAACCTGTCAGACAGCCAGACAGGTGGACCGGCACTGCGGCGCGTCAGCGCCATGGAAGCGGTGCTGACCCACCTCCGCGGCGCTATCGAGCGCGGCGAGTACGCCATCGGCGACAAGCTCCCTTCCGAGGCGGAGCTGTGCCGCAGCCTGGAGATCAGCCGGCCTGTGCTGCGGGAGGCCCTGCGGGCCCTGCAGACCATGGGCCTGACTGTCTCCAAGACCGGCAAGGGCACCTTCGTCGTTGCCAACACCGTCGAGGACCCCACCTTCGGCGACTACGCGGCCAGCGACCTGCTCGAAGTGCGGCGCCATGTCGAGATCCCCGTCGCCGGGTACGCGGCGATGCGCCGTACACCGGAGAACCTCGACCACCTCGCCCACCTCCTGGACCGGATGGAGCGGGAGACCGACACAACCGCGTGGGTCGCGATGGACACGCTCTTCCACATCGCGGTCGCCGAGGCGTCCCGGAACCCGGTCTTCCGCCGGGTCATCGAGGAGATCCGGGACGCACTGGCCCGCCAGTCGGCCTTCCTGAACGAACTCGGTGGCAGGCGCGAGCAGTCCAACCGCGAGCACCGGGCGATCGTCGAGGCTCTGATCGACGGCAGCGAACACGACGCGGTCGAGGCGATGTCCCATCACCTTGACCGCGTGGAAAACACCCTCACCGACATCGTGCGCTCCGCGCGTACGGACACCCCCACGGAAGGCGGACCCGAGGCGTGAGCGAGCAGTCCCTCCCACAGGAGGCCATATCCACCACGAAATCGTCCGCGCACGTCGACGCCGGAGACGCGGGCTACAGCAAGTCGCTGAAGTCCCGGCACGTCAACATGATCGCCATCGGCGGTGCCATCGGCACCGGCCTCTTCCTCGGCGCTGGCGGCCGCCTCGCCGACGCCGGACCCTCCCTCTTCGTCGCCTACGCGGTCTGCGGCCTCTTCGCCTTCCTCGTCGTCCGCGCGCTCGGCGAACTCGTCCTGTACCGCCCGTCGTCGGGCGCGTTCGTCTCCTACGCCCGTGAGTTCCTCGGCGAGAAGGGCGCGTATGTCGCGGGCTGGATGTACTTCCTGAACTGGGCCACCACCGGCATCGCCGACATCACCGCCGTGGCCGTCTACACCCACTACTGGGGCATGTTCTCCGACATCCCGCAGTGGGTGATCGCGCTCATCGCGCTCGCCGTCGTCCTCACCGTGAACCTCATATCTGTGAAGATGTTCGGCGAACTGGAGTTCTGGTTCGCCATCATCAAGGTGAGCGCGCTCGTCGTCTTCATGCTCATCGGCATCTTCCTGCTGGTCACCCAGCACCCCGTCGACGGCCACAACCCCGGCCCGTCCCTGATCATCGACAACGGCGGCATCTTCCCCAACGGCCTGCTGCCGATGCTGCTGATCGTCCAGGGCGTCGTCTTCGCCTACGCCTCCGTCGAGCTGGTGGGCGTCGCGGCGGGCGAGACCGAGAACCCCGAGAAGATCATGCCCAAGGCGATCAACTCGATCATGTGGCGCGTCGGCCTCTTCTACGTCGGTTCCGTGGTCCTCCTGTCGATGCTGCTGCCCTGGAGCTCGTACAGCGCCGCCCAGAGCCCCTTCGTCACCGTGCTGTCGAACGTCGGCATCCCCGCCGCGGGCGGCGTCATGAACCTGGTCGTGCTCACCGCGGCCATGTCGTCCCTCAACTCCGGCCTGTACTCCACCGGCCGCATCCTGCGCTCCATGGCGATGTCCGGCTCGGCACCCAGGTTCACCGGCGTGATGAGCCGCAGCCAGGTCCCCTACGGCGGCATCCTGCTCACCAGCGGCATCTGCGTCATCGGCGTCGCCCTCAACTTCGTCGTCCCCACCGACGCCTTCGAGATCGTGCTGAACTTCGCGGCGATCGGCATCCTCTCCACCTGGGGCATGATCATGCTCTGTCACCTGATGTTCTGGCAGAAGACCCAGAACGGCGAGCTGACCAGGCCCAGTTATCGCCTGCCCGGCTCGCCGTGGACCGAGATCGTGACGATCGTCTTCCTGGTCTCCGTGCTGGCGCTGATGTACGCCGACGGAGGCGCGGGACGTACGACCGTGCTGTGTCTGCCGCTGATCGCGGCGGCGCTCGTCGCGGGTTGGTACGGGGTACGCCGCCGGGTGGCGGGAATACGCGACGGAGCGGACGCGTGAATCCGGCAGTGATGTACGGAGGTTCGGTGGCCGAGGCCCCGGTGATCCGGGAACCGCTCCACGCGCCGGTCGCTTACCTCGTCCGCGGCGGTGTCATCGAGGGCATCCACTACGGCTCGGTGGTCGTGCTGGGCGCCGACGGCAGCGTGGACCTGCAGATCGGCGACATCGAGGCCGCCTTCTACCCGCGCTCGGCCCTCAAGCCCGTCCAGGCCGTGGCGATGCTGCGGGCCGGGCTGCCGCTGGACGGCGAGCTGCTCGCGCTGACCGCCGCCAGCCACTCCGGCGAGGAGCGGCACCTGGCCGGGACCCGCCGGATCCTGGAGCTGGCCGGTCTGTCGGAGGACCAGCTGCGCAATGTCACGGACCTGCCCTTCGACCCGGTCATCCGGGAGGACTGGGTGCGCGGGGGGCGGCTGCCCTCCCGCCTCGCACAGAACTGCTCGGGCAAGCACGCGGCCATGCTCTACACGGCGCGGCTCAACGACTGGTCCCTCGACGACTACCTCGACCCGGCCCACTCCCTCCAGCAGGCCATCGCGGAGATCGTCGAGGGCCTCACCGGACAGCGGATCGCCCAGGTGACCGCCGACGGCTGCGGCGCACCCCTGTTCTCTGTCTCGCTGCACGGCCTCGCCCGCGCCGCCGCCCGCATCGTCACCGCCGCGCCCGGCACCCCCGAGGCCATGGTGGCCCACGCGATGCGCGAGCACGCCGAGATGGCCTCCGGATCGGGGCGGGACGTCTCCGCGCTGATGCGAGCCGTGCCGGGGCTGCTCACCAAGGACGGCTTCGAAGGCGTGCAGGTCGCCGCGCTCCCGGACGGCCGGGCCGTCGCCGTGAAGATCGCCGACGGCGCGGACCGGGCACGCGTCCCGGTGGCCGCGGCCGCCCTCGCGCGCTGCGGAGTCGACCCGGCCGCGCTCGCCGAGTTCGCGACGGCCCCGCTCCTCGGCGGCGGCGAGGTGGTCGGCAGCATCCGGCCCGCCCGTGCGCTCGACCCGCTCACCCACCCCACGTACACCTGATCCACACACCTCCGAAAGAGGCCCGCACAGCCATGACCGCCGCATCCCACCGCAGCGAGCACGACCTGCTCGGCGACCGCGACGTCCCCGCCGAGGTGTACTGGGGCATTCACTCCCTGCGCGCCAAGGAGAACTTCCCCATCACGGGAACGCCGATCTCCGCCTACCCGCACCTGATCGACGCCCTCGCCGCCGTCAAGGAGGCCGCCGCCCGCGCCAACGAGGAACTCGGCCTGCTCGCCCCGGACAAGGCGGCCGCCATCGTCGAGGCCTGCCGCGAGATCCGCGACGGCAAGCTGCACGACCAGTTCGTCGTCGATGTCATCCAGGGCGGCGCCGGCACCTCGACGAACATGAACGCCAACGAGGTCGTCGCCAACCGGGCGCTGGAGCTGCTGGGCCACGAGAAGGGCCAGTACGAGTTCCTGCACCCCAATGAAGACGTCAACCTGAGCCAGTCGACCAACGACGTCTACCCGACCGCAGTCAAGATAGCGACCGTCTTCGCGGTGCGCGGGCTGCTCAAGGCGATGGCTGTACTGCAGGACGCCTTCGCCGGCAAGGCCGTCGAGTTCCGCCACGTGCTCAAGATGGGCCGTACACAGTTGCAGGACGCGGTACCCATGACGCTCGGTCAAGAGTTCTCTGCATTTGCCGTCATGATTGACGAGGATCGCAGCCGTCTTGACGAGGCCGTCGAGTTGATCCATGAAATCAACCTGGGCGCCACTGCCATCGGCACCGGCCTCAATGCCCCCGCCGGATACGCCGAGGCGGCGCGCCGCCACCTCGCCGACATCACCGGGCTGCCCTTGGTGACCGCCGCGAACCTCGTCGAGGCGACCCAGGACTGCGGCGCCTTCGTCCAGGTGTCGGGTGTGCTCAAGCGGATCGCCGTCAAGCTCTCCAAGAGCTGCAACGACCTGCGCCTGCTCTCCTCCGGACCGCGCGCGGGCCTCAACGAGATCAACCTGCCGCCGGTGCAGGCCGGTTCGAGCATCATGCCCGGTAAGGTCAACCCGGTGATCCCCGAGGTCGTCAACCAGGTCGCCTTCGAGGTGATCGGCAACGACGTCACCATCACCATGGCCGCCGAGGCGGGACAGCTCCAGCTCAACGCCTTCGAGCCGATCATCCTGCACTCCCTGTCCGAGAGCATCACGCATCTGCGCACCGCCTGCCTGACCCTGGCCGAGCGCTGCGTCGTAGGGATCACCGCCAACACCGAGGGGCTGCGCGCGGCCGTCGAGAACTCCATCGGCCTGGTGACCGCCCTCAATCCGCACATCGGGTACACGGCTGCCACCGACATCGCCAAGGAGGCCCTCGCCACCGGACGCGGCGTCGCCGAACTCGTGCTGGAGAAGGGGCTGTTGCCGGCCGAGCGACTCGCCGAGCTGCTGCGTCCGGAAGTCCTCGCGGGCAGCGGCTCCGCGCACGCCTGAACCACGAACGCGCACCAGGACCGGCCGGGAGGCAAAATAATGATCACAACGTCGCCGCTGGCCTTCCAGCCGGTCCTCGAACGCATCGCCACCGAGATCGAGCAGACGCCGGGCCGCGGGCGGCCTGCCGACTACATTCCGGCGCTCGCCGCCTGCGACCCGCGCCGCTTCGGCATGGCGGTCGCGGAACTCGACGGCACGGTGTACGGCGTGGGGGACTGGCAGCAGCCGTTCTCCACGCAGTCGCTCACCAAGGTCTTCACACTCGCCCTGGTCCTGGCCCGCGAGGGCGACGAGCTGTGGGAGCACGTGGGCCGCGAACCCTCCGGTAACCCGTTCAACTCCCTGGTGCAGCTGGAGTACGAGAACGGCATCCCCCGCAACCCCTTCATCAACGCGGGCGCCCTCGTCGTCACCGACCGCCTGCAGACCCAGACCGGTGACGCGGCCGGCATCCTGCTGGAGTTCCTGCGCGCAGAGAGCGGCAACCCGGAGCTCGCCTTCGACACGGACGTCGCCTCCTCCGAGGCCGCGCACGGCGACCGAAATGCGGCACTGGGCCACTTCATGGCGTCCTACGGAAACATCGACAACCCGGTGCCCGCCCTGCTGGAGCAGTATTTCCGCCAGTGCTCCATCGAGGCGTCCTGCGCCGATCTCGCGCTCGCCGCCGGGTTCCTCGCCCGGCACGGCATCCGCGCCGACGGCTCCCGGCTGCTCACCCGCAGCCAGGCCAAGCAGGTCAACGCGGTCATGCTCACCTGCGGCACCTACGACGCGGCCGGCGAGTTCGCGTACCGCGTGGGACTGCCCGGCAAGAGCGGCGTCGGCGGTGGCATAGTCGCGGTCGTGCCCGGCCGCTGCACGCTGGCCGTGTGGGGCCCGGGACTCGACAAGCGAGGCAACTCGGTGGCGGGCGTCGCGGCCCTGGACCGCTTCACGACACTGACGGGGCTGTCGGTGTTCTGAGCTGCCCCTCAGCCGAGGAACTCGGTCACCGGGCAGGAGCAGCGCCGTACTCCGCCCAGACTCACGTGCGTGGTCGCGGTCAGGACCGCCAGCCGGGCGTCGGGAATGAGGTTCAGCATCACGGCGACGTGCTCGACCCGCACAAAGTCGGTGTCGCCGACGACCAACAGCGTGGGCACAGCCAGCCCGCGCAGGTCATCGGCACTCCAGGGCAGCGGGGCGTGCGCCGCGCCCGTGCACTTGGCAAGGAGGTCCTGGAAGTGCTCCGGGTGAGGCGCGACCGCCGCGTACGCGCCCCGTAGCGCTTCAACATGGCTGCATAGCCGCTGACCTGCCGCTTCGGCGCATGATCAGCTTGCCTGGCGGTACTCGTTGATGAGGCCGCCGATGGCTCGTCGGCGTTCGATCCGGGCTGCCGACAGGGGGATGACGGTGGGGTCGTCGTGGGGCGCGAGCTGTTGCTGGCCCTGATGAGGCCGATGACCGTTGAAGTGCCGGGCGTAGTCGTGGAGGATCTTCTCGGCGTGGCCGCGGTCGGTGCACTCCTCCCGTGCTGAGCGTAAGTACCGCTCCGCGTGCGGGTTGCAGTTGGGGCTGCGTGGAGGGGCCTTGACCACGGCGATGCCGTCGCTGGCGAACACGGCGTCGAAGGCGGCAGGTCCCGGTCCCGGATGAGGTGCGTGAAGTCGGCGGCCCGGCCGCCCGTCTCCCAGAGGAGTTGGCGGGCCACCCAGCTCGCCCGCAACCTGCTGTTCGACCTCGGCGAGCGAGCCGCAGGCTTCCGCTACCTGCTGCGCGACCGGGACGCGAAGTACACCGACGCCTTCGACGCCGTCTTCACGAGCGAGAACATAGCGATCTTGAAGAGCGCACCGCAGGCGCCGAAGATGAACGCCCACGACGAGAGATTCATTCGCAGCGTCCGCGCCGAGTGCACCGATCGGATCCTGATCTACCACGAACAGCATGCCCAGCGGGTCCCGGACGAGTACGCGGAGCACCACAACTCCGGAAGGCCGCACCAGGCCCTGCAACTCCGAGCCCCTACAGACGACCCGAACGTCATCCCGTTCCCGGCGCATCCACCGCCGCGACGTCCTCGTCGGACTCATCCACGAGTACGACGCGACCGCCTAACCAAGATCCACAAGCTAGTTGACGAAATGCCAGGTCAACGACGGTGCAACGCTTCTGGCATCCCCAAGGGGTCAGCGACAGCGGTGCAGCAGGTGGTCGGCACGCGATCGCGCGATGCCGCGACCTGCAGTGATGACTTTACGAGCCCCACAGGCTGCCGCCACCGCCGCCGGGAGGTGCTGCTCGGCCCTACCCCGCCGGATTCCGCTGGTAGAGCCGTCGAATGTCGTGCGCGGTGACGATACCGCCGAGGCGGCCGCCGTCCACGACCAGGATGGGCAGTCCAGCGCCGGAGCCGAGGCGCTCCAGGACGGCGGTCAGCAACTCGTCCGATGCGGCGAGCGTGCACTTGGACAGCGGGGTCGCCAGGTCTCGTACCCGCAGCGTCTGCTGCCGCCCGGACGGCACGGCAGTCAGCCTGCGTAGCTGCACGACGCCGCTGGGGCGGCCCTCGAAGTCCACCAGCGCCAACACCGAATGTCGCGTCTGAGCCGCCACGTCGGCAAGGAAGCGGTCCACGGTCAGCCACTCGGGACCGGTGACCACCGGGCTGGTCATCGCCTGAGTCACCCGCAGGCCGCGCACGGCCATGGACAGCTGGGCCCACCGCCGTTCGGCCGCGGCGGTGACCGCCACGAACACGCCGATGACCGTCAGCCACAGTCCGCCCGACACCCCCCGCACGAACGCCACCCAGCCCAGCACGGCCAGCATCATGCCGATGACCTGTCCGCTGCGCCCCGCCGCCCGCTGGGCCCGCTCCCGGTCCCGCGTACGCCACCACAACACGGCCTGGAGCACCCGGCCCCCGTCCAGCGGCGTGGCCGGCAACAGGTTGAAGACGCCCAGCAGCACGTTCATGCCACCCAGCCAGCCCAGCATGACAACCGGCATCCGCCAGCCCAGCACCGCATGTACTCCCACCGCGCCTGCGATGGTGGCCCCGCCGAGCATCAGGCTGGCCAGCGGACCGCTGACGGCGACAACGAACGCCGCCCGCGCCGTCGTCGGCCGGTCCATCCGGGTCATTCCACCGAGCGCCCACAGCGTCACGTCCCGCACCGGTATCCCGGCTCGGCGGGCCGTCAGCGCATGCGCCGCCTCATGCACGACCAGACTCGCCAGCAACAGCAGAGCACCGACCACTCCGGCGACCGCGTACACCATCGGCGCCCAGCCCGGCGCGTACGCAGGCAGGGTCCGGGCAGCCAGACCGTACGCGAAGAGCAGCATGATCAACGGCACGCTCCAGTGCGCCCGCACGGCCACTCCCCGCACGCTCCCGATCCGGATCAAACCCTTCATCGCCATCACCTCATCGCCATCACCTCCGACAGGAGACAGGTGGCGCACCCGACCGCAGTCCGGGCTCCCTTCTATGATCCGTCTGGCACCCCACGACCGGAAGCCTGTGAGCGATCACTCATTTCATGATCGCTCACAGAACTGACGACCCCAGGCCCGCGCGGACCAGGAACCGCGCCAGGGATCTTCCGCCTGCGCGTCGCGATCGCCACGCAGGCCGAAGCGATGCGTCAGACCTGCGGTGGCCTGAGAGGGGCCGGTAAACCGGACCTGCATTGGAGACTTTGTCTGGGTAACGACGCGCCGTCTTCAGCCGGGCGCCCGGGAGGAGTCGAGAGGGCCGGGGCGCCCCTGTCCCTACCCGCAGAGTCTGCGCCGCGCCTACGCGTACTGGACTGAGGACGGCCATTGAAGTGCTCTCCTCCCTTCGCAAGCTCAGGAAGGAGATTCCCGTACCTGGACTGACCGCGCCTGCCTCGCCGCCCTGATCCGACAGCTCCCCAGGGCGCTGCGACAGCACCGCCTGGTCACGTCCGACATGATTCTGCGGTGGCAACGCCGACTGGTGACGAAGAGATGGACCTACCCGAACCGGACCGGCCGACCTCCGATCGCCCAGGCGATCGCCGCGCTCATCGAACAACTCGCCCTGGAAAACACCGCGTGGGGGATACCAGCGCATCCAGGGTGAACTCCTCAAGCTCGGCCACCGCGTCGCTGCTTGGACCATCCGTAGAGTTCTCAGGCGCTTGAAGGTGCCCCCGGCACCCGAACGATGCACCGACACCGCCCCCGGCCCACTACCTGGAACCGGTCACGTCCAGCCGCCGCGTGGGCGGACCTCTACGACGACCTCGCACGAGCCCTCGCCGACCAACTCTTTGAGGGGTGCCGTCCACTTTCCGCTGCGCGTAGTAGTCGTTCCGGTCTTGTACGGAGGGAAATGCGGCGGTTCCCGGGCCGGTCCGAGCGACCCGCCATGCTACGAACGCTGGCTCGATCAACACCTAGCGGGCATCAGAGACGTCACTGCGACAAGGGCGCCGAGGACTCACATGACGTGCAACGAACAACCATCGCCGCAGTCATTTCCAACACCCCAAATCGCCTGCAAACCAGATCGCTTGCCCTTTAGGGGAGTCGCCCTGCGAGGGCATCATCCTGGCCTCCGAACCGGGCTGAACGCGTGACGTGGGTAACGCGGAGGGGGCCGGGCCTGTGAAGCACCCCATAGGAGCCAGATCACATACTAGAGGCGGTAGTAGCAGATGAGGCCGCCCGGCCGTGCGCAGAGGGCACCACACCAGGTCATTTCGGACATTCCTCCGTAGTGGGGTAGTACGTCACATCCTTGCGCCCCCTCTCCGGGATCGCTAACTATGGCTGTCGTCCCGGAGAGCGGGTCGGAGCACGAGCGAAGTCGCTCGCTCCGCCCCCGGGTCAGGACGCGGATCTCCACTCCGCTCCCAGCGCCACCACACGGCCGGCGCCGCACGATGTCCCCGAGCATGAAGAGGTAATCCCGCATGGCCTTCTCCACT
Organism: Streptomyces sp. NBC_01446; assembly: GCF_026340095.1. Taxonomy (GTDB): domain Bacteria; phylum Actinomycetota; class Actinomycetes; order Streptomycetales; family Streptomycetaceae; genus Streptomyces; species Streptomyces aureus. The sequence continues at coordinate 737,283 of NZ_JAPEPO010000001.1, read as the reverse complement.
CAGATCACCGCTGCCGCCCGCCCCACCCGCTTCAAGCGCGCCACCGTCACGGTCCTGGCCGCCGCCGGTCTCGCGGGCGCGGCACTGACCTTCGCCCCGTCCCCCGCGCAGGCCGCCGAGCCCGCCGCGGCGCCGAAGGCCGCTCCTTCGGTATCGACGAAGAAGGCCACCGACGGGAACAACGTCGACGCCTGGATCAATCAGGCCCTCTCGATCATGAAGGCCAAGGGCATCCCCGGCTCCTACGAGGGTCTGCACCGCAACATCATGCGCGAGTCCTCCGGCAACCCGAACGCCGTGAACGGCTACGACGTCAACGCGGTCAACGGCACCCCCTCCAAGGGCCTGCTCCAGGTCATCCAGCCGACCTTCGACGCCTACCACGTCGCCGGCACCTCCCAGAGCCTGACGGACCCGGTCGCCAACATCACCGCGGCCGCCAACTACGCCGCCGACCGCTACGGCTCCATCGACAACGTCAACTCCGCGTACTGAGCCGTCGTCACCACACGCCGTAACTGATCCACGGCACATCTCAACCCTCGAACGGAGGGCAGCGCCCATGCCGCACCACAGCGGAGACGAAGGGCACGCGCCCTCAGCCGACGCCCTTGACCACCCCGGCTACGGGTCCGCGAACCTGCACCGCTCACGCGGCAGGTCACGCAGGAAACGGCTGCGCGTCATCACCCACACCGCACTCGGCGCCGTCCTGTAGGGGGAGTCAGGGCTTCCAGGGGCCGATGCGGTCCAGGCGGCGCGGCTGCTGGTGGGGCCGCCCCGTTCGTCCTGGAGACCCCCGAAGTCCCCTCCGTCCGCCTCATGGTGCCCTCGTGGCCGCGGACCGCTGACAGGCACTGGCCCCCGGCGCTACCCTCCGGGCACTGACATGGGCCGACGGGGGAAACATGAACAGGCTTCTCGCATGTGTTGTGGCCGGTGCAGCGCTGCTCTCGGCGGTCGCCTGCACCGCAGAGGGCGGCCCGTCCAGGCTGAAGCCGTCACCGGGGGCCTCCTCGACGCGCACGGCGTCGCCGCGGGCCACTACAGCCGGCCGGGGACAGGCGGTCGACGCGTCCAGAGCCAACCTCACGGCACAACTGTCCCTCAAAGACCTTCCGGGCCCGCACGGGATGTTCACCGCCGCCGTCGGCCGGAGCGCTGCCACGTTCGTCTGGGAGTCCTCCGACGGGCGCTTCTGCTCGGGTTCGGCCGCCATGGCCGGCGGGTTCACCTCGACGTCGTGCCTCTCCGACCGCCGAGACGCTCCCTTCGCCGTCCGACCCGCGCTGGTTCCCCTGCTCAGTACGTACACGTTCGCCGAGGTCCATGTGTTCGGCGCGGACCGTGAGACCGTCCGGTCTGTGACGTGCAACGGCAGACCTCTCGCGGTCCGCCGCCTGCCGCGCGTCCTGGACGGTCGGCGTGTGCTCTACGCCTTCGACCTCTCGGAACCGACGGCCGGACGGGTCACCGTCACCGTCGTCCGCGGTCGTGTCACGGCCACGGAACACGTAGAGCTGATGGGCGGAGACCTCCGGCACAAGGCGTCGTGCCGCTGACGCGGGGCGGGTGCGGTGGTCGGAGGTGAGCGCCTGGCGCTCCGGACGTGCGCGGGGGCGCCGCCCTCACCTCTTCTGGCTAGGAGTCCTCGGAGGGTTCCTGCCCGGAGTCTGCGGTGTGGATACGGGCGGCCTGATTCTGCAGGGCTGTCACCATTGCCTGTGCCTGGGGGGAAGGGCGCGGCCGGGTCACGACGACGGTCGCGCGGCCGGGCCAGTAGCTGTCGGTGACGGCCACGGCTCGCGCGCCTGCCGGCAGGGCTGGTAGGGCGAGGTCGGGGATGACGGTGATGCCCAGGCCGGCCGCGACCAGGCCGAGGCGTGTCGACCAACTGCGCGCGGTGTGGGCGATGTGGGGGTCCGACAGTGTCGGCCAGGCTCCGAATTGAGGCTCGCCCGGCGCGCCGTCCCCAGCGATCCAGTGCTCTTGGGCAAGTTCCGGCACGGTGATGCCGTCGTGGCCCGCGAATCGGTGCGTGTCCGGGACGGCCACCAGAAGATCGCCTTGGATCGCGGTGGTCTGTCGGAGTTCACTCAGGTCGTAGTCCGGCAGGCCGTGGCCGACCCCGATGACCGCCACCTCCAGTCGGCCCGTCCGTAGCTGTTGGAGCAGGGCGGGGGTCGAGGTCTCCTCCAGGACGACGGCGAGGCCTGGATGGCCGGAGGTCACCTGCGCCATCGCTCGCGGAACCAACGCCATGGCGGCGGTGGGGTAGGCGCCGATCGTAAGGCGGCCCGCGAGCCGGTCACGCAGGCCGGCGAGTTCCAGCTCGGTCGCCGCCATGTCGGCGAGGATCTCCGTCGCGCGGCGGACGAGCACCTGGCCTGCCGGGGTGAGCGCCACGCCTCGTCGACTGCGGTCGAAGATCGGCGCTCCGGCTGCCGCCTCCATGGCAGCGACCTGGCGGGAGATGGCCGACTGTGTGTAGCCGAGCGTCTCGGCGGCCCGGGTGAACGATCCCGCGGCGGCGACCTGGTGAACGATGCGGAGGCCCGTGAGGGTGAACTCGGCCATGGGCGGAACCTAGCATGCGTATCTGTCATGGAAGTGGTGCTGAATCATCGTTGGACCGCATGGCTGGATGAGGGCAGGCTGGAGGCATGACACAGCGATTCACTCGAAACGAACTCGTGGCGCGCCTGGTCCGCGCCGGTGAGCTGGAGGTGTCGGGCGAGGATCCGGCCGAGGCCGCGACGTACTTCGACACGGAGAAGTTCCGCTTCCACGGACCGGACGGCTTTGAGTCCGACTTCGCCGGGCTCAACGACTACTTCGCTTCGGTACGCGAGGCCTTCGACGAACGGTCGATCCGCCGCGGCATCGTGGTGGCCGAAGGCGACCAACTGGCCTGCCAGACGTGGATCGAAGGGACCTTCGTCCGCGAGTTCACCCAGTCACCGGCCGGCCCACTGCCGCCCAACGGCAAACGCATCGTGTTCGACCTGATCAACATCTTCCGCTTCGACGACCAAGGACGCCTCATCGAGGAGTGGGTACGCACCGACAACCGCAGTCTCTTGCGCCAGCTAGACGCCGAAGGACACTAGCCGACGGCCACCGAGAGGAGGGTTGGCAGCGACGTCGCGCAGCAGGCGAAGGAAGGCAGCCACCAGCGGCGTGAGCGTGGTGTCGGCCAGCGTTGCGGCGAACCGCCGGGCGATGCGAACCTCGATGGCCAGCGGGAGCAGGGGCGTCAACAGGGCTACCTTCTCGCTCAAGCACTTGGTTCCGCCACCTGCGCACCCGCTACGAGATCCGCGACGCACCTCCGCGAAGCCTCCCTCACCCTCGGCCGCAGCATCATCTGCTGGCGCCGTCTGAAGGGCCCTTTTTGCTAGGAGTCCTTAAGCGGTACGGCGCCGCCGAGGGGCGGCCGAGAACGACCATGGCCCATTCCCCGGGTTCACGCCGGTTGCCTTGGGTCTCAGTTGTGTCCCGAGACTGGCGGGCGCGGACGGTTTCTGATCCGTTGAGGGGTGACTCAGCCCGGATCCACCGGCTTGATTTTGGAGTGATCGTTTCGGGTGGTTCGGGGGCGGTCCGAGGCCGAGCTGCGGATTCGGGCATGGGGTGCCCGCTGGTCTGCCCAGCTTTTCCACATGCTCGGAGGTCTCAGGCCCTTGCGGGCGGGGTGGTCAAGGCTTGTCGACGGCGGGTGGTGGCGCGTGTGCGAGGTCGAAGAGCTGGGTGAAGTCGTCCCGCCAGGGCCAGCGTTGGGGCAGGTGGAGAGTAAGGCGGCGGGCCGAACGTGCCAGCCGAGCAGGCACGTTGATCAGGTGGTCGCGGATTGTGCCGGTGGTCGCCTTGGCGTGGAAGGCGGATGCCAGGGTGCCGGCGGCGCGGGTCAGGTTGTGCGCGAGGGCGGCCAGGGCGAGCCAGGCTGCGTTCGCCTGGAAGTGCCCGGAGGGGGCGTGCGCGAACGGGCCGTTCTTCACATCCGCGATCACCTGTTCCACGACTGCGTGACGCCTGTGATCACGCTCGGCAGCGGCCAGGGAGAGCGGAGAGTTGGTGAACGCGCCGTGATAGCGCCAGGTGTCGAAAAGCGTGCCCTGCCCCTCGGGGATCGCCCCGGGGTTGAGGCGCTTGACGCGGCGCACGATCAGGCGGGCGGTGACCTGCTGATTCTTCGGCTTGGAGGTGAAGGCGGTGTAGGTGGCCTCGGCTATCTCCGCGTCCGAGATCCAGCACTGCCCCTCGTCGTCCCACACCGCCTTCGGGTACTTGACCGCTTTCCATGCGGCTTCGTCGATGCCCGCAATCGCGGCCTTGATCGAGGCGTTCATCCGCACCGTGACGGAGAAGCGGGCATCCAGGGCCCGGCAGGCGCCGATGACGTCGGCGCCGTAGAACGCGGAGTCGGCCCGCACGAGGAGCAGTCCGGTAGCGCCGCTGGCGCGGGCCGTGCGGATGGTCTCGGCGACGAAGGCGGCGGCCCCGCGTGCGGAGTTGGTCGGGCCCTTGCGCAGACGGGTGGCGGCGATCACGGGGGCGGACAGGGGTGTGGAGACGATCCCGAGCAGCGCGTTGAGGCCCTTGACCTTGCTGTATCCGTAACCCGCCCCCTGCTTGGCGTAGCCGTAGGTGCGGCGGATCGTGTCATCGATGTCCACATGGGCGACCGATTCGGCGCCGGACAGCAGCCCGGTGTGCGCGGCCAGTTCGGGCAGGAACCTCCGTGCCACCGCGTGCAGTTGCTTCACGTGCCCGTGAGCGAAGGAACGCAGGAACGAGCCCAGCGTGGACGGCGCCCGCACCCCGGCGAACAGGCGCGGCAGAGCGCCGTGCCGCAACCGGTCCATGTCATCGATGCTGTCCGCGCCCGCGACCATGCCGCCCACCAGCGACATCAGCTTCGCCGCGGGGAAGGCACCCGTGCCGTCCTTCGAGACCGGCAACCGGACGTGTTCGCTGGCCAGCGCGGGCAGTCCGCACCGCTCGGCCAGGCGCACCACCGGCTCCAGTCCGCCGTACCCGACCAGATTCGGATCATCGAACCGTGCGGAGACCTTCGCGGCGGCATGGGAAGATTGCATCTCGGAAGTGCCTTGTCGATCGTGCCTGATGTGGTCCTAGAGAAACCCCATCATCGCAGGTCACAAGGCACTTTCTCGTTTCCCCGAGAGTCATCCACAGACATCAAGCCGGTGGATCCGGGCTCAGCCGCAGCACTCCTCGCGCCGCGCTGACCACCGGCACGTGCTCAGCGGTGATCGCGAGACCTGCGACACCCGCATTAGGAGTTCGATTCAGCAGCCACACTGGTCGACTGTGGCGAGGCCTGCACCGACACCTATGACCGCCCGAAGTTGCTGGCGTCCGGCACCGTTGATGTCAGCCGGTGATGTCAGGCGACACTGCCTGTCGGTTACGGACGGCGGTAGGGCGGCATGGTCGGTTCCGGGTACTGGGGCCACAGGGCCCGGGCTCCGGGGCTCACGTGCCGGGGGAGCGGAAGGCGACTTGCCGACGGGCGGCCTCGTCGATCTCGTCGAGGGTGAGGAGAGGGGTGGCACGGGTGTGGAGGGCTCCGCTGGCCTTGACTGTGAGGCTGACGGCGGCCATGGAGACCGGGTCGGGGAAGTCGACGATAAGCACGATGTCGTGCTCCCCGAAGGCGAAGTACATGGCCTCGACCTGCCCGCCGAGGTTGGTGACGACATGGTCGACGGCGGCGCGACGGCCACTCGCGCCTTCCTTGAGTAGACCTTTGGTGCCCTCGGGCGTGTAGGTGGCCTGGATGAGGAACTTCGGCATAGGGATGCTTCCTGCCCGTCGTTTGTCCGGTGTGGAATGGCCTTCCCGCTGTCACATCGGCCGCTACGCGCGGAACGGCTGGGTTCACTCGTTAGAACCTGAGCGTTTCCGCTGACCGCGGCATCATGAATTGCATCTGTCTGCTGATAGGCGGGGTGTCAACCGACGGTCAGTCAAGCAGCGGCGAAGAGACCTTCGCCTTCCCTGCGCCACGGGCTAAGCGCCGGATTCCATCGGTTGGACCGGCACGTGAGAGCGGCGAGCCGCGTGAGACACGGAAGCTCAGGCCACGCTGATCCACAGCACATGACCAATGATCATGGTCGGGCCATGACGGATTTCTCGATGCCGTGATCAGGAGCGGCGGGGGAGTCGTCTCGGGTTCTGCCGAACGGGGCGTCGAACGCGGTCCTGACACACGTGCGGCACGGCGTCTGAAACCCTCATCCGTGCAGCTTGGGCGGCATGTCGGTACTCGTGGATCACTCCACCGGGGCGGTCGTGCCGACCTATGTCGAGGCGGGGGCGATCCGGTCTGGATCGGCAATCGGTTGGGGGAGGGCGCGTAGAGGTGCTGCCTGCTTCATGGCCTGGTGAGCGCGGTGCGAGTTGTAGTCCTGCTCGTATTCGTGCAGGACGTGGCGCAGGTGGGTTTCGTTCCAGGTGAGGGTATTGCGGTCAAGGAGTTCGTAGCGGCAGGACTGTACCCAGCGTTCCGTGATCGAGTTCATGCGTGGCATCCGGATGCCCGTGAGAACGGTTCGGATGCCGGCGGCGGCGAGGATCTCGTCGATGACGGCGGGGTACTTCGCGTCGCGGTCGCGGAAGCCGAACTTGGCCCGCTCCTAGTACTACAGCCGGTGGTTCACGTGACGTGACGATGGTTGGCTCGTTGCTCCGTTCGTGGGGTTGAAACTGTCGCTTGGTGTGGTGCGGACGGACGAGCTGGCCGAGGGCCAAGTGCGGGAGCTTGAGGGGGAGCTGGAGGCGTTGTGTGCCTCGGTAGACGATGTGTTTGCGCGTCCGGCCTCCCGGGAGAACCTGCGGGCGATGGTGCGTGGGCTGCTGAGCGAGGTGCCGCGCAAGAACCTGTGGCAGCTCGCGGAGGCGGCCGGCCACCCCAACCCGGACCGGCTGCAGGGCTTTTTGGCCAAGGCCGCGTGGGATGCGGACGAACTGCGCGACCGGGTCCGCGCCGTCGCGGTCGACGCCCTGGCCGACGACGACGCGGTGCTGATCGCGGACGAGACCGGCGACATCAAGAAGGGCACCAAGACCGCCGGTGTCCAGCGGCAGTACACCGGAACTGCGGGCAGGGTCGAGAATGCCCAGGTCAGCGTGCACCTGTCGTACGGATCCCGCCGGGGTCGCACTCTGATCGACGCCGAGCTCTACCTCGGCAGGAACTGGGCCGGCACCACCGTGGAGCACGAACGCCGCTGCGCCGAGCAGGGCATCCCGCCCGAACGCGCGAGCGCGGTGGTCACCAAACCGGAGCTGGCCCGGCGGATGCTGGAGCGCGCGCTGGCGGCCTCGGTGCCGTTCACCTACTTCCTGGCCGACGAGGCATACGGGCAGTGCCGGGCGCTGCGCGCCTGGCTGGAGGAACACCACGTCCGCTACGTGCTCGCCGTCCCGAAAGATGAGGTGCTGCCGCTGCCCGACGGGCGCACCCGGCAGGCCCGCGAGCTGTGGGCGCTGGTACCCGAGGACGCCTTCGAGCGCCGGCCCTGCGCGGACGGCGCCAAGGGCCCGCGCGAGTACGACTGGGCCACCGTCCAACTCGCCACCACTGAAGGGGACTTCGAGCGGCATCTGCTGATCCGCCGCTCGATCGTGCCCAACAAGAAGGACAAGAAGACCGGCGAACTCGTCCGGGAGATCGCCTACTTCCTGTGCCACACCCACCTGGACACAACCCTGGCCGAGATGGTCGTCGCCGCCGGACAGCGCTGGATGGTGGAGGAGTCGTTCCAGGTCGCCAAGGGACAGGTGGGGCTGGACGAGCACGAGGTACGCAAATGGTGCTCGTGGTACCGGCACACCACCGTGTGCATGCTCGCCATGGCCTTCCTCGTCACCGTCCGGAGCCGGCTCATACCCGCCCCACCGATGACTCCCGACCCCCGACCGTGAACGAGATCCGCCGCCTGTACGACCGGATCGTCCTCGCTCCCGCCCGCACCGCCCGGACCTGGCTGGCCATGCACTGGCACCGCTGGCGCACCCGCCACCAGACCCGAGCCCGAACCAGCCACTACCGCACCCGAACCGCCCGCGCTCACTCACCGTAAGACCACCGGCTGTAGTACTAGCCGTGAACGGCGCCAGGTTCTCCCGCGTGCTTCGCCGGTGTTGTTGTGCTTTAGCTCCTTCGTGCCGCGAACGGCATAGGTATGGCGTTCGCGGCGGCCCCTGGGAAACACACGACGCGCAGATCCGCCCCGGCCACACCCTCGGCCTTTACACTTTCGCCGTCACATAGCGTGAGGAATGATGTGAGAAGCGTGATTGAAGTGCTGCGTAGTCCGCGGCGCCCCCTCGTGCTCGGCGCGGTGCTGACCGTTGCGCTCGCCGCACAGTCAGCTCTGCTTGTCGCCCAGCAAGTGCAGATCGACGACCTGCGGATGCAGCCCGTCGATGTCCAGGCGAGCGTTGAGCCTGGCCCTTCAGGGCCGTCCGGTCCCCCCGGTCCCTCGGGTCCCGGTGGCCCTATCGGTCCGGCAGGCAAGGACGGTACGAGCGGGAAGGATGGCAAGGACGGTACGGACGGGCAGGACGGCTCAAGCGGGAAGGACGGGAAGGATGCTGTCGTTCCGCCAGCGCCGGCTCCGAGCTAGACCCTCGGCCGCACTGGCCGCCTCCTGCGGCGTGCACTGGAGGGTATTCCGCCCTTGCGCGGGGCCGGATAGCGCAGTCGGAGTTGTGGACAGCGCCCGGACGGGGTGCAGCGCCGCCGAGAGTGCCGGACGTACCGGTGGCACGGCACGGGATCGTCGACCGGTCGTTGGGTGCCGTTCCCGGTCCGTCGCATTCATAGCGGTGGTGGCCGGAAAGCAGACGTCGAAGCCCGTGACCCATCTCGGGCTTCTCCGTGCGCCGAAGGGGCGCCCGAAGTAGGTGAACATGGTTCCGCACACCCGCCTGCGCTGCGCCCGTGACGTGCTTCATCCCCTCCCGGCAGTGATCGGCAGAAGTGGGGGGTCCGGTCGCCCCGGGAAGGACGCTCGACGTAGAGGTCCGTCTTTGCGGCGCCCTTGCTCTTTGCTCCTTGTCATCGCATAACGTGAGGAATGATGTGGGAAGTCTGAAAGAGGCGTGGCGTAGCCCGCAACGCCGTCTTGCAGTCGGTGCAGCGCTGGCCGTCATGTTCGTCGCGCAAGCAGCTGTGCTCGTCGCCCACCAGCAGCAGCTCGACGAACTCCAAGCACGGCGCATGGCCCTCCAGGGGAACAGCATCCGGCAGGGTCTGCCCGGCCCGCCTGGCCCCTCCGGTCCCTCCGGCCCGGCTGGCCCTACCGGCCCGACGGGCGTGCCGGGGCGGCATGGGTATGACGGCCATCACGGCGAACGGGGGCGCGACGGAAGGACAGGAAGGCATGGCAGGAACGGGGTGGTTATCTACCTCAAGCCGTGCCGCCATGCGGCCGCCTGTACCCGCTGTCCTGCGCGTCCCTTTTATCAGCCGCATGGGTCAGCCCGAGGTCCGCGAGCTGTTGGGGTTTGTCGGCGGTGAGTTTGTCCCGCCGGTTCTTGGGGTTGGCCAGCCACACTCCGAGCCTGACCTCGGTCCCGTCTTCTAGCTGTCCTATGTGCCCCTGTGTGGAGCGCCGTTGTGATGAAGGCAGGGGGCTGATGCAAGTTTGGGTGGCAGGTCAGGTTCGGTCGCGCGGCCCGGAGGGCCGGTGTGGTCATGACGGTTTCGTATTCGACGGGGGTCAGCCGGCCGAGTGACGCTTGTCGGCGGCGGCATCGTCGTCGGTGGTAGGTCCGTTCGATCCAGGTCGCGATCGCGATCCGCAGTTCCTGACGGGTTGCCCAGGAACGGCGTCGAGGATGTTCTTCTGCAGCAAGCTGGTGAAGGATTTCATGGCCGCGTTGTCGACGGGGAAGCTCCTGGTGGACAGGCGATCTCGGTCGTGACCTCGTCCACCAAGAGCGTTTTCACGTTCGGACACCACACTCACCCGAACTACCCGTCAGGCCAGCCGGGTTGGAGCTCACTGGCACTGTTCGGGCCGGGAATGCCTATTCCTGGGCCTGCCTGGGATCGATCGGAATCTCTCGTGCCGTCTTCTCGGCGCGCTGCTCGGCGCCCAACTGCCGCGTCGCGGTTCCGCAGCAGCGGTCGTACTGGTTCTGCCAGTCCACCATGAACGTGTCGTAGTTGGACTGGCCGACCAGCTTCAGGTCCGACTCGTCGTTGTGCCAGACGCCGTTGCTCGTCCAGTTCGAGGAGCCGACGAACACGATCTTGGAGTTGGCCGCACCCGCGTAACTGCCGCTGACCATCATGTACTTGTCGTGCGTGTAGTGCAGGGCGTTGCCGTTCGCGTCGGTGCCGTGGCTGGTGTCGTGCACGTCGATATTCGGCCGGTTCTTCAGGTAGTTCTGCACGCTGTCATCGACCTGGCCGGCGGTGATAAGAATGTGGATCTTGACGCCGGTTTGTGCCAGGCTCACCAGCTTCTTCGGCAGCTCCAGATAGTTCTTGTCGCCCGGCTCCCCGTGAGAGGTCCACTGGAACATGGCGATGTTGATCGTGGCCGGGGCCTTGATGTTGCTCAGGAAATCGACCCAGGTGTCGCTTCTGGTGCGCTCCTTGGGCCACTGGTAGGAGGGCGGGGACAGTTTCCTGGCGGCCGTGCCGCTGGTGGAGTCGTAGTAGTCGGGTGCCAGCGGGCCCGGGCCATTGATCGCCCCCATGGCCATGGCGGTGAAGTAGTGCACGTAGGAGTTGTACAGGTCGACATTGCCCTTGACGGTGGCGCTGCTGTTCCACGCGGTGCCGGCCTGGGCAGAGGTGGGGTTGGCGCTGCTGACGGTCACAGTCCTGTTCGCATCGAGCCCGCCGCTGAGCATGTAGTACTTCGCGTGCAGGGCGGAGCCGCTGAAGTGCGTCAGGCAGCCGCCCGGGCACAGCGCGGCGAAGCTGGAGGCTCGCGGGTCGTTGCCCAGCTCGGTGACCATCGACTGCCAGATCGCATTGTCGCTGTGAGCGTCCATCAGCACCTTGACGATGACGCCGCGCTGGTGCGCGGCGATCAGGGCGTTGGCGAAGTCTGGACCCGGCTGTGTGTTGCCGATCGAGTACATGGCGACGCGTACGGTCTGCCCGCAGCTGGCGCTGTTGATCGATTCGATGATCGGGCCCATGATCTTCATCTGGGCGGCGGGGTCCTCCGGGTCGTTGAAGCGCGGGCCCGGGCTGGACGTGAACGTCCGGGACTCGCAACTGAGCGGGGGCTTGGCCTTCTTGACCGCAGCGTGCGCAGGTGTCAGCGACAGCGCGGTGACGACCAACGCGGTGATTGACGTGAATGTTCGCTTCATGGGCGGCCTTTCGCTGGGCTGTTGGTGATGAAGAGTCGGGTTGCCGCAAGAGGCCCGCAGGAGCCATGCCGCCGTCAGCGGAATCTACTACTGTTTCACCGATTGTTCCGATAGTTACCTGAAGTCCGTGCCCTGTACATCGCAAGTTTCCTTGAGTGGGGGTGCGGCCACGGAGTGTTGCTCCTGCGTCGACCAATGAGTGGTCACCGTGGGGAGCGACAGGCGCCTGGCGCAGCTGACTGGTGATCGCGCAGCGAGCCCTGTTTGACCTTGACGCGGTGACAGGGTCTTCACTGCTCGCCGAGGAGGTGGTCTCGATGACGATCACAAGACAGGACACGGACGCGATGCGGGAGTTCGGGGCCTGGAGGGCGACCGTTCGTCCGTGCGACTGCGGGCTGCTCTCGCGGTCGTACGACGCCTGACCCGCGCTTCGCTTCGTCGACAAACTCGTCGAGCGATCCGCTATCGAGCCCGAGTTCTTCGTCCGAGACATGCTGACCTGGGCGCTCACCCGCCCCCTGCCACCCGGTGTCCTTGACGCTCCCCGGGCGGGTTCGTGAAGTCCGCTCGGAGCGTGCGCAGGCACGGAGCCAGGCGCTGCACACCCTGTCCAAGATCGGGGACCGACAGGCGTGGCCGGCGATCATACGGGCGCTGTTGTTCGACGCCGACGACGAGGTGGCGCGGAGCGCCTGGCGGGCCGCGGTCGTGCTCGTGCCTGAAGGCGAGGAGTCCGCCTTGGCCGCGGTGCTGGCGACGCAGCTCGGGCGTGGTGAGAAGGAGACGCAGCTGAGTCTCAGCCGGGCGTTGGTCGCGCTGGGTGAAGTAGTCCTGTCGGCACTGCATGCTGCGACGATGGCCCCCGGCCCGCGCATGCGCGCGCACGCACTCGCCACACAACGAGTGCTGCGCGACCCGGGCGCCGGATTCGAGTTCGCGATCGAGGAGGCGAAGCGTGTCGTGGCTCTCGGGGGTCCAGTCAGGAGGGACCGTAGGACGTGTGCCTGCCTCTCTCCACAAAGACTCCAAACGATCGTCACCGATGCCGAAAAAACAGGTACTGGCACTGCGCTGGGGTGCGAACCGTTCGAGGTTGAACTCGGTGTGCAGCGAGGTCGGACCGCACAGCAGTCCTCACTGGCCGTGGGATGGCGATGCTTGGCACTGCTCTTCCTGGCGGTGTCGCCCGGACTGGGCACGCGGAGCGCACTGGTGGTGACGCTGCTCGCGCAGCTTGGGGTGGTGGCGGTGACGGGGCTGCTGAACCTGCGGCTGCCCCGGGTAGTCGGTTGAGACGCGGGTGGTCGGCCGAGAGCTGAGCGGGACCAGCCGCGCCCGATACGGCAGCAGGGCCCGGACCGCGCGTCGCGGTCCGGGCCCTGCCCCGTGCGGTGCCGCCCTGCGGCGGCAGCGTGCGTCAGCTCTGTTCGGTGGCGTCGCCCGTCTGCCCGACCCCCTCTGCTGCGCCTGCCTTCTCGCGCATTTTGCGCACCAGTTCCGCCTTCTGGTCGGCGGCACCCTGGCGGTCGAGGTTGCGGTGCGGACCGTTGTTCTGCCGTTCGGCGCGGGACAGCTTCTTGCGCTGGCCGCCGCCCATACCCACGGGGTTGTTGATGTTCTTGCTCACGGGTTCTCCCGGAATGATGTGAAGTGATCTACGGATTCATCGGTGGGGGACGGGCGCGGCGACGTCGAAGGGCGTCAGCAGGGGCCCGTCACGCTCTCACTCGTAAATCGGCGTCTGGAAGAACATGACAAAGACGTTACCCGCTTCCGTAGGCCCCGCACACCAAGCCTTTCGTCGCCCCGGCGTCGGCCGGGCCTTCAGCGAGCGCCCGGGGTCAGCCGTTTCCTTCTGTTTTCCACCCGAGCACCGAGCCTTCATGCGGTGGCTTGCAGCCGACACTGAAGCCGAGCTGAAGGCTGCGGCCAGGAGTGTCCTCGCAGATGCGGCCACTCAGCGGGAGGAGTGCGGCACACGGGCGTCGGGCAGTCCAGCCACGCTCACGGACTCCGCCGAAACAACCCGCGAACCTGACCTGAGCTCACCAAGGTGCGGGACACGACGGGCTCCGTGACGGATGCCGAGGCCGGCCCAACGACCGAACTGCCCGCCGCCAGCGGCGCGTTGATCCGGATCGAGGCTATGCCGCTCGGGTGCTCGCTGTGCGTCCCGGGCTCGGCAGCTCCAAGGACCGCGCTTCCAGTCGGCGAACCTAGTTGGCATCAGGGCAGGTCACGAACGTTGCCTGATGCCAACTGTCGATCCCCCTGGTGTGCGACACGAAGTCGCACCAAGTAAGTAAGGACAGCCACGTGAAGGAGGTATCGATCGGCTGAACTTCGGGCCAGTGTCCAAGGCCCGTCCCCGCGCTCCCATGCGTCGCTGGTAACGGTGGGGTGTGAAGCGGAGCGTTCAAGCCCAAGGGCACCTCGGCCATCGAGGAGCAACAGGCGAGGGGAAGGCTGGACGGGCGAACGAGAGTGAACCCTCGATGATGCCCCGTGACGATACGACCGCGCGATGGCATGCGAGCGGCGGTCACAGGACCCGGTGCTGAAAGGCACCAAGCGACCTCCGGGGAACTGTGTCCGGAGGGAGGACACCGCTGGTCCCGGGGTAGAGGGGGCGCCCACCCCAGCCGCGTCTTACTGGTGCGGAACGTGGAAACCCCGACGGGGTCCAAGCCTCGGCTTGGTAGGCCTACCGCAAGGGAGGCTGAAGTCCCCGGCGGGAGAAGGAAGATCCAAGAAGCGAAGGCCGGCGGGCCGAAAGGCCAGAGGAAACCGGGAGTTGGGGCCTTCACCCGCTCTCGGATAACTCGCCGGATACGGGCCCGAGTTGGTCCGGCTTGAAAGGGCGCCCACGTGGATCAGGTGAGCCTTTGAAGTCACCACTGCAAGGAAGCCGGAACCGAGGGACAAGTTAGATACCGGAGGCGAACATGGAGGTCACGGCACCTGTCGTGACGCCCTCGCCTGCGGTGAACGGACCCGAAGACGACTTACTCGACTGGCACGGCATCGACTGGGCCACCTGCGAGGAAAACGTACGGCGACTGAGGCAGAGAATCTTCAAGGCGACGCAGGACGGGGACCTGAAGAAGGTCCGCAACTTGCAGAAGCTCATGCTGAGAAGCCGCAGCAACACACTGGTCAGCGTGAAGCGGGTGCCCCAGCAGAGCAGTGGTCGCATGACCGCTGGCATTGACGGGGAGCGAGCCCTCACGCCCAGGGCGAGAGGCGAGCTGGCGGCCGAGATCCATCGGTCGTCGAAGCCCTGGAAGGCCAGGCCGGTCAAGCGAGTGTTCATCCCGAAGAGCAACGGGAAACAGCGACCGCTCGGCATCCCGGTCATCCGTGACCGGGTCCTCCAGGCCCGCGTGAAGAACGCGCTGGAACCCGAGTGGGAAGCGCGGTTCGAGCCGAGGTCTTACGGCTTCCGGCCCGGCCGCAGCTGCCAGGACGCGATGTCCGCGATCTTCTGGACGGTGAAGGGCAAGAACCCGAAACGTCTGTGGGCCCTGGACGCGGACCTGTCGGCGGCGTTCGACCGCATCGACCATGACCACCTCGTGACCATGCTCGGCCAGTTCCCCGCCTGGGACCTGGTCGCGGACTGGCTGAAGGCGGGCGTGGTCGACCGCGGCCGGTTCGCACCGACCGAGGAGGGAACTCCTCAAGGCGGTGTGATCAGCCCGCTGTTGCTGAACGTTGCTCTGCACGGACTGGAACAGGCCGCAGGGTGCCAATACACGGTTCGGACCGGGCGCGAGCCCGGCGCCATGCCGGGCACTCCGGTGCTGGTGAGGTATGCCGACGACTTCGCGCGCCACGAGGCGCCGCACAACCGGGTGGGGGTGGAAGGACTCCACCGCCTGGCCGTCGCAGCGGCTGGGTGAAGCTGAGGGCAGCCTGATCCGGGAGACGCCGGGGAGGGTGGGAAGCAGCCCTGACAACGCCGAGACGCGTCGGCACTGCCAGACGGCGTGGGTTCGGCAAGCGAGACGAGAAGGTGTACGAGAGGAACCAGTGCCAAAGTTCCGTAAACGGCGTGCCAGCTCAAATCTGGTGGATATGGGTTGGTCAGCAGTGCGTGGGCGTCTTTCGGGTCGTCCAACTCCGAAGCCGGGGGAAGTCGCCGGTGGGGAGGCCATGGTGAATGACTGCGGCGTAGTCATGGCGATGCTGCCGGGGCAACAGCTGGGCACCTCCCTCGTCGATCGGTTGAGTGGTGAACGTGGGAACCGTCCCCGGTCGCCCTTCCTGCTGGCCATCCAGGACAGCAGTGGGCAGGTCCGTCGTCGGCTGACGGCTGTGGGGCGGGGCGGAGGCCCCGTAGTAGTCCGAGCGCGCGAGAGGCGCGTACATGGCGAAGGGGGCCAGCAAGTCAGCAGGGAGGCTGCTGGAATGCCGGGAGGTCGTTGGTGAATACCGACGAACTGGAGTGGGCCTTGATGAAGGCCGAACGCCGGGTACTGGAGATCCAGACCAAACTGCACCGTTGGGCGAACGCCGAACCTCATCGCAGGTTCGACGACCTGTTCAATCTCGTCACCGACCCAGCGTTCTTGCTGATCGCGTGGGATCGGGTGCGGGGCAACAAGGGAGCACGCACGGCCGGAGTGGACGGTCAGACCGCCTACTACGTGGAGTCCGTGCGGGGCGTCGAGGAGTTCCTCGGGGAAGTGCGGTCCGACTTGAAGAACCGCAGCTTCCGCCCGCTGCCCGTGCGGGAGCGGATGATCCCGAAACCGGGAACGGCCAAGCGCCGCCGGCTGGGCATCCTGAGCTGCCCCGAGTTTCGTAGCGGCCGGTTTCTCTGGTTTCAGGCGGCGTTTGGAGCTGCCTGCGATCGGTAGTGCCGGGCCTCGAATTCCTCGGGTGGGAGGTAGTCGAGGGCGGAGTGCAGGCGCTCGGTGTTGTACCAGCCGACCCATTGGACGACGGCACGTTCGACCTGGTCAGCGTCCCGCCAGGGGCCTTGATGCTCGATGAGCTCGGCCTTGAAGGAACCGTTGAGGGCTTCGGCCATCGCGTTGTCATAGCTGTCCGCGACGGAGCCGACAGATGCGGTCGCGCCGGCCTCAACCAGCCGCTCACCGTACCGAATTGATACGTATTGCGACCCGCGGTCGCTGTGATGAATCAGACCCGAGCCCTTCTTGATTCCCCGCCGCCACAAGGCCATCTCCAGTGCGTCCAGCGGGAGATCGGTCCGCATGTGGGTGGCGAGCTGCCATCCGACGATCATCCGCGAGTACACGTCCAGGACGAAGGCGACGTATACCCAGCCCGACCAGGTGCGGATATAGGTGAGGTCGGCGACCCACAGCTGGTTCGGCCGGCTCGCGGTGAAGCGCCGGTTGACCAGATCGGGCGGCCTGGGCGCGGTCGGCTCGGGGATCGTGGTGCGGCGCCGCTGCCCGCGGATCACGCCTTCCAGGCCGTCTTCGCGCATGAGGCGCTCGATGGTGCAGCGGGCCGTGGTGATGCCCTCGCGCCGCAGCTGGCGGTGGATGCGCCGGGCTCCGTAGGTCTCGCCGGACGTGTCATGGATGCGCCGGATGTGCTCGATGAGCTGTTCGTCGCGCAGGCGCCGGGCGGACTTCGGGCGCCGACGGCGGGCATTGAATGCCGAGACCGAGAGGTCCAGTTCCCGGCATACGGGCTCGACCCCGAAGTCGTCGCGGAGGTGGTTGATCACCGCGTCAGCCTCGTGCGGGGCTGGTCGAGCTCCTTCGCGAAAAACACCGAGGCGGCCTTCAGGATCTCGTTTGCCCGACGCAACTCGGCTATTTCTTTGCGGAGTTGGGTCAGCTCGGTCCGTTCGGCGGTGGTCAGCAGATCAGGCCGGTCACCCTTGTCCGCCTCGGCCTGGCGGACCCAGCCGCGCAGGGCCTCCTTGTGGATGCCCAGGTCCTTCGCGACATGAGCGACCGGACGGCCCGAGGTCTGGACTTCGCGGACGGCTCGCTCACGCAGCTCGTCGGGGTACTTCCGTGGTGCAGGCATCGGACCTGTGTTCTCCCATCTGCCGAGGCGATCATGCCTGGCTTCAGGGCCGCTACAAAATCCGGTTCAGCTCATCCCGACCGTTCGGGACCGGGTGGTCCAAGCGTCCCTGAAGCTGGTGCTGGAACCGATCTACGAAGCGGAGTTCCATCCGTGTTCGTACGGCTTCCGGCCAGAAAGGCGAACACACGACGCAGTCGCGGAGATGAGGCTGCTGGCGTCCAACTCCTATGAGTGGGTGCTGGAGGCCGACATCGCCGCGTGCTTCGACGAGATCTCGCACCCGGACCTGATGGACCGGCTGCGGCATCGGATCGGGGACAAACGGGTGCTCGCCGTGGTGAAGGCGTTCCTGAAGGCCGGGATCCTGTCGGAGACCGGGAACATCAGGGACACCGACACCGGAACCCCGCAAGGGGGCATCCTTTCTCCTCTGCTGGCCAATGTGGCCCTGTCCGCTCTTGACGAGCACTTCGCGGCGAAGTGGACAGACCGCGTGGAGCGGGCCAGGCGTCGCCGTCACGGACTCGCCAACTACCGGCTTATCCGGTACGCAGACGATTTCGCGATCATGGTGTCTGGCACCAGGGCGCATGCCGAAGCGCTCCTCGACGAGGTGGCCGAGGTGCTGTCCAGGCTCGGGCTGAGGCTCGCGATGGACAAGACGAGGGTGGTCCATATCGACGAAGGTCTCGACTTTCTCGGCTGGCGCATCCAGCGTCACCGCAAGCGAGGCACCAGCAAGTACTACGTCTACACCTACCCCGCGCAGAAGGCCGTAAGGTCGTGCGCCGGGAAGATCAAGGCGATTTGCTGGCAGGACGTGAACCTGCCGCTCGAAGCTCTGATCAAGCAGCTCAATTCGCTGCTGCGGGGTTGGACTGCCTACTTCCGGCCGGGGGTGTCCCACCGGGCCTTCGAGTTCCTGCGTGCTGTCGTCTGGCGGCAGGTCTTCGGATGGCTCCGGCGAAAGCACCGGAAGACCAGTTGGAAGGAACTCCGCCGCCGATACTGCCGGGGCGGCTGGTGGCCCGTCGACGGAGAGAAGAAGCTGTTCAACCCGGCCGCGGTGCGGACAACCCGCTACCGCTACCGAGGAGCGGCCATTCCCTCTCCGTGGCCGAGTACGGCATGAGGAAAACCCGTGTGTCCGAAGGGATTTGTGGAGAGCCCGGTGCCTAGCAATAGGCACGCCGGGTTCGGAGGGCGGCCCGAGGAAACGGGCTGGTTGAAAGGCCAGTACCGCGCCTCGGGTCGACCCTACGTCGTTCTCTGTCACGACGAGGAACAGGTGCACCAGGTCAGGGCCCGGCTGGAGGACTGGCTGGAGCCGAGGGGTCTTCGCTTCAACGAGGAGAAGACCCAGGTCGTCCACCTCGATAAGGGGTTCGACTTCCTCGGTTTCACCGTCCGCCGAACGGGCGGCAAGCTGATCATCAAGCCGAGCACAGCGGCTTGCGCGAGGCTCCGGGCGCGGCTGCGGACCGAGGTGAAGACCCTGCACGGGTCCAATGCCGAGGCCGTATTGCGCAGGCTGATCCCGATCGTTCGCGGTTGGGCCGCCTACTACCGGGCGGTGGCGTCCACGACGACGTTCACGTCGCTGGATCACTACTTGTGGCGGCTGACCTTCAAATGGTCCAGGCGCCGTCACCGCAACAAGTCGAGGTACTGGATCGTGGACCGGTACTTCGGCCAGTTCCACCCGTCCCGGCGTGACCGGTGGGTGTTCGGCGACCGCGACAGCGGTGCCTTCCTCATCAAATTCGCCTGGACCGGCATCGTCCGCCACCAACTCGTCAAGGGCGGAGCGTCCCGGACGACCCCGCGCTGACCGAGTACTGGCGGGACCGCCGCCGGAAGAAGGCGCCGCCGCCGATGGACAAGACGAGTCTTCTCCTGGCGGTCCGGCAGCAGGGGCACTGCCCTCTCTGCAAGCAGGCGCTGATCGTCGGAGCCGAGTACGAACCGGACAGCCCACGCGAGTGGATCAACTGGTTCGCGGCCTCGAAGAAGATGCTCCACAAGCATCACTTCACCTACCGGCGAGACGGCGGCACGGACGAGCGGAACAACCTTCGCCTCGTGCACTCCGAATGCCACCGCCAGCATCACGCGGGCGACAGCAAACGGGCCACATGACTCTGCTGACCTGCGAAGCCCTTGGGGCTTGCTTGAGCCGGATGCACTGAAAGGTGCACGTCCGGTTCTGAGGGGGCCGGGTCACGGCAACGTGATCCGGCTACCCGACCGCACGAGGGCGAGTTTTGAACACGTTCAAGTAGGGCGTACGCTCCTGCCATGAGCGACAGTGGTGACAGAGTCGCCCTTCTCAAGGGCATCCGTGCGTGGCTGGTCCTCTTCGTCGTCTGTCTCGTGCTGAGCGGGGCGACGGCCTTCCCTCTGGTGCACGAACTGCACTGGACCGAGGACCTGTTGAGGTCCTTGTCCGTGCCGGAGCACCTGCCCGCGCTCATGGACTGGATCGAGCGCGTACGGCAGGGGATCGACGTCGCCGACGAGCAGTACCCCTTCCTGCTGTACGGCACGGACTGGCTGGCGTTCGCGCACCTCGTGATCGCCGTCGCCTTCTACGGGCCCTACCGCGACCCGGTCCGCAACATCTGGGTCGTCGAGTTCGCGATGATCGCCTGCGCCGGCATCGTCCCGCTCGCCCTGATCTGCGGACCGCTCCGCGGCATCCCCTTCTGGTGGTCGGTCATCGACATGTCCTTCGGGGTCTTCGGGGTGATACCGCTGTATGTCGTGCGCAGGAAGATCAAACGGCTGGAGGCGCTCACCTCGCCTGCGCCGCTTGCCATGACTACTTGAGCGCCGCCAGCGCGATCCGCTGGGCCACCGGGTTCATCGACTCGCCCTTCGCGTCCGTGGAGTTGACCGAGTAGACGAGGGTGCGGGAGAGGTCGCGGGTGGCCACGACGACCGCGCTGTAGCCGTAGCGGGCGCCCGACTTGAGCCAGTACACCTCGCCCCCGTACTCGAAGCGCTGGAGCCCGGCGCTCATGTCGGCCCCCTCGATGTTCGAGGGGACGGTGAACATCTCCTCCAGCTGCGGCTTCGGGACGATCTCGCCCCGGAAGAGGTGGGTGATCAGCCGCTCCAGGTCCGCCGTCGTGGAGATCATGTCGCCCGCCGCCCAGCGGTCCGCCTGGTTCCACTCGGTGACGTCGACGAACTTCGTCGTACCGTCCGCCTGCTTCACCGCCTGGTAGCCGTGGTTGTGCGGTCCGTGGATGCGGGGGTCGGTGCCGGGGAAGTACGTGTGGTGCATTCCGGCGGGGCGCAGTACGCGCCGGGCGGCCTCGCCGGCGTACGAGTGTCCCGTGACCTTCTCGATCAGCATGCCGAGGATCGTGTAGTTGATGTTCAAGTACTCCTGCTGCTCGCCCGGGTCGAACTCCGGGCCCTTCGCCACCGCCGAGGCGACGACCTGCTTCGGCGTGAGCGTGTCGAAGCGGTGCGCGTACGCGTCCTCGAAGGCGTCGCCGAAGCCGTCGCCCGACCGGATCCCGCTGGTGTGGTTCAGCAACTGCCGTACGGTGACGGGCTTGAAGGCGGACGACAGGAGCCCGGGAAGATAATGCTGCACCGGGGTGCCCAGGTCGACCTTGTCCTCCGCCGCGAGTTGCAGCACCACCGCCGCCGTGACCACCTTCGTGGTCGAACCGGCGCGGAAGAGCGCGTTCGGGTCCGCCTTCCGGCCGCTCGCGAGATCGTGCACCCCGGCGCTCCCGCGCCATGTCCCGTCGCTGCCGCCGACCCGTACGAGCGCGGCCGTCGCGTCGGAGTCCGGCAGCGAGGCGAGCGCGGCGCGGAGGGCCTCGGCGTCCGGGCCGGTGGTGGCGTGAGCGGCCGTGGCGGACCCGGCGGGGGAGGCGAAGGCGGGGGCGGCGAGCGGTCCGGCCGTCAGGCCGAGGACGAGGGCTGCGGCCACGGCGGTGAGGGTACGACTGCGCGTCTTCATCTGCTGCTCCTGGTGTGGACGAACGATGTGATCATCCTGCGGCTGCCCGTACGCCTGCGGATCGTCGGCGAGGAGGGCTCCACCCCTGGTGCGGGCCCGGAGTAACTGCTCTGTGATGACGGGGTGTTGTGGGGGATCGCCCCTAGGTGCGCCTGCCGAAAGGTCCATCCACGCAGTTCAGGCGGCACGTTGGTATCGTTGAGGACTCCGCCAAGGCAGTTTCTTCGGCGTACGTCGAGGTGGGAGATCTGCGCAGGGGCGAGCGGTGCGGGGACGGCATTGCGGGTGCCGATTAATCGTCCGGCCTGGTCAGGCGGCATGCTGGTACTCGTGAAGGGTTCCGCCGACTCGGTCTCGGCGGTGGACCGCCAGGTGCTCGATCTGTCCTGGTTCGGTGCTCGGTTCGGACAGCGGGCGGAGTGGGCCGCCTGATGCAGGGTCCGGTGCGGCCGATGCCCGTTGTAGAAGGACTCGAACTCGCTCAGCGTGGGGAGGAGTTGGTGCTGGTTCCATAGGGGTGCGGTCCAGCAGTTCGCACCGGCAGGTTTGTATCCACCCTTCCATCACCGTGTTCATCCGGGGCATCCGGACACCGCTCTTGACGACCGCTGGCCCGGCATCGGCGGGTACGGCCCAAAATCAGCGATCAAGGCGGTCACCTGGGCGGATGACTTGTCGGCACCCGCAACTGCGGGAGCATCGGGGCAGGGGCGAACGGGCCGGGGATCAGGGCGCAGACCTGGTGGACGAGGTCGTTGCAGATCCGTGCCCACGCCTGCGAGGTCTCGAAGCCGCCGATGTGGTGGCTCATAAAGGATGTGGTGGCTCATAAAGAAGGCACGCGGCGCGAAGACGGTGAGGTCGATGCGCGCGCGTCCATGAGCCGGGACCGGATGGTCTCGATCGCCGTGCGCAGCTCGTCGTCGCCGATGTGCGGCCCGCACGGGACAGGGGCTGCGAGGGACGGGTCGGCAAGGACGGCTGCCTGGCGCTCGCGCCAGTTGCCTGCTCATTCGTCCCATTGGCCAAGGAGGATGTCGGCCAGGTCGGTGCCGGGTTCTGCGGCTCCGCCGTGCAGGGCTTGTTCTGCCCAGATGATCTTGCCGTGGGCGGTGTACCGGGTGCCCCAGCGCCCAGCGAACTGGGCGATCAGGAACAGTCCCCGGCCGCCCTCGTCGGTGGCCGCCGCTCGCCGCAGATGCGGCGAGGTGCTGGAGTCGTCGGCGACCTCGCAGATCAGATTGCTGCTGTCGTACAGCAGGCGCAGCCGTATGGGCTGGGCGCCGTACCGGATGGCGTTCGTGACCAGCTCGCTGACGATCAGTTCGGCGGTGAAGGCCAGCTGGTCCAGGCCCCAGGTCTCCAGCTGACGGGTGACACCGGCGCGGACGCGGGAGACGGCCTCTGGATCGGAGGGTATGTCCCAGTCAGCGACTTGGTCGGGGTTCAGCAGCCGGGTGCGGGCGATGAGCAGGACGACGTCGTCTTGGGGGCGTTCGGGGAGCAGTGCGTCGATGACTGCCTGGCAGGTCTGTTCCGGGGTGTGGTCGTGATGGGACAGGGCGCCCAGCAGGAGGTCCAGGCTGGTGTCGAGATCACGGTCGCGGTCCTCGAGCAGCCCGTCGGTGAACAGGGCCAGCCGGCTGCCCTCGGGCAGCCGCAGTGCGGCGGTTTCGAACGGGAGAGCGCCACCGAGGCCGAGGGGTGGTGAGACGGGGGTGTCGGGGAAGGCGACGGTGCCGTCGGGCTGGGCCAGGGCGGGACCGAAGTGGCCGGCGTGCGCGATGGTGCACCTACCCGAGACCGGGTCGTAGATCGCGTACAGGCAGGTGGCGCCGGTGATCTGCTGCCCGTCCTCCTCGGCGGCCTCGTCGGCGTCGATTCGGGTGACCAGCTCGTCCAGGTGGGCCAGCAGCTCGTCAGGGGCCATGTCCAGGGCGGAGAAGTTGTGCACGGCGGTGCGCAGGCGGCCCATGGTGGCCACCGCGTGCACTCCGTGACCGACGACGTCGCCGACGACCAGGGCCACCCGGGCGCCGGGCAGTGGGATGACGTCGAACCAATCCCCGCTCACCCACGCCTGCGCGGGCAGATAGCGATGGGAGACCTCCAGGGCACTGACCTCCGGGAGTCCCCGCGGGAGCAGGCTGCGCTGCAGGGCGACGGCCATGGTGCGCTCGTGGGTGTAGCGACGGGCGTTGTCGATGGCCACCGCCGCCCGGGCGGCCAGTTCCTCGGCAAAGGACCGATCCTCCTCCCCGAAGGCCTCGAGGGTCTCGGCGCGCCAGAAGTCGGCCAGCCCCAGCACCACGCCGCGGGCCCGCAGCGGCACGCTGATCAGCGAGTGGACGCCATAGTCCAGGATCCGCCGGGCCCGCTCGGGATGCTGGGCCTGCCAACGGTACGCCGTGCGCAAGTCCACCTCGAGGACCGCCCGGCCGCTCGCCACGTCCGACGCCATCGGAGCCATGAGCGCGAATGTGACGAGTTCACCCACCGGGTGGAACGGCGAGTTCTGCCGGACGCCACTGACCGCTGCGCGCCGCATAGCGGTGCTCCCCTCGGGGGGCTCGTCGCCCCGCAGAACCGGCTCCAGCAGCTCAACGGTGACCACGTCGGCGAAGCGCGGAACCGCCACCTCGGCGAGCTCCTGGGCGGTGCGCGCCACATCCAGTGTGGTGCCGATCCGCACCCCCGCGTCGTAGAGCAGTTTCAAACGCTCCCCGGCCGCCTCGGCCCTGCCCGCAAGAGCCCGCAGCTCGGTGGTATCCCGCAATGTCACCGCGCTACCGGCAATCCCTCCGTAGGGGCCGGTCGACCGTACATTCACCGCCAGCAGACGGTCGCCCGCCAGATGCACTTCATCGGTCGCCCCTCGCCCGGAGACCAACAATTCGGCCATGGGCGGCTCCAGACCGAGGGCCGTGACATGGCGACGCTCCGCGTCCGCAGGCAGGTCGAGCAGTCGCCGTGCCTCGTCGTTGGCCAGCAGCAGCAGCCCGTCGTCACCGATGATCAGCACGCCCTCCCGCACCGAGTGCAATACCGCGTCGTTGTGCTCGTACATGCGCGTGATCTCGGCCGGCCCGAGGCCGCGGGTCTGACGCAGCAGCCGTCGACTGAGAACCGCCGCTCCGCCCGTGGTGACGGCCACCGCGCCGGCCGCAGCGCCCACCACGGCTGGCAACTGCGCTGCAACCCTGTCGCCGACATGCTCAAGCGTGATCCCGGCGCCGACCGCGCCGACCACCGTCCCAGATGGTTCCTTGACGGGGATGAAGACCCGAACCTGAGGGCCGAGAGAGCCAACACCTTTCTCCCGTACGGTTCGGCCAGCCAGCAAAGGAGCCATGTTGGTAGCGGTGTGGCGGCCTGGGCGACCCGTACGGGAGGCAAGGGCGTAGTAGATTCCGTCCCGGTTCAGAACGCCCAGGAAGTCCACGCCGGAGCCCTTCCAGGCCTCCTCGACTCTCGGCTTTAGCACTGCGGTGGGGTCGGGCGACCTCAGGGCGCCCAGGAGCCCCGGAGAGCTGGCAAGGCCCTGCGCGACAGCGAGTGATTGATTGCCGGCCGCATGGGTGCTCTCGCGCTGGGTCGTCAGTGCGAGCATCACCACGGCTCCGACGGCAAGTAGTAGCACCACCGCCACTTGCAGTACGAACATCTGGCCGACGACGCTACGGACACTCAGCACCGAAGGCGGCCCCTTCCGCCGGCTGCCGGTGCCACTGCCCATGAATCGAGCGTCCGGGGAAGAACTGGGGCGGATTCGAAATCCGCACATACATCAATTGTGCGCTTGCCCCTTAATTCCTGGAGCGATCACATGCGCACGGTCACACACCGATGCCAGGAAGTGAGATACGGCAGTAGGACAGTGAGATACGGCAGTGGGGCAGTGGAATGCAGGCAAGCACACACTGCCGTACCACCCTGCCCTTGCCGACAACCTCATCCGACCAGGTCACGTGGCATGTTCGTACTTGTGGAGGAGGCCGTCGAGTCGGTGGCGTTTTCGTATGTCGAGGTGGGGGATCTGCTTGTGATGGCCCACCGGGTTGTTGTCGAAGCCTTGCCGGTCTGGCTGCGCGCAACAAGGAGGACGCCCCCGTGGCCGATGCGGGGCATCGGCGTCCGCCTGGTGCGCGACCCCGCCACCACGGACGTCGCCCGGTCCACGACTAGGGCGTTGGCTCCGCTGTCTCATCCCGTATGTAGCTGAGTTCTGCGACGCCTGGTGCCGGTGACCGGCGTCCCGGCTGCCGGGTTGTCACGCTGAGCGCGTGAGGGGAGAAGCGACACCGACAATGGAGGTGGAGTAGCGCGTGAGACGAGGCGACCAGAGCTGTATCCGTAAGGAGTCGCCGCGTGCAGCTCGACAGTCAGGTTCGCTAAGCCGCTCAGCCGTGCGGGAACCTTGAAATGTTCCGGTACGGCACCCGGGGACGACGGGCAGGCTGTCGGCGCCTGCAAGGGCGTATCGACGTGGCCAGAGCGCGTCGCCCCAGCGCACGGCCGTGGCGACGGCGGCGGAATCTTTGCGGTGACGCAGCGACGTCGGAGCCGTCGCCCCGCCGGTCAGGTCTCCATCACGGCATCGCAGTCGGGGCACACCGCGGATGCGTACTCCTCGGGATACCACGGTCCCTCAGGGTGCTCGGAGTGCTTCCAGCTGGGCGTCTCCATAGCGAAGGTGTCCTTGCCGCAGAGGGTTCGCGGTCCCGTCGCGGTGGGCGTCCCCGGGGCAGCAGGCGCCGCGTGCACCCGGCGGACGGCCCGGTCGGTACCACACGGTGTGCGCGCGGCCACTGCCTTGTCGAGCTCGTACACGATGAGGACTTCGCCCATGCCTCTACGATAGGCGGCCCATCAAGGCCCGACCCGCCCGCAGCCAGCCGGTCGGCTGCACGGAGTCGGGCGCCGGTTCGAGTCCGGTCACTCCGAGCTCCATTCGGACCTCGTTGGCCAGCCGCAATACGCCCAAGAACGCGGTGTGTGGCGCTCGATCCTCCGGGTGATCACCCAGCCGCGCAACAGCTGTCCCCGTTCACCATCCCGTGCACCGTCACCGGGCGGGTCCGGCCCTTGACGGTGAGGTCCCGGTGATCTTGAAGGACTGCCGCGTGCCCGTGACGTGGGTGGAACCGAAGGTGATCGTGGGGTGCTCTGCAGTAGGACCTTGTTCTCCGACGTCCGTTTGATCCCGGTCCGGTCAGTATCGGTGCGTGATTTCAGCCCTTGCGCTTGCCGAAAACTCGTCCGTCCTGGTGGGAGCCGGTGGGTGAGGTCCGGGGCGTGGCAGCTGTGGCTGATGGCGCCGGGGACTCTCGCCCCGCTGACGAGAGCCGCGGCATGTGATTCACCATCCTGCTTGCGACTGGCCTACTTCGGTGTGGCGAACGCGTCTGCGATGTTGCGCCTGCTGCCGATGAGCGGTCGGGACAGGGCCGTCGAGATCCTCGCCCTGCGCCATCGGACCACGGTGTTGGAGCGCCAACTCGGCAAGGAGAAGGTGCCGTTCAGCTCCAGTGGCTGGGCGTTCCTGGCAGCGCTGCTGCACCGGCTGCCCATGGACGTGCTGCGCAGGCTGCGGCTGCTGATCCGACCGGACACGATGCTGCGCTGGCACCGCAACCTTCTCGCACGCCGCCACGCCGCCACGCCGCCAGCTCCCGCCCGAAGCACCCAGGCCGGCCGCGCACCGTGCGCTCCATCCGCGCTCTGGTCCTGCGCCTGGCCCGGGAGAATCCCCACTGGGGCTAGCGGCGCCTCCACGGCGAACTGCTGGTCCTCGGCGTGAAGGTGGCCGCCTCCACCGTCTGGGAGATCCTGCGGGAGGCCGGGATCGAGCCGTCACTGGCGATCGAGTTGATGGAGCGGCCCGGTCGGGCAGCAGGTCGCGCACGGGCCCGGCGAGCACACGTGCGGACCGCGGCCAGGCGCCACGGTCCGCACCGGCGGTGCACCGCTCAGGTGGTCAGCGGGCCTGGTTCACCGTGACCAGGTCCTGCCCGAGTCCGGGGCCTGCGCGAGTCCGGTGGCCCACAGCTGGTCGACGCGCGAGCGCTCGGTGGCGTTCGGGTAGCGGTTGGTGCAGGACGGGCCGGGGCCGCCGCCCGACATCAGCTCACTGCACGGCCCGCTGTAGTCGTCCGGCAGGCCCAGCACGTGCCCGGTCTCGTGGGTGGCGACGCGGACCGAGTCGTTCTGCCGGCTCTGGGTGTAGTCGAGGAAGATGTAGCCGCTTCCGTGGCCGTCGGTGGAGGCGTGGGACCCGTGTGGGTCGTTGCCCTCGCGGTAGGAAAAGTCGGCACCACTCGACGCCGGCTGGAGCTTGACGTTGGACTCGGAGCTGTTCCAGATCGCGGCCGCGCTCGCTATCTGCGAACGGAAGCTCGGTGCCTGGGAGGCGTTGTAGTAGAGGGTTACCGCCTGCGCGTTCGGCTGGGCGGCGCGCTTCTCGGCGACCGATTTGAGCACGGCGCCGAAGAACGCCTTGTTGTTCGCGGCCGCCTGGGCCGACCCGGCGTACCGCGCCATGGAGGTATCGGCGGCAGCGGACGGGGTGGCGGCCGTCTGGGCGCTTGCCGGCACCGCTGCGCCCAGTGCGCTGGAGGCCAGGCCCAGGCCGAGAGTGAGGGCGAGGGCGAGGGGCCTCGCGGATGTTCGAGACGACTTCATGCGGGGGCTCCTACTCGCTGGGTGACGCCGAGAGCCCGGTGTGAGGTCGACTCTGCGTGAACACCGGTTCCGAACTGCGGCGACGTCCTGTGGGTCGCCATTCTTAGAACGGCTCGACAGGGCGCACAAGGGGCCCCGCCACTACGTCGCCTCGTAGGTCTCGGCACCTCGCCAGGGCTGTGTGCGGGTCTTCGGTCCGCACATCGCGGCGAGAGGAGAAGCTGTCGCGGCGTCAGAAGCGTTACACCACGAGGCAACGGGCGTGCCGTCCGGCCGGGCGGAATCCCGGGACGCGCAGCGGGATCCGAATTAGTGCCAATACGGACAAATGCTCAAATACCCGCCATGCCACATCTACTATGCATGCCGGTAGATTCGTGGGGCGCTGTGACCGACGTCATAGAACACGGCCTTCCGTTCCTTTCGCAGGGAGCCACTCTCGGCGCTGGGCGGCATCCCTCACCCCTGAGCCGCCGCCGGAGTTCCTCGACCTCGCCGCCCTCTGCTGCGTCTCGCGCCGATTGACACCCCATAAAGGCGTGCGCGTCGCCGCGGCGGGGGAGCCAGGCGGGCAGACATCCAATAAGGGGGAGGGGGCACCTCGTGTTCGCACCAGCCCTACGCCTCCCTGCCGGAACCCCACCCCTGGTCCGTGGCCTTGACCCGGTGCGTTACCTGGGAGCGGCTCACTCGCTTCTCGGTTGACCGATAAAGCTCTCTCGCGTGATCGTCCCCCACACGCACCGACATAGACTCGATCTCGCGCGAACGCGTCAGCTTGTCGCTAGCAGGAAGAATCGATGTCGTGGCCAACGCACTGCAGGAATTGGTGAAGAGCCGGCTGGAGCAGCAGGGCTGGTCCTACGGCGACGTGGCCCGGCGCGGCGGCATCCCGCGATCCACCGTGCACCACCTGGCGACCGTCACGCACGTGGCCCGTATGCCGCAGCAAGCCACCCTCGAAGGCCTGGCCCGGGGACTGGAACTGCCCCTGGACTCGGTACGCAGAGCCGCCGCCGAAGCCTGCGGTATCCACCTCTACTTCGAGGACCCCGCCGACACCGCGTCCGACCCGGAGATCGCCACCCTCATCGCCAGCGTCCAACGCCTGTCCGATGCCGACCGCCGCCACGTCACCGCACTCGTCGAATCCCTCCTGCGCAGCACCCGCGACCGCGACGCCCCGACAGACTCCGACCCCGGCTCCGGCTCCGACTCCGGCAACTGATGGGCGGTGTCGGGCCGTTCACCGCCCGGCTCCGAGGATCCGCAGCCATCTGATCACCGTGGCCACCGTCTGGTAGTCGAGTTCGGAGATCCGGGTGACGGCGTTCAGGTCGGTGCTGCGTACCGTGACACAGGCCGCGTCCAGGGCACAGTGCAGCATCACCTGGTGCGCCTGAGTGGCCGGCAGGTCCCCTTCCATGCGCATCTGGGGGCGCAGCAGCGAGGAGATGGGCAGCGGGGGCGTGGGGTGTTCCAGGGTCATCGGGATTCCTCCGTGGATACTCCGCCCTTCAGGGTGGAGAGGAAGGGGACTCCTGCGGAGCAGGGCAGCGAGCGGGTATTCGCCCTCTGGGCGGATGCCCGTCCTACGCGCCGTCCGCGACTTGTATGCTCGACCGTGCCCGGCTGGCGATAACCAAGCTGGCCGGGTCTACCGCCGGGCTGGCGGGATGTCAGGTCTGTGGAGCTGGCGTAAGACTGCTGGGCGTACCAACGTCCCTCGCCGTTTATTCGGGGCAGCGGCTGTCGATGAAGCAGAAATGTCACTCCGCGAGGAATGAATCCCCCTGCTTCAGCTGGGGGAGATGTCAAGTTCCGGTTCCTTTCAGGAAGAAGGGGTGCCGTCACCGGCGCGCCCCTGGATACCGGCCCGGCGTATGAGGAGTTCCACCGTCCCGTGGCTGACGGCGATCCCGTACGTCTGGGTGAGTTCGCTGTGGATGCGCCGGTATCCGTGGGTGGCGCCGGAGGCTGCGTGGATGGTGGTGATGAGTTCGGTGAGCCAGGTGTGACGGATCGACCGGGCGGAGGGGCGGCGGGCGCGCCAGGTGAAGTAGCCGGACTCGGTCACTCCGAGCGCCCGGGTGGCGGTGCGCACGGGCAGCCCTTCGCTGGCCATCACGTGAACTGCCTCGAATCGCCTTTTGGGGACACCACATCGCACAGCAGCTCGGTCGCGCGCCGGAGGGCGGCGAGCTCGGACTCCAGTTCGGCGATACGCCGGCGTGCGGCCCTGAGGTCCAGGCCCGTGGAGGGTTTGGGACCTCCTCTGCTGAGGTGCGGCAGGTACCGGCGCCGCCACTGGTAGACCGTCTGGTCGCTGAGGCCGAGAGCGACGGCGACCTTCTTCACGGGCTCGCCGTCGGCGAGCAGGTCCAGGGCCTTGCGGCGCAGTTCGGGCGGATATCGCATGGGGCGCATGGGTGTCATCCGTGGGGAGGTCGGCCCCCGGGTCCGGGAGAGCGGGCCCGGGCCCGGGAGGCGGTGGGTTCCGTGGGTACGGAGCGCGGGTGGGGGCTAGTCGATGTGGCGCCGGAGGGTGACGGTGGGCCGCAAAGCCAGCGGGTTGACGGTCTCGCCGTGCGGCGCGGCCGCCACTCCCTGCTGGAGCAGGCTCACGACCTCGGCGGCCAGGGCGTCGGCGTGGCTCTTGAGGACGTCGATCGGCTCGCGGCTGCGTTCCAGAGCGGCCAGCCGCCCTTCGTATCCGGCGAGTTTGTTTCTGGTCGACGAGCTTAGTGTGAACCGGTACGGGGTCGAGACGATGAACTGGTAGGCGCCGGCGAAGGTCTCGCAGCCCTCGCAGTGGTCGTTGATGGCCTTGCTGGTGTTCGAGGCGTTGAGGCCCGCGACTCCGTTCGTGGTGACGACCTGGAAGGACAGTGCGATCGACCGGCAGGGTGCGTCGATCGAGCAGCCGACGGAGCGGGCGATCGCCCGGTTTCGTACGCCGGCGCCCAGGACCGTGCCGAGCTGATGGATCGTGAATTCCTCGTCGTGGTCGACGCGGTGTCTGGGGTTGGCCAGGGACCGTGCCTCGTCCAAGGCGATGCCGACGCCACCAGTGATGCGGGATCCGGTCGTCGCACCCGCTGGGGTCACGGTGGCGAGGCCGGTCAGGCAGACGGTGGTCAGCATGCCCAGGCGCATGGCCGTCCGGCTGACTGTGCCGGTGCGTGGTTTGCGGTGGCTCACTGAAGTTCTCCTTTTACGGGTGTATGGGCGGCACGGGGCCGGGGAGGTTCACGGGGGGTTCACCGGGGTTCGCGGCTGTCATCGGGGGTTCTGGGTCCCCGGGTTCACCAGGTGGAGGGGTCGGGGAAGCTCTCGGTGGGCAGCGGCAGGGAGGGGCTTGGCGAGGGCGGGGCCGACGGCGAGGGGCTCGATGTACCGGCCGAGGGGCTGGGGCCGGACGGCACCGGACTCTGCCTGCGGGTCGGGGTCGGGCTCGGCGTCGCCTTCTTGGGTGTCGGGGCGGCCGCCTTGGTCTCGTCCTCGGCGGAGGGGGAACCGCTCGCCGTGTCCTCGTCGGAGGGACTGGCATCGGGCGTCGGCGAGAGCAGGCTTGTCTCCGGCGACGGGCCGGTGGGGTCGGGGGAGTCCGTCTGGGCGTCGTCCTGCGGCGCCTCGTCCGAGGCCGGCGGCGTTGCCGCCGCGCGGAGCGTGGGCACACCGGGCTGGAGAATGGGGATGATGGGTGGCCGCGGAGGCAGCGGCTTGGGGGTCATCCCGCCCATCCATGCCGCGCCGAGCGCGGTGGCCGCGGTCAGTACGCCGGCGCAGATGACCAGGCGCAGCCGGAGGTTTCCCTGGGTGGTGCGGAGGGTTGCCCGCACGAGCCGCCCGGTCAGGCGCACGGTGAGATACCCGGCGCCGGCCAGGGGGCACAGGATCATGAACCCTCCGACGACGCCGACGAGTCCGGCCGCGATCTGTCCGTCGGCGAAGGCGAACCAGGTTCCGGTGGCCTGCTCGACCAGCGAACGCACCCCGGTTTCGAGCAGGCGCGGGAGGTTCCACAGGACGTAACCGAGCTCGGCGAGGATCAGCGGCACCATGGTCAGTACCCAGACGGTCACGATGACCCGTGCGGAGCGTTTGAGGCCGGCCACCTCCGGGGGGAGCGGCCGGCCCGGCAGCATGCTCAGCAGGATGGGTTTGATCTTGCCGTAGAGGTCGGGGATTCCTGCGAGGTCACCGAGGATGTAGTAGCCGTCGAGTCGGACCGCCGGCATCAGCTGTTCGAGGATCTCGAAGTGCACCAGGTAGACCGCGCCGAGGAAGAAGGGCTGGCCGGTGAGGAGGTAGGCGCCGGCCAGCCCTAGTAGGAAGACGACGTTGAAATAGACGCCGCCCAGGTCGGTGCGGATCCGGCCGGCCCGGTTGATGCGGTAGACGTCGGTGACGTCGGTGTACATGGAGGGCCAGATCAGGAAGAGGCCGAACCCGATGGTTCCGGGTCGGGCGCCCCCGTATCGGCAGGCCGAGGCGTGACCGAACTCGTGGAACACGAGCGAAGCTACGATCAGTGCGAAGACGGCCAGCATCAGGATGGGTTGTTCCAGCACCTGGAGCACCGGCTGCATTGCGCCGTGGTAGCCGAACAGCCAGACGTCCAGCACGGTGACCGCTGCCAGCACCAGGGCAACCATCGGGGGCCGGTGCAGCCAGGCCAGTGCCCTGGCGATGCGGGCGACCTGCCGCTCGCGGAAGATCACCCGGTGGCCTTTGAGGACCAGGAGGAGGTCGGACCGGGGACCGGCGACGACCTGCTCGTCCGCCTGTCCGAACGGGACGGTGAGGCCGAGCGGTTGGAGTTTGTGCTCCACGAGGTAGTGGATGTTGTCCGCGCTGAGCTCGCGCCCGAAGCGGCCGCTGACCCGGTGGGAGATGGCCTCGGTGTCGCGTACGCCGTCGATGGCTTCGACCACGAGGTAGAGCAGTGGGGAGAGCTGGACCACCTGTCCGTCCTGCCGGCGGACCAGGTACTTGCGTTCTGTGAAGCCGGATCCCTGGTACTCGCCCAGGCGTTGAAGTCCTGAGCCGAGTCGCGGGACGGGGAAGCGCGGTTCCTCGTACACGTCCCCGAAAAACGTTTTGTCTGTGTCCCGGACCGCCGTCCCCATGGGAGCGGGGTCATGGGCCCCCTGACCCTTGGCCATCGTCCTGCCCTCCCTCCCCGGTGCGGACCGCGTCGCCACGTACACGGTCCGCACGCGTCGGGTGCCGCTACTGGCTGATGTTGATGGTCTGGTTGGCCTCGGAGGCGGCGATGGCCTCGGGGGAGTTGAGGTTCGCCGCGAGCGAGTTGTTGTGGGCGTCGACGTAGGCGACGTGCCGCGTCACGTTGGTCGTCTTGACGAAGTTGAACTTCAGCCGGCCCAGGGCCTCACGGCCGGGCAGCAGTTCCGCGGACTCGTCGTTGAGCTGTTCGTTGTTCATGGTGAAACCTCTTTCGGGATAAAGGGCTGGTTACTGGTGGACGTTGATGGTCTGGGTGGCCGCGGACTGCGCGATGGCCTCGGGGGAGCAGGCGTTCAGCGCGTACGAGTTGTTCTGGGCCTGGACGTAGGCG
The DNA here is from genome assembly GCF_026340095.1 of Streptomyces sp. NBC_01446. Taxonomy (GTDB): domain Bacteria; phylum Actinomycetota; class Actinomycetes; order Streptomycetales; family Streptomycetaceae; genus Streptomyces; species Streptomyces aureus. Next base: position 703,645 of record NZ_JAPEPO010000001.1, on the reverse strand, counting down.
ACGTGCCGCGTCACGTTCGTCGTCTTGACGAAGTTGAACTTCAGCCGGCCCAGGGCCTCACGGCCGGGCAGCAGCTCTGCGGATTCCGCGTCCAGCTCACGCATGCCGAGCATGGTGGTTCCTTTACTGAATGGGCATGGACGGTCACATACGATCTCGGACGTCCATCCATGCCGGACGATCTGTCTGACGAGATTGGACAGTAGACCGTTCAAGAACCTCGGACAACCACTTCACGCACATCGCCCCTCACCGGACACATCGCCCATCGGGGGAAACGGCAGGCGGGAGGGCAAATGGACGGATACGAACCCCACCCGACACGCGTCGCGCTCTCACCCGATTGGCTCAACTAGGGGTCATTCGGCCCATGTTGCGCGGCTCCACCGTGACTATCCTCTCGACCCTCAAGACGGGTGAACCGCCCGAAACCTCCGCGAGAGGGGTGCATGTGCTTGTCGTCCAAGGAGTGTCCGCGACCGCCGTCGTGCGGGGCAGGACAGGGGAGCCGGTGGTCCTGCTCTCCGGCGAGCTCCCCGAGGCCCTCACCCCCGCCGCACTCGAAGAACTGCTGAACCTGGCCGCCGCAGTGCTCGACGCGGAGGAGCTGCGGCTCTTCCGGAGCTGCCTGTCCGCACTGCACTGCGGCGAGAAACTCGACGAACGCCGCATCGAAGTCAGCGGAGCCGTCCTCACCGTCTACCGAAGCTGACCGCACTGAACCGACTGCGCACAATGCGGGGCGAATACCCTGCGGCAGATTCACGTCTCCGCAAGGCAGAACTCCCCGCTCATGAAAACTGCGGAGAATTCTTCAACGCATTATCCGGGGCGGTCCAGAAGTTTTTTGACATTTCACGGAGACTCGCAACACGACCACGACACACGGGAGTTGCTTCACCCTGAAGAGTGCTTCCGGCCGCCGCGGAAGCGAGGCCGGAAATGCCAGGTAAGCAAAGCTCAGAGCATGCTTTGGGCGCCGCGGAACCCCGCATCGATTGTGCTCCGGTAAGTCGTCCATAACCGGTTGGATGAATGAGTGAGGGCCGCTGCCGAGTAATGTCTGGCACGCCATCCGGCAATTCATCGAAACAAGGAGAAACACGGTGAGAAAACTGGCACGCGCCACCGCGACGGCCGCCCTGACCATCGCAGCGGTCGCCATCCCCCTGACGGGCACGGCCATGGCCTCCACCGCGACGGCCGCCCCGGCCCAAACCCACCGGCTCCTGCACAAGGCGGCCCTCCACAACAACGGCTGGTGCGGGGACTACCGGTACAACCGGGGCCACCGCGGGCACCACTGGAACCGGTGGGACGACAACTGCGGCTACCGCAACGACTGGAGGGGCTACCACCACATCAACTACCGCCCCTACAACGACTACAACGACTACAGGAACTGTGACCGTGACTTCTGATCCGGTCTGATCGGGCAGCACCCGATGTAGGGCGCACCCAAAGCGGGGCTCCCGGGAACAACTCCCGGGAGCCCCGCAGCCGTATCCGGGATCAACTCCGGTAGACGGTCAGAACGGCACCGCTCACCTCGATGCGGCGTTCGTCGAGTTTCTCGCCGCAGTGCAGTGCGGACAGACAGCTCCGGAACAGCCGCAGCTCCTCCGCGTCGAGCACCGCGGCGGCCAGGTTCAGCAGCTCGTCGAGGGCGGCGGGGGTGAGGGCCTCGGGGAGCTCGCCGGAGAGCAGGACCACCGGCTCCCCTGTCCTGCCCCGCACGACGGCGGTCGAGGACACTCCATGGACGACAAGCACGTAGACCCCCCTCTCTCTCTCCCTAGAGGATTCGGGCGGTTCAACGCGGCCCGTGCGACGAGAGGATAGCCCCAATGGAATGATTTTTACGGCGATCTGACGCTTCGCCACGCAATGGACGCCCGTGCGGCCAAGCCCCTAGCTGGGGCCGTCGGAGGTGCTGCGCAGGAGGGATTCGACGAGTGCGGTGACGTGGCGGCGGTCGGCGTCGGACAGGCGTTGGACGCTGGCGATGAGGGTGGCGATCTCCGGGTCGGACGCGGTGTCGGCGGGGTCCTCGAAGTAGAGGTGGATACCGCAGGCTTCGGCGGCGGCTCTGCGTACCGAGTCCAGGGGCAGTTCCAGTCCCCGGGCCAGGCCTTCGAGGGTGGCTTGCTGCGGCATACGGGCCACGTGCGTGACGGTCGCCAGGTGGTGCACGGTGGATCGCGGGATGCCGCCGCGCCGGGCCACGTCGCCGTAGGACCAGCCCTGCTGCTCCAGCCGGCTCTTCACCAATTCCTGCAGTGCGTTGGCCACGACATCGATTCTTCCTGCTAGCAAGGCGGTTGAGCAAACACTCTTGAACGGCTTGCCATCAGGTGCTACGGAGACTGGCGTCCAACGTCGTTGGACACTCCGTCCGGCGGCACCACGACCACTGGGTTCAACGCTTCGCGGCCTGCTCCGTCACGCCCGACGCCCTCGCTTCGCCGCCGGCCGCGTCACGTCCGTCGCCCCCGCAGCAACCCCTCCCTCACCCGCGGTTGGTACTCCCTCCCGCAGCACCGCCACATCCGCCCCGGTCAGCCGCCGATACGCCGGCTCGCCCGAGAGCCGGGCCCCGGCCCGGCTCCGCGCCGCGCGCGAAGGTGGCCCACTCCCGCACCGGAGTCCGGTCTTCGATCAGGACTGCGGCACCGCCCGCCCGTGACGCGCCGGACATCGCCCAGTAGGACGAGCCAGACGATCTCCCCCGGGCGAGCCGGCCGGAAGGGGACCGCTGAGACCATCTGCGCCTCGATCTGTGCGGCCTTCTCCCGCGCCCGGGCCAGATCGGTGTCACTGACCGGAGACGGCTTCAGACCCAGAGAGTCGGACAGTTCGCCGAGCGCACCGACACGCAGGCCGCGTGCGGCCATCCCGTGACCGCCCTTGGACTTACGGAGAGGAGTGTGTCGATGAGGGGGCAGGGGCCAGAGTTCACGCTCCTTCAGCCGGGTGGGGTATGGCAGTGGGCGTCGGCGTGGATCACCGGGGTAGTTGGCGGCGGTGGCGACGGCGAAGGCGGCCAGCACGACAGCGACGATGTCGGAGGCGTCCAGGTGCGCGGCGATGAGGTAGGCGGCGAAGGGGACGGTGAGGTTGAGGGCCGCGGCCAGATTCGCATCGTCCATGCGGGCGCGGATCCAGCCGGTGGTCACGCCGAGGACGAGCCCGACGACGCCGCCGACCGCGGCGGCGTAGAGGACTGTCGAGACCGAGATCGCCTGGCGCGTCGACCTCAGGTGCGTCAGGTGTGTCAGGTGCGGAAGTAGGATCCGGCGTCCAGGTCCTGGATGAGGCTGGGCCCGCTTGGTGCCCAGCCGAGGAGTTCCTGTGTGCGAGTGCTGGAGGCAGGGATGTCCATGGCGAAGAGGCGGCCGATCCAGCCGAAGTGCCTCTGTGCCTCCTGCGGCGCGATCGAGGCCACGGGAACCTCGAGTCCTCGTCCGATGGCCTCTGCAATTTCGCGGGCGGGAACTCCCTCCTCGCTCACCGCATGCAGGAGCGTTCCCGCCGGGGCCTTCTCCAGTCCCAGGCGGGTGATCTGCGCGGCATCCGACCGGTGGACCGCCGGCCAGCGGTTCGTGCCGTCGCCGACGTAGCCCGCGACCCCTTTCTCGCGGGCGATCGCGACCAGAGTTGCGATGAACCCGTGGTCGCCGTCGCCGTGCACGGTGGGGGCGAACCGCACGCTGACCGTGTTCACGCGGCGATCGACGTACTCCAGCGCGAGGTTCTCGCTGCCGCCTCGGGGGGACTCCAAGCCCTGGAACAGTGACCTGTCGTCCTCGGTCGCCAGTCGGCCCTGCGCCAGGCCGGCGACGCCGGACGCCAGCAGGAACGGACGGCCTGATCCGGTCAGGACGTCGCCGATCGCCTGTACGGCGGCCCGTTCGGCCTGATTGGAGACGGCGGGGTTGTTGAAGTCGTGCTTGTTGGCGAGGTGGAGGACGGCGTCAGCACTCGCGGCGCCCTCCCGGATGCTGTCGAGGTCGTCGAGGTCGCCGCGGCGGACCTGGGCACCCTTCGCGTGGAGGGATGCGGCCGAGGTGTCGGAGCGGGCGAGCCCGACCACCTCGTGGCCGGCGGCGAGCAGCTCGTCGACCGTGGCCGAACCGATCCACCCGGATGCTCCGGTGACGAAGACGCGCATGTAAATGATCTCCTTCGATGCTCAAGCCCAGTGAGCGAGGCAAGCGATGTCAGTCGCTGACGTCAGTGACTGCCGTCACTGTAGCCGCCATGTCAGCTGCTGTCATCACTAGACTGGCGGGCATGGTGCGATGGGAGCCCGGGACGCGGGAACGACTGCAGGCGGCGGCGATAGACCTCTACATCGGTCGCGGCTACGACAGGACGACCGCGGCCGACATCGCCCAGGCCGTCGGTCTCACTGAGCGGACGTTCTTCCGCCACTTCGCCGACAAGCGTGAGGTGCTTTTCAGCGGCCAGGAGCTGCTGGAGCAGGCGTTCCTGGACGGCGTGGCTGCGGCTGGGGCGGACGCGTCACCACTCGAGATGGTCGAGTCCGCGCTGTCGGCCGCGGCGCCGTTCTTCTCGACCGAGCGCCGTGACCATTCCAGGCGGCGGCAGAGGATCATCTCCGAGAATCCCGCGCTGCAGGAACGCGAGCTGTTGAAGTTGGCTGGGCTGGCCACGGCGCTCGCTTCCGCCCTCCGATCGCAGGGGGTTCCCGAGGCGACGGCCACACTCGCCGCGGAATCCGGGGTGACCGTGTTCGGCGTGGCCTTCGGGAAGTGGATCTCCGAAAGTGAAGAGCGCTCGTTCCTCGACATCGAGCGCGAGGTGTTGGGCGAGCTCGTGGCGATGGCCGCCAGCGCGACGTGATCAGCGCAGCGATGGATCAACCGGGTGAACTGCCTGACGACGTCCCGGTCTCGCGGTAGTGATCACTACCGCGTTCGGGCCTCGGCGCCGGCCCGGCATGTCGTGCGCGCTGTGGGCGAGAGGGGCGGCGTCGACGAACCGGCCGCCGAGCTGCAGCAGACCCGGGCGAACTGCTGCTTCAGTTCGGACAGACGGCCCGGCAGGCTCACTAATTTGATTAAAAATCCTCAGTGATCGTAGAGTGGTTGTCATGGAGCTTCTTCGACTCTCAAAGGCCGCTAAGCGTCTTGGAGTTCACCCCGTGACGCTTCGTCTTTGGGCTGACTCGGGGAAGATTCCTGTGACTTGGGTTGGCCGTGAGCGTAGGTTCTCCTCGACCGATGTCGAGGCGATGAAGGTCTCGACCGGCGGAGAGCGTGTACGCCTGGAGGGCCTGTATGTGCGTGTCTCCGGCTCCAGTGGACAAGAATCTTCGTTGGAAGCCCAGGAGAGCGAGCTGCGGGCCACTTCCGCTGGCCAGATTGTGAAGGTTTTCCGTGACAGGGCCTCGGGCCTGCGGGAGGACCGTCCCGGCCTCAACCGGTTGCTGCGAGCCGTCGCTGACGGATCGGTGACGGTCGTGCGTGTCACTCATGAGGACCGGCTTGCACGGTTTGGTGTCGGATGGCTCAAGCATCTGCTCGGTGTGCATGGCGCCACCCTCGATGTGCTGCATCCGAAGAAGCTCGGTGGCCGGGATGAACTTCTCGAAGACTTCGTGTCGCTGGTCACCACGTTCGCTGGGCGTCTGTACGGGATGCGGTCGGCTGAGAACCGGCGTCGCCTGCTGGCCGAGTCCGGCCAGTGCAAAGCCGGTGATAGCCAATGAGCCGGAAGGTGCCGCTCGCCGACGGTGAGACCTCACGCACCGCGTGTGCCCGCGCCCTTGTGCGCGCAGGCGTGGACGAGAAGACTGGCGAACTGCTGTCCCAGTCCGTGCTGGCCGAACGCATCGGCTGGTGTGCCGACTTGGCGGCGGGCCTGGTCTCCACGCTGCTCGGCGCGCACTGGAACGCCACCGATGTTGATGTTCTCGCTTCTGGTGAGGACGCGGGGGGCCGGAAGCTGCCGTCGAACGCGTGGATGGCTTTGCGACGTCTCGGCTGGACCGTCGCTCCGGCCGAGGGCGTGAAGGTCAACGACCGGATCGTACGCATGGCCCAGGAGCAGGCCGGGCGCACTCTGCGCTCGGCGAAGTGGCGCGCTGACCTGACCGCCGGGGTGATCGCGACTTGGCCGGACGACCCGGAAAAGCGCACTCCAGCAGAGTGGGACGCCGTACGCGATGCCGTGCCAGGCGGCCGGCATTTGCCGTCCAGCATCATCAAGGGCCGTACCCGGCAGATCACCAAGTACTGGCAGGCCAACGGTCGTTTACCAGTTGATGTGTTCGAGGCCGAAGGCGCGCCTGGGGCGGCGCGGATGCTGTTGCTGTCGGCGTGCGATGGGCAGCAGGCCGTCGTCTCACGCGGCGAGAGCGATCCGCAGCGGGCTCTGCTGCGGATGCAGCTGCCCACCCGACCCGATCCGCAGGCGTATGCGGACTGGACGTGGGTGGAGTGCACCATGTCGCTGCCCCCGACGGTGCCCGCCTGGGCGGTGTTGCACCTTCCCACCCTGCGCATCGCGGGCGGGAAGGTACGTGCTGATGTGGCCTACACCCACGCCGTGCCCAAGGCTCGGCGCACCGGGCACACGGTCGCGCTCGGCGTGGACTGGGGCCTGAACACCCTCCTGTCCGCTGGTACGGCCCGTGTCCACGACGATGGGCGTATCACCGCCCTCGGGCATGGCGCCCAGTTCCGGACCGCCGGAGTGCTGGCCAAGCAGCACCGGCTCCGTCGTCTGTCCGAGCACCTGCACACCAAGGCCGACCACTATCAGCGGTTCATAGGCGAGAACGAACAGCACCCGCTGGCCGACAGGCACCAGGCGCTGCGCGACGAGATCCGCTTCGTGTCCGCACGCCGCTCGAACCTGAACGACGCCCTGGCGTGGGCTGCCGCACGGTGGACCGTCGACCAGGCCACCGCTGCCGGGGCGAGCGTGATCTACGTTGAGGACCTGCGCTCGATGGAAGCCAAGGGCATGGGCCGCACCATGAACACGCGCCTCTCCCAAGCCGTCCGCGGGCAGATCGCCGACCACATGCGGCACCTTGCCGCGGAGGCCGGCATCGCCGTGGTCACTGTCCCAGCCCGCAACACGTCCAGACACTGCCCGCGGTGCCTCACCCCACTCAGGCACCGCAAAGCCCCCGACCGGCCCACCACTGCGGGCTGGAAGTGGGCCATCTGCCCCAGCCAGTCCTGTGGCTGGCAGGGAGACCGCGACCAGGGCGCCTGGCGCCGCATCGCAGCACGCGGCCTGGCCCACCAGTCCAAGACTGTCATCGACAAATCCAGCGGAACCATGGCGATCCGCACGGTAGTCGACAAGCTCGAAACCAAAGCAGTGGTCACCCCGACCACCGAGTCCAGCCGGAAAGACCGGTCGAAGAGCGGACCCACCCGGCGCCACACCTCACGCCCCGCGCCCAGGCGACGCAGGGCACCCTCCCCAGCAGCCCGCCCGTGCGGTCCTGCTGGCAAGCGTCCGGAGGGACACGCACCAACGGACCGGACCCGGCTGCTCCGAGCGGCCCACCGGCACCAGGACGTGACGACGACCAGCACACCCACCACTGGCCACCGGCCGAGAGGGGCAGCACTGGGCGCGGGATTCCATCTCCACGCCCATGCCACCCCACCACGATGGGAAGCGATCCCGGAAACTCAATCCGACTCAGGATCGCTTAGCTGATCAGAGACGCTACGAATACGCCGAATGCCTCCGCGCAGTGTCAACGGCGCTCCCGGCTGTCAGGGCACCGCGGTTGCGCGGGTGACGGCCGTGTTCTGTTCGTCGGTGTGCCGCTCGCGGCACTGGCGGCGGATGCGGCGGGTGAGGACCGGGGCGGTTCAGGCGAGCCGGACGTTGAACTGCCCTGTGCGGCTTCTGGCTGGTCCGCCTGTGCGCTGGGGCGGCGTCGGTCCGTGATGTGGCGACTTCGAGTGCCGCTACGTCATGACGGGCGTATTGTCCACATATGTGCGACGTTCGGTATGGCTGGTGCGACACACCATCGGTACCGGCAGGTCGTGGTCGGCGTTCGTGCCAGGTACCTCGGCGGGTGGCCTGGCTGGCGCGGCGCCGTTGGAGGAAGCGTGCAGAGGCCCGGCAGGCGGTGCGGCTCGGTGGTGCGGAGTTGCTGGAACGGGTGCAGGTCGTCGCGCAGCGGGGGAGTGGCCTCCTTCTCTCGGTGGGAGGCTGCCCTTGCGTAGCTGTGCCGGGGAGAGCTGGGTCGATCGGGCTGCTCGTGCGCGGGGCGGTGACTGGCCGACGGGCGGGTCGGGGCGGCCGGGCACGGTTCGGCGCGGGGCTCGGCATCAGTGCTGACGCCGCCCGGAATCGTCACGAGTGCTTGAGGGGACCTCGCTGCGGTGTCATCGAGGGAGGGTGAGAACGTGCGGGAGGCGGCGTTCACCCCCGCAGCCGGCTCCGGCCTGGAATTGCTGGAGCCCGCTCTGGTCCGGGTCGTGCAGGAGACCGGTGCGTCTGTGGGCGTGGTGTATTTGCTGCCGCCGGGCGAGACGGTACTGCGGATGGCATTGCTGACGGGGGTTCCGCCGCAGATCGTCGCGCCGTGGGCAGAGGTGAGGCTGGAGGCCCCGATCCCGGTGGCTGATGCCGTACGCGAGCGGCGCGTGGTGTGGGTCGGTAGCAGCGAAGAGATGGCCCGCCGATACCCGAGGCCCGCCCTCGTGTTGCCGTACCAATTTGCGGCAGCGGCGGCCCCGGTCACTACAGGCGATACCGATCGGGGCGGGCTGGTGCTGCTCTGGCCCGGTTCACATCCGTCGGAGCTGTCCCAGGACGAGCGTGATGCGATCGGTGTCTTTTGCCGTCACACCGGTCTGCTCCTGCAGCGGGCTGCCGACAGCGGCCGCCCGGTGCTGCCCGGAGCGGAGCCGCGGGTGCTGTCGCCGCACCGCTCCTACGCTCCCTGTCCGGGCGAGGCAATGGCCGCGGTCGACTTTGCCGAGCGCCTTCCCGGGGGCTGCTGCGCGCTGGACCTGGAAGGCCGGATCTCCTTCGTCACCACTGCCGCTGCAGAACTGGTCGGCGCGGACATCCCCGACCTGCTGGGCGCGCTCCCCTCACAGGTGCTGCCCTGGCTGGATGACCCGGTCTTCGAAGACTGTTACCGATCCGCGGTGGTCAGCCGCCAGACCACGTCCTTCACCGCCCGGCGCCCGCCGGATCGGTGGCTGTCCTTCCAGCTTCATCCGGATGCCTCCGGCATCAGCGTCCGTATCACTCCTGCCCCCACAGCCCCTGCCGAGGACACCCCGGATACGCAGCTTGCCGCGTCGCCGGTCACGCCAAGCCGAGCAAGGGAGCTCTACCACCTGCTGCACCTGGCCGCCGTGCTCACCGAAGCTGTCGGCGTGCAGGACGTCGTCGACCGGGTCCCCCGCCAGATCATGCCCGCCTTCGGTGTCCAGGCCCTCGCGCTGATGACCGCGGAGGAGGGCCGCCTGCAGATCATCGGCTACCGCGGCTACACCGCCGAACTCATGGACCGCTTCGACTTCGCCCCCCTGACCTCACACACCCCCGCGGTACGCGTTCTGGCCACCGGTGTTCCTGCCTTCTTCGCCACCTTCGCGGACCTGAAACGCGCATATCCCCCCGCCGTGCTCCAGGACGGCATGGCTGCCTGGGCGTTCCTGCCCCTGACTGTCTCCGGGCGCACGGTCGGCTCGATGGTGCTCGCCTACGAACGGCCCCGCCCCTTCAGCACAGAGGAACGCGCGATCCTCACCTCCATCGCCGGACTGGTCGCCCAAGCCCTGGAACGCGCCCGCCTCTACGACGCCCAGTACCAACTCGCCCACAGCCTGCAGGCCGCCCTGCTGCCCCACGACCTGCCCCCGATCCCCGGCCTGGACCTGGCCGCCCGCTATCTCCCGACCACGCACGGCGTGAACATCGGCGGCGACTTCTACGACCTCATCCGTCTCGACGACGCGAACGCCGCCGCTGCCATCGGCGACGTCCAGGGCCACAACGTCAATGCCGCCGCCCTCATGGGCCAGGTCCGCACCGCAGTCCACGCCACCGCCGGCGCATCCCCCGGCGACGTCCTCGCCCGCACCAACCGCCTGCTCACCGACCTCGACCCGGGCCTGTTCACCAGTTGCCTCTACATCCACCTCGACCTGGCACACCACCGTGCCCGCCTGGCCACCGCCGGCCACCCCCCACCACTCCTGCTCCACCCCGACGGACACACCGAAGTCCTCGACCTGCCGCCCGGCCTCGTGCTCGGCATCGATCCAACCGCCGACTACGAGAGCACCGAGATCCCCTTGCCACCCGGCACCGTGCTTGCTCTCTACACCGACGGACTCGTCGAAACCCCCGGCGTGGACATCGAGGACGCCATCGCCGACCTCGCCGAGCATCTCGCACGAGCCCCGGGCGAGACCGCGCAGACCCTCGCCGACGACCTCGTCCACTACGCCACGCAGTGCGCACCCCGCAACGACGACATCGCACTGCTCGTCATCAACGTGCAGCAGACCGGCGGATGACACGAAACAGCCCACTGCCGTATCCGGGGAATGACCCAGATACGCCGCACGGGACGATCCTGGTGTCGGACAGCGGCGGGGTGAGGCAGGGCTTGATCAAGTTCCGTGGGTGTCCTGGTTGTTGATGATGCCCAGGATCGGGAGTGCCCGTCGTGGTTCGTCGCGGATCGCCCGGGTGGTTTTGGCGATGTTCTCGGCGCCGAGGGTCTTCAGCACGCCGATGGCCAGGTTGCGGAAGGTGGCCATGGCTCGGGGTGCGGCCCCGGTGTGGACGGTGGAGGCGTCCTCGGCGAAGGTGACGTCTCTGATGTGGTGGCTGGAGTTTTCCACTCCCCAGTGCCCGCGAATCGCGGCGGCGAGGTCCGCGGGGCTGGTCTGGTGGGCTTCGAGGCTGGTCACGGCGTAGACGCTCTCGCGACTCTCGCGGCTGCCGGTCGGCCGGCAGCCGCCGGTGGACGCGGATGGCGAGCTTCGCGTGCGGAAAGGCGATGCCACCGAGTTCGTCCGCGATGCCGCAGGTCTTGATCGAACGGGACTCGCGCCGGCCGTGCCCGACCTCGGAGTGGGTGTGCTGGACGGCGATGTCACGCCACGGCAGCGTGGCGAGCTGGCTGTGGGCGGTGGGCTGGTTGGTCTTGATCACGGCGATGTAGTGGGCCTTCTTCGTCTCGACCAGCCAGGTGATGTTCGCCTTGACCGAGTGCAGCGCATCGAAGGTGACGAGAGTGCCGGCCAGGTCCAGCGGTGCCAGCAGCGGCTTAAAGTGCGTGGTTTCGTTGGTCTTCGCGCCGACCTCGGCCTGCGCGAGTGTCACGACGGTGGTGTGGCTGACCGCCGACAGCAGGTGACGGCGGGTCACGTCCAAACGCGCTGAGCCCTTGAGCGTCTTGCCGTCCACCGCGATGGCCCGCCGGTGCGCGGTGGACACGACGGTGCGGTGCCGGTCGGTGAGGTAGGCGCCCACCGCGGCGTCCAGGGCATCGCCGTCGACGGCGATCAGCACCCGCCCGATCGTCGCCGGCGACGGTGTACGCCGCCACCGCAGTGGATGGCGGCGTACACCGAGGGCGGCCAGCAGCCCACCCGAGGCCCGGGCGCCCCATTCGGCGAGCTCGTCGATGCTCCTGGCGCCCGAGACGACCGCACAGGCACACACCATCAAGATCGCCGTCAGCGAGTACCACCGGCCCCGCCGCGAGCGCGGGTCGGGGATGGAGTCGAAGTAGGGGCGCAGATCAGCGACCTGGCCGGGTTCCAGCGGACCCAGCTTCACAAGTACGGCAGGGATCGGGGAGGATGCAACAGCAGGCACGGGACCTTCTCATGATCACGAGGCGTAGACACCCTAATGATCACGAAGCCCGTGCCTGCACCGCTACCCACCCCTCACAGCAACAACCAGCACAACCACGGAACTTGAAGCCGCCCTGGGGGTGAGGTGACCGCAGCGGGAATGCGGGTCAGTCAGCCGGTGTACGCGGTGTTCATGTCTTCGCCGCGGCGTTCGGTGGGGCCGTCCGCTAAGCAGCGGTACCCCTAGACCCGGGGAGCGCGCAATGCCTGCGAGAGCGCGCTCATGCTGATGTCGATGATCGTGTGGAGCTGCTTCTGACTCGCCCCGGCCCTGCTCATCACGGCCAGCGACTGGTTGACCGCCGCGATGTGAACGGCGAAGTTGTCGGCGTCGCTGTCAGCCAACTTCGCGGCGATCAAGGCGGTTCGCAGCCGCGCATGCTGAAGCCCCAGGGCTTCGATCGCGCGCGTGGCGATGCTGGGGCTCAGTACCGGTGTCGCCATCGCGGTTTGGGCGACCAGGCATCCGTCCGGCACGTCGGGGTCGGCGATGCGCTTCAGTGTGACTTCGAAGAACGCCCGTACTGCCCCCAGCGGCTCTTCGGACGCACCTGCAAGGGCCTGGTCGTACCTGTCTCCGTACCGCGTGGCGTAGCGGTCCAGGCAACGGGAATAGAGCGAGTCTTTGTCGCCGAATGAGGAGTAGATGGAGCTGCGGTTCAGTCCGGTCGCCCTGGAGAGGTCGTCGAGTGATGTGTCGGCGTATCCGGCTCGCCAGAACTGGACCATCGCCGCATCGAGCGCGACGTCCACATCGAACTGCTTCTTCCCGGCCATCGCGCACGCACCTCGTTCTTGAGCTCGAGCCAAGCCGTTGTGGCCCTGCTCATCATATCTTGAACTGGACGGTTCAAGATGCGTTAAGGTCGACGCATGACTGACGCTGCAACCGCCGCGAATCGCTCTTCGGGCCAGAACCCAATCTCCGAGTTGCCGCTGCACGACCTCGCGGGCTTCACTCACCGCTGGGTCGACACAGAAGGCATCCGACTTCATGCCGTGGAAGGCGGTCAACCGACCGGCCCTACCGTCGTCCTGCTCGCCGGATTCCCCCAGACCTGGTGGGCTTGGCGCAAAGCGGCGCCGGGCCTTGCCGAGCGATTCCACGTGATCGCAATCGACCTGCCAGGACAAGGCCACTCCGACCGCCCCCAAGACAGCTACGACACGCATACCGTCGCTTCGCGCATCCAGGCCGCGGTGACTGCGCTCAACGTGCAGAAGTACTGGCTCGTCGCCCACGACATCGGGGCCTGGGTCGCCTTCTCGCTAGCTCTGAAGTACGAAGAGCGCCTGCACGGTGTCGCTCTGCTTGACGCCGGCATACCCGGCATCAGCCTCCCGGACGCCATCCCAACGGATCCCGAACGGGCCTGGAAGACCTGGCACTTCGCGTTCCACCTAGTGCCAGGCCTTCCCGAGACACTGCTCGCCGGTCGCGAGCGTGACTACGTTGACTGGTTCTTGAAGGTGAAAACACTGTCCCCGAACACGTTCGACAGTGCCGAGATCGACCATTACGCCGCCGCTGTCGCTGCAGAGGGCGGTCTCCGAGCGTCTCTCTCCTACTACCGCGACGCCGCGGAATCGGCGCGCAAGAATCATGACGCTCTCGGACGACAGCACTTGACCGTCCCGGTCCTGGGAATCTCCAGCTCCCACGGCTCGATCCCCGACATGGCCGCTTCCATCAGCCCCTGGGCAGACAACGTGGCCGGTGTCGTCATCCCACATTCGGGACACTTCATTCCTGACGAGCAGCCCGCCGCAGTTGTGGACGCGTTGACTGCGTTCATCGCTCACGAGCGTCTCGGGTAGTTCGAGCCTCACCATCACCAGATCCTCGGCACCCGCAACAGACCGCCAACGAACCAACATCAAACTCTCCCCGCCGACCCGGCAATTGCTCGACCGCCGGATCGGCGACCTCGACATCCTCAACACCGAACTCTCGGCCTGGCAGAACGCCACCAACACCGACCAACGTCAGGCGGACTGAGGCAGGTGCGCGTTCCAACTGCTGACCCGTCACGTCATTCAGCGCACGGTGAACGGTCCGCCGTCCGTGAGAACGACGAACCCTCGAGCTCCGAGGAGGTGGGCTTGATCCGCTTTGACGGACATTTGAGATCAGGGGTTCTGCCCCGGGTAGTCCACGAGAACTCCCGCGGCCCCGCGCATCCACGCCGTCCTGCAACGACAGGGCGAGGACTGCGGCCGCCGCCGCATCACCAGGCTGATGCGCAAGGCCGGCTGCAGGGCCGGCACCGCAGGCGACGCCATCTGAGGACGGTCCCTGATACGAGGCTGAATGAAACGGGCGCGGCGGTCGTTGTCAGTACAGCCTCGAACTGGGCCGTATTCAGCTGTTCGGCCAACGAAACGAGATGCCGTGCCGGGCGTCGCGAGTGTCACAGGTCTTCGACCTGTGACCATGGAGCGTTAATCAAAAAGGATTCGACGAGGAGCTCCAGGTCGCGGGGGACGATGTGCCGCCGCCGTGGGGCGCTCGCGGTAACGCGCTGTAGGTGATGTGGTGGACTGGTTGACCTCGCTACCGGCGGTGGTGCTGGTTGTGGGCGGGCTCTTCCTTGCCTTACTGGTCGCGGCCGTGGCGCGGGTCGGCGTCCGGGCGCTCGTACCGGTCGAGGAACGGGATCGGGTGCCGCAGATCGCCACGCCCCTGATGCCGACACTCGGCGCTGCCTTCGCAATCTTTGCGGCACTCACACTGGCCAGCGAGTCCGGCTACCTGCGCGCAGCCGAGGGGGTGGTGAGCGACGAGGCGGCCGCAGCGTCCCGCCTGGCATGGGCGGCGACAAGTCCGCGAGTCCAGTCGGAGCCGATCCACGCGGCACTGCTGGACTACTTGCAGACCACGCGTGCCAGGGAGTGGGAGGCTACAGCAGCGGCGTCCGGTGACGACCCCGCCACCGCTCGTGCGGTCGCACGGCTGGAGCGGAGTGTGCGCGCCGAGGCGGCCAGGCCCGAGGTGGGAACCCCGACCGGCATGGAGCTGGTGACTTCCATGGACGGTGTCACCAGTAGTCGTCGCGCCCGCATTGCGGCCGCCTCGCGCGACGTTCCCGCGCTCTACGTCGTCACTCTTGTGGTCAGCGGACTGGCCTTGATCGTGAACTCCGGCGCACTGGTCTTCCGTAGCAGCCTGCGAACGTCACTGTTGATCGTAGGTGTTGCGAGTGTGGTCGGGCTGAGCCTGGCGCTACTCTTCGCACTCAGCGCGCCCTGGAGCGGACCGTTCATCGTCAGTGGACATCCACTCGACGCCATCATCGGGAACCTGAAGTCCGGCTTCTTCGACGGCGGGTCGTAGGCGACGAGCGCAGTCAGTACGCCGACAACAGGGGACTGCGCCGTCGATCGTGCCGGATGAGCTGGGGGACCGGTGGAACTGTTGCTGCCGCAGCGCGAGCGGAGCTTCCGGTTCCCGGGGGCGGCAGCCGTTGTTGTTGTCTGACCGGGAGGTGATTTGAAGGCTCCCCTCCCTGCAGGGAGGAGATTCTCCACCCTCCAGGGCTGTGCGGGGATTTACGGCTCAGGCAGCCTCCTGGTCCAGCGGCTCAGGTGGTCTTGCGCCCTCGGCACCGTCCGGGTTCCAACCTGCCCGGACCAGCATCACGCGGGCGGAGTTCTTGTCCCGGGGGGACACGGCTCCGCACACGGTGCAGGCATACGTTCTCATCGAGAGAGGGAGTGCGTGCTTGGTTCTCGCTGCGCACTGCGCACATTGCATCGTGGTGTGCGCCGGGTGCACGAGACGGACGTCCCGTGCGTGTTTGCGGCCCATCTCGACCAGGGCGCGCTTCGTCGCGGCGATGGCGGCGTCGGCCGCTGTGCGGGCCATCGTGGTCTTCGCGAGGAACTTCGGCCGGAAGTCCTCCACCGCAACCCCGTCATGGCCGCGCATCACGGACGTGGCCCACTTGCGGCCGGTGTCCTCACGCTGCCTCGCGATCTTCTTGTGCAGCTTCGCCGCCTGTGCCCGCGCCTTCCGATAACCCTTGGATGCGGGCTGCCCTTTCGGGCGCCGGCGCCGGGCCATCATCCGCTGGTACTTCGCGAGCCGCTGCGCGGCCCGCTTGCCGTGCCCGGCATGCGGGAGGTCGTAGGCGTCATCCGTGGTGGTGGCCGTCTCCTTCACACCCCAGTCCACCCCGAGAACCCGCCCGGTGGCGGGCAGCGGTTCGCTCTGCGCGGGGGCGACGAAGGACACGTACCAATGCTCAAGCGTGTCCTGGTACACGCGCACGCTCGACGGGTCGGCCGGAAGGTCCCGCGACCACACCACGGTCACCGCGATGTTCCCGGCCAGGTGCAGGCGGCCGTCCTTGAGGCGGAAACCGCGCTTCGTGTAGTTGAGGGTGGGCCGCGCCTCCCGTTTCCTCTTCCAGCGTGGCATCCCCGCCCGGCGGTGCTGCGCAAGCCCGTCCTTGATGTCCTTCAGCGCCTTCGCCCTCGACTTGGTGAAGTCGCGGATCACCTGCTGCTGCGGCACGCACGCGCCCTGAGCCAGCCACGGCGTCACCCTGCGGGCCTCGGTCAGCAGCTTGTCGAGCTGGGCCGGACCGCACGTCAGCTTCTCGCCGCCCGCTCTGCTCTGCGCGTGGACCTGCCTGGACTTGGCCACGCACTCGTTCCACAGCCACCGGCAGCGATCCCACTCGGCGTTGAGCGCGCGCCGGGCCGTGGCCGACAGGCGCACACGGAAGGTGTGCCGGGCATGCCCGGCCCCCTGCGTGATCGCTCCCGTCGTCATACACCCGAACCTACCCGGGAGGACTGACAGTCGAGAGTTCTTGACCGCTGTCGGCTCGCTCACCCCGTCACGCGGTGGACGGTCTTTCGCCCTGGGGGCGAAACCCCTACTTCCTGTCCTGCCCCGCAGGAGTCCGATTCCTCCCCGGCCTGAAGGCCGAGGCATCCTCGCAGGAACCCGGTGAGGGATCTTGAATGTCAGTCGATACAGAACTCGTTGCCCTCGATGTCCAGCATCGGGATGCACGCATCATTGCCGTCATACAGAGTTCGCACGTGTACCGCACCGAGAGGGACCAGCCGCGCGCATTCGGCCTCAAGTGCGGCGAGGCGCTCCTCACCCACGAGGCCGGTGCCGACCCGCACATCAAGATGCACCCGGTTCTTGACGGCCTTCCCCTCGGGAACGCGCTGGAAGTACAGTCGCGGGCCTATCCCTGAGGGATCTATGCAGGCGAACCATGAATCCCGCTGCTCAGGTGGCTGCGAACGCTTGAAATCGTCCCAAGTGGCGAACCCCTTCGGTGACGGAGGTACGACGTACCCCAGCACCTCGCACCAGAAACGAGCGAGGCGCTCAGGTTCCGCGCAGTCAAAGGTGACTTGGAACTTCTTGATCGTCGCTGACATCGGCGCACCATAGCAGGGTGACTGTCCGCACGCGCGTGGCGATGCCTCCGCCGGGCGTTGGTGCCGCCGCTGCCTCCAGCGGCGGCTGCTGCGGTCATGTCCGGGAAGAAGCCCGCCCGCAAGTTGCTGCCAGGACCGGAGCGGGACAAGTCCGCTTCCGGCCTCAACGCTCGTTATCGGGGCGGGATTTCGATCCGCATCATCGCCGAGAACACAGGTTGCTCCTACGGTGGAGTCCACCTTCTCGACGGTGCGGGCGTCGTATTCCGTTCAGGCGGCGGCTCCGACGCTGCCCGACAGACCACGGCGCGCCGGCGGCAGTCTCGGTGGGGTGGTCGAACTCTTCTTGCAGTCGTCGGGCAGCGGGGCCAAGTGCGCGGACCTCGACGTCAGCGATGCTGCGTGTGGACGCCGCGATGCGCCTGTCTTCGAGCACGACATGCGAATCCAGTCAGCCAAGTCGCCGATGAGGAACGGAGACCGCGCCCTGGAGAACAACTTCGAGAAGGGCGCCGACCTGTATTGGGGCGGCTGCAAGAGCAAGCCAGTACCGTAACCGGCGGACCGATCCAGAAGTGAGGTGAGGGCCACCGTGACCAGTTACGACAAGACGGCGCGCACACCGCCCCGCGCCGCCGTGACTGTGGCCCTCGCGGTGCTCGCGGCCGGCTGCAGTCCGGCCGAATGCCCGCTCGTGGGCATAGGCAGGGGCCCGGACGGAGACATCCGGGTGCTGCTGCGGCCCTGCTCGGACGACGATCCCATCCGGGAGGTCGTGTTCTGCAGGAGCTACGAGAAGGGCGACAAGGTGGACCCTGCGGCCCCGGACGACTGGTCGGCCCAGCCGCCCGGGTCGGCCACCGGCGAGCAGGAGTTCAGTCTCTTCAGCCTCCCGGAGGGCTGGGCTGGCAGGGCAAGGTGGGTTCCGCCACGAAGCTGGAACCGGGGTGGGACTACTCGGTGAGCTTCTTCGTCGGGCCGAACGACATTGTGCGCTACAAGGGCGTTACCTGGTTCACGCGCGCGGACGTCGAGGGCCTTTCGCCTGGGCAGTGGTGGGCCGACGGAAAGGCCACGAGCCGCGCGGAGTTCCGGGCGCAGGCGGACGACGCCGGCTGACGACCGCGGGGACCGCTGCGAGATGCCTTCCGGACCAGGCCCGAACCGGCCTGATCCGGAAGGCGTTTCCATGGACAGGGCAGACACCGCTGCTGCCATGGATACGTCTCAAAGTGATCTGCTCGGTCAGGCATGTGCTGCGGTTGACGCGTAACATGCCGAGGTGTACTCGCGCCCGCTGACGTCGCCTCGCATGGCCCATCCCTAGAGACCGGTGGTGATGCGGGTCAGCAGGGCAGGCACCCAGTGATCGCCAAAACGGGCGCGGAGCTCGGGTGACCGCCAGTCGCTACCGGTGACGATCGCCCGGCACTGCTTCGGTGCATCACAGGCGCAGGTGCCGCAGGCGCCATAAGCACGGCAGGTACCCCGAAGGGCCCGGTTTTCCGCCAGGAGGCCGGGCCCTTCGCCGTACCTCCTCGCGAAGAACCGCCTGTCGCGCCGCGAAGAGCCTCCTTTCCCACCCGTGATCAAAGTCCGATTGTGTCTGCGACATGCCCGAACCTGTTTACTTTCTGGAAATCCAGCCGTAGCCTCAGATTGAAACCACAGACTCGGGCACGACCGGGTGAGACGTCGGAGGCAGACGGACATGTACGCACCGGAGCGGCAGCAGGAGATCCTCCGTCTCGCACGTGACGGCGGACGCGTGGACGTGCTGTCACTCGCCGAGGAGTTCCAGGTCACCGCGGAGACCATCCGCCGCGACCTGAAGACCCTGGACAGGGCCGGTCTCGTGCGGCGGGTGCACGGCGGTGCGATACCGGCCGGGCGGCTCGACTTCGAGCCCGACGTCGCCGAGCGCGAGGGCACTGCGGCCGACGAGAAGGACCGCATCGCCCGGCTCGCGCTCGCCGAACTCCCCGAGGACGGCACCGTGATCCTCGACGCGGGTACCACCGTCGCCCGCCTCGCCGCGGCGCTGCCCCTGGAGTCGACCCTCACCGTCGTCACTCACGGCCTGCCCGTCGCGGCCCGCCTTGCCGACCACCCCGGCATCCAGCTGCACCTCGTCGGAGGCCGCGTCCGCCACCGCACCCGCGCCGCCGTCGACGCCTGGGCACTGCGGGCGTACGGGGAGATCCGCGCGGACGTCCTCTTCCTCGCGGCCAACGGGTTCTCCGCCGAACACGGCCTGACCACCCCCGACCTCGCCGAGGCCGCCGTGAAGCGCGCGGCCGTCGGCGCCGCCCGCCGGGTCGTGCTGCTCGCCGACTCCGCCAAGTACGGGCAGGAGCACTTCGCCCGCTTCGGCGACCTGGGCGATGTGGACGTGCTGATCACCGACAGCGGCCTCAGCGACGGAGACGCAGCCGCGATCGAGAAGGGCGGCACGGAAGTGGTCCGCGCATGAGCCCCACGGCACCGGCACCGGCCCCGGAACGGGTTCCGGCACCGGCACCGGCCCCGGAACCCCCCACGCAGGCCACTACGGAAGACGCACGCGGCATGATCCTCACCGTTACCCCCAACCCTTCCCTGGACCGCACCTACGAGGTCCCGGCGCTCGACCGGGGCGAGGTCCTGCGCGCCACCGGCGAACGCATGGACCCGGGCGGCAAGGGCGTCAACGTCTCGCGGGCCGTCGCCGCCGCCGGCGCCCCCACGCTCGCCGTGCTCCCGCTGGGCGGCGCGCCCGGCGCCCTCGTGGCCGAGCTCCTCGACGCCCAGGGGATCAGTGTCGACCCCGTCCCCGTTGCCGGACAGACCCGGTCCAACATCGCGCTCGCCGAGCCGGACGGAACGCTGACGAAGATCAACGCTCCGGGCCCCGAACTCACCCCGGAAGAAGCCGAGTCACTGCTCACCGTCGTCGGCGAGCGCTCCGCGGGCGCCGACTGGATCGCCTGCTGCGGCAGCCTCCCGCGCGGCCTCGCACCGTCCTGGTACGCCGAGCTGGTCGCCCGCGCCCACGCGGCCGGAGCCCGGATCGCGCTCGACACCTCGGGCCCGGCCCTCCTCGCGGCCCTGCGCGAACGGCCCGACGTCGTCAAGCCGAACGCGGAGGAGCTCGCCGAGGCGGTCGGCCGTCCGCTCGCCACCGTCGGCGAGGCGGTCAAGGCGGCCGAGGAGCTGCGGGACCTCGGCGCACGCGCCGTTCTCGCCTCCCTCGGCGCGGACGGGCAGCTGCTCGTGGACGGCTCGGGCGCCTGGTTCGCCACCGCCCCGGTCGATACCGTCCGCAGCAATGTCGGCGCGGGCGACTCGTCCCTGGCCGGCTTCCTCATCGCGGGCGGCACCGGCCCGCGGGCGCTGGCCTCGGCCGTCGCCCACGGCGCCGCTGCGGTCCAGCTCCCGGGCAGCGCGATGCCGACCCCGGCCGACCTGGACCCCGACGCGGTCACCCTCACGGCGGACGTCCCGCTGGACCGCGTCCTGAAGGAGCCCGCGCCATGAAGGCATACGCCCCACCCCTGAACACGCCCCATCCGGTCGCCCCCGGCCTGATCACTCCCCACGCTCCCTTCCGGAGCCGCCGTCCCCGTGGCGAAACCCCCGTCCCCACCCCCGCCGCCCAGGCGATACCAGTGCGAAGGAACCCGCGATGAGCGAGATGATCACCGCGGACCTGGTCGATCTCGACCTGTCCGCCGACACCAAAGAGGCGGCGGCTCGCGCCCTCGCCGAAAGGATGATCGCCCAGGGCCGGGTGACCGACCTGGACGGCTTCCTGGCCGACGTCGCGGCCCGCGAGGCGCAGATGCCGACCGGCCTCGACGGCGGCATCGGCATCCCGCACTGCCGCAGCGAGCACGTCACCGAGCCGACCCTCGCCTTCGGCCGCAGCGCCGACGGGATCGACTTCGGGGCGCCGGACGGCCCGGCCGACCTGATCTTCCTCATCGCCGCGCCCGCCGGAGCGGACGACGCCCACCTCACCATCTTGTCCTCGCTGGCACGACAGTTGATGGACGAGGACTTCAAGGCGGCGCTGCGCACGGCGACCGACGCGGGGGCCACGGCGGCGCTGATCCGCGGGGACGAACCCGAGCCCACTCCGGAGCCGGAGTCCACGCCCGAGCCGAGTGCTGAGCTGGAGTACACGCCCGAGCCGGAGTCCACGCCCGAGCCCACTGCCGGGCCGGAACCTACGCCCGAGCCCGAGACCGCTCCAGCGGCCCCCGCCGCGAAGTTCAAGATCGTCGCCGTCACCTCCTGCCCCACCGGCATCGCCCACACCTACATGGCGGCCGAGTCCCTGGAGAAGGCGGGCCGGGACGCGGACGACGTGGAAGTAGTGGTCGAGACACAGGGCTCGGCCGGGTTCACCCGCCTCGCCCCGGAGGTCATCGCGGGAGCGGACGGCGTGATCTTCGCGCACGACGTGCCCGTACGGGAGAAGGACCGCTTCGCAGGGAAGCCCACCGTCGACGTCGGCGTGAAGGCCGGCATCAACCGGCCCGCCGAACTCATCGGCGAGGTCCGCGACAAGGCCGCCCGCGGCGAGACGACGTCGGGCGCAGCGTCCGCCACCCCCGTGGACCGCGCCGGTGACGCCGGCGACGGCTACGGCACCAAGCTGCGCAAGTGGCTGATGAGCGGCGTCAGTTACATGGTCCCCTTCGTCGCGGCCGGCGGTCTCCTCATCGCCCTCGGCTTCGCGATCGGCGGCTACACCATCAACAAGGCGCCGTCCGTCGCCGAGCACTTCGTGTGGACCCAGACCGACAGCTGGGCCGCGCTGCTCTTCCAGGTCGGCTCCGTCGCCTTCGCTTTCCTCGTCCCCGTCCTCGCAGGCTTCATCGCCTACGGGATGGCCGACCGGCCAGGGCTCGTGCCCGGGTTCGTCGGCGGTTCGATCGCCCTCACCATCAACGCCGGCTTCCTCGGCGGCCTCGCCGCCGGTCTCATCGCCGGCGGCGTCGTGATGGCGATCCAGAAGGTGAACGTGCCCCCCGTGCTGCGCGGGATCATGCCAGTGGTCGTCATTCCGCTCATCTCCTCCGCGGTAGTCGGCTTCCTGATGTTCCTCGTCATTGGCAAGCCCATCGCCTCCCTCCAGCGCGCCCTGACGGACTGGCTGAACTCCCTCTCCGGCGCCAACGCGATCATCCTCGGCATCATCCTCGGCCTGATGATGTGCTTCGACCTGGGCGGCCCGCTGAACAAGGTCGCGTACGCCTTCGCGGTCGGCGGCCTCGCGAACCCCACCGAGGGCTCACTCAAGGTCATGGCCGCGGTGATGGCCGCCGGCATGGTCCCGCCACTGGCCATGGCCCTCGCGACGACCGTGCGCGGCCGGCTCTTCACCAAGACCGAGCGCGAGAACGGCAAGGCGGCCTGGGTGCTCGGCGCCTCGTTCATCACGGAGGGCGCGATCCCGTTCGCCGCGGCGGACCCGCTGCGCGTCATCCCCGCCTCGATGGCGGGCGGCGCGGTCACCGGCGCCCTGTCGATGGCCTTCGGCTGCACCCTGCGCGCCCCGCACGGCGGCATCTTCGTGGTCCCGCTGATCGGCAACCCGTTCCTCTACCTCATCGCGGTCGCCGCCGGTGTCTGTGTGTCGACGGCCCTGGTCGTGATCCTGAAGGGGATGCGGAAGTCCGCGCCCGAGGGCGGGGCGGACGGGGCGGGCGACGCGACGGCGCAGAAGGGTGAGGAGCCGAAGATACCGGTGGCCGCCTGACAGAAGATTCCGGTGACCACCTGACAGTTCGGAACTGTCGTTCATGCAAGATGCGTCACGGTCCGGGACCATAGTCCCGGACCGTGACGCCCATTCGTCTGGTGAGAGAGCCGTCGTCACCGGCCAGATGGCCCGGAGCTGACCCCAAACATCATGTCCTGCGAGTCGGTAGGGACGGGATCGCTGGGGTGGTGCCGGTACAGGGGCACCTCCGTGGCTCGTGGCCGTTCTTCCTCCAGGGCGTGATGTTGACCGTGCCGTTCGGCAGCGCACCAGTCCTTCCGGGGGTATTCCTGTCTGTCCCGGCGAACGGGTGAAACCCCTGCCAGATATGCCCGGCAGGCGGGCCGTCCTCGTCGCGCCCCGCCCATAGGTCGTCACCGCTCCCGCGGTTGCGCGGTCCGGGACCTCAACGGCTGGCGGACTCAGAGAAGTTCTTCACGACATCACCCAGGACATCGAGGATTCCCCGGCCGAACTCGGTCGGCGCGATCAGCACGCCGAATACCAGCACGATGGACACGGTCAGCCACTGGTCGGATCGGCTTCGGGCCTGCACACGGCGACCGGGCGAGGCGGAGTTGGGTGTGGGCGGCGATGATCAGCCAGGTCCACCGGTCCGCCGCGGCGGGCGTGCGGAGCTTCGGGCGGGTCCAGCCCAGCGTCAGCTTGATCATCCGGAAGGTGTGCTCCAGATCGAATCTGCGCAGGAACGCCTGCCAGCGCAGATCGACGTCCTCACCGATGAGGTCGGTGACCACTCGGCGAACTTGGTCGGCAGTGACCTCGGCGACATCGTCGGCCGGCCCCAGCCGCAGCGCGTGTACGCACCCGACTACCGGCCCGACCACGGCAGGTCAGCGCACTACAACACCTCGCCGGGGGCTCTGTGCTGAGCTCCTGGCGCACGTCCAGGCAGCGCAGCCGGACACCGGGTTGCCCGGATCCCGTGTCGTACGGTCCGATGTCGCGGCCGCCCACCGTCCGCAATGGATCTCACCGAACCCGGCGGTGCCGCCGGTACGGTCGAAAGATCTGAACCAATACCGGGAATCAGGCCGCGACGAGCTCCTGCTCGCGGTCCGGCGTCTTGACCTTGGGCTTCTTGTTCGGCAGCGAGAGCCGGAAGACCTTGCGCCACGCGGAGAACACCTGCTTGGGCAGCGGCCCGGTGACGTACTCCAGCTCGTACTTTTCGAACAGCGCGTGCACCTTCACCGCGACCTCGGCGTACCGGTTGCTCGGCAGGTCCGGGAACAGGTGGTGCTCGATCTGGTGCGACAGGTTGCCGGTCATGAAGTGCATGGTCCTGCTGCCGCTGATGTTCGCCGAGCCCATCATCTGGCGCAGGTACCACTGGCCGCGCGTCTCGCCCTTGATCGACCGGCGCTCGAAGACCTGCACGCCCTCGGGGAAGTGCCCGCACATGATCACCGAGTGGGTCCAGATGTTGCGGACCAGGTTCGCGGTGAACGTGGCGCCGAGCGTGGTGAGGAACGACGGGCCCGACAGCAGCGGGTGGATCACGTAGTCCTTGAGCACCTGCTTGCGAATCTTGCGGCCCACGGCCTTGGCCCGCGCGCGGAACTCCGGGTTCTTGCGGCGGCGCTTGTGCAGGTTCTTGCCGAGTTCCAGGTCGTACGCTGCGATGCCGTACTCGAAGAAGCAGGCGTTGAGGAAGTTCCACAGCGGCTGGCCGAGGTGGAACGGGTGCCACTTCTGGTCCTCGTCGACGCGCATGATGCCGTAGCCGAGGTCGTTGTCCTTGCCGATCACGTTGGTGTACGTGTGGTGCAGCTCGTTGTGCGAGTGCTTCCACTGCTCGGACGGCGAGACGTGATCCCACTCCCAGGTGGTGGAGTGGATCTTCGGGTCTCGCATCCAGTCCCACTGGCCGTGCAGGATGTTGTGGCCGATCTCCATGTTGTCCATGATCTTCGCCACGGAGAGACCGGCGGTGCCGATCAGCCACGCGGGCGGGAAGATCGAGAACAGCAGCACGCCCCTGCTGACCAGCTCGAGCTTGCGTTGCGCCGAGATGACCTTACGGATGTAGGCGGCGTCCTTCTCGCCGCGGCTGGCGATCACCTCGTCGCGGATCGCGTCCAGCTCGCGGCCAAGTTCCTCGATCTGCTCCGCGGTCAGGTGGGCGGTGGGGTCGATGGCGGTCAAGGTGTTCCTACCGTTCGATGTCGCAGGGGCCCGCCGCGGCGGACACGCAGGTCTGGATGAGGACGCCTGGCTCGGCCTCGGTGATCTCGCCGGTGCGCAGGTCGCGGACGGCGCCCGCCTTGAGCGGCGTGATGCAGCCGAAGCAGATGCCCATGCGGCACCCGGAGGGCATGAGCACGCCGGCCTCCTCGCCGATGTCCAGCAACGGCGTGGCGCCGTCCGCGTCGACGGTCTTGCCGGTGGCGCTGAACGTGACCTCGCCGCCGCCGTCGCCGGCGACGACGATGCTGGGGCGGAAGCGTTCGGTGTGCAGGCGCTCTTGTACGCCGTGCTCGGTCCAGTGCTCTTCGGCGGCGTCGAGAAGGCCCGCGGGCCCGCAGGCCCAGGTCTCGCGCTCGGCCCAGTCGGGCACGAGTTCGTCGAGACGGGCGATGTCGAGCTTGCCGTCTGTGTCGGTGTGCACCTCGGTGAGCCGCAGCTTCTTGTCCGCGACCAGGTCGTGCAGTTCGTTGCGGAAGATCACGTCTTGCGGCTGTGGCGCGCAGTGGACCATGACGACGTCGTCGAACTCGGTGTCGCGCAGCATGCCCATCACGGGCGTGATGCCGCTGCCGGCCGTCAGGTAGAGCACCTTGGCGGGCTTGGCCTGCGGCAGTACGAAGTCACCGGTCGGCTGGTCGAGCTGTATCAGCGTGCCCGGTGTCGCCCTGCGGACCAGGTGGTTGCTGACCTTGCCGTCCAAGATCGCCTTCACGGTGATCGTGACGCGGCCGTCCTGGCGGTTTGTCGGCGAGGTGATGGAGTAGGCACGCCACAGGCGCACCCCGTCGACGTCGACCCCGATCCGCACGTACTGACCGGCCGTGTGGCCGCGCCAGCCCCGTCCCGGCCTGATCACGACAGTCGCGGCGTCATCCGTCTCGGGGTGCACGGCCTCGATGCGCCCACGCAGTTCAGCGCCCGCACGCAGCGGGCTGACCAGGTCGAGGTAGTCCGACGGCAGCAGCGGCGTCGTGACCATCTCCAGCAGTTTCCATGCCCTGCTGCGGAGGGCTGCACTCGTCATGACTCCAGCTTGATACGCCTCAGGGCGTAAAGTCCTGACCGCAGGACGTAAATCTGGTCGGCTGAATTGTTCGCAGGGAACAAAAACGTGAGCCATGCAATCCGGAGGGCCAGCGAACTGGCCCTGGATGAGACGACGGTCACCGCACTTCGGGCCGCGCTGAAGACCACCGCCGACGAGGTCGTCCAGGCGATCATCGACGAGGTCCCTCCCTACGCCAATGCCCTTTCGGGCCGCATGGGCGGCACCATGCGCCGAGCCGTCCGCACCGCCCTGGGGCACTACCTGGACCTCGCGAGCGGGAACGCCACGGGCGGCGACGCCGGTGACGCAGCCTACGAGCTGGGCCGAGGCGAGGTCCGCGACGGCCGTTCGATGGACGCCCTGCTCAGCGCCTACCGCGTCGGCGCCCGCGTGGCCTGGCGATGCCTGGCAGCGGGTGCCGTACCCGCAGGTCTGCCCGCCGCCGAGGTCGCCAAGTTCGCCGAGCTGACCTTCGCCTACATCGACGAGCTCTCCGCCGCGAGCGCCGCGGGCCACGCCGACGAACTGGCCGCCCGGGGCAGGGCCCACGAGCGCCACCTGGAACACCTGGCCCGCGACCTCCTCGCCGGCGCCAGCCCGGACGTGCTGCTGGCCTCTGCTCAACGGGCCGGGTGGCAGCCTCCGGCTTCGCTGACCGCAGTCCTGCTGCCCGCCGACCAGGCCCGGCCTGCCTACCGCACGCTCGACCCGAGCACCCTCGTCCTCGACGATCAGCCGGACGCCACCGGTGTGCTGCTCGTCCCCGATGCCGACCGATCACATCTCTTGCGGCAGCTGACCGACCGCACCGCCGTGGTCGGCCCGGCCCGGCCATGGACTCGTGCGTCCGCCTCGTACGCACGAGCCGCACGCGCGCGCTCCCTCTCCTCTAATATTCGCGACACCGAGGACCACCTGCCCGAGCTGGTGCTGAGCGCCGACGTGGACGCGTTCGCAGACCTGCGTGCCCGAGCCCTCGCACCGTTGCGGACCTTGCCTGTCGCGACCGCACAGAGGCTGGAGGAGACGTTGCGGGCGTGGCTGCTGCACCAGGGCAGGCGGGAGGAGGTGGCGGCGGCGTTGTTCGTCCATCCCCAGACCGTCCGATACCGGATGTCGCAGCTGCGGGAGCTGTTTCCGGATCTCGCATCGCCACACCGGGTCCTTGAACTGACGCTGGCGGTCAGCCTTCGGGGCAGCTGACGCGTACTTCGCCCGTCCACGACCGCGTCCGCGAGCGGTCCAGGAATCGTGCCTCGTCCTCGGTGTCATCAGCCGGCTCATGCGGCCCCGGGAAGAGCGGTATGAGCCAGCTCAGCTGTGAGACCGGGGGGTGATGTTGAAGACCAGACAAGGCCTCGGGAAGCCCGTCGGGGGCGCTGTCTCTGAGAAGCGCGGTGGCGGATACGGCTCGACTGGATCCGGTGGACGATGCGCACCGGCCCGCTCGTCGACGCGCTCATCGAGCAGCTGGTCGGCGATCTGGGCAGCTATGCCCTGGAAAACTTCTTTCATGTCGTCGTGGAAGGCGCTGTCCTGGCACGAGCTGACCCACGGGCGCGCGGCGGGCTGCAGCTGGGTGACCGGCGAGGCGGCCAGGCCGGGTTACCAGGGGCGGGAGGCCGGGCCGCTCGCGCCGGGGACCACCGCGGTTCTGCGACGGCCCCGTGCCTTCCTTCCGACAGGTCAACCGGACGACCGACCGGGCCGGCCTGGCACACCGCGCGAGGGATGATGGGGATGGAATGACGGAATGTGAGGTCAGGAGCTTCCATGGCGAATCGGGTTCACCGACCCCGTGAGGACGCGGAGTTCAATTTCATCCTCGGGATGAGCGGAGTTCCGGTCCTCGCGTACTTCACCGGGACATGGCCCAAGGCAATCGAACCCTGCCGGGTGATGGACATCGTCGTGGGTGGCATCGCCGACGACTACACGGGCCGCCTGACGGCCGTCCGCGCCGACATCACGCGTTGTCCGGCCGCAACCGAGCGATACGGGATCACCGGAGCCCCGTCCTACGTCCTGCTGAAGGACGGAGAGGCGGTGGCGCACGGCACGGGGCCTATGACCATCGCCGAGGTACGGAAGTTCCTGGACGGCCACCTCTGAGCGTTCGCTGCGGCACATGGCCGCGACGCCCGTCACGTCTCGTCTACGGGAGCTGCGCCGCCTGCGAGGGCGTTTGATGTAGGCGAATTGCCTTTTATTTCCTAGTAGGTCCCTCGCCAGGTGGGTGTGGTCTCGCGGAGTGCAACTGGTCGATGTGTCCCTTCGGTCCGAGCGCGCGCCGGAGGCGGTGCGGCTTGGGCCCGGTGACATACCGGAGATCCTTGAGGTGGTCGCCCGCACCCGACCGGGGCCGTTCCTCGCGCGGACCGTGGAGCTCGGCACCTACCTGGGCATCAGGCAGCAGGGGCGGCTGATCGCGATGGCCGGTGAACGGCTGCGGCTACCCGGCTGGACGGAGATCAGCGCGGTCTGCACCGCCCCGGCCCACCGCGGGCAGGGCCTCGCGACGCGACTGGTAGACGCGGTCGCGGCGGGCATCAGGGAACGCGGGGCCCCGTTCCTGCATGCCGCGGCCGCCAACAAGACGGCGATTCGCCTGTTCCAGTCGATCGGCTTCGCCCTGCGCACACGCACCCGGATCCTCCAGGTGCGCACGCCAGGAATGGACGGCGGGACGAGGCCTTTGTGATTGACGACGACCGGCGGCGCGCGGCGCAGTCCCGGCGGTTCGGCGGAGGGAGGTGTGGTCCATACGGCGCGTGCGCCCTTTTGAGTTCGCCGTGTGCTTGGCGGGATGCCCAGTGCGGGTTCTCGCGGACCTGACGAAGGATCAGGAGGCGGAGGGAGCGGACGGGTGCGGGCGTGCGGTGTGTCATTGGATGGGCGTTCCTGCGGCTCGGTGCAAGGGTGAGGGTGCGGCCCTGAACGGCCAGCCATGCGAAACCAGGTTAATAATGTGACTCAGTTACGTTATTCTCGACGTAGTGACAGCACGTGACCCCGCCCTCGGCGTGACGCGCCTTCTGAACCACGGCGAGGCGGACGGAAGTACGGGAGGTCCCGGTGACCAGCAGTGCACAACAGACGGCCCGCGAGCAGGGCGAGATGCAACCCGTCCTGGTGACAGGAGCCACGGGTCGCATCGGGCGCGCGGTGATCGCCGAGCTCTTGGCTGCGGGCATGCCGGTACGGGCGCTCACGCGCACACCTGCGGCGGCCGGGCTTCCGGCGAATGTCGAGGTCGTTGCGGGCGACTTCACCGAGCCCGAGTCGCTCGACCCCGCGCTGCGGGGGGTGGGCTCGGTGTTCCTCCTGTGGACTGCTCCGCCCGCCACCGCTGAGGCTGTAGTCGAACGGCTCGCGTCGCACACGCGGCGGGTCGTCTTCCTCTCCTCGCCGCACCAGACACCGCACCCGTTCTTCCGGCAGCCGAACCCCATGGCTCGCTTGCATGCCGAGATCGAGCGCCTGATCACGGCTGCCGGACTCGAGTCGACGTTCATCCGGCCCGGGATGTTCAACTCGAACGCGCGGCTCTGGTGGGCGCCCACGATCCGTGGCGGCGGCGTCATCCGGTGGCCCCACGGTGCAGCCGAGACCGCACCGATCGACGAGCGCGATCTTGCGGCTGTCGCGGCACGCACCCTGTTCGAGGAAGGACACTCCGGCGGCGACTATGTCCTCACCGGCCCCGAATCGCTGAGCCAGGCGGAGCAAGTGGCCGTGATCGGGGACGTCCTCGGTCGCCAGATCCCGTTCGAGGAGCTCTCGCCTGACGAGTTCCGGCGTGCGACGGAAGGTATCTGGCCGGGCCCGGCCGTGGAGATGCTGCTCGACGCATGGGGTGCGACGGTCGGATGCCCGGCGTACGTGACGTCGACTGTGGCCGACATCGTCGGTGCACCGGCACGGACGTTTCGGCAGTGGGTCTCCGAGCACGCCGACGCGTTTCGGAAAGCCCCAGCCAAGTAGCCGACAGCTTTCACCGCTCGGGCCGTCGCGGTCCGGTCGGGACGGCGAGCGCCAGGTCCCATGCCGCGCGGACCGAAGGCGGCGGCGATCGCTTGGTGCACGCCAACCCAAGGCCGAGCACGAGCTCGGCCTCTGCGCGGAACCGGCTACGTCGAGCAGGTCGCCGCGTCCGGGTGCCGTCGGGCGCGGCGCGAAATGGACAGGTGGCACAGATCCAGGATCGATGTCCTGCGGTGGCCGAAGCGATGCCCCGCAGCGCTCCGCAGGTGGAGGCGAGGTCTGTGAACTGCAGTGGTGGGCCGCTACACGGAGGAACTCGTTGATCAGGTCGCCGAGACCGGGGCGTCGCCGGATCCGGTCCGCCCGCAATGCTGCCGACTATTTCGGTGACCCGACCCATGGCGTAGGCGGGGTCGGCGGCGTCTTGAAGGCGACGCGCAGAGTTCTCTGCGGCACGTTCCGCCATCGATCGCCGACGGTCAGTTCCCTTGAGTGGGGCGAGAGCCCGGACTCGGTGAATCTGCACATTGAATGCGCAACTGCGGCACGAGTGAGTTGGTTCCGCCCGAGAAATCGCCGGATGATGCCCTGTTGGTGTGAAGTGTCCCGTTCGGGGTCACCGTGGCAATATCTTCACCTCCCGGTGCGCTGCGGCGTGTGGAGAAGCTGGCCCCAATTCGTGTTCGGTCCCGCACGGATGAGTAGCCAGTGCATTCAACTGCTGTGACGGGAGCGCCGATTGATTGGGTGCCGGTCGCGTTCCGTGGTTTCATCCTTTGCACCGCCGGGCTCGCGCGAAGGTTTCCGAAATCGGACGTTGCGCTCCCGCGGTAGCGGCCCGCCGTCTGTCCCCAGCGGGGGCCGCTCCCCTTGTGGAACCCATACGAAGGGCAGTCTTTTCATGAACTCCGCTCCCCAGGTTCAGACCATTGAGATCTCCGACGCCGAACTCGCCAACGTCTCCGGCGGCCTGAGCCCGCACGCCAGTGTCACCGCCGGCCCTGCGACGGTCAGCGACGCGAGTGTCCTGGCTCAGCTCGACGCAGCCAAGAACGAGGCCCTGGGCGCTATCGGCCAGTACCACCAGGCCGGCGTCAGCGTCTCCTTCTGATCGGCAGCCTGCCCGTCAGTCGGTGAGGTCCCTTCCGGCCCAACGGCGTGATCGGCAGGGCAAGGCCTGCGCCGGCTGAGTGGCACGACAGCTCCTGGCGGGCACGGGTTCTCGATCAAGATTGCCTGTGCCTGTCAGGAGCTTCGCGTTCTCGTGCACCTGCGGTCGTTGGTAAGGGGGCGCAGGTCGGAGGCCGTCTCTCGTGACTGAGAGGGCGGCCTTTTGTGTGTCCGGGGGCGCGGTGGTCTGTGTGGTCGCGTGCCCAGGCCGGGGCCCTTCGGCAGCGATGCTGAAGGCGGGCGAGCTGGGCTTGTTGAGGCGGCGGAGGTCGTCGCGGAGGCTGCGGTCGAAGCGCAGGACATCGGGCAGCACCGTGTGCAGGGCCTTCTCGGCGTCTCAAGGATCGCAGCCGTCAGTGTGCTGGAGGACGGCGGACCACGGTTCGCGGTAGGTCTCATGGCGTCGCGCCTGACCACCAGCGCAAGGTCGAGCGCCCCCTAACGCTGCCTCAGAGCCACCAAGGCCAGCGGAGCGCCGGCAGTGGCGGTCTCCATTGTGGTCTCAATGACGCCTCAGCCCAGGGCTGTCTGCAGCCGTCCGCTGCGGCGCGATGACCCCTTGGAACTCCATTGAAGGCCGTCGAGCGGATTGCCCTGGCCCTGGACGCTCCCGGACCAAGATCAGACAGCTTGCACTGCGTACGTCGTCGCTTCCAATCCGACACTGGGCTCTACCGAAACCCCAGCCTAGAAGTCGCCTGAGCTGGGGTTTCTTGGTCCACCGGACGCGGCGACGAAGCCGGGCCTGTGCCGTATGGCGGTCGGTGGTCTCAGTTGCACTCACCCGAGGCTTCACCCGTCCTCGGTATGATTTCTCACCCGCGGGGGTGGATTCCGGCGGCCGGTGAGCGCAACGCGGCCAAGCGACGGACGGAATGTTGTGTGTCCGGCGCAAAGCTGCGGCCCATGCTGACCTCTCATCTGCGACCGGCGTCGTGCCGATACTGGGGAAGACGCCGCCGGTCACGGGCGGCCCGGGCCGTGGTCGTGGCGGCCACCGGTCTGGCACTCGTCCTGGCCTTGCCCGGCACCGCGGCTGCTGCCCCGGGCGCCCTCGATCCCACCTTCAGCGGCGACGGCAAGGTGCTCACCAGCTTCGCCGACGACGATCACGCCAACGACGTGGCGGTCCAGTCCGACGGCAAGATCGTCTCTGTCGGCGCTTCCGCCGACTATTCGACATTGGAAAGCGACTTCGCGCTGGCCCGTCACAACGCCGATGGCACCCCGGACACCAGTTTCGGTGGCGACGGAACCGTGACGACCGCCATCAACAACATGAACCCAGACTTCCAGTGGAGCGAGGCCAACGCCGTAGCGCTGCAGCCCGACGGCAAGATCGTCACGGTGGGCAGCAGCTGGCGAGGGTACGAGAACTGCTGCTGGTTCACGGTGGCTCGCTACAACACCAATGGCACCCTGGACCAGAGTTTCGGCGGCGGCGACGGCAGGGTGTTCACCGACTTCGGCAGCCCGGACGAGGCCCGGGACGTGGCGGTGCAGCCCGACGGCAAGATCGTCGCCCTCGGGACTAGCGGTGGCAATGCCGCACTGGCCCGCTACAACGCCGATGGCACCCTGGACACGAGTTTCGGCGGCGGCGACGGCAAGGTGACCACCGACCCGGCGCCCGAGTCGCTGGAGGAGGGCGGCGATGCGCGCGCCCTGGCGCTGCAGCCCGATGGAAAGATCGTTGTCGGGGGTCAGGTCGGGACGACCCGCTTCGACTTTGTCCTCCTGCGCTACAACGCGAACGGCACCTTGGACACGAGCTTCAGCGGCGACGGCATCGAGCGCACCGATTTCGGTGACTACGAGTCCGTGGAAGGGCTGGCGGTCCAAGCCGACGGCAGAATCATTGCGGCCGGGGGAAGCGGCGGCAGGTTCGCGCTGGCCCGCTACAACGTCAACGGCAGCTTGGACACCACCTTCGGCAACGCCGGCCGGGTCCTCACCTCCGGTGGCGGCGGAGCCCAGGACGTCGTGCTGCAGCCCGACGGGAGGATCGTCGTCGCCGGCAGCAACGGGCCCGGCGGCGACTTCGCGGTCCTGCGGTACAACACCAACGGCAGCCTGGACAGTGGCTTTGGCACCGGCGGCCTGGTGACCACCGACCTCGGCGGCAGCGATCAGGCTCGCGGCGTGGCGCTCCAGCCCGACGGCAAGATCGTCGCCGCCGGTCAGGGCGGCCCGAACACCGACTTCGCCCTGGCCCGCTACGAGGGGGGCCTCGGCACACCGCCGCCGCCCTCCGGTGTGGACCTGTCGGTCACCAAGGCCGGTCCCGCCACAGTCAGCATCGGCGACCGCGCCACCTACACCGTGACCGTCAACAACAGCACCACCACCTCTGCCACCGGCGTCTCCCTCTCCGACACGCTCACCGGACCCGCCGCGTCGGTGGTCTCGGCCACCTCGAGCCAGGGCACCTGCACCACCACCGCGACGAGCGTCAGCTGCTCCCTGGGCACCCTCGCCCCCGACGCCCACCCCAAGGTGACGGTCGTGGTCGAGCCCCGCGCCTCCGGCACCCTCACCAACAAGGCCACGGTCACCGCCACCCAGAGCGACCCGAACCCCGGCAACAACACCGCCACCGCGACCACCACCGTGAACAACAGTCGCGGCTGCACGATCATCGGCACCAGCGGCAACGACACCCTCAACGGCAACTACGGCAACGACGTGATCTGCGCCCTCGGAGGCGACGACAGCGTCAACGCAAGCTACGGCAACGACACCGTGTACGGCGGCTACGGCAATGACCGTCTCGACGGCGGCTTCGGCAACGACACCCTGAACGGCGGGCCCGGCAACGACAACCTGATCGGCAACTACGGCACCGACAACCTCAACACCGTCGACAACATCTCCGGCAACGACACCGCCAACGGCGGCTTCGACACGGACACCTGTACGACGGACACGGGCGACACCCGGATCAGCTGCCCCTGACCACCACAAGGGGCTCCCCTGCGAAGGCCGTCACCAGCACTGGTGACGGCCTTCTGCGCAGGCAGCGGGCTGGGCGGCGCACCACTGCGCGCATCAGATCGAGCAAGGGACAGCGGGGAATCAGGGGGAAACCAGCCCAGCCCGACGAGGCCACGAACCGGCCACTCACCCAGGTCAGCGCTGCAACGGTCCCCAAAGTGCGCAGCGTCCCAAGCTGAGGGTGCGAGTTCGATTCTCGTCACCCGCTCCCTACCGCCCTGGAGTGGGACGGGGCTGGGGGAAGCAGCCCGGGCGCGGCCCGTACGGCATCTGCGTCAACACCGTCCTGCCCGGAGCCATCGAAGTCGACGCCGAGACCGCCATCCTTGCCCACCATCGAGCCCGCCCGGAAGAGCAGATCAACTGCCAGTGCGTCCCTCGCCGTGGCCAGCCCGAAGGCGTGGCGGCCTTGGTGGCGTGTTCCTTGTCGGCCCGTCCGCGTCGTTCATCACTGGGCAATCCGTCCACGTCGACGGCGGCTGGCTGCTGCACTGAGACTGTCAACAAGCAAGGAGTCAGAGCGAAATGATCGAACGAGTCCGAGCCGTCCTCGTCACCGCGGACGACACGATGCTGGTCATCCGCCGCACCAAGCCCGGCCTCCCCGTGTACTGGGTCCTCCCCGGCGGTGGCGTCGAGCCCACCGACAAGTCCCGGGAGGCCGCCCTCCACAGGGAGATCCACGAAGAGATCGCGGGCAAGGCCGACATCATCCGCCTCCTGCACACGGTGGAGTCGGACGAAGAACGTCAGCTCTTCTACCTGGCCCGCATCGCGACGTGGAACTTTGAGGACCGCACCGGTCCCGAGTTCAGCGCCGAGGGTCGGGGCGAATACGCGCTCGAGGAGATCCCGCTGACCGCAGAGGGGCTCGAAGGCATCGACCTCAAGCCCGAGGAGATCGCCTACGTCCTGCGTGGTGCCATCGATGTAGGCGCCCTCGTGGACGCCTCGGCACTCTGACGCGTAAATAACAGCAGGTCGGAGTGGTTTTAGGCAGGGGTGTTCGCCCGGCGGTCATGGTGGTCGCCGGGTGGCTGGAGCCAGGGGGTTTCAGGCTGTGCGCTCCAGGGGGTTGAGGGTGACGGTGTAGCCGAGATCGTTGAGTGCGTTGATCGCGCGGCGGGTGGCGCGCTCAGGGTCACGACGGGTGAAGTAGTCGCCGCCGAGCTCGTGGTAGGGGATCCGGTCGGTGAGCATGTGCCAGATCGCGGTGATCATCGAGTGCTCGACGGCGACCAGAGCCCGCAGGGGGCCGCGCCGGGAGGTGAGCCGTTTGTAGCGGGCCTGCAGGTAGGTGTCCTTGGCCCGTACCGCGCTGAACGCGGCGATGCCCAGGGCGCCTTTGAGATACGGGTTGCCGGGGCGGACCTTGGTGTTTTTGGTGCGGCCGGCGGACTCGTGATGGCCCGGGCAGACACCGGCCCAGGAGGCGAGGTGCTTGGGTGAGGCGAAGCGGCTCATGTCCGCGCCGGTCTCGGCAACGATGACTTCGGCGGTGGCCCGGCTGACCCCGGGGATGGTGTCGAGCAGGTCGAGCGCGTCACGAAAGGGCGCCATCGCCTCCTCGATGCGCCGGTCCAACTCCGTGATGGCCCGGGTGAGTTGGTCGTAGTTGTCCAGGTGGAGACGGGTCAGGAAGGCGTGATGCTCACGGAACCGGCCGGTCAGCGCCTCGGTGAGCTCGGGGATCTTGCTCCGCATCCGGCGCTTGGCCAGCTCCGCGAGGGCCTGCGGGTCACGCTCACCCTCGATCAGAGCCTCGAGCATGGCCCTCCCGGAGACACCCGTGATGTCGGAGGCGACCGAGGAGAGCTTGATCCCGGTGTCCTCCAGGAGTTTCTCCAGCCGTTGCACGATCTGGCCGCGCTCGCGGGTCATCTGGGTGCGGGACCGGGTCAGATCCCGCAGTTCGCGCACCGGCTGGGGCGGCACGAACGAGGCCCGCAGCAGGCCGTGCGAGCCGAGCTGGGCCAGCCAGGCGGCATCGGAGACATCGGTCTTGCGTCCGGGCAGGTTCTTGGCCTGGCGCGCGTTGACCAGGATCACGTTCAGGTCCTCGGTCAGCAGGTAGTAGAACGGCTTCCAGTAGTCCGAGGTCGCCTCGATCACCACCAGGCTCACCCGCGCCGCGATCAGGTGCTCACGCAGGGCGAGGACCGCGTTCGTCGTCGCACCCCAGGTCGTGATCTCGCTGGTGAACGATCCGCGGCGCTTCGTACTCGGGGCGCGGACACACGCCTTGGCGTCCTTCTTGCTGATATCCAGACCCGCACAACGTTCGTGCAGCACATCCATGGTCCTGCTCCCTCCCGGACGGACAGTTCGGCTGCCGTTCCGGGAGGGCCAAGGTGAATCAGGAGTCTGACGCACGTGCTCACAGCAACACTCCACGGTTCTCGTGGACGGCCCCCAGCACCACGCTGACCAGCGAGCTCGCTGGCATCACAGAGCATTCGGTTTCGGCCGGAACGAACCCCACCAGCCTCCCGGCCGGCAACCACCCACAACACCGGCAGACGGGAGCATCTCCGGCGCGCGCCAGGACATTTACCACGCCCCCGGCGCGCACCGAAGGTGCGCTGGATCGCTGACCACTGCGTGGAGATGTCTCCGGGGCCAACGCCGAAGTGCGTTGGCCCCGGAGGCGTTTACGTGATCTGGCCGTGAATGTCAGGCGTGCGACGACCCCACGTGCTTGGGGTGAGACCAGCAAGGGCTTCCTGGGCGTAGGGACCGTCCCGGCGGGCTGCCAGACCTTGGACAGAGGTCCAGTCCGTGGCGAGCTGTTCGAGGACCTGCTGCCCGCGCTGGATCGCGTCCTGCCGCTGGGCATGGTGCTCTTCGGCCCGCTGGTGGCCTCGGACCAGGTGAGTTCTCCCTGCTCGGCGCGCTGGGTGAAGCCTGGCGCGCTGTCGCCGTCGGCCTGCCGGGTGGCATCAACCTCTCCGACGCGCAGGCGGAGGCGTTCTTCTTCGAGCCGCTGGTCCAGCGCGTTCGTGGTATGACGGCGGATATGCGCATGACCTGGACGCTGAGCGGACACGGCTGGGCCGACTGCACCGTGGAAGACCACCAAGCGAGAGCAGGGCTCGCCGCGTCCTACATCACCAGCGCCCCAGAGGATTTCCTGGCTGCTCTGGCCCGGCTCGTCGCGGGTGAGACGGAGAGCCGCGCGCAGTTCGAGGCCGAGCCAACCGCCTACCGGTGGATCTTCTACCGCGCAGGTAAGGACATCTGGATCCGCGTACTGGAACTGCGTCATGGCCGCGATCACGACAACAAAGGAACCGAGATCTGGTCGAGTCAGCTCGACATCGACCATCTCGTCCGCGCCGCGATCCGATGCTTTGACGAGGTGGCCCGGACTTACGACGAAAGCGGCTACCGAGGCAAGTGGGTGAGCATTTCCCTCGCACCGAGCTCGAAGCCCTCCGACACCTCTGGCATGCCCATCGTTCTGGCGTTGACATACAGCCCGAGTGACGTCACTGCCTTGGCCTGGTGGTGTAGGTCAGGACGCGTCGGTATAGGCGAGGTAGTCGCCGCAGACGGTGCACTTGAAGAGCATGGCGGTGGCGCCCTGGCCGAGGTTTTGCAGGT
The DNA here is from genome assembly GCF_026340095.1 of Streptomyces sp. NBC_01446. Lineage (GTDB taxonomy): Bacteria > Actinomycetota > Actinomycetes > Streptomycetales > Streptomycetaceae > Streptomyces > Streptomyces aureus. Next base: position 665,583 of record NZ_JAPEPO010000001.1, on the reverse strand, counting down.
ACTTTTCGAGTTTTGGGGCGTCGTGCCAGCCCTCGAGGCGCATCTCGGTGCGAAGTTGGTCGAGGGCTTCAGGGTGTGCGGCCAGTTCGGTGTAGCCGACCTCGGCGATGAACGCCGCGGCGTCCTGACAGTGGACGAGCCAGCGAGCGTCTTGCCAGGCATGGAAACTGGGCGTGCGGCGAGTCACCTCCAGCAAGACCTCCCAGGACACGCCATTCAACCCGTACGCGTCGACGAACTCACCGTTGAACTGTTCAGCAGCGCTGCCATCGGCGATGCACCACGGGCAGATCCGGCCCCGTACTGTGTGCTCGCTGTAGAAGCTCGCAGTGTAGATCCACCCCTTTGCCTGGCCGCAGCGCACGCACACCTCGCTGCTCGCGGTGATCGCCCCAGTCGTCACGGGATCGGGGTGGTGCCGGAAGAACGGCAGTGTGCTGCTCACCGCTGGTTCTCCTTCAAGTAGAGGGCGGCCAGGCGAGGCAGACGCCGGCGCATCTCTTCCGCGTTGTCGAAGTCGAAGTCCTCACCCATGTCATGGGGGCGGTCTTCGACCTAACTGTGCTGGGCGCGGTAGTGGTCGAGAGCCGGATAGAAGCCGTCTTCGTTGCCAGTGAGGTGTGCTCGGGCAGGGCGGTGAGGTGTACGGCAGCCTTCTCGGTTACTTGAGGGCCTTCGGCCTGCTTGCTCAAGAGGCGGGACGCGCCGTTGGCGGCAGAGGGCTGGTTGTAGAAGACGAAGTCCTGGTCGTCCGACACGCGGCCGTCCGTGCCGGTAAGGAAGAGGGTCAGGTCGACGTCCGCTCCGGCGAAGGTGAGCGCGATGTGTATTCCTTGCCAGGCTTCTTCCGGCAGCACCAGGGTCTGGCCGGGGATGAGAGACGTGGGCGGCTCGCGGTGTGGTTGCGGGGCCGGGTTCCGAGGACGGGGGAGATCGGTGAAGTCCCCGTGTCGCTTTGCCATTCTGCGAAGGTGCGGATCCGATACGGATCAGATCCAGTGGTCGGCGTACGGCCACTTGGCGTGCTGTTGGCACCGAGGCTGATGTCCAGGTCGGCCAGGGAAGGTTCCGGTGTGTCCGGGTCTTCTTGGCCGTGATCGAGGAGGTCCTGGAGTCCGGCGGTGCGGCTGATGTCGAGCGGCTTGATTTTGCTGGAGAAGGTCCCGGAGGCCGTCGTGGTGACCGAACACGCCACGTCCTGCCCGATGTCCAAGAACCTTAGGGCGTCCTCGGGTTCGTGCCAGGGTGTCGACGCGACGGCTTGGCGGGTCCAGCGCCCGTAGGCCACGAAGCCGAGGAGCTGGGTGTCAGGGAGGCGGGTGAGAACAGCGAGATCGATGGCAGTGATGCCGGGTGCGGTGGCGAATCCTTCCTTGAGGGTGGCGATGATGTTGGAGCCCATGGAGGTGAGCCACCACAGGGTCCGGTCTCGTTTGGTGAGGTTCTTGAGGGTGGGGCGCCCGCTGGGCGTGAGGCCCGGGGTCTGGGTGGGCATCGCGTCGAGATCCTGCTGGCGCATGACGACCGACAGCACCGAGCCGTCGACACCGACCGCGCACCCAGCGGCCGGATTGTCAGAGAATGCGGTGTTCACCGCCTCGCAGACGGTCTCCTCGTCGTTCGCCGCGAGCGCCTGCCACCAGTGTTCCGCCTCGGCGCACAGTGATGCGTGCGCGGCATGCAGGCGTGCCTGTTCGGCGGACAGGAAGGAGGGCGCCTCCAAGGCCGCACGGGACTTGGCCGCGCTGCGTTCGGCGCGGGCGAAATGGCTCACTCCTTGCAGATGGAACGCCTGAGCCTCGGCTTGGGCCCAGGGCAGGCCCAGCGGGGGAGGCCCAGGCACGACGGGCTGGTGCGTCATTGGGAAGGACTGCAGATGCACGCTGGTCATCTGTAGGGGGACCGCTCGGAGCAGAGGGGGGCGAGGGCCGACTTCGCCCGGTGGGTTAGGCGTTGAGAGGGCTGACCGGTGGTGTCCGCGCATGTGGGGACGAGGCAGGCTTCGACTCGGTGAAACGGTCCTTGCGGGATTGTCGGCCCGCTCCGGTTATGGCGTGGGGGGCCGCTGCGGGGAGCGGAGTACGAGCAGGGTGATCTCGCTGGGGGCGAAGATGCGGAACGGCGGGCCCCAGAAACCGGTGCCGCGGCTGGTGTAGAGAAGGGTGCGGTTGCCGTGGCGGCTGAGGCCGGCGACGGTGGGCTGGTCGATGCGGACGAGGTGGTGGAAGGGCCAGATCTGGCCGCCGTGGGTGTGGCCGGAGAGTTGGAGGTCGACTCCGCCTGCTGCGGCCCGGTCGACGAACTTGGGCTGGTGGGCCAAGAGGAGGACGGGCAGGTCGGGGTCGGCGCCGTTCAGGGCTCCGGCGAGGTGGGCGCGGTGGCCGGCCAGGCCGGAGGACTCGGCGGTGACGTCATCCACGCCGGCGACGACGAGGGTGTCACCGCCACGTTCGAGCAGCAGATGACGGTTGCGCAGCGGCTCCCAGCCCAGCTCGTCCATCAGGTCGACCCAGCCCTGGGCCTCGCTGTAGTACTCGTGGTTTCCCGTTACGTAGACCCGGGCCCGGGTGGCTCGTACGGTGCCGAGCGGGGCGGCCTGTGCGCGGCGGCGTTCGGCCGTGCCGTCCGCGATGTCCCCGGTGTGGCAGACCAGATCGGCCTGCAGGGTGTTCACGGTCGCACAGACCCACGCCGACCAGCGGGCGCGGTTGAGCGGGCCGTAGTGGGTGTCGGTGATGAGGACGACGCGGGTGCCGTCCAATCCGGCGCCCAGGCGGGGGAGTTGCACGTCGAGCTGGCGCACCCGTGGCACCCGGCGGGCCTCGGCGTACCCCCAGGCGAGCAGCACGGCGGCCATGCCGAGGACCGCCCAAGTGACGATCCGGGCCCGGCTCTGACCATCGCCTACGCCGGCCACAGTCAGGGCGAGGCGCAGCAGGACGCCGAGCAGGACGGACCAGGTGAACAGGACCCAGCTGGCCCCAAGGAGGGTGTCGCCGACGATCGCCGCCCAGTCCTGCTGGCGCCGGCCGTGGCCGCGCACCATCGTGAGCGGCATACCGATCAGACCGAGGACGAACAGGGCGGTGCCGCCCAGCGCCACGGGGAGCGGCCAGTGCTGGCCGGCGTGAAGCAGCACCCAGCAGGGCACGGCCCACAGCAGGATGGGGGCGATCAAAGGGATGTAGCGCATCAGGCGGCGCAGTCGGCTCTGCTGGGGCGCAGGCGCCATACCGTCCGCGGATTGGGCTTCGCTGGTGTCGGTCACGCTTCCCCTTCTCAAGTAACCAGACTGTCGAAACGCGCACTGTATCCGGTCGTCCTGGGGGACGTCTTGCCGAGCACCAGCGCACCCCGCTGTGGGATGCGGACAAACGCAGGGAGCTGAAGGTCCAGGTCTTCCTCGACCAGTTCAGCACCTGGTTCGGCCTCGACCTGCCACCGAAGGCCACGCAGCCGACGTCCTGTTCCCCGAGATCGACCCCCACGCCTCACCGGCTGCCACTGACCGTCATCGCCCCCTGGGCGACGAGGACTTCATGCATGGCGCCACCGAGGACCGCTACCCCGACCTCCTCGGCCCGGCCCCCACCGGGCAGCGGTAACGACCACGCCCGCCACGCCGTCACCGCGCGTCTCGCCGAACTCCCGTGCCACAGCGTGCGACTGGGCCACGACTTGGCCGCAAATGCCGACTTCCTCGCCAAACACCTGAGCGGCTGACGACCGCACATTCCGGGCCCGTCACGCGTGTACGTGACGGGCCAGCATTCATGAGCCGCAGATGCATGTCACCCAAGTTGGCTGGCCGTTGTCAGCGGCCAGCTCCCCGTCGCCGAACCGCCCACCAGCTGATACCTGTGCCCCAGGGACAGGGCTGGCCACGGGAGACCGTTGGGTGCTACGGATGTGCTTCGAAGCCAGACGATCTCTCTGGTGTCCTAGGGTTGGTGCCTGCCCCGGAGCCGACATGGTGCCAGTTTCGTGCGTGCCAGCGGAGTCAATCACGCGCTTTCCGCGGATGTCAGGGTGGACCAAACCCTCAGCCCCGCTTCGTCGCCTATCGCTGACGGTCCGCCTGCGAGCAGCGTGCGCAACCTTGTCCGTCCCGCATTCCGGCTGCCTATGCGACCCGCGTGTGGTGCTGCAGGCTGCCTTCGTTGAGCCGGTGCTCCCCGCACTCGCGGGGACGTCGTCCACCATCCTGAGGCCGCGACTGCGCCTCCGTTGTCACCCGCTGAAAGAACTCCCACGACTCGTCCGGCGCCAGCCGCTCGGGACGAACTGTGCCCCGCCGGGGCCAGCGTGCACTTCGCGGGTCGCCATGAAGCCGCTCGCTTAGTTCCCGATCGCAACCGTCGTTGGCTCGTGATCGTCCGGCGCCATCCGGAACTGGTCCGGTGCAGTCGTCGGCGGAACTTACTGGTGGGGTTAGGGGTGGCATCAGGCAGCGAACCTCCTTGCACTCAATGGATTTTTACTTTCCCTTTACTGTCCTAACAGTTGCTAATGACACAACTTGGTTAAGGTCGTACGGCTGACGAGCCGACCACGGGGGAGAGCGCGCGTTCATGAGCAGCGGTACAGGTGACCGGGGCGAGATACTCGACATCAAGCTCGCCGATCTGAAGGCGACAGCCCCGCACTTCCACACCCACAGCACGGATCTGTTTAAGGCCCTGACCAAGCTCAAGACGGCACTGTTCGCGGCTGGTTCGCCCTGGGGCGATGACGATCAGGGCACCGCCTTCCACAAGGCATACGGCCCACACGTCAAGCAGATGGAGCAGTCCGCGCAGATCCTCGCCGACGGGCTGGCCAGCATCCACGAGGCGATGACGGACATGGCGGACGGCCACATCGACAATGACGATCTGGTCCGCGCCATGTTCAGCAGGATCTCCGTCAGGGACAGCAAGAGCGCGGGCGACGGCAAGTGAGCGTCGCCGATAAGGCCAAGAAGATCGTCCAGGACGTCACCGGCATGTGGTGGCCGGACGCCGACGAGGACGGCCTGCGGGATGCGGCCAAGGCGTGGCGAGACTTCGCCGACGACCTCGAGGACGTCACCGCCGCCGCGAACAAGTCGGCCCGCACGATCATCGAGCACAACAAGGGCGAGGCGATATCCGCCTTCGACGACCCGTACTGGCGCCGCTACTACCACCAGAAGCACGGCTGGCTCCAGGACATGATCGACGGCTCACGCGACCTGGCCAAGGCCCTCGACAAGTACGCCGACGCCGTGCACACCGCGACAAAGCACCTTGAGCATGAGCTCGAGATCGTCGGCGCCACCATCATCGCGGGCACTGCACTCGCCATCTTCACCGCAGGCATCTCCGAAGCCGCGGCGGCAGCGGCCACCGCCAGCATCGTGGAACTCGCCGGAACCATCGGCGTCACCGTCTCCACCGAGGTCGCCACCATCGCTGGCACCACCCTGGCCACCGCCGCCCTCGGCGGCATCGAGTCGGTCACCGTGGACCTCGCCGTCGCCCAGCCCATCGCGATCACGACCGGCGAGAGTAAGGGCCTCAGCCTCGACGAGGCCAGCCAGGCAGCCAAGGACGGAATGCTGTTCGGCGGCATGTTCGGCGGGGCGGGCAGCGCGGCACGGGTCACCGCCGAGGCCGGCGGCTTCCAAGAGGTCTTCGGCGGTTCGCTGCGCTTGAACGGTGCAGCCCTCGACCAGATGGGCAAGAGCCGCACCTGGAACCTGCTACGGAGCGAGGGTTCGAAGACTCCTGCTCCTCCGGCCAAGCCTGGCGACTTCGAACTCGCCTCAGGCGACCCGGTCTATTACAGCAAGAACACCACGACGGTCGGGTATGACACGTCCACCCTGAACAACCTCCAGCGCGTCCGCCGGCTCCCCGGAGTGCACGACGTGGTGGTCCACGGTACGAACAAGGGCGTCTTCGCCGCGGGCCGCGTCAATACCTACGGAAAAGACCTGACGGACTTCGAAGTCCACCCCAACCATGTCGTGGACGCGATTCGCAACAACCCCAACTACCATCCCGGCGAGCCAGTACGCCTAGTGTCGTGCCACTCCGGCGCCGACGCCGTACCCCCGGAAATGCCGCTCGGCCAGAGCATGGCAAATGAACTCGGCGTGCCTGTGTACGCGCCCACGGACAGGGTGGGTACCGGATCCACGCTGGGACTCAACCAGACTCCTACGATCGACAGGAACGGCTACTGGCGTGTCTTCCTGCCTGTGGTCGACTAGGTGCCGGGTTCAACTGGAGTGATGATGATCAAGCAAGCCGGCTTCTACCGGGAACTCGACGGCCACGGCGAGGGAAAGAAACCCGCCCCCTCCCTGCGCGACGCGGCCCGCAGTACGGGCGAGTGGGACGAGGACCGCATCCTCGGCTACATGGAGTCGAGTACCGAGATTTTCTCGGCCATGGGCGCGGAGCGCGACGTCATTACGGACGACGTGTGGATCACCGGCGCCGGCTCCCTGATCACGGACGGCACCTGGATGTGGCCCGTCGAACTCGTCCACTACGTACGCCGCCACCATGTCGCGCTGCCTGACGAGTTCGTCGCCCACATCCGGAACCAGAACTACATCAGCCCCGACGTCTCCCACGAGCGGTCACGGGCGATCTTCGACGAGCGCTTCGGCAAGAACGCCTCCGCAGAAGCCACCGCCCAGGACAACTCCACGACCGATGGCTTCTTCACCTGGTACCAGCCACCGCTGACCACTGCCACAAGCCAGGCACTGCTCAACAGCCTGGAGGTCAGCGGGCTCTCAGCCGTTCATCCGCTCTCGGACGCCCTCTTCGGCTTTTGTGAGACACGCGAAGGGAAACGGGAACCACTCACCGGGGGAACCGAAAACCTGCTCTCCGCCCTGACCGACGAGCAGTACCGCGCCATCGAGTTCGCATGCTGGATGGGCTACGACCAACACCTCGCCACAACAGTGGAACACGTCGACGACGCCACCCAGAAGCTCACCTTCCAGCTCACAGAAATTCCCGAACCCGACCGAGAGGAAGCCGTCGCCGCCCTGGTCCGCACCCTCGACCAGAACCCGGAGAACTGTCTCGGATTCGTCATCGACCGCACCGGCACAACCAGAGTGCAGGACTGGGACCGCGTACTGCTCGACCCGGCAGACCCCGTGACAGCCTGGCCCGACACTCTGGCAATCCTGCGCAACCGCCTGCCCGCACACCCCGAACTCGCCGATACCACCTCCACCGAGTACGGCCCACTCGCTGTCTTCCACCGGCCCTAACCTCCAGTCCCGCCCTGCCCGACCGTTTGCCGCTGAGGGCTGACCGGCAGCGCAGACGATCAGAACGAGCTGTCCATGCGGACAGCTCGGTCGGGCGAAGTCGCGCCGCGGTACTGGACCACCTCATCGAAGATGCTCCAGCCGTCGATCTCTTCAGTCCCGGGATCGTCGGTACGCCAACCGCGTTTCAGGGCTGCGTCGAGCAGGGCTCTGACAGTGCCCGGATCGTGCAGGTTCAAGGTTCTACCGAGGTCCGTGCCGACGGCTCCGGATGGCATGAGGTTCCCGTCAGGGACAAGCCTGCCGGAGCCTGCCTGGAAGACGATGTGGAGGCGCCCCCTCGCTTTGAACTGGCGGATGACGAGGGTTTCGCAGCAGTCCTCGTATAGGCCGTTGCCCAGGGCGCGGTGGATGTGGCTCAAGGTCCAGAGGAAGTTCTCCCCCTCGACCACGAGACGTCGTGCCCTCTTATCGCTGCGAGCCGTCCGCCAATGCTATCGAGAGCCCGTTGACCGGCGCGATCAACCTTCAGAGGAACTGCACCCACCTTGGATCGCGGGTCGCCCCTACGGATCCCTGGCTGGCCGGAGCGCACCGATGTTCCCACCGCAAGGCTGGGCCTGCACCACTTGTGACGAACACTCAAATGCAGATCCTGCCCCTGGGGCCAGAGATCGCGTTCAGCCGGGGCCAGAGGACCTGTTCACAGCTGGCCTTGGCAGGAGCGCCGGTCATGATTGAGGGAGCAGCGTCGCCAGGTGGGCCTGGGTGTCGAAGTCGGTTGAGTAGAGGCGGGTGCCTCGGGTGCCTCTGGTGGCCAGGACGCGGTAGGCGTTGAGGGCGTATGGCAGGTAGCGGTGCGGGGGCATGTTCTCGAATGCTGAGTCGTGGCTTTCCTCGGGGCGGGCGAGCCACTGGTCGCCGCGGCGTACGAGGTCATTGCCGATGATGACGATGTTGTAGGCGTATTCCATGCCCTGGGCGGTGTAGATGCAGCCGACCTGTTCGTGGCCGCCGGCATCGGTGGCCCAGTAGGGGCGGGCCGGTACCTGCGGGTGGGCGAGGTCGGTCTCCTCCTTGCGCGCGTTCCTGGGCCGGGCCCAGGTGCGGGGCCCGTCGGGGCCCGTCCAGGAGAACTCGACCTCGGGCTGCAGCGGGGGTGCGCAGCTTCTGACCGGGCCCGTGCGCTTCAGACGGCCGCGACCAGATCCTGATCGCGCAGAGGACTTGGCGGCCGTCACTCACGACGGTGGCGTGGGAGAGCCGGTGGGCCCACACGACGGTGTAATCAACTGACATCCCAGCCAGTCGACGGCGCAGTCCGTCGCCGTCGGCGGCTTCGCCCTCTCGATCTATCAACTCGCCGCACACTGAACGAACAACGCCCCCGCACGGCCTCGGTGGCCGCGCGAGGGTGCTTTCTGCGTGAACAATTCGCTGTGCCTTTGGAAGGGGTGTTCGTAGGGTTCCCGCATGACGGATGAGAGTGAGCGGTCCATACGAGCGGCCATCGATGGGGAGATGCTGCTTCTCGATCCCGAGGTGCGCGCTTCCCCGGCCCGTGTCCTGGAGCTCCTGGACACGGACTTCACCGAGATCGGGGCTTCTGGACGCAAGTGGGACGCGGAGTCGATCCTCACGGTGACGAGCGGAGGCAGCGTATCCCCGGAGTCTCCGGTCAACGTCAGTCAAATGTCTGGAGTCGTTCTTGCTCCGGGTGTCGTTCATCTGACGTACTTCGCCGACAACCAGGGCCGTCGGGCATGGCGGAGCTCTTTGTGGCGCCTGGGGGAGACGGGCTGGCGGATGTACTTCCACCAGGGCACTTTGACCAGCTGAGCGGTTGGCCCGTCAGCCCAACGCGTCAATGGCCTTCACGATCAGGCTTCGCGCGTCCGCGTCATAGACGGCCATGCTGCGCAGTCGCTCGAACGTCTCCAAATACTGAGCGATCTCGCCGGGCTGCGTCACGTTCACCCCGGCGGACACCAGTTCGACCGAGACATGCCGGTCGTCGTAGATGTGGAACGTCTCTTCGGGCCAATGTGAACGTCGGGCCGCCCTCGGGATGATGCCCAGAGAGACAGCAGGCAGTGCGCCAGCGGTGAGGAGATAGCCGAGCTGCGCGGCCATAGCAGCCGGGTCGGCCACCTGGCAGTACAACACCGGCTCTTCAACCACCACGACGAACCGGTGCCCCCGTTCGTGGACGATGCGCGAGCGCTCAATCCTGGCGCGCGCGGCCTCCGCACTGTCGTCCTCGGGCAAGTGGTGAATGCTCGCCGCAATGCCGAGGACGGCGAGCGCGTAGCCCTCCGTTTGGAGCAGGCCGGGCACGAGGCTCGAGGAGTACATACGGAAGCATTCCGTCTCGCGGTAGGTCCGCGTGCGGCTCTCCTGGATGGGCCGCAGCCCGGTACGGACCCGGTCGCGCCACTGCCGGTACATCGACTCGGCATTGACGGACTGGATGACGAGGTCCTGCGCCTGGTCCTCCGCACGGACGGCGGCGCACCAATGGCGGATGTCGGTCGCTGAGGGCCCGGTTAGGGCATTCTCGATACGCGACGTCTTGGAGTAGTGCCAGCTGCACGCGGCAGCCAACTGAACGACCGTCAAGCCAGCTTCATTGCGGAGGTCGCGCAGCCGATGGGCGACGGCTTCACGCGCGGCCTGGGCAGATGAGGAAGGGGAGGCGGGCATGGGTTGGCTGCCGGTGCTTTCTGATCAGCGGATCTGGTAGAGGTCGTGAGGGACGGCGCGGCTCCAAACAGCCTCGAAAGCCTCGGCGCACAGCTTCGCGGCGCCGCGGTCCTCGGAGGTCTCGTGGCCGACCAAGGCCCCGTTGCCGGAGAAGTAGCCCCACCGGATCACTTGGTCGTCAAACAGCCAGAAGTCGTTTCCGGGTAGCGCGATATCCGAGGCGCGCCGGCGTGGGAGCCAGCGCACGTCTTCGCCCGCATGCACGTTGACGACGGTCGAAGCGTGCTCGTAGCGGATGTAGTCGGTCACCGGCTCGGACACGATGCGGGCGCGCCGCACCGAGACGCCGCGCGCGACGGTTTGCGAGACGAGGCTGACCCAGGGCGCCCAGTCCGAGGATGCCGGGTCGGTGTCGAGGCGGCCGGTTTCCATCCATGACCGGAAGTCGTCGGCCTCAGCGGCGTTTCCGTACTGGTCCCGCATTTCAAGGTGCACGGCGGATCGTGTGCATCCGCCCATGAGTTCAGCGATCGTCGGCACGCTCGGCGGCATCGCAAGCCTCCCTGATCATGTGCACCATCCTCGCGGGGAGACGGATCACGGCCTCGTCGTCCGGGATTCCAACAGCGTGTCCCGGTACCTCGAAGGCTGCGCACTCGGCTTCAAGTGCAGCGCTGGGCTTCCATCCCTGGAAGACGAGTTCGTGATTTTCCTGGTCGACCCAGACGGTGGGAGAGTCCTCGGTCTTCGTGTCGGGGTCAATCCCGATGAACCGTAGCGGCATGCCTGTCTCCGATCACGTGATGTGCAGTCCTTTGCACCACCGTCATGCAGACGGGCGAGCCGGTCAAGAGCGCAATCGCGACATGTCCACAGCTAGATACGTCATCGTGCAAACATCTGCACATCGCTGGCTGTGCTGCACATCACGCACCTAGCGTCGGGACACAACAAGGCCCGGCGGCAGAGCGAACGGCGCCGGGGTCGGCCGACACCACCAGGAGCGTCGACATGGCCGAGACTACGGACCACATCACACCGGGAGGCGGGACGGCCCTCGCCGCGGATCCCCTTGCAGCGCTGCTGCCCGACCCTCAAAGGCTCACAGAGCCTCAGATCCGGGGGCGCGACTGCGCATGGTGCGCGGTCACCCTCGGCGCCGGTTCGGCCATCGACCTCGGCGAACGCAGCGCCTCTCACGGCGCCGTGGCACGCTGGTTCCCCCGGAGTTGCCAGTCCTGTGCCCGTCAGCACGTCTATCCGGCGCAGCTCGACCACACGCAGAACTGCGAGCAGTGCACCGACGACCCGACAGTCTGCGCTCACGGCACATGGTTGCGACTCGTGCTGCGGCAGGCCCGGCGATGAGCGCGAAGCCAGCGACGCCAGAGCAGCATGTTGAGATCCCCGGCATCTGCTTCATCCGGCAGCCCGAAGGCGCACGGCGCTGCACTCTCTCGGCCGGCCACCACGGCGACCATCAGCACTTCTACAGCGGCGAGTTCCGTAACGGCTTCCGCGTTGGGACGAGCTGGCCGGGCTGGCGCGGCGAGACGCAGGCCGACTAAAGACTCCCGCCGCCGGGTGCTTGGAGGTGACCGGCGGTGGGACAGGGCGGGCCGCTCGACGGCGAGCAGGGGGAGCGGCCCGCCCTGTTCGCACGAAGCGTCCCCGGTGACCGCACTGGGGGCGCTTCTGCCGCGTCCTCACCAGGCTCGCGATGTCCTCGCTCATTCGGGGCGGGGGTAATCGGTTGCTCAGGCTGGATAGGGGTTGTAGCAGTCCAGGGCCGGGTGGTAAAGCACTTTCCAGGTGCGGTCCTCGATGATTCCGCTCGCCGGGAGACCGTGGCAGCCCTGGATCCACTCGATCTTCTTCAGCATGACCGAGTCAAAGACTCCGTCGAGGGTGAGCTTGGGCGGCTCGCCTCCCCACGCGTTGCTCAAGCATTGCGCCTGTTTTACCCCCACACCGGTGTCCCCGAACGTAACCGTGGGCCGAGACGTCGACGAGAGGTAGGAACACTGATGGGGGACGGCTGCGGCGACAGGTGGCACTGCCAGGCCTAGTGCTGCGGCTGTACACAGCGCCGCACCCAAAGTGGCCAGTCTGTGCTGTCTCATGCCGCTCCTTCCGGTCCGGCCGCTTGCTGGAGCGGCTCGGCGTCTGGGGGCGATGGATGGGCCCCATTATCCCCACAGTCAACAACGCCTGCGAGTTGCGACCGTTACGGCCGGGGCACCGGCCTCATGAGGCGGCCAGACCGTCCGCTGGCTCGCGTACGTGGTGCGCCAGCTGAGGTGTTCGACGAGCGTGGCCGTCAGGGGCGCACATCGGGAAGATGCCAAGTCGAGCCGACCGAGCAGCCGCTAGCTGTCGAGCCAGCCGAAAATGGCTGAGGCAGCGGTGGACAACGAAATCGCCTGGTCGAGATCTGGACGTACGGACACACAAACACGAGGGAACCTTCGCCGGATCGTGCGCCTCCTGGCGGGGTGAACGTGACTTCTCGTATCTGGCGAAGGGATCCCCTCATGACCAACAGCGACCGCCCCATGCCCCCGCTGGAAGGGGCTGAGCACCGGTGGGTGAAGGTCCGCGGGGCCCAGCTGCACATCGCCGAGTCCGGCAGCGGCGAGCCCGTCGTGCTGCTGCACGGTTTCCCGCAACACTGGTACGCGTGGCGCGCGCTCGTCCCGCTGCTCGCCGACGGCCACCGGCTGATCTGCGTCGATCTGCGCGGCTTCGGCTGGTCGGAGCAGACAGAGCGCGGTTACGACACGGACGGGCTCAGTGACGACATACTCGCGCTGCTGGATGCGCTCGGCCTGGGCCGGGTGACCCTGGTTGGGCACAACTGGGGTGCTGGGGTGGGCTTCCGGCTTTGCCAGCGGGCCCCGGAGCGGTTCCGTGCCTTCCTCGCGCTGAACATGACGCACCCGTGGACGCGGCACCGCGACGTCCTGCCGAATCTGTGGCGGATGTGGTTCACCGCCTTCATCGAGTACCCGGTGCTCGGACGGCTGGTCCTGCGGCACTGGCCGGCCTTCACCCGCTATCTGCTGCGACGCGCGGTCGCCGACCCGGCGGCGTGGCGGGACGCGGATCTCGCGGAATTCACCGAGGCGGCGCAGGGCTCGGCCCATGCCGGGCAGTCGATGTTCTGGCAGTACGTCGTGCGGGACATCCCGGCGGGCTTCCGGGGCACCCACCGCCGACGGCGGCTGGCCGTCCCGACCCTGGTGCTGGGCGGCGAGCACGACCCGGTGATCCCGCCTGCCCTGCTGCGCGGCGGCGATCCTAACGCGGACGATCTGACGGTACGGGTGGTGCCGGGTGCGGGGCACCATCTGCACGAGGAGCGGCCGGAGTTGGTGGCCGAGGCCCTGCGGAGGCTCATCGCTGAGGCCGGCTGAGGTGTCAGCGCAGGGCGGCGCGGCGCTCCACCTCGCGGAAGAAGGCTTGAGTGCGGCGCTCCCCGAGCAGGCGGCGGTACGCGTGCTGCACGGGGCCTAGGGCGGCGGGGCGCGCCGCGCCGCAGACGGCGAGGCGTGTCCCGGTGCCGTCAGGCGTGGCGGCCATTCCCATCGTCACCAGCCGGGATTGCATCAGGCACCACCCGGGGCTCAGCCGTACCTCGAACGGCCCGCGCAGGCCAAGTACGTCGACGGCCTGCGCCGCTTTGCGCTCGCTGTCGCCAGGCGGGACTTTGAACTCCCGGACGAAGGGGATCAGATGGGGCAGCTCGCCCTCCAGGTCGGCGATGACCGCCCATACCTGGTCGAAAGGCAGAGCGATCCGTGCCTCGGCGTACAAGGGAGCGCGCAGGCCAGCGGCCAGTACGTGCAGCCGGGCGACCGTATCGGGTGCGTTCACCGTGTCCACGCCTTCCGGAAGGAGGAACGGGCCCTGTTCAGCCGTGACTTCACGGTGCCCTCGGGTACGCCGAGCACTTCGGCCATCGTCCGCTCGTCCAGGCCTTCCAGTTCGCGCAGTACCAGTACGGTGCGGTGCTGTACGGGCAGTCGAGCAAGCAAGTCCCGCACCTCTGTAGTCAGTTCATTGCCGACGCCAGGCAGCAGGTCCCGCAGCCGGGCAATCTCCTCAGGGTCGGCGGGCGTCTCGCCTGCGGTGCGCCGCGCCACCCGGACAGCCTCCCGCACGGTGACCGCACGCACCCACCCATAGAACGCCTGCGGGTCCCGGAGTCCGCGTAGCCCCCGGAACACCGCGAGAAGGGATTCCTGCACGGCGTCCGCGGTGTCGGCCGGGGCAATCGGGGTGCACAGCCGGGTGACGTACGGCGTCACCAGCTTCAGCAGGTCGTCCATGGCGAGGGCGTCGCCACACCGCGCGGCGCGTACGAGCGGCGCCGCCGCGTCCCAGGGCCGCACGTCGTCATCCATCGGCGCACACCGTATACGTAGCGCCTCGGATGGGGCGGCGCAGGGCGAGTCTCCAGCTCGTTTACTGCCTGTCGGCTCGGCTACCGGACGAGGTACTCGCGGAGCTTGCCGAGGGCGTGGGGTCGCTTGTGATGGTGGCCGTGACCTGCCGCGCCGTTCTCGGAGTGGGTGGCGCCGTCGTCGTCCGATCAGGGCGTGCTGTTGGCGTGGAAGCGGTGGGCGCAGCGACTGAACCTGGAGAACGCCGGCCGGGATCCGGGCAGCAAGCACCACGTCATCACCGACGGCAGCACAACGACCTGGGCAATCAGCCAGGCGCCGAAAGCGCTTCGTCGGGACCCGGCTGCTCAGCGCCAGTCCACCCCGACCGCGCCCTCGCCCTGCGCCAGTCTTGCCTCGATCTCCTCGCGCACCTTCTGCATTACGGTCACAATCCGCCGTTCGCGCTCCTCGGTGAGCCGCGCCACGGGTACCGAGCAGCTGATCGCGTCCCTCGCCGGCGTCTCGTCGTTCACGCGCAGTGCGAAGCCGAACCCGACGATGCCGGTGACGCCCTCCTCGCGGTCGATGGCGTAGCCGCGCGCCCGCACCTGTGCGAGGTCGGCGACGAGCGCGGCCAGGGTGGTGTGGGTGCGGGGGGTCAGTGCCTCGTACGGCGCGTCCGGCAGCTCCGCGTCCGGGTGTTCGGCCAGCAGTGCCTTGCCCAGTGCGCCCGCGTGGGCGGGCAGCCAGCGCCCCACGCGGCTGATGGTGCGCAGATACTCGTGCGACTCGCGGGTTGCGAGGTAGGCGATGTCCATGCCGTCGAGGCGGGCCATATGGATGGTCTCGCCGAGCTGCTCCGAAGCGTCGTCCAGGTACGGGCGCACCACGCGGACCACGGGGTCGGTGTCCAGGTAGGTCGTGCCGGTGAGCAGTGTGCGCAGGCCGATTCCGTACAGCGAGGCGGTGGCGTCGGTGCGCACCCAGCCGCGTGCGATCAGGGTCTGCAGCAGTGCGTACATGGAGCTGCGGGGCACGCCCAACTCGTCGGCGAGTTCCTGGAGTCGGGCGGGCCGGTCGCCGCGGGCGGCGAGGAGTTCGAGCAGTTCGACGGTGCGAGCGGCCGACTTCACCTCGCGCACGCCGGACTCGGACGGCCGGACGACGGGCTCAACAGGTTCGGACATGGGTTGATCGTACGTACCCTCCCGACCTGCGTGTCCGTGCCTGCACGTGACGCCGGATCGCTTGCTCGAACCCATTGACGGGGTGGTTTCCCGAGCCTACTGTCCATCCCCATGTACGAACGTCATCTACATACGGAGACGGCGTGGTGACGCGGACCCCCCTCGCCGACACGGCGCAGCGGCTGCGCGACGGCATGGCCCAGGGCGTGCTGTCATTCCCGCTCACCAGCTTCCACGCCGACGGATCGCTCGACCTCGACGGCTTTCGCACCTATCTCGCCGGGCAACTGGCGACCAACCCCGGCGCGCTCTTTGCGACCTGCGGCACCGGGGAGTTCAGCGCTCTCGACGAGGACGAGTACGGACAGGTCGTCACCGCCGCCGTGGAAGTGACGGCGGGCCGCGTCCCGGTCATAGCCGGTACCGGATACGGCTACGCCCAGGCACTGCGCTTCGCCCATATCGCCGAAGACGCCGGAGCCGACGCACTCCTCGTCCTGCCGCACTACCTCAACAAGGCCCCCCAGGACGGCCTCGTCGAGCAACTGTGCCGGATCGCCGAAGGCACCCGGCTGCCCCTCGTCGCCTACCAGCGCGACCACGTGACCTACGACGCGGAGACCGTCCGCCGGATCGCCGCGATCCCCGGCGTCATCGGCCTCAAGGACGGCCACAGCGACCTCGACCAGCTCCAGCGCAGCACCCTCGCCGCCCCCGACGGCTTCCTCTTCTTCAATGGCGCCCCGACAGCCGAGCTCCAGGCCCGTGCCTACGCGACGGTCGGCATCCCGGCCTACTCCTCGGCCGTCCACGCCTTCGCCCCGGAGATCGCCAACGCCTTCTTCCAGGCCCTGTCGGCAGGGGACGACAGCCGCGTCGACAAGCTGCTCGCCGACTTCTACGTCCCCTTCGTGGAACTGCGCGACCGGCGCCCCGGCTATGCGGTGTCCCTGGTCAAGGCTGCAGCCCGGCTACGCGGCCGCACCGTCGGACCGGTCCGGCCGCCCCTCACCGACCCGACCCCCGCAGATCTCGCAGACCTCGAAGCGCTGCTCACCACCGGCCTGAACCTCGTTGGAGCCACCCGATGAACGACCTGACGATCACCGACGTCCGGCTGACCCCGATCCTCGTCTCCGACCCGCCGCTCCTCAACGCCCAGGGCGTGCACCAGCCGTACACCCCCCGCCTGATCATCGAGGTCACCACCGCGGACGGGATCACCGGCGTCGGCGAGACCTACGGCGACACCAAGTACCTGGAGCTGGCCCGCCCGTACGCCGAAAAGCTGGCCGGCCGGTCCGTCGCAGACCTCAACGGCCTGTTCACCCTCGCGGACGAGGTCGCCGTAGCCGAGGAACGGGTGACCAACCAGGTGGACGTGGGCGGCCTGCGAGGCGTCCAGACCGCCGACAAGCTGCGACTGTCCGTCGTCTGCGGCTTCGAGGTCGCCTGCCTGGACGCGCTCGGCAAGGCACAAGGCCTGCCGGTCCACGCCCTGCTCGGCGGCAAGGTGCGCGACGCCGTCGAGTACAGCGGCTACCTCTTCTACAAGTGGGGCGAGCACCCAAAGGGTGTCGCGTCCGAGGTGGACAACTGGGGCGAGGCCGTCGACCCGGCCGGCATCGTCGAGCAAGCACGCAAGTTCACCGAGCGCTATGGCTTCCGCTCCTTCAAGCTCAAGGGCGGCGTCTTCGAGCCCGAGCAGGAGATCGCAGCGATACGCGCCCTCGCCGAGGCGCTCCCCGGAAGCCCGTTGCGACTCGACCCCAACGGCGCCTGGTCCGTCGAGACCTCCGTCAAGGTCATCGAGGCACTGCAGGACGTCCTGGAGTATATGGAGGACCCCACTCGCGGTACGCCCAACATGGCCGCCGTCGCCGCCCGTACCGACGTGCCGCTCGCCACCAACATGTGTGTGACGACGTTCGACGAGGTCAAGGAGGCGTTCACCCGCGACGCCGTCCAGGTCGTCCTGTCCGACCACCACTACTGGGGCGGCCTGCGCAACACCCGAGAACTCGCCGCCATATGCCGCACCTTCGGTGTCGGAGTGTCGATGCACTCCAACACACACCTGGGCATCTCGCTCGCCGCGATGACACACGTGGCGTCCACGGTCCCGAACCTGCACCACGCCTGTGACTCGCACTACCCCTGGCAGTCCGAGGACGTGCTGAACGAACGGATCACCTTCACCAACGGCAAGGTGACCGTCTCCGACGCCCCGGGCCTGGGCGTCACCCTCGACCGCGACAGGCTCGCCGTCCTGCACCAGCGCTGGCTGGACGACGACGGCACGATGCGCGACCGCGACGACGCGGCCGCGATGCGCGTCGCCGACCCGGCCTGGGAAACCCCCTCCTTCCCGCGCTGGTGACACCAACTGCCTGACAAGAGCCGGGTGTTCGTACGACCCCGCCCTCAGCTCTGGTTGCGGAAGTTCTCCGCCGGTAGCCCCCTTCCCGGCCCCGGCGACTCCCGCCTCTGCCGTACCCCGCATTCACGATCGGAGCCGCTCGTGTCCGCAATACCCTCCAGCGTCGTCAACGGCGCCGTACAGCACCCCCCGGCAGTCGAGTCCGCCATCAAGAAGATCTTCAAGCGCGTCATACCGCTGTTCTTCATCATGTTCGTCGTGAACTACGTGACACCTCCCCCTCATGAATGAGGGCGCTTCTCGCTACGCCGGTGGGGCTTCGCGACGGACCAGCCCGGCCCGTAGAACGTTGGTGGCGCCCACGGTGTCCGCGTGCGCTGTGTGGCCGCACGGGACGCAGTGGAACTTCGCCTGGGTGGGCCGGTTCTCCGCGCTGGTATGCCCGCATTCGGGGCACTTGCGGGACGTGTTGCGGGGGTCCACAGCGATCACTTCCCGTCCGGCGCTTTCAGCCTTGTCGGCCAGGATCGTCAGGAACACCCCCCACCCGGCATCGGAGATCGCGCGGTTGAGTCCGGTCTTCGCGCCGGCCCCGTTGGGCAGGAAGGCGCCCGGGGTGCGGGGGATGGGCCTAGGCAGGAAGCCGTAGTGCCTCATGCTCTGGCGCTGGATGATCGCGGTGAGGTAGCTGACGACGCCCCAGGCCAGGCCCCTCCCAAGAGTCCGATGCGACCGTGACGCCTCAGATGACCGATCTACGCTGAGCGCAGCGGATATACGCGCGAGGAGATTCGCTCCGTCCTAGGGATGATCAACGAAACCATCCCGCCTCTGGCCATCTGAGCTGACGGTGATCCAGGGAGCGCCCACGCAGGGTGGGCTAGACCGCGTGCCCATCCCGTGCCCGATAGACCGGGGACTCACGGGGAAGCGCGGTCACCAACAGTCAATGGGCATGACGAAGCGGAACCTGTCAACGCGATCAAGGCAGGTAGTGCGGTCTATCCCTGTGCCGGGATCGTTTGATCGTCGTGTCGGAGGTCGGCGGGCTTGTTGATCCAGGCGGCCTCGGGGAGTTTCGGGGGTTCGGGGGCGGCGCGGACGAATCGTTCGGGGTGCTGGCGGTAGACGCTCGCGAGGACGTCGGCGCGCATCTCGCGGAGCTGGTCGGCGAGGCCGAAGTGCACATCGAAGGGGGTATGCATGGCTATTCCGGAGTGCCGGTGGGCGAGGTTGTACCAGTCGAAGAAGCCGGTGCACCAGGCGCGGGCGTCCTCGATGCAGCCGAACCGCTCGGGAAAGTCATGCCGGTATTTGAGGGTCTTGTACTGACTCTCCGAGTACGGATTGTCATTTGACGTCTTCGGCCGGGAGTGCGACTTGGTGACGCCCAGGTTGTTCAGCATCTGTGTGACGTTGTGGGCGATCATCGGCGAACCGCGATCGGAGTGGATCGTCAACTGGCCTTGCTCGATAGGGTATTTGGCGATCGTCGAGGACAGGAACTGCTCGGCCAGCGCCTTGTTCTCGGATGCGGCGATCATCCAGCCGACGGTGTAGCGGCTGTAGATGTCGATGATCGTGAAGAGGCAGAAGTAGCTGCCTTTGACCGGGCCCTTCAGCTTCGTGATGTCCCACGACCACACCCGGTTCGGTGCGGTGGCGATCAGCTCGGGTTTCTTGCGTGGCGGATGCGTGGCCTGCCGGCGCCGTTCGCGCACCTCGCCGTGCTTGCGCAGGATCCGGTACATCGTCGCCTCCGAGCACAGGTAGACGCCGCGGTCCAGCAGTACCGCGCAGATCTCGGCGGGCGCCATGTCGACGAACTCGGCCGAGCGCAGCACGGCCAGGACCTTCGCCTCCTCCGTCTCTGTCAGGGCCCGCGGATGCCGCTTGCGCTCCCTCTTCGGCCGCGCCGGGGCCGGGGACTTACGGTGGTGTCGATACCAGGTCGCCCGGCTCAGACCGAGTGCGGTGCACGCCTGCACCCGTCCCACCAGCAACGACAGCGATTCCAGGGCCTTGGTGCGGGCGGCCTCGAAGGCCTCTGCCGGTCTCGTCTGCGGCGGCTTCCTGGTGGCCGTCACGGCTTCTCGCCCGTCGTCCCGTCGCTGCCCGTGGCGAGTTGATCCAGCAGCGCGGAGAGTTTTCCCTGCACCTCGATGACGGTGCGGGCCTTGCCCAACTCGCTGCGGAGCTTGGCGTTTTCGGCTTCGAGCCGGGCGATCTCCTTCTCTCTCGGATCCGCCTTCGGCCGGCCCGCAGGAGCGGCGAGCGCCGCCTTCGCGCCGCTGTCTCGCTGCTGGCGCCAGTTCGTGATCAGCGACGAGTACAGGCCCTCGCGCCGCAGCAGGGCACCCTTGCCCTGCTTGTCGAGCGTCTCGTACTCGGCCAGGATCCTCGCCTTGTACTCCGCCGAGTACCGCCGCTGCCCGGTCGATCGGGGTGTCACCTGCGGATCCGGGGCCCCGTGGTCGTTGGTGCTGGTCACTACGGGCACTCCTCCTTCTCCGCCCTCGACTCAATGAATCATCCAGTATGCCTGGCTTGAGTCACATTGACAGAGAGGGAAGGCCCCCGACCGATGTACCTGGTCAGGGCCTTCAACCTGCGCGGTGGGTGCGGGATTTGAACCCACGGTGACTCGCGCCACGACGGTTTTCAAGTTTGTTGACAGCCTTGCCTCGCCGTTCAGACTCCGCTGACCTCATGCGGAAAGACGCGCCACGCCACCAGGCCCATTGGGCTGGGTGATGGCGAGGTGCGCGCCACGAGGGAGGGGTCAGTCCATGGCGATCAGCATGCCTCCCTCATGGTCTCGCCAGCCGATGCTCACCGCCCCGTCGTCAATGTCACGTACGTCGAGCTCCCCGCTGTCGTCCGGGACGGTCATGGCTAGCAGCGGCATGGTGTGGAGGAGGCGCCCGGTGCCCAAGTCGAGGACGAGCAGGTCGGCGTGGATCAGGCGACCCGTGTCCTTGCCGGTGAGGAACGGCTGGCGTACGACGTACACCCGGCCGTCGGCGATCTCGGGGAACCCGTACTCGTGGCCGGTCGGCGCCCGCAGCTGCCAAGCAAGGTGTCCGTCCCGGGTGCTGTAGGCGCGCAGGAGAGTGTCGTGTTCCTCCTCGGATCGGCGGTCATTGGGGTCGATGGCCGACAGCACGATGCCGCCTCCCGCGGCGACCGCGTCCCACGCATCCGCGGCAGTGAGAGCGCGCGCAGTGACTCCTTGGCGGTTGACGTCGAGCAGCTGAACGGCCGGCGGGTGGTCCACATCAGGGATGACCAGTGTGTGCTCGCCTCCCCTGACCATCAGCTTGGGGGCCGCGGTGTGCTGCTGCCACAGAACCTTGCCCGTGCGGTTGTCGATGCCGAGCAGGAGGTTGTACCCGCCCCTGTCGGGGTTCGTCACGTTGCAGACCAAGGGGACGACGCTCAGGTGGCCCGGGAGGGCGTACGCAGTGATCAGGAGTCCGTCGGGGCAGGATTTGGGCGTCTTCGCAGTCCACAGACTCCGGCCGTCGCGCTCGGCGAAGGCACGCACGGCACCGGGGGCCTCGGTGAGAGCTTGGCCGCCGACGAGCGCCGTGGTCCGATAGCCCTTGGCATGCTGGATGTCTACGTGCCACAGCGGCTTGCCCGTGCGCAGATCGACGCCGATGAGCCTCCCGTCGGCGAAGGCTGCCACCACGGTGCGTTCCGACACGTCGAACGTATCCACACCGGCCTCCGAGTCTGGGCGCTCGTAGCGCCAGTACTCCTTGCCGGTCCGCACGTTCGCCGCAGTCACGCCGGAGAGCGAACCTGTCTCCCGTACGTACAGTCCATGGACCAAGGCTTCATCGAAGCCCGAAGTCCGACGTACGACGCGTTCAGGCGCGACCGGGGCCCCGGCGCCGACCGCGGCGGGAAAAGGGCCGTGGGCTCCGGTGACCACGTCCCGTGGCTTGTGCCTGTGCACCCACAAGTGGCTCATCGCGAGGAGGAGCAGCGCGATGAGCAGACCCCATACCTGACCGCGGGCCAGCGCCCGCACTTCCGCAACGTTCGGAACAGGCTTGCCCGGTCCCCCCGACAGCCCCACTCCCGGTTCTCCCAGCAAATTCATCCGTCGCACCACAACAGCCCCCGGCCCTGCCCCTGATCACCGCGACCCGATGGCTGAGGGATTCTCACCTTCCGCAGAAGGGCAGCACAAGGGCTGCGGTGTGGTCGCCGTGACTCGACAGGCGGTTCCCGAAGGCCTCTGTACATTTTCCCGGGCTTCTGCGTGGTTTGCACTCTGAGAGCGAGGGCCATGGGCTGCCTCAGTTTCCCTCTCACTCACTGCCGTTCGGAGTCGTTCGCACCGGTACGACAGTTCCAATCGGGCACCGCTGACGACCTGGAACGAACGACGTGAACCACAGCGGACCACCGCCAGATCCCGACCAACACACTTGTAGTGCGTCCCGGTACTTGCGCGATAGAACTTTCCCTACTTCATCAAGGCGGCTCGCTCCGCTCGCCGCGCGCGGCCCCGGCTCGCCGCCGGGCCCGACGCTCTTGTCTCCGCCCCGCTCCGGGACCGGCTACGCCGGCCGCGCGGCTGTAGCGAGCACACCCGAGCGGTGGACGGTAGCCCGCGGTGGCTGGGCCCGGTCGGCTCCACGGCTTTAGGCAGCCACCATGGGGCGAGCCTCGAAGATCGGGGCCCACATCGGGCTATTGCGGGCAGGTCCAGACTGCCCGATTCGCGACCAGCGTACGGGCCCCGATCTCTCGCCCCGTGGCAGCTCCAGCCCAAAGCCGCTCCCGCCGACCTCATCGGGCCCGTGTGCGATCGTCACGCCTCCCAGGTACGTTGAGCCGTCAGTCGAGGGGGAACGCTCGCGAGGGAGCGCCCCGCAACGCGTGGCTGCGGGGCGCCGATCCACTTTCACAACGGGCCCTAGTGGGGTTTAGTCGACCGTCTGCCCGTCGTACATACCGCCTCTGCAGGTCGGGAGCACGGGCGTCGACCGATCGATCTTTCCGCCGTTGTCCGTGCACTCACCCGGGGTGACGCTGGCCGGGGTGACGCTGCCGGCGGTGGCGGTGGCGGTGGCGGCGCCTGTGAGGCCGAGTCCGGCGAGGGCTGCCGTGGCGAAGACTGCGGCGAGGATTCGTCGAATGCGCATTTGGTTCGCCTTTCACAGATTGCCTCGGTTGGGACACTACTCAGCCAATTGTTCATCCATGTGGGCGACACGTCATGTTGGGCCGTTCGGTTGACATTGCTGTCGGGTGCGGGGTCGGTGACGCGACCCGTCAGAGCGGATGGAAGCCCGTGCCACATCCGTGCCAGAAAGAGCGGATCCCAGCGGTCAAGAGCAGTCAAGCGCGACGCCTCGCGATTAATCACCAGAGGCCGTTTGCGCTGGTCAGCGTCAACCCCCTCCGTGACGGCCCGGTGATTCCCAAGCTCAGGGCTCTTCGTTGCCGCGGCGGACAGATCCCGGGTACTGCTCCCCCTCGTCGCCGATCAGCTTCGCGGACAGTTCGGCTGCGAGGTCAGCCAAGCCGACCACGTCCACACCAGGTGCGTGGGCCCCGGACAGAATCACTCGTCCCTCGCACCAATGGAGCCCGACCGCGACGCTGTCCAGGCTGCCCAATGTGAACACCGGTTGCCGCCTACGCTGTGCAGGTCGAGGTGGCCTTCTTGCCGAAGTGCCGCGCTGTTGTGTGCAAACTCAAGCCAGTCGCGCAGCGAGATGGGGCGTTCCTCGCTGTCCAACCAGTCCGAGGCGCGCGTCATGTGCAGTTCGTATCCCATACCCGGGATCATTCACCGCAGGTCTGACACGTCTCCTGCCCTGTCGACGAGGCCTCTGAGAGTGCGGTACGTGATCTTCTGTCCGGCTTGTGATCGCTCGATGGTGTGATGTTGGGGTATCGCGGCCGGTCAGGCGTTCGGGGTTCGCTGGGTTGTGGCATGAGCATGCGCAAGCCGTACGCGAGTGACGCTTCCGACGAGCAGTGGGCCCTGGTCGAGCCCGTGATCACAGCCTGGAAGGCCACGCATCCGTCGGTCAGCGGCCATCAGGGCAGATACGAGATGCGGGAGATCGTGAACGCGATCCTGTACCAGAACCGCAGCGGCTGCCAGTGGGACCTGCTGCCCCACGACCTGCCGCCCGCCGGCGCGGTGAAGTACTACTTCTACAAGTGGCGCGATGACGGCACCGACCAGACCGTCCACGATCTGATGCGGTGGCAACTTCGCGAGAAGAAGCGGCGATTAGCCGATCCGAGTCTGGTGGTCCTGGACACGCAGAGTATCCACGCCGCGGTCGGCGTCCCCGCCACCACGACCGGCAAGGAGGCCGCTAAAAGAGTGCCGGGCAGGAAGAGATGCCTGGCCGTGGACGTGTTGGGCCTCGTCGTCGACTGCGTCGTGCTGCCCGCCTCCGCGCACGAGAACGCCGCCGGTATCGCCCTGCTGGACGGTGTCGCCGCACAGTGCGACACGGTGACCAAGGCCCTGGTCGACCAGGGCTTCAAGAACAAGGTCGTCGAGCACGGCAAGACCGTGGGCATCGACGTCGAGATCGTCGAACGCAACCCGGACCAGCGCGGGTTCGTTCCGCAGGCGAAGCGGTGGATCGTGGAGCAGACGAACGGGATCTTGATGTTCTACCGCCGTCTCGTACGCGACTACGAACACCGTCCCGCCTCCTCCCGCTCCCGCGTTCTGTGGGCGATGACCTCGGTCATGAGCCGCCGCCTCACCGGAGCCACCCTCGCCTCCTGGAGGACCGCATGAGCGACAACCCGCAGGTCAAGGCCATCCTGGAACACATCGAGAACCGTGAGCGCGAACTGGCCGACCAGGCCGGGCAGTTGCGGGACCGCATCGAGGAACTCACCCGGCAGCTCGGCGAGATCGACGCGGAGAGCGAGAACCTGCGCATCACCCGCAAGACTCTCCTCACGCTCCCGCTGCCCTCACCCGCCACCGAGCCGGAGGGCCCCGACATCCCGGACCACCCCGCCTACCGGCAGATCCTCACCGCCCTGGCCGACACAGGCCGGCCGATGCGCGCCCGCGACCTGTGCCAGGCCCTCGACCTGCCAATCCTCCCGAAGAACACCGAAGGCATCCGCTCGAAACTCAAGCGCCTGGTCAGCCGCGGCGTCCTCGCCGAGCCCGAACCCGGCCTGTTCGCCCGCCCCGGCGCTTGAGGACCATCTCGCGCCCATGACCAGCGATCCTTGTCCAACCTCAACTACGAAACGGACAAGAACTCACGTTCCGCACTCTTAGCGCGTCGGGTGCTGTTGCCCCGGCATGACGACGCTCGCCCGGCTGGTCGCGTCGGTGCGGGGGCGGCGAACCAGCGACTGTGAGACAGCTCTACGGGCTGCTGAGTACCGGTCAGCGGGCAGTCCTCGATTCCCTGCTGACCGTGCCGCCGGGGGCGCGGGTGTCGGAGCTGGACTCGACGCCGACCAGCTGGTCACCTTCGTCTGAACACCCACCCGGAAACCAAACCCACAACACATGCGAGGAAGAGGACAATTCGATGAAAGCCATTGTGGTAACCGACCAGGCCGCGGGAACGGCCGGGATGACGCTAACGGAGCGGCCTGAACCGCCCGCATCGATCAACGACGTCATCGTTCAGATTCATGCATCGGGCTTCGTCCCGACTGAGATGGAGTGGCCATCGACCTGGACCGATCGCGCCGGCCGCGACAAGACACCGTCGATCCCCGGCCACGAGCTGGCCGGAGTGGTCACCGCCCTCGGCTACGGCACGACGGGGCTATCGATCGGACAACGAGTGTTCGGCCTCGCCGACTGGCACCGCGACGGCACCCTGGCGGAGTACGTGGCGATCGAAGCACGCAACCTCGCACCGCTGCCCGGCGACGTCGACTTCACCGTCGGCGCGTCCCTGCCCATCTCAGGTCTGACCGCGTGGCAGGGGCTGTTCCAGCACGGCCGCCTCCAGTCTGGCCAGACCGTCCTCGCCCATGGCGCGGCCGGGGCAGTCGGGACGATGGTGACCCAGCTCGCACGTGAGGCCGGCGCCTACGTCATCGGCACCGGACGCGCCGCCGACCGTGAGAAGGCACTCGACTTCGGCGCGCACGAGTTCGTCGACCTCGAAAATGACGCGCTGAAAGACGTCGGCCGCGTCGATCTCGTCTTCGACGTCATCGGTGGCGACGTTCAGAAACGGTCCGCTGCCCTGATCAAGGCTGGAGGAACGCTGGTGTCCATCGTCGGCCCGGTCGAGGCGCGACCCGCTGACGGCCTGGCGGTGGACTTCGTCGTCGAGGTCGATCGTGCCGAACTGGGCGAGATCGTGCAACGAGTGCGGGACGGACGACTGCGGACAAACATCGGTGACATCGCGAGCTTGGACGATGCTGTTGGCGCCCTTAACCCGACCACGCGACGCCGCGGGAAGACAGTCATCCGCGTACGCCCGTAGGAAGTGACGGCCACAGTCCGACGGCGTGCTCGGCACCCTCGGCGCCACCGAGGTCGCCGCCGGCGCCCGCATGATCTCCGGCGAGGTCGCCCGCCACCGACCCGTGCTGGTCAACGGCATCCCCGGCCACATGTCCTGGCGCCCCGACGGAACCCCTGTCTTCGTCATCGCTTTCACCGTCGCCGAAGGCCGGATCACCGGCATCCACATCGTCGTCGACCCGGCCAAACTCGCCTCGATCCATCTGCCGGCCCCGTCCTGAGCCGGTGTCGTCAGGGTCGGCCCGGCGTGTGTATCCCAGGCCGACCGCCCGAGTTCCGCTGGCGCCTCCGGACGGTCTCCGCGCTCCGACACCTTCGCTGACCTGGGCCGCTAGACCTCCCACCGCCACGCTGGCCAGGTACCGCCAAACCCTTGGCCTTCAGCCAACGCTCAAGCTGCCCGTCCAGCCTTTCCCATCACACCGGGCAAGGAAGTGGTGAGCAGGAGTAATCGTCAAGACCGGTGGTTCAGCTACTGATCGAGGTGCATTCGTTTCGGCTGTCGGTGATGGTGGTCAGGAGGTCCGCGATGCGACAGTCCACGGCGACCCCGGCTTCCGTCTCGAAGTCGCCGACGACTCGGGCAGTATCGGCGATATCTGAGGGGTGGAAGCTCCAGCCCTGGATGCCGCTCCAGCCGACTTCCACCCGGACGCGGTCTCCGTCGGGGGAAGAGACCCGGAGCCAGCCCGTGCACTCATCGGAGAAGTCGAAGGGCAAGAACACCGTGCCCCCTGTCGGCCGTAGCCGCTGCACCTGCTTCGCCCCACTGGTCGAGGAGACGGGCGATCTGCTGCGACACGTTTGCCCCAGCTGTCGGCGTTTCGTCTCTGGCCAGGTAGAACGAGTCGCAGACATGCCGCCACGCGCCGAGCCGCAGCAGGAGGTCGTCGTGGACGTCTGATCGGTAGTGCGCTTCAGGTGCAGTTCGACGCGGTTCACGACGAGAAACCTACTGGCCCACCGGGGACGGCTCAGGCCACGGCCGTTTTCGGCCGCTCGACCAAGAGGCCGCCTTCGAGGCGAGCCCCGGCCTGTAGGCGGCCATCAGAACATCGTGTTGTCGTTCTCGGACGTGGGGGGCATGACCTGAAGCACGTCCCAGTGCTCGACGATCTTTCCGTCCACGTCGAAGCGGAAGATGTCGATGCCGGCGTACTCCTCGTCCGGCCATACCTGATGGCAGTGCAGGACAACATGGTCACCCTCGGCGAGGACACGCTTGAACGCCACGCGCTTGCCCGGGTACTCGGCTGCCATCCGCTCGAAGTAGTCGACGAATGCCTGCTTGCCATCAGCCACATGCGGGTTGTGCTGGATATAGGTCGCACCCGCGTACCTCTCCAGGGCCTCCGCCGGGCGACACTCGTTAAACATCAGATCGTAGAACGCCGTTGCCGTGGCCTTGTTGCGTTCGAGGTCAGCATGGGTCACGGCGATCACGGTACGTCGATCCGTCGGACATTTCGACAGGGCGCCTCGACGCCCCACACGGCAGATGCTGAAGAACCAGATCCACAGATCGTGACTATTACTCGCTGACCGCCAGCTCAACACCCTTCCCGAACGCGACCGAATCGGGCCGTAGGACAATCGCCCTGTGGCCCTGTCTCGCCAGGAACCGATCGGTTGTTGCGCACCGCGCTTCTCCGTGGCCGCCACCGCTCACATATACCGGATGCAGACGACACAAACTCTGGTACGGAAAAGCAGGCGTGACGGGCACTCGGGGCGTAGCGCCGAGGGGAGCCAAAAGCCGCCAGTTCGTGATCTTGAGGTCTGGCCGGTGCCGACCGTCACCGGCCACGGCCTTGACGGGGTTCGCGCCTACGGTGGGTGTTATGAACGACATCGAAGCCGACATCGAAGCCGACATCGACGACTACCTCGCCCGCTACGCCGGCACCCTCACCTCCTACGATGCCCAGGCAGCGGCCGACCTGTGGGGAAGCCCGGGCATGATCCTCAACGACCAGCAGGGTGCCGGCGTGCTGGAGTCCCGGGAAGCCATGGCCAGCGGGCTGGAGCAGTCCTACCCCCTGTACCGCAAGCTCGGCCTGGCCTCCGTCGGATACGAGCGCCTGAGCCATGATCAGCTCAGTGACACGATCTTCCTCGTCCGTGTCCGGTGGCTCTTCTACGACAAGGACGGCAATCAGATGACCGACAGCCTCGCCAGCTACATTCTGCGCCGCGGGGACGAGGGGCTTCGGGCGTTCGTGTGCGTCCCCGCCGACGACGCCGAGAAACTGCAAGCCCTGGCCACCGAGAAGGGCGTCAGTCTGTTCGAGGAGACCCCGTGAACCGGCCGGTCGAGGGATAGCCCTGCTGTCGGAATTCGATCGGCTCTTGGACCCGGCGCCTGGGCGCGGAGCCGTGCAGTGCGAGGGCGGTTGTCCCGACTCACGTGATTGGCGAGATATTGTCAAGACCTGTGGATCAGTGATCGTGGCTTGATCCGCTGGTTCGGACTCCGAAGAGTTCAGTGGCCGGTGGTGCAGGCCAGCGTGAAGGTGTCGGGCCAGGTGAAGCGGAGCTTGTTGGGGGTCCCGTTCAGCCGGGATGGCACGCCGCCAGGGGGCGAAATCGGCGCTTTTTCAACGCAGGTGCCGTTCATAGCCCGGTAGAACTGCTGAGCAGAGGTGTTCTGTTCCTGTACCCACAGATACATGGATTTGCCAGTCGCCTGTCCGGCGATGGACTCGCCTGCGCGGGCGAGCAATACCCTGCCCACACCGGTGCGCTGACGGTCGTGGGAGACGTGCAGGTTGTCGATGAGGCTGCCCCATCGATCATCGTCGTCGAAGACGACGTGCACGAAGCCCGCCAGCCCGGCCTGATCCTCGGCGATGACCGTCATACCCTTGGCCGGGGCGGCGAGCCGCGAAGACCACACGGCCAACCTGTCGGTGAGGATGTCGCCGTCCAGGTATGAATCGGCATAGGCGCCGCGGTAGTTCCGGCGCCAGCTGTCGGCGTGCAGCATCGCTACCTTTTCGGCGTCGTCGGGACCTGCTACACGCAACCGTGGCGACATCGTGCGCCCCTTCTTCTTCGACTGGTATTGCTTGATGATCGCAGGTGATGAATACCCGGGCCCGCTGGTGCCAGTTACCGAGACATGACCCGGCACCGCTGACCGTAAGAGCTGGAAGCACTGATCACCGTTGCCGTGTTGCCTCTTCCACTACGTTATTGTCAAGACGTGTGGTTCGGGTGACGTCTGATCAGGCTGCGATAGCCTCTG
Source organism: Streptomyces sp. NBC_01446 (assembly GCF_026340095.1). Lineage (GTDB taxonomy): Bacteria > Actinomycetota > Actinomycetes > Streptomycetales > Streptomycetaceae > Streptomyces > Streptomyces aureus. Next base: position 635,908 of record NZ_JAPEPO010000001.1, on the reverse strand, counting down.
GTCGTTCGACCAACTTGCCGCGTTCGAAGCAGGCGCCGGCTCGCACGAGGGCGACGAGGTGGGGTGCGTTGACCGCCCGCCAGCGGGCCTGAGCCGACTCGATCAGCTTGAAGACCATCGCCAGCGCCGCCGCCGCGCTGCCGGCACCCTTGGTGACCTTGGTCCGAAGCCGCACCGTGGCGAAGGTTGATTCGATGGGATTTGTCGTGCGCAGGTGGATCCAGTGCTCGGCGGGGAAGTCGTAGAAGGCCAGTAGCTCCTCGGCGTCGTCGGTGACCTTGCCCACCGCCTTGGGGAACTTCGCGCCGTAGGCCGCCTCGAACGCGGCAACGGCCTTGCGGGCGTGGTCCTTGTCCTCGGCGTTCCAGATCTCGGCCAGCGCCTTCTTCGCCCCGGGGTGGGCGGACTTCGGGAGCGCACCGAGCACGTTGGCGATCTTGTGAAACCAGCATCTTTGCTGGTCAGCCTCGGGGAATACCTCTGCGAGGGCCTTCCAGAACCCCAGCGCGCCGTCGCCGACGGCAAGGGCAGGCGCGCGCATGCCTCGACGGACGCAGTCACGCAGCAGGTCAGCCCAGGAGGCCGTCGACTCCCGGTAGCCCTCCGCGAGGGCGATCAGCTCCTTGGTGCCGTCGGCGCGCACGCCGATCATCACCAGCACGCAGGAGCGGGCCTGTTCCAGGCGTATGCGTAGGTGGATGCCGTCGGCCCACAGGTAGACGTAGTCGCTGGCGGACAAGTCGCGGCGGGCGAAGTCGCGGTGGTCGTCCTGCCACTGGGCGGTCAGCCGGTTGACCTTCGGGGCCGACAGTCCGGCCGCCGAGCCAAGGAACTGCTCCAGGGCGGGGGCGAAGTCGCCGGTGGACAGTCCGTGCAAGTAGAGCAGGGGCAGCACCTCGGCGATCGTGGGTGACTTGCGGCACCACGGCGGCAGGATGGCGGAGGAGAACCGCTTGCGCTCACCGGTCGCCTCATCGGTGCGCTTGTCGTTGACACGTGGGGCGACCACCTCGATCGCGCCGGCGGCGGTGGCCACGGTGCGGGGCTGGTGGTGGCCATTGCGTACCACTAGGCGGCGGCCACGATCGTCCTTCTCGTGGGCCAACTCGACAATGTAGGCGTCGACTTCGGCCTCAAGCGCGGCGGCCAGCATCCGCCGCGCGCCCTCCCGGACGATGCCGTCGATCAGGGAGCCGTCTCGCGGCGAGTCCTCGTTGTTCACTGCGGTAAGCACGGGCGTACCCTCCCGACCGGTGCTGCTACACCGGTCTGCTCGGTGACCTTCGATCGATCACCCGGGAAGGTACGCCCTCCGCATGCCCTCCCAGGAGCGATCCACAGATCTTGAGCATTGCTCGTGATTGGCCCTGTCACGAAGGTCAGCAATGCCGGCCGCGACGGCGCCTCGCGGCCCTAGAGTTACCGGGCTTGGTTGTCCAGGGAGGGAGAGCTCAGTGAGTCCTGAGCGGTGGTCCCTGAGCGTGGTTTCGGCTGCATTCTTCACGAGGCACAGTTCGCGCAACTGGAGGCGGAGCAGGCCAAGGGGCCGCCCGCGCACGGCTGGGAGGACCAGCGGTGGACGCTAGCGTGGGTCAAGATGGTGATCGGGCGGCGTTTCCACCTGGCCTACACGATTCAGGGCGTGCGCAAGTTGCTGGTGCGCAACGGCTGGTCCTGCCAGGTGCCCGACGAGCCGTGGCCGCCCCGACCTGGGGGCGGTCTCGAGCATCCGCTCGAAGGTGCCGTCCGGAGCCCACCGGCGAAAGCGGGTGTGCAGCGTGGCCCATGGGTCATACCGCTCAGGCGCATCCCGCCAGGCTGTGCCCGTCCGGAACTTCCACACGATCCCGTTGAGCACGGTTCGGTCGGCCACCCGCTTCCGCCCCCCGCAGGGACTCAGGCGGCAGCGGCCGAACTGTCAATCCTCATGGGACAGTTCATGACGACGTATCATCCGACCGTGATCCACCCTTCAAGATCATTTGAAGGATCGTAGTCTGCTCCAGGGTGTGCCGCAGGAACTCATCGCGAGCGGGCCGCCGTCAGCGGTGGTGGGCGAGCCTGCGGCGTTGCTCGGGGTCGGTCAGGGCTGGGCGCCTGTAGTCGCTGTCCGCGGGATTGAGTGTGACGCCGGGGGCGACGATCTCGTCGATGCGGTCGAGGATCTCGTCGTCGAGCCGGACCTCGGCGGCGGCGAGCTGGTCGGTGAGTTGCTCGACCGTGCGGGCGCCGAGGATCACCGAGGTGACGCCCGGGTGGGTCGACGCGAAGGCGAGCGCCAGGCGCGTCAGGGAGGTTCCCGCCTCGTCGGCCAAGGCCGACAGGCGCTCGACGGCATCGAGTTTGCGCTGATTGCCCGGCAGGTCGAGGTTGAACTTGTGGGCGACCGCCTGCCGGAATCCGTTCATCTCGATTGGCTCGCCGCGGCGGAACCGTCCGGTCAGCCAGCCGCTGTTGAGTGGACTCCAGGTCAGCACGCCGAGCCCGTACTTCTGCGCGGTGGGCAGCACGTTCGCCTCAATGCCGCGCACGAAGATGGAGTAGGGGGGCTGCTCGGTGCGGAAGGGGATGTGGTTGCGGCGGTCGGCGGTCCACTGGGCCTCGACGAGCTGTTCGGCGGGGAAGTCCGAGGTCCCGATCGCCATGATCTTGCCCGCGCGCACCAGGTCGGACAGGACCGAGAGCGTCTCGTCGATGTCCGTACTCGGGTCCGGGCGGTGTACCTGGTAGAGGTCGATGCGGTCGGTGCCCAGACGGCGCAGGCTGTCGTCGACAGCCTTGGTGAGCCAACGGCGGGAGTTTCCCTGCCGGTTGGGGTCCTCGTCCTTGAAGCGGACGGGAAAGTGCCCCTTGGTCGCGAGCGCGACCTCGTCGCGGCGGTCGCGGATGGCCTTGCCCACGATCTCCTCGGCCTCGCCGCCCGAGTATTGGTCGGCGGTGTCGATGAGGTTGATCCCGGCGTCCAGGGCCGTGTGGATCAGCCGGGCCGCATCGTCGTGATCCGTGTTCCCCCACGCCCCCAGACGCAGCGTGCCCAGCGCGAACTTGCTGACCGATATGCCGGTGCGGCCCAGCTTCCTGTACTGCATCACTCACCGCTCCTTGATGTCGCCTCTCCCCGCGGACGGGGTGCGAAGTTGCTACCTATCTGACGCCATGAAGTTATGACATGCAACACCGATGTTGCAAGTAGTTGCCTAATCGGAGTGCGGGTGTAGCGTGTCGGTGTGACGGCGCAGAAGCAGCAGACGGAACAACAGGCGAAACGGCCCCTCCGGGCCGACACCGAACGGACCGTGCAGACGATCCTGGAAGCGGCCGAGCGCGTTCTGGCCACCAACCCGGCGGCGACCATGGAGCAGCTCGCCCGGGCCGCCGGCGTCGCCCGGACCACGGTCCACCGCCGGTTCGCCACCCGCGAGGCACTCCTGGACGAGCTCACCGGCTGGGCCGCCCGCCAGTTCGCGGACGCCGTCGGCACCGCCCGCCCGGACGCCGCCCCGCCGCTCGTCGCCCTCTACCAGGTCACTGCCAACGTCCTCCGCGTGAAGACCGACTGGTCGTTCGCCATGAATCGCGCGGCCGAGGACGCCCACCCCGAGGCGGCCCGCATCCACGCCGAGGTCCGGGCCACCTGCGTCCAGCTGTTCCGCCGTGCCCAGGAGGCGGGCGTACTCCGCCCTGACATCGACCTCGACTGGACCCGGCGCGTCTACTACGCCCTCATCCACGAGGCGGCCAAGGAGGGAGCGGGAGGCGGCGACGCGGACGCGCTCGCCACCCGCGTCGTGGACACCCTGCTGCGCGGCGCCGGGGCCCCGGCCGGACTCGTGAGGCAAGCGGCAATTTGAAGACAGGGCCTGGCTCGGTCGTGGGCGTCCGAGGGCCCTCAGGTATTCGGGCCTGGCGGCTTCCTCCTCTGCACACCAGCAGCTAATGCGCAGAGTGGGTTCCAGGTAAGTAGTCGGCATCCCGCAGCCTCTTTGCTGCACCCCATGTCTCCCAGGTCAGAAGACATACGAGGGCGGTCGCAACCACCGCACCCGACGACCTAGGGCGCGACTCGGAGCACGGCCCAGGTCGCGACCTTCTCACCCGATCCAGTCGATCTCGCGTACCTCGATCGCCCTGGCGTGCGGCATGTATTGCAGCCAGCACCGGCGCTCGAACGCCTCGCGGATCTCCTCCCACGGGCCGGGATCACGTGCGTCGGGCCACGCGCGAGGATCGCGGCGCACACACTCGGATAACTTCAACTTCCCAAGATCAGAGGACGGTTGTCCCGTCTGGTGGTGCTGAGGGTTCAGTGGCGACTTCGCGTACTCAATGCGCGGTCACATGGAAGCCCCGGACGGCGCGTAGTGATGCAAGTGACGGCGGCCGTGGCAAAGTCCAGGTGTGCGGCCAGTTGAGTCCAGGTGGATGGCCACCGGAAATCCAGGTGGATGGCCGTCTGACCTGTGGTGTTCCTGATCGCTGCCTTATCTGAAGGAGACCCCTCCGTCCGGTTTGCTGGTGTTTGCGAGCATCAGCAGTCGGTCGGAGAGGTCCTGTGACGAAGTCTGACAGAGAGATCATGGAAATCCTTGAGGCGTACTACCTGACCGGGACGGTCTGGTCGGCGGCGACCTTGGCGGGACACGATCCGAAGACGGTCAAGCGGTATGTCGAGGCCCGCGCCAGCGGGCGAAATCCTTATGAGCGAGAGCCGCGGCCGAAGATGATCGATGCGTTCCTGGAGAAGGTCAAGGAGTGGGTCGAGCAGTCGAAGGCGACGATCCGCGCCGACGTGGTCCACGAAAAGCTGGTGAAGATGGGCTACCGGGGCAGCGCGCGCTCGACGAGGCGGGCGGTGAACGCGGCGAAGACGGCCTGGAAGGCGGGCAAGCGCCGCACCTACCGGCCGTGGATTCCCGAGCCGGGCCGGTGGCTGCAGTTCGACTGGGGCGAGGGTCCGCGCATCGGCGGCCGGCGGACCTGGCTGTTCTGCGCATGGCTGTCCTGGTCCCGGTTCCGAGTGGTGATCCCGGTCTGGGACTGCACCCTGGGCACGCTGGTGGCCTGCCTGGACACCACGTTGCGCCGGATCGGCGGGGCACCGACATACGTACTGACGGACAACGCAAAGACGGTCACCGTCGAGCACATCGCCGGGATCCCGGTGCGGCACCCGCAGATGGTCGCCGCCGGCCGGCATTACGGCTGCCAGGTGGTCAGTTGCGTGCCATACGACCCCGAATCGAAGGGCGGCGCGGAGGCCACGGTCCGCATCGCGAAGGCTGACCTGGTGCCCACGGACGCGAACCTTCTTCCCGCCTACGACTCGTTCGCCGAGCTTGCCGATGCCTGCCTGACCTGGTGCGACACGGTGAACTCGCGCCGTCACCGGGCGAGCGGGCAGATACCCGCCGACCGCCTGGACATCGAACGCACGACTTTGCACGTCCTGCCCAGCGAGCCGCTCGCGCTCGCGCTGGGCGAAGAGAGACTGGTCGGCTCCGACCGCACCATCAGCTTCAACTCGGTGCGTTACTCGACCCCGCCCGGCTATACCGGCGTGAGGGTGTGGTGCCGGGTGGTCGGCGAGGAACTGTCCATCACCGCCCGCACCAACTCCGGCGATCTGTCGGAGATTTGGCGCCACCAGCTTTCCACCCCGGGTGTTCCGCAGATCATCGACGAGCACTACCCCGACCATCCCGACGGCCGCAGCGTCCACCAGCCCAGACTGCAACCACGCTCGGAAGCCGAGATCGCGTTCGTGGCCATAGGCCCCGGCGCGGGACGCTGGCTCAAGGAAGCCGGACCCGCCGGCGCCACCCGCATCCGCGCCAAGATGGTCCGCGCGGTCGAGCTGGCCACCGTCCTGGGCAACGACCGGGTCGACCAGGCCCTGGGACTTGCGGCCACGGCCGGGCGCTTCGCCGACGGCGACCTGCTCTCGATCCTGGGACACATCGCGGACAGTAAGCCAGCCGGCGAGGTCGTCCGCGCCGACGAGGCCCACTCCGTCCAGAACGGAACCATCGGCTGGCAGGCCCTGGGGAAGTGACCAACTCCCCGCCCCACACCACTTTCTGGCTGCACATCACCCACGAGAACGGCACCTCCATGAGTTTTCCCAACCCGCCCGCCATCCCCGAGGAGCTCGACAAACTCATGCGCCGCATGCGCCTGCCCTATATGCGCAAAGCAGCCCCCGACGTGCTGGCCACCGCCCGCGCTCAACGCTGGGACCCGGCCGAGGTCCTGCGACTGCTGATCGCCGAAGAGGTCACCGGCCGCGACGCGGCCACCCGGCGGCTGCGACGCCACTCGGCGAACTTCCCCACGGGCAAGACCCTGGGCTCCTGGCGGGCCGAGGACTCCACCATCCCCGAACCCACCCAGAACTCGCTGATCACCCTGGAATGGATCGGCCGCGCCGAGAACCTGGTGATCGCCGGCCCGAGCGGCACAGGGAAAAGTCACTTCACCGAGGGACTCGCCCAGGCCGCGATCGAGAAGGACCTGCGGGTCTCCTGGTTCACCCTGGAGACGCTCAGCGCCGCCATCGGCAAGTCGAAGGTCGACGGATCCACCGCCCGCACCGTCGCCCGGATCTGCCGGGCCGATTTGATCGTCATTGATGACATCGGACTGCTGCCGGTCGGCGAGGACGCCGCCGAGGCGTTCTACCGCATCATCGATGCCGCCTACGAGCGTCGTTCCATCGCGGTGACCAGCAACATTCACCCTTCAGGCTTCGACACGATCATGCCGAAGACCCTCGCGGGCGCCAGCACCGACCGCCTCATGCACCACGCTCACCTCGTCACCACCACCGGCGACTCGCACCGCCTCGCCGAGGCCCTCGCCGGCAAGGGAGTGGTCCCCTTGAGCTGACCCCCACCCCCAGGAACACCACTGGCCACACGCCTGGGTTTCTGATGGCCACCAGCCTGGACACCCAACGGCCACCCACCTGGGCATCTCAATGACCGTTGACAGCAAGTAGTCCTGCAACTGCGGCTCGAGCCGTGGCAGGTCACGGTCGTTAACCGCATGCCACAGACGGTTCTCAATCCACAACCGATGGGCAAACTCCTCGAACGACGGCGCACACCACAGGATCGCGGCCCTCTGCTCCTCCGCATCGTCGAGATCAGTATGTGTCTCTTCCCCGTCGCGCCGCGCCTCGCACTCGTACTCGTAGTCGAGGTCGGAGTGCACCACGAACACCTCGCTCGACGGACGTAGGTAGAGGTACCAGATGACGCAGTCCTGCTGATCCCGGAGGAACCGCACGAGGAAGGCACCAGGCTCGACCGGACTGGGAAGCGGCTCCGAGAGATCCGTCCAGACGGTTGATGCAGCGTTCGACGCTGTCGCGTCGCTTGTAGGCCTCGCGGTCGAAGGCAGGCGGGCGGCCGCCGCAGCGGCCCTTCCGCTTTCGGCGGGCGATCTGGTCGGCGGGCCGTGGGATCACCGCCCGGATGTTGCGCCTGCGTCTCGGATGACTGGGGAAGAGTAGGCCCGGTCCGCCAGGGCCACGCGGGGCCGGATGCGCGGTCGGCCGATCGCTCTGGGCACGCGCAGTGCGGCCATGACGTGCTCGAACGCGGGTACGTGCCGACCTGGCCGGGCGTGAGGACGAAGCACAGCGGGCGGCAGCGGCCGTCGGTGCCGTCGATGGAGAGACCAGGTGGTAGCGGCCTGCGCTCGCCCTGCTCATGTCGGCTCCTTGAGGTGCCCGCCTTGTGGGGCTTGGGGGAGGGTGCGGGCGAGGGCGGCGGCTGTGATGACGTGTGGTCCGAACCGGCTGCGAGCGGCGTCTGCGACGGCTTCGATGCGGCGGGCTTTGTCGTCGCCGCCGTCGTCGAGCAGCAGTTGGTGGTGGGCGCCTTCGGCGGTTTCGAGGTGATCGGCGCGCAGGGAGAGCTGCCGCACGCGAGCCCGTTGCAGGCCCAGGGCCGCGTACAGGGTGTAGGCGAGCGTGCTCAGCGCGGGGGTGTGCGGGGTGGGTTCGGGAAGGGCGCGGCTGCGGGTGGTGCTGGAGCGGTCGGCGTACCGGACCGTGAGGGTAAGGCCCCGGCACACCTCGCCGGTTGTACGCAGTCGGGCGCCCAGTTCTCCGCTGAGGGCGAGCAGCGCCCGACGGTGGACATCCGGATCGAGTTCGTCGTGTTCGAAGCGATGGCTGGCGCTGGTGGAACGGATCAGTGCTCCGCGCTGGACAGGCCGTTCGTCGGTGCCGTGGGCGCGGGCGGTCAGCTCGCGGGCGGCGTGCGCGCCGAGGAGCCGGGTGAGCGGGCCGGTGGGGGTGTCGGCGAGCTGTCCGATCGTGGTGATGCCGTAGCGGGTCAGGGTTTTGGCGGTGGCGGGGCCGATGCCGGGAAGCGTGGCGAGCGGCTGCGGCCGCAGGAACGCGGCCACCGCGTCGTCGGCAGGGCCGATCACGGTGATGTTGCCGTGGCGGGTGGCTGCGGCCGCCATCGCGGCGATCATCGGTGAGCGGCCGCCCCCGACTGTCGCCCGCACCCCGTAGAGCGCTATGGACCGCAGTTGGAGCAGGGCAGCGATTTCGTACGGGCTGCGGTCGAAGAGCCGCAGGGCGCCGGTGATGTCCAGGTCGGCGCTGTAGTCGGCGGGGTGGGGCTGATGGATGGGGGTGATGTCCTCCACGAGCCCGAGCAATTTCTCGAAGAGCCCTAGCGGGTCGGGGTGGTCGGCGAGGTGGAAGTACACGCGCAGCACACTGTGCGGGCGCGACGAACGCGGGCCGGTCGGGGTGTCGTACGACGCGGAAAGGATGGTCATCCGGCGCTCCCGGGGGAGCGGTGGCCAAGGCGGCGAAGGTCGGCGGCGCGGGTGCCGGCGGGCTGAAGGTCGGCCCAGGCGTGCAGTTGCGCGCCTGCGGTGCCGTCGGTGAGTGCGCGGCCGCGCGCCGAGGCAGTGCCCGGTGCGGGGGAGGGGGCGGGCTGTGGGGGTGTGGGCGCCGGTCCGCTGCGGCCGATGAGTTCTGTTGCGGCCTGCACGCCGTGATCCCGGCGGACCGCGGCGACTTCTTCCAGGTCCCAGACCATTTCGCCGACCACCGTGCGCCGGGCCTGGTGCCCTTCGCCGGGGCGGTCCAGGCCGCGTTTCTCGACGGTGCCGCGCACCAGGAGCAGCCCGGAGTGGAAGATCGTGTGCGCGCAGGCGTCGTGCGAGTCTTCGAAGAAGGCGAGGTCGACGAGTCCCGAGCCGTCCTCCAGCGTCACGAAGATGACCCGTTTCCCGCTCGGGATGGGCGGGGTCTGGGTGGAGGCGCGGACCCCGGCGACAAGGACCGTCTGCCCGGGGATCATGCGCCGCAGATGGGCGGAGTCGGTTGCCCCGAGCTCGCGCAGCAGCCGGTGGTGGTGCTCCATCAGGTGCTGGGAGACGTCGATGGACAGGACCTCGATCTCGGCACTCATCCGCTCCCGGCTGGTCATCTCCTTGAGGCCGCTGGGCTCGGACGTCACGAGCTGCCCGCCCAGGGCGAGCTGACCGTCGGCGGCCTTGTGGTTGCGTGCGTGCCGGTGCAGTTCGCTGGCCTGCAGCAGCAGATCCCGGCGCGTCAGTTGGCCCTTCACGTCGTCGAGGGCACCGATCTGGATGAGGCGCTCAGCGATCGGCAGTGATGGTCTGGCGCGTTGCCAGAAGTCCTGGAGCGACGCGTAGGGCTGGTGGGCGGCGATCCGCGCCTCCTCGCTCTCGCTCATGCCCTTCACGGTGGACAGGGCCAGACGCACGCCCCACCCGTTTGCGGTGGCCTCGACCTGGTGCTCGGGCCGTGAGCGTGAGACGTCGACAGGTAGGACGGGGACACCATGGCGGCGGGCGTCGGCAACGATGACCCGCATCGGCCACATCCCGGGATCGTGTTCCAGCAGCCCCGCATACAGGGCGGCGGGGTGGTGGGCCTTGAGCCACGCGGACTGCACCGCCGGCACGGCGAAGGCGACCGCGTGCGCGCGGCAGAACCCGTACGCCCCGAACTCGCGGACTACCGACCACACTTCGTCGACGACCGCGGCGGTGTAGCCGCGTGCTGTGGCTGCCTTCGTGAACCAGGTCCCGACGCCGGGCAGGCGTTCGGGATCGGCCAGGGCGCGGCGGGCGATGTCACCGAAGGCGCGGTCGCAGCCGGTCATCTTCGCGAGGATCGCGATGATCTGCTCGTGCCAGATCACGACCCCGTAGGTGTCGTTGAGGATGGGTTCCAGGTCGGGGTGCGGGTAGTGGGGTGCGGCGCCGTGCCGGGCGGCAATGAATTTGGCGGGCATGCCGCCCTTGACCGGGCCGGGGCGGAAGAGGCTGATGTCAGCGATGACGTCCTGCATGTGGCGCGGCTGCAGCCGGCCGACGAGGTCCATCTGGCCTGGCGACTCGATCTGGAAGCAGCCGATGGTGTCCGAGCGGCGGATCATCTCGAACGTGGAGGGATCGTCGAGGGGGACGTGGTCGGGGTTGTCGAGGTCGAGGAGGCGGCCGGTCGTGCGGCGGACCTCGGTGACCGCGTGCGCCATCGCCGACTGCATCCGCACCCCGAGCACATCGAGTTTGAGCAGTCCGAGGTCTTCGACGTCCTCTTTGTCGGCCTGCAGCATCGGGTAGTCGCCGCCCGGGGTGGGCTGCACCGGCAGCCGGTCCAGCAGGGCGGCGTTGGAGAGGATCACGCCGCAGGGGTGCATGGCGTAACCGCGCACGAGGGCGTCCAGGCCCTCGGCGAGCTCGAACAGCGGCCCGTACTGTTCGGCGCGGGCGGCGAGTTGGCGCAGTTCGGGCAGCTCGGCCAGCGCGGAGCGGATGTCGCACGCGCGGATATGCGGGAAGGACTTGGCGATCGTGTCGATGCTCTGCGGGGCAATGCCGAGCGCCAGCCCGGTGTCGCGCAGCGCCTGCCGGGCCCGGTAGGTCTCGGGCATGCCGGTGACCGCGACCCGCTCGTGCCCGAACCTTTCGAAGATCTTGTCGTAGACCTCCAGGCGTCGTGCGGACTCCACGTCGAGGTCGATGTCCGGCAACGACGTCCGCCGCTCGGACAGGAAGCGCTCGAACAGGAGCCGGTGTGCGAGCGGGTTCGCCGTCGCCACGAACAGAGAGTGATTGACCATGGAGCCGGCCCCGGAGCCGCGCGCAGCGACGCGAATGCCCATCGCCCGTACGTCCGCGACGACTTGAGCGACCGCGAGGAAGTAGCCCTCAAACCCCAGCCTGCCGATCACATCAAGCTCATAGTCCAGCTGGCGCACCGCAGCCGCGTCCCGCTCCAAGCCGCGGGCGAGCATCCCGGCCTCGCAGCGCTGGCGCAGCAGCCGCATCGCCCCACCCCGCTCCCGGTCGGCGCCGACCACGTGCGGCTCGGGAAAAGCCGGCCGCCCCATCCCCAGATCCGCCGGCGTCAGCGTGCAGGACGCGGCGACGGCCTCGGTCTCTGCAAGCAGCGCGGCCGCCCGCTCGGCGCCGTGCCCAGCAGCCTCGGCGACCCGCGCGGCGACCGCGGCCATCTCGGCCGGCCCCTTCAGCCAGCGCTCGCCGCCGTCGACCTGGCGGCGGTCGATCGGGCGCAGCAAGCGGGCCGCATCCAGCACATCGGCCAGCCGGTGCTGGCCGGGATCCGCGTAACGGACCGCATTGGAGACAACGACCGGCACACCGAGCTGGTCGCCGAGCTGCACCGTACGGGCGGCCAGCCGGAGCGAGCCCGCCCCCGTGCCGGTCTGACCGAGGTAGACGGCCTCCAGCCGAAGCCCTGCCCTCGCGATGGTCTGCCACGGCTCGAGCAACTGCTCGGCCAGGTCCGGCCGGCCGGCCGAGAGCGCAGCCACGGGCTCCGAGGACGGGCCGAGCAGCACAACCAGCCCCTCACCCAGACGCTCGGCCAGCACCGGCCATGACGCGACCGGAACCCCGTCGACGGGATGCTCATGCGCGGCCGACACGATCCGGCACAGTCGCGCCCACCCGCCCGCATCCTGCGCCAGCAGCGTGACCCGCCACCGCGCCTCGAGGACGTGCGCGCCGCCCCGCACGGGCGTATGCGGCCGCTGGGCGGGCCGCTCGGGCACGGTGGCGGGCGCGACGGCCAGGTCGACCCCGAACACCGGACGGATCCCGGCAGCGGCCGTGGCTTTGGCGAAGCGCACAGTGCCGGCGACGGTGTCCCGGTCAGTCAGGGCCAGCGTGCCGATGCCGCGCTCTGCCGCCCGGCGCACCAGGTCGTGGGGGAGCGAGGCGCCGTAGCGGGGCGAGTACCCCGAGGCGGTGTGGAGGTGGACCCCAGCAGACACGGGACCACCTCCGACTACTCGAGACGCGATTCAAGCCAGGTGGCTACTTCTGTCTCCAATGTATCGAACATAATTCGAACACCGCGAGTCCTGTGGGCCGTGTCGCTTGTGACATTGAGCTGTGACTTAGTGGTCGATTCCGGAAGTCCTTCGGGGGTTGATCACACTGCCGGCGCGGTGGAGGATTCTTCCTGGTGATCGGCGGTGTGCCGGTCGAGCCTGGCCAGCAGATCGTCCAGATCGGAGGTGGTAAACCTCCACTGGAACGGCTGTGCTGTGGCGTTGTAGCGATCTTCGAATGCTCGGAGCCGGGTTCGGATCTCGTCGAGGTCTGTGAAGTCGTTGGGTGAGACGACCTTGCGCTGCACGATGGAGAAGAAGATCTCTATCTGGTTCAGCCAGGAGGCGTGGACAGGCGTGTGGATCATGACGGCGTTCGGGAACCGGGAGGCAGGCGGTCGATGGCCGACCTGCCGCGGTGGGAGGAGCCGTTGTCGACGATGAAGAAGACCCGTTTCGCGCTGGCGTAGGGTTCGTTGCCCATCACCTGCTCAACCAGTCTCATGAACGGCACGATGCCTGTGCTCTGTTCGCAGCGGCCGAAGACCTCGGCCCGGTGGAGGTCGTAGGCGGCCAGGTAGGCCAGGGCTCCGCCGCGCCCGTAAGTGTGGTTGACGCGCATCGAACGGGCCTGGCCTGGGGCCAGGGTGGGATGGCAGCGACAGCGGGCCTGGATGGAGGTCTTCTCGTCTGCGGAGATGACGTACTCGTCCTCTCCGAGCGGGGTGCTATCGAAGATGCGCGCGTACAGGTCCAGGACCCGTTGAGCGGTGGCACATGTGCGCCGCGGACCGCTGACGACCATCGGCGCAACTTCATCTGGTGGGGGCACACGACCGTGTCCGAATCACACGGCGATGTCCTCCCCGTGGGAGTTCTTGTGCTGACTGGTCGCAGGTACCGGCTTGAGGTGACGGCCGGCCAGGCCGCGCAGGGTCAGGAGTTCGCTCATATCTGCCGGTCGGGTGTGGAACACCGGTCTGGAGCAGCGGCGGGCATACCGGCGCAGGGCGCGTGGATGAACTACGTCCCGCAAGCCGGCGAGCTGGCCCACGCCAAGTGCAAGCACGGGTGGTTGAAGGCCGCGCCGTCGCACGTGTTGCAGCAGACCCTCCGGGATCTCGACAAGGCGTGCCGGGACCACGGGACGTTCAAGGTGCGGTGGCGGTCCAAGGCCCGCTGGTCTCCCTCGTTCCGGTTCCCTGCCGCGAGTCTTGACACGGGATTCCTCGGAGCTGCATGAACCGGCTCACTCGCCGGTAGCAGATGAGGGCGACGCCCTTGTGTTTGTCTCAGTCTCGTTGTCTCAGTCTCGATGGGTACATCGTCGAGTCGGCTTCTGCGGTCGCCTGGTATTCGGCTTGGCCCGGAGGCACGGATGGATACGAGCAACCCGCGATCATCGTGAGTTGTGGATCGACGGCTGCCTCGCGGCCACCGGGCTGGTCCTCGACGGTCGACCACGCTCTGCTGACAGCGCCGTGGCCGCCGCCCAGCAGAACGCAAGAAATCGTGCAGGACCGTGTCAGAAGAGGTCCAGTAATTCCGCCAAGGACGCGATGGAAGGCACATCCGAAGTTGTCGAGTCCCGACAGACCGCGCGCCCTGCGTATCCGAGTGTGATCGCGGCGGCGACCAGGCTCGGATCGTCGTCGAGGAAGAGGCACTGTGCGGGCGCGAGATTCAGTGCGGTGCTGGCGTGGTGGTACATGCGCGGGTCCGGCTTGTCGCAGCCGAGTTCGGCGGAGATCGCATACGCCTCGAAGAACTGGCCGATCCCAAGTTCGGCGTGGAGGTCGGGCAGATTGGGCCAGGCATCCGAGACCACCGCCATCCGCACGCCCCGCCGGCTCAGCTCTTCCAGAGTTTCCACCACCTCCGGGTACGTCTCCAGGATCGTGGCAGCCGGGACCTCGCGGCGCAGGTCGGCAAGAAGCTGCAAGGTCGGGTCCACGCCGAGGTCACGAAGCATCACCCGGTGGTACTCGTCGTAGTCGGGTGTCGACGACGAGGCGGCGAAGAAATGGTCGCCCGTGGCGATGGCCGCGGCGAACTGGTCCGGCGTGATCGAGGGGGCATAGAAGAGGACGGTCTGCTCGAAGTCCGCTCGTGGGTTCCACCGGCCGCCAATCGGCTGCGTCAGCACGCCGCCTGAGTCGAAGAGAACTGCACGGAGATCTTCAGGGGAAGATGGTCGTGTCGTCACCCGCCCAGTCTGGTGACCGGACGCTCCGCTGGTCGCCGATACGGCGCTCATTGGCATATGCCGCAGATTGAGTTGCCTGCACTCACTTGAGACGCCATGCAGGTAACCGTCTCAGTCAAATCCGGGCACCGCAGGTCAGGGGATCGCCCTGACCGGGCCTATCGGGTCCAGTACGTACGAGCACAGGCAGCGTCAGACCATGATCGCCTCAAACGGAGAGCTTCTCGCGTCGGCCCCTTCGCCACCGGCGCATCCGGCTGCCATGTGCGCCGGGTCGTGCATCCGAGGCCCCGTACCGGACACCGTTCCGGGCCCTCTACACTCACTTGGTAGCTACAAGCAATAAAATCTGAGCGGAAGAGGGGGCGGGCAATGGGCAAGGGGACGGTCCATGACCGCGCAGCGGGGGAGCACAGGACAACCGAGGATACCGGGGATACCGGGGATACCGGGGTCGCCAGTGCCGAGGAGGCCGGGGCAGGACTGGGGAGCCAGATCGTGCGCTTCACCCGGCTGGTCGCGGCACGCAGGCACCAGACCAAGCTGGACCAGGGCGCCGGTGAGCGCGTCCTGCTGGCCCGGCTCCTGCGGGACGGGGAGCAGCGGGCCACTGATCTGGCCGCCGAGACCTTCCTCGACCTGTCGACGGTCAGCCGTCAGGTCCGCTCCATGGTGGAGCGCGGTCTGATCGAGCGGCGGCCCGACCCGGAGGACCGGCGCGGCACGCTGCTGTACGCGACCGAGTCCGGCAGGGCGGTGTACGAGAAGTACCGCCAGCAGCGCGACGCGCAGTTGGCAGAGCTCCTCGACCCCTGGCCCCCCGAGGACCGGTATCAGCTGATCCGGCTGATGACACGCCTCAACGACGACCTGGTAGCGAATCAAACGAAACGCCACGGCGACGGGACTCAGCCCGAAGCCGGGGCGCAGCAGGGAGCAAGCAAGCATGAGTGAGGCCGTGTCGGCACCGCGCCGAGACACCGCTAAGCACACGGAGGCGACACCCGCCTCCTCCGGCGGTGGCCTGAGCCACCGTCAGATCCTGACCATTCTGAGCGGTCTGATGCTGGGCATGTTCCTGGCCGCGCTCGACCAGACCATCGTCTCCACCTCGATCCGCACCATCGCGGACGACCTGCACGGCCTCAGCCAGCAGGCGTGGGCGACGACGGCGTACCTGATCACCTCGACGATCGCGACGCCGCTCTACGGCAAGCTGTCCGACCTGCACGGCCGCAAGCCCTACTTCCTGGGCGCGATCAGCATCTTCATCATCGGCTCTGCGGCGTGCACGTTCTCGACGTCGATGACCGAACTCGCCGCGTTCCGCGCCCTGCAGGGCATCGGCGCCGGCGGCCTGATGTCCCTCGCCCTCGCGATCATCGGCGACATCGTGCCGCCCCGCGAACGGGCCCGCTACCAGGGCTACATGCTCGCCACCTTCGCCACCTCCAGCGTCGCGGGGCCGCTCATCGGCGGCTTCCTCGCCGGCCAGGACAGCATCCTGGGCGTCGTCGGCTGGCGCTGGGTGTTCCTGGTGAACGTACCGATCGGCATCATCGCGCTGTTCGTCGTCGCCAAGGTCCTCAACATCCCGCACACCCGCCGCGACCGGCGCATCGACTGGTGGGGCGCGTTCACCATCGCGCTCGGCGTCGTGCCGCTGCTCCTGGTGGCCGAGCAGGGCCGCGAGTGGGGCTGGGACTCGTCCAAGTCCCTTTCCTGCTACGGCATCGGCGTCGTCGGCATCATCTCCTGGATCCTCGTCGAGCGCCGGATGGGCGACGACGCGCTGATCCCGATGCGCCTGTTCCGCAACGCGATCTTCAGCAAGACCAGCCTGCTGTCCGTCCTCATCGGCGCGGGCATGTTCGGCGGGATGCTGATGATCCCGCAGTACCTGCAGATCGTGAAGGGCGCGAGCCCCACCAAGTCCGGTCTCGAGATGCTGCCGCTGATGCTCGGCATGATCATCGCGTCCATCGTCTCCGGCCAGATCACCGCGAAGACCGGCCGCTACAAGATCTTCCCGACCGTCGGCACCGTCCTCATGGTCACGGCGCTGCTGCTCTTCCACTTCAAGGTCCAGTGGGACACCCCACTGTGGGAGAGCATGATCTACATGCTCGTCTTCGGCCTCGGCCTCGGCGGCTGCATGCAGACCCTGGTGCTCGCCGTGCAGAACGCCGTGCCGCCGCAGGACATGGGTGTGGCGACCGCGTCGTCCACGTTCTTCCGGCAGATGGGCGCCACCGCCGGTACGGCCATCTTCCTGTCGGTGTTGTTCTCGAACGTCGGCGACAAGATCTCCTCGGCGTTCAAGTCGGCCGCCGGGACGCCCCAGTTCCAGGCCGCGCTGCACGACCCGGCGGTCCTGTCCGACCCGGCCAACAAGCCGGTCCTCGACATGCTGCAGCACCCCGGCGCGGGCGGCGGCGGCTCCGATGTACTGAGCGACTCGTCGTTCATCCAGCACCTGGACCCGCGCCTGTCGGAGCCCTTCAAGCAGGGCTTCGCCGACTCCATGCACGTGGTGTTCCTGATCGCGGCGGGCGTGATCGCGGTCGCGTTCCTCATGGTCCTGTGGACCAAGGAGGTCCCGCTGCGCAATATGTCGGGCCTGGAGGCGCGGGCGGCGGAGGAGAACGGCACCGCTTCGGAGGCCGCCGCCGAGACACCCGTGACGGCGACGGCCGACACGGCGGAGGCGGTGGAGGCGGACCCGGTCGCCTCGCTCGCCACCGCCCTCGCGGACGAACCTGCCTCGGGTGTCCGCGGCCACATCCGCGACGTCGTGGGATCGCCCGTTGCGGGCGCCGTGGTCACGCTGATCGACCTGCGCGGCAGCCAGCTCGGCCGTACGACGACGCAGGCGGACGGCCGTTACGCGCTCGCCGCGCCCGCCGAGGGAACGTACGTCCTGCTCGCCTCCGGCGGCGCGCGGCAGCCGCAGGCCACCACCATCACGGTGGCCGACGGCCCGGTCGACTTCGACCTGGTGCTCTCCGGCGGGGCCGGCCTGACCGGCACGGTCCTTGCCACCCCCGGCGACCGGCCGCTGCCCGGCGCCCTGGTCACCGCGACCGACGTGCGCGGCGAGGTCGTCGCCTCCGCAGCGGCCGACCACACCGGCGAGTTCGGCTTCGCCGACCTGGTCCCCGGCGGCTACACCCTCGTGGTCAGCGCCCCCGGACACCGCCCGGCGGCCCTGCCGGCCGAGGTGGCGGGCGGCGCCGCCAACCGCTACGAGATCCGCCTCGACCCTGGCGCCCACGTCCACGGCACCGTCCGCAACCGCGCGGGCGACCCGGTCGACGACGCCCGGGTCACGCTCCTCGACGCGGCGGGCAACACGGTCGCCACGACGGTCACCGACGCGCACGGCGCCTACGCGTTCAACGACCTGGACACCGGCGACTACACCGTGATCGCAAGCGGGTACGCGCCCCAGGCCGTGCCGCTGCTGGTGAATGGCGAGGGGGTGAAGGACGCGGACGTGAATCTGGGGCACTGACCCACGCAGGTTCGGGGACGAAGCGGGTGTAGTCACGAGGACGCGTCTCGTCGCTGCTCAAGAAACACCTGATGTTGCTGCTCCCGGTCGCCGTGCTGAGGTGAGGGCCTTCCTGATTCACCCGTACCGGGTCGAGGCGGCTGATCTTCGATAGCCGGCCTGGTCTCTCAGCCGGTCACCGGGGGCCTCGTCGCCCCTCGCTGAGCGTTCTCGTTGGCAGACGGTGCCAACGAGAACGCTCAGTCACACCAGCGCAGTTTGCGGACGGCTACCGCTCCGTGCGAGCGAGCCGCTATGCATCAGGCCGCTACCGGCGGTGAGGATGTTCATGTCCTTTAGTAAGGCTGAGGCTGAGGAAGCGTCGAGTACGCCGCCTCGCTGGCTCGCGAGCGCGGTCTCGTCTGCTTCGATCCCCAGAGGGAATGCCCTCGGCTTTGAGCTGCCTGTTCCTCCGAAGGCGGAGCAGAGGAAGATTCCGCCTCGGCACCACGAACCCTGTCGTGCAGCGACTCATTGACTATGCCGAACGGCTCGCCATCCGCGTCGACTTGGACGAGTAACGCCTCAGTAACGACCCCGCCCCAGGATGGTGGCTCTGCGCCTCGCTCAAGTCCTCTGGGGTGGATCGGGACGCCGGCTGCGGGACGGCGTACAGCACTGAGCGAGGCGCAGGGCTGCATCCGCAGGGCGTGCGGCCGCCTATTGCGTTGCGCAGCAGTCGGCGAACGCCCTATGAGGCGGTCGGCCTGGACACGGATGGCTAGGACACTGCGACGGCTGGGACGATGCCTCGCTTGAAAGCCCGCGCACGACTGATCTGTTGGCGCCGTCGTGCCGCTGCATCAGCCCCGGGGGGGGTGAGTGCTCGGATCGGGCCTGCCGGGCAGCGACCGCCACATGGCCCGAGTACTCGCGGGATGTAGGCACGCAACGTGCCGAATCGGGTTGGCGCAGCGGACTCCGACCGTGGTGACCACTCACCAGAAGGTACGCGCCAGGAGCACGTCCGACTGTGCAGGCCGCAAGGCCAGTAATGGCTCAGTAACGGCGGCTTCCTAGCGTGCGGGCACCCCCGAATCCTTTCTGGAGGAGTACCCCCGATGTACCTGCCCCGACCGCCCCGGCGCAGATCCGCCGTATGGGCGGCTGCCGCGTTCACCGCGACGGCCCTCGCCGCCGGCGTCATGCCGGCCGTCGCCGCCGACACCCCGTCCGCCACGGCCACCGCCAAGATCGACTCGTCTCTTCGCAGCGCCGTGGCCAAGGGTGGTGACGCGACCTTCTTCGTCACGCTGAAGGACCAGGCCGACCTGTCCGGCGCGAAGAAGCAGAAGACGCACGCGGCGAAGGCGAAGGCCGCGTACAAGGAGCTGCGCGCGCACGCCGACAGCAGCCAGAAGTCGCTCGCCTCCTTCCTCGACAAGGAGAAGATCGGGCACAAGGACTTCTGGATCGCCAACACCGTCGAGGTGACCGGCGACCAGGACCTGGTGAACGAGCTCGCCAAGCGCTCGGACGTCGCGTCGATCATCAAGAAGCAGAAGATCAAGCTGGATGACACCGAGACCTCCGACAAGAAGGTCACCAAGTCGCGCACCACCTCGGCAGGCACGGACTCGTCCGCCACCGGCGACGACACCCCCGAGTGGGGCATCTCCAACATCAAGGCCGACCAGGTCTGGGACCAGTACGAGAACCGCGGCGAGGGCATCGTCATCGCCAGCGTCGACACCGGTGTGCAGTACGACCACCCGGATCTGGTGAAGCAGTACCGCGGCAACAACGGTGACGGCACGTTCACCAACGACTACAACTTCTACGACCCGTCCGGGAACTGCCCCTCGGACGGCACCCCGTGCGACAACCAGGGACACGGCACCCACACCATGGGCACGATGGTCGGCAAGCACGGCATCGGTGTCGCGCCGAACGCGAAGTGGATCGCCGCCAAGGGCTGCGAGTCCGACGAGTGTTCGCCCGAGAACCTGCTCGCCGCCGGCCAGTGGATCCTCGCGCCGACCGACCACAACGGTCAGAACCCGCGCCCGGACCTGGCGCCGAACATCGTCAACAACTCCTGGGGCAGCAACGACAACGACCCCTTCTACCAGGACATCCTCGACGCCTGGAACTCCGCGGGCATCTTCGAAGCGTTCGCGGCCGGCAACGACGGTGACGGCACGACCTGTTCGACGGCCCACACGCCCGGCGCGCAGGCCTCGTCCTACGCTGTCGGCGCCTACGACTCGACCGGCAAGATCGCTTCCTTCTCCGGTTTCGGTCCCTCTCCGGTCGACGGCTCGGCGAAGCCGAACATCTCGGCCCCGGGCGTCGCGGTCGAGTCCACGTTCCCGGGTTCGTCGTACGCCACCGAGTCCGGTACGTCGATGGCCACCCCGCACGTCGCGGGCGCTGTGGCCCTGTTGTGGTCGGCGGCCCCCTCGCTGATCGGCAAGATCGACGAGACGCGCGCGCTCCTCAACGAGGGCGCGACCGATGTCGACGACACCCACTGCGGCGGCACCGCCAGCATGAACAACGTGTGGGGTGACGGCAAGCTCGACATCCTCAAGTCGATCGACCTGGCGCCGCACACCGCGGCCACCGTCACCGGCAAGGTCACCGACAAGGCGAGCGGCTCGGCCCTGCCCAACATCACCGTGAACGTCACCGACACGGCCGGCGTCGTCCGGACGGTCACCACCGACGCGGACGGCGCGTACCGTCTGCCGCTGCAGGCGGGCACGTACTCCTTCAGCTTCAGCGGCTACGGCTACGCGAACGGCTCGGCCACAGGCGTCACGCTCGCCGAACAGCAGGCCTTCACGCAGGACATCGCGCTGACCCCGACTCCCTCGCACAAGGTCTCCGGCACCGTCCTCGACGTCACCGGCAAGGCGCTCGCGGGCGCGAAGGTCCAGCTGAACGGCACGCCGCTCGCCACCGTCACCACCGACGCCAAGGGCCAGTACTCCTTCGCCAAGGTCGCCGAGGGCTCCTACGGCCTGGTGGTGCAGCCGGCCGCGCCGGTCCTGTGCAACGGCGTCTACAACGGCACCGCGGCCGTCGGCTCCGGTGACCTGGCCAAGAACGTCCAGGTCCCCAACCGCACCGACAACTCCGGCAACTCCTGCGCCCCCGCCACCTACGCGTGGATCGCGGGCTCCAAGAACGTCGCCCTGTCCGGTGACGAGGACTCCGCCACCGTGGCGCTGCCCTTCTCGGTGAAGCTGTACGGGGTCTCGTACTCCTCGGCCTCGGTCACGACCGACGGCCTGATCAACTTCCTGTCCTCGCGCGTCGGCGACTACAGCAACACCGCGCTCCCGACCACCGGCGTGAACGGTGTGAAGGGCTTCATCGCCCCGCTGTGGGACGACCTGACGCTGGACAAGAAGTCCTCCGTGCAGACGACCACCACCGGCACCAAGGGCAGCCGCAAGTTCGCCATCGTGTGGAACAACGCCGCCTACGGAAACGGCACTTCGGGCCGCGCGACCTTCGAGGCCGTCTTCGACGAGGCCACCGGCGCCGTGACCCTCCAGTACAAGTCCGTCGCGGACAAGGGCGCGGGCGCCACCGTCGGCATCGCGAACCAGTCCGGCACCGACGCCCTGCAGTACTCCTTCAACCAGTCCGTGATCGCCGACGGCACCGCCGTCCGCTTCACGCAGGGAGCCAAGTGATGAACAAGACCTCCCGAAGAGGCGTACGCCTCGCCTCCGCCCTGGTCACGGCCGGCCTGGTGCTCTGCGCGGTTCCGGCAGTAGCTGTCGCCGACGATGACAACGGCGTGCTGTCGCTGACGGACACGCAGGCCAAGGACCTCTCCGAACGTCTGCAGCTCGACCCGGCCGCCAACACCGCCCAGAAGACCGACCCGCAGCACGCGAGCCCGGACGCGGACGACACCGCGGGCGCCGGTACGGCGACGGGCGCCCCCGACTCCGGTGCGACCGACCCCGGCACCACGGCTTCCGGCGCCGACGCCCTCGCGGCCCCGAAGGTCACCGCCTCCGGATACACCGAGGGGGTGACCGGCATGGCAGCCACCGTCCCCGTCGCGGGAAGCGACGGCGACTACTTCACCGTCCACGCGCGCGGGAACCTCACCCGCCGCACCGCCGACGGCAAGCAGGTGTGGACGCGGGACAACAACTCCCTTTACAAGGAGTGGGACCTCCCGGCCCTCTCGCCGCGGTACTCCAAGGAGCCCTACCCGGCCCAGATCACGATGGGCTTCAACGCGGTCAACCCGTTCGCCCCGACCTCCGACAACGGTTACGACACCGGTGACCTGACCGGCGACGGCGTGCCGGACCTCGTGTTCACCGCCGACGTGGGCACCTACCCCTACCGGCCGTTCGTCCACGGTGACAGCACCCTGCACACGGGCACCTTCGTGACCGTGCTGGACGGAGCCAGCGGCAAGACGCTGTGGACCAAGCTCTACGCGGGCGCCTACCAAGTCGCCCTGGTCGACAAGACGCTCGTGGTCGCGGACACGCCCTACTACAACACCTCGGCCTCCACCAGCTCGACGTCCACGCTGACCGGTATCCGGTTCGACTACGCCGACGGCAAGCTGACGACGGCAGACAGCTGGACCTACGACACGGGCCAGTTCAAGGGCGCCGCCTGGTCGACCCTCACCCCGCTGGGAGGCGGACTGGTCGCTGCCTCCTGGAACAAGCGCAAGACAACGGCCACCGACACCACCGCCGGCCACACTCTGGTCTTCGACGTGGCCGACGGCAGCGTCAAGTGGCAGTCGACGAACTCCCTGTACTCGCGCCAGCTGCACCTCGACGCCTCCCGGGGTCGTCTGGTCGCGCTGGAAATGGCGGATGTGAACGACGCCGTCGAGTACGAGATCGTCTCCTACGACCTCAAGACCGGGGACCGCACCACCCTGGACAAGCGCACCAACGCCCTGGCGATCGACCTGGAAGTCGGCGACATCCGGGGCGACTCCAAGCCGGAGTACACGGTCAGCGAGGACACCTTCGACGAGAGCATCTTTGTCAACGCCAACACCGTCCGGGCGCTCGATGGCTCCGACGCTTCCGTGCTGTGGCAGCGCACCGTCAAACGCGACCCCGACAACACGCTGGACGGTGCCACCGCCTGGAACCTGTCGGCGGTGGACGGCAAGATCGTCGCCTCGTACAAGGACGACAAGGGTCTGGACTACGCGGAGAACCGCGGCGCGAGCCGCTTCGCGCGCCTGGCCGTCCTCAAGGGCGACAACGGTGCGGTGAACTGGGAGAAGCGGGGCGTCGTCGCCTCGCAGGCCTGGGCCCAGCCCTTCCGCCAGGGCAAGGAATGGCGTCTGCGGACCGTGGACACGGACCAGAACATCCGCGTCTACAACCTGGACGGCGGCAAGCAGCAGTCGATCCTGCCCGTGCAGTCGCAGCTGTGGTCAGCCGTCCTGATGGACGTCAACGGCGACGGCACGAAGGACATCGTGGCCGGCGGCCAGTCCAGCGGCGTGTTCGCCTACGACGGCGCCGCCATGCTCGCGGGCAAGGCGAAGCTGCTGTGGCAGGCCACCGTGCCCGGCCAGGTCCACAAGATCGTCAAGGCGGATGTCGACGGCGACGGCACGGACGAGTTCGTGGTCGCCGCCGACACCGCGACCACCGTCATCTCCGCGCAGGGCAAGGTGAAGACGCAGATCGACGGCGGCGGCCAGTTCGTGTGGACCGTCACCACCGGCGACCTCAACGGTGACGGCAAGGACGAGATCGTCGTCCCCACCGACAAGCTCCGCGCCTACGACGGCCGCGGCAAGCAGCAGTGGGCCTACACCGCCCCGGCCGACAACGTCGCCTTCGCCGAGGCCAGCATCGCCGACGGCCAGGTCTACGCCCAGTACGGCAGCCGCGACGCCTTCGACGTGAACTCGGGAAAGCCGACCGGCGCCCTCGCCGTCAAGGGCAGCAACGGCACGGCCGTCTGGGTCGATTCGGCCCCCAAGCCGGAGGGCGCGGCCGGGCTGATCGGCGCACAGATGCGGGCCGCCACCTTCGCCTCCTCGAAGTTCCCCTACGCCGACGGTCACGCGGTCGCCGTGAGCTGGCTCGTGCGTAACGAGAAGAACAATCTCGGCGGAGTCACCGAGATCCGCGACGGCCGCACCGGCAAGGTCCTCAAGACGACCGAGGGCGCCGGCCCCTGGCAGAGCGGCAACTGGTTCACCGGCCCAGACGGCGTGTACTCGGTGAGCACCGGCACCGTCAAGCTCTACGGCGCCGACGGGCAGTACTACAAGGCGTCCGCCACCGGCGAGATTCACACCGGCGGCCTGGTCACCGGCCCGAACGGTGTGTCCTACCTGGCCGGCGCGGGCCAGACCGGCTTCGACCTGATGGACCCGGCACAGGCCAAGACGGGCTGGCTGTACCGGATCGCGTACGGCAACATGCTCGGCAGCCGCGAGTTCGTCTCCGGCGACCTCGACGGCGACGGCGTGGACGAGATCGTCTCCCTCAACTTCGACGACACCGGCATGGACCGGGTGGCCGAGCTGCAGGACGGCGGCTACTCCGTGCCCTACACCGCAATTCGCCAGATGACCGTTTTCACCTTGTCCTGATCCACTCCCGGGCGGCTGTCAGCGGCCCCTCCCCGTGGCGAATGCCCGGGGAGGGCCGCGGTACGTTCTGCCGCGTGACGCCGTCACCCATCACCGAGCGCGCCTTCGCCGCGTCGCAGAGTTGGCTGCCGCGCACCTGAGCCTGACCATCAGCCCGCTCATGCTGTCCCAACTCGGACGAGGTCCCCGCTTCGCCACACCCAACCCGCTGGCCCTTCCCCTGCTCTGCCACCAAGTGCCCCAGGGCCTGCCCGACCCCACTGGACCGCCCCTATACGAACTTTTCGGGCTCGCTTTTGCACGGACATTGGCTGAGCGTCGTAGCTGGCGACCGGTGCCAACCCAAGTGCTCAGTCGCAGCGGAGCACGACAGTTCGCGAGGGGAGCCCGGCCCGGGTGGACGCGGGTCGCCGTCCCGCAGGCGTCCCTGTCGTGGGCGCGCACGGCACTGCTTGTCAGTGGCTGCTGGCACCATGCGCGCATGAACACGGACGGCAAGGAGAAGAAGGCTCTGTCGGCGTTCCTCGCGGCGCAGCGAGCCAGTGTGCTGGCCATTGTCGACGGCCTCGACACGCAAGCCCTGACCACGTCAGTCCTGCCCTCTGGTTGGACGCCTCTCGGGCTCATAGAACACCTGGCGCACGCGGAGCGGCACTGGTTCCAGGAGGTCGTCACCGGGGCGGCCGAGCCGTTGGACTGGCCCGACGACCACGCCCCGTTGACGACGCCACGACCGTCTGAGGTGGTTTTCGCCTTCTACGACGACCAGTGTCGACGCTCCGACGCCGTGATCGCCTGCACGCCACTGGCGGCACCCCCGCGGGGCCGTCACCCCGATCCTCTGGGGGACGAAGTCACCGACCTGCGCGGAATCGTCATGCACATGATTGAGGAGACCGCGCGTCACGCCGGCCATCTGGACATCGTCCGTGAACTCCTCGACGGGCGGACAGGACTCGGACCTCGCTGAGTGCCGTCCCCAAGCCCCCGCCTTCGACTCTGACCGACTTTCGCAACAGCTATGTCTTCGAAGAGCGCGGCCAGTTCGGGGGAGACGGAGGCCTCGGCGGGCAGCTGTCCTGTGTGCTCGGCCTGGTCGAGCAGCAGCCGCAGACGGGCACGGCGCAGGCAGATGGACTCTTCCTGGCGGGCCAGGTCGGCGTCCTGCTCGCGAGGTACCGGGACTGTCCGAACGGCGCAAACACCTCGCCGCCCTCCGCGCGGGCACCGCCGAACCGGTCCGGGCCGACATCCCAAGCCCTCGCAAGATCACCTCGTGGATCATGCGGCCCCTGGAGACACTCACCGAAAGCCAGGACGAGCGACTCCTTCAAGTCCGGCTCGCCTGCCCGGACATCACCCGTGCCTGCGACCTCGCCCGGGCGTTCGCCGATCTCGTCCGTCACCGGCGCGGATACCTGCTGCAGGAGTGGATCCGGCAGGCAGAGCAGGAGCACCGAACCCCATGAAGGGCTTCGCCGGCTTCCTCCGCCAGGACCTCGACGCAGTGACCGCCGGCCTGACCCTCCCCTGGAGCTCCGGGGTCGTCGAAGGACATGTAAACCGAGTGAAAACACTGAAGCGGGCTATGTACGGCCGAGCCTCGTTCGAACTCCTCCGGGTCCGGATCCTCACCCAGCCATGAGCCGCGCTGCGGAAACCGCCTCGCTGGCCACCACAATGCCGGGTACGTTCACCTCGTGTGTCACTACGCCGAGAAGCGCTACAAGCTGCATTACGCGTGCGTGCCCTGCCGCGTTGCGTTCAAGCAGCACCCCGGGCCCGGCGGGCACCGATGCCCCCGATGCTCCGAGCCAATGATCTGTGCTGGCCATGACTTCGCGGCACCACGGCGCCGAGACACCAAAGCGTGGACCGTCGTGGCAGCCGTGCTGGACGCCGGGCTGCGTTACGAGGGGCGCGAACCCTGCGGCTGCGGCAAGGACCCCAAGTTCCGCCCCCGTACCCGGGCCGAGGTGCGAGCACGTCGAATCACAGCGGCACGAACCGGGACTTCTCTCGCCGACGTGCTGGGACGCGTAGATCCACCGACACCCGCATGATGTGACCCGGTGGTGCACGCGCGGCACATGATCCGCCGCTTCACCTCACGCGATCGTTCACGGAACTGCGAGGGGCAATCCTGCTCGCGGAAATTCCCCACTCACGGCGTCGTATTCCACTGTGTCGACAGCGGCCGTGTCAGTGCGGGACCCTTCCCGCTGTGAACCCCTCACCGTCCTGAAACTCGATCAGCACTCCACTGTCGGTGAGGTAGATCCAGCATTCAGGGGAGCACTCCAACACCGCCTCTGCATGGCCCGCCACCAGAGCGGCCTCCACGGCGACGGACGGCACTGCGAGATTGCTCCAGAACACGACCGCGAGTTCGTCCGCCCCAGCGCAGGAAGCCATCAGCCTGCGCAGTTCGGCGGCATCGAACGACTCGCAGCGCTCGATCACTACGGCCCCGGACCAGTCCAGCCGAGTGGATCCCACGGCCCCGAAGCGTTCCACGCTGAGCGCGGCGAAGGAGCGGTCTTCCCGGAACGACAGAACCATCATCGACTCGCCGACGGCTTCCAGCAGCGCTGCGATCTCCTCTGGGTGGGTTCCGTACCCCTCGCTAGCGCTCACAGTGGTCCCCGGCCTGCCTCAACGATGTGCCGTCAGCAGGTTAAGTCCCTGCAGACGAGCAATCGATCACCGAGGTATGCGCAGGGACCTGAGGAACGTAGAGCGAACCTGGGGAATTTCAATCAACGAGCCCTATCAACCAGAGGGTCTGCTGCAGGGTTGGGCGACAGATGTCACCCGATCGTGCAGCAGGCCCGGTTCGATCACGGGCTCTGGAGGGAGGGTGTGGTCATGACGGTTTCGACTTCGACGGGGAGTTCGGCGGTCTGCGGATGTCGAGAACGTGCCAACGGCTCCGTCCCAGGGGCATCAGCGGCCACCACCGGCCGCACGAGGTAGAAGGAGAAACCAGCATGGCGATTCAGCGGATGGACAACGTCGGCATCGTCGTCGAGGACATGGATGCCGCCATCGCGTTCTTCTTGGAACTCGGTATGGAGCTGGAGGGCAGGGCGCAGGTCGAGGGCCTCGTCGCCGACCAGTGCACCGGACTCGACGGCGTGCGCTGTGACATCGCGATGGTCCGGACCCCGGACGGTCACAGTCGGCTTGAGCTGGCGAAGTACCGCAGCCCCGCGGTGATCAGCGCCGGGCCGCGCAACCGGCCGCACAACATTCTGGGCACGCATCGCGTCATGTTCGCTGTCGACGACATCGAGGACACCGTTGCCCGCCTGCGCCCTCACGGCGCCGAACTTGTCGGCGAGATCGCCCGGTTCGAGGACAGCTATCTGCTCTGCTACCTCCGAGGCCCGGAGGGCATCATCGTCGGACTGGCCGAGCAACTGAGCTGAGATGGAGGAACCGAACCATGCAGCCGAACGAGATCGTCGAGGTTCTGAACCGCCCGATCAGCCAGGAGCTGCTGGCCCGTGACGTGACCTGCCTGGTCTAGGTCGCCAAGGACTCCCGCAAGATTTCCCAGACCGTGGATGCGGCCGCCTTTACGTCGAGGACGAGAAGTTCGCCGTGCGGGCGCCGGAATCCCCAGTCCGGGTTCTCTTTCGCCAGGCGAAGTACCAGGGCTCGGATGGAGTGGATCGTGCGGGGCCGGCCGCCGCATTTTCGGCCGGGACTGGGCGGCGTGACGGCGGGCGAACAGGTCGCGGTGCCGGCGCAGCACCGTGGCCGGCCGCACCAGCAGTCGCATCCGGCGCAGCAGCAGGTGCCGGACGCACCGCTCGGCACCGCGTGACGGGGCGCAGCAGTGGGGTGCGGGCACGCGGCGACCGTGCCGCTGGCCTCACGCGCTGCCGCTGCGGGTGCCACCGGATGATCCTGGCCTCTCCGCGCCCGTGACTGCGCTCCGCGCCGCCGACCGCGTTGCCGCTTTCGTGCTGAGCGCGCGGGAAGCGGGCTCCGTCGGCACTGTCCCCGGGTGCCCGCACCCCGTCGCGAATTCCTTGGACGATCGACCCGGAAGCCAAGGACTCGGTCGGCAACGGAATCTGCTGCCTGAGCTCGGAGCGTGTACTGTCCGGGCCGCCGAGGCGTGTAACACCCTGCCCATCGAACTTGCCCCGAATTGTCCGCATGGAGCAATGTGGAGACATGGGTGGCAAAGAGGGCCCCACGCTCATCGCGTCGGTGCAGCGAGCCTTCCGGCTGATGGAGGCTGTGGGTGCGCACGAAGGTGGCGTGCCCGCCAAGCAGCTCGCGCGCGAGACGGGGCTGGCTCTGGGCACGACCTACCACTTGCTGCGCACGATGGTGCACGAGGGCTACGTGCGCAAACTCGACGACGGCACGTTCGTCCTGGGGGAGAGGCTGGGCGCGCTGCACGGAGGAAGTCACGATCAGGCAGCGCTCAGCAGGGTCCGTCCGACGCTCACCGAGCTGCGGGACGGCCTGTCGGCCGCGGCCTACCTGACCCTCTACGAGGACGGCGAGATCCGGGTCGCCGAGATCGTGGACGGGCCGAAGGCACCTCGCGTCGATCTGTGGGTCGGCTTCGAAGACGCAGGGCATGCCACGGCGCTCGGCAAGTGCGTTCTGCGCGAGCTGGACGGCGATGCCCGCGCCGACTACCTCTCCCGCCACACGCTGAATGACCTCACCCCTCGCACCATCACTCACCGTGCCGAACTGCTACGGCGTCTCGACTCCGCGCCCCATGGGCCTGCCGTCACCGATATCGAGGAGTACTCCCTGGGCACCGCGTGCGTCGCAGTGCCCATCCGGCAAGGCGACACCCTTGGGGCGCTTGGTATCTCCCTGCGCGCCAACCGCACCGACCGTCTCGAAGGTGCTGTGTCGACGCTGGTCGCCGCGGCGGAGCGGGTGTCGTGCAGGCTCTCGCTCACCATCTGAAAACTGAGTCCTTGCGACTTCGCAGTCATGGCCCGTTTCATGGAGTAGTGGGACAAACCGGACAAAGATGCGAAGGGGCAGGAACGTGTGTGATCAGAGCGTCGTAGGACCGAATGAGTCCGTCGATTGCCACGTGACGAACGGCTGGACGGTCGTCGAAGCCAACGAAGAGATCGACATTGTCTCCGCTCCCCTCGTGCACGCCGCAGTGATCCGGAGGCTCGCCGAGGATCACCGTCACTTTGTTCTCGATCTGTGCAGTACCCACTTCCTGGACTCCATGGGGCTCGGCATGATCGTCGCTGTCACCAAGCGCATCAAGACCCGTCACGGGTCGCTGCGGATCGCCTGCTCCGACGAGCGGCTTCTGCGTGTCTTCTTTCTCGGCGGTCTGCGTCACATTTACTCGTTCCACGACTCCGTCGAGCAGGCCATCGCGCAGCCCCCCAGTGAAGAGGGACTCGCCGGTTGGCCCGGCAGGCGCAACTGACGGACCGCTATTGCAAGGAGACCGGCACATGCTCGTGCCCGTCGGCCAGGCGCATACACCCCGACGGGCCCGGCCACCGCACGCCCGGAGATTCCGTAGGTCTTGTGGACACAGCAGCTCCGATACCGGACGTGATCGGCACGGGACAGCGGGTCCGTGAGGGCAACAGTGCTTCGCGCTGGACGGGTCGGTCGTCGATTCCGTGGGGCGGCGTCAAGAGGCGCCGCTCGTGATGGAGACCGGACAGCAGTCCTTGATCACCAAAATGCAGGTTTTGGCCGTGCCTGGTGATCGGCGGATGGATCGGATCCGCCAATCACTGCCCTGCTGGTGAGTGTGGGGCTGGGGCCGTTGAGTTGATCGGTCCGCGAGCCTTGATCGCTGCCGAGCCTGCTGATTGGCTGGCCGGTATGACTGAGCTCGGACCCGTCGCCTGGCCACCTGTCCCGATCAGGACCGAGAGGCTCGTGCTCCGTGAGCCCGAGGCCCGGGACCGTGCGGCATTCATCGAGCTGCTCGCCTCGCCACAGGTGCACACCTACCTCGGCGGCCCCCGCCCCCGTGACGAGCTGGAACGCGAGATGTCCCGGATACCCGCGCGGTGGCCCGGGAGCTTCGTCGTTGATCTCGACGGGGCGATGATCGGCCAGATCCTGCTCAGGAGAGCAACGGAGCACCGTCGCCCGGCTGCAGTGGGGAAGGCCGATCTCGGCTACCTGTTCCTGCCGCGCGCGTGGGGATTCGGGTACGCCGCCGAGGCGTGCGCGGCGGCACTCGCCTGGTTCGACGGCGTCCTTCCCGGCGAGCCGGTGGTGCTCACCACCCAGACCGCCAACGTCGGCTCGATGCGCCTCGCGGCAAAGCTGGGGTTCGCCGAGGTAGAGCGGTTCCAGGCCTGGGACGCCGAGCAGTGGCTCGGCATGCGGTCCCCGGTCACGCCGTCCGCTTGAGCTCGTGCTCGACGGCGCGCGCCCCCCCACGCGACAGGCACAGCCAGGACGGAGCCCAGTGCTGTCGACACCGGTCGACGAAGCCACGTTGCGGGCACGCCGACCAGCAGGTTCGGCGGGGTTGCCTCCATGGAGATGGTGTGCGGGTTCGACCTGTCCAGGCACGTCAGGTGAGATACGCGATGCCTCTCGGATGCCGCCAGGCTGAGGCAGAGGAGCGCCCATGTCATGGCCGACGACTCCAACACTTTCGCCGCTGAATACATCGAGTAGTGCCGACAGGTCGGAGGTCAGGGTACGGCCGTCGTAGCCTGCGATCTGGCGACTCCGCAAAGCCTCGGAACAGAGAGAATCCAGGCTGTACCAGTCGCGCTCGGGAGCAATGATCAGGGCGGTCGCGGCTTCACCGCCGCAGCATTCTCCGGCCCCCGATGCGACAATGTGTGCGTAGGTCGTGCCCGTCGATGGGATGACGCTATGGGCTTCAGGAGTGAAGCGGGCGGCGGAGATCCGCTCAAACCATTCGACATGGCAACTGCGGCTTTGCTGATGGTGGACAGCCACGGCGTCATCGCGGGCTGGAACCAGGCCGCTCAGGATCTCCTCGGTTACACCGCGGCCGACGTGCTGGGCCACTCCGTGACAACCCTGCTCGTCGACGAGGGTGATGTGCCTGCCGTGCAGTCATGGCTGCTAGGGGCGGAGAACGGCTGGGAGGGCCTCCTCGCAACCTTCCACCGCGAGGGGCGTCCCGTGGAACTCGCGGTTCGTGCATGGCGGCTTCACGCGCTCGGTGGGCATCGCGAGTGGCTTGTGGCCTTGCGGGACGCCGCTGCGCTGCGCGAGAACGAGTGGCGTGAGGATGTCGCGCGGAGCCTGCTGCAGCGGTCCCCGCTGGGTGTCGCCGTGCTGGGCACGGATCTCCGGTACGAGTGGGTGAACCCTGCGATGGCACACCTGGACGAGGAGGTGAGCGGTGCCGCCACCAGTCCGGCCGCCGGTGCGGAACCATCGCCGATCGTTGCACGCCAGGCCAAGCAGGTACTGAAGTCAGGGCAGGCACCGGTGGCTCTGGAGAACATAGCGCCGGTCCGGGTGGCCGGCCGGGAAGACGCCGGTCACGTAAGGCTTCGATCCTCCTTTCCCTTGAGCGGCGCCGACGGCAACCTGCTCGGGGTCGGTCACGCTGTCCTCGATTTCAACGGGCAGGATCCGGCGCGCGAGCGGCTGACGCTGCTCAACAGGGCCAGTGAGCACATTGGCACCACGCTGGACCTGGACCGTACGGTGCACGAGCTTGCCGAGGTCGTGGTGCCCTACATCGCGGACTTCGTGGCAGTTGACCTGCTCGAAAGTGTCCATACACCGATGGACCTCACACCGAGATCCGCCGAGTGCACTGACACCCTGTGCCGTGCGGCCCACCTCTCGATCCAGGAAGATCTCCCCGAAGTGAGTGTCGGGATCGGCGCGACGTCCAATTACCCCAAGGAGTCACCCCAACGACGCTCCCTGGCCACGGGACAGCCAATCCGCGAGGAAGTTCGCCCGTCGACGCCTTGGCTCGCGAAAGACCCACTGCGCTGGGCAAAGCTGATCCGGCTGGGCGTGCACACGCAAATGGTGGTGCCGGTGCGGGCGCGCGGCATCAATATGGGCGTCATCACCCTGCTGCGCTGGGAAAACCCCCGCCCGTTCGACGAGGACGACCTCCTCCTCGTCGAAGACCTGGTGGGCCGGGCCGCCGTGTGCGTCGACAACGCCAGGCGTTACACACGCCAGCAGCAGGCAGCGCTGACTCTGCAGAAGAGCCTGCTACCGCAGGACCTGCCCGATCTAAGTGCCGTCGAAGCCGCCTACCGGTACCTGCCAGCCGACGCCGAAGTGGGCGTCGGCGGTGACTGGTTCGATGTCATTCCGCTCTCGGGTGCCCGAGTGGCGCTCGTCGTGGGCGATGTCGTCGGACACGGCATCCACGCCGCGGCCAGCATGGCACGCCTCCGGGCGGCCGTTCAGACCCTCGCGGACCTTGATCTTCCCCCGGACGAGCTGCTGACCAAAGTCGACGACCTCGTGGTGCGTCTCTCCGACGAGGCGGAAGCCACATCCGGCGGGCCCGTCGTTATCGGCGCGAGCTGTGTCTATGCCATCTACGACCCGATCGCCCGCACCGTCACCATGGCCCGTGCCGGACATCCCACCCCCGCGATCGCACACCTCGACGCGCCGGTCGAGTTCCCCGACGTCCCCGCAGGGCCGCCGCTGGGGCTGGGTGGGTTGCCCTTTGAGTCGGCAGAGATCCCGGTCGAGGAGGGAAGCATCATCGCGCTGTACACCGACGGGCTGATCGAGGCGAGTGACCGCGACATCGATGTCGGATTCGAGCGCCTGTGCTTCGCCCTTGCTCACCCTGACCGGCCGTTGGATGAGATCTGCGACACCATGGTCAGAATCCTGTTGCCCGATCGTCCCTCTGACGACGTTGCCTTCCTCATTGCACGTACCCGCGTACTGAGTTCTGACTGCGTCGCCGCTTGGGACGTGCCCGCCGAGCCGTCCGCCGTCCACGAGGCGCGTGAGAGGTCTGTCAGTCAACTGCGGGTCTGGGGCATGCAAGCGGCCGCTTTCACCACTGAGCTGATCGTCAGTGAACTCGTCACCAACGCCATCAGGCACGCCTCCGGCCCCATCAGCCTGCGGCTCATCCGCGAACACACTTTGATCTGTGAGGTCTCGGACGGCAGCAGCACGTCTCCGCACATGCGACGCGCTTCGAGCACGGAGGAGGGAGGTCGCGGACTGTTCCTGGTAGCGGGGGTGGCCCAACGCTGGGGGACCCGCTACACAGCCGATGGCAAGACGATATGGGCCGAACAGCCGCTGCCCGCCTCTGCCTGAAAGCCGCGATGCAAGCGCCCGTCTTCCGTGGTCTGGGTGTGTCAGGCATCGTGCGGGGCTCGTAAAGTCATCGCCGCAGGTCGGGACGGTGGAGCGTCCTCGGCTCGGGCCATGTCCGGCTACTGCCGCTCGCTCTCCCGTTTCTGCTGGGGCCTGAGCTGGACCTCGTGTGCACCCCGGTCGGCCTGCCCGTCACCTGGGCGCCAGCTGGAGATCACCCCGTGCCGAAGGTCCGTGAAGTCGACGCGCCGCCAGCCGTCCGGCCGCGCCTCACGCTCCTCGGGGGGCAGGCCACGAAACCACCGTCGGCGAGCATGGTCAGAATGGGGTACGCCGACGACCTGGGGATCCCTTGGTCTGGGCCAATCGTTGCGAGCGGGTACCGTGCCGGGGGCGGGCGGCGAGGCGGAGCAGGATGTCGATGGCCCCAGCCCACCGCCGGCGAAGCACTGGAACCGGAACGAGGGCCAGGTGTCGTTGCCGTCATCGCTCAGCCTGACCTGTCCCCAGGGCGGGGCGGCGTGTATCGCGAACCGTTCACAGGACTCGGAGCGGAGCTTCAGGACGCGCGGGAAGCGAGCGTGATCTTGCAGTTTCTTTCCATTCAACCATTGATTCATTGAAATTAATCATTCATTCTGACGTCTGGCGTCGCTGCGGATCTCCGACATCGCCGCCGCGCACCGTGCCTCCCACCACCCCAGGAGACAGCCTTGAGCTCTGCCGTGCACACTCCGCCCTCTGGCGGGATGCAGACGCCCCAGCGAGAACACGCCGCGGAACCGTTCACCAGGTTCCACCTCCGAGTGACCGCCACCACCTTCGGCGCCAACTTCTCGGACGGCTACGCCCTGGGCGTCATCGGCGCGGCCCTGCCGATCCTGGACACCACGATGGGCCTGTCCGGCGCGTGGTCAGGGCTGCTCGGCGCCTCCGCACTGATCGGACTCTTCCTCGGAAGCATCCTGCTCGGCAGCGTCGCCGACCGGATCGGCCGGCAGCGACTCTATCTGTACAACTTCGTCCTCATCACGATCGCTTCCGCGCTCCAGATGTGGGCCACCGATCCGGCCGCGCTGTTCGCGCTGCGCCTGCTCATCGGCTTCGGCCTCGGCGCCGACTACGCCGTCGGCCCGACACTGCTCTCCGAGTTCGCGCCACAGCGACTGCGCGGACTACTGCTCGGCTCGCTCACTGTTCTGTGGACCGTGGGCTACGTAGCCGCCAACATCTTCGGCGCCCTGATCCCCGCCACCGACCAAGCCGCGCATCTGCTGCTCGCCAGCGGTTCACTGCCCGCGCTCCTGGTCCTGGTGCTGCGCATCGGCATCCCCGAGTCACCGAGCTGGCTGGCCACCCAGGGCCGGTACGCCGAGGCCGCCGAGATCCGCCGCACGTTCCTCAAGCAGGACATCGACCCGCAGGCCGCGCCGCCCACCCCGAAGGAGCCCGCCCCCACCGTCCGCTACCGGGAGCTGTTCGCCGCGGGACAGGCCACCAAGACCTGGTTCGGGATCATCTTCTACAGCGCCCAGGTGCTGCCCTACTTCGCGATCTACACCTTCACCGCCCAGATCCTCGGCACCCTCAACATCGGCGACACGACCGCGCAGAACATCGTCATCGACGTGGCCCTGCTCCTCGGCGGTGTCATCGGCCTGTGGCCGATGTTGCGCATGGGTCGACGTCCGTTCACGGTGCACAGCTTCCTGGTCCTGGCCGTCGCGCTCGGCGCCATGGCGGTACTCAGCGACGCCGGCAGCTGGGCCCTGATGATCCCGTTCGTCGCTTACACGTTCGTGATGGCAGGTGCCTCCAACATCACCCAGGTGTACCCGGCCGAGCTGTTCCCCACTGCACTGCGCGCCTCCGGCGTCGGTCTGCTCAACGGCAGCAGCCGGATCGCCTCCGCACTCGGCACCTTCCTGCTCCCGGTCAGCCTGGACGCCCTCGGGGTCGGCTGGACCATGGGCTGGATGACGCTTGTCCTCCTCGTCGGCTGGGCGGTGAGCCTCGCCTGGGCGCCGGAGACCCGTGACACCCTGACCGCCGAGGAATGGCACCACTGACGGACCGCACCACCCCGCTCGCCCTGGAGGGCACCGGCCTCACCGCCGTCGATGTCACCGCGGTCGCCCACGGCCGGGCCGGCGTCACCGTCGCACGGACGGCCCGGGACCGGGGCGCACGGCCCGCGAGAGCGCGCAAAGGATCGCCGCCCGCAGGCCCATCTACGGCTACACCACCGGCGTCGGCGCCAACCGAGCCGCCGCTGTCCCCACAGGCCCGGCCGAGGACACCTCGGCATGCGCCTGCTCCGCAGCCACAGCGGCGCCCTCGGCCCGCTCGCCCCGGACGACGTGCGGGCCATGCTCACGGTCCGCCTCAAGCAACTGCTCGCCGGTGGCGCCGCGGTCGACGCTGCCGTCCTTGAAGTCCTCGCCCAGGCGCTGTCCGGCGGCCACCCCCCGACGGTGCGCGAACGCGGCGCCATCGGCACCGGTGACCTCAGGGCCCTCGCCGAACTGGGTCTGCCCCTCGCCGGCGAGCTGCCCTGTCGGGCCGGGACCGGCCCGGCCCCGGCGCCCCTCACTCTGACCCGCTGGGACGCCCTCCCTCTCATCTCCAGCAGCGCCCTGACCTGTCCGGTCGGCGCTTGCCGCCACCCGCCTGGGCCACGTCCTTGACCAGGTGCCGCTGGTCGCGGCGCTCACCCTGACCGTGCTGCTTCAGGGCTCGCGTGAGCCGTACGCCGCCGTGGTCAGTCCGCATCCAACGTGCCGGCGGCCAGCTCGCGTTGCTCCCTCTCAATGCCCTTGCGCCAACCTGTCGTAGATCTTTCGCTCACGGGCGGAGGACCGTACAGCTGGCCTCTGGCAGGGCTGCTCCGCGATCGCGCACGACTCCGGAGGCCCTTGGGGTCTGTGGCGTCGCTGCTGGTCACAGGGACGCTTCTGCGTACTCGACGGCTGCCTGTCCACGGATAGTCCACGGGCGCTGATGCCTACCCGCATGTGCCGGACCGGTGCTGCGGGACGAGTCGGGGCGGGAGCTGCTGCTGGTGGAGGTACTCGCGGAGACGTGGGTCGTAGGGGAGCGCGAACTCGGGGGGATCGCGAGGTGCAAGTTCACCCTGGTGGACGGGGGAGTGACCCGTACGCGCGCGCGTGACGCCGACACGCCAGGCGCCGGTTCCCGATTCAATGATTTTTCGCTACATAAGGCGCCTTTGATGGCGAGTCGGACGTAACGGTGAATTGCGGGCGGGAATATGAATGCGTCCGACCCAGGCAGGCGCATGAGGCACCTGCCGTGAAAGGAGCATGGAATGCGGGTTTCCCGTTTTGTCGCCGCGCTGGGCGTCGCGGGCGCGATGCTGGTGGGCGGCGCCACTGGCGCCAGCGCCGCCGCCGCGCCTTCGGTGGTATCTCATGCCACGCACGACCGTGGTCACGACCGTGGTGACGACTACAGGCGCGGCGACCACGACGGCCCCTGGGGTCACCACCGCGACGGCCGCTGGGGTCACCACCGCGACGGCCGCTGGGGTCACGACCGCGATGGCCGTTGGGGTCACGACCGCGATGGCCGTTGGGGTCACGACCGCGATGGCCGTTGGGGTCACGACCGCGATGGCCGTTGGGGTCACGACCGCTACGACCGTTGGGGTCACGACCGCTACGACTACCGCTGACCGTCCTTAGAGGTGCCCTTCCGCTGTTGGGGGAGGGCACCCCTTCCGCGTCCTCCGCATACCTTCGGCCGCATTGACGCCCGCGGCTGGCCGAGATCTACGATCCGATCGATTCCGACCGCAGGGATCTGGGTCCGCTGGTGTCGTGCAGAAGTTCAATGCCCGTCGGGTGCCGGACATCGCCAGCAGGGACGGGTGCGCGACACTCGCTTTGGCAGGGCGGTAGGGCGAGTTGGCGCCTGACCTGCGGAATGCGGACTTCGGCGGCTGCTGGCTGTTACCTCCGCCAGCAGCCGCAGTTCCCCGTGAGTCCCCGCCCGTTCTGGCGCGGTTGTGGCACGAGTCGATTCTTTCCATGCGATACCGGCAGGGCTGTCTCTGGAGTCCGCTGTGTGGGGGGCTTCGTGGCCTCAGGGCTGCCGGCAGCCGTCGGTGTTCGGGGCGGTCCTGTGCTGGCTGTCGTACACCAAGGCAGGTGTGCAACCCTGCCGCAGTGACTGAGCCCTTCTTCCTCTGGCTGGCAGCGCTGCCGCAGGTTGTACCCGCCTCAGAGGCCCGAGTTCACTGGACGCTCAAGGATGAGCCCACACCCATGGCGACGCTGTTGGCAGGCGGATGGCAGAGCGTCGGCGACCAGGTCGGTCCGTAGGTGGTCGGCGGTGGCCCATCCGACCACCCGCCGCGAGGCGATGTCGATGACCGTGGCCAGGTAGAGCCAGCCCTCGTCGGTCGGGATGTAGGTGATGTCGCCGCACCAGCGGGTGTCGAGTCCTGTCGCGTCGGGAGCGAAGTTGCGGACCACGAGGTCGGGCCGGAGGGCGGCTCGTGGGTCAGGGATCGTGGTCACGTGCCGTCGTCTGCGGTGCCGGCCCTCCAGTCCGGCCGCCCGGATCAGCCGGGCAACCCGGCGGCGGCCACAGTCAGCACCTTCCTGCTTGAGCACGGCATGGACGCGTGGGGCTCCATAGGTTCCGCGGGACCGCTCGTGGACTGCGGCGATCTGCCAGGTCAGCTCGGCGTCCTGGACAGCTCGGGGACCGGGCTTGCCACTGCGGCGGGCGTAGAAGGCGGTGCGGGAGACCTTGAGCAGTTCACATGCGCGCTTGACGCTGTGACCAGCGCGTTTCTCCGCCTCGATGAACGGGTGCACCGTCACCGGGTCTCCTTCGCGAAGAAAGCCGTCTTAGATTCAACTGGTGAGAGCAACAGTGCTGGTTGAGGATGTCGACGTCTTCCCGCAGTCGGCGGTTCTCCCGCCGCAAAGCCGCCAATTCCTCACGTTCGCTGCTGGTCAGCCCATCCCTCTCGCCGGCGTCGACCTCGGCTTGGCTGACCCACAGCCGCACCGCGGTCTCGGTCAGGTCGAAGTCCTTGGCGATCTGGCCGACCGAGCGGTCACCGCGTCGGCACAGCTCGACGATCTCGGCCTTGAACTCCGGCGTGAACGAGCGGCGAGGGCGTGGCTTCTTCTTCCCCATGCTCTCCATGATGGACATCCTTCCGAGGCGGAGCCCCTGATCTCAGATGTCCGTCAAAGCGGATCAAGCCTTCTGGTTCGAGGAATGGCGAGGTGATCGAGGATGGTGGTCGCAGCACTTGGAGTAGTCGATCTCGAATGCCGGTCGGCGTTCCAGGAGCGCCGCTTTAGGAGCGAGGTTGGGCGATCACGTGTGTGACCAGTGGATTCCCTACCCTGGGCAGGGCGGGTCGAGCTCACCGCTGCGAACCCCGGGTCCCCGTGAGTCCCTGTCCGTTCTGGCACGAGAGTGGCACGGTCCGGGGACCGCGCCTTGAGCCGCTCGATACGAACTACGGGCGGGCGGTCCCTGATGTCTGTCCTGCTGGTCAGTCGGTCGATGGCGACTGCCGCCGGTCGGCCGGGGGCTGATCCACGGCAGTGGCAAGGCAGTTGCTGAGGACGCGGCGGCACACTGGAACGAGTGACGGGTCCGATAGCCCACGCTTGGGTATCGCGACAGAGGGTTTGCCTGAGCGGCCCATCAGGACGAACTGGCGGTCGTACTCCACCAGCTCACTGAACCTCGACCAGGCGTAAGTGTGCGTAACGCCGTCTGTCCTCACGGTCAGCGCTTCCTCGGTTATCACCTGCTCGTAAGGTCGCTGAAGGCCAGGAGAACGGTTCCAGACCTTGCGTGCGCTGCGACGGAGGCCCCAGCGGGAGGAGAGGATGAATACGCGGTAGCTGTAGCCAACGAACATCGCCGCACAGAACAACGTGATGACCGAGGTGTCCGGCAGATCGCCGGGGATTGTCCCGGGCGAGCCCAAGATCACCGTTAGCGCGAGGCTTACGCCTGAGTTCGCCAGAGCTCTCTTACGTGCGCGGCGCCGGGTGGGGGACTTGGCGGCCATTTCCGCGATGTCGTCGCTCTCCGGCACATAGCTCAGCGTCAGCGCTTGCATGCCCTCGCCTTAGCCTCGATCCACCGAGTGACTCGCGTGCTGTGGATGAGCAATCAAGAAGAGGTACCTGCTGACCTGCGATGATGGGAGTTCTGACGCTTCCAGCACGCACAATCAGCAAGGCACCTCGTAGATGCAAGTTTCCCATACTCCGGCAGCGGTCTCCGCTGCGTTCGATGACCCGAACCTGATCGCGTATGCCGGGCTGCTGCCGGTGCTGCGGCTGGCCGAGCGGTGCGGGCTGTCGCGGCTGGTGGCCGAGAAGGTGAAGCTGACCGGCGCGAGGAACGGGGCGGGGGCTGCGGCGGACGCCAAGGTCACCAGCATTGTGGGCGGCATGGCCGCGGGTGCGGACACCATCGACGACCTTCACGTCCTGCGGCACGGGGCGATGCCGGCCGTGTTCGCAGGTACCCGTGCCCCGTCCACACTGGGCACCTTCCTCCGCGCGTTCACCCACGGTCATGCCCTTCAACTCCACGCTGTCCACCGCCGGTTCCTGGCCGCACTGGCCGCGCACACCCCCTTGCTGCCGGGCTCGGACGAGCTGGCGTTCATCGATGTCGACTCCACCCACAAGCGGGTCT
Source organism: Streptomyces sp. NBC_01446 (assembly GCF_026340095.1). Classification (GTDB taxonomy): domain Bacteria; phylum Actinomycetota; class Actinomycetes; order Streptomycetales; family Streptomycetaceae; genus Streptomyces; species Streptomyces aureus. Next base: position 595,238 of record NZ_JAPEPO010000001.1, on the reverse strand, counting down.
ACGGCCGGGCGAAACAGGGCGCCGGGTACGGCCGGTTCAAGGGCATCCGCACCCTGCACCCGCTACTCGCCACGGTCTGCACCCCACAATCGAGGCCGGTGATCGCCGGCGTACGGATGCGACGCGGCAAGGCAGCAGACTCCCGAGGCGCCCCGAAATTCGTGAGCGAGGCCCTGGCCACCGCCCGCGAGGCCGGCTGCACCGGGACCCGTATCCTGCGGGCCGACTCACAGTTCTACAACGCCGGGGTGATCGCCGCCTGCCGCCGGGCCGGCGCCCACTTTTCGATCACCACCGGGATGAACCCCTCCATCAAGCGGGCCGTCCTCGGCATCCCCAACGATGCCTGGCAGCACATCAGTTACCCGACCGCGGTGCCCGACCCCGCCACCGGTGAGCTCATCTCGGACGCCGAAGTCGCCGAGATACCCCAATACACCGCGTTCGCGAGCCGCAAAAAGAGTGACCAGGTCACCGCCCGACTGATCGTGCGCCGGGTCCGTGACCTGGCCAAACCCGCCGTTGTGGGTGAGCAGGGCGAGCTGTTTCCCGTCTGGCGCTACCACCCCTTCTTCACCGACCAGCCTGCCGCAACGCTGCAGGCCGAGCGGGAACACCGCCACCACGCCGTGGTCGAGCAGGTCATCGCGGACAGCAAAGCCGGAGCTCTGGCGCACCTGCCCTCCGGGAACTTCCACGCCAACGCGGCCTGGCTCACCCTGTGGGCGATGACCTACAACCTGCTGCGGGCCACCGGCTCCCTGACCTCCGCCTTCCACGCCAAAGCCACCACCGCCACTCTCCGCACCCACCTGGTCCAGGTTCCGGCCCGGATCGCCCGCTCCGCACGACGCATCACCCTGCACCTGCCACACAACTGGCCCTGGCAGCACGCCTGGACACACCTCTTCGACACCGTCCACGGCCCACCCGGCTGACACGAACAGCCCCTACCCGACCCGCCCGCCGCCAGGGCCCAATCGGAACCGAACCCGTGGAAAAGCTGGGCAGACCAGCGGCTACAACCTGCCCGTGCCCAACCGCCGACCTGAAACCGGCTCGCAACCGGTCACAAGATCACTCCCCAAACCACGTCGGTGGATCAAGGCTTAGTGATCCCAATAGTGTGAGGTACGGATCATAGGGTGACGCTGGCCATTGGGCAGCCGCACGTGCCCCCTTCCTTGCCACCACACTCCCCTAGCTTCCATCCCGTCCGCCGTCGACCCGCACACCGTGGAGCGGGCGTGGTTCAGGGGCGTCAAGGTGGAGCGCACCACTGTACGAACGACCTTGACGCCCCTGGGCCGCGTCTGCTCGGCTTTGCCTGGGTCGATGGTGGACGGGATGGAAGCCCGCAACCCTCGCCACCCACGGCCCGCAGTCGGCAACGGTGCCCCCTTCATCCCGGTGCCCGCCGATCCCCCGCCGGAGGCATCATCTTGTGCCCGCGGATGACGTCCCGCCCTTGCCCGCATGCACGCAGCGTGCCGCCGGGCGCGGCCAGCCGGGGCGCAGACAGGAGGCAGGCCGCGCCGCAGAGGCGGCGCGTGCCCGCGCCGTGCGCGGGCTCTTGATGAAGTAGGGAAAGTTCTATCGCGTTGGTGTCAGGCGCTTGCTGTCGTGGCTCCGGCACCTGGGGTCGGCGCCATCGAGGCCGTTCAGGAGATGGCATCCTCAAGCGGAACCCGGAGCAGTGGCCAGGCAGATAGACACGCACGCAGAAACAGGTGAGGTGTCTACCGAATCCGGTAAGCACCCACCTCACCTGGTGTTTCAGCTGCCGGGGTGGCGGGACTTGAACCCACGACCTCTTCGTCCCGAATAAGGTCAGGGCAGTGTCCAGAGCGCCTCTAGTACTACAGCCGGTGGTCTTACGGTGAGTGAGCGCGGGCGGTTCGGGTGCGGTAGTGGCTGGTTCGGGCTCGGGTCTGGTGGCGGGTGCGCCAGCGGTGCCAGTGCATGGCCAGCCAGGTCCGGGCGGTGCGGGCGGGAGCGAGGACGATCCGGTCGTACAGGCGGCGGATCTCGTTCACGGTCGGGGGTCGGGAGTCATCGGTGGGGCGGGTATGAGCCGGCTCCGGACGGTGACGAGGAAGGCCATGGCGAGCATGCACACGGTGGTGTGCCGGTACCACGAGCACCATTTGCGTACCTCGTGCTCGTCCAGCCCCACCTGTCCCTTGGCGACCTGGAACGACTCCTCCACCATCCAGCGCTGTCCGGCGGCGACGACCATCTCGGCCAGGGTTGTGTCCAGGTGGGTGTGGCACAGGAAGTAGGCGATCTCCCGGACGAGTTCGCCGGTCTTCTTGTCCTTCTTGTTGGGCACGATCGAGCGGCGGATCAGCAGATGCCGCTCGAAGTCCCCTTCAGTGGTGGCGAGTTGGACGGTGGCCCAGTCGTACTCGCGCGGGCCCTTGGCGCCGTCCGCGCAGGGCCGGCGCTCGAAGGCGTCCTCGGGTACCAGCGCCCACAGCTCGCGGGCCTGCCGGGTGCGCCCGTCGGGCAGCGGCAGCACCTCATCTTTCGGGACGGCGAGCACGTAGCGGACGTGGTGTTCCTCCAGCCAGGCGCGCAGCGCCCGGCACTGCCCGTATGCCTCGTCGGCCAGGAAGTAGGTGAACGGCACCGAGGCCGCCAGCGCGCGCTCCAGCATCCGCCGGGCCAGCTCCGGTTTGGTGACCACCGCGCTCGCGCGTTCGGGCGGGATGCCCTGCTCGGCGCAGCGGCGTTCGTGCTCCACGGTGGTGCCGGCCCAGTTCCTGCCGAGGTAGAGCTCGGCGTCGATCAGAGTGCGACCCCGGCGGGATCCGTACGACAGGTGCACGCTGACCTGGGCATTCTCGACCCTGCCCGCAGTTCCGGTGTACTGCCGCTGGACACCGGCGGTCTTGGTGCCCTTCTTGATGTCGCCGGTCTCGTCCGCGATCAGCACCGCGTCGTCGTCGGCCAGGGCGTCGACCGCGACGGCGCGGACCCGGTCGCGCAGTTCGTCCGCATCCCACGCGGCCTTGGCCAAAAAGCCCTGCAGCCGGTCCGGGTTGGGGTGGCCGGCCGCCTCCGCGAGCTGCCACAGGTTCTTGCGCGGCACCTCGCTCAGCAGCCCACGCACCATCGCCCGCAGGTTCTCCCGGGAGGCCGGACGCGCAAACACATCGTCTACCGAGGCACACAACGCCTCCAGCTCCCCCTCAAGCTCCCGCACTTGGCCCTCGGCCAGCTCGTCCGTCCGCACCACACCAAGCGACAGTTTCAACCCCACGAACGGAGCAACGAGCCAACCATCGTCACGTCACGTGAACCACCGGCTGTAGTACTAGTCGGCATTTCGGCTGGTCTTGTGTCCTGAACATGAAAGGGAGTTGGTTGTAGGCAACTTCTGGAAGTGATGCTGTGCGGAAGATGAAGGTTTTGTGGCCCTTCAGAGCCGCCCTGTGGGGGGAGGCTCTAAACCGCCTCATGCTGCGTTAGCTAATGACTGTCGTGGTGAGCGATGAGGGAAAAGGTGTCGTAAGAGGCGTCAGGTGGGGATCGGGAAGACGAACGCAAGTGAATCGCTGCTGACGTGTCGAAAAGAAAATAGACGGCATCGAAACCGGGGTGTGACCAGAACTCCGGGATGAGCCTGGCGGGTGCCCGCTTATTGGCCGGGTGGTGTCCGGCATGTAGGCGACGTGAGTCCGGTCTGCGGCTTCCGCAGGGAACAGGAGAAGGCAGGTCCCGATACTGCCCGCCGAGCGGCGGGCGAGAGGGAGTGCTCCAAGCAGCAGTCACTGCAAGGGGTCGAGTACCGACGCGGGGCGTGCCGGCGGACCGGCTCGTAGTAGTGATGAAGCCCCTGTAACGGGGGTGGAGCGAAGGGGCCGGGTCGTTCGTGACTGAGTTTGATCGCATCAACCGGACGGCGTCCGGGAGGAGTTCGATGGGCCAGTTGAAATCGTCGACCAAGCCGTTTGATATTTCAAAGTGGGGAATCAAGGAGGCATGGGAGGAAGTCAGGGCTAACAAGGGTGCACCCGGTGTGGACGGGCAGAGCGTCGCGGACTTCGAGAAGGACCTTGAGAACAATCTGTACAAGGTCTGGAATCGCATGTCGTCGGGCTCATACTTTCCGCCTCCGGTGCGTGCGGTGGCCATTCCCAAGCCGCATGGGGGCGGCGAGAGAATGCTCGGCATTCCCGCTGTCGCCGACCGCGTGGCACAGACCGTGGTGGCCCGGCATCTGATGCGCAGGGTGGATCCCATTTTCCACCCGGACAGCTTCGGATACCGGCCCGGCCGGTCCGCCTTGGATGCGGTGGGGAAATGCCGGGAACGCTGCTGGAAAAGGGACTGGGTGGTGGAGTTCGACATCGCCAAGTTCTTCGACAGTGTGCCCTGGGACCTGCTGGTCAAGGCGGTGGAAGCGCACACCGACGCCGTCTGGGTGAAGTTGTACGTTCGGCGGTGGCTCGCTGCCCCGCTCGTCATGCCCGACGGCTCCCTGCTGGAGCGGGAGCGCGGGACCCCTCAAGGGGCCCCGGTATCTCCCGTCATGGCGAACCTGTTCCTGCACTACGCGTTCGACACCTGGATGGACCGGGAGTTCCCGTCCGTCTGGTTCGAACGGTATGCGGACGACGCGGTGCTGCACTGCGTCACCGAGCGCCAGGCCCGCCAAGTGCTGGCCGCGCTCACGGACAGGATGGTCGAAGTCGGGTTGCAGCTGCACCCGGACAAGACCCGGATCATCTACTGCAAGGACGGCCATCGACGTGGCCCTTACGAGCACACGTCGTTCACCTTCCTCGGGTACACGTTCCGCGCCAGGAGGAACCGGAGTCGGCACGGGCACCTGTTCCTGGCGTTCGACCCGGCGGTCAGCAAGGACGCCCTGAAAAAGATGGGGCGGGAGCTGCGGTCCTGGCACCTGCACACCCGCTCCGAACTGTCCTTCCACGAGCTCGCCCGCAGGATCAACCCTGTGGTGGCGGGCTGGCTCAACTACTACAGCCGCTTCAGGCCGTGGGAGCTGATCCCCTTCGTGATGCGCATCAACGCCTACCTGGTGCGCTGGATCCGCCAGAAGTACAAACGGCTCGCTGCCCAGCGGAAGGCCATCGCGAAGATGCAGGAGATCGCCCAGCGATACCCCCGCATGTTCGCGCACTGGCGCCTGACCACGGGTGCCGTATCGGTCTGACGACCAGAACGACAAGAGCCGTGTAACGGGCGACTGTTACGCACGGTTCTGTGAGAGCCGAGGGGTGAGATCCCCCTCGGCTACTCGGCAGCGCTTTGGGATGCGTTGGTATCGCGAGGTTCACGACGCCCCCGGGAGAAGATCTTCTCCCGGAATTCTCCCTGCGTCAGGTCTTGGGCGAAGTCGGTGTCGCGACCTTTGAGGGCGTGGGCGGTGTCGTGGCGAGATGTCAGTTGTCGACGACTAGTAGGGGAGGAGCGTCCGCCGGCGGTGGCGCCTTGACGCCGTCGAGCACGCGCGCAATCTCGTCGTACATGCGAACAGCTTCGGCGCCCCCGCCGGATGTCAGGGGCGGTCGCCCTTGTGGTCGACGACTCCCGTGGCCAGGAGCGCGTTCTGGAACATGAGGTCGCCCGCCTTCCAGGGCCGGTCAGGGGTGTCGTCGGCGCCCGGGAACGTATCCTTGTAGTCCTTGACGACGATCCATCGGTCGCCGAGGTACTGGTATGTGTGCGGGTCGATCAGGATCTCGCGGCGGACCTTCTGCCCCTTCTCGTCGTGCCCGACCGCGAGGGCGTCCCGGCCCGCGAGGTCCCGTACGAGATGGTCGGTGACCTCGGCGCCGGGGACCGCGGCCAGCGCGCGGTACAGCTTGGCGAGCGCCTGCGGCGGGATGGGCTGGGACGCGAACAGCACGCTCAGCGCACGCATGTCGTGCTCTCCCTCGGGCTCGGGGTTGCCCTTCCCGGACGGGTAGTAGGCGCGGACCTTCTTCAGCACGGCGGCCGGGTCGTCCGGCAGCTCGTCGAGAAAGCGGAGCCGTTCGCGCATGGAGCGGTCGTCGCCTTCCTTGCCGTTCTCGAAGCGCGGGTCCGCGTACCGCGCCCAGTGCTCCTGGGGCTCCGGCTCCGGCTCGGGCTGGGCGGCGGCGCTCTTGGGCCAGACTTCGGGACTGGCCGAGAGCTTCTTCTCGTAGACCCACTGGCCCGGGTGCGGCGTGGGCTGCGGATCAGTCCGCTCCACCGTGGACGCGGCCCGCTCCAGCACCTCCTTCACCGAACCCGGCACTGTCCGCGTCGCAGCCGGCATCGTGCGTTCCGCACCACTGTGGCCGCCCCCTCCGAGGCCGGAGGCCAGCACGGCCACCGCGGTGAGCGCGGCGGCGGCCCCGACCGCTGCGAGCCGCCAGTCGGCCCGCAGGCTGCGTCCCCGGCCACGCCCCTCGGCGCTGCTCAGCCGGTCCCGCCCCTCGGCGAGCCGTGCCCGGTCGGGCTTCGGCGCCCCGGCCCGGAACTCGCGTACGTCCTTCATCTCGTCCACGTTCACGGCCGGACCACCTCCGCCACTTCGCCCAGAAACGCCGGGTCGGCACCCAGCGCGGCCCGTACCTTGCGGCGGGCCCGGTTGAGCCGGGACCGCACGGTCCCGACGGGTATGCCGAGCGCCTCGGCGACCTCCTGGTAGGTCAGGTCGGCCCAGGCCACGAGCAGCAGCACATGCCGGTCGGCGGCGGACAGCGCAGCGAGCGCGTCCGCGAGCGGGGCGCGGTCGGCGACCAGGTCCGCGGTGTCCTCGACCCAGCCGGCCGCGACGGGGTCCTGGCCGGTCCTGGCCAGCGCCCGCAGACCGCGTACTTCCTTCCGGCGCTGCTTGCCGATGAGGTGCGCGGCGATCCCGTACAGCCAGGGCCGGGCACTGGCCCGCGAGGCGTCGTAGCGGGCACGCACCCGGAACGCGGTCAGGAACGTGTCGGCCGTGACGTCGTCCGCCGCGTGGTCGCCGAGGCGCCGGGCCGCGTACCGGTGGATGTCGGGTGCGTACCGGTCGTAGAGCCGGGCGAACAGCTCCGGATGTTCCAGGGACTGCGCGATGACATGGCCGTCGCGCTCGTCGCCGGGGTCGAGCGCCGGTGGTCCGATCACGGGTCCTCCGTCAGCGGGTGGGGTCGAGCGTGTCACCCGTTGTTCCCCGCTGCCCCGCGAAGAGTTCACGGCCGCACAGGATTTTCTCAGGGAGCGGGCGCGACCCTACGGCATCAGCCGCGCCAGCATCTCCCGTGCGTACCCGGCGTCGTACACCCCGCCCGTGAGCAGCACCTGCAGCGAGATCCCGTCCATGAGCGCGACCAGGGCCCGTGCCGCGACGGGATCGATGCGCTCGGCGAGGGCGTCGGACAGCTCCTGCCACCACTCGGCGGCGTCGGCGCGCAGCGCGGGATTGCGCAGCGCGGCGAGGTACAACTCGTACTCCAGCTCCACGCCGACCCGGTCCCCAGCGAGCCACTCGCCGAGCAGCCCGGCGAGCTCGTCGGCGAGGTCGAGCGCCGGGTCCTGGAAGGAGCCGCGCGCCGCGACAACCTTCGCGAACCCCTCGTTGGCCTGGCGAGTCATGGCATGGTCTCACCCGGTGCTTGGGAGGCACCGGGAGAAGATCTTCTCCCAGGTTTCTCCCAGCGCCCTCGAAGCGGTCAGGGGCCGGGAGGCGGCACCGGCAGAGCAAGCCGGAGGGTACTGACATGATCGCGTCCGATGCAGCTACGGTCTTCACCGTGCCCCTGACGATTCCCTCATTCATTCGGGGGGAGCGTCAGGAGCGAGGGCACATCGGTCGTCGCGCGCGAGCTACGCACCTTCCCTAGTCCGCACCCCTCCTTAGCCCCCATCCCGTCCACCGTCGACCCACACATGGGCGGAGCGAGTCTGGTCGCAGGCAGACCGTGCTCGCCCTTGAGCGAGGCCACGCTGGCAGGGCCCTTTACTGATGCGCGGGATGCGAAGGGCGAGCACGATTCGGTGGGGCGGCCTCGGTTACAGGCCGCAGGAGCCGCGGTCCAGGTGGAAGTAGCGGGCATTGGCCCAGCGGCACAGTCGGATACCGACGATGACGCCGACGATGGTGACAAGCGCGGGCACGTAACCGCTGGCGACCTGGATGATCGGGATCGCCGGGCACCCGCCCGAGATCGCCCAGCCGGTTCCGAACAGCACGGCGCCGGGGATCACGCCCGCGTGGATGCGCCCCGGAGTGCGGCGGATCCGCAGCAGAGCGAACGCGCACACGATGATCCCGACGGCACCCGCGAAGGAGAAGAACATCCGCAGGTCCTGGAAGGTGAACATGCGGTTCAGCTCGGCGTAGTCGCCGAAGCCGATACGGGAGACGGTGTAACCGAGAGCCAGTCCCGTGATGATGTTGGCCAGCAAAATCGCGCCTCGGGTGCGCATCAGATCACCTTCCACAGAAGGAACGAAACCGCGACGGCGGTGCCGAAGAACACGGCGGTCGCGACCAGGCTGACCGGGCGCAGACGGCCGCAGCCGTTGAGCCCGTGGCCGGAACTGCAGCCACCGGCCAGCCGAGTTCCGAAGCCGACCAGCACGCCTCCGATGAACAGCAGGACGATCATGGTGATCGGATTCGCGGTGACCACGTCCCGGAATCCCGGGCCCATGTCGAAGCGGAGGTGGAACTTCCCGGAGGTGACCGCAGCGATCAACCCGCCGAGGAAGATCGACACCAGCAGGGCGGCCTGGGTGACCAGCGGGGCCGGGGCTAGGGCCGAGGTGTCCTCATTCACCGTTGGTTCGACGTCCGTATGGACCGGCTGTGACGTGCCGTACGGAACCGGCGGCACGGTGGGCGCGGCGTAGTCGGTGCCGAAGTGCTCCGCCGTCGCTACGGCGAGAGCCTCGGCGAGCGCTCGCTCGTCGGTGAACTCCTCGTCCATGCGCTCGAGCCGACGCTCCCTGCGCCAGTGCAGGACGCGATCCCACGCGGACGACACCCCGAACGACCGATCCGTGGTGAGGGCGTAGTTGATGGTGATCAGAGCGAGCCCGGCAGCGCCGGCCCACCAGGGCCAGTAGCCACTCATGCGGGGCCTCCCATCCATTCGGTGAATCGAGCCCAGAGGCCGCGTTTTGGTCTGGAGCTCTGCCCAGCGCGTCTGGGCGGACGCTCTGCGGGCCGGGGAGCCCGTGCGGACGATGACGGCGTGTAATGCGACGCCGAGATCGTCGGGGACGCCGGCCCGAACTGAGCCGCAGCATCCGATGCCGTGGTCACAGGTTCGGACGGCTCTGCCGGCCAAGCCGGTGCCGGCTGCGACCAGGACGGGTTCTCCTGCTGCCAAGGATTGGGCTGGGGGGGACGAGCCTGCTGGGACCCCTGCTCAGGTCCGGCGGCGCTGGACCGGTCCGCGCCCTCGGCCGTGTCTTCTAGGTGGCGTGCGCGGGCTCCATTGGGCAGCAGGCTGATCGGCACGCGCTCGCCGGTGAGTGACACCTGGTAGCGCGCACAGCCGAGCCATTGATCCTCGCTGTCGCAGTAATAGTCGCGCCACCCCTGCAAACTCGCCTTGAGCAAGGGGAAAAGGGGGCATCCTGCGGTGTGCGAGCAACCCACGTCGCTCCCTTCTGACCGGCGCACACCACCCGTTTTATGAGGGGCGGCTGCCGTTCTCGGTCTCTTGCCCCGACGCGCCCATGTCGGCGATGCCGAAAGCGCGTTGATGGCCTGTCACGGTGCGGAGCAGTGCCTTCCTGCCTCGACCGGGCGTGATGCAACCACTGTTTCGGTATCGCAAGCAATTCCGGACACGGCCGGACCCGCTTGACATCGCCGAGCGCGAAATATCACGCAATATCGGGTGTACCGCGCCCGCATGGTCGGCCTTTCTGCGTGCAGAAGTAATGCTTCCGTGGAGGCTGTGCACACGTGGGCTTCACTTATGGCGAAAGCATGAATTGGGCTGTGACGAAACTGTTGATATTACTGGTCGTTAACGAGGGCGCGAAGGAAGGAGACCCATGTGTCAACGTGCTGTCTGCCAGTCATGCCGGAAGGTGACCTACGAGGGCTGCGGAGGGCACGTGGAGCAAGTACTCGCCGGCGTGCCGACACCGCAGCGGTGCATCTGTGAGCCAGGGAAGCGCAAACCGGTACGCGCACGGGAGCCGCTGACTCCGCCGGGGCCGAATCCAGGCAGGCCAAGGGATGGCCGGTGGGCCCGGCTCATCGCGTGGATGAAAAGCGCTGCCTAGGGCCGGTCGAACGGCCCCTTCGGCAACACCTTGATCGACCGTAGGGCGGCCCGTGAGGACTGGGCTCGTGGCTTCGCGCGCTCGCGCCCAGGAGGCGGCGGCTGTCATCTGCGATCGGCTCCACGAGCCGGCTCACCCGGATGATTTCGTGAGCCTGGGGGTGACACTCGGTCTCAGTGACGACACGGGCGACTTCTGGCACGAGTACGTCGTTGGCGTCGAGCGGTCGGTGCGCTGCTTCCCCGAGGTCAGAGAAGGTCTCGGTCGGCTCGCCGTGTCCCCTGCGCGAACTGCGGCACCCCGGCCCGCTCCACCCGCATCATCGACACCCCAGAGCATGGCCGGCACTGGCTCGACCTTTGCCGGGACTGCACGCTCGCCACCGTCGACCGCAGCCGGCCGGTCGTGCCGCTCGCCGACACGGTGGCCGTACCGCGCGACGCCGCCCGCGAGGCCGGCGTCGCCCTGGCCGTCCTCGTCGACGAGCTGCCACCGCGGCCGTGACACAGTGCTCGGGTGGATGATCCGGAACGCTGCCGACTGACCCTCACCTCCGACGGAGCCGTGTGATGCAGGGCTGGTGGCCTGACCGCGCGACTGGAGGGCGACCTCTCGTGGATCGGCACCTACAGCAGCGTAGCGGGCGCGCGGATCGTCCTCACCGAGCGAGGTGACGACGGGGAGGAGCGCGTCCTCCAGCGGTGGCCCGGTGACGAGGTATAGACCTCGCCTCTGTCGGTGCCTGCTCCAGGGTGGTCTGTCTGGATGGCGCAGGGTGACTGGCCGGGGCGACGGACGGTTGTCAATGGCGACTGGGACAGGCAGCAGCCGGTCCCACCCCCTCCAGTAGCCGTAAGGACCCCCACGTGAGGCTCGCCCGGACCATCGCCATGATCGGTGCTGCCGCCACGGCAGCCATCTCCCTTGGTGCCAGCGCCGCGCACGCCCAGGACGACGGCAGCCTGGTGTCACTTGCCGGCGCACCCTCGCTCACGCTCGCCTGTTTCCCGGCCGGTCAGGTCGGCCAGGGCAACACCTTCACCGGAACCCAGAACGTCAGCTGCAGCCAGAGCGCCACGCAGTCCAACCCCACTCCCCCGGCCGTCGGCGGCGGCAACGGTGGTGCGACGTCGTCCCGGATCGTGCGCAGCAGTGCGGTTCCTGTGCCCGCCAACGGAACGGCGTTCATTGCGGCGTACTGCGATACCGGAGAGGTCGCAACCGGGGGCGGTTACAACGTCATGCCCGTCGACGCCAATGTGAGTGTCACCTTCTCGACGCCCGGCGACGTCAACGGCGACGGCCGCGCAGACGCATGGGGCGTGAATGTCCACAACAACACCGCTGAGCAGGTGTCGGTTTCGGCATCTGTCATCTGCTCGGCAGACTCAGCCACGCCGTAAGGCTGGCGGCGCGATATCCGCGTCTGGTGGCTGCAGTGCAACGCCCGTCCCTGCATCAGGGGCGGGCGCTCTGCTGTCAGGCCGCTTCGGGTTCGGGGTGGCGGACGATTCGCTTGAGCGCCATCTCGACATCGATCCGCGGTTCCCCGACCTCAGCGGCGAAGGCACTCACGGCCTGCTGTACGGCGAACGCGGTGTTCACGGTCGGGGCGCCCGCCGGGATCTGCTCCCAGGCGGCACGTTCCCGCTCAATCAGGTCGTCGGGGAACTCAATATCTGCCACGAGCGGATCTTAAGGCGCTACGCGCTCGGGTTCCCCGCACCGCCGTTCGAGCCATTCGCGACCTAGATTGGCACGAACCGCGTTGCGCAAGCGGCAAGCTGAGCGGCACTTACGGAAAAGGCCGTCGGCCGTGCCTTCCAGAGAGCGGAAAAGCACGGCCGACGGCCCACAGACGGCCAAGGAGAGCGGAAAACCCGCTCCGACCTGCGGCGTTCTTAAATGTCGAAGAACTGATGTCGCGGTCTCGCCACCTTGGATGCGAGACCGTAGTGCTGCTCTGGCCAGCGGGGGAGCGGTCGTCATTGGCCGTTGTGGGTCACCGTGGGGGGCTCGCCTGACTGCCGTAACCCAGCGCGCGCAGCGAGTCTTCGCCCGCAAAGCTGTTGGGCGTACGTGCTGCATCCGTCCTGTCGGGGAGACAAAGAAGGTTTTCCTGTGCGTCTGCATCGAATAGCACTGTGGGCAGCGGTCCCTATGGCAGTTCTCGTGGCGGCACCGGCCGGAATGACGAAGGCCGCCGCCATCAGCGGGACAAAGTCGAGATCTCTTCCATCGGCATGGCGGGCCGAAGCGGCTACGGAGCCGGTTGGCGCTGTTGCTCGGACCTTCCCGTCCCTCGGAGCGGCGCCCGTGCTATTCCCTCACGGAGCACATCGACCCGTCATCGTGTCGCGTTCGCAGTGGCGGGCCGACGAGACCAAGCGCGACCCCCATGCCCACTACGCGCAAGGGGTTGCGGCGATCTTCATCCACCACACCGACACTCCCAACGACTACAGGTGCGCGGACGTCCCGCGTACCTTGCGCAACCTGTACACGGGCCAGACCCGTGACCGGAACTGGGGAGACCTCGGCTACAACTTCCTCGTCGACAGATGCGGCAACATCTACGAAGGCCGCGCCGGCGGTACCGACCGCCCCGTCATCGGCTCCCACGCCATCGGGTTCAACCAGGGCACCGTGGGGATCGCGGCGATCGGCACCTTCGGACAAGGGACGCCGGTGCCGGCGGCCATGGAACGCGGGATCGCGGCCCTCGCCGCCTGGAAACTCGGCTTGCGCGGCATCGATCCCACCAGCAAGGTGCGGCTGACATCCACGAATGACAAGAGCCGTTACACCAAGGGGACTTCGGCCACATTCAACGCGATCTCCGGCCATCGCGACGGCTTTGCCACCGACTGCCCAGGGGAGGCGTTGTTCGCCCGACTCCCCGCGATCCGCCGCCTCGCCGCCGAACTCCAGGGCAGGTCTGGACAGACTCCCTTCGGTGCCACCTCCCGGGTGACCTTGCGGACTCTCCATCAGGGCAGTAGTTGACCGCCGGGCGCTTCCTGTGCCGGGGCGATGCCACGTTCCCTACTACCCCGGCCACACCACAAAGGGCCCGGCATCGAGCTGCCGGACCCTTGAGTGGGGTTGCTAGCGGTTCTGGTCCTGGCCGCGTCGTGTCGAAGAACTGATGACCCTGCCTGGTGGCCTGCGCCTTTCCGACGGACCACGGCTCTGACCTGCTGTTGAGGAGCCGACAGGCGGCTCGCCACCGCTGAAGTCCAGGAGTCTGGCAAAAGCCGGGCAGGAGCATGCCTGAGGGGGAGAGGTCCCGGCAAGCGGTCACGTTCAGCGCAGTCCGGCTGGCGGAGCACCGTGGCGGACCGAAGGATGTGCTGTGACGGTCGTGGACGCTCTTTGATGCTCAGCCGTCGCACTCATCATGACGGCCCCCAAGAGTCGACCGGCCAGGAGGAAGAATGTCCCGAACTCTCCCTGAGCTTCTGCCAGGCGACGTCCCCGCATCTCCACGCCGTAGCGCACGGCGCCAGTGGCTCGACTGGTTGAGCGTCATCCTGGCGGCATTCTCCATCGCCCTCCTGTCCGCCACGGCTCCTCACGCCTTTGCAGCGCCGCACAAAGACCTGCGCAGTGATCGCCTCTATGTCGCCAACGGCGGCTCGGGTACCGTGTCGGTGATCGACACCAGGACTAACGCGTTCGTCGGCCCCCCGATCCACGTCGGCAAGGGCCCCGCCGGGGTGGCCGTCGACAGCGTCCGCGGTCGCGCCTACGTCGCCAACTCCGGCTCGGGCACCGTGTCGGTGATCAACACCAAGACCAACACCGTCGTGGGCTCCCCGATCCACGTCGGCAAGGGCCCCGCCGGGGTGGCCGTCGACAGCGTCCGCGGTCGCGCCTATGTCGCCAACGGCGGCTCGGGTACCGTGTCACTGATCAACACCAAGACCAACACCGTCGTGGGCTCCCCGATCCACGTCGGCAAGGGCCCCGTCGGGGTGGCCGTCGACAGGCTCCGCGGTCGCGCCTACGTCGCCAACTCCGGCTCGGACGCCGTGTCGGTGATCAACACCAAGACCAACACCGTCGTGGGCTCTCCGATCCACGTCGGCAAGGGCCCCGCCGGGGTGGCCGTCGACAGCGTCCGCGGTCGCGCCTACGTGGTCAACGCCCACTCGTACGCCGTGTCGGTGATCGACACCAAGACCAACACCGTCGTGGGCTCCCCGATCCACGTCGGCAAGGGCCCCGCCGGGGTGGCCGTCGACAGGCTCCGAGGTCGCGCCTACGTGACCAACTCCGACTCGAACACCGTGTCGCTGATCAACACCAGGACCAGCGCGTTCGTCGGCTCCCCGATCCCCGTCCGCTACGGCCCCGCCTGGGTGGCCACCGACGCCCTCCGCGGTCGCGCCTACGTGGCCAACTCCGGCTCGGACAGCGTGTCGGTGATCGACACCAGGACCAACGCGGTCGTGGGCTCCCCGATCCCCGTTGGCAACGCCCCCGCCGGGGTGGCATTGGGGAAGTCGCTCCGGCCCGCGAATCACTGACCCTTCAAGGCCGGAGTCGGATGCCAAAGGGCACCTACGGAGGGCGAATTCCAGGGGTCGTTGCAACACGGGTTGATCAACTGGCTGTGGCCAGGAGCTTAGCGAGGCGCTCGGCTGGGGTTTCCCAGCCGAGCGTTTTGCGTGGGCGGCGGTTGAGCTGGTCGGCGACCGCGCGGAGGTGTTCGGGAGTGTGGGCGGACAGGTCTGTGCCTTTCGGGAAGTATTGCCGCAGCAGGCCGTTCGTGTTCTCGTTCGAGCCGCGCTGCCAGGGACTGGCCGGGTCGCAGAAGTAGACCGGGATGTCGGTGGCGAGGGTGAATTCGTGGTGACGGCCCATCTCGCTGCCCTGGTCCCAAGTGAGGGAGCGGGCCAGGTGGGAGGGCAGCGTGGTGACCGTGCTCGTCAGGGCGTCTCGGACGGCTTCGGCACCGTGGTCGGCGGGCAGGTGCAGGAGCATGACGTAGCGGGTGGAGCGCTCCACCAGGGTGCCGATCGCCGAACCGCTGTTCTTCCCGATGATCAAGTCGCCCTCCCAGTGGCCGGGCACCGCCCGGTCTTCCACCTCGGCGGGGCGGTCGCTGATCATGACCATGGGATGGCTGTAGCGAGGTTGCCGTTGCTGGGCTTGCCGGCGGGGCTTTCGGCGAGCACGACCGCTGCGGAGAGCTCCAGCGAGTTCACGGCGGAGTTCTCCGCGACCCTGCAGGTAGAGGGTCTGATAGACCGTCTCGTGGACCACATGCATCTCCGGCCGGTCGGGAAAGCGTGTCCGCAGAGCCTGACAGATTTGTTCGGGGCTCCACTTCTCATCCAGCATCTCCTGGATGGCCGTTCGTAGTTCCCCGCTCCTGCTGATCTTGCGGTCTTTGGGGCGGGGCCTTCGTGCGTCGGCGCGGGCCTGGGCAGCATGAGGCCGGTAATACCAGGTGCCGTAGTCGTGCAATACGGTGCGGTTGCGGCGGATCTCCCGGCTGATCGTGGACGGACTGCGGCCCAGCTCAGCGGCGATCTGACGAATCGTGGCCTTCTCCCGCAGCCGATCAGCTATGTGGATGCGTTCGTCCTCGCGCAGATACCGCGACGGGCCGCAGACGACCGCTCCCCGTGGTGCGGGAGGCAGTGGCCTGCGGCCCTTGCCCGGCGCGTGGTTACCGTTGCGCCACTTCTTGCCGGTCCGGATGTCGACACCGACGATCCGGCAGGCTTCCCTGTTGCTGTAGCCCTGTGCCATGAGCTGGAAGTATGCGGCCCGCTCACGCGTCAGCTTCTTCCGGCCCTGCGGCTTCGTACGCTCTGGACGGACCTCGAACTCCATCGAACACCCCTGAGAGCTGGGGTGTTGCAACCACCGCTAGAACTCAAGGAGATCCGTAGGTGCCCTTTTCGCTGGTGCCCCGGCAGGGTTCGAACCTGCCACACCCGCTTAGGGGTTCGGTCCGAGCGCAGTCCAGCTGCTGCTGGCAACTGCGGTGCCCGGACACAGGCGCTGGCGTACGCCCCCGTCCGGCGTCGTTGATGTCAGCAGTGGATGTCAGACACGTGGTTGCGGGGCGGCTGACAGCGCGGTGCGGGCGGCGGAGAGGATCTGCTCGGACAGCGGGGAGTCCTTGGTGGCGCGGGCCAGGACAAGGGCACCGAGCATGGTGCACAGCCGGGCGATGCCGTCCTCGTCGTCAGTGGCGAGCCGCTGGGTGAAGTCCTGTACCCCTTCGGTGTAGGTGCGGTGTGCGCCGTGGTCGCCGCTGTGCCGGGCCATGTCGGTGGCGAGCGCGGCGACGGGGCAGCCCGAGGCGGGGTTGTCCCGGTGCCGGACGGACAGGTATCCGTCGATCAGGGTCTGCTGGGCCCCGACGCGGTGCCCCTCGTGCTCCTCGAGCGTGGTGCTCGGCCAGTTCGCGGAGCGCGTGGATGACCGCCTCGTCGATCAGAGCCTCCTTGGAGGCGAACTGCTTGTAGAAGCCGCCGTGCGTCAGGCCGGCCGCCTTCATCAGATCCGCGACGCTCACGCCCGTGCCCTGCTCGCGGAACAGCTGCGAGGCCCGCTCCACGACCCGCTGGCGGTTCGCCTGTGCCTGTACATGTGAGACGCGCCCCATAGGGCACCTCCTTTTGGATGTTGGACGACATCTATCGTACAGTGGCTATTTAGATCACACGCATCATCTATTTTGGGCGCTTCCCTCCCCGCATCCAACGGCGCGCCCCCTTCACGGGAGACATTTCATGGCCACTCGCCTCGGCCCGGCCGCCGAAGCCGACCTGACCACCACCACCGCCTCCTCCTCGACCGCGCCACCGGTCCGGCTCTGGCTCCAGCCGGCCCTGATCGCCCTGGTCGTCGTGGCGGCCTTCGTCGGCTGCTACGTCGGACTCCAGCGCAACCCCCAGCCCCACCGGGTGCCAGTGGCTGTCGCCGGGCAGGAGCTTTCGGGCGAGATACGCCAGGTCCTTGGTGACAGCGTCGATGTCCACCCTGTCGCCGACGCCGCCACAGGGCGCGCTGAACTGGAGCGCCGCGATGTCGTGGCCGCGCTCAGCGGCCGCGCGGACTCCGACCAGTTGCGCCTGGAGGTCGGCGGGGCCAACGGGCAGTCGACGACGACGGCCGTCAAGAGCCTGATCGGCGCCTATGCCCACGGGTCGAGCCAGCGCCTGACCACGGTGGACGTCGTCCCGTTCGCCCGTTTCGACTCCCGTGGGCTGGCCGGGTTCTACATGGCGTTCGGCGTCACCCTGGCCGGCTTCGTCCTCGCTCAGAACGCCCTCGGGCTCGCGAACCATCTGCGCCTGCGCCACCGCTTCTGGCTACTGTCCGGCGCCTCCGTGGCCATCGGTATCGTCGCCACCGTCATCGCCGGACCCATCCTCGGGGCGGTGCCCGCGCCGGTGATACCGCTGGCCTTCGGCCTGACCCTGCTTGCCGCGGCAGCCGCGTTCACCACCAAGCTGCTGGGCACCTACCTCGGCCCGGTCGGCGTGCCGGTCGCCACCCTTTTGCTGCTCACGGTCGGCAACTCCACCAGCGGAGCCACCATCGGCCCGGACCTCCTACCCTCCGCCGCTCGCGCCGTCTCCGCCCTGCTGCCGCCGGGCGCGGCTGTCCGCGCCGTGACCGACCTGAGCTACTTCCACGGCGCGCAGGCGGTGCAGCCATTGGCCACCCTCGCACTGTGGGCGGTGATCGCCGCGGTCCTGGTGATCCTGCGCCCCCACCTGAGGCGGCGTCGCACTCAGGTGACCACCTGACCGGTCGGAGTGAAGGCCGTGTCACAGACGTGCCACTACGGGCCCGCAGGATCCTTCTCGAACACCGAAGGGCCGGCCCGAGAGTGCGGGATGGGCCCCGGACTCCTGCCTTGGAAACCAGCCGCAAACCCGATCACCTGTCCGTCAGCGTTGGTGGCCCGTCCGGGTGGCAGACTGCCCCGGACGGTGGAGTCACTGATGGCGCAGAATTGCGATCATGAAGTCATCATGAACCACTCATTACATGATCAGACACGCGATACGTACGCTCTGTGCCGCCGCCCTCGTGGCCGCTCCCCTCGCCCTGACCGCTACGCCTGCACAAGCCCTGACTTCATGTACGGTCAACGGCCGTCCCGTGTCCGGTACGACCGTCAGTGGTACTGCAGGCTCCGACTACATCAGCTGCGGCGCCCTTGCCGTGGGCGATAGCGTCGACGGCTTGGGCGGGAGCGACTACATCGTCATCAACGGCATCGTTGCCGGCACCGTCAACGGCGGCGCCGGCGGCGACTCCATCACGGTCAACGCCGGTACGACGGCGAACGGCAGGATCCTCGGCGGCGTCGACGGCGACTTCATCTTTGTCGGCCCGAACGCCGGCACCGTCGACGGCGGACTCGGGTCGGACTTCTGCCGAGTCGCTTCAGGCAACCCCCCCATCAACTGCTGATCAGTAGCTGGTTCATCGCTCCACCAGGTTCCGCCATGAGGCGCTCGTGGGAGCGAAGTGCAGGTGGAACCGCGGGTGGGCCAGCAGCCACTTCTTCACACCGGGCGACTTGTGGGTCGCATGGTTGTCGAGGATCAGGTGCACTTCGGGAGTGGCCGGCACCGTCTGGTCGACGTTGGCCAGGAACTTCCTGTACTCGGTGGCCTGGTGCCGGCGGTGCAGCGAGCCGATGACTTTCCCGGTGGCCACCTCCAGTGCGGCGAACCGGGTGGTGGTGCCGGATCGGACGTAGTCGTGGCTGCGGCGTTCGGGCACCCCCGGCATCCTCGGCAGTACCGGCTGGGACCGGTCCAGTGCCTGGATCTGTGCCTTCTCGTCCACACACAGCGCCAGAGCCTTCTCCGGGTCGACCAGTGCGTTGCGTTCCTCGGTGTCTCCTGCAGCGTCTTGACGATGACTGGCTCGACATCCGCATCACTGATCTTCCGCGGAACACCTGGCCTTGGCTCGTCGCGCAAGCCTTCCAGGCCGTGATCGAGGAAGCGTCGGCGCTAGGGCGCGTATCGAGTCGTGATCAATGGGTGGTCCGGGTGAGGTCTTTGATCCAGATCATCGAGGCCCGCAGGTGAAGACCGGCGAGGTAGCTGTCCGGGGTCTTGCCGTACCGAGTGGCGATGCCTCGCCAGGCCTTGAGCTTGTTGATCAGACGCTCGACAGTGTTGCGCTCCTTGTACAGGTTGGCGTCAAGGCTGACGGGCCGACCACCACGGGAGCCCTTCTTCTTCCGGTTGGCGGCCTGGTCCTTCTTCTCCGGGATGACGGCCTAAATGTGGCGTTTGCGCAGGTGGGCCCGGTTACCGCGGGACGAGTAGGGCCTTATCCCCGGCGACAGCGCCCGGCCGGGCGCGGGGGCGGCCGACGGGCCCGCGGACCCGTAACTTCTTGAGCACGGGGAAGAACTGCGGGCTGTCCGCGGCCTGGCCTGCGGTCAGGACGGACACCAGGGGGCGGCATTTCCGGTCGGCGACGAGGTGGACCTTGCTGGTCTGCCCGCCCCTGGAGCGTCCGAGGAACGCGGCCTTCAGGCGGAGTTTCTGCCGCCGTCGGACGCGTCGCCGCTCTTCCCGCTCGGGTCCGATCCCGGCATCCTGCCCATTTTGTCCTTCGGGGTCGCCCCCTTTTGCCTGGCCTTCTCCTTCTCGGCGGCATTCTCCAGCGCGGTGATGACGTCCTGGCCCAGATGCATCCCGGCAGCGTCGTGGTGAGCGCGCACAGTGGTGGAGTCGACGCTGACCAGGGACAGGTCCACCCCACCCCGCTTCGCGGCCTCGGTGATCAGTCCGTCCAGCAGGGCTTCGAAGACGCCTGCGTCACGTCACTGCCGGAAGCGGTTGTGGACGGTCGACCAGGCGCCGAGCTCGGTCGGCATCTCCCGCCACTGCCCGCCCGTCTTGAACCGCCAGATCACGCCCTCGAACTGCTGTCGCTGCCGCTCGGGGTACGGGCCGTACTCGCCGATCGGCAGGTACGGCTCGACGAACTCCCATTCGTTGTCGGTCAGTTGCACTCGCGTCACGTAAGAAGATCTAGCATCCCCGCATGAGCCACCGCCCACGGAGAACGCACCCCCGGGGTCTTGAACGGCCCTCGGAGCGAGGTGGGGTGCCGGCCGCCAGGAATAGGAACGGCGAGCCAGGGCCTGGGGTTCGGACCGTGGTCCGTATGAGACCGCCTGCGGGCTTCAGCCTGCCGACGTGCGTGCCGTGCCCCTGGTGCGGATGTGCTGACTGAGAAAGAGAGCGGCGCGGTCCAGTGCCTCGTCGGCTTCGTCCAGGACGCCGGCGAACGCCTGGAAGACATGTGGAACGTCAGCGGTGATGTCCAGGTTGACGTCCACTCCGGCTTCCCTCGCGCGCGTGGCCATGCGTGTGGAGTCGTCCAGGAGTATTTCGTTGGTGCCCGCCTGCAGAAGCATCGGAGGGAAGCCGGTCAGGTCGGCGAGGGTGGCGGGGCTGAGCATGGGCTGATGCGGATCCTGTCCCGCAAGGTACATGGTCCCAGTGTGTTCCAGGCCCTCACGCGTGAAGAACGGGTCGATGCCCGCCTTGGTGTCCATGCTCTCGCCTGTCCGGGTCATGTCGAGTCCGGGGGAGAACGCCACGATTGCGGCGGGCATAGGCAGGCTCGCGTCGCGGGCGGCGAGGCAGGTGGTGACGGTGAGGCCGCCGCCGGCGGAGTCCCCGGCGAACGCGATCGCCGAAGGGTCTTCGCCGCTGTCGAGAAGTGCGCGGTAGGCGCTCACTCCATCCTCGATCGCGGCCGGGAACGGATACTCAGGGGCGAGCCGGTAATCCAGGGAGAACGCCCTGAACCCTGTTTTGGTCACCAGGTTCCCCGTCAGCGACATCGCCGTCTCCGGTGAACCGACCACGTAAGAGCCGCCGTGAAAGTAGAGGATCGTCCCGGCCTTCGGAGTGCCGACCGGCTCGACGAGCACCGCGGGGCGATCGCCGAGCGTCACAGTCCGGGTGCGGATCCCAGCCGGGACGATCATTTCCCTCATCATCGCCCTGAACCCGGCGCGGATCTCCTCCACCGACCGAGGGGCCTCCGGCTGAGGCCGTCGGACCATCGCGTCGATCTCCGCGCGCTGCCGCCTGCTCATTGTCGCCTCCATCGCGAGTACATGCCAAAGAACTATATGCCTAGGCATATAGGTTAGAATATATGCCATGGCATCTAAGTCAAGCCGTGGCCCGATCGACCTCCCGGGCTTCTTCGCCGATCTCGTCCGCTGCGAGACACGCCTCTACAACGCGCTGAACGACCGCCTTCGCGAGCGGCACGAGATCGTCACCTCGCAGTTCGAGTTCCTGCGCTTCCTGCGCGACCACCCCGGGTCCCGGGTCGCGGACCTCGCCACCGAATTCGCCATCGGGATCGGCGCGACCAGCAAGGGCATCGACCGCCTGGAGAAGCAGGCATGGGTCATACGGCGAACTAATCCATCGGATCGCCGCTCATCACTGCTGGACCTGACCGCCGGAGGCCTGCAACTCGTCGAGGCGGCGGAGGCGACCTTCACCAAAACACTGGCCGAGCTGACCGCAGACGTCCTGGGCGGTCCCTCAGGACCGGCCGCCGCACAGATCTTCTCGGAGTTGCGCTCTGTACTCGAACGCGACCAGATCGGCCTGCCCACAGGCTGACCGGCATGCGCATCCAGTGCGACTGCCCGTAGCCGCGTGATCAGCGGTCGTTACGAGGGTGAATCCCGCGGATTGATCACGACTCGATACGCGCCCTAGGTACGAACGCCGCGGCCGGCGTGCTCGTGACGACGTACAGCACGTTGCGTCACCTCTGACGTGGGGGGCGTCCTGGAGTAGGACTGATCTGGGCGGAGTAGCGGCCTGGGAGATCGCTGCTCTTTCTGATGGAGATCGCTGCCCGGAGTCAGTGGCGGCAGGGTCCGCTCCGGGGGGTGTGCGGTGGGGAAGCCAGGGGTGGGCAACGGGTGTGACGGGCTGCCAGGACGCAGACCTTTGGTGATCTGTTGATGCATCCGAGTCGGGTGGTCACCAGCCGTAGTTCGTCAGCGGCGCATCCAGATCTTGCCACTGGTGTCCTCGTCGTAGCCTTCGCAGCAGACGCCCACGGCAACGACCTGGGACGTGCCGGGAATGACAGCAAGGCCGGTGATGGAGTGGTCGGAGGCGACATGTTCGCTCGACCAGTCCCGGCCGTCGTAGTGGAAGACCAGATCGTCTCCGCTCGCGGAGAATGCGGAGACAAAGATCCCGCCATGCCCGTCGGCGGCGGCATTGACGAACTTCCCGGCGACGCCGGAGCCGACCACACTCATCCATTTGTGCCCGTCCCAGCGCACCGCGACAGGCCCGACGACGCCCCCCATTCGACCCGTGCGGCCGACCGCCCAGAGCTGCGTCGGTGACTGCGCGGCGAGACCGCGCAGCTCTCCGGTCGGCCCCGCGACCGCGGGCGGCAGCGGCACCGTGCGCCACCTGTGCCCGTCCCAGTGCAGAGTTACCGGTCGGCCCCGGCCTTCGCCCACGGCCCAGACATCCCGGGGCGACAGGGCATGCATGGCATGCACGCACACCACCGACGGCAGGGCGACGGCCGACCAGCCCGCAGCCGTATGGTGCCGGAGGAACGAACGACAGGTGCC
This sequence comes from Streptomyces sp. NBC_01446, assembly GCF_026340095.1. Classification (GTDB taxonomy): domain Bacteria; phylum Actinomycetota; class Actinomycetes; order Streptomycetales; family Streptomycetaceae; genus Streptomyces; species Streptomyces aureus. The sequence continues at coordinate 572,368 of NZ_JAPEPO010000001.1, read as the reverse complement.
GTCGCCACCTGGCCGCCGAGCCGCCACCCACACGTCGTCGGGCCCCGCGACGGTTGCCGCATCCACCAAGGAATTGGGCTCACGCCAGGCAGGTGTCCACTGGCTGCCGTTCCACCGCGCCGCTCGGGACTCCTGGCCGCCGGTCAGCCCCGCGGCACCGAAGACCCACACGTCACCCGGCCCCGAGGCCGCGACGACGCGCAGGCTCTTCAGGCCGAGCTGCCCGGGTACCTCGACACCTGTCCACATCCCGCCGCGCCACCGCATGACGACCGGCTCGTCGTTCTCGTCTCCCACCGCCCATGCGTCTTGCGCGCCGGTGGCCACCACGCCGTACAGCTTCCCGGGGTTGCCGGTGTGGCCCACCGGCCGCCACGGCCCGGAGCCGGCGGTCCCGCTCTGACGCGCCGTCGGACGCGTGCCCCTGTCCGTCGTCGCACAACCAGAGACCGTCATCGCCAGGACTGCGCTGAGCACAGCAATCGCAAAGCGGCGCACTGGCCGCACCCCCGTCTTCGCCCCCACCTGAAGCGGGATCGTACGAGAACGGAACGCGGCCCGCCAGGGCCCGCAGCGAAGGGACAGGTCGCTCAGAGTGTCCTCGTCGCCCTCCTGGTCGCCGCCACCCACCTCAACATCATCGAAGTGTTCCGAGCCAGACCAGTGGCACTCCACACGCCTCCGGCCACTCCATCCCAGCTATCAGCCCGAGGGAACCAGACCTCGACCAGCCGCTGCCGCTCGGCCGCCCACCCCCGACCTGATCGCACAGTCCGCACGCCCGAAACGGCATTGCTCACCCCCGGACACCGCCCGCACCAGCCCCGACACTGCCGACCAGCCCCGACCAACCTCACGAGTGACCCCAGAAACCGCAAGGTCCCACCAGATCGAAGCGATCGGATGAGATCTCGTGAACCGTCCTCGAACTAACTCAAGAACGGCCCTGGCGTCGGCCCCTCAGGCGCCGAAGGGAGGGGTGCCGCTGCCCCTGATGCCGAGAACACCCCGGATCCGTTGGTGACAATGAAGTCGCCTTCGCGTCCGTCCTCGGTCCGAAGCACAAGGCCTTCAGCCTGGCCGATCGTCCGTAGCGGCGGGTTCGTTCACGCAGAGCCACTCCTCGTGGAGGTAGACAGCTGAAGAGGACATCTCAACCGGTGACTGGACTCATCGGCGTAGGTGATCCAGGAGTCCGTCGGGCACGGGGTAGGCGGGTTCGTGGGGAAGAAGTTGTTGAGCGGTCTCCAGGTCGCCGCGCCGAACGTGCCCATGGATTTCGTGCGCGAGGCCAGTTATGTCGGTGATGGAAACTGTCCACTCGTCTGCGTAGCGGTGTGCGGCTTCGCCGACGAGGCCGAGCTGCAGCGCGCGGTAGGGGAGGGGCTGCAGATGCACATCGCGCTCGGGGTCCCATTGGACACGAGCCGACGCCCGCTTCAACTGGCGCTTCCAGGTTGCCCGGTCGGCGTGCAGTCCGCGCTCGTAGTGGGACAGGCACGCGTGCTCCAGCGCCCATTCGAAGCCTTCGCGGGTGATCTCGACTGCGAGTACGGTTTCCTGCCCTTCCTTGGCTCCCCATCCGCAGCGGTACATCATCCAGAGGAAGGACGGCTTGATCCACGTCATCCGGTCTCGCTGCCAGGCCGTCGGGAAGCGGCCCTCTCGGGCTGCGGGCAGGCCGAGCTCTGGCCTGTATGCCTGGTAGACGATGACTGTGGAGTCGGTGTAGTGGGCGCGGATCTGGTGCTTGAGTTCTGCCACGGTGACAGCGTGCGGACCCTGCTTGATGCGCGCCATCGAATTACCTGGTCACCCGGTCGACGTCGATGCCGAGAGTGGCGCCGTGGCCGATGGCGTTGGTGTGGTAGCCGGAGTCAACCCATGCCTTGGTCGGGCGGGGGTTGGTGGTGGCGATGTGAGACATCAGGTGCATGCCGCCGGCGTTGCCGGAGACGCTCGCCGCGGTGACCCGGACGGCAGGAGCAGGCCGAGGGCATCCACCCCGACATGGCGCTTGCGGCCTGCGAGCGTGCCGGCGTCCCGCACGCTGCGCACGGCCGACTCGGCGGCCGTGGACTGGGACGTCGATGATGCCGGTGGCTTGGCTCGACCGCTGCGGGTCCTGTTTCCTCGTCACCGCCAAACCTGGTGGTGGGAGGCGGATCGGAAGCTCCGGGCAAGCCAGCGCGCTGTCTGGGGCAGATCTGTGGTCCGCCGGTGATGCCGCTGTGGCGTACGGCGTCGTGGGGGTACGTACGGGTTCACGGCGGCGTCGCGGAGCCCCCGCCGCGCTGCGGCCGCCAGGCGTTGAAGTCCTGGGCCCCGTCGCATCGTCGTCACCTGGCCCCCCAAGAACGACGTGTAGGTGTACTTCAACAACGGCCTGGGCGGCGCGGCCATCGTGGACGCCGCGAAGTTCGCGCCGGTGGCAGTCGCGTTGGGCCGGACGGTGAGCACCCGTCGTCCCGTGACATAAGCCACACAAGCTTTTGGCTTTCAGGTCGCCGAATAGTAGATCGAGGCTTGACGGCATAGCGCGTTTTATCCGTCTTGGGGCAGGAATACTCCGAGCCGGATCGAGCGGCATTCGACCCGCTCAACACTCTTTCCCGTTCGGGTGGCGACCAACGGTTTCTGACGGACCAACGGACTTCTTCGCCACTCCGGGAGCCGGACCAGCACGCTTGCGCGCCCGTTTCAAGAGTCGTCCATGGCTACGGGCCGAGGTAGTACTGCCGCTTGTTGCCGCACCCCGACAGCAGTTCTAAGAATGACGGCCGCAAGGCGTCTCCGCGGCCCAGGTGCAGGAACTGGGTAGAGCCGGACCCCCGGGGGGCGCTCCGCGATCACCGAGCGAGGTCACGCATGAGCAAGCACCGCAGGAAGTCGTACCACCGGCCGATAGCCATCGCTGTCATCGCCGTAGGAGCCGTGGGTGTGCCCTCCGCCGCCATGGCCTGCATGGACACTCAGGTTGATGCGGGCGGTCACCCCTCCGGCCACTGGGAGAACGTGAGCTCCCACCATCGGTGGACGGGCTCGTCCTGGGGGCATGGGCCGACTGCGGGAGCGTCGAAGAGCCGCACTGCGACTGCCAGCGCACCGCAGACCACCGCGTCTCCGAGCGCGCCTGCTACGACCGCACCGGCATCCGGGGACACGGCCCGCGTACTGACGCTCGTCAACAACGAGCGCAGCAAGGCCGGATGCTCCCCGCTGACCATGAACGCGAAGCTGACCAAGGCCGCTCAGGACCACAGCAAGGACATGGCATCCCACCGGAACATGTCCCACACGGGCTCCGACGGGTCGTCGCCCGGCGACCGGATCACGCGTGCTGGTTACACCTGGAGCTCCTACGGCGAGAACGTCGCCTACGGCTACTCCACGCCCGAGAAGGTCATGGCGGGCTGGATGTCCAGCCCGGGCCACAAGCGCAACATCCTCGACTGCTCGTTCAAGGAGATCGGCATCGGCCTCGCGGGGCCCAACAGCTACTGGACTCAGGACTTCGGCACGGCCCGATAGGGACACTGTGGGGATGGTGCGCATCCTCGATCGAGTGAGGCCTCGACGGTTCGCCGGCCGGGGTCTTCACCATGGGTGCAATTCCATGCGGGTGGGCGACCGTCGCCGCTTGTCATGGCGCAGATGGGGCGGGCGCCACGGCGGCCCAGCAGTGGAGCTTCCCGGTCCGGCGTCAGGAGGCGCCGCTCGGGCCCCAGGGCGAGCGGCCGCTGGAGGCTCTGGAGCAGCAACTCAATGGGGAATACCAGGCGTTGATGCGGCGTCTCGACATGTGCGCGCCGGGCCCGTCGCCGGACGGTTCGGCAAAGCCCGCATCCGCCTCGACATCAGCCGCGGTCCGGCCTTGGACGGGGAGCCAAATAGACTTGGTCAGATCGATTTGGCCGCCAGTTTGGGAGTCCTCGGATCCACTGTCAAGGGTGGCGGGATCAAGGGGTTCCGGGATGGTCTGGGCAGTCGGCAGCATGCGGCCCGCGACCTTGGAGGGCGACCCGTGCACGCCCAGCTGGCTCGCGGGAGCATGACCGCCGGCCTGGAGCTGGTGTGTCAGCTCGTGCGTGCCCTGGGCCTGGTGCCCTGCCGGCCGAAGCCCACACGGTGGTCGTTGACCCAAGGACGCCAAGGGCAAGCGGCGGCACACCGTCGCCGAGATCGCCTCCGCCCCGTTCTTCTCCAGCCGTTGGATGCGTGCGCCGGCCGCGGGCTGCGACCGTCCGACGCGGCGTCCTACCTCCGCGCCGGTGCGTCAAGTCCGCTTCTGTAGCGGCCGCGTCCGGATCGGGTGAGGAAGCCTTGGCGGGTGGGGCGCCCGAGTCGGCTGCGGGTGACGTTCATGGATCACGGCCCGAGGCTCCGGGCGAGAGGCCGGTCGACGACATCACTTGCGTCGCCCGGGTGACATGCGGCATGTCGGGCATTTGCCGCTCGCCCGGTTGCCAGAAGATGCACGGCATGATTCCCTCCGTCCCGTCCTTCGTGCCGCGCCGCAGCGCCCGGCTCGCGCCGGTCCTGAGTGCCGCACTGGCACTCGTCCTGACATCCACTCAACCGGCTCAGGCCGGCGCGGAGGAAGACACCAGCGGACCCACTCGCGCCGAGGCGAGGGTCTCGGCATACCTGCGAGGCGTACGCGACCGCCCCGAAGAGCTGGCCGCCTTCTTCAGGGCCCTACCCAAGGGCGCAGACCTCCACAACCACCTTTCGGGCGCGGCGACCACCGAACTGCTGCTGCGCATCGCCGTCGACGCCGGCTACTGCATCGACACGACCACCCTCACCGCGAGCGCGCCGCCCTGCACGGGAAACACCCGCCCCGCGGCCGACACCCTCACCGACCCCGCCTTCCGGCGTCAGGTCATCCGTGCCTGGTCCATGCAGGACTTCACGCCCGGTCAGGGCGAGAGCAGCCACGACCACTTCTTCGCCACCTTCGGAAAGTTCGGCGCGGTCAGCGGACTCCATCCCGGTCGGCTGCTGGCCCAGGTCTCCACCTCGGCCGCGAAGCAGCACCAGTTCTACCTCGAGACCATGTGGACCCCTGCCTGGTACGCCGCTGACGCCCTTGCCACCAAGGTCGGTTACGACAGTGATCTGGCCCGGATGCGCGACAAGATGCTGGCTGACGGCGGCATGGACGCGGTCGTCCAGCAGGCGATGAGCGAGACGGACTCGATGATCGAGGAGTTCCGTACCGCCGCGCACTGCGATACCGACCGCCCCGATGCCGGGTGCGCGCTGCCGGTGCGGTTCATCGCCCAGGTCGACCGAGGCGGACCGCGCGCACTGGTCTTCGCCCAGATGCTGCTCGGCATCGAACTGGCCCGGCGCGACCCCCGCTTCGTCTCGCTGAACCTCGTGGGGCCCGAGGAGAATCCGGTGGCGGTCGCCGACTACCGCCTGCACATGCGCATGCTGAACTACCTGCGCGGTGTGTATCCCGACGTTCCCCTCACCCTGCACGCGGGAGAGCTCGTCCCCGGCCTGGTCAAGCCCGAGGACTTGCGCTTCCACGTCCGCGACGCGGTGCTCACCGCCCACACCGACCGCATCGGCCACGGCGTCGACATCCGCCACGAGGACAACTACCGGGAACTGCTGCGCCTGATGGCCCGGCGGCATGTGCTTGTGGAGGTCCCGCTCACCAGCAACGCGCAGGTTCTGGGTGTCACGGGCCCGGCTCACCCCTTCCCGCTGTACCGGGCGAACAAGGTTCCGGTCGCCCTGGCCACCGACGACCAAGGCGTCGAGCGAACCGACATCAGCCGCGAATACCAACGAGCCGCACTCACCTACCAGCTGGACTACCCGGCGCTGAAGGACCTGGCCCGCAACTCCCTGGAGTACGGCTTCCTGAAGGGCCACAGCCTGTGGCGCAACCGCAACGGGCACCAGACCGTCCCCAAGTGCGCCGGAAACCGCCTCGGCGACCCGACCCCCAGCAAGCGGTGCGCCCACTTCCTCGCCTCCAGCGCCAAGGCCACAGTGCAGTGGAAACAGGAAGACGCCTTCCACGCCTTTGAACGCACCTTCGCCGCCAGGACGCCACAGGCCGCATCCCGCATCCCGCACCACCACCAACACGCGCGCCGAGACCACGATGATCCGGCACCCCCGCGACGCACCAGCACATCTGCCCTGATCCCCTGACGCCCCGTCCGGGAACTTCCCCCTCCAGCGTGCTGTAGCCGGACAGCTTCAGGCGGGCCTTGACCAACTTCTCCAGCGCCACGTTGATCAGGTCCGCCGGGTTGTCCTTGGTATGCACCGTCTCGTTGATCGCGGCAGCGGTGATCTTGCGGGCCTTCTCCTTCAGTGTTTCCTGGGGCGTGGCGGTCGCAGTGTGGTCGCACGTCGTCCATGAGGCTGGCCGGCGGCGGTGCTGAAAGCGGGCGGGGCGGGGTTGCGCAGCCGGTGGAGGGTTTCGCGGAGGCTGCGGATGTGATCGCGTGGTGGTTGCGGCCATGCCGACCGACGCAGACGATCTTTGAGCTTCTCGGCGCTGGTGAGGGTGCGATCGATGGAGTCGACAGCTTCGCGGGCCTCGCTGCATGTGCCGTGGTCGGACGTATGTGGAGGGCCGGACCGCGGACGGGCGGTTCGAAAGAGGACTGACAGATGGTCGTCCGTGTGGTTACGATGCCCGCGATGAACACCTTCTTCTCATTGAGATCGGGGGAATCGTCCGCGCAAGGTGAGTGCTGATGGCACATCACTTCACGCAGGAGATTCCGGCCCACCTGTTGATGTGGCAGCGCGTACGTGAGTACGCCGTGCCACCGTCCATGATCGAGACCGCGACCGCGCGCCGTGCGGCCGGTGACTGGGCGGGGGCCTGTGCCGCCGCCCGGATCGACGTCGACCTCGATCTGCGCGCCGTGCGCGACCGCCACGGCACCGATATCGCCACCCGCATCCGTGCGGATCTGCGCAGGCTCGCGCCCGATCTGCTCCGCTGGCACATGCCCAGGATCGCCCCCGACGGGCGTCTGAGGCCCGGCCTCACCATCTCCTTGGCCCGTTACGGGAGGTGCGGCGGAACATCGCCGCACCTCGTGGTGCGGACACCGCCCGCCAACGCGGACGCCGGACAGCGGATGTCACTGGACGTGTGGGAGGGGTCGGCTAACGACCGTCCCGCGAACCCTCCGTACCTCCATCCGCATCCGCACCCCGACCGGCGTTTCCGGCTCGATCTGCACCGGCATCTCTGGGATTCGGCACGGAGCGGCGAACTGGCGCGACGCGGAGGTGCGCCGTCCGTGGCGCCCACCAGCCGGCTCCACAACTCCACCTGGGCAGTGGCCAGTTGGGCCGCAGAGGCAGAGTTGCTGTTGCGGGCCGAGGGGCGCTCGCGCGCGGCCTTCACCGTACGGCTCGGTGCGCGCAGTCGTGCCGTGCTCGAACTCATCGCCCCCGACAACAGCCACGCGCCGACGTTCCGGCCGCTGCGGGAGACACTGCCCCCGCAGGAAGTCGCGGTGCTGCCCGTGCTGCCTGAGGCGGCGGCCCGGGTTCTTCCGGATCTGGAACTGCTGCGGGCCGGGCTGATCACGGTCGGGCGACTGCATCCGCTCGTGGCCCCGGCGGTGGAGGGAGACGGCCCGGAGTCCGTGGCCGGCCGCGCCCCCGAGCCCGGCGACCCGCACCGGGTGGAGTGCCGGGGAGAGATCCACCGCATCGCGCTGCGCGACGGGGTGCTGACCGCGGTCGATCACCACCCGGACCAACTCCGCCGAGAGGACCTGCTGGTGGCGCTCGGCGGTCCGGCGCTGCCCTGCCTGCGGGCGATCGACGCGGTGCACCGCCACCCTGAGGCGCTTCCCGCCGTACGGGAACGGCTCCGCCACGGTGACGTCACCGGTGCGCTCGCCGTGGTCGAGGGGCTGCTCGGTCCCCGTGCGGTGCTGCGCGACGGGCCGCTCAGGGAGGAACTGGAGTCGGCCGCGGTCCGCCGCATCGACCACGGGCTCTTCCGCGCGGGGCTGGCCGACGTACCCGCCGGCCCCGGCGAACCACGGGGCGGGCACGCCTCGGGCACGCGGCACACGGAAGCGGGCCACCGACCCCGGCTCGGCCGCGACACGTCCCTTGCGGTGCGCCGCAAGCGCGGCAGCCGGGGCCGGCCTCGTACCGGTCAGATCTGACCCGCCCTCACTCACTCATCGGCTGACTCGCCGAAGTCCCCTTGACGCGCGGCGCGTTGCGCGCCGCGGGCCCTCACGCCCTGACCCCCTCACGCCCTGACCCCCTCACGCCCTGACCCCCTCACGCCCTGACCCCCTCACGCCCTCACGCCCTCACGCCCTCACGCCCTCACGCCCTCACGCCCTCAGAACGGCACGCTCCGTTCCCCTCTCACACCCAGGTGATGCCCATGACTTCCAGCACGCTCCTGCCCCCCTTCGCTCTCGCTCCCGCCACCGCAACCTCCGATACTGATACGGACCTGGCCCTCGCCGGCCATCTGCTGTCCCTCCTGCGGACGACCACCACCGAGCCGCGCCCCGACGAACAGCTCGAAGCGCTCACCCTGGCCGTCGCTGCAGACCTGCCCGTGCTGCTCTGGGGCGAGCCGGGCATCGGCAAGACCGCGGCCCTGACGCAGCTCGCCACCTCGCTCGACCTGCCGCTCACGACGGTGATCGCCAGCGTCCACGAGCCGTCCGACTTCTCCGGGCTGCCCATCGTCGGCGACGACCCGGTCGTGCAGGGCGTGCCGATGGCGCCACCGCAGTGGGCCGTCGAACTCGTACGCGCCGGCCGGGGGCTGCTCTTCCTGGACGAACTCTCCACCGCCACCCCAGCCGTCCAGGCCGCACTGCTCCGCGTAGTCCTGGAACGCCGGGTCGGAGCGCTCCAACTCCCCCCAGACGTCAGGATCGTGGCCGCCGCCAACCCGCGCGCCTCGGCAGCGGACGGGTGGGAGCTGAGCCCGCCGCTCGCCAACCGTTTCGTGCACCTGAACTGGGTGCACGACCGGGACGTGGTGGTACGCGGCCTCGGCGGGGTCTGGCCCCGGGCGGAGCTGCCCCGGCTCGCACCGGAACGGCTGGCAGAGGCGGTGGCGTTCGCCCGGCACGCGGTCTGCGGATTCCTGAAGGCCCGGCCGACGCTGATCCACCGGCTGCCGACCTCCGAGACGCGGCGCGGCGGTGCGTGGCCCTCGCCCCGGAGCTGGGAGGCCGCCCTGACCCTGCTCGCCTTCGGCATGGCGGCCTCCGTCTCCCGCGACGTCCTCGCGCTGCTGGTGCGGGGCGCGGTGGGGGACGGGCCGGGGCTCGAACTCCTCGCCCACCTCGACCGGATGGACTTGCCGGACCCGGAATCGCTGCTCGCCGACCCGGCTGCCGCCGTGTTGCCGGAGCGGGGCGATCTGCGGCAGGCGGCGCTGGAGGCGGTGGTGGCCGCCGTCGGGGCACGGCCGGAGCGGCACCGGTGGGAGGCTGGCTGGGCCGTGCTGGTCAGGGCCCTGGAGACCGGAGCGCCGGACCTCCTGGTCGCCCCGGCGACGGCGCTGGCCGGGCTGCGACGAGACGACTGGGAGGTGCCGGAGGCGGTGGAACGGCTGGCCGGCGTTGTCGGACTCGCCCGGACTGCGGACCGGTCGGTGGAACGGGTCGCGGCGGCGGCCGACGCCCACCGCGCGACGGGGGCGCGCCGATGACGGCAGCCGCGAACCACCCCGGACCGCACCCGCTTCCCCGACCGGCGACGTCTGCCGTGCCCCACCCCGGACCGCACCCTCTCCCGCGACCGGCGACCGCTGCCGCGCAGCGCCCGGGACCGCGCCCGCTGCCGCGCCCCATGTCCCCGCCTGCGCCCCCGCGCCCGGTGCGGGCGACACCGCCGGAGCGACCGGACCGCCACGGAGGGTCCGGCGACCGCCGCAAACTCCCCCTGGACTGGGAGAAGTTGCTCGCCGCACGGCTGCACGCGGTGAAGGTCCGCCCGTACCTGGCCGACGCGCTCTTCGCGCTGCACGTGGTGGAGGACCGTGCGGTGCCGACGATGGCGGTCGACGCGCACTGGCGCTGCTACGTGTCGCCCGGATTCGTGGCCCGCACACCGCTGGAGGAACTGGCGGGCGTCTGGGTGCACGAGGTCTCCCATCTGCTGCGTGACCACCACGGGCGCGGCGAGCGGTATGCGCGGGAGCACGAGGAGTCCGGGCCGGGCGAGCGGCTGCGTCGGAACATCGCCGCCGACTTCGAGATCAACGACGACATCTACGGTGACGGACTGCCCCGGCCCTCCGGGGCGGTCGTGCCGTCGCTGTTGCGACTGCCCGACGGTCTGCTGATGGAGGAGTACCTGCGGACGGCCTCGATGTCCGGCCTCGCCGCCGAACTGGCCTGGCTGGACTGCGGCAGTGGTGCCGACGAGCACGACCGGTCGTGGGAGCTGGGGCCTGACGGGGCGAACGGACTCACCCGGCAGCAGCGAGACGCAGTGCGCTTCCGGGTCGCGGAGGGCATCAAGGGCCGGCCCGGCGACGCGCCGGAAGGGTGGCGGCGGTGGGCCGACGATGCGTTCCAACCGCCGCAGCCGTGGCGGCAGTTGCTGGGCGCGGCGGTCCGCTCGGCGGCGGGTGCGCCGGGAGTGGGGGAGAACCACAGTTACCGGCGTCCGTCCCGCCGCTCGTCGAGCGTCCCCGGAGTGGTGCTTCCGAGCCTTCGCCGAACGCCGCCCCGCGTCTGCGTCGTCATCGACACCTCCGGGTCGGTGAGCGACGCCGAGCTGGGCGGCGCGCTCATCGAGGTCGCGGCGATCTCGCGGGCCGTCGGCGGGCGGCGCGACCTGGTCTCGGTGATCTCCTGCGACGCGGCGGCCGGCGTCGCCGTCCCGCTCTGCCGCGCCGAGAGCCTCGAGCTGCTCGGCGGCGGCGGAACCGATCTGCGCTCCGGTTTCGCCCGGGCGCTGCGCTCCCGGCCCCGCCCCGACGTGATCGTCGCCCTGACCGACGGGCAGACGCCATGGCCCTCCGGGCAGCCGCCCTGCCGCACCGTCGTCGGCCTGTTCCCGCGACCCGCCCGCGCCACGCGCGAGGACGACCCCGACTACGTACCGGACTCCCCGCCGTCCTGGGCGCGCGTCGTCACCATCGGTTGAGGAAGGCAGCAGGCGCCTGGCTCAGGCACGGCCTTGCGCTGATCTTTCGCGGAGCACACGACCCGGCCGGAGTGCGACCGACCGAGCTGGTAGCCCTGTGGGAGAACTGCCTGTCGCTGCTTTCCGCACGCCGAACGGACACGACACGAGGGTCATCAGCTCCTGACCAGCCCTGCCCCCGGGTCATTCGGGTGTTCGCTCAGCGGCGTCGTCTCCATCGAGAGCCAGGGTGCCAAGGGCAGCGAATCCAGGATCGACTGCATCTCGGCGAGGTCCCGGGCGCGCCACAGGCCGAGCGCACGGCCCTCGCCGGGCGTCTGCCACAGTCGCACCAAGTGCCCTTTCCCGGCCAGTTCCTTCGCCCGGACTGCCTCCGCCGCGGTGGCGTCCGCCGGCGCCTGGGACGAGGCGCCCTCGCGCGCGGCCGGGCCGAAGGTGACCAGGAACTCCCTGGCGGCGCCCGATCCGCCGGTCGAGGCCGGTCCCGGATCATTCGGGTGCCGCGTCAGGAGTGTGACCTCGTCACTGCGCCAGACGCGCAGCGGCATGGAAGCGAGGGCATCCTCCAGCCCCTCGGCGTCCGACGCGGCGAACAGCCCGAGGGTGCGCCACTCGCCGGGCCGCAGGGGCGGGCGCCACAACCGGAGCAACTGCCCGTTCTCGGCGAGCCTGCGGGAGTTCGCGGCCTCACGAGCGCGGATGTCGTCGACTTCCTCCTGCGCGGTTCCCTCAGGGACGTGGGTGGTCATCGTGACGAGGTATTCCATAGCGGATGCTCCACTCAGCGGGTGCCGCGGTGCGAGTCGGACGGTGGCTGCTACGGAGAGTGCTGGGAGCGCAGCTCTTCGATCGAAGGTTCTCCCCGGCACGAGTAGCCGTTGTAGACCGGTCCAGGCTCACTAATTTGATTAAAAATCCTCAGTGATCGTAGAGTGGTTTTCATGGAGCTTCTTCGACTCTCAAAGGCCGCTAAGCGTCTTGGAGTTCACCCCGTGACGCTTCGTCTTTGGGCTGACTCGGGGAAGATTCCTGTGACTTGGGTTGGCCGTGAGCGTAGGTTTTCCTCGACCGATGTCGAGGCGATGAAGGTCTCGACCGGCGGAGAGCGTGTTCGCCTGGAGGGGCTGTATGTGCGTGTCTCCGGCTCCAGTGGACAAGAATCTTCGTTGGAAGCCCAGGAGGGCGAGCTGCGGGCCACTTCCGCTGGCCAGATCGTGAAGGTTTTCCGTGACAGGGCCTCGGGCCTGCGGGAGGACCGTCCCGGCCTCAACCGGTTGCTGCGAGCCGTCGCTGACGGATCGGTGACGGTCGTGCGTGTCACTCATGAGGATCGGCTTGCACGGTTTGGTGTCGGATGGCTCAAGCATCTGCTCGGTGTGCATGGCGCCACCCTCGATGTGCTGCATCCGAAGAAGCTCGGCGGCCGGGATGAACTTCTCGAAGACTTCGTGTCGCTGGTCACCACGTTAGCTGGGCGTCTGTACGGGATGCGGTCGGCTGAGAACCGGCGTCGCCTGCTGGCCGAGTCCGGCCAGTGCAAAGCCGGTGATAGCCAATGAGCCGGAAGGTGCCGCTCGCCGACGGTGAGACCTCACGCACCGCGTGTGCCCGCGCCCTTGTGCGCGCAGGCGTGGACGAGAAGACCGGCGAACTGCTGTCCCAGTCCGTGCTGGCCGAACGCATCGGCTGGTGTGCCGACTTGGCGGCGGGCCTGGTCTCCACGCTGCTCGGCGAGCACTGGAACGCCACCGATGTTGATGTTCTCGCTTCTGGTGAGGACGCTGGGGGCCGGAAGCTGCCGTCGAACGCGTGGATGGCTTTGCGACGTCTCGGCTGGACCGTCGCTCCGGCCGAGGGCGTGAAGGTCAACGACCGGATCGTACGCATGGCCCAGGAGCAGGCCGGGCGCACTCTGCGCTCGGCGAAGTGGCGCGCTGACCTGACCGCCGGGGTGATCGCGACTTGGCCGGACGCCCCGCAAAAGCGCACTCCAGCAGAGTGGGACGCCGTACGCGATGCCGTGCCAGGCGGCCGGCACTTGCCGTCCAGCATCATCAAGGGCCGTACCCGGCAGATCACCAAGTACTGGCAGGCCAACGGTCGTTTACCAGTTGATGTGTTCGAGGCCGAAGGCGCGCCTGGGGCGGCGCGGATGCTGTTGCTGTCGGCGTGCGATGGGCAGCAGGCCGTCGTCTCACGCGGCGAGAGCGATCCGCAGCGGGCTCTGCTGCGGATCCAGCTGCCCACCCGACCCGATCCGCAGGCGTATGCGGACTGGACGTGGGTGGAGTGCACCATGTCGCTGCCCCCGACGGTGCCCGCCTGGGCGGTGTTGCACCTTCCCACCCTGCGCATCGCGGGCGGGAAGGTACGTGCTGATGTGGCCTACACCCACGCCGTGCCCAAGGCTCGGCGCACCGGGCACACGGTCGCGCTCGGCGTGGACTGGGGCCTGAACACCCTCCTGTCCGCTGGTACGGCCCGTGTCCACGACGATGGGCGTATCACCGCCCTCGGGCATGGCGCCCAGTTCCGGACCGCCGGAGTGCTGGCCAAGCAGCACCGGCTCCGTCGTCTGTCCGAGCACCTGCACACCAAGGCCGACCACTACCAGCGGCTCATAGGCGAGAACGAACAGCACCCGCTGGCCGACAGGCACCAGGCGCTGCGCGACGAGATCCGCTTCGTGTCCGCACGCCGCTCGAACCTGAACGACGCCCTGGCGTGGGCTGCCGCACGGTGGACCGTCGACCAGGCCACCGCCGCCGGGGCGAGCGTGATCTACGTTGAAGACCTGCGCTCGATGGAAGCCAAGGGCATGGGCCGCACCATGAACACGCGCCTCTCCCAAGCCGTCCGCGGGCAGATCGCCGACCACATGCGGCACCTTGCCGCGGAGGCCGGCATCGCCGTGGTCACTGTCCCAGCCCGCAACACGTCCAGACACTGCCCGCGGTGCCTCACCCCACTCAGGCACCGCAAAGCCCCCGACCGGCCCACCACTGCGGGCTGGAAGTGGGCCATCTGCCCCAGCCAGTCCTGTGGCTGGCAGGGAGACCGCGACCAGGGCGCCTGGCGCCGCATCGCAGCACACGGCCTGGCCCACCAGTCCAAGACTGGCATCGACAAATCCAGCGGAACCATGGCGATCCGCACGGTAGTCGACAAGCTCGAAACCAAAGCAGTGGTCACCCCGACCACCGAGTCCAGCCGGAAAGACCGGTCGAAGACCGGACCCACCCGGCGCCACACCTCACGCCCCGCGCCCAGGCGACGCAGGGCACCCTCCCCAGCAGCCCGCCCGTGCGGTCCTGCTGGCAAGCGTCCGGAGGGACACGCGCCAACGGACCGGACCCGGCTGCTCCGAGCGGCCCACCGGCACCAGGACGTGACGACGACCAGCACACCCACCACTGGCCACCGGCCGAGAGGGGCAGCACTGGGCGCGGGATTCCATCTCCACGCCCATGCCACCCCACCACGATGGGAAGCGATCCCGGAAACTCAATCCGACTCAGGATCGCTTAGCTGATCAGAGACGCTTGAGCACGAGGGGTGTGCGTGACCATCGGGTCGTGAGGGGATCGGGGTGCTCCTGTATCTCCAGATCCTCGAGTTCTATGTCCACCATCGACCGCTCTCCCGCCGTCCCGGGCCCATCCGGCTCGTGTCGCCGCAGCACCACGGGATAGCCACCTGGATCCACCGTCGCGCACCAGGCGGTCGATCGCATCCCGTTGCAAGCTCCGGTCACCGTCCCAGGCGAGCGCGGCGCGGTCATCTTGGGACGCTCGCACCGGATCAGGCGCACGGGGGCGGACGCGGTTCTTCTACGCTCCTGGAGCTACCGGCCAGGAGCGGCGCCAACGGGGCACCGGACACCGGGATCGACCTGCCGTTCCGATCGCTGACCACCGTGGACCCCAGGGCCGGGTACGCCTGACGTTGCTTCTTGGCAAGAGTGGCACTGCTCTTGCGGAGCAGTATCGTGGAGGAGTCTCTTCGGCGCGCCGTCTCGGCCGACCCGGTGCGAAACCGTGCGCCGGTGGCGGCCGACCCGCAGTTGTCTCGGGCCCGGTTGAGCACGTGCAGCCTCTTGCTCCACCCCGTGGCAGGGCTTCCGCAACGACACTGCTGCGGTGCTCAAACAACCCTCACCAGGTGTTTCACAGGCGGACCCCCTGCGCGCCAGAGCGCGGAAGTCGTGGTGACCGGCAAAGTCGTGGTGACCGGCGACGTGCACAACTGCCGGAAGGGCAGGAGGGCTCCACCATGGACATGAAACTCGAAGTCGTAGTGATCCCGGTCTCCGATGTCGACCGCTCAAAGGCCTTCTACACGTCGCTGGGTTGGCGGCTGGATGCCGACTTCGCCGCCGGGGACGGCTTCCGCGTGGTGCAACTGACACCGCCGGGTTCTCCCTGCTCGGTGATCTTCGGCGACGGGGTCAGCTCGGCCGTGCCTGGATCTGCCGAGGGCCTCTATCTCGTGGTCTCGGACGTCGAGGCGGCACGAGCGGAGCTGGCGCGGAACGGGGTTGAGGTAAGTGAGGTCTTCCACGACTCGGGCGGAGTGTTCCACCACGCAGGGAGCAAGGACCGGGTGTCCGGTCCGGATCCCGAGCGGCGCAGTTACGCGTCGTTCGCCTCGTTCACGGACCCGGACGGCAACGGCTGGATGCTGCAGGAAATCACCGAGCGGCTTCCGGGCCGGTGACGCCGCCGTGTCTGCCCCCGGCCGGCAGCTGACGGGAGAGAAACCGATGTCCGTGGCACACGCTTCGGCGGACGAACTGGCCCAGGCCCTCGCGTGTGCGGAACAGGCACACGGGCGGTACGAGGAAGGGATCGGGCACGGTGATCTGAACTGGCCGTTCTGGTACGCGCGCTTCCTCGGGGGAGAGCAGACCGGGCGACTCGACGTCGGTTCGGATGACTCGAACCGGTGAGGGGTTGCTCGTTCCGGAGAGGTGATCGCGGCACGCGCAAGGCTCCGCCGAACTGCTCTCTTCTACCGCAGGACAGATGCGGCTGCCTCAAGTCGTCTTCACCAACCCGGATTCGGCAGCGCCTGAATGTCCCAGCAGCAGGCACTGGCCGTCGGCATGCACGTGGAAGTCGTCGAGTACGACCTCGCTGCACTCGCCGGAACCTGCGTCATGCGTTCGCGCTACCGAGGCCTTGCCGAACTTGTCGTCGACGGCACCGACGACGTGGTGGTGGGAGCCGCCACGCGTACAAGCGAAGGAAGTTGAGGCAAGCCCTGGCACAGCAAGGGCCGTTGGATCGCCCTCTGTGCCAACCGCAACAGACTCGGACGAGGAGGAGATCATCCGATGGCGAAGCTGCTTTTCGTGATGACCGGAGCCGCGTACTGGACGCTCAAGGACGGCACCAGGCACGCGACGGGTTACTGGGCCGAGGAGTTCGCGGCCCCGTACAAGGCGCTCACCGAGGCCGGCCACCAGGTGGTGGTCGCCACCCCCAACGGCGTTGTACCGACCGTGGACATGATGAGCCTGCGCCCCGAGATGGCAGGCAGCGCTCAGACCGCTCTCGATCTGGAGGCGATCATCCGGTCCGCAGAGGTGATGCGGCGGCCGATCCACTTGGCGGACGCCCGCCTGGAGGACTACGACGCCGTCTACTTCCCGGGCGGCCACGGCCCCATGGAAGACCTGTGCATCGACGCGGACGCCGGCCGGTTGCTGACCGCGGCCCTCGCCTCCGGCAAACCCCTTGCCATCGTCTGCCACGCACCGGCCGCGATGCTGGCGACCAGGATCCATGGCGTATCGCCGTTCGCCGGCTACCGGGTCACCGCTTTCACCAACGAAGAAGAGAACGCGGTCGGGCTGGGTCCGAAGGCCCGCTGGCTGCTGGAGGACGAACTCATCGACCTGGGTGTCGACTTCACCAAGGGTGAGATGTGGCAGCCCTACACGGTGGTGGACCGGACTCTCTTCACCGGACAAAACCCTGCTTCGGCAGCCGTTTTGGCGGAACAACTGCTCAAAGTCCTCTGATGGCAAGCGGCACCGGGCGGTGGCCACTCGCTATGACAAGCTCGCGGTCCGCTACGAGGCCACGGTCCTCATTGCCGCTCTCAACGAATGGCTATGAGACGTGCACGATTGCCCAGCATCATGGTCGCCATGGATGCGCCGAGCACCGACTGGATCACCATCGCGGCCTACGAAAACCTGGGCCGCCTCCCCCCGATGGCTGCCGCCCGCGCTTGACTGCGTGACCGTGGCTTCGACTGGATGCCTTTTACTCCGGACGAAGTCCGAGTGGACTTGTCCTGCGGCATCGGCCCAGACGGCCATTGGCACGGTTGGTTCAACGTCCGGGTGCACCCCGATGCGCTACGACAGCTCTGGCTGCACCCCGACCAACCGACCGCCAAGATCACCAGCCCGACGCCGCCCGGCTGGTGGCACGCTGCCGCCGAGTGCAATGCCCACTAGCGCCTCAGAGGATCACTTCTGGAACAGGCCCTGGCTGGCCGTGCGCCGCAGCTCACCGCACCGACTCGGCGGGCGGACGCTCGCGCACGGCGCCGTAGCCGATGAAGTAGGCCGGCACGCGTTTGAGCCACGCTGAGGTGGTGAGGAGGTTGCTCATCCGCTCCGCCTGCCTGGCATTGCCGAAAGGCGGGCGTCCCGCGAGTACGGGCGCGATGACCCTCGCGTGCGCAAACCGCTGTAGTGCTTGCGTCGCCGCCGTGGTCGGCCACCGGCGCCGCTGGACGCCGCGTACGTCCCGCAGCCCGACCACACCCCTGCTCAGTGGTTCGACGAGATACCGCGCGGCGGCCACCGCGTCCTCGACGGCGAGGTTGATGCCGATGCCGAAGACAGGTGACATCGCGTGCGCCGCGTCGCCGATGCACAGCAGTCCCGGGCGGTGCCAGCGCCGGAGACGGTCGAGCCGCACGTCGAGCATCTTCACGTCGTCCCATGACCGCAGCGCATGCGCCCGGTTCGCGATCCAGGGCACGGCGGCCGAGAAGTCGGCCATGAACCGCTCGAGACCGGCGGCGCGGCGCTCGGCGTCGGTCCCCTTGGGGATCAGCGCGGCGCACTGCCAGTACTCCCCACGGTCGATCATCGCGGTGAGGAGCCGGTCGCCGGCGCCTCCCACGAGCCCGTGCGGGTCGCCTTCCCGCCGTGGCAGCCGGAACCACCAGGCGTCCATGGGGCAGGTGAACTGCCGTAGCCGAAGTTCGGGCCGCGAGCGGGCCAGCGAGCCCCGGCCGTCGCAGGCCACCGTGAGGGTGGCCCGCAGTTCGCCGGTTCGGCCGTCGGACGTGCGGTACCGCACCCCGGTGATCCGTCCGCGCTCCACCACGAACGACGTCGCCTCGGTGCTCATTCGCACGGAGAAGGACGGCTCTTTTCGGGCCTCGTCGGCGAGGAGGTTCAGCAGGTCCCATTGCGGCACCATAGCCACGTAGTTGTACGGGCCCGGCAGCGCGCTGATGTCCGAGACGGTGATCAGCGAACCGTCCGTGCCGAGCGGCAGCTGGACCGTGGTCACCCGGCGTTGGTGCAGACGGGCGAAGGGCTCGGCCAGACCGAGATCGTCCAGTAGCGCCAGGGTCGAGGGATGCACTGTGTCGCCGCGGAAGTCGCGCAGAAAGTCCCCGTGTTTTTCCAGGACGGTGACGTCCACGCCGGCGCGGGCCAGCAGCAGGCCGAGGACCATTCCCGCGGGGCCGCCCCCCACCACGCAGCACGTTGTCCGCTCCATCGCGGCCCTTCCCTTCGGTGACATCCACGACCCGAGTCAATGGGGCATATACCCTCAAAAACGACAACTTTGCCGTGTGGGTTCGTGACGCCCCCTGGAGGCCCGATGAGCCAGCAGCCGGTCCTTTTGCCTTATGCCGATCCCGCCTTCATGGCGGATCCCTTCCCGCTCTACCGGCAACTGCGCGAGGACGGCCCGGTACGGCGCGCCGTCCTCGCCGGTGGCCTCGAAGCATGGCTGGTCACACGCTATGAAGACTGCCTCGCAGCCCTCTCCGACTCACGGCTGAGCAGCGACGTCCGCGATGCCTCGGACCCCCGGCTCCTGGAGCGGCTGCCCGCCACGGAGCGCGAGTCGATGCTGCGCACCATGCTCCGCTCAGACCCGCCCGACCACACCCGCCTGCGCCGCCTGGTCTCCAAGGCGTTCACCGCCCGCAGGGTGGCCGAGCTGCGGCCACGCGTCCAGGAGATCACCGACGGGTTGCTCGACGCGATCGTGCCCGCGGGCAAGGCCGAACTCGTCGAGGACTTCGCGCTGCCCCTTCCCGTCACTGTGATCAGCGAACTGCTCGGGGTGCCCGTCGCCGACCGGGACGACTTCCACCGGTGGACCGACGACATGATCCTTCGAGGGGCCGAGCCGCCGGACCCGGCCCGGATCGACCGAGCGTGGCGGCATATGCGCTCGTATCTGACCGGACTCCTCCAGGACAAGCGAGCCCGGCCCGGTGACGACCTGCTCAGCGCGCTGATCGCCACCCGGGACGAGGAACACCAGCTGGACGAGGACGAGCTGATCGCCATGGCTTTCCTGCTGCTGGTCGCCGGATACATCACCACGGTCAACCTGATCGGCAGCGGTATCGCCGCGCTGCTCGCCCACCCCGACCAGCTGCAGATACTGCGCGACGATCCGGAACTGCTGCCCGGTGCCATCGAGGAGTTCCTGCGCTACGACGGACCGGTCAACCCCGGCATCGCCCGGTTCGCGCGCGAGGACGTCGCCATCGCGGGAGTGGCGATCCCGCGCGGCGCGACCGTATTGGTCGCCTCCGCCATCGCCGACCGCGACCCGGCGCAGTTCCCGCACCCCGACCGCCTGGACGTCACCCGGCAGGACAACGCGCACCTCGCCTTCGGGCACGGCATCCACTACTGCCTGGGGGCGCCGCTGGCCCGGCTCGAGGGCCAGATCGCCATGGAAACCGCCCTGCGCCGCCTGCCTCACCTCAGCCTGGCCGTGCCGCCCAGCGAACTGCGATGGCGCTCAGGCGGTCTGCGCGGCCCTGAAAAGCTGCCCGTCACGTTCACCCCTGACGCCTCCAGCTGACCGCACCACACGGAGGTCTTCGCATCCCACCGATCACGGCAGATGGCTGCGCGTCACAGATGTGTTCTGCGCCCGCCCAGTCGCTTATGCGGCCACCGCGACGGGCATCTCGCGCGGCACCGCGCACATGCGGGTGCGCCGGTGACGGGCGGGACACCCCTACCGGCCGCAGAATGCCATCGCCGTGCCACCAGACTCGGCGCCAAGCCCTCATCAGCCGTGTGACCAAACCTGCGGGCCTATGCACCTAGGAGTCCGGCGAACAGCGAAAGAACGAGCACCGCAGCCGAAGCCGCCGCGACAGGCGACGCCTTCGGGACGGCCGTCCGGACCGAGCGGCAGTGAGCCGGGCCCGGCAAAGCCCAGAACGGCTTGCTGCGGTCATGTTTTCTTGATGTCGTCCACGCGCTCGCCCTCCGCCTGGGACGGCTCGGTCCTGGGGACGTCCGGGTGCTGGGATGCACGTTCAGCCAGGTCGTCGCGCTCGCCCTCAGCTTGGGAGGGTGTGTGAGAGTACAGCCAGGTGTCGTAATCCGAGGCTTCGGACTTCATGGCGGGCCTCCCTTGGTCGCTCATCTCCCATGCTCCTCCGTCGACCCCAGCAGGGCGAGACCAGCCGGCACTGCATCTCGCGTCCAAGCCAATAAAGCTGCCGGATGCGCAGCCCAGCCGATCCCCGGTGGTGCCGAAATTCGCCGAACGGCGCACATTCCCCACCGGGCACTCCGGCCCGGTCTTTTTGCGGGCGCTACGCGCCCGTTGCCGCGATGATGCTCCGAATGGCCATCACCGGATGCGATTCCTCCCGGGGGTCCCCCCGGGGTTCCTCGCAAGAGCACGCTGAATCTTGAGTGCGTGCCATCGAGGTTGAGCGGCGCGGGCCACTGGCTCGGCCTTCGTACCTCAGGGCTTACCCAGGCGTACGGCGAGGGCGGCGATGTCGTCGTCAAGGCGTCCTTTGCTGTGGCCGATGAGATCGCGGTGAAGAGCAGTGAGCAGTTCGCGTGGCGGTGTCGGGGGCTGTCGGCGCATCCAAGCTGTAAGCGGGAAGAACTCGCCGTCGCGGGCGCGGGCCTCGGCGATCCCGTCCGTGTAGAGGAGCAGCAGGTCGCCGGGCGCGAAGTCGAAGGTGTCGATGGTGTAGTGATCGCCGATCAGCTCCGCGAGGTTGAGCAGTGGCGAGGGGGCGGCAGATTCGAGGACCCGGAGGTTCTTGTGGTTCAGGAGCAGTGGCGGGGGGTGTCCGCAGTTGAGGATGTCGATACGTCTGCCCTCGTGCGGGATCTCGGCCAGAAGGGCGGTGGCGAAGCGCTCCATCGTCCCGTCGGGGGGAAAGGCGGCGTTGTAACGGGTACAGCTGGCGTCCAGCCTGCGGGCGACGTCGACCATGTCGGTCTCCGCGTAGGCCGCCTCCCGGAAAGCGTTGACGATCGCCGCGGCCGCCCCCACTGCCGGCAGGCCCTTGCCCCGCACGTCCCCGATGAGCAGCCTGACCCCGTATGGCGTGTCGACGACCTCGTAGAAGTCCCCGCCGATGCGGGCCTCCGCCGCGGCCGCGAGGTACAGCGACTCGATCTCGACGTTCCCGAAGCGGCGTGGCATAGGGCTCAGCACCACCTGTTGCGCCACGTCGGCGACGAGCCGTACCTGGAGGAGGGTGCGCTCCCGCTGGAGCCGGGCATGGCTTCCGTACGCGGCGGCCACGGTGACCGCGATGATCCCCGCGGCCGTCCACCACGTTCCCAGATCGGGGAAGACGAGGCTGAGGCCGATCATCAGAAAGAGGCAGACCGTCCCGAGCAGGACGGTGGGAAGGACCGGCCACATGGCGGCGGCCAGGGCCGGCGCCGCGGGCAGGAGGCGGCTGAAGGCCAATTGCGGCGGAGTGGTGTAGGCCAGGCTGGCGATGACGACGGTCAGGATGACCGGCGACAGCCGCACGAGCCTCCCCCGGCGGTAGCGCCGACGGAGCCGCAGCCGTCCAGAGTCGATCACACTTCCCAGAATATCCGCACAATAAGGGCATAGCGCTCCTGTCCCTCCCGCCCGACAGTCGACGAGCGCCCCGATGGCCCGCGCCACTCAGCCTTTGCTGTCACTGATCAGCCTTTGCCGGCAACCTTTGCCAGCAATCGCGCCGTCTGACGGTGCAGGCAGGCTGACGAGCTCAGGTCCTTCGAGATCAGGTCCTTCAGGAAGAGCCGAAATAGTCGCGCGCGGGGTTCAGCCGGATTGCGGCGTCCTACACGACCTCGGCAGCCGCACTCGCGCAGCGAACCACTGCAGGAGCAGCGACGCGCGACAGCCAACGTCGGCCGCGACGGTGACCCGCTTCATCGGCCGTGTGCGTGGTCTGACCCGCTGCTCCGGCCGCGTGCGTGGTGCCATCCGTACCATCCGAGGCATGCGTGGCATGCGTGTCGTCCGGCCGTGTGGCAGCGTGGAAAGCGACCAGCCATGGACGTACAAGAACGGCCCGCACGGACGGACGGACCGGCGTGGCGCCGTCCGCTAGCGTTCGTGCGCTCACGACTGCGGGGGCGCAGCATCGCGGGGCAGGTGTTCCTGTGGCAGGTCGCTGTCGTGGTGCTCCTGATCGCCGCGGCACTGTCGGCGCTCGTCCTGCAGGCCCGGTCCTACAGCACGACCGACGCCGGGCACCGCACCCGTACCGCGGCCATCGCGCTGGCGGGATCTCCAGGAATGGCGAAGGCCCTCGCCGGCCCCGATCCGACGGCGACGCTGCAGCCCATCGCCGAACGGACCCGCAAGAGCGCGGGCTTCGACTATGTCGTGATCACCAACCCGCACGGGATCCGTTACACCTCGCCCATCCCGGGCCTCATCGGCAAGCACATCTACAGCCCGTACCAGCGAGCCCGGAACGGCCCGTACACCAGCAGCTTCACCAACCCTCTGGCCCACATCATGGACACCACCGCGCCCGTCCGCGGCCCGGGCGGCCAGATCGCCGGATACGTCTCGGTGGGCATCACCGTCGCGCGGGTGAACCAGGGGGTGATCGGCCAGCTGCCGGTCGTGTTCGGTGGCGCGGCGGCCGCACTCTGCCTGGGCATGGGCGGCGCCGTACTGGTCCGGCGCCGGCTGCACCGCCAGACGCACGGCCTGGGCCCGGCCGAGATGACGCGCATGTACGAGGAAGCCGACCGCGCACGGGCCCGCCTGCAGCTCCTGTACGACGCCGGCGGGCGGGTCGGCACCACGCTGGACATGAAGCGGACCGTGCAGGAGCTGGCGGACGTGGCCGTCCCCCGCTTCGCGGATTTCGTCACCGTCGAACTGGCCGACCCCGTACTGCACGGCGACGAGCCGTCCCCGGACACGGGGACGCCCGGGGGCCCGGCGCTCCGCCGCGCCGCCGTGAGCGGCGTCCGGGACGATGCGCCCCTCTACCCGATGGGATCGGTGGTCAGCTTCCTGCCGACCACACCCGAAGGCATGGGCCTGGAGACCGGCCATCCCGCCCTCGCCGCCGATCTGCGCCAGGCCCGCGCCTGGCGGGAACGCGACCCGGCAAATTCCGACAGCGTCCTCGCCTACGGCATCCACTCGCTGCTTTCCGCACCCCTGCGTGCACGCGGCCTCAACCTCGGCATCGTCAACTTCTGGCGCGCTGGATCCTCCGAGCCGTTCGGGGACGACGACCTCTCCTTCGCCGAGGAGCTGGTCGCCCGCGCCGGAATCTCCGTGGACAACGCCCGCCGCTACACCCGCGAACACACGATGGCCGAGGCGCTCCAGCGCAGCCTGCTGCCACGCGGCCTGCCCGAACAAAGCGCCCTGGACGCGGCCTCCCGCTACAGCCCGGTATGGCAGGGAGTAGGCGGGGACTGGTTCGACGTCATCCCGCTCCCGGGGTTCCGGGTCGCGCTTGTCGTCGGTGACGTCGTCGGCCACGGGCTGCACGCGGCGGCCACCATGGGCCGCCTGCGGACCGCGGTCCACAACTTCTCCACCCTCGACCTGGCACCCGACGAGCTGATCGCTCGCCTCGACGACCTCGTCACCAGCCTCGACCAGCCAGGCGCCAACGACGAGCAGGCCACAGAAATCACCGGAGCCACCTGCCTCTACGCGATCTACGATCCGGTCTCCGGGCGCTGCACCATGGCACGGGCGGGCCACCCCGCACCCGCTCTCGTACGGCCCGACGGCGACGTGGACTTCGCCGAACTGCCCGCGGGGCCGCCCCTCGGCGTGAACGGTCTGCCGTTCGAGGCGGTGGAGCTGCAGTTGGAGGCCGGAACCGGGCTCGTCCTCTACACCAACGGGCTCATCTACAACCGCGAGCGCGACGTAGAGGAGGGACTCGCCTCCCTGCGCGCCACTTTGCGGGACGCGACCGGCGACTCTCCGGAAGGCATGTGTGACGCGGTCTTTCGTGCGCTGGTTCCACCGCGGCCGAGGGACGACGTCGCCCTTCTCATCGGGCGCACGCGCCTGTTCGCGCCCGACCAGGTCGCCGAGTGGGAGGTTCCCAGCGATCCATCCGCCGTCTCGCGGATCCGGTCCGAGTGCGTCGGACAGCTCTCGGACTGGGGGCTGGAGCGCCTCGCCTTCACCACCGAGCTGATCCTCAGCGAGCTGATCACCAACGCGATTCGCCACGGCAGACCGCCGGTCCGCGTCCGCATGCTGCGCGACGGGGGCCTGGTCTGCGAGGTCTCCGATCACAGCAGCACCTCACCGCACCTGCGGTACGCCGCCACGACGGACGAGGGCGGCCGGGGGCTGTTCCTGGTCGCTCAGCTGGCCAAGCGGTGGGGGACCAGGTACACGGCCCTGGACAAGGTCATCTGGGCCGAGCAGTCGCTCACCGTCACGCCCGACCAGCTGCGGGACGCACTCATGCCCTAGCGCGGAACGCTCCTCATCCGGCAGGCGGCAGTTTCGTCCATCGCCCCAGACCATGGCCGCAGCAGAAAGTCGCGCCGCGTAAGCCTGACGGTTCGGATGGACGAGAGCGTAGGTCGAACCTCTACACCACTTCTCTGGACGCACCCGGGTGCCACGCGATTACGGTGACTCAATGTCACGAGATTGTCAGCGCTTGAAGCTGTCCTTGGTCCCCTCCTTCGCGCCCCGCATCTTGCCCCGCGCTTCGAGGGCGGCACCCTTTGCAGCGAGGGTGTCCTTGTGCACCGCGTAGGCCGCCTTTCGTACGGTCTTTCCGACAACTTGTTCGGCCTTTGCCTTGGCTTTCTCTCGGGCACTCATCTCAGCACCTCCGCGCTCACTGATCGGGTGCCCTCTGGTCGGCCGGACCAGTCACGCGGATGCCGTGGATCACTACCGGTCACCCTCCGACCGCGGACACGACCTGCCCAGGGCCGCAAGCTGAGACCGCTCACACCCTTGCTAGGCAAGTTCGTTGCATGGTGAAAGCCTTGCGGTCATGAAGATCCTTTTTATCGGTGGAACCGTCTTCCTGGGCCGTGCGCTCGTTGACGAGGCGCTGCGACGTGGTCACGAGGTGACGTTGTTCAACCGCGGGCAGGCGGGCCCGACGCCTTCGGGCGCGGAGGCGGTCCAGGGCGATCGGGAGAGCGAAGCGGCCTTGCAGGCGTTGGCGGAGGGGCGGACCTGGGACTGTGTGATCGACACCTGCGGGTTCGAGCCCCGGATCGTGCAGCGTTCGGTCCGGGTACTGGCCGGTCACGCGGAAACGTATGCCTTCGTCTCGTCGTTCCATGCCTACTCGGACTGGCCCGCCAAGGGGGTGGACGAGTCCTTGCCTCGCCATGCCTGCGCTTCGGACGCCTCGCCGGACGACGTGCCCTACAACGCGCTCAAGGCTGGATGCGAGCGGGCGGTCGAGGAGGGCTTTCCCGGACGTGCTCTGATCGTCAATCCCGGAATCATTGTCGGTCCCGGAGAGAACGTCGGGCGCCTCCCGTGGTGGTTGGAGACCATCGCGAGGGGTGGCCGTGTGCTGGCTCCGGGGTCCCCGGACCGCGCGGTGCAGCTGATCGACGCGCGTGACATCGCCGACTTCATGCTCGACCGGCTCGCCGAGGGCGGCACCGGCCGGTATCTGACCACCGGTGTCCGCGAGAACACCACCATGGGTGAACTGCTGGGTGCCTGTGTCGACGCCACCGGTGCCGGGACCGAACTCGTCTGGGCGGACGAGCAGTTCCTCCAGGCTCAGAGCGTGGCCCCGTGGACCGAGGTACCACTGTGGGCCCCTGACATTCCCGAGATGGCCGGTATTTGGGCCTCTTCTTCGGCCCAGGCCTTGGCCGCAGGTCTGCGCTGCCGCCCGGTCGCCGAGACCGTCGCGGACACTTGGCGAGGGCTCAGCGAGGGCTGCTATCCGCGACCCAAGTACCTGCAGGGCAAGACTCCTGTCGGTTTGGACAAGGAGAAGCACGACATGATCCTCGCCGCGTGGGACGCCCGCAGGCCGTAGGCCACTGCAACAACGGCTTCCAGACGCGTCCGCACGGCAATGACGGCGATGAAACCAGCATCTATGCTCACCACTGCGCTTGTCGGAAACCCCATCCATGCTGGTCACGCCGCATGTTTGCCGGTGTTGTCGCCGATGGGGATGACCTCGGGCGCGTGTGCGTGTCAGCCTGCCTCCGCAGAGCGACTGGCACGTGATCGCTCCGCCCATTCTGCTGATGCGAGCGGGGCGGGCGCGGTGTAGAGAAGAGTCATGGCGCAGCGATCTGAAGGGCTTCGCCGGCCGGAGCGTGCGAGCCGGGCGCTGGTCGCCATCCCGGTCGCGTGGATCGCAGCGGTGTCCGTGATCGACG
The DNA here is from genome assembly GCF_026340095.1 of Streptomyces sp. NBC_01446. Taxonomy (GTDB): domain Bacteria; phylum Actinomycetota; class Actinomycetes; order Streptomycetales; family Streptomycetaceae; genus Streptomyces; species Streptomyces aureus. The sequence goes on along the minus strand of NZ_JAPEPO010000001.1, from coordinate 545,358 downwards.
TTCTCGCGCCGCCCGACATCCATCTGGGGCCGCTGCTCGTCGCAGCCCCGGCAATCACCCCGTCGTTCGGCGGTCCCCGGACGGTGGGACTGGTGGCGGCACTGGCGGTGATCGCGCAGACGGCCATCGGGCTGCTGCGCGATTCCGACACGTTGCTCTCGTCCAACCACCAGGCACAGATCATCGCCCTGATCCTGGTGGGAATTTGCCTCGTCATCTTCTGCGTGGTGCGGGACCGCCGGGCGAAAGAGCTGATGCAGGTGCGGTACGTGTCCGAGACCGCCCAGCGTGTGGTGTTGCCTTCGCTGCCCAGGCAGCTCGGACCGCTGCGGGCCGCCTCCCTCTATCTCGCCGCGGAGGCCGAGGCCCGGATCGGCGGTGATCTGTTCGCGGCGGCACGTACGACCTCCGGTACGCGGCTGATGATCGGCGACGTGCGGGGGAAGGGGCTGACCGCGGTCAATGACGCAGCGCTGCTGCTCGGAGCGTTCCGCGGCGCGGCCCACCGCCAGGCGAGCCTGGGCGAGCTGGTGTCCTACCTCGACCGGAGCGTGTGCTGGGACCTGATGGAGCCGGGTGAGACGAGCCGCTTCGGAGAAACCTTCATCACCGCCACCGTCCTGGACATCCCTGACCACGGCGGCCGGGTCCAGATGATCTCCTGCGGTCACCCGTCGCCGATCGTTCTCCGTGACGGCCGGCCGACGACCATGGACGCCAGCCGTCCCGCACCCCCCTTGGGCCTCGGTGAACTGTCGCATCCGCGCTACCGCGTCGACAGCTTCCCGTTCGAGCCGGGTGACCTTCTGCTGCTGTACACGGACGGCGTCACCGAGGCCCGTGACTCCACCGGCACCTTCTACCCGCTCGCCGAGCGCATCACAGGCTGGAGCGAGAACGATCCCGACGCCTTCCTCGACCGTCTCCGCCGTGACCTGCTGCACTACGTCGGCGGACAGCTGAACGACGACGCCGCCATGATCGCTATAGAGCGCCCTGCCGAAGCCCGCGCCTGATCACTCGGCGCCTTCGGCTCACGGCTGCACGCTCGGGGGGCGCGGTTCGGCCCGGCGGGCGGCCACCGTGCTGCGTCGGTGTCCAGGACGCGGCGCCGCTCGCCGGTCTCGGGGCTGGTGTGACCGTGTCAGGCGAGGGACCCGCCGTCGACTGCCAGGTGGGCGCCGGTGATGTAGGAGGCGTCGTCGGAGGCAGGAAGGCGCCTGCCGTGGCGATCTCCTCGGCGGTGCCGATCCGGCCGAGAGGGATCCCCGTCGCCGCGACCTGGCCACGCCGGTTGGCGAGGTTGAAACCAGACGGGTTGCGGGCGCCACCCCGGCCGGGAGTCCTTGGCGGAAGAGGGCCCAGCGCTCGTCGAGGACGCCGGACGTGCCATGGTCGGCGATCAGGGTTTCGACGTGCCACCGCCAACTCTGCACGAGCTCGTCAGGGGCCGGTGGACGGGGGTGCGGCCTCGCCGGTGATCCGCTCCAGGTCCGTCATCAGCGCGTCCAGCCACGAGACGGCCGCGTAGTACACCCGCGGCGCGCCCGGCGGCTCCACCGCGAAACCGTCGAAGTCGGGGTTCCGCAGCGGCACCGGGTTCTGGGGGGTGTCGCCGCTCGGGTCGAGCCGTGCCGACACCAGCAGCATCCGCCCGGCCACCCGGTCCCCGAGGCGGGACACGGCCGCCGTCGGCTCCAGCTCCAGGGGCGGTACGACGATCCGCTCGGGCGGCACCAGCAGCCGGTCGGCTCCCCACAGGGTGTGGTGGGCGGCCATCAGGGTCGCCTGCCAGTCCTGGGGGCCGTCCTGGTCGGCGGGTTCACGGGGGCGTGTCGAGCCCCGCGGATCCTGCCTGGGGTGGGCGGCGGCCAGGCCCTTCGGCTCGCTGTGGAACTGCGCGTACGCCGCCTCCGCCATGACCAGCGAGTGCTTCAGCGAGCGGTGGCCCGGCGCGGTGGTCACCGGTGCCCTTACTCCGCCGGCGGCGAGCTGGGCGGTGGTCGCCACCACGTTCTCCGCCGCACCGCGCAGCAGTACCGCCATCGACCGCCGCAGTTCGTCCTGGGCACCCCGCGGCCAGGCGAGCAGCCCGAAGACAGCGCCGATCGCGCTGCCGGTCAGTACGTCCAGCAGCCTGAACTCGGCAAGCTGCCAGGTCGCGGGCGCCAGCTGTGCGAACGCCAGGGCGACCACCAGTGTGAACAGCGCCTGGGCCCAGCCCACGCCCTTGACCGGCCCCAGCGTGAACGCGATCAGCATCAGCGGCGGCAGCACCGTCGCGTACACGGCGATTCCGGTCCCGACCAGCGTGAACAGCCCGGCCACGATCAGCGCGCCGACCAGGGTCCCGGTCAGCGCCATTCGTACCGTCGACCGCGTCTCCCGCACGGTGGTCCGGGTCAGAGTCAAGGTCGCCAGCAGCACCCAGAAGCCGTGCGGCAGCGTGTCCACCCCCGCGATCACCCGGGCCGCGGCGAGGGCCAGGCTGATCCGCACCGCGTTCTGGAAGAACACCGACCGGGCGCCCGCGTGCCCCGCCATCCGCCGCCACCACAGCTGCGGCGCGCGCATCCGCGCGTACCAGAACCGGCCCGGGGCCGCCTGGGCCGCGCCCGCCCGGCCGCGTACGGCGATGGCCGCCGCCGTGGACATCGCCAGCGCGGCGTCCGCGAGTTCCAGCACCGCCGCGTGCCAGCGCAGCGCGGCCGGCGAGGCGTCCGCGTCCGGGCCGGCGGCCAGGGCGGTACGGGCCCGCAGCAGCTCGGCGTGCGCGTCCCCGGCGGCGGGATCCCGGCCCCGCAGGCGGTCGGCCGTCTCGCGGGCCGTGTCCCGCACCGCGCGCAGTACGACCAGCCCGACCTCGGACTCGGCCGGCCCGGGATTCGGCTGCGGGGGAGCGGTCAGCCGCGCCAGCAGGGTGCGGGTGGCCAGGCCGGTGTGGGCCAGGCCCCGGTCCCGCACGCTCGGCCCGGCCGGCCGCTCGGCCTCCGGCACCTGCGAGGACCGCAGCGCGGTACTGGCGGCCCGGGCCTCTTGCGCCGTCGGGGCGGTGATCGCGTACGGCGGCCCGGTCAGCTCCTCGGCACACCGCCGGGCGCTGTCGGCGGCCCGCGCGGCCAGCTCCCGGTAGGGGACGGTGGGAGGATCCGGCAGCAGGAACGCCTCCGCGAGCACGAGGAACACGATGCCCACCGAGGCTCCGGCCAGCCGGCCGCCGAGCGAGCCGGGGTCGTAGGGCGGGAACGACGGCAGGATGTACATCAGCTGGAGCCCCGGCGCGGCTCCCGCCAGGCGCGGGCCGCCCACCGCGGAGAAGGCCAGCGCGAAGCCGACCACCAGCATCCCCACCGTCGCGGTCCAGGTCCGCACCGACAGGTAGGTGCCGACGGTGATCAGCAGCAGGCAGACCGGCAGCAGCCGCGCCACCAGCGCGGCACGCTGCCGGCCTGTCCCGGGGATGTGCGAGAGTCCCGCGAGCGCCACCGCGGCGAACAGCGCGTAGGTCGCTGCGTCGACCGAGCCGAAGCCGTACAGGAACAGGTAGAACCCGGCGCCGGCGGCCACCGTGACCCGCACGGAGCGGCGGGCCGCTGCCCGGTAGGCGGCGGGCAGCCGGACCCCGGGAACGCCACCGGTACCACCCATGCCACCAGGATCACCCCGAGCCGCGCGGGCCGCCCGCCCGGGAGGCCGGTCGACCTGGAACTCGCCCGTCCGGCTCCGGCCGTCGGCGCTCTCGATCGTCGTGCTGACGATGTTGGGCGTACGGCTGACGAGCGGCCGACGTCGTGCTGACGATGCCGGGCGTACGGCTGACGAGCGGCCGCATCGTCTCCGCTCCTGGCCGTGGAACCGGCCCATCGCCGCGGTGATCCGGCAGGGGAGTGCGGCCACGTACACGCCGGTGTCGACCGGCGAGGGCGAAGCGCCCGGTGAGCACCGCCAGCCCGTGAACGCGGCCAATTGACCCATGAATTGGGCCATGAAATGCACCTCATGACAGGTCTATCTGCTCTATAAAGTTGTGCTCACAAGGCGCCGGGAGAGACCGAAGCCGCAGCTCACAGGCAGGAACAACCATCATGAACGCGCAGACCGCACCCAAGGCCGTCCTCACCCGTGCCGCCACCGCCGAGACCACCGCGGACCCCAGCAGCGTGATGACACTGCTCGCGGACCACGGCACGGACGGCAGCGCCCTCACCAGCTACCGCTCCACCTTCGCCAAGGGCGCGGTCGGTGCTCCCGCGCACTTTCACACCAAGGCGTCCGAGCTGTTCTTCGTCTTGGACGGCGCCTTGCGCGTGCTGATCGATGACGAGGTCAAGGTTCTGGAGAAGGGCGACTTCCTGCTGGTGCCGCCGCATACCCCGCACGCCTTCGCCGCGGACCCGGGCCGCGAGGCGGATGTGCTGTTCGTCTTCAGCCCGGGCATGCCGCGCTTCGACTACCTGCGCCTGCTGGGCCGTGTGATGCGCGGCGAGGCCGGTTTCGAGGAGATCAAGAACTCTTCGGAGCTGTACGACAACCACTACGTCGACAGCCCTGTCTGGCAGGCCGCCCTTCAGGGCGCCAAGTAACTCTGCGCGGCTGCTCAGCCCTTCAGACCCGACGACGTGATCCCCTCCCGAAGCGGCCGCTGCCCGATCACGAACACCGCCACCGCCACCGCCGGGATCACCGACAGCACAACTCCCGCGAGAACTAGAGAGATTGAGGTCGGCTGCGTGCGGACATCGCCCCCGGCGCACCGAGCCGGGGTCGAGGCTCAGCGCACCGGGAAGCCGAAGGAGTAGCCCTGTTCCTTGAGTCGGGGGAGAACACGGCGCAGGGCCTCGACGGTCTGGGTGCGGTCGCCGCCTGCGTCGTGGAAGAGGAGCGTCGGTCCGTTGGGCAGTTCCCGCTCGACGGTGGCGACGATGGTCTCCGTGCCCGGACGCTCGAAGTCCTTGCTGTCCACGTTCCAGCCCAGCGGGCGCATGCCCCGGGAAGCGGCGAGCTTGCGGCTGTAGGGGGTGAAGGCTCCACCGGGTGCCCGGTAGTACATCGGCCGTACGCCCCCGGAGGCCTTGGTGATCAGGCGTTCGGCGTCGAGGATCTGTTGCGACTGGTAGGCCTCGGACTTCTTGTCCATGGCGGTGTCGTGCGACACCGAGTGGTCGCACAACCGGTGCCCGGCCGCGACGACTTTCTTCACGAGGTCCGGGTGTGCCTGGGCCTGCGGGCCCACCATGCAGAACGTGGCCTTCACCCCGTACTCCCGCAGCACGTCGAGCACTTGAGGTGTCCACTCGGGGTCGGGACCATCGTCGATGGTGATGTTGATGCCGCGGGTCCCCGCGTCCGAGGCGTGTGCGATGGCCACCGCGGTCGGCCTCACATGATTGCCCGCCGGGGCTGTCGCCTCCGGTGACGAGCCGTCCGCGGTACCGGCCTGCGCGGTCCACACCGAGGCACCGGTGGCGAGCAACGTCACCCCGAGCGCGGCCCCGACCAATTTGCTGTTCCAGCCCCGCCCGTCACTCCGCCGCGCCATGTCCGTCCCCTTCACGCAGTGCCCCACCGGTCCCGATCACCTTGCGATCACTGGGCAGGACGAGCCGCACGGGCGCACGGATGCGTCCGTTACCGATCACGGACAAGTCCGGGAAGGTTCGCGGACAACTCCTGCGGCCCGGCAGCAAAACAGGAAGTCACAGCACCGGCGGCGTCATTGTGTCGTTTGTGTTGTGTTCTTCAAGGCGGGCCCAATTCAACAGGCCTGTCAGGTCACATCAGTTGAGCGTGCCGGACTCTCCGACGCGTAGTAGGGCACCGTCATGCCGCAGCACACGCACCGCCTTCGCTCGACGGCATCGGGGAGTTCGCGTACGTCGACCGACGACGGTGACGGGGGGATATCCGGTGCCGGGCGTGTGGCTGAAGCTTCTTGTTGCGGTTCTCCTGTGGGCGGATGTACGAGGTCCAGTGCTTGGCCACCGACGAGCTCCAGCGCCCCGCGTCCGTAGTGTCGTTGAGCCGATGTCCGCCGTAGGGAAGTAACAGGAATGCCCGCTTCCTTGACATGCCCCTGACTCAAGAGCACTCTCGCGGAAGCCTCCCCCGCCCCGCACAAGCCGGCTCGACAGCATAAGACAGGGATTCTCCGTGGGCACGAGCACCGGACAGACGGCTGCCACGCGCAGCCACCGCAACCGCGCTGTCGTAGCCAGCACGGTGGGCACCGCCATCGAGTGGTACGACTTCTTTCTCTACGGGACGGCCGCGGCGCTCGTTTTCCCGCACCTGTTCTTCCCGGGCCAGTCCGACTACACCGGCGTCCTCGCCTCCTTCGCCACGCAGTTCGTCGGCTTCGCCGCCCGCCCCGTCGGCGCCGCGATCTTCGGACACTTCGGCGACCGGGTCGGCCGCAAGTCCACTCTCGTCATCACACTCCTGCTGATGGGCGTGAGCACCGTTCTCATCGGCTGCCTGCCCACGTACGACTCGATCGGCCTCGCCGCGCCGATCCTGCTCGTCGTCCTGCGCGTCGTTCAGGGCATCGGCGTCGGCGGTGAGTGGGGCGGCTCGGTGCTGCTCGCCATGGAGTGGGGTCCGAGGAAACGCCGTGGCCTGATGGCCAGTTGGCCGCAGATGGGCGTGCCGCTCGGGCTGCTCGCCTCGACCGGCATGGTCCGCTGGATGACTTCGGCGACCGGCGACGGCTTCGAGAGCTGGGGCTGGCGGATCCCCTTCCTGGCCAGCGCCGTCCTCATCGCGATCGGCCTGTACGTACGGTTGCGGGTCGTGGAGAGCCCCGACTTCAGCGCGGTCAAGAACGCGCAGGCCGTGGTCCGCCTGCCGGTGTGGGACGTGCTGCGCCACCAGTGGCGCGAGGTCCTCACTGCGGCGTTCGTACGCCTCTCCGAGCAGGCCCCGTTCTACCTTTTCATCACCTTCGTGCTCGCCTACGGGACCGAACACCTCGGCCTCGCCCGCAGCGACCTGCTCGACGACACGCTCGTCGCGGCCACCATCGGGCTCGTCTCCATCCCGCTCTTCGGCCATCTCTCCGACCGGATCGGGCGCCGCCTCGTGTACGGGATCGGGATCGCCTGCGTCGCCGCGTTCGCGTTCCCGTACTTCGCGCTGCTGAACACCGGCTCGTCGGGGCTGGTGCTGTTGGCGATCGTGCTGTCTCTCGTCTTCCACGATGTGCAGTACGGCCCTCAGGCCGCGCTCATCGCGGAGGGCTTCGGCACACAGGTCCGCTACAGCGGCGCCGGCCTCGGCTACCAGCTCGCCTCGGTCATCGCGGGCGGACCGGCACCGCTGATCGCCGCGGCGATCCTGGAGGACACCGGGTCGAGCGTCGGCATCAGCGTCTACATCGTGGGCTGCTGCGTGCTCTCCTTCGTGGCGCTGCTGTTCATACCGCGGCGCGCGGACTCCGACCTGGCGGTGGGGGAGCCGGCGCGGCAGGAGGTGTGACCCGCGGTCCCGGCGCACCGCGCCGTGGAGCCGCGGTCTCGGAAAGGGTGGCACTTCCGCGGTAGGCGGGTGGGGGCAGTCGTTCAGCACGCACGGCCTCGGCATGGGACAACCGCAGGCGCGACAGGTCCTGGCCGCCTGCCAGCTCCACCACAACCAGCACCGGCCCCCATCGGGCCCGTAACCAACTACCGCCCGGTGCTCAGCGACAGCCCGCCGTAGTGCACAGCCCCGGCACTCGCAGACTGCTGCGCACCCGGATCCTCGGCGGCCTCACCAACGAGTACAACTACATGGCCTGACCTGCGACGACGACTGTTCGAGCGGCACAGGGGTGATCAGCAGGCCGAACAAGGCGTACGAGGGTATGGTGAGGAATACACTCGCGACGCCCAGAGCGGCGGCGGGCGGCAGTGCCGGTGCGGTAGACGAGCACCGCCAGGGGCAGGCCTAACCTACCGCGAGGCCGAGCCCTTCGAGAACGACCACGGCATGATCCACCGTGGCATCCCGAACATTCGGCCAGTTCCCGGACAGGAAGTATCGGCCAGTTCCCGGACAGGAAGTCAAGAAAACCACGGCGCGTTCCTCACCGCCGAACGGACGTCCGAACGTCACGAGAGAGCTGTCTGCGGGCCGTCAGCCCATTCCTGGTGGTTCGCCAGGTCATGTTGGTCAGTCCCGACGGGACACAAGGTTCTGCACGGGTTGTGAGTGGGTGACCTCGCGCCCTCGGTTGGCGCCGGCCGGTCTGCTCAGTGTCGGCGGCCACCGCGTGGCCGGTGCCCGCCGCGAGGTCTACCGAGCGGTGCAACCGGTCCGATAGAGGCCTTTGTGCAGCCACCCGTCCTGATTCCGCGGAGGTACGCCCCATGGTCGCAGGCCCTGTCAGTGCCCCATCGGGCAAGACCCGATTCGACGACATCTACAACGAGCCCGATCCTCGCGCCTACGTCCGCCGACTCGGCCCGTTGGACTACGAGATACCGCACCACGGCCAGGATGTTTTCCGGCGCACGCGCACCGACCGGTCCGCAGCCAGCGGCACCGACGATCCCGTCACCGTCCTCGACCTCTGCTGCTCGTACGGCTTCAATGCCGCTCTTCTCAACTACGACGTCACACTGGCCGAGCTGTACGCGCACTACACCAGCCCGGAGGTCGACGCCCTCACGCCCACCGAACTCATCGAACACGACAAGAAGTTCTACGCCTCACGGCGCCGCGCGGACGCGTCCCCGGTCATAGGGCTCGACTCCGCCGACAACGCCGTCCAGTACGCCCTGGCCGTCGGCCTGCTCGATGAGGCCTATGCCGAGAACCTGGAACACCAGCCGCCCAGCCCCCGGTTGCGGCGCGCCGTCGCGGACACCGGCCTGATCACGGTGACCGGAGGTGTCGGCTACATCACCCGCCGCACCTTCCGGGCGCTGCTGGGGTGCCAACGGGAGACGATCTGGGTCAGCGCGTTCGTCCTGCGCACCGTCCCCTACGGGCCCGTGATCGCAGAATTGGAAGCCCACGGCCTGACCACCACGACCGACTCCGCACGAACCTACCCCCAGCGGCTGTTCACGAGCGTGGCGGAACAGCGTTGCGCCGTCGAGCAGGTGCTCCGTGCCGGCGACGACCCCACCGGACTGGAGGCAGAAGGCCGCTATTACACCCGGCTGTTCGAGTCCCGGCCCCCTCCGTGTGACTGACGTCCAGGAGTAGGAGCAGCTGATTATCGGGCTCCGCTCCTGCCGAGGTTCGGCTCGCCGACTGGCCTGCGGACGGGCGGAGTCGGGCGGGTCGGTGTCTTCGGAGGCCGTATGGTCTGTATCGCCCGTACCCTTCGTGGTGTCCACGGTGTCACATAGCGGGCGCCAAACCACTGGAGGCAATACCTCGTGCTGATTGCTCAGCGTCCGTCCCTGACCGAAGAGGTCGTCGACGAGTTCCGCTCCCGGTTCGTGATCGAGCCGCTGGAGCCAGGCTTCGGTTACACCCTCGGCAACTCTCTGCGCCGAACCCTTCTCTCCTCGATCCCGGGTGCGGCGGTCACGTCCATCCGTATCGACGGTGTCCTGCACGAGTTCACCACCGTGCCGGGCGTCAAGGAAGACGTCACCGACCTCATCTTGAACATCAAGCAGCTGGTCGTCTCCTCGGAGCAGGACGAGCCGGTCGTGATGTACCTGCGCAAGCAGGGCCCGGGTCTGGTCACCGCCGCCGACATCGCGCCCCCGGCCGGTGTCGAGGTGCACAATCCCGACCTCGTCCTCGCCACGCTCAACGGCAAGGGCAAGCTGGAGATGGAGCTGACCGTCGAGCGCGGTCGCGGCTACGTCTCCGCCGTCCAGAACAAGCAGGTGGGCCAGGAGATCGGCCGTATTCCGGTCGACTCCATCTACAGCCCCGTGCTCAAGGTCACGTACAAGGTCGAGGCGACCCGTGTCGAGCAGCGCACCGACTTCGACAAGCTGATCGTCGACGTCGAGACGAAGCAGGCCATGCGTCCGCGTGACGCCATGGCGTCGGCCGGTAAGACCCTGGTGGAGCTGTTCGGTCTCGCCCGCGAGCTGAACATCGACGCCGAGGGCATCGACATGGGCCCGTCCCCCACGGACGCCGCCCTGGCCGCCGATCTGGTACTGCCGATCGAGGAGCTCGACCTCACCGTTCGGTCGTACAACTGCCTCAAGCGCGAGGGAGTCCACTCCGTGGGTGAGCTCGTCGCCCGCTCCGAGGCGGACCTCCTGGACATTCGTAACTTCGGTGCGAAGTCGATCGACGAGGTCAAGGCGAAGCTGGCCGGCATGGGTCTGGGCCTCAAGGACAGCCCGCCCGGATTCGACCCGACCGCTGCTGCCGACGCCTATGGGGCGGAGGACGACGGGGACGCCGGGTTCGTGGAGACCGAGCAGTACTGAACGCTGCGCTGGGCGGGTCGCGAGGGAGCCGGGAGGGCAGAGGAGCCGGGTGAGCGGTGCGGCGGTGTCCGCGGGCCCGGCACCTTGTGACATCGCGCGCCGCGCGATCCCTTGGGCACCCGGGCAGTTCACTGCAGACCTCACCGGCTCGCCCTGCTCGATGGGGCCGTGGGTCCGTTGACACTTTGGCAACGGACCCACGGCGGGGCTGTCCGCCTGCATTGAGCCCGAGGGGCGGGAACCTCAGTCCTGCGGATGATGCAGCGGCACGACCCTGACACTCCGGCCGCTGCGATCGAGGAGGCGGCCGACGTCCGTCTGTCCTGGATGCTCAGCGCTGTCGCCTCGGCGACGCGCCCACCGTGGCGCGCGCCGCAGGCCTTCCTCGACCTCATCCCGCACCACATCCGACGAGACCGCGTGTTCTGAGGTCCAGCCGAGGCAACAGGTGCTGTCTTTCAAGGCCGTTCGGGTCCGTCGACTCGTCGCAAACGCCGCTCGGCGGTGCGCCGCGGGGCACACCGCCGGACAGCGTCATGACGCTGAGGGGAGGTATTAGGTGGACTGGTCGCGGGCGCTGATCGACTCCTCCCACGTCCGAGCAGCTCGGCGGGGCCCAAAAGCGGGCCAAGGCCGGTCGACCGAGAAAGACCCAGCAGCTCATCAGGGCCTTCGTCAGCTGCGATAGGCCTTGAGCAGGAAGAACCAGACTTCGCTGATGGTCGGGAAGCAGGACACAGCGTGCCAGAGCCGGGGGACAGGCACTTCCCCCGCCACCGCGACGGTGGCGGAGTGCAGCAGCTCGCTGACGCCGGGGCCGACGAAGGTGACGCCCAGCAGCGTCTCCCGGTCCAGGTCGACGACCATGCGGGCCCGGCCCTGGTACCCGTCGGCGTACAGGTTCGCGCCCTGGGCCTCGTTGAACCGGACGTCCACGGCCCGTACGCGGTAGCCCGCTTGCTCGGCCTGGGCGGAGGAGAGGCCGACGGCGGCGGCCTCGGGATCGCAGAAGAAGATCTGCGGTACGGCGTGGTGGTCGGCGGTGACCGCGTGCGCACCCCAGGGCTCGGTGTCCAGCGGCTGCCCGGCCGCGCGGGCGCCGATCGTGTCGCCGACGATCCGGGCCTGGTACTTCCCCTGGTGGGTGAGGAGGGCATGGTGGTTGATGTCGCCGACCGCGTACAGCCAGTCCCCGTCGACGCCTCGCACCGTGCAGGTGTCGTCGACATCCAGCCAGGACCCGGGGGACAGGCCGACCGTCTCCAGACCGAGGTCCTCGGTACGCGGCGAGCGCCCGGTGGCGAACAGGATCTCGTCGGCCTCCAGTTGGGTGCCGTCGTCCAGCGAGATGCCGACCGGTCCGGAAGGATCGGGGCGGCGCAGCTCGGTGACGGAGACGCCGATACGAACGTCAACGCCCGCTTCTTTGAGGCCTTCGGCGACCATCTCCCCGGCGAAAGGCTCCATACGGCGCAGCAGTGGCCCGCGTGCCAGCAGTGTGACCATGGAGCCGAGCCCCTGCCAGGCGGTGGCCATCTCCACGCCGACCCCGCCTCCGCCGACGACGACGAGCCGGTCCGGCACGGTGACCGAGTCGGTGGCGGTCCGGTTCGTCCACGGCCTGGCCTCGGCCATACCGGGCAGATCGGGGAGCACGGCGTTGCTGCCGGTGCACAGGGCGACCGCGTGGCGCGCGGTGAGGAGTCTTTCGCCGTCGGAACTGCTGACCGCCACACGGCGTTCCCCGTCGAGCCGGCCGTTTCCGCGGACCAGGTCCGCGCCGATGCTCCCGATCCAGTCGGCCTGACCGCTGTCGTCGTAGTCGGTCACGTAGCGGTTGCGGCGTGCGAAGACGTCGTCCGCGCTGATCCGCCCTGTCACCGCCGCCCGCGCACCGTCCACTCGACGGGCGTCGGCGATCGCGATCACCGGCCGCAACAGGGCCTTGCTCGGAACACAGGCCCAGTAGGAGCATTCACCGCCGACCAGCTCTCGCTCCACCACGGCCACACTCAATCCGGCGGCACGCGATCTTTCCGCGACGTTCTGCCCGACCGGTCCGGCCCCGACGACGATGACGTCGTACATTTCGGTCCTCATGTTTTCCCTCTCGGTCAATTTCTCTCCGTGGACTCTGCGGTGATCGAACTGGCGGTCCCGGCGCGGTCATCGGGCCTTCGTACTCGGGCGGGCCGACCTTTCACCGCGCCGCTGATCAGACGGGCTTCACCTCTCCGCCGTCCCATGCGCAAGGTCGATCCGGTCATCCGGGGGGCCGCCGGCGAGATGACGAACGCCATCAGTTCGGCGATCTCATCCGGTTGGACGAAGCGTTGGATCTCGGCCTTCTGCGGGAACGTGTCGATCGCTACCTCGACGCTCATGCCGTGGCTGGGCGCCCAGTACTCGAGATACGAGCGGCGGCGCCCCGTCATGACCGGGCCGGCAGGACACTGTTGCCCTGGACGCCGTCGGTGACGCCACGGTCGGAGAACGCCTTCGCGAGGGCGGCGATCGCTGCGTAGGGCGCCTAGGGGAAGATGGCGGAGTTGCCCGACATCAGGACGACGGAACCCTTGGCCTGGGTCAGCGCAGGCCATGCCTCGAATTGCGAGCGGCGTGCGCCGTGGAGCTTGAGGGCCAGGCCGGCGTCCCACGGAAAAGTCCCGCGCCAACCGGATCGCCGTGGAGCGACCCATACCCTGGCTGGCGCAGGTGACCTCTGCGACGGAGTTCGGCATCGTCTTCCTCCTTCGCTGAAATCGAGAGGGCAGCCCTGTCGGGATCGCCGGTGTGCGGGACCTTGACCGGGGGCCGGCTGCACGGCCGGAGAGTCGATGCGACCCTCGCCACGCGCGATCCGCATGGTGTGCGGCGCGCTGCCTAGCCGGCGAGGAAGTCGCGAAGTGCCGCCGCGATCTCCTCGGCATGTGTTTCCAGGGCGAAGTGACCGGTGTCGAGGAAACGAACCTCGGCCTCGGGGATGTCGCGGCTGAAGGCTTCGGCCCCGGCCGGCAGGAAGAACGGATCGTTCTTGCCCCACACCGCGAGCAGTCGCGGTTTACTCGTCCGGAAGTACTCCTGGAACGTGGGATACAGGGCGACGTTGCTCGCGTAGTCGAGGAACAGGTCGAGCTGGATCTCGTGCGCGCCCTCGCGTGCGAGGTAGTGGTTGTCCAGGCCGTAGCCGTCCGGACTTACGCGCGTCTCATCGGGAACGCCGTGCTGGTACTGCCAGACCGTCGTCTCCGGCTGGACGAGCATCCGGATCGCCTCCCGGTTGGCTGCCGAGGGCTCCTTCCAGTACGCCTGCACCGGATTCCAGGCCTCGCTCAGCCCGTCCTCGTACGCGTTGCCGTTCTGCGAGACGATCGCGCTGATCCGCTCGGGGTGGCGGGTGGCGATCCGGAATCCGACCGGCGCGCCGTAGTCGAACACGTACAGCGCGAAGCGATCGAGGCCCAGTACCTCCGTCAGACGGTCGATGACATCGGTGATGTGGTCGAAGGTGTAGTCGAAGTCGTCTCGCGAGGGCATGTCCGACCTGCCGAAACCGGGCAGGTCAGGGGCGACGATGTGGAATTGGTCGGCGAGCAGGGGGATCAGCTCGCGGAACATGTGACTCGACGACGGGAAGCCGTGCAGCAGGAGCAACGTCGGTGCGTCCGCAGGGCCGGCTTCCCGGTAGAACACTTTCAGGCCGTCCACGTCGACCGTGCGGTAGGCAATGTCAACCATGACCTTCACCCTTCTCTCCCGAGGCGACCGACGGAGCGTCAGCAGCCGCCGCAGCCTCTCGGATCAACTCGATGCGTAACTGCCTAAATCGCCGTCGGAGGGTTATTCGCCCTGCTCGATTTCCGGGCGTCTCCAGGCCGGCCTTCCGCCGGATCCATCACCCACGCGACCTCGCGCACGGCTTGCCCTCACGATGTCGACAACCGCTTCCGGCGCCGTGAGCACGGGCAGGTGGCCGACTGCCACGGTGTGCACCCGGACCTTCATCCGCCCTGCGATGAACCGCTGGGTCTCCGCGTGGACCACGCGGCCCTCCGCGGCCACGATGGGGACCTCAATAATCAGGTTATGGAGATGGGTAACTTTTTAACGCGGCTCAAGGAGGCTACTTTCGCGTGCGAACGCTGACGACACGTGCCCACCCAGGGGAAGGGACAGCCAGGATGGTCCAGCACGCTCCCGCTCTGTTCCTCGCCGACACGCTCGGCCTGGACTTCCTCAACTCGATTGCTGCACCTGCCGACACGGAGGCCGACTGGATCGAGGACGGTGACGGCCTGTTGGCCTGGCTGGAACAGGCCGGAACCGCCTGCTTGCGCGCGACGAGAAATTCCTTCAGCTTGCCGTCGCACAACAGGGGAACAACTCCCGGCCCGAGCTGCGGATGACGCGCCACTGGCGCTCACCGGACTCGCTGCAGCTGCCCGTCGGCGAAGCACTGGCCAGGCTCCTCAGCGAGGAGGACCTCTCGGACGTCAAAACCTGCGAAGGCCCGGCATGCACGCTCATGTTCGTCGACCACACGAGAGGGCGTGTCCGCAGATGGTGCAGCATGGCGATCTGCGGCAACCGCGCAAAGCAGGCCGCACAGCGTAACCGGGTCAAGAAGAGCCGGGACACTCCGAGCGGATGATCTGGGGATCACTTGCCGGCGAACTGGTGCATGGTGAGCGGCGGCGCGTCGGCAGCTTGATCGTTGGCCATGATGGACGTGCTGGGGAACCGGGCGCATGCAGCGATCATCCGCAGGGGGGATCACAGTGACGTACTGCACGGAGGTGCCGAGCTCTTCTGGCGGCCCAGGATGATGCGGTCGGCCGATGCGGACGTTCTTGGCCGCGGCGAACGGCCCCCGCTGGAAGTCCTGAGTCAACTGGCCGACCCGCCCGAACAGGCGGGCGCGGTCGAGGCCCTGCACGGAGGTGCCGCCCCAAGTCACCGAGCCGCACTGCGGGGTTGAGTAGCCCTCTGATGATCTTCATGTGAGGGTGGACTTGCCGCTGCCGTTCCCGCCCACCACCGAGACGACCGACCCCATCGACACCGTCAGCGACACCCCGTTGAAGGCCGGAGTCTCACGATCGGGGTAGTGGTACGTGACCCGGTCCAACTCCACGGCGTCGATCCGGTCCGGGAGTGCCCTGCCGTCACGGGGAATGGCACGTCGGCAGGAGTGATCGAGGAACTTCGCGTGATCTCGGACGTAAAAGGACTCTTCGTGAAGGCTGTTGATGTTCGTGATCAACGAGCCGAGGCCGGGCTCTCACGACGTCGCGAGCCTCGAGGTGAGGGCAAGCCTGCTCACGACATGACAGCCCTCGCGAAGGAGCGCAAGCTAGGGGAGTGGAGGGGTGACACCTGGCGATCGATCAGGCGAGGCGAGCTGTACATATGGCGTCGAGACCCGCCGGAGTTCGCGCGTTCCTGCCCAGAACGGCCGCCGCGTTCGTCGGGTGCTGAGGGAAAAGGTCACTCATGCCGCAATCCATGCGCGCGCTCGTAGCCGGAGAGGTTGGCGAGCCGAACGATGTCCTTCGGCTGGAATCCCGGCCTGTTCCCACGCCAGGAGCCGGCCAGGCGTTGATCCGCGTGAAGGCGACTCCGATTCACGCCAGCGATCTGCACGTGTTGCGTGGTCGCTACGGCTTCTCCGCCGAGTTCCCCACGGTCGGGGGTCACATGGAATGCGTGGGTCGTATTGAGGCCCTGGGTCCGGACACCGAGGGACTGGAGATTGGCGAGCGTGTGGTGGTCGTTGCCGTCCCGGCGGTACCCGGGCCACGTGTGGCCGGCACCTGGCAGGAATACCTTGTTGCCGATGTACATAGGCTTCTTCCGGTCCCTGATCGGCTGAGCGACTCCAGCGCCTGTCAACTCGCTGTCAATCCGTTTACTGCGCTGCTCCTAGTGACTCGCGAACTCGACGTACAGCCGGGAGAGTGGCTGTTGCAGACGGCGGCGGGCTCCACCGTCGGTCGACTCGTCATTCAGCTGGCCAGGCATCTGGGTATTCGCACGATCAATGTGGTGCGGCGGCGCGGTGCCGTTGAGGAGATCAAGGCGTTTGGCGGCGACGAGGTCATTTGCACGGAGGACGAGGACCTGTTGCAGCGTGTGACTGAGATCGCAGGACCGGCTGGCGTGCGCAAGGCCACCGACTGTGTCGCGGGACACGTAGGTGCCCAGGTGTCCCAGGCATTGGCTCCGGGAGGAGAGCTCGTGGTCTACGGCGCGCTCTCCACCCATCGGCAGACTGACCCGGCGGCGCTGACGATTCCGCTGCTGGCGCGCTCGGTCATCTACGAGACCAAAGTGGTCCGTGGCTTCTGGCTGAACCGCTGGTTCGGCACTGCCTCACCTACGGATGCGTTGCGCGCGCTGTCCGAGGTTCGCGGCCTCGTCGCTGATGAAGTGCTGAGCATCCCCCAAGGCAAGCCGTTCCCGCTCGAACGCTTCGCTGAAGCCATCTCGTTCGCCGAAACACCCGCTCATGGCGCCAAACCGCTCCTTGTCTTCGAAGATGACCGGGACAAAGGTGAGGAGTAGGACCTGGTATTTGGATAGCCATAGCCCGCGGCGGAGGTGCAGGGCGTCTGATCCGTAGCTCCCTCTAGCAGGACCACGTCAACGCGGGCCATACCGGGCCGCTACGAGTCCCCTCAAGGGCGTTGCCGGATTGGGCGATTGCTGGGGTTGCGGTACGGCACTGCTGTCCAAGTGGCGGGGCCGTCCTTCAGCGGGATGTCGCTCTCTCCTGCTTGTCTATCGCGGCGGCAAGTGCAAGGAGCGCCTCAACCTGGGCCATCCCTACGCGGGTCTCGGCGGAGAGCCGCCCCTCATCCCCTCGCTCAGCTGCTTAAAGCAACTCCTGAGCCTTGTGCGCATGCGCGGCATAGTCAGCCACGAGAAAACCCCTCCTCGCGTCGAGACGTCCACCGCAGCGATCGCTCAGGGGCGTTGGAATCTCATTGCCCGAGTCGAGCCAAGCGGTCTCTTCGACGAGGAGAGGCCCACTGGCCTGGCCGCGGGATTTGAACCTGTGGCCTCATCCTCAGCAGATCGATCGCGGGGGCGCTGGCTCTGCCTGGCCACCGCCATCGACTCCCGCCGCGTGGTCGGGTGGTCCGCCGCCGACCACCTGTGAAGCCATAGACCGGAGTCGGCCCGGTCCCTCATCCATCTGTCGGGCTTCTGTACCTCTAATGCCGTTTCTGGCCCCTGCAGCAGCCAGAAACGTGGGCCCAATCCGTCTCTTTAGCCCACGCGGTCGAACTTCGGCGGTGGACCCGCCGCGTGAACCAAGCTTCTCGCGGTTGGGGAGCATCCTGCTGCCCGGGATCCCCTCTTCCGCGCAGCCCATACGGCGGACACATTCAGCGACGATCCAGTCATGGACGAGCAGATGCGGGCCATCTATGACCTGGTCAAGTACGGCCGAACCGCCTTCAACCAGTCCCCGATGCGCATCGTCCCGGTTCGCAGGCCCGAGGCGCGCGAGCGACTGCCGGCGCATAGCCGAGGGCAACAAGGCGCAGGGGGCCATAGCGCCGTTGTCCGCGATTCTCGCCACCGACTACGAGTTCCACGAGGAGATGCCGAAGCTCGCGTCGTTCCCGCCCGACGCGAAGGACACGCACTTCGCCGAGCGCCCGCCGCTGTGAACCTACCCGGACCAGTCAGTCCACCAGTCCTTCAAAGGGCTGGCCTGGAACCACCTGCTCACGAATCAGGAAGTCGCCATGTCCTACCCAGAGCCCCGCTACCTCGGCGAAAGGGGCCAGGCCAGCGCACTGTTCCGACCCGCACCCCCGCAGCCCGACACCGGCTCGGGCGGCACGAACATCAGCTACGTGGCCAAGCGGGAGAACACCAACGGCGAGTTCGGCCTGTACAAGATCGACATGGAGCCGAAGACCAAGGGTGCCAGGGAACACTTCCACCGGACGATCTCCGAGTCCTTCTACGTCCTGTCCGGCGAGGTCCGGCTCTACAACGGCGAACGCTGGGTCACAGGAGGCGAGGGAGATTTCCTCTACGTACCGCCCGGCGGGCTCCACGCCTTCCAGAACGACAGCGACGACCCGGTGTCGTTTCTGCTGCTCTTCACACCGGGAGCTGCCAGGGAGGAGTACTTCGAGAAGGTGGAGGAGTACTCACAGCGCAGCCCCGAAGAGTTGAAAGCCTTCCGGATCAGGCACGACCAGTACAACACCTCCGACATGCTCGACGACTAGGCCGCACTGAGTGCCGTGGTCCCTCATCATGCGAGCGCAGGCCCTGGAGCACGGTCCCCGGGGAAAGCCGGCAGAGGCAGAGGCGAGAATGTCGTCCGGAGCTCTCGCCGGGCTCCAGAACTCTGCGTCGATCGGCGAATTCGGCAGGCTGTCGCTGTCCGACTCCGCCAAGATCACCCCGCGCCCCGCACCAAGGTCACGAGCGGAAGCGGGAAGTGCTGGCCGAGGCTGCCCACCGGCCGCGCCTCACCGTGCAGGTGGTGTCGCTCGATCAGCCCCGCACCCGATGACGGGCTTGCGCCCTTGAACCTGCTGCGCGTTCCCGCCCCCGAGACCGGCGACCAGGCGACCCAGGAGACCCCTGGCGTCAGGATCGACACCGTCGACGAGCCAGATGTGGACGTGAACCGCCGCATCCGACTCGACGCCACCCGTGCGACCGGCCCGCACCACCGGCGTTCTCGTCGTATGAGCTCTCCGCCGCGCCGGCCGGGATGCGGCGCACGCCAGCTGCCGCCAGCGTGGGGGAGTGGTGCAGCTGAACAAGGCTCAGTGGATTCCCGCCGGCGTGATCGTGCTGGCCGTAGTGATCGACCTGGTGACCCCGACCGAGGTGACATCGGCCCCGCTCATCATGGCGGCGCCCGTCGCCGCCGCCCCGCTCCTGACGCTGCCCGGCATCATCTGGGTGGGCCTCGCGTCGATGGCCGTCCATGCGGGACTGGCCTGGGTGGACGGTACCTTCGGCTGGCACCGCGGTCTGGCCAACCAGTTCACCCTGTTGGCCGTGACCCTGCTGGCCGTCTTCATCAACCGCGCGCTGAAGCGGCAGAACGTCCGGACCCGGCGTGCTCAGCACGTCGCGGCCGTCGCCCAGCGCGCCGTGCTGCCCAGACCGCCGGCGCGCCTGGGCGACCTGCACATTGCCGCGCGGTACGTGCCCGCCGAGGACGAGGCCATGATCGGCGGCGATCTGTACGTCGTACAGGACACCCCGTACGGCACACGCGTCCTCGTCGGTGACGTACGGGGCAAGGGCCTGGGCGCCGTGAGCGCGGTCTGCGCCAATCTCGGCGCGTTCAGGTACGCCGCGGACGAGGCCGACGGCCTCACGCAGCTTGTGCGCTCGCTGGAGATGGCACTGCTGCGTGAGGGCGGGCGGCGCGGCGGCCTCGAACAGGAGGAGGGGTTCACCACTGCGCTGATCGCGGAGTTCCCCGCGGACCTCAGCGCCGTACGCATCGTCAACCGCGGCCATCCGCCGCCCCTGCTCCTCGACGCACAGGGCTCGGCCACCGTCCTCGAACCGTCTCAGGAAGTGCCTCCGCTGGGGATGGGGGTGCTGGGCAGCTGGTCCGCACCGGTCGACACGTTTGCGTTCCCGCACGGCGCGACACTCCTGTGCTACACGGACGGCATCACCGAGTCACGGGATGCCGAAGGCACCTTCTACGACGCTGCGGCGCGCCTGCCCGTTCTGCTCCGGCACCGCGCCCGGTCCGGGGTGCACCCCACACCGGCGCAGGTCCTCGACATGCTGATCCATGACGTACGGCGCCACACGGGTGGCCGGCCCCAGGACGACCAGGCGCTCCTTGCGCTGCGCCGCTCAGCGCGCTGACCGCATCCCGCATCCGCATCCCGCACCCCGCGTCCGGGTGAGCGTTTTCGTTGCCCTGTGGCCCGCCCGCTCAGCGGGTACACGATGAGGCATGGACACCAAAGCCTGGCTCATCCTCGCCGCAGCCGTCGTGCTGCTCACCATGGGCATCGCCGCAGTTCTCCTGGTGCGGGTGATCCGGGCGAGGAGACTGCTCCTCGACGCGGGAATCCCGCTCGGCAACAAGGCGCTGGTCTGGGCCGCCGTGATTTACACGGTGTCACCGGTCGACCTGCTGCCGGACCCCGTGTACCTCGACGACATCGGATTCCTGCTGCTGGCCCTGCGCTCCCTGCACGTCGCGGCGCGAAACGCCTACCCGCTGGTGGCAGGTCAACCTGTGGTGCGACACCTGGCAGGCCGCCGAGCAGATGGCCATCAACCTCCTGGAGCCGTTGCTGGTCGCGGCTGAGGAGAGCGGGGACGTCGCCGCCTCGTGGCTCATCCGAAAAGGCGAATTTTGGCGGCTGCGCGTCCTGCCCGCCGACAGCCGTGACCCGACTGCTGTCCTCGGACGGCACCAACCCGATGGCGTACGCCGTACCCCGCCCGGACGGTCCGCCCGTCGTCATCGGCCAGGCGTCGTCACAGACCGCCTATGTCAACGTGCGCCGTCACGCCCAGGCCGGAGAGCCCCTCCCGGACGGTTGGGCGGTCGGTCCGGACGGCGTCGCGACCACCGACGCCTCGGCCGCCCTCGCAGGTGCGCCGCTTCCGTTCGGCGGCCACCGGGGCGTCAATGTCGCGCTGCTCGTGGAGTTCCTGGCGACCCTGGGCGGCGGCTCTTTCTCTCTGGACGCGGCCCCGTTCGACCGCGGGAACGAACCGCCGGGGATCGGAGTCTTCCTGCTGTGCCTGGACTCCGGGGTGCTCCCGGGGACACAGGGCCGGGCAGCCGCGCACCTGGAAACAGGCTCCGCGCGGATCACGGCGTTCGCCTTCCCGCACTCGAACGAGGCGTAGCCACAGCCGAGTTGGAGGCAGACGCGGAACTGATCCACCGTCTGCGCGCCGTGGCCCTCCGTGCAGGGTCCAGTCCCCGGCCGCCGCGGCGGTGAAGCGGCGTTGCGCGCATTCGCCGATGACCTCGGCCGTAGCCGACCGAGCCGCAGCGGCGACGAGCAAGATCGTTGCCCCGACCGGGGCCCGGACCTCGCTGTACGCTGCGTCCATGCCGTCGTCTGACCGTTCTTCGTCTCACAGTTCCGCGCCCGCGGGTCCCGTCGCCGACCCCGCACAGCGCGGGCTTCTGACGGAGCGCATCGCTCGCCAGTTGGAGCACGACATCCGGTCCGGTGAGATCGCGGTGGGAGCGAAGCTGCCTTCGGAGCGTGAGCTGGCCGCCCAGTTCGGCTCCAGCAGGAACGTCGTACGGGAGGTGCTGCGGCGGCTCGAGGCCCAGCATCTGATCGAGGTCGCGCCCGGACGGGGTTCCTTCGTGCGTGAGCAGACCTCCGGACAGGCCAGGGGATACGACGCGCTGTACCGTGCCGGCAGGCCCACGGTCCGTCAACTCATCGAGGCCCGACTCCCGTTGGAGGTCGAGATGGTGCGACTGGCGACCCGGCACGCCACCGACGAAGACCTGGCGACGATGCGTGAAGCGTGCGACGCCCTGGAGTCGGCGACCGATGTCGTGGTCAAGGCGCAGGCCGACATGGACTTCCACGACGCCGTCGCGGTGGCGAGCAAGAACCCGGTGCTGCGGATCATGCTGTCGTCGATCAGCGGAATGATGTTCGAGATGATGCTGCGTTCGAACTCGGACCCGTCGATCGGTGAAGAAGGGGTGCCGCACCACCCGGAGATCTTCGCGGCGATCGAGGCACGCGACGTGGAACTCGCCGGCGCACGCATGAGGGAGCACTTGATGCTCGGGCTGCGTACCTACGGGCCGGACCTCGACGTGCAGGTGGACACCATGGCGCGCAACCACATCGAGACTCTGCTGGAACGGGCGGCGCGGGGGCGCTGAGCCTTCGGCTGGACCGGGTGCCGTCGGCAGCCGGTGCAGGCGGGCCGTGGCAGCGCCGACGGGCCAAGGGTGGTCGGCGCGCTCGCAGTTGAGGGTTGTGGATCTTTCTCTCAGGGGTGTTGCGGACGTGAGGAGCCTGCTACGGTCCTGTCCGGTCCAACTGGTACTACCAGTTGGACCGGGTAGGGCAGGTAGTGAGGACTTGTAGAACGTTCCAGAGCAGAGAGACGAGGACAACGATGTCCACGAGCAGCCGGCTCCTGAGCCGCCGCTCCTTCGGCAGGCTGGCCGCGGGGATCGCTGGAGCCGCAGGGACCGGAGCGCTCGGCGCGTGTTCACCAAGGGCCGGAAAGCCGTCGGCCGGTGCTCCGTTGCGGATCATGGCGATCAACCACGTGTGGTCGCAGGCGATCAAGCGGCGGACGAAGGAGTTCGAGGAGCGCATCGGGCGCCGGGTCTCCCTGACCCTGCTCACCGCCGACCAGCTGACCAGCAGTTATAACGTCAAACTCAACGCGTCGGGCACCGACGTCGACGTCATGATGGTGCGCGCGCTCCAGGACCAGCTCCTCTTCGCGCACAACGACTGGCTCGCCGACCTCACCGACCGGGTGGAGGGCGACAGCGAGTTCGCCTGGACGGACTTCCAAAAGGCGCCGCGCGAGGTCTCCCTGACGGCGGGCAAAGTACTGAGCGTCCCCGTGGTGACCGAGCGACCCACGCTGTACTACCGCAAGGACCTGGTCCAAGACGCCGGCGGACCCCCGCGCACCCTGGACGCGCTGATGTCCACCGCAATGGAACTCACGCGACGCAAGCGGGGGTTCTACGGCTACGTGGGCCGCGGACAGCGCAACGGCGCCGTGTCCCAGTGGTCCAGTTTCCTCTACTCGCACGGCGGCGACTTCGTCATCGACGGCAAGTCCGGCATCGGGAGCCCGCAGGCGCTGGCCGCGTACGAGTACTACGGCAACCTTCTGGGCAAAGCGGGGCCGCCAGGGGCCACCAACATGAGCCTCGAACAGGCCATGCCGATCTTCGCGCAGGGCAAGGCGGCGTTCTACATCGACGCCGACGCGATCTACAGCAACTTCCTCGACCCGAAGATCGCGAGCCGGACCGTACGGGACACCGTCGGATTCGCCCCCTTCCCCGCGGGACCGGCCGGTGCCAGGCCGCACAACATCGCGTCCTGGAGCCTCGGCATCAACAAGTTCTCCCTCCTGCGTGACGACGCCTGGCAGTTCATCAAGTGGGCCGCCGGACCCGAGATGTCAGCGGCTCTCCAGGCGGACGGCATCCCCGGAGCGCGCACCTCCGTGTGGGCCAACTCCAAGACACTCAGGTCCTTCCCGCCCGATCTCGTCGAGGCCATGCGCCTCAACGCGAAGCGGGGTCTGGGCTATGACCGCCCCCGTGTTCTCCAGGTCGGCCGGGCCCGGGACATCGTCGGGCGCCCGCTCGTCGCGGGCATTCTCGGCGAGTCCGTTCGGCCCGTCGTACGGGACGCGGACGCGGAGTTCGCCGATTTCCTCGTCCGCGACAACCGCCACAAGGAGTCCCGATGACCGCCACCGAGGTCTCCCCGTCCCGCGCCGACGCCCGCCCTGTGAGCGGAGGTGCGCGCCGTACCCGACCGCCGCGCACCTTCGAACAGGCCAACCGCCGCCTGAAGTGGGCGATGCTGGCCCCGGCGCTGCTCTTCGTCGGCCTGATGATCGTCTTCCCGCTCGCCTTCACGCTCGACCTCAGCCTGACCGACGCGTTCGGAGCGGTGAACGCCGACAAGAGCCACATCGGCCTGCGCAACTTCGCCGACGCGCTGGGCGACGCGCGTCGCTTCTGGCCCGCGGTCCGCCGCACGATCGTCTTCACAGTCGGCGCGGTGGTCCTGGAGACGGTGTTCGGGCTCGCGCTCGCGATGCTCATGCGCAAGCCGTTCCGCGGCATGCGCTGGGTGCGCACCGTCCTGATCATTCCGCTGCTCGCGACACCGGTCGCGATCGGCATCCTGTGGCTGCTGATCCTCGACCCCACCAACGGCATCGCCAACCACCTGCTCGCCGGTCTCGGACTGCCCCGCCAGGAGTTCCTCGGCTCGGTGGGCCAGTCCCTGCCGACGCTGATGCTCATCGACGTATGGCAGTGGACACCGATGATGACCCTGCTCCTGCTGGCCGGCCTGACCACGCTCCCCGAAGAGCCCGAGGAGGCCGCGCTCGTCGACGGGGCCAGTGCCTGGCAGCGCTTCCGCTACGTCGTCCTGCCCATGCTCGGCCCCACCCTCACGACCGCACTCGTGCTCCGTGCCGTCGACGCCCTCAAGACTTTCGACATCCTCTACGCCACCAAGGGCGCGGGCGGTGGCTCGGACTTCGAGGCGGAGACGCTCAACGTCTACGCCTACGGGCTGACCTTCGACTACCAGGAATACGGCCTGGCCGCCGCCGTCCTGGTGCTGTTCACGCTGTTCATCATCGGTGTCGTGGTCCTGCTGCGCCGCCGTGGCGGAAGGAAGAACGCATGAGTGCCACCGTCACCCCAGCCGCCCGGCCGAAGATCGCCCAACTCGCCCGCAGGCGCCGCCACTTGGCCTGGCTGCGCGGTACCGCGATAGGGCTCGTCACCCTGGTCTTCGCGCTGCCGCTCGTGTGGATGTTCGCCGCCGCGTTCAAGACCAACCTCCAGGTGACCGACCCCTCCGTAGGCCTGTGGTTCACCCCCACCCTCGACAACTTCCGCAGTGTCGTCGAGGCCGGGCAGATCGTCCGCTCCATGGGCAACTCCCTTCTGGTGGGCGTCGTCTCCACCGTCCTGTCCGCCGTCATCGCGGTGCCCGCCGCCTGGGCCGTGGGCCGATTCAGCATGCACCGCACGGGATCGCTCATCCTCGTCGCGCGCATCGTCCCCGCCATCTCACTGCTGGTGCCGTGGTACTACCTGTTCGCGCAGATGGGCCTGGTCGGCTCCTACACCGTGCTGATCCTCAGCCACATGTTCGTGTCCGTCCCCCTCATCATGTGGATCATGATCAGCTTCTTCGCGGGACTTCCCGTCGAACTCGAAGAAGCGGCCCGTACCGACGGGTTGAGCGCCTTCGGCGCCTTCTGGCGGATCTCGCTGCCACTCGCCGCGCCGGGCACGGCGACCGCCTCGCTCCTGGCCTTCGTCTTCAGCTGGAACAACTTCATGTTCGCGCTGGTCTTCGCCGACGACCGCACACAGACCGTGCCCGTGACCCTCTTCAACTTCATTTCCTACGCGAGTACCGACTGGGGCGGCCTGATGGCCGCCTCCACCCTGATCACCGTCCCCGTGGTCATCGCCGCGGTCCTCGGCCAGAAGTACCTGGTGGCGGGCCTGACCTCGGGCGCCACCAAGGGCTAGCCCCGCCGTTCCATCCCACGGAAAGAGCACACGTATGAAGATCGTCGACGCGAAGGTCGTCGTCACGAGCCCCGGACGCAACTTCGTCACCCTGAAGCTGACGACCGACGACGGCCTCACCGGCCTCGGTGACGCCACCCTCAACGGGCGCGAACTCGCCGTCGTCAGCTACCTCACCGACCACGTCGCGCCCCTTCTCCTCGGCCTCGATCCCCACCGGATCGAGGACACCTGGCAGTACCTGTACCGCGGGGCGTACTGGCGGCGGGGGCCCGTCACCATGGCGGCGACAGCCGCCGTCGACGTCGCCCTGTGGGACATCAAGGCCAAGGCCGCCGGCCTCCCGCTCTACCAACTCCTGGGCGGAGCAAGCCGGGACCGCGTGCGCACCTACGGGCACGCGAACGGGCGGGACATCCCCGAACTCCTCGACTCGGTGCGGGCCCAGCTCGACGAGGGCTACCAGGCCGTCCGCATCCAGTCGGGCGTCCCCGGCCTGAAGGCCGTGTACGGCGTGCACAGCACCGACGACTCCGGCTCGGCCGTCCTGCACCAGCAGGCCCGTCCCCTGGTGGAGGACTGGGACACCGACGCCTACCTGCGCCACATCCCGGCCGTGTTCGACGCGGTACGCAGTGAGTTCGGCGCCGAGCTGCCCCTGCTGCACGACGCGCACCACCGGCTCACCCCCGTCCAGGCGGGCCGGCTCGGCAAGGACCTGGAGCCGTACCGGCCCTTCTGGCTGGAGGACTGCACCCCTGCCGAGAACCAGGAGGCGCTGCGCCTGGTGCGGGCCGACACCACCACGCCGCTGGCCATCGGCGAGGTGTTCAACACCGTGTACGACTACCAGACCCTGATCACCGAGCAGCTGATCGACTACGTGCGCTCCGCGGTCACCCACTTCGGCGGCGTCACGCCACTGCGCAAGCTGTTCGACTTCGCGGCCCAGTACCAGATCAAGAGCGCCATCCACGGGCCGGAGGACATCTCACCGGTCGGCATGGCGGCGGCGGTCCACCTCGACCTGGCGGTCCACAACTTCGGTATCCAGGAGTACTCGGGCCACACCGCACTGACCAACGAGGTGTTCCGCCACGCCTACACCTTCACCGACGGACACCTGCACCCGGGCGAAGCCCCCGGCATCGGCGTGGAACTGGACGAGGAAATGGCCGCTGCTCACCCCTACGAGGCGGCCTACCTGCCCGTCAACCGCCTGCAGGACGGAACCGTCCACGATTGGTGAGGCCGTACGCGGTGAGCCGCTGCCAATCGCTCGCCACAAGGCCGGGCGCCTGCGGGACCGCTCGGGACTGAGTGGAGACTCAGGTGTGCCGCGCCAGCAGCGTCCGCGCGGTAGCCGCCATCGCCTCGTCCACCATTTCCCCGTCGAAAGTCACCGCGCCCACGCCGCGCGCCTGGGCTTCCTCCATGACGGCGATCAGCCGTGCCGCGCGGGCGAGTTCGTCCGGGCCCGGCGCGAAGACCTGGTTGAGGACGGGCACGTGGGACGGGTGGATCGCCAGCATGCCCGCGTACCCCAGTGCCCGGTTCTGCTCGGCGAAGGCGCGCAGTCCGTCGAGGTCGCCGATACGGGTCCACAGGCCGGCCACCGGATGGGGCGTGCCCGCCGCCCGTACGTCGAGCAGGACGCGGGCGCGCAGGGCGTGCGTCTCAGCGCCGCTGGGGCTCCAGCGGTAGCCGACAGCGCGCTCGACGTCGCCGCCCGCTCCGGTGACCGCGCCGATGTAGGCGACACGGGCGGCGGCCGACGCGCAGCTGTGGGCGTCGCGCAGTGCGGCGGAGCTCTCCAAGATCGGCAGGAGGGCGAAGTGGTTTCTGGGCAGACCGTGTTCGCGCTCGCTCCAGCCGAGCAGTCGGTCGGCGATGCGAACGTCGTCGGGGCCGGTCACCTTGGGCAGGACGATCCCGGTCAGACCGGGCCCGCACAGGCTGCGCAGCTCATCGGCGGTGGCCCAGCTGTCGAGCGGGGGGACGCGGGCGAACAACGCGGTTCCCTGGGTGGCCCGTTGGGTGACGGCGTCGGCCACCTGTTGGAGTGCTGCCGTGCGTTCGCCCTCGGGCACGGCGTCCTCGAGGTCGAGGATGACCGCGTCGGCCCCGGCCGCCCGCGCCTTGGGCAGCCAGGCGGTGGTCCGGTTGCCGGGCACGAACAGCAGGGACCGCAGCAGCGGGCGGGGCGGGGCTGTGGGTTCAGACGACACCGTGCTTCTCCAGGTCCGTGAGGTGATCCGGGTCCAGGCCGAGCCACTGCCGGTAGACGAGGTCGTTGTCCTGCCCCAGGGCGGGGCCGGTCCGCCACACCGCGCCCGGCCGCTGCCGGAAGTGCGGGATGACCGACTGCATCCGTACGGGGCCGAGGTCGGCGTCGTCGATGGTGACGATGTCCTCGCGCTCGGCGTAGACGGGGTCCTCGGCGATGTCCGCCGCGCTGAACACCCGCGACGCCACCACCTCAGCCAGGGCGAACGCCTTCAGGCACTCGGCCGCTGTCCGCTCGGCCACCCAGGCCCGCAGCCCTTCGTCGAGCCGCCCGCGTCCCGCGAACTGCTGTTCCGGGGTGGCGAATTCGGCCTCGTCGTAGCCGAGTAGCGCGGCGACATTGCGTACGGAACGAAGAGTCGCCGACGTCACCGTGATCCACTCGTCGTCTCGCGACCGGTAGGTGTTGATGACGGCGGCCGGGGCGACGGCGAGCTGGTTGCCGGAGCGCTCGGGCACCGTGCCGAGCTGGTCGTGGACGATGACCTGCCACTCCACGAGCCGGAACAGCGGCTCGAAGAGAGCGAGGTCGATCCATTCGCCGTCGAAGTCGGGGTCGTGGTCGCGGCGGTGCAGCGCGGCGAGTACCGCGTAGGCGCCCATGAGCCCCGTGACGGCGTCGCCGTGCGAGAAGCCGGTGTGCACCGGAGGGGTGTCGGGGAAGCCGGTCAGGTGCACCACACCGCTACGGGCCTCGCCGACCTTGCCGAACCCCGGCTCGTCGGCTCGCGACGAAGTGGCGCCGAAGCCGGATATCTGCAGCAGTACCGCCTTCGGGTTGACGCGATGCACTGCTTCCCAGTCGAGCCCCCAGGAGCGCAGGCGCCCGTTACGCAACGTCACGATCACCACGTCGGCCCACGCGACCAGGCGCTGGGCGACCTCCCGCCCCGACTCCTGGTGGAGGTCGAGGGTGACGGATCGCTTGTTGCGGCCCGCGACCTTGAACCACAGCGGATGACCGTCCTTCTTGGGGCCCATGGCGCGCGCCGCGTCGCCGGCACCTGGCGGCTCTACATGAACCACGTCCGCACCCTGGTCGGCGAGCATCGACCCGGCGAGCGGACCGGCCACCACGTGTGCGAACTCGACCACCTTCAGGCCGTGCAACTGGCCCCGGCCGCCGGATTCCTGCTGATTGATCGACACTGCTGCTCCCCGGCTCGCTTGACTGCGGTGCTCCTGAGCTTGCCCAGCCGCTGACATGTGCGTCCAGCAAGAAATGACGATGAATCCTTGCAGTTACCGCATAAGTGCAGGGGGGTGGCTGGGTCAGACCCAGGACACCCCGGGCGGCAACGGATGCCGGCGCGTGCGGCACTCCTGGAGCGTCTCCAGGAACCGGTCGGCCGCGAGCGGGAGGGGGCGCTGCGCGCGCAGGGCGATGTCCAGGCGCCGGTGCACGGTCGGCTGGGCCAGTGGGCGGTGCACGACCGGGCCCGCGCCGAGCAGTGGCAGCACGAGTGCGGGCATCGCGGTCACCCCGAGCCCGGCCGCCACGAGGCCGCCCACCGTGGCGACGTTGCCCGCCTCCGCGGACGGCGCCGAGCGTGCGTCGATCTGGGCGAACGCGGCGTCGGTCAGGCGCCGCACACTGGAGTCGCGGCCCACGGCGAGGAACGGCTCACGGGCCAGCTCGTCCCAGGTGACTTCGGAGAGGTCGGACAGCGGATGGTCCCGCGGCAGCACCGCGACGAACCGGTCGCGCACCAGCGGGCGGTGCTCCAACTGCCCCGACGGCTCACCGGTGGTGGTGATCGCGAAGTCCGCGTCGCCCGACAGGACCCGGCTCAGCACCGACTGTTCCAGACCGTCCATGATCTGCACGGCGACCTGCGGCCGCTGCTGCCGGAACTCCAGGATCACCTGGGGCAGCAGCACCGCCGCGACCGATGGCAGCGTGGCCACCGCTACGTTCCCCGCCTCGCCGAGCAGGAAGCGCTGCAGCTCCTTCATCCCCGACCGGTGGGCGTTGACGATCTGCTCGGCTATCCGCAGTGCCTCCCGGCCCGCCGCGGTCAACTCGACGTTGCGGGTGTCGCGTTCGAGTAGCTGGGTGCCCAACTGTCGTTCCAGGTCGGCCACCGCGCGGCTGAGCGAGGACTGGGAGACGTGCAGCTGGGCGGCGGCCGCCGTGAAACTGGCCGCCCGGGCCACGGCTGCGTACGCGGTGAGATGACGGAGAGTGCTGTCCATGGCGAACGAGCGTACGGTCTGCGGCTGTCATTGATGCGCAGACCGCATGGATAGATCTCGGTTTGATGCTGGACGCCGATCCTCCGCTGCTCCGAGACTCGTCACTCAGCCGGGCAGACACGCGCGACGGTGCGCGACGGTAGGAGAAGGTGAGCGACAACCATGCTGGCAGCGCTGGGTTTCTGCACGATCGGGCTGTTCCTCGTGCTCACCATGAGTAAACGGGTCTCTGTCCTGGTGGCTCTCGTGCTGCTGCCGGTCCTGGCGGCGCTCGTCGGCGGTTTCGCCGGGGACATGGGCGACATGATCCTCGACGGGCTCGCCACGGTCGCCCCGACCGGCATCATGATCGCCTTCGCGGTCCTCTACTTCACGCTGATGGTCGACGTCGGCCTCTTCGATCCGCTCATCAACGGCATCCTGCGGATCGCCCGCAAGGATCCGGCGCGCATCGCCGTCGGCACCGCCGTCCTCACCATGTGCGTGGCCCTTGACGGCGACGGCGCCTCGACCTTCCTCATCACGGTCTCCGCCCTGCTGCCCGTCTACAAGCGCCTCGGCATGAGCCCACTGGTCCTGTCCGGTGTCGTCTGCCTGGGTGCGGGCGTGATGAACCTGATCCCGTGGGGTGGGCCGACCGTGCGGGCCATGGCGGCGCTGAAGCTGGAGAGCTCGGACGTCTTCACGCCGGTCATGCCCGCCATGGCCTGCGGCGTTGTATGGGTGCTGCTCGCCTCGTACTGGATCGGCCGGCGCGAGCGCCGCCTTGCCGTCCCGGGGCTGCACGAGGAGCATGAGTCCGCCGTACGCACAGCAGGAGACGGTCTCGGCACCCCGCTGGTGCCGTCGGTGACACGTCCGCCGGTCCTGCTCACCGCGTTCAACGCAGTACTTACTGTCGTCCTCGTCGTGGCCCTGGTCACGGAAGCCATGCCGCTGCCCGTGCTGTTCGTGATCGCCTTCGCGCTCGCCCTCGTCGTCAACCACCCCACCTGGGAAGCTCAGCAGACGCTCCTGGAGAAGCACGCGAAGAGCGTCGTACTGGTCACGACGATGATCTTCGCGGCAGGTGTGTTCACCGGCATCCTGACCGGAACCAAGATGATCTCCGAGATGGCCCAGGCCCTCGTCTCCGTCGTGCCCGACTCCCTCGGCGGACACCTTGCACCGCTCGTGGCGGTCACCGGCATGCCCCTGAGTCTCGCCTTCACCCCGGATGCCTACTACTTCGGTGTGCTGCCCGTCCTCTCCCACACGGCATCCGGGTTCGGCGGCGACCAGGCGGAGATCGCGCGGGCCGCGATCCTCGGCCAGATGACCACCGGGTTCCCCCTCAGCCCGCTCACCGCTTCCACGTTCATCCTCGTCAGCATGAGCGGCGTCCAACTCGGCGAGCACCAGCGCTTCATCTTCCGCTGGGCGTTCGGCACCACCCTCGTGATGACCGCCGCGGCCCTGCTCACCGGTGCCATATCCCTCTGAACGACTCTGGACGACCTTAAGGACACGTCGACATGCAGTTTCCTGAAGACGCGGTGCCGCTGCGCCGCCGCACAGTGTGCGCACTCGGCGCTGCCAGCGCTCTGACGGCGGCTCTCGCCCCCACCCGGGCCGCGGCAGCGACACCCCCAGCCACCTCGGTGCCGTCCGACCCGTTCTTCTCGTACGACAGACCGGAGACGTACGGTGTCGTACGCGAGGACGTCAAAGTGCCGCTTCGGGACGGAAGTTACCTGGCCGCTCAGCTGTCCCGGCCCGCGAGCCCCGACGGAAAGCCGGCCACCGGCACGTTCCCGGGCATCGTGTACGAGTACACGGCCTACGCCGCGAACCTGGAGTACTTCGGCACCGGTGCCGCCTACTTCGTCCGCCGCGGCTACAACGCCCTGGTCTGCCAGGCCAGAGGATCAGGTACCTCGCCGGGAACGGTCGACCCCTTCAGCCCGCAAGAGCAGCGCGACAATTACGACGCGATCGAATGGCTGGCCCAGCACCCCGGCTCCACCGGCCGCATCGGTCAGATGGGCGCCACGCCCTGACGCTCGCGCTGCGCGCCGATGGGTCGCTGAAGCCCGCACCCGGCGTTGGCGGCGAGGCCTCCTTCGAGGTCAACACGGGGACCACCGCGCCGCACAGGGGAAACAAAACCGCTTCTCCACACGGCCGTTGGCCCGCGACATGGTCCTTGCCGGGGACAGCACCTTCGCCGTCGACGCCGCGTTCACCGCCGATGACGGCAATATCGCTGCGGTGCTCTTCGACGAAGCGCCCGATGGAGCCGCCACAAGGATCACCGCGGGATGGCTCAAGGCCAGCCACCGCCGCGGGCACACGGCGCTCTCCCCGGTGACGCCGGGCGCCTATCACGCCATGGACATCCACATCTGGCCCACGCACTACCGCGTGGAGGCAGGGCACCGGCTTGTTTTGCGCGTGTCGAGCGACGACTACCCGGAGATCGACTCCGACGTGCCGGCGGAACGCGTCACGCTGAAGGTCGGCGAGCGGGGTGCGGAGCTGAGGCTCAGAGTGAGAGGGGACTCGTGAGGGGCTGTGGGGTTCCCACAGTGGGGGTCGTGCTGACCTGCATCTCTACGCCGCTCGCTCGTACTCGTTGATGAGGCCGCCGAGGACTGGGCGGCGCTTTATGCTCTCGTGGGCGAGGTTCGCGGTGGGGTGATCGGGTCGCGGCGGGTGCAGCTGTTGTCCGCGGTGCGGTCTTCGCCCGTTGCTGGGCGTACTCGTTCAGCACGGTGCGTAGGCGGCGCTGGCTGAAGACGAGCATCCGGTCGGTGACCTCGGAGCGGACAGCGCGCAAGCGACCGACGCTGAAGGCAGCCTGCCGGGTCTGCGGTGTGTGCCTCGATGTCACATGCGCACGTATTCCTCGGTGTCCTGAGCGAAGTCCTTCAGCGCTTGGTCGGTGAGTGTGGGACGGGTCTCGGCGATGGCCTGCAGGTAGTCCTCTGTGCCGATGGGGATGCCTTTCCCCTGGGCGACTTCGCGTTCGAAGGCGGTTTGGGCACCCTTGCGAGCGGCGAACTCGATATCGGCCGGTGTGAACATTGCGCTTGCCTCCACCAGACGGTGCAGGTCGACATGGATGGCGGCGGGTCCGAGGTAGCGTCGCCAGACCGCCGAACGAGCCTTTGGATCCGGCGGCCCGACGGGGATGACGTAGTCGAAACGACCAGGGCGAAGGAACGCCGGATCGAGGGAGCGGACGGAGTTCGTGGCGCAGATCAGGAGGCGGTCGTCGTGGTCGCGGAAGCCGGGGATCAGCTTGAGCAGTTCGTTGGTGACTCCGTGACTGGGGTCGACAGCCGTACCGGATCGGACAGAGGCGATCTCCTCGACCTCGTCGATGAAGAGCACCACCGTCTCCAGCTCGGCCAGCTCGGTGAATGCCTCCCGCAGCGAGGTCGCCAGTCCTCCCTCCTGGAACGAGGCCAGCCGCGAGGGGAAGAGTTCCACGAAAGGCCACTGCAGCCGCGAGGCGACCGCTTGGGCGAAGCTGGTCTTGCCGGTTCCCGGCGGCCCGAAGAGGATGACCGCCTTCGGCGGCCTCACTCCGTACTGCTCGGCCAGCACGGGCTGGGCCAGCGGCAGCACGATCCGCCGCTCGATGGCTTCTTTCTCCCGTTCCATTCCCGCGAGGCTGTCCCACAGACCCTTGGGAAGCATCCTTCCCCCGAGTTCCGCAAGGAGGCCGGCGTCGCTCGCGCCGAGGTGCTCGACCTTCTCGTAGAAGACGAGCCCGGACCGGGCGCGGTAGCCGGTATTTTCCAAGGCTGCGGTTCCCGTCGCCCCCGGCGCGAGGAGAGCGCCGATCCGGCGGACTCCCTGTGACCGCAGGCGCCGCTCAAGCTCGGCGATCAAGGAGCTGCCGATGCCGCGGTTGCGCCACGTCGAGGCCAGGGCCACCACGGTGATCCAGCCGCGCTCGCCATAGGCCTGCGCCACGGCGACGCCCACCAGCTCGTCGCCGACCACCGCCACCACGGCCGGTCCTCCGGCCCTGGCTGCGGTCACCACCTCCGACACAGGGAAAACGGCAGGTGCCTCGTCCGCCTGCTGGTTCTGGTCCCAGATCTGGATGGCGCGGTCCAGGTCGTCATCGTGGAAGTCCCGCAATCGCCACGTCGGCATCGCCACCACCTTCGCGAGGGGGCCACCGCCGCTCTGCAGGTCAGAGGGCGAGGTGTTCCTGGCAACAGATCCTTCCTTCATTCTCCGCGTGCGTGCCACCCATGCGCGCGTCGAACGATCCGGCATGGCGAGCTGCCGATGACCGCCCGGCCGCCAAGTGCGATCCCCGGCAGCGTCACGGGGTCGCACAGACCCTATGGCGCACCTGCCAAACCCGCGCCTAGGCCTCCGCGGCCGTCGCGGTCGCCGGAGCACTGCGGCCGGATCTGACGTCTCGACGACCACGTAGCTGCGACCGACAATCCCCCAGAGGAGGTACCGGAACCCACATGAGTGATCGAACGCAGCATCACAAGCCCCCGCGCCCGGACACACAAAGGCACGGCCCGGTATTCGAAAGCGGGTCCTACATTTCGCCCTCCCGTACCCGTGACGGCGACAAGAACCACCCCGTTACCCGATCACTCGTCCGGATCTCATCCCGAGGAATTGCCATGCGTCCCGCACGCCGCCCCGCGCTGGTTCATCTTGAGTTCGAAAAGACCAATGCTGTCTTGGACACCCGCGCCCGCCCTGCCGGCGCTCTCGCCGACGGCTCACGTCCCGATACGAGGTACCGGGCATGACGGACTCCACACGCTTTCCGTCCGCTCTCGCGTCCTGGACGGAAGCAATCCTCGGCCCCCTCGAGTCCGTGCACGACTCCTCGCACGCCCGCGAGAACTCACTGGTGTGGAGAGTGAGCACGGAGACAGGCGACCACTACGTGGAAGTGGCGCCCAAGCCGGTCCTGCATGCTCGGGAGGTCCGCGCTTATCGCGAAGCTGTCCCGCAGCTTGGCGATGGCAACGCCCCGTTTATGAGGGCCAGTTCAGTACGCCCCCGCGGCCAGCCTCCCGAATCCCTCTGCCCCACCGTCGCGGATCCCGCATGACCCGCTCGCACGAAAGGCCCGCCGTGACGACACCCCACGCCGACGACCTCGACGAGACGCGCACCCTGCGCCACCAGCTGGCTGAGGAAGTCCGTGAGCCGCGCGACCACCGCAGCCGCAGCATCGTCGGCGCCCACCTCGTCCTCATCCGCGACGGCGCCGTCCTTTTGGGTAAACGCCACCCAAGCAGCGCCTTCGCCCCCTCCACATGGCACCTCCCCGCCGGCCACCGCGAAGACATGGAATCCACCGTCACCTGCATGGTCCGGGAAACGGAGGAGGAGACCGGACTGCGCATTCCTGTAGGTGACTTGTCGCTCATCCACGTCCTGGACCTGCTCGACCCCGGGAGCCCGATTCCGCGGGTGCAGTTGTTCTTCGCTCCCTCCCACTGGGAGGGCGAGCCCGTCGTGCGCGAACCCGAGTGTTGCACCAAATGGCAGTGGTGGCCGCTGGACGCACTGCCCGAGCCCACCGTCGATTACGCGCGCGTCGCCTTGGAAGCCATCTCCCGCGGCTCTCTCTACGCCCCCATGGGTTGGTCCTGACAAAGTCCGCATCCGAACGACCGGCACCAGGCAGCTACCACCGGATTCAGCCGCCCTGCCTTTGCCAGAACCGCTACCGAGAAGGGCCTGCCGTCGCACATGTTCACCACGCAGGACGAATGGGACCGCGGCTATACCCAAGGTCGCCGCTATCGGCCGCTCACTGACGCCGAACGCACGCTGCTCGATACACATCTACCGCCCGCCGGTGAGGCGCTGGCTCTCGACGTCGGGTGCGGGACCGGCGAACTCGCCGCACACCTGTCCTCATCCGGCTACACCGTGGACGCCGTCGACTGGTCGGAAACCGCCCTGGCCGAAGCCCGGAACCGCCACGGTGGCGCTGCTCGTTGGCTCCGTCTCGACATCGAGGGCGACGACGGAGCCTCGCTGAACGCCGGCGGCTATGACCTGATCACCCTGCGACTCGTCGCTCCGTTTCTCACCTACCGCGACCGCAGCCCGGACGTGCTGGGTCATCGGCTTCGGCCAGGCGGTGCCCTCGTGCTGATCACGCCGCTCGCCGCCGACACCCCCGCTGAGCGGCGCGGGATCGCCCTGGCCGAAGACGAACTTGCACGCCTGCACAGTCGCTGGGCGGCTGCGGAGCGGCATGATGCCGACGGGCTGGTCTTCCTCGTCCTGCGGGGGCCGCGCCAGGACGAGGCCGCACCGCACGTCGCGGCGCAGGGCAACCCGTCGTGTGCGCACAGCGGGGAAGAAGCAGCCGCCCGGCGCGAGCATCACTTCCACCTCATGGCCCCCTACTACGGGCAGGTGGAGTCGGGACGCAAGACGATCGAGGTTCGCGTCGCTACCCCGCAGAAGGCGGCCGTCAAGGTCGGGGACGCCATCGTCTTCCACGACCGGGACAGCGAGCGGGAAGTCGACGTCATCGTGAAGCGGATCTCCTCGTACGCCTCGTTCGAGGATCTGCTCAGCGCGGAGGATGCCGACCGCATCGACCCGGACGGTCCGCGCGAGGAACTCCTGCTCACCCTTCGCGCCATCTACCCGACGGCCAAGGAAGCGCTCGGCCCCCTCGCCTTCGAGTTCGACCACAGCCCCGCGCGGCCCGGCCGCCCCATGCCGATGACACCCACGCAGTACGCGCAGACCGTCCCCCACCACACGGTGTACGGCTGCCTGTACGTCCGTGACGAACACGACCGTCCAGTACAGCTGCGCTCGGTCTACGGATCCCGGCTCTGGCAGTTCCCGGGCGGCAACCTCGACACGCAAGGGGAAGACCCGCTCCAGACCGCACGGCGCGAAGCCGTCGAGGAGACCGGTCTCGAACTCGGCCTGGAGGAGCCGCGGCTGCTCCTGACGCACTTCCTGCACGCCGGACCGCGCATGCCACTGAACAAGGTGGGTCTCATCTTCGACGGGGGCCGGCTGACCGCGGACCAGCTTCGCCGGATCCGCCTCGATCCCGCCGAACACGACATCTGGGCCGTCCACGACCTCGTCGACTGGCAGGAGTTGATGGCGCCACGGGACTACGCCCGTCTCGACGCCGTCGAACATGCCAGGCGCGGAGAGGGTCCCGCCTACCTCATCACGCACACCTGACCCGCGTCCCGCCCACCGAGGAGGCACCGTGCCCATCGAGGACATCAACGCCCAAGCCTGGAAGATCTATGGCCAGCGCCAGCTGACCCGCGCCTACACACCACCTGTCCCCGTCCAGATGTCCTGGACGCCCTGGCCCTGGGAGGGGGGCG
Source organism: Streptomyces sp. NBC_01446 (assembly GCF_026340095.1). Classification (GTDB taxonomy): domain Bacteria; phylum Actinomycetota; class Actinomycetes; order Streptomycetales; family Streptomycetaceae; genus Streptomyces; species Streptomyces aureus. The sequence goes on along the minus strand of NZ_JAPEPO010000001.1, from coordinate 507,856 downwards.
GACCAGGGGCTGAAGTCCTCGGCGACATCACCGGCCGCCGCGTCCTGGACATCGGCTCCGGGGCCGGCCACCACGCTGTGCATCTCGCGCGAGCCCACGGCGCTCGCGTCACCGGAATCGAGCTGTCCCCGACCCAGCACGAACGCGCCGTCTCCACCCACGCGGACGTTCAGGACGTGGAATTCACACAGGGAGACGTGGCCGCATACCTCGCCGAGGCCGAGCCGTTCGACGCCGCGTACGCCATCGGCACCCTGGCCTACATCGAGCCGCACCGGGCACTGCCCGCCCTGCGCGACGGACTGCGTGCCGGTGCGCCACTGATTCTCTCGCTCCTGCACACCGACTTGCACGGCCGCGGCCCGTCCACGCAGGTGGCACCGCGCGAGCAGATGATCCTGCTGCGCGACGACCCGCCCCTGCCGACCCAGATGTGGGTCCTGGCGCCGCAGCTGTGGGAGGACCTGCTCACCGAGTACGGCTTCAGGGTCGAGTCCATCGACCTGCTGCACCATCCTGACGACAACGCCCTGGTCGTCCAGCAGCTCATCCGCGCCCGCCGACTGCCCGCCCGGCCGCCGCGGAGTTCCAGCCGCCCCCGGAGCAGCAGGCCGCCGGTGGCGCACGCGGCCGTCGGTGTCGGAGCCATCCTCGTCAGCGAGCAGGGAATCCTGCTGGGCCGCCATCGTCGAGGCACCTTGGAACTGCCCGGTGGAACCGTCGAGGCCGGTGAGTCCTTCGAAGCCACCGTGGTCCGCGAACTCGGCGAGGAGACCGGTCTGATGGCCCGCCCTGGTGACGTCACGCTCCTGGGCAGCCTCCTCGACCACGTCGAAGGCGTCCTTCGGGTCACCGTCGGCGCGCTCGTCCACACCTGGCGGGGACAGCCGGCCACGCAGCCGAACGAAAGCGTCGGTGACTGGGCCTGGCACCCTCTTGATCGGCTTCCTGACGGCCTGTTCGTGTGCAGCGCCCAGATCCTCACAGCCTGGCGTCCTGACCTGCCCATCGACCACACGCCCGCACACTTCACGCCTTTCGCCCACGGCACATCAGCCACGACAACGGTGGACGGCCGGGCATGACAGCAGTTGCAGACTCGAGTCTGCGGCGCCACCGCGACTTCCGCCTCTAACTGAACAGGCCAGGCCAGGCCAGCGACGTGCTGGGCTCCTCGCTCAGCGCGGTCGCCGTCCTCCTGGTCGCGATCGTGACTCTGCCCGCCACGACGTGGGAGGCCACCGTCCTCGCGGCCGTGCAGAAGACGCCGCCCCTGCTGTTCTCGCGTGACTGCGAATACTTGGCGCCGGCGCTCCCGGGGACCAGCCGGGACCGGACGGAGAGCCAGATCCGGTCGGCGGGTACGTAGCGGACTCGGGGGATCTGGCTGCCTGCGCAGCAACGCGTTCTCGTGCCATGACGCCAGGACTTCTGCGTCCTTGGCCATGCGGCTGTGCAGCACGGCAGCGGACGCCTTGATCAGGTTTCGGGCCGGCGCGGTGACGATCGACAGCGGCATCGTCAGATCGTCCCCGGCGCTGTGCAGGTCGGCGCCGGACGCGGAGAAGCTGCAGGCCAGACCCGGAATCGTATTTCCGAGCGGGACAGGAACTGCCGCCGGTGGACTGAACACGCCGGGTTCGGGCCCTCTATGAGGACGGCCTTCGGTTCCTTACGATGACCGCGTACAACTCACGATGACCGCGCACTCGTCATCCCAGGGCAGCCATCCGACGGCGAAAGGCCTGACGGCACAGTGGACGATCGTACGCTCGAAGCACTCGGTCTCTCCGAAGCCCCCCGCGAGCACCCCCTCATCTACCCTGGCGCCTGGCCGACGGAATCCGGTCTCCTGCATCAGAACCGGTACCTGCGCCTCAAAGCCATGGAGAACCGGCGGCTCGCCAAGTGGATGGTGGAGCAACCTCCCGGTGGCTTTCGCGCCGGCAAGACGGGCGACGGCCCCGTTCCCCTCAACTACGCGCTGATGAGCGCCAACCAGACCCTGGTCGGCGACCGCTTCCCCGTCATCTCGGTCGGCTCCAATGCCTGCCCGGCCCAACTGCGGCACAAGATGGAGGGACTTGGGGTCTCGTCCACGATCCCGATGGTGAAGGCGCGGGTGACAGGGATCGGTATTGGGGTCTCGGCGTACGTCAGCCCGCTGGGCTATGTCTCCTCGTCGCCGTTCCACACGCCCGGGCTGAGCCGGGACCTGTTCATCACATGGCTCGACGCCGCCCAGTTGGAGATCGTCGACGCCAGCGAGGGAATCTCCGATCCCGACGGCGAGTACGACCGGGTGCTTCTGCCGCCCGAGGACTTCCCGATGGCACTGGAATCGGGTGAACTGCTCGGCGGCGCCTACCTCTATGTGCACCGCTACGGAGTCCTCCATGGTGGCTCCGGGGACCCCCGTCCGCATCCCGGCGAGCGCCAGCTTCTCACCGAGCTCCTCTCGGAGTCCCGTCAGCTCAGAGAGTGGTTCGGGGACACACCCGAGGAGTTCAGCTCACGGGCCCGCGGGAACGGGCAGCTCTGCGAGAAGGGCACCCGTCTGTTCGCCGACGAGGGACGTCTGACGGACTCGGGACTGCGCCAGTACGTCACCGGCGAGCCTGCCAATACGGTCTACGACGATATCCACCCCGCGAACTCGGTCCCGACCGGGGCCTATCACACCGGGCGCACCCCGGATGGCTTCGACCAGCGCGGCGCCGGCGTCGTCCGCTTATCGAGCGCGGTCTCAGCCGCCCTGGGTAACCCCCAGCTCGCCATCGTCCAGAACGCCCAGATCCCCCCGGCGCGCCATGAGCGGCTCGGCACGCTGGCCACGGTGATCGTGGCCGAGGACATACCGGCCCAGGAGACACGCAGGGTCGAGGTCGATCATTCGCTGCGTGTCGGAGTCGGCCTCGAACCGGGAGAGGCCGTCACGGTGCGTGCCGCGCGTCTGCCCCACCCGCGGCGCAGATGGAAGGACACCTTGTTCGGCCATGCCAACTATGTGACCTGCCGTGTCCAGGACGGTGACCGGGCCAGCGCGGAGCAGGAGGTGTGCCTGCTGGACACGCTGACGCTCGAACTTCTCGGTGTCGCCAGCGGGGACGAGGTGGTGCTGGAGGGCTTCCCCTACGACGACGGTACGGTGCCCGTGCTCCAGCTCAAGGCGATCCGCACCAGCGAGGAAGTCCAGGAGCGCCGCAAGGAGTTGCATGGCGGCGACATGACGAGCCGCTATCCGAGTTCGCTGGACGCACTAGGGACCTTTCCGGATCTGCCCTGGGTGTTCCTGGACCGGCGGCTGTGGTCGGGGCTCGGGCTGGACGGCCAGTGGCTGGCCACGGTGCGCATAAGGTGCAGTCGCTCCTATCAGCTCAAGAAAGAACTCCGGGAGATGGTGTTCCTCCTGGGCATCGCGTTCATCGGCGTGGTGACGGTGCTCAAGAGCGTGGTCTGGCAGGCGGCCAGCCTCGCCGTGCTCGTCCTCCTCGTCGGGTTCGTGGTGAACGTACGCCTGCGCAGTCGCCTCAATCAGCGGGCCAAGCGGATCGGGCCCAGGCGGACGTGAGACGGCGCGGGGCGGCGCTCTTACTGAAACCGTGCCGTACAGACTGAGGGGCAGGAGTTACTACGCGAGCCGGTGGTGGCGGCTGTGACAGAGCCGCCATGTGGTGCCCGACTACCTGGCCGAGTTCGGCAGGTCGGCCCGTCGCGGCGACGCGAAAGCCGCCAGGTCCGCCCGCATCAGACCCGTCACCCGTGCCATCTCCCCGATGCCCCCGCGGCCAACCAAGAGCCATCAGGGGGTCTTCCCTCAGGAGAGACATCAGGACTTCTTGAGCAGCTTCTTGATTTCAGGGGGAAGGTCGTTGTCTGTGCCGACTTCTACGAAGAGGACATCATCGGGCGCGTCATCCACCGCAATAGCAACCTTGGGAGACACTCCCACGATCTCGTAGGCGACCGTCGAATCCGGCGATGCTTGACCGCCCCCGTCGTTCGAGGAGTCGCTACAGGGCGGGAAGGTGGCTTCTCCCAGCTTCTTACCGATCTTGAAGTGAGCATTAGCCACGTCTGAATACGTGTGCTCTTTGTGCTCAACTCGGTACTCGCACGACGCGTCGGTTTCGCCGTCACTGGAGGACGAACAAGCAACGGACATCACGCCTGCTGCCGCCAGCACCACTATTTTGGCGACTGAGCCCGGATCCACCGGCTTGATTTTGGAGTGATCGTTTCGGGTGGTTCGGGGGCGGTCCGAGGCCGAGCTGCGGATTCGGGCATGGGGTGCCCGCTGGTCTGCCCAGCTTTTCCACATGCTCGGAGGTCTCAGGCCCTTGCGGGCGGGGTGGTCAAGGCTTGTCGACGGCGGGTGGTGGCGCGTGTGCGAGGTCGAAGAGCTGGGTGAAGTCGTCCCGCCAGGGCCAGCGTTGGGGCAGGTGGAGAGTAAGGCGGCGGGCCGAACGTGCCAGCCGAGCAGGCACGTTGATCAGGTGGTCGCGGATTGTGCCGGTGGTCGCCTTGGCGTGGAAGGCGGATGCCAGGGTGCCGGCGGCGCGGGTCAGGTTGTGCGCGAGGGCGGCCAGGGCGAGCCAGGCTGCGTTCGCCTGGAAGTGCCCGGAGGGGGCGTGCGCGAACGGGCCGTTCTTCACATCCGCGATCACCTGTTCCACGACTGCGTGACGCCTGTGATCACGCTCGGCAGCGGCCAGGGAGAGCGGAGAGTTGGTGAACGCGCCGTGATAGCGCCAGGTGTCGAAAAGCGTGCCCTGCCCCTCGGGGATCGCCCCGGGGTTGAGGCGCTTGACGCGGCGCACGATCAGGCGGGCGGTGACCTGCTGATTCTTCGGCTTGGAGGTGAAGGCGGTGTAGGTGGCCTCGGCTATCTCCGCGTCCGAGATCCAGCACTGCCCCTCTTCGTCCCACACCGCCTTCGGGTACTTGACCGCTTTCCATGCGGCTTCGTCGATGCCCGCAATCGCGGCCTTGATCGAGGCGTTCATCCGCACCGTGACGGAGAAGCGGGCATCCAGGGCCCGGCAGGCGCCGATGACGTCGGCGCCGTAGAACGCGGAGTCGGCCCGCACGAGGAGCAGTCCGGTAGCGCCGCTGGCGCGGGACGTGCGGATGGTCTCGGCGACGAAGGCGGCGGCCCCGCGTGCGGAGTTGGTCGGGCCCTTGCGCAGACGGGTGGCGGCGATCACGGGGGCGGACAGGGGTGTGGAGACGATCCCGAGCAGCGCGTTGAGGCCCTTGACCTTGCTGTATCCGTAACCCGCCCCCTGCTTGGCGTAGCCGTAGGTGCGGCGGATCGTGTCATCGATGTCCACATGGGCGACCGATTCGGCGCCGGACAGCAGCCCGGTGTGCGCGGCCAGTTCGGGCAGGAACCTCCGTGCCACCGCGTGCAGTTGCTTCACGTGCCCGTGAGTGAAGGAACGCAGGAACGAGCCCAGCGTGGACGGCGCCCGCACCCCGGCGAACAGGCGCGGCAGAGCGCCGTGCCGCAGCCGGTCCATGTCATCGATGCTGTCCGCGCCCGCGACCATGCCGCCCACCAGCGACATCAGCTTCGCCGCGGGGAAGGCACCCGTGCCGTCCTTCGAGACCGGCAACCGGACGTGTTCGCTGGCCAGCGCGGGCAGTCCGCACCGCTCGGCCAGGCGCACCACCGGCTCCAGTCCGCCGTACCCGACCAGATTCGGATCATCGAACCGTGCGGAGACCTTCGCGGCGGCATGGGAAGATTGCATCTCGGAAGTGCCTTGTCGATCGTGCCTGATGTGGTCCTAGAGAAACCCCATCATCGCAGGTCACAAGGCACTTTCTCGTTTCCCCGAGAGTCATCCACAGACATCAAGCCGGTGGATCCGGGCTGAGCCTCTCCGGCCTATGGTTGCGGAATTCACCCAATTACCGCCTTTCCGGAGTGGTCGCCCCGGGTCAGTAGATGCTACGCAGAACCAAGGACGTCGCGCCCACCAGCGGTTGCGGGAAGGTTGATGTTCGCTCTCTCGGCACCCATGAGGCCGGACACATCTGTGGCCTGAAGGACATCTACGGGTCCCACAGCAACCTCACTATGCCTTGGTCGTGAAGTCGAAGTCATGGGTGTTGAACCGAACATCGACTCGCCATGGAGTGTCCGAGGTGGGGCACAGGCGGATCCAGGGCGAGTTGGCCCGACTCGGGCATCGGATCGCGCCTCGGCAGTGTGGGAGACCTTGAATGCGGCGGGCGTGGAACCGGCGCCGCGTCGCTCCGGCACGACCTGGCGGGAGTTCCTCACCGCCCAGGCCGAGGGCATCATCGCGGCGAACTCCGGTCATCGTGCCTTACGTTCCTTCCGGCCCGCGGTGTAGTCGGTCAGCAGTGTCTCGAGATGTCCCACCATGAAGCGGTAGTACTCGTGCATCTCGCGCAGCCGCTCGCGCTGTACCTCCGGCATCCCCGCGCCCCGCTCCTGCGCGTGCTCGGAGAGTTCTCGCAGTTGGGTCGTCGAAGCGACGATGTGCTGCAGGCAGCCGATCCAGGCGTCATCACGCCAGCGGTAGACGAAGTGCCGCTGCCCCGTTTCCTTGAAGCGCTCCACGGTGCCGTTGGCGATGAGCAGGCGCGTCGTTTCGGAGACCGACCCCTTGCTCGCGTCGAGGGTGTCCTGGAGTTCACCCAGGGTCAGCGGCTTCTCGCTCAGCATCAGCACCCCGGCGGCGCGGCCGGCCATGCGCGGCCAGCCCATCGCCCGGCCGATGTGCGTGCCGAACTCCTCGATGAGCGCGTCGTGGGCGTCGTCGCTGCCGCCTTCGGCCGCGTCGGGCACGGGGCCTCCCGTAAAGTCAGAAAAAAATGAACGTTCAATGTTGACTGAACTCTCGATGGAGCGCAGAGTACCAGTCCAGAGCTATCCGGCCGGAACCGGGGCCGAGGCTGTTCACCCCAGGTGGGAGACATGACATGACGGGCATCGGGTGGGACGTCATCGTGGTGGGTGCGGGTTCTGCGGGCGCCGCGCTCGCGGTTCGCTCGGCACAGAAGGGCAAGCGGGTCCTGCTCCTCGAGGCGGGCCCCGACTACCGCTCGGCGCAGATGCACGAGGCATGGCGCTCGCCCAACCCCGCGGTCGCGCTCATGGACCCCGCGGCGGCCGAGGGGCTGGTCTGGACGGGCCTGAACTCTTCGCGCACCGACAAGCAGCAGCAGTCGCCGTACTGGCGCGGCCGGGGTGTCGGCGGCAGCTCGTCGATCAACGGGCAGATCGCGATCCGGCCGCCGATGGCGGACTTCGAGGACTGGGCGGCACAGGGGTGCCGGGGCTGGTCGCCCGAGGACGTGCTGCCGTCCTTCGCGAAGCTCGAGGACGACGAGCAGTTCGGTGATCAGCCGTACCACGGCCGCGGTGGGCCGACGCCGATCCACCGGACGCCGCAGGACGAGTGGGGCGGCGTGGATGCCGCCCTCGCCCATTCCGCGCTCGCCGCGGGGTTCCGCTGGGCCGCGGACGTCAACGCACCGGCCGCGACCGGAGTGTCGCCCTATCCGATCAACTCGCGTGGCGGTCGGCGGGTGTCGGTCAACGACGCGTACCTGGAGCGGGCCCGCCACCTGAGCACCCTCACCGTCAGGGGAGAGGCCCTGGTCGACCGCGTGCTCTTCGACGGGAACCGGGCGGTCGGCGTCCAACTGCTCGTGGACGGAAGGGTGGTGACCGAGCACGCCGACACGGTCGTCCTCAGCGCCGGCGTCATCCACTCTCCTGCCATCCTCCTGCGCTCCGGCATCGGCCCCGCGCAGCACCTGCGTTCGCTCGACATCGACGTGCGCCACGACCTTCCGGTCGGCCGCGGGATGCAGGACCACCCGATGACTCTGGTGTCGCTCCCGCTGACACCGCAGGCAGCCGTCAAGACGGCGCACGACCGGCACACCAACGTGTGCGTCCGGTGGAGCAGCGGTGCCGCTGCCCCGCAAGACGACGTGATGTTCGTGTCGCTCAACCAGAACGTGCTGGCCATGGCGACCGCGTCGAGCGCCACCGCATCGGGAGCCTTCGGAGTCTGGCTGAACCAGAACTGGTCCCGGGGTGTGCTGACCCTGGCATCGACCGACCCGGCGGACCATCCGCTGGTGCACCAGCGGATGCTCTCCGACGAGCGGGACCTGTCCCGCATGCGGCAGGGCGTACGGGCGCTGGTCGACCTGGCGCGCAGGCCGGAGACGGCGGAGATCACGGAGGGCCCGCTCGAGCGCGAGAACGAGGCTCTGTTCTCCGTGCTGGACAGCGACAGCGAACTCGACGACCACCTGCTGGGCACGGTCGTGGACGCCCAACACGGCACCAGCACCTGCCGCATGGGGACGGCCGACGGCTCCGACACGGTCGTCGACAGCGATTGCCGGGTCCTCGGTGTGGACGGCCTGCGCGTGGTCGACGCCTCGGTCTTCCCCTCCGTGCCCCGGGCCAACACGAACCTGGCCACGATCATGGCCGGTGAGCTCATGGCCGACCGCCTCGACTGAGGCACCCACGTCCGCCCGACCGATTCCGCGGCGCCGCGGCCCCGGCGCGCGTCCCGCTTCCGGCATATGGAGGAGAGCTTCCCGATGAAGACCTTGCAGAACTTGATCGGCGGCATCTGGGAGGACTCCCTGGGCGACACGCTGCTCGACGTCGTCAACCCGGCGACCGAGAATGCCGTCGCCCGCGCTCCCGGTGGCTGCCGGGACGACGTCGACCGCGCCGTGGCGGCTGCGGTACAGGCGCAGCCCGCGTGGGCGGCGCTGCTCCTGGCCGAACGCGTGGCGTGGATCTCCGCGTGGGCCGACGTCGTCGCCGAGCACGCCGACGAACTCGCCGAGCTCGAGTGCCGTGAGATGGGCAAGCCCGTCGGCATCGGCCGCACATTCATCGACGGTGCCGTGGCCGGTCTCAAGGCATCCGCGGGCCAGGCACTGTCGTACGGCTTCGAGGAGACCGTCGCTCATGACGACGGCGGCTCGACGAGGATCCTGCGCCACCCGCTCGGCGCCACCGCGGTGATCACGCCGTGGAACTTCCCGGTGACCATGGTGCTCGGTGCTCTCGGCCCCCTGCTGGCAGCGGGCAACACCGTGGTCGTCAAACCGTCGGAAAAGTCGCCGCTGTCGGCCGTGCGGCTCTTCGAGCTGCTGAACCTGCCGCCGGGCGTGGTGAACCTGGTGCTCGGCGACGCGCGCGCCGGGGGACCGCTGGCCGAGCACGAACAGATACAGCTGGTCCACTTCACCGGATCCGTCGAAGCCGGACGGAAGGTCGGCGCGGGCACCGGCGAGCGACTGCACCGAGCAGTGCTCGAACTCGGCGGCAAGGACCCTGTCGTCGTCGATGCGGGCGTCGACCCCCGGGCGACAGCGGCAGCCGTCGCGTTCGGCGCCTTCATCAACACCGGTCAGATCTGTACGTCCATGGAGCGCATCTACGTACACGAGGAGGTCGCCGACGCGTTCGTCGAGGCCCTGGTCGAGGCAGCAGGGACGTACACCATGGGCGACGGCCACGACGAGGGCGTCATGATGGGCCCGCTCGTCGACGAACGCCAGCGGGACATCGTCCGCCGGCACGTCGCAGACGCCGTCGAGCGGGGTGCGACGATCCGGGCCGGCGGTGTCGAGCCGGCCGGCCGGGGATTCTTCTACCCGGCCACGGTGCTGACCGGCGTCGACGAGTCGATGCTCGTCATGAACGAGGAGACCTTCGGGCCGCTTGCCCCCGTTGTGGTCGTCCCCTCGTTCGCGGCGGGGATCGAGCGGGCGTCCCGGTCCCGCTTCGGCCTCGCCGCCACCGTCTACACCGACGACCCCGACCACATGGCCGCGGCCGCCCGGATTCCCGCAGGCGTCGTCTGGATCAACCAGTGGCAGGGCGGCGGCCCGGAACGGCTCTACGAACCGGCAGGCGACAGTGGAATGGGCGCCACCGGTGCGGTCGCGGCCTACGACGCCGCCACCCGTCCCTCCTCCGTGCACATCGCCGCTCGACTCGCGTCGTGAAGGCCGCACCGATGACGCCCAAGAGCGCGATCGAACGGCGCATCCGGGCGGCGGAGCGCAGCCTGGTGGAACTGTCCCATCTGATTCACGCCCACCCCGAGTTGGGCTTCGAGGAGGTGCGTGCCAGCGCGTGGATATCCGAGCGGCTGAGCGCAGCCGGATTCGACGTCGAACACGGCTGTTACGGCCTGCCCACCGCGATCCGCGCCACCGTGGGTTCGGGGCCGCTGCGCATCGCGATCTGCGCGGAGTACGACGCGCTGCCGGACATCGGGCACGCCTGCGGGCACAACATCATCGCCGCCGCCGCGGTCGGCGCGGGACGGGGGCTGGCCGGCCTCGCCGACGACCTCGGACTCACGGTCACCGTGCTCGGAACACCGGCGGAGGAGGGTGGCGGCGGCAAGGTCCTGATGCTCGAGCGCGGGGCCTTCGACGAAGTGGACGCGGCGATGATGGTGCATCCGGCGGCCGTGGAGATGGCAGCGATGCCCGGCTCCGCGGTCTCCATGTTCGACGTCTCCTACCGAGGGACGCCCGCGCACGCGGGCGCCTACCCCGAGCGCGGTGTCAACGCCGCCGACGCCATGACCGTCGCCCAGGTGGCCGTCGGACTGCTGCGCCAGCAGACCACGAGTACGGACCGCATCCAGGGCATCGTCACCGAGGCGGGCACCGCGCCGAACGTGATCCCCGACGCCAGCAGGGGCCGATGGATCGTCCGCTCCGACACCCTGAAGGCCCTCGCGCCGCTCAAGGCACGCGTACAGCGCTGCTTCGAGGCCGGGGCGCTGGCCACCGGATGCGAACTGTCGACAGACCCGGTAGGCCCCGACTACGCCGACATGCGCCCCGACCGCGGGATGCTCGCGCTGTACCGGGCCAACGCCGAAGCCCTCGGCCGCACCTTCCCCGACCTGCCGGGCAGCGGGGTGGTCGGGGCAGCCACCGACATGGGCAACGTCTCGCACGTCGTGCCCACCATCCATCCCATGCTCGGCCTCGACTGCGCACCCGCGGTCAACCACCAGCCCGAGTTCACCGCCGCGTGTGTCACTGCGGCTGCCGACCGCGCCGTCCTCGACGGCGCCCTCGCGATGGCCTGGACCGCTGCCGACCTCGCGGCCGCGACCGGAGGAGGACTGTCGGCGCCGTGAGGTGGCGTTGACCGTCCTCCAGACTCGGCCGCGAGGTCCGACGGCGGGACAGCGTTGGCCCTGAACGCGATGCCGTACGGGCCGTGGCTCGCCGACCTGGCGCTGCAGGACGAGCCTCAGAACTGAGCTGCGTGCGCAACGAAGTTGGCCCTGTCCCGCTTGAGACCTGGGGCGAGGGAGGCGACCGCCGTCGTTGTCCTGCGCCTCGGCGGGGGGCAGCCCACCGAGCAGGAACTGATCGACTTCACCCGGGAGAAGGTCGCCTCGTAGAAGAAGCCCCGCTGGGTCCACTTCGTCGATGCCCTCCCCTGTAACCCCAAGGGGGAAGATCCTCAAGCGCGGACTCGAACTCCGCGCTGCCGTCAGGAAGGCCTGGAAGATCCGCAGCTGCGCCGAACGGGCTGTCAGCCGGACATCACCAGCACCGCTCGCCCCCTGATCAGCCCGCGCCGAAGCCGGTCCATGGCCTCGGGTGCCGAGCGCAGCGGGAGTTGTTCCGTTTCCACGTGCAGGGCGCCCGCGCGGGCCAGGGCGATGACCTCGACCAGCTCCTGGCGCGTGCCCCAGAACGGTAGTGAGAGGCGGACGCCCGGCGGCAGGAAGCCCGGTTTGCGGACGGTGAGCTGGCCGCCGCCGCTGCCCACGATCGCCAACTCGCCGCCAGGGCGTAGGACTTGGGTGGCGAGTTCCAGCGTCGGCTGTGCCCCCGCGAAGTCGAGCACGGCGTCCACGCCGACCCCGCCGGTCGCCTTCCGCAGTGCGGCGGCGGTGTCGGAGTCCATCGGGATGCTCAGGTGCGCGCCGGAGCGGTCCGCGAGAGCGAGGGCCTCGGGCCGTATGTCGACGGCGAGTACGCGGCTCGGGGTGGTCGCGCGCAGGATCTGGACGGCCAGGTGCCCGAGGCCGCCGACTCCGATGACTACGGCCGTGGTGCCCGCGCCGAGCGCGTTCCGCACGCCTGCGACGGCGTGATACGAGGTCAGGCCGGCGTCGGAGAGCGGAGCGGCCTGGTCGGCCGGAAGGTCGCCGATCGGCACCAGGTGGCGGGCGGTGGGGACGAGTACGTACTCGGCCATTCCGCCGTCGCGGCCGAGTCCCGCTCCGTGCCAGTCGAGACTGCCGCGCCGGTCGCAGTAGTTGTCCTGCCCGGCGGCGCATCGCGTGCAAGTGCCGCAGCCCCACGGGCCGTGGACCACGACGCGCTCACCCGGTGCCGGGCCGCCGTCCGCGCCGGGGCCGAGGGCGGCGACATGCCCGGCGATCTCATGACCGAGCGTGAACGGCACCCGGTAGGGGAGCGTGCCCGGGGTGGCGTCGAGGACATGGATGTCGGAGTGGCAGAGCCCCGCGGCCTCCACTCGCACCAGGACCTCTCCCGCTCCGGGCGCCGGGCGGTCGACCTCGGTGAGTTCCGGCTCGCGTCCCCAGTCCTTCAGCCGTAGCGCCTTCATCTTCACCGTCCAGGGTCTTGTCAGCTCGGTGGTCGTGACGATAACAGAGATGAAGTCAGTTCAGTAGTGATCGTGGTTGACGTGAGGAAGGGTCGGATCATGAGCGAGGTTGTGCGGCAGGGGCGGTTCACGGACAAGGTCGCCTTGGTGACCGGGGCCGGTTCGGGCATGGGGGCCGCGATCGCGCGGCAGCTGGCGGCGGAGGGGGCGCGGTACGTGGTGGCGGCCGACCTGAATGGTGACGCCGTCAAGGCCGTCGCCGCCGAACTGCCCGCCGCGGCCGCGGCCGCGGTCGCGCTCGACGTGGCCGACGCGGCCGCGGTCGAGGGCGCCGTCGCGGACGTGGTGCGCGAACACGGCCGGCTCGACGTGGTCGTGCACGCCGCCGGGGTCGACGACCCGCAGGCCAAACAGCTCATCGCGGACGCACTGGTCGAGGGGCGTCCGCCGGAGGTCACCGACCGGCTGGACGATGCCTCCTGGCGGCGCGTCATGCAGGTCAACCTCGACGGGACGTTCCATGTGCTGCGTGCCTCGGTGCGGGCGATGCGACCGGCCGAAGCGGGCGCCATCGTCGTCATCGGATCGTCGTCGGCCTTCGACGCCCCGGTCGGCTACCCCCACTACGCCGCGTCCAAGGCCGGGGTGCACGCACTGAGCCAGGCCGTGGCCAAGGAGGTCATCGCCTCCGGGATCCGGGTCAACGTGGTCGCGCCGGGCCCGACCGAGACCGGCATGGCCGCGCGCACGCCGAAGGCGCTGCGCAACGGCTTCGCCGATCCGCGGGTGCGCCCTTACGCGACGCCCGAGGAGATCGGTGACATCGCCCTGTTCCTGGCGAGTGACGCCTCGGCGAACCTTGTCGGAGCGGTGCTGCTCGCCAACGGCGGCCGTTTCACGGCCTGATCGCCGCTCCGTCGCATCCGGGACCGACTCCTCTCTGGGGCCGGTCCCGGATGCGGGTCCGGGGGCCCGGGCGTCCGGCGCGCGCGAAATCAACTCGTGCACGGGTCTTGCCCGGCCGCGGCGGAATGCTTACGGTCCATGAATTGAGTTCAGTTCGTACTTGCTCGGTGGTGCTGAGGCGCCGGACGCGGGCGTATGGCACGAGGAGACGGTCGACGTGGATCAGTTCCTGCTCGTCCTGGTGAGCGGTCTCGCCAGTGGCGCGGTGTACGGCCTGATGGGGCTGGGTCTTGTGATCATCTATCGGGCGACGGACGTGGTGAACTTCGCCCTCGCCAGCCTGGCGACGATCGGGCTGTACGCGGCGCTGACCCTGTACGACAGGGGACTGCCGCTCATCCTGGCCGCCGGAGCGGCGATCGTCGTCACGGCGGCGGTCGGCCTGGCCGCGCGTGAGACGGTCATCAGGCCACTGGCCCACGGGGAGTTGCTCTCGGCGCTGGTGATGACCATGGCCGTCTCCCTCATCGCGGAGAGCGTCATCAGTACGATCTGGGGCGACCAGCCACAGCTCTTCCCGAGCCTGGTGGACGGGTCCGTCTCGTTCGGCGACGCGGCGATTCCGACGCAGAGCCTGCTGACCATCGGTGTGGCGGCCGTCGCCATGGCGCTCGTGGCGTACCTCTTCGGACGGACCACCATCGGCTCCGCCATGCGGGCCGTCGCCGAGTCCGCCGACACCGCGCAGATCCTCGGCCTCGGCTCACAGCGCATCGCCCGAGTCGCCTGGGCGCTGGGCCTCGGGCTCGGTGCGCTGGCCGCGATCCTCTACGCACCCCGCGCCGGCCTGCTGCCCACGGTGCTCAGCGCCCCTCTGTTCCGCGCCTTCGCCGGAATCTTCCTCGGTGGCCTGACCAGCATGTACGGCGCCGTCATCGGCGGGCTGACCGTCGGTGTTCTCGACAACCTGGCCGCGAGCTATGTGTCGGCCGGCTACCGGGACACGTTCGTGTTCTCGTTCACCATCGTCGTGCTGCTGATCCGCCCGCAGGGGCTGTTCGGCGTGCGCGCGTTCCAGCGGGTCTGAGGGAGCGCTCCATGTCCGTCTTCAGTCGTTCCAACCTCTTCAGGGCGGGGCTCGGGCCGCTCGCCGCGGTCGCCCTCATCCTCGTCCTGCACAGCGGGGCCATCCCGCCCTTCCAGGCCTACTCCGTGGGGCTCGCCGGTGTCTACACGATCCTCGTGCTCTCGGTGAACCTGCTCGCCGGCTGGGCCGGTATCTGGTCGATCGCCCATCCGGCCTTCTTCGCCCTGGGCGCCTACTTCGCCGCGTACGGCAGCTCGCACGGCTGGTCGCTGGAGGTCGTCGTGCTCGGGGCGGCCGGGTGTGCCGCGGCTTTCGGGGCCTTCCTCGGGGGCGCGGGCGCGCGGTTCTCCATGCTGTATCTGGCCCTGCTGACCCTCGCGTTCACCATGGTGTCGCTGGAGGTGATGGGCCAGTGGACCGGCGTCACCGGCGGCGACCAGGGCATTCCGATGGAGAAGCTGCACAGTGCCCTCGGGCTCGGCACGCTCGCCAGCGCCGGGACGCAGGCCCAGTACATCGCCGTGGGCGCGGCCGGAGTGGCCCTCGCCGTCGGCGCCCTGGCCCGGCCGAGCGCCCTGCGGATGCGCCTGGTCGCCGCCAAGTCCCATCCGCTGGCCGCCCGTTCCGTCGGCATCGCCCCCGAGGCGCAGTCGGCGCTGGCCTTCGCCGTCAGCGCCGTGTTCGCCGCACTGGCGGGCGTACTGCTTGCCCTGGTCGTCGGGTTCGTCAGCCCCGACCCCTTCTCGCTGGCCCTGGCGATCTCGCTGATCGCCGCGTGCGTCCTCGGCGGGGCGGGGACGCTGCTCGGCGCGGTGGTCGGCGGCGCGTATCTGACCTGGGCGCCCACAGCCGCCGAGAGCGTGGGCGTCCCCCAGCCGATCCTTCAGGGGGTCGTGCTCATCGCGGCTCTGCTGTTCCTGCCCGGCGGGGTGGTGCCCTTCCTCGGGCGCGCACTGCGGCGACTGTCGGCGCGCACCACCGCGCAGCCGCCCACTCCCGTCGAGGCGACCGAAGCGGCGCCGCCCGTGCCCGCCCCCGCGCCGACCGCCCCCGAGCTGCTGCGCGTCGACGATGTGGGGGTCTCCTTCGGCGGCGTGAAGGCACTCGAAGGCGCGTCGATGACCGTGCGGGCCGGGGAGACCGTCGCCATCATCGGTCCCAACGGCGCGGGTAAGACAACGCTGTTGAACGTCCTGTCCGGGCTCGTCGGCGGCGGCCGGGTCACCGGTGACGCGCAGTACGCGGGCAAGCCCCTGCTCAAGAGCCGGTCCACGGCGCGGCGCGGCCTCGGCATCGGACGGACCTTCCAGCACGCCGAGACGTTCCCGGAGCTGACCGTCGCCGAGAACATCCTGTGCACCCACCGCCGCGTCACCGCACAGCACCGGGCCAAGGCCGCCGAACTCCTTCAGAGCGTCGGACTCGCTCCCTTCGCCGACCGCCGCCCCGCAGAGCTGCCGTTCGGACTGCACAAGCGACTCGACCTGGCCAGAGCCCTCGCCGAGGAACCCGAACTGCTGGTCCTCGACGAGCCGTTCGGCGGGCTCGACGCCGCCGAACGCACCTTGCTCGCCCGGCAGATCGTGCGCCAGCAGCAGCGCGGCACCGCTGTCGTGATCATCGACCACGTCCTCGACGACCTGTTCGCCGTCGCCCACCGGGTGGTCGCCTTCGACTTCGGCCGCCCCGTCGGCGAGGGCCTGCCCGGCACGATCCTGGACGACCCCCGGGTCCGCTCCTCCTACCTCGGCGAAGGCGGCGACGGGGTCGAACTCCCGCGCCGCGACGGCCTCACGCGAACCGCAGTACACCTCACCGCAATCGACCACTCCTACGGCGGCGTCACCGCGCTGCGCGGCATCGACCTGGCTGTCGCCCGAGGCGCTGTGCTCGGCGTCGTCGGCGCCAACGGCGCGGGCAAGAGCACCCTGGGCCAGATCCTGCACGGCACGCTCGCCCCCACCGAAGGCCGGCGCACGGTCGACGGGGAGCTGCGCAGCGCGCTCGTGCCGGAGGGCCGCGCGCTGTTCAAGACTCTCTCGCTACGGGAGAACCTGGAGGTCGCCGCCTACGCCGCGGGCATCAAGGGCGCGGATCTGCGCACCCGCCTCGAGCAGACCGGCGAGTGGCTGCCACCCCGGCTGCGCGAGCGCATGGGGATGCCCGCCGCCGGGCTGTCCGGCGGCGAACAGCAGATCCTCGCCATCGCCCGCGCCCTGATGGCGCGGCCCGATCTGCTGATCGTCGACGAGCCGGCGCTCGGCCTGTCACCGGCGATGGTCACCGAGGTGTACGCCCGCCTCGGCCGTCTCGCCCGCGAGGGCATGACGGTCGTCCTGCTGGAACAGTCACTCACCCGCGCCGTGTCCGCCTGCCACGAGGTCGTCGTCCTGCACGACGGCCGCGTCGCCGCCCAGGGCGAGCCCGCCGACCCGGAGTTCCTCGCCCAGGCCGAACAGGCCTACTTCGACGGCGAGGAGGACGCCCCCATGGCCGCCGCGCAGGGCTGAACCGAACGAGCGTCAACAGATTTCCTGATGAGGAGAACCACCGTGCAACCTCAAGGTGTCGACCTGCTCGTGATCGGAGCGGGCATGGCCGGACTGACCGCCGCCGCCCGAGCCGTCCGCGACGGTCTGTCCGTCGCCGTCGTCGAGATCGCCACGGACGTCGGCGGCTCCGCGCGCTTCGCGGGCTACGCCTGGACCGCCCCCGACCACGTGACCATGGACCGGCACAATCCGCGCGGTGACCACGCGCTCAAGCGCGCCCTCGTGGACCGGTTCGCCGACGGCATCGAATGGATCAGGTCCATCGGCGTCGAGGCCAAGGACGCCCAGCCCATCCTCAGCTTCGGTCGCGGCCACCAGTTCGACACCAACCACTACGTCGACACCTGCCGCCGGCTGATCGTGGACGGCGGCGGCACCCTGCTCCTGGAGACGGAGACCGAGCAGCTCCTCGTCGAGGACGGCTCCGTGGTCGGCGCGGATGTGCGCGGCGCCGACGGCGAGCACATCCGTATACGTGCCACGACCACCCTCGTCGCCACCGGCGGCCACCAAGGCGACACGGACCTGCGCACCGCGCATGTGCACCCGCACGCCGACCGCATGCAACTGCGCTCCAACCCCCACAGCAGGGGCGGCGGCCACCGGCTCGCGACCGGCATCGGCGCGGCCACCGGCGGCGAGAACGCCGGGTTCTACGGGCACCTCATCCCGAGCGGCATCCCCTTCGCCGACCCGGCCGACTTCGTCGACATGTCGCTCTACTACAGCGAGCACGCCCTCCTGCTCAATCTGCGCAGCGAGCGGTTCGCCGACGAGACACTCGGCGACCACCTCACCGCCATGGCCCTCCTCGACCAGCCCGAGAGCCGCGGACTCCTCATCGCCGACGCCCGGGTGTTCCGCGACTGGATCGTCGGCTCGTACGTCGAAGGCGCGGTCGCCGTCGACAAGTTCGCCCTCGCGAGCAGGCGCGGCGGACGCGTCGGACTCGCCGGGGACCTCGACGAACTCGCGTACCTGCCCCAGGAGTGGGGCTACGACGGCGAGGCCGTCCGCAACGCCGTCAAGCTCTTCAACGAGCAGGTCACGGCGGAGCCGGGGCCCACGCCGGGCCGTGAACTCGACCGCCTTCCGCTCGCCGAGCCGCCGTACTACGTCATCGAGACCGTGCCGGCCATCACCTTCCCCTTCCACGGCCTGCGCATCGACGACCACGCCCGCGTCCTGGGTGAGGACGGCCGCCCGCTGCGCGGACTGCTCGCCGCCGGCTCGGACACCGGCGGCCTGTGGCACCGCGCCTACGCGGGCGGCCTCGCCTCGGCCCTCGTCTTCGGACTCACGGCCGCGCGGACCGCCGCCGCGTCGGCACACCACTGATCGAGCGGACTCCATCCGCGCGGGAGGGCAGCATGAGCACCAGTGGAACCACCAGCACCATCGACCACAACGCCTTCTTCATCGACGGCTCGTGGCGGCCCGCCGACGGCACCGACCACTTCGACGTGATCTCGCCGCGTTCCGAGCGGCGCGTCGGACGGGTCCCCGCCGCGTCCAAGGCGGACATAGACGCGGCGGTCGCGGCGGCCAGGCGGGCGTTCGACGAAGGGGAATGGCCCCGGCTGACGCCGGCGCAGCGGGCCGACCACCTCACCCGCCTCGCCGACGGCATCGAGCGGCGCCGCGCCGAACTCGCCGAGCTGATCACCGAGGAGCTGGGCTGCACCCTGGTCCTGTCGCAGGTGTACCAGACGGTGTCGCCCGTGATGAGCCTCAACTACAGCGCAGAGATCGGCCGCGGCCTGCGCACGGCCGAAGTGCGCGTCAGCGACCTGTCGTCGCTCGCGGGCCGGTCGGCGGGCGGCGGCATCATCCCGATGGCCGGGGCCAGCCTCGTCGTCAAGGAGCCCGTCGGCGTCGTCGCGAGCTTCCCGGCGTACAACTTCGCGCTGCCCGCGATCGGCCAGAAGGCCGGGCCCGCGCTGGTCGCCGGCTGCACCGTCGTGGTCAAGGTCACCGAACCCAACCCGCTGGCGATCTTCGTCATCGGGGAGATCTGCGAGGAGATCGGGCTGCCGCCCGGCGTCCTCAACATCGTCGCGGCGCGTGCCCCCGAGTCCGAGTACCTGGTCCGCCACCCGGGTGTCGACATGGTCAGCTTCACGGGTTCCGTCGCCGTGGGGGCCAGGATCGGGGCGGCCTGCGGTGAGCTGATCCGGCCCTGCGTGCTCGAACTCGGCGGCAAGTCCGCGGCCATCGTGCTGGAGGACGCCCGGATGGAGGACGTACTCCCGGTCCTCATCGGGGCGAGCGTCGGCACCAACGCCGGTCAGAGCTGCGTCGCCCAGACCCGGCTGCTCGTGCCCGAATCGCAGTACCGCGCCTACGCCGAAGCGCTGGCCGACGGATTCGCCTCGCTCAAGGTCGGCGACCCCATGGAAGCCGACACGGTGGTGGGCCCGCTGATCACCTCGCGCCACCGCGACCGCGTCGACCACTACGTGGAGACCGCGCGCAAGGAGGGCGCGACCATCGCCTACGGAGGACGCCGCCCGCCGGGCCTGACGCGCGGTTGGTACTACGAGCCGACCCTCGTCACCGACGCGCACAACGGCATGACCGTGGCGCGGGAGGAGATCTTCGGACCCGTCGCCGCGCTCATCCCGCACCGGGGCGAGGACGATGCCGTGCGCATCGCCAACGACAGCGAACTGGGCCTGGCCGGTTCGGTGTTCACGGCGGGCGCGGCGCACGGCTTCGAGGTCGCCCGGCGCGTGCGCACCGGCACGTTCTCCGTCAACACCTTCGCGGCGGACCTGGGCTCGCCTTTCGGCGGCTTCAAGCAGTCGGGGCTCGGCAGGGAGCACGGCCCCGGCGCCGTCGAGGAGTTTCTGCTGACGAAGACGATCTCGACCGATCCGGGCGCGGGGCTGCCTGTCGAGGTCACCCAGGGCATCCCCCTCGGAACCGGCCCCGGCACCCACGGCCCCGTCAAGTGACCCGCGTCCACTGAGCCCCGCCCACACGAGCACGCTGGAGACCCCATGCACCACCTGCACCCCGACATCGACCCCCGGCTGCTGTCCGAGACCGAGGAGCAGCGGGAACTGCGCACCGTTCTGCGCGCCTTCTTCACCGAGGTCAGCGGACCCGAGGACGTCCGCAAGCACATGACCGGGCCGCGCGGACACGACGAGACGCTGTGGGCGCGGCTCGCGGGCGAGATCGGCGTCCAGGGTCTCGCGATCCCCGAGGAGTACGGCGGATCGGGCTACACCTTCGCCGAACTCGCCGTCGCCATGGAGGAGTCCGGGCGCGCCCTGTGCAGCGCGCCGCTGCTGTCCACGGTGGGCCTCGCCGCGCCCGCCCTGCTCGCGAGCGGTGACCGGCAGGCATGTGAGCGCTATCTGCCGCCCATCGCGAACGGCACGCTCACCGCGACCGTCGCCGGCCTCCACGACGACGAGCCCGGCATCGTCGCCGAGCCCGCGCGCGACGGCACGGTGCTGCGCGGCGCGGCGGACTTCGTGCTGGACGGCGCGGCCGCGGACCTCGTCCTCGTACGGGCTCAAACACCCGACGGACCACGGCTGTTCGCCGTCGAACCGGACCCCGACACCTGCGTGCGCACCCCGCACCGCGTCCTTGACGAGACGCGCCGCCAGGCGCGGGTGGAGTTCCGGGGCGCGCCCGCGACGCCGGTGGGGGAGTCCGACGAAGCGGCGGCGGTCCTCGACACGGCGCGGGCCGCGCTCGCCGCCGAACAGGTCGGCGGCAGCGGCCACGCACTGGACGCCACCGTCGAATTCGTCGCGCAGCGACACCAGTTCGGGCGGCCCATCGGGTCGTTCCAGGCCGTCAAGCACCGGCTGGCCGATGTGCTGGTCGCCCTGGAGGCGGCCCGCTCGGCGTCCGCGTACGCGACCGCATGCGTCGCCCTCGGCTCACCTCGGCTGCCGGTGGCCGCCGCTGCCGCCGCCACGGTCTGCTCCGAGACGTTCCGCCTGGCCACGGCCGAGTACGTCCAGCTGCACGGCGGGATCGGCTTCACGTGGGAGCACAACGCGCATCTGTACGTGCGTCGCGCGCGCAGCGGCGCCGTGCTGCTGGGCACGCCCGCCGGACACCGCGCACGCCTCGCCGCGCTCATCGGCCTCACCCCGAACACCGCCACCGCCGCCTGAGCCGAGGGGAGACACACATGACTGCACCGCACACCCCTGCCCTCGCCACGCCCTTCACGCTCGGCGGGCACACCCTCCGCAACCGCCTAGTCGCCACCGCCCATGCCACCGCGGCGGTCGCCGACGGCGCTCCGACCGAAGCCGACGCGGCCTACTGGCGGCGCCTCGCACAAGGCGGCGCCTCCATGGTCATCACCGGCGGCACCGCCGTCGCCCCGGAGTCGACCCTGCCGCAGCGCTATCTCACCGAGGCATGGCGCCCCGAGATCAAGGACGCCGTGCGCCGCCGCGCCGAGGCCATCATCGAAGGCGGCGCCGTAGCCATCGCCCAACTCGTCCATCTGGGCCGCGAGACCCTCGGCGCGGGCACGTACTACGCGCCGGTCTCCGCCGCCGCCGTCCGCTCCCCGCGCGAGGCGAGCGCGCCCCACGCGCTGAGCACCGAGGAAGTACGCCGCGTCGTCGACGCCTTCCGTGTCTCCGCCGGCAACAGCGTGCAGGCCGGTTTCCACGGCGTCGAACTGCACGCCGGACACGGCTATCTGCTCGCCCAGTTCCTCTCCCGCGTCAACAACACCCGCGACGACGAGTACGGCGACCCGATCGCGCTCCTCGCCCAGGTGATCGACGCCATCCGCACCGAGATCGGCGAACACCCCATCGGCGTACGGGTGTCGGTGGAGCCCGGCGCGGACTCCGGGCTCGCTCTCGACGATCTCGTCGAGCTGCTGCCGCGCCTGAGCGCCGCCGTGCCGTTCACCTACGTCAATGTCACCACCGGCGTCCGCAACACCTACGTGCCCGGCATGGCCACCACCCGCCCGCCGCTCCTGGAGTCCGTCGCCCGGCTGCGCGCCGCGGTCGGGGTGCCGCTGCTGGTCAGCCAGGGCTTCCGGTCCGCGGCGGACATCGAGCGGGCGCTCGGCTCGGGCGCCGATCTGGTCGGCTCGGCCCGGCCGTTCATGGCCGACCCCGACTTCGCGCGCAAGGTCGTCGCCGGGGACGAACGCTCCATCCGCCCCTGCACGGGCTGCAACGAGGGCTGCCGGACCTTCGAACCCACCGGATCGTGCTCGGTCAACCCGGAGCTCGGACCGCCGGAGTCCGCGACCCGCCGCCCGGCCGTACCTCTTCTGCTCACCCGGCCCGGCTCGCGCCGCGGCCCCGTCGCCGTCCTCGGCACAGGCCCGGCCGGCATGGAGTGCGCGATGACGCTCGCGCGCGGCGGCGCCGAGGTCGTCGTCCACGACCCCGCCCGGGAGACCGGAGGGCAGGCACGCCTGGCCGCCCTCGGCGCGCACCGTACCGGCTGGCAGAAGATCGTCGACCATCAGCGTGACCAGCTCGCCGACCTCGGCGTCCGCGTCCTGCTGGGGACCACCCTGACCTCCGCCGACCTGGCCGGGTACTCCCGGATCGTGCTCGCCACCGGTGCGCGCGAGGCGCCCGTGCCCGTACCGGGGGAGCTGCGGACCCTCAGCAGCACCGACTTCCTCCACCGGTACGCGGACGTGGTGCCGCAGGCGCCCAGGGTCGCCGTCCTCGACGACGGATTCGGCTGGTGGCAGGGGATCAGCGCCGCGGAGAGCGCGCTGGCGGCCGGGGCACGTGAGGTCACGGTCATCACGCCCGGCAACGGC
The DNA here is from genome assembly GCF_026340095.1 of Streptomyces sp. NBC_01446. GTDB lineage: Bacteria > Actinomycetota > Actinomycetes > Streptomycetales > Streptomycetaceae > Streptomyces > Streptomyces aureus. Next base: position 484,892 of record NZ_JAPEPO010000001.1, on the reverse strand, counting down.
TTCGCCACCGGCCTGTCGCCCGAGAACCGCACCCAGTTGATGAACCGGCTCACCGGAGCGCCACTGCGCGTCGTCCCCCTGACCGCCGTCACGGCCACGACGCCCGACGGACTGCGGCTGCGGAACGTGATGGACGGCCACGAGTCGCGTGTCGCCGCGGACGTTCTCGTGACCGTCGGCGAACGGCTCCCGTACCGCCCGGACATCACCCCGGGCGAGGGCCAGAGCGTCCACGCGGTCGGCGACTGCGTCGTCTCGCGTCGCATCGCCCACGCCATCGCGGAGGGTCGCGCCCTGGCCGAGGAGCTCGCGGCGGCCGTGTCCGCCTGAACAGAACCGCGCTCAGGACCGCACAGCCGCAACGTCGACCGCACAGACGACCTCAAGAAGAGAAGAGGCTGCAATGGCACGTCGCATAGTGATCTGCGGAGGCGGCTCCGCCGGTGGTGTCCTGGCCGCCCGGCTCAGCGAGGACCCCGCCAACAACGTCACCCTCGTCGAAGCGGGCCCCGACTACCCCACCGCTGAGGAGACCGCCCCCGAGGTCCTCGACGCGAACCGCATCGGGTTCACCACCCACGACTGGGGCTACGCGTCGAGCGACGGCGTCCGCGAGGCCGATGGCGTCCCGACGTTCGGGGTGGTCGAGCAGGGCGTCGTCCCCGTCCTGCGCGGCAAGGTCATCGGCGGCTGCTCGTCCGTCAACGGGGCCAACGCCCTGCGGCCGACCCCCGAGGACTTCGCCCGCTGGACGGGCCTCGGCCACGACCGCTGGTCCTGGGACCAGGTCCTGCCGTACCTGAAGAAGCTGGAGGACGACCCGGCCGGCGGCGACCTGCACGGCACCGGAGGGCCTGTGCGCATCACGCGGTTCACCGAGGACGACGGGATGCGCCCCGTCGGGTCCGCGTTCCTGGAGGCCTGCGCCCAGGCAGGCCACCCCGTTCACGAGGACGTGAACGGCGCGGACCGGCGCGGCGCCGGACCGCTCCCGCTCAACCGCAAGGACGGCGTCCGGCAGAGCACGGCCATCGCCTATCTCGCCCCGGCCCGCGACCGCGACAACCTCACCGTTCTCGGCGAACGGACCGTCGACCGCGTCGAGTTCACCGACGACGGCACCGCCCGCGCGGTCCTCCTCACCGACGGCACCCGCCTGGAGGGCGACCTGATCGTCCTCGCCGCCGGGTCCATCGGCAGCCCGTCGATCCTGATGCGCTCCGGCATCGGCCCCGGGAGGCTGCTCGACGAGCTGTCCATTCCGGTGGTGCGGAGCGTCGAAGGCGTCGGCCGCAACCTGCGCGACCACTCGATGGTGTACGTCACCTACGCGGTGGACGAGGACGCCGTCGGCGAGATCACGCCGCCCTTGCAGACCGTGCTCGCGTTCCCCTCGGGCGGCGCCGGCAGCGCGGGCGAGGTCGACCTGCACGCGGTGGTGCTCACGCCGGAGCCCGGCGTACTGCTTGTGCCGCTCGTCCTGTACCGCCCGTACTCGCTCGGCAGCATGGAGATCACCTCCCGCGACCCCGACGCCGCGCCGCACATCCGGCTCGGTCTGTTCGACCACCCCGACGACCTGCACCGCATGGTCTCCGGCATCCGCGAGGTCCGGAAGATCATGGAGTCGGGCCCGCTGCAGAAGTACGTGCGGGCCGAGACGTGGCCGGGCCCGGACGTGACGTCCGACGCCGACCTCGTCCGCGCCGTCCTCCAGGGCAAGAACACCTGCTGCCATGCCGTGGGGACCTGCGTCATGGGCGGTGAGGGAACCCCGGGCGCGGTCGTCGACCAGAGCGGCAAGGTGCACGGTGTCGAGGGGCTGTACGTCATCGACGCGTCGATCATGCCGGACATCCCGGCGGAGCCGACCAACACCACGGTGATGATGATGGCCGAGCGCGCTGCGGACGAACTGCGCGGCAGGGCCTGACCGTTGACGCATGCGAGAGGGCCGGCCGCTGGAATCCAGTGGCCGGCCCTCTCCCGCGGACTCAGCCCTCGTACACGTAGAACCCGCGCCCGCTCTTACGCCCCAGGTGTCCCGCCGCCACCATCCGCCGCAGCAGCGGGGGAGCCGCGTACAGCGGCTCCTTGAACTCCCCGTACAGCGACTCCGCCACGGCCTGCGCCGTGTCGAGGCCGATCAGGTCGAGCAGCCGCAGCGGACCCATCGGATGGGCGCAGCCCAGCTCCATGCCGCGGTCGACGTCCTCGGCGCGGGCCGTGCCGGACTCCACCATGCGGATCGCGGCGAGCAGATACGGCACAAGGAGGGCGTTCACCACGAAGCCCGAACGGTCGGGCGCCTGGATAACCTCCTTCCCCAGCCCCTCGACGGCGAAGTCGCGGGCACGCGCCACGGTGCCGGCGTCGGTGGTCAGCGCGGGCACGACCTCGACCAACTGCTGCACGGGTACGGGGTTGAAGAAGTGCAGCCCCACGACATGGGAGGCCCGGCCGGTGGCCACGGCGAGGTCGACGACGGGGATCGAGGAGGTGTTCGTGGCGAGAACGGCGTCGGGGTCGACGAGCACCTTGTCCAGCTGCCGGAACACCTCGGTCTTCACCTCCCGGTTCTCCGCGACAACCTCGATGACGAACTGCCGGTCGGCCAGTTCGCCCAGGTCGTGGGTGAACGAAAGCCGGGCCAGGGCCTGTTCGCGCTCGGCCTCGGTGAGCTTGCCGCGCCGCAGTCCGCGGTCCAGGGACGCGACGACACGGGCACGGCCCGAGGCGGCGGACTCCGGCGTCGACTCGGCGACGGTCACGTCGAGACCGCGCAGTGCTGCGACCTCGGCTATGCCGGAGCCCATGAGGCCGCAGCCGACGACGCCGAGACGGGAGACGACAGACATGAGGGTCCTTTCTGGAGGGGATGGGGGAGGGGACTGTCACCGTTCGTGGACGGCGAGGACGGTCATGTCCGCCACGGCACGCGCGGGTTGTGTACGGTCGCGCAGCCACTCCCGGAGGGCGAACTTCTTGATCTTTCCGCTCGTCGTGTACGGCAGGGCGTCGACGAGGAACAGGCTCTCGGGGATCTTCTGCGCGGCCACCTCACCGGCGGTCAGGTGCTCGCCGATGTCCTTGAGCGTCAGCTCCTGTCCCTCGCCCGTCGTCACGACGAACGCGCAGGCCCGCTCGCCCGTGCGGGCATCGGGGCCGGCGACGACGGCGACCTCGGCGATGGCGGGATGCTCCGCCATGAGGTTCTCCACCTCGCGGACGCTGATCTTCTCGCCGGAGCGGTTGACGACATCCTTGATGCGGCCCTCGATGTGGAGGGCGCCGTGCTCGTCGAACCGGGCCAGATCGCCGCTGCGGAACCAGCCGTCCGGGGTGAACGCGTCCTCGTTCAGGCGGTCGTCGAGATAGCCGAGGCAGGTGTCGGGGCCGCGCCAGTGCACCTCGCCGAGGACGCCCTGCGGCGCCGGGGCGTCCGAGCCGTCCGCGACCACGACCTCGGTAGGGGCGAGGGGCACGCCGTCGGTGCGGGTGCGGATCCCGGCCGGGGCCCACCGGTTGGCCGCGGTCACGGACGGGCCCTCGGTCGCCCCGTACATCCGGGTCACCACGCCGAGCCGGGCCGCGGCCCGCCGGGCCAGTTCGTCGGGGATGTCCGCACCGCCGCAGACGAGGTAGCGGATCGTCGGCGCGGTCACGTCCGCGGTCTCGGCGGCGTCGAGCAGATCGGTGAGGAAGGGCGTGGAGAAGATCGCGAAGCTCGCCCCCTCGCCGGTGATCCGGCGCAGTGCCGACGCCGGGTCCCACCGGTCCTGGAGGATCACGGGGGCACCGAGCAGGAAGGGCAGCACCAGGGCGCAGTTCACCCCGGTGACATGGGTGACCGGGGACGGGTTGAAGATCACGTCGCGTTCGTTCAGCGCGAACCCGTCGATCAGCGCGGAGTTCTCGAAGACCACGGTGTTGTGGCTGTGCAGGACGCCCTTGGGAGCCGCGGTCGTCCCTGAGGTGTAGAGCAGCAGACAGACCTGGTCGGGATCCGGTTCGGGCAGCGCGCGCACCGTCGCTTCGGGGTCGGGCCCGGCCGAGCCCGTGAAGGTCTCCCAGGAGATCGCGGCCGGCTCCTCGGTGCCGTCCCCGCCCACGACCACCACGTCCCGCAGCTCGGGGAGGTCGTCGCGCAGGCGCCGGTAGAGGTCCGGATAGTCGAAGCCCCGGTAGCGGCCGGGCACGAACGCGATCCTGGTCCGCGCCTGGCCGAGGATGAAGCGGAGCTCGCTGCCCCGGTAGATGGGCACGATCGGATTGGCGACGGCGCCCACCTTCATGACCGCCTGGAAGAGCACCACGGCCTCGGCCCGGTTGGGCAGCTGGAACGACACGACGTCGTCCTGGCCGATTCCGCGGGAGTGCAGGGCGGCGGCCAGCGCCGTCGCCTGCCGGTCGACGTCGGCGAACGTCATGCGGTGCGCACCGTCGACCACGGCGAGCGCGTCCGGCCACAGGGCGGCGGCTCGGCGCAGATACCGGGCTACCGGGCGGTCCCGCCATGCCCCGACGGCACGGTAGTGGGCGGCGCGCTCGGCCGTGGGCGGATGGGTGGGCCACATCGGGATGTCTCCTCGGCTGTCGCTGGTCGCTGGTCGCTGGTCGCTGGTCGCTGGTCGCTGGTCGCAGGTCGGTGGTCGGTGGTCGGTGGTCGCAGGTTCGTTGTCGGCCGGCGGGTGTCAGACATTGCGCCGATAGGCGCCGCCGACCTCGAAGAACGCCTCGGTGATCTGCTGGAGCGAGCACACCCGCGCCGCGTCCATCAGCACGGCGAAGACGTTCTCGCCGCTGGTCGCCGCGGACCGCAGGGCAGCGAGCGCCTCGCGGGCGGCGTCCTCGTGGCGGGCCTGGAAGTCGTGGACCCGGGCGAGCTGGGAGCGCTTCTCCTGCTCGGTGGCGCGGGCCAGTTCGACGACGGCCGCTGCCTGCCCTTCCTCGTCGGCGTGCGGAGCGCGGAAGGTGTTGACGCCGATGATCGGCAGCGAACCGTCGTGCTTTCGCTCCTCGTACAGCATCGACTCGTCCTGGATGCGGCCCCGTTGATAGCCCGTCTCCATCGCGCCGAGGACCCCGCCGCGCTCGCTGATCCGCTCGAACTCGGTCAGCACGGCCTCCTCCAGGAGGTCGGTCAGCTCGTCGATGACGTACGAGCCCTGGAGCGGGTTCTCGTTCATCGCGAGGCCCCACTCGCGGTTGATGATCAGCTGGATGGCGAGCGCGCGCCGCACCGACTCCTCTGAGGGGGTGGTGACCGCCTCGTCGTAGGCGTTGGTGTGCAGGCTGTTGCAGTTGTCGTAGAGCGCGATGAGCGCCTGCAGTGTGGTGCGGATGTCGTTGAAGTCCATCTCCTGGGCGTGCAGGGAGCGGCCCGAGGTCTGCACGTGGTACTTCAGTTTCTGGCTGCGCTCGTTCGCTCCGTACCGGTCGCGCATCGCCACCGCCCAGATGCGGCGGGCCACCCGGCCGAGCACCGCGTACTCCGGGTCCATGCCGTTGGAGAAGAAGAACGACAGGTTCGGCGCGAAGTCGTCCACGTCCATGCCGCGCGCCAGATACGACTCGACGTAGGTGAACCCATTGGCGAGCGTGAACGCGAGCTGGCTGATGGGGTTCGCCCCCGCCTCCGCGATGTGGTAGCCGGAGATGGAGACCGAGTAGAAGTTCCGCACGTCCTGCTCGATGAACCACTCCTGGATGTCGCCCATCATGCGCAGGCTGAACTCCGTTGAGAACAGGCAGGTGTTCTGGCCCTGGTCCTCCTTGAGGATGTCGGCCTGGACGGTGCCGCGCACCTGGCTCAGCACCTCGGCCCGGATCTCCCGCGCCTGCTCGTCGTCGGGCGCGCGGCCGTGCTCGCCTGCGAAGGCGTCGAGCCGCTGGTCGATCGCGGTGTTGAGGAAGAAGGCGAGGATCGTCGGCGCGGGACCGTTGATCGTCATCGAGACGGAGGTGGTCGGCGCGGTCAGGTCGAAGCCCTCGTACAGCGCCTTCATGTCCTCCAGCGTCGCCACCGAGACACCGGACGTGCCGACCTTGCCGTAGATGTCGGGGCGCAGGCCGGGGTCGCGCCCGTAGAGCGTGACCGAGTCGAAGGCCGTGGAAAGGCGGGTGGCTGCGCCGCCCTGGGACAGCAGCTTGAAACGGCGGTTGGTACGGAAGGGATCGCCCTCGCCCGCAAACATCCGAGCGGGGTCCTCGCCGTCGCGCTTGAAGGGGAACACACCGGCCGTGAACGGGAACGAGCCCGGCAGGTTCTCCTCGCGCAGAAACCGCACCAGCTCCCCGTGATCGGTCGTCCGCGGCAGCGCCACCCGGGGGATGCGGCTGCCCGACAGCGATTCGCGGACCAGCGGGGTACGTATCTCACGCCCGCGCACGGTGAACGCCAACTCGTCCCCGGAATACGCCTGTACGGTCTGCGGCCACTGCTCAAGGGCCTGCCGCACGTCGTCGCCCAGCGCCCCGCGTGCCTCGACGAGCAGCTGCTCCACCGGGTCGGCCGGCGCAGGCAAAGCCGCCAGCTCATCTCGAACAGCCGTCAGTTGCTGCACCCGGCGGGCGGCACGTGCCTGGTCGTCGGTGCCCGCATGGTACGTACGCACCGACTCGGCGATGTCGGCCAGATAGCGCGCCCGGGAGGGCGGCACGATCTGCGCGGCCCCACTGGAGTGCCGTACCGACACCTCGGGCAGCGCCCCCGGGCGCAGTGCCAGGCCGCGCTCCCCGAGCAGCCCCCGCAGATGCTGGTACAGCGCCGTGACCCCGTCGTCGTGGAACGTCGCGGCGCTGGTGCCGAACACCGGCATCTCCTCGGGCCGCGAGCCGAACGCCTCGCGGTTGCGGACGAGTTGGCGGCCCACGTCGCGCAGCGCGTCGGCCGCGCCCCTGCGCTCGAACTTGTTGATGGCGACGACGTCCGCGAAGTCGAGCATGTCGATCTTCTCCAGCTGCGACGCAGCCCCGAACTCCGGCGTCATGACGTACAGCGACACATCCGCGAAGGGCACGATCGCGGCGTCACCCTGCCCGATGCCGGGCGTCTCGACCACGATCAGGTCGTATCTGGCGGCCTTGCAGGCGGTGATCGACTCGCCGAGCCCCTCGGGCAGCTCGCTCGTGCCGCGGGTGGCGAGGGAGCGGAAGAAGACGCGGTCGCCGTCGAGGGCGTTCATCCGGATGCGGTCGCCGAGCAGGGCCCCGCCGCCGCGCCGCCGCGTCGGGTCCACGGCCAGCACCGCCACGCGCAGCGCATCGCCCTGGTCGATACGGATCCTGCGGACCAGCTCGTCGGTGAGTGAGGACTTGCCCGAGCCGCCGGTGCCGGTGATGCCCAGGACCGGTACCTGGCGCGCCGAGGCCGCCTTCTCCAGGCGGCGCAGCTCGGCGGCCGGCAGCGTCCCGGCCGCGGCGGAGGACAACACACGGGCCAGCGCCGGGCGTTCACCCTCAAGAACCCGCACGATGTCTGCGGGCTCCTCCAGCCACGGAGCGCGGTCGCAGTCCTCGATCATCGACCGGATCATGCCGACGAGGCCGAGGCGCTGACCGTCCTGCGGCGAGAAGATGCGCACGCCGGCCGCCGCGAGCCGTTCGATCTCCTGCGGGACGATCACGCCCCCGCCGCCCCCGAACACCCGCACATGCCCGGCGCCGCGCCCCCGCAACAGCTCGACCAGATACTCGAAGTACTCGATGTGGCCGCCCTGGTAGGAGCTGACGGCGACGCCCTGGACATCCTCCTCGAGCGCGGCGTCCACCACCTCGCTCACGGAGCGGTTGTGCCCGAGGTGGATCACCTCCGCACCCTGGGCCTGAAGGATGCGCCGCATGATGTTGATCGAGGCGTCATGCCCGTCGAAGAGGCTGGAAGCGGTGACAAAGCGGACGGGATGCTGAGCGCGCGGCATGTGCTGCACTCCTGACTGCCCCCGGCCGCGACGGCGTGGGGGCGGATGCTCACAGAGACCTCTCCATACTGAACCGAAGTAGGTGCAGGTCTCAAGAGAAACATTGAAGTCAGTTCAGTTCAGTGACACTCTCGGGTGGTCGCAACGAGGCGATTCCAGCGTGATCCCCGGGAGGAACGATGCTCGCCGCCAGGCTGTACGGAACCAAGGACCTGCGGATCGAGGAGATGCCCGAACCCGAGCCGGGACCCGGCGAGGTGAAGATCCGCGTGGCGTACGCGGGCATCTGCGGCACCGACGTGCACGAGTACTTCGAGATGCCGCGTGCCACGCACGAACCCAACCCGCTGACCGGCGCGACCCTGCCGCAGACGCTGGGTCACGAGTTCGCCGGGACGGTCGTCGGGTGCGGCGCGGACGTGGACCGCGTCGCGGCGGGCGACCGTGTCTGCGTACGGCCGATCCGCACGTGCGGGGTGTGCCCGCGCTGCACGTCGGGCCTGTCCCACCTGTGCACCGCCCTCGCGGCGATCGGCGTGACCTCGCCCGGCGGCGGACTCGCCGAGTACGTGGTCGTGCCGGCCGCTTCCGCACACCGGCTGCCCGACGCCGTCCCACTGGAACAGGGCGCTCTGGTCGAACCGATGGCCGTGGGGCTGAACGCGATCGAGCGGGCCGGTGTCCGTGCTGGTGGCAGCGCTCTGGTCATGGGAGCCGGCGCGGTCGGTATGGGTGCTCTGTTCGCGCTCAAGGCGCACGGCGTCGACGACGTGCTCGTGGCGGAGCCCTCGGCGTCGCGCCGCGCGGCGGCCGCCCGGCACGGCGCCCGCGTGCTCGATCCCGGCGTGGACGACGTGGTGGGGGCGGTGATGGCCCACACCGGAGGGAAGGGAGTGGACGCCGCCATCGAATGCGCGGGGCGGCCGGAGGTGCTGGACGCCGCCATCCGCTCGGTGGCCGCCCGGGCGCCGGTCGTGCTGGTCGCCCTCTACTCGGGCCCGGTCGCCGTCGACGCCTCCGTCGTGCGCCTGGCCGAACTCGCCCTGCTCGGCTGCGAGGCGTACCCCGACGGTGTCTTCGAGCGGGTCATCGAGCACATGGCCGCCGGGTACTACCCGACGGACGGCTGGATCGACCACATCCCCCTCGGTGACGCCGTCGAGGGGCTGCATGACGTGCGAGATGCGCGGCGGGTCAAGGTTCTCGTCGACATTACGGCGGACGGCGGGAGCTGATCCGCGGGCGGCCTGGCCGGCATCCGCTGAACCAATCTCGAAGTTGGGCTTGACAGTGGATCAACGGCTCCCCAGACTCGTAATGAATTCAGTTCAGTTTGAAGCGGAGGAACAGAGATGGCAGTGGAAGACGAGATCCAGTTCGAGCGTGACGGCCATGTCGCCCGCGTCTGGCTCAACCGCCCGTGGAAGAAGAACTGCGTCACGGTGCCGATCCTTGACCGGCTGGACGAGATCATCACCGAGGTCGACGAGGACCCCGAGCTGCGGGTCCTGGTCTTCCGCGGGCGCGGCGGCACCTTCTGCTCGGGCTTCGACCTCGACAGCCTCAAGGCCGACTTCGTCGGCAAGTCGGACGCCATCAATGTCGCGGTCAAGTCCGCGAAGGTGTGCGACCGGCTCTACTCGATGAAGACCCCCTCGGTCGCGGTCCTGGAGGGCCATGTCACCGCCGGCGGCTTCGAGATCATGATCTCCTGCGACTTCGCGATCGCCGCCGACGACGCCAAGATCGGTGACTTCCACATCCGTCGCGCGCTGTTCGGCGGAGCGGGCCCGATCTACCGCGTGCCGCGCATGATCGGCATCCGCAAGACCAAGGAGCTGATGCTCACCGGCAAGCTGCTCTCCGGTATCGAGGCCACCGAGTTCGGCCTGATCAACGACCACGCGCCGGCCGAGAAGCTGGACGAGACGGTCGAGGAGTTCATCTCCCACCTCACCGACAAGAGCCCGTTCACGATGTGGCTCACCAAGATGACGATCGACCGCAGCCTCGACGCCGACACCCAGTCGCTGATGGTGATGGAGCACCTCGCCGTGGGCGTCGCCCTCAACTCCGAGGACGCCAACGAAGGGGTCTCGGCGTTCCTGGAGAAGCGCGAGCCCAAGTGGCAGGGGCGCTGAGCCGGATGACCACGCATCCGCGGAGTCCGGCCGCCGGGCTCCAAGGCGCACGCTGCCGCGGCTGCTCGGTCGCGGTCTACCCCGCGGACGCGGCGTGCCCGCGCTGCGGGGGACCGGCCGAGCCGGCCCTCCTCAGGAGCGCGGGCACGCTGTGGACCTGGACCGTGCAGCGGTACGCGCCCAAGTCCCCGCCCTACCAGCCCCCGCCCGGCGGCTTCGAGCCGTTCGCGGTCGGTTACGTCGAACTGGACGAAGGCGTCCGCGTGGCCGCCGTACTGGAGGTCGACGACCTCGACGCGATCCGGATCGGCATGCCGCTCACGGTGCGTGCCGGCGACGGCGTGCCACGGGCCCGGCCCACGACAGCAGCGGAGGAGAGCTCATGACCGCGGACGTGCTGATCTGCGGAGCCGCACGGACCGCGTTCGGCCGGTCGGAGGCGAGCGGCCGGCAGCTGGCCGTCAGCGCGGTGAAGTCCGCGCTGCGGGACGCCGGAATCGAATGGCCGCGGGTGCGCGCCGCGTTCGGCGGCAGCGACAGCGCCGGGCTCGCCGACACCTTGGTGGCCGAACTCGGCCTGACCGGCGTGCCGTTCGTGAACGTCAAGAACGGCTGCGCCACCGGAGGCAGCGCGCTGATCTCCGGCGTGAACGCCATCCGCTCCGGCATGGCCGACGTCGTCCTCGCCGTCGGCTTCGACAAGCACCCGCGCGGCGCCTTCGACCCGAGGCCCGAGGACTGGGGCCTGGGCACGGAGTACGGCAGCGATGGACTGATGGTCACCACGCAGTTCTTCGGTATGAAGATCCGCCGCTACATGCACGACCACGGCATCACCCCGCACACGCTCGCCAGGGTGGCCGAAAAGGCCTACAGGAATGGTGAGCTGACCCCCGAGGCGTGGCGCCGCAAACCGGTGTCCGCCGCGGAGATCCTCGACTCCGGCATGGTCAGCGACCCGCTGACCCGCTACATGTTCTGCTCCCCGGGAGCGGGCGCCGCCGCACTCGTGCTGTGCTCGCCCGAGGTCGCCCGCACCCTTGAGGGCCCGTCCGTCGCCCTGCGTGCGGCGGCCCTGCGCACCCGGCAGTTCGGCTCGTTCGAGGTGTTCAGCCCGTGGGTCGCCGGGGGCGAGCCGACCAGCGTCAGCCGCGCCGCCTCTGCCGCCGCCTTCGAGGAGGCCGGGATCGGCCCTGGTGACATCGACGTATGCCAGTTGCAGGACACCGAGAGCGGCGCCGAGGTCATGCACATGGCCGAGTGCGGGCTGTGCGAGGACGGTGAGCAGGAACGCCTGATCGCCGAAGGTGCCACCGAGATCGGCGGCGTGCTGCCGGTCAACACCGACGGCGGCTGCATCGCCAACGGGGAACCCATCGGGGCGTCCGGTCTTCGCCAGGTCTACGAGGTCGTCCAGCAACTGCGCGGCCGGGCCGGTGACCGTCAGGTCCCCGGCGAGCCCCGCACCGGCTTCACCCATGTGTACGGCGCGCCGGGCGTCAGCGCCTGCACGGTCCTGTCCCGCTGATCGCAGGAGGTGCACGAAAAGATGAACGGCATCCCGGAACCGGAGGGGTTCCGCGCCGCCGCCCGGCGCTGGCTCGCCGGCGTCGCCGCGCCGCGCGCCGCCGCCGGGGAGTGGGGCAGCGGCCCCGACTCCGTCGCGGTCTTCGAGAACTGGACCGAGGAGCAGGAGCGCGCGCACACCCGCCGCACCCAGGAGTGGGAGCGGACCCGCTACGACCAGGGCTGGGGTGCCCTCAACTGGCAGGCGGTGTACGGGGGTCGGAGCCTGCCCGCGTACTACGACCAGCTCTACCGCGCCGAGGAAGCCGCCTTCGATGTACCCCACCGCACCGAGATCTTCCCCGTGACGCAGCAGCTAGTCGCCCCCGCGATCGGCATCTGGGGCACCGAGGAACAGAAGGCCCGCTGGCTGCGGCCGATGCTGCGCACCGACGAACTGGCCTGCCAGCTCTTCTCCGAGACCGAGGCGGGCTCCGACCTCGCCGGGGTGCGCACGAAGGCGGTGCGCGACGGCGAGAACTGGGTGCTGACCGGACACAAGGTGTGGACCTCCGGCGCCACCGTCGCGACCTGGGGCGTCGCCGTGTGCCGCACCGACCCCGACGTACGCAAGCACGCCGGCATCACCGTCTTCCTGGTCCGCATGGACGCGCCCGGCGTGACCGTGCGGCCCATCCGCCAGATGACCGGCGGCGCCAGCTTCAACGAGGTCTACCTCGACGGTGTGGCCGTCCCGGACACCGACCGGCTCGGACCGATCGGCGAGGGCTGGCGGGTCACCCTCAGCGTCCTTGCCGCCGAACGCCTCGACTCCGGCAACCTCGGCCTGGACAACGCCGACCGCGCGGTCGAACTGGCCGGGCATCTGCCCCGCCCGCTCACCGGCGCCGAACAGGAGCGGGCCGCCGACCTCTGCGTCCGCGCACTCGTGCAGCGGCTCATCGGGCTGCGCGTCACCGGCGCACTCGCCGCCGGACGCGAACCCGGCGCGGAGGCCTCGGTCGGCAAGCTGTACGCCACCGAGACCATGCGGCGCACCAGCGACCTCGTCTCCGAACTGCTCGGCCCGTCCCTCGTCGCCGACACCGGGGAGTGGGGAACGTACGCCTGGACCGAGCATCTGCTGGGCGCGCCCGGCTACAGCATCGCGGGCGGAACCGACGAGATCCAGCACAACATCCTCGCCGAGCGCGTGCTCGGCCTGCCCAAGGAGCCCGTCCGATGAGCACGTCCATCCAGGAGACGGAGCTGGCCCACCGGGTCGCCGCCGCGCTCACCGGCGTCCAACCCGGGGCGTCTGTAGGCGAGTTGAGGACCCTTCCGGGCGGACATTCCGGGCTGACGTATTCGGTCACGGCGGGGGACGGGAGGTACGTCGTCAAGGCGGTGCCACCGGGGCAGCGGGCCGTCGGCCGCAACGACGTGCTGCGTCAGGCGCGGGTCCTGTCCGCGCTGGCCGGGTCCCCGGTGCCCGTGCCGGGCGTCGCCGCCGTGGACGAGGCCCAACCCGCCTGGTTCGCCATGGACTTCGCCGCGGGGGAGGCGCTGGAGCCCGTACTCGACGACCCGGAGGTGCCCCCGGCGACCGCGCGGGCCCGCATGCTGGAGATCGCCCACGTACTGCGGCGCCTGCACGACACCGACGTGGACGCACCCGGCCTCGACGCGCCGCCGCCGTTCAGCGCCGCAGGAGAGCTCGAGCGGTGGAGCCGCACCCTGCACGCCGTACCAGCCGAACTACGGCCAGGTGGCGAAGAGTTGCTCGCCCGCCTCAGCGAAGACGTGCCCGCCGATCTGCCGTCCGTGCTGCTGCACGGCGACTTCCGGCTCGGCAATGTGCTGTGCGTCGAGGAGCGCGCGGTCGCCGTCGTGGACTGGGAGATCTGGAGCGTCGGCGATCCCCGGATCGACCTCGGGTGGTTCCTGCTCTTCGCCGACCACCGCAACTTCCCCGAACTGGGGCGAGCCGTCACAGGACTGCCCAGCGAGGACGAGCTGCTCGCCGCCTACCTCGACGGCGCACCGGCGCTGCCCGCCATGGACTGGTTCCGTGCCCTCGGCCGCATGAAGATGGCCGCGATCATGGGCCACAACCTGCGCCGGCACCGCGAGGGCAAGCACCACGACCCGGACCAGGAGCGACTGCCGCCCACCATCGCCGCGATGATCCGCACCGCGCGCGACCTCCTCGGCTGAGCCGCCCCGGCCGCCGACCACACACGTCACGACACCGGTGCCCACGCCGACCGGGCACCGGTGGACAGGAGCCATCGTGGATTTCGGATTCTCGCCCCGCGCGAGTGAACTCCAGGACCGCATGCGGTCGTTCATGCAGGAGCACGTACTCCCCGCCGAGGCCGTCTACGACCGGCAGATCGCCGAGGCCGGCGACCCGCACGCGCTGCCGCCGGTGATGACGGAGCTGAAGGAGAAGGCCCGCGCTGAGGGCCTGTGGAACCTCTTCATGGCGCACGGCGACTGGGGCGCCGGACTCACCAACCTCGAATACGCGCCGCTCATGGAGCTGGCGGGCCGCTCCATCATGGGCCCCGAGGTGTTCAACTGCTCGGCGCCCGACACCGGCAACATGGAACTCCTCGCGCTGTACGGCACGCCCGAACAGCAGGAGCGGTGGCTCAGGCCCCTCTTGGAGGCGGAGATCCGGTCGTGCTTCGCCATGACCGAACCCGAGGTCGCCAGCTCCGACGCACGCAACATCCGTACGCGCATCACCCGCGACGGCGACCACTACGTCGTCAACGGCCGCAAGTGGTACACCTCCGGGATCCTCGACCCCGACTGCCGGCTCATCATCCTGATGGGCAAGTCCGACCCCGACGCGCCCACCTACCGGCAGCAGAGCATGGTGCTCATCTCGCGCGACACCCCGGGCGTGACCGTCGTGCGCGACCTGCCGATGTTCGGCTACACCGACCGGTGCGGACACGGCGAGGTGCTCTTCGAGAACGTCCGCGTGCCCGCCGACCACATCCTCGGCGGCGAGGGCGAAGGCTTCGCCCTCGCGCAAGGACGCCTCGGTCCCGGACGCATGCACTACGCGATGCGCGCCGTGGGCTTCGCCGAGCGCGCCCTCCAGCTCATGTGCGAGCGGACCACCGAACGCATCGCTTTCGGCGGACCGCTCGCCGGCCAGGGCGTGGTGCGCGAATGGATCGCCCGCAGCCGCATCGAGATCGAGCAACTGCGCCTCCTTGTCCTCAAGTCGGCGTGGCTGATGGACACCGTCGGCAACGCCGCCACCCGCATGGAAGTCGCCGCGATCAAGGTCGCGGCCCTTGAGGTCGCCCACAAGGTCGTCGACCGGGCCGTCCAGGCGCACGGCGCCGCCGGCGTCAGCGACGACACCGTGCTCGCCCGGCTGTACGCCATCACGCGGGCGCTGCGCATCGCCGACGGCCCCGACGAAGTACACCTGCGGACCGTCGCACGGCAGGAACTCGCCAAGTACCGGAAGACCGAGCAGAAGACCGACACGAAGGCAGGAGCGGCGTGAGCACCGACATCCTCGACGGCAGGGTCGCCGTCATCACCGGCGGATCCCGCGGTATCGGCCTGGGCATCGCCACCGCCTACCGGACGGCGGGCGCCCACGTCGTGATCGCGGCCCGCAAGGCCGCCGGACTCGCCGAGGCGCGCGAGGAGTTGCTGCGCGTGAAGGGCGACGGCGACGTCCACACCGTCGTCGCCAACGCGGGCGAGCCCGACCAGGCCGAGGCCTGCGTCGACGAGACCATGACGCGCTTCGGCCGCCTGGACATCCTGGTCAACAACGCCGCGACCAACCCGTACAACGGAGACCTCCTCGACCTGGACCTGCCGCGCGCGGAGAAGACCGTACGCGTCAACCAGTACGGCATGATCGCCTGGACCCGGGCCGCCTGGCGGGCCTGGATGGCCGAGCACGGGGGAGCGGTCGTCAACATCGCCTCCGTCGGCGGGCTCGTCGTCGACCCGCACATCGGCTACTACAACGCCACCAAGGCCGCCATGCTCCACATGACGCGGCAGCTCGCCTACGA
Organism: Streptomyces sp. NBC_01446; assembly: GCF_026340095.1. GTDB lineage: Bacteria > Actinomycetota > Actinomycetes > Streptomycetales > Streptomycetaceae > Streptomyces > Streptomyces aureus. The sequence continues at coordinate 469,262 of NZ_JAPEPO010000001.1, read as the reverse complement.
ACTCGGGCCGCGAGCACGGGTCAACGCCATCGCTCCCGGGCTGATCAAGACCGAACTGGCGCGGGCCGTGTGGGAGGTGCGCGAGCCCGTCCTCACCGCCAAGCTGCCCATGCGCCGCCTCGGCACGGTCGAGGACGTGGCGAACGCGGCGCTGTTCCTGGCGTCCGACGCCTCCTCGTGGATGACCGGCCAGACGCTGGTGCTCGACGGCGGCGCCACCGCCCTGCCCATCGGGGTGGACGAGTGAGCACGCTGCGGCCCGCCGCCGAACTGTTCTCCCTGGAAGGCCGGACGGCGATCGTCACCGGCGCCTCCGCCGGGCTCGGCGCACGCTTCGCCGCTGTCCTCGCGCAGGCCGGCGCCACCGTGTTCGCCGCCGCCCGCCGCATCGACCGGCTCAAGGAACTCGCCGACACGGACGCCCGTATCCACCCCGTCGCCTGCGACGTCGCGGCGGAGGCCGACCGCGAGCGGCTGGCCGAGACCGCTCTGGCCGCCACCGGCCGCATCGACATCCTGGTCAACAACGCGGCCGTCTCCGGCGAGACGCGTGCCGAGGACGAGTCCCCCGACGCCTTCGCCGACGTGCTGGGCGTCAACCTCACCGCGCCGTTCCACCTGTCTCGGCTCACCGCCGAAGCACCCGGCCCGCCCGGTGGCCGGAGCATCATCAACGTCTCCTCGATCCTCGGTCTGGTCTCCGCCTCGCCCCTCGGCGGCGCGAGCTACTCGGCCTCCAAGGCCGGACTCATCGGCCTGACCCGCGAGTTGGCCGGCCAGTGGGGCAGCGGCGGAACCCGCGTCAACGCGCTCGCCCCCGGCTGGTTCCGCACCGAGATGACCGCGGAACTCTTCGCAGACGAGCGCTCGAGCCGCTGGGTCGGGCGCAACACCCTGCTGGGCCGCGGCGGCGACGGCCATGAACTCGACGGCGCGCTCCTGTTCCTCGCCTCGGACGCCTCCACGTACTGCACCGGGCAGGTCCTGACCGTCGACGGCGGATGGACGGCACGATGAGCGTCGGCATCGACATCAGCGACGACGGACTCGCCCGCGTCACCCTGCGGCGCGGCGACGCGGGCAACGCCATCGGCCTGGCGACGGCCCGGGGACTGCTGGACGCCGCGCTGGCCTGCCAACGGGCCGATGTGCGGGCCGTGTTGCTCACGGGCGAGGGCAGGTCCTTCTGCGTCGGCGGCGATCTCCGGGAGTTCGCGCGGCTCGACGGCGCGGCGCTGGAGGAGCACCTCATCGCGGTGACGGACGCGCTGCACGAGGCGCTGCGGATCCTCGCCCGGCTCGACGCGCCCATGGTGGCCGCCGTGCAGGGAGCCGTCGCGGGCGCGGGCATCGGGCTCGCCGCCGCCGCGGATGTGACGCTCGCCGCGGACAACGCCTCGTTCACCGCCGCGTACACCGGCATCGGGTACTCGCCGGACGCCGGGGTCAGCTGGTTCCTGCCGCGCCTCGTCGGGCCCAAGCGGGCGCTCGACCTGCTGCTGACGAACCGCCGGATACCGGCAGCCGAAGCCGAGGAGATCGGGCTCGTCAGCCGCACCGTCGCCGCCGATCTGCTGACCGAGGAGGCGGCGCGCACCGCCGAGGCCCTGCGCCGCGGACCGACCGCCGCGTTCGGCGCCACCCGCCGGCTCGTCGCCGCCGGGCTGACCTCGGACCTCGGCCCTCATCTGGACCGCGAGGCCGGTGCGCTCGCCGCCGCGGCCGCCTCGGACGAGGGCCGTGAGGGCGTCGCCGCCTTCCTCGGCAAGCGGGCGCCGGACTTCGCCCGCGCCCCGTCCCTGACCTCCGGAACCTGATCCCGTCCCCCCAACCCCATGGAGCCCACCATGTCGGAAGCCTTCATCGTCGGAGCCGTCCGTACCCCCGTCGGCCGCCGCAAGGGCGCGCTCAGCGGCGTCCACCCCGCCGACCTCGGCGCCCGTGTGCTGCGCGCCCTCCTGGAGCGGACCGGCGTCGACCCGGGCGCGGTCGACGACGTGTACTTCGGCTGCGTCGGCCAGATCGGTGCCCAGACCGGAAACGTCGCACGCACCGCGTGGCTGTCGGCGGGGCTGCCCCAGCACGTCCCCGGCACCACCATCGACCGCCAGTGCGGTTCCTCCCAGCAGGCCGTTCACTTCGCTGCCCAGGCGGTCGGCTCCGGCGCCGCCGACCTGGTGGTCGCGGGCGGGGTGGAAGTCATGAGCCTCGTGCCCATCGCCAGTCCGATGTTCGTCGGTGAACAGGCCGGGATGGGCAGCCCGTACGCGGGCAACGGCTGGCGCGAGCACTTCGGCGAGCAGGAAGTGTCCCAGTTCCGCGGGGCCGAGCTGATAGCCGAGAAGTGGGGGATCTCCCGCGACGACATGGAGCAGTTCGCGCTCCACAGCCATCAGCGGGCACTGGCCTCGCAGGCGGCCGGGGACTTCGACGACGAGATCACCCCGGCCTTCGGGCTCACCGCGGACGAGGGCCCGCGCGCCGACACCACGCTGGAAAAGATGGCGGGCCTGAAGACCCTGACCGAGGACGGCCGGCTCACCGCGGCCGTCTCCAGCCAGATCTCCGACGGCGCCGCCGCCCTGCTGATCGCCTCCGAGGAGGCCGTACGACGCCACGGCCTGACGCCGCTCGCACGGGTGCACAGCATGGCCGTGGTCGGCTCCGACCCGATCCACATGCTGACCGGCCCGATCCCTGCCACCGAAAAGGTCCTGGACAAGGCGGGCCTTGCGATGGACCGGATCGACCTGGTCGAGATCAACGAGGCCTTCGCCTCCGTGGTCCTCGCCTGGCAGAAGGAACTCGGCGCCGCCCACGAGCAGATCAACGCTTTCGGCGGGGCGATCGCCCTCGGCCATCCGCTCGGCGCCACCGGCGCCCGGCTCATGACCACACTCGTCCACCAGCTGCGCAGGACCGGCGGCCGCTATGGTCTGCAGACGATGTGCGAGGGCGGCGGCATGGCCAACGCGACCGTCCTCGAACGCGTCTAGGCATTCGGTTGGCAACTGAGTTCAACTTGGGTTTACTCTCGGTACGGACACGCTGAGTGACGGCCAGGAGAGAGAGTCATGACCAGGATCCTTGAACCGGAGGCGGGGCCGCGGTCCAAGCGCGCGGCCATCCTCGCGGCGGCCGTGGACTGTTTCGGCGAGACGGGCTTCGAGGCCACGAAGTGGTCGACCGTGGCGGAGCGGGTCGGCATCGGCCAGACCGCGCTCTACCACTACTTCGAGTCGAAGACACACTGCCTGCTCACCATCATGCGGCTTGAGCTGCAGCGCTCCCACGACCGGTTCGTCGAGGCGACCGAGAGCGCGGACGACCCCGTGGAGGCGCTGCGCGCCGGCGTCCGTGCCGCGTACGACGTCTCGGAGCACGAGGTGCTGCAGATGCGCATCCTGCAGAACCACATGGATCTCCTGTCCGGGGCCCGCAAGTCCAAGCGGGAGGAGGCCGAGCGGATCGCCGCCCGCCAGCTCGTCCAGGTCGTCGAGCGGGACTGGACCAACCTGCTGGTGCGGGGGATGTCCCAGGGCGCCTTCCCGCTGCGGGACGCCCAGTTGCTCGGGGCGAGCGTGCTCGGCCTGATCGTCAGCGTGTGGCGGTGGTACCGGCCGGCCGGGCCGACGCCGCTGTCGGAGATCGGCGAGTTGATCGAGGGTGCCTGCGTGCGGATGATCGCCTCCTGACGGATCGATCCGCCGCGCACACATCCAGTGACCGATCCCCTGACGGGTCTCCCGTCAGGGGATCTTTTCGTGCCCGGTCCCGTGACAGCGGTGACAGACCATTGCCAGGCGTGTTTCCGCAGCATTAAAATCAACTTGAACTGAACTCAGGTTGAGTTTTTGAGTTGAGGAGGGGTCATGCGACGACGCGCGACACGCACGTTCATCGCCGCACTCGCCGCCATGCTCGCCCTGACGGCGAACGCCTGCGGCACCAAGAGCCCCTCGGCAGGGGACGACAAGATCATCAAAATAGGAGCCTGGTACCCGCTCACGGGCCCCCTGGCCTCGTTCGGAATCCCCGAACGGGCGGGCGCCGACGCCTACTTCAAGTCGGTCAACGCACGCGGCGGGATCAACGGGCGCACCATCGACTGGGTCGTCAAGGACAACGCCAACGATCCGCAGCAGACCGTCCAGATCGCCCGCCGGCTCGTGGACCAGGACGGGGTCGTGGCGATCGTCGCGACCAACGGCACCTCCCAGACCCAGGCCACCTTCCCCTTCGTCCTCGAGCAGAAGAAGGTGCCGGTCCTCAACACACTGGGCGGCGACGCCTCCTGGTACGAGCCGGCCCGCGACGGACTGTTCGGTCTGCAGACGCTGTACGAGGACCAGGCGGCCGCGCTCGGGGACTGGGTGACGCGGGACGGGGCGAAAAAGGTACTCGTCGTGCACAGTGACCCGGCGGCGTTCGTGAACGTGGCCAAGGCGATCGGCCCCGCCGCCCGCAAGACCGATCCGTCGGTCCAGGTGAAGCGGCTGTCGGTGAAGTACCAGACCACCGACTACAGCCCGGTGATCAGCAAGGTCAAGGCCGCGAAGCCCGACGCCGTCGTGCTGATCCTGACCGCCGCGGAGACCGCCTCCTACCTCAAGGAGGCGAGGCTGCAGGGCGTCACCGCCCCCGTGTACGGCTACGCGCCCGTGGCGGCACAGGCCACGCTCACGCTGGGGGGCCGGGCGACCGAAGGCCTCAAGGCGCTCCAGCTGGTCAAGTCGCCGAACGACGACGACCCGGCCATCAAGGAGTTCCGTACGGCGATGCAGAAGTACGAGCGGGGGCATCCGGCCGACTTCATCACCCTGTGGGGCTGGGAAGCGGCCAAGGCCTTCGTCGAGATCGCCAAGACCATCGACGGTCCCGTCACCAGCGAGTCACTGACGCGGGCCTACCGCACCGCGCGCCACGTCGACACGGGCGTGGGCCCGGTCCTCAACTACGGCGCCGGTCGGCACCTCGGCACACGCGACCTGCAGAAGGTCGTCGTCAAGAACGGGCGCTGGGAGTCGCAGGGCGACTTCTTCACCCCGCCCACCCGGGACTGACCGCCGCCCGCGGAGCGCGTCGCCCACACCTCTCAGCCCTGCGAAAGGACACCATGACCAGCGTCTTGCCCACCTACATGGCACGTATGGACAGCGACGACCCCGCCCGGGCGCTCGAACTCCTCGTACCGGAATTCCGCTTTCACATCGCCTTGCCGGGCCGCGAGGCGACGGGACGGTCCAAGGACGACTTCGCCGCCTACATCGCGGGCCGCAACGCCGTCGAACGGGTGCACAAGATCCTCCGGCACAGCTGTGACGGCGATCTGGAGACCGTGTACGGGATGGTGATCGAGTCCGGGAAGGCGGTCGGTTCCTTCCTGTCGGCCGCCGTGGTCACGCCCGACGGGCACATGGCCCGCTACCAGTCGTACTTCACCACCACGTACGACCTCATCGACCTGCCGGAATAGACAGCAAGGCAAAGGGAAGCGCACATGACCGAGACCTCCACGGCCGCCGCCACCACCGCGGCCCCCGCCCCCTTCCTCACCGCCTGGTTCGAGATCCTCGACAGCGACGAGCCCGACCGGATTCTCGACCTGATCAGCGACGACTTCTCCCTGTCCATCCTGTTCTCCACCGGCGACGGCAACGCCACGGACTTCGCGGGCGACCGCGCCGCCCTGGTCGGCTATCTGCAGCAGCGGGAGCGGGGTACGCGCACCCACCACCGGCTCTCCGCGACCACCCTCGGCCAGGACGAGCTGTTCCTCGGCGAGGTGCGGCGCGGCGAGGTTCCCGAGGCGAGCTTCGTCGCCGCCGGTCGGGTGAACGCGGCCGGCCGGCTGGAGCGGCTGCTGATCGGCCGGTCCTCGCAGATCCGTTTCGAGTAGGCACCACCCGTTTCCGATGTCACCGGCCTTGTACGAAGGAGCGACATGTACAACCTCGTCCTGCTGGCAGCGAAGCCCCCGGAGTGGACGCATGAGCAGTTCATCGACTGGTGGCGCGGCGACCACGCGGAGCTGACGTACAAGCTGCCCGGTCTGCGCTCCTGGCGGCACACCGACATCGACCAGGCGCTGGAGAAGCGCTCCGAGGGCTGGGACGGGATGTCCGTCCTCGGATTCGACTCCCCGGAGGACGTGAAGAAGGCCCTCGCCAGCCCCGAGTGGGCGGACGCCGTCGCGCAGGTCGGCGACATGAAGGGAAAGCGCATCGCGGTGATGGGGTTCGAGAAGGAGTTGTTCACCGGCTGAGGCCCCACCGGCCTTGCGCACAGCAACGTTCGACACCGGGTTCGGCACAGCGTAGCGAGGAAGCGGGATGCGACAGGTAGTGCGGGAGTTCCGACAGAGGGCCGAGCAGGCCGACTTCTTGGCCGTCGTCGATGACGAAGGCAGGCACACGGCACGTGAGTTGCTCGCCGAAGCGGCCCGGCTCAGCGACGCGATGTCCGCCGACGGGGCGGGCGGCACGGTCATGCTCCAGGCCGACAACTCATGGCGCACCGTGGCCGGCGCCCTCGCCGTGGGCCTGAGCGGCGGTGTCCTCGCGCTGGTCAACCGGCACACGACACCGGCCGAGTTCGCGGCGGCCTTCGAGGACATCCGGCCGGACGCCGTCGTCGCCGAGCCGTCGGCCACGGCCGACTGGGCGGTGTCCGAACTGATGCCGGGCCGCGCCGACGACACAGCGCTCGACGGCTGGAGAGTGCACCGCTCCGGTGAACGGCCCGACGCGTCACGCTGGTCGGGAGGTGTCCTCATCGGGCTCACCTCCGGATCGACCGGGCGGCCCAAGGGTGTCGTCCAGTCCGAGGAGGCCCTGACCTACGCGGCCGCCAGCACCATCGAGATCAACGACCTGCGGCCCGGCGACGCGGTGGCCGCGATCGTGCCGCTGTCATCAACAGCCGCGTACTGCTTCGGCGTTCACCTCTCCCTGGTCCTGGGCGGCCCGCTCGTTCTCACCGCCAAGTGGGACCGGGCCCTCGCGCTGCGGCGGATGGCCGAGAACGATGTCCGCTGGACCATGTGCGTGCCGACGATGGCGCTGCAGATGGGGGCCGAGGCCGCGGGGTCCGGCATCCTCTCGGGAGTCCGCGCGATCACCGTCGGCGGCGGGCCGATGGACCGCGGCGCGCTGGCCCGCGCCGAGAAGTCCCTGGGCACGAAGATCCTTCGCGTCTTCGGGATGTCCGAGTGCCTCGGGCACACCTCGCCGAGGCCGGACGACCCCGAGGAGACACGGCTCGGCAGGGACGGACGCCCGTTCCCCGGCACGTACCTGCGCGCGCTCACGCCCGAGGGCGCCGAGGCCGGGCCGGAGACGGCCGGCCGGGCGCAGGTGCGCGGCCCTTCCCTCTTCGTCGGGTACGCGCGCGCCGGCCGGGTCGAACCGCCGACGCTGACGCAGGACGGCTACTTCCCCACCGGTGACCTGCTGATGACCCACGAGGACGGCACCGTCACCATCATGGGCCGCGAGAAGGACATCATCATCCGCGGTGGCCGCAACATCGACATCACTGAGATCGAACGGGCGGTCGCCGGCTATCCGCGCGTGGCCAGAGCCTGCGTGGCGGCCGTGCCCGACGAGGTGCTCGGTGAACGCGTCGCGCTGCTCGTCGTCACCGAGGACGGCAGCGGCATCGACCTCGCCGAGGTGACCGGCCACCTGGAGAGCATCGGGCTCTCCAAGACCAAGTGGCCCGAATTCGTCTACGGCATCGAGGAGTTGCCCCAGACCAAGGTCGGCAAGCTCGACCGGTCGGCGGCCGGACGACTGGCACAGCGCCTACGCGCGGGCACCTGACCGGGGGCCACCGGCCGTACGCGGCCAAGCGGTTCCAGACGGCCAACCGGCCCGACTCAGCCAACCCGCATTACCAGGCCAACGGGCCTCACGCGGCCGAGCGGGCCTCACGCGGCCGATCGGCCGCCCGATCCACAGCGGTACACCAGCCAGCGAGGGAGAGCACCATGACAGCGCGGTTCGATCAGGGCCCGTGGGCCGCGGCCGGAGTCCAGACCGTCCAGCCCGGAGTGCACCGCGTTCCCCTGCCCTTGCCCAACGACGGACTCCACGCCGTCAACGTGTATCTGCTGGAGAACCTGGCCGAGGACGACGGCATCGTCATGATCGACGGCGGTTGGGCGATCCCCGAGGCCCGCAAGGCGCTCGAGGAGGCCATGGCCGCCATCGGCCGCGACCTCACCGACATCAGCCAGATCCTCGTCACCCACATCCACCGCGACCACTACACCAACGCCGTCGAGCTGCGCCGTCTGCTGGGTTCGCGCGTCTATCTGGGTGCGGGCGAACGCCCCGGTCTGGAGATGCTCCACCGGCTGCGCAGCGATGTGCCGGCCGGCTCGCTGCGGACCCTGCGCGACGCGGGCGCCGGTGAACTCGCCGACCGTATCGAGAAGTTGGACCACGGCGGCTACGACCCCGCCGTCTGGGAGTCCCCCGACCGCTGGCTGGGCGCCGAGACCGTCAGCTTCGGCGCGGGGGAGCTGCGGGTCGTGCCGACCCCCGGACACACCCAGGGACATGTGGTCTTCCTGGACGAACAGCGCGGACTGCTGTTCTCCGGCGACCACGTCCTGCCGCACATCACCCCGTCCATCGGCTTCGAACTCACCGAGCCGGGCGGCCGTCCGCTCGCCGACTACCTGGACTCGCTGCGGCTGATGACGCGGTACGCGGACGCCCGCCTGCTGCCCGCGCACGGGCCGGTCACCGACAGCGCGCACACCCGCGTCGCCGAACTGCTCACCCACCACGACAACCGCCTCGCGCAGAGCCTCAACGCGCTCGGCGACACCACGCTCGACGCCCACGCCGTGGCCCGCGAACTGGGCTGGACGCGCAGGGAGGTGCCGTTCGGCGAACTGAACGACTTCAACCAGATGCTCGCGATCAACGAGACGGCGGCGCATCTGGACGTCCTGGTGCTGCGGGGACGGATCACCGTGGCGACTGTCGGCGGCGTCCAGCAGTACACGCGCGTGAACTGAGATCCGGTCGGCCACAACGAGCGGGGGGCGCGGCAACTGCCGTGCCCCCCATCGCCGTTGACCCTCAGCGAGCCGTCCACCCGCCGTCGACGTACAGCTCGGAACCGGTGACGAAACTCGCGTCGTCCGAAGCGAGGAACGCCACCGCCCCACAGACCTCCTCGGGCCTGCCGAGCCGGCCCATCGGCGTGCCCTCGACCATCGCGGTGTACCGGGGCGTGCCCTGCCACAGCTCGCGGGAGTGCGGCGTCTCGATGAACCCGGGGTGGATCGAGTTCACCCGCACCCCGCGCGTCGCCCAGTGCAGCGCGGCGTTCTTCGTCATCAGCCGTACCGCGCCCTTCGCCGCGTGGTACGAGAACTGGCTGCCGAAGCCGCCGACCGTGCCGAAGATCGACGCGATGTTCACGATCGAGCCGCCGCCGGCCTCCTCGATCGCGGTGCCGGCGTGCTTCATACCGAGCCACACACCGGTCTGGGTGACCGCGATGACCTTCTCCCAGGACTCCTGGGTCTCCGTCTCCACCGTGTGCATCGCGGCGATGCCCGCGTTGTTGACGAGCACGGACAGGCCGCCCAGCTCGTCGGCCACCTGCGCGACCGCGCCGCGCCACGCCTCTTCGTCGGTGACGTCGAGGGCGAGGCCGAGCGCCCGGGCGCCGTCGGCAGTCAGCTCCTTCGCCAGTTCCGCACAGCGTTCGGCGTCCACATCGGTCACCACCACCGCGGCGCCCTCGGCGGCCAGCCGGCGCGCCACGGCGGTGCCGATGCCGCCCGTGGCACCGGTGACCAGGCAGACCCGTCCGGACAGTCGGCTCGACACATGAACTCCTTGGTTGCGTTCGACGGCGGTCACGACAGCAGCTCCGCACCCGAGCGCAGCAGCGCCGGCACCGCCGAGCCGACGCGCTCGAACCCCGTGCCGACGGTCTGTCCCGCGAGATAGCGGGCGTGGATGCCCTCCGCGATCACCGCGAGCTTGAAGCACCCGAGCGCCTGGTACCAGGCAATGGAGGCGACGTCCCGGCCCGACCGCGCGGCGTACCGCTCTGCCAGTTCGCGGCCGGTGGGGAAGCCGGGGTTGGCGCTCGGGACATGGCTCGTACCGAGGACGGGTTCGCAGACCGGATCCCAGTACATGAGGAGCATCCCGAGGTCGGCGAGCGGGTCGCCGAGCGTGGCCATCTCCCAGTCGACGACCGCCGCGATCCGCCCGAAGTCGCCGGGCGCCAGGATCGTGTTGTCCAGGCGGTAGTCGCCGTGTACGACGGCCGCTCCGCTGCTCGCCGGAAGGGAGGCGGCGAGCCGGTCGTGCAGCGCGCCGAGGCCGGGCAGTTCGCGCGTGGCGACCTTGGCCCACTGCCCGCGCCACCGTCGCAGCTGGCGCTCCAGATACCCCTCGGGCCGGCCGAAGTCGCCGAGCCCGGCCTCGGCGGCGTCCACCGAATGCAGCTCCACCAGGGCGTCGACGAGCGCGTCCCCCGCGCGGCGGGCGTCGGCGGCGGGCAGTGCGGCGGCTTCTTCGCCGTCGCGCAGCACGGCGCCCTCGACGAAGTCGACGACGCAGAACGGCGCGCCGATGACCTCGGCGTCCGTGCACGACAGCACCGCGCGGGCGACCGGTACCCCGGTCCCGCCGAGCGCCGCGACGACCCGGTACTCGCGGTCCATGTCGTGCGCGGTCGGCGTCAGCACGCCCAGCGGCGGCCGGCGCAGCACCCAGCGGTGCGTCCCGTCCGTCACCTCGTACGTGAGGTTGGAGCGCCCACCGTGCAGCAGGCTCAGGCTCAACTCGCCCGCACACTCGGGCACATGACGCTCGAAGTGGCGCTGCAGGGCGGGCACGTCGACGCCGACCACCGCGGCGCGCGCCGGGCTCATCGCGCGTCCCGCTGCTCGGCCGCGGCTCGCACCGCCCGCTTGGCGATCGCCCAGCGATGGGTCTCGGACGGGCCGTCGTAGATACGGAAGGGACGCACCTCCCGGTACAGCCGGGACAGCGGGGTGTCCCCCGAGATGCCGAGTGCGCCGCACACCTGCACGGCGCGGTCGACGACGCGGTTGACCGCCTCGGACACGTAGGTCTTGGCGATGGAGGTGTGCTGGGCGGCCGAGCGGCCCTGGTCCAGCTCCCAGCAGGCCCGCCACAGCACGGCGCGGCTGGTCTCGATGTCGATCTCGGAGTCGGCCAACAACTGCTGCACCATGCCCAGTTCGGCCAGGCGGCCGCCGAAGGCCGAGCGCTCCGCCGCCCGCTCCAGGGCGATGTCCTGCGCCCGGCGTGCCACCCCGAGCCAGCGCATGCAGTGCGTCATGCGCGCGGGGCCGAGCCGCACCTGTGCGTACCGGAAGCCTTCGTCCACCGCGCCGAGCACGGCACTGTCGGGCACTTCGCAGCCCTCGAAGACGACCTCGCTGTGCCCGCCGAAAAGGCCGTGGTCCAGTGTGTCGATGTTCCGGACGATCTTCAGCCCCGGGGTGTCGGCGTCGACGAGGAACATCGTCGCTCCGCCCGCGTCGCCCGGAGCACCGCTGGTGCGGGCCATGCAGATGGCGACCGCCGCCCCGTCGGCGCCGCTGATGAACCACTTGCGGCCGTCGATCCGCCAGCCGCCGTCCGTACGCGTCGCCGTGGTGGCCAGTGCGCGCGGATCGGATCCGGCCCCGGGCGCCGGCTCGGTCATGGCGAAGCAGGAACGCACCTCGCCCGCGGCGAGCGGACGCAGGTACCGCTCCTTCTGCTCCTGGGTGGCCACCACCTCGAGCAGATGCATGTTGCCTTCGTCGGGCGCTGCGCAGTTCAACGCGAGCGGACCCAGCAGCGACCGGCCCGCCGCCTCGAACACGACGGCCTGATCGCGCAGATCGAGCCCGAGCCCGCCGAACTCCTCGCCGACGTGCGGGGCGAACACCCCCGCCGCCCTTGCGGCCTCCTGAAGCCGCCGCCGCAGCGGTTCGGGCCCGGCGTGCACGTCACCGCCGCCGCATGTCTGTTCCTCGGGTATCACCACGTCGCGGACGAACTCCGTGGTGCGCCGTGCGATCGCGGCGACCCGCTCGTCGATCTCGAAGCTGATGGACACATCTCACCCCTGATCTTGGCTACTGACCATTAGCCATCAGATGGCCGAACCAGGCGTGGTGTCAAGAGAGCGAGCTATAGTGACTGCTCAGCAGGAGCACCACGGGCGGCTAACCATCAATAGCTTCATGGGGGTCAAGTGAGCGCATCGCCACGCGAGACGTACGAGCGTCCGCACCGGCCGCCGCGCCCGGAGGGCGCACCCGCGGCCGACCGCCGGTCCGGGATCCGCGAGGCCGCGCTGAGACTCTTCGCCGCCCAGGGCTACCGGTCCACGACCATGACCGACATCGGCGCCGCCGTCGGCATCCGCGGCCCGAGCCTCTACAAGCACGTGGCGTCCAAACACGAACTGCTGGCCGAGATCATGATCGGCACGATGGAGCAGCTCATCGCCGACAACACGGCGGCCGTCGCGGGCACCGACGATGTACGGGAGCAACTGCGCCGCTCCGTGGAGGCACACATCCGCTACCACGCCCGCCACCGCCTGGAGGCGTTCGTCGGCAACCGCGAGATCGGCAGCCTCGAAGAGCCCGACCAGGACCGGGTGCTCGCCCGCCGCAGCGACTACGAGCGCCGCTTCCGCGAACTGATCGAACGAGGCATGGCCGAGCGCGCGTTCGGGGTGCAGTCGGCCAGGATCGCCTCGTACTCGATCCTCGACATGGGCATCGGAGTGGCCAGTTGGTTCCGTGAGGGCGGGGAGTTCACCGTCGATCAACTCGCTTACCAGTACGGCGACATCGCGCTGCGCATCGTGGGCGTGCGCACCCCGGACGTGTCGGGTGACGACCAGTAGTACGTCGTCGGGCGGGGGGAGTCCGCTGGTGGGGTCAGGCGCGGGGGAGGGCCGCCGGGCCGGGCCGTGCGGTGACGTCGGCGGGGGACAGGGCGGTGTGGCCCTGCTCGCACTCGACCGCCACGCGCACCGGGGCTCCGCACTCCCCGTGCCGCAGGTCGATGACCGGCCCCTGCCCCTCACCCGTGTGTGCCTCGCCCCACTGCTTCAATGCCACCAGGACCGGCCACAGGTCCCAGCCCTTGCGGGTCACCCGGTACTCGTTGCGGGAGCGGCTGCCGGGTTCCTGGTACGGCACGGCCCTCAGGATGCCGGCCGCGGTCAGCTTCCGCAGGCGGTCGCTGAGGAGCGCCTCCGACAGGCCGATATGGCGGCGGAAGTCGTCGAAGCGGCGGACGCCGTTGCAGGCATCGCGCAGGATCAGCAGCGTCCACTTCTCCCCGACCACGTCGAGCGTGAGCTGGACCGGACAGTTCTCCGTGCTCGTCTCAAGCCACTCCATCCCCCCATCCTAGGACCCTGACTTCATGATTGACAGCCAGATGGTCCAGGGCTAACTTCAAGTTGCAAAGTCAGATCGGGAGGAGCGGGGCTGTGGGACGGACGCGTACGTATGAGTGGGAGGACCCCGCGCTCACGGCAGCCGCCGTGGGGCAGTCCTCCGGCCTGGACTTCCTGCGCGAGATACAGGCAGGACGCCTGCCCGCCGCGCCCGTGAGCGCGACCGTGGACTTCCGCCTCGACGAGGTGGAGAAGGGACGCGTGGTGTTCTCGCTGGTCCCCGGGGAGGAGCACTACAACCCCATCGGCAGCGTGCACGGCGGGATCTACGCGACCCTGCTCGACTCGGCGGCCGGCTGCGCCGTCCAGTCGACGCTGCCCCAGGGAGTCGCGTACACCTCGCTCGACCTGACCGTGAAGTTCCTGCGGCGGATCACCGTGGACACCGGCAGGGTCCGCGCCATCGGCACGGTCGTGAGCAGCGGCCGCCAAACCGCCCTCGCGCAGGCCCAGTTGGTCGACGCGACGGACCGCGTACTCGCCCACGCCACGAGTACATGCATGCTGTTCCCGGTGCCGGCCGCGTGAACCGGTTCGCCTGAGTGCTCCGCCTGAGAGGAAGCGCCAGAGTGTGACGTGCGTCGGTTCGGGGAGATAATTCGAGATGCCGCGCAATGTCCCTCTCGCTCAGAGTGAGGGGGATGAGGGCGCCTGGCGGGGCAGAACCCTGTGGGGTTCCAGAACTGGGGCGCTGTGCTGACCTGCGTCTCTACGCCGCTCGCTCGTACTCGTTGATGAGGCCGCTGAGGACTGGGTGGCGCTTGATGCTCCCGTGGGTGAGGTCTGCGGTGGGGTGGTCGGGTCGCGGTGGGCGCAGCTGTGTGTCTGCAGTGTGGTCTTCGCCCACGTTGTAGTGCTGGGCGTACTTGTTCTGCCCGGTGCGTAGGTGGCGCTGGCTGAAGACGGGCATCCGGTCGGTGACCTCGGAGTGGACGGTGCGCACGAACATCTTCGCGTACCCACTCGCGTGAGGGCATCGCGGAGGGATCTTCACCGGATTCCTCCGAGGATGCCCCGGCCTTCAGGCCGGGGAGGAATCGGACTCCTGCGGAGCAGGGCAGGAGAAGCCGATTCGCCGGCGGGGCGGATCGGCGTCCGCCCGCCGTGGTGGTGAGGCAGCACATGTTGGGTCAGAGCTCTCGACTGTCAGTCCTCCCGGATAGGTTGTTGTTCATGACGAGTGCGGCGCTGGAGACGGCAGGTGTCGGGCATACCCGCTACACCTTCCGCCTTCGTGTGTCGTCCACTGCGACTGGCGCCCTCGAAGCGGAATGGGCGCGGTGCCGGTGGCTGTGGAATGAGTGCTGCGCCCGCTCGAAGAAGGCGCACGCCGAGAACGAGAAGTGCGGTCCGGCCCGGCTGGACAAGATGCTGACCGAGGCGCGTGCCTGTATGGGCTGGCTGTGTGAAGGCTCCAGTGTTCCTCAGCAGCAGGTGATACGCGATTTCGCGAAGTCGCGGGCGAAGGCGCTGAAGGACATCAAGGCCGCTGTGCCGGTGCGGCAGCGGGCCGGGATGCCCCAGTACAAGAAGAAGCACCAGGACGACCTGTCGCTGAACTACACCCGGCGGGGTTTTCGGCTCAAGGACGGCCGCCTGCACCTGGCGGGCGGCATCGCTGTGACGGTCGTGTGGTCGCGTGCCCTTCCCGAGCCGCCCTCCAGCGTCCGCGTCTACCGCGACAGCACCGGAGCTTGGTACGCGTCGTTCGTCGCCCGGGGCATGACCGAGACGCTGCCGGGAACCGGCCGGGTGATCGGGATCGACTGGGGTGTGAAGGAGATTGCGACCACTACCAGCGATGACCACGACCTTCCTCACCCGCAGCACGGGAAGAGTGCTGCCCAGCGCTTGGTGCACTATCAGCGGATGATGTCCCGGCGTAAGCCGAAGCGTGGATGCGCCGGGTCGAAGGGCTACCGCGAGGCGAGGCGGCAGGCGGCGAAGCTGCACAAGAAGGTGGCCCGGCAGCGTCAGGACACCGCCCGCAAGTGGGCCAAGAAGGTCGTCCGTGACCATGACGCCCTGGCCGTGGAGGACTTCCGGCCGAAGTTCCTTGCGAAGTCCACCATGGCCAGGAAGGCCGCTGACGCGGCGATCGGCGCGACCAAGACTGCCCTGGTCGAGATGGGCCGTAAGCACGGCCGGTGGGTGCATCTGGTGCACCCGGCGCACACCACGATGGACTGCGCAGACTGCGGAGCGAGAACCAAGCACGCGCTGCCTCTCTCAGAACGAACGTATACGTGCACCACGTGCGGGATGTCCCGGCCTCGGGACAAAAACTCGGCCCGTGTGATGCTCGTCCGGGCTGGTCTCTGTCCCGGCTAGTACTGATCGTGTAAGACCTGCATCCCCGCCGGGGATCAGGCCACGTGAGCTAGGAATCCCCCTGAGCAGGGGGAGGTTTCAAGACCTTGATGTCCTCGCTGTGCTGGCGAGGACAGTGTCGAATGACTTGCTTTGCACTTGCTGAACTGGCCGGCCCGGCCCAGCGGTCCTACGGTTCCTGTGGCTGCTCGGCGAGGTCGGGCAGGAGACCGGACATCGCCTCGTGCTGGTCCGGCCCCATGACGTGGGAGAGGGCCCGGGTGACCGTCGCGGCGAGGGTGTCCGAGGCCTCCTCCAGAAGGCGGCGGGCCTTGTCGGTGAGGGCAACCTCGATGCCACGTTTGTCACCACAGACCGAGCTGCGGGTGACGAGGCCGGCGTGCTGGAGGCAGGCGATCTGGTAGGTGAGCCGGGTCTTGGGGCGGCCGAGGAGTTCCGCGATGCGCGTCATGCGCAGGCCCGCCCTGGGCTGTTCGGCGAGCAGGCACAGGATCAGGAACTCGTCGTGAGAGACGTCCAGCCGCTCCTTCACAACCGTGCGCAGTTCCTGCTCCACCGACCCCATGGCTGCCAGCATCAGCATCCAGGCGCGCAGCTCCTTGGGCAGCAGTCCGCCACCCTGCGCGGACGGGCATTCGGGCAGGTCACTGCGGGGCGCCTCGGGGTCGGCCATGGATTCGAGTGTACCTGTCGTTCAATTTTGGACGAGATCGTTGTTCAAAATTGGATGATGAGCTAGCGTGCAGTCATCCAATTTTGAATTACTCATCCTCGAATGAACCCCCGCCCCCGCTCACTGGAGAAGATCATGACCGTCGCCGTCGAAACCGGTGTGTGGCAGCTCGACGCCGCAGCCTCCACCGTCGCCCTGCGTCACAAGACGATGTGGAACCTGGTCACCGTGAAAGGCACCTTCGGTGTCGTCGGCGGCCGCGGGGAGGTGAGTTCCGACGGCTCCGCCATCGGCACGATCACCCTCGACGCCGCCTCCCTCGACACCAAGAACAACAAGCGTGACGAGCATCTGCGCTCGGCGGACTTCTTCGACGCCGCCAACCACCCCGAGATCACCTTCGCGGTCCACAGCGCGAAGGTCCGTACCGCCGACTCCGTCGAGGTGTCCGGTCAGTTGACCGTGCGCGGCATCAGCCGCGCGCAGACTCTCACCGCGCGCCTGGTCGCGGCGGACGGTGAGGCGGTCACGCTGGAGACGGAGTTCACCGTGGACCGCGGCGAGTTCGGCCTCAAGTGGAATCAGATGGGCATGATGCGCGGCCTGGCGACGGTCTCCGCCACACTCCGCTTCATCCGCGCAGCAAGCTGACGCACCGTCATGCGACCTGTCGGGCACGCGCGTCGGCACTGTGCGCCGTCAGGTGGACGTTCCGAGAGGGCGCGAGTCTTCTGGTGGGAGCCTCGTCGGCCGACTCGAGGGTTCGGAAGGTTCGCTTCCCTCCACGCAAGCAGGCCCGGTTGAGGCAGCACCGGAAGGCCCTCTATGAGGGCGAGCCGTAAGGCCGTGGATCGCGACCGGAGCCGATGACCGGCCCCCAGGTGCGGGCTTTCGGGCCCTTCGCCGCTCTTTGCGACCGTGGCCTGGGTCGCCGACACCGACTCGGGCCTCGCAGAGCCGGCGCCATCGTGCAATCAGTGAGCATCCACTTCGCGTTGCCTGGACCGCCGCCTCACTCCGCGATCCCGGAGAGGACGCGGGGCGCCCGGCAGACTGACACACGCTCTGCCGGGCGCCCCGAGACGCCTACCGGTGACGAAGGTGCACGGTGACGTGGAGTAGAGCGCGGAAGGCCGGTGGAGCGAGAGCAATTGTCAAAAGCTGTGGATCAGTAGCCGCACGCCGCGCGCATCGACCCCGCCCCGCAATGGTCCGGCCCTATGTGGCGCCGGTTACTCACCGTCCAGGCGCACGGCATCCTCGCCGTCGACTTCCTCCACGCAGCAGCTCCCCCCAGACAGCGCCGAACGTCCCGCCCTGGCCACCGCCGACCTCCAGGCCGGCCGGTTCTGGCGACAACCCGTCCTCAGCGGCCTGATCAATGAGTATCGCCAGGCCTCCTGGCGGAACGTCATCGCCGCAGTTCGCAGCACCGAATCGTATATGCGAGCGCTACAGGGCATCTCGGGGCTCGGCTGCAAACGGCCTGCGGCGGGGCCGGGCATGAGCCGGCCCTCAGGAGGTGGGGCGGTGGTGGGTGAGGACGTCCTGGACATCGGTGAGCCAGTGACGGAGAGAGGCACCCTCGGGCGGATAGATGCTCAGGCCGAGGATGCGCGTGGCCTGGTCGAGATCGCTGTCCGAGGTCAGGAGTTCGGTGAAGGAGCGGATCTCTTCGGCTGCCTCGGTGAACATCTCCGGAGGGTTTCCAGTGAAGTAGTCGTCGAGTGCCTCATCTGTGTGAGACGTAGAACCTGGAGAAGTCCTGGTGGAAGTATCCGGCCAGCAGGTATCCGAGCTTTGGGAACTGCTTGCGCCACTCCCATCGGTCTGGGGGAGGCCGGAGTGGCTGGTAGGCGCCGCCGTTGCGGACGCGTTCCAGAAGGGTCTGCCCCGTGGGCTCGGTGCCGAGGGCGGCCAGCTCGGCCCGGCCTCCTCCCACTGCGCCTGGAGGCGTTCGGCGTGACGCAGCAGCGTGCGAGCCGCGCTCGTCAGCCGGATACCCCGGCCCTGCTGGACCACCAGTTCCACGCCCACATCGGCGGAGAGCTGGCGCAGCTGGTACGAGACGGCCGATGGCGTGTAGTGCAGGACCTGCGCCGCGGCGGTCACCGTGCCGTGCTCGGAGACCACCTGAAGGGTGCGGAGCCGGGAGCCAATCACGGGAACTGTCTGCGCGATACGCCTCGGAGTCGTGTGATTCCGCTGCCCTTGACGGAACCGTCCCCCAACGGCCCGGACTCCCAAAGGGAGGTTGCCCTCGCTCGGGGGCGCGGTCGCCGCGGGCGCTGAACCCGCTACTGGCTGGTGCCCGTGGCCGCGACCGGCAGTGAGATGGCTTGTGGCGAAGACGTCGAGCAAGCAGCGCCCAACTAGTCATGGGGGGAAACGGTCTTAGGTTGGCCCCCTCATGAGGGTGCTGACGATTCGCGAGGCGCCACTCAAGGCACGTTCGATGACAGATCGAAAGGCCCATCTGGCCTATCTGGCCCATACTGGCCCAGTCAATGCCAATAACACACATTTCTCATGGTTTCATCTCGCCATGGAGGAGATCAGATGATGACTGGAGACAACCAGGCGGCCACTTCCCGGCGACGCGTGCTGGCCGCTGCCGCACTGACACCGGTGCTGGCCGGGGCGGGGCCGGCCAGCGCGCGTACGGCGCCCGAAGGGGCGATGGTCAAGCCGCTGACCACCGCCGTGTCGGACTGGGCGGCCGTAGCGAAAGCGCTGGGCCGCAGCGGCAACCTGCTGCGAGGGACGACGTACCACACCCCCTTCCCTCGCGACGATCTTCGCGTCGTCGTCGAGGGCAACATCGTCATCACACCGGAGCTCGCACTGGGTGCGCACGTGGCCTTCGTCCGCTACGCCGACGGCAGCACGATGTGCATGGGCGATGTGGCGGTCACCGAGAGGGAACTGCAGCGGGTGATCGACGCCTGGCAGGCGCACGGAATCGCGGTGACCGCGCTCCACAAGCATCTGCCCGCCCATCGCCCCGACATTTGGTGGGTCCATGTCCACGGACACGGCCAGCACGAACTGGCCCTGGCGAACGGCCTGCGCGCGGGATTCGACCGCACCGGCATCCCGCCGGCAAAACCGGCCGGCCCGCCGAGCCCCGTCGCCCTGGACACCGCCGGAATCGACGCTGCGCTGGGCGCCAAGGGTTCCAGCGACGGCGTGGTCTACAAGGCCGTCTTCGCCCGCCGCGAGACGATCTCCGACGGCCATCTGGTACTGCCCTCCGGTCTGGGCGCGACCAGCGCGTTCATTTTCCAGCCGCTGGGAAAGGGCAGGGCAGCGCTCAGCGGCGACTGCGTCATGCTCGCCGAGGAGGTCCAGAACGTACTGGGAGCCCTGCGGCGGGGCGGGATCCAGCTCGTCGAGCTGCACAACCACCACTTGACGGAGAGCCCCCGCCTGTTCTTCACCCATTTCTGGGCCGTGGGCAACGCCGTCCAACTCGCCAAAGCGCTGCGCCCCGCAGTGGCTGCCACCAACGTGGTACCGACCAGCGGCGAATGACGAGCAGACGGCGGATTGCTGCCCCCACGGCATCCCCGCAGGCCGACTCTCGCCATCCACGACCTGCGACAACCTCGTGAGCCCCGAGCTCCCACAGCTTCCCCGGGGAAACTGCGCTGCGGACGCAGGTGCCCAGCCGACCGGACCGTCGGGGCCTGACCCCGGTCAGCGCTTGATGCCTACGCCCGCCAACAGGCTGATCTGGGCGTCCGCGGGCTCCGTCCCGTCGGCGGGACCGGCGGGCCGCCAGCGGTGGCAGCAGACGATGCCGGGTTCGATCAGGTCGAGCCCGTCGAAGAAACGGCGGACGTCGTCGTGCGATCGGAACTGCACCGGAGACCCGGACTTGGTGTAGACCTCCGCGACCTTGTTCCAGGTGTCGGGGTCGAAGTCGGGCGTGCAGTGGTTCATGGCGAGGGCGCTGCCGGCCGGGAGCGGGTCGAGCAGCCGGCGGATGATGGCGTACGGGTCGTGCGGGTCGGTGATGAAGTGCATGAGCGCATTGAGGGAGAGGGCGATGGGCTGGTCGAAGTCCAGGACCTCCGAGGCTTCCACGGCGGTCATGAGCGCATCGGGGTCGGTGGCGTCGGCCTCGATGTAGGCCGTGCGTCCCTGCGTCGTACTGCGCATGAGGCGTTCGGCGTACTTGAGAACGAGGGGGTCGTTGTCGGCGTACACGACGCGGGCATCGACGGCGACGGACTGGGCGACCTGGTGCAGGTTGGGCTCGGTCGGGATGCCCGTGCCGATGTCCAGCCACTGGCGGATGCCGTGCTCCTGCGCCAGCACACGGGTGGCCCGGTGCATGAACGCCCGGTTCTCGCGGGCGGTCACGTAGATGCCGGGGTGGGCCTGGGCGGCGACCAGGGCCGCCTCCTTGTCGATCTCGAAGTGGTCCTTGCCGCCGAGGAAGTAGTCGTACATTCGGGCCGAGTGCGCCTTGCTCGTGTCGAGATCCCGGCCGGCCTGCCTGGTGGTCATGCTCTCCCCTTCAGGTGTGTGTCTGTCGGCCCGCAGGCCAAGGACGGGACCGGTGTCGTCGTCCCTACTACTGCCCGCCGCCGGTTCACCCGGCGGCCAAGTGATCGGCCAGGCCCTCTTTGACCCCGCGGACGAACGCTGCGATCTCGTCCGGCGTGTAGATCAGGGCCGGCCCGGCCGGGTCGGTGGACTGCCGAACGGCCACGCGGCCGTCGGCGAGTTGTTTCGTCTCGACGCACTGGCCGCCGTTCGGCCCGCTCCAGGGACGCTCCCAGCCCTGTTCCCCGAGATCGCGGGCCGGCATCCCGTTGTACACGCCCTCGTCGGTGATCGTCACGAGTACTCCTTGCGCATGCGGTTCAAGAGCGCCCTGCTGTCCTCGGACGACGTCGCCAGCGCCATACGGGAATGCGCCTCGAGATGGGCGACGACGTCCGCGCGCTGGTCCAAGTAGACGGAGGCGGACAGGAGTTCGCTGTAGACGATGTCGGGCAGCTCGGGCTCCTCGAACCGGAAATACGTGAACGGTGCACACGCCCCGACATGCGCACCCGCGGTGAAGGGCACGATGTCGACGCTGATATGGGCGAGCTCGGACACGTCCAGGAGCCGCTCGATCTGCTCCCGCATCACGTCGGAGCTGCCCACCGTCCTGTGCAGGACGGCTTCCTCCATGACCACCCACAACGTGGGGGCGTCCTCGCGTTCCAGCAGGCTCTGGCGGTGCAGCCGCAGCTCCACGCGGCGCACGAGCTCCTCCTCGCTGCCGTTCGGCAACCCGCCGCGCAGTACGGCGCGCGCGTAGCCGGGAGTCTGCAGAAGGCCGGTGACGTACTGGGGTTCATAGGTGCGCAGGGTCTTGGCGCCGGTCTCCAGGCTGACGTAGGCGGTGAACCAACTGGGGACGACGTCGCGGTAGGAGTGCCACCAGCCGGGCTCGTTGGCCTGCTCAGCCAGGTCGACGAACTCGTCTATCTCCTGGCGGTCCGCGCCGTAGGTCTCCAGGAGCTTCTCCACGTAGAGAGGCTTCAGCGCGACCTCGGCCTTTTCCAGCCGGCGGATGGTCAGGGTCTTCACACGGAGGGCTCTTGCCGCGTCCTCCAGCGAGGCGCCGGCGCCGAGCCGCATGTCCTGCAGCCGGCGGCCGAGGATCATGCGCAGGACTGTCGGCGCGCTCGTGCTGGAACGGGCTTCACTCACGCCCAACCTCCTGAAGGATCATCAACAACACCATTCTGGCAGTGACTTGAAGACGACGCCAGGGTGATACTCCACTGCTGAAATTATCAGCGAGTCGGTTGCAGCGTGAACACGATCACGCGCATAGTTGACATGTGAGCGGTCAAGTCACAGCTCTGACGCAGCATCCGGCCCGGACGGGAGACGTGATGCTGATGCCGTCGTCGGCACCCCACCGCAGGGCGCCTGCCTCGGCACACGCCTCACACCGCTCGAGCTGCAGCCCGCATCCCCACACCACGCCTGCCCCGCGGAAGGCACTGGAAGGCGACATCCGTGACTCTGCCCACGCCCTCAGCCCCGGCTTTGACCCCCGCCTTAGCCACGACCGTGCCTCGTCGGGAGTACTGGTTCGGCCTGCCCGCCCTGCGCACCAGCGCGAGATCCGCCCGCGACACCGTGCGCGACCGGCTGCGCGCCTGGAAGGTGCCCGGAGACGCAATGTGCGACGCGGTGCTGCTGGTCTCCGAGCTGACCACGAACGCCGTACTCCACACCGACAGCGGTCAGGTCCTGTGTGGCCTCACGCTGACCGGGGACGAGCGGTGCCTGCGTATCGAACTCCACGACGCCGGCCGCACCCCGGTCCGCCCGCCCGAGCACCACGCCGGCCCCGGCGAGGAGAGTGGGCGAGGCCTGTTCCTCGTCCAGCAGCTCGCGGACCGCTGGGGCTCCGCACGCTCGACGCGGGCCGAAGGCAAGGTCGTCTGGGCAGAGTTGACGGCTCACCCCTGATGCCGTGGGCGCGGGCCAGCGCCGAACGTGGGGCCCGACCCGGCGGCGACAGCTCGGATGCAGCGTGGCCAGGCCCGGCCTGCTGCACGCCAGACCAGTTCCCCCGTCCAATGGCAGAGACCGCAGTCGGCACCGCACGGCCCCGCTACGTCCCCTACACGCGGCGAGGAACCCCTTCTCCTCGATCCACCTACAGAAGGCGCCCATGACCCCCCACAGCGAAACCGCTCCTTCTGTCGTGCTGTACGTATGCGCCGACCGAGCCCGGGGTGCGCCCGGGTCAGCCACGCGGTGCGCGCAGACGGAAGGACACGCGTTCGCCCAGGAGCGCGGACTGGCGATCGCCGAGGTCGTCACCGACACGTACGGTGAGCCCGACCCGGCCCAGCGCAGCGGGTGGCGGCGTGTGAGACAGCTGGCACAGACGGGCGACGTCACCGCGGTACTCGTCCGCTGGCCCAGCGCCATCGCCCCGGAGTCCGCGCACGAACTACGGCACCGTGAGACCGCCTGGCTCCACGACCACGGCGTGCGCGTCCAGTACACCTGGGCGCCCTTGTCTTCCAGGAGCGGCGACGAGGCCCGGTGATCCCGCTCGGCGATGTCCGGATTGGTCATTCATCCGGCCAGTGACAGCAGCCGCCGTCCACTGGCAGTTCTGATAACCCCGGTCAGCGGGGTGACGCCCGCAGCTGATCACGGTCCTTAATCGCATCCGTGTTCCTCGTCCAGCCGGTGGCCGCACGCGTCAGCCCCGCGTCGTGTCAGCCCCGTGCGGGACCGGTAGAGCTCCTTCGTAAAACCACCGAGGCGGCTTTCAGGATCTCGGTCGCCCGCTTCAATTCGGCCATTTCTTCGCGGAGTTGGTTCAGTACGGTCCGCTCGTCGGCACTCCCTCAAACGCGGTGCCCGCGACGAGCGCTCCCAGAGGACGGGCTGCCCATCGGCGTCATGATTCTCCGGCCGCCCCGGCGGTGAGCTGGCGGAACTGCTGGAGGTCGCGTTCAAGCTGGAAGTCGACCGCCCGTTCCGGCCGTGAATCCAGGACCTCTGACACCGCCGCCGTCCGCCAGGTGATTGCCCCCTGCACGTAGCCGGCGGCCGCCGGAGTGCGCGAGTCCGCACCCCGCGATACCGTCGAAATGCGTGTGTTCCGCCCACACCGCTGCGGCGTTGCCCGGCTGGGCAGCCTTCGACATCGGCAGAGGAACGGAATCCCATGAGACAGCACCGCCTCCACGCGGCGGCTGCCGGGGCCGCTCTGGCCTGTCTGGCGGCGTTCGGCCCGACACAGAGCAATGCCGCCGCACCACTCGCTCACACGGCCGGGCCCAGCCCGGTGGGACCGGCACGGTTTGTGCCCGGTCCCTGTCCGAAGACGCCCGAGCCGATCGATGCCCTGAGCACGGCACGGTGCGGACACCTGGAGGTCCCGGAGAACCGCGGCCGGACCGGTAGCCGGACCATCAAGCTGGCCGTGGCGGTCATCAAGGCCGCCTCGGCCAAGCCCTCCGCGGATCCCGTGGTGTTCATGGCGGGCGGACCCGGCGGCGACACCTTCGACGACATTCCCATCCTGGTCGACTCCGGTCTGAACAAGGACCGCGACCTGATCATCATGGCCCAGCGCGGAAACCTCTACGACCAGCCGAACCTCGCCTGCCCCGAGATCGACCGCTTCAACGCGAAGGCCGTCGGGCTGGGCTACGACTCAGCAGCGGCGCAGCGGCTCATGCTGGACGCGGTGAAGAAATGCCGGGACCGCCTGAAGGGCGACGGGGTCGACCTGAGCGCATACAACACCACCGAGAACGCCGCGGACTTCGCCGACCTGCGTACGGCACTGGGCATCTCCCGGTGGAACGTCTACGGGTACTCCTACGGATCCGACCTGGCCCTCACCTACCTGCGCCTGCACCCCAAGGGGATCCGCGCGGTGGCGATCGACTCCGTCACACCTCCACAGAGCGCGATCCTGCCGTGGGGCTGGAGCAGCGCTCGTGAGGGGATCGACACCATCCTGGAGGCGTGCGCGGCCGAGCCCCGTTGCAAGAGCCGCTACCCGGACCTCGCCACCACCCTGACGGAGCAGGTACGCAGGCTGGAGGCGAAGCCGCTCACGCTCAAGGCGAAGCCGCCGAAGGGCGGAGACCCGGTGAAGGTCGTCCTCGACGGGGGCGCGGTGCTGAACCTGCTGGTCGCCAACGCCGTCAAGGCGAAGGACGTCCCGGCGGCGATCGACGAACTCAGCCACGGACGTCCGGACCGCTTCGCGCGGGCCCGCACGGCCGACTCGGTCCAAGCCGTCGGCGTGACCGCGCACGGGCTGACGGAATCGGTGGCATGCGGCGAATGGGCACCGGGCTCTTCGGAATCCGACGTGCTGAAGGCAGGGCGCCGAGCCTTCCCCGGGTGGCCCGACACGGTCCTGGCCCAGGTGCCGCAGCTGCCCTTCCAGTACGACGTGTGCCGGCTCTGGGATGTTCCGGACCGCGCCGCCGGCCAGCGGGTGGCCACCCCCAGCGCGGTGCCGACGCTCCTCGTCTCCGGGACGTTCGACGCGAAGACCGGGGCGAGTTGGGCGAAGGGAGCCGCCCGTACGCTGTCCCGCTCGACCTCCGTGCTCGTCCCCGGAATCACTCACTGGGTGGTCCCCCAGTCGCCCTGCGCGCAAAGCGTGCTGGCCTCGTTCCTCGCGCAACCGACCGCGCCCGACACCGGCTGCGTAGCCGGTCTCACGCCGCAACCGTTCACGATCACCCCGAAGTGACCGGGAGGACAGATGGCTTCCCCTCAGGCGCCCAGCCGTCGGCGCACCGCACGACGGATCCACGCCACCGCGGCCGGTGCGGCGGCGGGGCTCCTCGTCACCGGCCTGCTAGCAGCGCCCGCCCAGGCACGGGACGACACCGGAGGGCCGATCGGAACGACCGCCGGCGAGGCCGACGACGCCCGCTACGAGCCGGGCCCGTGCCCGAAGACGCCCGAACCGATCCCCGAGCTCAAGGGAGCCCGCTGCGGAACGCTCACCGTGCCCGAGAACCGCGCCAAGCCGAACGGTCGAAAAATCGAGCTCGGCGTCGCGATCGTGCCGGCGCTGGCCGCCAAGCCCAAACCCGACCCGATCGTCTGGTTGGCCGGCGGACCCGGCGACGACGCAGTCGGAGAGGCGAAGATGGCCGTCGACGGCCTCCTGAACCGCGACCGGGACGTGATCTTCATGTCCCAGCGGGGCACGTACTCGGCCACCCCGAGGCTCACCTGCCCCAACATCGACAAGTTCAACGCCCGCGCGGTCGGCCTCGTCTACGACGCGCCGTCCACCGAGCGCCTGCACGTCGAGGCCACGAAGGCCTGCCACGACCGACTGGCGGCCCGCGGCAACGACCTCAGCGCCTACAACGACACCGAGAGCGCAGCCGACTACGCGGACCTGCGAGCCGCACTCGGCGTGAAGCAGTGGAACCTGTTCGGCATCTCGTACGGCACCGACTTGGCACTCATCTACATGCGCCAGCACCCGGAAGGACTCCGGTCGGTCGGCATCGACGGCATCCTGCCGCCGTCCAGGGCAGGATCGGCCGCGACCTGGAGCAGCGCCCGGCAGGGCTTCGACGGCCTGTTCAAGGCTTGCGCCGACCAGCCCGCCTGCAACCGCCGCTATCCGAACCTGCCGGCCACCTTCGACCGCCTCGTGCGTCAGCTGGAGGCCAAGCCGGTCACGACCACCGTCACGGTCCCCGGCCAGGCGAAGCCGGTGAAGGTCGTACTGGACGGCGGAGCCCTGGTGAACTGGATGACCTCCGCCACCCACGTGGCACCCCAAGTCCCCCTGGCCCTCGACGAGCTGGCCCACGGCAAGCCGCAGCGGATCGCCCAGCAGTGGGCGGGCGGCAAGCTCAGCCCCCAGGCCGTCGGAAGGGTCGCCCACGGACTCGCCTACGGCGTCTTCTGCAGCGAGTGGACGCCGTACGAGAGCAAGGAGGAGGCGCTCCGGGGCGGGCAGGAAACGTTCCCGTCGTTCCCCCACTCGGTACAGGCCCAGGCTCCACAACTCACCTTCCTGCGCCCGGACTGCGACGTCTGGAACGTCCCGGCGGCGCCGCGCTCGATCCGGGACGTCACGCGCGGCGACATCCCCACCCTCGCCATCTCGGGCGGGTTTGACTCCCAGACCGGCGCGGACAACGGACCGTACGTCGCCCGCACGCTGAGCAAGGCCAAGGTCGTCACCGTCCCCTACGAACCCCACGTCGTGTTCGCCACGTCGAAGTGCGCGCAGAAGATCACCGTCTCGTTCTTCGACACCCCGACCGCCCCGGACACCGCATGCCTCAAGAACCTCAAGCCACCCCGGTTCGAGACCGGCCGCTGAAAGCCGAGGGCAGCGCCTCGGTGTCCGCATCCTCGTCCGGCCTGCTCAGCCTCTGTGATGTGCTTCGGCGTCAGGGTGTGGGCAAGGTGCCCGAGGCGTCGAGGAGTTCGTGCAGCAGGTGGGAGGCGGTGATCACGCCGAGCAGGTGGGTGCCGTCCTTCGACTTCTCAGCCACGGCGACCAAGGGGCTGCGAACCTGGGCCATGAGGGCGGCGACCTCCAGCGCGGTGTCGTCCGGGGCGGCGACCGGCGGCGGTGTGATGTCACGGGGGAGGCAGTCGGCGACGGTGCGGCCGCGCAGCGCCTGGCAGAGCCGGTCGGCGTGCTTCTCGTCCACGACGGCGGCAAGTGACGGGTCGTCGATGACGTACTGGGGAACCAGTACCTTGATCAATTGGGAGGCGGGCAGGATCGCGCGGGGCGCGCTGTGCTCGTCGAGGACGAGGAGCCCGGGGAGTTTGTGCTCGGCCATGAGGCGGGCCGCTTCCGTGGCGTCGCTGTCGACGTTCACCGATTCGTAGGCGACCGCGAGGTCTCGTGCGCGCACGAACGCTCCTCTGTTGCGTGGTGTTGGTCCAGGGTCGTACCGCGAAGGCGTTGCCGCCAGGGCCTTGATGGGAAACATACGCGGATGGGTGCGCGGGGCGTGCCGGTGTGCCGTTCGGGCCGCTGCGGTTCAGCGCCCGGAGGGAGGGCGGCCCCGGGTGCGCCGGCACGCGCTCGCGCAGGCGAGTGTCCGGAGCGGGCTCAGGCCAGGGCGAAGTAGCGCAGCCACACGTATGCCGCCGAGATGGCCACTGTGACGGCGGTGACGATCAGGCCGTACTTGGTGAACTGCCAGAAGGAGATCGGCTGCCGGTTGCGTTCGGCGATGCCGAGGACGACGACGTTGGCGCTCGCGCCGATGGCCGTGGCGTTGCCGCCGAGGTCGGCGCCGAGGGCCAGGGCCCACCACATGACGTGATGGCCGGAGCCGCCCATGTCGTGGACGAGGTCGGCGGTGATCGGGGCCATGGTGGCGACGTACGGGATGTTGTCGACGATGCCGGACAGGACGGCGGAAGCGCCGAGCAGGACCATGGAGCCGCTGAGTTCGTTGCCGCCGATGACGTCGGCCAGGGCCTTGGAGATCTCGCCGATGACGCCGGTCTCGATCAGACCGCCGATCATGATGAACAGGCCCGCGAAGAAGGCGAGGGTGGGCCACTCGACCTCGGCCAGCACCTCTCCGGTCTCCACCGTGGAAATGGCCACGAGCAGGCCGGCGCCGAGCAGGGCGACGATGCTGGGTTCGTAGTGCAGCACGGGGTGCAGGACGAATCCGGCGACGACGAGCACGAGGACGATCAATCCCTGGACGAGCAGGCGCGGGTTCTTGATGGCTTCGCGTTCCTCCAGGGTCATGATTTCGGCGGCGCGTTCCTCGTCGTAGACGAAGGACTTGCGGAACATCACCCGGCACAGCAGGACGAGGACCACCGTCAGTACGGCGGAGAGGGGCGCGAGATGGGTCAGGAAGTCGTTGAAGGTCAGGCCCGCGCGGCTGGCGATGATGATGTTCGGCGGATCGCCGACCAGGGTGGCAGTGCCGCCGATGTTGGACGCGAAGACCTCGGCGATCAGGAACGGGGCGGCGGGCAGCGCGAGCCGCTCGCACACCAGGAGCGTGACCGGGGCGATCAGCAGGACCGTGGTGACGTTGTCGAGCAGGGCCGAGGCGAGCGCGGTGATGACGATCAGCATCACCATGACCCGGAAGGGTTTCGCCCGGGCCTTCTTCACGGCCCAGATGGCCAGGTACTCGAACATGCCGGTCTTCTTGAGCACACCGACGATCATCATCATGCCCATGAGCAGGAAGATGACGTTCCAGTCGATGCCGGATCCGGTCGAGTAGAACGCCGACTTGTCGTCGGTCGCGCCGATCGCCAGCATGAGCGCCGCGCCGCCGAGCGCGGCGGCGACCCGATGGATCTTTTCGCTGATGATGAGCGTGTAGGCGCCGACGAAGACGGCGATCGCTGCGCAGCTGTGCCAGTCGTTCACGATCCTCCGATGAGTCGTTGCATCAGGCGGGCGTCCTTGCCGGCGCCCGCCATTGGCAGGTCGCCGAACAGCTGCGGGGTGAGCAGCGCGCCGGACACCAATAGGACGGCGAAATCGGCGAGTTCGGCCAGTGACTCGCCCAGCGGCGCGGACGTCTGCTTCGCCTGCGGGGAGCGTGCGCCGAGCACGGAGCCCGCGGAGACGGGTGTGAGGGGGGCTGGATGTCGGTGGGGCCGTGCGGGTGGCGAGACCCGGCAGGAGGACCGCGATGAGCAGTGCGACTCCGAATACCGCGACCAGAACCACGCCCGGTGCCCCCGATCAGCGAAGAGACTTGTCCCCTATCGCCGACCAGACTTCCCGGCACACCGGGAGGAACCTTACAGGTCCTTAACGCGGCACTGACAGTTTCCTGGCGTGCAGTGCAAGGGGTCTGTGCTTGCCGGGGTCCGGCAGCGCTGTCGGGTGTGGCGGGACCGATCTGCGGTCCGGGGTGAGGTGCGCCATCGAGGGCGACGCCCCCGAGGCACGGACGCTCTGACCCGCCGGACCGGCTCAGCCGGGTCGTGCCGGGGTGTCGGGTACGTCGGGCACCGGCATTGAAGAGTCGTGAAGACTGCCGGTGTACGGCAATGCGCCGGGCGTCGCGGACGCCTCAGGATGGGTGTGGCAGGAACGGGGGCCAAGCCCTGGTGCCGGGCTTCGCAAGTGAGGCCTGGCACCGGGGTGGAGCCTAGGGGCGCACCGAACGGGGGTCGGGGGATGGGGGAGTTCCTCGCTGCGGTGATTGGCTTTCCGGGGCTGTTCTTCACTTCCGCGCTCGTTGTCTCCTGCGGGTTCTGGGTGTTGGTCGCGCTGGGCAGGGTCGAGGCCGGGGCGTTCGACGCGGATGTCGAGCTGGACGCATGGGGGCTCGGGGGAGGGCCTGTCGCCGGCGCGGTGTCGTTGGTGATCGCCGTCGCGTGGCTCGTGACGGTGACCGGTTCGATGCTGGCCGAGCTGGTCGCTCCGGGGGGATTGACGCATGCCGCGCTCGAAGCGGTGTTGCTGATCGGCTCGCCCGTGGTCGGCCGCCGGGTGGCCCGCCGCCTCATGGGCTCGCCTGCCGAGCTGCTGATGAACCCGGCTCACTCCGTCGTGGTACCGGGGTCACGGCCGGCGGCCGCGAGGGACCCCTTCATGGCGGCAGGGCCCTGAGGGAACAGGGCCGCTGAGGTGCCGGGCGCGGCCCGCCCCGCTGTCCTGTTCCGACCCGGGCGCTGCCGCACCGCTGCCCCGGCATGTCTGTCTCCTTCTTCATCCAGGGGCGCCAACCGCCCCTGAAGCCAAAGGACTTCATCATGGATGCCACCACCGTGGGCATCGGCGTGTCCGTCGTCGTTGTCCTGATCGTCGTCGCCGCGCTGCTGCTCGTGTTCACCCGGCTGTTCCGCAAGGTGGAGCAGGGCAAGGCCCTGATCGTCTCGAAGATCCGCAAGGTCGATGTGACGTTCACCGGGCAGGTCGTGCTGCCGGTGCTGCACAAGGCCGAGGTGATGGACATCTCGGTGAAGGCCATCGAGATCACCCGGACCGGCCGGGACGGGCTGATCTGCCAGGACAACATCCGTGCCGACATCCGCATCTCGTTCTTCGTGAAGGTCAACAAGACCGTCGAGGACGTCATCAAGGTCGCCCAGGCCGTGGGCACCCAGCGGGCGAGCGACCAGAAGACGCTGCAGGAGCTGTTCCACGCGAAGTTCTCCGAGGCGCTCAAGACGGTCGGCAAGCAACTGGACTTCACCGATCTGTACACCAAGCGCGAGGAGCTGCGGTTCCGCATCATCGAGGTCATCGGTGTCGACCTGAACGGCTACCACCTCGAGGACGCGGCGATCGACTACCTGGAGCAGACGCCGCTGGCTCAGCTCGACCCGAACAACGTCCTCGACGCGCAGGGCATCCGGAAGATCACCGAGCTGACGACCATCGAGCACGTACGCACGAACGAGTTCCAGCGGACGGAGGAGAAGGAGATCACGCGGCAGAACGTCGACGCCCGCGAGACCATCCTGGAGCTGGAGCGCCGCCAGGCCGACGCCGAGATCAAGCAGAAGCGGGAGATCGACACCGTTCGGGCGCGTGAGGAGGCCGAGACGGCGCGGGTGGTGGAGGAGGAGCGGCTGCGCTCGCAGGGTGCGTTCCTCGTCACGGAGGAGAAGCTCGGTGTGCAGCGCGAGAACCAGGCCCGTGAGGTCGCCGTGGCGCAGAAGAACCGCGAGCGGGTCATCGCCGTCGAGAACGAGCGCATAGAGAAGGACCGTCTGCTGGAGGTCATCGCGCGGGAGCGGGAGACGCAGCTGACGAAGATCGCCGCTGACAAGGAGGTCGAGGCGGAGAAGCGGGAGATCGCCGAGGTGGTGCGTGAGCGGGTCGCCGTGGACCGTACGGTGGCCGAGCAGGAGGAGTCGATCAAGAAGCTGCGCGCGGTCGAGGAGGCCGAGCGCGGGCGGCAGGCCGTCATCATCGCGGCGGAGGCCGCGGCGCAGGAGAAGCTCGTCAAGGACATCAAGGCCGCGGAGGCGGCCGAGCAGGCTGCCACGCACCGGGCGGCCGAACAACTCACCCTCGCCGAGGCCGAGTTGAAGTCAGCCGATCTGCAGGCACAGGCCAAGCTCAAGCGCGCCGCGGGCATTCAGGCGGAGAGCGCGGCCGCCGGGCTCGCCGAGGTGCAGGTACGCGACAAGGAGGCCGAGGTCATCGAGAAGGCCGGCCGTGCCGAGGCGGAGGCCACCGAGGCCAGGATGCGCGCGGAGGCGGAGGGGGCTCGCGCGAAGGCGCTGGCCGAGGCGACCGCCATCGCGGAGAAGCTGAAGGCGGAGGCCGAGGGCATCAATCAGAAAGCCGTCGCGATGGCCGCCCTGGACGACGCGTCGCGCGGGCACGAGGAGTACCGGCTGCGCCTGCAGGCCGAGAAGGAGATCCGGCTCGCCGGCCTGGACGTGCAGCGGCAGGTCGCCGAGGCCCAGGCAACGGTGCTCGCGACCGGCCTGGAGAACGCGGACATCAACATCGTCGGTGGCGAGTCCGTCTTCTTCGACCGGCTCGTGTCCTCGATCGCGCTGGGCAAGGGCGTCGACGCCTTCGTCCAGCACTCCGAGACCGCGCAGGCGCTGGCCAGGCCGTGGCTGGACGGCACCGAGAGCTTCACCGAGGACGTGTCGAAGATCCTCGGCTCGCTCTCTTCGCCCGTGCAGAACCTCACCGTCTCCGCGCTGCTGATGAAGCTCATGAAGGGGGGTGGCGAGCAAGCCGGGCAGGTGGGTGAACTGCTCGACAAGGCGAACCAGTTGGGCATCGCGAATGTGCCGCTCGCCGACTTGAACGGATCGCGCAGGAACTGATCCGCCCATTGAATCGCGCCCGGTCCCGCGGTACGGGGGTCCGCGGGTCCGGGCGCGCCCAGCACCCGCACACATAGCAGCAGAGCCGGAAAGGGAGACCGGGCATGGCCACCGGAACGGAACCGCGGACCGGTCTGGACGCGGGCACGTACGAAGTCCTGCGCGACCGACTCGCCCTACAGGCCCGGGAGTTGACCGACCGTGCCACGGCGCTCAACGACCGCCGCGTTGCCGCGTTCGGCTCCACCGATCTGACGCTCGCCGCGAGCGGGGCCGTGCGCACCGACGAGCCGCGGGTCGCACGCGATGTCGTCGCCGTAGGGGACGTCCTGCTGCTCGGTCTGCGCACCTCGCCGGGCACCCGCACGCCCGACATCGGCGACGTCTTCACCCTGCACGACCGCGACCTTGCCCGGCTGCCCGGCAGCGCCGTTGCGGGCCTCCTCGACGACCCCGCGTTCGTGACGGAGTTCGCCGCGCTCTTCCGCTATTACCGTCAGACGCGCCTCCTTCAACTCCGTGATGTCGAAGGCAAGTTGCTCGCCGTCTTCCAGATCGGCGAGAAGCCCGACGACATCCGCGTGCTGCGCTGGGAACACGACGGCCGTGGTGGCGTGCGGTTCCTCGACGCGCGCGGCGAGCGTGATGACGTGCTGCCGCCCGCGCACGGCGTCAGCTGGCGGGACGCGACCCGCGAGGACCACGTTCCAGGGCGTCACCCGCACGTCTCCATCGGTGGCGAGGTGTACGTGTCCACGGTCGGCGGCGCCCTGACCGTCAAGGTCGAGGACGACACCGAGACCGGTGACTGCATCCACTCCGAACCGGTCGACGAGCCGCTGCAGTCCCTCGCGGACGCCGACATCGCGCATGCCCGCGTCGGCGCCCTGCTCCTGCTGCGCATCCGCCCGTACAAGGAGGACGCCTGGCGCCACCTGGTCTTCAGCACCCTCACCAGGACCGTCGCACGCCTCGACGGCATCGGCCAGGGCTGCCGTGTCCTCCCCGACGACCAGGGCATCCTCTTCCCCGGCGGCTACTGCCTGGCCACCGGCACGCACAAGACGTTCGACGCGCTCGACACCATGGGCCTGGCCTACGACAGGACGATGCGCTCGCCTAACGGCGAGGACGTCCTGTACGTCTTCCGCGCCCGGGCCGCGGGACGCACTCTGCTGCTCCCGTACAACGTGATCCGCAAAGAGGTCGCCGCCCCGCTCACCTGTCGCGGCCACGCCGTCTTCGACGACGGTATCCTCATGCTGCTCCGGTCCGGCGAGGCCGATGAGCCGGCGCGCGTGCACCCGGTCCAGACGTGGCGCACCCCGTTCACGGCCGACACCTACGCTGCCGAAGAGCCCGGTGACGACACGTCGTTGACCCGCATAGGCAACGCCGATCTCGTACGGGGCATCTCCGACTGCCTGTCCGTCGCCCGCGCCGTCGCCGGGACCGCGCACGCCCCCACCGCGAACGCCTACGAGGCGCTGGCCGCGTCCTGCGAGCGCGCCGCCGACTCCTACCACTGGCTCGCCGAACCCGAACTCGGCCATCTGGACGAACCGTTGGAGGCGGTGCGAGCCACCGCGCGGCAGGTCCTGACCGAGTACGAGACGGTCCGGACCCTGACCCGGCAGGCCGGCGACGCGCTTGCGGACGCGGCCTCGCACATCGCGGGCCTGGTACGCAGGATCCGCGGGGAGGTGCCGCGAAGTGCCCACGAGTGGGTCGGCCGCATCACCGAACTGCGAAGAGCACAGGGCCGATTGCTCACGCTCAAGGAGCTCAGGTACGCGGACGTCGACGGCATCGACACCCTCGCCGACGACCTCGCGGGAGATATCGCCGCGGCCGCAGCCCGCGCCGTCACCTTCCTCGCGCGCCCGGACGCCTTCGCCGCCCACCATGCCGACATCGAGGAGCTCACCGCCGAGGCCGCCCAGCTGCAGACGGCCGCAGAGGCGACCCCGCTCGCCACCCGCGTCGCCGACCTCGCCGAGCAGCTGCAGACGGTGACCGGCATCGTCTCAGGTCTCGACGTCGGCGAAGCGACCGTGCGTACCGGCATCCTGGAGCGCATCGCCGAAGTCCTCGCCGGCGTCAACCGGGCCCGCGCCACACTCGACGCACGCCGCCGCGAACTGACCGCGAACGAGGGGCGCGCCGAGTTCGCCGCCGAATTCACGCTGCTCGGCCAGGCCGTCAGCGGCGCCCTCGCCGTCGCCGACACACCGCAGTCCTGCGACGACCACACCGCCCGCCTGCTCCTCCAACTACAGTCACTGGAAGGCAGGTTCGCCGACTCCGACGACTTCCTCGCCGGCCTCGACGCCAAGCGCACCGAGATCCACGAGGCGTTCGCCGCCCGCAAACAGACCCTCGCCGACGCCCATGCCCGGCACACCGAACGCCTCGCGCTCTCCGCGCACCGCGTCATGGAGACCGTCACCCGCCGCCTGGCCGCCCTCGCCTCACCCGACGACATCGCCACATACCTGGCGTCCGACCCGATGGTCGCCAAGGTCCGCCGCACCATCGACGAACTGCGCGCCCTCGACGACCAGGTGCGCGCCGAAGAACTCGACGGCCGCCTGGCCGTCGCCCGCCGGCACGCCCTGCGCACCCTGCGCGACCGCACCGACCTCTACACCGACGGCGGCAGCGCCATCCGCCTCGGCCGCCACCGCTTCCCGGTCAACACCCAGCCGCAGGAACTGACCCTCGTCCCCCACGGCGACGGCATGGCCATCGCCCTGGGCGGCACCGACTACCGGGCGCCCGTCACCGACCCCGGCTTCGCCGAACTGCGGCCCTACTGGACCCAGTTGCTCCCCTCGGAGAACGAGACGGTCTACCGCGCCGAGCACCTCGCCGCCCGCCTGCTCGCCGACCACGGCGCGGACGCGCTCCTTGCCACCGACGACCTGCGCGCCCTGGTGCGGGCCGCGGCCGAGAAGTCGTACGACGAAGGCTACGAACGCGGCGTCCACGACCACGACGCGACCCTGATTCTCACCGCCCTGCTGCGCCTGCGCTCCGGCGCAGGACTGCTGCGCCACACACCAGCCGCCCGCGCCGCCGCGCAGCGGTTCTGGGCGCTCGGGGCGGACGAGGGCGAGCGCGAGCAGTGGACCCGCCGCGCCGCCTCGCTCGCCCGCGCCCGCGACACCTTCGGCCTGGTCCCGGTCATCGCCGACTGGTGTGCCGAACTCGCCGCCCGCATCGGAGACGCCCCGGCCGCCGACTACCTCTTCGAGGAGCTGACGTGCGCACCCGATGGCTTCGTCACCTCGGCCGCCACCCGTACGTTCCTCGACAAGTTCCGTCGCGCCGTGGACAGTTCGGCCTACGAGGCCGACCTCGCCGGTGTCACCGACCTCGCGGCCCGCCGCTCCCTGGCCGAGGCCTGGCTGTCCTCGTACGCCGCCTCGACCGGAGAGGGAGACACCGACCTCCCCGAGGCCGTCGCCGTCGAGCTCTGCCCCGGCCTCGCCCGCTACGACAACGACGAGCCGCTCACCGCGACCGTCGACGGGCTCCTCGGCACCCACCCGCGCCTGGACGGCCGCCGCCTCACCCTCCGCCTCGACGAACTCCTCGCCCGCACCCGCCAGTTCCGTGAACACGTCGCCCCCGGCTTCCGGACCTACCAGTCCCGCCGGGCCACCCTCGTCGCCGCGGAGCGCGCCGCGCTGCGCCTGGACGAGCACCGCCCGCACGTCCTGCCGTCCTTCGTCCGCAGCCGCCTCATCGACGAGGTGTACCTGCCGCTGATCGGCGACAACCTCACCCGTCAACTCGGCACCGAAGGAGGCCTCTTGTTGCTCCTCTCGCCGCCCGGCTACGGCAAGACGACCCTCGTCGAGTACGTCGCCGAACGCCTCGGCATGCTCCTGGTGAAGGTCAACGGACCGGCCCTCGGCCACCAGGTCACCTCCCTCGACCCCGCCCAGGCCCCGAACGCAACGGCACGCCAGGAGGTCGAGAAGATCAACTTCGCCCTTGAGGCGGGCAACAACGTCCTGCTCCACCTCGACGACATCCAGCACACCTCGCCCGAACTCCTCCAGAAGTTCATCGCGCTCTGCGACGCCCAACGCCGCATGGACGGCGTCCGGAACGGCGCATCACGTACGTACGACCTGCGCGGCAAGCGGTTCGCCGTCTGCATGTCCGGCAACCCCTACACCGAGTCCGGTGCCCTCTTCCGCATCCCCGACATGCTCGCCAACCGCGCCGACGTGTGGAACCTCGGCGATGTCCTGACCGGCAGGCAGGACGCCTTCGCCGTCAGCTTCGTCGAGAACGCGCTCACCGCGAACGACCACCTGGTGCCGCTCGCCGGCCGCGACCGCGCCGACCTCGACGCCCTCCTCCGCCTTGCCGCCGATGGTCCTTCCTCGGGCCCCCGATCCGGCGCGCCCACGGAAGGAGGCCCCATCGTCCGCACCGACCGGCTCAGCCACCCGTTCGCCCCGGCCGAGACCGAGCGGATCGTCGCGGTGCTGCGCCACCTGCTCACGGCCCGCACGACCGTCCTGACGGTGAACGCCGCCTACATCGCCTCGGCCGCGCAGTCCGAAGACGCCCGCACCGAACCACCCTTCCAACTCCAGGGCTCCTACCGCGACATGAACAGGATCGCGGCCCGAATCGACCCGGCGATGAACGACGCCGAACTCTCCGCCGTCCTCGACGACCACTACGCGGCCCAGGCCCAGACGCTCACCACGGGCGCCGAGGCCAACCTCCTCAAGCTCGCCGAACTGCGCGGCACCCTCACGCCCCAACAGACCGAACGCTGGTCGCAGCTGAAGGCCGCCCACGTCCGCGCCCGCACGCTCGGGGGCGCCGACGGCGACCCTGCCGTCCGCGCGGTCGCCGCGCTGGGACTGGTGGCCGACCGCATCGCTGCCGTCGAGTCCGCGATCACTCGCGTCACCGCTCCCAGTGAGTAGGTTGCCGCCTGTCATCCGCAGTTCAGCGCCGTACGGGCCGTATCGCCGAAGGGCCTGGCGAGGTCTGTGCTGTCCGGGGAGGTGGGGTGGCGCGCTCGCCGCTGTCGACGTACCCCTGGTCGGTGGCGAAGCCCGTCCCGGCTTCGCGCCGTAGGGTGCCGGTATGGATCCAGTGGGGCTCGGCCGGGCTGTCGATGAGGCATTCGCCGTCACTGGGTTGGACACCCCTCCCTGGCCCGATCCGCATCCTGACGGCGAAGTGCGGGACGAGGAGTACTCGCGGTGTCCGGCGCCGGAGAAGTACCGGGTTCTCGCTGCCCGGGCCGACGCCTGGACACGGGCGTTGTCCCGGCTCGGGCTGGCCGAGGTGGAGACGGTCACGGATCCGGCGGCGATCTGGAGGCGAGAGCCGGGCGTGGCCGTGAGCGGCGCTGTCCGGCTGCAACCGGTGCGCGCAGACGCGGTACCTCTCGTGTTCGGGTTCTCGGCCATCGACGAGGTTCCCGGGACGGTTCTCGTGGTGGGGGCGGGGGAGCCCGCTGTGACTCTCGAGCAACTTCCGGACTGTGGCTGCGATGCCTGTGACAGCGGTTCCGCCGATCTGCTCGAGGCGCTGGACGAGGTAGTGGTCGCCGTGGTCAGCGGCACGTTCGTGCACGTCGACGCCGGGGAGGGGCGCGAGATCGTGTGTACGGGGGACAACTGGTCGGCGAGCAACTGGGATGCGTTCGGGCCGCCGGTCGAGGAGGCGCTTGCCGCGGCGCGGGCCGGTCGGTCGCCGTACCGCGTCGTGCGGGGGCAAGCCTGGGAGTGATCACCCGTGCGAGGTCACGTCACGCGAAATCGATCACCGTTCACTGACGCCGGCCTCTTCCGCGTCCCGGGTGCGGAGCAAGGACTTGACCACCTTGCCGCCCGCGTTACGGGGAAGCTCGGCAACCAGCACGAGGTCCTTCGGCCACTTGAAAGACGCGAGCTTTCCTTCGAGGAACTCCGTCAGCTCGCGCAGCGACAGTCCGGCTCCCGGGGTGACGGTGACGTAGGCGACCGGCACCTGGCCCCAGCGCTCGTCGGACCTGCCGATCACGGCGACCTCCCGTACGGAAGGGTGCGCGGCGACGGCGTTCTCCAGCTCGGCGCAGTAGATGTTCTCGCCGCCACTGATGATCATGTCCTTCTTGCGGTCGACCACCCAGACGAAGCCCTCGTCGTCCCGCTTGACCAGGTCACCGGAGTGGAACCACCCTCCGTCGAAAGCCTCCGCGGTCTCCTGCGGCTTCCTCCAGTACCCCTGCGTCACCGTGGGCCCGCGGTAGACGATCTCACCGACCTCGCCGACGGCGACGTCGTTCATGTCCGCGTCGACGATGCGGTACTGGATGCCCGGGATCGGCCGACCGACCGAGCCGAGCTTGCGCAGCGCATCCTCACCGCGGAGCACGCAGGTGATCGGCGAGGTCTCCGTCTGGCCGAACACCGCCACGTTGAGCGCGGCGGGAAACTTCTCGCCCATGGCGCGCAGGGTCGCATGGCTCGCGGGGGCGGCACCCCAGCTGATGATCCGCAGCTTCAGGTCACGCTTGTCGATGTCGGGCTGGGCGCAGATCAGGTCCCACTGCTGCGGAACGTTGAACACGACGGTGGCGCCTTCGCGTTCATAGGCGTCGAGCACCGCCCGCGGGTCGAACGCGCCCAGCGGATGGATCACGACCGTGCTTCCGACCACGAAGTTCGCCACGATCGAACCCAGACCCGCGATGTGGAAGAAGGGCGCCGTCAGGAAACCGACATCGGAGTCGTCGAACATCTCCATCGCGCGGATGCACGTGATCGCCTGCACCTGCATGTTGCGGTGGGACAGCATCACCCCCTTCGGCCGGCCGGTGGTGCCCGAGGTGTACATGATCAGCGCGGTGGACTCCTCGCTGATGTCGGGCAGTTCCATCGGCTCGTGCGCCGACAGGAACTCCTCGTACGCGGTGCGGCCTTCGGCCTGGGCCTCGCCCGATTCGCCGATGACGACGACCGTGCCGATCGACGTGGCGTTCGGCACGGCCTGGAGCAGCGGCAGGAGATGTGCGTCGACGACGATCGCCGACGGAGCGCAGTCGGTCAGGATGTAGTCGAGTTCCAGCGGCGCGAGCCGGAAACTGAGCGGCACGGCCATGGCCCCCAGGCTGTTCGCCGCGAACACGCTTTCCACGAACCACGGATGGTTCAGCGTGAGCATGGCCACGCGGTCACCCGCGGCGACGCCTCGGTCGGCGAGTGCGGCGGCCAGTTGCAGCGAACGCCGCGACAACTGCGCCCAGGTCGTGGTCTTTCCGAGATGGCGCAGCGCGGGCTTGTCGGGTCGCATCATCGCGTGGGTGGCCGCCTGGGACATCCAGTGGTGCCGGAAGGACCAGGCGGGCGCCGTGTCGGTCGACATGGGTGACTCCTCGGGTGTCGTATCGATCGGTGGCCGCTGCGGCATTGTGCCGTCCAATGCCGCGGTTCGAGAAGCGTCGCGACGCATTTTGTTAATGGAAAATCACATAGGTGGCGTCTCGGGACCGCATGTCGCACGGTCCGCACTCGGGTCGCCCCAGCACCTGCCCGACGTGTGATTGACTGGGCCGTATGGCCCCGTCTCCGCATGCGTGTGTGCGTTCATGACCACCGAGCCGAGCGCGGCCACTCGCCCCCGCAACCGCAGGCAGCTCATCGTCGAGGCGGCAGGCCGGCTCTTCAGCGAGCGCGGCTACCACGCGGCGTCCATGGAGGAGATCGCCGCCGGTGTGGGCATCACCGCCACGGCCCTGTACCGGCACTTCCCGAACAAGTACGCACTGTTCGCCGAGTGCGCGCACGCCATGGTGGACCGGCTCGTCGGCGCGCTCGTCGAGATGCCGCCCGAGGCGACCCCGGCAGACGTGCTCACCGCCCTCATCCGGGTCACCCTCGCGCATCGCGCGTCGGGCGGCGTGTACCGATGGGAGGCCAGGTACCTCGACCGCGAGGATCGCCGGCTCCTCAGGGCGAAGTTCGCGTACGTCGTCGGGCGGGTCACCGAGGCAGTGCGGCGCGAGGAACCGCGGTCCGATGAGCAGTTGCGGGTCGCGGCGGCGCTCGGCGCGATCGGGTCCATCACGATGCATCGCACCTCCATCGCTCAACGGCGGGTCGAGGAACTGCTGTCGGCGTGCGCCCTGCGCGTGATCGCGACCGACCCCGTACCGGCCGTGGGGAGCAGGCGCTCCGTCGAGCTGCCGGTCCTGCCAGTGCCGCGCTCACGACGCGCGGAGATCCTCGCGGCCGCCGTCCCGCTGTTCGCCCGGGACGGGTTCGCCAACGTCACGAACGGCCAGATCGCACAGGCGGTGGGGCTGGCCCCGTCCGCGCTGTACCGCCACTACCCGGGCAAGGTCGACATCCTGGCGGCGGCATGCCTGCAGGCGGCGGGGCTGCTGGCTCAGGCGGTGGACCGGAGCCTGCAGAAGGTGGCCGATCCGCGTGACGCCGTCGCGGCGCTGGCGGCGACGTACGTGGCCTACAGCTTCGAGCACACCGCTCTCACGAGCGTCGCCGAAGCAGAGTTCGTCGGCCTGCCGGCCGACCTGCAGCGCCCCTTGGTCCTCGCGCAGCGTGAGCACATCGCCGTCTGGGAGCAGCAGTTGCGAGGGGCGCGTCCGGAGCTGGACCCGCGTCAGGCCCGGGTGCTGGTGCACGCCGGGTTCGGCGTGGTGGTCGAGGCCGGGCGGAGACTGCGGTGGCAGGACAGCCCTGACCACCGGGCCGCCGTGACCAGCCTGGTCGCGGGCGCCCTGGGTCTCTGAGCAGAAGCCCGGGCCTCGGGGCCGAGCCTGGGTCGATGAGCGGAGCCCTGGGTCTCGGGGCCAGCCTGGGTCTCTGAGCAGAGCCGGGGTGTCTGGGCGGAGAGCGGGCGGATGCCCGTCCTGCGGC
This sequence comes from Streptomyces sp. NBC_01446, assembly GCF_026340095.1. Classification (GTDB taxonomy): domain Bacteria; phylum Actinomycetota; class Actinomycetes; order Streptomycetales; family Streptomycetaceae; genus Streptomyces; species Streptomyces aureus. Next base: position 427,586 of record NZ_JAPEPO010000001.1, on the reverse strand, counting down.
AGGTGTGCCGTGGGACGGGCCTGCGCGCGATCGGCTCCGGTCCTCAGGAGGCCGCTCTGTTCCCGGTCGGGATCACGATGGGGGTGGTCGTCCCCGAGGCGCCCTTGTTGAGGAACAGCATGGCCAAGGCGCGTACGAACTGGTCGAAGACGTAGAAGGCGCCGGGCGCGACGGGCGACAGCCCCTCGCGGAACAGGATGAAGGCCGGCCACGCCGTGCGGATCAGTGCCGCCGAGGCGTAGTCGCGCTTCAGTCCCAGCCAGTCGCCGATCTCGTCGCTGAGGACGTAGCGTACGAACTCGTTGAGGAAACCGCGCGTGACGCCCAGGTCGACCTGTGCGGTCAACCCGAGCAGGTCCTCGGCCAGTTCGATGCCCTCGGTCGTCGGGGCGAGGATCGGTGTGAGGACCTGCCCCGACTGTGCTTCCGCGTCGGCCCACGACTTGGGGATGTACTCGTCCCGCACGCCGAGCAGGTGCAGGGCGACCTGCCAACTGTGCAGGAAGGCGTCCTGGTCCTCGGCCGAGAACGGGACCTTCCAGTCGAGCAGCTTCCTGCGCACGAAGGTGCCCAGGCTGTGGAAGGTGACCAGGATGTCGGCGTTGCTGATCGGGATGCGCTCGTCCGTGACCGCTGTCCAATGGGGCGACTGCGGCAGCAGGTGACGCACCGCGGCGTGCACCACACGCGTCTTGTTGGCCGTGACCACGAACTGGCCCGTCGGCTCGAAGCCCTTCAGCTGGGCCAGGTCGTAGCCGAACGTGAACGTCTTCGCCGCGCGGTCCTGCATGTTGGCGCCGCCCGCGGACCAGTAGACGCTCCTGGCCTCCCGCGGGATCACAGTGCTCATGATCCCGCTGCCGAGCCCGTACAGAAGAAACAGGTACGTGTCCTTGCGCCGGTTGAAGTCGGCGGCGCGAGCCAGCTTGGCGGGGTCCGCCCAGGAGGGAAGTTTGTTGACCCTCTGCAGGTATGCGGTGAGGTCGGCCGGCAGGCCACTGGGCAGCGGGTCGTTGTTGTTCACCCACGACGCCATCGCGGTGTTGACCGCCGGAACCTGGCCATTGTCGATGAGCGAGGCCACCAGCTGGTCCACCTCGTCGTCCCACACGTATTCCGGATCGGTGCCCGTGCCCGTTCCGGCGACCGAGCCCGTCGGCGACCACGCCCACGCATTGGCGGTGCTCGTCGCGCTTACGAGGCCCAGCGCGGCACCGAGGGACAGGACTCTTCTGCGGCTGAGATTGTGCATTGACTTGCTCGCCTTCCTGGTAGGACGTGCGGCCCATCTCGCTCTGTGTGACGCGGAGTTGGCGTTGCCGGCACGGTTCAGAGCTTGTTCCAGGATGTGATTTCTGATTAACATAGCGAGGTGCGCTGCCGTCGACAAGGGCATCGACGTGACCGACGAGCCGTCGCCGGCTCAGGCCCCGGCCCACCGGATCCGCACCGGGGGAACCGGACGCAGGGCCACGGCATTCCGGCTCGAACCAGTCCCGTACGACCGAGGAGCCCGCATGACCACGGAGCAGGACCAGATCCCCGCGCCTGACGGTCCGGCGCCTGACAGCTCAACCCCTGACGGTCCGGCGCCTGACAGCTCAACGCCCGACGGTGCAGCGCCTGACAGGCCCGTGCCCAACAGCCCCGCGCCTCCCAGTCCTGTGACGACGAGCTCTCGACCCGCGTGGGTGACGGACGAGTTGATCACGCAGTGGTGCGCGTGGGTGCGCCGGGACGTGTCGCGACGCGGGCCCGGCAGTGCCGAGCCCGTGACCGCGGTCGCACCGTTCGACCTGACGCCGATCGCGGCCGTTCCCGCGTGCGCCCCGGAGGACGTCTCGGCGGCGGTGGCCGGTGCCCGGGCGGAGCAGCCGGAGTGGGCGGGGACGCCGCTGAGGCGCCGCGGCGATGTGGTGCTCGCCTTCCACGACCTGCTGTTGGAACGGCAGGACCAGGTGATCGATCTGATCCAGTGGGAGACGGGCAAGGCGCGGTATCACGCCTGGCAGGAGGTGGCCCAGGTCGCGGCGATCGCCAGACACTACGCGCGGCGTGCCCGGCACTACCTGGCCCCCCACCACGTGCGCGGGATGGTGCCCGGCCTGACGAAGGTCAAGGAGGTGCGGGTGCCGAAGGGTGTCGTCGGCGTCATCTCTCCGTGGAACTACCCCCTCTACCTCGGTGTCGGCGATGTGCTGCCGGCCCTGATGGCCGGCAACGCCGTGGTCTCCAAGGCGGATTCCCAGACCGCGTTGACCATGTTGTGGACTCGTGCCCTGATGGCGGAGGCCGGGCTGCCGACCGGTCTGTGGCGGATCGTGGCCGGTCCCGGGGCCGAGGTGGGGACCGCCCTGGTCGACGCCGTCGACTTCGTCTGCTTCACCGGGTCGACCGCCACAGGACGCACCGTCGCGGAGCGTGCCGCGCGGCGACTGGTCGGCGCCTCCCTCGAACTCGGCGGCAAGAACCCGCTGATCGTGCGTGAGGACGCAGACGTGGCCGCCGCGGCGACCGGCACGGTGGTGGCGGCCTTCGCCAACACCGGGCAGATGTGCATCCATATCGAACGCGTCTATGTGCACGAGAAGGTCTACGAAGCCTTCCGCGCCGAGCTCGTCCGGGCGACGCGGGCGCTTCGGCTCGGGCGGTCCTACGACTACGCGGTGAACGTCGGGTCACTGACGTCGGCGGCGCAGCTCGCGGCCGTCGAGGCACATGTCGACGGTGCGGTGGCCGAGGGGGCGACCGTACTCGTGGGTGGCCGGGCCCGTCCCGACATCGGCCCGCTCTTCTACGAACCGACCGTCCTCGAAGGCGTCACGCACGGGATGGCCGTGTGCGACGAGGAGACGTTCGGCCCGGTGCTCTCCCTCTACGCCTACGGAGCGGACAGTGAGGCTGTGGACCTGGCCAACCAAGGAGCCTACGGACTGTCGGCGTCGATCTGGTCGAAGGACTCCCGCGAAGCCGGCCGGATGGCGGTGCGGATCCGCGCCGGGTCGGTCAACGTCAACGACGGTGCCGCGGCGGCGGCCGGCAGCATCGAGGCCGGGATGGGCGGCATGGGCGAGAGCGGACTCGGCAGGCGCCACGGGGCCGAGGGAATCCGCAAGTACACCGAGAGTCAGACGATCGCCACACAGCGGCTCCTGCCGCTCGGACCGCCGAAGCCCGGGCAGAGCGGCGTGGAGCGCTTCGTTCGCCGCACCAACGGACAGCTGGCCCTGCTGCGTCGGCTCGGTGTGCGATGAGCGGCGACACGTCGCCCGTGGGGGCCGGCCCGGCGCTGAAGCCCGTGCTCGTTCCGACCCGTTGACCGTTCTCCTCACCCATTCCTTCTTCCGTCCTCGTTCCCCTGCTCTCTTCGTGCCGCATGCACGAGTTCAGTTCAGATCGGAGTCCTGATGGCCAGTGCGATCTTCGGTGAACGGTCGCTCTACGGCGAAGACCACGAACTCCTGCGAGGGACGGTTCGCGCGTTCGTCGACAAGCACGCCGCGCCGCACGCCGAGCGGTGGAGGGCCGAGGGCAAGGTCGACCGCGAACTCTTCGAGGAGGCCGCCCGGGCCGGCATTCTCGGCTTCAACATCCCTGAGGAGTACGGCGGCGGCGGGATCACCGACTTCCGCTTCAACGCGCTGATCGGCGAGGAGTTCTCCCGCCATCCCGTGTCGGACGGCCTCGCCGGGGTGGGTCTTTCCAGCGATATCGTCGTGCCCTACTTCACCGACCTGACCGACGACGAGCAGAAGGCCCGCTGGCTGCCGGGCATCGCCGCCGGGACGCTCATCGTCGCGGTCGCGATGACCGAGCCGGGAACCGGGAGCGACCTGGCCGGCATCGCCACCACCGCCGTCCGAGACGGCGACGACTATGTGGTCAACGGCAGCAAGGTCTTCATCTCCAACGGCCAGAACGCCGACCTGGTCGTCACCGCCGTACGGACCGGCCCGGACCGCCACGGCGGGATCAGCCTGCTGGTCATCGAGGCGGATCGGCCGGGCTTCTCGCGGGGGCGCAACCTGGAGAAGGTCGGCCTGCACGCCCAGGACACCAGCGAGTTGTTCTTCCAGGACCTCCGCGTGCCCGCCGCCAACCTTCTCGGAGAGGAGGGCTCCGGCTTCAAGGCACTGATGCGCAAGCTTCCCCAGGAGCGGATCTCGATCGCCGCCAACGCCCTGGCTTCCATCGAAGGTGTGCTGGAGCGGACCGTGGAGTACGTCAGGGAGCGCAAGGCGTTCGGCCGGTCCATCGGCTCCTTCCAGAACACCCGCTTCCAACTGGCCGACATGGTCACCACCGCCCGTGTGGGCCGCGCCTACATCGACGATCTGCTCGCCAGGCACTCCCGCGGCGAACTCAGCGCCGTGGACGCCGCGTCGGCGAAGTTCTGGGCCACGGAGAATTACGTCGACATCGTCGGGCGCTGCCTCCAACTGCACGGCGCCTACGGCTACATGCTCGAATACCGCATCGCACACGACTACCTCGACTCGCGCATCAGCACCATCTACGGCGGCACCACGGAGATCATGAAGGAGATCGTCGCGCGCGACCTGGGTCTGTAGGACCCGTCGGCCCATTGCCGAATCCGGCCTGGCTCCCGGGGAGCCAGGCCGCGGGCTCGTGCCGCACGAGCCACTGAACGCAAAGCCGAGCACTTGCTCACGTTCGTGCGCGTAGCGATGCCCTCCTATGGCACGGATCTCCCATGATGGACGCGTGGTGTCGGCCCGCAGGGCTCTGCGTTAGGGTGACCGACATGCAGACGCACTCGAACTTCCGTGAGGATGAGCCGCAGCACAGCGGCCCCCGCGGTGAGTGCGCGCCCCGCGGATACGGCTTTCTGCGCCGCCGCGGCCGGGTGGGTTCGCCCCCGGCGTCTTCCTGTCGCTGAATCCGCCGTAAGCCTGCGTATTCGGGCCTGAGCATTCCCGTACCGGTTCCCGGAAACGTCGCGTCGCGCCGTCCGCCGCCGGCCCTTCTTTTGAGCTTCGAAGGAGTTCGCCATGTCGCTCACCCATGACGTCGCCCCCGTATCAGCCCTGCGCGACCACCGAATCCCCGCCGACGGCCTGTACGAGGGCACGCGCATCCTCGATCGCCTGCCGGACGGTGTGCGGGAGCGGCCGTACGAGCGTTTCGAACTCGTTCCGCAGGGCCGCGTCATCGGAGCGGAGATCCGCGGCCTCGACCTCTCGCGGCCCTTGTCCCTCGCGGTGCGGGAGGAACTGAACCGTGCGTTCCTCGAATGGAAGGTGCTCTTCTTCCGCGGCCAGCACCTGACGTCCGACGCACAGCGTCAATTCGCCCGCAACTGGGGTGAGTTGGAGACCAATCCGCTGCTCGCCCAAGGTGATGCCGACGACGTGGTCCGCTTCGACAAGTCGGCCGGCGCCGTTCCCACCTACGAGAACGTCTGGCACACGGACGTCACCTTCCGTGAACGCCCGGCCCTGGGTGCCGTGTTGCAGCTGCGGGAGGTGCCGCCGGTCGGGGGCGACACGATGTGGGCGGACATGGCGGCCGCGTACGACAACCTGCCGGTCGGGGTGCGTGAGCGGATCGACGGCGCGAGTGCCGTCCACGACTTCCTTCCGGGCTTCGCGCGCTTCTACCCGCCGGAGCAACTTGCCCCGTTCCAGGAGCAGTTCCCGCCCGTCCAGCACCCTGTGGTGCGTCGCCACCCGGAGACCGGACGCCGGATGCTGTTCGTCAACACCTCCTTCACCACCCGGATCATCGGCCTCGAGCGTCCGGAGAGCGACCACCTGCTCCGGCTGCTCTTCCAGCAGGCCCACGTCCCGGAGTTCCAGGTGCGGTTCCGCTGGCAGGCGGGCGACGTCGCCTTCTGGGACAACCGCGCGACCCAGCACTACGCCGTCAACGACTACGCGCCGTACCCCCGGGTCGCCGAACGCGTGGCGATCGCCGGGGACCGTCCGTTCGCCTGAGCTGCCGCGCGGCGGCATGACCGCGGGTGCTCGTTCGGCGACGTGCCGCAGTTCCGTGCGAGGGGGCGAGAGGCCGGGTCGCCGGCGCTACCGAGCGCGGCGTCAGCTCGGCCCCGCCTCCGCACCGGACGGCCCATCGATGAGCAGCGCCTCGCCGTGAGTGTCAGGGAGGCGGGCGTCGGAACGCTCGGGCAGCAACGTGCTGTCCGGCAGTGGTTCCGCCGTCTCGTAGCGCCGAGCGCCGAAGCGGTACACGACGATGAGCAGCGCGAAGAACGGGAGGCCGGCCTTCCAGGAGTCCTCCAGACCCTCGATGAACGCCGTGGAGACCAGGATCGCGGCCAGCGCGAGCGCCGCCGCGACGGTGGTGAACGGGGCGCCGCGCAGCCGGGCCGGGGAGGAGGGGAGGTCGTGGCGTGCGCGGTGGCGGCGGAACATCAGGTGCGTGGCGAGGATGAGGATCCACACGACCAGCGCCCCGAACACCGAGATGCCGAAGAGCAGGACGTACGCCGTGTCCTCGGAGTGGACCGAGAGGATGGCGGCGGCGCCCAGGCCGAGCCCGGAGACGGCGAGTGCTCGGTGAGGGACTCCGCCGCGGCCGACCCGTGCGAACGTCCGTGGCGCGTGCCGGTCCACCGCCAGGGAGTGGATCATGCGGGTTGCCAGGTAGGTGTTGGCGTTGGCGCTGGAGAGCGCCGCGGTCAGGACCACGAAGTTCATGATGCCCGCGGCGGCCGGGATCCCGGCGACGTCGAAGAGCTGGACGAAGGGGCTCGCCGTGACGTCCCCGCCCGCCGCCGTGCGCGACCACGGCACGACGGTGACCACCACCGCCATGGCCAGAACGTAGAAGAGCGCGAGTCGCACGACCATCCGCCGGGCGGCACGCGGGATGTCCCGCACCGGGTTCTCGGACTCGGCGGCGGTCACCGCGATGATCTCGGTGCCGATGTAGCTGAAGATCACGAAGACGAAGGCGGTGCCCAGGCCGCTCATGCCGTGCGGAAGGAGACCGCCGGGCCCCGAGAGGTTCGAGGTGCCGACCGCCGTGTGGCCGGGCAGGCCGAGGAAGACGTAGGCGCAACCGAGCAGGACGAAGACGCCGATCGCCGTGATCTTGATGGTGGAGAACCAGTACTCCAGGCGGCCGAAGACCCCGACGGTCAGTGCGTTCGCCGCCAGGAGCAGCAGTGAGGACGCCACCACCGGTGCCCACAGCGGCAGTTCGGGCCACCAGAAACGGACGTAGATGCCGACGGCGATGACCTCGCCGCCGATCGCGATCACCTGGATCGTCCAGTACGTCCAGCGGATCACGAAGCCGGCCAGCGGGCCGAGATAGTGGCGGCCGATGGTGCCGAACGAGCCGGTCGCCGGGTGTACGGCGGTCATCTCGGCCAGCGCCCAGCCGATCACCAGGGCGATCAACGCGCAGAGCACGTACGCGATCACGGCGGCGGGCCCCGCGGCGGAGATGGCGAGACCCGAGCCGAGGAACAGGCCCGTTCCGATGGCGCCGCCCAGGCCCATCATGCTGAGCTGACGTCCGGTCAAGGACCGTCTCAGGCCATGGTCTTGGCCGTCGGCACCAGTGCTCTGATGCGGGCCAGTGGTGGGGGAGGGGGCGGCCGTTGGGCTGCTTCCGGCGTCGTCGGGCATGTCACTCGCTCCGTGGGGTGCGGTGTTCCTGGACGTGCTACTGGGCGCGTATCTCGCCGAGCGCGTCGACAAGTGCGTCGACGTCGGACGGGGTGTTGTAGTAGTGGAAGGAGACGCGGAGCAGGGTGCCGCGCGGGCTGGTGACGATGCGGCGCTCGGCGAGCGCGGCAGCGAGCGCGTCCGGGGCGGGGTCGGTGATCGCCACTTGCGGGCCGCGCAGTTCCGGGTCGGCGGGCGAGGCAGGCGTCTCGCCGATCTCGGTCAGGCGTGTGTGGGCGTACGTGGTGAGCGCGCCGACGTGCGCCTCGATGTCCTTCGGGTCGACGTCGGCGAGGGTGCGAAGCCCGGCGGCGGCCGCGTACGCGGAGGGGATCGACGGGGTGCCGGTCTCGAAGCGGCGCGCGGTGTCCGGGAAGTCGAGGGAGCGCGGGTCGAAGCCGAAGGGGTCAACTCGCCCGAACCAGCCGGTCAGTTGAGGGTCCACGTCGTCGCGCAGGCCGCCGCGCGCGTAGAGGAACGCGATGCCGGGGACGCCGAGCAGATACTTCAGAGCACCGCACACCAGGTAGTCGCAGTCCAGCTCCCGTACGTCCACCGGGAGTACGCCCAGTCCCTGGTACGCGTCGACGAACACCCGCGCGCCGACCTCTCGTGCCGCCCGAACCGTCTCGGCCACCGGCAGCCGGACGCCGTTGCGGTAGGAGACGAGCGGCACGGAGACCAGCTTGGTCGAGTCGTCGATCGCGGCGGCGTAGTCCTCGGCGAGGACGGACCCTTCCCGCTCCGGAACATGACGCACCCGGGCGCCGCGTCGCTCCTGCGCCAGCCAGACGTGGGCGATGGACGGGAACTCCATGTCCGTGGTGATCAGGCCGGGGCGGCGCGACCAGTCCAGCGTGGACGCCACCTGGTAAGCGCCTTCGGAGGCGCAGCCGACCACCGCGATCTCGTCCGGCTGCGCGCCGATGTGGGCGGCGAACGCTTCGCGGGCGGCGTCCACTTGGGCCATCCACGCGCCCCAGGGCGCGCCCTGGCTGCGCATGGACCACTGGAACTCCTGCAGCGCCGTCAGTACGTGCTCGGAGGCTGCGCCCTGGCTGCAACTGGCCAGGTGGACCGTGTCCTTGAGGGAGGGGAATCGGGCGCGGAAACGCTCGGTGGCGTCGAGGGGCACGAGGGACACGGGGCAGCTCGCATTTCAATCACGGTGAAATTGTTCAGTGCGAGTGATCGAAGCAGCCGAGTCATGTGCCCGTCAATGGGTGGGAGGCCGGCCATCGATTCGGGGCCGGCCGTCAACTTGTGAGAATCACCTACGCGTTGCGAGGGTCACCGGCTCGGCGGTGTCACGCTCACCAGGAACCGTGCGGGCTCGCTGCCCTCGTTGACGTAGCGGTGCGGGACTCGGGAGTCGAAGGTGCAGCTGTCCCCGGGCCCCAGCTCGTGGCGGCTCTCGCCCGCCTCGACGACCAGGCTGCCGCTCAGCACCACGACGCACTCCTCCGAGGGGTGGCTGTAGCGCTCCTCCGAGGACGCCCCGCCCGGCTCCAGCGCGCCCTCAAGCACCTCGAGGCGCGCGGAGCCGGCCGACACACGTGTGTACTCGACCCCGCCCTGCGGCGAACGCACCACGATCCGGCGCTCGCGCCGCACCAGAGCGACGTCATCCGGATCGTCCTGCCGGAACAGGTCGAAAAGGGGGAGCCCGAGGGCGGCGGAGAGCCTGCGCAGCGTCTCCAAGCTGGGATCGGTCAGGCCGCGTTCGACCTGACTGACCAGACCGGTCGACACCCCGGCGCGCGAGGCCAGGTCCCGTACGGTCATCTTGCGGGACTGGCGCAGCTCGCGTATCCGGTTGCCGATCACGCGGTGAGGGTAGCCCAGGCGCGTTCTCGCGGGCGGAACGGTGCCTCGCCCTCCCGGTTCTCCCGCGGTCCATGCCACGATGGTGCGCCGGTTCACCGCCTCGGCTCGACCACCGACTCGATGAGATGGAAGGCCGCAGCGTCGGTGCGGGCCGCGTCATCGGTCACCAGGCGGTCCTGGCACAGGCCTCGTAGGCCGGAGACGAGGAGAGTCGCCCGTTCGCGGGCCACCTTCCTCGGGTGGCCCAGGCGCCCGACGGCGTCCGCGATCGGGCCGATCATGACCTCGACGGTCTCGCGGGCCAGATCTCCGTACTCGTCCGGATCGGTCGCGGCCAGACTCAGGAGCTGGAGCAGTATCCGGACGGGTCCGGCCTGCTCGCCCACGGTGATCGCCTTCCACAGTGCCCGGGCCGACCGGCGCAGATCCGCCGCGTCCTCGACCGTGTCGAACATCGCGTGGGCATCGGGTCGGCTTGCCGCCAGGGCCCGGGCCAGCAGATTCCCCCGGCTGCCGAAGTAGTAGAGCAGCATGCGCTTCGTCGTGCCGATCTCCTCGGCGAGCGGGCTCAGCGAGAGGTCCGCGAGGCCGTGGCGCTGCACGTACTCCACCACTTGACCGAGGAGTTCGGCACGCTTCTCGGTGTTCATAGGACGGGACACAGTTTGAACGTACCGCACGGTACATGTATCGTCCAATCGTTGTTTGTGTGCCGATCGGTACATCCATGGATGCGGGAACGGAGCGCGACACGGTGGAGAACGGCACACGACCGCGCGGGGCGGTGGCGAAGGCCCTGGCCGAGGCCGCCTGGTTCCCCGCGGTCCTCTTTCTGGGCGTGATCTTCTTCTTCGCGCCCGCCCTGCACGCCCCCGGACCACACCACGTGAAGGTGGTCGTGGCCGGAGGCGCCGAGGCGGACCGGGTCGAGGCGAAGCTGCGCGCGCAGACCGCCGGCGGATTCGACGTCACGGCCGTGACAGGTCGGGAGCGGGCGCGGCAGGCCGTCCTGGACCGGGGCGCCTTCGCGGGCTACGCCGTCGACGGGGGGCACCCGGTGCTCTACGTCGCGAAGGCCAACGGCGCCTCGCTGGAACAGACGTTGATCACGTCCTTCAGCAAGGTCACCGGCACGGCGGACACGCTCACGGTTCGCGACGTCGCACCGACCACGGCCAAGGACCCGATGGGCTCGACCGTGCTCTACTTCGGCATCGCATGGAACATCCCGGCCTACATCCTCGCCACGACGTTGCTGCGCGCGGTCACCCTCAACCGTCGCCGCAAGCTGCTGGCCCTGACGGTCGTCGCCGCGCTGTTCAGCACCGTCGGCTACGCGGTGGGGGTCGGCCTGGGCTACCTGAACCCCGAACCGTCCGTGATGGCGGTCGCCTTCCTGCTCACCACGGCGGTGGCCACGACCGCATCCGGACTCGCGCCCTTCACCGGCCGGTTCCTGCCCGCGGTCGGCATGACGCTCTTCATCGTCATGTCCATCCCCACGAGTGGAGGCGCGGTGCCCGCACCACTGCTGCCGGAGTTCTATCAGGCCGTGCACGCCGTCATGCCCTTGGCGAACGCCATCGACGCGCTGCGCGGCATCTTGTACTTCGGCGGCGCGGGCGTACTCAAGCCGGTCCTCGTGCTGTGCGGCTGGATCGCCGGAGGTGCAGCGCTCCTCGCACTCGACGCTGGGCGCCATAGGCGTGCCGCGCTTGCGGAAGCGGTCACCGAGCCGCCCGCGGACGACCCCGCTCTCGAGACGCCCGTACCCACCGCGCTCCCGGTGCACCGCCACCACTTCGGCGAACCGGTGCCCGCGCTGGCCGGCACGGTCCGCGACGTCGACCAAGAGCCGGTGCGCGGCGCGGTGGTGGTCGTTCTGGACAGCAGAGGGCGGCAACTGGTCAGCACTGTCACGGACGAACAGGGACGCTACGCCGTCGCGGGTCTGCCCGAAGGGCATCTCGGCATCGTGGCGTCGGCGCCCGGGCGGCACCCTCTGGCCCTCCGCAAGTTGCTGCGGGCGGGCGAGACGGTGGACGCGGACTTCACGCTGCGGGGGCGCGAGGAAAGCGCGGTCGGCGCCGAACCCGGCAGACTCACGGTCTCCCGCTGACTGCGATTGCTCGGAGCGGAGTGAACTTCTTTCCTTGACCCGCACGGTCACGGCGACGTCGGTGTGGCGGAGGGGCACGTTGAGGCTCTCGTAGAGGTCGGCGAGGAGATCGTTGTGGGAGGCGCGGGCCACCGCCACGTTGAAGGGCAGATCACGCCGATGAATGCTTTCGCCGGCAGGTGGCCCCGTCTGCACTTCGCACCCTCCGACGAGATCGTGAGAGCCGACCGGAGCGTTCTGCCCCGGCCGTCGACTGCGTTTTCACCGACGGCACCGCAAGCCTCGTGACTCCTCCCCCCGGGTAAATCCGGGGGGCTTCTCCTGTCGGTGGCTATGCCACGTCGGGAAGGACCAGCCCGGCCCTGAGTGCGACGTTCCAGGCGCCCACGCGGTCGGCGTGGTCGATGTGCTGGCATGAGGTGCACTGGAACTTTTCGCCGTCGCGGTTCTGCGCGTCCACGTGCCCGCATTCGGGGCAGGTGCGCGAGGTGTTGCGGGGGTCCACCGGGATCAATACACGAGCGGCGCTTTCAGCCTTCTGCGCGAGGATGCCCAGGAACACCCCCCAACCCGCGTCAAGAATGCTGCGGTTGAGTCCGGCCTTCGAGGCGGCGCCGTTCGCCAGGAACGCTCCGGGCATCTCGGGGTCGGGCTTCGGCTTGGGAGTGCGAACCATGTTCGCGATACTCAGCCGCTCGTGCGCGATCTGGTCGTAGTCGCCAACCAGGCAGAACGCGGCTTTGTGCGCGTGGTCCAGACGCTGACGGCGGACCTTGCGGTGCAGCTTGGCAACCTTCTCCACGGCCCGGCAGTGCTTGGCGGTGCGGGTCTCCCGCGTGCGCCGAGGGAACGCCTTGAGGGCACGCTGAGCCTCGGCGAGGGCGTCGGCGTTGCGCTTGCCGTGCCGGGGGTTTTCGACGTGCGCGCCCTGGGAGGTGGTGAAGAAGTGCGTGACACCCATGTCGATGCCGCACGCCGCGCCCGTGGCCGGCAGCGGCTCGGCGGCCACCTCGTCGCAGGCGAGGACGACATACCACTGCCGACCCTCGCGCTTGATGCTGACGGTCTTGACGCGACCCTTCACGGGCCGGTGCTGGTGCACGCGGACGTGCCCGACGCCTTGCAGGCGCACGCGGGTGACGGGGTCGTGCCCGGTGGAGTCCCACCGGCAGCCGTCGCCATCCTTGGGGAACTCCACCGTGTCGAACCACATCGCACCCCGAAACCGGGGATAGCCCGGCTTCTGTCCGGCCTTCACGCGCCGGAAGAACGCTTGGAACGCCTTGTCCAGACGGCGAAGCGTGGCCTGCTGGGAGGAGAACGACCAGCGGCCCTGACGCTCCGGGTCGAACGCGCGGACCTCCTTGAGCTGCGCGGACTGCTGCCCGTACTTGATGCTGGTCTTCGAGGCGTGCCGGTAGGCGTCACGGCGTTCCTGTAAGGCGCCGTTGTAGAGCGAGCAGTGATCACGCAGCATGTCGCCGAGCGCCTGGCGCTGGCGGACGGTGGGGCGAAGGAGGAACTTGTAGGCGCGTATCACGCCTGTCCCTCCGTCTGCTTCTTCGTCCAGGGCCGTTCCCACTGGGTGTTGATGTACTTCTCCACCGTGTGCGCGCTGACCGCGCCGACCGAGGCGACGAAGAACGACGACGACCACAGCGTGGGCATCTGCGACTTCAGGTGCACGAACTCCGAACGGAGCACGCGGGAGGTGAAGCCCTTGAACTGGTTCGCGACGTAGGACGCGGAAGCCTTCGGCTCGTGCTTGACGAACAGGTGCACGTGATCAGGCATCACCTCAAGGGCGATGATCTCCCAGCCCTTCTCTGCTGCCTTCGCCTCGATCAGCTCACGCAGCCGGACCGCGACACGGCCACCAAGAACCCGGCGACGGTGCTTCGGGCACCACACCACGTGCAGCCCCAAGTCGTACACGCCACCGGAGTACCGGCGAACCTTCCGCGTTACCGTCACCACGATCACTATACACACGGCACACATCTAGTCGTCTCAGGTCAACAGTGCAGACCCGTGCACCGAGTTGAGGTCAGAGCAGCCCTGAGAAGCGATTCCCCCCATGCCTAAAGGCACGGGTCCCCTCGCTAGATAGCTGATGGGACCTGAAAAACTTGGGCTGGTGCTGCCTTACCGTCTTCCTCATCTGCTGCGCCGCGCTACGGCTGATAAAGACCCCGGCGCGCCTCTGAAGGCGTGAACCCGGGTCGGCGTCCGTCTTGCTGCCACCGGTGAGCCGCAGCCCGATCCGGCCGCCCGTGAACTGGTCCACCTACGGCTTGATGACCTTTTGACCAGAACCACCCGGCGGTACCACCAGCGGCCGATGCCCTCATCGGGTGGTGATCCTCCGCTAAGAAAGCATCAACAGGCTTGCCGGCGGCCATACTTGAACATGCGGGGGATTCCCGTGGCGACGTCGTGTCGTGTCGTGACGTGGGGGAGGCGAAGTGACCAGCGCCAGCACAGGGCTTGGGAAGGTCGAGATACGGCTTCGGTGGGATCCGAGCCCGCTGGGGGAGTCGCCTCGCCATCTGGACATCATCGGCGCCGTCTACCCTGCGAACGCCCCTCAAGGGCGACCAGTGTACGTCGTCCACACCGAGAGCCGTTCTCCCGACGGCACCATCAACATGAGCCGCCACAGTGAGAATGGCCAGGGCTTCGGCTTCGTCGAGGTGATGGTCCTGGAGTTCGACCGGATGCCGTCCACCTCCGGGCGGGTGGTGGTGGGGGTGGCCATCCATCAGAGCGGCGGTACTCGAACGTTCGGTGAGATATCAAACGCCGGCGTGCAAGTCGTCGAGGGGTACAGGGAGCTCCTGGCGGACGACTTCGCGCAGGTGGCGGGGGCGACGGCCGCGACCGTCGCGGAGTTCACCCCGGATGACTCCGGAGCCTGGGCACTGCACGAGACGATCCGCGGGTTCGACAGCGACCCGGTGCGCTTCATGGCCGAGATGGGCGGCGACGGCTCGTAACGTGTGCCGGTCGGCTTGGCCGGACCCGCAGCCTGGGGGAGTGGCCCCTGCCTGGCAGCCGTCGGTAGTGGCTACGCCTCGCGGCTTTGCGGGCTGGGGGAAGGATGGGCGTCCTCGGTGGCGGCCCAGGCGGACAGCAGGCGCAGCGCGTCCTGATCGCGTGATCCCGGTTCGGCGCTGTAGACGGTCATGGTCAACCCGGGCTGGGCAGGCAGGGCCATGGCGTCGAAGTCCAGGCGCATCTCGCCGATCTCGGGGTGACGGAAGGGTTTGCTGCCTGTGTGGTGCAGGCGCACGTTGTGCTTGGCCCACGCGGTGCGGAACTCGTCGCTGCGCGTCACCAACTCCCCGATGAGCCCCGTCAGTTCGCCGTCGTGCAGAGCGCGTCCCGCCTCGGTGCGCAGCAGGGAGACGGTGGTGTTGAGCGAGGCCTCCCAGTCGGGGAAGAAGTCCCGGCCTGCGGGGTGGAGGAACTGGAAGCGGGCGATGTTGACCGGCCGCGGCGCGTCGGCGGCGAACAGCGGAGCGTAGAGAGCGCGGCCGAGCCGGTTCACCGCCAGGATGTCCAGGCGTCCGTTGCGGACGAAGGCCGGGGTGTCGGCCATGGAGTCCAGCACACGCTGGACGCTGGCGGGGATCGCGCCGCGTGGCTTCTTGGTACGGCGGGCTGGGCGCCCGCGCTGGGCGGCCGCCAGGTCATAGAGGTGGGCGCGCTCGGCCTCGTCGAGCTGGAGAGCGTTCGCGAGCGCGTCGAGGACCGCCTCCGATGCCCCGGCAAGATGGCCGCGCTCAAGGCGCACGTAGTAGTCGATGCTGACCCCGGCCAAGAGAGCGACTTCCTCGCGGCGCAGCCCCGGAACCCGGCGGTTTCCCCCGTAGGCGGGCAGTCCAGCCTGCTGGGGCGTGATCTTCGCGCGGCGGCTGGCGAGGAACTCGCGGATGTCCTGGGCCGTGTCCATGCAACCAGGCTAGGCGGGCTGCGCCGGGCCTGGGGGGTCCTGTCAGTACCTGTAACGACAGTACCTTCCGCACACGCGTGACCTGCGGTTCCGTAGGTATCGGCGGTACTCGGACAGCAGGCCCCGACGGGGCCGGGCGACTGGCTGCGGCTGCCGGACAGAGCCACTTCGCTCACCGTGAGAGGAGATGGCTCCATCAGGAACGTTGGCGAACCATTGCAAGGAGACATCACATGGCGAAGCAGTCCGCGCCACGGGAGCTGGCCGGGATCGCGCCGAAGCTGGTCGAGCTCACCGACGACGTGCTCTTCGGCGACGTATGGGAACGCCCCGAGCTGTCGCCGCGCGACCGCAGCCTGGTCACGGTGAGCGTGCTGGCCGCGCTCTACCGCAGCGAGCAGCTCCCGTACCACCTGGGCAAGGCCCTCGAGAACGGGCTGAGCGTCGAGGAGCTGTCCGAGGCGATCACGCACCTCGCCTTCTACGCGGGATGGCCCAACGCCATGACCGCGATCAACCAGCTCAAGCAGCTCGCCGACCGGCAGCCGCAAGTCTGACCCGTACCCCGACCCGTACACCCAACCCACACCCCTGACCCGTACACCCTGTGTGACGAAGGAGCGTTTCTCACCATGGAACTGCTGAAGAAGCAGCCGACGATGAAGCTGCCGGCCGAGTGGTTCACCGGCGACGCCTGGGCCGATGTCATCTACCGCGGAGAGGAGCCGTCGCAGGCCCGCGCCAACGCGGTGCACTTCGCGCCCGGCGCGCGCACCGCCTGGCACTCCCACGGCCTGGGCCAGACCCTCTACATCGTCGAGGGCATCGCCCTGATCCAGTCCCGCGGCGGCGACATCGTCGAGGCCCACCCCGGGGACGTGATCTGGACTCCGGCCGGCGAGGAGCACTGGCACGGTGCCGCCCCCGACCACTTCATGACGCACATCGCGCTGTGGGAGACCGACGACGTCGCCTGGCTGGAGCACGTCACGGACACCGAATACACCGGCGAGCGGCGCAGCACCCGCCGCCGCTGACCAGCCGACGCACCACCGACGCCGACGCACCACGGACAAGGAACACCACCATGCGCGGGGCCATCCTGCACGCACCCGGCGACGTGCGCTTCGAGGAGCGCGACGACCCGAAGATCATCAACCCGACCGACGCGGTCATCCGCACCGTGGCGACCTGCGTGTGCGGCTCGGACCTGTGGGACTACCGGGGGATCAACCCAGCCGGTGAGCCCACCCCGTTCGGGCACGAGTACGTCGGCGTGGTCGAGGAGGTCGGCAGCGACGTCAAGAACGTCCAGGTCGGCCAGTTCGTCATCGGCTCGTTCTTCGCCTCGGACAACACCTGCCCGAACTGCCGCAACGGCTACCAGACGAACTGCCTGCACCGCGAGTTCGTCGGCGCCGAGGGCTGCCAGGCCGAGCGCATCCGCGTCCCGCTGGCCGACGGAACCCTCGTGGCCACCCCCAAGCAGCCCGCCGAGGAGCACATCGCGAGCCTGCTGGCCTGCTCCGACGTCATGGGCACCGGCTGGCACGCGGCCGTCGCCGCCGAAGTACGCCCCGGTGACACGGTCGCCGTCGTCGGGGACGGCGCGGTGGGCCTGTGCGCGATCATCGCCGCCAAGGAACTCGGCTGTGGCTCTGCAGCCCCGACGCGAGCTTCGTCATCGGGGTCGCACTCCCTGTGGATGGTGGCTTCACCGCCCACTGAGCAGGCGGCCGCCCGACCGCCACGCACAACCTCGTCGATACGTTTGAGGAGACAAACAATGCACGGTTTTGACGCCTGCGTTCCGCCGACCCGCGCTCCCGGGATGGACGTCAGCGTTTCCTGCGGGGTGTGCACGCTGGGACACGTCCCCCTCCGGGCCGCGCTGACGGCCGGGAGCGGCATTGGCCTGTGATGACACGGCATCGGCCACAAGTCGACCGATGGGCCCAACCATAAGAAAATGAGGTCATGACTCAGAGCTCCGCGCAGGGGCATGGCCCGTCAACCGTGACGGTCAAAGGGCGCGCCATGCGGTTGCGCACCATTGGTTTCGTTGTCCTCGCCGCCCTGGCCATCTGGTTCATCGCGGCCAATACGGGATCTGTCACGATCAGGCTGTGGATCCCGAACATGACGCTCCCTCTCTGGAGTGTCCTTACCGTCACCCTCATCGTGGGCCTGCTGCTCGGCCTGTACATCGCGCGCCGTCGCGCCCGTCGCTGACGCGGATCCCGTGGCCTCGCTCGAAGGAACGGGCGCCGGGAGCGGCCGGCACCGGCTATCGGCAGCAGAGTGGTGCCGGCCCACCGCGGCAGGACAGGGATGCCGGAAGGCGGTGCTCGGTACGGCTCAGGACGTTTTCGCAGCCCTCTTGGCAGACCGCTTCGCACTTGTTCCTCTGCCGGCGCCGGTAGCGCTGCGCCTTGGCCTGGCGGGCGTGCTCTTTTGTCCTGGGGTCTCCCGTGTGGTCGAGGCCGTCCGCGATGACGCTTTGCGGGTCGATGCCGTCGGCCACTTGAACTCGATCTCCAGCTCGATCTCCCCGTCACCGACCTCGACCTCGATCTCGCTGCGGAGGTCGTCGGGGAGGCGCAGGCTCAGCGTTCCGGCGCCGAGTTCGAGTTCGGCATCCCCACCCTTTCTCAGCGCGTCGGCGAACGCGGTGAGCTGGTCAGCCGCTTCGAGGCGTGACAGCGTGCGCTTCTGCTCGAGTTTGAGATCTCTCATG
Source organism: Streptomyces sp. NBC_01446 (assembly GCF_026340095.1). Taxonomy (GTDB): domain Bacteria; phylum Actinomycetota; class Actinomycetes; order Streptomycetales; family Streptomycetaceae; genus Streptomyces; species Streptomyces aureus. Next base: position 409,290 of record NZ_JAPEPO010000001.1, on the reverse strand, counting down.
CGTGTCTCCGATCCCGGCACAGCCCGGAGGCCGGGCTGCATCGCGCGGCGAGAGCGGTGATCACCATCGCCGGCTCCCTCGTGTCGTGGACCCCGCACAACCGCGCGGTCACGCTCGGCTCATCGGGCTCCTACCAATCTCGGCCCACCGCGTTCGCTTCGCACCTCGGGGTGTGCGGCCGGCAGCGCTCGGTGGGCAGCTCATGTTCCATCTGTGCAGGTCAGAATGGGCACACCGACCAGGCGTGACAACGAACCCGAACCATGGGCCCCGTGCGCGCGGGGCCTGGAAGGGTTTTAGAGTTGAGGTGAGCCTGACGCTCCCGGGCTCGGTTCGTTGCGCCTCATATCTCGCTCGGGCTCGTGTCTCCCTCCGGCCCGGAACTCACCAGGAGGTCATGCGGTATGTCCACTGCATCCGACACCCCTGTCCTGGACACCCTCGCCGCCATGACGGCCGACTCGATCGACCGTTGCGGGCTGGCGCCGGACATGCTCCTTCTCGCGCGTATCGCGGCGCTCGCCGCCTCGGACGCCCCGCCCATCTCCTATGCGGCCCATATCGACCCCGCGTTCAAGACCGGCCTCACCGCAGACCAGGTGCAGGACGTCCTGGTCGCCATCGCGCCCATCGTGGGCACCGCCCGTGTCATGACGGCAGCGGGCAACATCGCCACGGCGCTCGGCATCGCCATCGCCGTCGCGGACGCCGAGACCGGCGCCCTGGGCTGAGAGCAGACGCTCACCAGGGATCGATCGTCCGCGCGAACCGGCATCGGGCGGAAAGCGACGAGTTCGCCCTTCCGCCCGATGCGCCCTGTGCCGGGCGTTCCCGCGGCCGCAGGGCCAGGCAGGAGGGTTCGATGTCCCGGAGCGCGACCACGGCGATGCGTGCGTCACCCCACATCACCCCCGGAGAACGCGCGGCCCTCGGCAAGGAGGCGCGTCGCCGCTCTCCTCGGGCGAGCCACGCCGTGTACAGGCCGTCTCCTGACCGGCCGGACCCGCTGGCGATCCTGGAGGAACAGTCGGCGGCACGGGTTCCTGAACTCGTCCCGATCCGCTACGGCCGCATGACGGAGTCCCCGTTCCGCTTCTACCGGGGCGCCGCCGCGATCATGGCGTCCGACCTTGCAGACAGCCCGCGCTCGGGACTCACGGCCCAACTGTGCGGGGATGCACACCTGCTGAACTTCCGTCTGCTCGCCTCACCGGAACGGAAGTTGATGTTTGACATCAACGACTTCGACGAGACGCTGCCGGGCCCCTGGGAGTGGGATGTGAAGCGGCTCTCGGCGAGTCTTGTCATCGCGGCGCGGGCGAACGGGTTCGACGACGCGGAACGCCTCCGCATCGTGAGCGCCACGGTCCGTTCGTACCGTGAGGCGATGATCCGCTTCGCGGGGACAGGCAACCTCGACATCTGGTACACGAGGATCGACGCCGACCTCCTTGAGACCTTCACCGCGGGCCGGCTCCACAAGCGCGGTCGCAAGAAGCCGGCCCGCGCGATGGCGAAAGCCCGTACCCGTGACAGCCTGCAAGCCTTCGACAAGCTCACCGAGACGGTCGCCGGCCGGGTCCGGATCGCGGCGGATCCCCCACTGCTCATCCCGGCCGGTGACCTGCTGCCGGACGTCGAACGCAGCGCCCTCGAGCGCCAGTTCCGTGACCTGATCGAGCGGTACGGCAGCACTCTGGTTTCTGACCGGCGCGCGCTCCTGGAGGACTACCGACTGGTCGACGTCGCTCGCAAGGTTGTCGGCGTCGGCAGCGTCGGCACCCGGTGCTGGATCTTCCTCCTGATCGGCCGTGACGGCCGGGATCCGCTCTTCCTGCAGGCCAAGGAGGCCGATACCTCCGTGCTCGCCGCGCACCTCGGGGCAAGCCGGTACCGCAACCAGGGCGAGCGGGTGGTCTCGGGCCAGCGGCTGATGCAGGCCACGAGCGACATCTTCCTCGGGTGGGAACGGGTGGACGGGTTGGACGGCAGGCAACGCGACTTCTACGTCCGTCAGTTGCGCGACTGGAAGGGCATCGCCATGCCGGAGACATGGAGCCCGATGGACATGACAGCCTTCGGTGAACTGTGCGGGGTCACCCTGGCCCGTGCGCACGCGCGCTCCGGTGACCGCATAGCGATCGCCGCGTACCTGGGGCGCGGTGGCGCGTTCGACCGCGCATTGGCGACGTTCGCGGAGGCTTACGCAGACCAGAATGAGCACGACCACCAGGCCCTGGTCGACGCCGTGCGCGCGGGCCGACTCTCCGCAGCGGAGCTGCCGGCGGCCTGACCCGGGGGAGGCGCACCTCTGATAGTGCGGGCCGCCCTCGACGCGGGCGCCGGCGCGGAAAGCGTGACCACGGTCCACGGGATGACGGGCGGACGGTGTGCCCCTGAGCCGAGTGCCCGGCATCCTGCTGCGGGGCCCCGGCAGTCGCTGACGGCGTTGTTCACGTCCCGGCGCGGACCACCGGCGACACATGCACCGGTTCGGCCAACGACTTTCCGGCCCTGCGAGCTTCCGACGGACATCTACTGCGGTCGTATCCGCTCCGCACGCCTGCACCTGTCCTGCGGAACCTCTGCGGTCACCCTTGCGGCGGACCTTTGACACCGTCGCAGACCTGCTCGGCCGAAGCTGCACAGCCGTACCGCTGTGCAGCGGCGACGCCGTCCCCACACATTTGAAATAATGACCTCATTGCCCTTTCTGTCACGCAATGCGATGAGCTCGACTGCCTAGGGTCCTGCCAGGAGGTCCAAATGCACTCCTCGATCATGTGCGCGGACCCGGCAGCGGTGCGGCTCGACTGCTGCAGCCGGAAGGCGACCGAGACCAGCCGTGCCGTCCTCGGGCGCTCGTGATGGCGGGAATCGTGGGGGGCATCCACCCGAGGCAGCCGCATACGCCCGACCTGCACGCGCGTCTGCGTGCCGAGCTCGGCCGGATCGACGAGCAGTTGCGGTCTCTGCTGGACGCCATGGATCGAGTTCAGGGCCTGCTGGATGCCGTGGTGTCCATCAGCCGGGAGGTGGAGCTGCCCGCGGTGCTGAACCGTATCGTCACCACCGCCATGGATCTGGTGGGTGCCCGCTACGGGGCGCTGGGCGTGCTCGACGAGTCCGGAGACCATCTGGAGCAGTTCATCGCCGTCGGCCTGTCCGGACAGGAACGCGCTGATCTGGCCGAGACCGGCTTCCCTCGCGGTAAGGGAGTCCTCGGACACCTGATCCGCCACCCGGAGCCCCTGCGCCTGGAGGGCATCCTGTCTCATCCGTCGTCCACGGGGTTCCCGTCCGGTCACCCGCGTATGCGGACCCTGCTCGGCGTCGCGATCAACGTCCGCGGCGAGATCTACGGTGATCTCTACCTCTCCGAGCGGCGTGACGGACAGCCTTTCGACGCTCACGACGAGAACGTCGTCGTCGCCCTTGCCGGCGCTGCCGGGATCGCGATCGAGAACGTCCGCCTCTTCGAGCACATACGGGTCGGAGCCGAGCAGTTCCAGCGGCTTCTGCTGCCCACGCTTCCCGACCTGCGGCCTTTCACCGCGGCCGCGATCTACCGTCCCGCGGCCGAGCCCAGTCAGCTCGGCGGTGACTGGTACGACGCCATCCCGCTCCCCGGCAATGTCGTGGCGGTCGTCATCGGTGACGTGGTCGGGCACGATCTGCGAGCCGCGGCTTCCATGGCCTCCACCCGCAACATGCTGCGCGCTCTGTTGTTCGAACAGAGCGGTGCACCCGGTGCCGTCCTCACCCAGCTCGACCGCACCCTGCAGGCCATGACCAGCAGCCCCATCACCACCACGACGCTGGCGCGTATCGAACCGGCCGGACCGGGCTGGCGCCTCCACTGGAGCACCGCGGGCCATGTTCCGCCCCTGCTCATCGTCCCGGGGCGCCGTGCGGAATCCCTGTTCGCCGAGCCTGGGCTGCCGCTCGGGGTCGACCCTGAGCAGCCCCGCCCCGACCACTCCCGGCACGTGCCCCCTGACTCCACCGTCGTCTTCTTCACGGACGGGCTGGTCGAACACCCTGCCCGGTCCATCGACGAGAGCCTCGACGAGCTCATCGATCTCGCCACCGAGTACGCCGCCCTGCCACTGCCGGAATTCGTTCAGGCACTGGCCGATCGCCACCCCAGCGACGGTCACGACGACATGGCCGTCCTCGCCCTGCGCACCCCGCCCGCCTGACCCCGAACCTGCGCCCGACGCCCGGCTCGACGGTGCCATGGAGGATCCCGGGGAAGCGGCGGATGATGGATCACGGAGGGATGTCGAAGCGGAGGCCGCCCCCATGACTGTCGCCCGGCAGGACCGGCTCCGGCGCGGCGCTGCGGCCGCCCTGGAGATATGTGTCGTGGCCGCGGTCTACTACGGCTCGGCCAAGCTGGGACTGCTCCAGCAGCTGGTGCGCGGCCAGGTCACCCCTCTCTGGCCGCCGACCGGAATCGCCCTGGCGAGCCTGCTCCTGCGCGGCCCGCGGGTCTGGCCCGGAATCGCGCTGGGTGCGCTCCTGGTCAACGCCTCGCTCGGCCCGTCGCTGCCGGCCGTGCTCGCCATCGTGGCGGGCAACACGCTCGCGCCCGTCTGCTCGTACGCACTGCTCCGTCGTGCGGGATTCCGCATCGAACTGTCCCGGTTGAGCGATGTGCTCGCACTGATCTTTCTCGGCGCGTTCACCGGGATGCTCGTCAGCGCGACGATCGGCAGCGGGACCCTGGCCCTCGCCGGAGTGGTGGGCGCCCACGGGTTCTGGCCGACGTGGTCGGTCTGGTGGACCGGCGACGCGATGGGCGTCCTGGTGGTGACGCCGGTCCTGCTCGTTCTCCGCTCGGCACGCTGGCCGAAGGACGCTCCGCCGTCCCGTTGGGCGGAGGGCTTCCTGCTCCTCGTGGCCACAGCCTGCGTCGGACTCCTCGGGAGCGGCAGCGCGCCCCTCATGTTCCTGGGCTTCCCGCTGCTGATCTGGGCGGCCTTCCGTTTCCAGCTGGCCGGGGCCGCACCCTGCGCCCTGGCCGTGTCCACCTTCGCGATCGTCGCCGCCGCCCGCGGGTCCGGCCCGTTCGCCGGTCACGATCTGCTCACCAACATGATCACCCTGCAGGCTTTCAACGCTTCCTCCGCGCTGACCGCCCTGCTCGTCGCGGCGGCCGTCAGCGAACGCAACCAGGCCCAGAAGGAGATCTCGCGAGCCTGCGGGTATCTCGCCGGGATGGTGGACAAGATCTCCGCGGGCGGCTACCAGCCGACCCTCCCCCTCCACTACGACGAAGAGAACACGTCGGTGACGACGAGCGGGAAGGGCGCGGCCGAGGAACCAGAGGTCCAGCGTGATCAGCCGGGCTAGGAGACACATCACCCAGCCACGCTCCCCACTCGGCAAGAGCTCACCCCTCGCCCGCGTCGCCGGGCGGACCGTGCGGGACCCCGGGCATGCTCTTCGCCCACCGTGGCTACGACCGCGACCGGGACGGAACCATTTCCGAAGGCAGCTCGGGGCGTGGGCGTGGGACGGCTTTCCCTGCGCTCGGTCGCAGGTTCAGGTGGGAGGGTGGTAGGACGTGTTCCGTTCCGAGGAGGTAGTTCCCACATGCGCCTGCTGCTCATACGCCATGGCCAGACCCCGTCCAATCTCAAGCACCTGCTGGACACGGCGGCGCCGGGGCCGGGACTGACGCCTTTGGGGCAGGACCAGGCGGCCGCACTGCCGCAGGCGTTGGCGGGGGAGACGATCGATGCCCTCTACGTGTCCACGCTGTTGCGCACCCAGCTGACAGCCGCCTCTCTGGCCGCTGCGACGGGGCTGGAGGTCCAGGTCCGGGACGGTATTCGGGAGCTGGCTGCCGGAGAGCTGGAGATGCGGGGCGACGACGAGGCTGCCGCCCTGTACCTCTCCACCGCGTTCGCCTGGTCCGCAGGCGACGTGGAACGCCGGATGCCCGGAGGCGAAAACGGCGTGGAGGCCCTGGGGCGCTTCGATTCCGTGGTTGCGGAGGCCGCCAGGTCGGGGGCGGAGACGGTGGCGATGGTCAGCCACGGTGCCGCGATCCGGATGTGGGTGGCCGCCCGGGCGGCCAACGTGGACGTGGCGTACGCGTCGAGCCGCGCGCTGGGCAACACAGCCGTCGTCGTCCTGTCCGGCTCGCCCGACCGGGGCTGGCAGACGCTTGTGTGGGAAGGCCGGCCGCTCGGGCCGGAGGGAACCTCACCGCAGGACGGTGGCCCGGCAGGGGAAGCAGTCCCGACAGCCTGAGTGGAGGCCGGGCGGCGGAGTCGGGCCCGACATGCCGTGCGCCGAAGCCGGTTGAGACCGGCCTCGGCGTCGGGGCAGCGCCATGAGTTACGGTTCGGAGCCGCGACGAAGCAGAGGCTGCCCGCCAGAGCGGAACCCCGGATCAGATCACGGCTCACGAAGCCACCACACCTCAGTGGCGGACTGACCGAGGTTGCAGCACAAACTCAGAGAATGATGAGAAGGCGTGTCTTCGGCTTGAGCTTCCTGTTCACCGAACGACTCTGTACGTATACCTCCAGCTTGGGATTGTTCCCCGCCTTCACGGAGACGGTCCCCTGTATGTCCGTACCGAACAAAAGGCTACGCGCGGCGTCGCCCGTATAGGCGCGGTCGGTGTCCTTCTCGACCACGATGACTTCCTTGTTCGGCTGGACCTGAGCCCGGGCGCCGAGCTGGTAGTAACAGGAGCCGCGTTCGTACGTCACCGAACCCCGGGCGTTCGCACCTGGGAGGAATCGCTTCTGCGGACTGCTCTGGCCCGGGCTGGGGCACAGGTCCGCGCTGTTGGCGTCAGCCGGGATGTTTCCGGTTCTTGATGTATTTGATGCCGAGCGGGGCGCCGCCGCATGACGCGGCGGAGTGGGACGGCGACCAGAAGCGGAGGCCCCACAGGTACTTGCGGATGTAGGCGGGCAACTCCTGGCGCAGGCGCCGGGCCCAGACGCCTTTGAGGGAACTGGCGAGAGCGAGCAGGGGCACTTTGGTGGGTGGTGCACGAGCAGATGGACGTGGTCCTTCTCGTCGTTGACCTCGACCAGTTCGGTTTCGAAGCTGATCCCAGCGGGGTGGCATTGGTCAACGAACGATCGCGTTCGTGAAGATTGTGGTGCAGGTGAAGTTGATGCCGGAGGCCAGCCAGGCTTCCGCGCTGTCGGCGACCCTGCGCACGGTGAACGAGGCCGCGTGCTGGGTCTCGGAAGTCGCCTTCGAGCACGGTGTGCCGCGTGAGTACGAACTGCGCAGGCACACCTACGCCGAACTGCGGGCCCGCGGGATCGGGTCGCAGGCCGCCCAGCACACCATCAAGAAGGTGCGCGACGCCCACACCACGCTGAAGGCGAACATCCGGGCTGGGAACCTGGGAAAGCCGGGTTCCAAGCGCCGGCGCAAGGCACAGACGAAGCCGGTCGCTTTCCGGCCCCAGGCCGCACATCCCTTTGATGACCGGTGCCTGTCCTGGCAGTACGACGGGCAGACGGTCAGCATCTGGACCACGTCCGGACGGCTGAAAAACATCCGCTTCACCTGCTCTGCCGACGCGCTCAAGTCGTTGCGTGAGCACCGGCGGGGCGAGTCGGACCTCCTCGAACGGGATGGCTCCTTCTACCTGGTCGCCGTGTGCGACATCCCTGAGCCCGACCCCTATGAACCTGGCGCCTTCATCGGCGTGGACCTGGGCATAGCCAACATCGCCACCACTTCCACCGGTTACAAAGCCGCTGGACGCAACCTGAACCGCCACCGCAGACAACAGCGCGAACTGCGCCGGAAGTTGCAGGCCAAAGGCACCAAGTCCGCCAAACGGCGGCTGAGGATGCGGCGCCGCAAGGAACAGCGGCACGCCAGGAACATCAACCACATCATCGCGAAGAAGATCGTGACCGAGGCTGAACGCACCTCGTCCGGCATCGCCCTGGAAGACCTGGGCGGCATCCGGCAGAGGGTACGGCTCCGCAAGCCCCAACGGGTCACGCTCCACTCCTGGGCGTTCCACCAGCTCGGATCCTTCCTCGAATACAAGGCCCGCCGCGCGGGCGTCCCGCCGGTGTATGTCGACCCTGCATACACCAGCCAGACATGCGCCGACTGCGACCATGTCGACAAGAAGAACCGCGTCGACCAAGCCACCTTCATCTGCCGGAACTGCGGGGTCGTTGCCCACGCCGACCGGAACGCTTCCCGCAACATCGCCACCCGTGGCGCTGCTGTGTGGACTGCGGGGCGTGAGTCACGCGTCCCTGCCACCCCATAGCGGGTGTCTGGACGGAGGAGCCAACCCAGCAGCCAGCCGGGCACTACCTCCAAGCCCGGCCCTTCAGGGCCGGGTCAAGTTGACGAGCCGGTACTTGTCGGCCGGAACCGGTTCGAGGTTCGCTCGCACTTCGGCAACCGATATGTCCTGGCCGACGGCGAAGAGGTTCTTCGTGCCGCGGCCATCTGGGATGCGGATTCCCAAAAGGGCGTCGAGGAAGCGATCGGCTCCCGCCAGCTCCTGGAAGCGCTCGGCATCATCGCGGTGATGGTGTCGGTGCTGGAGGCGGAGCCGCCGACGATGACGCCCAGGACGCTCCCTGTTCACCGGCAAGTTCGCCGTCAAGGTCGACTACCCCGACGTCAGCACGGGCCGGCGGGCCAAGGCACCCCTGTGGACCGGCATCGGCCACGGCAAGGTCGTCTGGCACGACTACGCGGCACACCGAGGCAGCGGCGACACCTTCGACATCGTCCCCGGCGTCTGTGCGGACAGGCCCGGCGACTCCTGCACGGAAACCCTGCGGCGGGCCGACTCCACCGCGCTGCTCAGCGGCCATGTCGCCATCGAGCCCGTCACCGCGGACCGCACCTACGGCGCCACCGTCGACGGCGGGAAGAACCTGCGCAAGCTGAAGCACTACGTCGAGCAGGATGCCCCGAGGCCGTAAACCGGGGCAGATCTCGACTCCGCCACCTCGACGCCGTACAAGACACCAGGAGCAGCCAGTGACCGACCACCCCGCGGAGCAGCCCGTCGTCCGTACCGCCCACGGCGCCGTGCGCGGTGAGCGCCGTGAGAGCGGCGCCCGATTCCTCGGCATCCCCTACGCCCAGCCCCCCGTCGGCGAACTCCGGTTCGCCGCGCCCGTTCCTCCCGAGCCATGGTCCGGCGTCCTGGACGCCACCGCCTACGGACCGACCGCACAGCGCCGCCCCCTGGCAGAGGTCACCTTCATCCCTGAGCCGAGCATTCCGGGCGACGGAACGCTCAATCTCAACGTGTTCACCCCGGACCCCTCTCCGGACGCCGGGCTGCCGGTGATGGTGTGGATCCACGGGGGTGGCTTCCTCGCCGGATCCCAGGCGAGCCCTTGGTACGACGGCGCCGCCTTCAACCGCGACGGGGTGGTCGTCGTCTCGATCGGCTACCGGCTCGGCTTCGACGGCTTCGGATGGATCTCCGACGCACCGCACAACCGCGGCGTCCGTGACTGGTTGCTGGCCCTCGAATGGGTGCGGGACAACATCCGGCGCTTCGGCGGGGACCCCGACCGGGTCACGATCGCCGGTCAGTCGGCGGGCGGCGCGGCCGTACTGACCCTGCTGGGAATGCCCCGCGCGCAGCACCTGTTCCAGCGCGTGCACTGCCTGTCCGGCCCGGTTTCGCAGGTGTCGACGGCCGGGGCGGAACGTGTGGGCCGAAAGCTGGCCGAACTGGGCGGCGCGCAGCCGACCCGATCCGGACTGTCCCGGCTGAGCGAGGAGCAGATCCTCGATCTGCAGAAACAGGTGTCATCCCTGGCAGCGGACCCCGACCCCGACACGGATGCGGCTACGGACACGGACACGGACACGGGCACGGGCACGGGCGCGGACCCGGAAGATGCTCTGGCCGGGCTCACCAGCCTGATCAGCAAAAGCCTGCCCTTTGCTCCGTTGGTCGATGGGGACTTGATCCCCCAGGCCACCCTCGACGCCCTCGCCGCGGGTGTGGGAGCCGACAAGGAGCTCGTACTCGGCGCCACCGACCACGAGTTCACGATGGCGCTGCACCCCGTGCGGGACCGACTTGCCGCGTCGGCGCCGGCCCGGATCCTCACCGGGTGCGGCGTGGACGAGGCCGTCGCCACCGCGTACGTCGCAGATCACCCGGACCTGGACACGGCCGACCTCGTCGGTCAGTACGTCACGGACCACGTCTTCCGCACCGCCGTGGCCCGGGTCGCCCGGGCGCGCGGCACCGCCCCCACCTGGCTGTACCGCTTCGCCTGGCGCTCGCCCGTCCTCGGCCTTGCCACGCACTGCCTCGACGTGCCGTTCCACTTCGACTGCCTCGACACCGAAGGGGTCACCGCCGTAGCCGGTGCGGAGCCGCCCAAGGCCCTGGCCACGGATGTCCACGGTGCGGCGGGCGCGTTCATCCGCGACGGCAGGCCGGGATGGACGCCCCACACCTGCGGCGCCCCCGCCACCCGGGTCTTCGACACCCGCTCCTACGACACGGGCGACGGCTATGCCGACGTGAGCGCCCTGCTCACCGACCCGCACCAAAGTCCGACGACGCCCGGCCGGCTGAGCGGCGCCTAGGGGCGTGCCGGGGGCGAGGGGGGCTTTCGCTGGGCGGGACCGTCTGAACGATCAACCCGGGGGACCGTTTGAACGATCAAAATGGAGGCGGGTTAGCATATGAGCGCCGCCTAGCTCGAAAGATAAACCTGTGACTGTCAAAGACGACTCGTTCACCAACTGGAAGAACCGCGAGGAGATCGCGGAGTCGATGATCCCGATCATCGGGAAGATGCACAGGGAGCGGGACGTCACCGTCCTGCTCCACAGCCGCTCCTTGGTGAACAAGTCGGTGGTGAGCATCCTCAAGACCCACCGCTTCGCCCGCCAGATCGCCGGCGAGGAACTGTCGGTCACCGAGACGATGCCGTTCCTGCAGGCGCTGGCCGCCCTCGACCTCGGCCCGTCGCAGATCGACATCGGCCTGCTCGCCGAGACGCACCGGGCCGACGACCGGGGTCTCTCGGTCGAGGAGTTCACGGCCGAGGCCGTCTCCGGCGCCACGGGTGAGAACAAGATCGAGCGCCGCCAGGCGCGTGACGTCGTCCTCTACGGCTTCGGCCGCATCGGCCGCCTCGTCGCCCGCCTGCTCATCGAGAAGGCCGGCTCCGGCAACGGACTGCGGCTGCGCGCCATCGTCGTCCGCGGTGGTGGCGACCAGGACCTCGTGAAGCGTGCCTCGCTGCTGCGCCGCGACTCCATCCACGGCCAGTTCAACGGCACGATCACGGTCGACGAGGCGAACAGCACGATCGTCGCCAACGGCAACGAGATCAAGGTCATCTACGCCAATGACCCGTCCGAGGTCGACTACACGGCGTACGGCATCAACGCCGCCATCCTGATCGACAACACCGGCAAGTGGCGTGACCGCGAGGGCCTGTCGAAGCACCTCCGTCCCGGCATCGAGAAGGTCGTCCTGACCGCTCCGGGCAAGGGCGACGTCCCGAACATCGTGCACGGCGTCAACCACGACATGATCAAGCCGGACGAGCAGATCCTGTCCTGCGCGTCCTGCACCACCAACGCGATCGTCCCGCCGCTGAAGGCGATGGACGACGAGTACGGTGTGCTGCGCGGCCACGTGGAGACCGTCCACTCGTTCACCAACGACCAGAACCTGCTGGACAATTACCACAAGGCCGACCGTCGCGGGCGTTCCGCGCCGCTCAACATGGTCATCACCGAGACCGGCGCCGCCTCCGCCGTCGCCAAGGCGCTGCCCGACCTCAAGGCGCCGATCACCGGCAGCTCGATCCGCGTGCCCGTGCCGGACGTCTCGATCGCGATCCTCAGCCTGCGCCTCGGCCGCGAGACCACCCGCGAGGAAGTCCTCGACTACCTCCGCGACGTCTCGCTGAACTCGCCGCTCAAGCGCCAGATCGACTTCACCACCGCCCCCGACGCGGTCTCCATGGACTTCGTCGGCTCGCGCCACGCCTCCATCGTGGACGCCGGTGCCACCAAGGTCGACGGCGACAACGCGATCCTCTACCTCTGGTACGACAACGAGTTCGGCTACTCGTGCCAGGTCATCCGCGTCGTCCAGCACGTCTCCGGGGTGGAGTACCCGACCTACCCGGTCCCGACCGCGTAAGCGTTGACCGTCCGAGGGGCCCGGCCGTTCCGACGGCCGGGCCCCTCGGGCTTTTGTCACAGCAGCGGGACCCCTACCGGTCGCCCGCGAGCGTGCGCATCCACGCCTCGACCTCGTCCGCCGACCGCGGCAGGCCCGCCGACAGGTTCTCCGTGCCGTCGGCCGTGACCAGGAGGTCGTCCTCGATCCGCACGCCGATGCCGCGGTACTCCTCCGGCACCGACAGGTCGTCCGGCTGGAAGTACAGGCCGGGCTCGACCGTCAGCACCATGCCGGGCTCCAGCGGACCGCCCACGTACGACTCCGTGCGCGCGGCAGCGCAGTCGTGGACGTCGAGGCCGAGCATGTGGCCGGTGCCCGCCATGGTGAAGCGCCGCTGGAGACCGAGCTCGAAGACCCGCTCCGGGTCACCCTCCAGCAGGCCCCACTCCACGAGCTTGCCCGCCATGTGACGCTGCGCCGCGTCGTGGAAGTCGCGGTAGGCCGCACCCGGCTTCACGGCGGCGATGCCCGCCTCCTGGGCCTCGTACACCGCGTCGTAGATCTTGCGCTGGAGCGGCGTGAACGTGCCGCTGATCGGGAGCGTGCGCGTCACGTCCGCGGTGTAGAGCGTGTGGGTCTCCACGCCCGCGTCGAGGAGCAGGAGTTCACCGGGGCGCACCGGGCCGTCGTTCTGCTCCCAGTGCATGATCGTGGCGTGCTCGCCGGCCGCGCAGATCGAGCCGTAGCCGACGGCGTTGCCCTCCAGGCGGGCGCGGCGGAAGAAGGTGCCCTCGATCCAGCGCTCCGAGGTCGCGATCGCCGTGGCCAGTTCCCGTACGACATCGGTGAATCCGCGCACCGTGGAGTCGACGGCCTTGCGCAGCTCGCCGATCTCCCACTCGTCCTTGACCAGGCGCAGCTCGGACAGCGCCTCCTCCAGTCCGGCGTCGCGCTCCGCCTCCGTCGTCACGGCGGCCTCCAGTGCCGGGTCGTGGCCGCGGACGATACGGGTCGGCGCCTCGGGCGCGGCCGACAGCTCGGCGGCGGCGTCGCGGATGTCGCGGCAGGGCAGGCCGAGGACCAGTTCCGACTCGGCGAGGCTGCGGCGCCGGCCCATCCACAGCTCGGACGTCATGCCGGTCCAGAACTCGTCGCTGTCACGGCTGTCGCGGGGGAGCAGGTAGAGGTGGATGTCGTGTCCGCCGCCCTCGCGTGGCTCGAACACGACGGCGCTGTCCCGCGCCTGATCGCCCGTCAGGTGCACATACGCGGAGTACGGGCGGAAGGGGTAGTAGCTGTCGTTCGAGCGGATCTTGAGCTTGCCGGACGGGATCACCAGCCGCTCGCCCGGGAACCGCGCGGACAGGGCGGCGCGGCGGCGGGCGGCGTGCGCCGCCTGCTCGTCCGGGCGCAGGTCGCGCTGCTCGGTGTCGGCCCAGCCCGTCCGCATGAGGGCGGAGAGCTCGTCGGAGAGGCCCGCGTAGAGGCCGTTCTTGCGTCCCTTGGGCCGGGGTTGGGCCTCGGGCTGAGTCGTGGGCTGTGACGTCGCCTGAGTCGTGGGCTGTGGCCTGGGCTCGGAGGAGGACACGGTGCACCCTTCTGCAGTGTTCCGTAGTGGTTTCGGCTGAGCTGCCCGTCAGCCTAATGACCCTTGGCGCCCTTGGGAACATGTGACATAGTACTGCCGTGACTACGCGGCTGACCTGCGATGTTGTAGTGGTCGGCGCCGGAATGGTGGGCGCCGCCTGTGCCCTCTACGCGGCGCGGGCGGGGCATTCCGTCGCCCTGGTGGACCGGGGCGCCGTGGCCGGGGGCACCACCGGCGCGGGAGAGGGGAACCTGCTCGTCTCCGACAAGGAACCCGGCCCCGAGCTCGAACTCGCCCTGCTTTCCTCCCGGTTGTGGTCCGAACTCACAGCAGAGCCGGGGGCGGCCGAGGCCGTCGAGTTCGAGGCCAAGGGCGGAGTCGTCGTGGCGTCGTCCGCCGAAGGCCTCGCGGCACTGGAGAAGTTCGCCGTGGAGCAGCGCCACGCCGGTGTCGACGCGCGCGCCGTCACGGCCGACGAGCTCTACGATCTTGAACCGGAACTCGCCCCCGGAATGCCGGGCGGCGTCCACTACCCGCAGGACGCCCAGGTGATGCCCACACTGGCCGCAGCACACCTCGTACGGCTCGCGCGCGCGGCGGGAGCACGGCTGCTGACCGGCGCACCCGTCACCGAAGTGCTCCGGTCGGCGGACGGTTCCGTACGTGGCGTCCGTACCGGCCGGGGCGAGATCCACGCCCCCGCCGTCGTGAACGCGGCCGGCACCTGGGGCGGCGAGCTGGCCGCACTCGCCGGGGTCCGGCTGCCGGTGCTGCCGCGGCGCGGCTTCGTCCTCGTCACCGAGCCGCTGCCGCGCCTGGTCCGGCACAAGGTCTACGCCGCCGACTATGTGGCCGACGTCGCCAGCGACTCCGCCGCACTGCAGACCTCACCGGTCGTCGAGGGCACCGCGGCCGGTCCCGTGCTGATCGGCGCGAGCCGCGAACGCGTCGGCTTCGACCGCACGTTCTCGCTGCCCGTCGTACGGTCCCTCGCGGCGGGGGCGGCACGGCTGTTCCCCTTCCTGGAGAGCGTCCGAGTGATGCGGTCCTACCTGGGTTTCCGCCCGTACATGCCGGATCATCTGCCGGCGATCGGCCCGGACGCGCGCGTGCCCGGCCTCTTCCACGCCTGCGGGCACGAGGGCGCCGGCATCGGACTCGCCACGGGAACAGGGCACTTGATCGCCGGAGCGCTCGGTGGCGCAGGGCCGGATCCCGCGCTCGCGCCGTTCCGCCCTGACCGGTTCCCCGAGGAGGCGTCCTGAACAGCAAGCGCACACCACTGGATCTTGTGAGGGCCGAGCCCGGGCCCGCGTACACCGTCACCTTCGACGGCGCGCAGGTCGCGGTGCTGCCCGGGCAGACCGTCGCCGCGGCACTGTGGTCGGCGGGCGTCACCGCCTGGCGCACCACGCGCGGCACGGGCGAGCCGCGGGGAGTCTTCTGCGGCATCGGCGTCTGCTTCGACTGCCTCGTGACCGTCAACGGCCGCCCCAACCAACGGGCTTGCCTCGTACGGGCAGAACCCGGCGACGACATCCGTACCCAGCACGGCACGGGCCACGAGCACGTGGTGGGCGGGGAGGAGCGATGAGCCGTAGTCCTCATGAAGGCGCCGATGGCGGCACGGCGTGTCCCTCGCTCGCGGTGATCGGGGCCGGGCCCGCGGGGCTCGCCGCCGCACTCGCCGCGGCCGTCCGCGGGAGCCGCGTGACGCTGATCGACGCGGGCGCGCAGGCCGGCGGCCAG
The DNA here is from genome assembly GCF_026340095.1 of Streptomyces sp. NBC_01446. Taxonomy (GTDB): domain Bacteria; phylum Actinomycetota; class Actinomycetes; order Streptomycetales; family Streptomycetaceae; genus Streptomyces; species Streptomyces aureus. Next base: position 393,808 of record NZ_JAPEPO010000001.1, on the reverse strand, counting down.
TTCTACCGCCAGCCCGCCGAGGAACTGGGTGCCCGCCGCCCGCAGGCGCTCCACCATCAGTGGCGGACCTGGGAGCGGCTGCGGGACGGCCTGGCCGCACAGATCGCGGCGGGCCGCGTCACCCACCTGACGGATCATCATGTGTGGTGCGTGGAACGGCTCGAGGAGACATCCGGCTTCCTCGTCCACGCGCTGCACGGCCCGGCCCAGGAGGAGCCGTCCGTGGTGCGCGCGGACGCCGTCGTCCTGGCGACCGGCGCCTACGAGAAGGTGCTGCCCTTCCCGGGCTGGACCCTGCCGGGCGTGATCACCGCCGGCGGCGCGCAGGCCATGCTCAAGGGCGGACTCGTGCTCCAGGGGCGTACGGCCGTCGTGGCGGGCACGGGGCCGCTGCTGCTGCCGGTCGCCGCCGGACTGGCCGCGGCCGGTGCGGAGGTCGCCGCGCTCGTCGAGTCCGCCGGGGCGCAGGGCGTCGCCCGGCACGCGAGGACGTTCGCCGTCCACCCGGACAAGCTTGTCGAAGGGGCCGGTTACGTGGCTGAACTGATGCGCCGCCGCGTACGGTTGAAGGCCCGGCACGCCGTCGTGGAAGCGCAGGGCGACGGTGCGCTCGAAGCCGTCAGCGTTGCCGCGCTCGACCGCGACGGGCGCGTCGTGCCGGGCTCCGAGCACGTCATCGCCTGCGACACCCTCGCCGTCGGCCACGGCCTGCTGCCGCACACCGACCTCGCCGAGACGCTCGGCTGCCGCCTCGAAGGGACGGCCGTGGCCGCGGACGACGAGCAGCGCACCGACGTCCACGGAGTGTGGGCCGCGGGCGAGGCCACCGGCGTGGGCGGCGCCGCCCTCTCGCTCGCCGAGGGCCATATCGCGGGGTGCTCCGCCGCGGCACGCCTCGCGGGGCGCGAACCCGACCCGCGCGCGTGGGAGGCCGCCGCCAAGTCCCGTGCGAAGACCAGAAAGTTCAGCACCTCCCTAGACGCCGCCTTCGCGCCGCGTGCGCACTGGGCCGAGCAGGTCACCGACGACACCGTCGTGTGCCGCTGCGAGGACGTGCCGGCCTCCGCGATCCGTGAGGCGGTCGGCGAGCTCGGGGCCACGGACGCGCGCACCGTGAAACTGCTGACCCGAGCCGGTATGGGCTGGTGTCAGGGCCGCATGTGCGGACCGGCTGTCGCCGGGCTGACGGGATGCGAACCGGTCCCGTCCAGAAGGCCGTTCGCCCGACCCGTACCGCTCGGCGTGCTCGCTCGGGCGGGGGAGGACCTGCCCGACGAGTGAGCCCGGACGCCCCTCCGGCGGCCGCATCCATCAGACCGGACATCCATAAGACCGGACATCCATCAGACCTCCGACCGGACACCCGTGTCCATCAGTGCCATGTCACACGCCACAGAGGAGACTCAGCCCATGACCACGCCACAGCGCAGCCCCTGGCACGGCGTCCTCGTAGCCACACCACTCCCGCTGAACGACGACCTCTCCGTCAACTACGCCAAGTTCGCCGAGCATTGTGCCTGGCTCGTCGAGAACGGCTGCGACGGAGTCGTGCCCAACGGCTCGCTCGGCGAGTACCAGGTGCTCACGCCGGAGGAGCGTGCCAAGGTCGTCGAGACGGCCGTCGCCGCGATCGGCGGCCAGCGCGTGATGCCCGGCGTCGCCGCCTACGGCTCCGCCGAGGCCAGTCGCTGGGCCGAGCAGGCCAAGGACGCCGGCTGCGCCTCCGTGATGCTGCTCCCGCCCAACGCCTACCGCGCCGACGAGCGTTCCGTCCTCGCCCACTACGAAGCGGTCGCCGCGGTGGGCCTCCCCGTCGTCGCTTACAACAACCCCGTCGACACCAAGGTCGACCTGGTGCCGGAACTGCTCGCGAAACTGCACCACGAGGGATTCGTCCGCGGGGTCAAGGAGTTCTCGGGAGACGTGCGGCGGGCGTACCGCATCGCCGAACTCGCCCCCGAACTCGACCTGTTGATCGGCGCCGACGACGTCCTGCTCGAACTGGCCCTGGCCGGCGCCAAGGGCTGGATCGCCGGGTACCCCAACATGCTGCCCGCCGCGTCCGTCGAGCTGTACCGCTCCGCCGTCTCCGGCGACCTCGCCACCGCGACCACCCTCTACCGGCAGCTCCACCCGCTCCTGCGCTGGGACTCGCGCCCCGAGTTCGTCCAGGCCATCAAGCTGTCCATGGACATGATCGGCCGCCACGGAGGCCCCTGCCGCCCGCCGCGCATGCCTCTTCTGCCGGACCAGGAGAAGGCCGTACGCGCCGCCACCGAACAGGCGGTCGCCGCCGGCCTCGTCTGAACCACGCGACCGCACTCGCACACGTCCACCGCATCCACTTCCAGGGAGCAGCTTCCGACATGCGCAGCAAACTCGTCCTGCACGCGGTCGACTCGCACACCGAGGGCATGCCGACACGGGTGATCACCGGCGGCATCGGAACCGTCCCCGGCGCCACGATGAACGAACGCCGCCTGTACTTCCGTGAGCACCGCGACGACATCAAGCAGCTCCTGATGAACGAGCCGCGCGGGCACGCCGCGATGAGCGGAGCGATCCTCCAGCCGCCGACCAGGCCCGACTGCGACTACGGAGTCATCTACATCGAGGTCTCCGGCTACCTCCCGATGTGCGGGCACGGGACGATCGGCGTCGCCACCGTCCTCGTGGAGACGGGCATGGTCGAGGTCGTCGAACCGGTCACCACCATCCGCCTCGACACGCCCGCCGGGCTCGTCGTCGCCGACGTCGCCGTGGAGAACGGCGCGGCGAAGTCCGTCACCCTGCGGAACGTGCCGTCGTTCTCCGTCGGCCTCGACCGCGAGATCACGCTCGCCGACGGACGCACGGTCACGTACGACCTGGCCTACGGCGGCAACTTCTACGCGATCCTGCCGCTCGACCGGTTCGGTCTGCCCTTCGAGCGCGAACGCAAGGACGACATCCTCGCGGCGGGTCTCGCGCTGATGGACGCGATCAACGCCAAGGACGAGCCCGTACACCCCGAGGATCCGTCCATCCGCGGCTGCCATCACGTCCATCTGTACGCGCCCGGGGCGACCGCCCGGTACTCCCGGCATGCGATGGCGATCCACCCCGGCTGGTTCGACCGCTCGCCCTGCGGTACGGGAACGAGCGCGCGCATGGCCCAGCTGTACGCGCGCGGTGAACTGCCGTTGCACACGGAGTTCGTGAACGAGTCGTTCATCGGCACCCAGTTCACCGGCCGGCTGCTCGGCACCACCGACGTGGCCGGGACCCCGGCAGTGCTCCCGAGCTTCACCGGCCGCGCGTGGGTGACCGGCACGGCCCAGTACCTGCTCGATCCGGACGACCCCTTTCCGGCGGGCTTCGTCCTGTAGTGCCAGTCCCGTAACAGCCACCTGTCCCGCAACACCTGTCCCGCAACACCCGTTCCGTAGCGCCCGTCCCGCAGCACTCCACCCGCCACGGGATACTTGTGGAACGTGACATGTCACCTAGGAGGACCACCCCATGGCCGACCGGCGCAGCGCCCCGTCCGCCGCTCCCGCCCTGCCCAGCCTCGGCGGGACGCGCAGCAGCTACCGCGAGCGGGTCGCCGACGCGCTGCGCGCCGCGCTGATCGCCGGTGAGCTGCGGGCGGGCGAGGTGTACTCGGCGCCGACCCTCGCCGTCCGGTTCGGGGTGTCCGCGACCCCGGTGCGCGAGGCCATGCTCGACCTCGCGAAGGAAGGTCTCGTCGACGCGGTGCCGAACAAGGGCTTCCGGGTCACGGCAGTCTCCGAGAAGCAGCTCGACGAGTACAAGCACATCCGCTCGCTGATCGAGATCCCGACCACGGCGGAACTCGCCACCACCGCCGACCTCGCGGCGCTGGAGGCGCTGCGGCCGGTCGCGCGGGAGATCGTCGACGCGGCGGTGGCCGGTGACCTCATCGCGTACGTCGAGGCGGACATCCGTTTCCACCTGGGGCTGCTCGCCCTCTCCGGCAACGAGCACCTGGTCGAGGTGGTCGGCGACCTGCGCAAGCGTTCCCGGCTCTACGGGCTGAACGCGCTGGTCGAGGCGGGCCGCCTGGAGGCGTCGGCCGAGGAGCACCTGGAGATCCTCGACGCCCTGGTCGCCCGCGACGAGGAGGCGGTGCGCGCCGTGATGACCCGCCACCTCGGGCACGTGCGAGGGCTCTGGGCGCAGTAGGCCACCGTTGGGGTGATCGGCCGTGTGACCCCGGCGCTCCCGTGTCGGCGCGGCGGGCCGCTGCCCGCAGCGTCGTAGCGTGGCCGCACTGCGGACGGCGACGGGCGTCGGCGCGCACGACCCGGAACCGTGGTGATGTGGCATGTGCTGGAGCGCGACGGCCGATCTCGTGGCGGGCACCGCGATCGCCGCCGTGGGTGCCGTCTGCGTCGTACGGACGGTCCGCGCGCGACGGCCCCGCGACCTGCCGCTCGCGGCGCTGCCTCTGTTGCTCGGCGCCCATCAGATCGTCGAGTCCGTCCTGCGGCGGTCCGGTGGCGGGACGGGTTCGGCCACCCTCGCCTGGGCCGTGATCGCCCTTCCGGTCCTGGCCCTGTGGGTGCCCGCCGGGGTGGTGTGCGCGGCGCCCCGGCGGGCCCGCGGGCGGCTGCTGATCCCGCTCGCGGCCGGGGCCGTGACCGCGGCGGGACTCGCGTACGCGCTGGCGACCCGCACCGTGACCGCCGAGATCCGCGGGCACACCGTCGGGTACGCCCTCGGCCTGCCGCACGCCGGGCTCCTGGTCGCCGGGTACCTTCTGGCCACGGTCGGCTCCCTGCTCCTGTCCGCCGACCGCGGCCTCGTACTGCTCGGTGTGCTGGTCGCGGCCGGCGCGGCGGTGTGTGTCGCGCTGTGGCGGTGGGAGTTCATCTCGACGTGGTGCGCCTTCGCGGCCGTCTGCTCCGTCGCCCTTTTGTGGTGGACGGGCCGGAGCGCCGGTCAGGCGGTCAGAAGGCGTCCTCCGCGAGATCGACAGCTGTCCGGTCCAGGGACTCCAGAAGGCTGAACTGGGCGTCAGTCTTGGGCAGTTCATGCCGGAAGAAGTATCGGCACGCGCCGCGCTTGCCCTCGTGGACGGCCTCCGTGCCGGATGCCGCCGCGAGCAGCTGCTCCAGCCACATCCAGGCGACGACGACGTGCCCGACGGCTTCGAGGTAGACGCTCGCATTGGCCAGGGCGGTCTCCGGGTCGCCGGCCGACCACAGGCGCTGGGTCACGGCGACCGCACGGCGTAGGGCGATGTCGAGCCGGGCGCCGTACTCGGCAGCTTCTTCGCCCGCTTCGGCCGCGCGGGCGGTCGTCGCGGTGACGCGCTCCACGAGGAGGCGGAGCCCGGCCCCGCCGTCCATGACGACCTTGCGGCCGAGCAGATCGAGCCCGTGGATGCCGTGCGTGCCCTCGTGGATGGGGTTGAGACGGTTGTCGCGGTAGAACTGCTCGACGTTGTACTCGCGTGTGTAGCCGTAGCCTCCGTGGACCTGGATCGCGAGGCTGTTGGCCTCCAGGCACCACTGCGAGGGCCAGCTCTTCGCAATCGGGGTGAGCACGTCGAGCAGCAGCTTGGCCTCCGCGCGGGCCTCGGGCGTGGCGCCGGTGTGCTGCTCGTCGAGGAGTCGGCCGCAGTACAGGGTGAGCGCCAACGCCCCCTCCACGTAGGCCTTCTGGGCCAGGAGCATCCTGCGGACGTCGGCGTGCCCGAGGATCGGGACCTGCGGCGCGGCCGGGTCCTTGCCCGTGAGGGGGCGGCCCTGCGGGCGCGTGCGGGCGTAGTCGAGAGCGTGCAGATAGCCGGTGTAGCCGAGCGCGGTGGCGCCCAGGCCGACGCCGATCCGGGCCTCGTTCATCATGTGGAACATGTAGGAGAGCCCGCGGTTCTCCTCGCCGACGAGATACCCGACGGCGCCCGGCGCGCCGCCCGGCCGGTGGGCGCCCTCACCGAAGTTGAGGAGGGTGTTCGTCGTGCCCCGGTAGCCCATCTTGTGGTTGAGGCCCGCCAGGACCACGTCGTTGCGCTCGCCCGGCGAACCGTCCTCGCGTACCAGGACCTTGGGGACGATGAACAGCGACAGGCCCTTCACACCGGCCGGCCCGTCCGGGGTCCTGGCGAGGACGAGGTGCACGATGTTCTCCGACAGCTCGTGCTCGCCGCCGGAGATCCACATCTTGTTCCCGAAGAGGCGGTACGTCCCGTCCTCCTGCCGCTCGGCCCGCGTGCGCACATCGGCGAGCGACGATCCCGCCTGCGGCTCCGAGAGGCACATCGTGCCCAGGAAGCGGCCCTCCACCATGGGGCGTACGTAGGTGTCGATCTGCTCCTTCGAGCCGTGCGCGAGGACGAGGTTGGCGTTGCCCATCGTGAGGAACGGGTACGCGGCCGTGCCGACGTTCGCGGCCTGGAACCAGGCGAAGCACGCGTCGGCGACCACCGACGGCAGCTGCCCGCCGCCCACCTCGTGGTCCATGGTGCTCGCGATGAGCCCCGACTCCCCGAAGACCCGGAGCGCCTCCTTCACCTCGGGGATGATGTGGACCCGCTCCCCGTCGAAGGTGGGCTCCTGCGTGTCGTTCTTCTTGTTGTGCGGGGCGAAGTGCCGCGTCGCGATCTGCTCGCTCAGATCGAGCGCCGCGTCGAAGGTCTCGCGGGAGTGGTCCGCGTACCGCTCGCGGGACGTGAGCGCGCAGACGTCGAGCCACTCGTACAGCAGGAACTCGAGATCGCGGCGGGACAGCAGCAGGGATGCCATGCGTTTACTCCAGGCGCACTGGTGGTGACGGGCGGTACTGATCCACGGGGCCGGCGGGCCCCGCCCCCTCAGCGTACTAAGCAGTCGCTTATTCGACCAGTGAGTGACGGGGGTAACGGCGCCATGCTCCCCTCGGTAGGGTTCCGCCCGAAGGGGGAATGCCGTGACAGGGGAACCTGCGAGCCGGACAGTTCTGGACGACGGGCAGATCAGGCACCTCGAACTGATCCAGGCCGTCGTCGCGCGGATGGGCAACAACTCGTTCCTGATCAAGGGCTGGGCGCTGACCCTGATGGGTGCGCTGCTCGCCTTCGCCGCCGGGAACGAGAGCCGGACGGTGGCGGCCACGGGCTTCGTCCCCATCGTGGCGTTCTGGCTGCTCGACGGGTATTTCCTGTACAAAGAGCGGCTGTTCAGACGGCTCTACGACAAGGTGCGGCGGCCGGCCAGCGGCATAGAGCCGTTCAGCCTCGACGCGAGCGCCGGCGCGGAGCGGGCCGGCGCGCTACGGGCCGCGGGTTCCCTGACGGTCGCGCTCTTCTACGGCGGCCTGGCCCTGGCCCAAATCATCGCCCTGGTCGTCCTGTTCTAGGGCCTTGGACAGCCGGCTCGCCGCGTCGTCCAGGGCGACGGGTGACCCGTCGGCCGGGGCGGGCCAGATGGCGCCCATCCGGTCGTTCGCGAACCGCGGGACCACATGGACGTGGAGATGCGGCACCGTCTGGGTCGCCGCGGCCCCCGACGACTGGATGACGTTGAGCCCGTCGGGCCGGAACACCGTACGCACGGCGTGCGCGACGCGAAGTACCGTACGGGTAACGGCCGTTGCTGTCTCCTCGTCCAGCTCCCAGATGTCCTCCAGATGGCGCCGGGGCACGACGAGGACATGGCCGGGATGGACCGGGCGCAGCGGAAGGAAGGCGATGACGTCCGGTCCTGCGGCGATCAGGCGGGCCGGTCCCGTACCCGCGGCGATGTGGCAGAACGGGCAGTCGCGCGCCGGTCTCCGGTTCGGTGTCACGTGTGATGGGGCCATGCCGCGACGATACGGTCCACCAGTCTGTGCACCGCGGTCACGGTCTCGTCGGGAGCGGTGGCGCCGCCGGGGTCGACCAGCGTGAGCGCCCGGGCCATGGCACGGAACAGGTCCGGGGTGGTCTGGTCGTAGGCGAAGTTCACGAGCAGGTGCACCCGTCTTCTGAGCGGGTCGACGAACTGCGTGACCGCGGGATGGTGATCCTGGTCGACGTCCCGGAGCACGGCCTCGACCCAGGGCGTGTACCGCGTGGGCTCACGCAGCGGTCCGGTCGTCAGGGCCTCGATCAGCCGGGTCTTGTCGGAGGCCGCCGGGGGAGTGGGGGCGGTCACGGCCGGGGGTTCGGTGGGCCGTACCGCAGGCTCGGGCCGGTCGGGAGAGACACGAGAGTCCGGCACGAGGGAGGGCGCGGGGGTGTGCTCCGCCTGCTCGGGGGGCGCCGGATCCGGTTCAGGCGTCGGCGTCGGCTGCGGCTGCGGCTGCGGCTGCGGCTCGGGATCGGGGTGCGGCTGGGCGCCGCCCGTCCCGAGGTCCGATCCTGTCGTGGAGCCCGACAGCGACGTGTCCCCCGTGTCCCACTCGCCGAACGCGAGCGGAATGTCCCGTACGGCGTCCGCGTCGAGCGCCGGAAGATCGCGGTCCGCCGCGTCGATCATGGTGTCGGCGAGCCTGCGGATGAAGGCCGCCGCCTTCTTCTTGTCCTCGCGCAGCAGGTCGATCAGGTTGTCCGGGGCTTTGCTCCCGCCGAACAGCGCGGGCGAGCTGTACTGGATGGCGGCCAGATCCTTGGGGAGCGGGCCGCGGGGCTTGACCCAGAACAGCGGCAGGATGGCAACCGGCTCGTCCCCCAGCGAACGCCCGGCCCGGCGGGCGCGCTCCGTCATCACGGCCCACTCCCGCCTGCACCACTCACTCTCGAAGTAGTCCGCGGTGATCAGCGCGACAAGGAGCCGCGTCGAGCGGATCGCCTCGACCATCGGTTCCCGCCAGGTGAGGCCGAGCTGGAGACTGCGGCGGTCCAGGAAGCCCGTACTCGTCACATTGCGGCCGCGCTTGATGCGCAGCTCCTGTTCGAGCTGCTCGTGGAACTCGGCGACATGGTCCTGGTCGTCCTCACGGTTCGCGTAGCTGGTGAAGAAGAACGGGGCATCGGCGGGGCGTGGGGGCAGCACGGCGCGTATCGGCTCCTTGTTCTCGTTCCAGTTCGCCGCCGCCGGGCCGATCAGCGCCCGGACGAGCTGCGCCTCGTGCCGGCCGGCCCGGTCCTCGAAGGCTTTGGCGAGGGCCAGCAGGACATCGGGAGCGTCCCGGCTGAGGGCGATGGACACCAGGCCGACGACGCGCGTGCGGATGGTCTCCGTCTCCGACGGCAGGCCGGACGATACCGCCGCCCGCCGGTCGATGGCCTCGATCCAGGCGCGGTAGCTGGGCAGGTCCCGGCAGACCGGCGAGGACAGCAGGGTGTCGATGAGGGTTTCCCGGTCCTGGGCGCTCATCCGCACGTGGCCCGACGGCTGCGGCGGTGCGGGCCGCGTGGGCGCGGGCGCGAGCCGTACGGCGTCGGCGAGTGTGACGCACGCGGCGGGCGGGGTGCCGCGGCGGATCTGCTCGGCCACCGCGATGATCTGCCGCGGATGTCCCGCGAACGTGCGGGCGAGATCCTCGGCCACGGGCTGCCGGATCTCGGCCAACTGACGGAAGAGACTGGCCACTTCAGGCGGGTCGAGGTCGCCGACGGGCAGCCGGGCGGCCTCGTCCCACGCCGCGCCCGGCGGGCGGGAGGTGACCAGGATCCGGGCGTCGCCGGCCGGTAAGAGGCCCTGGATACGGTCGGGATCGGCCACGTTGTCGTACAGGAGCAGCCACTTGTCGTCCGGCCGTTCGGGGATGTCCGTGACGCGCAGGACCTCGCGGTACCGGGTGTGCAGCTCGTCCGTCCCGCGCTCGATCAGCCGCCGCAGCCGGTGGGGATCGCTCTCGTGCGAGCAGTTGAACCACCAGGCCACGCGGTAGCGCATGCGATAGCGATGGCAGTACGTGATGGCCGCCTCCGACTTGCCGTACCCGTGCTGCCGGTCGGCCGGGTCGTGCAGGAGGACCGCTCGGTGGTCCTCGAACAGGTCCTGGATGGCGGCGATCTCTTCGTCACGGCCGACGAACGGGGTCGCCTGGACCGGCAGGTTCGATATCGGCGGCGGATCGGTGGCGGAACGTCTCGACCCGGTCAACGCGCTCCCCCCGCCGGGTCGCGGCGCGCCGTACCCGTCGTGTCCATGACTCCTTCGCGGAGCCGTTCGGCCTGGTCGGGGCCGGACCCCTCCAGTGTCAGGACCTTGACGCCGCGTACGAGAACGGGCCGGGGCGCCGCGTCGATCTGTACGGCGACGAGCCAGGACGGGTCGGAGGCGGGCGGATTGAAGGCCGCCTCCCAGTCGGTGGGGGCGGTGTTCCCCGCGTCGAAGTAGCTGCGGGAGAAGACGACCACGACACGGTCGGCGCCGTCCCGTGCGCGCTCCACGGCCTGCGACAGAGTCTCACGCCCGACCCGCCGGCGCCGCTGCCGCACGGTGTGGCCCTCCTCGCGGAGCACGCCGTCCATCCAGTCGGCCCACGCCTGGTCGGCGCCGACGTAGCTGATGGCGACCGAGCGTGGCTCACCGGCGGCGCTCTCGTGCCGGGGAGCAGGCTGCTCGGGCACCCTGAGATGGGGGCCGCTCGGGCCGGCCGCGCCCTGCGCGGAGCCGAACGCGGGGAGCGTGTCGCGCGCTTCGTCGGCCCCGAGCGGTGCCAGCCCCGCGCGCCCGGCCTCCAGAATGCTCTTGGTCAGCTGCTCGACGAACACGTAGTACCGCTCGTCGGCGCCCGGGTCCGACGACGACACAAGGGCCTCCAGGCCCTGCTCCCTGAGCCAGTCGAAGGCGCCGGGCCCGGGGAACGACTCGGAGCGGCGCACCTCCTGCGGGATCAGACGCTCGGCCACGGGTTTCCAGCAGACCGGGATGAGACAGCCGGGGACCTGGATGCCCTCGACGTTCGCACGGCGGCGCATCCGGGACTGGATGACGGCCCACTCCAGGCCGCAGCCGCGGTCCAGGAAATACCTGGGGGAGTAGAGCGCGATCATCACGCCGGCCCTGGTGATGGCGCTGCTCGGCACCGTGTCGGGGTTCATCGCCGCGCCGAGCGCGCCACTGATGCCGTAACCCTCCTGTGCCCGCAGCCGGTACTCCAGATCGGCGTGGAAGCGGGTGAGCGCGGGCCAGCCGTCGCCACGGGTGCAGCTCGTATAGAAGAAAGCGGATGGATCCACGCGCCCTCACAAACTGCCGCCGGGGCCGACCGGTTCAACACCCCCGAGAATAAGCCGGGTTGACCGCCGTGGGTAGCGGGACGCACTACCCGCCCGTCGCCGGTTCGCCCCCCGGTGCCGACACGTCCACCAGCTCCGACTCGCCCTTCGGAGTGAGCCGCAGGATCGGGACCGCCTTGTCGCGCGGGTCCCCGTTGTCCTTGAACGACAGGAAGCCGCTCGCGCCCGGCACCTTGCGGTCCCCGTCGAGCTGGAGGAACATCCGGCCGACCGAGCGCCCCGTCACCTCGCCCTGCCAGTTGGACGCCATCCGGATCGCCTGCGCCGCCGTGAGCACCGCGTCGTGACCCATGATGTCCTGGCCGTCGTAACGGGCGTCGTCGGGGAACCACTTGTCGAGGGCGCCGCCCCGCTGGAAACTGCCGGCGGACGGTCCCGAGACCGCGCCCGGGTCGTTGCGCCACATGTCCGCGTGAGCGAGGCCCGTGTAGAGCATGGTCACGCCGGTGCGCGCGGCGGCCGCGAGTTCCCTGGGCGTCAGGTTCGTCGTGTCGTCGCCGGTGAGCACGGTGAAGTTCCGCGACTGGCAGGTGCGGTTGGCGAGCGCGTTCAGGAAGTGCGACAGATGGCGTCCGCGCCCCGCGAAATAGACCACATCGGGCCGCTCGCCGCACAACTGCTCAGCGGTGTAATGGAGTTCGTTGGGCCAGGCCGAGGGCACCGAGGAGTCGTACGTGATCCGGTCCGCGACCAGGCGGTGCTTCTTGTCCGGGTACTCCGCGCTGAACGCGTCGCCGAGGGTGGACGCGTAGAGGTCGTCCTTGTCGGCGTCCTGGATGACGACGGCGGTGCGGTACTTGTTCTTCTGCCGCTTGAGATACGCGGCGCCCGCCCGCGCCTCGTCCGCGTTGGTCGGCGCGACCCGCACGAAACCCTGTATTCCCTTGATGTCGGTGGCCGTCATGATGCTGGAGACCGTCGCGATGCCGTTCCGCGACAGCTTGCGCAGCGCCGCCACGTCCGGGCCGGTGCTCGGGCCGAGGCCCGCCACCGCGACGAGCCGGTCGGGAGCGCTCTTGCGGGCGATCAGCTCGTCGACGGTGTGCTCCCAATGGCGCGCGCCGCTCCCGGTGTTGGCGACGAGCAGCCGGATCTTCGGGGAGGCGGCGAGGTCCCCCGTGTTGTGCCGGATCTGCGCGAGATAGGCGCCTTCGAGCTCGTGCCGCACCGAGTCCTCGGAGTTGCTGTCGTCGTCGGTGACGGTGAAGGAGGTGAGGTAGGCGACCGTGACGTACGGGTCCGTGCCGCGGTGGTCGTAGACCCGCTTGTTCTCCTCCTCGATCTTCTTCTCGACCCGCTTGAGATGTCCGGCGAACGGGAACGAGCCGTCGGTGACTCCGACACACTCCCGGTCCGGGTCCACATGCGTCACGCCGTCGGCGCAGCGGGCGCGGGCGTCCGAGACCTTGTCGACGATCACGAATCCGGCGACGGACAGCACCACGGCGAGCGCCACACCGGCCGCGACCAGCTTCACCGTCCGCCAGGACCACTCGCGCCACCGGGGCCAGGCCAGAGGGCTCACGTCCCGCTCCCGAGTATCGGCGACGTACGGGTGGGTGTCGTGAGCCGGTAGCGCTCCGCCTCGTTGACCAGAGCCACGTTGTAGTTCCTCCACAGTCGGGACAGGTGCACGAACCCGTCGGCCAGGACCGGGCTCAGCTGCCTGCCGGGATCCGTGAGCGGGTCGCTCCACAGCCAGCGCGCCACCACCAGGTCGCGGATCACGGCGGGGACGGTGACCTGGTCGCCGGGGTCGGACGGCGCGAGCCGCGCCCGCAGCTCCAGCGGACCGCCGGGGTGGGCGAGCCGGTTGGGGGCCGAGGTGATGGCGTGGAAGGCGCTGAGCCACTCCTCCGTCCGCGCCGTGTTGCGCAAGGTCACGAGGTACTCGGCCACCTCGTCGACCTTTTCCAGCGCGAGAAGGTGGTAGAGCTCCTGAACGCGCTGCTCCCCGTTCGCGTAATGCTCCGCGAGGACCTCGTGCGCGGTGTCCCAGGCGCCGGCCCGCCCGGCCAGGTGCCACAGCAGCATCCGCCGGAGCCAGGGATGGAGGGACAGCGTGCCGGGAGCGCTCAGCAGCCAGCGGCTGCGGATGTCGGTGAACAGCTCCGCGCCACGGCCGAGCAGCTGCGCGCCCACGAACAGGTCGTCGGCGGCGGCACATTGGGCGAGCCGGTCGCGGTCCGCGGCGTCGAAGTCGGCGAGCAGGTCGTCGAGCGCGGCGTCCACGAGCAACGGCTTGCGTCCCCCGGCCGACACGGTGCGGTGCGGCAGGTCGCGCAGCCAGAGGTTCTGCCGCGGGCCCGGCACCTGGGGCACGTTCGGCCCCCCGAGCACTTCGAAGACCTGCTGGACGGCCTTCGGCAGACCGCCGGTGAGCCGGTGGACGAACGGCGCGAGCGTGGTGAACGGCGTGAGCTCGGGGTGGGTGTTGAGCTGCTGCTCGACATGGATGCGCACCTCGTCGCGGTCGAGGTCGCGCATGCGCAGCGGATACCACCACGTGTCCTGGCCGTCCCCGGAGGGGCGGTGCTCGTGCCAGTCGGCGAGCGAGGCCCGGTCGGGCTCGCGCGGCCGCCAGGGCCACTCCTCGCCGGTCGCCGGGCCCCAGCGGGGCAGCCACCGGTTGCAGCCCGCCACGACGGACAGCGGGTCGCACGGGCGGCGCCCGAGCACGGTGTCGTCGTGCCGCGCCTGGAGCAGCAGATCGAGGAACTCACGGCCGTGGTCGGTGTGCGTCTCGTCGAGCAGCAGCAGGTACGAGCGCGGCCGGAACAGCCCCTTGACGCTGGTGCGCAGGTCCTCCAGGAAGGCGGAGCACAGGAGTTGGTCGAGCCGGAGCTTGTCGCGCTCGTCGCCCTGGTGGCGCCAGCGGTTGAGTTCGAGCAGGGACTCCCACGGGTCGGAACTGTGGGTGAGGCGGTGCTGCCCGAACCAGGCGGCGGCCGAGTGGTCCCAGCGCCCGGCCCAGGACCGCGCGGACGTGTCGGTCGCCGCGGAGAGCAGCGTACGCGCGCTCCGGCTCGCCCCTTCGGGCGCGTCGATCGAGGCCTGGGCGACCGTCAGATAGGCGGCCAGATAGTCGCCGTGCTGATGTTTGGCCTTCTTCTCGAGATCCGTGAGGGCGCCCCGGATGCCACGCTGTCCACCCGTGAGGGCCTGGTGCGGAAGGTCCTGGTCGGAGGCGAGGAGCCCGAGGGCCAGGCGCGGGAACGCCGTGTGCCGGTAGCTCGGCAGATCGCGGGCCAGCTGCCGTGCCAGCAGGCCGAGCGCGTAGCGCGGCAGCAGCTCCTGGCCCGAGGTGAACTTGACGTATCCGAAGGGGTATTGGCTCCCGAACTGCTCCATCAGGACGCACAGCAGCTCGCTGGTTCCGCTGCCGCGTGGCCCGAGCAGCATGGTCAGCGGACGCTCCGCGGCACGGTCGAGCGCGAGCGTCGACTCCACGAGCGAGACGATGCCTCCGCGCCCTCGCACGCCGGTGACTGCCGAGTGCTCCGTCACGCCCAAATGCTCCCTCGTATCTCGATGATCTGCAGGGCATCAGTGCAGCGAGAATGCCACAGGAGGCACTCCGTGACGTCAAGTATTTAGCGGATTCTTGCGAGGACCTCCGGGCGTTCACGCCCGGGAGGAGTCGCATGCACAGGGTGCGACGCGAAGCGTCGCCGTGATGTGCCTAGGCCATGACGGCTGCGGAGCGACCGGGAGACGTTCCGGCGGAGCCGCGCTAGGGCGGTGTGCGCGGGGAGGGCCGGGGCGGGTATCGCTCGTTCGGGTGAGGTGGGGCGAACGCGTGGTGGGTCTTCGGCCGGGTGTATAGATTCGCTGATCGTGAAGCTGGTGGTGCGGGTGAAGCTGCTGCCGACGCCCCTACAGGCGGCGGCACTTGAGGCGACCCTGCGTGCTTGCAACGAGGCCGCCACGTGGGCCGCGTGCGTCGCTTTCGAGAAGGAGGCGCGACGTCCGCTGGAGTTGCGCAAGCACACCTATGCCGAGATCCGGGTCAGATGGGGGCTTGGCGCGCAGGCCGCCCAGCACGCGATCAAGAAGGCGTGCGATGCCTACACCACCTTGAAGGGGAACCTGCGTAACGGACGGTACGGGCGGCCCGGTTCCAGGCGGCACACTCGCGCCTCGGGCAAGCCGGTGGTCTTCCGGCCCCAGGCGGCGCAGCCTTACGACGACCGGATGCTGTCCTGGCAGCACCAGGCTCGCACGGTATCGATCTGGACCACGGCCGGCCGGCTCAAGGGTGTGCGGTTCACCGGGCAGGCCGAGCAGCTGGCTGTGCTGGCAGGGCGCCGCCAGGGCGAGTCCGACCTGCTGTGCCTGGACGGGAAGTGGTTCCTGATCGCGACCTGCGAAATCCCCGAGGGGGATCTGAACACGCATCCGGTCGGGTTCCTCGGGGTGGACCTGGGGATCGTGAACATCGCGGCCACTTCCGACGGCGACCGCCACTGCGGCAGGCAGATCAACCGCAAGCGGGAACAGGATCACAAGCTGCGGCGCAAGCTGCAGAAGAAGGGCACCAAGTCCGCCAAGCGGCGGGCGAAGAAGCACGCGGGCAAGGAAGCCCGGCGTGCCAAGGACATCAACCACAAGATTTCGAAGCGGATCGTGGCGGAGGCTGAACGCACCGGTCGCGGGATCGTCCTGGAAGAACTCACGGGCATTCGCGAGCGGGCACGGCTGAGAAAGCCCCAACGCACCACGCTCCACTCCTGGCCCTTCGCCCAACTCGGCTCGTTCATCGCCTACAAAGCGAAGCGAGCCGGGGTGCCGGTCGTCTACGTCGACCCGGCGTACACCAGCCAGGAATGCTCGCAATGTCATCACACCGGACGCGGCAACCGGCCCTCCCAGGCCCGTTTCTCGTGCCGGGTCTGCGGATTCGTTGATCACGCAGACCACAACGCGTCCCACAACATCGCCCACCGTGGGTGGTACGTGTGGGTCTGCGGGGCCCAGTCAACGGCCCCTGAACTCACCCTCATCGCGTGAGTCCTGGACGCAGCCGAACCCGTCACAGCCAGTGATGACTCGAGCAGCAAGCCCGGTCGTTCGCGACCAATGCCGCGTAGTTAAGCCGGGATGGCGGCTGTCGAGTCCCGTGAACCCGCTGGTGGCTGGGGTGTCTTGACCCATTGGGGATGGAGTCGGTAGCGGCCATGACCTGACCTGATGAGGAATTTCTGCGTGATCCATTGCCCCATCTGCGCCGAGAGGCTGCGGATGTGGTCGATTTTGAGGGCGTCAGCGATCTGCCGGGGAGTCCAGTCCTGGCCGGGATCGGCTGCCACCAGGAGTCGGAAGACGTGGGAGCGTCGATCGGTGTTCGCCGGTGACGGTGGCAGGGCTGTGGGCTGCTCGGTGGCGGCGAGGACGGTGATGTCCAGGCGGTTGAAGGAATGGCTGCTCAGTGGGCGGGTCTCGTTCTGTGTGGTGCCGTAGCGGGACATCGGACACTTCACCTTGCGGGCACTGATCCGGGGTCGGCGGGCCGGCAGCAGCCCGGCCAGGACAGCCCGGGCGATGCCGCCGCCGTCACTGTCGTCGCCGGTGATGCCGCAAGCGTCGACGATCTGGTCGGCGGCGGCCTGCAGGGCGATGGTGAAGCTGGCCCGGTCGGGGTCGGTGCCCGGGCGGGACTCGGCCGCGTCGCACATCGCTCGACGCAGGACCTGGTGGACGGTGAGCCAGGCCCACAGTTCCTGTTCCAGACCGCAAGCGTCGCAGGAGCGCAAGACTCGGCCAGTGAGCAGGGTGTGCCGCAGGGCGAGGAAGGCCGACTCGACCTCCCAGCGCTCGTGATAGAGGCGGGCCAGTCGCTCAGCGGGGTCGGTGCGGTGGTCGAGCAGCGTGGTGATCAGCATGTAGTGGTCGCTGATCCGGGTGCCGTCGTCGCAGGTGGCTGTGATGTCGACGTTGATGATGCGGAACGTCCGGTCCTGGAGCTGGGTCAGGAACGAGCCGTCGGGCAGCGCGGTGAAGACGGTCGGCCGACGGCGGGAGTTGAGCCGGACCAGCAGTTGGGCGCCGGTGTCGGCGGTGTCGATGAGGAAGTCGTTCCCGGCGAAGGCGCGGTCAGCAAGCAGCAGCATCGTGTCGTTCAGCAGGGGAAGGAGTCGGCGGGCGTAGTGGGTCTCGCCCTTGTTGGTGGGGCCGAAGACGGCGCCGAGCAGGCCCCGGGTGCCGGTCTCGCACAGGGCTATCAGTCGCAGATGCGGGTAGCCCTCCGGGCCGTAACCGGCGTTGAGGATCTTGCCCAGCCAGGCGCGGACGCGTGGCTGGTCGGGGGCCCGCAGCGAGCTGCAGCCGTCGAAGGCGACCGTGCGCCACTTCCGGTAGCAGACGCCTGGGGTGCGGGGCTGGGCGATCGGGCCGGCCACGGTCTCGAACAGCATCTTCAGCGGCGCGGCTCCGATCCTGCGGCGCAGGTCACGCAGGGCCTTTTCACAAGGCCGGACCGGAGCCAGCGGGCCCAGCCCGGCGACCAGTTTGCCCCACACCCCCAGGTAGCCGACGGCCGGGAAGACGGCCAGGGCCAGCACGAAGTACACCCCCACGCGGGAAGGCAGTAGACGCAACCTGCCCTGGACAGCCCGCGACCTCGCCAGCACGTCATCGACCAGCTCGAAGGGCAGATACTGCGTCAACTCCCCGAGATGCCCCGGCGCGAAGACACCCCTCGCCACGGTGATGGTGCGGACGAAACTGGTCATGGCAGACTGCTCGGACAACGGGACCCCTGCTCAGCGTGAAGACCTTGGACGGCTTCACCGCTGTAGCAGAGGTCCCGTTCTCCATGCCCGCCCCGGCAAGACCCACCGAGCTGATCAAGTTGACGCCACCCGCGGCTTCTTAACTACGCGGCATTGCGTTCGCGACTGGGTAGTTGACGTTTCCCGCGGAGTTCGCTGATCTTTGGCGGGAGCGGCTTGCGGCTGTTACGGGTGCGGCCCCGATGTCAGGCGCCGCGCGGCGGTTCCACGCGGGCCAGCCACGAGGTGAGCAAGGACTCCAGGTGCTCGGCCTCGTCCGGGTCGAGGGCGTCCAGGAGGCGGCGTTCGTTGGTCATGTGCTCGCTGAACGCGTCGTCGATCAGGTCCCGGCCCGCGGGCGTGAGGGCCACCACCCGGCCCCGGCCGTCCCCTGCCGCGCGGCGGCGCGTGACGAGGCCGTCGCGTTCGAGGCGGTCGATCCGCTTCGTCATCGCTCCGGTCGTGACCATGGTGTGCGCGGCCAGCTCGCCGGGGGCCCGCTCGAAGGGCTCGCCGGCGCGGCGCAGCGCGGCCAGGACGTCGAACTCGCCTTCGCTCAGGCCGTATCGCCGGTAGACGAGGCACAGTTGCTCGGTGAGTAGCGCGCCCAGGCGGTGCAGGCGGCCGATGACTCCCTGGGGGGTGACATCGACGTCCGGCCGCTCGCGGGCCCACTCGGCCTGGATGCGGGCGATGTGGTCGAGGGGTCGACCGGGGCGGTGGGGCCCGTGGGACTGTTCCGGGGGCATGACTTCACTATAGCTTCCATGGAAGACATAATGCCTTCCATGGAAGCTACTCTGCGGTGGACGATGGTCACGGCGATCGCACCCGTGGCATGGGGGACGACCTACTTCGTCACCCACGCCTACCTGCCCGCGGGGAGCCCGCTCTACGGGGCGGTACTCAGAGCCATCCCGGCCGGGCTGCTGCTCCTGGCGGTCCGGCGCGAGCTGCCCCGCGGATCGTGGTGGTGGAAGTCCCTCGTCCTCGGCGCCCTCAATATGGGAGCCTTCTTCGCCCTGGTCTACGTCGCGGCGCAACTCCTGCCGACGAGCACCGCCTCGACGATCATGGCAACGTCCCCGGTGGTCATTATGGCCATCGCCTGGGCGCTGCTCGCCGAACGGCCCAGCCCGGCGCACCTAGTGGGTGCCGCCGTCGGGATCGTGGGCGTCTGTCTGATGCTACTGACCGGGGCCGCGTCGGCCGACCCCCTCGGAGTGCTCGCCTCCGTCGCGGCGATGGGCATGTCGTCCCTCGGCTACATCCTCGCCAAGCGCTGGAGCCACGCGTCCGACGTGCTCGCGTCGACGTCCTGGCAGCTGATCGCCGGAGGCCTCCTGCTGCTGCCGTTCGCCGTGATGGTGGAGGGGGCGCCGCCGTCGCTCGACACGCCAGCCGTCCTGGGCTTCGGCTACGTCACCGTCGTGGCGACGGCGCTCGCGTTCGCCGCCTGGTTCGCGGGCCTGCGCCACCTGCCCGCCGCGACGGTCGGACTCGTCGGGCTGCTCAACCCGGTGACCGGGGTACTCCTGGGCACGCTGGTGGCGGGGGAGTCGCTCACCGCGCGTCAGGTCTGCGGCCTGCTCCTGGTCCTCGCCGGCATCCTCATCGGCCGGCGGGCACGCCGCGCCCCGAGGATCCGTCTCACCGCGGCAGCGGTGACGGTGCCCGCCCCCGCTCCGGAGGTCGGGCACCGTCATGAGTGAACTGCGGACCTAAACCTCCGCGATGGACCGTCCCGCCCACTCCGGGGCGGGCTCGGTCAGCTCGGTGAAGCGCTCGCGGACCTCGTCGGGGAACGGCGCCGCACGCCCCGCCTTCTGGTCGACGTGCACGGCGAGCAGTTCCGTCGTGGCGACCGGCTGCGCGTCCTCGGCGGGTTCCGTGCCCGGGGCCGTGACGACGTACATCTCGTGGGTGAAGCGGGCCTTCTTGGCGGCGGCGCCCAGGACCCTGCTGCGGACGGCGAGTGTCGCTCCCTCCGGGACGTCGCGCAGATAGCGCAGGTGGGACTCGACCGTGTACAGGGAACAGCCGGTGGACTCGCGGTACCCGGAGTGCAGGCCCGTCTCGATCATCAGCGCGTCGGTGGCGTGCCCGAAGACGAGGACGTAGAACGCCTCGCTCATGTGGCCGTTGTAGTCGATCCACTCGGCGCGGACGGTGCTGTGGAGCAGGGGCAGCGGCGTCACTTGCCGGCCTCCTTCCGGGCGCCCGGCAGGCGGCCCGTCGCACGCAGTACGTCGATGACGCCCTGGTCGCGTTCGGCCACGAGGTCGGCGATGGTCCGTCCGGCCGCCGCGTCGTCGCAGCCGGCGACCACGGAGTCGTACAGCGCCTTGTCGAGTTCGGGGGCTTCGAGGCGGGTCCACGGCGACTTCAAGGAGGGGCCGAAGTGGTCCAGCATGTGTGCCATGCCGCCCTCGCCGCCCGCGAGCGCGAACGTCAGCATCGGGCCCATGAAGGCCCAGCGCAGTCCGGGACCTTCGGTGATGGAGTCGTCGATCTCCTTCACCGTGGCCTCGCCGTTGGCGACCATGTGCAGGGCCTCGCGCCACAGTGCTTCCTGGAGGCGGTTGGCGATGAATCCGGGTACCTCGCGGTCCATCGTGATGACGGACTTGCCCGCCACCTCGTAGAAGCGGGAGGCCCACGCCACCGCCTCCGCCGAGGTCCGCTCGCCGCCGACCACCTCGACCAGCGGGATGAGGTACGGCGGGTTGAACGGGTGCCCCACGACGAGGCGGCCCGCACCCTCCGCGTCCGTCTGCATGTCCGTCATCGGATAGCCGGACGTGGACGAGGCGATGACGACTCCGGGCGGTGTCGCGGCGTCCAGGCGGGCCAGCAGATCGCGCTTGAGGTCCAGCTTCTCCGGAGCGCTCTCCTGTACGAACTGGGCGTCCGTCACGGCCTCTTCGAGAGTGGCGGTCACCGTGAGGCGGTCCGTGGACGCCCCGTCGGCGAGGCCGAGCTGCGTGAGCGCGGGCCACGCGGCGTCGACGAGGCGGCGCAGCCGCAGCTCCGCGTCGGGCGCCGGGTCCCAGGCCGTGACGTCGTAGCCGCGGGCCAGGAAGTGGGCGACCCAGCCGCCGCCGATCACCCCGGCGCCCACACAGGCGACGCGGCGTACGTTCTCGGGTTCGGTCGGCGTCATGGTCAGGCGGTTCCTTCCTGGGTGACGGACGGGGTGCGGGGCTTGAGGCCGAGCTTCTGACGGGCCTCGTCCGGGGTGGCGACGCGGGCGCCCATCGCCTCGACGATCGTCACGGAGCGCTCGACGAGCTGCGCGTTGGTGGCCTTGACGCCCTTGCCGAGATAGAGGTTGTCCTCCAGGCCGACGCGGACGTGCCCGCCGAGCACGACGGACTGCGCGACCCACGGCATCTGCATGCGGCCCAGCGCGAAGCTCGCCCACTGCGCGCCCTCAGGCAGCATGTTGACCATCGACTGGAGCACGCCCGGGTCGGCGGGCGCGCCCCACGGGATGCCCATGCAGAGCTGGAACACGGTCGGGTCGTCGAGCAGACCCTCGGCGAGCAGTTGCTTGGCGAACCAGAGGTGACCCGTGTCGAAGATCTCCAACTCGGGCCGTACGCCCAGCTCCTGGATGCGCCGGGCGCCCGCGCGGAGCATGTCCGGGGTGGAGACGTAGAGGTTGCTGCCGTCGCCGAAGTTGAGGGAGCCGCAGTCCAGGGTGCAGATGTCGGGGAGCAGGTCCTCGACGTGCGGGAGCCTTTCGAGGCCGCCGACGAGGTCGGTGCCCGGCAGCTGCCTGAGCGGCTCGTCCGGGTCGATGACCAGGTCACCGCCCATTCCGGCGGTGAGGTTGATGACGACGTCGGTGCCGGTCTCCTTGATCCGCTCGACGACCTCGCGGTACAGCCGCGGGTCGCGCGAGGGCGCTCCGGTCTCGGGGTCGCGTACGTGGATGTGGACCTCGGCGGCGCCCGCGTCCGCCGCTTCGACCGCGGAGCGGGCTATCTGATCGGGGGTGACCGGTACGTGGGGGCTCTTGCGGACGGTGTCGCCGGCGCCGGTGAGGGCGGCCGTGATGATGACGTCCTGGTTCATGGGCATGCGGACATCGCTCCTTGGGCCCGAAGGCCGTTGGGGGCAGGGGGATGTGAGGGAAGGTCAGTTCATCGGGGGGCGGGCGCGGTCAGGGTGCTGTCGACGTACGCGAGCAGCGTCGTGTGCATCGACTCGGCGTCGGTGCCGGGGGCGCCGGGAGCCGTGGCGAGTACCTGGGTGGCCAGGCCGTCGATCAGGGCGGTCAGCGCGAGTGCCGCCGCCTCCGGGTCGACGGGTCTGAACGAACCCCGGGCGACACCGCGCCGCACCACATCGGCGACGGTGTCGCGCCACTGCCGGTAGTACTCGGCGTGCAGCCCGCCGACCGTCGTGGAGCGGGCCGCCTCGGCCCACAGGTCCAGCCACACCGTCCACTGCCTGCGCTGCTGCGCGGTGCGCGGTGTCTGGAGCGCGATGAGCTGGCGCAGCTCGTCGGCCGGGTCCGCCGCGTCGGCGGTGCGCGCCGCCCGATGGGCGGTGTCCTCGTCCATACACCACCGCACGGCGGCCTCGAGGAGTTCCGCGCGGCCGGGGAAGTGGTAGTGGATGGCGGCCGTGCTGGTCGCGCAGGCCTCGGCGATGTCGGAGACCCGTACGGCGTGGAAGCCGCGCTCGGCGATCAGGCGGACCGTCTCGCGCACGATCTGCGAGGGGCGGCCGCCCTCGACCGGGAGGGCGGCGCCCGCCTGGCGGGCCGGGGGCCGGTGCCGCGCGCCGAGCAGTCGGCCCGCGTCCACCTGCCCCTCGTCGGCGATCCGGGCCAGCTCGGCCGCCGTGAAGCGGCGCGAGCCGCTCAGGGACCGGGACAGCTTGGAGGGGTCCATGACGATCCGCCGGGCGAACTCGCGCTGGCTCACCCCGGCGGTGGTGATCACCTCCCGCACTCGGGCGGCGATCTCGTCTCGGTTCTCGTCTCCGTGCTCCACGGTCGACGACTCTAATCACATGTTGAGCAGACCTCAACACCTGTTCGCACATCAATCCAGATCAGTCGGTGTATTGAGCCGCTGACTGGCGCATCAGTCAACGGCTCAATACGCGTTCAATGCGCGCTCAACGGGGCCGGTGGGCCTCCGCCGTGGCGGGCGCGCTCCGGGACCCGTCCGGCGCGACCGCCACGAGCCGCAGCCGCGTGACGGTCTCCGACGCGGCGGGCGCCGGAAGACTCAGGCAGTACACGTCGTCGTAGATCCGGCCGAGCCAGCTCCCGTCGTCGTCGCGCAGCAGGTCGTAGTGGCGGACCCCGTCCCCGGTGAGGCGCCAGGACAGGAAGACATGGACCGACTCTCCGTCCGCGAGCACCTCGTCGACCGTGAAGTCCTCAGGCGGGGCGGGCGGTGTGAACTCGGGCCCGAGCAGGGCCAGTTCGCCGATCCGTATCGCGCACCGGGTCGGCCGACGGGACGACACGCGCAGGCCGACGGCCGCGATCGTCCGTCCCCGGAAGGTGCCGAGGCCGTGCGTCGTCGTGTGCCAGCCGGCCGCCGACCCGGCCGCGAGCCAGACGAAGGCGTCGGGCGCGTCCTGGAACAGCAACCCCACCTCCAGATCGACGCCGTCCGTGCCGTGCGCGGTCACGGCGAGGCGTTCGGCCCCGGTGACCGTCAGCGCCGTCTTGTAGAGGCGCACCGTCATCGCGCCGTCCGGCCCGAGCGGACCCGACACCAGCAGCGAGGACCCGCCGTCGTACGCGAGCTCGTGGTCGAAGCCGACCGACAGGGGCGCACCCGCACCCTCTGGGCCCGCACCCTCGGCGCCCGCACCCTCGGCGCCCGCACCCTCGGCGCCCGCACCATCTGCGCCCGTGCCTTCTGCGCCCACGCCTTCCGCCCGTGTCCAGAACTGCCAGGTCGGCAGGACGTCCTGGACGGAGGCGTTGTGCCAGTCGCCGTCCGCCGCCCGCCGTCCGTCGAGGAAGAAGGCGCGTCCGTGACCGGTGTTGAAGCGGGTGACGAACGGGAACGCGCCGATCACCGACCGCTCGGTGATGTGGTGCGCCACGCCGTCCCACGCCCGGTGGTCGTCCCGGTCGCGTGGCGTCCGCCGGTCGTGGGGGAGGAGGCGGCCGCTGCGGGTGGGGTCCTCGCGCGGCCCCGACCAGTAGCGGCGCTCGCGCCCGAACACCTCTTCCTGGGCGTCCGGGTCGTCGTGGCGAGGGGCCAGCTCCTTCACGAAGTGCGAGCCGAACAGCGCCCAGCTCGTGCGCGCCGCTTCCCCCGGCGGGAACAGCAGCCGCGGGTCGTACTCGGGGTCGAAGCCGAACTGCTCGTTCTCCGTGCCGTGGAAGACCGTCGCGTAGGGGTCCCGGCCCAGCTTCAGGGCCGTCGCGCGCGACGTCTCGACGCCCTCAGATGTCATCCAGTAGTTCGCGAAGAAGCTGTCGGACACGTCGAGCCAGGGGGCGTTGACCGTGTTGAGGTGGTTGAGGTAGTCGAGGTGCCCGTGCGGCGTGATCGTGTCGTACCACTGGAGGTGGAACCCCTCCGGGGCGCGCTCCCGCAGTGAGCGCAGCAGGTCGTGGAGCCGCGCCGCCTGGCCGGGCGGTGTCTCGGCCTCGTGGTTGACGAAGTAGCCGTCGAAGCCGAAGTACGCGGCCATCTCGATCAGCTTGTCCGCCACGGGGAACGAGCCGTCGGCGCGCTGTTCCAGATAGTCCTCGAAGTCGCCGGAGCGCGGCCAGAACCAGCAGCCCAGACTGCGTACGCCGTTGCGGTGGGCCGCGTCCGTGTAGGCGGGGTTGGGCAGGTTGACCAGGCCGTGCGCGGGATCGTCCACGGGCGAGCCGTCCACGGGCAGCCCGTGCCAGGAGCCGTAGAAGTCGGAGTACTGCCAAAAACGCAGGAGGCGGCGCGCGAACGCGTCACCGTACTTGCGGGCCGTGAAGAAGGCGTCGTCGTAGTCGTAGGTCAGATTCATGAGACGCGGGCCCGTCGCCAGGTCCGGGTGCGCCTGCGTGGCGGGGAACGGGGCGATGCGCGGCGCGAGCGGGACACGCGAGCGGAAGTGGCGCGCCCAGCGGTCGGTCCCGGGGCTCCAGCTCTTGAGCGCGGCGGCGTCGTAGCCGTGCATGTACGGGCGCACGGAGGAGTGGTCGTCATCCATGAGGCAACTCCGGTGAGGCGGGGACGAGTTCAGGGGCGGGGCGGGGATCAGGCAACGTTGTCAACCGTCACGACCTCGGTGATCCCGCGTGCCGCGAGATGCCCCGCGTCGTCCGCGAGGCCCGCCAGGACCGTCGTCGGACGCGCCCCGTCCGCCGTCAGACGCGTGAAGGCCTCGAACACGGGCCCGCCCGGCGCGCACACCGAGCGGTGCGGGGCCCGGTCCTCGTCGCCGGCGTCCACGACCAGGGCCGTCGTGCGCGGAGCGGGCGCGTGCTCGCGGCCCCGCCACTGGGCGGCGATCGCGGACACGGACTTGCCGGCCGGCTTCACCGCGCCCTCGTTCGTCAACAGCCCCAGGGAGTACTCGAGTTCGGGGAAATCGGCGAGGTCACGGCTGACGTCGTGCGAGCACCACCAGGTGACGCCCCACAGATCCGGGCAGTCCAGGGCGGCCTCTACGGTGGCCTCCGTGAACTCGGCCGCGTACTCGGCCGGGATCAGCGGCTGCGGCGCGCCCACCTCCTGGAGCCACACCGGCCGCCGCGCGTCGAGCGCCCACGCCTTCGACAGCTCGACCAGATACGCGGCATGCCCGGAGGTCGCCGGGCCGCTGCGGCCGTGGCGCTGCGCGGTGCCGTTGAACACCCAGGAGTGCACCGCCGTCATCGCGCCGAGCCGCGCCGCGTGCGCCGGGGTGAACGGCTGGTCGTCCTGGTACCAGGAGGCGTCGTACTCGGCGTGCAGGTGCGGCAGCCCCGGAGCCCCCTCCTCGCACGCGGCGAGCACCCGCTCCAGCCAACTCCCGGCCTGCTCGGGGGTGATGCGGTCCGGGTCCGGATGCGGAGGGCCTGCCGCGAACTGCGCGATCTCGTTGCCGATCGTCATTCCCAGGAAGTTCGGCCGGTCGGCGAGTGCGGAGGCGAGCGTCCGGAGATAGTCCTCCTGGGCCGAGACGACGTCCGGATCGGTGAAGATATTGCGGCGGTGCCAGGTCCGCGTCCAGGCGGGCAGGAAGTCGAAACTCGACAGGTGCCCCTGGAGTCCGTCCACGTTGACATCGAGGCCGCGCTCGCCGGCCGCGTCCGCGAGCGCCACCAGCTGCTCGACCGCCCGCGGTCTGATCAGGGAGCGATTGGGCTGGAAGACGGGCCACAGCGGGAACACCCGCACATGGTCGAGGCCCAGGGCGGCGATCGCGTCCAGGTCCGCGCGCACGGCGGCGAGGTCGAAGTCGAGCCAGTGGTGGAACCACCCCTGGCTGGGCGTGTAGTTGGCGCCGAAACGCATCGCGGACTCCCGGCTATCGGAATCGAATCCCGGGCAGTCTGCCCTCAACTCCTGGCTCGCATCCACCCTTTGCACAGTTCCAGAAGATTTTTACGGGCCCTCTTGCCGAGGCGGCTTTAGCGCTTTAGTCTCCACCGAACTCAAGCGCTTTAGCCAGCCGTGCGAACCGTCCGGCGAAGCGGATCCAGGAGCCAAGCCATGCGGCGTACCCCCGCCAGACGCCCCACCATCAAGGACATCGCGCTGCGCTCGGGCGTGTCCGAGAGTGCCGTCTCCTTCGCGCTCAACGGCAGGCCCGGTGTCTCGGAAGCCACCCGGGACCGGGTCCGCCGCGTAGCCGACCAGCTGGGCTGGCGGCCCAGCGCGGCGGCGCGCGCCCTGTCGGGCGAGGGTGCGGCCACGGTCGGCCTCGTGCTTGCCCGCCCGGCCAGCACGCTCGGCGTCGAGTCGTTCTTCCTCCAGCTCGTCTCCGGCATCCAGGAGGTTCTCGCCAGGCGCCGCCTCGGCCTGCTCTTCCAGGTCGTCGAGGACCTGTCCGCGGAGTGCGACGCGTACCGGCGGTGGTGGGGGGAGCGCCGCGTGGACGGCGTCCTCGTCGTCGACCCGCGTGCGGACGACCCCCGGCCGCCGCTCCTCGACGAACTCGGCCTGCCGGCCGTCGTCATCGGCTCCCTGCCGCCCGGCGACGACGGCACCGGACACCCCGGCATCTCCAACCTGTGGGCCGACGACGCCCGCGCCATGGCGTCCATCGTGAGTCATCTGCACGGCCTCGGACACCGCAGGATCGTGCACATCGCGGGCCTGCCCGACCTCGCCCACACCCGGCGCCGCATCCAGTCGCTGCGCACCGAGGCGGAGCGGCGCGGCCTCACCGACGTCCGGTCGATCACCACGGACTACTCGGACACCGAGGGCGCCGAGGTCACGCGCCGCGTCCTCGCGTCCGACGCCCCGCCGACGGCGATCGTCTACGACAACGACGTCCTTGCCGTCGCCGGGCTCGCCGTCGCCGCCGGGCGCGGCATCCCGGTGCCGGACGGGCTCTCCATCGTGGCCTGGGACGACTCCGTCCTGTGCCGCACCGCGCACCCCTCGCTGACCGCGCTCGTCCGCGACACGGCAGCGTTCGGCCGGCGGGCCGCGGAGGAGCTGCTCGCCTTGCTCGACGGCGGACCGGCCCTGCGTGTGGAAGACGAACTGCCCCATCTCGAACAGCGCGGCAGCACCGCCGCCGCGTCGCCCTGAACCGGACCCACCGTCTGCGCCGCCCCCCACACGCACGCGCTCGGACAACGATGTCGACCCCTCGTCCCGGAGGTTTCAGGTCCCCATGAACCCCAAGAACCGCACGAACGCCACCACCCCCACGACCCTGTCCCGTACCCACGCGATCCGAACCGGCACCGTCGCGGCCCTCGCCCTCGCGCTCGCAGCGACCGGCTGCTCGGCCACACCCACCGCGTCCGGAGGGGCGGGCGCCTCGTCGCTCACCGCGAACCTGGGCTTCTCGGGCACCACCATCACCCGGAACTTCAACCCGTTCTCCCTGACGGCGTCACAGGGCACCTTCGGCTTCCAGTACGAGGCGCTCTTCGACTTCAACATCCTCAAGGGCGGCGAGTTCAAGCCGTGGCTCGGCACCAAGTACACCTGGTCCGACGGCGGCAAGAAGATCACCATCGACCTCGACAAGCGCGCCAACTGGTCGGACGGCTCCCAGCTCACCGCCGCCGACGTGGTCTTCACCATGGACTACGTACGGGACAACAAGCTGCCCCCGAGCTGGGCCTTCGACTACAAGAAGGCGACGGCCGCCGACGACCACACGCTCGAGATCACCTTCGACAAGCCCGCCTACTCGAAACTCGACTCCATCGGCGGGATCACCCCCGTACCGAAGAAGGAGTGGCAGGACAGGAACGGCAAGACGTACACCAACCCGGACCCGGTCGGCTCGGGCCCGTACAAGCTCAGGCAGTACAGCGCCCAGCAGCTCACCTTCCAGGCCCGCGACAACTACTGGAAGCAGAAGAACATCCCGGTCAAGACGGTCAAGGCGCCCGTCATCACCCAGGCGGCCGAGGTGCCCAAGCTGCTCAGCGGGGAGCTGGAGTGGAGCGGCGGGGTCGTGCCCGACGTGCAGAAGCAGTACATCTCCAAGGACCCGAAGAACCACCACGCCTGGTACCCCACCTATGGCGGGCAGTACATGTTCTTCAACCACACGAAGAAACCGTTCACCAATGTGCATGTACGCCGTGCCCTCTCGCTGGCCGTCGACCGCACCCAGCTGCTCGGCATCACCAATCCGGGCATGTTCAACACGCTCAACCTGACCGGCCTGGACTCCAGGACCCAGGGCAAGTGGATCGACGCCAAGTACAAGGACGCCGAGCAGCCCAAGGCCGAACTCGCCAAGTCCCTGGCCGAGTTCGAGAAGGCCGGTTACACGAGGAAGAACGGCAAGCTGGTCGACGGCAGCGGCAAGCAGCTCTCCTTCTCCATCATCGAGGTCTCCACCTGGGGTGACGCCGTCCAGTTCGACAAGGTCGTGGCCAGCCAGCTGGAGAAGGCAGGTGTGAACGTGTCGGTCAAGCCGACCGACGCGTCGCAGCTCGACGTCAAGCGCAAAAAGGGCGACTTCGACGTCCTGATCGGTGGCGCGGTCTACTACTCCACCCCGTACAACTACTTCAAGGACATGCTCTGGAGCGGAAACGCGGGCGTGTGGACCAACTACGGCCACTACAAGAGCGCGAAGGCCGACGCGCTCATCAAGGAGCTGGGCGAGACCGGCGACCAGGCCGAGATCAAGAAGATCTCCGCCGAGCTCGAGGGAATGATGGTCGACGACGTGCCTGCCGCACCGCTGATCACCATCGGTGTCTCCAGCGAGTACAACAGCAGGAACTGGACCGGCTGGCCGACCGCGAAGAACCCGTACGCGCAGCCCGCGCCCTGGGCCGGCGGGATCGACTCCATGAGCATTCTGCTCAACCTGCGCCCCGCGAAGGGCTGACGACGCCATGACCGTTCCCGCCCTCGGCACGGTGGACGCCACCGTCGTCGAGCCCCCGCCCGGCCGCCGCCTCAGGAGCGCCAGGCTCGGCACCGCCCGCTACTTCCTGCGGCGACTGGGCTTCTACGCCGTGGCCGCCGCCCTGGCCATCACCCTCAACTTCCTCATCCCACGCCTGATGCCGGGCGACCCCGCCTCCGCCCTCATCGCGCAGATGCAGCAGAAGCAGACGCTCTCCGGCGACCAGGTGCACGCCATCTACCGGCTGTTCGGGACGCCGGGGGAGCCGCTCTGGGACCAGTACGTCACCTATCTGAACCAGGTCCTGCACTTCAACTTCGGTATATCCGTGGCCTATTACCCCACTCCCGTGTGGGAAGTGATCCGCACCGGGCTGCCCTGGACGGTCGGCCTGGTCGGCCTCACCTCCGTCCTGTCCTTCGTCCTCGGCACCGCCGCCGGCGTCGTGTCGGGCTCCCGCGTGGGGTCGCGTTTCGACTCGTTCATGACGCCCGCGTCCATGTTCATGGGGTCGCTGCCGTTCTTCTGGGTCGCCCTCATCCTCGTCCTCGTCTTCGGGGTGCAGCTCAGCTGGCTGCCGACCAGCGGCGGCTACGACGGCGACATGCTGCCCGGCTTCAACGGGCCCTTCCTGGCCAGCGTCCTGCAGCACGGCATCCTTCCGGCGCTCACGATGGTGATGGCATCGGTCGGGGGCTGGCTCGTCGGTATGCGGAACATGATGGTCACGACCATCTCCGAGGACTATGTGCTGCTCGCCCGCGCCAAGGGACTGTCCAAGGCGCGCGTGATGTTCCAGTACGCCGCACGCAACGCCGTCCTGCCGAGCGTCGCGGGGTTCGCGCTCACCATCGGGACCGTCGTCAGCGGGCAACTCCTCGTGGAGATCGTCTTCGCCTATCCGGGCGTCGGATACCTGCTCTACCAGGCGGTCTCCAGTGTCGACTACCCGCTGATGCAGGCCCTGTTCCTGATCGTCTCGCTCTCCGTCCTCGCCGCGAACTTCATCGCGGACTCCGTGTACGGGCTCATCGACCCGCGTGCGAGGGAGGCCCGCTCATGAACGCATCGGTCCGCGGAAAGCACAGCCTGCGCCGCCTGAAACTGCCCCCGAACCCCAAGGTCCGTGTCGGGATCGCGATCTTCGTCTTCTTCGCGCTCCTCGCCCTGCTCGGCCCGTTCGTCGTGCAGAACGTGATGGGCCTCTCGCCCAGCGACGTCGACACCACGCAGGCCATGGAACTCCCCTCCGCGGAGCACCTGTTGGGGACCACGGCCACCGGCGAGGACGTCTTCGCGCAGCTCGTCGTCGGCAGCAGGATCTCGCTGCTCGTCGGGTTCGTGGCCGGCGTCATCACCACCACGCTCTCCGTCCTCGTCGGGGTCGCAGGGGGATATCTCGGCGGGCGCGCCGACTCCTTCCTGACCGCCGCCACCAACGTCTGCCTCGTCATCCCCGGCATGCCGCTGCTGATCATCGTGGCCAGCTATGTGCAGGGGCGCGGCGGCTGGCTCACCGTGGCCCTCGTCATCGGGCTCACGGCCTGGCCGTGGGGTGCGCGGCAGAAGCGGGCGCAGACACTGTCGCTCCGCCACCGGGACTTCGTGTCCGCGGCCGAGATGACGGGGGAGAGCAGGTGGGGCGTCATCACCCGCGAGCTGATCCCCTCGCTCGCGCCGATCATCTCCGTGAGCTTCCTGGGCGCGGTCGTCGGCTCGATGTTCGCGGACGCCGGCCTCTCCTTCATGGGGCTCGGCAACATCAACATCACGAGCTGGGGCTCGATGCTCTACTGGGCGCAGAACGGAGCCGCCCTGACCCGGGGCGCCTGGTGGTGGTTCGTGCCACCGGGCGCGTGCATCGCCCTGATCGGGGTCGCCGCGGGCCTGATCAACTTCGGAATCGACGAAATATCCAACCCCCGGCTCCGCAAGCCCTCCAAGGAGGTACGCGCCAGGGCCCGCGCCGCCCGGCTGCACGCGGCCGCCGGCGGCTCCGCGGCCAAGGCCACGGCCGGGAAGTCCGCGCCCGTTCAGGAGGCCGCGTCATGAGCAGCAGCGGCACGCCGCACTCATCGATCTCGAAGCAGGACACCGTGCGTGGAGGTGAGGACCGCACCCCCCTGCTGACCGTCCGTGGCCTCCACGTCGACTACTTCGACAAGGCGGACCCCGTACACGCCGTGAGCGGCGTCGATCTCGACCTGCTCCGCGGCGAGACCCTCGGCATCGTCGGGGAGAGCGGCTGCGGCAAGTCCACCCTCGTCACCGCCATCACCCGGCTCCAGAGGCCCCCCGCGGTCACGACCGCCGGCTCGGTCGTCTTCCACGGCCACGACGGCACCGAGAGCATCGACATCCTGCGCCTGACCGAACGACAACTGGCCGCTCTGCGCTGGGAGAACATCGCGGTCGTCTTCCAGAGCGCGATGAACGCCCTCAACCCCGTCCTGCGCCTGGGCAGCCAGTTCGCCGATGTCCTCCGCCGCCACAGCCGCCTGTCCAAGCGCGAGGCCTGGGAACGGGCAGGAGAACTGCTCGCCATGGTCGGCATCCCCGCCGACCGGCTGCGCTCGTACGCCCACGAACTGTCCGGCGGCATGCGCCAGCGCGCCACGATCGCCCTCGCCCTCGCCTGCGAGCCCGACCTCGTCGTCATGGACGAGCCGACCACCGCCGTCGACGTCGTCATGCAGCGCCAGATCCTGCGCCAAGTCTCCCGCCTCAAACGGGAGCTGGGCTTCTCGGTCATCTTCATCACGCACGACCTGTCCCTGCTCATCGAGATCGCCGACCGGATCGCCGTCATGTACGCGGGCAGGGTCGTCGAGACGGGACCCGCGCGACAGCTCTACACCGCCCCGCAGCACCCGTACACCGAGGCGCTCCGGGGCGCCTTCCCGCCGCTGCACGGGCCGCGCCGCGAGATCACCGGCATCCCCGGCTCCCCGCCCGGATTGCGCACCCTGCCCGCGGGATGCGCCTTCCACCCGCGCTGCGCCCGCCGCTTCGAACCCTGCGACAAGGCGACCCCGCCGCTCCTCGCCCTCGGCGCCGGCGAGGCCGCCTGCCATCTGCACCAGGCCGTACGCGGCGAGGAGGACCACCATGCCCGCACCCGCTGAACCCGTCCTCGAAGCACGCGACGTGGTCAAGAGGTTCCCGCTGCACGGGCCCGGCGGGCACGGCAAGGAGGTGCACGCCGTCGAGCCGACCAGCCTCGCCCTGCACGCGGGCCGCATCACCGCACTCGTCGGCGAGAGCGGCAGCGGCAAGTCCACGCTCGCCCGCATGCTCGCCCTCGCCTACCCGCCCACCGAGGGCGAGATCCGCCTCGACGGCGCCCCCGTCAAGCAGGCCCGCACGGCCCGCGGCAAACGCGCGTACTACCGCCAGGTCCAGATGATCTTCCAGGACCCCTTCTCCTCGCTCAGCCCCGTGCACCGCCTGCGCTACATCCTCAGCCGCCCCCTCCAGCTGCACGGCCACGCCGCCGGGCGCCCGGAGCTCGAACGGCAGATCCTCGACCTCCTCAACCGCGTCAACCTCACCCCCGCCGACCAGTTCATCGACAAGTTCCCGCACGAGCTGTCCGGCGGCCAGCGCCAGCGCGTCGCCATCGCCCGCGCCCTGGCCGCCGGCCCCAAGGTCCTCCTCGGCGACGAGCCCGTCTCGATGCTCGACGTGTCGATCCGCCTCGACATCCTGAACCTCCTCGGCACGCTCCGCGACGACGAGGGCCTCGCGATCCTCTACATCACCCACGACATCGCGGGTGCCCGCTACTTCGCCGACGAGATCAAGGTCCTCTACGCGGGCCAGCTCGTGGAGTCGGGGTCCGCCGACGCCGTCGTGGAACAGCCCCGGCACCCGTACACCCGGCTCCTCCTCGAGTCCGCGCCCGACCCCGAGCGCGACGGAGGGCTCCTCGACGAGCCCGAGGTCGTCGACGACGAGGAGACCCTCGGCGAACCGCCCAGCCTCGTCGATCCGCCGGCGGGCTGCCGCTTCCACCCGCGCTGCCCGCTCGCGAAACCCGTCTGTGCCACGGCGTTCCCGCCGCGCACACATTTCGACGACGGACAGTGGGTGCACTGCTGGAGCTACGACGAGGAGAACTACCGATGATGCAGCCCTGGTTCACGGACGGAAAGCTCGGCATCTTCCTGCACTGGGGGATCTACAGCGTCGACGGCGTCGCCGAGTCCTGGTCCTTCTTCAACGGGCAGGTCCCGTACGACACCTACATGGCACAGCTCGACGGGTTCGACGCCCAGAAGTGGGACCCCGACGCCTGGGCCGACCTGTTCGTCGAGGCGGGCGCCGCTTACGCGGTCCTCACCGCCAAGCACCACGACGGGGTCGCCCTCTGGGACACGCAGGCGGGCGACCTCTCCGTCGTCAAGCGGACCCCGGCCGCACGCGACCTCATCACCCCCTACGTGGACGCGCTGCGCCGCCGCGGTCTCAAGGTCGGCCTCTACTACTCGCACCTCGACTGGTCCCACCCGGACTACGCCACGGTCCGGCCGGACGGGCAGGACCCCGACGACCGCGGCAACCCCTACGCGATGCCCGCCGTCGGCGAGGAGTCCCCGGAGCGCTGGGACGCCTTCCTCGCTTTCCACCGCGCCCAGGTCCGCGAGCTCCTCGGGCTCTTCCAGCCGGACCTGCTCTGGTTCGACGGCGAGTGGGAGCGCAGCCCCGAACAGTGGGGCATGGCGGAACTCGCCGAACTCATCGCGGAGTTGAGCCCGCACACCGTCGTCAACGGACGCCTCACCGGACACGGCGACTACGCGACACCCGAACAGGGCGTGCCCGTCGAACCGCCGAAGGGCCCCTGGGAGCTCTGCCTCACCGTCAACGACTCCTGGGGCTACCAGCCCCAGGACGACCACCACAAGTCGCCCCGTCAGCTGGTCCGCGTCTTCGCCGAGACCGTCGGCGGCGGAGGCAACCTCCTGCTCGCCGTGGGCCCGAAGGCCGACGGCACGATCCCGCCCGAGCAGGCCGAGCGCCTCGAAGCGCTCGGCGAGTGGATCGCCGGACACCGGCCCGCCGTCCGCGACACCGGGCGCGGCCTGCCCCACGGCCACTTCTACGGCCCCTCCACCCTCTCCGCCGACCGACGCACCCTGTACCTGTTCCTCTTCGACCGGCCCAACGAGTACGTCGTGCTGCGCGGCGTGCGCAACGCCGTCCGCTCGGCGCGGGTCCTCGGGACCGGCACGGACGTCCGCCACGAGCGCGTCGGAGGGCTCGGCGAGGTCCCCGGCTGGGAATACCTGTACGTCCACGACGACCAGCTCGACCCCCTGTGCACGGTCGTCGCCCTCGAACTCGACGGCGAACTCGACCTGTACCGCGAACACACCCGCGACTGACACCCCTGCACTCCACCCCCCCCTCGACCGACCGACACAGACACCGATCTCGGAGGCAGAGCCCCATGGCAGCCCGAAGAGCCCTGCACGCCTGTTCCGTCGCCACCCTGCTCGTCGCCGCGTCCGCCGCGGCGGTCCCGCCCGTATCGGCGCACGCGACGGACCGGCCCCTGCCCGTCGTCTCGCCGACTCCGCAGCACATGACCCGCGCCGGAGCCGACATCGCCCTCCCTTCGCGCGCCGAACTCGTCGTGGACGACACCACCGACAAGCCGGCCCGCGACCTCCTCACCGCGACCCTGCGCGCCCACGGAGTCCGCCACGTCGACGTCCGCACCAAGGCGTCGGGGCACGCGCCCCTGACCGTGCTCCTCGGCCCGGCCACCCGCCCCGACGTGGCCGGCGCCCTGCGCGGCACCGACGTCCCCACCCAGGACGAGGGCTACGCCGTGCGCGTGGCGGGACGCACCGTGGCGCTCGGCGGCACCGACGCGACCGGCCAGTTCTACGCGGCCCAGACGTTCAGGCAGCTCGTCACCAAGGGGAAGATCGCCGGGGCGTCCGTCTCCGACTTCCCGTCCATGCGGCTGCGCGGCTCCATCGAGGGCTTCTACGGACCGCCCTGGACTGAGGCGGAGCGCCTGGACCAGATGGACTTCCTCGGCGAGGTCAAGTCCAACACCTATGTGTACGCGCCCAAGGACGACCCGTACCACCGCGACAAGTGGCGCGAGCCGTACACGGCGGACAAGCTCGCCCAGCTCGGCACCCTCGTCGACCGGGCCCGCGCCAACCACGTCCGCTTCACCTTCGCCGTGTCGCCCGGCGGCTCGGTCTGCTACTCGGACCCGGCCGACGTGAAGGCCCTCACCGCGAAGCTCCAGGCGCTCTACGACCTGGGCGTGCGCTCGTTCTCGGTGCCGCTCGACGACATCAGCTACACCAAGTGGAACTGCGACGCCGACCAGCAGAAGTTCGGCGCCCCCGGGCGCGGCCCCGCCGCGAAGGCCCAGGTCGGTCTGCTCAACACCGTCCAGCAGGACTTCATCGCCACCCACGACGGCGCCAACCCGCTCCAGATGGTGCCCACCGAGTACGGCGACCTCACCGACACCGCGTACAAGCAGGAGCTCCGCGGGAACCTCGACAAGAACATCGAGGTGATGTGGACCGGCACCGACGTCGTCCCCCCGGAGATCACCAACGACCAGGCGCAGAAGGCGTCCGAGCTGTTCGGACGCAAGGTGTTCGTCTGGGACAACTACCCGGTCAACGACTTCGGCCGGACCTCGGGACGCCTCCTGCTCGCCCCCTACGACAAGCGCGAGCCCGGCCTGTCCGAGCACCTCAGCGGCCTCGTCTCCAACCCCATGAACCAGGAGGCGGCCAGCAAGCTCGCCGTCTTCACCATGTCCGACTTCTCGTGGAACGACCGCGGCTACGACCGCACCCGCTCCGCCCGTCAGTCCGCACTGCACCTGGCCGGCGGGGACCCGCGCGTCGCTGACGCCGTACAGACCTTCGTCGACCTCAACCACATGGCGCCGACGTTCGGCGCCAAGCCGTGGCAGCCTCAGTCGCCGATCCTCAGCGCACAGCTCGAGAAGTTCTGGAAGGCGTACGAGAGCGACCCGGCGGCCGCGATCCGCTCCTTCACGCCGACCGCGACCAACATCGGGCACACCCCGGCCGTCCTCCGCGCCGGAGTGCCCGACCAGCAGTTCCTGCACGACGCCGGGCCCTGGCTGGACTCCACCGCGCTGTGGGGCAAGGCCCTCGGGCACGGTCTCGCCGCGCTGCAGGCCATCGACGCCCATGACGCGGACAAGGCGGCCGCCGAGCGCGCCGCGATGGAGAAGGCGGCCGAAGCCGCCTCGCACATCACCATCGACCCGGCCGAGCACCACCAGCCCGGCCCCGTGAAGATCGCCGACCCGTTCCTCGGCGACTTCGTCAGCCAGGTCCAGGACCTGCACGACGCCTCGAAGGGCCTCAAGCCACTGCGGCAGCTCGCCCTGAACAAGGACACGAAGCAGAGCTCGGACTACGCGTGGGACGGCGGCTTCCCGTTCGGCGCGGCCAAGGCGGCCGACGGCGACCGCTTCAACTTCTCGACTACCAGCGGCAAGGAGGCGCAGCCCTGGTGGCAGGTCGACCTCGGCTCCGTCGCCGACCTGGAGCGCGTCGACGTCTACAACCGCAGCGACTGCTGCGCGGACCGCACCCAGGACTACTACGTCCTCGTCTCCGACGAGCCCTTCACCGGCACCCTGTCCGACCAGCTGACCAAGCCCGGCGTGTGGTCCCACCACGAGACCGCGCAGGCCGGCGGCCCGACGGCGATCCCGGTGACGGCACACGGCCGCTACGTGCGGGTGTGGCTGGCGAGCGAGAAGCCCGTCGAACTGAACATGGCGGAGGTCGAGGTGTACGGCAGGGCGCGGAGCTGACCTACCGCGTGAACGATTGAAGTGCTCTCCCCCGTAACAAGGGAGATTCCTGCCTACCTTGCGGCGGCGGGCTTGGCGCCACGGGTGCGCCTGACGACTGCCCTCCCGGCAGCCGAGATGAGCGCGTGGCCCATCCGGTATAGGTGCAAGACGTTGCGGGCCGCGTTCCAGTCGGCGTTGCCGGACCATCCGCAGCCTTCGTTCTTGCACACGAACGTGGCCTGGTCCTCCCGGCTGCCCGGTGTGTTGAACCCACATGCTGAGCAGCGCAGGGAGGTACCGGGCGCGGGAACCTTGTGCAGGGTGCCGCCACAGCGGGCGGTCTTGTACGTCAGCATCGTCACGGTGCGGCCCCATGCCTCCTGACTGATGGAGCGGTTCAGGCCGGACTTCTGCGCGAGGTTCTTCCCTGGTTCCTCGATGGTGCCCTTGGCTGACTTGACCATGCTCGTGATGGTGAGAGCTTCGACCACGACAGTGCCGTACTGCTGGGCGATACCGGTGGTGGTCTTGTGCTGCCAGTCAACAGCGCGGCGCGTGGCTTTTGCGCGCAGCTGCTTGATCTGGTCGTAGGTGTACTGCAAGCGGCGAGAAGTCTTCTCCCCGCGCCCCCGGTGCTGCCTACGCCGGGCGGCGCGTCGTTGAAGGTCAAGCAGCTTGGCCTTCTCGTCCGGGTTCAGCCACTTGTCCCGGTCGGCCTTCCCGCCAGGGAGGCGGGGCGGTCGTCCGTGGCTTTGGTGGTTGCCGTCGGAGAGGGCCAGGGGCAGGTTCACTCCGGCGTCGATGCCGACTTCCGGCCCCTGGTGGGGCTCAGGCTTGGCCTGGCGGGTCTGGACGCGGAAGGCGATGTGCCAGCCGAGCGCGTCCTTGACCAGCCGCGCCCCCGTGATCCGGTTCTCGCTGTCGGCCCGCTTGCCGACCGGGAGGTCCTTGGTCCAGCGGAAGCGGACACGTCCGACCTTGGGGATGTTGACCATGCCCCAACGGCGGTGCACACGGCGGATGTTCAGGTCCCGCCCCTGCGGAATGTCCACCGACATCACCGTGCGCAAACGGGCCTTGAAGTTCGGCGCCTCCGCGCGGCCTTCCCAGCAGTTCTTCCACGCCTGGACGTACGTCTTCAGCACCGCCTGCCCGGCCTGGGCGGGGAGCACTCCGAGCCAGTCGATCTCCTTGCGGGCCTGGCGGATCGCCGCATCGGCGGCGGCCAGGGAACGCTTGTCCTTGGGGAGCATCGTCCACCAGTCGTGCAGGCAGTTCCACATAGTGCGGGCCGCGTGTGCCTGGTCGTCCATGAGCCGGATCTGTGCAGGCGTCAGCGCCAGCCGGGCACGATGCCCGAACTGCCGCTTGCCTTCCGCACGTTCCGTAGTCACATGGTCACCATAACGCTGGACCCCATGTCGCCGAGAGGGAACCAAAATCCCGAGGTGCGTTCTGGTCGCCACGTCATCTACAACCTGTCTGCCCACATGGATTTTATCGCCAAGAATCGGCGCGAAGCGTTCATGGACGAGCCGGCAAGGTGCGAGGAGACCATGCGCAAGGCCTGCGAGGACGAGCCGAAGCAGTTCAACGGCGAGGAAGATCACATGCACCTGCCGGTTCACTACCCGCCGAAGGTGCAGCTCTCCAAGCTGGTGAACTCCCTCAAGGGCACGTCCTCCAGGTGCACCTGTGCAAGGAATTCGACGCGCACGTCCGCCGGTACCTATGGGGCGGCCACTTCTGGGCCGGGTCGTACTTCGCCGGAAGCTGCGGCGGGGCACCGCTGACCGTCCTACCCCCAGTACATCGAGAACCAACAGCGCCCCGTACGGCCAGGCCGGGGTCAACAGCGCAGATCCATGTTCGCAACTAGCGCAGATCCATGTTCGCAACTAAGGCCAGAACAGTACTGAGATGCGCTTCACCTACCCCGTAAACGGGGGAGCACTGTGCAAGATCAGTGGTAGATCTCGCGCCGCAGGTCCGCTGGCAGCCGCGCGTCGTCCCGCTCCGCGGCGGTGGCGAGCAGCGCCGTGACGCGTTGGACGTGGCTGCCCGGCAGGGCCTGGAT
This sequence comes from Streptomyces sp. NBC_01446, assembly GCF_026340095.1. Lineage (GTDB taxonomy): Bacteria > Actinomycetota > Actinomycetes > Streptomycetales > Streptomycetaceae > Streptomyces > Streptomyces aureus. The sequence continues at coordinate 354,473 of NZ_JAPEPO010000001.1, read as the reverse complement.
GCCGCGCAGCACCCGGCGGTACGTCAACTCCAGCTCGGCGTCGGTCAGTTCCGCGCCGCCGCTGAGCAGGAGGTGCAGCAGGTCGTGCGCGAGCGAGGTGGCCGGCTCCCCTTCCGTGGCCACGAACGTGGTCACGGAAGGGCCCAGCCAAGCGAACACCGGGTCCATGACGTGCCGCACGAGCGAGTCGTTCGTCCCGCCGGACACCTCCATCTTGTGCCAGATCTCGTCCCAGTAGGGCCGGGACCAGCCGGGCCCGCCGTGACCTCGGGGGTAGCGGTAGAGCCAGTTCGCGTCGACCGCTTCCGGCGGCGCGGGCGCGCCGTACCGCGGCGCGACGACGAGCGTGCGGCGGCCGTCGGCGTCCCAGGACCGGTCCAGGGTCATCGACAGGGCGAAGTCCGTCCACTGCTCCTCGTTGAACGCCGAACGCCACAGCAGGACGTGCCGGTGCCAGGCGGTGACCGGGTCCGCCGAGCCGGGGAACAGCTCGGCGGCCGTGGTGCCGCCCGTCAGCAGCAGGATGACCAGGACGAGATTGGCGCCGTAGAGGCCGTGCCGCGACGCGACCCTCAGCGTCGAGGGCCGGTAGGCGGGGTGCTGGTCACCGGTGCGGGTCTCGTGCTGGTCGAGTACGCGGATCAGGACTCGGCTGAGCCTGTCCCGCTCGGCCGGCTCCATCCGCGCCGCCATCGCACGGGCGAACCGCAGCATCTGACGCCCGGACAGGGGCGCGTACGAGAGGAGCGCGTACGCCAGGTCGTCGTCCACGCGCTGGTCGCCGAGGGCGAGGGCGGGCCGGTTCTGCACGAGCGCGCTCAGCACGTGCAGCGCGAGCCGCACCGCCAGATACTCGCCGAACGTGGCGTGCAGGAACTCGTACGTCGCGAGGACGTGGCCGTCGCGCACCGACTGGGCGCGCTGCACGAAGTAGAACCTGCCGAGCGCGACCTCGGCGGCGCCGAGCGGCGTGCGGAAACCGGACGCCCCGGCGGACGAGCGGCCCAGGAGCGCGGCCAGGTCCTCGTCGAGCTCGGCCGCCGAGACCCACTGACGGCGCCGGTTGAGCAGGGCGAACGCGACCAGGGACAGGCGTTGCATCTCCAACTCGGCGCGCTCGCGCAGGAGGTTGTCGGACGCCATGTCCCCGCTCGTCTTGCCGACTTCACGGCGCGCGAAGGAGAACAGGAGCTCCTCGTAGAGATCGGCCTCGTCCAGCGGTTCCCCGCCGTCGCTCTGCAGGCCGTTGCCCGCCACGTCGTACAGGGCCAGCATCGTCAGGAGCAGCGGCTGCGCCGCGAGCGCCGCGTGCCGCGACACCACCTCCCACGACAGCGGGCGCAGGCCCCTTGCCGTGAACCCGGCCGCGTTGGCGTCGTTCCACACCGCGAGCCACTGCTGGATCTGCGCGGCCCGGAACGGTTCGAGGCGCAGCGCCACCATGCCGTCGGGGTAGCGCGCGCGGTCGGCGACGGACGTGCGGCTGGTCACCAGGGCCAGCAACGGACGGCCCTGTTCCGCCTCGCGTTCCTGGAAGCGGGCCACCCGGACCAGGAAGTCGTTGTGGTGCACGCCGGTCGTCTGCAGCAACTCGTCGAACCCGTCGAGCAGGAGCACCGGGACTGCGCCGCCGGCCGAGCGGACCAGATCGGGCCACGTGACGCGCTCGCCGGTCGCGGCCCGCACCGCCTGCTCGATCTGCTCCTGGAGATCGTCCTCGGCGCGTACGTCGCGCAGCGGCACCCGCACCGGCAGGAATCCGGCCGCGGGGAGCCGCGCCGCGAGCACCCGGGTCAGGACGGACTTGCCCGCGCCGGGCTGCCCGAGCACCAGCAGCGGAGTCCGCTCCTGCCCCGCCGAGGTCAGCGCCCCGGCGAGGTACCGGGTCAGGTCCTCGCGCACCGGGGCCCGCTCCCACCACGTCTCGTCCGCCGGCCCGTGCTGCCCGGCCACCGGCCGCACCCGGAAGTCCGGGTCCAGATACATCTCCTCCAGGGCCGGTACGCGGATGCCGTCGGGCGCCGACGCCGCGTCCAGGACCGGACGGGAGAGTGCCGCCTCGTGGGAGCGGGCCAGGGCGGCCGCGACATCCACGGGCGGCCGCGCGTGCGACGCCGTACCGGCCAGCAGTGCCTCGATCCCCGCGAGGGCCCGCTGTACACCGGCCCGTGTCGCCCGGTGTTCGGTCAGCGTGGCCCAGAACCCGAACTCGGGTGCCTGTTGGGCGAGTTGGGCGTACAGGCTGTCGTAGTGGACGCACGCCGCACCCGGCAGCCCACCCGTCAGGGCCCGCTCCGCCGCGTCGCGCCCCGTCGGCGTGAGCGTGTCCCACACCGCGAGGCCCGCCACGAACCGCAGGAAGCGCCCGGACAGAGCCGTGTACCAGCCGTGGAGTTCCCGCCCCACGTCCTCCGGCGCGAGGTGCGGTGCCGGGAACGGCGCGTCCACCGCGGCGAGGGCCCGCGCGAAACCGGCGTCCGCCTCCCCGGCCCCGACCAGCGACAACTGGTCGCCACGGGTCATGCGCACCGCGTCGAGGGAGAACGGAAGGTCCTGCTCCGCGAGCGCCTCGAACCAGCCGAGGACCACGACGACCGTGTGTGCGGCCCGCAGCAACTCGCCCCGCTCGACCCGCCCGTCCGCCGCCCCGAGCCGCGCCCCGACCCCGCGCACCGCGTCACGGCCGAGCCCCAGGATCCGGCCCCGCGCGTCCGCGATACGCAGGAGTCCGTCGCTCACGCCGCCCGTCGCCACGGCCAGCACCCCGCCGAGCGACCGGTCGAGCGCCACGAGGCGCGGCGGATCCGCGCCGAGCAGCACCAACGCGTCGGACAACGACAGCAGTCTGCGCGAACCCACCCGAACCCCCCCATGGATCATGTGCGGACGGCGGCCACTCTGCCAGGACACGAGGTCGGGGTCCATCGACCACGGTGCGTAAGCTGAGCGACACCGAGTGCGCGCCGTTCCCCCGAATGGCTTACCGTGTGGGCCGTGGACAGTCAGGGGAAGCGTGCGGTTCGGCTGCGCCTGACCGGGGCCGCGGCGCTGGCCGCCGTATCGGGAGTGGCGGGCTCGTGGGCGTACCTGCGGGCCGGTGGGTCCGCGGGCGACGTGGTGCGGGACCTCGCCGTGGGCTGGGCGTACGCGGCCGCGGGGCTCATCGCCTGGCGGCGCAGGCCCGCCAACCGGACCGGCCCCCTGATGATCGCCGAGGGCGTCACCTGGTTCCTCGGAAACCTCCAAGGCACCTCCGTACCCGCCCTGTTCGCGTTCGGCGCCTGGTGGGAGGCGCTGAACATGGCGATCCTCCTGCACCTCATCCTCTGCTTCCCCGAGGGCCGCCTCACCACGGTCCTGACCCGGCGTCTGGTCCAGTTCGCCTACGGTCTCGTCGCGGTCGGCGGCCTGCTGCGCACGCTCCTGTTCGACCCGGGACAGGCCACCGGCGCCACCTACCTGGACTGCGCCGGCTGCGGCCCGAACGCCGTGTTCATTCCCGGCACCCACGACCTCTTCGGCCCCGTCGACACCGTGTACCACGCGCTCGGCTGGGTCATCTCCGCCGGCGCCGCGGTCGCCATCGTGCAGCGCTGGCGGCACGCGTCCGCCGCCCGCAGGCAGGCGCTGCTCCCGGCGTGGATCGGCATCGGCGTCGCCGTCGTGTTCCTGATGTGGGACATGCTCTTCTACGTCGTGCCGTGGTTCGGCGACGCCGGCGACACCGTTGAACAGGCCGTCTATCTGCTGTCCGACCTCGCGCAGGTCGCCGTGCCGTTCGCGTTCCTCGCCGGACTGCTGCGCATGCACCTCCAGCGCGCCGAGGTCAGCGGCCTCGTCATCGAGGTCGGCACCGACCCCGACCCGGCCCGCCTGCGCGAGGCGCTGGCCCGCGTCCTGGGCGACCCGACGCTGCGGCTCGGCCTGTGGCGCGAGGAGCGGCACGCCTACGTCGACGGCTCGGGGCGCGAGGTGACGGCGGACGGCACCGGCCGCACCCCCGTCGGAGCGGCGGACGGCCGGCCGCTCGCGCTGCTGCACCACGACCCCGCCCTCATGGACGACCCGGAACTCCTCGCGTCCGTCGCCGCCGCGCTGCGCCTCGCCCTCGAGAACGTCTGGCTGCGCTCCCGCGCCAGGGACGTGAGCACGCGGATCGTGGAGGCGGCCGACTCCGAACGCAAGCGCCTGGAGCGGGATCTGCACGACGGGGCGCAGGCCAGGCTGGTCTTCGCCCTGATGGCCCTGCGACGTGTCGAGCGCGGCCTCGCCGACCATCCCGACGCCGCCCTGCGCGAGTCCGTGACCGAGGCGGAGTCCAGTCTCAGGCTCGCCATCGAGGAGTTGCGCGGCCTCGCCCACGGTCTGCACCCGGCGGTCCTCACGCGCGAGGGCCTCGGACCCGCGCTGACCGCGCTGGCCAGGGAGGCGGCCCTGCCGGTCGTCGTCGCGGCCGAACCCCGGCGCTACGACGCGGTCGTCGAGTCGACCGCCTACTTCACGGTGTGCGAGGCCTTGTCGAACGCGGCCAAACACGCCGGTGCCCGCGCCGTCAGTGTCTCCGCGACGCACCAGGACGGGCGGCTCGTCATCGAGACCGTCGACGACGGAGTCGGAGGAGCGGACAGCATGCGCGGCAGTGGCCTGCGCGGCCTCGCGGACCGACTCGCCGCCGTCGACGGAGTGTTGCATGTACACAGTCCCGCCGGTGGCGGGACCAGAATCAGGGCGGAGCTTCCGTGCGGGTGATCGTTGCCGAGGACTCGGCGCTGCTGCGGCAGGGGATCGTACGACTGCTGTCGGACGAGGGTTTCGAGGTGTCCGCGGAGTGCTCCGACACGGTGCCGCTCCTCGCTCTCGTCGCCGAGCACCGTCCGGACGCCGTGCTCCTCGACATCCGCATGCCGCCGACGCACACCGACGAGGGTCTGGTCGCGGCGGCCGCGATCCGCGCGGCGCACCCCGGCACGGGTGTGCTGCTGCTGTCCCAGTACGTCGAGACGACCGACACCGTCAGGGCGTTGGCGGAACAGCCCGAGGGCTTCGGCTATCTCCTCAAGGAGCGCGTCGCCGACATCGACGAACTCGGCGGGGCGCTCAAGCGCGTGGCGTCCGGCGAGACGGTCCTCGACCCGCTCGTCGTGGCCAAACTCATGAACACCCCCCGCCCCAGGAGCCCCCTCGACGAACTCACCGGCAGAGAGCGGGACGTGCTGGCGCTGATGGCCGAGGGCCACTCGAACGAGGCGATAGCCCAGCGTCTCGTCATCGGCGGCAAAACGGTGGAGACGCACGTACGGAACATCTTCGGCAAGCTGCGTCTGGAGCAGGACCTGCTCGAACACCGGCGCGTGCGCGCGGTGCTCACCTACCTGCGCGCCTGACCCCGCCCGTGCGGGCGGGGTGAAGTGGTCCCGGCTGGCCGCTCCGAAGGCGACGTCATCCCCCGATTTGCCCCCGTGGCTCCCCCGTACGTCGACTGCGGAGCGGTGCCGGTGAACTCAACTCTAGGCAGGCCGCGCGCCCGGGACATCAGGGCCAGCCCTGAGATCCGGAGTAGTTGCTACCGGAACCGGGCCACGGGGGCCGAAGTCAGTGTTCAGCGGGGTGCGCAGCGCCCGACCACCGCACCCGCTCGGTCGATGCAGAGTACATCGACCTGAACGGGTGCGCCCCGCAACACGCGCAACGCCTCGTCGCGGGCGGTCGCCGCGACCAGGTCGCCGAGCGGCGGCCACAACTGGAGTGCCGCGAGGCCCGTGTTGGCGTCCGCCACCGCCGCCGCGACCTCGGCGCCCGCGCTCGCTTCAGCCGCGAGGCCGGCCAGGAACGACTTGTCGACCTGCGAGCGCGCCGAGTGCAGATCCAGGTGCCCGGCCGCGAGCTTCGACAGCTTGGCGAACCCGCCGCAGATCGTCAGCCGGTCGACGGGATGACGCCGCACGTACTTGAGGACCGCGCCCGCGAAGTCACCCATGTCGAGGAGCGCGTCCTCGGGCAGCCCGTACTCGGCGACGACGGTCTTCTCGGACGTCGACCCGGTGCAGCCCGCCACATGCGTGCGCCCGGCGGCCCGCGCCACGTCCACGCCCCGCCGGATCGAGTCGATCCACGCGGAGCAGGAGTACGGCACCACGATGCCCGTCGTCCCCAGTATGGACAGCCCGCCGAGGATCCCGAGCCGCGGATTCCAGGTCGACCGGGCGATCTCCTCACCATGGTCGACGGACACGGTGATCTCGACGTCACCGCTCCCGCCGTGGCGCTCGGCGACGGCCGCGACGTGGTCCCGCATCATCTGCCGCGGCACGGGGTTGATCGCGGGTTCCCCGACGGCGAGGGGCAGCCCCGGACGGGTCACCGTGCCGACGCCCGGCCCGGCCCGGAACACGACGCCGGACCCGGCGGGCAGCAGCCGCACCGAGGCCCGCACCAGCGCACCGTGCGTGACGTCCGGGTCGTCGCCCGCGTCCTTCACGATGCCCGCCATGGCGTGCTCGCCGGCCAGCTCCTCGGCCGCCAGCGCGAACGCGGGCGTCTGCCCCTTCGGCAGCGTGATCGCCACCGGGTCGGGGAAGTCCCCGGTCAGGAGCGCGGTGTACGCGGCCGTGGTCGCCCCTGTCGCGCAGGCACCGGTCGTCCAGCCGGGCCGCAGACCGGTGTGCTTGAGTTGGGCCCCGCGTCCGCCCTTGGCGCCGCCCGCGTCACTCATGAAGGGACCCCGCACCCGTGCACGTACTGATCCTCGGCGGCACGACCGAGGCCCGGCGCCTCGCGCAGGCCCTGACCGCCGGCCACTCCGGGTGGCGCGTGACGAGCTCGCTGGCCGGCCGCGTGGCCCGGCCCGTGCTGCCCGAGGGCGAGGTGCGGACCGGCGGTTTCGGGGGAGCCGATGGCCTGGCCCGCGCGCTGCGCGAGCTCCAGGTGGACGCGCTCATCGACGCCACCCATCCTTTCGCCGGGACGATCAGTTTCCACGCGGCACAGGCCGCGGCCACCGCCCATGTTCCCCTGCTGGCACTGCGGCGCCCCGGGTGGGTCCCCGCACCGGGCGACGACTGGCACCACGTGAACTCCCTGGAGGAGGCGGCGACGGCACTGCCGTCCCTGGGCACCCGGGCGTTTCTGACGGTGGGCCGCCTTGGCCTCCCGCCTTTCGCGTCCATTGACGACGTCCATTTCCTGATCCGCTCGGTGGACGCCCCCGAGCCGCCTCTGCCCCTTCACTCGGAGGTCCTGCTGGACCGGGGTCCCTTCACGCCGGAAGGCGAACGGGAGTTGCTCCGGACTCGCCACATCGACGTACTGGTGACGAAGGACAGCGGGGGAGAGGCGACGGCGCCGAAGCTCGTCGCGGCGCGAGAGGCGCGGATCCCGGTCCTGGTGGTACGACGGCCGCAGGTGCCGGCGGGAGTGCCAGTGGTGGGATCGGTGGCGGAGGCCGTGGAGTGGGCGGGGAACCTGGGCACAGCAAGCCTGTCCGGCGTTTGAGGACGAGCCCGAACGGCGACGGCGGGGGCCCGGGGGCGCCGCCCCCGGGATGTGCGCCCGGACTTATTCCACGGCACAGGCAACCGCGTTGACCGCCGCGGCGGCCATTGCACTGCCACCCCGCCGCCCCCGCACCACCAGGTACTCCAGCCCCAGTTCCCCCGCGTGCTCCACCAGCGCGTCCTTCGACTCGACCGCGCCCACGAACCCGACCGGAACCCCGATCACCGCGGCGGGCGGCTCCGCGCCCTCCCGCACCAGTTCCAGGAGCCGGAAGAGCGCCGTGGGCGCGTTGCCCACAGCGACGACGGCCCCACGCATCCGCTCCCGCCACAGCTCCAGCGCCGCGGCGGAGCGCGTCGTGCCGAGCCGTTCGGCCAGCGCGGGAACCGACGGGTCGGACAGCGTGCACACCACGTCGTTGTCCGCGGGCAGCCGCTTCCGGGTGATCCCGCTGGCGACCATGGACACGTCGCACAGGACGGGCGCGCCCGCGCGCAGCGCCTCGCGGGCGCGGACCGCGACGTCCGGCGAGTACGCGAGGTCGCCCGCCAGGTCGACCATCCCGCACGCGTGGATCATCCGGACCGCGACCTGGGCCACCTCGGCGGGCAGCCCGCCCAGATCGGCCTCGGCGCGGATCGTGGCGAAGGACCGGCGGTAGATCTCCGCCCCGGACTTCTCGTACTCGAACGCAGTGCTCACGGCGGGGAGCCTATCCAGCGGTGCGCACTTCACAGGGTGCGGGGCCCGGGTCTATAGTCCAAAACTAGCAGTGCTAATTAACTTCCCTCAGGAGCCGCACGTGCGTCCCGTCCACTTCGCCGCCGCCCGCCGCACCTCGATCGGAAAGCTGCGCGGGTCCCTGTCCACCGTGCGCCCGGACGACCTTGCGGCCGGTGTCATCCGCGGTCTGCTCGCCGGTGTGCCGGAACTCGACCCGGCCCGGATCGACGACGTCTACTGGGGCGCCGCGAACCAGGCCGGCGAGGACAACCGAAACATCGCGCGCATGGCCGCCCTCCTCGCGGGCCTGCCCGAGTCCGTACCCGGCGCGACCGTGAACCGCCTGTGCGCCTCCGGGCTCGAAGCCGTCACCACCGCCGCCCGCACCATCGCCTCCGGCGAGGCCGATGTCGTCCTCGCGGGAGGCTCCGAGTCGATGAGCCGCGCCCCCTTCGTGCTCCAGCGCCCCGACGAGGCGCTCCCGCACAAGATGGAGACGTACGACACACGCCTGGGCTGGCGACTGGTCAACCCCAAGATGAAGGAGCTGCACGGCGTCCTCGCCATGGGGGAGACCGCCGAGGAGGTCGCCGACCGCTACGACGTGCCGCGCGAGCGCCAGGACGCCTTCGCGCTGCGCAGCCACCACAACGCCGCCGAGGCCCGCAAGAACGGCCTCTTCGACGCCGAGATCCTCCCCGTCACGCGCCCGGACGGCGTCGTCGTCGAGCAGGACGAGTGCATCCGCCCCGACACCTCCCTGGAGAAGCTGGGCACCCTCAAGCCGGTCTTCCGCAAGGGCGGCACCGTCACCGCGGGCAACGCCTCACCCATGAACGACGGCGCCGCGGGCCTGCTCCTGGTCAGCGAGGACGCCCTGCACGACCTCGGCCTCGAATCCCTCGGCCGGTACGTCGCCGGAGCCTCGGCCGGTGTGCACCCGGACGTCATGGGCATCGGCCCCGTCCCCGCCACGCAGAAGGCGCTCGCCCGCGTCGGCTGGTCCATCGGCGACGTCCAGGAGGCGGAGTTCAACGAGGCGTTCGCCGCCCAGGCCCTCGCCTGCGTCGACGCGCTCGGCATCGACCCGGAACTGGTGAACCCGACGGGCGGCGCCATCGCGCTCGGCCACCCGCTCGGCTGCTCCGGCGCCCGCATCCTCACGACCCTGCTCCACCGCATGCGCCGCACCGGCGGCTCGCGCGGCCTCGCCACCATGTGCGTCGGCGTCGGCCAGGGCTCCGCCGTCCTCGTCGAGCGCGCCTGAACCCCCGCACAACGTAAGGAACGTGAAGAAGATGAGCAGCAGGTTCACCGGCCGCGTGGCCGTCGTGGACCTCACGGCAGAGCGTGCCGAGGCCACCGTCGACGCTCCAAGGGCGGGCAGGCGTCGTACGGCTGCGACGCCACCGACCAGGACGCCGTCGAGGCCACCCTCGCATGCGTCGACGACGAACTCGGCGGACTGCACATCCTCGTCAACAACGCGGGCGTCACCCGCGACGGCATGTTCTTCAAGATGCCGAGGCCCGATGCCGGTCAGATCGCGGGGTCGTCCAAGGAGCACCTGGGCCGCCACAAGTACCGTTCCTGGAGGCTGAGTGGGAGCGTGTCCTGTGGCCAGGGCCGCTGCTCAGCCGCGTGCTCCGAACGGTGTTGGGCACGCTGGTCGCCCGCTTTCGTGCCACTGCCGGGCGGCACGCCTCTGGTGCGTGGTCCGGGCGGGTGGGGGCGGGGTTCCTCACGCTGTCGGGCCTCCGGTCTGGCCTGGACGGTCCGATGCCCGTACCCATCGCTCTGGTGGGTAGGGGGCGGTGCCGTCCGTCGCCGGATCGGATGCCCGAGGGCGCGTCGCCCGATCGCGATGCTTGCCGCATCGTGCCGGGTGGCCTTGCGGGTGGGTGCGGTCAGCGGCTGTTGCCAATGCTGGGCGCCCCACCGGGAGGTGTAGGCCGGATCCACCGCGACGACGGCGATGTCCAGCTCGGCGGCCATGGATACTAGGCGGGCCTTCAGCTTCGCGGTGGGAAAGCGGGAGATGAGACGGCGGAAGCGCTTGTTGCGGCCGTGCTTCTCACGGGACTTGCCGTCGGTGAAGTCCAGGTCCTCGATGGCGATCGCGGCAGCCCCACAGCGGCGGGCGTGGTGCAGCAGCCCGGTCAGCGCGTGCCGGATCTGGGCGTCCCGGTGCGCTGCTGTGCCCGACAGGTCGTAGAAGAAGCGCCGGGGTTCGCCGACCGGGTTGCCGTGGGTGTCGAGGTGCCAGGCGGCAAGGTGGTCGTCGTTCATGTCCACCCCGACCACACCCCGTGCCAGGGCTGCCCGCTACGACTGTGACCGAAACGGCGGCGCGTTGCCAGGACGCGGTCACATACCAGCGCCCGCGCACTTGGTCGTGGTGGAGGCGGTAGGCCACAGCCCGGTTCGCGGCGATGCGGTCCAGCCACTCCTGGCCCCGGTGCTTGAACGCCACCGTGGCATCCAGGACGTAGCGGCCGTGTGGGGCGTTGGCCAGGTGAGCGAGGGCGGCCGGGAGCCTGATCGAGCTCTCTCCGGTGTCGGTGATGCGGATCGTTTCGTTGCCGAAGCGTTTACCGGACTCGCCGTCGGCGGCCAGGAACATTCGCGCCGCCTGCCACCGCTCCCGCCAGGTGCGCTCGTCCAGCCCGGCCTCGTCCAGATGGTGACGCAGGTGGGCGAGGCGTTTGCCGCCGCGTACCACGTGCACCCGGCCCGCCGCCCAGTCCGCCTCCACGCGGGCCAACCGGTCTTTGAGCGCGTGCAGGCGACGGGACTTGGCGTGCCACTGGGATCGCGACCCGTATCCGCGCGCCAGACCCTCATGCTTGCTCGACTTCGCACCCAGCGGCCGGGCCATGCGTGCCTCGATCTGCCCGATCTGACCCCGCAGCCATGCCATCTCCGCCAGCTGGCCGCGCCTTGCCAGCGCCCACTGGTCGTGCGTGGCCTTGGTGAGGCTGCCCGCCCACCGCGCGGATGAGCCCCCGGTCATCTCCCGCTTGCGGGCCGCCCACCCGGCTCCGTCGTGCGACAGTCCCTGCCGGGAACGGATCGCGAGATCCCCTGCGGCCAGCGAACCGAGGAACACGCCGACCTCTCGCAGCACCTCCGCATCCCGATCCGAGATCCGTAGGCGGTCCCGGATGGCCACCCCCGAGGGGCCCGGCACCACGAACGACGCCTTCAACTCCCGCCGCCCGCCCACCTGGTCACCCCTTCAGCGCCGTGTCGAAGATCCCGACACTCCAATCAACGAACCCCGCCCGCAAAGGTCACCCATTCGACCCAAGAACACCCGTGCTCCCCTCGAGGAAATCCCCCGCACCACACAGCTGGGCCTCGGCGCCGCGTTACTCACACACCTTCGAAAGCAGCCCAGCGCATGCAGTTCCCAACCCCCGCCGCGCCGGGGCGCCGTCCCAGCATGCGGCGCCCTTGCCGCCGGCCGGATAGATGGGTCTAGCATCTGTCCCCGGTATGTACTCCATAACCCTCTGGGAATTCGCCGCGCTCGCCGCTGCGGCCGTGCTCGTCGGATTCTCGAAAACGGCAGTCAGCGGCGCCAACACGGTCAGCCTCGCCATCTTCGCGGCGGTCCTGCCCGCCCGTGAGTCCACCGGCATCCTGCTGCCCGTCCTCATCGCCGGCGACATCCTCGCCGTACTGACCTACCGCAGACACGCGCACTGGCCCACCCTGTGGCGCCTCTTCCCGGCCGTGGCCGCGGGAGTGGTGCTCGGCACGCTCTTCATGGTGTGGGCCGACGACGCCATGGTGCGTACGTCGATCGGGGCGATCCTGCTCCTGATGGCCGCCGTCACGGTGTGGCGCAGACGCCGGGAGGACGCTCCGGAGGTCGAGGAGACCGCGAGCCGCGCCGGCCGCGCGAAGGCCCGCTCCTACGGCGTGCTGGGCGGCTTCACCACCATGGTCGCCAACGCCGGCGGGCCCGTCATGTCGATGTACCTGCTGTCGGCAGGCTTCCGGAAGCTCGGCTTCCTGGGCACCTCCGCGTGGTTCTTCCTCATCGTCAATTCGGCCAAGGTGCCGTTCAGCGTGGGCCTCGGCCTGATCAACGGGCGCTCGCTGCTCCTCGACGCGGCACTCGTCCTGTTCGTCGTACCCGGCGCGTTCATCGGCAAGGCCTGCGTGCACCGCATCAACCAGCGGCTGTTCGAGCGGCTTGTGATCGCGGCGACCGTGGTCGGCGGGGTGCAACTCCTGCTGCGCTGAGGCACCGTCACGACGCGGACAGGACCTTGTCCCGGCTGCGGGACGGCAGGCCGTGCTCCAGGTCCTCGACGAGCAGCCGCTTCGCGATCGCGTCCACGGCGGCCCGCAGGTCCTTGCCCGGCGGCCTGCCGAGGTCGGCCTCCACCTGCCGGCTCATCCACGCGCCCCAGGCCTGACTGATCACGTCCGCCTCGCGCTGCCCCGCCGCCGTCTGCGAGAAGTAGTAGCCGGCGTGCGTCAGATAGCCCTCCTCGACCATGCGGTCGAAGACAGGCACGAGCACCTCGGGCGGCATCCGGCGGCTGGCCGCGATCATGCCGAGGCTCGCGTGCCCCACCATCCGCGTGAAGAACTCCACCTGCATCACGGCCCACGCCCCCGCGGTGTCGAGCCGCGTGTCCGACTCGTCCAGGATGCGCCGGGCGGTGTCCAGGTCCGCTGACTTGACGATGTTGCCGACGGCCCGTTCGAGCAGGATCGCCGAGTCCGTGCCCTGCGGCGACGCGAAGCCCTCGCCCATGTCGGACGACCCCGACCGCGCGCTGTCCCGCAGCTGAACCTGCTTCAGGAACAGAGCCACCACGAAGCCGAGCAGCGCGACCGGGACCGTCCAGAGGAACACGGTGTGCAGCGTGTCGGCGTACGCCTCCACGATCGGCTGACGCGCCGGGGCGGGCAGCCGGTGCACCCCCTCCGGACTCTGCGCCGCCTTGGCGATCACCGCGGGCCGCGCGGCCCCGGTCGCCGCCGCGGCGGCGACCCCGTCGGCGAGGTTCGTCTTGAGCGTGTTGGTGTAGATGGTGCCGAACACGGCCGTACCGAAGGAACTGCCGAGCGTACGGAAGAAGGTGACGCCCGAGGTGGCCGTGCCCAGATCCGCGTACTCGACGGTGTTCTGCACGGCGATCGTCAGGACCTGCATGCACAGGCCGATGCCGACGCCGAGCACGAACATGTACAGCGACGCGAGCCAGGCGCTCGTCGAACTGTCCATCAGCGACAGCAAGTACAGCCCCACCGCCATGACCAGGGAGCCCACGATGGGGAACAGGCGGTAGTGGCCGGTCTTGCTGACGACGTTGCCGCTGAACACGGACGCGATGAGCAGACCGATCACCATCGGCAGGGTGCGGACGCCGGAGACCGTGGCCGAGTCGCCGTCGACGTACTGGAGATAGGTCGGCAGGAACGTCAGCGCGCCGAGCATCGCGAAACCCACGATGAAGCTGAGCACGGAGCACACCGTGAACACCGGGTTGCCGAACAGCCGCATCGGCAGCATGGGTTCCCTGGCGCGGGTCTCCACCCAGCAGAACCCGGCGAGCGCGACGAGGCCCCCCGCGAACAGCCCGATGATGGTGCCCGAACCCCACGCGTACTCGTTCCCGCCCCAGCTCGTCGCCAGGATGAGCGCGCTCGCGCCGACCGCGACGAGCGCGATGCCGAGGTAGTCGATGACGGGGCGGGCCGCCGACTTCACGACGGGGATCGTGCGGGCCGCGGCGATCACGACGAGGATCGCGATCGGTACGTTGACGTAGAACGCCCAGCGCCAGGTGAGGTGGTCCGTGAACAGGCCGCCGAGCAGCGGACCGATCACGGTCGCGACCCCGAAGACGGCTCCGATGGCACCCTGGTACTTGCCCCGTTCCCGCAGCGGGATGACATCGGCGATCAGCGCCATCGCCGTCACCATCAGGCCGCCCGCGCCGATGCCCTGCACCGCGCGCCACGCGATGAGCAGCGTCATGTTCGTGGCGAGTCCGCACAGGAACGAACCCGTGATGAAGACGATCGCCGAGACCTGGAAGAGCACCTTGCGCCCGAACAGGTCACCGAACTTGCCGACCAGCACCGTGGCGACGGTCTCCGCGAGGAGGTACGCCGTCACGACCCACGACATGTGCGCGGCGCCGCCCAGATCCGACACGATCGTGGGCAGCGCCGTGCCGACGATCGTCTGGTCGAGCGCGGCGAGCAGCATGCCCAGCATGATCGTCACGAAGACAACGTTGCGGCGCCGCCGGTCCAGTACGGGCGGCTGCGCCGGGGGCTGCACGGTCTCCGTTGTGGTGGTCACCCGGCCAGCGTCACACTGTGAACGCCGCCGCGCGCGGTCCTGCGGAGCTTTATGGGTGACGAGCGCTGCATCTGTGCTGGGCCGGGTTTTGCGGGGCTGCCACCCCGCGCCCCGCTGTCCGGGGGGTGCGGGGGCGGGTTTTTCGCTGCGGGTTGTGGGGGTCGGGCGCGCAGTTCCCCGCGCCCCTTTGTGGGGAGCCCGGGCGAGCAGTTATGGGCGCAGGCGGGGGGCGTTTGTTGCTGCGTCCAGGGTGGGGGGCTGGTTTTCCACCTTCTCGGCCAGCGTTGTTGCCCAGGTTTCCAGGGATGCCACGTCCATTCCGTACGGTGCGTGCCTGTCCGAGGCCTCGCGCCACGCCGTGAGGCCCGTTGCGCCGCGGCGCAGGAGGCGGGCGCCGCCCGCCGTGTTGCCACGGGCCGCGTGCGTCAGGCCCACCGCCAGCTGCGCCAGCGCGCGCCACAGGCCGCGCTCCTCGTCCGGACCCGACTTCCACGCGTCTTCGAACACCTCGTGGGCGTGGAACGGCCGGCCCGCGTCGAGCAGCGCCTGCGCCTCCGCGACCGTCTCCTCGGGAGCACGCACCACCCCCTCCGGCTGCCGTGCGACCCCCTCCGCGCCGTACGGCAGCGGACGGCCGAGCCCGTCGCGGGGGCGCGCGTTCCGGGCCCGCCCCTCTTCGTCACGGTCGCGGTACCTGCCACTGCTCACGTCACTCATGCCTCGATTGTCCCGCGTCGGCGCCCGGCCGTCCCGACGCGGTCCAGCCGTCGCCCTGCGGCCTCTCGCACCGGCTACGGACCACCCCTGAGCTTGGGGTATTGTTCTTTCTGCGCCGCCAAGCGGAACACCCGCCGGGCGGCGCGACCGGGACGTGGCGCAGCTTGGTAGCGCACTTGACTGGGGGTCAAGGGGTCGCAGGTTCAAATCCTGTCGTCCCGACTTTTCGAAGTCGCAGATCAGGGGCCGTGTCAGATAGAAATCTGACACGGCCCCTCGGTCGTTCCCGGGACTCCCCCAACTCCCCCTATCCCGGGGCGTCTTCCTCCGCCGACGGCGTCCCGTACTTGTCGCGCGCCGCGTACCACCACACCGTCGCCAGGATCAGCACCACGGCCAGGGCCGCCGACGCGTAGTTCATCGAGTCGACCGTCACTGGTGACGCCTGCGGCAGGCAGAACAGGATCGTCACGAACGCCACCCACGTCACCGCGATCCAGCCGACCGGTCCGCTCCAGCGCCCCAGGTTCCAGGGGCCGGGAGTGAAGCGGCCGCCCGCCCTCAGGCGCAGCAGGATCGGGATGGCGTACGCGGGCGTGATCCCGATGACGTTGATGGCCGTCACCGCTCCGTAGGCCGTCGTGGAGTAGAGGGACGGCAGCGCGATCACGGCAGCGAGGCCCACCGACAGCCACACTGCGGGCACGGGTGTGCGGGTGCGGGCGCTCACCTTGCGCCACAGTGCCGAGCCCGGCAGCGCGTTGTCTCGGCTGAACGCGAACACCATGCGGCTGGTCGCCGCCACCTCGGCGTTGCCGCAGAACAGCTGGGCCACGATCACGATCAGGAGCAGCGCCGTGGCGCCGGACGTGCCGAGGGCGTCGATCATGATCTGCGCGGGCGGCACCCCGGTGGCGCTGTCCTGCGCGCCCGCGTAGTCCTGGATCGCGAACGTCAGCCCGGCGAGCAGCACGAACCCGGCGATCCACGAGACCCACACGGCGCGCACGATGCCGCGCGCGGCGGATACCGAGGCGTTCGACGTCTCCTCCGAGAGATGCGCGGACGCGTCGTAGCCGGAGAACGTGTACTGCGCGAGGAGCAGGCCGATCGCGGCGACGTACAGCGGGTTGTGCCAGCCGGTGTCGTTGACGAACTCGGTGAACACGAAGGACGGCGAGCGGTGGTGGTCGGGCACGATCGCGAGGGTGCCCACGATCACGGCCACGCCCGCCAGGTGCCACCACACGCTGATCGAGTTGAGCACGCTGACCAGGCGTACGTCGAAGAGGTTCAGGGCGGCGTGCACGGCGTGCACGGCGAGGATGGCCAGGAAGATCAGGAAGGTCGATCCCGGTGTCGGGTCGAAGCCGAACCGGAGGTTGAGCAGCGCGCCGGTGAACAGGGCGGCGCCGTAGTCGATTCCGGCGATCGCGCCGAGCAGGCCCAGGAGGTTGAGCCAGCCCGTGTACCAGCCCCAGCGGCGGCCGCCGAGCCGGTCGGCCATGTAGTAGAGGGCCCCGGACGTCGGATACGCGCTGGTGACCTCGGCGAGCGCGAGGGCGACGAGGAGGACGAAGAGGCCGACGCCCGCCCATCCCCACATCATCACGGCCGGACCGCCCGTGCTGAGGCCGAATCCGTAGAGCGTCATGCAGCCGGACAGCACGGAGATCACGGAGAAGCTGATGGCGAAGTTCCCGAAGCCGCCCATGCGGCGGGCCAGGACCGGCTGGTAGCCCAGTTCCCTGAGTCTGGTCTCCTCGTCCGGTGGCTGCCCGGCCGGCGCGGACTCGGCGGTGCTCGGCGGGGTGGTGCCTATTTCCGGTGTGGACATGAGCTCCTCTTGTGGGGAGAGGGGGCGGAGGGAGGGGGCGCCCTTGACGCTCTCGCGGAGGCTGTAGCAGGCTTCCGCGGTGATCACGAATGCCGGCGGGCCGTGCGAGGGGAGCGTCCTCGCCATCGATCAGGGCACATCGGGGACGAAGGCCCTCGTCATCTGCCCGCGCCGCGGCGTGATCGGCTCGGGCGGCGCGCCCGTACGACCGTGCTACCTCCCGGGCGGCCTCGTCGAGGTCGATCCGGCCGCGCTGCTCGCCTCCGTCGTCGACGCGGGGCGCCGCGCGCTGGCCGCCGCGGGCGAGCCCGTCGGCGCCGTCGGCCTCGCCAACCAGGGCGAGACGGTCCTCGCCTGGGACCCCGCGTCCGGCAGACCGCTCACGGACGCGATCGTCTGGCAGGACCGGCGGGCGGAAGCGCTGTGCGCGGAACTCGCCACGTACGCCGATGAGTTGAGGGATCTGACGGGGCTGCCGCTCGACCCCTACTTCGCCGCCCCGAAGATGGCCTGGATCCGGCGTCACCTCTCGCGGGACGGCGTCGTCACCACCAGCGACGCGTGGCTCGTCCACCGCCTGACCGGCGCGTTCGTCACCGACGCCGCCACCGCGGGGCGCACGCAGCTCCTCGACCTGGACACCGTCGCGTGGTCGCCGCGCGCCCTGGACATCTTCGGCCTCGGCGGCGAGCGGCTGCCGGACGTCGTCGACGCCGCCGGGCTCGTCGGCACGACGAAGGCGTTCGGCCCCGAACTTCCCCTCACCGGGCTCCTCGTGGACCAGCAGGCCGCGCTGCTCGCCCAGGACGTGACCGAGCGGGGAACCGCCAAGTGCACCTACGGAACAGGTGCGTTCCTGCTCGCCCCGACCGGCGACCGCCCGCGCCGCGGCGGCTCGGGACTGGTCAGCTGCGTCGCCTGGCGACTGGCCGGGCGGAGCAGCTACTGCCTCGACGGGCAGGTCTACACCGCCGCCTCCGCCGTCCGCTGGCTCACCGACCTCGGGGTGATCGCGGGGGCCGAGGACATCGACCCGGTCGGATCGGCCGTGCCCGACACGGGCGGCGTCACCTTCGTGCCCGCCCTCGCCGGTCTCGCGGCGCCGTGGTGGCGCGGCGACCTGCGCGGCTCCCTGACGGGCCTCGGCCTGGACACGACCTCCGGCCACCTCGTCCGCGCCCTGTGCGAGGGGATCGCCGCGCAGGTCGTCTCGCTCGCGGACGCCGTCGCCGCCGACCTGGGCGAACCGCTGCGCACCCTCCGCGTCGACGGCGGCCTCACCCGGTCGGCCCTGCTGATGCAGACACAGGCGGACCTTCTTCAACTTCCCGTGGAGGCGGCACAGTTGGCCGACGCGACCGCGCTCGGCGTGGGCGTCGCCGCCCGGCTCGGGCTCGATCCGGCGCTCACCGTGCGGGACGCGATCCCGCGCGGGCGGCCCGCCGCCGTGTACGAGCCGCGCATCGACGCCGCGCACGCCGCCGAACGCCTCGCCGGGTTCCGCTCGGCGGTGGCCGCACTCCTCGACCGCGCGCCGACGGGGTCCCCATGACCGTCACCACCAAAGGGCCTCTGTCCCCCAGAGGGCAGATGTCGTCCCGGCCCTACGACGTCGCGGTCGTCGGCGCCGGCGTCGTCGGTGCCGCCATCGCCCGCGAACTGGCGCGCCACCCACACCTGCGCATCGCTCTCGTGGAGGCGTCCGGCGACGTCGGCGACGGCACCTCCAAGGCCAACACGGCGATCCTGCACACCGGATTCGACGCCGTGCCCGGCTCCCTGGAATCCCGTCTCGTCGGGGAAGGGCAGCGACTGCTCGCCGCCTACGCGGCCGAGTCCGGGATCCCCGTCGAACCCGTCGGCGCCCTGCTCGTCGCCTGGGACGACGCACAACTCGACGCGCTGCCAGGCCTGTTGGAGAAGGCCGGACGTAACGGATACGGCGCGGCGCGCATCATCGACGCCGACGAGACCCGGGCCCGCGAACCGCACCTCGGCCCCGGCGCGCTCGGCGCCCTGGACGTCCCGGGCGAGAGCATCATCTGCCCCTGGACCACCACGCTCGCGTACGCCACCCAAGCGGTGCGGTCCGGTGTCGATCTGCACCTCAACACTCGGGTGGAGACGGTGAGTCCGGAAGGCGGCGATCACCTTCTGGCCACGTCGCGCGGCGCGCTCAGGGCGCGGTTCCTCGTCAACGCCGCGGGGCTGAACGCCGACGTGCTCGACCGGCTCGTCCTCGGGCGGGGCGACTTCACCGTCACCCCGCGCCGCGGCCAGCTCATCGTCTTCGACGAACTCGCCCGTGACCTGGTCCGGCACATCCTGCTGCCGGTGCCGACCGCGCTCGGCAAGGGCGTCCTCGTGGCGCCGACCGTCTACGGCAACGTTCTGCTCGGCCCGACCGCCGAGGACCTCGACGACAAGGCGGCCACCGGCACGACGGCGGACGGACTCGACGGGCTGCTCTCGAAGGGGCGCCGCATCCTGCCGGCCCTGGTCGACGAGGAGGTCACCGCCGTCTACGCGGGCCTGCGCGCCGCCACCGAGCATGACGACTACCGCATCCGCTGCCACGAGGAACGGCGCTACGTCACCGTGGGCGGCATCCGCTCGACCGGCCTCACCGCGTCCATGGCGATCGCGGCGTACGTCGCGGGGCTGATCGCCGAGGCGGACCCCGGCCTCGACCTCAAGGAGCCGGTCGAGCCGGCCCCCGTCCACATGCCCAATCTGGGCGAGGCCTTCCCCCGCCCCTACCAGCGCGCCGACCTCATCGCGACCGACCCCGCGTACGGCACCATCGTCTGCCACTGCGAGCGCGTGACCCGCGGCGAGATCAGGGACGCCCTGATCAGCACGATCCCGCCCGCTTCCCTGGAGGGCCTGCGCCGCAGGACCCGGGCGCGGGGCGGACGGTGTCAGGGGTTCTACTGCGGGGCGGCCGTGCGGGCACTTCATGAGGGGCGGGGCGAATGAGGGCCGCGATGACACGGCGGCAGCGGAGCGTCGACGTGGTCGTCGTCGGCGCGGGGCCCGCCGGGCTCGCCGCCGCCCGCGGCCTCGCCGGCCACGGGGTGGGCGTCGTGGAGGTCCTGGAGCGTGAGGCGGTGGCGGGCGGCGTGCCGCGGCACTGCCACCACCGCGGGTTCGGGCGGTGGGGCGTGACGGGGCCGCAGTACGCGGCCAGGGTCGTCGAGGCCGCGCTCGGCTCCGGCGCACGCGTACGGACGGGGGTCACCGCCACCGGATGGGCGGGGCCCCTCACCCTGGAGACCACCGGCCCGCACGGGCTCGAACGCATCGCCGCGCGCGCCGTCGTCCTCGCCACCGGGGCACGCGAACGCCCGCGCAGCGCACGCCTCGTCCCCGGCACACGCCCCGCCGGAGTGCTCACCACCGGCGAGCTCCAGCAGGCCGTCCACCTGTACGGACAGCGGGTCGGCACCCGCGCGGTCGTCGTCGGCGCCGAACCGGTCGGCTACGCGGCCCTGTCCGCCCTGCGGCGCGCCGGCGTCACCGTCGCCGCGCTCACCACCGAGGAGCCGCGTCACCAACTGGGCCTGGCCTGGGCCGCCGCAGCACGCCTCGGTCACGGCGTGCCCGTACTCACCGGCGCGACCGTGGCCGAACTCCTGGGCGGGGGACGGGTATCGGGCGTGCGGCTGCGGCACCGTGACGGCCGGCTGACGACCGTCGACTGCGACACCGTGGTGTTCACCGGGGACTTCGTGCCGGACCACGAGCTGGCGCGACGCGGGGGAGTGGCACTCGACCCCGGGACGCGGGGGCCCGCCGTCGACGGCGCGTTCCGCACCGGCGCCGAGGGCGTCTTCGCCGTGGGGAACGTGCTGCACGCGGTGGAGCCGGCGCTGTGGGCGGCCCGCGAGGGCGCGCTCGCGGCCGACGCCGTGCGCGGGTTCCTGGACGGCTCGGGCCCGGCGGCGGGCGGCCCGGCGATCGAGGTCGCGGCGCCCCTGCGCTGGGTGGCGCCGAACCGGGCGGTCCCGCAGGTGCCGGTGGAAGGCTTCGTCCTGCGCACGTCGGAGGCGCTGACGCGGCCCGTGCTCGTCGTCACGCAGGACGGCCGCCGCCTGCACCGCCAGTACGTACCGCGCCGCGCGCTCCCCCACCGCACCCTGCGCTTGGCGGGCCGCTGGACGGGAAAGGTCGACGCCGCCGGCGGCCCCGTCCGGATCACGGTCAGCGGGCTCGGAGGCGGAATCTTCGGAGCGGCTGCGAAGTGATCGGGTCTCTTGAGCGCAGACCCCCTTCCTTAGGGAGGGGTTAGCTCATCCTTGGACTGGAGCCGTGAAGCGGTGGAGTTCGCTGCGTTGTCAGTGGCCCGCGTTAGCCTGATCACCTCAGTTGGAGGGGGGTGTTCTTGTGCTGACTGGTCGTAGGTACCGGCTTGAGGTGACGGCCGGCCAGGGCGCGCAGTGTGAGGAGTTCGCTGATATCTGCCGGTCGGTGTGGAACACCGGTCTGGAGCAGCGGCGGGCATACCGGCGCCGGGGCGCGTGGATGAACTACGTCCCGCAGGCCGGCGAGCTGGCCGACGCCAAGCGCGAGCACGGGTGGTTGAAGGCCGCGCCGTCGCACGTGTTGCAGCAGACCCTGCGGGATCTCGACAGGGCGTGCCGGGACCACGGCACGTTCAGGGTGCGGTGGCGGTCCAAGGCCCGCTGGTCTCCCTCGTTCCGGTTCCCTGCCGGGAGTCTGATCACCGTGGAGCGCCTGGGCCGCAAGTGGGGTCGCGTGAAGCTCCCGAAACTGGGATGGGTCCGCTTTCGCTGGTCGCGCCCGCTGGGTGGGGAGATCCGCTCTGCGACGGTCAGCCGCAGGTCCGGGCACTGGTTTGTTTCCTTCCTCGTGGACGACCAGGCCGTCACTCCGGAGCGGCACGCCATGCCGGACACGTCGGTCGGGATCGACCGGGGGTGAAGAGTGCTGCTGTCACCTCGGACGGCGACTTCCACGACCGGGTGTTCATCACGTCTGGCGAGAGCACCCGGTATCGCAGGCTGCAACAGCGCCTGGCCCGGTCCAAGCGCGGCAGTGCAAACCGGGCCAAGGTGATCGCCGCTATGAACACGGTCATGGGCCGCGTGTCGGATCGGCGCGGAGACTTCTGCGCGCAGATGGCGTCCCGGATCGTTGCGAAGAACGCTCTGGTCGTCCTCGAAGACCTCAGGATCCGGAACATGACCGCCTCCGCCTCCGGCACCCTCGCGGAACCCGGCTCGCGGGTGGCGCAGAAGCGGGGCCTGAACCGGGCGATCCTCGACAAGGGATGGCACCGTCTCGAACTCTCCCTCACCAGCGCGGCCCGGTACACGGGCACGGTCGTGGTGAAGGCGGATCCCGCATACACGTCGCAGCGGTGTTCCGCCTGCGGCTTCGTCACCGGACACAACCGTGAGAGCCAAGCGGTGTTTCGGTGCAAAGCCCCAGGCTGCGGACACGCGGAGCATGCCGACGTCAACGCGGCGAAGAACATCCGACACGCGGGCGGACAGCCCGTGTCAGCCTGCGGAGACCTCGGCACCAGCCGGTCCGTGAAACAGGAACCCGTAAGCCGGGCGACCGGCCGAACCCCCTCATAGGGCAATCCCCGTCCCTCAGGACGGGGAGGACGTCAAGCGCGCCCCTTGCTGACACGCGCGCCGTTTCCGCCCCAGGTGCGGTTCGCATCGGCCGCTCAGCGGCGCACCTTCGAAAAATGGCGCGGACACGCCCATTGTCAGGGTTGCGGTGAGGGAGTTACATGGTGCCCGCACGTGACGAAAGCGCTTTCTGCCGGTCGGGAGAATCCCGTTCGGCAGCCCCCTTCGTTGCCGCTGGGAGGCCGTATGAGACTGCCCCGCACCAGACGTACCGCGATCGCCCGGACCGCCGTCCGCACCGGACTCGAACCACGCGCCCGGCGCACCCGATCCGCCAGCGACACCCGCCGGACCCGACGTACCGCACTCGCCGCCGGGGCCCTCGCCTCGGTCGCCGTCCTCGCCGCCGCCGCGCTTCCCGCGCAGGCCAACGGCCCTGCGGGACACAGCCCGCTGCGCGCCCAGGCCGTGGCGGCCTACGACTTCGGGCATCCCGATCCCGCCGATCCCGCGAGGGAGCGGGACATCGGCCGCTCCCGCACCCCGCTCACGCTCATCAACGGCGGCTCCGCCATGCGCGTGGACGACGAGGCGTACCGGGGCAGCTCGCCCGCCCTCCAGGTGCGTCAGCAGAACCCCGCCACAGCGGGCAACGACGACTGGAAAGCGGGTACTTGGAACGAGGCCGGGGTCGGCTCCCTCGGTGCCTTCAACAGCGCCAAGGCCGCCACCGTCATGGGCTGGTTCAAGATGACGGGCGACAACCCCACCCTCAACTCCAACACCGCCAACCCCACCGACCGCTACGGGGCGATCGGACTCGCCGGTGTGCTCTCCGGCACCAGCGACGGGCACGCCGTACGGGCGCTGCTCGAACTCATCCAGGTGAACGGCGAGTTGAAGCTCGTCGCGCTCGGCCGTCGCCTCGACAGCGGCGCCTCCCAGACCTTCGCCGCCTCCGCCGACTGGCAGAAGGTGCTGCCCCGAGGCGAGTGGGTCCATCTGGCCGCCACCTTCGACTTCCGCGACGGCACGATGGCCCTCTACCGGGACGGCAAGCCCCTCGACGGCTTCTACGTCACGCCGGGGGACCCCTGGGAACTCACCACCACACCGGCGCCGCACCGTGCCTCGCCGACCGACCCGCGCGGCATCAAGATCGGCGGCAGCTTCCCGCAGAACACGCGCGAGAACAACGCCTGCGACTGCCGCATGGACGATCTCCTTTTCCTGGACCGTGAAGTGACGGCAGGTCAGGTCAGTGCCGAGTACCGCCGCATGACGAGGGGCGACTGACGACTCGTCCCCCGCTTCCACCCAGCCGTACTCGCCATCCGAAGGGACCCGCATGGCAGCACGACGCAAGAACCCAAGACTCTGGGCGGCCTACGCCGTCACCGCAACACTGGCGCTCGGCGGGCTCGCCGCGCCGTCGCACGCCGACGAGCCGGCTCCCACCGCCGCGACCGCGGGCCTGAGCGACCCGATCCCGGAGAAGCCCGCCCAGTCGAGGACCGGCCTGGTCCTCACCGAGTACGCCCAGTTCCCCAAGTCGGAGCCGGTCCCGGCCCCGACGGACCCGCGTCTGATGCGGCACGCCAGGATCAACACCATCAACGAACTCCCCGACGGTTCGGGCCGGATGGCGACCCCGGACCTCAACGGGACGCTCTACCTCACCGACCCCGGCACCGCCGGCAAGGACACGGGCGGCACCCCGCACCCGTACCTCGACGTGAAGGGCACCTTCCCGCACTTCTTCTCGGGCCGCGGCCTCGGCCAGGGCTTCGGATACGCCGCGTTCCACCCGCAGTTCGCGCAGAACGGCCGCTTCTACACCATCCACACCGAGCTCGCCTCGCAGGTCACCCAGGCCCCCGACTTCAAGCAGGCGGGCACCACCACCTACCACGGCGTCATCACCGAGTGGACCGCGGACGATCCGAAGGCCGCCGTCTTCCACGGCACCCACCGCGAGGTCCTGCGCATCGGCTTCACCGGCCAGGTGCACGGTATCCAGCAGATCGACTTCAACCCGACCGCCAAGCCCCACGACAAGGACTACGGGCTCCTCTACCTCGCCGTCGGCGACGGCGGCCAGGGCGTCGGCAACAGCGAACCGCAGAACATGGCGCTCCCGCACGGCAAGCTCCTGCGCATCGACCCGGCGGGCCGCAACAGCGCGAACGGCAAGTACGGCATCCCGGCCGCCAACCCGTTCGTGTCCACACCGGGCGCCCTCGGCGAGATCTA
This sequence comes from Streptomyces sp. NBC_01446, assembly GCF_026340095.1. GTDB lineage: Bacteria > Actinomycetota > Actinomycetes > Streptomycetales > Streptomycetaceae > Streptomyces > Streptomyces aureus. The sequence continues at coordinate 329,509 of NZ_JAPEPO010000001.1, read as the reverse complement.
CGCCGTCGGCATGCGCGACCCGCACCGCTTCAGCTGGGACACCGGCGGCAGCCACCGCATGTACCTCGGCCACATAGGCGAACACGCCATCGAATCGGTGTACGAGGTCAAGGCCGGCGACAACTTCGGCTGGAGCGAACGCGAGGGCCCGTTCCTCTTCGACAAGAAGACCACCGACCCGTGCGCCCGCATCGCGCCCCTGCCCGCCGACGACGCCAAGTACGGCTACACGTACCCCGTCGCCGCGTACGACCACGACCCCGGAGCCGACTGGGACTGCCGCTCCGACGTGGGCCGCGCGATCGCCGGTGGCTTCGTGTACCGGGGCAAGGACGCGCCCGAGCTGCGCGGCACGTACATCTTCGGTGACCTCGTCGACGGCCGGATCCTCGCGGCCGACACCCACGACATGCGCCGCGGCGCCGGCCTCGCGCCCCTCAAGTCCCTGATGCTGTACGACCAGGCCACCGGCAAGAAGGTCACCATGCGCGACCTCGCCGGGGATAAGCGCGTCGACCTGCGCTTCGGCACCGACCTCGCCGGTGACCTGTACATCGTCTCCAAGGCGAACGGCAAGGTCTGGAAGGTCACCGGCACCCGCACCTTCGCCGACTGCGAGGTGGGCAACACCCCCACCACGCACACCACCGGCGCGGACAACTGGGCCCCGGTCACCCCCGCCAAGTGGGAGTTCACCCCGCGCGAGACCGTCCTCACCGAGCCGGGCGTCTCCCGCCCCGGCCCGCGCCGCCCCTTCGAGTACGCCGTCCTCACCGCCGGCCCGCGCTACTCGAACGTGACGATCGAGGCCGAGGTGCGCATCGACACCCCGGTCGACATCACCAACCGGGACGTCATCGTCGTCTGGGACTACAACTCCGACACCCAGTTCCAGTACGCGCACCTGTCCAGCGACAACAGCATCTACCCGCACAACGGCCTGTTCACGGTCAACAACGCGGACCGGCTCCGCATCGACGACCAGTGGAACGGCACCTACGGCGCGCCCCCGGCCATCAAGGACGCCGCCTGGCACAAGGTCCGTCTCACGCACTGCGCGGACACCGGCGAGACGGCCGTCTACATGGACGGCAGCCGCACGCCGCTCATCACGGGGACGGACCCGGTGTTCTCCTCGGGCCGTGTGGGCTTCGGCTCGTTCGACAACAACGGCCGGATCCGGAACCTGAAGGTCACGGGGACGGTGGCGCGCGACTGACCCAGCGGGGTCGGAAGCACGTGAGGGGGAGCCGGTCCGCTGTCCGGACGGACCGGCTCCCCCTGACCGCGCCGTCGTTACGGAAGCGGCGGTGCGGCCTCGCGCTGGTGCGGAATGGCCACCGCGCCCTGCTGGAGGGCCACCGTCCGCGTGGGCGCCGGGATCCGGATGCCCTCGTCCCGGTACCGGGCGTGAAGGCGCTTGATGAACTCGTGCTTGATCCGGTACTGGTCGCTGAACTCGCCGACGCCCAGGATCACCGTGAAACTGATGCGGGAGTCGCCGAACGTGTGGAAGCGGATGGCCGGTTCGTGTTCGGGGACGGCGCCGGTGATGTCGACCATGACACTCTCGACGACCTCGGCCGTGACCCGCTCGACATGCTCCAGGTCGCTGTCGTAGCCGACGCCGACCTGGACGAGCAGTGTCATCTGCTGTTCCGGACGGCTGTAGTTCGTCATGTTCGTGGAGGCGAGCTTGGCGTTCGGGATGATGACCAGGTTGTTGGAGAGCTGACGCACCACGGTGTTGCGCCAGTTGATGTCGACGACGTAGCCCTCCTCGGCGCTGCTGAGCCGGATGTAGTCGCCGGGCTGCACGGTCTTGGAGGCCAGGATGTGCACGCCCGCGAAGAGGTTCGCGAGCGTGTCCTGGAGCGCGAGCGCCACCGCGAGACCGCCGACGCCGAGGGCGGTCAGCAGCGGGGCGATGGAGATGCCCAGCGTCTGCAGGACCACGAGGAAGCCCACCGCGAGCACCACGACCCGCGTGATGTTCACGAAGATGGTGGCCGACCCGGCGACCGCGGACCGCGACTGCGCCACCGACCGTACGAGTCCGGAGATCACCCGGCCCGCGGTGAACGTGGCGACGAGGATCAGCAGCGCCGTCAGCGTCACGGTGACGTTGTGCCGGGTCCGGGTGGTGAGCGGCAGCGCGGAGGCGGCCACAGCGACACCGGCGGCGACCGCCGCCCACGGCACGAGGCTGCGCAGCGCGTCCACGATGACGTCGTCTCCGCCCCAGCGCGTCCGGTCCGCACGCACGCCCAGCCAGCGCAGCATCATGCGCAGGAGCAGACCGGCCGCGAGCCCCGCGGCGACCGCGATCCCGGCCACTATCAGATCGTCGGGCGTCATCGCACGGTTCACCGGCGGCCTCCCGCGCCGTGACCGAGGCCGTCGTACGCCGCCGGGAGCGGCCGTATGTGATGTGTCGTCACCTTGCTACCTGCTTGTCCGTAAGTGGAGCTGCCGCGCCTGCACCGACGCGCCGGGACATCCTGCCGCACGCGCCGGAAGCACGCGCGCGGGGGATGGCGCTCACCTGCGCCTACGGGGCGGCCGCGGGGCCGGGGCCAACTCCCCGGCCCCGCGCTCCCACCCGTCAGCGCGCCGTCCCCGCCCCGCCCTCGCCGCCCAGCGCGACGTACCGCGCGTGCGCCTCCAAGGAGTCCGACACGAACGGGTACTGACGCATCGCGTTCTTCAGGCCGGCCTCGGTGAGCCAGTCGTGCCAGACGATCTCGGAGGGGAGCGGCGAGACCGGCCCGTCGACGGTGGCCTCGTGCACCCCGAGCCAGTACGGGCTGATCTCCCCGCGGCACAGGTACTTGAAGACGAAGCGCACCGGGGCGGTGACCCCGAGTTCCTCCGCGAGCTCGCGGGCCGCCGCGGCCTCGTACGACTCGCCCGCGTCCACACCCCCGCCGATCAGCCAGTTGTACCGCCCGGGAAAACGGGAGACGTGCGGCGCCCTTCGATGCACGAGGACCCGTCCAGCCGGGTCGCGGCACACGACGGTCGCCACCCGGTGCAGCCACCCCTCACGGATGGCCGCGCCCCGGTCCACGGTGCCGAGTACACGGTCCTGTTCGTCCACGCGGTCCACCAGTTCGCTCATGCGGCCACGATGGCAGAAGCCGCCGGACGTCACCGCACCGGCACCGACCTTCCTTCCCTCGCGGACCGGTACGCCGCCGTGACGATCCGCAGGGAGCGCAGCCCCGATTCGCCGTCCGTCACGCTCGTCCCGCCGCCGCTCCCGTACAGGAACGAGTGGAGCATCAGGGCGTCCAGGTTGACGCCGTAGGGAAGTTCGAAGGGCGCGCGGGACGACTCGCTGAAGCCGTGGACCTTCTGGTCGAAGGCGTCCATCTCCAGTGTCGCCCGGTCGCCGATCACCTGCATCTGCAACCCGCCCCAGGCCGGGTGGTGCTGGGGCTGGCTCCAGCTGCAGTCGATCGTCGCGACGGCGCCGTTCGCGTACTCGACCGTGACGAGCCCGGCGGTGTCCGCGTCCACCTCTCCCGGGTGGAGCACGTTGTTGACCTGTGCGTACACGGTGGTCGCGGGGGACGCCTCGAAGAGGTCGTCCAGGAGGTCCGCAATGTGCACGGTGTGGTCCATCAGAGCTCCGCCGCCCGCCAGTTGGGGGTCGGCGAACCAGCGGCGCCGGGCGGTCGGCAGATATCCGTTGTTGGCGCCGGACACCGCGAGCACGCCGCCCGCGGTGCCGGAGCGCACTGCTGCACGGACGGCCGTATACGCCGGGCTGAAACGGACGGGATGCGCCACCGCGAGCCGCACACCGGCGGCACGGCACGCCTCGACCATCGCCGCGCCGTCCTCCTCCGTCGTCGCGAGAGGCTTCTCGCACAGCACGTCCACGCCGTGCGCCGCCGCCAGCACCACGGGGGGCCGGTGGCGGACGTTCTCCGAGCAGACGACGACCTTGTCGGGGCCCCAGGCGAACAGCTCCTCGTACGAGTCCGCGTAGGCCACCCCGAGCCGGTCGGCGAACTCCCGGCCCCGCACCTCGCCCGGCGCCGCCAGATCCGTGTCCGGGTCGGCCGCCAGGACCTCGACGCCTTCCATCCCGCCGAGCAGGCGGGCGAACCCGCCCGCGTGGACATGCGCGAACGACAGCACTCCGACCTTCATCGGGCCGCCTCCTCGGAGATCTTGAGTTCCACGGGCTCGCCCGTACGAGCCGAGGCGGCCGCCGCTGCCGCGATCCGCACCGCCTCGACGCCGTCGCGAGCCGTCACGCGGGGAGCGGGCCCGCCGTCCACCGCCCCGGCGAACTCGCGCAGCTCCGTCAGGTACGGGCTCTCCGTCATCGGGCTGCCGGGAATGCCCTCGCCGGGCGGGCGCGTGCCCTGGGCGAGAATGCGGAACCCGGGCAGGGCCGTCGAGTCGTGCTCCAGGATCCCGCCGGGCCCCGCGACACGGAACGTCGTACGGAACTGGAGGTCGGGCAGTCCCCACACGCCGAGGACGTGGCTGACCGCGCCCGACGCGTGGGTCAGGACCGCCGTGCCGACCGCGACGTCACCGGGTTTCGCGCCGGGCTCCTGACGGCCACGCAGCCTCGCGTGCACGCGTACGACCTCGCCCGCGAGCATGCGGGCGAAGTCGAGGTCGTGGATCATCTGGTCCATCAGGATCCCGCCCGACAGGGCCGGGTCGGAGAACCACGGCGCCCACACCGGGTAGGCGCCCGAGCGGGTGAAGCGCAGGACCGCAGGGGTCCCGACGGCGCCCTTGCCGACGGACCCGGCCATCGCCGCGTACGCGGGGAAGTAGCGGACCACGTGCGCGGGGAACAGCAGGACGCCCGCCGCGTCGGCCGCGTCCGCCATCTCGGCGGCCTCGGACGCGGTGAGGGCGAGGGGCTTCTCGCAGATGACGTGCTTGCCGGCGGCGATCGCGTCGAGAGCGAGCTCCCGGTGGGTGAAGGTGGGTGTGCAGATGTCGACGACGGTGGAGCGGTCCAGGAGAGCGGCCAGGCTGTGCGTGGCTGTCACGCCGGACTCGGCGTACTTCGCGGCGAGTTTCTCCGCGTTCCCGTCCGTGGACAGGATGGTGACGCGTGCGCCCAGCTCGATCCACGCGGGCAGATGGGCCCGGGCGATACCGCCCGCGCCGATCAGACCCACATCGAGGTGTGTCATGTCGTTCCTTTCTGGAAACGGGGGTTCGGCCCTGCGCGCGGCTCGGCCCCAGGTGTGACCCAGCCCTTCGTGCCGAGGAACTGCCGCAGGAGGAAGGTCCCGAAGGCGCTGAACATGCCGGGCAGGAAGAGGAACAGCGCGAACAGCACGTTCTTGCCGCGGAACCGCATACGGGCGAAGGCGTACGCGGCGAGCGAGCAGAGGACGAGAGTCGGGCGCGGTCCCGCCGCGCGTCGACATCCTGAGCGTCGTCCAGTACGAGGACCAGGGCGTGAGCTGGATGTCCACGGAGATGCCGGGGTTCTTGGCCTCGAACGCCTTCACGATGTGCTTCATGCCCGCGAGCGCACCGGCGAGACGCGTTCTCCTGCGCATACGCACCTCCGGATGGTGAGGGGGGAGGGTGGAGAGGTCAGGGGGCAGGGGACGGGCGCAACGGGCCGGTTCCGTACGGGAGATGGGGGTCGAGTGCGTCGAGCGCGCGGCGTACCGCGCCGAGGGCGACGCCCTCACGGCCGAGCGCGCTGACCGCGATGCGCGGCACGTGCAGCGTCAGCGGCCGCAGGTGCTCCGTGAGCAGCGGCCCGAGTGCCTCACCGACGGGGGCGAGCGCGCCCGAGAGGACCAGGAGCTCGGGGTCCAGGGCGAGTACCAGCGCGGCGATACCCGGGGCGACCCCGGCGAGATAGCCGTCGAGCACGGAGCGTGCCCCGGCGTCCCCGGCCCGCACGGCCCGCGCGAGGGCGTCCGTCTCGGACTCGCCCGGGAGCCGCTCGCCGTCCCACGCCAGCCACTTCTCCGCGGCGTCCAGGCCGAGCTGGGGCAGGATGCCCAGTTCGCCCGCGCCGCCGCGGCGCCCCCGGTGCAGCTTGCCGTTGATCATCAGGCCGCAGGAGATGCGCCGCCCGACGAGCACGCAGGCCACGTCGTCCGCGAGCGTCGCCGCGCCCCGCCAGTGCTCGGCGAGCACCGCGAGATTCACGTCGTTCTCGACGAGGATCCGGCACGGGAAGTCGTCGGCGAGGCGGCGCGCGAGATCCAGGTCGGTCCACTCCGGGACGATCACCGACCGGATCCGGCCCGTGTCGTCGACCATGCCCGGCACGCCGATGCCGATGGCCCAGACGGCCTCGGCCCGCAGACCGTGGTCGGCGACGAAGCGGCGCAGCCGCCCGCGGAGCAGCTCGATCCGCTCCGTGCCGCTCAACTCCTCGGCGATGTCCTCCCGTTCACGCGCGACGACCTCGCCGTCGAGCCGGGCGAGCACCAGCACGATCTTGCGGAGCCCGATGTCGACACCGACGACATGCCCGGCCTCGGACCGGAAACGCAGCCGACGGGCCGGGCGGCCGGGGGTGCGCTCGGCGGGCGGAGCCACGGCCTCGGCGATCCAGCCCTGCGAGACGAGCTCGTCGACCAGCGCCTCGACCGTGGGCCGCGACAGCCCGGTCGCACCCGTCAGCTGGCTGACGGTCTGCGGACTCTCGCTGCGCAGTGCCCGCAGCACGACACCCGTGTTGAGCCCGCGCAACGCCGCGAGGTCATGCCCCCGTGCCCCAGCCATGCCGAACCGCTCCCTCATATCGGGTTGCGCAGGACTGTTGCATAACCCGACTCCCTTGGGAACCCTGCCCGTTGAGTCGGTTACGCAGCACTCTTGCGAATCGGGTGAGCGGGCCTGCGACGGGTGACGGAGTCGAGAGTCGTTGAGGCCACCCGGGTGACCCGTGACCCCCCGTGGGGCGGATCGTCACAGAAGGCCCATTGACGTCCTTTCGGCTCAGCGTTGAGGGTGGAGGCATGACGCGACTGTCCGAGCATCTGCGCCAGGCCACCCCCGTCGTCGCCGAACGCGGGGAAGGCGTCCATCTCTACGGCACCGACGGCCGCCGCTATCTGGACTTCACCGCCGGAATCGGCGTCACCAGTACCGGCCACTGTCATCCGCGCGTGGTCGCCGCCGCCCAGGAGCAGGTGGCCACCCTCATCCACGGCCAGTACACGACCGTCCTGCACCGGCCCCTTCAGCGCCTCGTCGAGAAGCTGGGATCCGTTCTCCCCGAAGGTCTCGACAGCCTCTTCTTCGCCAACTCCGGCAGCGAGGCCGTCGAGGCGGCCATGCGGCTCGCCCGGCAGGCCACTGGCCGGCCCAACATCGTCGTCGCACACGGCGGCTTCCACGGCCGCACCGTCGCCGCCGCCTCCCTCACCACGTCCGGCACGAAGATCCGTACCGGCTTCGGTCCGCTGATGGCGGGCGTCGCCATCACCCCCTTCCCGAACGCCTACCACTACGGCTGGGACGAGGAGACCGCGACGCGGTTCGCGCTGCGCGAGTTCGACCACCTCCTCCAGACCGTCTCCGACCCTGACGACACCGCCGCGATCCTCGTCGAACCCGTCCTCGGCGAAGGCGGCTACGTCCCCGCCAACACCGCCTTCCTGCAGGGACTCAGGGAGCGCGCCGACCGCCACGGCATCCTGCTCGTCCTCGACGAGGTGCAGACCGGCGTCGGCCGCACCGGACGCTTCTGGGGCCACGACCACTTCGGCGTACGCCCCGACATCCTCATCACCGCGAAGGGCCTCGCGAGCGGCTTCCCGCTCTCCGGGATCGCCGCTCCTGAGGCGCTGATGCACAAGGCGCGGCCCGGCTCGCAGGGCGGCACCTACGGCGGCAACGCCGTCGCGTGCGCCGCCGCCGTCGCCACCCTGGAGGTCGTCGAGGAGGAAGGGCTCGTCGCCAACGCGGCCGCCATGGGCGCCCGCCTGCGCTCCGGCCTGGAGGACGTCGCCGCGAAGACGGAGGCGATCGGCGACGTACGGGGACTCGGCCTGATGCTCGCCAGCGAGTTCACCACCCCGGACGGGGAACCCGACGCTGCGACCGCCGTACGCGCCCAGCAGGCCGCCGCCGACGAGGGACTGCTGCTCCTGCTCTGTGGCCCCTGGGGCAACGTCGTGCGGATGATTCCCGCGCTCGTCGTCGACGAGGGGCAGATCGACGACGGCCTGCGGGCCTGGGCCGCGGCCGTGGAGACCGCGACGGCAACCCGCTGACCAGCGACGGAGGAACCGGTATGACAACGACCCACCCCACGCCCCGAGTCATCGAGGACGTCCCCAAGCAGCTCCTCATCGGCGGCCGCCTCCAGGACGCGGCCGGGGGCCGCACCTTCCCCGTCGACAACCCGGCCACCGGCAAGAGTCTGTGCGAGGTCGCCGACGCCGGTCCCGACGACGGCCGACGCGCCGCGGAGGCCGCAGCGGCCGCACAGGAGTCGTGGGCCGCCACGGCGCCCCGCGCCCGCAGCGAGATCCTGCGCCGCGCCTACGAGATCATCATCGCCCGCACCGACGACCTCGCGCTCCTCATGACCCTGGAGATGGGCAAGCCCCTCGCGGAGGCGCGCGGCGAGGTCGCGTACGCCGCGGAGTTCTTCCGCTGGTTCTCCGAGGAGGCCGTACGGATCGAGGGGGGATTCGCACCCTCGCCCGACGGCCGCAGCCGACACCTGATCATGCGCCGGCCCGTCGGCCCCTGTCTGCTCGTCACCCCTTGGAACTTCCCGCTCGCCATGGGCACCCGCAAGATCGGCCCGGCCGTCGCCGCGGGCTGCACCATGGTCCTCAAGCCCGCCCCGCAGACACCCCTGTGCAGCCTGGCCCTGGCCGGGATCCTCACCGAGGCGGGCCTGCCCGACGGCGTCCTGAACGTCGTGACGACCACGGACGCCGGCGCCCTCGTCGAACCCATGCTGCGCGGCGGAGTCGTCCGCAAGCTGTCCTTCACCGGGTCCACCCAGGTCGGCCGGATCCTCCTGGCCCAGTGCGCCGACACCGTCGTCCGCACCTCGATGGAGCTCGGCGGGAACGCGCCGCTCATCGTCTTCGACGACGCGGACCTCGACACGGCCGTCGAGGGTGCCATGGTGGCGAAGATGCGCAACATGGGAGAGGCGTGCACGGCCGCGAACCGTATCTTCGTGCACAGCTCCGTCGCCGACGACTTCGCCTCCCGCCTCGCCGCGCGCATGAGCGCCCTCACCGTCGGCCCCGGCACCGAACCCGGGACGCACGTCGGGCCGCTCATCGACGCCGCCGGCCGCGACAAGGTCGACCGGCTCGTTCGGGACGCGGTGGACCGGGGGGCGAAGGTCCTCACCGGCGGCGAACTCCCCAACGGGGAAGGCTACTTCTACCCGCCGACCGTCCTCGTGCGGGTGCCGCGCGACGCCGGTCTCACCGGGACCGAGATCTTCGGACCCGTCGCCGCCCTGTTCACGTTCGACGACGAGGACGAGGTGGTCCGCGCCGCCAACGACACCGAATGGGGCCTCGTCAGCTACCTCTTCACCCGCGATCTCGACCGGGCGCTGCGTGTCGGGGAACGCCTGGAGACGGGCATGGTCGGCCTCAACACCGGCCTCGTCTCCAACCCGGCGGCCCCCTTCGGCGGGGTCAAGCAGTCCGGCATCGGCCGGGAGGGAGGCCGGGTCGGCATCGACGAGTTCCTGGAGTACAAGTACCTGGCGATCCCGGCGCCGGGACAGTGACGACGATGACGGACCGGTGCGGCCTCAGAGCCGCTCCAGCGCGCGGAACGCCGTCAGCTCGGCGAGCAACGCCCTTGCTGCTGGGGTGAGTTCACGGACGGGCAGCGGTCGTCCGGAGTTGAGGACCCGCAGTACGGCGGCCAGGTCGGCGGCAGGCAGCTCCGTGGCCGCCACATGGCCGCACGCGGAGTACAGCCGCCGCCCGGCGGCCTCGGTCCACAGCACGCGCTCCGTGGCCCGCACGACGTCGTCGTCGCCGAACCTGCCGCGCGGCGCCGGCAGCGGCACGGGCCGGAAGCCCCCGGCCGTCCAGTGCCGCAGGGACTGCCGGGCGACGCGCTCCTCCAGCGGCCCGCGCGCGCCCGCCGAGCGGAAGTGCGCGAGGGCACGCTCCAGGGGTGCGGGCAGCTCCGACCCCGACTCGGCGTCGGGCACGAGCAGGCCCTCCTCGCCGGACTGTGCGGCGCCCGCGGGATCCGGGTCCGGCGTGAGCAGCGTCTCGGGCGTCACGTCGTGCAGCAGGTCGTACAGTTCGGCCGCCGCCTGCCGTCCCTCCCGTACGACGCTCACGCGTACGCCTGTCGACGCCCAACCGGCGTAGGGCTCGGCGGCGGGGGAGAGATGCGACGGCCAGTACAACAGGTCGCCCGGATCGGCCTCGACGGTGAAGGAAGCGCCCCGGTCCGCCGTATCGAACCGCATCCGCTGCCGCCCGCCCAGCGCGAACAGGAACGTCGCGACGCGCTGGCCGGGCGGCGCCTCGGCGAGCGGCTGCTCGTACGTGCCGTGGACCAGTGTCGTGAAGGCGCTCTGTGCGGGCTGTCCCACCCGCGCCCAGAGGCCGGCGTAGAAGGCGCGCTCGCGTGCCCACAACGGATGGTGGAACGCGTGAAATGCCTGGAGGGACAGGGAGTACGGCTCGCCGGAGAGTTGTCGGACGAGCCGCTGGTGGTAGCCCGCGAACGAGCCGTCCCTCGGCTGCGGCAGGAAGTCGCCGGGGTCGGTCTGGGGCTCGCCGCCGATCGCGAATCCCGCGTAGGGCGGCACGCCGAACGGACCTCCGCGGTGGGCCGCGGCGACGGCGGTCTCGAACACCTCGTGCGCGTCGAAGGGGGCGGGTGCGACCGATTTGAACAGCACGGGTTGCCGGTCCCAGTACCGCTCGCCGAATTCCCGCCAGTCGAGCTGGTCGAGCCGGACCGACTGCCGCTGCTCGACGGGGGCGGCGGCACGGCTCGCGGGCCCGGTGACGCGGGGGTCCTCCCTCATGCCGCTCCGTCTCCGTCCACCAGTTCGATGGCCCGAATGCGATGCAGGTCGGACAGGAGCGGGATCAGCGCCTTCGCGGGCATCCGCGAGCCGCGGCCCAACTCCCTTACGGTGAGGGGCACTTCGGGCCGCAGCCGGTTCCTGACGCGTTCGGGTGCGGCTCCCTCGACCGCCAGGGTGTGTCCGTTCGCGGCCCACACGGCGCGTCCGGGGCCGTCCGGTATGCGGAAGAGCTCGGCCGAGGCCCGTACGCGCAGGCCGGGCCCGAGGGGTACGGCCGGTCGCGGCGGAGGCGCCGGTTCGAGCCCCGCCGCCGATCTGCGGGCCGCCCAGGACACGCGCAACTCCCTGGCCGTACTCGGGGCGGCGGCGAGCCCGGCGAACAGCCGCGCGGTGCCGGCGACCGGCTCCGCCGCGCCGACCTCGCCGTCCGGGCCCGCCGGGGGAGGGAACGGCAGCACGCCCGGTGTGCCCGCGTAGGCGGGGTTCGCCTGCATACGGTCCGCCAGAAGCTCCCGTACGTGGGTGAGGGCGGCGGCGCGGCGAGCGGGGACGGTGATCCGTAGCGTGGTGCAGCGGTCGAGGTAGTGATCGAGGTGGCGGCATCCGGCGGGCCAGTACAACAAGTCCCCGGCGTTGGCGGCGAGTTGATACTCGGTTCCGGTGTGCTCGGGCCAGAGCCTGACCGTCATGGTGCCGGCGAGTACCCACGTGAGCGCGAACGAGCCGGGGCGCGGGGCGGGGGCGTCGCGGCCGGCGCAGCGCTCTCCGAGGGCGAGTTCGGCGGTCACCGGCAGGGTGGGCCAGCCCACTGCCCGCCACAGCCCGGAGACGAGTTCGCGCACATGGGCCCAGAGTCCGAAGTCCCGCCACAGCGGCTGTCGCACACTCAACAGCCAGCCGGATTCGGGGAGTTGATGGGCCAGCCGGTCCCGGTACGCGCCCGGATCGGGGTCGTCGGGGCCGGGCAGCAGCGCGCCCGCGTCGCGTAATCGGCCCTGCGTCGCGGTGGCGAAGCGGACTCCGGCCGCGTCCTCGGCGGGTGGTGCGCAGGAGGCGGCGACGACCCCGTACACCTGCTCCGGCCCGAGGCCCGGGGCGAACGGAACCGTGGCAGGCTCCCTGCCCCAGTGTGCTTCGGCGAACCGTTTCCACCTGGTGGAGAGGTCGGGCTCTGTCGCATTCATGGCGTCGAGAATCTGTCAGAGCGCGATCGAGCGAGTCAACGGTTGACCCGTGATCGGCAGACATATGGCGCGGAAGTAGCGCTGCGCCCCAGTGGTTCGCCCGTGCCCGCCCTCCCCTCGGCACGCACGGAATCGGCGGGACAGGGGCGTGGGCGAGTGGTGGGCGAAAGGTGAGGGAAGTGTGGAATCTGAGGCGCCCCGGCGGCGGAATGTCGGATTCCCGTGTATTCACCATGCAGTTGCCGCCGGTAACACTTAGCGCCGTTGATCAGCGGAGATCGCGGCCATGGGATCGTATGTGCGAGCCCGCTGCGGAGCTTCTGCGGCCGAGTCGGAAGGTGATCTGCATGCCCCTCGCGCTGTTCAGGAGGAGCCGGTCCGGACGTGACCCGCGCGGGGCAGGACTGGTGCACCCCGTGCCGCACGGCGCCGGCGCCTTCCACTGCGAGGTGGCCGACCCCATGGGGCAGCCGATGTCGGGGGCGGACATCACGGTGACGCGGGTCGACAACGGCCGCGTCGTGGCGAAGGCGGTCAGCGACCCGTACGGCCTCGTCTTCCTCACGCTCCCGCCCGGCCGGTACGGCGTCATGATCGCGGCCGACGGACTCCAGCCCCACCAGCAGACGGTCGACGTCGTCGCCGGTGAGACGCTCCCGCTGACCTCGGTGCAGCTGCACATGGGGCGCCCGCCGGAGCTGCCGCAGCCCGGCACCTGGCTGTTCGACCCGCCGCACACCGCGATCCGGTTCATCGCCAAGCACGTCGGCATGGCGCACGTCCACGGCCGGTTCACCCGCTTCGACGGCGGCATCCAGGTCGCGAACGACATGGCGGACTCGCGGGTCGAGGTGCGGATCGACGCGGCGAGCATCACGACGGGCAACAAGACCCGGGACAACCACCTGCGGTCGGCCGACTTCCTCGATGTCGAGCGCTACCCGTACATCCACTTCTCCTCCGACCGCTTCCTGTACCGCGGCGGCACCAAGTGGACGATCCAGGGCGCGCTGACCATGCACGGCGTCAGCCGCACGGTGGAGCTGGACACCGGCTATCTCGGCATGGTCAACGGCGGTTACGCGGAGGAGCTGCGCTGCGCGGCCCTCGCCACGGCCGAACTCCACCGGGAGGACTACACGTTGGACTGGCGGAGCATGCTGGCCCGCGGCATCGCCGTGGTCGGTCCCACGGTGAAGCTGGAGCTGGACATCCAGGCGATGTACCACAGCCACGACACCCCGACGCCGCCGGAATAGGACGCCTGATCTGACGTCAGGCCACCAGCCGCAGCCGTTCCCGGGCCCGTCCCACGCGCACCGTCTGACCCCAGGTCAGTTCCAGCGCGTCGCTCTCCACGCCGTCGCCGAAGGCGACCAGGCGGTCGGACTCGACCGTGACGCGCAGGCGGTCGGCGGGGCCGAGGGAGCCCTCCACCTGGGACGTCCCGGTGGCGGGGGAGGGCCAGGCCTCCCGCACGAACCAGAGCAGCCGGGGCTCCGCCGGGCCCGGCAGCGGCAGCGTGCTCGCGTGCTGCTGCCACAGTGAACGCAGCCAGCCGGTGGCGCCGGTCCCGGTGCCGACCAGGACGCCTGAGGAGGCCTGGGGCTCGGCCGCGTGCGTGTCGTCGTCGGGACCGATCCGGTAGCGCGCCGTCTGGTGCGACGGCGGACCGAGGTAGATCTCGTTGAGCGCGAGAATCCGCTGTGTGTCGTCGGCGACCGCCTCCACCATGGTGAGTTCGTCGGCGGATGCCCGGCCGGAAACGGCGGCCGGCAGCAGTTTCGCCGCGTCGGCCGCTCGGTGCCGCACCAGAACCCCCGGATTGCGCCCCGGATCCGCGTCGATGCCGACGACCGGCTGCCCCGACAGATACTTGGCCGCGTTCGCGACCAGACCGTCCTGCCCCACGACGATCACCACGTCCTCCGGGCCGAACAGGAACCGGTCCAGATCCGCCCGCTCGAGACGGGTCCTGCGCCACGACAGCGGCACGGCCGCCGCGACCTCCGCGAGGGCGCGCGCCGTACGGTGATGGCGCTCGGCCACCTCCTCGACGGAGCGCCCGCGCGAGGAGAGGAAGAAGGCGGCCTGGCCGTGCGTGCCGTGCCGGGCCAGCAACTCCTCGTACTCCGTGGTCCGGTGGACGAGTACGGCACGCGGGGCGAGCGTCACGATCGCTCACCCCGGTCGTGGCCGAGCCGGGCGAGCAGGCCCGTGAGCACGTCGGGGGAGAGGGTCAGGTTCTCGATCCGCGGCACGTTCTGTGCCAGTTGTGTGGCGGCGAGCGCGTGCAGGGTCGCGGCGTCGACCTCGGAGTGGACCCGCAGCCACGCCTCCTGCGCGTGCGCCCGCGCCTCGCCGACCGCGCGTGCCGCCTCCGCCTCGCCGCCGGCCAGGCGCACCGCCCGCGCGGCCTCCGCCTCGGCGCGTACCGCGTCCGCCGCCGCGTTCTCCTCGGCCTCGCGGCGCGCGTTCGTGCCGCGCTGCTGCACCAACTGCTCTTCCTGCCGCGCCAGTTCGATGCGGCTGCCCAGCTCGTTCTCGGCGATGGCGCGCTCCCGCTCGACCGCCACCGCCCGCCGCTCGTACGTCGCCCGGTCCGCCTCCTGCTGGATCCGCTCCCGGGCCGGCGTGCGCAGCGCCCGCTCCACCTCGGGCTCGGGGCGCAGCGCCACGACGCGCACGGTGACTACCTCCACGCCGGTGGCGGGCAGCCGGGGCTCGGCGGCGAGACCCGCCGCGACCCGTTCGCGCACCGCCGTCACACCGTCGGCGAGGGCCTCCGCGAGCGGGGTGCGCGCCAGGACGTCCAGCGCGTGCTGCTGCGCCGTCTCCGTGAGCAGCGCGGACAACTGCTCCAGGGGCGTGCCGCGCCAGGCGCCGGTGTCCGGGTCGAGCGAGAAGTCGAGCCGGGCGGCGGCGAGCGCGGGGTCGCTGATCCGGTACGTCACCGAGGCCTGCACGGCGACGTCCTGGAAGTCGGCGGTCCGCGCATGGAACGTGACAGCCAACTCCCGGTCGTCCACGGGTACTTCGGACAGCGCCGCGCTCAGCGCCCGGAACCAGAAGCTCAGACCCGTGCCGTCGTGGGCGGGCGCGCCGCGCTTCTGGTGGCGGATGTGGGCGGTGGGCGCGGAGCGCAGGTGGTGCAGTCCGAAGCGTCGCTTGATGTCGGCCATGACGGGAACCCCCTGATTGTTTTCGTCATGGCGACGATATGACGCACCGTGAATATAGTCAAGGTGACCATAAAGATTGTTGGGGGCGGCCCAGGGTCACGGCTTGCGCGCCACCCCCGCGTACAGCGGCACCGGTGAACCGTTCCTGACTTCGTCCACGCCGAGCTCCGACCAGTCGTAGACCCGTGCGGGATGCGGCTTGCTGGTGTCGATCCGGTCGACGGACGGCGGCGGGATCTCCCCCATGCGGCAACTCCCTTGTGAAGCAGCTCAGTTCGGTCAGGTGCCCGATCATCGTGCCTCAGTGGTCGCGGCGGAGGGAGGCGATCGGGAAGGATGGGCCCGGCAGGGATCAAGGCGGCGGGCCAGGGTGCGCCGCGCAGGAACGGAGAGGCGACGATGACGCGACCGGACCCCCACACCTCCGGCAACCACCGGACCGCCGGCACCCCCGAGGTGCCCGAGCGGCTCGACATCACCCGGGCCACGCTCGACGACTGGGCCGTCATCAGCGGCTGGGCGGCGGAAGAGGGCTGGAACCCGGGCCTCGCCGACGCCCGCAGCTTCTTCGCCCAGGATCCCGACGGCTTCTTCATCGGCCGGATCGACGGCGAGCCGGTCTCCGCGATCTCCGTGGTCAACTACGGCGACGACTACGCCTTCCTCGGCTTCTACCTCGTACGGTCCGACCTGCGCGGCCGCGGCTACGGAATCGCCACCTGGAAGGCGGGCCTCGCACACGCGGGCGGCAGGACGGTCGGCCTGGACGGCGTCCCCGCCCAGCAGGACAACTACCGCAAGTCCGGCTTCGAGCTCGCGCACACGACCGTCCGTTACGCAGGCGTACCGCAGGCCCCGCGACCGGCCGAAGGCGACCCCGCACCCGGCACCGTCATTCCTGTCTCCGAGGCGGGCGGCCTCAAGTCCATTGCCCTGTACGACAGTGCCTGCTACCCCGCGGAGCGCCCCCGCTTCCTCGCCTCCTGGCTCGCCGGTGACGGGCATCGCGCGCTCGCCCGCGTCGTCGACGGCCGCGTCACCGGCTACGGCGTCATCCGCCCGGGCCGCGAGACCTTCCGCGTCGGTCCGTTGTTCGCGGACACCCCGCAGGGCGCCCGCGCGCTGTTCGACGCCCTGCTCGCCACGGTCGGCCGGGCCCCGGTCGCCGTGGACGTGCCCGAATCCAACCCGGCCGCCGTGGCACTCGCCGAGGCGTACGGCCTGACCCCCGGGTTCGCCACGGCCCGCATGTACACCGGCCCCGTCCGGCCGTTCGCCGAGGAGCGCGTCTTCGGTGTCACGACGCTCGAACTGGGTTAGGCCCTGTCGTCGTGCGCACGTCCGGATTCGGGCCCCATCGCGGCGACATAAACCAACTGCATTAGGCTGGTTGCTGTGAGTGAACACGGGCTGGAGAGACGGCAGTTCGGCCATCGTGCCCGACTGGCCCTGCCCCCTGCCCTGGCGTTCAAGGCTGACGATCAGGCGCACGCTGCCCGCACCATGTGGAACTGCCTGCATGCCTGGTGGCAGATGATGCCCAAGGAGAAGCGGACTCTGGCGAACGCGGATGCCGTGATCAGGCAGGCCCGCAAGGACGTCGAGTTCCTTGCTGTGCTCCCGGCGCAGGCCGCGCAGGCTGTGCTGAAGACGTACTTCCAGGCCTGGAAGAACTGCTGGGACGGCCGTGCTGATGCGCCTACGTTCAAGGGCCGGTTCCGGTCGGTGATGAGTGTGGACATTCCGCAGGGCCGTGATCTCCAGATCAAGCGTGTGCACCGCCGGTGGGGCATGGTCAGCATTCCCAAGGTCGGACGGGTCCGCTTCCGTTGGACCAAAGACCTGCCCGTGGGCAAGAACGCCGACGGCGACAACCGGATCACCGGGGCCCGACTGGTCAAGGATGCGCTCGGCTGGCACATCGCCTTCCGCGTCCAGACCTTGGAGGTCGCGTCCGAGCCCCACCAGGGGCCTGAGGTCGGCATTGACGCCGGTGTCAACCTCCCCCTCGCACTCTCCGATGGCAACCACCACAACCACGGACGTCCGCCCCGGCTCCCGGACGGCACAGCCGACCGGGACAAGTGGCTCAGTCCCCAGGAGAAAGCCAAGCTCCTGCGCTTGGAGCAGCGAGCCGCCTGGCGCAAGCTGCACCGCAAGCCCGGTGAGAGGGCCAGCCGCCGCCTGCATCGCACCTACGACCAGATCAAGCAGCTCCGCGCCAAAGCCACGCGTCGGGCGACTGACTGGCAGCACAAGACCACCACAGCAATCGCCCGGCAGTACGGCACGGTCGTGGTCGAACAGCTCACCATCGCGAACATGGTCAAGTCCGCTCAGGGAACCGTCGAGGAACCAGGGAAGAACGTCAAGCAGAAGTCAGGGCTGAACCGCTCCATCTCCCAAGAGGCTTGGGGCCGGACGATCGCGATGCTGACGTACAAGACCGCCCGCCAGGGCGGCACCCTGCACAAGGTTCCCGCCCCCGGCACCTCCCAGCGCTGCTCGGCCTGTGGTGTCACCACGCCTGGCAGCCGGGAGGACCAGGCCACGTTCGTGTGCAAGAACCCCGACTGCGGCTTCGAGGCGAACGCCGACTGGAACGCCGCCCGGAACATCTTGCACCTCTACCGGATGGGCCGCGCGCTCATCCCGGCTGCCGGGAGGGCAGTCGCAAGGCGCGCTCGTCGCGTCAAGCCCGCCACCGCAAGGTAGGCAGGAATCTCCCGGCTTCACCGGGAGAGCACTTCAAATGAGCGACTACCTCCAGCCCGACCGGCTCCTGTCGATCCTGGGCCGCCACAAGGACGTGTTCCTCTTCTCCGGGCACACCCACTGGGACCTCAATCTGTCCGAGTTGACTCAGCTGACGGTCCCGCTGCACACCTCCGACTGACCGTTCGCCGGGGGCGGGCGCGGCGCCGGGTCACGTGTCGGTGAACGACCCGTGCCGCCCCGCCCCCGACGCGAACCGCGCGGCCCCCTTCAGGCTCTCCTCCAGCACGGCTGTTCCGTAGCGCAGTTCACCCGCCATGGCCGCCTCCTCGCCCTGGCCCGCCTGGTCCAGAACGGAGGCGCGGTCGCCGCGCATACAGGCCTGCGGGAAGCCCGCGATCTGCTCAGCGAGCTCCTCCGCCTCGGCACGCGCCCGGCCGGGCGGCACAAGGCGGTTGGCGAGCCCCATCGCGTACGCCTCCGGGGCGGGCACCGGGCGGCCCGTCAGGATCAGGTCCATGGCGCGGCTCTCGCCGATGAGCCGCGGCAGCCGCACCGTGCCGCCGTCGATGAGGGGCACACCCCAGCGCCGGCAGAACACCCCGAACACGGCGTCCTCCTCGGCGACCCGCAGATCGCACCAGAGCGCCAGTTCGAGACCCCCGGCCACCGCGTGCCCGCTCACGGCGGCGATCACCGGCTTGGACAGCCGCAGGCGGGTCGGGCCCATCGGCCCGTCGCCCTCCTCGGCGACCCGGTTGCCGCGCTCAGTGCCGATGGCCTTGAGGTCGGCGCCCGCGCAGAACGTGCCTCCTTCGCCCCAGAGCACCGCTACGCGTGCGGATGCGTCGGCGTCGAACTCCTTGAAGGCGGCGGCCAGCTCGGCCGCCGTGGGCCCGTCGACCGCGTTGCGGACCTCGGGGCGGGACAGTACGACCGTGGTGACATGCCCTCGGCGCTCGACGCGGACCGGCATCCGGACCCTCCTGAGTGATCGTCGCTGGGTGATGCCCAGCGTGGCACGTCGCCCGCGCCCCTCCCAGGCGCCCCCCACCGCGAATTGAACCCTTCGGTTGACCTCAACTTTGCTTTAGGTCTTACCGTCTACTTCATGAGCATGGAGACCACGGCGTGGACGCAGCTGCACAGCGTCATGAACGCCCAGCAGGACACCCGACCTTTCGCCCCCGCCACCCTGCGCCGCATCGCCGCCTTCGCGCGTCCGCACCGGCGCCGGATCGCCCAGTTCGTCGTCCTGAGCGTGGTCACCGCGCTGACCGCCGTGGCGACCCCGGTCCTCGCGGGGCACGTCGTCAACACCATCGTCGCCGGCAAGGACGAGGGCACCGTCATCCGCCTCGCCCTCCTCATCGCCGTCATCGCCCTCGCGGAGGCGGGCCTCGGCATCGTCGCCCGCTGGCTCTCGGCCAACCTCGGCGAGGGCCTGATCCTCGACCTGCGCACCGCGGTCTTCGACCACGTGCAGCGCATGCCCGTCGCCTTCTTCACGAGAACCCGCACCGGCGCCCTCGTCAGCCGGCTCAACAACGACGTGATCGGCGCGCAGAGAGCGTTCAGCAACACGCTCTCCGGCGTGGTCGGCAATGTTGTGACCCTGGTCCTCACCCTCGCCGTCATGCTCACGCTGTCCTGGCAGATCACGCTCCTCGCACTCGTGCTCCTGCCGGTGTTCGTGGTGCCCGCGCGGCGCATGGGTACGCGGATGGCCCGGCTCCAGCGCGAGGCGGCCGCGCACAACGCGGCCATGGGAACCCGGATGACCGAGCGGTTCTCGGCCCCCGGCGCCACGCTGATCAAGCTGTTCGGCCGGCCCGGCGACGAGTCCGCCGAGTTCGCCGCCCGCGCAGCCCGCGTAAGGGACATCGGCGTCCGCACGGCCATGGCGCAGTCCGCGTTCATCACCGCGCTCACCCTCGTCTCGGCCCTCGCCCTCGCGCTCGTCTACGGCCTGGGCGGCTACTTCGCCATCGAAGGCACCCTCGACGCGGGCGCCGTCGTCTCCCTCGCCCTGCTCCTCACCCGCCTCTACGCGCCGCTGACCTCCCTGGCCGGAGCCCGCGTCGAGGTCATGAGCGCCCTCGTCAGCTTCGAGCGCGTCTTCGAGGTGCTCGACCTCAAGCCGCTGATCGACGAGAAGCCGGACGCCCGAGAGGTGCCCGAGGGGCCGGTCGCGGTGGAGTTCGAGGACGTCCGCTTCGGCTACCCGTCCGCCGACAAGGTCTCCCTCGCCTCCCTCGAAGAGGTCGCCTCGCTCGACACCCGCGGGGGCGCCGAGGTCCTGCACGGCATCTCGTTCCGCGCCGAACCCGGCCAGACCGTCGCCCTCGTCGGCACCTCCGGCGCCGGCAAGTCGACCGTCGCCCAGCTCATGCCCCGCCTCTACGACACCGACGAGGGCGCCGTACGCATCGGCGGGGTCGACGTCCGCGACCTGACCGCCGTATCCCTGCGCGAGACCCTCGGCATGGTCACCCAGGACGGCCACCTCTTCCACGACAGCGTCCGCGCCAACCTCCTCCTGGCCAGGCCCGGAGCGAGCGAGGACGACCTGTGGGACGTCCTTCGCCGCTCCCGCCTGGAGGACCTGGTCCACTCCCTGCCCGACGGCCTCGACACCGTCGTCGGCGAGCGCGGCTACCGCCTCTCAGGCGGCGAACGCCAGCGCATGACGATCGCCCGCCTCCTCCTCGCCCGGCAGCGCGTCGTCATCCTCGACGAGGCGACCGCCCACCTGGACAACACGTCCGAGGCGGCCGTGCAGGAAGCGCTCGCGGAGGCACTCGAAGGCCGTACCGCCGTCGTGATCGCCCACCGCCTGTCCACGATCAGGTCCGCCGACCAGATCCTGGTGGTCGAGGACGGCCACATCGTGGAGCGCGGCACCCACGAGACGCTCCTCGCCGAGGACGGCCGGTACGCGGAGCTGTACCGCACACAGTTCGCGAACCCGGCGGACGTGGTGGAAGCCGCGTAGCCGCCTCGAAGAGAGCGAGGAGGAGGGGGTGGCCGCAGCGGCCACCCCCTCCTCCTCGCTCACGCCCTGCCCGTCGGTGCTAGTCGGTGCCGGACTCCATCGCGGCGCGGTCGAGGAGCTCGGCCTCCTCGGACACCTCACCGCGGGAGGCGATGACCTCGGCGCCGCCCTCCGGCATCGCGCCGATCAGGCCCGTCGCCGCCGCCTGTGCGGCGCCGATCAGCTCGGGGTGCGTCGTGCCGACGATGCCGAGGCCCGCGTACTGCTCGAGGCGGGCGCGCGAGTCGGCGATGTCGAGGTTGCGCATGGTGAGCTGGCCGATCCGGTCCACCGGGCCGAACGCCGAGTCCTCGGTGCGCTCCATCGAGAGCTTGTCCGGGTGGTAGCTGAACGCGGGGCCCGTGGTGTTGAGGATCGAGTAGTCCTCGCCGCGCCGCAGCCGCAGCGTCACCTCGCCGGTGACGGCCGAGCCGACCCAGCGCTGCAGCGACTCGCGGACCATCAGCGCCTGCGGGTCCAGCCAGCGGCCCTCGTACATCAGCCGTCCGAGGCGCCGGCCCTCGTTGTGGTACTGGGCGAGGGTGTCCTCGTTGTGGATCGCGTTCACGAGACGCTCGTACGCGGCGTGCAGCAGCGCCATGCCCGGGGCCTCGTAGATGCCCCGGCTCTTCGCCTCGATGATCCGGTTCTCGATCTGGTCCGACATGCCCATGCCGTGGCGGCCGCCGATGGAGTTCGCCTCCATCACGAGGTCGACCGCGGAGGCGAACGCCTTGCCGTTGATCGTCACCGGACGGCCCTGCTCGAAGCCGATCGTGACGTCCTCGGCGGCGATCTCCACGGACGGGTCCCAGAACCGCACGCCCATGATTGGCTGGACGGTCTCCACGCCGGTGTCGAGGTGCTCCAGCGTCTTGGCCTCGTGGGTGGCGCCCCAGATGTTGGCGTCGGTCGAGTACGCCTTCTCGGTGCTGTCGCGGTACGGCAGGTCGTGGGAGACCAGCCACTCCGACATCTCCTTGCGGCCGCCCAGCTCCGTCACGAAGTCGGCGTCGAGCCACGGCTTGTAGATGCGCAGATGCGGGTTGGCCAGCAGGCCGTAACGGTAGAACCGCTCGATGTCGTTGCCCTTGAACGTCGAGCCGTCGCCCCAGATCTGGACGTTGTCCTCGAGCATCGCCCGTACCAGCAGCGTGCCGGTGACCGCGCGGCCCAGCGGCGTCGTGTTGAAGTAGGCACGGCCGCCCGAGCGGATGTGGAACGCGCCGCACGCGAGCGCGGCCAGGCCCTCCTCCACCAGCGCCGCACGGCAGTCGACCAGGCGCGCGATCTCGGCACCGTAGGTTTTGGCACGGCCGGGCACCGACGCGATGTCGGGCTCGTCGTACTGGCCGATGTCGGCGGTGTAGGTGCACGGGACGGCACCCTTGTCGCGCATCCACGCGACCGCGACGGAGGTGTCGAGGCCGCCAGAGAAGGCGATGCCGACGCGCTCGCCGGCGGGAAGGGAGGTGAGAACCTTAGACATAGGAAGAGTATGCATCCCGGAGAATGATTATGCAAAGGGAGGGGTGTCCCTTTCTGTCGCCATCCTCCGTGACGCTTCCTTCATCGTGACCGCGGAGGAGGCGCGGCGCACCGCGGGGCGACCCGGGTTCAGGCCGCGTTACCCATGGGCGTCCCGGACGATCCCATACGTGAGCGCCGCGAGGCCGTCGCCGACGGTGCGGGTGTCGAGGAGGCGCAGTGACAGCTCGGCGCCTGTCTCGCCGAAGAGACGCTCGCCGGCCCCCAGCACGACCGGGTGGACGATCAGTCGCAGCTCGTCGGCCAGACCGTGCTCGAGCAGCGTGCGCACCAGCCTGCGGCTGGCATAGACGACGATGTCCCCGTCCAGCTCCTGCTTCAGCTTCGAGACCGCGGCGACCACCTCGCCGTCGAGGACCGTCGAGTTGTTCCACTCGGGGTCGACGAGGGTCGAGGACACGACGTACTTGGGCAGGGCGTTCAGCCGCTCCGCCCACGCGCCGCTCCGGGACGGCCACCGGGCCGCGAACCACTCGTAGCTCCGCCGGCCGAGCAGCAGCGCCTTCGTGCCGAGCGCCTCGTCGAACTCGACCTTGGTCCACTCCAGCCGGTCCTTGTCCGCCATCCGGTCGAACCAGCCCCCGCGCCTGAAGCCCTCCTCGCCGGTCGGGTCCTGGACGACCCCGTCGAGCGAGACGTTCTCGCTGATCACGATTTTTCCCACGTCGGTCTCCTTCAGTACGGGCTAGTGTCGGGGCGGCGAGCAACCCGAGAGGAGTGAGGCATGCCCGGTCGTACTCGCACGCTTTGACGCTGTAGGCCGTGATCGGCCCGTCATCGCGTGCTGCCCTTGTCGCGTGGCACAGCGAGCTCTCTCCTGCCCGATCCGCCGGTGCGCCTTTTGCGCGCCCGGTGGCGGGCCTCGTCGTCTGCACCGCAAGGGATTCCTGTGCCCCCCGCGCCCTCTGGTTCGTCCGCGTCATCTGGTTCCTCCGATTCCTCCGATTCCTCTGGTCCCTCTGGTTCCTCTGATTCCTCCGGTTTCTCTGTGGTTTCCGCTTCCGGACGACCTGCTTCCCCAAGCCTGTGGCGGGACCGCGACTTCCGCCGACTCTGGGTGGGCCAGACGGTCTCCCAACTCGGCGAACACACAACACTGGTGGTTCTGCCGCTCTGCGCCGTCCTGACGCTCGACGCCGGCGCCGGTGAGCTGGGCGTCCTGCGCGCGGTGGGGCAGGCGCCGATCCTGCTGCTCTCGCTCCTGGCCGGCGCGTGGGTGGACAGGTGGCGGACCCGCACGGTGATGGTGTGGGCCGACGTGGGCCGCGCGCTGGCCCTGGGCGCCGCCGCCGCGGCAGGGCTCCTCGGCGCGCTCGGCCTGCCTGTGCTGCTCGTGACCGGCTTCGCCGTCGGGGCCCTCTCCGTGTTCTTCGACGTGGCCTACCAGGCATCTCTCGTACGGCTCGTAGAACGCGATCAGCTGGTGCGGGGCAACAGCGCGCTGGAGGGCAGCCGCTCCGCCGCCCAGATCGCCGGCCCCGCACTCGGCGGGGCGCTGGTCTCACTCCTGACGGCGCCGGTCGCTGCCGCGTCCGGCGCTCTCCTCTTCGCGCTGTCGTTCCTGTCGATCCGACGGATCCGCCGCGGCGAGTCGGTCCAGGAGCCCACGCACGATCCCACGCAAGAGCGGTCGCAGCGTCTCCGGGAGCCCACTCAACCGCCCTCGCGACGCCCTCCGCGGGTGTGGCGGCGGATCAGCGAGGGCCTCCGCTTCGTCGTCGGCGACACCTCGCTACGGGCCGTGTGCCTCGCCTCGGCCGCCTTCCAGTTCTCGCTGGCGGCGACGATGACCGTCTATCTGCTCTTCCTGCCACGGGAACTGCACCTGTCCGGCACGGAGGTCGGTCTCGCGCTCGCGGCCACGGGGCCGGGCGCGCTCCTCGGCTCGCTGCTGGCCGCCCGACTGCCGGGCCGCTTCGGGTGCGGCGTGGTGCTCGTGTCCGCGGCGGCACTCGGCGACGGAGCGTTCCTGTTCGTGCCCGCGCTGCACGGTTCCTCCGCGGGAACGGTTCTCGGCCTCGTCGCGGTCAACTCGTGTTCGGGACCTTCGGCCAGCTCGTGAACGTCACGGTGATGGGCGTCCGGCAGGCCCTGACCCCGGACGGGATGCAGGGCCGGGCGGCGGCGACCATCACGTTCGTCGGCATGGGCCTGACCCCGCTCGGCTCGCTGCTCGGCGGTTTCCTGGCGGACGAGTGGGGGCTACGCCTCAGCCTCGTGGTGACGGCGGCAGGGATGCTGCTGTCACCGTTGCTGATGGCGCTGTCCCCACTGGCCCGCCTGGGACGGACGCTTCCGGCCCGCCGGATTCTTGTGGACTGATGCTGCCACCGGATTTCCATGGGCGGAGGGCTGACCCGAGACCTGGATAAGGCTGGATGAGGGCGGGGCTCAGGCCGTCCGTATCGACCGGTTCTCCTTGAGGCGGCTGTAGATGCGTTCCGGGGTCAGGGGCAGCGCGCGGTAGCGGACGCCCGTGGCGTCGTGGAGCGCGTTCGCCAGGGCGGGGGCCACCGGGTTGATGCAACATTCCGCCATCCCCTTCGCCCCCATGGGCCCGAAGGAATCCGCCGACTTCACCAGGAGCAGTTCCGTGCGGGGGACGTCGGCGTAGGTGGGGATGCGGTAGTTGCGGAGGTTCGGGTTGGCCATGGCTCCGCCCGCGTCGACCTGGTAGTTCTCGGTCAGCGCGAAGCCGATGCCCTGGGCCACCCCGCCCTCCACCTGACCCCGGACCTGCGCCGGGTTGATGACGACGGCCGCGTCGGTGGCCTGAACGCTGTAGAGGATGCGGATCTCGCCCGTCACCTGGTGCACCGCGATCTTGAATCCCTGCGTGTTGGACACGACGCTTCGGGGCGATCCGTAGGCCTTGCGTGCGGCGGTGAACCGGATTCCGCGCGCGCGGGCCAGCGCGACGAGTTCGGCCAGCGGCACGTGCTGGTCCCCGCAGACGACTTCCCCGTCGCCCAGTGAGCACATGACCACGTGGACACCCGTGTGCGTGGCGGCGAATTCGAGGATGCGGTCGCGTACGGCGTTGGCCGCGCGGAGTACGGCGTTGCCCGCCACGAAGAGTCCCGCGCTCGCGAACGCGCCGGTGTCGAATCCCGTGCGGTCGGTGTCCGACTGCACGAGGCGAATGCGCGAAGGCGTCGTCCCCAGTTGGTTGGCCGCGATCTGGACGTGCGCGGTCGACGTGCCCTCGCCGAACTCGACCGTGCCGATGGCCAGTTCGTACACGAGGTCGTCGCCGAGCGTGACCCAGGCCTCGGAGAGGTGCTCGGTCGGTGGCGCGGTCTCGTGCAGGGAACTCGCGACCCCGGAGCCCACCAGCCACCCGGCGCCGGGCGGCGGCTCGTTGACCGCACGGGCCAGGGCGTGAGCCACGAGATCGACGCACTGGCCGAGCCCGTTCTCGTTGAACATCACGTCGTCGGGGCCGTCGTGCATGGCGACGAGAGGGTCGCCCGGCCGCACGATGTTGCGCCGCCGCAGTTCGAGCGGGTCGAGGTGCAGGGCGCGGGCCAGTTCGTCCATCGCCGATTCCACGGCGAACGCGGGCTGCGTCATCCCGTAACCGCGCAGCGCCCCGCTCGGCACGGTGTTGGTGTAGACGGAGAACCCGTCGAACTTCTTGTTGGGGCAGCGGTAGATCATGATGGCGGCGCCGCCCGCGTACAGGGTCTCGCCGCCGTGGTTGCCGTAGGCGCCCGTGTTCGACACATTGCGGACCTGGACGGCCGTCAACGTGCCGTCCGCCTTCGCGCCGAGCCTGACCGTCAGCTTCATCGGGTGCCGCGGCGACGCCGTCGTGAACTCCTCCTCGCGGGTGTACTCGAAGCAGACGGGTCGCCCGGTGTCCAGGGCGGCGAGCGCCGCCAGATCCTCCGAGATGACCTCCTGCTTGCCGCCGAATCCGCCACCGACCCGCTTGCAGAACACGCGGAGCTGATCCGGGCGAAGCGCGAAGAGATGCGAGAGCTTGACCTTCGCGATCGACGGCGACTGCGAACTGGTACGCACGTTCAACCGGCCGTTCTCCACCCAGGCGATGGAGCCGTGGGTCTCGAGATGCGCGTGCTGCACGCGGGGTGACGAGTACGTTCCTTCATGGATCACGTCGGCCTCGGCGAACCCCGCGTCGACATCGCCGATGTGCGAATGGATCTCCAGCAGGATGTTGCGGCCGGAATCGCGGACGAACGGGTCGTCTGTACTGTGCAGTTGGGGAGCGCCGTCGGCCATCGCGGCCTCGGGGTCGAACACCGCCGGCAGTTCCTCGTACTCCACCTCGACCCTTCGGCAGCCCTCTTCCGCCGCGCCGACCGTGTCGGCCACGACCGCGGCGACGCGCTGGCCGACGAAGCGGACCGTGTCGTCGAGGATGTACGTGTCGTCCGGATCGACGAGGTGGTCGGTGTGGATCGCCGTCGAGAACCGCCTGCGCGGCACGTCCTCCCAGGTGTAGACGCGATGCACGCCCGGCACCGCCAGCGCGGCGGTCTTGTCGATCGACACGATCCGTGCGTGCGCGTGCGGCGAGTGCACCACCTTGAGGTGCAGCAGGCCTTCGACATCGGTGTCCATCGTGAACTCGGCGCGCCCGGTCACCACGTCGTCGCCCGCCGGGGCGCCGACGCTCGTCCCGACGGCCTTTCCCGGCGCGGCGGTCTCGACGCCGGTGACACCCTTCACGGCGTCCTCGATGGCCCGGTAGCCGGTGCAACGGCAGAGGTTGCCCTTCAGCGCTCGAGGCAGGTCCGCTTTCTGTGTCTCGGTGAAGGTAGCCGACGTCATGATCATCCCTGCGGTGCAGAAGCCGCACTGGAACCCTGGGCCATCGCGGAACTGCCGCTGCATCGGGTGCAGTTGTCCGGGAGGCCCGAGCCCCTCGATCGTGGTCACCTCATGGTTCTCGGCGCGGAATGCGGGGGTGATGCAGCTGTGTACCGGAGCGCCGTCCAGCCACACCGTGCACGCGCCGCAATCGCCCGCGTCGCAGCCCTTCTTGACGCCGGTGTGCCCGAGCGACCGCAGGAAAGTCCGCAGACACTGGCCGGGGCCAGGCTCCTCGTCGAAACTCCTGCCGTTCACGACGTACGTCATGGCACGTCACCGGCCGACAGTTCGCGTCGAATCTCTTCGGCGAAGTACTTCGTCAGGTGGCGGCGGTGATCGGGGGTCCCGTTGGGATCCGCGAACCAGAGGCCGGCGGGGATGGCGTCCATGCTCTGCCGCAGCGTCGAGGCATCGGGCAGGGCATCGAAAGCGAGGCGCACAGGTCGTGTCGTACCGGCGGTGACGGTGAGCAACAGGTCGCTCGTGCCCGGTGTCTGAGTGCCGACGAGGAAGACCGTCGAACGGCCGAGACGGGTCAGCGCGAAGCGGCGGTGGGCGGTGCGTTTCCTCAGGGCATGGGCCGGAATGTCGACGCGCCGCAGGATCTCCCCGGGGCCGAGCACGTTCTGATGGTCGCCGGTCACGAAGTCGAGGGCATCGACGGTGCGCGCGGAACCGTCGGGAGACCACAGCTCGTACCGCGCCTCCAGCGCGACCGTCAGCGTGATCATGGGCCCGGCAGGCAGGGACAGGCAGATATTGCCGCCCACGGTCGCCGAATTCCATACCTTGAACGAGGACAAGAAGGCTTCGCAGCTTTTCGCGAAAAGAGTGCCCGCGGTCCAGTCATCCGGAAAAGCAAAGGAATACAGATCGCGAATGGTGCACGTCGCGCCGATCTCGAGGCCGGTGCGGTCGGCGACGAGGGGATCCCAGCCCAACGCCGTCAGGTCGACCAGCCGGCGCAGGCTCGGCTGCTCCACGGAGAAGAGCCACGTACCACCGGCAAGCCACGCATCGCCTTCGCGCCAGTCCGCGCCGGGCCGGTTGAGCGGGCGCCGGACGACTTCCGTGATGGTGTTGAGGTCCATGGAGACTGGTCTCTCGCGCGGTAATCGTGCGACGGATATTCCCCGAGCATCGCGAGAATTCAAGTGTCGTTGGAATTCCCTGTGAACTAGACTACGCCGTATGGGTATCCGTGCAAGCGGCAGCGCGACCGTCGTGACCTCCCAGAAGGTGCGCGCCGGACTCGACGAGGAGTACGGCCGCTGGCAGGAGAAGGTGAACCGGGCCGTTCGGGACTTCGACGGTTTCAAGGGGACGGAGACCTATCCCCCCGGATCGGGCGAGGATCACGAATGGGTTGTCGTGTTCCGTTTTGCCGGGACGGACCAGCTCACGGCGTGGCTGGACTCCGCCGCCCGCCGCGAGTTGCTCGCCGAGGGCCGCGCCTTGCTGGACGGCACCCCGACCCAGGAAGTCCTCGCCGGTGGCCATATCGAGGAGCCCGACCGGGAGGAGGGGGTCACGGCGGTCATCTCGCACGACGTGCGGCCGGGCAGGGAGCAGGAATTCGAGCGCTGGCAGGAAAAGGTCCTGAGGGAGCAGGAGAAATATCCGGGATTCATGGGAACGGAATTCTTCAAGCCCGTCGAGGGAATCCAGGACCACTGGGTGGTCGTTTTCCGATACGACACGCGTGAGCATCTTGACGCCTGGCTGGACTCCAGCAACAGGGAGCGCCTGCTGGAGGAGGGGCGTGACTATTTCGCGTCCTACGAGGTCCGCAAGGTGGGGACGGCTTTCGGCGGCTGGTTCCGGTTCGGCTCGGACGAGGGCGAGGAGGTCCCGCCCAACTGGAAACAGGCCATGACCGTAGTGCTGGCGCTCTATCCCACCGTCATGGTCCTGAATCTGACCGTGGGTCACGAGTTCGACGTCCTGGGCGTCCCCGGCTACCTCGGCCTGTTCTTCAGCAACATACTGAGCGTCAGCATTCTGACCTGGCTGCTGATGCCGCTGGTGAACCGGGCCCTGGCCTTCTGGCTCCGGCCCGGCCGGACCCGCCACGTACGCCTCGACGTGGCAGGCGCGGCGCTCGTGGCCCTGTGCTGGGCCCTGACCGTCCTCGTCTTCGCCCTGACGACGGGCTGACGCACGCGTTCTTTCCCGCGGACAGGGACAGGGTGCGGCCTGCCACCTCCTTCGGTGATCTCCTTGCCGAAGATGTTCCCGGACGGTGATCCACTTCTGGATCTCGTTGGTTGCCTCGTAGATCTCGTAGATCTCGCGGATCTCCGCAAATCTGCGAGATCTTGCTTTCGCGGTAGATCGCCTCGACCGGTCCCGGCGTACCGTCCGCGCTGGGCTCGTCGCAGTGGCGGTGACCTGCGGCGAAGACGTGCCGTGGGGCCGCAGGCGTAGCCTTGAATTCAGACATTTCGGTACTGGGCAGGTCGCATGGCCACGATGCACGCATCATGCGAGACCGGTCATAAGAACCCTTTCGACACGACCACAGCAGCGATGATCGTGCTGGATGCGCAGGGGAGAGTGACTGGCTGGAGTCCTGGAGCCCGCAACCTCTACGGTGCCGACACCCGAGATGTGCTCGGTCGCCCGGTGAGCGAGGTTCTGCGGGATGTCCGTGCCCGGGGTGACAGGCTGCAGGGCGTCGGGGCAGCGGGGGCACCGGCACCCGGGGACGCCCGGACCGAGAGACGTACCGTTCGACGCCCGGACGGGGCGCTGGTGGAGACGGTCTTGCGCGTCTTTCCGGTGGAGCAGGACCGGGGGAGGCCCGCCTGGGTCCTGATGGCGGCGGCAAGCGACCGCTATCAGGAGTGGGTGACCGACCAGTCGATGTTGTCCGGGCTCTTCACACAGGCTCCCGTGGGGCTCAGCGTCTACGGCCCCGACGCCCAGCTCAACTGGGCCAACGACGTCGTGCAGCAGGTCATGGGCTGGCACGCCGGCGAATGGGAGGGCCAAGCCAACAGTGTGCTCTATCCGCACGGCGCCATCCTGTCCCCTCCTCGGTACCACGAGACGGAGGAGGTACTGGAGGAAGTGCTGCGCACCGGCGAAGCCGTGCTCGACGTCCATTGGCGCGGGCCCACCCCCGCCGCCTGCGAGTACTACCGGGTCTACTCGTGCTCGTACTTCCGCCTGCAGGACGACGCGGGCCACCCCCTGGGCGTCTGCGAGGCGTCCGTCGACGTCACCGATCGCTACGAGGCACAGACTCGCCTGGCGCTGCTCAGCCGAGCCAGCGGGATCGGTACCACGCTCGACGTCGGGAAAACGGCGGAGGAACTCGCGGGGCTCGTGGTTCCGGATCTCGCCGACTCCGTACGGATCGAGGTCGCGGAGTCGGTCCTGGCCGGAGAAGAGGCCCCGTCCTCGGCCTCCGTTGCACCGACGGGGCTACGGCTCATGGCGGAGCGCACCACGAGCGCCCCGTCCGTCGAGCAAAGTGATGCCTTGCTGGGTGTCATCGGCAGTCGGCCGATGACCGCGCACCAACGCCTGCTGGCCGTGCCCCTGCTCCTGGGCGGCAGCACGCTCGGCACGGTCACCCTCCTGCGGCAGCCGCCCCGTGCACCGTTCACCGAGGAGGACCGCGCCCTCGCCGAGGAACTGGCCTCGCGCACCGCGGTGTGCGTGGACAACGCTCGCCGCTACGTTCGCGAGCACACCACGGCGCTGAAACTGCAGCGCGACCTTCTCCCGCGAGAACTGCCGCAACCGAGTGGCATCGAACTCGCGCACCGCTACATCCCCACCACCGGTCCTCTCGGAGTCGGGGGCGACTGGTACGACGTGATTCCGCTGTCGGGCGCCCGCGTCGGGCTGGTGGTCGGTGACGTGGTGGGGCACGGGGTGGACGCCGCGGCCACCATGGGACGGTTGCGCACGAGCGTGAGGGCACTGGCAGCCCTGGACCTTCCGCCGGACGAACTCCTCACCCGGCTCGACGACTTGGTGGGTCAGGCGCGCGTCGGAATACACCGGACGCCGGGCGACGAGGGGACGGACAGGGCGCTCGGGGCGACCTGCCTGTACGCCGTGTACGACCCCACCTCCCGCACCTGCGCCATGGCCAGCGCGGGCCACCTCCCGCCGGTCGCCACCGGCCGTGGGACAGGCACCCGGCACGCTGAACCGCTCGACCTGCCCACAGGCCCCCCGCTGGGCATCGGCGGGCTGCCTTTCGAGAGCGTGGAATTCGAGTTCGCCGAGGGTGCTGTGCTCGCCCTGTTCACCGACGGAATCGTCAAGGCGCGCGGCCGGGACGTGGACGAGGGGGTGGTGGACTTGTGCGGCGCCCTGGACGCCTCGGGCGGGTCCCTGGAGAAAGCGTGCGACGAGGTGGTCTCTCTGTGTGCCCCGGGATCCGCCGATGACGATGCCGCGCTGCTGCTGGTGCGCGTCCACGCCTTCCCCGAGGACAGCGTGGCCTCCTGGGATGTCGCCGCCGACCCGGCCGAGGTGGCCGGAGTCCGCGCACTCGTCCAGGAGAAGCTGGAGGACTGGGGGCTGGACGAGGCGGCGTTCGTCTCAGAACTGGTCGTGAGTGAACTCGTCACCAACGCCATCCGGTACGGCCGCCCCCCTGTCTCCCTGCGCCTGCTTCGGGACGTCGACCGCACACTGATATGCGAGATTTCGGACGGGGGTCACACCTCTCCGAATCTCCGCCACGCCGGCGACGAGGACGAAGGAGGGCGGGGCCTCTTCCTGGTGGCACAGCTGACCGCCATGTGGGGCACGCGCTACGACCGCCAGGGCAAGACGATCTGGGCCGAGATCGGGCTGGGGCAGGAAGTACCACTGGACCTGTTTCCGGAGCCGTGAATTCGATTCCTCGCCCGGCCCGGAGTCCGAGGAGCCTCTCGCGGTGCGGAGTCGTGCTCTCGGATCTTCCCCGACACCCTTTCGCCCCGACGTGACGCGACCGGGATCGCACGGCGCAGAGCCCGGAAGAATCCCATCGGCGGACGACACCGTGACGGCAGTCCAAGCACTGGAGTACGTCCGCGAGAGGGTGGTCACCCCGTCCCTCGTAACGCGCCGCACGCCAGGCCGAGTTGCAACCGATCGCCTGGGCTGGGAGGAGCGCCCAGGCGTGCCGTGGGGCGGTGATGTGGAGGTGGTGTGTGTGGCGGACGACGTGCGAACCTTCATATAAACACTGCGTGTTAGCCTGCCCGCGGTCGCGATCGAACGCATACGGGGGAGGCACGGTGGGCTCGGACGGCTACCAGGTCAAGGCAGGTATGACCGGCCAGGCCCAGCAACTCGACGACGCCGGCACGGACATGGACGGCGTCAGGTCGGCCGTCAAGTCCCGCACGAGTTACTCGTACGGCGATGTCGGCGGCGATGACGCCGCGTCGGCGCTGAACGCGTTCGTCAAGGCATGGGAAGCGGAGACCAAGACACTGGCGTCGGCGTTGCACGAGCTCGGCGGCAAGGTGCAGTTGGCCAAGAAGACCTACCACGGCACCGACGGCCTGGTGAAGACGCGCGCGGACAGCGTCCCCGTCGGCGGCATGAGCAGCCTCACTGGCACATCGACGCAGGGCGGGCGCACCTCGGCCCTGTCGGGCTACTGAGGAAGCGGGCCGGTGTCGTTCTTCTCCTTTCCCCTCGACTCCCCTTCCTTCCGTCTCGAGTGGCTCGCCGGGCTGTCCAAGAAGATGCTCGGTGCCGGGAGCAAGAACGAGCTCCTCGACCTGATCGACGACGCCCTCTCGGTGCCCGAACCGGGCGGCGACCAGGGCGTGCTGGAGGGCCTGGCAAGCCTCTACCGCGGCCAGGTCGACCCGGTCGGCAGCGTCTTCGACCAGGTCGACCGGGTGGGCCGCAAGGGTCTTCCGGAGGTGTGGGTCGGCGACACGAGCGTCCTCGCCTCCGACGTGGTGAACGCCGCCGGACGGTCCGCGACCCAGATGAGCGAGGCGTTCCAGGGTTGCGCAACGGTGCTGCTGACGCTGGCCGACGCGATCGGCGCCGCGCAGCGCAAGGACGAGCAGGGCCGCGGACAGCTGCTGGAGCAGAAGAAGACGCTCGGCGGCAAGGACGGTTTCTTCGACGACCTGCACGAGAACGACGAGGAGGAGTGGGACCGCAAGAACGCCGCCCACTTCGGTTCCTACGCGGTCGACCGGATGCACACCGCCGTCTCCGACGCGCAGGAGGCCACCCGCGTCGCGGCCCGGGACCTGAACAAGTGGGCCGCCGAGGCACGGGCCGGGAAGATGGAGACCAGCGAACTCACCGCCGTCGACAAGCTGATGCTCGCCGACACCGGCGTCGCGGGCGCCGACACCGAGCTGAACGAGATCCTCACGGCGGGCGACCTGGCGCGCGCGTCGACGCGTATGGACCAGCTGAACCTCGACGACGAGACGGCCATGGAGCGGATGCTCGCGAAGTCGGACAACCCGCAGGAGCGGGCCTACCTGATGAAGGCCCTGGCCGCCGGCCACAGTGTCGCCGAGATCGGGACGTTCCAGGACAAGATCCACGGCAAGGACCCCGACTGGCTGCGCCGGCATCTCACTCCCGTGGTCACCGCCACCGACAGCATGAACGACGAGGGCCTGGCGTCGGACGGCGGGAACAACAACAAGGATGCTGTCACCTTCGACGGCCAGCAGTGGATCCAAGGCGGCGACGGCTCCGAGGGCACCTGCGTGGCCTCGTCCACCGTCACGTCCCGCGCCATCGTCGACCCCCTCTACGCGCTCGACCTCACCGGCGGCCCCGACGGACAGCAGGACGACCCCGACGCCTTCAAGCAGCGCCTGGTGGCCGAACAGCACCGGCTGCACACCGAAGGCGACGGCGGCAAGAACTGGGGCGGCATGGGGTCCGAGGGGCAGGAACGGATCAACGACACCGCCGTCGGCAGCGCCACCGGCAGTGACTACCAGCGTCAGGACCTGAACAGCGCCGACGACCGCAGGGCGGTCCTCACCGACGTCGAGAAGTCGGTGGCGCAGGGGCGGCCGGTGCCGGTCGACGTCTCGGGCAAGGAGGGCGCCCACGCCATGACCATCATCGCCCAGGAGGGTGACATGCTTCAGGTGTACAACCCCTGGGGCACGACCACCTGGGTCAGCGAGGACGACTTCATCAACGGCCACATGGGCAAGGCTTCCACCAGTGATCTCCCCAACGCGTACAGCGTCTATCTTCCGCGGTAGCAGGGGCGGTGCCGCGATCGCGGCGACCGCGCTCCTCGCTCTTGCCACGGGCTGCGGCTCGGGCAGCGACGAACCGGCCGGCGGTTCCACGAGCACCGCGGGCCACCCCTCGGCCACCACGCGCCACCCGGTGAAGGACACCAGCATCACCGCGGAGCCGGGCGAGCGCTTCACGCTCACCGTCGACCAGAACGCCTCCACCCGCGAGTACTGGTACCTGGTCGACCCCGAGCCCGACAGCTCGGTGCTGGTCAGCCGCGGCCAGGACTCCGCGTCGGACTCCGGTGACGAGCCGGTGGCCGGCGCCGGCCACCGGCTCACCTTCACCTTCGAGGCCAAGGGCAAGGGGACCACCCGATTCACGCTGCTGCACTGCACCTTCACCACCTGCCAGGGCAATACCTCCGCCCGGCCCCCGGAGACCACCGGACCCTCCGCCACCCCGACCACGGGGGCGGCCACCCCCTCCCAGGCCCCCGAGCGCATCACCTACACCGTCACCGTCGACTGAGCCGCAGCGGAACAGTCAGATGAGACGAGACACCCGAGGCCCCGCCATGAACGACGACGCCCCGTACCCGCCGGACCGCACGGACGACGAGCTGGCCCGGCTCGACATCACCGTCCTGCTGCGTTATGGCCTCACCGCCGCGCCCGGCACCCGGCGCACCGCCCTGTTCGGCGACGGCGCGGCGGCCGCGGCCGTCGTCCTCGACCGCCTCGGCACCGAGCCGCGCTCGGTCGCCTTCCTCGCCGACACCGTGCGCGCCGGCGGACTCGCCCGCGCCGCGGAGCTGCCCGAGCCCCTGCCCCACCGGGAGGCGGCCGTCCTCGTACGGGAGTGGCTGCGGGCCGGCACCGAACTCGTGGGCGGGATCGCCGCCGACGACACCGCGGCCGCCTGGCTGCGCGCGGTCGCGACCATCATCGAACTGAAGCAGCTGACCCGGGCGCGGGGCCGGAGCACGTGATCTGAGCAGCCGATCCGAGTACGGCGGCGGCGACGGCAGCCGCGCACAGGGGCCCCACGTCGACCGCGGGCAAGGCCGGGGCGGCAGGCGCACCGGTACCGGCCGCCCCGGCCGTGCTGCTCGCCGTGTCCGTCAGCCGGTCGTCCCGGTCTGCTCCGGCGCGTTCTGAGGGGTGATCACGTGCCAGAGCAGGCCGACCACGCCGGTGCCGACCGGCTGGTGGTCGGCGGTGTACCGGTACAGCGGGGAGCCGGCGTACGTGACCTGGTCGCACACAGTGCCGTGAGGCTGGTCGACGGGGTGCGCAGCGAACCCCCCATTCCGACGACGAGCGGGGAGCGCGCCATCCTGGCAACTCCTTCAGAGCATCTCCAGGGGCGTGGGCCCGCTGGGCGGCGGGAACGCCTCGTCGAGGGCGTCGAGCGCCTCGGCAGGAAGGTGGAGGTCCGCCGCGCCGCGGTTCTCCCGAACGTGGTCGGGTGATCCGGAACGCGGGATCGCGGCCACCCCCTGTTCCAGCACCCAGGCGAGTGCCACCTGGGTCGGCGTGGCTCCGAGGGCCTGGGCCACGGCACCCAGAGCCTCGACCTTCAGCAGCCGCCCCTGCTCGATCGGGGAGTAGGCCATGGCCGTCACGCCGGTCTCGCGGCACCAGGGGAGCAGATCCCACTCGATGCCGCGCCGGGAGAGGTTGTACAGCACCTGGTCGACGGCCACGGCGTCGCCGCCGGGGAGGGCGGTGAGCTCGACCATGTCGGCGACGTCCAGATTGCTCACGCCCCAGTAACGGATCTTCTCCGCCTCTATCAGGTCGGTGAATCCCGCAAGGGTCTCCTCGAGTGGCCACCCTCCCCGCCAGTGCAGCAGGTAGAGGTCCAGCCGTTCCGCACGGAGCCGCCGCAGGCTGCCCTCGCAGGCGGCGACGGTGCCTTTCCGGTCGGCGTGGCCGGGCAGCACCTTGCTGACGAGGAAGACCTCCTCCCGGCGTCCCCGAAGGGCCTCCCCGACGAGCTCCTCGGCTGCGCCGTCGCCGTACATCTCCGCCGTGTCGACGACGGTCATGCCCAGGTCCACGCCCAGCCGCAGCGCGGCGATCTCCTGTTCACGCCGGGCCGGGTCCTCGCCCAGGTACCAGGTGCCCTGCCCGAGCGCCGCGATCTCCTCACCGGAGGGGAGCGCGATTGTTCTGGCCGATTCCGCAGACATCTCGTGCCTCCCGTCTGCCGCGGATCCGTGTCACGCGCACCCCCACCGAGTGCCCAGGTCCGCGCCTCCCAGGCAACCGGTGTCGCATACGCCGCAGGGAGGTCAGGAGGGGGGAGGGGACTGCGCCGAGAGCGCGCCGGGACCGGGTGCGCGATCGCGCAACGCGACGGCGACCGACACAACGGCGCCGCAGGAGAGGACTGCCGCGAAGCCGATCATCGCGGTCTGCACGGCGAAGTGCCGTAGGGCGATGCTGAACAGGACGGAGGGCAGGCCCATTCCGAGGTACGCGACGACGAAGAACACGGCGAGGACCCCTGCGCGTGAGGCGGGCTCGGCCACTGAAACGGCACGTTCGACGCCTCCCTTGAACAGCAGCCCTGAGCCGGCTCCCGACAGGGACACGGCGACCAGGTAGAGCCAGAGCGCCGGATGGTAGAGGGCGACGGCGCACAGGACCAGGCCGACCGGGAAGACCACTGCCCCCACGGTCAGGACCCGGGGCAGTGGGAGGCGTCCCAGCACCAGCTGGGCGGCCGCCGCGGAACCGAACATGAGGAAGGCCGCCAGGCCGACCACGAGGTGCGAGTCGGTGTGCAGGGTGCCGTGGAGCACGCTCGCCCCGAGGGAGGAGATCAGGCCGAGGATCGCGAAGGCGAAGGCGCCCAGCGCGCCGGCCGCGCCGAACGTCCGCCGGCCGCCGGGGCGCAGGACGAACCTGCTGGGCGGTTCGGCCGCGGGCAACTCCAGGTCCACGGTCTCCGGGGTGCACAGCACCAGCGCCAGGCACACTGCCATGGCGAGCGTGAAGATCGCCTGGGTGGTGATCAGGGGCGTCGGAAGCCACTCGGCGGCGGCTCCGGCGACCAGGGGCCCTGAGGCCAGGCCGCCGAGGTTGGCGGCGGTCGCCACGATGCCGGGCAGCACCGAACCCGTCCGTTCCGGACGGGCCTCGTGGTGGAGGTCGTGCAGGTACGTCGTCGCGGTCGAGGCCATCAGCCCCAGTCCGACACCGTTCAGGATCCTGCCCGCGATCAGCCCCGGCAGGTCACGCCACACGATCAGTACGACCGACGCGAGGATGCCGACCAGCAGGGCCGGGACGATGATGCGCCGTCGGCCGAGCCGGTCCGACAGGTGTCCCAGTCCGAGGAAGGCGGCCGCTGCGCCCACGACCATCGAGGCGTACGCCACCGTGACCGTGGTCGCGCCGAAGTGGTCCCGTGCTTCGTACAGCGGCCACAGCGGGGTCGGCGCGGTGCCGAAGGCCATCAGCACGGTGAAGGCCACCGCCACGAGCCAAAAGCCGGTCGCGTGTGAGGCACGGCGCCGGGCGGGGGCGCGGGGCGGCAGGTCGGCGGGAGCGGGTGCTGGGACCCGGTGGGTCGGGTCGCCGGGAGCGTCGGTTGTGGGACGGCTCAGCGGCGTCGGAACGGCAGGCAGGGGTACCCCTCCTCGTGCGGAAGTGAATGGTGCTTTCCATTGTCCTCACCAGCCAGGATCAATGCCAACGAATGTTTTTGCTGGTCTCAAGCAATGTGAGTGATACTTCTCGTGTGGAGCTACGTCAGCTGGAGCACTTCATCGCGGTCGCCGAGGAGCTGAGTTTCACGCGTGCCGCCCGTCGGCTGCACGTGGTGCAGTCGGGGGTGTCCGCCGCGATCCGCTCCCTGGAGCGCGAGCTCGGCTGCGCGCTGTTCGAGCGCACGTCGCAGCAGGTCCGGCTCACCGGGGCGGGCGCGGCGCTGCTGCCGGAGGCTCGGGCCACCCTGCACGCCGCCCAGGCGGCCCAGGACGCCGTGCGCGCCGCACAGGACACGCTGCGCGGCACGGTGAACGTGGGCGCCATGGCCTCGGTCGAGGTGGTGGACCTGCCTGCGCTCCTCGGGCAGCTGCACGCGCGGCATCCGGCGATCGACGTCCGGCTGCGGCTGGCGACGACCGGCTCGGCGGGACTGGCGCACGCGCTGCTCAGCGGGGACCTGGACGTGGCCTTCCTGTCGCTGCCCGAGCACAAGCCCGCCGGGATCGACGCACGGGAGCTGGCCACCGTGCCGCTCGTCCTGGTGGTGAGCGCCGCCCATCCGCTCGCGCAGCGGGGGGAGGTGGCACTTGCGGACCTCGCGGGGGAGCCCTTCGTGGACTTCCCGCCGGGCTACGGCAACCGCGAGGTGGTCGACCGGGCGTTCGCGGCGGCGGGCGTCGTACGCCGGGTGGCACTGGAAGTGCCCGACATCGACATGGGGGCGGCACTGGTCCGGCACGGCCTGGGCATCGCCTTCCTGCCCGCGTTCGCCGTTGCCCGCACCCCCGGCCTGCACGTCCTGGACGTGCACGGCACCATGCTTTGCTGGAGCATGCATCTCGGCACGTCGTCGACCCGGCGGCCCAGCTCGGCCCTGCGGGCGCTGCTCGGCCTGGTCGACCTCCACGTCATCGCCCTGTGACGCCCGGGCCGCGGCCCGGGCGTCACAGGGCGGTGGTGTCCGGCCCCCTGCGTCCGCCTCGCTCCGGCCGCGACATCTGCCGCAGCATCCGCTGACGCTCACGCTGCCGTCGTCCAGGACGAGGCCGTGGCATTGGCCAACACCTCCCCCTACGGCCTGGGAGGCGCGGTCTTCGCCGCCGACCCGGAACGTGCTCGCGGGGTCGCGGGACCGGCTGGAGGCGGGCATGGTGTGGATCAACCACCCGACCGGAACTGCCCTTCGACGGCATCAAGAGCGCTCCGGCTACGGGCGCGAACTCGGCGACGTGGGCATCGTTGAATTCGCGTACCGCAAGCTCGTGCGCTACGTGGACGCCGACGCCCCGATCGAAGAGGTGCTGGGCTGACCTCCGAGCCGGTCGACCGCGCTCGGCGGATGCCGTGCCGACCGTCAGAGGCTGAAGCGCTCCTTGCCGAGGAAGGGACAGCTCGCTCTCGAACAGCACCGAGGGCGCACGCCCGGCCGTGTCGTCGCCCGCGTCATGTAACGAATCCTCGCGATAACCGCCGCATCTGGCACAACGACCACACAGGACAGCTGTCCTGTGCTCACTGACGGCCGTGTCGGAGTCCGAGGGTGCGTTCCACATAGAGATCGAACTCCCGTGAAGAGCAAGGACATTGACATCGAGGCCAACGGTCCCGAACTCGTGGTCACCGGAGAGATCAAGGAGCGGGAACGCAAGGGCGTCCTGCGCCGCAGCACCCGCCGCGTCGTTGCCTTCGAGTACCGTTTGCGGCTGCCGGGAGAGTTGCATCCACAAGATCAAGGCCGGCATGCAGGACGGAGCGCTCAGCATCACCGTCCCCAAGGCCGAAGCCGTCAGGCCCCGCCGGGTCCAGATCAGCGAGTCCGGCGAGGGCGCGCGCGAAGACGCCGCCCAGAGCGGCGGGCGGCGGGACCACCGCAGCCTGAGACCCCACCGAGCCGGCGGTGCCGGACCAGTGTCCGTCACCGCTGCCGTCGCGACGGCCCGCACGGTGCGGTTGGTCGGCATGGTCTCGACCACACGTCAGAGCCCGGGCTACCGACCGGTCATGGCCCGATCGCCCACCGCATCCGCCCCCGGCCGCATCCACGTCCAGATCGCCGAAATGCCCGAGGGTCAGCGCTACTTGTGGACCGGGCGCGCCGTCACCCGGCACCGCGGCGGCTGGGGCGACCCGGCAAGACCTTCGCCATCGGCCTCGGCTGCGAGATCCGTCACGCCCACCGTCTCGTCTACGCCGACGGCCTCGACCTCACCCATGTCTCCGCGGCCACCCACATCGGCATGGGCTGCCGCGTCTGTGAACGCCTCGACTGCCCCCAGCGCGCCGCACCACCCCTCGGCCACCCGCTGCGGATCGACCAGAACACCAGCACCTTCGTGCCGTACCCCGTGACAGAGGACATGACCTGACCTGGCCGGCACTCGTATTCTCGCGCGGCATCAGAAAAGTCAGCAACGGGTCGGTGTGAGTCCTCGAACACCTGGCGACAGCTGACCGAACATGCGAATCGATGTAACCTCCGAAGACCGCCCTTGACCTGCAATAGCAGGCAGGGAGCAGACGAATCGGGAGTTTCTTCGTGCTTCGTACAGTATTCAAGTCCAAGATCCATCGCGCCACCGTCACCCAGGCCGACCTGCACTACGTCGGGTCCGTCACCATCGACCGTGACCTCCTCGACGCCGCCGACCTGTTGCCCGGCGAGCTCGTCCACATCGTCGACATCGACAACGGCGCCCGCCTGGAGACGTACGTCATCGAGGGCGAGCGGGGGAGCGGTGTCATCGGGATCAACGGGGCCGCGGCCCATCTCGTGCATCCCGGGGACCTCGTGATCATCATCAGTTACGCTCAGGTCGACGACGCCGAGGCGCGTGCGCTGCGGCCCCAGGTCGTGCACGTGGACCGGGAGAACCGGATCGTGGCCCTGGGCGCCGACCCGTCCGAGCCGGTTCCCGGCGGGGACACGGAGCGCAGCC
The DNA here is from genome assembly GCF_026340095.1 of Streptomyces sp. NBC_01446. Lineage (GTDB taxonomy): Bacteria > Actinomycetota > Actinomycetes > Streptomycetales > Streptomycetaceae > Streptomyces > Streptomyces aureus. The sequence goes on along the minus strand of NZ_JAPEPO010000001.1, from coordinate 288,147 downwards.
CCCAGGCGGTGGCGGCCACCAGCGGCTGACCGTCCCGCAGCAGACACGAGGAGACCCCCATGAGTGACATCGAGATCCACGACGAACGGGACAAGGGCCTCCTCGTGGCCGGCGCGGCGGGAGAGCCCGAAGGTGCTGTCTTCGGGTACATCCAGTACTTCGTCCTCGACGCGCCCGAGAGGGCCCTCGTGCCCGTGCACACCGTCGTGGAGCACGAGCACGAGGGCCGGGGCATCGCAGGATCGCTGGCCCGGGAGCTGTACGCGATCGCCGCCCGCGAGGGCATCGCCGTCGCGCCCCTGTGCCCGTTCGTCGTGGAGTGGGCCGCGCGCCACCCCGGCGAGGCCCCCGTCGCCCCGCCCGAGCTGCTCGACGCCGCGCAGCGCGCGCTCGCCGACGACCCGGCCAAGTGGTGACCGCGTGACACTCGCTCTCCTGCACACCTCCCCGGTCCACGTCCCCGTCTTCGACGCCCTGCGCGACACCGACCACCCCGGTCTCGTCCTGCGCCACGTCGTGGGCGAGAGCCTGCTCGAACGGGCCAGGACCGCCGGGCCCGACGCCGTCGCGGACGACGTGCGCGCGCTGCTCGAAACCGCCGTGGCCGACGGGGCGGACGCCGTGCTCTGCACGTGCTCGACCATCGGCGGCGTCGCCGAGGCCCAGTCCGCCGCCGTCGGCGTCCCTGTCCTGCGCGTGGACCGGCCGATGGCCGCCGCCGCGGTCGAAGCCGGGCGGGTCGTCGCCGTGGTCGCCGCTCTGGAGAGCACCCTCGCGCCGACCGTCGCCCTCGTCGAGGAGGAGGCCGCCCGCGCCGGCCGCCCCGTCGACGTACGCACGGTGCTGGTGGCAGGGGCCTGGGAGCGTTTCGAGGCCGGTGACCGGGACGGCTACCGGGACCTCGTGGCCGCCGCCGTGGACGCCCTCACCGATGTCGACGTCGTCGTGCTCGCCCAGGCCTCCATGGCACCCGCCGCCGACCGGACCACCGCGACGGTCCCTGTTCTCTCCAGCCCCCGCCCCGGCCTGCGCGCGGCGGCGGACAACACGGCCTACGCTGAGCCGAGTTCGTACCGAGTGACACCGGCTTGAGCTGAACGAGGAGAGCCAGATGGCCCAGGACGAGACCGGCACCGACGTCGTGATCAGCCCCACGGGCTGGGTCGCCGAACAGGCCCGCCTGTACGAGGAGTCCGGCGGCACCGAGGGCACCACGATCCCGGGCCCGATGAGCGCGCCCTGCCTGCTGCTCGACTACCAGGGGCGTCGCTCCGGGCAGTGGCGCCGCACGGTTCTGATCTACGACCGTGACGGCGACGACTACCTGATCGTCGCCTCGAAGGGCGGCGCCGACCAGCACCCCGAGTGGTACCTGAATCTGGAGGCCAATCCGGACGTGCGGCTGCGCGTCGGGACGGAGCGGTTCACCGCCCGCGCCGAGACCCTCTCCCCGGAGGAAAAGGCCAGGGTGTGGCCCCACCTCGTGGAGATCTTCGCCCCGTACGCGGACTACCAGAAGAAGACCGACCGGGACATTCCCGTCGTACGCCTCACCCGTACCAAGGGCTGAGAGCCGACCGGGGCGGTGTGTGGACCCGGCGGGCGTGGGAACGCGTGCCGGGAGACAGTGGCAGGGACCGGCTCGCGCCCCGCCGAAGCGCGGCCGGCCTCCGACCCCCCCCAGGAGGAATCGATGACGCATCCCTTCCCCGACCCCGTCACCCCGCCGACACCGGGGCCCGACGTGCCCGGTCCCGGGCCGTTCCCGGCCCCGGTCCCGACGCCCCCGTCGCCCGGCCCCGGCCCCACGCCGCGGCCCTCGCCGCCCCCGCCGTCCCCGGGCCCGCCGAATCCCGACCCGGAGCCGGCGCCGCCCGAGCCGGAGCCTTCACCCATTTGACGCCCTCCCGTGCCCGAGGGCAGAGGCGCGCGATCCTGGCCATGCCGCTGCGCCCCTCCGGGCCGCTACGGGCAGGGTGCCCTACACCTCCATCTTGAAAGGTGGAGCACCGGGCAAGCGTTCGGTAGCGGCAAGGCCCTACGCCGACACCTCGGACCGGTCGCCGCCCCACAGCGTGTGGAACGTGCCCTCGCGGTCCGTGCGGCGATAGGTGTGGGCGCCGAAGAAGTCCCGCTGGCCCTGGGTGAGCGCGGCCGGGAGGCGGTCGGCGCGCAGCGCGTCGTAGTACGCGAGCGCGGCGGCGAAGCCGGGCGCCGGCACGCCCTCGACCGTCGCGGCGACCAGGACGGCACGCCAGTCGTCCTGCGCCGCGCCGATCTCCTGCGCGAACGTCTTGTCCGCGAGGAGGCTCGGCAGGTCGGGCCGGGCGTCGTACGCGGCGGTGATCCGGTCGAGGAACGCGGCCCGGATGATGCAGCCGCCGCGCCAGATCGAGGCGATGGCGCCCAGGTCGATGTCCCAGTCGTACGCCTCGCTGCCCGCCGTGATCTCGTGGAAGCCCTGCGTGTACGACACGATCTTCGACGCGTACAGGGCCTGCTCGACCCGGTCGGCGAACGCCGCCGCCTCCGGTTCGCTCAGCGCGGTCGGCGTCGGGCCCGCCAGGTCCTTCGAGGCGGCGCGCAGGTCCGCGTGGCCGGACAGCGAGCGCGCGAAGACGGCCTCGGCGATGCCCGACACCGGGACGCCCAGGTCGAGGGCGATCTGCACGGTCCAGCGCCCCGTGCCCTTCTGCTCCGCCTCGTCGACGACGACGTCCACGAAGGGCTTGCCCGTCGCCGCGTCCACGTGCGACAGGACCTCGGCCGTGATCTCGATCAGATACGAGTCGAGGCGGCCGGTGTTCCACTTCCGGAAGATGTCGGCGATCTGTGCGGGGGAGTAGCCCGCCACGTCGCGCAGGAGCTGGTACGCCTCGCCGATGAGCTGCATGTCGGCGTACTCGATGCCGTTGTGGACCATCTTCACGAAGTGGCCGGCCCCGTCCGGGCCGACGTGCGTCACGCACGGGGCGCCGTCCTTGGCCTTCGCGGAGATCTTCTCCAGCATCGGGCCGAGCGCCGCGTACGACTCCTCGCTGCCTCCCGGCATGATGCTCGGCCCGTTCAGGGCGCCCTCCTCGCCGCCGGAGACGCCTGTGCCGACGAAGTGGATGCCGCGCTCGCGCAGTTCGCGCTCGCGGCGCCGGGTGTCCGCGAAGTGGGCGTTGCCGCCGTCGACGATCATGTCGCCGGGCTCCAGGAGCGGCGCGAACTCCTGAATCACCGCGTCCGTGGGGTCACCGGCCTTGACCATGATCACCAGGCGGCGCGGCCGTTCCAGCGCCGCCACGAACTCCTCCGCGGTCTCGGTGGGGACGAACTCGCCCTCGCCGCCGAACTCCGCCACGAGGTCGTGCGTGCGGGACGCGGTGCGGTTGTGCAGGGCGACCGTGTAGCCGTTCCTGGCGAAGTTGCGGGCGAGGTTGCGCCCCATGACAGCGAGCCCCGTGACACCGATCTGGGCTGACTTGCTCATGCCTGTCGCTCCTGACGTAGGGAGGTGATCGTTCCTGTTCATTTGTAGCGCGGTGAGGCGTACCGTGACGCTGCGACGCTCTCTCGAGCCCTCAGGACTCGCTGCGGAGGTCTCTACGGATGTCTCTACGGAGAAGGAGCTGCCCGTGCCTCATTTCGACCTGCCGCTCGACGAACTGCGGGCCTACCGGCCTACGTTGACGCAGCCCGAGGACTTCGACGCGTTCTGGGAGAAGACCCTGGCCGAGGCGCGTGAGCACGACCTCGACGCGCGCTTCGTCACCGTCGACGTGCCGCTGTCCGGGGTCGATGTCTTCGATGTTACGTACGCCGGGTTCGGCGGGCATCGGGTCAAGGGCTGGCTCGTCCTGCCCGCGGGGACGAGCGGGCCGTTGCCCGCCGTCGTCGAGTACATCGGCTACGGAGGCGGGCGCGGCCTGCCGCACACGAACCTGATGTGGGCCGCGGCCGGCTTCGCGCACTTCGTCATGGACACCCGCGGCCAGGGCTCCGGCGGCCGCGTGGGGGACACCCCCGACCCGGTCGGCAGCGGACCCGCGCACTCCGGCTTCATGACGCGCGGCATCGAGGACCCGCACGAGTACTTCTACCGGCGCGTCTTCACCGACGCCGTGCGCGCCGTCGAGGCCGCCCGTTCGCACCCCCTCGTCGACGCGTCGCGCGTGGCGGCCCTCGGCGGCAGCCAGGGCGGCGGCATCACGATCGCGGTCGGCGGCCTCGTGCCCGACCTCGTCGCCATCGCGCCCGACGTGCCGTTCCTGTGCCAGTTCCCCCGCGCGGCCACCCTCACCGAACGCCACCCGTACCGCGAGATAGCCCTGTATCTGAAGGCGCACATCGGCGCCGACGAGCAGGTCTTCCGCACGCTGTCGTACTTCGACGGCGTGCACTTCGCGGCGCGCGGCACCGCGCCCGCCCTCTTCTCGGTGGCGCTGGAGGACCAGACCTGCCCGCCCTCCACGGTCTTCGCGGCGTTCAACTCCTATGCCGGCCAGGACAAGACGATCAAGGTGTACACCTTCAACGACCACGAGGGCGGCGGGCCCTTCCACCAGGCCACCCAACTCGACTGGCTTCCGCTGCGGTTGCGCGGCTGATACGCGAACTAAGCCTGGGGAAAGCCCCCTTGACCCCTCTTGACTGGCCGTGTCACTCCTGTGCGGGTCTTGTCATGAGTGTGCGGGAGCGGCTAACTTGCCGCTTCTGACGTGTGTCTGAGGGGGCTTCCATGGCCGTACGCGGTCGGCATCGCCGGTATCAGCCGAACCGGATCAACCGGGCGTCGCTCACCGTCACCGCGGGCAGCGCGGGTATGGCGATCCCTCTCATCGGCGCGGGCGTGGCGCACGCCGCCGGCGCGGACGCCTGGAACAAGGTCGCGGCCTGCGAGTCGAGCGGCAACTGGAGCATCAACTCCGGAAACGGCTACTTCGGCGGGCTCCAGTTCACGCAGTCGACCTGGGAGGCGTACGGCGGTACCGCCTACGCGGCGCGCGCCGACCGCGCCACCAGGGGCCAGCAGATCGCCGTCGCCGAGAAGGTCCTCGACGGGCAGGGCCCCGGCGCCTGGCCGGTCTGCTCGGCCCGCGCCGGCCTCACCCGCGGCGGCGATGCTCCGGGACCGCACACCGAAACCGTCCGGCAGAAGCCCCAGCGGATGGTGAAGGACGTCAAGCCCGAGGTCACACCCCAGTCGACGGCGGGCACGGCCCAGATGTACACGGTGGTCGGCGGCGACACCCTTTCCGGTATCGCCGACGCCCGCGAAGTGCCGGGCGGCTGGCGGAAGTTGTACGAGGCGAACCGCCGCACCATCGGCTCGGACCCCGACCTCATCCTGCCGGGACAGCGGCTAGCCCTGCACCCGTCGGCGAAGCCGGGCGGCCCGGCCGCCCCGCAGAAGCGCGAACGGCAGGCCGAGAAGCCCACCGAGAAACACGAGAAGACCGACAGGAAGAGCGACCAGAAACGGGACACCGCCCCCGCGAAGAAGACCGGTACAGCCACCGCCACCCGGCCGCGGACCGAGAAGCCTGCCACGTCCCACGACGTCATCGCCCCCGTCTCGGCGAGCCTCAGCACCCCCTATCGCGCGGCGGGGTCCTCCTGGTCGAAGGCCTACCACACAGGCGTCGACTTCGCCGTGTCCACCGGCACCACCGTCAAGGCCATCGCCGCGGGCCACGTCGTCTCCGCGGGCTGGGGCGGCTCGTACGGGTACGAGGTCGTGATCCGGCACGCGGACGGCAAGTACAGCCAGTACGGCCACCTCTCGGCGCTCAGCGTGAAGGCGGGACAGCGGGTCGTGGCCGGCCAGCGCATCGCGCGCTCCGGTTCCACGGGCAACAGCACGGGCCCGCATCTGCACTTCGAGGTGCGGACCGGGCCCGGCTTCGGTTCCGACGTCGACCCGCTGGCGTATCTGCGGGCGCACGGCGTCAGGATTTGATGCGCTCGTCGCGGGCGCTGTACCACTCGTCGTACCGGCCGCTCTTGCCCTTTCGGCCCCGCGGACCGGCGTCCCGCGCGGGCGCCCCGACGCGCCGCATCAGCGGTTCGCCGTCGGTGATCGCGCGCGGCGACTCGCGCGTGGGCTGAGCGGGCATCACTGCGACGACCGGCTCGGCGGCCGCCTTGCGCGACCCGCTGATCCGCTCCGTGGTCAGCAGGATGAGGCCGCCCGCGGCGACGACACCGCACGCGAGCGCGAGAGCGGTGCCCGTCGTGCCGTATCGGAACGTTTCGCCGAACAGAGTGAGACCGACCGCCGCCGCGACCACCGGGTTCACCACGGTCACCGTGGCGAGCGGCGCCGCGAGGCCCGCGCCGCGGTACGACGCCTGGGACAGGAGCATGCCGGACGTGGCGAGCGCCGCTATCACCAGGAAGCTCGAGAACTGGGCGAACGTCCCGTCCTCCGTCCACTCCACCGCCACCGACTTCGTGAACACGGACGCGATGCCGAACGCGACACCGGCCGCGCCCGCTAGCAGGACGCTGCGCACCACGGGGTGGCGGTGCACGGCATGGGCGAGCGTCATCAGGGCGAGAACCGTACCGGCCGTCACAAGGGCGACCATCAGCCGCTCCGTGCCTTCGAGGGACTGCTCGGACGCCGACCCCGTGAGGGAGAGCAGACCGGCGAGACCCACCGCGGCCATGATCGCGCCACGCCAGGCGGTGGCTCCGGCCTTACGGTGCACGAAGAGCGCCGCCATCGGCAGCGCGAACACGATCGTCAGCGCGCCCAGGGGCTGGACCAGGCTCAGCGGGCCGTACGCCAGGGCCGCCACGTGTAGGAGCGCTCCCAGACCGTTGAGCGCGACCGCGCACCACCACACCGGGCGGCGCAGCGGCGCGTAGGTGTGCTCGGGCGTGGAGACCGCGACCCGCTCCTGGAGGATCGCGCCGCCCGCGTAAGCGACCACGGAGACGAGGGAGAGGAGCACGGCCAGCGTGAGTGCGCTCATCGCCCGCTCCTCACTGTGCGGCAGCGCATCCCGTGGCGCGGCGAACGGTCGGTTTCCATGCCTCTACGATCTCTCTTTCCGGCGCTCACGTCGTCGTACCTGAGCACGCATTGGGTCCTACTGCCGATGGAGTACGACCCGCCCCCGGTCCTCCACCCGGTGGGGGACACGGGGTGCACCCCACCCGTGACCTGCGGACGCCTACTTGCTGTACTGAGGCCGTGACAGCCCACATCGACCTGCGCGAACTCTGTTCCCTCGGCGGCTTCTTCGCTCTGTGTGAGACCGGCGCGACAGAGAGTGATCTACCGACGCTGGGGCGCGTCTATCAGAGCGGCGCACCGGTCCGCGACCCTCTCGCGTACCGCGTCGAGAAGGTCGCGCGGGCCCTCTCCGTGCCCGAAGCGCGCGTCGCCGTGTCCGTCGCCCAACTCGGACTCGCGGCGCGCCTCTGGTCGCTGTCGCTCGGCAGCGCCGCCCTCTTCGGCCGCGTCCCCGACCTCGACCCCGCGCTGCTGCACTGGAACCCCGACGCCAGTGCGCCCGACGACCTGTTCCTCGCCGGTACGGGGCAGCTCCCCGCCGGCAGCGCGCACATCGCGGAGCTCGTACTCGACCGCCACCTCGAACCGCTGTCGGCCGCACTGCGCGCCCGCTACCGCGTATCGGCCCCGCTGCTGCGCGGCAACGCCGGGTCCGCGCTCGCCGGCGCGGCCCGCGAGATCAGCCGCTGGGCGCGCCGGGCGGGGCGCCCCGACGTCGCCGCCCGTGCCCGCCTCCTGACCACGGAACTCTTCGAAGACCCCCGCCTCGCCGCGACCGGCACCCGCACCGGCACCGCCTTCCGCCGCACGAGCTGCTGCCTCATCTACCGCGCCCCGGGCGGCGGTCTCTGCGGAGACTGCTGCTTCGAGCGGCCGCCGCAGCACTCTTCCCCACCGGCCGCTTCTGGGTGACCATGAAGGTGCGCGGCCGGGCACGCTACGGACGACGGGGGTTCTGCATGAGAGTGGGGCTGCTGACCCGGGAGTACCCGCCGGACGTCTACGGCGGCGCGGGCGTCCATGTCGAGTTCCTCGCAAGGGAGTTACGTCCCCTCGTCGACCTCGACGTGCACACCTGGGGCGAGGGCGGCGCCGAGGGGCTGCGGCGGCACCGCGCCTGGCAGGCGCTCGACGGGGCGAACGACGCACTGCGCACCTTCTCCGTGGACCTGTCCATCGCCGCGGCGCTGGAAGGCCGCGAACTCGTCCACTCCCACACCTGGTACGCCAATCTCGCGGGACACATGGGCAAGTTGCTCCACGGCATCCCGCACATCGTGACCGCGCACTCGCTCGAACCGCTGCGCCCCTGGAAGGCCGAGCAACTCGGTGGCGGATACGCGCTGTCGAGCTGGGCCGAGCGCACGGCCGTCGAGGCGGCCGACGCGGTCATCGCCGTCTCCGGAGCCATGCGCGACGACATCCTGGCCTGCTATCCGGCGATCGACCCGGCGAGGGTCCGCGTCGTCCACAACGGCATCGACTCCGCTCTCTACCGTCCCGACCCCGCAACGGACGTCCTCGACCGCATCGGCGTCGACCAGGGGCGCCCGTACGTCGTCTTCGTCGGACGCATCACGCGGCAGAAGGGTGTTCCGCATCTCCTGAGGGCGGCCAAGGAGTTGGACCCTTCGGCGCAGCTGATCCTGTGCGCCGGAGCCCCCGACACCCCTGCCATCGGGCGCGAATTCCGCACTCTCGTGGACGAGTTGCGCGCGCTTCGGGACGGTGTCCACTGGATCCCGCAGATGCTGCCTCGTACCGAGGTGGTCCAGCTCCTCACCCATGCGCGGGCGTTCGTCTGTCCGTCGGTGTACGAACCCCTCGGCATCGTGAACCTGGAGGCGATGGCGTGCGGCACCGCCGTCGTGGCCTCCGCCGTCGGCGGCATCCCCGAGGTCGTCGCCGACGGGACGACCGGCCTCCTCGTGCCCTACGAGGAGCGGGACCCGCAGGCGTTCGAGAGCGGGCTCGCGCAGGCCCTGAACCGGCTGGTGGCGGACCCTGGAGAGGCGGCCCGCATGGGCGCCGCCGGACGTGAGCGCTCGCAGCGCGAGTTCGGCTGGGACACCGTGGCCCGGCGCACGGCCGACGTGTACGAGGAGATCCTCAAGGCGAAGCAGTCCGTCAACAAGGCGAAGTAGTCCGTCAACAAGGCCAATTGGATCCTCAAGGTGAAGCTGGGGGCTGGGATGCGCGGTGGACCTTCGGTGCTCGGGATCGTACTGGCGGGCGGGGAGGGCAAGCGCCTGCTGCCACTCACCGCCGACCGGGCGAAACCGGCGGTGACCTTCGGCGGCACGTACCGCCTCGTCGATTTCGTCCTGTCCAACCTCGTCAATGCCGACATTCTGCGCATCTGCGTCCTGACCCAGTACAAGTCGCACTCGCTCGACCGGCACGTCACGACGACCTGGCGCATGTCGAGCCTGCTCGGCAACTACGTCACGCCCGTCCCGGCCCAGCAGCGCCTGGGTCCGCGCTGGTACCTCGGCAGCGCGGACGCCATCCTCCAGTCGCTGAACCTGGTCCACGACGAACAGCCCGACTACATCGCGGTGTTCGGGGCCGACCACGTCTACCGCATGGATCCGCGCCAGATGCTCCAGCAGCACATCGAGAGCGGCGCGGGTGTCACGGTCGCGGGCATCCGTGTACCCCGCGCGGACGCCTCGTCGTTCGGGATCATCACGCCGGCCGGTGACGGCACGCGCGTGGACCGCTTCCTGGAGAAGCCGGCCGACCCGCCCGGCATCCCCGGCTCCCCGCATCAGGTGTTCGCCTCCATGGGCAACTACGTCTTCACCACGAAGACCCTCATCGACGCGTTGCAGCAGGACTCCGAGATGCTCAACTCCGTTCATGACATGGGCGGTTCGATTCTTCCGATGCTCACCGAGCGCGGCGTCGCCCAGCTCTACGACTTCGACGGCAACCATGTCCCCGGGGAGACGCCCCACGAGCACGGCTACTGGCGGGACGTCGGCACTCTCGACGCGTACTACGAGGCCCATCTCGACCTGCTCTCGGACAAGCCCGCCTTCAACCTCGACAACCGGCGCTGGCCCATCTACACGCACCCCGGGCAGCTGCCGCCCGCCAAGTTCTGCGCGGGCGGCATCGCGGGCCAGTCGATCGTCAGTCCGGGCTGCGTCATCCGCGGTCAGGTCACCCGTTCCGTCCTGTCCCCGGGCGTCACCGTCGAGGAGGGCGCCGTCGTCCAGGGCTCGGTCCTGCACGACAACGTCCGGATCGGCAGGGGTGCCGTGGTGCGCGGGGCCGTACTCGACAAGAACGTGGACGTCCCGCCGGGCGCGACCATCGGCGTCAACCCGGAGCGGGACGCCGAGCTGTACACCGTGTCGAAGGGCGGGGTGATCGCGCTGGGCAAGGGCCGGCAGGTCGTGGGCTGACGGTTCCTGACCTCTCGTCGGTGGGGGCCCTGCGCCGTGCCTGGTTCGCGGGGCTCCCGTTGCCGTGTCCCTTGACGAGTACACGTACACGACAGAAGAATGATCGCGCTTGCGTTGACAACGTTGTCTAGGACTCTAGGAGGCGGTCTCGCCATGAGATGGACCCAACGGCTGCGCGGAGCGGGGACGGCGGTGGCGGCGGCCGCGCTCCTGGGCGGTGCGCTCACTGTGCCGTCTGCCCAGGCGGCAGCGGCCTCCGACGAGGGCCGGCTCACCGATCTGGTCAACCCGTTCATCGGCACCGAGAACGAGGGCAACACCTACCCAGGCGCCGCCGTGCCCTTCGGCATGGTGCAGTTCTCGCCCGACACGGGGCACAACACCGGTTACGACTACTCCGAGAACCACATCCGCGGCTTCTCCACCGTGCATCTGTCCGGCGTCGGCTGCGGCCTCGGCGGCGATCTGCCCGTGCTGCCCACGACCGGCGACATCACGTCGACCGACTACGCGAAGTACGCGGCCGAGTTCAGCCACGACGACGAGAAGGCGAGCCCGGGCTCGTACAAGGTCGGCCTGAAGACGGGCATCGAGGCCGAGCTGACCGCGACGAAGCGCACCGGCGTGCAGCGCTACACGTTCCCCGCCACCGACAAGGCCAACGTCCTCATCAACGCCGGCCAGTCGCTGCACAAGACCCTGAACACCAAGGTCGAGATCCTCGACAACCGCACCGTCCGCACGGCCATCACGGGCAGTGGGTTCTGCCAGGACACCAAGCCGTACACGGTGTACACGATCACCCGCTTCGACCGGCCGTTCAAGACCTCGGGGACGTGGAAGGGCGACGCGGTCACCGAGGGCTCGAAGAAGTCGACGGCCGGCGGTGAGCGCAGCGGCGCGTTCGTGCGCTTCGACACCTCCAAGGACCGCAGCGTCGAGGCGACCACGGCGATTTCGTACGTCGACGCGCAGGGCGCGGCGCTCAACCTCAGCTCCGAGGGCGGCCGTTCGTACGACCGCGTCGAGCACGCCGCGCAGGCCGCGTGGGAGGACCGGCTCGACGACGTCAAGGCGCAGGGCGGCAGCGACACGCTCCGCCGCACCTTCTACTCGTCCCTGTACCGCTCGTTCCTCGCGCCGAACATCGGCAGTGACGTCGACGGCCGCTACACCGGCTGGGACCAGAAGATCCACCGGGCCAAGGGCTACACGTACTACCAGAACTGGTCCCTGTGGGACACCTACCGCACGCAGGCGCAGCTCTTGTCGCTGCTCGCGCCGCGTGAGTCCCGCGACATGGCGATATCCGTCATCAAGATCGACGAGGAGAGCGGCTGGCTGCCCAAGTGGGGCTACGGCACGGTCGAGACGAACATCATGACGGGTGACCCGGTCACCCCGTTCCTCACGAACGCCTATCAGCAGGGGCTGCTCAAGGGCTACGAGGAGCAGGCGTACCGCGCGCTGAAGAAGAACGCCGACGGGGTCCCGCCCGCCGACTCCGCGCCGGTCGGCCGTGAGGCCAACAAGGAGTACATCGCGGACGGCTTCGCGCCGTACATCAAGGACCGCGCGCATGTGAAGCCGGGCGACTCCGACTACGACCACGGCGCCTCCGCGACCCTGGAGTACGCGCTGTCCGACGCGATGCTCGGGCAGATGGCGAAGGACCTGGGCCACAAGGACGACGCGGCGCGGTACACGCAGCGGGCGCAGAACTACCGGAAGATCTTCGACAGTTCGACCGGCTTCTTCCGGGCGCGGGACGCGGCGGGCACCTTCACCGGCCCGGCCGACCCCGCCAAGAGCGAGGGCTTCCACGAGGGCACGTCCTGGCAGTACCAGTGGCTCGTCCCGCAGGACCTGCCCGGCATGGTCGGCCTGATTGGTGGCACCAAGGCGGCCAACGACCGCCTCGACTCGTTCTTCGCGTACGACCAGCTGGTGCAGGACCCCGCGAAGACCGCCCGTGAGGTGTGGGTCAACGGTCCGTACGACTACTACAACGCGGACAAGTACAACCCGCAGAACGAGCCCGACCTGATAGCGCCCTACACGTACCTCTCGACCGGTCAGCCCTGGAAGACGACCGACGTCGTGCACGCGGCGCTCACGCTCTTCACGGACGCCCCGACCGGCATGACCGGAAATGACGACCTCGGGACCATGTCCGCCTGGAACGTCCTGTCGTCGATCGGAATCTTCCCGGTCCAGCCCGGCACGGACACCTGGGGCCTGTCGACCCCGGTCTTCGAACGGGTGGACGTGACCCTCGACCGGCGCTACTACCCGAAGGGCCACCTCACGGTGAAGGCTCCGGGGGCGTCGGACTCGGCGCGGTACATCCAGTCGGCGCAGACCGACGGAACCGCTTTCGGGAAGACGTATCTGACGACGGACGACATCCGCGGGCTGCGGGAGCTGTCCTTCACGGTCGGCGACAAGCCCTCCACCTGGGGCACTTCCGCCGACGCGGCGCCGCCCGCGCTGAAGTAACGGCAACACGCGCCCCACCGGCACCACGAGACCCGCCCCTTCACCGAGGGGGCGGGTCTTAATCTGTTGTTTACTGTGTGTAGCTTGATCGTACTTGACCGTAATCACCGGAGAGCGGTTGACTGCTTTCCCCAGTCGTCGACGCGAGAGCGGCCTCAGTGAACTCTCAGCAGTCCCAGCACTCTCGGCCCGCGCCGAGCCCGGACCTCCTCGCGCCACTCGACCTGGCGTTCTGGAACATCGAGACCGCCGAACACCCGATGCACCTGGGCGCGTTGGGGGTGTTCGCCACGGGGTCGCCGGGCGACGCCCAGCACGCGGTGGAGCTCCTCGCCGCCCGTGCCCCCGCCGTCCCCGGACTGCGGATGCGCATCCAAGGAGTGCGGATCCCCGTGGGCGGCGCGGCGCGCGTGCCCGTACCCGACTTCGAACCGCTCGACCACGTACGGCTCACCGAGCCCACCGCGGATTTCCACGCGGCGGCTGGTGCCCTGATGGAGCGGCCGCTCGACCGGGCGAGGCCCCCTTGGGAGGCACATGTCCTGCCGGGTGCGGACGGCACCTCGTTCGCGGTCCTGTTCAAGTTCCACCACGCGCTGGCCGACGGGCTGCGGGCGCTGACGCTCGCCGCCGGGGTGATGGACCCGATGGACCTGCCCGTCTCCCGGGCGGCGCCCCCCGCCGAGGCGCCCGGCGGGTTCCGGCTGCCGTTCCCCGGCATGCGTGACCTCCGGCTCGGCGACCTCGACCCGCGCAAGCTGCCGGGCCTCCTGCGGGACAGTGCCTCCAGCGCCGTCACGGCCCTCGACATCGGCACCTCCGTCGTCCGCGCCACCTGGGACGTGCATACCTCGGCTGCCTTCTCCTCGACCGCCACGGGCACCCGCCGCACGGAGGGCGTCGTCCTGGAACTCGACGATGTGCACCGGGTCCGCAAGACGGTCGGAGGCACCGTCAACGACGTCCTCATCGCCGTCGTGGCGGGGGCCCTGCGGCGCTGGCTCGACGAGCGCGGCAACGGCAGCGAAGGGGTGCGCCCGCGGGCCCTGATCCCCGTCTCGCGGCGCCGTCCCCGTACGGCCCACCCCCAGGGCAACCGGCTCTCCGGCTACCTGGTGAAGCTGCCGGTCGACGAGGGCGACCCGCTGGCCCGGCTGCGCTCGGTCCGTACGGCCATGGACCACAACAAGGACGCGGGCCCGCAGCGCGGCGCCGGCGCCGTGGCGCTGCTCGCCGACCATGTGCCGCCGCTCGGTCACCTGATCGGCGGGCCCGTCGTAGCCCAGGCGGCCAGGCTCCTGTTCGACATCCTGGTCACGAGCGTGCCGCTGCCGAGCCTCGGCCTGCGGCTCGGCGGCTGCCCGCTCACCGAGGTCTACCCGCTCGCTCCGCTGGCCCAGGGCCAGTCCCTCGCCGTGGCCGTGTCCACGTACCGGGGGCGTGTGCACTACGGCCTGGTCGCCGACGCGGCCGCGGTCCCCGACCTGGACGTACTGGCGACCGGCATCCGCGAGGAACTCGCGGCCCTGGTGAGGGTGTGCGAGACGGAGCAGCGGGGGCTCTGAGGGAGAGGGGCGGCGTCGCCCCGCGGCCGTACCGGACCAAGATCCAGGACCGGCGTTCCCGGACCGGTCCTGGAGCGGGATAAACTGCCCACTTGGCGGAATGTCGACAGCAGGTTGTAAGGTTCCGCCTTTTGGGAGCATCCGCGGTCCCTCACAGCACGCCGCGGTCCGAGTGACGCGAGGAACGCAGCGGTGACGATGACAGAGGACAGCCCGACGGGCGCCATGAACGCCATGGTGGTGTCGCAGGAGTCGTTCGGCCCCGGGATCGACCCCGAGCGGCTCGCCGTCTGCCTGAGCGTGCTCGACGAACTCGACAAGCTGGACGTCGACCACCCCGACGCGATCAAGGTCCGGCGGGCCACCGCCGGGATCTACCGGACCGTGAAGCAGCGCCGTCGCCAGGACCGCCGCGCCGCGAAGACGGCCCACGACAAGGCCGTCACCGAGGCGACCGCGACCGGCTCCGCCGAGCGCATCGACGACGAGACCGAAGGCCTCCTGCCGTCCTCGCAGGTCCAGGAGGGCAAGCTCGCGGGGATACTCCAGCGTCCCCGCTCCTGCTACACCTGCAAGGCCCGGTACGTCGAGGTCGACTACTTCTACCACCAGCTCTGTCCCGAGTGCGCCGCCGTGAACCGCGCCAAGCGCGACATCCGCGCCGACCTCTCCGGCAAGCGCGCCCTGCTCACCGGCGGCCGCGCCAAGATCGGCATGTACATCGCGCTGCGCCTGCTACGTGACGGCGCGCACACGACGATCACGACGCGGTTCCCCAAGGACGCCATCCGCCGCTTCAAGGCGATGGACGACTCGGCGGACTGGATGGACCGCCTCGAGGTCGTCGGCATCGACCTGCGGGACCCGGCCCAGGCCGTGGCCCTGGCCGAGCAGGTCGCCGAGCAGGGCCCGCTGGACATCCTCATTAACAACGCGACGCAGACCGTACGCCGGCTGCCCTCCGCGTACGCCGCCCTCGTCGAGGGCGAGAGCGCCCCGCTGCCGGCCGGTGAGCTGCCCGCCCACCACGTCATCGGCGCGTTCAACTCCGGCGCGGTCGACGGCCTGACCGCGCTGCCCGCCGGTATCTCAGGCCTCGACGCCCAGAAGGTCGCCGATCTCGCCCTGGTCGCGGGCAACGCCAGCGTCGCCCGGCACCGCGACGGCAGCGCCATCGACGCGGGCGGCCTCGTCCCGGACGTCGTCGACAGCAACACGTGGGTGCAGACGATCGAGCAGATCTCCCCGGTGGAGCTGCTCGAGACCCAGCTGTGCAACTACACGGCGCCGTTCATCCTGATCAGCGCGCTGCGCCCGGCGATGGCCGACGCCGCGAAGAAGGCGTCGAGCGGACGCGCCTACGTCGTGAACGTCTCGGCGATGGAGGGCGTCTTCGGCCGCGGCTACAAGGGCGCGGGGCACCCGAACACGAACGCCGCGAAGGCCGCCATGAACATGGTGACGCGGACCAGCGCCCAGGAGATGTTCCAGACCGACGGCATCCTCATGACCTCGGTCGACACCGGCTGGATCACCGACGAGCGGCCGCACTACGACAAGCTGCGCCTCGCCGACGAGGGCTTCCACGCCCCCCTGGACCTGATCGACGGCGCGGCCCGCGTCTACGACCCGGTCGTCCGCGGCGAGGCCGGCGAGGACCTGTACGGCGTCTTCCTGAAGGACTACGCGCCCGGCAAGTGGTAGAGCCTCAGCGCGTGCCCGGCAGCCGGTGACGGAGCTGCTGGTGGACGGCATCGGTCAGGCCCGGCGACGCGGCTCTGACCCTGGTTCCGCCGTCCACCAGGAGGTCGGCGCCCGTCACCCAGGCCGCCTCGTCCGACACCAGCCAGCGCACCGCCCGGGCCACGTCCTCAGGCTCCCCGATCCGGCCCAGCGGCAGCCCCATCGCCACGGACTCCTCGGCGTGCTCCCACACGAAGCGTGCCATCTCCGTGCGGACGAGCCCGGGCGAGACGGAGTTGACCCGCACTGACGGGGCCAGCTCGCCCGCGAGTTGCTGCGTCAGGTGCAGCAGCGCCGCCTTGCTGGTGCCGTAGGCGCCCACGCGGGGGCCGACGTGCCCGGCGCCCTCGGTGCAGATGTTCACCACGGCCCCGCCGTGCTCCGACATCCAGGCCCGCCAGGCGCACTGCACCAGCCGCAGCGGCGCCTCCACATTGACCGTGAACGCCGCGCGCCAGGCCTCCGGATCCGCCTCCATCAGCGGCCCGTACGGTTCGTTGGTGGCGGCGTTGTTCACCAGGATGTCGAGCCGGCCGTACGCGTCCAGCGCCCGCTCCGTCAGCTCCCACAGATGCGCGGGATCCGCGACGGACCCGGCCAGTCCCGTGGCTTCGGCGCCGCTCTTCGTCAGCGCGGCGACGGTCTCGCGGACCGCGTCCGGATCACGCGCCGTCACACACACCCGCGCCCCGGCGCCCGCGAGCGCCACGGCGACGGCCCGGCCGATGCCCCGCGACCCCCCGGTCACGACGGCGACCCTGCCTTCCAGCGAGAGCTCCGAAGTCATGGGGCGTACGGTCTCATGACGGGGCGTCAGTGCGACATGTCAACTACGTAGTGATGGTGTGAAGTTGGTGGACCGATACCCCTGCGCCACCAGCTCCACCACCGGCCGCCAGTCCTCCATGACCCCGGCGTCGAGGCCCACCACCTTGCCCGCGTCGTCCGCCTGACGCAGCGTCACCGCGTCGTCGGCCAGCGGGTCATGGGCGAACGCCGCCGCCTCCCCGGGCGTCATCGGCCCGCCCTGCGTCTCCAGTGTCAGCGCGCTCTGCGGCGACAGGCCGCGCGCCGGGTCCGATGTCGCCAGGTAGCGCTTGGCCGGGACGTGCAGCTGCACCAGGCGCGCGACCCGCTCCCCGAGCAGCCCCCGCACCGCGGCCGCCGCCGTGTCCGCGTGGCCCGCGTCGTCGCCGGGGTGCAGCAGGTGGCCTATGTCGTGGACGAGCCCCGCGAGCTGGAGCTCCTTGTCGCTTGGGTGGCCGCGGCGCAGGAGCGCGGCGGTCTGCAGCGCGTGATCGTGCAGGTCGACGGGGTCGCCGCTGCGGTCGGGGGTGTCCCATGCGCCGCGGCAGGCGTGCAGCAGATCCATCAGCTCGTCGACGCTGCGCAGCTCGACCCGTGTCATGTGTGGCTCCTCCCTGGGACCCGTATGGCGGTGTTCCGGCAGGACACCATGGCCATCTTTCGCCGGGGACAACGGGACATTAACGGCGCGTCCGGACCGGCGATAGGGTGACCGCAGGCAGCGATCTTCAGTGGTGGCGCGGCGCCGAGGTCGAGGAGGAGACGGGTACGGATGACAGGTGGGCAGTCCCCGGCGGTGGACGAACCCCGTGATCCGGACGTCGATCTGCGCGTGCCGGCCCAGAGGCGCGCGGGCCTGCGGGCGCAGGGCCCTATCGTGGCGGTCGTCTCGCTCGGCGGCGCCGTAGGTGCCTGCGCCCGCTACGGCGCCGCGCTCCTGTGGCCCACGTCGCCCGGGGCGTTTCCCTGGACGACGATGTGGGTGAACGCGCTCGGCTGTTTCGTGATCGGCGTCTTCATGGTGATCATCACCGATGTGTGGGCGGCGCACCGCCTGGTGCGGCCGTTCTTCGGCACCGGCGTCCTGGGCGGCTTCACCACGTTCTCGACGTACGCGGTGGACATCCAGCGCCTGGTGGACGGCGGCCGGGTCCGCACGGGCCTGGTCTATCTCGCGGCGACGCTCCTGGCGGCGTTCGCCGCCGTAGGGCTCGGAGTGGCGCTGACGCGCCGCCTCCTGGCGTGGAGGAAGCGATGACGCGGCTGACCGGGCGTGCCCTGCGACTGACGGTCTTCGTCGGTGAGAACCACACGTGGCACCGCAAGCCCCTGTACAGCGAGATCGTGCACCGGGCGCACAAGGCGGGACTCGCGGGGGCGAGCGTCTTCCGCGGCATCGAGGGGTTCGGGGCGTCGTCCCTGATCCACACCTCGCGGCTGCTCTCGCTCAGCGAGGACCTGCCCGTGGCCGTCGTGATCGTCGACACCGAGGCGCGGGTCCGGGCGTTCCTGCCGGAGCTGGACGAGCTGGTGTCACAGGGCCTGGTCATGCTCGACGACTGCGAGGTCATCCGCTACGTGGGCCGGGAGAAGGGCGGAACGCGGGCGTGAACTGGCTCCTCGTGATCGCCGGCGCGATGGTCGGCGCACCCCTGCGCTATCTCACCGACC
The DNA here is from genome assembly GCF_026340095.1 of Streptomyces sp. NBC_01446. Classification (GTDB taxonomy): domain Bacteria; phylum Actinomycetota; class Actinomycetes; order Streptomycetales; family Streptomycetaceae; genus Streptomyces; species Streptomyces aureus. The sequence goes on along the minus strand of NZ_JAPEPO010000001.1, from coordinate 269,437 downwards.
GGGCCGTGCAGACGCGCCACGACAGCGTCTTCCCGTGGGGGACGTTCACGGTGAACGTCTGCGGCTGCCTCGTGCTCGGTCTGCTCACCGGCGCGGTCGCCGCGGGCGCCGCCTCGTCGCAGGTGCAGCTGCTCATCGGCACGGGCCTGTGCGGGGCGCTGACGACGTACTCGACGTTCTCGTACGAGACCCTCCGCCTCGGTGAGGACGGGGCGCGGCTCTTCGCCGTGGCCAATGTGGCCGCGAGCGTCGCCGCAGGTCTCGGCGCCGCCTTCGCGGGGGTCGCCCTCGCCGACACCCTCTGGGGATAGGCCAAAAAAGGGAGCGCGAAAGTCTGAACGCCACGCCCGTCACGTCCGTACCCTCCCGTACCAACAAGTAGCTCGCCCTCGCGGCGAGTTGACGCCGGTATCGGGAGGATTGCTTGCGACGCATCAACGGGACCGCGCTCATCTTCGCCGCCCTGGTGGCCACCCTGGGCGCACTCGCCTTTCCGATCTGGTCGTACGCCGACCGCTCGGGCACCGGGGCGGCCAACCTGAACGCGGGCAGCGTGGCCACCCAGTGGGGCCCCCTGTCGGCCACCGACCGGGACTTCCTGGTCAAGGTGCGGCTCGCCGGGCTCTGGGAGATACCGGCCGGCCAGCAGGCCATGGAGCGGGCGCCGACGCAGGCGATCAGGATGGCGGGCGACCACCTCGTCGTCGGCCACACCGACCTGGACAAGCGTGTCCGCTCGGTCGCGGGCCGGCTCGGCGTCGAGCTCCCGAACCAGCCCAACCCGCAGCAGCAGGGGTGGCTCAACCAGCTGACCGCCGCGAGCGGCAAGGACTACGAGAACAAGTTCGCCAACCTGCTGCGCGACTCCCACGGCAAGGTCTTCGCCCTGATCGCCCAGGTCCGCCACACCACCCGCAACACCCTTGTCCGTGAGCTCGCCACCGACGCCAACCAGACCGTCCTCGACCACATCACGATGCTGGAGAACACGGGCGACGTGGACTTCGACGCCATCGCGAACGAGGCCGCGGGCGCCGCCACCGCCAGCCCCACCGGACCGCCGCCCCCGGGAGGCGTGCTGCCACCCGCTCCGAACCCCGCCGAGCCCTCCGGTTCGCCCGATGTGACCTCCCAGCCGTCGGCCGAGTCGACCGACGATCCGGGGCGATCGATCAACACGGCCCGGCCGGACCCCACGTAGTCGTCGCCCAGTCGGGTGTCATATCGCCGGTGGCCGGATGAATCCCCGGCGACCCCCGGCCGTCTCTCTGGTTTCGGCCCCATCGAGCGCGACCCTGCTCATATGGTTACTCTGTCTGTAGCCGACGGACAGCACAACGTGGTCCTACCAGTACCCGTGGTCCGTCGCGGGACGGCCCCATCCCGGGCCGCCCATGCGGAAAACCGGCGCCACCGCGCCCGAACCGGTATTGAAACAGGCCCGACCGGGCGCCGGACGCCCGACGGGAACGCCGGGTGGGACGCGCCGGACAGGGTTACCCGACACACAAGGAGTGCGCGGTGACACCAGAGAAGACGGATCGCGACCAGCGCCCACGGGAACGCACGGAGCGCGCGGGGGAGCGGCCAGAGAAGCTGGGCAGCCTCGACGTCTGGGCCCGCTCGGCCCCGATCAGGCTCGCGGGCTACGAGGACGACCTGGCGGAGCCTCACATCCTGCCGAGCGTGGACTGACCGGCCCCCGGCTCCGTATCCGTCCCTGACCGGCCGAGTGCCAGACTCACGTACATGCTGATCAGGGACGCGGAGGACAAGGACTGGGCGCAGATCTGGCCGTTCTGGCGGCAGATCGTCGGATCCGGCGAGACGTACGCCTGGGACCCGAACACCCCCGAGGCGCAGGCCCGGACCCTGTGGATGGGTCCGGGCAAGCGTGCGTATGTCGCCGAGGCGGACGGCGCTGTCGTCGGCTCGGCCTACGTCGCGCCGAACTACGGCGGTCCCGCCGCCGGCATCGCGAACGCGGGCTTCATGGTCAACCCCGCCCAAGGCGGCCGCGGCATCGGCCGAGCCCTCGCCGAGCACGTCCTGGAGCGCGCGAAGGCGGACGGCTACCGCGGCATGGTGTTCAACGCGGTCGTCGAGACCAACCCCGCCGTCGGCCTGTGGACGTCCCTCGGCTTCACGATCCTGGGCACGGTCCCGGACGCGTACGAGCACGCCCGGCACGGCCGGGTGGGGCTGCACATCATGTACCGCGCGCTGTGACGCGTCGGCGTCCGACGGTGGCAGGTCCCCGGAGACCGGTTTCGCGCCTTCTTCGCACGCGCTGACAGACGGCCGTTTTCGGACATTCGTCGCCGCTGCCGCTCTGGGCCGGGTGCCGATGGGCGGTCATCGGATCACTCTCTCAATTGCCGCCTCTGCGCAGCCCATTGACGCGCTCACGGACCCCCACCATCATCAGACCTCCGATGAATGCCCAGCCTTGAGCCGCATCAGGGAGTGCTGAGTATGAGTTCGTACCCAAGACGCCAGGTCCTCGGGACGGCCGCAGCGGTGGCAGCCGCGGCCGCAGTGCCGCTCGCCGCCGCCGGACCGGCGGCCGCGTCCGACGCGGCGGCCACCGCCCGGACCGCGTCAGCGGAAGCCGTCTGGGGGCCCGTCCCCGATCCGGTGCCCGTTCCGCTCGACGCCCACTTCGACAACGACGGCGTCGACACCTCGGCCGCCCGCGGAGGCGACTTCGACGGCAGCGGCTACACCTTCCCCGGCGAGGAACTGCCCGCGGGCCCCGTCGAGCTCGACGGGATCGCCTACGTCTTCCCGTCGTCGGCGGCGGGCGCCAAGAACAACATCGTGGCCATGGGCCAGCGCGTCGACCTCCCCAAGGGCCGCTATCTGTCCGCCCTGTTCCTGACCGCCGGCAGCTACGGCAACGCCTCCGGCAGCGCGACCGTCCACTACGCCGACGGCTCCACCGCGAGCGCCGGACTCGGCGGCGCCGACTGGTACTCCTCCGGCGGCCCGCTCTCCGCCGCCTACCGCTACAAGCCCGACGGCACCAAGGACACCAACCGTGTCGGCATCGGCACCAGCGAGATCCCCCTCGACCCGCAGCGCGAGGCCGTCGCGATCACCCTGCCGAAGCTCAACCCGGCCGAGGCGAACAAGACCGCCCTGCACGTCTTCGCGCTCTCGCTCCAGCCGGCCGCGCAGGGCCGGGCGCTGGCGCTGCGCGACGCGCACTCCACGTTCTCGCTCCTGGAGTCGACCGGCGCGCAGAGCGTCGAGGCGACCGTCGTGAACGCGGGCACCGTCGGCATCGTCACCGCCGACGCCCTCACCGTCAGCGTCGACGTACCCGGTGCGCGCACCGTCGAGCCCGCCCGCGTCACACGCCTCGCCCCCGGTGAGCAGGCCCGCGTCCGCGTCGGCATCCGCAACCGCGCCGGCACCGCGCCCGGCACCGTCCAGGACGGCAAGGTCGTCGCCACCGGGCGCGGACACCAGGCCGCGGCCAGCTCCAGGAAGCTCACGCTCGGCGTCCCCGACTACGAGCCGACCGACGCTTCGCTCTCCGGCCACCAGGCCCCGTACTGGTTCCACTCCGCGAAGTTCGGCATCTTCATCCACTGGGGCGTCTACTCGGTGCCCGCGTGGGCGCCGGTCGGCAAGCAGTACGCCGAGTGGTACTGGGACCAGATGCAGGACCCGAACAACCCGACGTACGCCCATCACAAGGCCACGTACGGCGAGGACTTCGCGTACGACGACTTCATCCCGATGTTCACCGCGAAGAAGTGGGACCCGCGCGCGTGGGTCGAGCTGTTCCGGGACGCCGGCGCTCAGTACCACGTCCTCACCTCCAAGCACCACGAGGGCTTCGCGCTCTGGGACACCAAGCTGTCGGACCGCAACGCCGTGAAGATGGGCCCCAAGCGGGACATCATCAAGGAGCTCTTCGACGCGTCCCGCCGCTACGCACCCGAGCTGCACCGCGGCCTGTACTTCTCGATGCCCGAGTGGTTCAACCCGGACAACCCGTGGATGGGGCACGCCCCGCGCAACCCGTACACCCTGGAGCCCGCCCCCTACACCGGCTACACGTCCGGCAAGGACTACGTGAAGGGCTTCCAGGCCCCGCAGATGCTGGAGCTGATCCACGACTACGACCCGCAGCTCCTGTGGTGCGACATCGGCGGCGTCAACGACTCGCACAACGTTCTCGCCGAGTTCTTCAACCACGGCAAGAACCGCCCGAAGCCCTACGAGGTCGCCGTCAACAACCGCTCCGGGATCGGCTTCCACGACTTCACGACACCCGAGTACACGACGTACGACAACACCGTCGTCGCGAAGTGGGAGTCGAGCCGCGGACTCGACCCGTACAGCTACGGCTACAACGCCGAGACGCCGGACGACCGCTACATGAGCACCGAAGAGGTCGTGCACAGCCTCGTCGACATCGTGTCGAAGAACGGCAACTTCCTCCTCGACATCGGGCCGCGCGCCGACGGCACCATCCCCGAGATCATGCAGACCCGGCTGCGCGAGACGGGCCACTGGCTCAAGACCAACGGCGAGGCCATCTACGACACCACGTACTGGTCGAGGATGGCGCAGCTCGGCGAGGACCTGCGGTTCACCGTCAGGCCGAACAAGGCGTTCTACATCCACTCGCTCGCCGAACCGGGCGCGACGCTCACGGTCGAGGCCGCGGTGCCGGTCAGGGCCGGGGACAAGGTCACGATGCTCGGCTACGACCGGCCGCTGAACTGGCGCACCAAGGGCGGGTCGTTCGTCGTGGACGTACCGGCGGCGGCACGCGCGGCGGGGGAGCACGTGTGGGTGTTCAAGGTGGAGTGGAAGGGCTGAGACGTGCCGGGGGGAACCCGGGAGTGAGCAGCGGGCGGCGGACCGGGGGTCCGCCGCCCGCCGTGCGGTCGGTAGCTCAGCCCACTGATTCATCCGATGAATTGTGCGAGATGTCCAAGTGGTCGCCGGGAACGATCCATTGACACCCCGCCGGAGGGCTTGAATCATCGGACCTCATGACGGATCTGAGCTCCAAGATCGCGCCCCGGCGACGCAGACACCGACTGATCGGCACCGTCGCGGCGTTCCTGCTGCTTGCGGCACCGGCCCCCCTGGCGCGGGCGGCACCCCAGGGCCCCGTGCCCCGAACCCTGCCGAGCCTCACCAACTGGGCGCCAGGACACGGTACTTACTCCTACGGTCCCGGTGCGCACCTGGTCGCGCACGACGCCGCCTCGCGCCGCGTCGCCGCCACGCTCGCCGATGACCTGCGCGCCGCGGGCAGGGGCACGGTGCCGGTCACCGGCGGTCCGTCCCGCACCGGCGACATCGTGGTCGATGTCGAGCCGTCACGGAGCGGGTCCCTGGGCGCCGAGGGCTACGAACTCCGCGCCGCACAGCGGCTCGAGATCACCGGAGCGGCCGAGGCCGGAGCCTTCTACGGCACCCGCACCCTCCTCCAGCTCCTCGCCCAGGGCGACCAGGTGCCGGCCGGACGCACCGTGGACGTGCCCCGCTACAAGGAACGCGGCGTCGGCGTCTGCGCCTGCTACGTGCACATCTCCACGGACTGGATGGAGAACCTGGTGCGCGACATGGCGTACCACAAGCTCAATCAGCTGCTCGTCGAGCTGAAGGTGAAGAGCGAACGGCACCCCGAGGCCAACACCTGGGGCTACTACACCAGGAGCGAGATACGCCGCCTCGTCGCGCTCGGCGAGAAGTACCACGTCACCATCGTTCCGGAGATCAACTCCCCGGGGCACATGGACCCCTGGATCGAGAACCGCCCCGACCTCCAGCTCACCGACTCCGACGGCAAGCCGCAGCCGTCCCGCCTCGACATCACCGCGCCCGCGGCCTTCGACTACTACAAGAGCCTCATCGACGAGTACGGCGAGGTGTTCCCCGCCAAGTGGTGGCACATGGGCGCCGACGAGTACATGCTCGGCTCGGACTTCGCCAAGTACCCGCAGATCGCCGCGTACGCGAAGAAGAAGTACGGCCAGAACGCCACGCCCCAGGACGCGTTCATCGACTTCGTCAACCGCGTCGGCGAGTACGCCGCGAGCAAGGGCAAGCGGCTGCGCATCTGGAACGACGGCCTGACCGGCGCCAACACCGTCCCCGTGACGGCCGGCACCACCGTCGAGCACTGGCTCGGCGTCAAGGAGAAGCCCAGCGAGCTGATCGCGCAGGGCTACCCCGTGATGAACTCCGCCTACGCTCTCTACCTCATACGCGGCGGATTCCACACGGACACGCAGAAGCTCTACGACGAGCAGTGGGACCCGCGCAGCTTCGAGGGCGAGAAGCTCACCTCGCGCGAAGGCATCACCGGGGCCAAGATCAGCCTGTGGCCCGACAACGGGCGCGGCGAGACGGAGAACGAGGTCGCCGGTGCGGCCCGGCTGCCCCTGAGCCATCTCGCGCAGGCGACGTGGGGCGACCCGCACCCCGACGCGACGTACGCCGGCTTCACCGCACGGGCCGAGGACGTCGGCACGGCGCCGGGACAGCGGGACCTGACGCGGCCGCCCGTCGCCGACGGCACGTACACGCTCGCCGACACGCGCCACCGCACGACGGAGGCCGGATTCGAGTTCACTCGCACCCCGGACGGCTATCTGACCCTCAAGTCGACCGAGACCGGCAACTGCCTGGAGACCCGCAGCGGAAAGCTCACCCTCAACGTGCCGCTGCAGCCCGGCTCGGCGGTCACGCAGGAGACCTGCGACGCGAAGAACACCCTTCAGCGCTGGCAGGCGTCCCGCTCCGGCGGTGGCTACGTGCTCACCAACGCCATCACACGCATGACCCTGAACGCGACATCCGACGGACATCTCGTGCAGAACCCGCCCGACCAGCAGACCCCGACCACCTGGACGCTGACCCGGCGCTGAACCGGCGCCGCCCCGAAGGGACCCCACCCGCAGATGACCGTCAGCAGACGACTCTTCATGACCGCCGCCGTGACCACGGCCGTGGCCGCGTCGAGCAACTCCCTCGCCCTTGCCGCCCCGGCAGCGACCGGAACCACGGCGGCAGAACCCCACCACCGCATCCCCATCAGCACCGCGGACTCCCCGGAGGAACTGGTCGCCAAAGCCTCACAGGTCCGCCCGACGGCCCGTCAGATCGCTTGGCAGAGCCTGGAGAAGACCGCCTTCCTGCACTTCGGCGCGAACACCTTCACCGGCCTCGAATGGGGCACCGGCGACGAGGACCCGAACGTCTTCCAGCCGACGGGCCTCGACACCGACCAGTGGGCACGCGCGCTGCGCGACGGCGGATTCAAACTCGCCATCCTCACGGTCAAGCACCACGACGGCTTCGTCCTCTACCCGTCCCGCTACACCAAGCACGGTGTCGCGTCGAGCAGTTGGCGCGACAGCCGGGGCGACGTGCTGCGCTCCTTCGCCGACTCCATGCGCAAGTACGGCATCAAGGTCGGCGTCTACATCTCGCCCGCGGACGAGAACCAGTACCTCGACGGCGTCTACGCCAACGGCAGCAAGCGGTCCGCCCGCACCATCCCCACACTCGTCGACGGCGACGACCGGGCAGGCGGCGACCCGCGCACGTTCACCCTCGACGCGACCGACTACGGCGCCCACATGCTCAACCAGCTCTACGAGGTGCTCACCGAGTACGGGCCCGTCGACGAGGTGTGGTTCGACGGCGCGCAGGGCCGCATCCCACCGGAGAAGGTGGAGACGTACGACTGGGACAGCTGGTACGCCGTGATCCGCGCGCTCGCCCCCGGCGCCACCATGGCCGTGCGCGGACCGGACGTGCGCTGGGTGGGCAACGAGGGCGGACTGGCGCGCGAGGACGAGTGGAGCGTCGTCCCGGTCAAGGACTCGGGCAACGGAAGCGTCGACTACGCCCTGCGGTACGACGCGCCGGACCAGGGCGGCCGTGACGCGCTCGCGCAGTCGCGCTCCGTGGCCCAGTACCTCCAGTGGTGGCCCGCCGAGTGCGACGTGTCCATCAGGCCCGGCTGGTTCTACCACGCGGACCAACAGCCCAAGAGCGTCGACCAGTTGGCCGACATCTGGTTCCGGTCCGTGGGCCGCAACTCCGTGCTGCTGCTCAACATCCCGCCGGACACGGACGGCCTGCTGCCCTCGGCGGACGTGGCGCGGCTCAAGGAGTTCCGCGAGCGCATCGACCGCGAACTCCCCGAGGACCTGGCCCACGGCGCCCGCGTGCGCGACGACGGCGCGGGCACCCGCACCGTCGACCTGCGCACCGCCCGCGAGGTCGACCGGATCCGGCTCGCCGAGGACATCCGGCACGGCCAGCAGGTGGAGCAGTTCGTCGTGGAGGCGAAGTCCGGCGGAGCCTGGACCGAGGTGGCGCGGGCCGGGACGATCGGCGCGAGCCGCGTCCTGGTCCTGCCCGCGCCCGTGACCGCCCGCGAGTGGCGCCTGCGGATCACGCGGACCCGCACCGGCCCGCACATCGCCCGGTTCGGCCTCTACCGCTCCCGAGTCTGAGCGCGGGGAACAACGGGACGTGGGGTGGCCCGCCGGACGCGGGCCACCCCACGCGTGCGAGGATCGGCCGCACCGGTCCAGTGCGTGTACGAGGCGGAACCATGACTGCGGAAGACGTGACCCCGAAGGCCTGCTGCGCCGCGCGCCGCGAAGGCGGCGGCGATCCGCAGCCCGTGCCCCTCGCCCCCACGGCCCGGCGCGCCTCCGGCAAGGGCATGGCGACCCTGCCCGGCGGCACGTTCCGCATGGGCAACGAGGACGACCGGGCCAACCCCGGCGACGGCGAGGGACCGGTCCGCGAGGTCACCGTCGGCCCCTTCCGGATCGACGAACACGCCGTCACGAACGCCCAGTTCGCGACGTTCGTCAAGGACACCGGCTTCGTGACCGCCGCCGAGCGGTTCGGCTGGTCGTACGTCTTTGCCGGTTTCCTCGACCCGCGCGTCGCCCGCGCGACGCCCGCCCCCGCCGGCACGCCCTGGTGGCGGGGTGTCGAGGGCGCGACCTGGCGCGCGCCCGAGGGACCCGGCTCCGGGGTCGGGGACCGGTCGCGGCACCCCGTGATCCACGTCAGCTGGGACGACGCGAGCGCCTACGCCGCCTGGGCCGGCAAGCGGCTGCCCACCGAGGCCGAGTGGGAGTACGCGGCCCGCGGCGGCCTCGACCAGGCCCGCTACCCGTGGGGTGACGAGCTGACTCCGCGCGGCCACTGGCGCTGCAACATCTGGCAGGGCGAGTTCCCCGTCGTGAACACGGGCGAGGACGGCCACACCGGCACGGCGCCCGTCGACGCCTACCGGCCCAACGCCTATGGCCTCCACAACACCGTCGGCAACGTGTGGGAGTGGGTCGCCGACCGGTTCACCACCGACCACCCGGCGGCTCCGCTCACCGATCCGCGCGGCCCCGCCGAGGGCGACACACGTGTGATGCGTGGCGGCTCGTACATGTGCCACGACTCGTACTGCAACCGCTACCGCGTGGCGGCGCGCACCGCCAACACACCGGACTCCAGCAGCGGGAACTGCGGTTTCCGGTGTGCGGCGGACGTGTAGGAAGCGGTCACTGGGCGGCGTACACCCGCTCGCCGCCCACGAACGTCTCCTGGACGCGCGTCGCTCCGATCTCATCCGTGGGCGCCGCGAACGGGTCCCGGTCGAGGACCACCAGGTCGGCGAGGCGCCCCGCCGTGATCGAGCCGGTCACGTCGTCGAGGTGGTTCACGTACGCGCTGCCCGCGGTGTACGCCGTGAGCGCCGCGTCCAGGCCGATCCGCTGCTGCGGCAGGAACACCGGGGTGCCGGGCGCCGCGTCGGGCAGGACGCGGTTGACCGCGACGTGGATGGCCTCGATCGGGTCCGGGCTGCTCACCGGCCAGTCGCTGCCCGCCGCGAGCGTCGCGCCCGAACGCTGAAGATCACCGAACGGGTACTGCCACGCGCTGCGCTCGGGGCCGAGGAACGGGATCGTCAGGTCGTCCATCTGCGGCTCGTGCGCCGCCCACAGCGCCTGCATGTTCGCCGTCGCGCCCAGCTCCCTGAACCGGCCGATGTCATCGGGGTGGACCACCTGGAGATGGGCGAGGTGTGGGCGGGTGTCGGTGCGCCCGTTGGCACGGCGCGCCGCCTCGACGGCGTCGAGTGCCTCGCGCACCGCCCGGTCGCCGAGGGCGTGGAAGTGCACCTGGAAGCCGCGCGCGTCCAGCTCGGTCACGTACTTCTGGAGGTCGAGGGGCGGGACGAAGCTGATGCCGCTGTTGTCGGAGGCGCAGCCGCAGCCGTCCAGGTAGGGGCCGAGGAGGGCCGCCGTGCCGTTCTCGGCCACGCCGTCCTGCATGATCTTCACCGTCGTGCAGCGCAGCCGCCCGCGCGTGCCGGCCGCGCGACGCGCCACGAGCTCGTCGATCTGCTCGGTGCCGCGCGAACGGTCCCACCACAGCGAGCCGACCACCCGCGCGGTGAGGCGCCCGTCCGCGGCGGTCGCGAGATACGCGTCCGTGGGGTCGGTGAGGTTGGCGTGCTCGCCGAGGAGGGCGTCCTGCCACGCGGTGACGCCGAGGGAGTGCATCAGCGCCTGGGCTCGCAGCAGGCCCGTGATCCTCTGCTCCAGCGTGACGGGCGGCAGCAGCCGTCCGATCAGGTTCGCCGCGCCCTCCTGGAGCATGCCGGTCGGCGCCCCGTCGGCGTCGCGCTCGATACGGCCGTCGGCGGGGTCGGGGGTGCGTGCGTCGATCCCGGCGGCCTGCAGGGCGCGGGAGTTGACCCAGGCGCCGTGGTGGTCGCGGTTGACGAGGTAGGCCGGGCGGTCGGGGACGAGGGCGTCGAGCTCGGCGGCCGTGGGCAGGCCGCCGGGGAACGCCTCCATGGACCAGCCGCCGCCGGTGATCCACTCGGTGTCGGGGTGCGCCTGCGCGTACGCGGAGATGCGGCTCCGGTACTCGTCGAGGGTCGTCGCGCCGCTCAGGTCGCACTGGCCGAGCTCCAGGCCGCCGCCGACCGGATGCGCGTGCGCGTCCTGGAAGCCGGGGATGAGCAACTTGCCCTTCAGGTCCACCACTTCGGTGGCCGGACCGACGAGTTCGCGTACCTCGTCGTGGCCCACGGCGACGATCCGCTCGCCGCGTACGGCCACCGAGGTCGCACGCGACCGGGCGGGGGAGAAGGTGTGGACCGGGCCGCCGGTGAAGACGAGATCGGCGGGGGCGGTGTCGGGCATGGGACGTGACTCCTTGCGGTGAGGGGACGGGGGCTGGTCAGGAACGTTCGGCGGTCAGGGGGACCGTCTCGGGAGCGGTGGCACCGCCCTTGGTGAAGTACGGGGAGCGGCGCACGTACTTGGCGTACGCGGCCATCACCAGGCCGGACGCGACGATGGCGACCGGTACCGACAGCATGAACCACCCGTTGTCCGGGCTGAGTTCGAAGCTGTCGCTCATCGTCACGTACGAGCGGGCGAGGTAGACGCCGATCCCGAGGAGCGCGATGCCGCTGACCCCGGGGGCCACGACCGCGCGCAGCGCACCGGACAGCGGACCGCGCAGGGCGGCGCGGAAGCGGACCGCGCAGGCGAGCGCCGTCAGGCCGTAGTACAGGGCGACGACCAGGCCGATGGAGTTGACGGCGGCGAGGATCATCTCGTTGAGCTTGGGGATGGCCAGTGCGAGCACGGAGACCGCGGCTGAGATCGACATGATGAGGACCGTGCCCAGGGCCGGGGACCCGTAACGCGGGCTGATGCGGGTCCATACCTGGCCCATCGTGCGGTCGCGGCCCATGGCGAGGAGGCCGCGGGCCGTCGGGATGACGCTCGACTGGAGCGAGGCCACCGCGGAGAACATCAGCGCGAGCAGTGGCAGCGTCGCCCACGGCTCGTCGGCGAGCTTCGCGCCCAGATACGTCAGGCCCTGCGGGCCCTGGGCGACCAGCTCGGGCAGGCTCATCTCGCGCTGGAAGGCCAGGGCACCGTAGAGGAACATCGCGAGCATCGTGAACAGCGCGATGAAGCCGCCCCGGCCCGCGTCCCGCACGTTCTTGGTCTCTTCGGTGACGCTGAACGCCGCGTCCCAGCCCCAGAAGAAGAACACCGCGAGGACGAGGCCCTGTGCGAAGGCTGTGCCGTCGTGGATCGCGAAGGGGTTCAGCCACGACCACTGGAAGGCGTGGCCGCCCGACACCAGGGCCCAGCCGCAGAACGCCAGCAGGACCGTGTACTCGAAGACGAGCAGCCAGGTCTGGAGCCGGGTGGCCTTGCGGACGCCGGTGATCGCCGTGTACGTCACGACGGCCAGGACCAGGAGGCCGACCACGGTGCTCAGGGCCGTCGAGTTCGGGTCCAGCGTGAGTCCGAGGGCGTGGTGCCAGCCTGCTTTAGTCGCGAACTGGAGGAAGACCGACCCGGTCACGGCGCTGGTGTACGCCATGAAGATGACCGTGCCGATCAGGGTGACCCAGCCCGTGATGAAGCCGGGCCACGGGCCGAGCGACTTGCCGACCCACACATAGCCGCTGCCCATGTTCGGCTCGGAGCGGTTGAGGCGGGCGTACGCGGAGGCGATGCCGAGGATCGGAAGGAACGCCACGAGCAGGATCGCCGGGGCCTGGAGGCCCACCGTCGCGGCGAGCGCACCCATGCCGATTCCGATGCTGGTGGTGGCGGCGGTGCTGGACGCGGCGATGGCGACGCCGTCGACGACACCGAGGGAACGGCGCAGGCCAGGGGGTTCGCTGCTCATTCGGACACTCCTGAAACCGGAGGAGGGGAGGGAGGGTGCGATCAAACAGGCCTTGTCAATGTTGCGTCAATGGTGTTGACATAAGGCGAACGGGCAGCGCGGACGGAAGGGGATTCGGTATGACCGAAGGGCGGATTCCGGTGGAGCGGCGGCGCCGCAAGCCGACCAAGTCGGGGGTGCTGCTCTCCGCCGACCTGATCGTCGACTGCGCCCTGCGCCTGGTCGGCCAGCACGGGCCCGACGCGCTGAGCGTGCGCAGGCTGGGCGCCGCGCTCGGCTGCGACCCGAGCGCGGTCTACCGCTACTTCCACAACACGGACGACTTGCTCCTGGCCGTCGCCGACCGGATCATCGGCGAGAGCATGGCCGGCTTCACGCGGGGCGACGACTGGGTCGCGGACCTGCGGACCATGGCGCGACGGATCCATCGCGCCTACAGCGAGCACCCGCGGATCGCCGCCATGGCCGCGTACCGGGTGACGCGTCGGATCAACGAGGTCAAGGCGGTGGAGACGGGAATCGGGCTGCTGCGGAGCGCTGGCTTCGACGCGGCCACGGCCGTGCGGTACTACGCGGCGTTCGTCGACACGGCGCTGGGGCACGCGGCCCTGGACGCCTCCCATCTGGCGCTGCCGCCCGAGCGGCGCGCCCAGGACCACAGCGCCTGGACGGACACGTACCAGTCGCTCCCGGCGGACACGTACCCCCAACTCGACGCCGTGCGCGAGCACTTGCCCCTGATGGCGGAGAGCTCCTTCGAGACGGCCCTCGGGCTCCTGCTCTCGGCGCTGGCAGCACAGGCGCCGCGCTGACCCTCCTTCTTGCGGGGGCGGTCAGGCCGGTTCGGCGTCGAGCTGGCTGCGCATCCAGGCCTCGACCTCGCCCACATGGGCCGCCGCCGCGGCGCGCGCCGCCTCCGGGTCGCGGGCGACCAGCGCGCGGTGGATACGGGCGTGCTCGCGGCCCGTGCGCTCGAAGGCGCCCTCTTCCTGGTAGCCGCGCCACACGCGGGCCCGGAACGTCCGTGACGACAGCCCCTCCAGGATCGCGGCCATCGTGTCGTTGCCCGCGGCCGTGGCGATGACCCGGTGGAACGCGAGGTCGTGGGAGAGGATCTCCTCGGGGTCGTCCGTCGCCGCCATCGCCGCCAAGTGCAGCTCCACCTCGGCGAGTTGCTCCGGCGTGATGCGCGCGGCCGCCAGCGCGGTCGCGGTCGACTCGAGCACGCGGCGCACCTCCATCAGCTCCACGAGCCGCGCGCCGCGCGAGAGATCCGCGACGACGCCGAAGGTCTCCAGGAGATCCCCGGCGTTCAACTGCGTGACGTAGATGCCGGATCCGTGCCGCGCCTCCAGGACGCCGAGGACCGTGAGCGCCCTGATCGCCTCACGCATGGAGCTGCGCGAGATGCCGAGCTGGGTGGCCAGATCGCGCTCCGTCGGCAGCCGCTGGCCCGGCTCCAGCAGTCCCTCGCCGATCATCGCCTTGATCTGCTCGATGGCCCGCTGCGTCACGGTGCCCTTCTGCGGGGCGGTCTGTTCCACGGACGCTCCTCAATTGGCCGGGTGCGCCGCAGTCTAGCCAGAGATGTGGTCCGACCACTACGGCTTGAAACGCGGAAAAGTTGGCGCCAAGGGGTGTCGTGGCCGCCAAGTGGTCTGATAAATATTTCCGCCATCAGGTACCAGAAGTCGCTCGATCTCGCTCGATGAGGAGCCGTCAGATGGCCGGCAGAACAGTGCGCAAGCGGAACAGGTCGCGGATCGTCGGCGCGGCGGCGGTCGCCGCTTGCGCCGCCCTGGTGCTCTCCGCGTGCGGCAGCACGAAGGACGACGTCGCCTCCGGCGGCAAGGGCGGGGGCGACGGAAAGGGCAAGGTCGGGGTCATCCTGCCCCTGCTCACCTCGCCGTTCTGGCAGTCGTACAACGACTACGTGCCGAAGATGGCGAAGTCCGAGAGCGTGGACGCGCTCAAGACCGTCAACTCCAACAGTGACCCCTCGCAGCAGATCACGGACATCAACAACCAGCTCAACCAGGGCGTCAAGGGCCTCGTAGTCGCGCCCCTCGACAGCGCCGCGATCTCCGCCGGCCTCGACCAGGCCGAGCGCAAGGGCGTCCCCGTCGTTGCCGTGGACGTCGCGCCCGAGAAGGGCAAGGTCGCCATGGTCGTACGCGCCAACAACGTCGCGTACGGCGAGAAGGCCTGCGAGTACCTCGGCCAGCAGGTCAAGACCGGCAAGGTCGTCCAGATCATGGGTGACCTCGCCTCCGTGAACGGCCGCGAGCGCTCGCAGGCCTTCCGCGACTGCGTCAAGAAGAAGTACCCGGACCTCAAGGTCCTGGAGATCCCCGCCAAGTGGGAGTCCGACACCGCCGCGTCCAAGCTGGACACCCTCCTCAACGCCAATCCCGACCTCAAGGGCATCTACATGCAGGCGGGCGGCGTCTACCTCGCGCCCACCCTGCAGACCCTCAAGTCCAAGGGCCTGCTGAAGAAGACCGGCGAGAAGGGCCACATCACGATCGTCTCGAACGACGGCATCCCGCAGGAGTTCGCCGCGATCCGCAAGGGCCAGATCGACGCGACCGTCTCCCAGCCCGCCGACGCCTACGCCAAGTACGGCATGTACTACATCAAGGCGGCGATGCAGGGGAAGACGTTCAAGCCCGGTCCCACCGACCACGACTCGGAGATCGTCAAGCTGCCCAGCGGCATCCTCGAGGACCAGCTGCCCGCGCCGCTCGTCACCAAGGACAACGTCGACGACCCGAAGCTCTGGGGAAACACGGTCAAATGAGCATCTCGACGACAACCACGCCGGCGGTCAGGCCGCTGGTCGAGGCGTCGGGCATCGCCAAGCGGTACGGTCCCACGGTCGCCCTGCAGGACGGTCGCCTGACCGTCCTGCCCGGCGAGTCCCACGCCCTCGTGGGCCGTAACGGCGCCGGGAAGTCCACCCTGGTCACGGTCCTCACCGGCCTCCAGGCACCGGACGCGGGCACCCTCCTGTTCGACGGCGAGCCCGCGCCCCCGCTCAGCGACCGCGACGCCTGGCGCGCCAAGGTCGCCTGCGTCTACCAGAAGCCGACCGTCGTACCCGAACTCACGGTCGCCGAGAACCTCTTCATCAACCGGCAGCCCGGCAGCCGCCGCGGCTTCTTCTCCTGGCGCAAGCTCCAGGAGGAGGCCGCGCAGGTCCTCGACACCTGGGACATCCACGTCGACCCCGACGCCCGCACCGCCGACCTCAAGGTCGAGGACCGCCAAATGGTGGAGATCGCACGGGCGTTGAGCGGCGGCGCCCGCTTCATCGTCCTCGACGAGCCCACCGCACAGCTCGACAACCGCGAGATCGAGCGCCTCTTCACCCGCATGCGGGCCCTCCAGGAATCCGGCGTCACGTTCCTGTTCATCTCGCACCATCTCCAGGAGGTGTACGAGGTCTGCCAGACGGTCACCGTGCTGCGCGACGCCCGCTGGATCACCACGGCGCCCGTCGCGGAACTGCCGCGCGCCGCACTGGTGGAGGCGATGGCCGGCGAGGTCATCGCCGAGGAGCGCGCGGCCGCCCGCGCTGCCGTGGAACACGAGCCCGACGCCACCGTCCTCCTCGACGCGCGCGGCCTCA
Organism: Streptomyces sp. NBC_01446; assembly: GCF_026340095.1. GTDB lineage: Bacteria > Actinomycetota > Actinomycetes > Streptomycetales > Streptomycetaceae > Streptomyces > Streptomyces aureus. Next base: position 253,074 of record NZ_JAPEPO010000001.1, on the reverse strand, counting down.
CCTCGGAGGCGTACCACGACGTCGACCTGGCCATCCGCAGCGGCGAGGTCGTCGGGCTCGCCGGATCGAGCGGCAGCGGCAAGATCCAGCTCGCCGAGGCGTTCGCCGGACTGCACACGCCGACCGCCGGAACAGCCCGACTGGACGGCAGGAAGCTGCCGTTCGGTGATGTCGGCGCCGCGCTCGCGGCGGGCGTCGGCTGCGTGCCGCGCGACCGGCACGACCAGGGACTCGTCACCGGCATGACGATCGGCGACAACGCCACCATGAGCGTCCTCGGGCGCCTGGGCCGCTACGGCTTCGTCGGCACCGACCGCAAGCGCCGCTTCGCCGCCGACCTCATCGACCGCCTCGACATCCATGCGGAGGGCCCCGACCAGCCCGTGTCCGACCTCTCCGGCGGCAACGCCCAGAAGGTCGTCATGGCCCGCGCCCTCGCCTCCGACCCCCGCCTTCTCGTCCTCATCAACCCCACCGCGGGCGTCGACGTGAAGTCCAAGGAGTCCCTGCTGTCCCGCATGGACAGCGCCCGCGAGGACGGCACCGCGGTCCTCGTCGTCTCCGACGAGCTCGACGACCTGCGCCGCTGCGACCGGGTCCTCGTCCTCTTCCACGGGAAGGTCGTCGCCGAGCACGCGGCCGGCTGGAACGACCACGAGCTGATCGCCTCCATCGAAGGAGTGGACCATGGCTGACATCAAGGCCCCGTCGGCCTCACCAGCCACCCCTGTACGGCTGCCCGGCAAGGGCTACGCGAAGAATGTCCTGCTGCGCCGGGCGCGCGAACTCGCCCTGGTGCCCGCTCTGTTGCTGCTGATGGTGCTCGGAGCGGTCGTCAACGACTCGTTCCTCACCGAACGCAACCTGATCTCCATCCTCGGCGCGTCCGCAGCCCTCGCGATGGTCGTGCTCGCCGAGTCGCTCGTCCTGATCACGGGCAAGTTCGACCTGTCCCTGGAGTCGGTGGTCGGCATCGCGCCCGCCGTCGGCGCCCTGCTCGTCCTGCCGGTCTCCCAGTCCGGATTCGGCACCGAGTTCCCGACCGTGCTCGCGCTGCTCGCGATCCTCGTCGTGGGCGCGGTGATCGGGGCCTTCAACGGCATCCTCGTCGTGAAGTTCAAGCTCAACGCCTTCATCGTGACGCTGGCGATGCTGATCGTCCTGCGCGGACTGCTCGTCGGCGCGACCAAGGGCAAGACGCTGTTCGGGATGCCCGACGCGTTCTTCTCCCTCGCCACCACGACGTTCCTGCGCATCCCGATGTCGGTATGGCTGGCCGCCGTCGCCTTCGGCGTGGTGGGTCTCATCCTGAAGTACCACCGGATCGGCCGCGCAATGTACGCGATCGGCGGCAACGCCGACGCCGCACGCGCGGCGGGAATCCGCGTCGAGCGCGTGATGCTCGGCGTGTTCGTCGTCGCGGGCGTCCTCGCCTCGGTCGGCGGGATCATGCAGACCGGCTACGTCGGAGCGATCAGTGCCAACCAGGGCAACAACATGATCTTCACCGTGTTCGCGGCGGCGGTCATCGGCGGCATCAGCCTCGACGGCGGCAAGGGCACCATGTTCGGCGCGCTCACCGGCGTCCTGCTGCTCGGTGTCGTCCAGAACCTGCTGACCCTCGCCCAGGTTCCGTCGTTCTGGATCCAGGCCATCTACGGCGGAATCATCCTCCTCGCCCTGATGATCGCCCGTGTGACGACCGGCCGCGCCCAGGACTGACCCCCGCCTCAGCAAGAAAGGCCATCCGTGTCTCCAACTACCGCCAGAATCATCGCGGTTGACACTTTCGACATCCGGTTCCCGACCTCCAGGGAGCTGGACGGATCCGACGCCATGAACCCGGACCCCGACTACTCCGCCGCCTACGTCGTGCTCCGCACCGACGCCGCCGACGGAGTCGAGGGGCACGGATTCACGTTCACCATCGGTCGCGGCAACGATGTCCAGGTCGCCGCGATCGACGCCCTGCGGCACCACGTCGTCGGCCGAGGGGTCGACGAACTGTGCGCCGACCCGGGGACGTTGAACCGCGACCTGATCGGCGACAGCCAGCTCCGCTGGCTCGGTCCCGAGAAGGGCGTGATGCACATGGCGATCGGTGCCGTCGTCAACGCCGTGTGGGACCTGGCGGCCAAGCGCGCCCGCAAGCCGCTGTGGCAGTTCCTCGCCGACGCGCCGCCCGAGTGGCTCGTCTCGCAGATCGACTTCCGCTACATCGCCGACGCGCTCACCCCCGACGACGCCCTCGCGCTCCTCACATCGGGCCGCGAGGGCGCGGCGGAACGCGAGAGTGCCCTGCGCGAGCGCGGCTTCCCCGGCTACACCACGTCACCCGGCTGGCTCGGCTACTCCGACGAGAAGCTCGGCCGGCTCGCCCGGCAGGCCGTCGCCGACGGCTTCCGGCAGATCAAGCTGAAGGTCGGCGCGGACCTCGCCGACGACATCCGGCGCTGCCGCACCGCCCGCTCGGTGATCGGCCCGGACATCCGCATGGCGATCGACGCCAACCAGCGGTGGAACGTCGGCGAGGCCATCGAGTGGACCAAGGCGCTCGCCGAGTTCGACCCGTACTGGGTGGAGGAGCCGACCAGCCCCGACGACGTCCTCGGTCACGCCGCGATCCGCAGGGCCGTCGCGCCCGTGAAGGTCGCCACCGGCGAGCACGTCCAGAACCGCATCATCTTCAAGCAGCTCCTCCAGGCCGGCGCCATCGACATCCTGCAGATCGATGCGGCCCGCGTCGGCGGCGTCAACGAGAACCTCGCCATCCTGCTGCTCGCTGCCAAGTTCGGCGTCCCCGTGTGCCCGCACGCGGGCGGCGTCGGCCTGTGCGAACTCGTGCAGCACCTCTCGATGTTCGACTACGTCGCCGTCGCGGGCACCACGCAGGACCGCGTCATCGAGTACGTCGACCATCTGCACGGCCACTTCATCGACCCCGTCGTGATGCGCGACGGCCATTACACGGCGCCGACCGCGCCCGGTTTCTCCGCCGCGATGCGGCCCGAGTCCATCGCGGAGTACACCTACCCCGACGGCGCGTTCTGGGCCGCCGACCTCGCCCGGCAGGGCACCACCGACCAGAAGGGTGCAGCGGCATGACCGACGCCAGCGACGTGCAGGACTTCGCGGGGCTCAGGGCCCTCGTCACCGGCGGAGCGTCCGGGATCGGCCGGGCCACCGCCGAACTCCTCGCCGCCCGTGGCGCGAGCGTCGCCGTGCTCGACCTCGACCCGGGCAGCGTCGACAAGCCGCTGCGCGGCTACACCGCCGACGTCAGCGACGACGCCTCCGTCCGCGCCGCCGTGGCCGCCGCCGTGGCGGACCTCGGCGGCCTCGACGTCCTCGTCAACAACGCGGGCATCGGCGCCCAGGGCACCGTCGAGGACAACGACGACGACCAGTGGCACCGCGTCCTCGACGTCAACGTCCTCGGCATCGTCCGCACCACGCGCGCGGCCCTGCCCCACCTGAGGGACTCCGCGCACGCGGCGATCGTCAACACCTGCTCCATCGCCGCGACGGCCGGCCTCCCGCAGCGCGCCCTGTACTCGGCGTCGAAGGGCGCCGTGTACTCCCTGACGCTCGCCATGGCCGCCGACCACGTCCGCGAAGGGGTACGCGTCAACTGCGTCAACCCGGGAACTGTGGACACCCCATGGGTCGGCCGGCTGCTGTCCGCCGCCCCCGACCCGGCCGCCGAACGCGCGGCCCTCGCATCCCGTCAGCCCACGGGCCGCCTTGTCTCCGCCGCCGAAGTCGCGGGCGCCGTCGCGTACCTGGCGAGCCCGCTGTCCGGCGCCACCACGGGCACCGCCCTGGCCGTCGACGGGGGGATGCAGGGGCTGCGGCTGCGCCCCGCGGGCCAGTGACCGCCATGCGTACCCGCACCCTGGGCCGGCGCGGCGTGGACGTCACCGAGCTGTCCTTCGGCGCCGCCGGCATCGGCAACCTGTACGCGCCCGTCACCGACGAGGAGGCCCGGTCCGCTGTCGACGCGGCCTGGGACGCGGGCATCCGCTACTTCGACACGGCCCCGCACTACGGCATCGGCCTGTCCGAGCGGCGCCTCGGCGAGGCACTCGCGGCCCGGGACCGGTCGGCGTACACCGTCTCCACCAAGGCGGGACGCCTCCTCGTACCGGCCGGGGAGAGTGGGGGCGACGACCTGGAGAACGGGTTCGCCGTGCCCGCCACGCACCGCCGCGTCTGGGACTTCAGCGCGGACGGAGTGCGCCGCTCCCTGGAGGACAGCCTGACGCGGCTGGGCCTCGACCGCGTCGACGTCGTCTACCTGCACGACCCGGACGACCACGGTGAGCAGGCGTTCCGCGAGGCCTACCCTGCGCTTGAACGGCTGCGCGCCGAGGGTGTCGTCGGGGCGATCGGCGTCGGCATGAACCAGGCCGCGATGCTCACCCGGTTCGTCCGCGACACCGATGTGGACGCCGTCCTGTGCGCGGGCCGCTACACCCTCCTCGACCAGGGGGCGCTGACGGAACTGCTGCCCGAGGCGCAGGTACGCGGCACGTCGGTCGTTGTCGGCGGCGTGTTCAACTCCGGCCTCCTCGCCGACCCGCGGCCCGGCGCGACGTACGACTACGCGGTGGCGCCCCGCGAAGTCCTCGACCGTGCCTACCGGTTGAAGGACGTGGCGCAGCGGCACGGCATCACCCTGCGGGCGGCCGCGCTCGCCTTCCCGTTCGGTCATCCGGCGGTGTCGAGCGTTCTGGTCGGCGCCCGCTCGCCGCACGAAGTCCGGGACACCGCACAGCAGTTCACCGTCGCCGTACCGGCCGCGTTCTGGAAGGACGCCCGCGCCGGGGGACTCCTTGCCGACGGTGTCCCCGTACCCGGAGAGGAGCACGCGTGAGAATCGCCCTGCACACCAAGGTCCGCGCCGACCGCGTCGAAGCGTACGAGACCGCCCACCGCGAGGTTCCGGCCGAACTCCGGAAGGCCATCCGCGCGGCCGGTGCCACGTCGTGGACCATCTGGCGCAGCGGGACCGACCTGTTCCACGTCCTGGAGTGCGAGGACTACGCCCGCATGCTCGCCGAGCTGGACAAGCTGCCGGTGAACATCGCCTGGCAGGCCCGCATGGCCGAACTCCTCGATGTCGTGCACGACTACTCGGCCGACGGCGCCGACGCGGGCCTGCCCGTCGTCTGGGAGCTGTGATGCCCGCGATCGTCGACGCGCACCATCACGTCTGGGACCTCTCCGTGCGCGATCAGGACTGGATCACCGGTGACGAACTCGCCCCGATCCGGCGGGACTTCACGCTGGACGACCTGGCGCCCCTGGCGCGCAAGTCCGGTGTCACGGCCACCGTCCTCGTGCAGACCGTCACCGTCGAGGAGGAGACCCCGGAGTTCCTCGCCCTCGCGCACGACAGCGAACTCGTGGCCGGAGTGGTCGGCTGGGCCGACCTCACGCGCCCGGACATCGGCGACGCCCTGGCCCGGCTCGCCGAACTCCCGGGCGGACGCTACCTGAAGGGCATCCGCCACCAGGTCCAGGGGGAACCCGACCCCGAGTGGCTGCTGCGGCCCGACGTACGACGGGGCCTCGACGCCGTCGCCGACGCCGGTCTGGTCTACGACCTGGTGGTCCTGCCGAACCAGCTCCCCGCCTGCGCGGCGGCGGCCGCCGCTCTGCCCGGTCTCACCTTCGTCCTCGACCACTGCGGCAAGCCGCCCATCGCGTCGGGCGTCACCGAGCCGTGGGCCGACGACGTGCGCGCGCTGGCGGCCCTCCCCAACACGGTCTGCAAACTCTCCGGCCTGGTCACCGAGGCCGACTGGGAGACCTGGACGCCGGGCCTGCTGCGGCCGTACGCCGACACGGTCCTGGAGGCGTTCGGGCCCGACCGCGTGATGTTCGGCTCGGACTGGCCGGTGTGCACCCTCGCCGCGACCTACGAGCATGTCGTGGAAGCAGCACAGGAGTTGACGGGATCGCTGACCACCCCTGAGCGTGACGCGGTCTTCGGGGGCACGGCGACCCGCGTCTACCAGCTCTGAGTCCGGGAGGCGGCAAGCCGCGTCGGCCCCAGGAACTCGCGTACGTACGTCCGCTCCCAGCAGGCACCCGTCGCCCGCAGCTCGCGCCACGTGGTGAAGCGATAGCGGTAGAGCCGGGCGCGGACGTACGTGGGCGGGGCGTCGGCGGGGAACGGTGAGCGGCGCAGGAGCCGCAGGGTGTCGCGGTCGCCGGTGAGGAGGCGCTCCACCAGGCCTCCGAACCAGGACTCCGCGTACATGGGGGAGAGCGCGGCGAACCACATCATCCAGTCGAGCCGCAGATGATAGGGGGCGAACTGGCGTGGCCAGCGCTCCGGATCGCCCGGCTTTCCCTTGAACTCGTAGACCAGCCAACGGGATTCCTCGCGCGGCACCGGGTCGGCCGTGCCCTCGATGACGATCTCGTCCCGGATGCGCCCGACGGAACCGAAGGCGCCGTACGCGTTGACGAGGTGCAGAGAATCGTAGGAGCGGTTCATGGACTGGCGCCGGGACAGCAGGTTGCGTGCCGGGTGGTAGCTCAGCGCGACGACGAGTGCGGTGACGGCGATGACGACGCACTCGTACCAGAGCGGGGCGGCGGCCAGGTGTGGCGGCTCGCGCAGGAGGGAGAAGTCCACCGCCGTCACGGCGAGCAGGATCGTCAGCCAGTTCAGCCAAGAGAAGTTGCCCGAGAGGACCAGCCACAGCTGGGTGAGGATCATCAGGCAGGCCGCGCCCGTCGCGATCGGCTGCGGGGTGAACAGGAACACGGGCACGACGAGTTGGGTCACGTGGTTGGCCCCGGCCTCGACGCGGTGCAGGGGGCGCGGGAGCCGGTGGAAGAACCAGCTCAGCGGGCCCGGCATCGGCTGTGTCTCATGGTGGTAGTAGAGGCAGGTCAGCTTCCGCCAGCACTCGTCGCCGCGCATCTTGATCATGCCCGCGCCGAACTCGAGGCGGAAGAGGACCCAGCGCAGGAGCAGCAGTACGAGCAGCGGTGGCGCCACCCGTTCGTTGCCGAGGAAGACGGCGAGGAAGCCCACCTCCAGCAGGAGTGACTCCCAGCCGAACGCGTACCAGGTCTGCCCGACGTTCACGATCGACAGATAGAGCACCCACGGCACCACCCACAGCGCCATGGCCGCCCACAGGGGCACCCGGTCGGCGAGGCCCGCGACGAGCGCGGCCGACACCGCGGCCCCGCCCCAGGCGACGCCCGCGAAGAACCGGTCCGAGTAGTACGCCCTGAACAGGGTCGGCGCCTGCCGCCACGGCATCCGCGCCAGATAGCGCGGAACCGGCAGCATCCCGCGCTCGCCGATCAGCGCCCGGAACTGCAGCGCCGCCCCGACGAAGGCCACGAGATACAGCGCGGCCAGACCGCGCTGGAAGATCAGGCGGGCGAGCCAGTACCCGGGCGAGCTGAACCACTCCACCTCTCCAGTGTGACGGAGGGGCGCAACGCGCGTGCGGGATCGCATTGCGCTTGCGGGATGCCCGATTTTGCCGCAAACAATGGGGCAAAGTGCCCATATGTAGGCGGGAGAACACGGTGCGCTCACCCACCAGGACCTTTGTCGCTGCCCTGGCGATATCCGCCGCGCTCCTGGTCGCCGGATGCTCGGGGGACAGCGGCAACAACGCGTCGGCCGGCAAGGGGGAGCTCTTCCTCCAGCCCGTGGCCGGCACGGGCCCCGACCCGTTCACCGACTCCACCGCCAAGACCACCGAGACCCCCGCGCCCGTCACCCGAACGCCGCAGCCGCCGTCACCGAGCGGCACCGCCTCCACGAGCACGCAGGGCATGCACCCCGTCGACGGTGCGACCCCCGGCCTCTACGGCGGCACACAGTCCGTCGGAAGCTGCGACGTCGAGAAGCAGGTCACCTTCCTCACCGCGGACCCGACCAAGGAACGCGCCTTCGCCGACGCCGAAGGCATCTCCGCGGACGCCGTCCCCGGCTTCCTGCGCGGGCTCACGCCGGTCGTCCTGCGCGCCGACACCCGCGTCACCAACCACGGCTACCGCTCCGGAGAGGCGACGAGCTACCAGTCCGTGCTCCAGGCCGGCACCGCCGTCCTCGTCGACGACCGCGGGATGCCACGGGTGCGGTGCGCGTGCGGCAATCCGCTGAGCCCGCCCGTCGCGTTCAGGGGGACGCCGAACACCCAGGGGCAGCAGTGGTCCGGCTACCGGCCCACTCGGGTCGTGGTCGTCACCCCGGCACCGAAGGTCATCACGAACATCGTCATCGTGAACATCACGAACAACACGTGGATCGAGCGGAAGGTCGGTGACGACGGGCAGCACGACAAGCGCGTGCCGCCGCCCCCGATGCCGAAACCCCACCCCTCCGACAGTTCCGCGTCGCCCCCGACGTCGCCCCCGACGTCGCCCCCGCCGTCGTCCACGTCGCCGAGCCCGAGCAGCAGCACCGGCCCGCCGGACTCCTCCAGCAGCGCCAGCCCCCCGTCGTCAGAGCCGCCCTCCTCGGAGAAGTCGGCGCCGGCCTCTGAGCCCGCGAGCCCGCCGACCAGCGTGCCCGGCGACACCGGCACCCCCACGGACGCGCCTCCCAGCGACGGATCCAGCGACCTCGGCCCGGACACCGTCCCCGACAGCCCCGACCTGCCCGACGGCAACGGCCTCATCCCCGACCTGCCGTCCGCCGCGAACGTCAGCGACAGCTGACGGGCCCCGTCCCGGCGAAGCGCGCCGGTGGCCGCCGCACCGACGGCCCCCGGCGCGCTCCGGGGCGCGCCCAGGCCCGTCCGGAGTACGCCGTGCCCCGCATGCGAGTGATTCGCGCTGCGCCTAGCGTGGCCCCATGGAAGCCGCCGGTACGGGGGGCGGGGAGCCGATCGACTGCACGCACTGCGGCAGGGCGACAGGGGGCGCCGCCTGCTGCTTCCTCGCCGAGTTCGGGGACCACCTGGGCATCGGCAGCTTCGACTGGGACCTCGACACCGGCCTGATGCACATGGACGCCAAGGCCCACGAGATCTTCGACGTACGCCCCGACGAGTACGACGGGCGTCCCGAGTCGCTCGACATCCGCATCCCCCCGACCGAGGCCACCCGCCTCGACGAAATCGTCTCCACGGCCCTCAAGAGCAGCAACGAGAACTACGGCGCCTACTTCCGCATCAAATGCCGCGACGGCAGGATGCGCTGGACCCACACCCAGGGCTACATCAGGCGCGACGACACCGGCCGCCCGCGCCGCATCATCGGCATCGTCCGCGACGCCACCCAGGAACTCAGCGACAGCACGGCCCGCCGCGAACAGGACGCCCTGCGCCGCCGCCAGACCAGCGTCGTCCAGGGCACCACCGCCGCCCTCGCGCACGCCCGCACCGTCCAGGACGTCATCGACGTCCTCAAGGACAGCCACGGCCTCCAGCACCTCGGCGCGACCAGCCTCGTCATGGGCCTCGTCAAGGCCGGCCGCATCCACCTGGTCGCCGACGGGCCCGAGGGCAGCTTCGTGCCCGGCACCAAGGTCACGCGGATCGACGAGCCCTACCCCATGGGCGACGTCGTGCGCACCCTCGCGCCCCGCTTCATCGATTCCCCCGACGACTTCGCCCGGTCCTACCCGCTGCTGTGGCCGCACATCACCCAGCTCGAGATCACGGCCGCGGCCTACCTGCCGCTCATCGCCCAGGCCCGCCCCATCGGTGCGCTCGGCCTGCTCTACATGGACAAGCGCGGCTTCACCGAAGAGGAGCGCAACGTCCTCGTCGCCCTCGGCAGCAGCATCGCCCAGAGCCTCCAGCGCGCGATGTTCTACGAGCAGGAGAAGGACCTCGCCCAGGGCCTCCAGCAGGCCATGCTGCCCCGCACCATCCCCGCGGTCTCCGGCGCCGACATCGCCGTCCGCTACCGCTCGGCCGCCCTCGGCCGCGACATCGGAGGCGACTGGTACGACGTGATCCCGCTGCCCGGCGGACGCGTCGGCGCCGTCATCGGCGACGTCCAGGGACACGACACCCACGCCGCCGCCGTCATGGGACAGTTGCGCATCGTGCTGCGCGCCTACGCCGCCGAAGGGCACACGCCCGCCACCGTCATGGCCCGCGCCTCCGTCTTCCTCCACGAACTCGACACCGAGCGGTTCGCGACCTGCCTGTACGCGGAGGCCGACCTCTCGACCGGGGTCGTCCAGCTCGTGCGCGCAGGACACCTGGACCCGCTGCTGCGCCTCACCGACGGGACCTGCCGCAGACTGCCCGTCGACGGCGGCCTGCCGCTCGGCCTCTCCGCCGAGTTCCGCCAGCTCGAATACCCGGTCGGGACCGTCGAACTCGACCCGGGCCAGGCACTGATCCTGTGCACCGACGGCCTCGTCGAGCAGCCGGGAACCGACCTCGACGACGGACTGCAGGCCCTCACGGCCCTCGTCAGCAGCGGCCCCCACGACCTCGGCGACCTCGGCGACCTGCTGTGTGAGAGCGTCGACGAACGCGGCGGTGACGACGACGTCGCCCTGCTCCTGCTGCGCCGGCGCGGCATCGGCGCGCCCCAGTCGGGCGGCCGCCTCCAGCAGCACGTCGCGCCGAACGACCCCGAGGCCCTGAGAGAGGCCCGGCACATGATCAGGGCCGCCGTACGGGCCTGGGGCGCCGGCGGGCGGGCGGACGAGATCGAGCTCGTCGCCGACGAGATGATCACCAACGCGCTGATGCACACCGACGGACCCGCGGTCGTCACCCTCCGCGTGATCACCGCGTCCGACCGCAGGCTGCGCGTGGACGTCGAGGACACCTCCAGCGCGCTCCCGCGCCGCCGCGAGGCGGGCGAGGACGGCGTCTCGGGGCGCGGTCTGCTCCTCGTGGACCGGCTCGCGGACGTGTGGGGAGTGGAGGCGCGGGGGAGCGGCAAGTGCGTGTGGTGCGAGTTTGTGGTGCCGGCCAGGGACTGACCACAGGCGCGGTGACGGCTCACCTGGCGCTGTCGGTGCCCGGTGGCACTCTGGACGTATGCCGGAACTTCCCGAGGTCGAAGCGCTGACGGACTTCCTCACCGAGCACCTGGTGGGGCACGAGATCGTCCGCGTCCTGCCCGTCGCCGTGAGCGTCCTGAAGACGTACGACCCGCCGCCCGCCGCCCTGGAGGGCCGCACGGTCACGGGCGTGACGCGGCACGGCAAGTTCCTCGACCTCGACGCGGACGGGCTGCACCTCGTCACGCACCTCGCCCGCGCGGGCTGGCTCCACTGGAGGGACCGGCTCCCCGACGGCCCGCCGCGCCCCGGCAAGGGACCGCTCGCCCTGCGCGTCGCCCTGGAGGACGGCGAGGGCTTCGACCTCACCGAGGCGGGCACCCAGAAGAGCCTCGCGGTGTACGTCGTCCATGACCCGGCCGATGTCCCCGGCATCGCGAGGCTCGGCCCCGACCCGCTCGCCGACGGCTTCGACGAGGCGCGCTTCGCCGCCCTCCTGGACGGCGAGCGGCGGCAGATCAAGGGGGCGCTGCGCGACCAGAGCCTCATCGCGGGCATCGGGAACGCGTACAGCGACGAGATCCTGCACGCCGCGAAGATGTCCCCCTTCAAGCTCGCGTCGAGCCTGACCGCCGACGACGTGTCCGTCCTCCACAAGGCCCTGCGCGACACGCTGACCGAGGCCGTCGAGCGCTCCCGCGGCGTCGCGGCCGGGCGGCTCAAGGCCGAGAAGAAGAGCGGGCTGCGGGTGCACGGCAGAGCGGGCGAGAAGTGCCCGGTGTGCGGCGACACGATCCGTGAGGTGTCCTTCCACGACTCGTCGCTCCAGTACTGCGCGACCTGCCAGACGGGCGGCAAGCCGCTCGCGGACCGCAGGATGTCGAAGCTCCTGAAGTGAACGCCCTGGGGGACGCTGCCCGAAGTCGCCTGCCAGGAACGGGGGTTCACCGCATAGGGATGGCCACCAGACGCGTTCCGTCCGTGGTCCGCACCTCGAAGCGGGCGATCTCCTGAGGGTGGAGCGCCACCGCGCTCTGCGTCGTGGTCGCCGCGGCGTCATGGGCCCGCGCGGCCCAGGTCGTCACCGTCTGCCGTGAACCGTCCTTGCCGACGGCCACCAGCTCGCACACGCGGGGACCGCGCGCGTCACGGACCTCGATCCCCACCGCGGTGCCCCACTCGCGGCCGGACGCCGTCACCGATGCCGACACCCCGGTCCGCGCGTCCCGCGCGTCCAGCCGCACGGCGCCGTCGCCGGATCCGCCCAGGACCACAACACCCGGCCCCGCCACGGCGAGCACGACCGCCGCCGCCATCGCACACAGCCACCGCCTGCGCCCCGCCCGGCGCACCCGCTCCATCCGCGACACCAGTCCGTCCAGAAGCACGGGACCCGCCTCGGCCACGGTCTCCACGGCCGGCGGCGTCGCCCGCGCGTACAGCGCCAGCGCCGCCGTCGTGGACCCGAACTCCCCGACCCGCGCCACGCACCGGGGACACTGCCCGAGATGGTCCTCGAAGCGGAACCGGTCCGCCTCGTCGAGGACGCCCAGCGCGTAGGCGCCGACGTCGCGATGCCGATCCAGGGACCTCATGCCGTTCCTCGCGTCGTACGTGTATGACCTCTGACCGGACGGTGTGTGCCGCTCGCCCTCCCGTACGCAACCGGCCGCCGAATCACTCAAGTCCCACCAGGATTGGCCACCACGGGACAACCACCTACACTCCAACCGCATGCTGCGCGTACTGGCCGTCGACGACGAGGAACCCGCACTCGCCGAACTGCTCTACCTGTTGCGGGCCGACCCGCGGGTGCGCGCAGCCGAGGGCGCCACCGACGCGAACGAGGCACTGCGCCGCATCGGCCGCGCCCTGGACGCGGGAGGCGACGACGCCAACGCCATCGACGTGCTCTTCCTCGACATCCAGATGGCCGGGCTCACAGGCCTCGACGTGGCGCGGCTCCTCGCGGGGTTCGCCAAGCCGCCGATGATCGTCTTCGTCACCGCCCACGAGGACTTCGCCGTGCAGGCCTTCGACCTGAAAGCCGTCGACTACGTCCTCAAGCCCGTGCGCAGGGAGCGCCTCGCGGAGGCCGTGCGGCGCGTCGCCGAACAGGCCGCCGTCGCCAGGCCCACGGTGGACCTCTCCGCCGACCGGATCCCCGTCGAACTCGGCGGCGTCACCCGCCTCGTGGCCGTCGCCGACATCGCGTACGCCGAGGCCCAGGGCGACTACGCGCGCCTGCACACCGCTGACGCCAGCCACCTCGTGCGCATACCGCTGACCACTCTGGAGGAGCGCTGGCAGCCGTACGGGTTCGTCCGGATCCACCGCAGCCATCTCGTCGCCCTGCACCGCATCGACGAACTCCGCCTCGACGGCGGAGGCATGAGCGTGCGGATAGGCGACGCCGAACTCGCCGTGAGCCGCCGCCACGCGAGCCGGGTGCGCGAACTGCTCATGCGGCGCGCGGGCGGCTGACCGGAAACCGCGTGACCTGGGCCGATACCAGTCGACCCCTTCCGCTCGGCCTGCACCCCCGCCTACACTCCGGCCGTGTCCGCCAGCGCTGAGCCCGCACCCCGCCGCGAGGTCGTGACCGGCGAGCCGCGCGCGGTGCGCCGGCTGCCCGGCCACCCCACCCAGTGGGAGATCGACGAACAGACGACGCTGGGCGCGGCCTACGTCCGCTCCCTGATGCGCAGTCAACTCCGCACCGGACTCACCGCGTTCGCGGTCCTTGCCCTGCCCGTGGTGACCCTGCCCCTCTTCTTCGGCGCCCTTCGCAACACCACCGTCGTCTGGATCGTCCTCGGCTTCGGCTGCTACCCGGTCCTCGTCCTCATCGCCTGGTGGTACGTGCGCCGGGCCGAGCGCAACGAACGCGACTTCGCGCGCCTCGTGCACGGCCGGGCCGTCCGCGACCGCCACGGTGCGCCGTGAACGAGGCGTACGCGATATCCGCGGTGACCGTGGTCGTCCTGGCCACGGTCCTCATCGGCGGCTTCGGCCTGCGCATCTCCCGCACCACCTCCGACTTCTACGTCGCCTCGCGCACGGTGGGCCCCGGCCTCAACGCCGCCGCGATCAGCGGCGAGTACCTCTCCGCGGCCTCCTTCCTCGGCGTCGCCGGACTGCTGCTCGTGCACGGCCCCGACATGCTCTGGTACCCCGTCGGGTACACCGCCGGATACCTCGTCCTGCTCGTGTTCGTCGCAGCCCCGCTGCGCCGCTCCGGCGCCTACACGCTGCCCGACTTCGCCGAGGGCCGCCTGGAGTCCCGCAGCGTCCGCAGGGTCGTCAGCATGCTCGTGGTCGGCGCGGGCTGGCTCTACCTCGTGCCCCAACTCCAAGGCGCGGGGCTCACGTTGCAGATCCTCACGGGGGCGCCGCGCTGGTTCGGCGGGGCGCTCGTCGCGGCCGTCGTCGTTCTCGCTGTCGCCGCGGGCGGCATGCGCTCCATCACCTTCGTACAGGCCTTCCAGTACTGGCTGAAGCTGACCGCGCTGCTCGTACCCGCGTTCTTCCTGGTCCTCGCCTGGCACGGCGACGGCGGCGCCCCGCCGCCCGCGGACGGCCTGCCCTGGTCGGGCGCGGGCTCCGGGCAGCCGCTCGCCACCAGCCGCGCGGACCACCCGCTGTACGCGACGTACGGCCTCATCGTCGCCACGTTCCTCGGCACGATGGGCCTGCCCCACGTCGTCGTCCGCTTCTACACGAGCCCGAACGGCCGCGCGGCCCGCCGCACCACGGTCGCCGTGCTCGGCCTCATCGGGCTCTTCTACTGCCTGCCGCCGGTCTACGGCTGGCTCGGCAGCCTGTACGCGCCCGAACTGAGCGCCACCCAGGACGCCGACGCGGCCGTCCTGCTCCTGCCGGGGCGGGCCGTCGGCGGGCTCGGCGGGAACCTGCTCGGGGCGCTCGTGGCGGGCGGCGCCTTCGCCGCGTTCCTGTCGACCGCCTCGGGCCTCACGATGGCCGTCGCGGGCGTGCTCAGCCAGGACGTCCTGCCGGCCCGCGGCGTGAGGCACTTCCGGCTGGCGACACTCCTCGCGATGACCGTGCCGCTGGGCGGGGCGCTCCTGGTCAGCGGGGTGCCGGTGGCGGACGCCGTAGGGATGGCGTTCGCGGTGTCGGCGTCCTCGTTCTGCCCGCTGCTCGTCCTCGGCATCTGGTGGCGACGGCTCACCCCGCCCGGCGCGCGGGCCGGACTGCTCCTCGGCGGCGGCTCCGCGCTTGTCGCGGTCACCCTGACCGTCGCCGGCGTCGTACAAGGCGGCTGGCTGCACACGCTGCTCGCCTGGCCCGCCGTGTGGTCGGTGCCGGTCGGCTTCCTCGCCATGATCCTCGTGTCGCTCGCCACCCAGGACTCCGTACCGCCGCACACCAGCGCCACGATGACGCGACTACACCTCCCGGAGTCGCTCAGCGTGCGCGGGACGATCACCACGGGCGAGCCGGGAGCCCGGCCGTGACCGCCACCGCCGTGCTCCTCGCCCTGTGCCCGCTCCTCCTCGCGGGAGGCTTCGTCCTCGGCCGGCGCACCGCGCACCCCGGTGGCCGCAGCGACGTGGGTACGCCGGTGGAGCGGGCCACCTTCGACACCCTGCACACCGCCTCGCTCGCCGCGCCGCCGCTGCGGGCCGGGCTCACCGAGGAGTCGGCGCGCAGGTCGGCCCGCAGGCTGCGCACGCTCCTCGGCACCGACGCGCTCTGCCTCACCAACCGCACCGCCGTCCTCGCCTGGGACGGCGCGGGGGACCCGCACGGCAAGCAGGTCATGGGGCATCTCGAAGGGCTGCTCGACACCGGGCGCAGCGCCGCGTTCGGCTGCGGCTGCGACGCCGTCGACTGCCCGCTGCGCTGGGCCGTGGCCGCCCCGATCGTCACCGACGGACGCGTGCTCGGCGCCCTCGTCGCCTACGCGCCCCGCGAGTCGGCCGTCCTCGCCCGGGCCGCCGACGAGGTCGCCCGCTGGATCTCCGTACAGCTGGAGCTGGCCGAACTCGACCGCTCCCGCACCCGGCTCATCGAGGCGGAGATCAAGGCGCTGCGCGCGCAGATCTCGCCGCACTTCATCTTCAACTCGCTCGCCGCCATCGCCTCGTTCGTCCGCACCGATCCCGAGCGGGCCCGTGAACTCCTCCTGGAGTTCGCCGACTTCACCCGCTACTCGTTCCGCCGCCACGGCGACTTCACCACGCTCGCCGACGAACTGCACTCCATCGACCAGTATCTGGCCCTGGTCCGGGCCCGGTTCGGCGACCGGCTCTCGGTCACGCTCCAGATCGCGCCCGAGGTGCTGCCGGTGGCGCTGCCCTTCCTGTGCCTCCAGCCCCTCGTCGAGAACGCCGTGAAACACGGCCTGGAGGGCGCCGTCACCCGCAGCCGCATCACGATCGGCGCCCGGGACGCGGGCGCGGAGGCGGAGGTCGTCATCGAGGACGACGGGGTCGGCATGGACCCCGGCGAGCTGCGCGCGATCCTGCGCGGCGAGGGCGGCACCTCGACCGGGATCGGCCTGTCGAACGTCGACGAGCGGCTCAGGCAGGTGTTCGGCGACGACTACGGCCTCGTCATCGAGACCGGCACCGGCGCGGGCATGAAGATCACCGTGCGGATCCCCAAGTACCGCGCGGGTGTGCACTCTTCGGGCGTAGAGGTCGGGTAGCGGGCGCAGCGGCCGCAGGGGGCCTCAGAACAGATGGATCGCCAGATGGCCCAGCGGCAGCCCGAGCTGCCACGCCGGTGTCCACACCTGCGGCCCGTCGTCCCCTTCGTCGGGCAGCGGCCCGCGGCCCGGCACCGAGTCCAGATCGGGAGCCAGCAGCTCCGTCTCCTCCAGCCACCGCCACGCCGCCTCGGCCAGTTCGAGGTCCGGCGAAGGTCTGTTCTCATCGAGCGCCTGCGCGGCAAGGCGCGCCATGTGCTCCCGTACCCAGTACTGCCACGGCTGGTCGTACGCCGTCAGTGACAGCCAGTTCTCCAGCTGGGACACGACCCGGATGCCGGACAGCTCGCCGTCCGTGTCCGACAGGAAGATCGTCAGTGCGAGTGCGTCGCGCCCGGCCCGGAACTCGAAGGACGTGGGCGGCATCAGATCACCGGTGCGCAGCAGCTCATCGGCGATGTACTCGGCGTACAACCACGCCATCGGCACCGTCAGTTCGCCGCCGCCGGCGCCCGATGTGCCTTCCTTGCTCCCGTGCAACATCCCTTCCTGCCTTCCTCCGGTCATGCGCTCCGCCGGCCCCCGGGCCCTCGCGTCCGACCGGGCAGGGGAGGACAGCCGATTACTCAATCGAGGACCGGGGCACCGGGCAAGGCGCTTTACGGAGGCTTGACCTGCCGTCCGGTTTCAATGCGGGGCGGCCGTGTTCGCCTCGTAGCCCGGGAGCACCCTGCGCAGTGCGCGCAGCGCGTAGTACGCGCGGGACTTCACGGTACCGGGCGGGATCCCGAGCGCCGCGGCAGCCTCGGCCACGGAGGCGCCCCGGAAGTACACGTGGAGGAGCACCGCCCGGTGCTCCGGGCTGAGCGTCGCCACGGCCTCACGGACGTCGAGCGCGGCCGCCGAGCGCTCCGCGTGGTCGGCGCAGACCCGCGCGCTCTCCAGGACGGTGCCGCCGATCTCCGGGGGCCGGGCGAGCCGCGCGCGCCGGGCGTCTATGGCCAGCCTGCGGCCGACGGTGAACAGCCACGGCCGCACGGACTCGTAGTCGGCGCGCAGCGCCTCCGGATGCTGCCAGGCGCGTACGAACGTCTCCTGGACCAGGTCTTCCGCCCGCTGCCGGTCGCCGTCGCACAGTCGCAGGAGGAAGGAGAGAAGCGGCCTGCCGTGCTCGCGCTGGAGCTCGGCCAGCACATGTTCTGCCGTGTGGTCGGGTCCTTCGGTCTTCATGGCGGTCGTCATGGCCGTATGGCAGCGCAGCACGCTGCTCACGCCCAGAGCGGGGGCGGCGGTCTGCGACGGGCGGTCGATGCGGTCGGCGAGCGGTGCGGTGAACGGGGCCGACTGCCTCGGAACGTGACGCCGTTCCGGGGACTGCGGCGGTATGGAGCCTTGACTCGGCCTGACGCCCGTACGTCTATGCCTATGTCGAAAATCACCTTATGCACCGAATCGGGAGCTTGATCGATGACGCACCGCAGACGCGGCACAAGGCACACGGGACACACCCGGCGCACGCGGCACGCACGGCAGGGCGCAGTGGTCCTGGCCGCCGCACTGATCGCGGCGGGCGCGGGCTGCTCCGCGCCCGAGGACGGCGCACACCGCGCGGCCCCCCACGGCACCGGCGCCCCGGCGCCGTCGGCCGCCGGCGGCGCCACCGACGGGCAGCGCGGCTTCACGCTGGTCGCCTCCGGCGACGTACTGCCTCACGCGTCGATCATCGAGCAGGCGAAGACCGACGCGAGCGGCGACGGCTACGACTTCGCGCCGATGCTGTCCGCCGTGCAGCCGGTCATCTCCAAGGCGGATCTGGCGATCTGCCACATGGAGACGATCTACGGCGCGGGCGGCCACTACACCGGCTCCCCGACCTTCAAGTCCCCGCCCGAGGTCGCCAAGGGGCTGCGCGACACGGGCTACGACGCCTGTTCCACGGCCTCTAGCCACGCCCTCGACGACGGCGCCGCCGGTATCGACCGCACCCTCGGCGCCATGGACCGCGCGGGCATCAGCCACACGGGCTCGGCCCGCACCGCCGCCGAGGGCAGCAGCCCCGCGTGGCTGCGCGCCGGTGGCGCCAAGGTCGCCCACCTCGCGTACACGTACGACACGAACGGCCTCCCGCTGCCCAAAGGGCGCCCGTGGGCCGTCAATGTGATTGACCGTCAGAGGATCGTCAAAGACGCGCGGGCGGCCCGCAAGGCGGGCGCGGACGTGGTCGTCCTCTCCCTGCACTGGGGCACCGAGTGGCAGGAGGAGCCGGACGAGGACCAGTTGCGACTCGGCGACGAGCTCACCGCTTCGCGCACGGACGGCCGCCCCGACATCGACCTGATCCTCGGCACGCACGCGCACGTCCCGCAGGCGTACGAGAAGGTCAACGGCACCTGGGTGGTCTACGGCATGGGCGACCAGATCGCCGGCGAGATGTTCAACACCGACGGCGCGCAGGACGCGCGCGGCAACGAGGGCACCATCGGCCGCTTCACCTTCGCGCCGCCGGAGCGGCCCGGCGGGCGCTGGGAGGTGCGCAAGGCCGAGTTCATCCCGCAGTGGTTCAACCTCGGCTCGAAGCGCGTGATCAACGTCAACCAGTCCATCCACGACGGCCTCGGCCTGACGGACGTCCGCGACCGGATCAGTCAGGCCGTCCTCAGCCGCGGTGCCGCCAAGGACGGCCTGACGATGGGCCGGTAGGCGACGGGCGGGTAGCGGTCAGGACTTCGTCAGCGGGTCCGTCTTCGCCAGCTCCGACCTCTTGTACGAGTAGCTGAATTGAAGTGCTCTCCTCCCTTCGCAAGCTCAGGGAGGAGATTCCCACCTACCTTGCGGTGGCGGGCTTGGCGCCGCGGGTGCGCCTGACGACTGCCCTCCCGGCAGCCGGGATCGCCACGAGGCCGATCCGGTACAGGTGCAAGATGTTCCGGGCCGCGTTCCAGTCGGCGTTGCCGGACCAGCCGCAGTCTGGGTTCTTGCACACGAACGTGGCCTGGCCTTCCCGGCTGCCGGGCGTGAGGAAGCCGCATGCGGAGCAGCGCAGGGAAGTGCCAGGGGCGGGAACCCTGTGCAGGGTGCCGCCATAGCGGCCAGTCTTGTACGTCAGCATCGTCACGGTGCGGCCCCATGCCTCCTGGCTGATGGAGCGGTTCAGGCCGGACTTCTGCGCGACGTTTGTCCCGGGTTCCTCGATGGTGCCCTTGGCCGACTTGACCATGTTCGTGATGTTGAGTTGTTCGACCACGACCGTGCCGTACTGCTGGGCGATACCGGTGGTGGTCTTGTGCTGCCAGTCAACGACTCGGCGCGTGGCTTTTGCGCGGAGCTGCTTGATCTGGTCGTAGGTGTGGTTCAGCCGGTTGGAGCTGCGCTCCTTCGGCTTGCGGAAGGACTTGCGGTGCGCGGCCCGTTGTTCGAGGCGGAGCAGCTTGGCCTTTTCATCCGGGTTCAGCCACTTGTCCCGGTTGGCGGTGCCATCCGGGAGCCGGGCGGGTCGTCCGTGATCCTGATGGTTGCCATCGGACAGGGCAAGGGGAAGATTGACCCCGGCATCGATGCCGATCTCAGGGCCGGTGTGCGGCTCAGGCTTTGATTCCAGAGTCAGGACACGGAAGGCGATATGCCATCCGAGTCCGTCTTTGACCAACCGCGCCCCGGTGATCCGATTCTCCCTGTTGGCGAGCTTGCCGACCGGGAGAACCTTGGTCCAGCGGAAGCGGACCCGACCGACCTTGGGAATGTTGACCATGCCCCAACGGCGGTGCACCCGCTTGATCTGGAGATCGCGGCCCTGCGGGATGTCGACGGACATGACGGTGCGCAAACGGGCCTTGAAGTTCGGCTCGTCCGCCCGCCGGTTCCAGCAGTTCCGCCACGCCTGGACGTACGTCTTCAAGACTGCCTGCGCGGCCTGCGCGGGCAGCACCGCATACCAGTCGATCTCCTTGCGCGCCTGCCGCACGGTCTGATCCAAGCGCGTCAGGGAGCGCTGACACCTCGGCGTCATCTGCCACAGGTCGTGGAGCTGATTCCACATCGCTCGTGCGGCGTGCGCCTGGTCGTCCATGAGCCGGGCCTGTGCAGGCGTCACCGCCAGCCGGGCACGGTGCCCGAACTGCCGCTTCTCCCAGACAAGTTCGTCCATCACGATCACTCTACGACATTTGGCTTATGTCACCACGATGGAACCTGAACCCTCATCCTGATGTGCGCACCGGCGCCACGTCGTTCACAACCTGCACGCCCACTTGGTTTTTTTGTCACCAAGTGCCGGCGCAACGCATTCACCGACGCCATGCTGACGCGCACCGAGGAGATCATGCGCGAGGTCTGCGGGGACTTCGAGGCCGAACTCAAACAGTTCAACGGCGAGCAGGACCATGTACACCTGCTCGTGCACTGCCCGCCGAAAGTCTAGCTCTCCAAGCTGGTCAACTCCCTCAAGGGCGTCTCCTCCCGCAGGCTCCGCCAGGAGTACAGCACGCACGTCCGCCGTTACCTGTGGGGCGGACACTTCTGGTCCGGCTCCTACTTCGCCGGGTCCTGCGACGGAGCACCACTGACCGCCGTCAAGCAGTACATCGAGAATCAACAGCGTCCAGTGGTCTGAAGACAAGACCGGCCAGGTGCTCGACCTCTTCGCGGACGGCAGTGGGCTGACGGGCGATCATGATGGCCCAGCCGCTGCGACTGAGGAAGACGGCACGCCCGAGGGTTCGGGGGCGGTTACGGGACCACGGTGACGGGCCAGCGCCCGGCTTTCACCAGCCGGATCGCGACCGACCCGACGATGCGGTGTCCCGCCTGCTCGGACGCGCCGACGACCACGGCGTCCGCCTTCAGGTCGTCGGCGGCGGTGACCAGGCCGTTGTACGGGTCGCCGCGGAAGGTGTGGAACTCCCAGCGCACCTCGAATATGTCCTTCACCCGCTCCGCCGCCTCCCTGATCTCGGCGATCAGACCCTCGGCGATCTCGTCCGTGGTGTCGGCCACGGGGACGCCGAGCGCGGCGCCGGCGGCCATGACGGGCTGGACGTAGACGACGGCGAGGAGAGCGCGCTGACGGCGCGCGAGGCCCCCGGCGTAGGACGCGGCGCGCAGCGAGGAGTCGGAGCCGTCCACCCCGACCACGATCACCTTGGGGCCGTCGGTACCGCGTTCGAACTGGTGTGGCTGCTCTGCGTTCACAGCGGTGAGGCTAGCGGAAACCCCAGGTCCCGCAGGCCATGGGGGCGAGCCTTTCCGTACGGGCCGCCTCGGGCGCTGCTGGTCCCATCGGGTGCTTTCGGGAGGGGGCGCGGCGTTGGAATGCGGCCCGCGTCGGGCGCCGTGCGACGCATTAGTCATGAAACCGGATCAGAACAATCCAGGGCGGCGGGCCCTGTTCCGCGGCGTGGCGCTCCTCGGCCTCGGCGCCGTCGCCGGCTGCACCGGCGCCCCCGGCCGCCCGAGCGCCCCTGCCGCGGGGCCGCAGGCCGCGAAGGCGATGCGGCCGTCCACGTACCGCCTCCAGCCCCTGGCCGGATACGGTCCGCCGCACGCGGCGCCTACCCGGCTGCCGGTTCGGCACGAGCCGATCCTGCAGATGGACACCCACGACGAGAGCATGGTCCTCACCTTCGACGACGGACCCGACCCGCTCTACACCCCGCACATCCTGCGGACGCTGCGTGAGCACGACGTCCGCGCCATGTTCTTCGTCTGCGGGGAACAGGTCGAGTGGAACAAGGACCTGCTGCGCGAGATGGCCGACGACGGGCACATCGTCGGCAACCACACCTGGACGCACCCCCTCCTGACCGAAATGTCGCGCGCGGCGATGCGCTCCGAGATCGAGCGGACCTGCGAGATCATCGACGACACGATCGGCGAGCCGCCCGCCTGGTTCCGCGCGCCGTACGGCGCCTGGAACCGCAACGCGTTCCGCATCGGCGCTGAGCTCGGCATGGAACCCCTCGCGTGGACCGTCGACACCAACGACTGGTCGGAGCCGGGCACCCGCTCCATCGTCCGGGCGGTCCGGGCCGGGGCGGCCCCCGGCGTGGTGGTCCTCAGTCATGACGCGGGCGGCAACCGCTCCCAGAGTGTTGCCGCCCTGCGCATCTTTCTGCCGGAACTCCTCGACTCGGGCTACCGCATCACGGTGCCCAGGCGTCGGGGAGTCTGAGGCGGGATTTCGCCCGCCGGGTCAGCGCACCTCGACCAGGCGGGCGAAGACGACGACATTCCCGTCGTAGCCGTTCTGCTCGGAGAATCCGCCGCCGCACGTGATCACTCTCAGTTCGGGCGCTCCCGTACTGCCGTAGACGCGATTACCCGGGAAATTCGCCTTCTCGAAGACCTTGATGCCGTAGATCTCGAACACGGCGGTCTTCTGGTCCTTGCGCACGACCTGGACGCGATTTCCCTTTTTGAGCGAGCCGAGGCCGTAGAAGACCGCGGGCCCCTGCTGGTTGTCGACATGGCCGACGATGACGGCGGTGCCCTTCTCGCCCGGAGTCACGCCACCGGTGAACCAGCCCGCGAGATTCGGGTCCTCGGGCGGCGGGGCGTCCACCCAGCCGTCCGGATCGACCCCTACGGGCGTGACCGGGGCATCCACCTGGATCGCCGGGATCCGCACCCGCTCCGCCACGGAGAACGGCAACGGCTTCGGCGCCGTCGCGCCGGGACTGGACGGGGCGCGGAAATCTCCTGCCGCCGCCGAAGCGGGCTGCGGGGGACCGAGGTCGAATTCCCCCGATCCATTGCGGATCAGCGCGATTCCGGTGAGCAGAACCAGCGCGATCACGCCCCACGGCGCGCGCTTCCTCTGCTGACCCTCCTCCTCGGCCGGCTGGGACGAAGACATTCGTTCACCCCTCTCGACGCGGCGGCGATACCGCGACAGTTGCGCTCACGAAAACGCTAAGCGAGGCGCACGCGGCGGGCGACAGCGCGGGAGCGAACGGGTGGCGGCCAGGAATGCGGTGTGCCATACGACTCCGGGTCGTCAAAGATTCCTGACAGCCCGTGGCCTGCGGCCATATCAGCCCCTACGAATTCCGCCGGCGATGCCCGGAACGCCGTGTACGGGCCCGGACGGCCGCGATCCGCGTAGGGCGAACGGGGCAACGGTGTGCGCCGGTCAGGCGACAGGTGACGGCTCGTCGGGTCCCATCGTGTGCCATACGTGCGGGCCCGCGCCGCGCCACTCGACCAGATGGGGATCGTCGAGCGTCATGTCGGACTCGCCGAGCCCCGCCGAGCGCAGCAGCCGGATCAGGTCCTTATCGCTGTGCGCGAGCCCGACGGCCCGCCCCCGCATGGTGACGTGCCGCCCGCCCTCGGGTGCGGGAGGGTGTACGACGATGGGGGTGTGCCAGGCAGTCATGGCACCAGAGTGCGTCGCCGGGACGCCGGGCGCAGCCCGCGCCCCGCTGGGAGAGGCAGGCAGTGATGACGGACGGCACGGCATCCACCGGGTTTCCGCGCGGGATCGGCGCTCCGGCGCTGCGCGCGCTGAACGGGGCCGGATACACGGAACTCGCCCAGCTCGCGGACGTGCCCGTGAACGAGCTGAAGGCGCTGCACGGGATGGGTCCCAAGGCGTTGCGGGTCCTCGGCGAGGCGCTGGCCGAGCGGGGGCTGGCGCTGGGCGGGCCGCGCTGACCCGGAGGTGAGCGCGGCCCGCCGGTCTCACCCCCCGGCGTGCGGGAACAGCATGAGGAACGGTTCCACAGTGGCCGCGACCCCGCGGCTGTAGGGCGCGTCGAGGTCCCAGACCAGGAAGAGCAGGAACGCGATCAGCGCGGAGAAGAGCCCGGCGAGGATCAGTTCGCGTGCCGTCCGGCGGATCTGGAGGGCGAAGACCATGCCGATCGTGACGAGCCCTCCCGTGATGAGGCCGAACCACACGACGCCCGGCATGGTGGCGCCGGTGGAGTCCGCGCGCGCGTTGCGGGCGTCGTCCGCGGCGGTGATCTGGTCGAGCAGCGGCTGGTAGGCCTGCGCCTCGAAGTCGGTCTTCGGCTGGTAGTCGGTGACGTCGTGGCGCACCTTGTCGAGGAGCCGGGTGCCCTCGGCGGTGAGATGGCCCTGGTTCTTCATCGTGCGCCACTCGGTGGTGACGACGTGGCTGACATAGGTGTCGACATCCGCGCGGATGCGGGTCCTGACCTCCGTCGGGTAGACGCGGACGCGTTCATGGACCTCGTGCAGGGCCTGCGCCTCGTTGCGTACGTGGTCCTGGGCGGCGCTGCGGCCCTCCCAGACGCCCGCGATGGCGAGGCCCAAAACGATCGCGTACACCACGCCGATCATCATCGTCATGTACTCGATGACGTCCGGGGTCTCGCTCGGGTCGTCGTCGTCACCGATCCTGCGCTGCTGAAGGACGGTCACGGCGAGCACGACCGCGCACGCGGCCACCATCGCGAGGGTGAGAACAAGCCATTCCGACATCGGGACCTCCGGGCGGTCAGCGCGGGCGCAGGGCGGCTACGGCGAGCACCGCGGGCGCGGTGATGAGCAGGGTGAGCGAGACCAGGGAAGGCCCGCCGCTCGGCGGCGCCTTGCGGGGCGCGGGGCGGTAAGCGGGGTAACTCACCGGAGTCGGCGAGGGCTTGGGGCGCACCGTCGGCTTCGGCGCGGGCGGCGGAGGTGCCTTCACGGGTGGCGGCGGCGGAGGCGGAGGCGGTGGAGGTGGTGGAGGTGGTGGAGGTGGTGGGGGAGGAGGAGGCGGCGGCGGTGGGGGCGGTGGCTTGGGGGCCGGGGGCGGCGCGGGCTTGCGCGGCGGTGGCTTGACGGGGCCCGCCCGGCAGACGACGCCGTCCCCGGCGCGGGCTACAGCGTCCCCGCCCTTGCCGATGGAGGCGTACGCGCAGTTGTCGGCCGGGGTCAGTGCGGCCGCCGTGGCGCCGGCCGCGGGCGAGCCCATCAGCCAGGCCAGCGCGAGCGCCGCCACCACCCGTGTGACCAGGGTCGACCTGGCCCCTCTGGATCCGTACACGACGGAGATCATGGGCGGCGGGAGCCGCCGCCACGCCCCGGCCGCCGAGGATTGGTCCGAAGGTGGGGAGATGGGGGGCGCCAGGTTTGCCCGCGGCCACCGGAGCGCACGCGTGGCCCGCACCGGACGCGTCCCGCGCCCCTCGCCAGAAAGAAATTTCCGGCCGCGTTGAACACATCCGCCGTCGCCGCGCGTACCTAGGGCCATGTGCGGCCCCTTCCGGGATCGCACAACACCCAAGCAAACAGCGGGAGTTGGCAATGAACACCTGGCGGAACGCCTCACTCGTAGCCACAGCTGCGGCCCTGCTGGCGCTGACGACGGCGTGCGGTCAGGACCAGGGCGCCCAATCGCCCAACGGCCAGACCGTGGGCAACGCCGCCCCGGCGCAGGGCGGTTACGGCAACGGCGACGCGTACGGCAGCGGGGACGGCTACGGCGACGCGAAGGACGCGGGGGCCGCCAAGGCGAAGCCGGCCGGGCAGCTCGCCACCTGGGACAGCAAGAAGCTCGGCCAGGTCCTCACGGACAGCGCGGGCTTCACGATGTACCGCTTCGACAAGGACACCGCCCAGCCGCCCAAGTCGAACTGTGACGACGCCTGCCTCAAGGCCTGGCCCGTGGTGCCCGCGGACGGCGCCAAGGCCGCGCCCGGCGTCGACCAGTCGCTGCTCGGCGAGGTCACCGCGGCCGACGGCACCAAGCAGCTCACGATCGACGGCTGGCCCATGTACCGGTACGCCATGGACACCAAGCCGGGCGACGCGAAGGGGCAGGGCGTAGGGGGCGTCTGGTACGCCGCCGGGCCCGACGGCAAGAAGGCGAGTCCCGCCGCCGCGCAGCCGGCCGACCTGGCAGGTCTGTCCACACGAAAGGACCCGAAGCTCGGCGAGATCGTCGTCGACAAGAACGGAATGACCGTCTACCGCTTCCTCAAGGACTCGGCCTGGCCCATCAAGTCGAACTGTGTCGACACCTGCGCGGAGAACTGGCCTGCCGTCGCGCCCGTGGCGAAGAACGACACCAAGGGCATCCTCAAGAAGGGCTTCATGACGTACAACCGCCCCGACGGCGGCAAGCAGCAGACGATCAACTGCTGGCCGGTCTACACCTACTCCGGGGACAAGAAGCCGGGCGACACCAATGGGCAGGGCGTGGGCGGCACTTGGTACGCCGCTTCGCCCGAGGGAAAGCCCGTGGGAGCGCCCAAGTAGGGGCACCGCGTAGAGTCTGCGACGGATTTGGCGAATCGCCGGTCTGTTCCTCCCGTGATCACGCGGAGGGAACAGGCCGGTTCTTTTCCGTTGCAACAGAGAGGGTTTCGGGGTGATTTCGGATCATTGCCATTCGGCACTTGCCGGAGGCAGTGACCGAGAACGGACGGTCAATTTCCGTTTTGACTCGCTCCATTGGCGGGCGATCAGTAGCCTCAGCTCGAACACCGGCTCGCCTACGCCTTGGAGACATTGATGGAGCGTCCCGCCTGGGCCCCCCAGGGCATCGACATCTCGGTGCCCAGCGTGTCCCGGATCTACGACTACTACCTGGGCGGTTCGCACAACTTCGAGGTGGACCGGGAGGCGGCCCGCAAGGCGATGGAGTTCATGCCGGGGCTCCCGAAGATCATGCAGGCGAATCGTGCCTTCATGCGCCGGGCGGTGCGTTACGCGGTCCAGGAGGGCATCACCCAGTTCCTGGACATCGGATCCGGAATCCCCACTTTCGGCAACGTCCACGAGGTGGCCCAGGCGGCCGACTCCGAAGCGCGCGTCGTGTACGTCGACCACGACCCGGTCGCCGTCGCGCACAGCCGGGCCGTCCTCGACGGCAACGACCGCGCGGCCGTCGTGACCGCCGACCTGCGCAAGCCCCGGGAGATCCTCGCGGCACCCGAGGTCGGTGAACTCCTCGACCTGGACAAGCCGGTCGCCCTGCTCCTCGTCGCCGTCCTGCACTTCGTCGAGGACGCCGACGACCCGCAAGGCGCCGTCGCCGAACTGCGGGACGCCCTCGCGCCCGGCAGCCTCCTGATCGTCACGCACGCCATGTACGAGGGCATCCCCGTCCCCGCCGCGCGCGCCGCCGGCACGGTCGACGTGTACAAGAACATCCGCAACCCGCTGATCATGCGCTCGCGCGAGGAGATCGCGCGGTTCTTCGAGGGATACGAGATGGTGGAACCCGGACTCGTGCAGATGCCCGACTGGCGGCCGGAGAGCGCGCCCGCGGACGAGGATCCATATGCCTTCTCGGGCTGCGCCGGCGTGGGGCGCAAGGCGTGAGCGGCGAACCGGACGGGCCCGAGGACAGACTCCGCAGGTTCGCCACCATCTGGAGCCGGGCGATCTTCCCGGTGACGGCGAGCTCCCTCACCCGGGTCGAGTTCGAGAAGGAACTCATGCCGCTCGCACGGCGGTTGCGGGACGCGCTCGGCGAGCGGACCCTGGACGCGCCCGCGGCCCAGGCCGTCGGCGCGGCCCTGATCGGCGTGCACTGCACCGACCCCGAGGCGCTCACCCGCACCCTCGACGTCGTCGACGCCTACCTCGTCCTGTACTGCCGTGCCGACGAGGACCGGCGCGAGGACGAGCTGCGGGCGCGCTGCGCACGGCTCCAGCACTCGGTCGCGGCCGGCTTCGCCCAGGCACTGCGTGAGCGGACCCTCGTCGAGCAGGAGGCCATCTCCCGGGCGGCCCTGAGCGCGCGCAGCGCGGTCGCCGAGGCCCTTCACGCGAGCGAGGCCCGGTTCCGCGCGGTGTTCCACGGCGCGGCCATCGGCATCGGCATAGCCGACCTAGAGGGCACGGTCCTGGAGGCCAACGACGCGCTGGTGCGCATGTTCGGCGGCGCCGAGAACCTGGTGCGCGGCCGCAACGTCGTCGAGTGGACCCACCCCGACGACGCCCCGCACTTGTGGCGCCTGTACGAGGAGCTGGTGCGCGGCGAGCGCGAGCACTACCGCGTGGAGAAGGCGTTCTACCGCCCCGACGGCACCGCCCTGTGGACGAACCTGACCGTCTCGCTCCTGCGGGACGCCGACGGAGTGCCGCAGTACCAGCTGGCACTGGTGGAGGACACCACCGAGCGCCGCCTCCTGAACCTTCGGCTGCGTTACGAGGCCACCCACGACGCGCTCACCGGGCTCCCCAACAGGACGCTGTTCTTCGAGCGCCTGGAGAAGGCGCTCGCGGCGGGCGACGGCATGCGCTTCGGCCTGTGCTACCTCGACCTCGACGGCTTCAAGACCATCAACGACAGCCTTGGCCACGCGGCGGGCGACCGGCTCCTCGTCGAGGTCGCCGACCGGCTCCAGGGCTGCGCCACCGCGCCCGGCGAGATGGTGGCGAGGCTCGGCGGCGACGAGTTCGTCGCGCTGACCACCGGCCGTGACACCGCGGCCGAGGTCGACGACCTCGCCGGACGCATCATGCACGCGCTGTCCGCGCCCATCCGCATCGACGGGCGCGAGCTGACCGTGCGCGGCTCCATCGGCATCGTGGAGGGGCCCGCGGCGGGCGAGCGCAGTCCCGCGGAGGTGCTGCGCAGCGCCGACATCACCATGTACCGGGCCAAGTCGGCGGGCGGCAACCGCTACGAGCTCGCCGACCCCGAGGCCGACGCGCGTGCCATCACCCGCCACGGCCTCACGACCGCACTGCCCGCGGCCCTGGAGCGCGCCGAGTTCTTCATCGAGTACCAGCCGCTCGTGCACCTCGGCGACGGCAGCGTGCGCGGCGCCGAGGCGCTCGTGCGGTGGCTGCATCCGCAGCACGGTGTGCTCGGGCCCGACCAGTTCATCCCGCTCGCCGAGGACACCGGCCTCATCGTGCCGCTCGGGCGCTGGGTCCTGGAGGAGTCCGTGCGCCAGGCCCGGGTCTGGCAGGAGCGTTACGAGGACGCCGGGTCCCTGCGCATCAACGTGAACCTGTCCCCGATGCAGCTCACCCACCCGGGCCTCGTCTCCGACACCGTCGACATCCTGGAGCGCTTCGGACTCGAACCCGGCGCGCTCTGCCTCGAGGTGACCGAGTCGGCGCTGATCGGCGCCGACGACGATCTCCTCAAGCCGCTGCGGCGGCTCGCCGAGATGGGCGTGGACATCGCGCTCGACGACTTCGGTACGGGTTACTCGAACCTCGCGAACCTGCGCCGGCTCCCGGTGAGCGTCCTCAAGCTGGACCGCTCCTTCACGCAGGGCATGCAGCGGTTCCCCGCCGACCCCGTCGACCTGAAGATCGTCGAGGGCATCGTCGCGCTCGCGCACAGCCTCGACCTCTCGGTCACCGTGGAGGGCGTGGAGACGGGCGCGCAGGCCGAGCAGCTGCGCGACCTGGGCTGCGACACCGCGCAGGGCTGGTACTACGCCCGCCCCGGCCCGCCGGACCGCCTGCACGAGCTCGCCCTGTGCGACGCGACGCGGTGAGTGCCTGGTGATCCGCTGGGTGTACGCCTTCATCGACCGGCCGGAGGCGCGCTTCGGGGCGGCCTGCGACTTCTGGACGCGGGTCACGGGGACGCGGCTGTCCGCGCCCCGCGGCGACCGCGACGAGTTCGCGACGCTGCTGCCGGACGACTCAGCCGATCCGTACCTGAAGGCGCAGGCGGTCACCGGCGTCGGAGGCGCACACCTGGACCTCGCGGTGGACGACCTCGCTCGGACGGCGGACCTGGCACGCCGCCTCGGCGCGACGCCCGTTCACACGGAGGACGGCCTGGAGGTCCTGCACTCACCCGGCGGCCAGCCGTTCTGCCTGGTCCCGTGGTCCGGCGAGCACCGGCGCCCCGCCCCCGTCACGGCCCCGGACGGGTCGACGAGCCGCCTGGACCAGGTGTGCGTCGACCTGGCCCCGACGGTGTACGAGGCGGAGATCGACTTCTGGACGACCTTCACCGGATGGACCTCGGCGCCGGGCACGCTCCCGGAATTCCACACGATCCGCCCCCCGGCGGAACTCCCGGTACGCATCCTGATGCAACGCCTCACGGACGCCCGCCCCACAGGCGCCCACCTGGACCTGGCCTGCGCAGACATCGAGGCAACGCGCACCTGGCACGAATCACTGGGCGCGACGCTCCGGTCAAGGGGCGCGCACTGGCTGGTCCTGCAAGACCCATCGGAAACGGTGTACTGCCTGACGTCCAGACCCCCCAACTAACCAACAGCAACAGCCCTCAGCCCCACGACCAGGGGCGCGGAGAGCGGCGCAATCGATCAGGGGCCGGGGACCAGCGCAATCCATCAGGGGCGCGGGGACCGTCGCAAAAAACGACCACGTGCCGCACCCGCAACCCAGCCCGGACCCCCACGATCAGGGGCGCGGGGAACTGCGCAAACCCCCAAAGACGACCCGCACACAACCACCCGGCAACAACGTGTCACCGCTCCAGCAGCATCCGCTGAAGCTCCCGCGCGGCCCGAGGCGGAGCCACATCGCTGCGATGGGC
This sequence comes from Streptomyces sp. NBC_01446, assembly GCF_026340095.1. Classification (GTDB taxonomy): domain Bacteria; phylum Actinomycetota; class Actinomycetes; order Streptomycetales; family Streptomycetaceae; genus Streptomyces; species Streptomyces aureus. The sequence continues at coordinate 222,009 of NZ_JAPEPO010000001.1, read as the reverse complement.
CAGCGCAATGGTCCGGTGCAGCCCGGGACGGGCCAGCGGGGTCACCCGCAGATCGGCCCCCACGCGCGTCGCGACCATATGCGGCACGACGGCCACCCCGAGCCCCGCCCGCACGAACCCCAGCACCGCGTCCATCTCTCCGCCCTCCACCGCGAAATCCGGCTCGAACCCCTCCGCCCGGCACGCGGCGACGGTCAGTTCCCGCAGGTCATAGCCGTGCCGGAACATCACAAGCCGCTCACCCTCAAGATCGGAAATGCGCACGGACCGCCCCCGTCCGGGCTGCGGCGCATCCGGCGACGACACGACCACCAGATCCTCCCGCAGCAGCTCCACGGTCGTCAGCGCGGGCGCCGGCGCGGGCAGCGGCAGCACCACGAGCGCCAGGTCCAGCGCGCCGCGCGCGAGTTCGCGTACGAGGTCGTGGGAGCCGCCCTCCTCGATCATCAGGCGGATGCCGGGATACCGGTCGTGGAAGGTGCGCAGCACATCGGGCAGCAGGCCGGTGCACAGTGAGGGCGTGGCGCCGAGCCGCACCCGGCCGCTCTTGAGCTGCGCCAGCTCGTGCACCTCCTGCCGGGCCGTGTCCGCGTCGGCGAGGATGCGGCGGGCCAGCGGAAGGAGCGCCTCGCCCGCGTCGGTGAGCGTGATGTTCCCGCGGGCGCGCAGGAAGAGATCCGCGCCCAGCTCCCGCTCCAGGGACCGGATCTGCTGGGACAGCGACGGCTGGGCGACATGGACCACTTCGGCGGCCCGGGTGAAGTGCCGGGTCTCGGCGACCGCGACAAAGTACTGGAGCTGCTGGAACTGCATGACCCCCACAGTAATCGCTCGATAGCCTGTGCCTATGGAAATGAGCCGGACCATGTCTTGGACCGATCGGGTCCTTCGGCTCTAGCGTGCGTGGCATGGCTCTGGCAACACGGACGGACCGACGGCCGTCCATGACGCGTACGCTCTGGGACTCGTCCGTCGGCAAGAAGACAGTGATGGCCGTGAGCGGCCTGATCATGCTGCTCTACTTGGTCGTCCACATGATCGGCAACCTGAAGATCTTCTTCGGGTCGGGCGAGTTCAACCACTACGCCCACTGGCTGCGCACCGTCGGTGAGCCGTTCATGCACTACGAGTGGACGTTGTGGCTCATCCGCGTCGTGCTCGTGGTCGCCGTCGTCGCGCACGCCACATCCGCGTACCAGCTGAGCCGCCGCGACATCAAGGCCCGCCCGGCCAAGTACGTGCACAAGAAGGCCCGTTCGAGCTACGCCACGCGCACCATGCGCTGGGGCGGCATCATCCTCGCGCTGTTCATCGTGTGGCACATCCTCGACCTGACGACCGGCACCGTGCACCCGGGAGGCTTCCAGTCGGGCCACCCGTACCAGAACGTGATCGACACCTTCTCCACCTGGTACGGCAACGTCGTCTACATCGTCGCGATGCTCGCACTCGGCCTGCACGTCCAGCACGGCTTCTGGAGCGCGGCGCAGACCCTCGGCGTGGGCAGCGCGACCCGCGACCGCGTCCTGAAGACCATCGCCAATGTTCTCGCGCTGCTGCTCACGGCCGGCTTCATCGCCGTACCCGTGGGCGTCATGACCGGAGTGGTGAGCTGACCCATGAATTCCTACGCGGAGTACGCGACCGGTGAGCCGGTCGTCGACACCAAGGCCCCCGAGGGCCCCGTCAACGAGCGCTGGGACACCCGCCGCTTCGAGGCGAAGCTGGTCAACCCCGCCAACCGCCGCAAGCACACCGTGATCGTGGTCGGCACCGGCCTGGCCGGCGGCTCCGCGGGCGCCACGCTCGCCGAACAGGGCTACCACGTCGTCCAGTTCTGCTACCAGGACTCCCCGCGCCGCGCCCACTCGATCGCCGCGCAGGGCGGCATCAACGCCGCGAAGAACTACCGCAACGACGGCGACTCCGTCCACCGACTGTTCTACGACACGGTCAAGGGCGGCGACTTCCGCGCCCGCGAGTCGAACGTCCACCGCCTCGCGCAGATCTCCGTCGAGATCATCGACCAGTGCGTCGCGCAGGGTGTCCCGTTCGCCCGCGAGTACGGCGGCCTGCTCGACACCCGCTCCTTCGGCGGCGTCCAGGTCTCCCGTACCTTCTACGCCCGCGGCCAGACGGGCCAGCAGCTCCTCCTCGGCGCGTACCAGGCGCTGTCCCGGCAGATCGCCGCCGGGAACATCGAGATGCACGCGCGCACCGAGATGCTCGACGTGATCGTCGTCGACGGCAAGGCGCGCGGCATCGTCGCCCGCGACCTGATCACCGGGAAGATCGACACGTACTTCGCCGACGCCGTCGTCCTCGCGTCCGGCGGCTACGGCAACGTCTTCTACCTGTCGACGAACGCCATGAACTCCAACGCGACCGCCGTGTGGCGGGCGCACCGGCGTGGCGCCTACTTCGCCAACCCGTGCTTCACCCAGATCCACCCCACCTGCATCCCGCGCACCGGGGACCACCAGTCGAAGCTGACGCTGATGAGCGAGTCGCTGCGCAACGACGGCCGGATCTGGGTCCCGAAGGCCAAGGGCGACGACCGCCCGCCGAACAAGATCCCCGAGGACGAGCGCGACTACTACCTGGAGCGCATCTACCCGTCCTTCGGCAACCTCGTGCCCCGCGACATCGCCTCGCGCGCCGCGAAGAACGTGTGCGACGAGGGCAGGGGCGTGGGCCCCGGCGGCCAGGGCGTGTACCTGGACTTCGCCGACGCGATCAGCCGCATGGGCAAGAAGGCCGTCGAGGAGAAGTACGGCAACCTCTTCGACATGTACGCGCGGATCACCGCGGAGAACCCGTACGAGGTGCCGATGCGGATCTACCCCGCCGTGCACTACACGATGGGCGGCCTGTGGGTCGACTACGACCTGCAGACCACGATCCCGGGCCTGTTCGCGGTCGGCGAGGCCAACTTCTCCGACCACGGTGCCAATCGCCTGGGCGCGAGCGCGCTCATGCAGGGTCTGGCCGACGGCTACTTCGTGCTTCCGTCGACCATCAACGACTATCTCGCGCGCAACCCGCACCACGAAGAGGTGAGCGCCGGACACCCCGTCGTCCAGGAGGTGCTGGCCGAGACCGATGACCGGATCAACCTCCTCCTCGCCGTCGACGGCGACCGCACCCCCGACTCCTTCCACCGTGAACTCGGCGAACTCATGTGGGAGTTCTGCGGCATGGCCCGTACGGAAGAAGGCCTGCGCAAGGCCCTCGACCGGATCCCGCAGATCCGCGAGGAGTTCTGGCGGCGCATCAAGGTGCCGGGCACCGGCGAGGAGTTCAACCAGTCGCTGGAGAAGGCCAACCGCATCGTCGACTACCTGGAGCTCGCCGAGCTCATGTGCCTCGACGCCCTGCACCGAGCCGAGTCCTGCGGCGGCCACTTCCGCGAGGAGTCCCAGACCCCGGACGGCGAGGCCGCTCGCCGTGACGAGGAGTTCTCCTACGCGGCCGCCTGGGAGTTCACCGCCACCGGCGACGCCCCCGTCCTGCACAAGGAAGACCTCGTCTTCGAGTACGTCCACCCCACTCAGCGGAGCTACGCATGAAGCTCACCCTGCGCGTCTGGCGCCAGAAGAACGCCGACGCCGAAGGCGCCATGTCCACGTACGACGTGGACGGAATCTCCCAGGACATGTCGTTCCTGGAGATGCTCGACACGCTCAACGAGGAGCTCATCCTCAAGGGCGACGACCCCGTCGCGTTCGACCACGACTGCCGTGAGGGCATCTGCGGGGCCTGCTCGCTCGTCATCAACGGCGACGCGCACGGCCCCGAGCGGGCCACGACCTGCCAGCTCCACATGCGGTCCTTCCAGGACGGCGACACCATCGACATCGAGCCGTGGCGCGCCTCCGCCTTCCCCGTGGTGAAGGACCTCGTCGTCGACCGAACCGCCTTCGACCGGATCATCCAGGCCGGCGGCTACATCAGCGCGCCGACCGGGGCCGCGCCCGAGGCGCACGCGACGCCCGTGCCCAAGCCCGACGCGGATTTCGCGTTCGAGCACGCCGAGTGCATCGGCTGCGGCGCGTGCGTGGCGGCCTGCCCGAACGGCTCCGCGATGCTGTTCACCTCGGCGAAGGTCAACCACCTCAACGTCCTGCCGCAGGGCGCGCCCGAGCGCGAGACCCGCGTCCTCGACATGGTCGGGCAGATGGACGCCGAGGGCTTCGGCGGCTGCACGCTGACCGGCGAGTGCGCCACCGCCTGCCCCAAGGGCATCCCGCTGATGTCCATCACCAGCATGAACAAGGAGTGGCTGCGCGCCACGCGCAAGGTGGCCAAGCGCTAGCACGCGGCGCTTGCAGAAACGTCCGCCGGCAGGGGGCGGACGGGCGGGGCCGGGAGCGGTGCTCCCCGGCCCCGCTTCCGTATGCGTCGACGGCGCGCGACCGCTCGTCCTGGAGCGCGTACTCGACGGGCCGGAGACCCGCGGATGGCTGGAGCACTGCGCGCCGGCGAAGTGAAATTCCGCGAGGTGTCACGGTCCGGGATCGGCGAGGAGGGGGCCCAGCGGGCCGAGGTCCAGGTTGAGGTCGCTGCGCTGCAGACCGTGCTGCGCGCACAACTCGTCCATCCGCTCGTCGAGCAGCATCAGCGCGGTGCCGAGCCGGTCCTCCTGCTCGGCGCTGAGCGTCCCCTCGTCGAAACGGCGCACCGCCTGGCGTTCCATGAGTTGCCGCAGGAGTTCCACGACGGTCAGGACCAGGGCCGCCAGGTCGTTGGTGACCCGCTCGGGATCGAGGTCCACCGCGTGGGCGCGCGGCGCGGTCACAGCGGCCCGCTGTCCGACCAGGGCGCGGGGACCCGGTCGCTGACCGACGCCAGCAGGGCGTGCAGGGAGATCCGCACCAGCGGCACGTCGGCGATGGCCAGCACGAGGTCACCGCTGACCACGACGCCGGTCGTCAGCACCCGGTCGAGCAGGTCGACGAGCGGTACCCCGACGGGCGCGTACGGCTCCGGGCCGTCCCAGGGGACCACCGAGCGGTCCGTGGCGCCGACGACCGGCACGGTCATGCGGGGACCTCCTGGCGCGCTGCGCGCTCCACCTCGTCCAACTGGGCGAAGGAGTATGGGATCCAGGGCCCGGACATGGTGACCTCCACGGCCGAGCGGCCGACGTCGCGGGCCAGTTCACCGACGGCCCGGACAAACTCGGTGCGGCGTCCGTCGTCGACCAGATAGGCCGCGTTGAGCAGTTGCGGGACGCTCGTGCCGGTCAGCTGCTCGCTCTGCGGCCGGTGCCGCGTCGCGGCGACGGCGTAGCGCCGCAACTCCCGGTCGACGGCGTGGGCCTGCGCCAGGGTCGACTCGCGCGCCTCGCGCTCGGTGCGCCGCAGCGCGCTCGCCCGGCGCAGGTACGACCGCCCGTCGGCCGCTCCCTCCCCGGCCGCGACGCCCGCTCGCGCGGTTGCCGGACCGTGCACCTTCACCGCCCACTCCGTACGGTCGCGCAGCCGGTCCAGCAGAGCGCGCAGGGACGCCTCCCGGGCGGCCACGGCCCGTACCGCGTTGTCGTCGTCGAGATAAAGCGTCGCCATCGGCAGCGGAACGGCCGTGCCCGCGCTCGCGGCCGTCTCCACGCCGCGGTGGTGGGCCCGGGCACAACGCTCCAGCTCGTCGGGCCGGTTGAGGCGCTCCGCGAGCGCCTCCTCGCCGAAGTCCGCCGCGGGAGCGTCCTGGACGACCAGATGCAGCGGGCCCGCGGCCAGGACCCGCAGCGGACCACCGCCGTCATGGCCGGGCGTCACCGCGAGCACCTCGTCCGGCGGCGGGGTGTCCGTCACGGCGAACACGCAGGTGACCGTCGTCATTTGTCTCCCTCCGCGGTGTCGGGGTCGGCTTCCTCAAGGGCTTCGAGACGGGCGCGCAGTTGCGCGTTCTCCTCGGTGAGCGCGTCACGCGCGGCGCGCGAGGACAGCGCCGGGTCCGTCTCCCACCAGTCGATGCCCGCCTTCTTGGCGGTCTCGACCGAGGCGATGAACAGGCGCAGCCGGATGGTGAGCAGTTCGATGTCGAGCAGCTCGATCTTGATGTCGCCCGCGATGACGATTCCCTTGTCCAGGACCCGTTCGAGCAGGTCCGCGAGGCTGCCGCTGGGCGGTCCGACGGGCTGCGGATCCGCGCCCGCGGGCCAGGTGCCGAGGTCGGTCATGAGGCGCCTCCGCGGCGCCGGTGGCGTGAGGGGGCAGGCTCGCGGCGGTGCCGTCGGTCGGGCGCACCCGGCGCGGGACGGGTCGCGGCCACCGAGCTGTGACCGGTGAACCGGACCGGACTGGCGAGGCGTTGGAGCAGGCGCTCCTCCTCCTTCTCGAAGGTTGCCTCGTCGATCGCACCCTCCTCCAGGGCCCGGTTGAGTGCCGCCAGGCGTGCCCGCACCGCACGCGGGTCACCCATCTGGCGTTCGGCCTCCTCCAGCAGGTGGTCGGCGACCCAGAGGGTGCCGCGCAGCGGGGCCAGCGGCAGCAGCAGGAGCCCGCTCACGAGTCCCATCGCGTCACCGGCCGGCCGGGGCGGACGACGCGTCGACGAAGCTGTAGCAAGGCAGCGGGCCGGTCACGCTGAGGGTCAGCCGGTCGCCGACGTCGCGAGCCCGGTCGGTGAGCACCTGCCGGAAGCGGGGCTCGTCGGCGGAGCGCACCAGGAACGACGTGCTCAGCACCTGCTCGTCGTCGACCGGTCCCTGCGCCGTGCGCACGGCGAGCGGAGCCAGGCAGGCCAGAACCTCGCGTGCCGCACGCCGGGCCTCGCGGGTTACGCCTTTGGCGAGCGCCTCGCCCAGCCGTACGTTCGCCTCGTAGCCGGGGCGGTTGCGGGTCTTGCGGGCGAGCGCGCGCAGGGTCTCGTCGCGGTGTACGAGGTCGGCGAAGCAGCCGGGCACGACGGTGCCCTTCACGTTCATCTCGACGCAACCCCGCACGCTTTCCAGCTGTGTCATCAAGTGGGCCTGGTCGGTGCGCAGTTGGCCGCGAAGGGCCTCGGAGTCGGGCGTGAGGACGGCGAACTGCATGGGCAGGACCGGTCCCTGCGCGGTGAGTTCGCCGAGCACCGACTGATGGGCCATCAGGTCCCGTCGGCGCGCCCGGACCTGAGCCGGGGCGTCCGAGACCGCCGCGCACAGCCCGGCCTCGGCCAGCAGCCGCACCGCCGCGCCGTCCACTCCGGGGGCGCGCGGGGGACGCACGCCCGCGGGGGCGATGCCGTAGACGTAGAGCGTGCCGGCGGTGGTGGGGGCGGCGGTGGCCGTCACGGTCACTCCTCCTCCTCGGCCTTGCGGCGCCGGGTCCGGGGGCGGTCGTCGTCACTGCCGCGGCGGCTCGAGGAGCTGGAGGTCTTCTTCGCGGGGCTGCGGCGCCTGCGTTCCGGCTCGGCGGCGCGCTCGGAGCCCTCGTCGTCGTCCGTGTCGTCGTCCGGGGTGAGGACGTCCTTCACCTTGTCGGTCAGCGAGCGGGCGGTGCGCTTGGCGCCCGCCTTGCCGATCGTCTTGGAGACCGGCCCGCCGCCGAACAACTCGGGCACGGTCTTGGAACGCGAGTCGTGCTCGAGGTCGAGGCGGTTGCACGCTTCGGCGAAGCGCAGGTAGGTGTCTACGCTGGCGACCACGATCCGCGCGTCGATCTTGAGGATCTCGATCCCGACCAGCGAGACGCGCACGAAGACGTCGATCACCATGCCGCGGTCGAGGATCAGTTCCATCACGTCGTAGAGGGTTCCGGCGCGCGGCGCACAGACGACCTCGTCGGTGTAGACGGTCATGCGGCGGTCCTTCCGGGAGACTTGTGCGACGGCCCGGTCACTGGTCCTGGGCTCCGCGCCGGTAGCGGGAGACACGGCGGTACTGCACGAGCTCGCCCGCCGAGTCGAGTTCCACCTGGTACGTCGCGAGCAGACTGGTGGTGTCGGGGATGCGCGCCAGTTCGAGTACGTCGACGTCGACGATCCAGCCGTCGTCCTCGCCCCGGCACACCGCGGAGACCCCTTCGAGGCGGTGGCGGATCAGCTCCGTCAGCTCCTCGGCGGCGCGCCGGGCGGCCTCCCCGGCACCGTGCACGGTCCGTCGGCGTTTGGTGGACGAGGCCGTGCCACGCCGTCGCTCGTCGGCTCCGGATTCGGTCATGCACTTCACTCTTGCCGCTGGAGCCGGTGCGCGCGTGTACAGCTAGGCCATACGAGCCGGGCCCATCGTTCGAGCGGAGCTCGGGCCGCGGAGGGCGGACCGGCCTTGTGGCGCGGCGTGAGTGGTGCGGGGGAAACCCGCAGGTGGCCGCCGCACTGCGCGCCGGCGAACTGACAGGTGCGGCTTGAGCCGTTCAACAACCTCACACCCGCGCGCTCTACGCCGGTTACTCGACGGTCAGTCGGCATCGGAAGAACAGGGGCGGCGGACCGCACGACACCGCTCAGCGGCCCCCGCCTCGCCGCCCCGGCCCGTGACCAGGAGAGAGCCATGAACGGCGTTTCCACGCTCGACCGTCCCCCGCAGCCCGCGGCGCCCACCCGCTACAGCGTCTCACTCGCCCGCGACGAGGCCGACGTGCGTGCCGCGCAGCGGCTGCGGCACGACGTCTTCGCGGGCGAGATGGGCGCCCTGCTGACCACCCCGCATCCGGGCCTCGACGTCGACGCCTTCGACGCGTACTGCGACCACCTGCTCGTCCGCGACACGGTCACCGGGCAGGTCGTCGGCACCTACCGGCTGCTGCCGCCGGAGCGGGCCTCCGTCGCCGGACGACTCTACTCGGAGGGCGAGTTCGACCTGACGTCCCTCGACGGGATCCGGCCAGGCCTCGTCGAGGTCGGCCGCTCCTGTGTGCACCCCGACCACCGGGACGGCGCCGTCATCGGCCTCATCTGGGCCGGGATAGCCCGCTACATGGTCGACCGCGGCCACGAGTGGCTGGCCGGCTGCTGCTCCATCCCGCTGGCCGACGGCGGCGCCCTCGCGGCGGGTACCTGGGACCGCGTGCGGACCAAGTACCTGGCTCCCGAGGAGTACCGCGTACGACCGCTGCTGCCCTGGGACGCGGAGGGTGTGGAGTTCCCCGCCCGCACCGATCTCCCGCCGCTGCTGCGCGGCTACCTCCGCCTCGGCGCCTGGGTGTGCGCGGAGCCGGCCCACGACCCGGACTTCGGAGTCGCCGACCTGTACGTGCTGCTGTCGATGCGCCGGGTCAACCCGCGCTATCTGCGGCACTTCCTCTCCCTCGCCCCGGTCTGATGAGCGTCTGGCTGCCCAGCGCGCCCTGCACCCCGAAGGCATGCGTGGAGCCGGCGGGGTCCACGTCGGCCGTGCCCCGGGCCGTGCTGCGGATAGCGGCGGTCGTGGTCCTGGTCCTGGCCGGGATCGCGCTGTCACCGTTCGGCGGGCGGATCCCCGCCGGACTCGTCGGGCGGTGGTGCCGGGCGATCGCGTGGGCCGTAGGGGTCCAGGTCCGCGTCACCGGCACCGCCGCCGCCACCGGCGGTCTGCTCCTGGTCGCCAACCACATCTCCTGGCTGGACATCCCGCTGCTCGGCGCCGTGCGCCCGGCACGGATGCTCGCCAAGATGGAGATAGGGCGGTGGCCCCTGGCCGGGCCGGTGGTCGCGCGCAGCGGCGTCCTGTTCATCGAGCGGGACCGGCTGCGCGCCCTCCCCGACACGGTCGCCCGCATCGCCGAGGCGCTGCGGGCCGGCTCCGCGGTCGTCGCGTTCCCCGAGGGCAGCACCTGGTGCGGCCACGCGCAGGGGCACTTCCGGCGCGCCGTCTTCCAGGCCGCGCTGGACGCGGGGGTCCCGGTCCAGCCGGTCCGCGTCCGGTACCGGCTCGCCGACGGGGCGGCCAGCACCGCTGCCGCGTTCGTCGGCGACGACACGCTGCTCGCCTCGCTGTGGCGGGTGGCGTCGACACGGGGGCTGGTGGCCGAGGTCGAGATACGGGACGTGATCCCGCCGGGCTCTCACCTCGACCGCCGCTCACTGGCCCGGGCCGCCGAGGCGGGGACGACGGGCCGGCCCCGCCGGCCCAGCACCGAGCTGGTGGCCTGAGACCCCACCGGAAGGGGTTCCGGCGAACTGCGGTGCGGTATCGCGCCCCTTCAGGGGCGCGGGGCCGGGCCGATATGCGGCTCCGCCGCGATGAGGGTCCCCCTGTTCGAGCGGAGCCGAGAACTTGGGGGAGCCGACCACCCACCGACGGCCCGCGGATTCATGGCCGCGCGTCCAACGGAGCGCCTGGCGGGAAGGCACGGGCGAGATAGGGAGCCGTAGCGCTCCCGCTCGCCCGCGCCACCTCCGTCGGCGGCCCCGCGGCGACGATCCGACCACCCGCGTCGCCGCCGCCCGGCCCCAGATCGATCACCCAGTCCGCGCCCGCGACCACCGCCATGTCGTGCTCGACGACCACCACGGTGTGCCCGGCGTCGACGAGCCCGTGCAACTGCCGCATCAGAACCTCGACATCGGCCGGATGAAGACCGGTCGTCGGCTCGTCGAGCAGGTACAACGTGTGACCGCGGCGCCCGCGCTGCAACTCGCTCGCCAGCTTGATGCGTTGGGCCTCCCCGCCGGACAGCTCGGTGGCCGGCTGCCCGAGCCGCAGATAGCCGAGCCCCACGTCGAGCAGCGTGCCGAGGCTGCGCGCCACGGCCGGCGTGTCCGCGAAGAACTCCGCCGCGCTCTCCACCGTCAGATCGAGGACCTCGGCGATCGTCCGCCCCCGGTAGGTGACTTCCAGCGTCGCGGCGTTGTAGCGCGCGCCGCCGCAGTCCGGGCAGGGCGCGTACGTGCTCGGCAGGAAGAGGAGCTCGACGCTGACGAAGCCCTCGCCCTGGCAGGTCTCGCAGCGGCCCCCGGCCACGTTGAAGGAGAACCGCCCCACGCCGTACTTGCGGGCCTTCGCCTCGTCGGTGGCCGCGAACACCTTCCGTACGACGTCGAACAGGCCCGTGTACGTGGCGAGGTTGGAGCGCGGCGTGCGCCCGATCGGCTTCTGGTCGACGACCACGAGGCGGCCCACGCCCTCCAGTTCCTCCGTGATCGAGCCGATGAGCGTGGACTTCCCGGACCCTGAGACACCGGTGACGGCCGTGAAAGTGGACAGCGGCACGTCCACCGACACGCCGCGCAGATTGTGCCGGGTCACCGGGCCGACCTTCAGCCGGCCGCGCGGCTCCCGCACCGTGCGCACGGGCATCCTCTCGCGGCCGAAGAGGAAGCGCGCCGTCGCCGAGTCCGCGACGGACGCCAGATCCGCGACGGGACCGCTGTGCAGGACACGGCCGCCGTGCTCGCCCGCGAGCGGGCCGACGTCGACGAGCCAGTCGGCCTTGCGGACGACATCCATGTGGTGCTCGACGACGAACACCGAGTTGCCGGCCGCCTTGAGCCGGTCGAGGACCGTGAGGAGCGACTCCGTGTCGGCCGGGTGCAGGCCCGCCGACGGCTCGTCGAGCACGTAGACCACGCCGAAGAGGCCGGAGCGCAACTGAGTTGCCAGGCGCAGGCGTTGGAGCTCGCCCGCGGAGAGCGTGGGTGTGGCGCGGTCCAGGCTGAGGTAGCCGAGGCCGAGTTCGGTGACGGTGGCGATGCGGGCCAGCAGATCGCCGGTGAGGACCCGCGCGGTCTCCGAGGCGTCGCCGGGGGCGTCGAAGATCTTCGCGAGGTCCGCGAGCGGCAGATGCGCGAGATCCGCGATGGTGCGGCCGCCGAACGTCACCGCGAGCGACTCGGCCCGCAGCCGCGCCCCGCCGCACACCGGACACGGCGCGCTGTCGAGGAACCGCTCGGCCCTCGTGCGGAGCGTCTGGCTCTTGGAGTCCGCGAACGTCTTGAGGACGTAGCGGTTCGCGCTCATGTACGTGCCCTGGTAGGGGCGTTGGATCTGGCCCGCGTCCCGCACGGGGTGCACGGTGACGACGGGCTGGTCGTCCGTGAACAGGATCCAGTCCCGTTCGTCCTGCGGCAGTTCACGCCACGGCCGGTCGACGTCGTACCCGAGCGCGTCCAGGACGTCGCGCAGGTTCTTGCCCTGCCAGGCACCCGGCCACGCGGCGATCGCGCCCTCGCGGAGGGAGAGGGACGGGTCGGGCACGAGCAGCGCCTCCGTCGTGCGGTGCACCACGCCGAGCCCGTGACACTCGGGGCACGCCCCGGCCGCCGTGTTCGGCGAGAAGGCGTCCGAGTCGAGCGGGTCCGCGCCGGGCGGGTAGTCGCCCGCCCGCGAGAACAGCATGCGCAATGAGTTCGAGAGCGTGGTGACGGTGCCGACGGAGGAGCGGGACGTGGGGGAGGAGCGGCGCTGCTGCAGCGAGACGGCCGGCGGAAGGCCGGTGATCTCGCCGACCTTGGGGGCGCCCACCTGGTGGATGAGACGGCGCGCGTACGGGGCCACGGACTCGAAGTAGCGGCGCTGCGCCTCGGCGTAGATCGTCCCGAAGGCGAGAGAGGACTTCCCGGAACCGGAGACCCCCGTGAACACGGCGAGCACGTCGCGCGGGATGTCCACGTCGACGGCCCGCAGATTGTGCTCACAGGCACCCCGCACGCGGACGAACGGATCGTGAGGGGGCTCGTGCATGGGGCGGGCTCCGTACGGCGGCTCGGATGTGGCGTCAGCTGGGGGCAGGAGGGCAAACCCCACGATTCTAGGCCGCGCCCAGGCCCGCGACCCGGGCGAGCCGCCGGAAGGAGTCCAGGAGTCCGTCCCGGTCGTACGAGCTGGTCGTGACCAGGACCTCCTGCGCGCCGCTCTCCTTGATCAGGGTCTCCAGCTCGTCCGCGACCTGGTCCTCGGTGCCCGCGATGTGGCCGCGCAGCCCGGACTCGTAGAAGTCCCGCTCCTTCGCGGTCATCGTCAGCGCCTCCACGCGCTCGGCGGGCGCCAGCGGCGGGAACGTGCCGTGGGTGCGGGAGTACGCCATCGACCAGGCCTCCGGGATCAGCAGGCGCTGGGCCGCCTCCGGCGTCCCGGCGACCGCGACCGTCCCCGAGACGACGACGTACGCTTCGCGCGCCCACGCGGACGGCCGGAACGCCGCGCGGTAGTGGTCGATGCCGCGCAGCATCTTCTCGCGGTTCCTGAGGTCGCCGATCACCATCGGGAGTCCGGCCTCGGCGGCGATCGTCGCGCCCTCGCCCATGGCCAGCACGAACGGCGGGACCGTCAATCCGTCCGAGGGGCGTGCCCGCACGCCGGTCGCGGAGGTGCCGCGGAAGAACGCGAGCAGTTCGGCGAGCTGCCCGGCGAAGTCGTCGGCGTCGTCCTTGTCCCGGCCGAGCGCCTTGCGCACCCCGCCGGTGAAGCCCACCGAACGGCCGAGGCCCATGTCGATCCGGCCGGGGAACAGCGACTCCAGGACCCCGAACTGCTCGGCCACCACCAGGGGTTGATGGTTGGGCAGCATCACGCCGCCGGTGCCGACCCGGATGGTGCGGGTGGCGGCGGCGACTGCCGCGGCGAGCACGGTCGGTGCGGACCCGGCGACGCCCGGCACGCCGTGGTGCTCCGCCACCCAGACGCGGTGATAGCCGAGCGCGTCGAGCTCCCGCGCGAGGCGCACGGTGTCGCGCAGCGCCTCGGGTCCGTCGTACCCCTCACGGGTGCGCGAACGGTCGAGGACGGAGAACCGGGTCGATGCGATCACTGAGCTCACACACTGCTCAACGCCTGTGCCGCGCCAGGATTCCCTACGCTTGGCGTGTGATCGACAACAGCAGACCGCTCGCCAGACCCCTCGCCGTGTTCGACCTCGACAACACCCTCGCCGACACGGCCCACCGCCAGCGCTTCCTGGAGCGCACCCCGCGCGACTGGTCGGCCTTCTTCGCGGCCGCGCCCGATGATCCGCCGCTCGCGCGCGGCGTCGAGCTGGCGCTGGAGAGCGCCCGCGAGTGCGAGGTCGTCTACCTCACGGGCAGGCCGGAGCGGTGCCGCGCCGACACCGTGGCCTGGCTCGCCGAACAGGGCCTGCCCGAAGGGCGCGTCTGGATGCGCCGTAACGACGACCGCAGGCCCGCGCGCCGCACCAAACTGGAGACGCTGCGCGCGCTCTCCCGCGGCCGCGAGGTCCGCATGCTGGTCGACGACGACGAGCTCGTGTGCGACGAGGCCGAACGGGCGGGCTTCACCGTCGTACGCGCCCGGTGGGCGAGCGGGTCCGAGGCGCTCAAGGACGCCCAGGAGCGCGAGGGCCGGACCTGAGCGGACCCGGCACGTGGGCTCAGGACCGGACCTGAGCGGACCCGGCGCTCACGCGCACGCTCAGGCCTCGTCCTCCAGTCGGAAGCCGACCTTCAGGCCGACCTGGTAGTGCTCGATCTGCCCGTTCTCGATGTGGCCGCGTACCTGGCACACCTCGAACCAGTCCAGGCCGCGCAGCGTCTGCGAGGCGCGGGTGATGCCGTTGCGGATGGCCTGGTCGACTCCCTCGTGGGAGGTGCCGACGATCTCTGTGACCCGGTACGTGTGATCGGACATGAAGGCCTCCTCGGCCCGTGCGGTGGACGTCTCTCCACGGTGCCTCAGGTCACCGCGGACCGCGAGCGAGAGGGCAGATGCTCGACTTACCGGCCGTCACCCCCTTGACCGTTCGATTGGTCCATACCAAAATCCAGCCACACCCGTGCGAGCGTCACGCTCATCCCCCACGTCGGGCCGCCCTTCCCTGTCCGCAGGCAGAAAGTGACCCACGTGAAGTACCGCCGCACCGCCGCGTCCCTCATCCCCCTCGCCCTCGTGTCCGCCTCGCTGCTCACGGGCTGTGCCTATCTGCCGGGCGGGGGCGACGAGCAGCGCACGGTGACCGTCTGGCTGATGAAGGACAGCGCGTCGGACGCGTTCCTGAAGCGGTTCACGAAGAGCTTCGAGGACAAGAACCCCGGCCTGCGCCTCGACATCCGTATCCAGGAGTGGACCGGCATCGGCGAGAAGGTGAGCGCGGCCCTGGGTCAGGCGAAGGGCGACCCGGCGAGCAAGGACGCGGCGGACGGACCGGCCCCCGACGTCATCGAGGTCGGCAACACGCAGGTCCCCCAGTACGTCGACGAGGGCGGACTGCTCGACCTCAGTCTGGAGTCCGCGCGCGACTTCGGCATGGAGGACTGGCTGCCCGGACTCGCCGATCCCGGCATGTTCCACTCACGCCAGTACGGCATTCCCTGGTACGCGGCCAACCGGGTGGTGATCTACAACAAGGACCTGTTCGCGAAGGCGGGCATCAAGCGGCCACCCCGCACCCGCGCCGAGTGGCTCGACGACACGCGGCGCCTGAACACCCACGGTGACCAGGGCATCTACCTCGCCGGCCAGGACTGGTACACGCTCGCCGGATTCATCTGGGACGAGGGCGGCGACCTCGCCACGGAGGACGGCGGCATCTGGGAGGGCAGCCTCCAGTCACCGGCGGCGCTGCGCGGCATGGAGTTCTACCGGCAGCTCCAGGCGCTCGGCCGGGGCCCCAAGGACGCCGACGAGGAACACCCGCCGCAGTCGGGCGAGTTCGCGAAGGGTGACGTGGGCCAGATCGTCGCCGTGCCGGGTGTCGCCCAGGCCGTCGAGCAGCAGAACCCCGAACTCAAGGGAAAGCTCGGCTACTTCCCGATCCCGGGCAAGACGGCGGCCAAGCCGGGATCCGTCTTCACCGGCGGCTCCGACCTGGTCGTGCCCGAGAACACCGACGACCGCGACGGAGCCGTCGCGGTCGTCAAGGCCCTGGCCGGCGAGAAGTGGCAGAAGGACCTCGCCGGCACCATGAACTACGTGCCCAACAAGACGACGCTGAGCGACGCCGTCGCCGACGAGCCGGGCGTGGCCGCGATGGCGGCGGGCGCCGCACGCGGCCGGGCCACGCCCGTGTCCCCGCTGTGGGCGAAGGTCGAGGCCGACAACCCGATCAAGGCGTACATGTCGAAGGTGCTCGCCGGGGCCGCCCCGGCCGAGGAGGCCCGGGCGGCCTCCCGCCGGATCACCAAGGAGCTGGACGCCAGCGGGCCGTGACCCGGCCGCCGCCGGCCGCCCCGGCCGTCAGTCGACGCGGCTCAGGGAGAGCGCGAAGCGGTTCTGCGCGTCCGTCCACCAGTGCGTCATGCGCAGCCCCGCGCCGGCCAGTTCGGCCCGCACGCCCTCCTCGCGGAACTTCGCCGAGATCTCCGTGCGGATCTCCTCCCCGTCCTCGAAGTCGACCGCGAGGCCGAGCGCCGGGATCTTGACGGTCTGCGCGGCCGTGGAGCGCAGCCGCATCTCGATCCACTCGTTGTCCGCGTCCCACAGGGCGACGTGCTCGAAGGCGCCCGGGTCGAAGTCGGCGCCCAGGTCACGGTTGATGACGCCGAGCACGTTCTTGTTGAACGCGGCCGTCACGCCCGCCGCGTCGTCGTACGCCGCGACGAGGACCGACTCGTCCTTCACCAGGTCCGTGCCGAGCAGCAGCATGTCCCCGGGCCGCAGCAGAGCGCGTACGGCGGTCAGGAACACGGCGCGCTCGGCCGGCAGGAGGTTGCCGATGGTGCCGCCGAGGAACGCGGCCAGGCGCGGCCCTGGGGCGTCCGGCAGGGTGAGCGCCAGCGTGAAGTCGGCGATGAGCGCATGGATGCGCAGCCCGGGGCGTTCGGCGCCGAGCGCCTCGGCGGCTCCCCGCAGAGCGCTCTCGCTGACGTCCACCGGGATGTACGTCTCCAGATCCGGCAGGTCGTCGAGCAGATGGCGGGTCTTGTCCGACGAGCCGGAGCCCAGCTCGACGAGGGTGCGGGCGCCGGTGGCGTCGGCGATCTCCTGCGAGCGGGCCAGCAGGATCTCCCGCTCGGCGCGCGTCGGGTAGTACTCGGGCAGGGTCGTGATCTCGTCGAACAGCTCGCTGCCGCGCGCGTCGTAGAACCACTTCGGCGGCAGCGTCTTCGGCGTGCCGGTCAGGCCGCTGAGGACATCGGCGCGCAGGGCGGCGCCGGTGGCGTCCTCG
The DNA here is from genome assembly GCF_026340095.1 of Streptomyces sp. NBC_01446. Classification (GTDB taxonomy): domain Bacteria; phylum Actinomycetota; class Actinomycetes; order Streptomycetales; family Streptomycetaceae; genus Streptomyces; species Streptomyces aureus. The sequence goes on along the minus strand of NZ_JAPEPO010000001.1, from coordinate 205,051 downwards.
GGCAGGGTGCGGGTCAGCTGGTACGGGCTCACGCGGTGGGCTCCTTGAGCGGGGTCAGCAGGACGTCGGTGCGGCTCGCGGCGAGCAGGGTGCGGTCCGGCACCTCGCGCCAGTGCGGATCGTCGTCGTAGGGCTCGGAGGCGACGACGGTGCGGCGGCCGGGTTCGGCGAGATACCAGAGGCTGTCGCCCCAGGCGGTCGCGGTGATCGTCTCGCCGTCGGTCAGCAGGAGGTTGAGGCGGGACCCCGGGGCGGCCTCGGCGACCTCCAGGACGGTGTCGGCGAGGGCCTGCCCCTGGTCGTCGCCCGAGCGCAGCCGGCACAGCAGCAGCGCCCACACGAACGCCGAGTCGCAGCGGGCCTCCAGGGACAGCAGGTCCACGGGCGGCACCGCCGTGGTCAGCGGCGCGAGCGAGCGCGGCCAGCCGGTCACCGCGCCGTTGTGGGAGAACAGCCACGGGCCGCAGGCGAACGGAGCCGCCGCGGCCTCACCGTCCGCGCCCCCGAGCGTGGCGTCGCGGACCGCGGCCAGCACGGCCCCCGAGCGCACCACCCGCGCGAGGTCGGCGAACGACTGGTCGCCCCAGATGGGCCCGGCCCTGCGGTAGCGCGCGGGCACCGGGTCCCCGTCCGCGTACCAGCCCACACCGAAGCCGTCGGCGTTCACGGTCCCGTGCCGCTGACGGCGCGGCTCCCAGGACTGGCGCAGCAGGCTGTGGGGCGGCGCCACGAGCACGTCGCCGAGCGGCGCCGCAGGGCCCAGGTAGGCCAGTTGCCGGCACATCAGGCACCCTCCCCGTCGCGCGCGGTGCGGAACCCGGCGAAGATCTGCCGGCGCACCGGGTAGTCCCAGTTGCGGAACGTGCCGCGGCACGCCACCGCGTCCACGGCGAACGAGCCGCCGCGCAGCACCTTGTGGTCCGGGCCGAAGAACACCTCCGAGTACTCCCGGTACGGGAACGCCACGAACCCCGGGTACGGCAGGAAATCGCTCGACGTCCACTCCCACACGTCGCCGATCAACTGCCTCACACCCAGCGGGGATTCACCCGCCGGATAGCTGCCCGCCGGGGCCGGGCGCAGGTGGCGCTGGCCGAGGTTGGCGCGCTCCGACGTCGGGTCCGCGTCGCCCCACGGGTAGCGCATCGACCGCCCGGACGCGGGATCGAAGCGGGCCGCCTTCTCCCACTCGGCCTCGCTGGGCAGGCGCCGGCCCGCCCAGCGCGCATACGCGTCGGCCTCGTACCAGCTGACGTGCACGACGGGCTCGTCCGGCGGGACCACCTCGGTCACCCCGAAGCGGCGCCGCAGCCACTGCCCGGCCTCACGCCGCCAGAACAGCGGCGACCGCAGGCCGTTGTCCCGCACCAGGGCCCAGCCCTCCGGCGTCCACCAGCGGGAGTTGTCGTAGCCACCGTCGTCCATGAAGGCCAGATACGCGCCATTCGTGACCGGCGCGGTGTCGATGTGGAACGGCGGGACGAGGCGCGCGTGCGCGGGACGCTCATTGTCCAGCGACCACGGCTCGGTGGTCGTCCCCATCGTGAACGGGCCGCCGGGCACCAGGACTTCGGACGGTCCGCGGAACGCCGGCGAGACGGGGTCGGGATCCGGGGCCGTCAGCGCCGGAGCCCCCGCCCGGAGCTGATGGGTGATCAGCATCGTCTCGTCGTGCTGCTGTTCGTGCTGGGCGATCATCCCGAACGCGAACCCCGCCTCGGTGAGCCGGGTGCCGTGGAACGGCGTGCTCTCCAGGACGTCGAGCGCGCGCCCCCGCACCTCGGCCGCGTAACCGCGGGCCTCCTTGGGCGCGAGAAGCGGCAGCTTCGGCCGCTCGGAGCGCGGATGCTCGAAGGCGTCATACAACGGGTCGATCTCCGGGCGCATCGCCTCACGGCCCGCGACCGCGCGCAGGAGCCACTGCTCCTCCTGGTTGCCGATGTGCGCCAGGTCCCACACCAGCGGCGACATCAACGGCGAGTGCTGCGCGGTCAGGTCGGGCCCCTCGACGCAGCTCGTGAGCAGCGTCGTGCGGTCCCGCGCGGCGAGCAGCGCGGTCCGCGCGCGCTCCCGCAGCGCCTCGGGGTCCGGGGCGGTGTCTTCGCTCTGTGCGGTCATGAGGTGACGGTCCTCCCGGGGGCGGGGGCATCGATGTGGTCGAGCACGTCGTCGGCGGGGCACCGGCCGCGCACGACATAGCGGTCCATGAAAGCGGAGACGCCGGCCAGCACCTTGGGTGACGCGCCGAGCCTCGGCAACGCGTCGAGCGCCGCCGCGAAACAGGTCACGGCCGCCTCGGCGAGCTCGGAGTCCGAAGGGCCGAGCCGCGCCGCGTCGCGCCACAGCTGATTGTGCGGCGCGGGCAGCGGGCCCGCTCGTTCGGACAGCGGCTTCACCGTGCGGTACGCGGTCTCGGCGGCCTCCGGGTCGTCGAACAGCGCGGTCGTCACGGCGAGCGGCACGATCCAGCCGTCGTCACCGGGCTGGGCGTCGATCATGCGCAGTTCGAGGTGTCCGCGCGGGCGCACCGGCGGGAAGAGAGTGGAGATGTGGTACTCGACGTCACCACGCGTGGCGGGCCGCGGCCCACCGGTACGCAGCCACGTCCGCAGGGACATGCCGTCCGGCACGTCCCACGGGCCGCTGTCCTGGCGGACGCACATCACCGGCGCGTCCAGGACATGCCGCACCCAGGCCTCGCGCGGCTCCGCGTCGAGAGGCGGCGCCCCGGACCTGCCGGGGTCGATCTCCTCCCACACGGCCTGGCGAGTGGAGCGCCACCCCGTGGGACGCCCGCACAGCATCGGTGAGTTGGCGAAAGCGGAGACCAGGACGGCGCCCAGCAGATGCGAGAGCCGCCAGCGCCTGCCGTGGCCGAGCGACCCCGGCTCCTCGTACCCGGCGTCGAGGCAGACCTGCACCGACGCCGACGAGCACATCATGGCGCGGCCCGCGGGCCCGGCCCGGTCGAACGAGGACTCCATGGCGTCGTAGCGCGGCTCGTGGAGCAGCCGCCGCGGCGGGCGCCAGGGATCGGTGCCGAGGCCGGTCAGCGCGAGGCCACGGGCAGCGAGCGAGGTGCGGACCGCCGTCAGATCGGCCGAGACGGCCGAGACACAGTCCATGAGCGAGGCGGCGGGCAGGGAGCTGAGCTCCAACTGGCCGCCGGGTTCGACGGTGAGCGCCGAGCTGAGGGGCAGGGCGCCCAGTGCGGCGTACGCCGCGTCGAGCCGTTCGGGTGCCAGGGGGAGCCGCGGCCTGCGCGGCTCGTGGACGAGCCATTCCACCTCGACGCCCACGGTGCGAGGTGGTCCGGTCTTGAAGCAGATCCCGCGGACCAGCGCCTCGACCTCGGCCTCGGTGACCAGGGCCGCCGTGCCGAGCTCCGTACAGTCTCCTTCGGGCATGTTCAGGATCCTCCTGATCCGTTCGCCTTTATCGTCCCCGGTAGGGGCCGTGCCGTCGACTCGACGGGGATGGGCCGGGCCGGGGCAGTGCTCGTACCACCCAAAACCCTCACGGCGAATCGCACAAGAGTGCCCCTCGGACACAGAAAATCTGTTGCTCGCGGAGTCGCCCGGCGCACATCATGCGTTCATGAGGACGACCACGGGGGAGCGGGCGTGAGCGCCCGGCTGCGGGGGATCGCGCAGCAGACGGAGGAGATCGTCGCGGCGGGGCGGTACACGGCGCCGGGCGGCGCGGTCGTGCCGATCGCGGACGCGGTGGCGGCAGCGCGGGACGCGACCCGCACGTACGGTCCGGCCCCGGTCGATGTGCCCGAGCCGGGCCGGCCCGCGGATACGGCCGTCGAGGTCACCGGCGAGTCCAGCCTGGAAGCCGCACGCCGCCTGGTCACCGCCGGTCAGGACCCGGTCGCCGTACTGAACTTCGCCTCGGCCCGCAATCCCGGCGGCGGCTATCTCAACGGCGCACAGGCCCAGGAGGAAGCCGTGTGCCGGGCCTCGGCCCTGTACACGTGCCTGCTGCGGGCCCGCGACTTCTACGACCACCACCGCGAGAACCGCGACGCCTTCTACGCGGACCGCGTCATCCACTCGCCGGGCGTCCCCGTCTTCCGCGACGACCGCGGACGGCTGCTCGACGAGCCGTACGCCGCGGGCTTCCTCACCTCACCGGCGCCGAACGCGGGCGTCATCCGCCGTCGCACCCCGGAGCGGGCCGGTGAGATCGCGGGGGCTCTGGCGTCACGGGCCGAGCGGGTCCTGGAGACGGCCGCGGCGCACGGCTACCGGCGCCTCGTGCTCGGCGCCTGGGGCTGCGGTGTGTTTCAGAACGATCCGGCGCAGGTCGCCGACGCGTTCCGGGCGCTCCTCGACGGGGGCGGCCGGTTCGCGGGCCGCTTCGACCACATCGTGTTCGGCGTCCTGGACCGCACGCCGGACGCGCGGACCAGGACGGCCTTCGAGCGGGCCTTCGCGGCCTCGCCGGCGGTCAGCGCCAGCCGTACCGCTCCCTGAGCCGCAGCACCACGAGGTTGAACCGCATGCGGTCCAGGGCGCACGCCTCCCGGCGCATGCCGCGCTCGTGGACCCGAAGGACGCGGTCGATCGCCACCCACGAGTCGCGGCCCGCGGTGTCCCACGGCCCGCTGCCGATCGGCACCCACTCCCTGTCGTGGTCGTGCCGCTTGCTCGACAGCTGTACGGCGAGGAGCGTGCCGGCGGCCTCCCTGGCGACGACGAGCACGGGACGGTCCTTGCCGCGGCCGTCGTTCTCCTCGAACGGCACCCACGTCCAGACGATCTCGCCGGGATCGGGGTCGCCGTCGTGGGCGGGCGCGTACTCGGTGCGCACCCGGCCCACCTCGCGCGGCGCGGCCTCGACCGTGGCGGTGGCGCCGGCACGGCCGGGGTGCTCGTGGGCATGCGGGTCATCGATGAAGGCAGTCACGCGGGTCACGTTAGGGCCTTGCTGGCCCAACCCGCAGGGCGGGCCCGGCCGGTGGGACACAGGCTCGGCGCATGAAGACCCCCATAACCGCCCGAGCCGTACGACGCGTACGTCGCATAAGCCCGGGCCCCCTTTCTCTCCTCGCGCTCACGGGTGCCATCGTTCTCGCGCTGTGCGGCGCCGCCCTCGCCCCCGCCCGGGGCGACGCCGCGCCCCCGCCCCGCACCGTCTCGGCCTGGCTGCCGTACTGGGACCAGGAAGGCGCCAACCAGGACGCCCTCGCCCACGCGGACCAACTCCGCACCGTCAGCCCCTTCTGGTACGAGTCGAAGTCCGCGACCCGCATCGACGGGCACCCCGGAGCAGGGGAGCGGCGCATCATCGACGGACTGCACGCCGCGGGCATCCAGGTCGTACCGACCGTCATGGAACAGATGGAGCCCGGCGCCCTCGCGGCCATCGTCACCAGCCCGGACCGCCGCGCCGAACACATCACGGAACTCCTCGCCCTCGTCCGCAGCCGCGCGTACGACGGGATCGACCTCGACTACGAGACCATCGCGGCGACCGGTGACGCCACCTACCGCACCGTGGGCGCGGGCTACACCGCGCTCGTGCGTGACCTGTGCTCGGGGCTGCACGCGCTGGGCAAGGTGTGCTTCGCCACCGTCAACCCCAAGACCACCACGACGGACCGCATCTGGGACTACCGGAGCCTCGGCCAGGTGGCCGACCGCGTTCGCATCATGGCCTACAACCTGCACTACGCCACGGGCACTCCTGGGCCGCTCTCCTCCACCGCCTGGTACGACGAGATCCTGCGCCGCGCAACGGCCGAAATCCCCGTGGACAGAATCGAGTTGGGCCTGCCCGCCTACGGCTGGGACTGGGCCGAGGGCGGCGACGAGCGCGCCCGGCACGTCACCTCGAAGGAGGCGGAGGCCCTGCGCGAGGCCGTCGGCGCGCCCTACGGGCTCGACCCCGCCTCGCAGACCCCGCACTTCACGTACAAGGAGAACGGCACCGTCCGCACCGTCTGGTATCAGGACGCGCGCGGCACCGACGCGCACCTGCCCGTGCTGCGCCGCCACGGAGTGCACAACACGGTGCTGTGGGCCCTCGACTTCGAGGACCCGGGCCTGTGGGCGGTGCTCGCCCGCGATGCCTGAGCTGTTCCTCTTCACCGTTGAACTCGATCAGGTCCGTAACGAACAGCTAGTGTGCATGCAGGTTACAGGCGTCGTGACGACCTCGGCGAATATCGGCATTTGGTTCCCAGTGTGGTGACATGAACCAGGAAGATTCCCAGACTTGATCGGAAGGGGGTGGGCTGGATGATCCGTGCGTACAAGTTTCTTTTGCGGCCCACCGTCCGCCAGGCGCAGGCCCTGGGCGAGATGCTGAGGGATCACTGTTCCCTCTATAACGGGGCCTTGCAGGAACGTCGGGACGCCTACCGGCACGTTTCGACGACGAGTGTGAAGTACGGGCAGCAGTCCGGACAGCTCAAGGAGATCCGGGCGTTCGACCCGGAGCATCAGGGCCGTTGGTCGTTCTCCTCACAGCAGGCGACGTTGCGCCGGCTGGACAAGGCGTTCGTCGCGTTCTTTCGTCGGATCAAGACCGGGGACAAGCCCGGCTACCCGCGCTTTCGTGGGGTGAACTGGTTCGACACGGTGGACTTCCCGAAGGACGGGGATGGCTGCCGGTGGAACTCCACCCCGCACGATCGGGTGACTCAGGTCCGCTTCCAGGGTGTTGGGCACGTCAAGGTCAACCAGCACCGCGCAGTGGCCGGCGAGGTCAAGACCGTGTCGGTCAAGCGCGAGGGCCGCAAATGGTTCGTGGTGCTGTGCGCTGAGCAGCCCCGACCCGATCCGCTTCCCGCGACCGGTTCAGCAGTTGGTATCGATCTTGGCATCGCCTCGTTCCTCACCGACTCGGGCGGCACCCACGTCCCCAACCCTCGCCACGCCCACAAGGCCGCCGTGAGACTCAAAGCTGCGCAGCAGGCCCTGAGCCGCTCCCCGCGCCGCAAGACCAAGGACCGCTCCCGCAACCATCAGCGGGCGGTGGAGAAGGTCGCGGAATTGAATGGCAAGGTGCGCCGTCAGCGGCTCGACCACGCGCATAAGACGGCGCTCGACCTGGTCCGCGCGCACGACTTCATCGCGCACGAAGACCTCAAGATCCGCAACATGAGCAAGGCCCCCTCACCGAAGCCCGACCCTGAGCAGCCGGACGGCTTCTTGCCGAACGGGGCCGCTGCCAAATCCGGGCTCAACAAGTCGATCAACGATGCCGGTTGGGGGGTGTTCCTAACGATCCTGCACGCCAAGACACCTCACGGAGCTAAGTCGTCAAGCAGCTTCGAGAAGTTGTGTGGGGAAGGCGAGGTTCTCGTCGAACAGGATGTGCTTCTGGAGGCAGTGGTAGAGCTGGCCGATCATCTTGTTGAAGAGGTTTCTCTGAGCGGCGGCGTGCCAGTCCCCGGCCTCGCGGCGGCGGTCGTAGTGGGCCTTTGCGCCCGGTGAGTGGGTCAGTGAGGCGAAGGCCCACAGGTAGCCGGCGTGGTTGAGCCGGTCGTTCTTCACCCAGCGTCTGGTGATGCTGGACTTCTTGCCGGACGCCCTGGTGATGGGGGACGCACCGGCGTAGGCCTTCATACCGCGGGCAGTGGCGAAGCGGGCGTGGTCGTCCCCGATCTCAGCGAGGATCCGGGCGCCGAGCTGGGTGCCGAGCCCGGGGAGGCTCAGGATGATCTCGGCGTCCGGATGCTGAGGGAAAACCTCTTCAACCGCCTCGGCGAGCTGGTCGGCGGCCGTGCAGGCGGCTTCGAGCTGCCGCAGCAGAGCGAGCATCTGCTTGCCGAGCGCGTCCTCGACCAGTGGCGGCTGGTGCGCGTATTCGGCCCGCAGGACCTCGCGGATGCGCGCGGCGTCGGCATCGATCCGGCGCTGGCGGCCGGCGCGCTTGAGCGCCGAGCGCAGTTGCGCGAGCGACAGCCGGGCCGCCCGCGAGGGCGTGGGGGCGAGCTCCAGCAGGACGCGGGTCTCGGGGCGGCAGAGACCGTTCTGCCAGTGCAGGTAGGCGTCGAGGGCGGCGGGGAAGTACTCGCGCAGGAGCGAGCGGAGCTGGTTGGCGAGCTGCTGCCGGTTCCAAACGGCGTCCTGCTGGGCGCGGGCGAGGACGGCGATGGCGCGGGCGAGATCGCTGTCCTGGGGCAACGGCCGGTGGGCGTGCATATCGGTGCGGAGGATGTTCGCCAGGACGAGGGCGTCGCCGGGGTCGGACTTCTTCCGTGTGACCGCGTGGCGGTCGCGGTAGCGTGCGGCGGCCATCGGGTTGATGGCGTAGACCTGGCGCTTCCCGGTGCGCAGGACCGCGACGAGCAGGCCGCGGGAGGTCTCGATGGCGACCGGGATCGGGTTGTCCTCGGTGTCGCCGTGCTCGGCGAGCAGATCCAGCAGGATCTTGTAGCCGGTCGCGTCGTCGGTGATGTGGCGCTTGGCCAGGAGCGTGCCGTCGTCGTCGACCAGGGCGACGTCGTGTGTCTTCTCGGCCCAGTCGATGCCGCAGTAGATCAACTTTCCCTCCTCGAAGTGTGGGTGTTTGCGCTGGTCACGAGCGCATGCGGGGCCACGCAGCGACCTAATTCCAGGCCTCGATCAAGGAACGGGCCGACACCTCACAAGCCGTTCGTGGCACCAGCTCACCGCACAGGCCCCGGTCTGTTCCCAGAGCTCAGACGGCTCGGGGAATGCAAGAGATCACCGTGCGACGGGCTCGCACCACCAACTCCAACGAGTGATCAAGCAAACGGTGTTGACGCCGCTGGCGGCAGTGAAGGCGCCGAACACCGCCGATCTTGGCGGAGACATCATGGCCGGGCTGAAAGAAGGCGTGTGTCCGGAGCCCACACAACCGCCAGCAGCGTCAGTGCTGGGTGGGTGGCGGCCACGAGAGCACCGAATGGCGCCGCTCTCTGGGAAGGCATCTTGGCCGTGACGTTGAGAGGTATCCACCGGCACTCTCGAGACCACCACCCGCCAGCTGGGTTGCGCAGCCGTGCTCGTCGCAGACCTTCGGCCCGGCGGAGTGCAGGCGTCACAACCCGTTCGAACCACCTCACCGACCGGCGAGGGCCGGTGAGCTCGTTACACGGGAATTAGGCTGAAAGCGCCGGACGGGAAGTGATGGCCGTGAACCCCCGCAACACCTCCCGCACATGCCCCGAATGCGGCCACATCGCCAAGGGGAACCGGCCCAGCCAGGAAAAGTTCGAATGCCTCTCGTGCGGTCACCGGGCACACGCTGACGTCGTCGGAGCAACCAACGTTCTACGGGCCGGGCTGGTCCGTCGCGAAGCCATCCTGGCATAGCGGGAAGCCACCCCGCTTACGGGGTGGAGGAGTCACGTCGTCCTTCACGGTCAGTGCATAGTGCACCCCAAGCGGCGGCCTGCGGCCCCGCGCCGCGCGTTCGCGGTCCGCGGCGTCCGCCTCGGCGAGGGCGGCCTCCCCGCGGACGGTGCGGAAAGCGTTCAGGGCAGGCTGCGTCGCCTCGATGCGCGCCAGGGCCTCCTCGACGAGGACGCGCGACGACACGTCCCCCTCGGCGAGCGCGCGGGCGGTCGCGGCGAGCCCGGCGGCACGGTCGGACGCCATGCGGACACCTCCTCGTACGGAATACGGACTACGGAATTCGGAACTTCGAACGCCTGAGTGCACGCACGCTAGCGGTCGCGGGCCCCGACCGGTATGCCCGGCCGGGAACACGGCCGTACCCGTCTGGAAGGATGCGGTGCGTCATGGTGCAGATACCGAAGCCGCAGTCCGCCCGCACATCACGGGAGTCCGCCGCGCCGAGCCCGGCGCCGACGAGCGCCGACGTCGCCCGCCTCGCCGGGGTCTCGCGCGCCACCGTCAGCTACGTCCTGAACAACACCAGCGCCGTCAGAATCAGCGAACCCACCCGGCGCCGCGTCCACGAGGCCGCGAAGGAGCTCGGCTACGTGCCGCACGCGGCGGCCCGCAGCCTGCGCGCCGGACACACCCGCATCGTCCTGATGCCGTCCCCGAGTGTCCCCGCCGGACCGCTCTACAACGCGTTCTTCAACGACCTGCAGTGGGCGCTGAGCCGCCTCGACTACACGGTCGTGCAGTACGGCAGCGTCAGCCTGCGCGGCGACGATGCGGCGCGTGCCTGGGCCGAGCTGCGCCCGGTCGCCGTCCTCACACCCCCTGACCTGGGCACCGAGGGCGTCGAGGTGCTCCGCCGCTCCGGCGCCAGGGCCGTCATCACGCTCGGCCCGGAGCGCGCCGAGGGCGCCCACGCGCTGCTCATGGACCACCGTGAGGTCGGCCGTAGCGCGGGCGCCCACCTCGTCGAACGCGGCCGGCGCCGCATCGGCGTCGTACTGCCGACGGAGCAGGGCCTCGACCACTTCGCGCGGCCGCGCCTCGACGGCGTACGGAACGCGGTCCTCGGCACCGGCGCCGAGGTCTTCGAGCTGCCTCTCACGTACGACGAGGAGTCGGCCGCCCAACTGGTTCCGAAAGTCCGTGAGTTGAGGCTCGACGCCGTGTTCGCGTACAACGACGAGTACGCGATGCTCCTGATGCGGGCGCTCCAGGACGCGGGCGTCGGCATCCCGGAGGAGACTGCTGTCATCGGGGCCGACGACCTCATGCTCGGGCGGCTGCTGCGGCCCCGGCTGAGCACCGTCCGTATCGAGCTGCCGTCCGGGCAGGAGCTCGCCGCGCTCGTCGACCGCCTGGTACGCGACCCGGGCGCCGTCACCGAGTCGCACGACATGCTCCGGGCCCGCGTCGTGGCCCGGCAGTCGACGTGAGGGCCGGGGTCGCGAGTGGCCCACGTGACTAGGATGTTGCATGCTCAACAACATGGGTCGGCGCACCGCCCCGCGCGCCGCCCCGGAGATCAGTGACCGATCGGAGATCCGGCATGTCCCTGCTCGACCCGAAGACCTGGCAGGCCCGGCCGCTGTCGGGCGATGAGCACGTGGTCACGGAGCCCGCCACGGGCGAGCGCCTCGCCACCGTCACGCTCGCCTCCCCGGACGACGTCCGCGCCGCGGCGAGGGCCGGAGCGGCGGCCCAGGGCGACTGGGCCCGGCAGCCCCACTTCGTGCGCGCCGCCGTCCTGCGCCGCGCGGGCGACCTGTTCACCGAGCACGCCGACGAGCTGCGCACCTGGCTCGTGCGCGAGTCGGGATCCATCCCGGGCAAGGCCGACTTCGAGCTGCACGTCGCCGCCCAGGAGTGCTACGAGGCCGCCGCCCTCGCGTCCCGGCCCACCGGCCAGGTCCTGCCCAGCGAGGCGCCCCGCCTTTCGTACACACGCCGCGTCCCGGCCGGTGTCGTCGGCGTCATCGCCCCGTTCAACGCCCCGCTCATCCTCTCCATCCGCTCCGTCGCCCCGGCCCTGGCGCTCGGCAACGCCGTCGTCCTCAAGCCGGACCCCCGCACGGCGGTCTGCGGCGGGCTCGCCCTGGCGGCCGTCCTCGCCGCCGCGGGCCTGCCACAGGACGTCCTCCACGTGCTGCCCGGCGGGGCGGACGCGGGCCAGGCGCTCGTCGCCGACCCGGACGTCCCCGTCATCTCCTTCACCGGCTCCACCGGCGCGGGCCGGGCCGTCGGCGAGGCCGCGGGGCGCCACCTCAAGCGGGCGCACCTGGAACTGGGCGGCAACTCCGCCCTGATCGTCCTGGCGGACGCCGACCTCGACGCCGTCATCTCCACCGCGGCCTGGGGCTCCTTCTTCCATCAGGGCCAGATCTGCATGACGACCGGCCGCCACCTCGTCCACGCCTCGCTCTACGAGGAGTACGTCGAACGCCTCGCCGCGAAGGCCGAGTCCCTCGCCGTCGGCGACCCGCACCGCGACCAGGTCCACCTCGGCCCCGTCATCGACGCGGCCCAACTCGCCAAGATCCACGGCCTGGTGGAGGCCAGCACCGCCGCGGGGGCGAAGCTCGCCGCGGGCGGCACGCACCGCGACCTCTTCTACCGGCCGACAGTCCTCGCGGGCGTCGACGACAGCACCCCCGCGTACGCCGAGGAGGTCTTCGGGCCCGTAGCACCCGTGCGGTCCTTCACCGACACCGACGAGGCGGCCGCGCTGGCCGCCGCGAGCCCGTACGGCCTCTCCCTCGGCATCGTCACCCGCGACCCCGCCCGCGGCCTCGACCTCGCCGAGCGCATCCCCACCGGCATCGTCCACATCAACGACCAGACGGTGAACGATGAGGCGGTCGCTCCGTTCGGCGGAGTCGCGGCGTCCGGCACGGGCGCCCGTTTCGGCGGCGAGGCGAACATCGAGGCCTTCACCGAGACCCGGTGGACGACGGTGCGCGGCGACGTGGCGGGCTATCCGTTCTGACCCCGTGCACGTGATCGTGAAGCGGCCGCCGGGCTCGTACGGAGAGTACGGGCCCGGCGGCCGTCGGTATGGGGGTAGTGGCGTCAGGCCTGCTCGCCGCCCGCGCCTTCCTCGCCCGCCGTGGCCTGCTGCTCGGCGATCGACTTGCGCACCTCGTCCATGTCCAGCTTCCTGGCCTGGCCGATCACGTCGTCCAGGGCCTCCTGGGGAAGTGCCCCGGGCTGGGCGAACACGGCGACCTGGTCGCGGACGATCATCAGGGTCGGGATCGACTGGATACCGAACGCCGAGGCGAGCTCGGGCTGGGCCTCCGTGTCGATCTTCCCGAAGACCAGGTCCGGGTTGGCTTCCGCAGCCTTCTCGTAGACGGGCGCGAACTGCTTGCACGGCCCGCACCACGACGCCCAGAAATCGATCAGCACGAACCCGTTGTCCGTGACCGTCTGGTCGAAGTTCTCCTTGGTGAGCTCCACGGTGGTGCTGCTCATGATGTGCCCTCTTCCTGCTTCCTGGTTGCGGTGCTGAAGCCGCTGTTCACAACGGTCCCGGTAATGGACGTATTCCGCGCGCGTACCCGTGTGGCCACGGCGCACACCTGCGACCACACTGGGGCCCATGACGGATGAGAACACATACGACGTGGTGGTCCTGGGCGCCGGGCCGGTCGGGGAGAACGTCGCGGACCGGGCGCGCGCGGCGGGCCTCAGCGCCGCGGTGGTGGAGAGCGAACTGGTCGGGGGCGAGTGCTCCTACTGGGCGTGCATGCCGAGCAAGGCCTTGCTGCGCCCGGTCATCGCCCAGGCCGACGCGAGGCGTCTGCCGGGCCTGCGGGAGTCCGTGCAGGGTCCTCTGGACGCGCCCGCTGTCCTCGCTCGCCGTGATGAGTACACCTCACACTGGAAGGATGACGGCCAGGCGAGCTGGCTGGAGTCCATCGGCGCCGACCTCTACCGGGGCAAGGGCCGCCTCACGGGCCCCCGCCGGGTCACCGTCACCGGGACCGACGGCACCGAGCACGTCCTCACGGCCCGGCACGCCGTCGCGGTCTGCACGGGCACGCGCGCCGCGCTACCCGACCTCCCCGGCCTGGCCGACGTCGAGCCGTGGACGAGCCGCGAGGCCACCAGCGCGCAGAAGGTGCCGGGCCGCCTCGTCGTCGTGGGCGGCGGAGTCGTCGCCGCGGAGATGGCCACGGCCTGGCAGGCCCTCGGCTCGCAGGTCACGATGCTCGTACGGGGATCGGGGCTGCTGTCCCGGATGGAACCCTTCGCCGGGGAGCTGGTCATGCAGGCCCTCGTCGAGGCGGGCGCGCAGGTGCGGACCGGCGTCTCCGTCAAGGGAGTCACCCGGGAGGGCCCCACCGTCGTCACCACCCTGGACGACGGCTCGACCCTGGAGTCCGACGAGATCCTCTTCGCCACGGGCCGCGAGCCCCGCACGGACGACATCGGCCTGGAGACCCTCGGCCTCGAACCCGGCTCGTGGCTCCCCGTCGACGACAGCCTCCGCGTCGAGGGCAGCACCTGGCTGTACGCGGTCGGGGACGTGAACCGTCGCGCGCTCCTCACCCACCAGGGCAAGTACCAGGCCCGTATCGCGGGCGCGGCCATCGCCGCCCGCGCCCAGGGAGTCCCGCTCCTGGAGACGGACCGCTGGGGAGCCCACGCGGCGACCGCCGACCACTCCGCCGTCCCGCAGGTCGTCTTCACCGACCCCGAGGCGGGCTCGGCGGGACTCACCCTCGCGGAGGCCGAGGCGGCGGGCCACCGCGTCCGCGCCGTCGACTACGACATCGCCTCCGTGGCGGGCGCCGGCCTCTACGGCGACGGCTACCGAGGCCGCGCCCGCATGATCGTCGACCTCGACCGCGAGATCCTCCTGGGCGTCACCTTCGTCGGCCCGGGCGTCGGCGAACTCGTCCACTCGGCGACGGTCGCCGTCGCGGGCGAGGTCCCGATCGACCGCCTGTGGCACGTGGTCCCGTCCTATCCGACGGTGAGCGAGGTGTGGCTGAGGCTGCTGGAGACGTACCGCGGCTGAGGGGTGGCCCTCTGTGCGTGGCTGTCCGGGCGAGACACGATGCCCCCCGCCCGGACAGTCTCACCCCGCAAGGCGCGGAGAGGTCCCCGCGGACCCCTGGCTACCTGCGGCGGATCCGCCCGCACATCCGCGGCCCAGGAGAGCACCGCCGGCTATCGCACCTGGCCGGGATGTACTGCGACCAGCTCGTCGTGCTCCGGCAGGGGCGTGTGATCGCGGCCGGCGCCCCCTGTGACGTACACCGAGCCGGGGGAGCGCCCGTTCGTCCGCTTCCCGCGGACGTCGGCCTCCTCATGTCCAAGATCACTGCGGATGGTCCGGTCTTGGCCGTGCGCCCCTTACGCGGTACGGTCTGACCGATATTGACGACGGCAACGCGGAAGCCGGTGGGAATCCGGCACGGTCGCGCCACTGTGAGACGAGCCACTCGCCCGGACGGGCAAGGACCTCGCGAGTCAGACCCGCAGCTGTCGTACTTGTGCACCACCGAGATGGGACGCGAACTCCCAGAGGAGGTCCTGCCATGGCGCAGACCGTCGCTCAGCCGACAGCCACCAGCCCCGTTCTTCCCGCAGCCCTGCCCCTGAAGGCGATTGCCCCTTGGGCGGCCTTCTTCGGCATTCTGATGCTGGTCCTGCTCTACTTCGTCGGCGCCGAACAGGGCGCCACCGCCGTCGTCTCCGGCGAGGGCGTTCATGAATGGGTGCACGACGCCCGCCACCTGCTCGGCTTCCCCTGCCACTGACGAGGGACGCCGTAAAGCTCATGAACTCCGCAACAGTGAGAAACCTCCTCGTACGGGGCATGCTCGCCGGCCTGGGTGCCGGTCTGCTCGCCCTGGTCGTCGCCTACCTCCTTGGCGAACCCAGCGTCGACAGCGCCATCGGCTACGAGGAGGCCCACGCACCCGCGCACCACCACGAGGTCGAACTCGTCAGCCGCAGCGTGCAGTCCACCGCGGGCCTCGCCACCGGCATCCTGCTCTACGGCGTCGCCTTCGGCGGCATGGCCGCCCTCGCGTACTGCTTCGCGCTCGGCCGCGTCGGACGCTTCACGCCGCGGGCCACGGCCCTCCTGCTCTCCGGCACGGCCCTGCTCGCCGTGTACGTCGTGCCGTTCCTGAAGTACCCCGCCAACCCGCCGTCCGTCGGCGATCCCGGCACCATCAGCAAGCGCACGACGCTGTACTTCCTGATGATGCTGCTCAGCGTGCTCCTCGCCGTCGCCGCGGTGATCATCGGGAAACGACTCGCTCCCCGCCTGGGCACCTGGTACGCCACCGTGGCAGCGGTCGCGTGCTTCGTCCTCGCGATCGGGCTCGCGTACGCGTTCCTGCCGGTCGTCAACGAGGTACCGAAGGACTTCCCCGCAGCGCTGCTGTGGCGGTTCCGCACCTCGGCCCTCGCCATCCAGCTCACTCTGTGGACCGGATTCGGCCTGATCTTCGGCGAGTTGGCGCAGCGTCAGCTCGCCCCGCGCACCGGGGCGGTCCCGTCCGGCAACGCAACTCCCGTACCCCACTGAGAGAACCGCGCCACAAGACCCAGGCAGGCGATCAAGCGCAGAGGGCCGCCGGAACCATCCGGTCGGCCCTCTCGCTTTCTTCCGAGGGCGGAGACCCGCGTGGCCAGACACCCCCAACCGCGCCACATCACACTCGGCGGCCGCGAGGCGGTCGCGCTGACCCTGGAGGAGTACGAGCAGCTGATCGCCAGCAGACGGCAGATCGGCGGCCAGAGTGCCCGTGTACGCGTCCTGGCGCAGCGGGCGAAGGAGAGCGAGGAACTGCTGCGGGAGATCGAGGCACTGGTCGGCTGTCCGTCGCACGGCTGCCACGGCCTGCGGGACCGAAGGGGGAGCGAGGGTCGGGGCGGCGAGGCGGGAGAACCCGCGGGAGCGAAGGGCGCCGCCTGTCTGCGGTGTGCGCTCGCGGTACTGCTCCTGCGCCATCGGGAGTCAACGGGCGGTCCGCCGGGGGTAGTTGGCGAGGAATGCTGCTCACCGTCGAGCCAGTAGGGGGCGAGACCCAGCACGGGTCAGCCCCCGGGGCCGTCCTCCGACGGGCCCAGTGCCCGCCCGAGCCGAAGGTTCCAGCGCCCGGAGCGCCCGCTGACATCGGTCACCGTGAGGGGCGGTACGTCGAGCCGCCAGAACGCCGGCCCGGGCGCGTCGAGGATCTTGACGGCCACGGCCCGCACCACCTCCGGCTCCACCACGGCGAGCGTCCGTCCGTCGAACTCCGCCGACGCGTCCAGCCAGCGTGCGACCCGTTCGCACAGGGCGCGTACGGACTCCCCGCCGTGCGGCGCGGCGCCGAGGTCGGAGAGCCAGAGCGCGATGCCGGCCGGGTCCCCGATGCTCACCTCGTCGAGCGTCAGACCCCGCCAACGACCTACGTCGAGCCCGGCCAGCTCCGGCGCCTCGACGGCATCGAGGCCGAGGGCCTTCGCCGTCTCCCGGCAGCGCACGGTGGGGGACACCAACAGCCGGTCGGCTGGGGGAAGGACACCGGCCGCCGCCCGCGCACGTGCCGCGGCGCTCGCGTCGAGCGAGCACCCGTCGTCGAACCGGGCCTCCCGCAGAGCCCGGCTCGTGGCGGCAGAGATCAAGGTGACGCGGCTGGTCACGGGCTGAGCCCCCTCCTTGATGTGGGGGCGACGCGCCAGGCCCACGCGTCCACCCCCTCGTGACGCTCGGCGCGCCTACGAACGCGTCTCGCGTTCCTTCTTGACGGCGCGCAGGACCACGAACTTCGGGTCGCTGGCGATGAGTTCACTGTTGCCGAACAGGCGCCGCAGCTTCACGTGGTAGCCGAGGTGGCGGTTGCCGATGACCCACAGCTCACCGCCCGGACGCAGCGCGTCCCGCGCGTCGGAGAACATGCGCATGGCCGTGGCGGCGGTCGTCGCCTGGTGCGAGTGGAACGGCGGATTGTTGAGGACGAGGTCCGCACTGCCCGCGGGGAGCTCCGCGAGCCCGTCGCCCACGAGGAACTCCGCCCTCGCCTCGGGGTGTTCAGCGGGGTCGATGTTCGCCCGGTAGGTCGCCTCGGCCGACGCCACCGCCTGGAACGACTCGTCCGTGAACACGATCTCCGCGCGCGGGTTCTCCAGCGCCATGGCCGTACCGACGACGCCGTTGCCGCAGCCCAGGTCCACGACGCGCTCGGCGCCCTCGCTGCGGGGCAGGTGCTGGAGCAGGAACCGGGTGCCGATGTCGAGGCGCTCCGCGCAGAACACTCCGGCGTGGTTGGTGACGGTCCGGCCCGACACGGGGCCGACGCCGTCGGGCAGCGCGTACGTGTGCGGCCACGGGTTCCGCGGCCGGGCGAGCGCCGGGTACGGCGTCGTGAAGATGAGCCGCGCCTTTTTCTCGGCGAGGGACGTGTGGGTCGGGCCGATGATCCGCTCGAACAGCTTCAGCGTCGAGGTGTGGATCTCCTTGACCATGCCGGTCCCGATCACCACGGTGTCGTTGTGGACGGCGGGCGCGATGCGGTGCAGCTGGTCCTCGAGGAGCGCCAGGCTCTTGGGGACGCGGACGAGCAGCACGTCCACGCGCTCCGGCGGGGTGTCCTGGGTGGTCAGCAGGCGCACCGCGTTCTCGTCGAAGCCGGCCCGGTCGAGGTTGGCGCGGGTCGCGCGCTGCCCGAGGTACGACTCGGAGATCGCGGTCGGCCGGTCGCAGTGCCCGGCCAGGGCCGTGGCGAGGGCGCCCCACCGGTCGCCGATCACGACCACCGACCCCGACAGATCGGCGGCGCTGTCGGCGAGATGCCGCAGCAGGTACTCGTCCGCGGCATCCCATGCGCGCAGCGTGTCGCGGGGATCCTCGGGGAAGCGGGCGAGGTCGAACTCGCCCCATGACGTCTCGAAACGGTTGCTCATCGTCCCGCCAGGCTAGCGGAGGCGCAGATCAGCGGGGCCGGGGGCGGGGCCGTAGCCTGCCCGCGTCGGGGCCGACCGGCCCAGCGGCCGGCCCCTGCCGTTCGGCTCGGGCGCCCCGGCCGTACAGCTCAGACGCCCCCTGCCGTACGGCTCACGCTTCCCCGGCCTACGGCTCAGGAGTCGCCGAACTCGCCCGCGAACGCGGCCGCCATCCGCAGATGCGGTCCCGCCTCCTCGTGACGGCCCTGGCGCTCCAGGGTGCGGCCCAGCATCAGACGGGCGTAGTGCTCGACCGGATCACGCTCGACGACCGTGCGCAGCTCGGCCTCGGCTCGGCCCAGCTGGGCCGAGTGATAGTACGCGCGGGCCAGCAGCAGCCGCGCCGCCACCTGCTCGGGGATCTCGGCGACCAGGTCGTCGAGGATCTGCGCCGCGAGCGTGTACTCCTTGGCGTCGAAGAACTTCCGCGCGCGCTCCCAGCGCTCCGCCGGGGTGCCCTGCGTGTAGTAGTTGGTCGTGTTCACCACTGGTGCCTCCTCGACCGCTGTCAACGGCACGGACCCGGCGCATATTCCGTCCTGGTGAGCGCGCGGGTCCACCTGTACGCGTGCCTGACGGGACGGCCTGGACGGGTCTAGGTTGTGAGCCATGAGCAATCTTGATCGCGAGGCGGAGCCGACCATCTGCGGCGGCCGGGGCTTCGTCGTGGCGGAGCCCGTACGTGAACTCCTCTCCCCCCGGCGCGTGAAGCTAGGCGAGTCCACCGAGGTCCGCAGGCTGCTTCCGAACCTCGGCCGCCGCATGGTCGGCGCCTGGGCCTTCGTCGATCACTACGGGCCCGACGACATCGCCGACGAACCCGGCATGCAGGTGCCGCCCCACCCCCACATGGGACTGCAGACGGTGAGCTGGCTGCACGAGGGGGAGGTCCTGCACCGCGACTCCACGGGCAGCCTCCAGACGATCAGGCCCCGCGAGCTGGGACTCATGACGTCCGGGCGTGCCATCAGCCACTCGGAGGAGAGCCCGCGCCCGCACGCCCGCCTTCTGCACGGCGCGCAGCTGTGGGTCGCCCTGCCGGACAGCCACCGCCACACGGAACCCCGCTTCGAGCACCACGGCGACCTGCCCAGGGTCACGGCCCCCGGCCTGAGCGCGACCCTGATCCTCGGCGAGCTCGACGGCGCCGTGTCGCCGGGCACGACGTACACGCCCATCGTCGGAGCGGACCTCAGCCTCACGCGCGGCGCGGATCTCAGCGTCCCGCTCGAACCCGACTTCGAGTACGCGGTCCTGTCCATGTCGGGCGAGGCCCACGTCGACGGCGTCCCGGTCCTGCCCGGCTCCATGCTCTACCTGGGCTGCGGCCGTACCGAACTCCCCCTGCGCGCCGAGTCGGACGCATCCCTCATGCTCCTCGGCGGCGAGCCGTTCGACGAGGAGCTGATCATGTGGTGGAACTTCATCGGCCGGACGCAGGACGACATCACCCAGGCCAGAGAAGACTGGATGAGCGGGTCGAGGTTCGGGGAAGTGAAGGGGTATGACGGGGAGCGGTTGGATGCGCCGGCGCTGCCGCCTGTGCCGCTCAAACCTCGGGGTCGAGTGCGCTGAACTGCCCTTTTGTAGGGTGGCCCACGCGAAGTCGCGTGAGCGTCTAAGTCGACCCGCTCGACTTCGCTGCATGCCGATCGCAAACGGATCTCGCAGCATCTGAGTCCACGTCTTCGAGTCGCAAGTTTGGCCCGTTGTAGGCAGCTCTAGATCAGACTGATGCTGACTCAATGCTGACTTTAGTGACACCTCGTCAGATCTGACTCGGCGTCGAGCTCTGACGAGGCTCGGCTTCCTGAGCTCTCGGGGAGGGGTAGTTCTCAGCATCACAACAACGGTGCGGTGGCAGGAGAGGCGGGGCGCTGGTGAGGGAGTTGCAGCATCTGTCGACGGCCAAGCTGGATGACTTCTACGAGCCGCCGCCTCGAAGGCGCCGCACCGACCGGCCCCTGGAAGCAGAAGTCGGCGCCTGTGGCAGCAGCGCCCGCTTCGCGCTTGGAGAAGGAAACCCTGCGGAGCCAACGGCTACTGAACAAGATGCCGAACGGCTGGAGAAGGTCCTGGTACACCTGCGGGCAAAGCGTTGGGCGCGCACGCAGACACCGGCGTCCTGCGGGGGCATAGGCGCCGACGCCCGGCTGGAGTTCTGCGGCCGCTCCCACTACGGCGCGGCGGAAGGGGACTTGGGACTCCGCAACCATGGCGTGTCCACCTACAGATCGCTGGAAGAGGGCGACTGTCCGCACCGCGACATGGACTTCTGCAGCAACATCGAGCTGTTCCTGTGCGGTTCGATGCAGCATGTCCGGGATCACCGTGACCATCCGCCCAGCAGGATGGGATCCGGCTCGGACCGGCTGCACGACGTGGCGGCGGACTTGGTCGCCCGGGAAGCCACCGGTGATACGTCCCTCCCGAGTCGGCTGGACTCAACAAGCAGCCGTCCCCAGCAGCTCGACGCGATGCGAAGTCGTTCGGGCGCTCACACCGACTATGCCGAAGATGAGATCACGGCCCATCGTCGCGCCCACCAGCGTATTGACCGGGCCGAACGAGGCCGCCATCGGTGTGTCCGCGGCTCCGGCCGTGGCCTTTGCCTCTTGGCGTGACGCGATGAAGGCCGGGACATCGGCGGGCCGGATCAGCGGGCCACTCGACCCTACTCGGAGGCCGCAGCCTCCCGTGATCATCGACGCTCCGCGCTCAAGACAGGCTTGAGCGCACAATTCCGGCAGCGATGCAGGACGGTCGGCCGCGACAACGAGGAACCCACCTTCGCGCAGGTACGGCACCAACGCCTCGCTGGTCGTGATGGTTTCCATGACAGCGGTCGGCTCCGCTTCAGGGAGGCGCTCACGCACCCACTCGCCGGCCACATCGACCTTTGCCCGTCCGACGTCACAACGCCGATAGAGATATTGGCGGTTCAAGTTCTCCAGCGCGACCCGGTCGCCGTCCACGAGCGTGAGCCCGCCCACGCCCGCACCCACGATCTCAGCCAGCACCGCGCCGCCGATGCCGCCGACGCCGAGAACGGTCACGTGCGCCGCGCGCAGCCGATCCTGTGCCGCACCGGCATCCAGACCCAAGGCCGCGAAGTACTCGACCTGGTTCCTCCAAGCGGACGAGTGCCACGAACGGTCGAACGGTGCGACTACGAGGCGAAGCCGAAGAAGCGTACGCACGATGGCGTCCACTTGGCTTCCGCTCGGCGCTGGGAGGCCGGCCGGCTCGTCGGAGACCGCTTTGAGCCATTCGAACATCGATTCAGGGCAGCGTCGGACCAGCAGTACCTCGTCGGAAAAAACGCGCAGCTCGTCGCCGTCGCGGGACCAGGTCGCCGCGGGCGAGAGAACGTAGCGGTCGATTCCGTCAGCCATCCCTGGCCTTCCTTCGTAGCGAGATCACCGTTTGGCGAAGATCATGAAGAATCGGCGTTCCAGCTGAACCGGGGGAAGCGCATGGCGCCCATCGGTGGCCAGGGCCGACCTGCCAGTGCCTCGCGTTGCAGCCAGTGGCCTCGGAGACGCAGGAGCGGCAGGACCGGACACTGCTCGCGGACCGCTCGACGCAGCTCGTCGTACGCCGCATCGTCGTCCGGGACTTCGGACAGCCGGTGCAGCAGCGGCGCGAGGACGGGGTCACGGCGCGCCGGGTCGAGCAGGTCCAGCGCACCGATCGGATCCTCGAAGAGCGGGCCGCGCAACGCGAGGAGCACGTCGCAGGACTGCGCCGAGCCCGAGACGAAGTCGGCGGGTGCCATCTCGACCTCGACACCGAGGTTCTCGGTCAGCTGGGCCGCGACCTCTTCGGCCACGTCCCGGTTGGGGTAGTAGTCCCAGTACCCCAGGCGCAGCCGTACGCCGGAGCCGACGGTGCTCGGCGGTGCCTCGATGTGGTGGTCGGGCGCTGCCGGCTCCGCACCGTTCCAGCACCGTGCGACAAGGCGGGCGTAGCGAATCGCGCCGAGGAGCCGGCGACGGAACTCCGCCTCGCCCACCGCTGACGGGCTGTCGGGGTTGATCTCCAGGCGCATCTCGATCGCGGTGGGTGCCGTGTGGAACACCTGGCTGTCTGTGAAGTCCGGGACGCGGTCGAGCGGAAACGCCGTCGCGCACGTCACATCGACCTCGCCCCGCCGGAACCTCTCCGGGGCGTCGTGCGGATCGCGGCGGACGAGCACCCGCACAGGTGGCGTGCCGGCCTTGACGGGTTCGAGCCAGTACTCGTCGTCGGCGGTGCGCACGGCACGCTCGTACGTACCGGAGGACAGTTGCCCGCACGACGAGATCGGAGCGAGATCGACGCTCCGGAGCAGGCTGGGCAGGTGCGGCGCCTGGCGGCGGAGCTCGATGACGAGCGCATCCTTCGATGTGCGGACCGCGCGGATGTCGCGCAGGAACCGCTGGAGCGACGGAACCGTGAGCGCGGTTCGGATCGCCCGGGCGTGGTCGCGCGTACGCACCGGGCTCCCGTCGGAGAAGGACGCGCCCTGCTGGACGCGGTAGTGCTGGCTCAGCCCGTCGTCCGCGACCCACATGAGATCGAGCCGACTGCGTTGGCTCGCCGCGGCGAACCAACGGCTCAGGTAGTCGCCTCCCGTGGGCCCGTGCCATCGAATCGGGTCGTCGTCCACCTCGACAATGACGGGACGCGTCACGCTCACGTGGTCACGAGAGGGCTGTCGGCCACCGGAGGAGTCCGTCCGGGGGCATCGGGCGAGGCGTCGATCTGCGCACACAGCCCTGCCACCGCCGTCGCGACCTCGCGCAGACGGCCAGGGGCGATGTTCGCGAGGAGAGCTTCGCGTTCTTCCCGCCCGCGAGGCATGAGGGCCTTGAATACCTTGGCCTGCGCCGGCGTCAGGCGGAGAGTCGACACCTCTGCCTCACTTGCGCGATACACGACCACGACCGTCGGACGGCTCAGCTCCGGCTTCCAGGTGATTTCGCGCGGGTCGGAAATCATCGTCACGACGTCGACATCGAAGTCCGCGATCAGGAAGTGCGGCTTCTCCTCCACGGTGGCGGGCCGCCGGTATACGTTGACGAGCTCTTCCTCGACCTCGTCTCCCCGGAACTCCGCAAGCATCGAGTCGTATGCGAACAGCGCCCTGGCGGCTTGCGCATGCACGCCCTCCATGGGCGCCAGAATCTCAGTGAGCGCTTCCTCGATGGGCATTGCAGCCCGTTCGAGCAGTGCGTCGATGAGTTCAACGTACGTGTGTCCCGCACCCTGCTTGAGGAAGCGCAGCAGGTGGTAATAGCGGCGCGTGAAATACCGTGAAAGGCGCAACACATCCTGGTAGTACTCGTAGTCCCGGTTCCCGCTGCGAATGAAGGTGAATCCGGTGAAGGTCGCCAGATCGTCCTTGATGAGCGCGCGGACGTCCGACGGGAGGAAGGTGCCCATGACGTCGAGCCCGCTGTCGAGCGGTGCGAGTTCAGCCCGGTACTCATCCGTGATCTCAGCGCCGGGAAGCGGCTGAAGCACACTGAGGTCACTGTTGACGGCACCGTAGGCGATCGCGTCGAAGACGACCTCCAGTGCCTTCTCGAGGTCTTCGGGGCTCTCGTCCGGGTATCCCACGATCGTGTTCGTCTCGAACTGGATGCCGACTTCCTTGGCGGACCGGAAGAACTCGTAGGTCCGCTTCGTCGAGGGCATCTTCAGCATGGCTTTGAGGATCTTCTCCGACCCTGCGTCCGTGCCGCAGAAGATGTTGAAGCATCCCGCGTCGGCCATGCGCCGCAGAAGGGACGGGTTGACATTATCCGGTCGGACCGCGCAGCCCCACTCGAACATGTCGTTGTGCTCGGAGAAGTAGGACACGAACTCGTCAAGATACGTACGCTTGTTGGCGAAGTTGTCGTGCAGGAAGTTGAACTGGGTCACCCCATACGTGCGGTGCAGGAAGCGAAGCTCATCGAGGATGACCGCGGGATCTTTGATCCGGAAGTCGCGGTCCCAGAACGTCGACGTCATGCAGAACTTGCACGAGTAGGTGCATCCGGAGCCGATGTGCACGTCGAAGATGTGTGGGGTCGACAGCCGGATGTAGTCGCCCATTGGGACGGCGTCGTACGCGGGCATCGGCACGAGGTTCAGGTTCGTGGTCGGCTGAGGCCCGCTGGACACGGCCTGGCCGTTCTTGCACGACCAGAAGCCGCGTACCCCGGCGGGATCGGTCCCGTCGGCAATGGCGTCCGCGAGGGCGGTGATCGCGAGCTCTCCCTCGCCGCGGCACACGAAGTCGACGCAGTCGGCGAAGCGCGGGAGGGCATCGGGGAAGACACCGAACGTCCCGGGCCCACCGAGAACCACCGTTACGTCGGGCCGGAGCCGCTTGACCTCACGCCCGATGAGGAGGCATGCCGGGAGGGTGTCCGCGAGACAGGTGAGGCCGAGAATGTCGGGATCGTCAGCGAGGAAGCGAGCGCAGGTCTGGTCGAGCCAGTCAGCGTCACTGGGCTCGAAGGCGCCGATCCGGTGCTCGTACTCCAGGTCGACGACGACGCCGGGATGGCCGTGCGCCTTCAGTGGTGAGGCTATGCAGAGCAGTCCGAGAGGAACGAAGAACGGAGAATTGACATCGGAATTGATCAGGGGCCGGCCGAGCGTCACGCGAGCATGCCGCGTGGACGATCGAACCGACACCTGGCCCTCCCCAGCAAACGAGAGGGCCAGTCGTTTCTGAGTCGGCATCAGATGCGATCAGCAGCGCCGCGCAACGATGGCACCCAAAGTAGCCGATGACAGGGCGATCAACTCGACGTCATCGTCAAGGTCAAGACCTTCCTCGTCGGTGAAGAGAACCATGTCCGGCTCCGCCTCATCCATCGCGGTCACCGAACGCTCCGTCACTGCCTGCGCCATTTTGACCCCTCTTTACCTTGACTGGTTCCAACATCCTTATCTCATACAGTCTTTGGCGTCTCGTCAATGGGCAGTGCGCACGTTTCCCGGTGCCACACCTGGTCCCGGATGCATCGGCCGTGGTGCGGCTGTGATCTTGCCTGGAATGAGGAAGTGCCCTGTGGCCTGCGCCGATTGGAGTTCTCCAGTCTTCCAGCACGCATGATCGCGAGGGCACTTCCGAGATGCGATCTCCCCACGCCGCGGGGCGGATCTCGGCGCGGTTCGATGATCCGAATCTGATCGCGTACGGGGCGGCGGCCTTGCTGGCGGCGGCCTCTGTCTGAGTGGCGGACGCGATGACACCGGGTCTGCTTGATCCGGGGGAGCGAGAGGACCGCCGACGGCCAATCGATTCCGCTTCTCCCGCAGTTGTCGGCACGTCAGGCCGTGAATGTCCTGTTAGGAGCCCTCTTCGTGCCAGCGGGGGAGTGGTACATAACCGTTCTGATTGGGGGTATTTCGTGGGGCAGGAACTGACGACAGCCCGTGCGGTTCCGGCGCGTCGCTTCCGTGCCCCGATGTCCGCTGACCGACGGATGTCAGGCCTTTCCCGCCCCTTGTAGGGCTTGATCGAATCTGGGTAGGCTGCTGCCGGTCCGGAACAGTGCCAGGCGGAGAGGTCGCCGTTTGATGCTGCTCACCTTCAGCGGACAAGGGCTGAACATGGATGGGTTCCCGCCATGTGGCGCAAAAGATCAAGGACCGGAATCCGCAGGTAGCGGAAACCGATTCGGCGATCACTCCATTCAGCGAGTTCGGTCATTCAGGGCATCCGGCAGGGGATTTCTGGCGGCGGTCGTGATGGCGCTTGACGCTGAGGGATCGTCTCGACGAACACTCGGCCCATGGTTCCTGCATCAGCTTGGCGGGTGTAGGCGCCATCGGCCCCATTTTTTAATGTGTCTTCCGTTATGTGACATTCGGGACGGAGCTAGGATTGTGACGTCTTCGCAGGCCAACGTTCCTGATCTGGAATCCACGGCAGTCCCGTTTCCGATTCCCAGGGCGCCTGGTTGTCCGCTGGATCCGGCACCTGAGCTCGCCGAGCTACAGGAACGGGCGCCGCTGGTCCGAGTTCGGCTGTGGGACGACAGCACTCCGTGGCTGGTGACGAGGCACGCGGAGCAGTGCGCGCTCCTGTCGGACCGCCGGGTCAGCGCGGACTGGATGCAGCCGGGCTACCCGTTCCACAGTCAGTTTCTGCGGGACCACCATGAAGAAGGCCAGTTCCTGACCGCCATGGAAGGCCCCGAGCATCTCCGGCTGCGCCGGATGATCGCCAGGCCGTTCACCCCCCGCAAGGTCGAGCAACTGCGGCCCACGGTCCAGCAAGTCGTCGACGACCACATCGATGCCCTGCTGGCCGGCCCGAACCCGGCGGATTTCGTGGCGGATTTCGCTCTGCCGATTCCGTCCATCACCATCTGCCACGTGCTCGGCGTCCCTTACGAGGACCACGACTTCTTCCAGCACGCCATCAGGACAATGACCGGCAGCGACGTCCCGGACGAAGCTGTGAACAAGTCCCAAAGCGACCTGTATCACTACCTGGCCAAGCTGATCGGCCGCAAGCTCGTTGCCCCCGAAGACGACCTGCTGTCCCAGCTGGCCACCGAACGGCTGGCCACCGGCCAGCTGAACCGGCACCAGCTGGTGATGCTGGTCCTGTTCCTGCTGATCTCGGGCCACGAGACCACGGCCAGCATGATTGCGTTGGGCACGCTGGCCCTGCTGCAACATCCCGACCAAATCACTGTGCTGAAGGACTCCGACGGCCCCGAGGTCGCCGCGGCCGTCGACGAGCTGCTGCGGTACCTGACCACCGTCCAGCCCGGCCGTCGCCGCGTGGCTGTCGAGGACATCGAGATCGGCGGGCAGGTGATCCGCGCCGGCGAGGGTCTGATCCTCCCGGAGGAGATCGGCAACCGCGACGAAAGCGTGTTCCCCGGTGCCGGGGAGCTGGACCTGCGCCGCGACGCCAGCCAGCAGCTCGCCTTCGGGTTCGGTGTGCACAAGTGCACCGGCCAACCGCTGGCCCGCCTGGAGCTCCAGGTCGTGTTCGCCGCCTTGTTCCGGCGCATTCCGACGCTGGCCTTGGCCGCCGACCTCGGCGACCTCCCGTTCATGGACGACGGGCTCGGGTACGGCGTCAAGAAGATGCCCGTGAGCTGGTAAGTGAATGAGGTTGTGCCGGTGACAGGAGCCGGAGTGGAGTTGTTGCAGATCGGGCACGGTCGACCGGAACCGTGGCCGAGTCTCCCGGTGGTGGAGGGCTTCCAGGAGATGCACGCTACCGGTTCCAGCTCTTGGCACATCCACCGAGGATGGCCGCGGCGCCGGCAACGGTTCCCGGAGGGTCGGCCCGCTGTCCTGCGCGAAGTGAGGACTGTAGGTTCCGGTCAACGGCGGAGGCCGAACACCCATGATTACCGGAGTCACCAGGGGGATCCCGCAGCATGACCACCACGGAGGCCCTTGACGGGTCGGCTGCAGTCGACGAGGCAGCACGAAGCGTCGCGCGCCCGTTCTACGTATACGCCGTGCTCGCCAACTCGCTGTTCCAGCGTGGCGTATTCGTCCTCTTCCTTCAGCAACGAGGCTTCTCCGCCGGGCAGGTGGCCCTCCTTCAGACTCTGATCTACCTGGTCAGCGGACTTGCGGAGTTGCCGACGGGAGTCATCGCTGACCGGATCGGCAGGCGTGCCAGCATCGTGATCGGTCAGGTGCTGATCGCTGGATGCCTGCTCGGTCAGGTGACGTCCTCCAACTACTGGGTGTTCCTGACGCTGTTCATGGGCCAGGGCGTGGGCATGGCATGCGTATCCGGTTCGGACACCGCCCTGCTGTACGACCTGCTCGTGCGTCGTGGTGCAACGGCCGGATACGTCAAGATCAAGTCCCGGTTCACCATGCTCGGGACGGTCACTTCGGGAGTCGCCATCGTCCTCGGCGGCCAACTGCAGCAGTTCTCCTGGGGAATCGTCTACCTCGGTTCGGCGTCGTGCCTCGTCCTGGCCGTGGTGGTGATGAGGTCACGGGTGCCCGAGATCCGCGGCGCGGACGCGGTGGACGAGCAGGACGGAGCCGAGAAGGAGCACAGCGACGCCACAGCATGGCGGGCAATGCTTCGTGTCGCCACGCCCGCGCTCGTGACGCTTGTCGTGGTGTCCGGATTGATGCATGCGACGTTGACGCCGTACATCATTTTTACGCAGAAGACCCTCTCCGATCAGGGAGCGGGCACCGCGCTGGTGAGCGTGGTCATCTCGGCGGGATTCTTCGTCGGCGGACTCGTTCCCTTGCTGTCGGACCGCGCGAACCGGCGCATCGGGTATCGGATCGTCATCCCGGTGTCACTCGTGACGCTCGCTGCGGCACTCGGCCTGAGCGGCTTCGGCCTTGTCTGGGTCACCATCGCCGCGTTCCTGGTCCTGGTCGGAATTCCCGAGATCACCGCGGTGCTCGTGGACAACGTGCTCAACGAGGCAGTGCCATCGCGCCACCGGGCGAGCCTGCTGTCGATGATCTCATTCGTGGAGTCGGTGCTCATCGGCACCGGCTATCTCGTCCTCGGCACGCTCATGGACGGGTTCGGCTCCAGTGTCGGCATGGCCACCTACGCCGCGGTCCCCCTGCTGGCATGTCTCCTGTGGCTCCCGGTGCTCTTCCGGGGCGCGCGGGTGACCACCGAGACCGAGAAGCCCGCCGGCCAAAAGGCATCCTGAAACAGGCTAACGATGAGGAGCCGAAGTGGAATTGATGCAGATCGGGCACAAACGACCGGTGCTGGATCTAAACCCGCCGGTCGTGCACGAGGATGCCCTTTCGGTTGCTTTGGTCTGCATGCCCTGGGCCGTGGTGGACATGCCCTCACTGGCGCTGAGCACCATCGCTCCGCTGTTCGAGCAGCGCGGAGAAGTTGAGAAGCTCGACGTCATCTATGGCAATATTCGGTGGCTCGACTTCCTGGTCCGGGAAGCGGGCCTCGAGCGTGAGCACTACGAACTGATCGTCGATGCCGAAGTGTTCGGGGTCGGCGAATGGGTCTTCTCCAGCTGCTTCCGCCCCGGCATCGACCCGCGCCACACGAGTTTCTATGACCTCGTGAGCGACAGTGAGCACGTTGATGCCTATTGTGCGATGTTCCGCGCGGCGCCCGCCTTCATCGATGAGTTGGCCCGAGATCTCGTAGCGTCAGGTGTCGACGTCCTGGGGTTGACGACGACGTTCGATCAGAACATTGCCTCGTTCGCACTCGCGCACCGCGTCAAGGAGTTGTCCCCAAGCATCGTCACGATGCTCGGCGGGGCGAACTGCGACGGCGTTCAAGGTACGGCAGTCCACCGCGCTCGCGCGGAGTTCGACTACGTGATCCGGGGCGAGGCGGAGCGCTCGATCGCGCCACTCATCGCCCACATCGCGGGATCCCGTTGCGGTGACGAGCACGGGCATGACGAACGGCTGCGTGCCGTGCCTGGACTGTGCTGGCGATCCGACATCGATGGAGCCTCGGTAAGCAACCCCATCGGACCGACACCCGTCTCCATGAACGCGGTTCCGGAGCCCGTCTACGATCACTATTTCCGCGATTTGCGGAAGTCTCCGGCCGCTCAGCTCATCGATGTCAAGATTCCTCTGGAGGCCAGCCGCGGATGCTGGTGGGGCGCGAAGCACCATTGCACATTCTGCGGCTTGAACGGGTCGGCCATGGCCCATCGCGCAAAGCCTGCCGAGCGCGTGCAAGCGGAGGCCACCCGGGCTGTCCGTCGGCACAACGTACTTGACCTGGTGTTTTCTGACAACATTTTGGCGCCCGACCATGTCGTTCGGCTGACCACGGACATGGCGCTGCCCGCTGAATGGGACGTCCGGTTGTTCGCCGAGGTGAAGTCGAACCTCAATTTCAGTCAACTCGAGTCCCTTGCGCGCGCCGGTTTCACGCAACTGCAACCGGGCGTCGAGAGCCTCTGCACACCCATCCTGCGCATCATGCGCAAGGGGGTGACCGGGTGGCAGAACGTGCGATTCCTGCGGGACTGTGCCACCTGCAGGATCTATCCGTCGTGGAACATCCTCGTGGGTTTCCCTGGGGAGAGTGACCGCGACTACGCGGCGTTGATCGACTCGCTCCCGTCCCTCCATCATCTGACGCCGCCCGCCGGGGTGTTCCCGATCAAACTGGAACGCTTCAGCCCCTACTTCGACGATCCAGAACTCGGTCTCCGGGTGCTCGGTCCCTCGCGCAACCTGGTGAGCGCTTACGAGGGAGTAGTGGACGCCCTCGATGACTTCGTCTACGTGTTCGAGTCCGAGTCCGCTGGCATATCACCTGAGACCAGCGAGACGTTGCGCGAAGCGGTCTCGAACTGGAGGGCCAACGCATCGACTTCTCGGCTGGTCGCTCTGCCGGCGCCGGACGACTCGCTCGTCGTCGTCGACGACCGGTCCACCTGGCCCTCCCGTGAGGTGGTGCTTCAACCGGGTCTCGAGGCCGAGGCCTACCGAGGACTGGCCAAGGGCAAAACGCTTCCTGCACTCACTTCCATGATGTGCTCGCTCGGGATTGCAGTGCCGGAAGGCCAGCTCAAGGAGCTCGTCGAGAATTGGACGGAGCTCGGAATCGTATTTCATGAGGATGCCACCTATTTGGCGCTCGCGACAGGACTGCGTTGGTGACGAAACAGACAGCAGAGCGGCGGTCGAACCGACGACGACTCTTCGCGTCGGTGAATCTCCACTCGATGCAGAGCAGGGAGGACCTCGTCACCCTGACCCGGTCGGGATACGCCGGGGTACGACTGGTCGGTCATTGCGCCATGTCGGAGATGGGCGATCGCGAACTCGTCTCCCTGGTCGCGCTGCTCCGCGACGCGCGTGGAGTCGGTTTGCGGGTTTCGTGGAGCGGTGACTGTGGCGCCCTCGAGGTCGGGTGCCTTCGCCACCTCGACCCGCCACGGCAGTCGGACGGCACCTATGCGTGGTCGGCGCAGCAGGGAGAATCCCTTGTCGTTCGGCGCGGTCCGACGTTCCTAGCCGTCGAGGACACACGCTACGGGGATCGTCGCCGCATCGATATCGACCGCTCGGAACCGGCGGCAGCCGTTCTTGACGAAAGCCGTTGGGGGCACACGATCACCCCCGTAGAGGCGGCCAGTCTGCACGCTCTTCAATTGCACGACCTCGTCTTTCGTTCCGGCGACCACTGTGTGGGTATTGCCGTAAGGCAAGGAGTCTGGTGTGTCTGAAGGCAACATCGTCTTCCGCAAGACACTCGATGAGCGGACTACGTCGCGAGGGCCGGCGGATCCAGCCGCCACCGTCGTTCCGATGCGCATGGGAACGGCAGGAGTGGGACTACTCGTCAACGATCACCGCGAAGCCACCCGCATCTTGTCCGATGTCGAAACCTACGGCAGTGCGGGCGAACTCATGGCCACCGTTTTCGACGAGCCGGCCGAGTCGCATCCGGATTCGATGTCCGACGAGATGGTCTTCGCGGTCAACCAGACCGATGGGGAAGAGCATCGTCGCGTACGGCGCGCACTTCGGAGGGTCATCGATACGCGTGTGCGCGATGTCTCGGACCAGCTGATTCAGGATGTCCAACACTCGATCGAGAGGGCTCTCACCCTGGGGAGGCTCGACGCGGTCGCGTCGATCGGCGCGCCCATCGCCGACAGTGTCATGTCACGATTGCTTGGACTTGACGCACACCTCGTCTCGGCCCTGAGGACCGCGGTTTACCAGGGATACCCGGTGCGCGAACTCGACGCCACGCTCGTCGACTGGGTGCGCGACAGGCGTGCTCACCCCGCCGATGACCTTGTGTCAGACCTGATGGCGGAACTGCCTTCTCTCAACGATCGACAGGTCGCGGCGAACACTCGACTGCTCGCGCTGTCGGGTGTCGAGGTGTTGGCGGCACTGATTACGAATGGAATCCTCTGCCTGGCGCAAGATCCGAAGACGCAGAGTCTCGTACGCGATGACGAGACGCTGCTGCCTGACCTCGTCCATGAGGTGCAGCGATACGCGAGCCCGATTGCGCGAGGGATCTATCGGATGACGAAGGAACCATCCGTGATAGGCGGGTACGCAGTTCCCGCAGGTACTTTGCTCATCATTGGTGTGGACGTTTGCAACAGGGACACGTCAGCATTTCCCGATGCTCACAGATTTGACCTCACTCGCGGTCGGGATTTCGAACATCTGACGTTTGGCCGAGGGCGGCACTCATGCCTGGGTATTCCAGTCACACGCCTGATTGCGGCGCAGGCCCTGCGCGCGTTTCTCTCGGGAACAACGAGTTTCGGCCTGGCCGTGGAGCCGTCAGCGCTGCGTTTCCACGACACTATGGTCATGAACGGCCTAGCCGAACTCCCGATTTGGGTTGAGTGCGCGAACTAGTGTCTCGTGATCCTGATTTCGCTACCTCGCGTTGTTATTGACGAGTTTCCTCACGCTGGTCTGGACGAGTCGGACCTTGACGAGGATCTCGTCGGTGGTGGCGGTCCAGGTGAAGGGTTTCGCGTTCTCGTTCCAGGAGTCGATGTAGTCGCGGATCTGTTTGACCAGGACGTTGACGCTCGCGAACGTGCCGCGGTGGATGGACTGCCGGGTGGTGATCCCGAACCAGATCTCGATCTGGTTCAACCATGAGGACCCGACGGGGGTGAAATGGAAGTGGGCGTGCGGGTTCTTCGCCGGCTGCGCCTTCACGTCCGGAGTGGTGTGCGTGGAGAGGTTGTCCAGGACGATATTGATTTCCTTCCCCGTGTGTGGCTTGACGGCCTTCTCCGGAACGCCAGGACG
Source organism: Streptomyces sp. NBC_01446 (assembly GCF_026340095.1). Lineage (GTDB taxonomy): Bacteria > Actinomycetota > Actinomycetes > Streptomycetales > Streptomycetaceae > Streptomyces > Streptomyces aureus. The sequence continues at coordinate 172,022 of NZ_JAPEPO010000001.1, read as the reverse complement.
GTCGCGCCGTTCCGGTTCGGCCTAGCGGCAAATGGATCAGGTCATCGACACTCGCCGATTCTCCCCACGGCCATGACGTGCTCAGCCGTGAAGGGCTGGGCCTTCGTCGGGTTCGCCGACGGTGATGGCTTCGGCGATGGCTTCGTGCCGGTGCCGCCACCTGGAGGGAGCCGCCGGCGAGTCCGGCCAGGTCGATCCCGTCGAGGGCACGCTGCTCGCCACGTTCCTGTCGGGACGTGGCGGCCGCGTTGATCATGGAGGGTGGACAGGCAGGTGTATGGCCTACACACTTAACGAATGATCAACGGAGTTCTGGACCAGGCGCAGTCCTTCGGCCCCCTCGGCAAGGGCGAGCGCCTCGCCCTGGAGGACGTCGGGTCGGGCGTCTTCGAGGGGTACTGCCATGGTGGCCGCGCGCAGGAGCGCGCCTATGGAGGAGCGGTCGTGGGCCAGGCCCTGGCCGCGGGGTACCGCACCGTCGAGGACGACCGCTCCGTGCACTCCCTGCACGCCTACTTCCTGCGCGCCGTCACGCCCGAACGTCCTACGAGGTACGCGTCCGACGTGGTCCGGGACGGGCGCAGCTACTCCGTGCGCCAGGTGACGGCCACCCAGGGCGGCAAGGAGGCGCTCACGATGAATGTGTCCTTCAAACTGCCGCAGCCGGAGGGGAGTTGGCGCCATCCCGGCATGCCGGACGTCCCGGGTCCCGAAGGCCTCGACGACGGCTTCGCGTTCCGTCCGGCGACGCATCCGCTGCGTACGGCGGTGGAGTGCCGGCAGGTGCCGGACGTTGCCGGTCCGGACGAGGGGCAGATCGAACGCTTCGCCTGGTTCCGAACGGTCGGCGCGCTCCCCGACGACCCGGCACTGCATGCCTGCGCCCTCGCGTACATCTCCGACGCGCCGCTCGCCCCCACGGCCCTCGTGCCGTACGGCGAACCGCGGCCGGTCGGTGTCGTTCTCGCCTCGCTGGACCACGCCATGTGGTTCCACCGCCCGTTCCGTGCCGACGAGTGGCTCCTGTACGCCTGCCGCAGCCGCCTGGCGGGCGACGGGCGCACCCTGGCGTACGGCGAGTTCTGGGACCGGCACGGGCGGCTCGTCGCGTCGGTGGTCCAGGAGGCGCTGCTGCGGACCAGGGATTGACATGATCCCGGTAGCCCTGGCCCGCGTCACCGGCCAGTGGCTCCAGCGGCCGCCTCGACCGCTCGATCCGCAGGGCCCCAAGTGCGCCGTCACCCGGACAACGTCCGCTTGCGTGCGTCCAACGCATTGACGCCGTGCTGCGGGGCCGCGATGCTCACGGTCCGCGCCTGTCCTGCGACCACTCGCCGAAGCCGACGCCGATGGAGGACTCCCGCATGGGCCCGTTCCTGCCCGACGCCGTACGACAGCACGCCGCGCTCATCCCTGGCGCTCCCGCCGTGACAGAAGGTTCCCGGACGCTGACCTACGCCGAGCTCGACCGGCGCGGCAACCGCGTCGCCCAGGCCCTCCTCGCCGCGGGCCTGCCCCAGGGCACCCACGTCGGCTACCTCGTACGCCCCGGCATCCTCTCGGCCGAGCTCCTGATGGGCTGCGCCAAGGCGGGGTTCGTCGCCACCCCGCTGAACTGGCGCCTGGCCGCGCCCGAACTAGTCGCGGTCGCCCGGGACGCCGAACTCGGCATCGTCCTGACCCAGACCGAGTTCCTGCCCGGAGCGCGTGCCGTGCGTTCCGCGCTGCCCGGCGTCACCCTCGTCACCGAGAGCGGGGGTGACGCGGGTGAGTACACGTACGAGAAGTGGCTGGCCGCGGCCGGTGACGCCGATCCGGGTGGCGGGAGCGAGGACGCGGTCTTCCTCCAGCTGTACACCTCGGGGACCACCGGGCTGCCCAAGGGCGTCCAGCTCACGCTGAACAACTGCAGCGCGGGCGAAGCCCAATTGCGCGAGATGGGCTGGACGACCGCGTCCGTCTCCCTGAACGTCATGCCCGTCTTCCACATCGCCGGAACCGGCTGGCTCGTGAACGCGCTCGCCGCGGGCGCCCACACGGTGCTGGTCCCCGACCTCGTGCCGTCCGCCGTGGTCGAGCTCATGGAGCGCCACCGGGTCACGCACACGTTCTTCGTGCCCGCCATACTCCACCTCCTCACGACGCTGCCCGACATCCACGAACGCGACTTCTCCGCGCTCCAGTTGATCGTCTACGGGGCCTCGCCCATCACGCCGGCCCTGTTGCGCCGGTCCATGGAGGTCTTCGGCTGCGGCTTCTACCAGAAGTACGGACTGACCGAGACGACCGGCTCCGCCGTGCGGCTGCTGCCCGAGGACCACGTCGTGGACGGACCGCGCTCCGCGCTGCTGCGCTCGGCGGGCAACGTGTGGCCCGACGTCGAGGTGGCCATCGCCGACCCGGTCACCGGTGATCATGTGGCGCCGGGAGTGGTGGGGGAGATCCTCACCCGCTCCCACCAGGTCACGCCGGGCTACTGGAAGCGGCCCGAGGAGAACGAGGCGCTGTTCACCGCCGACGGCTGGCTCAGGACCGGCGACGCGGGCTATCTCGACAAGGACGGCTACCTGTTCATCACCGACCGGATGAAGGACATGGTGATCACGGGCGGCGAGAACGTGTACCCGATCGAGGTGGAGTCCGTGCTCGCCGAGCATCCCGCTGTCCTGGACGTCGCTGTCTTCGGCACCCCCGACGAGAAGTGGGGCGAGGCTGTCACCGCCGCCGTCGTGCTGCGGCCCGGGACGGACGGGGTCACCGCGCAGGACCTCATCGACTTCACGCGCGAGCGCATCGCCTCGTACAAGAAGCCGCGGATCGTCCACTTCGTGGAGGAGCTGCCCCGCAACCCCAGCGGCAAGATCCTCAAGCGGGTCCTGCGCAAGGAACTCGCCCATCGCGCCGATTGAACGACCGTTAAGCCAGTGGGCGCGGGCGGGCCTGTGGGACCCGGTCCGGAAATGCGTGACAAAGGCCCCAAAGCTATGCTCGGAGGGTTCCCGTCGTTGGCGGCACGGGCCTGGACGGAGCGCGGGAGGCGACCGGCCCGGCCGGCCGACCGGGGTCCCGGCTCACTTCTCCGGAGCGAACGCATGGCAGGAAGGCGCAGGGCGGAGATCGGCCTGGGGGAGCGCCTTGCCCTGAACCGCGTGGGCACCTTCGAGTGGGACCTGTCGGAGGGGACCTTCGAGCTCGACGCGGCGGGCCTCGCCGTGTATGACATGGGACCCGACGAGTACGACGGTCGGCCCGAGTCCCTGCTGTCGCGCGTCGCGCCCGAGGAGGGCGCCCGGATGGGCGCCGCCGCGATGTCGGCGATCCACGCGGGACGCTCCTCTTACGGTGCCTACTTCCGCGTACGGCGCCGCGACGGCCGGGAGCAGTGGACCCATCTGCGGGGCCGGATCCTCAGGGACGAGCACGGCACACCCCAGCGCGTGGTCGGCATCGTGCGCGACGCCGACCAGGACCGCGCCCAGCTCGCCATGACCAGCCCCGTACAGCTCGCGGGGTGGCAGCGGATGACCACCGTCCTCCAGGGCACCGCCGACGCCCTGTCCCGGGCCGTTACGGTGGCCGACGTGATCGCCGTCCTCACCGGCGAGGGCGGGCTCGAACTCTTCGGGTCCGACGGACTCATCCTCGGCCTCGTCGAGGGCGACGCTCTCCAACTCGTCGCCCTGGTGGGCGAGTCGACGTCCGAGCTCGACGAACTCAAGCTGCACCGCCTCGACGAGTCGCTGCCCCTCGCCGAGGCGGTGATCACCCAGCGCCCGCGCTTCGTGACCTCCCTGCGCGAACTCGCCGACGCCTTCCCGCGTCTCGGCCCGTACCTGAAACGCCTTGAGCTGGACGCCGCCGCGTTCCTGCCGCTGGTCGCCCAGGCGCGCTCCGTCGGGGGCCTCGCGCTGCTGTACCGGGGGCGCGAGGAGTTCACGGCCGAGGACCGCGACCTGTGCCTCGGCCTCGCGGGCATCGTCGCCCAGTCCCTCCAACAGGCCATCCTCTTCGACGGCGAACGGGACTTCGCCACGGGCCTCCAGTCGACCATGCTGCCCCAGCACATCCCCAAGTTCCCGGGCGTCGAGATCGCCGCCCACCTGCCGCCCGCTACAACGCCGCGGGCAGCGGCCGGCAGGTGGGCGGCGACTGGTACGACGTGATCCCGCTGCCCCGACGCAGGATCGGCGTCGTCGTCGGTGACGTCGAGGGGCACGACACCCAGGCCGCCGCCGTCATGGGCCAGTTGCGCATCGCGCTGCGCGCCTTCGCGGGCGAGGGCCACCCGCCGTCCACGGTCATCGCGCGTGCCTCGCGCTTCCTCGCCGAGCTCGACACCGACCGCTTCGCCACGTGCACGTACGCCCAGGTCGACCCCGCCACCGGAGACGTACGGGCCATCAGGGCCGGCCACATGGAACCGGTGCTCCGGCACACGGACGGCCGCGTCAGCACCCCGCCGGTGCGCGGCGGGCTCCCGCTGGGCCTGGCCACGGAGTTCGAGCAGGAGGAGTACCCCGAGACGCGGCTCGACCTGCTGCCCGGCGAGGCGTTCGTCCTGTTCACCGACGGCCTCGTCGAGCATCCGGGGCGCGACATCGCGGCAGGCGTGAAGGCCCTGACGGAAGCGGTGCGCTGCGGGCCCGTCCAGGCGCGCGCCATCGCCGAGCATCTGTCGGAGCGGGTGTCGCAGATCAGGCCGACCGCCGATGACGTGGCGCTGCTCGTCCTGCGCCGGGACCTCGACCAGGGCACCCCGCTCGCGCCGCGCATCCACCAGTACCTCCACCCCGCGGACCCCCAGGGGTTCGCCGAGACCCGCACAGCGCTGCGAAGGGCCCTGGAGGACTGGGGATTCGGCGCGGTGGCGGACGACGTGGAGGTCGCCGCCGGTGAGCTGATGGTGAACGTGCTCCTGCACACGGAGGGCGGCGCCGTCATCACCCTCGAAGTGCTGCCGGGCCTGGCCCGGCGCGTCCGGCTCTGGGTCAAGGACCGGTCGAGCGTGTTCCCGCGCCGCCGCACACCGGGCGAGGCCGCGACATCGGGTCGCGGGCTGCTGCTCGTCGACGCGGTCGCGGACTGCTGGGGCGTCGAACCGCGGGGTGAAGGGAAGGCGGTGTGGTGCGAGTTCGCGGAGCCGGAGCCGGAGCCACCTGGCGGTACGTGAGACACCAGGCGTGCGACCGTGCCTAGGACACGGCGAGATCCTCGCCGGTCTCGTCGAGGTGGGCCGCCATGGCGGCGACCGCTTCCTGCGGTGCGCCCGATGCGATGGCGGCCAGGATCCGCCGGTGGGCCGTGATGGTCGCCCGCTGGCTGTCGCCCCGGCGGGACCGCCCCTCGTAGCTGGCGAGCCGGTGTGCGGTGAGGATGTCCGACAGAGATTCCAGGACGAGTTCCAGCATGCCGTTCCCGGCCATACGGGCGATCTCGTGGTGGAAGGCGAGATCGAGGGCCACGAAACGGTCGCGGTCCTCGACGGCGTCCTCCATCTCGTCGAGCAGGGCGCCGGCCGCGTCCGCCGAGGCCGCACCGGACGCGACCCGGGCCGCCGCTCGGGATGCCAGCGCTCCCTCGATCGCGCCGCGCGCGTCAAGGACATCGGCGACCTCCAACGACTGCTGGCGCAGCCGGAATTGGAGGATCTGCCCGAACACCCGCGCCGAGGGGACGTTGACCCTGGCCGGCCGGCCCTGGCTCGACACGAGGATCTCGCGGGCGGACAGCACCCGGATCGCCTCGCGCACCGCGAGCCGGTTGACCCCGAACCTGGCCGCGAGTTCGCCCTCCGAGGGCACGTCGTCGCCGGGCTCGAGCCCCGACTCCTCGATCAGATCGACGATCTCGCCGGCGACCTGATCGAACAGCGTGGTGCGGCGCACTGCCACGTGGGAACTCCTTCGGGGGATGTGCCGGGCAGGCCCCAGCGTACCGTCGGCGTCACGCCGGGAATCAGGCGTGTGCGCTGCTCAGCACCACGTACTCCCACTGCCCGAGCGGGCGCGACAGCAGTGGGCGGCCGTCGCGCCAGGCCGCGGTGAGGCGTTCGCCCCGGGCGGTCACCTGGACCACCGAGCGCGGTTCCGGCATGCCCTGCGGCAGCCGGAGCCGGAAGTCGTCGGCCTCGTCCGGCGACGCGTTCCACACCACGACGCGCCAGTCCGTGCCGTCCGTCAACGCCTGTGTGACGAGCCACGGATGCCCTGTGGCCCGCGCGTGCGCACCCCGCGACAGCCAGTCGAGTACGGCGCCCAACTGGGCCTCGCGCTGCGCGTTCATCAAGGTCATGCCGGGGGTGTGCGCGGGCCAGGGCGTGACGGCGACCCGGCCGCCCAGCGCGTTCTCGTACAGGACGAGTCCGCTGCCCCTCTCGCGGTCGAGCTGGTCGCGGACGATGCCGGCGACGCGCGCGTCCGGCGCGGGGTCGAACGCGACCACGGTGGAGCGGTCGTAGCTCTCGGTGTCCAGGGAGATCGCGCAGCCCGGGCGCAGGGAGAACTCGGGGTCGGTGCAGATCTCGCGGGCGTGCCCCTCGGGGGACTGCCGAGCACCGGTCACGCCGATCAGCGGGCCGTAGCCGCGCTCGAAGAGGATGCGGGCCGCCACCGAGTCGAGCAGGAGCCCCTGGCCGAGCCACTCGCGCAGTTCGGCGTCACCGAAGGACCAAGTCGCCTCCCCGGAAAGGGCGTTGACGTACGCCCCGCCCCGGGCGGTGACGGCGTGGCCCGCGGCGCCGAGCAGTCCCGCCCATGAGCCGTGCGGGACGACGAGGGACTGCCAGCCCGCACGCTCCGTGCGGGTGCGCCTGCCGGTGCGCTCCGACCAGGGCAGCCCGACGCCGACCGTACGGAAGGACTTGGGGAACGTCTCCGAGAGCCAGTCGAAGGTGTCCCGCCAGTCCGCGAGGAAGGTGGCGCGGCGGGGTTCGTCGTCGGGGTGGTTGCCGAGGAAGTCGTAGAGGCTGATCGCGAGGCCGTCGCTGCCGAGGATGTGGGCCAGGGACATCTGCGCGCCCGTCTGACGGAAGGACTTGTTCCACTGTCCGTAGGGCCAGCATTCGATCTCGGGGAAGCTGCGCAGGCCGGCGGGCTGTACCGCGCGCTGCATGTCCAACTGCTGGATCGCACGCGGCAGTTCGGGTCCGGCGCCGTCGGAGTAGCCCCAGAAGTGCGGGCGGTGCGCCGTGGGAAGGTCGAGCCAGGCCTGCCAGTCGCGGCCCTCGGCGGCGTGGGAGTCCGTGCGCGAGGACATGAGGCCGAGCCGGTCCCCGAGTATCTCCCGCCAGGACCCGAGAAGTTCGCGCTGGGTGGTGTCCCAGAAGTCGAGCCACCGCTCCCGCCAGGGGTGCGGGTCGCCGGGCGCGGTGCAGGCCGCGACCAGTTCCTCCCGGGTCGTCGTGATCCCGGTGCGGAGGGCGAACTCGGCCAGGTGGAGCGGGCAGAAGCAGCCGCCCCAGTCGAGCGGGCGGTGGTTGTGCAGCCGGATGTCGTCCTCGATCCACACCGTGTCGACGTCCTCGGCGGCGTAGAGACGCAGCGTCTGCGCGAAGTACGCGCGCCAGGCCGGATCCAGCGGGCACACCTGTACGGCGGCGGCCGTCCCGTGCTGGTCGGTCATCGTCTGCCACGACTGGCCGGGCTCGAGGGAGCGGGCCCAGTCGCTGTGGCCCACGGTGTGGCCGGGGTTGAGGCTCACGGCGACGCCTTCGGCGCGAAGCCGGGTGCGCCACGGCCGCGTGGCCGCCAGCCAGTGCGCGACGCGGTCGAGGCTCTCGTGGCCGTCGTTGAACTCCAGGCCGAAGAGGAATACGCAGATCTCCTCGGCCCGCGCCACCCGCGCCAGGGCCAGCAGCCTGTCGCCGGCCTGCTTCGGATCGTCGGCCGGATCCACCTGGAGGCGGAGCACATAGCGTGAGGTCACTCGTTCGCACCTTCGGTCTCGGGGCCAGGCCGGGGAGGGCGGGGCGACACCTAGCGTCGCCACATAGCAGCTAAGCTGTCAAGGGTGGGGCAAGGGCCGGGTGAGCGTCCGGGCAGGCGGAGCGAACGAGGAGTGGCGATGGGGCGGTTGGCGGACCGGGTGGTCCTGGTGACGGGCGGGGCGCGCGGCATCGGCCGGGCGGTCGTCGAGACGGCCGTGCGCGAGGACGCGGCGGTGGCGTTCCTCGACCTGGACGAGTCGGCCGGAGCGGCGCTGCGCGACGAACTCAACGGCAGGGGCGCCCGCGTGGCCTTCCGCCGGGTCGACGTCACGGACGGGCAGTCGGTCGCCGACGCCGTGAACGACGTGGCCGAGGCGCTCGGACCGGTCGACATCCTGGTCAACAACGCTGGGCGCAACGTCTACGCCGACCCGGTCGCGATGACCGAGGCCGAGTGGGACCAGGTCTTCGACGTCGACCTGAAAGCGGCCTTCCTGTGCGCGAAGCACACCCTGCCGTCGATGATCGAGCGGGGCAGCGGGGCGATCGTGAACATCGCGTCCCTGCACGCCAAGCTGACCTGCGCCGGCATGTACCCGTACGCGGCGGCCAAGTCCGGTCTTGTCGGGCTGACCCGCTCGATGGCCCTGGAGGTCGCCCCTCACGGCGTACGGGTCAACGCGGTCAGCCCCGGCTACATCAGGACGGCCCTGGTCGACGAGTACTTCGACCAGAACCCGGACCAAGACGCCGAGCGCAAGACGCTCGACGTCCATCCGCTGGGCCGGATCGGTACCCCCGAGGAGGTCGCCGAAGTGGTCTGCTTCCTCGCGTCCGACGCGGCGTCCTTCGTCACCGGGGCGGAGTGGGCCGTGGACGGCGGACTCGGAGTGCGGTTCGCCTGATCTCCGCTACGGGGGAGCCGCCGTGATCGGTCGGCCGGGGATCAGCCGTCCCCGGTCGCGGCGGCGATGCGCTCCCGGGTGTGCCGCAGTTCGGTGACCACCGGCCGGCCCGTCACCAGTTCGCCGCCGTCCACGAAGCCCTCCTCGCGGTCGCGCAGCGCGTCGACCAGCCGTCCGCGCCAGAGCTCCAGCTGCGCGGCGTGCTCGGGCCGCCGCGCCAGGTTCACCAACTCCTTCGGATCCTCGACGAGGTCGAAGAGCTGCTCGTGCCCGTCGCCCGACATCCACAGATACTTGTGCCGCCCGTCGGTCACCCACTGCAGCGACTGCCCCAGATAGGTGTGCTCGCCGTGCAGATACTCCCGCCAGTCGTCCGGCCGTTCACCGCGCAGGAACGGCAGCAGGCTGCGCCCGTCGACACTGTCCGGCACCGGAAGTCCCGCCGCCTCCAGCAGCGTCGGCATCACGTCGCGCAGTTCCACGACCTCGTCGGCCACAGAACCGCCCGCGCCGCCGCGCATCGACGGCGCGAGGTTCATCAGGATCGGTACCCGCGCCGAGCCCTCGAAGCCGAGTGCCTTACGGAACATGTGGTGGTCGCCCATCATCTCGCCGTGGTCCGACACGAAGCAGAACATCGTGTCGTCACCGAGACCCGCCTCGACCAGCGCCTCGCGGAACCGCTTGATCTGCAGGTCGATATGCGCCATGTGCCCGTAGTAGCCCGCCCGCGCCCGGTGGACCAGACGCGGATCGATCACGCCGACGGCGGCCTCGTGACAGCCGTCCTTGCGGTACGGCGCATAGTCGTCGACCCAGTCACCGACCACGGGTTCGTACGGGTCGAGCGCCATGTACTGGTCGAAGGCCCACTCGGGCGGGTCGTACGGATGGTGCGGCCGGTGGAACGACAGGTAGAGGAAGAACGGCTTGGTGGGGTCCCGGCGCGGCAGCCACTCGATCGCCTCGGTCACCGCCCACGTCGTCGGATGGAGCGCCTCGGGCTTGTCCCAGGGGCGCGCGACGATGGAGTTGCAGCTGACACCGTGGTCCGCGTAGTCGGCGGACGGCGTCATCCCGGGCTGGCGGCGCAGCCAGGGCACATAGTCGTCGAAGAACTCGAAATTACGGCTGTGCCGCCTGCGCGCGTAGTGCAGATAGCCGTCGTGCAGCCGCACGTCGTCGAAGCCGAGGCGAGCGCGCTCCGGGAAGACGTGCATCTTGCCGACGGCCTGCGTCTGGTAGCCGCCGCGCCGGAACTCGCCCGGCAGCGTCACCGGGTGGACCTGCTCGAAGGGCACCCCCTCGCGGTAGCCGACCCGGCCGTGCCGCTCCTGCGACTGGCCGGTGAAGAGGGCCACGCGGGCGGGAACACAGGTCGGCGTCGCGGAGTAGGCGCGGTCGAAACGCACGCCCTCGCCCGCGAGTTCGTCCAGGTGAGGGGTGTGGACGTCGGGGTGGCCCGCGGCGGAGAGGCAGTCGCCCCTCCACTGGTCCACACAGATCAGTACGACATTGGGCTGGGGCAAGAGGAGCTCCGGGTCCGGGAATCCCGTCGGCCCCGGTCACCGCCGACGGGTGGGCGACGGTGACGATCATGCCTGGAGCGAGCCGACCCGAACAGGGTGCGCGGGCGAATACGTCGAGCGGGCACAGTCGACCTGGCGACAAGGAGCCATGACTCGCTCAGCGGCGCGGCGACGCGTCGGCGGCGGCGCCCGGCTCCGGTACTCCGACGGCGTGATGCCGTACGCCGTGCGGAACGCGCGGCTGAAGCCGGCCCCGCGGGGGAAGCCCCGGCGGGCCGCGACGGCGTTGACGGGGGAGGAACGCGGCGCCGGATCGACGAGGTCGCTACGGGCCGCTTCCAGGCGCCGACGGCGGATCCATGCGGCGACCGAGCGGCAGCGACGGGTCCGGGCCCCACCCGGGATGACGCCCTAGGCTTCACGAGGCACAGGCCACGACCCCAGGAGCGCGCACCGTGTACGACCCCGCACCGGCCCACCCGTACCCCGACAGCACCAGCCCAAAGGAGGCCCCTGCCCCGCACCCGCTGCTGACGCCCGTGCTGGGCCTCCTGGGCACCTGGCGTGGCCGCGGACAGGGCGGATACCCCACGCTCGACGCGGACTTCACGTACGGGCAGGAGGTCGTCCTCAGCCATGACGGCCGGCCGTTCCTGCGTTTCGAGGCCCGGGCCTGGCTCCTCGACGCCGACGGTGCGCCGCTGCGGCCGTCGGCCCGGGAGAGCGGCTGGTGGCGCCTCCAGCCCGAGGGCCGGGTGGAGGCGCTGATCACGCAGCCGACCGGCATCGCGGAGATCGCCGTCGGTACCGCGGACGGCAACACGGTCGACCTCGCCACCGACCACGTGGCGCTCACCCCCACCGCCAAGGAGGTCAAGGCCACGCGCCGCCGCTACGCGCTGACCGACGACGGCACGCTCACGTTCACCCACGACCTCGAGGCCGTCGGCATGCCGCTCCAGCACCACCTGTCGGCACGGCTGCGGCGCGAGGCCTAGCTCGCGGGCCTCTCGGATCAACGGCCGTCGTCGGCAAGGGACTTCGGGCAAGGGCATTCAAGTGAAGGGATTGGCAGAAAGTGGCCACCCGGTGGTTACCCGGAAGTAACTGTGGCTGCTTTGATGTGGCGTGCTCACGTCCCTCACAGCATCCCCACAAGAAACGGGAGGCCACGTGTCCCGCGTTGCCCGCCGCACGACCGGTTCCGCCCTCGCCGTCACCCTCGCCGCCGCCTCCGCGGTCCTGACCGCCCCGCAGGCGTCGGCGGCGACGTCCGCCGACACGCCCAGGCTCAAGGTCCTGACGTACAACACGTTCCTGATGAGCACCAATCTCTACCCCAACTGGGGTCAGGCACACCGGGCGGCGGCCATCCCGGCCGCACCGTTCTTCCAGGGCAACGACGTCGTCGTACTCCAGGAGGCGTTCGACAACACCACGTCTGACGCGCTGAAGAGCAACGCGGCGGCGCAGTACCCGTACCAGACCCCCGTCGTCGGCCGGTCCAAGGACGGCTGGGACGCCACCGGCGGCTCCTACTCGTCGACCACGCCCGAGGACGGCGGCGTGACGCTGCTCAGCAAGTGGCCGATCGTGCACGAGGAGCAGTACGTCTACAAGGACGCCTGCGGCTCCGACTGGTGGTCCAACAAGGGCTTCGTCTACGCCGTCCTCGATGTGAACGGCGCGAAGGTGCACGTGGTCGGGACGCACACCCAGTCCACCGACTCCGGGTGCGGGGCCGGTGAGGCGGTCAAGGACCGCAGCCTCCAGTTCAAGGCCATCAAGTCGTTCCTGGACGCCAAGCACATCCCGGCCGGCGAGCAGGTCATGGTGGCGGGCGACCTCAACGTCGACTCGCACGGCGGGGAGTACGCCTCCATGCTCGCCGACGGCGGATTCGTCGGAGCCGACTCGCGGACCGGGCATCCGTACTCGTTCGACACCGAGACCAACTCGATCGCGAGCTACCGCTACCCGGGCGAGCCCAAGGAGGACCTGGACTACGTCCTGCACGTCCAGGGCCACGCGCGGCCGGCCGGATGGGTCAACAACGTGTTCAAGGAGACCACCGCGCCCTGGACCGTGAGCAGTTGGGGCACGAGCTACACGTACACCAACCTGTCGGACCACTACCCGCTCCAGGCCGGACGCCCGTGACCCGCGCCCGGCGCCGGGAGCAGGGTCAGAACGCGTCCGCGAGGAACGCGAGGCCCGCGATCAGGCCGATGTAGGCGAGCACCGCCAGGGCGCACACGAACAGCAGCAGCCAGCCGACCACGATGCCGAGGAGCGCCGTCCCGCGCCCCTCGCCGTCGAGGCGGCGCCCGCGGAAGCGGCCGACGTGGCCGGCCCTGACGGCGATCAGGGCGCTCAACACGGCCATGTCGACAAAGTTGCCTGGGGTTCAGCCAGGCGATGCCGGTTTGAAGTGCTCTCCTCCCTTCGCAAGCTCAGGAAGGAGATTCCCACCTACCTTGCGGCGGCGGGCTTGACGCCACGGGTGCGCCTGACGACTGCCCTCCCGGCAGCCGGGATCGCCACGAGGCCGATCCGGTACAGGTGCAAGATGTTCCGGGCCGCGTTCCAGTCGGCGTTGCCACACCAGCCGCAGTCTGGGTTCTTGCACACGAACGTGGCCTGGCCTTCCCGGCTGCCGGGCGTGAGGAAGCCGCATGCGGAGCAGCGCAGGGAAGTGCCAGGGGCGGGAACCCTGTGCAGGGTGCCGCCATAGCGGCCAGTCTTGTACGTCAGCATCGTCACGGTGCGGCCCCATGCCTCCTGGCTGATGGAGCGGTTCAGGCCGGACTTCTGCGCGACGTTTGTCCCGGGTTCCTCGATGGTGCCCTTGGCCGACTTGACCATGTTCGTGATGTTGAGTTGTTCGACCACGACCGTGCCGTACTGCTGGGCGATACCGGTGGTGGTCTTGTGCTGCCAGTCAACAGCGCGGCGCGTGGCTCTTGCGCGGAGCTGCTTGATCTGGTCGTAGGTGCGGTTCAGCCGGTTGGAGCTGCGCTCCTTCGGCTTGCGGAAGGACTTGCGGTGCGCGGCCCGTTGTTCCAGGCGGAGCAGCTTGGCCTTTTCATCCGGGTTCAGCCACTTGTCCCGGTCGGCGGTGCCATCCGGGAGCCGGGCGAGCCGTCCGTGATCCTGATGGTTGCCATCGGACAGGGCAAGGGGAAGATTGACCCCGGCATCGATGCCGATCTCAGGGCCGGTGTGCGGCTCAGGCTTAGATTCCAGAGTCAGGACACGGAAGGCGATATGCCATCCGAGTCCATCTTTGACCAACCGCGCCCCGGTGATCCGATTCTCCCTGTTGGCGAGCTTGCCGACCGGGAGAACCTTGGTCCAGCGGAAGCGGACCCGACCGACCTTGGGAATGTTGACCATGCCCCAACGGCGGTGCACCCGCTTGATCTGCAGATCGCGGCCCTGCGGGATGTCCACCGACATCACGGTGCGCAAACGGGCCTTGAAGTTCGGCTCGTCCGCCCGCCACTCCCAGCAGTTCTTCCACGCCTGGACGTACGTTTTCAGCACTGCCTGCCCGGCCTGGGCGGGGAGCACTCCGAGCCAGTCGATCTCCCTACGGGCCTGGCGGATCGCCGCATCGGCGGCGGCCAGGGAACGCTTGTCCTTGGGGAGCATCGTCCACCAGTCGTGCAGGCAGTTCCACATGGTGCGGGCCGCGTGCGCCTGGTCGTCCATGAGCTGGGCCTGTGCAGGCGTCAGCGCCAGCCGGGCACGGTGCCCGAACTGCCGCCTGTCTTCCGCACGTTCCGTAGTCACATGGTCACCATAACGTTGGACCCCATGTCGCCGAGAGGGAACCAAAATCCCGATGTGCGTTCTGGGCGCCACGTCGTCTACAACCTGCACGTCCACTTGGTTTTTGTCACCAAGTACCGGCGCAACGCATTCACCGATGCCATGCTGACGCGCGCTGAGGAGATCATGCGCGAGGTCTGCAGGGACTTCGACGCCGAACTCAAGCAGTTCAACGGCGAGCACGACCATGTACACCTGCTCGTGCACTACCCGCCGAAAGTCCAGCTCCCCAAACTGGTCAACTCCCTCAAGGGCTCCTCCCGCAAGCTCCGCCAGGAGTACAGCACGCACGTCCACCGTTACCTGTGGGGCGGACACTTATGGTCCGGCTCCTACTTCACCGGATCCTGCGGCGGAGCACCACTGACCATCGTCAAGCAGTACATCGAAAAACAGCAGCGTCCCGTGGTCTGAGGACAACACTGCGGACCCGAACGAACAGTACGGTCACAGCAGCTCTGAGATGGCCTTCACCCCCCGCTCTGAAGGCAGAGCACTGGCCAAGATCAGAGGTAGAAGTTGGCGAGCGACGCGACGCCGAAGCCCGCGAAGGAGATGCTCACCTTCGCCGGCCGGTTCCTGCCGCCGAGGCCGTGCCCGGACCCCGTCCGCTCCTGTGTGCTCTGCGAGCCGCCGCTCACGGTTCCCCTGGGCTGGTGTCCGGTGCAAGGCGTGAATACCTACGGGGGCGCCGCGACAGGGCTCGACACAGGCGCGTGGCCACGAGCGCGGGCCCTCTCCTGTGGCGCCCGGCGACCCGCTCCGCAAGGCTGGAAGAGGGGGCCGCCGCACGGATCAGGAAGGGCCCCTCATGCCGGACGCGAAGGACTCCGCCCCGCCGCACTCCGCCTCGGCGCGGGGCGTACGCGTCTCGGAGAACGGGCCGTACCTCGTCACCGGCGGCGTCCCCCTCATCCAGCTGGTCATCGTCACCGACGCGCGGGGCCAGTCCGTCGAGTGGTGGCAGCAGCGCACGTACGACACCGAGGAGACGTACGAGCTGTGCCGCTGCGGGCAGTCCGCGAACAAGCCGTTCTGCGACCGCAGTCATGAGCGGGCCGGGTTCGACGGCACCGAGACCGCGAGCCGGCTGCCCTATCTGGAGCAGGCCGACGAGCAGGACGGACCCGAGCTCACCCTCACCGACGCCCAGCCGCTGTGCGCCTTCGCGCGGTTCTGCGACGCGGACGGGCAGGTGTGGAACCTCGTCGAGGAGAACGGCACCGCCGACGTCGTGGAACGGGAGACGGGCGACTGTCCCTCAGGGCGCCTCGTCGCCTGGAACCTCGCCGAGCGGCGCCCCGTCGAGCCCGAACTCCCGCCGTCCATCGGCATCATCGAGGACCCGCAGGAGGGCGTCAGCGGAGGGATCTGGGTGCGCGGCGGCATCCCGGTGACCGCCGCCGACGGCACGCCGTACGAGGTCCGCAACCGCGTGACCCTGTGCCGCTGCGGAGCCTCGCGCAACAAGCCGTTCTGCGACGGCACCCACGCGTCGATCGGCTTCAAGGACACCTGACCTCACCGCGCTCCGGTACCCGCGGCCGTACGCCGTACGGGTCATCCCAGCGCGCCGTCGTCCGCACCTGCCACTGGAATGGACGAGTGCCCCCATGGAGCGGACCCCTCACCCAGAGCCCCGGCAGCGCGCCGCCCGACGACTGTCTGGCGCGCAACGACTGGATCTGCGGCGAGTACCTGAGCACCCGCCGTCACATCCTCCTCGACGCGGTCGTCCAGCACCTCCAGCTCACCGCGCTCGCCGTCCTGATCGCACTGGTGCTCGCCGTGCCGCTGGCCGTCGTCGCGCGCCGCTGGACCCTCGCGTCGGGCCCGGTCCTCGCCCTGACGACGATCCTCTACACGATCCCGTCGCTCGCCATGTTCTCGCTGCTGCTTCCCGCGTACGGCCTGTCCGCGTCCCTCGTCGTCGCGGGGCTCGTCCTGTACTCGCTCACCCTCCTCGTGCGGAACATCCTCGCGGGCCTGCGCGCGGTCCCCGAAGACACCCGGCAGGCCGCGCGCGGCATGGGATACGGGCCGGTCAGGCTGCTGCTCACGGTGGAGCTGCCCCTCGCCCTGCCGGCCGCGATGGCGGGCCTGCGCATCGCCATGGTCTCCGCCGTCTCCCTCGTCACGGTGGGCGCCATCGTCGGCTACGGCGGCCTCGGCAACCTCATCTACGCGGGCATGAACACGTTCTTCAAGGCCCAGGTCCTCACCGCGTCCGTGCTGTGCGTCGTCATCGCGGTCGCCGCCGACCTGCTGCTGCTCGGCGTACAGCGGATCCTCACTCCCTGGACGAGAGCGAGCCACGCGTGAAGACCCTCACCGACGCCTGGGACTGGCTCGCCGACGCCTCGCACTGGTCCGGCGACGACGGCATCTGGCACCGGCTCGCCCAGCACCTCGTCCTCACCGTCGTCTGCCTCGTCATCAGCTGCCTGATCGCGCTGCCCGTCGCGCTCGTCCTCGGTCACCTCGGCAAGGGCGGCGCGCTCGCCGTGAACATCTCCAACGTCGGCCGCGCCGTCCCCACCTTCGCGGTCCTCGTGCTGCTCCTGCTCACCCCGCTCGGCAAGTTCGGGGAGGGGCCCACGGTTGTCGCCCTGGTCCTTTTCGCTGTCCCGCCGCTCCTCACGAACGCCTACGTCGGGATGCGCGGAGTCGACCGTGACATCGTCCAGGCCGCTCGCGGCATGGGGATGACGGGACAGCAGATGCTGTTCCAGGTCGAGGTGCCCCTCGCCCTGCCGATGATCATGAACGGGGTGCGGATCGCCGCGGTGCAGCTCGTCGCCACCGCGACGATCGCGGCCCTCGCGGGAGGCGGCGGCCTCGGCCGGATCATCACCGCCGGATTCAACCTGGCGAGCACCCCGCAGGTCGTCGCGGGCGCCGTCCTCGTCGCCGTCTTCGCGCTGCTCGTCGAGGGCGCCTTCGAGCTAGAAGACTGCTGAAAATCTCGGTTCTGGCCCCGGCTCGGTGGAGTTGGGGCCAGTCTTGTATGCATGCAGGGGGAATGGGCCGGGGAGATGGTCGGGCCGGATGTGTGGGAGACCTGCCGGGAGTTGATCCCGGCTGGCAGTGTGTTCGCGTTCCTGGCCGAACATCGCGAGGTGCTGTTCGAGCCGGGGATGTTCTCGGACATGTATCCGTCGTCCAACGGCCGTCCGAGTCTGCCGCCGCAGGTCCTGGCCGCGACGGTGGTGCTGCAGAGCCTGCACGGGCTGTCGGACTTCGAGACGGTCCAGGAACTGCGGTGTGACCTGCGCTGGAAGGCGGCCTGCGGGCTCGGGCTGTACGACACCGCTTTCGATCCCTCGCTGCTGACGTACTTCCGGCGCCGTTTGCGTCACTCGGCCGATCCGACGCGGATCTTCACCAAGGTCAAAGAGGTCGTGGCCGCGACCGGTGTGCTCAAGGGCAGGCAGCGGCGGGCGCTGGATTCCACCGTGCTGGACGACGCGGTGGCCACCCAGGACACCGTCACCCAGATCATCTCCGCGATCCGCCGGGTGATCCGCGAGGTCCCCGGGGCCGGGGAGACCGCGGCGCGGTGGTGCCACGCGCACGACTACACCGACCCGGGCAAGCCGAGGATCGCCTGGGACGACGAGGCCGCCCGCGCCGCGCTGGTCGATGCGCTGGTCACCGACGCGGTCAACCTGCTCGGGCACCTGCCCGAGCAGAACCTGGGCGAGAAGGCGGCGAACGCGGTCGGCCTGCTGGCCCTGGTCGCGGGCCAGGATGTGGAGCCGGCCGAGGACTCCGACGGGCGCGATGGCCGCTGGCGCGTCGCGAAGCGCACGGTGGCGGACCGGACCGTGTCCACCGTCGATGCGGACGCACGGCACATCCACAAGAACCGCACCCGTCACCAGGACGGCTTCAAAGGGCATGCGTCCTTCGAGCCGGAGAGCGGCCTGTTCACCGCTGTCGCCCTGACCAGCGGCTACGGTCCCGGCAATCACGAGGCCGCCGTGGCCGGCGATCTGCTGGCCGACGAGGACGGCGAGTTAACCGTGCTCGGCGACTCTGCCTACGGCACCGGCGACCTGCGCGCACAACTGCAGGCCGACGGCCACACCCTGGTGATCAAACCGCCACCGCTGCGGCAGGCCGTCCCCGGCGGGTTCACCATCGACGACTTCCACATCGACCAGGCCGCGGGCACCGCAACCTGCCCGGCCGGACACACCGCCAACCTCGGCCAGACCAAAGCCGACGGCGCCCGCACCGCCCAGTTCAAGCGCGCATGCACCAGCTGCCCCCTGCGAGAGCGCTGCACCACCTCCAAGACCGGACGCACCCTCAACGTCCACCCCCAGTACGAACTGCTGGCCGCCGCCCGCCACCAGGCCGCCACCGACGCCGGATGGCAGGACGAATACCGCCGATGGCGGCCACCCGTCGAACGCGCCATCGCCTGGCTCGTCGCCAAGGGCAACCGCCGGGTTCCCTACCGAGGCGTCATCGCCAACAACATCTGGCTCCACCACCGCGCCGCCGCTCTCAACCTCCGCCGACTCATCAACCTCGGACTCACCCGCACCAACACCACCTGGCACCTCACCCCCGCCACCGCATAGCGGAAAGGGCCACCCGGCCCACAGCCGGACAGCCCCAACAACAAGATTTTCAGCAGTCTTCTAGCCGAACGATTCGCGCCCGCCCTGGCCCGGAAGAGGGTCTGATGGCGGCCTTACGACGGCGGGCCGCAGCGGCAGCCGCACTCCTGCCGCTCCTCCTCGTCGGCGCCTGCGGCGGCGGACCCTCCCTGGAGAACCAGGGCGCGGTCACCGCCCCGCCCGGCGACAGCAAGCACCTCACCATCGGCACGGCCGGCTTCACCGAGAGCGACCTGCTCGCCCAGATGTACGCCCTGCTCCTGAAGCAGGCCGGCTACAGCACCAAGATCCTGTCCGTCGCCAACCGCGAACTGTACGAACCCGCCCTGGAATCCGGCCAGATCGATGTCGTGCCCGAGTACGCCGCGACCTTCGCCGACTGGCTCAACGCCAAGACGAACGGCGCCAAGGCCCCGCCCGTCGGATCGCCCGACCTCGACGCCACCATGAAGGCCCTGCACGGCCTCGCCGCCCCGCGCGGACTCGCCGTCCTCGACCCCGGCAGGGCCGTCGACCAGAACGCCTTCGCCGTGACCACCGCCTACGCGAAGCAGCACCGCCTCAAGACCCTCAGCGACCTCGGCGCGTCCGGCCTGAAGGTACGCCTCGCCGCGGGCGACGAATGCGTCCAACGGCCGTACTGCGAGCCGGGCCTGAAGAAGACGTACGGCATCGACGTCACCGGCGTCGACCCCAAGGGCGTCGGCACCACCCAGTCGAAGAAGGCGGTGCAGGACGGCAAGGACCAGATGATGCTCACCACGACGACCGACGCGACCCTGTCCGACTTCGGCCTCGTGCTGCTCGCCGACGACAGGCATCTGCAGAACGCCGACTACATCGTGCCGGTGGTCAACCGGGCGCGGGCGGGCAGCGAGCGCGTCGCCGACGTCCTCGGCGCGCTGAACTCCGTACTGACCACGCAGGACCTGGCGTCCATGAACCAACAGGTGGACAGCTGGCGCAGGCTCCCGGAGGACGTGGCGCGCTCGTACCTGGAGTCGAAGGGTCTGCTCAAGAGCTGAGCATTCATGAGGGAGATGGGTCGGTCACGCGTCGGCGACCGAGTCGAAACTCACCTCGTCCCGCGCCACGCCCTGGGCGTCCGCGTCCACCGAGCGGCGCAGCGCCTCGTGGAGCTTCGCCGGGGTCAGCACGCCGAGGAAGCGGGCGCCGTCGAGGACCGCGACCCAGCCCGCGTCGTGCTGGAGCATCACACCGAACGCCTGCTTGAGCGGGGCGCCGACGGGCACCCAGGCGTTCATACGGTGGGCCAGGTCACCGACCAGCCCTTCCTCGCCCGCGAGCGACAACTCGTCGATGCCGACCCAGCCGTGCAGATCGCCGTCCGCATCGAGGACGACGGCCCAGCGCGCGTCGTCGTCATGCAGCCGCGCGGCGGCCTGCCGGGCGGGCTCGCCGGCGCGGGCCACAGCGGGCTGGTCCAGGTCGTCAGGCTCGATCTCGGTCACGGAGAGCCGCTTCAGACCACGGTCGGCGCCGACGAACTCGGCGACATACGGCGTCGCGGGCGTGCCGAGCACCGCACCCGGAGTGTCGAACTGCTCGATACGGCCCTCCCCGTACACCGCGATCCGGTCGCCCAGCCTGACGGCCTCCTCGATGTCGTGCGTGACCAGGAGAACCGTCTTGCGCACGGCGGCCTGCATCCGCAGGAACTCGTCCTGCAACTGCTCGCGGACCACCGGGTCGACGGCGCCGAACGGCTCGTCCATCAGGAGCACCGGCGGGTCGGCGGCGAGCGCGCGGGCCACACCGACGCGCTGGCGCTGGCCGCCCGACAACTGCTCCGGGTAGCGGGAGCCGTACTGCTTCGGGTCGAGTCCGACCAGGTCGAGCAGTTCGGCGGCCCGGGCGCGCGCCGTGGACTTCTTCCAGCCGAGCAGCGCGGGCACGGTCGCCGTGTTGTCGAGGATCGTGCGGTGCGGAAAGAGCCCGACCTGCTGGATGACGTATCCGATGCGGCGGCGCAGCTTGACCGGGTCGACCTTCGAGATGTCCTCGCCGTCGACGAAGATCCGGCCGGACGTGGGCTCGATGAGGCGGTTGACCATCATCATCGTGGTGGTCTTCCCGCAGCCCGACGGGCCGACCAGGGTGACCAGTTCGCCCTCGCCGACCTCGAAGGACAGATCGTCCACGGCCGTCGTGCCGTCCGCGTACCGCTTGGTGACTTGGTCGAACCGGATCATTCCCTCACGCTAACCGCGACGGTCACTCCCCGCTCACCAGCACCACCTCCAGGGTGCGCGGGCCGTGCACGCCCTCGACCCGGTCGAGTTCGATGTCACTGGTGGCGGACGGACCGGAGATCCACGTCAGGGGCCGCGTCGGGTCGAGCCGCTCCAGGGCCTGCGGGACCGAGGAGACGACCTGGTCCGGGACGCGCACGACGCAGATGTGGTGATCGGGGATCAGCGTGATGCGGCGGCGGCCCTGGTCGGGCGAGCCGTCGAGCACGATGGTGCCGGTCTCGGCGACGGCGACCGCGCAACCGGTGACCACGCTCCCCGCCTTGTCCAAGTCGTGCGTGGTGCTCACGGCACGGTCGTGCACCCGGGTGGGATCGGCGGCGGACATCCACTCGGGCGGCAGGCCCGGGGGCACGAGCACGTACTGCGGTCCCCGCGCGGCGAGCAGCCTCGTGATCAGGTACGGGAGCGCCTCCTCGTCCTGGCAGCGGTGCACGATCGCCCGGTAGTCCGCCAGGTTCTCGGCGAGCAGGTCGACGGTCTCCTCGGTGGTCCGGGAGCCGTGCTCACTCCGGTACTGCCGGTCCACGGCCGTCTCGTACGACGTCTGTGCATCGCCCCGGGGCGCCTCGCCCAGCGCGCGACGGACCCGGCCCAGGATGATGTCCCTGCTGCTCATTTGCCGCTCTCCTTCTTGCCGTGCGTGCGCTGCCACCAGTCCCTGAACGGCTCCGCGGGCACCTGCGGCAGATCCCGCGTCGCGCTCCAGGCCCGGCCGGGACCGGGGAGCGTACGGGGATGGAAGCGGCGCGTGCGCGAGGCCATGCGCTGGCCCGCGCGCAGCGCTCCGGGGTGGACGAACGCCCAGCCGGCCGCGCGCATGGCCGCCCGCTCCGCCGCATGGCCCTTCGCCGGCTTCAGGACCACCCTGTTGCCCTGGCGGGTGGCCGGTCCGCCCTGCACGACCCGCTCCCGCAGGTGCACGAGGACTTCGGGGATGTCGATGGCGACGGGGCAGACTTCGTAGCAGGCGCCGCAGAGGCTGGAGGCGTAGGGGAGTGAGGCGTCGATCTCGCTTGCTGTGCCGCGGAGTTGGGGGCTGAGGATGGCGCCGATGGGGCCGGGGTAGACGGAGCCGTAGGCGTGGCCGCCGGCCCTTTCGTAGACGGGGCAGACGTTGAGGCAGGCGGAGCAGCGGATGCAGCGCAGGGCCTGGCGGCCGACTTCGTCGGCGAGGGTGTCGGTGCGGCCGTTGTCGATGAGGACGAGGTGGAAGGCGCGCGGGCCGTCCGTGTCGGTGGTGCCGGTCCACATCGACGTGTACGGGTTCATGCGCTCGGCCGTGGAGGAGCGGGGGAGTGTCTGGAGGAAGACTTCGAGGTCGCGCCAGGTGGGGATGATTTTCTCGATGCCGACGACGGAGATGAGTGTCTCGGGCAGGGTGAGGCACATGCGGCCGTTGCCCTCGGACTCGACGACGACGAGGGTGCCGGTCTCGGCGACCATGAAGTTCGCGCCGGAGATGCCGACCTTGGCGCGCAGGAACTTCTCGCGCAGGTGGAGGCGGGCGGCTTCGGCGAGTTCGGCGGGGGTGTCGGTGAGGCCTTCGGGGGCCGGGCGGCCCCATTCGCCCATCTCCTTGGTGAAGATGTCGCGGATCTCGCCGCGGTTGCGGTGGATGGCGGGGACGAGGATGTGGGAGGGGCGGTCGTGGCCGAGCTGCACAATGAGTTCGGCGAGGTCGGTCTCGTAGGCGGCGATCCCGGCTTCTTCGAGTGCTTCGTTGAGCCCGATCTCCTGGGTGGCCATCGACTTGACCTTGACGACTTCGCACTCGCCGGTCTCCTTGACCAGGTGGGTCACGATCCGGTTGGCCTCGTCGGCGTCGGCTGCCCAGTGGACGGTGCCGCCCGCCGCGGTGACGGTCTCCTCCAACTGGACGAGGTAGGTGTCGAGATGACGGAGGGTGTGGTCCTTGATCTGTTTGCCGGCCTCGCGCAGCAGTGCCCAGTCGTCGAGCTCGGCGACGGCTTTGGCCCGCTTGTCGCGGATGGTGTGCGTGGCGTGCCGGAGGTTGGCGCGCAGGGTCGTGTTGCCGACGGCCTCGTGCGCGGCCTTCGGGAAGGCGGGCATGCCGACGAACGTGCCGCTCATGACAGGGGCTCCTCTTCCGTGCTCGCCAGGATCTCCGCGATGTGGACGGGGCGCATCGCGGTGTGCAGGCGGGACATCGTGCCGCCGAGGTGCATCAGGCAGGAGTTGTCCGCCGCGCACAGGACGTCGGCTCCGGTCGAGCCGGCGTTGCGGACCTTGTCCTCGCCCATGGCCGCCGAGACATCGGAGTTCTTGACGGCGAAGGTGCCGCCGAACCCGCAGCACTCCTGCGCACCCGGCAGCTCCTTGAGGTCAAGTCCCTTGACCGCCATGAGCAGTTGGTAGGGCCGGTCGCCGAGCCCGAGGGAGCGCAGGCCGTGGCACGTCGGGTGGTACGTCACGGTGTGCGGGTAGTACGCGCCCACGTCCGTCACACCGAGCACGTCCACGAGGAACTCGGTGAGCTCGTACGTCTTCGGCACGACCGGCGCGAGAGCGGCCGCGAGCCCGTCGCCGCGGCCCTCCGCGCGGGCCCGCTCGCCCATGCGCGGGTACAGCTCGCGCACCATCGCCCCGCACGATCCCGACGGCGTCACGATCGCGTCGTACTCACCGAATACATCGGAGAACTTGCGGGCGAGCGGCTCCGCCTCATGGCGATAGCCGGTGTTGTAGTGCGCCTGTCCGCAACAGGTCTGCCCCATCGGGAAGTCGATGTCGACACCCAGTCTGGTCAGCAGATTCACCACCGCACGGCCGGTGTCCGGGTAGAGCGTGTCGTTGACACACGTCAGGAACAGTGCGACGCGCATCGCGGCCCCTTCGTATCGATCATCGGATGGGTGCAGGGTACGCGGCAGGCGGCCCGGAGGGGAGACACCTGGCGTCACCGTTCGGCGAGGCGCCGCTCGGCGGCCCGCCACGCGGTGTGGTTCCCCCGCGGCTCGTACCTGGTCAGGGGCTGGGTGCGGGCGAGGAGTTCGCGCATCGCCGCCCGGTCGCCGACGAGGCCGTGGGCGCGCGCCTGCACGAGTACGTTGCCCAGGGCCGCCGCCTCGGCGGGGCCCGCCACGACCGGGAGACCGCACGCGTCGGCGGTGAGCTGGCACAGCAGCGCGTTACGGGCGCCGCCGCCCACGATGTGCACGACGTCGACCGGGTGGTCGGCGAGGCGTGCCGCGTCGGCTGTCGCACGCCGGTGAGCGAGCGCCAGGGAGTCGAGAATGCACCGGGTCGTCTCGGCCCGGGTGCGCGGCACGGGTTGGCCCGTGGTCCGGCAGGCCTCCGCGATGCGCTCGGGCATCCGGCCCGGGGCGAGGAACACGGCGTCACCCGCGTCCACCACCGACCGCAGCGGCGCAACGTCCGCTGCCTCCCGCAGCAGCGCCCCGAGTTCGGCATCCCCCCAGGCGCGCAGGCACTCCTGGAGTAGCCACAGGCCCATGATGTTGCGCAGATAGCGGACCGTGCCGTCCAGACCCAGCTCGTTCGTGAAGTTCGCGGTGCGGCTCGCCTCGCTCAGGACGGGGGCGTCGAGTTCGAGACCGGCCAGCGACCAGGTGCCGGTGCAGATGTAGGCGAACCGCTCGCCGGGAACGGCCGGGACGGCGGCCACCGCGGACGCGGTGTCGTGCGAGCCGACGGCCGTCACCGGAACCGGACCCGCCAGCCCCGTCTCCTCCAGCACCTCCGGCAGCAACTGCCCCGCCGGGTCCCCGGGCCGCCGCAGCGGCGGGAAGAGCCCGAGATCGACCCCGAGGCGCTCGGCGACCGAGAACGCCCAGTCACCGGTGCGCGGGTCGATCAGCTGGGTGGTCGAGGCATTGGTCACCTCCGTGCCCAGCTCGCCGGTCAGCCAGTACGAGATCAGATCGGGAATCAGCAACAGGCGCCGTGCAGCCGCAAGTCGGGCGGATCCCTGTGCCGCCACGAGCTGGTAGAGCGTGTTGAACGGCGCGTACTGCAAGCCCGTCGCCGTGTAAAGCTCCGCCGCCGGCACGCTCGCCCAGACCTTCTCCGCCACGCCCTCGGTACGCCCGTCGCGGTAGTGCACGGGGTGGCCGAGCAGCGCGCCGTCCGCGTCGAGGAGGCCGTAGTCCACGGCCCAGCTGTCGATGCCGACGGACGCGATCCGCTCGCCCGCCGTGGCGCCGGCGGCGCGCAGCCCCTCCAGCACGCCCGCGTACAGGCCGAGCACGTCCCAGCGCAGCCCCTCCGGAAGCCGCACCGGACGGTTGGGGAAGCGGTGGGCCTCCGCCAGGGCGAGGGTGCCGGGGCCGACCCGGCCGACCATGACGCGCCCGCTGGAGGCACCCAGGTCGACCGCGGCGAACGCGCCCGTCCGGGCGGGAACCGGATGCGCCATGGCCGCGCTCATCGCAGGAAGGCCGCGGCGACGCCGGCGTCCACCGGTACGTGCAGCCCTGTCGTGTGCGTGAGGTCCCCGCCCGTCAGGGCGAACACCGCGTTGGCGACATGCTCGGGCAGTACCTCGCGCTTGAGGAGGGTCCGCTGCGCGTAGAACTCGCCGAGCTTGTCCTCCTCGATCCCGTACGTCGCCGCGCGCTGCGCGCCCCAGCCGCCCGCGAAGATCCCGGAGCCGCGCACCACGCCGTCCGGATTCACGCCGTTGACCCGGATGCCGTGCTCGCCCAACTCAGCGGCCAGGAGCCGTACTTGATGCGCCTGGTCGGCCTTGGTCGCGGAGTACGCG
Organism: Streptomyces sp. NBC_01446; assembly: GCF_026340095.1. Classification (GTDB taxonomy): domain Bacteria; phylum Actinomycetota; class Actinomycetes; order Streptomycetales; family Streptomycetaceae; genus Streptomyces; species Streptomyces aureus. Next base: position 146,179 of record NZ_JAPEPO010000001.1, on the reverse strand, counting down.
ATGTTGTTCGGGCCCGCGAACACCGCGTTCTTCGAGGCGATGTACACGATGTCGCCGCCGAGCCCCTGCGCCCGCATGACACGGGCGGCCTCGCGCGACACGAGGAAGGAGCCGCGCGCCATGATGTCGTGCTGGAGGTCCCAGTCCCGGGCCGTCGTCTCCAGGAGCGGCTTCGAGATGGAGATGCCGGCGTTGTTCACCACGAGGTCGACCCCGCCGAACGCCAGGACCGCCGCCCCGAACGCGTCGACGATCCGCTCCTCCGACGTCACATCGACCGTGACGGCCACCGCCTTGTCGGGACCGCCCAACTCCTCGGCCACGGCGGCCGCGTTGTCCCCGTTCAGATCCGCGACCACCACGCACGCGCCCTCCGCCACGAGCCTGTGGGCGATCGCCTTCCCGATTCCGCTGCCCGCGCCCGTCACGAGCGCGACCCGGGTGGCGAGCGGCTTGGGCTTCGGCATCCGGCGGAGCTTGGCCTCCTCCAGGGACCAGTACTCGATGCGGAACTTCTCCGACTCCTCGATCGGCGCGTAGGCCGACACGGCCTCGGCGCCGCGCATCACATTGATCGCGTTGACGTAGAACTCGCCCGCGACGCGCGCCGTCTGCTTGTCCTTGCCGAAGCTGAACATGCCGACCCCGGGGACGAGCACGATCGCCGGATCGGCGCCCCGCATCGCCGGCGAGTCAGGGCCCGCGTGCCGCGTGTAGTAAGCCGCGTACTCCTCGCGGTACTCGGCGTGCAGCTGCCTCAGGCGCGCGACCGCCTCGTCCAGGGGAGCCGTCGGCGGCAGGTCGAGGACCAAGGGCCTGACCTTCGTCCGGAGGAAGTGGTCGGGGCAGGACGTGCCGAGCGCCGCCAGGCGCGGGTGCTCGGTGCGCGACAGGAAGTCGAGCACGACGTCCGAGTCGTCGAAGTGCCCCACCTGGGGCCGGTCCTGGGAGGCGAGCGCCCTGACGAACGGGGCGAGCGCGGCGGCCCGCTCCCTTCGCGCCGCCGGTCCTGCGCCGGTGTACCCCGCGAGCAGCGGTCCGAACGGCTCGGCCCTGCCCCGTTCGGCGAGGAACGCCTCCGCGGTATGGATGATGTGCAGGGAGCGCCGCTCGCACTCCTGTGCCGTGTCGCCCCACGCCGTGATGCCATGACCGCCGAGGACGCAGCCGATCGCCCGCGGGTTTGCCTGCTTGACCGCCGCGATGTCCCGGCCGAGCTGGAATCCGGGCCTGCGCCACGGCACCCACACCACGGCGTCTCCGAAGCATTCGGCGGTCAGCTTCTCGCCGTCCGCGGCGCAGGCGAGCGCGATCCCGGAGTCGGGGTGCAGGTGGTCCACGTGCGCCGCGTCCACCAGTCCGTGCATGGCGGTGTCGATGGACGGCGCGGCGCCGCCCCTGCCGTGCAGGCAGTAGTCGAACGCGGCGACCATCTCGTCCTCGCGCTCCACCCCCGGATACACGCCCTCCAGGGCGCGCAGCCGGTCCAGGCGCAGGGCGGCGAGCCCGTCGGCCGTGAGCGTCCCCAGGTCGCCGCCCGAGCCCTTGACCCACATCAGCTCGACGTCACCACCCGTCACCGGGTCGGTCGACGTGCCCTTCGCCGAGGTGTTGCCCCCCGCGTAGTTCGTATTGCGCGGATCCGCGCCCAACCGGTGTGAACGGGCCAAGAGTTCGCTCACGCACGCGTGCTCCTCCGTCATGTCGCTCATGCCCCCCATCCGGCCTGTACGCCTCCGACGCGGTCCTTCACGATCCGCTCCTGCCATCCTGAGCGCCGGTAGGCCCCCATGGGATCCGGGTCGAGCCCCAACTCTTCCCTGACCTCCTCCAGTAGGGGACGCACGTCCGTGTTGTACGCGTCCATCAGCACCCCGTTGGCCGCCAGCACATCGCCCTCCCGCTGGGCCGCGGCGAGCGCCTCGGCGTCGACGAGCAGCGCCTTGGCGGTGGCCTCCTGGACGTTCATCACCGAGCGGATGATCGCGGGGATCTTGGCCTCGATGTTGTGGCACTGGTCGAGCATGAACGCGATCCCGGAGTCGGCCTCCAGACCGCCGCCCCGCCGCACCTCATACAGGATCCGGAACAGCTGGAAGGGGTCCGCCGCGCCGACCATCAGGTCGTCGTCCGCGTAGAAGCGCGAGTTGAAGTCGAACGCGCCGAGGCGTCCCTCCCGCAGCAGGAACGCGACGATGAACTCGATGTTGGTGCCCGGCGCGTGATGCCCGGTGTCCACACACACCTGTGCCTTCTCTCCGAGCTTGAGGCAGTGCGCGTACGACGTGCCCCAGTCCGGCACGTCGGTGGCGTAGAAGGCGGGCTCGAAGAGCTTGTACTCGAGCACCATGCGCTGGTCGTCGCCCAGCCGGTCGTACACGGTCCGCAGCGCCTCGGCTAGCCGGTCCTGGCGGTCCCGGAGGTCATCCTGGCCGGGGTAGTTGGTGCCGTCGGAGAACCACAGCTTCAGATCGCGCGAGCCGGTGGCGTCCATGATGTCGACGCACTCCAGGAGGTGGCCGACGGCCTTGCGGCGCACCGCGGGGTCCGGGTTGGTGACGCTGCCCAGCTTGTAGTCGTCGTCCTGGAAGACATTGGAGTTGACAGCGCCCAGCTTCACACCGCACTCCTCGGCGTACGCGGCGAGCTTCGCGTATCCCTCGGGTCCGCCCTCGACGCGGTCCCACGGTATGTGCAGCGCCACGGTCGGCGCGGCACCTGTGAACGCGTGGACCTGCGCGGCGTCGTCGAGCTTCTCCCGCGGGGTGCGGGGCACGCCGGCCTGGGCGAACACCTTGAAGCGGGTGCCCGAGTTTCCGTAAGCCCAGGACGGTGTCTCGATCGACTGGCGCTTCAGGACGGCCTTGGCGGCCGCTGTCCGCGCCTCGTGTGCTGTGGACCCGGTCATGTCTCTCCTGTGAACGAACGATCGTTGTGAAACGATTCAAAGCCTGACGCTAAAGGGCCGTGCGGGGCGTGTCAACGGCCCCGCACGGCCTTGTCGGTGACGGCGCCCGCGGCCCGATCTCTCAGGCCGCGGGCGCAGTTCAGCCTTCGCCCGTCAGTGTGAAGCGGTGGGTGCCCGGGGTGAGAGCGGAGACCGTGACGCGGCCGGAGTCCAGGCGCACCCCGGACGCAGCGGATCTGCCGTTCCGCCAGAGCGTCCGCCCGCCCGAGCGCACCGTCGCGCCCCGGCCGTCCGTGGGCAGCGCGACGACCCCCCGAGTGCCCCGCGGCGCACGCACGGTCAACGTGTACGTTCCGCCCTTACGCTCCCACTCCACACCCAACGGCCCATGAGGTGTGGGTAGTTCGCCCCTAGCCCAGCGCACCGAGCCGGTGAACGGACGTACCTCCCAGGCGGCGTACCCCGGCGACGTCGGCTTCGCGCCGAGCAGCTGATGGGTGAGCGCGGGCAGCACTCCCGTGGACCACCCGTGCGCCATGCTCGTGTACGCGCCCTCGTACAGCGAGCCGTTCGGACCGATGCCCTCCCAGTGCGTGATGCCGGGGTCGTGGCTCTCCATCCACCCGTAGGTGCGCTTGATCTGGTCGATCGCCGAGTCGGCCAGGCCGCTCTCGAAGCGCGCCACGAACTCCGGGTACGAGGTGAAGGCGTACACCCGCTGGGAGGCGCCACCGAAGAGGGTGTCGTTGTCCATGAAGGCGTTGCCGTACCGGCGTTTCGTCGTCGCGTCCAGGTGGGCGAGCGCCGACGCCGCCCGCTCCGCGCCCGCGACGCCCGACGTGATGGCGATCGCGTTGCCGTCCTGCGCGTGCCGGACGGCGCCGGTCGCGGAGTCCAGATAGGCGCCCGCCGCCTCGTCCCACAGATGCGTGTTGACCGCCTGGGCGACCTTGTCCGCCCGCTCCCGCCACCGCCCCGCGTCCGTGTCATGGCCCACGTGCTCCGCGATACGGGCCGCGTCCCTCAGGGCCTGCACATAGTTGGCGTTGTAGTACGTGATCCGGCCCGTGCGCCCGAGGAACGCGTAATCCCCGTACCCCGACGTGCCGTTGAGGCCCTTGCTCAGCAGGCCCGCGTCGTCCGTCACACTCGGGTACCACGTGTCGAGGACCTTGACGAGCTGCGGGTAGTAGCGCTCGGCGTAGTCCTTGTCGCCGGTGTACAGGACGTAGTCCCAGCTGCACGTCACCCACCACAGCGGGTAGTCGAACAGCGGGAGCGTGTACTGGTTGATGGAGGCCGGCGGGATCCAGCCGTCGGCCCGCTGGTGCTCCGCGAGGTCCGCCAGCACGTTGCGCGCGGCCTCGGCCGCGTCGTCGTGCGTGAGATAGAGGGTGCGCCCCGCCACCGCCACGTCACCGACGTACGGATCCCGGTCCCGCTTCGCGCCGTCGTGCAGGACGAGCTTCCCGTCGAGCGACGCGCTGAAGGCGCCCCGCGGGTCCACGTCGTCCGCGCGGAAGGTGTCGACGACCAGCTCGTTCGTGTACGAGGCGTCGTACCAGTAGCGGTTCAGCTCCTCGTCGGAGCACAGGAACCAGCCGCGGTATGACTCCGGTGTGCCGAGATACGCCGTGAAGTCGAGCGACACCGCGTCCACGGCGACGGTCCCCCACGGCTGCGCGGCGGGCGCGTCGGTCGGCAGCGCGTCCAGCGTGATCTTGAGATAGCGGAAGCCGTGCAGGCCGTCCGCGTACACCTTGTCGCCGCCCGAGGCGTAGCCCTTCTTGTCCGTCCACGTGGCGCCGCCCGCGGGCACGGCGTACTGGTCCGTTCCCTTCGAGGCGCCGCCCGCCTGGTCGTTGCGGGTGAAGTCGGAGCGGTCGGTGAGGAACTGGAGCGTCTCGGAGAAGGCGAGACGCACCCCGGGGTTGTTGCCGGACGCCGAGGCGAAGTCGACCTTCGGGTGGCCGACGACGACCTTGCCGAAGTCGAGCGTCACGCTCGGCGCCACGACCGGGTCCACGGCCTCGGGCCAGACCTCGTTGATCCGCGTGAACACGCCCTGCCCGAGGTCCTGGGCCGAGGTGACCGTGATCCGCACCCGCGCCGTGGACACCGGCGCGTCGAAGCGGACGGCGCGCTGCACCGCGCTGTTGCCGGTGACGGCGGCGACCTTTTGCCAGTCCGAGTCCACCCAGGCGTCCACCGTGAAGTCCGTGGGAACGCCGTCCACGTCGGACACCACGGTCAGGCCCGCGAGCGTGAGCGCTTCGGGCACTGTCACCGTCAGGGTGTCGGGGAAGGCGCGCTCGGTGTCGTCGTTCCAGAAGGTGTCGAGGTCACCGTCGACGGCGTGCTGCGCGTCGTACGTGCGCGGCCGGCCGTCGCCTCCGTTGTTGCCGGCGTGGGTGGTGGAGCCCTCCGCGGTGGTGCCGTCGGGCCAGCGCGGTGGCGCGGGAGGTTCGGGGCGGCGCAGGACGGTGACCTGGCCGCCGGGTTCGAGGAGGGCGTCGGGACGCGTCACGTCACCGGCCGACCGGACGATCCGCACCGGTCGCACCGTGCGGCCGGACGGCGCCTGGACGTAGCGGTGCCAGGCCGCGTCCGGGACCGGTGCGGCAGCCGAGCCCTGAACCGGTGTCGCTGCCGCGGCCGTTCGCGCGCCCAGGAGGGGCAGCCCGGCCGCGGCCAGCACCGCCCCGCCCACACCCGCTCCGAGCACGGCGCGCCGGTCGGGCCCCTGTGCTGTCTTCACGTCATCCGTCACGTCTGTGTGCCTCCGTCCGCCCGCGCCGGGACGGGGCAGGAGTGAATCGATTTAGGCATGGGCTCATCTCGGCCTCGTGGTCCGTCAGTTGGAGAAGCGGTGGGTGCCGGACGCCGCGGCGAAGACGACACAGCCGTCGTCCATGCGGAGGAACTTCGTCGCTCCGTGGGCCACTTGGGCCGCGTCGGACGCGGGGATCCACACCTCGGCGGTCGTGTTGGCCGGCACGGTGAGCGTGAGCCGGAAGCCGCCCGAGTCCATCGACCACTTGGTGCTGATCGGTCCCTGGACGGAGTCGTAGCGCCCCTCCGCCCGCGTGATCCCGCCCCCGGGCCGTGGCCGCACGAGGATCTTGCGGAAGCCCGGCTCGGCCGGTGCGATACCGGCGATGTTCGCGTACATCCACTCGCCGACCGAGCCGTACGCGTAGTGGTTGAACGAGTTCATCCCGGCGTCCTGGAAGCTGCCGTCCGGCTTGATGGAGTCCCAGCGCTCCCACATCGTCGTCGCGCCCTTGTCGATCTGGTAGCCCCAGCTGGGGAAGGACCGCTGGACGAGCAGCCGGTAGGCGACGTCGGTGTGACCGGCCGCGGTGAGGACCGGCAGCAGGCGCGGTGTGCCGAGGAACCCCGTCGACAGGTGCCAGTCCTTCGCCTTGATGAGAGCGACGAGGCGGTCGGCGGCAGGGCCCCGGTCGTTCTCCGCCAGCAGGTCCATCGACAGCGCGAGCACGTACGCGGTCTGCGTGTCGCCCTTCACCTTGCCGCCGTCCGAGACGTACGTCGCGCGGAACGCGTCACGCACACTGCCGAACAGCGACGCGTACGGCGCCGGGTCCTTGCCGAGCGCCTTCGCCGCCCGGGCGACGAGGTCGGCGGCGTGGGCGAAGTAGGCCGTTCCGATGACGTCCTTGGGCGTCTCGTCCTGGAGGTTGAGCCAGTCCCCGAAGCCCTCGGCCGGGCGCAGGAAACCGCTGCTGTGCTTCTCCAGGTAGTCGAGCCACTTCAGCATCGACGGCCACGACTGTTCGAGGACGCGCGTGTCGCCGTACGCCTGGTACAGCGCCCACGGGACGGTCACGCCCGCGTCGCCCCAGCCCGCGACGCCGTCGCCGACGCCGGGCATGTCGGGGGCCACGTTCGTGAACGCGCCCTCGTCGCTCTGGCCGTCGCGCAGGTCGCCCAGCCACTTGGTGAGGAAGCGGGCCGACTCCATGTTGTAGGCGGCCGTCGGCGCGAAGACGTTGATGTCGCCGGTCCAGCCGAGCCGCTCGTCGCGCGCCGGGGTGTCGGTGGGGATCGAGACGAAGTTGCCGCGCTGCCCCCAAGTGATGTTCTGGTGCAGCTGGTTGAGCATCGGCACGTTCGTCGAGAAGTCCATCGTGAAGGGCGCAGACGTATGGATGACCCGCCCCACGACGGCGTTGAGCGGCGGCTTGCCGGGGTAGCCGGTCACCTCGACGTAGCGGAAGCCGTGGAAGGTGAAGCGCGGCTCGTACGTCTCCTTGCCACCGCCCTTGAGGGTGTACGTGTCGGTGGCCTTCGCCGTCCGGAGGTTGGCGGTGTAGATCGTGCCGTCCGGGTTGAGGACCTCGGCGTGCCGCAGCCGTACGGTGGTGCCGGCCTTCCCGGCGACGGTGAGGCGGACCGCGCCGACCATGTTCTGGCCGAGGTCGTAGACGAACACGCCGGGCTTCGGCTCGGTCATCTTCCGTGCGGGCAGCTCGCGTTCGAGGCGGGTGGGGCCGCCCGCCTCGGCCACCAGGGCGGCGCTCACCTTGTCGACGGCGGTGGCCGCGACCCAGCCGGAGTCGTCGAACCCGGCGCGCGTCCAGCCCTCGGTCTCCAGGCGCGCGTCGTACTCCTCGCCCGCCATCAGGTCGGCCTCGGTGACGGGCCCGGTCGAGGCGCGCCAGTCGGTGCCGGACAGCACCCGCTCGGTCGATCCGTCGGTGTACGTGACCTCCAACTGGGCCAGGAACGCGGGTCGTTCGCCGTACTGGTGCGGACCGAACCAGGCGATGTTCCCCGCGTACCAGCCCGCGGCGACCGTCGCCCCGAGCGCGTTGGCCCCGGACTTCACCAGCTTGGTCACGTCGTACGTCTGGTACTGGACGCGTTTGCGGTAGTCCGTCCAGCCCGGCGCGAGCCGGTCCTCACCGACCCGCTCGCCGTTGATGTGGGCCTCGTACAGGCCGAGGGCCGTCGCGTAGAGGCGAGCCCGCGCGACCGACCGGCCCTTGAGCCGGAACTCGTGGCGCAGCTGGGCGGCGGGGGCGTGCGATGGCGCGACCTTGCCCCAGGGGCCCGAGCCCCACTTGGCGAGGGCCTTCGCCGCCCTCCACGAAGTGTCGTCGAACCCGGCCGACTTCCAGTCGCCGGCGGGCTCCTGGTCGGCGGCCTTCCAGTCGGTGCCGGTGACGAAGGTCTTCACCCCGTCGGCCGTCGTCAGCTCCAGGAGGCCGAGCAGGCCGGCGGGGCTGTCCGTGGCGTTGACGGCAGAGACGGCCAACGTGGCCGCACCGGAGCGGAGTTGGGCGGTCACGTCGACGACGGCCGGGCGGCGCCAGTTCTCCGCCGGGCCGTCCGGGTCGGCGTGCGCCACCTCGGTGCCGTTCACGTACGCGGTGTAGCCGTCGTCGGCGGTCATCACCAGGCGGGCCCGGGTCAGGCCTTCCGGGATGTCGGCACGGCCGCGGAAGTAGCGGGTTCCCGCCGGGGCGCCGGTGGCCGGGTCGCCCTCGGGGAACCAGATCCAGGAGGCGTCGTCGAGCGCGGGCGCCCCGATCAGCGCCGCGGGCGCGCCGATCCAGCGGGCGGACCAGTCGGACGCGGCGGTCAGGCCGGTCTCCCACCAGGACGGCTCGCTCCACTCCGAGGCGCCTCCCGCGGTGTCCCAGACCCGGACCGACCAGTAGTAGCGGGTACGCGCGGCCAGGGCGGGGCCCGCGTAGGGGACAAGGGTGGACTCGGGGGACGCGATCTTGCCGCTGTCCCACACGTCGGGGTCGGTCAGGCGGCTCGCGGTGGTGGCGACCCGTATCTGATAGGCGCTCTGGGCCCGGCCCGGTTCGTCCGACTCCAGGGGCCAACTCAGCCTGGGGTGCGGTACGTCGATGCCGAGCGGGTGGCTCACGTACTCGACGGTGGGTGCGCTCACGCGCACGGCCTTCGCGGCCCGGGCCCCTCCGGCGGCTCCCGAGGCAGGGGCGGCCTGCGCGGCTCCCGGCGCGGCGGAGGCGATGGCCGTCCCCAGGGCGGCAGTCGCGGTCGTGCTGAGCAGTCGTCTTCTGCTGATCACACTCGGCTCCATACGACTCGGCTATGAATCGTTTCAGGACGGGAAGTTAAAGTGACGAGAGTGACCTGTCAAGGGTTTGCCGCAGCGCTACAAAGGGTTGAGAGATTTCCAAGTCCCCACCATTGACGCCGCTGTTGGTGCGGGACTAGCTTCCGTGCAATCTGTTTGAAACCTTTCATAGTCAGCTCCGCAGACCCGATCGGTGCCATTCACATGAGAGAGCCCCCCGTCCTGGCCGTAGAGGGACTCGACAAGTCCTTCGGTGCCGTGCGCGCCCTCCACGGCGTGTCCCTGCAGCTCCACGCCGGAGAGGCGCACGCCCTCGCCGGAGAGAACGGCGCGGGGAAGTCCACCCTCATCAAGACGCTCGCCGGGGTCCACCGGCCCGACGCCGGCACCGTGCTCATCGACGGCGAGCCCGTCACCCTGCACGGACCCGCCGACGCCCGCGACGCCGGGATCGCGGTCATCTACCAGGAGCCCACGCTCTTTCCGGACCTCTCCGTCGCCGAGAACATCTTCATGGGGCGCCAGCCCCGCCGCTCCCTCGGCCGGATCGACCACAAGGCGGTCAAGGCCGCTGCCGCCGCGCTCTTCGCGCGGCTCGGCGTCGACCTCGACCCCGAGCAGCCCGCGCGCGGCCTGTCCATCGCCGACCAGCAGATCGTGGAGATCGCCAAGGCGCTCTCCTTCGACGCCCGGGTCCTGATCATGGACGAGCCGACCGCCGCGCTCACCGGCAGCGAAGTGGCCCGCCTCTTCGCCGTGGTGCGCACCTTGCGCGAACAGGGCTCCGCCATCCTCTTCATCTCCCACCGCCTGGAGGAGATCTTCGGGCTCTGCCAGCGCGTCACGACGCTGCGCGACGGCGCCCTGATCGCGAGCGAACCCGTCGAAGGCCTCACGGAGGACGACCTCGTACGCCGCATGGTCGGCCGCGACCTCGACGAGCTCTACCCCAAGCAGGCCACCGACATCGGCGCAGTCGCCCTGAGCGTGCGCCGGCTGACCCGCGAAGGCGTCTTCACCGACGTGTCGTTCGACGTGCGGCGCGGCGAGATCGTCGGCCTCGCGGGGCTCGTCGGGGCCGGTCGCAGCGAGGTCGCCCGTGCCGTCTTCGGCATCGACCGCCGGGACGCGGGCACCGTCGAGGTCGACGGCCGTGCGCTCGTCAACGGCGCCCCCAGCGCCGCCATGGCCGCCGGACTCGCCCTCGTGCCCGAGGACCGCCGCGCCCAGGGCCTCGTGATGGGCATGTCGATCGAACGCAACATCGGGCTCACGGGGCTGCGCACGACCGCGCGGGCCGGTCTCATGGACCGCCGGGCCGAGCGCAGCCGCTCACTGGACTGGGCCGTGAAGCTCCAGGTCAAGTACGCGCGGATCGCCGACGCGGTCGGCACCCTGTCCGGCGGCAACCAGCAGAAGGTCGTCCTCGCGAAGTGGCTCGCCACCGGCCCCCGCGTGCTGATCGTCGACGAGCCGACGCGCGGCATCGACGTCGGCACCAAGGCCGAGGTGCACCGGCTGCTGTCCGGACTCGCCGCGGACGGCGTCGCGGTGCTGATGATCTCGTCCGACCTGCCGGAGATCCTCGGCATGGCGGACCGCGTACTCGTCATGCACGAGGGCCGTCTCACGGCGGAGATCCCGCGCACCGAGGCGACGGAGGAGTCCGTGATGGCGGCGGCGACAGGGAGGGCGGCGTGATGCGTGCCCCGAGCGAAGCGAACCCCGGAAGGAGGACCCCATGACCGTCACCGCGCAGCCGCCCGCGCCCGCAGTCGGTCCCGACAAGGCCGGCGGTACCCGGCTCGTCGACCGGGTGTTCAAGTTGCGTGAACTCGCCATCCTGCTGGTCTTCCTGGTGATGATTGGCGTCACCCAGGCCGGCAACACCGAGTTCCTCTCGGAGCAGGGCATCAAGGACCTGCTCCTCAACGCCACCATCCTCGTCCTCGTCGCCACCGGGCAGGCGCTGGTCGTCATCACGCGGAACGTCGACCTGTCCGTCGGCTCGACCCTCGGCATCACCGCCTTCGCCGCCGGTGACTTCCTCCACGCAGGCGGCAACTCCGTCGTCGCGATCGTGCTCGCCGTCGCCCTCGGCGTCGGCTGCGGGCTCCTCAACGGCGCCCTCGTCAGCCTCGGCCAGGTACCGGCCCTCGTCGTCACCCTCGGCACGCTCTACGTCATCCGCGGCATCGACTCGATCTGGGTCGGCTCGCGGCAGATCACCGCGTCCGATCTGCCGGGCGGATACGTCGACTTCGGCTCCGGCGGCATCTCCGCGGTGCCGTATCTCGCGCTGATCGCCCTCGCCGTCCTGATCGCGGTGGCGTACTACCTGCGTCACTTCGGCGGCGGGCGCGAGCTGTACGCGCTCGGCTCCAACCCGGAGGCCGCGCGCCTCGCCGGCATCCCCGTGCGCCGGCGGATCCTCGCCGCGTACACCGCGTGCGGAGCACTCGCCGGGCTCGCGGGCGCCCTGTACCTGGCCCGCTTCGGCAACGTCGACTCCGCCACCGGCAACGGCTACGAACTCACCGTCGTCAGCGCCGTCGTGGTCGGCGGCGTCGCCTTCACCGGCGGCTCCGGCAGCGTCTACGGCGCCGCGCTCGGCGCCCTCCTGCTGACCTCGATCAACAGCGTGCTGCCCGCCCTGGGTGTCAGCTCGGTGTGGGTGCTCGCGATCAACGGCGTCCTGCTGGTCCTCGCCATCGCCGTCGACCGGGTCGTCGCCCTGCGCGTCGCCGAGGCACTGAAGAAGAGGGCTGCATTCAACAGAAGGAGTGGCCGCCATGGCTGATCTCCCCCTCGCCCGCGCCGTCCGGTGGGACACCGTGGTGGGCGCCCTCCTGATGGTGCTCCTCCTGGCGTCGTTCTCGTTCGTCGACGGCTTCGGCAACGCGCTCAACCTGTCGTTCCTGCTCGGCAACACCCTGCCCATCGCGCTGATCGCGCTCCCCATGACCCTCCTGGTGGTCGCCGGCGAGATCGACCTCTCCGTCGCCTCGACGGCCGGCCTGTCCGGGGCCGTGATGGGCTCCCTGTGGAACGCGGGCATGGCCATCGAGACGATCATCCCGCTGTGCCTCGTCCTCGGAGTCCTCTGCGGGCTCGTCAACGGCCTCCTGGTGACCCGCCTCGGCCTGCCCTCCCTCGCCGTCACGATCGGCACCATGGCCGCCTACCGCGGCATCGCCCAGATCATCCTCGGCTCGGACGCTGTCACCGACTTCCCCTCGCAGTACCTGGACTTCGCGGCCGGACGCATCGGCGACACTTTCCTGCCGTACACGTTCCTGCCCTTCCTCGCGCTGCTCGCGATCGCGGTCGTCATCCTGCACGCGACGCCGTTCGGACGCTCCCTCTTCGCGATCGGCGCCAACGAGGAGGCGGCGCGCTTCGCCGGGATCCGCGTCCGGCGGCACAAGCTGTGGCTGTTCGTCGCCACCGGCCTCATGGCCTCGCTGACCGGCGTGTTCTGGGCCCTGCACTACGCCAGCGCCCGCTACGACAACGCCACCGGGCTCGAACTCTCCGTCGTCGCCGCCGTGCTGCTCGGCGGCATCGACTTCGACGGCGGCCGGGGCACCCTCGGCGGCGCGATCGCCGGAGTGTTCCTGCTCGGCGCCCTCCAGAACGCGATGAGCCTGCTCAACGTCTCCGCCCAGTCGCAGATCGTCGTCACCGGCGTCCTGCTGGTCGTCTCCGTGCTCGGACCCCGCGTCGCCCGGCAGATCGGGACCGCCCGAGCGGGCCGCCAGGTCACCACCCCCTCGCACTGACCTCACGTACCGCCCGAAAGGGGCCCACGATGTCCGCACCCGCACTCCGCCGAGCCTGCCTGGCGCTCGCCGCCGTCACCTCCCTCGCACTCGCCGCCACCGCGTGCGGCGGCACCACCAAGGACTCGGCGAAGGACGACGACGCCGGCACGTCCTCCCACGCCAAGGCCGACCCGGGAGCCGCGACCAAGAAGGGCCTGAAGGTCGCCTTCCTGCCCAAGCAGGTCAACAACCCGTACTTCACCACCGCCGACAAGGGCGGCGAGAAGGCCGTCACCGAGCTCGGCTCGACGTACAAGGAGACCGGCCCCAACAGCGCCACCGACACCAGCGGGCAGGTCAGTTACGTCAACACGCTCACCCAGCAGCAGGTCGACGCGATGGCCGTGTCCGCTCAGGACCCCGGCGCCCTGTGCACCGCCCTCAAGCAGGCCATGAAGAACGGCATCAAGGTCGTCACGTACGACTCGGACACCAAGCCCGAGTGCCGCAACGCCTTCGTCTCGCAGGCCAGTGCCGAGGCGCTCGGCCGCACCCAGGTCCAGCTCCTGGGCGAACAGACCGGCTACAAGGGCGACATCGCGATCCTGTCCGCCGCGCAGACCGCGACGAACCAGAACACCTGGATCGACTTCATGAAGGACGAGCTGAAGAAGCCCAAGTACAAGGACATGAAGCTGGTGAAGGTCGCCTACGGCAACGACGACGCCCAGCAGTCCTTCCAGCAGACCCAGGGCCTCCTCCAGGAACACCCCCAGCTCGCCGGGATCATCTCCCCGACCACCGTCGGCATCAAGGCCGCCGCCCAGTACCTGTCCGGCTCCAAGTACAAGGGCAAGGTCGCCCTGACCGGCCTCGGCACCCCCAACGACATGCGCAAATACGTCAAGAACGGCACCGTCGAGGGCTTCGAGCTGTGGGACCCGGCCAAGCTCGGCGAGCTCGCCGCCCGCACCGCCGTCGCACTGTCCTCCGGGCAGATCACCGGCAAGGAGGGCGAGACCTTCAAGGCCGGCGCCATGGGCACCTTCACCATCGGCAAGGACGGCGTGATCGACCTCGGCAAGCCCACCGTCTTCGACCGGAAGAACATCGACGACTACCACTTCTGAGGCCGCCGTCCCCCGAGTCCCCCGTCCCCACAGCCACCAGCGCATTCACGGGTAATCTGAATCATTCCCGTCGCTCATCGCCCCATGGAGGTCCCCGCCAGATGGCCCAGTCGGTGGGTATCAAGGACGTCGCCCGCGCCGCCGGAGTCTCCGTCGGCACGGTCTCGAACGTCATCAACCGCCCGGACTCCGTCGCGTCCGACACCAGGGCCCGGGTGCTGGCCGCCATCGACCGGCTCGGCTACGTACGCAGCGAGTCGGCGCGCCAGCTGCGCGCCGGCCGCAGCCGCATCATGGGGCTGCTCGTCCTCGACATGGGCAACCCGTTCTTCGTGGACGTCGCGCGCGGCGCCGAGCGTGCCGCACGCCAGGCCGGGCTCGGCGTCATGGTGTGCAACAGCGCGCAGGACCCCTCCGAGGAGGCCGAGTACCTCTCCCTGTTCGCCGAGCAGCGCGTGCGGGGCGTGCTCCTCACCCCGGCCGAGGCGAGCGGCCGCAACATCGAGAGCTTCCGCCGGCACGGCATCCCGTTCGTGCTCGTCGACCGCGTCGCCGAGGGCACCTCGGAGTGCTCCGTGTCCGTGGACGACGTCACTGGCGGCGCGCTCGCCGTGCGCCACCTCGTCGACGCCGGACACCGCAGCATCGCCTACGTCAGCGGCCCGCCCGCGCTCAACCAGGTCAAGGACCGCCGCACCGGCGCCCTCCAGGCCCTGGCCGAGGCGGGCCTTCCGGCCGGAGCGCTGCGCGAACTGCCCACGGAGCGGCTCGACGTCGCGGCGGGACGCGACGCCGGGGCCCGCCTGCTCGGCCTCGCCGATCGCCCCACCGCCGTGTTCTGCGCCAACGACCTGCTCGCCCTCGGCGTCCTCCAGGCGATGTACGCGGCCGGTGTACGGGTCCCCGAGGACATCGCGATCGTCGGCTACGACGACATCGAGTTCGCGTCGGCCGCCACCGTGCCCCTGACCTCGGTGCGCCAGCCCGCCGTCACCATGGGAGCGATGGCCGCCGAACTCCTCCTGGAGGAGACGGAACCCGCGAGCGGCGAGCCCCACCGCCACCGCAGGGTCGTCCTCCAGCCCGAGCTGGTCGTACGGGGGTCGAGTCTGGGCTCGCGCTGACATGTGCTGAACTGGGCGGACACCGCACACCGCATTTCGAACGCCGCCCAGGAGCCTCCTTGACGACCGCCACATACCGCCAGCCCGGTGTCGTCCTCACCGACCGCCGCTTCACAGTGCCGCTCGACCACGACCACCCCGAGGGCGAGAGCATCGAGCTGTTCGCCCGCGAGGCGGTGGCCACCGGCAAGGAACACGCGAACCTTCCGTGGCTCCTCTACCTCCAGGGCGGTCCCGGATTCGGCGCCAACCGCTTCTCTGGCAAGCAGGCCTGGCTCGGCACGGCGCTCCAGGACCACCGGGTGCTCCTCCTCGACCAGCGGGGCACCGGCAGCTCCACCCCGGCCAACCGGCAGACGCTTCCGCTGCGCGGCGGCCCGCGCGAACAGGCCGACTACCTGACGCACTTCCGCGCCGACTCGATCGTCAGCGACTGCGAGGCCATCCGCGGCGAGGTGACCGGCGGCGCCCCCTGGACGGTCCTCGGCCAGAGCTTCGGCGGGTTCTGCGCCACCCACTATCTGTCGACGGCCCCCGAGGGCCTCACCGCCGCCGTCATCACCGGCGGCCTGCCCACCCTCGACGGCCACGCGGACGACGTCTACCGCGCCGCGTACCCGCGCATCGAACGCAAGGTCGCCGCCCACTACGCGCGCTACCCGCAGGACGTCGAACGCGCCCGCCGCATCGCCGAGTACCTCTCCGAGCACGAGCCCGTACTGAACGGCGGCTACAAGCTGACCGTCGAGGCGTTCCAGTCCCTCGGCATCCTGCTCGGCGGGACCGGCGGCAGCGACCGCCTGCACTACCTCCTCGAGGACGCCTTCGTCCGCACGCCCGCGGGCGTCGAACTGTCCGACGCGTTCCAGGAGGACGTACAGGCCACGCTCTCCTACGCCGGACACCCGCTCTACGCGCTCGTGCACGAGGCCATCTACGGGCAGGACGACCGGCCCACGAACTGGTCCGCCGAGCGCGTACGCGCAGAGTTCCCCCAGTTCGACGCCGCGAAGACCCTCGCCGGTGACGGGCCCCTGCTCTTCACGGGCGAGTCCGTGCACCCATGGATGTTCGACTGCGACCCGGCCCTGCGCCCCCTGCGCGAGACCGCGGAACTCCTCGCCGCCCGCACCGACTGGGCCCCGCTCTACGACCCCGCGCGCCTGGCCGCCAACGAGGTGCCGGCCGTCGCCGCCGTTTACCACGACGACATGTATGTCGACACGGCCCACGCCCTGCGCACGGCCCGCGCCGTCAAGGGCCTGCGCACGTGGGTCACCGACGAGTTCGAGCACGACGGTCTGCGGGCCGGAGCGCCGCGCGTCCTCGACCGACTGCTCGCGATGATGCGCGGAGACGTCTGAGAGGGCACGGGCGGGGGAGGCGAGACGGCCTTCCCCGCCCCGCGAACACCCCCGCATCGCGGACCACGCCGCATTAGGGTGCGGCCATGACCGAGCCGAAGATCCAGACCGCCGCCCCCGACCAGCTCCAACCCATGCCCGAGGACTGGCAGCGCGCCCTCGCCGTCGTGGCACACCCGGACGACCTCGAATACGGCTGCTCCGCGGCGATCGCCGGCTGGACCGACGTCGGACGCGAGGTCACGTACGTCCTCGCCACCCGCGGAGAGGCGGGCATCGACACCCTCGAACCCGCCAAGTGCGCGCCCCTGCGCGAGCAGGAGCAGCGTGCGAGCGCCGCCGTCGTAGGCGTGGACACCGTCGAGTTCCTCGACCACAAGGACGGCGTCGTCGAGTACGGAACCGCGCTGCGCCGCGACATCGCCGCCGCGATCCGCAGGCACCGGCCCGAACTCGTCATCACGCTCAACCACCGCGACACGTGGGGCGGCGTCGCCTGGAACACCCCCGACCATGTCGCCGTCGGCCGCGCCACCCTCGACGCGGCGGCGGACGCCGGCAACCGCTGGATCTTCCCCGAACTGATCGAGCAGGGCCTCGAGCCGTGGAACGGCGTGCG
The DNA here is from genome assembly GCF_026340095.1 of Streptomyces sp. NBC_01446. GTDB lineage: Bacteria > Actinomycetota > Actinomycetes > Streptomycetales > Streptomycetaceae > Streptomyces > Streptomyces aureus. The sequence goes on along the minus strand of NZ_JAPEPO010000001.1, from coordinate 129,191 downwards.
CTGGGTCGCCGTCGCGGGCTCGTCGTCGCCCACGCACGCGGTCGACGCGACGCCCGGTATCGAACGGGCCGTGCACTCCCTGCTCGAACACCGCACGTACATCGAGGTGTTGACGGACGAGGACCCCGAAACCTACTGCCGCTCCTTCCTCACCGGCAACGTCCAAGCCACCGCGGAGCGCTTCGGCGGCACACCGGCCGTACCGTTCGAACTCTTCAGTCGGTAGGGCCCGTCGCCTACCCTGCGCCTTCTGATGACACGTCAGAAAGGTGGGGGTGGTGGCGCGGTGATCGACACGACGAGCAACGAACTTCCCGGTGAAGACGAAGGCGAAGGCGGGAGTGGGGGTGGGGGTGGGGGTGGGGGTGACGGTGCGCTGCGGCTCCGGCTGCACGTCGAGGACGGCGGCATCGGCGTCCTCACCCTGTGCCGGCCGGAGAAGCTGAACGCCTGGAGCTGGGAGTCGAGCCGTCAACTCGGCCTGCTCGCCGACCGGATCCGCTTCGACGACACGATCCGGGTGGTACTGCTGCGGGCCGAGGGGCGGGCCTTCTGCGCGGGCATCGACATCAAGGCGCCCGGCGGCGGGATCACCGGACGCTCTGGGTCCGAGCGCACGCGCAACTACTACGAGGGCATCCGCTGGGTCCATGAGCGGTTCCGCGCGTTCGCCGGCCTGCCGCAGCCCGTCGTCGCGGCCGTACAGGGCTACTGCCTCGGTGTCGGGTTCGAGCTGGCGCTGATGGCCGATGTGCGGATCGCGGCCGACGACGCCGTGTTCGCACTGCCGGAGACGCGGCTCGGGGTCGCGGTCGACGCGGGCGGTGATCTGCGGATCGCGCGCGAGGCGGGCGCCGGCTGGGCCAAGTTCCTCGCGCTGACGGGCCGCCGCATCGACGCGGGGACGGCGCACCGGCTGAACCTCGTCCAACAGGTCATCGGGACAGGCGAGTTGGCGGGGGCCGCTCACTCGGTCGCCGCGGAGATCGCGGCCAACGCGCCACTCGCCGTGCAGTCCGTCAAGCGGGACATCGACGCCTTCGCGGACGCGGGCATGGGGGCCGCCCTCGACCGAGTGGCGATGAGCGCGGCGCTCACGCTCACGTCGGAGGACATCAGGGAGGGGTACACGGCGAAGACGGAGCGGCGCGAGCCCCGGTTCGAGGGGAAGTAGCGCTTGAGCCAAAGGCCCGCCGCCGTCACGGTCCCTCCCGGAACGGTCCCCTCCCCATCTGCTCCCGCACGGTCACCACGGGCGGGCTCACCAGTCCGCGCCGCTGCCAGTTCGCCCCGTCCACGACGAGTGTGTGGCCGCTGATGAAACGGGCGTAGGGGGAGGCGAGGAAGGTGGCGGCCCATCCCAGTTCGCGGGGCGCGCCGACGCGCAGGGCGGGCTGCCGGGCGTCATGCTGACCGTGACCCGCCTCCAGGCCGAGGTTGGCGCGGATGTCCCCCGTCATGTCCTCGTGCGGCATGAGGCCCGGCACGAGCCCGTTGACCTGGATCCCGTACGGGCCCCACTCCACGGCCAGCGTCTCCACCATGTTCTTCACACCCGCCTTGGCCGCCGCGCTGTGGGCGAAGCCTGGACCGCCCGTCCACGCGTAGGAGGCGCCGACGGCGATCACCGAGCCCGGCGTGCCGGCCGCGAGGTGTCTGCGGCCGAACTTGCGGGTCATGTAGAAGGTGCCGTTGAGGGTGATGTCGACGACGGTGCGCCAGGCGTTCGGGCTCATGTCCTCCGCGGGTACGGGGAAGTTGGCGGCCGCGTTGTTGACGAGGACGTCGGGGGCCCGCCCGTGGGCCGCCTCCGCCGCGTCGAAGACCTCGGCGATGCGGTCCGGGTCCCTGATGTCGCAGACCGCGGCCGTCACCGTGCCGCCGTCGCGGCTCACGCTCGACAGTTCCTCCAGTGCGGGCTCCAGGTGTGCGGCCCTGCGGCTCACGATCATCACGTCCGCGCCGAGCCGCGCGAACTCGGCGGCGACGGCCTTCCCGAGCCCGGTACCGCCCCCGGTGACCAGGACCAGGCTTCCCCGGTACGTTCCCGAGGGAAGCGCCGTCGTGCCGGCCGGGGGAGGGGCGGGCAGCCCCCGCGCGGCCGTCGGGTGGGCGGGGCCGGTCGAGTCCGTCATGCCGGTATCGATACCGCGTGGACGCCGAAAGCTCCATGCCTGCGACATTGCCCTCGACATCGCCCGCGACATCGTCTGGGAGAAGCCCGCGAGGGTGTGCGCGAAAAAGGGTCCCCGGCCTGTTCCCAGATATCCAAGCGACCGCTTAGTATGCGAGCGAGCCCGGTAAGACGCAGAAGTCCCGTGGAGGCCCCGCATGCAGGCATGGCAAGTGCACCGGAACGGCGAGCCGAGCGAGGTGATGGAGCTCGCCGACATCGAGCGGCCCGTCCCCGGGGACGGACAGGTCCTGCTCAGGGTGCGCGCGGCGAACATCAACTTCCCGGACGCGCTGATGTGCCGGGGCCAGTACCAGGTGCGGCCGCCGATGCCGTTCACGCCCGGCGTGGAGATCTGCGGCGAGACCGAGGACGGCCGGCGCGTCCTGGCCAACCCCGCGCTGCCGCACGGCGGCTTCGCCGAGTACGCCGTGGCGGACGCCGCCGCCCTGCTGCCCGCGCCCGACGCGCTCGACGACGCCGAGGCCGCGGCCCTGCACATCGGCTATCAGACCGGCTGGTTCGGCCTGCACCGCAGGGCGCACCTCCAGGCGGGCGAGACGCTCCTCGTGCACGCGGCGGCCGGCGGCGTCGGCAGCGCCGCGGTCCAGCTCGGCAAGGCCGCCGGCGCCACCGTCATCGGCGTCGTCGGGGGCGAGGAGAAGGCGAAGGTGGCCCGCGACCTCGGCTGCGACGTCGTCATCGACCGCCGCGCGCAGGACGTCATCGCCGCCGTGAAAGAGGCCACCGGCGGCCGGGGCGCCGACGTCATCTACGACCCGGTCGGCGGCGAGGCGTACACGCAGTCCACGAAGGTCGTCGCCTTCGAGGGCCGGATCGTCGTCGTCGGATTCGCGAGCGGCACGATCCCCAGCCCCGCCCTCAACCACGCCCTGGTGAAGAACTATGCGATCCTCGGCCTGCACTGGGGCCTGTACAACACCAAGGACCCGAAGCTGGTCGCCCACTGCCACGAGCAGCTCACCGAGCTCGCGACGCGCGGCGCGATCAAGCCGCTGATCAGTGAGCGCGTGCCGCTGGGCGGCGCGGCAGCGGCCGTGCAGCGCGTCGCCGACGGCGTCACCACCGGCCGCGTCGCCGTGGTGCCCGGCCACGAGGGGGCGGGCGCATGACCGACGCCGCCGAACTGCGCCGCCGCACCCAGGAGTTGCTAGCCGCGTATCCGCCCGCGACCACGGACCGTACCGACTTCCTTAAGGCCCGCTTCGACGCCGGCCTTTCGTGGGTGCACTATCCGCAGGGCCTCGGCGGGCTCGGTCTGCCGCGCTCGCTCCAGACCGTCGTGGACGCCGAACTCGCCGCGGCGGACGCCCCGGACAACGATCCGCGCCGCATCGGCATCGGCCTCGGCATGGCAGCCCCGACGGTGCTCGGCTTCGGCACCGACGAGCAGAAGCAGCGCTTCCTGCGCCCGCTGTGGATCGGCGAGGAGGTGTGGTGCCAGCTGTTCAGCGAGCCCGGCGCGGGCTCCGACCTCGCGGCGCTCGGCACCCGCGCCGTGCGCGACGAGGCCACCGGCGACTGGGTGATCAACGGCCAGAAGGTGTGGACGTCCGGCGCCCACACCGCCCGCTGGGCCATCCTCATCGCCCGCACCGACCCGGACGTGCCCAAGCACCGCGGCATCACGTACTTCATCTGTGACATGACCGATCCCGGTGTCGACGTGCGGCCGCTGCGCCAGATCACCGGCGAGGCCGAGTTCAACGAGGTGTTCCTCACCGACGTCCGCATCCCGGACGCGCACCGCCTCGGCGAGATCGGCGACGGCTGGAAGGTCGCGCAGACCACGCTGATGAACGAGCGTGTGTCGATCGGCGGCTCCCGCATCCCGCGCGAGGGCGGCATGATCTCCGCGGTCGCGAAGACGTGGCGCGAGCGCCCCGAGCTGCGTACCCACGATCTGCACCAGCGGCTCCTGAAGCTGTGGGTCGAGGCCGAGGTCGCCCGTCTCACCGGCGAGCGCCTGCGCCAGCAGCTGGTCGCGGGTCAGCCGGGCCCCGAGGGCTCCGGCATGAAGCTCGGCTTCGCCCGGCTCAACCAGGAGATCAGCGGCCTGGAGATCGAACTCCTCGGCGAGGAGGGCCTGTTGTACGACGACTGGACCATGCGCCGGCCTGCCGTCGTGGACTTCCTGGCCCGTGACGCCGGATACCGCTATCTGCGCGCCAAGGGCAACAGCATCGAGGGCGGGACGAGCGAGGTCCTGCTCAACATCGTCGCCGAACGCGTCCTCGGGCTGCCGTCCGAGCCGCGCACCGACAAGGACGTCGCCTGGAAGGACCTCGCGCGATGAGCGATCTGCTGTACACGGAGGAGGAAGAGGCGCTGCGGTCCGCCGTGCGCGGCCTCCTCGCCGCCCACTGCGACGCCGCGTCGGTGCTCGCCCGGGTCGAGACGGACGAGCCGCACGACCGTGCGCTGTGGAAGTCGCTCGCCGAGGGGATGGGGCTCGCGGGCCTGCTGATCCCCGAGGAGCTCGGCGGCCAGGGCGCGACACACCGTGAAGTAGCCGTGGTCCTGGAGGAGTTGGGACGCTCCGTCGCCCCCGTTCCCTATCTCACCAGCGCTGTCGTCGCGACCGTGGCGCTCCTCGACTGCGCGGGCGACGAGGCTTCCGAGCTGCTCGGCGCGCTCGCGTCGGGCCGCACCGTGGGCGTGGTCGCCGTGCCCCTGCCGGCCGCGCCCGGTCAGGCCTTCAACGGCGTACGTGAGGAGGGCGGCCGGCTGCAGGGGCGGGTCACCGGCGTCGCCGACGCGGCGGCGGCCGATGTGCTCCTCGTGCCGACGAGCAGCGGTCTGTACGCGGTCGACGTCACCGACGACGGCGTCACCGTCGAGGCGCGGACGTCCCTCGACCCCACCCGGCCCGTCGCCACAGTGACTTTCGTCGGTGCACGCGCGCGCGTGCTGACCGACAACGCCGTTCCGGCCGTCCGTCGCGCGCTGCGGGCCGGAGCGGGACTTCTCGCGTCCGAGCAACTCGGCCTCGCCGAATGGTGCTTGACCGAAACGGTCCGCTACACGCGCGAGCGCCGCCAGTTCAACCGGCCCGTCGGTTCCTTCCAGGCGCTCAAGCACCGGCTCGCCCAGGTGTGGCTGGAGGTCGTCGGTGTCCGCGCCGCGGCCCGCAGCGCGGCGGACACCCTCGCCGCCGGGAGCGACGACGCCGATGTCGCGGTGGCCGTCGCCCAGGCGTACGCCGGACCCGCAGCCGTCCACGCGGCGGAGGAGGCGCTCCAGCTGCACGGCGGCATCGGCATGACCTGGGAGCACCCCGTCCACCTCTACCTCAAGCGGGCCAAGGCCGACTCGATCGCCCTGGGTTCGGCGGGCAGGCACCGGGAGGAGCTGGCCGAGCTGGTCGACCTCCGGGCGCCCTGACGCCGGGCCCGATGTCAGACATGACACCGGTCCGACGCCGGGCCTGACACCGTTCCTGACACCGGGTTTTACCTTCCCTTGACGAAATGGCATTATTGCGACCCGTTCGCAATAAGAGTTGATCTTCAATAGGGGTGGGCATGGTGGTCAGGCCGGCACGAGGTGCGACAACGGTGGCGGCGGTCGCCGCATTGTCGGTGACCGCCGCGGCCTGTTCGGCGCCCGGCGCCTCGGGCGGGGCCGGCAAGGGGCGGGCAGCGTCGAGCGCGGTCGTGGGCATCGCCTACGAACCGGACACGCTCAGCCCGCTCCTGGGCTACGGCAAGGACGGCAACTCCAAGATCTTCGACGGGCTGCTCACCCGCGACGCGGACATGGAGCTGAAGTCCGCGCTCGCCGCCGCGCTGCCGAAGGTGAGCGCCGACGGCCGCACGTACACGTACAAGCTGCGCGACGGCGTGCGGTTCAGCGACGGGAAGCCCTTCTCGGCCAAGGACGTCGTCTTCACCTACGAGACGATCCTCGACAAGAAGACCAACAACGCCTCCAAGACGGAGCTCGACGCCGTCGACACGGTCGAGGCCGAAGGCGACGACACCGTCGTCTTCGCCTCAAGTACCCGTACGCCCCGTTCGCCGAGCGCACCGTCCTGCCCATCGCGCCCGAGCACATAGCGGGCAAGCAGGACGTCAACACCGGCGACTTCACCACGAAGCCGGTCGGCACCGGGCCGTACACGCTCGTGAAGTGGTCCAAGGGCGAGAAGCTCACCTTCATGGCCAACCCGCGCTACTGGGGCTGCGAGCCGAAGCTCAGGAACTTCACCATGGCCATCATCAAGGACGACGACGTGCGCGCCACCCGGCTGCGCTCCGGAGGCCTCGACGGCGCCGTCCTGCCGCCCGACCTCGCCGCGACGTTCAAGAGCGACGGCGACAAGAAGACGTACGCCGCCCGCACCTTCGACTACCGCGTCGTGACCCTGCCCACCGGCAACAAGGTCGCCGGCGACACCGCCGTCAGGCGCGCGCTCGACATCGGCGTCGACCGCAAGGCCATGGTCGACTCGATCCTCTACGGCGCGGGCAAGGAGGCGTACGGGCCGGTTCCGATCGACAGCCCCTGGTTCACCGAGGGCACCGAGCGCACCCACGACCTCGCGGCGGCCGAGCGGATCGCCGACCGCGTGGCCGTGATGTACGCGAGCCGCATCGTCGAACTCGCCGACGCCTCCGGCTTCTTCGGCAGTCCCGGGCCCCGGCACCCGTACGCCCGCGGCCTCCTCGGCGCCCTGCCGGAGCGGGAGTTCACGCCCATCCCCGGGATGCCGCCCGAACTGGGCGCGCTCCCGGTGGGCTGCGCGTTCGCCGCGCGCTGCGACCGCGCCACCGGCATCTGCGGGACCCGCCCCGCACTCGCGGACGGCGTGGCCTGCCACCATCCCGCGACCGTCGAGCTGGAGGCACCACGTGCTTGAACTGATCTCCGTCACCGCCGGCTACGAGCGCGGCAACCCCGTCGTGCGGAACGCCGGCCTGACCATCGCCAGCGGCGAGGCCGTAGGTCTGCTCGGGCCCAGCGGCTGCGGCAAGTCCACCCTCGCCCGCGTCGCCGCCCTGCTCCACCGCCCCGACTCCGGCCGCGTCGTCGGCGACGGGGAGCCGGCCCGCGGCTGGCGCCACCGCGCACCCCGCGAGCAGCGCACTGCGTTCGGCGTGGTCTTCCAGCAGCTGCGCATGTCGGCTGACCCACGACTGCGCCTCGCCGATCTCATCGCCGAACCGCTGCGGGCCGCCGGCCGGAAACCGGACGATCGTGTCGGCGAACTGGCCGCGTCCGTCGGCCTGGGCACCGACCTCCTCTCGCGGCGCCCCCACGAGGTCAGCGACGGCCAGCTGCAACGCGCCTGCCTCGCACGCGCCCTGGCCCTGCGCCCCCGCTGGCTGATCTGCGACGAGATGACCGCGATGCTCGACGCGTCCACGACGGCGGCCCTGGTGGGCGTCGTGGAGGCCTATCGCGCGGAGACCGGTGCGGGACTGCTGGCGGTGGGCCACGACCGGCGCCTGCTGGAGGGCTGGTGCGGCCGGACGGTGGAGTGGGACGCGCTGGGCTCCGCCGGAGACGGCAGGTGAGCCAGGGCAGGGCCGACCCCCGCCCGGCAGCCCTCCGTTCACCCTGAGCAGGCAGGTGAACGCGGCAGGCAGGTCCGGCCAACTCCCGCCCCGGACCTGCCCATTGACCCCTACGGGACCTCATACTCGCTGAGGCCCCGTACGGCACTCCCCGGGAGGAACGCATGGCCCACCTCACCCGCCGCAGAGCCCTCACCACCCTCGCCGCGGCGGTCACCGCGACCGTCGCCGTGCCCGGGTACGCGCAGGCGACCGAGCGGGGACGCGGCCCCCGCCCCCTGCTGCGCGCCCACGCGCACAACGACTACGAGCACCCCCGGCCTCTCCTCGACGCCCTCGACCACCGCTTCGCCAGCGTCGAGGCGGACATCTACCTCGTCGAAGGTCAGCTCCTCGTCGCCCATGACCGGGTCGACCTCGACCCGAAGCGCACCCTCGCGGCGCTCTACCTGGAACCGCTGGCCGCCCGCGTCAGGGCCAACCACGGCTCCGTGTATCGGGGTCACCGCACGCCGCTCCAGCTCCTCGTAGACATCAAGACCGAGGGCGCGGCCACCTACCTCGAACTCGACCGCCAACTGCGCGGCTACCGCAACCTGTTCACCACCTGCGCGCACGGCAGGGTCCGCACCGGCGCGGTGACCGCCGTGATCTCCGGGGACCGCGCCGCCCGCGAGCCCATGGAGCAGCAGCGGGTGCGCAGCGCGTTCTACGACGGCCGCCTCGCCGACCTCGGCGCCGCCGCGCCCGCCTCCTTCACCCCGCTCATCAGTGACAACTGGGCGAACAACTTCACCTGGCAGGGCACGGGACCGATCCCGGCCGCCGAGCGCGAGAAGCTGCGCTCCATCGTGTCGGCGGCCCACCGGGAGGGCCGCCGCGTCCGCTTCTGGGCCACGCCCGACGTGGCGGGACCGGAGCGCGACGCGGTGTGGGGCGAGCTGCTCGCCGCCGGCGTGGACCACCTCAACACGGACGACCTCGCGGGGCTCGAAGCGTTCCTCGACGCCCATGAGAAGTAGCGTCCACCGCCACATCACTCGTTCGGGGGACACGTCACTCGCCCGGGCGCAGCCTCCGCTACGCCACACTTGCGGCCGAAAGCCGCGGTGTTGGCGTGGCGGAGGAGGTTCGGCGATGTCCCTGTCGATTTCGGTCGTGCTGCTGCTTCTGATCCTGGCGGTGGTCTTCCTGCGCAACGGCGCGATGAAGATCTCGCACGCGATGGTCTGCGTGCTGCTGGGGTTCCTGCTGGCCGGCACGAGTATGGCGCCCACGCTGCAGAACGGCCTGACGGCGACGGCGGGGATCGTGAGCGGCCTGCATCCGTGATCGTTCCACGTTCATCCACGGGGTGAGTGATCGTTTCGTGTTCATGAACAACACCCCTATGCGCATGGACACTTCAAGGGCGTGGCCCTAGCTCCGCGCCATGACGAGCAGAGCCCTGAGCCGTGCCCTCGCCCTGACCACGACGATCGCCGCGGCCGGCGCCGCATCCCCCGCCCAGGCCGACGACATCCCGAAGGCGCCCGGCCACCGGCTCGTCGAGCAGTACGCGGGCGCACCTGCCGAGGCGCGCCCCGTGCCGGGGCAGGCGCCGCCGCAGCACCCGTATCTCGCGGCGAACGGCCGCAGCGGCATGCACGCGGACGCGGCCGGCAGCGGCACGTATCCCTGGAGCGGGCCGCTGGGGAACACGCCCACGGCGAGCAGCGAGAAGATGGCCGCGCTCGGCGGCGAATGCGCGACGGTGACCTTCGACAAGGACGGCCGCATCGTCACCGTCTGCGGCACGTTCACCGGCTTCCTCGTGAAGCTGCTCGACCCGCACTCCCTGAAGACCCTCGCCGAGTACAAGCTCCCGCAGCGCCCGTCCACCGTTGAGGCGATCACGCGGCTCGACTTCTCGAAGATCTTCAAGGACACCTCGGGCGGCGCCTACTCGTACCTCGACGACGAGGACCGGCTTGTCCTCGCCGACTCGCGGCAGCACATCATCAGGCTCGCGCACGAGCAAACGGCGGACGGCAGTTGGCACTTCCGCGTGACCGACGACTGGGACCTGACGGGACAGGTGCCGCACGACTGCGTGAGCTGGACGAACCTCTACCCGAGCGGCACGTGCGACCCGGTCACGTCGGTGATGCCCGACTGGCAGGGCCGCGTCTGGTGGGTGACGCGACAGGGCCGTGTCGGCACGGTCGACCCGGCAGACGGGACGATCAAGTCGATCCAGCTGCCGGGGGAGGAGATCCAGAACTCCTTCTCGGTGGCGAAGGACGGCGTCTCGATCGTCTCCGACCATGCGCTCTACAGCTTCGAAGCGGCGGCGGACGGCACTCCCAAGGCCGTGTGGCGCCAGACGTACGACCGCGGCACGGGCACCAAGCCCGGCTCGGTGAACCAGGGTTCGGGCACCACGCCCGACCTGTTCGGTGCGGGCGAGGACTACGTCGCGATCACCGACAACGCGGACGACCGCATGAACATCCTGGTCTACCGTCGCGGCCGCGAGGTCCCCGACGACCGGCGTCTCGTGTGCAAGGTCCCCGTCTTCGGCTCCGGCGCCTCCACGACGGACAACTCCTTGATCAGCTACGGCAACAGCCTCGTCGTCGAGAACAACTACGGCTACGAGGACATCACCTCGCTCACCTTCGGCCGCTCCGTGGTCGGCGGAGTCACCCGCGTGGACGTGCGCAAGGACGGCTCGGGCTGCGACGCGGTGTGGGAGAGCAAGGTCCGTTCCCCCTCCACGGTCCCCAAACTCTCCACCGCGAACGGCCTTCTGTACTTCTATACGAAGGACCCCAACTCCCTGGGCATAGACGCCTGGTACCTCACGGCGGTCGACTTCCGCACGGGCGAGCCCCGCTGGAAGCAACTGGCGGGTACGGGAGTCGCCTACGACAACAACTGGGCCCCGGTCACGCTCGGTCCGGACGGCACGGCGTACGTGGGAGTCTTCAACGGACTGGTGGCGGTGCGGGACGGTAAATGAGACGCGCGGCGGGCTCCGAGTAGGCTGCTCTCAACAGAATCCAACAGAACCGAACGCGTCGGTCGACGGAGGAGCTCGCTGTGAAGGTATTGATCGCCGGAGGCGCCGGATTCATCGGAAGCACGATCGCCTCGGCCTGCCTGGACGCCGGGATCACCCCGGTCATCCTCGACAGCCTGGTGACGGGGAGGCGGGAGTTCACCGAAGGGCGCGTGTTCTACGAGGGTGACATCGCGGACGGCACGCTCGTGGACCGCGTCTTCACCGAGCATCCCGACATCGACGCGGTCATCCAGTGCGCGGCTCTGATCGTGGTGCCGGACTCGGTCGCGGATCCGGTGGGCTACTACGAGGCGAACGTGGCGAAGAGCCTCGACTTCGTCGGCCATCTCCTGCGCAACGGCTGCCCCCGCATGATCTTCAGCTCCTCCGCCTCGATCTACCGCGCGAACGACGACCTGACCGTGGACGAGGAGTCCGCCGTCGAGCCGCTGAGCCCCTACGCCCGCACCAAGGCCGTGTGCGAGGCGATGTTCGCCGACATCGCCGCCACCCGGCCCCTCCGCGTACTGTCCCTGCGCTACTTCAACCCCATCGGGGCCGATCCCAAGATGCGCACGGGCCTGCAACTGCCGCGCCCCAGCCATGCCCTGGGCCAGATGATCCTGGCCCAGGAGGACGGCGTGCCGTTCCGGGTCACCGGCACCGACTACCCGACCCGCGACGGCTCCGGGATCCGGGACTACGTGCACGTCTGGGACCTGGCCGCCGCCCATGTGGCCGCCCTGCGGGCCTTCGACACCCTCCTCGCCGGGGCGACCACGTCCACCGCCGTCAACGTCGGCACCGGCACGGGCACCACCGTGCGTGAACTCCTCGACGCCTTCAACAGCGTGACGGACGCGCCGATCGCCTCCGTCGACACCGTGCGCCGGCCCGGTGACGTCGTGGGTGCCTATACGCGCAGCGACCGGGCGAGGGAACTGCTCGGGTGGCAGCCCCGGTACTCGGTCGCCGACGGCATCCGTGACTCCCTTCGGTGGGCGGCCCTCCGGGGCGAGATCCTGGCCGGGTAGGGCGCGGCGGTCAGCGGCGCGAGAAGACCCCGATCCCGTTCGCGACGGCCCGCTCCGGGGAGTCCGTCGGGTGGTTCCTCACGGTGGTCGTCGCGGCGCCCGGGTCCTTCGTGACCAGGGTCGACGAGCCGCCGCCGTCCAGGCTGAAGGCGTCGTCCGCGCCCAACTCGCGCATCGCGGCGGCGACTTCCGCGATGGTCAGGCCTGTGCGGTACTGCGGGGCGCCGTCGAGGGCCAGGAGGTACAGGCGGCGGCCGTCGGCCGTGGCGCCCGCGGCGGTGCGGACCGCGGCCGTCTTGGCGTCCAGGCCGGGCAGCGGTGCGCCGTCCCGCAGTACGGGGTAGCCGCCGACCGCGAACTGGTAGGGAACGTGTGACGTCGCCGCCACCAGGCGGTGCGTGATCCGGACGTGGTCGCCCTCGGACAGCTTCCGCAGCTCCTGCGCGCCCGCCTCGCGCCCGACGAGGACGGTGGTGCCGGACGCTATGGGCCCACTGCCGGGCGTGTCGGCCGATGACACGACGCGGCCGTGGCGCACCGTCACCTCGTACGTGTCCGTGCTGCACGGCGCGGCCCGGTTCGTGTCGGTGCCGCAGGTGGCGCGCACGCGCGACACGGCGCCCCAGTCTGAGGTGAATGCGCCGACCGAACCGACCGGCAGGGCGTACTGGTTGAGGCCGCCGAGCGGCAGCCGCCGGCCGTCGGCGTCGACCGATCCTTCGAGGGCCATGCGGTCGAGCCGGACCCGGTGGTCCACGCCCACGCCGAGCACGTCCTCGGTGGTGGTGCCGGGCGGGAGCGCGGGGCCGAAGCGCTGGCCGTTCGGCACGGCGGACTTGAGCGTCCGGCCGGTCGCGACGGCCGGACCGACGGAGGCGCCGGTGGCCTCCACGCCGGGGTGCTGGGACTCGGTGATGTTGAAGAAGTCGCCGTTGACGCCGCCGACCGCGCCGCTCGCGTCGGCCAGCGAGGAGACGGTGGCCCGGGCGCCGACCGCGTCAGGGTGCAGCAGATCGACCCGCACCCGCGCGTTGCGCAGGTCGACGCTCAGCACATGGGCGTGCGTGAGGCCCTTGGCCGCGGGGATGTCGAACTCTTCGTAGGTGACGCCCGGGGCTATCGCCGTGCCGCCGCCCTCCGCGCCACTGGCCGGCGCCGCCCCGGCGAGGACGGTGCCGGCCAGCGCGCCGAATGCGGCGCAGGCCGCCAGGGCCGATCTGTAGCGTCCGTCGCGATGTCTCACGTGACCCCCTGCTGTCCGCGTAACTCACCCCTGTCACAAGGGAGTTCACCAGACGCGGAGGGGCACGTCGATGGCTAGGCGTCGACCAGCCGGGAACGGATGAGGAAACGTACTCCTTCGGGCGCTTCCAGGGAGAAGCCGCTGCCGCGGCCCTCGACCACGTCGACGATCAGCCGCGTGTGGCTCCACACCTCGAACTGGCTCTTCGACATCCAGAACGCGACCGGCTCCGCGACGCCCTCCACGGTCAGGGACGCGAGCCGCACGTCGCTGCCGCCCGTACGGAACTCGCCCTCCGGGTAGCACATAGGGGCGCTGCCGTCGCAGCACCCGCCGGACTGATGGAACATCAGGGGCCCATGGGCCGTACGCAGCCGACGCAGCAGATCGGCGGCCGCAGGGGTCAGCTCCACACGCGGGGCCTCGTCACTCACGGCGGGTTCCTTCCGTAGGACGGTGTCGCGGGGCCACAGTCAACTCCCCGCTACGTTGCAGGAAGGTTGCGCCCCGCGCCAGGCCCCGGGATCTAAGAACCCTCGGGGACCAGCTGTTCGCCCAGGAAGGACACGACGCGTTCGCGGGCGGCGAGCGCCGGGTTGCCCGGCTCCTCGCGCACCTCGGCGGTGAGCACCGCGTGCGCGGTCTTGGCGAAGCCGCCCGCGTTGCCCGGGGACGAGTCCAGTTCGATGACCTCGAACGCGTCGCCGAGGTGCTCGCGCAGGGTGCGGAACCGCTGTTCGGGCACCGCCTTGTCCTCGCTGAAGCGCAGGCCGAGCACGCACAGGCCGGACTCCTTGGAGCGGGTGACGACCGTGTCGAACTCCGCGCGGGACAGGCCCGGGTCGACGCGCCGCGCCCCGCTGACCGGGAACGGGACCGACGGCTGGCTGAGCACGGGCGCGAGCACGACGTCGTCCACCGCGGCCGCGAGCGCGAAGCCTCCGGTGAAGCACATGCCGATGACGCCGACCCCGGGACCCGGTGTGCGCGCCGCGAGATCGCGGGCCAGCGCGCGCAGATAGTCCGCGATCGGCCGGCGCGCGTTCGTGGCGAAGGCGCGGAACTCGGAGGCGACGCAGAGCCGGGCCACGACCTTGAGCGCGTAGCCGACGGACTCCTCGCGGCCCGGCTCGCCGAACGGGGACGGGACCGCGACCGTGAACCCCTGCGCCACCAGATGGTCGGCCAGGCCGAGCACGGCGGGCGTGATGCCGGGGATCTCCGGGATCAGTACGACACCGGGACCACTGCCTTTCTCGTACACGTCGTAGGTCAGCCCGGCGCCCGTGAACGGTGCCTTCTGCCAGCCGGTGAGATCAGAGGTCGGTGCCGATCCGGTCACGACGCTTCTCCTTGGACTCCAGTGAGCAACGAGCGGGCGTGGCCCACGATCTCACGCGGCGAACGCCGAGATCTTCAGTGTGTCCGAAAGGACCTGCCACACCGCCAGGGCGAGCAGTCCGCTCACCATGCCGCAGCCGTTGGTGCATGTCGTCGCCTCGTCGTACCAGGCGCGCACGGTCATGAAATGCATGCCGAGGGTCCGCGAGAAGGAGAACCGGATGTGGAGACCGTCCCCGAGGCTGTGTCCCGGCAGCGTGGTGATCTGGAAGTAGGTGTTCCCCACGCGCTCGACGGACACGGGATTGTCGCCCACCAGCGAACACCGGTCGCCCTGCCGGACCGCCCCCCGGCAGCCGCTGCCGGCCACGGGGAACAGCCAGAAGTGGTCCGTGAGCTGGGACCGGACGTCGTGCGGGGTGGTGAACGGATGTAGCCCGAGGCTGAAGTTGTACTCGTACAGCCAGTTCACCCCGGCGCACGGGTAGGCGTCCGTGCCGCATTCCGCGGGGCGGCTCTCGGCGTGGGCGACGGGTGCCTTCGGCCCGGCGACGAGGATGCTCCCCAGCGCGACCGCCAGTACGGCCCGCGCCCACGTGAGACGCCGCATGCGCACTCCCTACGTCCTCACGGCCGGACCATCCTCGTAAAGCACCATAAGTGGGACGGAGTGAGGGTGGGTGGCTCAGTGGGGCAGTCGGCCCAAGGCTCGCGTCGGGCGGTCGGGTCCAAGGCCCGCTCACTGATCTGTCGGTTGTCCCTGCCGGCCCAGGCGTACGGCGCGGGGTGTGGCGCCCCACCAGCGCCGGCAGCAGCGGTTGAGGGCCGACTGCTCGGAGAGGCCGAGGAGCAGGGCGACCTGCCCGAGGGGGAGGTCGGTGCCGGTGAGATAGCGGTGGGCGGCGGTGCGGCGCTCCTCGTCGATGACCTCGGCGAACGTCGTGCCCGAGGCGCGCAGCCGCCGCTGGAGGGTCCGCGGATGGACGTTGAGCAGGCCGGCGACGGCCCCGATCTCGGGCGACGACGTGCCGAGCGACTGCTCGACGACGGCCCGGACGCTGCCCACGACGTCCGACGGCTCCTTCGGCAGTTGCTCGTCGAGGTAGGCGAGCGCGAGGTGGCGCAGTTGTGAGTTGCTGCCGCCGAGCGACCGGTTGGCCAGGCTCACGGGGACGCGCAGCAGCGCCGCGGGGCGGTCGGCCTTGACGGGTACGCCGAAGAAGGCCTCGTACACGGACAGCGGGGCGAGCAGGGGGTGGGGGAGTTCCACGGAGCCCAGTCCGTACGGGCCGACCAGATATCCGATGGCGCGGTGTATGAAGCCGAGGGAGAGGTCGATGCCCTGCGGCGGTGCCACGACCCCCTCGCGCACGCCGTAGCGCAGCGCGGCCATTCCCGGAGTGCCGTACGGATCGGGTTCGAGGCTGAGATGCACCGAGCGGGCGTGGACGAAGAGGTAGCGGGTCGTGCATTCCAGGGCGTCGCCGAGGGTGTCGGAGTTCTGGATGGCGAGGGCCAGGGCGCCGAGCATGCCCAGGTCCTGCCGGGCGGCGATGCGCAGCCCGAGGTCGGCGCAGCCGAGGTCCGCGGCGGCGAGTTCGAGCACTGTCGCCATCGCCTCCTCCGGCACCAGGAGGTCGTCCACGTCGAGCGCGGCCGGTGGGCAACCGGCCTGCCGGGCGTACGAGTCGGCGTCACCGCCGAGCTCCGCCACCGTGGCGCGAAAGCCGCGCAGCCCCGCCGATCTGATCACGGACATGTCGTCCAGGGTCAAAGATCTGTCGTCCCAGGTCAATTCCTGAGGCGTGTGCTTCCCGACACTGGGAAACATGACGCACACCGCAGACTCCAGCACCGCCGGCTCCGGGGCCCCGGCCGAGCACATCGACGTGGTGATCGTGGGCGCCGGCCTGTCCGGTGTCGGCGCCGCGTACCGGCTCCAGACCGAGTGCCCGGAACGCTCGTACGCGATCGTCGAGGCGCGGCAGTCCATGGGCGGGACCTGGGACCTGTTCCGCTACCCGGGCGTGCGCTCGGACTCCGACATGTTCACGCTGGGCTACCCCTTCAAGCCCTGGCGCGACCGCAAGGTGCTCGCCGACGGCGGGTCGATCCTGAGCTACATCAAGGAGACGGCGGCCGAGTTCGGCATCGACCGCCGGATCCGCTACGGCACCAAGGTGCTCGCCGCCGACTGGTCCACGGAGGCGGCGCGCTGGACCGTGACGCTGGAGCGCACCGACAAGGACGGCCACCGCACGCAGTCCACCATCACCTGCGACTTCCTCTACTCCTGCGCGGGCTACTACGACTACGACAAGGGGCACACCCCCGAGTTCGAGGGCGCCGACTCCTTCTCCGGCACGGTCGTGCACCCGCAGTTCTGGCCCGAGGACCTGGACTACGTGGGCAAGCGCGTCGTCGTCATCGGCAGCGGCGCCACCGCCGTCACGCTGGTCCCCGCGATGGCGCGGAGCGCCGCCCACGTCACCATGCTCCAGCGCTCCCCGACCTGGATCAGCTCGCTGCCCTCGCGCGACAGACTCGCCGACGGCCTCCGCGCCGCCCTGCCCGCGGGAGCGGCCCACCGGGTGGTGCGCAGCAAGAACATCCTGTTCACCATCGGCGTCTACCAGTTCTGCCGGCGCAGCCCGAAGGTGGCACGGCGCGTGCTCACCGGGCTCAACAAGCGCATCCTCAAGGACGACCGG
Source organism: Streptomyces sp. NBC_01446 (assembly GCF_026340095.1). Lineage (GTDB taxonomy): Bacteria > Actinomycetota > Actinomycetes > Streptomycetales > Streptomycetaceae > Streptomyces > Streptomyces aureus. The sequence goes on along the minus strand of NZ_JAPEPO010000001.1, from coordinate 112,103 downwards.
CTGGTCGACGAGCACCTCACACCGTCGTACGACCCGTGGGACCAGCGGCTGTGCGCGGTGCCCGACGCGGACCTGTTCAAGGTCCTCAGGTCGGGCGACGCGGACATCGTCACCGACCACATCGACCGCTTCGTCCCCGAAGGCATCCGGCTGAAGTCGGGGCGCGTCGTGCAGGCCGACATCATCGTGTCCGCGACCGGACTCAAGCTCCTCGCCTTCGGCGGCATCGCGCCACGTGTCGACGGTGAACCCGTCCCCCTGAACCGGCAGTTCGTGTGGCGCGGCGCGATGATGACCGGCGTCCCCAACTTCGCGGTGTGCATCGGTTACACCAACGCCTCCTGGACGCTGCGCGCCGACCTCACGTCCCGCCTGGTGTGCAAGGTGCTCAACCACATGCGCCGCCACGACTACGCGGCGGTGGAGCCGAGGCCGACGGGCGCCCTGAACGAGCGCCCGCTGCTCGACCTCGCCTCCGGATACGTGAAGCGCTCCATCGACGCGTTCCCCCGGCAGGGCGACCGCAGCCCGTGGAGGGTCCGGCAGAACTACGTGCTCGACGCAGCGTCGACCATGCGCACCAATCTGCACCGGACGCTGGCCCCCACTCCGGCGTCCACGGTCCGCGCGGCCCGCAGCCGCATCGGCAAGGAGCCGGTCGAGGCGGCGACGCCGGCGGGGTGACGCGTCGCTGTCCACGTGCCGACCCCTGTACGGCACGGTGACGCGCTCCGCCGCCGTGCGGCCTCGCGTTCGAACTACCCCTCGTCGACGAGCGAGTCGAGGATGGCGCGGACGGTCTCCTCGGTGATGTCGGGGTGGAGGAAGGCGAGGCGGGCGACCGTCTCGCCCTCCCAGACACTCGGGGTGACGAAGGCGGTACCCGAGGCGAGCAGCCTCCTGGACCAGGCGTAGTAGTCCTCCGGCTGCCAGCCAGTGCGGCGCACGAGGACCACCGTCAACTCGGGCTCCCGCAGCAGCTCCAGACCCTCGGTCCGCTCGACGAGGCGGGCGGTGCGGCGGGCGATGTCGGCGCCCCGGGCGACGGCGTCGCGGTAGGCGTCGGTGCCGTGCACGGCCAGCGAGAACCACAGCGGCAGACCGCGGGGGCGGCGCGTGAGGTGGTACGCGTAGTCGCTCGGGTTCCACTCGGTCTCGTCGTCGGCGCCGTCCGCCCCGTGGATGGCGTCGAGATACGAGGCGTCCTGGGTGTGGACCGCGCGGGCCAGCTTCGGGTCGCGGTAGAGCAGTGCGCCGCAGTCGAAGGGCGCGAACATCCACTTGTGCGGGTCGACGACGAGTGAGTCGGCGTGCTCGATGCCGCGCAGCCGCTCGCGCAGCTCCGGTACGAACAGTGCCGCGCCGCCGTACGCGGCGTCGATGTGCAGCCACAGGTCACGGGCGCGGGTCTGCTCGGCGACACCCTCGAGGTCGTCGATGATGCCGGCGTTGGTGGTGCCCGCGGTCGCCACGGCGGCGACGACGGGCGCGCCGCCGTCCCGCTCGGCGGCGTCCAGCGCGGCGCGCAGGGCTTCGCCCGTGAGGCGGTGGTCGGAGGTGGGTACGACGAGGGGCTCGACGCCGAGGATGCGCAGCGTGTTGCCGACCGAGGAGTGGACCTGGTCGCTGACCGCGATGCGGACCGGAGCGCGCTCGTCCAGGCCGCGGCGGTGGCGGCCGGTGTCCCGGGCGACGACGAGTGCGGAGAGGTTGCCGGCGGAGCCGCCGCTCACGAAGCAGCCGCCGGCGGCCGCGGGCAGCCCGGCCAGGTCGGCGAACAGCCGCAGCACCTGGTTCTCCGCCGCGACCGCGCCGGACGCCTCCAGCCAGGAGACGCCGTGCAGCGAGGACGCCGAGAGCACCATGTCGAAGAGCGCGGCGGCCTTCGTGGGAGCGCCGGGTATGAACGCGAGGAAGGCGGGGTGGTCGCACGAGACGACCGTGGGCTCAAGGGAATCGGTGTAGGTGCGCAGCACGTCGGCGGGGGGCTGCGGGGCGCGTCCGATCGCGTCCTTGAGCGCCAGGGTCAGTTCCTGGTGGTCGCCGAGGCGGCCGAGCGGCGGCGGGTCGAGCCGGAGTCGGTGCAGCAGGTGGTCCATGACCTGCTGAGTGAGGTCCTCGTCGTAAGAGTGCACGGGGCGTCTCTCCTGTCGCGCGCTGCGGAATAGCTTTTTGGGTCTCAGCTGGACCCATTTCGCAGAGTAGGCGTCGCCAGGGGCGCGCGTCAATCGACGGGCGCCCGGAGAACGGGTGCCGGGCCCGCCCGTGTGGGGCGCGGGAGCGCGCCGGGGTCAGTCCTGCCCGGCGAACTGGTCGAGCAGCGCCAGGAATTGGCGGTGCGAGTCGTGCAGGTGCTCCCGCATCCGCGCCTCGGCCGCGTCCCCGTCGCCGGACAGTACGGCGAGCGCGATGGCCTCGTGTTCCTCCCGGAACGCGGAGCCGAAGTCCCGCTCCGCCGGATACACACGGCTCCAGTCGGAGCCGAGCCACAGCGCGTTGCCGCCCACGAACATCTCGGCGCGGGCCCGCGTCACCGCCTCCGCGAGCACCTCGTTGCCGCCGGCGGTCGCGATGCCGAGGTGGAACGCGGTGTCGCAGCGGTGGTACTCGCCGAGGTCGGCGACGTCGGTGGCGAGCATCGCCACCAGTTCGCGGCGGGCCGCGCCCGCCCCGCGCTCGGCGGCGAGGCGCGCCGCGTAGGGCTCGATCGCGAGCCGGTACTCCATGTAGTCGCGCAGCGAGGCCCGGATCGTCGCGGTGATCGCGGCCCGTGAACCGTCCCTGCCGGGCCGGCTGGGCGCCACGCGGGTGCCGCCGTTGCGGCCCAATGTGGTCGTGACCAGGCCTTCGTCGGCCAGCTCGCGCACCGCCTGCCTGACGGTGTTGCGCCCCACCCCGAAGGCGGCGGACAGCTCCCGCTCGGTGGGCAGCCGGTCGCCGGGCCCGAAACCGCCGAGCGCGATGCGCTGCCGGAGCGCCTCGGCCACCACGGCGTGCGACGCCGCCTGGCGCGTTCCGGTCGTCCATTCGTCACGACTCTCGCTGTTGCTCACGGGCCCTCTCCCAGCTCGCGGGTCACGCGCGTCCCGTCATGCCCCGGATGGCCATGATATTGGACTTGGCGCGAACCCTATTGACAGCCCCTGATGAGCGCCTTAGCGTCGCCCCCACGTTTTTGGGTCCATTGCGAACCCAATCGTTGGTCGTGAAGGAGTACACACATGAGCACAGTCGCAGGTGGCGCTACGGACCCGGGAGCACGGCGCCGATCCGGGCCGTGGAAGGTCGCCGGGGCCTCGATGATCGGCACCAGCGTCGAGTGGTACGACTTCGGCATCTACGCCACCGCCGCCGCGCTCGTCTTCCCCGAGCTGTTCTTCCCCGAGATGAACCGGGCACTCGGCACGCTCATGTCGTTCGCGACGCTCTTCGTGGGATCCCTCGGACGCCCGCTCGGCGCGGTCGTGTTCGGGCACATCGGCGACCGCTACGGCCGTAAGCACGCCCTGATCTGGTCCATGACCCTCATGGGCGGCGCCACCTTCTGTATCGGCCTGCTCCCGGGCTACGCCTCCATCGGCGTCGCCGCGCCACTCCTGCTCGTCCTCATCCGCATGGTCCAGTCGCTCGCGGTCGGCGGCGAGTGGGGCGGCGCCGTACTGTTCGCCGTCGAGCACGCCCCGCCCCGGCGCCGGGCGTTCTTCGGCTCCTTCCCCCAAGTCGGCGACGGGGTCGGCTACTTCATGTCGACCGGCGTCTTCGCCCTGGCGGCACTGGCGGGCCACGACGCGCTCGTCGGCTGGGCCTGGCGCCTGCCGTTCCTGCTGTCCGCCGTCCTGGTGCTGGTCGGCCTCGTGATCCGCAGCTCCATGGAGGAGTCGCCCGAGTTCGAGGCGGCGCGCCGGGCCGAGGCCGCCGAGGAGAAGCAGGCCGCACCGTTCGTCGCCGTCGTCCGCGACGCATGGAAGACCTGGCTGCTCGCCTCCGGTGCCTTCCTCATCACCGTCGGCGGCTACTACGTGGTCGTCACCTTCATGTCGACCTATGCCGTCACCGAACTCGGCTTCACCGACTCGCAGGTGGCGGGTGCCGGCACGGCCGCCTCCGTCGTCGTCATCGTGTGCACCCCGCTGGCCGCGCTGGTCGCCGACCGCCTCGGGCTGCGCCGGGTGACGCTGACCGGCATCCTGCTGCACCTCGTCGTGGCCTTCCCGATGTTCTGGCTCGCCGACACCCGTTCCGTGCCCGGACTCTGGCTCGCGATGTGCCTGCCGATGCTCGCCAGCACCGTCGCGTACGCCTCGATCGGCACGCTCATATCCGGCTGGTTCCCTCCCCGGGTGCGCTACACGGGCCTCTCCATGAGCTTCCAGACGGCGGGGCTCATCGGCACGCTGGCCCCGGCGGCGGCCACCTGGCTGTTCAGCGCCGCCGGGAACTCATGGACCCCCGTCGCCAGTGCCTTCGCCGCGATGGCGCTGGTCAGCGCGGTCTGCCTCGCCGCGTTCCGGCAGACGCCGCTCACGGAGGCGGAGTCGGAGCGCGAGTCGGCGCCAGAGGCAGCGCACGAGCCGACGCCTGACTCCGGGGAGCGGCAAGCGGCAAAAAGTTAATTACAAGTAACCCCCTCCCACTCTGCCCGCTGCATGGATCCGTCCGTGCGGCGGGCATCGTATTGCCGCGCGATTCGTTGTGTCAGGTGAGCAAGAAGTCACTTTGAAGCGAGCGGTCGCGGCGTGATCTCATGCCTCACCTCCCTTGACAGCAGGCAAAACGAAGAGAGAAGTGAAGGAGCGCCAACCGAGCGCCATGCGGACAGAAGATCCGAATCGGGTGACCGCGCGCAGGCCTCCCGACCGCAAGGCCCGGATCCTCGCCGCCGCCGGTGAGCTCTTCTGTGAACGCGGCTACCACAACGTCTCCGTCGCCGAAGTCGCTGCCGCCGTCGAGATCGCCGCGCCCGCCCTCTACCGTCACTTCAGGGGGAAGCCGGATCTGCTGCTCCACGTCGTGACCGGCACCATCGAGAGGATCTCGGCCTCGGTGCAGGACGCGCCCGACGTGGAGGCCTATCTGCGTGACGCGGCCTCACACGGCTTGGAACGCCGGGGCGCCGCGACGCTCTGGCAGCGCGAGGCCCGGCACCTCCCCGAGGCGAACCACGAAGAGCTCCGCCGCTCCCTCAGTGAATCCGCCGACCGGCTCGGCGCCCTCATCAGGGGTGCGCGGCCCGAACTCCCCTAAGGGGACGAGGAGTTGCTCGCCTGGTCCGTGCTCTCCGTCCTCGGCAGCATCTCCGGCCACCGAGTCTCACTGCCACGGCGCCGCTTCGAGCAACTCCTCTACCGGCTGGCGCACATCGCCGCGTACCGGCAACTCGGCACGCCGGACGGCGAGGCGGCCGCGGCGGACCGGAGTGGCTCCGAGTCGCCGGGCTACGAGCAACTGGCCGTCTCCCGCCGCGAGGACATCCTCAACACGGCGATCCGCCTCTTCGACGAGCGCGGCTTCCAGTCCGTGAGCAGCGACGCCATCGGGCAGGCCGCGGGCGCCACCGGGCCCAGCATCTCCAAGCACTTCCCCGGCAAGACGGACCTCTTGGTCGCAGCGGTGACCCGAGGCGGCGAACAGCGGCGCGCGGGCACGGCCGCCGCCCTGGGCCGCGCCACGACCCCGGAAGAGAGCCTGACCGGGCTGCTGCGCTCGTACATCGAATTCGCCCTGCGCCACAGTCACTTGATCGGCCTGCTCATCGGCGAGCTCGACCAGCTACCCGACAAGGAGCGCAAGGCATCCCGGCAGGTCCAGCGCGACTAGCTCGCCCTGTGGGTGCGCATCCTCGACGACGTGGCACCCGGGCTCGACGCGGCCGAGGCCAAGATCACCGTGTGCGCGGTCCTCACCGTGATCGACAACGCTGTCAGAACACGAAGCCTCGGCGAACGCCCGGACCTGGCGGACCGCCTGACGGAACTGGGCACGGGGTTGCTTCTCGGGCGGGAGCAGCGGGAGCAGCGGGAGTAGCGGGAGTAGCGGACGGGAGCAGTGCGGGCAGCGGTAGCGGGTGAGCCGGGCGCGGGTGAGCCCGGGGCCGGGTGCCCCCGCGTCCTCCGTTGCTCAGCCCCTGTTGCTCAGCCCCCGTCGGAGTGCTGCGTCGCCGCGTCGGAGAAGTAGCGCAGCGCCGAGTCGCGGGTGCCCGCCACGTGGTGGCGGGCCAGCTCCTCCGCGCGGGCCGCGTCGCGGTCGCGGATCGCCTCGTACAGGCGCTCGTGCTCCCCGCACATGGGATCGCCGTCGTTGAGGTCGGAGGTCAGCCGGAAGAGCCGGCGCAGCCGCGCGTCGAGGGGTGCCATCAGTTCCTGAAGGAGCGGGTTGCCCGATGCCTCGACGATCTGCTGGTGGAAGTCCGCGTTGTGGGCCACGGCCTGGCGCAGCCGCCCCGCGTCGGAGGACTTGCGGCTGCGCGCCAACAGGCGTTCCATCGTGCGTAGTTGGGCGGTCGTGGCGTGGCGCGCGGCGAGTCCCGCCGCCAGGCCTTCGAGGTTCTCGCGGACGTCGAAGAGGTACGTCGCGTCCTGCGCGCCGAAGTCGGTGACCACGGAGCCGCGCCTGGCCTGCACGGTCAGGAACCCCTCCTGTTCGAGCCGCTGCATGGCTTCCCTCAAGGGGATGCGGGAGACACCCAGCTGGTCCGCCAGTTCGCGTTCCACCAGTCGCATGCCCGCCGGGAAGGTCCCCTCGATGATCCGCTCGCGGAGTTCCACGTAGACCCGTTCTCTCAGGGACTGGTGGGTCTCACCGATCGTGGGGCGGCGGTCAGCGCGGGTGGTCATCGAGTCCTCTCCAGTGGCGAGGGGGCGCGGCCGTGGCCGCTCCCGGGGGTGCTCCTGATCATCGCAGACCGCGGAAACAAGATCCCACAGACCATTGCCTGGTATTTGGTATACCAGTTAGCTTGTCGTTGCCCGCCGCTCACCAGCAGCGTTCCGCCGGATTCGCGACCGGCTGGTCAGTCGTGACGGGCACCGAACGAACAGTTGGAGGAAGTCGTGTCGCATCCCGCCGACACCCCGTCGATCCCGCTCGCCCCCGAGGTCCTCAGGAACGCCACGCTGCCCGACGGCCGACGTGCCGACATCCACCTCGCGGACGGCCGGGTCACGGCTTTGGTCGACCAGCCCGACAAGGCCGACCAGCCGGACCGGGCCGACACCGGCCGAGGGCCCGCAGCCGGTCCCGGCAGCATCGACCTGGGGGGCGCTCTCGTCCTGCCCGCGCTCGTCGACGGGCACGCTCACCTGGACAAGACACTGCTCGGCGCGCCCTGGCAGCCGCACCCCACCTCGGCCACGCTGCGCGAACACATCGCGAACGAACGGGCCCTGCGCGTCTCCACCGGCGTACCGGTGACCGACCGCGCCACGGCCCTGGCGCACCGCATGGTGTCCCTCGGTACCGGCCATGTGCGGTCGCACGTCGACATCGACCCGGACGTGCGCCTGGACGGCCTGCACGAGCTGGTCGAGGTGCGGGAGAAGTTCCGCGACCGGCTGGGGATCCAGATCGTCGCGTTCCCGCAGAGCGGCGTGGTCACCGCGCCCGGCGTCCCCGACCTCCTCGACGCGGCACTCTCGGAGGGCGCCGACCTGATCGGCGGCCTCGATCCGGCGGGCTTCGACGGAGACGTGGACGGCCAGCTCGACATCGTCTTCGGCCTGGCCGAGCGCCATGGCGCGGGCGTCGACATCCATCTGCACGACGGAGGCGTGACCGGCACCCGGCAGCTGCGGGACATCGCGGAGCGCACGGCGGCGCTCGGCCTCGACGGCACCGTCACCGTCAGCCACGCCTACGCCCTCGGGGAGGTCGACGCCACCGAACTCGACCGCACCGCCGCTGCCCTGGCCACGGCCGGGGTGGCGATCATGACGAACGGCCCCCGCCACTCCATGCCGCCCGTGCTGCGCCTGCGCGACCACGGCGTCCGCGTCTTCGCCGGCTCGGACAACATCCGTGACACCTGGTGGCCCTACGGCACCGCCGACATGCTCGAACGCGCCACCATCATCGGCCTCCAGGGTGACCTGATGAGCGACGGAGAACTGCGCCACGCGGCCTCGATGATCACCGACGAGGCTGCCGCGGCACTCGGCCTCACCGACTACGGCCTCGCCCCCGGCTGCCGCGCGGACCTCGTCGTGATCGCGGCGGGCGGCGTACCGGAAGCGGTCGCGGCCGACCCGCGACGCCTCCTGGTCCTGCACGGCGGACGGGTCGTGGGACCCGCACCCGAGACCGACTTCCCGGACTTCCCCGCTGTTTCCGTCACCGGCGGCGACGCCTTTGCCCCGCAGGGGGAGCGATGAGCATCCAGCAGTCCACGGCCGAAACCGCCGCCGGAGCCGCCGGCAGACCCGAACCCGGCGAGGCCGGGAAGGGCGCCGACGGAGGTCTCTCCTCCGGGCAGATCGGCACCTTCGACCTCGTCTTCTTCGTCGTGGCAGCCGCCGCGCCGCTCACCGTGCTCGCCGGGGTGGCGCCCATCGCCATCGCCATCGGCGGCCCCGGCGCCCCGCTGGGCTACCTGATCTCAGGAGCACTGCTCGTCCTCTTCGCCGCGGGCTTCACGGCCATGAGCCTGTACGTCCGCAACGCCGGCGCCTTCTACGCCTACGTGGCCCGCGGCCTCGGCCGCACCCTCGGAGTTGGCATCGCTTACGTCGCCGTCGTGTCGTACAACCTCATCACCCCCGGAGTCGCGGCGGCCTTCGGCTACTTCGCGGCCGGGTCGGTGCACGACGCGACCGGAGCCGACATCCCCTGGTGGGTGCTCTCCGGTATCTGCGTCCTCGCCGTCGGCGTGCTCGGCTGGCTCCGAGTGACCCTCAGCGCCAAGGTCCTCGGCGTCGCACTGATCCTCGAAGTGCTGACCCTGCTCATCATGGACGGCGGCATTCTCGGCCACCGGGGCGCGGCAGCCCTCGACGCGCACTCCTTCGACCCGAGCACGCTCGCCACCGGCGGGATCGCGGGCATGTTCGTCATCGTGATCGGCGCCTTCACGGGCTTCGAGGCCACCGCCATCTACGCGGAGGAGGCGCGCGAACCGAGCCGCACCGTCCCGCGTGCCACCTTCATCGCCATCGGGTTCCTCGCCCTGTTCTACTCCGTCGGCGCGTGGCTCATCATGGGCGCGTTCGGCACGGACAAGGCGGTGGCCATGGCCCGTGCCGCGGCCGGCCCCGAACTCACCTTCAAAGCAGGAGAGTTGTACGTGGGTGCCTGGCTGGCCGACACCATGCACGCCCTTGTCATCGTCAGCGCCTTCGCGGCCACCCTCGCCTTCCACAACGCTGCCGCGCGCTACCTCTACGCCCTCGGACGCGAAGGACTCCTGCCGCGGCGACTGGGCGTCGTCTCTGCCCGGCACGGCTCCCCGGGCATCGCGGTGAGCGCGCAGACCGTCTTCAACCTCCTGGTGATCGTCGTCGGCGCAGCGCTGGCCGCCGACCCGTTCTCCCAGGTCCTGATCTGGACCAACAGCATCGCCGTCCTCGGCATCATGGTCATGCAGGCCCTGGCGGCCCTCGCCGTGTGGGCCTTCTTCCGCCGGGACCGGCGGGGCATGTCGGCCGCCCGTGTGGTGTGGTCCCCGCTGATCGCGTTCGCCGGTCTCGCGCTCCTCACCGTCCTGGCGGTCCTCCACTTCGATCTACTGACGGGCGCCTCGGGGACGGTGAACGCCGTCCTCCTGGCACCCCTGCCCGTGGTCCTCGCTGCAGGCATCTACATCGCCCTGCGCATCCGGAGCCGGGACCCGCAGCGCTACGCCCGGCTGACCAACATCGACGTCGAAAGGGAGTGAGACCCGTGGCTCCCGGCGGTGAGGTACGCGGACGGTGCGGCCGCCCGCGTACCTCGTCCGTCGGGCGATGAGTCCCGGGGGCGTGCTCGGTCTATGTATGTACGAAGGCCAAGAGCCCTTGCGGCACATGTCGGAACACCTGGGAGTAGTGATGGGCGCCGTAGTGATGCACAACGTCGTTTCCGTGGACGGCTTCATCGCCGACTCGGAGGATCAGGTCGGCCCCCTTTTCGACTGGTACTCGAACGGTGACGCCGAGATCGGCGTGAACGACAAGGTGTCGGTGTCCGAGGTCTCGGCCGAGTACGTGCGGCCGATGTGGGCGGGCATCGGGGCGATGGTGATCGGGCGGCACCTGTTCGACATCACCGACGGCTGGGAGGGGTCGCCACCGGCGGGGGAGCACGTGGTCGTGGTGTCCCACCGGCCGAGGCCTGAGGGCTGGCACCCCGAGGCTTCGTACTACTTCGTGGACGACGTGGCGCGGGCGGTCGCCAAGGCCAGGGAACTCGCGGGGGACCGCACCGTCGCCGTGGCCGCCGGCGAGGTGGGCGGGCAGGCACTCGCCCTGGGTGCGGTGGACGAGGTGGCCATGGACGTGGTGCCCGTCGTCTTCGGCTCCGGCAAACGGTACTTCGGCCCCGTCGACTCCCAGCATCTCCTCGAGGACCCCCACGTGGTGATCCAAGGCGACCGCGTACTGCACCTCCGCTACAAGGTCCGCCGATAGTTCAAGAGGCGAGAACGGCGAGAACGGAAACGACGCGGTTGCCCACAGTTGCAGCACCACGGTCGCCACGAGATAAGGCCGAGCCCGACGGCGTATGCGCGGCAGCACGTCCCGTGCCGGGCGGCATCGCGCCCGCCGCCGCGCTGCCTGCCGGCAGGGAACGTCGTGAGTGGAATGTCATGACGTCGATCTTGCCGTCGGCGCCGAGCACTTCCATCAGGGAAGGCCCCCACGCTCACCCTGAGTGATCCCGGAGCCCTGGGCGGACGCCCGAGCGAGGAAGGGTTGCCGGTCGACGATCGCCCGGTCGATCTCGCCCGTCGCGACCAGCTCCCCCGTACTGTCCACGGCCCGTACGAGGAAGGTGAGCCGTCGGCCTGCCGCCTCAGCGGGCGGTTCCGCGAGGACGTCGACCCAGGCACCCACCCGTGTCGCACGAAGGTGCTTGATGCGCACACCGGTTCCGACCGTCGTCCGGCCCGGCGTCGTGAAGGCGGCGGCGGCCCGCACGGTGGCCGCCTCCATCCACGCGATCAGCCACGGGGTGGCGAGAACGGGCAGGTCACCGCTTCCCACCGCCATCGCGGTATGGGCGTCGGACACCTCATGGCGCATCACACCACGCTAGCCCGAGGCCGGAGCCCCGCGCGCGTCGGACGTCGGTCGTCAGCGCTGGTGGTGGAGCCGCTCCAGGAGTCGGTAGGCACGTTGCTCGGCGGCGGCGAGTTCGGCGGGATCGATCCCCGCCGGCCACAGTTCTCCCGCGGCGTCGTCGTCGGCAGCACGCAACTCGACCACTGCGAGCGCCAGTTGGACCTGGACCTCCGGGAGCTGGGGGCCCGATCCTTCGGTCAGCGACCGTTCCGCGTGATCGGATGTCTGCGTGCAGGCGGCCAGCGCGCGCTCGACGCGCAGCGCGGCATGGTCGTGGACGAGCATGAGCGCGCAGACGAGCCCGACGACGATGCCGAGCACGCTGCCCAGCACACGGTCGGCGATGAGTTCTCCGGCAGGGGCGGGCGCGGCCAGGTCGCTCATCAGGAGGGCCAGCGGGGTGAGGAAGACGACGCCGAGGCCGTAGTTGCGAGGGACGAAGTACTCGAGGAGGAATTCGAGGAGCACGATCAAGCAGGCCAGCGCCACCGGCTCCGGGTCTGTGGCCAGCACGCCCAGGGCGAGGAGCAGGCCGATGACCGTGCCGAGGGTGCGCTGGACGGCGCGCTGGGCCGTGGTGCGCAGGTTGACGGAGTGCAGCACGGCGGCGGCGGAGATCGACGCCCAGTAGCTGTGCTCGAGCCCCCCGGCCACGGCCAGCCCGCCCGCGACCCCGGTGCCCAGGACCATCCGCACCGCGGGAACGGCGAGGACGGCGCGGTGTTCGGGGCCGCCGGCGCGTCGCCCCATCAGGAGTTCGGTGGCGCGCCAGGCGACAGGTTGGCCGGGTCCGGTGGCGGGGGCCACGGGAGTCATGGGCGCGTCCTCGCTGTCCTGCGCCGACGGAGACGCGAGGGACAGCCCGGGCAGGAGTGCCGGCGGTCGGCGGCGCCGCTCGGTGAGGACACGAGCCTGGCGGAGCAGCTGCTCCGCCGTCGCGGCAGGGTCAGCCGGCGGCCGACGCGCCGAGTTGATCAGCAGCGACCAGGACAGGTCGGTGAGGCGTACGAAGATTCCGTCCCGGCCTGCCTGGTTCGCCTGCGTCGGAGGCGCGAGGCCGAGGGAGCGGTACGCCTGGAGCACCGCGACGGTCGTGCGGTGTCGCGCCTGTCGTACGTCTCCGCTCGGTCCTCCGGGCCCGGTCAGCAGGCCCGCGAGCTCACGCAGGGCCCTGGCGACGGCGAATCTCTGCGGCCGGTCCGGGTGCAGCAGCCAGCCGGACACCCCGAGTACCCAGGCGGCCGCGGCGCCGGCCGCGGCGAGCCCGGTCTGCGGGAGAACGTCGGCAGTGGTGGGCGAGCCGTTGGCCGCCACCGCGAAGGAGAACAACAACAACACCGCGCCGAGCCCGCTCAACCGGGTCGCGTCACACGCCAGCTTCGCCAGCCCGGCGACCACCGCCGTCGCCGTGACCACGACGGCGGCACCCCAGCCCCCGGCTCCCGGACGGGCCCAGGCGGCGAGAGCGGACCCGCAGCCCACGCACGCCGTCATGGCCACCGCCACCAGCGCGAGAACGCGAGCACGGCGCGGGTAGGGCAGGTTGCGCCCGAACGTTGTCGTGAAGGCGCCCAGCATGGCGTACACGGAGAGGTCGGGCCGACCCGCGATCGCCACCGGCAGTGCCACCAGCGCCATCGCCAAAGCGCCGCGCACGGCGAAGAGGAGTGCGCCGTCCGCCCGCTGGAGCGCGAGTGAGCCGCGCGGGGAAAGCAGGCGCACCGCGCTGACCACGGCAGGCCGCCAACCGTGCCTGGTCACGGCGGCGGGTGGGCGGCGGGAAGAAGACATGTCCGGTATATACCACCGGCTTCGAGCGGGGTTCCTGATCCGAACGCAGCCGAGTCGAGCCGAGTCGAGCTGATGCGAGCCGAGTCGGGCCAAATCGAGCTGAATCCAGTCTGTGTCCCCGCAGCGGGCTTCGCCAGGCTGGCCCGTGGCGGAAAGACTAGTGTGCTGATCCATGAGCACATGGCTGCCCTTGTCCGCGGTTCCCCGGCTCGGTGTCTCCGTGGTTGCCGGTGCGGTGGTCGGGGCGATCGTCGCGGTGACGAACAACACTGCGCTGGGTGTTCTCTCCGGAATTGCCGCGACCGAACTGGTCTTCGTGCTGGCGGGCTGGGCGGTGCTGTGGCCGATGGATGCGAGGGCCACCCGCGCCAATGTCCGACGGGAGGACTTCCAGCCCATCACCGACGAGCTCGTGATCGTCGGCGTCGCCCTGTGCGGCCTGGTCGCCACCGTGCTGCTGCTCCTGCTCGGCAAATCCGAGAGCGGCCACGCCGCGGCGGCCGTCGCGTTGGGCGGCGTGTTCATGGCCTGGGCGGCGCTCCATCTGATGTACGCCACGCGCTACGCGTACCTGTACTACACGGCCTCCGGCGGGATCGACTTCAACAACGACGACCCGCCCGCGTACCGCGACTTCCTCTACTTCAGCTACAACCTCGGCATGACCTACCAGGTGTCCGACACCAACGTCTCGTCCTCGACGATCCGTTCGGTGGTGCTGCGGCACTCACTGCTGTCCTACGTGTTCGGCACCAGCATCCTCGCCACGACCATCAACCTAGTCACAGGAATCGTCACGGGCTGACATGGGCCGTGGGGCATGACCGGGAACCGCTGGTGGCATGGACGGACAGAGTCAGCAGCCGGGCCTGGCGCCACGCGCATGCCGTGGAGGTCCCTGCCGACAGGACTTACCCGCCGACAGGACGTCCCGGCCGGGCAGGGGGACACTGAGAGGGGCAGGGCGCCGCTCAGCCCCTACTTGTCGCTGCCTTCGGCGCGGATTTCGATCGTTCGCCGCGTCACCGCCGCGGTCTTGGGCAGGCGCAGCGTCAGAACGCCGTCCGCCATATCCGCCTGGATGCGATCGATATCGACATCGCCGGGAACACGAACTCCATAGGAAAAGGTCCCTGACCGGCGACGCAGAGCAATTCCGTCCGCGGTTTCCTCGACGGAGCCGGAGATGTGCAGTTCCCTGCCGTCCACCTCTACGTTCACGCGCTCACGACGGACACCGGGCAGTTCCGCGCGCACCACGTACGCGACACCCGAGTCAGCTTCCTCCACCACGGGCATCCAGTGCTGCGAAGGGCCTGCCGGCTGTGAAGAGCGCTCCAGCAGACGGCTCACCTCGCCCCACAGGTGCTGGAGCTCCGATGCCGGATCCGCCCCGGCCCACCAGGCAGTTCGTGCCGGATGCGACCGCGTGACGTCTGCGCGTTCATCCATGATGTGCTCTCCGACTCCATCGACTCTCGCGGGGCTCACCCGCCGGATTCCCTGACGACAGCCTGCGTCCCGGGCCTCACGCCCGCAAATAGGCCCACGCCATCGGGTCACATTCCTGTACCGACTTGATTCCGGTGCTCAGGGGTGCCGATTTCGCTGCTGTTGCGGCCCAGCTGACATCGCGCTTGAGTTGAACCAATCTCTCTCGGCATCAGGAGCTGGCATGTCGATGTCCTTCGGGTCAGGGTTCGGCTCGTCCGACCCTTTCAGCGACTTGTTCAACCGATTCTTCGGAATGTCGCCGGCTTCTTCACCGCCAGCCGTCCAACGCGTGCCGATCGGACGGCTGTTGACGGATTCGTCGCAGGAACTCCTCAATCTCGCCGCTCGGAAAGCGATCGAGGACGGTACCTCCGATCTCGACACCGAGCACCTGCTCTGGGCGACCACGAAGATCGATCCGACACGGAAGCTGCTCTCCCAGATCGGAGTGGACCCCGACGCGCTGTCGAAGGAAGTCGCCGCGGTCCTGCCGCAGGAGTCCGGCCAGCCGTCGGCGGAGCCCGGACTCACCCCGGCGGCCAAGCGCACGCTCCAGGCCGCCTACTCGCACTCGCAGGTGGCCGGGGCCTCCTACATCGGCCCCGAGCACATCCTCGCGGCGCTCCTGAGCAACTCCGACAGTGGCGCCGCCCGACTGCTGCGCGCGCAGGGCTTCAGCCCGGACCGCCTGGAGAGCCTCGCGGACCAGACGTCGCGCTCGGAAGGGTCCACGGAGCCCAAGAAGCCGGCGACGACCCTCGACGAGTACGGCCGGGACCTGACGGAGGACGCGAAGGCCGGGCTGCTCGACCCGGTGGTGGGGCGGGCCGACGAGATCGAGGAGACCATCGAGATCCTCTCGCGGCGCTCCAAGAACAATCCCGTACTCATCGGCGAGCCCGGCGTCGGAAAGACCGCCATCGTGGAGGGTCTGGCCCAGCGCATCGTGGCGGGCGAAGTCCCGGAAACCCTCAAGGACAAGCGAGTTGTCTCACTCGACCTCTCCGGCATGGTGGCCGGCGCGCAGTACCGCGGCCAGTTCGAGGAGCGTCTGAAGAAGGTCATCGAGGACGTCCAGGACGCCGGCGGCGGCATCATCCTGTTCATCGACGAGCTGCACACCGTCGTGGGCGCGGGAGCGACCGGCGAGGGCGCCATGGACGCGGGCAACATGCTGAAGCCCGCCCTCGCGCGCGGTGAGCTGCAGCTCGTGGGCGCGACGACCATCGACGAGTACCGCAAGCACATCGAGAAGGACGCGGCGCTGGAGCGCCGCTTCCAGCCCGTACTGATTCCGGAGCCGACCGTCGAGCAGACCGTGCAGATCCTGGAGGGGCTGCGCGACGCGTACGAGGCCCATCACCAGGTCCGCTTCGCCGACGGCGCCCTGGCGGCGGCCGCCGAGCTCTCCGACCGCTACATCAGCGACCGGTTCCTGCCGGACAAGGCCATCGACCTGATGGACCAGGCAGGCGCGCGCGTGCGGCTGCGCAGCGCCGGGCGCTCCACCGAGGTCGTCAGCCGCGAGGACCGCATCGCCAAGCTGCGGCGTGAGCAGCAAGAGGCCGTGGCCGGTGAGGACTTCGAGAAGGCGTCGGAGTTCAAGCGGCAGATCGCCGAGCTGGAGGGCGAACTCGCGGGCATCGAGGAGCGGCGCGAGGGCGTCGTCTCGGTCACCGAGGCGGACATCGCCGACGTCGTCTCCCGCCGCACCGGCATCCCCGTCTCCCAGCTCACCGCGAGCGAGAAGGAGAAGCTCCTCAACCTCGAGGCGGAGATGCACTCGAGGATCGTGGGCCAGGACGAGGCGGTCACCGCGGTCTCCGAGGCCGTGCGGCGCAACCGTGCGGGCATGGGCGACCCCAACCGCCCCGTGGGCTCCTTCCTCTTCCTGGGCCCCACCGGCGTCGGCAAGACCGAACTGGCGAAGACCCTCGCCGACCTGCTGTTCGGCGACGAGGATCACATGATCCGCTTCGACATGAGCGAGTTCCAGGAGAAGCACACCGTCGCCCGCCTCGTCGGCGCCCCTCCCGGATACGTCGGTTACGAGGAGGCCGGCCAGCTCACCGAGAAGGTCCGCCGGCAGCCGTACAGCGTCGTGCTGTTCGACGAGGTGGAGAAGGCACACCCCGACGTCTTCAACACCCTGCTCCAGATCCTCGACGACGGACGTCTCACCGACGGCCAGGGCCGCACGGTCGACTTCCGCCACTGCGTCATCATCATGACGTCGAACATCGGCGCCCACCGGATCCTCGCGCACCACGGCGACGTGTCCGAGATCAAGAGCGATCTGATGGAGGATTTGCAGGGCCGGTTCCTGCCCGAGTTCCTCAACCGCATCGACGACATCATCATCTTCCACGGCCTTACCGAGGACGACCTGTCGCAGATCGTGGACCACCTCCTGGACCGGAGCAAGCGCCGGGTGCTCGGCCAGGGCATGACCCTGGAGGTCACCGAGGCGGCCAAGAAGCTTCTCGTCGCCCACGGCCACCAGCCGGAGTTCGGCGCGCGTCCGCTGCGGCGCACGATCCAGGCCGAACTCGACAACCGGATCGCGTCGATCCTGCTGAGCGGTGACGCGGAGCCGGGGGACACCATCGTCGCGGACGTGGTGAACGACACCATCCACTGCACCGTGCGCAAGCACGACGCGGAGGACGCGAAGGCCGAAGGCGCCGCGGAGGAACCGCCCGCGGCCGAGGCGCGGCAGACTCCCGACGCCTGATCCGGTCGGGCGCGCCTGATGGCGCCTGAACCAAGGAGGACACATGGTCCATCACCACAAGTCCAACCGAGCCGTCGAGGGCAACCCCGACGACCGACGGGGCATGCCCCTGCGCCCCAACGTGGATGCGCTCGAAAGGCGCACGCAGGAGGACCTGCGGGACGTCGGGCTGCGCGTGAAGAAGCCCGAGCGGCCCGCGAAGCAGTACGAGGCGATCCAGAACGAGGTCGACCGCGAGGTCGACAGCGGCGAGATGCCGAGCGGCAAGATGTCCCGGGCGCAGCGGGATGCCTTCCCGCCGACCCGCTACGACAGGTGACCTTCCGGCACACCGGCCACGACGAGCGACGGGAGCAGGAATGAGCGGAGAGCCCGAACCGATGAGCGTCGCCGAGCGCCGCGCACTCGAGCAGGAACTCGCCGACGTGACGGCCGAACGCAACGCGGACGCGGCCACGTTGCAGGACACCACCGAGGTGGGCGACCATGCCGACCAGGCCGACGAGTTGATCCGCTCCGACGAGACCCACCGTCTCGACGCGCGTATCGACGAGATCAAGGTGCGCCTGCGCGGCGCCGCCGACGCGGGCCCGCCCAGCACGGACGTGGTGGGCGTGGGCAGCACGGTCGAGTTGCGGTACGCGGACGGCTCGGTGGCGACCGTCCAGATCGGCGAGGGCGCGGCGGTCCTTGACCGGACACTGGTCACCGCCGACAGTCCGCTCGGCAGCGCGCTGCTGGGACACCGGGCCGGCGACAGCGTCAGCTATGACGCGCCCGACGGGCAGGCGACGGTCACGGTCGTGTCCCTCGGCGAGTAGCCGGACGCGTCTACGGGACCGCGGGATCGCCCGGGAGGCGTTCCAGCGCGGCGGCCACATCGGTGTGCCGGGCGACCTCCACCAGTGCGCGGGCCATGACCGAACCCGGTTCGCGGGCCGTGACCACCAGGCCGACCGGCACCGTCCGGGCGGGCTCGACGAGGGGCACCGCCCGCATGCCGTGCGGGACGCCGAAGACGTGCAGCCACGCGTGCGGGACGACGCTCGCCCACCGGCCCGTCCTGACATGGGCGAACAGCGCGCCCACCGAGTCGGTCTCGACCCGGGGCGACGGCCGGGTCCCGGCCTCGGCGAACACCTCGTCCAGCACCCGGCGTCCCTGCATGGAGTCGGTGAGCAGGCACAGCGACAGCCGCGACGCCTCCGCCCACGTCGCCGTCTTCCGATGAGCCAGGGCATCGACCGCCGTGATCAGAAGCACGTACCGCTCCTCGTACAGCGGGAGGGTGTGGAAGTGCTCCGCAAGGTCCTCGGGCAGATACGTGATGCCGGCGTCGATCTCGAAGTTCTGCAGCTGCCTCAGGATGTCCCGCGACTGGAGATCCGCTATCACCTCCACGGTCACCAGCGGGTGCTCCGCGCAGAACGGGCCGGTCAGCAGCGAGACGGCGCCGGACGCGGTCGGGACCGAGCCGATCCGCATCCGGCCGCTCAGCCCGGTGCGCAGCGCGCCGACCTCGTCCTTGAGCGCGTCGCGATCGGCCAGGATCCGCTGCGCCCACACGACGATGCGCTCACCCTCGGGCGTGAGGCCCTCGTACTTGCGGCCGCGCCGGACCAGCGGCACGTCCAGCTCCTCCTCCAGCTTGCGGATCGCCTCCGAGAGGGCGGGCTGGGAGACGAAACAGGACTGGGCGGCGCGGGCGAAGTGGCGCTCCCGAGAGAGGGCCACCAGGTATTCGAGTTGGCGAAACAGCACGCCATGGGTCTACCCGACGGCCCAGGGGAAAGCGAATCGGCCTCGCCGGCCACCGGACGAGTCACCGTTCAGGCCGTCAGGCCACGGGTACCTGCGCCAGCCGCTCGGCACCGGTGTACACGTTCATCGAGGTGCCGCGCAGGAAGCCGATCAGGGTCAGGCCGCTCTCGGCGGCGAGGTCCACGGCGAGCGACGACGGGGCGGAGACGGCCGCCAGCATCGGGATTCCGGCCATCAGCGCCTTCTGCACCAGCTCGAAGGAGGCCCGGCCGCTCACCATCAGAACGGTCTCGCGCAGCGGCAGCAGCCCCTCGCGCAGTGCGTGGCCGACGACCTTGTCGACGGCGTTGTGCCGGCCGACGTCCTCGCGCAGGCACAGCATCTCCCCGTCGGCACTGAACAGGGCGGCGGCGTGCAGGCCGCCCGTGCTGTCGAACACCTTCTGGGCCGCCCGCAGCCGGTCCGGCAGCGCCGTCACCAGCTCGGGACCGACGCGCAGCGGATCCTCGGAGACGGTCCACGCCGCCGAGGTGCGCACCGCGTCCAGGCTCGCCTTGCCGCACAGCCCGCACGAGGACGTCGTGTAGAAGTTCCGCTCAAGAGAGGCGTCAGGGGCGGCCACGCCGGGGCCCAGGGCCACATCCACGACGTTGTACGTGTTGCCGCCGTCGGACGTGGCGCCCGCGCAGTAGCGGATCCCGGCCACATCGGCGGCGGAGTGCACCACGCCCTCGCTCACCAGGAACCCGGCCGCGAGATCGAAGTCGTCGCCCGGTGTCCGCATGGTCACCGTGAGCGGACGGCCGCCCACCCTGATCTCCATCGGCTCCTCGACGGCCATGGTGTCCGGCCGGTACGAGGACACCCCGTCCCGAACTCGCAGCACACGCCGCCGCGCGGTCACGCGTCCCATGATGTTGCTCCTCTCCTCGGAGCGGTACTCCGATGATGTCGACGATATGACCCCTGGCGGACCTCGTCCTATGCCCGTGCCATCAGGGAAGACTCAGACGGCTGTGCCTCGCCGTGACGGGCAGGCGCAGGGCAGTTCCACGGTGCGGGGCGTCACCGGGGCGGTTCCGGGTACCGGCGCCGGCTGCGGTACGCGCCTTCGGCCGGACCGTGAGGCATCGGCCCAGCCGGTCCGCGGCCGGGCCGCCGAGCAGCAGACCGGGCAGGAGACCCAGCAGGTAGGTGGTGAACATCGCGGCGACCGGGACGGCGGGCCAGCGCTCCTGCGTCCGGTCCACCGCGAGCGGGGTGAACTGGTTCGCGCCCCACCCGGCGGCGCACATCGCGGCCGCCGTGGGAAGCCGACTGCGGGCGGCGCGAGACGCGGGCATGCGGCCAAGTACCTCTCTGAACCTGGTGCTTCGGCCCGCCCTCACGACGGGCGCTCCGAGGACTCCGGCACTCCCCGAACCTCTCCGGGAGTGCCGGGTGTCGGTCAGCTCGCAGTGACGACGGGCTCCAGACGCACCACAACGCCCTTGGAAGTGGGGCAGTTGCTGATGTCGGCGACGCTGTCCAGCGGGACCAGGACGTTCGTCTCGGGGTAGTAGGCCGCGGCGGATCCGGGGCTCGCCGGGTAGGCGACGACCTTGAAGTTCTCGGCGCGGCGCTCCCTGTCGTCGTGCCAGACGCTGACCAGGTCGACCATGTCGCCGTCCGCGATGCCGAGGAGCTTGAGGTCGGCGGGGTTCACCATGACGACCCGGCGGGCGTTGTGGATGCCGCGGTAACGGTCGTTGGGCGCGTACCAGACGGTGTTCCACTGGTCGTGCGAGCGCAGCGTCTGGAGCAGCAGGTGGCCCTCGGGCACGTGCGGCATCGTGAACTCGTTCTGCGTGAACACGGCCTTGCCGCTGGGGGTGTTGAAGACGCCGCGGTTGGCCGGGTTGGGCAGGTTGAAGCCGCCCGGCACGGAGACACGCTCGTTGAAGTCCTCGAAGCCCGGGATGACGCGGGAGATCCGGTCGCGGACGGTGCCGTAGTCGTCCTCGAAGCCCTGCCACGGGATGCCGTACTTGTCGCCGATGGTCGCGAGGGCCATGCGGCTGATGATGGCGACCTCGCTGAGCAGGTGCGGGGAGGCCGGCGGCAGCTTGCCGCGGGAGGCGTGCACGTCGCTCATCGAGTCCTCGACGGTGATGAACTGTTCGCCGGTGGCCTGGAAGTCCTTGTCGCTGCGGCCCAGGGTGGGCAGGATCAGCGCGGTCTCACCGCATACGGTGTGGGAACGGTTGAGCTTCGTCGAGACGTGCGCCGTCAGGCTGCAGTTGCGCATCGCCTGCTCGGTGACCTCGCTGTCCGGGGTGGCCCGTACGAAGTTGCCGGCGACGCCGAGGAAGAACCTGGCGCGCCTCTCGTACATGGCGTGGATGCCGTGGACGGCGTCCAGGCCGTGGTGGCTGGGCGGCGTGAAGCCGAACTCCTTGCCCAGGGAGTCCAGGAACTTCTGCGGCATCCGCTCCCACACGCCCATCGTGCGGTCGCCCTGCACGTTGCTGTGGCCGCGCACCGGGCACGCGCCCGCGCCGGGCTTGCCGATGTTGCCGCGCAGCATGAGGAAGTTGATGACTTCGCGGATGGAGGGGACGCCGTGCTTGTGCTGGGTGAGGCCCATCGCCCAGCACACGATGACCGACTTGGCCTTCAGGACGCGCTCGAAGACCTCGTCGATCTCCTCACGGGACAGGCCGGTGGCGTCGTAGATGTGCTCCCAGGTGACCTGGCGCGCGTGCTTCTCGAAGGCCTCGAAGCCGATGGTGTTCTTCTCGATGAAGGTGTGGTCGATCACCGTGCCGGGGCTGGCGTCCTCGGCCTCCAGGAGCAGCAGGTTCAGAGCCTGGAACAGGGCGAGGTCGCCGCCGGCCCTGATGTGCAGGAACTGGTCGGCGATCTGCGTGCCCTTGCCGATGATGCCGCGCGGGCGCTGCGGGTGCTTGAAGCGCAGCAGGCCGGCCTCGGGGAGCGTGTTGACGGCGACGATCTTGCCGCCGTTGCGCTTGGTCTCCTCCAGCGAGGACAGCATGCGCGGGTGGTTGGTGCCCGGGTTCTGGCCCACGACGAAGACCAGGTCGGAGTTCTCCAGGTCGTCGAGCGAGACCGTGCCCTTGCCGACTCCCAGGGCCTCCGACATGGCCGAGCCGCTGGACTCGTGGCACATGTTGGAGCAGTCCGGCAGGTTGTTGGTGCCGTACGCGCGGGCGAAGAGCTGGAGCAGGAACGCTGCCTCGTTGTTGAGGCGGCCGGAGACGTAGAAGAGGGCCTCGTCGGGGGAGGTGAGCTGCTTGAGCTCCTTGGCGAGGATGCCGAACGCCTCGTCCCAGCCGATCGGCTCGTAGTGCGTCGCGCCGGGGCGCTTGACCATCGGCTCGGTCAGCCGGCCCTGCTGGTTGAGCCAGTAGTCCGACTTGGAGTCCAGCTCGGCGATCGAGTGCTCGCGGAAGAAGTCACGGGTGACGCGGCGCGAGGTGGCCTCGTCGTTGATGTGCTTGGCGCCGTTCTCGCAGTACTCGTTCATGTGCCGCTTGCCCGGCGCGGGCTCGGGCCAGGCGCAGCCGGGGCAGTCGATGCCCTTGGCCTGGTTGATGTTCAGGAGCGTCAGCATGGTGCGGCGCGGCGACGTCTGGCTGAGGGAGTACTCCAGCGCGTGCGTCACGGCGGGCAGACCCGTCGCCCAGGTCTTGGGGGGCGTGACCGTCAGGTCGTCGAGCGGGTCCTCGATGCTGCTGCTCATGATCTGGTCTGCCTCTTTCTTCCATGCACCTGGGTGGACGGGTCCCCGGGAAACGCGGCCTGTTTTCCGTGTTCACTTTTACGCGGTTTACCTGCGCGCGCCGGTCACGTTTACTCCTCATCGCCGCGAGAGAAGCTTCCTGCAATTCATGGGCCCCGTCAAAGAGGCGTTTCCGATCACCTGATAGGCGCCGCTTATCAGTGCAGAGCCCTTGCCCTACCTAGGGTTCGAAGGTCGGTAGCTCTGACCGATGATGTCATCGAGAACCGCACTTTGACTTCTCCGGGAAACCTTCCGATGATGATCGATGATCGATGAGCGAGGAATGAGTGGAGTGGGGAAAGGTGTCGGATCCCGACCCCTGGATAATTCGCGAAGCCTGGTCTCTAATATTTCACCAGCTCCGGCTTCCGGTATTTCATGGGAGGGCGCAACCGTGCTTGATCACAGCGACGATCCGACCGATCCCGGTCTGTCCCGGCAGGCCACCGTGGAGCGGCTTCCCGAAGTTCCGTCGCCCCTCGTGGACCGCTTCGGGCGGGTCCACACGGACCTGCGGTTCTCCCTGACCGACCGCTGCAACCTGCGGTGCACCTACTGCATGCCGGCCGAGGGACTGAACTGGCTGCCCCGGGCCGAAGTCCTCACCGACGACGAGGTCGTACGTCTGGTCCGTATCGGCACCGAGCGCCTCGGGATCACCGAGGTCCGGCTGACCGGTGGTGAGCCGCTGCTGCGCCGGGGCCTGCCCGGTCTGGTGGCCCGCCTGTCCGCCCTGGACCCGGCTCCGGAACTGTCGATCACCACCAACGGCATCGGCCTGGCGCGCAGCGCGGTCGCCCTGCGGGAGGCCGGGCTGAGCCGGGTCAACGTCAGCCTCGACACGCTGCGCCCGGAGCGGTTCGCCGAGATCACCCGGCGCGACCGGATCAAGGACGTACTGGCCGGGCTCTCGGCCGCGCGTGACGCAGGTCTGAACCCTGTGAAGATCAACACGGTGCCGGTGCGGGGGGTCAACGACGACGAGATCGTCGACCTGGCCGCGTTCTCGGCGGAGCACGGCTACCAGATGCGGTTCATCGAATCGATGCCGCTCGATGCGCAGGGCGCCTGGGACCGGGACCGGATGGTCACGGCGGCGGAGGTCCTCGACCGGCTCGGCGAGCGCTTCGAGCTGGTGCCGGTCGGGCGGCAGGACAACGCGCCCGCGGAGGAGTGGAGGATCGCCGGTACGGACGCCCTGGTGGGTGTCATCGCCAGCGTCACCCGACCCTTCTGCGGCACATGCGACCGCGTGCGGCTGACGGCGGACGGACAGTTGCGCAACTGCCTCTTCGCCACCGAGGAGTCCGACCTGCGGTCCCTGCTGCGTCGGGGCGCCGACGACGCGACGGTGGAGGGGGCGTGGCGGACCTCGGTCGGTGGCAAGGGCCACGGCCACGCCATCAACAGCCCGGAGTTCCGCCGCCCGGAACGCCCGATGTCGGCGATCGGCGGCTGATGGGCCCAGGGCCACCCACGACGGACAACAGGCGGAAGAAACGAACAAAGGTGAGCTGGATGCGTAAATGGATCGAGGACGTCAAGTCCGAACTCGGTGTCGACCTTGACGTCGATGTCGCCGAACTGCTCGACATGACCAAGGTCGTCGCCCATGGTGTGGCCCGCCCGGCGGCGCCACTGACCTCGTTCCTGGTCGGCTATGCCGCCGCGCAGGCGGGCGGCGGGCCCGAGGCTGTCGCCGAGGCGAACCGCAGGGTGACGGCGCTGGCCGAGCGCTGGGCTGCCGAGCCCGAGAACGGCGCGGGGACCGCATGACCCCGGCAGGCACGCACACTCTGGACGGGACCGGGACGGCGGGAGTGACAGCAGGCACCCACATGGCCTGGGAACAGGCCCGGCAGACCGCACGGGGCTGCGTCGGACAGCCGCTGCCCGTCGTCACGCGAGCCCTGGCGGACGCGCTCGGTCACGCTCTCGCCGTACCGCTGACGGCCCTCACCGACCTGCCGCCGTTCGACACGTCCGCGATGGACGGCTGGGCCGTGGCCGGACCGGGACCGTGGCTGGTCGGCAGCGCCACCGTCCTCGCCGGCGACCGGTCCGAGCCGCTCAGCGACCACGGCACCGCCGTCCCCATCGCCACCGGCGCCCGGCTGCCGACCGGCGCAACGGCCGTACTGCGAAGGGAACATGGGGAGTTCGACGCCGAGGGCGGCACGCTGCACGATCGCTCCACCGGGCCCGGATCGGTGGCTCCGGGCCACGACATCCGCCCGCGTGGTCAGGAGTGCCACGCGGGCGAGGTGCTGATCCCGGCCGGCAGCACGGTGACCCCCGCCGTGCTGGGATTCGCGGCGGCGGCCGGGTACGACCGGCTCGCCGTACACCGCCGCCCGACCGTCGAACTCCTGGTATTGGGCGACGAGTTGCTGGAGTCCGGCCTGCCCCGGCGCGGGCAGGTCCGCGACGCGCTCGGCCCCATGCTGCCGCCGTGGCTGCAGAGTTGCGGCGCCGACGTGATCGGCAGTCGCCGGGTGGCCGACGACTTGGGGCTGCTGCGGGAGGCCGTACACGACTCGCCCGCCGATGTCGTCGTCACCACCGGCAGCACCGCCGCCGGCCCGGTGGACTTCCTGCACGCCACCCTGGAAGAGGCGGGCGCCCGCCTGCTCGTCGACTCCGTCGCCGTACGGCCCGGCCACCCCATGCTGCTCGCCGGGCTGCCGCCGACCTGCGACGGCCGGACCCGCCGGCTGGTCGGCCTGCCCGGCAACCCCCTTGCCGCCGTCGCCGGCACGGTGACACTGGCCGCGCCACTGCTGCGCCGCCTCGGCGGGCACGCGGACGCGGCACCCTGCCGGATGCGCGCCGCCGCTCCGCTGCCGGGGCACCCGCGGGACACCCGGCTGCTGCCGGTGCAACGCACGGACCACGAAGTGGCACCGCTCCCGTTCGACGGCCCGGCGATGCTGCGCGGGCTGACGTTCGCAGACGGCCTCGCGGTCGTCCCGCCAGGCGGAGTGCCGGCCGGGGCCACCGCGGAGGTCATGCGCGTACCCGGACTGTGACCGCGTGGGATTCCGACGGCAACGGCGAACGGAACGACAGATCAGAGCAGTTCAACACAGGAGGCACAGCCGTGGCGACGCCGATGACGCCCGCCGGCGCCATCCGCTACTGGGTGGCGGCCGAGGCGGCGGCCGGTACGGCGGAGGAGCCCTGCCGCGCGGCGACACTCGCGGTGGCGCTGGAACAGGTCCGTAGTCGCGGTGGCGCTGGAACAGGTCCGTACTCGCGGAGGCGCTGGAACAGGTCCGTTCCCGGCCCGACGATCGTCCTCGGCCGACGCGGGTGCTCGGCTACTGCTCGTACCTCGTCGTGGACTGCCGCCCGGTCGGCTTGCGCGACCACGCTTCGGTCCACCTCGCCCCAGGGAACGAGCGAACTACTGCCCCCGTACGACAGGAGTGTCCTGACCGACGCTCCGGCGCGCAGCCTGTTGCGGCCGCCGCGCGGGATGTCCGGCCGTCACGTAGGGTCGCCGTGCTGCTACGACAAGGCGGGAGTGCCCATGTCAGGACAGTTCGAAGCGACGTTCGTGGTCGATCGGCCCGTCGACGAGGTCTTCGAGTATCTCGCCGACGGACGCAACGATCCGCAGTTCAGCCCCCGCGTGCTCAAGATCGAGCGTGTACCGGACACCCCGACCAACGTCGGCACCGTCTTCCGGAGCACCGTCAAGGACGCCAGGATGAGGACCGCGAGGGAGTTCCGCATCACCGCCCTCGACGCCCCGCTGAAGATCCGCTGGGCCGAGGTGTCGAAGAACAGCGTGATGGCGCGCGAGGGCGGTTACGACCTGGAGCCGCTGTCCGACGCCAGGACGCAGGTCCGCATTTTCAACGTGCTGGAAGGCCACGGCATCGGCAAGCTCCTCGTCGGCCTGGCGCTCTCCGCCGCCCGCAAGGACGCCGACGGCTTCGGCGCCCGGATCAAGGCGGCGACCGAGACGGCGATCGCCCCGCGCTGACACCCTTCACCACAGTCCTCAATGGCGCAGGCATCGGAAATGTCACCATTGGGTCCCAGCCCGAGCGCGGCTGCAACCATCGAGACCCGCAACCGGTCTACCTGGCAGAGAACGCGTCAGGCGCTTCGAGCGCCCTGCCAGGAAAGGCCCTTCCATGGGGGACGTACGCAGACGGGGAGCCGTCGCACTGGGGATCACCGGACTCGTCGCACCGCTGACACTCGCGCTGGGCGCCGCGCCCGCGCAGGCCGCGAGCTGCACGACGTCGACCGGTCCCTACCAGAAGCAGGTGGAGCGGTTCCTCGGCCGGCCGGTCGACGGAAAGCAGTCCGCCGCGGACTGCAAGGCCGTCCAGGCCTTCCAGAACAAGCACGGGATCATCCCGAACATCGGCTACGCGGGGCCTGTCACGTGGGGCGTGATGGACCTGATGAACAAGCAGAAGGCCGTCGGCGGCAACCCCAACAAAGACGGGAAATGCCCCGTCAACAAGGGGCGCATCGCCTGCGTGAACCTGACGCTTCAGCTCAGCTGGATCCAGGACGGCAAGAACCTCGTCTATGGGCCGGTTCCGGTCCGCACCGGCCGTGACGGCTACGAGACCCGCACCGGCCTGAAGAAGATCTACTGGCGGCACATCGACCACGTGTCGAGCATCTACAACGTGCCCATGCCTTACAGCCAGTTCTTCGACGGCGGCCAGGCCTTCCACTCGGTCGGCGTGAGCATGTGGAACCCGCCCGGCTCGCACGGCTGCGTCAACATGACCAGTACCACCGCGAAGAAGTACTGGTCCCTGCTGAAGAAGGGGGACGACGTCTACGTCTACGGCCGTAAGCCGGGCACCTGAGCCCGGCGGGCTGCGGAGAGTGCGCCGCCGCAGGAGTCCCTTTCGACAGTAGCTTCTCAGGCCATCCCGTAGCGTGCTTCGATCCCCGCGATCACGAGGGCGAGACCGTCCTCGAAGTGCTGCTCGTAGTCCTCGAAGATCTCCGCGCCCGCCGCGGCCGACAGGGGGAAGTCGGCCATCCGGCGGGCGCGTTCGTCGATGTCGTACCCTTCGCGGCGCTCGCCCGGCAAGGGCTGAACGCCCTGCTCCTCGGTGACGAAACCGAGGGTGTACATGTACGCGGTCGTGGTGGCCCGCACCGCCTGGGTGAGCGTGAACCCGGCGGCGGTGAAAAGACGCAGCGTCCGCTCCATCTCGACCGCGTGCAGCGTGCCGGTGAAGCGTGAGCCGCTGAAGACCTTGGCGCCGTCGCGGTGGCTCAGGAGCGCGGTGCGCAGTCCGCGGTTCGACGTCAGCAGGCGCTCCTGCCAGGTGGCGTCGGGCGCGAGCGGGTCGGCTGCCGTCATGCGGCGGTACATCTCCGTCGCCATCTCGTCCAGCAGTTCCTGCTTGTTCTTGAAGTGCCAGTACAGCGCGGGCGCCTGGACGTTCAGCTCCTTGGCGATGGCGCGGAGCGTGAGGCCGTCGAGGCCGACGTCGTTGAGCAGGCGCAGCGCGGTGTCGACGACCTGCGTCTTGTCCAGCTTGGGGGATCTCTGGGTAGCCACACTTGACAGTTTAACGCCGTTAAGCGCATGCTGCGAAGCATTGAACTTAACGGCGTTAAGGAGCTGGTCATGGACACCCGCACAGACGCGAACACGCACACCGAGGTCCTCGTCGTCGGCGCCGGACCGACCGGCCTCGCCCTCGCCGTCGATCTCGCCCGGCGAGGGGTCGACGCCCTCGTCGTCGAGCGCGCCGACGCGCTCTTCCCCGGGTCGCGGGGCAAGGGGATCCAGCCACGCACCAGGGAGGTGTTCCACGATCTCGGCGTGCTGGACGCGATCCACGCCGCCGGTGGCCCCTACCCCGTCGGCATGATCTGGCAGGACGGCGCGCGGGTCGGCGAGCACAGGATGTTCGACCCGGGGGAGGCGAGCGACGACTCCCCGTACACCGAGCCGTGGATGGTGCCGCAGTGGCGCACGCAGCAGATCCTGTTCGAGAGGCTCTCCGAGCTGGGCGGGCGGGTGGAGTTCGGCCGTGAACTGGTGGCGGTGGAACAGGACGCGGACACGGTGACCGCGCACTTCGCCGCCGGAGATCCGGTCCGCGCGCGGTACGCCGTCGCGGCCGACGGCGGCCGCTCGGCCGTGCGCCGCGCGCTGGGCATCGGCATGACCGGCGAGACCGTCGACCCGCATCCGATGCTCGTGGGGGATGTGCGCATCACCGGCCTCGACCGCGACAACTGGCATGTGTTCCCGCCCCGCGAGGGGGGCGACGGCTTCCTCGCGATCTGCCCGCTCGCCGGCATCGAGGACTTCCAGGTGACCGCGCAGTTCCCCGAGGGAACGGTGCCCGACCTCTCCCTCGACGGCATCCGCGAGGTGGTCGCCGCGCGCTCCCATCTGGCCCCCGAGGACGTGACCGAAGTGCGCTGGGCATCGGACTTCCGGCCCCGGGCCGCGCTGGCCGACCGCTTCCGCGCGGGGCGCGTCCTCCTGGCCGGTGACGCCGCGCACGTCCACTCACCGGCCGGGGGCCAGGGGCTGAACACCAGCGTCCAGGACGTGTACAACCTGGGGTGGAAGCTGGGCGCGGTGCTGCGCGACGGCGCCCCGGACTCCCTCGTCGAGACGTACGAGGAGGAGCGCCGCCCCGTCGCCGCGCACATGCTCGGCATCTCGACGGGCGTGCACCGCGGAGAGATCCGCCGCGGCGAGGCGACCCGTCAACTGGGTCTGGGCTACCGCGAATCGACCCTCGCCGTGGACACCCGCACGACCGCGGGCCCGGTGCGCGCGGGCGACCGGGCGCCGGACGCAACGGTGGACGGAGTCCGGCTCTTCGACACCTTCCGCGGCCCGCAATGGACGCTGCTCACGGTGGGCTCGGACGCCGAACTCCCCGCGCTCGGCGTCCCCACCGCCCGCATCCCGGACCGCGAGGCGTACGGCACGGGCGTGTACCTGGTCCGGCCCGACGGCTACGTGGGGTGGGCGGGCGACACGGCCGACGGTCTCGCGGAGTACGCGCGACGGATGGGCCTCTAGGGCACGCGAGCGACCCCGACGTAGAAGCCGCTCAGCTCCTTCTCGGGTGCGGGTGTGTCCTTGTACCACCTCGTCGCCGTGACCAGCCCCGGCTCCACCAGCTCCAGGCCCTCGAAGAACGGCTCGACCTCGGCCCGCGTTCGCATCCGCAGCGGGATCTCGCCCTGCCGGTATGTGTTCTTCACCGTCTTCGCGAGGTGCGGGTGCTCATCGGTGGTGCCGTGGGAGAACACGAAGTAACTGCCCGAGGGAAGGGCGTCGATGAGGGGCCGCGCAAGACTGTAGGGGTCCTCCTCATCGGTGATGAAGTGCATCAGGGCGAGCATCGACAGCGCGAGGGGCCGGGTGAAGTCCAGGAACGTACGGGCGTGGTCGAGGATGACCTCGGGCTGACGGACGTCTGCCTCGATGTAGTCGGTCGCCCCCTGGGGAGTGCTGACCAGCAGCGCCTCCGCGTGCCGCAGCACGATGGGGTCGTTGTCGGTGTACGCGACCCGCGCCGACGGCACGATGCCCTGCACGATCTGGTGCAGGTTCGGTTCCGTCGGGATGCCCGTGCCGACGTCGAGGAACTGGTCGATGCCGTTGCCCGCCAGCCAGGCCGCCGCACGGTGCATGAACGCGCGGTTGCGCTGGGCATTGAGGCGCGACTCCGGCGGCAGCTTCTCCGCGACCTCCTGATCGACCGGATAGTTGTCCTTGCCGCCCAGCAGCCAGTCGTAGACACGCGCCGGGTGGGCCCTGCTCGTGTCGATACGGCTTCCGGAGGACTGTGCCGTCATGCGTGACTCCAGCGTGTACTAGATCGCTGACCGACTCGCCGGGACCGCTGCGTGCGCCCTGGGTCAGGCCGTGAGGGACCTTGCGAGTATGTCACCGGCCACGCCTTCGCGCGGGGCTGTCAGTGAGGGGCGCGGGGCCATCTAGCGTGCGGTGACTGCGCGTTGGGGCAGAAGTGCGGGGGACTCGGTACGGCGGGCGGCGCCTGCGACGCCGTACCGAGCCCAACTCCTCAGTGTGGCGGTCAGGCCGTGGTCAGCGTCAGGCCGTACCGGTTGAGGATCTCGTTGATCGGCTGGTACCAGGTCTCACCGCCGCCGGAGCAGTCGCCCCAGCCGCCCGAGGTGACACCCTGGGCCTGGTCACCGCTGATGAACGAGCCGCCGGAGTCACCCGGTTCGGCGCACACGTTCGTCTTGGTCATCTCGTGCACCGCGCCCTGGCTGTAGTTCACGGTCTCGTTCTTGGCCAGCACATTGCCGCAGTGCCAGTGCGAGGTGGAGCCCGAACGGCAGATGGACGCCCCGATCGGCGCCTCGGCCGAGCCGCGCACCAACTGGTCCGGGACGGTGCCCCAGCCGAGGACCACGGGGACGGTCCACCAGCCGCTGCCGACGTTGACCCAGGCGTAGTCGTTGTCCGGGAACGACGACCCCTGGAAGTTGCCGATGTACGAGCCGTCCCAGCCGTTCACGGCGGCGCCGGCGCCGCTGCAGTGACCGGCCGTGACGAATCCGCCGTTCACCGAGAAGCCGATCGAGCAGCGGACGTTGCCTGTGTAGTAGGGGTCCCCTCCGACCGTGCCGGCGGCGAGGGTGCGGGGCGCGTGGGCCGTCCTCTCCACGGTGACGGGGCCGGCCTCGCGGGCCTGTGCGAGGAAGTTCTTGACATCGTTGTCGCCCTGCCGTCTGGCCAGGGTTTCGATCACGATCCGGTTGGACGCCGGATCGACGTGCCAACTTGCCACGCCCTTGGGCGCCTTGAGGGCGTCGATGCGTTCTTTGGCCGCGTCGAGCTGCTTGGCGCTGTACTTCACGAGCTTGGCCTCGGCGCCCGTCGACCGTACGGCCGTGGCCTTGTTCCGGTCGGTGACGGCCACGGTCAAGCGGCCGCTCTCCGGTGTGAACCAGGCGCCGCCGTAGGACGATCCGGCGGCTCGCCGTGCCTTTCCTTCGACGGCCGTGGCCTTCTTCTCCGCGCTCAGCCGGGCCTCGGCCTGGCTCTTGGTGAGGCCGAAGTCGCGCTGCATGGCGGCGAGCATGGCTCCGGAGGCCGGTGCCTTCTGGTCCGCGGGGGTGGCGGCACCGGCCGAGGCCGGTACGAACCCGGCCGACACTCCGGCGACGAGTAACGCGGACAGGGCGATGCGCAGGGGTTTCGTGCGTCTCATGGGGTTGGCCCTTCGTTGTTCCAGCATCGTGGGGGTGGAACAGCAAAGCCTGGGAGCGCTCCCAGGAAATGCCCGCTGGGAGCCTATCGAAGGATCATGGACAGGTCCATGCCAATGTGATGTCTTGCTGACATGCCCTGCTGAGACCGGACTGGTGCGGGGGCTCAGCCCTCCGTCTC
This sequence comes from Streptomyces sp. NBC_01446, assembly GCF_026340095.1. Taxonomy (GTDB): domain Bacteria; phylum Actinomycetota; class Actinomycetes; order Streptomycetales; family Streptomycetaceae; genus Streptomyces; species Streptomyces aureus. The sequence continues at coordinate 79,902 of NZ_JAPEPO010000001.1, read as the reverse complement.
GCGGATCAAGTGCACGGCCGCGCTGGACCAGTCGCCGGGCGGCAGGTCGAGGTGCATTCCGTACTCGGTGAGTACGGCGGCATGGTGCACCGCACCGGTGCGTGCGTCGCGGTAGCGGGACTGGGGAGTCAATCCCCTCAGGCGCACGGGTGGTTGTGGGCTTCCATGGCGGGAGGTGCGCCGCCACGCGAGCAGCAGGGTCTCCGCGGCGTCCGGCGCGGTGTACTGCACCACCGAGGGGCAGCGGGGAGTTCGACGCGGTCACTGACTTCGACCGCACCCTGCGCAGCCCCTACGACCACGAGCGGATCCTTCCGGTCTTCGACGGCGGCGACCACTTGCACTCCAATGACAAGGGCATGCAGGCGATGGCCGACTCGGTCAACGTGAGGGATCTGACCGCCTGTTGACGACGGCACGGACTCTTCATCACCGCGCCACACAGCTGGGGTTCGCTGGGCAATTGAGGCGCGGATGATGACGAGGGCATGCCAGATTGGGTCGTGCGTGTCCGACCCCCCACGGTTCATCAGGAGGACGCAGTGAAGAAGAGCTCGCGGATCCGCAGAGCGGCGCTCACCCTCGGCAGCGCCGTCGCGCTGGTCATCGTCTTCCCGGGCATCGCGCTCGCGGACCCGCCCCCGGCGCTGCCCGCCAACGCGGACGGCCTGGAGCAGACGTTCCAACCTGCCTACGACTACGACGGTGACGGCTGTTACCCGACGCCCGCCATCGGACCGGACGGCACCATCAACCCCGGTCTCAAGCCGTCCGGGGCCGTCAACGGCCAGTGCCACGACTCCTGGGACCTCGACAGCACCAACGGATACGCCCGCTCCAAGTGCAACAACGGCTGGTGCGCCATCATGTACGGCCTGTACTTCGAGAAGGATCAGGCGGTCGCGGGTAGCGGCCTCGGCGGGCACCGCAACGACTGGGAGCACGTCGTGGTGTGGGTGCAGAACAACGAGGCCAAGTACGTGTCCACGTCGGCCCACGGCAACTTCAGTGTGTACAGCAGTGACCAGATCCGCTGGGACGGAACCCACCCCAAGGCCGTCTATCACAAGGACGGCCTGGGCACGCACTGTTTTCGCCCCGCGACCGCCAACGACGAGCCGCCGGAGAACCACCGCCACACCTGGCAGTTCCCGAGCCTCGTCGGCTGGAACGGCTACCCCTCGGGCCTGCGGGAGAAGCTGAGCCAGGCCGACTTCGGCAGCGCCGTCTTCGGCCTCAAGGACGGCAACTTCAACTACCACCTCGAGAAGGCCGAGCCGGCGGGCATACCCTTCGACCCCAACGCCTGAGCGGGCAGCGCGGCTGAGTGGGCCGCACCGCCCGAGCGCGCAGCTGAAAGGGGTTGGGCGGTATGCCCGCCGGTGGGTAGCGTCCCGCCGAGGCCGTGACGCGGCCGGTCACGGCAGCGCGTACCACATGCTGGCCAAGCTCAAGGAGGCGTTCGACCCGAACGGGATCATGAACAAGGGAACGATCTTCCCGCTCGACGGCTGATCCCCAACCGTCGTACAGGGGGCCGCCGACGGCAGGCGGCCCCCTCCTCTCTCGCACCCCGGAGTCGGCCATGACTCGCTACTTCATCGGCATCGACAACGGCTCCCAGAGCTCGAAGGTGACCGTTTTCGACGAACACGGCCGGGCCGTCTGCGAGGGACGGCAGAGCCTGCGTCCGTACGCCACCCCGGGCCCCGGCGTCGTGGAACATCCGGACGACGACCTGTGGACGTCGATCGGAGAGGCCAGCCGCCGGGCCATGGCCGGCTTTCCCGGCGACGTGGCCGACATCGTCGGCGTCGGCCTGTGCACGATCCGCTTCCGCCGGGCCGTCCTCAAGGCCGACGGCACACTCGCCCAGCCGGTCATGAGCTGGATGCACGCACGCGTCTCGCGCCCCTACGAACACACCCTCCCCGAGGCGCGCTACGTCACGACGTCCTCCGGCTACATCAGCCGCCGCATGACCGGCGTCTTCCAGGACACCGCCGCCAACTACGCGGGCGACTCATGGCCGTTGGACTCCGACACCTGGCAGTGGACGACCGACGACACCGTCCTCGCCAAGTCCGGCATCCCGCGCGAGATGCTCTTCGGCCTGGTGATGCCCGGCAACGTCCTCGGCACCGTGACCGCCGCCGCGGCCCGCCACACCGGCATCCCCGAGGGACTCCCCGTCGTGGCGACCGCCAACGACAAGGCGGTCGAGGCCCTGGGCTGCGGACTGCGCTCCAGCGACACGCTCCTGGTCCCCTCGGCACCTAAGTGGCCGGCATGACCGTCGGCGACAGGAACATGCCCGACGCCTCCGACTTCTGGACCAACTACGCCTGCAGCCGCACTCCTACCTCTACGAGAGCTTCGGCGTGCGCCGCGGCATGTGGACGGTCAGCTGGCTGCGCGACCTGCTCGGCGAGGAGGGGGGTCGCGGGCGCCAGGGCGGCGGGCCTCTCCGTCGAGGACCACCTGAACGCCGAGGCCGCGAAGGTCCCGCCCGGCTGCGACGGCCTCATGACGGTGCTCGACTGGCTGGCGCCCACCGACGCCCCGTACCGCAAAGGCACCATCCCCGGATTCGACGGCCGGCAGGGCCGCTTCCACATGTACCGCTCGATCCTCGAAGCGCTCGCCCTGACCATCCACGCCACCGGCACGCACATGGCCACCGAACTCGGCACCGCCTACCGGCACACGGTCATCTCCGGCGGCTCCGGCTCCGACCTGGTGATGCAGATCCACGCCGACGTCTTCGGCGTCCCGGCCCACCGTGCCGAGGTCAACAACGCGGCGGGGCTCGGCTCCGCGATCTGTGCGGCGGTCGGACTCGGCGCGTACCGGACGTTCGACGAGGCGATCGACGCGATGGTCCGCCCCGGCGCGGAGTTCACCCCCGACCAGGCCCACCACGACCTGTACCGGCGCCTGGGCGACGTGTACCGCGACATCCGTGAACACACGGACGGGATCTACCGACGGTCCTACGACATCTTCGGTTGACGGCTCAGCCCGGCAGGCCGACAGAGTGGGCGGCCACGGTCCGCGCGGTAGGACTGGCTGCTGCGGGCAGCCGGGTCACGACCGCGCGGGCCTCATTTCCACGGCGACCGCGTCGCAGCTCGTCGTGTCACACGGAGCCGAGGTCGGCCGACAGCCAGTGCTCCGGCCGGATGTGGAAGGTGACCTGCGCGCCGTGCTTGGCGGTGGCGGTCTTCACGTATTCGTCGACCTTGTCGGCGGGCAGATAGCGGGCCGCGAGATCGGTCAACTCCGTGACTGTGGAGGTGACTTCGGATGTCACCGGGCCCTCCACGGTGACGTAGCGGACCGTGGGCTCGACACGTTCGGTCATGAGCGAGATGCGGCCCGCGGCCCTGATGGCCTTCGCCTTTGCGGAATCCCGGCCGGTCATGATCCAGAAGGTGCCGCCGGGCTCGTACCAGTACCAGATGGGGACCGTCAGTGGCGCACGGCCGGCCTCCGCGCGGGCGACGGCCAGGGCGCCGATGTGGGGTTCGGCCAGGAACGCCTCGCGCTCTTCGAGCGGAAGGGGCATAGCGACTCCTCGTGTATGTCGATCACGTCGGGCATGTCGAGATGCAGTCTTCAACGCCGGTCGGGGGAGAGAACGGTGGACACACCGGCGGGTATTCCGTCGCGGGGATGAGACAGGTCGACTGTCAGTGGTGGGTGTAACGATGGCACGTATGGAGATCTTCGAGTGGGGGCCGCTGCTCAAGCGGTGGAGCGAGGAATGGCTGGAAGGGCTGGCCACGGAGGATCCGGAGGAGTTCCAGGAGCTGGACGAGGAGATCGTCCGGGGCCGCTGGCTGGGATTCGGCCCGGCCGATCCGGCGGCGGTGGCAGCTCTGGAGGAGCGGGTCCGGGGGCTGGGGATAGCGGCGCCGCTGCCGCCGTCCCTCCGCTCCTTCCTTGAGACGACGGACGGTTGGCGCCATGCCGAGGGCTTCGTCTATCTGCTGGCCGGGGCCGACCGCATCGCGCCGTACGGAGATCCGTACGGCCAGCAGGTGATGTACGAGGAGCATCTGGACCAGGACCCGACCGAGGAAGAGGTACTCAGGGCCGGAATGTGGGGACGGGCGCTGCAGCTCTCGCTCGACTCGGACATGACGGATGTGCTGCTCGACCCGGGCGATGTGGGTGCCGACGGGGAGTGGGCGGTGTACGTGTACCACGGGTGGGGTGGTGAACCGCCGGACCGGTACGACTCGTTCCGCGCGTTCATGGAGGACATGTACAAGGAGTTCTACCGCCTGGGCGGCGGCCACTCAGGTTTCGAGAACGTGGTGACGCGTGAGCTCGACGCCAAGGTGGAGCAGGCCCGACTCGCATGTCTGAGAGGCGAGTTGGACGGGGCGCTCGCCGTCCTCGGCGAGGCGGAAAAACTCGGCAGACCGCGGGCCGTCCTGCTGGCGTCACAACTCCGGGCGCTGCTCGACGGGCGCGGCTGGGTGCCGGTCGACCCGCGCATGGACGATCCGCTGTACGCGGGCGAGGTGCTGCCCCTGAAGGTGCGCGATCACCTGCGCGAGTACCGGAGGGACGACACCTTCGTGCTCGGCCCGGCGACCGAGGACTACGCGACGGACCGCGAGCGGGCCGGTGCCGTCCTGGAGCAGATCAGGCAACGCACGTACGAGTACACGTCGCCCGGTCCGTTCGGGCGAGCGGTCGAGGAGGCCAGGGAACTGGCGCGCTGGGGCGACACGGACGGCGCCTGGCGGGTACTCGCGGCGGCGGTCCCGCACTGGGAGCCGTACCGGGAGGACCACGTGGCACCGTTCGGTCTGCTCGGGGATCCGCTCCTCGGGCTGCTCGTCACACCGGAGCGGGGGCGGCAGCTGCTGATGACACCCCGGGCGGGTCAGGCGGGGGCGATGCCCACGCCGGTCGCCGTCGAGGGGGAGACGGTGCGCGACGGGCTCGCGTGGCTCACCCATCGGCAACCCAGGGTCGAGCTGCGCAGGGACGCGTACCGGTTCGTACTGGTGGAGGGCATACGCCCCAAAGTGCTGGCGGAGCGCTTCGGTACGGGCCCGCTGGAGCTGGTGGCGAGCGAGCGGGACTTCTGGGACCTCCCCTTTTCGCGGGAGCAGGAGCGCCGCGGCCCCGTCGCCAGGATCGGCGCCCTCGACGGCTGGAGCTTCGCCTTCGAATCGGCCCGCTGGCCAGGCTTCGACCGTACCCGTCTGACCCACCCCGGCACCGAGCTGTCGCGCGGCACCCGGGCCCTCACGGTGTGGTGGGAGCCGGGCCTGTTCCACTTCGCCTGCGCCGAGGACGGGGAACAGCGGTACGCGTTCACGGTCCACGAGGCGGAGCGCCACCGGACGGGCGACATCCCCGACGAGCTCTCGCCCGACCACCTGTTCCCGGACCCCGCCGGCCCGGCCACCGACCTCTCGGACGAAAGCAGGGCCCTGGACGCGATAGCGACGACATTCGGCGTCTCCCTGCCCCAATTCGCCCTCAACCACGGCAGATTGCCGACGCTCCCCACGCACCCGTGGCTCAGGCCGCGGCCGCCAGGTGGGACGCAGGCGAGGCTCACGTTCACGCGCCACAGGTAGGCCGCCGGGTCGGTGCGGCGGTGACCCCGGCTCGACGCCGGAATCGGGTTTGTGCGGGGTGGTGAGGTCTCGTACGGTCACGACCATGAACGTGATGGTGGGTGACCCGCGCAGGCTCGGAGTACCCGCGTCCGAGGCGAGACTGCGGTTCGAGGCGGAGTCACCGAAGATGGGGTCCGGGCCGGGGCGCAGGGTGCTCGCGGTCGACGGAAAGCCCGCCTTCGAGCTCAGTTTCTGGTGCGGGTCGTGCCAGTTCCTGTTCCGCCGCCTTGAGGGCGCCAATAAAAAGTTGTCGTTGGAGAGCGTGCAGGAGCGCCTGGCGGAGCAGCTCCCGGACCTGGACGATGGTGTGCTCGACGCGTTCGGCACTCTGCTGCCGGAAGGCGGCTACCTCCCCTTGCTGCTCAGCGTCGAGCCACACCTGGTCCTCCCGGGGCAGGAGGGCGACTACTTCAGCCACGAGCAGGTGGCCACGTGGGGCCTCGACGCGTTCTGGGGGCTCCCGGAGTCCCCGCACACGCCGTACTACCGCACGTTCGAGACCGCGGTCGATGACGAAGCCCACCTGTACGAGTTCGTCGTGCCCATGGTGCCCCCGACGTGGAACGACCGGGCGCGGGTCGAGGAGTACGCCGAACAGATGGAGCGGGGGTTGGTGCCGACGGCCGTGGCGGTGTCGACCCTGGATGTGTGCCTGCCCGCGCTGGACCTGTCGACCGACTACTACACGCACTGGGGGCTGACGCACTTCCTGCTCGACGGGCATCACAAGCTGGAGGCAGCGGCTTCCGCAGGGCGTCCCGTACAGCTCTTGTCGCTCCTCGCGCTGGGCGACTGCCTGTCCGAGACCGGTGACAAAGACAGGTTGGCGGCCCTGCGCTCTCAGCCTTCCTCGATCCGTGGAACTCGGCGGGCTCACTGACCCTCGGGCCGCGCTCCGAGGGGACAGCCTTCGCCCTCGTGCTGCGAACAGGAGCGTTCAGGAGTGGACGAGCTCCAGCGCTTCGTTCAGGTTGTGCTCGGCGATGGCCGCCATGAACCCCCGGTCGGGGAAGTCCCCGTCGAGCAGCCTCAGTGGTCCCGCCGTCAGCGAGAGCCGCTGGGCCAGCATGTAGAGCGCGAGCCTGTCCTCGTCCAGTCCGTCCACCTCCAGTGGCCGGTACGCGTCGTGCAGGCGGATCCGCAGAAACACGTGCTCCCACTCGACGTCGAAGTACATCAAGCCCTCGATGTCGATCACCGCGGGGTTCCCGCCCGCGTCCACGAGCACGTGGTCGGGTCCCAGTTCGCCATGGACGACCGCGTACTCCGCGCGCGGTCGTACTGCCGCCGCGAGACTCAGCAATCGCTGCTCAAGCCGTTCGCGCGCTTGCGCGATCCGTGGATCGCGCGACGCCGCCTCGGTGAGGTCGCGCAGCGCACGGTCCAGGACGACCCCCTCGCATGACGTTCCGCGCGAGGTACCTCCCCCGTCGACGACGGCCACCTTGCCGTATGTGGGAGCTTGATGACGCCGCATCGACTCCAGAGCCTCCCCGAGCCGGGCCATGATCGGCTCGGCCGCGCGCGGATCACGTGCGAGAAGTTCCTCCAGGTTCTCGCCCTGCAGGTCCTCGACGATCGCGAGGTCGGCCGGACAGTGAGTGCCGTCGCGGTCGACGAGACGGATCGCCGGGACGCGGACGCCGAGCGTGTCCAACCGCGCGTGTGCGGCCTCGAACAGGCCGATCCCGAGACCGGGGGAGAACGGGTCGGTGAGGTCGTCGTCGCCCTCGGCCGCCGGCCAGTAGTTCTCGGCGTCGTCCCACAGGTAGGCGATCGCTGTGGTCGCGTCGTCCATCACCAGGCGGTACACGCCCTTCTTGCTCCCACCCGCGACTCGCTCAGCCGCCGCCAACCGTCGCCCGCCACCCAGCGCGGCCTTCGCCGCACCCGCCAACTGCTTCCGCGTCACTGCTCTGGGTGCCACGTCCCCAACCGCCTCTCCGCCGCAGCCACAACAACCCGCGCAACCTACGGGATCAACGACGTGGAGGCGATTGGTTTGTGCGTGTGGGACTCAGAACGTCCAGCGTGTGTGCGAGTAGACCCCGTCGTCCCGGCCGAAGCCGTACGCCGTGGCCGGGGACACCGCGAACACCATCACGTCGCCCTTCCGGAACGCGTCCCCGATCCCGTGGAAGGTGCCCTCGGCGGAGGTGATGTGTGCCCCGTACTTCGCCTCGTACGCCGTGATCACCTCCTCGAGCACCGCCGGATCGGCAACCGGCGCGGCCTTGCCCTCGACCACGACGTCGAGACCTTCGGTGAGCGAATTCCGTCCGGTGGTCAGCGCGCAGTGCCCGTCATGAGCGAGGTTCCTCGCCTTCTGTTCGCCCGCGCCGGTGGAGAAGTACAGCACCCCGTCGTGCCAGGCGGCGATGACCGGAGTGACGTGCAGGCGGCCGTCGGGGCGCACCGTGGACACCCAGAAGATCTCGGCGGCCTCCAGCTGCCGCTGGGCCTCGGCCCATTCGGTGGCGGAAACGTCGGTGGCACCGGGGCGGGGGTTGAGCGCGGAGCTGTAACGGGCGTCGAGCTCGGTCGTGGGCTGCTGCGCAGGTCCCTGGGTCGGCATGGTGGATCTCCTTTCCTCTCCCCTGTAACGATCCGCCGCCCGCGCGGTCATCGCGCGACGCCGGCCCCGTCAGCCGCGCATGGCGGTCACGTCGCGGCGCGGGATGCGTAGGCGCGGACGTCCGCGTCGGGGTCGGCGGTCGCGTCGGCGAGGGCCGCGCGGGCGTCGGGGTCGGCGCGGTGGGCGAGGAGTGACAGGACGACGGCCTTGCGGACGTCCGCGTTGGGGTCGGTGGATGCCTTGGCGAGCGCGGGAACTGCGGTGGTGGGCCTGGCCGTTCGCAGGGCGGTCGCGGCGCCGGCCCGGACCTGCCAGGCGGGCTCGTCGAGCGCGGCCACGGCCCGTTCGGCATACGGGGGCGGGCAGCCCGTATCGGCGAGTGCCGTGAGAGTGGCTGCTCTCACCAGCGGGTCGGAGTCGTCGAGGAGCGGAGCGAGCGGGGTCGGCGACGGGTCGTGCACCGCCGCGAAGCCGCGGGCGACCGCGACTCTGACCTCGCGGGCCGGGTCTGCCGTGGCCGCCGAGAGCTGAGCGGCCGCGTCCACCGAGACCAGGGCCCGCACGGCTTGGATACGTACGTCGATGTCGGTGTCGGCGAGCACGGTCGCGTACACCGAGGCGTCGCCGAGCCGCAGTTCCCGCAGGACGTCCAGCGCGGCGCCCCGCACCGCCGGGTCCGCCACACCGAGGGCTGCTCGCAGACCGGACCCCAACTCATCTTCTGCGGGCAGGACTTCGACCAGTTCGCGCAGCGCACCGGCGGCGGCCTGCCGGACCTGGGGCGCGGCATCCCGTAGCCGTGCCGCGAGCGCGGGACCGGCCCCGGCGGGCACCGTCTCGGCGAGGGCGGCGACGGCGGCCGCCCGCACCGCCGGGTCGGAGTCCTCAAGGTAGGCGGAGAGCGCGTCCAGGTCGGGGGTCTCTTCGGCCAGGGAGAGGAGAGCGAGGAGGGTGGGGCTCGACGAGGGGGCCCGGGTCGCCGAGGGCGGGGGAGACGGCGCGGCGGACGCGGCCGGGCGGGCGGCCGGAGCGACGTCCCGCTGCCCCGCCGTCGCCACCGGCACCAACGCGACCTCGCCCAGCACCCGCTCCGCCCCGGCCGCCGACGGCTCGAACTCCGGCACCGGCACGACGTACGGTTCGACCGGCCTGGCCCTGAACTCCATCGCCCCCGAAAGGGACTTGTACAGGTCGAGATGGTGCAACCACCCCGCGTCGTCCCGCTCAGGATGGTCGAGCCGCTCGTGATACAGGCCCCAGCGCGACTCGGTCCTCGCCAGCGAGGCGCGCGCGGCCATCTCCGCACAGTCCCGGATGAACGACACCTCCGCGCACCGCATCAGCTCATGGGCGGTGCGCGCCCCCATCCCGGCGATCTCTCCCGTCATCCGCTCGAACGCCTCCACGGCCAGGGACAGCTTCGGCCCGGCCTTCGGCGGAGCCACGTAGTCGTTCACGAACCGCCGCAGCTTGTACTCGACCTGAGGTTGCGGCGGCCCGTCGGGGTGACGCAGCGGCCGGTAGATCAGCTCGTGCGCGGCGGCGAGCTGCTTGCCGGGCAACGTGCCTTCATACGCACGGAATTGGGAAGCGTCCGCACCCGCCAGGTCCCCGAAGACGAACGCGCCGATCATGTAGTTGTGCGGTACGCAGGCGAGGTCGCCGGCCGCGTACAGGCGGGGGACGGTGGTGCGGGCGTGGGCGTCGACCCGTACGCCGGACGCCGAGTGGCCGCCGCACAGGCCGATCTCCGAGATGTGCATCTCGATGTCATGCGTGCGGTAGTCATGGCCGCGGCCCTCGTGAAACGTGGCGCGTGTGGGCCGCTCCGTCGTGTGCAGGATCGACTCGACGGCGGTGATGGTCTCCTCCGGCAGATGGCTGAGCTTGAGGTACACCGGGGCGCGGTCGGAGGCGAGTTCGGCCGCGAACTCGGCCATCATCTGCCCCGACCAGTAGTCCGACTCCACGAACCGCTCGCCGTGCCGGTTCACCTGGTAGCCGCCGAACGGGTTCGCGACGTACGCGCAGGCCGGCCCGTTGTAGTCCTTGATCAGCGGGTTGATCTGGAAGCACTCGATCCCGGTGAGCGCGGCGCCCGCGTGGTACGCCATGGCGTAGCCGTCGCCCGCGTTCGTCGGGTTCTCGTACGTCCCGTAGAGATAGCCGGACGCGGGCAGGCCGAGGCGGCCGCATGCCCCGGTGGCCAGGATCACCGCGCCCGCCCGTACGGTGACGAACTCGCCTGTGCGGGTGTTGAATCCGGCCGCACCCACGGCACGGCCGTCCACGGTGAGTACCCGGACGGGCATCACCCGGTTCTCGATGCGGATCCGCTCGCGCATCTCGCGGCGCCGCAACTGCCGGTAGAGGACCTTCTTGACGTCCTTGCCCTCCGGCATCGGCAGCACGTACGAACCGGAGCGGTGCACCTGGCGGACCGCGTACTCGCCGTGCTCGTCCTTCTCGAACTTCACGCCGTACGACTCCAGGCGCTTGACCATCGCGAAGCCTCGGGTCGCCGTCTGGCGGACGGTGGACTGGTCGACGATGCCGTCGTTGGCGCGGGTGATCTCCGCGACGTAGTCGTCCGGTTCGGCCCGGCCCGGGATGACCGCGTTGTTCACGCCGTCCATCCCCATGGCGAGTGCGCCGGAGTGCCGTACGTGCGCCTTTTCCAGGAGCAGCACGTCCGCGCCGCGTTCGGCGGCGGTCAGGGCGGCCATCGTGCCCGCGGTGCCGCCGCCGATGACGAGGACGTCGCAGGAGAGTTCGGTCGCGTCGGAGAGGGCGGGGATGGCCAGGGGGGTGTCCACGGGCGGGCCTTTCACAGGGGTGCGGGTGGTCAGAGGGACGTGAGGATGCGGCGGCGGATTCCCGTGGTGGCGGGCGCGTTGCGTGCGTCCCGCTGCCGGGGGTGCGGGACGGTCAGGACCTCGCCGGAGGGGAGCAGGGCGATCCGGTCCCCGAGGTGGAGCGCCTCGTCCACGTCATGGGTGACGAAGACGACGGTCGCGCCCGTGCCGCGCAGGATGTCCACGAGCAGGTCCTGCATGCCCGCGCGGGTGTGCGGGTCGAGGGCGCCGAACGGCTCGTCCATGAGGACCGCGCGAGGCTGCCCGGCCAGAGCGCGGGCCAGCTGGACGCGCTGCCGTTGCCCGCCGGAGAGCTGGCGCGGCAGCTTGTGGGCGTGCTCGGACAGACCGACGCGCTCCAGCCACCCGTCGGCGACATTCCGTCGCGCTTCTCGCCCCAACCGCCGTATCGTCAAGGGGAGTTCGACGTTGGCGCGGCCGCTGCGCCACGGCAGCAGGGCGTTCTCCTGGAAGACCAGCGCCCGGTCGGCGGCGGGCCCGCCGATGGGTGACCCGTCCTGCGTGACCTGCCCGCCCAATGGGGGCAGCAGCCCTGCGAGGGTGCGCAACAGCGTGGACTTGCCGCACCCGGACGGGCCGAGCACGGCGACGAGTTCGCCCGGCGCGATCCGCAGGCGCACGGTGCCGGGCAGGGGTTGTCCTTCGTGGTGGCCGAGCCGCACGTCTTCCAAGGCGAGTTCGGCACCCTGACGGAGAGAAGCGGTACTCGTCGGGCTCATGAGACGGGCTCCTTCTCCAGGGCCGGGGCGGGGGATGAAACCGCCGGAGGAGCGGCGGTGCGGCGTACGGCACGGGACGGCGCCCGCTCGGGCGGACGCGGCAGCCAGGCGGTGGCGCGGCGGCCGAGGAACTCCACCGCCGTGGACGTGAGCCAGCCGAGAGCGCCGATGGTGACCATGCCGACGAAGACACCGGGGTAGTCGACCACCGTGTAGTCCTGCCAGGTGCGGTAACCGACCCCGTACTCACCGGAGATCATCTCCGCCGAGATCACACAGATCCACGCGACGCCGATGCCCACCGAGAGCCCGCCGAAGATGCCCGGCAGCGCTCCCGGCAGCACCACCGAGAACAGCACCCGCAGGCGGCCGCCGCCCATGGTGAGCACGGCCTCCTCCCACACCGGCGTCAGCGCGCGCACCGCGTGCCGCGTCGACACCAGCACCGGGAAGAACGCCGCGGTGAACGTGATGAACACGATGCCCTGCTCGTTGCTGGGCAGCAGCAGGATCGCGACCGGGACCAGGGCGATCGCCGGGATCGGCCGCGCCACCTCCATGAGCGGGCCGAGCAGATCGGCGGCCCACCGCGACCGCGCGATGGCGGTACCCGCCGCCACCCCGAGCACCGCGGCCAGCAGGAACCCGATCACGATGCGGCGCACGCTGTAACCGAGGTCCTGCCAGTACGGGGCGGTGCCCAGCCGGTCGCCGAAGGCGGACGCCACCTCGCCGACCGTGGGGAACTGCCCGAACCGCAGCCAGAGTTCGACGTCCAGAGAGGTCAGCAGCTGCCAGAGCCCGAGGGCCGCGGCGAGCGATGCCGCGCGGACCAGCCAGCGGCCCGCGCTCATGACGCGAGCCTCACGGCGTCCGCGTAACCGACGACACGGGCACCGGTGTGCCGCTCGACGTACGTCTTCGCGTGGCTCGGGGTGACGAACGCGCGCAGGTCGGAGCCGTCCGCGACCCACACCGCGCGGTCGGCGTACCACAGGGTGCCGGTCAGCGTGTCGGGGACGTACGCGGCCCGGACCTCAGCTCCCTTCAGCGCCTTGAGCAGTTGCTTCGGACTGTCGAAGGTGCGGGTGGAGTCCTGCCCCTTCACCCACAGCTCGGACTTGGCGGCGCCCGCCTTCGGATACGCGGGTGTGTGCGTGGCCCGCTTCAGCGGCTCAGGGTCGACGAAGGAGTCCACGTCGACGTCGCCCACCAGCTTGGCCGCCTTGAGGATCGGGACGTCCTTCTTCAGCGCGGCGATCAACTCCGGCCGCAGCGCCGGGTCGAAGGTGGCGATGCCGTGGGCGCCGTTGTAGAGGTAGACCGCCTCGGCGGGCACCCCGGTCTCCTCGGCCACCGACTCGGCGGCCGCAACCGGCCGCTTGCGGAGGTAGTCAGTGGCCCGCCGCTGAGCCTGGAGGAAGTCGTCGAGGACCCCGCCGCGCTTCTCGGCGAACTTCTCCCGGACGGTGACTCCGTGGAACGTCGGCAGATTCAGGTCGGCGCCGTCGTACAGGGCCTTCGCTTTCCCCTCGTACGCCAACTGGCCGGGCCAGGCGACGAATTGGGACAGTGCGTCGACGCTGCCCCCGGTCAGGGCGGACGCGCCCACGCTGGGCTGCTGGTTGAGTTTGCTGATGCCCTTCTCCGGGTCGATCCCGGCCTTCTTCAGGGCCCGTACCAGGGTGCCGTCGGCGGCCGATCCGACGCTGGTGGACACCTTCCTGCCGCGCAGGTCGGCCAGTGACCTCAGGTGCGAACCAGGAGCGGTGACCACGGTGTTGAGGCCGCCGCGCAGGTTGTAGCCGGTGACCGAGACGAGCCGCGTCGGCTGCCCCAGCTGCTTGCCCCGCGCCGCGTTGATCAGCAGCGGAAAGTCACCCATCGACCCGATGTCGATCTTTCCGGCGGTCATCTGGGCGGTGATGGGGGCACCGGTCGCGTAGTCCTGCCACTTCACCTTGTACGTCTTGCCGTCCTTCTTGCCGCGGGCCGCGAGTTCCTCCTCGAAGTAGCCCAGCGAGCGCAGCAGCGTTCCGGCGGTGACGGTGTTGATGGTCTTCGACTGGTACCCGACGGTCACCGTGACGGTGCGGGAGTCCTCGGCTCCGGCTGTGCCACCGCACGCCGTGGCAAGGGGCAGCAGGAGGGCGAGCGGCAGCAGCCGGGCGAGTGGAACAACGTACTTATGTGGCACGGTAGTTGAGCCTTTCACCGGAGCAGGTAGGGCATGTTGACGGTGACCGCGCCGGTGGGGCACCGGGCCGCGCACGGGCCGCAGTACCAGCACTCGTCGACGTGCATGTACGCCTTGCCGCTGTCCTCGTGGATCGCGAGCGAGTCGAGCGGACACATGTCTACGCAGAGCGTGCAGCCGTCGATACACCGCGACTCGTCGATGGTCACGGGTACGTCGGCGCGCTGCGGGACAACGGGCATGGCTGTCTCCAGGGAGGGTGGTAGGAGCAACGTGGGGTGGGTCAGACGGAGTGGCGCCGAAGCACGCCGCTCATGGTGATGCGGTCGCCGCGGAAGCGGATGAACTCCAGGTCCACGGGCCGCCCGTCGGGCAGATGAGTGAGCCGCTCCAGCATCAGAACGGCGCTCCCGCGCGGTGCCTCGAGGACCGCGGCGGAGTGCGCGTCGGAGTTCACGGCTTCGAGAGTGATCTCGGCGTGCCCCAGCGGGCCGCCGCTCAGCGTCTCCAGGAGCCGGAACACGTCCGTGTTCTCCAGATCGCAGCCGAGCAGGTCACCGCCGACATCCATAGGCAGATACGACAGGTCCAGGGAGAGTGGCAGCCCGTCGAGGCGGCGCAGCCGCTCGATACAGAGCACGTCGGTGTGCTCGGGCAGACCGAGCCGGTGCGCCACGGGGCCGGGAGCGCTGACCGGCCCGACGGTCCGGACCTCGTTGGTGACCCGGCCGTGCTCGTGCAGGGTCTCGGCCAGGCCTTGCAGCCGGTCGAGGCCGTGCGGGTACTTCTCGCAGACCACGACGGTGCCGACGCCGGCCTTCCGCTCGACGAGCTGCTCGCCGCGCAACAGGTCGAGGGCCTGCCGGACGGTGTTGCGGCTGGCCCGGTAGTCGGCGGCGATGACGTCCTCCAGAGGGAGGACACCGCGCGGGAACCCGCCCGACAGGATCTGGTGGCGCAGCAGATCCGCGAGCTGCCGGGCCTGGTCCGCACGCAGCCGCCGACGGCGCGCGGCGGCGACCGGAAGCGAGGCGGGGATACGTTCGGCTGGCATGGCAGGGAACGTACCGGCGCCGCCGCTCCGATGGTGTTGCGGCAGTATTGCGCCACCTGACGGCTCCAGCCGCACCGCTCTGACCTGCTGAATCGACGGCCGAGGACCAAGATCCGCCACTTGACCGCCCACCACGTGGACAGCGGTCGACCGCGGCGCGGTCGGGGGAGTGCGGGCAGGAGGGCGGGCGGCCGCCCGGACTGTGCCGGGCCGGCCGAGCCCGTGGCCGCCTACCCGTTGCGCCTGCTCGACATCCTGCGTGGCCGCACGGCGCACGTCGTGCTCGCCGACACGGCGGCGCAGCTGTCCGACTACCTCACGGAGCTGTCCCCGCCGACGTGATCACCACCGTCACTCGACCGCTCCCGATTGAGTAGCCGTACTCAGGCCACCCGGCTTCCGGGCCGCCACGATGAGGCGACCGAGAAGAAGGAGCGCCCGGATGTCCCTGATCGCAGCTGCTCGTCGCCGGACGGCGAACAATTCGGCCCCGTCCGTGGCCCCGTTCCCGGCCCCGTCGCCGGTGCTGCCCGGTGTCTGCGTCGCCGTCGTGGTCGTGGGGCTCGCCGTCTCCGCCTGGGCACCGCACGACCGGACGACGTGGTTGCTGGAAGTGGTGTGGGTGCTGATCGGACTGCCGGTGGTCGTCCTGGCCTGGCGGCGCTTCCCGCTGTCGGGGATGCTGTGCTGTCTCCTCGCGGCGCACGCGCTGGTGCTCGCGCTGGGCGGGCACTACACGTACGCCCAGGTGCCGTTGGGCGAGTGGGTGCAGGACGGACTGGGGCTGTCCAGGAATCCGTACGACCGGTTCGGGCACCTGATGCAGGGTTTCGTACCGGCCGTCCTGGTGCGGGAGTTGCTGGTCCGGACGTCTCCGTTGCGCGGCAGCCGATGGCTGGCGCCGCTCACGGTCTGCGCGTGCCTGGCGTTCAGCGCGGTCTTCGAGATGTTCGAGTGGGTGGCGGCGGTCATCGGCGGACACGCGGCGGACGCCTTCCTCGCCACCCAGGGCGATGTGTGGGACACCCAATGGGACATGTTCTGCGCGCTGATCGGCGCCACGGTCTCGCTGCTGCTGCTCAGTAAGTGGCACGACCGGCAGCTGACCCGGCTGGCCGGCTGATGTCGGAGCGCCTCGTCAGCGTCGTCAAGCGCTTGAGAGACACCTGAGCCGGTCCGGATCGAAGGATCCAGGACCGGCCCGGACGCACCTGCTGATCAGTTCGCGATGGCGGCGAGGTTGCCGGGCTCGTAGGAGCCGCCCTGGTTGTTCAGGATCACGCCGAGCCGATTGGTCGCGTTGATCATCGCGATCAGTGAGACCAGCGCGACGGCCTGGTCCTCGTCGTAGTGCTTGCGCACCTGGGCCCACGTCTCGTCGGACACACCACGGCCGTCGTCGGCGATGCGCGTGCCCTCCTCGGTGAGCGCCAGCGCGGCCCGCTCGGCCTCGGTGAACACGGTGGAGTGGCCCCAGGCGGCGACCAGGTTCAGGCGGGCCGGCGTCTCGCCGCCGGCCGCGGCGTCCTTGCCGTGGATGTCGACACAGAAACCGCAGCCGTTGATCTGGCTGGCGCGCAGCTGCACCAGCTCCTGGGTGGTCTTCGGCAGCGGTGATTCCTGGATCACCCGGCTGACGGCGTAGATCCGCTTGCCGATCTTGGTACCGATCTCATTGCCGAAAAGGTTCATACGGAGTTCCATGACGTGTCTCCCCAATCGTGCATCGCATGCCGTGCGCATCGTTCGCGCGGCAGCCTGACAAACACGAGATGCCGCCCGACCGGATCCTGTGACAGCGCGGCAATGTGACGTAGAGCACTGGTCTCGGGTGTCACAAGACGGTGAGGGGCGGCGTCTTGTGCGTGACACGGTCGTGAGAGAACAGGCAGGAGCCGGCAATGAGCGAGCCCACAGAGCGAAGCGCCGACATGGCCGACGACCGCGCTCGTGACAGCCGCACGGACAACGCCACCCAGGCGTTCGTCGCCCATCGCAATCTGCTGTTCACGGTCGCCTACGAGATGCTCGGCTCGGCGGCCGACGCGGAGGACGCCCTGCAGGAGACGTGGCTGCGCTGGGCGGACGTCGACCTCGACACGGTGCGGGACCATCGGGCCTACCTGGTCCGCATCACCACGCGCCAGGCGCTGAGCCGACTGCGTACGCTCCGCCGCCGTAAGGAGTCCTACGTCGGACCCTGGCTGCCCGAGCCGCTGCTCACCGCGCCGGACGTGGCGGAGGACGTCGAGCTGGCCGACAGCGTCTCGATGGCGATGCTGCTGGTACTGGAGACACTCGCGCCGACCGAACGCGCGGTGTTCGTGCTGCGCGAGGTGTTCGATCTGGGATACGACGAGATCGCGGAAGCCGTCGACAAGAGCCCGGCCGCGGTCCGCCAGATCGCGCACCGGGCACGGGCCCACGTGGCGGCACGCCGGCCGCGCGAGGTCATCTCCCCGGCCGAGACACGTGGTGCGCTCGCCGCCTTCCAGCAAGCGATCGAGACGGGCGACCTCAAGACCCTGCTCGACATGATCGCGCCGGAGGTCGTGCTGCTGACCGATGGCGGCGGAGTCGTGCGGGCCGCGCTGGTGCCCGTCGTGGGCGCAGACGAGGTGGCCCAGGTGCTGGGCAGGATCGACGCCGCGATGTCCCTCAGGCCGGCACAGGTCAATGGATACCCGGCGCTCGTTCTGCGGCGCGGCAGCGACATCGACACCGTCATGGCGGTGCACGTCGACGACGGCCTCATCACCGGGCTCTACGCCGTGCGCAACCCCGAGAAGCTGTCGCGCATCGACCGCGAAACCGCCGTGAGCCGCTGACCCGTGGGGAAACTCCGGCCGCGTCGGACCGGTCGCCCGTAGGTCACGCGGGCTCGGAGGCGGGTGGCCTGGTGGGGCCGGGAAGCCGGGCGGGGCGGCCGTGTTCGTACTGGTCGGCCTGGAGTCGGTACATCTGCGCGTAGCGGCTCGCGGGTTCGGCTGCGAACAGCTCGGCGTGACTGCCCTCCTCGATCAGCCGGCCCTCGTCCAGGACGAAGATGCGGTCGACGCGGCGCACCGCGGTGGGTGGCGCGGCAAGTGGCTTCCGGCGGTGCGGCCGTCGTCTCCTTTTCGAATCACCCTTGCGGGGTTGGATACCCATTCGAGGGATGGCGTGTCGCGCGGACGGCGGTTCTGGCCGGATCCGCGTGCGTCGTCGGGTCAGGTTCCCGAAGGCTCCGGCGGGGCGAGCGTGATGTCCCGCTTGAGGATCTTGCCGGTCGCCCCCTTGGGGAGCTCGTCGACGAATCTCACGATGCGCGGGTACTTGTAGGCCGCCACCCGCTGTCGTACGTGGTCGCGCAGCTCGTCCGTCGTGATGCGGGCGCCGGACCGGAGAACCACCATGGCGGCCACCTCCTCGCCGCGCGCCGGGTCGGGCACGCCGATCACCGCGGCCTCCGCGACGTCCGGGTGCCGGTACAGGACCTCCTCGATCTCGCGCGGATAGACGTTGTAGCCGCCGCGAATGACGAGGTCCTTCTTGCGGTCGACGATGAAGTAGTAGCCGTCTTCGTCGACACGGGCGAGATCTCCGCTGTGGAACCAGCCCTCCTGGAACGCCCGCGCGGTGGCGTCCGGCCGGTTCCAGTACCCCTTCATGACGTTCTCGCCCCGGATGGCCAGCTCGCCCACCTCGCCGGGGCCGACCACACGGCCGCCCTCCGCGACGAGCCGCAACTCGACCCCCCGGACAGGAAGCCCGATGGAACCCGGCTTGCGGGGCCGGTCCGGCGGGTTGAAGCAGGCCACCGGCGACGTCTCCGACAGGCCGTAGCCCTCCAGCACGGTGACCCCCAGCTCGCGCTCGGCGGCGTGCAGCAGCTCCACGGGGAGTGCGGAGCCGCCCGAGACCCCCAGCCGCAGCCGCGGCAGGGCCGGCCCGACGCCGCTCTGGAGCAGCGCGGTGTACATCGTGGGCACGCCGAGGAAGACGGTCACCTCGTCGCGGCGCAGTATCTCCAGTGCCGTGGCCGCGTCGAAGCGAGGCAGGAGGGTCAGACAGGCGCCCGCCGTGATCGCGGTGTTCAGGGCGCAGGTCTGCCCGAAGGCGTGGAACAGCGGGAGCCCGCCGAACAGGACGTCGTCCGGTCCCACGCACAGCAGCGTCCGGGCCGCCGTCAGCGCGTTGCTCACCAGGTTGCGGTGTGTCAGCTCCGCACCCTTGGGTGTCCCCGTCGTGCCGGACGTGTAAAGGATCACCGCGGTGTCGTCATCGGCGTTCCCGGCCGCTCCGGTCACCGGCGGGGCCAGGCGCAGCTGCGCGTCGAGGGTCGCCGGGTCCGCGACCAGGTACTCCACGCCGGCCGTCGCCGCCGCCGGAACGGCCTCGTCCGCGGAGGACGGTGAGGCCACCAGGAATCGGGTGGCACAGTCGTGCAGCACGAACGAGATCTCGTCCGCCTTCAGCAGCGGATTCATCGGGACGACGACGCCGCCCGCGCGCAGGATGCCGTAGTACACGACGGGAAAGTGCAGGACGTTGGGCAGGACCATCGCCACGCGGTCGCCCGCCCGCACGCCCCTGGCCCGCAGCAGCGACGCGAACCGGGCGGTCAGGTCGTCGAGTTCCCCGTACGTGAGGACGCGGTCGCCCTGACGGACAGCGGTCCGGTCAGCGTGGGACCGGGCGGATCGTGCCAGGAGTGCGCAGAGGTCGGACATGTGGCTTCCCTTTCGTCGGGGGGTGCGGGGTGATCACATCGCGCGGCGCGACCCCGCCGCGCCCGCCGGTGCCGGAGTGCTCATCGCCCCAGAACTCGGATGGCAGTGAGCGTGGTTGATGCGGTGTCAGCCACAACTGGAGGAGATGGCAGGGGTGTTCGGGCTCTTCGGGCTCGGGTCCGTCCTCGCGCGGCGTGCGGGCGTGCAGGATCGCGTTTTGTTGAGCAGCAGCAGGTCGCCGGGGGCGAGGTCGAGGTCGAGGCGCAGCTCCGGCGAGGACGCCGTCTCGTCCATGAGGTCGAAGAGCTCCCGCTCGGCCGGACTCAGGCGCGGTACGTCGGGATACCGCTGCGCGGACTCCAGGCGGCCGCGGTCGTAGCGCAGGCTGAGCCTCTCCCCGTCCCGGTGGGCGAGCGGCACCGCCTGCCAGGGGAGCCCGCCCGGAGGCTGTTCTCCGCGGCGGTCGAGGAAGTGCGTACGGCTCAGGCCGTCGAGAAGCCCGGGCCTGCGAGCCAGTACGGCATTGTGCACCGCCGCCGAACTGGCGAGTGTTGTACGCCCCCTGGAGCCGGCCGCCCGCAGGCACAGCAGTGCCAGCGCGTCGGCGGCTTCGGTGCGCGGCGACAGCGCGGCCGGGGCGTCGGGCGCGTCCCGCAGATGCCCGAGCATGTGACCGGTCGCGTCCTGCGACACCGGGATCCCGAGGTGCTGTCCGACACCCCACAGGAGGACAGCGGCCGCCTCCTCGCTGTACCGCTCCACCGGGATGCCTCGTACCAGTACGAAGCCCCGGCCGTTCTCCAGCTCGTCGGCCGCATTCCGCAGTTCGCCCGCCAGGGTCGGCAGGGGGAAGTGGTCGGCGGTCACCTTCAGCAGAGGGGTGCCCCCGGCGCGCACCGTCCGCAGGGCCGCGTCCAGCTCGTCGAGCCGCGCCGGTGACAGGTGCAGCGCCCAGGCCGGGGAGGCCGAGAGATCCCGGCCCCGCCACACGGCCGGACCGGTGCAGGGGCGGCGGGGGAGTTCTGGGGATTGCCCACGCACCACATTTATCCTTTCTCCGCCGGGGAATTCCATGAGAGGTAAGTACCGGGACCCGAATTCGCCGAATCTTTCGCGGCTCTTCATCGCGATACCGACCCCTTTTCAAGGGGCCTATAATTTGCCAAGGTGTCTTCCATCGGAATTCCGTGCGGCCTTCGCGGTGGTGCCACGCTAAGTCACGACCCCGCGCATCGCTTGACCTCACGGGACAGATGACTTATCAATCTGGGACACAGCCCTGGAGCGCGCCGATGAAACCGCTGGTCCGCAACGCAGCCCTGAGCAGCTACATCGAGCTCAGTCAGTCCCTGGGTATCGACCCCCGTGCCCTCATGAAGCAGGTGGGCCTCGACCCCGTCGGACTCGCCGTCCAGGACCGCTGGATTCCCGGCGCGGCCGTCGCCGAGCTGCTCGAACTGTCGGCGGCGGCCGCGCGGCGCGAGGACTTCGGCCTGCTCCTCGCGGAGCGGCGCCGTTTCTCCAACCTCGGCCCGATCAGCCTCGTCCTGCGCGAGGAACCGGACACGCGCAGCGCCGTCCGGCTCCTGGTGCGCCAAGAGCGCATGTACAACGAGATGCTGCGCAGCCGGCTCACGGAGGCGAACGGGCTCGCCACCCTGAAGGTGAGCCTCGCACTCGGCGAGGTGCGCGAGGCCCGGCAATCCGTCGAGCTGGCCGTGGGCGTGCTGCACGGATTTCTCCGCGTGTTCCTCGGCGCCCGCTGGCAGCCACTGTCCGTGTGCTTCTCCCACGGCGCACCCCACGACATCGCCGCACACCGGCGCTTCTTCGGGCCCGTCGTGGAATTCAACCAGGAATTCAACGGCATCGTTTTCTACGCGACCGAACTCGACACCCCCAATACGATGTCGGATCCCCTGCTGCGCGGCTACGCCCGGCAGTACTTCGACTCCATCGCGGTCTCCGAGGACACCACCGAGCTCGACCGGGTGCGCGAGCTGATCGAGGTCCTCCTGCCGACGGGGCGCTGCTCGATCGAACAGGTCGCCGGCAGCCTCGGCGTCGACCGCAGGACCGTCCACCGGCACCTCGCCGCGTCGGGCGAGACCTTCTCCTCGCTCGTCAACGCCACGCGCACGCAGCTCGCCGAGCAGCTCGTGGCGAATCCGAGCCGTTCCCTCACGGAGATCGCCGGGCTCCTCGGCTTCTCCGCGCCCAGCGCCTTCTCCCGCTGGTTCCGGGACCAGTTCGGCAGCAGCGCCCGCGAGTGGCGCGCCCAGCGGTCCGCCCCCGGCTCCGTCCCCAACTGACAAGTCTCCTGTCACCTGCGGTAAAGCGCCGCGCGTAACCCGCTCTTAACGTGGCCGTACCGCAAGGGCCACTTCGGCTCCGTCGATCAAGGCCCTTGCCCCAGCCATGAGTCGGGTCGGGTGTGCCCACCAAGGCCTGCCCCCCGGCGCGTCCGCGTACCAGGAGATGACGATGCACTTCCTCGATGACTCCCTGCTGCCCGAGAACCAGCAGAAGCTGGTGATCCAGGTCGCTCCCTACGGCCCCGAGTGGCTCCCCGGCGACGCCGACGACCTCCCCCTCACCATGGACGAGCACGTCCAGGCCGCCGTGGACTGCTACAACGCCGG
This sequence comes from Streptomyces sp. NBC_01446, assembly GCF_026340095.1. GTDB lineage: Bacteria > Actinomycetota > Actinomycetes > Streptomycetales > Streptomycetaceae > Streptomyces > Streptomyces aureus. The sequence continues at coordinate 57,479 of NZ_JAPEPO010000001.1, read as the reverse complement.
TGCCACCGTCCTCCACATCCACGTGCGTGAACTGGACGGGCACGGCTCCAAGCGCATGTCCAAGTTCAACGAGCTCATCGGCCGGCTGCGCGAGGCCGTACCGGACATGGTCCTGCAGATCGGCGGATCCATCTCGTTCGCCCCCGAGGACGAGGGCTCCGAGGCGAAGTGGCTCAGCTACGACACCCGCCACCTGCTGGCCGAACTCGACCCGCGGCCCGACCAGGTGACGATCGCCATCAACACCAGTCAGATGAACATCGTCGAGATCATGTCCGACGACGACCTCGCCGGGACCTCCATCGCCAAGCCCGACTACTACGCGGCGTACCGGGACATGGTCGTCGAGGCGGGCCCCGACTTCTACCTCGAACACCTCAAGCGCCTGCACGCGAACGGAATCCAGCCGCACTTCCAGCTCGCCACCCTGGCCCAGCTGGAGACCGTCGAGCGTCTCATCCGCAGCGGCGTCCACACCGGCCCCCTGGTCCTCAACTACGTGGCCATCGGCGGCGGGTTCTCCGGGCGCCACCCGGCCGACCTCATCGAGTTCGTCCGCCGCGTCCCCGACGGCGCCGTCCTCACCATCGAGTCCTCGATGCGCGCCGTCGCCCCCATGAACGCCATCGGCATCGCCCTCGGCGTCCACGTCCGCGTGGGCAACGAGGACAACCTGTGGGCCCGCAAGGGCGAGCGCATGAGCTCCGTGCAGCAGGTCGAGCAGATGGTCAGCATCGCCGACACCCTCGGCCGCGACATCGCGAACGGCGCGGAGGCCAAGGAGATCTACCACATCGGCGAGTACTACTCCGACACCGACCAGACCCTGGCCGCGCTCGGCATGGTGCCCAACCGGCGTCCCGGACAGCGCGGCTTCATGCTCGGCGGCACCGCCGGCTGACGTCGGCCCATCGTCGACGAACAAGCACAGCCGGCCGGACAAGCACAGCCCGCCCCCGAGCACAGCACGCCGAACAACCCGAACGAAGAGAGCATCGCCGTGGCATACGCCATCCGCTTCCACGAGACCGGCGGCCCCGAGGTCCTGCGCCGCGAACAGGTCACCGTCGGCGCCCCCGGCCCCGGCGAGGTCCGAGTCCGGCACGAGGCCGTCGGCCTCAACTTCGCCGACACCTATTTCCGCACCGGCCTGTACCCGGCACCGCTGCCCGCGGGAATCGGCGTCGAGGCCGCCGGTGTCGTCGAGGCCGTCGGCCAGGGCGTCACCCACGTCGCCGAGGGTGACCGTGTCACGTACACCGGCAGCCCGCTCGGCGCGTACAGCTCCGAGCGGGTCATGCCCGCCGGCTCCCTGATCCGGCTCCCCGACGGCATCGACTTCGAGACCGCGGCCGCCATGACCATGCGCGGCCTCACCGCCTCGTACCTGCTGCGCCGCATCCACCCGCTGAAGCCCGGCGACACGATCCTGCTGCACGCCGCCGCGGGCGGCGTCGGACTGATCGTCTCCCAGTGGGCGAAGCTGCTCGGCCTCACCGTCATCGGCACCGTCTCCACCGAGGAGAAGGCCGCACTCGCCCGAGCCCACGGCTGCGACCACACCATCCTGTACCGGCAGGAGAACGTCGCGGAGCGCGTGCGGCAGCTGACCGACGGCGCCGGTGTCCCGCTCGTCCTCGACAGCGTCGGCAAGGACACGGTCGCCGGGTCCATGGCCTCGCTGCGCCGCCGTGGCCTGCTGGTCTGCTTCGGCACCTCGTCCGGAGTGCCGCCGCTGGACGCGATGCAACTCGTCCAGCACGGCTCACTGTTCGTGACCCGTCCGGCGCTGGCCGACTACATCGCCGACCCCGCCGAGCGGGACGACCTCGCCGGGGAACTGTTCGGCCACGTCGCCGCCGGCCGCATCGGGATCCGCGTCGACCAGCGCTTCGCCCTCGAGGACGCCGTGACCGCGCACCGCACGCTGGAAGCGGGCAGTACGACGGGCTCGTCCATCCTCATCCCCTGACCCACCCGCCCCCCGTACCCCAGGAGAGCACCCATGCCCCGGACCGCTGCCCGCACCCGGATCCAGGTCGAACCGCTGACCTGCACCATCGGCGCCGAACTGCACGGCGTCCAGCTCAGCGACGCCGTCCATGACGACGCGCTCTTCGCCAAGATCAAGGAACTCCTGCTCCGACACAAGGTGCTGTTCCTGCGCGACCAGGACATGAGCCGCGCCGAGCACGTCGGGTTCGCCTCCCGCCTCGGCCCGCTGGAGGACCACCCGGTCCTCGGCAGCGACCCCGACCACCCCGGCCTCGTCCGCATCTACAAGGACCTGGACAGCAAGCCCGAGCACTACGAGAACGCCCTGCACTGCGACGCGACCTGGCGCGACCGCCCGCCCATGGGCGCCCTGCTCCGCTGCGTCGAGACGCCCGAGGTCGGCGGCGACACGATCTGGGTCAACATGGCCGAGGCGTACCGCAGGCTCCCCGAGCACATCCGCACCCAGATCGACGGGCTGCGCGCCCGGCACAGCATCGAGGCGAGCTTCGGCGCGGTCATGCCGACGGAACAGCGCCACCAGCTCAAGGCCCGCTACCCAGACGCCGAGCACCCGGTCGTGCGCACCCACCCCGAGACCGGCGAGAAGATCCTCTTCGTCAACTCCTTCACCACCCACTTCGTCAACTACCACACCCCCGAGAACGTGCGGTTCGGCCAGGACCACGCGCCCGGCGCGAGCCACCTGCTCAACTACCTCACGAGCCAGGCGGCCGTCCCCGAGTACCAGGTCCGCTGGCGCTGGACCCCGAACAGCGTCGCCCTCTGGGACAACCGCTCCACCCAGCACTACGCGGTCCAGGACTACTGGCCCGCCATCCGCAAGATGGAGCGCGCCGGGATCGCCGGTGACAGGCCCTGCTGAGCCGATGACGCGTCGCTACGCGTGGTTGGTGTTCGCCCTCAGCTTCGGGCTCCTGCTGTCCGACTACATGTCGCGGCAGGTCCTGAACGCGGTGTTCCCGCTGCTGAAGGCCGAATGGCTGCTCTCCGACACCAAGTTGGGAGCGCTGAGCGGCATTGTCGCCCTCATGGTCGGCGTGCTGACCTTTCCGCTGTCGTTGCTCGCGGACCGCTGGGGCCGGGTCAGGAGCCTGGTCCTCGCAGCGGTGGTGTGGAGCCTGGCCACCCTGGGCTGTGCCGTCTCCGCGAGCTACGGCCAGATGTTCCTGGGCCGTTTCATGGTGGGCGTCGGCGAGGCGGCATACGGGAGCGTCGGCATCGCGGTGGTGCTGAGCGTGTTCCCGGTGGGCCTGCGGGCCACGCTGTCGGGCGCCTTCATCGCGGGCGGCGCCTTCGGCTCCGTACTCGGTGTGTCGATCGGCGGTGTGGTGGCCCAACACCTCGGCTGGCGCTGGACGTTCGGCATCATGGGCCTGTTCGGGCTGGTCCTGGCCGCGGTCTACGGCGTCGTCGTGACGGAGCGAAGACTGGCGCCGGCCGGCTACGGCACCGGCCCCGCACCGGGTACGGGAGGCCCGGTACGAGCGCTGCTGCCCCGGCTGTTCTCGTCGGTGTCCGTGCTGTGCGCCTACGTCGGCAGCGGCCTGCAGATGTTCATCGCGATGGCACTGCTGGCCTGGATGCCCAGTTTCCTCGACCGCTACTACGGCCTGCCGCCCGGCAAGGCCGGACTCGCCGCCGGAGGATTCGCGCTGATCACCGGGATCGGTATGATCGGCGGCGGCATCGTCAGCGACCGGCTCGGCCGCAGCGACCCCCACCTCAAGTGGACCGTCGCCATCGTGTGCAGCTTCGGCTCGCTGGTCCTGCTCACCGGCGGGTTCCAACTCCCGCCCGGCGTACCGCAACTCCTCCTAGTGGGCGCCGGGACACTGCTTTCCAACGCCACGGCGGGACCCGCCACCGCCATGGTGGCGAGCCTGACACCGGCCGCCGTCGCGGCGACGGCCATGGCGACGCTCACCCTCGCCAACAGTCTGCTGGGCCTGGCGCCCGGCCCCGCGGTCACCGGCATGCTGGCCGACCGCATGGGCCTGGACGGCGCACTCCGCCTGGTCCCGCTCGTCGCCGTCGTGGCGGGCCTGGCCTTCGCCCTCGGCAGACACCACTACGACAAGGGCCTCATCTCGGCATCGGCCCCGGCCCCGGCCCTCGAAAAGACGGAGATCTCCAGATGAACCCCGTTCCCGCGCCCACGGTCGTGCTCGTGCCCGGCCTGCGCGACCACGTCCCCGACCACTGGCAGACGACCCTCGCAGCCCGCCTCCCCGGTTCCGTGACCGTGCCGCCCCTGACGGACCTCAGGCTGAGCCGCGACGCGCAGGTCACCGCTCTCAACGACGTGGTGTCCGGCATCGAGGGACCGGTCGTGCTCGTCGCGCACAGCGCCGGCGTGCACACCACCGTCCACTGGGCGGCCCGGCACACCCGCCCGGTGTGCGGCGCCCTCCTCGCGACGCCGCCCGACTTCGAGACCCCGCTGCCGGACGGCCGCCCCGCACCGCAGACGCTGCGTGACAACGGGTGGCTGCCGACGCCGAGCGCCACGCTGCCGTTCCCCAGCGTGGTCGCGGCGAGCACGAACGACCCCTTGGCCCGCTTCGACCGGGTCACCGCACTGGCCGACGCGTGGGGCAGCCGTCTGGTCGACGTCGGCCCCGTCGGACATCTCAACCCCGCCTCCGGCTACGGCGAGTGGCCCCGCGCGCTGGAAATCCTCCAGGCCTTCGGCTGCCGTACGACGCCGGACCCGAAGGTGTCGGCATGAGCACGCGGAACTCCGGCATCAGCGAGTTCCTGGCCTGGTTGGCGCAGGAGCGCGCACTGTCGTTCACCGACTACGCCGAGCTGTGGCGGTGGAGCACCGACGACCTGCCCGGCTTCTGGTCGGCGGTGTGGGAGTTCTACGGCCTGGACACGGTCAGCGACTACGACGAGGTGCTCGCCGACGCGAGGATGCCCGGCGCGACCTGGTTCACCGGAGCACGCCTCAACTTCGCGCAGCAGTGCCTCGCCCACGCCACCGACGAACGCCCCGCGCTCATCGCCGTGTCCGAGACCGGCGACCCCGTGGAGATCTCCTGGGACAGGCTCACCTGGGAAGTGGCCGGCACGGCCGCGGCCCTGCGAGAGATGGGCGTCGGCCCCGGTGACTGCGTCGCCGGGTACCTGCCGAACATCCCGCAGGCCGTGGTCGCCCTCCTGGCCACCGCCGCCGTCGGCGCGACCTGGACGGTCTGCGCACCTGAATTCGGCACGCCCAGCGTCCTCGCCAGGCTGCGCCAGGCCCGGCCGACGGTCCTGGTGGCCGCGGACGGCTACCGCCACGGCGGCAAGGAGCACGACCGGCGCCCGCACATCGCCGAGATCCTGGACGGTCTGCCCACGGTCCGCCACCTCGTCGCCGTCGACCGCCTGCACGCGTCCGCCGCCGGACCGGCATGGTCACAGCGGACGGACGTGACGCAGCACGACTGGTCCGACATGGCCGACCGCGAAGACCGACTCGACTACGCCGACGTCCCCTTCGAGCATCCGCTGTGGATCCTCTGGTCATCGGGCACCACCGGCGTCCCGAAGGGAATCGTTCACGGCCACGGCGGCATCGTCGTAGAGCTGCTCAAGGCGCTCGGCCTCGGCGTGGACCTGCGCGCCGACGACCGCTACCTCTTCCACACCTCCACCAGCTGGATGGTGTGGAACTTCATGGTCGCCGGTCTCCTGCACGGCAGCACGCTCGTCCTCTACGACGGCAGCCCCACCCACCCCGACGTCAACGGCCTCTGGCGGATCGCCGAACGCACCCGCGCCACGACGGTCGGCGTCGGCGCCGCCTACCTGATCGCCGCGGAGAAGGCCGGGGCCCACCCGGCCGCCACCACGGACCTCGGCGCGCTGCGGACTATCCTGCAGACCGGCTCGGCGATGCCCGACAGCACCTGGCGCTGGGTCCACGACCGGCTCGCCCCGAAGGCCCGGCTCCAGTCGATCTGCGGCGGCACCGACATCTGCTCGGTGCTCGCCGGCGACTCCCCGCTGCTGCCGGTGCGCACGGGCCGGATCTCCGGACCCTCCCTGGGTGTCGCCCTCGCCTCCTGGGACGCCACGGGGCAGCCGCTCGTGGGGGAGCAGGGCGAACTCGTGGTCACGGCACCTCTGCCGTCGATGCCGCTCCGATTCGTCGACGACCCCGACGACGAGCGGTACAGGAGCAGCTACTTTGACGTCTATCCGGGCGTGTGGCGGCACGGCGACTGGGTCACCATGGACTCCGATCTGTCCGTCGCCGTGGCCGGACGCTCCGACTCCACGCTCAACCGCATGGGCGTGCGCATGGGGTCCGCCGACCTCTACGCCGTCGTCGAACGGCTCCCCCGGATCGCGGACAGCCTCGTCATCGGTGCCGAACTGCCGGACGGCCGCTACTACATGCCGCTGTTCGTCGTGCCCGCCGACGGGGAGCGGTTCGACGACGCCCTGCGTGCCGAGATCGTGGGCGCGATCAGGCACAGCCTGTCGCCCCGGCACGTCCCCGACGCCGTCGTCCCCATCGAGGCCGTGCCCCGCACCCTCACGGGCAAGAAGCTGGAGGTCCCCGTCAAACGCATCCTCCAGGGCGCCCGCGTCACCGAGGTCAGCGCGGAGGGTGCCGTGACCCGGCCCGACATGCTGGCCTGGTTCGCGGAATTCGCGGCCGGGCTGGGACAGCACCGAGAAGCGGGGTGAGGCGCCTGATGGGCAGAACCCGGTCAGGCGCCTTTCCTCATAAGGAGAACTCCCGTACCACCGTGTTGCGGAACACCGCCGCACCACCACTGCTGAACAGCGCGAGTCCGGTGTCCACGAGATACGGGAACGCCTCCATCGAGTGCGTGTACCGGCCGTCGTCGAAGAACACCTCGACCGTCGTCCGGTCCACGAAGACCCGCATACGGACGGACTTCCGCGCCGCGTCGAACGGCGTCCTGCTCTCCTGATACCTGCCGGAGGCGTCGGGGTTCGCCGCGCCCCGCCGGTTCACGAAGGCGTAGTCGCCCCAGACACCGGCGTCGATGTGCCGCGCACCGTCGGTCGAGCGCCTCAACTGCACGCCCACACCGTTCAGTTGATCCCATGTCACCTCGGTCGACAGCTCGTATGCCGTGCCCTGGTGGTCGAGGACGAGCTGCCCGTCGACCGTCAGGTCACCGAGGTCGACGGTGCGTGAGGCATGGGCGGTGAGGGAGTCTACGGGGCGGGACGCGAGATAGTACGGGCCCGATCCGTCCCGGCGCAGGGTGACCTCGCGGACCAGTGAGTCCGTGCCGTTGAAGCCGTCACTGTCGATCGTGGGCGTGGTGTTGGGGTAGTCCCAGTTGTTCAGCCAGCCGATCGCATACCGCGCCGACTCGTCCACGGTCCCGTCGGTTGCGCGCTTTTCGAAGGTGACGGCGCCGTACCAGTCGAAGCCGTGGTCGAGCCACTGCGGTGCCTCGGCGTCGGGGGTGAACGTGGTGCCGTCGAAGGAACCGGCCCAGTACGCGTACGTGTTGGGCAGGCCCGAGGCCTTGCCGTTGGCGCTCACGCCGAGGACCCACTTGACCGTCCCGTCCTCGGCCTCGATGCGGAACAGGTCCGGGCACTCAAGGACACCGATACCCTCCTTGACGAAGCCGCCGGCGTACGTCCACGTCTTGAGGTCGTCCGAGTGATAGATGCCGACCTTGGTGTTCTCGGCGAGGGCCATCACCCAACGGCCGCGCTCTTCGTCGCGGATCACCTTCGGGTCACGGAAGTCCCGCACCCCCGGATTGGGGACGACCGGGTCCGTGCCGTGCGGCCGGAAGGTGCGGCCGCCGTCCGTGGAGTACCAGAGGTACTGGGCCTGGGTGTCGGCGCCCTCGACCGGCTCCTGCGTGGCGAGGACGACGACCGCTCCGGCGCCGAAGCCCGCCGTGTTGCCCGAGTCGACCACCGCGCTGCCGGACCAGACGTCGCCGTTGGGCGTGGTGTCCTTCGGCACGGCGATGCCGCGGTCGCGGAAGGAGGCCAGGTCGGTGCTGGTCGCCAGGCGCCAGGCGGTTCCGGTGGTGGTGCCACCGGCGAGGTAGTCGGCGTTGTAGAGGTAGTAGTAGTGGTACTCGCCGTCGATCCAGACGGGCCGCTGTGGGTCGTTCTTCCACTGGCCGGGAACGGTGAAGTGGTACTCCGCGCGATAGCTCGCGCCGGTCTTCTTGCGGGGCCGGGGCAGCGGCTTCGCGGTGGCGGCCGGTGCGGGGGCCACGGACAGGAGGGGCAGTGCCGCTCCCAGTACCCCGGCCCGGATGAGTGCTCTCCTGGTCGTCCCGCGCATGTCTGGCATCGCTGATGCATCCCTCTCGTGCCGGCGGCTCAATGCCTTGAGGACTGTAGACCTAACTCGTTAAAGGTCAAGGGGGGACGGGGATTGGGTGGTGAAAACCTAACTCGTTACAGGCGGCCTTGCGAGAAGCCTTGACAGGGCCCCGCCGGATTTCCATCATCTGCTGCAACCCTTGAACTATCACGAGTTAGGCATCGGATGACCGACTCGAAGTTCCCCCGCCGCGCCCTGCTGCGCGGCGCCTCCTACGGAGCGGGAGCCGCCGCCCTGGCCGGCGTCGCCGCGTCCTGGGACCGGCTCACCGCCGCCGACGTGCACGGCCGGGACGACCACGCCCTGGTCGTCGCCACCCTCGGTTCCGCCGTCGACCCCGCCGCCCAACGCGCTCTCAGCGATGGCTTCCGCGCCCTCCATCCCGGCCTCGACGTCCGCCTGGTGCCGGTCCAGGCCACCGACTGGTCGGACTTCTTCGCCAAGATCCTCACGCAGATCGCCGCGGGCACCGCCCCCGACGTCGTCTACGTCGCGACCGAGGGCGTCCAGCTGTTCGCGCAGCGCCTGGGCGTGGCGCTCGATGACCGCGTCCGGCGCGACAAGGAGGAACTGCGCGAGTACTTCGCGGATGTCCATCCCTCACTGGTCGAGTCGATGATGTTCGAGGGGAGCCTGTACCAGCTCCCCGTCGAGTTCAACGCGGCCGACATCTATCTCAACCGCGCCGTACTGAAACGCTCACGCGTCGAGGTGCCGCCGCCCGACTGGGACCGCGACGACTTCACGGCCCTGCTGCGCACCATGAAGCGCGGCGGCGGCAGCGGCTTCACGCCGTACTTCTGGACGAACCGCCTGTGGGGCGGTGTGGTGCCCTGGCTCTTCGCCAACGGCACCAACGTCCTCGCCGAGTCGAAGGCCCCTGGCGGCGACTGGCTGTGGGACACCTTCTACCCGCCCCGGGACCGCCGCGGCAGGGGTGGCGGCTACCGCTGGGCCCGCCCGCAGGCCACCGCCGACCGGGTCGAGGAGGTCTACGAGTACCTCTCGTCGCTGATCCAGGACCGGCTCTGCTCGCGCCCCGAGGGCGGCAGCGGCACCAACCTGGTCGGCGTGTTCTCCACCGGGCGCGTCGGCGTCACCCCGGCCGGCGGCTTCTGGGCGGGCGGCCTCCACACCGCCGGGATGCGGCGGGACGCGTACGACGTGCAGTACTTCCCGCGCTGGCGCACCCAGCGCCACCAGTTCGGCGCCGCCGGCTACGCCCTGCTGAAGACGTCCAAGAAGCAGGACGAGGCCTGGGAGTTCATCAAGTACTCGGTCCGCAAGGACGTCCTGACGCAGCTGTTCCACGCGAACCAGACGACGCCGGCACGGCGTTCGATGGTGCACGCCGCGCGGTACGAGGAGACCGGCCCCAAGAACTGGCCCGTCTTCTACGACACCCTCGACCAATTCCCCGCCACCGGCCCGATCCCGGCCCCGCCCCAGGCTGCCGAGGTCGAGCAACTCCTCCTCAAGCACACCGGAACCGCCCTCGCGGACGCCCGCGGTGTCCGGCCCGCCCTGCGCCACCTGCAGAGCGACCTGGAGAAGGCCATGGAGCGTGCCACATGACCACCCCCGTGCTCGATCGGCGGCCCACGCCGACCTCCTCCGCGACCGCCCCGCGCCGCTCCCTCAAGGACCGCGGTACCCGCCTGCTGGCCGCTCTGTTCCTGGCGCCCACGCTCGTCGGGGTCCTGGTCTTCACCGTCGTACCGATCGTCGGGTCGGTCGTCCTCAGCTTCTTCCACTGGGACGTCATCGGCACGCCCCGCTTCGCGGGCACCGACAACTACACCCAGGTCTTCACGGACGACACGGTCCTCGTGTCCTTCACCAACACCCTGATCTTCATGGTGTTCGCGGTCGCGCTCCAGCTCCTGCTCGCCCTGGCTCTCGCGCTCACGCTGACCAACAGGATGCCGTCGTGGCTGCGCTCCACGTTCCGCTCGGCGTTCTTCTTCCCGCTGATCCTGTCCGCCGCGTCCATCTCGGTGGTCATGAAGTACCTGTTCAACCAGGACTTCGGAGTGGTGAACTGGCTGCTCGGGCACGTCGGGATCGCTCCGGTCCCCTGGCTGACCTCCGAGCACTCGGCGATGGCCGCGGTGATCCTGGTCTACGTCTGGCAGCAGTTCGGTTTCTCGTTCCTGCTGTTCGTCGGCGGCCTGAACACCATCCCCAAGGAGATCCACGAGGCCTCGTCCCTCGACGGGGCGTCCGGCCTGCGCAAGCACTTGTCGATCACGCTGCCCCTGCTCTCGCCGACCCTCCTGGTCGCCTCCGTCGTCGGGATCATCAACGCTCTGCAGGTGTTCGAGCAGCCCTACGTCCTCACCGACGGGGGACCGGGCGACGCCACCCGCACCGTCGTGATGGTCATCTACCAGAGCGCGTTCGAGCAGCTGCGGTTCGGCGAGGCCTCCGCGATCGGCGTCCTGCTCTTCGTCCTGATCATGGCCGTGACGGCACTCCAGTTCCGGCTCAGCCGGCGCTTCGTCCACTACCAGTAGCCGGGTGACCCCATGAACCGTATGAAGTACGTCCTCGCGTCCTGGACGCGCGTCGCGGGGCTCACGGCGGTGGCCCTGCTGACCCTCGGCCCGGTGATCTGGACGGTGTCCACCTCGTTCAGGGCGCCGGCGGAGTCGTTCGACCTGCCGCCGCGGATCATTCCGGGCCACGCCACCACCGAGGCCTACCACCAGGTCTTCGCGCAGATCGACGTGTGGCTGCTCGCCCTCAACTCGACCCTGGTGACCGCGCTCATCGCGGTCGGCCAGATGATCACCGCGGGGCTCGCCGGATACGCCTTCGCGCGCCTCGAATTCCGTTTCAAGAAGCCGCTGTTCGGCCTGGTCCTGGCGACCATGATGGTCCCTGTGCAGGTCACGATCGTGCCGGTGTTCCTGCTCCTGAAGCCGATGGGCCTGACCGACACCCTGCTCGGCCTGATCATCCCCGCCTGGCCGACCGCCTTCGGCACGTTCCTGATGCGGCAGTACTTCCTCGGCATGCCCAAGGACCTCGGCGAGGCGGCCCTGATCGACGGCGCCGGGCCGTGGCGGATCTTCCGCTCGGTGTACGCGCCGCTGGCCACGCCCGGCCTCGCGATCATCGGCGTCCTCGCCTTCAACTACCACTGGAACGAGTTCTTCCGGCCGCTGATCCTCGAGACCTCGACCCAGAACTTCACGCTGCCGCTCGGCCTGGTCTCCCTTCAGGGCAACCTCGGCACCGGCTCGATCTCCGTCGTCCTCGCCGGAGTCGTGCTCTCCATGATCCCCGCCATGGCGGTCTTCGTCATCGGCCAGCGCCCTCTGCGCGAGGGCATCACGTCCGCAGGAGTGAACCGATGAACGACGACCACCCGCACGGCGCATACGAAGGACACGGCGCATACGAAGTGCACGACGTCCACGCCCCGCGCGCCCGTGTCCGCCCACCCGTCAACTGGGCCAACGACCCCAACGGACCGTTCCGTTGGCGCGGCCGCCACCACCTCTTCTACCAGCACAACCCCGCCGCCCCCGTGCACACGAACATGCACTGGGGCCACGCCTCCAGCGCCGATCTGGCGCACTGGGAACACCATCCCATCGCGCTCACGCCGACCCCCGGCGGCCCGGACGAGGCGGGCTGCTGGTCCGGCTGCGTGGTCGACGACGCCGGCACACCCACCGCCGTCTACACCGGAATCGACCGTCATCACACCGGACTCGGCACCATCTGCCTCGCCCAGGCCGATCCGGACGACCCGCTTCTCCTGCGCTGGCGCCCCCTCCCGGCGCCGGTGGTCACGTGCCCGCCGCCGGGCCTGGACGTGGTGATGTTCCGCGACCCGTTCGTGTTCCGGCACGGCGGGCGGCGCTGGGCGCTCGTCGGCGCGGGGCACGCGGACGGGACACCGTCGGTACTCCTCTACGACTGCGACGACCTCAATGCGTGGCGCTTCGCGGGCGTCCTGCTCGACGGACGGGACCCGTCGACGGCCCGCCTGCTCGGCATGGAAGCGACCGGCTGGGAGTGCCCCCAGCTGTTCCGGACGGACACCGGCGACTGGGTCCTGGTCCTGTCGCTTTGGGGCGGCGACCCACACACCACGGCGTCGTTGACGGGGCATCTGGAAGTGCTGGCCGACGGCGAGTTGAGGTTTCAGGTGAAGTCCGGGGACCGCCCGGACCATGGCCGCGACTTCTATGCCCCGGCCGTTGCGCACGACCCGGACGACGGGCGCACCCTCCTGTGGGGCTGGTCCTGGGAGGCCCGCCCGCAGGCCGAGGTGGATCGAGCGGGCTGGTCCGGTGTCCTGACCGCACCCCGCGAGATGAGCACACATGCGGACGGATCACTGCGGGTCCGCCCCGCTCCCGAGCTCGAACTCCTACGCACCGCAGGGCCGTTCGTGGCCGGCGCGTCGTGCTCGGCGACACCGCTGCCGGTCTCGTACGACGTGGAGGTGGCCGCGCGCACGCCGGTGTCCGTGACCCTGTGCCGGGCCGCGTCGGGCCGGGAACTGACCGTCACCCTCGACCCGGCGGCCGGCACGGCGACCCTCGACCGGTCGGGCTGGCCGCGTCGCGACGCCGCCGGGCGGGAGACCGACTCGGCGCCCCTCGTCCTGCGGGTGTCGCCGACGGAGGAACTGGCCGCGCGGATTCTCGTGGACGGTTCGCTGCTCGAACTCTTCGCCGCCGAACGGGCCGTGGCGACCGAGCGTGTCTACCTGCGCCCGGACGACACCCCGGTCCTGACGGTGTCCGGAACACCTGCCCGGATCAGAGGCTGGGAGGTGGGCCCACAGAATCACGCCCGACCACAGGGCAGTTGAGCCGGATCACCTCGGCGGGCGGCGCAACCCCGTCCGCCAAGGCGTCGAGCAGCAGCTGCGCCGCTCGCTCGCCCATGGCCCGGTGCGGCAGCGCGACGGTGGTGAGCCGCGGTCTGAGGAACTGCGCCATGTGCTCCTGGTCGTCGTATCCGACCACCGAGAGGTCGCCGGGCACCTCGATCCCGAGCCGGGTCGCGGCGTGCAGCACGCCCGCCGCGACCCGGTCGTTGTAGCAGACGATCCCGGTCGGCCGCTCTGCCGCGGGCACACCGTCGAGGACACTCAGCGCACCCCGGTATCCGGCGGAGATCTCGCCCCCGCTCCGCACGATCCAGTCCTGTCGCGCCCGCATCTCCGCACCGCGCAGGGCGTCGCGGAAGCCGCGCAGTCGTTCCGCGGACGCGATGTCGTCGAGCCCGCCGACCAGGGCGATCCGGCGGTGCCCGGCCTCCAGGAGCAGCCGCGCCGCGGCCCGTCCGCCGGCTCGCTCGGCGGGAATGACGGACGCCCAATCACCTTCGGAAGGAAGGCAGTTGGCGAGCACGGCGACGGTGCGGTCGAGGCCCTTGGGCAGCGCGGCCCGGCGCAGGGTCATCGCGGCGTAGATGATGCCGTCGACGCGCCGGTCGAGCAGCTCGGTGACCGCGGCGCTCTCCTTGTCCGGGTCGCCGGTCGAGTCGACGGTCACGACGAGGTGCTCACGGTCCCAGGCGGTCTCCATGGCGCCGCGCAGCAGCGCTCCGGCGAAGGGGGAGGAGGCGATGTGGTCGGTGACGAGACCGATGACGGCGCTGCGCCGCCGACGCAGACCGCGCGCCATCGGGTTCGGCCGGTAGCCGAGCTGCCGTGCCGCCTCCCGGATCCGCTCCTGGGTGGCCGCCGACAGGTTCCCCTCGGCGCGCCCGTTGAACACGAACGACACCGCGGTGTGCGACACTCCCGCGAGCCGGGCGACATCCTTCGACGTGGGCCGCCGCTCGAGCCCGCCCGCATCCTTGTCCTGGCCCGTATCCATGCCCCTGACCGTTCCCCACTCCGCACACCCCGGCTCGACGTTCGCCACCCTAGCCGTGCCCCGGCTCATAGGAGTCCTCGACGTCTCTGCGGGTGGCGGGCACAACGTGGGTTTGTGTGATGCGTGGCGCGATGTGCTCAACGGAAAGGCGACCGCCGGACGGACAGGATCGCGACGTCGTCGTGCTGACCTCGCTCTCCGGCGAACGCGCTCGCGTCGTCGAAGAGGGCGTGCGGCAGGTCGGTGGCGGAGAGGGACATCCGCTCGGTGAGGCGTTCGGTGACGGGATAGAACGTGCCGTCGGCGCCGCGGGTTTCGGTGAGCCCGTCGGTGGTCAGCAGCAGCGTCGCCCCGGCCGGGAAGGTGAACCAGTCGACGGTCGCTGGTTCGGCGGCGAGTTCGGCGAGACCGAGGGGAACGCCGGAGTCGAGGACCGGCGTGCTGATGGTGGCGTTGTGCAGCACGTGGGGCGCGATGTGTCCGCAGTTGATGACTTGCACCTCGTCGTGCGCGTCGACGTTGAGGATGAGCGCGGTGACGAACCGCTCGTCGTCGCCGGTCTGCGCGGCGTAGGAGTTGTGCCGTACGACAGAGGTATCGAGTGCGTCGACGAGCCCGGTGAGGGTCGGCTCCCGGTGGGCCGCCTCACGGAACGCGCCGATGACCGCGAACGCGGCACCGACCGCGGGCAGGCCCTTGCCCTGGACATCGCCGATCAGAACGCGGGTGCCCCACGGAGACTCGACGACGTCGTAGATGTCGCCTCCGACGAGCCGGTCCTCCTGTACGGGCTCGTACGCGCCGTCGACCAGGACGTCGTCGGTGAGCAGAGGCAGCGGGCGCAGGATGTGGCGCTGCATCGCCGCAGCGGTGGAGCGCAGCCGCAGCATCGCGTCCTCGCGGCGGATACGACGGTGGCAGGCGTAGACGGAGGCCGCGCCCAGGGCGAGGGTGAGCAGCATCATGAGGCTCCTGTCGAGCCACGACCGCCCGTCACCGTGCCGGAGCAGCACGACGACGATGACCACCAGCACGATCCACGCGGCCACGAACTTCGTCTGCCGCACGGTGCACAGCGCGGACGCGGCCGCCGGCAGGAACACAAGGAGCCCGAGAAGCCACACCGGGGACTCGGACAGGGTGCCCAGGATCAGCACCAAGAGGGTTACCGACGCAACGCCGATCACCACCTCGGCATTGCGCGGTGGTTCGATGCCCTCGAACGCGAAACGCTTCGGATGCTTTTGCGGCACGGAACCTCCCGGGCAGGTGGTGTACTCCCCGTACGTTAGGCAGGCCAGGACGTGGGCGAGCCGCGCCCCGCCGGGCGATGCCCCCGTGCGGTGACCGGTGGGGATCCGGAGTCCGGGGTGCGGGTGAGCGGGCCAGGTGAGGCACACTCCTGGCCCAGGCGACTCGGATGCGTCCACAACAGGCGCCGGACAATGGTGACTTCCTGACAGTGGGATAATGTTCGATCGCGAAGAATCTGCTCGGTCCACCCGAGCCGCGCCACGGTCCGACACGGCGGCCGCCCGAGGGGGAGCTGGATGCTGCAGGCATTGGGATTGGGCCCGGCCGAAGAGGCCGTCTACACCGCACTGCTGGCTCACCCGACTGCCTCCGCGCGGGACCTCGCCCGGCAGACCGGACTCGAGAAGGCCGAGACCGCCCGCATCCTGCTCGACATGACGACACGTGGTCTGGTGACGGTCGCCACCGAGGCCAGGAGCGGGGCGCCTGACTCCGCTGACTGCGGGGACGCCCGCTACCGGCTCACACCACCCTCGGTGGCTCTGGCCCCGATTCTCGTCGAGCAGCGCAACGCACTGCACCGGGCCGAGACCGCGTTCTCGATGCTGACCGAGCAGTACCGCAGTACCGCCGCGCACCCTGCGGGCAGTGTCGTGGAGGTGGTCGTCGGCGTGGAGCAGGTGGCACACCGGTTCCACCAACTGCAGCGGGGCGCCCAGCGGGAGTTGCTCGTCTTCCTCGTCGGCGCGCCCATCGCGGTGCCGCGCGAGGACACCGACATGTCGGAGAGTTCCGCGCTGGACCGCGGTGTCGACTTCCGGGTCGTGGCTGACAGGAACTATCTCGACGGTCACGAGGTTGCGGGGGACATGAGGGCGGCCTTGAAGGCGGGTCTCGGACTTCGTCTGGCCGACTCGTTGCCACTGAAGATGGTCGTGTCGGACCGGGAGCGTGCCATGGTGCCACTCGACATGACGGACGCCGGCGGTGAGCCGAGCGCCATCGTGGTGCACCGCAGCGGTCTGCTGACGGCCCTGGTCCATCTCTTCGAGAAGGAATGGGCCGAGGCCCGGCCTCTGTACGCCACCACCTCGGGTGTGCGCGCGCAGCAGACAACCGATCAGCAGCCGACCGAGGGGGAACTGGAGGTCCTCGCCCTCCTGCTGGCAGGTGTCTCCGACCGGCGGGCAGCCTCCCAACTCGGCCTCTCCATACGCACAGTGGAGCGACGGACACGCCGTCTGATGGACCTTGCGGGAGCGGACTCGCGCCTGCAACTGGGGTGGCACGCGGCACGCGCGGGCTGGCTCTGACGTCCCGCCCGGGCCTGACGGTCAGCTTCCTCGACGTCCTCGACGAGACCTCGATCAGGCCGAGGCTGCAGGGTGCGGCCCGAGTTTCCACCGAGCTGAGTGACCCGTAGATGTGACCGCATGTCGGAAAACCGACATGCGGGAAACCCGTCACGCGCGGCATCCCTCGACGATCTGGATGTCTGCCAGGCTGCAGCGGCAGCACGGCATGTTCACGGTTTCGAGTGGGGAGATCCATGCGCTCCATAACGCGTATAGCCATGGGCGCGGCTACCGCCGCCGCCCTGGCCGTCACGGCGGTCACGCCTTCAGGGGCGGCTGATACGCCGCCTGACGGTGCCTCGGGGAAGAGACCCGTCATCGGCAGCGGGGCCAGGGCGACGGGCGGCAAGCAGACGACAGTCACGCTGGTCACCGGCGACAAGGTGGTGGTGTCCACCGACAGGTCGGGTCGCAGCTCCGCGGCCGTGCTGCCCCGCGAGGACGGCACGCAGCCGATGGTGCAGACCTACCAGAGGGGCAAGGACCTCTACGTCTACCCCGAGGGTGCCTCCGAGGCGATAGCCGAGGGCAAGGTCGACGAGCAACTGTTCAACGTCACCGGGCTCATCCGCCAGGGATACGACGACGCACACACCGATGCGCTGCCGCTCATCGCCACCTACCGCAACACTGTGGACGTCGCGAAGAGCGCGCCGGCGGCCCCTCGTGGTTCCGAGCGGGGCCTGAGCCTCCCGGCTGTGGACGGCGTCGCGCTCAAAGCGGGCAAGGACACCGCCGCCACGTTCTGGCGGGACATCACCGACACCCGCTCACGTGCCGCCTCCCCGCTGAAGAAGCTGTGGCTGGACGGCAAGGCCGAGGCCACGCTGGACCGTTCCACCGCGCAGGTGCACGCGCCGGAGGCCTGGGCAGCCGGCTACGACGGCAAGGGCACAAAGGTCGCCGTGCTGGACTCGGGCGTGGACGCCGAACACCCGGACCTGGCGAGCCGGGTCGCCGCGTCCAAGAACTTCACGGACTCCAAGAACACCGACGACAAGGTGGGCCACGGCACCCACACCGCCTCCACGGTCGGCGGGTCCGGAGCGGCCAGTGACGGCCGCAAGAAGGGCGTCGCCCCCGGTACCTCCCTGCTCGTCGGCAAGGTCCTCAACGACCAGGGCTACGGCCTGGACTCCTGGATCATCGCGGGCATGCAGTGGGCCGTCGACCAGAGGGCCGACGTCGTCTCGATGAGCCTCGGCAACCCCACGATCGGCGACTGCTCCGACCCGATGGCCGAGGCCACGAAGGAACTGTCGAAGAACACCCACACGCTGTTCGTCATCGCCGCCGGAAACGCGGGGGCGGGCACCGAGACCGTCTCCTCGCCCGGCTGCGTGCCTGACGTTCTGACCGTCGGCGCGGTCGACCGTGATGACACCACCGCGCAGTTCTCCAGCCGTGGTCCCGTGGCCGTCACGCACACGCTCAAGCCCGAGATCGCCGCCCCCGGCGTGGACATCTCGGCGGCGAGTGCGGGCGGCCGCGGCGTCTACGCCTACCGCACGATGTCCGGCACCTCCATGGCCACTCCGCATGTCGCGGGCGCCGCGGCCGTCGTCCGCCAGGCCCACCCGGACTGGACCGCGCAGCAGGTCAAGGCCGCCCTGGTCTCCTCCGCCCGCACCGGCGGCAAGGTCGCCGGCGCCGACCAGACCGGCGGTGGAGTCCTCGACGTGTTCGGCGCGGTGAACCAGAAGGTGCTCTCCGCGCCCGCGGTCCAGGCCGGCAGCTACAACTGGCCGCAGGGCGCCTCGGACCGCACCACCGTGCAGGTGCCCTTCACCAACACCGGCAAGAGCGACCTCACCCTGAGCCTGAGGGTCAGCGGTGTGCACGGCAACGACGGCAGCGATGTCCGCTCCGGCGTCGTCAAGCCGGCGGAGAACAAGCTGAAGGTCCCCGCGGGCGCCACCGCTCAGGTGCCGCTGCGGATCGACCCCACGGCCCGGCTGACGGACGCCCAGTACGGTGCGGTCACCGGCCGGATCCTGGCCACCGGCGGCGATGTGCACGTCTCCGTGCCCGTCACGCTCTACGTCCAGCCGGAGACGGTCACCCTCCGGGTCAAGGTCATCGACCGCAACGGCAAGCCCGCCGCCGGCCCCTCCTCACTGGACCTGGTCAGCCTCGACACCGACAAGGGCGAACGCCGCGGCAACAACGGCGCGACCGACCAGACGTACCGCGTGCGCCCGGGTGACTATGCCCTCAGCAGCTTCGTGGGGAGCTACGACGCGGACAACGCGCCCGAGTCGGTCAGCTACCTCGCGAACCCGCAGCTGCGGATCACCCATGACACCACCGTCGTCCTCGACGCCCGCAGGGCCCACCGGCTGAGCCTGCACACCGACCGTCCCTCGAAGGTGGACAACACCACGTTCAGCTACACCCGCACGTGGGACGACACCTGGCAGATATCCGGATCGATCACGGCCGGCAGCGGCGTCCAGAAGTTCTACGCAGACATCGACGGACGTACCGAGAACGGCACCTTCGAGTTCCGGCCCACCTGGCGTGCGACCGGCTCCGAGGACGGCTCGCCCTACGTCTACAACCTGTCGTTCCCGGCCCATGGTCCGCTGCGCTCCGACCAGGTCTACCAGCCCAAGGACGCCGAGCTGGCCCAGGTCACCGAAACGTGGCACGCCATGGGCAAGGAGGCCGACTACATCGATGCGATGTTCGTCCGCCCCGCCGGCAGCAGCGGCGCCTACATCCCCGTCAGCCCGTTCGGCACCGTCCACGTGCCCGGCACCCGCACCGCCTACTACACGACGGGCGACGCCGCCTGGAGCCATGGCGCGATGACCAGCTTCCCGTTCGCCGCGTTCATGGGCGACCAGGACCGCGTCTACCGGGCCGGACAGCGGAGCGCCGAAGAGTGGTACGGCGGCCCCCTGCGGCCGGCCGCCCCACGCGGCGCCGACGGCAAGCCGGCGCTGGCCGCCGAACGGCAGGGCGACCAGATCGGCATCCAGACCGCGCTCTGGCTCGACGGATCCGGCGACCACTGGTCCCCCGGCGCGTCGTTCGGCGACCTCGGCAAGCTGGAACTGAAGCGCAACGGTCAGCAGATCGCCACCAGCCCCTATCCGTACGACGTGTTCAGCGTGCCGGACGAGGACTCCGCGTACGAGCTCACCCAGTACCTGGAGAAGATCCCGACCTCGGACCGGAACTGGCTGCGCTCCACCGCTGTCGCCACCACGTGGAGCTTCCGCTCCCACCGGGAGCCGGACGTCTACTCGCGCGGCCTGCCGATCCTCTTCCCGGTGTACGACGTGCCGGTGGACGGCATGAACACCCTGCCGGCGCAGAGCGGCATCAAGGTCGGCCTCTCGGCCCAGGGCCACGCCGGGTACACCCCGGGCGCGATCACCGCGGCCTCGCTGTCCTACTCCTACGACGGCGGCACCACCTGGACCCAGGCGCCGACCCAGAAGAAGGACGGCAAGTGGACGGCCGTCCTCGACCACACCGGCGCGGCCGGCAAGCAGGTCACGATGAAGGCCACCCTCACCGACGCCAACGGCAACGCGGTCACCCAGACCGTCACCCGCGCCTACGACGTTCGCTGACCCCGCGGTCTCCCGCCGGGCACCCGTACAGCTCGTGTGAGCCGTACGGGTAGCGGCGGCGCGCCGAGAAGGGCCCCTGACAGGCGTCTGCCTGTCAGGGGCCCTTCTCGGCGCGTGCGTAAGGACAGATCTCAGTAGCCGCGCCAGACGTTGTCGAACGCCGAGTCCTCGATGGCCCTGCGCTGCCGTACGGCCTGCAGCTCCTGAACGGCGTTCCCGACGGCGGCCAGAACCGCCGCGACCGCGTCCCCGGCGAGCTCGGGGGCGTCATCGGCCGGCTCGTCCCGGATTCCGGCGGCGGCCGCCAGGGCGACGAGCACGGGTTCGCCCGTCGCCCAGCGCTCCTCGGCCCGGCGCCGGTCCGCCGAGTCGACCGGCTCCGTCCGCCCGCTCTTCAGCGGATTCCGAAGGCCTCGCGGCCGGTTCGTCAGCCCCTCCCGCTCCAGCTCGTCGACGTACGCCGAGGACAGCCCGCGGCCCCGGCGCCACAGCCAGTCCTCGACCGACTCGTACGGCTCCTGTCGCACGAGAGCCGCGGCGGCCTCATCCAGCAGGCGGTCCCCGGTGGGCGCCTGGGCGCTGGGCAGGATGCCGTCGCCGTCCACGATCAGTGCCTTGGCCTCGATGAGGTCGAACACCTCGGCCCCCGCGAGCGCCAGCGACAGTTCGCCCTGCTCCACGGGGTGGTCGGGTGTCTCGGCCAGGGCAACGATCGCGAGGTCCCGTGCGGTGGTCATGAGCGGCTCCACATCAGTCGGCCGAGTGCGGGGTGAGAGCGTCGGCGGCTCCCCGGTCGATTGTCGCCGTGCTTCGGGCGCTGCGTGCCCTCATACGACCATGTCGCCCGGGAATCCGATCCGCAGCATGGAGGGGGCCAGAAGATCGTCATCTGTGCGGGGGAGGGATCCGTCCCGATCGGTCCCCCCTCGCATCGGTGTCGTTCCGGGCCTACGCCGGGGGCTTGCTCAGTGGCTCCTGAAGGCGTCCAGGATGCGCTCGGCGGCCAGCGTGGCGGTGAGTTCTCCGTCGCGGACCTGCTGTTCGAGCTCCGGCGTCAGGGAGCGGACCGCCGGGTCGGTGTGGAGGCGGCCGAGGAGCTCGTCATGGACCATGGCCCATGTCCAGTCGAGCTGCTGATCGCGCCGGCGGGCGGCGAGGCGCCCGGTGGAGTCGAGCAGGGCGCGGTGCTGTTCGAGCCGTTCCCAGACGGTGTCGAGGCCGGTCGACTCGCGCGCGCTGCAACTGAGCACAGGCGGTGTCCAGAAGGCGTCCTTTCCGTGCATCAGGCGCAGCGCGCCCGCCAACTCCCTTGCCGCTGCCTGGGCGTCGCGCTGATGCGGGCCGTCGGCCTTGTTGACGCTGATCACGTCGGCCAGCTCGAGGACGCCCTTCTTGATGCCCTGAAGCTGATCGCCGGTACGGGCGAGGCTGAGCAGCAGGAAGGAGTCGACCATGTTCGCGACCGCGGTCTCGGACTGGCCCACGCCGACGGTCTCCACGAGCACCACGTCGTAGCCCGCCGCTTCCATCACGATGATCGACTCGCGCGTCGCCTTGGCGACACCGCCGAGTGTGCCGGCCGTGGGGGAGGGGCGTACGAAGGCCGCCGGGTCGACGGCCAGGCGCTCCATGCGGGTCTTGTCGCCGAGGATGGAGCCGCCGGTCCGGCTGGAGGACGGGTCGACGGCGAGCACGGCGACCCGGTGCCCGAGACCGGTGAGCATCGTGCCGAAGGCGTCGATGAACGTCGACTTGCCGACGCCCGGCACACCGGTGATCCCTATCCTGCGGGCCCGTCCGCTGTGCGGCAGCAGCTCGGTCAGCAACTCCTGGGCCAGCGCCCGGTGTTGGGGCCGGGTGGACTCGACGAGCGTGATGGCGCGGGCGACGAGCGCCCGCTTCCCGTCGAGAACGCCCTTGACGTAGGTGTCGAGGTCGATGGCCATGGACTCACCGGCTCACAGGTCGTCGTGCCCGAGCCCGGCCGCCAGCCGCGTCACCAGGTCGTGGGCGGCATCCGGGATCACCGTGCCGGGCGGGAACACCGCGGCCGCTCCCATCTCCAGGAGCGTCGGCACGTCCTGCGGCGGGATGACACCGCCCACCACGATCATGATGTCGCCGCGCCCCTCCTCGGCGAGCGCCTCGCGCAGCGCCGGTACGAGGGTGAGGTGACCGGCGGCCAGCGACGACACCCCGACGATGTGCACGTCCGCCTCGACGGCCTGCCGCGCCACCTCGGCCGGGGTCTGGAACAGCGGGCCGACGTCCACGTCGAAGCCGAGGTCGGCGAAGGCGGTCGCGATCACCTTCTGGCCGCGGTCGTGGCCGTCCTGGCCCATCTTGGCGACGAGGATGCGCGGCCGGCGCCCCTCGGCCTCGGCGAACCCGTCGACGCGAGCCCGGGTGCGGTCCACCGACGGCGACTCGCCTGCTTCGTTCCGGTACACACCCGAGATCGTACGGATCTGCCCGGCGTGGCGCCCGTACACCTTCTCCAGGGCGTCGGAGATCTCCCCGACGGTCGCTTTCGCGCGGGCCGCGTTCACGGCGAGTTCAAGGAGGTTGCCCTCGCCGGCCGCCGCCCGGGTGAGGGCGTCGAGCGAGTCCTGGCAGGCCCGCTCGTCCCGTTCCGCGCGCAGCCGCCGCAGCTTCTCGATCTGCTGGGTGCGGACGGAGGAGTTGTCGACCTTGAGGACGTCGATCTGCTCGTCGCTGTCGACGCGGTACTTGTTGACGCCGATGACCGGCTGGCGCCCGGAGTCGATGCGGGCCTGGGTGCGGGCCGCCGCCTCCTCGATGCGCAGCTTGGGGATGCCCGCGTCGATCGCCTTGGCCATGCCGCCCGCGGCCTCGACCTCCTGGATGTGCTGCCAGGCGCGGCGGGCCAGGTCGTGGGTCAGCTTCTCGACGTACGCGCTGCCGCCCCACGGGTCGATGGCCCGGGTCGTGCCGGACTCCTGCTGGATCAGGAGCTGCGTGTTGCGGGCGATGCGAGCGGAGAAGTCGGTGGGCAGCGCCAGCGCCTCGTCGAGGGCGTTGGTGTGCAGCGACTGGGTGTGGCCCTGGGTCGCGGCCATCGCCTCGACACAGGTACGCGTGACGTTGTTGAACACGTCCTGCGCGGTCAGCGACCAGCCCGACGTCTGCGAATGGGTGCGCAGGGAAAGGGACTTGGCGTTCTTCGGGTCGAACTGCTTGACCAGCTTCGCCCACAGCAGCCGCGCGGCCCGCAGCTTGGCGATCTCCATGAAGAAGTTCATGCCGATCGCCCAGAAGAACGAGAGCCGGGGCGCGAACGCGTCCACGTCCAGGCCCGCCTCCCGTCCGGCGCGGAGGTACTCCACGCCGTCGGCGAGGGTGTACGCCAGCTCCAAGTCGGCTGTCGCGCCCGCCTCTTGGATGTGGTAGCCGGAGATCGAGATCGAGTTGTAGCGCGGCATCCGCTGCGAGGTGTACGCGAAGATGTCGGAGATGATCCGCATCGACGGCTTCGGCGGATAGATGTAGGTGTTGCGGACCATGAACTCCTTGAGGATGTCGTTCTGAATGGTCCCGGCCAGCTTCTCGGGCGGTACGCCCTGCTCCTCGGCGGCCACGATGTACAGCGCGAGTACCGGGAGCACGGCGCCGTTCATCGTCATCGACACGGTCATCCTGTCCAGCGGGATGCCGTCGAAGAGCTGCCGCATGTCGAGGATCGAGTCGATCGCGACACCCGCCATGCCGACGTCACCGGTGACTCGCGGGTGGTCGCTGTCGTAGCCGCGGTGCGTGGGCAGGTCGAAGGCGACCGACAGGCCCTTCTGGCCGGCGGCGAGGTTGCGCCGGTAGAAGGCGTTCGACTCCTCGGCCGTGGAGAAGCCCGCGTACTGGCGGATCGTCCAGGGCTGGTTCACGTACATCGTCGGGTACGGGCCGCGCAGGTACGGGGCGACGCCCGGGAAGGTGTCGAGGAAGTCGAGACCCTCCAGATCCTGCCCGGTGTAGAGCGGCTTGACCGTGATGCCTTCGGGGGTCTCCCACAGCAGGTCGTCGCCGTCGGTGGCCCGCTTGACCGCGGTGCGCCAGTCGTCCGCGCCGGCGCCGACGGCCGGTGTCCCGAGCTCTACCGCCGAGAAGTCGGGGACGGAAGGGATGGACATCAGGACACTCCCATGCGGTCGAGCGTGGCGGAGAGCACGGCCACGGCGTCACAGCCGGCGAAGACGTAGGTGTCGACCCCGGCATACGGTCCGGGCCGGCCCGCCAGGAACACGTGCCGCGCGCCCGCGGTCCGCAGAGTCCCGGCGGTGGCCTCGGCCTGCTCCTCGTACACCGTGTCGCTGGAGCACAGGCACACCTCCTGGGCCCCGCTCTCCTCGAACGTGCCGTCGGTGACGGCCTCGATGCCGCCCGCCTGGAGCAGGTTGGCTGCGAAGGTGAGGCGTGCGGTGTGCGCGGCGGCCGGGCCCAGCGCGGCCAGAAACACCCGCGGGCGGCGGCCGGTCGCCGCGAGGTGGCGGTCCGAGCGGGCCCGCAGGGCCTCGAACGATTCGTCCCGCCGCACGCGGGGCAGGCCACCGCAGGGCGGAGCCTCCACGGGCACGCGCTCGACCGGCTTCTCGCCGAGGTGCGGGAACTCGCTCACGCCGGTGATGGGTTCACGCCGCTCGGCGAGCCGCACGCTGCGTGCCGACCACGTCTCGGCGAGCCGGTCGCGGACAAGACCGGAGCGCAGGGCAGCGGCCTGACCGCCCTCACGCTCGATGGTCCGGAAGAACTCCCAGGCGGCGTGGGCGAGTTCGTCGGTCAGCCGCTCCACGTACCACGAGCCGCCCGCAGGGTCGATCACCCGGGACAGGTGCGATTCCTCGATGAGGATCGTGGAGGTGTTGCGCGCGATACGGCGGGCGAACCCGTCGGGCACACCGATCGCGCTGTCGAAGGGCAGTACCGTCACCGCGTCCGCACCGCCCACGCCGGCGGCGAGCGTCGCGACCGTGGTCCGCAGCATATTCACCCACGGGTCACGGCGCGTCATCATCACCGGCGACGTCACGGCGTGCTGCAGCTGGGCGCCCGCCTGCGACGCCCCGCACACCTCGGCGACCCGGGCCCACAGCCGGCGCGCGGCGCGCAGCTTGGCGACGGTCAGGAACTGATCGGCGGTCGCGGCGAACCGGAACTCCAGCTGCGCCAGGGCCTGTTGACTGGTGAGGCCCGATTCGGAGAGCTCGCGCAGGTACGCGACGCCGGTCGCCAGCGCACAGCCGAGTTCCTGTGCGGCCGAGCCGCCCGCCTCGTGGTACGGCAGGGCGTCCACGGTCAGCGCGCGCAGCCCCGAGTACTGCCTGGCACACAGCGCGGCCAGGTCGGTGACCGGCGCGCCGTCGTAACGCTGCCCAGTGCGGGCCTCGTGGCCCAGCGGGTCCGCGCCGAGGTTGCCGCGCGCCGCGTCCGGGGCGATACCCGACTCCTCGTAGAGGCGCAGCAATTGACGTGCGGCAGCGTCGACTTCGCCGCCGGCGTCCAGGACGATCGGAGCCAGATCCAGATAGACACCGTCGAGGGTGCCGGGCAGCGCTGACACGGGAATGCCGGAGGAGCCCACGGTGAGCCACAGAGAGGTGACGCCGTTCTCCAGGTCGGCCAGTACGGCTGCCGGGCCGGCGGCAGTGTGCCGCTGGCGCACGTCCCAGCCGCCGACGCTGTTCCCCTCGGCGCGTCCGCCGCGCACGAACGGCGCGAAGCCGGGCAGGCCGGTGGCAGGAGCGTCATCGCGCGCGGTGTACAGAGGGCGGGCGCGGAGCCCGTCCTCCAGCGCGGTGGACAGGGCGTCTTCCGCTGCGGAGCCAGAGACTTCCTTTCCCGACTTGCGCAGGACACCCGAGACCAGGTGCTGCCACTGCTCATATGTCGCGTCAGGAAACTCGGCCGCCAGGGAGAGCCCGTCGTCAGGCAGGACCGTCATGCTCGGATGCTAGGTCAGACCGACAGAAGAGCGGCACACCGTGGGGGTGTGACCTTGTTCTCCTTGCCCAGGGGGCGTGGTTCGTCTATTGGCCCGTCTATTGGCCGGGAACCGGCTGCTGTCCGTGCCTGACCGCATGGCATCGGCATACATGCGCGCTCTCGGCAGCCGCAGCCAAACGGAGCTGTTCACGCGTGAGTTGTTCCGCTCCCAGTCGTCACCGACTGACGTACGGTGCCCTTCACGCTGACGCGAGGCACCGCTGCCGACCCGCCGGAGCGCGGCAGGTCGGCAACGGTGCCACCATCTATGTCGTTCAGCCCCGCTGTTCGGCCGGGTGCTGTTCGACCGCAAGATGTCCGGTCGCCTGCCGCTCGGCGACCCGGCCGCGGACGGCGAACCAGCCGATCACGAGGCCGATGGCGATCAGCGGGACACAGGCCACCGACCAGGCGGCGTCGCCGCCGTCGACGCACATGAGCACCACGACGACGGCGAGGAAGGCGAGCGTGAGCCAGGAGGTGAAGGGCGCGCCGGGCAGCCGGAAGGCGGGGCGCTCCAGTTCGCCGCGCAGCGCCTTGCGGCGCAGCACCATCTGGCAGACGATGATCATCGCCCAGGTGCCGATCATGGTGATCGCGGAGAAGTTCAGCACGATGGAGAACGCCCGCTCCGGCACGACGTAGTTGAGGACGATGCCGAGGATGTAGCAGCACGCGGTCAGCAGGACGCCGCTGAAGGGCACGCCCCGCTTGTTCATCTTCGTGGTGAAGGCGGGCGCCGAACCGGCCAGGCCCATCGAGCGCAGCACGCGGCCGGTCGAGTAGAGACCGGAGTTGCAACTGGAGAGAGCCGCCGTGAGGATCACGAAGTTCATGATGCCGCTGATACCGGGAACGCCCAGCTTGCCCATCAGTGTCACGAAGGGCGACTCGCCGGCCTTGTACGCGGTCCACGGCAGCAGGAGGACGAGCAGCAGCACGCTGCCGACGTAGAAGAGCACGATGCGCCACGACACGGAGTTGATGGCGCGCGGGATCACCTTGCGCGGGTTCGCGGTCTCGCCGGCGGCGATGCCGACCATCTCGATCGCGGCGTAGGCGAAGACCACGCCCTGGATGAGCACGACGGCGGCGAGCAGGCCGTTGGGCAGCATGCCGCCGTTGTCGGCGATCAGCTGCGGGCCCGTGCGGTGGCCGTCGACGGGGTGCCGGCTGGCCAGCAGCCAGCAGCCGATGGCGAGGAACGCCAGGATCGCGGCGACCTTGATGATCGAGAACCAGAACTCGAACTCGCCGAACCAGCGCACCGAGATGAGGTTCGCGACAAGCACCACGAGCGGCGCGAACAGGGCCAGCGTCCACTGGGGAATGTCCCGGAACGCCGCCCAGTAGTGCAGATACATCGCCACCGCGGTGATCTCCGCGATGCCGCTGCACACCCAGTGCAGGAAGTAGACCCAGCCCGCCGTGTACGCGGCCTTCTCGCCGAGGAACTCGCGCGAGTACGAGACGAACGAACCGGACGTCGGCCGGTGCATCACCAACTCGCCCATGGCGCGCGAGATGAAGAAGGCGAACAGGCCGGTGAGCGCGAAGATGACGACCAGCGCCGGGCCGGCCGCGTGCAGCCGCTCGCCGGCGCCGAGGAAGAGGCCGGTGCCGATGGCGCCGCCGATCGCGATCATCTGGACCTGACGGTTGCGCAGGCCGGCCGTGTAACCCCCCTCGCGGATGGCGCCGGCCGCGCCGGTCGCGCTGCCCCCGGTCGCAGCGGCAGGGGCCTGCGCCGGCGGCTCGGCTTGTGCTGTGTGCTCCATCCCTTTTCTTGCGTGGGTATCCCCGGCTTCAGCCGGGGCGGGAAACGCATCTCAGGGCGGCTCTGACCGGTCATGAGTGCACGGGTGTTCCGTCTGCGGTGGGGTCAATGTCAGTGGCCTGGGCTAGGTTGCTGACAAGAGCTGAAGGGGGTGGGTCGGGTGATTCGTGCGTACAAGTTCCTCATGCGGCCCACGGTGCGGCAGACTCAGGCGCTGGGCGAGATGCTGCGTGATCACTGCTCGCTGTACAACGGAGCGTTGCAGGAACGCCGTGACGCCTACCGGCACGTCAGCAAGACGACGGTCCGGTACGGGCAGCAGTCCGTGCAGCTCAAGGACATCCGGTCCTTCGACCCGGAGTGTCAGGGCCGTTGGTCGTTCAGCTCACAGCAGGCCACGCTCCGGCGGTTGGACAAGGCGTTCGCGGCGTTCTTCCGTCGGGTCAAGTCGGGTGAGAAGCCGGGCTATCCGCGTTTTCGTGGGGTGAACTGGTTCGACACGGTGGAGTTCCCGAAGGACGGGGACGGCTGCCGGTGGGACTCCACGCCGCATGATCCGGTGACGCGCGTCCGCCTGCAAGGGGTCGGGCACGTCAAGGTGCACCAGCACCGGGCGGTGGCCGGCAGGATCAAGACGGTCAGCGTGAAGCGTGAGGGCCGTCAGTGGTTCGTCGTGCTGACTGCCGAACAGGTCCAGCCCGAACAGCTGCCGGCAACCGGTGCGGTGGTGGGCATCGACCTGGGCATAGCCAACTTCCTCGCCGATTCCAGCGGCGGATTCGTTCCCAACCCGCGCCACGGGGCGAAGAGCGCCGCGAAGCTCGAGGCCGCACAGCAGGCGCTGTCGAGGTTTCCGCGTGTGCGCCGTGACAAGCGGGCAGCCAATCACCGGCGAGCGGTCGAGAAGGTCGCGAAGCTGCACGCAAGGTCCGCCGCCAGCGCCTCGACCACGCCCACAAAACCGCCCTTGACCTCGTACGCCGACACGATTTCATCGCGCACGAAGACCTCAGGATCTGCAACATGGTCCGGCGTGCCACGCCGAAGCCCGACCTCGGTACCCCGGGCGGTTTCCTGCCCAACGGGGCCGGCGGGAAGGCCGGACTCAACCGCTCGATCTCCGATGCCGGATGGGGGGTGTTCCTGACGATCCTGGCTGCCAAGGCTGAAAGCGCCGGACGGGAAGTGATCGCCGTGGACCCCCGCAACACCTCCCGCCAATGCCCCGAATGCGGGCACACCGCCAAGGAGAACCGGCCCACCCAGGAAGAGTTCCACTGCGTCTCGTGCGGCCACACCGCGCACGCGGACACCGTGGGCGCCACCAACGTTCTACGGGCCGGGCTGGTCCGTCGCGACGTCGCACCGGCGTAGCGAGAAACCCCCTCATTTATGAGGGGGAGGAGTCACGTTTCTCCGACGTGCATAGCGATACACCGCACCCACGCGCACGCGAAAGCGAACGCTGGCAAGCGGCGCGGCATACCTGTTGGACAGGGCCCGTCCCCCCGTACGGCGGCACGGCAGAGCGGGACAGCGGCGGACCAGGCGTGACGCTGTGCGGATCACGTGAGGAACGCAGTGTCCCGGTGGGGCGCCGCGGGATGGCCACGCGGCGACACGCCACCTTAAACCGTTTCCTGGGGCAACTTTTCCCAGGTGGGGAGCGCCCCTACGAAGAGGGTCGGCCGGTCAGCCCCAGCAGCGAAGCTGCCTGCGCGGCACCCGACTCCGCGACCACCTCGGCCACCGTCTGGGCGGGCCTGACCTGAGCGAACGTCACCACGCCCGCATCCGATACCACATATCCGTACACAGCGGGACGCGGAAGGCTGTTGTAGTGGAAATGGGTCGAGAAGTAGTAAGCCCCGGTGTCATACAGCGCGACCAGGTCACCGGGCGCCAGCTCGGGCAGCTCCCGCTCCCGCGCCACCAGGTCCCCGGCGAAGCAGCACGGCCCGGCGACGTCCTGCACCAGCGGCTCGGTCGTCCTGGGCCGGCCGTCGGCGTCGTACGCGCCCACGCGCAGCGGCCACGCCTCGGGTACGAACACGGTGCGCGTGGCCACCTGCGCCCCGGCGTGCGTGACGGCGATCCGCCGGCCGCCGGAGGTCTTGGTGTACTCGACGTACGCCATGATCAGCCCCTGCTTGGCCAGCAGCGAGCGGCCGAACTCGGTCACCAGCGTGTAGCGCCCGTCGAACAGGCCGGGCACGGTCTCCCGCAGCAGCCGCGCGTACTGCGCGAAGGCCGGGGTCACCTCGTCCGAGGCGAAGTTCACGGGCAGGCCGCCGCCGATGTCGAGGGTGTCGATCTGCTGCCGGCCGACGTGCGCGTTGATCTTCTCCGCCAGCTCGTACGCGGCCCGCACCCCTTCGGCCATCAGTTCCAGGGCGACACCCTGGGAGCCGGTGTGGGTGTGCAGCCGGGTCATCCACGGGCGCAGCCGGTAGGAGTCGAGCACCCACTGCTCCGCGCCCTCGTCGCGCAGCGCCACGCCGAACTTGGACGTGGCCGTCGCCGTGCTCATCGCCCCAATCGAACCGCTGCCGACCTGCGGGTTGACCCGCAGTCCCACGGGCGCACAGCCGACGCCGAGATCGGCGACGACGGCGTCGACACGGTCCAGCTCCTGCCGGTTGTCGGCGTTGACCGCGATGCCGTGGGCGAGAGCGTCGCGCAGCTCGTCCATCGACTTGGCCGGGGAGTCGAAGACGATCCGCTCGGCGGGGACGCCCGCGGCGCGGGCCAGTTCCAGCTCACCGGCGCTCGCCACCTCCGCGCCCACACCCTCCTCGTTCAGCAGCGCGAGGACCGGCACCAGCGAGGCGGCCTTCACCGCGAACGTGTGCTGTACCGAGACCCCGTCGAAGGTGAACGCCTCGCGCAGCTCGCGGGCCGCGCCACGGATCCCTGCCACGTCGAGCAGGCCGAGCAGCGGCGCCTGCGCGCCGACCAGGCCCTGCTCGGCGGCGGCGCGCACGGCCGCCTCCCTGCGGACGACGGATTCCGGGGCCATGGTCATGGAGTGTTCCTGCCTTCTCACTGCGCACTGCCGGTTACGTGCCCGGCGGATCGTTCCCCGGGCGGGCCGCCGACTGTGGCGGCCGCGGGCGGTGTCCACGCCACCGGCTCGTCGCCCGTGCGCTCCGCCCCGGTTCACTGTGCAGCCCCGAGTCCCGCGCTGTCTGCGTGCTCCGGCACGAAGTCCGGGCCGCCGCCGTCGTGGCCGCGCACAAGCGCCGGGCCCCTCCCACGTCTCCATGGTGCGCCCGCACGATGCGGATGGGGAGGTCGTGGTGCGCCCGCACCACACCCGTTCACGGCAGCGGGATCAGCCCGGCCCGCCGCAGCCCCAGCTCCACCAGCAGCCGCACGTCGGGATCGGTGAGGTCGATGCCGCACAGCTCACCGGCCCGGCGCAGCCGGTACCGCAGCGTATTGGTGTGGACCCCCACGTAGCGGGCGGTGGCCGCCGCGTCACCGAAGAACACCAGGTGCGCGGCGACGGTGCGCGGCAGGTCCGTGCCGTGCCGCTCGTCGTGCTCGAGCAGCGCCGCCACCGCGTCGGCGGCCGACGGCACGTGCTCGGCGACCGCATCGGTCACCCGGAGCGCGTCCATGGCGAACCGGACGTCCTCGGCGCCCGCCGTCTCGGGACCGCCGCGCTCGCGCAGCACCCGCAGCACCTGGGCGGCCCCCGCACGGGAGGCGGCGGCGTCGCCGAGCCCCCCGACGGCGGGCCCCACCGCGACCAGCGGCCGCACCCCGGCGCCGCGCAGTACGGCCACCAGGTCGCGTGCCAGCCGGTCCACGCCGTCCCCCGCACCGGTCCCGGCCACCAGGACGTCGAGCCGGTCGCCGTCGCGGTGCGCGAAGGCCGGGGTGTGATGCGCGGCGACGCGAAGAGAGGCCAGATGGAAGGCCCGGTCCAGTACGTCCGGTGCGGCAGCCGCCGCGGCGGCTGCCGTGAGTACGGTGCACGCCTGTCCGGCCTCGACCCCGAGCACGGCCGCCGCCGCGGACACGTCCGGCGGGCGCTCCTCGAACAGGGCCCGCACCGCGTACCGGCGGCGGCTGGCGGCGGACCGGGACCGCAGCCGGTGGTGCAGCAGATGCGGTACGGCGATGACGGCCGCCTGCCGCAGCGCGTCCCGGGCCCCGGACGGCAGCGGTTCACCGTCGGCGGCCGCCCACAGCGACCCGAGGATCTCGTCGCCGGCCCGCACGGCGACGGCGAGGCGTTCGGGGAACCGCGCGTCCGCGGGCCGGTGCACCACGTCGCCGCTCGCCCACAGCGTGGTGAGGAACCCGCTCTCGGCGAGTTCGGTCACCCGCCAGCTCGGTACCCGGCGGCCCAGGATCGTCAGCCTGCGCAGCGGGTCGGCGGTGTCGGCGGTCGGCGAGTACGCCAGGACGTTCGACTCGGGGTCCTCGACGGTGATCGCGCCGCCCACCAGCGCGGCCAGCGCCAGGGCGAGCCCCGGCAGATCACCGAGCGCCACATCGGCCGACGCCTCGGTGGGCGCCGTACCGGTACGGGCGATGGCCGCCCGCAGCAGCCCGATCAGCTCGCCCCACTCGATCCAGGGGGCCCGGGCGAGCAGGGCGGTCGACACCTCGTCGGCCGCCTCGGCGAGCGAGGGCGCGATCCCCTGGGCGCCACGCCGCAGCACCACGGCCGCCGCCCCGGCGCGGTCCGCCGCGCGCAGCACGCCCGCCGCACCCGCCGCGGACGTGTCGACGCCGGGCGCGATGAGAATCCGACCCCGTGCCTGCAAGGTCTCACCCTCGTCGAACACCCCGGCCCCGCTCACCGGCACGTCCGTGCCGCACGGCGCCCGCAGCACCTCGACCACGTCCGGCCCGACCACACCGACGGCCTGCCCCAGCGTGGGCGAACCACCGCCGTGCGCGGCGGCGGCATCGGGCGAGCGGGGAGGGCCGGGCGGGGAAAGCTGCATGACCCAAGTGTCACCGACGCCGCCCGGCC
Organism: Streptomyces sp. NBC_01446; assembly: GCF_026340095.1. Lineage (GTDB taxonomy): Bacteria > Actinomycetota > Actinomycetes > Streptomycetales > Streptomycetaceae > Streptomyces > Streptomyces aureus. The sequence goes on along the minus strand of NZ_JAPEPO010000001.1, from coordinate 24,320 downwards.
GACAGCCCGCGGCGAGCGCTCGCCCGGCTCCGGAGCCGATCGCGGCGCTGGCTTCCACCACTGTTCCGGCCGGGTGAGGCCGAGGGGAGTCCCCGGGATCACCGGGTACTCGGGCACTGAGTTGTGTCGACCGTCCTCAGCGCGTTGCGGGGACATCCGCAGGGCGGCAGCCATGATCGAACGGGAGAACACAGGAGCAGCGTCGGATCGAGTGCGTGGAGAGATGGTCGTGGACACGGACGGAAAGCACAGCGCGGAGCAGCTGCACTGTCTGGTCACCGGAGCGTCCGGATACATCGGGGGGCGCCTGGTACCGGCACTGCTGGAGGCCGGTCACCGGGTTCGCTGTCTGGCCCGCTCGCCGGACAAGCTGCGTGACCACCCCTGGGCGGCCGCCGCCGAGACGGTACGCGGAGACGTCACGGACGCCGAGTCGGTCGATGCGGCCATGCGCGGCGTCGATGTCGCGTACTACCTGGTGCACTCCCTTGGATCCGGGTCCGGTTTCGAGGACACCGATCGCCGCGCGGCCAGGATCTTCGCCGAGCGGGCGCACGCAGCCGGCGTACGGCGCATCGTCTATCTCGGAGGGCTCACACCGCGGGACGTACCCGAGAAGGCCCTCTCCCCGCACCTGCGCTCCAGGGCTGAGGTCGGTCGCATCTTCCTCGACGCCGCGGTGCCCGCCACCGTCCTCAGGGCCGCTGTCGTCATCGGCTCGGGATCGGCGTCGTTCGAGATGCTGCGCTATCTGACAGAGCGGCTGCCGGTGATGGTCACCCCGAGCTGGGTGCACACCCGCACGCAGCCCATCGGGGTCCGCGACGTGCTGCGCTATCTCGTCGGCTCGGCCACCATGCCCACCGACGTCGACCGGGCCTTCGACATCGGCGGGCCGGACGTCCTCACGTACCGGGAGATGATGCGCCGCTACTCCGAGGTCGCCGGGCTGCGGCGGCGGATCATCGTGCCGGTGCCCGTGCTCACCCCGCGGCTGTCCAGCCACTGGGTCGGCCTTGTGACCCCGGTACCGGCATCCATCGCCCGGCCCCTCACCGAGTCGCTTCGCCACGAAGTCGTCTGCCACGAGCACGACATCGCCCGCTACGTGCCCGACCCTCCGGGCTGGCCTCTGCCCTTCGACGAGGCCTTGGCCCTGGCGCTGCGGAGGGTACGGGAAGCGCAGGTCGCCACCCGGTGGTCGTCCGCCGCCCTTCCCGGGGCGCCCAGCGACCCGCTGCCCACCGACCCCGACTGGGCCGGCGGCAGTCTCTACCAGGACGAGAGGCAACTGCCGGTCGACGCTTCCCGGGAGGCCCTGTGGAAGGTGATCGAGGGGATCGGCGGCGACAACGGCTGGTACTCCTTCCCGCTGGCCTGGGCGGTCCGCGGCTGGCTGGACCGGTTCGTCGGCGGAGTCGGCCTGCGCCGCGGACGACGTGACGCGGCGCGTCTGCGGGTCGGCGACTCGCTGGACTTCTGGCGCGTCGAGGAGATCGAGCCCGTACAACTGCTGAGGCTGCGCGCCGAGATGAGGCTGCCGGGTCTGGCGTGGCTGGAGATGTACGTCGAGACGGGCGCCGAGGGCCGTACCCGCTACCGGCAGCGCGCTCTGTTCCACCCCCGCGGCCTGCTGGGCCATGCCTACTGGTGGTCCGTCTCCCCCTTCCACGCCATCGTCTTCGGCGGCATGGCCCGCAACATCACCCAAGCCGCCGCCAAGGGCATGAGCGAGCGCGGGAGCGAGTCCCGCACCGACCGCGTCGGGCACTCACGCCGCGGGCGAGGACTGCGGCGATAGCGCACACAACCCCGTGTCACCGCCCGGCAGTGAGCCCAGGCGGTCAGCTGACAGTCGGTCGGCGACCGGCCCAGGGGAGTGCGAGTTCGAGGGTGCGAGACACCTGGAGCAGGAGGTCCTCCCGCCACGGCGCGGCGACGATCTGGATGCCGACGGGCAGGCCGGTGGCCTCGTCGTGGTGGACGGGGAGGGAGATCGCAGGCTGGCCCGTCACGTTGAACACCGACGTGAACACCCCCATCGGGTAGCTGTTCAGCAGCGCCCTCAGCGGAGCGTCCTCGGTGCCGGTCCGCCAGGCACCGACGAGCGGCGGAAGGCAGGCCATCGTCGGCGTCACGAGGAGGTCGAAGCCGGCGAGGAAGCCTTCGACGATGCGCCGCGACAACTGCTGCGTCTTCCGCACCCCTTCCGCGTACGTCCACGAGTCGATCGCTCGTGCCGCCTCACGCAGGGCGCGATTGTGCGGCTCGACCCGGTCCGGTTCCGCGAGCGCGATCCCGGCACCGCCGACGTTCCACAGGGTCGTGAACGCGGTGACCAACTCGTCGGTCGGCGGCAGCGGAAGAGGCGTGTCGACGATGTGCTGGCCGGCCGATTCGAGCATCCGAAGAGCCACGTCGACGGCTGCGACACACGCCGGGTGCACGCGTATCCCGTCGATCGGGGAGTCGGTGAGCACACCGATCCGCAGCCCGGTCGGCACATCCGTCTTCATCGCGGCGGCGAAGGACGTGCGCGGCGTCGGCGGCGACCACCACGCGCCCGGATCGTGACGCGCCAGCACGTCGAGGGCCACCGCGGTGTCCGCCACCGAGCGGGTGAGCACGCCGCCGGTGCCGAGACCCTCCACCTCCACGACGGCGTTGGTGACCAGGCCGCGGGTGGGTTTGAGGCCGACGAGGCCGTTGCACGATGCGGGGATCCGTATCGACCCGCCGCCGTCCTCGGCGTGGGCGATGGGCGCCATCCCGGCGGCGACGGCGGCGCCCGCTCCGCTCGACGCCCCGCCGGGCGTGCGGTCCCGGTCCCACGGGTTGCGCGAGATGGCCAGGGCGTCACACCACTTTGCACGGCAAACTGCGCGTCCGGAGGCGGGAGTTGGACCGTGCCGCCTTGAAGGGCGATGAGCAGCTCCTCGACCTGGGCTGCGGTCGCGGCGCGGTGCTGATCGAGGCGGCCGGGCGGCTGCCGACGGGACGCGCCGTGGGCGTGGACCTGTGGTCCGGAAAGGACCAGAGCGGGAACCGCCCCGAAGTCACGCTCGCGAACGCCGCCGCGGCAGGGGTCTCCGACCGGGTGGACGTACAGACAGCCGACATGACCGAGCTGCCGTTCGCGGACGGCTCCTTCGACGTGGTGACGAGCGCGCTGGCGATCCACAACATCCCGTCGCGCGAACGGCGCTGCCGCGTGGTGGACGAGGCCATGCGGGTGCTGCGCCCTGGCGGACGCTTGATTGTCGCCGACTTCTGGCCCATGGCCAGGCAGTACGCCGACCACATCGGGCAGGGCACACTGCGCGGACTCGGCCCCGAGTACTGGTACGGCGGCCCATGGCTCGGCGTCACCCTGCTGCATGCCGTCAAGGAGGGCTGAGCAGGTTGCGCGGCGAGAGAGGCGCCTGACCGGCAAGTGCCCGGCGCAGGCGCCTCGTTGTGGGCCTCTGGAAGAACCCGAGCTTCTGCGCGGAGCAGCTCACGAGCAGGTTCTTCGTCTCCTTGCGGTACAGGGCCTCTTTGGCGCCTGACCTGCGGTAACGGGCGATATCGCTTGATGGGAAGTCTAGTTGGTCCACGCCTGGTCCGGATCTTGGCTGGATTGCCTGTCCGCCGAGACCAGATGGGCTGACGGCTCCATGGGGAGCAGGCCGGCCCGGCAGGCCCGGCCGAGGACATCGCCCGGGATGACGAGAATGTCGCGGGAGGCGCAGGCGGTCATCTCCTCTAAGGTCCAGCTCATAGGGGACAGTGGCAGCGACTGGACCGTTCACCAGGGATCGTCGGCCGATACGCTCCTGCGATGCGTCTGATACCCGACGACCCGTTCCCCGAGATCGGCCACCCTTTCACGACCGACGTGAGTGCGGACGGCCGCTGGATCGCCGTCAGTTGTTACGCGAGCGGACGCGGCGACGGTGGCCGGATCGCGGTCTACCGGACGAGCGATCTCGCTTTGTGGGACCAGATTGTGCTGGAGCAGGGCATCGAGGGGCTCGCCTTCCATCCGGCCTTGCCCGTGCTCGCCGTGGGGACGGAGGAGGGCGACGAGTTCGAACTGCGGGGCGGGTTGCACCTGTACGAGCCGGAGACGCGGCGCCGGACTGACGTGGCCGTCGCCGGGGCAGGTGTCAGCGCCCTGCGCTGGCGGGATGCGTGCCGCTTGGAGGTGACGTTCGCTCGGCCGGTTGTCGACTACGAAGACCTGGGCCGGGTGACGTACACGCGATCTGTCGTAGAGCGCCCCGATTGGCAGGACGTTACCGCCGACGTGCTCGCCGCGCTGGTCTCCTGGCCGCAGGTGCCGGTGGAGGTCGACTGGAGCGGCATCAAAGGACCGGACATCGACCAACCTCAGCGGTACCTTGCCGGCATCGCCGCCGAGAGGGGCCGCGACTGGGCCCGGCGGCCGGGGGTGGCCGTCGTGGAGGTGCTGCGGGACGGCCGGATTCTTGCTGCGGCGCAGAGCGGGGTCCTACTGGAGTGCTGGTCGCCGGACGGTACCCCGCAGTGGTCGGTGCCGGTGCCTGACAGCCAGCGGCAACGCAACGGCTGTCGGGTGTACGTCACCCCGGACGAGGAGAGCGCGTGGATCACCGTCCTGGTGGGCGACAGCAGCGACCGGCGCACACTGCTGTGCCGGTTCGCCCTCACCGACGGTGCCCAACTCGCCGAGAGCCGCCTCGACTTTCCGGTTGCCATCGCTGCGCGCACGGATGGTGCCTGGGTGGCCAGGGACTCACGGGAGCTGTTCCCCGGGCCGCGCTGGCCGCCGTACGACAGCGTCGTGCTCACGCCGTCCGGGCGACAGCTGGCCACCCTGGCATTGGGGGAGAGCGACAGTTCCTACGACTTCACCGTGCGACGTTCGCCCCATCTGCTTTTCCTCTACGGCGTCGGCGGCGGGGAGGAAAGGACGGAACTGTTGGAGAAGTGGGTCGTGCGGGCCGACCTCAACGGGGTCGAGAAGTTGTTCCCGCTCGCCTGGCACGAGGCACTCGGCCCTCACCTGCGCGGCGGTCCCGCCGCATACGTCGACGACGACGCCGGACAGGGGCTTGTCCACACGTGCACGGCGCGCGACGGCACCTACCTCGTACGTCGCGCTTACCCGGACGGTGCTGTGGCCTGGGTCCACCGTTTCGACGCGCGGGTGACCGGGGTCGACGTGCACGGCGGTCTCGTCTACGCCGTGACAGGAGCCGGGGCCTGCGAGCTGCTCACGCTACGAGCAGAGGAAGGCACGGTGGTACGGCGGAGGACGCTCACCCTCAGCGGGCACCTCTACACACCGACTTGCCTGAGCGCAGGTCCGGACGGGGACCTGGTGATCGGCACGGTGGAGGGGCGGCTGATCAGGACGCGTGCAGACGGGGGAGCTCTCCCTGCACCCGAAGTTCCGGTCGCGTGGGACGCCAGAACCTGTCCGTGAACTCTTGATCAGGAAGCCTTGGGGGTGGGCGGGCTGTTTCCCGGCTGCCCACGGTCCGGGAACCCGTCCTGTCCAGGGCAGAAGGCTCCGTGTGCGCTCACGCAGATGGCGGAGTTCTCCGCGGAGCGAGCTGCTCAAGCAGCGCAGAGCGGCAGGAGTCGTGGAGGTACGGCATCCGAGCCGGGAGGACCGCGAGGAGCGGTGGGACGTCGAGCGTCGGCAGGACGACCTCGGCGACGACGGGAAAGAGCCGTTCGTCGACGGCTGCGTGAGCGCGCCGGAGGGCATCACGCCGTAGTGACTGGGCCGAGCCCTAGATGATCGATTCCAAGGGGTCAGTGGTTATAGGGGGTCAGTGAGCGCAGGGCGGGCTGTCCTGTGTGGTCGTTGTGTCAGGTCGCGGCGGTTATCGCGAGGATTGGTCGCATAATGCGGGCGACGATACTGCCGGGCGTGCGCCTTCAGTGGGTGAAGAGAGCCGAAGGTGCAGTCCTTTGCCTCAGGGAGGCCCCTGCCTGGGTGCGAGGCTTAACTCACCACATTCATAAGAACTGATCGAGTGCGTATGAGCCCGGATCCACCGGCTTGATTTTGGAGTGATCGTTTCGGGTGGTTCGGGGGCGGTCCGAGGCCGAGCTGCGGATTCGGGCATGGGGTGCCCGCTGGTCTGCCCAGCTTTTCCACATGCTCGGAGGTCTCAGGCCCTTGCGGGCGGGGTGGTCAAGGCTTGTCGACGGCGGGTGGTGGCGCGTGTGCGAGGTCGAAGAGCTGGGTGAAGTCGTCCCGCCAGGGCCAGCGTTGGGGCAGGTGGAGAGTAAGGCGGCGGGCCGAACGTGCCAGCCGAGCAGGCACGTTGATCAGGTGGTCGCGGATTGTGCCGGTGGTCGCCTTGGCGTGGAAGGCGGATGCCAGGGTGCCGGCGGCGCGGGTCAGGTTGTGCGCGAGGGCGGCCAGGGCGAGCCAGGCTGCGTTCGCCTGGAAGTGCCCGGAGGGGGCGTGCGCGAACGGGCCGTTCTTCACATCCGCGATCACCTGTTCCACGACTGCGTGACGCCTGTGATCACGCTCGGCAGCGGCCAGGGAGAGCGGAGAGTTGGTGAACGCGCCGTGATAGCGCCAGGTGTCGAAAAGCGTGCCCTGCCCCTCGGGGATCGCCCCGGGGTTGAGGCGCTTGACGCGGCGCACGATCAGGCGGGCGGTGACCTGCTGATTCTTCGGCTTGGAGGTGAAGGCGGTGTAGGTGGCCTCGGCTATCTCCGCGTCCGAGATCCAGCACTGCCCCTCGTCGTCCCACACCGCCTTCGGGTACTTGACCGCTTTCCATGCGGCTTCGTCGATGCCCGCAATCGCGGCCTTGATCGAGGCGTTCATCCGCACCGTGACGGAGAAGCGGGCATCCAGGGCCCGGCAGGCGCCGATGACGTCGGCGCCGTAGAACGCGGAGTCGGCCCGCACGAGGAGCAGTCCGGTAGCGCCGCTGGCGCGGGCCGTGCGGATGGTCTCGGCGACGAAGGCGGCGGCCCCGCGTGCGGAGTTGGTCGGGCCCTTGCGCAGACGGGTGGCGGCGATCACGGGGGCGGACAGGGGTGTGGAGACGATCCCGAGCAGCGCGTTGAGGCCCTTGACCTTGCTGTATCCGTAACCCGCCCCCTGCTTGGCGTAGCCGTAGGTGCGGCGGATCGTGTCATCGATGTCCACATGGGCGACCGATTCGGCGCCGGACAGCAGCCCGGTGTGCGCGGCCAGTTCGGGCAGGAACCTCCGTGCCACCGCGTGCAGTTGCTTCACGTGCCCGTGAGTGAAGGAACGCAGGAACGAGCCCAGCGTGGACGGCGCCCGCACCCCGGCGAACAGGCGCGGCAGAGCGCCGTGCCGCAACCGGTCCATGTCATCGATGCTGTCCGCGCCCGCGACCATGCCGCCCACCAGCGACATCAGCTTCGCCGCGGGGAAGGCACCCGTGCCGTCCTTCGAGACCGGCAACCGGACGTGTTCGCTGGCCAGCGCGGGCAGTCCGCACCGCTCGGCCAGGCGCACCACCGGCTCCAGTCCGCCGTACCCGACCAGATTCGGATCATCGAACCGTGCGGAGACCTTCGCGGCGGCATGGGAAGATTGCATCTCGGAAGTGCCTTGTCGATCGTGCCTGATGTGGTCCTAGAGAAACCCCATCATCGCAGGTCACAAGGCACTTTCTCGTTTCCCCGAGAGTCATCCACAGACATCAAGCCGGTGGATCCGGGATGAGCCGTTCGCTCGGTCACTGCGCTACGACCGTGTCGGCCTGCCGCTGCCGTTCTCGGTGAGAGCCGTGCGCGCGGCCTGCAGCAGCTCTTCGGAGATCGGGTTGCCCCGGGTGGCGCGGGCGAGGACGAGGGCGCCGACCATGGTACAGAGCTGGACTACGCCGTCGTCATCGCCGGTGGCCAGCCTAGCGGCGCGGTTCCGTACCCCCTTGATGTAGACCTGCTGGGAGCGGGCGGCCTGGTCGGGGTCGCGCCCCAGGTCGGTGGCGAATCCGGAGACGGGGCAGCCGTCCTCGGCGTGATCGCGGTGCCAGATCGAGAGGTACTGCTCGATCAGCGTCCGGCGGGCGGCCTCGTGCTCCTCCGCGTGCTCCTCAGGCGCCATCGGCGAGTGCGCTGCCGGATCCTCGAAGGCGTGGGCGATGGCCTTGTCTACCAGGTCGTCCTTGGAGGCGAACTGCTTGTAGAACGCGCCATGGGAGAGCCCGACCGCTTTCATCAGGTCGGCGATGCTGACCGCGATGCCTCTCTCGCGGAACATCCGGGAGGCGGTGGCCACGACCTCCTGCCGCTTCTCCTGTGCCTGCGCCTTGGACACGCGGCCCACGGAATCACTCTCCTCGAATAGCTGTCACTTGCAATCTATTCTATCCCGGGTTTAGTTTGATGGCGACATCTATTTTGCCGGCGAGGCCACCCGCAGGTCAGGCAGGGCCTTGCGCCGCCTCCCGCAGTCCGAGGCCGACGGCCCCCGCCCGGCAATCGCAGAACCATCGACAGCACTGGAGACGCCCCGTGGCATCACCACCCACTCCCGCCGAGTCCTCGACACCCGCGCCGGCCACGCCATCCGTGCCGCCTTGGCAGCGACGAAGGGTTTCCGAGGTGGTCCACCGCCGGCGCTGGGCCATCCTGGCCGTGCTCTCATGCAGCCTCCTGGTGGTGATGCTGGACAACTCGATCCTCAACGTGGCGATGAAGACCATCGCCCAGCCCGCTCCCACTGGACTGGGCTCCACCCAGAGCCAACTGGAGTGGGCGGTCAACTCCTACACGCTGGTCTTCGCCGGACTGCTCTTCACTGCGGGCCTGCTCGGTGACCGGCTCGGCCGCAAGAAGGTACTGCTCTTCGGCATGCTGGTGTTCGGTGCGGGATCCGCGCTGTCCACGCTGTCGGACTCCTCCGGGCAGCTCATCGCCTTCCGTGCCGTGATGGGCTTCGGCGGTGCCTTCATCCTGCCCGCCACCCTCGCGATCATCATGAATGTCTTCGAGCGCGAGGAGCAGCCCAAGGCCATCGGCATCTGGACCGGCGTGGTCGGTTTCGCCCTGGCCGCCGGCCCGATCGCCGGTGGTGCCCTGCTGCAGCACTTCTGGTGGGGTTCGGTCTTCCTGGTCAATGTGCCGATCGTGATCGTCGCGCTGGTCGCGATGGTGGCGATCGTCCCCGATTCCAAGGACCCCAGGCCCGGCAGGCTCGATCCGGTCGGCGTGCTGCTGTCGATCGCCGGTCTGGCGCTGCTGGTCTACGGCATCATCAAGGGCGGCCAACTGGGCGACTTCACCAGGCCCGAGGCATGGGCGACGATCCTCGCCGGCCTGGCGGTCCTCGCCGGTTTCGTGGTTTACGAGGCCCGCAGCGACCATCCGGCCCTCGACGTCACCTACTTTCGCATCCGGCGGTTCTCCGCGTCCGTCGCCGCCATCGGCCTGGTCTTCTTCGCGCTCATGGGCGTCACGTTCTTCAGCGTCTTCTACAACCAGAGCGTCCGGGGCTACAGCGTCCTGCAGTCCGGTCTGCTTGTGCTGCCGCTGGCCGCCTCCCAGATGTTCTTCGCCCCGCAGGCCCGGCTGGTCGTCGACCGCTTCGGCGCTCGATCCGTGTGCGCCGCCGGTCTCATCCTGACCGCCGTGGCCTTCGCCGGCTTCCTGCTGCTCGGCCAGGACACCCCCATCTGGGTGCTGGAGGTGCTGTTCTTCCTGATGGGCACGGGGATGGCCCATGTGATGCCACCCGCCACAGTCATGATCATGTCGTCGCTTCCGCGGGAGAAGGCCGGCTCCGGATCCGCAGTCAACAACACCTTCCGACAGGTCGGCGGGGCCATGGGCGTCGCCGTCCTGGGATCTCTGCTGTCCACCACCTACCGCAGCGGCATCAACAGCCACCTGAACCGCCTGCCCGCCTCCGACCGGCACGCCGCAGGTGAATCCCTCCAGGCCACCCTGGCCGTCGCCGAGAAGCTGGGACCGGCCGGCAGGGCCCTGGTGCAGCCCGCGCACGGCGCCTTCATCCATGCCATGCACATCACGGCGATAGGGTCCGCGGCCGTCGCCCTGACTGGCGCCGTCGTCGTGCTGGCCTTCCTGCCGGGAAAGGATGCCGCCGTGGCCGCCGGCGGTGACAGGTCCCAGCGCCAGTCCGTCGGAGGCCGACAGTGATCACGAGCCATCCCCCCGAGACACCGGGGGCGACCGTCTGTCCGGGGTGTTCCTGCAGTACCGCTGCCGACACCGGGAAGATCCGCGGCGACATCGATCTGGAGCTGTTCGGCGATCTGATCGCGGGGGCCGGTGCTCTCGCACGCGATGTTACGGGTGGGCTTCTCGCTGGAGCAGGGGTTGTACGGGCGGATGGTCGACACGGTGCCCGCAGGGGTGCGCCCCCGCGGGTGAGGCATGTGTCGGCTTCGGTGCCCCTCACCTCGCCAGGCCAACGCCTTGCTGACAACTCCGCTGACGCTCCGATCACAACACGACTCAGTTATTCCACTACCCCGAAGGAGATCGACTGATGGTTGCCGACAACCTTGTTCTCATCCCCGGTGCCAGCGGCGTGGGCCGTACGGTCTTCGAGCACTTGCAGGCTCGGGATGTGCCGGTGCGTTTCATGGTCCGGCGTGAGGACGAACGTGCGGCCGAGCTGCGGGCGCTCGGCGCGCAGGTCGTCATCGGCGACCTGACCCAGCCCGAGACGGTGGCGGCCGCACTGCAGGGCGTGGCGCGGATGTACTTCGCGATGCGCGTGTCGCCGGACCACCTGCTGGCGGCGACCGTGGTGGCCTCTGTTGCAAAGGAGTACGGGAAGCTGGAGGCACTGGTCGACCTGTCGCAGATGACGGTGTCGCAGATGACCGCCATCAGCACCGCGGAGTCGCACCAGCAGCGGCTTCACTGGCTGGCGGAGCAGGTACTGAACTGGTCCGGCCTGCCCGTGGTGCACATCCGGCCGACGGCGTTTCTGGACACTCCGCTGTTCACCACGATGGCGGCGCGGTCGCTTCAGGAGAACGGCACGATCGCGCTGCCGTTCGGCGCGGGACGCACCTCGCCGGTCTCCGTGGACGACGTCGCCCGGGTCGTCGCCACAGTGCTTCGCGACCCGGCTCCGCACATCGGGCAGGTCTACGAGCTGACCGGGCCGCGCTCGGTCGATATGACGGAGCTGGCCGAGGAGTTCTCGCGGGCGCTGGGCCGTCCGGTGTCCTACGTGGACGTACCCCCCGAGAGGTGGGAGGCCCAGCTCCCGAAGCTGGGGATGCCGCCGCACGTCGCACAGCACGTCGCCACCATGGCCCAGTTGCACCGGGACAACCGATACAACCGCACCGCCGACGGCGTCAAGCGCGTGACGGGCATCCCGGCTCAGTCGATCGAGGCGTTCGTGGCCGCCCGAAAGGACTTCTACCTGGGCTGAGCCGCCCCGGCCAAGACCGGCCCCGGGGTGACTGCCATCGCGGAGCCGGCCAGGCCCCGGCCTTGACCACCCGACCAGCTCTCACGCTGCTGCGCAACCGTCAGCGCCACCCGCACCCAGCTCGGCACCCATGTCTTCGTGCACGCCACCGACTGGCGCCTGCGCGCCCTTGACCCCCGCCAGCGGGCTCACATCACCGCCGAACGCCCGGCCAGGTCGCCGTCGACGCCCCAGACGTTCACCGCGCGGGACCGGCTCCTCAGCGTGCGCCTCGGGGCCGACGGCCGTACGTCGCTCACGGACCTCGCGCAGGAGCTGGGCGTCGGGATCACCACCGTACGAAAGCGTCTCGCCCTCCTCATCGCCAACGAGGACCTGGAGCTGCGCTGCGAAGTGGCTCAACCCCTATGCGGCTGGCCGATCTCCACCTCGATCTGGGCCCATGCCCGGATCGACGACCGCGACGCCCTGAACAGACTGTTGGCCGCCGTACCAGAGATCCGGGCGTGCATCGGCCTCGCCGGGGGTACGGCGAACCTGCTCATCAGCGTCTGGCTCCGCTCCCTCACCGAGGCCCGCGGCCTCGAATCCCGCCTCACCAGCGCACTGCCCCAGCTGAAGGTGCTGGACCAGGCCGTCTCGCTGCGCTTCGTCAAGCGCATGGGCCGCATCCTCGACCCGGCAGGCCGCAGCGTGAGCACCGTCCCCATGGACATCTGGTCCGATCCTTCCTGAAGCCATGCGTCACAGCGGACTACGGCCGCCACGCCGCAGCTCCCGGTGCCGGGCCAGGGTCTTGAGGGCGAGGTCCTTGAGCAGGTCGTCGTCGACTTCCACGGCATCCGCGGCGTTCTTCAGGAGCCGGGCGTGCAAGTCCTTCGCCACGTCGGCCAGTTGACGGTCGTCTGCCAGGTTGACCGCCTCGTCGGGGTCGGCGACGTGGTCGATCAGGACGAGGTCCTCCTCCTCGCTGTCGCGTGGTGGGCGGCCGTCGATCCGGACGGTGGCGTCGAGGCGGTAGCGGTCGGTGCGGATGCACGAGCGGCGGGGCCAGCCTCGGCCGTCGTCGTAGGTTCCGTGCTGTTGGTTGGGGAAGGCCCGGCTCCATGGTGCGCCGTAGCCGATGGTCGAGAAGATCCCGGTCGGTGCCGGGTCGTGGAAGAGGTCGCGTCCGTCGAACGACTCCGGTGCCTCGATGCCGCACAGCCCGAACAGGGTCCGGGCCAGGTCGAGCGACTGGGCCAGGTCGGTGCGGACCTGGCGCGCGAGGCGTCCGGGTGCGCTGATGATCAGCGGCACCCGGTGGGAGCCGCGGGCGAAGGTGTGTTTGCCGTACGCCCCGTTCTCGCCGAGGTGGGCGCCGTGGTCCGAGGTGAGGACGACGACGGTGCGGTCCGCAACTCCCTTGGCGCGCAAGGCGTCCATGAGGACGGCGAGTTGGGCGTCGACCCAGCTGACCAGGTTGTGGTACGCCGCGTGGGCCCGGCGGGCCACGGCCGGGTCGGCGTCCTGGCCGCCGCCGCTGACTTCGGCGAAGCGCCGCTCGAACCGGCTCACCGGCGCCCGTGAGCCGGGGAGCACGTCCGGGAAGTCCTCGGGCCTGTGCACCTGCCCGTACGCGTGCGGAACGATCACCGGAGTGTGCGGCTGGAGGAAGGAAGCCCGTACGAGGAAGGGTTCCTGGGCCTGTGCGATCCAGGCGGCGGCGTTCTCCGTGACTTGGGCGGGGCCGTACGGCTGTCCTTCGGGGAGCGTGCCGGCGACGACCGTCTTCCCGTTCGGGGTGACCGTCAGGGCGCAGTCCGCCGGGTCCCGGCCGCTGAGCGGGTCGCGCATGGCGCCGCCGGCGGGGTCGTGCAACTGCCACGGGGTCAGCCCGGCCGGGATGTGTTCCTTGCCAAAACTGGCCGTGCGGTAGCCGTGGCGGGCGAAGACCTCCGGGAAGGTGGTCAGGCCCGGTGGCAGCGGGAAGCCGTCGGCGTATGCCTCGTTGTGGTAGACGCCGGTGCGCTCGGGTGGCTGACCGGTGAGCAGGGCGGTACGGGAGGGCACGCAGACTGGGGAGTTGGTGTAGCACTCCTTGAACACGGCTCCGGATGCCGCGAGTTCGTCGATGGCGGGCGTGTGCGGGCGGAAGGGGCCTGTGGCGTAGCAGCCGAGCGCGTCTGCGCGCAGCTCGTCGCAGTACAACCACAGGACGTTGAGAGGCCCGGCGGGCGGGGCGGACTGCATGGAAGTGGAGTGCCTTTCGTGGAGTGCCGTCATGGAGGCGGCCGGGTCTCAGGCGTCCTTGGCGGGTACGGCGATGACGGCCGAGAGGCGGGTGTCGGCGACGCTGTGGCCGGCCAGTACCTGGTACTCGCCGGGGATCGTCGTCCAGCCACCGGTGTTCTCGTCCCAGAGGATGAACGCGCGCTCGGGAAGCGGGATTTCGGCCGTTGCGGCCTCGCCCGGATCCGCGGCGACGGAGGCGAATCCCGCGAGGCAGCGCTCCGGCCGTTCCACGGTGTCGGGCCGGGTGGGGGCGACGTAGAGCTGGACCACTTCCCGGCCGGTGCGGTCGCCGGTGTTGCGCAGCCGGATGCGGGCCGTGGTGGTGTCCGTGATCTCGATGTGCTCGTACGTCCAGTCGGTGTAGCCGAGTCCGTGGCCGAATGGGTAGGCGGGGGCGGTGGCGTGGCGTTGCCAGGCGCGGTAGCCGATGAAGACGCCCTCGTCGTAGCGCAGGACGCCGTCGGTGGGGGTGACCTGGGTGACGGGGGCGTCGGTGAGGCGGGCGGGCCAGGTGGTGGGCAGGCGGCCGCCCGGCTCGGCGTGGCCGAGGAGCACATCGGCCAGGGCCGCACCGCCCTCCTGCCCGGGGAACCAGCTCAGCAGTACCGCGGCGACGTCCTCGCGCCACGGCATCTCCACGGGGGCGCCGGAGTTGACGATCACGACGGTGCGCTGGTTGGCGGCGGCGACGCGGGCGACGAGTTCGTCCTGGCGCCCCGGCAGGCGCAGGGTGACGCGGTCGAAGCCCTCGCTCTCGACGTGTTCGGTGGTGGCGACCACGACGACCGCGACATCGGCGGCGGACGCGGCGGCGACCGCCTCCTCCATGAGCTGGTCGCCGTCGCGTTCCGGCGCCCGGTGGGCGAGGCCGAAGGCGACACCGCGCAGCGGGCCGATGGCGCCCTTGGGTGTGCGGTTGAGGAGCCTGACGGTGACCGGGCGGCCCCCTTCCAGGTCCGCGGAGCCGCGCGGCACACAACGGCCGATCAGGACCGCGTCCATCGGGTCCGCGGAATCCGGGTCGTCCACGCCTTCGTACACGACGCTGCCGTCCACGGTGAGCCGGAAGTCGCCGATGCCACGCGTGCCGAAGTGGTGCGTGCCGCTGTCGCGTGGCGTGAAGGTGCCGGTGACCTCGACCGAGTCCAGAGCCTCGAAGTCGACGCCGTCGGGCAGTGCGTCGGCCGTCCAGCGCAGGTTGCCGACCGGCAGCGGGCACTCGGCGAGAACCGATCCGTGCGCGTCCCGCAGGACGGCACGGAGCGTGAACTCTTCCGCCGCGATGGAGAGTTCGTTGTCCGGGTCGGCGCCCAGGGCATAGTCGAGTGCTACGTCGTCCGGGAGCGCGGCGCGCAGTCCGTCCAGCGGCGAGACCACATGGGCGGGGAAGACCGTGGCGGAGCCGCCGCCGAGGATGCGGGCGTCGCGGGCGGCCCGGCCGATGAGCACGATGCGGGGCGTGCTGGAAGTGTCCAGCGGCAGCGTCCGGTCGCGGTTCTCCAGCATCACGATCGACCGGGTGGCGATCTCTCGGGCCACGGCCTCCCCGTCCACGGGCGCGGGGCGGTCGTCCTGCCCCACGACGGGCGGGGCGCCCTTCAGCAGGCCGAGGCGTGCGGCGAGCAGTAGGACGTGCCGTACGGCGGTGTCCACCGTGGACTCCGCCACCCGGCCGTCGCGCACGGCGGCGGCGAGCGCGGGGCCGAAGACGGTGAAGGGGCCCGGCATGGCGATGTCGAGTCCGCCCTCGATGGCCCGCACGGTGTCCCGGGCGGCCAGCCAGTCGGAGACGACGACGCCGTCGAAGCCCCACTCCTTGCGCAGGACGCCGATCTGGAGCGGGCGGTGCTCCGTCATGGTGGATCCGTTGACGGAGTTGTAGGCGGACATCAGCGCCCAGGGCCGGGCCGTGGCGATGATCTCCTCGAACGGGGCGAGGTAGAGCTCGCGCAGGGCGCGGGCGCCGACCTGGTTGTCGACGGTGAAGCGTTCGGTCTCGGCGTCATTGGCGACGAAGTGCTTGACGGTGGCGGCGACGCCGCTCTCCTGGAGGCCCGTGACGTAGCCCGCGCCGATGCGGACCGTGAGCAGCGCGTCCTCCGCGTACGACTCGAAGTGGCGGCCGCCCAGCGGGGAGCGGTGCAGATTGACGGTGGGGGCGAGCAGGACGTGCACGCCCTTGCGGTGGGCCTCCTGCGCGAGGGCACGGCCGGCCGTGCGGGCCAGCTCCGGGCTCCAGGTGGCGGCAAGCGCGGTGGGGCTGGGCAGGGTGAGGGCCGGGTCGTCGGGGTCGAACTCGGGTCCTCGCACGCCGACGGGTCCGTCCGACATGACCACGGACTCCAGGCCGATCTCCGGGACGGCCGGCAGGGACCACAGGTCCTGGCCGGCCAGCAGGCGCGTCTTCGTGTCGAGGTCGAGGCGGCCCAGGGCGGCCTCGACATCGGCAGCGTAGTCGGGCTGATCGGGGTGGTTCATCGTTGGTTCCCTTGCGTGGGTGCGGGGATCATTTACGACCGGGCGGGTGCGGCCGGGGCGGGCAGGGCCACGTCGGGCCGGCGCGGGTCGGGATCGGCCGGGATGAAGTCGGAGGTCTCCACCAGCCAGCGCAGCACGGCGTCGTGCAGGCGCCGTTCCACGTCGGCGCGTTCGGGGCGGCCCGCGAGGTTGGTGCGCTCGTGCGGGTCCTCGGCGCGGTGGTACAGCTCGGGCTGCTCGTACAGGCGCCACACGTACGTCCACTCCCGGTCCCGGGCGGCGACGGCTTTGCCCACCAAGGTCGGGTCCTGGTGCTGGAGGTCGGACTTCAGGTCGTAAGGGAAGCCTGCGCGCTCCATCTGCGGTTCCTCGTCGACGGTGAACCCGCCCTCGGTGAAGGCGAGTTCACGGTGTGGCGCCGAGGGGTCGCTCAGCAGCGGCAGCAGGCTGCGGCCGAAGTGGCGGTGGGGTGCGGGCACGCCCGCGAGGTCGAGCACGGTGGGCAGGACGTCGACCATCTCCACCATCGCGGCGCACTCCTGGCCGCCTTCGCCGAGCCCGGCACCGCTGATGATCAGCGGGTCGCGGGTGATGCAGTCGTGCATCGCGGACGGCCACTTCTCGATCACCCCGTGATCGCCGAGGTACTCGCCGTGGTCGGCGAAGAAGAGGGTGACGGTGTCGTCCGCCGCGCCCGCCTGCTCAACTGCCCTGGAAATGCGGCCGATCTGGTCATCGAGGCGGGACACCATGCCGTAGTACGTGGCCACGACCTCGCGCCACTGTTCGGGGGTGACCTCGTCCAGGCCGTGGGCTTCGCGGACGGCGCGCAGGTAGCGCGGTTCACCGGAGGGATCGCCGGGCGGGGCCGGGTCGGGCACCGCGCCGCGGTCGAACCGGGAGAACCACGGCTCCTCCACCTGGAACGGGCAGTGCGGCGCCACCAGCGGCACGAACAGCACCCAGGGCCGGTCCCGCGGGGGCTCGCGCAGCCACTGTTCGGCGGTGCGCACCGCGGCCTCGTCGAAGTCGATCCCGCCGTCGTCGGGGACCCGGCCCCGGTAGAACAGCCGGGACCAGACGCCCTCGGGGTAGTCCCCGCCGTGGAGCCGGGTGGGCCAGGTCGAGAAGCCGTACTCGTCGACGCTGGACTCGGTGACGCCGGGCGCGAAGGTGTCGCCGCGCATTCCGGCCCACGTGACGTGGTAGCCGGCGTCCTTGAGGACGCGCAGGAGGTTCGGCTCGTGGTCCTTGAGCAGATGGGTGAGGGTGCGGTGGCCCGCGGTGTGCGGGTACCAGCCGGTGAGGATCGAGGCGCGGCTGGGCGAGCAGACCGGGTGCTGGACGTAGGCGTTGCTGAAGCGCGTGCCGCGCGCGGCGAGCGCGTCTAGATGCGGGGTGTCCGCGTGCACGTTGCCGAAGGCGCCGAGCGCGTCCGCACGCAGCTGGTCCGGCATGAGGATCAGGAAGTTGGGGCGGGCGGTGCGGGTGCTCATGAGGCGTTCTCCGGGTGCGGGGCCTGGACGATCTCGGTCACGGTGGTCATGCCTGCTTCGCTCCTCCGATGGTGGCGGCGGCGCGGCGGGCCAGCTCCGACCGGACGGCGGCGGCGTCGCGCACGTAGGGCCGGTAGAGCAGCGTCACCAGGGCGCCGTTGGCCAGCATGAGGACGACAGCCAGCCACAGGAATGCCGTCTGCAGGCCGAACGCGTCGCCGAGGTAGCCGACCAGGAGAGAACTGATGGCCCACCCGGCGGCCTCGACGGAGAGCATCAACGCGAAGGCCGCACTGCGCAGTTCGGGCAGCACTACCGACATCACCACCGGCCGGTTGATGCCGGGATTGACGCTCTGCACGCCGCCCACCAGGCCGAACACCACCATGTACACCCACATCGGACCCCAGTCGATCTGGGTGGCGGCGTAGGCGACCACGGCATAGGCGACGATCGCCGTCTGCATGGCCGCGATCCGGCCGGTGCGCGGGTGCCGCCGGTGGACCCGGTCGGCGACGAAGCCGCCGAGGAACGTGCCGAGCAGGTAGGTGACGGTGACGGCCGGTGTCACCAGGGAGGCGGTGGCGTTGGTGAAGCCGCGCTCGTCGACCAGGAAGGTGACTCCGAAGCTGATCAGGATGAACTGCCCGGTGGTCAGGCGTTGTACGCAGATCAGCAGCAGGGTGCGGTTGCGCAGCAGGCCGCGGAACTGGGCCCGGGTCAGCCGGGCCACGGCGGCCGGTCCGGAGCCGGCGCCGTCCCTGGCGCCGACGCCCGGGTCGCGGAGGAAGGCGAGGATCAGCACGCCGAAGACCACCTGGACGGTGCCGGAGGCGAAGAATCCGTACCGCCAGCCGTTCTCCACGTCCGAGAGCAGGCCGAGCAGCGGACCCGTGATACCGAGGCCCAGCGCCGCGATGCCGTACAGCACACCGGCCGCGCGGCCGCGGTCGGCGTCGTCGAAGAGGTCGGCCACCAGGCCGTTGACGAGCGGTCCGCCGCCCGCGATCCCGGCGGAGGCGATGGTGCCCAGTACGAGGAGCTGGACGAAGTTCTGGGCCAGGCCCATGGCCGCGGTCCACACGCCCCAGAATCCGCAGCACACGGCGAGGACGTTCTTGCGCGGCCATCGGCGGGCCAGCGCGACCCAGAGGGGCCCGGCGACGGCGTGGGCCAGCTTGCTCGCGGCGACCAGCTGGCCGAGCGCGGCGAGCGGAAGCCCGAGGGAGGCGCGCAGCGCGGGAAAGAGGACGGACTGGACACTGGACTCGCTGTTGTCCACATTCAGCAGCCCACCCAGGAGGGCGAGTTGACGCCATCGGCGAGGGGCGCCGGGCGGTGGCGCCTTCGTGGGCGGCGGGACGGATCGCACGGGTACGGGCGGCACTGGTGGTACGGCATCGGTGGGCATCTCGGCTCCTTTGCCGGTGCGGGGTGCGTGCGCGGGTGGGGAGGCTCAGCCGCCCTGCTGGGTGGGAGTGCGCTGGTCACGGGTCTGCAGCAGGTGGACCCAGCGTTCGAGGAGCTCCGCGGTGCGGGGCCGGTCGGGGGCATGCCAGGACACGGGGATGTTCAGCGTGGCGAGGCGCTGCTCCAGGTCGTCGGCGAGGTGGGCGCGGTCGGTGGCGCGCAGGTGCGCGGCGTAGCGGGCGGGGTCGTTGTAGTACGTGGGCCCGGTCTGCAGGGTGGTCTGCATGGGGTCGGGCAGGGCGCCGGGGCGGCCCGCGTACTCGTGCCACCACTCGGCGAGATGAGACCGCATCAGTGCCACGAGGTCGGGCTCGTCGTCCCTCAAGTCCCGTGTCAGGTATGGGTCCTTGGTGACGTCGAAGAGCTGCTCCCACTCGGTACGGAAGCTGCCGGGGTGGTAGGTGCGGATGTAGAGGTGGTCGCGGGTGCGGACGGCGCGCTGGTAGGTGTGGGCGCCGTGGCCGAGGACGAGGTACTCGCGCGAGTCGATGTGCTCGCCGCGGACCGCGGGTGCGAACGACTCTCCCTGCCATCCGGCCGGGACGTCCAAGCCGAGCAAATCGCACAGGGTCGGGGCGAGGTCGATGTTGTAGAGGAGGGCGTCGTTGCGGCGGGCCTCCTCGGGCAGCCGGTCGGTGAGCCCTGGCCAGTGCACGATCAGCGGGACGCGTTGGACGGGCTCACTGGCGTGCCCGTGCTCGGCGTACGAGCCCAGCTCGCCGAAGGACTCCCCGTGGTCGGCACTGACGATCACCGCGGTGTCGTCGGCGATGCCCAACTCCTCCAGTGCGGCCATGAGTTGACCGAAGTGGTGGTCCCAGTAGGAGATGGCGCCGTCGAAGCCGTTGATCAGGTGCTCGAAGTCGGCGCGGGAGCTGATCGCGTCCGGCATGTTGTGCGGGACGGGCGAGGTGCCCGCGCCGCGGATCGAGTAGTGCAGGTCGAGAGCGCTGCGCGGGCCGTACACCTCGGCGTGCGCGGCGATCGTCTCCTCGTCCGGCCAGGACTGCACGGGCCCCGAAGCGGCCATCTCCTCGGTCCACTCGGCGGGCTGCGTGTAGTTGGTGTGCGGGTCCCAATAGGTCAGGTGCAGATACCAGTTGTCGTCGTCGGCGTGCCGGCGCAGCCAGTCGATCGCGGCGCGGTTGACGTCGTGCGCCTCCTCGTCACCCATCCGGTCGGTGGCGCGGATCGACTCGCGGAAGTTGGCGTGGAAGAAGTACGCGCGGTGGCGTTCGGCGAAGACCGACACGGCGGCGGTGTAGTACCCGCCGAAGCCGAGGCGTTGGCCGAGCAGTGGCCGGTCGGGCTCGGGGCCGTGCCCGGCGTCGAGCCGGAACTGGGCGGCCGGGCCGAAGTGCCCGATCACCCCGTTCGTGATGCCGAACTGGCCGCTGGTCAGCGCGGTGCGGGACGGCAGGCACGGAGAGTCGGAGCAGTAGTAGCGGTCGAAGGTGACGGACTTGTCGGCGAGCTTCTGCAGGTTGGGGGTGGTGGGCCGGTGATATCCGTACGGGGTGGTGTGGTCGGCGCGGAGGGTGTCCACGTCGACGTAGATGATGCGCATATGTGCGGCTCCCGGTCGGGGATCGGGCAAGGGGCGACCGCCACGTGGCGGTGCGGCTCGCCACGTGCTGCGGAAGCGGTATGGGGGATGTCGAGGAGGGGCCAGGTGGGGCGGGGTCAGCGGCCGAGCCGCGCCTCCAGGCGGGCCTCGGTCAGCTGGAGCCAGGCGATGTAGGAGGCCGCGAACGCGTAGCCGTGCTCGTGGGCCATGGTGTGCACCTCGCGGGCCCAGTCCCCGTCGAGGCCGTCGATCTGCGGCTCGTACGGGTCTGGGACGTACAGCGTGGCGCTGAGCGCGTCGTGCTTGAGCCGGTATGCCAGCTCGGTGCGTACGACGTCCAGGGCGATCTCGGGGTCGAGCTGCCCGGCGAAGATGAAGCGCAGTTTGAACTCGGGGTCCATGGGGCGCGGCGACGGCTCGTACGGGGAACGCGCCCACGCGAGCAGCGCCTGTTCGCCCACCTCGGTGAGCCGGTAGACCTTGGCGTCCGGGCGGCCCTCGCGCGGGTCGACATCGAAGTCCACCCAGCCGCGCTCCACCAGGGTGCCGAGCCTGCGGTAGATCTGCGGCAGCTTGACGCCGTAGCCAATGTAGCGGCCCGGACCCTCCATCCAGCGACGCAGGTCATAGCCGGACAGGCGGCGAAGCGCCAGCGCACCGAGGATCACGTAGTCGAGCTGCATCCGAACCTCTTATGTTCGCAGGAACCTAGCTAGGCTCAGATTCACCCGTCGCCCGGATGGTGTCAAGAGTCTTCACGCGGGTGCAACACAGCGGAAACCCGCGTGTCCGCTGGAGCTGTCCGGACTGTTGGCGGTGCGGGCCGCGACGCGGTAGCGGTTGCAGTACGAGACGTGGCACATGTGCGAGCCGCCACGGATCACCTTGTCCGAACCGCCGCGCGGGCCTTGGGGGTTGACGAGCGGCCGGGCGGATCCGTGGTCCGTGGTCCACCAGTCGGCGCACCACTCCCACGCGTTGCCGGAGGTGTTGTACAGGCCGAAGTCATTGGGCTCGAAGGCGTCGACGGGGGCCGTGCCGCGATATCCGTCGACGGCGGTGTTCTTCGTGGGGAAGGTGCCGCGCCAGATGTTGCAGCGGTGGCTGCCGTCGGGGTCGAGCTGGTCACCCCAGGGGTAACGCCGTTGTTCGAGCCCTCCGCGGGCGGCGTACTCCCACTCGGCCTCGGTCGGCAGCCGCTTGCCCGCCCACGCGGCGTACGCGGCGGCGTCGTTCCAGGACACGTGCACGACTGGGTGGTCACCGCGCCCCTCCAGCGTGCTGCCGGGTCCCTCCGGCCGGTCCCAGGCGGCGCCCCGTACCCCGCACCACCAGGGGGTTCGCTCGGGCCGGGGAGCGCCGCGCCGCAGAGCCGCCGGCAGGAAGCCGGCGAACACGTACGACCAGCCGATGCGCTCGGCGTCGGTGCGGTACCCGGTGGCCTCGACGAACGTCGCGTACTGCTCGTTGGTCACCGCGCACACGTCGATGCGGAACGGGTCGAGCCGCACCGCCCGCACCGGCCCCTCGCCGTCCCCGGCGAAGCCCTCGGCGTCGTCCGCGCCCATCAGGAACTCGCCGCCCGGCAGCGACACCATCCTCCGCCCGTCGCGCACCCGGCCCGGTGCCGCGGTCAGGGGTACGGCCACGGAGGCGGCCGCCGGTCCTCCGCCGGTCGGCATGCAGCAGCGTGCGGGGGCGCGGGTATCGCTCATCTCGGCTCTGATCCTCCGGGTACCGGGGGTTGTCTCCGTCGACAACCCCGACCTATGTTCGTATGCACATAAGCACGGGGAATCGTGGCAGGGGAAGAGGCTCGATGAAAGCCATCATGGTCGTGTTCGACACGCTCAACCGGCGCTTCCTGCCGCCTTACGGGGCACAGGAAATCCATGCCCCGAACTTCACGCGCCTCGCCGAGCGCACGGCCACCTTCGACACCTGCTACGCGGGCTCCATGCCGTGCATGCCGGCCCGCCGCGAACTGCACACCGGCCGCCACAACTTCCTGCACCGCAGCTGGGGCCCGCTCGAACCCTTCGACGACTCGATGCCCCAGATCCTCGGTGAACACGACGTCCACACCCACCTGGTGACGGACCATCAGCACTACTGGGAGGACGGCGGCGCCACCTATCACGGCCGCTACCGCACCTTCGAGTTCTTCCGCGGCCAGGAGGGCGACCCCTGGAAGGGGCACGTGGCCGACCCCGACATTCCCGACGCCGTCCGCGTGCGCCGCGGGGAGGGCTGGCGACAGGACTGGATCAACCGCCAGTACCTCGCGGACGAGGCCGACCACCCGCAGACCCGCACCTTCGACGCGGGCCTGGAGTTCCTGTACACCAACCACGCCGAGGACGACTGGTTCCTGCAGATCGAGACGTTCGACCCGCACGAGCCGTTCTTCAGCTACGCCCGCCACAAGCAGCACTACGCGCACGCCTACGACGGCCCTCACTTCGACTGGCCCGACTACAAACAGGTCAGCGAGAGTGACGAACAGGTCGACCACGCCCGCCGCGAGTACGCGGCCCTGCTGTCCATGTGCGACGCCTCCCTGGGCCGAGTCCTCGACACCATGGACGAACTCGCTCTGTGGGACGACACGTTGCTGATAGTCTGCACCGACCACGGCCTGCTGCTCGGAGAGCACGGCTGGTGGGGCAAGAACGTCCAGCCCTGGTACGACGAGACCATCCACACCCCTCTGTTCATCTGGGACCCGCGCAGCCGCGTCCAGGGCGAGCGCCGCACCTCTCTCGTCCAGACCATCGACCTGGCACCGACGCTCCTGGACCACTTCGGCCTCGCCCCCACCCCCAACATGCAGGGCCACCCGCTGCAGCGGACCGTCACCGACGACACCCCCGTACGCGAAGCGGGCCTGTTCGGCGCCTTCGGCGGCCACGTCAGCGTCACCGACGGCCGCCACGTCTACATGCGGGCGAGCGCGGAGCGGACCAACCAGCCCCTGCACGAGCACACCCTCATGCCCACCCACATGCGCGGCCGCTTCGCCCCCGCCGAGCTCAAGGGCGCCGAACTGGTACCACCGTTCTCTTTCACCAAAGAGGTGCCGCTGCTGAAGGTGCCGGGCCACGCCATGTCCAACCCGTACGCCTTCGGAACCCTGCTCTACGACCTGGAAACCGACCCCGAGCAGCAACACTCGCTCGTCGACGACGCGTTGGAGCTGCGCATGGCGACGCTGCTGACCGACCTGCTGAGGACCTCGGACGCTCCGCGGGAGCAGTACGTGCGGCTCGGACTGCCGGAGTCGGGCCCGGTCACCGAAGCGCATCTGCTCGCCCGGACGCAGCGCCCCCAGGTGGAGGCGTCCACCGAACCCCCGCCCCGCCCGGAGGACTTCCCCCCAGGCCCGCTCAGCGTCCACGTACCGCTGCGTGACCTGCTCGCGCACACCGAGGGCGAACGCATCCTGCGGGCGCACTTCGCGGCACTCCTGGATGGGCCGTTCGCCCGCATGGCCGCGGAGTTGTCCCTGCTCCAGATCGCCACGTTCGCGGTCGGCCTCGTCCCCCGCGACCTGCTCCGGGCCATCGCCACTGAACTCGCCGCCGCGTCGTCGCCAGAATTGGGGACCTTCTCGACCTTGACGGCGAACGCGGTCCAGTCGTAG
>NZ_JAPEPO010000002.1 GCF_026340095.1 Streptomyces sp. NBC_01446 | reverse complement strand
TCAGACCTGCGGCAGGGAGAAGGGGACGTGTCCGACGGCGCGGCCGGTGGTGTCGAGGAGGCGGCCCATGCGTTTGCGGGTGTGGAGGAAGACGGTGCGGTCGCTGACCTTCAGGTGCGGGAAGCGTTCCGCGAGGTGCGCCTCGAAGGGGTCGATGGCGTGCAGGCCGCGCAGCCAGACCATGACGAGGAGGTTGTCGGAGCCGCTGACGGACACGGCCAGGCGGACCTCTTCCCTTCGGGCGAGCGCGTTGCCCGTGGCCTCGAGGTGGGTGTGGGGGACCGCGGTGCGGTAGAGCACGACCGTCGAGAGCCCGGCGAGGGGGTGGGCCAGGTCGCAGCGGAAAGTGATGTCCCTGTCGCGGACCATCCGCTGGAGCCGGCGGCGGGCGGTGTGTTCGCTCATGCCGGTCGCGGTGCCCAGGTCGGTGTAGCCGAGGCGTCCGTCACGGCCGAGGGCTTCGAGAAGGGCCTGGTCCTCGGGCGGGGGCCGGTGGTGCATATGGGCGCTGTACGGAGTCGGGTGCGAGGTGCGCGGAGCGGAGAGCTCCGCGTCGCCGGACGGTTCCATGGCCCGCATGCGCCAGTCGCCGCCTTCGCTGTACAGGGTGATGCCGAGGCGTGTGCGGGTGGACCGTACGCCTCTCAGGCCGCCGATCAGGCTGTGCACCGAGCGGCCGAGGGAGGGCAGGTCGGCAGCGACGACCGACGCCAGGAGATCGAATTCGCCGGCCGTCTCGTCGACGCTGAAGACCCAGGGCATGTCGGTCAGGGCGGCGCCGGCGGATTCCACGGCCCGGGGCCGGCACCTGACCTCGACGTAGGCGACGGTCGTCGCCTTCGCGGAGTCGTACGCGCTGACCCAGGCCAGACCGCCCGCGCGCAGCCGTTCCCAGCGGCGGGCCGCCGTGGTCGCGTCCACGCCGAGGGCCCGGCCGATCCGGGACCACGGTGCCCGGGGAGCGGCCTGGAGCGCGTCGACGAGGGCCAGGTCCAACTCGGAGAACGGAGCAGCCCCGCCGGTCCCGCGGGAATCAGGGACTGTGGCTCCTCCCGAGATGTTTTCCTGCAATTCTCCAGGGATTCCTGTCACGGACCGGATCGTAGGGGCACTTCCGGCCAATGCCCAACCCCGGCTTCGGCCGCCCGGAGTCGAAGGAGTGCCGCGTGTCTGCTCCGCCCCCTCAGCCCGTCCGCAGAACCGTCCGGATCACGATCGTGCTGTTGTTCACCGCCTGGCTGGTCGACTACGCCGACCGGCTCGTCATCAACCTGGCCCTGCCCTCCATCGGCGCCGAGTTCGACGTGGGCCGCGGGGAACAGGGCCTGATCGTCTCGGCGTTCTTCCTCGCCTACGCCCTGTGCCAGATACCCGGCGGCCTGCTCGCCGACCGGTACGGTGCCCAGCGGATCATGCTCTGGGCCCTGCTGTGCTGGTCGGTGTTCACCGCGCTGACCGGATTCGCCTGGTCGTTCGGCGTCCTGCTGCTGATGCGGTTCGCGTTCGGCGCGGCCGAGGGCGTCTTCCCGCCCGCCTCGATGAAGGTCCTCGTGGAGCGGACGACAGCGGCTGAGCGGATGGGCGCCAATGGCGTGATCATGAGCTCGAACGCCCTCGCGGGCGTGCTCACCCCGCTCCTCGTCGCGCCTCTGATCGCCGCTTTCGGCTGGCGTTCGGCGTTCTACTCGACGGCTGCCCTCGGCGTCTTCGTGCTCGTGGCGATACGGGTGTGGCTCCCCGCGCCGCTGCCGGTGGCGGAGCCGGAGCCCCGCGTCGACCGGCGGGGCGCCGGGGGAGTCCTGGGCAAGGGCGTGATCTGGCGCTTCAGCACCATGATGTTCGGCTACAGCCTGATCGTGTGGGGTCTCAGCACGTGGATCCCGTCCTATGTGAGCGAGGAGTACGGTATCTCGCTCGCCTCTACCGGGGCCCTCGTGGCGATTCCCGGCCTCGCCGCGACCGGCGCGATCGTCGTCGGCGGGCGGCTCGCGGACCGCCTCGGCGGCCACCACCGCAGGGTGATCGTGCCCAGCATGACGGCGGCCGCGGTCACGTTGTTGTTCATGGTCTTCTCGCCGTCGCTCATCGGTTTCATCGTCTTCGGCACGCTCGCCACGACCGCCGTCTCCCTGTGCTACATGCCGATCCTTGCCGTGCCGCTGGGCGGCCTCGCGCCCGAGGACGTCGGCGTGGGCAGTGGCGCGATCGTTTTCGGCGGCCAGGTGGCCGGGATGGTCGCCCCGCCCGTCATCGGCGTGCTCGCCGACGCCTTCTCCTTCAAGGTGGCCTTCGCCTCCCTGGTGCTCGGCGCGGCCATCGCCGCCGTGATGGCACTCCTCACCCCGCAGGACGCCGCCACCTTCCGGACCGTCACCGGCGCGCCGGAACTCCCCACGCCCGCAAAGGAGCACTCATGACCGCCGCCCCCATCGCGCGCCTGCTGTCCGGCTTCCCGGAGCGGCTGCCCGGCCTGATGGCCCTCTACGAAGACCTGCACGCCCACCCGGAGTTGTCCTTCCAGGAGTTCCGTACGGCCGGAGTCGTCGCGGAACGGCTGCGCGAGCAGGGCTGGGAGGTCACCGAGGGCGTCGGCGGCACCGGTGTCGTCGGGGTCCTGGCAAACGGAGAGGGCCCGGTGGTCCTGCTCCGCGCCGACATGGACGGGCTCCCGGTGCGGGAGCGGACGCAACTGCCGTACGCCTCCCAGGAGATGGGCGTCGACGGCGAGGGCAACAAGGTTCCCGTCATGCACGCTTGCGGCCATGACATGCACGTCGCCTGCCTGCTCGGCGTGACCGCCCAACTCGCCTCCGCCCGTGGGGAATGGCATGGCACGGTCGTCGCGGTGTTCCAGCCGGCGGAGGAGGTCGGCGGGGCACCGGCCATGATCGAGGACGGCTTCCTGGACCGCTTTCCACGCGCGGATGTCTGCCTCGGCCAGCATGTGTCCCCGGCCCCCGTCGGTCTCGTCGGTACCCGCCCGGGCACGGTGATGGCCGCCTCCGACAGCCTGCGGGTCCGCCTTCACGGCCGCGGTGGACACGGCTCCACGCCTGAGACGACCGTCGATCCGATCGTCATGGCCGCCGCGGTCGTCATGCGGCTGCAGACGGTCGTCTCCCGGGAGGTGGGGGCGGCGCAGACCGCCGTGGTGACCGTCGGTTCGCTGCACGCGGGCACCAAGGAGAACATCATTCCCGACACGGCGGACCTGCGGATCAACATTCGCTCCACGACGCCCGTCGTACGGGAGCGGGTCCTGGCGGCTGTCGAACGGATCGTCCGTGCCGAGGCGGCCGCGTCCGGCGCGCCCAAGGAGCCCGAAATCACCGCTCTCAACGCCTTCCCCGTCACGGTCAACGACACCGCGGCCACCGGCACCGTACTGACCGCGATCGCCGAAGTCCTGGGCAGGGAGCGGGTGTTCACCCTGCCCGAACCCCTCACCGGCAGCGAGGACTTCGGCACCTTCGGCACGGCCCTCGGTGTCCCCTCGGTCTTCTGGCACTTCGGCGGCGCCGACCCGGCCCTCTTCCAGCACATCGCCCCCGACACCCTGCTGACGGACGGCCTGCCCGACACGATCCCGGCCAACCACTCCCCGTACTTCGCCCCCGTACCCGAACCCACGATCCACACCGGCGTGACGGCGCTGCTCGCGGCGGCCGCCCACTGGCTGTGTGCCGGCGACCGACAGGAGAAGTGACGTGCCTCTGGACCCGGACATTGCCGCGTGCTTGCGAAGGCTCCAGCAACTCGGCGCCCCAGAACCAGGGGAGAACGCTGTTGCACGGGCCAGAGCCCGGCTGCGGGCGCTGACCGCCGACCACCTCGACCAGGCCGCAAAGCCCGAGGTCGCGACGGTGACCTCGACGGTGCTGGCGGATTCCGTCCCGGCCCGTGTCTACCGGCCGCATGCCACGGCGCCCGTGCCAACGGTGGTGTACCTGCACGGCGGCGGCTGGGTGGCCGGCGACCTCGACACACACGACGTGCACGCCCGGAACCTGTGCCGCGACCTCGACGCCGTCGTGGTGAGCGTCGACTACCGGCTCGCGCCCGAGCATCGTTTCCCCGCCGCGGTCGAGGAC
The DNA here is from genome assembly GCF_026340095.1 of Streptomyces sp. NBC_01446. Taxonomy (GTDB): domain Bacteria; phylum Actinomycetota; class Actinomycetes; order Streptomycetales; family Streptomycetaceae; genus Streptomyces; species Streptomyces aureus. The sequence goes on along the minus strand of NZ_JAPEPO010000002.1, from coordinate 1,370,444 downwards.
GCTTACGCCGCCCTGACCTGGGTCGCGCGGCACGCGGACGCGTTCGGCGGCGACCCTGCCCGGCTGGTCGTCGGCGGCGACAGCGCCGGAGCGACGCTTTCCGCCGTGTGCGCACAGCAGGCCCACGCCGACGGACTGTCGCTCGCCGCCCAACTCCTGGTCTACCCCAGCACGGACATGTCCGGCGCTTACCCGTCGCGGGCCGAGAACGGCGAAGGCTACTTCCTCACCACCACAGAACTGCACTGGTTCTTCGAGCAGTACCTCGGCGTCAGCCCCTCCGATCCTGCCTCCGCCGCGTTCGGCGCCGACCCGCGGGTCGCACCCCTGCGGGCGAAGGACCTGTCCGGGCTCGCTCCGGCCGTCGTGGCCACCGCGGAGTACGACCCGCTGCGTGATGAGGGAGACGCGTACGCCGAAGCGCTGCGGGGCGCCGGCGCAGGCGTCGCGCACCGGCGGTTCGACGGCCTCGTCCACGGCTTCTACGGCATGGACCACCTCAGCCATGCCGCAGGGGAGGCGACGGCCTGGATCAACACCGCACTCAAACGACTGCTCGGCTGACAGCCCCTACCCACCCTCGTCCGTGAAGTCCCTTTAGCCGTAAGGAAGTCCGTATGAACCCGAACGACGCCGGCACCGATCTCGATCTCGCCTTCCTCAGCGCCACCGAGGCGCGGCGGCTCTTCGACGCCGGCGAGCTCTCCCCGGTGGAGCTGATGCGCGCGGTCATCGCCCGCGCGGAACAGACCGAACCGGTCGTCAACGCCTTCACCGAGCAGCTCTTCGACGAGGCACTCCAACAGGCCCGGCACGCCGAGGGCCGCTTCCTCGGCAAGGGCGGCCTGACGCCGCGCCCGCTGGAAGGCATCCCGGTCGCCACCAAGGAGAAGCACGCCATCGCCGGGCGTTCCCTCACCGAGGGCTCCCTCGTCAACGTCGGCAACACCGCGACCGAGAACGCCCCGGTCATCGACCGGATCCTCGAGGCGGGCGGCATCATCCACGCCCGCACCGCCACCCCCGAGTTCTCCATCGCCACCTTCACCCACAGCCGCCTGTGGGGCGTCACCCGCAATCCGTGGAACCCCGACTTCACCCCCGGCGGCTCGTCCGGCGGCGCGGGCGCCTGCCTCGCCGCCGGTACCGCGCTGCTCGCCTCCGCCTCCGACATCGGCGGCTCGACCCGTATCCCCGCCGCCTTCACCGGCACCGTCGGGTACAAGGCCCCGTATGGCCGGATCCCCGGTGTGGCACCGCTGTCCGCCGACCACTACCGCGGCGACGGCCCCATGGCACGCACCGTCGACGACTGCGTCACCTTCGCCAACGTCCTGGCAGGCCCGGACCCGCGCGACCACGTGTCGTTGAGCCCGAAACTCGTCCTGCCGACCGAGTACGACGCGGTCGCCGGGATGCGCATCGCCCTGTGCCTGCGCCTGGGTGCCTACGACGTGCACCCGGAGATCGAGGCCCACACCCGCGCCGTCGCCCGCGCCCTCACCGACGCGGGTGCGATCGTCGAGGAGATCGAACTCCCGTGGACCAAGGACGACCTCCTCATCAGTGCCGCCGCACACTTCTCCACCATCTTCGGCGCCATGGTCCGCGAGATCGAAGCCGAGCACCGCGACCGGATGTCGCCGTATGCGGCAGCCTTCGCCGACACCATGGCCGTCGCCTGTGAGCAGGTCACCTACCTCGACGGCCTGCGCGTCGAGACCCGGCTGCAGCGCGAACTGGCCGAGGCGATGGCCCCCTTCGACGCCCTGATCTGCCCGACCACGGCCGTCCCCGGACTGCCCGCCGGGGACGACCTCCTGGGGCGTCTGGTGGTGAACGGCGAGGACCACGGCGAGCCGCTGTGGGCGGCCATGACCCTGCCCTTCAACATCAGCAACCGCTGCCCCGTCCTCAACGTGCCAAGCGGCCACTCCAGTTGGGGCCTTCCGACCGGCGTCCAGATCGTCGGCCACACCTATGACGACCCGACCGTCTTCCGCATCGGCAAGGCCGTAGAGCAACTCCGCACCTGGGCATACACCCCGGACCACCGACCGACCGTCCAGCCGACGCCTCTCGTACAGTCAGCCACTGATTGATCGTCGGTCCGACCAGGCACTGAGCCTGTTCCAACCTGCCTTCCTAGCCTGCTCGTGGGCTGACAATGTGGAGAAGCCAGTCCTCGCGGTGCTCAACGACGACGAGACCACCCGAGAGCCCACTGCTGTGTGATCACGCCCGTCACCCGACGTCGTCTCGCACTTCTTCGCACCGCCGAGGGCGATGCAACGTAGCGAACCAGCTGGTCCGTGACTGGTCCACGGCGCGCGCAGATTCGCGGCGAACGGGTCCGGAAGGTTGCTGAATGGTCACGGATAGGGGCTGCGGGGCTGTGGGTGCCTGGAAGGGTAAAGCTCCCTCCAGGCACCCAACTTGAGGCTCTAGAAGAACCCAATTTTCTTAGGGCTGTATGAAACAAAACGTTCTTCGTCTGCTGGTGGTACTCCGTGCGCGTTGCTCTGACCTGCGCGTATGTGCGATTCGAGGGGTGGTTGGCGGGGTTTGGCCCGTGTATGGTCCGGATCTTGGTCTCGAGTTGTCTTGTGCTGCCTTCGGGAAGGTGCCACGTCACGCATCGGGTCGACCCACGTGCCCCCTGAGACCGTGGAGACTGCTTCGGAAGAGCAGAGTTGGCCGACAGTCGTGGCTGCACTTCGCTGATGAGTGTCAAGGTGGGAGTCTGGCGTCATCCGCGCATCAGGCGGCCCGTCGATGTCGACGTGTTTCCGATGACGTCGCATGTTGAGTGTGTCGCTGTTCTAGAGCCAGTAGCGAAGGGCGTCTGACCTGCCCTTTTGTAGTTCCGGTGAACATGTTCGACCCACTTTTGAGGCTGTTACGGGTGCACCGTGTGGAGTGCGTTGCGCTCCTTCATCTGCCCGATGCAGGGGCGATGGTGCGATGCCCCGGCTTCACCGATGTTTGTTGGCGACGAGGGCGGGTTCGCCATCCGCCCTCTTTACGATCCGGCTTGCGTGCGCAGGGCGTCGGAGATCGACTTGGCGCCGCCGTGGGCGGTGTAGCCGCCGTCGACGGGGATCTCGGCGCCGGTGATGAAAGAAGCCTCGTCGGAGAGCAGGAACGCGACGAGCGGGGTGATCTCGTCGACCGTGCCAGTGCGGCCGAGCGGGGTCTCGCGGAGGTTGCTCTCGCGGAAGGCGGGGGCGGCCGACGCGGTCATCTCCGTCTCGATGAAGCCGGGGTGGATGGTGTTGACGCGGATGCCGCGCGGCCCGAGTTCCAGCGCCGCGGTCTTGGACAGGCCGCGCAGCGCCCATTTGCTGGACGTGTACGCCACCGGGTAATGGGCGGTCAGTGCGGCGGAGGAGCCGATGTTGACGATCGACGCACCGGGCGGCATCAGCGGGGTGAGGTGCTGGATGCCGAGGAGGGGGCCGGTGACGTTCACGGCGTGCACGCGGGCGAAGTCGTCGGCGCGTATCTCGTCGAGGCGGGCGCGCCAGGTGATGCCCGCGTTGTTGACCAGGCCGTGGATCTGTCCGTACGACTCCCTCAGCTCGGCGGCGAGTTGGGCCCACTGTGCCTCGTCGGTGACGTCGAGGGGGCGGATGCCCGTGGCCTCCGTGACGTCGGTGGCGATGACGCGGGCGCCCTCTTGGGTGAGCGCCTTGGCTTCGGCGGCGCCCTGACCGCGGGCCGCGCCGGTGACGACCACGACCTTGCCGAGAAGCCGCTTGGGGCGCAGGTCGCTCACGGCCGTTCCCGGGAGCGGCGCCGGCCGTTGGGCAGGACGACCGGGGCGGCGCCCGTGACCACGGTGTTGGAGACCGTGCCGATGCCTTCGACGGTAAGGGCGACGGTGTCGCCGGGCTTCAGCGGCGCGGGGGTCTGCTCGCCGCGCAGGCCCCACAGCTCGGCGAGGCAGCCGCCGTTGCCGCAGGTGCCGGAGCCCAGGATGTCGCCGGGGACGATCCGGGTGCCGCGGGAGGCGTACGCGGCCATCTCCTCGAAGGTCCAGCTCATGTTGGACAGCAGGTCTTTGCCGATGACCTGGCCGTTCACGGAGGCGGTGAGGGCGAGGCGGAGGAAGCCCTCGGCGTCGCGGTACGGCTCGAGTTCGTCGGCCGTGACCAGGTACGGGCCGAGGGTGGTCGCGGTGTCCTTTCCCTTGCAGGGGCCGAGGCCGACCGTCATCTCGGCGGACTGCAGGTCCCGTGCGGACCAGTCGTTGAAGACCGTGTAGCCGATGATGTGGTCCCGTGCCTGCTCCGGGGTGAGGTCGCTGCCCTCGCGGCCGATGACGGCGGCGACTTCGAGTTCATAGTCGAGGGCGGTCGAGCCCGGGGGCATCGGGATGTCGTCGTGCGCGCCGAACAGTGCGTGCGGGTTGGTGAAGTAGAAGGTGGGCGCCGCGTACCACTGCTCGGGCACTCCGGCGATACCGTCCACTGCCTTGCGTACGCCTTCGACGTGTTCCTCGAAGGTGACGAAGTCCCGTACGGAGGAAGGCTGGAGCGGGGGAAGCAGCCGCACCTTCGAGACGTGCGGCCCTGGCGGTACGTCGAGTGCGGCGGCGCCGGCGTCGAGGAGGGCGGGCAGGCCGTCGCCGGAGCGGATCAGCTCGGTGAGTGACGTGGTGCCGGGCAGCGGGTAGAGGGTGCCGTCCGCCTCGACGACGGCGACGCGGGTGCGGTGCTGGTGGGCGTAGGTGGCGAATCGCATGGGACTCCTGGCGCGAGGAGGGGCCGGGGCGCGGCGGTGAGTCAAGGCATGGACAGGGCCGCCGCGCCCCCGGAGCTCGGGGTGGGGTCAGACCGGCGGGGCGACGAACACGCCGCGGTCCGGGTCGTTGAAGGACTCCTTGGCGACGATCTCGTTCATCGCGTTGGCGGTGCCCCACTGGTCGGTGACCTCGGGCTTTGAGAAGTCGTAGACGTGCGGGTGCCAGGTGTCCTCGTCGAGCAGCTCCAACTCGGTCGTGTACTCGACGGTGTTGCCGTGCGGGTCGAGGAAGTACGTGAAGGTGTTGTCGCCCGCCATGTGCCGGCCGGGACCCCAGATCTTCTTGAACCCCGCGCGCATCACGCGGCCCGAACCGCGCATGTACTCGTCGATGCCGCGCATCTCGAAGGAGACGTGGTGCAGGGCGGTGTGCGGGCCCTTGGCGAGGGCCATCGAGTGGTGCTGGTTGCTGATCCGCATGAAGTGCATGACCTCGCCCATGTGGGGCGAGGAGAGGGTGTCGGAGAGCGCGAAGCCGAGGTGGCGCTCGTACCACTCCCGTGTGCGGTTCAGGTCGGGGGAGTTGAGCACGACGTGGGAGAGCTTGACCGGGATGGCCTCCTTCTCCTCGATCTTGCGGTGCCGCCTGACCTCGACGTCGGCGGAGACCTCGATGGTGCGCCCGTCGACGTCGAAGAAGCGGAAACCATAGCCGCCGCCGGGGGTGTCGACCTTGCCCGGCTTGGAGATCAACTGCACGCCGCCCGCAAGGAGTTGCTCGGCGAGCGTGTCCACGTCCTGCGGTGAGGCCGCTCCGTACGAGACGAGGTCGAGGCGCTTCTCGTCGGCCTTGCGCAGCCGGACGACGTACTGCTCGGGGGAGCCCTCGGCGGCCAGGAAGGAGAGACCGGAGTCCTCGGCGACCTTGGTCAGGCCCCAGACGCCGGAGTAGAAGTCGAGCTGCTTGTCATAGTCGGGCACGGCCAGGTCGACGTGCCGCAGATGGGTGAGCAGACGTCCGTTCATGGCGATCAGTCCTTCCGGGGACGGAGGCGGAGGAGGGCGGCCGCGTTGCCGCCGCGCACCGCGTCGAAGTCGGCGTGGGACAGGCGGGCGGCGCGCAGGGCGCCGAGCGGGTCGTCGGCGCCCATGTCGAAGGGGAAGTCGGAGCCGAGCAGCACCCGGTCGGCGCCCGCCACGCGCACCAACTCCCGCAGTACGTAGGGGTCGTGGACGAGCGAGTCGAAGTAGAGGCGCCCGAGGTAGCTGCTCGGCGTCTCCCGGCAGGTCCGTGCGTCGGGGCGGGCCCGCCAGGCATGGTCCGCGCGGCCGATATGCGTGGGCAGATAGCCGCCGCCGTGCGCCGCGATCAGCCGCAGTCCCGGGTGCCGGTCGAGGACGCCGGAGAAGATCAGGTGGGACAGGGCGACGGCGTTCTCGGTGGGCTGGCCGACGGAGTTGGAGAGGTACCACTGGTCGAGGCGCTCGTCGAGGGTGCAGCCGAAGGGGTGCAGGAAGACGATCGCCCCGGTCTCCTGGGCCCGTGCCCACAGCGGTTCGTAGGCGGGGTCGGACAGTTCGCGCCCCGGTGCGTGGCTGGAGATCTCCACCCCGGACAGGCCCTGCTCAAGGGCGTGGTCGAGCGCGTGCACCCCCTGTTCGGGGTGTTGCAGCGGTACGAGGCCGATGCCGCGCAGCCGGTCGGGGGCGGCCGAACAGTGCGCCGCGGTCGCCTCGTTGGCGAGCCTGTACACCTTCTCGGCCGTCTCCTCGTCGGCCCAGTAGTGGTAGTGCGAGGGGGAGGGGCTGACGAGCTGGACGTCCACGTCCTGGGCATCCATCGCCGCGAGGCGGACGGTCGGATCGGTGAGCCGGGCGATGCGTTCGCCGATCATCGGGCCGTTGACCTTCAGGGCGTCCGGGCCGTTGCGGCGGGCGTCCAGGGCCTTGGCCTCGGCATGGCCCGGCAGCCCGTCCACCAGTGCCTCGATCTGGGGCAGCAGGACGTGGGCGTGCACGTCGATGGTGGGCGGTGTCGTCATGGCAGCTCCCGCAGCATGGTCATGGTGCGGCCCATCAGCCCGGGTATGTCCGCGTCGCGGACTCCGTCGAGCTGCCACTGGCCGATCTGCACGGACGCTTCGACGACGGGACGTACGCGGTGGATCCGCCGCTCGTAGTACGCCTGGAACAGGGCGTCCTCCCAGGCGTCGGCGGCGGTCAGCATCTCGGCGAGGACCCAGGCGTCCTCCATCGACAGGGCCGCGCCTTGGGCGAGGGTGGGCGGGCAGCAGTGCGCGGCGTCGCCGACGAGCACGACGCGGCCGCGGTGCCAGGAGCCCTCGACCAGCATCCGGTCGAACCAGGTGTAGTTGACCTGCGTCGGGTCGGTGATGTGCCGGGTGATCTCGGGCCAGTGGCCGCCGTAGTGCCGGGCCAGGGCACGCATCTCGTCGGCGTAGGAGGTGGTGGGGAGGGAGGCACGGTCGCGGTTGGCCTCGACGACGTACGCGTAGAGCGTGCTCTCGCTGGTCGGGCAGTAGCCGGCGATGTAGGCGGGGCCGCCGAAGGCGAGGTCGGTGCGGGTCAGACCGGCCGGGCGGGGTGCGGCGATCCGCCAGATGGCCATGCCGGTGGGCTCCGGCTTGTCCGGGATGCCGATGGCCGCGCGGGTCGTGGAGCCCAGGCCGTCGGCGGCGATCACGAGGTCGTAGTGGCCCTCGGTGCCGTCGGTGCAGCGGACGGTGACGCCGGCACCGTCTTGTTCGAGGGACTCCGCGCGAACACCCAGGCGTACGGTGGCACCGCTCGCGCGGACCGCGTCGATGAGGATGCGCTGGAGCTGGGGGCGCTGCATGCCGACGGTGGCGGGCAGGTCGTCGCCGCCGGTGCGCAGATCGTCGGCGACATGCAGGATGGTGCCGTCGGGGGCGGTGATGCCGACCGCGGCGAAGCCGTACCCGGACTTCTCCACCTGCTCCCACACGCCGAGTTCGCGCAGGACGCGCAGGGCGTTGCCCTGGAGTGTGATGCCGGACCCGGCGGTGGCGTTCCAGTCGTCCTTGGCCTCGATCAGGTCGACCGCGATCCCGGCGCGGCGCAGCAGAATCGTGGCGGCGTTGCCGGCCGCGCCACCGCCGATGACGAGAACCGTGCGGGGTGTGCTCATGGGGGAACTCCTTTATCCCTCGAGGAGGTTGAGGACTACTTGACGGCGATCGGGTTGACGGGCGAGCCGACCGCGCCGGTGATCGGCAGGGGCGCGGCGGTCAGCCAGAAGTCGAACCGGCCGTCGCGTGCGCAGTCGGCGGCCAGCGCGTCCAGGTCCCACATCTCGCCGATGAGCAGGCCCATGTTGGGGATGGCGACCTGGTGCAGCGGCTGGAAGGCGTGCTCGAACTCGTTCGGGCGGACCTCGAAGCCCCAGGTGTCGGTGGCGATCGCGGCGATTTCCGTCCGGTGCAGCCAGCCGGCCGTGGTGAACGACAGACCGGGCGACGGACCGCCCGCGTACTCGCCCCAGCCCTCACGCCGGGCCCGCGCGAGCCGCCCGGTGCGGACGAGCACGAGGTCCCCGCGCCCCACCGTCACTCCGTGCGCCTCGGCGGTCCGGGTCAGGTGGTCCTCGGTGATGGCGAAGCCGTCCGGCAACTCGCCGTGCTCACCCACCACGTGGCCGACGTCGAGGAGGACGCCGCGCCCGGCGACGTACGGGGCCATGTGCTCGATGCCGGTGACGAGGTCGCCGTCGGAGGTGACGACCTGCTCCGCGGGGCGGCCGTTCCACGCCTTGCCGTGGTCGAAGATGTGGCCGAGCCCGTCCCACTGCGTCGAGCACTGCAGCGGCATGGCGATCACGTCGTCGGCGCCGCCGATGCCGTGCGGGAAGCCCTGGTTGCCGAGGGCGGCGTCGGTGCCCGTGTCGAGCATGGTGTGGACGGGGTTGGTGCGCCGCCGCCAGCCCTTCTGCGGTCCGTTCATGTCGAACCGCTGGGAGAGCGAGAAGCTGACGCCCCGCCGTACGAGCGCGGCGCCTTCGCGGCGCTTGGCCTCGTCGAGGAAGTTGAGGGTGCCGATACGGTCGTCCTCGCCCCAACGGCCCCAGTTCGAGTACGCCTTGGCGGCCTCGGCTATCGCACCCTCGGGGTCGGTCCGGTCCGGCGCCGTCACGACGCCGCCTCCGCTACGCAGCGGGTGCGCTGGGCGCCGAGTCCGGTGATGGAGCCGTCCATCACGTCGCCGTCGCGCAGCAGCCGTCCCCAGTGCATGCCGTTGCCTGCCGGTGAACCGGTCAACACCAGGTCTCCGGGCAGGAGTTGGGCGCTCTGCGAGGCGTAGGACACCATGCGCGCCACGTTGAAGATCATGTCCTTGGTGGACTCGTCCTGCATGGTCTCGCCGTTCAGCTTCAGGACCAGGTGCAGTTCGCCGGGGTCGACGATCGACTCGGTGGGCACGATCCACGGGCCGAGCGGGGTGAAACCGGGCGCGTTCTTGCTGCGCAGCCAGTCGGTGCCGATCTGCGGCATGTCCCGGCGGAAGACCGTCGCACGGTCGGTGAGGTCGTTGGCGATCGTGTACCCGGCGACGTACTCAAGGGCCTCGTCGACGGAGATCCGGTGCGCCGGGCGGCCGATCACGGCCGCCAACTCCAGCTCCCAGTCCGGCCTTTCGGCCCATCCGGGGAGTGCGACGTCGTCGTACGGGCCGGTGATGGCGCTCGGCAGACCGATGAACACGTACGGCAGATCCTCCTTCGCCCGCCGGTCCATGATCTCGGCGGCCTCCGCGCGCCGCTCGTCCTCCGGCCGGTCATCGCCCGGGGCGCGATGGGCGACGTGCAGATCGATCACGTGCTGCCGGTAGTTGGCACCCGATTGGAACACCTGCCGCGGTTCGACCGGCGCGTGCGCCCGGAACTGCGCCAACGGCCTGCGTTCTACGGATTCGTCGCCGGCCAGGGCCCGCAGCCGGGGCAGTACCGCCGGCCAGTCCTCCAGGAGGCGACGGACGGTCAACCGCTCGTCGCCCAGGGCGTCGCGCAGGTCGACGACGCGCTCGTCGGACGTGACCAGGGCGGGGAACACCGGGCCATTCGGGGCCGAGAGCGTCGCGAGAGCGAAGGGGCCGGTGAAGGGCTTGGATGCGGGAGCGGGTTTCACGGACGTGTCCTCCTGATATTGCGGTGGGACTAATCTGAACCCGCCACCGAGGATCAGGGAAATCGATTGTATGGATAGCGTCCATCCATCTTCCAGATGTTCGCTGGTCAGCGTTGTCCGACGCCGTACAGCAAGGGAAAGCCCGTGAATCTGGCCCGTCTGGACCTCAACCTTGTCGTCGCGTTGCGAGCCCTGCTGGAGGAGCGCAACGTCACCCGGGCCGGGCAGCGCGTCGGACTGAGCCAGCCCGCCATGAGCGCCGCGCTCGCCCGGCTGCGCAAGCACTTCGACGACGACCTGCTCGCCCGCGTCGGCGGCCATTACGAACTCACCGCCCTCGGCCAGGTCCTGCTCGAACGCACCTCCACCGCCTACGACGTCATCGAGAGGCTCTTCTCCAGCCAGGCCACGTTCGACCCGGCGCATGAGAGCCGCGAGTTCAAGCTGGTGGCCTCCGACTACGCCGTCGCGGTCTTCGGCGCCGAACTCGCCCGCGTCGTGCACGAGGAGGCTCCCGGCATCCGGCTGCGTTTCGCGCAGACCCCACCCACCGTGGTCGACGACACCACGACCCTGCTCAGCACCGTCGATGGACTGCTCATGCCGCACGGCGTGATCAGCGACTTCCCCGCCACCGACCTCTACGACGACCGCTGGGTCTTCGTGATCGCCGACGACCACCCGTCCGTCGCGGACCGGCTCACCTGGGAGGACCTGGCGGACCTGCCGTGGGTCACCTACCAGCGGACGTACGACGCCCCGGCCGTGCGCCAGCTCGGGCTGCTCGGGGTGGAGCCGCGCGTGGAGGTGTCCGTCGACAGCTTCCAGCTGCTGCCGCTGCTCGTGGCAGGCACCCGCCGGATCGCCATGGTCCAGGCACGGCTCGCCGGCCTGCTCGCACCGATCGCCCCCGTCCGCATCGTGGAACCTCCCTACGCGGCCGTGCCCTTGCAGGAAGCGATGTGGTGGCATCCCGTGCATACGCACGACGCCGCGCACATCTGGCTGCGTGAGACCGCCGTGCGGGTCGGGGCGGGCCTGCCCCAGCAGCCGCAGGGCGGACCGGTCGAGGGCAGCGCCGGGTGAAACGGGTGTCCGTGGGAGCCGTGCGATGAAGCCACCGCACCACGAGTCGGTCCACTCCCGTGCCGCGCGCATCCTGGAAGCGTTCAGCCAGGTCCCGGCGCAGGGACGCCGAGCCCGGCGGAGAGCTGTTCCGCACGCCTGACGAAGTGCGCTGGCGGAGGCGGCAGTTGGCGCGGGCCGCCCGAGGCGGCGCCTTCGTGGACCGGCACGCCCGAAAGCCCGGCCGTCCCTGGCGAACGGGTGGCGTGCTGCCCGGTCTCCTCCGGTGTCAGGTCCCGGAAACCACCGCACCGCCCTGGATGATGTGGCGGAAGTGCTTCGGCTCCGCCAGAACCCCGAGGTCCGCCAACGGATCTCCGTCCACCACCAGTAGGTCCGCGTGCGCGCCCACGGCCAATGTCCCGATCTCCCCGGTCAGGTTCAGCAACTCCGCCGCGGTCGACGTTGCCGAGCGGATCACCTCCAGCGGGGTCTGGACCTCGCCGCGCAGGCGGAACTCGTGGTTCTGGTGGCGGTGCATGCCGCCCAACAGGTCCGTCCCGTACACCAGCTTCACGCCGCCACGAGCCGCACGCTCCAGGGCCGCCATGCCTGCGCCCAGAACCTCGTCGACCTTGCGCCAGCTCGACTCCGGCAGCCCGTGCTCGCGGCCCTCCTCCTTCAGCGCCCAGTACGTCACCAGCGTCGGCACCAAAAACGCCTCGTGGGCGAGGAACAGCGAAACGCTCCGATCGTCCAGCAGGTTGCCGTGTTCGATCGAACGGACGCCCAGTTCCAAAGCGCGGTTGACAGCTCGGGCGGTGTACGCGTGCGCCGCCACATAGCGGTTCGCCGCCGATGCTTCCTCGACGATCGCGCTCAGCTCGTCAGCCGAGTACTGCGTCGAGTCGATGCGGTCGGTCGGGGACGCGACGCCACCCGATGCCATCACCTTGATGTGGTGGGCGCCCTTGCGCAGCTCGTCGCGGGCGGCCGCGCGGACCGCGTCGACGCCGTCGGCCACCCGGCCCAGGCCCGCGCAGCACGGGTGGTCGTCCTTCGCTTGCGTGCCGCGGGTGCGGCTGTCGCCGTGCCCGCCGGTCTGGCTCAGCGCGCGCCCGCAGAACAGCAGTCGCGGGCCGCGGAACAGTCCCTCCGCCTGGGCGTCGGCGAAGCCGTAGTCGGCGCCCGACGCGTCGCGGGCTGTGGTGAATCCGCGGTCGAGCATCCGGCTCATCGTGCGCGCGGCATGAGCGGCCACATACGACGGTGACAACGACGGCAGCGAGCCCAGGTCCGCGGTCGACGCCGTGATGTGCACGTGCGCGTCGACCAGCCCCGGCAGCACGACCGCGCCCCGGACGTCGATCGAAGGCACGTCGGCCGCGGTGAGACCGGGCCCCGCCTCCACGATCCGGCCGGAATCACACCGCAGGTCGCCTTCGGTGTACTCCCCGGACAGCGGGTCGAGCAGGCGGGCGTTGCGCAGCATCAGGGATCCGGTCACCGGTTCTCCTTCTCCAGGTCGTGCAGGGCGGACACGGCCAGCGGCGCGAGCGATTCGGCCACCGCCACCGCATCGTTGTAGGCACTCTCCGCGTCGAGGATGTCGAGCACCCCGAGTTCGGTCAGTTCCTTCAACGTGCAGCTCCCATCAGGTCGTTGCGGGCAATGACGTCGGCCTTCGCGACCAGGACCGGTCGACCGTAAGCGCCGATGTCCTCGAGCGGGTCCCCGTCGAGCAACACGAGATCAGCGGCCTTTCCCACCTCGATGGTGCCGATCTCGTCGAGGAGATCAAGATTTGCGGCAGCATTCGCTGTCGCCGCCAGGAGAGCCTGCATCGGCGTCATGCCAATCGCGACCATCACCGCGAGCTCCTTGGGGAGGTCGGTATGACGATTGAAGGGAGTCCCGGCATCAGTGCCGGCCGCGACGCGCATCCCGGCCTGGACAGCCGCGCGGAACATCTCGCGGCTACGATCGCGCTCCGATATCGCTTTGTCGATCATCCACCCCGGACTGCCCCCGGCTGGCCCGAATTCGGCAATTCCATCGACCGCGAGAAGAGTTGGCACAAGGAAGGTGCCCTGATCGATCGCCTGGGTGAAGAGCTCCTCGTCGAGGTGATAGCCGTGCTCGATTGAATCCACGCCGGCGTCGAGTGCGTTCTTGATTCCCTGCCGGCCGATCGCGTGTGTAGCAGCTCGCTTCCCGGCGTTATGAGCTTCCTGCACTACTGTGCGCAGTTCCTCGGCAAGCAACGCGGTCTGGGTCGGGCGAACTCCGGGCGTCAGGACACCGCCCGTGGCCATGGCCTTGATGAACTGAGAGCCTCCCTTGATCTCCGCCCGGACCGCGTGGCGGATGGCATCTATACCATCCGCTTCCCGTCCCATGAAGTGACCGTGGCCGCCCGTCATGGTGATGACCCGGCCGGCTGCCACGATCCGGGGACCTTCGACAAGGCCGGCCTCGACCGCTTTGCCCAACTCGATGACTATTCCGTTCGCCGCACCGCAGTCGCGCACGGTGGTGACGCCGCATGCAAGCGTGTAACGGGCGTTCTGAGCGGCGCGGAGTGAGGCAATCGGCAGGCTGTCGTTGACAACCTGCTCGAAGAGATCGGCGGAGCCATCATTCGCCAAGTGGACATGAGAGTTGATGAGGCCGGGGATCAGAGAGTGCCCATTGCCGTCGATTGCAGGCTTGTCGCCGATGGAAGGGGCGTTCTCGTCCGGACCGATCCAGGCGATGCGGCCTGCGTCGATCAGGACACTGGTGCCGGTTTGGGGAGCGCCTCCGAGTCCATCGATGAGATGGGTGTTTGTGATCAGGGAAACCGCGTTCATTTGATTCTCTTGCCTTACGCCCGAGTGAATCTTCCGATGCGTCAGTGAGGCTTATCGGGACAGGAGTATCCGGCGCAGCCAATCGGTACGAGTGGTCAGGGATGCCACGCTCACCCGTGCTTGTGGCGCGAAGGTGGAGAAGCCGTGGAAACCGCCGGCCCACACGTGCAGATCGGCCAGGTTTCCTGCGGCCCACAGTCGCGATGCGAATTCATTGACCTCATCGCGAAATACCTCGGACGAACCGACTTCAAGATAGGTAGGCGGCAGCCCGGAGAGATCGGTGGCGCGTGCTGGTGCCGCGTAGGCGGAAACCGTTGACCGCTCCGCACCCAGGAGGGCGTCCCATCCCATCAGGTTGGAGCCGCGGTCCCACAACGAGGTGCCATCGTAGTCGTGGCTGGAAACGGATTCATTCCGGTCGTCGAGCATCGGTGAGAGCAGGCAGACCGCCAGAGGCGTCTGCATTTTCTCGTCCCGTAGACGCAGAGCCAGTCCGGCCGCCAGCCCTCCGCCGGCGCTTCCGCCCATGAGTATCAGGCTGCTTGGGTCAACGCCGAGCTCAGCCGCATGTTCAACCACCCAGAGCCAGGTACGTCGTACGTCGTTCGCGGCCGCCGGATACGGATCCTCCGGTGCAAGCCGGTAATCGACGGTGATAACCGGCACCTGCAACTGCTCTACCAAGGCTACGAGTTCGTCCGCGCCGCCCAGCCGATGCCCCATCACCATCCCTCCACCATGGATGTAGAACACTCCGCCACCAGCGGCGGGCGACTCCGGCGAAAAGATGGTCACGGCGGATGCGGGACCACTTTCATCACCTGGGACATTGACGGTGCGTGCCGCGACCTGGCGACCGGCGACGAGCTCGTCCAGTCCCGGCACCTGCTGTTCGAAAAGGGACCGCGCGAAGGGGACAACGTGAGCGGGCATGGTCGGACCGTAGGTCTCCATGAACTGCTCGGCCGCGGACTGCAGCTCGGCATCATACGGAACTCGAGTCATAACGTTGCTCCTTCGCATTCGGTGTGAGCCCTCGAGGCTTCGAGTGCTCCTGTGAAGTGACCGTGGCCGCCGGACATGGTGATGGCTCGTCCGACGGCCACGATGCGGGGGTATTCGACGAGGCCGGCTTCGGCCACTGCACCTGACCCCATGTCAGGGAACCGCGTTCACGCGATTCCCTTGTCTCACGACCGAATGAATCGGGCGATGGTCTCGAGGAATTCGTGGGTCTCTTCCACCAAGGGGTTGTGTCCCGAGTTCTCGAAGATGTGCAAGTCCGCGTGGGGAATCCCCTTCACGATCTCTTCCGACTGCGACGGCGGGGTGACCCAGTCGTGCCTGCCCGTGGCGACAAGCGTTGGGATGTGAATGGCGCCCAGCTGTGCACGGACGTCATAGAGGGGAAGTTCGTTCTTCAGGACGTGTTCGGCCACTTCGGGTCCGGCTATGACGCGTGCGTCCACAGCTTCCCTTTCGGCCAGCGGCGGGACCGTGCGGTAGTAGAGGGGGCCGACGACCTCTGCCCACCTGGCGTACCTCTCAGGGGTGATGGTCCCCGCGAACAGGTCCTTGAGCATCTCCATCTGCTCTGCGCTGGCCACCTTCGCAACTTGTTTCATCGAGAGCGCGTGATAGTCGTTGCTCGGTGCCGTGTCGACCAGGATCAGCTTCGACAGCGAATCGGGATGGCGGATGGCGTACTGCAGAGCGACCATGCCGCCGAATGAAGCGCCAAGCAGCACAGGCGCCTCGATACCGAGATAGAGCCTCAGCGCCTCTATGTCGTCGGCCATCTGCTCCAGCGTGTAGGTGCTGACGTCCGCGCGGCCGGATCGTCCTGTGCCCCGGTGGTCGAAGTAGACGATCTGTGCCGTGTCCTGCAGGCCGTCGAGCCATGGCCGGAAATGGCTGTGATCGCCGCCCGGGCCCCCGTGGTGAACGAACAGCACCGGCTTCGGTTCGAGGCTCTTCTCCCTTACGGAGAGGCCCGATCCGACGACATCGAAGAAGAGATCAGTACCGTTGATTTTCGCGAACATGAGATTCCTCAGGAGGTAGTGGTGCGCGATGGGGAAGGGATCTGACGGTCGTTTACGGGTGCGCGATGTAGTCGCCGAGCGGCCGGCCGACGATGCGCTCGAGCCCGCCCGGCGCCGTCACGCCCCAGCGCGCACGGCGACGAATCGTTTCTCGGCCTCGTCGATCGCGGCGATCTGGGCCAGGATCTCGCCGGGAGAGGACTCGCCGGCCACCTTCTGCAGGAAGGGAGTCCGGTCCAGGACTGTGTCCCGCACCCTCTGCAGGGGACCCGGGGTGTGGTGGAAGACCTTCCCCAGGATGTAAGCCTGCTGCACCTGGCGGGCGGTGTGCGGCTTGCGCGGGGCCTCGAAGGCGTCGAGCGCGGCCCGGACGGCGGTGTGGTCGCTCAGGTCGAGCCCGGCCAGTCGGCGGCCCAGGTAGTACCCGTCCTCGGTCGCCATCCCCGCGCCGTAAGCGGCATAGGGGGAGGTCGGGTGCGCGGCGTCACCGACGAGGGTCGCCCGGCCCTTGGACCACTGCTTGAGCGGCTTGCGGTCGCGCAGCACCCAGCGTTGCACGTTGCCCGGCTCGGTCGCGGCGATCAGCTGCGGCAGCGGGGCGGCGAACTCCGCGCCCATCGCCGTCGCGGTGGCGTGCAGGTCGCCGTCGAAGGTGGTGGCGGCGTCGTGTGCGCCCAGCACCCACCACTGGAACCCGTGGCGGCCCTTGTGTCGGATCGAGGTCCAGCTGCCCTGCACCGTCCGGCTGTGGGAGACGATGCACAACCCCCGGTCCGCGACGACGACCTCGTCGAAGGTGAATCCGCCGAAGATGTGCAGGTTGTGCTCCCGCTTGGGCGAGTCGCCCCACAGCGTCCGACGGACCAGCGAGTCGATGCCGTCGGCGCCGACGAGCACGTCGACCTCGATGGTCTTGCCGTCGGCCATCTTCAACCGGACGCCGGTCTGGTCCTGGTCGAAGCTCTCCACCGTGCGGTTGAGCTGCAGGACACCGGGCGGCATCGCAGCGAGCAGCCGCTGGTAGAGCTCCGGGCGCAGCAGTCCGATGAAGCCGCCCCCGTAGTCGGCGACGGTGTGCTCGGGCAGGTTGACCCGGACCCGGGTGCGGCCCTTCGCGGAGCGGAACTCCGAATAGCAGGGGGCGCCCAGGTCGGCGATGTCGACGCCGAGCAGGCCGAGCGCCTTGATCGGCGGCGGCCACAGGTTGAGGATGTTGCCGGCCGGCCGGGCTTGCGGGTAGCGCTCCAGGAGGACGACGTCGTGGCCGGCCTGGTGGACCGACAGGGCGGTGGCCATGCCGGCCGGACCGGCGCCGATGACGGCGACCCGGCCTCGCTTCGTTGCGGGGACGCTCACGGTTCTCCTCGTCGAGATGCAGCGGTGGGGAAGGGATCAGCCGGCGACGGTGTGGAAGCGCATCGTTGGCGTGCCGTCGATCAACGGGCCCGCAGCGGCCAGGAACTCTTGGGTGTGCGGGTGGTCCATGTGCGCATCGAGGGCGGCCTGGTCGCGCCACACCTCCAGGCTCAGGATCACGTCCTCGTCGGCCAGATCGGCGTAGAAGCCGTAGGACTCGCACCCCTGGTCGTCACGGGTCTGCGAGGTGACGGCGCGAGTGGCCGACACCAGGTCGGCACGGCGTCCGGGAAGGGCACGGGCACTGCCGATCACGATCAGCACGACTGTCCTCCGATGGTGGAAGATGGCCAAAGCGTAGTAAGCACTACGGTTAAGCTGAGACGATAGCGCTTGCTACGGTTCTGTCAAGACTGTTCGGCGGCTGTTGCCGCGCATCGGAGGGGACCCATCGGTGACGTCGTCCACATCGGCTGACAACGGCGCTGGCGATCCCCTCGCGATCAGGCCGCCGCTGCAGAGGCGCAGCCGTGAAGCCTGGGCCCGGGTGCTCGACGCCGGGGTGGCACTGCTGGCGGAGGGTGGGTACGAGGCATTCACCATCGCGGCGGTCTGCGACCGTGCCCAGGTGGCGCCGCGCGCGATCTATGCACGGACCGACAGCAAGGACGCCCTGTTCCTCGCTGTCTACGAGCACGGGCTGGCCCGTGTCCGGGCCGACCAGGGGGTCTTCGCCGACGCGGACCACTGGCGGGGCCTGGCCCCCGACCGGCTGGTGGACCGCGCGGTGCGGGCGGTCGCCGGCATCTTCGCCCGGCACGCTCCATTGCTGCGGTCGGTGATCCTCATCTCGGGGGCACACCCGGAGGTCCACCGGCGGGGCGCGACCTACAGCGCCGAGCTCGGCCGACTCTTCGCCGGCGTCCTGCTCGAGGTCCGGGACCACCTGGACCACGACGATCCGGAGTCGGCCGTCCGGGCCGCTTACACCGTCCTGTTCTCTTCGCTCGTCGTTCGCGTGGCCTACGGTCCGGCCATCGCCGGCTCCGAGGCCGACGAGGACACCTTCCTCGCCTCCCTGAGCGACATGGCATGCCGGTACCTGCTGCGGTCGTAGCGCCGCCGGCTGCGCTGACACCGACCAACGCCCAACGCCGTCCTTGATGTCACCCGCCTCGTGCAGAGCCGTGACGGCGACAGCATCGTGGAACGGGGCGGGGTGCGCGTGTGCGGGTGCCAAGCGGTACCGCACGGCGGCTGCGGCTCCGGCGGGCCGGTCACGGCGTGGGAACATCGCCCGGTTCAGTGGTGGTCGCGTCGACGTCTGCGGCAACCTTCTTCGGTAGGACGGTGGCGCGCCGCCCTGCTGCGAGTACCTGGTCGCGTATCGGCTCAGGCAGTCGTGGCGGAACCTCGAAGGCGACCTCCGAAGCGGACGGGGAGCTGTCGGCCGGCGACTTGCCCACCGGAGCCACACCGCCGCCCGCAGTCGTGGCGGAACGGCTGGGGTTCAGCCCTGGCCCCTCTTCTCGGCGCGAGGCCAGACCACCGTGTGCGTACCACTACGGAGCTCCTGCGGGGGATTACCGGTGCCGGTGTGCACGCGCGCGGTGCTGCCTGGGGGAACCGTGACCTCCAATGTCACCTTGCTCTCGCTTGCGACCCAGCTGCTGGAGGCGGCGCCGTAGGGTGTCTGCACCTCGGCGCGGGCGGAGGTCAGCCCGCCGCCCACCAGTGGACAGACGTCGAACACGCGGTAGCCCGGTTCAGCCGGCGACAGCCCGGCGACGTATTCGGTGAGGAAGCCGACCACCGCACCGAAGGCGTAGTGGTTGTGGCTCTCTTTTGCTTCCCCCTTCGTGTTGTATCCGTTCCAGGTCTCCCAGACGGTGGTCGCCCCCTGTTCGACCTGGTACAGCCAGGACGGCGTAGTGGTTTGCAACAGCAGACGCCAGGCAACGTCGGGCCGGCCTGCGTCGACGAGGACCGGCAACAGCATCGGCGTGGAGAGAAAGCCGGTGGCCAGGTGGTCATCGGCTTCCTCGATGAGCGCGACCAGTCGGTCGACGGCCGCGGGCCGTTCGTCATGTTCCAGCAGGCCGAAGGCGAGGGCGCGGACGTAGTCGTCCTGGCGGTCGGTTCCGACACGGCCGTCGTCGTGCAGGAAGGCCGCCCGCCACGCGCTGCGCGTGTGGTCCGCGAGTTCCCGGTAGCGGGTGGCATCGGCGTCGCGGCCGAGGACAGTCGCGATGTCGGACAGAGTGCGCGCGGAGTGCTCGAAGTAGGCGGTGGCCGTCACCGGGCTGTGCCGCATGCTGTCGAGAATCGACGCGGCGAAGCCCTGCCCTGGACGCAGCCACTCGCCGAAGTGAAAGCCGGTGTCCAGCAGGAAGGGGTCGACGTCAGGGTTCGCGCTGCCGCGCAGGCGCCGGTTGATGCGCCGCTTCTCACGAGCCCGGCGGGTCAGTTGATCGACCCATGCGGTCATGCTCGGGTACTGCCGCTCCAGGACGGACCGGTCGCCGTAATACCGGTAGAGCGTCCAGGGCAGCAGTACGGCGGCGTCTCCCCAGCCGGCCGACTGCGCCACCATGCGCATCAGTTTGGCCATTCCTCCGGAGAAGGATGAGACCTCAGCGGGAACGAAGACCGGCACTCTACCGTCGGGCAGTTGCTCTGCGGCCAGATTGCGCAGGTAGCGGCGCAAATATGCTTGGACGTCGACGAACGTGGTGGACGTCGGGGCGAAGACCTGGATGTCCCCGGTCCAGCCGGAGCGTTCCCGGGTTGGACAGTCCGTCGGGGTGTCGGTGAAGTTCGACCGAAGTGACCAGGAGACGTTGCGGCGAAGGCGGACGAGCCGCTGGTCGGAGCAGTCGAAGCCTCCGGCGTCCGGCAACGTCGAGGAAAGAACGATGCCCTCGATGTCTTGGGCACTCAGGTCGCCGGGCAGACCGTCGACCTCGACGTAGCGGAATCCGTGGATGGTGAACCAGGGGGACCACCAGGTTGCTTCGTCGCCGAGAAGGAGCTCGTCGCGCTGGTACCAGCGGTTCACGGGAAGTCCGTGGATGTAGTCGATGTCCAGCTCGCCGTCCTTGCGCAGGACCTCGCTGTGCGTCAGGCGGACGGTGGTCCCGGGTCCTGCGGGAAGTCGGATGCGCACCACGCCAGCGAAGTTCTGCCCGAAGTCGACGATCTGCCTACCCGAAGACGCCCGGCTGATGGTGCGAGGTGAGAGCCGCTCGATTTCGCACACCGCGGGAACGTCCTCGGCGATCAGCGTGCGCCGGTCGTCGAGTACCTCGGCGGGCCCGAACCGGGCTGGTAGTGCGTATGACGTCAGCCAGTCCTCATCGGGTACGCGCAGGTCGACCCGCTCGCCGAACATCGGGTCGGCAGCCCTGATGCGCCCGGTCCCGACCTGCCAGGATCCGTCGCTGACGACCGTGACTGTGCTGCCGTCCTCCAGATCGAGATGCACCTGGACGAGGCCCGCGGTCCGGTCGCCGTAGACGGCCTGCTTCCCGGTGAGCCCGTTGGCCCCGCGGAACCTACCGTCCCCGACCGCCATCGACACCACGTTGCCGCCGGCGCGGAAGGCTTCCGTTACGTCATACGCCTGGTACTCCACGTACTGGTCGAACGGAGTCCAGCGCGGCACCAGCGCCGGGCCCGTGAGGTCATGTCCGTTGACGAAGAAGCGGTACCAGCCCAGCGCGGAGACGTAGGCCCGGCCCCGAACCACGGGTGCGGGAAGATCGACCGTGGCACGCAGGTACAGCACGCGATAGTCGGTCTTCGCCGCAGGAGCGGGCCCGCTCACCCAGCGTGCGGCCCAGCGCTCCGGGTCAAGTACGCCCGTCTCGAACGATGCGTACTCGCTCCAAGGACCGGGATCCTGCTCCGTCCCGGACCACACGCGCACCCGCCACCCGTAGTGCCGGCACGACATCAGCGACGTGCCCTCGTACGTGACACCGAAGGGCTCCGTGCCGGTCACCCGGCCGCTGTCCCAAGCCGGCTCACCCGCGGCGGAACCGTCCCCAGCGGTCACCTGTACTTGGTAGGCGGCTTGGGCCTCGCTCCCGGCAGGCAGCCGCCATGCGAACTCCGGACTTCGACTGCCGATGCACAACGGACTGTCCAGCGTGTCGGTCCGCAGATCTACAGGGGCGCACAGCATGCAGGTCTCCTTCATCGCGCCGAGGAACGTCCTCGTCCCGGCCGTGGACGACACCCCGGTTAAACGTTTCACCGAGGCGCGGCGAGCATAGGCACAATGGGGGCTGGCGGACAAGCAATCCGCCTCGGGCGGTTGTTAAGGGAGACGCATGGCAGCGCGGGCCGAAAAGCGGGTCACCATCAGCGACGTAGCCCGGCGTAGCGGGGTCTCGATCGCCACGGTCAGCTACGTACTCAACGACCGGCCGGACAAGACGACTCCCGCCACCCGGGCCCGCGTCCTCGCCGCCGCCGAAGAACTCGGGTACGTCCCCAATGCGGCTGCGGCCTCGCTGCGCCGCGGGCACAGCAAGATCGTGCTCATCGTCGTCGACCCCACGTACACGGGAGAGGTCAGCGGGCGCACGATCGAGTACATCACCGGGGGCGTCGGCAGCCTCGGCTACACCGTCCTGGTCCACACCAAGACCTCCGAGGCACAGCTGTGTGACACCTTCCGGGCGGTGCAGCCCTTCGGTGTCGTCCTACTGACCTTCGTGTCTGCGGATACTCACACCCGGCTCACGGCGCTGGGCGCCCAACACGTCCTCGGCCTGACTCCACTCGCCGATGCGGACCAGGAGGGCGATCGCTTCTGGGAGCGGAACATCGGGGCTGCCCAGGTTTCCCACCTGGCCGAACGCGGCCACCAGCACATCGGCTACGTTCTGCCCGCCGAGCCTTCACCTCGCCTGTCCGTGGCGCGCAGCCGGCTGAGTGGCGCCATCGACGAGTGCACCCGCCGCGGACTGCCGACGCCGACCACCGTGTCCTTCCGCCTGGACCGCAACGCCATTGCCGGAGGAATCCCGGCGCTGCTCAGTTCCGGGATCACCGCTGTCTGCGTCCACGAAGACCGCATGGGTCTCGCCGTCCTGGCAGCATTGACCGACTTGGGTCTCTCTGCCCCGGCCGACCTGGCGGTGATGGGAGCCGACAACACCCCCGAGTCCCGTCTCGCCACGCCCCAACTGTCTTCCGCGTGGATCCCGGACACCGATTACGGTCGGCATGCCAGGCAATGGCTCAGCGCCGTGACCGCCGGAGAACACGTCGACGCGGCCTCGATGCTGCACAGTGTGCTGCCCCCCGCGCAGGTGGCCCACCGGCAGTCGACCTGAGGGAGCGGGCGAGTGCTGCGCACCCGCACCCTGACGGCAACTGGCGCCGGTACATGTGGTGGCCGACCCTGGGCAACGACGTCTATCACCTCGACGTTGCCGGTGAGCAGCCCCGCCCTGCGCGACGGCATCGACGTCCGCGGCTTCTTCGCATGCTTCGCCCCGCGAGGGCGACGCAACCTAGCGACCCAGCTGGTCCGTGGCTGGTCCGGGACGCGCGCAGATTCGCGGCGAACGGGTCCGGAAGGTTGCTGAATGGTCACGGATAGGGGCTGCGGGGCTGTGGGTGCCTGGAAGGGTAAAGCTCCCTCCAGGCACCCAACTTGAGACTCTAGAAGAACCCAAGTTTCTTCGGGCTGTATGAAACCAAAACGTTCTTCGTCTGCTGGTGGTACACCGCTTCCTTGGAGTCGTCCATCTGGGCCCACTGAGCCAGAGCGTTCGCACCCTGGGATGCGCTCTGACTCAAGTTCGGTAGGATCCGCACTTCTTCGCACCGGGGAGGGATCATGGCCGAGAGCGGCAGTGCCGATGGCACCGACAGCAGCGCGGGAACCTGTGACGATGTCGGGGACGAGCAGACCCCGGTCCAGCTGGTGTACCGGCCCCAGCCTGCCGACACACTGGTCGGCCTGCGGGTCCGCGAGCGGGTCAAGCGGACCGGGCTGGTGCTGCGAGGCGTATTCCTCGCACTGTGGATAGGGCAGTGGCTGCTCGCCACCGTGGGTCGAGGGAGGATCGACGTGGTCTCGACGGTTCTGTTCTTGTTCGTCGTCCTGGTGGTGTGGGGCTACCCGCGGCTACAGGCCGCCAGCGTGCAACGGATCGTCGGATGGCAGGGCGAGTACCGCGCCACCGTGTCTCCGGCCGAGATCACCTGCCGCACCGACCACAGCACATTGGTCCAGAAGTGGTCCGTCTTCCAGGGCTACCGGGAGACGGCAGGTCACTTCGTCCTGCTGAGCCGGGACCCCAACATCATGTACCTCGGTGTCCTGCCCAAGCGGGGCGTGCAAGGGGCCGAGGACCTCGAACGGCTGCGGGCCATCCTGGACCAGCACACCCCTCGCGTGTGACGGACTGCTGTTGGCCCCGTGTTCACCCTGCCCTCCCTCGCCCAACTCCCAGCATTTCCCTGCGACATCACGCCAAGTGACCTCCGTCACCCCGGCCAGTGGCGAGGTGACGTTTACCGGCCGGGCCGCGCTGTCTGAGTGGGCCATCCCCTGTGACGGATGTGCCTCAAGTGACATTCGTATGTGGCCTTTCGGGCCTTCTATTGGGGTGGATCGTTTTGAGTCGTACCTCGCGTGCGTACAGACCGCTGAGCCTGAAGCGACGGGTGTGGATCACGCTCGGCGCGGTGGTGTTGGGGGGCGGGGGTGTGGTGACCTACGCCGTGGCCAGCCCTTCCGAGGATCCCGGAGCGGCGGGCCGGGACAAGCGGCCGGTGAAGGTCTACGACCTCGCGCTGAAGGGCACCACGAGCGGCAAGCGTGAGCTGCCGCGCACGCAGACCAAGCAGTTCTCGATGCTCGGTGTCTCCTGGACCGGGGCGACCAAGCGGCTGCACGGTGGTGCCCAGGTGCGCACCCGCAGCATCGAGACCGGAGAGTGGACCGCCTGGAAGGACCTCGAGGCGAACGTCGACCCGTTGGAGGGACCCGAGTCCGGGGCCGGGGTGCGCGGCGCGTCCGAGCCGCTGTGGGTCGGCCCCTCCGACGGCGTCCAGGTCCAGGTCGTCCACAAGAACGGCTCCACCAGCTCGGGCCTGCCCAAGGGCCTCCAGGTCAACCTGGTCGACCCGGGCGTGGCAACCGACGCCGAGATGAAGGCCAAGCCTGCCGCGTACGTCGCGCCGGCCGTCAGCGACAGCGCTTCGCCCACCGACTCGGTCACGCCCACCGACTCGGTCACGCCCACCGACTCGGTCACGCCCACCGACTCCGCGTCTCCGAGCGACTCAGCCGTCACGTCCGCGCCCGCGTCGCCGTCGGCTTCCGCCACCCCGAGCACGTCCCCGAGCACGTCCGCGAGCCCGTCGGCCACCACTCCCACGGCTCCCCCGTCCACCGTGCCCGAGCCGCCGATCACCTCGCGTGCCGGCTGGGGCGCCGACGAGTCGCTCAGCCCCGACCCGTCCGAGTACAACACCGATGTGAAAGCCGTCTTCGTCCACCACAGTGACGGGACGAACGACTACTCCTGCGCCGACTCCGCGTCGATCGTGCGGGGCATCTACGCGTACCACACCCAGACCAACGGCTGGAACGACATCGGCTACAACTTCCTGGTCGACAAGTGCGGCACGATCTTCGAAGGCCGCAAGGGCGGTGTCGACCTGCCCGTGCTCGGCGCGCACACCTACGGCTGGAACCGGGAATCCGCGGGCATCGCGGTGCTCGGTGACTACACCACCACCGGCGCCACCAACGCCGCGCTGACCTCTGTCGCCCGTATCGCGGCCTGGAAGCTCGGCCAGTACAACGCCAACGCCGACCCGTCCTCGACCGTGAAGCTCACCGCCGGCGCCACGCAGACGAACTACTTCGGCACCAGCTTCACCGCCGGCAGCCAGTACACCTTCAACCGGGTCTCCGCCCACCGCGACGGCTACAACACCCAGTGCCCCGGTAGCTCCCTCTACGGCCAGTTGCCGACGATCCGCGCCTGGGCATCCGGCCCGGTGCAGGGCCTGAAGGTCACCTCGCTGTCCGGCGCCGGTCAGTCCGGGGCGACGTACTACACCAAGGGCGCCATCACGGCGAAGTGGTCGACGACGACGCCGGGTTCGCTGATCTCCAAGTTCGAGCTGCTGGTGGACGGCAAGGCTGTCGCCACCGCATCCGGTACCGCCACGTCAGTGGGCACCACCCTCCCCCTGGGCACCCACACCGTCGCCGTGCGGGCCCTGCACCAGTCCGGCAAGAGCACGACGTCCGCCGCGCTGAATGTCGTGGCGGAGACGACGGTGCCGACCTTCACCACCGCACCGAAGCTCTCCCTGCGCACCGGCACCGTCAACACCAGCGCCGTCCCGGTCACCCTCGGCTGGAAGGCAACTGACAACACCGCGCTGAAGTCCGTGAGCCTCCTGACCCCGGCGACGGCCACCTTCGGCCCGACGACAACCAGCTCCAGCCGCACCGCCGCGTCCGGCACGGCAAGCACCTGGTCGATGAAGGCCTACGACTACGCGGGCAACACCCGTACGTCCTCCGCCTCCTTCACCCCGGTGATTCTTCAGGAGACCTCGGCCACCAAGTCCGGTACCTGGACCACCCGTTCCTCCACGAGCTACCTCGGCGGCAAGTCGTACTCCAGCGGTTCCAAGGCTGCGAGCCTCACCTGGACGTTCACAGGCCGCTCAGCCTCGTGGGTGGCATCGCGGGCGTCGAGCTCAGGGCAGGCGTACGTGTACGTCGACGGCGTCAAGGTCAGCACCGTCGACCTGAAGTCGTCCAGCACCCTGTACCGCCATGCCATCTGGACCAAGACGTGGTCCAGCAGCGCCAAGCACACAGTGAAGGTCGTGGTGGTCGGCACGAGCGGCCGCCCGACGATCACGACGGACGGACTCGTCTACATCAAGTAGCTCCCAGCCCTGCACCACGGCAGCGGCCTTCACGATCAGGTCAACTGATCGGATCGTGAAGGCCGCTGCCGTTTGCGCCCGGAGCTCGGCACGACGCAGATCGTGCCGACGAGGGTCGGGGTGAAGAGGCTGCATGTTCACAGCGGCGTCGGGCACCTGGCTACTTCATGTGGAGGGCGGGGCCCGACGGCGACGGCGCTTATCTGCTGGTCCGCGACTGGTCCGGATCTTGGGAGCTTGAGAGGGGCGCTGCCGTCGGCGCCTGCATCGAGGGCCGCGGTTCCCGCGACATCGCCCGCGCCCACGGCGTCCCGGTCCGGTGTGGCGCATGAGACCGGCCTAGGCCGCGCCGCCCTCGCGGTCCTGCCGGGCTTCACTCTCTCCGGCGACACCTTGGCCTCCCGTCGGCGCTCGCCGTGGAGTTCCACCGCAGAGGCGGCCCAGCACCTCGCGGGGAGGCGAAGGCCGGCCGCCTCCCCGGCCGAACCGCGCCCGGCGGTGTGCGGGGGACCGGCAGGGCGGGACGCCTGCCCGGCCGATCCCAGCAACTGGTCGGCCGAACGGGTCGGCTACCGCGCTTCGCACAGTCGCAGTTGCTCAGCGCGACCGCCCCCGGGTGCCCAGGACGGGCGGGGGAGAGGGTGCGACGCTGGAGTGAGGGGCCCGCGAGTGGAGGTCCGAGTGCGTCTCATTCGGTCCGGGGCCATCTCCTTCGCCCTGTTGACCATGTCCCGGTGCGGCTCAATGGCGGCAACGCAGAACCGCGCGGTCAGTCTGTGAGCCCACCGGCCGGCGGCACCACTCACCGAGCGTCGCCAGGCGGCGTCACCGCGTGGATCCGGCCCGCCAGGACCAGGTTCGCGCGACCAACCCGGAAGGCAGGTGCGTCCCATGCGCACGTCGACCCGTATCGCCGGTGTCCTCACCGGCCTGACCCTCAGCCTCGGCGGTGTGGTCCTCGCCGCGCCCACGGTGCAGGCGGACATCCCCGCCTGCACACAGATGGCCATGCAGGCCGGTGCCACCGATTCCGGCGCCGTCACAGCAGCCTGCAGTCGTGGCGTGGTAGGAGACCTGCAGAGTTGTGTGACCGGGCTGTCCGGGGCCGGAGTGGCGGGCGGCGCCGCGACCGGTGCCTGCCGGGCGGCGGCCCACGAACCGCGTTAGCGGACCGCGCGGCAGCCGGCCGCCGGTACCGATCGGAGGCAGGGTACGGCCCGTCTCCTCCCCGATCCCCGGCCTGCCCGGACACAACGCGGCCCGGGTGGGCAGCCTCGACGCCAAGGACCTCGACGTCGCCCCTCTCCTGCCGACGCGCACGTGGCGTACGTACCGATGCGGCCGGTCGAGGGCGGTGACGTCATGCCTCTCCGGGGCCGGGCCGTCACTGCCCGGGCGCGGCGCCCAACCTCGCCTCGCGGGCCATATGCGGAGCGCCCATGCTGAGTATGAGGGGGCCGTCGTCTTGAGACTCGTCCTTCCCGAAGGCCGGACGGAGGCGCGTGACAGGAGGAGGAAGTCATGCGCATGCGAAGAGTCCTGGGCCTCGCCCTTGCCGCGGCAACCCTTGCGGGCATGGGCGCCGTCGGCACTGTCAGCGCCGCGGCCGCCTCGTCTCCGAACATCACCAGAGACGAGTGCACGGCCGCCGGCGGACAGGTCACGGCACGCCCCTACGCAGGCTACGCCTGCATGATGCCTGACGGGACCACGCAGCCGATCACTTGATCAGCCGGCGCACGGCTGGGCAACCAGCCCGGCCGGAGCACCCGGCGCGCGGTGCGTACGGGGTGACGGCACCCGGTCCACCGTCGGGTGGTTCGCCCGCGCCCGTCTCGACACCGCGGCACTCGCGATGGTGGACGCCGACCGCCTCGAAGCCAAGGCCGTCATCGCGTCGACGCGGTCCGCGACGTCATGAACACCGCGCTCGCCGCCGTCCTGACCAGCATCGGCCACGTCGTCATACGGTGACCGACGACGTCGTTCGGATTTCTTGGCTGTGCAGCGGCCGGGGTGCGGGCTGTGGGGCGTCGCCATACGACGACTTGAACTTTCTCCCGGGAGATGCGCCCGGGGAAGGCGCAGAAGAACGAGCAGCCCCACCGGCCTCGAGCCTGGATGTGCCGACGGTGAGGGAGTCTTCCTTCTGGCGCGGGCGATGATCGCGCCGCTGCCCCATGGAGATGGCCCTTGCCGATGCCCTGACTCATCCCACCGTGCAAGAGGTCCAACAGGTCATCCCGCTCCACCATCCCGTCCGAGCCAAGGCCTACCCCCGCCGACATCGCCAACCGCCACGCGGCCCACGGCCCTCTCCGGGGCCCTGCGAGTCGCCGCGGTAACAGCACGATCAACGAGCCGACCGGCACGGTGCACCGCCGGTCGGCTCCGCCGTGCTCCTCGACGACCCCGGGGAGGACTCCGCCTTTCGGCCCATCAAGGGCACCGGCCACAACGCCGAAAAGGATCAAGCGGAGTCGCCCCACCCCGCGTTCCGGCACGCCTCCGCGCCCCAGGCCGCCCCGATGACGGCGGTCCCGCACCCCGGCCGCCAGGCCCGGAGGAGATCCCGCATGCGCGTCTTTCTGCCCCTGACCGCCGTCACCACCGCCGCGCTCCTGCTCGTCACGGCCACCGGCGCAACTCCCGCCGCAGCAGACCGGAACCCCGACGGCACACCACTGGTCAAGGTGTCCCACGGAGACCCGTACGCGCACTGCACCATCGGCGCGAGGTCCCCCGACAGCATCGTCTACCCGGCCACCGAGGTCGAGCCGTACCTGTCCGTCGATCCGCGCCACCCGAAGCGCGTGGTCACCGTGTTCCAGCAGGACCGCTGGAACGACGGCGGCGCCCGTGGCCTGGTGGCCGGCTGGACCACGGACGGCCACACCTTCCACCGGAGCACACTGCCCTTCAGCCTGTGCGCCCCCGGCGGCGCGGACTTCGAACGGGCCTCCGACCCCTGGGTGAGCACCGGACCGGACGGTACCGTCTACGCAGGCGGGGAGGGCGTCGACTTCACGAAGAGCACGCGCAGCGCCCTCCTGGCCGCCACGTCCCGCGACGGCGGCCGCACTTGGCGGAACCTCACCACCACGCACGTCGACGAGGAGCCGTTCTTCAACGACAAGCCCTCACTCACCGCTGACCCCATCCGCAAGGGCACCGCCTACCAGGTCTGGAACCGCCTCGACAATGATCCGCCCGGCCCCAGCTCCCTCGACGGTCCCGGCTACATCTCCCTCACCCGCGACGGCGGCCGTACCTGGAGCAGGGCCCGGCAGTTCGTCGATACCAGCACCGTGCCCAACACACAGACCATCGGCCACCAAATCGTCGTCGACCGGCACACCGGCACCCTGTACGACTTCTTCGACCGGATCACCTTGACCGACGACCTGAGCACCGTCGTCGAAGCCCACTACGCGATGGTCACCTCGACCGACGCAGGAAAGACCTGGAGCGCCCCGGTCACCGTGGCCCGGGACACCTCCGTACCGGAGGTCGACCCGAACGACCCCACCAAGCTGTTGCGCGCCGGGTCCACCCTGCCCAGCCCGGCCATCGACCCCAAGACGGGCACGCTGTACATGGCCTACGAGGGCGCGGACTTCTCCGGTGGCAAGTTCGACTCCGTCCAGCTCGTGCGGTCCACCGACCGCGGACGCACCTGGGGGAGCCCGAAGCTGATCAGCCCGAAGAGCGTGCCGGCCTTCTCCCCGTCCATCGCGGTCGACGAGCGGGGCACGGTCGCGCTCACCTACTACGACCTGCGCTTCCTCAAGCCGGGCAACACCACCACCCTGCCCACCGCCTACCAACTGGCCACGCTGCCGCACGGAAATTCGAAGCGCCGGACCGAACGGCGGATCTCGCGGGTCTTCGACTGGCTGCAGGCGCCGTTCGCCGGGGGCTACTTCCTCGGCGACTACCAAGGCCTGGTGGCCGACGGCAAGGGGGTACGGGCGGTGCTCACCGAGACCCACTCCGGCGCGCCACACAACCGTACGGACGTGTACACCAGCAGTCTCCGCACCCGCTGACCGACGCGGACGCCGTCGGCCGGCCCGACAGCCGACGGCTGCAGACAGGCTGCTGCTGCCGGTGATCCGCTCGGTTCTCGCTCCGAGCGAGTCGAGCGAATCGAGCGAATCGAGCCAAAGGCGCCTGCCGGGCAAAGGCCCAGGGCAGGCGCCTTTTCTCGTGCCCCTAGAAGAAGCCGAGCTTCTGGGCCGAGTACGACACCAGCAGGTTCTTCGTCTGCTGGTAGTGCTCCAGCATCATCTTGTGGTTCTCGCGGCCGATTCCCGACTGCTTGTAGCCGCCGAAGGCGGCGTGGGCCGGGTACGCGTGATAGCAGTTCGTCCAGACGCGGCCCGCCTGGATCGAACGGCCCGCCCGGTAGGCCGTGTTGATGTCTCGGGTCCACACGCCCGCGCCGAGGCCGTACAGCGTGTCGTTGGCGATCTTGATGGCGTCGTCGTAGTCGGCGAACGAGGCGACCGAGACGACCGGGCCGAAGATCTCCTCCTGGAAGATCCGCATGCGGTTGTTGCCCTCGAAGATCGTGGGCTGGACGTAGTACCCGCCCGCCAACTCACCGTCGTATTCGATACGCTGACCGCCCGTCAGGACCTTCGCGCCCTCCTGCTGGCCGATGTCCAGGTAGGAGAGGATCTTCTGGAGCTGGTCGTTGGACGCCTGGGCGCCGATCATCGTGTCGGTGTCGAGCGGGTTGCCCGGCTTGATGGCCTCCGTGCGCGCGATCGCCGCGTCGAGGAACTCGTTGTAGTGACCCTGCTGGATCAGCGCACGCGAGGGGCACGTGCAGACCTCGCCCTGGTTGAGGGCGAACATCGTGAAACCCTCGAGGGCCTTGTCGCGGAAGTCGTCGTCCTTCGCCCACACGTCGTCGAAGAAGATGTTCGGCGACTTGCCGCCGAGTTCGAGGGTGACCGGCTTGATGTTCTCGGACGCGTACTGCATGATCAGCCGGCCCGTCGTCGTCTCGCCGGTGAACGCGACCTTCGCCACGCGCGCGCTGGACGCGAGCGGCTTGCCCGCCTCCACGCCGAAGCCGTTGACGACGTTCACGACACCCGGCGGCAGCAGGTCGGCGACCAGGCTCAGCCAGTAGTGGATGGACGCCGGGGTCTGCTCGGCGGGCTTGAGGACGACCGCGTTACCCGCGGCGAGCGCCGGGGCCAGCTTCCAAGTGGCCATCAGAATCGGGAAGTTCCACGGAATGATCTGCGCCACGACACCGAGCGGCTCGTGGAAGTGGTACGCGATCGTGTCGTCGTCGATCTCGCTGAGCGAGCCCTCCTGGGCGCGCAGGGCACCCGCGAAGTAGCGGAAGTGGTCGATGGCGAGCGGGATGTCGGCGGCGAGCGTCTCGCGGACCGGCTTGCCGTTCTCCCAGGTCTCGGCGACCGCCAGCTTCTCCAGATTCGCCTCCATCCGGTCGGCGATCTTGAGGAGGATGTCGGCGCGCGCGGTGGGCGACGCACGGCCCCAGGCGGGGGCGGCGGCGTGCGCCGCGTCGAGGGCGCGCTCGACGTCCGCCTCGGTGCCCCGGGCGATCTCCGTGAACGGCTTACCGTTGACCGGACTCGGGTTCTCGAAGTACTGGCCGAGGGCCGGCGGCACGTACTCGCCGCCGATGAAGTGGTCGTAGCGGGACTGGTAGGAGACGACTGAGCCGTTGGTACCGGGCGCTGCGTAAAGGGTCATCTTGGCTGGCCTCCCGTGCGAGCCGCCCGCCGTTGGGCAGCTTTCGCACGGAGGCTAGGCGCGCGGACGTTGCAGATACGTTGCGTACGACGTCGGGGAGCCGGGCACGGCCTGCTCCGCGTCGAGCTCCCTGAGACGGGCCAGCACGGGCGGCGCGGGACGCACCGAGGCCAGCGCCCGCCACACGTCGAGGTCCTCCTCACCCCACGGTGCGTGCGCCCAGTCCGCCAGCAGGTCGGGGTCGCCCCGCGCGATGAGCGCGGCCCGTATCGCGTCGGTGAGCCTGCGCCGTATGCGAACGACGGCCGGAGCCTGCGAGCCGGGCAGCAGCGGTCCGCCGAACACGGCGGCGGCCGCCGTCACCGCACCCGTCCCCAGGCGCCGCTCGACCGTCCCGAAGTCGGACTCGACGGGGGAGGCCAGGCGGTAGGGGCGCGAGCCGAGGATGTCGGGGCCGAGTACCCGGCGCAGACGCGCCAGTTCGGCCCGCAGCGTCACGGGTGTGACCGACTCGTCCTCGTACAGCGCGCACAGCAACTCGTCGCC
The DNA here is from genome assembly GCF_026340095.1 of Streptomyces sp. NBC_01446. Lineage (GTDB taxonomy): Bacteria > Actinomycetota > Actinomycetes > Streptomycetales > Streptomycetaceae > Streptomyces > Streptomyces aureus. Next base: position 1,337,990 of record NZ_JAPEPO010000002.1, on the reverse strand, counting down.
GGTCAGGCCCTCCGGGTGGCGGGCCAGCAGGACGAGGATCTCGCTGTGCCGGCGGCTGAGTCGGATCTTGCGTCCGGCGCTGGTGATGAGCAGGGCCTCGTCCCGGCCGAGCGCGGTGAGCCGGAGGCTGTCCGCGTCCGAGGGCGGGGGTGCGAGCAGCGCGAGCTGGGACTCCGCCGCACGGGCCACCGCCTGCACGAACGCAAGGCTGTGCGGATGGGCCAGCCCGTCCCCGCCCGTGATGTCGACGGCGCCGAGCAGCCGCCCCGAACGCGGATCGTGCACAGGGGCCGCCGCGCAGGTCCACGGCTGGACGCGCCGGATGAAGTGCTCGGCGGCGAACACCTGGACGGGCCGGTCGACCGCCACGGCCGTACCCGGCGCGTTCGTCCCCATCGCCGTCTCCGACCAGCACGCGCCCGGCACGAAGTTCATCGTCCCCGCCCGCTGCCGGGTCGTCCGGTCGCCCTCGACCCACAGCAGCCTGCCGTGCGCGTCGCACACGGCGAGCAGATGCTCGCCGTCCCGGGCGAACGTCCCCATGAGTTCACGGAACAGCGGCATGACCCGGGCCAGGGGATGCTCGGCGCGATACGCCCCGAGATCGCCGTCGCTCAGCTCCACCGACGCCGACGCGTCCGGGCTGACGCGCGCCCCGGCGGAGCGCCGCCAGGAATCGGCCACCACGGAGCGCACCGGCCGGGACACGGTCCCCGCGGCGGTGAACGTCTCGTGCGCGCGGCGCAGGACCCGTACCCGCTCGGACGGATCGGTGCCCGGCTCCAGGGCCACCCATGGATCGGTCAAGTCGGCCTCCCCGGCGGGCGATGCGGCGGTGCATCGCTGTGGGGACATCGTCGCGCCGGGGACGCATACGGACAAGCGTCCCGACACTGATCCGCACGGATGCGTCACAGTGCGTGCGCGCCGGGCAGGCCGAACCCGCTGCGGTCCGCCGCTCCTCAGGCGAAGTTGACCATTCGGATGTAGCGGGTCCAGTCCCAATACGGTCCCGGGTCCGTGTGGTCCGTGCCGGGGACCTCGGAGTGCCCGAGGATGTGCGCGCGGTCCATCGGAATGCCGTACTTGGCGCAGATCGCTGCCGTGAGGTTGGCGGACGACTGGTAGAGGGCGTCGGTGAAGTACTCCGGCTGGTCGACCCAGCCCTCGTGCTCGATGCCGATGCTGCGGGTGTTGTAGTCCCAGTTCCCCGCGTGCCAGGCGATGTTGCGCTCGCGGACGCACTGGGCGATGTGGCCGTCGGACGAGCGGACCACGTAGTGCGCGGAGACCTGCTTGGCCGGGTTCTGGAAGATGGCCAGGGCGTCGGCGTACGTCTCCTGGGTGACGTGGATGATCACGTAGTTCAGGGGATAGCTGGTGGGGCGGCTGGACGCCGTGTAGTTGGAGGTGCTGGCCGGGACGGACTCGGCGCCCGGATAGTCGACGGCCTGCGCTCCGGCGGAGGCGCGGGCGCCGGGAAGCAGCGCTGCGGGCACGGCGGCGAGGGCGCCGGCCTGGAGTAACCGGCGCCGGCTCGGAAGTGGCCTTCGGTCCATGACGGGTCTGCCTCTCTGGTGGGGGCGATGGGGCAGGGCTTTGTCAACGAACATGTGTCGTCAGAAGGTGCGGTGGTCCGGGCGGGGGAGCGTCGCGGCGACGTCCCTCAAGTGCGCGTGCAGCCCACGGTGGGTGTCCCGTGCCGGCAGCCATTCCTTACGGAGCTTGGCCACGCAGGTGTAGTTCGTGTCGCAGACGTTGGCGAGCGGGGACTCGACGGTCTGCGAGGCGAACTGGTACGCGTCGAGCTCAGTCAACTTGACCCGGCCCTAAAGGACCGGGCTTGGAGGTAGTGCCCGGCTGGCTGCCGGGTTGGCTCCTCCGTCCAGACACCCGCTATGGGGTGGCAGGGACGCGTGACTCACGCCCCGCAGTCCACACAGCAGCGCCGCGTGCGGCGATGTTGTGGGAAGCGTTCCGGTCTGCGTGGGCAACGATCCCGCAGTTCCGGCAGATGAAGAGACCTTGACCGACACGGTTGCGCTTGTCGGTGTGGCCGCACTCGCAGCACATCTGCGAGGTGTACGCGGGATCGACGTACACCAGCGGCACACCGGCGCGCCGGGCCTTGTAGACGATGAAGTCTCCGAGCTGGGAGAAGGCCCAGGAATGGAGCGTGACCCGTTGCGGCTTGCGGAGCCGTACCCTCTGCCGGATGCCTGTGAGTTCTTCCAGGGCGATACCGGCCGAGGTGCGTTCAGCCTCGGTCACAATCGTCTTCGCGATGACGTGGTTGGTGTTCTTGGCGTGCCGCTGCTCGCGGCGCGAGCGTTCCTTGAGCCTGCGCTTGGCGGACTTGGTTCGCTTCTTCTGGAGTTTGGCCCGCAGCGTTAGCTGCCGCTTGCGGTACCGGTTGAGGCCGCGCCCGGCGGCCTGGTAGCCGGTGGACGTGGTGGCGATGTTGGCGATGCCGAGATCTACGCCGACGAAACCGTCCGGCTCGTACACGTCGGGCTCGGGTACCTCGCACGTGGCGATCAGGTAGAACACGCCGTCACGTTCGATCAGGTCGGCTTCGCCCTTGCGGAACTCGCGGAGTGTCTTGAGCGACTTGGCCGAGCACAGGAACCGCACACCTTTGAGCCGACCGGCCGTCGTCCAGATGCTCACGGTCTGGGCGTCGTACTGCCACGAAAGGCACCGGTCGTCGTACGGCTGAGCCGCGTTCGGCCGGAACGTGATCGGCTTCGACTCGGCCTTGATCCGGCGCTTACTGCCGGTCTTGCCGAGGTTCCCGGCGCGGATGTTCGCCTTCAACGTGGTGTAGGCGTCACGCGTTTTCTTGATCACGTGTTGTGCCGCCTGAGCGCCGAGCCCGAGTTCCTTGAGCTGCGCATAGGTGTGCTTGCGCAGCTCGTACTCACGCGGAATGCCGCGCTTGAACGCCACCCGCGACACCCAGCACGCGGCCTCGTTAACGGTGCGCAGGGTCGCCGACAGCGCGGCGGCCTGGTCGGCCTCCGGTATCAGCTTCACCTGCGTCACGATCTTCACAAGACGGATCGTAGCATTGATCTATGTCACCTCGATGGGAACCAAACCCCAACATCCGCAGGGGCCGAAGCGTCGTTCATACCCTTCACGCCCACTTGGTCTTCACCCCCAAGTACAGGCGCGGACCCTTCACAGACGAGATCCTCACGCGCTGCGAAGAGGTCATGCGCGCCGTCTGCGCCGACTTCGAAACCGAACTGGTCGAGTTCAACGGCGAACGCGATCACGTACACCTACTCGTGCGCTACCCACCGAAGGTGGCCGTGTCCCGGCTGGTCGGATCCCTCAAGGGAGTCTCTGCGCGCCGACTCCGCCAGGAGTTCCCGGCCCACATCCGCAGGTACCTATGGGGCGCGCACTTCTGGTCGCCCTCCTACTTCGCCGCGTCGTGCGGGGGCGCTCCGTTGTCGATCATCAAGGAGTACATCGAGAACCAGAAGCGTCCCGACTGAGGCAGACAGCGCAGACCCGTGCACCAGCGCGGGTCAGAGCAGCCCAGAGAAGCGATTCCTCCTGGGCGTGAACGCCCAGGGTTCCTCGCTAGAACAAGCTGAAGCCGTAGTCGCGCTCCAGCCAGCGCACCAGGTCGAGTTGGGATGTCCGGAACGCGTCCTCGAGGGGCCGCGCCGACCCCGTCGAGATGATGTGCGTGTCGGACTCGATGCGCGGCCACGGTGTGGCGACGCCCTTGAGGAGCTCGACGATCACGACGGTCCGCATGGCGCACTCGACGGCGACGCCGCACGTCTCGCCCTCGCCCTGCCGCGCGTGCCCGTCGCCGAGGCTCAGCAGCGCACCCTCGACATTCACCCCGAGATAGCAGGTGACGCCCGCGCGCATCTCCGGCGAGTCCATGTTGCCGCCGTGCGCGTCCGGGACCAGGGCCGAGCGGACCTCGAGGTTCGCGGGCGCCACGCCGACCGTTCCGTGCATCGGGTCCATCGGCAGCTCGACCTGGAGGTCGCTGTCGTGCGCGGTGAACCGGGCGGTGCGTCGCTCCCGGTCGAGGTGCCACATCCATACGACCTCGGGCGGCGGCGGCTGGAGTGTGGCCGTGGTGTGGGTGGACGTGAGCGCGCCGAAGAGCGGGACCGTCGTGGAGGCTGCCCAGTCGCGGGCCGGTTCGACGGACACGAAGTGCACCGCGACCGTGTCACCGGGTTCGGCACCCTCGATGTGGAAGGGCCCGGTCTGCGGATTGAGGGACCTTAACCGACCACGGGGCATAAGGTCGCTCCCATGAAACTAGGGGTGGTAACCGGCATGGCAACTCACGCCGGAGTGTACGCGCGCCAGTCAGAGCGCCGGAAGAACGGGAGTGAGGTCTCCACCGGGGACCAGCTTCACCACGGCATAGAGCGGGCCCGCCAGTTGGGCGCCGTCCGCATCGCCACGTATGAGGACGTCGGCGTGTCCGCGTACTCCGGGGTGGAGCGCAAGGACTGGGAGCGGCTCATGGCCGACTGCCGGGAGGGCCGCATCAACGTCCTCATCGTGTACTACATCTCCCGCCTCTCCAGGCTGGAGGTCATGGACGCAATCCCCATCGTCACGGAGCTACTGAACAAGGGCGTAAAGATCATCTCCATCACGGAGGGTGAGTTCGTCCGGGACAACATCATGGACTTGATCCATCTCATCTTCCGCCTGCACGCCGCACACCAGGATTCCAAGAACAAGTCCGTGGCCGTCCGCTCCGCCCTGGCCACCGCCAAGTCCCTGGGTGGCTGGACCGGTTACGCCCCCTACGGCTTTGAGACCCACGACGCCGTGGAGGAGATCAAGGGCGACGACGGCCGGACACGCGCCATCGTCGTCCGCAAGCTCCGGCCGTCCCAGGAGGAGATCAAGACGGGCCTCACGCACATCTGGGCCCCCGTCCTGGAACACATGGGCAAGCGGGTCTCACACGGAGCCAAGCGCAACCCCGGCTCCATCGCTGGCATCACGACGAGCATGAATGAGACCCTCGTCCCCACCCGGGGCGCGAAATCCGGGAAGGGCGAGCGGGCCAAGTCCCAGTGGGACCGCAACACGGTCACGCGCATCCTCCGGGACCCCCGCTGGTGTGGCTACGAAGCCGAACCGGTGTACTCCGATGCCCCCAAGCCCCGGGTCACGGCGTACCGCATCAAGCGCGATGAGGATGGCCAACCCATCCGCCTCTGGGCCGACTGGGAGGCCCCGGTGTCCACGTCCGACTGGTGGCGTGTCCAGGAGTGGTTGGACGGCAGACAGGCGGACAAGGGCAACTCCAAGGAGGGTGTCCTCCTCACCGGCATGGGAGTCCTCTACTGCGCGTGCGACCGGACCATGACCAACTCCGAACCGGGCAGTGGCAAGGCCCGCTACCGGTGCAACAAGGCCCAGCGGGTCAACCCCGTCCACGCGGGAGTCAACGACCTCATCCGGGAGAACCTGGATGACTACGTGGCCAACCGGATCTTCGCTCTCATCCGGGCCGCTGAGGACGATGAGGATGCGCTCCTGGTCCTGGATGAGGTCACCAGAAGGTACGCACGGACCCAGGAGAACCCAGAGACGGCCGGGGAGCGGGACCAGGTCCTCACGGAGCGCGCTGAGGTACGCCAGGGCCTGGAGGACCTGTACGACGAGAGGGATGCCGGAGGGTTCCGTACGGACATCGGCCGTCGCCGGTTCCTCAAGTCAGAGGCGGGCCTGGCTGACCGTCTGGAGGCCCTGGACCGACGCATGGCGGAGCTGGAGGAGGCCAGCACTCCCAGGCTTCCTATCGGCCAGTGGCAGGCGTGGGACGAGAACCCCACGGGAGACGGGAGCTGGTGGGCGCGTCAGACCCTGGAGGAGCGCCGTGAGTTCGTTCGCCTCTGGGTCAAGCGTGTGGTGGTCCGGCCAAACCGTGTGAGGGGGACTCCCGACCCAATCCACACACGAGTAGAGATCCAGTGGAACCAGCCGACTGAGGAGCTGGGCATGGTTGCGTGATGCACACATGGCCTGTTCCGTGGTGATCATGTTCAACGCTGTCAGGATCGCTGAGGGACTGACAAGGGCGCTCGGGTGGAGGCCGCGCGCGGCGTACGTCGATACGGAGCCGGCCGCGGGCAGTTCGCGTGCCAGCTCGGCCACGCACGACGCCGTGAACAGGCAGGCCACCAGCGTGATCAGCACGGACAGCGGCAGACTGCCGCCCGCGAACGCCGTACCCGCCGGGATCGACGCGGCGACCGCGGCCGCCGGGGCCATCGCCGTAATGCTCTGGAACAGGACCCCGCGCAGCCCGATCGCCCCGCGCAGCAGCCCCGTTCCGTTCTGAACGCTTGCGCCCGACACCTGAATCCCCCGATCCACGTGGACGCGCCACCGCGCCGAGGCGGTGGCGTCCCGCGTGAATTACGTTAAGGGCCTTGGCGGTTGGGGCGGAAAAGGGCGCGGCGCGCCTGTGGATAACTCGCCGGTTGTCACCTTCTCGGCCGTAAGCGATCGAGGTTGTTCGTTCTGAATCGTTTACGCGTTGTCGCGCTCCCGACTGTCCCCTGCGACGGGATGGTCACGGGTCGCATCTCCCCTTCGGCTCCGGCTATGCCGGGGTGGCGGGGGCGGGCATGGTGACGAATGCCCACGCCGAGCGTGCGCGATCGCGCACGTTGACCCCGGCGACGGTGTCGGCGGGTCCAGCGAGAGCGCACCGACGACAACGGAAGTGGTCCCGGGTGGGCCGGTTGGCCTTCTCGGTATGGCCGCAGCGCGGGCAGCGCTGCGAGGTATAGGCCGGATCCACCTCGAGGAAAGCCACCCCGGCCTGTCGGGCTTTGTAGGCGAGGTGTCGGCCAAGCTGGTGGAAGGGCCAGGAGGAGAGCGTGCCGCGCTGGTCGCGTCGAAGCCGTACCCGGTCCCGGTCCCGGATCCCGTCGAGTTCCTCGACGGCGATACCGCGACCGGTGCGTTGCGCGACCGACACGATCTCCTTGCTGATGCGGTGGTTCAGGTGGGTGGCATGCCGCTGCTCTCTTGTCGATCGCCGCGCCAGGCGGCGGGTGGCCGAGCGCGTCTGCTTCTTCTGCAGCTCGGCCCGTTTGCGGGCGCACCAGTTCCGGTACCGGCGCAAGCCGCGGCCCTGGTAGTTGACGCCGTCGGAGGTCGTGGCGAGGTTGACGATCCCGCGGTCGACGCCGATCCAGTCAGCCGGCTCCATAACGTCGGGTTCGGGCAGGTCGCAGGTGGCGATCAGGAACCACTTCCCGCCGCGCTGCACAAGATCGGACTCGCCCTTGCGGTGCGCGTGTAGGACCTTCAGCTGACCGGCGGAGCCGGTGTAGCGCAGGGCCTTCATCCGGCCCCCGACCGTCCAGATCGACACGGTGCGTGCATCCTGCTGCCAGGACAGGCAGCGGTCGTCGAACGGCTGCGCCGCCCCGGGCCGGAAGCTGACCGGGCTGCTCATCGCGCTGCGGTAGCGCTTCGAGGTGGCCTTTCCGAGGAGTCCGGCCCTGGCCTGGGCGGTCAGCGTGGTGTAGGCGTCGACGACCTTATTCACCACCCGCACCGCGGGCTGCGCCGACAGTGCGAAGGTCGCCTTGATGTCTGCGTAGAGGAGTTTCTGCAGCCCGTTGCGGTCCTTCACACCCGTGTCGAACGCCACGGATGCGACGTGGGTGGCGGCCCGGTTACAGGCATGCAGGGTCGCTTCCAGAGCCGCCGCCTGCTCGGGCGTCGGCAGCAGCTTGACCTGCACCACCAGCTTCATGACATCCGACGCTAGAGCCAACACCCGCACACACAACCGGCTTTCGTATTCTTGTGCGCGATCTGGTGACGTCCTGGACGGGTGTTCGCCTTTCCGGCGCCGCAGAACCGATCGCGGGCGCTCCGCGCCCTTTGCGAAACGACGGGATACGGCGACGCTCCGCGTCGCGAGCACAGGAGTTGATTCCTCCCTGGCGTGAACGCCGGGGCCTCCTCGACAGAACCAGGTGAACAACCACACGTCAGAGGTCCGAACCTCTGGCACTTCCCGCGCCACGGCAGGGGTTCCCCGCGACCGCCGGCGTTCTACGCGGCCACCGCCACCGGATCGTCGAGCACTGCCCGCACCACCGAGTGCGCCGCCCCTAGCAGAGGGCCGTCGGACCCCAGGCGCGACACCGTCACCCCGGCGGCAGGCGTCGCTGTCCGGCGCGTCAACTCCCGCTCCAGCGCGGGCAGTAGCCACGGAGCGAGCCGTGAAAGTGCCCCGCCGAGCACGACCGCCCGAGGATCGAGGAGGTTCACCGCTCCGGTCAGCGCGATACCCAGGGCGGTCCCGGCCCCGCGCAGCGCCCGCCGTGCATCCGTGTCCCCTGCCGCGGCGCGCTCGGCGAGCAGGCCCACCCGGTCCTCGCCGGGTCCCAGGCCCGCCGCCCGCAGCACGGCCTCCTCGCCCGCGTACTGCTCCAGACAGCCGCGCCCTCCGCAGGGGCACGCCGGGCCCTCCGGGCGAACCGGAACGTGCCCCAACTCGCCCGCGAATCCACGAGTTCCGCGCAGCAGCTTGCCGTCGACGACGAGCGCGGCGCCGATGCCGATCTCGGCCGAGACGTGCAGGAAGTCGGCGGGGGTGTTCTCGCCGAGCCAGAGCTCGGCGAGGGCCCCGAAATTCGCCTCGTTGTCGACGCTCAGCGGCAGAACGGACGGTGCCTCGGCCGGCGTCGGCAGCAGCGCGGAGACGTCCGTGTCGTGCCAGTCCAGGTTGGGCGCCCGGACCACCGTGCGGGTGCCGCGCGCGACCAGGCCCGGCACTGCGACCGCGAGGCCCGCCGGGCGCAGCCCCTCCCGTTCGGCACGGGCCGTCACCTCCCGGACCAGCACGGACAGTTCTTTCAGGACGGGTCCGGGCGCGCGCCCGCGGTTGGCGACGCGGCGCACGGCACGCGCGCGTACCTCGCCGCTCAGATCGACCGCGCACGCCGCGAGATGGTCGACGCCCACCTCGGCCCCGATCCCGGCGGGGCCGCTGCGGCTGACCGCGAGCGCCGAGCCGGGACGTCCGACCCGCCCGGGCCGCTGCGGGCCGAGCTCCTCGATCAGACCCGACCGGATCAGTTCGTCGACGAGCGTGGACACCGCGGCCCTGGTCAGCCCGATGCGCTGGGCGACCGTGGCCCGTGACAACGGGCCGTCGGTGGCGACGGCGTGCATGACCCGCGAGAGGTTGCGCCGGCGCATGCCCTGCTGGGTGTCCGGCGTGCCGGGCCGGGGCTCGTGCAGTGGTGCGGTCATGCCTCCGGACGCTCCCATGGGGTCGGGCCGGCGCACGGGGCGGTCGGCCTTCCTGGATCCTCGGTCGGCCGGGTGGTCAGCGCGGGCCCCTGTCCAGGAGCGGGGCCGCGTCGGAGAGTACCCCGGAGATCCGCGCCAGCGCCGCCGCGTCCTGCTCCACGGGGTCCAGAACGGGTCCCTGTGCCGTGCCCCAGCGCCGTGCCACCGCCGCCGGATCCTCCCCGGTCAGGAGCCCGGCGGCCTGTGCCGCGGCGCCGAGCGCGACCAGCTCGCGGGCCTCGGGCACCTGCACGGCGCGACCCGAGAGCCGTCGTACGGTCTGCTGCCAGGCCGTTCCCCGGGCGCCGCCCCCGATGAGCAGCAGCGGCTCCGACAGGTCGGCGTCCGCGTCGAGGACGAGGTCGAGCGCGCCCAGGAGCGCGTGGACGGCGCCGTCGTAGGCGGCCTGCAGAAGCTGCCCCCCTGTGGTGTCGTGCCGCAGTCCGTGCAACAGTCCCGAGGCGTTCGGCAGATCGGGGGTGCGCTCGCCGTCCAGGTACGGCAGCAGCGTGATGTCGCCGCCGGGTTCCACGGCCTCGCGGTCCAGGCCGAGCAGCGCGGCGACCCGGTCGACGGCCAGCGTGCAGTTCAGCGTGCACGCGAGCGGCAGCCAGTCGCCGCGCGCGTCGGCGAAACCGGCGACGGTGCCGGTCGGGTCCGCGGGACGGTGCCGCGACACCGCGTACACCGTGCCGGACGTGCCGAGGCTGAGGACGGGGGTGCCGGGCCGGAGGCCGAGGCCGAGAGCGGCCGCCGCGTTGTCGCCCGTGCCGGCGGCCACCAACGTCCCCTTGGAGAAGGGCAGTTCACCCGAGCCGTGGACCGTACCGGCTACCTCCCCGGGGCGTACGACCCGGGGGAGCAGCGCCGGATCGAGGCCCACGCGCGCGAGGATGTCGGCGTCGTACGACTCCGTGGCCGATGCCCACCAGCCCGTGCCCGAGGCGTCGCCCCGGTCCGTCGTGCCGTCGCCGGTCAGCCGCTGCGTGAGGTAGTCGTGCGGCAGCCGTACCGCGGCCGTGGCGCGTACCGCGTCCGGTTCGTGCTCGGCCAGCCATGCCCACTTGGTGACGGTGAACGAGGCCCCGGGCACACTGCCCACCCGCTCGGCCCACGCCTTGGGGCCGCCCATCTCGTCGATGAGACGGCGGGCCTGGGGCGCCGAGCGCACATCGTTCCAGAGCAGCGCGGGACGTACCGGCCGGCCCGCGGCGTCCAGGGTGACCAGTCCGTGCTGCTGACCGCCGACCGACACCGCGGAGGCCCGGTGTGCCGCGTCACCGCACTGGCGCAGCGCCTCGCACAGGGCGGTCCACCACTGTTCGGGGTCGCTCTCGCGGCCCTGCCCCGCGCTCACGGTGTGCGGTGCCTGGCCACTGGCCACGACCGCGCCCGTGGCGGCGTCGACGACCAGGGCCTTCGTGGACTGTGTGGAGCTGTCCACCCCGACGACGAGTGGTCCATCGGCTGATGACATCCGGCTCTCCTGTTCCCGACAACACGATTCCGTGGCTGTCCGAAGTGCATGTGCGACAGAGCGTTCACCTAATGCTCTCCCCAGATGCCTCTTCCCAGCGACGTGTGTGCATACTAATTTGTAAAGTGCCATGACGAAATAGGCATGACTGGCGAGGAGCCGCGACATGACGTACCGACCTACCCCCGACGACAAGTTCAGCTTCGGCCTGTGGACGGTCGGCTGGCAGGGACGCGACCCGTTCGGCGACGCCACCCGCGCCGCCCTCGACCCGGCCGAGTCCGTGCGGCGCCTGGCAGACCTCGGCGCCTACGGGGTGACGTTCCACGACGACGACCTGATCCCCTTCGGGGCCTCGGACACCGAGCGCGAGTCCCACGTCAAGCGCTTCCGCCAGGCCCTCGACGCCACCGGCCTGATCGTCCCGATGGCCACCACGAACCTCTTCACGCACCCCGTCTTCAAGGACGGCGCGTTCACCGCGAACGACCGAGACGTACGCCGGTACGCCTTGCGCAAGACCATCCGCAACATCGATCTCGCCGTCGAACTCGGCGCGAAGACGTATGTCGCCTGGGGCGGCCGCGAGGGCGCCGAGTCGGGCGCGGCCAAGGACGTGCGCGCCGCCCTCGACCGGATGAAGGAGGCCTTCGACCTGCTCGGCGAGTACGTCGTTCAGCAGGGCTACGACCTGAAGTTCGCGATCGAGCCGAAGCCGAACGAGCCGCGCGGCGACATCCTCCTGCCCACCGTCGGCCACGCCCTCGCCTTCATCGAGCGCCTGGAGCGGCCCGAGATGTACGGCGTGAACCCGGAAGTGGGCCACGAGCAGATGGCGGGGCTCAACTTCGCGCACGGCATCGCCCAGGCACTGTGGGCGGGCAAGCTCTTCCACATCGACCTCAACGGCCAGACGGGCATCAAGTACGACCAGGACCTCCGCTTCGGCGCGGGCGACCTGCGCTCGGCGTTCTGGCTGGTCGACCTGCTGGAGACCGCCGGGTACGAGGGGCCGCGGCACTTCGACTTCAAGCCGCCGCGCACCGAGGACTACGACGGCGTGTGGGCGTCGGCCGAGGGCTGCATGCGCAACTACCTGATCCTGCGCGAGCGTGCGGCCGCGTTCCGGGCCGACCCGGAGGTTCAGGAGGCGCTGCGCGCCTCGCGACTCGACGAGCTGGCGCAGCCCACCGCCGCCGACGGCCTGTCGGGGCTGCTCGCCGACGAGTCCGCCTTCGAGGGCTTCGACGTGGAGGCGGCCGCCGCCCGCGGCATGGCCTTCGAGCGCCTCGACCAGCTGGCGATGGACCACCTCCTGGCGGCCCGGGGCTGACGGTCACGCGCGCGTGGCGCCCGACCGGCCCCACGCGCGCGTAGCGCCCGGTTCGGCCCCCGGCCACTCCCGTGCGGGGGCCGAACCATGACAGAACGCCCCACGGCTCATGGCAGAGGCCCGCACCCGACCTCAAGGGCGCGGCGCGGACGGTTCACGCCCCCACCCACACCGTGGTGATGTTGCAGAACTCGCGGATTCCGTGGGCGGAGAGTTCTCGGCCGTAGCCGGAGCGCTTGATGCCGCCGAAGGGGAAAGCCGGGTGGGAGGCGGTCATTCCGTTCACGTAGACGCCGCCCGCCTCGATGTCGCGGGCGAAGCGGTCGATCTCCGCGGCGTCGTGCGTCCATACGTTGGAACTCAGCCCGAACGGTGAGTCGTTGGCGAGGGTCACGGCCTCGTCCACGTCGCCGACGCGGTACAGCGTGGCGACCGGGCCGAAGGTCTCCTCGCGGTGGATGCGCATGTCCTTCGTGATGTCGGTGATCACCGTCGGCTCGTAGTACCAGCCGCTCTTGGCGTACGCCTCGGGGCGCTGTCCGCCACACAGCACCGTCGCGCCGCACTCCACGGCGTCGTCCACGAGTTCCTCCAGGTCGGTGCGGCCCTGCTCGCTGGCGAGCGGCCCGACGTCGGTGCTCTCGTCCATCGGGTCGCCGACCCGCAGGGCCCGCATCCCGGAGACGAACAGCTCGGCGAACTCGTCGTAGACGTCCGTGTGCACGATGAACCGCTTCGCCGCGATGCAGGACTGCCCGTTGTTCTGCGTCCGCGCCGTCACCGCGACCTTCGCCGCCTTCGCCACGTCGGCCGACGACAGCACGACGAACGGGTCACTGCCGCCCAGCTCCAGGACGGTCTTCTTGACCTCGTCGCCCGCGATCGAGGCGACGGAACGCCCCGCCGGCTCGCTACCGGTCAGCGTCGCCGCCACGACCCGCTCGTCCCGCAGTACGCCCTCGACCGCGCGGGAACCGATGAGCAGCGTCTGGAAGCAGCCGTCGGGGAACCCGGCCCTGCGGAACAGGTCCTGGAGGTAGAGCGCGGTCTGCGGCACGTTCGACGCGTGCTTGAGCAGTCCTACGTTGCCTGCCATCAGGGCGGGCGCGGCGAACCGTACGACCTGCCACAGGGGGAAGTTCCACGGCATCACGGCGAGGACGATGCCCAGCGGCCGGTAGCGCACATGTGCGCTGACCGCGCCGGAGTCCTCCACGTCCCGGGCCGAGGGGTGCTCGTCGGCGAGGAGCTCCTGGGCGTGCTCCGCGTACCAGCGCATCGCCTTCGCGCACTTCGCGGCCTCCGCGCGGGCCGCCACGACGGGCTTGCCCATCTCGGTGGTCATGACGCGCGCGATGTCGTCACGGTCCGCGTCGAGCAGGTCGGCCGCGGTCTGCAGCAGCCGGGCCCGTTCGAAGAACGTGGTGGTGCGGTACGTGCGGAACGTGCCGGCGGCGAGGAGGAGCCGGTGCTCGATCTCCTCGTCGGTCAGGGCGTCGTACGTCTTGAGCGTCTCGCCGTTCGCGGGGTTGACCGTCGCGATGGGCATGGGGGTGACCTCCTCTGCGCGGTGCTTCGACCTTCCCGCGTCACGTCGCGCCGCGCAACGCGGACGGGCCGAGTACCCCTTGGCGCGGGCGTCAGACGTGCTCGGCGAGCCGGTCGAGGAAGACGGCCTGCGCCCGCACGACGAGGGCGCGCCCCGCGTCGAGCCCGAGCCAGGCCGCGCGGTCCAGCTCGGGGAACTCGGCCATGCGTCCCGAGCCCTTCGGCCACTCCATCGTGAACGTGCCGGGCACGAAGCCGTCCAGGTCGAGGTCGCCCTCCACGGCCCACACGGTGACGTGCTTGCCGCCGGACTGCACGGTGTCGCCGAGCGGCACCGGCGTGCCGTCCGGCGGTGCGAGGCCCAGTTCCTCCCGGAACTCCCTGCGCGCCGCCGCCCACGGCTCCTCGTCGCCCTCGTACTCGCCTTTCGGCACGGTCCACGCCCCGGCGTCGCGCTGTGCCCAGAACGGGCCGCCCATGTGCCCGAGGAGCACCTCGGTACCGGCGGCCGAGCGCCGGAACAGGAGCAGGCCCGCGCTCTGCTTCTTGTACGCCATGGGACCAGTGTCGGCGCGCTCCATGTGAACGGCGCCCGCCGCGCGGCCCTCCGAGCAGTGCGAGGGGGCGCCGGTCGAGCGCGAAGGTCACGACGAGGCCGACCGCGAAGAACAGCGCCGGCCACCAGCACGCGGTCGAGTGGCCCTCCACGGCCCGTTCCGGGCGGCGACCTGGATGGTCCACGCCCGGGCGGGTGACCGGATCAGGACGAGGAGTTCGAGGCCCGCCCGGACGTGCCGTGCGCCTCCGTCTCGGGGCCGACCGGATCCTGCGCGTCCCGTGGCGCGGGCACGATCCCCGTACCGGCGGTGACCGCCGCGGCCGGTACGTCGCCGCGGTGCCGCCACCGCGAGACGCGCATCGCGACGGGCTCGGTGAAGCGCGCCGTCAGCGGTCCGACGATGACGAGGATCAGGACGTACGCGGTCGCCAGCGGGCCGAGCCTGGGCTCGATGCCGGCCGTGACCGCCAGGCCCGCGATGACGATGGAGAACTCGCCGCGCGCCACGAGCGCGCCGCCGGCGCGCCAGCGGCCCTTGACGGAGATCTTCGCCCGCCGCGCCGCCCAGTAGCCCGTCGCGATCTTCGTGCAGGCCGTGACGACCGCGAGAGCGAGCGCCGGAAGCAGGACGGGCGGGATGCTCGCCGGGTCGGTGTGCAGCCCGAAGAAGACGAAGAACACGGCGGCGAACAGATCGCGCAGCGGCAGCAGCAGCGAGTGAGCGCCCTCGGCGACCTCACCGGACAGGGCGATGCCGACCAGGAACGCGCCGACGGCCGCCGACACCTGGAGCTGCTGCGCGATCCCGGCGACCAGGATCGTCAGACCGAGCACCACCAGGAGCAGCTTCTCCGGGTCGTCGCTGGAGACGAACCGCGAGATGTGCCGCCCATAGCGCACGGCGAGGAACAGGACGAGGCCCGCCGCTCCGAGCGCGATGGCCAGCGTGACACCGCCCGCCGCCCAGCCGACCCCTGCGAGCAGAGCCGTGATGATCGGCAGATAGACGGCCATCGCCAGGTCCTCGAGGACCAGGATGCTGAGGATCACCGGGGTCTCCCGGTTGCCGACCCGGCCGAGGTCGCCGAGCACCTTGGCGATCACACCCGACGACGAGATCCAGGTGACACCGGCGAGGACGACGGCGGCCACCGGGCCCCAGCCCATGAGCAGCGCGGCCGCGGCGCCGGGCAGCGCGTTGAACGCGCAGTCGACGAGGCCCGCCGGGTACTGCGTCTTGAGGTTGCTGACGAGATCGCTGGCCGTGTACTCCAGGCCCAGCATCAGCAGCAGCAGGATGACGCCGATCTCGGCGCCGATGGCCACGAACTCCTCGCTCGCGCCGAGCGGGAGCAGCCCGCCTTCGCCGAACGCGAGCCCCGCGAGCAGATAGAGGGGGATGGGTGAGAACCGGAACCGCCCGGCGAATCTGCCCAGCAGGCCGAGCGCGAGGATGATCGCCCCGAACTCGATGAGGAACACCGCGGAGTGCATCCGATCACTCCCTTCCCAGTATCGTCGCCGCCGCTTCCACGCCCTCGCGGGTGCCGATGACGATCACGGTGTCCCCGCCGGCGAGCCGGAAGTCGGGGGTGGGTGACGGGATCGCCTCGGCGCGCCGCAGCACGGCCACGATCGAGGCGCCGGTCTCGGTCCGCAGCTGCGTCTCGCCGAGCACGCGCCCGTTCCAGTGCGAGGTCGCGCCGATCTCGATGCGCTCGGCGACCAGGCCCAGGTCGGTGGTGTGCAGCAGGTTCGGGCTGTGATGGGACGGCATCAGCGCGTCGATCAGCGCGGCCGCCTCACCGGACGTCAGCTTCAGCGACAGGTCGCAGGCGTCCGGGTCGTCGGTCCGGTAGGCGCTCAGGGTGCGCCCGCCGTCCCGGTGCGCGACCACCGACACCTGGCGTTGGTCGCGGGTGGTCAGGTCGTACCGGAAGCCGATCCCCGGCAGTGGCGTGCGGCTCAGGCGTGAAGCGGGCACAGCTCTCCCCTTGTCCGTGCTTGTCCTGGATGATGCGTGGCGCCTGCACGTACAGGGCGCCGGGTGTCACCCTATCGGCCCCAATATTTGGCAAAGAAACGGTCTTGTCACGGGGCCGGATGTGCGGCGAGCACCGTCTCGACCGTGTCGGCGTCCTCGGCCGTCTTGTCCTCGCGGTAGCGCACGACGCGCGCGAAGCGGAGCGTGACGCCGGCCGGGTAGCGGGTGGACTTCTGCAGACCGTCGTAGGCGATCTCCACGACCAACTCGGGCCGCACCGTGACGACGTGGCCGTCGTCACTCAGGGCCAGCCCCTGCAGCCGCTCCGTCTGCCAGGCGAGCAGCGCGTCCGTGAGCCCCTTGAACGTCTTGCCCAGCATCGCGAAGGAGCCGTCCGGCCTGCGGGCGCCGAGGTGCAGGTTCGACAGCTTGCCCGTGCGCCGGCCGTGCCCCCACTCGGCCGCGAGCACCACCAGGTCCAACGTGTGCACGGGCTTCACCTTCAGCCAGGACGCGCCGCGCCGCCCCGCGCTGTACGGGGCGTCGAGCGCCTTCACGACGACGCCTTCATGGCCGCGCCGCAGGGTGTCGGCGAAGAACGCGTCGGCGGCCGCGCGGGCTTCCGCGTCCGCCCCGTCCGGTACGACGACGTGGCGGACCCGCATCGCCTCCGGCACCAACAGCGCGAGGCGCTCGTGGCGCTCGGCGAACGGCAGATCGAGCAGCTCGTCCCCGCCCGCGTACAAGGCGTCGAAGAACACCGGCACCACGGGAACGGAACCGGCGGCCGTCGCCACGTCCACCCGCGAACCCACGCGGCTCGCGATCTCCTGGAAGGGGCGCGGCCGCCCGTCCCCGTCCAGCGCGATGACCTCCCCGTCGAGGATGAAACGGTCCCCGTCGAGCCCGGCCGCCGCGGCGGTGACCTCGGGCAGCCGGTCGGTGATGTCGTCGAGCGTGCGCGTGTAGACGCGTACGACGTCGCCGTCGCGGTGCACCTGTACGCGGATGCCGTCGAGCTTCTCCTCCGCCGCGCAGGCCCCGAGCTTGTCGACGGCCTCCCCGACCGAGGCCGCGCTGTGCGCCAGCATGGGGAACACCGGGCGTCCGACGGTCAGTCGGAATCGGCTCAGCGCGTGCGGACCCTCGGCCAGCAGTGCCTGCGCCACCACCTGGAGAGACCCGGTCAGCATCACCGCGCGCCGCACCTCCTCCGGCGGCGCGTCGGTCGCCTGCGCCAGCCCCTCCAGGGCCACCGCGTCGAGTGCCCCCTGCCGCACCTCACCGGTGAGCAGACCGAACAGGAACCGCTGTTCGTCCTCGGTCGCGCCGCCCATCAACTCCCCGACGAGGCGGGTCCGTTCGGCCTGCGACCCCGCGCCGGCGACATCACCGAGCGCGGTCAGCGCGGCGTCGACGTCCTGGACCGTCAGCCGGGGCTGCGTGGCAGGCTCCACCGGATCGCGCAGCACCCGCCACCCGACGCCGAGACGCCCCTGCGGGAGGCGTCCCGCCAGGTAAGGGATCACGATCGGGACGTCGTCCGGTTCCGCCGCCCGGAAGAGCTCGGCGAGCAGCGCGATCTTCCGCGACCGCGCCTTGGTGGCCGCGACCTCCTGGGACACCTGTGCGAGCCGGGAGAACAGCATGCAGCCATCCTGCACCGGGCCGCTGTGTGGCGCACGGGAGTACGGGCACCCGCCGATAAACCGCACTACCCGAGGGATTCTCGAAGGGGACTCGCCCTTCGTGGTTTATCCCGGCGCATGGGGAAGGCTGTTCCGCGATGCGAGACCGGCGCGGAGATTTCTTGACTGGCCCGACTCGCCCCTGCTTGGATCGGTGACATGAACACGAGACTGGACCTCACGCGGCGACGCCATGTCGACCTCGCGCGCGTCTCCAGCTCCTTCTGTTGTCGCGCCCTCTGACGGGTCTCCCGCGCCCCGGCCACCAGGCCGCCTCCGCCGCGACCGGCGCCGTCGAACCTCCACCGTGCCGGCCGATTTCCACACGGCTCCCCACCACACCGCACTGAACCGCACCGTGTATTCGGTACGCCTTCGGCATGCGTGAATTCGTGATTTCCGTATCCCTGCGTTTCCGCGTTCCCGCGTCCGCGCCTTTCACAGTTCCGCATTCCGCGTGCCGAATTCCAGCCCGAAGGGTCCCGTCATGGCCACCGTCCTCTCCATTTCCGGAAGTCCCTCCGCCACCTCCCGTACGGCGCGACTCCTGCGCCATCTCGACGCGCGGCTCGAAGCGCAGGGCCACGACGTCATAGCCCTCGACGTCCGCACCCTGCCCGCCGAGGCGCTCCTCGGCGCGGACTTCGCCCACCCCGCCATCGTCGAGGCGATCGAGCTCCTCGCCCGCGCCGACGGCGTCGTCGTCGCGACTCCCGTCTACAAGGCCGCGTACTCGGGTCTCCTCAAGGCGCTCCTCGACCTGCTGCCGCAGTACGGACTCGACGGCAAGACCGTGCTGCCGCTCGCCACCGGCGGCACCACCGCCCATGTCCTCGCCCTCGACTACGCGCTGCGGCCCGTCCTCAACTCCATGGGCGCCGACCACATCGTCCAGGGGTGGTTCACCCTCGACAAGGACATCACCGTCGCACCGGACGGCACGGTCAGCGTCGCGCCGGGTTCCGCCGAGGCGCTCAGCCGCGTCGTCGACCAGTTCTCCGGAGCACTCGCGCGGACCGCGCGGCCGCTGCTCGCCGCGGCGAGCTGACCCGCCAACTCCCGCTCCTTCACTACCTGTTGGCATCATCATCCTCCGCGATCGGAGTCCGCACGTGTCCCTCACCTTCCACTGGTTCCTGCCGACCAACGGCGACAGCCGCCACGTCGTCGGCGGCGGCCACGGCACACCCGTGACCGCGGCGGGCGGTGACCGGCCCCCGTCCATCGGCTATCTCACGCAGATCGCCCGCGCCGCCGAGGACCTCGGCTTCGTCGGCGCGCTGACCCCCACCGGAGCCTGGTGCGAGGACGCGTGGCTGACCACCGCCATGCTCAGCCAGCAGACCGAGCGTCTGAAGTTCCTCGTCGCGTTCCGGCCCGGCTTCGTCTCGCCCACGCTCGCCGCGCAGATGGCGTCCACGTACCAGCGCCAGACCGGCGGCAGGCTTCTCCTGAACGTCGTGACGGGCGGCGAGAGCCGTGAGCAGCGTGCCTACGGCGACTTCCTCGACAAGGACGCCCGGTACGCGCGCACCGGTGAATTCCTGGAGATCGTCAGGAGGTTGTGGGCGGGCGACACCGTCGACCTGGCGGGCGAACACCTCCAGGTGCAGGACGCCCGGCTCGCCCGGCTGCCCGACCCGGTCCCCGAGGTGTACTTCGGCGGCTCCTCGCCCGTCGCGGGCGAGATCGCGGCGCGGCACAGCGACGTCTACCTCACCTGGGGCGAGCCGCCCGCTCAGGTCGCCGAGAAGATCGCCCGGATCCGCGGCCTCGCCGAGAAGGAGGGCCGCACCGTCCGGTTCGGGATCAGGCTGCACGTCATCACGCGCGATACCTCGGAACAGGCCTGGGCGGAGGCCGACCGGCTCCTCCAGGGATTCGACCCGGCCACCGTCAGGTCCGTCCAGGAGGGGCTGGCGCGCAGCGAGTCCGAGGGCCAGCAGCGCATGCTCGCCCTGCACGGCGGAAGCTCAGGCAGCCTGGAGATCCACCCGAACCTGTGGGCCGGCATCGGCCTCGTACGCGGCGGCGCCGGCACCGCGCTCGTCGGCAGCCACGACGAGGTCGCCGACCGCGTCGAGGAGTACCACCGCATCGGCATCGACGAGTTCGTGCTCTCCGGATATCCGCATCTGGAGGAGGCGTACTGGTTCGGGGAGGGCGTCCTGCCGCGGTTGCACGCGCGCGGGCTGTGGGCTCACCCGCACCGGGGTGCGGCAGCGCTGACGGCGCCCCAGGTCCCGTTCGGCGGCTGAGCCGGTCCGCACGCCCCGCCGCTACGGCACCTTCCGCTGGTCCCCCTCGTGCGTCCCGGGTTCCAAAGCCGGTGCCGCCACGCCGAGATGCGAGCGGCACTGCGGCTTCGGCGCCTCCTCCAGTCGCGGGCGGACCGCCGCCGGACGGATGAACACGAGGGCCGTCGCCGAACCCAGTGCGAACAGCAGGGCGCAGCCCAGGGCGGCCCGGTGGAATGACGTGTTCACGGAATCCGGCTGCGTGTACGCGTCCCCGGACAGCCCGACCGCCAGCGGCAGCGCCGCCACCACGAGGAGCTGCGCGATACGGGCCGCCGTGTTGTTGACGCCGCTGGCGAGCCCGGCGCGGCCCGGCTCGACCGACGCCAGGACCGTGGCCGTCAGGGGCGCGACGAACACGCTCATGCCCAGGCCGAGGATCGCCACCGCGGGCAGGATATCGGCCACGTACGACGAGCCGGGCTCGATCCGCAGCATCAGGAGCAGGCCCACCGCCGCGATCAGGGGCCCGGCGACCAGGGGCGGCGTCGGCCCGACACGGCGCGCGAGATCGCCGGCACGGGGGGAGAGGAGCAGCATCAGGACGGTGATCGGCAGCGTCGCGACACCCGCTTGCAGCGCGCTGTAGCCGAGCGCGATCTGGAGCTGTACAGGCAGCAGGAACAGGATGCCGCCGATCGCCGCGTACAGGCACAGCGTCATCGCGTTGGCCGCGCTGAACAGCCGCGAGCGGAACAGTGAGGGCGGCAGCATCGGGTTTGCGCGCCGGCGCTCCACGGCGACGAAGGTGACGCCGGCGGCGACACCGAGCACAGCGGGCAGCGCCGTCGACACGGCGGACGCGCCGCCGGACGACCCGATGAGCGCGTAACTGACGCCCACCAGGCACAGGGCGGCGAGCGTGGCCCCCGCCATGTCGAAGCGGGTCCCGGCGACCCCGGCCTCACGACTCTCCGGCACGTGCCGCACCGCGATCAGCAGCACGACCACGGCCAGCGGCACATTGATCAGGAAGATCCACCGCCATCCGGGGCCGTCGATCAGATAACCGCCGAGGAACGGTCCCAGCGCACCCGCCACACCCGTGAGCCCCGACCAGGCGCCCACGGCCCGCGACTGGTCCCCGGGGCAGAACGAGGACCGTACGAGGGCCAGTGACCCCGGTGTCAGGAGCGCACCGCCGACACCCTGCAGCGCGCGGGCCGCGATGAGGACCCCCTGGTCGGGGGCTAGCCCGCACAGCGCCGACGCGACCGCGAACCAGCCCACGCCGAGCACCAGTGTGCGCCGCCGCCCGATCCGGTCGCCGAGCGCGCCGCCCCACAGGAGCAGGGCGGACAGCGTCAGCATGTAGGCGTTCACGACCCACTGGAGGCTCGACAGGGAGGCGTCGAGGTCGCGCCCGATCGTCGGCAGGGCGACGTTCACCACCGTGCCGTCGAGCATCGCCATCCCGGAAGCCAGGACGACACAGGCGAGGATCCAGCGGCCTCTGGCGGAGGAAAGCCGGATTCCGGGAGTGGATTCGACGGGTGCGGACGTCATCGCAGCCATTGTCGTGGAAACGGCGGAGCGCCGCGAGACCGCGCCGCGGAGGAGGGGTTTGCGCCGGCCGCCTTCGGCCCCGACCCGCTCCGTCGCGGGCCCCGCGCCGACTGCTCGGTGCGCGGCTCGCAGGAGACGAGCGGGGCGAAACGCAGCCCCGCCCGCGCCGGATACCTACTGCGGAAGGTTGGCCTCGATCGCGGCGATCACCTCGGGAGCGTCCGGGACCACCTGCGGCGAGAAGCGGGCGACGACCTCACCCTTGGGGGAGAGCACGAACTTCTCGAAGTTCCAGCGGATGTCCCCGTCGTGGCCCTCCGCGTCCGCCGTGGTGACCAGACGCTCGTACAGCGGGTGGCGCCCCTCGCCGTTCACCTCGACCTTCTCGGTCATCGGGAACGTCACCCCGTACGTCGCCGAGCAGAACTCGGCGATCTCCTCGGCGCTGCCGGGCTCCTGGCCCATGAACTGGTTGCAGGGGACCCCGAGCACGCTGAAGCCGCGGCCCACGTACTCGGCGTGGAGCTGCTCCAGGGCCGCGTACTGCGGGGTGAGACCGCACTTCGAGGCCACATTGACGATGAGGACGGCCTTGCCCTCGTACTGGGGGAGGTCGGCGGGGCCGCCCTGGAGGGCGGCGATCTCGACGTTCTCGTAGACAGACATGCTTCGGATGCTAGCGACCCGTGCGGCCGCTCTCCTCGTCACCCCGGCCCGGAACCGGCGGCCCATCTGTGAAGATGGCGAAGAACGAACGAGCGAGCGAGTGGAGGGCTGATCGTCATGGCGCAGCAGGTTCGAGGCGTGATCGCGCGGGCCAAGGGTGAGCCGGTGCGGATCGAGACGATCGTCGTGCCGGATCCCGGGCCCGGTGAGGCCGTGGTCAAGGTCCAGGCGTGCGGGGTCTGTCATACCGACCTGCACTACCGGGAGGGCGGGATCAACGACGAGTTCCCGTTCCTGCTCGGTCATGAGGCGGCCGGTGTCGTCGAGGCGGTCGGAGACGGTGTCACCGAGGTGGCGCCGGGCGACTTCGTGATCCTCAACTGGCGTGCCGTGTGCGGCCAGTGCCGTGCCTGCCTGCGCGGGCGCCCCCAGTACTGCTTCGACACGCACAACGCGAAGCAGAAGATGACGCTCCTCGACGGCACGGAGCTCTCGCCCGCGCTCGGCATCGGCGCGTTCGCCGAGAAGACGCTCGTCGCCGCCGGCCAGTGCACCAAGGTCGACCCGGAGGCGTCGCCCGCCGCCGCGGGTCTGCTCGGCTGCGGCGTCATGGCCGGCCTCGGCGCCGCCATCAACACCGGCAACGTGGGCCGCGGCGACTCCGTCGCCGTCATCGGCTGCGGAGGTGTCGGCGCGGCGGCCGTGACCGGCGCCCACCTGGCCGGCGCCGGGAAGATCATCGCCATCGACATCGACGACAAGAAGCTGGCGACGGCGAAGAAGCTCGGCGCCACGCACACCGTCAACTCCCGTTCCACCGATCCGGTCGAGGCCGTACGCGAGCTGACCGGCGGGTTCGGCGCCGACGTCGTCATCGAGGCGGTCGGCCGCCCGGAGACCTACAAGCAGGCCTTCTACGCCCGCGACCTCGCCGGGACCGTCGTCCTCGTCGGCGTCCCCACGCCCGAGATGCAGCTCGAACTGCCCCTGCTGGACGTGTTCGGACGCGGCGGCGCGCTCAAGTCGTCCTGGTACGGCGACTGTCTGCCCTCGCGCGACTTCCCGATGCTGATCGACCTCTACCGGCAGGGCCGGCTCGACCTCGACACGTTCGTGACCGAGACGATCGCCCTGGAGGACGTGGAGAAGGCGTTCGAGCGGATGCACCACGGCGACGTGCTGCGCTCGGTGGTGATCTTCTGATGGCGGGCGCGCGCATCGAACACCTCGTCACGTCCGGCACGTTCTCCCTAGACGGGGGCACCTGGGACGTCGACAACAACGTATGGATCGTCGGGGACGACAGCGAGGTCGTCGTCATCGACGCGGCGCACGACGCCGACGCGATCGCCGAGGCCGTGGGCGACCGGCGGCTCGTCGCCATCGTGTGCACCCACGCCCACGACGACCACATCGACGCGGCACCCGCACTCGCCGAGCGCACCGGGGCGCCGATCCTTCTGCACCCCGCGGACACGGAGCTGTGGAAGCAGAAGCACCCGGACCGCTCACCTGACGGAGACCTCGCCGACGGGCAGCAACTGACCGTGGCGGGCGTGGAGTTGACTGTGCTCCACACGCCGGGGCACTGCCACGGCGCGGTCAGCCTGTACGCGCCGGACCTCGGTGCCGTCTTCACCGGCGACACCCTGTTCGCGGGTGGCCCCGGGGCGACGGGCCGGTCGTTCAGCGACTTCCCGACCATCGTCGAGTCGATCAGGGAGCGGCTCCTCACGCTGCCGCCGGAGACCGTCGCACGGACCGGGCACGGCGACAGCACGACCATCGGGGCCGAGGCGCCTCACCTGGAGGAGTGGATGGCCAGGGGGCACTGAGCCGGGCGATCCGGGCCGGGCGGCAGACGGAGTGCTGCCGCCCGGGTGCTCCCCGGCCGTCAGGGGTGGGCGAGTACGGCGCGTACCGTCTTTCCGCCGTAGGGGTCGCTCACCACACTCATACGACGCGACAGCGCGCCGACGAGCGAGATGCCGCGGCCCGACTCCGCGGACAGCGAAGCCGGCTTGAGGCGCGGGTGGTGCGGGCTGTCGTCGTGGACCGAGACGGTCAGCTCGTCCGCGTCCAGGCACAGACTCATGCGGCAGTGACTGCCCTTGATCCGGGCCGCGTTGGCGACCAGCTCCGACACGACGAGCACCGCGTCGTGCGCGCCGCCCGCGCTCCGTCCCGCGAGAAAGTCATGGGTGAGGTGCCGGGCCCAGCGGGCCGAGCCCGAGCCCTGCGGCAAGAGGTACTCCACGCGCGCGGGCCGCCGAACGGCGCGCTTGAGCGCACGCATGACGATCACTTCCTTCCGTCGCCTGTGGCGCCGGGTGTTCCCCGGTACCGAGCCCCATTCCCCGGCAGCCTGATCGCCAAGCGGTTACGGCCCGACGGCCGTGCGAGGGCGTGGTAGCTGTGTCCGATGCGGCGCCCGAGCAAGAAGTAGGCGATCAGGGCGCCCGTCGTGTTCAGGATCACGTCGTCCACGTCGAAGGCCCGCCCCTCGACGATCGCGCCCTGCGCCAGCTCCACGAGCACCATGACGAGGACCGTCACGGCCAGCACCCGCATCATGCGGCCCCTGCGCGCCACAAGCACCGGAAGCAGCAGCCCGAAGGGCGCGCCGAGCAGCAGATTCCCGCCGATCTGCTTGCACGCGCCGAGGAACGTGTACGACTCGGCGTACTGACGCAGGGAATGTCCCGGCCGCATGTTGGACCCCGCGACGTCCGCCGACGCCGGGGACGGCGTCAGGGTCAGCCGGGCGAGGACCGCGGAGAACGCCACGAGGGCCACGAACGCGAAGCCGACAATGAGCGCCCGGACGACGATCCGCCCCCACGGCAACGGCTTACGGGTCGCAGGCTTCCGTGCCACCGGCTTCCGTGGCGCCCGCTTCCGTGCCGCGCCCTTACGTTCGTGGCCCTTCCGCCGACGTGCCGCAGTCTTTGGGGTCATGGGGGCCGGTTGCCCCGGTGAGCCCCGGCCATTCCGGCTCGGGCCCCTTCGCGTCAGGTCTTCGTCTCCCGCGGATGCGCCAGGGAGTCGAGGAATCGTTGCAACGCGGGAGGTCCTTCGCCGCAGCGGCCGCGCTCGACGTGCGGTATCGACAGCTTTCCCAGGAGGCGCAGGTCCTGCGCCTCCAGGTCCCGCGCCAAGTGCTGTCGTTCCAGGGCGCGTTCGGCGGCCGTCTGACGTACGTACTCGACCACCGTCACGCCCAGGTGGTCCGCGTGCGAGCGGACCGTGTCGTACTCGTCCGGCGTGAAGAGGTCCCGCAGAAGGGCAGTTCCGTCCATGGCGGCATGATGCCGCTCCCGGCCGACGCGCGTGGGCGTATGGCATATTCACCGCCCGATCGCGTGGCGCTCGCCGCCCTCACGCGTACTGGCCCCCTCTGCGAACCTCGGATAAGTTAGGCAAGGCTTACCTGAGGAGGTTCGGATGGGTGTCCGACAGATCAGTACCGCCGCTCCCACCGCGGCGGCACGCGCGCGATCAATTCTGGCCACCGCCTGGTCGTGCGAAGTGGCGACGGACATCGGGCGGGAGTACCTCGTCGGATCCCATCGCGTCACCGACGAGGGCGAGGTACGGATCCAGCCCCCGGCCGACAGCCTTCTGTCCGCCGCCATGCTCTGCGCGCCCCGCGGCGAACCGACCGCGCTCATCGAGTTCGCGGACGCCGCGCCGGTGCCCGTCAGGGACCGGATCCGCGCGCGCCTGTGGCTGTCCGGGGCACTCGAGCCCGACGGCGAACAGTTCGTGCTGAGGCCGATCCGCGCCGTACTCCAGACACGAACCGGCCGCATGGGCATCGAACTCGACGAACTCGCCGAGACCGCACCCGATCCCCTCACCGCGGCCGAACCCCGTCTGCTCACCCATCTCGCCGACTGCCACCCCGAAGCCGTCGAACAACTCACCCGGCTCGTCGACGTGGACAGCCTCCACGGCGTCGTGCGGGTCCAGCCCCTGGCCGTCGACCGGCACGGGCTCACCCTCCGGCTCGAACGCGTCCGCGGCCAGGCCGACGTACGCCTCCCGTTCCACACACCCGCCGATGACCTGGGACAGCTGAACGAGCGCATGCACGCCCTGCTTTCCTCGGCGCAGGCGATCAGCCGCCGTCGCAGGTGAGGTCCGCGGCGCGCATGAAACCGAGCGGCGCGCCGTTGTCCGTGCGCGAGACCTGCCACAGCTCGTCCGCGCCCTGCCGCGTGCCGTTGACCGGGACACCCGGGTCCAGATGGCCGACGATGTCCGTCCACGGGTTGTTGCCCGCGTAGATCGGGGCGTCCTCGTGCGTGGCGAAACACGTCCCGCCCGCGTGCGCCGTCCCGCCGAGCGCGGGCACGGAGGCGAGGAGCAGCGCGGCGGGCAGCAGGAGCCGGGAGCGGAGCAAACGGGTGCGGATCACGGAAGTGCCCTTCTGAAGGTCCGGGGGGAGGCCCGGGGTGGGTCCCGCTTTAGGCCCCACGAACGGGCACAGGCTAGGGGCGCAGGACCCGCTCGCCGGGGACGCCGGACCCCGGCGGTTCGGCCTCCCGAACCGGTTCCGCACGCCGGAACGCCCACGGCACGCGCGGCTCCACGGCGAACCGGAAGACCCGCCGCACAGGAGACGTGCACAGAACGGTGATGACGCCGACCGCCGCGGCCGTCACCGCCAGTTCACCCGCCGGAGTGTGCAGCCACGGGTGGTCGTACCAGCCCCAGAAACGCGACGACTTGATGAGGAAGCCGTGCAGCAGGTACGCGTACAGCGTCCCCGTGCCCAGCGTCGTGAACAGTGTCGTCCGTCCCGGCACCCAGGCCAGGAAGCAGGCGCTGAGGACGACGGCGAGGGCGAACAGGCCCGGTGTCGTGACCAGTCCCGCCCAGGCGGGGGCGCCGAGGCCGGTGACGCTGCCCCGGTGGTAGAACCAGCCCGCGTCGAACCAGGGAGCCACCGCGTACGCGGTGATCAGCGCCCCGGCCGCCACGGGCAGCGCCCACAGCCGGGCCCGCCGCGTGCGCAGCCGCTCGAAGTGCTCGGGCCGCAGCGTCAGTCCGAGGACGAAGAACGGCAGGAAACCCACCACCCGTTGGAGCGCCAGGTCACCGCCCGCGTCCGGCGTCATCGACACGAGCACGGCCAGCGCCAGGGCGACCGGCACGGGGTGTCGTAGTTGCAGCCAGAGGGGAGTGGTGAGCCGCCAGATGAACAACGCGACCAGGAACCACATCAGATACCAGGGGTCGAGCAGGCTGATCGGATACCCCGGATCGTCCTGCGCCCACCGGTAGAACAGCGTGTACGCGATCTCGAACAGCACGTACGGCACCACGACCCCGCCGACGAGACGGCGCAGCCGGCCCGGCGCCATGTCGAAACTCCGCGAGAAATAGCCGGATATGAGGGCGAACGCCGGCATGTGGAAGGCGTACACACCGAGATACACGGCCGTCACCGTGCGGCTCCCGTACGTCAGCGGCTCCCACGCGTGCCCACACGCCACGAGCACCATCGTCAGGTATTTCGCGTTGTCGAAGTACGAGTCCCGTGCTCCCTGGGTGCCCGGTCCGTGCCGCCTGTCCATCGTTCCCCTTGAGCTCCTCGCGGTGCATGACCCTGGGTGCCCTGCCCGATAGGGCCCGTTTCATGACACACTCCCGGGTGCCCTTTTTCCGACCCTTCGGAAGGTCGGGATGAGCAGCAGGAAGCTGATCACGCACGGCACGGCCGGGATCGAGGCCGCGGTGAGGCAGGCGTCGACACGCTCGAACGCCGCACCTGGATGACCGAGGAGGGCAACGATCTGCGCGCCGACGTGCTCGACGCCATCGTGGAGCGCGGGATCCGCGTATGCCCGACCGTCAGTCCGCACTGGCGGACGCTCCCCACGGTCTTCGGGGCCGAACGCGCCGAGAGGCTGTTCGGCCAGGTGCGGACCATGACGGAACGCGGCGTTCGGTTCATCGCCGGTACCGACGTGGGAGTTCAGCGCGCCGGGTTCGACGGCCCGCGCCAGAGCCTGACGTTCTTCGAGCGCATCGGGATGCCGGCGCCGCGCGTCCTCGACATGGCCACCACGGAGGCCGCCGACGCGCTGGGCGCCGGCGGCCGCGCGGGACTCCTCGCCCCGGGGCGTCCGGCCGACCTGATCGCCGTGTCCGGCGACCCGCGCGCCGGCCTCGAGGCCCTCACGGACCTGCGGTTCGACATGAGCCGGGGAGAGCTGATCCCGCCTCAGCGCGCGGTGTAGGCACCGTCCACGAGGTGGTAGCTGCCGTGCACGAAGGAGGCGCGGTCGGAGAGCAGGAACGCGATCAGTTCGGCGACCTCCTCGGCGTGACCGAGCCGGCCCGCCGGGTGCAGCGCCGTTAGCGCGTCGTACGCGTCCTGGTCCATCTGCGGCAGCAGCGGGGTGTCGATGAAGCCGGGGCCGACCGCGTTCACGCGGATGCCCTTCGCCGCGTACTCGGTGGCCGCGGTCTTCGTCAGGCCGACGACGCCGTGCTTCGCGGCGACGTAGGCGGGGGAGCCGGCGAAGCCGACCGAGCCGAGGATCGACGCGACGTTCACGATGGCGCCGCCCTTGCCGGACGCCTCGATGGCGGGCAGCTCATGGCGCATCGAGTAGAAGACGCCGTCGAGGTTCGTGCGGACGACGCGGTTCCAGACATCGATGTCGTACTCGCCGGTGGGGGCGCTCTCGCCGCCGATCCCGGCGTTGTTGACGGCCAGGTCGAGGCCGCCGAACGCGTCGACGGAGAACTTCACCGCGGCCTCGACCGACTCCGGCTTCGTGACATTCATGGCGACGGCCGCGGCGGTGATGCCCTCGGCCTTCAGCTCGGCGGCGGCCTTCTCGGCGCCGTCGGCGTTGTAGTCGGCGATCACGACGTTCGCGCCGCCACGGCCCAGGCGGCGGGCGGTGGCGAGGCCGATACCGGTGGCGGAGCCGGTGACAAGGGCGGTCCTGCCGGCGAACTCGTTCGCGTAGTCGCCGACGGGTGCCGGGGTGTTCGTGGTGCTCATGGTGATGTTCACCGGATTCCTCCGAAGACGCCCCGGCCTTCAGGCCGGGGAGGAATCGGACCCCTGCGGAGCAGGGCAGGGGAAGCCGATTCGCCGGCGGGGCGGATCGGCGTCCACCGGCCGTGGTGGTGAGGTAGCCCATATTGGGTCAGAGCTCTCAACTGTCAGTCCTCCCGGATAGGTTGCTGTTCATGACGATCGCGGCGCTGGAGACGGCAGGTGTCGGGCATGCCCGCTACACCTTCCGCCTTCGCGTGTCGTCCACCGCAACTGGCGCCCTCGAAGCGGAATGGGCGCGGTGCCGGTGGCTGTGGAACGAGTGCTGCGCCCGCTCGAAGAAGGCGCACGCCGCGAACGAGAAGTGCGGTCCGGCCCGGCTGGACAAGATGCTGACCCAGGCGCGTGCCAGCATGGGCTGGCTGCGTGAAGGCTCCAGTGTTCCTCAGCAGCAGGTGATACGCGATTTCGCGAAGTCGCGGGCGAAGGCGCTGAAGGACATCAAGGCCGCTGTGCCGATGCGGCAGCGGGCCGGGATGCCCCAGTACAAGAAGAAGCACCAGGACGACCCGTCGCTGAACTACACCCGGCGGGGTTTTCGGCTCAGGGACGGCCGCCTGCACCTGGCAGGCGGCATCGCCGTGACGGTCGTGTGGTCGCGTGCCCTTCCCGATCCACCCTCCAGCGTCCGCGTCTACCGCGACAGCACCGGAGCTTGGTACGCGTCGTTCGTCGCCCGGGGCATGACCGAGACGCTGCCGGGAACCGGCCGGGTGATCGGGATCGACTGGGGTGTGAAGGAGACTGCGACCACTACCAGCGACGACCACGACCTTCCTCACCCGCAGCACGGGAAGAGGGCCGCCCAGCGCTTGGCGCACTATCAGCGGATGATGTCTAGGCGTAAGCCGAAGCGTGGATGCGCCGGATCGAGGGGCTACCGCGTGGCGAAGCGGCAGGCGGCGAAGCTGCACAAGAAGGTGGCCCGGCAGCGTCAGGACACCGCCCGCAAGTGGGCCAAGAAGGTCGTCCGTGACCATGACGCCCTGGCCGTGGAGGACTTCCGGCCGAAGTTCCTTGCGAAGTCCACCATGGCCAGGAAGGCCGCTGACGCGGCGATCGGCGCGACCAGGACTGCCCTGGTCGAGATGGGCCGTAAGCACGGCCGATCCGTGCACCTGGTGCACCCGGCGCACACCACGATGGACTGCGCAGACTGCGGAGCGAGAACCAAGCACGCGCTGCCTCTCTCAGAACGAACGTATACGTGCACCACGTGCGGGATGTCCCGGCCGCGGGACAAAAACTCGGCCCGTGTGATGCTCGTCCGGGCTGGTCTCTGTCCCGGCTAGTGCTGATCGTGTAAGACCTGCATCCCCGCCGGGGATCAGGCCACGTGAGCTAGGAATCCCCCTGCCTTAGCTGGGGGAGGTTTCAATCTCTGGTTGCGATGTGGGTGGGGGGGCCGACGCGAGGACGGCCTCCCCGGTCAGGGCGTCGTAGGCCTGCCCCACCAGGTCTGCGAGATCTGTGTCGTGCCCGTCGCCGCGGGCCCACTGGCGCAGGGCGGCGGTGAGCACGCCGGCCGCGGCGCCGACGACGACGGCCGGGCGCAGATCTCGGTCCCGGTCGGTGCCGAGCCGGTCGGCGATGATGCGCACGGACTCGTCCTGGGCGTCCACCCGGAGGCGTTCGTACGCGGCGAAGAGCGCCGGTTCCGTGTCGAGGGCCGCGAGCAGGGCACGCATGTGCGGCCTGAGGTGCGGGGCGGACGGCTCCGCCAGCCACTGCTCGACGGCCCTGCGGTAGGCGAGCATCGGGGGCTCGCTCGCGGGGCGGGCACGCAGGGCCGCGTTGATCCGGTCGGCGTCGGTACGCGTGAAGTCGAGGGCGGCGTCCTCCTTGCCGCCGAAGTGGCGGCTGAAGGTGCGGCGCGTGACGTCGGCGCGGTCGGCGATGGCCTCCACGGTGACGGCGCCCAGACCCCGCTCCAGCACGAGTCCGACGGCCGCGGCGGCGAGCGCTTCCCGGGTCTGCCGGGCCTTGCGCTGCCGACGGTCCTCGGCGGGTTCGGTGAGTGGTGCGGGGTCGCTCGCCTTCATGTTTTCGAGCGTACACCCATGATGTCCCAATGGGACATGTGTCCCGGCGGGACATGAGGGGCGCGGTGGGTCAGGCGTGCCAGTGACCGTGGAGGGCGGCGGTGGTGAAGCCGGGCCCGTACGCGACGGCGACGCCTTTGGTTCCGGCGGCGGGAGGGGCGGTGTGGGTGCGCTCCAAGACCCGGAGAACGCTGACGCCACCGAGGTTTCCCTCCTCGGAGAGGGTGTCCGTGGAGTGCCGGGCGGCGTGGGCGTCGAGACCGAGGGCGGTGGCAGTGTCGGTGATGATGCGGGGACTGCCGGGGTGGATGACGACGAAGCCCGGAGCGCGGGTGCCGACCCAGTTCCGGAGCACGGGCAGTACGTCGTCTGTGGCCGCGAGGGCCTTCTTGGTGGAGTCGAAGTGCAGACCGTCGGTGTCGATCCGGCCGCTGTACCGGTCGAGGCTGTCCGGCAGGAAGTACTCGAAACTGTCGTCGATCGCGAGACCGGGCGCCAGCGGCTCACCGCTGACGACGGTCGCTGCGGCCGAGTCGCCGAACAACGACTTGTAGATCATCGATTCGACGCTGGTGTCGTTGTGGTTGTACACGCTGGAGATCGTCTCCGCCGCCACCACCAGGACCTTGCTCCCGGGGCGTGCCGCGACGAGTTCGGCCGCCCGGATGAGGGCTTGGATGCCACCCGAGCAGGCCAGTGTCGTGAGCGCGATGCGGCGTACGGTCGGCCGTAGCCCGAGGCGGGCGACGAGATGGGCGTCGAGGTTGGGGACGGACCAGCCCGTGGAGTGGGTTGTGACGATGGCATCGATGTCTTCGCGCGCCACGCCCGTGCTGTCGAGCACCGTCAGCGCGGCCTGTTCCGCCATGGTGAGGGCATCACCGAAGGCCGCCTCGGCGCGCTCGCGTACTCCGGCCGAACCCGAGACCGTGGGGGAGTCCAGGGGGCGGGTGAAGTACCGCGTGCGCACTCCGCAGTTGGCGAGGACGCGCAGGATCACCGTGAGTCGGGGATGCCCCGGATGACGGTTGCGGATGTCGTCGGTTATGTCCTCCGTGGTGACCTTGTGGGGTCCGAGGACGGTTCGGGGCATCGAGACGAAAGCGGGCACGGTGTCTCCCACAGGGCTGGGTCGGGATGTGGGGGGTGCCGCTCAACGTACTTCACCTGGCTTCGTTCGGCCCGAGTGGATGGCGCCGGAGCATCGGCGTACGCATGTGGGAGCGGCTTGTGCCGGGATGGAAGACGAGGATGATCAGTCGAGCGCCCGGAGCGGTCATGGGCTGCGCCGCGCACATCGTCACCCAGCCGGGACCATGTACCGCGTGCATGAGAGGGCGTTCGTCCCCGTCCGGGTGGATGGAGGCGCCGCCCGACTCGTAGATGGGCGCGGCCTGGGGGTCCGCGAGGACTTCCTTCTCAATCTGGCGCAACGTTTCGTCGTGCGGCCTGGAGACGAGGGCCGCCCGAAGTTGCGGCATCACCAACGGAGCCCACGCCGTGTGCCAGTTCGTCAAGGACGTCCGGCCGTCGGGATCCATGAGCATCCAGCGCATCGTGTTCTCCGGTACCCGACTGCCGGGGAAGAGGTCGGCGAAGGGCTGGTTCCAGGCGAGGAGATCCCAGGACGCGTCCGTCACGTACGCCATGTGGCCGATGCTGTCGACCGCCTCCTGCCACACCCCGGGCACCTCCTTTCCGGAGGAGGGGTGGAGCGGCCCCGGTGGGTCCCGGAGCAACGCGTACCGGCAGAGAAGCACCCATTCCTGCTCGTTGAGGCCGAAGAGCTGGGCGACGTCGTGCAGTAGTTCCGTGGGCGGGTTGGAGTAGCTGCCCGATTCCAGCCGGTGGTACGTCCCCAGGGTTCGGTGGAGCAGTTGGTCCACCTGGTGCTGGGAGAGGCCGGGGGCGCGTCGGCCCTGGCCTGTGGGGCGACTGAAGCCGTGGGATTCGGGGGCTATCAGGGCGCGCCGTTCACGGAGCAGGGCGCGGAGCGCCGTCTTGTTCATGGTGGGTAATCCCTTGAGGTCCACGCCGAGTTGAGCGAGTGCAGTCTAATTAATCCCATCACCTTTGGTAATAAACATTGCCCGAAGAAAACGATCAGCCGGTGCGTCATGATGGAGCCCGTGGGGTCGGCGACCTGCTGGTTTGAACACCAGTGGACGCGCGGCCACGCCGATGGGACACCTGGACCGGGACGCTCGAAAATGGCTGAATTTCCCGGTGTTGGGTATCCGTCGAACCCTCGGATCTGTTTCGGGAACAGTGCAAGGCCAGTTGTCATATTCCGATCCATGTGGCCGGAAAGTGCATCGCTTGGCCCAGTTCGGGCACTTCTCCCGGCAGATCAAGGGCTCACTGGCTGCGGCCGGTGCCGTCACTCGCCATTACGTAGCGGCCACGGTGCCGGCCGCCCGCGCATGCGCCGCCGCGCACGTGGGCCGGCCGCAGGGCGGGGCCGGCGAACCGACCCCGCCGCACCGCGCACTCACCAGTCGCCGTCCGCCACGGGCTTGCCCGCGTCCCCCAGGGGCTTGATCTGGTGCGCGCCGGGCGCCTGCCACGGCTCGTGGTCGTCGCCGAGCCAGTCACCCGTAGGTTTCACCGCCCCGAGCGTGTCCGTCGGCGCGAGATCCTCGGCGCTCTCGTCGTAGTAGTCGAACCAGGGCAGCCCCGCCCTCGTGTATGCGGCCCGGTCCACCGGCGACGGCGGCGGCTCCTCGCCCGTGATGTGGCGCCAGTCCGGCGGCGTCACCAGGTGCACGAACACGCGGCCCGCGGCCGTTTCGGCCCAGTCGGACCCGGGTCGGTCGTCCTGGAACACCTGCTGGCGCATCGTGCCGCCCGCGCCGATCCCCATCGAACGCGCCGCCTGAGCCTGCGGTGCGGCGCCCGGCGCGGCCGGCATCGGCGCCGCTCCGTAGCCGCCGGACGGCTCCATCCACTGCGTGCCGCCGGGAGCAGGTGGCACCGCCCGCGCGGCGGCCTCCCGCTTGCGGGCCTCCTCCGTGCGCCAGGCACCCAGCGCCGACTTGGTCAGAGCGAAGGCCTGGAGCTGGATCCCGCCCCAGGTCTCCTCGCCGGTGACCTGGCCCTCGACCGTGGCGCCGAGCCCCAGGGGCAGCGCCACGAACTGACGTACCGTGCCCTTCCCGGACTTGATGCCGTCGAGCCACCGCTGGCGCGGCAGCACCACGTAGTTCTGCGGATCCCGGGACAGCCGGCTGCTCCACGGCCGCCCCGAGATGGCGCACACCTTGCCCACGCCCACCTGGAGCGCGGCGGGTTCGGCCGTTCCCGCGAAGCTCAGCCACATCGCCTCGCGCAGGTACATCGGCAGCATCACGCCGCCGCGCGCCCGCCACTGAGACGGCACCGAGTCCGCGTAGTCCTCGACCCGGCGCACCGGGAACTCGCCGAGCCCCGGCGGCAGCGGATGCGTTCCGGTCTCCGGCAGGCGCAGCGTGCGTACGAACCGCACCCGCGCACCGCCCGGCAGCACCAGGCTGTTCCCGTCGACCCGCACATTCCCGGTCATGATCGTCTCCCCTCGTCGCGCGTCTTCCTCGGTGCTACCACGACGGGTCCGCGCCGCCGGTTCCGTCCCCGGCGATCTTCGGAGCGGGCGCGGTCAGGGCCGCGACCGGCCGGCGATGTTCTTGACGTAGTCCTCGACCGCCGCGTCGAGCCCGATGTCGTGCTGCGCCCGTTCGGACAGGTACCAGCGGTGTTCGAGCAGTTCGTGGTAGAGCTCGGCCGCGTCCGTCCGGTCCGGCACGTGGTCGCGTACCGCGCGCACGGTCGGCCGGAACACGTCGCGCACCCAGCGGTGGGCGAGGACCTCGGCGCGCGCCCCCAGGGGATCGCCCGGCGCGTAGTCGTCCTGCGTGGCCATCCAGCTCTCCAGGTCGTTCAGGAGCCGTCGTGCCTGGTTCTCCTCGGCGTCCATGCCGGTGAGACGCAGGAGTTGGCGCTGGTGGTGGCCCGCGTCCACGACCTTCGGCACGAACGTGACGGTGTCCCCCTGGTCCGCGTGCGAGATCTGCATCTCCGCGACGTCGAAGCCCAGATCGTTGAGGCGGCGGATGCGGCGCTCCATGTAGTGGTGCTTGCCCGCCGGGTAGACGGAGGTACGCGTCAGCTCCGTCCAGAGCGCGTCGTAGCGCTCCCCGATCTCCGTGCCGAACGCGATCGGGTCGATGGACGGATGCAGGGCGCCGGACGCCTCGAGGTCGAGCATCTCGCCGCTGATGTTGACCCGGGCGAGCTCGATGTCGTACGCGCGCTGCCCGTCGCTGAGCCGGGGGTGCAGCTCCCCGGTCTCGGCGTCCACGAGGTAGGCGGCGTACGCGCCCGCGTCCCGCCGGAACAGGGTGTTGGACAGCGAGCAGTCCCCCCACGCGAACCCCGCCAGATGCAGCCGTACGAGGAGGACGGCGAGGGCGTCCATCAGACGGTGCACGGTGCCGGGTCGCATCGTCGTCTCGAACATGGAGCGGTAGGGGAGCGAGCCGCCCAAGTGGCGGGTGATGAGGACGGGTTCGAGAGGCGCGCCGTCGGCGTCCGTGCGGCCGGTGACCACGGCGAGGGGGTCGACGGCGGGTATCGCGAGACGGTCGAGGGTGCGCAGGAGTTCGTACTCGCGCACCGCGGGCCGCTCGGCGAGTTCCTTCACGGCGACGACCTCGCTGCCCGCACGGGCGTAGCGGACGACGTGGCGCGAGATGCCACGGGGGAGCGGGACCAGGTATTTGTCCGGCCACTCCTCCAGGGGGACGTGCCAGGGGAGTTCGAGGAGGAGGGCCGGGTGTTCGGGGTTGGTGGCGCTGATCTGCAAAGTCATGCGGTC
Source organism: Streptomyces sp. NBC_01446 (assembly GCF_026340095.1). Lineage (GTDB taxonomy): Bacteria > Actinomycetota > Actinomycetes > Streptomycetales > Streptomycetaceae > Streptomyces > Streptomyces aureus. The sequence goes on along the minus strand of NZ_JAPEPO010000002.1, from coordinate 1,301,627 downwards.
ACAGTCCCTGGGTCGCGCGGTGGGTCCGGGGGTGATCGGACCCCGAAAGGGCAGCGTGGGTCAAGACCGGGGGCGGACCGGCCCGAGGGCTTCGCGGGGGACCTGCCCCTGCCCCACGCTGCCCCGGACCCGGGCTCAGTCCTTGAGGTGTTCCAGGATCCGGTGCATGCCGCTGTTCCGAACGACACCTCCGACGGCTGGTTCCACGACACGGCGCTCGGCACCGGCGCCCCCCTCACGGCTCGCGGCCGCGGCATCGAGGGCGCGGTCCCGTTGTGGACCGGCACCGCTTCGAAGGCGCAGGCCCGCGCCGTGCGCGAAATATCCAGCACGGCCAAACGAGCCCGCCAGGCTGCAGAAGGAACGGATGACCGGCGGGAGTATCTCGCCGCGATGGAGACGGCCGAGCTGACGAGGAGCGTGCTGTTCGAGACCCTCGTCCTCCTGGCGTCGTCAGCAGCGATCGAGGCCGCGCACGAAGTCAACCTCGTCCTGTGGCAAGAGGAGAACACGGCCCGTGACGGAGGCGCCACCCCCGTCGAAGGAGGGCGGGGGCTCATAGAACTGATCAACCGCTATCACGAACAGGCCCGAGCCGATCTGGGCGTTCCTCACAGCGCCTGACGCGACTGGGACTTGTCGGGCCGATCATGTGACTGCCTCGTGCCCGGGTCGCTGGTGGGAGCATGGGGCGGGGTGATCTGAGCGATGCCGAGGGGCAAACGGCTGCGGCCGTTCCTGCCGGCCGGCAACAGGCGTTGTGGCCGGTGGCGGGACCATCGGCAGGTGATCGACGGGATTCTGCACCAGGTCCGGACCGGCGTGCAGTGGCGCGACCTGCCCGAACGGTTCGGCCGTGGAAGACCGTCTACGAGCGGCACCGGTTGTGGTCGGCCGACGGCACCTAAGAACGGCTGCTCCAACAGGTCCAGGCATGGTCGGCCGAACAAAGTCCTAGTCGCCGGGCGCCGAAATCCCGTTGAGGCCCGCCTGGCCCCGTCCTAGGGTGCGGATCATGTTGCCCCTCGTGGAAACCGACGAGCAATGGGACGCCGTGGTCCCCGACGAAGCGGTCATGCGGCGGGGAGCGGACGACCTCTGCGCGCGGCTCGGCCTCACCGGCCTCCCGCTCACGCGCTACGAAGCGGGCACCCAGCCCGTCTACGCCGTCGGTGACGAGCACGTCCTGAAGCTTTTCCCGGCGGCCTCGGCGGAGGACGGCGTCACCGAAGCCCGGGTCCTCACCCATCTCGAGGGCAGGCTCCCCGTGCCCACCCCCGAGGTCCGCTCCGCGGGCGCGTACGAGAACGGGTGGCGCTACATCCTCATGTCCCGGCTGCCGGGCGAGGACCTGGCCGTGGCCTGGCCCGACATCCCGCGCGCCGACCGGGATCGCGTCGTCGCGGAGGCCGGAGCGTGCCTCGCCGCGCTGCACGCCCTCGACCCCACGCCCCTCGCCGGAGCGGTGGGCCCGGGAGAATGGGACACGTTCGTGGGCGAGCAGCGCGCGGGCGCCGTACAGCAGCAGCGCGAACGCGGCCTCGCGGAGGGCTGGTTGGAGCAGATCCCCGACTTCCTCGACTCCGTCAAGCTGCCAGCCGGGCCCGAACGCGCCCTGCTGCACACGGAGTTCATGCGCCAGCACCTCGTCGTCGACTCCCGGAACCGTGCTCTGACCGGACTCCTCGACTTCGAGCCCGCCATGATCGGAGACCCCGCCTACGACTTCGTGGCCGTCGGCCTGTTCGTCACCCGGGCCGACCCGCGCCTGATGACCCGCTTCACCGAGGCATACGGGCGCTCTTTCGCGCCCCGCACCGTGACGGCGTACACACTCCTGCACGTGTACAGCGATCTGCCCTGGTACCTGCGGGAACTGCCCGCGCCGCCGGAGGCGACGTTCGACTCACTCGCCGGGGCCTGGTTCACCGCCGGATGACCCGAGGCGGGCCTCCGCCGCCACGAGGATCTGCGTGACGCGCAACGCGAAAGCGGCGTCGCAGGCGTGCGGCCGGCCCGTGCGCACGGACTCCAGGAGCGCGTCGACCGCCACGCCGAACGCGTCGACCGACGCACCGCCCGTCGGCATCGACACGATGCCGGACTCCCCGCGCAGCTCCACGTCGACGCCCGCCGCCTTCGCCGGAGTGGTCAGACTCAACGCGGCCGTGGCGGACGCGCCCGACGCATGCGCGAGGACCAGATGCACGGTGTCCGCCGGGCCCCGCGCGGCCGTCACGGACGTGACGTCCCCGAGCACCGGAAGCAGTACGGACAGGGCGTGCGGGCCGACGTCCCACAGGGCGCCGCGCCCGACCCGCCACGGCGACGCGGTCAGCTCCGAGGTGTCGCCGGGGATGTACAGGGACCCGTACCAGTCGGCCCGACCCGTGAACCAGCCTCCCTCGACGGCCTGTTGGGCCAGCCAGTCCGACGTGACGGCGGCGAAGCGCAGGGTGAAGAACACGACGGAAGCGACCCCCGCCTCCCGTACCGCGTCCACGACCTCCCTGGCCGCAGGCACCGACGTGGCCAGCGGCTTGTCGAGGAGGAGATGACAGCCCGCGGCGGCTGCCCGCGCGGCGAGCGGTGCCTGCACGTCCGGCGGCACCGCGAACGCCACCGCGTCGCACGCCGCGAACAGCGCGTCGACGTCCTCGAAGACCCGAGTCCCATGGGCGGCGGCGACCCCGGCCGCGGCCTCGGGCCTGCGCCCCCAGACGCCCACGAGATCCGTCCCCGGGTGGGCGCGCAGAGCGGCGGCGTGCGTCCTCGAGGCCCAGGTGCCGGTGCCGACGAGCCCGACGCGAAGGGTAGTGGCAGCAGAAGTCATGGTCGGCAGTATGGCTGGCGTGCGACGGAGGGAACAGGAGCAGCCGGCGCCCCGGTGGCCTCACGCGTCCCCTTTCGGGCGAATGCCTTTCGCACCATCCCCGCCCCGGACAGCACGACCGCCACCCCTTCCACCACTCGCCCCGAAAGGTCCTCGCCGAGCACGACGGCGCCCAGCGCCGCCGAGACGACCGGCAGGAGAGGCCGGCCGTCGCCGCAGTACACCGGGGCTCGTGCCTGGTATGCAGGGCTTTGTCCATACGTTCTGGTCAGATGCGAGGGCTCTGGTGAATACTGATTCACCACTTAGGTGAATAGAAATTCACCCCACCTCCCGCCTCCGCCCTCGAGGCGTCCACCGGAGCGCTCATGGAGCCCGCGATAAACCCCGACCTACGCCCCGAAACAGCCCCACTGCCCGGTCTGCGCGGCCGGCTGACGATCCCGGTCCTCGCCTTCGGCGGCATCCTCATGGCCGTCATGCAGACCGTCGTGGTCCCGCTGCTCCCCGACCTGCCGCGGCTGACCGGAGCCTCACCCGGCGCGGTCTCCTGGACGGTCACCGCGACCCTCCTCGCCGGCGCCGTCCTCACCCCCGTGCTCGGCAGGGCGGGCGACATGTACGGCAAGCGGCGCGTCCTGCTGCTCGCGCTGGGCCTGATGACCGGCGGGTCGGTGCTGTGCGCGCTCACCTCCGACATCCGCGTCCTGATCGCGGCCCGCGCGCTCCAGGGCGCGGCTGCCGCGGTCGTCCCGCTCTCCATCAGCATCCTGCGCGACGAACTCCCGCCCCACCGCACGGGATCCGCGGTCGCCCTCATGAGCTCGACCGTGGGGATCGGTGCCGCGCTCGGCCTGCCGCTCGCCGCCCTGATCGTCCAGTACGCCAACTGGCACGTCATGTTCTGGGCGACCAGCGCCCTCGGCGCGCTCGGCCTCGCCCTCGCCTGCTGGGCCGTGCGCGAGTCGCCCGTACACGAACCGGGCCGGTTCGACACACTCGGCGCGGCCGGGATCGCCGGCGGTCTGGTCTGTCTGCTGCTCGCCGTGTCGCAGGGCGGCCAGTGGGGCTGGGGCAGCGCCCGCGTGATCGGCCTGTTCGCCGGAGCCGTCGTGATCCTGGCGCTGTGGTCGTGGCAGCAGCTGAGGGCCGAGCGACCGCTGGTGGACCTCCGGCTCGCCGTCGGCCGCCGCGTCGGCCTGCCGCACCTCGCCGCCCTGATCGCCGGATTCGCCTTCTACGCCAACTCGCTCGTCACGGCACAGCTCGTCCAGGCGCCCAAGTCCAGCGGCTACGGGCTCGGCCTCTCCATCGTGCAGACCGGCCTGTGCCTGCTGCCCAACGGCGTGATCATGCTGCTCCTCTCGCCGGTGTCGGCCCGTGTCTCCGCGGCGCGCGGCCCCCGCCTGAGCCTCGCCATCGGCGGCGCCGCCATGGCGCTCGGCTATGTCGTCCGCATCGCCGACAGCCGCGACCTGTGGGTGATCGTCCTGGGCGCCGCCATCGTGTCGACCGGCACCACGTTCGCGTACTCGGCGCTGCCCACCCTCATCCTGCGGGCCGTGCCCGCGGGCCAGACCGCCTCGGCGAACGGCGTGAACGTCCTGATGCGGACCATCGGCCAGGCAGTCTCCAGCGCCGCGGTCGCCGCGATCCTCGTCCACCACGCGACCGGCGCCGGCTTCCCGTCACTGCGCGGCTATCAGTTGGCCTTCGTCATGGCGGGTACGGTCGCCCTCGTGGTCATAGCGGCGGCGTTCACCGTTCCCGCCGACGCGGCGGACAATGGAGGGCGCAGGTCCGTCAGCGGCACGACCGGGCGGACGGACAAGGCCTTCGAAGGAGCGTGACCCCGTGACGAGCCCGGCCCCGACGGCGTCCGCCGAGGCGCAGTCCGCCTCCGGCGTGACCGGCGACCACCGTTCGGGGCCGGCCCGCCGTGACGCCGAGGCGACCAAGGCCGCCATCATCCGTGCCTGCCGCCACCTCCTCGCCCGGCACGCGCACACCGACATCACCCTCAAGGCCGTCGCCGAGCGCGCCGGGGTCAGCGCCCCGCTGATCCTCAAGTACTTCGGCAACAAGGACGCCCTGTTCTCCCAGGTGATGAACTTCGAGGCGGACGTCGAGACCTTCCTCGACGCTCCCCTGGAGGACCTCGGCCGGCACATGGTGCGCCACCTCCTCACCGGCCAGTCCGAGCACGGCGTGGATCCCATCCTGCGCATCGTGTTCGCCCCGCTCCACGGCGAACAGGGCGACATCCTCCGCGCCAACTTCCGTACCCAGGTCAGCGACCGCCTCGCCGAACGCCTGCACGGGCCGGACACGGGCCTGCGCGCCGAACTCGCCGTCTCCCTCCTCCTCGGCCTCGGCGTCATGTACGGCATCGCACGCGGCCCCCATGTGCGCTCCGCGCCCATCGAAGAGATCACCGAACGCTACGGACCAGCCGTACAGGCCCAGTTGACTCCTGGCACACTGACCGGATGACCACAGCGGAGGAACATCCGGCGGCCACGTCCGACCTGCTCGCCCGCTTTCTGACCGGGCTCCGCGAGGCGCTGCCCGCCCCGTTCTCGCTGTGGGTGCACGGGTCGCTCGCCGGCGGGGACTACCAGGAAGGGCGCAGCGACCTCGACCTCGTCGCCGTCGTCCCGCATCCGCTCAAGCCGGACGAGGAGACACGGCTCACCACGCTGCACGAGGGAATCGACGCCGAACTGCCCCTCGCGGCACACCTCCACTGCTCCTACATGTCGCGCGGCGACCTCGATGACCCTGACCGTACGCACTTCACCTGGGCGCACCGGGAGGCCTACGCCCGCACGGTCACGCCCATCACCCGGCGCGAACTCCACACCTTCGGCCTCGTGCTCCATGGGGCCCCGATCGCGAGCACCCTGCCGCCGGTGGACGACCGCACGCTCAGGGAGTACATCCTCGCCGACCTGGCCGGCTACTGGCGGCCCAGGACCGGACGCCCCGAGCTGTGGATGGAGCACGTCTGGGTCGACCTGGGACTGATGGTCCTGGCCCGGGCCACGGTCACCCTGCGCGACGGCACCCTCATCAGCAAGGCCGAGGCACTCGCCGTCCTCACCGAGCTCGGCGCACCCGCCGACGTCGTGGCGGACATCGAACGCCGACGGTACGAGGGCGGCCCGGCCGACACCGACCCCGAGTGGCTCGCGCGGCGGGCGGAGCTGACCCTCGACTGGCTCGCACCCGCACTCGACCGCACCATCGCCGCGCACACCACCGACGGCTGAGAGCCGGAGTACGGGAGAGACACCGAGTCGGAGAGTGTGAGAGCCGGAGAGACACCGAGCCGGAGGGTCGGAGGGGGAGGGCCGGAGGGCCGGGGCGGAGAGCTGGAGAGCCGGAGTGTCGGGGCGGAGCCGGATTAGGCGGTCGGATCCGCCGGTACCCGGTCGAGCTCGATGCCGAACGATTCGCGATAGGTGTCGAGCACCTCACGGTCGGACGTGAGCTCCGTGCTGTGGCGCTCGCCGCCGACCGTCGTCTTCAGCGTGCGGCCGCTCAGGGTCAGCCGGCCCTCGTCCGTGACCAGCGAGCAGACCAGCGACCGCGTGAACGTGGACCGCGACGACGTGCAGTTGTACCAGCAGCCGACCTCGAAGTCCCTCAGCTCCCGCGGGCGTTGTTCGAGGAGGTACTCCGGCGCCCCGTCCTTGGACACGCGCAGATCGCCCTCCTTCGTCTCGGCGATCCGGAAGACGCCACCCGGATCCCGCTGCTCCCCGCGCTCACCGAGGTCGAGCGGGAAGTGGCTGTGTGCCCCGAAGCCGACGTCCGCGAGCAGATCGGCCCCGTCGACGGTGCGGACGCGGAGGGCGAGATGGTCGTACGGGATGCCGAGGTGTCCCTCCTTGCCGTACACCCGGGCCTGGAGCAGGGACACCTCGAAGCCCAGCGCGGTGAGCAGCGCCGCGAACCCGCCGTTGAGCTCGTAACAGAAGCCGCCGCGGTGGCGGTCCACGAGCTTGGCGACGATCGCTTCCTCATCGATGGAGATGTCCTCGCCGAGATGGATCGAGAGGTTCTCGAACGGGACCGTTCGCTGGTGCGCGAGGTGCAGGGTGCGCAGCGCCTGTGCGGTCGGCGCCGCGGGGCGCGGGGTCGCGATGCGGCGGAGATAGGCGTCGGTGCGTGAGGCGTCCATAGGGCCAGTCTGGAGGGCCGGGCGGACCTGGGCCATGGGCGGTGGGACCGTATCGGCCCAGGTCGCGCGGCCTAGGACCAGCGGACCAGAAACCCTGAGGAGCCGTCCGTCAGGCCGCCCCGGCAACCGGCCGCAGGCGCACCGGGAGTCGGTCGACGCTGTTGCCCACGAAACCCGCCTTGCGCGCGAGCTCCGCGTCGGGCGCGGCCAGATCGAGATCGGGGAAACGGGCGAACAGGCGCTCCAGGGCGACGGTGGCCTCCAGACGGGCGAGCGGCGCCCCCAGGCAGTAGTGCGGGCCGTGGCCCAGTGAGAGATGGCGGGCGGCCGAGGCGCGCGTGACGTCGAAGCGGTCCGCGTCCGCGCCGTGCGCGCTCCGGTCACGGCCCGCCGCCGAGTAGCCCGCGAGCACCGGAGTGCCCCGGGGTATCACCGTCCCGGCCACCGTCAGATCCCGCTTCGGGTAGCGGAACGGGAAGTAGCTGACGGGGCTGTTCCAGCGCAGCGTCTCCTCCACCACGTCGGACCAGGACGCCGCGCCCGACAGGACGAGGTCGAGCTGGTCGCGGTGGGCGCACAGGGCACGCACGGCGTTCGTGATCAGGTTCAGCGTCGTCTCGTGCCCGGCGATGATCATGAGGAGCAGGGTGCCGATCAGCTCCTGCTCGCTCAGGCGGTCGCCATCCTCCTCGCGCGCCGCGATCAGCGCGCTCGTCAGGTCGTCGCCCGGCCGGCTCGCCCGGGACGCGGCGACTGCCGCGAGCACGGAGACCAGCTCACGGTTGGCGGCCACCGCCTCGCGCGGGCCGATGTCGGTGGCCACGACCTGGCCCGACAGATGGTGCAGCCCGCCCCTGAACTCCTCGTCCACGCCGAGCAGTTCACAGATCACGCTCATCGGGAGCGGCAGCGCGAACCGCCGCCGCAGCTCCACGATGTCCTCGCCCTCCGTCACGGCGGCTTCCAGCCCGTCGAGCAGCTCTGCGGTCAGCTCCTCGACGCGTGGCCGCAGGGCCTCGACGCGGCGCGCGGTGAACGCGCGGCTCACCAGCGACCGCAGCCGCCGGTGGTCCTCGTCGTCCGCGGTCGTCATGCCCTGCACGGTCGCGAACGTCATGAGCGGCCAGCCGTCGGGTATGCGGCCCTCGTTGAGCGCGGTGAAGTGCCGGGCGCTCTTGGCGACATCGGGGTGCGCGAGGAAGTCCTTGAGGGCGTCGTGGCCGAGGACCACCATGCCCTCGACGTCACCGGGCAGCACGACCGGGGCGACGGCGCCCTGGTCCAGCAGTCGCGCGTTCGCCGCGTGCGGGCAGCCACCGGCCGGATCGATACGGTGCGGGACCACGGGTGGGATCGTCAACGGAGCTCTCCTGAACGGTCTCGGGAACGCGGGAACGCGGGAACGCGGGAATCGGACGCACGCGCGCCACCTACGGACGAACACACGTACCTCACCCACGGACGAGTACACCTACCTCACGTATGAACGCGCGTCTCCGTTCCCAAGTCGTACAGCTTCTCGAGCAGCCAGGCCTCGTTTCCCGCCAGTCCCGCCCTGTCCAGGGCCTCGTCGGCCTCCGCGATCGGCAGGGCGAGGAGCGAGGCGGCGGTCCCCGACTCGCATCCGGTCAGCGCGGCGCGCGCGGTGTGCAGCAGGCGCAGGCAGGCCTGGGCCGCGGCGAGTTCGGCATTCCTGGTCGCGTTCATGTCGATGGGCCCCTCAGCTCGGCGAAGATGTGGATGTGGAGACATGTGCCTCCACTCTTGCGCACGGGTCTGACAATTCGCCTTCGACGCGAGGGGTGAGCGGGGTGCTCGGTCGTCGAACTCGGTCGATCGAACTCAGTCCGTCGTACGGACCTTCGCGCGGCGTCCCAAATTGAGCCGCAGGCCTTCCGGCATCAGCGTCAGGCGCTCCGCGACGCGCAGCCGGTAGCCCGGTTCGGGGTTCAGGTCGTAGCGGCGCAGCAGCAGGCCGAGTACCAACGTCGCCTCATGCAGGGCGAATTGGCGGCCGATGCACGCGCGCGCCCCGGTGCCGAAAGGCTTGAAGACATGCGGGGCGCGCGAGCGCACGGCCGCCGGAGCGAAGCGGTCCGGGTCGAAGGCCTCCGGGTCGTCACCCCACGCCTCCGGGTCGCGGTGCAGGAGCGATGTCAGGACCAGCGCCCAAGCGCCCCTGCGCATCGGGTGGATCCCGCCGAGCGTCGTGTCGACGGTGGCCTCGCGCGCGAACGCCGGAGCCGTCGGCCACAGCCGCAGGGACTCGTCGAGAACGCGGCGCAGATAGCGGAGCTTGGGCACTTGCTCGTAGGCGGGCTCGTCCGTGTCGCCCCACACCCGCTCCACCTCTTCACGTGCCTTCGCCAGGACGTCGGGGTGGTGCGCCAGATAGTGCAGCGCGAACGACAGGGCGCCCGACGTCGTCTCGTGCCCGGCGACGAGGAACGTGATGACCTGGCGCCGGATGTTCTCGGGGGAGAGGCGCTCCCCGGTGTCGGGGTGGGCGACCTCCAGCATGCGGTCGAGCAGGTCGCCCTGCCCGGCTGAGGGCGATCCGGGTGCGGCCCGCCGCGCGGCGACGACGTCGTCCACGGTCCGGTTGAGGTACGCCATGTCCGCGGCGTTGCGCCGCTCCGCGCCCCGCAGGAGCAGGGGGGCGAGCGACGGTGGCACCACGTTGCGGCGCTGCGCGAACGACAGCGTGCCGACCATGGCGCTCACGAACGGGTGCGGCCGCTCCCGCTCGAACGACCCGAAGTCATGGCCGAAACCGGTCCGCGCGATCGTCTCCAGGGTCAGCTTCGTCATGTCGCCGGGCACGTCCACGGCCAGGCCCGCCGCCTCCCGGGCGTCCCAGGCCGCCATCAGGCGCCCCGCGACGTCCAGCATCAGCGGGTGGTAGCCCTCCATGGCGTCGCGGCCGAAACCGGGAGCGAGCACGTCGTGCGCCAGCTGCCAGTTGGGCTCGTGGTTGTACGCGGTGAAGAGGCCGTCACCGGCCACCGGCCGCAGATTGGCGACGCCCAGGCCGACATGCTTGGCGAAGCGTGACTCGTCCGCCATGTCGGCGGCGAACCGCGCGCCCCAGACGAACACGATCTCGTTCCCGAAGGCCTTGCGGCGGAAGACCGGCCCGAGCTCCTTGCCGATCCGCATCGAGTCCTGCACCGGCGTGCGCACGTTCGCGCCGAGGATGTCGCCGACGAGGGGAATCCGTCGCGTCGGGTGCGGAATCCGGTCGAGTCCGGGCCAGCCGAGCTCGGCACTGCGAAAGCCCTTCGTCGGTGTCGAGTCCGTCGCCGGCCGCGTCAACTGAGCCATGATCCCCACCTGTTGGACGTAGAGAGTGCCTGTACCCGACCGTTGTTATACGTGGGTTCAATACGCCCCACAGTGTGGTCCCGCTATTGAATTCACGTCAAGTAATGCGAGTAAGGTGCTGCCATGGCCGCCAGGGAGCAGGAGCGCACGCGCCGTCGGCTGAGCACCGAGGAGCGCCGCGAGCAGCTGCTCAGCGTGGGCGCGCGGCTGTTCGCGCAGAGCACGTACGACGACGTCTGGATCGAGCAGGTCGCCGAGATCGCCGGCGTCTCGCGCGGGCTCCTCTACCACTACTTCCCGACGAAACGGGACTTCTTCGCCGCCGTCGTCCAGCGCGAGAGTGAGCGGATGCTGCGCCTGACGGCCGCCGTTCCCGGGATCCCCGTGCGCGACCAGATCGCCGTGGGCCTGGATACGTTTCTCGGGTATGTGGAGGCGCACGGCGAGGGCTTCCGCGCCTTCCACCGGGCCGAGGCCGCGGGCGACCCGGCCGTGCGCGAGGTGTACCGGCGGGGACTGGCCGCGCAGGAGCGCCAGATCGTCGAGGCGCTCGCCGCCGACCCTGACCGGTCCCGTGCCGACGGCGAATCCCCGGTGCTCCGGCTCGCCGTACGCGGCTGGCTGGCCTTCATGGTGGCCGTGTGCCTCGAGTGGCTCGACGAGCCGGAGCTGTCACGGGATCAGGTGCGCGACCTGTGCGCGCGGGCCCTGCTCGGCGCGATCACGACGTAGGGCTCCGCGCGGGCCGGTCTCAGCCCCCTGGAGTGGCCTGGCCCGGAGTCACCTTGACGGGCTCCGTGCCGGCGCCGCTGTGCCGGTCCGCCCAGTTCCGCAGCGCCGTCCCGAAGGCGTGGTCGAGGTGGTGAAGACCGGACAGGTCGAGCACGACGGGCCGGTCCTGCGGCAGCGCCTCCAGGCTGTCGAGGATCTTCGGCAGACGCAGGAACGTCGCGTTGCCGGTCAGATATACCTGGATCGGCCCGGCCCCCTTGTCTATGACGTCGAGCCGCACGTGCGATGCCTCCCACGCCGTCTTGGCCACCGCGAGAGCGAGGCCGACGAGCACGCCCTCGAACATGCTGACCGCGACGATCGACACCGCTGTGACGACCAGTACCAGCGCCTCGCCCCGGTGCTCACGCCACAGCTTCGCGATCTGCCGTACGGGGATCAGTTTGCCGCCCGCGTGGACCAGGACGGCCGCGAGCGCGGCGACCGGGATCACACCGAGCGCGGCGGGCAGCAGCGCCGCGAACAGCAGCAGCCATACACCGTGCAGGACCCGGGACGCCTTGGTGCGGGCGCCCGCCTGGACGTTGGCGGCGCTGCGCACGATCACCGCCGTCATCGGCAGCGCGCCGAGCAGCCCGCACACCGTGTTGCCGGTGCCCTGCGCGATGAGTTCCTTGTCGTACGTGGTGCGCGGCCCGTCGTGCATCCGGTCGACGGCGGCCGCGCTGAACAGGCTCTCGGCGGAGGCGATGAGGGTGAACGCGAGGACGGTGCCGACGACCCCGACGCTCGCGAGCTGCGCGAACGCGTCGGCGCCGGGCGGCTGTACGGACTCGATCAGACCCTGCACCTCGACCCGCGCGACCGGCAGCCCGAACCCGGCCGCCGCCAGCGTCGCGAGCCCCACCGCGGCGAGCGGCGCGGGCACCACCTGGGCCGCCTTGGGCAGCCGCTTCCAGCCGAGCAGCACGACGATCGTGCCGACGCCGAGGGCGAGCGCGGTGAGCGCCTTCGGCGAGGTGGCCGAGCCGATCAACAGCCCGGGCAGTCCGGCGAGTTTGTCGATACCCGACGCGGGCGCCGGCGTGTCGGCCATCGCGTAGAGCTGCCCGGCGATCAGGACGAGGCCGATCCCGGCGAGCATGCCCTCGACGACCGCTACTGAGATCGCCCGGAACCAGCGGCCCAGGCGCAGGCTGCCCATGAGGAGCTGGAGCAGCCCCGCCGCGAGCACGACGACGCCGAGCACCGGCAGGCCGTACGCCTGCACGGCCTCGTACACGAGCACGGTGAGCCCGGCCGCGGGCCCGCTCACCTGCAGACTGCTGCCGGGCATGGAGCCGGCCACCAGACCGCCCACGATGCCGGTGACGAGGCCCAGTTCGGCCGGGACGCCGGACGCCACGGCCACGCCCACGCACAGCGGCAGGGCGACCAGGAACACGACGAGAGACGCGGCGAAGTCCTGCCGCGGTACCAAACGCTTCACGAGCGCATACCTCCAGCGCGCCCCGTGCGGGGCGCGTAGTCCTACACGTGCGGAGTGTCACGGGAGGCGGGCAGGAGGGTGCGCCGAAGACGCGGGGGAACTGCTCCTGCCCTCGGGCGCTCTCAGCAGCGGAAGACCTGGAGTATGACGGGGAGGGAGTCGGCCGCCCGTCTCGGCTGGCGGTGCGGGGACCTTTCGCCGGCGCCCGCCGTGGGCGCGACACCCGGGTCCCCGGCCTGGACCTGCCACGGGCACACGGCCCCGCGCACGGTGCCGTCGGGCACGTACTCCTCCGCGCGGTACCGGTCGCGGGGCAGGTAGTGGTGGGACGAACTCCGGGGCAGCTCGGTGTCGTCGCACGTGGCGACCGGGCCGCCGGTGTACGGCACCGACTCGTGCGCGGACGCGGACGGGGCGCCCTTGACCAGGAGTTGGAGGACGAGCATGCCGACCGTGAGGGCCATCAGGCAGGCCCTCGCTGTCGTCGTGCCCCGTGCCATCCGGTCGGCCCCCTGGTCGCGTCGCCTCGTAATCCTCTTGGGCAGTTAGCAGATTAGCCTGGCGAACTGCCCATGTGGTTACCGTAAGGTTGCGCGGCGGTAAGGGCGCGCAGGACGGCGCGTGGTGACCTGTTTCCGGCGGTCGGATCTCAGCCGAGAGCGTCGTACACCGCGCTGATCAGGGCCATCTTGCGCGGGTCGTCTGCGATGTGAGGGCCCATCCGGTTCATCACATAGCCCACGGCGACACCCGACTCGGGGTCGGCCGACCCGAACGAGCCGCCGAAACCGTCGTGTCCGACAGCGCGCGGGTTGGGCCCGTACGAGCCGTTCGGTCCGCTCAGCCAGAGCCCGAGGCCCAGCTCCGTCTCGTGCGTGAATCCGGCCCCCAGGACCAGGTCGCGGCAGCTGCCCTGACCCTCGCGAATCCGCTCGGCGCCCTGCGGGGACAGGATCTGCCGGTCGCCGGAGCGGCCCTTGCCCGCGACGATCGCGTACAGCGCGGCGACGGCGCGCGCCGTGCCGTGACCGTTGGCGGCCGGGATCTCGGCGGCGCGCCATGCAGCGGTGTTCGCCTCCGACGCGCCGGCGATCGGGTTGGTCAGCGCCGCGAGGGCGGCGGGGGCCAACTGGGCGAAGATCGCGGCCTGTTCGCTGGTGGCCTGCGCGCGCGGGTGCACCAGTTCCGCCGCGCGGCCCGCCTCCTTGTCCGGCAGTCCGATCGTGAAGTCGATGCCGAGCGGGCCCGTCACCTCCCGCTCCAGGAACGCGCCCGGCAGCAGGCCGCTGACGCGCCGGACGACCTCGCCGACCAGGAACCCGTACGTCAGCGCGTGGTACCCGGAGACCGTGCCGGGCTCCCACCAGGGCTCCTGCGCCGCGAGCCGGGACGTGGTGAGCTCCCAGTCGAAGAGCTGCTCCAGGGAGTGCGGCTCGCGCAGCCCGGCGAGCCCGGCCCGGTGCGACAGCAGATGACGTACGAGTACGCCTTCCTTGCCGGCGGCGGCGAACTCGGGCCAGTACGTGGCGACCGGCGCGTCCGGGTCGAGCAGGCCGCGGTCGATGAGGATGTGGGCGCACAGAGCCGTCGGGCCCTTCGTCGTCGACCACACGTTGACGACCGTGTCGCGCTCCCACGCGCGCGTGCGGGCGGCGTCGGCCCAGCCGCCCCACAGGTCGACGACGGGCGCGCCGTCGATCAGGACGGTGACGGCCGCGCCCAGCTCCTCGCGCTCGTCGAAGTTCTCCTCGAAGGCGGCGCGGACGGCGTCGAAGCGTGCGTCGCAGTGTCCCTGGATGCCGGGCGCGTGCTGGGTCATGGGGTCTCCGTAAGTTGTTAGGCGGCCCGGGAGGGCCGGGTGTGGCTTATGGGTTCTTGCCTTCAGTGGCTTCCAAGGAGTGGCCGCCCGGCTCTCCGGGGAGCCCTGGCTGCTGATTGAGATGTGCGCGCTTCGTGCGGTCGCTGATTACGGAGATGACAGCGGGGTGTTCCTCGGGCCGACGGCATGCCGAGCGGTGCGAGGAGGGGCAAGTGAACGAGCGGAAAGCCCGGGTCTGGGCTGGCGTCGACGCGGGCAAGGGCCACCACTGGGCAGCCGTGGTTGACGAGACCGGCGCCACGCTGTGGTCGAAGAAGATCGACAATGACGAGTCGGCGATCCTGACCGCGCTCGGCGAGATCCTCGCCCTGGCCGGCCAAGTGCACTGGGCAGTGGACATCTCCGGCACGTCCTCCGCGCTGCTGCTGGCTCTGCTGGCAGCCCACGACCAGCGGGCCGTCTACGTGCCCGGACGCACGGTCAACCGCATGTCCGGCGCCTACCGCGGTGAGGCGAAGACCGACGCCAGGGATGCCTACGTCATCGCCGAAACCGCCCGCCACCGAGGCGACTTCGCGGCGATCGACGTGCCCGCCCAGCTTGCCGCCGACCTCGCGCTGCTGACCGCGCACCGCACGGATCTGATGGCCGACCGGGTGCGGATGATCAACCGCCTGCGGGACGTGCTGACCGGCGTCTTCCCTGCTCTGGAGCGGGCGTTTGACTACTCCGCCCACAAGGGCGCCCTGGTGCTGCTGACCGGTTATCAGACCCCGGCGGCGATCCGCCGACGCGGCCGGGCAAGGCTGACGGCCTGGCTGGCCAACCGCAGTGTCCGCGGCGCCGACATGGTGGCCGCAACCGCATTGGAAGCCGCGCAGGCCCAGCAGACCGTGCTGCCCGGCGAAGATGTCGCCGCGCAGATCGTCGCCGACCTGGCAGGGCAGATCCTGGCCCTGGACGACCGCGTGAAGCGGATCGACCGGCAGATCCGGGAGACGTTCCGCAGCCACCCGCACGCAGAGATCATCGAGTCCCTGCCCGGCATGGGCCCTATCCTCGGCGCCGAGTTCATCGTCGCCGCCGGTGACCTGTCGGCCTACGCCGACGCCGGCCATCTCGCCTCGGCGGCCGGGCTGGTGCCCGTCCCGCGTGACTCTGGCCGGCGCACCGGCAACCTGCACCGGCCCAAGCGCTACAGCCGCCGCCTGCGCAGAGTGTTCTACATGTCCGCGCAGTCCAGCATCGTCCGCGAAGGGCCGAACCGGGACTTCTACCTGAAGAAGCGCGGCGAGGGCTGCAAGCACGTTCAGGCCGTCATCGCCCTGGCCCGCCGACGAGCTGGCGTGCTCTGGGCATTGCTGCGTGACGGACGGATCTTCACCTCCGCCCCACCGGTCACACAGGCGGCTTGACTTCGTCATTGAGACTCCGTGGGCCGAAGCGATGAGGCGGGGCGAGTCGGGATGGGTCCGCAGGAGGTGAACATACCGACTGGTCGGACCAGCGGGAAGAGGGGCGGCGGCCGATGGTTTCCCCGCGCCGGCCCGGCAGGCGAAAAGGGGCGAAATTGCAAGGCTGCCTGTCGGCCTTCTACGGTGAGGCCATGCAGCGAGAACCCGCGGACGAGCCGCTCGCCGAACAGGTGGCCGCCGATCTCTCCACCGTTGTCGGACGCCTGCTCAGGCGACTGCGCACCGCGTCGCCCGACAGCCTCCTCACCCCGACGCAGCGGACCGTACTGGCCCGCCTCGACGGAGAGGGCCCCGCCACCACGGCCGCGCTCGCGCGCGCCGAGTACGTGCGGCCCCAGTCGATGCGGCTCACCCTCGCCGCCCTGGAGGAACGGGACTTCGTCGCGCGTACGCCGGACCCGGACGACGGCCGTCAATCCGTCGTCGCCATCACGGAGAGCGGCCGGAGCACCCTCGCCTCGGTCCGGGCGGCCAAGCACGGCTGGCTCGTCCAGGCCCTGGCCGGCGAACTCGACGAGGCCGAACTGCGCACCCTCGCCGAGGCCACCGCGCTCATGGAGCGGCTCGTGGAGAAGTGAGCGGTCCGGGGAACGGGCGTTCCACGTCCCGAAGTTGATCTACGTATGGCATTCTCCTTCCGAGCGTCGGCGGGCACCGGTCCGCCGGCAAGGGGAGGGGACGTCATGAAGACCCGAAGCACCGTGATCAGAGCACTCGCCACCGGTGCCTGCGCGATAGGTCTGGTCGCCGGCCTGCAGGGCCAGGCCTGGGCCGGAACGGTCACCATCTACGCGCCCAGCGGCGCCGGCAGCGCCACGTGGAACGCCGACCCGGACGGCTCGACCCCCGGCGACGCGATCCGCGCGTGCGACACCAAGTCGGACGGCTGGGGCATCGAGACCGCGCTCGACTACAACTACGACGGCATCATGGACCGGCGCGTCGACACCCGCGGCCACACGGCCGGTTACTGCAGCCCGTGGAAGGGCGGCGACCTCACCGAGGGCCGGACCGTCCGCATGTACGTCACCCCGGTCAGCGGATCCAGCTACGGCCCCTCGACGTACATCGACGTCACGGCCTGACACCCACACGCGCCTTGAGCCTCCCCCGGCGTCAGCTGGGGGAGGCCGCGTCAAGCGTCGGTTCAGAACCCGATCGCCTCGCGGAGCAGCAGGACGATTCCCTGGCCCGTGAGGGGTTGCGCGTGGAGGACCAGGAGTTGGTTGACGGAGCTGGGCTGTCCGTACACCTCCAGGGCGCGGGTGGTTTCGAGCGGGAGGGCGTGTTCCTCCAGGCGGCGCAGAGCGGTGTCCAGGTCGGGCACCACCTTCTGCGCCCCGACGACCAGGATCGTGCGCCCGGCGCCACCGGCGTACGCGGGCAACTGGCTTCCGCTGGCCGAGGCCACCACGAGGGAGCCGGTCTCGGTGAGCGCGGCGACGCTGCCCACGACGACGTCGGGAACGGCGATCAGGCGCCGGATGGCGTCGGCCTCGGTGGCCCGGTCCATGGTCACCGCACGGGGCTTGACGGCCGCCCGGTACCGGCCGCTGGTGTTGATGTCGTCGTCGATGCCGGACAGCCGCAGCGTCTCGCTGGCCGTGGTGAACACACTGGCGTCCTCCGGGATCAGCTCCTGGACCCGGGTCCGCGCCGCCGCGGCGTCATCGAGGATCTCGACGGTGAAGCGGTGCGCCGCCAGCGCGGCGGCCGCCCGCTCCAGGCGGTCCGCCGGCGCCGGGTCGGTGAACTGTGTGGCGGGAGTCGAGACAGTCATCGTGCCTCCTGGGTCGTGTGGGGGTCCCAGGCCGGCGCCGAGCCCGTCAGTGGGGTGGTGTCGAAGTAGCGGATCTCGTAGACCCGCTCGGAGAACTTCCAGCCTTCGTCGGTGCGGCGGTAACGGTCGTGGTAGATCGCGTAGTTGAGGCCCTGGAAACCGCTCTGCATGCGCGCGATCTCCTGCATGTAGGCGCGGCCGGTCGCGGTGTCGCCGTCGAGCCGGATCACGCCCGGATGCGTGTTCTGCACGAAGAAGTCCCACTGGGCCTGGAGCCGCTCGCCCCCGGTGCGGATCTCCTCCCGGCCGGTCATCTCGATGGGGACGTCGGGCATCCGCAGCACGCCGTCCTCCGTGAAGAGGGAGGCGAGGCGGGCGCGGTCGCGCATCATCGCCGCGTCGGTGAACTCGCCGCGCAGCGCCTCGATCTCCACGCGGTCGGCAATCGCTTGAAAGTCGGTCATCGGCTTCCTCCGTTCCGTATGCCTGTGACGACAACGCAGCCCTCCGGAATGTGAGGCGCCGGGAGCGACGTCACATTCCGAAGGGCTGTCCCGTCAAAGAGATGGAGGCATGTACGAGGCCGAGGCAAGGGAGTGCGCGACACCATGGCCAACCGATCCGAGACGGCCCACGGTCATCGGCCCGATCCGGGCCTGGACGCGATCATGAGCGAGCGGCGCCAGCTGATCAATCTGGCGTACCGGCTCCTCGGCTCGCTGGCCGATGCCGAGGACGTCGTGCAGGAGACGTACGTCCGCTGGTACGGCATGGACCGACCGCAACGGGATGCCATCGAATCCCCTGGCGCCTGGCTGACGACGGTCGCGAGCCGTATCTGCCTCAATCTGCTCGGCTCCGCCCGTGCGCGCAGGGAGCGGTACGTGGGCGAGTGGATCCCCGAGCCGCTTCCCGAGCGCCGTGAGTGGACCGACGGCGTCGCGGCGGACCCGGCGGACCGGATCACCCTCGACGAGTCGGTCGACATGGCCTTCCTCGTCGTACTGGAATCCATGACGCCGGCCGAACGCGTCGCCTTCATCCTTCACGACGTCTTCCGTTACGCGTTCGCCGAGGTGGCCGAGATCGTCGGCCGCACACCGGCGGCCTGCCGCCAACTGGCCTCCTCGGCCCGCCGCCGCATCCGCGACGCACAGGCCCCCGCGGGGCCGACGACCGCGCAGGCCGGCATCGTCCGGAAGTTCAAACAGGCCTGGGCGGCGAAGGACGTGAGCGCCCTCGTGGACCTCCTCGACCCTGACGCCACCGTGATCGCCGACGGCGGGGGCCTGGTCGGCGCCCTGCGGCGGCCGATCACGGGTCGCGAACGGGTCGCCCACGCCTATCTCAACGTCGCCCGCCTCGCACCCGACCAGACGCTCCTGGAGCGTACGGTCAATGGCCGGCCCGGCCTGGTCGCCCAGCAGGACGGCGTCACCGTCACCGTGTTCGCGTTCCGCGTCTCCGGCGACCGGATCACCCACATCTGGGCCGTACGCAACCCGGAGAAACTCCGCCCCTGGACAGAGGGTGACCGTGGCGGGGCCCGTATGTCAGCGGGACGCCGCGGGGACTTGCCCGTTGGACGGTGACGTCGCCGTCTCCGGCGCCGCATCGGCGAGGTGGTCGACGGTGCCGTCCGGGTCGGTGAGGCGGTTCAGGCGTCCCGGTACGTCGAAGCCGACCAGCAGGACCACGATCACCGTCCCCGCGAAGGTCAGCACGGCCAGGGCGCGCCCCAGGTCCATGCCCGCGGCGAGATGCGCGCCGAGCACCGGCGCGACGGCCCCGCCGAGCGCACCCACGTTGTAGGTGAAGCCCAGCGCGGCGGCGCGGTTCTCGGTGGGGAAGTGGCCGCCGATGTACCGGGGCAGCAGCCCCGAGATGCCGAAGCTGGTCGCCTGGAGCACGAAGAGCAGGGCGCCGAGCAGGAGAAGGTTGTCGCGCACCGCGAACACCGGGAAGACGAAGACGAGCGAGGCGAGCAGCGTCAGCGCGTACGCCTTCTTCGTGCCCATCCAGTCTCCGGCGAAGCCCGCGAGCCAGCAGCCCGCCATCGTGCCGAAGCCCGCGAAGTACAGCGCGTCGGTGACCTGTTCCGGCGAGTAGCCCAGCTCGGTCTTGAGGTATGTCGGCAGCAGCGCCTGGATCGGCCACGAGTACAGGAACGCGAAGAAGATCGTCACGATCATCGACACGTAGAGCAGCCAGCTCCTGCGCCCGCCCAGCTGCACGGCGAACGCGATGAGCGCGCCGGCGGCCACGACGGACAGCACGGGCACGAGTCCGTCGCCGGCGGGCGTGAAGACGGCGAACAGCGACACGGTGGCGGCCACGGCGAGGACGATGTTCACCGTCGCCCTGGCGGGGGTCGCGAACAGGGGCCGGAACGGGTTCGGCCGCTTCTTCTCCGTCTGCTTGCCGACCGACTCGTTCCAGTCCGCCGCCTCCGGCAGCGCCCGCCGCATCCACAGGGCGACGGCGATCGGGAGGAGGCCCACGTAGAACATCCAGCGCCAGCCCAGCGTGGGCACGACCCAGTTGTAGACCTGCGCGGCGAGCACCGAGCCCATCGAGAAGCCTGAGATCAGGAAGCCGCTGGCCCGGTTGCGTACGCGTGTGGGCCAGCTCTCCATGACGTACGTGGCGCTGGCGCTGTACTCGCCGGCCATGCCCATCCCGATCGCGAGGCGCGCCACGAACAGGCTCGTGTAGTCCCATGCGAAGCCGCACGCGAACGTGCCCAGGGAGTACAGCAGGATGCTGAGGACCATCGAGAGCTTGCGGCCGTACCGGTCGCCGAGCGCGCCCAGGACCGCTCCGCCGAGCCAGCGCGTGATGAACGCGCCGGAGATCAGGCTCGCGGCCTGCACGGTGCTCAGGCCGAAGTCCGAGCTGATCTCGGTCAGCACGAGGGTGATCAGGACGAAGTCGAACCCGTCGAGGACGTAGCCGATCCAGGCGGCGAAGAACGCCTTCCACTGGGTGCGGCTCACCTCGCGGTACCAGGGGAGCGGTGGCTTGGCTGTGGTGTGCACGATTACTCCAGGATGCCGGAAGGACTCGCCGTCGAGTCCCGTCTGCGGTGTGGGGTGCGGTACGGCCTGAGTGGGGATGGAGCGGGAACTACGTACGGGGGAGTGCCTTCACGAAACGCGAGGTCAGCGCGGTGGGTGCGGTGATCGCGGTGCCGACGACGACGCTGTGCGCACCCCGCGCGAGCGCCAGCGCGGCCTCCTCGGGGGTGCTGATACGGCCTTCGGCGACGACCGGTACGGCCAGCGCGGCGAAGAGCGCGGCCACCAGATCCAGGTCGGGACCGTCCTGACGGGGGGAGCCGGGCACGTAGCCGGACAGCGTCGTCGACACGAAGTCCGCGCCGGCGGCCGCCGCGGCGACGCCCTCGTCGAAGGTCGCCACATCGGCCATCACCAGGGCCCCGGCGGTGTGCACCGCCGCCACGATGTCGGCGAACGTGCCGCCGTCGGGCCGGGGGCGCGCGGTCGCGTCGGCGGCGACGACGTGGGCGCCCGCCTCGGCGACGGCCAGCGCGTGCCGGACGGTCGGCGTGATGTAGACGCCGGTGTCCCCGTCCTTCCACAGCCCGATGAGCGGCAGGTCGACGGCGGCGGAGATCGCGGCGATCACCTCGGGTTCGTTGGCCCGGATCCCGGCCGCCCCGCCGGCCGCGGCGGCCCGGGCCAGCCGTACGAGGGTGCCGGTGTCGCGCAGGGGATCTCCGGGCGGTGCCTGACAGGACACGATCAGCCTGCCGTTGAGCAGATCGGCGACGGGGGACGAGGGCGCGGGGGCGTTCATCGAGGGCTCCAGGGAGGGGACGTTCAGGACGGGGGCGGGGCGTGCAGCGGGACGTGCGTGGGCAGGCGCGCGGCGCCGATGACGGCGGCGTCCGCCCCGAAGAGGGGCCTTGAGGGACGTAGCCGGGCCAGTGGCGGCATGAGTTCGGCGGCGAACGCCTCGGTCAGCGCGTCCCAGTAGAGCGGCCCGATGTGCGGCACTCCGCCGCCGACGACGACGCGGTCGGGCCCGAGTGTGTTGGCGAGCCCGCCCAGGATTCGGCCCGCGGCGACCGCGCCGGTCACGATGGCGCGCACGGCCGGCTCCTCACCCGACGCTGCCCGCTCGGCCACGGTCTCCAGGCGGTCCACGGGCAGGCCGGTGAGCCGGCCGTACAGTGCGGCGATCCCCGGCCCCGAGGCGACGGCCTCCAGATGCCCCGTGCCGCCACAGGTGCAGGGCAGCCCCGCCGCTTCGGGGCTCGGCACATGGCCGAGATGACCGGCGATGCCCGCGGTTCCGTGCACCATGCGCCCGCCCACGGCCACTGCGCCGCCGACACCCGTGCCGATCGCCGCATAGACGAGGGACGCGCCCGCGCCGGCGGCGGCCAGTTCGGGGGCCGCCGTCGCGCGTACGTCGTTGTCGCACGCGACCGGGAGACCCGTACGGGCCGCGAGACCGGCGGCGAGTGCCGTGCCCGCCCAGCCGCGGATCGAGTCAGTGGCGCTGGTGACGGTGCCCGTCACCGGGTCGATCACCCCGGCCGCGGCGACCCCGAGGACGCCGACGCCGGGGCCGGTGTCACCGTCGACCGAACGGGCCGCGGCGGCGAGCGCGTCGAGCACGGCGTCGGGCCCGTCGGCGGCCGGCGTGGCCCGCGTGTGCCGGGCGAGGACCGTGCCGTCCGGGGCGACGAGCGCGGCGGCGATCTTCGTACCTCCGAGGTCGAGGCCGATCGCCGCACCCGTGACCGTCATCGGACCGGCGCGAGCCCGGCGGCCCGCAGGTGCCGTGCGACCTCGGCGACGGACTCCTCACCGAGCTGGATCTGCGGGAACGCCGTGTCGCCGCACTCGATGACCCCGAGGAGCCGCAGCGCCGCCTTGAACGAGCCGAGCGCGGACGAGCTGCGCCCCATGTCGGCCTCGGGGCCCACGTCGACCATGCCGAACAGCGCGATGAGACGCTTCTGCTCCTTGGCGGCGAGTGCCCAGTCACCGGCCAGCGCGGCGTCGTAGAGGCGCACGTATCCGGCGGGGTCGACGTTGCCGATGCCGGGTACGACGCCGTCCGCGCCCGCCAACAGGGCGCAGTCCACGGTGAGTTCGGATCCGGTCAGGACGGAGAAGCGCGGGGCGGGCCCGTCCGTGCGGCCGTCGCGGCCGCCGAGCTCGACGATCAGCCGGCGCAGCCCGCCCTCGTCGCCGCTGCTGTCCTTGACGCCGGCGAGCGTGCCGTCCTCGGCGAGCTCCCGCACCAGCGACGCGGGGAGCTTGCTGTGGACGGCGACCGGGATGTCGTACGCGAACAGCGGCAGGTCCACGCTCGCGTGCAGGGTACGGAAGTGGCCCGCGATCTCCTTGGGGTGGGTGCGTGTGTAGAAGGGCGCGGTGGCGACCAGGGCGTCGGCGCCGAGCTCGGCGGCCACGCGCGCGTGGGCGATGACGCGCGCGGTCGTCGTGTCGATGACACCGGCGAGCACGGGGACCCGGCCCGCCGCCGCCTCCACGACGGTCCGCAGGGTGACGGCACGCTGCTCGTCGGTCAGATAGGCGACCTCGCTGGTCGAGCCGAGGGTGAACAGTCCGTGCACTCCGCCCGCGACGAGGTGGTCGACGAGACGGGCCAGGGAGGCGGTGTCCACCTCGCCCGTCTCGTCGAGGGGGGTGCAGACGGGCGGGACGACCCCGCGCAGGGGTGCGGGCAGGGGCATGGCGGCGCTCCGGGTTCTCTTCGGTTCAGAGGGGGTAGGGTGTCAGACATAAGACGTCCTACGTCCTGCGTCACCTTAAGTCGCACCCTGCGGGGGCGGTCAAGGGGTGGAGGTCACATTCCCGCGACGGTCACCGTTGGCGCCCGCACCCGCCGCCCAGCCACTTCAGGTCGAACGAGGCGTACGTCATGTACTGGTAACCGCCGCGTTCGTACAGCAGGCCCACACGTCCGTCCGGCAGCCGGGTCAGGGTGGAGTAGGCGGCCGACCCCGGGTCGACGACCTTCTTCACTGGCCACGTCCTGCCGTTGTCGCAGGACATCTTGACGGTGAGGTTGCGGCGGGCCCCGGTGTCCTCGGTGTTGCTGAACAGGAGCCATTTCGAGGAGGGGCTGCTCGGCGGTGCGTCGGGGGCGTACCGGATGATCGACGCGTTGTTCGCCGGGTCGGGCAGCTGCGGGTCGGGCGTGAACGGTGTGTACGTGGCGCCGCCGTCGGTGGAGTACGCGACGGTCCGGTACGGCGCCGAACGGTTGTTGAGCATGACCGTCCCGTCGGACAGCTCCACCGTCTTGTTCTCGTCGCCGCCCGGCCCGACCGGCTCGCCCATCTTCCAGGTAGCGCCGTGGTCGTCGCTGAACGCGCTCGCTGCGTAGTTCGCGCCGTTGATCCGGATCGCGTACTGCTGGAGGAGGCGCCCCTTGTGCGGGCCGTGCCGCAGCTGGATGCCCTCACCGGACGCGGCGAACAGGCCGCCCCACGCGGGGTTCTTGACCATCGACGTGATGCGGCGGTGGCGCCAGGTCACTCCGTCGTCGTCCGAGTAGCTGTAGTCGGCGTGGAGGACGTCGGGATCGTCGTCGCGGCTGCCGGTGTGCGAACCGGCGAAGCCCTGGTTCACCGAGGCAGCGTGGAAAAGGAAGATCCGGCCCGTGGTGCGGTCGGTGAGCAGGCTCGGGTCGCCGAACCCCTTCGGGGCTGCCTCGATCCGCACGACGCGCTGCGCCTGCCAGGTGGCGCCGCCGTCCGTGCTGCGGCGCACCACGAGGGCGATATGGCTGGGCAGATCGGCCATGGTGGGCCGGCCGTCGTAGGCCGCTATGAGTGTGCCGTTTGTCGACGTGGTCAGGGCCGGTATCCGGTACTGCGGGAATCCGTCTCCCCGGGTGGCGAGGTCCTGGGAGGTCAACTCGCCCCGGTCGTCCGGGTGTCGGTCGCCGTGGGCGAGGGCGGGCGTCCCCGATCCCAGGGCGAGAAGTCCGGCGGACACCAGCGCGACGAGCACTCTTCGATGCATGGACGGCTCTCATCTCTGTGGAGGTTCCTGCGGGTACATCCGACGTCAGATGTCCGTGCAAAAGAGAAAACAGCAGACGTCAGATGTCCTGTTTCGTTGAGGGACCCTAGGGGCGCCGCAGAGGGCCGTCAAGAGCGCGTGCGGGCCTCGGAGATGCGCCGCCGGACCGGCGCGTAGTGCTCACCGATGGCCTGGACGAACGCCGCCGCGTCGCCCGCGCGGGCCGCCGTCACGATGCTGTGGTGCGCGGCGACGGTCTCCGCCTGCTCGGTGTGCGTGAAGCCGTCGATCTGCGGGGCGACGATGGCGTACACATCCCAGAACGCCATCGACAGCTGGCCCATCAGGTCATTGCCGAGCGGCGCTACGAGCAGGGCGTGGAACGCGCGGTCGGCCTCGATGAGCCCCTGCCCGTCACCGCCGACGCCGGCGTCGCTCATCCTGGTCACCAGGCGTTCCAGCGCGTCGAGTTGCTCACCACTGAGTGACGCGACGATCCGCTCGGCCATGCCGCGCTCGAACAGCTCACGCACGTCGACGAGGTCGGCGAGCACCTGCACGTCGTCGTCAGGGCTCAGCAGCCCGCGGAACGTCAGGCTCTCGACAAGGGCGGACAGGCTCAGACGTCCCACGTATGTGCCGTGGCCGTGCCTGACCTCGACGATGTCGAGCGCGTGCAGGATCTTGACCGCCTCGCGGACACTGGACCGGCTCGCACCGAGCGCCTCGCACAACTCCGTCTCCGTGGGCAGCGGATCGCCGGGGTGCAGCCGGTTCTCGAGGATGTACCGCTTGATGCCGTCGGCGACTTCCTGCCGGAGCAGTGGCCGGACCGGCCTGGTACCGGGCATGAGCACTCTCCCCACCTCTGGACGCACCTGGACCCGCCGCCCGGGCCGTTTCTACGCTACCAAGGCATCGGACATCAGATGTCCCGGGTCGGACGGACGAGGAACGCGCCCCTCAAGGTGTCAGGCCGCCCTCTTCCCCGAGTAACAGTCCGCCCTCGGGTTCCTGTCGGCCGCCGCTCTGGTGCCAGTAGTCCCGCGTCTCGACGGCGAGTCCGTCGCCACGGAACCGTACGAACACGCATCCCGCCAGCGTCGAGACCTCGCCGCCCACCTCGGCCACCACCCGGAACTCGGCGACGGCCAGTCCGTCCGGGCCGACCACCGGCGGTCCGAACCGCACGTCGAGCGGGCGCTCGTCCTCGAACGACCAGCGCAGATAGCCGGCGAGCGCCGCCCGCCCGCGGTGCGGCTCGCGGAACGGCATCGAGCGGTGCACGCAATCCTCCGCGTAGAGGGTGAGGAGCGCAGGGACGTCGTGCCGCGCCCATCCCCGCTCCCAGGTCTCGACGAACCGCCGTGCCGCGTCAGCTGTGTCCATGCCGGTGCGAACGCGCTTGTGTGGCGCCGTCATTCCTCGGGGCTCGGCGGCTTCTCGTGCTTGCCCTCCTCGACGGCGGGCGGTGGGGGAGTGGCCTGCTGGGCCCGTTCGAGGAAGCGCAGGAGCTCCACCGGGAAGGGCAGTACGAGGGTCGAGTTCTTCTCGGCGGCGACGGCCACCACGGTCTGCAGGAGCCTGAGTTGGAGCGCCGCGGGCTGTTCGGACATCTGGGCCGCCGCCTCGGCCAGTTTCTTCGAGGCCTGGAGTTCGGCGTCGGCGTTGATGACGCGGGCGCGCCGCTCACGGTCGGCCTCGGCCTGCCGGGCCATGGACCGCTTCATCGTTTCGGGCAGCGACACGTCCTTGATCTCGACGCGGTCGATCTGCACGCCCCAGCCGATGGCCGGGCTGTCGATCATCAGCTCCAGGCCCTGGTTGAGCTTTTCGCGGTTGGAGAGCAGATCGTCGAGGTCGCTCTTGCCGATGATGGACCGCAGCGAGGTCTGAGCCATCTGGGAGACGGCGAACCGGTAGTCCTCGACCTGCACGATCGCGCTGGCGGCGTCCACGACCTTGAAATAGATGACGGCGTCGACCCGCACCGTGACGTTGTCGCGGGTGATGCCGTCCTGCGCGGGCACCGGCATGGTCACTATCTGCATGTTGACTTTGTGCAGCCGGTCGATGGCGGGGATGACGGTGGTGAACCCCGGGCCACGGACGTTGCCGTGGAGCCGGCCCAGGCGGAAGACCACGCCCCGCTCGTACTGCTTGACGACACGGGCCGCCGCGGCGGCGTAGACAGCGCAGGCCGAAGCGGTCACGGCGGCGGCGGTGAACAATTCCGCCAGCATGGCGACCCCCTGTCTTTTGAGTCGTCCGGCTCGATGTGCGGGGGCCGGCTCGGGGTAGGTGAGCCGGCGCGGTGTGCGGAGGCGGGCTGGTGTGCCCATTCCACGATATGCCCGAAATGTTCGGAAAGGCGAGGAGTGGTGGACGGTCACGCGGCGTGACCGCGTCCCGCCGCGCGGCGTACAAGGAACGGGCACTTCGGCGGCCCGTCGGCAACCCGCCGGCGGTCCCAACTCCCGGCCGGGCCACGGCGACGGCTGAGGTAGTGTTACCGCGCCCAGCAGCGCTTCGGCCGAGGAGGTGAGCCCCATTACCGCTGTGTCAGGTCGGGTGCTCCCTTCGCAGACCCCCGCGGTCCACCGGACGTAGGTGGCCGCAGGTCGTCGGGAGCCCCATCGGCATCCCGAAAGGTCATGCTTCACACATGTCGGTTCACCCGTCACCCCCGTCACACCACCTCGCCGTCGTCGCCAGACTGCGAGCAGCGGGCTGCGTCTTCGCCGAGGAAGAGGCGGACATCCTCCTGTCGACGGCCCGTGCGCCGGACGAACTCGCCGCGATGGTCGAGCGCCGCGTGGAGGGCCTGCCCCTCGAACACGTCGTCGGCTGGGCGGAGTTCTGCGGTCTGCGCATCACGCTCGAACCCGGTGTCTTCGTACCGCGGCGCCGCACCGAGTTCCTCGCCCGCCAGGCCGCCGCCCTCGCACCCGCCGGGGCCGTCGTGCTCGATCTGTGCTGCGGCAGCGGGGCCGTGGCCGCCGCGCTCGCCACCCACGCCGATTTCGCCGAACTTCACGCGGCCGATCTGGACCCGGCAGCCGTGCGCTGCGCCCGCCGGAACGTGTCGCGGTTCGGCGGCGAGGTCCACGAGGGCGACCTGTACGGGCCTCTGCCCGCGGCACTCAGGGGCCGCGTCGACATCCTGGCCGCCAACGGCCCGTACGTCCCCACCGGCGACGTCGCCCTGCTCCCGCCAGAGGCCCGCGACCACGAGCGGCGCATGGCGCTCGACGGAGGCGCCGACGGGCTCGACATCATGCGCCGCGTCGCGGCCGGGGCCCCTCAGTGGCTGGCCCCGGGCGGACTTCTCTTCGTGGAGACCAGCGAACAGCAGACCGCCGAGGCCGTCGCGGCGGTCACCCGCAGCGGTCTGTCGGCCCGGGTGGTGACGGACGAAGACCTGTACGCCACCGTGGTCATCGGCACGAAGCGGGGTGCGGCGGGGGAGGCGTAGCGAGCCTGTGCGGGGGACGTCGTACCCCGCGCCCCCGCATCTACCCCGCCCGGCTCGGTACCCGGCGCGTTCGTGTCCATTCGAGGAGTTCGTCGGCCGGCCACGTGTTCACCACGCGGTCGGCCGGTACCTCGCACTCCTCGGCGCGGGCGCAGCCGAGGGGCTGCCAGTCGAGCTGGCCCGGTGCGTGCGCGTCCGTGTCGACGGAGAACAGCGTGCCCGCCGCCACGGCCTCGCGCAGCAGCCGGCGGGGCGGGTCGAGGCGTTCGGGGCGGCTGTTGATCTCGACCGCGGTGCCCGACTCCGCGCACGCCGCGAACACGGCCTCCGCGTCGAACTGCGACTCGGGGCGGCCTCGCCCCACCCTGTTCCTTCCCGTCACGAGCCGCCCCGTGCAGTGTCCGAGCACGTCGGCGAGCGGGTTCGTCACCGCGGCGACCATCCGGCGCGTCATCGCCGGAGCGTCCATGCGCAGTTTGGAGTGGACCGACACGACGACCACGTCGAGCTGGTCGAGGAGTTCGGGTTCCTGGTCGAGGGAACCGTCGGCGAGGATGTCGCACTCGATGCCGGTGAGCAGCCGGAAGGGCGCCCAGCGCTCGTTCAACTCCGCCACTACGGCCAGCTGTTCACGTAACCGCTCCGGCGACAGGCCGCGCGCCACCGTCAGGCGCGGAGAGTGGTCGGTCAGCACCGCCCACTCGTGCCCGAGGGCGATCGCCGCGCGGCCCATCTCCTCGACGGTGCTGCCGCCGTCCGACCAGTCGGAGTGCAGATGGCAGTCGCCGCGCAGCAGCGCGCGCAGCCGCTCACCGCCCTCCGCGAGCGGCGCCGCCGCGCCCTCGCTCTCCAGGCGCCCCAGATAGTCCGGCACTTCGCCCGCCAGCGCCTCCCGCACCACCTGCGCCGTCTTGGGCCCGACCCCCTTGAGCGATTCGAGCGTCCCGGCCGCGGCGCGCTCGGCCACCTCCCCGTCCGGCAGCGCGCCGAGCACCTGGGCGGCGGTACGGAAGGCTCCGGCCCGATACGGGGGCGCGAGCGTGCGCTCCAGGAGGAAGGCGACCCGCTCCAGCGCCTCGACGGGTCCCATCGCCATGGCCTTCGCCACCTCCCGCTTCGCGTACCGCTTCCCTCCAGGGTGGCTCACCCCCGCGTGCGCCGCGACACGCGGGAGTCCCGGGGTGCGGGGACGCGGCGCGGGCAGAACCGTCGCCTACGCCGCATGCTCCGGCGCCCGGACGAGTCGGTCGCCCGACACCCGGGACCACCACACGCCCTCCCCGCGCGTCAGCCCCGGCAGAGCGAGCTCGGCCTCCCGGACCTTGCGGGCCGGAAGCGTGCCCGTGACCACCCAGGACGTGGTGCCGCCCGTCGTGTCACCGAACTCGGCCTCCGCGGCGGAGAGCCGGGCGGTCACAGCGGCGAGCGCGTCCAGCGGGATCTCCGCCTCGAACGCGTGCACCGGCTCGTGCACCGTCGTCCCCGCCCGCTCCAGAGCGCGCCGCAGGACGAGCCGCGTCAGCCCCCGGAAGTCCCCGGCGACACTGATCGGCGAACAGAACCCGGAGCGGACGAGCGTGACCCGGCAGTCCGTCACGGGCCACCCGCGCGGCCCCTCGCCGAGCGTCGCCTGCACCGTGTCCGCGACGGCCTGGTGGAACGCGCGGGGCAGCGCGCCCAACTCCGTCTCGTACGCGAAGACCCGCCCGGATCCACGTGGCCCCGGCTCCACGCGCAGCCCGACCGTCGCGCAGAACCCCGTCTCGCGGCTGTTCGTGATGTCCTCGTACACCTCGACGGTGCCCGTGGGCCGCTCTACGCAGCGGATGCGGCTCGGCTCGAAGACGGCCTCGATGCCGTAGTCCTGGACGAGGGTCGCGGCCAGGACCTCCTTCTGCACCTCGCCGTAGAGCAGCAAGGTCGTGCTTCCGTCGGGCGCGGCCTCCGCGTGGATGAGCGGATCCTGCCCCGCGATGTCGAGGAGCGCGCTCCGCAGAGCGGCCGAGCGGCCTGGGCGCACGGCGCGTACCAGGGTCTCCAGCGTGGGCGGTGCGAAACCCGGCGCCCGGCCGGGGCCGTCGCGCGGGCCGAGCCGGTCGCCGACCCGGACGTCCGGCACGCCCCGCAGCTCACCGATGTTCCCGGCCGTGAGGGTGTGGGTCGTTGGCCCCACCACGTCCAGTCCGGTGGCCCGCCCGGGGATCCGGGTGACAGAACCGTCGGACGCGTCCCGCAGGAATGTCACTCGCTGACGTTCTGTCACCTCTCCTTCGTACAGGCGGAGATAGGCCACTCGCTCGCCCGCCGGGCCGCGTCGTACCGCGAAGACGGTGCCGCGCGGTGCGGCTTCGGGGCTTGGTTCGACCGGCGGGAGCGGGATCAACCGGGGGATTTCCCGGACGAGTTGGGCTACTCCCTGACCGCCGAGGGCCGAGCCGAACAGGACGGGGTGAACGGAGCCGTCCGCGGTGCGGGCCGCCAGGGCGTGGCGCAGATCGGCGGTGGTCGGTTCGGGGCCGTCGACGAGCCCTGCGAGCACCGAGTCGTCGACTTCGGCGAGCGCTTCCGCGACAGCGGTCCGTACGGCCGGGTCGGTGAGGCGTCGCGGTTCCGTCCGGGCGTGCGGGGTGCCCGCGTCGTGGACCTCCGTGAGCGGCACGACGTGCGGGGTCAGGCGGCGGCGGACCTCGTCGAGCAGCGTCTCGTCCCGCGCGCCCGCCCGGTCGATCTTGTTGACGAAGACGAGCGTGGGCAGCCGCAACCGGCGCAGCGTCTTCAGGAGGACACGCGTCTGGGCCTGGACGCCCTCCACGGCGGACAGCAGGAGCACGGCGCCGTCGAGGACTTCGAGGGCGCGCTCGACCTCGGCGATGAAGTCGGAGTGCCCAGGGGTGTCGATCAGGTTGATCTGGACGTCGCCGACGGTGAACGCGGCGACGGCCGAGCGGATCGTGATGCCGCGCTGCCGCTCGATCTCGCCCGTGTCGGTACGGGTGTCGCCCGCGTCGACGCTGCCGAGGCGGGTGATCGCGCCGGTGTCGAAGAGGAGGCGCTCGGTGAGGCTGGTCTTACCGGCGTCGACGTGGGCGAGAATGCCGATGTTCAGGGTGTGGCGCGGGGGCTGGGAAGGCATGGAAGGTCGAGTCCTCGAAAGAGTTCGTCCGGTCAGGGCGCTGAACTGCTTCGAAGGAATGACGCATTCCGTGCTCCAGGGCTGTCGGGGGCGTGGCCCGACCATGATGCGGGGCGACGGCCGGGCCGGCGCAACTCATTTTCCGTCGCCAGAGTCCGTCGTCCGCTGCCCGCTGCCCGCCGTCCGTCGCCCGTCGCCCGGCTCTGTCGGGCTACGGCAAGTGGCGTCAGCCCGAGAACTGCCGCACGTACCGCTTCTGCCAGGGCGTCTCCACCGCGTGCGCGTCGTAGTTCCGGCGCACGAACTCCACGGCGCGGTCGGCCGGTACGCCGTCCAGGACGGCCAGGCAGGCCAGCGCCGTCCCGGTCCGCCCGCGGCCACCGCCGCACGCGAACTCGACCCGCTCCCCGGCGGCCCGCTCCCACGCGTCCGTGAACACCTCCCGGGCCTCCGCACGGTTGCTCGGCAGCCAGAAGTCGGGCCACCGCAGCCAGCGCGACTCCCACGGGACTCCGGGCGGCCGCTGGCCGAGGAGATGGACCGCGTACGAGGGTGAGGGGCCCGGCGGGAGCGGGCGGCGCAGGCCGCGCCCGCGAACCGTCCGGCCGGAGGGCAGAAGCAGCACGCCGGTGGTGCCCGCCTCCCAGCGACCCCCGGCGCCCGGTTCCCGCGGACCCCCGGCGCCGGTCCCGGACGCCGATCCGGAATCGAACTCGTTCATGCGCACTCCACCCCATCCGCGACCGCTCGGCCTCCGCCATGCCCAGGACGGGCCATCGTCTCCCGAAATCCATTGACCTTTCCGTGACTTGGCTGCCGGCAGTGACAGACTCGACGGACGTGTGACCACGACTCAGGGGAAGCGAGAGCATGCGCGAGGGCCTGACCGAGAAGAGGCCGTTCCCGATGGCCGGGCGCGCGCTCGTGCCGCTGCTCGCGACGGTGCTCGTCGCACTGCTCGCCGGGACCTGGCTCATGTCCGGCGCACTCGTCGAGGCCGCCGGGCCGCTGACGGTCGCCACGGGACGCACCGCAGTGTGCTGCGTCGTCCTCACCGCCTTCGCGGCCGCCCGCTCCTCGGGGCGCGCGCAACTGCGTCAAGTGACCCAACGCCCCTGGCTGGTCTGCCTGTTGGCCCTGCTGGGCTTCGCCGGATACGCGGCGGGCACCCTCCTCGCCATCGGGCGCGTCGGCACCTCGCTCACGAACCTCGTCGTGGCCCTCATGCCGTGCGCGGGCGTGGCGATCGGCGCGCTCTGGTTCGGCGAGCGCGCGAGCGCACGCTCCGTGGTCGGCGCCCTCCTCGCCACGGCGGCGACCGGCGCCTACGCGGCACTCGGCGGCCAGGGCACCCTCGACGCCCCGGGCCTGCTCCTCGCGCTCGCCGGGATGCTCGGGTTCGCGGTGTACGGGTTCCTCTACCGGCGCACCCTCGCCGCACTGCCACCACTGGCCGTACTGCCGGTGCTGCTCGCCGCCGCCACCGTGATGCTGCTGCCCCTCGCCCTGCCGGGGCTCCTCACGCATCCCCCGTCGCCGGCGCAGTGGGCGGGGATCGCGCTCCTCGGGGGCGCCGTGTACGCCCCCGCCTATCTGGTGCAGCACCGGCTGATCCTGCTCAAGGGGCCCGTGTTCACCGCCGCCGTCCAGCTCGCCGTGCCGTTCGCGGTGCGGATCGGCGACTGGGCCCTGGGCACGGCGGGTGCTCCGGGAGCCGCCGAGGCCGCGCTCCTCGTCGCCGCGTGCGGGGGCATCGCCCTTGTCACGCTGGAACGGCGACGGCCCGGGAGCGGTGCGAGCGCTCCCGGGCTGTCGGTGACTCCCGATTCCGTTGGATCTGCCGACTCTTCTGGGGCGGCGTTGCCGGCTACGTCGCCCGGTTGGCCTTCATCGACAGGCTCGCGCACAGGATCCCGAGCAGGACGATGAGACCACCGATGATCACGTTGTTGAGGATGACTCCCAGATCGGGGCTGGAGCCCACGACCCACGGCGCGATGATCATCCAGGCGCCCATGGCGCACATGGCCCAGCTGAGGCCGTACATACGGGTCGGGGTGACGGCGAACCCGACGGCCAGGACTCCGATCGCGATACCCATGATCAGGTTATGGGTCGCGAGCTGGGGCTGGTTGGCGCTGTAGTGGAGCACCAAGGGGGAGATGGCGCAGTAGAGACCGATCAGGAAGACCGGTGCGTCCATGAGCGCCACATCGCGGCCACCGAGTACGCGCGCGTACCGGTCCCGCATTTCCGAGACATCAGGGTGACTGGAGAGGTCAGGCCTGTGGTGAAGGTCGGCCATGAGAATCGACTCCTTAGGTTTCGAAGTCTGACCGCGTAGCGCGGCGGGCTGCCGCACACTTCTCATTCTGCGCTTATTTAATCCTTATGTGTACCTGTGGTGAGAATGAGGTGCCGATTGGGACGAATCGCCGCTTCGGCAAGGTCTGGAATCTCCGCGACGGTCACGCCCGCGCCCTCCAGGATTCCGATGCCGTCGGCGCCCGCCACGAAGGTGTCGGGCTCCCGCCAGGCCGTCACCACGCGCCGCACCCCCGCGTCGAGGATGAGCCGGGCGCAGGGGTTGGGGCGTGACGCGCGGCGGGCGCACGGTTCGAGGCTGCTGTAGACGGTGGCGGTACGCAGCCGGGGGTCCGCCGGATCGATCTTGGCGAGTGCCGCCTCCTCGGCGTGCACGACCGGATCGCCGCCCTCCCGAGAGTGGCCCCGTGCCAGCTCCGTGCCGTCACTCGCGACGATCACCGCACCGACGCTGAACGCCGTTTCGGAGGGCGGGCAGTCCGCGGCGAGGGCGCAGGCGAGGGCGAGCCAGTGCCGGTCGGCCGCGGTGGGGGAGTCGTCGGTGCCGGGCGCGCAGGGCGCGTACCGCATCAGCACCACGTCGCCGACCGGGCGGGTCTCCAGGAGCCGCATCCGGTGCCGGCTGCCGCCGGGGTACGGGCCGGGGCCGAAGAGCCGGGGCGCGTCCGGTTCGCCCACGACGAGCGGCGCCAGTGCGAGCTGCACCTCGTCGGCCAGGCCGCGCTGGAGCAGTTGGGTGTGGACGCGGGCGCCTCCCTCCACCATCAGGCGCCGCACACCGTGCGCCGAGGCCAGGTCGTCGAGCACCCTCTCCCAGTCGACGGTGTCCCCGAGGGCGACCACCTCGGCGAGCCCGCCGAGCCGCTCCCGCGCTAGGGCCGCCCCGGCGTCGGTGGTGTACACGACCTTGTCGCCGCCCGTCGTCCAGAACGGGTCCCCCGCGTCCAGGTCGCCCGAAGCAGTCACCGCCACCTTCATGGGATACGCGGGCACCCCGGCGGCCACCCGGTCGGCGCGCCGCCGCGCCGACTTGACCAGGAGCCGCGGCCGGTCGGCCCGCAGAGTGCCCGCCCCCACGAGGATCGCGTCGCACGACGCACGCATCGCGTCGACCCGGTCGAAGTCCTCGGCGTTGGACAGGAGCAGGCGCTCGGGCCCCGCGTCGTCCAGACAGCCGTCGAGGGAGACGGCGGCGGACAACAGGACGTACGGGCGGGACGGCTGGGACATGGCGGCTCCGGGTCCGGGTGGCGAGAGCTGTGCTGCTTCAACCTTCGAACACTATCCGGGAGCTGCCGCAGTCGAGGGGGCCGTCGCCGCAGGTGTAGTGGGTGCCTGACACTTACATGCCTTGACCGGAATATAACCAGTGGGGCATATTGAGGTCATGCCCGCACCCGCCGTCTGGACCGCACTCGCCGACCCGCACCGCCGCGCCATCGTCGCGCTGCTGCTCGAGCGTCCGCGGCCGGTCGGTGAGATCGTCGAGGCGTGCGGCCTGAGCCAGCCCAGCACCTCGAAGCACCTGCGGGTACTGCGCGAGGCGGGCCTGGTCGATGTCGAACAGGAGGCCCAGCGCCGCGTCTACCGGCTCGAACCCGGACCGGTCGCCGAGCTCGACGCCTGGCTCGAGCCCTACCGGCGCCTGTGGAACGACCGCCTCGACGCACTCGGGCGCCGTCTCGACGCCCATGCCCCCGAGGACGACGAACCAGCGAAGGACTGAAGGCCATGACCACTCCACACCCCGACCCCGCCGGCAGCTACGCCCCGCTCGACGACGGCCGCCCCGCAGTCCGCTTCACCCGCACGTACCACCACGCGATCGAGCGGGTCTGGCGGTACGTCACCGACCCCGCCGAACTCGCGCACTGGTTCCCCTCCCAGGTCGAGATCGAGTTGCGCGCCGGCGGCGTGATCCGTTTCCACGGCGACCCGAACATGCCGGAGTCGACCGGCCGCGTCCTCGCCGTGGACGCGCCGCGCCACCTCTCCTTCAGCTGGGGCGGCGACGAACTCCGCTTCGACCTGGAGGCGCTCGACGAGGGCCACACCCGCTTCACCCTGACCAATGTCCTGGAGGCGGCAGACACCGCGGCCCGCAACGCCGCGGGGTGGGAGGTCTGTCTCGACGCCCTGGACGCGGCCGACCGCGGCGAGAGCTTCGACGGCCCGCACGCGGGGCCGCGCGCCCCGTGGAAGGTCCGCTACGACGCCTACGTCGAGGCCGGATTGCCTTCGGGCGCACCGGTCCCGGGCATGGACGAGGCGTAACCGCGCCCCTTACGGAGAGCCGTCAGCCGTCAGCCGTCAGCCGTCAGCCGCCCGGTGCCGTGGCGCGCGGCGGCCACACTCCGGGCGCCAGCACGCCCGACGCGTAGGCGCGCGCGACCAGTTCCGTACGGTTCGTCGCACCCCACCGCCGGGACAGGCGCCGCAGGTGGTAGTTGACGCCGTCCGTGGTCAGGCCCGTGTCGCGGGCTGCCTGAGCCGTGGTGGCACCGGAGGCGAGCAGCTCAAGGATCCGTGACTCGGCCGCCCCTGCCGTCGCCCGCGGCCGGGTGGGCGCGGGCGGGCGCTCGCCGACGACCCGCAGCATGACGAGCAGATCCGGCGTCCGGTCGACGGTGTCGCTGACCGGATCCACCGTCAGTTGGCCCTCCCGGAGTGCCCCGTCGGGCGTCTCCCAGGTGACCGAGACCCGATAGCGGGAGCGCCGCCGCAGACGCAGTGCCTCGGCGATCCGGTGGAGCTGTGACTCGTCCCCCGGGCGGAACAGATGCAGGATGTCCCGGCCCTTCAGACGGCCGGGGGTGGTGTCGCACTCGGCGGCCATCGCCGCGTTCGCCAGCATGATCGTCCCGCGTGGTCCGCACACCGCGACGGGCATCGGGATCCGGTCGAAGAGCAGCATCGCGCGATTGCGCCACAGCACCCCGTCCATCGCGTACCCCTTTCGTATGTCACGTCCGGTCCCCTGCCGCGGCCGGACCTGCATCACGGCCGGGCCCATGTCATGTGCGGCCGGTGAGCGCAAGCGCGGCGGGCCGCAGGCCACTACACAATCATGTAGTGCGGCGGCCCGGCTCGGCGGGGCCACGGGATCAAGCTGGACACGCACCGAACTCCGTACCGCGAAAGGCAGTTGCCGCCCCCATGCCCGACTCCGCGCTGCTCCCGCCGGCCCCCA
The DNA here is from genome assembly GCF_026340095.1 of Streptomyces sp. NBC_01446. Classification (GTDB taxonomy): domain Bacteria; phylum Actinomycetota; class Actinomycetes; order Streptomycetales; family Streptomycetaceae; genus Streptomyces; species Streptomyces aureus. Next base: position 1,264,835 of record NZ_JAPEPO010000002.1, on the reverse strand, counting down.
CCGACGGCCTTCCGCTCATCGACATCTCCGCCACGGGTCCCGGACCCGCGCCCCTCCAGCAGGCCATGGAGCTGTCCCGCCGCCACGGCCCCGCGCTCGTGCGCAGGCTGCACGGCCGCGACGCCCTCTTCGTCAGCGACCTCGACCTCGTCACCGAACTGGCCGACGAGACCCGCTTCGCCAAGCACGTGGGCCCCGCCCTGGAGAACGTCCGCGCCTTCACCGCCGACGGCCTCTTCACCGCCTACAACGACGAACCGAACTGGGCCCGCGCCCACGACATCCTCATGCCTGCCTTCGCGCTGGGCTCCATGCGGATCTACCACCCCGTCATGTACCAGGTGTCCCGCCGCCTCATCGAGTCCTGGGACCGCGCCGCGCATTCGGGCAGCCCCGTGGACGTGCCGGGCGACATGACGCGCATGACCCTCGACACCATCGGACTCGCGGGCTTCGGTTACGACTTCGGGTCCTTCGAGGGCTCGGAGCCGCACCCCTTCGTGGAGGCCATGGTCCGCTGCCTCGAATGGTCGATGAAGCGTCTCGCCCGCACGCCCAGCTCCGACCACTCGGCCGCCGACGCGGCGTTCAAGGCGGACGCGGACTATCTGGCGCAGGTGGTCGACGACGTCATCGCGGCGCGCGCCGACGCCCCCGAAGGCGACGACCTGCTCGGCCTGATGCTCACCGCCCGCCACCCCGACGGCTCCGCGCTGGACACGGCGAACATCCGCAACCAGGTCATCACCTTCCTCATCGCGGGCCACGAGACCACCTCGGGCGCGATGTCCTTCGCCCTGTACTACCTTGCCAAGCACCCGGCCGTGCTCGATCTCGTACGCCGTGAGGCCGACGCCCTGTTCGGGGACGCGGCAGACCCCGAGCCCACCTTCGACGAGGTCGGCCGGCTCACGTACACACGGCAGGTACTGAACGAGGCGCTCCGCCTGTGGCCGACGGCGGCCGCGTTCAGCCGCCACGCGCGCGAGGACACCCTCCTCGGCGGACGCATCCCGCTGCGCGCCGGGCAGCCGGTCACCGTCCTCGCGCCGATGCTGCACCGGCAGCCGGTGTGGGGCGACAACCCGGAGCTCTTCGACCCCTCCCGGTTCACGCCCGAGGCCGAGGCCGCACGCTCACCGCACGCCTTCAAGCCGTTCGGCACCGGTGAACGCGCCTGCATCGGGCGGCAGTTCGCGCTCCACGAGGCGACGATGCTGCTCGCCCTCCTGGTGCACCGCTACCGGCTCGTCGACCACGCCGACTACGACCTCACGGTCAAGGAGACGCTGACGCTCAAGCCCGAGGGCTTCACCCTCGCGCTCGTGCCGCGCACCTCCGCCGACCGCAAGCACCCGGCCCTGCCCGGCCACGCGCCCGTCGAGGAGCGGACGGCCGCACCGGACACGCTGCCCGCACGGGTGCGGCCCGGCACCGGGGTCCTGTTCCTGCACGGCAGCAACTACGGGACCTGCCGCGGCCTCGCCGAGCAGCTCGCCGACGACGTCGCCGCGCTGGGCTGCGACACGGCCGTCGCGCCCCTCGACACCCATGCGGGAGCGCTGCCCACCGACCGTCCCGTCGTCGTGGTCGCGGCCTCCTACAACGGCCAGCCCACCGACGACGCGGCCGAGTTCGCCACGTGGCTCGACGGTGCGCCGGACGGCGCCGCGAACGACGTCACCTACGCGGTCCTCGGCGTGGGTGACCGCAACTGGGCCGCCACCTACCAGCACGTCCCGACCCGCATCGACGAACGGCTCGACGCGCTCGGCGGCACCCGCCTGTGCGAGCGCGCCGCGGCCGACGCCTCCGGCGACCTCAACGCGACCGTCCGCACCTTCACGACGGGACTGCGCGCCGCGCTCCTCACGCAGTACGGGGACCCCGACGCCGCCCCGGCCGACACCGCGGAGCCCGAGGACGCGTACGAGATCCGGGAGATCGGCGGCGGGCCGCTCGACGCCGCGGCCGCCCGGCACGGGCTGGTCCCGTTCACCGTCACCGAGGCAAGCTCCCTCACCGCGCCCGACCACCCGCGCAGCAAGCGCTTCGTGCGTCTCGCGCTGCCCGAGGGCGTCACGTACCGCACGGGGGACCATCTCACCGTGCTGCCCGCGCAGGATCCCGCGCTCGTGGAACGGGCGGCCGCCGCTTTCGGAGTCGGCCTGGACACGGTCCTCGACATCAGGGCCCGCCGCCCGCGCCGCGACGGCCTCGCGCTCGACCGACTGCTGACGGTCCGTGAACTCCTCACATCCCACGTCGAGTTGGGGCAGGTCCCCACTCCGGACCAGGTGGCGCTGCTCGCCGAGGCCAACCCCTGTCCTCCCGAGAAGGCAGCACTGGGGGCCCTCGCCGACGACCCGCGCACGCTCGTCGAACTCGTGGAGGACCACCCCGCGCTGCGCGGCGCGCTCACGTGGCCGCACCTTCTCGACCTGCTGCCGCCGCTGAAGCCCCGGCACTACTCGATCTCGTCGAGCGCCGAGCGGAGCCCCGCACACGCCGACCTCATGGTGTCCGTCCTCGACGCCCCGGCCCGCTCGGGCCGCGGCCGGTTCCGCGGCACCGGATCGACGCACCTGGCCGGGCTCCGGCCCGGCGACACGGTGCTCGCCCGCGTTCAGCCGTGCCGCGAGGTCTTCCGCGTCCCGAACGACTCGGAGACCCCGGTCGTCATGATCGCCGCGGGGACGGGCCTCGCGCCGTTCCGCGGCGCCATCGCCGACCGCGGCGCCCTGCTCGCCGCCGGCACCCCGCTCGCGCCCGCCCTGTGCTACTTCGGCTGCGACCACCCCCGCGGTGACTTCCTGCACGCCGACGAACTGCGCGCCGCCGAGGCCGCGGGCGCCGTCTCCCTGCGCCCCGTCTTCAGCGAGGCACCCGAGGCGGGCCACGCCTTCGTCCAGCACCGGGTGGCCGCCGAGGCCGACGAACTGTGGGCGCTGCTCGGGTCCGGGGCGCGCGTCTACGTCTGCGGTGACGGGGCCCGGATGGCGCCCGGCGTCCGTGACGCGTTCCGCACCCTGTTCCGCGACCGCACACCGGGAGCCGACGACGCCGAAGCCGAGCGCTGGCTGGCCGGTCTGATCGCGGACGGTCTGTACGTGGAGGACGTCTACGCGGGCTGAGGACTCCACGCACAGGGCGCCGCACCCCGGCGGCAGCGTACGGCCGACGCCGCGCGCTGCCGCCGGGGCGGACCGAACTCAGGAAAGGACCAGTTCAGGGCTGTACATGTCGAGCCAGAGCGCGAGGTCCAGCGTGCGTTCGAGCCCGCGCCGCGACGCCTGCTCGGTCTGCGGTACGTCACGGTGCGCGGCCCGCGTCACCCGCGCCCGGTCGACCAGGTCGAACACCCGGTGCGAGGGCCGGGCGAGCAGATCCTTCGCCTGGTTCTGGAGTGCCACGGCGTACTTCGGGTCCTGCGTCGACGGATACGGGCTCTTCACCCGGTCGTAGACCGACTTCGGCAGCACGTCGGCGGTCGCCTCGCGCAGCAGGCTCTTCTCGCGGCCGTCGAACGACTTCAGCGACCAGGGCGTGTTGTACACGTACTCGACGAGGCGGTGGTCGCAGAAGGGGACGCGCACCTCCAGGCCGACGGCCATGCTCGCGCGGTCCTTGCGGTCGAGCAGGATCCGCACGAACCGGGTCAGGTGCAGATGGCACATCCGGCGCATCCGGTACTCGAAGTCGCTCTCGCCGTCCAGGCGTCGGATGCCGCGCACGGCATCGGCGTAGCTGCGGCGGACATAACCGTCCAGGTCGAGGGCGCCGGCCAGGTCGTCGCGCAGGACGTTGGAGTCGTCGCCGAAGTGCTGGGACATGCGCACCAGCCAGGGGAACGTATCGGCAGTGCGCGCCTCCTCGTCGAAGAACTGGAGGTAGCCGCCGAACACCTCGTCCGCGGACTCGCCCGACAGGGCGACCGTCGAGTGCTTCCTGATCGCCCGGAACAGCAGATAGAGCGACGCGTCCATGTCGCCGAAGCCCGCGGGGATGTCACGGGCCCGGATCACCCGGGCCCGGACCTCCGGGTCGGCCAGCTCGTTCGAGTCGAGGACGATGTCGCGGTGGTCGGTGCCGGCGGCCTTCGCCACGTCGTGCACGTACGGGGCGTCGGGCGTGCCGCGCATCTCGTCGGCGACGAAGTTCTCCGTCTGGCCGACGAAGTCCACGGCGAAGCTGCGTACGGTCTCGCCCTGTTCACCGAGCTGCCGCGCGGCGATCGCCGTCATGGCGGACGAGTCGAGGCCGCCGGACAGCAGCGTGCAGCGCGGCACGTCGGAGACGAGCTGGCGCCGCACGATGTCGTCGAGGAGCGAGCGCACGGTCGCGATCGAGGTGTCGCGGTCGTCGGTGTGCGGGCGGGTCCGCAGCGTCCAGTACGCCCGCTGCCGTAGTCCGCCGCGGTCGACGGTCACGACGGTGCCCGGCTCCACCTCGTGCATCCCGTCCCAGACAGCATGGCCCGGGGTCTTCACGATGGTGAAGAGCTCCCGCAGGCCGTCGAGCGTCACCCGCGACTTCGCGAGCGGATTGGCGAGGATCGCCTTGGGCTCGGACCCGAACAGGACGCCGTCGGGAGTCTCGTAGAAATAGAAGGGCTTGATGCCCATGCGGTCCCTGATCATCACGAGCTTGTTCTCGCGGCCGTCCCAGACGGCGAACGCGTACATGCCGTTCAGGCGCTCGGCCAGCTCCTCGCCCCACTCCAGGTAGCCGCGCAGCACGACCTCGGTGTCGGAGTCGGTGGTGAACCTGTGCCCGCGTCCGGTCAGTTCGCTGCGGAGTTCCGTGTAGTTGTACGTCTCGCCGGAGTACACGAGCGCGACGGTGCCGCGCGGCGTCTCGGCGGTCATCGGCTGACGCCCGCCCGGCAGGTCGATGATCGCGAGCCTGCGGTGGCCGAGCGCCGCGGGCCCGTCGGTCCACGTGCCGCGGTCGTCCGGGCCTCGGCACTCCATCGTCTGCGTCATCGCATCCAATGTGTCGGCCGAAGCGCGCAGGTCGCGATCGAAGGAGACCCAGCCGGTGATGCCACACATACGTTCCTCCTGCATGCCGTTCCGGCGCCGAATCAGTTGTATCCAGCACCTATATGTCGAGCGTGTGACATGGCGCTGTGTACGGTCAACGCGCCGATAACCCGGTGGAGGCCGGTGACCCGACGGTTTCGGCCGCTCTTTGCTTGACAGGGTGGAACGGTCCCCATCGCAAATCGCGGCGGCGCGCCGGTCATTGCCGGAATGCGGGCGGGCCGGCCGGGCGGGATCCGGCCAAGGGCAAAAACTTGATCAACCCCGGGCCGGGCCCCCCGGTCCTCAGGCCGTCACGGCCGTCCGGTTCCAGTGCGGCAGCATGACCACTCCCGCGAGTGCCGCGGCGGCGGCGAAGCCGTAGAAGAGCACAGTGGTCGAGAGGAAGCCCGGGAGCAGGCCGCCGAGGATCGCGCCGACGGAGCCGCAGCCGTTGACGAAACCGGTGGCGGTGCCCGCCCCGGCCTGGCCTCCCGAGTCGACGGCCGCGACGCCCGCGATCAGGGCGTCGGCGGCGTAGAGACCGAAGCCGATCACGGCCAGGACGCCGACCATCGTGCAGGTGCTGCCCGTCGCGGTGAGGGGCACGAACGCCGCGAGCATCACCGTCAGCAGACCGAGCGAGAGGACGCACGGCGGGACGCGCCGGGAGGAGAACAGGCGGTCGGAGATCCAGCCGACCGTCATCGGCGCGAGCACGCCGGCCACGCCGAACGCCACCGGGATCAGCGTGGCCCCCAACTTGCCCACCTCGGGCAGCCGTTCACTGACGATCACCGGGCCCCACAGCAGGAGCGCGTACCGGGCGGGCTTGAGCAGGAAGTACGCGGCGCTGAGCGTGAGAACCATCCGGTTGCGCAGGATCTCGCGGTAGATCTCGCGGGAGGTGAGCGGCGCCTCGGCCGGCCCGGACACGGCGCCGGACTCGGCCGTCGCCTCCTGGGCGTCGGGCCGGGGGAGACCCGCGTCCGCGGGCTCGTTGCGCTGGAGGACGACGAACAGCGCGAGCACGACGGCCAGCGTCGCCGACCCGGCCAGGAACGCCGCGTGCCAGCTGTCGAAGACCGAGTACGCCCACCAGCCGAGGAAGGGCGGCGCCGCGAGGCCGCCGAACGCGTAGTTCGTGCACCACAGACCGAGGATCCGGCCCCGCTCCTTCACCGGCACGAAACTGGTTACGTTCTTGCACAGCGGGGCCCAGCCCGTCGACTGCGCGAGCCCCTGCACGGCCATCGCGACGCCGAACACCACGAGCGAGGTGCTCAGGCCGATGACCGCCGACGCGACCACCGCGCCGGTCATCCCGCCGATCACGACGACCCGCGGCCCGAACCGGTCCGCCCACGAGCCCCACGCGAACTGCCCCACCGCGTACGCCGCGAGATACACGGCGTCGATCAGTCCGAGCGTGTGGGACGTGAAGGTGTGGTTGACCGCGGGGTCGTCCAGAATGCCGAGCTTGGCGACCGAGAACGCCTGCCGGACGAAGTAGAAGCCCGCGTACGCGATCCAGGTGACGGCGAAGATCTGCCAGCGCCAGCGCTGCGAGAGCCGGACGGAAGCGGGGTCTGCCGCGGGGGACCGGAGCGGGTCGGGCGCGACCCCTGGCCGGGTGCCGTCGGGCATGGTGGTCTCCTTGTCCTCGGTGCCTGGTGAGCGATGGATGCGGGGGTGACGTGCCGCAGTGCTACGCAGTGCCGGGCCCCGCGCCGCGAGACGTGCTCGCGGCGCGGGCTGCCCTCTGTGCCGCGGTGGAGGGGCGGTGGCCGGGATCTTGTCCGCGGCGGGTGGTCAGGCCGTCGCGGCCAGGGACTCGTCGAACGTGGCGGCGGCGAGACCGAACGAGAGCGTCATGCCGATCCCCGAGGTGACCGAGATGGCCCGCACGCCGGGTGCCACGTCCCGGACCAGGAGCGGGCCGCGGCCACTGCTCGCGTAGACGCCCTGCCAGCGTTCCGTCACCCGCAGGTCGCCGGCTCCGAGGACCTCGGCCGCCGAGTCGAGCAGCAGCTGCGCCGTCGGCTCGTCCTCGAACGGGGTCGTGGTCCGCCCGTAGGCGTGGGAGTCCCCGACCAGGACCGTGCCGTCGGGCAGGCGGGTGAACATGACGTTCGCGACGACGTCGAGCAGCTCGGGGCTGTGGCCGATGACCTCCTCGCGCAGCCTCGGCCCGGACGGCATGGCCGTGAAGGCGTCGTAGCGCAGCATGGACGTCGCGGTCAGGATCGCCGCGTCCGTACGGAAGGCATCGGGCGCCGTGACCCGCGCCATGGTGAGCCGGCAGCGCTCGATGCCGTGCTCCTCCGCCGCCGTGGGGTACAGGCGGTCCAGGTCGTGGCCCACGCAGACGAGGATCCGGTCGCTGTGGACCGGGCCACGGCCGGTGTGGACGGTGCCCTCCTCGACGCCGTTCACGTTCGTGCCCCACACCACGGTGACGTTGGGCTGTATGGACAGCCATGCGGCCAGGTCCGGGGCGGCCTCGCGGGGGTTGACGCGCAGGTCGTCGGGGAGGAAGGCGCCGCCCACGATGTCACCGGCGTCGGCGCCCCGGCCGAGCTCGCCCGCGACCTCCTCGCGGGTCCGCAGCCGGACGGTGTCCGCGCCGCGCTCCTCGCGCAGCTCCTCCAGGACCGCGAGTTCCGCCTCCGACCTCGCCACCACGAGGGCGCCGGCCTCCTTGGCCCACAGGCCCGAGCTCTTCGCGGCCTCCAGCCACCCCGCCCGCGAGCGGTAGGCGAGTTCCAGCAGGTCGCCGCGCTGTGCCGTGATGCAGCAGTGCCCGAAGTTGCGTACCGAAGCGCCTACGGGCTGCCAGTCCCGCTCGATGACCGTGACGGTCAGGCCACGCCGGGCGGCCTCGAAGGCGTGGGCGAGGCCGACGACCCCGGCACCGACGATGACCAGGTCGCTGCGGCCGCCGGGGAGGTCGGCGGCGGGCGAAGGGGCGGACGAGGGCGCTGTTGTGATGCTCATGGTTGGCAGCGTGCGAGCCCTCGGGCGCATGGGGCAAGACTTGTGTGTACAAGTTTTCCGTCTGTTTACCTTCCGTGCCCCGGAGCAGGGGTGGGTGACCCCGAAACGTCATCGAGCGGCCCCGTACTGGCCACGCACGGGCCTTGAGGAGAGGCGGGTCGAGCTGCGATAGTCGTCTTGTGAAGACAAGTAAGGGTGTGCCGCTCCATGAGCAGCTCGGCGCCGAGTTCCTGCGGCGCATCGAGTCCGGTGAGTGGCCGGAGGGCGAGCCGGTACCGAGCGAATCCCAGCTCTGCGAAGAGTTCGGGACCTCCCGCGGGCCGGTCAGGCAGGCCTTGTCGATACTGCGGTCGGACGGGCATCTCGTGGGCGGCCGGGGCAAGCCGCCCGTCGCCAGAAAGGCGGCCCCGTCGCAGCCCTTCGCGTCGCTCATGTCGTTCACCCAGTGGGCCAGGTCCATCGGCCGCGAACCCGGTCAGCTGACCGTCGAGGTCGCCCGCCGCCGGGCCTCCCCTGAGGCCGCCGCACGGCTCGGCCTCGACGAGGGTGAACCCGTGGTCGACCTGGTCCGGCTGCGCCACCTGGACGGCGTGCCGGTCATGGTCGAACGCTCCACGTTCGTCCTCCACGTCGGCCGGCACCTGTTCGACATGGACCCCGACGCGGGCTCGATCTACGAGGCCCTGTGCGGCCGCGATGTCGACCTGCACCACGCCCGCCACACCATCGACGCCATCGCCGCCGACACACAGGACGCGTCGCTCCTCGGCATCGAGCCAGGCGAACCCCTGCTGCGCGTAAGGCGGTTGGCGTTCTCACGGGACGGCGTGCCCCTGGAGTACGCCGACGACCGCTATCTTCCCGCACTCGCCAACTTCACCATCGAGAACACCGCCGAGGGACGCACCGTCGTCGGCCGGTACCGCACTGACGAGGAGAACCCCAGTGATTGAACTCGCCGTCTTCGACATGGCAGGCACCACGATCGAGGAGCACGGCGCGGTGTACGAGGCGCTGCGCCACGCCGTCGAGTCGACCGGCGTGACGGTGGACCCGCAGGACCTCCAGACGTGGATGGGTACGGACAAGCGCGAAGCCATCGACGCGCTGGTCCGCCTCGGCGGCGGCACCCCCGACGCGGAGCTGGTCGAGCGGCAGTACGGCGTCTTCCGCGCGTTCCTGAAGGAGCGCTACGAAGAGGTCCCGCCGCAGCCCGTAGCCCAGGCCGACAAGGCCCTCACCGAACTGCGCGCCCGGGGCATCAAGGTCGCCCTGACCACCGGGTTCAGCGCTGACGTCGCCCTGCCACTGCTCGCGTCGCTCGGCTGGGCCACGGGTGAGGGCGGCAACCTCGACGCGGTCGTCACCGCCGACGAGGTCGTCCGCGGCCGTCCCGCCCCGTACATGATCCACCGGGCGATGGAGAAGACCGGCGTCGTGGACGTCCGCAAGGTGCTCGTCGCGGGCGACACCGCGGTCGACCTCCAGGCGGGGCACCACGCGGGCGCGGGCATCGTCGTCGGTGTCCTCACCGGCCAGCTCCCGCGCACGGAGCTCGAACTGCACCCGCACACCTACGTGCTGGACAGCGTCGCCGAGGTGCCGGGCCTCGCGGAGGCGACGGCCGCGGAGTAGTCGTACACCGCAAGACGTGGGCGGCAGCGCTCGGGCGAGCGTCCCGCGCGCTGCCGCCCATGTTCCGTCAGTCCTTCGCGAGCGCCGCGTCCACGATCGACTGCGCCTCCGTCTGCACCTGGGCCAGGTGGTCCGGGCCGCGGAACGACTCGGCGTAGATCTTGTACACGTCCTCCGTGCCGCTCGGCCGTGCGGCGAACCAGGCGTTCTCCGTGGTGACCTTCACGCCGCCGATCGCGGCGCCGTTGCCCGGCGCGTGGCTGAGCCGTCCCGTGATGGGCTCGCCCGCGAGGGTGTCCGCGGTGATCGCGTCGCCGCTGAGCTCGGCGAGGCGGGCCTTCTGCTGCTTGGTCGCTTTCGCGTCCACGCGCGCGTACGACGACGAGCCGTGCTCCGCGGCGAGTTCGGCGTAGTACTGCGACGGGGTCTTCCCGGTCACCGCGGTGATCTCGGCCGCGAGCAGAGCGAGCAGGATGCCGTCCTTGTCGGTCGTCCAGACACCGCCGTCCTTGCGTACGAAGCTCGCGCCCGCGCTCTCCTCGCCGCCGAAGGCGACCGACCCGTCGACGAGTCCCGGCACGAACCACTTGAATCCGACGGGGACTTCGAGCAGTTCGCGGCCGAGGGACGCGACGATCCGGTCGATGACGGCGCTCGACACCAGCGTCTTGCCGATCGCGGCGTCGGACCGCCAGCCGGTGCGGTGCGTCGCCAGGTAGTGGATCGCGACGGCGAGATAGTGGTTCGGGTTCATGAGCCCGGCGTCGGGCGTGACGATGCCGTGCCGGTCGGCGTCCGCGTCGTTCCCCGTCAGCAGGTCGTAGTCGTGCCGCTTCGCGAGGACGGACGCCATCGCGGGGGCCGACGAGGGATCCATCCGGATCTTGCCGTCCCAGTCGAGCGTCATGAACTGCCAGGTCGGGTCCACCTCGGGGTTGACCACCGTCAGGTCGAGTCCGTACATCTCGGCGATCCGCGCCCAGTAGTGCACACTCGCCCCGCCGAGCGGGTCCGCGCCGATGCGCAGCCCCGACGCCCGGATGGCGTCGGTGTCGATGACGGTGCTCAGCTCCTCGACGTACCGCTCACGGAAGTCGTACGTCTCCGGAGTCACGTCCTTCGTGGTGCGCACATCCCGATTGCCGTCGGCGAGCAGCTCGTTGGCGCGGCGCGCGATCCAGGACGTCGCGGTGGAGTCGGCGGGGCCGCCGTGGGGCGGGTTGTACTTGAAGCCGCCGTCGCGCGGCGGGTTGTGGCTCGGCGTGATGACGATGCCGTCCGCCTGGCCGAGCTCGTCGGACGCGGTGCTGTTCCAGCGCAGGATGGCGTGGCTGAGCGCGGGGGTCGGCACGTAGCCGTCGTGGACGTCGGCGAAGACGCGTACGCCGTTCGCCGCGAGGACGCCGAGTGCCGTGTCGAGCGCGGGGCGCGAGAGGGCGTGGGTGTCGGGCCCGATGAACAGCGGGCCCGTGATGCCCTCGGCCGTGCGGTACTCGACGATGGCCTGCGTGATCGCCGCGATGTGCCGTTCGTTGAACGCGCCGTCCAGGCTGGAGCCTCGGTGCCCGCTCGTGCCGAAGACGACGCGCTGCTCGGGGCGGTCCACGTCGGGGACCTTGGTGAAATACGCGTCGACGAGTTCATCGATGTCGACGAGGTCCTCCGGCCGGGCCTGGGTTCCTGCGCGCTCAGTCATGGGGGCATTCTCCCATCAGGACCGCGCGCGACGCAGGACGGCAAAGGTGTCCCGAAGTGCCGCGAGCACTCCGGGACACCCGATCGGCGGACGGTCCGTCAGGACTCCCCCTTCGCCCGCTCCTTGACGATCGCGGCCAGCATCTGCGCGATGTGCGCCTCCGACGCGGCCTTGTCGATGCCCGACTCGGCGAGGGTGCCCGAGCCGTTCTCCTGTTCCAGGAGGGCCAGCAGGATGTGCTCCGTACCGATGTAGTTGTGGCCCAGGCGCAACGCCTCGCGGAAGGTCAGCTCCAGGGCCTTCTTCGCGTTCGCGTCGAACTTGACGAGGCCGGGCACGTCGGAGACGGCCGGGGGCAGCGTGGCCGTCGCGTTCTGCCGGACGGTGTCGAGGAGCACGCCCTGCGCGCGGATGGCCTGCGCGGCGAGCCCCTCGGGCTCGGCGAGGAGGCCGAGGACGAGGTGTTCGGGCCGGATCTCGTCGTTGCCGGCGGCCTGGGCCTCGTTCTGCGCGGACATCACGACGTTGCGTGCCCGCGGGGTGTAGCGGCCGAAGCCGGAGCTGGGATCGAGGTCACCGACCTCGCCGGAGGCCTTGGGCACGAACCGCTTCTGGGCGGCCTGCCGGGTGACCCCCATGCTCCTGCCGATGTCGGTCCAGGACGCCCCGGAGCGGCGCGCCTGGTCCACGAAGTGGCCGATCAGATGGTCCGCGACATCGCCGAGGTGGTCGGCGGCGATCACGGCGTCGGAGAGCTGGTCGAGTGCGTCGGTGTGGACCTTCTTGATGGCGTCGATCAGGTCGTCGAGGCGTACGGGTGTGGTCATGCCTACTGGCTCCGCAGATTCCGTCATGTGACAACCTTAGGTTGACAGTAGAAGGGTGTCAACCGTCAGTTGACAGTCGTTGGGGATGCCCTCACGCACGCCGTAGGCTGCGGAGTCCACGACGTACCAACCGATGAAACCGACCGATGAAGGAAGAGCCATGCCGTCGGGCCGAGTGTCACTTGCGGACGTGCTGCGCACCGCGGACGAGTCCCGGACGGGCGCCCTGTGGAAGCTCGACGGCGCGGCACGGCAGCTCGACGCGAACCTCGTCCGGCTGCGGCCGGGCACCGCCGTCGCCGAGCACGTCGAGCCGGACCTCGACGTCCTGCTCGTCGTCCTCGAAGGTGAGGGGTCGCTCCGGCACGCCGACACGGAGGAGCAACTCACGCCCGGCGCCCTGGTGTTCGTCGCGCGCGGCGAACGGCGTTCCGTGACGGCCGGCGCAGACGGTCTCGCCTACCTCACCGCCCACCGCAGACGCCCCGGCCTGTCCATCGCGAGGCCCCCGGCCCGCGAGGGCGGTGAACCGGCCTGCCTGCTCAGCCGGATCTGCCCCGCCTGCGGCCGGGTCTCCGAGGATGCCGCGGCGGCCTTCTGCGCCCGCTGCGGCGGGCGCCTGCCCACTCCCTGACGCGACCGAGCGGGCGTTCATGCCCGTCCGACGGTCCGGCCTGCGCCGCCCCGCGCCCCCTCGCCCGTACGGTGCCGGGGACGAGCAGGACCGGACGACCGCAGCGAGGGAGAACCACCCGACATGGCCGACTACCGCATCGAGACCGTCCGCAACGGCTTCCGCGACTGGACCGCACGCAACGACCGCGGCGCCGAGGTGCGCATCGGCGCCGCCGAAGACCCCGACGTGCAGCCGTCGTTCACCCCGGTCGAGCTGCTCCTCGCCGCGCTGGGCGGCTGCGGCGGCCTCGTCACCGACCGCACGGCCCGCACCGTCGAACACGAGGGGCTGCGCATCGTCGTGGAGTCCGTGTCACGCCCCGAGGACGACGGCCGCGTCGGCGCGGTCCGCGTCAGCTACGAACTGGAGCTGCCCGAGGGCGACATGCGGGCGGACGACGCCTTCGCCCGCGGCGTGCGCCTGACCCACGAGAAGTACTGCACCGTCAGCCGGACCGTGGAACACGGCGCCCGGATCGAGGCACGGCTCCCGGACGGCACCCTCGTCTTCATGGCGGGCTGACTCGCCCGCGTACCGCGTGTGGCGTCTTTGCGGCGGGGCGTCGCGTCTTCATGACGGGGTGAAAGGCGTGGTGGCCGGATGCCGCCGCCACAGCCGAAGATCGCCGTAGTCTCCCCCAGTGTCCACATGATCACTGTGTGCATGCGAACCTGGCGATCCGTCGAAGCATCGAGGAGACGACCGCGGCGTTCCTGAAGAAGTACTGGGAGGGGGCGGCCGACTCCGGCAGCTGGAAGTGCCCGCCGAACGACGGATTCACCGAGACCGACGGCCAGGTCGACCGCCGCCCCACCGAGCTGCCCCCCCCGGGCAGACCCTCGACGGGTTCGGCTCGGAGTACGGCTCCTACCTGGCGCCCGCCGGGGACGCGTACGAGAAGCGGGCGCTGCCCCCGCAGAACCTCAACACTCGTGAGCCCGCCCACGCGTGTGACTATCACGTCTACGAGGTCGCCAAGCCGTTCTTCGTGTGGCAGGGCTCGATCGCTCCCTGGTTCTAGCAGCCCGGCGGCGGCCGGCAGATCAAGCTCGACCAGGTGTTCCTCAACCCCGGTGAGGGCCGGCGCCTCAACGTGAAGTGGCTCCTGGAACACGACTACCTCGAGCCCGCGTGAGCGAGATCGGGCCAGAAGGACGGTCTCGTGGACCGGCACGCGCTGGAGCACGCTCTGCGGCAGGCCGCCGTGCCCCCGGCCCACTACTGGATCGAGGGCGTCCACGAACCGTCCCTCACCCCCACCGATTCCTCTATGTGCGCGAGGACCCCGGCGGGGGCTGGGAGACCGGGGCGTACGAGCGCGGCACCCACGAGACGATCGCGCGGCATCCCACGGAGGACCCGGCCTACGCCCCTGTGGCAGCTGCTGAACTGAGTGCCGCCGTACAGGCCGCAGCGTGCTTACGGGAGTGAATGCACCTTGGGGCCCACGCTGTTCGACCAGGAGTTGCCCGCCGTCGCGTCCCAGTTCGTGGACCAGGTCATCGCGCCCCGCAGTCCCGGATAGGTCCTCGCGGGCTTGAAGGAGCCGCAGCCGGTGCCGCGCGTCAGGCAGTCGAGCGCGTTGTTGACGACCGACGGGTCCACGTAGCCACTGCCGGCGCCACGCGTCGACGCCGGGACGCCGAGGCCGACCTGCGACGGGTCGAGACCGCCCTCCAGCTGGATGCAGGCCAGCGCGGTCAGGAAGTCGACCGATCCCTGGCTGTACACCTTGCCGTCGCAGCCCAGCATCGAACCGCTGTTGTAGTACTGCATGTTGACGACCGTGAGGATGTCCTTCACGTTCAGCGCCGTCTTGAAGTACTCACCTGACGTGGACTGCATGTCGATGGTCTGCGGCGCCATCGTGAGGACCAGCTTCGCGCCGGCCTTCGCGGCGAGCTGGTGCAGGGCCTTCGACATATAGGTGGAGTTGAGGCCGTTCTCGAGGTCGATGTCGACGCCGTCGAACCCGTACTGCTGCATCAGGGAGTAGGCGCTGTCGGCGAACGCGGTGGCCGAGGCGTCACTGTTGACGGACACACTGCCCTTCTCGCCGCCGACCGACAGGATCACGGACTTGCCCGCGGCCTGCTTCGCGGCGATGTCGGCCTTGAAGTCGGCGGCCGACGCGTATCCGACGGCGGGGTCGAGCGTGAAGGAGATCTGCCCCGGCGTGCTGGTCGCGTCGGCGAAGGACACCGCGATGATGTCGTACTGCGAGGGGACGTCCCGCAGCTTCTGCACGGTCGCGCCGTTGTTGAAGTTCTGCCAGTAGCCGGTCACCGCGTGCTTGGGCACGGTGCCGCCGCCACCGCCCCCGGAGGTCGCGGTCCTGGCGGTGACGGCCGCCGACTTCGCGGACTCACCGGCCGAGTTGGTCGCGCTGACCTGGAAGCTGTACGAGGTGGCGGCGGCGAGTCCGGTGACGGTGGCGGACGCGCCGCCGACGGAGGCGACCTTCGCGCCGTCGCGGTACACGTTGTAGCCGGTGGCGCCGGAGACCGGGTTCCAGGAGAGGTCGACCGACGAGGACGTCGCGGTGCCCGCCGCGAGTCCCGCGGGGACCGCCGGGATGACGACGGGATCGCCGCCGCCACCGCCGCCGTCGGGACCGAGCACGCTCACGTCGTCAGCGTAGTACGCGCTCTGCCCGTACCAGCCGTGCGTGTAGACGGTCACGGACGTCGTGTTCGCGCCGGTCGTGAACGTGGTGCTCAACTGCTGCCAGCCGGAGGATCCCGGTGTCCACGTCGACACGTCGGTGGTGCCGGTGCCGCTCGCGCCGAGGTACACGTAACTGCCCTGGACCCAGGAGCTCAGTGTGTACGTCGAGTTGGGCTTGACCGCTACGGCCTGGGAACACTGGGCGGTGTCCTGCGCGGTCGGGGTGCCCTTGAGCGCCTTGGCGCCGCCGTGCACGGGAGAGCCGACCACGGAACCGGTGCCGGGGGAGCACGTCCAGTTGCTCAGGTCCGATTCGAACCCGGCGTTCTTGGCGACGTTGATGTCGGCGGCCTGCGCCGTGGTCGCCAGAGCGGTGCCGCCGAGCGCCGCGGCCGCGGTGACGGCCAGTGCGCCCTTGATCCATCTGCGTGCACGGTCCACTTACTGCCTCCGGTGGGGGAGAGAAGGGGGCGGGAGTGAACGGTGGCCACCGCTGTAGGGCCCAAAGCTGGTCCAGACCAATCGAGTTGTCAAGACCTCAACCGTGCCGGGGAGGGCTGTCGGAGCGCTCCGGGTGCGATGAGTTCCGCGCGCGCGGAAGGTCTTCAGTGGTGACGGAGGACCCCGAGGAGGCAGAGATGAGCACGTCCAGCACCCTGAACGAGGAGTTCAGCGCCGTCCTGGAGAAGAGTCCGAACGAAGGCGGCTGGACCTATGTCGTATGGCCCGGATCGGCCGCCTTCTTCGGGACGCGCGGTCTGGTCAAGGTCAGGGGCACGGTCGACGGGCATCCGTTCCGGAGCTCTTTCATGGCTCTGGGGGACGGGCGGCACAAGCTGCCCGTCAAGGCCGAGGTGCGCAAGGCGATCGGCAAGGAGGCGGGGGACCGCGTCACGATCCGGCTCGAGGAGCGGCTCGGGAGCTGACGCCGGTGAGTGGGTGAACGGGGCCGCCGGCCTGGGCGTGGGTAGGGAGTGGCCGGCGGCCCCTCCGCGCAGGAGCCGTCAATCCTGTGCGGGGTTCCCCTCGTAGTGGACTGCGTCGTTCCGATGGCTGGAAGCGTGCGAACGCAGTGACTGGGTGCGTCCGGTTCACACGGGGCGCGCGCCGGGTCTCAGAGGCGCTCGAGAATCCCGCGGACATAGGCGGCCTGTCCCGAGTGCTGGAGATCGTCCGAGATGACGCTCACCAGCCGCACGCCCAGCCTGACCGGCGGCGACCAGGTGTCGTCGATCACCTGGTCCAGGTCGGCGTCGGTCAGTCCTGCCACGTGGGAGAGGGTGCGCTCGTGCACGGCGTCGAAGTAGCCGAGCAGCAGATCGGCCGACGGGACCTGCACCTTGGCCACTTGCTTGTCGCTGTGGCCGTATCCCGTGTCGGAGGGCGGCAGGGCGAGATCGAAGCGGTCGGCCCAGCCGTCGGCGAGCCAGACCTGATCGGTGCGGAAAGCGTCGGAGATGTGATCGTCCTGCACGCGTGAGAGGTGCCAGATCAGCCACGCGATCGAGTTCGAGTCGTCATTGAGGCGGGTGTTGAGTTCCTCGGCGGAAAGATCTTCCACCGCCGAGTGAACCGTTTCGTGGACCCGTCCGAATGCGTCGGTGAGAACGTCCTTGGAGTGCATGACGTGCTGCTTCCTCGATGGCGGGGATTTCACACCCGCGCACCCGTTCCCTTCCGGCCATTCGGCGCTCTGAATATGCCAGGAGACTGGCCAGAAAGGCATGGTGACAGCGCGTCGGAAGTGTCGATACTCGTCTTCTGAGGAAGTTGAATGATGCCCGACAAATAGATCACTCCGCCGGTCCGGCCCGGCGCACCCACACGGATCACGCACATCGCACGGAATGAAAGTGAGGCCTGCAGGGCGGCGAACGACGCGACGGGGGAGAACGTGCACGAGGAATTCCTGTGCCATGTCACCGCGTACGGAATCTGCGGCGGTCGGCGCGTCGGCGTACCGCTCGGAACGTATCGCGCGCCCACTCTGCCGCTCGCGATGTGGTGGCTGCGCGACCGCGCTTCCTGGATAGCCGAACGGCTCGATCCGCGCCCCGGCAATCCGCATTTCCCCGAACACGCCATTGCACCGGTCGCCGACACCGTCCCCGATGTGCCGGGCGCGCTGCGTGACTGGTGCGGCGATAGCGAGCGGCAGGAACAAGTGGCCGAGGAACTCGCCGACGGGAAACTCGTCCGGCTGATCACTCGCGACGACACCACGGAATACGAGTTCCTCGCCGAGTCGGTCGACGCCCTGCGGATGCAGCGCACCCGCGCGTCCAGGGCCGCGCTCGTTCCCCACCCATGATCGACGCGGCGTCGATATGACTAGTAGCCGGTACGGGTGGCGCCGCGCTTACCTGCACAAACGCCGGGGGATTGTGGTCCTGCACAGCGCCGTCACCACACTTTCGGAGCCGCTCGAATGCACCGCAGCACTGTCTTGCTCACCACCGCTCTCGTCGGCGTCGCCGCCGCGCTGACCCTCGCCGCCCCGACCGCCGTCGCCACCGCGCCGGCCGGTTCCGCGCGCGCCGCGGGCCCTGGACAGGTCTGCTTCTGGACCGAGGCGGGCCAGCACGGCCAGGCCTGGTGTTACGCGCCACCCGGCTACGCCGAGGCGGAGAACGGCACTCAGCGCCACGCCTACTCCTTCGACTCCCGCGTCGACGGCACCGTCTATGCGATCAGCTACGGGCCGGGTAACAGCTGCCTCTACCGCGAGATCCGCAAGGACGACTACGACGAGAACTGGGAGGCATGGGCCACCAAGTTCGACGGCGTCAGCGACAACAAGATGGGATGCGAAGCGGGCTGATCCGCCGATGACCCACCGACCGCGCCCCTGGGCACGGCCGTTCCTGGTGTTCACCGTGCTCGGCCCGCTGTCCCTGGCCGGGCTGCTCGTCACCGGCTGCGCGGCCCGGGACCCCGGGCCCGCACTCTCCCCGGACGACACCGTCAAGGCAGCCACCCAGCTCCTGACCGACCGCTGCCTCACCGCGCAGGGACTCACGCCGCCGCGCCCCGGCAGACGGCCCGGCACGCAGGCTCAGGAGGAACACCTGGCCGACGCCCTCTTCGGCGCCGGACGCACGGAACTCTCCCTGAGGCTGCCGACCGGATACTCCGTGCGCGCCCACACCGACGGCTGCCTGGCCTCGGCACAGCGCGCCCTCTACGGCGACCAGCGCCGCTGGTTCCAGGTCTCGACCGTCGTCAACAACCTCAAGCCCGAAGCGGCCTACCGCAAGACCAGCCTCGCCTCGGTACGGGCCGGACACCGCACCGAAGTCGCGGACTGGGAGCGCCTTCGGGAGCACGCCCTGAACCGCGCGAGGAGCCTCCTCGCCCACCAGAAGCAGCAGAAGCAGCAACAGCCGATTCAGCAGCAAGAGAAAGAGACGCAGTGATCATCAAGAACTCCGCCGCGCTCCTCGCGGCCGTCGCCCTCGCCTTCGGCGGCGCCGTCGCCACCTCGTCCTCCGCCTTCGGCGCCTCGTGCCCCAGCGGCCAGTTCTGTGCCTGGACGGACGCGAACTTCGGCGGTCAGCGCACCAACTGGTCGGGCGACGACCACGACTGGGAGGACCCCATCCAGGACCAGGACTCCTCCTGGGCGAACCATGGCATTTCGGGCCCCGGCATCAAGGATCACGTGCAGGTCTACGAGAACCCGGGCCTCGTCGGTCTCGGCACTGTCTGCCTCGCCCCGGGCCAGGAGATCGCCTCCGACAGCTGGGGCAACGACAGCGGCGACTCCCATACGTGGAAAATGAGCTGCTGACCTCGCGCACCGCGTGACCGGACCGGAACGGGCGGCATGCCCTGCCGCCCGTTCCGGCCGGTTATGACTGCCGCGCGCGCCACTGGGTATCAGGAGGTCTGCAGGGGAGTTACTGTGCCGATCGATTCCATTGAGAGAACCGCATGACCGAGTACCTGGACGGAGCCTTGATGCCGACCGGTGCTGCCGCCGAGCCACTGCGCCGGGCGACGCAGTACACCGGAGAGCCGGGCTGCATCGCAGACGCGCGCGCCTTCGCCGAGGTGTTCCTCGAACAGCTGCGGTCCGAGTGGTGCGCCCTGATCGACGCCAGGTCCCGCGGTGATCTGCTGCTCCTGGTCAGCGAGCTCGTCACCAACGCGGACCGTCACAGCCACGGTCCGTACGTCCTCGATCTCGAGGGATCGAAGGACGAAGTGGCCGTCACCGTCTACGACAGCAGCGCCGCCGTGCCCCGCCTCTTCGTCAAGGACCCGGCGCGCATCGGCGGGCACGGTCTCGAGATAGTCCACGCCCTCGCCACCGAGGTCATCGTGGAGCGGGTGCCGGTCGGGAAGTGGATCAAGGCCGTCTTTAGACTGCGACCGTAATCGAACGGTTCTCGCGCGAGGAGACGACGACATCGACACGGCACCCGACCGCGAGCTCCTGAACGACCTGGCCAAGGCGCTGCCGGGCCTCACGCTGATCGAGGACGGCGACGTGCTGTCCGGGCTCAGCCACGACGACGCGGAATGGGCGCCGGTGGGCCGGGCGCTCGCGGCGGTCCGGGTGACGGACGCCGGCGAAGTGCAGCAGGTGGTGCGCGCCTGTGCCGCGCTGTCCGTACCCGTCGTGACCCGCGGTGCCGGAACCGGGCTCTCGGGCGGCGCGAACGCCACCGACGGCTGCCTGGTCCTCGACCTGTCGAGGATGAACCGCATCCTGGAGATCGACACCGAGAACCTGCTCGCCGTCGTACAGCCCGGCGTCGTCAACAACGACCTGAAGGCGGCCGTCGCCGAGCACGGCCTCTGGTACCCGCCGGACCCGGCCAGCGCCCCCTGGTCGACCATCGGCGGCAACGTGTCGACGAACGCCGGCGGCCTGTGCTGCCTCAAGTACGGCGTTACCCGCGACTACGTGATCGGCCTCGAAGCCGTGATGGGCGGGCCCGCGGGCGAGTACGGCAGCCGCGTCCGGTTCGGCCGGCGCACCACGAAGGGTGTCAGCGGCTACGACCTGACCGGCCTGTTCGTCGGCTCGGAAGGCACCTTCGGAGTGATCACCGAGATCACGCTACGGCTTCGTCCCGCGCCCGCCGCCGAACCCCGCACCGTCGTCGGCGCCTTCGACGGCCTCGTCGCGGCGGGCGCCGCCGTCGCGCTGTGCACCCGGCGCGGCCTCCAGCCCGCCGCCCTGGAACTCCTCGACCGGCATTGCATGCAGGCCGTCGAGGACTGGAAGCACCTCGGGATCGAACCCGGCGCCGCCGCGCTGCTCCTGGCACGGATCGACGCGCCGGGTGACGCGGGCGCGGCGGAGGCGGCCGCGGTCGCCGAGGCGTTCACGGACGCGGGAGCGCTCTGGGCCGAACAGTCCACCGACGCCGTCGAGGCCGAGGCCCTGTTCGACGTCCGCAGGCTCGCCTACCCGGCCCTCGAACGTCTGGGCCCCGTGCTGACCGAGGACATCTGCGTACCCCGCTCGGCCGTGCCCGCCATGCTTGCCACCGTCGAGGAGATCGGGCAGCGGCACGGGGTGCGGATCGCGACCATCGCGCACGCGGGGGACGGCAACCTCCACCCGCTCCTGATCACCCCGCCCGGCGACGCCGAGGCGCGCCGTGCGGCGCAGGCCGCGTTCGAGGAGCTGCTCGGCGCGGCGATCGCCGCGGGCGGCACGGTCACCGGGGAACACGGCGTCGGCCTGCTCAAGCGGGGCGGCATGCGGCAGGAACTCGGCCCCGAGGTCTGCGCGGTGCAGCGCGCGGTGAAGAACACCCTTGACCCGCTGGACCTGTTCAACCCGGGGAAGGTCGTCGGCGACCCCGACGCGAGCTGACCCGACATCGGACCCCCTCCCGGCCTGCGGGCTCCGGCCCGGCCGGCGCTTTAGGCGGCGCTTTGCCCGCCGCGCCGACCTAAATGGACTATTTGTCGGTTTAGCCGATTTATGGTGCGTGTGTTGTCAGGGGGCTGCGCAACGCGTCCCTCGCGGACGCGGGTTGGGATGCCGATGAGTGAGATCACCCGCAGGGGAGCCGTGGGTCTGGGACTCGGGATCGGCCTGGGCGCCGCTGCCGCGGGTCTCGCCGGATGCGGAACGGGCAAGGACGCGGACCGACCGCCCGCGGGCCCCGGCCGCCAGCCAGACCGGGGCGCCCACCCGGGCAGGAAGGCCGCGCCCCAGCTGATCGGTGACGGTTCGACGGCGTACACCGGCAAGCAGCCGAGGCAGCCCGAGGCGCCCGTCCCCCTCGAACCCGGCCAGACGCCGCCGCAGTTCGTGATCTTCTCCTGGGACGGTGCGGGCGAGGTCGGCAACGGTCTCTTCCCGCGCTTCCTCGAACTGGCCGAGAACCACGGCGCCCACATGACGTTCTTCCTGTCGGGCGTGTACCTCCTGCCCGAGTCGAAGAAGCGCCTCTACGACCCGCCCAACAACCCCGTAGGCGCCTCCGACATCGGATACCTCACCGACGCGCACCTCAAGGAGACGCTGAAGTACACCCGGCAGGCCTGGCTGGACGGCCACGAGATCGGCACCCATTTCAACGGCCACTTCTGCGCCGGCTCCGGGTCCGTCGCCAACTGGACGCCCGCGCAGTGGCGCAGCGAGATCGAGCAGGCGAACTCGTTCGTCAAGACCTGGCGTACGAACACGGGTTGGCACGACGACGACCCCCTGCCGTTCGACTACGACAAGGAGCTCATCGGCGGCCGCACACCCTGTCTGCTCGGCCAGGACAACCTGCTGCCCACCGCCCGCGAGCTGGGCTGGCGCTACGACGCCTCGTCGCCCGGCGGTGTCCAGCGCTGGCCCGGGAAGCGGCAGGGACTGTGGGACCTGCCGCTCCAGGGCATCCCGTTCCCCGGCCACACCTTCGAGGTCCTCTCGATGGACTACAACATCCTGGCCAACCAGTCGAAGAACTCCACGCGAGGGCCGTCCTACAACTACGCGGCCTGGCGCCAGCAGGCCACCGAGTCGTACCTCGCAGGCTTCAAGAGGGCGTACGAGACGAATCGGGCGCCGTTCTTCGTCGGCAACCACTTCGAGGACTGGAACGGCGGCATCTACATGGACGCCGTCGAGGCCGCGTTCAAGGAGATCGCCGGCAAGAAGGACGTACGTCTCGTCTCCTTCCGGCAGTTCGTCGACTGGCTGGACGTCCAGGATCCGAACGTGCTCGACCGGCTCCGCTCGCTGGAGGTCGGAGAGGCACCCAAGGGTGGCTGGTCGCAGTTCCTCGGCGACGTGGTCGCGGCACCCACCGGCGCCGCAGGCAGCCGCGCCTAGGGCGTTCTGGCGTGTTGTCCGCCTCGCTGACGCACACTGGTCGGGACCTGATCAGTGACGGAGAGGCAGGCGCATGGACCGCTGGATCACCGCGGGAGTGGACGGATCGCCGGAGAGTTCGGCCGCCGCGGCGTGGGCGGCGCGGGAAGCGGTCCGCCGTGGGTACGGGCTGCGCCTCCTGCACGCCTGGTCCCCGCTGCCGGATGTGGCGGCGTCCGCGCCCGATGCCGCGGCGCAGGCCGATTGGGCCAGAAGTGTGGCCGACGAGGCCGGGCGCGCCGTGGCGAGCGGTCACCCCCGGCTGCCGGTGTCCGTCGAGTCCCCGTCCGACGCAGCCGTTCCCGCGCTCCTCGGAGCCGCCGCGGACGCGGAGTTCCTCGTCCTCGGCTCGCGGGGACACGGCGCGCTCGTCGGCTTCCTCGTCGGGTCGGTCGGGCAGCAGGTCATCGCCGAGTCGGCGCGGCCCGTCGTCCTGGTCAGGGCCGACGACCGCGCCGAACCGGAGGCGGCGGGCCGCGAGATCGTCGTCGGCCAGGAGGGCGTGCCCGAGGACAGCCGCGCGGTCCTCGAGTTCGCCTTCGCCGCCGCGTCCGCACGCGGCGCGACCCTCAAGGTCGTCCGCGCGTGGACCCTGCCGGCCCTGTACGCGTACAGCCCCGCCTCACTGAAGCTGCTCGACGAGGCCGGCGGCATGGAGCCGTACGAGAGGAAGGCGCTCGGCGAGGCGCTCGAACCGCTGCGCGCGCGGTATCCCGACGTGCCGGTGGTGGAGCACGTCGAGATCGGCAGCGCCGGCCAGGTCCTTCTCGCGTCGGGTGCGGGGGCCCAGCTGGTGGTCGTGGGCCGCCGCGCCCGTCGCTCGGCCGTCGGGTCCCGCATCGGGTCCGTCGCGCACGCCGTGATGCACCACGCGCCCTGCCCGGTGGCCGTCGTACCGCCCGCCTGAGCAGGGGACCTCAGTCGTCGGCGACGGTGATGGCCCGCACCGGACAGGCGCGGGCCGCCTCCCGCGCCAGCGGGTCGCCGGCCCCGTCGTCGCGGCCCTCCAGCACCTCGCTGAAGCCGTCGTCGTCCTGCGTGAACACGTTCGGCGCCGTCAGTGCGCACATGCCCGCACCCACACAGCTGTCCTTGTCGATCCGGATCCGCACGGTCTGCGCCTCTCTCACGGCTTGAGTTCGGTTGTCAGGGTTCGGTTGTCAGGCGTGAGTCCCTGGGGGTTGGTGTCACCGCCCGGGTTCGGATCTGGCGGCTCGGGCGGTCACCAGGTGACTGGGAGTTCGAGCATGCCCTGGATCGTGTCGCCCGGCTTGAACGGGATCTCCTCGGCGGGCGCCGCGAGGCGCAGCCCCGGCAGCCGCGCGAACAGCGACCGCAGCGCGATCTCCATCTCGGCCCGTGCCAGGTTCTGCCCCAGACACTGGTGGACTCCGTAGCCGAACGCGAGGTGGTGACGCGTGGGACGGTGCCAGTCGAGGGAGTCGGGGGCCGTGAAGCTGTCGTCGTCGCGGTTGATGAGCGAGGTGGAAAAGACGACCCCGTCGTCCGCCCGGATGGTCTCGCCCGCGACCTCGATGTCCTCAGTGGCGACTCGCAGGATGCCGTCCGCGATGGACAGGAAGCGCAGCAGTTCCTCGACCGCGGCGGGCAGCAGTGAGTCTGCGGAGCGCAGCTCCTCCAGCCGGTCCGGATGGCGGAGCAGGGTGAACGTGCCGAGCGAGATCATGTTCGCCGTGGTCTCGTGCCCCGCGATCAGCAGGATCGTGGCGAGGCTGATCAGTTCCTCTCGGTCGATCTCCTTCTCGTCCGGCCCGCGGTGGATGAGGTCGTCGAGCAGTCCGTCGCCCGGCTCACGCCGCTTGCGGTCGATCAACGAGCCCAGGTACGCGTCGAGCTGCTCGCGCGCGGCCTCCGTGTCCGTCACGTCTGGCCCGCGCAGCAGCCGCCGTGACTGCTCCTCGAAGAAGTCGTGATCGGCGTAGGGCACCCCGAGCAGTGAGCAGATCACCATCGACGGCACGGGCAGCGCGAACGCGCTCACCAGGTCGGCCGGCGGACCCTGCTCGACCATCGCGTCGAGGAGCCGGTCGACGGTCTCCTGGATGCGGGGCCGCAGTGCCGTGATCCGCTTGAGGGTGAAGCTCGGGATCAGCATGCGGCGCTGGGCGTTGTGCTCGGGGTCGTCGACTCCGAGGAGGGCGACGCGCCGTTTGCGGGAGAGGGCGAAGCGCTCCGTGGGCATCGGGAAGGCGCGGTTCGCCCGGTCGGTGGACAAGCGCGGGTCGATGAGCAGGTCGCGCGCGACCGACTGGCCGGTGACCACCCACACGGTCCGCCCGTCGTAGAGCGAGACACGGGAGAGTGGCCGCGCCGAGCGCAGCGGATCGTAGGAGGCCGGCGGGTGGTAGGGACACGTGCGGTCCTGGGGGAAGGCGACGGTGTCCGGCTTGGGGGGTGTCACGGTCATGGTGACCTCGCAGGCGGTGAGTCTTCCTTGGTGATCTTCATTAGATGCCTCGGGCATCCAGTCGTCCACGCGAAGATCGGCCAGTCCGCCCATCAGGGGCATCTGGCCGAACCCTGTTGTTCCGGTCCGGTCAAGGGTGTGTTCTGTCTGGTCGGGGCGTGTGGTCGGACCGGCGAGGCGGACGGGACATGTGCCATACGGCCGGAGCCGATGGGGTGTCCTCGGGCGTGGCGCGGCTTGTTCGCGCCCCGTGGACCGCACGGGTGGCGTCTGCGTCCACCGGGGAATGCGGATGCTTGTGCGAGCGGTGGTGGGTATCGTCGCCGCACGTGGAACCACTGAACGAAAAACAGATCCGGGCGTCCTTCGTGAACTGCACGAAGGGTGAGGCCGCCCGGATGAAGCTCCCCCTCGACTTCGCCGAGCTCCCCTGGGAGGACCTGGACTTCCTCGGCTGGATCGACCCGGGAGCGCCCCTGCGAGCCCACCTCGTGCGTCCCGGCCCCGACGGGCCCCTCGGCATCACCCTACGGGTCCCCTCGGTGGGCCGGACCAGCGCCGTGAAGTCCAGTATCTGCCAGGTGTGCCTGACCGGGCACGCCTCCTCCGGTGTCGCCCTCCTCGCGGCGCCCCTGGCCGGAGCGCGCGGGCGGGAGGGCAACACCGTCGGCATCTACCTCTGCGCCGACCTCGCCTGCTCGCTCTATCTGCGCGGCAAGCGGCAGCCCAAACTGAGGGCGGGCCGTTACGAGGAGTCACTCTCGCTCGACGAGCGGATCGCCCGCGCCATGAGCAACCTGGACGCCTTCACGGCGAGGGTCACCGAGGTCGCCTGACCGGTCTTCGGGCAGGGGCCTTGTCTTGTCGTGACCCGGTTTGCGACGGGAGGCGTTGCCGTCACCGGGTTGCGGCAGGATGCCCTGTCGTGATCGGGCTCCCGGCAGGGGGACTTGACGTGACGGGACTTGGGGCAGGACGCCCTACATCGCTGCCGCGTCCAGGAGCGGGATGAGCTGCTCCTCCTCGTGGAGCAGGTGCCTCTCCAGTTCGTCCGTGAGCCGCTCCACCTCGGGGAGCACCAGGCCGGGGTCAGCGCCGTCGGCGGAGACCGTCCCCTGCAGTCGTGCGAGGAGTGCGGCGATCCGCTCGTGCTCCTCGCGCATCAGCTCCAGGACCGCGCCGAGCTCGGGGTGGCGCGAACCGATGAACGGGAACAGGGCGGCGTCCTCTCCGGCGTGATGGTTGTGCAGTCCCTTGCAGAGCGTGAGGCAGTTGATGCGGAGCTGCGCACCGAGGCCGGGGCCCGACTCCGCGATCTCCTTGCGGATCAGGCCCAGTTCACGACGGATCCCGTCGTGGACGGCCTTGAGGCCGTCGCCCCAGGACGTCGCGCCTGTCACGTTCGGCGGGCCGCTCTCGATCGCACGCAGGGCGACCACGGGGATGACGCGGGACGTCTTCGCCTGGTACTCGGCCCAGCCCGGATCGCGCTCTACGGCCCGGGCGAACGCGGCGTCGCGCTCCGCGCCCGCCAGGATCTCGGCCTCCGCCGCGTAGGTGAAGACGCCGTCCTCGACGGTGACGCGGGGGATGGCCACGAGATTGTGGAACCAGTCCGGGTTGCTGGGTGCTCCGCCGGCCGAGGCGATCACCAGGACGCGCTCGCCGCCGTCGGGGAGGAAACCGACGGGTGTGGTGTGTGCGGCGCCCGAGCGGGCTCCCGTGGTGGTGAGGAGGAGGATCCGGCCACCTTCGAAGGGGCCTGAGAGCCGGCCACGATGGGCTCGGAACTCGTCGATGACGTGCTGATTGAAATCGTTGGGCATTCTCTTCTTTCGTCTCCGGGACATACGGGAAATCTGGATCGCGGAAGCAAAAGAAGATCGGCGGGCCTCGCGCCCGCCCCGGCCTCACTCGGAGGCCGGGTGCCCTACTCGTTGATGGCCCATGGCCGACCCGGCAGTCACGGGGCGTGACCCTAGTTCATGCGGGCGGGGGGCGGCAATGCGTTTTCCGGTGCGGGCCCGGGGTGGTGGTTCTGCGATGTGCGTTCTCAGGTGCCGGCTCGGGGGCGCTGCTCAAGTTTGACTTTGGGTGCGGGGACGCGCGGGCATGTACGTGCTCGCTGTTCGACGGGTGCACGTCGGCTAGCCAATTGCCTGTACGTGGTGCTGGTGGCTGCGCGCACACGCCCCCACGTCCCCTTCCGATTCGTACGCGGCTGTCCGCTCGGTGGGGCTCCCCGTCTTCGGTCCACGTCCCGCACGCGGCTGATCGTCTGTGGGGGATCGCGTTCGCCGTTCCGGGGCGCCTCGGTGGGCGCCCCGCGGCATGCCTACGTACTACTGGACCTTTGCCTGGATCGCCGAGATGCAGGAGGCGATGGCCTGCTGGAGGTCTTCGAGGCGCTTGAGCATGTCGTCCTCGTAGACGTCGTCCTCGGCGTCGTCGAGGGTGAGCTCCTCGAAGACCTTCGTCGCCTTCTGCAGGCTGTTGTAGAACTTCGCCCTGCGCTCCTTCACCCGGAGGTCGGGGTCGCTCTCGACGGTCTTGGTGACGAGTTCGCGGACGCTGTCGTACGCCTCACGCGCCCACTCGCCGGCCTCCTCGCCGTCGTCCAGCTCGTCGATCAGGGAGAGATGGCGCTCGGCCTCCTCGCGCAGTTCGCGCGGCGCTTCGATCTTCTGGCCGGCCGGTGTCTTGATCTGGCCGTTCTCCGCGATCTGACGTACGTACTCGACCCGGTCGCCGGTCTTCGCCTCGGCGGCGACGGCCTTCTTCAGGTCGTCCGCCCGGACGATGTCCCTGACCAGCTCGGTGCGCAGGGCGGGGTCCTCCTCCAGGCGGTCCATCAGGGCCTTCCTGGCCGCCTCGGCGGTGCCGGGGTCGGCGAGGATCGCGGCGCGCAGCGCGGTCGGGTTCTCGGCGACCTCCAGGGCCTTGGTCGGGCGGATGCCCTCGGCCTCGGCGGCCGCCGAGATCGCGTGGCCGCGCGGTGACACGGCGATGGAGCGCGACGCGTAGTACGACAACCAGACGTCGGAGTCCGGGAGTTCGACGTCCTGGCCCGGGGTGAGCGCCTCGAAGTGCGGCACGAGTCCGTCGTCGGCGGCCTTGTCCCAGGCCTTGTAGTAGCGCATGACGCGCTCGGCCGAGCAGCCCGCCAGCTCGCTGAACCGGCGAGCCGAGATCTTGGGCGTCTCACCCACGGGCTGCCCGCCGGGACGGACACTGCGCGCCACCATGAGGGCGAACGCCCAGCCGCCGGTCCGGGCGTAGACGCCGAAGGCGCGCGCGTCCTCGGCGATCGGCTCGGAGACCTCCGACGTGTCCTGCGACGTCTCGTCCGTCATCTCCTCCGGGGTGTCGTCCGGGGTCCCGCCCGGCACCCAGATGTTCGCCTCGGCCTCGGCGGGCCCGGCCTGCGCCGGGACGGCCTCTTCGGAGGTGACGTCCGTTGCGGATTCGGTCGCTTCGGTCGGGGCGATCGCTGAGGTCACGTAGGTTCTCCTGAGGCGCGTCGGGCGGACGAAGGTTGACGCGCTACTTTATCCCTCCTAATCGACCCTTTTGTGTGCGGGTTCGTGTGTGGGTTCTCAGGCGCGGTGCTCGATCTTGCCGGCCACGACGACGGTTTCGGCCACGGTGCCCGGTATGTCCTCGGGTGCGGCGCTCAGGATGTCGCGGGACAGGACCACGAAGTCCGCGGCCTTGCCCACGCTCAGTGAACCCCGCTCGTGCTCAAGGAAGTTGGCGTACGCGGAGCCCATGGTGTAGCCGTACACCGCGGTCTCCACGTCCACGGTCTCGCCAGGCATCCAGGGCTCGCCGCCGGCCAGCGGGCGGCGCGTGACAGCCGTGTAGATGCCGACCATGGGGTCCATCTCGGCCACGTTCCAGTCGCTGGAGAAGGCGAGGACCGCACCCGACTCGTGGAGGCTGCGCATGGGCCAGGCCTTGTGCCAGCGGTCGGTGCCGACGTTCTCGGCCCAGTCCTTGCCGGGGCCGGCGACCTCGGGGGCGCAGTGCCTCGGCTGCATGCAGGCGACCACGCCGAGCGCGGCGAAGCGCGCGGTGTCGGCCGGGTCGAGGCATTCGACGTGGACGACCTGGTGGCGGGCGTCCCGCTCACCGTTGACCGTACGGGCGTGCTCGACGGCGTCGAGCACCGTGCGGATGCCGCGGTCGCCGGTCGCGTGGACGAAGCACTGGAAGCCGCGCGCGTCGAGCTTGGCGAGGAGGTCCGCGAACTCCTCCGGCGGATAGAACGTCTCGCCGCGGTGGTGGCCGCACCCCGTGTACGGCTCCAGGAGTGCGGCGGTGCGGGGCTCGACGACGTCGTCGATGTAGAGCTTCAGCGATCCGACGCGCAGCCGGTCGTCGGCGTGGCGGTCCGCGGCGGCGGCGAAGTCGTCGAGGTCGGCGTCGGTGGTGCCGCGCGGATGGAAGAGCGCGGCGACGATCCGCGAGCGGAGCCGGCCCTCGGCGCGGGCGCGCTCGAACAGGGCGAGGTCGTCGATGGAGTTCTGCGGTTCGACGACGGTCGTGATGCCGAAGCGGATCGCGTCGTCGAGCGACTTGGCGAGGCGCCCGTACTGACGGTCGGCCGAGGCCCACGGCACGCCGAGCTGCTGGAGCGAGCGGTGCCCGTCGCGTGACAGGCCCTTGACGGCGAAGTCCTTGATGAATCCGGTGGGTTCACCGGTCTCGGGGTCGGTCGCGGCCTCGCCGAACGGCAGGCTCGTACGGTCCTTGCCGATGCCGAGGCGGCGCAGCGCGGCCGTGTTGAGCCACGCGGTGTGCACGTCGTAGCTGAGGACGAAGGCGGGGGTGTCGCCGGTCACCGGGTCGAGGTCGGCGGCGGTGGGCATCCGGCCGCCGGGGATCGCCGAGTAGTCGAACGCCTCCGCCTCGATCCAGGCGGCCCCGGGGTGCGCCGCCCGCCACGCGCGGATCCGGTCGTGGATCTCGTCGAGCGTGTCCGCGCCGGACAGCTGGACGCAGGCGTCGTCGGACCCGAGCCGTACGTGGTTGTGCGCGTCGATGAATCCGGGCAGGACCAGCCTTCCGCCGGCGTCGACGACCTCGGTGCCGGGCCCCGTCCAGGCCTCGGCGTCCGCGTCGGCCCCGAGCCAGACGATCTTGCCGTCGCGCACGGCGAGCGCCTGGGCCTCGGGCAGCGCCGGGTCGACGGTGTGGACGCGCGCGCCGCGCAGGACGAGGTCGGCGGGGGCGGGGGAGTGGGACATGAGGGGTAGCTCCTCTGGTGATACGGGTGGTTCGGGCGAAGGTCTACGCGGCGGGGGCGACGGTCCGCCGGGCGAGCGCCCCGTACACGAGGGCGGAGACGACCGAGCCGAGCAGGGTCAGGTCGGCGCCGCCGAGCGGGGCGACCAGCGGGCCGGTCCAGAGCTCCGAGTCGCAGGTCAGCGAGGCGAAGACGATGCCGGAGAGCAGGGCGACGACACCGGCCGGGTGGTAGCCGCCCCGGTACCAGTACGCGCCGTCGCGGCCGGTGTGCAGGGAGGGAGCGTCGTACCGGCAGCGGCGCATCACCATGTCGGCGAGGAAGACGCCGCCCCACGGCGCGAACACGATGATCAGCAGGGACAGGAACGACAGCAGCGAGTCGGTGAAGTCCGTCAGGAACAGCGCGTAGAGCGAGCCGGCCACGGTGACGCCCGCGCTGATGAGGATCGCCTTGGAGCGGCTCCACGGGATGCCGAGGACCTGGAGGTTCAGGCTCGACGAGTACAGCGTGATGATCGAGTTCGTGACCGAGCCGCCGAGCACCAGGGCCAGGAAGAGTGGCTGGAACCAGCCCGGCAGCAGTCCCTCGGTACCGGCCACCGCGTCCGACATGTCGGCCTGAGTGGCGGCGGCGACACCGGCGACACCGAGCGCGACCGAGGAGACGAGCCCGCCGAGGGCTCCGCTCCAGGTGATCGAGCGCAGCGAGGTGGTGCGTGGCAGGTAGCGGGTGTAGTCGGCGGGCATCGGGACGTACGAGAACGGGCCCGCCAGCATCACGACGAACGCGAGGCTCCAGCCCGAGGCGCCGGGGACGCCGCCGGTCGACGCGCCGGTGTCCGCGCCCGGGATCAGGAACACGAGGAGCGCGGCGAAGCCGACGGCGAGGACGTACGCCATCCAGCGTTCGGCGAACTGCACGGTGGCGTGGCCCCACAAGGCGACGGCGAAGGTGAGGACCATCGTGACGGCCAGGGCGAAGGCGCGGGCGGTGGAGCCGTGCCAGCCGAGGTCCGCGCAGAACGCTTCGAGGGCGAGCGCGCCGACCACCGTGTTCACGATCGTGTAGCCGATCGAGACGATCCAGTTGAGCAGGCCGGCGGGCCAGTTCCCTCGGACGCCGAAGGGCGCCCGGGAGATCACCAGGGTCGCGGTGCCGGTGCGGATCCCGCTCAGTCCGGCGGCGCTGATCGCGAAGAACGCCAGGCCGCCGATGACGACGGCAGCGGTCGCCTGCCAGAACGAGAGCCCGAAGGACACGGCGAGCGCGCCGTTGATCACGTACGTGAAGGTGAGGTTCGAGCCGAACCAGAGCCAGAAGAGGTCCTTGGCGCCGCCGTGCCGCTCCTCGTCGGGGATGGGGTCGATGCCGTGGGTCTCGACCTGGAAGACCTCGTCACCGGTGGCGGCGACCGTCGGTCCGGCCTCCACGGGTCCGGGGTCCGCGGTGTACTGCTGTGTCATCCCGCCGTCCTTGAATGTCGTTCTAACTTCTTGAACGGCATTCAAGATGCGCCTCCTCGTCGCATACGTCAAGACCCCACTCGGAAATCGCCGGATAGGGTCATGGCGTCGGGACCACGGATCAGGGAGGCACGGCTGTGGCGGCTACGGCGCGACGGCGCGACGGGCAGGTCGCCCAGGAGCGGATGCTCGAAGAGGCGATGACGGCGATCGCCGAGGACGGCCTGGCATCGCTCACGATGTCGGCGCTCGGCAAGCGTCTGGGCACCAGCGGCGGCCACATCCTGTACTACTTCGGCAGCAAGGACCGCCTCCTCCTCGAAGCCCTGCGCTGGAGCGAGAGCGGCCTGGCCGACCAGCGCCGGGCGCTCCTGTCCCGGCGCGTCACCGCCGAGCGCAAGCTCGACCAGTTCGTCGAGCTGTACCTGCCGCACGGCCCGCGCGACCCGCGCTGGACGCTGTGGATCGAGCTGTGGGCCCGCACCTCCACCGACGAGGCGCTGCGCGAGGCCCAGGACGAGCTGGACCGGGGCTGGCAGGAGGACCTGGAGACCCTTCTGGACAGGGGGGTCAGACAGGGGCGGTTCGCACCCCTCGACACCGTCGAGCGGGCCTCCCAACTCCTCGCCCTGCTCGACGGGTTGAGCACCCGCATCGTGATCGGCCAGCGCGGCGCGGAGCGGTCCGCGGTACTCGCCACCGCGCGCTCCGCGGCCGAACGATTGGTGGAGCGGGCCTGACGGCCGGTGCGGGCGCGTCCGCGTACGTGTCGGGGGGGCGGGCGACGGGGTGTGGCGTTCGGCGCTCACCGGCACTGGCATGATCGGTGTCATGGCAGATCGCGTAATCGCCGCGTGTGACGGGGCGTCGAAAGGAAATCCAGGACCCGCCGGCTGGGCCTGGGTCATCGCAGACGGCGGGGAGACCCCGGTCCGCTGGGAGGCGGGCGCGCTGGGCACGGCGACGAACAACGTCGCGGAGCTCACCGCCCTGGAGCGCCTCCTCGCCGCCACGGACCCGGGCGAGCGGCTCGAGGTCCGGATGGACTCCCAGTACGCGATGAAGGCGGTCACGACGTGGCTGCCCGGCTGGAAGCGCAACGGCTGGAAGACCTCGGCGGGCAAGCCGGTCGCCAACCAGGAACTCGTCACCCGCATCGACGCGCTGCTCGAAGGGCGCGCCGTCGAGTTCCGGTACGTCCCCGCGCACCAGGTCGACGGCGACCGGCTGAACGACTTCGCCGACCGGGCCGCGAGTCGGGCCGCCGTCGTCCAGGAACCGGCGGGCACCGACTACGGGTCCCCGGAACCCCCGGCGTCACCTGACACGGTCGCCGGACCGTCGAAGAGGAAGCCCAAGTCGGCCTCGGCCCGATCGAAGACGGCCTCGGGCCGCACGCTCAACGCCAAGTTCCCCGGCCGCTGTGTCTGTGGCCGGTCCTACGCGGCGGGCGAGCCCATCGCCAAGAACCCGAAGGGCTGGGGTCACCCGGAATGCCGTACCGGTGCGGGCGCCGCGGAGTGACCCGGGCGGACTGTCGGGGCCGGTGGCCGGCGTGACGACGGCGGGATCCGCGTGACCCCGGCACCGGGCGTCGCGCCAGCGCCGGACCTCGGCCCCGATCCCGCGGCTCCGGCGACTCCGGGCCCCTGGGACGGCCGCCCGTCACTGTGGCTGCTCGGGACCCCGGGGCGCGGAGAACCGCAGCCCCCACTGGACGACTCCGCTCTCGACGCGGACGAGCGGGTCCGGGCAGCCGCCTTCGCGCGGAGCTCGGACCGCGGCCTGTACCTGGCCGCACACATCTCCCTGCGTCGGCTCCTCGGCGCCTGCCTGGGGACCTCGCCGGGAAGTGTCCGGTTCACCCGCGAGCCCTGTCCGCGGTGCGGCGGCCCGCACGGACGCCCGGCCCTGCCCGGCCCCCACCCGCCGCTGCACTTCTCCCTCTCGCACTGCGAGGGGCTCGTCCTGATCGGCGTGGCGGGAAGCCCAGTGGGTGTGGACGCCGAGCGGGTGCCGGACCCCGGGACCGTGGGTGACCTGGTGAAGGTGCTGCACCCCGCGGAACGCGCCGATCTCGCCGCGCTCCCGGCGGAGGCACACGCCGCGGCCTTCGGCCGGGTGTGGTCCCGCAAGGAGGCCTACCTCAAGGGCGTCGGCGTCGGCCTGGGCCGCGCCCTGGACGCCGACTACGTGGGTGACCGTCCACGCCACGACGCCGTCCACCCTTCCGGCTGGTCCCTGCGCTCCCTCGACCTCGGACCGCTGCGCGGCACACACGCCGCCGCGGTCGCCCTGCGGGACACCGCGCCGCCGGTCCTGCGCATCCTGCCCGACGCGTACCCGCACATCCCTCAACAGGTGCGCCGCACATAACCGTTGCTGCCGGGAGTCGTCACGTCGTGGTCCCTGCGGACGATGTCCAATCGCCTTCCGAACGCGAGGCAGGCCCTGCGCAGGCCGGCGTCGGTGTACTCGATCACCACGACCCGGTCGTCGAAGGCCTTGGCGTACACACCGCACTCGTCGTAGGCGCCGCATTCCTCGGCGACGGCGAAGTCGGCTCCCAACTGATGACTGTCGGGGGCCAGTTCGGCGGTGTTCTTCTGGCCGACGGCGAGCCCGGCCCGGTGCCCGCGCTTGACCAGCAACGACATGAACGCCTTCGCGTCCCGCGCGCTCAGCAGGCCCTTCGAGCGGGTGTAGCTGTCGTAGTTGTCCGGCTCGACCGCGTCGAAGTCATGGTCGGCGCAGCCGTCGATCCAGGGCCCGACGCGGGCCGCCACCCGCTCGCGCTTCTTCGCCGTGCCGATGTCCAGGAGCGGCTCGTCCCAGTCCTGGTCGACGACGACCCGACCGTTCGGGTCGCGCAGCAGCAAGTCGTCGGGCCAGTCGTCCCGTTCGTCGGGCTGCGCCTGGAAGGCGTTGACGTAGCAGATGTTGTAGAGGCCGGGGGCGGGCCGCGCCGCCCGGTCGCGGCTCACGACGCGGACGTCCTTCGCGGGCGGATAGGCGCCACCGATCTGGTAGTCGAAGCCCGCGTGCCGGGGTGGCGGACTCCAGTCGCCCGCGCCGCCTTCGCCCTTCCCGCCGTCGGGCGAGCACCCGGCGACGAGCGAGGACAGCAGGGCGGTGATCAGGGCAGGGACGAGTATGTTCGTGTCGCGTGACGCCATGCCCTATTTGATCACCGGTCGAGGTCGTCGCGCGGCCACCTCGGGGAGCCATTAGTGTTTCCGGTACCGGATCTTTCAGGGGAGTTGCGTTGACCAGACTGCGCTGCGCCGTGCTCGACGACTACCAAGGCGTGGCCTTGTCCATGGCGGACTGGACCAGAGTCGGGACGGACGTGGAAGTCCGTTCCCTGCAACGCCACTTGCCGACCGAGGACGCGGTCGTCGCGGCGGCCGGCGACTGCGAGATCGTGGTCGCGATGAGGGAGCGCACCCCCTTCACGGACACCCTCTTCGCCCGCCTCCCGCAGCTGCGTCTCCTCATCACCTCGGGGATGCGCAACGCCTCCATCGACCTGGCCGCAGCGGCCCGGCAGGGCGTCACGGTGTGCGGCACCGCCAGCAACTCCGAGCCGCCCGTGGAACTGACGTGGGCGATCATCCTCGGCCTCGCCCGGAACGTGGTGCGTGAGAGCAACGTCCTGCGCGACGCCGGCCCCTGGCAGAGCACCCTCGGTGCCGACCTGTACGGACGCCGCCTCGGCCTCCTCGGACTCGGGAAGATCGGCACCAAGGTCGCCCGCGTCGGCCAGGCCTTCGGCATGGAGGTGGCCGCGTGGAGCGAGAACCTCACCGAAGAGCGCGCGGAGGCGGCCGGTGTGACCCTCGCGCCCTCCAAGGAGGAGCTCCTGGAGAGCAGCGACTTCGTCTCCGTCCACCTCGTACTCGGCGACCGCACCCGCGGCCTGATCGGCGCGGACGACATCAGGCGCATGCGCTCGACCGCATACCTGGTCAACACCTCGCGTGCCGCGATCGTCGACCAGGACGCCCTCGTACGTGCCCTGCACGACGGCTGGATCGCGGGCGCGGGCGCCGACGTCTTCGAGACGGAACCGCTCCCGGCCGACCACCCGCTGCGCACCGCCCCGAACTTCCTCGGCCTGCCGCACCTCGGCTATGTCACCCGCCGCAACTACGAGGGCTATTTCGAGGGCGCGGTCGAGGACATCGAGGCGTTCCTCGCGGGGAGCCCTGTGCGCACGCTGACGGCCTGAGCCGGGAGAGGGGCGGCCCGGGCCGGGCGCGGGGTGAACGGCCCGGCCGGGTAGGGTCCGGCGGTACGTGTGAGGCCACGGGGGCCGCACGGTTTTCGGTGGTGACGGGGGCGGGGACGATGCGGCGCTGGATCAAGGTGGCGGCCGCGGCCGTCCTCGGCCTGGGCGGATACATCGCCGAACCATACGCGCGTCCCCAGCTGGTCGGTGCGAACGTGGGCTGGAGGATCGCCCATGCCGTGCCCGCACGCCGGCTCAAGTACACCCTCGTAGGAACACTTTTGGCGCTGGCTCCGTACCTCGCCTTCCACTCCTGAGGTCCGGGCCCGCTCCTCGCGGTGGCTGAACGGCGGGCCCGGGACGAGGAGCTCAGCCGCGCTCGGGTCGCGGCTGGAACGTGCCGCCGTACATCGGCAGTCGGACGCTGGAGCCGTACCTCTCCAGCTGGGCCCAGGGCCGGTTGAGGCCCGAGGAGCCGAACTCGCGGACGCGGGTGACGGCGTCCAGGTCAAGGACGTCCGCCAGGAGCTCCTGGCCGGGGCCCGCCTGCTGGCGGACAGTGCCCTCGGGGTCGACGATGACGCTGGTGCCGACGGCGGAGGGGTCCGAGGCGTTGACGTTCACCACGTACACCTGGTTCGTCCAGGCGTTGGCGCGGGCACAGACGATCTCCATGTCGCGGTCCCTGGTGGTGGTGAGGGTGGGCTGGACGATCACTTCGGCGCCCAGCCAGGCGAGCTGGCGCGCGGTCTCGGGGAACGAGCCGTCGTAACAGATCGCGAGGCCGATCCTGCCGATGCCGGGCATGTCGAAGACGACGAACTCGCTGCCGGGCGCCGTCGTTTCGTAGGGCTGCCAGGGGAAGACCTTGCGGTAGCGCGCGACGATCTCGCCCTGCGGGGAGACCGCGAGGGCGGTGTTGTAGACGGTGCCGTCGCCAGCACGCTCGTAGACGCTGCCCGGTATGAGCCACAGGCCCGTCTCGCGGGCGAGGCCGCAGATCCGGTCGGTGAGCGGCCCGGGGACGGTGACGGCCGCCTTGTCCATCCAGTCCTCGCGGGCGTCGAACAGCGGCGCCTCCGCGGACAGCATCAGCTCGGGAACCACGACGAGTTGGACGTGCGGAAGCATGGCGCGGGTCGCGCGGACCCGGTCGGCGAACAGCGCCCACGTGGCCTCGGGGTCGAAGGGGACGGGAGCGGTCTGTACGGCGGCGATGCTGAGCGTGCGCATGGATCAGTCCTCGGTGACAGTCAGTCGGGTGACGGCGGTGCGGCCGTCGCGGAAGAACGGGCGGAAGCGGCGGCGCAGCGTCAGCATCACGACCAGGCCGAGCAGGACGGAGCCGATGCCCAGCAGAAGCACGCCGCCGACGCCGAACAGTGAGGTGGAGCCGTACGAGGGGTCGGTCATGTCGATCGCGCTGCGGACGAACGCGGCGAGCATCATCAGTCCGCCGGCGAGCGGCAGCACGCCCTTGAGGAGCGCGTCGCGCCAGGACCGGCGCAGCTGCCCGCGGAACAGCCAGGCGCAGGCCAGGCCGGTGACGCCGTAGTAGAGCGCGATGAGCAGGCCGATGGAGAGGATCGCGTCGCCGAGGAAGGCGGACGAGAGCCAGGTCAGGGCCGCGAGGAGAACCGCGGCCGCCGCGCCCATGAAGACGGTGCCGAACGACGGCGTGCGGTGGCGCGGGTGGATACGGGCGAACGCCGGGGGCAGCGCGCCGTGGACGCTCATCGACAGTGTGGCCCGCGAGCTGCCGACGACGCAGGTGAGCAGCGCGGAGATCGCCGACACGCACACGGCGAGCTGGACGCCCTTCGCGAGTGCCGTGCCGAGGACGGGCGGTCCGAGTGCGGACAGGACGTCGGCCGCGTTGCCGGCGTTGCCGAGTCCCAGGCCCGAGGTGCCCGTCCCCGCGAAGCCGATCGCGGCGACCGCCGTGAACAGATACGTGACCAGCAGGACGAGCGTCGAGATGAGCGCGGCCCTGCCGGGGGTGCGCTCGCTGTCGCGCGTCTCTTCGTTGACGGTGAGCAGCGCGTCCCAGCCCCAGTAGATGTAGAGGCAGAGCAGGACCGCCTTGGCGAACGCGCCGAAGCTGTCGAAGCCGAACAGGTCGAACCACGCGAGCGAGGGCGTGAGCGCCCCGTGCCGGGCGAGCGCGGCGGCGCCGAAGCCGAAGAGGGCGACGAGCTGGAGCCCGAGCAGGACGTACTGGACGACCGCGGCGAGCTGGAGGCCGCGGTACGCGATGACGGTGATGGCCCCGATGAGCAGCGCCGCGGTGACGGCGACCGCGGTCTCGTCGGAGGCCAGTGAGTCCAGGCCGAGGAGCCCGAGGAGGTATCCGGCGCCCACCTGGGAGAGCGCGGCCATGGCCGTCACCGTGGCGAACTGGGTGACCCAGCCGCCCAGGAGCCAGCCAGACGAGGGGCCGAAGGCGCGCGTCGTCCACACGAAGGTGGTCCCGCAGTCCGGCATCTCCTTGTTGAGCTCGCGGAAGGCGAACGCCGTCAGCAGGATCGGTACGAATCCGAGGAGCAGCGCGGCGGGCGCGAGGTGTCCGACGGCCACCGTCACGAAGCCGAGGGTCACGGCGATGCTGTAGGCGGGGGCGACCGAGGAGAGGCCGAGCGCCACGGAGGCGAGCAGTCCGACGGTCCCGATCCGCAGGCCTTTGGAGGGCGGTGGGGATGTGGTGGTGGGGGCGAGTGTCTGAGGGGGATCAGGGTTCACGGCGGCCTTCTGGTCGGCGGCGACGTTTCGTTAAACAGAGATTTAACGAACGGGCCATGAGGCCTGTCAAGGGCGGGTTCGGTATCTTTACCCCGGCATCAGTGAATCGGGTTGGACCCGGGTCGGACGGAGGCGGTCGTGGGACGGCGCAAGGACCAGGAGGCGCGGCGCGCGCAACTGCACCAGGCCACGCTGCGCGCCCTGCACAGCCGGGGCCTCGAAGGTCTGCGGCTGCGCGATGTCGCTGAGGAGGCGGGGGTCACGTCGGCCGCGGTGCTCTACTACTTCGACGACCTCGACGAGCTGATGTACGAGACGTTCCAGCGGGCGATCGAGCGCTTCAGCCGCGAGCGTGAGGAGAGCGCCGAGAAGTTCCCGGACGCCCGGGACCGGCTGCGGGCCTGCGTCGAGCACGGCGTCGCCGACGGGCCGGACGACCTGCTGCCCCGGCTGCTCTTCGAGTACTGGCCGCGCAGTCTGCGTGATCCCCGGGCGGCGGCCCTCGATGCCACGCTGACGGAACGTCAGATTTCCGTGTACTACGCCACGTTGGTTCTCGGCGAGGCCCAGGGGCACTTCGTGCTCGCCGAGCCCGCGGGTCAACTGGCCGCCGGGTTCCTGGCGATGGAGGACGGCTTCCAGATGGAGGTGATCGCGGGGCGCCGCACACGCACAGAGGTGATCGCCATGCTGCACGCGTACGCCCGGATGGCTACGGGGTTCGACCCGTCGGCATGAGGTGGCGCGCGCGGGCGCGCGGGGTCATGGTCCTCCCAGTCCTCCGGGCCCTCCCAGTCCTCCGGGCCCTCCCGGCCCTCGCAGTTCTCACGGCCCTCAGAGGCCGAACCGGCGCGCCGAGTGCTCCTCCTGGGCGAGCCTGCGCAGCATGAGCAGGACCGGCTCGTACAGGACCGCCGCCGCGACCACGGCCTCGACCTTCTCCACCTCCTCGGGGAAGGTGTCGAGCCGGTCGATGTCGTGCTCGGCGACGCGCTCCATGTGTCGTGCGTACGGGGTGAGTTCGGGTGTTCCGCAGGTGTAGCCGAGGCGGTTGAGGGTGGCGACCGTCGTGACGAGAGTGCGGTACGAGGGGGAGAGGCTGCCGATCTCGCGCGCGGTGTCCC
This sequence comes from Streptomyces sp. NBC_01446, assembly GCF_026340095.1. Classification (GTDB taxonomy): domain Bacteria; phylum Actinomycetota; class Actinomycetes; order Streptomycetales; family Streptomycetaceae; genus Streptomyces; species Streptomyces aureus. The sequence goes on along the minus strand of NZ_JAPEPO010000002.1, from coordinate 1,224,747 downwards.
AGCCGAGCTCCACCAGGAGCCGGTCGACCGCCGAGGTCGCCTCGACCGTGGCCGGGTCGTCCTCGGGTGCCTCGGGTGGCTGCGGCAGCGCCCACAGTGCCGCGCCCATGCGGATCGTGCGGCCCAGCGAGTCGTCGTCGACCGCAGCGAGCACCTCGCGAGCGGTCGCCACCGGCACCCGGCCGACCTGGATCAGCGCCCGCACGAGACGCAGCCGTCGCAGGTGGGAGTCGTCGTACTCGGCCTGAGTGGCCGTCATGCGCCTTCCGGCGGGGAGGAGTTGCTCCCGCAGGTAGTACTTGATGGTGGGGATGGAGACCCCGCTCAGTTCGCTGAGTTCCGCGAGTCGCATCTCTTGCACCCCTCCTTGGACAGTGCCACTATCCAAGCATGGGTGCATGGGTAGCGGCACTCTCCACCTCTCTCCAACCCAGCTGAATCGGGGACGACATGGGCGCGAAGACACATGCCGGACGGATGACCGCGGGCGCGCAGGGGGAGGTGGTGATCTTCCTCATCGGCATGCGCATCAACCACTTCTGGGCGGTCCATCGGTGGCTGCCGGTGTTCGTCGCGATGCCCATGATGATCAGGGAGCTGAACCGCGACCGCTCCCTCGGCCTCCTGCACCACATCCTGCTCACGGGCTCGCCGCGCACCTACATGGTCGTCCAGTACTGGGAGTCGAAGGAGAAGCTGCTCGCCTACGCCGCGGCCCCGGACAAGCGCCATCACCCCTGGTGGGCGCGGATCAACCGGTACTCCCGCAAGAGCGCGAGGCACGTGGGGATCTGGCACGAGACCTACGTCGTACCCGAGGGCTCCTACGAGACGATCTACGGGGACATGCCGGCCCAAGGCCTCGGCAAGGCGTTCGGAGTCGCGGGCCTCGGGGACGGGGTGCAGGCGCGGGACCGGCTGCGGGTGTGAGCGGGAGCCCCTGATCCCGGCGCCGTCGTCGCCTCCGGTCGATTGTCAGTGCCACCAGGCACGATGGCAGCATGACAACGACTTCTGGTGAGTTCGTCCTGGCCGATGCCGCTGCCTACGCCCAGGCCGTCACGGACGCGTCCCTGGCGGCGGGCGCCTACTACACGGGCGGGACGTCCGCCCTCGACGACGACGCGTACGACCGGCTCGTCCGGGCCGTCGCAGCGTACGAGGCGGACCACCCCGACGAGGTGCTGCCGCACTCGCCGACCGGCAAGGTCGGGGGAGGCGCCGTCGAGGGGGATGTGCCGCACACGGTCCCGATGCTGAGCCTGGACAACGTCTTCGACGGTGAGCAGTTCACCACCTGGACCGCGTCGGTGGCCCGCCGGATCGGCCACGAGGTGACCCGGTGGAACGTCCAGCCCAAGCTGGACGGCCTGGCCATCGCCGCGCGCTACCAAGAGGGGCGCCTCACGCGGCTGATCACCAGGGGCGACGGGACGGCCGGGGAGGACGTCTCGCACGCGATCGGCACCATCGAGGGCCTGCCCGACCGCCTCACCGAGCCGCACACGGTCGAGGTGCGGGGCGAAGTCCTCATGACGATCGGCCAGTTCGAGCACGCCAACGAGGTGCGTACGGAGCACGGCGGCGCCCCCTTCGCCAACCCGAGGAACGCCGCTGCGGGCACACTCAGGGCCAAGGAGCGCGCCTACACGGTGCCGATGACCTTCTTCGCGTACGGCCTGCTGCCCCTGCCCGGCACGTCGGCCGAGCACGCCGAGGCGTTGCGCTCACTGGCCCACGGCGAACTGATGGACCGCGCGGCCACCCTCGGCGTCAACACACCGGCCACGACGGCCGTTTCGGGACTCACCGTCGACACCGTCGAGGAGGTGCTCGCGCGAGTCGAGCACATCGCGGGCCTGCGCGCCGAGCTGCCGTTCGGCATCGACGGGATCGTCGTCAAGGCGGACCTCGCGGCCGATCAGGCGGCCGCCGGATCGGGCACGCGCGCCCCGCGCTGGGCCATCGCCTTCAAGCTGCCGGCCGTCGAGAAGATCACCCGCCTCCTCGACGTCGAGTGGAACGTCGGCCGTACGGGCATCATCGCCCCGCGTGCCGTCCTCGAACCCGTCGACATCGACGGCAGCACGGTCACGTACGCCACGCTGCACAACCCGGCCGACATCACCCGCCGCGACCTGCGGCTCGGCGACCACGTGATGGTCTACAAGGCGGGCGACATCATCCCCCGCATCGAGGCGCCCGTCGCCCACCTGCGCACCGGCGACGAGCAGCCGATCGCGTTTCCCGACGTGTGCCCGCAGTGCGGCTCCGGCATCGACACGAGTGAGCAGCGCTGGCGCTGCGAACGCGGCCGGAACTGCCACCTGGTGGCCTCGCTCTCCTACGCGGCGGGCCGCGACCAGCTCGACATCGAGGGCCTCGGCGCCACCCGCGTCGTCCAGCTCGTCGAGGCGGGCCTGGTCGCCGACCTCGCCGACCTGTTCGCCCTCACCCGTGACGGGCTCCTGGCCCTCGACCGCATGGGGGAGACCAGCACGGACAACCTCCTCGCCGCGATCGAGGCCGCCAAGGCCCAGCCGCTGTCCCGGGTCCTGTGCGCCCTCGGCGTGCGGGGCACCGGGCGGTCCATGTCCCGCCGTATCGCCCGCCACTTCGCCACGATGGACCACATCCGAGCCGCGGACGCCGCGGCGATGCAGCGGGTCGAGGGCATCGGCGCCGAGAAGGCCCCGGTGATCGTCTCCGAGCTGGCCGAACTCGCCCCGCTCATCGACCGGCTGGCCGCGGCGGGGGTGAACATGACGGAACCCGGCGCCACCCCGCCCGCCCCGGAGGCCGAGACGGACGGAGCGGGCGAACCGGCGGCCGCCGCGGGCCCGCTGGACGGTATGACCGTCGTCGTCACGGGAGCCATGACCGGCCCCCTGGAGAAGCTCAGCCGCAACCAGATGAACGAACTCATCGAGCGGGCCGGCGGCAAGTCCTCCTCCAGCGTCTCCAAGCGCACCTCGCTCGTCGTCGCCGGTGAGGGCGCGGGTTCCAAGCGGGCCAAGGCCGAGGACCTGGGCATCCGCCTCGCCGCACCGGACGAGTTCGCCGAACTCGTCGCGGACCTCCTGGAGTGATGTGACGCCGTCCGTGGAGTGGAGAGGCTGCACAGATGACCGGCCTGGGGCAGCCCTTACGACCCACCACCGACAGGTCCGTACGGTCCGCCGCCGGGGCAAGGGCCGTACCCTCCGCAGCCGATCCCGCCCCAGGTCGGGCCGTACCCCTACGGCCCGCCCCCGGTGCCGCCCCGCCGCCGCAACCCGCTGCGCCGCGTCCCGTTCCTCAACATCATCTCCGCGATCATCCACTCGGCACACCGTGTGGCGAACCGGCTCTTTGTGCAGGACGGTGGCCGTCCGCATCAACGACCCTCTGGTGGTGCGCGTCCAGCTCTTCCGCTCGCTGCTCGGCCTCCTCGCTACGCTCGCCCTGGCCTTCTACTACGGCAGGGGCGAGCAAGCGTGGCACGGAGCGGCGAGCGACGGCTTCGGCAATCTCATCATCACGCCGGTCCTGCTGATCGTCACAGGTCCGCTCGTCGTCATGGGCTTCATCCTGTACGCCCCTCCCCACCTGCGGCCGATGCTGCGCTCCCGGCTCAAGGCACCGCTCAGGACGGTGGCCTGGTACGTGCTGTCCGTGGCCGTCTGCGCCGCCGTGATCGTGTACGCGGGCACCAGCGACTACCTGACCACGCTCCCCAAGTGGGCGGCGGCCTCGATCGCGTTCGTCGTCCTGGCCGTCATCGTCTGGGGTCTTCCGTTCCTCTTCCTCGCCTCCCTCTACTCCGCCAAGAGCGCCTTCAACACCGCCCACGTGCATCCGATGCTGCCCGGCGTGCTCACCGCCGTACTGATCTGGGCGGTGGCGATCTTCAACCTGATCGTGGAGGGCACGCCGGAAGGCCCGGTCGCGGCGCAACTCTGCTCCCTGCTGGGCGCCCCGCTGTCGGTCACGGCGGTCTCCCTGTGGGAGCTGCGGAGGATGCGAACCCGCCACGGAGTCGTCCTGCGTGGCTGAACTCGGCCGCATCGCCGTGGCCCGGCGGGGAGTTGACTCCGTGTGATCCAGTCGCACGGACAGCAGATCCCCGCCGATCCCGTCGGCCCGGGCCCCGGTGAGCATCCGGCCGAGAGGGAGCGCCGGCCTCGGGCCTGGCGCGAGTACGGGACGCTGTTGATGGCGATCGTGGGGCTCACCCTGTCGCTCTCCACCTTCTTGGCGACGGCGCTGCGATGACCCCGGCGGCCGTGCCGCCCCTACGTCTGCGCCGACCCCCGCGTCGCTGCCCGCCCGACTCCAGGAGCGCCGAAGGCGTCGGCGCTCCTGGAGTCTCCTGGCCCTGCGCACCCCGATCCGGATGCCACGAGGAGGCGCGCGGCGTGATCATCGTGGCGGGCCCGGGCGGGCACAGACGCGCGGATCACCGGGATGCTGAGAAAGCTCTCACCTTCTTCACAATTTGTTGCAACGTCCACACCTGGAGTGGCGGACGTGACAAGGCCCCGGCAGTCGCCCGTCGGGGCGCCGTAGACTCGAGTCATGGATCACACGCGGCTCGCGCGGCTCGGCGCCGGAAAGTACCTGCTGGTCACCAGCTTCCGGAAGAACGGCAGCCCGGTGGCCACCCCCGTCTGGGTGGTCAGGGACGGGTCCGCGCTCGGTGTCTGGACAGTCGCCGACTCGTGGAAGGTGAAGCGGATCCGCAATCGCGCGGACGTCCTGGTGGGGCCGTGCGACGCCCGCGGAAACCCGACCGGCGATCAGTCGCCCGCCACGGCGGAGATCTGCTCCCCGGAGGTCACCGCCCGCTATCGCGACCTGATCCGGAGCAAGTACGGCCTGCTCGGCAGGATGACGCTGTTCGGCAGCCGTCTGCGCCGCGGCCTCGACGGCACGGTGGGCATCCGCATCACGCTCGGGGAGTGAGCGCGGCGGTCAGGCCGCCTCACGGTGCTCGGACCGCACGGCACCCCGAGTTGTCTCCGCACGGAACGCGACCACCATCTCCCGCGCGTGCCGCAGCCCGATGCGTGTGAAGTCGGCCTCAAGGACGTCGAGTTCGGCAAACGTGGCGTGCCGGTCGCGGCCGAGCCGGGAGCGTGACTTCACCAGGCCGAGTCGGCACAGCGCCACACCGCGCGGCTCGTGCAGAGCGCGGAACTCCGCGAGCGTCGAGGCGTAGGTGTCCCGGGCCGCCTCGTAACGCCCGTCCCGGTAAAGGACGTTGGCGCGCATCTTGTGGTTGTACGCGAGCGCGCTCGCCAGATCCATCGCCCGGCAGATGCCCTCCGCCTCGGAGAGGAGGGCCAGCGCCCGGTCGGGTTCGCCCCGCACGGACAGCACATCGGCCACGCCGCGCAGCGACCAGGCGCGGCCCCGCGCGTCGTCCGCCTCGGTGGCCACCCTGACCGACTCCTCGAAGAGTTCCAGGGCCTTGGCGTGGTCGCCGGTGTTGCGGTGCATCTGGGCGATGCCGGACATCGCCCAGACCATGTGCCGGGGTTCGCCGTGGGCCCGGCCCTGTTCGAGCAGCTCCTCGTGGAGTGCGGCGACCGCCGCGTAGTCGCCCTGGATGCGGCCCGTCTCCGCCAGGCCCGCGAGCGCGTAGCCGTGGGCGAGCCGGTCGTCGCTCCCGGCGGCCAGGGTGACGGCGTGCCCGAGGAGCCGCCGGGCCAGACGCAGCGAGCCGCACTGGCGGGCCAGCGTGCCGCCGCTCCACAGCGCCCAGGCCATCGCCCCCGTGTGCCCGGCGGTGCGCGCGCTGCGATAGCTGCCGCGCCACGCGTCGCCCGCCTCGCGGACGCGGCCGAGCCGCCGGTTCGCCTCGGCGAGCGCCAGGGCGGCGCGCGCCCGCTCCAGGGGGCCCGCCGCAGTTTGGAGGGACCGGTCCGCTGCCGCGCGCACGTCCTCGTACGAGGAGTTCACCCCGAGGGCCGTGCGCAACTCGCCCTGATACTCCGGGGCGAATGCCTTGCCGTACATGTAGGCGTGTCCCTTCGCCGGTCCCGTCGTGCCGCTACGTTCCGATCAAGAACGTATGAGCGGCGAGGGTTCCGGCGGATCCGTCCACGTATGTGTTGTGCCGTACGACTTGAGTGCTACCTGGCGTCGGCCGGTCATCAGATGGACGTACGGGAAGTGCGGAAGGCCGCCCGTCTCCGAGGGGGTGGGGAGGCGGGCGGCCTGGTTCGGATGTTCCTCGACGGTCCTACGCGTCGACGGCCCTACTCGTCGATGGCCGCGCCGAACAGCGCGTCCGCGGACGGTGCGCCGAGCGAGCCCGCGCCGTACGTCCACGAGCCGGAGGCGGTGACGCCGCCGGACCCCGCCGAGAACACCCAGACCACGCCGTCGTTCGTGTTCTCGCCCGGTGCCGCCGCGAGCAGGCCGAAGCGGCCGTCGCGGTTCGGGTCGGTGAGGCGGACCTGGCCGCCCCACTTGTCGCCCTTCTCGGGCACGCCCGGCACGTTCGCCGAGTTCTGGTCCCAGGACTGCGCTCCGGTCGCGGTGAGGCCCGAGGCCGCACCGCGCAGCACCCACACGGCGCCCGCGTCGGCGACCGTGCCGATGTCCTCGCCGGCCGCGCCGATCGCCACGTCGGCGTACCCGTCCCCGTTCGTGTCCGCGACGGACAGGTCCGTGCCCCACCCGTCGCCGCGCTCGGCGGTGCCGGGCACCCCCGGGGAGTCCTGTGTCCACCACTGCACGTCGGACGACGGCCCGTCGGGGCCACCGAGGCGCACGCCCACCAGGCCGCCGGTCGTCGAAGCGCCGCCGTCGTCGGGGGAGTTGGGCTCGCCGGTCACGAGGTCGTCGTACCCGTCGCGGTTGATGTCGCCCGACGCCGCCACGGGGCCGCCGCGCAGATCGCGCTCGTAGGTGAGGCCGTCGGCGTGCCCGGACAGGTACGACGACCAGCCGTGTCCCGGCTCGGAGCCCGCCGTCACGCCCGAGACGACGAGGTCCGCGAAGCCATTGTTGTCGTAGTCCCCCGTGGTCAGCGACATGGGCACGATGTCGCGCTCGTCGGCGAGCTTGGACAGCCGGCTCGTGGAGCGGCGCTCCAGCGGTGCCTTCGACGCGGGCTGCGGTGCGGAGTCGTAGGCGAAGAGCTCCAGGTCGTCCCGGTCGAGGACGGCGAGGACGTCGCCCGGAGTGTCGTTCGTGAAGCGCGCCGCTGTGACACCCGTGCCGAACTTCTCGCCGGCGGTGGGTTCCTGTGTCTCCAGCCAGTCGCTGGCGGCGCCGGTGAGACCGGCCTTGGAGCCCCAGAGGATGGCCACGCCGCCCGCGTCCGCGGTCGTGCCGATGTCCTCGCCGGGGATGCCGACGATCGCGTCGTCGTAGCCGTCCCCGTCCAGGTCGCCCGTGGCCACGGCCTTCCCGAAGGCGTCACCGGTCTCGGCGGCGCCGGCCACGCCGGAGGTGGACTGGCTGAAGCGGGCGACGTTGGTGGTCCCGATGCCTCTCGACGACCCGTACTGCACGGTGACGAGGCCGGCGCCCTTCTTTCCGCTGACGGTGGCGCCGGGCGCGCCGACCAGGACGTCCTCGTAACCGTCTCCGTTGAAATCGCTGTTGCGGTCGTCGGCGTGCGTGCCTCCGGGCGTTCCGGCGTAGGCGGAGGGAGCGGTCGCGATGGCCGCACCGGACAGAAGGAGAAATGACGCCGCGGCCAGGGCGGCGGAACGGTTCTTGCGCACGAGCGGCTCCTGATGAGAAGGACGACCGGGCAGCGCGGGGGATGTCCGGAAAGGGCCCGTTCCTTGTCCGGCGCCCTGTTTGACAGCGCATGAGGAGGAAGGGTTGTACGGGAGTTTGCCCGGGGTTCACCGACGCCCCCGGAGATCAACTGGCAAGCAGTCGGGGTGAATTGGTGCACAAGGCGCTGAACTACCCCACCGGTTGATTGTTTGTGCAAGAAATCGCCATACATCTTGCAGCAACGAGCTTCCGTCGGCACGGTATCCCCGTCGCGTCATCCCCGGCGCGCTCGTAGACGCTCGTAGACGGGAGATCCCTTGTCCGGGAGAGCTCACAGAGAGCACAGATCCGCACGGCGCCGCACCACCCCGCACCCCTCGCGCCGCGGCCGGGCCCGCGCCGTTCGCGCCCTGTCCGTGGCCGCCACCGCCGCGGCCCTCGCGCTCGGTGGCCTCGCGGGACCGTCCGCCGCACCCGCCGCCGCGGCCACCACCCCGTACCCCAACCTCACGCCGACCCCGCCCATGGGCTGGAACAACTGGTCCTACTACGGCTGTGACATCAGCGAGGAAACCGTCCTCGCCAATGCCCGCGCACTCGTCTCCTCCGGCCTGGCCGCCAAGGGCTACGACACCGTCACCACCGACGACTGCTGGATGACGCACACCCGCGCCGCCGACGGCGACCTCGTCCCCGACCCCACCCGCTTCCCGCACGGCATGGCCTACGTCGGTGAGCAACTGCACGCCATGGGCCTCAAGTTCGGCATCTACGAGGACGCCGGCACGGCCACGTGCGGCGGCTACCCCGGCTCGTACGGCCACATGAAGCAGGACGCGGACCTCTTCGCCAAGTGGAAGGTCGACTATCTGAAGCTGGACGGCTGCAACGTGCCCGTCCCCACGGGCCAGAGCGCGGACGACGTCTACCACAAGCTCTACGGCGACATGAGCCAGGCGCTCCTCGACACCGGCCGGCCCATCGTCTACTCCGTCTCCGCGCCCGCCTACTTCGAGGGCGAGAAGGACTGGCACCACGTCATCTCCTGGTCCGCCGAGGTCGGCAACCTGTGGCGCGAGGGCGCCGACGTGGCCATGGAGTCGTCGTCCGCGCGCGGCAAGTGGGCGTCCATCAAGTACAACTACGCCTACAACGTGCCGCTCGCGGACCTGCAGAGCCCCGGCCGGTGGAACGACCCCGACTTCCTGCTCGCCGGGCAGTCCCGGCTCACCGGCGACGAGATCCGCAGCCAGATGTCGCTGTGGTCCGTGATGGCCGCCCCTCTCATCTCCAGCACCGACCTGACGAAGGCCTCGCCCGAGGCGCTCGATGTCCTCGGCAACAAGGACGTCATCGCCGTCGACCAGGACGCCAAGGGCCTCCAGGGACGCATCGTCCAGCAGGGCGACGGCTACGACGTCCTGTCCAAGCCCCTCGCGAACGGCGACCGGGCCGTGGCCCTGTTCAACTCCTCCGACGAGGCACGGACCATCACGACGACGGCCGCCAAGGCCGGGCTGCCCGCCGGAACCTCGTACCTCCTCAAGGACCTCTGGTCGAAGCGGACCACGCAGACCACGGGGACGATCGCCGCGAACGTGCCCGCCCACGCGACCGTGCTGTACCGCGTTCACACCGGCACCGCCCACCGCGTGCAGCCCGCCACCGCGATCACCTGGACACGGACCGGCGGTGAAGGCGCGAGCTCCACCTGGAAGGTCGCGCTCGCGGACCACGGCCCGACGGGACTCACCGGCGCGCAACTGCGTGTCAGCGCCCCCGAAGGCTGGCGCCTCAGCACGTCGAAGGTGTCCCTCGGCAACGTCAGGCCCGGTGGCTCGGCCACCGCCACCATCACGGCGAAGGGCCCCGACGCCGAGCCCGGCACCACCGTCACGACCCTGACCGCGACCGCCCGCTACCGCGCCGGGGGCGCCGGTGACGGCTCCGTGTCGGGACGCGCCTCGATCGTCACCGAGGTGCCGTACCCGAGCCTGGACGCCGCCTTCAACAACGTCGGCGTGACCAACGAGGCGGCGCCGCCCGCCGAGGGCAACTACACGACCGGCAACTTCGACGGCGGCGGCGACAGCTACTCGGCGCAGGCCCTCGCCGCGGCCGGGGTCACCCCCGGTGCAAAGGTCAGCAAGGACGGCGTGACCTGGACGTTCCCGACCGCCAAGCCGGGCACTCCGAACAACGTCGAACTCGCCGGCCAGTCGATCACGCTCACCGGCAGCGGTTCCAAGCTCTGGTTCCTCGGCGCGGAGGCCGGCTTCGCCTCGGGCCAGGTCAAGGTCACCTACACCGACGGCACCACGAGCACGGGCAGCCTCGGCTTCCCCAACTGGTGCTGCACGGCGGACACGGAGTACGGCGCGACGACGGTCGCCACGTCCGACCACCGCAACACCCCGACCGGCCCCGCCAACTTCGGCACCGGCTACAAGCTGTTCGGCAACTCCGTCCCGCTCACCGCGGGCAAGACGATCCGCACGGTCACCCTGCCCGACGCGGACGCGATCCACGTGTTCGCGATCACGGTTCAGTAGAGCCTGGGCCTGGACGCGTCGGTGCGCCGGATGCCGCGGTCGCGGTGTCCGGCGCACCGACGTGGACGTACGGTGACGCGATGGACAGACTCCGCGAACCCCTGACCGCGACGGACATCGGGACCACAAGGCTTGAACTCCTCCCGCTCCAGGTGGAGTTCGCCGACGAGATGGCCGCGGTGCTCGGCGACCAGGCTCTGCATACGTTCATCGGCGGCGCGCCGCTGTCGGCGCGGGAGCTGCGGGAACGCTACGGGCGACTGGTCGCGGGCTCCCCGGACCCGGCCGTCTCGTGGTGCAACTGGGTGCTCCGGATCAGCGGTGAAGAGTGTCTGGCCGGGACGGTCCAGGCCACGGTCGGCCCTGGCGACGACGGGCTCGAAGCCGAGATCGCCTGGGTCGTCGGAGTGCCGTGGCAGGGACGCGGCCTCGCCACGGAGGCGGCTCTCGCACTGGTCGACTGGCTCGGGCAGCAGCCCGTACGCACCGTCGTCGCGCACATCCACCCGGACCACGCCGCGTCGGCGGCCGTCGCCAAGGCGTGCGGACTGGCGCCCACGGACCGGATGCACGACGGCGAGGTCAGGTGGCGGCGCATCTTGAGATGACGCGCCTTGAGCCGACGCACCTGGAGGTGACGGCTCACCGGCTCCCGGGGCCGCCACCTCGCAGGGCGCGGGGACAACAGGGCGTCAGTGCTGCTGGGCCTTCTGCGGAGTCGCCTCGCTGGGACGCACGACGACGTACCCCTCACCCTCCAGTTTCAGCTGGACGGCCTCGCCCGAACCGCCGCGGATCATCGACCCGATGGACTGCGACCGGTGCAACGAGGTGTTGAGATGGGCGGTCCAGCCCACGACCGCGTCCGTGTCCACGAACACCGGCTGCTGCGGCGTTACGGGGATGACCAGCGGGTTGCCCTCGCAGATGAGCCCCAGTCTGCCCTGGCCGGTGAAGACGCTGTTGAACAGGCCTCCGCCGGATATTCCCGCGCCCTTCACGGTCTTGATCTCGTACGAGAGCGTGGCGTCGAAGCACAGGACGTTGCGCCCGTTGACCGTCAGGGCCTCACCCGGTTCGACGTCGACGATGAAACAGTTCTGCGCCTCGTGCGCGAACCAGGCCTCGCCCTGCCCGCGCACCGTCATCAGCGGCAGGCCCTCGCCCGTGACCGCGCGCTTGAGCATGCCGCCCATGCCCTGGCCCTTGCGCTCGAACTGCAGGTTCCCGCGGTAGGCGACCATCGCTCCCTGGCGGGCCATCATGTTGCCGTTGACGACGTAGCGGATCGACTTGGCGTTCTGTGCGGTCATTCCCGGCGCGGAGGCGGGCTGTACGACGTGCTCGCTGGAAAAGAGATCACCCTTCATGCGGGCATCCTGTCCCGGACGGGTCCGTTCCGCCAAGGTCGGGCGGCGTACCGGCCGGAATCCGACCAGTGGCGGGGGCGTCGGGGCTCGACTCGCTTGTCAGGCGCGGGTCTTCGCCAGGAGTTCGGTGATCTCCTGCGTCGTGCCGGTCTCGCCGAGGCGCGGGAAGATCCGCTCGACGCTGTTGCGGTGCGCCTCCACGTCCAGGTCCGTCATCGCGTCGGTGGCCAAGGTGACGTGGTAGCCGTGCTCGTGGGCGGCGCGGGCGCTGGACTCGACACCGATGCTGGTGGCGACGCCGGTCATCACGACCTGCGTGATGCCGCGGCGGCGGAGCTGGAGGTCCAGGTCCGTACCGAAGAAGGCGCCCCAGTTGCGCTTGGTGACCGTGATGTCCTCCGGGTGGCCGGACAGTTCGTCCACGATGACGTCCCAGCCCTCGGGCCGGGCACCGGTGCGTCCCTGGGTCTCGTTGCGCCCCGGTACGGCGTCCGCTCCGTCGGCGGCGGCGCTGACGCGCACGAGGACGACCGGCAGGCCGTGCGAACGGAAGGCGTCCGCCAACTCGACCGAGCGGGCGACGACTTCGGCGCCGGTGTACGGGATGGTGGGTGCGCCGACAATGCCCTTCTGCAGGTCGATGACGACGAGGGCGGTGCGCGCGTCGAGGGTGGTGAGAGCCATGAGTGGGGCCTTTCGGGGTGGTTCGATCTCGGGGTGGGGTGGCCGGGGTCGAACGTGACGGGTGTGTGTTCCGGTCAGGCTTCTGTGAGCCGCTCCAGCAGGGTCAGCGCGGCGACGACGGTCCGGCGCTCCTCTTCCGAGTAGGTGTCCTGGAAGGCGCGGGCCAGCCATTCCCCGCGGGCCTGCCGGGTGCCCTCCGCGCTCTCGCGGCCGGCGTCCGTGAGGGTGACCAGTTGGCGGCGGCCGTCCTCGGGGTCGGGCCGGCGCTCGATCAGCCCGTGCTGGCCGAGCGCGGCGAGCGTGGCGGCCATCGACTGCGGCCGCACGCCCTCGGAGGCGGCGAGACCGCTGGCGGTGGCGGCCCCCGCCTTGCTGAGCCGGTTGAGCGCGGAGACCTGGGACGGGGTGAGGTCCTGGCTGTCGGAGACCTCGCGCAGTCGGCGCCGGAGGCGGCTGAACATCACGCGCAGTTCGCGCGCGGCACGGTCCGCGGATTCTGAGATGCCCTCGGCGTGGTCGATGCCCTCGGCGTTGGTCATGCGCCCACGCTAAAACCTTCAGCCCAGGCTGTCCAGTCTGGGCTGAAGATCTGGGGGAGGGAGTCTGCGCCACCGTCGCGTGCGGCCCGGAGGGGACACGCCCAGTCTCCTGGCGATCACCAGGCTCCGCGCCCCCGCCGTGACGAACGCATGGAGCGCGCCGCCACCAGGGCGATCAGGCTCCCCCCGATGACCAGCAGGCCCGGGCCGACGCTCCGGGTGCTCACGACGACCCTGGAGATCGCGGCGACCGGGCCGGTGTCAGCGCCGGTTCCCGTGCCGGACGCGGTGCCGTCCCCGGTGTCGGTGGCCCCGCCCATGTTCGTCCCCGTCCCCACTCCCGTACCCGTCCCGCCCCCACCCGGAGCGCCCGCCTCGGAGCCTGCGGGCGGCGCGGAGGGTGCCACGTCGCCGCCGGGCCGCGCCTGCCCGGAACCGGCCCCCGCCTCCGCGTCGTCGTCCCCTGACGTGCCGGTCAGGCGTACGCCGAGGGCCGTCATCGCCGCTGCGACGGGCTGGAAGAACGTCGTGCCCCCGGCATCGCAGTTCCCGTTGCCGCCCGACGTCAGGCCCAGGGCGAGCCCGTCGGCGAACAGCGGGCCGCCGCTGTCGCCCGGTTCGGCGCACACCGTGGTCTGGACGAGGCCCGTGACCGTGCCCTCCGGATAGTTCACCGTCGCGTTCAAGCCGGTCACCCGGCCGGAGTGCAGCCCTGTGGTGCTTCCGCTGCGGAAGACCCGCTGGCCCACCACGGGGTCGGCCGCCCCGGTGATGCGCACGCCACGGCCTCCGCCGATGGCGACGACGTCACTCTGGGCGCGCGGCACCCCGTCGTCGTAGCGCACGAGGGAGAAGTCGTTCCCGGGGAACGTGCCGCTCACCGTGGTGCCCAGTGCGGTGGCGTCGCCGGGCCGTGCGAACCACGTCGTGCCGACCGGGCCGCAATGCCCGGCCGTCAGCAGGAACGCGTCCCTGCCGTCGGTCACGTCGAAGCCCGCCGAGCAGCGCCCGCCGCTCGCGAAGATCGGCGAGGCGCCGTCGACGCGGGTGGTGAACGTGCCCCGGGTGCGCTCCATGCGGACGGACGCGCCGATGGTCCTGGCGACGCCGGCCAGCCGCGACCAGTCACCTGCGGAGACGGTCGAATCGGCCCGCACCACGACCTCGTTCGAGCCGTAGTCCATCGACCACGCCGTTCCCGACACCCGGGGAGCCGCTCGCAGCGTCGCGGCGGCCGAGCGCAGGTCGCGCATGCTGTGGCGCACGACCTCGGCCCGCGCCCCGGCCCGGCGCACGTCCGCCGCCGCGCCCGCGTCGGTCACCGCGACCACCGTCCGCCCGTCCGCGCCGAGCCAGCTGCCGGCCGTGCGGGCGGCACCGAGCTGTGCCACCAGCCGTTCGCCCACCGGGACGGGTGGGGCGGAGGCGCCGGGTTCGTTCGCTATCGCGCGCGTGACCAGCAGGCTTCCGCAGAGCAGGCCACCGACGGCAGCAAGGCGTGTGATCCGCCGGGCGGTGCGTCGCGCGTGCCTCATCCAGACTCCCCAACGTGCGGAACGGCGTACGGGCAAAAGGTCAACGACCTTGAGGGGAACGGGCGTTGAGAACACCGACCGGCCTGTCCCCTCGCTTCACGTACGTACGGGCGGGGCGCCTCGTTCAGCGGGGCGCTGCCCGGTCGCCGTGCCGTCGCCGATCCGGGGGCGGGCCGATCGAGTGGACGCGCGGCCCGCGCGACGTGCGAAAGCCCGGCCCGAGGAGCGCTCGGGCCATGGGGAGTGCAAGGATGTCGCCATGGCAATCAAGGCATATTTCGACATCACCATCGACGACAAGCCCGCCGGGCGCATCAGCTTCAACCTCTTCGACGACGTCGTCCCGAAGACGGTGGAGAACTTCCGTGCCCTGGCCACGGGCGAGAAGGGCTACGGCTACGCGGGGTCGTCGTTCCACCGCATCATCCCGCAGTTCATGCTCCAGGGCGGCGACTTCACCGCCGGTAACGGCACGGGCGGCAAGAGCATCTACGGCGAGAAGTTCGCCGACGAGAACTTCCAGCTCAAGCACACCAAGCCGGGCCTGCTCTCCATGGCCAACGCGGGCCCGAACACCAACGGCTCGCAGTTCTTCATCACCACGATCGTGACCGACTGGCTCGACGGCAAGCACGTCGTGTTCGGTGAGGTCGCAGACGAGTCCAGCATGGAGCTCGTCAAGAAGATCGAGGCCCTCGGCTCCCGCAGCGGCGCGCCCTCGGCGAAGGTCACCATCTCCGAGTCCGGCGTTCTCTAGCCTCCGGAACGACGCCTGACCGCCGCCACTCGACGGCCGGCGGACGGACACAGTCGACGGGCCGGGGCAGCCGATCAGGCCGCCCCGGCCCGCTCCGTGCCCGACTTCTCACAAGACCACAAGACCACAAGACCACAAGACCACAAGACCACAAGGCCACAGCGCTCAGCGCCGGCGCCCCGCGACCGGCACATCGAGCGGCCGGGCGAGACCCACGACCCCCTCGTCGAGTCGCTGGAGATGCCGCAGGACGCGGAAGGTGACCGTGCCCGAGCGCAGCGCCCCGGGCCCGTCCGCCTCCAGCATCGAGGCGATGCTCGCGCCCGCCTGGACCTCTCCGCCGGTCTTCTCGTCCCGCACATGCGCGTCGATCACGCCGATGTTGTGGGCGATACGCACCCCGGCCCGCTCGAGCCGCGGATCCGCCGCGATGGTCTTGCTGTACGGCACCAGCTCGGCCGTCGCCGCCAGGGACCGCGCGTGATAGGCGCAGGTCTCCAGGAGCGCCACCAGATAGCGGGCCGTCTGCCGCCGCACGCGCAGCGGCGTGATCGGGTGGGTCAGCGGCTTCGTGGAGGCGCGCAGATCGTCCAGGGCCGTGTCCAGGTCCCGAGCCTTGTCGAGCAGATCGACCGCGGGTCCACCGCTGAGCTGCTCCACGGCGGCCGACACGACGTCCCCGAGCCTGACCAGGACCGTGCTGAGGAGTTCGTCGGTACGGCGGTCCGTGTGCACCGGCAGCACGAGCACCGCGGCGACGATGCCGCACGCGGCGCCGAGCGCCGTCTCCTCGATCCGCAGGACCAGCACGTCCAGGCTGTAGGTGTTCAGCAGCGTGTAGAGCAGGCCCAGCATCGCCGTGACGAAGAACGACATCAGGGCGTACGACAGCGGCGCGGTGAAGAACATCGCGAAGATGAAGACCAGGACGAGGGCGAACGCCGTCCAGGTGTGGTTGCCGACCACGCCCGCGAGCGCGACACCGGCGACCACCCCGAACACCGTTCCGAGGAGCCGGCGGTAGCCCTTGACCAGGATTTCGCCCGTGGACGCGGTGTTGAGGAAGACCACCCAGCACGTCAGGACCGCCCAGTACCACCGCTGGCTGGACAGGAACTCTCCGCCGACGATGGCCAGAGACGAGCCCACCGCGACCTGGAACGCGGCCCGCGTCGTGGGCCGCTGGAGCCCGGTGCGGTCGTCCGCGTCGTCCTCGTCCTGCTCGGAGCCGGTGATCGCGAGGTCCTCGGCGTCGAGTTCCTCGCGGGAGCGCGTCGTCGCCGGGGTGTCGTCGGACTCGTCCTGCGGTCCGTCGAGGGCGACCCGCAGACCCATGACGGCGCGCGCCGCCTCACCGATCCCACGGAAGACGTCCTGCACTGCGGCGGAGCCGCGCGGCAGGTTGTCCTCGTCGCGGTAGGCGAGCAGCCGGTTGCGCACGTGCGCGAGCGCCGTCCCGCGGTCGCCCGACACGGGGCGGGCGACGAGCAGGTGCAGAGCGTTGAGGTCGCGGCGCAGGGTCGCGGTCGCGTCGTCGTCGGCGTACAGGCGCTTCGACGGCTCCGGAACGGGTGCGTGCGGCAGGTGCAGGGTGAGGGTGTCGGCACGTTCGGCGCTGCGGGCGTTGAGCAGCAGGACGCCGAGCCGTTCGGCCGCGATCTCGGCGTCGGCGACCCTGCGTTGTACGAGGGCGGCCGTGGCCGAGTCCCGGGTGCCCTCCTCCAGGCGGCCCTGGATCATCAGTGCCGTCTCGTGCAGACGCGCGGTGCCCCGCCGCAGGTCGTCGAGGACCTTTTCCAGTTGGTCGGGTTCGGCGTCGAGCAGTTCGGTCTGCGTGTCCACCAGCTGCGCGAGCCGCGCCCTGAACGCGTCACGCAGCCGGCCGAGGACCCGCTCCGGTGTCTCGGGCACGACGGCGAAGCGCACGACCGCGCTGCACGCGAAGGCGATGGCCAGCGTCGCGTACAGCCTTGGCAGCGACGACACCGTCGCGCTCACGAACAGGGAGACGAAGTAGATCTGAAAGCCGATCAGACCCAGCGCGGTGCCGCGGTCGCCGAACCTGCGGCTGTAGACGGCCCCGAAGATCAGGGCGATGAAGAAGAGGTCACCCGCGATGACCTTGTTGTGCAGCAGCGCGGCGAGCGACACGGCCGTGAGCGCCACGGGCAGGCCGAGGGCGAGGGTGACCGCCTGGCCGCGTACGTCCTTCTCCCTGATCGCGAAGGTGGCCACCATCGCGGCCATGGCGCCGGCGACCATGTGTGTCACATCGGTGCGGAGCGCCGCGAGGACGGCCAGGGTGAGCGCGATCGCGCCGACCGTCCGCAGTCCCGCCATCAGCCGCAGCAGCCCCGGATCGGACGCCACGAACCGGTCCCACGTGCCACCGATCCTCGTCAGCCGTGTCACTGCCCTCACTCTGCCGCACTCTCCTGATCCAGCCATGATCCGCGGACGCCTCAGCATCCCATGCGCGTCAACAGAGCTTTGAGGCCGGTCGTACGAGGTGGGAGGCGGTACGGGACCGTCGGCGGCAATGGTGTCCCAGGGCTGCCGGTTGTCTTCAGATGTCCCCAGTTGTCGTCATGTGTCGTCAGATCGGGAGTCCGATCAGGCCACGTCCGCTCCGGGACGCCTCGGTCACCACCTCGCCCCAGTCGCGGACCAGCATGGCGAACTCCTCGAAGTTCGCTATCCAGCGCCCGGGTCTCTCCGCGTGCACCGCGTACGGCGCGCGGAGGTCTTCGAGAAGGGGTGCGGCAACGGCCCACGCGCGCGCCAGGTCCGGGACTTGCTCCGGCGTGCGGACTACGAGCAGTCAGGGTGCCAGGGATCCCGTTCGGCGGGGAAGAGCCCGACAACCGGCTCATCGTCCGCGCTCGTGTCCGTGTCGGCTTCGTCGAGGCCCGGCCAGAACAGCCCCGCCAGGAACTCGTCGAGCGCCGCCCGCAGGTCGGGTTCGGCGAAGTCACGAACGTCCTCCCATGCCTGGCCGGTCCAGAAGTGCGGCTTGAACGATCCGAGGGTCCGGAAGAACTCGTACAGGGCGCACCACGGCGTATCGGGCCGCCGCACCCAGCCGTGCTCGACCCGCGCGTCCGCACCACTGACACCGTCGTCGCAGTCGTCGTCCGGGTACACGGCGTCCTCCAGCATGCCGAGGCGCTCCGCGGCAGGCGTCCGCCCGAGGTGGTCCCAGTCGACGACGAGAACGGTGATGTCCAGACCCATGGGGAGAGGCTATAGATCGTCCGTGGGGGAGCGGCCGGAGCTCACCTCACGGGCCTGCGTACCCACACCTGCCTGTCGCTCGCCCCGGGTGCGTCGCCGGGGCCCGATGTACCGAGGTTCAGCCAGCCCCAGGAGCGCAGCAGCGCGGAGCCCGGCGCCTCGGACACGGCGGGGTCGGACCGGGGCACCGCCGCGACGATCAGGTCGGTGTCGTGGCGCGCGAGGAGCCGGGTCTGCAGGTCCGTCGCGACGCCGTGGCGCCGATGCGCGGGCAGCACCATCAGTTCGGCAAGGACGAAGGCCCGGCCGGACGCGGTGAGTTCCTCGAACTCGGTCGGCAGGTCACCCCGGAAGCCCGCCCACCAGTCACCGGTGCGGTCGGCCCGGTACCCGTAGAGGCAGCCGACGAGCCCGCCCGAGTCGGCCACCACCATGTCGAAGTCGGGCCGCTGACCGTGTTTCTCGAACCGGGTCAAGAACCCCTGCCGGTCGCGGTACTCGGCGCCCGCGGCCCCGTGGTACGCCGAGACGTACACGTCAGCGACGGCTTCCCGCTGCTGTTCCGCCTGCCACCGCGACAGCCGCCGCAAGTACACCTGAGCCATACGAGCCTCCCGTCAGGCCGCGGGACATGCCCGGGCTCAGCATGGTGACACTCACGGGCGACGAGGGGAACGGGGCGTCACGCCCTGCCGCGCGAACTCCCGCTGACCTCAGGGTACTTGGGGAAAAGTGCGCTTGGAAGGTGCGGCCCCGCGGCGTCAGGGAAGGGACTGCACGGTCTGCCGCACCCGGGTCGCGACGGTGTCCGGCAGGGGTGCGTAGTGGATCCGGGTCAGCGCCTGCTGGCCCTCGTCGCTCGCGGTGTAGGTGAGGAAGGACTTGAGCGCCGGGAGTGTGGCGGCCCGATTGCCCTTGTCGCACACGATCTCGTACGTGACCAGGACGATCGGGTACGCCCCCGCGGCCGAGTGGCCGTAGCGGAACTTCAGTGACATGTCCTTGCCCTCGCCGGCCACACGGGCCGCGGCGATTCCCGCCGACGCGGACTGCGGCGACGGGGCGACGGGCTCCGCCGTGCCCGTGTCGATGCGGACGGTCGGTACGTGGCTGCTCGCCGCGAAGGACAGCTCGAAGTAACCGATCGACCCGTACGAGGAGTTGACCTCGGAGACGACTCCGCTGGAGCCGTTCGCCGAGCCGCCGCCCCTGGCCTGCCAGGACTTCTCCGCCGAGTAGGGCCAGGCGGTGGGGGCGGCTCCGGCGAGGTAGGCCTGAAGGTTCTGTGTGGTGCCCGAGTCGTCCGAGCGGTGCACCGGGCGGATGCGGGTCGAGGGGAGTTTCGCGACGGGGTTGAGCGCGCGGATCTGCGGGGCGTCCCAGGTGGTGATCCGGGTGTCGAAGATCCCGGCGAGGGTCGGGGCGTCGAGGACCAGGTCGTCGACGCCGGGCAGGTTGTAGCCGACCGCGATGGGGCCGCCCGCCATGGGCAGGTTGATGGCCCGGCCGCCGGTGCACGTTTGCTTCGACAGCTCGACCTCTTCGGGCTTCAGCGCACTGTCCGAGCCGCCGAACGCGGTCGCGCCGCGCAGGAACTGGGCGGCGCCGGCGCCCGATCCGAGCGGGTTGTAGGCGATCTGGACGCCGGGGCAGGCGCGTTGGTACTGGTCGATCCAGTACTTCATCACGTTCTGCTGGGCCGTCGAACCCGAGCCCGGCACCTGACTCTTGCCTGCGCAGTCGAGGTCGGCGACGGGGGAGGCGTCGGCCGAGGACGCGCGATCGTCGGTGGCACCCGGGCCGCCCGCCCCGCACCCCGCGAGCAGGAGCGTGGCCGCGACGACAGCCGCACCGGCCGGAACGCTCCGCTTGATCACACGTCTGGCACGGGCGCTCTGCACTGTCGTTCCCCCTGATGAAACCGCGATCGGAAGGACAAATGCTTACCGATCATGGCGGTCGTGGGGTGACGTGAGGGTGAACTACAGGCGAAGCACCACTGTACGAAGGGCGAGCGGGGCCCGAAGGGGGCCCCGCTGTCCACTTTCGCTTCCGCTCGGTTCAGCGCTTGGCTTCCGCTCAGTCCTTGTAGTCGGGCGCGATCCGGTCGAGGAGGCGCAGCATCGCCGCCCACGCCAGCTCGTACGCGTCCTCGTCCTGGAAGTCCGAGTCGGTCTCCGCCTCGCCCGCGAGCTGCCGGGCGGTGTACTCGCACACCTCCGGCGACGGAACGGTGAGCGGGACGCCGCCGGCCTGCGCGGTGACCTGGATCTCGCAGGCCTTCTCCAGGTAGTACATGCGCAGGAACGCCTGGGCCGCGCTCCCGCCGACGGTGAGCAGGCCGTGGTTGCGCAGGATCAGCGCGGGGTGGCCGCCGATGTCGTCGACCAGGCGCTTCTGCTCGTCCAGGTTGAGCGCCACACCTTCGTAGTCGTGGTAGCCGACCCGGTTGTGGAACTCCATCGACATCTGGTTCAGCGGCAGCAGCCCGCCCTGCTGCGCGGCGACGGCGCAGCCCGCCTTGGTGTGCGTGTGCAGGACGCAGTGGGCGTCCTCGCGGGCGGCGTGGATCGCGCTGTGGATGACGAACCCGGCCGGGTTGACCGGGTAAGGGGTCGGCTCCACCGGGTTCCCGGACAGGTCGATCTTGACCAGGTTGGAGGCGGTGATCTCCTCGAACAGCAGCCCGTACGGGTTGATCAGGAAGTGGTGGTCCGGGCCCGGCAGGCGCAGCGAGATGTGCGTGAAGATCAGGTCGGTCATGCGGAAATGGGCCACGAGCCGGTAGACCGCGGCGAGTTCGCGGCGCAGCCGCAGCTCCGTCTGCGCGGCGTCCTGATCGGCGGCGGGGGTCAGCAGGTCGGTCACGAGACGGCTCCTTCGAGAGTCGGGTCGACCACGGGGGTGAGCGGGCGGCCGGTGCGGTGCCAGGCGATGACGTTCTCGGCGGGCGCGCACACGTATGCGCGCTGCGAGGCGTCGGACAGGAACGCGCTGTGCGGGGAGAGCTGGATGCGCGGGTGGGTGCGCAGCGGGTCGTCGGCGGTCGGGGGTTCGACCGGGAACACATCGAGTGCGGCCCCGGCGAGATGCCCGCTGTCCAGCGCCCGCAGGAGCGCGTCGGCGCCGACGAGTTCACCGCGTGCGACGTTCACGAGGAACGAGCCCGGCCGCATCCGGGCGAGCAGGGCCTCGTCCGCGAGGCCGTGGGTCTGCGGGGTGAGCGGGGTGTGCAGGGACAGCACGTCGGCGCGGCCGACCAGCTCGTCGAGGCCGAGCCGCTCGACCTCGGGCGGCCAGCCGGCCGGGTCGGCGTGCGGGTCGAAGGCGGCCACGCGGCCGAAGACGGGCGCCGCCATCCGCGCCACGGCGCGCGCGATACGGCCGAACCCGACCAGGCCGAGCGTCAACTCGCTCGCCCGGCGCGGCAGTTCGCCGAACTCCGTGTTCCAGCCGCCGTTTCGCACCGTGGCGTCGGCGTGCGGCAGGTGGCGTACGAGGGAGAGGGTGGCCGCGAGCGCGTGCACGGCGACGTCCTCGGTGGCCGCGTGCGGCAGGTTGCTCACCCACAGGCCGCGCCGGCGGGCCTCGGCGGTGTCCACCATGTCGTAGCCCGCGGACATCGTGGCCAGCATGCGCAGGGTGGGCAGCCGGTCCAGGAGGGCCGCGTCCACGGGGGCGTAGCCGACGATCAGTGCCTCGGCGTCGTGCGCGGCCACCGCGATCCTGGCGGGGTCGCGGCTCCCGACGACGCGGACCTCGAAGCCCGCGTCGCGCAGCAGGCGTTCGCCCGGCTCGACATCCAGCTCCTCGGGGTCGGTGAAGACCACCACGGGCTGACCCATCTCAATTCTCCCCACGCCTGGAGCGACAAATTCAGGGCGACGAATGATTCGTCGGTCGCTGCGGTGTTGAAGTTACGTTTCGTCTTCCATAAATGTCCAGTCCGCATGAGACGGGCGTCCGTGGCGGACGTCACGTGTGTCCGGCGCCCGCGCCGCCGTGGTCGACAATGGGCGCCGACCCCGGGTGCGGCCGTACCCGGGCAGCCGAGCTGAGGGGAAGCCCCGGTGGACCTGGACCACATCGACCTCGCCGTCGTCCGCGAGCTGCAGGCGGACGGCCGTCTGACGTACGAGACGCTGGCCCAGCGGGTCGGCCTCTCCCGGCCTGCCACCCGGGCCCGCGTCCAGCGGCTGCTCGAGGGCGGCGGTGTGCTTGTGGCGGCCGTCGTGCACCCGGCCGTCCGGGGCCTCACCGCGTCGGCGCACCTGTCGATCGGTGTCCGCGGTCCGGCCGGGCCCGTGGCGCGCGCCATCGCAGCCATGCCCGAGGCGCCGTTCGTCACGCTGACGGCCGGCGGCTACGCGGTCATGGCCGAGCTGCGCACGAAGGGGATCGCCGATCTGGACCGGGCGATCGAACGCGTCCGCTGCCTGCCCGGCGTCGACGTCGTGGACCCGCTCATCTCCACCCGCCACCTCAAGGACCCGTATCTGCTCGCGGGGGAGCCGGCCGTCACGGAACTCGACGAGACCGACCAGCTCGTCCTGCGCGAGCTGGAGGCCGACGGCCGCCTCCCGTTCGCCGAGCTCGCCGAGCGGGTCGGCCTGTCGGCCGGCGCGGCCCGCGCGCGCACGCTGCGGCTCCTCGACGGCGGCGTCGCGAAGGTCCTCGCGCTGGTGCGCCCCGAGCTCCTCGGCCTCGGCATCCTGTGCGGCTTCGCGGTGCGCGTCGAGGGGGAGCGGGACGAGGTCGCCGCGCGTCTCGCGGACCGCGAACAGGTCTCCTTCCTGTCCTCCTGCATGGGGCGCGCGGACCTGGTCGGCACGATCACGGTGGAATCCCTCGCGGCGATCCGGACGGCCGTCGAGGACATGCGGGCCGTGAAGGGCGTGCGCGCGGTGGAGAGCTGGGTGCACCTGGAGCTCGTCAAGGAGCGCTACGAGGATCCGGCCGCCGAATGAGGCGCCCGTCGGATGATACGTAAGTGATGCCCCGCCTGAACTTACGAAAAGTTTCTCAGCAGTACATCTAGTCAATTCAACGTCGGTTGCTTATCGTCCATGCGAACGAATCAGTCGCCGCGCCCTGTCTGTGCGCGGCGGCCCTCATGGTCTTCCCACGGTCGAAAGCAGGCCCCCTCATGCACCACCCCCTCGATGACGCCGACCGCACGCTCCTGGTGACCGGCGCGGCGGTGGCCGCCGCCGGAACCCCCGTACGCGCCGAGGCGCTCGCCGTCCGGGGCCGCCGCGTCGTCCACGTCGGCACCGCGGACACGGCACGCGCCGCTCTCGGCGGCCGGATCGACGAGCACCTCGAACTCGACGGCGGCCTCGTCCACCCCGGCTTCGTCGACGCCCACTGCCACCCCGTGATGTACGGACAGGCCCTGGCCTGGGTCGACTGCCGGCCCGAGCGCGTCCCCGACATCGAGACCCTCGTCGCCGTCCTGACCGACGCCGCCCGCGAGCTGCCCGCCGGAGTCCCCGTGCGCGGATTCGGCTACGAGCACCGCAGGCTCGCCGAGCGCCGCCACCCCACCTGTCACGACCTCGACCGCGTCGCCACCGACCGCGAGGTGTACGTCATGAACGCCTCCGGCCACGGCGGCGTCGTCAACTCCCACACGCTGCGCACCTGCGGCGTCACCGCGGGCACCCCCGACCCCGAGGGCGGCAGCATCGGCCGTCTGCCCTCCGGCGAGCCCGACGGACAGCTCTGGGACGCGGCCTGCGACCTGCTCACCGGGCCCGGCGGCGTGAAGATCGGCAACCATGGACCGAACTTCCACCTCTCCGAACCCGACGCGATCATGGCCGACCACCTGCTGCGCGCCCAGGAGGTCTTCCTCGCCGCCGGTGTCACCACCGTCGGTGACGCGCAGGCCTCCCGCCGCGAGATGGAGACCTATCTGAGGGCGCGTCAGGACGGCTCGCTGCGCCTGCGCGTCTCCGCCTACCTCACCTCCGCGCTCCTCGACACCGCGCTCGACCTGGGAGTCGTGAACGGCTTCGGCGACGACCACTTCCGTGTCCAGGGCGTGAAGTTCTACGCCGACGGCACGCTCGGCGGCTGGACCGCGTACTTCCCCGACGGATACGCGGCGGACTGCTGCCACCACGGGCAGCTGTACCACTCGGCCGAGGAGTACGCCGAGCTGGTCGGCCGCGCCCACCGCGCCGGCCTGCAGACCGCCACCCACGCTCAGTCCCCGTACGCCATCGGCATGGTGCTCGACGCCGTCGAGAAGGCGCAGGCCGACCGCGAGCGCCCCGGCATGCGGCACCGCATCGAGCACTCCGGTCTGCCCACCGACGAACAGATCGTCCGCATGGGTGAGTTGGGCGTCGTACCCGTCATGCAGCCCCAGCACCACCTGCGGACCGGCGACGGCACACTCACCGCCGTCGGCGACCTCGGCCACCGCTACAACCCGGCGGGCGCCTGCCTCGCCGCGGGCGTGCCCGTCGTCTTCAGCTCCGACGCGCCCGTCGCGCCGCCCGCCCCGCTGGAGGCGATCTCCGCGGCGGCCACCCGGCGCACCGTGCTCGGCACCGTCCTCGGCGACGCCGCACTGCGCATGCCCGTCGCGGACGGCCTGCACGCGCACACCGCGGCGGCGGCCGGTGC
Source organism: Streptomyces sp. NBC_01446 (assembly GCF_026340095.1). GTDB lineage: Bacteria > Actinomycetota > Actinomycetes > Streptomycetales > Streptomycetaceae > Streptomyces > Streptomyces aureus. The sequence goes on along the minus strand of NZ_JAPEPO010000002.1, from coordinate 1,199,718 downwards.
CCTGCACCGCGAACACGCGGTCGGCGCCCTGGCCCCCGGCATGCTCGCCGACTTCGTGGTCCTCGACAGCGACCCGCTCACCGCGGACCCGGCCGAACTCGCCTCCATCGGCGTACGCGAGACCTGGATCGGCGGCGCCCGCGCCTGGGCCGCCCCCGGCCGCTGACCGCTCCACCGCACAGCCCCCTGCTGCACAGCCCCTGCCCCTTCCCCGCCTCTCCTGTCCCCGGAGGCTTCATGCCGACACAGCCCGCCACCAGACAGAGCCCGTACAGAGCCGCCTTCGCGGCCCTCGCCGGCACCTCCATCGAGTGGTACGACTTCTACGCCTTCGCCACCGCGGCGGCGATCGTCTTCGACGACGTGTTCTTCCCGCCGGACATGTCGCCCTACCTCAAGACCCTCTCGGCGTTCGCGACCTTCGCCGTCGGCTTCCTGCTGCGCCCGCTCGGCGGCATCGTCTTCGGACACATCGGCGACCGCGTCGGCCGGAAGAAGACCCTGGTCATCACGCTCATGATGATGGGCGTCGCATCGTTCGCGATCGGTCTGCTCCCCACCTACTCCCAGGTCGGTGCCCTGGCCCCGGTCCTCCTCATCACACTGCGTCTGATCCAGGGCATCGCGATCGGCGGCGAGTGGGGCGGCGCGGTACTGATCGCGGTGGAGAACGCCCCGCCCGGAAAGGCCTCGTTCTTCGGTTCGTTCGCCCAACTCGGCTCATCCGTGGGTGCGTTGCTGTCGACCGGTGCCTTCAGCCTCATGAACCTCTTCGGGAACGACGCGTTCATGAGCTGGGGCTGGCGCGTGCCGTTCCTGGCGTCCTCGGTCCTTGTGATCGTCGGCCTCGTCGTACGGGTGAAGCTCGAGGAGTCGCCCGTCATGTCCGAGGTGCGCGACGAGCACGCCGCCGCCGAACAGAAGCTGCCCGTCGTGGAGGTCTTCCAGAAGGCGTGGCGCACGGTCCTCATCGGCGTCTTCGCCCTGGCCACCGCGACCGGCGGCTACTACGTGGTGACCAGCTTCCTGCTCTCGTACGGCACCGGTGACCTCCACCTGTCCGAGTCCATGCTCCTCAACGGCCTCACCCTGGCGGCCTTCCTGGAACTCCTGGTCACGCCGTGGCTGTCCTGGCTGGCGGACCGGGTGGGCCCGCACAAGGTCGTCATCGCGGGCCTCGCGGGCGTGATCGTCCTGGCGATCCCGCAGTTCATGGTCCTCGGCACCGGCAGCGTCGTCCTGATCTGGCTGTTGATGCTGGCGATGCGCCTGGTGATGTCCGCGCTGTACGGGCCCATCGCCTCGATCCTCGCCGAGGGCTTCGCCCCGCACGTCCGCTACACCGGCATCTCGCTGTCCTACCAGATCTGCAACTTGGTCTTCGGCGGCCTCGCGCCGCTCGCGGCGGTCTCCCTCGCCGCGGCTGCGGGCGGCCACTACTGGCCGACGGCGCTCATGCTCATGGCCGTCTCGGCCGTCGGCATCTGGTGCACGGCCCGACTCCGGAGCCTGCGGGTGCCGCAGGCGCCGGAGGGGACGGCTGCGGTGACGGAACGCGAGGTGGCGAGCGGCGTCTGAGCATCGCCGACAGCTCACCGCGGCCGGGCAGGATCGGTGCACGCCGAGGCGCACCGCGCGCCGGGCGCGGATCCGGCCCGGCCGCGGTGCTGTCGTCACCCCGACGTCACCCCGCGCCCAGAGCCTGGCTCCTGCGCCGGTCGAGTTCCCCCTGTACCCGTGCCACGTCCTGCGCGTAGGGGCGGTAGAGCAGGGTGAGGACCGCGCCGTTGACGAGCATCAGGATGACGAGGACCCACAGGAACACCGGCCGGAGTCCGACCACGTCGCCCAGGAAGCCCGCGCCGAGGCTGAACGCCGCCCAGGCGATCGCCTCGAAGACGGACACGTAGATCGCGAAGGCGGCGGCACGCTGCTCGGGTGGGGTGACCGCCATGACCATGGGCCGGTTGACCGGCGGGTTGATCCCCTGGGCCATGCCCATGAGGCCGAAGAAGACCGCGAAGAGTGCGATGCCGTCGTACTCGATCTGAGTGCCGAAGAACGCCGCCACGGCGAAGGCGAACTGCGCGCCCTGCAACACCGCGACCAGCCCGTACCGGGGGCTGCGGCGCGCGGCCCAGTCGGCCGCGAAGCCGCCGAGGAGGGTGCCGAGGAAGTAGCCGATGCCCATCGGGAGCAGCACCACCGAGGCGACCTGGGTGCTGAAGCCGAACACGTCCACCAGATAGACCACACCGAACGTGGAGATCAGGAGGTGGCCGGACAACAGCCGGGACACCAGCAGGATGAACAGGCTGCGGACCCTGAACAGCGCCACCGCCTGCGACCAGGTGACCTTGGTGGCGTGCGCCGCGCGGGCCTCCTGGCCCAGGTCGGCGAGCTGCCGCTCCGCAGCGCCTCGGCCGGGTCGCGGAACCACAGCCAGATCCCGCAGCCGAGCGCGATGTTGAACGCGCCGATGCCCCACAGACCCCATCGCCAGCCGTCGTCGACGCCGGCCAACTGCCCCTTGAGCGGCCCGATCACCGCACTGACCAGCGCCACGGCGCCGTACACGAGTCCGACCGCGCGGCCCCGTGACGAGGTGTCGAAGAGGTCGCCGATGATCTCGGTGATGACGGGGTGGGCGGCCGCGTAGCCCGCCGCGAGGATCGTGTAGAGCACGAGGAGCTGGGCGAAGTTCTGGGAGAAGCCCGCGGCCACGCCCCAGACACCCCACAGGCCCGTCGCGAGGACGAGGACGCCCTTGCGCGACCAGCGCTGTGCGGCCCACACCCAGAACGGGCCCGTGAACACCCCCACGATCTTGCTCGCGGCGGTGAGGACGCCGAGCGCCCCGAGCGAGATGCCGAGCGACTGCCGGATCAGCGGGAAGAGGCCGCCCACGAGGCTCGCCTCGGTGCTGTCGACCAGCAGCGCACCGCCGAGCAGCGACAACTGGCGCCCGCGCCGGGGCACTCCGGGTGGTCCGATGTCCTTGGTCGTTCTCGCTGGCCCATCGATAAGCTCGGGCATGGCGCCACCCTTTCTTGGCATGGTTCTTCGCTGGAGCGGTGCGGGAGGGAGAGGTGCCTGCCGGTGACGGGGTGGCCGCCCCGTCACCGGCGTTCTTTCGGTGGTGCGGCGGCACGGACCCTCCGGCCCGGGCCGCGGTTCGGTCAGAGCTCGGCGAGTTCCTCGGCGACCATCCGCAGCCGCGGCGCAGGGAAGAGCCCGCCCGCCATGGCGGCGACGTCGATCAGGGGCGTCGGCCCCAGGATCTGCAGGAGTTCCGAGTCCACGACACCTGGCAGGTGGCGGCGCAGGACCTCCACCGCCACCGGGTCGGAGATCAGGGCCCGGATCGGTGTGCGCAGCGAGAAGCGGCCCTCTGGGTAGTCGTCGGCGCGCGGCAGGGGCTGCGCGGCGACCTCGGCCTGTTCGCGCTGGGCGCGCACCAGCAGGTGCTTCTCGGTGACGGGTCCCACCGCGGGGAGGCCGAGCCGCTCGTACTGGCCGGGCGGCGCCTCGTTCGCGCGCATGAGGTCCACCATCAGACGCGCCATGCGCAGCTCCACCGCGTCGTCGGCGAGCGGAGTGCGCTGCTCGGGGTCGGACTCCAGGTCGTAGAGCAGCGTGCCGTGCTGGTACGGGTTGAAGAGCGTGCGCCCGGACATGCGCAGCGTGCGGACGCCCTTGGTGAAGCCGAAGGGTTCGGCGAGCTCCAGGTCAGCGAGCTCCTGCGGCGTGAAGCGGCCCCGCATGTGCGTCGGCATCAACGTGTGCTCGTGCAGGGGGGCGTTGTCGGGGGCGGCGGGCGCCCTCATGTAGACGTAGCGGCCGTCGGTGACATTGACGTGTCCGCCGTGCATGCCGAACAGGCCCGCCTCGCGTACGGACGTGTCCGAGAGCGGCGCGCCCTGCATGTCGCCGGGCCGCGGGACGTCGAAGAACTCCAGGAGGGTGGGCGCCAGGTCGATGGTCTGCACGAGGTCCTGGCGCCGCTCGCCCGTCGCGCCGGTCCGGGGATCCCAGGCGAACAGCGGCAGATGGACGAGTTCGTTGTACCAGGGCTGCACGCTCTTGCCCCACCACCCCTTCTCGCCGAGCAGCAGACCGTGGTCCGTGCAGACGAGGAGCAACGTGTCGTCCCACAGGCCGAGTTCGTCCATGGCGTCGAGGACCCGCCCGAGGGAGTGGTCGCACATGGACAGCAGCGCCGCGTACTCGTACCGGGCGTGCCCCACCTGGTCGTCCGTCTCCACCACGCGCTTGTAGTCGGGCCAGTCGAAGTGCGGGCCGTCGTAGTCGTGCGGATAGAGGTCCTTGAAGCGCTGGTGGCTGAAGAACGGCTCGTGCGGGTCGAAGGTCTCTATCTGTACGAACCAGTTGTCCGCGTCGCGATTGGTGCGGACGAACTCCAGGCCGGCGTCGAACGTCAGCGTCTGCGGATGACGGTCCTCGGTCGCCATGTGCGGCCGGTTCACCCAGTCCTGCCGGTAGATGCCCCCGAACCGGACCTTCTTGAGGTCCTCGGGCATCTCGGGATCCCCGACCTGTCCCTTCCACGGGTCGCCCTCCTGCCCGCGGAAGAACTCCCAGGTGTTGTACCGGCCGTGATAGGTCGCGCCGCCGTCCTCCCAGTAGTGGGGGTGGTCGCTGACGAGGTGGGTGTAGACGCCGCTCTGCTTGAGCAGTTCGGGCATGGAGTCGTCGAACGGCTCCAGCGGACCCCAGCTGCGGTGCAGGAAGTTGTGCCGCCCCGTGTGGATCTCACGGCGGGCCGGCATGCAGGGCATCGAGCCCGCGTAGCAGTTGTCGTACGTGACGGACCGCTCGGCGAGCCGGGCGAAGTTCGGCGCGTGCGTCCAGTCGCCTCCGTACGGCGGCAGCATCCGCCGGTTGAGGCTGTCGAACATCACCATGATCGCCTTCATCGGATACCTCCGTGGATGCTCCGCCCTTCGGGGCGGTAAGGAATCGGAGTCCTGCGGGGCAGGGCAGCGGGCTGGGATGCGCTGCCAGGGCGGATCGCAGTGCTCTGACCCGCGGGTTTGAACGTCAGGTGTGGCGACGATAGTTTGCGTGCGTGACCACGAGCCAGGTGAGGCGGGCGTTCAAGTACCGCTTCTATCCGACGGATACGCAGGCAGCGGAGCTGTCGCGCACGTTCGGATGCGTGCGGAAGGTCTACAACTTGGCGCTTGCCGCCCGGACCGAGGCGTGGGCGCGGCAGGAGCGGGTCAACTACAACCAGAGCTCCGCGATGCTGACGGCGTGGAAGCAGACCGAGGAACTGGCGTATCTGAACGAGGTGTCGTCGGTCCCGCTCCAGCAGGCCCTGCGGCACCTGCAAGTGGCGTTCACGAACTTCTTCGGCAAGCGGGCCAAATACCCCCGCTTCAAGAGCCGGAAGAAGTCGCGGAAGTCCGCCGAGTACACCGCCTCGGCGTTCCGTTTCCGGGACGGTGAGCTGAGACTGGCGAAGATGAGGGAGTCCCTGCGCATCGTGTGGTCGAGACCGCTGCCGGACGATGCGAGCCCTTCCACGGTGACCGTGTCGCAGGACGCGGCCGGACGCTGGTTTGTCTCCCTGTTGTGCGACGACCCCAGCATCACGCACCTGCCCACCACGGATGCCGCCATCGGCATCGATGCCGGTCTCGACCACCTCCTGTCCTTCTCGACGGGCGAGAAGATCGCCAACCCGAGGCACGAGCGCCGCGACCGGGTCGCACTTGCGAAAGCTCAGCGCAGGCTGGCGAAGAAGGCCAAAGACTCGGCGAACCGGACCAAGGCCCGGCATAAAGTGGCCAAGATCCATGCCCGGATCGCGGACCGCCGACGCGACACCCTGCACAAGATCACCACTCGGCTCGTGCGTGAAAACCAAACGCTCGTGATCGAGGACCTGACCGTGCGCAACATGGTCAAGAACCGGAAACTGGCCCGCGCCATCAGCGATGCCGCGTGGTCTCAGGTCCGGAGCATGCTGGAGTACAAAGCCGCCTGGTACGGGCGTGAGGTGATCGCCGTCGACCGGTGGTTCCCCTCCTCGAAACTGTGCTCCTCCTGCGGCACCTTGGCTGACGAGATGCCGCTCAGCGTCCGCACGTGGACGTGTGAGTGCGGCACGACCCACGACCGGGACGTGAACGCAGCGAAGAACCTTCTGGCCGCCGGGCGGGCGGTTACAGCCTGCGGAGCTGGTGTAAGACCTCAACGGAGCTCTCCGGGCGGGCAGTCGGCGATGAAACAGGAAACCTCACGGCGCGAGCCGTAAGGATCCCCTCCCTTCAGGGAGGGGAGCGTCAAGCGGCGTCCCCTGTCTGCTGCTTCGGAGGTGTAAGGCCTTCGGACTCCCGTCGTCCGGTCTCCAGGCGCCGCAGCATTCCTTCGAGCCAAGCCACCCAGCGGTCGACGGACGAGGCGCCGTATGCGTGCAGCTCGTCGCTGATCTCGCGCGCGAGGTCCTGGTCCAGCTCGGGCAGCGGGTTCTCGAATGCGATGTGCCGGTCGCGGTCGCGGTTGCCGGCGATCTGGGCGCGCCGGTAAGTGAGTTCGGTCCTGATCAGCCGGATCGCCGCGTCCTTGTCGAGCGGGGCGGCGAAGCTGAACCGGGCCAGGAAGTCGGCGTCCTGGAAGCGGCTGGGCGGGTCGTACGGGGAGCGCACCCACTCCATCAGGACGTCGCGCCCCCGTGGCGTCAGCCGGTACACCTTCGCGTCCGGCCGGCCCTCGCGCGGATCGACCTCGTACGCCACCCAACCGTCGTCGACCATGCGCCCGAGCAGCCGGTAGATCTGGCTGTGATGGGCGCGCGAACGGAGGAACTGCCCTTCTGTATCCACCCACTTGCGCAGGTCGTACCCGCTGAACGGGCGGTACGACAGCAGCGCGAGCAGAACGTACTCGAACTTCACGACCCTCACCCCTATGTGCACAATCACCTATGTGCAGGGATTCATATCGCCGGGGGTGGGGGCCGTCAACAGATCCGACAGGTTCTTATCGAGGCGTTCACAGGCGGCCCGGGGTAGGCAAGGGGGCGGGGAGCCGTCAGATCGGCTGCGTCCGGTGGATGGAGTACTGCTCCATGAGCTTGGCGCGTGTCGCCCCGAGCCGGTACGCGAGGATCTCGGCGACGGTGCGGATCAGGGACATGCCCAGCGCGGGATCGGCCTCGCAGAGGTTGCGCACCGCCTGCGCGTCGAACTCGTAGGCGCGCACGGGGCTGAACGCCTCGGCCCCGAAGTCCCACTGGTGCGGCGGGAACAGCCATGACCAGCCCAGCAGATCACCCGCGCCCAGCGAGGCGACGGTCACCCGCTTGTGTTCGGTGACCTGATGGTCCAGTGAGACCGCGCCTGAGCGCACGACCCAGAACCGGTCCGCGATGTGGCCCTCCTCGAAGATCCGCTCGTCCTCTTCGAACGTCACCTCCTGGGCGAGCGTCATCAGCCGCTCGCGGTGCTCGTGAGGAAGAGCGGGCAGCAGTCGCGTCGCGTTCGTCATGGACAGGCCTCCTCGCCGAGGTTCCCCACCTTCCATTGGAGCCGCCACGGGCCGATTGAGCACCCCGGGGGCGGCACCGAATCACGGGAACTACGCAGAGTCACCCAACGGCTTCGCGGTGACAGCGGAGAGCCACTCGACGACGTCCGTGGCGTTCTGCTCGCGCGCGATGTCCAGGGGCGTCCTGTCGCCGTATCCGACACGGTCGGGATCGGCCCCCAGTCCGTACAGGTACAGGGCGGTGGCCAGGCGGCCGCCGTGGCAGGCGCACCAGAACGCGCTGGACAGCTTCTCCGGCGTCGGAGGTTCCCCGGCGGTCGCGCAGGCCTCGACCTGGTCGAGCAGACCGAGCGACGCGGCCTCCTCGAAGGGGACGCGGGCGCCGTGCTCGACGAGCCGGAACGCCGCGCGCCACTGCCCGAAGGCGCAGGCGTCGGAGAGAGGAGTGCCGTCGCCGATCACCGCGCCCGGCGCCTCGATGTCCGCGCCTGCCGCGACAAGGGCGTCGACGGCGGCGACGTCGTCATTGCTCGCTGCCCAGTGCAGCGGGGTCTCGGTGTGCGCGCCGGAGAAACGCGTGTCGGGGTCCGCCCCTGCCTCCACCAGGGCGGCGAGAATCTGCGGACCGTTGGGGAAGTGACCGGGCCAGTCGGTCGCGACGTGCAGCAGCGTGCGGATCCCGGAGCAGTCCGGGCGGGCGGTCTCCGCGATCCTGGCGGAGGCGAGCCCCGGGTTCTCGGCGAGCAGGTGACGCAGGCCCGGTACGTCACCCTGGCGGATCGCCTGCGTGACCGCGACGGCGAGGGGGTCCTGCGAGTCGATGATCGTCGTCATGGGGGGCCTTCTGCCGGGACGGGATGGGGCAGGACGAGATCGGGCGGGGCGGGGCACGGCCATTCTGACAGTGCCCCGGCGGGCCGTCCGTGGTCGGCAGGACGGCCCCACCCGCGTCAGCGAGGCGAGGAACCGCGCGCCCGCAGCAGGTCGGCCATGAGCCTCATCTCCGACTCCTGCGCGTCGACCATGCCCTGCGCGAGCCGCCGTTCCACCGGGACCTCGCACTGCGTGGCGCAGGCGTTCGCCATGTCGACGCCGCCCATGTGATGTGCCGTCATCAACTGGAGGTACAGCACCTCGGCGTCCTTGCCCTTGGCCTTGCGCAGCCGGTCGAGCTCGGTGTCGGTGGCCATTCCCGGCATGAGCGCGCCGTCCTTCGCGGCGATTCCGTCGTCCCCGTGGTCATGCGCGTGACTGCCGCCCATCCACGCCATGTAACCGCCGTCCGGCGAGACCTTCGGCAGCCCCCACAGGTCGAGCAGGCCCAGCAGCATGCCGCGCTGGTTGGCCTGGGTGTTGGCGATGTCGTAGGCGAGCCGGCGCACCTCCTCGTCGTCCGTGCGGTCGCGGACGACGAACGACATCTCCACCGCCTGCTGATGATGGACGGCCATGTCCCGGGCGAACCCGGCGTCCGCCGAGCCGACGGCCGGCGGCTCGGCCGGCGCCGGCTTCCCCGCGCCACTGCCCGGGGTGGCCAGGACCCACAGGGTCAGGGCGAGGGCGACGAGGACGGCCGCGCCGACGAAGAGCAGCCGGACGGGGGCCGGACGTCCGGCGGCCTCGCCGGACCCGGCGGTGTCCGTCGACGCCGTCATCAGCTCCCCTCCAGACCGTTGGTGCAGGCGGCGCCGGGCTCGGGCGTCTGCGCACCCTGCACGTACTTGGTGAAGAACTGCCCGACCCGTGGGTCCGAGGCCTTGTCGACGGTGAGCTGGTGGCCCCACGCGGACAGCATGATCGGACCGGCCTGGTCGTCGACCGGACTCATCAGCGAGTAGGGGGTCTTGGCGACCTTCTCGCCGAGCTTCGCGACGTCGGCGTCACCGGCCTTGCCGTTGTACGTCACCCAGACCGCGCCGTGTTCGAGCGAGTGCACGGCGTTCTCGTTCGGTATGGCCTTGGTGTAGACGGTGCCGTCGCAGGTCATCCAGGCCTGGTTGTGGTCCCCGCCGACGGGTGGGTTCATCTTGTAGGTGACGGCCTTGGCGACGTGGTTGCGGCCGAGCTTCTTCGCGTCCCAGCTCTTCTCGCCCCGCACGGGCTCCTTCGCCGCGGCTGTCTGCTGCTCGTCCTTGTCGTTCGCGCTGTCGATGGCGTACGCGCCGAAGCCGACGAGCCCGGCGACGATGACCGTGCTGAGCGTGACGGTGATGATGCGGTTGCGCCGGTCGCGGACCTGCTGGGCGCGGCGCATCTCGTCGATACGGGCCTTGCGTGCGGTGGCCGCTGCCTTCTTGCCGGTTCTGCTCATGGGTATGACTCCTCGCCGCCGCGCGGTGTCGTGGCGCGGCGGTTCTGCGGGACGGCTGATGTCGTGGTGTGCGCGAGCGCGCTGCGGCACGGCGGGGCGATGAGCGCCCGTGCCGGCCCGACATCGGCCTAGGTCCGCTGAATCTGGAGGACGTGGAGATCAGGGGCGGTGCCGGAGGGCGGGAGGCCCGAGGGGCTCGGGGGCGGGGCGTCCGGCAACGCGGCGGCGGGCATCCGGGGCAGCACCGCCGGATGCGGCTGGCCGGGAGCGGAGAGCACGGCGCGTATGCCCCGGGAGACCGGGTCGCAGCACCTGTCCCCGGCCGGGCAGTCGCCCCGGCGCGCGACGGTCTCCACCGCGTGCGGGTACGCGGATCGCGCATGATGCTGAGTCGCGCTGCCGGCCGTGACTGAGGTCACCGTGGGAAGGGAGCCGTCCGCGGTGTCATCGGTGCCGTGGGCCGCGGGGCCCAGGCACATCACCAGCGCCGCGAGCAGCACGCTCAGGGCAGGGCAGAGCGCCGCGATCCGCGTGGCCCACCACGCGCCGCGCCCCGCACGCTGCGTCCTGCTTCCGGTCATCACCGGTGATGTTAAGCGGTGCCTGTGAGTGCCCTGTTGGGCAGGGGGGCGAAGCTCCAGGGTCTCTACGCGGAGTGGTGGGCGAGTACCGCGTGCGGGTCGGGTGCGCCGGGGTCGGGCGCAGGGTCGGCGTGCACGAGCGCGCCGGTGAGCTTGGGGACGGCGTGCAGCAGGGCGTGCTCGGCGGCGACCGCGACCTCGTGGGCGGCTCGCACGCTGAGCGCGCCGTCGACGACGATGGCGACCTCGGCGCGCAGCCGGTGCCCGATCCAGCGCATCCGCAGTTCGCCGACGGCCAGCACGCCGGGGACCTGTTTCAGGGCGTGCTCGGCGCTGTCGACGACGGCCGGGTCGACGGCGTCCATCACACGCCGGAAGACCTCGCGGCAGGCGTCGCGCAGCACCAGAAGGATGGCGGCGGTGATGGCCAGTCCCACGAGCGGGTCGGCGAGCCGCCAGCCGACGGCGGCGCCGCCCGCCCCGATGAGAACGGCGAGCGAGGTGAACCCGTCCGTACGCGCGTGCAGTCCGTCGGCGACCAGCGCCGCGGAGCCGATGTCACGGCCGACGCGGATGCGGTAGCGGGCGACCCATTCGTTTCCGAGGAACCCGATCACGGCGGCCGCGGCCACGGCCGGCAGGTACGTGATGTCGCGCGGGTCGATGAGCCGGTCGACCGCTGTCCAGGCGGCGAAGGCCGCGGAGGCGGCGATGGTCAGGACGATGACGAGCCCGGCGATGTCCTCGGCGCGTCCGTATCCGTAGGTGAAGCGGCGGTTGGCGGCCCGCCGGCCCAGGACGAAGGCGACGCCGAGCGGCAGCGCGGTGAGGGCGTCCGCCGCGTTGTGGACCGTGTCGCCGAGCAGCGCGACCGAGCCCGAGAGGACGACGACGACCGCCTGGGCCGCCGCGGTCACGCCCAGCACGGCCAGCGAGATCCACAGGGCACGCAGGCCCCGGGCCGAGGCTTCGAGCGCCCGGTCGGTCTTGTCGGCGGTTTCGTGGGAGTGCGGGGTGAGGACGTGCGCGAGCCGGTGCCGCCACCGGGCCGCCGACGGCGCGGGGCCGTGGTCGTGGCCGTGGTGGTGACCGTCGCCGTGGTGATGCGGGCCGTCGTGGGGTGCGTGTCCGTGCTGAGGGCTCAAGAGTCGGGCCTTCCTGGACGGGGCGGAGTTCGGAGGTCGCAGGTTGGAGGCTGTGGGATCGGGACCGTGCTGGACACCGGAAGGCGTCCCGTTCCATTATGTGCGTATGAGCGCACGCATGCACCTATCGCCTGCGCACGGTGCGCACCCGCGAGATCCGAGCGACGAGCAGCTTGCCTACGCCGCCGACCTCCTCGGCCTCCTCGCCGACCGCACCCGTCTCGTGCTGCTCCACACGCTCGGCAGGGGCGAGGCGGATGTCACGACGCTCACCGAGACGTGCGGCGCGGCCCGCCCCGCCGTCAGCCAGCACCTGGCGAAACTCCGTCTCGCGGGCCTGGTGACCGCCCGCAAGGAGGGGCGCCGCATGGTCTACGCGCTGCCCGACGGGCATCTGCGACGCCTGGTGAGCGAGGCGCTGAACCTCGCGGACCATCACCTCGGATCCCCGTCCGCCGCGCGCAGTGGGACCGCCCCCTTGGGGTGAGGGGGCGTGAAGGCCCGGTTGCCATCGGAGCGGTGCTGCCCCGATGGCGCTTGAAACTACGGGCTCACCCCCGCGCCGAACCGCTCATGCGACGGTGGCGGTGGAGTGGTGTCAGTTCCCCGTCGGTGAATCCTGGTCGAGTACGTACAGCTCCGGGAGGTTGACGACGATCGCCTCCTGCGTGCTGCGGGCGATCACCACGACCGCCTCCTCGTCCGGGCTCGGGTTCTCCTCGCGGTGCGGGACGTAGGGCGGCACGAAGATGTAGTCGCCGGGTGCCGTGCGGAGCCGGACCTCTTCGGGAGTGCCCGTGGAGTCGTCCAGGAACACGAACTCCGGGTGGCCCTTCACGACATGGATCGCCGTCTCCGACGCCCCGTGGTGGTGGTTGGAGGAGGCGGTGTCGGGGGCCACGTGTGTCTGGCCCATCCAGATGCGCTCGGAGCCGACCCTGCTGCCGCTGATCGCCGCGAACCGCCGCATGCCGCTGGTCTGCGCGGTGTCGCCGTCCAGTTCGCCCGCGCGGATGTGGTGGAGCCGGGCGCGCAGTGGCAGCGGTGTGTCATGGTCCGGGAGGTCGGGGTGGAACGCGTCGCGCTCGGGGGAGTCGCCGGGGTGTGAAGGTGTGGCCATGGCAGTCAGTCCTGCTCGTCGTGGGCGGGCCGTCGGCGGTGGTCCGGCGTTTGGGGCGGTGCGCGGGCCGGTGTGGTGGGTGCCGATGACGACGGGGGCCAGGGAGTTCCGGCTCGCTCGGTGCCGTGCCGTGAACGCTCAAGATCCACGGCCGACCGTAGAGAGCCGGTCGAACGGATGTCAAGGTTTGTCCGTTGCCGCGGCTTCGGGTCCTGATCTCGGTCGGAGCCGTGTCTGACGGTGGCCCGGCAAGGGTGACCGATGGGCCGGTCTCGAAGTTCGGGCGACTGCCTGATGTGCCGTCAGGAGCAGTTGGAACGCGAGGAGTTCAGGGGAACCGCAGGGGCGACGTACGCTCGCATCCGGGCGAGCCGGCCGTCGGCGGTCGTCCAGTCGGCGGTGGACGTGCCGACGTGGCGCCAGCCCGCGCGCTCGTACAGTCCGATGGCGGCGCTCGCGGCCGTCTCGACCTCCAGGACCGGTGTCTGTCCGCGCGCCGCGCCGGTCTCGATCGCCCGGTCGAGCAGCAGCGCAGCCACTCCGCGTCGTCGGGCGCACGTGCTGACGAAGAGCCGCGCGACGGCCAGCAGGCGCCGCTCGGGCAGCCCGGTGGCCGTGGCCAGGGCGAGTCCTGGCGGGGTGAGCGCCATGTGCCCGACGACATCGGCGCTCGCCACGACGACCCAGGCGTCGGTCATGCCGTGGGGAGTCAGCCAGCCCGCCGGGTCGGCGGGCCAGTCCACCGGATAGCGGTCGGCCGCCTGGACCCCGGCGAGGGCCTCGACGCAGCGGGGCAGGTCGGCTTCAGCACGCAGGCGCACCGTGAGTTCGTTCGCGTCCGTCACGCCGGGGATCCTGGCATCCGTGCGGGCTCGCGGGACCACTGCACCTCGTGCGGGCTTGCGGGATCGCTGCACCCCGTGCGGGCTCGCGGGACCAGTGCACCTCGTGCCCTCCCGCCGGATCACTGCACCTCGTGCGGGTTCGCCGGATCACTGAACTCCGTGCGGCCGGAACTGGATGCTGATTCGGCCGCCCGCGGCTCGCGTCGTCTTCGGGACGGCGTGTTCCCACGTCCGCTGGCAGGAGCCGCCCATCACGATCAGGTCGCCGTGGCCCAGCGGCCGGCGAACCACATCGCCGCCGTCGCGCGGACGCAGCAGCAGGTCGCGTGGCGCGCCCACGGAGAGGATGGCGACCATGGTGTCCTCGCGGGCGCCGCGGCCGATGCGGTCGCCGTGCCAGGCGACGCTGTCGCGGCCGTCGCGGTAGTGGCACAGTCCGGCCGTCGTGAAGGGTTCCCCGAGCTCGGCCGCGTAGTGCGCCGACAGCGCCTGTCGGGCCTCGTCGAGGACGGGGTGCGGGAGTGGCTCGCCCGCGCCGTAGAAGGCGAGCAGGCGCGGCACGTCCACGACCCGCTCGTACATCTGCCGCCGCTCGGCCTTCCACGGCACCTCCGTGGCCAGCTGCTCGAACAGCGCGTCGGCGCCGCTGAGCCAGCCCGGCAGCAGGTCGATCCAGGCGCCGTCGCCGAGCACGGTCCTGCGGACCCCGTCCAGCGGGCGCAGTCGCACGTCGTCGCTCTGGTCGAACAGGGACCCCTGGAGTTGGTGCGTTGCCATGGGGACAGCGTACTCCTAGATTCGAACGTGTGAGCTAATTAGCTGGACGCGGACACCCCGTGCCCTGCGAAACTGGGCGTGTGGACGAGATGGGACGGTTCCGTCGGGCGGCCGGAGCGTGGGCGGCGCACGGAGGTGACGACGGGCCGGCCGCGGAGGCGGCCCGCGAGCTGGCCGTCGTGGCCGGTGTGCGCAAGGTCGTCCTGGTCGAGGGGGAGAGCGACCTGGTCGCCGTCGAGGCGCTGGCCCGGCGGCGCGGGCGCAGCCTCGAGGAGGAGGGCGTCGCGGTGCTGCCGCTCGGCGGCGCGATGAGCATCGGGAGATTCCTCGCCGTGTGCGGCCCGGACGGGCTCGACGTCACCGTCGCCGGGCTGTGCGACGCCGGGGAGGAGCACTACTTCCGCAGCGTTCTGGAGCGGAACGGCCCGCGCCCCCACCTCACCCACGCGGACATGGAACAGCTCGGCTTCTACGTGTGTGTCGCGGACCTGGAGGACGAGCTGATCCGCGGCCTCGGCGCGGACACCGTGCAGGAAGTCCTGGACATCGAGGGCGACTTGAGGTCCTTCCGTACCTTCCAGAAGCAGCCGGCGCAGCGGGAACGGGGCGTGGAGCGGCAGTTGCGCCGGTTCATGGGGACGCACAGCGGACGCAAGGCGCAGTACGCGCGCTCACTCGTGGAGCGGCTCGACCTCGACCGGGTGCCACGCCCTCTGGACCGGCTCCTCGCGCATGTCTGACCCCGGCACCCACGCACCCGGCTCCGGCACGCACGTAAGGTCCCCGGCTCGTACAACTGACCCCGTCGCCGCGAAGGGCGGTCAAACAGGCAGCAGCCGCGCGATCAGCGCGCTCAGCTGCTGGGCGTTGCGGCACTCATGCATCTCGACGATCTCCGCATACGTGTCGGCCGCCGAGTCGCCGGTGTCCCACAGCGAGCGCCGTTCGGGGTTGAGCCAGTACACCTTGCGGGCGCGCCCGGCGACGTCCCGCAGCGCCCCCGTGTTGGGGTCGCTCATGTTCGTACGGGCGTCGCCCAGGACGAACACGGTGCTGCGCGGGCCGACCGCGTCCCCGTACCGCTCGGCGAACTCGCCCAGCGACGTGCCGTAGTCGCTGCTTCCGTGCCAGCCCGTCACGGCCGCCGCCGAGAGGATGCGCGTGCTGAGTCCCTCGGGCCCGGCCGCGTCGCGGCCGATGAGGTCGGTCACCTCGTCGACGCGGTTGACGAAGGCGAACACCCGCACCTTGCTGAACTGGTCGTGCAGCGCCTGCACCAGCAGCATCGTGAAGTTGGCGAACCCCGCGACCGAGCCGGACACGTCGCACAGGAGGACGAGCTCGGGGCGCGCGGGACGGCGGCGGCGCAGCACGGGCCGCATCGGGACGCCGCCCGTCGACAGGGACCCACGGAGCGTGCGGCGCAGGTCGATCCGCCCGCGCGCGGCCCGGCGCCGGCGGGCGGCGAGGCGGGTGGCCAGCTTGCGGGCCAGGGGCTGAACCGCCCGGCGCAGCTCGTCCAGCTGGGCGCGCCCCGCGATGAGGAAGTCGACACGGTCGGCGGTGGGTGCGATGGCGCGGCGGGCGATCTCGTCGGTACCGCGACGCTCGGCGACCCGGCGCCGCGCCTCGGTGCCCACGCGCCCGCGGAACGCCTGGATGCGGCGGCGGATCTCGTCCGCCTGGAGCCGGTCGGTGAACTCGTCCTCGCCGGCGGCCCCGGCCCGGATCCCGGCGAGGATCCGGGCGAGCAGGGTCTCCGGGCGCAGCCGGGCCAGCGTCTGGTGCGAGGACCAGCCGTCAGAGCGGCCCGACGGACCCGATCCGCCGGACCCACCCGAGCCGCCCGCCCCGTTCGCCGTGCCGTAGCCGCCGAGGCCGTCCACCGCCTCGGCCGCCAACTGGTCGAGCAGTTCCTGGTCGTTGGCGGCGAGCGCGGCGGCGAGCCGCTCGCGCAGGTCGGCCGTGTCGGAGGCCTGCCACGTACGCCCGGCGCCCGGCTCGTGCCGGGTGTCCTGCGGGGCGCCGACACTCCGGGGAAAGTACAGATCGAAGACGGGGTCGAACACGGACCGCTGCCCCTCGCTGTGCAGCAGCGCCGCCGCCAGGCCCTCCCGCAGGTGCTCGCGGTCGGTCAGGCCGAGCGCATCGACGGCGAGCCCGGCGTCGACGGTCTCGCCGGTGCCGATCCGGACGCCGTGCGAGCGCAGCGCCTGCACGAGCGCGGTGAGCCGCTCCGGGACGCCGGCCGCCGTCGCGCTCACACGGCGTCCAGGTCCAGCTTGGCCGCCGCCTTCAGCACGTCCTCCTGATGCTTGAGGACGACGCCGAGCGTGTCGCGTACGACCTCTTCGTCGAGGGTTCCGGCGCCGAGGGCGAGGAGTGTGCGGGCCCAGTCGATGGTCTCCGCGACCGACGGCACCTTCCGAAGGTCCATCGCGCGCAGCGCGCCGACCACCCGCACCACGGCCTGCGCCAGTGCTTCGTCGAGCCCCGGCACCTTGAGCCGTACGATCCGGCGCTCCAACTCCTCCTCGGGGAAGCCGATATGGAGGAACAGACAGCGGCGGCGCAGCGCCTCGGACAGCTCGCGGCTCGCGTTGGAGGTGAGGACGGTGAACGGGCGGCGCGTCGCGCTGATCGTGCCGAGCTCGGGCACCGTCACCTGGAAGTCGCTGAGCACCTCCAGGAGCAGGCCCTCCACCTCGACGTCGGCCTTGTCGGTCTCGTCGATGAGCAGCACCTTCGGGTCGCTGCCTCGGATCGCCGTCAGCAGCGGGCGCGGCAGCAGGAACTCCTCGCTGAAGATGTCCGTACGGGTCTCGTCCCACGACTCGTCGCGGCCCGCCGTGATGCGCAGGAGCTGCTTGGCGTGGTTCCACTCGTACAGGGCGCGCGACTCGTCCACGCCCTCGTAGCACTGGAGCCGGACGAGGGTGGCGCCCGCGACCTCGGCGACCGCCTTGGCCAGTTCGGTCTTGCCGACGCCCGCGGGGCCCTCGACGAGCAGCGGCTTGCCGAGGCGGTCGGCGAGGAAGACCGTGGTGGCCACCGCAGGGGACGCCAGGTAGCCCGTCGCGGCGAGCCGCGCGGACACATCGTCGACGGACGTGAAGTACCCGGACGTCATGCGTGAGCCCCCTCCTGGTGCGGCGCCGCGCGCCGACTGTCCCGGCCACTGGATCAGTTCCGTGACGGGCTCCACAACAGGGACGCGGAGTTTGCGTCGTAGGTCACGTGCCACAGCCGTACGGAACGCCCGAACCGGCCTCTGCTCGCGAGCCCGAACTGCTGGGTCTCAATCCGAGACCCTCGTATGCTGACGGCATGAGGCGGACCTCCTTTGCCAACTGGCCCTGCTCCATCGCCCGCACCATGGACCTGCTCGGCGACTGGTGGACGCCGCTCGTCCTGCGTGAGGCGTTCTACGGGATCAAGCGGTTCGACGTGTTCCAGGAGGAGCTCGGCATCGCGCGCAACACCCTGGCCGACCGGCTCCGGCGCCTCGTGGACGAGGGACTCATGGAGAAACGGGCCTATCAGCAGGAGCCCGTCCGCTACGACTACGTCCTCACGGACATGGGACGCGACTTCTTCGGCGTGCTCGCCGCCATGAACAGGTGGGGCGACCGCTGGCTCGCGGAGGAGGCCGGACCGCCCGTCGTGTTCCACCACGACCGGTGCGGCCAGGAGAGCCATGCCGAGGTCGTGTGCAGCGCGTGCAAGGAGCCGATGACGGCCGAGAACACGCGGCCCCGTCTCGGCCCGGGCTATCCGCCCCGGCTGGCCGAACGCCCGGACATCAAGGCGCGTTTCGCCGACTGACTCCCCGTGGTCCCACCCCTGTCCCGCCCTCTTGACGGGTGAGTCTATCTACGCAACTCTCATGCTCAGGGCCGCTTTCAACGGACCCCGCACAGTGAACTTCCCGCAGACGGAGAGGCAACCGGCAATGGAGTGGACGGGCGCGCGCTACGCCGACAAACCGACGGTCGAGGTCCGCAGAAGGATCCTGGCGTCGCCGGAGCGGGTGTGGGAGTTCGTCTCCGACATCAACCTGATGCCCACGCTCAGCGCCGAACTCCAGTCGGTCGACTGGCTGGACGGGGCGGCGGGCCCCACGCTCGGCGCGCGGTTCGTCGGACGCAGCAAGCACGAGTCGCTGGGGGAGTGGCAGACCACCTCGTACGTCGTCCGGTGCGAGGCGCCGCGCGTGTTCGCCTGGGCGGTCGAGGACCCCGAACAGCCCGGCGCCCTGTGGAAGTTCACCCTGACACCGCTCGACGACGGCGGCACCGAGCTGGCCCAGTGGATGCAGCTCGGCCCCGGCCGGTCCGGGCTCTCGTACGCGATCGACCGGATGCCGGAGAAGGAGCAGAAGATCGTGTTCGTGCGGCTGCGGGAGTTCGAGCGGAGCATCACCGCCACGCTCGACGCGATCAAGGACCTGGCCGAGGGCGGCCCGGCTCCGGAAGGGCGGGGCGAGTGATGCGTACGTCCACGACGATCGAGGCCTCGGGCGGCAGTTGGCGCGAGACGGTCGACTTCGTGACCGAGGCCGAGCGGCTCGGGATGGACGTCTGCTGGGTGGCCGAGGCGTGGGGCTCGGAGGCCCCCTCGCCGCTCGGATACCTGGCGGCGCGCACGGAGAGGATGCTGCTCGGCTCCGGGATCATCCAGCTGGCCACCCGCACCCCGGCCGCGATCGCCCGCGCGGCGATCACCCTCTCCAACATCTCCGAAGGCCGCTTCCTGCTCGGACTCGGCCCGTCTGGACCGCAGGTGATCGAAGGGCTGCACGGGGTCCCCTTCGCGCGGCCCCTGACCCGTATGCGCGAGACCGTCGAGATCGTCCGGCAGGCGGTGGCGGGAGAGAAACTCGCCTACGAAGGACGGGAGTTCACCCTCCCGCTTCCCGGCGGCGAGGCGAAGCCGATGCGCCTGTCCATGCGGGCCGAGCACGACCTGCCCGTCTATCTGGCCACGCTCTCGCCCAGAATGCTGCGGCTGACCGGCGAGATCGCGGACGGCTGGCTCGGCACGAGTTTCGTGCCCGAGGGCGCGCAGGGGGCCTACTTCGACCATCTGGACGCCGGGCTCGCGGCGGCCGGCCGTAAGCGGTCCGACCTGGACATCTGCCAGGGCGCCGAGGTGGCGTTCGCCGACGACGAGGACGCGCTGCGCGCGATGGTCGCGGGCCGCAAGAAGGAACTGGCCTTCAGCCTGGGCGGCATGGGCTCCGCGACCACCAACTACTACAACAACGCCTACAGCAGGCAGGGCTGGGCCGACACGGCGGCCGAGGTCCGCGCACGCTGGCAGGCGGGCGACCGCGACGGCGCCGCGGAACTGGTCACCGACGACATGGTCCTGGCCACCACCCTCATCGGCACCGAGCCCATGGTCCGCGAACGCCTGCGGGTCTGGAGCGCCGCGGGGGTCGACACGGTCCGCCTCTACCCTGCCGGCGACACACTGGAGGAGCGCCTGACCACGCTGGGCAGGGCGCTGGATCTCGTACGGGATGTGGGGCGCGAGGAGCGCTAGTCAGGATGTGGGCGCGTCCGCCGTGTCCGCATAGTTGCTGAGCTCGATCAGGTTGTCGTCCGGGTCCCGCACGTACACGCTGCGGATGGGGCCGGTGGCGCCCGTGCGCTCCACCGGTCCTTCCTCCAACGGGACTCCGTGGCTTGCCAGTTCGGCGACGATCCGCTCGACGGGCTCGTCGACGATCAGGCACAGGTCCGCGCTGCCGGGTGTGGGGCGGGTCGCCTTCGGCTCGAACTCGTGGCCCGCCTCGTGGAGGTTGATCTTGCTGTGGCCGAAGGCCAGGGCACGGCGGCCGCCTCGGAACGTGACCGCCTCCATGCCCAGGATCTTCGTGTAGAAGGCGACCGTGGCGTCGAGGTCGTGCACGGTGAGGACGAGGTGGTCGAGTCGGTCGATGCGCATGGCGCAACCCAATCAAGCATCGGGGGGCTTGTCGACGCACGCCTTGGCCGCTGTCGGTCCTCTGCGGGGCGCCGCCCCAACCGCTAGCCGGAGAGTTCGTTCGACGCCGTTTCGATCAGGTCGGCGATCGCGGTCGGCTGCGAGGCCAACGAAGCGTGCCCTGCGGCGAGTTCGATGACGGCGCGCGGGTTCATTCGTTCGGCCATGCGGCGTTCGTTGGCCGGATTGATCATGCGGTCGTCCGTCGATACCTGGTACCACGTCGGCTTGACCCGCCAGGCGGGGGCGGTCACGTTGTCCCCGAACGTCGAGGCCAGGGGGGCTTTCTGGGTGACGGCCATGACGAGAGCCTCGTCCGCGGGCAGGTCCTGGCAGAAGCTCTCGTGGAACTTGTCCTGCTTGATCCACAGGTAGCCGTCGGAGTCGGGTGCGAGGTTCTCGATCGCCGCGGGCGCCAGCTCCTGGCTGATCTGCCCCGGGCTCTCGCCCGCATCGGGCGCGAACGCGGCGACGTAGACGAGGCCCGTCACGTTCGGAAGGTCGCCCGCCTCCGTGATGACGGCGCCGCCGTAGGAGTGCCCCACCAGGATCACGGGGCCGTCCACCTGCTTGACCATCTTGCGCGTGCGCTCGGCGTCGTCCACCAGGGAGGTCAGGGGGTTCTCCACGGCGTGCAGGGAGCCGAAGCCGCGGTTGTGCAGCTCCACGACGACCTTGGCCCAGTGGGCGGCGCCGCCCCAGAACCCGTGGACCAGAACGACGGTCGGCTTGTCGGCCATGGCGACACACACCAGTTTCGGTCGGGGGAGCGGACAGCGGTCCCTCCCACGCTAAGCCCGAGGTCACGGCCCGGCCACCGCTGACAGTGGCGGGGCCGTGACCTCGGATCCCGGGGCTAGCCCAGCACCCTCCCCAGCGCGGCGAGCGCCGACTCCAGCTCCTCGCGGGTGATGGTCAGGGGCGGCGCCAGGCGGATCGTCGAGCCGTGGGTGTCCTTGACCAACACGCCTTCGGCCAGAAGGAGTTCGCTGATCCGGCGTCCCGTTCCGATGGCCGGGTCGATGTCGACGCCCGCCCACAGCCCGCGGGCCCGGAAGCCCGTCACGCCCTTGCCGGTGAGGGCCTCGAGTCCGGCACGCAGCACCTCGCCCAGATCGGCCGCCCGGCGCTGGAACTCGCCCGTGGCGAGCAGGTCGACGACGGCGGAGCCGACCGCCGCGGCCAGCGGGTTCCCGCCGAACGTGGAGCCGTGCTCGCCCGGCCGCAGCACCCCGAGGACGTCCCGGCCCGCGACGACCGCCGACACGGGCACGATGCCACCGCCGAGTGCTTTGCCGAGCAGCAGCATGTCGGGGCGTACGGCTTCGTGGTCGACGGCGAGCGTGCGGCCCGTGCGGCCGAGGCCCGACTGGATCTCGTCGGCGATGAACAGACAGCCGGCCCGCCGGGTCAGATCGCGCACCCCGGTGAGATAGCCGTCGTCCGGGATGACGACTCCGGCCTCGCCCTGGATGGGTTCGAGCAGGACGGCCGCCGTCGTCTCGTCGACCGCCGCTTCGAGCGCGGCCAGGTCGTCGTAGGGGACCACGCGGAAGCCCGGCGTGAAGGGCCCGAACCCGGCGCGGGCCGACTCGTCGGTGGAGAAGCTGACGATCGTGGTCGTGCGGCCGTGGAAGTTGCCGTCGGCCACGACGATCGTCGCCCGGTCCGCGGGGACGCCCTTGACCTCGTACGCCCACTTGCGGGTGACCTTGACGGCGCTCTCCACGGCCTCGGCGCCCGTGTTCATCGGCAGGACCATGTCGAGGCCCGTCAGTTCCGCGAGGCCCTCGGCGAAGCCGGCCAGACGGTCGTTGTGGAAGGCACGCGACGTCAGTGTGAGCTGGTCGAGCTGACGGTGGGCGGCATCGATCAGGGCCGGGTGGCGGTGGCCGAAGTTGAGGGCCGAGTATCCGGCGAGGAGGTCGAGGTAGCGGCGGCCCTCGACGTCCTCGACCCACGTGCCCTCGGCGCGGGCGACGACCACGGGCAGGGGGTGGTAGTTGTGCGCGAGCACCGGCGTCTCGGCGCTGATGAGCTCGGCCGAGGAACGCGGGGCCTTAAGGGGGGCGACGGTCATGAACGGATCTCCTGGGTGCAGCACTTGATGCCTCCGCCGGCCTTGTGGAACTCGGAGAGGTCGACGGGGACGGGGACGTATCCGCGGTGGCCGAGCTGTGCGATGAGCCCGGTGGCCTGCGGGGCGACGAACACGTGGCGGCCGTCGGAGACGGAGTTGAGGCCGAAGGCCATCGCGTCGTCGCGGGTGGCGAGGACGGCACGCGGGAAGAGCCGCGCGAGCACCTCGCGGTTCCCGGCCGAGAACGCCTCCGGGTAGTACGCGATGGTGCCGCCGTCGGGATCGTCGGGATCGTCGAGGGCGAACAGCGCGGTGTCCAGATGGTAGAAGTACGGGTCGACCAGACGCAGTCCGATGACCGGTACGCCGAAGAACTCCTGCGCCTCGTCGTGCGCGGCACGCGTCGTACGGAATCCGCTGCCCGCGAGTACGTAGCGGCCCGCCGGTACGAGATCGCCCTCGCCCTCGCAGACCGACGCCGGGTGATGGACGTCGTAGCCCGCCGCCTTGAACCACGTCTCGTACTCCGCCGACTCCGGTCGGCGTTGCTCGGCGTGGAAGTTCGAGCCGAGGACGCGGCCGGCCACGACGAGCGCCGAGTTCGCGGCGAAGACCATGTCGGGCAGGCCCGGGACCGGCGGCACGGTCTCGACCGTGTGCCCGTGCGCGCGGTAGGTGTCGATCAGGTTCTGCCACTGCGCGAGGGCGAGCGCGGTGTCGACCCGCACGTCGTCGCGCATCCACGGGTTGATGGCGTAGTGAACGTCGAAGTATCTGGGCTCACACACCAGATAGCGCCTGGCCACAGACGGATACCTCCGCTTCCTGCGGGACGACGATCAGAGGGTGTCTCCACGGTAGGAAGCGGAGGTCGCGCTCGACAAGACCAGTTGAATGCGTATGCCCGCAGTAATGCTGCGCAGAATGAGAGGTCAGCGCTGGATTGCTGCGTCATCGGGGGCGGGCTCGCGGGCGCCGGCCTCCGCACTGTCCGGCAGCAGGTGGGAAAGCACCATGTAACTGATCGTCTTGCGGATGAACGGCTCGGCCCTGATGCGTTCGAGCACCTCTTCGAAGTGGCCGACGTCCGTGGCCCTGACGTGCAGCAACGCGTCGGCGCCGCCCGTCACGGTCATCGCCGAGGTGATCTCCGGATGGTTGCGCACGACTTCGGCGAGCCGACGGGGCGGCGCCGCGCCGTCGCAGTACACCTCGACGAACGCCTCGGTGCTCCAGCCGAGCGCGGCCGGCCGGACCGTGGCGGTGTACCCGGTGATGACGTCGTTCTCGCGCAGCCGGTCGGCGCGCCGCTTGACGGCGGTGGCGGAGAGGCCGATGGCCGCGCCGATCTCCGCGAAACTCGTCCTGGCGTTGGCGATCAGCGCCGCGACGATCTTGCGGTCGAGGTCGTCGAACGCCACATGCTTGCTGTTCATGGCCGGAGGTCCTTCTCGTGCTGGTCACGGGCGCGCAGAGCGAGGGCCACCAGGGCGGCGTCCTCGGGGCGCCGCACATCGCGGCCGGTCAGCTCGGCGAACCGGTTGATCCGCTGCTGGATCGTGTTGCGATGGCAGTACAGGGCGGCCGCGGTGTCCGCGACGGACCCGGTCCCGGCCAGATGCGACCGTACGGTATCGAGGAGGCGCCTCGTCTCTGCGGCAAGCACGGTTTCCGCGTCGAGCCCGCTGAGGACGTCGTCGGCGAGATCCCGTCCGAAGCCCTCGGCTCGCTGTACCAGGACATCGAGCCAGCTGTCCTCGAGCCGACGGGGCCCCACGGCGTGTGACGGCAGCACGCGCGCCGTGGCCGTCGCGAGCACCACCGCGCGAGGCACGGAGGCAAGGCCCGCCGCGGCGGAGGCGACCCCGCACGGCGTCTCCTGGAGCAGCGCGAGGACGGACTCCGCCGTGGTGCGCCGGCCCAGCTGCACGGCGAGCACCAGATCCGAGGCGACCTCCTGCAACTGGACAGGAGTCTCCGTCGTGCGCAGCGCCGTGGCGGTCCTGCGCAGGCCCGCCCCGTACTGCGGCGGTGCCACCGCGCACAGGAACCGGTCGTCGGCCTGGAAGCCGAGGGCGAGTGCCGCGTCCCGGACCACCGTCGGATTGCGGCCCTCGCTGTCCAGGAGCCGGGCGAACCACATGCGCCGCTCGTCCGCGGCGCGGCGCCCCATGTCCAGGATGGTGCGCTGATACGCGGTCATGATGCCGGTGACGTGCTTCTCCACGGCCTCCCACACGTGGTACGCCGACGTCACCAGCTCGGCCTTGTCCTTCTCGCCCGCCTTTTCGACCAGAGCCGCCCAGACGACGCGGAAGTCGAGGCGCGCCGCCTCGAGGAGGGAGTCCAGCGGGACACCCTCACGGGCACGTCGCTCCCCGACCCGTTCGGAGACGGTGGCGACGCGCTCGGACAGGGGCAGCCGGGCGACCGTGCGCAGCAGGAACTCGAACGCTTCCCACGCCGTGGCGCGGAATTCCTCCTCCGAGACACGGTCCGCATAGGAGGCACGGACCGGCCGCACGCACTCCACCCAGAGGCCGACAAGGCTGTCGATGTCCTCCAGGCAGCGCCGGGCCAGCTCGGTGACCCGGGGATCCGGGGGCGGGAAGAGGATGGACTCACTGTTCATGTGCACAATCCTGGCCGCCCCATCGGCGCCAAATCAACGTTGGCTTCGCGCCACACCCCGTGAATTCTTGGAGTGTCCGGCAGGCCGTGGCCGGAATCTCACCGCATGGAGGGCCGGGAAACTGTGCATTTGACCCCTCGCGAGCTGGAGCGGATCCAGCTGTTCACCGTCGCGGAACTCGCACGCCGCCGCAGGGCGCGCGGGCGGAAACTGAACGCCCCGGAGGCGATCGCCCTGATCTGCGACGAGGTTCTCGAAGCCGCCTGGGACGGCCTGACCCTCGACGAAGTGATCGCGGCGGGCCGCAAGGTCCTCACCGAGGACGACGTCATGGACGGGGTGCCGCAGATGGTCACCACGATCCAGGTCGAGGCGCTGTTCCCGAGCGGTACGTCGCTGGTGGCGATCGACCACCCGATCCCCACCGCGAGCGGGAGCGGCGAGCCGGGGCCGGGCGCCGTCCGCACCGCGCCCGACCCGGTCCTGATCAACACGGGCAGGCTCCGCTCGAGGCTGACCGTCCGCAACAACGGAGACCGCACCGTCTACCTGTCCTCGCACTACCCGCTCGCCGAGGCGAACGCGGCCCTGGAGCTCGACCGCGAGGCCGCCGCGGGAATGCGGCTCGACATCCCGGCGGGCACCGCACTGTCCTTCGAACCCGGCGCCGTGCGCGAAGTCGACGTGGTGACGGCACGCCATGAGGAGGCGTCATGACACAGGTCGACCGCCGCACGTACAACGCCCTCTACGGGCCCACGACCGGCGACCGGATCCGGCTCGGCGACACCTGTCTGTGGGTCGAGGTGGAGCAGGACGACGGCACGCCGGGCGACGAGCTGCTCGGCGGCTGCGGCAAGACGGTCCGCGACGGGCTGCTGGCATCGCCGCGCTCCGAGCGGGACTCCGCGCTCGACATGGTGGTCGCCGGAGTGGTCCTGATGGACCCGGTGCTCGGCGTCCGCAAGACCGACATCGGCATCAAGGACGGCCGGATCGTCGCCGTCGGCGGCGTCGGCAACCCGGACGTCATGGACGTCGAGTTCGCCATCGACTCGCACACCTCCGTCATCCCGGGCGAGGGCCTGATCGCCACCCCCGGCATAGTCGACAGCCACGTCCACCTCTCCTCGCCCGAGGTGGCGCCCGCCGCGCTGTCCGCCGGAGTCACCACCCTCGTGGGCATGGGCCTCGGCGGAGTGTGGGAGATCGGCTGCAACCCGGCGCACAACCTGCACACCCTGATGGCGTCCTGGCGCGGCACCCCGCTCAACATCGCCTTCCTCGCCCGGGGTTCCTCCACGTCGCGCGCCCTGCTCGACGAGTCCGTACTCGCGGGCGCCGGCGGCTTCAAGATCCACGAGGACTTCGGGGCCACCCCGCGCATCATCGAGACGTGCCTGGGCGCCGCGGAACAGGCGGACCTGCCCGTCGCCATGCACACCGACTCCATGAACGAGTCCGGCTATCTGCGCGACACCATCGGCGCCACCCGCGGCCGCACCGTGCACGCCTACCACGTGGAGGGCGGCGGCGGTCACCCCGACCTCCTGGAGATCCTCTCCGAGCCCAACGTGCTCCCCTCGTCGACCACCCCGACGGTTCCGTACACCGCCAACACCGTCGGCGAGCTGTTCCCGATGACGATGACGGTCCACCGGCAGAACCACCACTCGCCCAGCGACGTCGAGATCTCCAAGGGCCGCATCCGAGGCCACGCCATCGCCGCCGAGAACGCCCTGCACGACCTGGGCGCGATCAGCATCGTCAACTCCGACTCCATGGGCATGGGCCGCATGGCCGAGACCGTGCGCAGGACCTGGCAGCTCGCCCATGTGCAGGCCCTCGCGAACGGCGCCGGGGGAGTGGAACACCCCGCCAACGCACGGGCGCTGCGCTACCTGGCGAAGATCACCCTGAACCCGGCGATCGCGCACGGCCTGGCCCACGAGGTGGGCTCGGTCCAGCCGGGCCGCATGGCCGACCTCGTGCTGTGGCACCCCGCGTGGTTCGGCACCAAGCCCGAACTCGTCGTCAAGGGCGGCTTCGTGGCCTGGGGCAACACCGGATCGGGCTCCGGCTCCACCCGCCTGACCCAGCCCCGCACCTACCGCCCCTACTTCGGAGCGCTCGGCGACGCCCCCGCACGCCTCTCGCGAATCTTCGTCGCGCAGGCCGCCCTGGAGGACCGGGCCGCCCGCGCCGCACTCCCGCAAGGCCTGCAGTACGCGCCGATCGCCGGCGCGCGCGGCCTGACCCGGGCCGACATGCTGCACAACACCGCCACGCCACGCGTCCACGTGCCGCGCGAGCCCGCGCCGGTCCTGGTCGACGACGTCCCCACCGGAACCGACGCCGTCACCGAACTGCCCCTCGCCCAACTGCACCACTTCGCCTGAGGGACGGACCCACCCCATGCTCCTCGATCTGCTGGTGCGCAACGCGCGCATCCTCACCCTCGACGACGACCGGCCCACCGCCCGCACCCTGGGAGTCCTGCACGGCAGGATCGCGGGACTCGACGACGACGTCGAAGACCTGCCCGCGCGCCGCGTCCTCGACGCGGGTGGCGCCACCCTCGTCCCCGGCTTCAACGACGCCCACTGCCACACCGCGTGGTTCGGCCTCACCCTCGCCCAGCTCGACCTGTCCAAGGCCCGGTCGGTGGACGAGGTGTACGCCGCCGTCGCCGACCACGCCGAAGGAATGCCGCCGGACGCGTGGGTGATCGGCGCCGGACTCGACCACCACAAACTCGGTGGCGTCCAGCCGCACCGCGACGCCCTCGACCGCGCGGCGGGCGGCCGCCTCGTGTGGCTCAAGCACACCTCCGGGCACGCCTGCGTCGTCAACTCACCCGTTCTGGAGAAGGCCGGCGCGCTCGCCGACGGGTTCGCCGACCCCACCGGCGGCGTCGTCGCCCGGGACGCGGACGGGCGGCCCAACGGACTCCTCGAAGAGACCGCACAGCAGCTCGTGCAACGCCAGGTGCTGCCCTACCCCGTGGCCACCCTCGCCGACGCCATAGGCGCCGCCACCCGGCACTACCTCGCCGAGGGCATCACCAGCTTCACCGAGGCCGGCATCGGCGGCGGCTGGATCGGGCACAGCCCGGTGGAGCTCGCCGCCTACCAACTCACCCGCGACAGCGGCGCGTTGCACACCCGGGCCCAGGTGATGGCCGCATCCGACGTGCTGCACCCGCTCACCGCTCACGCCGACGACGCCATCACCCTCGGCCTCGACCTCGGCATGCGCACCGGCTTCGGCGACGACCGGCTCTCGCTGGGCCCCGTCAAGATCTTCCTCGACGGCTCGCTGCTCGGCCGCACCGCCGCCGTCACCGAACCGTTCTGCGGCTGCCCCCACGACACCTCCGCCACCGGATACTTCCAGGGCGATCCCGAGGCCATGGCCGACACCGTGGTGGCCGCCCACCGGGCCGGCTGGACCGTCGCGGCCCACGCCATCGGAGACCGGGCCGTCGACCTCGCACTCGACACCTTCGCCCGCGCCCAACGCACCCACTCACGCCCCGACGTCCGGCACCGGATCGAACACGCCGGCGTCGTACGCCCCGATCAGCTGGCCCGCTTCGCCGAGCTGCGCGCCGTGCCCGTGCCGCAGCACAACTTCCTGTACGCCTTCGGAGACGCCATGGCGGCTGCGCTCGGGCCGGAGCGCACCCCGTGGTCGTACCGCCTGCGTTCCCTGCTCGACCTGGGCATCGTCGTGCCCGGCAGCTCCGACCGGCCGGTCGCCCCCGGCACCCCGCTGCCCGCGATGCAGTCCATGGTGGAACGCCTCACCGAGACCGGCGCGGCCTATGGCGCGGACGAGAGCGTCACGGCACTCGCCGCCCTGCGCGCCTGGACCGTCGGCTCCGCGCACGCCACCGGCTACGGCGACCGCAAGGGCGTCCTCCGTCCCGGACACCTCGCCGACTTCACCGTTCTGGACGCCGACCCCACCCTCGTCTCGCCGGACCGCATCGGTGCGATCCGGATCCTGGCCACCTCCGTCGGCGGCACCGTCGCCCACGACCCGCTCGGCCTGACCGCCTCCTCCTGAGGCACCCTCCCCGCTCCACCGTCCCCCGACCGCCCAGCGGTCACCGTCCCCCGGGAGATTCCGTGAGCTCCAACAGCACGACGCCGCCAACAGGCCGCACCGTCGCCGGCGCCGCCGACATCAAGCGCCTCCTGTCCGCCGCGTTCATCGGCACCGCCCTGGAGTGGTACGACTACTTCCTCTACGGCACCGCGGCCGCGCTCGTCTTCAACAAGCTGTTCTTCCCCTCGCTCGACGCCACGACGGCGACCATCGCCTCCTTCGTGACCTTCGCCGTCGGCTTCGCGGCCCGGCCCATCGGCGCCGCGATCTTCGGCCACATCGGCGACCGCTACGGACGCAAGGCCGCGCTGATCATCACCGTCGTCATGATGGGCGTCGCGACCGGCTGCATCGGCCTCCTGCCGTCGTACGACACCATCGGCATCTGGGCCCCCGTCCTGCTCGCCGTACTCCGCTTCGTGCAGGGCATCTCGGTCGGCGGGGAGTGGAGCGGCGCGATGCTCCTCACCCTGGAACACACGCCGAAGGAGAAGCACGGAACCTATTCGGCGGTGCCCCAACTCGGCTCACCCGTAGGCACGTTGCTCTCCAGCGGCGCCTTCGCCCTCGTCGGCCTGCTGCCCGACGACGCCTTCTACGCCTGGGGCTGGCGCATCCCGTTCCTCGCCGCCTTCGGCCTGCTCGTCTTCGCGCTCTACCTGCGCCTGCGCATCGAGGAGTCCCCGGTCTTCCGCGCCATGATCGAGGACGCGGAGAAGAACGGCCCCGCGCCCGCACCCCTCGTGGAGGCCTTCCGCAAGACCTGGGGCCGCATGATCATCAGCGTGCTCGCGGCCTTCCTCGGCATCGGCGGCTTCTTCCTGCTGACCACCTTCATGATCTCGTACGGCACCGAACAGCTCGGCATCGCCAAGTCCGTGATGCTCAACGCCACACTCCTCGCCGCCGTGGCCGAGATGGTCGTGATCTACATCGGCGGCCGGATCGCCGACCGCGTCGGCCCCTGGAAGGTGTGTGCCGTCGGCGGTGTGCTGTCCGTCCTGGTCGCCTTCCCCGTCTTCTGGCTCGTCGACACCGGCCGGACCGCCCTCGTCATCCTCGGTGTGACGCTCGGCGTCGCCGTCATCTCCATCCCGTACGCCACCATCGGCGCCGTCGTCACGGACCTGTTCCCGGACACCTTCCGCTACAGCGCCGTCGCCATGTCGTACAACCTCTCCGGTGTCCTCGGCGGCTTCGTCCCGCTGCTCGCCGCCTGGCTGACCGGCGTCACCGACGGCGCGTCCTGGGGTGTCGCCCTCCTCCTCGTCCTCATCGCCGCCTGCACCGCGGCCGGCTCCTTCCTGGCCGGCCCACTGCTCGGCAGCCGGTCCGCCACCCCGTCCGAGAACACCTCCGCACCTCAGAAGGCCACCGCATGACCCAGCACCACCCCGCCCGTCCCGGCGGCCAGGTCCTCATCGACCAGCTGTCCGCACACGGCGTCGAGACCGTCTACGGCGTGCCCGGCGAGAGCTACCTCGCCGCGCTCGACGCCCTGCACGACGCCCCCGTCCACATGGTCGTCTGCCGCCACGAAGGCGGCGCCGCCTACATGGCGGAGGCCCTTGGAAAGCTCACCGGGCGCCCCGGAGTCTGCTTCACGACCCGGGGCCCAGGGGCCACCAACGCGCTGGTCGCCCTGCACACCGCGTACCAGGACGCCACGCCGATGGTCCTCTTCATCGGCCTGGTGCCGCGCGGCCACACCGACCGCGCCTCCTTCCAGGAGCTCGATCTGCGCGGCACGTTCGGCGCGAGCGCCAAGCTCGTCGAGACCATCGACGACGCCGCACGCATCCCCGAGTACGTCGCCCGCGCCTTCGCCGTCGCGACCAGCGGCCGGCCGGGACCCGTGGTCCTGGGCCTGCCGGAGGACATGCTCACGGACGTCGTCAGCGTCGCCGACGCCACCCCGCTGCCCGTCCCCGGCGGCGGCGTGACTCCGGACGAACTCGCTTACATGGAACGGTTGTTGACGACGACCGAACGCCCCCTCCTCTTCCTCGGCGGCGGCCGCTGGACCCCGGAGGCCCGCGCCGCCGTACGGGACTGGGCCGAGGCATGGTCCCTTCCCGTGGCCGTGGACTTCCGCTGCCAGGACCTCATCGACAACGAGTCCGAGGTGTACGTCGGCCCGCTCGGCTACGGACGCGACGACGCGCTCGCCCGGCGAGCGCGCGAGGCCGACCTGCTGCTGGCCGTCGGGACCGCACCGGGTGACGTCGCGACCGACGGATTCACGCTGCTCCCCACCGACGGCACGGGACCGCGGCTCGTCCAGGTGCTGCCCGAACCACAGCCGCCGGGCGCCCTGTACCCCGCCGAACTCACCCTGCTCGCCGCCCCCGAGGCCTTCGCCGACGCGGTACGCACCCTGCGCCCCGGCACCCCCCTGCCGTGGGCCGTGCGGACCAAGCAGGACAGGTCCGCCCATCTGGCGTTCCGCACCCCGGTCCCGGAGGACGATCCGCTCGACCTGGCCACCGTCTTCGCCACGCTCGACGACCGGCTCCCCGCGGACGCCGTCATCACTTTCGGCGCCGGCAACCACGCCATCTGGGCGCAGCGCTTCCTCACCTACCACGACGGCACACGCCAACTCGCCCCGCGCAACGGTTCCATGGGATACGGCATACCCGCCGCCGTGGCCGCCGCGATCCACGATCCGGACCGCCGGGTCGTCTCCGTCGCCGGCGACGGCTGCTTCCTGATGAACGGTCAGGAGCTCGCCACCGCCGTGGCCGAGGGCGCCAAGCCGCTGATCATCGTGTTGAACAACGCCACGTACGGCACCATCCGCCAGCACCAGGAGCAGGCCTACCCGGGACGGGTCAGCGGTACCGGCCTCGGCAACCCCGACTTCGCCGCGTACGCCCGTGCCTTCGGCGCCCACGGCGAAACCGTCACCGTCACGGACGAGTTCGGGCCCGCGCTCCAGCGGGCCCTCGACAGCGGCAAGGCCGCCCTCATCGAGCTGAAGGTGACCGACGGGCGCCTCGCCCCCGGCGTCACCGTCGACTCCCTGCGCAAGGAGAGCTGCCATGTCTGACCTGACCCTGCACAACATCGTCGACGGCCGCAGTGCCGAGGTCGCCGACCGCATGGAGCTGACCGACCCCGCCACCGGAGAGGTCTACGGCACCGCGCCCCGCTCGTCCGCCCCGCACGTGGACGCGGCCGTGGCCGCCGCACGGCGCGCCCTGCCCGCCTGGCGCCGGAGCACCCCGGCCGAGAGGCAGGAGGCACTCCTGCGCCTGGCCGACCTGGTCACCGAGCACGCGGACCTGCTGGTTGACGCGGAGGTGCGCAGCACCGGCAAGCCGCGCGAGACGACCCGGACCCTCGAAGTCGGCCGTGGCGCCGACCAGTTGCGCTTCTTCGCGGGCGCCGCCCGGGTCCTGGAGGGCGTCGCCGCCGGCGAGTACGCGGAGGGCCACACCTCGTACGTCCGCCGTGAGGCCGTGGGCGTCGTCGCCCAGGTCACGCCCTGGAACTATCCGCTGATGATGGCCGTGTGGAAGCTCGGCCCCGCGCTCGCCGCGGGCAACACGGTGGTTCTCAAGCCGTCCGACACCACCCCCTGGTCGACCGTCCTGCTCGGCGAACTCGCCGCGCGCGTCCTCCCGCCGGGCGTCGTCAACATCGTGTGCGGTGACCGGGACACCGGACGCGCGCTCGTCGCCCACCCGGACGTCGACATGGCGGCCATCACCGGCAGCACCCGGGCCGGCTCCGAGGTCATGGCCGAGGCCTCCCGCGAGGTCAAGAACGTCCACCTGGAGCTGGGCGGCAAGGCCCCGGCCGTCGTCTTCGCCGACGTCGACCCCGTCCGCACGGCCCGCGCCCTCGCCGACGCCGCCTTCTTCAACGGCGGCCAGGACTGCACCGCCGTCACCCGGATCCTGGTCCAACGCGAGTCCCACGACGCCTTGTTGACGGCTCTCGTCGACGCCGCACGCGGCACGACGACCGGTGCGCCGGACGAGGACGCCTTCTACGGCCCTCTCAACAGCGTCGCCCACGCAGCACGCGTCGAGTCCGTCATCGCGACGCTCCCCGAGCACGCGCACGTCGAGACAGGGGGCACGCGCCTCGACCGTCCTGGGTACTTCTTCCCGCCCACCGTCATCTCCGGCGTCCGGCAGGACGACGACGTGGTGCAGGGTGAGATCTTCGGCCCCGTCGTCACCGTCCAGCCCTTCGACACCGAGGAAGAGGCCATCGCTCTGGCCAACGGCGTCGACTTCGGCCTGGCGTCCAGCGTCTGGACCGCCGATCTGGGGCGCGCCATGCGACTGAGCGCCGAGCTGGACTTCGGCTGTGTCTGGCTCAACTGCCATCAGGTGGTCCTGGCCGAGATGCCCCACGGCGGATACAAGCAGTCGGGCATCGGCCGCGACCTGAGCCGCTACGGCTTCGACGACTACACGCGGATCAAGCACGTCATGGCCGC
Source organism: Streptomyces sp. NBC_01446 (assembly GCF_026340095.1). Classification (GTDB taxonomy): domain Bacteria; phylum Actinomycetota; class Actinomycetes; order Streptomycetales; family Streptomycetaceae; genus Streptomyces; species Streptomyces aureus. The sequence continues at coordinate 1,166,152 of NZ_JAPEPO010000002.1, read as the reverse complement.
GCACGCCGCGCCCTGACGCGCACCGCCGTTGCCGCGCTCGGCCTGCTACTTGATCAGTGCGTTCGCCACGACGACGATCAGGCCGAGCAGTGCGTCGCCCAGGCCGAGGAACAGCGACCGGGGCCACGTCAGGCCGCTGACCCGCGCCGCCGTCAGACCCCAGCCGAAGAGCAGGGCGACGTTGAAGCCGAGGGCGACGTACTCGATCCCCGAGTAGTTCCACTAGCCGAGCCCCGCCCCGAAGAGCATCACGAGCGTCGGCAGGGTGGCGAGGAGCAGCGGCCACTCCTCGGCGAGCGCCCGCACCGCGGCGAGCGCCCCGTGGTGGGTCTCGTCCCCGCGCCGGGCGATGAGGTGCGCGTACCCGTGCGCCAGGGCCGAGGCGAACGCGGTGATCAGGAGCCACTTGGCGTCGTACAAGCGGTCCGCGCGTGACGAGCGCCCGTACTGGGTGAGCGCGGCGACCATGGAACTGGCGAGGACGGCTCCGTAGACGCCGCCGAACAGCACGTTGGGCCGGGCGGCGCCACGGCTCAGGGTGCGGCCGCGACGGTGGAGGGTCTGGCGGGTGTTCATGACGGGGTCCTCGGGGGCGTCCGTGGGGCGCTGTGCCTGGGCGATGAAGTGGGTGGAGGGGGCCGGCAGCCAGGGGTGAGTGGTCGGCTGTCCGGCCACTCTCGCCCGGGGCCGGTGGGGGTGGGCCGGAGCGACACGCGTGGAATATGCCGGTTTCTACCGAGTTCCGGGATGGCCCGGTAGGGGTGGGTGTCATTGAAGTTGAGTCCGGGTTCAGGTACGTTGCGCATGCCTGCCGAATCCGCGACCAGGAGGCTGTCTCTTGAGTACCCGAATCAGCGCCGCCCTCTTCGACTTCGGGGGAGTGCTGACCACCAGCCTGATCGAGGCATTCGAGGCCTTCGGCACCACGCTCGGCGTGGATCCACGGCTCCCGCTCCGGCTGCTCGCGAAGGACGAGCGCTCCAGCGCCCTCCTCGTCGAGCACGAAGAAGGCCGGCTCGGCCAGCGTGAGTTCGAGGACGGCTTCGCCGAGCGGCTGCGCGCGCACGGTGCAGACATCCAGGGGCCGGGCCTCCTGTCCCTGATGCAGACCGGACTGCGCCCCGACCAGGCGATGCTCGACCTCGTCGCCGAAGTGCGGAACGCGGGCCACCGCGTGGGCCTGCTCTCCAACTCCCTGGGCGACGACTGCTACGCGGGCTTCGACCTGGAGTCCATGTTCGACGCCGTGGTCATCTCCGGCGAGATCGGCGTACGCAAACCGTCCCGGCGGGCGTACGCCATCGCATGCGAGCGCCTGGGCACCGAGCCCGGCGAGACCGTCATGGTCGACGACCTCGAACACAACATCGTCGCGGCACGACGCGCCGGCCTCGCAGGCATCCTCCACCGCGAAGCGGCCACGACCGCCGCGGAGTTGAGGGCCTTGCTGCACCAGGACGTGACGACAGCGAAAACACAGGCAGCACAGGCAGCACAGGCAGACGCGTAGCACGGCCCCCGTTACCGCCGGCCGGCCGCGCCGCGCTGCCGCGCCGGTCCCTGAAATGCATCCCCGTGAGGAGAACCACGTGTTCGAGCTGACCGACAGGGCCAAGGAGTACCAGGAGAAGCTGCTCGCCTTCATGGACGAGCGGATCTACCCGGCGGAGCCGGTCTACGAGGCGCAGATGGCGGAGTCGGGCGACCCGCACTTCCACCCGCCCATCCTCGAAGAACTCAAGGCGGACGCGAAGAAGCGCGGGCTGTGGAACCTCTTCCACCCCCACCCCGAGTGGGGCCCCGGACTCACCAACCTCGAGTACGCCCCGCTCGCCGAGATCATGGGCCGCAGCGCGCACCTGGCCCCCGAGGCGACCAACTGCAACGCGCCGGACACCGGCAACATGGAGGTGCTGACGCTCTTCGGCACCGACGAGCACAAGGAGAATTGGCTCAAGCCGCTCCTCGACGGCGAGATAGCCTCCGCCTTCGCGATGACCGAGCCCGCCGTGGCGAGCTCCGACGCCACCAACATCCAGCTCCGGATGGAGCGGGACGGCGACGACTACGTCCTCAACGGACGCAAGTGGTGGACCTCCAACGCCCTGCACAAGAACTGCAAGGTGCTCATCGTGATGGGCAAGACGGAGCCGGAAGCCGCGACGCACCGTCAGCAGAGCATGATGGTCGTGCCGATCGACACCCCCGGCGTCACCGTCCTGCGCAACCTCCCCGTCTTCGGCTACAAGGACCGCGAGGGGCACGCCGAGGTCGTCTTCGAGAACGTCCGCGTCCCGGTCACCGCGCTGCTCGCCGGAGAGGGCGACGGCTTCATGATCAGCCAGGCCCGGCTCGGCCCCGGCCGCATCCACCACTGCATGCGCGCCGTCGGCATGGCCGAGCGCGCCCTCGACCTGATGATCGACCGCGCCCAGGCGCGTACGACCTTCGGCGAGCCCGTTGCGAACCGCGCCAACGTGCAGGACTGGATCGCCGAGGCCCGCATCGAGATCGACATGGTCCGGCTCCTCACCCTCAAGGCCGCGTACCTGATGGACACCGTGGGGAACCGGCACGCGCGCACCGAGATCGCCGCGATCAAGGTGGCCGCACCGGAGGTCGCGCTCAAGGTGGTCGACCGGGCCATCCAGGTGCACGGCGGGGGCGGCGTCTCCGACGACTTCCCGCTCGCCAGCATGTACGCGCATCTGCGCACCCTGCGCCTCGCCGACGGCCCCGACGAGGTCCACAAGCGCACCATCGCCATGCGGGAACTGCGCCGCCGGGAGCCGCAGTGGGGCCGCACCCGCTGACCGCCCGGCCCCCGGTGCGGGGCCCTGCCGGGCCGAGGGAGGACGGAGGCGATCGGCGCACGCGGGTGTGCAAAGATCGCCTCGCTCCCGTACGGCCGGTCACAGGTGTGCGCACTGCCCGGCGGGCAGAACCGGCGAGCAGCAGAAGCCAGTAGAGGAAGGCCCCACGACATGACCACCCGCGGCCACGCACCCGACGGGGAGGGCATCCCCTCGCTCGCGGACACCTCCGCCCTGCGTGAACCGCCCGCCACCGCGCGCGGCGCCCGGACCCGCGCCGCGCTCGTGGCCGCGGCCCGCGTCGTGTTCGAACGGGACGGCTATCTGGACTCGCGCCTCACCGACATCACCGCCGAGGCGTCCTGCTCGACCGGCACCTTCTACACGTACTTCGCCGGCAAGGAGGAGATCTTCCAGGCCGTGCTCGAAGTCGCGCAGGACGACATGCTGCACCCGGGCATGCCGCGCCTCGACCCCGAGGACAGCTCGCCCGTCGGCGTGATCGAGGCCAGCAACCGGGCCTACTTCGAGGCGTACAGGCGCAACGCGAAGCTGATGCTGATCCTCGACCAGGTCGCGGCCGGCGACTCCGGGTTCCGGGAGGTGCGGCGGCGCCGGAGCCGCGCGTTCGCCGACCGCAACGCCCGTGCCATCAAGGACCTCCAGGACCGCGGGCTCGCGGACCGTGACCTCGACCCCCTCATGGCGGCGCGGGCGCTCTCGGGCATGGTGAGCCGCATGGCCTACTACGCGTACGGGCTCGGTGAGGACCACACGCTCGACGAGCTGGTCGAGACGGCCACCGCGCTCTGGGCCAACGCCCTCAAGCTCGACAGGAACGCGGAGTAGCGCGACAGGAACCCAGGCAGAGGGAGCTGTGGCAGCCCATGCCCGACAACGTCGCCGCCGCGGGTCAGCCCATCGACCTGACGGACCGGGCGAAGGACGCAGGGAAGCTGCTGTTCGTGGGCCCGGCGACGCACGGCGACCAGCGCGGCAGCGCCACCGTGACGTTCACCGACGGCTCCACCGCCACCGCGGATCTGTCGTTCGGCGACTGGACGCTGCCGGGCGGCGGGACGGACCCCGTCCTCGGCAACACCGCCGTGGCCCGTACCGATCACCGCAACCAGTCCGGGGGCGCCGGGCCCGCCGCGTACGTCTTCGCCACCGAGCCCTACGACGTGCCGGAAGGCAAGCACATCAAGAGGGTGACGCTGCCGGACCACGGCAACCTGCACGGCTGCGCGGTCGGCCTCGGCTGAGGTCACCCGGTCTGATCGAGCGCCCGCCTCACGGGGCGGGCACGCGCACGCGGACGCCGTGTCGATTCGTCCGTGCCGCCGTGCGTCAACTACCGTCTCACCGCGCTCGGGCGCTCGCCCGAGCAGCCGCCGGCCATGGTCCGCGCGGGCTATCGAGAGACGGGAATGCCGCCGATGAGCTCGGGGTTCGACGGGCAGACAACGAGCGGCGAGGAGCTGCGCACACCGCTGCGCGACTTCCTGCGCACCGAGACCGGCAGCGCCTCCGTGCTGCTCGTCGCCGCGCTCGCGGCACTGGCGTGGGTGAACATCGGGCCCGCCACGTACGAGGAGTTCTGGGGGACACACTTCTCCGTCCGTATCGGGTCCGCCGGGGTGTCTCTGGACCTGCGGGAGTGGGTCAACAGCGGCCTGATGGCGTTCTTCTTCTTCGTCGTCGGCCTGGAGGCGCGACGCGAGTTCGACATGGGGGAGCTCCGCGAACGCCGGCGCGTCACGCTGCCCCTCGTCGCGGGACTCAGCGGCATGGTGGTCCCCGTCGCCGTCTACCTGGCCATCAACGCCGGGCAGAGCACGGCCCACGGCTGGGGCGCCGCGATGTCGACCGACACGGCCTTCGCCCTCGGCATGCTGGCTCTGCTCGGCAACCGGCTGCCCGGCGGGCTGCGCATCTTCATCCTGACCGTGGCCGTCGTCGACGACTTCGTGGCACTGATCATCATCGCTGTCGCCTACAGCGGAGACATCGACGTTGCCGCCCTGCTGGTGGCACTCGGCCTGTTCGGCGTGATCCTGCTGGTACGGGCCACCGGCACCCGGCGCGGCTGGGTGTACTTGCTCCTGGCCGTCGCGGTCTGGGTGGCGCTGCTGGAGTCGGGGGTGGACCCGGTCGTGATCGGCCTGGCCATGGGGCTGCTGACCTTCGCGTACCCGGCGAGCCGTACCGCACTGGAGCGGGCGAGCGGCCTGTTCCGGCTCTTCCGCGAGCAGCCGACCCCCGAACTGGAGCGGTCGGTCCGCCGGGGCCTCGCGTCGGCCCTGTCCCCCAACGAGCGGCTGCAGCGCCTCTACCACCCGTGGACCAGCTATGTGATCGTGCCGCTGTTCGCCCTCGCCAACGCCGGCATCGAGCTCAGCGGCGGCGAACTGGCCCGCGCGTTCGCCTCGCCGATCACCCTCGGCATCCTCTTCGGCTACGTCCTCGGCAAGCCGCTCGGCATCGTCGGCGCGGCCTGGCTGACGACCCGGCTCAGCCGCGGTCGGCTGCGCCCGTCCGTCGGCTGGGGCGCCACAACGGCCGGGGGAACCATCGCAGGCGTCGGATTCACGGTGGCCCTGCTCATCGCCACCCTCGCGTTCGACGGCGGCCAACTGGCCGAGGCGAAGGTCGGCATCCTCAGCGCGGTCGTCGGCGCGTTCCTGATGACCTGGCTGGTCTCCTGGGTCATCGGAATCCTGCCCCGCCCCACCCGGATGCGGGCCCTCCTCGGAACGGCCGAGGGCATCGTCGACCTGGCCGTGCCGGTCGACCCGGACCGCGACCACGTGCGCGGACCACGGCACGCGCCCGTGACGGTCGTCGAGTACGGCGACTTCGAGTGCCCCTACTGCGGCCAGGCCGAACCCGTCGTCCGCGAACTGCTCGCAGGTTCGGGCGACATCCGCTACGTGTGGCGGCACCTGCCCCTGAACGACGTGCACCCGCACGCCCAGCTCGCCGCGGAGGCGGCCGAAGCGGCGGGGGAGCAGGGCGCGTACTGGGAGATGCACGACCTGCTGTTCACCCACCAGGACGCCCTGCGGGCCGCCGACCTCCTCAAGTACGCGGGTGAACTCGGCCTGGACACCGACCGGTTCCACAAGGACCTGCGGGCGCACACCGGCGCCGGGCGGGTCGCCGAGGACGTCGAGTCGGCCGACCTCAGCGGTGTCTCGGGAACACCCACGTTCTTCGTCAACGGACGGCGCCACCACGGGGCGTACGACATCGAAGGGCTGTCGGCGTCGGTGCGGGCGGCCAAGGAGCGGGCCGCGCTGGCCGGCAGGCGCGGGCTCCCTCAGTAGTTCCAGGGACGCTTCTCGCCGGGCCGGATCTCGGCCGCGATGTCGTCGCCGAGCCGGGCGACGGCGGTCCGTCCCTCGATCTCGGTCAGCCACTGGTGCGGCAGGTGCACCTCGCCGTGCAGCGCGCCGAGGATGTTGCCGCACACGGAGCCCGTGGAGTCGCTGTCGCCCGAGTGGTTGACCGAGAGCAGGAACGCGGCCTCGATCGGTGTGCGCGGCGGCTTCGGGTCGCACACCGTGCCCTGCTTGCCGACGTAGAAGGTCTGCGGCCGGGTACGGGCGAGCGCCGCGTACACGCCGATGGCGAGGGCCTCCTCCGCGACCCAGCCGGCGCCGAGCGTCTCCACCTTCTCGGGGGTCGCCTCGCCCTCTTCCTCGGCGAGCACGACGGCCCGGATCAGCGCTGCCGTGGTCTCCTCGTGGCCCCGGTAGCCGGAGAGCAGCCGCAGGGTCCGCAGCACCGCTCCCTCCAGGGACTCGCCGTCCACGAGGTGGCTGATGAGGGCGGCGAACGCACCGGAGGCGAGATAGCCGGTGGGGTGTCCGTGCGTGATCTGGGCGCACTGGGCGGCGAGTTCGAACGAGCGGCGGGCGCCCAGGCCGGTCAGACCGAAGGGCGCGGAGCGCATCACGGCGCCGCAGCCCTTGGACTCCGGGTTCACCGGCCCCGGCTCACCGGTGGGCTTCCCGTACGGGTCGGGGGTGATTCCCGCTTCGACGCCGCTCAGGCAGGCGTTGCCGGGCGCGCGCCGCGCGTACAGCCAGGGCTCGTGCCGCAGCCATCCGATGCGGTGGCGCAGGTCCTCCTCGGGCAGCGGCCCGGGGTTGTTCTGCGTCTCCAGCCACCGCAGGTACGCGTCGTGCACGATGGCTGCCTCGGCGCCGCCGATGCCCCGGTCCCGGGTGCGGCAGTACCCCCGTAGATGCCCCTCGGCGGTGAACAGGGTCATCTGGGTGTCGTCGCTGACCCGGCCCGTCACACCGTCCGCGTCGGCCACCAGGCCGGTGACCCCGGCCGTGCCGTGCGTGGCGCGGATGGCGTCGAGGGAGAGGAACTCGACGGGGTACCCGAGCGCGTCACCGATCGCGCCGCCGAGGAGACAACCGCGTACGCGGCTGCGGTGGACGGCGAGATCGGCCCAGGAACGGGTGTGCACGGTGAGCTCCATGGTGGTCGGTCGAAGGCGTCGCACCCATCATCGCCGCAGCGTGTTCCGCCGGGACGGGCGGCCCGTCAGTGCGCGGACGCGGAGGGGGAAGGGGCGCCCGTCGGTGCGTTCGCGGCACTGTCGTCGGGGGCGAACCACGCCATGCCGATCAGGAGGGATGCGACGAACAGAGCGGCCGCGGCGACGGCCCCGATGATTCTCGGTCTGCGTCTCGCCGCCTCCAGGACGCCGCCGCGCCGTGCCGCCCCGCGGCGCGCCGCCCGGCCGGACGACGGCAGCTGGTAGGTCGTGGACGTGGTCCGGATCTCCGGGGAGGTCTGGAGGTGGGGAGCGGGTGCCGGTGCGGAGGCCACCGGCACAGGCTCCGGGAGGGGTTCGGGGCGGCCCTGCCAGGAACCCGCACGGAACCAGTCCGTGACCTCCTGGGCCGTCGGCCGGTCCTCCGGCTGCTTGGCCAGCAGGCCGAGCAGATAGTTCTCGAACGACGGAGGCAGCTGGACGCCGAGCCGGCCCGGGGCCACGGGCGCGGCGTCCACGTGCTGGTAGAGCAGGCCGGTCGCGGTGTCGGCCCGGAACGGCGGGTTTCCGGTCAGGAGTTGATACAGCACGCAGCCCAGCGAGTACACGTCGGACGCCGGGCCCGCGTTCTTGCCGAGAGCGCGCTCGGGCGCGAGGTACAGGCCGGTGCCGACGATCTGCCCGGTGGTGGTGAGCCCGGCGGCGGGATCGTCGAGGAAGCGGGCGATGCCGAAGTCGCCCAGCTTGACCGTGCCGTCGGGGGTGAGCAGCAGATTGCCCGGCTTGATGTCCCGGTGCACCACGCCCTGGCGGTGGGCGGCAGCGAGCCCGGCGGCCGCGCCGGCCGCGATGTCCGCCACCCGCTGCGGCGTCAGCCGTGCGCCGCCCGCGGTCTCGTGGGCCAGGCTGCCGCCCTCGACGAGTTCCATGACGAGGTAGAAACGGTGCTCCCAGGAGCCGAAGTCGTAGACACCCACCACGTGCGGATGGCTGAGCGACGCCGAAGTCTGCGCCTCCATACGGAACCTGGCCGCCGCCGAAGGGTCCGCGTCCTGGGCGATGAGCAGCTTCACGGCCACGGGCCGGCCGAGCATCTCGTCGGTCGCCTGCCACACCTCACCCATACCACCGCGGCCTATGGCCTTGTGCAACCGGTACCGATCCGCCAGCAACAACCTGCGCACCACCCTTGAAAGACAGCCCCGTCAAATTGGTTGCCACGGAACGAAGTTCGCCCCGCGCGAGCGCGAGGACGAGCGGGAGGGGTGTGGCGGGATCAAGGATAAGGCGCGCGGAGAGCCGATGATCACACTTCGCCGGGTGGCTGGTACGGAAGGCGAGAGGTGGTGATCACACGGCTCGCGGTGCCTCCTGGGAGTCGCCTGCGCGGGTACGGGCCAGAGGGCCGTGCCGCAGGAGTTCCGCCAGGCCCTGGCGCGTGGCGGCCAGCACCACGCGGTCCTCCGGACGCAGCACGTACCCGGGGTGAAGGTCCCACACGAGGCCGGTCGGGCGGTCGGGGTCGTCGTCGGCAGGGGACGCGGCCAGGTCGGGGCGGCGCTCGCTCGGCGCCGTGGCGTCGAGCGCGATCACACGCCGGGAACCGGCCCGGAACGAGTCGGCGACGGTCCGGCCGTCGAGCAGCGGATGTCCCGCCACGTCGAGGGCGGCGAAGAGCAGGACGCTGCGCTCGACGGGGATGGCGCCGAGGATCTGGCGGCCCATCATGGCGCCGGCGAACGCGGGCGCGGCCAGGGTGGAGACACTCCGGCTGCGGGTCAGGGCGCGGGGATGCGCGGAGCGGAGCGTGCGGTAGACGGCGGTCGCGAAACCGTCGTCGAACAGGCGCAGCGCCACCCGCAGGTCGGGCTTGACCGACCGCGCGTGCAGCGCGGCCTCGAGGTTGGTGATGTCGCTGCTGGTGAGGGCGAGCAGGGCGTGTGCGCGGTGCACCTTGGCCGCTTCCAGGACGCCTTCCTGCGTGACGTCACCGATGACGGTCGGTACGCGCAGGCGGCGGGCGAGGGCGACGCCGCGTGCCTCGGGGTCCTCCTCCACGCACACGACGGGGATGCCGAGTTCACGCAGGCGGGCAAGGACGCGGGTACCGATCTTGCCGAGGCCGAGCAGCACGACGTGGCCGGACAGGCCGCGCGGCGGTCGGCGCAGGGCCGACGCCGTCCGGAAGGTGCCGAGGGCTTCGAGCACGGCCGCGAGAAGTACGGGCAGGAGGAGCAGTCCGGCGAGCCCCGTGAGGAGTTGGAGGAGCTGGCGGGCGAGCGGTTCCCCGATGGCCGGGTCGTCGATGGCGAACAGGTCGAGGAGCGTGAGGTATCCGGCGTGCAGCGGGTGGTCGCCGGTGGTGGCCCAGGACGCCACGGCCAGGCCGAGGACGCTCGTGACGAGTCCGGCGAGGGACCAGCGGAGCCGGCGCGAGAACAGCGAGCTGAGGGGCATACGGCGGCTGGTCGTGCGGCCGTTGGGCGCGGCGACCGTGGGGGAGACGGCTTCCAGGACCACCGTGCCGCGCCCGGTGGCCGCGGCGACCGTGCGTTCGTCGGGCAGCAGCAGAGGGCCCTCCGCGCCGCCCACGTCCGAACCCTCGGCGCCCGCCGGGTCGTTGGCGGTCGCGGACAGCAGGGCGAGGGTGCACAGGCCGGGGTCGGCGACCTCGCCCCGGCCCGGCGGGGTGCGCTCCACGGCGCGCAGCAGGAGCCCGTCGGCCTGGACGACCTTGCTGGTACCGGCGACGGCGGTGGCCGCGAGCGCCGGTGCCGCGGTGTCTGCGTCGGACAGGACGGTCGTCGTGGTGTCCAGTGCCTCGGGGTCGAGGCCGGGGGCGGAGAGCGCGGCCGCCTGATCGAGGAGGTGTTCCAGGTGCTGGCCGAGCTTGCGGTTGTAGAGCCGGATGACCAGGCGCAGCTGGGGGTTGAGACGGCGGGCGGCCAGGGCGCCCCGGATGTTGGTCTCGTCGTCGCCGTGGACGAGGGCCAGCGCGGCGGCGTCGGCCACGCCCGCCTCGGCCAGCGCCTCCTCGTCGAGTTCCGGTGCCTCCAGGACGCGTGGCGGCGGAACGCTGTCGTCGGCCGCGGCGGACACCGTGCGGTTCACGACCGCCTGCATCCGCGAGAGCAGGGTGGCCGCCCGCGCTCGTCCGGCGGGACCGGCGCCCTGTCTGGCGACGCGCACGAAGGGCACGACGACCGTGACCCGTTCGCCGTAGACGGCGCGCAGTTCGGCGGCGAGCCGCTCGGCGAGTGCGTCACCACCGCACACGATCATGTGGCCGGTTTGCGGGGCCTGTTGAGGCTGGCGGGGCAGGGTGGTCATGGCAACAGTCAAGTGGACCGGAGCGCCGGAACGCACATCGGGCCCTGATTGTGTGCAGGTGGGCGTGTCGCGCGTGCGTCAGGTGGCCCCGGCGGCTCTCAGTCCGTGCGCTCCGCGGCCTTGGACCGATCGCCCGGCAGGCGCCACCCGTGGTCGACCGGGCCGATGCCCGAACCCAGCGCGAACCCGGCGGCGATCGCCCCCGTGACGTACTCCTTCGCCAGACGGACGGACTCCGGCACGGGCAGGCCGCGGGCGAGACCCACGGCGACGGCCGACGCCAGGGTGCATCCGGTGCCGTGCGTGTGCCGGTTGTCGTGGCGGGGAGCGCGCAGCCAGTGCTCCTCCGTGCCGTCGGTGAGCAGGTCCACGGCCGCCCCGGGCAGATGGCCGCCCTTGACGACCACCCAGCGCGGCCCGAACGACAGGAGCCGCGCCGCGGCCCGGCGCATGCCGTCGTCGTCCGTGACGGCGAGACCGGTCAGCTGTGCCACCTCGTCCAGGTTCGGCGTGGCCACCGTCGCGACCGGCAGCAGCTTGGTGCGCACCGCGTCCAGCGCGTCCTCGGCGAGCAGGGGATCGCCGTGCTTGGAGACGCTCACCGGGTCCACGACCACGGGGGCGTCCGTACCGGCGAGCAGTTCGGCCACCGCCTCGACGAGCACCGGCGAGGAGAGCATCCCGGTCTTGACCGCCTGGACGCCGATGTCGTCCACGACGCTGCGGTACTGCGTGCGCACCGCGTCGACAGGGAGTTCCCACGCTCCCTGGACCCCCAGGGAGTTCTGCGCGGTGACGGCCGTCAGGACGCTCATGCCGTGGGCGCCGAGCGCCAGCATCGTCTTGAGGTCGGCCTGGATCCCGGCGCCACCGCCCGAGTCCGAACCGGCGACGGTCAGGACGCGGGGCGGCGCGACGCGTCCGGTGCTCGCGGGCACGGTCATGTGCGGGCCTCCTGCGGTGCGGTCTCGGTGTCAGAGGTCGGGCGGCGCAGCCTGAGGGGCGCGTACACGACGAGTGCGGCGACGAAGGCCACGTAGTACGCGAGGTCGGCGCCGTGCAGGGCCTTCGCGACCGGGCCCACGTACAGGCCGCTGTCCATGAACGGGACCGCGGCGGCGAAGGCGGCGACGAAGGCGAGGAGCCCGGGCCACCAGGGCTGCGGCCGGGCGCTCTCGGCGGCCAGGTCGACCGGCGCGCCGCCCCGGGCCCTGGCGCGCGCGAACCAGTCGACGGCCACGACCGCGACGAAGCCGGGGATCCAGTAGCCGACGAAGAGCAGCACGTTCTGGAAGCGGGCCGCGGTGTCGGCGGCGTGCATCCACAGCACCAGCGGGAAGCCGAGCACCGCGGCGAGCGCCGCCGCGAGCGGTCGCGGGACCCGGACGCCGATCGTCTGCAGGGCCAGCGAGCCGCTGTAGTCGTTCATGGCGTTGCTGCACAGGGCCGCGAGCGCCACGGCGAGCAGCCCGAAGGAGCCGAGAACGCCCCCGCCGAGCAGCTCGTCGACCCCGCGCGCGGTCTGGTCGGTGAACACTGAGGCGCCCCACAGCCCCAGCGCCTGGACGGCGACGAAGGAGACGGTGACGCCGAGGAGCGTGAACCAGAACATGCGCTTACGGGATGTGGCGGCCGGAAGATAGCGGCTGAAGTCGCTGGCGTAAGGGGCCCAGGACAGTGACAGGCTGAGCGCGATCGTGCTGGTGAGGACGAACGCGCCGGCCTGGTCGGCCCCGTGTGCGGCCCCGGTGGTGACGGGATGGACACCGTCGAGGAGCTTGACGGCCAGGATCACGAACGCGGCGGCGAGTACGAAGGTCATCAGCTTCTGGAGCCGGTGGACGGCCTCGTAGCCGAGCACGCCGAGCGCGCCCTGCGCCAGCATCATCACGAGCACGCCGACCCAGAAGGGCCAGCCGCACAGCCGGGCGAGCGCGTCACCGCCGAACAGGCCGATCAGCGCGTCCCAGGCGACCGACGACAGCCACTGCAGGGCGCCGGGCACCGCGACGGCCCGGCCGAACGCGAGCCGCGCCAGCGGAAGCTGTCCCGCCCCGGTCGCGCTGCCCCACGTACCGAGATACGCGGTGGGCACGGCGCCGACGAGGGTGCCGATGACGACGGCGGCCAGCGCGGTGGCGAAGTCCAGGCCGAGTGCGATGCCGACGGTGCCGGTGAAGACACCGGTCATGGTCAGGTTGGGGGCGAACCACACGGTGAACAGGCGCCCGGCGCCGCCGTAGCGGTGGCTCTCGGGGACCGGCGCGATCCCGTGCGCCTCGACCCGCAGGTCACCGGGCGCGGCCGGCATCCGCCCGTCGAAGACGGAGCGCGGTCCGGTGGTCCCGGTGCTGCTCGGGGCATGGGGCAACGACATGGCTGACATCCCTCCGCCAGTGCTAACTGGTTCAGGTTCGACGGGTGTGATCTCAGCCCTCGTGCGGGGCACCCCGTGTCCGGTACGTCGGCAAGGGTAGCTTCCCTGTTCGAGGAGGCAACCCCGGGGGAGGGGCGGCGTCCGCTGCGTGGGCGTCGCACACCCGCCGCGCGTAATTCGTTGGAGGAGTGCCGCACGCCTCCGTACCGTGATCGATTCGAAGATCGCGGACGGTCCGGGCACCCCTGCACGGCAGTCCGCGTACCCAGGGACGCGCGGAGGACGGGACACGATGGAGCAGCGCCACGGATGGTCCGACGAACGGTTCGGGGCCGTCGCCGACGTGTTCGCGCGGAACTTCACGGAGTTCCCCGAACTCGGCGCCGCCGTCACGGTGTTCGCCGAGGGACGCAAGGTCGTCGACCTGTGGGGCGGTGTCGCGGACGAGCGGACCGGGCGTGCCTGGGAACAGGACACCCCCGTCCCCGTCTTCTCCGTGGCCAAGGGACTGGTGAGCGTCGGCGCGCATCTCCTCGCCCAGGAGGGGCGGCTCGACCTCGACGCGCCCGTCAGCCGGTACTGGCCCGAGTTCGCACAGCACGGCAAGGAGACCATCACTACGCGCATGGTGCTCGGGCACCGGGCGGGAGTCCCTGCCCTCGACCCGGTGCTGTCCTTCGAGGAGATCGCCGGATGGACGCCGGTGATCCGCGCGATCGAGGAGCAGAAGCCGCTGTGGGAGCCCGGCACCGCGTACGAGTACCACGGCCATGTCCTCGGCTTCCTTGTCGGCGAGGTGATCCGGCGGATCACGGGCCTCACCCCGGGCGCGTACTTCCGCCGTGCGATCGGTGACCCGCTCGGGCTGCGGGCCTGGATCGGCCTGCCCGCCCACGAGTCGGAACGCGTGGCCCGGCTCGCCGAGGCCGAGGGGCGCCCCGGTATGCCCGGGCCCGAGCATCTGCTCACGCGCATCGTGACGATGAACGGCGCGCTGGCCTTCCCGGGCCTCGACGAGCCACACGGCTGGAACGACCCCGAACTGCACGCCATGGAACTTCCCGGGGCCGGCGCCGTCGCCTCCGCGAGCGGCCTCGCCGGGCTCTACGCGGCGGCCGTCACCGGGATCGGGGGCCGCGAACGGCTGCTCACGGCGGACACCGTGACCGACGCGCTGCGCGAGCTGTCCTCCGGCAAGGGCTGGCTCGGCTTCGACGCCGGAGCGCGCTGGGGCTCGGGCTTCCTTCTCGACTCGCCTTCCTTCCGCCCGATGCTCGGCGCAAGCAGCTTCGGGAACGACGGTGCCGGCGGCCAATTCGCCTTCGGTGACGACGAGTTCGGGGTCGGCTTCGCCTATGTGGCCAACCGCATGATCGGCCACGGCGACGCCCGCGCCAACCGCCTGATCGCGGCTGTACGCGAGTGCCTCGGCGCGTGAAGCCGTCGCGGTGGGGGCGTCCCGTCGTCCCCACCGTGTCCCGTCGCCCTCGCCGCGTTCAGACCGTCGTACGCCCTGTGGCCGTGGCCGACGTGTCGGGCGCGTGGGCGACCACGGGCCCGCCCTCGACGAGCCGCCGGATACCCGGTGTGGCGACGGCCGCGATGACCATGGCGGCGACCAGGAACCACAGGCCGCCCACGGCCGACCCCGTGCGGTCGACGACCACGCCGATTCCCATCGGTCCGAAGCCGCCGCCCAGATTGCCCACGGCGTTGATCACCGCGATGCCGGAGGCCGCCTGAATCCCCGTCAGGAAGCGTGAGGGGAGCGACCACAGCACCGGCTGCCCCGCGAAGATGCACATCGCGGCCACGCTGATGAAGGCCATCTGCAGCACGTGGTTGCCGGTCAGGGCGCTGGCCGCGAGGCCGAGGGCGCCGAGGGCGGCGGTGCCCGCGATCCACGGGTAGCGCGTACCGCTGCGGTCGGCGAGTTTCGGCACGACGTACAGGCCGATGGCCACGAAGACGTACGGGATGGCGGTGATGAAGCCGGTGGCCGTCGTGGAGAGGCCGCCGAAGCCGTCGACGATCGTCGGCAGCCAGAAGCTCAGCCCGTAGGCGCCGAGCGGGAAGCACAGGTAGAAGAGCGACAGCAGGACCACGCGCTTGTCGCGCAGCGCGCGCAGCGGACTGCCGTGTCCGCGCTCACCCAACACGGCGGCCTCGGCGGTGAGTTCACCGGCGATCCAGGCCCGCTCCTCGGCCGCGAGCCAGCGCACGCCTTCGGGACCGTCGGGCAGGAGCCGCAGGGTGACGAAGCCGAGCACGATCGCCGGCACGCCCGTCGCGATGAAGATCCACTGCCAGCCCTCGAGCCCGAACGTGCCGTCGAGGTCGTCGAGCGCGCCCATCACGGGGTTGCCGATGATGAAGGCGAGCGGCGCGGACATCATGAACCAGCCAGTCATGCGCGCCCGGTAGCGGTACGGGTACCACTTGGTGAGGTAGTAGAGGACTCCCGGGTAGAAGCCGGCCTCGGCGACGCCGAGCAGGAAGCGCGCGGCGTAGAACTGCCAGTCGTTGCTGACCAGCGCCGTCAGTACGGTCACCACGCCCCAGCTGAGCATGATGCGGGTGAACCAGCGGCGCGCGCCGAACCGGTCGAGGTAGACGTTGCTGGGCACCTCGAAGATCGCGTACGCGATGAAGAACGCCACCTGGCCGAAGGTGAACGCGGCGTTCGAAAGGCCGAGTTGGTCCTGGAGCGTCAGCTTGGCGAAGCCGACGTTCGACCGGTCTATGTACGCCACCAGATACAGCAGGACCAGGAACGGCATCAGCCGCCGGGTCACCGCCTTCATGACTGTCGATTCCACGGCTCTCCCACGTCGTTCGTGCCGGATCCGCGTCGATCCTCTGGACACGCCGGGACCGTATCGTGATTTGATAGCACCATTGAAGAGGTGTGTCGGACACGGCTTGATCACGGCCGCGGTCACGGCCCCGGCATCACACCGGAAGGACCACACATGGCCGCGCTCGAACCCACGCCCGCCGACAGCGAGGCGCCGCTGCGCTCCCGCGCCTGGTTCGGCGACGGCGGCAAGAACGGCTTCATCTCCCGCCACCATCTGCGCGCGATGGGCCGCGGCGGTCACAACTTCGACGGCCGCCCGGTCATCGGCATCTGCAACACCTTCTCCGAACTGACGCCCTGCAACGGCCACCTCCAGCTCATCGCCGACGCCGTGAAGCGCGGCGTCCTCCAGGCCGGCGGCTTCCCCCTCGAATTCCCCGCCATGTCCCTGGGCGAGCCGTTCCTGCGCCCCACCTCGATGCTCTACCGCAACCTCGCCGCGATGGAGATCGAGGAACAGATACGGGCCAACCCCCTGGACGCCGTCGTCCTGCTCACCGGCTGTGACAAGACCACCCCCGCCGCCCTCATGGGCGCCGCGAGCGCGGGCGTTCCCGCGATCGTCTTCACCGGCGGCCCGATGCTCAACGGGCGTTTCCAGGGCCACAACGTCGGCTCGGGCACGGACATCTGGCGCATGACCGAGGAATTGCGGGCCGGGACCATCACCCAGGAGGAGTTCACCGAGTTCGAGAGCTCCCTCAACCGCAGCGCCGGTCACTGCATGACGATGGGCACCGCCTCCACCATGGCGTGCCTGACCGAGGCTCTCGGCATGATGCTCCCCGGCGGCTCGGGCCTGCCCGCGGTCGACGCACGCCGCGGCACCCTCGCCGAGGAGACCGGCGCCCGCGCCGTCGCACTCGCCGGCGGCGACCTCACCCCGGGACGCATCATGACGCGCGCCGCCTTCGAGAACGCCATCCGGATCAACGCGGCCATCGGCGGCTCCACCAACGCCGTCGTCCACCTCCTCGCCATCGCGGGCCGCCTCGGCGTGCCGCTCGCCCTCGACGACTTCGACCGTCTCGGCGCCGAACTCCCGCTGCTCATCGACCTGATGCCGTCGGGGCGCTTCCTCATGGAGGAGTTCGCGTACGCCGGCGGACTGCCCGCGCTCGTCAACGACCTGCGCGACCAGCTCCACCGCGACACGGTCACCGTCACCGGACGCGGCCTCGTCGACAACTGCGAGGGCGCGCAGGTCCACGACCGCGAGGTGATCCGGCCCATGGACCGTCCGGTGCAGCCCGCCGGCACCGGCACCGCCGTGCTGCGCGGCAACCTCGCGCCGAACGGCGCCGTCATCAAGCAGTCGGCCGCCGACCCGAAGCTGCTCAGCCACACCGGGCCCGCGCTCGTCTTCGACTCGCTGGAGGACTACCTCGCCGTCGCCGAGGACCCCGACCTGGACGTCACGGCCGACACCGTCCTCATCGTCCGCAACACCGGCCCCAAGGGCTACCCCGGTATGCCCGAGGTCGGCAACCTCCAGCTCCCGAAGAAGCTCCTGGACGCCGGGGTGCGCGACATGGTCCGCATCTCCGACGCCCGCATGTCCGGCACCGCCTTCGGCACCTGCGTCCTGCACGTCGCGCCCGAGGCCGCGGTCGGCGGGCCGCTCGCCCTCGTACGCACGGGGGACGACGTACGCCTCGACGTGCCCGCGCGACGCCTCGACGTGCTGGTCGAGGACGCCGAACTGGAGCGGCGGCGCGGCGAGTGGCAGCCGCCGGCACCGCCCGCCGACCGTGGCTGGACCTACCTGTACACCCAGCACGTCACCCAGGCCGACACCGGTGTGGACCTCGACTTCCTGGTGGGTGCCAGCGACTCCGCCCCGCCCCGCCAGGCGTTCTGATGGCCTGTCATGAGTACTGAGGAATCAGAGAAGTTGACGAAGGATCCAAAGAAGTCGACGAAGGACGTCGACTCCCTCGTTCGCGGAGTCTCACCCGTACTCGAAGTCCCCTTCCGTGACGACGGCGCCCTCGACCCGGACGGTTTCGTCACGGTCGTCGAACGCGTCCTCGACACCGGCGTCGGCTCCGTGATGTTCCCGGGCTTCGCCGGCGAGTTCCACAAGCTCGACGCGGGTGAGCGGGACCTGCTCACCGGCCTTCTCCTGGAGCGCACGCGCGGCCGGACGGACGCCGCCGCGATCGTGTCCGTCCCCGACCACGCCACCCGGCACGCCGTCGCCCAGGCCGTCAGCGCCGCCGAGCGCGGGGCCGACGCGGTCAACATCCTGCCGCCGCACTTCCTCGGCCCCTCACGGGACGCCGTGCTCACCCACGTACGGTCGGTGCTCGCCGCCGTGGACCCGCTGCCCGTCGTCGTCCAGTACGCCCCCGCCCAGACAGGCACCGCCCTGGACGCACCCACCCTGCACACCCTCGCCGCGGAACACCCCAATCTCCGCTGGGTGAAGGTCGAATCGGCCCCGCCCGGACGCCTCATCGCGGCGCTGGCCCAGGGAGAGCGCCCGCTGCCCGCCCTGGTCGGATACGCCGGACTCCAGCTCCCCGACGCTCTGCGTCGCGGCGCGATCGGCGTCCAACCGGGCTGCTCCTTCACGGAGTTGTACGTGGAGCTGTGGCGCCGCTGGGAGCGCGGCGACGAGACCGGCGCCGTCGCCCTGCACACCCGTATGACGCCGTACCTCTCCTACTGGATGCAGGGCGTCGAGCTGATCGTCGCGGCGGAGAAGGAGATATCCGTGCGCCGCGGCTGGTTCGGCTCCGCGCACTGCCGGGCACCCGGGCACACCCTGGACAGCGAGGAGATCGCCACGATCGACCGGTTCTGCGCCGAGTTCGCCGAAATGGTGCCTGAGCTGCTGCGATGATGCCGCGGGTACGTCACACCCGGTGCTCCGATTCCCGCCGGAGGTGTGACAATCAACAGCGCACCGGACGGGATCGCCGGCACCCGATGCACACGACGACACAGGGAGTGGCGTGGAACTTCAGGGCCTGCACGGGCAGGTGGTCGACCGGATCGGCCTGTCCCTCGCGGCGGACGAGATCCGCGCCGGGGAGGTCCTGCGCCTGGAGGACGTTCAGGAGCGGTACGGCGTCTCGCGCACGGTCGCGCGCGAGGCCGTCCGAGTGCTCGAGTCCAAGCGGGCGGTGACCAGCCGCCCGCGCATCGGCATCACGGTCCGCCCGATGGCCGAGTGGAACCTCTACGACCCCCAGGTCATCCGTTGGCGCCTCGCCTCGCCCCGTCGCGAGGTCCAGCTGCGCGAACTGGCCGAGCTGCGCGCCGCGGTGGAGCCCTCGGCGGCGGCCCTCGCCGCTGCGAGCGGTGACGCGGAGGCCCGCCAGGCGCTGTCGGAGTACGCCCGCGCCATGGCGGGCGCGGCCCGGGCCGGCGACGGCGCCGGCTTCGTCGAGGCGGACGCGGCCTTCCACCGAGCGCTGCTCGGGGCATCGGGCAACGGCATGTTCGCCCAGCTCGCGGAGGTGACGGAGGAACTCCTCGTGGCCCGCCGCGAGCTGTCCCTGATGCCGCACGACATCGACATGGCGGCGGTGCGCCGCCACCAGGAGGTGGCCGAAGCGGTGGCCGCGGGCCGCTCGGCCGAAGCGGCGCAAGCGGTGACGGCCATCGTCAACGCCGCCCACAGCGAGGTCGAAGACCTGCTGGCGGGCGGATCCTGCGGGTACGGGGTCTGAGGGGCAGGCGCAACCTGTCCCCTTGATCGCTTACAGGGCCGCGCCTAGGCTCTGATGCCCATGGGGACGGGGGAGCAGGGCAACGGGCGTCAGGCGTGGCTCGACCGGTTGACCAGGCGCCGTGGAGCCGCAGCGCTACTGGCCGGGGCGGCGGGGCTGGTCGTACTGGGCGCGGTGTTCGTGGTGCTGCCGGGGCTGGTGGTCGACCACGATCTCGCCGGGGCGAGCGTCGCCGCGCAAGACCGCCTGAAGGCGGTGAACGATGTCCGTACGGCACTTCTGCAGGCGGTCGGCGGTCTCGTCGTACTCTTCGGCGCCTACGCGACGTGGCGGCAACTACGGGTGAGCCAGGACGGTTTGCGTGCCACCCAGGAGGGCTACGTGACCGACCGGTTCAGCCGGGCGGTCGACCAGCTCGGCAGCGACAAGCTGGACGTGCGCATCGGCGGGCTGCACGCGCTGTGGCGGATCGCGGAGCAGTCGGCTCGCGATCGCGAGGCCATCATCTCCATCCTGGCCGCATATCTGCGTACACACCTGCCCTGGCCGCTCACCGGGCCGGAATCGCCGGCGGCGGACGTACCCATCAACGACATCGCACCCCTGGAGACCCGCGCAGCCGACACCCAGGTGGCGCTGACCGCGCTCGGCGTCCTGTGCCAGCACCGGGAGCAGTCCTGGGTCAATCTCAGCAGCACCGACCTGCGACGGGCCGACTGCGACGGCCTGTGGTTCCCCGAGGTCAACCTCGACCGCGCCTGCCTGGAGGCGGCGGGCCTGTACCGCGCCAATCTGACCCAGGCGTCCCTGGTCTCGGTCAACCTGCGGCACGCCGACCTCACGACCGCGGTTCTCCGCCGGGCTCGCTGCACTCTGGCCGACCTGCGGGGCGCGAAGCTGGTCGCAACCGACCTGCGTGACGCCGACTTCACCGAGGCCGACCTGCGTGAGGCGAACGTGCGCAAGGCCGATGCCCGCGGCGCGGTGCTCCGCCGCGCCGACCTGCGCATGGCCGACCTGCGCGGCACCGACCTGACAAACGCCGACCTGGTCGAAGCACGTCTGACCGGCGCCGTGGCCAGCGAGCAGACGCGCTGGCCCGCCGGCTTCGACCCCTCGGCCGCCGGCGTCGTCGACACCGATGACCCCGGCCCCGAGCCCTCGCCCCTGCTCCAGCCACCAGCGATGACGTGGCAGGCACCGCCGCTGCGGTCCACTCCGTGACTCCACGGGTCCGCGTCGGGGATCGCACCCCACACCGTCCTGGCGCGCCCTACGACGACTCCGAGTGGGCCCTCTACGACCTCCGCGCCGATCCCCCGAGATCCACGACCTGGCCGCCCGGCACCCGGAAGTGGTGAAGGCCGTGGCCGCCGCCCTGCGTGAGGCGGCGGCCTTCGAGTGACGTCTCGACGGTCCTCAGGCAGGACGCAGCCACACCGTCGCCAGGGGTGGCACCGTCAGTCGGAGTGAGACGGGCCGGCCGTGGCTCGGTTCCGGGTTCGGCTTGAGGACACCGGAGTTGACGATGTCGCTGCCGCCGTACCGCGCCGCGTCCGTGTTGAGGACCTCGGACCAGCCGGGGACCGAGTCGGGCACGCCGAGCCGGTAGTCCTCGCGGACCGCCGGGGAGAAGTTGCACACGGCGAGCAGGGGAGTGCCGTCCGCCGCGAACCGCAGGAACGCGAGGACGTTGTCGTCGGCCGCGTCCGCCGTGATCCACGAGAACCCGGCGGGCGTGGTGTCCCGTTCCCACAGGGCAGGAGCGGCCGCGTACTCGTGGTTGAGGTCACGCACCAGATCGAGGACTCCGCGGTGGTCCGCCTCGGCGACGTAGGCCGGGTCGAGGAGCCACCATTCCGGGCCGTGCGCCTCCGACCACTCGGCTCCCTGCGCGAACTCCTGTCCCATGAACAGGAGTTGCTTGCCTGGGTGGGCCCACATGAAGCCCAGGTACGCGCGGTGGTCGGCGCGCCGCTGCCACCAGTCGCCGGGCATCTTCGACACGAGGGCGCGCTTGCCGTGTACCACCTCGTCGTGCGAGAGGGGGAGGAGGTAGTTCTCGCTGTAGGCGTACACCATCGAGAACGTCAGTTCGTTGTGGTGGTACTTGCGGTGCACGGGCTCGTGCACGATGTACGCCAGCGAGTCATGGCTCCACCCCATGTTCCACTTCAGGCCGAAGCCGAGGCCTCCGAAACCGCCGGGGCCGACGTGGTCGGTCTGCCGCGTGACGCCGTCCCAGGCGGTCGACTCCTCGGCGATGGTGACGACACCCGGGCAGCGCCGGTACACCGTCGCGTTCATCTCCTGGAGGAAGGCCACGGCGTCGAGGTTCTCGCGGCCGCCGTGCTCGTTCGGCGACCACTGGCCCTCATCGCGCGAGTAGTCGAGGTAGAGCATGGAGGCCACGGCGTCGACCCGCAGGCCGTCGATGTGGAACTCCTCGCACCAGTACACGGCGTTGGCGACCAGGAAGTTCCGGACCTCCTTGCGGCCGTAGTCGAACTCGAGGGTGCCCCAGTCGGGGTGCTCGGCGCGGCGCGGGTCCTGCGGCTCGTACAGGGCGGTGCCGTCGAAGCCCGCCAGCGCCCAGTCGTCCTTCGGGAAGTGGGCCGGCACCCAGTCCATGAGGACGCCGATCCCCGCCTGGTGCAGGGTGTCGACGAGGTGGCGGAAGTCGTCGGGGGAGCCCATGCGGGACGTCGGGGCGTAGAACCCGGTGACCTGGTAGCCCCACGACCCGCCGAAGGGATGCTCCGCCACCGGCATGAACTCGACGTGGGTGAAGCCCAGATCGCTCACATAGGACGCGAGCTGGTCGGCGAGCTGGCGATAGTTCAGACCCGGGCGCCACGACGGCAGATGCACCTCGTACACCGAGAAGGGCGCCTCGTGCACCGGACGCTGCCCGCGCCGCTCCATCCAGGCCGCGTCCCCCCACGTGTGGGACGACTCCGTCACGACGGACGCGGTCGCGGGCGGCACCTCCGTACGCCGGGCCAGGGGGTCCGCGCGCACGGTGTGCGAACCGTCGGGGCGGGTGATGTCGAACTTGTACAGCGTTCCCTCGCAGATGCCCGGCAGGAACAGCTCCCACACGCCCGACGAACCGAGCGACCGCATCGGGAACGCGGTGCCGTCCCAGGCGCAGAAGTCACCGCAGACGCGCACGCCCCGGGCGTTCGGCGCCCACACCGTGAACCGGGTACCCACGACCCCTTCGTGCGTCATCGGCTGGGCGCCGAGAGCGGTCCACAGCTCCTCGTGCCGCCCCTCGCCGATCAGATGCAGGTCGAACTCCCCGAGCGCGGGCAGGAAGCGATAGGGATCCTCGACCTCTCTCTCGTCCCCGTCGTACGTCACGAGCAGCGTGTACGCGGGAATCGCGTCGAGCGGCAGCACCGCGGTGAACAGACCGTCACCCTCGTCGCGCAACTCCACGCGCCGGCCCTCGACCGACACGGCGACGGCCTGGGCGTACGGCCGCAGCACCCGGAACGCGACACCGTCGTCCACCGGGTGCGCGCCCAGCAGGGAGTGCGGGTCGTGATGCTCACCCCACAGGAGACGTCCGCGGTCCGACCCGTCCAGCGCGGGGGCGGGCGGGACGGTGAGGCGACCGGGGCCGAGCTTGCCGGGCTTGGCAGTCTTGGGGGCGGAGGTCTTGCGAGCTGCCACGGTTTTGTCTCCTCGGGCGGGATGGGGTTTCGGCAGGCGGACGGCGGGGTTGCCGCCGCCTGGTTCAACGGGGTTCGGCGAGGCGGCTGATCGCCGCCATCGGCACGGGCAGCCAGTCGGGCCGGTGCCTCGCCTCGTACAGGACTTCGTACAGCGCCCGGTCCGTCTCGTAGGCGCGGAGCAGGTCGGGTTCCTCGCGCGGGTCCGACTTCGACTCGGCCGCGTAGCCGGCGCAGTACGCGTCCCGGCAGCGCAGCGACCACTCCGGCCGCCAGGGCAGGCGGGTGCGGGCCGCGTAGTCGAAGGAGCGGAGCATGCCCGCGACATCGCGTACGGGGGACTGTGTGTGGCGGCGTTCGGCGAGAGGGCGGGCCGGCTCGCCCTCGAAGTCGATGACGAACCACTGCTGTCCCGACGACAGCACCTGCCCCAGATGGAGATCGCCGTGGATGCGCTGCGCGGGCCGCGCCGAGTCGACGAGCGCGAACGCGTCGAACGCGGCCCGCAGCCCCGGCGCGTGCGGAAGCAGCGCGGGCACGGAACGGGCCGTGGAGTCGAGGCGCTCGATCATCGCAGCGGCGAGGCGCCGGTTGCGGTGGGGCTCAGGTGCGTCGACGGGGAACGCCGCGGTCAGCGCGAGATGGACCTCGGCGGTCGCCCGCCCCAGTTCGTACGCCTCGTCGGTGAAGTCCCTGCCCGAGGAGAGCGACCGGAGCGCGAGGGTCCAGCCGTCGTCCGCGCCGGGCAGGAACGGCTGGAGGACACCGAGCGTCGCCTGCTGGGGCTGCGACGTACGGAACCAGGCCACGGGCCCCGGCACGCAGGTGCAGCCCTGCCGGGCGAGCGCCTGCGGCACCTCCAGATCCGGGTTGACGCCGGCCTGGACGCGCCGGAAGACCTTCAGGATGTACGAATCCCCGTACACCAGCGACGTGTTGGACTGCTCGGCGTCGAGGACGCGCGGCGTGAGCCCCGCGGGCACGCTGACCTGCGGGTCGCGTTCGAAGCGCAGGGGGCCCGCCGCGCCCGGGTGGCGCAGCCGCTCGAGGAGCAGCCCGGCCGAGCGGGGCTCCTGGAAGGCGTCGTACACCATGAGGCCGGTCAGCGGGCCCTCGGTCGCGCGGCCGATGAAGGCGGGCGCTAGAGAGGGCGGCAGCATCTCCCGTACGCCGAGCAGGAGTTGGTAGAGATTGTCGGCAGGGGGCGTGCCCGAGCCGGAGCGGGTCACCTGTTCGGCGTGTTCGGCGCGCACCAGCAGATGCAGGCAGCCCGGGTGCAGCTCGGTCATCGAGGCCAGGGTCAGCCCGGTGACGGGCCGGCCCTTTCCCGCGAACCAGCGCTGCCGGGGCAGCCATTCGTGGAGCAGACCGGCGAGTGAGTTCAGCAGCAGAGAGGGGCTGACGCCGGTCGGACTCTGCAGTGCGGCCTTGGGCATGGCGACGACTCCTTTCGAGGGCGGACAGACGGTCCCAGGGGTGCGGGGCCGCCGGTCACCACGTGGTGCTGACGGCTTCCTTGCGGAGCCTGAACCAGTAGAAGCCGTGGCCCGCGAGGGTCAGCAGGTACGGGAGCCGGCCGATGGCGGGGAAGCGGACGCCACCGATGAGCTCGACCGGGTGGCGGCCGTCGAAGGCCTGGAGGTCGAGTTCGGTGGGCTGGGCGAAGCGCGAGAAGTTGTGCACGCACAGCACGAGGTCGTCCTTGTACTCGCGCAGGAACGCGATCACCGCCGGGTTGGACGAAGGGAGTTCGGTGTACGAGCCCAGGCCGAAGGCTTCGTTCTGCTTGCGGATCTCGATCATGCGCCGGGTCCAGTGCAGGAGCGAGGACGGGGACGACATGGACGCCTCGACGTTCGTGACCTGGTAGCCGTAGACCGGGTCCATGATCGTGGGGAGCGAGAGCCGGCCCGGGTCGCAGGAGGAGAAGCCCGCGTTGCGGTCCGGTGTCCACTGCATCGGTGTACGGACGGCGTCGCGGTCGCCGAGCCAGATGTTGTCGCCCATGCCGATCTCGTCGCCGTAGTAGAGGATCGGCGAGCCCGGCAGGGAGAGCAGGAGGGCGGTGAACAGTTCGATCTGGTTGCGGTCGTTGTCGAGGAGTGGCGCGAGGCGGCGGCGGATGCCGATGTTGGCGCGCATCCGCGGGTCCTTGGCGTACTCCGCGTACATGTAGTCGCGTTCTTCGTCGGTGACCATTTCGAGCGTGAGTTCGTCGTGGTTGCGCAGGAAGATGCCCCACTGGCAACTCGACGGAATGGCGGGGGTCTTGGCCAGGATTTCCGAGACCGGGTAGCGCGACTCCCTGCGCACGGCCATGAAGATGCGTGGCATGACGGGGAAGTGGAAGGCCATGTGGCATTCGTCGCCGCCGGAGGCGTAGTCGCCGAAGTAGTCGACCACGTCTTCAGGCCACTGGTTGGCCTCGGCGAGCAGCACCGTGTCCGGGTAGTGCGCGTCCACCTCGGCCCGTACGCGCTTGAGGAAGGCGTGGGAAGCGGGGAGGTTCTCGCAGTTGGTGCCTTCCTCGGCGTAGAGGTAGGGCACCGCGTCGAGCCGGAAGCCGTCGATGCCGAGGTCCAGCCAGAAGCGCAACGCGGCGAGGATCTCCTCCTGGACGCGCGGGTTCTCGTAGTTGAGGTCCGGCTGGTGGGAGAAGAAGCGGTGCCAGTAGTACTGCTGGCGCACCGGGTCGAACGTCCAGTTGGAGGACTCGGTGTCGACGAAGATGATCCGCGCGTCCTCGTACTGCTTGTCGTCGTCGGCCCAGACGTAGTAGTCGCCGTACGGCCCGTCGGGGTCCTTTCGGGATTCCTGGAACCACGGGTGCTGGTCGCTGGTGTGGTTCATGACGAAGTCGATGATCAAGCGCATCCCGCGCTGGTGCGCGGCGTCGACGAACTCCACGAAGTCCGCGAGATTGCCGAACTCGGGCAGGACCGCCGTGTAGTCCGAGACGTCGTAACCGCCGTCCCGTAGCGGGGACTTGAAGAACGGTGGCAGCCAGAGGCAGTCGACGCCCAGCCACTGGAGATAGTCCAGCCTGGACGTGATGCCCTTGAGGTCGCCGACCCCGTCGCCGTTGCTGTCCTGGAAGGAGCGGACGAGGACCTCGTAGAAGACGGCGCGTTTGAACCAGTCGGGGTCGCGGTCCTTGGTGGGGGTGTCCTCGAAGGTGTCCGGGACGGGCTTGTTGACGATCATGTGGTGGGTGACCCTCCGGTGGGCGGTGAGGACGGTCGCAGGACGGTGAGGATGTGCGCGGGCGCGCGGCCCGGCTCGAGGCGCACATAGTTCGTCCTGCCCCATTGGTATGTCTCGCCGGTCAGCTCGTCGCGGACCGGCACGCTCGCGTGCGCGTCGAGTCCGAGCTGAGGCAGGTCCAGAGAAACCGTCGCCTCCTGGGTGTGGTGGGGGTCGAGGTTGACGACCACCACGACCGTGTCGGGGCCCGAGCGCTTGCTGTACGCGATCAGCGCGTCGTTGTCGGTGTGGTGGAAGTGGAGGTTCCTGAGCAGGCGAAGGGCGCCGTGGTTCCGCCTGACGCGGTTCAGGGTGGTGATGAGCGGGGCGATGGAACGCCCTGACCGCTCGGCCGACTCCCAGTCACGCGGCCGCAGTTCGTACTTCTCCGAGTGCAGATACTCCTCGCTGCCCTCGCGGACCGGCGTGTTCTCGCACAGCTCGTACCCGGCGTACACCCCCCAGGTCGGGGAGAGCGTGGCCGCGAGCACGGCACGCACCTCGAAGGCGCGGCGGCCGCCCTTCTGGAGGTAGCCGGGCAGGATGTCGGGCGTGTTCACGAACAGGTTGGGACGCATGTAGGCGGCCGTGTCCCGGGAGAGCTCCGTGAGGTACTCGGTGAGCTCCTGCTTCGTGTCGCGCCACGTGAAGTACGTGTACGACTGCTGGAAACCGGCCTTGGCGAGCGCCCGCATGACGGGGGGCCGGGTGAAGGCCTCGGCGAGGAACACCACGTCCGGGTCGCTGCGGTTGATGTCGGAGATCACCCGCTCCCAGAAGACGACGGGCTTGGTGTGCGGGTTGTCGACGCGGAAGACGCGGACGCCGTGGTCCATCCAGAAGCGCAGGACGCGGGTCGTCTCGGCGACCAGGCCGGGCATGTCCTGGTCGAAGGCGATCGGGTAGATGTCCTGGTACTTCTTCGGCGGGTTCTCCGCGTACGCGATGGTCCCGTCCGACCGGTGCTGGAACCACTCCGGGTGCTTCTCCACCCACGGGTGGTCCGGCGAGCACTGGAGGGCGAAGTCCAGCGCGATCTCCAGATCGAGTTCCGCGGCCCGGCGCACGAAGGCGTCGAAGTCGTCGAGGGTGCCGAGGTCGGGGTGGATCGCGTCGTGACCGCCCTCGGGTGAGCCGACCGCCCACGGCACTCCGACATCCCACCGGTCGGCCGACAGAGTGTTGTTCGGCCCCTTGCGGAAGGTGGTGCCGATGGGGTGGATCGGGGGCAGGTAGACCACGTCGAAGCCCATGTCGGCGACGGCGGGCAGGCGCTCGGCCGCCGTGCGGAAGGTGCCGCTCACCGGCCGCTCCCCGTCGCGGACCACGGCGCCCTCGGAGCGCGGGAACATCTCGTACCAGGCTCCGTACAGCGCCCGTTCGCGCTCCACGAGCAGGGGCATGGGCGCCGAGCGCGAGACGTGTTCGCGCAGCGGGTGCTCCGCCAGGGCGGCGGTCACGTCCGGCGCGAGGGCCGCGGCGAGCCGGGCGGCGGGCGGCCTGCTCTCGTCGCGGAGCGCGTCCACGGCCGCGAGCACCGCGTCCCGGCCCGCCTGTTCCGGGACGCCGCCTGCGGCCCGCTCGTGCAGCGCGGCGCCTTCCTCCAGGATCAGCTCCGTGTCGATCCCGGCCGGGACCTTGATGCCGGCGGACCGGCGCCACGAGGACACGGGATCGCCCCACGCCTCCACCGTGTACGTCCAGTTGCCCACGCCCGTGGGGGTGACGTCGGCGCCCCAGCGGTCGCTGCCCGGGGACAGTTCGCGCATCGGGATCCACGGGCCCGGCCGGTCGTCGGGGCCGCGCAGCACGACATTGGCGGCGACCGCGGCTTGGCCCTCGCCGAAGAGCGTGGCGGAGACCTCGAACGTCTCGCCCGGGACCGCCTTCGCCGGACGCCTGCCGCAGTCGACGGCCGGGAGTACGTCCACGATCGGGACGCGACCCGTCACCGTGCCTGGGTTCATCGTTTGCACCTCCGGCGTGCTCGAGGCAGGCCCGCTCTCGGTCGGGGGCCCGCCGGGTTCACATGCGCCACGGGACGTGCCGTCACTCGCACACCAGTTGGCCCGGCGCGCGGCCGGGCACAGCAGGCTGTCATCGACGGGCTGCGTCCCTCCGGCGACACGCTACGGGAGCCGACCGGGCTCGGCCTGTCAGGAAATGTCCTGGTTCAGGCGTGTCGGCCGGCGTCCCGCCTCTGCCGGACGGTCCAGCCTTACCGCCCGCTGAGGGCGGCGACCGCGACCGCGGGCGCCGCGAGCGGCGGTGCGGCCATCGGCGGATGCTCCACGCTGGGGCGGAGGTAGCGTTCGGCCGCGTCGGCGGCCTCCCGCCCGCAGCGCTTCCCCATCAGCACGCACAGCGTGTAGGCCGTGTCCTCGAAGTGGGCCCGCACTTGGCGGTCGGCGGGTGCCGCGAGCCGCAGGCGTTCCCATGCGCGGTACTGCGCCAGATGTCTGGCGACTTCGGTTTTGGTAGGTAGCAACATGTCGCTGTTCACTTCCCACTCTTGGAGCGCACGGTGCACCGGGTCGGTGCGCGGGGGCCGTGCACGGAGAGGTACCGAATCGTTACGCCGATCGGTACTCCGTCCCATGGTGCATTTGGCGGCACTTCCCGTCCTGTTGGAGCTTCAACGACGCCGGAAGCGGCTCCTCGTGTTGCACGAATGGAGTAGCGCTCTCATGATGGGGCTGACTCAGGAGCGATCAGTGCTCACGCTACGTGTTCGGGGTACGGCCTGTAGGGGGCGAACGTCGAGCGGGAGCTTCGCCGGTGAGGAGCCGAAGACGATGAATACCGCAGTGCCCTGCTACTACCACCTCGACGTCGAGGTCAGCTCGGAGCGTGTCTCGCAGGTCAGGCGCATTCTGGCCGCCCACCTGCGGTACTGGAAGCTGGACATTCTCGTAGAGCCCGTCTGCCGCGGCGTCGAGGTGCTGCTTCACACGATCGACGAGCACGCCACGGACAAGAACACCGCCGTCGAGATGTGGTGGAACGGCCAGCACCTGATCACCGCGGTGTCCGACCACGAGCGTGACCTGCCGGGCCCGCACTACGCCCCCCAGGGATGTCTCGCGGAGATCGCCGCGTTGAGCGACGGCTGGGGCGGTTGCGCCACGGCCACGGGAAAGATCATCTGGTTCTCCCGCCGTGCCCGTCTCGGTGAGCGCGCCCCGCTGGTTCCCGTCGGTCCCGCGCCGCGCATCGGCGAGGCGCTCGAGATGCCGCGCGAGGTGCCGGTCCCGGCGTTCGCGGGCTCAGCGGTCACGGACCCGCTCGTGGCCGCCGCCCCGGCGGCCCGTGCACACCGGCCCGAACTGTCCGTCCCCCGCAGGGTGGTACGCCCGACGCCGGCGATGTGACATCAGCACCGCGCCCCGTCCGGAGCGCGCCGCACCGGGCCACGGTCTGCTTCCGCAGCCGCGGCCCGGCGGCATGTCAGGACGGCGGCACACGAGGGCCGGGCGCGCGACAGGCGGGGTGCGGGCGGCGCGGTGACGACACCGAATCCAAGATCATCCGTACGGTGGCCGGATGCTCACCTGGACCGGACGCCCCTATCCCCTCGGCGCGGCATTCGACGGCGACGGAACGAACTTCGCCCTGTTCACGGAGGTCGCCGAGCGCGTCGACCTCGTTCTCCTCCACGACGACGGCACCCACGACACGGTCACCATGACCGAGGTCGACGGCTTCGTATGGCACTGCTATCTGCCCGCCGTCGGCCCCGGCCAACGCTACGGCTACCGGGTGCACGGCCCGTGGGACCCGGCGGCGGGCCACCGCTGCAACCCCGCGAAGCTGCTCCTCGACCCGTACGCCACCGCCGTCGACGGGCAGATGGACAACGACCCCTCACTCTTCGAGCGGACGGCCGGCGGACCGTCCCCGGCCGACAGTGCGCCGCACACCCTCGTCGCCGTGGTGACCGACAGCGCCTTCGACTGGGGCAATGACCGCCCGCCCCTGCGCCCGTACGCCGACACCGTCATCTATGAGGCCCACGTACGCGGCCTGACCCGCACCCATCCCAAGGTCCCCGCGAAACTGCGCGGCACCTACGCGGGCCTCGCACACCCGGCGGTCATCGAGCACCTGACCTCGCTGGGCGTGACCGCGGTCGAGCTGATGCCGGTGCACCAGTTCGCGCAGGACGGATTCCTGCGCGACCAGGGTCTGTCGAACTACTGGGGCTACAGCACGATCGGCTTCTTCGCCCCGCACAACGCGTACGCCGCCCAGGGCAGCCGCGGCGGACAGGTCACCGAGTTCAAGTCGATGGTGAAGGCGCTGCACGCGGCCGGCCTCGAAGTGATCCTCGACGTCGTCTACAACCACACGGCGGAAGGCAACGAGAACGGCCCGACGCTCTCCTTCCGCGGCATCGACAACGCGTCCTACTACCGGCTCGTCGACGGCGACCCGGCGCACTACTACGACACCACCGGCACCGGGAACAGCCTGCTGATGCGGCACCCCAGCGTGCTCCAGCTCATCATGGACTCCCTGCGGTACTGGGTCACCGAGATGCACGTCGACGGCTTCCGGTTCGACCTCGCGGCCACCCTCGCCCGGCAGTTCCACGAGGTGGACCGGCTCTCCGCCTTCTTCGACCTTATCCAGCAGGACCCGGTGATCGGCCGCGTCAAGCTCATCGCTGAGCCGTGGGACGTCGGCGAGGGCGGCTACCAGGTCGGCAAGTTCCCGCCCCAGTGGTCGGAGTGGAACGGCAAGTACCGCGACTCCGTAAGGGACTTCTGGCGCTCGGGCGAGAACACCCTCGCCGAGTTCGCCTCCCGGCTCACCGGCTCGTCCGACCTCTACCAGCACGACAGCCGCCGCCCGCGCGCCAGCGTCAACTTCGTCACCGCCCACGACGGGTTCACCCTGCGCGACCTGGTCTCGTACGACGACAAGCACAACGAGGCCAACGGCGAGAACAACCGGGACGGCGAGAGCGCCAACCGGTCCTGGAACTGCGGCGTCGAAGGCCCCACCGACGACGAAGGCGTGCTCGAACTGCGCGGCCGGCAGCAGCGCAACCTCCTCGCCACACTGCTGCTCTCCCAGGGCATCCCCATGCTCGCCCACGGCGACGAACTGGGCCGCACCCAGCAGGGCAACAACAACGCCTACTGCCAGGACAACGAGATCTCCTGGACCGACTGGCGCCTGAACGAGGACCAGCGCGAGCTGATGGAGTTCACCCGGCGCACCATCGCCCTGCGAGCCGCCCACCCGGTGCTGCGCCGCCGCCGCTTCTTCCGCGGTGACACACACACCCACGAGGGCCAGCCCCTGCCCGACCTCGTGTGGCTGCGCCCGGACGCACGCGAGATGGCGGAGGACGACTGGCAGCGCGGCGACGCCCACTCGGTGGCCGTGTTCCTCAACGGAGACGCCATCGCCGAGCCCGACCCGTACGGGCGGCCGGTGGTCGACGACTCGTTCCTGCTGCTCCTCAACAGCTACTGGAAGCCGGTCCGCTTCCGACTCCCTGACGCCACCTACGGCGAGCGGTGGACGACCCGGATCGACACCGCCGACCCGCAGGGCGTCGCGGACGAGACGGAACACAAGCCGGGCACCGACCTACTGGTCGAGGCCCGCAGCCTGGTCCTGCTGTCCCGGGAGGCCAGGACGGCACGCGGCGCGGCGGACTGAACGCGCCGTCCGGTGGGCCGGTTCCGTGACCGGCCCACCGGACGACACCTGCTCAGACCCGCTTCAGACGCAGCGTCACCAGCTCGAAGGGGCGCAGCGTCAGCGTGATCCGGTCGCCGTCGCGCTCCGGGTCCGCCGCGTCGGCGAGCGGACGCTCAAGGAGGTCCGTCGCCGCCGCGGCGGCGATCTCGAAGCCCGCCGTGAGCGTGGCGCGCACCCGTCCGCCGCGGGACTCGTGGAAGCGGATCACCACGTCGCCGCTGCCGTCGTCGGCCAGCTTGACCGCCGTCACCACCACCGCGTCGTGGTCGACACCCACCAGCGGAGCGACCTCGCCGGAGCCGGTCACCTGCCGCTCCGGCAGGTTGATCCGGTAGCCCTCACGGACCGCGTCGCCGATGGCCGCGCCCGGCACCAGCGCGTGCCGGAAACGGTGCACGCCCTGGTCGGTCTCGGGGTCGGGGAAGCGCGGCGCGCGCAGCAGCGAGACGCGGACGGTGGTCGTCGTGCCCGAGTCGCTGTCCCGCACGGTACGCGTCACGTCGTGGCCGTACGTCGAGTCGTTGACGAGCGAGACGCCCCAGCCGGGCTCCTCGATATGCACGAACCGGTGGTTGCACGCCTCGAACTTGGCGGCCTCCCAGCTGGTGTTGGTGTGCGTGGGCCGGTAGAAGTGCCCGAACTGCGTCTCGGACGCGTACCGCTCGGCGTGGATGTCCAGCGGGAACGCCAGCTTCAGGAACTTCTCCGTCTCGTGCCAGTCCACCTCCGTGTCGATCACGAGCCGCCGCTCACCGGCTGCCAGCGAGAGGACCTGGGTGACGCGCGAGTCGCCGAAGGTGCGCACGATCCGTACCGAGGTGCCGTCTCCCGGAGCCACCTCGTCGGCGTCCATCAGATCCGTGACCGTGTTGCGGTAGAACTCGTCGACGTCCCACGCGTCCCACATGTTCGGGAAGTCCGGGTGGATCTGCAGCAGGTTCGCGGCCCGGCCCGGCGCCACGGTCTCGCGGCCCGCGACGAGGTCGTACGCGGACACGACCAGACCCCGGTCGTCGACCTCGACCCTCAACAGCCCGTTTTCCAGGACGAATCCGCCCGCCGCGCGCGAAGCGATCGCGGCCTCGCCCTCGACGACCGGGGTGCGGGCGCCGCCCGCGGGCACACCGTCGCGGGTGTGCGGCGCCGAGTTGAAGACGAGCGTCCCTGGGCCCTCACCGGCCAGCGCGCGCTGGGCCGCGCCGATGATGCCGTTCAGTTCCTCCGCGACCCGCTCGTACGTCCTGCGCGCCTCGCGGTGCACCCAGGCGATCGACGAGCCGGGCAGGATGTCGTGGAACTGGTGCAGCAGCACCGTCTTCCAGATCCGGTCCAACTCCTCGTAGGGGTAAGGGAATCCCGCCCGCACCGCCGCGGTCGCCGCCCACAGCTCGGCCTCGCGCAGGAGGTGCTCGCTGCGCCGGTTGCCCTGCTTCGTCCTGGCCTGGCTGGTGAGTGTGGCGCGGTGGAGTTCGAGGTAGAGCTCGCCGACCCAGACCGGCGGGTTCGGGTACTCCGCCTCCGCCTTCTTGAAGAACTCCTCCGGCGTCTCCCACACCACCTGCGCGGACCCTTCGAGGTCACGAAGGCGGGCCGCCTTCGCGACCATCTCGCGGGTCGTGCCGCCGCCCCCGTCACCCCAGCCGGTCGGCGCGAGTGAGTGCCGGGCGACCCCCTTGTCCTTGAAGTTCTTCGCCGCGTGGGCGATCTCGCTGCCCTTCATGGAGCAGTTGTACGTGTCCACAGGCGGGAAGTGGGTGAAGATCCGGGTGCCGTCGATGCCCTCCCACTGGAACGTGTGGTGGGGGAACTTGTTGGTCTGCGACCACGAAATCTTCTGCGTGAGCAGCCACTTGGAGCCCGCGGCCTTGATGATCTGCGGCAGCCCCGCGGCGAACCCGAAGGTGTCGGGCAGCCACGCCTCGTCGTTCTCGACGCCGAACTCGTCGAGGAAGAACCGCTTGCCGTGCACGAACTGGCGGGCCATCGCCTCCGAGCCCGGCATGTTGGTGTCCGACTCCACCCACATGCCGCCCGCCGGCACGAACCGGCCGTCGGCGACCGCCTTCTTGACCCGCGCCCACACCTCGGGCCGGTGCTCCTTGACCCAAGCCCACTGCTGGGCCTGCGACATCGCGAAGACGAAGTCGGGCTCGTCCTCGAGGAGCGCCGTCATGTTGGACGTGGTCCGCGCCACCTTGCGTACCGTCTCGCGCAGCGGCCACAGCCACGCCGAGTCGATGTGCGCGTGGCCGACGGCGCTGATGCGGTGCGCCGACGGGACGGCGGGAGCGGACAGGACGTCCGTCAGCTGTTCGCGGGCGGCGGCCGCCGTGCCGTTCACGTCCTGGAGGTCGACCGCGTCGAGGGCGCGCTCGACGGCGCGCAGGATGTCGTAGCGCCGTGCCGACTCCACCGACAGCTCGGCCATCAGCTCGCCGAGCACTTCGAGATCCATGACGAGCTGCCACACGGTCTCGTCCAGGACCGCGAGATCCATCCGCGCCAACGTGTACTGCGGCTCGCTGCCCGCGGTCTCCTTGTCGCCCAACTGCGTGGGCAGAAAGGGGTGGTAGTCGAGAATGACCGGGTTGGACGCGGCCTCGATGTGCAGGCGGACCTCCTCGCCGCCCTCCACGGGGGCGCCGATGCGCACCCACTGGTTGCGCGGGTTGAGCCCCTTCACCGGGGTGCCGTCCGGGCGGTAGACCAGGCCCTCGCACTGGAAGCCGGGCATGTTCTCGTCGAAGCCGAGGTCGAGGATCGCCTCGACGGTCCGGCCCGCCCAGGCCTCCGGCACGGTGCCCGTCACGCGGAACCAGCAGGTGGCCCACGGAGCGCCCCAGCGCGCGCCCACCGCGATCGGCTCGGGCGTCGCCGCGAGTCCTTCGGCGACCGGCACCGGCTCACCCGGCGCGTTCCACACCGCGACCTCCAGCGGCACGGACTCGGGATACACGGCGGGTCGGATGCGCTCGTCGAGGACGCGCTTGAGACGGGCTTCGACCAGCGTGCGGTCGTCATGCATGAGGGGTACTCCGTAAGGTCCGAGGTGCGGGTGGTTACCAGGCGGGGGGCGGACGGGACGCTGTACAACTCCCCGACGCGGCGCACCTCGAATCGTGCGGTCCGCATCGGGGACGATCCATTACGGCGTCGTGCCGGCGGTCCGCGTGACATGGTCCGGTGCGACCACTTCCGTGATGCCGCGCGCGGCCAGATGTTCCTTGTCGTCGGCGCGGCTCGCGAGGACCGTGGTGGGCCGGACCCCGTCGGCGGTGAGCCGGGCGAAGGCCTCGAAGACGGCGCCGCCGGGGGCACATACCGAGCGGCGCGGGGCGGACTCGTCGTCACCGGCGTCGACGACGAGCGCGGTGGTGCGGGGCGCGGGCGTACGGGGACGGGCGCGCCGGTCCGCGACGATGCGGGCGAGTGCCTTCGCGGCGGGCTTGGGCTGTCGATCGCTCGTCAACAGGCCCAGACTGTACTCGAGTTCGGGGAAGTCGGCCAGGTCACGGCTGACGTCGTGCGAGCACCACCAGGTCACGCCCCACAGGTCCGGGCAGTCGAGGGCGTTCTCGACGGTCGCCTCGGTGAAGTGCGCCGCGTGCTCGGCCGGGACGAGAGGCGCGGGCGCGCCGACCTCCTGGAGCCAGACGGGCCGGTGCGGATCGCCGGCCCAGGCCTTGGACAGCTCGACGAGGTATGCGCCATGGTGCTCGGTCGCCGTCCCGGTGCGGCCGTGGCGCTGCGCCGTACCGTTGAACACCCACGAATGCACCGCGGTGAGCGCGCCGAGCCGTGCGGAGTGCGTGGGCGTGAACGGCTGGTCGTCCTGGTACCAGGCGGCGTCGTACGAGGCGTGCAGATGGGTCCGCCCCGGCGCTCCCTCCTCGCACGCGGCGAGCACCCGACGCAGCCAACTCCCGGCCTGTTCCCGCGTGATGCGGTCCGGGTCGGGGTGCGGGCCCGCCGCGAACTGGTTGACCTCGTTGCCGATCGTCATGCCGATGAAGTTGGGCCGGTCGGCGAGTGCCCCCGCGAGGGTGCGCAGATACGCCTCCTGGCCCTTGACCACATCAGGGTCGGTGAAGAGGTTCCGCCTGTGCCACGTCTGCGTCCATGCGGGCAGGAAGTCGAAGCTCGACAGGTGGCCCTGCAGACCGTCCACGTTCACGTCGAGCCCGCGTTCGGCCGCCGCGTCGGCGAGCCGGACGAGCTGCTCGACGGCGCGCGGGCGGATCAGGGTGCGGTTGGGCTGGAAGTAGGGCCACAGCGGGAACACCCGGATGTGGTCGAGGCCCAGCGCGGCGATCGAGTCGAGATCGGCGCGCACGGCGTCGAGGTCGAAGTCGAGCCAGTGGTGGAACCACCCCTGGCTGGGGGTGTAGTTGACGCCGAAGCGCACGGCAGAAGTCATGCGGAGTCCTGGTTCTGTGGTACGTGGGGGCCTTGGTGACGAGATGTCCGCGGTACGGACGGTCAGCCCTTGACGGCTCCCTCGCCGACGCCGCGGAAGAAATACCGCTGGAGACAGGCGAAGAGGATGATCAGCGGCGCGACGGCGATGATCGTGCCGGCCGCGACGATCCGCTCGTCGTTGGCGAAGGTGCCGTGCAGATAGTTCAGGCCGATGGTCAGGGTGAACTTCGCCGGGTCGCTGAGCACGATGAGCGGCCACAGGAAGTCGTCCCAGGCGCCCATGAACGCGAAGATCGCGACGACCGCGAGGGTGCCCTTCACGGACGGCAGCGCGATCCGCAGGAACCGCTGCCAGGCGTTCGCCCCGTCGACGTAGGCCGCCTCCTCGATCTCGTAGGGCAGGTTGAGGAACGCGTTGCGCATCAGCAGGACGTTCATGGCGGCGATGCACCCCGGCAGGACCACGCCGACGAGCGTGTTGTTGAGGCCGAGTTCGCGCATCGTCGTGAACTGCGCGATGACGATGCTCTCGACGGGCACCAGCATCGCGAGGATGAACACGAGGGTGGCGATCTTGCGGCCGCGGTAGCGCAGCCGGGCGAGCGCGTAGCCCGCGAGCGCGGAGCCGACGCAGTTGGTGACGACGTTGGCGGTGGCGACCTTCAGGGAGTTGAACGCGTAGTCCCAGACAGGGATGGTGTCGGCGACGCGTTCGTAGTTGTGGAGCGTGGGGTCGGCCGGCAGGAACGTGGGCGGGGAGCTGAAGATGTCCTCGTGCGTCCCTTTGAGCGAGGTGGACAGCTGCCAGAGGAAGGGCCCGACGGTGATCGCGAGCACGGCGAGCAGCAGCGCGTAGCGCAGCACGAGCTCCCAGACACGGATGCGCCGGCCGTTCTCGTCGGTGACGCGCGGCGCACGGCGCCGCCGAACCGGCTTGCGCGTCATGCCTGTTGTGACACGGACGTCCTCGGTGACGCTCACGCGTCCTCCTTCCGGTCGGCGCGGAGCACGAGCAGCATCAGCGCGACGGTGACGACGAAGACGACGACGGAGATCGCCGAGGCGTAGCCGACGCGGCCGGTCAGGCCCGTGCCGGTGCGCTGCACGAGCATCACGAGCGTGGTGTCCTCGCCCGCGGGGCCACCGTTCGGCCCCGCCATCAGATAGACCTCGGAGAACACCTTGAAGGCGGCGACCGAGGAGAGCGCGGCGACCAGGACCATGGTGGAGCGCACGGCGGGCACGGTGACGGTGAAGAAGCGGCGCACCGCGCCCGCACCGTCAACCGAGGCGGCCTCGTGCAGCTCACGCGGCACGTTGGCCAGCGCAGCCAGGTAAATGATCATGTAGTAGCCGAGGCCCTTCCAGACCGTGACGGCCATGGCGCTCAACAGGAGCAGCCACTGGTCGCTGAGGAAGCCGACCCTGCCGATGCCCACGGCTTCGAGCAGTGAGTTCACCAGCCCGCGCTCGTCCAGCATCCACACCCAGATGAGGCCGACCACGACGATGGACGCGACCACCGGCGTGTAGAAGGCCGACCGGAAGAAGGTGATGCCCGGGATGTTCTTCTGGACGAGGAGGGCGAGCAGCAGCGGGAGGAGTACGAGGGCGGG
Organism: Streptomyces sp. NBC_01446; assembly: GCF_026340095.1. GTDB lineage: Bacteria > Actinomycetota > Actinomycetes > Streptomycetales > Streptomycetaceae > Streptomyces > Streptomyces aureus. Next base: position 1,127,903 of record NZ_JAPEPO010000002.1, on the reverse strand, counting down.
GACGACCCCGACCATGTACAGGACGCTGTTGCGCAGCCCCGTCCAGAACATGTCGTCGTGCAGCAGCTCCCGGAAGTTGGCCAGGCCCACGAACTCGCCGGGGATCAGGGTCCGCCGGTCGGTGAAGGAGTTGACCACGGTGGAGACGAACGGATACAGGATGAAGACGGCGACGACCAGCAGCCCGGGGGCGGCGAACAGCCAGGGGCTGGTGGGCAGATGGCGCCTGACGCGGGAGGCGGGCCGCTCGCCCGACGTCTTCGCGGGTCGCGTCACCTCTGTGTTCGCCGAGGTCTCGGCGGCGGACTTCACGGTCGGAAGGGGACTCGTCATGATGTACGGCTCCGGGGCTCAGCCCTGCTGCTGGAGCAGCCGGTCGCAGGCCTTGACAGCGTTGTCAAGAGCGGTCTTGGGACTCTCCTTGCCCTGCAGGGCCTTGGCGACGGAATTCCGCAGCTCGGTCTTCATCTGCTCGCTGAACAGGACCGGCGTGTAGTTGACCGCGGACTTCAGGGAGTCGGCCGCGGCGATCCGCACCCGCGTCTCGTCCGAGCCGTCCTGCTTCGTGAAGTACGGGTCGTCCAGGGAGCCGGCGGTGCTCGGGAAGATGGCGACCTTCTTGGCGAACTCCATCTGGTGCTGTGCGTCGGTGACGTAGTGCGCGAAGGCCACGGCCGCGGGCTTCTGCTTGGAGCGCGAGTTCACCATCACGCCCATCACGTACATGTTCACCTTGCCGGTGCTGGTGATCTGGTCCGTGATCCCGATGTTCTTGTAGAGGCTCGGCGCCTCCTTCTTGAACTTCGACAGGTCGAGCGCACTGCCCGGGTTCATCGCCACGGCCCCGGTCAGGAACTTCTTGCCGGTCGACTCGGGCGTCGCGGTCAGGGCCTGCGGGTCGAGCGCCTTCGCCTCGTACAACTCCTTGTACTTCGTGAGGAGTTCGACACCCTTGGCGTCGTTGAACGCGAAGCCGGTGCCCTCCTTGTTCATGAGCGGGGCCCCGTAGCGGCCGAAGTCCTCGATGGTGGGGACGTTGGCGAGCGTGGCCACCTTGCCCTTGCTCTTCTTCGCGAGCTGGAGCGCGTCGTCGAACAGCGCGTCGTACGTCTTCGGGGGCTTGGACGCGTCGAGTCCGGCCTTCCTGAACAGGCCCTTGTTGTAGAACAGCGGCCCGGTGTTGAGGTACCAGGGGAAGGCGTACGTGCCGTCCATGCCCGGTATCTGGTGGCTCGCCCAGGCGCCCGGCAGGTACTCCTTCTTGTACTTCGGCGCCGCCTTGTCGAGATCGAGCGCGAGGCCGGCCTTGGCGAGCGGGGCCACGAGGTCGGGGGAGACGTTGACGACGTCGGGCAGCGTGCCGCCGGCGGCGTCGGCGCTGATCTTGTCGGCGTAGCCCTCGCCGGGCTGGTCGATCCACTTCACATGGGTGCCGGGGTACTTCTTCTCGAAGTCCTTGACCAGGCCGTCGAAGTACGGCTTGAAGTTGGCTCTGAGATTCCACGTCTGGAACGTGATGCTGCCTTGGATCTTGCCCGAGGCGTCCGTCGAGCCGCTGTCGTCACCCCCGGAGCCGCACGCGCTCAGCGGCAGGACGACAGCGATGGCGGCGGCAGCGGCTAGTGCTCTGCGAGAGATGGGCACGGTGACACGGCTCCTTTGCGGCGGCGTCGAATGTTGCCGTGCAGACCCTGCATTGCGATCACGGAAAAAGTCAATGCATTCTCGGAAACTGCTGCGAGTCACATCAAGTAATGCCAGCTCAGTGCAGTGGAGTAGACCTTTTGCAGTCCAAGACTAATGCGCTTTAGGGTCTTGAACTCAAGCGCATTAGTGCGCGGATCGCATGCGCTACGCTGGTCGCGGAACCCATCGGGGTTCCACGGGGAAAGGGGCAGCTGTGCCAGCCAAGCGGTCTCCCGCGCGCCGACCGACCATGAAGGACATCGCGCTCAGGGCGGGTGTCTCGGAGAGCGCCGTGTCGTTCGCGCTCAACGACCGGCCAGGGGTCTCCGAGGTCACGCGCGACCGGGTGCGGCGGGTTGCCGAACAGCTCGGCTGGCGGCCCAGCACGGCGGCCCGCGCGCTGTCCGGCGAAGGCGCGGCCACGGTCGGTCTGGTCGTGGCCCGCCCCGCGGACACGCTGGGCGTGGACTCGTTCTTCCTCCAGCTCATCTCGGGCATCCAGGAGGTCCTGGCGGAGCGTCACCTCGGCCTGCTGTTCCAGGTGGTGGAGGACGTCGAGGCGGAGTGCGCCGTCTACCGGCGCTGGTGGGCCGAACACCGGGTGGACGGCGTGCTCGTCGTCGACCCCCGCACCGCCGACCCGCGCCCCGCCCTCCTCGACGAACTCGGGCTGCCCGCCGTGGTGATCGGCGGAGTGCCCGACGCGGAGCACCCCGGCATGTCGACTGTGTGGGCGGACGACGCCGGCGCGATGGCGTCGGTGGTCGACGAGCTGTTCGCGCTCGGGCACCGCCGCATCGTCCACATCGCGGGCCTGCCGGGCCTCGCGCACACCGAGCGGCGCATCCGCACCCTGCGCGCCGAGGCCGAGCGGCGCGGACTGACCGAGGTGCGCTCCGTGACCACGGACTACTCGGACGCCGAGGGCGCCGCGGTCACCCGCCGTGTCATGGAGGGCGACACACCCCCGACCGCGCTGGTCTACGACAACGACGTGATGGCCGTCGCCGGAGTCGCCGCCGCCGGTGAGCTGGGCTTCTCGGTTCCCGGCGACGTCTCGGTGGTGGCCTGGGAGGACTCCCCGCTGTGCCGCATGGTCAAGCCCTGGCTGTCGGCACTCTCCCGCGACACGGTCCAGTTCGGCCGGACCGCGGCCCAGGAACTGACGGCGCTCCTGGACGGCGGCCCCTCGCGGACGGTGCAGGTGCCGCTGCCGCGCCTGATCGAGCGCGACAGCACGGGGGCGGCGCGGGGCGCAGAGGTGGGGGCGAGCGGGGGCAACTGACGTGCGGCCGATGTCAGTTGCCGAGTCCCCGTTACGGACTCCCGCTCACGCACCCCGGCACTTCCGTCAGTGGCCGTGCGGCAGCATCCGGCCGACGGCCTTCCACGCGTCGTGGACGCGGCCGTGGTGAGCGGACGCTGCCACCGGTCCGGCCGCGCGGGGCGAAGGGATCGCCCGCGGCTCCCAGTCGCAGGGCGGAGCCGTACGGGCGGTGCGCGGTCCGCCGTACTCCTCCTCAGGCCCCCTGACGGCGTCGTGTTCCTTGAGGGCCACGCTGATGAGCGTCAGGAGCAGTGCCACGTCGTCGTCGCAGTCGAGCAGCACGGTGATCCACGAGGCACCGGGGCGCACCCGGATCGCGGTGCTGTCGCGCAGCTGTGGAAGGAGGCGTTCGACCGCCGTCCGGGTGAGGTACAGATCCGCCGCATCGTTGGCATGGAAATGCACGATGTCGCACCCCGCTGTCCCGAAGGAGCGCCCTACGGCACACCGGGGAGAGCCACTTACCAGGTTCGGCCACGACTCCAGCTGGGTCATGGCGCGATGGGCCGCGGTCATGTGGACATGGTTGCGCACACTTCACCCCGCCAACCAGCCCTATTCACTGCCTGCTTGATTAATCGGCGGTTTCGGGAACCTCACAAGGGGGTGGAAGGGGACGGCGTGACCCGGCGCCGGGTCACGCGAGCAGGGCCGTCGCAAACGCCTCGCGCTCAGGGGCCGAGCCACGACCGGATCCGGTCCCAGCGCTCCCGGCCGCCGTGGTCGCACCGAGCCTGCGCGCAGACGGGGTCCCGGTCGGCCACGCGCCGGGCGGCGAACGCCCGGCACATTTCGCACGGTCGCGCGCGCGTTCGCCATGCCCCGCCGGTTCGTGTCCCGCCGCAGGCCCCGTGTTCCCCCGTCATGCCCGTCACGTCGGCGGCGCGGGAGGGGGCCTGGTCCCCGAGTCGCTACTGTGCCGAAGTGACCGGATCCGTGCACCTTCCGCTGCTCTTCCTCGACGTCGACGGGCCGCTGATTCCGTTCGGTGGCCCGCCTGACCGCTACCCGACGTATCCTCTGCGCCGGCCGGGATGCCTCGACCCGCTGGGCGCGGACCTGAACCCCCTGCTGGCCAGGATCAACCCCGAGTACGGGCCCCGGCTCGCGGCGCTCCCGTGCGAGCTCGTCTGGGCGACGACCTGGATGGACGACGCCAACGACTGCGTCGCCCCGCGGCTCGGACTGCCGCCGTTGCCGGTCGTGGACTGGCCGGATCCGACGGTGCGGGACGTGCGCGAGGAGTGGCACGGGGCCCGCGGACTCCACTGGAAGACCCGCGCCCTGGTCGGCCAGGCGAAAGGCCGTCCCTTCGCATGGGTCGACGACGAGATCACCGACTTCGACCGCGCCTGGGTCCTCACGCATCACGCGGAACGTGCCCTGCTGCATCGCGTAGACCCTCTACAGGGCCTCACCGAAGCGGACTTCGTCGTCCTGGACGAGTGGTTGCGCGCGGCTGCGTGCTGACCCGGGGCGGTGCCGGCAGGACGGATCGTCAGACCGCCGCCGCCGTGCCGTCGGTGAGGAGTAGTTCCGCGATCACATGGCGGGCGATGGAGGCCATCACCGGGTTGCTCTCCCGGTAGTGCCGGAGCTCCAGGAGGGCGACCGACAGGGCCCAGCCGCGGCCCCGCGCCCAGGCGTCGTCGTCCGCGCCCGAGCCGGTCCGGAAGACCTCGCGCGAACCGGCGGGCAGCAGGTACCAGGCCGCGATGAGGTCGACCGCCGGGTCGCCCAGGCCGAGACACCCGAAGTCGATGACGGCGCTGAGCCGTCCGTCCGCGACGAGCACGTTCCCGGGCTGCAGATCCGCGTGGATCCACACGGCGGGCCCGGCCCACCCGTGCGCCCGCAGGGCCGACTCCCAGACGGCGGTCGCCGCGTCCCCGTCCAGCTCCGCCCGCAGCTCATGGATCGCCGAACGCGTCACTTCGTCCCGCTCCGCCAGCGGCTCGCTGCGATAGGAAGCGGGCCCGCCGGTGGCGTCGGCCCGCCGGAGTACGGTGACGAACTCCGCCAAGTCCTTTGCCAGCATGGCCGGTTCGGAGATACGGCCCGGGGCGGGGTTGGCGCCGTCGAGCCAACGGTAGACGGACCACGGCCACGGGTAGCCCTCGCCGGGAGTTCCCTTGCCAAGTGGCGTGGGGATGGCAAAGGGGAGTGCTGTGGCGAGCAGGGGAAGCCAACGGTGCTCCTTGTCCACGTCCTGCGCGGAGCCCGCAAGGCGGGGGAGCCGCACGGCCATGTCCTCGCCGAGGCGGTACATGGCGTTGGACGTGCCCGCCGAGATGACCTCGGTGAGCGGCAGCCCGGCCCACTCAGGGAACTGCGCGTCGACGAGCCGACGCACCAACGAGGCGTCGATGTCCGCCTCTTCGGGCCGCAACTTACGAGCACACATGGAAGCCTTTCGCTTGAAGTGCTCTCCTCCCTTCGCAAGCTCGGGAAGGAGATTCCCGCCTACCTTGCGGTGGCGGGCTTGGCGCTACGGGTGCGCCTGACGACTGCCCTCCCGGCAGCCGGGATCGCCACGAGGCCGATCCGGTACAGGTGCAGGATGTTCCGGGCCGCGTTCCAGTCGGCGTTGCCGGACCAGCCACAGTCTGGGTTCTTGCACACGAACGTGGCTTGGCCTTCCCGGCTGCCGGGCGTGAGGAAGCCGCATGCGGAGCAGCGCAGGGAAGTGTTCGGGGCGGGAACCCTGTGCAGGGTGCCGCCGTGGCGGGCGGTCTTGTACGTCAGCATGGTCACGGTGCGGCCCCATGCCTCCTGGCTGATGGAGCGGTTCAGGCCGGACTTCTGCGCGACGTTTGTCCCGGGTTCCTCGATGGTGCCCTTGGCCGACTTGACCATGTTCTCGATGTTGAGCTGTTCGGCCACGACCGTGCCGTACTGCTGGGCGATACCGGTGGTGGTCTTGTGCTGCCAGTCAACAGCGCGGCGCGTGGCTTTTGCGCGGAGCTGCTTGATCTGGTCGTAGGTGCGGTTCAGCCGGTGGGAGCTGCGCTCCTTCGGCTTGCGGAAGGACTTGCGGTGCGCGGCCCGTTGTTCCAGGCGGAGCAGCTTGGCCTTTTCATCCGGGTTCAGCCACTTGTCCCGGTCGGCGGTGCCATCCGGGAGCCGGGCGCCTCGTCCGTGATCCTGATGGTTGCCATCGGACAGGGCAAGGGGAAGATTGACCCCGGCGTCGATGCCGATCTCAGGGCCGGTGTGCGGCTCAGGCTTTGATTCCAGAGTCTGGACGCGGAAGGCGATGTGCCATCCGAGTCCGTCTTTGACCAACCGCGCCCCGGTGATCCGATTCTCCCTGTTCGCGAGCTTGCCGACCGGGAGAACCTTGGTCCAGCGGAAGCGGACACGACCGACCTTGGGAATGTTGACCATGCCCCAACGGCGGTGCACACGGGTGATCTGGAGATCGCGGCCCTGCGGGATGTCGACAGACATGACGGTGCGCAAACGGGCCTTGAAGTTCGGTGCGTCCGCACGATGGTCCCAGCAGTTCCGCCACGCCTGGAAGTACGTCTTCAGCACCGCCTGCGCGGCCTGAGCCGGGAGCACTCGGAGCCAGTCGATCTCCTTGCGGGCCTGGCGGATCGCCGCATCAGCGGCGGCCCGGGCACGCTTGTCCTTGGGGAGCATCGTCCACCAGTCGTGCAGGCAGTTCCACATGGTGCGGGCCGCGTGCGCCTGGTCGTCGATGAGCCGGGCCTGTGCAGGCGTCAGCGCCAGCCGGGCACGGTGCCCGAACTGCCGCTTCTCCCAGCCAAGTTCCCTCATCACGATCACTCTACGACGGTTGGCCTATGTCACCACGATGGAATCTGAACCCTCATCCTGATATGCGCATCGGGCGCCACGTCGTTCACCACCTGCACGTCCACTTGGTTTTTTGTCACCAAGTACCGGCGCAAGGCATTCACCGATGCCCTGCTGACGCGCACTGAGGAGATCATGCGCGAGGTCTGCAGGGACTTCGAGGCCGAACTCAAGCAGTTCAACGGCGAGCAGGCAGGCCGCCGGCCCAGCGATTAACCGGCGTCGGCCTCACGCGGCCCGACGCCCGACCTGGGCGTCGAGCGCGGCGCAGAGCCAGTCGTGGGCGGCCCCCGGCGTCGGCCGCGAAGGACCGGTCAGCTCGGCGACGAGCTGCCAGTAGTGGTCGATCCGCGGATCCGCGGCCAGCACCCCGCTGAGCGCACGGCGGAACGCGGGGGTGTCGCGTACGCCCCGTGAGGCGGCGTAGGCGGAGACGAAGCAGTCCAGCGCCTCTCCCTCCCGGGGTGACCGCTGGTCGCACAGGTGAGGTGACGCCAGGGCGTAGGCCTCGCTGAGCCCCTCGTAGAGCACCCCGGGGCGGAACCCGTTTTCCGTACGATGTGCCGCCGGCTGGCCGCGGTCGCCACCCTCGCAGGAACGCGAGGTGAAGGCGTGCAGCCGGGCGAAGGTCAGGACGTGGGCCGGAGTCGGTTCCGCCGGAGGCTGCGGGACGGCCTGGTCGAGGACGGCGGAGACGACGCGCGCGGGCATGCGGAGCGGCAGCCACCGGCGCCAGAAGCGGGCCGGTGCGGCCGTGCTGGGCGGGGCGGACATCGCGCCGACGAGCAGCAGCCGCTCGGCGCGCTCGGCAGGCGTGCAGTCCTGGAGCAGCTGCAGCGCGGCCTCCCGCCAGCGCAGCGCGGCCAGTTGGGAGCCGATGTCCCGCAACTGACCCGCGACGACGTCCTCAAGAGCGCCGTCCAGCCCGTCCTCCCCGCCCAGGACCCGGCGCACGTCCGGCACCGGCAGGCCGAGGGCGCGCAGGGAGCGGATGACGCGGAGCCGGTCGAGCGCCTCGGGCCCGTACCGGCGATGGCCGCCCGTACTGCGGGGGCCTTCGGGCAGCAGACCGCGGTCCGAGTAGAAGCGGACCGTCTTGACAGTGACGCCCGCGCGCTCGGCGAGCTCCCCGATGGACCACATGCTGTCGGCGGGCACGGCTTGAACCTCCCTCAGGGGGAGTTCCTACGGTACCGGCGAGCGCGGACGGCCGGTGCGGCCGGTCCGCGGACCACGGCTTGGGAGGAGACGGGCATGACGGCATTCATTCTGGTGGCGGGGGCCCACACAGGCGGTTGGGTATGGCGTCAAGTGGCCGCCGGGCTGCGGGACTCGGGGGCGCGGGCGTACGAAGTGACGCTCACCGGCATGGACGGCGGCGGTGCTGGTGCGGCGGTGCCGGGCGTGGACCTGGAGACGCACATCGAGGACCTGGTCCGGCTGATCGACCGGGTGGAGGGGCAGGACGTGGTCCTCGTCGGCCACTGCTACGGCATCCACCCGGTGCGCGGTGCCGCGGACCGGCGCCCCGGGCGGATCTCCAGGATCGTCAACGTAGATGTCGGCATCCCCGAGGACGGCGACCCGGCCCTCAAGTTGCTGCCCGCCCGGACGGACCGCGAGCGCGTGCTGAGCCTGGCCCAGGAGAACAGCGCCGGCACGCTGCCCGCGCCGGCGGTGGAGGAGTGGCAGCGCTGGGGCAGCGTCGCCGGCGTCCCGGGTGAGGTGCTGGCACGGCTGACCGAACAGGCCGTTCCCCAGCCCCTGCCCACGCTCACCCAGCCGCTGCGGCTGTCGGGCGCGGTCGCCGAGCTGCCGACGACCGGCGTCCTGTGCACGGCCAACGGGTCGAGCATCGCCGTGGTCGAGACCATGGTGGGCTTGGGTGATCCCGCGTTCCGGGCGCTCGCCGACCCGGGTGTCAGCTTCCTCGAACTCGACACCGGGCACTGGCCGATGCTCTCCGCTCCGCGTGAGCTCGTGGACGTCCTGCTCCGGGCCGCGGCGGGGAAGGGGCACCGGGTGGCCGCCGTGCGTGAGCGGCCCACGCATCTCCGGCCGTTCCTCATGGACGTCAAGGAGCGGCCTCGGGAGCGGACCGGTCGCGTCGACCTGCATCTGCCCGACGCCGACGGTCCCCGGCCGGCTGTGGTGTTCGTCCACGGCGGACCGGTGCCGGCCGGTGCCCGTCCGACACCGCGCGACTGGCCGACCTTCGTGGGCTATGGGCAGTACGTGGCGAACCTGGGAGCCGTCGGTGTGACCGTGGACCACCGGCTCCACGAGCTGACCGCGTACGGGCGGGCCGCCGACGACATCGCCGAGGCGATCGAGCTCGTACGGGCCGATCCGCGGGTGGACGGCGAGCGAGTCGCGCTGTGGTTCGTCTCCGCCGGCGGGCTCCTTGCGGCCGACTGGCTCGCTGCGCCGCCGTCCTGGCTGCGGTGCGTGGCGGCCTCGTACCCGATTCTCGCGCCGCTGCCGGGCTGGGGGCTCGCCGACAGCCGGTTCCGCCCGGCGGCGGCGGTTCGTGGTGCGGGGCGGCTGCCGATCGTGCTGACGCGGGTGGGTCTCGAACGCCCTGAAATCGCGGTGACGGTCGAGGAGTTCGTGTCCGCGGCCGCGGACTGCGGCGCCGCCCTCGAGGTGATCGACGTGCCGCTCGGCCACCACGGTTTCGAGACGACCGACCCCACCGACGCGTCACGCGACGCGGTGCGACGGGCGATGCGCTCGGTGCTCGGACACCTGGGAGCAGGGACCGACTAGGGCGTGTCCGTATCCGGGGTGAGGGTGTGGACCGCGTCGAGGAAGACCCGGCGGTCGGCCGCGGGGAGCCGGGCCAGGAGGCGGTCCTCGTGTGCGTGGATGTCGGCCTGCGCGGACCTGCGCACGCGTCGCCCGTCGTCGGTGATGGAGAGGAGCCGGACTCGGCGGTCGTGCGGGTCCGGGGTGCGGGAGATCAGACCGGACTCCTGCAGCGTGTCCAGTGTGGAGATGATCCGGGTCTTGTCGGCGCCGATCGCCGTCGCGAGCGCGGCCTGGGTTCGGACGGGGCCGTCGTCCAGGGCGCTGAGGACGACGTATCCCCACATCGAGATCCCGTGCGACGCGAGCACCGGCAGCTCGGCGGCGATGAGGGACCGCACCAGGGGCTGCAGCATCGCGGCGAGGTCGCGGCGTCCGCCGTTCTTGGCCATCACGCGCCGATGATAGACGTTGACATGTCATAGGTGCGGGCAGATGATAAGCGTATGCCTACGAATAAGGATCTGGTCGCGCTCGACGCGGAAGCGGTGCGTGCGAGCGTCGACGTGGTGGCGCGGGCGACGGCCGGGGACCTGGCCAGGCCGACACCGTGCGCCGGCTGGACGCTGCGTGAGCTGCTCGGCCACATGACCGCGCAGCACCACGGATTCGCCGCGGCCTCGCGCGGAGAGAAGGACATCGCCCTGTGGCGGCCGCGCCCCCTCGGAGACGACCCCGTGGTGACGTACCGCGAGGCCGCCCAGCACGTCCTGGAGGCCTTCGCCGTCGACGGGGTGACGGAGCGGGCGTTCCCCCTCCCGGAGATCCGCGACGGCGGACCCTTCCCGGGAGCACAGGCCGTCAGCTTCCACTTCATCGACTACGTCGTGCACTCCTGGGACGTGGCGCGGACGCTGGGGCACACGGTGACGTTCGACCCCGAACTCCTCGACGTGGCACTCACCGTGGCGCGAGCGGTGCCCGCAGGGGAGGCGCGCCGCGGCCCCCGTGCGGCCTTCGCGCCGGCGGTCACGGCCGACGGCGGGTCCCGGCTGGACGAGATCGTCGCGATCCTGGGCCGCTCACCGGCATGGCAGCCGGCCCCCGCCTAGGGACACGTTCGCACCGCCGTAATACGGAGTGTTCGGCCCGACAGCGGTGTGCCGGTCACGCGCTCCGTCCCGCGAGGACCCCGCGCGGGGTGAGCCGCTTGCGGAGCGCTCCGAACAGGGCGTCCGCGGCCAGCGCCAGGAACGCCACCCACAGAGCGGCGGCGATCACCCCCGACAAGCCGTACGACACCTGGTTCAGGATGATGTCGCCCAGTCCGCCGCCGCCGGCGACCGCGGCCAGGGTCGCGCTGGAGATGACGTACACCGCCGCGATCCTGATGCCGGTGAAGAGCACCGGCAGGGCCAGGGGCAGTTCGATGCGGGTGAGGATCTGCCACTCCGTCAGGCCCATGCCGCGTCCGGCGCGCACCAGATCCGGGTCCACCTGCTCCACCGAGAGGTACGCGTGTGTGAGCACCGGTGGGACCGCCATCACCACCAGTGCCGTCAGTACATTGACGAAACCGATGCCCAGCAGCCCGAGGAAGATCGCGATGAGCGCCAGCGAGGGCAGCGCACGGCCGATGTTGGAGATGCTGACGGTGAGGAAGGAACCCTTGCCGCGGTGGCCGAGCCACACGCCGAGCGGGAGGGCGAGGACGAGGGCCACCGCGACGGCGGCGGCCGACAGTTTCAGATGGTCCACCGTGCGGTCGGCCAGGAGCCCGAAGTGGTCGGTCATGAACGAGAAACTGGCGAAGAAGGTGTGCATCAGACGGTCCTCCGCGTCCGGGCCCACGGCGTGAGCAGCCGTCCCACCAGCACGATCAGTCCGTCCGCCGCCAGCGCGAGCGCGACGGCCAGCAGCCCGGCCCCGATGAACTGCGTGTTGAACGGCGACTGAAGGCCCTGGATGATCGGCGAGCCGAGCCCCTGGTCGATGATGAACGCGGCGACCTCCACCACGCTGATCGTGGTCACCGTCGCCACGCGCAGCCCGCTGATCACCGCGGGCAGAGCCAGCGGAAGTTCGATGCGCCAGAGGATCTCGCGCCGCGTGAGCCCCATGCCCTCGCCCGCCCGGCGCACCTCCTCCGGCACCTCACCGAGGCCCGTCAGCGACGACTTGAACAGCACCATCAGCGTGTACGACACCAGCGCGATCTCCGCGGTGAGGACGGAGAGGCCGAACACCGGGACGAGCAGCGTGAACAGGGCCATCGGCGGGATCGTGTAGAGGAACGAGGTCAGACCGCCGAGAGGCTTCACCAGACGGCGCCGGAAGTGCGCGAGCAGCGCCAGCGGAAACGCGATGAGGAAGCCGACACCGACCGCGATCACCGTGAGCCGTACATGCTGGACGAGCGCGGGCCCGAACATGCTGGAGAAGTTGGCGGTGAACCAGTCGACGCAGAACAGGCCGTTGTCGCGCACGCAGGAACTGACCGTTCCGAAGTCGGGGATCACCGGCCGCGGGCCGGTCGCCGCGAGCAGGGCGGAGCTCACGCCGCCTCCCTGATGAGGTCCACGGTGACGCTGCCGACGGTCTTCCCCGACTCGTCCGCGACCGGCAGCCGCTCGGCGCCTCCCGCGAGCAGCGCCGACAGCGCGGTCCGCAGGGTGTCGCCGGTGCGGAGCGACGCCTCGTCGTCGCCGGTCGCCGGGTCGAGCTTCAGCTCGCCGAGGCTGCGCAACGTGAGCGCCTTGAGGCCGCGGTCCGTGCCGACGAAACGCGCCACGTAGTCGTCGGCGGGCGCGCGCAGGATGCGTTCGGGGGAGTCGTACTGGAGGAGCCTTCCGCCCTGGGCGAGGATCGCGACGCGGTCGCCCATGCGGACGGCCTCGTCGATGTCGTGACTCACGAACAGCGTGGTCTTGCGGACCTGTTCGTGCAGCCGCAGGAACTCGTCCTGCATGTGCTCGCGCGTCACCGGGTCCAGCGCACCGAACGGCTCGTCCATCAGCATGATCGGCGGGTCCGCTGCCAACGCCCGTGCGATGCCGACGCGTTGGCGCTGCCCGCCGGACAGCTGGGCGGGATAGCGGTCCGCGTACTCCTTGTGGGGAAGGCCGACCAGTTCGAGCAGCTCGCGGACGCGGTCGGCGGTCCGTGACCGCTTCCAGCCGAGGACCTGCGGGACCGTCGCGATGTTCTCCTCGATCGTCATGTGCGGGAAGAGCCCCGCCTGCTGGATGACGTAGCCGATGGAGCGGCGCAGTTCGATGACGTCCTGGTCGCGGATGCTGCGCCCGTCGATGCGGATGTCGCCGGACGTCAGCTCGGTGAGCCGGTTGACGAGGGTGAGCGCGGTCGTCTTGCCGCAGCCGGACGCCCCGAGCAGGACGCAGATCTCCCCGGCCGGGACGGTCAGGGACAGTGCGTCCACGGCGGGTTCGGCGGAGCCCGCGTAGGTCTTGGTGGCCGCGTCGAAGACGATGTCGGCAGCGCTCTGCATGATCGTGGACTCCTCGGTCATTTCAGGTCGTTGGCGCGCAGGAATCGGTCGGCGACCTTCGCCGGGCTCAGCCGCATCATGGCGGCGGCCTCGTTCAGCGCCTGCATGGCCTTCTCGGTGAGCAGCGCGTTCACCGCGTCGAGCGGCTCGGTGAGCCGGCTGCCGTACCGCTCGACGAGCGAGCGCCGCACCACCGGCGACACGTTCTGGAAGCCGAAGATCGCCTGGTCGTCCTCCAGGACGGTGAAGTCGTAGCGCCGCAGCTGGGGGTCGGTGGTGAAGACGTCGGCGGCGTCCACGTCACCGTTCTTGAGCGCCGGGTACTGCAGGCCGATGTTGAGCGGCCTGACCTTCATGGCGGAGAGCCGGTACGCCTTGACGATGGCGTCGTAACCGAGCGGGCCCGTGATGTTGTCGGGGTACTCGGCGTACGAGATCCGCCCCATCCGGCGCAGATCGCCGACGGTCCGCAGCCCGTACTTGCGGGCGTCGGAGGTGCGCACGGCGACGGCGTTGCGGTTCTGGAACGGGGTGGGTCTCAGCAGGGTGAGACCGCGCCCCTCCTCGAACCGCTTCGCCGCCTCATACGTTCCGTGCGCCGTGACCGGCATCCGCTTCGGCATCGCGAACGTCTGGAGGATGACGCCCGTGTACTCGGGATAGAGGTCGATCTGGTGGCTGCGCAGCGCTCGGTCGATGATGTCGGCGCTGCCGATGTTCGACTTGAGGACGACCTGGAAGCCACGGGCCGTGAGGATCTGCGCGTACAGCTCGCCCATCACCCACGACTCGGTGAACTGCTTCGAGCCGACGGTGATCACGGGGCCGGTGCCCGCGACGGAGCCGGCCGCCGTGCTCACCCCGGCGGCGGCCGCGACGGCGAGGGAGCCGGTGAGCAGGGTGCGGCGGCGCATGCTCACACTCCCCGGCGAGGTATCACGGCATCGGTGGTGCGGTGGTGCACGCGGTCGTCCCCCTCGTAGGCGGTGATGGTATTGGTGACAGTGAACGCCTCAGCGTCGGCGCGCATGTGACTGACCGTCACGACCTTCCAGCTCCAGCCGCCGCGCCCGCCCTCCTCGGTGCGTTCGCACCGGACGAGCGCGGAGTGCGGATCACCTTCGGTGAGCGTGAAGCGGTCGACGCTGTCGGCGCGCCGCCAGGACCCGTCCGCGAGGTCGGTGAACTCGCCGTCGTCGACGCGGAGGGTGACGACGGTCGTGCCGCTCACCGGATCGTGCTCGACGCGGCGCCCGGTGACCCCGGGGGACTGGCGCAGCGGCGCGGGCAGATCCGGCAGGGGCACCCCGTACGGGCGCAGCTTCGCGTCGTCGGCGCTCGCCGGGCGTACGGGCAGGTGCAGCGCGGCGGACGGCGCCGGGTGGAGGGTGACCGTGACGGGCCGCGGCGAGGGCCAGGCCAGGGGCCAGTACGAGGCCGAGACCGCGACGCGGATGCGGTGACCGGGCGCGAAGGAGTGCGCGGTCGCCACCAGCGGCACGGTCACGTCGTAGGCGCGCCCCGGCTCAAGAGCCTGCGGATCCTCGTGGCCGTCGCGATGGGTGAGGTTGAGCAGACCGCGCGTGACGAGACGCGAACTGCCGTCGGGCGCGACGTCGTTGAGGCGTACGGCGAGCTGCGCGTCCGGGCCGTCGGCGCTGACCCGAAGGGTCACGGTCGGCACGCCGAGGATCTCCGCGCTCTCGTCGAGGGGCACGGTCGTGAACGTGTGCGAGAGACCGTCGTCACCGCCCTGCGCCCCGAACTGACCTGCCGCGTCGCCGAATTGGAGCCAGCTGCCACCCGCGATGCCGATCATCCGAGTGCTGTCGAGGTGCGCGGCACGCTCGCGCAGCGGATCGCTCCCGGCGGCCGTCCCCGCCGACTCGCCGGCCAGGGCGTACGCGCGCCGCTCGATCCGGGGCGACGGCCAGCTCTCCTCGGCGACCCAGCGCCCCGGCCGCACATCGCGGTCGCTGCCGGGCGCCGCCCACTCGGGCATCCACACCCGCAGCGCCGGATCGTCCAGGGCGCCGCTGTCCCGCTCGCGCAAGAACTGGTCGAACCAGCGCACGACCTCGGCGTGGAAGTCGATGGCGGGACCGGGCTCGGCCTGGTGCGGATAGGTGTGGGCCCACGGCCCCACCAGTCCCCGCACCGGCACTTCGAGCCCTTCGAGCAGCCGCAGTACGGCCCCGCAGTACGGGTCGTGCCAGCCGCCGACGGCAAGCACCGGAGCCTGGATCGCGCCGAAGTCCTCGCACACGGACCCGTGCTTCCAGTACGCGTCGCGCGCCTGGTGCCGCAGCCACTCCTCCACGTACACGGGGGTGTCCGCCATCCGCCGCAGCCACTGCTCGCGCCAGCCGTCGCCGACGACGGCCGGATCGGCGGGGCGGGCGTTGTAGGCCAGCATGGTCGACGCCCACGGCAGCATCTCGGAGGCGATCAGTGAGCCGCCGGTGTAGTGGACGTCGTCCGCATACCGGTCGTCCGTCGAGCAGACCGTGACGACCGCCTTGAGCGCGGGCGGGCGCAGCGCGGCGATCTGGAGGCCGTTGAAGCCGCCCCAGGACTTGCCGATCATGCCGACGTTCCCGTCGCACCACGGCTGCCGCGCCAGCCAATCGATCACCTCGACGCCGTCGGCCAGTTCCTGCCGCGCGTACTCGTCGAGCATCAGTCCGTCCGAGTCGCCGCTGCCGCGCAGGTCGACGCGGACGGCGGCGTAGCCGGCCTCGGCGAAGCGGGCGTGGAGGCTGTTGTCGCGTGCCGCGGTCGCGTCGTTCTTGCGGTACGGGATGTACTCGAGGACCGCGGGGGCGGGGTGGCTCCCGGCGGCGGGCAGCCACACGCGGGCGGCGAGCCGTGTGCCGTCCGCCAGAGGGATCCAGAGGTGGCGCAGCAGATTCGACGGTGCGTCGGGCAAGGTGAAGAACTCCTCGCGAACGAAGGTCACATGCGTAGGTCCGGGCGGAACGGCAGGGTCCCGTCCACCACTACTCAACGGCCGTTCAGTAGTGGATGACTGGGCACCCTACCCGTGGCGCCCGGGTGCCGTAACCCCGTGTTTCACCAGTTGGGATCAGGCGGGGGAGAGTGGGGACATGGACACCACGGACAGTTCCGTACAGGACACCCGGCCGTCGTACAGGCTGATTCCGGGGAGCGCGGCATCGCCCGTCCTCCTCCACGTGCCGCACGGCTCGCGTGTCGTGCCGCCGCACGTGCGGAAGGGCATCGTGCTCGACGACGCTTCCCTGGAACGCGAGTTGGACCTGATCACGGACGCTCGCACGCAGGACATCGCCGAACTCGCCGCACGTGACGCGGCGGTGACGCCCTGGCGATTCGTCAACGACCTGTCCCGCCTCGTCGTGGACCCCGAACGCTTTCCCGACGAACGAGAGGAGATGAGCGCGGTCGGCATGGGCGCGGTGTACACCCGCACCACATACCGCCGACTCCTCAGGCCCGAACCTCCCGCCGACGGGACCGAGCTCCTCGACACCTACTTCCACCCCTACGCCGCCGCGATGACGGACGCCGTCGGGGACCGGCTCGTCGCCGCCGGGCGCGCGGTGATCGTCGATGTGCACTCGTACCCCAGCCGGGCCCTGCCCTACGAGCTCCACGGCGCAGATCCGCGCCCGCCCGTGTGCCTGGGCACCGACCCTTTCCACACGCCCGACGCGTTGCTGGCACAGGCGCGCGCCGCCTTCGAGGGGCTCGGGGGCATCGCCCTCGACACGCCGTTCGCCGGGACGTACGTGCCGTTGCGGCACTACGGCAAGGATCCGCGGGTCAGCGCTCTCATGATCGAACTCCGACGGGACGTCTACCTGGACGAACCGGTGACGCCCGCGCCGGGCCTGCCGAAGGCGGCCGCCGCGCTGGCGGAACTGGTGGACATGATCGGCGGCGCGGGCGACTGAGCCGAACGCACCGGAACGGACCGCCCCGGCCGAGCGGATTCTTTGCCGAAGCGGCAAGAAGGCTCGGTGCCGCGCGACGGCCCGTTGCATGATCGGCGTCAGGGCCGCCACCGCCAGTTGCACCCGGCGGGGCGGCACGGTGTCCACCGGAGGTCGCATGTCGCAGCACGCCGCGGAACCCACACACCGACTCGTCGACGGGCCCGCGGGCCGGATCCACCTCGTGGAGCAGGGCACCGGTCCGCTGGTCCTGCTCGTGCACGGGTTCCCCGAGACCTCGTACTCGTGGCGCCGCCAGCTGCCGGCGCTCGCGGCGGCCGGATACCGGGCCGTCGCCCTGGACGTCCGCGGCTACGGCCGCTCCTCGAAGCCCGCCGACCCGGCCGCGTACGGAATGCTCGACCTGGTGGACGACAACGTCGCCCTCGTGCAGGCCCTGGGTGAGCGCTCCGCGGTGCTCGTCGGGCACGACTGGGGCGCGACCATCGCCGCCGACTCGGCGCTGCTCAGGCCGGACGTCTTCCGCGCGGTCGCGCTGCTGAGCGTCCCCTACACCCCGCCCGGCGGGCCGCGGCCCAGCGACGTCTTCGCGGGCATGGGAGGGGACGAGGAGCTCTACGTCTCGTACTTCCAGGAGCCCGGCAGGGCGGAGGCGGAGATCGAGCCGGACGTGCGCGGCTGGCTCGCGGGCATCTTCGCCGCGCTGTCGGCCGACACGATGCCCGCGCCCGGCGCACCCGACCCGCACTTCGTCCCCCGGGGCGGAAGGATGCGCGACCGCTTCCCCGCCGGCCGGCTCCCCGCCTGGCTCGACGAGATCGAACTCGACGTGTACGCCGAGGAGTTCGAACGTACGGGGCTGACCGGAGCGCTCAACCGCTACCGGAACATGGACCGGGACTGGGAGGACCTCGCGGCCCATGGAGGCGCCCCCGTCACCCAGCCGTCCCTGTTCATCGGCGGCGCCCTGGACGCGTCCACCACGTGGCTGTCCGACGCCATTGCTGCCTACCCGACCACCCTGCCGGGCCTGCGCTCGTCGCACCTCCTCGACGGCTGCGGCCACTGGATCCAGCAGGAGCGCGGCGAAGACGTCAACCGCATCCTCATCGAGTGGCTGGCCGGTCTCCCCGACGCCTGAGGCGGCCCGTGCCAGGTGCGCGCTGCGGTGACGGGATTCCTGCAAGAACATCGGGAGGGGCTGTCGATCCGGCCCCGCTCCGTTCGACGCAAGGGTGAGAGCGGGAACAGCCCCGCTACCGTCACCACGAAGGAGACGTCATGCCGAAGCTCCGCGTACACAACGTCACTGTCTCGCTCGACGGGTTCGCCGCCGGTACCGACCAGCGCATGGACGCGCCCTTCGGCGACGGGATCGACGACAGCCTGCATGACTGGATGTTCGCCGCGATGAAGGACCACGCCGACGGCAAGCAGGGCACCGACGTCGACTTCGTCGCGCGCAGCGAGGACAACATCGGCGCCACGATCATGGGCCGCAACATGTTCGGCCCCTGTCGCGGACCGTGGGAGAACGAGGCGTGGACCGGCTGGTGGGGCGACAACCCGCCGTTCCACCACCCGGTGTTCGTGCACACGCACCACACGCGTCCGTCGGTGTCGATGAAGGGCGGAACGGACTTCCACTTCACCGACGAGCCCGTCGAGGCGGTCCTCGCCAGGGCGTACGAGGCGGCAAACGGCAAGGACGTGCGCATCGGCGGGGGCCCGGCCACGATCCAGCAGTACCTGCGCGCCGGCCTCGTCGACGAACTGCACCTGGCCATCGTGCCGCTCCTCGTCGGCAAGGGCGAGCGGTTGCTCGACAACCTCGGCGAAGGCGTCGCCGGCTACGAGGTCGTGGAACTCGTCAGCTCCCCGGCGGCCACGCACGCGCGTCTCGTCCGCCGCTCCCAGGCCGGCGAATGACCCGGCAACCGGCGGTGGTCACTTACGGGCCACGTAGTACACGTTGAGGATGTCGCCCTCGACCTGCTCCACGTCGATGTCACCGAACCCGGCGTCGGCGAGCATCTGCAGTGCCCGCTGCCGCCCCCACACCGTGCCGAGCCCCGCACCGCCCTCGCCCAGCGACACGGTCATGCAGTAGAAGACCGAGAAGGTGTACAGGGTGGGGCCGAGGGGGTGGTCGATGTTCTCCTCCAGCTTGCTGGAGGCGGAGATGTCGCCCATGAGGAATACGCCGTCGTCGCGCAGCGCGGCGGCCACCGCGTCCAGGGTGCGCGCCGGGCGGGCCAGGTCGTGGATCACGTCGAACGCCGTGATGAGGTCGTACGTACCGCTGAGATCGGCGGTGTCGACCACGTCGAACCGGACGTTGTCGAGGCCGAGCCGCTCCGCCTCGGCGCGTGCGGCCGCGATGCCTGTCTCGGAGATGTCGATGCCGTGGAACCGGCTGGCGGGGAACGCCTGGGCCAGCAGATTCACCGCGTGGCCCTGCCCGGTCCCGATGTCCAGCGCGTCGATTCCGGCGCGCAGCCGCTCCGGCAGGCCCGGCGCCAGCGGAACGATCGCGTCGACCAGGGCCACGTCGTACACGCGCCCCGTCTCCTCGGCCTGGAGCTCCTGGAACCGCGGATACGAGGAGTAGGGGACGCCGCCGCCCTTGCGGAACGCGTCGAGGACCTCGTCCTCGACAATGCCGAGGAGTGCGAGATCCTGAAGGAGCGAGGCCATGTTCTCCGGCCCCGCTGCCCGGGTGAGAGAGGCGGCGTGCTCGGGCGGGAGCCAGTACGTGCCGTCGGCCGGCCGGTATTCGACGACACCGGCGACGGTCAGACCGCCGAGCCACTCCCGTACGTACCGCTCGTCGAGATCCGCGGCCTTGGCGATCTGGACGCTGGTCGACGGCGGAAGAGGTGCCATCGTGTCGAAGAGCCCCGTCCGATGGCCGAGGCTGCACAGATAGCCCAGACACGCGTCATTGACCACCTGGACCATGCGTCCGGCGAACTCTTCTTTCCGCCCGGAATCGACTGCCTGCCCGGTCGTCATCGTGGACTCCTTCCGGCGGGACCGCGGCACGACCCTCCCCGAGCCCACGACGCCGACGCGGCACCACCCACAGCGTGCCCGTTCGGCACCTTTTATCCTGATTCTACGCTGGGCGTTCCGAGGGGCCCCCGGCTTCAGGCCTCTCGCCCCAGTGGCTCCCGGCCAGGTGCGTGTCGCCCCACTGGGCGATGGCCGCACGAGGCCGTTCTTGCTGCAATGGGCGCAGGCCGTGATTCAGGGATGGTGCACGATGACCGACAGACTGGCCACCGAGGCCGGTGACGAGGACGGCCCGCCGAGCGGCGCCGTGCTCGGGGCCCCTTGCTGGGTGAGCCTCGCGGCGCACGACCTGGCCGCCACCAGAGCGTTCTACGAGGCCGTGCTCGGCTGGGAATTCCGCCCGGGCCGCCTCGGTGACGGGTTCGCCGTCGCGATGTCGGACGGCAGACCGGTGGCGGGCATCGGCGCGATGGCGCCCACCCTCGCCGTGGCCGCGGCCTGGCTGCCGTACTTCGGCGTCGCCGACCCGGACGAGACCGCGAGCCGGGTGCGCGAACGCGGCGGCACCGTCGGCGTGGGCCCGATCCCCTTCCCCCTGGGCCGCGCCGCACTGCTCGCCGACAGCAGCGGCGCCGCCTTCGGGATCTGGTCCGGTCACCTCGTACGGGACTGGAGCGGATGGCACCAGGATGCACAGGTCGGGCTCCGGCTCGTGACCAGGAACGCCTTCGACGCCGCCATCTTCTACGGCGAGGTCCTGGGCTGGACCCGGCCCGGCGGCTGCGACGTCCGCTACGAGAACGAGGAGGTCGTCCTGGTCTGCGGCGGCCTGGCCATGGCCCGGATCACCTCCGGCGCCGTCGAGGCGGCCCCCGATCCCGACGTCCGGCCGCACTGGGAGGTCCGGTTCACGGTGGACGACGTCGCGGAGTGCACCCGCGCGGCGCTCAAGCGCGACGGCACCGTGACGGGCGAGTGGGCGGACGAGGCCGGACACTGGGCCACCGTGCGGGACGCCCAGGGTGCGCAGTTCACGGTGTTCGAACCCGGTGGGGGCCCCTTGGCGGGGTGAGCGACTCGGTCACCGGAGCAGCAGCTGGACGACGGCGAACGTCCCCACCGTCACGACGAGGGCGCGCAGGACGCCGGGGCTGAGGCGCCGGCCTGCCTTGGCGCCGACCTGACCTCCGACTGCGGAACCGGCCGCGATGAGCAGTACGGCCGTCCAGTCGAAGTCGGCGACGAAGAGGAAGAAGAGGGCGGCGACGGCGTTGACCAGGGCGACCAGGACGTTCTTGACGGCGTTCAGGCGTTGCAGCGGCTCGTCCAGAAGCATGCCCATCAGCGCCACGTAGAGGATTCCCTGAGCGGCGGCGAAGTAGCCGCCGTAGACGCTGGCGAGCGTGAGAGAGGTGAACAGGAGCGGTCCCGCGTCGCCGCGCGGGCGGGCGCCGGACCGCTCGCGCCGTCGCCGTACTCGGCCGCTGATCAGCGGCTGGAACGCGACCAGGACGACGGCGAGGCCGACGAGGACCGGCACGATCGTCTCGAATGCCGCCGCCGGAAGGGTGAGCAGAAGGGTGGCGCCCGCGAACCCGCCGAGCACGGCACCGGCGCCCAGCTTCAGGATGCGCCGCCGCTGCCCGCCGAGTTCGGCGCGGTAGCCGATGGCGCCGCTGATGGATCCCGGGATCAGACCGAGCGCGTTCGACACCGTGGCGGTGACGGGCGGCAGACCGGTGGCGAGCAGAACGGGGAACGTGATCAGCGTCCCTGAGCCCACGGCGGTGTTGATGGCCCCGGCACCCACCCCGGCGGCACAGACAGCGACCATCTCCCACACCGTCACCGCGCCTCGCCCCTCACCGATTCGTCTCGCATGCCGCAGACGCTAGGCCGCGGACAGTTCGGCGCGTGTCGAAGTGTCCGCGACGGCCGGAGCCAGGGGCGCCGAACTCTCCCAAGGGGCCTCGCGAAACTAGGATCGCCGGACAGGAAAGGGGAGCCGGATGGACCGGAACATACGCAGTGTCGACGACGTACTCACGCTCCTGGACGGGCTGTTCGCACCGGAGGCCGACCGCTGGACCGGCGGCGCGGCCACCTGGTGGGACGGCTTCTACGCGGATCGCACCAGGCCCGTGCCGTTCTTCGCGGACAAGCCCGACGAGAACCTCGTGTCCTACCTCCGGCGCGGGCTCATCACCCCGGGCCGGGCACTCGACCTCGGCTGCGGGCCCGGGCGCAACGCGATCCACCTCGCTGCGCAGGGTTTCGAGGTGGACGCGGTCGACCTGTCACCGGAGGCCGTCGCCTGGGCCGAGGAACGGGCGGTGGAAGCGGGCGCCGCCGTCAGCTTCCACTGCGGCGACGCCTTCGCCCTGGCCGACGCCGAACTCCGCGGCCCGTACGACCTGATCTACGACTCCGGCTGCTTCCATCATCTGCCGCCGCACCGCCGGATCAGCTATCTCGACCTCCTCGACCGCACCCTCGCCCCCGGCGGCCAACTCGCCCTCACCTGCTTCGCGGCCGGCGCGATGGGCTCGGAGGTGGCCGACGCCGACCTCTACCGCGGGTCCGGCCTGCACGGCGGACTCGCGTACACGCCGGAGTCCTTGCGCTGGATCTTCTCCGGCCTGACCGAGGTCGAACAGCGCCGCATGCGCGACGAGGCGCCGGAATCGCCGAGCTTCGGCGAACCCTTCCTCTGGACGGCCCTCTTCCGGCAGGACCCCTGATCCGCCAGGTAGTCAAAGAGTCAGGGAGTTGAGGAAGCCGACCAGTGCGGTGTTGAAGGCCTCGGGCTGTTCCATGTTCGGCAGGTGTCCCGCGTGGTCGACGACGGTGAGGGTCGCGTGCGGGACCAGGCGCTGGATGCCCTGGGCGTCCTCGGGCGGGGTGTACACGTCGTCCGCGCCCACCACGACGAGGGTGGGAGCGGTCGTGGCCGCCAACGTCGCGCGGTAGTCGGCGCGTTCGGCACGCCCGCGCAGCGCCGCCGCGGCGCCCGCCGGGTCGGTGGTCCGCATCATCTCCTTGACGTGCGCAGCCACTTCGGGCATCGCGGTGACGTTGTAGGCGGCCAGCATCTTGTCGATGACCTCACCCGCGTAACCGTCCATGCCCTCCCCGAGGAGCCGGTCGGCGAGGCGGTTGCGGAAGGTCTTGCCCTCCTCGGTCTCGGCCACGGGCGAGGTGTCGGCGAGGACCAGCGCACGCACGCGCCGTGGGTGGCTGCGCTGGAACTCCATGGCGATCTGGCCGCCCATGGACACACCGCCGATCACCGCGCGGTCGAGCCCCAGGTGGTCGAGGAGGACGGCGATGTCGTCCGCGAAGGCGGGGAACGAGGTGGTACCCGCGACCGTGTCGCTGGCTCCGTAACCGCGCAGGTCAGGGGTGATGAGACGGTATCCGGCGGCGCTGAGCGCGGCGGACTGGGGGCGCCACATGCTGCGGTTGAAGGGGTGGCCGTGGATCAGGACGACGGGCATGCCGTCCGCCGGGCCCAGGTCGTCGAAGTGGATCGTGGCACCGTTCGAAATGATGCGGCTCATGGCGGCACTCTAGGGCCGCGATCCTGACCGTCCGGGCGGCGGGCGGGGCACGACTGACAGACGCGGGGCCGTGACCCCGCGTCGCAGCGTGTGACGGTATGGTCAGCCGGCCCGCGCGTCAGTTGTGGCCGAACTTCCGCGGCTGCTTGTGCGAGTGGTGCTCCGAGATCCGGCGTGCGGGCTCCTCGGACGGGTCGGTCGCCTTCGTCGTCGGCTCCGGCGTAGCCCGCTTCTCGGCGGTGGAGCTGTGGTCATGGCCGTGGCCACCCGACCGGGCGCCGCGGTTCTGGCGGCTCTGTTTCTTGCTCATGATCGTTCCTCCTGGCCGGAATGCGCCGGAGTGCCCGACGACAGGCCGGCCCACTCCCAGACTTGCACGCTGCCGCAGAGGGTGCATGTCGGGCGGGATCGGGCTCGTGACCTGGGACTCTTGCCTTCTGATCACCCGGTCGTTAAGGTTTTTGGCGTCTCTGTTGTCTCCGATTGAGGTGGACGTTGCGCATCTGAGGATCGCGATCACCGCGCCGTACGGCATTCGCCGCCGTACGCCCGTCACGCCGTAGCGGCCGTTCGGTGCCGCCCGTGACCCCGCGTGGATGCGACCTCGGTGCATGAGCCGTCCCCGATGATCTCTCGGACAGCCGCACCCTCCCTTTCCGGGTTCTCGGATTTCCGCCTTCCCGGTTCGGTCGTCGCGTGGTGCTCGCATACGTAGTCCTTTCCCACCGCGCCTGCGAATGCGAGATACACCATGGCGACACCCACCGCGCCCAGCGCATCCCTGACCTGCTCCGCCCTGTCCTTCCAGTGGCAGGACGGCACCCCCGTCCTCGACGGGCTCTCCCTCGCCATCGGCCGGGGCCGCACCGGACTCGTCGGCACGAACGGCACCGGCAAGTCCACCCTGCTGCGCCTGCTCGCCGGTCAACTCGCCCCCTCCCAGGGCTCGGTGACCGTCGGCGGCAGCCTCGCCTACCTTCCGCAGAACATCACCCTCGACACCGCGCTGCGCGTCGACCAGGCCCTCGGTATCGCGGAGCGGCGCGCAGCGCTGCGCGCCATCGAGAACGGTGACGTGAGCGAGGAGCACTTCGACACGGTCGGCGACGACTGGGACGTCGAGGAGCGGGCCCTCGCGACACTCGGCTCACTCGGCCTCGCGGACGTCGAACTCGACCGCACCGTAGGCCAGTTGTCCGGCGGAGAGACCACCCTCCTGCGCCTGGCCGCCCTGCTCCTGGAGCGCCCCGACGTACTCCTGCTGGACGAGCCGACCAACAACCTGGACGTCTTCGCGCGCCGCAGGCTCTACGAGGCCGTCGACTCCTGGCGTTCCGGCGTCCTCCTGGTGGTCAGCCACGACCGCGAACTCCTCGAACGGGTCGACCGCATCGCCGAACTGCGCTCCGGCTCCGTGAACTGGTACGGCGGCGGCTGGTCCGCTTACGAGGAGGCGCTCGCCACCCAGCAGGAGGCGGCCGGGCGGATGCTGCGGGCCGCCGAGGCCGACGTGCGCCGGCAGAAACGCGAACTGGAGGAAACCCAGATCAAGGTGGCCCGCCGCGCCCGGCACAGCAAGAAGATGGACGCCCAGCGCAAGGCCCCGAGAATCGTCGCCGGGGAGAAGAAGAGGTCCGCGCAGGAGTCCGGCGACAAACTGCGCGGGCTGCACGAGGACCGGCTCAGCGACGCGCACGAGCGGCGCGAGGAGGCCGCGGAGGCGATCCGCAACGACGCCGAGATCCGCGTGAGCCTGCCCCACACCGCCGTACCCACGGGCCGTACCGTCCTCAGCATCGACGAACTGAGCCTCCCGCACGGCAAGTTGCGCGACGGCAGCCTCCACATCCACGGCCCCGAACGCATCGCGCTGGTGGGCCGCAACGGAGCCGGAAAGACCACGCTCCTGCGCACCCTCACCGGTGAGCTCGAACCGCTCTGCGGCCAGGCGAAGACGTTCGTACCGCTACGGTTCCTGCCGCAGCGCCTCGACGTACTGGACGAGGAGCTGAGCGTCGCGGCGAACGTGGCCCGCATGGCCCCGGGCGTCGCCGACAACCACATCCGCTCCCAGCTCGCGCGGTTCCTGTTCAAGGGCGCCCGCGCGGAGCAGCCGGCCGGCACTCTCTCCGGCGGCGAACGCTTCCGCGCGACACTGGCGGCGACGATGCTCGCCGCACCGGCCCCGCAGCTCCTGATGCTCGACGAGCCGACCAACAGCCTGGACATGGCCAGCGTGCGGCAGTTGACGAGCGCACTGGAGTCGTACGAGGGCGCCCTCCTGATCGCCAGCCACGACCTGCCCTTCCTCGAGTCGATCGGCATCACCCGCTGGCTGCTGCTCGGCGAGGACCTTCAGGAGACGACGGCGGAGGAGGTGCGCGACCTGCTGGAAGCGCCCGAGGCCGGGTGAAACGAGGAGCGTGGTCGGAGCGGTCCCGGGATCGTTGATCGATTGGCGGGGCCGCACGGCCAGGCTTAACGTCGGTGTAGTTGACGAGAGCGTTCACTGCAGTTCTGAGGTGCACCCCTTTCCCATGTCGGGTATTCAGTCGACACCCTCGAAGCCTGCCGAAGCCCCGGCGCGGGGCCACGGCAGGGGGATCGCACTACTCGTCATCTGTTCGTGCCAGCTGATGGTGGTCCTCGACATCACCATCGTGAACATCGCTCTCCCGCACATCCAGACCGCGCTCGGTTTCTCGACCGAGAACCTGTCCTGGGTGATCAACGCGTACACGCTGACCTTCGGCGGTCTGCTGCTGCTCGGCGGGCGTCTCGGTGACATCCTCGGCCGGCGCCGCGTCTTCATGGCCGGCGTCCTGCTCTTCGTGCTCGCCTCCTTCCTCGGCGGCCTCTCGCAGGAGTCGTGGCAACTGCTCGCCGCTCGCTCGCTGCAGGGCGTCGGCGGTGCCATCGCGTCCCCCACCGCCCTCGCACTGATCACGACGACCTTCCGCGAAGGGCCCGAGCGGAACAGGGCGTTCGGCGTGTTCGCCGCCGTCTCCGCGGGCGGCAGCGCGATCGGCCTGATCGCGGGCGGTGTGCTCGTCGAGTGGCTCGACTGGCGCTGGGTCCTCTTCGTCAACGTGCCCATCGGCATCCTGATCGCGCTCGCCATACCTCGCTGCATCAGGGAGTCGGAACGCCACCCGGGCAACTTCGACATCCTCGGCGCGCTCACCTCGACCGTCGGCATGGTGCTGCTCGTCTACGGCTTCATCCGCGCCTCGAAGGACGGCTGGAGCGACAGCCTGACCCTCGGCGCGTTCGGCGCCGCCATCGTCCTCCTCACCGCGTTCATCGCCATCGAGAGCCGGTCGAAACAGCCCGTCATCCCGCTGTGGATGTTCCGCGACCGCAACCGCGCGGGCGTCTACGGAATGATGCTGTGCCTGGCCGCCGCGATGTTCGGCATGTTCTTCTTCCTGACCCTCTTCGTGCAGAACATCCTGGGCTTCAGCCCGCTGCGGGCCGGCCTCGCCTTCCTGCCGATCAGCGCGATCATCGCGGTGGCCGCGGGAATCGCCTCGCAGTTCCTGCCCAGGTGGGGGCCCAAGCCCTTCATGGTGGTGGGCGCGGTCCTGGCTGCCCTGGGCCTCGCCTGGCTGACCATGACCGACGTCAACAGCACGTACGTGGGCGGCATCCTCGGCCCCACGCTGGTGTTCGGCTGCGGAATGGGCCTGCAGTTCGTGTCGCTGACTCTCATGGCGCTCTCCGGTGTGGCGCCGAAGGACTCGGGAGCGGCTTCCGGAGTGCTCAACGCAAACCAGCAGGTCGGCGGCTCGCTCGGCCTGTCCATCCTGGTCACGGTCTTCGGTACGGCCAGCCGCAACGAGGCCCAGGACCAGGTGCCGAAGTTCCTGTCGCAGGCGACCCCGGCCCAGCAGCTCCAGTTCCGCAGGACCGGGCAACTCCCGTCTCCCTGGGGCGACCAGGTGCTCGCGTCGGGCATCTCCAGTGCCTTCGTCGTCGCCGCCGTCTTCGCCGTCGCCGCCGCGGTGATCGCCCTCGTCGTCATCCAGGTACGCGCCTCCGACCTGGAACGGCTCCAGGGCGGCACCATGCCCCTCGTGCCCGCCGAGGAGAGCGCGGGCCGCGCGGCGTCCAGTGCCTCGCCGACGAGCCGGGCCACCCGTGACGGTCCACCGCCGGACGGCTGAGCCCTACGCGGTACGCGGCGGGAGCCCGAGCCCTGACGGGTCCAGGAACTGGATCCGACCTGCCGTGGGTGAGCTACGGATGGGACCGCTCGGGAACAGTCATGGTTGCGGTTCGGGAGATCGCGGTTCCGCAACGTCGCTCGGTGGCCACCGCGGTGCCATGCTGGAAGCGAGACTTGGAGGACCGCCATGGGGTTCTATGCCGAGCAGGTGCTGCCCCGGATCATCGATGTCGCCTGTGGCGTGAGGATGGCCGCACCGCTGCGGCGGCGGGTCTGCGAGGGGCTGCGGGGCCAGGTCGTGGAGATCGGGTTCGGCACGGGACACAACGTCCCCTACTACCCGTCGACCGTCGAGGGCGTCATCGCGATCGAACCCTCCGACGTCGGATGGCGACTCGCAGCCGAGCGGGTCGGCGCGGCATCCGTCCCGGTGCGCCGCGCGGGCCCGGACGGCCAGTCGCTGCCCTTCGAGGACGACTGCTTCGACACCGCCCTGTCGACGTGGACGCTGTGCACCATCCCCGACGCCGGGGCCGCGCTGCGCGAAGTGCGCCGTGTGCTGCGGCCCGGAGGGACACTGCACTTCCTGGAACACGGGCTCGCACCGAAAGAGGACGAGAACGTACGCCGCTGGCAGCGACGCATGGAACCGGTGAACAAGCGGCTCTTCGGCGGCTGTCACCTCACGCGCCCGATCACCGACCTGCTGGCGGAGGCCGGATTCACGATCACGGCACTCGACGTCTTCTACGAGAAGGGCGCACCGAAGCCCATCGGCGCCAACTCCCTGGGCGTCGCGCTTGCGCCGTAGGCAGGCGTATGTCCCTAGTCGGCGCGGCCCGTCGCCGCGACCGTCACACCCAGGCCGATCATCGTGAGCCCACCGACACCGCCGACCATGCCGAGCCGCCGCGGCGAGCGGGCGAACCAGCTCCGCGTCGTCGCCGCGACCAGGCCCCACACGCTGTCGGACACCACCGCGATGACGTTGAAGACCAGGCCGAGCAGCAGCATCTGAAGGGTGACGTGTCCCTGGCCGCGGTCCACGAACTGCGGCAGCACGGCGGCGAAGAACACGATCGTCTTCGGGTTGGCCACACCGACGGCGAACCCCTCCCACAACGTGCGCAGACTGCCGTGCGCGACCCCGTCACCGGTGAACGCGGCGTGCAGCGACCGCCGTTGACGCACCGCCTTGACGCCGAGGTACACCAGATACGCGGCGCCCACGAGCTTCAGCGTGGTGAAGACGAGGACCGAGCGCTCCACGACGGCGCCGACACCGAGCGCCACGGCCACGACGAGCACGTAGGCGCCGAGCGTGTTGCCCACGACCGTGGTCAGCGCGGCGCGGCGCCCCTGCGAGAGCGCCCGCCCGATCACGAACAGCACGCTGGGACCCGGAATCACGATCAGCAGGAACGACATGGCCGCGAAGGCCAGCAGTCGGTCGGAAGACACCATGGAACTCATACAACACCTCTGCGCGTCCTACCCGCACGGGATTTTTCGCACATCAGCCAGGGTCTTCCGTTCTGTTTTCGGGGACTACTTTCGGGGGAGAGCCGCCCCCGTTCGGAGATCCATTCACTCCCTCGGCCACTACACTCGGCGAATGGCGAAGTACTTCGACGTACACCCCGAGAACCCCCAGCGGCGCACGATCAGCGGTGTGGCCGACAGCATCCGCGCCGACGAACTCGTCGCGTATCCGACCGACTCCTGCTACGCCCTCGGGTGCCGGCTCGGCAGCCGGGACGGCATCAGCCGGATCCGGGCGATCCGCCACCTCGACGACCGGCACCACTTCACGCTCATGTGCCAGAACTTCGCCCAGCTCGGGCAGTTCGTGCACATCGACAACGACGTGTTCCGCGCGATCAAGGCGGCGACGCCCGGCAGCTACACCTTCATCCTGCCCGCCACGAAGGAGGTGCCGCGCCAGCTGCTGCACCCGAAGAAGAAGACGGTCGGCGTCCGGATCCCCGACCACGCCGTCGTGCAGGCCCTGCTGGCCGAACTGGGCGAGCCGATCCTCTCCAGCACGCTGCTCCTGCCCGACGAGGAAGAGCCGCTGACGCAGGGCTGGGAGATCAAGGAGCGGCTCGACCACGAGGTCGACGTCGTGGTCGACTCCGGCGACTGCGGCACCGAGCCGACCACGGTCATCGACTTCTCCGGCGGCGAGACGGAGATCGTACGGCGCGGGGCGGGCGACCCTTCGCGGTTCGAGTAGCGGTCGGAGCCGTCGCTCAGCGCCGCCGCTCAGCGCCGCCCGCGGAACGTGCGGCGCAGGTCGTCGACCCAGGCGTCGGGGACCTCCCACGGGATGAAGTGCCCGCCTTCGTCATGAGCGCTGACGTTGACGTGGTGGTACCAGTCGGCACGGTCGCTCGCGAGCCAGTTGTCGACGCGCTGCTGCGCCGTCGTGACACCGGGCGGGTTCTCGTGGGCGACGAAGGTCAGCCCGGTGGGGGCCTCGACCACGGGCGTACGGGTGTGGGCGGGCGCCCACGGGTAGCGGTTGGCGTTCGCGTAGTACCGCGTCGACGTGCCGATCGTGTTGCAGGCCCAGAAGATCGTGGCGTGGGTGAGGAGGTCGTCCTTCGTGAAGACGGTCTCGATGTCGCCGTGGTGGTCGCTCCAGCTGACCCAGCGCTCCAGGATCCAGGCGAGCAGGCCGACCGGGGAGTCGCTCAGGCCGTAGGCGAGCGTGCTGGAGTCGAGGACGTGGACGGCGAGGTGGGAGGCGAAGCGGCGGTCGAGGGCCAGGATCCGGGCGCGGATGTCGTCGGGCAGTCCGTCGGGGATGGGCTGGCCGCCACTCAGGTCCCAGGCCCGGTCGCCGTTGAAGAAGGTGAGCTTCTGGCCCGATCCGATGTGGATGCCCAGGAGTTCGTCCGCGTACTTGTGGCCCAGCTGACCGGTGACCAGGGCGCCGATGTCGCAGCCTCCGGCGGCGTACCGGGTGTGGCCGA
Source organism: Streptomyces sp. NBC_01446 (assembly GCF_026340095.1). Taxonomy (GTDB): domain Bacteria; phylum Actinomycetota; class Actinomycetes; order Streptomycetales; family Streptomycetaceae; genus Streptomyces; species Streptomyces aureus. The sequence continues at coordinate 1,097,156 of NZ_JAPEPO010000002.1, read as the reverse complement.
GGGTGTCGGTCATGAGGGTGTGCCAGAGGTCGGCGACCTTCCAGAAGTTCATGTCGGGGTGGTCGCGCAGCGGCGCCGAGAAGCCGAACCCGGGCAGGGACGGGACGATGACGTCGAATGCGTCGGCCGGGTCCCCGCCGAAGGCCGCGGGGTCGGCGAGCGGGTCGACGACCTTGGACCAGTGCCAGAACGTCCAGGGCCAGCCGTGGGTGAGGATCAGTGGGGTGGGGTTCGGGCCGGCCCCGGGCCTGCGCATGAAGTGCACCGGGACACCGTCCACGCGCACCTGGTAGTGCTCGTAGGCGTTGATCGCGGCTTCGGCCTTGCGCCAGTCGTAGCTGTGGAGCCAGTACTCGGCCAGCTCCTGCAGGTAGCCGCGGTCGACTCCGTAGAACCAGTCGCCGTTCCCGACGTCGTCGGGCCAGCGCGTCATGTCGAGGCGCCGGCGTAGGTCCTCCAGGACGGCGTCGGGCACGTGGACGGGCGTGGGATCCAGGGGGAAGCGCGGTACACCGTCAGCCACGGGGGAATCCTTACCTGTAGGGGACGAGAAGTGCCGGGAGCGGCGGAAGCGGCCTGCGGCGCAGCCACGCCGTCATGAGGTCGCCGACCGGCGCCGCCGTGTAACGGGCGACGTGCGCCGTGAACGCCTCGGTGGTCACCACACCGTGCCGGTGCGCCGAGACCCAGTCGCGCACCATGCGGAAGAACGGCTCGTCGCCCAGCGCGCAGCGGATCGCGTGCACGGTCAGCCCGCCGCGCTCGTAGACCTGGTCGTCGAACAGCGACTTGCGGCCCGGGTCGGCAAGGAGCAGGCCCTGTGGCAGCGCGGAGAGTTCCCGGTGTGCGGCGGCGGCCAGTTCCTGCGTGGCGCGGCCGCCCGAGCGCTCCGACCACAGCCATTCCGCGTACTTGGCGAAGCCCTCGTTCAGCCAGATGTCCCGCCAGTCGGCGATGGTGAGGCTGTTGCCGAACCACTGGTGGGCGAGCTCGTGCGCGACGAGCCGCTCCCAGCCCCGCGCGCCGTCCACGTGGTTGGCGCCGAACAGGGAGAGCCCCTGCGCCTCGACCGGGACGTCGAAGTCCTCGTCGGCCACCACGACAGCGTACTCACCGAAGGGATAGGGGCCGAAGAGCTCCTCGAAGAGCCGCATCATCTCGGGCTGCCGGGCGAAGTCCCGCGAGAACTCCGACAGCAGACGCACAGGGACGTACGCGCTCTGCGGCACACCGCCGAGCCCCGGCTCGCCCAGCAGGACCGTCTGGTAGATGCCGATCGAGAGGCCCACGAGATAGCTCGGCGTCGGTGCCGGCTGCTCGTACACCCAGGTCGTCGTCGACGACTTCGTCGTGCGCGTGAGCAGGCGCCCGCCGACGACCACCGTGTACGGCGAGGGGACCGTGAGGGAGATCTGGTAGGCGGCCTTGTCGTCGGGCCGGTCGTTGCACGGGAACCAGGACGGTGCTCCGACGGGCTGGCTCGCGACGAGCGCGCCCTCGCTCAGTTCATCCCAGCCGAGGCCGCCCCAGGGGCTGTTGACCGGCTTCGGATTGCCCGACCAGTGCACCTCCACGGTGAACGCGGCGCCGGCCCGCAGCGGCTTCGAGGGCCGGATCCGCAGCTTGCCGCCCCGGTGCGTGTAGCGCGGCTGCCGGCCGTCGACGAGCACCTTGCCGAGCCGGAAGGCCTCGAGGTTGAGCTGGAACTCGGTCAGTGGAGCCCGGCCCGCTATGGCGCTGATACGGGCGTTCCCCGCGAGGCGGTTGGGGCCGGGGCGGTAGTCGAGGGACAGCTCGTAGCGGTGCACCCGGTAGCGGGGGTCGCCGTGGCCGGGGAAGTACGGCTCCGAAGCCGCTGTCTGGCCGCTCACTGAAGTGTCCACTCCCTGCGCCGTACTCAACGTGTCTGTGTCGTGCCCCCCACCCCGTGCCGTACGCATCGAAGCCCTGACCGACCTTAAGGTGTGTCCGCCCTTCTAGGACCGCCAGGCCTCGATCGGATTGCCCAGCCAGCGTGTGTCGTCGGGTACGGACTCCGCGGCCATGACCAGGGACGCGGGGCCCAGAGTGGCGCGAGCGCCGACCGTACTGCCCGGCAGGACGATTCCGCCAGGGCCCACCGTCGAACCCCCGCCGAGCGTCACCTTGTCCATCCGCAGGATCCGGTCGTGGAAGAGGTGCGTCTGCAGCACGCAGCCACGGTTCACGCTGACCGCGCTGCCGAGGGTCACGAGGTCCGTCTCCGGCAGCCAGTAACTCTCGCACCACACGCCCCGGCCGACGCGCGCGCCCAGGCCGCGCAGCCACAGCGTCATGAGCGGGGTGCCCGGCACCGCGCCGATCAGCCAGGGCACGGCGACCACCTCGACGAACGTGTCGGCGAGCTCGTCGCGCCAGACGAAGCCGCTCCACAGCGGGTGCTCACCGGCCCTGTGCCGGCCCACGAGAAGCCACTTCGCGGCGACCGCGGACAACGCGCCCACGACGCCCGCGCCGAGGAGCACGGCCCCGGACAGAGCGGCGGCACCCCACCAGCCCACGCCCGCCGGCCCGGCGAGCGCACAGAGTCCCCCGCCTGTCAGCACGGCGAGCGCCGCCGAGCAGAAGACGGGCACGAGCCGGAACAGTTCCACCGCGCCGCGCGCCCACACCAGCCGCGCCGGCGGGTCGTACGTACGCGAGTGGTCGCCGCCCTCGGGAGCGCGCGGCAGCTTCATCGGCGGCAGCCCCAGATACGAGGTGCCCTTCTTGGCCTTCTTCGGGGCGGCCGACAGGACACCGACCAGACCTCCGTCGGGGACGCTCCGGCCCGGCCCGGTCATGCCGGAGTTACCGAGGAACGCCCGCCGGCCGATCGCCGCCCGCCCGATCCGGACCCAGCCGCCACCGAGTTCGTACGGAGCCGTCAGGGTGTCGTCGGCGAGGAACGCCCCGTCGCCGACCGTGGTGAGGCTCGGCAGGGCGAGGACCGTGGAGACCTCCGCGCGACGGCCGATCTTCATGCCGAGCAGCCGCAGCCACAGAGGGGTGACGAGGCCCGCGTACAGCGGGAACAGCGTCTGCCGGGCCGCGTCCATCAGCTGCGTGACCGTCCAGGCCTGCCAGCCGGTGCGGCTGTGCGTCGGATGCAGGCCCGGCCGCAGTCCGAGGCTCAGCAGCCGCACGGCGCCCACCAGCAGCAGCGCGTACGCGCATCCGAAGGCCAGTGCCGCGGGCACCACCGCGACCAGGGCGCCGCGCAGAGCCTCGTCGAGACCCGCGTCCGCGGGCACGAAGCGGAGCGCCACCGCGAGTGCGGGCACGGCCGCGAGCACCGGCAGCGCGGAGAGGGCGAGGCCCGACGCGCCGTACATCAGCCGCCACCCGTACGAGCGCTTCGGCCGCTGCTTCGGCCAGTCCCGCTTGGCCTTGCCCAGCTTCACGGCGGGGGAGCCGGCCCAGCGCTGGCCGGTCGGGATCTGGCCGGTCACCGCGGATCCGGGGGCCACCTCGGCCTTCTTGCCGACGCGCGCACCGGGGAACAGCAGGCTGCGGGTGCCGACGACCGCTCCGCCGCCGACCTTGACGGCACCGATCACCAGACGGTCGCCGTCGAGCCAGTGTCCGGAGAGGTCCACGTCGGCCTCGACGGCGCAGCCGCGCCCCAGCTTGAGCATGCCGGTCACCGGCGGCAGCGAGTGCAGGTCCACGTCGGCGCCGATCCGGGCGCCGAGGGCGCGCGCGTACCGCAGCAGCCACGAGCCGGTCAGCGAGGTCGCGCCGCTGTACTCGGCGAGCCGCTCAGCAGTCCACAGCCGCAGATGGACAGGGCCGCCGCGTGGATACGTGCCGGGCCCGACGCCCCGCAGCAGCAGCCGTGCGCCTCCCGCGGCGATCGCGAGCCTTCCCGCGGGGCTGAACAGCACCGCCGCCCCCGCGGCCACCCACCACCAGGACACGGCCGGAGCCCAGGCATAGGCCCCGAACGAGTGCAGGACGTTGCCGAGCGCGGCCAGAGCCACGCACCATCGCAGCCCTACGAGTGTGAACAGCGGGACCAGAAGGAGGAGTTGGAGGACCTGGGCGCGTACCGGAACCGGCCCGACGTCTCGGTGAGCCTCCGTGCCCTGCGCGGACTCCTCCAGATGGCGGGCGAGCTTGCGCAGCGTCGGGTGCTGGTAGATGTCGAGGACGGCGGCGCTGGGGTAGCGGGTGCGCAGCCGGGTGGTCAGCTGGGCGGCGGCCAGGCTGGAGCCGCCGATCGCGAAGAAGTCGTCCTTGGCGCCGGTCACGGACACCCCGAGCGTGTGCGCCCACTGTTCGGCGAGCCACGCCTCCGTGCCGTACAGCTGCTCGGTGGGTCCGGTGGACGTCTCCAGGTCGGGCAGCGGCCAGGGCAGGGCGGCGCGGTGGACCTTGCCGGACGTGCGGGTGGGCAGGCTCTCGACAGGGGCGAGGAGCGGCACCAGGGCGGCGGGCAGCGCGGCCCGCAGGCGCTCGACGGCTTCGGCGCGGTCCCAGCCGTCCTGCGTGACGACGTAGCCGACGAGCAGTTGGTTGCCGCTGCGCGCCGTGCGCACGGCGGCGGCCGCCCCGGCGACGCCGGGCAGTGCCTGCAGAGCCGCATCGACCTCGCCGAGCTCGATGCGGCGCCCGCCGAGTTTGATCTGCTCGTCCCCGCGCCCCAGGAACACGAGGCCTTCCGGGTCCGCCTTGACGAGGTCGCCGCTGCGGTAGGCGCGCTCCCAGCCGAGGGAGGGCAGCGGCGCGTACTTCTCGGCGTCCTTGGCGGGGTCGAGATAGCGGGCCAGGCCCACGCCGCCGATGACGAGCTCGCCGGTGGCGCCGAGCGGGACGGGGTCGCCGGCCTCGTCGACGACGGCCAACTCCCAGCCTTCCAGCGGCAGTCCGATCCTGACCGGCTCCTCGCCGGTCATGAGGCACGCGCAGGCGACGACCGTGGCCTCCGTGGGACCGTACGTGTTCCACACCTCGCGGCCCTCGGTGACCAGGCGCTGGGCCAGCTCGGGCGGGCACGCCTCACCGCCGAAGATCAGAAGGCGTACGTCGTCGAGGACTTGGGGCTCCCACAGCGCGGCGAGCGTGGGCACGGTGGACACGACGCTGATGTCCTGCTCGACGAGCCAGGGCCCGAGGTCGGCGCCGCTGCGGACGCGGGAGCGCGGCACCGGCACCAGGCAGGCGCCGTTGCGCCAGGCCAGCCACATCTCCTCGCACGACGCGTCGAAGGCGACGGACAGACCGGCCATCACGCGGTCGCCGGGGCCGATCGGCTCGTCGGCGAGGAACAGCGCGGCCTCGGCGTCGACGAAGGCGGCGGCGCTGCGGTGCGAGACCGCGACGCCCTTGGGCTTCCCGGTGGAGCCGGACGTGAAGATGATCCAGGCGTCGTCGTCGGTGCCGGGCAGACAGTCGGCGGATCCCCGGGGAGTCCTGGCGCCGCCCTCCTCCTTACCGTCGGGTCCCCACGCGGTCAGGTCGTGGCCGGCGCCGATGACGGCGCGGACCCCGGCTTCGCCGAACACCAACTCGGCGCGCTCGTCCGGGTCTTCGGCGTCCACGGGGACGTAGGCCGCACCGACGGCGAGTACCGACAGGATCGCGATGTAGAGATCATTGGTCCCGGACGGGACGCGGACCCCGACCCGGTCGCCCCTGCGGACCCCGGCCAGCGCGAGCCGCACCCGCAGGTTCTCCACCTCGTCGGCGAGCGCGCGGTACGTGAGCTGCTTCGCCCCGTCGTCCAGGGCCACCTCGTCGCGGTGGTCGCGCACGGACGCGCCGAAGATGTTCATGAGGGTGCGGGGAGGAGCGGCCGGTCCCGCGGTGAACAAGGCTGTGCCGCCGCGTGCCGCGACGGCGCAGTCCTCGAAGGACTCCGCGTCGGGGGTGGTGACGGTCAGGTCCAGCGGTTCGGCCAGGTTCAGGGGTTCGACCGGCGGCGCCTCGCGCTCCACGACGACGCCCGCCGCGTCGTCGAGTGTCACCGTGCCGGGCAGCGGTTTGTCCAGCGGGGGGACGTCGCTGCCGTTGTCTGAGGTCGTCATGGGTTCCTTGCGTGTCGCCGCCGGAGCTGGATCAACGGTGATCCCGCATGAAAGCCGTGCTGCCGGTCCGGCCGGGCGCCGAACAACCTGACGAAGTGTAGTAACCCGCTCGATTGTTTACATGGAGGGACTTGCCTGGATCTGTGTGACAGTGCTAACTCTTCCGCGGCCGCCGGCAGCCCGCCCGGGGCCGTCGGCGCACCCGGGGGCGAGTGGACGCGAGTTACCTATTCGACGCACATGAATTACCTGTTCGTGTGTAGTGACTTGATGCGCGAACAGCAGTAGAACTCGTTTCGATTCCATCGAAAGTGAGGAACGTGCCATGAGTGGTTCCACCACGCGTGCAATCGGTTCCAGGAACGTCTCGCGACGCACTTTTATCGCTGGAACCGGTTCTATTCTGAGCGCCGCGGCGCTGTCGGCCCACGCCCCCGCGGCCCATGCGGCCACCGCCCCCGTCGGCGCACCGATCGACTCCGGCGCGCACGTCACCGCCCTCGTCGTCGGCACGGGATACGGCGGCTCCGTGGCAGCGCTGAGACTCGCCCGGGCGGGTGTCGACGTCCACATGATCGAAATGGGGATGGCCTGGGACACCCCCGGACCGGACGGCAAGATATTCGCCAACACGACCAGTCCGGACGCCCGTTCCTACTGGCTCCGGACCAAGACCAAACAGCCCCTCAGCAACTTCCTCGGCTTCCCGCTCGACAAAGACGTCCCCCGCTACACCGGAATTCTGGACGCCGAGGAAATGGGCGGGATCGTCGTCTACCAGGGCCGCGGCGTCGGCGGCGGTTCCCTGGTCAACGGCGGCATGGCGGTCACGCCCAAGCGCGAGAACTTCGGCGCCATCCTCCCGTCGGTCGACGCCGGCGAGATGTACGCGACGTACTACCCGCGCGCCAACGCCGCGCTCGGCGTCGGCACCGTCGACCCGGCCTGGTTCGAGAGTGCCGAGTGCTACCAGTTCGCGCGCGTCGGCCGTAAGCACGCCCAGCGCTCCGGCTTCCCGTTCGTCTTCGTGCCCGACGTGTACGACTGGGACTACATGAAGCAGGAAGCGGCCGGCACCGTCCCCAAGTCGGCGCTCGCCGGCGAGATCCTCTACGGCAACAACTACGGCAAGAAGTCACTCCAGAAGACCTACCTGGCCCAGGCCGCGGCCACCGGCAAGGTCTCCATCTCGCCGCTGCACAAGGTGACTTCGGTCGCGCCCGCACCCGGCGGCGGGTACACGGTCGTCATCGAGCAGATCGACACCACCGGCACGACCACGGCCACCAAGACCGTCACCGCGGACAAGGTGTTCTTCGCGGCCGGCAGCGTCGGCACCAGCAAGCTCCTGGTCGAGCTCAAGGCCACCGGCGCCCTGCCCGCCCTGAACGGCGAGGTGGGCAAGGGCTGGGGCGACAACGGCAACGTCATGTGCGGCCGCGCCAACCACCTGTGGGACCCGACCGGCAAGGTCCAGGCGTCGATCCCCTGCGGCGGCATCGACAACTGGGCCGCCGGAGGAGCGTTCGCCGAGGTCGCGCCGCTGCCGACCGGGATCGAGACCTACGCCTCGTTCTATCTGTCGATCACGAACACCCCGCACCGTGCCGAGTTCTCGTGGAACGCCCAGGCGGGCAGGGCCGATCTGAACTGGCAGACGGCCTGGAAGCAGACCTCCATCGACATGGCCAAGACGATCTTCGACAAGATCAACGCGAAGGAGGGCACGATCTACCGCACCGATCTCTTCGGCACGTACAAGATCTGGGGCGACCACCTCACGTACCACCCGCTCGGTGGCGCGGTCCTGAACAAGGCCACCGACAACTACGGCCGCCTGCACGGCTATTCGGGCCTCTATGTCATCGACGGCTCGCTGATCCCCGGCAACACGAGCGTCAACCCGTTCGTGACGATCACGGCGCTCGCCGAGCGGAACATCGAGAAGATCATCGCCACTGATCTGTAGTGGATGCACAACGCGGGGGCCGGCCGCGGCCCCCGCGTCTCAGGCCGTGGGCAGGACGCACGCGGTGTCGAGGCCCAGCACATGGTTGAGCCGGCCGAACGCCAGCCAGGAACCGATGCTCATGCTCAGCTCCACGATCTCGACCTGGCTGTACAGCGCGGTCATCCGGGACCAGAACTCCTCGTCCAGACCGTGGTGATCGAGCGCGTACCGCTCGGCGTACTCGGCCGCGAGCCGCGTGCGGTCGTCGAAGGCGTCGCTGGTGCGCCACTCGGTCACCGAGTCCGCGAAGGACTCCTCGACCTTCTCCCCGTCCCGGTCGGTACGCCAGTCCAGGCAGAACTGACACCCGTTGATCTGCGCGATCCGCAGCCGTGCCGCCTCGAACTCCCGCAGGCCCAGCGTCGTATGGGCGTACACGGACAGCGAGAAGTTGGCGGCCGCCATGCCGATACCGGGGACCATGTCCCCCCAGACGTAGCCGATCGGTTCCTGTCCCTCGGGGATCTCGATGATCATCATTGCTTCCTTCCGCGATGGCCGAGCTTTCCGACTGCGGGGCGCAGCGGGACGTCGAGCGCGTCGTAGAGGCCCGGGGCCTGGTCCACGAGCCAGTCGATGGCGTTCACCAGCCGGCCGACCGCGGTGGCGTTGCCGCCGGCCGACCGGTTCTCGCCCTCGTCCGCGGCCTCGACGGTGACCTCGATGCGCGGACGGCCCTCGATGACCACCCGGTGCGCCCCGGTGCCGTCGGGGGGCGTCGGCCAGTCCGGCGCGCAGGACGGGTGGATGCGGGTGACGTGCTCGATGACGATGAGGGGTTCGCCCCCGACGATGCCCTGCACCTCGAACCGTACGGCGCCCTGTGTGCCCGCCTCGAAGTCGCCCATCGTGCGCGTACTCACCGTGGTGTCGAGCGGGCGGCGGTCCAACGTCTCGCGGATCTCGTCGAGTTCGACCCCGAGCGCCCGCGCCATCAGACGTATCTGCCCGCCCCACACCATCGTCGGGACGGTCTCCCACAGCATGGGCGGGTCGTAGTCCATCGGCTGGCCCATGCCCACCAGGAGCCGTACCGAGTCGGGCTGGTCGTACGTCGAGTAGTCGAAGATCTCCTGGCAGCGGATCGCGTCGACGGTGCTGCCGAGCCCGCTGACGAGGAGCGGCAGGACGTCGTTGCCCCAGCCCGGGTCGACGCCGGAGGCGAACAGGGAGCCGCCGCCCTCCGCGATCGCGGCCACCACCGGATCCCGGAACTCCGGCGGCGCGCCGCGGTGGTCGTAGAGCGGATAGAGGGCGGGAGAGACGACGACGGCGCCCGACCGCAGGGCCCGGGTGATGTCGGCGAGGGCGTCGTCGGGGCGGATGTCGCCGGAGGCCGCGTACACGACGGCCCGGGGCCGGGCGGCCAGCACCGCTTCGATGTCGTCGCTCGCCCTGACCTCCAACTCGTGGGCGAGGCCCGCGAGTTCACCCGCGTCGCGGCCGACCTTCGCGGGGTCGTGGACCAGTACGGCGACGAGCTCCAGTGCCGGGTGGGCCTCGACGGCACGGATGGCCGCGCGCCCGACATTTCCGGTACCCCAGACAACGGTCGAAATCATGCGCGGAGAGTAGCGCCGGGACCCGAACCTTCCTAGACACATGACGTGTTCGGGAGATGCCGACCGACGGCCTACGCACCGAGTGACCGTCCCGGGCGCCCCACTATGCTCAGCAGTTCGGCCCGGGCGAGGTGTGCCCGGGCCGACATGCTGAGTTGTACGGGGATCACGGAGGAAATGTGCGCAGGACGGTAACCGGTATTGCTCTGGTCGCGGCGACAGCCGCTCTGCTGGCCGGGTGCGGCAGCGGCGGGGGAGACAGCAAGGGGGCGGGGGCGAAGCAGGACACGTCGCAGGCCCCCTCGCCCGCCGCCTCGAAGCCGGCCGGGGGTCAGGAGGCGACCCGCGAAGTGACCTTCGAGGTGCGGGGCCAGGGCAGTACGCAGGTCTTGTGGACGGCCGGAGACAGCAAGACGGAGCAGGTGAACCTGCCCTGGACGAAGACGATCCAACTGACCGTCAAGGGCGCCGAACTGAAGGTCGGCAGCCTGGTGTCGGTCGTCCCCGGCTCGGTGACCGGCTCGGACGGACAGCTCGTGCCGGCCTCCTGCGTCATCAAGGTCGACGGCAAGCAGGTCGCGGACAACAAGGACGGCAAGTCGATCGCGGGCTGCAAGTACCTCGTCAAGTGACCGCCCTCAGGTGAGCGACGGGGCGCTACGCCACGGCTTTCGACGTCCCCTTGAGCTCGATCTCGACGAACGCCAGCCACGTGCCGCCCGTGTTGACGACGTCGTGCTCGCCGCCCGCCGGGCGCGCGTAGGACTCGCCGGCGCGCAGCTGTGACTCGGTCACGGTGCCGTCGGGGGCGAACGCGCTGATCCGGCCGTCCACCACGGGCACGACCACGTAGTCGTGCTCGTGGACGTGACGGCCGGTACGCGTGTCGGGCTCGAAGTCCCAGCGGGTCACCCGTACCTGCTCGTCCTCGTGCTGCACGCTCGGCTTCGCGGTCGTCGTCATCGGAACTCTCCCTGCTGTCGATCACGGGGCGTCGGCTCCATGCCCACGTCAGAGGCCTGATCGGCATCCGAGGTCAGTGGATCACAGGATTCGGAGGCGTACGAAACCGTGTGGAGGCGCGCGGCTCCGACGGTCCGCTCGGCAGCGACGCGGACACGACCACGCACTCGGCGGACGTGTCGTTCACGGCCCCGGAGTCGGCCTGATCCGGCGCTCTTCCGTCCAGGGATGCCCGTCAGCCCAGCAACTCGGCCCAGTTCGAGGGGACTCGGTCCGCGGGGCCGGGGGTCCGCTGTGTCTCGGGATGGCTGACGGGGGGAGCGAGGTCCGGGCCCGTCTCGATGAGCGAGGACGTGTTGTAGTCCCAGAACCAGTTCTCGCCCGGCTCGAAGCTCTGGATCACCGGGTGGCCGCTCGTCTTGGCGTGATCCGTCGCGTGCTTGCCCTGTGAGTCGTCGCAGCAGCCGATGTGGCCGCACTGCGCGCAGCGCCGCAGATGGAACCACCAGCCGCCGGCCGCGTCGCACTCGACGCATCCGGTGCCGCTCGGCGGGACCGAGGGGTCGATTCCGTTCGTGGTACTCATGAAGGCTCCTGTGGGGGGTCGGATTCGGGGTTCGTGGACGTGAGGGGGAGACGCACCTGGAAGCGGGTGTCTCCGGGCTCGGAGTGCACTTCGAGCTGGCCGTGGTGCTTGTTGACGACGATGCGCCAGGAGATGTCCAGGCCGAGCCCGGTTCCCTCGCCCACCGGTTTGGTGGTGAAGAACGGGTCGAAGATGCGGCCACGGATGTCCGCGGGGATCCCCGGCCCCGTGTCGCGGAACTCCACGAGCAGATGGTCACGGTCGAGCGCGGTGCGCACTGTCAACGTGCCCTCGCCGCCTGTGCTGTTCATCGCCGCGACCGCGTTGTCGACGAGGTTCGTCCACACCTGGTTGAGTTCGCCGGGGTAGGCCGGGACCTCGGGCAGTGTGCGGTCGTAGTCCTTGACGACCTTGATTCCGTTCCCGAACTTGCCGGAGAGCATCATCAGCGTGCTGTCGAGCAGTTCGTGCACGTCGGCGAACCGGGAAGGGGCCCGGTCGATCTGGGAGTACTGTTTGGCCGCGTCGACGAGGTGGGAGATCCGGGCGGTGGAGTCCTCGATCTCGTTCATGAGGAGTTCGGTCTCGACCGTGTAGTTCAGCCACCGCATGGCGCCTTCGAGGGTTTCCTCGCCGACGGCCGTGGCGACCTGGTCGAGCCAGTCGACATCGAGGCCGGCCTGGACGAAGTTCGGCGCCAGCTGCCAGCCGGCGGTGATCCCGTGGTCGTCCAGCCAGTCCGTGAGGACGTCCTCGCGGTCGGAGGTCTCCAGAGGAGTCAGGACAGGAGCCTTGGACACCTGCTCGGCCGTCCGCTCCTGGATCTCGATGAGGGTCTCCAGCGTGGCCCGCCGGTACGGGCCCGAGGCGATCGCGCCCAGCTTGTGCCGCATGCCCGCGACCCGCTCGCGCAGTGAAGACGTGGCACGCGCCGCCGCCGCGGCCGGGTTGTTGAGCTCGTGGGTGAGCCCGGCGGACAGCGAGCCGAGCGCCAGCAGCCGCTCCCGCTGGCCGATCGTCTGCTGGGTGTTCCGCACACCGAAGAACAGCCCTTCAAGCAGGTGGACGGCCATGGGGAACCATTCCCGCACGACGTCCGCGAAGGTGTCCGCGGGCAGGATGAAGAACCGCGAGGGCTCCGTGACCCGCATCGAGCTGTTGTACGTCTGCGGGGCGCGATCGCCGAGATAGGACTGGAAGGCGCCCGCGTACACACCGCGGCTGGAACTCCGGTTCACCTCCACGTCGTCGGCGCCGACGCGGCGCGACAGGACGAGCGTGCCCGCGAGGAGTACGTAGAAGCAGGTCGACGGATCGCCTTCCGCGTACACGGGCCCGGGATCGAAGGCCTCCACGCGGCCCTCGCGGCACAGCCGGTCGAGCTGGTCCGGGTCGAGCTTCTCGAACAGGAACAGTGAGCCCAGTTCCTCGCGGTTGCACGGAACCGGCCGCCCGTTCACGGCTGCTCCAGATACCGGTGCACGAGCATGACGGCCATGGCTCCCTCTCCGACGGCGGACGCGACGCGCTTGGCGGACTCGGAGCGCGCGTCCCCGGCCACGAACACACCGGGCACATTGGTCTCCAGGTGGTACGGCGGCCGGTCGAGATCCCAGTCCGCGGGCGGCCGTCCGTCCGGGGTGAGGTCGGGACCGGCCATGATGAACCCCCGCCCGTCCCGCAGCACCGTCCCCTCCAGCCAGCCGGTCAGCGGCGCGGCCCCGATGAACACGAACAGCCACTGCGCATCCACGAGTTCGGTGTCCCCGCTCGCCACGTCGCGCAGGGTCAGCTGTTCTAGATGATCGGATCCGTGCGCGGATTCGAGGACGGTGCCGGTGCGTACGGAGACGTTGGGCGCGTCCTCGATCTGCTGGACGAGATAGTGCGACATCGAGGCGGACAGCGACGGGCTCCGTACGAGGAGGGTGACGGACTTGGCGCCCCTGGCCAGGTACATGGCGGCCTGACCCGCCGAGTTCGCGCCACCGACGATGTACACGTCCTGGCCCTGGCAGGCGCTCGCCTCGGTCAGCGCGGAACCGTAGAAGACCCCGCACCCCGTGAGTCCCGCGAGGCCGGGGGCGTCGAGCTGCCGGTACGACACTCCGGTCGCGAGGATCACGCTGTGCGCGGAGACGGCGGAGCCGTCGGAGAACAGCACGGTGCGCGCGGGCCCGTTCACCTCCAGGCCCGTCACCTCACGTGCGGTGAGGATCTCGGCGCCGAACCGCGCGGCCTGGCGCCGGGCGCGTTCGGTGAGCTGGGACCCGGACACACCGTCCGGGAAGCCGAGGTAGTTCTCGATCCGTGAGCTCTGGCCCGCCTGCCCGCCGGTCGCCGAGCGTTCCACGAGCACGGTCCGCAGTCCCTCGGACGCCCCGTAGACGGCGGCGCCGAGCCCCGCGGGGCCGCCGCCGACGACGACCAGGTCGTAGAAGTCGGCCGTCGGCGTCGTCGCCAGGCCGACCCGCGCGGCCAGCTCGGCGTCCTCGGGTTCGACGAGCGCGGTGCCGTCCGGGGTGATCACGAGCGGGAGCCGCGAGCCGTCCTGCCCGGCGGCGGCCAGCAGACAGCGTGCTTCCGGATCCTCGGACGAGTACCACCGGTACGGCACCTGGTTGCGGGCGAGGAACTCCCGTACGTCCGACGACCGGGCCGACCACCGGTGCCCGACGACCTTCGTGGTCGCCACGGGCTTGCGGTCGGTGGCCCGCCACGTCTCCAGCAGGTCCTCCACGACGGGATAGAGCTTCTCCTCCGGCGGGTCCCATGGCTTGAGAAGGTAGTGGTCGAGGTCGACGACGTTGATCGCGTCGATGGCGGCGCTCGTGTCGGCGTACGCGGTCAGCAGGACCCGGCGCGCGCCCGGATAGATGTCGATGGCCTGCTCGAGGAACTCGATGCCGTTCATCTCGGGCATCCGGTAGTCGGCCAGGATCACCGCCACCAGGTCGCCGCGCAGCTTGAGCTCGCGCAGCGCGTCCAGGGCGGACGCCCCGGACTCCGCGCGGACGATGCGGTATGACTCGCCGAAGCGTCGCCGCAGGTCACGGGCGACGGCGCGGGAGACCCCCGGGTCGTCGTCCACGGTCAGGATGACGGTGCGCGCTGGGCCTGCGGCCTGTGCCATGCGTCTTCCACCCCGAACTCATCGGCGTCTCGCTCCGGCGCCGGTTCCCGCGGACGTGCGCGCGGGAGCGGCCGGAGAACAAACCCCATCGTAAGTTCGATCGCCCGGGTTCGCGCTGGAATGCCCGCGGGGTGCGTGACCGCGGGGATGCGTCAGTGCGGGAGGCGTGTGCCCCGCGTGAGGTCGCCGGGGTCCGTGTTCGCGCCGCAAAGGATCACGGCGACCCGCTCGCCGGGTGCGGGCGTGCAGACGCCTGAGGTCACCGCCGCCAGCGCCGCGGCCGCCGCGTGCTCGACTGCGAGCCGCCGGTCGTCCCACAGGGCCTGACGTGCGGACACGATCGCCTCGTCGGTCACGAGAACGGACCGTACATGGTCCTTGCCCGCCCATTCGAGCGCCATCTCGGAGGTACGGCGTGCGCCGAGGGAGTCCGCCGCGACGGAGTCGACCGGGACGTCGACCACCGCGCCCGCCTCCAGCGCGGAGTGCAGGGCGCAGCAGCGCTCCGGCTCCACGGCCACGACACGCACGCCGCGCTCCAGCGCCGACGCGGCGATGCCCGTGAACAGTCCGCCGCCGCCCACCGACACCAGGACGGTGTCGACGCCGGGCAGCGCCTGAACGAGCTCCTCCATGACCGTGCCGGCACCGGCCGCGATCAACGGGTGGTCGTACGCGTGGGACTCCAGGGCCCCGCTCTCGGCCGCGTACTTCTGCGAGGCCGTCAGCGCCTCCGCGTACTCCGAGCCGACCTGCCGGACCGTGGCACCCAGCCGCCGGAGCCTGTCGACCTTCACCGCGGGCGCCGTCTCGGGGACGAAGACGGTGGCCTGGACCGAGTGCCGGGCCGCGGCCCAGGCGCAGGCGAGCCCGGCGTTGCCCCCGGAGGCGATGACGACGCCCGCGTCCGGCATCAGGCCCGCCTCGATGTGGCTGCTGACGAAGTTGAAGGCACCACGCGCCTTGAACGAGCCGGTGTGCTGCATGAACTCCAGCGCAAGCCACCCTTCGGCCTCGCCGAACGCACCGTCGAACGCCCGGTCGCCCAAGGGGGCCACCATGAGCGGGCGGGTGTGCCCCGCGATGCGGTCCGCCGCGGCCCGTACGTCGTTGAAGGCAATGGTCACGAGCTTCTCCTCGGATGAGCGGGTGGTGACGACCCTACGAGAAGGGGTAGGCGCCCCGGCCGTCACCCGTTCCCTCGCACCGCGTGCCCCCGCAACGTCCACGAACTGGACCTCTCCGCGTTTGAGTGCCGTGTGCAGCTAACCTGTGCCGGTCCATTCGACAGGAGGCGTCAGTGAGCAACGGACGGATCGTCGCCGCCCTCGACGGGGCCTGCGTGCGCAGGTTCACGACGGGCCAGGTCATCCTCGACGACATCAACTGGACGGTGCGCTCCGGCGAACACTGGGCCCTGCTCGGCGCCAACGGCGCCGGCAAGACCAGCGTGCTCCGCCTCATCGGCGCCCTGATGCACCCCACCACCGGCACCGTCGAGGTCCTCGGCCACCGCCTCGGCACGGTCGACGTACGCGAACTGCGCGCACACATCGGCCTGGTGTCGAGCGCGCAGCGCGTGCCGCAGGACCTCACCGGGCACACCGTCGTCCTGACCGGGCACACCGGCACCGTGCAGCCGCTGTGGCGCAAGTACGACGCCGACGTGCGCGAGCGCGCGCACACGCTCCTGGCCGAACTCGACATCAAGGAGCTCGCCGACCGGCCGTACGGCGTCTGCTCCGGCGGCCAGCGGGCCCGCATCCTCATCGCCCGCGCGCTGATGGCGGACCCGTCCCTGCTCCTGCTCGACGAACCCTTCAACGCGCTCGACCTGCCCTCGCGCGAGGACCTCATCGACACGATGCGTCAACTCGCCGAGGGACGAAGGGGGCTGGCGACCATCACCGTCACCCACCACCTGGAAGAGCTGTCACCGGCGATCGGCCACGCGCTGCTCCTGCGCGACGGCCGAGTTCTGGCGGGAGGCCGGGCCGACGAGGTGCTCACGTCCGCCCGGATGACGGCCTGCTTCGGCCGCCCCATCGAGGTGTCACGCCACGGGGGCCGCTGGCTGGCCAGCTCGGGCACCGCGAGCCAGGTCCCCCCGGTCGCGGGAGGGTCAACGACCCGGGGCTGAAAGTCGCGGGCTTGCACAACGGGCGCCACTGGCTGTGGTGCTGGGTTTGCGTCCTGTCCCACGCCCGGTGTTCGGGGGTGGGTCTGGGGCGGTTGACTGCGCCCCGCGTCGCCACAACTCTTCCGCACGGTGGCGGATGTTGCGGGAGCCGTTCCAGTCCGCGTGTGCAACAACACCGCAGGACCGGCATACGAAGCGGGACTGACTGGCCCGGTTCGCCTTGTCGATGTGCCCGCATTCGGCGCAGGTGCGGGAGGTGTACGCCGGATTGACGTGCACCACCACTACCCCTGCCTTGCGGGCCTTGTACGCGATGAACTGGCCGAGCTGAGCAAAGGCCCAGGAGTGGAGGGTGGCCCGTTGGGGCTTGCGAAGCCGTACCCGTGCGCGGATGCCGGTGAGGTCTTCCAGGGCGATTCCGCGTCCGGTGCGTTCTGCCTCGGCCACCACATGTTTCGCGATCTTGTGGTTGATGTCCCGTCCACGCCGCGCCTCCTTACGACGCCGCTTCCTCAGGCGCCGTTTGGCGGACGGGGTGTTCTTACGCTGGAGTTTCGTACGCAGGACGCGCTCGCGCAGGCGCCCACGGTTCAGCCGACGCCCGGCCATGATCTGACCGTCCGAGGTGGTCGCGATGTTCACGATCCCCAGGTCGATCCCCAGGAACTGGGTGATGCTGGTGTCGAGTTCGGCCTCGGGAACCTCGCAGGTGGCGATCAGGAACCACATCCCGTCGCGGAACAGCAGGTCGGACTCGCCCTTGCGGCACAGGGCCAGGCGGGCCAAGTTTGCGGGGGCGGCGGTGAACGCCACCTCTTTCATCCGGCCCGACAGGGTCCAGATCGACACCGTGCGCTCCGTGTGCTGCCAGGACAGCATCCGGTCGTCATACGGCTGCGCGCCCTCCGGCCGGAAAGCGATCGGTTTTTCGGTGGCCCGCCGGTAGCGCTTGGAGGAGGGCCTGCCGAGATTCCCGGCCTTCAGGTTCGCCCTCAACGTGCGGTACGCGTCGCAGGTCTTCTTGATGACATGCTGGGCCGCCTGAGCGCCGAGCCCCCACCGGTCCTTGACCTGGGTGTAGGTGTGCTCACGCAGGCGGAAGTTGCGCTTGATGTCCTTCTCGAACGCCATCTGGGAGACCCAGGTCGCGGCTTGATTGCAGGCATGCAGGGTTTCCTCAAGTGCCGCCGCCTGCACGGGCGTCGGCAGGAGTTTCACCTGCACGGTCAACTTCACGACCGTGACGTTACCTGCCGCCCGACATGCCGGCATTCGAACAGCGCACATTCCTCACCGGGCACTCCGGCCCGGTTTCTTGCGGGCGCTCCGCGCCCGTTGCCGCGGCGATGCTCCGCATCGCCATCACCGGATGCGAATCCTCCCAGGGGTGAACCCCCGGGGTTCCTCGCAAGAGCACGCTGAAGCCAGGGCCATTTCGTCTGGATCAGGGGCTCGCGGGGTCTGGTGCGCACATCTGAGGCGTTTTCGTCTGTTGTCGTCTCGATGCGAACGAAAGACCTTAGGTCCACCCGGTGACAGGCGGCCGCACGGTCCAGCCGGTCGTTGCCACCACCTCGCGGGCGATGTCGCCGACCGTCCGTCCGTCGGTCGCCACTCGCACGGTGTCCGCGGGGGCCCGCTCGTCCAGGAGGCGTGCCTTGCGGGCGCTGCCCCGCAGCTCCGTCTCCAGCTCCGAGCCGAGCTCCCGGGCGGTCAGCCGCTCGCCCGCGGTGGCGTCGGACGCGGTGAGCAGGACCCGTACGATCCGGACGCCCGGTCCCATAGCGCGCTCGAACATGCCCGCCGCCTCGGGCAGCACGCTCACTGTGTTCGTGTAGATGAGGCGGCGGTAGCCGCGCCGGGCGAAGTTGCCCCACACGGCCGTCAGGTTGTCCTCGGTGACCCCGGCCCGGTGCGGGTCGCCCTCCGGCGCCGGATGCACCTGCCCCATGAAGTCGCCCTCGATCACGGCGTGCGACACCTCCATGGCACGCAGGAGGGCCGACACCTCCCATCCCACGGTCGTCTTGCCGACACCGGCCCGTCCGCCGAGGAGCAGCACTTCGGCATCACTCATGACAGCAGGGTGACAGGGCACACCCGCCATGCGCGATCCGAAATCGCCGCGAACTTCTCCGTCGCGAGTCCTGGACCTCAAGTGCGGTTGAGTTTCTAGGCTCGGATGCACCGAAGAATCGTGCGCACCGGACGGAGCGAACCAGTCATGGAGTACTCGCACAGCGACGCAGAACTGATCGAGCAGCCCATCGGCTACTGGGCCTGGGCCGCCTACAAGGCTGTCGTCACCCGCACCCGGGGCGCCCTCGCGGAGAAGGGCACCACCCAGCCGCAGTGGTGGGTCCTCGCGCAGGTGGCACGGGCCGACCGCATCAAGACCCGGACGGAGGTGTCCGAAACTCTCAGCGGCTACCTGGACGCGGGTGAGGCCGTCCTGGCGGAGGAGATCGACACGACGATCGCCCACGGCTGGATCACCGAGGACGCCGAGGGGCGGCTCTCGCTCACGCCGGAGGGCAAGGACTTCTTCGATGAAGTCGCCCTGCTCCAGAGGGAGTTGTGGGCCGAGCGGCACGCGGGAGTCTCGGACGAGGAGTATCTGACCACTCTCAAGGTGCTTCAGCGCTTCATCCACAACACGGGCGGCCACGCCTGGCACCACTGACGGCGGCCGGGCGGTCCGGCCACAGGACACGCCGCCGATGACGTAATCGGAGCTCCGGCCCTCGAGGCTGGGACACCCTGTGGTCGTCCGACCGCGGGGTGCCCGGTCACCCGTCGCCGCACACGCGGTACACGCAAGGAGGCGGGACGCGTCGTGAGGAATTCCGGAATCGACTACGAGCAGGTGTTCCAGGCGCTGCCCGGATCGGTCGCACTGCTCAGACCCGACCTCGTGTACGTGGACGCCAACGAGGAGTTCTGCCAGATGTCGGGGCGTACCCGTGAACAGCTCGTCGGCCGGTATCTGTTCGACGTCTTCCCGGACAACCCCAACGACGACGGTGCGACCGGCATGCGCAACCTGGAGCTGTCGCTGCGGAGGGTGGTGGCCACCGGGGAACGCGACGCCATGGCGCTCCAGCGGTACGACGTCGAGTACCCCGACCGGCCCGGCCAGTGGCACGAGCGCTACTGGAGTCCGGTCAACGCCCCTGTCTTCGGCCCCGACGGCAGCGTCGTACTGCTGCTGCACCGGGTGGAGGAGGTCACCGAGCTGATCCGCGCCAAGGGCGGCCGCGACGGTGACCGGGCCCAGGTACTGGAGGCGGAGCTGTACACCCGCGCCAGGGAACTTCAGGAGGTCAACGAGCGGCTGCGCCGGGCCCACGCCCGTGAGCGCGAGGTCGCCCTGACCCTTCAGGCCGCGATGCTGCCCGTGCCGGAACGCGTCGGCGGTGGCAGGGCGGCCGTGCGCTACCGGCCGGCCGTGGGCGCCCTGAACGTCTGCGGCGACTGGTACGACCTGGCCGAGCTGCCCGGCAATCGGCTCGCGGTGGCCGTGGGTGACGTGGTCGGCCACGGCCTGCACGCGGCCGGCGTCATGGGCCAACTCCGCAGCGCTCTGAGCGCCGCCGTGCTCGTGGCCGACGGCCCCGCGGCCGCGCTCGACGCACTCGGCCTCTATGCCCGCTCGGTCGAGGGCGCCGAGTCCACCACCGCCGCACTGGCGGTCGTCGACTTCGACCGCCACACCCTCGCCTACAGCAGCGCGGGTCACCTTCCGCCCGCACTGCTGCACACCGACGGCACTGTGGAGTTCCTGGACCGGGCGACCGACCCGCCCCTCGGCGCCCGCCCCGAACACGTCCCCAGACCGGAGGCCGAGACCGCCTTCGAGGACGGTGCCACGCTCGTCCTCTACACCGACGGCCTGGTCGAGCGGCGCCGCGAGGACATCGACACGGGCCTGGCCCGCCTCGCGGACTGCCTGGCCCGCCACGCGTCGGCGGACGCGGAACGCCTCGCCGACACCGTGCTCGCCGAACTGATCCCGCGTGGCGGCAACTCCGACGACACGGCAGTCGTGATCATCCGGCTCTGAGCCTCTGAGCCTCTGAGCCTCTGAGCCTCTGAAGCCTCTGATTCGAAGTGCCTTACCCGCGCGCGGAGTTGTGGTGCTGGAGGGTGCGGGCGAGGCGCGGTCCCAGCCACTGCTTGAGTCTGCGCAGTGACTGCAACTGATCGGCGGCCCGGTCGATCCGGTAGTAGAGCTGGGGCGGGATGTGGGGGAGCAGCGGGGAGTGCCGCTGGCCGAGGAGGGCGAACATGTGGGCCGGCGGGAGCTGGATGTAGCGGGGGAGGTTCTCGTACCACTGCGCGCTGTGCCGGGCCGCGCTCTGGACGGACAGCAGCTCGCTCTTGCGGGTGCGCTCGTAGTGGCTGAGCGCCGGCTGGATCGTCTTCGCCGCGGCGAGGGAGCTGGCCAGGACCATCGCGTCCTGCATCGCGAGCGTCGTGCCCGCGCCGATCGAGTAGTGCGTGGTGTGCGCGGCGTCGCCGAGCAGCACCAGATTGCCGTGCGACCAGGTGCGGTTGGTGAGGGTGCGGAAGGTCTGCCAGGGGGCCGGGCCGCCGAGGTCGCTGCGGCCGATGAGCGAGTGGCCGTCGAGGAGAGACGCGAAGATTCCCTCCAGGCGGCGCAGGGCCTCCGGCTGGGGCAGGCGGTCGAGTTCGAGGCCCTGCCAGGTCGCCTTGGAGCACTCGACGACGCAGGTGCTGTGCTCGCCGCTGTACCCGTACGCGTAACACCAGATCCAGCCGTGCGCGGTCTGTGCGAAGGCGAACGTGAAGGAGCGGAACACCTTGGTCGTGCCGAGCCAGAGGTAGGGGTTGCGGCCCAGGGTGGTGTGCGTGCCGAAGTGGCCGGCATGGCGGTCGCGCAGCGTGCTGTTGGCGCCGTCACCGGCCACGATCAGGTCGGCCTCGGGCAGTTGCTCGCGGTCGGGGACCTCGCGGCCGTACTCGATGTCGACGCCGAGGGACCCCGCGCGGCGGGCGAGGATGTCGAGGAGCTTGTGCCGGCCGATGGCGAAGCCCTCGTCGCCCTCGTGGGTCGTGGTGCGCTCCCCGACATGGGCGACCCCGTCACGCCAGCGCAGCGACCCCTCGCTGATCGCGGACGCGGAGTGCGGGTCGTGGCGCCTGAGCCGCTCCAGCATGTCCGGCCAGTAGGTGACGCCCCAGCCGTAGGTGGAGCCGGCCGGGTTCCGCTCGAAGACGGTGATGTCGTGCGAAGGGGCCTGGAGCTTCAGCAGGATCGAGAAGTACAGGGTGGCGGGTCCTCCACCGACACAGACAACCTTCACGCACACTCCCTGGGTCTTGTCGCGGCCCGGCCTCGGCGTCCGGCGGCATCCGTGCAACGACGGTAGGGGGAAGTGGTTCCGCGAACGTGTGCAACACCCGCTAAAAGCACCCGAAGTGCTCAGGGGGCGGTGCGGGCGTAGCGGCCCGGGGTGGTGCCGAGGACCCGCTTGAAGTGCCGGGTGAGGTGCGGCTGGTCGTAGAACCCGGCGGCGGTCGCCACCTCGCCCGGCGGCTGCCCGCCGAGGAGCAGACGGCGCGCCAGATCGACACGGCGGGACATCACGTATTGGTGCGGCGGGATGCCGAAGGCCCCGCTGAAGGCGCGTACGAGATGGGTCGGGTGGGCGTGGACGAGACGCGCCGCCTCGTCCAGGGCGATGCCGTCCAGGAGCCGTGCGTCCAGAAGGTCCCGCAGGTCGTGGGCGATGCCCCGGCGGGGCGGCCCGGTGTCGGGGACCCCGGGGCGCAGGTGGGTGCGCAGCCGTTCGCCGATCAGGGCGAGGCGGCTCTGCGCCTCGAACTCGTCGCCGGGGTGGGCGAGGGCGCTGTGGAGCCGGCTGACGCGGGTGCGCAGGACGGGGTCGGTGAGGTCGGGTCCGTCCACCGCCGCTCCGATCAAGGTCTCGTCGAGCAGCGTCATGTCGAGGTAGAGGACGCGCTTGCGGAAGCCGTGTGCGGTGGCGGGCGACCCGTTGTGCGGCACGCGCGGCGGAAGCAGGCTGACGGTGTCGTTCGGTGTGCCGCGCTCGTGGCGGTCCAGGCGGTAGCGGACCGCGCCGTCGTCGACGATCAGCAGCGTCCACGCGTCGTGGACGTGCATGGGGTACGCGTGCTCGGTGAAGTGGGCGTGGAACACCTCCACGACACCCGCGACCCGCGGGCGCCACGCGGAGATCTCCGGCCGGGGCACCATGCAAGGAACGTACAAGACCGGACCGGCCTGGACAGCGCAGTCTCGAAGCATGAGAACGATGGACGAGATCCCCACCGACGTTGCGAGCCCGGCGCCGGCCGCGGCGGATGATCATTCCGGCCCCGCGCCGGTCCGTTTCGACACCAAGATCGCCGTCCTGCTGCGCGACGACCTGGAGCCCTGGCAGCGGCTCAACGTGACCGCGTTCCTGGTCAGCGGGCTCGGTACGGCGGCCCCCGAGGTGGTCGGAGCCCCGTACGAGGACGCCGACGCCACCGCGTACCTGCCGATGTTCCGCCAGCCGGTGCTGGTCTTCGAGGGGGCGAAGCAGACTCTGGCCACGGCACACGGACGTGCCCTGTCGCGCTCGCTGCCGACGGCCGTGTTCACGGCGGAGCTGTTCGGCACGGGCAACGACCGGGACAACCGCGCGGCGGTCCGGGCCGTGCCCGCCGACCGGCTGGACCTGGTGGGCATGGCCGTGTACGGCCCGCGCAACGCCGTCGACAAGGTCCTCAAGGGGGCGCGGATGCATCCCTGAGCGACGAGCCCGCGGGCCGCTTTTGGACGAGTCCGGGGGCCGGTTTTAATCGGGTGCCCGGCACGGGTCCGGTTCCCTACACTCGCCACGTATTCACGCCGCTGCCCTTCGTCGCAGCGCGCGCCGTGACAAGTGAGGGGAGCCGGGCCGTGCGTCACCGCACCGCTGTCGTCGTTCCCCGGTCACGGTTCGAGGTGATCCTGGTGTCTCGGTGCGCCCGGCACCGGCTGCGCGGCCGGTACCGGACCCCCGCGACGAACATCTGACACCTCACGTGTCCGCACGCCCTCGAACCGACCCTTCGGCGGGGCTCGTTGCGCTGTCCGTCCGGTAATCGCGCTGCCTCTGTGTGGAACCACCCGAAAGGCCACAGGCGTGCGTACCGACCTGCACCGTCATGACACCGACCCCCTGACCGCCGTCCGCAACGTGGGCATCCTCGCCCACGTCGACGCCGGCAAGACCACCGTCACCGAACGGATCCTCTACACCACCGGCGCCACCTACAAACGCGGCGAGGTCCACGACGGCACCACCGTCACCGACTTCGACGTCCAGGAACGCGAACGGGGCATCACCATCTCCGCCGCGGCCGTCAGCTGCGCCTGGGACGGGCACCGGATCAACCTGATCGACACCCCGGGCCATGTCGACTTCGCCGACGAGGTCGAGCGCTCCCTGCGCGTGCTGGACGGCGCCGTCGCGGTGTTCGACGCCGTGGCGGGCGTCGAGCCGCAGAGCGAGTCGGTCTGGCGGCAGGCCGACCGCCACGGCGTGCCGCGCATCGCCTTCGTGAACAAGCTCGACCGTGCCGGTGCCGACCTCGACACGGCGGTCGAGTCGATGCGCCGGCGCCTCGACACGGTCCCGATGGTGGTCCAGTTGCCGGTCGGCCGCGAGGACGCGTTCACCGGTGTCGTCGACCTGATCCGCATGCGCCTTCTCACCTGGCGCGAGGGCGGCGACACCTACGAGGAGGGGCCGGTACCGGAAGAGCTGCGCGAGGAGGCGCGGCGGCGCAGGCGGCTCCTCGAGGAGACGGTGGCGCAGCTGCATCCCGGCGCCCTGGAGGAGTTCTGCGACGGATCGGCTCTGTCCGCCGGGACGTTGGCAGGAGCGCTGCGGGATCTGACACGCGGCGGTGAGGGCGTCGTCGTGCTGTGCGGATCGGCGTACCGCAACCGCGGTGTCGAGCCGCTCCTGGACGCGGTCGTCGCCTACCTGCCGTCACCGCTCGACGTGCCCGCGGTCCGCGGGGCCGTCGGCGACGACGAGCAGGAGCGGGCCTGCGATCCGGCGGCACCGCTGGCCGCGCTGGTGTTCAAGGTGCAGGCGACTCCTCGCGGGCGGCTGACCTATCTGCGGGTGTACTCGGGAACGGTTCACAGGGGAGAGGCGGTGTGGGATGCGGGCGCACGGCGTACGGAGCGGATCGGCCGGATCCTGCGCGTCCAGGCCGACCGGCACACCGAGGTGGAGCGCGCGGTGGCCGGGGACATCGTCGCGGTGGCCGGAGTGAAGGCCGCCCGCAGCGGCGCGACCCTGTGCGCACCCGACGCGCCTGTCGTCCTCGAACCGCCCACGGTGGCCGAACCGGTCGTCTCCGTGGCGGTCGAGGCACGCAGGAACGCCGACAGCGCCCGGCTCGTGTCCGCGCTGGCACGACTCGTCGAGGAGGACCCCTCGCTCGTCGTCAGGACGGACCGCGAGAGCGGCCAGACGGTGCTCTCGGGCATGGGTGAACTGCATCTGGAGGTGGCGGTGGAGAAGATCCGCCGGGCCCACGGCCTGGAGGTCGGCGTCGGCAGGCCGCAGGTGGCCTACCGGGAGACGGTCTCGCGCGGGGTATCCGGTCTGGTGTACCGGCATGTCAAACAGGAGGGAGGAGCAGGCCAGTTCGCGCACGTCGTCATCGACGTACGGCCGCTGCCGGCGGCGCAGGACGGCGCGGGCGACGGCGCGGTGGACTTCGTGTTCCGGTCGGTCGTCACCGGCGGACGGCTGCCGCGGGACTACGTCCAGGCCGTGGAGGCCGGGTGCAGGGACGCCCTGAGCGAGGGCCCCCTCGGCGGCCATCGGGTCACCGGGGTGCAGGTCACGCTCACCGACGGGTCCACGCACCCCAAGGACTCATCGCCGATGGCGTTCCGTACGGCGGGCCGATTCGCGCTCAGAGCGGCCTTCCGGGCGAGCGTCATGGCGCTCCTCGAACCGGTCGTCGAGGTCACGGCCACCGTGCCCGAGGACGCCGTGGGCGGGGTGCTCGGGGACCTGGCGGCGCGACGCGGACAGATCTCCGCCTCCGCGATGCGCGCGGGCACCGCGGTCGTCACGGCGACGGTGCCGCTGGCCGAACTCTTCGGCTACGCGTCCCAGTTGCGTGGCCGGACCCAGGGCCGGGGCACGTTCACCAGCCGGGCGACCGGCTACGCGCCGGTGCCGGGTGCGGTGTCCGATCAGGTGGTTGCGCGGTAGCCGCGAGAGCGATGGCCCCGTCCGTCCGAGGGCGGGCGGGGCCGTCCGGCCCAGGTGCGGGCAGGAGTTCAATCGGCCACGGACAGGACCGTCTTCGCCGGGGCCGTCCGGCTCTCCAGGGCCTCGTGCACCTTGCCGGCGTTCTCCAGCGGCTCGACCGCGGGCAGTGGCTCGTCCAGGATGCCGCGGGCCACCAGGGAGATGACGGCGGTGAGTGCCTCGGTGCAGGTGGCGGGGCGCAGATGGGCGACGCCGCCGATGCTCAGGCCGGACACCGTGCGCGTCGCCAGCCAGGTCTCGTCACCGGAGAAGGGCCGGTCGTCGCGGCTGGCGTTGCCGAGGACGACGTGGCGTCCGAAGGGGGCGAGGCGCCGGAACGCGGCGGCGCGCAGCGGGCCGCCCACCGGGTCGATGACGACGTCCACCGATCCGTCCGGCGTGAGCCGGTCGAGAGCGTCGGGCAGCGCGTCCGCGACCACCACGTCCGTGCACTCGTCCGGCGCCCGGTCCGGGTCGCGGCCGACGACCCCGATCACCTGCCGGGCCGGGAAGAGCGTCGCCATCCGCGCCGTGGTGGCGCCCAGGCCACCGGTCACCCCGAGGACGAGGACCCGGTCCCGGGCGTCGAGCCGCGCGACATCGTGCAGGGCCACCCACGCGGTGACGCCGTTGACGAGGGCGGCGGTGACGCGTCGCAGGTCGACGCCGTCCGGCACCGGCGCGGCCATCGTGTGGTGCGCGACGGCGACCTGCGCGTAGCCGCCGGCGCGCTGTCCGCGCCCGAAGTCGTTGAGCAGCGCGGCGACGCTCCGGCCGACGGTGAACCCCTGGACATCGCGGCCCACGGCGCGCACCCGGCCGGTGACCTCGATCCCGGGGACCATCGGCGTCCACAGCGGGAACGCCCCCGAGCGCAGCAGCGTGTCGACGAACCCGACGCCCGCGTACGTGACATCGATGCTGATCTCCCCGGGACCCGGCTCGGGAACGGGACGGCGTGACACGGTGAGAGCGGAGGCGGGCCCGAACTCGTCGACCCCGGCGGCGAGCATGGTCTCGGCATTCATCAGCGGATCTCCTCTCCAGACAGCCCGGCAGTGCATGGTGTCGGGACCCGGCCGCATCCCCGGGGAAGGCGCCCCGGTCCACGACCGCATCCCTACGGACCGACCTTGCCACCGCGGCGGCCCAACGGCGGGACCACACGCGAGAACACGACACCGGGCCGCCGGCACCACCTCCCGTTTCCCGCCTCCCGGGGCGCGGCGGCGACGTCCTCCCCAGCCGCGTACCTTCTCCCTGTGCAGCTCATCGAGATATCCGATCTGGTCGTGGACCACGACCCCGGCACGCGCGCACGCCTGCCGGTGCGGGGCGCCGACGTCGTCGCGCGGCTCGTCGCCGCGGGTGACCGCAGTGGTGCCCGTATCGCCGCCGGGCTGGCGTGCGACGACGACGGGAACCTCGATCCGCTCGCCGTGGACCGCCGGCTCGTCGCCGTCCACACCGAACTCCAGCGGCTCAGCGAGGAACTGCGCCTCGGTGACCGCATCGCCGAACTCCTGCGTCCCCTGCTCGCCGTGATCCGCGCCGCCGGGCGGACCGACGGCCCGCTGCGGGTCGTCGACGTCGGCTGCGGCCTCGGCTACCTCGTGCGGTGGCTGGCCTCGTCGGGTGCCCTCGGCGCCGATGTCGACCTGGTCGGTGTGGACTTCAACGCGGCCCTGGTCACCGAGGCCGGACGGCTCGCCCGCGAGGAGGGACTGCCCTGCCGTTTCGTACGGGGTGACGCGTTCGCCCTCGACGAGCCCGCCACCGTGTACGTGTCGACGGGCGTCCTGCACCACTTCCGGGGCGACGACCTCGACGCCTTCTTCGCCGCCCAGGCCACGCCGGGCACCGCAGCGTTCTGCCACTTCGACATCGCCGCCACCGGTCTCGCCCCGATCGGCGCGTGGGTCTTCCACCGGGCGCGGATGCGTGATCCGCTGGGCCGCCACGACGGCGTGATGTCGGCCCGCCGCGCCCATGACGACGAGACACTGCTGGCGGCCGCCGCCCACGCCGACGGGCTGACCCCGCTCGTGTACGAACCGCGGGGCCGCAGCAACCCGTTCTGCACCACGCTGCGCCCCGTCATCGGCGTACGCCCGGACCTGCTGCCGCCGCTGCGGGCCGAGCTGGGGCCCGGACCGTCGGGCCGCCTGGTCGGGCGTGCGGACACCGTGGGCGGGACACCCCAGGGGGCTTCGGCGGGGGAGGGCGCAGGGTGAACGCCTTCCTGCTCGCCGCTCTGGCGCTCGTCGACGCGGCGTTCGCCGGGTTCCGTGCCTACACCGGGCGGGACGGCCGCATCCGTAAGTCGAAACGGGCCCTGCTCGCGGCCCGCCGCGGTCTCGCGCTCGGCGCCCCTGCGCTGCTGATGAGCGCGGCCCTCGCCGTGACGCTGCTCGTCGCCGCGGCGGACCGGGGCGCGCGCTACGCCGAACTCGACGCCGCCGCCCACCGGATGCTCCTGTGCTACGCGCCGTACGCGGTGATCGTCGCACTGAGCTTGGGCTGTTATCTGTGGGGCCCGTTCCGGGCCGGCACTCTCGCCGTGGTCGTCGGCCTGGGGCCGCTGACCCTGGTGCGCCCGCTGGTGGTGCTCGCCGGGGCGGTCGCGGCCGCGTGGGGTTCGCGTCCGGCGGCCTCGGTGGCGACGGTCGCGGCGGTGGGGGTGCTCCTGGTGGAGCCGTTCGTCCACCGCCGCTGGTACGCGGAGCCGGTGTGAGCGGCGCCGCGTACCAGCGGACGACTACAGGCTCGCGTCGCGGTGCGTGGGGCGGCCGTCGAGGACGGTGAGCAGCACCGGCAGGTCCGGCAGCACGGTGTCGGCCGTGGTGAGCGGGTTGTCGGCGAGAACGGTGAGGTCGGCGCGATGGCCGACGGCGATCCGCCCGGCCTCGTGCTCCTTCCCCGCCGCGTAGGCCGCGTTGACCGTCAGACCCTGGAGCGCCTCCAGCGGCGTGAGCGCCTGCTCGGGTCCGTGCGGGTCCTGGGTGAGGTCGCGGCTCGGGCGGCGGTGGCGCGCGCCGGCCATGACCCCGAGCGGCGGATACGGGGCGATCGGCCAGTCGGAGCCGAGGACCACGGTGGCGCCCGAGTCCCGCAGATCGCGGCAGCGCCAGGCGCGGGACGCGCGCTCCTCACCGAGGCGGCGCGACCAGTTGTCGGTGTGGTCGGCCCGGGTGAAGTCGCAGCAGTGGGTGGGCTGCATGGACGCGATGACGCCGAGCGCGGCGAACCTGCCCAGGGTGTCGTCGGGCACGGTCTCGATGTGCTCGACCCGGTGGCGCGGCCCGCGCCCGCCGGCGGCCTGCGCCTTCTCGACGGCGTCGAGGACATGGCGTACGGCGGCGTCGCCGATCGCATGGGTGGCGGTCGGCACTCCGGCGCGGTGCAGCTCGCCGACGATCCGCGTGTAGACCTCGGGGTCCGGCCAGAAGGCGTGGGTGGGCTCGCCGTGGCAGTCCGGGCGCTCCAGCCAGGCCGTGCCGTTGTCGATGGTGCCGTCCATGAAGATCTTGACGCCGTCGGTGCGCCACAGCGCGCCGCCGGCGCCCTGCTGCTCGATGAGCGCCCGTACTCCTTCCGCGTCGGTGCCGGGCTGGCACCACGGCGCGACCCGCAGTCGGAGCGCGAGCTCACCGGCGGCATCGAGCTCGGAGAACAGGGCGAGGCTGTCGCCGTTCGCGTCCATGACGTGACCGCCAGTGAGCCCCGAGGCGGCCATGGCGCGCAGCGCGGCGGCGAGCCGGTCGCGGCGCTCCTCCCGCGTGGGCTGCGGGGCGACCCGTTCCACCAGCTCGCAGGCGGCGTCCTCCTGGAGGAGACCGGTGGGACGGCCCCGCTCGTCGCAGACCACCTCGGCGGAGGCCTGGCCGAAGGTGCGCGGGCCGTCCACACCGGCCAGTTCCAGCGCGCGCCGGCTGGCCAGCATGGAGTGGGCGTCGAACAGCAGCAGAAGGGCCGGTACTCCGTCGAGGACGGAGTCGAAGGGGGCGATCCCGACGGGCCGGTCGCCGAAGACGTTCGGGTCGAGCCCCCAGCCGTGCAGCCACGCCCCCGGCGCCAGGTTCCGCACCTCGGCGGCGAGCGCCGCGCGCACGTCCTCCACGTCGGCGCAGCCCGACAGGTCGAGCCCGCCCGTCAGCTCGGCGCCCGAGACGGGGTGGAGATGCCCGTCGACCAGGCCCGGGGTCACCACGGCGCCCTTGAGGTCGATCACCGTGGTCGAGGCGTCCACGTGCGCACGTATGCCCTGGTCGTCGCCCAGGGCGGTGATCCGGCCACCGGACACGGCGAGGGCCGTGTGCGGCAGGAACGCGCCGGTGACCGGGTCGAGCAGGCGGGCGGAGAGCAGGACGAGAGGGGTGGGCACAGCGGCTCCTCGGAGGGCGGGTGGGGGCGGCCGGGACGCGGATTCCAGCCGGTGGGTGGTGGCCGAGACGCGGGTCCCTAGCCGGTGGGTGACGCCGTGAGCGGCGCGTCGGATCGGGTGAGCGTCCCGTGCGGAAGGCCGAGTTCGCGTTCCGCTGTCGTGGCGGCCATGCGCGACACCTCGGCGGGACGGTTGCTGGTGTCGGTGTTGGCGTGCGCTCCGAGGCCGTCGAGCACGACCAGGATCTGAATGGTCGTCAGATACGGGTCGCCCGTACGGAATTCGTTCCGGTCGACGCCCTGCCGGATCAGGTCGGTGAGCCGCTCGCGCCAGGCCGCCTCCTGCTCGGCGACCCGGTCGCGCAGGACGGGCCGGTAGCGGCTGAGGTGGCGCGCGTTGATCCAGAGGCGGCTGATGTTGTCGTAGGACGCGCCCGCCGCGCGTGCGAAGAACCATCCCAGGTGCAACGTGGGCGTCCCCTGGGCCCGCTCGGCGGGCAGGAGGCTGTCGAGCTCGGCGCTGGAGGCGCTGCCGAAGGCCTCCGCTACGAGGTCGTCCGCCGAGGGGAAGTAGTGGCTGATCAGTCCGGGGCGGACGCCGAGCTCCTCGCCGATCCGCCGCAGTGTGACGCACTCGAGTCCCTCGGCGAGGGCGACCGCGGCGGCCGCGTCGACGATCTCCGCACGTCGGGCGGCCGGCGTCTTCCGAATTCGCTTGTGCTGGACGCTTGACGGCATACCCGGGATGCTATTGAGTGTGCGACCAATAAGCAAGCGGGGGGTCGGTCAGGGGTCAATGGCTCACCACCGCGCAGCGGCCGCCGCGCTCCGCGTCAACGCCGCTCGACACGACGGCGCCCGTCGGCGCTGACCGGGCCCGCCGATCTACGGCACGTCGTACCGCTTGAGCGCGCGGGCGACGGGCTCGCCGGACCGCTCGGCGTACGCAAGGCGCTCGCGCACCTCGCGCAGGCCGCGGGGCCGGAACCCTGGGCCGCCGCAGCAGCTCTTGTGGAAACCCACGCCCGCGTGCAGCAGAACCGAGAGCGTCCGCCACGCGGCGGTGTCGCGGCGGCGCGGCGCGGCGAAGGCCGACCCGGCGTGGATCATCGGCTCGGCGCAGCGCGGACAGATCCGCTCCCTGTCCCGGTCGTAGGGCTGCTTGTACGAGACCCGGCAGGGCAGGCACACGTATGAGGTCTTCCCATGGGGCATGCCGCCACGGTAATCAAAGCCGTCCGCGGTTTCGACGCAATTCTTCAGCCCGTATGTGCGTCCGACATCGCACCGGCCGCGGCGAGATGGTCCAGGGCGGAGTCCGCCAAGGTGCGGACGGCCGGGTGCCAGGGGCGGGCCCGGGGTCCGGTCAGCACGAGGCGCCGTGAGGTCTGGGGGCGCAGCGGCAGCAGTGCCAGGTCGGGCGGGATCAGGGAGCGGGACACCTCCGACAGGACGGTCACGCCGATTCCGGCCTGCACCATGCTGATCAGGGTCGCCAGATCCCGTACCCGGTGCGTGGGGGTGAACCGCAGCCCGGCGAGACGGTGGATCGTCCTGATGCGGTCCTCGCAGCCGTTGGGCGAGATCAGGAACGGATCGTCCTCCAGGTCGCGGATGTCGACGGCCGGCTCGCCGGCGAGGGGATGGTCCAGGGGCAGTACGGCACGGTAGCTGTCCGCGGCGAGCTGGATGCCAGGGCCTGGGGGAGGGTCGATCAGGATGGCGGCATCGGCCGTCTCGTTCTCCAGCCAGGCGGCGATCTCGGCGCTGTCCCCCTCGAAGACCCGGACCGTGACGCGGGGTTGGTCCTCGCCCCAGTGCCGCAGCAGGCCGGGGACCAGGCCCTGGCAGACCGTCGGGGTGGCGGCCAGGCGCACCGTGCCCGTCATGGTGGCGGCGTCCGCCGCGAGTTGCTCCACGGACCGGGCCGCCGCCACCGCTGTCCGGGCGTGCGGCACGACCCGCTCGCCGAGCGCCGTGGTCCGCACCGGAGCGGCCCGCACCAGCAGCGGCGCGCTCAACTCGCGTTCCAGGGACGCGACGGCGTGCGACACCGCCGACTGACTCAGACCGAGTTCGGCCGCCGCCGCGCTGAATCCGCCCGCGTCGACGACGGCGAGGAACGCCCTCAACTGGGAAAGGTTCACGGTCATGCGTGGGCCTCATATACCTATGACACGTATGCGTTGGATCAATGGTGCCAGGTCGGTCACGCTTGGTCCCTGCCGCCGCCTCCGGCGGACACACCCCCAGGCACCTGCTCAGGAGAAGCCATGCCTTTCATCCGCGTCACGGTCACCGACACCGCACTTACCGCCGACGTACTGCGCACCCTCGCCGAGGGCCTCACGGGCCTGGCCGTGTCGGCGCTGCGCAAGTCCGGCTCCCGGACCATCGTGCACGTCGACCTGGTGCCGGCCGACCGCTACTACGTGGACGGCAGGCCGCTGACCGGTGGCCTCGACGCCCATGTCGAAGCCACCGTCACGGCCGGCACGAACAGCGCCGCGGAGAAGGCCGCGTTCATCGCGGAGGCGGGCGAACTGCTGACCAAGGCCCGGACGCTCCGCGCCCACGGTCCAGAGGCGGCGGCACTCCGCCGCTGCGACACCAGGATGCGATTCCTCCCCGGCGTAAACGCCGGGGCATCCTCGCAAGAAGGAGGTGAACCTTCTCGGCCGGCTCGCGCTGGCGTGCCTCGCCTTCGACTCGGAGTTCCCGGTCGACAGCAAGTCGCCGTATCTGCCCAAGTGTCTCCTCGACCGGGCCTGGTACGGCGAGTTCGAGCCGGGTATGCCCGGTGGACGTTCCGCCTGCGTGTGTCGTCCACCGCGCTCGCTGCGCTGAGGGACGAGTGGGACCGGTGTCGGTGGGTGTGGAACGAGTGCGTGGCCAAGTCACAGCAGGTACACGCCGGGAACAAGACCCTGTCTGAGGGCGTCGGCAAGGAGACGTGCGGTCCGGCACAGCTCGACAAGATGCTGACCGAGGCCCGTGCCGGGACGCCGTGGTTGCGTGAAGGCAGTTCGGTGCCGCAGCAGCAGATCATCCGCGATTTCGGGAAGTCCAGGGCGAAGGCGCTGAAGGACATCCGTGAGCGCATTCCTCAGCGGCAGCGGGCCGGGATGCCGGGGTGGAAGAAGAAGCGCGAGGCCGCGGCGAGCCTGAACTATACGAAGCGCGGGTTCCGTCTGAGGGGCGGCCGTCTGCATCTGGCCGGGGGTATCGTCCTGACGCCTGTGTGGTCGAGGGACCTGCCCGCCGAGCCCTCCTCGGTGCGTGTGTATCAGGACGCGGTGGGGCACTGGTACTGCTCGTTCGTGGTCCCGGCAGAGGTGCGGCCGCTGCCTCAGACCGGCCGGGTGATCGGTGTCGACTGGGGCGTGAAGGAGACCGCGACCACCACCTCCGACGGCCACGACCTCCCCCACGCCCAGCATGGGAAGAAGGCCCAGGGCCAACTGTCCCGGTACGACCGCATGATGGCCCGCCGCAAGCCGAAGAAGGGGCAGGCCGGATCGAAGGGCTACCGGGAGGCGAAGAGGTGGCGGGCGAAGGCCTACGCGAAGATCGCCCGGCAGAGGCAGGACACCGGCCGCAAATGGGCCAAGCGCGTCGTGACCGAGCACGACGCCATCGCGGTGGAAGACTTCCGGCCCAGGTTCCTCGCGAAGTCGAGGATGGCCCGCAAGGCCGCTGACGCGGCGATCGGCGCCACCAAACGGGCCCTGACGGAGATGGCCCGCAAGCATGGCCGGATCGTGCACTTGGTGCACCCGGCCCACACCACGATGGACTGCGCGCACTGCGGAGCGAGAGCCAAGCACGCACTGCCGCTGTCGGAACGAACGTATACCTGCACCGCGTGCAAATCCGTCTCCCCCAGAGACAAGAACTCCGCCCGCGTGATGCTCGTCCGGGCTGGTCTCAACCCGGCTGATGCTGAAGGCGTAAGACTTCCAGGAGCGCTGCTCCCAGAGGCCGCCCGAGTCAGGAATCTCCTCATTCATGAGGGGGAGGATTCAACGCACAGACTCTACGAAGACCTGCGGGAGCCGGTGACAGGCGAGCC
This sequence comes from Streptomyces sp. NBC_01446, assembly GCF_026340095.1. Classification (GTDB taxonomy): domain Bacteria; phylum Actinomycetota; class Actinomycetes; order Streptomycetales; family Streptomycetaceae; genus Streptomyces; species Streptomyces aureus. The sequence goes on along the minus strand of NZ_JAPEPO010000002.1, from coordinate 1,062,963 downwards.
CGTGCGTGCGGTCCGGGTCGGGCTCGTGTAGGCGAACCGGGGCAGGAAGAACTGCGTGACGGGCCCGACAGCAAGGGCGTACAGCACGGTGCCGAGCCCCACGCCGCCGCCGAGCAGCCACCCGATGGCGAGCACGGAGACCTCGATGAACGTACGGACGACGCGGATGGAACGTCCCGTCAGAGCGGACGCACCGGTCATCAGCCCGTCCCGGGGCCCCGGCCCGAACCGTGCGCCCACGTAGACGGCGACGGACAGCGCATTGGCGAATATCCCGGCGAGGAGGAGCCCGACGCGCTCGGGAAGTGCCAGGCCCTCGGGGACGAGCGCGAGCCCGAGGTCGGACGAGAAGGCGATGACGACGATGTTCGCGGCGGTCCCGAACGTCGGCCGCTGCCGCAGAGGGATCCACAGCAGCAGCACGGACACACCCACGACCGCGGTGAGTGTGCCGAAGCTCAGCGAAGTGTGCTTCTCCAGACCCTCGTTGAGAACGCTCCAGGGACTCAGACCCAGCGCGGCGCGGACCATGACGGCCATGCTGAATCCGTACAGGGCGAGGCCGATGAACAACTGGGGCAGGCGGCGGAGCGGGCGTTCGCCGAGGCGTACGTAGGTGAGTGGGGGAAAGGGGCGGTTGCGCCCGATCCCTTCGTCGCCCGGCGCCGCCCGCCCGGAGCGGGCCGTCGTGTCCGTGTCCTGCCGCATATGTGCCTGCCTCCACCGTGGGTGTCGTGGGCCTTCAAGGCCATTGCGGCAACTCTGTAGAGTGATTGGCCCGGATGACATGGCCAATCTCGGGAGAATGGTTTGACTGACGCGAACGCCTTCCTGCCGGTGGACAGAGTGGGCCGCGCGGACCGGACCCTGGGCAGCCGTCAGCTCGCCGCGATGCTGCCCGACACCGCCGGCACGAGACCCGCCTACCGCCACCTCGCGCAGGCGATCAGCACGCTCATCCTGGACGGACGCATCGCCCTGCACGTCAGACTCCCCGCCGAGCGCGAACTGGCCCTCGCCCTCGACACCAGCAGAACCACCGTCACCGCCGTGTACGACCTGCTGCGCGAGAGCGGCTACGCACACAGCCGCCAGGGGTCGGGCACCTGGACCGCCCTGCCCGAAGGCCGCACCCCCAGTGGCATCACCCGCCTCCTCGGCCCCCAGGACACCGCGATCGACCTTGCCAGAGCGTCCCCCGGGCTCCCGCAACAGGCACTCGTCGACGCCCTCGTGCACATCACCCCGCAACTCGCCGAGCAGGCACACACCCCTGGCTACCACCCCTACGGCCTGCCCGACCTGCGCGCCGCCATCGCCGAGCGCTACACCCGACGGGGCCTCGCCACCCTGCCCGAACAGATCCTGGTGACATCCGGCGCACAGCACGCGCTGACACTCGTCCTGGGACTGCTGAGCAGCCCCGGCGACCGGGTCATGGTCGAGAACCCGTCCTACCCGAACGCCCTCGAGGCGCTGCGTCGAGCCCGGCTGCGTACCGTGTCCGTCCCCGTGACCGACACCGGCTGGGACATCGAGATCACCGAATCGGCCTTCCGCCAGGTCGTGCCCCAACTGGCCTACCTGATACCCGACTTCCACAATCCGACCGGCTGCCTCATGCCCGAACACGAGCGGGCACGCGTCCTGCGCGCGGCGGAGCGGTCCGGTACCTGGCTGGTCATCGACGAGACGCTGGCCGACCTCGCGCTCGACGTCCCCCCGCCGCCTCCCTTCGCCTCCCACGCCGCGAAGGGTGGCACCGGCCAGGTCATCAGCGTCGGCTCGATGAGCAAGACCCACTGGGGCGGCCTGCGCATCGGCTGGCTGCGCGCGCCCGCACGGCTCGTCACCGAACTCGCGGGCCAGCGCGTGGCCACCGACATGGGCGGATCGGTCGTCGACCAACTCCTGGCACTCGCCCTCCTGGACCGGGCCGACGGGATTCTGTCGCTCCGACTCGAGCAACTACGGTTGCAGCGCGCCGCGTTGGCCGCCGCACTGACGGAGCACATGCCGCATTGGTCCTGGCAACTGCCGCCCGGCGGTCTGTCGTTGTGGGTCGACCTGGGTGAACCGGTGGCCTCCGCGCTGTCCGAACGGGCCCTCGACAACGGCGTCCGCATCGAGAGCGGCGCCTGCTTCGCGACCGACCCCGGCATCTTCGAGCAGCGGATGCGCATCCCGTACACGACCCCGGCGGACACCCTGCGCGAAGCCGTCCATCGCATGGCGACCGCGCTCGCCGCCGGCCTTCCGCCGGCGTCCACCGCGCGACGGCCGCACTGGGTCGCCTGAACATCAGGGACGAAGGAGATCGCTGCATGGTGTACGGAGGCGAGCGTCCCGGGACCGGTCCGCTCTTTCGCCTCGCATGGCGTGGATCCCACTACCCGGGCCGCCCCGTCGACGATCTGTGGATCGCCGTCGACACAGATGCGGACGGCGGCTGGTGGTTCGACGCGCACTTCCTGGGGCGCCTGCCGCTGGGTCAAGGCGCGCCGCGAGCCGCCGAGTTCGCCCGATGGCTGCTTGCGGCGCCGCCGACGGGCCTGTACGAGTGGGAGTTCACGCTGATCGACCGTGAACCGCAGACCGGATCCCCGCGGATCGCCGCCGGCACACTGCTGACCGTCGGGTTCCTCCTGGGGCGCGAGGAACCCGACGGTCCCGAGTATCTCCAGATGCTGCCGTGGGGAGAGACGGCCGTACGGCACCTCGGCTTCGAGGTGTGCGCACCGCTGGAGTGCGAAACGCTGCCGCGCGCCGCACTGGAGGTGGCGGCCGCCGGACTTCTCGACGCCGCCACCGACCAGAGATCCCGGATGCGCGATCGGCGCGGCCTTGTCAGACGAGTGAGCGATCGAGGCCCGCACCGAGCTGGTGGTACGCCGCGGTGACCGTCTGGGCCAGGAGGACCGCGATGGTCATGGGGCCCACCCCGCCGGGGACGGGAGTGATCAGGCGGGCCCGCTCGGCCGCGGTGTCGAAGTCGACGTCGCCGACGTTGCCCGCGTTGTAGCCCGCGTCGAGGACGACCGCGCCGGGCTTGATGTCCTCGCCGCGGATGAGCCGGGGCCGGCCCACGGCCGCCACCACGATGTCCGCCTCCCGCACGTACGCGCTCAGGTCGGCCGTGCGGGAGTGGCAGTACGTCACCGTGGCGTCCCGGGCGAGGAGAAGCATCCCGGCCGGCTTGCCGAGGATCGCGCTCCGGCCCACGACGACGGCATGCCGCCCCGCGACATCGACGTCGTACTCGTCGAGGAGCCGCATGATTCCACCCGGTGTGCAGGAGACGAACCCGGGCAGCCCGAAGGCCATCGCGCCGAACGAGGTCATGGTGACGCCGTCGACGTCCTTCTCCGGTGCGATCGCCTCGAAGGCCGCGCGTTCGTCGATGTGCGGGCCCACGGGGTGCTGAAGCAGGATTCCGTGCACCGAGGCGTCCTGCGACAGCTCGCGGAGGGTGGCGACCAGCTCCGCGGTCGTCGTTTCGGCGGGGAGCTGGACGCGCCGCGACTCGATACCCGCCTTGGCGCAGCGGGCCTGCTTCATACGGACGTACGTGACGGAGGCGGGATCCTCGCCCACCAGTACGGTCGCGAGGCAGGGCGCCGAGCCCGTGCGCCTCACCAGCTCCGCCGCTCTGCCCGCGGACTCCTCGACGAGGCGCCGGGCCGTGCCGGTGCCGTCCATGAGGTGGGCTGTCTGTGTCGGGGACATGGTCGCCTCCCAGGCGTCATTGACCATTCGCCCAGGCGCACGGCATACATCGACCCTTTGGCCAGGCCGCTCCCCGGTGGTTCTCCACCCCAGCGCCAGTCACGGCCTGTCCGCCACTGTAACGGTTTCGGTCAGCCGTGCGAGAGCCGCGGCCTCCGCGCTGCCGTCCCCGGCGCTGAAGACGTGCACGACCAGGCCCGTCTCGCCGGGCGCGGCCGGTACGTGCAGTGTCTCGAAGTCCAGGGTGAGCAGCCCGGCCACCGGGTGCCTCAGGCGCTTGCGCCCCGCCGCGCACATCACGACCTCGCCGCTGTCCCAGATACCCCTGAACTCCGTGCTGTGTGCGGTGAGTTCGGCGATGAGGCCGGCCAGTTCCGTGTCGTCGGGGTAGCGTCCCGACCAGACGCGGAGCTGGCCCACGGCCTCCGCCGCCCGGTCCTCCCACTCCGGGTGGACGACGCGCGAAGCGGGGTCGAGGAACAGGTACCGCGCGTTGTTCCGGTCGCGGCGGGCCGGCTCGGCCAGGCCGCCGATCAGCTCGGCGCCGAGGGCGTTCCACGCGACCACGTCCAGGCGGTGGTTCGTGGCGAAGGCCGGGAAGGCGGTCATGGAGTCGAGGAGCCGCCGCAGCATCGGGCTCACCCGGGCATCGGGCGCGGGGCCCTGCCGGGCGCCTGCCAGGGTGGCGAGATGCCCGCGCTCCGCCGTGTCGAGGCCGAGCGCCCCGGCGAGGGCGTCGACGACCTCGGCGGACGGCTGGGTGGCGCGGCCCTGTTCCAGGCGCACGTAGTAGTCCACGCTGATCCCGGCGAGCTGTGCCAGCTCCTCGCGGCGCAGTCCGCGTACCCGTCGGCGACGGCCGCCGGAGAGCCCGACGTGCTCCGGTGTGACGCGGGCGCGGCGGGCGCGGAGAAAGTCACCGAGGCCATGCTGCGAGCCGCCGGTGGTGAGGGTGGTGCCCGCGTCTGCTTCCCCGATGTGGTTCACGCCGTCCATGGGCCCAAGTATGCGTGGCCCTCGCAGTACCAGGATGGGCGTTCCGCCGTTGACCAGGGTGCTGGCTGCCCCGACGCGCCTGGACCACCGTGGTGGCATGAACGACACGACGCCTCAGCGGCCCAAGAAGATCCTCGTGGTCAGCGCCCACCCGGAACCCCGTTCGCTCAATTCCGCGTTGACCGACTTCGCGGTCGAGCACCTGCGCACGGCAGGACACGAGGTGAAGGTGTCCGACCTCTACGCGATGAAGTGGAAGGCGACGGTGGACGCCGACGACTTTCCCGAGCGCACCGGAGCGGGCCGGCTGCATGTGATGGCCGACTCCGAGCGGGCGACGCTTTCGGGCGCTCTGTCGCCCGACATCGCGGCGGAGCAGGAGAAGGTGCGCTGGTCGGACGCGGTGGTCCTGCAGTTCCCGATGTGGTGGTTCTCGGCGCCCGCGATCCTCAAGGGCTGGATCGACCGGGTCTTCACGAGCGGCTTCGCGTACGGCCCCGCGGTCCCGCCGCCGTACGGCGAAAGCTCCCTTCCGGGGAGGCGGGCGCTCGTGTCGGTGACCGTCGGCGCGCGCGAGTCGGCGTTCTCCGATCGAGGCATCCACGGAAGCCTCGAGGACGTCCTGCACCCCATCCAGCACGGCCTGTTCTGGTTCACCGGCATGAATCCGTTGGAGCCGTTCGCGGTGTACAGCTCGAACGAGCTCCCCGAAGACCGCTTCGTCACGGCCCGGACGGAGTACGCCCGACGGCTGGACACACTCTTCACGGCCACGCCGGTCCCCTTCCGGTCGCTCACGGACGGGGACTACGACCACGACATGCGGCTCCTGCCCGGGGTGGAGACACCGGGCACGAGCGGGCTCGAGCTGCACGTCCGCGACCAGGTCTGAGGACCATCGTGCCCCGCCCCCTCTCCGTATTTGAACGCGTTCAAATATCTGCGCTAAGGTGGTGCCGACACGATGAGGGGGCTCCATGGAGATCGTGATACCCGGCGGCACCGGGCAGGTAGGGACGATCCTGAAGCGTGAACTGGCCGAGGCGGGACACGAAGTCGTGGTCCTCACACGGCGGCCGGTGCGCGACGGGGAAACGCGCTGGGACGGCGAGACCCTGGGCCCTTGGGCCGACGTCGTCGACGGCAGTGACGTCGTGATCAACCTCGCCGGACGCAGCGTCAGCTGCCGTTACACCCCCGCCAACCTCCGGGCCATGATGGACTCGCGCGTGCGGTCCGCCGAGGTCGTCGGCGAGGCCGTCGCCGCCGCCGACCTCGCGCGACGTGTACGCGGGGGACGTGACGTCACGCGGGACATGGCGGACGGGCTGGTGTGAGGCGGGGGCGTCTCCGTCCGGCGACCTGCGCCGTCACCAGGGGAGGGGGCCCTCCACGGCGACGTACGTGCCGGTCGGGCCGTCGGGGCCCAGCTGGGCCATGCGCACGATGATCTCGGCGCCCTCCTCGACGGTCTGGGTGCCGGTGTGGGCGTTGAGGTCCGTCGCGGTGTAACCGGGCTCGACCGCGTTGATCCGCATGCCGGGGAACGCCTTCGCGTACTGCACGGTGATCATGTTCACCGCCGTCTTCGACGCCGGGTAGGCGATTCCGGGGTACGCATGGGTCGGCGTACCCGCGTCGGTGACCCGGGCCAGCGAGGCCAGGCCGCTGCTCACGTTGACCACGACCGGCGCGTCGGACTTCTGCAGCAGGGGCAGGAAGGCGTGGGTGACACGCACGACGCCGAAGACGTTCGTCTCGAAGGTCGACCGCATCTCGTCGGCGGTCACGTCCGCGGCGCCGATCACGCCGCCGTCGGGGGTCCGGCCCTCGATGCCGGCGTTGTTGATCAGCACGTCGAGGCCGCCGTCGGCCTCGATCGCCTTGGCGGCGGCTGCGACGGACGCGTCGTCCGTGACGTCGAGCTGGACCCAGAGTGCGCCGAGCCGCTCGGCGGCGCGGCGACCGCGCTCGGGGTCGCGGCTGCCCACGTAGACGGTGTGGCCTGCGGCGACGAGTCGACGGGCGGTCTCGAATCCGAGACCCTTGTTCGCTCCGGTGATGAGTGTTTTCGTCATGACACCAGCGTGCGGCGGAGCGGCGCGGTCAGCCAGGCGTCCCGTCTTCCTGGGACCGGCAGTACCAGGCGGGTGCCGGGCGCGGCCCCAGGTGGGCTCCCAGGCGTCGTACCGAGACTCGTCCCGTCGAGTGTCACCTCGACCTCAGCTTTAGGGTGAGGGTTCGGTGATGTTGTGGGGTGCGCATCGTGCAGGGAGCGGCGCGTGTCACCGGCCGCCGAACGTCCTGCGGTAGGACTCGGGCGGCAGGCCGGTGACGCGGGTGAAGTGCCGCCGTAGCGTGGCGGAGGTCCCCATGCCGGTCCGTGCCGCGATCCGCTCGACGGTCTCGTCGCTCGACTCCAGCAGCTCCTGCGCCTCCCGGACGCGCTGACTCAGCAGCCACCTCAAGGGCGCCGTCCCGGTGACGGCATGGAAGTGCCGCACCAGGTTGCGGCTGCTCATGCCCGCCTGCCGGGCCATGTCCTCGACGGTGAGCGGCTGGTCGATCCGCGCCAGCACCCAGGGGAGCAGATCGGCGAGCGGATGGTCGCGCCCGTGCGTCACCGGCGCCGGGATGAACTGCGCCTGGCCGCCGTCCCGATGGGGCGGGGTCACGAGGTGTCGCGCGAGGGCGTTGGCCACCGTCGCCCCGTGGTCCGTGCGGACGATGTGCAGGCACAGGTCCATTCCGGCGGCCTTCCCCGCGGACGTGAGGACGCTGCCCTCGTCGGTGAACAGCACGTCGGCGTCGACCCTGACGCGCGGATACCGTTCCGCGAGTCTCGCCGTGTGCGCCCAGTGAGTGGTGGCGCGGCGTCCGTCGAGGAGTCCGGCGGCGGCCAGGACGAAGGCGCCGGTGCACAGCGAGGCGATCCGGGCGCCGGCCGCGTGAGCGGTGCGGAGGGCGTCGAGCAGCTCCTGCGGAGGCTCCTGCTCGACGTCGCGCCACGCCGGGACGATCACCGTCCGGGCATCGGCGACGGCCTCGAGTCCGTGGGTGGTGTCCGCCCGCAGCCAGTCGCCGACGCGGGACCCGGCGGGTCCGCAGGTGGTGAACGAGTACCAGGGCGCGGCCAGGTCGGAGTGGTCGGAGCCGAAGACTTCGAACGCCCCCGCGGCCTCGAAGAGCATCGTGCCCTCGGGGAGTGCCATCGCCACGGAATGCGCCACGGAATGCCCGACGGACTGCGCAGCGGAATGTGCAACGGGACGTGCCACGGGATGCATGTCCGAAACTGTACGCCCCACGTCATTCCTGCCACTGGTTGGGCGGGCTCGGCGCCAGGATCATTGCTGCCGAACCGCACACCACCGCCCCTCGGACACTGGAGCCAACGATGAGCAACACCCTCTCGGGACCCGCCGCGCACACCACGGCCGGGTCGCTCGCAGGTCGGCCGGTCGTCGTCTTCGGCGCCTACGGACACACCGGCCGCTTCGTCGTGACGGAGCTCCTGAGACGGGGCGTCACTCCGGTGCTCGTCGGGCGGGACGCGGGCAAACTCGACGCGGTGAGCGCCCTCGCTCCCGGCGCGCCCGTCCGTCAGGCGTTCCCGGACGACGCGGCCTCCCTCGACCGGGCCCTCGAAGGTGCGGCGGCGGTCATCAACTGCGCGGGACCGTTCCTCGACACGGCCCGTCCCCTCGTGGACGCGGCGCTCCGCGCGGGCATTCCCTACCTGGACGTCGGTGCCGAACAGGCCGTCACCGCCGCCTTGTTCGACACGTACGGCGAACGCGCCAAGGAGGCGGGCGTCGCCGTCGTTCCGTCCCTGGCGTTCTACGGCGGGCTGGGTGACCTCCTCGCCACCGCGGCCCTCGGCGACTGGCCGGACGCGGACGAGATCACGCTCGCGTACGGCCTCGACAGCTGGCACCCGACGCAGGGCACCCGCCGCACCGGCGAGAGCAACGCCGGGCGCCATCTCACCTACACCGCAGGAAAGTTGAGCCCCTTCTCCTATGCGCAGGAGGTCTCTCCGTGGAACTTCCCGGAGCCGCTCGGCAAGCAGGACACGGTCGTGTTCGCGACGGCCGACCAGGTCACGCTCCCGCGCCATGTACGCACCCCCGAGGTGCGCGCGGTGATGAACCTCGCGCCGCTGCGTGACATCCGCGCGGAGGACACCCCCGAGCCCGTACCCGTCGACGCGGACGGCCGTTCCGCGCAGTCCTTCCTCGTGGAGGCCCTCGTGACCCGCGGTCACGAGACGCGCCGCGCGGTGGCGGGAGGCCGTGACATCTACGCCGTCACGGCGCCGCTCGTCGTCGAGGCCCTCGCGCGGCTCCTCCGAGTTGACCGGGCGGTGACGGGCGTGGTCGCCGTCGGCGAGGCGTTCGACGCCGAGAGCTTCCTGCGCGCACTCACCCCCGACCACCTGACGCGCCTCGAGCTGCCTACCGGGGCGAGCTGAGCCTGGCGTCTCGCACGGAGCGGTGTATGAGGAGGGGGAGTGGCGTGACCGGTCAGCGGGCAGCGGATCCGGTCCGCCTTCCGCGCCAACTCGGCCGTAAGCAGGCGGCTGTTGACGGGCCGCCTAGCGGTTGGCTTTCGGCCAAGACGGGGCCCGGTGAGAGCCAGGTCGCTCAGGGGGGGCCACGGCGAACCGGATGTTCCCCGGAATTTCGCGCAGCAGGGCCCACCGCCCGGGGTCGTGGGCCAGGGTGCCGATGACGATCACCGTGGTGTCCAGACCGGCCGGCAGCATGGCCCGCACCAGGAGCGTCGCCTGCTCGGCTGTATTCGCCAGGCGCGTGGTCAGCGGCAAGGAGGCGATGGCCGCCGCGGGCGTCCCGCGTGTCCCGCTCGTGGCCAAGGAAGGTCTCGCCCTGCTGGACGGAACCTCGTTCTCCTGTGCCCAGACCGCGACCGTGACGACCTGCTCGCCGACCAAGACCACGCCGGGAACCGGACGATGCTGCTGTGCGTGCCGCGAAGCGCCGGACCGAGGCTCACGCTCGACGTGTGCCGGAGCCGATGCGCGGCGAAGGGGGGCAGGAAGCTGCGTCGGGCGGGCCGTCGTCGCCCGGATGTGTGTCCTGGGAAAGATCCCCCTCCAATGGCGTGGCCAGGAGCGGACGCGGTCGTTGGGCAGCGCATGAACGACCCGCGCAAAAGCGTTCCTGCGCCCCGACCGCGTCACGCTGCCCCGCTGGGCACGGGCCGGGCCGCCTCGCCGACGCCCATTTACGACGCCCTCGTGCACCAATGGCGCGCCCTGCAGCGGGAGGTCCCGCGCCCGCCCACCACACGGCAGGGCTGGGTACGCGTCGACCCCCAGGACCTGTTCCACCGTGGTTGAGCCAGTCCTACAAGAACCATTGCACAAGAACTCTTGTGTAAGTAGTCTCGTCCATATGGCCCCTCCGATCACCGATTCCCGGGTGCTGGCCGCCATGGCCCACCCGGCGCGCCGCCGCCTGCTAGACCTGCTGAAACTCGACGGCCCTTCCACCGCCAGCGCGCTCTCGCAGGCGACGGGAGAAGCCGTCGGCAATGTGAGTCACCACCTGAAGGCGCTGGCCGCCGCGGGGCTGATCGAGGAGGCCCCCGAACTCGCCCGCGACCGTCGCGAACGGTGGTGGCGGAGGACCACGCCGAAACTCCTGTGGTCCTCCGTCGACTTCGCCGACGACGCGGCGGGGGAGGCCGTCGCGAACGCCGCCGAGTCCCTCAACCTCGAACGGCAGATCGACCAGGTGCGCCGCTGGGCCGATCAGCCCCAGTCCGAACAGCAGCGCTGGCCGCTCGGCCCCTTCGTCGCCGAGGTGTGGCTGCGGATGACCGATGCCGAACTCGCCCAGTTCAAGGACGAGATCGTGGAAGTCATGGACAGGTGGGCCGATAGGGAACTCCCCGACGACGGTCAGAAGCGGGAAACCGTCTTCACCTTCGCCCGTGGGGTGCCGGGTCACCCGTAATCCGTATCCGTATCCGTATCCGTATCCGTATCCGTATCCACATCCGCATCCGCATCCGCATCCGCGAACAGCGCACTTGGCACGTACGACCCCTACCGCACACGCAGTCAGTCGGGCTCACGAAAGCAGGAGACATGTCTGTTTGGTTCATCACCGGTGCCTCGCGCGGTCTGGGCGCGGAGATCGTGCGGGAGGCGCTGGCGCGAGGGCATGACGTCGTCGCCACCGCACGCGACGCCGAAGCCGTACGCCGCGCGTTCCCGGACGCGTCCGACGCCCTGCTCGCCGTCGACCTGGACGTCACCGTGGAGGCGACGATACGGGCCGCGGTCGATGCCGCACTCGCGCGCTTCGGACGCATCGACGTCCTGGTCAACAACGCGGGGCGCGGCCTCCTCGGGGCGGTGGAAGAGGTCTCGGACGAGGCCGTACGTGCCGCGTTCGACATCAACGTCTTCGGGATGCTCGGCACGCTGCGGGCCGTACTGCCCACGCTCCGGGCCCAGCGGTCGGGTCACGTGATCAACATCGGCTCGGTCGGTGGTTTCGCCACCGCTCCCGGCGTCGGCCTGTACGGCGCGACGAAGTTCGCCGTCGAAGGCATCACCGAGGCGCTGCACGGCGAACTCGCCCCCCTGGGCGTCCACGTCACGGTCGTCGAACCCGGCGGCTTCCGCACCGACTTCCTCGACGCGTCGAGCCTCTACACCGAGCCCCACATGATCGACGACTACGCCCCCACGGCAGGCGCCACGCGCAAGGCCCTCGCGGACGTCAACCACCGCCAATCCGGAGACCCTGCCAAGGCGGCGGCCGCCGTCGCCGGCCTCGCCGAGAGCCCCGAACCCCCGCTCCGCCTCGTGCTCGGCCCCGACGCCGTGGCCCGGGTCGAGGCCAAACTCGACCTCGTCGCCCGCGAACTCGACCGGCACCGCGCCCTGGCCTTGTCCACGGACCTGCCGCCGTCGAACCACCCGGCATGACGTAGGGGCAGACCCGCCGACCACCGGAACCCGCACTCACGGACGCTGAGCTCTCCGACCTCGACGTGGACCAGCCGGGCCCGAGCAGCCCCGCCGGATCGCGCTGCATCTCCGCGCCCAGGGCCCCGCGCCACTCCGCCAGCCCGGCCGCGGCCCTTCACGCCTGGGGTGATCTGCTTGAAGTTGCTCGAAAGTTCCATTGACCGAGCAATTTCAAGCAGATAGCTTTCCTTCGTCCTCAGATCGTCAGTTCCTCGCGTCAGCTCCCCTCGTCACGTCCCGGAGCTGCGGGCGGACGGGGCGGTGGGCCGGCGGAACCACCGGCCGCGCCCGCCCTCGTACAAGGAGAGTCCCGTTGCCGGCGCGCTACCACCTGCGATTCCAGCTTCCTCCCCGCAAGGACCCGGCCGAGGCGGTCGCGCACGCCACCGCCCTGGCCCGGGCCTGCCAGGAGGCCGGGATCGACGAAGTCGTTCTCCTGCTCGCCGCCGAGGAGGTGTTCGACGGCAATCTCGCAGGTGAGGCCGAAGACCGCTGGTACGAGACCACGGCCACCGTCAGCGACATCCTGCGCGACGCCGGACTCGACGTCAGCCTCAATCCCTGGGTGACGACCGGCCACGCGGACCGCGGCCGCAAGGACGCCCACGGCTTCCTGCCGATGGTCTCGCCCACCGGCAGGACCGCTTCCGCACAGGCATCGTTCACCTGCCCCAGATGGCGCGAATGGCTGTACGCCCACTACGGACGCTTTGCCGGACTCGGCTTCCGCGTGCTGTGGCTGGAGGACGACTTCCGTTTCCACAACCACGCCCCGCTGGACTGGGGCGGCGGCTTCGAGACCCCGGTCCTGGACCGGCTGGCCGAACTCGTCGGCCGTCCCGTGACCCGCGACGAGGTCGTGCGGGCGATCACCGAACCCGGCCCGCCGCACCCGTGGCGCGCCCTCCTCCAGCAGGTCTGGCGCACCGTCCAGACGGAGATCGCCGAGCGGCTGAGCGAGGTCGTCGAGGAGCGTTCGTCGGGGCGGTCCCGGCTCGGGCTGATGAGCTCGCTGCCCGACGTCCACTCCGTCGAGGGCCGCGACTGGCCGTCGCTGTTCCAGGCCCTGGCCGTACAGGGCCGGGCCACGCACCGCCCGCACTTCGCCCCGTACAGCGACAGCGCCCCGCGCACTCTCAGCGGCCAGATGTGGCTCCTGGAGTCCCAGCGCGCGCTGCGGCCCGCCTGGGTCGAGTCCGAGCCGGAGATCGAGAACTGGCCGCACACCACCTGGTCGAAGTCGGACGTGCAGACCTGGTCCGAGATGACCACGGCCCAACTGTCCGGCGCGGACGCGCTGTTCCTCAACGTGCACCCCATGCAGGCCGGCCGCCCCGACCGCTTCTCCGGCACCGCACAGCTGCTGCGCCGCTCACGCCCGGCCCTCGACTGGATCGCGGGACGCCACTCCAAGGAGGGCCGGACACTCGGGGTCGGGCTGCCGTACCGGCAGGACGCCGCGGCCCACGTCCGCACCCGGACCGGCACTCTGGACGAGCTGCGCACCGGCCCGCGCGGGGCAGCCGACTTCCTGCTGCGCTACGGCATCCCGGTGACCGCCTCAAAGGCTCCGGTGCAGGCTGTCTTCGGCGCGCTGGCCTGGACGTTCGACGACGACGAGATCCGGGAGATGCTGACGGGCGGACTGCTGCTCGACGGAGTCGCGGCCGATGTGCTGACCCAGCGCGGATTCGGTGATCTGCTCGGTGTCCAGGTCGCCGAGGTCGTCGACCGCGAGGACGCGCAGGCGACGGACCCCTTCAGCTTCGAACAGATCACCCACCACCCCGACCCCGACATCGTCGGCACCCTGCTGAGCGTCAACACGCAGCCCGCGCTGGCCCGTCTGCGCCCGCATCCGGAAGCCGTCGTGTGGACGCACATCCTCACACCGGGGGAGGACGCGTGGGGCGCCGGAAGCTGCGGATACGTCAATGAGCTCGGCGGGCGCGTCGCCGTACTCGCCGCGACCGACCCCGCCGACCTGCCCCGCGACGACTTCGGGCAGCGCGTCATCCACGCCGTCATCCGGTTCCTGGAGGGACCGACCCCGACACTGCCGCTCGTCAGCGGCGGACCGCACCTGATCCCGCACCTGTCGCAACAGGACGGGGTGACACGACTCGCCATGGCCAACGGCAGCTTCGACCCCGCCGTGCCTCACGTGGACATCCCCACACCGCCCGACGCGGTGTCGTCGATCCGCCTCGACCCGCTGAAAACCCCGGAACCGGCGAGCGTCCTCCGCGGAGAGAACGGCGTCACGGCCGAGACGGAACTGCCGCATCGCGCTTGGCTGATGCTGGCCTGGTGAGCGGCCAGGCCGGACGTCGCGTGACCGGGGGCCGCGTGACGGGCGGCCACCCGGCCCATGGCCGAAATTCACTTGATCCGCTCTCCCGGGGCGCAGAGGGTGCAGGCATGACGACGGAGCTTCGCCTGGAGGCGATCACCCCGGCCAATTTCGAGACCGCGACAGCCCTCGAGGTCCGGCCGGACCAGCAACACTTGGTCGCCCCTGTGGTGAAGTCCCTCGCCGAGGCCTACGTGCATCCCGGAGTGGCCTGGCCCCGGCTGATCGTGGACGGCGGCCGGGCCGTCGGCTTCCTCATGGCCTTCTTCGACATCGACTTCGCCGGGGACGGTACGGGCAATGACGTGCGTTCCGGACTCTGGCGCCTGAACATCGCTGCCCGTGAACAGGGGCGGGGGTACGGCCGCTTCGCGGTCGAGTCCGTCGCGGACGAGATCCGGCGCCGTGGCGGAACCCGTCTCACGGTCACCTGGCACCCCGGTGCGCGCGGCCCGGAAGGGTTCTACCTAGGGCTCGGGTTCCGGCTGACCGGCGAGACGAGCGGGGATCAGACGGTCGGGGAGCTGGACCTGGCTCAGCAGCCCGCGGCCGGCCGGTCCCGGACGGCGTAACTCAGGGCGCCGGGCGGGTGTCCTGTGCGTACGGTCGGCGATGGGCGCCCTGACCGGACGGCGCACCCGGGCGGCCTCGCGGGCCACTTCGCACGTACCGCGAGGCCGCCCATCACCACATCGGGCGGGGGAGGGGGCTCTTGCCGACAGCCCTCGGACAGGCTGGACTTCGGAGATCCCGACAGGGCCCGTACGCGCTCCGGCCTAGGCCGTCCACGGAGGGTCAGGCGCGGTCCAGGAAGTCTGCGATCAGAGGGGCGATCTGCGGCAGGTGGTCCTCCAGGGCGAAGTGGCCCGTCTCGAAGAGGTGCAGCTCCGCGTCCGGGACGTCGCGGAGATAGGCGCGGGCCCCCGGCTCGGGGAAGAAGGGGTCGTTGACGCCCCAGGTGATCAGCGTCGGCGGTCGGTGCTCGCGCAGCCACTCCTGCCAGTCCGGATAGGCGGCGACGTTGCTCTTGTAGTCGTAGGCCAGGGCGAGTTGGGCCTGCTTGCGGCCGGGCAGTTCCAGGAAGTGCTGGTCAAGGAGCCAGCCCTCGGGGGCGACCAGCGAGGGATCTGAGGTGCCGCCCTCGTACTGGGAGCGGGTGGCCTCTTCGGTGAACAGGCCCATGATGGTCTGCCCGGCCCCGGGAGTGTCCGGGGTGAGAGCGGTGAAGTCACGCGCCGCGTCCGACAGGCCTTCGGCGTAGGCGTTGCCGTTCTGCACGATCAGGCCGGTGATCCGCTCCGGGTGACGCAGCGCGAGACGGAAGCCGACGGGCGCGCCGAAGTCGAAGAGGTACAGGGCGAACCGGGTCAGGCCGAGGCGTTCGACGAAGCCTTCGGTGACGGCCGCGAGCCGGTCGAAGCTGTACTCGAACCCCTCGGGCGCCGACGTGTGACCGAATCCGGGGTAGTCGGGCGCGATGAGGCGGTAGTGCACGCCCAAGGCGTCGATCAGGCGCCGGAACTGGTGCGAGGCGGACGGAAAGCCGTGCAGCAGGAGCAGCACGGGGGCGTCGGCGCGCTCCGGAAGGGATTCCCGGTAGAAGACCTCGACGCCGTCAACGTCGATGCGCTGGTGGGCAGTTCGGGCGGGAAGGGCGACGCGGGGTGCGGTCCGGGACTCCATGCCACATGCCTCCGGGGCGAGAAAACGCATTAGATGAATGAGTTATAGCGACCTCTCTTCTAATGTGTCAATGGCGGGATGTAGCATTAGGCGCATGAGTGACGGCGAACCGCTGACCGGCGAACCCTTGGCCCTGGACCTCGTCAACACCCGACCCACGGGGCCTGACGGCCGCCCCGCCGACCTCATCGACACGCCACGACGGCTGGCCGCCTGGCTGGACCTCGAAGCGGACCGACTCTCCGGGGACTTCAGCCGTACCGCCCCGAGCCCGGACGACCTCGCCGCCGTCCACGCCGTCCGTGCCCACATCGAGGCCGCCCTCCGCGCGGTGGCCGACGGAAACGAGCCGCCCCCCTCGGCCTTGCGCGCGCTGACCGAGGCGCAGCGCCTCGCGCCTGCCGTCCGCGAACTGGCCTGGGACGGCGCCGCCGTGACGGCGACTCCCCGACGGGCCGGAGCGCTGGGTGTCCGCCTCGCCGCCCACCTGGCGGAATCCGCCGCCGACCTCCTCACCGGCCCCGGGGTCGGCAAGGTCAGGCGGTGCGAGGCCGAGGACTGCGTGCTGCTGTTCCTGCCGGCCCACCCCCGCCGCCGCTGGTGCTCGGCCGCCCGCTGCGGCAACCGCGCGCGCGTTGCCCGCTACTACCAGCGCCACAAGTCGAGCGCCGCGAACAGCTAGGCAGGGGTGGGGAGTTGAGTGCCGTCCCTTCGTAGCCGCACGTGTCCGTCCGTTCGCGAGGCGTGCTTCCGATCACGTCCGGAGTCTGTGAAACTTGAACAGTCACGCTCGTCGTGGCAGCCCCCGCCGTCCCCTATCCCCGTGACGGCGGGGTGCTACGCCGTCACGTCGCGCGGGCGAGTTCAAAGACCGAGATCGGTGAGGCCCGGGTGGTCGTCGGGGCGGCGGCCGAGCGGCCAGCGATACTTGCGCTCGGACTCCTCGATCGGCAGGTCGTTGATGCTCGCGTGGCGCGTGCGCATCAGGCCGTCGTCGTCGAACTCCCAGTTCTCGTTGCCGTACGAACGGAACCAGTGGCCGGAGTCGTCATGCCATTCGTACGCGAAGCGGACCGCGATGCGGTGGCCGTCGAAGGCCCACAGTTCCTTGACGAGGCGGTAGTCCAGCTCGCGGTTCCACTTGCGCGACAGGAACTCCACGATCGCTTCCCGGCCGGTGATGAACTCGGCGCGATTGCGCCAGCGTGAGTCCTCGCTGTAGGCCAGGGCGACCTTCTGCGGGGAGCGGCTGTTCCAGCCGTCCTCGGCGAGGCGCACCTTCTCGATCGCGGTCTCGCGGTTGAAGGGCGGGAGGGGTGGGCGTGTGGACATGGCTGCCTGCCTTCCAATGGTCAACTGGGGCCGTTCTACAGGAGAACGTAGGCTTCCGGCGCGTGCGCCACCAGGACGAGGTCGCGTAGGACGCGTTCGAGCAGGACAAGATCGAGCAAGGCACGTCGGAAGAGGAGGAGGGGCGGATGGCGAAGTCGTACCGTGTCGGACCCGGGACGCGCGCGGTCAACAGGGTGTTCCTGACCATGACCCGGCTGGGGATGGGCAAGGGCTACCGCTACATCCTGACCGTGAACGGCAGGAAGTCGGGCCGCCCGTACTCCACCCCGGTCGACGTGATGTCGGCGGGCGGCGAGCGCTGGCTCGTCGCCGCGTACGCAGTGAGCAACTGGGTGCGCAACGCGCGCGTCGCCGGCGAGGTCGGCCTGAGCCGCGGCGGCCGTTCCCAGAAATTGCGCGTGGTCGAACTCGGCCCCGAGGAGAGCGTCCCCGTGCTGCGGCAGTACCTGCGGGAAGTGCCGCTCACCCGGGCCCACTTCGACGTGACCCTTGATTCGGCCGACGAGGAGTTCGCCGCCGAGGCGGCACGGCACCCGGTGTTCCGTCTGGTGGCGTTTGCCTGAATTCGCGTACGACCGTCCATTCCCGATCGGGGTGTTGCCGGGAGCGGCGTGCGTGACGCGGCAGACGGTGAAAGTACGATCGCCCAATGTCTGATACGACCGAGACCACGCCCGGCTGGCTCACCTCCGACGATCTTGAGCTGGCGCGCGCACGCATGCCGATCCTTTACGTCGAGGCCGTACCGGTGCGAGTCGACAACAATGGTGAAGTCACCCACATCGGACTGCTGTTGCGCATCGGGCGGGACGGGACGGTCAGCCGCTCCTTCGTCTCCGGCCGGGTGCTGCACCACGAACGCGTCCGCGACGCGCTGCTGCGTCATCTGGAGAAGGACCTAGGCCCGGTCGCCCTGCCCCGCGTACCGGCGTCCCTGCAGCCTTTCACTGTCGCCGAGTACTTCCCGACGCTCGGCGTCACGCCGTTCCACGACCCGCGCCAGCATGCCGTGTCCCTCGCGTACATCGTCCCGGTGACAGGTGACTGCCGGCCCCGGCAGGACGCGCTCGACCTGGTCTGGTTCACCCCGGAGGAAGCCTCGTCACAGATGGTCCAGAACGAGATGCCGGGCGGGCACGGCGTCCTCCTGAAGCAGGCCCTCGCATACGTGGGGGCCCTTTCCTGAGCATGGAACGGGTGGGTGGCCGGCGAACGCTGTGACGCCCCGCCGGCAACTACCTCAGAGGTAATCGACCCCTCGAACGCCCGCGGGCTACGTTCGGGTCCTCGTCTCCGCACCGCGAGGACCTGAACGAGGGAGCCCGACCGTGCCCGCCTATGGCTTCGCGCATCTTCGCAGCCGCCGGCATCACGCCGACATCATCGAGTACTTGGAGCGCATCCAGGCCACGCTCGACCCCTTCGAGGGCCGCTTCGTCATCCATGGCCCGCCCGCCGAAGTGGTCGAGGGGAGCTGGCCCGGCAGCATGGTGCTGATCGAGTTTCCCGGCCTCGCCGAGGCGCGTGCCTGGTACAACTCGCCCGCGTACCAGGACATTCTGCGGCTGCGGACCGACCACGTCGAGGGGGATCTGCTGCTGATCGAGGGCGTCGGGCCGGACTACGACCCGACCGAGCGGGCCGCGAAACTGCGTGCGGAGGCAGGGCGGTCGGGCGTGTAGCCGAGGCCGGAACGCGCCCGGCCCTCAGGACGCTGTCGGGGTCGGAGAGGCGTCTGCCCGGGACTTCGAGCGGGCGCCGTCGCACACGAGGTTGACGCCGATCGTGACCGGAGTCGTGGGGGACGCCGCGGTGGTGGGCGGGAAGGTGGCCGCCGCCGTCCAGTTGCCCTTGCGCAGGGTGAGGGACGCGCTGCCCAGGTTCCGGCCGCTCTTCCAGCCGTGTTCGGAACGGGCACGGGCGAAGCCGGCCTTCAGCGCCGCAGCGGCCTTCGCCGACTCACTGCCGCCAGTCAGCCGCTCGGTGCACTCGATCACGATCTGATCCTGCGGCGCCCGATCGAGCGTGACGCCCGCCGCCGCGAGCGCTGATGTCAGCTCGCGCACCGCGGTGTCCGCCGACAGGCGCGGTTCCGCCGATCGTGACGGAAGCGGGCCCTTGTCGTCGATGAGTTGGGTACAGCCCGTCGCGGCCGCTGTCGCGGTCACCGCGATGACCATTGCCACAATGTGCGTCGTCACCTGACGGCGTCGCATGATCCCGTCCATCCCCTCGAAGCGCCCAACGGCAGACCAGTCTCCCATCCGCGCGCTGCGGGCTGCGGGGGCCCGGTCCTGTGATGCGGTGTGCGTGTGTCCAAGGGGAATAGAGGCATCGGATCGGGACTATGTTCTGTATATGACCGACACTTCGTTCAACCCGCGTACGCTCCTCGCCCAGAGCCGACTCGGTGTTCTCGCCACGATCAAGTCGGACGGCCTGCCTCAGCTTTCCCCCGTCATGCCCTTCTACGACGAGGAGGCCGGTCTGCTTCACGTCTCTATGACCGAGGGGCGGGCCAAGACGGCGAATCTGCGCCGCGACCCGCGCGCCGCACTGGAGGTCACCAGCGCCGACGGCTGGTCGTGGGCCACGGCCGACGGCCCGGTGACGCTCGTCGGACCGGGAACCGACCCGAACGGCCCCGAGGTCGAGGCCCTCGTCAACTACTACCGCGCCGCGTCCGGCGAGCATCCCGACTGGGACGAGTACCGGTCGGTGATGGTGACGGACCGCAGGGTGCTCATGACGATGACAGTCACGCGCGTGTACGGGTCCCAGGCAGGCTGACGCGTTTGCCGGGTCACGCCTCGTGAGCGAACTCGTCCCTATTGCTGCCCTCTGTGAATCCCCGGCCGGCGCTTCGCCCTTGATTACGCACAGTGCTACAAAGGGGATATGACGCAGTCCCTCGGGCGGCCTGCCGCCCGACAGGGGGGCGCAGTTTCCGGGGAGCCGCAGCCCTCCTGGGGACAGAGCCTCCGCTCCCTCGTCAGCGTGCACAGCGTCGCAGGCCAGGTGTTTCTGCTGCAGCTGACACTGACCGTACTGCTCGTCGTCGCGGCCGGCACGGCACTCGTGCTCCAGGCCAGGGACTCCGCCATGAAGGATGCCGGTCAGCGCTCGGTCGCGACCGCCGAGGCGTTCGCCCACTCCCCGGGGACGGTGGCCGCCATGAAGTCCGCCGACCCCGGCGCCGTGCTCCAGCCCAGTTCGGAGGCGACCCGCAAGGCAACCGGTGTCGACTACGTCGTGACGTTCAGCCCGTCGGGCATCCGCTGGTCCCACCCCGACCCGCGCCTGATCGGCAAGCACGTGATCGGCTCGTTCGCACCCGCGCTCGCCGGCCATACGGTCACCAGCACCTTCAACACATCCGTCGGCCCCGCCGTGAACACGACCGTCCCGGTCATCGACACCGACGGCTCCGTCGTCGGCCTCGTGAGCGTCGGGATCACCGTGGAGAACGTGAACGCCGGGGTGTCGGGCAGACTGCCCCTGCTTGTGGGTTCCGCCGTGGGCGCGCTACTCATCGTGACGGCCGGTTCGGTCCTCGTGAGCAAGAGGGTGCGGCGCCAGACCCACGGCCTGGACCCCGCCGAGCTCTCGCGCATGTACGAGCACCATGACGCGGTCCTGCACGCCGTGAAGGAAGGCGTGCTCATCACCAGCGGGGACGGCCGTCTGCTGCTCGCCAACGACGAGGCGAAACGGCTCCTCGCACTGCCCCCGGGTGCGGAAGGGCGACCCGTCGCGGAACTCGGCCTCCCCCCGCACATGGCCGAACTCCTCGTCACCGAACGTGTCGTGACCGACGAGGTGCACCCCGCGGGCGACCGCCTGCTCGCGGTGAACGTGCGGTCGACCGCCCTGTACGGCGGGCCCGCCGGCAACGCGGTGACACTGCGGGACTCCACCGAGCTGCGGGCCCTCGCGGGCAGGGCACAGGCGGCCAGGGAACGCCTGCAACTCCTGTACGACGCGGGCATGCGCATCGGCACGACCCTGGACGTCGTACGCACCGCGGAGGAACTGGCCCAGGTCGCCGTCCCCCGCTTCGCCGACGTCGTCAGCGTCGAACTCCTGGACGGCGTCGTGCAGGGCGGCGAGCCCAGCGGAGACACCGCCGAAATGCGCCGCACGGCGGTCACGGGCATCACGCGCAAGGACGTGTTCTACCCGGTGGGCGAACTGATCCGGTTCGTCCCGTCGACGCCGATGGCGAGGTCCATGAGCGCCGGCCACGCGGTGCTCGAGGAGGATCTGGGTGCGACAGGCGCCTGGCGCATGCAGGGCCCCGAGCGGGCCCGGCGGATTCTGGAACACGGCATCCGCTCACTGATCAGCGTGCCCCTGAGCGCACGCGGCGTCGTGCTCGGCCTCGCGAACTTCTGGCGCATGGAGAGCACCGGGTCCTTCGAGTCGGAGGACCTGTCGACCGCCGAGGAGCTGGCGGCACGCGCCGCCGTGGCGATCGACAACGCCCGCCGCTTCACCCGCGAACACGCCATGGCCGTCACCCTGCAGCGCAGCCTGCTGCCCGGCGCGCTCCCCGAGCAGTCCGCCCTCCAGGTGGCCCACCGGTACCTGCCCGCCGAGGCGGGGGTCGGCGGCGACTGGTTCGACCTCATCCCGCTGCCTGGCGCCCGCGTCGCCCTGGTCGTCGGCGACGTCGTCGGGCACGGCGTACGCGCGGCGGCCACGATGGGGCAGCTGCGCACCGCCGTCCACAACTTCTCGTCCCTCGACCTGACCCCCGACGAACTCCTGAGCCACCTCGACGATCAGGTCACCCGCATCGACGCCGACGCCGCACGCGACGGCGAGGGCGACGGCGCGGGAATCGTCGGGGCGACCTGCCTGTACGCGATCTACGACGCGGTCACCGGACACGTGACGATGGCCTCGTCCGGCCACCCGGGGCCGGCCGTGGTCCTCCCCGACGGCACCGTCACCCTCCTCGACGTACCCGTGTCCCCGCCGCTCGGGCTCGGCGACAGCCTGCCGATGGAGACCCTCGAACTGCTCCTGCCCGAAGGGTCCCAACTCGTGCTCTACACGGATGGTTTGATCGAGGACCGCCACCGCGACTTCGACACGGGCATCGAGATGCTGCGCGCCGCCCTCGCCCACGGCGCGGACCGCACACCGCAGGAGACCTGCGCGGAGGTCCTCGGCGCGGTGATGCCGGAACGGCCCGACGACGATGTCGCCCTGATCGTGGCGCGCACCCGGCTCCTCGACCCAGGCCGAGTCGCCGAATGGGACGTGCCCTGCGACCCGGCGGCCGTCGCGCCCGTACGCTCCGCGTGCCTGCGCCAGCTCGAGACGTGGGGCCTGGACGGGATCGCGTTCACCACCGAGCTCGTCCTCAGCGAGCTCATCACCAACGCCATCCGCTACGGCACCCGGCCCGTCAAGGTCCGCCTGCTGTACGACCGCAACCTCATCTGCGAGATCTCCGACGGCAGCAGCACCGCACCCCATCTGCGCCGGGCCGCCACCACCGACGAGGGCGGACGAGGACTGTTCCTCGTCGCCCACTACGCCGAACGCTGGGGAACGCGCTATTCGCCGCGCGGCAAGGTGATCTGGGCCGAGCTGTCCCCGCACGCCGGAGAGCCGGAACCCGCACCGGACCTAGGCGACGACTTCTTGGATCAGTGGGCCGAACCGGAGATCTGACGGGACGCCGCGCCCGGCGTCATGCCCTGGTGCCCGGTCAGTCGGTGTCCGTGGCGGCGAGGACGGCGAGCCGGCGACGGTCGGGCGAGAGCGCGGCGATGCCGTAGTCGGCGCAGGCGTCGTTGTGGAACCACTCCGCGTCGGCCTCGAAGTGGAACCACGTGCTCTGGCTCACGTGGCGCTCGACGTCCTCGGCGCTCGCGCCCTCGGCGGTCCCGCTGAGGCCCGCCAGCGAACGCCAGGCCCAGAGTCGTCCGTAGGCGCCGTGTACGCCCTCGCCGTACATGCCGCCCATCGACGCCGTGGCGAAGAGCAGCCGCCAGATCTCGTCCACCGGGCGGGCCGCGATCTCGAAGCGGGCCGTGGGGCCGAGCCCGTCGACGCAGGGCATGGGAAGGGTCGGGAGAAGAGCCGGTACCTGCTCCGGCGAGATGGCCTCGTCGAGGCGGAAGACCCACGCCCCGTGGTCACCCCACTCCCCGGCCTCCGGGGCGGCGACGATGCTCGTGTGCACGGCCGTGGTGGCGACGTCCTGAAGGGCGGAACGCCGGGACGAGCGTGGTGTGGGCGGATCCATCCGGCCCTCGGCGGGCAGGCCCGACCCGCCACCTCTGGCGGACCCGCGCAGTGAGCGGCTGGGGAAGTCGACGGCGGTCTCCATGTCGCGGAGCTGATCCGGCAGCCACGCGAGGGCGGACCAGCCCGGCCGGACGATCGTCCAGGTGCGCAGCGGCCGGAAGTCGTCGATGTCCACGCCGCGAAGGATCAACTCGTGGAAGAGACAGCCCCGCAGCTCCTCGAGGCGGTCCGTGCGGGGACGGTCGAACACGATGGCCGCCAGGTCGGCGGGCTCCTGGTGCTCGGCGAGGAGCGATGCGACGAAGCGCGGGTGGAGGCCGGTCGACGCCTGCTCGTCGAGGAGCCGGAGCAACTGCGTGAGGCTGTCACGTCCGCGGGTGAGAGCAAGTACGCGTACGACATGGGCCAGGTGGCGTCCGTACTCCCGCGCCTGCTCGGCGGCGGCGTCGCGCCGGTCGGCGAGCCGCGCGCCCAACTCCCGCAGAGACGAGGTGTCACCGCGTGCCGCGCGCGCCTCGACCTGATCCCAGTCGAGCGGGACGAGATCATCCATTGCGTCCTCCACGGTCGGTCACCCTACGGGGCGGGGTTCGCGGCGGGTCACGACGACCTGGACGTCGTCCTCGTAGATGACGTGGCCCGGGTCGGTGGACCGGACCATGCGGCATTCGACTCCGTGTGCGGCGAGGATTTCCAGGTAGCCGTCGACGCGCTCTATGAGGTGCGTCGCCGTCGGCTTGAACCAGGCGGTGGCGGTGGGGTTGACCGCCGGGTCGTAGACCGTCGGGTCCGTGTTCGAGGGGTCCGGGTACGCGAGGTCGTACCAGGCGTTGTTCTCGCGCCGGAAGAGTTCCTGCTCCTCGCTGAGCCTGCCCGCGCGGCCGAGCCGGTTGACCAGACCGAACACGCCCGTGAAGTGTCCCCGCTCGTTCGGCGTGACCGCCTGGAAGCGTACGTACTCGGTGGGGCCGCCGCTGCCTCGAGTCGTCATCGGGCGATCTTCGCATGCCTGAGCCGGCGGCTTCCGTGCGGTGGTCCCGCGGGAGTCACAAGGCCGCGGGCCGCGCCTGACGGACCGTCCACCGGCTATGTCGGCCCGGCGGACAGGAACACGGGGGTCACGGACACGGGGAAGCGGACCAGCGACCCGTCACGCGTCACCGGCACGGCGACCCCGAACGCGTCCACGGCGTGCGCCTCCGCATGCGGCCAGGGACGTTCGATCCGCGTGGGCGGCTCGTCCTCACCGGTGAACACGTCCCCCGCCGTCCACACGACCTCCAGGGGGCCGCGCCCGGGCCGAGACACCTCGTAGACGTACAGATCCGGACGTACCCCGGCTGCGAGGCGGCGCACGCCGTCGGCGCCGTCCAGATGTCCGGCCAGGCGGGCGAACGCGTCGGCCGAAGGGTGGTGTACGGCCAACTCCGGTCCGTCGTAGTCGAGCAGGGCGAGCTTGCCGAACAGGAATCCCATCATGTTCAGCCGGTCGCGGTAGCCGGGGATCTCGGGCGCGAGGTTCCAGCACACGGTGCGGGTCACGCCGGTGGCCAGGGCGAGAACGTTGCGGGTCACGACCTGGCGGCAATTGATCCGGTCCCTGCGCGCGGCGAGTTCCGGCGGGCAGTCCTCGAGGAACATCCGCAGCGAGTCCGGGAGTTCGGCCTCCCGGGCGTACAGCGCCCGCATGGTACTGCGGTCCGGCGGCTCCGCCTGTGCACCGGTGGCGGGGGACATGAACGCCGCCATCATCTCCTGCTGGAAGACGGCCTGGGCCTCGGGGAACTCGAACAAGGTCGGCCCGTTGTACTCGCCAGCCACCACAGGCCGTTCGTAGCCGTGCCGGCGCATCATCGCGCGCACGGACTCCACGTGTTCCGGGATGTCGTGCGGGTCGCCGTACAGGTGCACGGAGAAGAGGTCGAACGCGTCGCGGCCGTGCTCCACCACGTGGTCGAAGAAGGCGCGCTCCTCGCTTCCGGGCGGGCTCGACAGCACGTCGTAGCCGCAGCCGCCGAGGACGATCCGCGCGCCGGGGTCGGCCTCACGCACCGCGCGCGTGAAGGCCGTCAGCTGCTCGACGTACTCGGGCGCGGTGCCGTCCCAGAGGAGGCCCGTATTGCTCGGCTCGTTGTTGCACTGCCAGTAGTCGATACGGCCCCTGCAGCGGGTCACCAGGTGGCTCACGAAGCGCGCGTACTGCGCGGTGTCACGTGCCGGAGACGACGGCAGGAACGCCGAAGGGTTCCGCGTGGCCCAGGGCGAGCTCGAACAGACCGTGACCCACGCCTCGTCGGCGGGGTCCAGCTGGTCGAGGATCGCGTCCACCACGGTCCAGTCGTAGCGGCCGGGTTCCGGCTCGACCTGTCCCCAGTAGACGTAGACACGCACCAGCGCACCGCCCAGTGCCCGGATCTGCGGGACGAAGGGATCCGGCTTGCCGAACATGCCGTAGCTGATCCCCCGGACGATGCCGAGCCGGATCCCGGCGGGTGCGGCGGTTGGGTCCATGACGCTCTCCTCACGCTTACGTTTATGCCATAAACTCTAGCTGATGACATAAACTACAACCATGAAGGACGAGCGGACAGCGGCCGGGGACTTCGGTACGCCCTTGATCTGGACCCGTACGGAGCCGCCGAAGCGCCGGCAGAGTCCGCTGGAGCGGGACGACATCGTGCGGGCCGCGACGGCCGTCGCCGACGAGGGCGGAGCGGAGGCCCTGACCATGGCCGCGGTCGCCCGACGCCTCGGGCCGTACACACCGATGGCGCTGTACCGCCACGTGATGAGCAAGGACGGACTCGTCGACCTGATGCTCGACGCCGCCACCGCGGAGGTTCCCGTGCCCGCGGAGCCGGGCCCCGACTGGCGCGCCGACCTGCGGGGGATCGCCACGGAGAGCTGGGCCATGGCGAAGAGACACCTGTGGTTCGCGCAGCTCGTCCCGACCCGCCCCCCACTGGGTCCCCACATGCTGCGCCGCACCGAGTTCCAGCTCCGGGTGCTCGTCGGGCGCGGCGCCGCACTGGGCGAGGCCGTCGCGTACGCCGCTCTGCTCGACCGCCATGTCTTCGGCGGCGCGCAGCAGGAGGCCGAGGAGCACGCCATGCGCCGCTGGCTGGGAATCGACACCCCGGAGCGGCTGGCCGCGGCGGTCAACGCGGTCAGGGGAGTGGCGGAACAGGGCGGGCACGAACTGCTGGCGCGATGGATGGAGGAACCGTCCGGGCCCGATATGGACGAACAGTTCACCCTCAGCCTGACGTTCCTGCTCGACGGCATCGAGGCGCGTCTGCCGAACCCGGAGGGGTGTCAGGGGTCTGGCAGCACATCACCCTCACCGAAGCAGTAACCCTCGGACCCCCCTGGCCCAACACCCCCGGACCTGCGCTAAAAAGGCGACAACGACTCATCAAGATTCCAGGGGCGAACGTGGCGGACCAGGGCATACCCGACGCATCTCTCGACGGTTACGTCCGCCTCCTCGCCGCGGCCGCCGCCACCGGACGGCGTCCGACGCGCGACGAACTCGATTCCCGCCGCGCCGTGGGCGAGCGCGCCGCCGAGGCGGGCCACGGTCTGCGCGCCCTGGTCGGCGCACACCTGGACGCGACGCGCTCGCACTGGCCGGCCACCGGGTCGCCCGACAGCGTGCTCGCCGCCGTCGCGCAGGCCGTCGACGCGTTCGCCGAGGGGTACGAAAGGGCGCAGCGCCTCGCCGTACGCCAGGAGGAGGCCGCACGCCGGGAATTCATCGACGACCTGCTGTACGGGCGCAGTGACCTCGGCCTGCTCGCCCAGCGCGCCGAACACTTCGGGTTGCGCCTGTCGTTCGAGCACGCGGTGGCCGTCGCGCAGGGAACCGTCGCGTACGACGAAGGAGACGCGGTTCTCCGCGAGGTGGAGCGCGCGCTCATCGGCCGCTTCGGAGACCGCAGCATTCTGCTGACCACCAAGGACGGCCGTCTCGTCTGTGTCGCCCCGGGCGACCAGGACGAGGTCCTCGCGTTCTTCGCCAAGCAGGCCTTCGCCGCCGCCGACGGGTGCCAGGTGGCGATCGGGCGCCCGCAGCCGGGCGCCGGTGGCGTCGTCCAGTCGTACGAGGAGGCGCTCAACGCCCTGAACCTCGCCGAACGGCTGGAACTCGACGCCCCCGTCCTGCGGGCCGCCGACCTCCTCGTCTACCCGGTCCTCACCCGCGACCGCCAGGCGATGGCCGACCTCGTGCGCAGCGTGCTGGGCCCGATGCGCGACGCCCGCGGGGGAGCGCAGCCCCTCCTCGACACACTCACCGCCTACTTCGAGGCGGGCTGCGTCGGCGCCGAGGCGGCGCGCCGGCTGTCGCTGAGCGTGCGCGCCCTCACGTACCGGCTGGAACGTATCCACCACCTGACCGGCGCCGACCCGTCCGACCCGGTCCACCGCTACACGCTGCAGACCGCGGTGATCGGAGCGCGCCTCCTCGACTGGCCCTCCGTCGCCCTCTGAACCGTCCTTCGCGGGCTACGCGTCGACGGACGCCCGCAGCCGCGCCCTCGCCCGCGACAGGCGCGAGCGGACCGTGCCCGGTGCCACGCCCAGAATCTCGGCGGCGGCCTCGGAGTTGAGCTCCGACCAGCCGCACAGCAGGACGACATCGCGTTCGGCACGGTTCAGCCCGCCCAGCGCCGTGCGGGCGGCGGCGACCTGCTCGGCGTCCGCGATGCGGTCGACCACCTCGTCCGCGAAATCCGGCTGGTTCTCGCAGGCGGGCAGCCTGGCCAGGGCCGCACGGTGACGGCGGGCCGAGCGGGACTGGTTGCGCAGGACGTTCAGGCCGACGCCCAGGACGAAGGGCCGCAGCGGGGCGTCCTCGCGGCGCACCGTCTGCCGGAGCCGCCATATCTCCAGGAAGGTCAGTGAGACGACGTCCTCGGCCTGCGCCCAGTCGCCCGTCGCCCGCAGGGCCATGCGGTGCACCTCGGGAGAGGTGTCGTCGAAGAGCTCCGCGAAGGCGTCGGCGTCGCCCGCCCTGATCCGGGCGCGCAGTGAGTCCTCCATGACCGGATGTCTCCGTTTCGCGGCAGCTGTTGCGTGAGCCAGGCCATGGTGCCGGGCGCCGGCGCAACACCGAACCACGCGGAGGCGCCCTGACGGTGAACACCTAGTTGAGCGCTCAAAAAGAAAGATGCGTGGCCGCAACACGAGGGGCCGACCGGACAGTCCCAGACGTGACCAGGACTCCATACGCCGGAAATCGCGCAAGAACGAACACCGCACACACAGCAACCGATCCCGCCGCGCGGTCGACGGGGACGGTGGAACAGAAGCCGGCGACCGGCTCCGGGCGGACCTCACCCCCGCCCGGGGCGACACACTCCGGCCCTGCGCAGCGCCCGGACATCCAGGGGCTCCGGGCCCTCGCCGTCACGCTGGTCGTCCTGGGCCACGCCGGGGTCACCCGGTTCAGCGGCGGCTACGTCGGGGTCGACGTCTTCTTCGTGATCTCGGGCTTCCTCATCACGTCCTCGCTCCTGCGCGAACTGTCCTCCACGGACCGCGTATCGATCCGTGCGTTCTACGCCCGCAGGGCGCTGCGCCTGCTCCCCGCCTCGGCCCTCGTCGTCCTGGTGACCCTCGCCGGATCGTGGCTGTTCCTGTCGAAGGTCCGCTTCGCCGAGTACATGAGCGACGCGTTCGCCAGCGCCCTGTACGCCGTCAACTTCCGCCTCGCGGCCACAGGCACCGACTACCTCGCGGAAGGCAGCCCTCCGTCCCCGTTCCAGCACTTCTGGTCGCTGGCCGTCGAGGAGCAGTTCTATCTGCTGTGGCCGCTGCTCCTGCTTCTCGGGTGGCGGCTGTCCCGGCGGCGCCGCGCGCTCCTGGCGATACCCCTGGTGGCGCTGTGCGTGGTGTCGTTCGGGCTGAGCGTCTACGTGACCGGGCGGTCCGCGCCTTGGGCCTACTTCGGATCGCACACCCGCGCCTGGGAGCTGGGCGCCGGAGCGCTGGTCGCGCTCGCCCTGCTCCGGCCTCCGCGCCTGCCGGCCGGCGTGGCCGTGGCGATGACGTGGGCCGGTCTCGCCTGCGTGATAGCCGCCGCGCTGCGCTTCGACGCCGACACGCCCTTCCCGGGAACGGCCGCGGCGGTACCGGTCATCGGCGCCGCCCTCGTCATCGTCGGCGGCGCCTCGTCCGCGTGGCCGGGAGCGCGCCGGATGCTCACCGCACGGCCGGTGACCTGGCTCGGCGGCGTGTCGTACAGCTGGTACCTGTGGCACTGGCCGTTCCTGGTCATCGGGCCGAAGGCGCTGGACCGGCCCGCCGGCACACACCTGGAGCTCGCCCTCGGGGTGGCCGCGCTGCTCCCGGCCTGGCTGACCCTGCGTCTGGTGGAGAACCCGGTGCGCTTCCACCGGGCCCTGCGCGGCCGCCCAGGCCGAGGGCTGCGGCTCGGCCTCGCCCTGAGCGCCGTCACCGCCTCCACCGCGCTGGTCGCGGCCGCCTTCCCGCCGTCGATCAGCTCCGGCGAGCCCGCCCCCGTACTCAAGGACGCACTCGCCTCCGCCCCCGACCCCGGCGCGCGCCTCACACAGGCCCTCGGCACGACCGGTATCCGCCTGCCGGACAACCTCACGCCGCCATTGACGGGGATCACGGACGTACGGTCGGCCGTGTACCGGGACGGGTGCCACCAGAACTACGCCAGCACGAGCACGCCCATGTGCGTGTACGGAGACAGGTCCTCGAAGCACGTCGTCGTCCTCTTCGGCGACTCCCACGCGGCCCAGTGGTACCCGGCGCTCAACGTCCTTGCCGTACAGCACCATTGGAAGCTGATATCGATGACCAAGGCCTCCTGCAAGGCGGCGACGGTCACCACGCTCAACGCCCACCGTCCCTACGCGACATGTGACCGCTGGCGCGCCGACGCGCTCGCGCGGATCGAGAAGCTCCGTCCCTCCCTCGTGCTCGTGTCCTCCTCCGACGCGGGCACCCCGGCGACGACGATGCGCGACCCGCTCGCGGGATGGACCGACGGCTATGTCCGGACGTTCCGCCGGCTCGCGCCGTCCGGCGCGCGGGTCGTCGCGCTCCTCGACACACCCTGGCCCCGCGAGGACGTGCTCGACTGCGCTGCCATCCACCCGCTGCACCTGCGGGACTGCTCGGTCCGCGTGCCCGAGGCGCTGCACGACGTGACCCGCAGGAACGCCACGAAGGCAGCGGCACGTTCGACCGGCGTCACCGTGATCGACCCGCAGCCCTGGCTGTGCACCACGCACGGCGACTGTCCCGTCGCGGTGTACGACACCTTCGTCTACCGGGACGAAAGCCATATGGCCGAGGGCTACGCCGAAGCTCTGGCGCCGGTCCTGGGACGGGCGTTGGGGGTCAGGAGCGGCGACTGAGCACCTGTCCGCCCAGGACAGTCACGTCGAGGCGGGTCAGGGCTGCCATGTCGGTGAACGGGTCGCCGTCGACGACGACGAGGTCGGCGTCGTACCCGGTCCGGACGCGCCCTTTGCGGTCACCCAGACCGCAGGCCCTCGCCGCCACCGACGTCGCGGTGGCGAGGGCGCCGGCCGCGGCCATGCCGCCCGACACCAGGTCCATGACGGCCCGGGGCAGGCTGCCGTGCGGTGTGCCCGGGCCGATGCCTCCGTCCGTCCCGGAGACGATCGTGACGCCCGCCAGATGCGCGCGGACGACCCGCCGGCGCAACGCGTCGTAGCCCAGGCCCGCCTTACGCATGCGTTCGATGAGGTGCGGCGCAGGCACGGCCCCCGGCGCACGGCCGAGCGTCGGGCACACCACGATGCCCTGGGCGGCCAGTGCCGCGATGGCCTCCTCGGGCACGTGCACGCTGTCGGCGGTCAGGGACGTGCAGTGCTCGATGCCGTCGACGCCGGCGGCGATCGCGTCCCGGATCGACACCAGGGCGTGCGCGTGAGCGGTGACGGGAAGTCCCGCGGCGTGTGCCTGCCGGACGACTAACGCGAGTTCCTCGGCCGTGAACTGGCCCTGGTCGACAGAGGATCCAGGGGTGAGCGTGCCGCCCCCGGCCATGATCTTCACCACGTCGGCGCCGCGCTCGGCCCGCTCCTGGACGGCGGCGCGCAGTTCGTCACTCCCGGACGCCTCACCACCCATGTGCCGGCAGGGACCGCCCCGGCTCGTGACGGGCGGCCCCGACGCCACCACGGTGGGCAGGCCGGTACGGGGACGACGCGCGCGCCAGTCCAGGACCGACCACGCCACGTCCCCGAGGTCGCGCACCGTAGTGACACCGGCGGCCAGCTGGGTCCGCAGGGACTGCTCGATCGTGCCGAACAGGTCGTCCTGGGACACCTCGCCGAGCCGCTCCAACCCGCCCGGTTCGCCGTCGCCGACGAGATGGACGTGCGCGTCGACGAGGCCGGGAAGGAGTGTGCCCGACGGACGGTCGAGGACCTCGACGCCCGGCGGGATCCCGAACCCGGCCGCCTCGACCCCGGCGATCCGCCCACCGTCCACGAAGACGACCCCGGCGCCCTCGACGACAGCACGGCCGTCGAAGACCCGTGCGATGCGAAGAGCCAGCATGGCGGTCCTCCGGCGCGGGCGTGTGAGCGGCGCGTCGGGTACGCCTACGCGCCGGCCAATGGGCCAGGTCCCCCCGCCGCCCTGTCGGCGGCCTGTCCCGGGGCCAGCTCACCACGCCCGGCCTCCGGCGGCACGCCGCCCGATGCCATACGAGGCGTGCCCCGTCGCCCGTGAGGTGAGCTGACCGGGGGACCTAGTGCGGCGACGTGACCGGGAACTCCGTACCGCAGGGGCCGCCCCCCTCCGCCTCGGCCAGGAAGACCTCCTGGCCCTCCAGCGTGAACGTGCGGTAGTGGCGGGCGATGCGGCGGGCCGAACGCGGGGCGTAGTGGCACACGAAGCTGCGGCGGAACCGGTCCGTGGTCGTGTTCGGCTCGGAGCCGTGGACCAGGCTGCCGTTGAAGAAGAGGACATCGCCCGGCTCCATGTCGACGGGCACGCGGGCGAGACCGGCCGGCGGCGGCACGTATTCCCTCGTGAAATACGTGTCCGGGTCGGCCTCCTCGGGACAGAAGAGGTCCATGAGATGGGTGCCCGGCACGACTTCGAGCCCCCCGTTGTCGCGGTCCACGTGGTCGAGCGCCACCCAGGCCGCGACACAGGTGCCCGGCTCGACCCGCAGATAGAAGTTGTCCTGGTGCAGCGCCTGCCCGCGCGCGCCGGGCGGCTTGAAGTACAGCATGCTCTGCGCTGCTATCGGCTCCTCGTCGATCAGCTCGGCCACGGTCGCGGTGATCCTCGGGTCGAGCAGGTAACGCATGGCGGTGTCGTCGATCAGGTGCGGGTGCATGATGCGCGGGTACTCGCGTAGCGGATCGTGTGGGCCATCGGGATCCTGCGCCGACGGCTGGAAGTGCCCTGGAACTGCGCCCCGTTGCGGGTATTCCATGAAACCGGCACTGAGCGCGGCCACTTCATCGCGTGACAGGAGCCGACGGGCGATCGCGTAGCCCGAGGCCCGGAAGGCCGGGATGTCGACTGTGTTCATGCGACGACCGTAGAACCGTCCTGGTGTGCCAGGGTATGCGCGTGTCCGCCACAGACCTTCGTGAAACTGCTGCGCCGCCGCCGGGCGTCCTGATCGTCGGCCGCCACGACGGGCAGCCCGACTACGCGGTCCGCAGGACGGCCGGCGCCCCGAGCTGGCTCCTGCTGTGGACGGAGTCCGGTGCCGGTCACGTCCGCCAGGGCGGCGTCGAGACGACTGCCGGCCCCGGGAGCCTGGTGCTGCTCGCGCCGGGCGTACATCACACCTACCGGACAGCGCCGGACGCCGCGCACTGGGGGCTGTGGTGGGCCCACTTCCTGCTGCGCCCCGGCTGGGAGCAGCGCCTGCGCCCGTACGACCTCGGCAGCGGCTGCCATGTGATGCCCGACCTCCACCCCGGAGCGCGTACCGGCGTCGCCGCGGCGCTGCGGCAGGCCCACGCCGACAGCCGCTGGACCGGCACGGGCGCTCCGCCCCGCCCGGTGAGTGCCACGCGCCGCGCCGCACCGGCCTCGGTGGCGACGGGACCTGACGCCGTCGCACTGGCCCTGGGCTCCGTCGAACGCGCCCTGCTGCTCGCCACCTCCCCGTCCGGCGGCACCGGCCCCGGCGACGCGCGCGTGCGCCGCGCCCAGGCCCTGATCGACGCCGACCCGGCAGCCGCGCACACCGTCGACTCCCTTGCCGCGGCGGTGGCCCTGTCACCCTCGCGGTTCGCCCACCTCTTCGCGAAGGAGACCGGTTCCACGCCGATGCGGGCCCTGCGGGAGGCGCGGCTGCGCCATGCGGCGTGCCTGCTGACGAGTACCGAACTCACCGTGGCCCAGGTGGCCGCGGCCTCGGGTTTCGCGGGGCCCTTCCACTTCAGCCACGCCTTCCGCGGCAGGTACGGAACCCCGCCGAAGGCATACCGGTCCGCCGCCGGGTGAGGGCGGGCCCACGGCACGGACTCGGTGTCACGCTTTGGCGGACAACATGATTCGGCGGGCCTCACTGCCTGCCCGGCGATGGCAGAGTTGATGGAAGAGTCCTGCCCATGCTGACCTTGACGACGCCGCGGCGCGGACGCTGCGCCGCGCTGGTACTCCTGCTGAGCGCCGCTGTGGCGCTGACCGGTTGCGGCGAGGAGCGCGCCGCGGACACGGCGGCCGGACTGCCGACCTCACCCGCGCGTTCGAGCCGGCCTCCCTCGCCTTCTCCCACCATCACGTCTCCCCCCGCTTCCGCTTACGTGGAGCCCGGAGTCGTCGACGGTGCTCCGCACATCGGCGACAACAACGCCTACCGCCGCACGGGCCCCATGTCGCCCGCCGGTGAGAAGGCCGCACGGCGGGAAGCCGCCCGCATCGAGCCCGTGCTCAAGCGGCTCTGGGGACAGAAGGAGTGGGACCCCGAGAGCGTCCGCGCTGCGCTGCTCAAGCTCGGGTACGCGGAGGAGGGGAGCGGCGACACGGGCGAGCGGGCCGGCGGGACGCTCGGCGTACGGGGGATGGACGCGCGCTACGAGACCGACCACTACGTCACGCCCGACGGCGCACAGGTCGGCCTGCGCGTCCGTGCCGACGCGTGCGTCACGGCGTTCGTGCAGGAGACGAACTACGGGGTCAAGGTCAATGGCCCGTACATGGAGACCGGCTGCTTCGAGCCGCCCTACGGCCACTGAGCGCGGGACTGCTGTCCGGCGAGTGTCTGGGTGCCGATGACGCCGAGGAGCGCGAGGCGCTCGGCGTCCTGGGTGCCGGGCTCGGCCGTGTAGATGATGATGCGCAGGCCGCTGCCCGCGACGTCGAGGATGTCGCAGTCCAGCGTCAGGGCGCCCACCTCGGGATGATCGATGGTCTTGCGCGACGCCTCCGCCTTTCCGACGGCTCCGGAATCCCACAGCTCGGCGAAGCGGTCACTGTTCGCGCGCAGTTCCGCGATCAGCCGCCGCAGCCGCTGGTCCTGCGGATAGCGGCTCGCCGCCGCACGCAGGTCCGAGACCTGCGCGGTCTCTAGCGCGCGCAGTGACTCCCGCGTGTGACGGACGCGGCCGGCCGGGCCGAGGAAGTTGCGCCACACCGCGTTGCGTTCGTCGCCGTGCCGCTCACCCATCAAGGCCGTGTACAGGGGATTGGCCAGCAGCAGCGTCCAGGTGGCGTCGGAGACCGCGACGGGCGTCCCGGTCAGCCGGTCCAGCATCCGCTGGACGCTCGGCGTGATGAAGGCGGGCACCGTGCCCTGCCCCGGCGGTACGAGCCCGGCCAGGTGGAACAGGTGCTCGCGCTCGCCCGCGGACACGCGCAGCGCCCGGCCCAGCGCCTCCACGACCTGTTCCGAGGGGTTGGTCGCGCGGCCCTGTTCGAGGCGGGTGACGTAGTCGACGGAGATACCGGCCAGCATGGCGAGCTCCTCGCGGCGCAGCCCGGGCGCGCGTCGGCCACCGCCGACGGGCAGCCCGGCCGCCTCCGGCGAGACCCGGTCGCGCCAGCGCCGCACCGTGTGCCCGAACTCCGTGGTCGCCATGACTCCACTGTGCACCGCCCGGCGCGGATCTACCTGGTACTGGGAGTCCCACCCGGTGAGCGCGAACCCGTGAAGATCAGGCGGGACCACAACCTGTTGAGGCCTTCGAAGGTCTACTCCGGTCAAGGCGGCCGAGCTCCGCTCCATGAACTCGCCCGCGCCGAACGCCTGTGAAGGGTGCCTGGCTCGTGTTCGTCTTTCTGGCACTGCCCGCTCTGCTCGCGATCCCCGTCTGGGTCGTCGCGGTGGTCGTCAAGTTCGTGTCCGTCGCCCTTCCCGGCCGCCGGGCGGACTGGTCACGAGATCTGCTGCGGTGGTGTGCCGCGATGGCTG
The DNA here is from genome assembly GCF_026340095.1 of Streptomyces sp. NBC_01446. Taxonomy (GTDB): domain Bacteria; phylum Actinomycetota; class Actinomycetes; order Streptomycetales; family Streptomycetaceae; genus Streptomyces; species Streptomyces aureus. Next base: position 1,027,188 of record NZ_JAPEPO010000002.1, on the reverse strand, counting down.
CGGCAGCGGCAGTCGGCCTGTACGTGCTCGGCCTCGGCGCGGTGCAGCTGTCCGCGCACGAGTCGGAGAGCGGCGCCTCCTCGTCTCCGGCGCCCTCGTGCCGTGACGCCGACGTCGACGACAGCACCCTCCAGCACCTGGTCGGGCACCGGACTTCCTACGTGCCGCTGCGCTTCGACTGCGTGCTGGACGACGGAACCACGTACCCCAGCAGCAATGCCTACGCGTGGCTGAACGGCCTCACCGCCGCGTTCGGTGTAACCGCCGGCGTACTGGTCGTGACGGCCGGGTTCGTCACGGAGCGCAGGGCCCGGGCACATGCGAACGGAGCTAGCGTATGAGCGTGGGGGGAGAGACGAACGGGTCGGGGAGACGGGGCGACTGAGACGCGCGCCGCGCGTCGAAAGGACGGTGAGCCGGCCATGACGGACGACGAGCTGCAGATTCGGGCCCTGGTCGAGCGATGGGCCGCGGCGGTGCACGCGGGCGACATGAAGGGCGTCGTGGCCGACCACGCCGACGACATCGTGATGTTCGACGTACCGCCGCCCCACGACGGCGTACGCGGCCTCGACGCCTACCGCGAGACGTGGCCGCCGTTCTTCGAGTGGCAGGCGCAAGGGGCGGTGTTCGACCTCGTGTCCCTCGACGTCACCGCCGGCGACGATGTCGCCTACGCCCATGCCCTGCTGCACTGCGGAACCCCGGACGACCTGGCCGCGCAGCCGGAGAACCGCCTGCGCCTGACGCTCGGGCTGCGCAAGCAAGAGGGACGCTGGACCGTGGCGCACGAGCACCACTCGTTCCCCGACACCTCGGGCAGCGACGCGTAGGCCACGAGCCGTGGAGCGGGGGCCGGTTCACGCGGACTCCTGTCCCCTGATCAGGCCCCTGCCCCGCTGGGCCCGGCGCACTCAACTAACAGCAGAACCAAACCACTTGGACAAGTGGTTGCGCAGATCCTGCTGGTCCTCACCGACCCACGTCACGTGACCGTCCGGCCGCAGTAGTACCGCGGGAACGTCCAGTTGGTCGCTGACGTCGACGACGTGGTCGACCCGGTTCGCCCAGCCCGCCACCGTGAGGCTGCCTGTCGGGTCGAGGAGCAGCCCGCGTCCGTCGTGCATCAGCTCGTAGAGACGCCCCTGCTTCAGCTCGACGTCCCGCATCCGACGGCCGAGCAGCTCGTGGCCCTCGCCGAAGTCGTAGCGGACCCCGACCGCGGTGATGATCTCGGTCACGTACCGGTTCACCTCCTCGAAGTCCATCAGCTTCGAGAACAGCTCCCGCAGTGCGGTCGCACCTGGATCGGTCCCCAACAGGGTTATCTGCGCACGGGTGTTGTCCAGCACGCGGGCGCCCACCGGGTGTCGTTCGGTGTGGTAGCTGTCCAACAGCCCTTCCGGCGCCCAGCCGTTGACCGCGGCCGCCAGCTTCCAGCCGAGGTTGAAGGCGTCCTGGACACCGAGGTTGAGCCCCTGTCCGCCGGTCGGGGGGTGGATGTGCGCCGCGTCGCCGGCCAGGAACACCCGTCCGACACGGTAGCGCTCGGCCTGCCGGGTGGCGTCGCCGAACCGGGACAGCCAGCGCGGCGAGTGCGCGCCGAAGTCGGTCCCGGCGATCGCCCGCAGTCGCTCCTTGAAGTCATCGAGGGTCGGCGCTGTCGCACGGTCCTCGGCCACGTCCGCGGCGGGCACGACGATGCGGTACATCCCGTCGCCCTGAGGGATGACGCCGAACCGCAGTTGGGTCTTGCGGACTTCCTCGACGACGGCGGTGATCGTCTCCGGATCCTCGGTCGCGCCCATCTCGCCCAGCAGCGTCTCGATCGTGGCGGGCTCGCCGGGGAAGCCGACGCCGAGCTGCTTGCGCACCACGCTGCGGCCGCCGTCGCACCCGACCAGGTAGCGCGCGCGCAGCTGCGCGCCGTCGGTCAGCTCGACGGTCACCTCGTCTTCGTCCTGGCTCACCCCGGCCACCTCGCACCCGCGCCGGATCTCGGCCCCGAGTTCGAGCGCTCGCTCGTTGAGCAGCCGCTCGGTGACGGGCTGCGAGGCGGTGACGCCGAACGGGTGGGCGGTGTCCAACCGGGCCGGCCACGGCTTGACGATGCCGCCGTAGAGACCGCCGGCGCTGAACTTCTCGCTGACCGCGAGGAACCGGTCCAGCAGGCCGCGCTGGTCCATCACCTCCACGCTGCGCGCGTGCAGGCCCTGTCCGCGGGACTCCTTGGTCGGCTCGGTCAGCTTCTCCAGCACGACCACGTTCACACCGTGCAGCCGCAGCTCACCGGCCAGCATCAAGCCGGTCGGTCCGCTGCCGACAACGATGACGTCGATCATGAAATCCCCTACGTGACGAGTTGAATGACGGCGGGCCGCGCCGCGAAGTCCGACGACGCGCACACGATCACGCATGACCGCGCGTCGACAGAGGTGTAAGCACTTCGCGAATCCCTGATTTCCGCAGGTCCTGGCCCAGGCCGGCCATTCTGCGCCAGGACCGGGGCCTTGCCGCAAGGCCCCCTGTGCGCTATATGTTGAAGAGGGCAAGGGAGCGGACACTCTCCTTGCCCTTAGTCGTCTGCTGCGCGGTCGAGGTCGGTCAGGCCTCTACGGCGACCACGGCATCAGTCCCCGCATCCACAACGTCATTACGACGCAAGCCGGTTGACTTGGTCAGAGCGCTCCGGGCCGTCCGCGCGTAGCCGAGCAGTACTGAATTGCTCGCATCTGCTGAGATCCTCGGGGCGGACCGAATTTCGAGGACACGAATACAGTCGAAGCTGAAAAGTAAAACGCGTCCCGGCGATTGCGGCCGACCTCCGTGCTTTTGAATGCCCCTGTGAAAGGGGGATGCGCGCGTGGCCCGTACCGGACGTCTCCGATACGGGCCATCGGTGTGCGGTGCGGGCTAGTTGACGGCCGCCAGGTCGGTGATCTTGCGGGTCTGGAGGTCCGACTGGACCTTGATCTTGGTGACCTCGGGGTTGGCGCCGTCGCTCCAGGTGAGCGTGACGAGCGAGGTCGCGTGGCCCGCGCCGGAGCCCGTGTAGTCGACCTTCCACTTCACGGGCACGTTCTGCGCGAACAGGATCCCGTCGGCGTGCTCCTTCGCCTCGAACGCGGCGACCTTCTTCTGCGCCGCCGCCGACAGGTAGAAGGAGCGCAGCGCCTTGGCGTTGGCGCCGGCGGCCGGGTCCTCGTTGTCCCAGATCGAGTCGATGTACGCGCCGTAGAAATCGGCGACGCGGTTGGTGGTGCTGCGCGGGTCGCCCTGGGACGGTGCCGGGGCGGCGGCGACGGCCGTGGTGTGGGCGGACGTGCCGGCCAGGGCCGGGGTGATCGCGGTGAGGGAGAGCGTGGCCGCGATAGCGGCGGAGGCGAAGAGAGCGGTGCGGGTGCGAGCGTGCATGGTCGGTGGAACCTTCCCCGTCATTCGGTGCCGCAGTGAATCCTGCGGGCTTCTGGTCACCGGATAAGACTGCACTCGCGGCCCGCCAGTTCCACCATTCTTCGAATTCTTCTTTGCGTGGTCGCGCGAATGGCATTCATGAAATGGTTGTGCGGTCGGATGCAAAAATGACGGCAAAATCGCGCCTGCGTGCAGGGGCCCCTGTATCCGTACTCAGGCCGGGATCCGGTCAGCGCTCGTCGTGGTGCTGGGTGTCGACTCGGCGCTGCCCGGATGGGCGGCGGCCTGCGCGGCCCGGCCGCCGTCGGCTTCTTCGAGGCGGAACTGAAGGCGGCAGCCGTCTCGCAGGCCCTGGTGGCGCGCGGGGTGGACGTGGCGCGGAGCGGTGTTCAAGCTGTGAACCGGCCGGCTCGATGATCCGGTGGCCGGTGCTCCGATGGAGCGTCAGGACGTCTGCGGGTTAAGGCCGTTGATGAGCGCGGCCAGCTCGGCCAGTTCGTCCTGCGTCAGGTCGGTCAGGGGCGGGCGCACCGGCCCCGCGCTGTGGCCGACCGCCGTCATCCCCGCCTTCACGATGCTCACCGCGTAGCCGGGCCGCCGGTTGCGGATCTCGGTGTACGGCAGGACGAAGTCGTCGAGGAGCTTGATGACGCTGTCGTGCTTGCGCTCGCGGACGGCGCCGTAGAACTCGAGGGCGAACTCGGGCAGGAAGTTGAAGATGGCCGACGAGTAGGTGGTGACGCCGAGTTCGAGGTAGGGGAGGGCGAACATCTCCGCGGTGGGCAGGCCCCCGATGTAGGTGAGGCGCTCGCCGAGGCGGGTGTGGATCCGCGTCATGGCGTCGATGTCTCCGACGCCGTCCTTGTAGCCGATGAGGTTGGGGCAGCGGTCGGCGATCCGGGCGAGCGTGGGCGCGGTGTAGACGGCGTTGGCGCGGCTGTAGACGATGACGCCGAGCGACGTGGCGCGGCACACGGCCTCCACATGGTCGGCCAGGCCCTCCTGTCCGGCCTCGGTGAGGTACGGAGGGAAGAGCAGGATGCCGTCGGCGCCCGCGCGTTCCGCGGCCTGCGCGTACTCGACGGCCGTGCGTGTGCCGTAACCGGCCGGGGCCAGGACGGGCATTCCCTCGGGGGCGCTCTGCACGGCCGCGGCGACGACGCGTTCGACCTCGGAGCCCGTCAGGGAGAAGAACTCGCCGGTGCCGCCCGCGGCGAACAGACCGCCCACCTCGTACTCGCCCAGGCGCGTAATGCTGTCGCGGTAGGCGCTCTCGTCGAAGGAGAGTTCGTCGGCCGTGAAGTGGGTGACGGGGAAGGACAGGAGGCCGGATCCGATGCGCCGGCCGAGTTCTGACGGGGTGTAGGACGACGTCATGTGCGTTCTGCTCCTGGAGTCGGGGTGAGGCGTGATGGGTGCCCCTGGTGACGACGCTACGAGCAACGACTCATGCCGGTCCAACACTGATTTCGCATCCGGCGATACCGGGTCGGTATGACGCGTGGAAGGTGCGGGCATGGCTCGTCCGCGCCTCCATAAAGGAGGCGCGGACGGGAAAAGGTGTTGCGTGATGAGGCGTCAGTGGCGCTTGCCGGCCTCGTGGGTCGCCTGGGTCCAGGCGCGGGCCTGGTCGGTGAGGGTGATGCCGAGGCCGGGTCGGGACGGGACGTGCATGCGGCCGTCGCTGATGGTGAGGCGCTCGTTGAACAGCGGCTCCAGCCAGTCGAAGTGCTCCACCCACGGCTCGATCGGGTAGGCGGCCGCGAGGTGGAGGTGGATCTCCATCGCGAAGTGCGGTGCGAGCTGGAGGTTGTGGTGTTCGGCCAGCGCGGCCAGCTTGAGGAACTGCGTGATGCCGCCGATCCGGGGCGCGTCGGGCTGGATGATGTCCGCCGCGTTGTGGCGGATCAGCTCGTAGTGCTCGGCGACGCTGGCGAGCATCTCACCGGTGGCGATGGGGGTGTCGAGCGACGCGGCGAGCGCGGCGTGCCCCTGGGCGTCGTAGGCGTCGAGCGGCTCCTCGATCCAGACGAGGTCGAACTCCTCCATGGCCCGGCCCATCCGCTGAGCGGTCGGCCGGTCCCACTGCTGGTTCGCGTCGACCATGAGCGGGGCGCCGTCGCCGATGTGCTCGCGGACGGTGGTCAGGCGGCGGAGGTCCTGCTTGCGGTCGGGGTTGCCGACCTTGATCTTGATGCCGCCGATACCGCTCGCCAGGGAGGCGGAGGCGTTGTCGAGCACCTGCTCGGTCGGGGTGTGCAGGAAGCCGCCGGAGGTGTTGTAGCAGCGTACGGAGTCGCGGTGGGCACCCAGGAGTTTGGCCAGGGGCAGGCCCGCGCGCTTGGCCTTGAGGTCCCACAGGGCCACGTCGTACGCGGCGATGGCCTGCGTGGCCAGACCGCTGCGGCCCACCGAGGCGCCGGACCAGGCCAGCTTCGTCCAGATCTTGCCGATGTCGCTGGGGTCCTCGCCGAGCAGGTTGTCGGCGATCTCCCTGGCGTGGGCGAACTGGCCGGGGCCGCCGGCTCGCTTGGAGTAGCTGAAGCCGATGCCCTCGTGCCCCTGCTCGGTCTCCAGTTCCACGAAGAGGAACGCCACTTCGGTCATGGGCTTCTGGCGCCCGGTGAGGACCTTGGCGTCGCTGATCGGCGTGGCCAGTGGCAGGGTGACCGAGGAGAGCTTGATCCAGGAGATCCTGTCGAGCGTCGCCTCGCCTGCGACGTGCGCTGCGTTGGTGGTCGTGTGGGTCTTCGTCACCACTTCGTGTCCCTGGGGTGTGAGGCGGATGCGACCGGCCGGCATGCTGCGCGCGCCCTGCCGAGTCGGCGGGTGGGGGCGGCTGCTGTCGGCGCGGGCTGCTGTCGGCCGTGCGGCCGACGGAGGCGTTGACTCCCCTTGAAGCTAGAGTCGGCGATTGATCCACGTCCAAGACCAATTTTGCATGCGCTGATACCCGGAGAGAATCATTGTTCACGCTGGCACAGCTCGTGAGCTTCGTGGCCGTGGCCGAGGAACTGCACTTCACCCGCGCCGCGGAGCGCCTCCGGATGACTCAGCCCCCGCTGAGCCGGCAGATCCAGCTCCTGGAGCACGACCTTGGCGTACAGCTCCTCGAACGCACCAACCGCTCCGTCCGGCTCACCCCGGCGGGCCGCACGTTCCTCAACGAGGCGCGCCACATCCTGCGCCAGTCCGAGCACGCGGCCCTCGCCGTACGGCAGGTGTCGGCCGGCGAGGCCGGAGCCATCGCCATCGGGTTCACGGCGGCCAGCGCGAACTCGGCCCTCGGCACGCTGCTCGAAGTGGCCCGCTCGGCCATGCCCCGCGTGGAGGTGGTACTGCGTGAACTGGTCACCCGCGACCAGCTGGAGGCCATCACCGAAGGCTCCCTCGACCTGGGCATGATCCGCCCCGCGAACACCGGGCCCGACCTGGAGACCCGGCCCGCGGTCAGGGAGGGTCTGCTCGCCGCGCTGCCCACGGGCCATCCGCTCGCCGCGCGCGAGGGCGACCTGCGCGTGGAGGACTTCGACGGGGAGGAGGTCCTGATGTACTCGCCGGTCGAGGCCCGCTACTTCCACGAGCTGCTCGTCAGCATCTTCCGCGCCGCCCAGGTCACACCCGTCTTCACCCAGTACCTCAGCCAGGTGCACAGCATTCTGGCGATGGTGAACGCGGGCTGGGGCATCGCCCTGGTCCCGGAGGCCGCGGCGCAGATGAGGTTCGGCGGGATCACCTACAAGCCGCTGTCCCTGAGGGAACCCAAGCCGGTCGAGCTGAATCTGGTGTGGCGCAGGAACAACGACAATCCGGCGTTGGAGGCCCTGCTCCGCCACCTGTGACGGAGGCCGGGGGCAACCGATCCAGTACGCCCCCGCTCGCACTCACCGCCAGTCGGGCGCCCCCGAGCGGGGCGACAGCAGCGCCTCGATCCTCGTCTGTACATCCCGCATGACGGCGACGACGCGTTCCTGGCGCTCCCCGGTGAGGCGGGCGACCGGAACCGAGCAGCTGATGGCGTCGACCGCCGGAGCGTCGTACCGCAGGGCGAAGCCGAAGCCCGCGATGCCGGTCACCGTCTCCTCGCGGTCGATGGAGTAGCCCCGTTCGCGGACGCCCCTCAGGTCGGTGAGCAACGCGTCGCGGTCGGTGTGGGTGTTCTCCGTCAGGGCGGCCAACGGGCCCTCGGCGAGCGGTAGTTCGCTGTCCGAACGCTCGGCGAGCAACGCTTTTCCGAGGGCGCCGGCGTGTGCGGGGACCCGGCGGCCGACACGGCTGATGGTGCGCAGGTACTCGTGGGACTCGCGGGTCGCGAGATAGACGACGTGCGGACCGTCGAGCCGCGCCAGGTGGATCGTCTCGCCGAGCGCGTCCGACGCCTCGTCGAGATACGGGCGCACGACACGCACACGTGGGTCGCTGTCGAGGTAGCTCGTGCCCGTGAGAAGGGTGCGGATTCCGATTCCGTACAGCGAACCGGTGGTGTCCGTACGCACCCAGCCGCTCTCGACGAGGGTCCGCAGCAGTTGGTACATGCTGCTGCGCGGCACGTCCAGCTCCTCGGCGAGTTCGTCCAGGCGTGCGGGCCGGTCGCCCCTCGCCGCGAGAAGTTCCAGTAGCGCGACCGTGCGCAACGCCGACTTCACCCCACGGACCCCTGATGTCACGCGCGTTCCCCCTGCTTCCCGATGCCGGTCATCGTAAATCGGCGGGGCTTCACCCATTGACCCGACCGGTTCACCGACTTAGCCTCCATTCTCATACATGGACGCCATCTGCATATGGGGATCAGATCTATGAACGAGGTCGGCATGCAACCCGAGGATGTCGCGCAGAAGCTGCGTGACGGGATGACGAAGGGGGTGCTGTCCTTCCCGCTCACGAGCCTTCGGGACGACGGCAGCCTCGACCTGGACGCCTACCGGACCTATCTGACCGCCCAGTTGGCCAACGCGCCGGGCATGGTCTTCCCCGCCTGCGGAACGGGGGAGTTCTTCTCGCTGGACGAGGAGGAGTACCGGGCGGTCGTCAGGGTCACGGTCGAGGTCGCCGACGGGCGGCTCCCGGTGGTCGCCGGCATCGGCTACGGCTGGTCGCAGGCGCTGCGGTTCGCCCGGATCGCGCAGGAGGAAGGCGCGGACGCGCTGCTCGTGCTGCCGCACTACCTGGTCGGCGCTCCACAGGACGGCCTGGTGGAACAGCTGCGGCGGATCGCCGCGGGCACCCGGCTGCCGCTGATCGCGTACCAGCGCGACCAGGTCACTTTCGGCGCGGACGCCCTGCGCCGGATCGCCGGGATCCCCACCGTCGTCGGCCTGAAGGACGGGCACTCCGACCTGGACCGGCTCCAGCGCCTGACACTCGCCGCACCCGACGGCTTCCTCTTCTTCAACGGCGCCGCCACCGCCGAGATGCAGGCCCGCGCCTACGCCACCGTCGGCGTGCCCGCCTACTCCTCCGCGGTTCACGCGTTCGCGCCCGAAATCGCGAAGGCCTTCTTCACCGCGCTGCGGGCGGGTGACGACGAGGCGGTGAACAAGCTCCTGCGCGACTTCTACGTTCCCTTGGTGGAACTGCGCGACCGCGTGCCCGGCTACGCCGTCTCCCTCGTCAAGGCCGCGGCCCGGCTGCGCGGCCTCCCGGTCGGCCCTGTTCGTGCCCCGCTCACCGACCCGTCGCCCGCCGACCTCGCGGATCTCGAGAAGGTGCTGGACGCCGGGCTGAACCTGGTCGGAGCCGTGCGGCGCGTCAACTGACCGCCGGACACGCGTAGTCGAAGCCCCACCGCTTCGCCGCGCTCAGCTTTCATACCCGCCCGACCCGCGATCCGCAGTTCGATCCACAGTTCAAAGCAGTTCGATCCACAGTTCAAAGGGGAACTGACTTGCCTCTCGTCGTAGTGGGAATAAGCGTTCTGATTCTGCTCTTCCTCATGACCAGGCTGAGAATGAACGGGTTCGCCGCCCTCCTCCTCGTGGCGATCGGCGTCGCCTTGGTGCAGGGGATTCCGGCAGCGACGATCCCGGACGTCCTCTCGGAGGGCATCGGCGGCCAGATCGGCGACACGATGCTGACCATCGGCCTAGGCGCCATGGTCGGCCGCGTCATGGGGGACTCAGGAGCGGCGCAACGAATAGCCAACCGGCTCCTCGACGCCTTCGGGCCGCGCTGGGTGCAGGTGGCCATGGTGGTCACGTCCATGCTCATCGGCGTCACCATGTTCTACGAGGTCGCCTTCATCATCATCGTGCCCATCGCGTTCACCCTCGTGCGGGTCACCGGCGCGAAGCTGCTGTGGGTCGGCCTGCCGATGTCGATCGCCCTGTCCACCATGCACAGCTTCCTCCCGCCGCACCCCGGCCCCACCGCCGTCGCCGCGACCTTCCATGCCTCCGTCGGACACACCCTGTTCTACGGCCTCTTCATCGCCGTACCGGCCGGAGCGCTGATCGCCCTCGCGTGGCCGCGCCTGCCGTTCGTGAAGGCGATGAACCCGTCCATCCCCAAGGGCCTCGTCAGCGACCGCGAGTTCACCGACGAAGAGATGCCCGGCATGGGCTGGTCACTGCTCGTGGCCCTCTTCCCGGTGGTCCTGATCGCGGGCGCCGCGGTGATCGACATGGTCACGTCCGGCGACAGCCCGTTCCTGCACGCGGTCGCGTTCATCGGTTCGGCCCCGATCGCGCTCATGCTGACGCTGCTCCTGGCGATCTGGGCGTTCGGGCCGCGCATCGGCCGCAGCCTTACGGAAGTCAGCGCCTCCTGCGCCTCGGCGGCGCAGGCGATGGCGATGATCCTCCTGGTCATCGGCGCCGGCGGCGCCTTCAAGAACGTCCTCGTCGAAGGCGGGATCTCCGACTACATCAAGGACGTCACGGACAGCTGGGCCATCTCGCCCCTCATCCTGGCCTGGCTCATCGCGGTCATCCTGCGCGTGGCCCTCGGCTCGGCGACGGTCGCCGTCGTCACGGCGTCCGGCGTCGTGCTTCCGCTCCTGGCGGGCAGCGGCATCCACCCCGAGATCATGGTTCTCGCCGTCTCCTGCGGCTCGATCGCGTTCTCCCATGTGAACGACCCCGGATTCTGGCTCTTCAAGGAGTACTTCAACCTCTCGGTCATCGACGCGATCAAGGTCAGGACCACGTACACGACCGTGCTCGCGGTGCTGGGCCTGGGCGGCGTACTTGCCATGGAATGGGCGTTGGACTTCCTGAGCCTGTGACACACGTCAACCCGCACACCTTCCGACCACAGGAACCGCAATGACCTTGAGCAAGCAGCCGACCGTCACCGCGTTCGCCGTCTATCCGGTCGCCGGCCGGGACTGCATGGAACTGAATCTCTCCGGCGCGCACGGCCCCTACTTCACCCGCAATATCGTCCTCCTCCAGGACTCGGAAGGCCGCACCGGCCTGGGCGAGGTGCCGGGCGGCGAGAAGATCACCCAGACCCTGCGCGACGCCGAGTCCCTCGTGGTCGGCGCGAAGGTGGGCGACTACAAGCGCGTCCTGTGCGAGATCGGAGCCAGGTTCGCCGACCGCGACGCGGGCGGCCGAGGCGCCCAGACCTTCGACCTGCGCACCACCGTCCACGCCGTCACCGCCGTCGAGTCGGCGATGCTCGACCTCCTGGGCCAGCACCTCGACGTCCCCGTCGCGGCACTCCTCGGCGACGGCCAACAGCGCGACTCCGTAAGGGTGTTGGGATACCTCTTCTACGTCGGTGACCCAGACCGCACCGACCTGGAATACGTCCGCGAACCCGACTCGGCCGTCGACTGGCACCGCGTCCGCCACGAAGAGGCCCTGACACCCGACGCCATCGTCCGTCAGGCCGAGGCCGCGTACGACCGGTACGGATTCCGCGACTTCAAGCTCAAGGGCGGAGTCCTGGAAGGCGCCGAGGAGGTCAGGGCCGTCGAGGCACTGAAGGACCGCTTCCCCGAGGCGAGGATCACACTCGACCCCAATGGCGCGTGGTCGCTGCGCGAGGCGATCGAGCTGTGCACACCCCTGTCCGGCACCCTCGCCTACGCCGAGGACCCCTGCGGTGCCGAAGGCGGCTACTCCGGCCGTGAGATCCTCGCCGAGTTCCGTCGCGCCACGGGCCTGCCCACCGCGACCAACATGATCGCCACGGACTGGCGCCAGCTCACCCACGCCCTGGCGCTCCAGTCGGTCTCCATCCCCCTGGCCGACCCGCACTTCTGGACCATGCAGGGCTCGGTCCGCGTGGCCCAGCTCTGCAACGCGATGGGCCTGACCTGGGGCTGCCACTCCAACAACCACTTCGACATCTCCCTCGCGATGGTGACCCACTGCGGAGCCGCCGCCCCCGGCGAGTACAACGCCCTGGACACGCACTGGATCTGGCAGGAAGGCCTGGAGCGCCTCACCACCGCCCCGCCCCGGATCGTCGACGGTGAGATCGCCGTGCCCGACGCCCCGGGCCTGGGCGTCCAGCTCGACATGGACCGACTCCTCGCGGCCCACGACCTCTACAGGACGAAGGCCCTGGGGGCGCGTGACGACGCCAACGGGATGCGGTACCTGGTCCCGGACTGGCAGTTCGACAGCAAGCGCCCGTGCCTCGTCCGCTAGCGATCCGCGGGCACGTGGTCATGGGGACCGGCTGCAATGGCGTACGGTGGTGTCTACCGACGCGGGGTGGAGCAGCTCGGTAGCTCGCTGGGCTCATAACCCAGAGGTCGCAGGTTCAAATCCTGTCCCCGCTACTGATGGACAAGGCCCGGATCCTTCTGGATCCGGGCCTTTCTGTGTCTGCAGGGTGCGCCGCTCGGGCGGGCCGGTGCGGGAGCCTGGAACAACCCCTGGCCCCCCGTAGTCCTCGGTCGTGTTGGTGGTCGCGGACGGCCGTCGTGCGGAGAAGGTGACAAGTGCACCTCAGCCGGACCTTTCAGACTGTCGATCTCGGTGCGATCACCCGGCCCGGCGCCGTGAACCAAGCGCCCAGTACTGCGACCGGAAATGGCTGCACCGGCTGGCCCCGCAGCCGTCCGAGTGACACCACGGGTGCGCGACCGGCAGGGGTGGGCCCGGGGCTTACGCGGCCTTCACAACCTCGCCACGTATCGCCGCGGACCACTCGATGACGAGAACTTCGTACTCCCGGCGCTGTTCCGCGCTCAACCGGCCACCGCTGCACAGCATCAGGCAGCGAATCTCTTCGTTCAGATCGTCGGCGGACCGCACGGAACCAGGGATCGGAGTGGTGGACATGTGAAGAAGCCTAGAGGGTCGGTGTGACAATCGGCGTCCCTGTGCCACGCGGCGGAGGTGGGGAGTTGCCCTGTGGGCGGCTCTGACCTGGGAAATTGGGCGCGGAGTCGGCCACTCCGCGCGAAACTGTGACCTTGGCCTCACGTAGTGTCGCGGCGCTCTGCGTCACTTTGCGTCGCTCAGGACGGCGAGTTGGTGTCCGCGTCGGTGTTGTCGTTGCCGGGTTCGGGGTTACTGGGCTCGGGGCCGGTCGCCGCGGGCGTTCGGCGGGCCAGCATCACCGCCAGGGTGATGACGGCGGTCAGGGACACCGCGAGCCCGCCCAGACTTGTGATCGCGTCGGAGATCCACCGCCAGGCCTGCTTCACCCAAGCGAAGCTGTCGCCGGGCGGGGCCGCCACCTTGACGTGGGTGGTAGCGGGTGTCTGCTCAAGGAGCACGGTGTCGCTGTCCCGGTAGTAGGCGGTCACCGTCACGGACAAGGTGACCGTCCCCGCCTTCTTGGCGCTCACGTCCCACAGCCACGTGGCCTTGTCCGTCTTGGAGATGACGTTCTGACGCTCCGACGACAGGGGCGCGCACCGCACTTGGGCACCCGAGCAGTGCAGCTTCACGCCGATCTCGGCGCCCGCACTGGTGGGGGAGTGTGTCCCACCGGGCCCGTCCGAGCGCCAACTGCCCAGGATCTGGGCCCGGTAACGGAGCGGATCGCCTCCGGCCACGAGATGCAGTGACTTCGTACTGGTGCGGACGAGTTCACCTTTGAAGAGCTGCTGCCGTGCCTCGCCGATCTCGTCGACGTAGGTCTGCTGTCTACTGCCCCCGGGGTGGCCGCTCCCGGGTTCGCCGCCGCGGCCGAGGAACAGGAACAGCCCGGAGAGGATGGCGATGAGAACCGCGAGCCCCGTCCATGGGAAGCAGCCGGAGCCAAGGCGGGACGGGACCGGTGCCGAAGAGTACGGCGGCTGCGGCCCCTCACGTTCGGCCATGGCTGCCTCGCCCTCCCGTACGTGCCGACTGATGCCGAGCCCGCCTCCGCAGACACCTTCATGGTCAATCAACTCCCATGCCCGACGCTCGCGTTCAGTCAGATCCTTGGTCGCATCGTCATGGTCGGCCTACGTCGCCGAAGACGTGGACCTGGGGAGCGAAGGCCCGTACGGCCCGTTCGAGGCGCCGGGTGTCCACCTTGCACAGCACCATGGAACGGGTGGACTCCGTGGTGCCTTTGAAGGCCTCGACGAAGTCGGGATCCACGTGCGTCGACAGATACGCGTCGAACTCGCGCAGCGCCGGGGACGTGGCCGGTCCCCACCGCGGGGCAGGCCCCCCGCGGTGACGCACTTCGAGCTCGGGGAGCCGGAGGCGTCCCGCTCCCCGAGCGCCGGCGTGGAAGCTGACGGACGCGATCTCGACCCAGGGGAGGAATTCCGGTCTACGGAAGAACACCCCGCCGCCCAGGGTGATGCCGTGGGCGTCGATGCGTACCGCGGTCCGTCGGAGGGCGGCGGCCGGCATGACCAGAGCCACGTAGGGCGCGAGGATCAGCTCGACATGGTCGTTCCCCGGGGGTTCGGCGCCGGGGACGAATCCCACGCCGATCAGCAGGGCGAACGCCAGAGCCAGCCAGGCGGAGGCGGTCCACCCGTAGCGGATCTCGTAGACAGCGCCCGGTTCGTCCATGGGGCGAATGGTCCCGTGCGTCCTGATCCCGTTCAACAAGTTTGCGGTCAGGGTCTGTTCAGGACGGGGTAAGGATGCCGTGGATGTGAGGCGGCGTGGTGTGGGGGAGAGCGAGAGCGCTCCAGGCCGACGTCGCCAGGTGATCGGCCGCCCCCGCGCCCGGCGCCTCCGGCTCGGCAGGTAAAATCTTCCCTGGACTGCGCCCGCCCCACCAGGACAGGCGCAAGGTCAGAACCACTGTTGATCACAGAGGTGTGCTCCGCGCAGCTACGACCGTTCCTTCTCCCGTCGTCCTGCCGGCCGTGAGCCGCCTGTCCCAGAAATCGTCACCGTGAGCACTGATTCCCTGCTGCGCCCGCAGCCGCAGCCCGCTCCTGCGCCCGATTCGCCCCGCCTGCCGCGCCGGGTCGGCCGTGCACCGGCCCGTCCCACCGCGGCGGCGGCCTTCCACAGCGTCAGCGCGGTCACCGCGGTACTGCTCGGCCTCGTGGCGATAGGCGCGATGATCCATGAGCCGGTCCTGATACCGCCGCTGGCCGCGAGCGCAGCCCTCGTGCACAGCGCGCCCACCCTGCCCCTGGCCCAGCCCCGGAGCATCGTCGTCGGCCACCTGCTCGGTGCGGGGTCCGGTTACGCGGTCCTCGCGCTGACGCACAGCAGCCCGTGGACGGCGGCACTGGCGGGAGGCGTCACCCTCGCCGCGACGATGCTCGCCCGTACCCCGCACTCGGCGGCCTGTGCCACCGCGGTGATCGTCGTGCTCCAGACGCCGGCGCCCGGCCGCTTCGTGCCGCTGTTGTTCGGCTCCACCGTGCTGCTCGCCCTGACCGGCTTCGCGGCTTCTCGCGTACGGCGCGGGGCTCCGAAGTACCCGGCGTACTGGTGGTGACCTCCGGGACGGCTTGCCCAGCGCCGGACCTGACGGAGATTTGATGCGGAAACGCGGAAGTCCAGGCCGGCCCGGTGCGGGCCGGCCTGGACTTCGCGGTCATGCGTGATCAGGAGAGGTCGAACCGGTCCAGGTTCATGACCTTGTCCCACGCGGAGACGAAGTCCTTGACGAACTTCTCCTTCGCGTCATCGCTCGCGTAGACCTCCGCGACCGCGCGCAGCTCGGAGTTCGACCCGAAGACGAGGTCGGCACGGGTACCCGTCCACTGGACCTTGCCTGCGGAGTCGCGGCCCTCGAAGGTGCTCGCGTCGCCGGCCGTCGCGCTCCACGTCGTGTCCAGGTCGAGGAGGTTGACGAAGAAGTCGTTGGTCAGCGACCCGGGGGTCGTGGTGAGGACGCCGTGCGTCGACTGTCCGTAGTTCGCGCCCAGGACGCGCAGGCCGCCGACGAGGACCGTCAGCTCGGGCGCGCTCAGGTCGAGCAGGTTCGCCTTGTCGACGAGCAGGTACTCGGCCGGCAGGCGGTTGCCCTTGCCGAGGTAGTTGCGGAACCCGTCGGCGGACGGCTCGAGCGCGGAGAACGACTCCACGTCCGTCTGCTCCTGCGTGGCGTCCGCACGCCCCGGAGTGAAGGGCACCTGGATGTCGAAGCCCGCGTCCTTCGCGGCCTTCTCGACGCCCGCGGCACCCGCGAGCACGATCAGGTCGGCGAGCGAGATCTGCTTGCCGCCGGACTGGGCGCTGTTGAAGGTCTGCTGGACCCCCTCCAGCTTGCGCAGCACGGCCGCCAGCTCGTCGGGCTGGTTGACCTCCCAGCCGGCCTGCGGCTGGAGGCGGATGCGCGCACCGTTCGCGCCGCCGCGCTTGTCGCTGGCGCGGAAGGACGAGGCCGACGCCCATGCCGTGGACACGAGCTGAGACACCGTCAGGCCCGAGGCCAGGACCTGGTCCTTGAGGGCGGAGACGTCAGCGGCGTCGACGAGCGGGTGCGTCACCGCGGGCAGCGGGTCCTGCCACAGCAGCTCCTCGCTCGGGACCTCCGGGCCGAGGTAGCGCACGATCGGGCCCATGTCGCGGTGGGTCAGCTTGAACCACGCGCGGGCGAAGGCGTCCGCGAACTCGGCCGGGTTCTCGTGGAACCGGCGCGAGATCGGCTCGTAGGTCGGGTCGAACCGGAGCGAGAGGTCGGTCGTGAGCATCGTGGGGGCGTGGCTCTTCGACGCGTCGTGGGCGTCGGGTACGGACCCCGCGCCCGCGCCCTCCTTCGGCCGCCACTGGTTCGCGCCTGCGGGGCTCTGGTGGAGCTCCCACTCGTAGCCGAAGAGGATGTCGAAGAAGGTGTTGTCCCAGGTGGTCGGGGTGTTCGTCCAGATCCCCTCGAGACCACTGGTGATCGCGTCGCCACCCTTGCCGGTACCGAACGCGTTCTTCCAGCCGAGGCCCATCTCCTCGATCGGGGCGGCCTCGGGGGCCTCGCTGACGTCCTCCGCCGGGCCCGCGCCATGGGTCTTGCCGAAGGTGTGGCCGCCGGCGATCAGGGCGACCGTCTCCTCGTCGTTCATCGCCATCCGGCGGAACGTCTCACGGATGTCGCGGGCCGCGGCGAGCGGGTCCGGGTTGCCGTTGGGGCCCTCCGGGTTGACGTAGATGAGACCCATCTGGACCGCGGCGAGCGGGTTCTCCAGTTCACGGTCACCCGTGTAGCGCTCGTCGCCGAGCCAGGTCTTCTCGGGACCCCAGTAGACGTCGTCGTCGGGCTCCCAGGCGTCGACACGTCCGCCGCCGAACCCGAAGGTGTCGAAGCCCATCGTCTCCAGGGCGACGTTGCCCGTGAGGATCATGAGGTCGGCCCACGACAGGTTCTTGCCGTACTTCTTCTTGACGGGCCACAGCAGACGGCGGGCCTTGTCGAGGTTCCCGTTGTCCGGCCAGCTGTTGAGCGGGGCGAAGCGCTGCTGCCCGGTGTCGGCGCCACCGCGGCCGTCGCTGATCCGGTAGGTACCGGCGCTGTGCCACGCCATGCGGATCATGAACGGGCCGTAGTGGCCGAAGTCGGCGGGCCACCAGTCCTTCGAGGTGGTCAGCACCTCCGCGATGTCCTGCTTGACCTCGGCGAGGTCGAGGGTCTTGAACGCCGCGGCGTAGTCGAACTCCTCGCCGAGGGGGTTGGCCACGGCGGGGTTCTTGGCAAGGATCTTCAGGTTGAGCCGCTGCGGCCACCACTGGCTGTTCGCGCCGTTGCCCTGCGTCGGGTGCGGGGCGCTGCCGTGCACGACCGGGCAGCCTCCTCCGTCCTGTGTTTTCGCGTCTGTGACGATCGCATCTTGGTTCTCAGACATTGGGAATCCTTCCGGACCGGCGGATCACACTGCTCAGGAACTACGGCGTTGGAACGGGTGGGGCGCGGGCCCCGTGGACGGCCTCAGCCTCGTCGATCCGGACGATCGCGGGGATCTGGGTGATCGGGGTGATCGTCTCGACCGGGCGGACCGTGTCGATTGCGAGGCCGTGGTCTTCCGGGACGGGTCGACACTACGGCTCAGAGTGAGGCGTAGCGGCACGAATCCGGCCACGTCGGGCACGGTGAGGGCCTCCGGCGGCATGAGGAGAGCAACGACCGACGCACGATCGCGCGCCCCTCGGAGGTGATCAACTTCTGTCTCCTGCCGCACTGGAGTCTTCCTGTCCCTTGGCTATCGCCATAACCGATCCTACGATGGACAGAATCCAAGTCAAGAAGTGCACCAATCGCATTTCCGATGGGACCGGGAGTGCGCCGGTCAACCTCGGGTATCCCACCGAACCTGAAAAGGTGAACCGATATGAGCGGCCTGCTTGAGCGACTGCGGGGGCGTGGCTGGCGGATGACCTCTCAGCGGCGCGTCGTGGCGGAGGTTCTCGACGGTGATCACGTGCATCTCACGGCCGACGAGGTGCACGCCCGCGCGGTGCAGCGGCTGCCCGAGATCTCCAGAGCGACCGTGTACAACGCGCTGGGCGAACTGGTCGCGCTGGGCGAGGTCATAGAGGTCTCCACGGACGGCCGTGCGAAGCGCTACGACCCGAACGCGCACCGGCCGCACCAGCACCTGGTGTGCTCCGGCTGCGGAATCATCCGCGACGTCCACCCGACCGGCGACCCGCTCTCCGGACTCCCGGCGCAGGAGCGGTTCGGCTTCGAGGTGTCCAAGGTCGAGGTGACCTACCGAGGGCTGTGCCCGTCCTGCGCCTGAACCCAGTTGGGCGACGGCCACGGAGCCCCTCTGGAGTCGGTACCGGCGTCGGCACCGGTACCGGCGGCCGGACCGGCGGCCGGAACGGGACCCACCTCGAAGGAGGCGCTGTAGCCGCGTACACCCGTGTCCCGAGTCGTGACCTCTACGGTGTAATCGGTGCCGTCCGGCACCGCGGGCACCGCCGTGACCAGCTCACTCGTCGGCTTGCTGCTCGCCTTCGAGGCCAGTTTGAACAGGCGCTGCGTCCCGCCCGCACCGTCGTCCTGCGCCAGCCAGACGTCGACCTCCTGCCCGGTGTCGTTGCGCCATCCGACGAAGAGACTGCTGTTCACGGGGTGTACGGAGTCGGCGGCCGGAGACGTGACGGCGATCGTGGCGTCGGGCGGTTCGGAGACCGCTGGGGCCGCCGAACCGAGCCAGACGAGCGACGACGCGGCGGTGACGGACAGGAACCTGGTGCGGAGCATGTGACGACCTCGTTCCGGTGGCGGGAGGTACGGCCATACCCCTCCCACATGTCCTCGGCGGCGAACGGGCGGGCCCGCAAGCTTCACCCCATGGGGTGCCGCTCTGTGCCGCTCCGGCACACAACCTGCCGGTGCGCCGATGAGTTTCGGCGGACGATGAGTCCTATGAAGCAGCGGACGCACGCGGCGTCCGGCCGAGGAGAGGACGACGCCCCATGCTCACGCCCACGGACGTGCTGAAGGACAAGGTCGCGGTCATCTACGGCGGAGCCGGCTCCCTGGGAGCGGGCGTGGCCCGGGCGTACACGGACGCGGGCGCGCGGGTCTTCCTGGCGGGGCGCACGGAGGACACCCTGCGGAAGGCCTCGGCCGAGGTGGGCGCGGAGTACGACGTCGTCGACGCCCTGGACGAAGCGGCCGTGGAGGCGCACGCGGGCGCGGTGGTCGAGCGGGCCGGCCGGATCGACATCTCCTTCAACCTCGTGCCGCGAGGTGATCTGCAGGGCATCCCGCTCACGGAGATGTCCGTCGACGACTACACGCGGCCGGTCGTACAGGGCCTCTCCTGCCAGTTCATCACCGCGCGAGCAGCCGCCCGGCGCATGGTCGCCCAGGGCGGGGGAGTGATCCTCTCCCTCGACAGCGGCTCCCGGAACGGCACCCCGATGCTGGGCGGCACCGGCGCCGCAGACGGCGCGACGGACGCGCTGATCCGCCAGCTCGCGCAGGAGCTGGGCCCGTCCGGGGTGCGTGCCCTGGGCATCTGGACCGCCGGCGTAGCGGACACGCTGACGCCGGAGAAGCTGGCCGGGGCCGGCGCACCGGCCATGGACGAGGCGGCGTTGCAGGGGGTACTCGCGCACCTCGACAGCCTGCGCATGACGAAGCGCTCGCCGCGCATCGCGGACATCGCCGCGCTCGCGACGTTCCTCGCGTCGGACGCCGCCTCCTCGATCACGGGTACGTGGATCAACGCGACGGCGGGGATGTTCCCGAGCTGACGGTCTGTCCCTGCCGGTGCGACGGCGGCGTCGCTACACGGCCCGGGCAGACGGAGCGAGAGCAACCGCCCGATCGAACTCGGCCGCGAGGGCAACGGCGTCGTCGGCTGGAACCACCGACCAGATCTCCAACGGACCGGGCTGTACGAGCGACGAGAACCTGTTCGTGCGTGAGCCGTCGTGGCGCGCCTGAGCGTCGGCTCCGTCCGGTGGAGGCGGCCTGGCCCGAGTGCGTGGCACTCGCTCGGGCCAGGACAACCTCTACCACGACGGCCCCGTGCCCGCCGCGGACAAGGCGGCCGTCACCGGCGACTCGGGACTCACGTCGCCGGGCACCGCCAAGTCCCTCACCGACCTCTCCGGATACGTGCCGTCGGCGAACTCGCCGGTGATCGCCGCGGGGATCGACATCGCGAACGACGGAGGCCGTGACGCGGCCGGCACCGCCCTGCTGTCTGGCATGCCCGACCTCGGCGGCCTCCAGCGATCCGCCGGCCCCGGCCGCGACGAGGCCGTGCCGACGGCCACCACCACGTTCGGGAACGGTCAGTCGGCGTCGCCCGCCGCGCTCACCGACGGCTCCGACTACACGAGTTGGGCCAACCCCAGCACCGGAGTCACCTACCCGGGCACCATCACCCTGACCTTTCCGAGCCGTCGTACGGTCTCCGAGGTCGTCCTGGCCACGCACTTCGGCCAGGGCCAGGGCATCACGAAGGCGGACGTCCAGACCTGGGACGGGTCGTCGTGGGTGACCCGGGCCGCCGACGCACAGATCACGTGGACGGGCAACACGGCAACCGTCGAGCGCAGGTCGCTACGCCTCCCGAGCGCCGTTGCCACCACGGGTGTCCGCCTCGTGGTGAAGGCCGCCAACCACACCTGGGGCAACCTCTCCGTCAACGAGATCACCACCCGCTGACGGCATCCCCGGGGGTCCGACGCCACGCCCCTGATGGGTGCAATGAATCGCGCGCGGCGGGTGACAGGGGTGTTATTGGTCCGGAAGTACCGTCATCTCACTTGAGGAGAAGAATGCGTATCCGGACCCTTATCGTCACTGCCGCCCTGGGTGCTGCCACCGTCCTCGCAGGTGCCGGCGTGGCCAGCGCCGACAACGAGGCGGACGGCGTCGCCTCCAACTCGCCCGGTGTCATCTCCGGCAACGTCATCCAGGTGCCGGTCGGCATTCCGATCAACGCCTGCGGCGACTCCGTCAGTGTCATCGGTCTGCTGAACCCCGCTCTCGGCAGCGGCTGCGCCAGCAACTGATCTGGCGCCGGAGCACCACGGCTGGGCCCGCCCGGGAGACTCTGGGCGGGCCCGGTCCCGTATCGCGCCGTCCGTGGCGCGGTCACCTGGCCGCTGACGCGTAAAATGGACCAGCAGGTCCACAGTGGCGGCGAGGGAATCCATGATCACCAGCGGGACGACGACGGTGCGCCTGACCGCGAAAGGCGCCGCGACCCGGCTGCGCATCGTCGAGGGCGCGGCCGCCGAGATCAGGGAGCGGGGCGCGGCCACGACCACGCTCGACG
The DNA here is from genome assembly GCF_026340095.1 of Streptomyces sp. NBC_01446. Classification (GTDB taxonomy): domain Bacteria; phylum Actinomycetota; class Actinomycetes; order Streptomycetales; family Streptomycetaceae; genus Streptomyces; species Streptomyces aureus. Next base: position 1,005,719 of record NZ_JAPEPO010000002.1, on the reverse strand, counting down.
ACATCCGCGCCCGCACCGCGACCAGCAAGAGCCAGATCTTCCACTACTTCCCAGGCGGCAAGGACGAACTGCTCCTCGCCGTCGCCGCCCTGGAGGCGGAACGGATCCTGGAGGACCAGCAGCCCCACCTGGACGACCTCGGCCGCCTTGACACCTGGCAGGCGTGGCGCGACTGGCGCGACGCTGTCGTCCGGCGCTACGAACGGCAGGGCGTCAACTGCCCCTTGGGCGTGCTCATGACCGAGCTCGGCCGCAGAACGCCCGCCTCGCAGCGGCTGACCGGGCAACTGCTCGCCCAGTGGCAGTCCGCGCTGAGGGACGGCGTGCGGTGCATGCAGGGCAGCGGGCTTATGGACCCCGCGCTGGACGCCGACCGTACGGCGGCCGCCCTGATCGCCGCGGTGCAGGGCGGGGTGACCGTCCTCATGGCCACCGGCAGCACCGCCCATCTGGAGGCGGCGCTGGATACGACGTTGGAGCTGCTGGGCCGGTTCGACGCGGAGTGACTCACCGGCCCCGTCGCCCCTATGGGTGCGGCTTCGGGCGCACGGCGTCGACGACGAGATCGAGCAGCCGGCCGGTCTGCTGCGGCGTGTTGCTGTTGGCGGCTGTCGACAGGAACGCGCCGAAGACGATCGCGGTGACGTCGTCCGGGTCGACGTCCCCGCGGAGCGAACCCGCTTCGGCTCCCGCCGTCAGGATCGTCCCGATGGCCGCCGTGATGCGTTCACGTGTGGTCGGGGTCGTGATCCGTCCTGAGGCCCAGCCGGCGCGCAGCGTGTCGATCATCCCGCGCTTCGTCGCCGTGAACTTCGCGTAGTTGTCCAGCCACGCACGGAGCGCGACATCGGGCGGGAACTCCTCGAGCAGCGCGGGAGCGCTTGTCGTGACGGCGTCGAGCTCGGCGGCGTAGACGGCCTCGACGAGCGCCTCGCGGGTGGGGAAGTGGCGGTAGAGCGTGCCGATCCCGACGCCTGCCTCACGGGCGATGCCCTCCAGTGCGACGGTGTCGTCCGCGGCGGCGAAGGCGGCCCGCGCGACAGCGACGAGGTTCTCGCGGTTGCGCTGCGCATCCGCGCGCAGAGGGCGCTCGGCGCGCCCGGCCCTGTCACCGGGTGGGGGCGTGCCGGCGGGTGCGCCGGTGGGCGTCGGTTCCGGCGGAGTCAAAGCGGAGGTCCCTCCGGTAGTGCTACGGTCGATAGAGCGGAGGTTCCTCCGCTTACGCCAATCGTCCCACAGGAGCGACTTCCTATGACGACCACCGGCACATCCTCTTCCGACACCACGGCCACGGGCGCGGCACGCCCGGGAGGCCCCGGACAGCTCGCGGGCCGCACGGTCTCGCGCGTCGGCTTCGGCGCGATGCAGCTCGAGCGCCTGCGCGAGGACCGCCGCGGAGCCCTTGCCCTCCTGCGCCGCGCGGTCGAGCTCGGTGTCGACCACGTCGACACCGCGCATTTCTACGGCAACAGCTTCGTCAACGGGCTTCTGCGCGAGGCCCTCCGCCCCGAGGACGGCGTACTCGTCGTGAGCAAGGTCGGCGCCGACCCCGATCCGGGCGCTCGCATCCCCCTGCGCCCCGCGCAGCGGCCCGAGGAGCTCCGGGCGAGCGTCGAGGACAACCTCAAATCCCTGGGTGTCGACCAGGTCCCGGTGGTGAACCTGCGGCGGCTCGACTCCGGACCCGGGCTGCGGGCCGAGGGCGACCAGGCGGTCGACATCGACGACCAGCTCGCGGCCATGACCGCGATGCGCGACGAGGGCATGATCGGCGCGATCGGCCTGAGCAGTGTCACGGCCGAGGGCCTGCGCCGGGCGATCCCGGCGGGCATCGTCTGCGTGCAGAACGCGTACAGCCTCGTGGCGCGCGACGACGAGGCCATGGTGGAGATGTGCGCCGCCGAGGGAATCGCCTGGGTGCCGTACTTCCCGCTCGGCGGCGCGTTCCCCGGCATTCCGAAGGTGACCGAGGAGCCCGCGGTCCTGGCTGCGGCGCAGTCCCTCGGCAGTACGCCGTCGCAGGTCGGCCTTGCCTGGCTGCTCCAGCACTCCCCGAACACGCTGCTCATCCCCGGGACCGCGGACCCCGGCCATCTCGAGGCCAACATCGCCGCGGGCGCGATCACGCTCGACGAGGCGACGGTCGCCTCGCTCGACGCCGTTCCGTCGCGCTCGGCGGACGTACGAATCGGCTGATCGCCCGCGCCAGGGCCTGCGTTGTCAGACCGTTCCTAAACAGTGTGCGGGAGTGGCATCTGATGCTCGCTCCCGGAACTGCGCGCATCCCGAACGGTGTTGGATGCGCTGGGTTCCCGCGTTCGCTGTGTGCCGGTCTGGTGACGTGCATCGTGTGCACGGTCCGTGACGGGTGGGCGGGTTCCCTCACGCCCGCGTGCGCCTGGTCCGGCCTGGGCGGTCCGATGCCCACGACGATCGCTCTGGTCGTCGTGGGGCGGTGCCGTCCGTCGCCGGATCGGGTGCCCGAGGGCGTGTCGCCCGATCGCGACGCTCGCGGCGTCGTGTCGGGACATCTTGCGGGTGGTGCTGGTCAGAGGTTTGCGCCAGTGCTCATCGCCCCACATCGACGTGTATGCCGGGTCGACGGCGACGATCGACAGGCCACTGTCGGCGGCCATGGATACCAGGCGGGCCTTGAGATTGCCGGTGGGCGTGCCGGAGATGAGCTGCCGGAACTTCTTCTTGCGGCCGTGCTTCTCGCGGGTTTTCTCGGTGGTGAAGTCGAGGTTCTCGATGCCGATGGCCTGGACGCCGCATCGCTTGGTCCAGTGCAGGAGTTGGCTGATGGCGTGCCGGATCTGTGCGTCGCGATGGTCCGCGGTTCCGGTGAGGTCGTAGAAGAAGCGCCGCGGGTCGCCGACCGGGTTGCCGTGCGCGTCGAGGTGGTAGGCGGCGAGGTGGTCGGCGTTCGTATCCACGCCGACCATGCCCTGAGCCCGGGCTGCATCCAACGGGACCGTCTTCACCACGGGCTTCGTCCACGCGGCGGTGAGGTACCAGCGCCCGCACTGGTCATCGAGGTGGATGCGGTACGCGACAGCCCGGTTACCTTCGATACGGTCGCGCCACTCGGCGCCCCGGTGCTGGAACCGCACCTCGCAGGAGAGCACGTACCGGCTGTTCTTGCTGTTGGCGAGATGGGCGAGCGGGGCGGGCAGCTTGACGGAGACCTCACCATCGGGGGTGACGCGGATCGTCTCATTCCCGAAGCGTTTGCCGGACTCGCCGTCAGCGGCCATAAACCAGCGCTGGGCCTCCCACCGCTGCCGCCATTGCGTCTCGGTGAGTTGGGCGGCTTCGAGATGGTGACGGTTGCCCAGCAGGCGTCGGCCGCCGCGCACCACCTGCACGACACCTGCCTGATACTCGGCGCGCGCCTCATCGAGGCGGTGCTCCAGCGTCGCCAGACGGCGCGACTTGTGAAACCACTCGCCCCGGGAGCGGTATCCGCCCGGCGCCCGCTTGGTGCCCTTGACACCGATCGGCTGGGACAGGCGATGCACAAGGGTGCGCACACCGGCCTCAAGGGACTGGATGTGCGCGAGCTGACAGCGCCGCGACAGCGCCCACTGATCGTGCGTGGCCCTCGTGATACTCCCCGCCCAGCGCTTGGACGACTGGCCGGTCAGGGCCTGCTTACGGGCCGCCCACGCATCCGCGTTGTGGTCCAGGCCGTCAGCGCAGCGGGCCTTGAGATCGAGGGACGCGAGCTGTCCGAGGTGTGCGCCGACCAGACGCAACACCTTGTCGTACACGTCGGTGAGGTGCTTGAGGCGGTCACGGATCGCGACGCCGGACGGGCCGAGCGCGACGAACGGGTCCTCGATGGTGCGCAGCCGCTGCGTCTTCGTCGGCTCAGTCAACGCCGGCCGCCGCTTGAAGGGTCTTCGCGGCCCGGTTCTTCGCCGAGCGACGCCCGTACAGGCGGGCACAGAACGAGGTCAGCACCTCCACCATGTCGCGGACCAGGTCGTCCTCGACCTCGCCGTCCTGAAAAAACGACGAGTTGACGGCCGGTCGCGGACAGAGCGGCCCTCGACGAGTTCGACATTCATGCGGCCGAGACGGTCTTTGTGTTCGACCACCACACAGGTCACTTTCGGGTCGGCCAGCAGCCGCTTCGCCTTCGCACGGCCACCGTTCATACCCGAGGCGATCTCGGACTCGATCCGCACCACCCGGTGACCAGCCTTCACCGCCCACGCCGACAACCGAGCGGTCTGACACTCCAGATCGGCCTTCTGATCATGCGAGGAGACCCGGGCATACAGACCCACACCACCGGTCACGGAGGGTGAGGAGTTCGCGTCGGTGTTCACCAAAATCGTGCGCGGTCCCACCCGGCGGGCGGGCACCGGCAGAGTGCCCTCACGAAACCAGCGATACGCCGTATGCGGGTTCACCCCCTGCACCCGTGCCCACTCCGTCAGATTCATATGCTGATAACGCCAACAACTCCCTCATAGTTACGCACCCTCAACAACCTTTCGCAGGCAGCAGTTGGGAACCCCTCTGCCATGGTGTTCGTACGGGGGCGGTGCGACGAACTGCTCGTGCGGGCACTGAGGGGGGCGGAAGATGGCACAGGACAACAGCGGCTGGTTAGACGCGAGGTGGGAGGACTGGAAGGACGCCGACAACATCCGGCGACGTCTCGATCAGGGGGCTGATCCCGAAGTGTGGGGCGGGGGGCCGTTGCACCGGGCGGCGGCCTTCGGCTCACCGGAGGTCGTGGCGGAACTGGCACGGCGTGTACGTGATGTGGACGCGCTCGACGACGGGACGACCGCGCTGTGGGAGGCGGTCATGGAGAACCGGCCGGACAACGCACGGGCGTTGGTCGCCGACGGGGCCGACCCGTGGCGAGCCCAGTTCGGCGGTTGGTCGCCCGGCCGGCTGAGCCTGGCCGGACCGGCGCCGGACCTCTTCTCAGTGCCCGAGGGTGAACACGGGCTGACCGAGGCGGAGCGCACTGTGGCCCGGGAGGGCAGACGCCTCGTCGAGGCGCTGGGCGCCTTCCACTACGAGGGCACAGGCCTCGTGTGCGTGGCCGGGATCGACGCCCAGGAGGCGATCCGCCGCCTGGAGGCGAAGCCCGCGGACGGCGAGGACCTGGAAGAACTGCTGGACGACCCCTGCGCGTACGACATGTACGAGAGCCTCCAGGTCATCGGAGTGACGACCGTGCCCGGCGGCTGCGTCGTCACTCAGCCGTGGGGCTATGCGCCCCAGATGCCAGGTGTGACGGCCATACTGTCCGCCGGCACCTACTGCTACGGCCTGTACGCCAACCCCAAGAGCGGCAACCAGGGCATCATCGCCCGGGACGGGGTCATCGAAGGCTCGGACCTCCACCCGGGCGGTGGACCGGACCACGGCGACAAGTCGGAGGAGGTCTTGTTCTCCTACCTCTTCCAGAACAACGCGGTGGCCTACTCCTGCGCCTATGCAGGCCTGCGCCTGACGGACGCGCGCGCCGTCATCGGGCCACCGGACGGGTGGGTCGAACTGCCTCGGCGTGACTACTGGACGTACTCGTGACTACTAGACGTACTCGTGACCACGGAGGTGTCCGTCACGCGTCGCCGCGAGCAGGCACGGCTCGATGCGCGGCGACGGCCGCTTACCGGTCCGCGCCGAACCGCCGGTGGGCCCAGGGCCGGAGCCGTCAGTCGAAGAGGTCCGGCTGCTCCTCGATGATCTGGTCCCACAGCGGCCGGAGCTGGAACCACCCCGACAACGGGCTGCCGATCTGCTCCCGTACCTGGAGCGCCGTGTCCCGGTCGATGGGGTACGGCGTGCCGGCCGCCATGGCCAGGAGCTGTGCCTGGCAGGACCGCTCCATCGTGATGAACCACCAGGCGGCCTCGGCCACACTCTGACCGACCGTCAGCAAGCCGTGGTTGGCGAGAATGACGGCCTTGTGCGGGCCGAGCGCCTCACCGATCCGCCGGCCCTCCTCGGTGTCGTTGACGACTCCGCGGAAGTCCTCGTAGAGCCCGTGGTCCTCGAAGAAGGCGCAGGCGTCCTGGGTGAGCGGGTCGAGCCGCCGGCGGAGCGTGGAGAACGCCTTGCCGTGCACAGAGTGGGCGTGGGCCGCGGCGACGGCGTCCTCGCGGGCCTTGTGCACTTCGGAGTGGATGCAGAAGGCGGCGCGGTTGACGGGGTGGCTGCCCTCGACGACGTTGCCGTCGTGGTCGACGAGGACGAGGTCGGAGACCTTGATCTGGGTGAAACTCATGCCGAAGGGGTTGACCCAGAACCACCGCGGGTTCTCCGGATCGCGCGCCGTGATGTGCCCCGCCACGCCCTCCGAGAACCCGAACTTGCCGAACAGCCGGAAGGCCGCGGCCAGTTCCCGCTTGCGGTGCAGTCTCTCCTGCTCCACCGAATCGAAGGTGGGCGGGAGCATCGCCTTGAACCCCGGCGGTACCGGTCCGATGCCGGTGTGGGGCGGTGTTGTCGCAGCGAACGTGTCCATCGATTGCCTCCTCATGAGCGCCGAACGGCAACAGGTGCGCGTGCGGCGCTGGACCGGACAAGGGGTGGGGGCACCCGTATGCGATACAGAACCGTATGGGATACAGATTCGTATCCGATACGGTGCTGTATCGTGGTGCGGGTCACATCGGGGTGTCAACGGCCAGGGAGGGACGCGTTGCCGAAGGGGCCCACCAAGCGTCGCCCGCAGACGACCGCGCGGCTGCTGGAAGCGGCGCAGGAGGCGTTCGCCGAGCGCGGATTCTACGGAACCTCGATCGAGATGATCAGTGAGCGGGCCGGGCTCACGCGCGGGGCGTTCTACTCCAACTTCCGCAACAAGGAAGAGCTTTTCTTCGCCCTGTTCGACCTGCACGCCCAGAGCGTCGTCGACCGCCTGACACGGGCCGTCGCGGAACTCGAGGACTCGGACGACCCCGTGCGGGCGGTACTCGTGAGAACGGGCACCGTCGACGCGGCCGAGCGCCGCTGGTACCTGCTGTCCACCGAGTTCACCCTGCACGCCATCAGGCATCCCGAGACGGCACGACTCCTCGCGGAGCGGGACCGCGGACTGCGCGAGGAGATCGCCGGCATACTCGCCCGACTCTTCACCAGCATCGGCCGCAGCCCCACAGTCGACCTGGACTCCCTGGCCCGCCTCACGACAGCCGTCCACGAAGGCTCCTTGGCCCAAAGCCTCGTGGAACCAGACCAGTTGGCACCCGAGGAACTGGCCGTCACCTTTCTGCCACTGCTGATCGACGCAGTCTCGGAGCCTGCATCGCCGGGGGTAGGCGCACCACACAAACAGTCGCGCCCGAAGTAGCCGCGCCCGAAGCAGTCGCGCCCGAAGAAGTAGCCGCGCCCGCAACAGTCAGGCCGAGGCAGCCAGGACCGAAATGGCCGCGCTCCTCACGGAACGCGGCTACGCGGAACTCGTCGGCGTCAGCGGATCTGATCCGGCGTCACGGTCAGCCACTGCTTGTCCGCAGTCACCTTCTGGCCCAGCTCCTTCTGGCGTTTCGCGCCCGCGGCCTTCATGCCGTCGATCTCCTTCATATAGCTGTCCTTGCGGTTGACCCACACGCGCACGCCGCCGTGCCCCACGTCCGTCGACCGCAGCAGCATCGGACCATCGCTCTTCGGGGTGTCGCCCGCGGCCAGGATGGGCTTCCGCCAGGCGTCGATGTACGTGCTGATCGCGGCGGGCTTGCCCTCGTACCAGGTGGCCGGTGCCCAGAGAGTGGGCGTCAGTTCGTGGTCGGCGAGCTTCGCCTGGTCGTAGTGGCCGGCGGCGATCTCCTTGCGGGAGCTGGTCACCTCACCCGTCTTGCGGTCCTTGAGGAGGGCGGCGACTCCGAGCACCTTCTCGGGCCGGACGCCGTAGCCGTACCTGGGGTCGGCGAGCACCATCCGTACGAGGTCCTCGCTCGCGGCGCTCACCACGTACACCTTGATGCCGTGCGTGCTCAGCGTGCGGTAGAGCTCCTGCATGCCCGTCGAGAACTGCGGCGGCTTCACCCCGCCAGGCAGTGGCTTGTCGTAGGCGAGCAACTCGTCGATGTAGCCCTTGAGTTGGATCAGCGTGAACCCGGAGAAGATCTGCGCGGCCCACGGGTACGAGACCTGGTCGTCGATGTCGCACAGGCGGGCGTAGTACTCGGTCAGCGTCTCCTTGTGCGTGGCCGTGTCCTTGAACGGAATGATCTTCAAGGACGGGTCCATGGTGTCGCGTGTCAGGACGCCCTTCATCTCCAGGAAGGGGAGCAGGGACTCTTCCAGGTCGTTGCGGTACGTGGTGTTGTCCGCGTCGAAGACCGCGTACGCGCCCTGGTGGTCATGCGCGGCGATGACCTTCGCCAGCTTCTTCGCCACGGGCGCCGGCCAGTGCTTGAGCTCCGCCGCCACGGCACGCTGCTGTGCGCCGTCCGCCGCCGCCGTGGCGTCGGTGTCCGGCCAAAGAGCGCCCGCGGCGACCACCGCGCAGGTGAGGGCGCCCACCACGCCGAGCAGGACGGGCTTCTTGCGCATCGGGTGTCTGTTCACGGCGCGCAATGCTAGGGCGAAGCGCACGGATTACCCATGATCGAAATCATGGAGTGGGGGCGCGGGGTGCGGGTAGGCGCGATGTCAGCGCCTGCGACCGGGAGTTGGTGGCCAACTTCTTGAACTCCAGCGGCCACGCGGCCGGTGGTCGACGACCGCCACCGGGCCGATCTCATCGGGAAACGGCATGTGACGGCACGCTACCGTCCGGTCGTACCGCCCGCGCCTGCCTGGCTCACTCGGGCCTCACTCTGTGTCCCGGCACCTCACCGGATCCAGGCGTGGAATCATCGGGCCGCCGGACACGTGCGGGAACTCTTTGACGGGCGGTGGGCGGGGATGGGTCCAAGCTGGGAGTGGGACGACAGCCTGTTCGCGGGGACCGCCCGTTACTACCGGCGCGGGCGGCTGCCGTACGCCCCCGGGCTGGCGGGCACGCTCGCCGAGCTTCTGAAGCCTGACGGGCGAGGACGGCTCATCGATGTCGGATGCGGACCGGGCGTCATCGCGCTGAGCCTGGCGCACCTGTTCAGCGAGATCGTCGGCGTGGACCCGGACCGCGGGATGGTCGCCGAAGCGACGCGTGAAGCCGCCGAGCGGGGCGTGGCCGGGAAGGCGCGGTGGGTCCAGGCCCGGGCCGAGGATCTGCCGGCCGGCCTCGGCACGTTCGACGTCGCGACCTTCGCCCAGTCCTTCCACTGGATGGACCGCGATCTGGTTGCCGTAACCATCAAGGGCATGCTCAAGACCGGCGGGGTGCTCGCGCACATCTCCGATCTGAAGACGGAGACGGAGACCGGAGCGGGGAAAGGCGCGGGGACAGGGACAGGGACAGGGACAGCGACAGGGGCGGGTACGGGTGCGGAGACGCGGATCGTCGGGGGTCTTCCTCATCCGGTGGCGCCCCGTTCGGCCATCGACGGGCTGGTGAAGGAGTATCTCGGGCCGGTCCGTCGGGCCGGCCGGGGCGTTCTCCCGCACGGGACACCGGGCGGTGAGGCCGCGGTGTTCACCCGGGCGGGATTCTCTGGTCCGCAGCGCTATGTCGTGCCCGGCGGACAGCCGCTGGAACGCACCGCTGACGATCTGGTCGCCGGGGTGTTCTCGATGTCGTTCTCGGCGCCGCACCTCTTCGGCACGCGCCGCGACGCATTCGAGACGGACCTGCGCCAACTCCTGCGTGAGGCCTCCCCGTCAGGCCTGTTCTCCGAGCGTCAGCCGAGCGCGGAGATCTTCATCTGGCGCAACGACCCCTGCTGACCGCGCTGTACATGGACCGACTCCCGTTTTTCCGGTGACCGTCGCGAATCGGCTCAGTCATCGAATGACGTCCGCGCAGGGTTCGAAGGCTGTGGCGGGATGCAATCAGGGTCTGTCGGGCTCGTCCCGCTGTTCCGGTACTCCTCCCATCGGTGGAGCCAGTTCCACGCTTTTCCTCACCTCCCGAGGTCGTGAGGGGTGAGCCGCTGTGCGTTGGTGAAACGCCGCATTCAGGCGGTGGCCAGACCCCGCTTGACCTGCCGTGTGACGTCGTCGGCGAGGATTTCCGGGAGGCCGTCCGCCACGGCGTTCAGGGCCTGGGCCGCCACATCCGCGGGGTCGACCTTCTGGTCGCCGGGGACGCGGGCGGCCATGTCGGTGTCCATGTACGCCACGTGCAGGGCAGTGACCGTGATGCCGCGGGGTGCCAGCTCCTCGCGCACGGCGTTCGTCTGCGCCCACGTGGCGGCCTTCGTCGCCGCGTAGGACCCGAGACCGGCCGGGTGCAGCCAGGACAGCGCGGAGAGCACGTTCAGCACCGCGCCTCCGCCGTTGCCCTCGATGACCGGGGCGAACGCCCGGGTAAGGGCGAGCGGCCCGAAGAAGTTCGTCTCCAACTCCAGGCGTATCGCGTCCAGTTCGCCGGTGACGAGAGTCGTGCCGGTGGAGATCCCGGCGTTGTTCACGAGCAGTGTCGCGTCGGATGCGACGCGGGCCGCGGCCCGGACCGACTCTTCGTCGGTCACATCCAGGCGGAGCGGGGTGACGCCCGCCAGGTCCACGGTCTCGGGGCGCCGCGCCGCCGCGTACACCTTCGCTCCGCGCTGCACGAGCTGGTCGGCCAGGTGGCGGCCCAGCCCTCGGTTGGCCCCGGTGACGACTGCGACCGCGCCCTTGAGTTCCATGTCCGCTCCCAATGGTTCGGGGGCCCGGTGATCGGGCCCGCCAAGTAGATTACGTACATAATCTAAACAGGGTCTAGGATAGATGGCAACTGACATCCAATGGGGAGAACGGGGAGGTGGCCGATGGGCCGCGTATCGCAGGCGCAAGCGCTGGAGAACCGCCGGCGCGTGGTGGAGAACGCCTCCCGGCTGTTCCGGGAGCAGGGGACGCAGGTCAGCGTCGCCGAGCTCATGAAGGCGTCCGGCCTGACCCATGGCGGTTTCTACAAGCAGTTCGCCTCCAAGGAGGCGCTCGTCGATGAAGCCACCGCCCACGCGTTCGACGAGCTCACCCGGCGTCGCGCGGCCGGCCTCGAGCGGAGCGACGGGCGGCGCGATGCCGCGCAGCAGGCGCTGATGGACGTCTATCTCTCCGTCGCGCACCGCGACAACTCGGCGGACGGCTGTCCCGCCGCCGGCCTCGCCTCCGACATGGCCCGCGGGTCGGGCGACCGTGAGGCTCGCCGCGTGTACAGCGAGGGGGTCGGTGACTTCGCCGACTGGCTTGCCACCGACGATCAGGACGGTATGGCTCGGCTGTGCACGATGGTCGGCGCACTCGTCCTGGCCCGCGCCACCAGGGAATTCCCGCTCTCCGAGGAGATCCTCACCGCCGCGCGGGAAGCTCTGACGTCAGCCGATTGATGGCACTGCCGGTGCGTCGAGCGGCTACTGATTCGCTCCCTCGACGGCGCGCCGCATGAGGCTGAGGAACTGGTCCCGCTCGACGGGGTTGAAGTGGGCCAGCATCTCTTCGCTGATGCCGACGACGGCGGGGGCGAGAGTCGTGGCCAGTTCGCGGCCCGCGTCGGTGATGGTGACGAGCTTGCGCCGCCGGTCCTTGTCGTCCTTCGTGATCGCCACCAGGCCTCGGCGCTTGAGGCGTTCCAGCATCGGCGCCGCGGTCGACTTGTCGAGGCTGGCGAGGGTGCCGAGCGTGCCCTGATCCATGGGGCCGTGGGTCCGGAGCAGGCCCAGGACGGTGAACTGGGGGCCGGTCAGGTCCTGGTGGACCTGCTCGTGCCACAGGCGGGTGTGGATCTGGCCGAGCTGGCGCGCCAGGGGGCCGAGTCCGTCGAGCGCCGCGTGGAGGGTGGCGGAGGTGCCGGACGTGCCGTCGGCCGGTGTGTCGGTTCCGTTCATCGCTCTGCGCTGCCCTTTCGGAATTGATTAGGACGTACACGTAGTATACCGTCCCAGAAGTAGGACGTGTACGTCCTTGTTTGTGGTGGGGTATCGACGTGAGACGGAGGTGGCGACGTGAGGATTGTCGTCGCGATGACAGGAGCGACCGGTGCGCCCTTCGGTGTACGGCTTCTGGAGGTGCTGGGTGAACTGGGCGTGGAGACGCACCTGGTCGTGAGCCGATGGGCCCGGACGACCCTCGCCCAGGAGACCGGGCTCAGTGTGCGCGAGGTGCAGGCGATGGCATCGGTGTGCCACAGCCCCGACGACCAGGGAGCGTCGATCTCCAGCGGGTCCTTCCGCGTGGACGGCATGGTCGTCGTGCCGTGCAGCATGAAGACGCTGGCCGCCATTCGGACGGGCTACGGGGACGGGCTGATCGGGCGCGCGGCGGACGTGACGCTCAAGGAGCGGCGGCGCCTTGTCCTGGTGGCGCGCGAAACCCCGCTGTCGGCCGTACACCTGGAGCACATGCTCGAGTTGACCCGCATGGGCGCCACGGTCATGCCACCGGTGCCCGCGTTCTACAACCACCCCACCTCCATCGCGGACCTCGTCGACCACATCGTGGCGCGCGTCCTCGACCAGCTCGACCTGGACATGCCCGCCGCCAAGCGCTGGCAGGGCCTGGGAGCGGCCGTACCCGGCGGACCTGTCCGGGACGCCAAGGGCGCCTGAGGCGTCCACCCGTTCGCCCGAATTCGCGTATACAGAAAGGGATGTGCCATGACTCAACACGGCAGTGCGCTCAACTTCCGTGATTTCGTTCAGGAGTTGCTCGACTCGGGAGACGCGGTCGACATCCAGGAGCCGGTCAGCCCCACTCTCGAAGCCGGTGCCATCACCCGTCGCGTCTACGAAACCCGCAGCGCAGCCCCGCTGTTCGGCAACCTCACCGAGGGGGACGCGGGATTCAGGATCCTCGGAGCGCCCGCCGGCCTGAGCCCTCTCAAGGATGGCGCCCACGGCCGGATCGCCACGCACTTCGGGCTGCCGCGCGACACAGCACCCCGCGCCCTGCTGGAACACCTCGTCTCCGCCCTGCACGCCGAACCCGTCGCCCCACGCGTCGTGGAAACCGGCCCCTGCAAGGAGAACGTGGCGCGCGGAAGCGACGTCGACCTCCGCCGTTTCCCGGTCCCGCTGCTGCACGAACAGGACGGCGGCCGCTACCTCGGCACGTACGGCTTCCACGTGGTGCGCACGCCCGACGGGGAGTGGACGAGCTGGTCGGTCGCCCGCACCATGCTCAACACCCGCGACACCCTGGTCGGCCCGGCCATGCCGCAGCAGCACATCGGAATGATCCACCAGATGTGGCGGGAGAAGGGCGAGCCCACCCCCTGGGCGATGGTGCTCGGTGCCCCGCCCGCCGCGCTCGCCGCCGCGGGCATGCCGCTGCCCGCCGGAGTCGACGAGGACGGCTACGTCGGCGCGCTGACCGGCAGTCCCGTGGAGGTGGTCCGTACCGAGACCAACGGCCTTTACGTACCGGCCAACGCCGAGATCGTCCTGGAGGGCTGGATCAGCCACGAAGAGACCGCGCCCGAAGGGCCGATGGGGGAGTACCACGGCTACTCCTTCACCGGCAGCAAGCCGCAGCCCGTCTTCCACGTCGAGGCGGTGACCCACCGGAACGAGGCCGTCCTTCCCGTCTGCGTGGCGGGTCTGCCCCCGGAGGAGAACCACACCATCTGGGGCACGATGATCTCGGCCACGTCCCTCGATGTCCTGCGTTGCGCCGGCCTGCCGGTGTCCATGGCCTGGTGCTCGTACGAGGCCGCGACCTGCTGGATCGCCGTCTCCGTCGACACGCGGCGCCTGGCGGAGACAGGGATGGGGGAGAAGGAGCTGGCGGACGCCGTGGCCGGGGTTCTCTTCGGCTCGCACACGGGATGGCTGGTGCCCAAGGTGGTGCTCGTCGCGGACGACATCGACATCACCGACGTCGACCAGCTGGTGTGGGCCATCGCCACCCGCTACCACCCCGGCACGGGCGAGTACGTCTACCCGCAGGCGCCGGGTATCCCGATGGTCCCGTACCTCACCGAGGAAGAGGTGCGCACGGGCAGGGGCGGCAAGTCCGTCATGAGCTGTCTGCTGCCCGGGCAGTTCGAGGGCCGCGCCGCCGGCGTCACGGCGTCGTTCGCGAACTCGTTCCCGGATGACGTGCGGCAGCGGGTGATCGAGAACTGGGCCGGCTACGGCTATCCGGAGGTGAGTTGAGTGTGGGCGGGCCCGACGTCCTCGGCGGCGTTCAGCCCACATGGACGTGGGGCCGGCGGGCCGGGTCGGGTTCGGCCTCCCGCAGGACCTCGCGGGTGACGGGTGCCACCTCGCCCTGGCCGAAGAGGAAGAAGCGCAGGAAGTTGGCGAGGGGATTGCCTTCGGTCCACTCGAAGTAGATGTGGGGAACCCGGCCGGTGGTGTCGCGGATGTGCAGGAGCAGGGCGGCCAGGGCGTTGGGGATGGAGGAGCCCTCCAGGGTGAGGACCCGGTAGCGGTTGTGCAACACCTCGCCGCGTACGTTCAGATCCCCCTCGAATTCCGACGGGTCGAGCACCGTGACCTCGACGAAGACGAAGTCCTCCTGCGCCGGGACGTCGTTGTCGTGGCGGACCTGGTCGATCTTCTCGCGGTATTCGGCGATGTCGCGGTTGTCGGGCTCGTTCGCGATGAACCTGATCCTGCGGCTGGCGATGTCGCGCACGAAACGCTCGGCCATGGCGTCGAACGTGACGTGGGTGACGCGCAGTTCGAAGGCGCGGGCCAGCCGGGAGAGAAGCGAGACGAGGATGATGCCGGCGATGAAGCAGGCACCGATCTTCACGCCGTCCGGGCGCTCGATGACGTTGACGACCGTCGTGTAGAGGAACACCGCCGAGATGATGGCGAAGCCGATGGTCCAGTTGCGCTGCCCGGCCTTGCGCGCGGCGATGGTGACGGCGATCGCGGCGGAGCAGATCAGGACGAGGACACCGGTCGCGTAGGCACCGCCCTGCGCGTCGACGTCGGCGTTGAAGATCCAGGTCACCAGGAACGCGATCAGAGTGAAGACGATCACCATCGGACGTACGGCGCGGGCCCAGTGCGGCGCCATGCCGTACCGCGGCAGGTAGCGGGGCATCAGGTTGAGGAGCCCGGCCATCGCGGAGGCGCCCGCGAACCACAGGATCGCGATGGTGGAGATGTCGTAGACCGTGCCGAAGGCGCTGCCCAGGTACTCGTGCGCCAGATACGCGAGCGCCCGGCCGTTGGCCTGGCCGCCGGACTTGAACTCCTTCTCCGGGATGAGCAGTGTGGTGATGAAGCTGGTGCAGACGAGGAACACGCTCATGATCGCGGCGGCCGTGGTCAGCAGTTTCTTGGCGCCCCGGATGCGGCCCGTCGGCCGCTCCTCGGTGTCGGTGGGGTCGCCCTTCACATGGGGCATCACCGCCACGCCGGTCTCGAAGCCGGAGAGGCCGAGCGCGAGCTTGGGGAAGACCAGCAGGGCGACCCCGATCATGGCGAACGCGTTGCCGTGTTCGGCGGTGAGCGCCGTCGACCAGTCGGTGATCACATGCTCCTTCGTGATCACGTGCCAGAGGCCGGTCACCACCACCACGACGTTGAGCGAGAGGTAGATGCCGACGAGGACGACGGCGACGCCGATCGCCTCCAGGAACCCCTTGAGGAACACCGCGCCGAGCAGGGCCACGAGTACGAGGGTGATGACCATCTGCTTGTTGTGCAGGGTGTCCGTCAGATGGGGGTTCTCCACGAGGTGGGTGGAGGCGTCCGCCGCCGACAGGGTGATGGTGATGAGGAAGTCGGTCGCGGCGAAGCCGAGCAGGGTGAGGACGAACAGCTTGCCCTTCCAGAAGGACAGCAGCCGCTCCAGCATCGCGATCGAGCCCTCGCCGTGCGGGCTCTCCTCGGCGACCCGGCGGTACACCGGCAGCGCACCCACGAGAGTGACGATCACCAGCACGATGGTGGCCACCGGCGACAGCAGACCGGCCGCGAGAGCCGCGATGCCGGGCTGGTAGCCGAGGGTGGAGAAGTAGTCGACGCCGGTCAGACACATGACCCGCCACCAGGGCTGCCCCTTGTGGGACGGCTCCGGCTCGGCGGCCGCCCCCTGCTGCGGGGTCTTCGCCATGTCGGAGAGGCCCTCGAGCATCCACGCGCGCAGGCGACTCGTACGGGCGGCCCCGTGGGTGGTGGCCATCGGTGTACTCCTGACGTGCTGCCCAGCCCGGGGTCCCGGCCCTCACACGGACACCCGGGCCGACGTCCACAGCTCGCGAGACCCAGGCCCATGCCCGGCTCCGCGCTGAGAGGAACGGCGCCGCTCGTCCGTGCCGCCCATTGTCACCACCGGCCGGAGGATCGGCACGGCGACGGAGCGCAACCGGCGGGGGTCCCGACCGGGCGATGGACGGTGTTCACGCCACGCAGCACACTTGAAAGGGAGGCAGGTCACGCGGCTGGCCCCGCGCTTCGCGGGGCGGGCGGAGCACCCCCGTGATACCTAGATCTGGGGGCGGTGCCCGAGAGCTGGAGGCGACGCGTATGACCGGCAATCCGCTGACCGGCTACCCCGTGCGGGACCGGATCGCACTGGCCGCGGGCCTCGTCGGCCCCTTCCTCGTCGCGCTCGTGCTGGTGCCCTTCCGCTCGGACCTCTCGGCCACCAACGCCGCCCTGATCCTGGTCGTGGTGGTCGTCGCCGTGGCGGCCGTCGGCAGTCGTGTCGCGGGCGCCGTCGCGGCGCTGTCGGCGGCGGCCTGGTTCGACTTCTTCCTCACCCGCCCGTACCAGCGGTTCAGCATCACCGACTCCGGTGACGTCGAGACGGCGGTGCTGCTCCTGGTCGTCGGGTTGATCGTGTCGCAGCTCGCGGCCCGCGCGCGCCGGCTGAAGGTGGTCACGGTGACGGACGCGGAGTACCTCGCGCGCATCCACGGGACTGCCGACCTCGCCCAGTCCACCACCTCCGCGGACGCGGTCGTCGGCCATGTGCGCGAGCAGCTGACCGAACTGCTCGGACTGCGCGGCTGCCGATTCGAGTACGGCACCCTCCTGGGGCGGCCGCCGCGACTGGAGCAGGACGGGACCGTGGTGGCCGGCCGCAGGCGCTGGGACGTCGACAGCGGAGGCTGGCCCGACGGCGAGATCGAACTGCGCGCGTACGGCAACGGCCAGTATCTCGGCCGCTACATGCTCACGCCCGGACCGGGACCCGTCCCGTCGCTCCAGGCCCGCCTCGTCGCCGTGACGCTCGCCGATCAGACGGGTGCGGCGCTGGACATCACCCGCCCGGCGAAGGGCGCCTGAGAGTCGGGGGAGCGCTCGCCCGGTGCCGTGGAGCCGGCGGCGGCCAGTGCGTCGTGACCGTCGTAGCGGTGGCTGGTGAGCATGGCCTCCTGCCGAGATGTATGCAGCGCGTGAAGAGTGCTCCGGCCCGCGTATGGATCACGGCAAGACGGGCATCGAGACGGGCATCTTCCTCGCTCTGGCGGCGCTCCTGGTCTTCCTCGCCGTGCGCCGGATCCGGCACATCGCCTGACGGGTGAGCGGGCGGTTCTTCAGGCGGGAGGGCTCTGGGCCGATGGGCCGGTCCCTCCCGCCGACGTCGTCAGGCCAATGTCTGCGTGAGTTCGCTTCGGGTCGACGTGTGAACGATGCGGCCGAGCGCGCCGTTGACGATGGGCATATAGGGCGGGACGTGGCCGCATTCCACGTCGGCGACGATCGGCACGTTCAGGGAGCCGAGTGCGTCGAGCACGGCTTCGTGCTGGGTGAGGGTGCGGCGGTCCGGTGCGCTGGTCCGGCCGACGAGGATCGCGTTCGCGTGGTCGAAGAAACCGGCGAGCTTTATGCCGTGCAGGTTCCGGCAGATGGTGAAGGCATTGTCCTCGCCCGCCTCGACGTAGATGAGGAGTCCGTCGGGGGCCTCGTCCCGGGCGAAGGCCGAGGCGTCGAGGTAGGGGGTGCCCGCGAGATCGCACAGCGTCTCGATGCAGCCCCCGATCAGCCGCCCCTCGGCCTCCACGTCACCGCTGCCGTCGAGCCGGGTCCAGGTGCCCTGGGCGTTCAGCGTGTACTCGCGGATGTCCGGGAAGACGGCGAAGTCGTCGAAGCCGCCGGAACGGTGCCGGCCGGGCGGAGTCTGCGTGAAGCGGTGGCCCGGGGGAGCGGCGACGATGTCGAGCCACGTCAGCAGTCCCTCGGGTACGCGATAGGGCGTGTCCATGAGGTTGTTGCCGTGGACGGTCGCGGTGCCGGTGAGCAGGGTCAGCGGTGTGATGAGCGTCGAGGTGTCGGAGAACCCGACGAACCAGGTGGGCTCGGTGTCGCGCAGCCGGTCCCAGTCGAGCAGCGGGATCAGATCGATCGCCGTCTCCCCGCCCCACGGCGGGACGACCGCCCTGATGGTGGGATCGGTCAGCATCGCCATCAACTCGCCCGCACGATCGGCGGCCGAGGCACTGACGTGCCGGGACCCGTCCATGCACCGACCGACCACCACCTCGTACCCACGGTCCTGGACCTCACGGACAGCGACCCGCAGGCGCGCACTCATCTCCTTCGAGACACCGCTCGACGGAGAGGTGACACCGATACGGTCACCGGGACGCAGGGGGCGCGGATATCGAACCGACATGCGCGGATTCTGGCACGAAGCGCTACGCGGCCGACAGGGGTTTGTGAGGCGGCGGGTGTTGTGGCTGCGCGAGCTGACCGATCTCGCGCAGCGTCTCTGCGGCGGCTGGCAGTCGGGAGAACGTGTCAGGCGAGCGTGACTTCCATGGGGAGTTTCTTGATTCCGTTGACGAAGTTGGAGCGGACGCGTGGGACCTCGCCCGTGAGGCGGATGCCGGCCAGGCGCGGGATCAGCTCCTCGAACATGATGCGGATCTCGGTGCGGGCTAGGAGGTTGCCCAGGCACAGGTGCGGGCTTCCCTTGCCGAAGGTGACGTGGTCGTTGTCCACGCGGGCGACGTCGAAGTCGTACGGGTTGCCGAAGACCTTCTCGTCACGGTTGCCGGAGGCGTACCACATGACGACCTTGTCGCCCTCCTTGACCTGCTTTCCGCCGAGTTCGACGTCGCGGGTCGCGGTGCGGCGGAAGTGGTAGACGGGGGACGCCCAGCGCAGGAACTCCTCGACCGCCGTCGGGATCAGGGAGGGGTCCTCCTGGAGGCGGGCCAGCTGCTCGGGGTGCTGGAGCAGTGCCAGCATGGAGTGCGTGATGGTGTGGCGGGTGGTCTCGTTGCCGGCGACCACGAGGAGCAGGAAGTAGTTGTCGAAGTCCTGTCCGGACAGCGGGATTCCGTCGCGGGGGGTCTCGTTGACGAGCTTGGAGACCAGGTCGGTGCCGTGTCCGCCGCGTCGCTGACGGGCCAACTCGCGTCCGTACTCGAAGACTTCGAGGGAGGCGGGGGAGCGGAACGGCAGGTCGCGGTACTTCTCGCTCTCCTCGCTGCCGAGGAGCACGTCCGCGTAGTCGGGGTCGGTGTTGCCGATGATCCGGTTGCCCCAGTCGATGAGCTGCTGGTTGTCCTCCGGTGGCACGTCCAGGAGGCGGGCCAGTACGTTGATGGGGAAGTCGGCGGAGACCTCCTTGACGAAGTCGAAGCTGCCCTTGGCGAGCGCCGTGTCCAAGGTCTTGGCGGTCAGCCCGCGCAGGAAGTCGGTGTAGCTGTTGATGACGCTCGCGCCGAACTGGCGCTGGAGCAGGCTGCGCATCGCGCGGTGACGCACGCCGTCGAGTTCCAGGATCGAGGCGCGCTTCTTGATCTGGTCGTCGTCGACCTCTTCGAGGTTGACGAACTTGGTGGAGGTGAACGTCTCGGCGTCGCGGTCGACGCGTGCGATGTCCTCGTGCCGGGTGACGGCCCAGAAGCCCGAGTTGGGTGCCTCTTCGGGCTGCCAGTGGACCGGGTCCTCGTGGCGCAGGGTGTGGAACATGCGCCAGGGGGTGACGCCGTCGGTGAAGTTGTCGAGGTCGGCGAGGTCGACGTCGGCGAGCGGCATGGGTTCGGTCGGGTCGATGGCGTCGGTCGGGTTCGTCATGAGGGTGCTCCTGAAGGTGGTGCGGCCGGTCAGAGGTGGTAGGAGTACTCGGTGAACTCCCAGTCCGTGACGTGGTGGTTGAAGCGGTCGACCTCGTCGCGCTTGTAGGTGAGGAAGGACTCGGTGAAGTCCTTGCCGAGTACCTCGGTCAGCGCGTCGTCCGCTTCGAGGGCGTCGAGTGCGGCGGGCAGGGTCGTCGGCAGCATCTGGGACTTCTCGGGGTCGTAGCCGTAGCCCTGCAGGGGCGCCGGCGGCTCCTGGCCGTCCTGGATGCCGAGGAGTGCGGCGGCGCACAGCGCCGCGGTCGCGAGATAGGGGTTGGCGCTGGCGTCGCCGAGCCGGAGCTCCAGGCGGGCGCCGGAGCCGCGCTCGGGCGGGATGCGGACCATGGCACTGCGGTTGTCGAGGCCCCAGTCGATCAGCCACGGCGCGAGGGTGTCGGGTCCGAAGCGCTTGTACGAGTTCACGGTCGGGTTGAGCAGGGCCGCGAGCGCGGGTGCGTGGGTGAGGATGCCGGCGATGGCGTGGCGGGCGGTGTCCGACAGGCCGTAGGCGCCCGAAGGGTCGTCGAAGACGTTGCGGCCCTCCTCGGCGTCGGAGTCACCGGCGGCCTCGCCGGAGAAGTGGAGGTGGAAGCCGGAGCCTCCCGCGTCGTTGAAGGGCTTGGCCATGAAGGTGGCCAACTTCCCTTCCTTGCGGGCGAGTTCCTTGACGGCCGACTTGAAGAGAAAGGCGCGGTCGGCGGCGTCCATCGCCTCTGAGTGGGTCAGGTTGATCTCGAACTGGCCCGCGTCGAACTCGTGGTTCGCGCTGATGACGCCAATGTCGAGATCGCGCAGCTTGCGCAGGGTGGGCAGCAGGTGGTTGTCGGCGTCGGCGCGCAGCCCGGCGGTGTAGACGACTCCGGCGACACCCTGTCCGTAGCGGCGCCAGCCGGTCGGCGCCGCCGTGTCCTGTTCGAGCAGGAAGTACTCGAGCTCGGGGCCGACGACAGGTCGCAGCCCCGCTTGTTCGCAGCGGGCGAGCACCGAGCGCAGCAGGTCGCGCGGGGACTCCGGGCTGGGGGAGCCGGTGGCCGGGTCGGTCGTCTCGCCCAGGCACCAGGCGACGCCCGGCTCCCAGGGCAGGCCGCGGGCGGTGGAGAGGTCGGGTCGTACGGTCACGTCGGGCAGGCCCGCGTCGAGGCCGCCCCGGACCGGGACGACGTCGCCCTGCGGGGTGGTGTGGTAGACCGCGCGGCAGAAGGCAAGGCCGTGGTCGCAGGCCGAGGGCAGATGGTCGAGCAGGACGTCACGGGCGCGGTCGGTGCCGATCAGGTCGGGATACGTCACCCGGACCACGTCGATGCCGTCGGCGGCGAGCCGGTCCATGGCGGTGCGGACTTCTGAGGTGTCTTGAGCGCTCACCGATGTCTCCTCGGCGGATGTGAACGGGGGCGTGGTGGCCGGCAGCCGTGCGGGGTGGCCCGCCCGGCGAGGGTCCGGCGTCGGGGTGCGGACGCCAGACCGGCGTCCACCCGTTGTTTGGTGCCAAACGGTATGGACGGCCGCCCCTCGCCGCAAGGGGTGCAGGGAAAGAATTTATCCATCTGGATAGCTCTTGACCAGGGTCCGTTCGCTTCCTATGTTGTTTGAAGCCAAACGAGTTAGGGAGTGCGGCCATCCGTACCCCTTTGGCAGGGGCCCGGCCACGGAGCCGGGCCCCACTTCCCTCAGTGCGCCCCGACGCCCTCACCTCCAGGAGGACCGGCCATGAAGGTCGTCGTCGACATGAACAAGTGCCAGGACCACGGACAGTGCGTCTTCTCGGCCCCCGACGTCTTCCAGCTGGACGACACCGGGCGCCTCGCCTACGTCAGCGACCCCGACGACGCGCTGCGCGACGAGGTCGAGGAAGCCGCCGACGTCTGTCCGCTGCAGGCCATCCGGATCGAGGCCTGAGATGGCAGAGACAGCTCACGCCCCCCGGAGTCCGGGGCGCGTCGTCGTGGCCGGTGCCTCGATGGGCGGCCTGCGCGCCGCCGAACAGCTGCGCGCAGCCGGCTGGACGGGCGCGATCACGGTCATCGGGGACGAGCCCCATATGCCGTACAACCGGCCGCCGTTGAGCAAGGACGTGCTCGCCGGGAAGGTGCCGTTCGAGTCCCTCGCGTTCACGCCCCGAGCGAGCGCGGCGGACGTCGAGTGGCGGCTGGGCACGACCGTTGCCTCCGCCCGCCTCGACGAGCGCGTCGTCGGACTCGACGACGGTACGGAACTCGCCTTCGACGGCCTGGTCGTCGCCACCGGCATGCGGCCGCGCAGGCTGCGCTGCGACGGTCCCTCGGGTCCGGGCAGCGGCCGGCACACCGTGCGCACCCTCGCCGACGCCCGGGGCCTGCGTGAGGAACTGACCCGGCCGGGCGTTCGCGTGGTCGTCATCGGCGCGGGCTTCATCGGCTGCGAGGTCGCCGCCACCGCCAAGGGCCTCGGCGTCGGCGAGGTGACGGTGGTCGACCCCGAGCCGCTGCCGATGCTCCGCCCGCTCGGCGAAGTCCTGGCCCGCGCACTGCACCGGCGCCACGAGGAGCGCGGCGTGCGCTTCGCCCTCGGCGCGGGTGTCGCGGGCTTCGAGGGCGAGGACCGGGTGACCGGTGTCGTCCTGACCGACGGGACAGTGCTTCCGGCCGATGTGGTCGTGGAGTCCGTCGGCTCGGTCGCCAACACCGAATGGCTGGACGGCAACGGCCTGGATCTGTCCGACGGGGTCCTGACCGACGACCAGTTGCGCGTCGGTGGTCGCCCGAACGTCGTCGCCGTCGGCGACGTCGCCCGCTTCCCCAACGCCCGCTACGACGGCGTACCCCGCCGCGTCGAGCACTGGTCGATCCCCACCGACACCGCCAAGCATGCCGCGAAGAGCCTCCTGGCCCATCTCGTCGGCAGCGCGGCGCAACCAGCGCCGTTCGCACCGTTGCCCACCTTCTGGAGCGACCAGCACGAGTTCCGGCTGCAGTCCTTCGGCGCACCCGCCCTCGGCATCGCCGACGTGCGCGTCCTGGACGGCGACCCGGACGGTGACGTCCTCGTCGGCTACCACTGCGACGACCGGCTCGTCGGGGTGGTCGCGCTCGGCGGCCCCGCCGCCACCACCGGTGCCGCCCGCTACCGCGCCCAGCTCCTCGCGCGGCCCGCCCTCATCTCGTAAGGAACCCCCAGTCATGGCCAGCGTCCGTGGATACTTCCACCCCAAGACGGCGAACGGCGACGCCTCGCTGATCCCCTCCCCGCCGTGGCACTACTCCGGCGACCTGCTCACCGTCGAGTACCGCACCGACCCCGCCCGGGTGCGTGAACTCCTCCCTGAACCACTGGAGTTGGCTGAGGAGGACCCCGGCGCCGTCGCGCTGATCTGGGCCGACTGGCAGTCCTGCGCCGCGGACGGGAGCCAACTGCTCGACCCCGTGCTCGCCCAGTACAAGGAGGCCTTCGCGGTCGTGCGCTGCCAGTACAAGGGGCGCACCTACTCGCGCTGCGTGTACATCTGGGTCGACAAGGACTTCGCCGTCGCGCGCGGCCTGCACCAGGGCTACCCCAAGAAGCTCGGCTCCATCCACCAGACCCGCCCGCACCCCTACGGTCCCGCCCCGCGGATCGAAGCCGGCGCGCGCTTCGGCGCGACTCTCGCCGCGGCCGACCGCCGCCTGGCGCAGGCCGTCGTCACCCTGCGCGAACCGTCCGAGACCAACGGTTTCGTCAACAGCCACCCGATGGCCCACCACCGCTGGCTGCCGTCCATCGAGAAGGGCAAGGGGCTGGCTCTCGACGAGCTGATCGAGACCGGTGCCGCGTCCTTCGAGGCCGGTCAAGCATGGGTCGGTGACGCGGAGTTGGAGCTGTTCGAAGCGCCCACCGAGGAGCTGGGCCGACTGGAGATCAGGGAGCCGATCGCCGCCTACTACCGGCAGGTCGGCGTCGTGTGGGACGGCGGCACGCTGCTCGAGTCCGGCACCTCCGGAGCTGAGTGACTCCCGCCCACTACATGCCACTTGGAGACTGGACATGAGCGAACACACCCTCAACGTGGCCGGTGTCACCGTCGACACCCGGCACTGGATCGGCGGCGAACGCGTCGCCTCCGCCGACACCTTCGTGGATGTCTCACCGATCGACGGGAGCGTCCTCGGCGAGATCGCCCGCGGTACGACGGCAGAAGCGTCGGCCGCCGTCGCCGCGGCCCGCGCGGCCTTCCCGGGCTGGGCGGCCACTGCGCGCGCCGAACGGGCCCGGATCCTGCACGCCGTCGCCGACGCCGTCGAGAAGCGCATCGAGGACCTCTCGATCGTCGAGACCCACGACAACGGCGCCCTGCTGCGCTCGCACCGGCGCGGAGTGATGCCACGCGTGGCACACAACTTCCGCTTCTTCGCCGACTGGCTCGTGGGCCTCGGCCACGAAGACTTCGACACCCGCGGCCACACCAACCACGTCAGCTGGGACCCGGCGGGCCCCTGCGTGCTGATCACCCCGTGGAACGCACCGCTGATGCTCGCCACCTGGAAGATCGCCCCGGCGCTCGCCGCGGGCAACACCGTGATCCTCAAGCCCGCCGAGTGGGCGCCCCTCACCGCCTCCCTGTTCGCCGACATCGCCGCCGAGGCCGGACTTCCCGCCGGGGTCCTGAACGTCGTGCAGGGCTACGGCGCCGAGGCCGGCAACGCCCTCGTCTCCCACCCCGACGTGCGCCGCATCAGCTTCACGGGATCGGTGCCCACCGCGAAGACCATCGCCGCTGCGGCAGCCGCCAACCTGGTGCCCGCCAGCTTCGAACTCGGCGGGAAGTCACCGCTGTTGGTCTTCGCGGACGCCGACCTCGACCTCGCCGTCGACCTGGCCGTGGAGCAGTACGACAACGCCGGACAGGTGTGCCTGGCCGCGACCCGCATCCTCGTCGAGGAGACGATCGCGCAGGAGTTCACCCGACGCTTCACCGAGAAGGCCTCGGCCCTGCGGCAGGGAGACCCGCGCGACGAGACCACCGACATCGGACCCAACATCCACACCCGCCAGCTGGAGAAGATCGACGGCTTCGTGCAGCGTGCCCTCACCGCGGGGGCCCGCGTCGTCATCGGCGGTCGACGGGGCGAAGGCCAGTACTACGCGCCGACTCTGCTCACCGATGTCGCCCAGGACTCCGAGATCGTGCAGGAGGAGGTCTTCGGCCCCGTCCTGACCCTGCAGACGTTCACCGACGAGGACGAGGCGGTCCGCCTGGCCAACGACACCCGATTCGGGCTCGCCGCCACCGTCGCCACCGGCGACCGCGGGCGCGCCGCGCGCGTCACCGACCGGCTCGTCGCCGGCACGGTCTGGGTCAACTGCTTCTTCGTACGTGACCTCCAAGCACCCTTCGGCGGCTCGCGGCACTCCGGAGTGGGCCGCGAGGGAGGCACCTGGAGCTTCGACTTCTACTGCGACCTCAAGAACACCGTGTCGGCGCCGAAGGGCTGGCGGGACCATGGGTGAGATCGTCGGGGCGGGGCTGCTCGCCCACGTGCCCACCGTCGTACTCCCGCAGGAGACGCGCCTGGAACTGAACGAGGGCAAGGAGATCACCCTCGTCACCGGCCTGAACGAACTGCGGCGCGACGTCTTCGAGCGGGACGCCCCCCAGGACTACGACACCGTCGTCGTCCTGGACTCGCACTGGGCCACCACCGTCGAATTCGTCGTCACCGCCCAGCAGCGCCGGGCCGGCCTCTTCACCTCCGAAGAACTGCCGCGTGGCATGTGCCGGATGCCCTACGACTTCCCGGGCGACCCCGAACTCGCCGAGAACATAGCCGGGTTCGCGGACAAGCACGGCACCTGGATCACCGCGATCGACGACCCGTATCTGCCGATCTACTACGCCACGACCAACCTGTGGAAGTTCCTCGGCGAGGGCCTGCCCGACAAGAAGTGGGTCACCGTCGGCGTCTGCCAGACCGGTGACATGGAGGACCACCTGCGCCTCGGTCGAGCGCTCGCCGACGGTATCGCCGCCACCCCGGGCCGCCGCGTCCTGCTCATCGCCTCGGGCGCCCTGTCGCACACCTTCTGGCCGCTGCGGCAACTGCGCGACCACGAATCGAGCGACCCCGCGCACATCTTCACCGCCGAGGCGCGCGAGGCCGACCAAGAACGCATCGCCTGGTTCAAGGAAGGCCGCCACGACAAGGTCATCGACACGATGGACGCGTTCTGGAAGTTCAAGCCCGAGGCCAAGTTCTTCCACTACCTGATGATGGCGGGTGCCCTCGGCGAGCGCGCCTGCGTCGCCAGGGCGCGCCAGTACGGCGAGTACGAGAACTCGATCGGCACCGGCCAGGTCCACCTCTGGTTCGACCGCCCCGCCGGCGGCTGGACCGGCAGCGGCCTGCCCGCACACCCTGCCCCGCACAACCCCCACCGCCGCGCCTAGGAGCCCCCTCATGCCCGAGTACCGCCGCATCCTCCTGGACGGCGCGGCCGTCCAGGTCCTCCGCGAGGACGACGAACTGGTCGCCGGCGACGGCCGCCGCGTCAAGGTGGAGGATGCCCAGCACCTTCCCCCGGTCGTCCCCTCGAAGGTCGTCGCCGTCCATCTCAACCACCGCAGCCGCGTCGAGGAGTTCCGGATCGAGCTCACGCCCACCCCGACGTACTTCCACAAGCCCACCTCGGCCCTCAACTCCCACAAGGGCGCGATCGTGCGCCCCGAGGGCTGCAAGTGGCTCAATTACGAGGGCGAGGTCGCCATCGTGATCGGCAGGACGGCGCGCAACATCTCGCCGGCCGACGCGGGGGAGTACATCGCGGGCTACACGGTCGCCAACGACTACGGCCTGCACGACTTCCGCGACACCGACGCCGGCTCCATGCTGCGGGTGAAGGGCTCCGACACCCTGTGCCCGCTCGGCCCCGGCCTGGTCACCGACTGGGACTTCCACGACAAGTACCTGCGCACCTACGTCAACGGAGAGGTGGTACAGGACGGCTCGACCGCGGAGATGGAGTGGGACATGCACTACCTCGTGGCCGACATCGCCCGCACCATCACGCTGTACCCCGGCGACGTGCTGCTGTCCGGCACACCGGCCAACTCCCGTCCCGTACAGCCCGGTGACGTCGTCGAGGTGGAGGTGGAGGGTCTGGGGCGGCTGACCAACCACATCGTCACCGGCCCCACCGCGATCCGCTCCGACGTGGGTGCCCCGCCCACCGAGTCCGAGGAGGTCCTGTCCACCGCGCTGGGCGGCGACTGGGAGTTCCGCGGCATCCGCCCGCCCCGCCGGGGCTGACGGCTCACGAACGGCGCCGTGCCGGCCCGGCCTCCGAAGCGGCCCGGCGCGGCGCCCCGAGCGCGGTGCTGCGCATTCGGCCGGCAGCCACCGCGGGCTAGGTAGGGTCCCTGACGTGACCGAATCGGCCGAAGCGCCAGACGAGAAGAAGAGCCGAAGCCGTCGTGGCGGGGCGCGCAAACGGCTGGACTACGGAGCGGGCCGCGACGCGCTCCTGAGCGCGGCCGTGCGGGTGGTGGCCCGCGGTGGCCTGCGCAAACTGACCTACCGCGCCGTCGCGGAGGAGGCCGGTGTCACCCACGGGCTGGTCGTGCACCACTTCGGTTCCCGCGACGCCCTCATCGAGGCGGCGCTGGCCCACACGGTGCACACCAGCCTGCACACCAGCGCCATGGAGTCCGGCACCGGCAGGACCGCGGACTTCTCGGCGGGGCTGTCGGAGATGGTCGCCGCCAACCCGGACCTGCAGGCGTTCCAGTACGAGCTGATGCTGGAGTCCCGGCGCAGGCCGGAGCTGCTGCCGCCGCTGCGCACCCTGTACGACGAGTACTTCGACGCGGCCCAGCGCGAGTTGAACCGCATGCTTCCGAAGGAGGCGAGCCCGGCGCTCATGCGGCTCGTCTTCGCCGCGCTGGACGGCCTCGTCCTGCATCAACTGGTGCTGGGCGAACCGGAGATGACCGACGCCGCTCTGGAGGAGCTGAGGTCCCTGCTGCGCGGGCTCGGCGCCGACTCCGAAGAAGACGCCTGACCCTTCGCCACCCACGGGTTCGAGGGACAGGCGGAGCCCGACAGGAACCATCCCGCAGGGCCTTGCCAAACGACGGGTCCCATCCGACTATGGGGCAACTCGTTTGGCCTGAAACGAATCGCCCCTCCCTCATCCCCGGCAGGTGATCCGCGTGGACAGTCAGACGGTCACAAGGCAACAGACCGTGCAGGCCCCGCCCACAGCAGGCAAGCTCAAGTCCAACGCCCTCGGCGTCGTGGGCATCCTCTTCTTCGTCCTCTCCGCGCAGGCGCCGCTGACTGGCATCGCAGGCGCCCTCCCCATCTCCGTCGGCCTCGGCAACGGCGCAGGCGCCCCGGCCGGATACGCCGTCGCCGGGGCGGTGATCTTCCTCTTCTCGGTCGGCTTCGTCGCCATGGGCCGCCACGTCGTGGACGCGGGCGCCTTCTATACGTACATAGGCAGGGGCCTGGGCCGGACCACGGGCACCGGCAGCGCCGGTGTCGCACTCTTCGCCTACTGCACGATCCAGGCCGCCATGTACGGGCTCTACGGGTCCATCGTGAGCGGGCTTGTGGCGCAGTACACGGGCCTCGACGCGCCCTGGTGGGTCTGGGCCGTGGTCACGATGGTGATCGTCCAGGTGCTCGGCGCCGCGGGCATCGAAATGGGCGCCAAGGTGCTCGCGGTCTTCGTCCTCGCCGAGTTCAGCATCCTGCTCGTCTTCGCGCTGGTCACCCTGGTCAAGGGCGGCGGCCCGGAAGGACTCGGCCTCGCCGAGAGTTTCTCACCGAAGGCCGCGCTGCAAGGGGCGCCGGGGGTGGCGCTGATGTTCGCGGTGGCGTCGATGTTCGGCTTCGAGGCCACCGCGATCTACGGAGAGGAGGCGCGTGAGCCCAAGAAGACCGTTCCGCGCGCCACTTACCTGTCCGTCGCCGTCGTCACCGGCTTCTTCGCCTTCACCTCCTGGATGCTCGTCTCCGCCTACGGGGCCTCGCACGCCACCGCGGCCGCGGGCAAGGCGCTGGCGGGCGGCGACGGCGTGGTGTTCGTCCTCTCGCCCGTCGCGGACCTGTTCGGCGGCTGGGCGGGCGACGTCCTGCCGGTCCTGCTCGCCACCTCGCTCTTCGCCGGCATCCTCGCCTTCCACAACTCCGCCAACCGCTACCTGTTCTCGCTCGGCCGCGAAGGGGTTCTCCCGCGCAGGCTCTGTACGCTCAACCGGCGCCACTCGCCCTGGGCCGCGGGCGCCGTGCAGTCCGCGCTCGCGCTGCTGCTCGTCGTGCCGTTCGCGCTGCTCGGCAAGGACCCCGTGCTGAGCCTCTTCTCCTGGTTCAGCGGCGTGGCAGTCCTCGCGATGATGCTGCTGTACTTCCTGACGTCGGTCTCCGTGATCGTCTTCTTCCGCCGCGAACGCCTCGACACCCGCCCCTGGAACACGCTGATCGCCCCGGCCCTGGGCGCGCTCGGGATCGGGGGCGCGATCTGGGTGATCCTGGCCAACTTCACGACGCTCATCGGCGGTTCGGCCGAGACGGCGACCTGGCTCGTGCTGAGCGTCCCGACCGTCCTCGTACTGAGCGCCGTCGCGGCCCGGGCTGTCCGTGCACGGCCCGGCGCGACGTCCTGACTCCGTCTGTTCCCTCTCGGGGTGCGCCCGGCACACATGTCGCCGGCGCACCCCGACACGCGGACACGATTTCATTTGACCTCAAACACCTTCAGTGAGCCGGAGGCCACACCATGCTGGAACTCACCCACGACGAGTGGCTGAGCCGCGCCAAGGAGCTGGACCTGTCCGGCTTCCACCACATCGACGGCGCCGACGAACCGGGCGGCGGCCCAACCTACGCGGCCGTGTCACCCCGTGACGGACACGTTCTCGCACAGGTCGCGGACGGTGGCGTGGCCGAGGTCGACGCCGCGGTGGCCGCCGCGCGCCGCGCCTTCGACGCCGGCCCGTGGCCCCGCCTCGCCCCCGCCGACCGCGGCCGCGCACTGCTCCGCCTGGCCGACCTGCTGGAGGAACGGCGCGATCGCCTCGCTCTCACGGTGAGCCTGGAGATGGGCAAACCCATCACGGACGCGTACGACATCGAGCTGCGCGCCGCCGTCAACACCTTCCGCTTCTACGGGCAGTTGGCCGACAAACTCACCGACGAGTCCCCGCACACCGCGCCCGACGCACTCGCCCTCGTCACCCGCGAGCCGGCCGGAGTCGTCGGCGCGGTCGTCCCGTGGAACTTCCCTCTGACCATCGCCTCCTGGAAGGTCGCCCCGGCGCTCGCGGCCGGCTGCACCGTCGTCCTCAAGCCCTCGGAGAACTCGCCCCTGTCGGCGCTGCAACTGGGGCGGCTGGCCACCGAGGCGGGCCTGCCCCCCGGCGTCCTGAACGTCGTCACCGGCGACGGCCCCACCGCCGGGCGCGCCATCGGACTGCACCCGGACGTCGACGTCCTCGCCTTCACGGGGTCGACGGCTGTCGGACGCCACTTCCTGCACTACGCCGCGGACTCCAACCTCAAGCGCGTCTGGCTCGAACTGGGCGGCAAGTCACCCAACATCATCCTGCCCGACGCCCCCGACCTGGAGAAGGCGGCCGCGACCGCCGCCTGGGGCATCTTCTTCAACCAGGGCGAGATGTGCACCGCACCCTCCCGCCTCCTCGTCCACACCTCCGTCGCCGAACGTGTCACCGAGGCGATCGTGCGGCGGGCCGGCGAACTGCGCGTCGGAGACCCCCTCGACCCCGCCACCGAGATGGGCGCCCTGGTCGGCGAGGCCCACCTCGGCCGCGTGCTCGACCACATCGACACGGGCACGAGCGAGGGGGCGCGACTGCGCACCGGCGGCACCCGCACCCTGACCGACACCGGCGGCAGCTTCCTGCTGCCGACCGTCTTCGACGAGGTGCACCCAGGGATGCGGCTCGCCCGCGAAGAGATCTTCGGCCCCGTCCTGTCGGTCCTCACCTTCGACGACCTCGACGAGGCCGTCGCGCTGGCCAACGCCACCGAATACGGACTCGCCGCCGGACTGTGGACCTCCGACCTGTCCACCGCTCACCAGGTCTCCCGCGCTCTCAAGGCCGGAACGGTGTGGGTCAACTGCTACGAGGAGGGCGACCTCACCGTGCCCTTCGGCGGCATGAAGCAGTCCGGCAACGGCCGGGACAAGTCCGCCCACGCAGTCGAGAAGTACACCGAACTCAAGACCACCTGGATCCAGCTGTGACGACCCGGCCTCTCATCGCCGTACCGGCTCGCTTCGCCGCCTCCACCTCGGCACTTCGATACGCCGCAGAGGTCAACGCACGCGCCCTGGTCGAGGCGGTCTGGAACGCCGGCGGGGAACCGGTCACCCTCCACCCGCACGCACCCGGCGGCACCGCCGACCCCGGCGAGGTGGCCGCCCGGCTGGCCCGCTTCGACGGTCTGCTGCTGCCCGGCGGCGGCGACATCGCACCGCACCGCTACGGCGCGACCGAGGCAGACGCCAGCGTCTACGACGTCGATGACACTCAGGACGCCTTCGACCTCGAACTCGCCCGCCAGGCCCTGGACGCCGCGATACCGCTGCTGGCGATCTGCCGGGGACTCCAGGTGGTCAACACCGCGCTCGGCGGGACCCTGCACCAGGACATGGGCGGCCCCGAACGCGAGCACCGGCACATCGTGCACCCGGTGGCGATCGAACGCCTCTCGCTTCTCGAACAGGCCACCGGGACCGAGAAGGTGGACGCGTCCTGCTACCACCACCAGCGGGTGGACCGGCTCGGCTCCGGACTACGGGTCACCGCCCGCGCCGCCGACGGAACGGTGGAAGCGCTCGAACTGGCGAAAGCGCGCGCCTGGTTCACCGCCGTGCAGTGGCATCCGGAGGACACGGCACACGAGGACGGCGCACAGCAAGGCATCTTCGACGCCCTGGTCCGGGTGGCGCGCGCGCACGGCTGACCCTTCCCGTGGTGCCGGTCAGGCCTTGGGGCGGCGCCCGCTGCGGCGGGGGGCGGGCTCGGCGCCGTCCAGGAGGGCGAGCCGGCGCTCCTCGCCGTGCTCCTCGACCTGGAGCACCACCCTGCGCAGCCCGTCCGCGACGCTGCGGCACTCCTCGTCGCTGAGCTGCCCGGCGACGAAGGCCTCTTCCTCGTTGAACTTCGGGAACACCCGCCGCATCAGTTCCTCGCCCTCGTCCGTGAGGCTGAGCAGCACGAGCCTGCCGTCGCTCGGGTGCCCGGCACGCCGGACCAGGTGCCGCGCCTCCAGCGTGCGGGAGACCCCGGTGAGCGTGCCCTTGGAGATACCGGCCTCCTCGGCCACATGACGGGTCTCCGACTCACCCCAGACCCAGATCACCCAGAGCACGACGAACGCGGTCCAGGTGAGGTCGGCCTCGCGCAGGACCGAGTTCTCCAGGTGCTGACGGACGGCCGAGGCGGCCCGGTAGATGTTGGCCACCACCGCCATCTGTTCATGGCGGACCGGCATTCCACCGAGCTTCGCCTCTGCCAGCTTCTCGGCTTCGGTGATGGATCGTTGGCCTGGCACGAGCACACTCCTTCGGCGCCACCGCGGCGCGTTCCGGGCAGGGTATCGTTCGGGGCCAAATTGTACGGAGTGCTGAGGTTTCCGTCTCGCGGGAAGCTGCTGTCGGTGCGGTCAGGAGGTCGAGTCGGCGGGGTCGTACGTGGTCACCCAGCCGCGGCGTATCTCCCATGTGCCGCCGTCGGCGGTGGCTCCGCGCAGGCCGTGCAAGGTGTCCGGGCCGGTGAGTGCCGGGAGGCGTGAGTCGCCGAGGGAGGCGAACGCGTAGGTGCGGGACGGGTCCCAGTCGGTGGAGTGGCGCAGGCGGCGGGCCAGTTGGGCGAAGCCGAGCGGGGCCGCGGCCACCACCCACGCGTCGGGGAGTCCAGCCGTGAGCCGGGTGGCCGGTCGCAGCCAGGAGGCCGCGCTCTCGGGCCAGTTGACGATCGTGAGCACGTTGCCGCCCCGCGCTGTCCACGCGGTGACGAACGCGCCGGCGGCAGCACGGGACGCCGCGTCACGGCCGTGCCCCACGGCGACGTTCTCGATCCGCGACTTCGGGGGCGTCAACAGGCGTATGAGTGCGGCGAGTTCGGCATCGGTGTGCGGACAGGGCCGGGGCAGGTCGCCGTGCGCGGCCAGATCCACGGGACTGATCAGGGGTGAGCGGGACGATTCCCGGTCGGAGAGGTTGTTCATGGCTGGTGGGTGCTCCCTCGGTCGGCTCTCCAGCAGGCGTACTCCTCGGGCAGGCAGACCGCACACGGCCGGAATCCGGCCGCGACGGCGGTGGCCTCGTCCGGGAAGAACACCCGGTGCTTCACGTAGTGGCCCCGGGAGACGGCGCGCAACGCGGACGGGCAGTCCAGACGTCCGTAGAGGCGCCCGCGGCGGTGCCCGCCGAGCGTTCCCGGGGTCGCGCTCAGATAGGGAGTGCCGCTCCGGCCGAGCAGTGTGAATGGGCGCCCGGGCTCGAACGAGGCTGGTGGGCCGTCGGGGTTCATGCCGCGTCGTGGAAGACGAGCCCGAGGGTGTGCCGCTGCCCGGTGCGCACGGTACTCACGCCGTGCCGCATGGGGGCGTTGGACCAGCCGCGCTTCGAGGCGACGGGCCGGTCGCGGGTGGTGAAGATCAGCCCGTGGCCCTGGAGCAGGGTGGTGGACGATCCCCTCGACTGTGCGCGGGCGCGCTGCTCGGTCATCAGGAACTCGCCACCGGTGAAGTCGGTTCCCGGTGCGTCGAGGCCGATGACGACCTGGAGCGGGAAGAGCATGTCGCCGAACACGTCGCGGTGCAGCGCGTTCCAGTCGCCGGGCCCGTACCGCAGCAGAATCTGGGCCGAGCGGTCCTGCCCGGCCGCGTGGCACATCCCGATCCACTCGTGGAGTGAGTCGGGCCACGGCGCGGGCTTGCCGAGTTTGTCGGCCCAGTCCCGGGCGACGGGGAGCAGTCGCGGGTAGAAGGCCTCCCGCAACTCGCGTACGAGGTCGGGCAGTTCATGGGTGAAATAGCGGTACTGCCCGGAGCCGAAGCGGTGGCGGGCCATGTCTACGGTGGTGCGGAAGCGTTCGGTGTCGTCGTAAAGGTCCGCGATCCGTCGGCACTCCTCGGGTGTGAGGAGGCGGCCGGTAGGGGCGTTTCCGTAGGTGTTGAGCTCGTCGGCCAGGGCGCCCCACTCCTCGTGGGCGACGCGGTCCGCGACCGGGCCCGTCAGGCGCGTGGTGTCCAGCATGGCGTGGATCCTTGGGTCGATGGTGGTGTCACCCCGGCTCGGACGGTGCGGGTGCCCGTCGGAGCCGGGGGAGTCGTGGTGGTCGGGGCGTTCAGGAGATCTCACGGTCAGGCGGTCCGGCGAGGGCTCTCCAGGTCCAGGAGCTGCCGCTTGCGCTCAAGGCCACCCGCGTAACCGGTGAGGGCCCCGTTGGCGCCGATCACGCGGTGGCAGGGGCGTACGACGAGCAGCGGATTCGCGCCGATCGCCGTACCCACGGCGCGGACGGCGGCCTTCGGGGCGCCGATGTGCGCGGCGACGTCGCCGTAGGTCAGGGTGTTGCCGTAGGGGATGGCTTCCAGCGCCTTCCACACCCGCTGCTGGAATTCCGAGCCGCTGCCGGTGTACTCGATGTCGAAGTGCGTGAGCATGCCGTCGAAGTACGAGTGCAGCTGCGCGGTGATCTCGGCGAACGCGTCCGCGTCCTCAGCCCAGTCGTCCTGAACGACGGCGCCGTTCCTCTGGCCCGGTACGGTCAGCGCGGCAAGTGCGATGCCACCCTTCGCGGTGGCCGACTCCTCGCCCACGAGCAGCAGTTCACCCAGCGGGCTGTCAAGCGTCGTGTAGACGGTCATGGGCCTGTTCCTTCCAGTTCTCCTCGTGCGGTGGTGTCCTGATACCAACCCTGCGCCTTATGTGCCGTTGCGTCTGGCGGGATTCGGACATCACGCTGACGGAGGTCGCTGCCTTGTTGTAAGAGGTGGCGGCCGGTGGGGCGCGGACGGTCAGCGGGCGTTGTGGAAGATGAGACCGAGGGTGTTGCGGTGTCCGGACTCGACGGCGTTCGTGCCGTGCCGCATGGGGTGACGGCGGAACCCGTTCTTGCCGCGGATCGGACGGTGGCGGACCGGGAAGATCATTCCCTGGCCGAGCCGCGGCTTGACCACCATGGCGCGGGACTGGAAGCGGGGGCGCTGCTCGACGAACACGTTCTCGCCGCCCGTGAAGTCCTCGCCGGGCTGGTTGAGCATGACGGCGATCTGCAGCGGGAAGACGATGTCGCCGTAGATGTCCTGGTGAAGGCAGGCGTAGTCGCCCTTGCCGTACTGCAGGATCAGCGGAGTGGGACGCTTCTGACCGTTGTCCGCGCATTCGTCGATCAGCTCGTCCAGCGTGCCGGGGAAGGTGCGCTCGCCGAGTTGAGGCGCCCACTGGTTGGCCATCCACGCCATCGGCGGGTAGAGCCGCTCGCGAAGGGTCTGGACGAGCGGTACGGCGGCGGGGTCGGCGTAGTACTTGTACGTGCCGCGGCCGAACTGGTGGCGCTGCATGACCACGGTGGACCGGAACAGTCCGGGTTCCTCGAACGTGTCGATGATCTCCTGGCACTGTTCGCGAGAGAGCAGTGGCGGGGTGACGGCCACGCCTTCGTCGTTCAACTGCCCGTACAGATCAGCCCAGTTGAGTTCGCCGAGTGCCGGGATTGTTGGGCTGTGCGGACTGCGGGGCGGTGCGCCGGCCGGCGCGTGGTCGCTGAAGAGTGTGTCCGGGGCGGGGGTGTGCTGGTTCAGCTGGTTCAAGGCAGGCGTCTCTCGCGCGGCGGTACGGGGCGGGCCCGAGGTGCTGCCCCGCCGGGTGCGGCCGAGGCGTCACAGTACGACGTGTGGCCGCCGGCAGGCACCCTCGGCGTGACCGATACTCGCTGCCCGTGCGAGCGAACGCTGGCGGCATTCGGACATCACGTTGGCGCGAGGCCGTGTCTGCCTGGCGTGGTACGCGCCGGCGAACCGGTCGCGCCCGCCGCGCAACCTCTCACTCAGCCGATGGCGAGCGGGAGCCTCGCGGCGAAATCGCCCAGCGCGGCCTTCTCCGCGTCGGTCGGCGCGCGGCGTCCGGTGCCGACCAGCAGCGCGTCCGTGTCGGAGAACGAGGCGGGGAACGGAGTCCCGGCGATTTTCTCCAGCGTCGCGCGCACCGCCGCGAGAGTCTCGGCGGGCGGCTCAGCGGCGGACGGCAGGTGCGCGATCAGGTCGAGGTGGTGCAAGGTCCATTCGAGGACGTACGCGGACAGGAAGTCGCCGACGGTCAGGACCTCCTCGCGCGTGCTGACGCGGGCGGCGGGATCGGCGAGCCGGGCGGCGCGGCCCGCCGCGGAACCGACGTCGTCGAAGTGGAACTTGAGCCACCGAGGCTCGCCGTAGGCGGCGGCCAGCCGGGGGATCAGCGCGTCGAGCGGGTCCTCGCCGGTCGGGGGTTCGACGATGCCCCAGTACGTGACCGCGTCCACGGTCGGTTCGGAGTCCGCCGGCGTGACCAGGGTGATCAGGACGTCCTGGGCTCCGATGACCAGGTGGCACACGAGATCCCGCACGAGCCAGCCCGTACAGCCGGAGGGCCGCTCGAAGTCCTCGTCCGGGACTTCGGCGACGGCGGTGCGCAATGCCGTCCAGGAGCGTGAGAAGAGATCCACCGCTGCACGGTAATGCGGGCGGGGAAGGGCGGACAAGCGTGTGCGTACGGGTGCTGCGTGGAGGTTCGGCATCCGCGCCCCTGGCTGGCCACATGACCCTTCCCCGCACTTCCCGCACTCCCCGTCCGCCGAGCCGATCGCCGCTTTGGTGACAAATCCGGCAATGAACAACATCACACGCCACCAAAACGCCCATAGCTGACATATCGGCTCACGCTTCGCCCGGTCGGCTCCTCCGTCCCTGTAGCGTCGCCGTCATTCGGGATCCGGGCCGCTCATCCGACGGCCGAGCGCCCGGTGCGCGCGAGGAAGCGCCGCACACCGAGCGCAACGGACGGACCTCCCCACCGACGGGCGCGAAGCCCCGGTGGGGCATCGACCGAAGCTCCGACCGTGTCGCAGGACGTCGACCTCGCCGCCGACGGCGAGCACCACCTGCCGATGCGACCGCAGACACAGAGCAGGACGGAACCTCCATGCCGGGAACGCACATGCCGCTGACGCGACGCGCGAAGCAGGGACTGGTCGCGGCCCTCGCCGCCGGCTCGGCGCTCACCGCCTTCGCGGCCGCCGTCCCTGTCCAGGCGGGCACGGCGGCCGGTACGAGCAGTGCCGGTACTAGTGTCGAAGGCTCCCCGGTGACATGCACCTCGGACCAGCCCGGACTGGCGGACCGCCTGGAGCGCGACATAGCCACCGCGCTCCACGGGCACGGCAAGGCCTCGGCGCTCGCGCTCTACGACCGGACCACGGCCACCTCGTGCACGTTCCGGGCGAGTACGGCCTTCGACTCGGCGAGCGTGGTCAAGGTCACGATCCTTGGCGCGCTGCTGCGCCAGGTCCAGGAGGAGCACCGTTTCCTGACCTCGCGCGAGGTCGACCTGACCACAGCCATGATCACCAAGTCGGACAACGCCGCCACGAACGCCCTCTGGCACCAGCTCGGCCACGCCGGCATCCAGCACCTCCTCGACCTGGCCGGGATGAGGGACACGGTGCCCGGCCCGAAGGGCACCTGGGGTCGCACCCAGATCACGGCCGGCGACCAGGTGAAGCTCCTCCGCCTGCTGACCTCGGACAACAACGTGCTCGGCGAGCGCGCCCGGGCCTATGCCCTGCGGCTGATGAACCGTGTCGTCCCGGACCAGCGCTGGGGAACGCCGGCCGGCGCGCCGGGCACGGCGACCGTTCACGTCAAGAACGGCTGGCTGCCGCTGTCGACCAACGGCTGGCGCGTGCACAGTGTCGGCGCGTTCACCGGCGGCGGTCACGATTACGGGATGGCCGTGCTTTCCCACGGCAACCGCACGATGGAGAACGGCGTCACGACCGTCGAGCGCGCGGCCCGTGCCGTCAACCGCGACCTGAACCTGCAGAAGGCCTCCTAGTAGCTTCCCGCCTCGCCTCAGCCTGCTACGTCCGCCCCGGCCGGACTCACATCCGGCGAAGTGCCGCCTCGACGCTGTCGCCGCCGTTCGTGTTGAACGCGATCGCGGCCTGGGGCGCATGGAGGCGGATCAGGTTCATGATCTCTTCAAAGAGCGGCAGCAGCTGCTCCGCCTTGCGGATGCCACCGCCTACGACCACCACGTCCCACGGGCGCTCCGTCAGAGCCGCGACGAGGACGGTCTCGGCGGAATCGTCGAACACGACCAGCGCCATGGCCGCATCGATGCCGTGCTCGCCGAACCGGTCCAACTCCTCGTCAAGACCCTTGCGCAGGGCTCCCGCGTCGAGGCCGGGAATCGCCTCCGGGTCGTAACCAACAACAAGTGCAGAGGGCATAGGGCCAAGCTACCGGGATCCCCGCGATGCGATACCTGGGCCGGACAGGCAGACTGCCTGTCGGGGGCGCCGAGGGCGGTCTCCCGCAACCGGCGCCCGGGCCTGGAAAGGGGCGCCGTGGATACTTTGCGCCATGGGACTTGTCGTCTTCATGACTCTGCCTGGTCTGGCCATCCTGCTGACCGTCGTGGCCTTCGCCGATCAGCTGGTTCTGCGGGCTGGACGCGCGGGGCTGCTGCCGTGGCGGAACAGCGCGCGGCAGGGGCAGATATCGGCGACCGGGTTCGAGCAGCTCCACGCGAGCTTTTCTCCGGGCAAGCAGAGTGAGCTGAAGGAGCGGCAGTCGGCCCTGATCCTGCGGGACGACGACGAGGACGGGGCGCCACCGAACCGGACCACGGTGGATCTGGAGCGCGGAACCGTGGTCGTCCGCCTGCCGCGAGCCCGCCAGTAGAGCCTGTGTGGCGCGCGTCACATCTGGACTCGTCACATCGTGCCGAGCCGCTCCGTCAGAGGGATGTAACCACCGGCACGAACTAGGAGCTCGCCATGGAAGAAGCCCGCCTGAACCTCTTCGCCAACCACATCGGGGCCAAGGTTCTGAAGCACATCAACTCGGGCGGCAAGGTGGTGACGGACTCGACGCTTCCGGCTGCCACGCAGGAGCTGGTGAAGATCCGCGCCAGCCAGATCAACGGCTGCAGTTTCTGCACCGACATGCACACCAAGGACGCCACGGCGGCCGGGGAGGACCAGACGCGCCTCAACATGGTCGCGGCGTGGCGCGAGGCGAAGGTGTTCAACGATGCCGAGCGCGCCGCCCTGGAGCTGACCGAGCAGGGCACCCGTATCGCCGACGCGGGTGGCGGTGTCTCGGACGAGGCCTGGGCGAACGCGGCCAAGTACTACGACGAGGACCAGCTCACCGCGCTGGTGTCCCTCATCGCCCTGATCAACGCCTACAACCGCGTGAACGTCCTCATCCAGCAGCCCGCCGGCGACTACCAGCCCGGCCAGTTCGGGTAACCGGCACCGGCACAAGTCGCAGGTCGCAGGCACCACCTGCGACCTGCGTAGGCCGTGTGTCGAGCGGCGATTGTCAGTGGGCTGCCAGGCTGGCCTGCGTCGGGATTCGTCAGTACACGAAAGGCGTGATCATGCTTTCGACGACGTACGTACCGGGCGCGCCGAACTGGCTCGACCTCGGTGTGCCGGATATGGACGCGGCCGCCGCGTTCTACGGCGGAGTGTTCGGCTGGACGTTCCAGTCCGCCGGGCCGGAAGGCGGCGGCTACGGCTTCTTCCAGCTCGACGGCAAGAGCGTGGCCGCAGCCGGTCCACTGACCGAGGAGGGCGCTTCCCCCTCTTGGACGGTCTACTTCAGCACCCCTGACGCCGACGGTGTCTCCAAGGCGGTCGAGGCGTCCGGAGGCACGGTCCGCGTTCCGCCCGGCGATGTCTTCACGGCGGGACGAATGGCCGCGTTCACGGATCCGGCCGGTGCGCAGTTCGCGGTCTGGCAGCCCGGTGACGTCCAGGGTCTCGAAACGGTCATGCAGCCCAACGCCCTGTGCTGGACCGAGCTCTACGCGACCGACGCCGGCGCGGCCAAGGACTTCTACCGCCAGGTGTTCTCCTGGCAGTACCAGGACATGCCGACGGGCGACGGCGGCCCCCCGTACACCGTCGTCGCCCCCGCCGGCTCCGCGGACGTGGGCGAGGCGGGCCACGGCGGCATCATGCAGCTCCAGCAGGAGAACCTCGACGCCGGGTCCGGCGCCGAGTGGCACCCGTACTTCGGCGTCGAGGACTGCGACGCGACCTACGCGGCCGCCACCGAGCGCGGTGCCACGACGCTCTTCCCGCCCATGGACGTGCCCGGTGTCGGCCGCATGGCCATGGTCAAGGACCCGTTCGGCGCCACCTTCGCCCTCATCAAGGGTGACCCGACCATGGGCTGACGGACGAGCGGACGTGATCAGCGGACGACGAGGACCAGCTTGCCGGTCGTCCGGCCGGTCTCGCCCAGCTCGTGTGCCTTGGCGGCCTCGGCGATCGGGAAGGTGCCGGCGATCGTCGCGCGGAGCCTGCCCGTCGCGATCAGGTCGGCGATCGCGTTCATTCCGGCGTGATCGGCCTCCACGAGCATCTCCACGCCCCGCACGCCGAGCCGCTGGGCCTCCTCGGCCAGCTCCGTGGTGCCGGTCGGCAGGATGGAGACCAGCAGACCGCCCGCGCGCAGCGTGGGCAGGGACCGGGTGCGGTAGTCGCCGCCGATGGTGTCCAGGACGACGTCCACGTCGCGGACCGCCTCGGTGAAGTCGGTCGTCCGGTAGTCGATCAGTTCGTCGGCACCCAGACCGCGCACGAAGTCGTGCTTGGCCGCGCTGGCCGTGGCGATCACGTACGCGCCGTGTGCCTTGGCGATCTGCACGGCGAGATGGCCGACGCCGCCGGCCGCAGCGTGGATCAGGACGCGCTGCCCCGGCTGCACCTGGGCGGTGTCGACCAGGGCCTGCCAGGCGGTCAGAGCGGCGAGCGGAACGGCGCCCGCCTGCACGTGGTCGACCTCGGACGGCTTGTGCGCGAAGGCGCGGGCGGGCGCGGTGACGAACTCGGCGTGCGAGCCCACGCCGTGCGGGTAGGGCAGCATGCCGAACACCTCGTCGCCCGGCTTGAACAGGGTCACACCGAGACCCGTCTCCTCGACGACGCCGGACACGTCCCAGCCCAGGACGAACGGCGGTTCGCCGAGGAAGATGCCGTGCGCCCGGTGCTTCCAGTCGGTCGGGTTGACGCCTGCGGCATGGACCCTGACAAGGATCTCGCTCAGTCCCGGCGCCGGGCGTTCGCGCTCGACCTCCTTCAGTACCTCGGGGCCGCCGAGGGTGTCCTGGCTGATGGCCCGCATGGTGGGTACGGCGGGCGTGACGGGCGTGGTGGATGCGATGGGTGCGGTGCTCTCTGAAGTGCTCACGGCTCCAGCGTGCCGTGGCCGATCGCCCGAGAAAATGGCATGACTGCCACCATTCGATAGAATCGTGCCATGAGTGGTGGCAGGGATGGCAGGGATGGCAGTGGCGTCGGTGGAGTCGGCGATCCTGGCGGTGTGCACAGGGTCGTGGTGCTGGCGCTCGACGGGGTGCACCCGTTCGAGCTGGGCATTCCGCGGCGGATCTTCGGTGCCGCGGACGGCCGGTACGAGATCCGCACCTGCAGTGTCGACGGGGGCCCGGTGCGCACGGACGCGGACTTCCTGATCACCGTCGAGCACGGCCCCGAAGCGCTGGCCGAGGCCGACACCGTGGTGATCCCGCCGGTCGACGAGTACCCGCCCAACGAGGCCGTGCTCCCGGGTCCGGTGGCCGCCGCGCTCGCGCACATCCCGCCCGGCACTCGCATCATGTCCATCTGCACCGGCGCCTTCGTCCTCGCCGCGGCCGGTCTGCTCGACGGCCGCCGGGCGACCACGCACTGGTACCTGGCCGACCGATTCCGACGCCTGTTTCCAAAGGTGAAGCTCGACCCCGATGTCCTCTTCGTCGAGGACGGCGACATCCTCACCTCGGCCGGTGCCGGAGCCGGTGTGGATGTCTGCCTCCACGTCGTACGCCAGGACCACGGCGCCGCCGTGGCCAACCATGTGGCGCGTAAGTGTGTGGTGCCGCCCTGGCGCGAAGGCGGTCAGGCGCAGTACATCGAGCAGCCCGTTCCCGAGGCGTCCGTCGCCGGTACGGCCGCCACCAGGGAGTGGGCACTCGACCACCTCGACCTGCCGCTGACGCTGGCCGAGCTCGCGGACCATGCGCAGATGAGTCTGCGGACGTTCGCCCGCCGGTTCCATGACGAGGCCGGGATGAGCCCCGGCCGGTGGCTCACCCAGCAGCGGGTTGCGAGGGCGCGTCATCTGCTGGAGTCCAGCGATCTGCCGGTGGACCGGATCGCCGGTGAAGTGGGCTTCGCCACGGCCGCGTCACTGCGACAGCATCTGCACGCCGCGATCGGCGTCTCACCGCTGGCGTACCGGCGCACGTTCCAGGCGGCGCGTTAGGTGTAGTGCCCCGGTGCGTTGATCTGGCCGGCCGGATGAGGCCTCGCGCGGTCATCGCCATGGAAGACGACACGGCAGGTGTGCCGGGTGCCGGTGCGTCAGGCGTGGCAGGTGCGTTGGGCAGCGGCGCGTCAGGATCGGGGGTGCGCAGCCAGGAGGAGGTCAGGCCCTGGCCGCGGTCACGGGAACAACCGTCCTGTTCGTCACGCACTCCGCCCAGGAAGCCCTCCTGCTCGGCTCCCGCGTCCTCGTCATGGCGGAGGCCCAGGGCCGTGTGATCGGCGAGGTGACGGTTCCGCTCCCGCGCGAGACGGCCACGGACGTGGCCGCACTGCGCGGAGACCCCAGCTTCGCGGCGCTGCGCGCCGAACTCGCCGAGGTCACACGCAGGACGGTCCCGGTCTGAAGGTCCCAGTCGCTCGACGCAGAATCAGAGGCTGCGGCCCAACAGGTCGAGCAGCGCGCTCCAGTGCCGTTCCGCGGCCTCGGCGTCGAACCGGTTGGTGTCCGCCATGGTGAAGCCGTGGTGGGCGCCCGTGTAGACCTCGGAGTGGTGGCGGACGCCCGCCGCGCTGAGCGCCTTGTCGAGGCGTTCGATCTGCTCGGGCGGCATGGACGGGTCCTCGTCGGCGTGGCCGAAGCAGAGCTCCGCGGTGATCCGGCCGGCGAGGAGGTGGGGGCTCGTGGGGTCGTCGGTGGCCAGGCCCGCGCCGTGGAAGCCGGCCGCCGCCGCGACCCTCTCGGGATGGCTGCCCGCGGTGAGCAGGGCCAGGCGGGCGCCCAGGCAGTAACCGGTGACGCCGACGGGTCCGGCGGCGGCCGCGGGGGAGTCGGCCAGCCACGACAGGAAGGCGGCGGAGTCGCGTGCCACCGCGTCCGCGGTCAGGTCGCCCATGAGGGGGACGATCTGCTCGAACAGCGCCGGCCGCTCGGCGTCGGTGATGAAGTCGGGCAGCGTCACGACCGGCGCCCGGCCGTGACGGTAGAACACGTTGGGGACGAGCACGGTGTAGCCGGCCGCCGCGAGACGGTCGGCCATCGCCCTGAGCTGGGGGCGCAGCCCGAAGGCATCCATGTAGAGCAGGACGGCCGGGTGGGCGGCGTCGTCGTCGGGGTGGGCGAGATAGGCGTCGGCAGTGCCGTCCCCGGTGGGGATCTCGACAGTCGTGCTGCGTGTGGCGGTCATGACGTGCAGTCTGTCAGGGAGTTGCCTGGGGGATCTCCTCCAGGCCGAGTCGGTACCAGTCGTTGTCCGACAGGACGTGCAAGTCCGGGCCCCGGCCGATCACTTGTGTGTGCTTCGGTAGGGGCCGACCGTTCGGCAGCACGATCCGGTACTCGTCCGTGATGCGGAGGTCTTTGCTGTCGAGGGTGCCCACGGACAGCCGGTCGTGGTGTGGTCCGTAGCCGCCGAGCAGCGCGACGCGTGAGTCCTTGACGGCGAGAGCCGTCGCTCCAGCGACGCTGTTGCGCCAGGACGCCACCGCGCCGTCACGGACGCGGACGATCGGGAAGTCCGTGTAGTAACCGCCCCTCCGGCGCTGGTCGTCGCGGCCGCGAGCCCGGGGAGTTCACGGGGCTTCGACCACAACGCAATGACCTGTGCGTCCGGACCGACAGACGCCGCGACCTGC
Source organism: Streptomyces sp. NBC_01446 (assembly GCF_026340095.1). Classification (GTDB taxonomy): domain Bacteria; phylum Actinomycetota; class Actinomycetes; order Streptomycetales; family Streptomycetaceae; genus Streptomyces; species Streptomyces aureus. Next base: position 961,515 of record NZ_JAPEPO010000002.1, on the reverse strand, counting down.
TTCTCACCGGCTACGCCCGCGATGAGGGCGTGATGCCGGAGCTCCAGCGTGGGCAGCCGCAACATGGCAGCCCGGCTCTCCTTGTCCTCGTTCATCCCCACACCCCACCACGGGGCCGCGTGCCGCGCCAGCGACTATCGACGGGGGTGGGGCCAAGTGCCCTACCCCCGCGGAAACACCGGAGGGAAGAGTTCGTCCACCGGGCGACGGCGGTGGTCCCGCTCCGGATACGCCGCGCGCATGACGTCGAACAGCTCCTGCCCGGCGCGCCTCAGGGCGGGGAGGTCGACGCCGGGGATCGAGCCGTCGCGCATGACGACCTTGCCCGCGACCATCGTCAGGACCGCGTCGCGCGCGGTGCCGTTGAGTACGAGGGTGCGCAGCGGATCCTCGGTGACGCCCATGCGGAAGTCGTCGAGGGCGAACGCCGCGAGGTCGGCGGTGGCCCCCGCGGCCAGGCGGCCCAGGTCCGGCCGGTGCAGCGCCCTCGCGCCACCGGTCCAGAGCGCTTCGAAGTAGCCGGCGAGGTGGCCCTGGCCCAGGTCACCGGCCTGGATCTTGGCGACCTGGGTGCCCACGTCGATGCCGCGGATCAGGTCCGGCGGGAAGGAGTCCGTGCCGAGACACAGGTTCACTCCCTGCGCCCGGTAGGCGCCGAACGTGTGCAGGTTGTGGGCGTACCGGGCGTTGGTCAGCGGGCAGTGCACGATCGACACACCCGCGTCGGCGAGCACCGCGACATCTCCGGTGTCGGCTCCGAGCACTTCCGGGTGTACGTCCAGCACCACTCCGTGCGGCACGATCAGCCGGTCCGACAACAGCCCTGATTCGGCGATGAGTTGAAGCGGCGTACGCCCGTAGGTGTGCTGGATGAAGTCGCGCTCGGACATGCCCTGCAAGGCGTGCAGGCGTACCAGCGCGCCGCGTTCGTGTGCGGCCCGGGCGATGTCGCGCAGGAGGTCCGGGGTGAGTGTCTCGATCCGGCAGGGGAGCAGGACCCCGGTCACCAGCGGGTCGGCCAGTTGCGAGGCGTGGTCCAGGAAGCGCAGCGCGTCGGCAAGGCCGCGCCGGCCCGCCTCCTCGTCGAACTGCACGGTGCGCTTTCCGTCCGCGCCGATCACGTTGACGCCGGACCGGAACGACGGCCCGAGGAAGGCACGCAGACCCAGCTTCGTGGACACCTCGGCCATGGCCACGAAGTCCTCGAACGTCTCGGCCCAGTCGCTGTGCACCTCGGAGGCGATCGGCATGTAGCTGGTGACGCCGTGCAGGGCGAGCTGGGTCAGCGCGTACTCGCGCACCGTGCGCCGTTGCGCCGCGTCGAACACCGCCCGGGGCGCGGCGAAGTGGTCCGCCGACCAGGTGAAGCCCGAGGCCAGGTCCGGGGACGCCCAGGAGTCCAGGATCAGGTGGTCGATGTCGGTGAGGGCATCGAGGTCGACGAGGCCGGGAGTGATCACCGCGTCACCGAGGTCGATGTGTTCGTCGGCCTGGTGGCGGGCGAGTTCGGTGCGCGCACCCACGTCGACGATCGTGTCGCCGTCGATCAGCACGGCTCCGTCGGCGATCTCCACGTGCGAGATTCCGTCGTGGGCGATCACCCAGGAAGCGGTCACCAAGGTTCTCATCGACATCCCTCTCAGATTTGGTACACCAAGTAGGCGAACCAGTCACCGAAGTCGCGGGGCGCGGGTGGCTGCGCCGCACCGTCGCGCGGGTTGCCGGCGTCGGCCTCGCGCCACGCTCCGCATGACCATAACCCGCCGATGACAAGGGAAGTGAGACTGATTTGTGGGCTGCACAGCAGTGCTGCACCGGATGTCACATCACCCTGGTGGAAACCGTGATTCTTGGTATACCGTTCCGGCCACCCACACCCCCGAGCACCGAAGGATCGACGTGCCGGATCCGCATGAGTCGACGAGTCGAACGCGCCGCGCCAGCGCGCCGAAGCCCTCCGAAGGGCAGGTGGCCACCCTGCCTTCACCGGAGCCCGAGGCCGCACCAACCGAGCGCGAGCCGACCGCCGAGATCGCCACCGCGCGATCGCTGCTCGGCACGGCATGGCTTCGCATTCGGCGCAGCCGGATCGCCGTCGCCGCGCTGATCGTCGTGGCCCTGATGGTGCTGTTCGCCGTCCTGGCCCCGGTGTTGGTGGCCATCGAGGGCTCCGACCCGTTCAGCGCCCGGACCGGGCCCGAGTTCCTGGACGACTTCGACACGCCGGGCCTGCCGCTGTCGTACTACCGCTTTCCGTCCGGCGAGCACTGGCTCGGTCTCGAACCAGGGCTCGGGCGCGACATCTTCGCGCGCATGGCCTACGGCGCGAGGATCTCCCTCACCATCGCGCTGCTGTCGACCGTGGTGTCGGTGGTCCTGGGTACCGTGCTCGGCGCGGCCGCCGGATACTTCGGCGGCAAGGTCGACATGGTGATCAGCCGCGTGATGGACCTGTTCCTGGCCTTCCCGCACCTGCTGCTCGTCCTGTCGCTGACCCCGATCCTCCAGTCCCGGCTGCGGGGCACCTCCCTCGACTCGGGCAGCCTCGTGCCGATCGCCTCACTGGTGATCATCCTCGGCTTCTTCGGCTGGGCGTACCTGGCGAGAGTCGTGCGTGGCCAGGTGCTCTCGATCCGGCAGCAGGAGTTCGTCGAGGCCGCGCAGGCCTACGGTGCCTCCCACCGGAGCATCATCTTCCGGCAGATCATCCCGAACGTCATGGGGGTCGTGCTGGTCTACGCGACCATGATGATCCCCACCAACATCACCGCGGAGGCGGCCCTCTCGTTCCTCGGCGTCGGGGTCAAGGACCCCACGCCCTCCTGGGGCCAGATGCTCAACGCGGCCCAGTCGGGGAACTGGTACCTCTCCGATCCGTGGTTCCTGGCCGTCCCGGCCGGCGCACTGGTGATCACCGTGCTCGCCTTCAACCTGCTCGGCGACGCGGTCCGGGACGCCCTCGACCCCAAGTCCTCCCGAAGCTGATCCACCCACCTCTGAGCCTTTGCCCCACCTCTGAGCCTTTGCCCCACCTCTCATCCTTCGCTCCACCTCGGATCGGCCCAAGACGTGCGCCATCCGTTTCCCGTCCGCAAGGAGACGCAGTGAACAGAAGCACCAAGGCGGCGCTCGCCCTGACGGTGAGTGCCGGGCTGGCCCTCACCGCCTGCGGCGGCCCCAAGCCCACCCCCGGTGACGGAGCCGGAGCCAAGGCGGACGCCTACGCGCCGGTGACCGTCGGGAAGGGCTACGCCACCAAGGGCGGGAACATCAACGTCCTGATGTCCTCGGACTTCCAGACCCTGGACCCCGGCAACAGCAACTACGTCCAGACCGCCAACGTCGGGCAGCTGTACTACCGCACCCTGACCATGGCCAAGGAGACCGCCGGCCGGCCGCCGACCATCGTGCCGGACCTGGCCACCGACCTGGGCAAGGCCTCCGCCGACGGCCTCACCTGGACCTACACCCTCAAGAAGGGGCTGAAGTTCGAGGACGGCACACCGATCACCAGCAAGGCCGTCAAGTACGGCGTCGAGCGCACCTACGCCCGCGACGTCTACACCCAGGCACCGCAGGAGCTGAACTCGGCCCTGGCCGACGACGGCTACAAGGGCCCGTACGCCGGCGGCGACTTCAAGGCGATCGACACCCCGAACGACCACACCGTCGTCTTCCACCTCAAGCAGCCGTTCGCCGAGTTCCCCGCGCTGGTGTCGCGGTCGAACACGGCGCCGGTGCCGAAGGACAAGGACACCAAGCTCGACTACACCAATCATCCGGTCTCCTCGGGCCCGTACAAGATCAAGTCGTACGACCGCGGACGCTCGATGAAGCTGGTGCGCAACGACCGGTGGGACCCGGCCACCGACCCCAACAGGCCCGCCCTGCCTGACACGTTCACCTTCACGCTGTCCACCGCCCAGGCCACCATCAGCCAGCAGCTGCTCGCCGACTCGGACCCGACGGCGATCACGCTGGACAGCAACGGCGGACTGCAGGCGTCCGACGCGGCCGAGCTCAACGACCCCAAGGTCAAGAAGCGCACCGCGGCCGGTCTGCTGGGCTGCACGGACGTGCTCGACTTCAACACCGAGACCATCAAGGACCCCGACGTCCGCAAGGCGATGGCGCTCTCCATCGACCGCGGCTCCATCCAGGTCCAGTACGGCGGCGCACGCTTCGGCAAGGTGGCCCAGTCGTACATCAACCCCGCCCAGCGCGGTTACGTCGCACAGCACACCGACCTGGACCCCGCGGGCAAGCCGAAGCTGGACGAGGCCAAGAAGCTCCTGAAGGGCAAGAAGGTCCCCAAGAAGCTGGTCTACGGCTACGCGGACACCAACGCCCGCTACAAGAACGTCGGCACCGTGCTCCAGCAGAATTTCAAGAAGCTCGGCATCGACCTGCAACTGCGCCCGATCCCGGCCGCCAACTACTACACCGTGCTGGCCGGTGACCAGATGCCGGACATCGCCCGCAGCGGCTGGTGCGGCGGCGCGGACAGCGGTTCGGTGCGCACCACCGTCGACCCGAACGTGGGGCCGAGCCTGGACGGCAAGACCTACGGCTTCTCCAACATCCCGCGCTTCCACGACCCGAAGATCGCCCGCGCCATGTACGAGCTCCGCGGCACCAACGGGACCAGTGAGGAACTGGGCAAGAAGTGGGCCACCCTCTTCGACCGGACCATGCAGGCCTACCCGCTCGTCCCGCTGGTGCGCAGCTACACCAGCAGCGTGGTCGGCTCCAAGGTCCGAGGCGCCCAGATGGGTTACTTCTTCGGCGCCATAGACCTGTCGATCGTCGGCGCCGAGCACTGACGCACGCCGCACAAGAGAGGTAATCGAACGGTGAGTTCATCCCGAGCCGGCAGGTCGCACCCATGACCAGTTTCCTGATGCGGCGCTTCGTCGCGATGATCGTGCTCTTGTTTGTCATCAGCTTCGTGACGTTCAGTCTGTTCCAGCTCGGCCCCGCGGACCCGGCCGCGGCGGCCTGCGGTCAGGAGTGCACACCGCAGCGCATCGCCGAGGCCCGGATCGCGCTCGGGATGGACAAGCCGTTCCTCACCCAGTACTTCACGTACATGTCGGGGCTCGTGAGCAGCCACACCGTCGGCGCGCCCGGCGCCGAGACCCTGTGCAACTGGCCGTGCCTGGGCAAGTCGTTCCAGACCAACGAGGACGTCACCACGATCATCGGCCGGGCCCTGCCGTACACACTGTCGGTGGCCAGCGGTGCGATCGTGCTGTGGACCGTCGCCGGTGTCGGCCTCGGCCTGCTCGCGGCGCTGCGCAAGGGCCGGTTCGCCGACAAGCTGATCGTCGGCGGCGCCTCCGTCGGCGTATCGCTGCCCATTCCGGTGACGGGCCTGTTGCTGCTGCTCCTGTTCGTCAGCACGCTGGACCTGCTGCCGTTCACCACCAACGAGATAGCCACTCCGTTCGACGCGGCGGGTCCCGGCGGCTGGTTCCTGAACTACCTGCTGCCCTGGGTGGCGCTGGCCGTGCTGTTCAGCGCGCAGTACATCCGGGTCACCCGCAGCAACATGCTGGAGACCTTCGGCGAGGACTTCATGCGCACCGCCCGCGCGAAGGGACTGTCCCGGCGGAACATCGTGTTCAAGCACGGCGCGCGGGCCGGCATCACTCCGGTCGTCACCATGCTCGGCCTCGACATCGGCGGCCTGCTGGGCGGAGCCGTACTCACGGAGCAGATCTTCTCGGTGCCGGGTGTCGGATTCACCGCGGTGCACGCCGCACAGTCCGGTGACCTGCCGGTCACCATGGCCATCACCATGATGGCCGCGTTCTTCATCATTGTCGCCAACGTCGTGGTCGACATCGCCTACGCGGTGATCGACCCGCGAGTGAGGGTCGCCTGATGACCACGCCCGAAGCCGCCGCGCCCATGCTGGCCATCCGCGATCTACGGGTGAGCTTCCCGACCGACGACGGTGTGGTGCACGCCGTCAACGGGATGGACCTGACGCTGGCGCGCGGGGAAACCGTCGGAATCGTCGGCGAATCCGGCTCCGGCAAGACCGTCACGAGCCAGGCGTTGATGGGTCTGCTCAAGGACACCGCAGCCGAGGTCACCGGACAGATCCTCCTCGACGGACAGGATCTCAACACGCTCACCGAGACGCGGATGCGCGCCTACCGCGGCAAGAAGATCGCGATGATCTTCCAGGACCCGCTGTCGGCCATGCACCCCTTCTACCCCGTCGGTGCCCAGATCGCCGAGGCCTACCGGGTGCACAACGACGTCTCCAAGAAGGCCGCGGCGCAGGTCGCCGTCGACATGCTCGGCCGCGTCGGGATCCCCGACCCCAAGCGCCGCTGTGCCGCCTACCCGCACGAGTTCTCCGGCGGCATGCGCCAGCGCGCGATGATCGCCATGGCGCTCGTCTGCGAACCCGAGCTGCTGATCGCCGACGAACCCACCACCGCCCTCGACGTCACCGTGCAGGCCCAGATCCTCGACCTGCTCAACGAACTGCAGGACGAGACCGGGACCTCCGTGATCCTGGTGACCCACGACCTCGGCGTGGTCGCCGAGGTGTGTCACCAGGTCGTGGTGATGTACGGCGGGGAGTGCGTGGAGCAGGCGACCGTCGCGAAGCTCTTCGAGGACCCCCGACACCCCTACACCCAGGGGCTGCTGGCCTCGATGCCGTCGCTGGCGCAGCGGTCCGAACGGCTCAACCCCATCCCGGGCTTCCCGCCGTCGCTGTTGGCGCTGCCCAACGGCTGCCTCTTCGCCGACCGCTGTCCGAAGACACACCTGGTACCCGACGACGCCTGCGGTACGCGCCGCCCGACACTGACCGGCCTTGACGGGCACCCGTCGCGGTGCCACCTCGAGACGCTGCAACCGACCGGAGAGGTGGCCCGATGACGCCGCTGCTGGAGGTCACCGACCTGACCAAGCACTTCCCGACCCGCTCCCGTGGCTTCAGGCCCGGCGGCGGTGGGATCAAGGCCGTGGACGGCGTCAGCTTCTCCGTCGACGCCGGACAGACCCTCGGCCTGGTGGGGGAGTCCGGCTGTGGCAAGTCGACCACCGGCCGTCTGCTCATGCGCCTCCTCGAGCCGACGTCCGGGAGCGTCCGGCTCGACGGCCGGGAGATCGCCGAGCTGCGTTCCTCGGAACTCCAGGAGTACCGGCGCCGGGTGCAGATGGTGTTCCAGAACCCGTCGTCGTCGCTGAACCCACGCCAGTCCGTGGGCAGCGCGATCGCCGCACCGCTCCTCGCCCAGCGGATCACACCGGCCGGCGGCGTCAAGGCCAAGGTGCGGGACCTGATGGACCGGGTGGGACTGCGCCCCGACCACTACAACCGCTTCCCGCACGAGTTCTCCGGAGGCCAGAAACAGCGCGTGGGCATCGCACGGGCGCTCGCCCTGGACCCGCAACTCATCATCTGCGACGAACCGGTGTCCGCGCTGGACGTGTCGGTCCAGGCGCAGGTCATCAACCTCCTCGAGGACATCCAGCGGGACACCGGAGTGGCCTACCTCTTCATCGCCCACGACCTGTCCGTGGTCCAGCACTTCGCCGACCGCATCGCGGTGATGTACCTCGGCAAGATCATGGAATACGGCGACACCCCCCGGGTCTTCGGCGCTCCGGAACATCCCTACACGCGGGCGCTCCTGTCCGCCGTACCGCAGCCCGACCCGGCGGCGGACCGCAGCGGGCGGATCCGGCTGAAGGGCGATCTGCCCAGCCCGGCCGACCCGCCGCGCGGCTGCGTGTTCCAGTCCCGGTGCCCCGTGCATACGCAACTGGACCCGCAGCGGCGCCGGTTGTGCTCGGAGAGCGTGCCGAGCGGCGACATCGCCTGCCACCACGCCGACGTCGCGGCCGAGATGCTGGCCACGACGACATCCCGGTAATCCGGTCCCTGTCCACACGAACAGCAGCACCGCGCAACAAAGCACCACAAAGCACAGTAGAGAGGTGACAGCAGTGTTGATCCGTCACGTCCGTCCGTGGGGTGGCGAGCGCAGCGACGTCGTCCTGGCCGGCGACCGCATCGCGGCGATCCGCCCGCACGACCCGGCCGCGCAGCCGTCCGGCGAAGTGGTGGAGGGCCGCGGCCGGCTGCTCCTGCCGTCGTTCAGCGACGTGCACGTGCACCTGGACTCGACCCGGATCGGCCTGCCGTTCCGGCCGCACACCGGCGGGCCGGGAGTGTGGACGATGACGATGAACGACCGGGAGAACTGGCGCTCCGCGGAGGTACCGCTCGTGGAGCGGGTGGCCGGCACCCTGGAGCGGATGATCGCGCGCGGCACCACCCGCGTGCGGTCGTACGCCCAGGTCGACGTGGACTGCAAGCTCGAGAAGTTCGAGGCGGTGGTGGCCGCGAAGGAGAAGTTCGCCGGTCAGGCCGAGGTCCAGATCATGACGTTCCCGCAGGCGGGCATCCTCCGCGAGAAGGGCACTGCCGAATACCTGGAGGCCTCGCTGAAGGCGGGCGCCGACGTGATGGGCGGCATCGATCCCTGCACCCTGGACCGGGATCCCAAGGGGCACCTGGACGTCGTGTTCGCGCTCGCCGAGAAGTACCAGGTCGAGGTGGACATCCACCTGCACGAGCCCGGCGAGCTGGGCGTGTTCTCCACCGATCTGATTCTTGACCGCACGCGGGCACTGGGCATGCAGGGCAAGGTCACGATGTCCCACGCCTACGAACTGGGCTCGGTCTCCGAGTCGGTGAGCCGCCGCATCATCGACGAATTCGCCGAGCTCGACATCGCGATGGCCACCGTGGCGCCTTCGGCCCGCGGGCAGCTGTCGCTGGTGGACCTGACGGAGGCGGGCGTCCGCGTGGGCCTGGGCGAGGACGGCCAGCGCGACTACTGGAGCCCGTACGGCAACTGCGACATGCTCGACCGCACCTGGCAGCTGGCCTTCACCAACAACTTCCGCCGTGACGAGCTGATCGAGATGTCCCTGGCGGTCGCCACGATGGGCGGGGCGTCGATCATGAGCCACGACGTCGCCCGCCTTGCCGGGGTCGGCGACCGGCCCGGCCTTGCGGTCGGTGACCGTGCCGACCTGCTCCTTGTCGACGGCGAGACACCGTCGAGCGCGGTGATGGACCGCGGCACGGATCGCACTGTCCTGCACGACGGAGTGGTCGTCGCCGACCGACTGGCGCTGGTACGGGGCTGATCCGAGCCCTCGGACCGGCGGTCGAACCCGGTGCATCAGCCCTCCCCATGTCCCGACGTCGATCGGGGCGTCCGGGGAGGGCTGATGCGCGTCACGCGCCGGCGTGATCACCGACGTTGCGGGACTCCGTGATCGTCGACCGGAATGCCGGCATGACGGGTGAACTCAGGCCGCGAGGTGACTTCTGCGGGCACGGCACAAGGCCCGAGCTGTGGTCAGCGGCGCTTGTCGGCGATGGCGCGGCGGCTGTTCTCCAGGTGCTCGACGACGAGTTCCTCGACGAGTGCCACGTCGCGGTCCGCGACAGCGGCGTAGAGGGCCTCGTGCTCCAGCGCCATCGCGAGGAGGTCGTCGTGCCGGCCCAGCAGCCACCGCATCCGGCTGCGCAACGTACCTTCGAGTTCGCTCAGCAACTCGTTGGCCGCCATCGACGTCACCGTCTCGTGGAAGTCGGCTGCCGCGCGCCGGGCGCGAACCGCGTCGCCCGCCCTGGCGGCCGCGAGTTCCTCGTCGAGGTTCGAGCGGAGCCGCCCGAGGCCGACGCGGTCACCCCGCTGAGCGGCGAGACGGAAGGTCATCACCTCAAGGGCCTCCCGGACCTCGTTCAGATCGGCGATGTCCGTAGGTGTGAACTCCCTTACGACCGCCCACGTCCGCGGTCGCGGAGTGACCAGGCCCTCGGCGACGAGCACGCGCAGGGCATCGCGAACGGGTACGCGGCTGACCCCTATCTGTGCCGCCAGCTCGCGTTCGACGAGCTTGCTGCCGGGTTTGCGCACACCGTCGAGAATGTCGTCCCGGAGCTGCCGCGTAACCCGCTCCGACTCCGGCTCGAACTCCCCTGAACCTGCCATACCCCGAGTCTCGCACGGGAACGGAACCGTTTGGTGTGCGGTCGGGGTGAGGCGGCCGGCGCATCAACGTGTGCGGGCGAGCTCGATGAGGTGCTGTGCCGTGGCTTCGGGGTCGACGATCTGGTGGAGGTGTTCGCCCGGCAGGTGTGCCACGCGCAGGCCGCGCTCGCGCGCTTCGGCGGCGACATCCTCGTACTGCGGGGCGAAGAGCAGGTAGGAACACGGGTGGTCGTCCCACCCGTCCGGGACCGGGATGTGCTGCTCGTAGTAGGACAGGGGCAGAGTGGGCTGTTCCTCGACGACGGTCTGACGCACCGCCGGATCGGAGAACATGGGTGCCACGTCGGCCTCGTCCCACCAGTCGGTCCAGCGCGGCAGGGTGCCGTTCACGGCCATCGGGGTGAGGAACTCCAGCAACTCCGGTGGTGCGACAGGAGTTGGTCCGATACGGGCCGGCAGCGCGGCATCGACGAAGATCGAGCCGGCCACCGGGTGGTCGAGCGCCGCGCGGATCACGGGGAGGAACAAGCCGGCGTTGCTGTGTGCCACCAACGTGACGGGGCTGCCGTCCGGAACGTGCCGGAGGTCGTCACGGACGGCGCTGACGGCGCGGGGCCAGAAGGGCGGGACACCGGCGCCGACGTGCAGGAGGGACGGCACCCGCACCTGGTGACCCCTCGCCTTGAGGTGGTCGGCCACAGGGTGCCAGGTCGAGGGGCCCACGGAGGGACTGTGCACGAGAACGAAGACCGGCTGCTGCATGCGCCGATTCTGCCGCCGATGCCACGCGGACGTGAGGTCTTGGCTGACAGCAGAAGGCCTCGCAAGTGGCAGGCCGACGCGAGCGAACGCGGTACGGGGTCCGACGGAGAGCGAAGTGATGTGCCGTCAGGCGTACGTCCAGCGCCAGGCGTTGGAGCTGTACACGCACTTGATGCGTGTGCCGCCCTGGTTGGTGGTGGCGGCGCCGTGATCGCTGTTGCGGCAGAACTGGCCGGCCGAGTAGCAGTTGCCCGCGTTGGAGACGATCGAGCAGGTGCCGGTGGTGTCCTGGCTGCCGCTTCCGTTGGCTGTGTCGCTGCCTGTGTCGCTGCCCCTGTCGCTTCCGGTGTCGGCGGCAGGCCGGGCGGTCTTGGTCACAGTGATCGTGGGGCGCGGCTTCGCCTTGGCCTTGATGGTCTCCGTGACGGTCGGCGCGGGCTCCGGCGTGGCGGTCACGGTGGCGGTGACGGTCGGCGCGGGCTTGGCCTCGGCGGCGACGGTCGGCGCGGGCTTGGCCTCGGCGGCGACGGGCTGCTGATCGCCGTTCCCGGCGCCCACTATGAGCGCACCGGTGAGAAGCAGACCTGAACCGCCCAGCCATACTCGCTTGCGCTTACGCAGAGGTCTGGTGTCAACCGGGCGCGGCGCGGGCGGCGTTGTGTACGCGTTGGTCATGTTGTCCCCCCTGAGGTGTTACAGGTGGGATGAGGCTATTACGGCGGCGGGGCGTGTGAAGGAAATATGAACAACAGGTGATTGATTTGTGACTTCATGGTTGTGCGGCCCGCGAAGTCCAGCTCCCTTACGCGTGACGGCGACCTGCCCGAGCCGCTCGTGGCAGGCGCCGCCCGGCTCACCGCCACCGACGAGCATGGGCGGCGATGGCGCCCAGCACCTCCGGCATGTCCTGTTCCGGTGCGCCTATGAGTACTTCTGAGCCGCGGCCCGGGCCGTCGAGGACCTCGCAGACCGCGACGAGGGGGTGGGTCGGCTCGGTCTGCTGCGCACGGGGGTACCAGCGCTGCTGCTCTGCTCTACGCGCGTGCCTCTTCGTCTTGGTAGGGATGGATCGAGTGCCGGCGTACTGCGCGCGGGTCGCTGCGGTACGGCGGCCGTACGGTGATCACCCGCAGCGGGCCCGGCAGCGGCTTCAGCGCCACCTTCGCGGCCGGGTCGGGGGTCGTGCCGATGACGTCGGGTCCTACGTACAGCGGGCTCTTGATGCCGAGTTTCCGTGGGCCGGCGCCGGAGACACCGCCGTCCACCGGGTGCACTTCGACCGGCTGAACGAGGGGTTCACGGATCGCGCGCCCGATACCTTCGGTCGCATGGCAGATGAGGAATTTGAGCATCCACGGCTCGCCGCGGTCTACGACGCGCTCGATCCTGACCGCAGCGATCTCGACGCGTACGTGGGTATGGCGGAGGAGTTCGGAGCGCGTCGGGTGCTGGACATCGGCTGCGGGACGGGAGTGTTCGCGCTGCTCCTGGCCGACCGGGGGATCGAGGTCGTGGGGGTCGACCCCGCGCGGGCGTCCGTCGATGTGGCCCGGGGCAAGCCCGGTAGCGAGCGGGTGCGCTGGATCTGCGGCGACGCGACAGCGCTCCCGCCCCTGAGGACGGATCTGGCGACCATGACGGCGAACGTCGCGCAGGCCGTCGTCGACCCGGCGGTCTGGCGGCGGACGCTGCAAGGGGCGTACGAGGCACTGCGGCCCGGCGGGCGCCTGGTGTTCGAGACGCGGGACCCGGCCGGACGCGCCTGGGAGGAGTGGAACCGCGAGGAGTCGTACTCGAAGACGCGTATCCCGGGAGTCGGCGTGGTCGAGAGCTGGGTCGAGGTGACCGACGTGAGCGGGCCGTTGGTGACGTTTCGGTGGACGTACGTATTCGCCGAGGACGGTGAGGTGCTGACCTCCGATACGACCTTGCGGTTCCGTGAACGGCCGGAGATCGAGGCGCAGTTGGTCTCGCAAGGCTTCGTGGTCGACGAGGTTCGTGACGCCGCTGACCGTCCCGGCCGGGAGTTCGTCTTTGTGGCGCGGCGTCCGGAGGACCGGGGCTGAGCGCAGCGCCGTACGACAACACGGTTCGCACGTAGGCCTGCCCCGGCCCGGGACCGGCGCCGGATTCACACCTGGTCGAGCCACTCCGAGGCGGCATCGAGCAGATGCGTGATCCCGTCACGCAGCGCCGGATCCGCCACCGGGGCGAAGAACGCGGAGTGGTTGCCGTGCACGGTGGACGGCTGCTCGCCCGCCGGATCGGCCCCCTCCCAGCTGCTGGGCTCCGTACCGCCGAAGAACCGATGGAGACGCGGTCGGTCCACTTCCGCTGCGACTTCGCCCAGGGCGCCGCCGGCTGGCCGCTCACCGCCACCTACCGCACCGACCTCCCCGCCGACCGACTGACCGCGGCAGCGCACACTCGGCCTCATGCCCGAGGTCCGGCTGTGCAGCGCTGTCAGCGGGACAGCCGGCTTCCTGGTCATCGCCTGGCTACGCACGACGGAGGACGTCACGGGTTTCGAGGCCCACTTGTGTGAGCAGCTACCGGATCTGCGCGTGCTCGACCGCACGGTCACGCTCATCACTGCCAAGCGCATGGGCCGACTCCTCGACCCTCATGGCCGTGCGGTCGGCCACGTCCTCTGGGACGACCTGTCCACCACTCTCTGAGGGAAGGCAGTGCTGTGTTTCCTGCATCAGGATGTACGGATCGAGGAGGGGCGGCGGTGGGCGCTGCGCGGGTGCTCGTCGTCGAGCACGAGGACGGAACGGGTCCGGCCCAGGTCGGTGAACGCATAGTCGGGCAAGGGCTGTTGACAGACATGTGCCGCCCTTGGGCAGGAGACGCACTGCCCCGAAATCTGGACGACCACGACGCGCTGCTCGTCCTCGGCGGTTCGATGGGCCCGCACGACGATGAACGCGCGCCCTGGCTGCCTGACGTACGTGAACTGCTGCGCCAGGCCGTGGCTCGCGACCTGCCCACGCTGGCGATCTGCCTGGGCATGGAACTGCTGACTGTGGCGTGTGGCGGCGAAGTCCGGCGCGCCGCGCTCCCCGAGGTCGGCCTCTGCGAACTGACGCCATTCCAGGAGGCCGCAGAGGACCCGCTGTTCGGACCCCTCACGAATACGGGTGGACGGTTGCGCGCGGTGCAATGGCACTGGGAGGAATCCGGCACTCTCCCCGACGGAGCAGTTCCACTTGTCACCAGCGAACGCTGCGCCCACCAGTCCTACCGGATCGGCACTTCGGTCTGGGCAGTGCAGTTCCACCCCGAGGTCCTGGCGGACGACATCCGCACCTGGGGAACCTCGGACGTCGGCCCACTGCGCGCCCTCGGGCTCGAACCCGCCGGTGTCGTGGCCGAGGTGGCTCGGGCGGAGACAGAGTTGCGCGCGCTGTGGGGTGCGTTCGCCGAGCAGTGGGCCGCGATCGTGACCGATCCTGCTACGGCCGTGCCGGCCCTGCCGGCCGTGCCGCCGCCTGGGCAGCGATGACGTTCCGCCGGTGACGGTGACGGTGACGGTGACGGTGACGGTGAGGGTGAGGGGGAGGGCGACGGTGACGTTGAGGGTGAGGGTGAGGCCACCATGACCCCCATTTGGCACCACATGGCGTTGCCGCGCGTCGCGCCGCGTGCGCCGCCGGAATCCGTATCGTGGAACGCCGTCCCGTTCGTGCGGTGGTCGGTCGCCGCTCGGCGCAGAAAGGCGTCTCATGGAACTGAAGCTCCAGGGCAGAACCGCGGTGGTGACCGGTGCGAGCAAGGGCATCGGCCTGGCCATCACCAAGGCCCTCGTGGCGGAAGGGGTCCGCGTGACGGCCGGGGCGCGCCACATGGGCGGTGAACTGGCCGACCTCGCCCGCACAGGGTCCGTACAGGCCGTCGAGGTGGATCTGGGGACTCCGGAAGGGCCCGCCGCGCTGGTCGAGGCGGCGGCATCCGCCTTCGGGCCGCCCGACATCCTGGTCAACAACGTCGGTGCCGTCCGGCCACGCACCGAGGGGTTCTCATCCGTCACCGACCAGGACTGGACGACCACCCTGGACATCAATTTCCTCTCCTCCGTGCGCGCCACCCGCGAGGTCCTGCCACTGATGCTCCAGCACGCCGCCGGGTCGATCATCACGGTGGCGTCCGTCAACGCGCGCCTGCCCGACCCGCTCGTGATCGACTACTCCGCGGCGAAGGCGGCCCTGCTCAGCTTCAGCAAGTCGCTGTCCAAGGAGCTGGGACCGCGCGGCATCCGCGTCAACACGGTCAGTCCGGGTCCGGTCGCCACGGATATGTGGCTGGGCAAGGACGGTGTGGCGGCAACTGTCGGTCAGGCCGGGGGACTTGAGGCGGACGCGGTCACCGAAAACGTCGCGCGGGGCGCCGCGACCGGCCGCTTCACCCGGCCCCAGGAGGTTGCCGACCTCGTACTGCTCCTGGCCTCCGACCGGACGGCCAACGTGACCGGCTCCGATTTCGTGATCGACGGAGGCCTGATCACCACGGTGTGATGCGATCCGGTGCATCGGGCCTTGGTTCGCCAAGGTCTACGCCGACGGTCTCAGGGGGCGATTCCCACGCCGTCGATCCGGCTCCAGGACTTCTCCTGGGTGGCAGTCATGGCCGGCCAACGCAGGCCACTCGAACGGGAGTTGACCCGTGACGCGTAGGAATGGGGGGAGAAACCCGGGTCGTGGAAGCAGCCTGTGCCGTACCTGTGGTCGAACGCGGAGCACGAGGCCGCGATCGCATGCGGAGTCGGCTTCTTCCCGGTCCGCACCCAGGCGTCCAGTGCGGACATGGAGTTGGCGTACTCGGAGTTGCTCAGCTCGCTGTGCTCGCTCTCCCGAGTGAACGTCTGCACCAAGTTCCGTTCCCTGTGGGCGCCTTGGAGACTGGCCCGGTAGGCGGCCTCGTGCTCGACGAACGCGGTCGGGTCGTCGATCGCGTGCATGGTGAGAACGGGGATGGTCACCCTGCCGGTGAGGTCGCTGTCGTAGGAGAGGTCGCGTACGGCGCTCGGGTCGGCCGAGAACCGCTCGACGCCGGCGTTGAGCGCCCGGTCGTCGTGGGAACCGGAATATCGTACGCCCTGATTGCTGAACGGATTGCGGCCGCCGAGCCGGCTGTGCACGATGTCGCGGAAGGTGAACGTCGCGAACCGCAGGTGTGACTCGAGCGTGCGCTCGGGGATCTTCGTGACCGCGAGGATGTCGTCGAGGTTGCGCTGCTGCGCCGCGGTCCGCTCCTCGGGCTCGGAGGCATACCCGGTGCATTCCTGAAGGCGCGCCCGTCACGTCTTGGGGACGGCGATCGCGTAGTAGGCGCCGTTCGGGTCCTGGCCGGTGTAACAGGCCGCCTTCCCCGTCAGATCAGTGGGACAGGCGGTGGACACTGGTCCACTCCGGGCCGCGGCCGATGAAGCGGAAGTCGTCGAACCCGAAGCCGGCACGGGGAGCGCGCAGGCGCCGAGAGCCGCGATGCCGGCAACCATCGCCGCGCGTCGGTGAAGCCGACGGGCGCCGGACCTCCTGCGGAAACCCGATGCGATGCGTCTGGTCGTGCCCATGGGCCTGCTCCTCGTCCCCCGGCGCGCACCGTTGCGCGGCGGGGGAGATGCTAGGTACGGCGGAGCCGAAATCCCATGACGTGATCAGTAGCGTTCATATTGTTCGCCGACGGAGGCTGAACGCCGGAACAACGCTCGTGCGGGCGGCAGACTGGCCCCATGACCCTTTCGGATCCGAAAACCGACCTTCACTTCTATCTGCAGTCCGCCCGCGACGCCCTCTTGTGGAAGCTCGACGGGCTCTCCGAGTACGACGTCCGGCGCCCGTTGACGCCGACCGGAACGAACCTGCTCGGACTGGTGAAGCATGTCGCCAGTGTGGAGTTGGGATATCTCGGCGACACCTTCGGGCGGCCGTCCGGTGAGCCGCTGCCCTGGGTCGAGGAGGGCGCCGAGCCCAACGCGGACATGTGGGTCACCGCCGACGAGTCGCGTGAGTTCATCGTGGAGCTGTACCGGCGGGCGTGGGCGCATGCCGACGCGACGATCGACGCCCTGCCACTGGACACCGTCGGCAAGGTGCCGTGGTGGCCCAGCGGCAGGGACGAGGTGACGTTGAATCATGCCGTCGTACGCGTCATCGCCGATACGCACCGCCACGCCGGGCACGCCGACATCGTCCGGGAACTCGTCGACGGCTCCGTGGGGATGAACAAGGACAACGACAGCATGCCGTCCGACGACCCGGCGTGGTGGGAAGAGCATCGCGGCCGCCTGGAACGTGCGGCGCGGGAAGCCGACCGTGATGCGTAGGCGCGGTCGGCTTGTTCTGTACGGCAATTGAGCCCGCGCGGCGCCTCTAGTGAACCGAGAATCCGCCGTCGACGAAGATTGCCTGACCGGTGACGTAGGCGGACGCGCGGCCGGCCAGGAACACCGCCGCTCCGGCGAAGTCCTCGGCCAGGCCGTTGCGCCCCACCATCGTGCGGGCGGCCAGCGCGGCCACCTTCTCCGGGTCGGACGACAGACGTGCATTGAGAGGCGTCATGACGAAGCCCGGCACGAGTGTGTTGCAGGTGACGCCGTGGGGCGACCACGCCTCGGCCTGCGAGCGGGCCAGCGCCTCCAGGGCGCCCTTGGAGACCCCGTACGCGCCGCTCTGGACGAACGCCCGGTGCGCCTGCTGGGAGGTGATGTGGATGATCCGTCCGAAGCCCCGCTCGGCCATGCCGGGTCCGAACCGCTGGCCCAGGAGGTGGGGCGCCTCCAGGTTCACCGCCATGGTGGTGTCCCACACCTCGTCGCCGAGCTCGTTCATCGGCGGCCGCAGGTTGATCCCGGCGCTGTTGACCAGGATGTCGGGCTCGCCGAACACCCCGGCCGCCTGCTCCGCCGCCGCGCGCACCCCGTCGCGGGTGCTCAGGTCCGCGCTCACCCAGTCTGCCCGGCAGCCGTCCGCCGTCAACTCGTCGACAGCGGCGGTGAGTTCCGCCTCCTTGCGTGCCACGATCACCACGCTCGCCCCCGCGCGGGCGAGCGCTCCGGCGATGGCCTTGCCGATGCCGGAGCTGCCGCCGGTCACCACGGCGGTCCGGTCGTCGAGTGAGAACAGTTCGGAGAGGTAGTTGTGCGAGGTCATGATCGCACCCTAAACGGCGCCTTCATGGAGACCGTGCTCAGGCCGTCCCACAGAAGATGACGTGACCTGGGCGGCGATTGTGCGCGCGCACTGCAGGGACTCCGTGTGGGTGGTGTCCACCTCCAGGTCATAGACAACGCCCCGGTGGACCGTCTCCGCCTGCGATGCGGCCATTCCCTGGGCCCGGTCCCCGCGAAGGATCTCGCGGCCTGCGGCGACCTTGCTGTCGCACCTGACCCCCACCCACAGCACGTCCAGCCCGCCCAGAGCCTGCTGCCACCGCTGTTGGGACTCGGCTCCGCCGAGGAAGACGTCATCGATGATGATCCGGGCGCCCGCTCCGGCCGTCGCGGCGACCCCCTGCATCCATGCCGCCTCCAGCTCCCGGAAGACCGATCCGACACCGACTCCGCCGTCTTCGGCGATGTCGAGTCCGTCGCCCGATTCCCGCATGGACGCGGGCATCGCCTCGATCAGCGAGTCGATCCCGAAGGCGAGCCACGGATCCGGCAGCACCGCCTGCAGAGACCGGGCGATTGCGGACTTGCCCGCACTGGACCCACCGTTCAACACGATCACCTGAGTCGTCACCGGGTCAGGGTAGGTGCACCCATCACGGCGCCCGAAACGAATTTCGGCAAGCACCTTACCGAGCAGCGGCCTCAAGGCCTGATCGCAGGCTCACGCGTAGCCATGGGTGAAAGGCTGTCGACCAGGTGATGGGTCGTCCCTGCCGACTGAGCCCGCGCGACAGTTGACCTTCACCTTGGGGGAAGCCACAGCATCGGTGGGGCCGGGCGACGTGCTCGGCATGAGGAGGAGAGCGAGCATGGGGCTGCTGACCATCGGCGCGTTCGCGAAGGCGTCCCGGCTGTCGCCGAAGGCGCTTCGTCTGTACGACGAGCTCGGCCTGCTGAACCCTGCTCGTGTCGACCCGGTGACCGGCTACCGCCTCTACGCACCGGACCAGCTCGACCAGGCCCGACTCGTCGCCTGGCTCCGGCGTCTGGGAATGCCCCTGGCCCGCATCCAGCACGTCCGCACGCTGGATGCGGCCGGGGCGGCGCAGGAGATCCGCGCGTTCTGGGCCCAGGTCGAAGCCGACACCGCCGCACGGCGGGACCTGGCCACCTTCCTCATCGACCATCTGTCCTGGAAGGACCCCACCATGCCCACGACCGCCAAGCCCCTGGGAATCCGTTACGCGGCCCTGTCCGACACGGGCCTCGTCCGTGAGAGCAACCAGGACACCGCGTACGCCGGGCCCCGCGTGCTCGCCGTCGCCGATGGCTACGGCAGCGGTGGAGCCACCGCCAGCGCCGCGGCTGTCGACGTACTCAAGCGCTTCGAAACCGACAGCGTCCCCGCAGGTGAACTCCTCAACGTCCTCGAAGACGCCGTCGAAGACGCCAAGCGGGCCGTGCACGGCCTTCCGCCGACCGGCTCCTCGTCCGACGAGGCCTCACGGGCAGAGGCCGGGACGACACTGACCGCGATGCTCTGGACCGGAGCGCAGCTGGCCCTCGTGCATATCGGTGACTCGCGCGTCTATTTCCTGCGCGCCGGAGAGCTGTTCCAGATCACGCACGATCACACGCTCGTCCAGTCGATGGTCGACGAAGGGCGCATCAGCCCCGAAGAGGCCCTCTCCCACCCCCAGCGGTCGCTGCTGACGCGGGCCCTTGGGCAAGGAGCCGACGAGACCCCGGACATGCGCCTGCACGATGCGCAGCACGGAGACCGGTATCTGCTCTGCTCCGACGGACTGTCCACCGTCGTGCCGGGCGAAGCCATCCTGCGCGTGCTCGCCGAGACCAGGGAGCCCGACGAGACGGTCCGCGCCCTGGTGGCCCTCGTCAACGGCATCGGAGGTCCCGACAACGTCGGCTGCGTGGTCGCGGATGTCGCGGAGCTCCAGCCGTGAGTTGAACCGACGTCATGGAGGAGCCTCTGCGGTGAAGCGCATCTGACGCCACGGATCCTTCGGAGTGTCCCCGAGCAGGGCCGCGAGTGCGTGGTGGACCAGGTCGCGAGGCTGGTCGTCCGCGCCGCGGGCCTGCTCGGTCTCTCCGGCCGCATCTCGGTTGTCACGAAGCGGCTGGTCGGATACGACGACGAGTTGCTCGCCAGGATTGCGTCCTGGTCCTCAAGGCCGTCTCGGCCGGCCATGTCCTCACCGGCCTGACGCTCGCGCCGACGACCCCGGTACGCGACCTGCTCACGGACGCGGGCGGGCTGTGCGAGGCCGCTCAGGAGGAGGCGGAGCCCACGGTCCGCCCGCATGCGTCTGTAACAGGCATGTATTAGAGGGTGGTTGAACGGAACGGTCCCCGTGCCGCCAGGGTCTCAATGATCGGCAAGTGATCAACTGGTGATCAGCAACCGATCTTCAACCGATCTGCAAGTGATCAGTACGGCTCGCTCAAGACGAGTGAGCGGACACACCCTGAAAGGGATCCCCCCATGCGCGTCCAGAAGTTCTCCCTCCTCGCCGTCGCCGTCGCCGCGTGCCTCTCGCTCACCGCCTGCCAGAGCGGCGGCGACTCCTCGGCCGGGTCGGACGACTCCTCCTCTTCCGCCCAGAGCTCGGGTTCGCAGAGCTCCGGTTCCCAGGACTCCGGCGGCGGGAGCGCAACCACCGGCAAGGGCACCGGCACGGCGGGATCGGACGCGAGCACCGGGGGCTCCTCCGGAGCGGCCTCGGGCACGGGTACGGGTTCCTGCCAGACCTCCCAGCTCGCCTTCAGCAGCTCCGGCGGGATGGCCGAGGGCACGCTCATCGTGAACCTCAAGAACACCGGTTCCGCCACCTGCACTCTCAAGGGATTCCCCGGTGCCGACCTCAAGGGCAAGGACGGCACCGTCAGCGCCGAGCGCAGCAAGCTCGCCCCGCCGAGCGTCAGCGTCAAGGCGGGCGAGGAGACCCGCTTCACGCTGCACTACCCGTCGAACGACTCCGGCGGCTCCGGTGTCACCTTCACCAGCCTCGTCGTCACCCCTCCCAACGAGACGCACTCCCACACCCTGCCCGTGAGCATCAACGTTCCCGTGTCCGACGGCTCCGGCCCTGCCATCACGGTCGACCCCGTCGGCACCGGCAAGTGAGCGGCGGGCGCGAGCGATTCGTCACGTGAGGACCGCGCAGCCCGGCTTGCGCCGGCCACCCGGCGTCGCCGCCACGAAGTCGCGTACGGCCGGGAGGTCTCCGGCCGTCGGGCGGCAGGTCGTCCCATCCACCGGCAGACTCGGACCTATGAGGTCCACGACACCGCCCTCGGCCTGCTGGAACGCGGTCACGTCAAGGTGCACGACATGGTGACCCGGGGGCCCTGGCCCACCGACGGCCCGGACTGCCCGGTCTGCGAGGTGCGGTCCCTGCACCCGCTGCGGCCGGTGCCCGACGCGGACGGCTCCGTCGTGGGTCCGCCACCCATGGGCACGGCGTCATGACGTCCGCCGTCATCGTCGGCGGCGGGCCCAACGGGCTCGCCGCCGCGGCCCTGCTCGCGAAAGCGGGCCTCGAGGTCACACTCTTGGAAGCCGCGGACGAGGTCGGCGGCGGCACCCGCAGCCACGAGGCCATCCTGCCCGGCCTCCTGCACGACCACTGCTCGGCCATCCACCCCATGGCCGTCACCTCGCCGGCGCTTCGCTCACTCGACCTCGAACGGCACGGCCTGCGCTGGAAGTCGGCGGACATCGACTGCGTACACCCGCTGGACGACGGCAGCGCGGGGGTGCTGATGCGGTCCGTCGAGGACACCGCCCGCATGCTCGGCGCCGACGCCGGACGGTATCGGGCACTCTTCGAAACGCCGGTGCGCCACTGGGACGCGCTCGCCCAGGACGTCTTGCGCCCCCTGCTGCGGATCCCGACGCACCCGCTGCTGCTCGCCCGCTTCGGCCTGCCGACCCCCCTGCCCGCCACCGTCCTCGCACGGCTCTTCAGAACCCCCCAGGCGCAAGCCCTGTGGGCCGGTGTCGCGGCGCACGCGTTCCGCCCGCTGACCCACCCGTTCACCTCGGCGATCGGCCTGGGCATCCTCACAGCCGGTCACACCGCCGGATGGGCCGTCGCCGAGGGCGGGTCACAGTCCATCGCCCGCAGCCTCGAGATCGTACTGGGCGAACACGGCGGCACGATCCACACCGGCGTGCGCATCACCCGCTCCTCGCAGATCCCGCCGGCCGATGTGACCCTCCTCGACCTCGACCCCGGCCAGATCGCCCGCATCTACGGCGACCGTCTTCCCGCCCGCGTGCGATCCGCCTACCGGCACTTCCGCCGCGGCCCCGGCGCCTTCAAGATCGACTTGGCCGTCGAAGGCGGCGTGCCCTGGACGAACGCGGACGCACGACGCTCCGGCACCGTCCACCTCGGGGGGCCGCTCGCCGACGTGGCACGTGGGGAGCGGGACGTCGTGGCCGGACGGATGCCGGAGCGCCCCTTCGTCCTGGTCGGCCAGCAGTACCTGGCCGACCCCACCCGCTCGGTCGGCGACGTGCACCCTGTCTGGGCCTACGCCCACGTCCCGTACGGCTACGACGCGGACGCCACCGAGGCGATCCTCCGCCAGATCGAGCGCTTCGCCCCCGGCGTACGTGAACGCATCGTGGGACGGCACGTCACCCGGCCCGCCGACTTCGCCGCGGCCAACCCCAACTTCGTCGGGGGCGACATCATGACGGGAGCGCAGACGGTCCCGCACCTCCTCCTCGGCCCGCGCCCCGCGCTCGACCCCTACGGCACCGGCCTGCCCGGCGTGTTCATCTGCTCCGCCGCCACCCCGCCCGGCCCCGGCGCACACGGCATGTGCGGCGCCGGCGCGGCGAGGTCCGCGCTGCGGCACCTCGGAATCCGACAAGCCGTGTGACGCAGCGTCACGAGGTGAGGGCCGACGGACTCTGCTCCCGCCGGTCCTGTCCGCTGCTGCCGAACGCGGCGGAGCCCCGGCCGGTCGTCAGCCCGGCCGAGGCCCCGCCTATGTACGTCCCGCTCAGGTGGCCGCCTCGATGGTCACCTTGACGTGCTTCATGATCGGCTGGTCGCTCTGCGTGCTGTAGTCGACGAGTGCGCACAGCACGTTCATCTCGGGCATGTACCCGGCCGCGCAGCCGCGCGGGATGTCGTACGGGATGGCGAGATAGCCGTTGAGGTAGCGGTGGCTGCCGTCCCTGGCGGTGCTGGTGATGTCGACGGGGTCGAACTCGGAGATGCCGCGCTCGCGCATGTCGTCCTTGTTCATGAAGACGAGCTCACGCAGGTTCTTGACGCCGCGGTAGCGGTCGTTGTCCGAGTAGATGGTGGTGTTCCACTGGTCGTGCGAGCGCATGGTGCCCAGTGCCAGGGTGCCGGGCGCCGGTACGACGTCGGGGAGGGCGGCGTCGGAGAACTCCGCGCCACCGGACGGGGTGAGGAAGACCAGTTCGCGGGCGGGCTGCTTGAGGCGGAAGCCCAGGGGCAGGCGCACGCGGCGGTTGAAGTCCTCGAACCCGTCGAGGACCTGGGACATGGTGTCGCGGATCCGGTCGTAGTCCTCGATGTACCACTCCCACGGCGTGGGGCTGGCGGGCAGGGCCGCGCGGGCCATGCCGGCGACGATCGCGGGCTCGGACAGCAGGTGCGGCGACGCGGGGCGCTTCATGCCGATGGACATGTGCACCATGCTCATCGAGTCCTCGACGGACGTGCTCTGGATGCCCTTGCGCTGGTGGTCCTTCTCGGTGCGGCCGAGGCACGGCAGGATCAGCGCCTGGCGGCCGTGCACGAGGTGGCTGCGGTTGAGCTTGGTGCTCACCTGGACCGTGAGGTCGCAGTTGCGCAGGGCCTCGAACGTGACCGGCGAATCCGGTGCGGCGAGCGCGAAGTTGCCGCCCATGCCGACGAACACCTTCACGTCACCCCGGCGCATGGCCTGGATGGTGCCGACGGTGTCCAGGCCGTGCTCACGCGGCGGGTCGATCTTGCAGTACTCGGCGAGGCGGTCGAGGAACGCGTCGTCAGGTCGGTGATCGATGCCGCAGGTGCGGTTCCCCTGGACGTTGCTGTGGCCGCGTACGGGGGAGGGGCCGGCCCCTTCACGTCCCAGATTGCCACGCAGCAGAAGGAGGTTGATGATCTCGCGGACGGTGTCGACGCCGTGCTCGTGCTGGGTCACACCCAGGCACCAGCTGACAATGCTGCGGTCGGCATCGCAGTACACGCGCGCCGCTTTGAGGATGTCGTCGCGGCTGACCCCGGACTGCCTCTCCAGCTCCTCCCAGGACGTGTTCTCGCACAGCTCCCGGTAGGCATCGAAGCCGGTGGTGTGGCGGTCGATGAACTCCTGGTCCAGGGCCTTGGGGTCCAGCTTGGACTCTTCCAGCACCGCCTTGGCCATGCCGCGCAGGAGCGCCAGGTCGCCGCCGATCCGCACCTGGAGGTTCAGGGTGCTGGTCTTCGTCGTCTTGAACAGCGCCATGTCCATGAAGTCGTGCGGGACGATGGTGCGTGTGGCGGCCGCTTCGACGAGCGGGTTGATGTGCACGATCTGCGCGCCGCGGTGGTACGCCTCGGCGAGCGCGGTGAGCATCCTGGGCGCGTTGGAGGCGGCGTTGACGCCCATGATGAACAGCGCGTCGGCGCTCTCCCAGTCCTTGAGGTCGACGGTTCCCTTGCCGGTTCCCAGCGAAGCCTCCATGGCGCGGCCGCTGGCCTCGTGGCACATGTTCGAGCAGTCGGGCAGGTTGTTCGTGCCCAGCTCACGGGCCATCAACTGGTAGAGGAACGTGGCCTCGTTGCCGAGCCTGCCGGACGTGTAGAAGGAGGCCTGGTTCGGGTTCTCGAGGCCACGCAGTGTGCTGCCGACGAGCTCGAACGCGTCCTTCCAGCTGATCGGGACGTAGTGGTCCGTGTCGGGGTCGTAGACCATCGGCTCGGTCAGCCGGCCCTGGTCCTCGAGCTTGAAGTCGCTCCACTCGAACAGCTCGGTGACCGTGTGGGCGGCGAAGAACTCGGGCTCGACGCGCTTGCGCGTCATCTCCCACGTGACGTGCTTGATGCCGTTCTCGCAGATGTCGAGCTTCAGGCCCTTGGTGTCGTCCGGCCACGCGCAACCGGGACAGTCGAAGCCTGTGTTCTCGTGGTTCATCCTCATGATCGCGCGTGGGCCGTCCACCAGCTCACGCTCGCGCACGAGGAACTGGGTCACGCTCTTCGCGGCACCCCAGCCGGCGGCCGGGTGGTGGTAAGGGTGATACTCCGGATCCTCCTTGGCGATCGGTCCCACCCTGGGTTCCAGCTCTTCCGGCGCCTCGCTGTCGATGCTCAAGACACTCAACCCTTCGACCATGCGATTACGGGCATAAGGCCGACAAATGGTACGTTTAGTCAGGCTATGCCGGTTGATCAATGGGCGCCACCGGCCCGGAGGCATCGTCGCCCGCGGCAACCAGGGCGTCCGCCTGCCGCGAGGAGGGCCGCGCCCACCCCGCCGAGGATCACGGAGCCGGCGAGGAAGGCTCGGGTGGTGCGGGCATACGCCGGTAACCGGGGATCGACAGGTCGCATGGTCAGTGGCCCGCCGGAATGTGCTGGACGCCGATCCGCCGGCGGAAGACCCAGTACGTCCAGCTCTGGTAGATCAGCACGATCGGCGTGAACACCGCCGCGACGATCGTCATCACCTTCAGCGTGTACGACGACGAAGCGGCGTTGGAGACCGTCAGCGACCAGTCGGGGTCGAGCGTCGACGGCATGACGTCCGGATACAGGGCCAGGAACAGGGTCGCGAACGCCGCCACGACGGTCAGCCCCGACAGTGTGAACGCCCAGCCGTCGCGGCCGAGCCGGGTCATGACGAGCGCCCCGACCAGAGCCACGAACGCCACGACCATCACACCCAGGCTCCGGCCGTTGCCCGAGTCCGCCTGCGTCCAGAGCAGGAAGGCGATCAGCAACAGGCCCGCCACGGCGCCCAGTTGGGTCGCCTGGGTCCTGGCCCGGTCACGGATCTCGCCGAGCGTCTTCAGCGCCGCGAACACCGCGCCGTGGCAGACGAAGAGCGCCAGCGTCATGAAGCCGCCGAGGATCGCGTAACCGTTGAACAGATCCCCCAGGCCGCCCACGTACGACTTGTCCGCGTCGATCGCGAGGCCGCGGACCACGTTCGCGAAGATCACGCCCCAGAGGAAGGGCGGCAGCAAGGAGGTCCAGAACGTGGCCTCCTCCCAGTTGCGCTGCCAGCGCGCACCGGACTGCTTGGCGCGGTACTCGAAGGCCACGCCCCGGACGATCAGGCAGAACAGGATGATCAGCAGTGGAATGTAGAAGCCGCTGAACATCGTGGCGTACCAGTCCGGGAAGGCCGCGAAGGTGGCACCAGCTGCCGTGATGAGCCAGACCTCGTTGCCGTCCCACACCGGGCCGATGGTGTTGATCAGGACTCGGCGCTCGGTGCCGTTGCGGGCCAGCAGCTTGGTGAGGACACCGACGCCGAAGTCGAAGCCCTCGAGGAAGAAGTAGCCGATCCACAGGACGGCGATCAGGATGAACCAGAGATCGTGGAGGTGCATGACGATTCGTCCTCAGTACGCGTGGGCAAGGGGCTGGTCGGCGTCCCCTGCGGAGGGCCCGCGCAAGGTCGGGTCCTTGGTCGGCGGCTGCTCGCCTGAGTCCGGGCCGGCCATGGCGTACTTGGCCATGAGTTTCACCCAGATCGCCGCGAGAACCGCGTAGAGCGCGGTGAACGCGGTCATCGAGCCGATCACCGTGCCGGTGTTCACGTTGGGGGAGTCGGCTTCGGAGGTGCGCATCAGTTGGTAGACCACCCAGGGCTGGCGGCCCATCTCGGTGAAGATCCAGCCGAAGCTGTTGGCCACCAGCGGGAAGGCCATGGTGAGGATGCCGACCCGCCAGCTCCACTTGGTGAAGAAGGCGTTCATCTCGACCTTGTTCGTGAGCATCAGCATGGGTGGCTCGTCGTCGTCGGTCTTGCGCGCCTGGGTCAGCCAGAACTTGCGCCGGGTGGTCCACAGCCCGATCAGGCCGACCACGAAGCTGGTCATCCCGAAGAAGATCATGAGGCGGAAGCCCCAGTACGTGATGAAGATGTTCGGGATGTAGTTCTCCGGTTCACCGCCGAATTCGGCCGCCTCCTGACGGGCCCTGTCGTTGATGCCGGGGACGGGGGAGTGGAAGTTGTCCTTGGCGAGGAAGGACAGGAGGCCCGGGATCTCCAGCGCGACCCTGTTGTGGCCCTCGGAGACGTCGCCGATCGCGAAGATCGAGAAGGGGGCGGGAGCCTGCGTGTCCCAGAGCGCCTCGGCGGCGGCCATCTTCATCGGCTGCTGATCGAACATGACCTTGCCCAGCCGGTCACCGCTGATTGCGGTGCCGAGGCCCGCGACGACCGCGATGATCAGGCCGACCCGCAGTGAGGTACGCATCGGCGCGATGTTCCGGCGGTTGGTCTCCCTGCCGCGCTTGGCGCGCAGCAGGTGGTATGAGGAGATGCCGATCACCAGCGCGGAGCCGGTGAGGAACGCCGCGGTCACGGTGTGGAACATCTGGGTCTGCGTGGTGTTCTGCAACAACACCCGGCCGATGTCGGTGAGTTGGGCCCGTCCGGACTCCTTGTCGATCCGGTAGCCGACGGGGTGCTGCATGAAGGAGTTGGCCGCCAGAATGAAGTACGCGGAGAGCAAGGTGCCGATGGCGACCAGCCAGATGCACGCGCAGTGCAGCTTCTTGGGAAGTCTGTCCCAGCCGAAGATCCACAGACCGATGAACGTGGACTCGAAGAAGAAGGCGATCAGCGACTCCATCGCCAGAGGTGCGCCGAAAACGTCGCCGACGAAGCGCGAGTAGTCGGACCAGTTCATGCCGAACTGGAATTCCTGGACGATGCCGGTGACGACGCCCATCGCGATGTTGATGAGAAAGAGCCTGCCCCAGAACTTCGTGGCGTGGAAATACTTTGCCTTGCCCGTCCGCACCCAGGCCGTCTCGAAGCCCGCCACGACGGAGGCCAGACTGATCGTCAGCGGGACGAAGAGGAAGTGGTAGACGATGGTGATGCCGAACTGCCATCGCGCCATGGTCTCTTGAGCGACTGCTAGTACCACTGCACCTTCTCTCGACCGGATCTCCCCGCATTCGGGCAAAAACTATCTTTAGCACAAAGCGGCATCGAGGCCGGTGGAGCTGGGGCCAGGTGAAGGTGAGCAATTTCCGCTCCGCTTGCGGATCGGCAGCCACCGGGATTGAGTGGAATCGATGCCCCACATCAGAGGCGTCGGAAGCTGTGAGCATTAGAGGCTGATCACATGAAAGCCAAGAAGGGCGACTATCTGACCCTGCACAGCGTCAAGGGTGACCGGACCGTGAGGGTCGATGAGATCATCTCCGGTACGAATCGGGATCTCTACCAAGTGACCTTCGCGGACGGCCGTACCGCCGTCGTCGCGCCGGGTCCGAGGGTGGAAATGACACGCGGCGAGCGCCATACACACGTGATTGATGTTTCCGGTTCCCCGTATCTCTAGATTGCTCGAAGACAGACACGCGAGACGGGAGCCCTCACCGAGGGCTCCCGTCTCGCGTGCTTTGGCCGGTGGGGATCAGTACCGCAGCAGCGCCGCCACGCCGCCGGCCTCCTGGAGCGTCCCGTCGGGCACGAACAGAACCTGGGCGTCGGCCGCGATCGCGTTGTCCACGAGTCGCTCGACGATGTCGGTGGCCACACCAAGTGCGTGCGCCGACGGTTCCATGTCCTTCTTCGGGTCCGGCAACGTCACCGGCTTCGGTACGTCCACGAGCTCCAGTACGCGGTCGGCCTCGGTGATGCGGCCCGCCAGCGCCAGCCCCTCTTCCAGCACGAGGCGGCGCACGCGCTTGTCGGCGACCGAGGTCCACACCTCCGGCGCGCCGCCGACGTACTTGCCCTGTCCACGCGCTTCGCTCAGCTCGGAGACGGCTTCGGCGACCTGCTGCGCGTAGAAGTCTGCGAGGACCGGCTGAAGCCGCTTCTCCAGATCCTGGGCCGATTCCTTGTCCATGCCCGTGAGCGGCAATGTCCCGGCAATCAGATTCCCGTAGCGGGTGATGCTCTTGAACGTCGAGAGGATCTTGTCGCCGCCGATGACGAACAGCGGCAGTCCGTCGTGCTCCTCGAAGGACTGCCCCAGCCGTTTGTCCACGGTCCGCAGGAACTGCTCGACCCGCTCCTCATGCCCCTCGTACGGCGTGGCGTGGGGGATGGACCCGGGAATCGCATCCTCGGGCGACGGGATCTGCGGCTTGTCCGGCCACCCGTTCTTCTCCACTTCCTGCAGCCGTCGTACAGACCCGTGGTACAGACGGCACATCTCCTGGTCGAGGACAAGAACCAGGTACGGGCGGGAACGCTGCTCGGCAGCCACCAGGTACCGCGTCAGGAATGCGGTGCCGAATTCCACGCGGGGTTCCACCGGTGCGAGCGATGTCATCCGCCATACCTGAACCGGCTCGTTCACGGCCACATAAACGACCATGGCGTCGTCCGGATGGAAAGGATCGGTCGCGCGCTCGATCTCCGCGGGATCCAGCAGTTGATCCCGCAGCTCCAACCTCGTCTCCCGCTCCACGTCCGGGTCGTCCACCAGCCGCCGCTTGGCCTCGGTGACCAGGTCGCGGATGAGGATTCGGTCCTTGTCGCTGAAGGGGAAATCCGGATCGGTGGGCGTGACCAACGTGATCGCGGGATACGGCCGCTCCTTGCTCAGGGCGGCACGGATTTCGGGAGTCAGATCGGAGGTATGCACGATGTCAGCGTCGCATTGATCACCGGGACACGCAGGGCGGATACGGCCGACCGACGGGTAACGCGTCCCGAGTCCTGCGGGATGGGTTCAGCTCGACCCGTCGTCATCGTCAGGAGCGGCGTACCGTGAAATCTACGGAATGCGCGACCGGGGACATCCGGACCCGCGAAGCCGACGTGAGATGGCGAGGTGCCGAGTCATGAGCAAGAACTCACCGGCGAAAGGGCACCACGGCATAGGCGCCCGAGGGCAGGGAAAGCTGCTGTACTTCCACTCGCAGATCCCGCAGGCAGCCGTCAAGCAGGCGAAGGACCAGGTGCCCGGTAAGTCCCAGCAGCCCCACGATCACCGCAAGGCCAACGGCCGCTGGGCCCCGTGACGAGGTCCGGCCCATACGCGTGGAGGGTTCACACGGGCGTGTGGCCCTCCAAGTAGTTGCGGACGACTCCGCGCGGCGTGATGTCGACCGCCTCCGCGACCGGAACCCAGCGGATCTGCTCCGGCGCGAGCCGCGCTCCGTCCGAGGGGTCCTCGGTCAGCAGCCGGCACAGAACAGCCGGCCCCGAGTCTGCTTGCGCCGCCTCCGGTTCGAGCGTCGATGAACCGTCGACGAGGTAGCCGGTGAGCTCGTACACGAGTCGTGCGGCGGTAGCCTCCGCCGACTCGGCGGGCTCGGGAACGCCGGACGGCAGTGCCCTGCCGTTCGGCTGTTCCACCAGGAGCAGGCGTCCGTTGTGGATGACGACCGCCTGAACCACTCCTTGGGCCGCCTGCTCCAGCGCCATGATCCGACCGCCCTTTCCCTGTTCCGCGTAATCCGTGCGCCCGCTGTGCGGGCCTTGCCTTCCTACCCCACGAAGGTCAATTCACGCTGACGGCACCGGATCAGGGCTCAGGGCGGGGCCGGATTCAGACGCGGTCGGCAGCGATCATCAGGTACTGGAAACTGCCGTTCTTGTACGCGGTGAGGAACGTGTCCTCGATGCCGGTGACCAGATGGTCGGCCTGCTTGCGCAGTTCCCAGTAGGGCAGCGCGGCCTCGGTGAGGTCCTCGACGTGCACGGGGACCAGGCGGTTGCGCGCCATGGCGCGGAAGTACTCCGACCGTGGGTGGATGTCGCAGATGTAGTGGGCGTTGATCAGGGACACCTCGCGCGACGCCTGGCCGTAACTGTCGTTGTAGCAGCCGGTGATGACCACGTAGCGGCCGCCGCGGCGCAGCAGCCGGGCGTGTTCGGCGAAGAGCAGCTCCAGCTCGACGTACATGGTCGACTCGTTGTTCCACGACGCGGCGAACGCGCCGGTCGGCAGACCGGTGTCGAGCATGTTGCGGTGGTGGTAGCGGACCTGGCCGTCGATGCCGCGTTCGGCGGCCTGGGCGTTGGCGAAGTCCGCCTGCTTGGCCGAGATGGTGACGCCGTCGACCTGGCAGCCGTACCGCAGATGCGCCACCACACTGCCGCCGCCGCGTCCGCAGCCGGCGTCGAAGACCCGGTCTGTGGGGGCGAGTGGCCCGAGGCGGTCGGCGAGGAAGTTCGCCTGGGCGTGTTCGAGCCGGTGCAGTTCGGCGGTGAGCCGGTCGTTGCGCCGCGCGGGGTCGGGCTCGTCGAGCACCGAGTTGTCCGCGGGGCCGATCCCGTAGTGGTGGTGGTACAGGTCGTCGATCTTGCCGAGTTCGAGGTTGACCGGGTTTTCCTCGGCGTTCCAGTATTCGGCGACACGGGACTGGTACGTGGACTGGGTCGGCACCGGTGCGGCCGAGGTGACGTGGGGAGCGGTGGTCAACAGGTACTCCTCGCAGTGCATCTGACGGTCGATCGGGTCAGTCGGGTCAGTCGGGTGGAGCGGGTGGAGCCTTCGGGGGGTCCGAGTGGCTGGGCCGGAGCGCGGGCTACCAGTAGTTCGGCAGGTGGTAGCGGTGGCTGTTCGTGGCGTGCCACTCGTGTTTGCCGGCCACCCAGGTGCTGAGCCCCTGGACGTACCGCTCGACGAGGGGTGACATGGCGGACAGGTTTCTTCGTCGCTCGCGGGTCCGGAGGCGCTGTCCGACACGGACACATTCCCTCCCAGGAGGTGAACGAGGGTGGGCGAAGCGATCGGTGGTACGAAAGCTCCTCGTTGCACCCACAAGGCAAGCAGCCGGGAGTGGTGGCCAGGTACGGCGCGAAGGGGGCGATTTCGCGTCCTGGAAGTGCAAACCTGCCGAATGAGGCAGGCGGTCGAGCCGAACATGATCGCGCGCCGTCCCGCACCACCGGAACGTGTGCGCGGTGAGCGAGGGGGCGCCGCGGTGGGGTGGCTACTGGGTTCGCCAGTCCCGGGCGTGCGGTGTCGTGGTTACTGGGCGGCGCGCCACTCCGGAGCGAGGATCGCCCAGAGCTGTGTGCCGTGACGGGTGCCGTCGTACGGCCAGGACTCGCGCTGAACGCCTTCGAGTGTCATGCCGAGCCGTTTGGCCACCGCGGCGCTGCGTTCGTTGTCGGCCCGGCAGTGCCACTCGGCGCGGTGCAGGCCCCGTGCGGTGAAAGCCCAGTCCAGCAAGGTGCCGCACGCCGGTGTGATGAGGCCATGGCCCTCGGCTCCCGGCTCCAGCCAGCAGCCGATCTCGCAGGAACCGGAGGCGGCGTCGAAGTCCACGAACATGACGCCGCCGACGAGCGTGCCGTCGAGCCAGATGCCGTAGAGGCGGCCGCCGTCCGCGGCCTGGCGCTCGGCGTACCGGCGCAGTGTGGCCCGCGCCCCGTCGACGTCGACGGTGATGAACCCCGCCCCGACCCACGGCCGGATGTGCTCGCGAGCCCGGTCCAGGTGGGCGGCGAACTCCTCGGCGTGCCATATCTCGAGCGGGGCGAGACGGGCGTCGTCCCGCAGGGGGAGAGAGAACATCAGGGACCTCATTCACACAACAAGCGTTTTGGCTATGTACCGTAGCAGCATGCCACGTACCAAGGGGGACCATGAGGCCCGTCGCCGCGACGTCTCCGAGGCGGTCTGGCGGGTGCTGGTCGCGCACGGATTCGGCGGCCTGACCATGCGCGCCGTCGCCGCCGAACTCGACGCGTCCACCGGCCTGCTCACCCACTACTTCCCGGCCAAGCGCGACCTGGTCGCGTACGCCCTCGACCTGCTCGAGCAGCGGACCGTCTCGCGCCCCCGGCCTGCCGCGGGGGAGGGCCTGGCCGCACTGAAGACCGCCCTGATGGGCATCCTGCCCCTGACGGGGGAGGCCACTGACAGCAACCGGATCTGGGTGTCCTCCTGGGACACCGCGCTCGCGGACCCCGGGCTGAGCGACGACTACGCCGGCAAGTACGCGCGAAGCCGCGACAAGCTGCGCGACCTGGTCGAGGCCGCTCAGGAGGCTGGCGAACTTCCCGATGGGGACCCGGCGCGCATCGCGGCCGGCGCCCAGGCGTTCGTGCTCGGCCTGGTGGTGCAGGCCCTGTTCGACCCCGAGGCGTTCCCGCCCCGCCGCCAGACAGAGCTTGTGGACGACTACCTGGACGCGCTGACCGGCACCGGGTGAAGTGGCACTGGGGCTCTACCTGGGCGCGGACGCCGCGGGCGGAGCCGTCGACGCGCGCAGGACCGGCCGGGACGGCAGGCGGGAGGTGACCGTGACGTGGTGGCCCGCGAGCAGGTCGATGAGGCGCGTGACGGCCAGTGCGCCCACCTCCTCCACCGGGACGTCGAGCGCGCTCACGGGAGGCGTCGTGGACCTGAGGCTGCTCAGGTGGTCGGCCGCGGCCAGACTGACGTCCTCGGGCACCCGGCGATTCGCCGCCGCGAGTCCGTGCAGCAGCCCGAGCGTCAGATAGCTGTTGTAGGCGAGCACGGCCGTGGCGCCGCGGGGGAGGGCGCGGGCGGCCTCTATCCCCGCGTCGAACGTGGGCGGCAGCGGGCCCAGGACATGCAACCGGGCCTTCGCCTGCTCCGCGCGCTGCGTCAGGACCGCGGACCGCTGCCCGTCGGCCCAGGAACCGGCGGGGCCCGAGAGGTAGGCGATGTCCCGGTGTCCCTGGTCGAGGAGATGGTCCATGAGCTGGGCCAGACCCGTCGCCGTGTCGGCCACGACTGCGGGCAGCTGGCCCACCTGGCGGTCGACCAGTACCAGGGGGAAGCGTCGCGCGCGTTCCCGCAGCGCGGCGTCGGTGCCCACCGGCGTGACCATGATCAGCCCGTCGGCCTGCTCCGCGAGCCGGTCGGCGAGCTCCGCCTCACGCGTGGGGTCGTACTCCGAGACGGCGATCAGGAGGTGATGGTCGGTCTTCTCGGCGGTCTGCTGGGCGCCCATCACGAGCGGCGCGAAGAACGGGTTGGAGAGCGTCGGCACGACCAGGCCCACCAGCCCCGTCCGCCCGGTGGTGAGCGCGCGGGCGGCGGCGTTGGGGTGGAAGCCCAGGCGCTGTGCGGCGTCCAGCACGCGCAGACGGCTGGGTTCCGCGACCAGCTCGGGGCGCTGCAGCGCCCTTGAGGCCGTGGCCTTGGACACCCCCGCCGCGCGCGCCACATCCATCAGCGTCGCCATCGCCGCCCCCTGCCTGACGTGCCCGCCGAGCGTGCGCGGGCCCGCTCGCCGTGTCCCCCGCGCTGAAGATCACTGACCGGTCGCTGGTGGACGTCGTGCGGCGCGCGCCGGTGGGGGCGACGGTCGGTTCCTGAACGGGACCGGGGGAGTGGCGGGCGCCGCCTTCGAGGTCCGGCCGCCACTCCCCTGACGACGCTCAGGCCGGTTGCCTGCGAGTCGGCTTCCAGCCCGGGCGTGGTACCGCCGCGCGCAATGCCTGGGTGTACTCCTCCTGGGGGTCGCGCAGCAGGTCGCGGGTGTCTCCGCGCTCGACGATCCGACCGCCGGACATCACGACGGCGAAGTCGCTGATCTGGTGGACCACGGCGAGGTCGTGCGAGATGAACACGTAACTGATGCCGCTGCGTTCGCGGATGTCGGCGAGCAGATTGAGGATCTGCGCCTGGATGGACACGTCGAGCGCCGCCACCGCCTCGTCCAGTACGAGCACCTCCGGCTCGACGGCTATGGCGCGGGCGATGGCGACGCGCTGCCGCTGCCCGCCGGAGAGCTGGCGGGGGAGCATGCTCGCATGCCGCTCGGCCAGTCCGACCGCTTCGAGCAGCTCCAGGGCCCGCCTGCGCCGTTCGGCGGGAGTCAGCGGGAAATGAAGCGCGAGGCTGGTCTCCACGACGTCGCCGATCCGCTGGAGCTTGTCGAGCGACGAGTAGGGGTCCTGGAACACGATCTGGATCTCCCGGGCGCGCCTGCGGCGTTCCGCCGATGACACCCGCCCGCCGCGACGCGGCCGGCCGCACACGCTGATCGATCCGCCGGAGGGGGTCTCCAGGCCGACCAGCATCCGCGCGACCGTCGTCTTGCCGGAGCCGGACTCGCCGACCACCGCCAGCGACTGGCCGCGCGAGAGCGTGAAGGAGACGTCGTCGACGGCGACCGCCTGCCCGAACTCCTTGCGCAGACCAGCCGCCTCGATCACGAAGTCGCTCATGACTCTCCCTGCAAGGTGAGTTCGCCGGCCCGCGTGCACGCCACGCGCGCCCCCTCCAGTTCCACCACGGCCGGGCGCCCGTCCGCGCAGTACGGCCGCGCATGCGCACAGCGCGGGGCGAACGCGCAGCCGTCGTCCGCCTCGAAGGCGGCAAGCGGCCTGCCGGGGATGACCGGCAGCCGGTGGACGACCTGATCGATGCTCGGCCGCGAGAGCATCAGCCCGGAGGTGTACGGGTGCCGGGGCGTGGCCGTCAGCGCGCCGGCGGCCTGGGTCTCCACGATCCGGCCCGCGTACATGACGGCGAGCCGGTCGCAGGTGGCCGCCGCCAGCTCCAGGTCATGGGTGATCAGCAGCATGGCCATGCCGCGCTCCCGCCGCAGCTCGTCGAGGATGGCCATGACCTCGGACTGCGTGGTGACGTCCAGGGCCGTGGTCGGCTCGTCCGCCAGCACCAGATCGGGCTCGACGGCAAGGACCGACGCGATCATGACGCGTTGCAGAAGCCCGCCGGACAGCTCGTGCGGATACTGGCGCATCCGGCGCTCGCCGTCTGCGATGCCGACGTCCGACAGGAGCCGCACCGCCCGCGCCCTCGCCTCCGGGGCGGGCACGCCCAGGTTGGCGATCATGGCTTCGGTGAGGAAGTCGCCGATGCTGCGCACCGGATTGATGTGGGCCCGCGGATCCTGGAAGACCATCGCGATGCGCCGGGCCCGCAGACCGCGCAGCGCCCGCCGCTCCATGCCGGTCACCCGGATCCCGTCGAAGACGATGTCACCGGTGACGCGCGCTCCCGGCGGTGTCAGTCCGAGGATCGTCCGCGCCGTCATGGACTTGCCCGAACCGGACTCGCCGACCAGGCCCACGGCTTCGCCCCGGCCGATCGACAGGTCGACCTCCTCGACGAGGGGCCGCCAGTCCCGGCCGGCCGGGACCGCCAGTCCAAGCCCTCGCAGATCGAGCAGACTGCCCCCGGACAGGCCCTTCTCCGCCTGACTCTCCTCCGGCTGATCCCTCTCGCGCTTCAGGAGACTCACCGCTGGTCACCTTCCTTGCCGAGGCGGTCGCCGAGCACGATCACCGCGGCGACCACCAGCACGATCAACAGGCCCGCACCCAGCGCCTCCAGCGGCTGTCCGCGCGTCGCGCTGTCGAGTCCGCTCTTGACCATCAGCCCCCAGTCGGCGGTCGGCGGCTGCACGCCGAGCCCCAGGAAGGAGATCGCCGCGAGGTCGATGACCGCGAAGCCCAGGGCGGACACCGACTGGGCGACGATGATCGGCCGCAGATTGGGCAGCAGGTGGCGTACGCAGATGGCGAACGCCGACCGGCCCTGGACCCAGGCCGCCGCCACATAGGGCATGTTGCGCTCCCGCAGCGCCGCGCTGCGCACCACCCGGGCCACGTACGGGGTGTAGGCGACGGCGAGGCCGAGGACGACGCCGGTGACGCCGGGGCCGAGTACGGCCACGGTGATCAGGGCGAAGACGATGCCCGGGACCGCGAACAGCACGTCCAGCAGGCGCGAGACGACCGCGTCCACCTTGCCGCCCGCCCACGCCGCGGTGACCGCCAGCGCGGTGCCGACGACGGTCGACAGGCAGATGATGAGGACCGGCCCGCTCAACGTCGTACGGGCGCCCCACATCAGCCGTGAGAGCACGTCCCGGCCGAGGGCGTCGCCGCCCAGGGGGTGCGCGGCCGAGGAACCGGCCAGCGAGTTGAACAGGTCCGGCTGGTCGGGGTCATAGGGAGCAAGGACGGGTGCCAGCAGCGTGACCGTCAGCACCACGGCGATCAGTGCCGCCGCGGCGACACCAGGTATACCGAGGGCACGCGCCGCACGGGACGGGCTGAACCGCCCGAGTGTCCCGCGCACGCGGGTGGCCACGGCGGTCATCGGGACATCCGCGGGTCGAGGGCTTTGTAGCACAGGTCCACCACGAGGTTGATGAGGACGAAGGCGGCGACGAGAACGAGGACGACGGCCTGTACGACCGCGAAGTCGCGCTGCAGGATCGCCCGTACGAACAGGGAACCGAGGCCGTCGAGGGCGAACACGTTCTCCACCACGACCGAGCCGGCGATGAGACCGGCCACGGTCAGACCGGTGACGGTGATCACCGGGATCGACGCATTGCGCAGCACGTGCCGGCGGATCACGAGTGCTTCGGCGATGCCCCGGCTGCGGGCGGTCTCCACATGCTCGCGCCCCAGCTCCTCGCGGACCGAGGCGCGGGTGATGCGGGCGAGGAAGGCGGCGCTGCCGAGGCTGAGGGTGATCGCCGGGAGCGTCAGGTGATACAGCCGACCGAACAGGCCTTCCCCCGGCCCGAACACCGGGAACCAGCCCAGGCCCAGGGCGAACACGATCACGAGGAGCACACCGATCACGAACGTCGGAGTGGCGAGGAACGCCGAGGAGACCGCGCTGATGACGGCGTCCACCCGGCCCCGGCGCAACCCGGCCAGCACACCGCCCGCCACACCGACCACGACGATCAGGACGGTGGAGTAGCCGACCAGGAACGCGGTGGTCGCGGCGCGGGCGGCCATCAGGCCAGAGACGTGCTGCCGGTACACCAGGGAGCTGCCGAAGTCACCGCGCACGGCGTCACCGAGCCACGCCGCGTAGCGGACCAGGAAGGGGTCGTCGAGCCGGTACTGGGCCCGGATGGCGGCGATCTGCTCGGGCGTGCCGCTGCGGTTGCCGAGCAGGAACGCCATCGGTCCACCGGGTACGAGGTAGAGCAGTCCGTAGACGAGGAACGAGGCGACGACCAGGACCACGGCCAGCGCGATCAGCTTCCGTAGCAGGTAGGTGATCATCTGGCCCCCAGCCCTGCGGCCCACGGGTAGTACAGGTAGGGGAAGGACGGCACGGCGCCGGTGACCCGCTTGTTCATGTAGAGGATCACGGGCAGGTTGTTGAGCGGCATCCATACGACGTCACGGGTCACCTTCTCCTGGATCCCGGTGACGAGCGAGGCCCGTGCTGCCGGATCGCCCTCGGCCCGCGCCTTGGTGATGGCTGCGTCAACTGCCTTGTAGTCGCTGAAGTTTGTCCGCCCGCCGTTGCGGAACACGGTGTAGATGTCCAGCGGATCGGGCACGTTGCCGTACCAGGTGCTGAGGAAGGCGTCGATGCCCTTGCGCGCCTTGGGATCGCTGTAGAGGTTGCCGTACTGCTCGACCGGGACGACCCTGATCTCGATGTCGAGGCCGAGCGCTTCGCCGGTGGCCTTCAGCAGGTTGGCGGTCTGCTCGTGCACGGCCGAACTGCCCTGGACGCCGATCACGATGGGCTTCGTGGGTGAGCCCGCCTGGACGAGAAGCTCCTTGGCCTTCGCGAGATCGGTGGTCTCGGGCGGAAGGGCCTCGTAGGCCTTCTGATACGTCTTGCGCTCGTAGCCCCAGTAGTCGCTGCCCGTCAGCGCTCGCTGGGGGGAGGCCGTGCCCTGGAAGACGACCTTGGAGATCGCCGCGCGGTCCAGCGCGAGCGACAGGGCCTGGCGCACCCTCGGGTCGGCGTAGGGGCCGGACTTCGCCGAGCCGAGCAGCGCCCAGAAGGTGAGGGAACGGCCCAGGGTCACCGACCCGGTGGTGGATTTCTGGAGCTGACCGAGACCTGCGGGCGGCAGATAGAAGTACTGCCCGTCGACCTCGCCGGAGCGCAGGGCGTTGACGGCGGTCGTCTCGTCGGCGATGAACCGCAGGACCAGGGACTCGGACTTGGCCTTGAGCGCCTTGTCCCAGTAGTGGTCGTTGCGGTTGAGCGTCATCGAGTCGCCCGACTTCCAGTCATGGAACGTGAACGGCCCGGTGCACATCACGCCGCTGGACGGCGAGCCGAGCGACTTGCCGGCCTTGTCGAGGAACTTCTTCTGCACGATGGCACCGGCGCCGGTGGCCATCGCCTGGTTGAACAGGGCATCGGGCTGCTTGAGCGTGACCGTGACCTGCGTGGAGCCGGTGGCGCGGACCGACTTGACGGTGTTGAAGTAGTCGCCCCACCAGGTGCCGAGCTTCGGGTCGAGGTGTCGGCGCAGGCTCGCCGCGACGTCGTCGGCGGTCAGCGGATCGCCGTTCCAGAACGTCACGCCCTTGCGGATCGTGTACACCCAGGTGGTGGGAGTCGGGTTGGCGGCCTTGACGGCCAGACCCGGCTTGATCTTGAAGTCCGGGGTCAGCCGCAGGAGGCTCTCGCACATGTTGGCGAGGGCGGTGTTCTCCGCGTAGTTGAACGAGCGGATCGGGTCCAGGGTCTGCGGCTCGTAGGGGAGGTTCCACGTCACTTTGCCGAGCCCCTTGGCAGCGGCGGGGGTGGTGGTCTTGAGGTCGAGCTTCGCCGGGGCGGCGCCCTGCTG
Source organism: Streptomyces sp. NBC_01446 (assembly GCF_026340095.1). Lineage (GTDB taxonomy): Bacteria > Actinomycetota > Actinomycetes > Streptomycetales > Streptomycetaceae > Streptomyces > Streptomyces aureus. The sequence goes on along the minus strand of NZ_JAPEPO010000002.1, from coordinate 921,889 downwards.
CGGTTGTCGAGCTCCGGAGGTGCAGGCGGCGAGCGTCAGGACGAGCCCGATCACGGGGAGAGCGCGGCGCATCATCGGGAGGCCCTTTCGACGAGTCGGTCGCCCGCGGCGCGCTGTTGCCCGCCGTCGACCAGCTGTCCATCGCGGGCGATCACACGGCCCGCGCGGACGACGAGGGACGGGACGGGCCGGTCCACGACGACCTGCGCCACCGAGTCGCCGGGAAGCAGGACGAAGTCGGCGGGGTCACCGACGCGCAGCTCCGTCCGCTCCAGGCCCAGGAGCGCGGCGCCCCCGTGGGCCACGACGGCGTAGCACGCGGCGAGTTCGGCGTCCGTGCGGGCGTCCGTGCGGTACGCGAGGAGATGGGCCCGCGTGATCATGTCGCCGTCGCCGAACGGGGTCCACGGGTCGCGTACGCCGTCGGAGCCCGCCGCGACCAGCACTCCGAGCTCGCCCAGCGGATCGAAGGGGACGACGGGGTCGGCTCCCAGGGCGCAGGTCGTCAGGGACACGCCAGCGGCGGCGAGGATCTCGCCGACCCGCGTCAGCTCGTCGCCGGCGAGATCGGCGACGCAGAAGGCGTGGCTGACCGTGACGCGTCCCTGCATGCCGAGCGTCACCGTACGGCGGGCGATCTCGGTGACCTGCTCGATACCGGACGGGCCGCCGTCGTGCAGGTGGATGTCCAGCGGCACGGCCGCCCTCTCGGACAGGCCGAACAGGACGTCCAACTGCCCGTGCAGGTCCCCGTCCACGCCCACCGGATCCAGTCCGCCGAGCACGTCGGCGCCCTCGGACAGGGCCTTCTCGAGAAGCCCGGCTGTTCCCGGCTCGGTGAGCAGGCCGAGCTGGGGGAAGGCCACCACCTGCACATCGAGCAGGTCGGCGCGCGAGGCCGCGGCGGCACGGACGCCGTGCACATTGGACAGCCCGTGGACGGGCGCGACGTCGACATGCGCACGCATGGCGCGGGTGCCGCGGGTGATGGCACGGTCCATGAGTGCACCGGCGCGGTACTCGACCGGCGTCGGCATGGCGGCTCGCGCGGCCACATCGCCGTCGATCAGGTCCCGCAGGCTCGACGCGGGAGCACGGCTGAGCCAGGTCTGGCCCCAGGTGGTCTTGTCGGGATGGATGTGCGCGTCGACCGGCGAGGGCAGGGCCAAGGCGCCGCCGCCGTCGACGACTTCGTACTCTTCAGGCAGGGCGGGAGGGGTGATGGCGGCGATACGCCCGTCGGCGACCAGAACGTCGCGGGGCTGCCCGCCGTCCAGACGTATGGCTGTGAACAAGATGTGCGTCATGACGGCATTACTCCTTCGTTGGAGACGAACCGACCGTTAGAGTTATCAGGTCATCAGATGACTAGAGAAGGGGTTGGGATGAAAAACGTGGAACGGGGTCCGTCGCTCGTCGACACCGTGATCGCCGCGCTGCGACAGGAGATCGCGACGGGCACCTGGCGGCTCGGCGACAAGATCCCGTCCGAGAGCCGGCTCGCCGAGACCTTGGGTGTCAGCCGCCTGTCGGTGCGCGAGGCCGTGCGCGTCCTGGTGCACTCGGGCCTGCTGATGACCCGTCAGGGCAACGGGACCTTCGTGACGGCCACCGACGAGGCCGAGGTCGCGCTGCGCCGCCAGCTGGACCGCGCCGCCGCCCAGGACATCATCGACGTACGCCGCGGCCTGGACATCGTCGCCGCCCGGCTCGCCGCGACGAGGCGTACGGCGGACGATCTCCAGCAGATGCAGAAGGCCCTGGACGACCGGGCCGACGCGAGCCGGAACGCCGACGTGGACGCCTTCGCGGATGCCGATGTCGACTTCCACCTCCGCATCGCCGAGGCCTCCCACAACCCCGTGCTGCAGAACCTCTACCGGGGCATGAGCGACGCCCTGCGCGACAGCGTCAAGGCCGACCAGTGCATGAAGCACACCCTCAGCGGCAACGACACGTCGCACGAGGACCTGCACCGGGCCGTCGAGGAGGGGGACGCAGGCGCCGCGGCGGCCACCGCGGTCGCCATCCTCGACCAGCAGGAGACCGGCTCCGATGCTCCGGCCGGCTGACCGTGGCCCGGACTCCCGTCCTCTGCCTTCCGCCGAGGGTGGGGTACGGCCCAATGACCTGCGCCGCGGTGCGAGAATAGTGGTCATGGCAGGGGATGACACTTTTGAACCCGAGTCGGAGCGGGTCACGCGCACGCTGCGCGATCAGATTCTCGACGGTGTGCGGGCGCCGGGCAGCAAGCTCGTGGAGCGGGAACTGGCGGCCGAGCTGGGGGTGAGCCGCCTGCCCGTCCGTGACGCCCTCAAGGACCTGGTGAACGAGGGTCTTGTCACCCCGCGCCCGCGGAGCTGGGCGGTGGTCCGTGAGTTCACCGCCTCCGACGTCGAGGACCTCGACGAGGTCAAGGCCGCCCTGGAGATGCTGGCGTTCCGTCTCGCCGCCCAGCGGCGCACCCGCGCGGGACTCGCGCGGCTGCGGGCGGACCTGGACGCCGAGCTGAGGGCGGCGGCCAAGGGCGATGCCGTGCCCGCGCGCCGGGCCGCCGCCGACTTCCACGAGACGGTGACAGCGCTCGCCGACAACGAGCTCCTGAACGAGCTCGGCCGCACCCTGAGCAGCCGCATGCGATGGCTGCTCGGCCAGCACGACGACATCTCCGGCGTCGCCAAGGAGCACGAGGAGCTGTACGAGGCGATCGAGGCCCGGGACGTGCCGCGCGTCGAGGAGCTGGCCCTCAAGCACCTGGCGACCGGCCGCAGCGAGGCCGCCGCGCACCGCAGGCGCACCCCGGAGCAGTAGCCGCACACCCGCGTCCGCCATCATTCGCCCCGGCTTCGTGCGGGCATCCCCTCCAGTACGGCATAGGCGACCAGGGCGACGAGCAGGCCGGTGACGGCGTCGGAGAACTGCGGCGCGTACCAGTGCACGAGCCCCCCGGCGGCCGCTCCGGCCGCCCACGCGGCGAACGCCGTGGGACGCACCGCCGCCTCGGCCCGCCCGTCGAGCCGGCGGCGCAGCAGCACCTGGTCGGCGATCAGTACGCCGCCGAGCGGTGGGACGAACACGCTGAGCACGACCAGCCAGTCGAGGAAGTGGTCCCACACACCGGCGAGGGCGGCGACCGTGCCGACGGCCCCCAGGACGAGCGTCATCACGCGCATCCTCGTACGGGTCAGATGCGACCAGCTGAGCGCGCCGTTGTAGAGACAGTGGCTGCAGACGGAGCCGAGGTTGACGAAGACGAACACCGCGGCCAGTACGTCGAGGGCGACCCCGTGACCGCCGGTGAGGATCGGGAGGAAGTTGCCGCCGACCGTGCCCGCCGAGGCCACGGCGCCGGCCGCGACGACGATGCCCCCGGTGATCTGGGCGACGAGACTCGCCACGGGGAAGGCGGTGGCCGTCGCGATCACGGCCTGCCTGCCGTTCTTGGACCAGCGGGTGAAGTCGGCCGTCATCGTTCCGGAGTCCGCGAACGTCGCCATGATGAGGGAGACGGCGGCGCCGAAGGTGAGGGCGCTGTTCCCGCCGACGCCCTTGTAGTCGAGGACGGTCGCGAGGTCGTGGTCCCTGGAGACGATCACCAGGGCTATCAGGCCGACGAGGATGAACAGCGGGGCGGCGACCGCGCCTAGCCAGGACAGGGCGCGGATGCCGAGGAACGTGATCGCGACGAAGGCGACCCCGGCGACGGCGGCGACGAGTTGCTCGTGCCAGCCGAACGCCTGGTGCAGGGTGGCCCCCGTCGCGCCGGTGTTGAAGGCGAACCACCCGACGACGACCGTCGCGAGGAACCCGGACGCGACGACGTACCCGACCCTCCCGAACGTCTTGGTCGCCTGGAGCGAGAAGCTCTCGCCCGTGCTGCCCGCCCGGTGACTGAGCAGACCGACGTAGACCAGCATCACGAGGTTCGCGGCGACGATCGCGGCCAGACCGCGCCAGAAGCCCATGAGCGCGACGACGATCCCGCCGGGCACGGCGTTGGTCAGGATCATCGGGAACCCGAACCACACGGCCGACACGGTGAGAAGGGACTTGCGGCTCTCCGTCGGAACGGGCGTGTGCTCGTACTCCGGGTCCAGCTCGAGGCCCGCGTGGGCCGTTTCCGCCGGGGCGGCATCGCGTCTGTTCATGATGGGTCTCCGTGGATTGGCCGGCGCGCCGTCAGGCGACCGTGCGGGCGAGAGCTCTGGCGGCCTGCTCGAAGACTGCGGCGGGCGGGTGCGTGATGCCGGCGCCGATCATCCCGATGCCCGCTTCCTTGTGGGCGATCGCGGTGTTGATGACCGGCAGGATCCCGGTGGCCAGGACCTTGCGGACGTCGATGCCGGTGGGGATGCCCTCGAAACCCAGGGCGGGGATGGTGACGTTCGGGTTCCGGGTCGTCGTGATCTCGCCCATGTCCCGGGTGAAGGCGACGGCCTCCTGCACGGTTCCGCCGACGAGCGCGACGATGGCGGGCGCGGTCGCCATGGCGAACCCGCCGAAGCCGTACGTCTCACTGATCGCGCTGTCACCGATGTCCAGCCCGGCGTCCTCGGGCTTGAACCCGGCGAACATCGGCCCGATGACCGGCTGGGCCGGGCCCGTGAGCCACTGGTTGCCGGGCAGGCCGCTGACGCGGAGGCCGAACTCGACGCCGTTACGGGCCATCGTCGTCACGATCGTCGAACCCTCGATGCCATGAGCGGCGTCCATGGCGGCCTTGGCCATGGCGAGCCACGTGGGTCCGGAGAAGTAGTCCGAGCCGGCGATGAAGTCGAAGACCTCCTTCTTCTGCTCGGTGGTGAAGCTCGTCTGGAGCAGGGCGGGAGTGAGTGCCTGCGTGAGGAGCAGGGTGCCCGCGATGTTGCGGTTGTGGCACTCGTCGCCCATGTGCAGCGCCTGGGACAGCAGAAGTCGCAGGTCGACGGGGCCGCCGATCTCCATGGCCTCCTTGAGTACGGGGCCGAGGACGTCGCGCATCCAGACGAGGCGCTCGATGACGCTCTCGTCGTTCGCCCCCATGCGAAGGATCTTCGCCATCTGCTCGGAGAGGTTGGTGAAGGCGGTGTTGCCATGGGTCTCGTTGCGGACGATGTGCATGTACATCGACGCGGACGTGACACCGGCCATCGAACCGACGCAGTCGTGTTCGTGGCAGGGCGAGAAGGTGATCTCGCCGGATGCCGCGAGCCGTTCGGCGTCGTCGAGGTCACGCGCCAGGCCCTCGAAGACGAGGGCGCCGGTGACGGCCCCCTTCATCGCACCCGCCATTCGGTCCCAGGCGATCGGCGGGCCGGCGTGCAGGATCGTCGTCGGGGTCATCCCGGGCACGACGTCGATGGCCCTCCCGAAACCGACCAGCATCGGCCGTGCGCCGACGATGCGGTCGACGGCTTCGGCATTGGCCGCATCGGTCCGCGCGGCGACGCGCGGGTCCTCCAGCGCCTCGAGTGCCGCGAGAACCTCGGGGCTGCCGCCGCCGGGCGGAGTCCAGTCGAGGGTCGTGACCCGTGCGCCCTGGGCGGTGAGGTCCCGGTCGAACATGGCCAGTCCGACGTTGACGACGCTGAGGTCGCTGGTGAAGAGGCTGGTGGCCTGAGTGCTCATGCGCGGTGTGCCTTCCGGGCGGTCTCACGGGCGAAGTGGCCCGTCTCGGTGCTGCTGCGGGTGACGGTGACTCCGGCGGCCTCCAGGGCCGCGACCTGCTCGGCGAGGGCCGGGGTGTCGAGGTCGGTGCCCAGGACGTAGCCCACGATCTCCAGGTCCCGGCCCGCGTCGGAGGCGATCTTTTTGGCCTGCGCGATGGCGGGGAGCGTGACCCCGACCGGGTCCTCGTGGGCGCCGAACCCGAGGACGAAGTCCATGAGGATGACGGCTACTTGGGGGTCCTCGGCCTCCTGGACAAGGCGCGCCAGGCGCAGCGACGGGTCGATCATCGGGTGCGGACGGCCGTTGGTGAAGTCGTCGTCGCCGAAGTCGAGGAAGGTGTGCCCGACGCTGGGACTGCCGGCCGTCAGGCGCCGCCCGGGGTCCTTCTGGATGTTGCTCCACACGTTGTCGCTGACTTCGAGCAGCGCGTACATCGACTCGTCGCACAGGGTTCCGCCGCAGAACAGGCCGCGAACGTAACGCTGTTCAGGAGCGAGCCGGGCGCAGACCTCGTCGACCTGCTTGGCGGCCAGTTCGTCGACGGCCGCGTGGACGTCGACCCCGAGGCGGACGGCCTGGAGCGCCGCGTCCTGGGTGCTCGCGGCGAAATGCCCGCCGGCCGCGGTCACGGCCTCCTCGGATCCGCCGACGAAGTAGACGACCACGGGCTTGCCCGCGCCCGCGATCTCGGCCAGCACCTTGTCCTGCACCGCGGGAGCGGGCGGCTTGGACACGAGGACGATCACGCTGGTCCCGGGATCGTCGGCCAGCGCCCGGATCCCGTCGATCATCATGATGCCGCCGACCTGCTCACTGAGATCGCGGCCGCCCGTGCCGATGAGCTGCGAGACGCCCGCACCCAGCGCGTGGATCCGGACACTGACCTCCTGCGCGCCGGTGCCGGACGCCGCGACGACACCGACGGTGCCGGGCCGCACGGCGTTCCCGAAGCACAGCGCGACATTGTTGATGATCGCGGTGCCGCAGTCGGGCCCCATCATGAACAGGCCTTTGCTGTGCGCCAGTTGCTTGAGGCGGACCTCTTCCTCGATGGGGACGTTGTCGCTGAAGACCATCACGTGCAGGCCGTTCTCCAGCGCCTTTCGTGCTTCCCGGCCCGCATACGCGCCGTTGACCGCGACGATCGCGAGGTTCGCCTCGGGGATGGCGCGCGCGGCGCTGTCGACCGTCCGGTACGTGACCGTGTCCGCACCACCGCTCGCGCCGGGCGCCTTCTGCACGAGGAGCTCCTCGACCTCCGCCAGGAGCGCTGCCTGGTCGGCTTCCTCGCCGGCCTCCACGACGATCACGAGATCCCCGGTGCCCGCGGCACCGAGATCCGCCGTGAGGAGGCCGAGGTTGCTCAGCACCCCCTTGTTCATCTCGGTGCCCATGGCGACGAACGCCTGCTCCACGCCGGGCAGTTGGTTCGCCCGGGTCGAGATGGACATCAGGGACACCGAGTCGAAGTAGGTGTTCTTCTTGACGACTGCTGTGATGCTCACAGCGAACCTCGCAGTTCTTTCTCCAGGCGAAGCCCGGTCACGAGACCGGACAAGATGTCGGTGCCGGACGTGTGACCGATGGCCAGCACGTGCCGGACCGGGGTGCGGATGGATTCGGCTGCCCGCGCCTGGCTCCACCCGGAGGGGTGGGCCAGAGCGTGCAGGACGTCGAGCAGTGAGGCGCGGGCTCGTCCCGCCAAGGCCTCGTCGAGCGTGGTGACGCTCAACCGCGTGGTGCGGCCGGAGTGTTCGAGCAGGACGTCCTGAAGCGCCCGCCCGAACGCGCCGAGCCCGCTGCCGTGGAGCGAGGACAGCAGGGCCAGGGCGGTCAGGAAGTCGTCGCCCGCGGGCGTCAGTCCCGGGCCTAGTCCGAGAAGTGACAGGACGCCGCGGCGTATGCCGGCGTCGTTCGCGGACTTGACCGCGCGCACGAGGGCGTCGCGCCCGTCGGCGAGTGCCCGGGTGACGGCTGCCTCCATCGACGATGCGGTGGGAGCCGGGCCGAGCATGCCGCCGCGTGAGCCGTGCGCCTGTATCAGCCGGTCGAGCGCCGTGGCGGCGGCCGCGAGGTCGCCCGGGCCGAGCGCCGCGAGCGACGGCAGAATGGGATGCCATTCACTTGCGCCCTCCGTATGCACCCGCAGGCGTGCGTCCGCCGTGTGGAGGGTGAGGACACCCGGCGCGAACTCCACGGCCTGCCCCGCCGAGATGCCCCTCTCCGACCAGCTGTCCGCATCGGTGACGAGGGTTCGGGGAGCGTCGTCACCGCCTCGGGCGGAGAGGGCGATGAGCCTCTCGCCAGGCGTCAGTACGTTGACAGTCCGCTGGAACACGCTTTCGACGACGCCGTGGCCGCGGAGCGCGCGCAGGTACGCGATCAGTGCGGCGTCGCCGGATACGGCGCGCAGCCCGGTGGCTGTACACAGAGAAGTCACTGCACCCTCCTCGCCCTCACCGTGCCCGTCGGGCGTGATGGGTTCCCTTCAACATTCGCTCACTGGTATACCATTTGACAATGGGGAAGCGAACAAGTCTGTGGAGGGAATCCATGCGCATCGTCGTGGCTCTCGGAGGCAACGCGCTGGCCCGTCGGGGGGAGCCGATGACGGCCGACCATCTGCGGGCGAACGTGAGGTCCACATGCGAGGCGCTCGCCGGCCTCGCCCGTCAGCACGAGCTCGTGATCACTCACGGGAACGGACCCCAGGTGGGTCTTCTGGCTCTGCAGAACCTCGCCTACCAGGATGTGGCGGCGTACCCGCTGGACATCCTCGGCGCGGAGACGCAGGGCATGATCGGTTACGTCATCCAGCAGGAGCTCTCCAACGCTCTCGCCGGGGAGCGCGAGGTCGCGGCGATCGTCACGACCACCGAGGTCGACGAGGCGGACCCGGCCTTCGAGCGCCCGACGAAGCTGATCGGTCCCCAGTACTCCGCGCAGGACGCCGCTGAGGCGGCGGCCGAGTACCGGTGGACGATCGCGCGCGACGGTGCGGCGTTCCGGCGCGTGGTGCCGTCCCCCGCCCCGCGGCGCATCGTCCAGGCATCGCTCGTGCGGATGCTCCTGGAGAACGGCCGGCTCGTCGTGTGCGTCGGTGGCGGAGGCGTACCCGTCAAGATCGACGGCAAGGGCCGCCAGACCGGCATGCAGGCCGTGGTGGACAAGGACCTCGCCAGCGCGGCACTCGCGGCCGAGCTCAAGGCGGACATGCTGGTCATGCTCACGGACGGCGACTACGTCAGTGAGAACTGGGGGACTCCCGAGCAGCGGGACATCCTGACGGCATCGCCGGAAGCGATCGCCGAACTGTCCTTCGCCGAGGGGTCCATGAAGCCGAAGGTCGATGCCGCGGTGCGGGTCGCGAAGGCCGGCGGATGCGCACTCATCGGGCCGCTCGAACGGATCGACGACCTACTGGAGCGCCGGGTGGGCACGGAGATCCGGGCCGACGTGCCGGAGGGGATCGTCTTCGCCTGAGTCGAGGCCGTCCGGCTACCCGCTGGGGGAGTCGGACCACACCCTCCGCTTTTCCTCGATCTCGCCTCGTCAAGCGCCGCGACTTCCGCTTCCCTGCCCATTTTTTACTTCACTCGAATTACGAGGGGGAGTATTTGCGCGTGCATATACGCGGGTAGATCGGTGGCCGGCCAGCGTGGTCGTCGCGACCGCGGCAAGCAGGAGCAGGACGAGGGGGATCCAGATGGCCGAGGTGAAGCCGTGCAGGGTGGCGGCCCGCGGGCTCCCGTGGAAGGCCGCTGCCGCGCTCGCGGCCACCGTGTTGAACACGGCCGATCCGATGGAGCCGCCCATCTGCTGCGCGGAGTTGACTGTCGCCGAGGCGATGCCCGAGTCCTGTGCGGGTACGTCAGAGGTGGCGCCAGTCATGATCGCCAGGAAGCTGCCGCCCATGCCGACGCTGAAGGTGATCAGCGCGGGCAGGACGTTCGCGGCGTAGGTGGAATCCGGGTCCAGGAGCGTGAGCTGGAACAGTCCGCACGCGGAGACGCACAGACCGGCCGTCATCATCACGCGCGGGCCGAACCTGGGCAGGAGGCGTGTGCCGAGCTGGGTGGCGGTCGCGGTGGTGACGAGGCTGATGGGCAGGAAGCCCAGGCCGCTGGCCAGCGCGGACCAGTCCAGCACGGTCTGCAGGTAGTACGTGAGATACAGCGAGACGGACAGCTGGCCCGCCATCAGTGCACCACCGGCCAGCAGTGAGGCGACGCGGCGGCGGTCGCGCATCAGCCGCGGCGGCAGGAGCGGGGCGGCGGCCCGGGTCTGCCACCAGGCGAACGCCGTCAGAAGGGCGGCCCCGGCCAGCAGCACGCCGAGCACGCCGGGGGACGTCCACCCGTGAGCCTCCGCCTGGCTGCACGCGTACACCAGCGCGGTCAGGCCGCCGCACCCGAGCACCGCACCCGCGATGTCGATACGGCCGGTGAGGCGCTGGGCGCGATCGCGCGGAGTCCCCAGCGTGCCGAGCAGTGCGAGGAGGGCGATGGGTACGTTGACCAGCAGGCACCAGCGCCAGCCGAACCACTGCGTGAGCAGCCCGCCGAGGACGACTCCGAGGGAGGCTCCGGCGCCGCCGAGAGCACCGAAGACGGCGATGGCCTTCCGGCGCTCGCGCAGGTCGGTGAAGGTCGTGGCCACCAGGGCGAGGGCCGAGGCCGCCAGCAGGGCGGCGAAGGCGCCCTGCACGGCGCGGGCGGCGAACAGCGCCTGCGCCGTGGGAGCTGCCCCCGCCGCGGCGGAGGCGACCGCGAAACCGAGCAGACCCGAGGCGAAGACGCGCTTGCGCCCCGCGTGGTCGGCGATGCGGCCGGCGAGCAGGAGCAGCCCGCCGAACGCCACCGTGTAAGAGGTGACGACCCACGGGCGGTCGCCGTCCGCCATGCCCAACTCCGTCTGCATGGACGGCAGGGCCACGTTCACGATGGTGCTGTCCAGCAGGATCATCAGCTGGGCCAGACCGAGGACGCACAGGGCCCACCAGCGGCGGGGATCCGGGAGCTGCTCCTGAGGGGCGCTGGGTGATGGCGGAGGGGCATGCATGGACATTTTGTATACCAAAATGTGGCTGAACGTAAAGGTCACGCCTGTCGAGTGAGCCTGCCCGCTTCATTGGTATGCAGAATCGCCGTGCGTGGGTGCGCGAGGCGGCGGATGGCGGACCGAGGGGTCTGCGCCGGCCGGAAACAATTTGCTCACGCAATCGTCACTGCGTGAGAGTTGTCACGACGGGGTGTTGCTCGGTGTCGCATAAATTCTGGGCAGCGACCTATTGACCGCCCCTACCGCCCCCCGTAATCTGCCGTTCCGAAACAAGGAAAAGTTATTCCGCAATACGGAAACGCCGGGAGTGTGTCATGGCCGCCGTGCACGAGAAGCCACCCACCGCTGCGGTCGACGGGGAACCCCGGACGAGTCCCGGGCTGTACAGCCCCGACCTCGCCCCCACGAAGAAGGAAGGGCGCCGCTGGGGCGCCTACAGCGTCTTCACCCTCTGGGGCAACGACGTGCACAGCCTCGGCAACTACGCCTTCGCGATAGGCCTGTTCGCCCTGGGGATGAGCGTCTGGAACATCCTGGTCGCCTTCGCGGTCGCGTCGGCGCTGCTCTTCCTGCTCCTGACCCTCTCGGGATACATGGGCAACAAGACGGGTGTCCCGTTCCCCGTCATGAGCCGCATCGCCTTCGGCGTCAAGGGAGCGCAGATCCCGGCCATCGTCCGTGGTGTCGTGGCCATCGCGTGGTTCGGCATCCAGACGTACCTGGCGGCGTCCGTGCTGGGCGCGCTCGTCAAGGTGCTCTTCCCCGGGCTGCGCTCCCTCGACGAGAACTCGATCCTCGGACTCTCCACCCTGGGCTGGGCGACGTTCCTGACCCTGTGGGTCATTCAAGTCGTCATCGTCAGCTACGGCATGGAACTCATCCGCAAGTACATGGCGTTCGCGGCACCGACGATCCTCATCACGATGTCCGCCCTGGCGATCTGGATGTTCATCCGCGCCGACGGCTCCATCTCCATGTCGACCGGGCACGCGCCGCACGGCCTCGACATGTGGCGTCAGATCTTCGAGAGCGCCGCCCTCTGGGTCGTCATCTACGGCACCTTCGTGCTCAACTTCTGCGACTTCACACGCTCCGCCAAGAGCCGCCGGGCGATCGTGCGCGGCAACCTCGTCGGCATCCCGGTGAACATGCTCTTCTTCGCCGTCATCGTCGTCGTGCTGAGCGGGGCCCAGTTCAAGCTGAACGGCGAGGTCATCACCGGGCCCGAGGACATCGTGCGCTCGATCCCCAACACGTTCCTGATGGCGGCGGCGTCACTCGCGTTCATCACGCTGACGATCGCGGTGAACCTCATGGCGAACTTCGTGGCGCCGATCTACGCCCTCGTCAACCTGTTCCCGCGCACGCTCAACTTCCGCCGCAGCGGCGTGGTGAGCGCCGTCATCGGCCTGGTCATCCTGCCGTGGAACCTCTACGACAACCCGACCGTGGTGAACTACTTCCTCGGCGGCCTCGGAGCACTGCTCGGCCCCATCTTCGGCGTCGTCATGGCGGACTACTGGCTGGTCCGCAAAACCCGCGTGAACGTCCCCGACCTCTACACCGACGACCAGCAGGGCGACTACTTTTACCAGCGCGGGTTCCACATGAGGGCCATCGCTGCCTTCGCGCCCGCCGCGGCCGTCGCCGTCGTCATCGCACTGGTCCCCGCCTTCAAGTCCGTCTCCGGGTTCTCCTGGTTCATCGGCGCGATCCTCTCGGCCGTCGTCTACCTGGTCCTCGCCGACCGCAAGAAGGCGACCCGGGATGTCGACGGTGAGGCCATCGCGGTCGACGCCGCCTGAATGCTCCGCACCACCCTCGTACCACCATCGGCCCAGGCCGGACCCGGCAAAGAAAGCCCAGAAATGCGCATCCTCGTCGTCAACGTCAACACCACCGCCTCGATGACCGAGAGCATCGGCGCCCAGGCCGCCGCCGTCGCCTCACCGGGGACGGAGATAGTGCCCCTCACTCCGTCGTTCGGCGCGGAGTCGGTGGAGGGCAACTACGAGAGCTACCTCGCGGCCGTCGCCGTGATGGAGGCGGTCCGCTCCTACCCGCACCCCTTCGACGCCGTCATCCAGGCCGGCTACGGCGAGCACGGACGGGAGGGGCTCCAGGAACTCCTCGACGTCCCGGTCGTCGACATCACGGAAGCCGCCGCGAGCACCGCGCAGTTCCTCGGCCACCGCTACTCCGTGGTCACCACGCTCGACCGGACCGTGCCGCTCATCGAGGACCGGCTCAAGCTCGCCGGTCTCTCGGACCGTTGCGCGTCGGTGCGGGCCAGCGGAATGGCCGTACTGGACCTGGAGAGCGACGAGGAAGCCGCGGTCGAGGCCATCGTGGAACAGGCGGCCCAGGCCGTCGAACGCGACAAGGCCGAGGTGATCTGCCTCGGTTGCGGCGGCATGGCCGGCCTCGCGGAGCGAGTCGTCAAGCGCACCGGTGTCCCCGTCGTGGACGGCGTCGCGGCGGCCGTCACCATCGCCGAGTCCCTCGTCCGCCTCGGCCTCTCCACCTCGAAGGTACGCACGTACGCGGCGCCCCGCCCCAAGACCATCAAGAACTGGCCGCCACGGGCTGCGTGAACAAGAGGCGGGGTCCGCTTCACGCCGGGGTATTCACGAGGGCGCCGTCGATCACCGTCATGCGGACCACGCCAGAACCCTCAAGTGCGCCTGAATCAAGGGCCCTGATCGGAAGCCTCAGTTGGAGGCCCTGATTGGAGGCCCTGATTGGAGGTCCTGTTGGCGAATTCCAGGGGTCGTTGCAACACGGGTTGATCAACTGGCTGTGGCCAGGAGCTTAGCGAGGCGCTCGGCTGGGGTTTCCCAGCCGAGCGTTTTGCGTGGGCGGCGGTTGAGCTGGTCGGCGACCGCGCGGAGGTGTTCGGGAGTGTGGGCGGACAGGTCTGTGCCTTTCGGGAAGTATTGCCGCAGCAGGCCGTTCGTGTTCTCGTTCGAGCCGCGCTGCCAGGGACTGGCCGGGTCGCAGAAGTAGACCGGGATGTCGGTGGCGAGGGTGAATTCGTGGTGACGGCCCATCTCGCTGCCCTGGTCCCAAGTGAGGGAGCGGGCCAGGTGGGAGGGCAGCGTGGTGACCGTGCTCGTCAGGGCGTCTCGGACGGCTTCGGCACCGTGGTCGGCGGGCAGGTGCAGGAGCATGACGTAGCGGGTGGAGCGCTCCACCAGGGTGCCGATCGCCGAACCGCTGTTCTTCCCGATGATCAAGTCGCCCTCCCAGTGGCCGGGCACCGCCCGGTCTTCCACCTCGGCGGGGCGGTCGCTGATCATGACCATGGGATGGCTGTAGCGAGGTTGCCGTTGCTGGGCTTGCCGGCGGGGCTTTCGGCGAGCACGACCGCTGCGGAGAGCTCCAGCGAGTTCACGGCGGAGTTCTCCGCGACCCTGCAGGTAGAGGGTCTGATAGACCGTCTCGTGGACCACATGCATCTCCGGCCGGTCGGGAAAGCGTGTCCGCAGAGCCTGACAGATTTGTTCGGGGCTCCACTTCTCATCCAGCATCTCCTGGATGGCCGTTCGTAGTTCCCCGCTCCTGCTGATCTTGCGGTCTTTGGGGCGGGGCCTTCGTGCGTCGGCGCGGGCCTGGGCAGCATGAGGCCGGTAATACCAGGTGCCGTAGTCGTGCAATACGGTGCGGTTGCGGCGGATCTCCCGGCTGATCGTGGACGGACTGCGGCCCAGCTCAGCGGCGATCTGACGAATCGTGGCCTTCTCCCGCAGCCGATCAGCTATGTGGATGCGTTCGTCCTCGCGCAGATACCGCGACGGGCCGCAGACGACCGCTCCCCGTGGTGCGGGAGGCAGTGGCCTGCGGCCCTTGCCCGGCGCGTGGTTACCGTTGCGCCACTTCTTGCCGGTCCGGATGTCGACACCGACGATCCGGCAGGCTTCCCTGTTGCTGTAGCCCTGTGCCATGAGCTGGAAGTATGCGGCCCGCTCACGCGTCAGCTTCTTCCGGCCCTGCGGCTTCGTACGCTCTGGACGGACCTCGAACTCCATCGAACACCCCTGAGAGCTGGGGTGTTGCAACCACCGCTAGAACTCAAGGTTTGGAGTGGGTGCCCCTTGTGTTCCCGCGCGGTCAGCGGACGACGTCGAACACCTGCTTCTGCAGACCGTTGGCGTACGCCTCGGCCTCGACGAGCTTGAGCTTCTGGGTGTCCTTGTCCGTGTCGCTGAACAGGCGCTTGCCCGCGCCGAGCAGCAGCGGGAAGACGAGCAGGTGGTAGCGGTCGATGAGGCCGGCGTCCGAGAGGCTCCGGTTGAGGGCGGCGCTGCCGTGGATGATGATCGGCCCGCCCTCGGTCTCCTTGAGCGCGGCGACCTCGTCGAGGGAGCGCAGGATCGTGGTCTCGCCCCAGTCCGCGACGAGCTCGTCCTCGGTGAGGGTGGTGGAGACGACGTACTTGGGCATGGCCTTGTACTGGGCGAATTCCTCCATGCCGGGCCAGACGGGGCTGAACGCCTCGTAGCTGACGCGGCCCATCATCATGGCGGCGGCCTCCTGCTGCTCGCGGCCCTTGATCTCGAACGCCTCCGGGAGGAATTCGACGTCTTTGAAGGTCCACCCGGAATTCCGGTAGCCGGGCTCGCCGCCCGGGGCCTCGACAACGCCGTCGAGCGAGACGAAGGCGGTGCTGATCAGAGTGCGCATCTCAAGGTCTCCTGGTGTGTTCCGTACCGGCCGGCAGGCGGTTGGCAGGTGGTGATCCGGTCTTCCGGTCATTCGGTCGGTGGCCGATACGGCTACTCGCCCGCGGATCACCACTATCACTGACTGGATGACTGCGGCGCCCGAGCAAAATCATCGGCGCGCACTGGGCCACTCGCCTTGCCCAGTCCCGTCTCGCCCTCCTGCATGCTCAATCATGCTTGGTGCATTGCGTATTGACGCACAATCGCGCACCGTCGATGATGTGGCCCTGCCAGGTCCGAGTGCCCGAGAGTCCAGCCTTCTGCCGCAGCACCTCGAAGGGGCCCGCATGATGTCACGCCCGGCTCGCCGCCCACGTCTCCGGCTGGCTTCCCTGCTCGTCCCTGTCGTCGCGGGTGTGCTGCTCGGCGGCACGCTCGGCGCGCCCGCCGCACGCGCCGGGGAGGCCAATCCAGCTCCGGTGACGGTCCCGTCGCTGCGCTCCTGGCAAGGCGGGCAAGGGAGTTGGGAACTGACACCGCGCACGCGCATCGTCATCGCCCCTTCGGCGGTGGCCGAACTCCGGACCACCGCGAGGCTCCTGGCAGGGGAGTTGGACGCGCAGGAGGGAGTGCGGCCGCTCATCGTGTCCGGAACCCCAGGTGGGCACGACATCGGGCTGAGGGTCGGCGACGTGCCAGGTGCGGCGGGCCGGGAGGCGTACCGTTTCACCCTCGAAGACGCCGCCCGCCTGACCGGCGCCTCGCGGGAAGGCGTCATCCATGGCACCCGCACCCTCCTCCAGGCGCTGCGCACCTCGCCCAGGGCGCATTCCATCGCCCGGGGGACCGCGACCGACTGGCCACTGTTCGGCGATCGCGGGCAGATGCTCGACGTCGGCCGCAAATACTTCCCCGTCGACTATCTGAAGCAGCAGATCCGCCAGAGCGCGTGGTACAAGCTCAACACCTTCCACCTCCACCTCTCGGACTGGAACGGCTACCGCGTCGAGAGCGCGAAGTACCCGGAGATCGTCGCCGAACAGCACTACACCACAGGGGAATTGAGGGACCTCGAGGACTACGCCGAGCAGTACGGAGTGACCATCGTCCCGGAGATCGACCTGCCCGGACACTCCGTGGCCATCGGCACCGCCAAGCCCGAACTCTCCTTCTCCTGCGAGTCGATGGCCCGCCCCCACACCAGCTGGGAGGGGTCGGACCTGGGCCACTGGACCCTCGACTACACCAAGCCCGCCACCCGCGCCTTCGCCCGCGACCTCGTCGAAGAGGTCGCCGACATCTTCAGGAAGAGCCCTTACATCCACGTCGGCACGGACGAAGTGCCACTGGAGGCGGCGCAGAAGGCCTGCCCCGAACTCGTCGCCTACCAGAAGGCGAAGGGGTATCCCTACGTCGGCGACGCGCTCGTCGAATTCATCAACGACCTCGACCGGACCGTACGTGACCACGGAAAGACCACCCAGGTCTGGCAGTGGTGGGACTACCAGCAGCCCACCAGCATCACCCCCGACAAGCGGATCGTGGTCAACGAATGGCTGTCGAGCCCGGAAGGCCGGGCCGCGAAGGGGTACCGGACCATCGGCACCCAGGACGGACCCCTGTACGTGAGCCCGGGATTCGGTGCCACGCCCGGCAGTTACGGCTTCTTCGACATCCGCACCACCTACCGCGACTACGCGTTCACCCAGCGGGACGGCATCCTGGGCTACCGCGTCGCCCGCTGGTCGGACCACACCCAGACCTTCCCGGTCAGCTGGGTCGACTACTTCGCCCGGCGTCCCCTGGCCGTCGTCGCCGAGCGGACCTGGGCCACCCCCGCGGGCTCCGACGTACGTCCCTTCCTCGACCGCTACGACCAGGTCGGTGACGCCCTGCCCCTGCCCGTCGCCGGCGACATCGGCAACAACCCGGGCATGCTGAGCCAAACCGGCTGGACGGCGACCGCCACGAGCCAGGAGACGACCGGCGAGCCCGGCCAGGCCTCGCGAGCCGTCGACAACGACCCGTACACGCACTGGCACAGTGACTACAGCGCCGCACTTCCCCAGCAACTCTCCATCGACCTCGGCCGCGAGCAACACATCTCCGGCATCCGCTACATGCCACGTCAGGACGGCGGCACGAACGGCCGGGTGAAGGCGTACGAGGTGTTGGTGTCCGACGACGGAGCCACCTGGCGGAAGGTGGCAACCGGCGCCTTCCCGAACGACCGCACCGAGTACGTGGTCCCGGTGGCCCCGGTCACCGCGCGCCATGTCGCCCTGCGGGCGCTGAGCGAACACGGCGACCAGAACCGGTTCGCGGCGGTGGCGGAACTGGATGTGGTGCGGGCGCGTTGAGGGCCGGGGGTCTTCCAACCCCTAGTCATCTGCCGCCGGTTGTGGCAGCAGGGCCAGGAGTTGTCGGGTGTGGCCGGGCAGTTCCACGTCCGCCAGGCCCGTGATGAGGTCCCTGAGCGGGAGGGGCTGATTGACCAGGAGCTTGTCGTGGGACAGCAGCAAGGCGGGCACCAGCGTGTCGAGCTCGGTCTCGCTCAGCATCGGGCCGCCGAGGGCGCAGAGGGCGTCTGCCTGGAGGCGGATGCGCTCCCGGAGCCCCGCGTTGCCGCCGGCGAGCGCGATGACGTGCTCGATGGTCCAGATGTCGTGCGCCGTGCGGGTGTCGTACGTCGTGGGTGCTCCCGCGGACGCAGCGGAGACGGTCGCGATGGTGGCGGCGTTGACGATGGCGACGTGGGCGAGGATCTGGTCGGCGTTCCACTCGCCGGTGGGCGGGACGGGGCTCGTGTCCCCGGAGCCGGCCACTGTGGAGGCGGCGTCCAGCAGCGTGCGGTAGGCGTCTCGAAGGGAAATGGTGTCCACCATGGCTTCTTCCTTGAGTCCTGCGCGGAGTGACTTCGGGGGGAGGGGCTGTCGTTCCTGCCGCTTCAGGCGTGCGAGCTCGACATGCTCCACGGCGCCTGCGGGAGCACCTCGCCGGTCTCGAGCAGCGACTTGAGGTTCGCGAGGACGGCCGGCCATCCCTGTGAAATACCGTTCAGCATCTCCGAGTTGGGGAGGTTCTCGTGGGTCACGGTGAGCCGGACGATGTCTTCGTGCGGCTCGACGAGGAAGGTGACGACGGACGGGTCGCGCGGCGGCCGGGCGTCCGGGGTGTCCTCGAACGTGATGACCAGACGCGTCGGCGGCTCGGCCTTGAGGACCTGACCGACTACGTCGACGGCCCCCGATCCGTCGACGCGTCGGTGTTCCCAGGCCGAGCCCGGCTGCCAGTCGGAGACGTTGGCGTGTCCCCAGTAGTGCGCCGTCAGGTCTGCGTCGGTCAGGGCCTGCCACACCTGCTCCGCTCCGGCCCGGATGTAGGTGACGTAGACGTAGGACGGTACGGATGCTGATCCGCTGGTCATGGCGTACTCCTCTGCCTGGTTCCTGATGGCGCTGATCGCTTGCAGACGGGGCTTGTCGAACTCGGAGATCCAGCGTTCCTCGATCTCGTGGATCGGGGCCGGATTGAGGTAGTGAAGCCGTTCGCGTCCGCGCCGGACGACGGTCACGAGGCCGGCCCGCTCCAGGATGTCGAGATGCTGGGTGGCTGACTGGCGCGCCATGTCCAGGCGTTCGCACAGCTCCCGCAACGTTTGGCCGTTGTGCTCGCGCAGACGGTCGAGCAGCCGACGCCGGGTGGGATCGGCCAGCGCTTTGAAGACCTGGTCCATGCCTGTCGCTTCGTGGCTCACACTCCGATTATGCAGGTATTCACCTGCATAATGCCAGCGGTCATGAGGAGTGGGTTCATGCACGCCCGGTGCGCCCTGGTCGTCGCCCGTGTCAGAGGTCGGCGGGGGAAGGCGCTTCCGCGGGTGTGGTGGTGGGCTCGGAGGTGACGTCCTGACGCGCCGGAACCCCGCGGCGCCCGGCCAGTCGGCACCCGAGGCAATCCGGGTGCCCGTTGCGTGCGCCGCGGTCCCGGCCCCTGAGATCCGAAGGTCGCGGGCCGGGCGGCTTGCCCCAGCCCGCGAGGTGCAGGCCCCATGTGACCAGCGTCGCCGAGGCCAGGACGCAGATCCCCAGCCAGATCCCCGGGCGCCAGCCGCAGATGCCGAGGCCTGTGCTGATCGCCCCACCGGTGGCAACAGCGAAGCCGGCCCAACCGGCGACGGTGTGCCCCTCGTCGTGCCGGTGCGCGTCGAGCTGTCCGCCCGCACGTCTCTCCGCCTGTTCGCCCGGAAGCCTCTTCACCTGTCCGACCGGTCGCCTGTCCAGATGTCCGTTCATGGGGTGAGGGCCTCCTCGGTAGGCTATTTGTTGAGTGACTGCTCAAGAATGGACCCTAGCATGAGTTTTTGAGCGAGCGCTCTAGAATGGCGGGCATGAGCAAGGCACGAGGGCGTCCCCGCACGTTCGACCGGGACGCGGCGCTGGAGGCGGCCATTCGACTGTTCTGGGAGCGCGGATTCGAGGCGACCTCGCTGGGCGAGCTGACGGAGGCGATGGGCATCCGCCCGGGCAGTCTCTATGCGGCGTTCGGCGACAAGAAGGCGCTCTTCAGAGAGGCTGTCGAGGTGTACGGGCGGTCGCCGGTGGGGTCCTTCCCGGCGCGTGCGCTGGCCGAGGAGCCGACGGCACGCGGCGCCGTGTCCCGGATCCTGCGTGAGGCGGCGGCGGTCTACGCGGATCCGTCGCACCCGGCGGGCTGCCTGGCCATCAGTGCGGCCACCAACGTCACTGCGCAGGACGACGAGATCGCCAAGTTCCTGCGCGACGTGCGCAACGCGGGCCTGGCCGCCATCGAGGAGCGCCTGCGCCGGGCCCAGGAAGAAGGGGAGCTGCCGGCCGGGGCCGATGCGTCGGCCCTGGCCTCCTACTTCGCCACGATCGTGCAGGGACTTTCACAGCGCGCACGGGACGGAGCGGACGCCGCCGAGCTGTCCCAGGTGGCCGAGCTGGCGCTGGCGGCGTGGCCTGACGGCGGCTGACGGCTGCACCTGGGCCCGTCCGCCGTTGGCGAACCGACCCGCGAGCGCGCCGGACGCGCCGTCGGTGACACGCCGGGCATCGCGCCCGAACAGGGCGCCGACCACATCCCGCTCGTCCTCGCCTCCACACCCACGCCCGCCACCGTCGGCCCACCCGCACGACTGAACCTGACTCCGCATGCCGGACGCTCGAGCCCGCCACGGACGTGTGGCTCAGTTGCCGCCCAGCTGCCCCGCGCTGTACACGCTGATGGACAGCGAACCCACGACCATCTCGTCGGCCGCGTTCGCAGCCTGGGCCGAACGAAAGCCCCTAGCCCGCCGGTGGCAATGTGCCGCGCGCCCGCTCGCGCCTGCCGTCACTTCACCCGTACCTGGCAGCACAATCGCCCCTGTCAGGACGCATGGGCGTGTGCGAGCGGTACACAGCACCGAGGGGAACGACCGATGGACACAGCAGAGTCTCCGAATCGCAGAGTTCTGCTCGCCGGCGCACTCGCCAGTGCCACGGTCGCGCTCGCGGGGTGCACACCGACGACCAGCGCCGTCACCACACCGTCCAGCACTTCGCCGCTGCCTCCGCCGACCACGTCCGTGGCGGCATTCACGAGGCTGATGGAGGGCAACAAGCGCTGGGTGAGCGGGGACCTTCAGCACCCCGACCGGGATCCGGACCGTCGTGAGCTGGTGGCTCAGCAACAGGAGCCGTACGGGTCGGTCCTTTCGTGCATCGACTCCCGCGTGCCGCCTGAACTCCTCTTCGACACCGGGCTCGGCGACCTCTACGTGATGCGCACGGGCGGGGAGGCGATCGGGCCGGTCGTCACCGGTTCTGTCGAATACGGGCCCATGACGAGCGGCACCCCGCTCATCGTGGTCCTCGGCCATCAGCGGTGCGGCGCGGTCAAGGCGGCGTACGAGTCCCTGCGTGACAGCAAACCCCTGCCGGGCAACTTGCAGGCGATCGTCAAGGCTCTGGAACCGGCGTATCGGCAGGCAGTCCGCGAGGGCGGCGCCGACCCCGTCGAGACCATGGCCCGCGCGCAGGTCACCCTGACCGCGACCGATCTGCGCACCAACGACGACCTTTCCCCACTCGTGAAGAAGGGCGACCTCGCCGTGGTCGGCGCCTATTACTCACTCGACACCGGCAAGGTGGAAGTCCTGAGCGGCGCCCCGTCCTGAACCGGCCCGCGCCGCGGATCATCTCAGCCGGTGAGGAAGTCGATGAGGCTGTGCGGTGCCCGGTCGTCGAGGCAGAGCGCCATGAGCCGGTGGGCATCCGCGGCTTCCGACTCGCTGCGCGGGAACATCGCCTCTTCGTAGACGGTGAGCGCCGCTTCCAGGCCGTCGGGGTGCGCGGCGATCGCCCGCCCGAGGTCAGCGCCGTCGAGCATCGCCAGGTTCGCGCCCTCGCCGGACGGCGGCATGAGGTGCGCGGCGTCACGGAGGAGCGTCACCCCGGGCATGCGGTCCCAACGGTGCCGGTTCGGGAGCGTGTGGATGGGGCGCGGTACCGGTGCGGTTTCGCCGTCGGTGATCAGCGCGGTGAGTTCCGGCGCCCACCGCCGGTCGACAGCCGACGGCAGCCATCGACGACCTGCCCCCACGCGTCTGGGCTTGTCGGGGTCGAGGATCGCGTGGATGCCGTCGAGGCGTCCGTCCCGCACGGAGATGGCGACGATCTGACTGTTACTCCCTGGCGTCGAGGTCGGTCGCCACGAGCGCGGCCAGTTCGTCTATGGCGGCGTCCGCGCCGTCGCCCTCGGCTGTGAGCACCACGGAATCACCCTGCTTCACCGCGAGCGCGAGCACGGACAGCAGGCTTCGTGCGTCGACCGGGCTCTGCCCCTCACGGGCCACCGTCACCTTGACCGGCTGCTTCGAGGCGGCCTGGACGAAGACGGAAGCCGGGCGGGCGTGCAGCCCGGTGCGCGAACCGATGACGACAGTGCGCTGCGGCATGAGGTGACCCTCTTTCTGGAGGCGAAGAGTGAGAGGCTCTCCACGGATGTGGATTTACATCCGTTTGATGTCCGAGCCTCTGCGTTTTCAGGGATGCTACGGGGATGGCGCGGCGAAGTAAACAGATATGGGCATGAAGCGCGAGCGCCGAGCTCCCTCGATCTCGTCCGGCATGACCCGGGCGGTCTAGGCGGCCGGGAGGTGCCGCACGGATCGGGGAAGGGACTGAAGATGCGTCTGGTACCCGAGCGGCTGGTGAAGCTGCTGAGCCGTGTCCCCCGTGGCAGTCGGCTCGTGAAACGGCTGAGGCACCCGGTCGCCGTGCAGACGCTACGGGCCACCGTCGCCGCGACGATCGCCTATGTCATCGCCCTGCGCCTCAGCCGCGAACCGGTTCCGCTGACCGCGCCCCTGACCGCTCTCCTCGTCGTGCAGGTGACCCTGTACGCGACCGTGAAGATGAGCCTCCGCCGCATCAACGCCGTTGTCGTCGGAGTGTTCATCGCCATCGGGTTCAGCGCCTTGGTGGGGCTGAGCTGGTGGAGCCTGGGGCTGATCATCCTCGCGTCCCTCACCATCGGGCCCTTCGTCCGCGCGGACGAGTTCGTGCCCGAGGTGGCGATCAGCGCCATGCTCGTACTCGGCGTCACCCAAGTGGCATCGAGCGCATGGGACCGCGTACTGGAAACCCTGATCGGAGCCCTGACCGGGCTCGCCTTCAACCTGTTCTTCGCCCCACCCCTCTGGGTGGACACGGCGGGCGACGCCCTGGAGGACCTCGCCCGCCGCATGCGCCGCCTGCTCCTCGAACTCAGCGACCAGCTCGACGCCGAGACCCCCTGGCCACTCGCCGCGGAACGACTCCACGAGGCGCGGCGCCTCGATCAGGACATCGCCGAAGTGGACGCCTCCCTGCGGCAGGCCGAGGACAGCCTCCGGCTCAATCCGCGCGTACGGGAGGGGCGACTGCACCGCGTGGTCCTGCGGACCGGCCTCGACACACTCGAAATCTGCACCGTCGTGCTGCGCGTCATCGCCCGGACTCTGACGGACCTGGCCAAACAGCGTGAAGAGGAGTGGCTGCTGGAACCCGAGGTGTCGATGGCGATGCGCGATCTGCTCGGGCACGTCGCGGACGCCCTGGTCAGCTTCGCCGTACTCGTCTCCACCGGAACCAGTTCGGAGTCGGAAACGGCCGAGGACCGCCTGGTCAGCCATCTCGGCGCCGCCAACGCCCAGCGCGAACACGTCGCACGATTGCTTCTGGACACCGTCCAGGAGGACCCGCGCCAGTGGCAACTGCAGGGGGCCCTGCTCACCGAGATCGACCGCATCCTCGCCGAACTCGACACGGAGCACCGCTCACAGCGCCTCATGGAGGAACTCGACCGCAACGCCCAGCAACTCCACGAACGCTTCCCGGTACTCGCCGACGTACTGAGATGGGCACGCAAGCACAACCTGCGTGTACGCCGGAAAGGCGCGTGACGGAGAAAAGAGGCGGGCTAGTTGCCCGTCAGCGCCGTCCTGAGCTCGTCCAGCGATTCCCGCATGAACCGCGACATCTCACGTTCCTCTGCCGCGCCGATCCAGCGCTCGAAGCCCACCTTGAAGACGGCGACCCCCGCCTCGGCGGTCAGGCTCGCGGCCGGCTCCGCCACGCCCCGTCGGCGCAGAGTGTCGGCGAGCGCCGCTGACATCGAGGCGAGCTTGATGAGTTCGCGCTCCTGGAGTTCCGCGGTCGCCATGATCACGGCCTGCCGCCGCCGCGCGAAGTCGCGGCGGTCGACAAAGAACTCGGCGAGTGTGTCAAGGCCCACGGCCACCGCGTCGATCGGCGCCGCGGACTTCGGCACGTCGGCCACCGCTTTCACGAACGCCTCCTCCAGCTCGCCGGAGCCGGCGAAAAGGACCTCGCGCTTGTCCGCGTAGTGCCGGAAGAACGTGCGCTCCGTGAGCCCGGCCCGTTTGGCGATCTCCGCCACGGTCGTCTGCTCGAACCCGCGCTCGCTGTAGAGCTCCAACGCCGCGTTCGCCAGACGCCCACGCGCGTTCGGCTCCCATCTACCCATGCGCAGATCTTACGTGATGACAGTGAATGACATCAGGTGTAGCGTTGATGACAGGCACTGACATCACCATGGCAGCATCTGCCATCGACTCTTTGGGGTTCCTCATGCGCATCTTCGTGACCGGCGCTTCCGGCTGGATCGGCTCCGCCGTCGTTCCCGAGCTCATCGACGCGGGACACGAGGTCGTCGGGCTGGCCCGCTCCGACGCCTCCGCCGCTGCGCTCACCGCCGCAGGGGTGGAGGTCGTCCGGGGCACCGTCGACGACCTCGACGTACTGCGTGACGCGGCCGCCGCGTCGGACGGGGTGATCCACCTCGCCTTCAAGCACGACATCGCCTTCTCCGGCGACTTCCAGGGGGCGGCGGAGGCGGATCGCCGCGCCGTCGACACCATCGGCGCCGCGCTCACCGGCACCGACCGGCCCTTCGTCCTCGCCTCCGGCGTGGCCGGCCTCGCGCCCGGGCGCGTGTCGACCGAGCAGGACACGGCCACCAACGACGGCTCGCCGATCTCCATCCGGGTGGCCACCGCCCAGGCGGTGCTCGACCTCGCCTCGCAGGGCGTGCGCTCGTCCGTGGTGCGGCTCGCTCCCACCTGCCACGGTGACGGGGACAACGGTTTCATGGCGACGCTGGTCGCGACCGCCCGCGCCAAGGGTGTCTCCGGCTACGCCGGCGACGGCGCCAACCGCTGGCCCGCCGTCCACCGACTCGACGCCGCCCACCTGTTCCGCCTCGCGGCCGAGAAGGCCCCCGCAGGATCGGTGCTGCACGGCGTCGCGGAGGAGGGGGTCGCGCTCCGCGACATCGCCGAAGTGATCGGCCGTCACCTCGACGTGCCGGTGACGTCCGTGGCTCCCGAGAACGCCGCCGAGCACTTCGCCTGGCTGGCCGCCTTCATCGGCATCGACGCCCCGGCGTCGAACACGCTGACCCGCGAACT
This sequence comes from Streptomyces sp. NBC_01446, assembly GCF_026340095.1. Lineage (GTDB taxonomy): Bacteria > Actinomycetota > Actinomycetes > Streptomycetales > Streptomycetaceae > Streptomyces > Streptomyces aureus. Next base: position 896,539 of record NZ_JAPEPO010000002.1, on the reverse strand, counting down.
GCTCGCCTGGGAGCCGGCCCACCCCGGCCTCCTCGAAGACCTCGACAAGGGGCACTACTTCCAGGCGTCGACGACCACTGCCTGACGCGAGCCGCGGAGTCGGCACCGGCGCGGGGCACGTACACGTGGATTGCGGCGCAGCGACTTCACCCGAACTGGCTGAAGCCGTCTTCCTCGAGACGCTCAGTTGGCCAGGATGCGGATCTCGTCATGGATTCGTTCGGCGAGTGGTTGCGCCAGGTCACGATGGTTGTGGTCGGTGACGGCGGTCACGACGGAGGTGCTGCCGTGATGGATGGCGGTGACTGCGAGGGGGTGGCCCGGGCCGAGTGGAGGGATGGCTGCCATCGCGGTGAGTCGCGCTGATCCGAGGGCGAGTTCACCTGCGTGTGTGGACACGCTGCTGCAGAGAAGGGAGAAGTAGCGAGGTGAGTCGACGTAACGGCCGGCTGCGTTGCTCAGAGGGGTGATCTTGCGTGGTCGTGAGGAGACCACGGCGGCCTGGGCGCGGGCCCTGGCTCCGATCGCGGCGCGCCGGATGAAGGAGTCGACGGCAGCGAGTCTCTCCCTCGCGTCCCCCCGCTGGGGGAGCGGTACCCGGACCGTGGCGTAGTGGTTGCCGAGGAGTTGTGATTGCTCGCTGGTGCGTACGTCGACGGGGACCAGGGCGTAGATGCCGGGCAAGGTCGGTAGGGAGCGGCCGGTGACGCCCAGGTTTCGCAGCGCTCCGGCGGTGGCGGCGAGGAAGACCGCGTTGGTGGAGGCGCGTTCGGCTGGCGCGGCGGAGCGCAACGAGGCGCGGGCGGCGTCGAGTTCCTTGCGCGGCACGTGGCGGAAGGACAGGACACGGTGAGGGTCCACGGGACCGTGAAAGGGCAGTGGGCGGGCCTTGGGCAGCAAGTCGCCCAGAGTCCAGGAGAGTTGACGGCCTCGGGAGGGCGTGTCAGCTGTCGCAGGGCCGCCGACTCGCGGAGGGCGTAGGCCGGCGGTCTCGTCGAACAGGGCGCGGAGCAACGTGGCGATCGATCTGCCGTCGAGCAGTGCGTGGTGGGCGCGGAGCAGGAGAACGAAGCCGCCCGTGGTGGGGACGAGGTGCAACTGCCAGGGTGGGCGGCGGGGGTCGAGTGGCGCAGTGAAGAGGGCTGCGATGTCCACTTCGAGTTCCGTCGTGGCGGCGCCGGGGCTTTCGACGATGTGGTGAGCGGCCTCGAAGTGCGGGCCGGTCGACCACATCGGCCAGCTGTCCTCCGTGGGACCGGCTGCGCTCGGCATCTGTCGTAGCCGCTCGTAGGGTGCCAGGCGGTACCGGGCCAAGGAGCGCAGGGCTGGCAGCGTGGGCGGGGGCCCCTCGAACCAGGCGAGCAGTGCGGCTGTCATGTTGGAGCCGCCGCTGCTCTGCTGGCGGTGCATCCAGGCGTCCAGCGGTGGCATGGAGGTGCTGGGGCGCGAGTTGTTGTGTTCCGGTGCGGTCGACGAGGTGGCGAGGTGTGATGGCGGGGCTGGTCGGGTCATAGGGGGTCCTCAAGCCAAAGGTGGTGGGTGCCCTGCTCAGTTCGGTGTGTCCGGGCGAGCGCTGGGCCGGCGCACGCGCGGGCTGACGCGGATCAGTCGAGCGCGGCGACCGCGCGGGCTACGGCCCCCGCTCCGTCCTCCTGCGCAAGGCGTACGGCCGCTGCCGCGGCGTTCCGTGACAGCGCACGGTCCTGGGTCGTCCGGGTGAGCGCGTCGGCCAATCGTGCGGCGGTCAGTTCGGTGCAGGGCAGTGCTTTCGCGCTCACCCCGAGTTGCACAAGGCGGGCGGCCCACCAGGGCTGATCGGTCATGACCGGGACCGGTACCGCAGGAACCCCCGCCCGAAGACCGGCCGCCGTGGTGCCGGCGCCCGCGTGGTGGACCACTGCCGCCGTCTGCGGCATCAACCAGCTGTGCGGGATCTCGTCGACGGTGATGACGTCGTCGTCGACCACAGAGAGGCCGGCCCAGCCCGACTGGACGACCCCACGCAGCCCCGCGCGGCGCAGCGCCTGCGCCGCGATCTGACCGAGCTCCTCGGGTTCGCCGGGCATCATGCTTCCGAAACCGATGAGTACTGGGGGTGGTCCGGCGGCCAGGAAGTCCCTTACCAGAGTGGGTGGTTGCCAGTTCGGGCACTCGTGCGGCCACCAGTAGCCGGCCACGTGCAGTCCCGGCCGCCAGTCCGCCGGACGTGGAACGACCCAGGGGCTGTAGCCGTGCCAGATCGGCCACTGACTGCGCTCGCGGACGCTGCGCAGACGATGGGCGCTGCGGTGGTCGACACCCAGGCGGGCGTGGACGGCGCGATTGGCCGTGTGGTACAGGGTGTCGAAGAGGGCGTTGGAGGCGTGGCCCCGCAGGAGGTTGGTGCGGCCCGGGCTCTGCCAGGCCATCGTGCACGGGGCGAACTCTGTTGTGGGCACGTCGGGTTGAAGGAAGACGCCCATGGTGGGAATGCGGTGGTGGCGCGCGATGGCCGCGCCGATCGGGGCCGCCATGGTGGACAGCAGGATGAGGTCGGCCTTCGGATCCACGGCGGTGAGGATGGCGTCCACCAACGAGAGCATGGCCTGTTCGGTCGTCCGGACGAGTGACCGTAGCGACTTGAGCGACCTGAGTGCTCGGCGCTGGGGTGAACGAAGGGCGTTCGAGGGATGCCCTGCGCTGCTGAGGCTGCTGTGGGCGCCGATCAGTGACTCAAAGGGATCGGCTTCGAGCGGTTCCATGCGAAGTCCGCAGCAGGCAACCATCGGCGCGAACTTGGCGTGGGTGACGATCTCGACGGTGTGCCCCTCGGTCAACAGCCGGTGTGCGAGGCCCGTGTAGGGGGCGACCGAACCGGTCGAACCCACCGTGATGGCTTGGATGCGCATCGAGTGCGGGTCCCCTTTCAACCGGAGTCGCGCAACCCGGAGTTCCTGCCGAGCCGTTGGGCTGCTGCGACTCACGTCTTTCCATACGCCACCAACGAGCACGCGGACCGAGAGTCACATGACCACGTACTGCCGGGGACGCCGTCGGGCGTACTCACCGTGCTGGGCAGGGCTGGGAAGTCCGCTCCACCCCGCGGCAGTACGTGAGCTGTTCTAACGGCTCGTCCGCCAGGAAGTGTGTGATCAGGTCGGCGAGTTCGACCGGCCGCTCCAGCGGAAGCATGTGGTCGGCGTCGGCCACCCGCGTGAACCAGCTGTCGGAGCACGTGGCGGCGAGGTCCCGGCACAGGTCCGGAGTGGTGAACGTGTCGTGCTCCCCGGTGGCGACCAGCACCGGCATGGCCGGCGGCCGGCTCGTGTCGAGCATCTCGTGCCTGAGCAGACGCATCGTGTTGGCCAGGTGTTTCGCGACGTCCTCCTCGCTCAGGTTGAGCATCCGGCGCATCAGGAAGCGGCGAACCCGGGAGCCTGCGGTGACGGAGTCGATCCGGTCGGCGTTGACCATGAACGCGACGGTCTCCTCGGCGAACTCCTCCATACGCCGGTCCACAAGCAGGTCCAGAGTCCGGCGCATGGCGACCCGGGCGTGCCCGGGAATGGACGTCATGGTCCCTACCAGTACCATCCTCTCGACGAGTTCGGGCCGCCGCTGCGCGAGGCGGTAGACGATCGCGGTGCCGTACGAACCGCCCACGAGATTGACAGAGGTCAGACCCGACTCGTCGAGCATGTGACCCAGGGCGTCCGCGAGGAAGTCCGCGCCATGGCGGTCGGGGAGGACGTTCCCGGCACCCCAGCCCGGCAGGTCGACAGTGAACACGTCCACGTGCGTGAGCAGTTCACGTTCCAGACGACCCCAACTCTCCTTGGTCTGGAACGCACCGCCGACCAGCACCAAGGGCGCGATACGCGGCGCGGCCGCACGCACCAGCCGCGACTCGCAGCGGTAGCCCTCCCAGTCGTGGCGGGACACGAGAGGGGATCGGGTGCGGGTGTTCGGGACGGTGAGCGCCGGGCGCATCAGTGACACGGGGTCTCAACCCCCGTTCCGTGCATCAGGTCCAGCGGTGGGCCGCCTCGGCGCTGTCGCCGCGTGGTCGATCCAGCCGAGGTCCCGACAAAACCGTACATTGACATGCCGTCAAGATATCGTCCCGAACGGAACATTCTGTTCCATTCGCTGGATAGTGGTCGAGCCGTGGCATACCAACTCTCCAAGCTCGCTGACTTGTTCCCCCCAAGCCGGTGCCGTGGCGCGAGCGCTGGGGCATGGGGCTCAGGTACGGCGGTCGGCGAGCAGGCGTTGGAGCCAGCGGGTGCGGGCGTTGCGCGCGTCCTGGCTCAAGGTCGCCTTAGGCGCCACGCTGTCGAAGCCGTGGTAGGCGCCCGGCCATACGTGCAGTTCAGCCTGGCCGCCCGCCTGCCAGATGGCGTTCGCGTAGGCGACGCCCTCGTCCCGGAACATCTCTGCCGACCCGACATCGATATACGCCGGGGGGAGGTGCGAGAGGTCCTCGGCGCGGGAGGGGGCCGCGTACGGGGGCAGGTCCTCGGCGCCGTAGCGATCGCCCAGCAGGGCCTGCCACGCGGTGGCGTTCGAGGTGAGGTCCCAGAGCCCGAGGCCCGACATCTGTCGACTGGAGAAGGTGCTGCCGCGGTCGTCGAGCATGGGGCACAGCAGCAGTTGCCCCAGCGGCTCGGGACCGCCGCGGTCGCGGGCCAGCAGGGCGAGGGCCGCGGCGAGCCCGCCACCGGCGCTCTTGCCGCCGATGATGACGCGGTCCGGGTCGATGTCCAGTTCGGCCTCGTGCGCGGCAGCCCAGACGAGCCCCGCGTAGCAGTCCTGCAGCGGCGCCGGGTACTGCGCCCCCGGCGCCAGCCGGTACTCGACCGAGATCACGGCCATGTTCAGCGGCTGAGCCCACTCGCGGAGAATCCGCGGAAGCACGGACCACGCGTTGCCCATGACCATCGCGCCGCCGTGCATGTAGTACAGCAGCGGCAGCCGTCCGACGAGCCCGGACGGCCGGGCGCTCACGAGCGTGACCTCCGGCCCGCCGGGCGGTCCCGGTACGCGCAACTCCGTCACGTCGAAACGGCCGTCAGCGCGCAGGTCCTCGGCGGTTGGCCTGGGCCGGGCCGCGGCATCCTGCTGCTGCCGGGCCGCAAGATTGTCCGGGGTGAGCGGCTCCCTCGGCTCCTTGCCCAAGTCCGCCAGTACGACGCTCAGTTCGGGGTCGAACGGGGGCGCCGCCTTCGGCGCCGGGACACCGTCCCCGGTCGGACTGCGGAACGGTCGTCTGAGACCCATACACCGCAGCCAATCACAGTGAACGACTGCGCCGGCACCGATGCCTGATGCCTGACGCCGTAACGGGTCGGGCTGGTGAGTTCGGGGGAGTTAGCGCCTCTATTCATCCCTACGAGTGAATTGGTGAATGGACGTCTGAACGGTCGTCCCCGCGGTGCGCTGTGCTGGGTCAAAGGGCAACGGATGCCGAGGGGGAGCGTATGCGTGTCGCCGTGCTGTGTGTCTGGCTGGTCACCGCGAGCCTGGGCGGATATCTGGCCACGGTGTGGATCCGCCACGGAGGGCTGCAACAGCGCACGCCGGGCGTGACGCGGCTGCCGCTGTGGCTCGTCCTCGGCCACATCGCGCTCGCTGTCGCCGGACTTGCCTCCTGGACGGCGTACCTCATCGGTAACGCGCGCGGCTCCGCCTGGGCCGCTTGTGCTGTCGTTCTGATCGTGGCCGCTTTCGGCTTCATGATGCTTTTCCGCTGGCTGCCCAGCAGGGGGAGACATTCGCAGGGGCATGCCACCGCTGAACGGAACTTCCCGCTCACCGCGGTCGTCGCCCACGGAATGAGCGCCGCTGTCACGGTGCTGCTGGTCGCGCTCGTCGTCCTGGGGCATGCGTGACACGACGAGTGGCGGCAGCGCCCTGCTCCCTCAGGCGCGATCCCGTACCGCGTCGAGGCGGTCACGCACCCAGGCGTCCACATCGTTGACGTGCCGGTTGGCCGCCGTGAAGGCGGCCAGGCTGTCGTGGGCGCGCAGGGCGCGGTAGATGTCCATATGCTGCTCGTGGGTCCAGGCGAGCACGTCGGACTTGATCAGCGCTCGCCAGATGCGGGCCCTGGCCGTCTGCTGGGTGACGGAGGAGAGCAGCGACTCAAGGGTGCGGTTGCCCGTCGCGGCGACGATGTCGGCGTGGAACGCGAGGTCCTCGCGGACCAGCTCCTCCGGGTCGTGCAGTGTTCTCATGCGCTCGATGCGCTGGTGGAGGGCGTCGAGGGTGGCCGCGTCGATCCGGGTCGCCGCGAGCGCGGTGGCACTCGGCTCGATGACCTTGCGGCACTCCAGCATCTCGTCGAGACCGGTGTCGTTGGCGAGGTCCAGGAAGCTGCCGATGGCGCGCACCGGCCGGTCCGGCCGCAGATCCGTGACGAACGTGCCGTCACCCCGGCGCACGTCGAGAGACAGGTGCTGCACCAGTTCGCACAGGCCGACTCCGCCCGCGTGCGGGCAGACGGGCACGTCGTGCGCGGCGGCGAGCAGCAGGGCGGCGACCGCCTCGTTCATGCCGCCGAGCCGGCAGGCGTCGATCTGGCAGATGCCGATCGCCTTGCTCTGCAGGAACTGCTTGAACATCACGGCATCGTGGACGACGTCAGCTCCCGGTCGATCGAGGGCGAGAACCCCCGCTATCTGCCCCAGGCCAAGATCTATGCCGGAAGCGCCGCGGTGTCCTCGGGCATAGCGCCCTTCTGGGAGATCGAGGACGCGACCGCGCTGAAGATTGCCCTCGAGGTGCGGCGCGACGGCGCCGTCGCCTATGACGCGACGACCACCACGGCCTCCTTCCACCGTCCTCCGCAAGGGCTGGTGGACCATCTCTGGCACTCCCAGCCGTTCCCCGACGGCGCGGTGCTGTCCACCGGCACCGGCACCGGCATCGTGCCGGGACTCGACTTCACCCTGCGGGGCGGGGACGTGGTCGAGATCACCGTCGACGGCGTCGGGAAGCTCTCGAATCCCGTACGCGGAGACCAGGCGGAGCTGGACTGGCTGGTCGAAGCGATCGACCACCCACTGACGCGGCGTGCGCACCGAACAGGCGCGAGTAGGGGCCGGTGACCGATGTGAGTGGCGGCCGCCTCACACGCCGGCCGTCGCCAAACGGCTTGCAGGGCAAGGCGGTTGGGCCACGCAGGGGGTGGACGCGGGAGGAGGGCCGTGCGACGGGGCACTTGTCGGCGCGACAAGGCAAGGCTCTAGTCTCGTCGCTTGTGACTGAAACTCCCTCACACCGCAATGCGACAGCGGACGCCTACGACGCCGTGTCCGTCCTCTACGCCGAAGTCACCCGCGATGCGCTGGACGCACAGCCGCTGGACCGCGCGGTGCTCGCCGCGTTCGCCGAACTCGCGCGGACGAACGAGGGCGGGCCCGTGGCCGAGCTGGGCTGCGGCCCGGGACGTGTGACCGCGCACCTGCGGGACCTCGGCCTCGATGTCTTCGGCGTCGACCTGTCGCCGGTGATGGTCGACCTGGCTCGCGAGACCTACCCGGACCTGCGGTTCGAGGTGGGCTCCATGGACGCGCTGAGCCTGGCCGACGGCTCGCTGAACGGCATCGTGTCCTGGTACTCGGTCATCCACACCCCGCCGCGGGACGTGCCCTCGTACTTCGACGAGTTCCGCCGTGTACTCACGCCTGGCGGCCACCTCTTGCTCGGCTTCTTCGAGTCCGGGGGCGATCCGGTCACGGAGTTCGACCACAAGGTGGTGACGGCCTACCGGTGGCCGATCGACGACCTGGCGAAGATGGCCGCCGAGGCCGGCTTCGCCGAGGTGGGCCGGATGCTGCGCGAGCCGCGGGAGGGCGAACGGTTCCGCCAGGGGCGTCTGCTGATGCGCAGGGGCAGCTGACGCGACACCGCGGGCCCGTGCCCTGGAGGAGGGCGGGGACCCCGTCGGTACATCAACCGCATGCCGCGTGACCGGGTCTGGGCATGGACCTCCGAGAAGGCCTTCCACGCGGCGTGCGGCTCCGGCGACCTCACCGAGGCACTCGCGCGGTTCCGCTTCTGGGCGATGCGGGTCAGGCGCCGGCCTCGCTGATGTTGACCATCCAGGTGACGCCGAACTTGTCGGTGCACATGCCGAACACGTCACCCCACATCTGCTTCTCCAGCGGGACCGCCACATTGCCGCCGGCCGACAGCTTCTCCCAGTAGCCGCGCAGTTCGTCGGCGTCGTCGCCGCTCAGGCTCACCGAGAAGTTGTTGCCCTGCTTGAGCTCCATGCCCGGCGGGTTGTCTGCGCCCATGAGCATGAAGCCGTTCGGGGCCTCCTGCAAGCCGTGCATGACCTTGTCGGCGTACCCGGGGGGCGTCTCGGAACCGAACGCTCCGTACGTGTTCATCGACAGGTCGCCGCCGAAAACGCTCTTGTAGAACTCCATGGCTTGCTTGGCGTCACCGGCGAAGCTGATGTACGGATTGAGTCGAGAGACCATGAGCGATTCCTTTCGTGACGTTTTGTCAGGGGTGCACACTAGTCGCGTTCCGCCTGCTCAATGGGGATAGGCGCAGACCGTTTTCCCGGGGGTGGGCCTTGGCCGCGTGGATTCCTCGGCGGCAGCTGAATTCCCGACACTAGAGTGAAACGGTGACTCTCCCGCAGGAAAATCCGGCACGCCCGATCAGCGAAGACGACCGCGACTCAGCCGTGCAACGTGTGCAGAAGGCGTACGCCGAAGGGCACATCTCGCATGAGGACATGGACGGCCGTCTGCAGCAGGTCCTCACCGCCAGGACGCACCGCGAGCTCGCGCCGGCTCTCGCCTCGCTCCCGGAGGAGGACCCGGGCACCTCGTCCACGATCGGCGCCCTCGGCGGACGGATCAAACGGCGCGGCGCATGGAAGGTTCCTCGGAACCTCAAGGTCGAGTCCGCCTTCGGAAGTGTGCGCCTGGACCTGTCCCGGGCAGCCTTCGAGCACTCGACAGTCGACATCGAGCTCCAGGTCGGCACCGGCAAGGCCAAGATCACGGTGCCTCGCGACGCGATCGTCGACGTAGAGGGTCTGCACACGGGATGGAAGGACCTGCGCTACAAGCCCCCGCGGCACTCCGGCACGGGCGGCCCGCGGATCCGGATCTCCGGGACCATGGGGTTCGGCCGATTGAAGATCCGCCACGCGCGGCGTTGAGGGATCGGCGCCTGCGGTCGCCAGTGGTGCCCTGGGAGCGGGTCCAGCCCGCACGACCGATGAGTTCTGCCTCGCCGGCTCGTCTGCATATGGGGAACCCCCACTTCCGTGTCTGCGGGAGCCCGAGATGAGCTGACAAGGAGCGCGCACACCATGGCCGAGGACAACGTGAGCGCCACCCTGACCGTGGCCGCGCCCGCTGAGAGGGTGTTCGCCGTGCTGGCGGACCCGACGGCCCATGCCGCGATCGACGGCACCGGCTGGGTTCGGCGATCCGTCGACCGGGCGCCGCTGACCGAGGTGGGGCAGATTTTCCGGATGGACATGTACCACCCCAACCATCCCGACGGTGGCTACCAGACGGTCAACAAGGTCCAGGTACTCGGCCCGCCGCGCACCATCGGCTGGCTGACGGGATACCGCAAGGACGACGGAGAGCTGGACTTCGGCGGCTGGATCTGGCGTTACGACCTTGCGCCGCTCGGTCCGTCCGAGACCGAGGTCACGCTCACCTACGACTGGTCGGCGGTGCCGCAGCACATCCGGGAGTACATCCAGTTCCCGCCGTTCGGCCCGGAGCATCTCACCAACTCGCTGCACCACTTGGCCGGGCTCGTCCAGGAATGAAGACGCGGGTCGGGGCCTCCGGCGACCGTCGGTTCATTGATCCCGGCCCCGGACCGCCGCCGGTGGTGTCGTGCGCATGCGCCAGCCGTCGCAGCGGGATCCGATCACGTCGGCCGGCCAGCCCGCTGTTTCCACGGCCGCCTCGTAGACGGCCTCGCCGAACGCCACGATGGCCCGGCGAGGGTCTGCGGACTCGACGACCACGTCACTGTCCAGCAGTCGGTAGTGCACCTCGAAGGTGACTCCCCGGCGCCGAAAGGTCGGCGTCCGGAGTCCGCGGGGGGTGACATCGAGAACGATGTTTCCCCCAGCCGGCCTCGAAGGGCTCGTCCAGGGTGTACTTGCCCCGACCTGCACCAGCCGGTTCACGTAGTCGACCATGGGCGCCAGATCCTCGTGGACCAGCGCCGGCCATGCGTTGAGTCGTTCGCTGATGGAGAGCCTCCCGGCCATTTTCGCGCGCAGGTCAGAGCGCTGCCTGCTCGGCAGTGAGGGCTCCCCATCCGGCCAAACTGGCCGCGGTGGGAACGACGCCTTCCGAGATCCCGCATGTTGCACCACCCCCTTTCCCGGTCTCACCCGCAGCGCCGCGACCAGTGCATAGGGCGAACGCGGCGACCCTTCGAGGCCGCACACGGTTCACGCAGAGCACTGCGTGCGCAGGGAAATGCAGAGTCTGAAGGTGGATATGCGAAACGCTCTTCGGTGAATTGGTGGATTGGCCGTTGATCACGGCAGGGAAGGTTCACCGCGCCACCGGCATGCGATCTTCACCGGCTCACCCCGGCACCCGTCGCGTGTCTTCCGACCGCCCTGAGAGGGGGTGCAGTGATGAAGCTTCTCTTCGCCATCCGCAACAAGGCCGCGGCCCGAAAGTCCCTGAAGGCCAACGCCTGGTATCTCTGGTACTGACCCGGCACGCCTCCACCCGCCCCCGCTGTGCGGTGGCAGCGAGCAGACGCCCGACGCCGACTGCCGTACAGCGGGGGTTCCGACCCCCACCGCCACCGGAGAACCCGTGTCGCTCACCTCCGTGCCGCGCATGCGCCGTACCGTGCTCGCCCCGCGACTGACAGCCCTGCTCGACGCCCACCTGGGCCAGGACGTCTTCCGCCTCGAGAGCGACACCGTCGGAGTGGCCGGATACGACGTCGCCGACCGGATCCTCGCCGCGCGCCGGGCGACGGAGACCGAGCGGCCGACGTTCAAGCCCCTGCACGGCCGCTCGATCTCGCGCAACGAAGCCTCCTCGGTCACCCGGACGGTAGGCAACGACGTCCGCGAGGCGCTGAAGCGCCCCTTGCCGTCGGACGTCGACCTGTCGGGTCCTTGGCCTCTCACCGGACACCTCTTCCTGAGGGACCTCATCCTCGGCCAAGACCCCCTCCGTCTGCGCATATTGATGAGCCGCAACCTCGAACTGACACCCAAGCTGACCTGGTCCGTGATCGCCGCAGGCGCCGCGCTGCCCGGCTGGCCGCGCCCCGGCGCCCACCTCACCGGTCTTGCGGGGCGGGCGGCCGAGGCCGTCGGCTACCAGGACCGCAGGTACGCGATGGGTGTCTACCGGCGAGCGGCCGCCCCGGTGTGTTTCACGGTCTCGACGCTCGTCGCGAACGCACTGTGGCTCGGCTCCCCCTTCGACGACAGCACGTCGAACCGCGACATCATCTACGAGGCCCTGCGACTGCTGCCGCCCTCGTGGAACATCCTCCGCAACGCCTCCCCGGAGTACCCCGCGATCGACAGCCGGATCCGGGACGACGACGACGTCCTGCTACTTCCGCTGCTCTCGCACCGCGACCCGGCCCGGTGGGAGGACGCGGCCGCGTTCCGGCCCGAGCGCTGGGAGGAACTCGACCCCGACGCCACGCCGGGCTATCTGCCCTTCGGGCATGCCTCTGAGCGCTGCTGGGGACGGCACATGGTGATGCCGCTCGCCGAACTGCTGCTGGACCGGATCCGCAGCTCAGGGCTCGTCGTCGATCCCGAGCAGCGCACCGTCAGGGTTCCGCTGCTCGGCCTGCTGGGGGTCGAGGAAGTACGCCTGACGAAGGCGCGAACAGCCTGACGAACGGCAGGAGTTGCCATGGTTTCGTCGAACTTCCTTTGGTCGACGGCTGCTTGCTGGTGTTGCGCACGGGCAACGCATGAGTCTTCCGGCCCGACGCACACGATCGTAGGGCGCGCGTCGCCTTACGGGAGGATGGCGTCGATGTATCCACCGTCGACCCGCAGCGCGCCGCCCGTGGTCGCGGACGCCAGGTCGGAGCTCAGGTACACCACCATGTTGGCGATCTCCTCGGGTTCGATCAGGCGCTGCAACAGCGACTGCGGGCGGTACTCGCGCATGAAGACGCGCTGCGCCTCGTCCCACGGCAGGTCGCGGTCGACGAGTTGGTACACGAAGTCTTCGACGCCGCCGGTGTGAGTAGGGCCCGCGATGACGCAGTTCACGGTAACGCCCGTTCCCGCGGCGTGCTTGGCGAAGCCGCGGCTGACCGCGAGCAGAGCGGTCTTCGACATGCCGTAGTGGATCATCTCGGCGGGGATCACCACCGCGGAGTCGCTCGCGATGTACTGGACGCGCCCCCGGCCGCGTTCGGTCATCCGCGGCAGGTACAGCTGCGTGAGCCGGACGGCGGCCAGCACGTTCACCTCGAAGTAGCGGCGCCATTCGTCGTCCGTGATGTCCAGGGGGTTCTTCGCGTCGAAGATGCCGAGATTGTTGATGAGGATGTCCACGTCAGGCAGCGTTTCCCAGGCGCGTCGAGCGCCCTCCTCGGAACCGACGTCGGCGGCGACCGGAACGAAGTCGCCGTCCGGCACGGCGACTTTGAGCTGCTCGACGGCCGTCTCCACCCTGCCCTGGTCGCGTCCGTTGACCCCGACCCGCGCGCCGGCGCGTGCGAGTCCGGTCGCGATCGCGGCTCCGATGCCTTGCGTGGAGCCCGTCACCAGAGCGGTGCGGCCCGAAAGGTCCAGGTGCACGTCTTGTTCCCTTACTGGATTGGGTGGGTGATCGGCGGGTCGTCACGAGACTCTTCCCTCTCGCAGACCCCCGGTGATGCCCGGGCGCTCGGAATTGGGGCCGAACGGGTGGGGAGCGGTGCGGCTGTTACGCGCTTCCGGGTGACGGGACGCCGGGGGGCGCGGCAGAAGCGGGGCCGGAGTCGTGCGGAGTAAGGGCCGAGACGTCAACTTGGTGCCTTCAGTGCATAAATGGACGATACATGGGAGAGCAACAGAAATATGGACGACATGTAACGGCCTTCACGTCTTGCGCACATTCAGGACGATCTGTTGGCAAGTTGGGCGTTCTCGGCCACCGGGCCGGGACCCGCACATCGCAGACCTGCGGCACATCACGCCGGTACACGGGTCTGCAGTACAAAGTGAAGGGGCATTCATGTCCGCTTTCATGTCAGTTGCCGCCCGCCGTACCGCTGCCGCCGCCCTCGCGGCCGGCGCGCTGGTCGGAACGTTCGCCGCGTCGGCATCGGCCGACGCCGGTGGCCGCCTGCACCGCGACCGCGTCGAGATCTCCGGCGCGCAGTACGACTCCCCGGGCTGGGACAACGGCACCAACCGCTCCCTCAACAAGGAGTGGGTCGATGTCACCAACACGTCCCGCCACGCGGTGAACCTCGACGGGTGGACGCTGTCGGCCAGGGACGGTCGCACCTACACCTTCCATCACTACCGCCTGGCGGGCCGCGCGACGGTCCGCGTCCACAGCGGTGTCGGGCGCGACAGCGGCCGTGACGTGTACCAGGACCGTCGCAGGTACGTGTGGGACAACCGCTCCGACACCGCCACCCTGCGCGATGACCGCAACCGGAGGGTCGACACCCTTTCCTGGGGCGGCCACCGCGACGACCGCGACGACCGCGGCCACCGCGACGACCGCGGTCACCACGGCGGCCACCGCTGACCTGACCTGAACCTGCCCGCGGGACTCCCAGCCCGCGGGCAGCGATGACCCGCCTCGGAGGGGGCGTTCCGCAGCACGGTCTGCGGGACGCCCCCTCTTGGCTGCCGCCGACGGCACGGCTACCGCTTCGACGTCACCCGTGCCAGTCGTAGCGTCGCTCCGGGCGGCCGGCGACGCCGTAGCGCAGTGACACGCCGGCGCTTCCGGTGCCGTGGAAGTACTCGAGGTAACGGCGGGCGCTGACGCGGGAGATGCCGGTCAGGGCGGCGCATTCGCTGGCGGACAGAGTGCCGTCGGCCTCGCGCAGGGTGCGTTCGACCATCGCGGCGGTCTCGACGCTCATGCCCTTGGGCAGGCCACCGCCCGGAGCGGCCAGGGCCGTTCCGCCCAGCACGCGGTCCACGTCGGCCTGGCCCCGTACGACCGCGGAGAGCAGTCGGCGGCGCCGGGCGGCGTACCGCTCGAGCCGGGGGAGCAGGTCCTCGAAGTCGAAGGGCTTGAGCAGGTAGTCGACCACGCCGCGGCGGACCGCGCGGCGCACCGTCTCCGCTTCCTGGGCGGCGCTGATGACCATGATGTCGCAGTCGTGGCCCGCGGCGCGCAGCCGGGGGATGAGATCGAGGCCGAAGACGTCCGGCAGGTACAGGTCGAGCAGGATGAGGTCGGGGCGCAGTTCCTCGACGGCGTCGATCGCCTGTTGCCCGGTGTGAGCGGTGCCGATGACGCGGAACGGCACGACGCGCTCGACGAAGGTGCGGTGCACCCGGGCCACCATGAAGTCGTCGTCCACGACGAGCACGTCGATCGAGTCGTCTTCTGCGGCCGTGTCGTGCGGGGCGGTCATCCGGGGACTCCTTCGGGCGCCACATCGGCGGGGTGACCGAGGGGCATGTGGGCGGTGAACATGGCGCCGTCGGCGGTGTTGGCCACCGATATCTCGCCGCTGTGGCGCTCGCAGACGAGCTTGGTGAGGGCCAGGCCGATCCCGCGCTCGCCCTCCTCGGCGGCCTTGGTGGTGAAGCCGTGCGCGAAGACCTCCCGAGCCACTTCGGGCGGCAGGCCGGGGCCGGAGTCCCGGACCACGACCTCCACGCTGGACGCGTCCTGCCGCAGCTCCACCTCGACCCACGCGTCGCCGGTGTCGTCATCGGAAGCGGCGGCGTCCACCGCGTTGTCGACGAGGTTGCCGATCACGGTGGCCAGATCGGCCGCGTCCTCCGGTGCCAGCCGGCCGAGTGCGGTCCCGGCGGAGATCCGCAGACTGACCTTGCGTTCGGCAGCGAGGGAGGACTTCGCCATCAGCAGCGCGGCGATCGCGGTGTCGCGCACGCGCCGGGCGAGTGTCACATCGAGCGACTGGCGGCGCTGGTTGAGGGCGCGGATGTAGCGGACCACTTCTTCCTGCTCCCCGATCTGGATCAGACCGGAGATGGTGTGGAGCTGGTTCGCGAACTCGTGGGCCTGTGCGCGCAGCAGCTCGGAGGAGCTGCGGAAGGAGCCGATCTCCCGTTCCAGCTCGGCCAGTTCGGTGCGATCGCGCAGGGTTGTCACCGAACCGAACAGGCGGCCGTCCTTCATGACGGTCATCCGGTTCATCACCAGCAGACGCCCACGGCGGATCACCACCTGGTCGTGCTGGTCGGCCGCGCCGTGCCGGGCCCCTACGAGCACGTCTCGCAGCCGCCCCTCGAAACCCAGGTCGTCAATGCCCTGCCCCACGCAGTCCTCGGGCAGGTCGAGGAGGCGCCGGCCCACGTCGTTGACCAGCGTGAGACGGAGCTGCGGGTCCAAGGCGACGACGCCCTCCGCGATCCCGTACAGCATCGCCTCGCGGTGCTCGGCGAGGCCGGCGATCTCGCGCGGCTCCAGGCCGTACGTCTGGCGTTTGACCCGTCGGGCAAGGAGCCAGGAACCCAGCACACCGAGCCCGCTCGCGATGCCCAGGTAGGCGAGCAGGTACGAAGAGGCGCCGCTGAGCCGCTGCCACACGGTGGGGGAGACCTCTCCGATCATGACGGTGCCGAGCTGCCGCCCGAGCGTCTGCCTCGCAGCGCTCAGAACCGGCACCTGCGCCACCAGCTCGCGGCTTCCGTCCAGCGTCAGATCGCCGGACCAGCTGCGGCCCCGGGCAACCCCCGCTCCCAGGTTCAGCCGTTCACCCACCACCGTGGGGTTGGTGGACGAGACGATGCGGCCGTTTGCGTCGGCCACGGTCACTGATGTGACGCCGGACTGCGCCAGCGTGGAGTGCACCAGCGGGGCCAGCGCCTCCTCGGGGGCAGGCCTCACGAGCTGGCTGCGGACCAGGGGGTTGGCGCCCAGTTGCTCGGCCAGCGCATCGACCTTGCGGCCCTCGACCCGTTGGAAGGTGGCCTCGGACTGGGCGAGCGAGACACCCGCGACCGCCAGCAGCACCACCACGACGATGGCGAGCTGGAGCACCAGCATCTGGCCAGCGAGGGTATGGCGGCGGAACGTCGTGACCACAATTAACTCAATCTTTGCTACTGACACAACGTGGGCGGCTCGCGTGCCATGTCGGACAATCATGACGCCCGGCAGTTGAAATCGAAAGCGAGGTGCCATGAGAGGTCCCGCACGTGCCCTTCTCGGCACCGTCGCCGTACTGACACTCCTCACAATCAGCGCATGCGGGGTGTTTCCCGGGGTGTTTCCCGACGGGCAGGCGCAGTCGGACCGCGATCTGCGGATCCTGGTGCCCAACACACCCGGTGGCGGCTACGACACCACGGCCCGGACCGCGGCCCGGGTCATGGACGAGACGCACATCGCGCCGGACGTGCAGGTGTTCAACCTTCCCGGGGCGGGCGGCACGGTGGGCCTGCAGCGCATCGTCGACGAACGAGGCAACGGAGATCTGGCGCTGCAGATGGGCCTCGGCGTCGTGGGCGCCTCGCATGAGGCGAAGGCGAAGGTGACGGTCGCCCGGACCACACCGATCGCCCGTCTCATCGAGGAGGCGGGTGCGGTCGTCGTCCGCAAGGACTCGCCGTTCAGAACGGTCGGCGACCTCATCACCGCGTGGCGAAGGGCCCCTGAACGCCTCGCCGTCGGTGGCGGATCGTCTCCCGGCGGACCGGATTACCTGCTGCCCATGGAGCTGGCGAAGGCAGTCGGCATCGACCCCAGGAAGGTCGACTACGTCGGCTACGGCGGCGGTGGCGGCGACTTGCTGCCGGCACTGCTCGACGGCGAGGTCGACTTCGCCACCAGCGGCCTGGGCGAGTTCCTCGACCAGGTCGACAGCGGCCAGCTGCGGGTCCTCGCCGTCACGGGCGAGCATCCGGTCGAGCCTCTGGCCGGGGTCCCGACGCTCAAGTCGTCGGGCATCGACCTGGTCTTCAGCAACTGGCGGGGCATCGTCGCCCCGCCCGGTATCAGCGACGCCGACAGGCAGCGCTGGGTCGATGCGTTGACCGAGTTGCACCGGTCCAGTCGGTGGCAGGCCGAGCTCGACCGGCACGGCTGGACCGACGCGTTCGCCACCGGCGACACGTTCGCGGCCTACCTCACCCAGCAGGACAAGCTCGTGGCCGGTCTCGCCGCCTCCCTCGGACGGGAGTGACCGGGCGCTCGTCCACCGACGGCTCGCTTCGAAACCGAAGGCTTGCACCACGGGCAGCTGCCCGAAGTGATCCCACCCACCCATGACCGGGACGGTCCGGCCCCCGTGCGCGAGGGCTCGCCGAGCCATGCCCGTTTTCCTCCGGCCGGACCGCGGCCGGTTCCCGAAAGGCACTCCTCCCGTATGACCGCACACACTTGGTACCTGTTGCTCGTCCTCACCGTGGCGATCGGGCTGCTGATCTACTTGATCAACTCCCGGCTCCGCATCCACCCGTTCATCGCCCTCATCGTGGTGACCATCGGCACCGGGCTCGCCGCCGGTGAACCCGTGGCGAAACTGACCGGGTCCATCGAGGAGGGAGCGGGCGGCACCCTCGGTGACATCGGCCTCACACTCGCCCTCGGAGCCATGCTCGGCCGCCTGCTGTCCGACTCCGGTGCCACCGACGCCATCGCCCACGCCATCGTCGACCGTTCCAGCAACCGCAGGCTTCCCTGGCTCGTCGCGGCCGCGGCGTTCGTCATCGGCATCCCGATGTTCTTCGAGGTCGGCCTCATCGTGCTGCTGCCGCTGATCTTCAGCGTCGCGCGCCGCCTGGAGGGCGACGGCGCAACGAAGGGTTCTCCGTACGTGCTGCTCGGCGTGCCCGCCATCGCCGCGCTGTCCACCCTGCACGGCATGTTGCCGCCCCACCCCGGACCGCTGACCGCCATGACGGGCCTCCACGCCGACCTCGGCCTGACCCTCGGCGTCGGCATCATCTGCTCGATCCCGACCGTCATCCTGGCCGGCCCTGTGTACGCCCGCTGGATCGCGCCCCGCCTGGCCGATGTACGGCCCGACCCCGTGCTCGTGGCCCAGTTCACCGGTGCCGACCGGAACGACGCAGCCGGCACCGCCACGGAAACTTCTCCCACCGGCCCGGCCGAGGGGACGCGCACCGACACTCTGCGGCGCGCCGGTGTGTCCACCGGACTGGCCGTCACCTCGGTCCTCATACCCGTCGCTCTGATGCTGCTGCGCACCCTCGCCGAAACCGTGCTCGACGAGTCCAGCACCGTGCGTGCGGCGCTCACGTTCGTCGGTGAACCGCTGGTGGCGATGCTCGCCGGTTTCCTGTTCGCGCTCGGTGTGACCCTCGTAGGCGGTGGCCGCTCCAGCGAGGCGACCCGCTCCTCCCTGACGGACAGCCTCAAGTCCATCGCCGCGATCCTGCTCATCATCGGTGGCGGCGGCGCGTTCAAGCAGGTGCTTCAGGACTCCGGTATCGGTGACGCCATCGCCTCCGCGGCCGAGGGAGCCCACCTCAACGTGATCGTGCTGGGCTGGCTGATCGCCCTGCTCCTGTCCCTGACCACCGGTTCGGCCACCGTCGGCATCGTCTCGGCCACCGGCATCGTCGCCCCGCTGATCGGCACGGGTGGCGGGCTCGAGGCCTCGCTCCTGGTGGTCGCGATCGGCGCCGGCTCCCTGGGCCTCAACTACGTCAACCATGCCGGGTTCTGGCTGGTCAAGGAGTCCTTCGGCATGGACCTCACCCAGGCCACCAAGACACAGACCGTCGTGCAGACACTGGTCAGTGTGATGGGTCTCGGGATGGCCCTGCTCCTGTCCGTCCTCGCCTGACCGGAGGCGAGCGCTAGGAGTTGGACCAGTTGCGGGTGGACAGCACCAGCAGGTAGCCGTCCGGGTCCTGGATCGTCACACCCCATGTGTCCCAGTAAGGGTTGTGCGCCGGGACCCGCTTGCCGCCGTGCTGTTCGAGGCGTTCCACGAGGGAGTCCGGAACCGGTTCGCCGAGGTAGATCACCAGGACGTCCTCGGCGGTCGGCCGCGGCTCCACGGGCGCGGCGGGATCGTTGACGAGTTCCAGGTGCCAGCCCGCATCCGGCCAGCCGGCCATGAGAAGTGAGTGGTCGTCAGGCGTGCCGTCCGACGCATGCCGGTAGAGGACGTCGAGACCGAGTCCCGAGATCCAGAAGCGTTCCGCCGCTTCGAGGTCACGCGACGGACGGGCGATGCGCACATGAGCCGCGGCGTTGGCCGGCATCGTGTCAACTCCTGACAGGTAAGGACTTCCTGCCCACTGACAGGTCGTACGCGGAGCCTAGCGAGCAATCGATCACGCGCCCATCCGGCGCAGGCACTAGTGCAGCGCGTCGCAGGTCCTTTTCCGGTGTGGCGGACCGGCTCGGTCGCGCCTTGTAGTCGGTGAGGTGGACCAGGGCGGCCGTGTCGAAGGCGTCGTTGGGGTCGCGCTCGTTGTCCGTCGATCTCCATGATCGCGGTGAACCAGGCTTCCCGGCGCTGGACCTGGCGCACACCACGTTCACCAAGTGGACAGGCGCCCCCGCCTTCGTCCGGCGGAGGGCGCCAGGGTCCTCCTGCGGCTGCGCCCTGAGCACATCCACCGCAAGGACTGACCTGTCCGACGAGTACTACCAGCCCGTGCCGAAGCGAGCCATCGGCTCGATCAACTCTCTTTCCTCGTAGGACAGATGGGACAGCAGTGCGTCAGTCAGGAGGTCGACCGCCGTACGCAGGCCCGCGCGGGACGTGCTGTCGGCGTCGTCGGCCACCGACGCGACCAGTTCACGGTCGATGCGTTCGATAACGCCCTGTATGGCGTGGTGCTCCTCGGCGAGCCGGTCGAGCACGGGGGCGAGACCCGGCTCGCTCTCCCGCAGGTGCGGGAACAGGTCGTCGTCCTCGCGCACATGGTGAGCGGTGGTGAACTGGCAGTACGAGGCGCAGCATGCGCCCAACACCCATGTGTTCTGACGCAGACTCAACTGTTGCAGCTCCGAGCGCGCCTCCCCCGCATCCAGTGCGTCCGTGAGGACCTGGTCGACGATCTCGCGCAACTGCGTCAGATCTGCCCTCAGCCGGTCGTGAGCGGCGATCAGATTGCGTGCGGGCTGCTCCGCGGCCCTGGTGTACCGGTGTTGCGGGTCGGCGGCGGGACCGCTGGGCCGGTCCGTCTCGCTCCACAGCTGCTCCGCGCTGTGCCGCAGCCCCAGGTCCGGGGTTGCCTCCACGGAGAAGGGATGCCCGGCCGAGGCTGTCTCCGCCGGGGGATGTACGGAAATAGCAGCGGGGGTGGCCAGGGGCGCCGCGCCGCGCGCGCGGGCGGCGGCGACGAGTTCTCTGGTGGCCGGGGCCACCTCCTTCGCGAACACCTGGATGAGCTCCGGGTGCCCCGACGGCAGCAGATACGCGCTGGTGCCCACTTCCAGGGTGAGTTCGGCCAGTTGCTCGGGCCAGTTGGACGGTGCGCCCTGGGGCCACCCCCCTCCGCCCGGCGAGAGGTTGTACAGCCGCCGTACCTGCTCGGGCTTGCGCCCGGCCGCTAGCGCGGCCTCGTCGATGGCCAGTTGCCCCTGGGCGAGCCGGGGCGGTGGCACATGCGGGACGCTCGGCAGCCAGCCGTCGGCCGCCGCCCCCGTCAGACGCAGCATCCGTGGTGCCACCGCGCCGAGCCAGATCGAGATGGGGTGTGCGGGCACCGGACCGGGTGCGGCGCCGTGCAGGGTGTAGTGCCTGCCTTCGACATGGACGTGCCGGCCGCCGGCCCATAGAGCTCGGATGATCTCGATGGCCTCCCGCGTCGCGGTGACCGCCTCACCGGGCGTGCGGTGCGGACCGCCCTCGGCGGTGATGGCGTCCCAGTACGCGCCGGCGCCCAGGCCCAGTTCGACTCGTCCGCCACTGAGCAGATCGAGGCTCGCCGCGCCGCGGGCCAGCGCGGCAGGCGGCCGCAGTGGCAGATTCGTCACGTTCGGCAGCACCCGTACCCGTTGCGTGGCTGTGGCGATCACCGCCAGGGTGGTCCAGGCGTCGAGAAGCCCCGGCCGGTACGGATGGTCGGGTACGGAGACCAGATCCAGCCCCGCCTCATCGACGAGCCGAGCCAGGAGGACGACCTCCTCGGGCTGGTTCGCCGAGGGCATGAGAATGGTGCCGAAGAGAAGGTCGTGACCGTAGTCGGGCATGTAGAGGTGCTCCTTGTCGGCTCAGCGGGCGGGAGAACCGCTCGGCTCGGGCGCTGCGGCACCTGTGGACGCGGCGGCATTCTTGCGCAGGGATCCTGGTCCGGCGAGTGCCGCGAGCGTGGCGACACCGAGGGCGACGGCGGACATCACGAATGCCGTCGTGTAGCCGGACTCGGCCGGGAACGGTGTGCCCCGCACGGTCTTGGAAGCCACGATCGATGCACCGATCTGCGCACCGAGCGAGCCGCCGATGGTTCGCATGATGGTGTTGATACCGGTGGCCTCGCCGACCTGTCGCGGGTCAACCGCGCTCACTACGAGGTTGGCCAGGGCGGCGAATGCGAAGCCGACGCCGATGCCGAGCACACCGGAGCCCACGTACATCGCCCACTCGCTGTCGTGTGCGCCCGCATAGATGACGAAGCCCACCAGGCCGATCAAGCAGGCGAGTACCAGGGGGAGCTTCCAGCCGATGGCTGCGCCGAGTCGGCTGACCAGTGGGCTGGCGAACAGCATGGTGACGGCCATCGGCACCATGAAGAGGCCGGCCTCGGTGACCGAGGCACCGAACCCGTAACCCGCCTGGCTGGGCGTCTGGGCGAGCAGCGGTACCAGCGTGAACGCGCCGTACATACCGAAACCGATGATGAGAGCGGCCACGTGGGACGTCGCGACGGCGGGGCGGCGCAGCAGGTCGATATCGATCAGCGGCTCCTGGATACGCCGCTCAGCGGCGACGAACACCGCACCGAGCACCACTGCGGCCACGAAAAGGGAGATCACACCCGCCGAGCCCCAGCCCCAGGACCTGCCCTCACTGATGGCGAGCAGCAAGGCGACGACCGCGCCGCTCAGCAGCACCACACCGATCCAGTCGATACGTCCGGGGGAGCGGTTGGGCGACTCCTTGATGAACGCGGCGACAGCCAGCATGCCCAGCACGATCACGACCAGGCCGAGCCAGAAGATCCAGTGCCAGCTGAGCGCGTCCACGATCGGGCCGGGGATGACGAGGCCGATGCCGAAGCCGATTCCGAACGTCGAGCTGATCATGCCGATCGCGACGGGCACGCGCTCGCGCGGGAACTGCTCGCGCACGATGCCGAAGGCGAGCGGGAAGGCTGCGGAGCCCACACCCTGCACGGCACGGGCGGCGATCAGCAGCCCCAGCGAGTTCGCTACGGCGCACAGCAGGGTGCCGACGGCGAAAACGGTGAGGCTCGCGATGAGCACCCGGCGCTTGCCGAACATGTCACCGACCCGGCCGAGCAGGGCGGTGGCCACGGAGGCCGTGAGCAGGAACGAGCTGATGACCCAGGAGATGCCCGTGGTGCTGGCGTCGAACTCTCGCTGCAGGTCGGGCAGGGCGGGCACGACCATCGTCTGCATCAACGAGAACGACAGCACGGCGATCAGTAGCGCCGTGAACGGGGCGGTGACACCAGGAGTGGGTGTCGGTGAGTCCGACGAGGCAGCCATGTTCGAGGCTTTGGCGTCGCTCATGGCTCGCTCCTCAGGGGGTTCGATGTCATGCCGAAATAATTACATGACGACACGCTTACGTCCAGGATTAGATCTTGGTTATGCTGATGACATGCCGACGAAGGAAGTTCCTGCCTGCGAGGATGCAGAGGTCGTGAGCCCTGGTGAGGGCGCCGAGGTCCGGGGCGGGGACGTAGGGCGTCCACCCAGCCTGCTCGCACTGCCCTCGTACCTGGTAAGTCATGTCTCCCGGATTGGCCACGACGTCCTGATCGCGGCAGTCGCCGAGGCGGACCTCCGGCTGCCCCACTTCGCGACCCTCACCGCACTTGCCGACTTCGGTTCCCTGCCGCAGCATGAGCTCGCCGACAGACTCGGGCTCAACCGAAGCCACTTGGTGGGGTACTTGGACACCGTCGAGGGGCGCGGGTTCGTGCAACGCACGCGTGACCCCGCCGATCGTCGGCGGCAGCTCGTCGAGCTCACGCGTGAGGGCGAGAAGGTGCAGCGTCGGCTGTTCGAGGTGGCGTTGCGCTCCCAGGACGAGTTCCTCGCCTGCCTCACGCCCGAGGAGCGGACTGTGCTGTCGGCGTTGTTGCACCGAGTGCTGGTAGCCGGTGAGCAGTCGCGCCCGAATTAGTCAAAATTGCACCAGTCGCATGGATCGCTACTGGACTCCTAGTGCAGCGCGTGCACGTTCTTTTCCGGTGTGGCGGACCGGCTTCGGTCACCTCTCGTAGTCGGTGAGGTGGACCAGGGCGGCCGTGTCGAAGGCGTCGTTGGGGTGGCCTGTGAAGCCGCCGGTGTGCAGCAGGGCCGGTTCATAGGCGTCGGTCGCGGCGGACAGGAGCTCGAAGCCTCATTCCTCGGGCTCGCCGAGGTACTCGATGCGGCACAGGGGGATGTGCTCGTCGTGTCCGTCGATCTCCATGGTCGCGATGATGTAGCCGAAGGATCCGCGCCATCGGACGTCGACTTCGGCCAGCGCGCGTCAGCGGCCCAGCTGTGCGGCGTGGTGGTCGACGGTGCCGTCGACCTTGCCCTTTCGCCCGGCGCGGGGTGCCCGGGCTGCTCGACCGGCCCCGCTCCGGCCGCCCGGAGCGCTACGGACCCAGCGAGCGTCTGGCCGTCGTGGCGATCGCCACCTCCCTGCCGCCCGAGGGCGCGACGGTAGGGACCCGCACCACGTCGCCTCCCGCGGACTTGAAGTGATGGTCCACCAGGCCCGGTACGACGCCCGCCGCCTGGGCGACCCGTTGCGCCGTCAGCTTGTCCAGGCCCTCGCTCACGGCGATCACGTCCGCGGCCCGCAATATCTCCGCGCGCCGCTCGACGGCGGGCCAGCGGCGTTGTCCGGTCCGTGAGGTTGACGTCATGACCTGGGATGCTTATTGACTCCCACCCCAACAAGCAACTGGTGCGCATCCCAAGAGTGGGATTCCGGAGGTCAGGATGGCGTTGAGGGCAACCGGCGGCACCAGCGAGGGGCCCGAGCGGGGCGAGCCGGTCACCGATCGCACCGGTCATGTGGAGACCCACGGTGTCGACCACATCCCGGACGCCGATCGCCATGGTCGGCCACGTTCCCTGTTCACGGTGTGGGCGGCCTCCAACATGAGCTACCTGTACATCGTGCTGGGCGGCGCGATGGTGCTGCTCGGCCTCGACATCTGGCAGTCCTTCGCGGTGATCGTGGCCGGCAACCTCCTCTGGGCGGGCGTGGGCTACCTCGCGATCAGCGGCCCCAGCTCCGGAACGCCGAGCTGGGTGGTGACGCGGACGATGTTCGGCGTCCGCGGCAACAGATTCCTCAACGTGACGCTCGGGTGGACCATCGCGGTCGCCTACGAGGCGATCGGCCTGGCCCTGGGATCCCTCGCCGGATTCGCACTGGTCGACCACTTGGGCATCCACGCGAACACCCCGGTCAAGGTGGCGATCGTGCTGGTCACCGCTGTCGTGACGTTCTCCATCAGTGTGTACGGGCACGCCACCATCGTGCGGTGCAGCATCTGGTTCACCTGGGCGCTGACCGCCTGCGTCCTGGTCCTGGCGTACTACGTGCTGCGCCACACCGACTGGGGCTATCGGACACCTGCTGCCACCGCAGTCCACGGCCACGAGCTGTGGGTGATCCTCGCCTCGGGATTCACGATCATGGTGGGCGGCCCCCTGTCATGGAGCAGCGGCGCTGACTACGCCCGCTATCTGCCCGCCGACACCTCCCGCAAGGCGGTGTGCTGGTGGACGGCAGTCGGCGGATTCGTGCCGGCCGTCCTGCTCAGCGGACTCGGTGTCCTGGCCGGGACGGCGGTGGACATGACCGACGCGCAGACGTCACTGAAGGCGGTCATGCCCGGCTGGTTCTATCCGGTCTTCCTGCTGGTCGTCATCTTCGGCTCGATCACGAACAACGTTCTCACCGCATACAGCGGCGGCCTGGCCCTTCAGTCCGGTGGGATCCCCTGGAGCCGCGCCTTCACCGTCGTCTTCGACGCCTCCATCGCGCTCGGCCTCACCTTCTACTCCCTGTTCGTGTCCGACTTCCTCGACACCATGAACAGCGGTCTGGAACTCTCCGTCGCGTTCCTCGGCCCCGGGTTCGCGATCTACGCCGTGGACATCTTTCTGCGCCGCAACCGCTACGACGGAGTCGCGTTGCAGGACCAGACCCCCGACAGCCGCTTCTGGTACTGGCACGGAGTGAATCCCGCCGGAGCCGCCGCGATGGCCATCGGCGTCGGGGCGGCGCTCCTGTGCGCCAACACGGCCATCTACACCGGCCCGGTCGCGGCCGCCCTCGGCGGCGCCGACCTGTCCGCAGCCGTCGGGATGTCCCTGGGCGCCTTGGTCTACGCGGGATTGACGCTTCGTCAGCGGCGCTCGGGATGAAACGGGACCCGAATTGGCAGAAGGGCCCCTGCCCGGCAACGATGCTTGAGTTCTAGCGGTGGTTGCAACACCCCAGCTCTCAGGGGTGTTCGATGGAGTTCGAGGTCCGTCCAGAGCGTACGAAGCCGCAGGGCCGGAAGAAGCTGACGCGTGAGCGGGCCGCATACTTCCAGCTCATGGCACAGGGCTACAGCAACAGGGAAGCCTGCCGGATCGTCGGTGTCGACATCCGGACCGGCAAGAAGTGGCGCAACGGTAACCACGCGCCGGGCAAGGGCCGCAGGCCACTGCCTCCCGCACCACGGGGAGCGGTCGTCTGCGGCCCGTCGCGGTATCTGCGCGAGGACGAACGCATCCACATAGCTGATCGGCTGCGGGAGAAGGCCACGATTCGTCAGATCGCCGCTGAGCTGGGCCGCAGTCCGTCCACGATCAGCCGGGAGATCCGCCGCAACCGCACCGTATTGCACGACTACGGCACCTGGTATTACCGGCCTCATGCTGCCCAGGCCCGCGCCGACGCACGAAGGCCCCGCCCCAAAGACCGCAAGATCAGCAGGAGCGGGGAACTACGAACGGCCATCCAGGAGATGCTGGATGAGAAGTGGAGCCCCGAACAAATCTGTCAGGCTCTGCGGACACGCTTTCCCGACCGGCCGGAGATGCATGTGGTCCACGAGACGGTCTATCAGACCCTCTACCTGCAGGGTCGCGGAGAACTCCGCCGTGAACTCGCTGGAGCTCTCCGCAGCGGTCGTGCTCGCCGAAAGCCCCGCCGGCAAGCCCAGCAACGGCAACCTCGCTACAGCCATCCCATGGTCATGATCAGCGACCGCCCCGCCGAGGTGGAAGACCGGGCGGTGCCCGGCCACTGGGAGGGCGACTTGATCATCGGGAAGAACAGCGGTTCGGCGATCGGCACCCTGGTGGAGCGCTCCACCCGCTACGTCATGCTCCTGCACCTGCCCGCCGACCACGGTGCCGAAGCCGTCCGAGACGCCCTGACGAGCACGGTCACCACGCTGCCCTCCCACCTGGCCCGCTCCCTCACTTGGGACCAGGGCAGCGAGATGGGCCGTCACCACGAATTCACCCTCGCCACCGACATCCCGGTCTACTTCTGCGACCCGGCCAGTCCCTGGCAGCGCGGCTCGAACGAGAACACGAACGGCCTGCTGCGGCAATACTTCCCGAAAGGCACAGACCTGTCCGCCCACACTCCCGAACACCTCCGCGCGGTCGCCGACCAGCTCAACCGCCGCCCACGCAAAACGCTCGGCTGGGAAACCCCAGCCGAGCGCCTCGCTAAGCTCCTGGCCACAGCCAGTTGATCAACCCGTGTTGCAACGACCCCTGGAATTCGCCATGCCGGGCAGGGGCCCCTTCCGGGATCTGCGACTTGGGATCCGCGCTCTGACTACATCAGCCGTCGGATTCCGGTGACGGGATGTAGGCGCCCGGCACCTCCTTCGGGGCGAAGATCTTGCTCTCGCCGGGGTACGGCTTCGACCACTCGTGCGTCTGGTACCACGTGAAGTGGTTCATCTGCGCGGGGTTCGCGAAGTCGGGCTTGGCGTCGCGCCCGGTCAGCCGCTGCTGCGACTTCCAGGCGTCCCACTGCGCCGCGAGCTTCTGCTTGTCCGCCGGTACCTTCGCCGAGGGCGCCGCCGCGGCATTGGGGTTCTGCGGGGCCGGGGTGTCCAGACCGCAGGAGGGCGGGGTCTTCAGACCCGCGGTGAGCGAGGTGCGGTTGGGCAGTGCCTTGAACGGCGTGACGTCCGCCGTCCGGCTGAACGCCTCCCGCATCGGGCTGGCCGCGCTGTCCTTCTGGTTCATCGGGTGGACCCCGAGGATCTGCTCGATGGTGCGGATCATCGTGATCTGCGAGTAGTAGTGGCTGTCGACCACACCGTGCCTGGCCCAGGGGCTGATGATCTGGATCGGGGCGCGGTGGCCGTCGACGTGGTCGAGGCCGGCCTGGGAGTCGTCCTCGACAACGAAGATCGCCGAGTCCTTCCAGTACTTGCTGTGCGAGATCTCGTCGACCATCCGGCCGACCGCGAGGTCGTTGTCCGCGACCTGGGCGGCGGCGTTCGCCGGACCGCCGGTGTGGTCGCTGGACAGCCAGAACATGTTCAGGTTGGCCGGACCGTTCTTCTCGAAGTCACGCTTCCAGATCTCCGACCGGTAGATGTCCGGGACGCTCGTATCGAACTTCGGGAACCCGTGCACCGAAACGGAGTTGAGCGACGGGATGGGCGAGGACGACACCAGGGGGTAGGCGGTGTCCTGGCCGGTCGCCCCCATGTTCTTGGAGTCGCAGTACAGGTTCTGCCAGCTCGCGTTCGCCGGCTTGGTGAGGAACTGCTGGAACTCGCCGAAGTCCCGTACGGACTTTCCGGCCGCCTGGGCGCCGGTCCAGATGAAGCCGGTGCGCTGGTGACCGAGCGCGTCGTCCTCGGTGTCGTAACTGCGCGCGTACTCACCGGCAGAGGACTCGGTGTACTCCGGATCGTCGGCCTGCATCAGCCAGTTGTGGCCCTCGGCGGAGTTCGTACCGATGTCGTACGTGTTGTCGTACAGGCCGAACTGCTTCGCCAGGGCGTGCTGGTTCGGCGTCACGTTCTCGCCGAACTGAGCCAGCGACGGGTCGCCGTTGCCCTCCGGGACGTCGCCGAGGACCTGGTCGTAGGTCCGGTTCTCCTTGACGATCAGGAACACGTGCTTGATCGTCGAAGGGTCGCCGAGCCGCGCCGGGACCGGCACGGGCTTCGTCTTCTTCTTGTCCTTGCCGTGGGCCAGCGTGACCGAGCCGCGGGTCCAGCCGTTCTGCTGGAAGACCTTGGCCGTCTCGGACTTGATCACGCGGTCGTTCGGCAGGGTGAACCGCTGCACGCTCGATGTCGTGTCGTGGGTGGCGTGCCCGGCGCCGGTGGTGGGACGGCGGGCGTCGATTCCTCGGGTGTTGGAGACGACCACCTGCTTGCCGACGGTGGCGATCTCCGCCGGGAAGTAGTCCGTCGGGAGCAGACCGACGTAGCTGACCGGCTCCTGCGGGGTCGTGTACCGGTAGACGGCGACCGCGTTGGCGCGGCCGAGCGTCACCAGCAGATGACCGTCGTCGGTGAGCGTCACCGCGTCGGGCTCGTAACCGACCGACGACTCCGGCCACGGCTGCGTGGCGACGGTCTGCACGACCTTGTTCTTGGTCGTGTCGATGACCGACACGTCGTTGGTGGCCGTGTTGGTGACGAACAGCGCGTTCTTCTTGGCGTACAGCGCGGTCGGGTGGAGACCGACGTTGATGCTCGAAACGGCGGCATCCGGCTTCGCCAGGTCGATGACGCTGACCGTGCCGGTGGTGGTGGAGGCGGTCACCGGGTCGGCGGGCACCTGGGTGTTGTAGGAGTTGATCGTGGTGTCGCCGGGCTTCGCCGGACGCCCGCCCTCGTTGCTGACGTAGAGCTTGCCGCCGACCTCGGCCATGTCACGCGGGGCGTTGCCCACGGACCAGCTCTGCCGGATGGCGCCGGTCGCCGCGTCGATGGCGACGACGCGGTTCTGGCCGTTGACCGCCGAGTACACGGTGGAGCCGTCGGGCGAGAACACCGGCTCGCCCACCAGCGCGTGCTTGGGCCCGTCCGCCGGGATCTTGACGGACGTCGGATTGGCGACACTGCCGTCCGGGTTCACGGTGAACCTGGTGTAGCCGTCGATCTGGCCCAGCCACAGCTGCGATCCATCGGGCGAGTACGTGGGGCCCTCCTGGCCCACGTCGTTGCCGCTGATCCGCAGGTCGGCCGAAGCGGAGTTGCCGACGAGCTGCTGCACCTTCCAGCTCTTGAGGTCCACGATGGACAGCGCCATACCGCCGTCGGTGACCGAGGCCGCGAGGTGGGTGCCATCCGGGCTGAGCGAGGACGACATGATCTTGCCGTTGTTGACGACGAGACGGTCGCCGTACGGGGCGATGTACTGGTCGCTGGAGATGACCTGGCCCTGACGCGTCGTCTGGCCGACCTGGTCGGTGCCGAACTGGTGCGTCTGGGCGAAAGCGGTGCCCGCGGCGGCGAGGGCAAGAGCCGTGATGCCGGCCGTGGCCAGGGGCATCCGGCGGCCGATGCGTCTGCCGAGAAGGCCGGAACGGCCCTCCGCGGCACGCCTGCGACGGCGTGTGACCTGCATGGACTTATCCCTTCGAGGTAGAGAGCAGCTCGACATTGCCGTCGAACTGCCAGAGCGGGTTCGGTCCGTCCCCGGTCGGGGTGCGCACCAGGAAGTAGCCGTTCACTTCCTTCGGTCCATCGCCGTCGGCCATGAACCGCCCGTCAGCGGTGACGTCGAGCTGATAGATGGCCGACCCGGTGGCCTCGACGTCGGGGAGATGCCAGGAGACGACGCAGCGCCAGTCGTTGCCCGGCCCTTCGGCCGCGACCCTGACGCTGCCCTTGGTGCACGCCGCGCTCGCTTTGAGCTGCGCTTCGGTGACGTCGGGTCGGTTGAGCTGCTCGGTCTGCAGGCGATAGAGATGAGCGAATGCCGTGGCGACCGAGCGCTGCACCTTGTCCTGCTCGATCCCGGAGCCCGTGGCCGAGGTCGCCGGGGCGAAGGCGACGGCCGTCAGAACGAGGAGCCCGACGAGCGGCAGGGCTCCGACGGTGATGGCGCGGCGCCCCGAGCCGTCGTGCGTCAGGTCGGTGAAGTCGCGCCTCAGGAAGAGGAAATAGGCCAGCGCCGTCGCGGTCACCGCCCACAACAGGCTGACAACGATGCCGATGAAGAGCGGACCGAGCTGTACCGGGCCGGTGAACAGACCGTTCCAGGCGATGAAGGCGTAGCTGGGCAGAGCGAGGCGCATCGCGACGGGGAGCGGCAGCATCTGGGCGAGCTGCATCGTGAGCGCGACGAGCATGGGCAGCAGGAGCCCCATCGGGGAGCGCCCGAGCGCGACGGACCCGAGCAGTCCGATCGCGGCGAAGGCCAGCGTCGGGGCGAGGACGCAGACCCAGGCGAGCAGGACCTGAACGGCCGCGTCTCCCGGCGACAACAGATGACCGTCGAGCCCGACCAGCGGCTGGTCGCCGACCGTCACGACCCCGCCCGCCGCGCCGGAACAGGCCAGCCCGGCCACGAGCAGCAGGATGACCGTGAGGCTGGCCAGTGCCTTCGCGGCGAAGATCCGCCGGGGCGAGCGGACCGCGACGAGCAGATGGCGCCAGGTCCCGAGCCGGTCCTCGGAGGCGAACACGTCACCGGCGACCACCGAAGTCAGCAGCGGGAGCGCCCAGGTGCCCGAGAATCCGAGCACCACCAGCGATCCGGCCCATCCCGTGGCGTGCATCCAGCGGCCGAAGAGTGTGTCGACGGGGAGCGAGCTCTGCTGGCTCACCGCGGCGACGAAGAGTGCCGGCGCGATCCAGCAGGCGAGGACCAGCAGGCGGATCCGCCATTGCGAGACCAGCTTGACCAGCTCGAAGCGGTAGCCGCGCGCGACCGAGACACGCGGGGTGGCAGCGGCGGCGGGGCCGGCGGCGACGGTTGCGGTCATCTGCTGTTCTCCTGCTGCTCGGTGAGGGCGAGAAACGCCGCTTCGAGCGGCGACACCACGGGCGCGAGCTCGCGCAGCGCGATGTCCGCGTGCACGAGCCGCACCACCAGTTCGTCGAGGGCGGGCACCGGCGCGCGCACGACGAGCGCCTCGGTGTCGTGCCGTCCCACGGAGTCGTCGACGACGCGGATCCCGGAGGTGTCGGCCGCAAGGCGGCGCGCGGCTTGCGGGTCGGAGGTCAGCAGCCGGTAGTCGAGCTCACTGTTCTCGGCGGCCAGTTTGTTCAGCGGGCCGGAGAAGGCGATCCGTCCGGTGGCGAGGATGGTGACCTCCGAGCACAGCGCCTCGACGTCGTCCATGCGGTGGCTCGACAGCACGACGGCGGTTCCCTCCGCCGCGAGCCCGGCCAGGACGCCGTGTACGTGCTTCTTTCCTGCCGGGTCGAGGCCGTTGGACGGTTCGTCGAGCACGAGCAGCCGGGGCTTGGTGAGCAGGGCCGCGGCGAGCCCGAGCCGCTGACGCATGCCGAGGGAGAAGCCGCGGGCGCGGTCGTCGGCGACATCGGTGAGCCCGACCTGTCCGAGCACGTCGTCGATCCCCGACGCCCGTGCGTCGAGGCCGCGCAGGGAGGCCAACGCGGCCAGGTTCTGCCTGGCGGTGAGCGAGGGGTAGAGACCGGGACCGTCCACGAAGCCGGCGACACCCTCGGGAGCGGCGAGCGCCCGCCCGATGGGCGCGCCCAGGATGTCCAGTTGGCCGTCGTCGGCGACGGCCAGGCCGAGCAGCAGGCCGAGCAGCGTCGTCTTCCCGGCGCCGTTCGGTCCGACCAGGCCGTGGATCTGCCCCTGCGCCACATCCAGATCGATGCCGTCGAGCGCGACGACGTCGCCGAAACACTTGGTGATCCCGCGAGCCCGTATTGCCAGGCGTTCGTCCATGAGTGCCTTCCTTGGAAACCTCCGAGGACCCTAGGGACGGCACACGACGCAAGCGGGGACGGATGCTTGACGTCCGGGGAACGGGAGACGACCGGAATCCGTCACGCCGATACCCGGTCGGTAGCGGTCGATATATCGAACATCTCGTTGTTCAGGGGGAGTTGACGCGAGATCATCCAGGGCCTGTGCCGCACAACTCTCCGGCATGGGGGCGCAGCTGTGACCGATGGACTGCCTGAGCATGTGCAACTGCAGGCCATGCCGGCGGTCGCGCGGGCCCACAGGGAGCACGGGCGGTGCCGCTCCCTGCTGAAGCTCGAACACGCCGTCAGCCTGCGGACGGACGCCAACACCCTGAAGCAGCCGACCGACCGCCGGCTGGAGGCCGGGACCGGCCCGGCGCCGGCGGAGCCGGGCGACCCGACCTTTGCCGCGGCCTGCTGCCCGGACCTCAGCGACCGTGCGACGGTGGCGACCACCGGCGTCCTGTTCGTGGCAGACGGCCCGAACCGGCCGAACCGGCCGAACCGGCGGTGATGAAAAGGAGGTTCGAAGCGACCGTCGACGAGTACGAGCGACTGCCCGGCCGGCTCGCCGGACACATGGCGGTCGAGTGACAGCGCCTCGACGCCCTGCTCACCCCGGAACCGGCCGACGCCGCACGGGCCCGTTACGTCTCACTTGCCCGCACCGTCATGCCGGCAACGCCGATGGCGTGGTCGCACCCCTGCTGACCGCCGCGCTCGACGCGATGCGCAATCTGGACTGACCCCGTCGGGGATCCGCGCCGACCCGGCCGGAGCGGCAGCTCTGCTGCGGACCGCGTCCTGGCTCGTCGACACGGCGGCCGCGACGACAGCCGAGCAGACCGCTTCGCTCAGCCGCTCCGACCCCGACAGGACCGCCTTCATCACAGCCCTCGAAGCAGTCGCCGCACCGACATGACCGTCCACAGATGACCACCCGCGCCACCAGGCGCAGGCGCACGAGTGCTGACGGGCATGACAAGCTGTCCTTCCCATTGCCCGAACCCAGGAGGTCACCATGGCTGCAGAGTCTGCATCGCAGGAAGGTTCGGAGCCGACCGAGGCCGCGAACGAAGGCCTGGCGCCCGACGCCGACGGCCAGTACGACCTGAAGCGCAAGTTCCGCGAGGCGCTGGACCGTAAGCGCGGCATGCAGGCGGACGCCGCCGGCGGCGCCGCGAAGACCGGTTCGAAGATCCGCGGTGCGCACGGTCCGGCCTCGAGCCAGAAGTCGTTCCGACGCAAGAGCGGCGGCTGACCACGGCAGCGCCTCCTCGAAGGTGACGCGCCGCATGGCACGCTGAGCCCCCTGGGTCTGTGATCGTCTGGGAGGGTTTGCCACGTGGCGCAGGATCGGCCGGCGGGGACCGTGGGTGACGCGGACGCCCGCGCAGAGGAGAACCGGCTCCGCAAGGACCTCGGTTTCTGGGGCCTGACCGCGATCGGCTTCTCCAACATCCTCGGCTCGGGCTGGTTGTTCGCCGCCCTGTACGCCGCCCAGACCGCCGGTCCCGCCGCACTGCTGTCCTGGATCGCGGCCGGCGCGCTCTGCGCACTGGTGGCCCTGGTCATGGTAGAACTCGGCGCCACCAGGCCCGAGGGCGGCGGCACCGTCCGGTGGCCGCTGTACGCGAGCGGCCGGCTGGTCGGCACGGTCGTCGGCTGGTCCGTCCTGCTCTCCGTGGGCGGCACCGCCGCCGAGATCAGCGCGATCATGCAGTACGCCGCCCACTACGTGCCCGGGCTCTACGAAGGTGGCAAGCTCACCGCGTCAGGCCTGGGCGTCGCCTCCGCGCTCAGCGTGCTGCTCACCGCGCTGAACTGGTTCGCGGTACGGATGTTCGCCCGCCTGAACAACCTGGTGTCGGTGTTCAAGGTCGTCGTCCCCGTGGTCACCATCGTCGCGCTCTTCCTGTCCGGCACCCACTCGGGCCGCCTCACCGAGCCCGGCGGCTTCGCCCCCTACGGCTACGCCGCCTGCCTGACCGCGCTCGCCGGCGGCGGCATCGTGTACTCCGTGAACGGTTTCCAGGCACCCCTGGACTTCTCCGGCGAAGCCCGCAATCCCCGCCGCAACGTGCCCGCGGCCGTGCTCACCGGCATCGGCCTCGCGGTGCTGGTCTACCTCGGGCTCCAACTCGCGTTCCTGTACACCGTGCCCGACTCGCTCCTCACGCACGGCTGGCAGGGCGTGAACTTCGATTCGCCGTTCGGCCAGCTCGCCCTCGTCCTCAACCTGCACTGGCTGGCCACGCTGCTCTACGCCGACGCGGTGGTCTCCCCGGGCGGTTCGGCCTTCGTGGGCGTCGCCATCGACGCCCGCCACACGTACGCCCTCGCGAAGAACGGCCTGGTGCCCCGGTTCTTCATGCGCATCGACCCCCGCTCCGGTATCGCGCGCCGTGCCCTGGTCCTCAACCTCGTCGTCATCATCCTGTTCATGCTGCCGTTCGGCGGCTGGCAGGACATCGTGAGCGTGATGGGGGACATGTACCTCCTGATCTACGCCGCCTCGGCGGTCGCCGTCGCGTCCTTCCGGGCGCACGACCGCGAGCGCGGAGTGCCCCTCGCGGACGGTCAGGTGCCGGGCGTGCGCTGGATCGCGCCGGTCAGCTTCGCCGTGGCCACCGAGTTCATCTACTGGTCCGGCTGGGAACACCTGCGGCTCGCCCTGCCCCTGGTCCTGGCGGGTGTCCCGCTGTACTTGCTGCAACAGGGCCGGACGGCGGGACGGCCCGTACGCGAGGAACTGCGTCAGGGGGCCTGGATCGTCTTCCACCTGGCGGCGCTGACCCTGCTGTCGTGGCTCGGCACGTTCGGTGGCTCCGGACGTCTGCCGGCCCCCTACGACACCGTCGTGGTCGGCGTCCTGGCCCTCGCGGTCTTCGTATGGGCGGTGCGCTCGGGCGCGGCCCATCTCCGTACGGATCCGTCGGCCGAGCGGGCGTTCTAGGCGGTGTGAAGGGCGTGACCCCATCGGGCGGCCTGTTTGTGCAGGTCAGGTGCCATGGCCGTATCCGGGTGCCAGGAGTAGATTGGTTGATGTCAAGCAACTGACTCCGGCGGGAGTGATGCCCTGTGGCAAGGACAACCGCTGAGTCGGCCGCCGCACCTCGGGGCGGTCTCCGTGAGCCAGGACCGCGTTACAAGTGGATCGCCCTCTCCAACACCACGCTGGGCGTGCTGATCGCGACGATCAATATGTCGATCATGCTCATCGCGTTGCCGGACATCTTCCGGGGGATCGGTGTGGACCCGCTGCGGCCCGGCAACACGAGCCTGCTGCTGTGGCTGATCATGAGCTACATGGTGGTCACCGCCGTGCTCGTGGTCAGCTTCGGCCGCCTCGGTGACATGTACGGCAGGGTCCGGATGTACAACATGGGGTTCGCGGTGTTCACCGTGTTCTCGGTGCTGTTGTCGGTGACCTGGATGCACGGCACGGCGGGCGCTCTGTGGCTGATCGGCATGCGGGTCCTGCAAGGCGTCGGCGGGGCGATGCTGATGGCGAACTCCAACGCCATCCTCACCGACGCCTTCCCCGCCCGTCAGCGCGGCCTCGCACTGGGGCTGAACCAGGTGGCCGGCATCACCGGATCCTTCGTCGGCCTCGTCCTCGGAGGACTGCTCGGGCCCCTCAACTGGCATCTGGTGTTCCTGGTGTCCGTACCGTTCGGCCTGTTCGGCACCGTGTGGGCCTATCTGAAGCTGCACGACACGGGCGTACGCGCGGGTGCCCGGCTGGACTGGTGGGGCAACCTCACCTTCGCCGTGGGCCTGATCGCCGTACTGGCCGGCATCACCTACGGCATCCAGCCCTACGGCGGCGACATCATGGGCTGGGCCAACCCATGGGTGATCGCCGCGATCGCCGGCGGCATGGCGATGCTGGCCGTCTTCTGCGTGGTGGAGACCAGGGTCCCCGAGCCGATGTTCCATCTGTCGCTGTTCAGGATCCGCGCGTTCACCGCCGGGAACGTGGCCAGTCTGCTCGCGGCGCTCGGGCGCGGCGGCCTGATGTTCATCCTGATCATCTGGCTCCAGGGCATCTGGCTGCCCCGCCACGGCTACGGCTTCGAGCAGACCCCACTGTGGGCCGGCATCTACATGCTCCCGCTGACCGTCGGGTTCCTGGTCGCGGGGCCCTTCTCCGGCTGGGCTTCGGACCGCTTCGGGGCCAGGGCCTTCGCCACCGGCGGCATGCTGCTGGCCGCAGCCACCTTCCTGGCCCTTCAGGCGCTGCCGGTCGACTTCAACTACCCTTCGTTCGCCCTCGTCCTGCTGTTGAACGGGCTCGGCATGGGCCTCTTCGCGGCGCCCAACCGGGCGGCCATCATGAACAGCCTGCCGCCCGACCAGCGTGGGGTGGGCGCCGGGATCAGCACCACGTTCCAGAACTCGGCCACGGTGCTCTCCATCGGCATCTTCTTCTCCCTGATGATCGCGGGCCTGTCCGCCGCGCTCCCCGCCGCCCTCAACCACGGCCTGACCGCGCAGGGGGTGCCCGCCGCCGACGCCGCCAAGGTCGCAGCCCTCCCGCCGGTCGGCGTGCTGTTCGCCTCGCTCCTCGGCTACAACCCGGTCCAGACCCTGCTCGGCCCGCACGTGCTGGCTCAACTGCCCCCGGGCCACGCCCACTACCTCACCGGGCGCGGCTTCTTCCCGGAGCTGATCTCCCAGCCGTTCGCCGACGGCCTGTCCGTGGCCTTCGACTTCGCGATCGCCGCGTGCGTCGTCGCCGCCATCGCTTCAATGCTGCGCGGCGGCCGCTACATCCACGACGACAGGCCTCTGCTCCAGCCCGTCCCGCTTCTGGCGCCCGCCCCGCCCGCACAGACGCCCTCGCCCCCGGCATCCCCGCCGACGCCCCGATCCGAGGGGCCGTGATGACCTCCTCCTTCAACTCCGATACCTTCGACTCCGAGCAGTCGGCGGAGCTCGCCGAACGGCTCCGTGCCGCGATCCAGCAGCTCCTCCCCGAACTGCGCGCCCAAGGCATGCAGAGCCAGCTCACCCCCAGTCGGCTGGCCGCGCTGGCGGCGCTCTCCGCTCACGGGCCGCTGCGCATCAGCGAACTCGCCACCCGCATGGGCATCGCCCTGTCCACCGTCTCCCGCATGGTGGACCTGCTCGACGGCTTCGGATGGATCCAACGCGAGGCGGACCCGAAGGACCAGCGCGCCACCCTGATCGCGCTCAACGACACCGGCCAGGCGCTTCTTGACTCCACGCGCCGCCAGGCAGGCACCCGTCTCGCCGAGCGGATCGACCAACTCAGCGCCGACCACCAGCACTCCCTGCACGACGCCCTGCCGGCGCTGGAGGCCCTCTCCGCGCAGCTCCCCGCCGAACCGCCAGGGACCGGCCGACGCTAGGGCCTACCGGTCGGTGCCGCCCGGCCAAGGGGTCGTATTGCGCCGGATGGCGATGATGGCGGCGTCGTCGCTGAGATGTCCTCGGCAGTGGGCGAGGAGGTCACGATGAATGTGATCCAGGAGCTTTTCCGGGCTGCTCGTGGTCCACTGCTCGACCCGCTGCGCGAACGGATAGAAGACCCCGCCTTCATCGCGGGCTTCGGTGACCCCGTCCGTGTAGAGGATCAGGGTGTCACCGGCGTCGAAGGCGAACTCGTCGACGGGAAACTGTGCGGCCGGCAGCCCGGCAAGGCCAAGGGGCGGGGCCGGGTGGGGACTGGTGAGGGTGCGGACGTGGTGCTCGTGCAGCAGTAACGGCGGGGGATGTCCGCAGCAGGTCATACGCGTCGTGTGCCCGTCGCTGGGGATTTCCAGCAGCAGGGCGGTGATGAAGTGCTCGTCGATCTCGTCCTCCGCCTCGATGAAATCGGCGAGGTAGCGGGACACACTCCGGTCCAGGGCGACGGCGAGCGCGGGCAGCGTGGAGTGCTGGTCGGCGACCACGCGGAACGCACCGAGCAGCAGCGCCGACTCGCCGACGGCGGACAGCCCGTGTCCCCGCACGTCCCCGATGATCATCCGTACGCCGTCGTCGGTGCCTGTCGCCGTGTAGAGGTCGCCGCCGATCTCGGCCTCGTCCTCCGCCGCCAGGTACAGCGAGGCGATCCGCAACGGGCCGATGTGGTGGGGGAGCGGCCGCAGCAGGGCCTTCTGCGCGGCCTCGGCCACGGACCGCGCTCTGGCCAGTTCCTGTCTCCGGTGCTCGCGCACGCGGCAGAAGAACACGATCAGGGCGGAGAGGACGGCGAGGGAGAAGACCTGCACCATCACATTGCGTGTGTTCAGGACGCCGAAATGGATGCCGATGAACGCCTGCGCCCCAATCGCCAGGGCCCCGATGAAAGCCGTGAGGCGGGGCCCGGCGAAGGACGCGGTGAGCGCGGGGGCCACGACCAGCAGCGGCCCCAGATGCACGTCGGCCGGCACCAGGATGTCGACGACCGTGATCACCACGATGAGCGCGAGCGGAAGCATCACCAGCGCGTGACTCGGCTGCCACCGCTGCCACAGACCTCCCAAGCGCCGCCGCAGGCCCACGTCATCCACTGTGCACCCTCGGAGCGTGACGTGGGCATCGAGCAAGTCCTCACCTGCGCTGATCACACAGGGTGACGATCGCTGATCGCAGGGGCCCGCCGCGGCGACGCTGTCCACGTCGAGGAGTTGCGCCGTTCCACGTCGTGGAGTCCAGGGCCATGGTTCGTAACACCGCTCGTAGCGCGGGTCCTCGCCGTGGCCGCGCCCTCGCCGCGCGATGTGCAGTGCGAGCCGCAGGCCCCACACCGCGGTGAGCACGGTGACCAGCAGCCGCCGTCCGGGGTCGCCGTCGCCGGCCGACATCACGTAGGACACGAGAGCGACGGCCGTGAAGCCGATGCCCCATGCCACGTCCACGATCCGGTGCAGACCCGTGCGCAGGGCGACGGCGAAGGTGACCGCCATGACGAGGAGCGCCGCGCCCGCGGCCGGTGCGAGGTTCCGGGCGAAGGCGGCTCAGTCGAACCCGTTCACCGCCCGGCCCCGCCCGGCCGGGAACGGTCGCCGAACCCCCGCGCGGGCCGTCCTTCGTGAACAGGTACTGCTGGACGTCCAGGTAGCCCGCGCGGCACCCCGCCTCGGAGTACGCGAGGTAGAAGGTCCACATGCGGCGGAACGCGTCGTCGAAGCACGATGAACCCCGAAACGACCCGGTGCAGGCGGCCGTCGGCCGAGGGCACGTCGTGGCTCTGGGCGTGACCGCCGGTCCTGTCATCGCCCTCGTACATCACCACGTCGTGGCGGCGCGCAAGGATGTGCCCCGCGGTGACACCCGCCACGCCGCTTCCCACGACCGCCGTCCGTACGCCCTGTGCCGCACGCGTCACGATCCACTCCTCCTGCTCCGCGCCTCCGCCCGACTACCCGCGCCGAGGACTCAGCAGTAATCCGGAGCCGGGGCGGGGACGGATTGGCCGGGATGTTCGCCGCGGCACCGGTGACACAGGACCTGAAGCGGACCGCGTACCGCGTGGAAAACTCGTCCGCATCAGCACCAATCCGCCGGCGCCCTGGCTACGCATTACCGGTGTCCCGCCGTTCCCTCCCGGAAGATCGCCACGTGAACCGAATCGCACCCCTTGGGGCGTCACCCGCGCCGGAGCCCGATCTCCAGGAGCTCATGGGACGGACCGCCAAGGGCAGCCAGGAGGCATTCGCCGCCGTGTACGACCGGGTGGCCGGGCCGGTCTTCGGAGTGGTGCGCAGCGTGCTGCGTGACCACGCGCAGTCCGAGGAGGTGGCCCAGGAGGTCCTGATCGAGGTGTGGCGCAGCGCCGCCCGCTACCGCCCCGACCGCGGTACGTCCTCTTCTCTTGCGTGGGTATCTCCGGCTTCGGCCGGGGCGGGAAACGCATCTCGGGGCTGTTCTGACCGGTCATGTGTGCACGGGTGTTCCGTCTGTGGAGGGGGTTGTCAGTGGCCTCGGCTAGGTTGCTCACAAGAGCTGAAGGGGGTGGGCCGGGTGATGCGTGCGTACAAATTCCTCATGCGGCCCACGGTGCGGCAGGCTCAGGCGCTCGGCGAGATGCTGCGTGATCACTGCTCGCTCTACAACGGAGCGTTGCAGGAGCGCCGTGACGCCTACCGGCACGCGTCGAAGACCAGCATCAAGTACGGGCAGCAGTCCGCACAGCTGAAGGACATCCGGTCCTTCGACCCGGAGCGTCAGGGCCGCTGGTCGTTCAGCTCACAGCAGGCCACGCTCCGGCGGTTGGACAAGGCGTTCGCGGCGTTCTTTCGCCGGGTCAAGTCGGGTGAGAAGCCGGGCTATCCGCGTTTTCGTGGGGTGAACTGGTTCGACACGGTGGAGTTCCCGAAGGACGGGGACGGCTGCCGGTGGGACTCCACGCCGCACGATCCGGTGACGCGCGTCCGCTTTCAAGGGGTCGGGCACGTCAGGGTGCACCAGCACCGGCCCGTGGCCGGCAGGGTCAAGACGGTCAGCGTCAAACGTGAGGGCCAAAAGTGGTTCGTCGTGCTGACCGCCGAACAGGTCCAGCCCGAACCGCTGCCCGCGACGGGTTCCGTCGTCGGGATCGACCTGGGCGTAGCCAGCTTCCTCGCCGATTCCAGCGGCGGATTCGTCCCCAACCCGCGCCACGGGCGCAGCTACGCCGCGAAGCTCGAAGCCGCACAGCAGGCCCTGTCGAGGTTTCCGCGCGTGCGCCGTGACAAACGGACAGCCAATCACCGGCGAGCGGTCGAGGAGGTCGCGAAGCTGCACCGCAAGGTGCGCCGCCAGCGCCTCGACCACGCACACAAAACCGCCCTTGACCTCGTACGCGAACACGATTTCATCGCGCACGAAGACCTCAAGATCCGCAACATGGTCCGGCGTGCCACGCCGAAGCCCGACCCCGACACGTCGGGCGCCTTCCTGCCCAACGGGGCCGGCGCGAAGACCGGACTCAACCGCTCGATCGCGGATGCCGGATGGGGGGTGTTCCTGACGATCCTGGCCGCCAAGGCTGAAAGCGCCGGACGGGAAGTGATCGCCGTGGACCCCCGCAACACCTCCCGCCAATGCCCCGCATGCGGGCACACCAGCGCGGAGAACCGGCCCACACAGGCAAAGTTCCACTGCGTCTCGTGCGGCCACACAGCGCACGCGGACACCGTGGGCGCCATCAACGTTCTACGGGCCGGGCTGGTCCGTCGCGAAGCCGTAGCGGCGTAGCGAGAAACCCCCTCAATTATGAGGGGGAGGAGTCACGAACTGGGTACTCACCCTCGCCCACCGGCGTGCCATCGATCGGGTCCGATCGGTTGAGGCCTCCGCCGCCAGGGAGCGGCAGGCCGCCTTCCTCGACCGCACCCCCGAGTTCGACGAGGTGACCGAGCAGGTGGAGCACCGCCTCGAGCGTGAACAGGTACGCCGCTGTCTGCGCGGCCTGACGGAGTTCCAGCGCCAGTCGGTGACGCTGGCGTACTACCGCGGACTCACGTACCGGGAAGTGGCCGAGCTGCTCGCGCTGCCTCTCGGTACGGTCAAGACGCGTCTGCGGGACGGTCTGATCCGCCTGCGCGACTGCCTGGGGGTGAACGCATGACGAACGCCGATGTCCACACGCTGACCGGCGCCTACGTGCTCCACGCGCTGTCCGAGGACGAGCGGGCCGTGTTCGAGTGCCACCTCGGGGCCTGCGAGGCCTGCACCCAGGAAGTCGCTGAACTGGCGGCCACAGCAGGCAGGTTGGGGCTCGCCGTCAGTGAGACCCTGCCGCCCGAGCTCAAGGCCCGGGTGATGGGACGGATCCCCAATGTCCGCCAGGAGTCGCCGCTCCCGAAGCAGCCCTCGCGGGGCGGCGGGAACCCGGCGCGGGGCCGCCGCGCGTCGCGCTGGGCACTCGCCGCGT
This sequence comes from Streptomyces sp. NBC_01446, assembly GCF_026340095.1. Classification (GTDB taxonomy): domain Bacteria; phylum Actinomycetota; class Actinomycetes; order Streptomycetales; family Streptomycetaceae; genus Streptomyces; species Streptomyces aureus. The sequence goes on along the minus strand of NZ_JAPEPO010000002.1, from coordinate 854,477 downwards.
GCCTGGTGGCCGCCGCCGGTCTTGGCGGCGTCGCGGTGTGGCAGCACGAGGAGGCACGGGACGCGCGGGCCGAGGCGAGCGCGGAGCGACGGCGGTCGGCGGAGCTCGCGGCAGTCCTGGGGGCTCCCGATGCCAAGGCCGGCACCGCGCGTCTCGGCGGCGGTGCGAGCGCCACGGTGGTCGTCTCCAAGAGCCGTGACAAGGCGGCGTTCGTGTCGTCCGGACTGGCCAAGCCGCCGTCCGGCAAGGTCTACCAACTGTGGTTCGCCGACGGCGACACGATGCGTCCGGCCGGCCTGCTCGACCCCGCCTCGCGGGCGCAGGCCGTTCTCTTGGACGGCCCCGTCGACCAGGCGTCCGGTATGGGCATCACCGTCGAACCGGCGGGCGGATCGCCCAAACCCACCTCCGCGCCGGTGGCCCTGATGAACTTCCCTGCCTGAGCGTACGTGGCACCGGCGAGGAGCTGACCGTTGAAGGACGGCTCCTCGCCGCCGCCCCTCGCTGTAGGCGGATAGAGCGACGGCCTGGGCCGCCACGTGGACGGCCCGTTGGAAGGGGCGGTTGCCGCCGGTGCGGTCCGTGAGGACTCTCCGCCGGCCGACATCTCGTGGACGTCGCCGAGACCTCCGGTTCTTCGAGACCTAATCCAGTTTCTTGAACATGTGGACATCTTCGGCGCCGCCCGGGATTCCCAGGGTCCGCCCGGTCTCGACATATCCGTGGCGCTGGTAGAACTCCGGTGCCTGGAAGGTGAAGGACGATACGCAGGCGCGGTCGCAGCCTCGTCGGCGCGCTTCCTCCTCCGCGGCCAGGAGGATCTTCGATCCCCACCCGTCCTTACGGCTCTTCTCACGGATCCAGAGCATCTCGATGCCGAGCAGCCCACCCCACGTCCAGCCGGAAAGGCCCCCGAGCAGCTCACCGGCGTCGTCGACCACCTTCACCGACAGCGAACTCTGATCTGCGGCAGTGGTTCCCGTGGCAGGGAAGTTGACCTCGTCCAAGCCCTGGGACAAGCGCTCGTTGAGCTCGGAGTCGCGCTGCCCGACGCTCAGCGTCTCACCGGTCTGATCATGTGTCATGCGGCGGAGTGTGACACAGGCGCCGTTCGACGAGCCCGGCGGCCGCTCGGGTGAAAGGCCGACCGCCTCGTTGCGGGGGTGGGGGTGGCATGCATTACCTGTCTGAAGCGCGAATAATTCGGCAACCCTCGTTGACCCATCCTGGGTGGCTATTACGGCTACCTCCTATCCGCCGACCGCTACTGATCACCACACGCATGGGAAGGCAGCGTCATGAGCAGCAGCAAACTGATCGTCACCGCGTTCATCACCATGGACGGCGTCATGCAGGCTCCGGGCGGTCCGGGTGAGGACGTCGACGCCGGCTTCGAGCACGGCGGCTGGCAAGTCCCTTATGTCGACGAGGACTTCATGGTCCTGATGACGGGGGTCTTCGAGCAGACCGCCGACCATCTCCTCCTCGGCCGGAGGACGTACGACATCTTCGCCGCCCATTGGCCCCGCGTGACCGATGAGAACGACCCGATCGCCGTGAAGCTGAACGCGATGCCGAAGTACGTCGCCTCGCGCACCCTGGACAGCAGCCTGGAGTGGAACAACTCGCATCTCCTCAAGGGCGAGGCCGCGGAGTCCGTCGCACAGCTCAAGGAACAGGTCGACGGCGTGATCATGACGCAGGGCAGCAGCGACCTCATTCGCACCCTGCAGGAGCATGACCTCGTCGACGAGTACCGGCTGCTCATCAACCCCGTGGTCCTCGGAACCGGCAAGCGGCTCTTCGCCGAAGGCGCCGCCCCTGTCGCCTGGACGCTCACCGAGTCCGGCGCCACCGGCGCCGGCGTTCAATACTGCGTCTACGAACGGGCAGGCAAGCCCCAGTACGGATCCTTCCTGCTGGACGATCAGGCGTGAGGCCAGCGGGGGAGGCGGACAAGGGGAATGGGAACGGCAGGAGAAATCCCGACACAACTCTCGACCTGGGAGGGGTGCGATGACCGGGCGATCCGGGCCGTTCTGGGATGCCGTGGAGGGGCGCGCCCCGCTGCCGCGGGCGGCGGCCACGCTGGGGTTGGAGGTCCTCGACGCGGACGGCGACAACGGCACCGTCGAGCTGGCCTTCACCGCGACCGAGGACTTCACCAATCCGGCCGGGAACGTGCTGGGTGCCTTTCTCGCGGCCATGCTCTACGACACCGTCGGTCCCGCACTCCTGGCCACGCTCGAACCGGACCAGTTCCAGTCCACGCTGGAACTCCACACGCGTTTCCTGAGGCCCGTCCGCCCGGGCCGGATCATCGGCAAGGGGCGAGTGGTGCACCGGGCGGGGGACATCGCCTTCTTGGAAGCCGGCCTCACCGACTCCGACGGGGTGGTCATCGCCACCGCCGGTGCCACGGCCCGCGTCATCCCCCTCGACCAAGCGCCGACGTCGGCGTGATCCGTATGGTGAATCGGATCCACGTTGTGAACTGAATCACATGCTCTGGCCGTCACGGTTTGCTCGTGCGGGGTGCCTCGATGGGCTTCCGGCAAGGGGAGCCGGGCGTGATGTCGGAGTGCCGACGCGAGCACGTGGGGGTAGGGGCGTGACTGAGGGTGCCATCATCGAACGCCGTCGGCCCCCGCCTGGGGGCGCGGTCGGCAGGGCACGCCGGGCGTGCGCCTACTGTTCTTGGCCTTCCAGGAGCCTTCCGACAGCCCTTTCCAGTACGGCGATCCGGTCGGCGAGACCCGCCGCATCGGGTCCGTCCGTACCCTCCCTCTCGCGCAGCAGGCGTTGCACCTGGGCCAGTTGACGTTCCACGTCGGCAAGGCGGTGCTGTTCCTCGGGGGGTTCCGTGGGCACGTCGACCGCCAGGAGACGTGTCAACTGTTCGGCCTGATCGGCAAGTTGGCGGTTCTTGCGGTGCAGCTCCAGGAAGACGTTGACCTTGGTCCGCAACAGCCAGGGATCGAACGGTTTGACCAGGAAGTCCGCCGCGCCGACGGTGTAGCCGCGGTAGGCGTAGTTCGGGTCGACCGCCGCCCCGGTCAGCAGGATGATCGGGACGTCCTTGGTCTGGTCGAGGCCCTTGATGTTGGCGGCGGTCTCGAAGCCGTTCATGCCCGGCATCAGTACGTCGATGAGCGCGACCGCGAACTCCTGCCGCAGCATCGCCTTGAGCGCCGCCTCGCCCGAGCGGGCGCGGACCACGCGGGCGAGCGAGCCGAGCACGGCTTCGAGGGCGACCAGGTTCTCCTCCATGTCGTCCACGATGAGGATGCTGGAGGCGTCCGCCGCCGCTCCCTGCGGCGCCGTCACAGCGTCCGCCCCGGGGTGTCGTCGCCGGACGCGTCCGGAGGCGCTTCCGAGCGGGTGTGCGGGTCGAGCAGCCTGCAGATCACCGACAGCAGCCTGTCGACGTCCACCGGCTTGGGGATGTAGTCGTTGGCACCGCTCTCGATCGCCTTTTCGCGGTCGCCCGGCATCGCCTTGGCAGTGAGTGCGATGACCGGCAGGTTCGCGAAGCGAGGTGTGCGCCGCATCGCAGCGATCATCTCGTAGCCATCCATTTCCGGCATCATGATGTCCATCAGCACCAGAGACACATCCGGTGTCCGGTCGAGGACCTCGAGGCCCTCGCGGCCGTTCTCGGCGTACTTGACGGTGATTCCGACGCGGCCCAGCACATGGGTCAGCGCGAACACGTTCCGGATGTCGTCGTCGACGATCAGGATGCGGCGGTTGGCCAGTACCCCGGCGGCGCCGCCGGTCAGCCACTCCTTGAGCCGGGTCGTCTCCGGCCAGGTGGACGGTTCGTCCACGACGTCGAGCGCGGCGAGGTCCTCGGCGGCACGGGTGGTTCCCGTGCGGGGCACGGACACCGGGTCGGTGAACACGTCGATCTCCGCGGGGGCTCCTGCGCGGGCCGTGGGCCGGCGGGCCGGTGAGCCCGGCCCGGAGATGGCCTGCACTTCGCCGGCCGTGGGGAGCGGTTCCACAGCGGGGGATGTGTAGTGCACAGGGACGTAGAGGGTGAAGGTCGAGCCGACGTCCGGCTCGCTCTCGGCCGTGATCCTGCCACCGAGCAGGGCCGCCATGTCACGGCTGATGGAGAGGCCGAGACCGGTGCCTCCGTACTTGCGGTTGGTGGCGCCGTCGGACTGCTGGAACGCCTCGAAGATCCCGCTGAGCATCTCCGGCTGGATGCCGATTCCGGTGTCCTTGACAGAGAGGGCGATGATTTCGTCCGCGTCGCGCAGTGTCTCCTCCTCGAAGTCCGCGGGCGTCGCGCGCTCGACGAGCAGTTCCACCCCGCCGGACGAGGTGAACTTCACCGCGTTCGAGAGTAGGTTGCGCAGGATCTGCTGGAGGCGCTGCTCGTCGGAGTAGAGCTCGAGGGGGACGTCCTCGCCGACCTTGATGTCGAACGACAGGCCCCGGTCCCCGGAGAGCGGCTGGAACGTCGCCCGCACGTAGTCGAGCAGTTTGTTCAGCGGCAGCGTCTTGGGGTGCACATCCATCCGGCCCGCCTCGATCTTCGACAGGTCGAGGATGTCGTTGATCAGTTGCAGCAGGTCGGAGCCCGCCTGGTGGATGGTGACTGCGAACTCCACCTCCTCCGCGGAGAGCCGGCCGGAGGGATTGTCGGCGAGAAGCCGGGACAGTACGAGGAGCGAGTTGAGGGGCGTACGCAACTCGTGCGACATGTTCGCGAGGAACTCGGACTTGTACTGGGAGGAGGTGGCGAGCAGCGCCGCCTTCTCCTCCAGTTCGGCGTTCGTGGTCTGCAACTCGTCGGAGCGCTGGCGCAGTTCGGCGGTGAGGCGTTGCGATTCCGAGAGAAGCGACTCGGTACGGGAGTTGGCGATGATGGTGTTGATGGAGACACCGATGGTGTTCACGAACTGGTCGACGAAGGCGAGGTGTACCTCGCTGAAGCGGCTGAACGAGGCGAGCTCGATGACGCCGAGCACCCGGTCCTCGAAGAGGATCGGCAGGATGACGACGCTGGCCGGCGGCGCGGCGCCGAGGCCGGAGCTGATGGTGATGTAGTCCGCGGGGACCGCGTCGACGAGGATGCGCCGTTTCTCCGCGGCGGCCTGGGAGATGAGACCCCAGCCGGGCGCGCCGAGGCTGAGCCGGGGGCGTGGCCTGTGGCCTTCTTCCTGGCCGGTGCCGTAACCGGCCAGGAGTTCCAGGTCGTCGCCCGGTTCCGCAGCCGCCCGGGCCAGGAAGAACGCACCGTACTGGGCGTTCACCAGAGGGGTCAGCTCGCGCAGGATCAGGTCGGCGACCTCGACCAGGTCGCGGTGGCCCTGCATGAGTCCGGCGATACGGGTCAGGTTGGACTCCAGCCAGTCCTTGGCCCGGGTCGTCTCACGGAGGTTCGCCACCATGAGGTTGATGTTGTCCTTGAGGGTGGCGACCTCGCCCTGGGCCTCCACCGAGATGGAGCCGGACATGTCGCCCTGTGTGACGGCGCTGGCGACCTCGGCGATCGCGCGCACCTGGGTGGTGAGGTTCAGGGCCAGCTCGTTCACGCTGGTGGTCAGGCGCTTCCACGTCCCGTAGACGCCTTCCACGCGGGCCTGGCCGCCCAGTTGCCCCTCGGAGCCCACCTCGCGGGCCACACGCGTGACCTCGGAGGCGAACGCGGACAGCGTGTCGACCATCGTGTTGATCGTGGTCTTGAGTTCCAGGATCTCGCCGCGCGCGTCGACGTCGATCTTCTTCGACAGGTCGCCTCGCGCGACGGCGGTGGCGACCTGGGCGATGTTGCGGACCTGGGAGGTCAGGTTGTCGGCCATGAAGTTGACGTTGTCCGTGAGGTTCTCCCAGACGCCGGAGGCGCCGTGGACCTGGGCGCGGCCGCCGAGCCGTCCCTCGGTGCCGACCTCGCGGGCCACACGCGTGACCTCGTCCGCGAACGCCCTCAGCTGCTGGACCATCGTGTTGACGGTGTCCTTGAGCTCCAGGATCTCGCCGCGTGCGTCGACGTCGATCTTCTTGGACAGGTCGCCGTTGGCGACGGCGGTGGTGACCTGGGCGATGTTGCGGACCTGGGAGGTCAGGTTGAGCGCCATGAAGTTCACGTTGTCGGTGAGGTCCTTCCAGACCCCGGATGCACCCCTGACCTGGGCCTGACCGCCCAGGTTGCCCTCGGTGCCGACCTCGCGGGCCACACGCGTGACCTCGTCCGCGAAGGCGGACAGCTGGTCGACCATCGTGTTGATCGTCGACTTCAGCTCAAGGATCTCTCCCTTGGCCTCCACGGTGATCGTCTTCCCGAGGTCGCCCTCGGCGACGGCGGTGGCGACCTGGGCGATGTTGCGGACCTGGGAGGTCAGGTTGTTGGCCATGAAGTTGACGCTCTCCGTGAGGTCCTTCCAGACCCCGGACACACCCCTGACCTGGGCGCGGCCGCCCAGCTGTCCTTCGGTGCCGACCTCGCGCGCGACGCGGGTGACCTCGTCGGCGAAGGCGGACAGCTGGTCGACCATCGTGTTGATCGTCGACTTCAGCTGAAGGATCTCGCCGCGCGCGTCCACGGTGATCTTCTGGCTCAGGTCGCCGTTGGCGACGGCGGTGGTGACCTGGGCGATGTTGCGGACCTGGGAGGTCAGGTTCGACGCCATGAAGTTCACGTTGTCGGTGAGGTCCTTCCAGACCCCCGATACGCCCCTGACCTGGGCGCGCCCGCCGAGCTGGCCCTCGGTGCCGACCTCGCGGGCGACCCTGGTGACCTCGTCGGCGAACGCCCGCAGCTGGTCCACCATCGTGTTGACGGTGAGCTTCAGCTCCAGCAGCTCGCCGGTGGCCTCGACGGTCACCTGCTGCGTCAGGTCTCCGCGTGCCACCGCGGTCGTCACGACCGCGATGTCCCGCACCTGCGCCGTCAGACGCGACGCCATCGTGTTGACCGCCTCGGTCACATGGAGCCAGTCTCCGGACAGGCCCTGTGCCTTCGCACGGCCACCCAGACGCCCCTCGGTGCCGACCTCGCGGGCGACTCGGGTCACCTCGCCGGTGAACAGCGAGAGCTGGTCCACCATGCGGTTCACACCGATGCCCAGGCGTCGCAGGTCACCGCGGAGCTGGCGGCTTCCGTCGTGCAGGTCGACGTGCTGCGTCAGATCGCCGTCCGCTACGGCGTCGAGGACCCGGGTGGCCTTGGCGACGGGGCCCACCAGCGCTTCGATCGCCGTGTTGGCGGCCTCGACGTTCGTCGTCCAGGTGCCCGCCCCGGGACTCGCCGAGATGCGCTCGTCCAGCCGGCCCCGCCGGATGATCTCGTGCCGGACGCGCTGGAGCTCCGTGGCGAGGTGACCGTTCCGCGCGATGATCTGGTTGAGGACCGCTCCCATCTCGGCGACGACCGGGTCATTCGGGGCGGCTTCGCCCTCTTCCGGCGAACCGTCCGCGCGCGCGGTGAAATCGCCTTCGCACAGGGCCCTCATCGTGGCGAGAAGCGGGCGCAGCTCACTCGTACGGACCCATTGTCCGGAGTCCGTCGTGGTGGGGCCGGCCACGTCGGGCCGAGTCGTGTCCATGGTCATGAACCACCCTCCGCCCGGAGTTCGTCGTGCGCACCAGCGGCCTGTTTGCCCATGTTTGTCATATTATAAGGGGCGCGAAAATACTTCTCCCACCGCTGTTGGCGCACACAGGGGGCGTCGTGATCCCGTTGCCCGCACACTCGGCTGATTTCGTGTGCAGCAAGGAGTTGCCGGCCAACCAGCTCGCGTCCGCACAGGCGCGACGATTCCTGCGTGAGGTGCTCACGGGCCGGATGACGTCCACCGCGACGCCGCCCGGCCAGGACCCGGTCCCCGCTCCCGGGACGGTCCCGCAGGGGCTCGTCGACAACGCCGTTCTGCTGGTCAGCGAGCTGGTCACCAACGCCGTCGTGTACGCCGGCACCGACATCGACGTCGTCTGCCGCCTGGAGCGCCACCCGAATGCCGGAATGGCCGTCGTCGTCGAGGTCGCGGACCGCCACCCCTCCAGAGGCGTACGCGGCGCGGCGGACGCCCGGCACGGTGAGCCCGGCTACGGCCTCCAGCTGGTGAGCGCGCTCTCCCAGGCATGGGGCGTGACCTACCGCCGGTCGGAGAAGCGGGTGTGGTTCCGGCTGGAGTCCTCGTCGGCGGAGCCGGGCCCCCTTGCCACCGACGCCACCCCGGCCCGTACCGGCGAGACCGGTGCACCCGGGACCGTGCAGGCCGCACCCGATGACGCGAGGCCGCCGGACCACCTCGCGCGCAGCCATGGCTACGCCGCCGAATGGGTCGACCGCAGCGGCCCGTCGTTCCTCGCCGAGACCAGCGAGCTCCTGGCCGGGCAGCTGGACCAGGGCATGGTCGCGGCGCTCGCGGCCCAGCTGCTCGTACCCCGCCTGGCCGACTGGTGCGGCATCTGGCTGCGAACCCCGGGGGGAGGGCTGCAACTCGCCCGGGTCTGGCACGTCGACGAGCGGCGCATCGTGCCGCTGCGCGAGGAACTGGAGCGGATCCCGCCGTCCGCCGGCATCCGCGCCGGGGGCACGCCCTGGCCCTGGCCGGAGAGCGGCGGGTCCGACCGTGCCGGCGGGTCGGCGTTCGCCTTCCCGCTCACCATCCGTGACACCGACGTGGGGGTACTCCTGCTCGGCCGGACGGGCCACCTGCACATGACCGACGCGGTGGTGCGGATGGTGGACGACGTGGCTCGCCGCGTGGCGCAGGCCGTGTACACCGCCCGCCAGTACACGAGACAGACGACCATCAGCGTCGCGCTCCAGCGCAGGCAGCTGCCGACGAGCCTGGCACGCATCGCGGGAATCGACAGCGCGATCGTCTACGAGCCGCACGGCGAGGGCCAGACCGTCGGCGGCGACTTCTACGACATCTTCCCGAAGGGCGAGGGACGCTGGTGCTTCCTGCTCGGGGACGTGCAGGGGAAGGACCCGGAGGCGATGTCCGTCACCGGCCTCGCCCGGCATCTGGTACGGCTCCTGGCCCGCGAAGGCCACGGCGTCGAATCGGTGCTCGACCGACTGAACACCGCCATGGCGGAGGAGAGCGCGGAAGCACTCACGGACGAGGGCGAGCAGGCGGCCACCCGTTTCCTGAGCCTGTTGTACGGGGAGCTGGCCGTCGAACCGGGCGTGGCGGGAGCCCGCTGCCGGGTCGCCAGCGCCGGCCACCCCCCGCCCCTCCATCTGTTCACCGACGGCAGAGTGGAACCGGCCTGCGAACCGCGGATACTGCTCGGTATCGACGAGGGCGCCGAATTCCGTGCCAGCACCTTCGATCTCGCGCCCGGCGAAACGCTGCTGTGTGTGACCGACGGCGTCACCGAACGGCGCCGCGGCAACTGGCAGTTGGACGACGACGACGGTCTGGCGGATGTGCTCCGCCAGGGCATGGGCCTCGGTGCCAAGGCGCTCGCGGAGCATGTGCGGCGAGCGGCACACGACTTCGGGACGGGCCCGGTCGAGGACGACCTGTCGGTACTGGTGCTCCAGGCGCCGGCGGTCGACGCGCGCACGCACCACGCTCCGGAGCCGCCACCCTGCGCCTGACGTCGGGGTTCGTCCCGCTCCCACGCGATTGATGCAAGTCGGGGGCGGGGTTCCCCTTCCATCGACGGGTGCAGGGACCATACTGGTCGAGCCCCCGATCACCCACAGAACGATTCCATGGCCAAGAACAGCAGCTCCTCGACCACCGCCCCCGACACCGCGTGGCTGGGGCGCGGGCGCCATCTCGGGCCCGAACCCGAGCAGGACGTCCGGCGCAACCTGATCGCCCTCAAGGCGGCCGGGGTGCTCGACGACTTCCTGGACCTCGACCCCGTCGAGGCGGCCCGCTCCACCACCCTGCACCCGCGGGACGAATCCGCCGACCCCGGTCCGGCGGCCCGCCGCCTCTTCGAGGCCCGCTGGCGTGTCGCCGACGACGTCACCGTGCGCGCACAGCTGACTACGTACGACCCCGAGGCCCGCCGCAAGGAGGGCGAGGGCGTCACCTGGATCCTCGCCGCCGAGGCGGAGCGGGCGTGGGACCCGCACTGGCCCTCGCCCGCCACCATGTTCTGGCCCGACAGCGACCGGGTCGACTGGGACCACGACACGGTGCCCGGCGTGCGCCTGCGCGCGGCGAACCATCTGCCGAAGGACGACGACGAGCTGCGCCACCGGCTGCGGGACTGCACCCGGAACAGCTGGTTCATCCATGTCGTGGTGCACGAGGCGATGACGCCGGACGCGATGGGGCAGAAGCCGGTCTCGGCGTTCCTGCCGCCCAGCCTGCGGCACCGGGTGGTCGAGCACCGGGGCACGCCGGACCAGGCGCAGATCGCCGACTTCGCGATGAAGCGCGAGCTGAGGGTGCGGATGCCGCGCGGCGGCGCCGTCGTCCTGCCCACGGTGCCGCCCCTCCCGGGCTACGAGGCGGAACGCCTCACGGTGCGCAGCGTCTTCCTGGACGGTTCCGAACCGACCGAACTCCTCGACAGGATCAAGGAGTTCGCCGCGCTGCCCAGGCCGCTGCCCGCCGACGCCGAGCGGGCCCTGACGCGGCTGCGCCAGGGCTGGCACCTGCTGACTCCGGACGAGGAGCTGTTCCACGCCCAGGGCATGGTCACCAGGTACGCGGAGGCGCTGGAGGCGATGACGAAGTCCTGTGACCTGTACCGGGAGGCGGCCGAGGCGGCGCAGGCCGCGCTGGCGGAGGCTACCGGCGGCGCGGGTGTGCCCCGGCCGGCCGACCCGGGCTCGGTCAGACTGGACGGTTCGCCGCTGACCACCCTCACGAAGGCGTTCGGCCGCTTCCGGGGCCCGAACAAGTAGCGGGCGACGGCGCCCTGGGGGGGCAACGGCAGGGCAGTGGTCCGGCCGGTCGGCTGATCGTGCGGGCCTTGGAGATGCCGGCTGCCGTCGCCGGTGCGATCTTGCTGGGGGGCGGCCGATGACTTCCGGCCGCCCCGGGAGTCAGTACTCCCAGACAGGCACCAGATCCGTCCGGAGGCACCATGTCCACCACCGAAAACGCCCTGCCGTCCGTCGTCGACGCGGCCACCTGGCAGAAGGAGCTGGCGGCGCTGCGCGTCCGGGAGAAGGCCGCCACCCGGGAGCTCGACGCCATCGCCGTCCAGCGCCGTCGGCTGCCGATGGTCGAGATGCCCGACTACGTACTGGAGGGCGAGGACGGCCCGGTCCGCCTCGCGGAGATCTTCGGCGACCACCCGCAGCTGATCGTCTACAACCACATGTGGTTCGAGGACGCCGAGTGGCAGTGCAGCGGCTGCACCGGCTTCACGACCCAGTTCACCCGGCTCATGGGCCTGGAGAAGTTCGACGCCCGGTTCGTGATCGTCACCCAGGGCCCGATCGAGGAAGCGCTCGCCTACAAGCGCAAGGTCGGGAACGAGATGACGTGGTACTCGACGGCCAACAGCTCCTTCGGCAGCGACGTCGGCGCCCCGCCGAACGCCGGATTCGGGGTCAACGTGTTCCTGCGCGACGGCGACAAGGTGTACCGGACCTGGCACACCGACGGTCGAGGCGTCGAGCGGTTGAGCTATCTGTTCGGCCTGGTCGACCTGCTGCCGTACGGCCGCCAGGAGGAGTGGCAGGACTCGCCGGAGGGCTGGCCGCAGCAGCCGACGTACAGCCGGTGGGCGCAGTCGGAGGAGATCGCGGCGGCTTACGGCGAGAACAGCTGACCTCGCCCGTCCGCGGTGTCCCTGTGCGCGCTCAGCTGATGCCCGTACCGCAGTCTGCGCGGATGTCGGCGCTCGCGGCCGGGAGTCGTCCGCCTTGATGCCCGCGACCGCGAGCCGGTAGTTGTCCAGGGTGGGGGGGCCACGCTGGCTGTAGGCGCGCCGGCCGGACCAGCTGTCCCGATGGATCTCATGGTGCTGCCGGATCCGCGCGTGGTGGCCCGAGCGATGTGTGCGGAAGCCTGCGCAGTGGGTCGTCGCGCGGGATGTGGCGTCGCCGATCACGATCTCGCCGTCCTGTGCGACGGAGGAGACGGTGCTGGTGCGCCACAAGTCGTGCGCCTCGATGATTCTGACGTTGTCGCACTCGGTCTGGCCGGCGCGTGCGCGACAGTCGTTGCTCCGGACGGACTTGGGGTCCTTGGGCGCGGCGTCGACATCACTGATCGTCATACACAGGGATTCGTAGGGCAGTTACTCGGCCCCGCCCCCCACATCGTGAACGACGTGGGGGGCGGGTGCGCGGTGGTCTTTGCACTTCAGATAGCGTCCTGTCACTCCGGACAAGTGAGAGGGACGTTGTGCAGGTTCAGGTACGTGGGCGGCGGAGTGCCGGCTGGTGGATCACGTTCGGGGTCATCGCTTTCGGGACGCTGTTCTTCGTCATCGGGGCGATCGTCGGCGGGGTGTCGATCTCGTTCGTGACGAGTGCGGAGCGCGCCAAGGGAACCGTGGTGTACCTGGAGTGGCAAGGCGGCCAAGTCAGTTCGTCCAGCAAGTCACGTCAGAGCAGCGGGCCCACGGCACACCCGGTCGTCGAGTTCACGCCGGCGGGCGGTTCGCCGACGACGTTCCGGAGCTCGATGGGCTCCAACCCGCCGGCGTACGACGAGGGTGAGCGCGTCGACGTCCTGTACCGCACCGATGACCCGGGCGACGCGAAGATCGACGGGTTTGTCTCCCTGTGGCTGATTCCGCTGATCTTCTGCGGGATCGGGCTGCTGATCGCGGGCATCGGTACGGCCATTGCGATCGCGACGCGGCGGCGCTCCCGCCTCACCCCCAGCGCATCAGGGATCGCGGTTCCTTCGGCCGGCTGACAGCCCGGCGCGGCAGTTGATGGGAACCCTACGATGCGGAGGTCGTACTGACGCCGCGTCGCAGTCGGCTCAGAGAGCCCTCGATCGTGCGTAGACAGAGGGGCTGAGCGCCCGGCCGTGAGCCCGCCAGGCGCTCACGCCGCGGCGGCTTCAGGCGGTGAAGGCCTCGGTCAGGGTCCAGATGGCGAGTCCGGCCATGCACGCGGCACCGATGCGCTGCACGGTCTTGAGGGGGACACGCTTGGCGATGAAACGGCCGACCAGCAGGGCGAGGGCGGAGACCGACATCAGCGCGAGTGCCGAGCCGAGGGCGGTGGGCAGCCAGGGGTTGGTGGCGGCCAGGTTGGCGGTGGTGATCTGGGTGAGGTCGCCCCATTCGCTGATGAAGACGGCCATGAATGCGGTGGTGTAGACGGGCCAGAAGCCGGTGACGGTCCTGGCGGCGCCTTCCTCGTCGTCACCGTCCCCGCCGCGCAGCAGGACGACGGCACCGAACGCGAACAGGGCGGCGGAGACCAGCTTGACGGCCATGCCCGGAAGCAGACTGAGCAGGCTGCCCGCGCCGATGGCGATCGCGACATGCACGATGAAGGCGGTGGAGGTGCCGAACCACACGTACAGCGGCCGCATCCGGGTGCCCATGGCCAGCGAGGCGAACATGGTCTTGTCGGGGAGTTCCGCGAGGAAGATCAGCCCGAAGGCGGTGAGGAACGCCAGGGGGTCGAAGGTCATTGCCTTGCTTTCTGCTGGGGCCGGGCCGTCAGCTCATCGGCACCCATGGGGCGACGGGAGAACCACTCGGCCCGGCACGATGGAACGGCCCACACGTCAATGGGGCCGGATCATGCCTTGGCCGAAGGTCTCGTCCGCCCCCGCACAGTGTGCGGGAGCCCGGTGGCCGGGGTGCTCCGGAGCACCCAGCGTGTCGACCAACGGTTCTCGGGACTACTCCCCTTCGCTGTGATCCAGGCTGACAGGTGGTGTTCCGACCACGTGTTGGCCGGGCGGCGGACCGGAGTGGGATGAGCAGCCCGCGCGCACTCACCACGGTGTCGGTGGGCGGCAGTTGGGGCGTCATGGTCATCGGCACTCCCGTGGGGGAGGGCTGATGGCTGCTGATGAAGGCAACTGCACGCCGCCTGAGCGAGGTTCCGCAGGTGACAAAGGGGACGTGTGTGTCACGGTGTGTCGAGGTCCGAGCCGGAGGGCCCGCGCAGCACGGAACGAAGCCCGCGCCACACAGGAGGCGGTCCGCATCCCACAGAACGAAGCCCGCACGCCGCTTGGCGCGATGAAGGCCCCGGCCACCCTGCGCGGCCGGGGTCCCTCACGAAGTGAGCCCTACGGGGTCAGCGTCGCACGGAGAGCCGCGCGATCCGCGCGTCGGCGGGCAGTCGTCCGTCGACCTGCACTGCGACGTATCGCGCAGACGTGTCGAGGGTGAGCTTCCGGTCACGGCCGCGCCCGTCGACCCGGCCCGCACTTCGGTAATTGACACCGTCGTCGCTGACCTGCACTCCGAGGGCGGGCGCACCGGCGACCGTCCAGTTCACCTCGACCGAGCGCACCGGGAGTCGCGCGCCCAGATCGACGACCATGCGCCCGTCGGGGCCGGGCCGCCACGCCGTCGCCGGATCGCCGTCCACCGCGGCGGCCGGATCCGACATGCCCGAGGGCAGCGGACTGGTGGGGAACACGGTGCGGCCGAGCGCGAGGTCGTCGAGGGGGAAGGCGGTCGCGCCATTCAGGCGGACGGTCGTCTCACGGCCGTGCGACACGACAGCGACCTCGCTGCGATGCTGTCCCTCCACCCGGACGCGGCAGGCGGCGCCGGACAGCCGCACGGTGGCCCCGTCTATGACCTGCACGCGCAGCCCAGTGGGCAGTCGGCCCCCGCCCGACACAGGAGTGACCGTGAGCCCGGGTGGGAGCAACAGGGCCTCGGCCGACAGGAGTTCGGCCTGGTAAGACGTCCCACTCTCAGTCAGCGTCTGGTCCCCCTGGAACACCACACGACCAGCACCGGACTGCGGCACGTCCACCGTCGTGCTGACCGCGTCGCCCGACAGGTTGAACAGGCTCAGGTGCTCCTCCGTGAAGGCCACCTGGATCGCCTTGTTCCCAGCCGTGGGTGTGGCCTTCCGTGTGAGCGCGCGCAGCGTCTTGGCCGACACACCTGGATACCCCTCGACCACCACGGGCGCCGCGGGGCCGTCGGCCGCCAGGATCGTGTCGCCGTACACCGCGATCGGGTGGTCCGAGCCGCGCACGACAAGGCCGGCCCGCCCGTCGACGTCGAGCCAGCCGCCCCGGCTGCTCACCTCGGGAACCGGCCATGCCGCCAGGTCCTCCCAGTGCTCGCCGTCGGTCGAACCCTGGACGAGGAAGGCGCGCCCGGCCGCCGCCTCCCAGTGCAGCGTGACGCGGTCGATCTCGTGCACGGCACCGAGGTCCACGGCCAACCAGCTGTCGGCGCGCCCGCGTTCGGCCTTCGCGACCGCCCATCGCGTCGCCAGGTCGCCGTCGAAGGCCAGCTCCGGGCCCTTGCCCGGATCGTACGAGGACGTGGTCGCCGTCCCGCCGCGCGCGAGGTCGGAGCCGTCCGCCCCGTCGCGCACCTCGAACGCGTACAGTGAGTAGCCGTATGTCGGGTCGGGCCGTACCCCGAGCATCCGGATGTGCCGCACAGTGGTGCGGGAGAAGCCCACGTCGTCGACGCGCGCCGCCGCCGTGGGCGCCGTACCGGCATCCTGCGCACGCACGGAGACCTCACCCTCCTCGTAGCGGTACGTGCGCGCGCCGTCGAGGCCGACCATCCCCGGCATGGTGAGGTTGTGCACCTCAAGGTGCCCTTCACCGGCGGATGTTCCGGAGGTCGCGTAGACGACCCCGCCCGTCGGCAACGTCGTGAAGCCCGCGTAACCGGTGTCCAGACGGAGCACGGTGGCACTGCCGTCGAAACCGTCGCGCAGCGATGTGTACAGCCGGACCGTGCGCTGCCCGACCTTGCCCGTCGTCGCGGGCAGGAACATCGGCGTACCGCCGCTGAGCTTGAACAGCCAGTCGTCGTGGTCCGGTTGCCAGGCGAACTTCACAAAGCCGGCCTTGCTGACGGCCCCGGCCCACGCGGCCCGCGTCTGGTGCGAGACGAGGCCCGGTCCCGTGCCGAAGTCCGCCACTCCCGACGCCTGGGCGAAGAGCGCGTCCTCGGACAGCGGGCGGACCCGGTGGCCGTTCGCAGCCGCCCACACATGCAGCAGATAACTGATGGCCACCTCGGCCCGGGCCTCCGGCTCATATTTCGGCTCACCGGAGAACTTCGCCAGACGGTACTCGGGCGGATACTTCTGGTACGCTTCCAGCCGCTCGGCCAGCGCCTGTTCGGCCCGTGCCGCGGCCCGGTCGCCCGCCACCTGGGCCAGGAACGCGAGGGGGATCACGTCCCTGCCGTACAGATGCTCGCGGTCGTTCACCATCGGCATCAACGGCTCACCGGCGTCACTCATCACCCCCAGCAGCGTGCGCCACAGTGGCAGCGCGTTGGGCTGTGCGGTCAGCACCTGCGGCAACGGCTGCCCGGCGGCCAGGAAGTGCGCCGCGTTGCGGCCCGAGGTACGCCACAGCTCCTCCTGGTAATGCGGGCCGAAGGAGCCGTGGTTCTCGACGATGAACGTGTCGTACAGATTCCGGGCCGTGTTGCGGGAGACGGCGACGCCGTCGACGAGCGCCGGATTCGCCTGGTCGGCAGGCGGAAGCCCTGCCTCGTTGCGCGACCAGGTGCCGTAGGCGGACTCCCAGTCCGGGCGGCGCGCATCGTCGGGCGCCCACGCGAGGGCGGGTGCGAGGGTCTGCGCGTACAGGCCCATCTCCTCCAGCTTCGTGTCGCCCACGTAGCCGCCCTGCAAACCGTTCGGCGTCCAATCGCCTGAGTCCGGGTCGTCACCGGTGCCCAATTTCGTGGTGTAGGCGGCCTGTTCACGAACGATGGTGTCGACGTTCGCGCGCGTCGCGCTGTCGAGGTCGTCCCAGAGCAACCGTGCGGCGAGGACGAAGTACGACTGGAACGTGGTGTCGAAGAACAGCTTGCGGCCCCACTGGGTCCCGCCCGTGAGTCGGTTGGACGCCGCGAAGTGCCGGATGGTGGCGAGCGTGCGCGCCTTGAGGATGTCCCGGTCGATGCCGGCGGCCCCGCTGTCGTACGTGCCGTGGGTGAGCAGCACCGCGTGGCCGAGGACGACGGCGAATCCGAAGTCCTTGTCCGTGTAGTAGCCCCGTGCCTCGTCCCACTGTGTCTCGGACCAGTGGGTGTGCTGGAGCAGAACGCGGTGGTATGTGGCGGCTGTCTCGTCCGGGGGAGAGGCGGAGCCGGCGGACCCCGTGTGAACTCCGCCCAGTGCCTGGGCGGAGTTCACGCCGACGACGGAGGGCAGAGCGGCCAGGGCGCCCGACAAGCCGAGGAGTTGCAGGATTCTCCGACGGTCGACCTGCTTGGGGTGGTGCGACATGAGCGGGACCTTTCACAAGACAACGTTGTCAGGTGGGGGTGGCGCTCATTCTTCGGTCTGTCGCACGGAGCGTCAATGGGCGGGATCCCGCTGGTGCTCGAGGAGGGACGGGGTCGGAGCATCGCGGGCAGGCCCGGCGTCGGTGTGCCGGATGGAGAGCGACGACGCCGGATCAGCCGTGGACAGCACTTCTCTAGAGCACCGGCGGCCCGCCCTCGATGCGACGTAGAACCGGGGTCAGGCGATCCAGGTCCGGGCCTGTCTGGACCTGTCGTTCGTCCCACCAAGTGGCGCCGGCGTCGTGCAGGGGGCCGATCACGTCCTTGGCTTTGGCCGCGTCCGGGGGCGTGGCGCCGCCGAGTACGAACTCGAAGGGGCCGGCGTCGGCATTCGTACGCTGATCGCGCACGTAGGCGATGAGTTCCTGTACCTCCCCCACCTCCGGCACATGCCCATGCCGGGCGGTCTCGAACAGCGGTACCGCGCCGTCCCACCGCGCTGCCCGCCGCATGGGTGCACGGCGGGGCCAGAACCCTCCGATCCACACCGGGGGGCGGGGCTGCTGCACGGTGGCGGGCAGCATCGCCACGTCCCGGACCTGGTAGTGCCGGCCGTCGTGGTTCACCCGGTCGCCGGACCACATGCGCCCCAACAGGTCCAGGCCCTCGTCCAGTCGCTCGGCGAGGACGCGCGGCTCGACGGCGTCGCCAAAGCTGCGGTACTCGTCCTCGACCGGCCCGCCCAGCCCCGCGGCAAAGATCACCCTGCCGCCGCTCAGCTGGTCCAAGGTGGCCACCTGGCGGGCGAGTTGCTGCGGGCGGTAACGGGGGACCGGCGTCAGCAGGGTGCCCAATCGGATCCGCGAGGTGGCCAGCGCGGCGGCCGTCAGCAGCATCCAGGGGTCCCCGAAGGGACGCCCTTGGTGCTGTCGGTGCAGAACGTGATCCCACACGAAGAGCCCGTCCCAGCCCGCCTGTTCAGCGGCGGCCGCTACGGTGGCGACGTTGCGCGGGTCGGCGAAGTCGCCGAAATTCGGGATGTTGATGGAGAAGCGCATCCCAGCAGGATGCGCAGCAGGCTGGGAAGACGCAATCGGATTCGCATCCTGGCAGCTCAGTACCGGACGCTGCGGCGCCGTCGCCGTGGCTGCACCGGCGCGGTTTTGCGGCTGTCCGGTTTCGGGGCCACATTGTGTGCAGGGTGGAGTCGTCGAGGGATCGTGACCGCTTCGCCGGGCGGCGGTCAGGGGCGGGTGCCGGTCGCCTTCCCGGCCGTCGTCGGTCGGGAAGGCGGTGCGGGGTCGGGAAGTGTCACGTCCCGTCAGGACTTCGTGACGGTGTCCGCCGGGCGCAGGACCCGGGCCAGGAACTCGCGGGTGCGGGGCTGTCGGGGGTTGGTGAGGACCTCGTCAGGCGTGCCCTGTTCGACGATGACGCCGTCGTCCATGAAGACGACACGGTCGGCCACTTCGCGGGCGAAGCCCATCTCGTGGGTCACGACCATCATCGTCATCCCGTCGTCCGCGAGGCCGCGCATGACGGCGAGGACGTCTCCGACCAGTTCGGGGTCGAGCGCACTGGTGGGTTCGTCGAACAGCATCAGTTCGGGGCCCATCGACAGGGCGCGGGCGATGGCCACGCGTTGTTGCTGGCCGCCCGACAACTGCGCGGGGTAGCTGTCCTCCTTGTCCGCGAGTCCGACGCGGACCAGGTTCTGTCGGGCCACCTGGACCGCCTCGGCCTTGTCGCGGCCCAGCACCCGGCGCTGCGCGATCGTCAGGTTGTCCAGCACGCTCAAGTGCGCGAAGAGGTTGAACTGTTGGAAGACCATGCCGATCCGGCGACGTAGCCGGTCGATGTCCACATCCGGGTCGGTGATGTCGGTTCCGGCGATGAGGACCTGGCCCTGGGTGGGCTGTTCGAGGAGGTTGGTGCACCGCAGCAACGTCGACTTGCCGGACCCGGAAGGGCCGATGACGCACACCACTTCGCCCGTGTCGATGGTGAAGTCGATGCCGCGCAGGACCTGAAGGTCACCGAAGGACTTGTGGAGCGCGCGGATCTCGATCGCCCGGGTCGGTGTGGGCGTGTCGGCCGTGGTGGTGGCATTGGTCATGCCCGTCCCCTTGTGTTCTCTCATGCTGCCGGAGGGCTCGCTGGCGGCGCTCATCGTTCACCGCGCCTTCGCATGGCCCGCCTCCAGGCGGCGCACCACGTAGCCCAGCGGGACGGTGATCAGGAGGTAGCAGAGACCGGCCACGAAGATGGGAGTGGTGTTGGCGGTCTCGCTGGCCAAGTCCCGTCCGAACTTGGTGAGTTCACGTGTCTGCAGGGAGACGCCGAGGAACAGCACCAGTGAGGAGTCCTTGAAGAGAAGGACCAGTTCGTTGGTGAGTGGCGGCACGATGATTCGGAAGGCCTGGGGAATGACGATCGACCACATGGCCCTCGCGTGGGACATGCCCAGCGTCCGGGCGGCCTCCATCTGACCGCGGGGCACGGCCTGGATGCCGGCCCTGATGGTCTCCGCCATGTACGCGGCGGCGACGAGACCGAGGGCCACGGCGACCTGCCCGTACGCGCCACCAGGGATGGCGAGGCCGGGGAACGCCAGGGGGATGCCGACCCCGATGAAGATGAAGATCAGCAGGGCGGGCAGTCCGCGGAACACCTCGATGTAGAAAGAGGCGAGCCATCGATATGGGGCCACGGAGGAGAGTCGCATGAGGGCGACGATCAGTCCGAGCACGAGGCCGACGCCGAATCCCGACAGGGTGTACGCCACTGTGTTGGTCAGCGCCACCGTCAGCAGGTCCGGGAACATCCGCTTGGCCACGGAGAGTTCGAGGAACTGCTGCTGCAACTGGTGCCAGTCGGCCAGTACGGCGACGGCGATCACCGCGGCGGCCAGGACGACGTACTGCGCACCTCGGAGCATGCTGCGCCGCCGGCGCGGGGAGAGGCGGGGGCGCGGGGCCGCCTGGGCCGGGGCCTTCGCGGCGACGGGAGTGTGCGAGGAGGTCACTGGGACACGGCCTCCGCGGGCATCGGGCCGATCCACTTCTCGTACAGCTTCTTGTACGTGCCGTCCTGCTTGGCCTTCTTGATGGCCTTGTCGATGGCAGCGAGGAGCTTGGGGTTGCCCCCCTTGCGCACGGCGAAGCCGTACTTCTCGCCCGTCTGGACCGTACCGGTGACAGTGAACTTCGCTGCGTTGGCAGGGTCCTTGAGCCACTCCTGGACCACCGGGTAGTCCTGAATGACGACGTCCACCTGGCTGGTGCGCAGTCCGTTCAGCTCGGCGTCCGAGCTCTCGAACGACTTGGAGTCGATACCGGCGGCGTGCGCGGTGTCCTCGCCGGTGGTGGCCGACTGCGATCCCAGCCTGATCTTGCCGCTCTTGATGCCGCCCAGCGACTTCGCCTTGACGCCCTTACGGGACAGCAGGGCCTGGTTGGCGTCGAAGTAAGGGGTCGAGAAGGCGAGGTGCTGCTTGCGCTCGGGAGTGATCGTCATGCCCGCGGCAGCGACGTCGCAGACCCCCGCGTTGAGGTCCGCACCCGTCTTGATCGTCTCGAAGGACTTGTCCACGATCTGCTGCTTCAGGCCGAGGTCGTCGGCGACCAGATCGATCAGGTCGACGTCGAAGCCGACGATCTTCTTGCCCTTCACCGACTGGAACGGGGCATACGGGAGATGCGTACACGTCGTCAACTGGCCGGATTTGACCAGCTTCACGCCGCCGGCCGTCGTGGTGGCCTGTTCCTTGCTGCAGGCGGTGGCCGACAGGGTGAGCGCGGCGGCGAGCACGAGCGGGGTGGAGCGGCGAACGAGTCTTCCGTGAGTGCTCACTGGACTTCCCTTGGGCATGGAGAAATGCAACTTTCCCTGGGCAGGGGGAAGTTGACCTGGAGTGGGACGGGCACCGACGGGTGCCCGCGCAGCCGTGACCGCGGGCCGCTGGGGGCAGGCCCAGACGGAGCTCCGACTGCGGTGGGCACACCCTGCATCAGCGCGAACACGAAAGTCCAGGGCTGTCACCAGCCACTCCGGAAGCCTTCACATTTTCGATCTTGAGCCGCGCGGTCGTGCGCGGGAGGCCGTCATCGACCGGTCGCACGGTCGCCGGCCGGGTCGTATGCACGGATGACGTGCACACGTCTTGACGAGTGGTCTCGACCACAAGCACCGTTACGCGAGAGCCGTTCTTCGTCCTGTGGGGGGCACGTGAACAGCAGACTGTTCGGCGTGGGCGCCGTGTTGTCCGTCCTCGCCGTCGTGGGAGGCCTGGCGGTTCCGGCCTCGTCGGCGCCGACCCCGAGACCGGCCGGCGCGTTGCCTCTGGGCCCCGCCGACCTGACCGAGACGCGGACGACGCAGCAGCTCCAGCCCGGTGTCACCCTCACCCGAATCGTGCGCGGCGCCGATGCCCCGGCGCTTGCCTGGACGATCGAGGTCTCCATCCCCGGCGGCGCCGGCTCACCGGACCCCGATGCGCCGCCGTCGGTGCTCAACGACCGCGAGAGCGCCGGCGACCTGGTCGCCCACCTGCGCGAAGACGGCTTCGAGGCACGGACCGAGGAGGTCGCCACACAGCCGACGGCGGACTTCGCGGGCGGTACGCTCGGATGGCGCGTCCGCGTCGGTGAGTTCGGCTCGCAGTCCGCTGCCACGGCCGAGCGCACCCGGCTGCGGACAGCCGGATACACCGGGGCCGCCGTGTACCAGGGGTGGGACGGGGAGCCCACGGACCGGGGTCCGTGGCGGATCGACGTTCTCACCATCGACCCGCATCGCTTCCACGGAGCGCTGAGAGCCTCGTACGGGCCGGATCTCGAGAACCGGGAGACGACCAGCCGACTCGTGGCCGCGGCCGGGGCGACCGCTGGGATCAACGCCGGGTTCTTCGTCCTCGACCCGAACGCAGGCGCCCCCGGGGATCCGGCCGGCGTCGGCGTGTACGACGGCCGGCTGTTGAGCGAACCCGTGAGCGGGCGGCCCTCCCTAGTGATCCACGATTCCGGGAGTCGGACCGGCATCGTCCGGCTCACCTGGCAGGGCAAGCTGTCCAGCCCGGGCGCCTCGCTCCCGCTGGACGGGATCAACCGTGTCCCCGGCCTGATCAGGAACTGCGGCGGCACCGCCGACGACACGCCCACCTCGCTGCCCCTGCACGATGCGACCTGCACGGACGACGACGAACTCGTGGCGTTCACACCAGAGTTCGGTGGGCGGACGCCGAGCGGCGAGGGAGTCGAGGCCGTACTCGACCGCCACGGGCGGGTACTTGAGGTGCGCTCGCCGCGTGGCGGATCGCTGCCGGAGGGCGGCAGCTCCGTACAGGCGACCGGACGCTACGTCCCCGAGCTGGCCGAACTGGCTGAGACCGGACACCAGGTGCGGATGCAGGCCGCGTTGAAGGACTCGCACGGCCGCACCGTCTCCCCGTCCCCGAGCACCAGCATCCTCAACGGCGGCCCCGAACTCGTCCGGGACGGCCGTACGCACGTCACCGTGGCCTCCGACGGCATGGTCCAGCCCGGCAATCCCAGCTTCTATTACGGCTGGGTGCACAAGCGCAATCCGCGCACGCTGGCCGGAGTCGACGCCGCGGGACGAACCGTCCTCGTCACGGCCGACGGACGCAGCACCGGCGCGCTCGGACTCAGCATCCCGGAGAGCGCCGCGGTCGCGAAGGCGCTGGGCCTGCGCGACGCGATCAACCTCGACGGCGGCGGGTCCACCACCATGGTCGTCGGCGGGGGCGTGATCAACGCCCCGTCCGACGCGACCGGCGAACGCCCGGTCGGAGACGCCCTGTTGGTCCTCCCCGGCCGAAGATGACCCCATCGACAGGAGCAGCCATGACCGCCGCCACGATCCGCCGCGCCAGACGCCTCCTGCTCGTCCTGGCCGTGCTGCTGCTCACCCTGGCACCGAACGCACCGTCCGTGGCCGCCGAAGCCCGCGGTGCGGAGGTCGTCGCCGTCACCCAGGTCGCCGACCGTCAGGTGGATCTGTCCGTACGCTCCCCAGCTCTCGGCGGCCGGACCGTCAACGTCCGACTGCTCACGCCCGATGGCTGGAACCCGGACGACCGCGGCCGGCACTGGCCGACCCTGTGGCTGTTGCACGGCTGCTGCGGCGACTACACGTCGTGGACGAGCCGGACCGACGTCGCACGCATCGACAGCCTGCGCGACGTCCTCGTGGTGATGCCGGAGGCCGGCTGGAACGGCTGGTACAGCGACTGGTGGAACAACGGGAACGGTGGTGACCCCGCCTGGGAGACGTTTCACACCAAGGAGTTGCGCCGACTCCTCGAACGCGACTGGGGAGCGGGCCCGCGTCGCGTGGTCGCCGGACTGTCCATGGGAGGGCAGGGCGCGCTGATGTACGCGGCCCGGCATCCCGGCATGTTCAAGGCGGCAGCGGCGTACTCCGGATCCGTGCACCCGTTGCTGAACGACGAGTCGGCGAGCCGCATCATGGGGTTCTTCGCTGGGCAGGGCGACGATCCGCGCCGGGTCTGGGGCGACCCCGTGGCGCAGCGGGATGTGTGGGCGGCCCATGACCCGTACTACCTGGCCAAGCGCCTCAAGCCGATCCCGGTGTACCTGTCGTGCGGCGACGGCACCGTCGGCCCCCTGGACCCGCCGGGTGTCACCAACGCACTCGAAGCGGACTTCGACCGGCAGAACCACGCGTTGGCGGGCGCACTCGAAAGGGTGGGTGCCCGGCACGTGACGACCAACTTCTACGGGCCGGGGATCCACAGCTGGCCGTACTGGCAACGAGAGCTGCACGCCTCGCTGCCCATGCTGTTGGGGGCGTTGCGGGCCATGAACTGACGTGACGCGCGGCCGCCCCCCAGGTGGCGGCGGCCGGAGCGGGTTCCGAACTATGTCATCATTCAATGACATCGCCTGATGACAAGAACGGTATCCCTCCCTTGCAGCCCTCCATACCGGCGTCCGCGCGCACCTCTGCCGTATCGGCGCCCGCACTTCGCCACCCACGGGCTCTCGTGCCCGTCCTCGTCTCGCTCGGCATGCTCGTCGCCGTGGTCAGCAGCCTCGGCGCACCGCTCATCCCGACCATCGCGGCCGAGGACCACGTCGCCGTCTCCACCGCACAGTGGGCGCTGACGGTGACGATGCTGATGGGAGCCATCGCCACACCGGTCATGGGGCGCCTCGGCGACGGCCCGTACCGCAAGAACGTGATCCTCACCGGCCTCGCCGTGGTCCTGGCGGGCAGTCTCCTGGCGGCCCTGCCCCTCGGGCTCACCTGCCTCCTCGTGGGCCGGGCGCTGCAGGGCGTCGGCATGGGCCTCGTCCCGCTCGCCATCGCCACCGCCCGCGACGCGCTTCCTCCGGAGCGGGCACGGTCGGCGGTGGCGACCCTCTCCCTGACCACCGCCGCGGGCATCGGCCTCGGCTATCCGATCACCGGCCTGTTCGCCCAGTACCTCGGCATGTACGCCGGATTCTGGTTCGCGGCCGCCACAGCAGCCGCCGCGCTCACCGCCACCGTGATCGTCGTGCCCGCGGCGCCGAAGCGCCCCACCGTCCCGATGGACTTCCCCGGCGCGCTGCTGCTCGCCGGTGGCATGGCGGCCCTGCTGGTGACGCTGGCCGAGGGGGAGCGGTGGGGCTGGGGATCCGCCCCGCTGCTCGCACTCGCCGTCGCGGCCGTCGTCCTGCTCGCCGGGTGGGTCCTGCACTCGATGCACTCCACGCATCCGCTGGTGCGGGTACGGCTCATCAAGGATCGCGGCGTACTCGTCGCCAACCTGACCACGATGGTCGGCGGCGTGGGCACCTACCTGCTGATCGCCCTGGTCACCCGCTACGTCCAGACGCCCGAGTCCGCCGGATACGGGTTCGGCTCGTCCATCGTCGTCACCGGTCTGCTGCTCGTGCCGTTCTCCGCGGCCAGCCTCGTCACCGGCCGCCTGGTGCGCATGCTCGGCGCGGCGGCGACCCCCGCCCGCATGCTGCCGCTGGGCTGTCTGCTCTCCCTCGCGAGCCTGGTCTGCTTCCTGCTCGCACGCTCCAGCCTGTGGGGCATCGGCACGATGATGGCGCTCGCCGGACTCGGTGTGGGCGTCACCTTCGCGGTCACACCCGGCCTGATCGTCGGCGGGGTGCCCGCACAGGAGACGGGCAGCGCGATGAGTTTCAATCAGGTCATGAAGTACATCGGGTACTCGACCGGCAGCGCGCTGAGCGCGGTCATTCTCCAGGCCGCCACCGGCCCCGGCGCGGCGCTGCCGAGCAACGACGGATATCGGACCGCGGGCCTCGCAGGCTGCGCCGCCTTCGTGATCACCGGCATTCTCGCCGTCGTACTCACTCGCACGGGCACCCGGCCGCGGCCGTCCGTGGTCGCGGCGGGGCACGTCGCTCCGGTCGCCACGGGTGAGCGGGCGCGCCCCGAGCCGAGTCGCCCGTGAGCGGCGCGGACGCCGGCTCGCGCCGGAACTCGGCCCGCACCCGCGAGGCGCTGCTGCGGGCGGCGACCGAACTCTTCTCCGAGCGCGGCTACGACCGCACCACCATCCGCGAGATCGGTGAGCGGGCGGGGGTGGACCCGGCCCTGATCGCACGCTACTTCGGCAGCAAGCCCCTGCTGTACGTGGAGGTGCTGCGCGCCGAACACGGTGATACCGCGCCCGACGACCTGCTCACCGAGCCCCGCCTGCGTGAGGTCGCCGAACGTGCGGAGCGGCGCGGTCCTGTCCCTTTGCTGAGGGTCGCCGTCCAGCCGTTGAGTGACGGGGCAGCGCAGGACGCCACCCGCGCGGCGCTGCGGTCCCGGCTCGTGGATCCGCTGCGCGCACGTTTCGAGCGGGAGGGCAGGGACCGGCCGGGGCTGCGGGCCGACGTGCTGGTGGCGGCGGTCGCCGGGGTGTTGCTCGCCCGCCATTCCGGGGCGTTCGAGGACCTGGCCGACGCGGAGGTGGACGAGGTCGTCGATGTGTTGCTGGAGACGCTGGGTGGCGATGGGCCCGCCGGCGATCGGTGAACGTCGGCGGGCCCACATGGTTCAGGAGTCCGCGAGCCAGGTGAGCGCGGCTACGACGAGTGCTTCCACGCCCGTGCTCAGGGTGGGCTCGACGACCGGGGCGAAGTGGGGGGAGTGATTGCTCGGCAGCTCGTCCAGCCGGTCTTCCTGGAGCGCGCCGAGAACCGTTTCGGTGTCCAGGCCGCCCCAGAACCAGAAGACGGTCGGCACGTCGAGCACCTCACCGAACACGCCCACGTCCTCGCTCGCGTTCACCTGAGGCATCGGCATGATCCGCTGCTGCCCGAAGTGCTCCGCGAACGCGGCGACCGTGGCCTGCGTCGCCTCCGGATCGCTCACCAGCGCCGGCGCGGAGCCGGTCCAGGCGAATTCCGGTGACTCCGCGGCGCCACTCGCCTGCGACTCCGCTGTGGCGATGCGCTCGATGGCGCTGCGCACCTTGTCGCGGATCGCCGGGGTGAAGGTGCGGACGTTGATCCCCAACTCGGCCTTGTCGGGGATGATGTTGTCCTTTGTGCCCGCCTGCAGGCGGCCGACGGTCACCACCGCGGTCTCCGCCGGAGGCACCTCCCGCGCGACGATTCCCTGCAACCGCGTGACCACGTTGGCCGCCATGAGCACCGGGTCGACGGACGCCTCGGGCCGGGATCCGTGGGCGCCGCGACCGTGCAGAGTGAGGTCGAGGGAGTCCGCGGCAGCCATCACCGGGCCCGTGCCGTAGCCGATGACCCCTGCGGGCAACGGCCCGACGTGCTGGCCCAGCACGATCTCGGGCCTGGGGAACCGCTCGAAGAGTCCGTCGTCGACCATCCCGCGTGCGCCGACCGCGAGTTCCTCAGCCGGCTGGAACACCACCAGCAGCGTGCCACGCCACTCGTCACGCGACCGCGCGAGCAACCTGGCGGCACCGGTCAGGCAGGCGGCGTGCATGTCGTGACCGCAGGCGTGCATCACCGGCACGTCGCGGCCCTCGTGGTCCACGCCTCGCACCCGGCTGGCGTAGGGAAGTCCGGTCTTCTCCTCCACCGGCAGCGCGTCGAAGTCCGCGCGGAGCATGACGACCGGCCCCTCGCCGTTGCGCAGTACCCCGACCACGCCGGTGACGCCGATGCCTTCGGTCACCTCGTCGAAGCCCGCCTCGCGCAGGTGCTTCGCCAGAAGACCGGCGGTGCGTGTCTCCTGGAGCGAGAGCTCGGGATTTTGGTGCAGATCCTTGTAGAAGGCGGCGAGTTCATCGCGGATCTCCGGCAGATGCGCGGTCACCGTCTTCGACATGGCTACCTGACCTCTCTGAGTACCGATGTGCGTACCGTAACTCCGCACTCCAGGGACGCGTGCCGCACCGTGGCAGGTGGCGCTGACCGCCGTACGTGCCAGGGGGGTTGTGCTGGGTTCGTGTGACCTGAGGAACGCGTCCGCCCTGTCAGGGCTTCCAGTCGCCCATGCGGTCCAGGCGGCGGAGCTGCTGGCGGGCGGTGGGTACGTCGAGGGCCTCGCCCCGTGCGGTGAGGCGGTCCGCGACCGTGGTGCGGTGCTCGGCGGGCTTGTGGTCGTCGTACTTGAACTTGGCGACCACATCGATGACGTCCAGGCGCAGCCCGCGGATGCCGGGCAGCATGCGGCCGTATGGAGGCTGGTCCACCAGTACGGGGGCGTGGTCGCCGTCCGGCTGGAAGTGGGCGAGCTGGCGGCGCAGGAGTTCGGCCTTGGCCTCGGGGGAGTCGACGATGTGGGCGTGGCAGGTGAACTGAACGGCCGCGTAGTAGCTGGTGGGGACGCCGTCGGTGGGTGTCGTGTCCGGCTTGGCGCGCCAGGGGCCGGGGATGAAGGCGTAGTCCCCGATGACGGTGAACGTGACGTTCGGGTCGTGCTCGATCGCCTTCCAGACCGGGTTGGGGCGGGCGAAGTGGATCAGGAGCTGGTTGTCGTCGCCGGTGAAGTGGGTGGGGACGACCACGGGGGCCCGGCCGGGCAGGCCGTTGACGCTGAGCTGGCCGAAGTCGTGGCCGTCAGCGATCCACGTCTGCCATTCGCCCTCGTCCAGTGCGGCGTCCCAGGGTTGGATGAACACGCTCTTCTCCTTGTGGGGTGGTGGGCCGGTTCAGGTGAGGGCGAGGAGGCTGACGGCGACGGCCGCGGTGCCCAGGCCCACGAGCTGGCCGCGGTGGATGCGTTCGGCCAGCACACTCCGGGCGAGCAGCACCGTGCCGACCGGGTAGAGGGCCGTGATCACGGCGACGACGGTGAGGTCTCCGCTGCGGACGGCGATGAGGAACAGCAGGTTCGCCACCGAGTCCAGCACGCCCGCCGCGGCCGACATGGCGTAGGCGGGCTTCTCGCTGCCGAGCCTGCGGCGCATGACCCCGGCCGCGGTCAGGGTGACCGCTGTCGAGACCGCCCTGCCGACGATGAGCGGGGCCACGCCGCTGTCCGCCGGCGCCTGGTGCAGGAAGATCAGCTGGAGGGCGATCGCGGAGCCCGCGCCGAACGCCAGCAGCAGCGCCGTGCGCGACGGACGCGACGAGCCCGCGCCGTGCCCGGCGCTGACCAGCACGACGGCGATGAGCGCGAGCGGCAGGCCGAGCAGCCCTGCCGTGCCCAGCCGCTCGCCCTGCATCAGCCCCACGCTGACAGGCAGCGCGGCGGACACCAGAGCGGTGACCGGGGACAGCACGTTCATCGGGCCGATGGCCAGAGTCTTGTAGAGCAGCGCGAACGCCACCGCCGAGGCGACGCCGGAGGCGGCACCCCAGCCGACGGCGCCCGGGCTGAACGAGGTGCCGAGCACGGGCCACAGCAGCAGCTCGACCGCGAGGCTGGCCGGTGCGGCGACCATCACGGTGCGCAGCACGTGCGCCTTTCGGGCACCGAGGCCGCCGAGGAAGTCGGCGCAGCCATAGGCGAGTGAGCTGCCCAGAGCCAGCAGCAGAGCGATCACGGGTACATCCCTTAGTCTTCAGTGGAACGACTAAACCGTACAATGGACCGACCGCGGTGGTCAACCAACCGACCGGGCGGTGCATTGCAGTGGTCCACGGCGAGGATGGTGATCGGATGGCCGAGACAGAGGAAGCTCTGCGCACGCTCGCGCACAACGTCAGGGCGGCCCGTTCCCGAGCGGGCCTGTCCCTGGACGAGCTCGGCCGACGAGCCAAGGTCAGCAAGGGGGCCCTGGTCGGACTGGAGAAGGCTCAGGGCAACCCGAACTTCGCCACGCTGGTCCGGCTCGCCGACACCCTCGGTGTCTCGGTGTCCGCCCTGATGGAGGGACCGGCCGAAGGGCGGGTCCGCGTCGTGACCGCCGGCGCCGTGATGCCACTGTGGACGGGGGAGCGGGGCAGCGAGGCCCGGCTCATGCTGACGACGTCGGGCCCCGCCCCGGTCGAGGTCTGGCGCTGGCAGCTGGCACCCGGCGAGGAGTACCCCAGCCACCCCCATCAGGCCGGAGTCGTCGAAACCGTCAGCGTCACCGTCGGAGAGATGATCCTCGAGGTCGATGGCACCGAGCACCCTGTCGAAGCCGGACAGACAGCCACCTTTGACGGCAACGCCCCCCACACCTACCGCGGTTCCGGCACGGAGACCTGCCACCTCATCATGACCGTCCACCTGCCGCCCGGCCCCGCGGTCACCGTCTGACGACCGGTGATACGACCTACGACGCGCCTCGGCCCGGGGCGCGGGTCCGCGTGAGGATCTCGTGCAACTCCCGTACAGGGAGCTTTGGTTGACGGTCCGCCGAGAACGGGCCGTTGATCTCCTGCTCCGTGTCGGTGAACTGGGTGAAGCAGAAACCGGCGAGGCCGGAGTCCACCGCGGCCTCCACCAACCCGGCCAGCCGCTCGGCGAAGTCCTCCTTCGTGCTCACGGTGTCGTAGCCGAACCACTCGGCGCCCTCGGCGGGTTCGAAGGTGGCCCCGCCGAACTCACTCAGCACGACTGGCTCCCCCTGGTGGCGCACGCCGTCCAGAACGAGCCGCTTGGCACCCGGCCACCGCTCGACGATCTCGCCCTGCCGCAACGAGGGGTGCCCGTAACGCTCGCGCAGTACGCGCGCGTCCTGCGTGTAGTCGTGCACGCCCCAGATGTCGGCGGCGGAGATCTCCCAGCCGTCGTTGGAGACGGACGGGCGTGACGGGTCGAGGGCTTTGGTCAGGTGGTAGACGCGGTCAGGTGTGCGCGCAGGTGCCCGGCGTACGCACCGGCCCTGAGCGTGGAGGTCAGCGCGGTGCTGAGGCCGACGGCGGCCGCGGCCAGGACGGCACGGCGGGGGAGTGGGCGCCGGCCGCTTCGGGGCTCGGGCATGGGGGCCTTCCAGAGGACGGTGCGTGGATGGAGGGGGGAGGGGAGAGACAGGGGCGGCCCCGGGGCCGGACGTCAGATGCCGGGGTAGACGTCCAGCCGGCCGCACATGCCGAAGCGTCCGCGGGCGGTGGGCCCGGTCGCTGTCACCCTGGCTCGGTCGAGGTGCCCGGCGTCTTTCGCGCGCAGGGAGTCGAGTTGGGTCCCGGTCGTCGCCGCCGCGGCGTGGGCCCCGTCCTTCCAGCGCTGCTCCCATGCGTCGAGGCGTGGGCGGATGAGCTCGGCGGCGGCCCGCTGGAACGCGGCCAGTGGTTCCGGATCGCCGCCCTGGGTGGCTTCGCGCAGTTCCAGGAACCGGCGGGTCGCCAGGTCGCGCCGGGCGCGTGCGCCCTTCACCTGCTCGGCCTCGGGGGCGTCGGTGGGGACGCGGACCGCGGTCGCGTAGGTCTCGGCGTCGGTGAGGAGGTCCTGGGGGAGGGTGAGCACCGCGTCGCCCGCCTCGGGCAGGCCGCTGTTCTGCATCACGACGGTGATCTGGAGGCCGCCGTCGTTGGTGAGGCGATGGATCGTGCCGGGCGTGAACCAGGCCACGGTGCCCGGCTCCAGAGGTGTCTCCTCGTAGCCGGACGTGGTCAGGGTCTGCACCGTGCCCCGGCCGCCCGTCACCACGTATCCCTCGCTGCACGTGAGGTGCAGGTGAGGGGTGCCGCCGCCGGTCCGGCCGTCGACCGTGGGCCAGTCGTAGACGGTCAGCCGGGACACACCCACCGCCGCCGGGAAGCCGTCGTACGTCGCGCTCACCACGCGTGTCCCCGCAGGTGCGCGGCGACCTGCTCGCGGTCCCAGGCGCCGTCGGCGACCGTCACGCGGTAGCTACGGGTGAGTGTGTCGCCGGGGGCGAGGACGAGTTCCTCGTGGAAGGCCCAGGACGGCGCGACCGCGGCGAACGGGTCGCTGCGCACGAACCAGTGCGCCGGGTGGGTCCCCTTGTCGCCCGCGTGGTCGTTGGCGGGGGCGTGCTCGAAGACGACGGTGGCGTGGCCGTCGCGCCCGTCGTGCTCGCCCACGTAGGCCAGCCAGGGTGCTTGACTGCCCATCAGGTCGCCGCCGTCGGCTTCGGAGGTGAAGACCCGGCCGTCGCGGAAGGCTCGCGGTCCGCGCCAGAACAGGCCGGTGTATCCGGCGGCCGGGCGGCCATGGGTGGTGGGGCTGCCGAAGCGCAGGGGCTCGTCGCGCCGGTTGGTGACGGCCGAGGTCCAGGTCAGGGACCAGCTGCCGGTGTCCGCGTCCACGTCGCGCACCTCGATGCGGCGTTCCTCGTCCGCCCACAGCTCCTTGTCGTGCGGGTGCCAGGTCAGGCGCTCGGCGATGACGGCGCGGCGGTCCGCGGCAAAGACCTCCTCGAAGGCGACGTGGGCCATCGAGCCGACCTTCTCGGGCAGGGCGAGGTAACCGTCGCCGTGCACGTAGGTGTTGCCGCCCCACAGGTTCTGGCCCGACAGGTGGGAGGCCGTCAGCTGCAGTCCCTTGTGCCACCGGTGGTCGTTGGGCCGGTAGTCGGTGACGACCGCGCCGGACAGGGTGCGGATCGGGTGCAGATACGGCTTGGGGGCCTCCCACGCGGCCTCGGGCCGGTACACGTAGGCGAACAGCTCGGTGCCGGTGTCCGCGTGGGCGACGGTGATGCGGTCGCCGTGGGCATGGGTCAGTGCGAGCGTCATGCGTGGTCCTCTTCCTGGTGGGGGTCGGCCGGTGCCCAGCCCGGGGCGTCGCCGTGGAGGGCTGTGTAGTAGGGGTCGCCGGGGCCTATGTCACCGGCGCGGACGGTCGCGTCGGTGAACGCGGACTTGTACAGAGCGGTGATGAACTCGAGCGTCTGACGTCCGCCCGCGCCGCTGGTGGCGTGGCGCCGTCCGGCCTTGATGTCGGTGACGAGCGCCCGCAGTTGGGCGAGGTGCGAACTGGGCTCGTCCTCGCCGAAGTCGTGCCAGCCGGCCAAGGTCTCCTCGGGGACGCCGGGAGCGGGCGTGATGCGCCAGTCGGCGTTGCGGTAGCCGTACAGGTGCGTCAGCTCGATGGTCGCGAGCTCACAGTCGATACGGATGCGGCTGACCTCGTCGGGGCTGAGCACGCTGTTGACGACCGTGCCGACGGCCCCGTCGGCGAACCGGATCTGGGCGGTGGACACGTCCTCGGTCTCCACGTCGTGCACGAGACGGGCCGCCATGCCGCGCACCTCGGTCCACGGCCCCATCAGATCGAGCAGCAGATCCGTCTGGTGGATGCCGTGTCCCATGGCCGGGCCGCCGCCCTCGGTCGCCCAACGGCCACGCCACGGCACGGAGTAGTAGGCGCTGTCCCGGTACCACGTGGTCTGGCAGTGCGCGACCAGCGGGCGGCCGAACGCGCCCTCGCGCAGCAGGCGGCGCACGTGCCGGGCGCCGGAACCGAAGCGGTGCTGGAAGACGATCGACGCGTACGGGTCCCCGTCACCGCCCTTCTCCTCCGCCTCCACGGCGTCGTAGTCGGCCAGCGATGGGCACGGCGGCTTCTCGCACCACACCCAGGCACCGGCTCGCAGGGCCGCGACGGACTGTTCGCGGTGCAGGGCGGGCGGGGTGCACAACACCACGAGGTCCGGGCGTACTTCGGCGAGCATCGCGTCGAGATCCGTGGACGCGTAGGGGATCCGGAACGTGTCGGCGAACGCGCGGACCGCGGTGTCGTCCACGTCGACCACGGCCACGACGTCCGTCTCTCCTTCCGCGGCCAGCGTCCGCAGGGCCGGCAGATGGCTGGACCGGGCGATACCCCCTGCGCCGACGACGGCCGCGCGGAGCGGACGGTGGGGACGATCTGGAGACATGGGGACCCTCTCGAGAGGCGGACGGCAAGCGCTTGCCGTGAGGTGGTTCCAACGTTGTAACTGCCGCGTGTCCGCAGGGTCAACCCCCTCGTCGGGAAAGAGTTCCAGGCGGTCGGATCGCTGATGCTTCGTGCTCACAGGTGCATAATCTGGAGGGACTTCGAGTACGGGGGGCTGATCGGTGACGGCAGTGACACTCAAGGACGTGGCGCAGCGCGCGGGGGTGTCGATCAAGACCGTGTCCAACGTTGTACGAGGCGCTCCGAAGGTGTCAGAGACGACGCGCACACGGGTGATGCGCGCGGTGGCGGAACTCGGCTACCGGCCCAATCCGTCGGCGCGAAGACTGAGGACCGGGCGCAGCGGTCTCATCGCGCTGGCCGTCCCGGACCTCGCGACGCCCTACTTCGCGGAGCTCGCACACCACGTGAGGACAGAGGCCGCGGCGCTGGGATTCACCGTCCTGATCGAGGAGACGCTGGGGGACGCCAAGGAGGAGCTGCGCCTTGCGACCGGTGTCGGCGCGTCGTTGCTGGACGGCGTGATCCTGTCACCCCTGCACGTCTCGCCCGACGAACTCGCGCCTGTCGTCCACGAGTTCCCGCTCGTGCTGCTCGGTGAGCGCAGCTACGAACGCGATCGCGTCGTCGCCGACCACGTCCTGATCGACAACGTCGCCGCCGCTCGCGAGGCCACCGCTCACCTGGCCGGCCTCGGCCGTACCAGGATCGCCGCCATCGGCGTCGACCGATCGGCGTCCGCGACCAGCCGCCAGCGCCTGGAAGGATTCCAACTCGCCCTGCATGAAGCCGGGTTGACATACGACCCGAGACTTTCGCCGCAAGTGACAGAGTTCGACCGTGGCAACGGACTCCTGGCGATGCGCACCCTGATCGGCCTGCCGGCGGATGTGCGGCCCGACGCGGTCTTCTGCTTCAGCGACCTGCTGGCGATCGGAGCCCGACGGGCCGCGTTCGAAGCGGGCTTGCACATCCCCGGGCACATCGCCTTGGCGGGCGTCGACGGATCCGAGGAAGCCCGCTACAGCACGCCCTCCCTCACGTCGGTGGTTCCCGACAAGGCCGCGATCGCCTCCCTGGCCGTGAAGTGTCTGGCGACCCGTATCCGCGCGGACGAGGCCCCGCCTTTCGAGGTGCACATGGCCCCCTACTGGCTGGAGGTACGGGAGTCCACGAGCAGTGAGCGGCAGCGGCCGGCCACCCCCTGAAGGGGCCGCCTGCGGTCCGCACGTGCGGACCGCAGGCGGCCGGGCCAGGATGGGAGACGGTGCACGAACCGCCGGTTCAGGAACGCGCGTCACCCATGGGTGACGCGCACCGGCTCAAAGGCCACGAGGGTCTGCGGACCGTCGGCCCACCGCACCCGCAACTCCCTCTCGTGGACGATTACTTCGGACACCGCGTCGGCGAGCGGAGCACTGGGCTCGTCGGCGCTCAACGACGCCAGCGCCACGAACACCGCCGTTCCCTCGGCCGTGCCCGAGAGCCGCGGCACCCGCACCCACTGCTCGTAAGCCGTGCCCTGCGGTGCCCGCACCTCGTCCCGCTCGCCCCATCCGTACAGGCCGTGCAGATGCGAGCTCAAGGCGTCCGAGGCCCATCCGGTGAGCCTGACCCCCGCTCCGTGCGGTGCACCAACGACCCGGTGCACGCGCAACTCGTACCGGCCCCGGGCCACCGTCACGCTCTCCACGCGCAGTCCCGGCACCATCGGCGCGCCCGACGCGAACACCGGCAGGTGCGAGGACGCGGCCCAGCCCCACCCGTCGCCCTGCCCCGCGCCCAGCGGGAGGAGGCGGCGCCGCACGCTCGCGACGCCGGCGATCACGACCGACAGATGGTTGTCGGCGACGTTCGTCCGGGACGTCGGGCCTGTGTGCGTCGAGTACGCCTGACGGCCGTAGAGCGGGTCCTCCTGAGCGGCCGACTCCGCTTCCTGCGGGCGGACATGGTCGCTGCCGTGGTTGTGGAGCCGTACGATCCCGTCGGCCTGGGTCGACTGGACGAGCAGCCCCGGCGCGGGCAGCGCGAGCACCCGGTCCGGGCCCTCGCTCGGCGCGGGCTCCTCGGTCGCCGTCCACAGCGGGTCGTCCTCCGGCGCGAGCAGCGACACGAACCCCTTCGACGCCCAGTACGGGGACGCCGGCCCCGAGTAGGTCTGCAGCGTCGCGTCGTGCGGGCCGTGCCAGCCCAGGCTCAGCAGCCCGTCGTCCGTCACTCCGCCCCGGTCGAGGAAGTAGCGCAGGTTCCCGCTGATGAGGCGGCGGGACGTGCCGGGCGTCAGCGGGGTGTGGCCGGTGACGGCGCCGATGCCGACCGCCGCCGACGCCGCGAACCGGTACGTCAGCGAACGCCCGAAGTGGATCGGCGCCCCGTCGGCGCCGAAGAGCAGGGAGAACCCCTCCAGGTGCTCGCGCAGCCGCGGTCCGAAGCGGGCCGACAGTGCGGTGTCGCCGGACAGGTGCGCGTGCAGCAGCGGGTACAGGTGCAGCGCCCACCCGTTGTAGTGGTCGAAGGCCTGCCCGTCGCCGTCCGCGTACCAGCCGTCGCCCCGGTACCACGTCTCCATGAGCCCCAGTGCCCGTTGCATGGCACGCGTTGTGGCCTCGTCGCCGCGGCCGACCGACTCCAGGAACGACGCCACGGTGAACGGGAACAGATACCAGTTGTTGGGCGCGGGCGTGTGGTCGATCGCCCCGCGCAGCCAGGTCTCCGCCCGGTCCTGCACGTCGCTGTCGAGCTGGTCCCACAGCCACGGCCGGGTCAGCGACAGACCGAGCGCCACGGACGCCGACTCGACCATCGGCTGGCCCTGCACATGGTGGTCGAGGATCAGCGGCCACGACTCGGCGTCGTCCCGGCCGGGCGTCCGCGTGCCCGCCGTCAGGCCCTGCGCGTACCGCTCCAGCCAGCCGTGCGGGTCCTTTCCGCCGGCGCCCGCGACCCGGAAGCCCGCCGCCAGGAACGTACGGGCGAAGCCTTCGAGGCCGTCCGAGCGGACCCCGGACCCGGAGGGGCGGCCCGGCAGGTCGAGCAGGGCGCCCCCGGGTGTCGCCCAGCGCCACGCGGCACCGAGCAGCCCGTCGGCGACGGCCTCCCAGTGCGCGCGCGTGTACCCGGTGATCGGGCTCGACTCACGGTTCTCTTCGGGCAGTTTGAACGGGTTGGTCATGCGAGGAACGCCAGCCTTTCGCGTCGTACGGGATGGGCGAAGCCGTCGCCCGCGGCCCACCGGGCCACCTCGCCGACGGCAGTGTCGGCGAGGCGTTCCCACTCGTTGCCCTGGGAACCCGCGAGGTGGGGGGTGATGAGTGCGTTCGGGCAGTCCCACAACGGGTGGGTCGCGGGCAGGACCTCGGGGTCCGTCACGTCGAGGACCGCGCCGATGAGGCCCGCGCGCACCACGTCGGTGAGCGCGTCCTGGTCGACGACGGCGCCGCGCGAGGTGTTGATGAGGGTGGCCCCCGGTCGCATGGAACCGAGCAGCTCCCGGCTCACGAGGCCGCGCGTGGCCGGCAGCAGCGGCGTGTGTACGCTCAACAGGTCACTGCGCGCGAAGAGTTCGGACAGCTCCACCCACTCGACGCCCAGCTCGGCGGCCTCCGCCTCGGTGATGTACGGGTCGTGCAGCAGCACCTCGAAGTCGAAGGGCCGCAGCAGCTCGATCACCCGGCGGCCGATCAGCGACGCGGACAGCAGGCCCACCGTGCGACGGTAGTTGCCCACCTCCTGCGTGGTCAGCAGCCAGTTGTCGCGCTCTCGGGTCCGCCGGAAGTCGCGGGCCCGTTCCAGGACGTTCTTTCCGTGCAGCAGGATCATCGCGAGGGTGTACTCCGCGACCGGCAGCGCGTTGGCCGCGGCCGCCGACGACACCTCTAGGCCCCGCTCCCAGCAGGCATCGGAGACATGCCCTCGCACCGAACCGGCCGCGTGCACCACGGCCTTGAGGTGCGGAGCCGCTGCCAGGACGTCCGCGTCGAGCCGCGGACAGCCCCAGCCGGTGACCAGAACCTCGGTGTCGGCGAGGATCTTCCTGGCCCGTACGGTCGTCAGGTCGTCCAGGACGGGCAGCGGCGCCAGGTCGCACACCTCCGCGAGCGCGGCCACGGACCGCGGCGTGAAGACGGCCGCCGCGGCCTGGGGTGACATGGCCAACGCCACGCGGGGCTGGCTCACTTGACCGCCCCCGCCGTGAGGCCGGACCGCCAGAACCGCTGGAGGAAGATGAAGGCGAGGACGAGAGGAAGGACCGCCAGGAGCGAACCCATGATCACCACCGGATAGTACTCGGGCGAGACGGTCGCCTGGCTGTTCCACTGGAACAGGCCCAGGCTGACGGGATAGAGCTTCTGATTGGAGAGCATCACCATCGGCAGGAAGAAGTTGTTCCAGATCGCGGTGAGCTGGAACAGGAAGACCGTGATCAGGCCGGGGCCGAGCATCCGCAGCGAGACGCGGACGTATGTCGTCAGCTCCCCGGCGCCGTCGACGCGGGCCGCCTCCAGGACCTCGTTGGGCACGTAGCCCTGGGCGAAGATCCGGCCCAGGTACACGCCGAACGGGTTGAACAGGACCGGGATGAACACCGACCAGAACGTGTTCACGACGCCCGTCGCCGAGGCGATCAGGTACAGCGGCAGCGCGAGCACCGTCTGCGGCACCATCACCGCGGCCAGGACGAGCCCGAACAGCTTCTCCTTGTGCCGGAAGTGGTACTTGTCGAAGGCGTAGCCGCAGGCGACGCTGATCATCGCGCCCAGCGCGGCGCCGAGCACCGCGTACAGCAGGCTGTTGCCGTACCAGCGGCTGTAGAGGCCGCCGTCCATCGCGAACAGGTCCTTGACGTTCTGGACGAACGAGAAGTCCTTGAAGGAAAGGATGTTGCTGCTGAACAGCGCGTCGCGGGACTTGCCGGCGGCGAGCACCAGCCACAGCGCCGGCAGCATGGTGTAGAGGACGGAGATCGCGACGACCACGTTGACGGTCGTCCTGCCCAGCAGACGGGGACGCAGCAGGGTGGACCTGCTCAGCTCGGCAGTTGTCATCGGGTGCTCTCCTCGGCCGAGTTGACGCGGTTGGTCCAGCGGGTGACGCCGTAGGAGACGGCGATCGTGATGATGAGGAGGATCACCGACGCGGCGGCCGCGAGCGAGTAGTTGTTGCGGCTGAACGCCGCGTCGTAGATGTACATGCTCGGCGAGAAGCGGGCATCGACGACCTGCGAGCCCGCGCGCAGCAGCATTGGTTCCGTGAACAGCTGCAGCGCCCAGATCAGTGTGAACATCGCGACCATGACGATCGAGGAGCGCACCAGCGGCGCCTTCACCTGGAGCGCGGTGCGCACCGGACCCGCCCCGTCGACCACCGATGCCTCCAGGACCTCCCGGGGGACCGCTTGCAGGGCCGCGTAGAAGACGACCATGTTGTAGCCGAGGTTGCTCCACACCGCGATGTTCACGATCGACGGAATCGCGGTGTGCAGGCCCAGGAAGTTGACGGTGATGTCGGCCTTG
Source organism: Streptomyces sp. NBC_01446 (assembly GCF_026340095.1). Classification (GTDB taxonomy): domain Bacteria; phylum Actinomycetota; class Actinomycetes; order Streptomycetales; family Streptomycetaceae; genus Streptomyces; species Streptomyces aureus. The sequence continues at coordinate 815,430 of NZ_JAPEPO010000002.1, read as the reverse complement.
CCCAGCACGTCGATGATCGGGCTGATGCCGGGGGTGTAGAGGTACAGCCAGATCAGCGCGGCGATGATGCCGGGCACCGCGTGCGGCAGGAACAGGCCCAACTGGGCCCAGGAACGCAGCCGTACGAGACCCGAGTCGAGCAGCAGGGCCAGCGCCAGCGAGCCGACGGTCATCACCGGGATGTAGATCAGGCAGTACAGCGCGACCGTGCTGAGGCCGGACAGGAACGACGGGTCCGTGAGCACGGCGGCGTACGAGCGCAGGCCGACGAAGACCGTGCGCTCCGGGCCGAAGCCGAGGCCCGGCTGGTCGTCGCTGAAGAAGCTCAGCCAGACGGCCGTGCAGACCGGGATCAGGAAGACGAGCGTGAGCAGCACGAAGAACGGGGCCATCAGGACGCCCGCGGCGCCGCCCCGGCGGCGCCTGGCCGCACGCTGCGCCTTGTGCCGGGAGCTGTCCGTCTCCCGCGCGGGAGCCGCCGCCGTGGCGGGGACCTGGGTTGTCGCGGTCATGGGGGTCACCTGCCTTTCGGGATGCGGGCGTTCACGTGGAGTGCTGGGTGGTCTTGAGGCCGAGCGCCTTGAGGTCGGGCATCGTGCCGTCCTGCGCGGCGCGCATGGAGGACTCGATCGTTCCGGAGCCCGCCGCCGCCCGGGCGAAGGCGTCCGACATGACCTGCCCGGTCGCGGTCATCCGGGGTCCCCACACCCAGCCGTCGCTGATCTTCTGGGCCTCGGTCTCGAACAGCGTGTAGATGTCCTGCCCGCCGTAGTACGAGCGGTCGAAAGCGGCACGCCCCTCCTTGATCAGCTCGGTCACGGCCGGGTACTGACTGCTCGCACCGCTGGACAGGCGGGCCTTGATCGCGTCGGGGCTGGAGACCTGCCATTCGATGAACTCCATGGCGGCCTCGGGGTGCTTGCTGTCCTTGGTGATCGCGAACGTCGAGCCGCCCTGGGTGCCGAGCGCCGGCTTCGCCGGGTCCCACTGGGGCTGCGGGGCGATCCGCCACAGTCCCTTCTGCTGGGGGCGCGCATTCATCTGGGCACCCGCGTCCCAGGCGCCGCTGTGCCGGGTCAGGACGAGGCCGTTGCCGACCTGGGCGTCGGCCTCGCGGCTGTTGGGGGGACTGACGTAGACGAGGTCCTCGTCGATGAGGCGCTGCCAGTACTGGGACACGCGTCGCGTGGGCGCGTCGGCGAGCGACACGTTCCAGGCACCCTTCGAGGTGTCGAACCAGTGCGCACCGGCCCCCCAGCACCAGCCCGAGAACTGGCCCATGTCCGTGGAGAAGAAAGTCACCCTGCGCTTGCCGCCGGTGCGGCGGACGGCGCGTGCCAGATCGGTGTACTCGTCCCACGTGGTGGGCACCTCGAAGCCGTACTTGTCGAAAAGATCCTTGCGGTAGTGCAGCACCATCGGTTCGACGTCCAGGGGCACGCTGTACGTGCGCCCCTCGAACGTCGTCAGGCCGAGCGCCTGCGGCAGCAGCTTGGCCTTGAGCTTGTCGCTGATCACGTCTGTGATGTCGCGGGCCACACCGTCGATCGCGTAGCCCGGGACCTGCGGGTACTCGATGGTGGCGACGTCGGGCGCGTTGCCCGCGCGAGCCGCGTTGCTGAGCTTGAGATATCCGCCGGAGGTACCGGACGGTATCTGTTCGAAAGCGACCTGGATGGTGTCGTGCGTCTTGTTGAACGCGTCCACCACCTCCTGGCTGCCGCGCAGCGCGGACCAGAACGTGATGGTGGTCGTGCCTTTGGTACCGGACTTGCTGCTGCTCCCGGATGACGCGCTGTCGTTCCCACTGCAGGCGCTCAAGGCGCCCGTCAGGGGCAGCGCGGTGATCGCGGCGAGCACCGATCGACGGCTCTGTCGACCAGGCATGGGCGCCTCCCGCGGCTCCTGCGTGTTCGAGTCACGGGAATCCTGATCGGCTGACCGGACCTGGTCAATAGATCGATCAGAAGAAAATTAAACGGTCAAACGCTCATTGTGGAGTGGCAGTTGTGCCCGAGGTCCCTGAGGCGTCGGGTACCCGCGATTCCGTGGCGTGCGGTGCCTGGGTCGAACCGCGCACCTGCAACGTGGGCATCAGTTCCAGGCGCCGCGCAGGCCCCGCCCCGGAGGCCGTCGCAGGTGACTGCCCGCCGAGTCGGCGCAGGAGCAACTCCGCCGCCGCCCGGCCCACCTCGGCCTTCGGTGGCGAGACGGCCGAGAGCGGGGTGCTGCCGAGACCCGCGACCACGTCGTCGTACGCGATCACGGAACAGTCCTCCGGGACCCGCACCCCACCGTCGCGCAGCGACTGCACCAGCATGAGCGCGTCCACATCACCGTGCAGTACGGCTGCCGTGGCACCCAACTCGGCCAGTAGCGACGGGAGGTCGATGGGCTTCTCCGTCGTCTCCGCCGCCGGGTCGGGAGCCGCTCCGGGCGAACTGAGCGCCACCGCCCACTTGTCCACGTCCGGATGGTCCGCGGCGATCTCGACGAACGCCGCACGCAGGGCACGGGCGGTAGGGCTGTCGTCCCTCGCCGCGAGCACGATGCGCCGGTGGCCGAGCCCGGTGAGGTGCTCGACGGCGATGTGGATGCCGTACCAGTGGTCGGTACAGACCGTGTCCACGGCGTGCAGCGCGCTGCCGCGCCGGGGCCTGCGCTCCATCACGACCGCGGGCACCGGCAGGCGCGCGAGCCAGGCGTAGTCGGCTTCCTCCGTGGCCCTGCTGCGCCAGCGCGGGGCGATGAGCAGTCCGCGCGCGCCGTCCGCCAACGCCTGTTCCACGATGGGCTGTTCGGCTCCCGCGACGGCCGGCGCGATGTGCAGCGCGATGCGGATGCCCGCCTCCTCGAAGGCGCTCCGGGCGCCGTGCAGCGCCTCGTACAGATACGAGTGGCGCTCGGGGACGACGACGGCGACCGGGCCGCCGTCGGCCATCGGCTCGGCGGCGGGGGCGGCGGCACGTCCCGTCTCGGACAGCACCGGGCGGGCGACGCCGTGCCCCCGGCGCAGCTTGCCCTCCCTGGCGAGTTCCTCGACATCGCGGCGCAGGGTCACCACCGACACCGCGAGTTCCGCGGCGAGATCGCTGACCCGCGTCGCCCCGCGCGACTGCACCACGGCGAGAATCCGCTGCCGCCTGAGATCGACCGGCTCACGCATGCTGATGGCCCCCTCGACACCCGCTGTTCGTTTGAGCGCTTCCGTGAACGCTTCGGCGGCAGCATAACCAGCGGGTGGCCGGGAAGGTCAGCCCTTGGACGCCTGAGACATCACTCAGGGATGTTGTGCCTAGTAGTACCCCCCGAACGGGGCGTGGTCCGTCGGGGCGAGGGCGCGCACGAAGCAGCGCAGGCGGACCGGTCGACGGGCGACTGAGCGCACGGCAGCGGGTCGGTGGGGAGCGTAGGGGGCGGTCCGGAGGGGGCGGTGGATCAGTCCAGAAGCCCCAGCTGTCCGGCCGCCCGGATCGCGAGCCACACCTCCGCGAAGGAAGCTGTGGCCGACAGATCCCGGCCCGTCAGCTCGCTGAAGTGGCGGAGGCGGTAGGAGAGCGTGTCGATGCGGTGCTCTTTGTGCTCAGCCACAAAGTGAGGCTACCTCTTCGTGCCTGCACCGATTGCCGTGGCACTCCCTTGCCGTGCACACTCACCCGACCACCTGCATGTTTCGCTGTCGCGTGAGAAACCGCCCGCCGCGTCCGCTGACGACCTGATCAACCTGCTCGCTCCCAAGGAGGACGAATGAGTGATTCCCCGGCTCTGACGGAGGTGGAGCAGTTCGGCGTCGAACGCATCCCTGACTCGGACCGCTCCGCCAAGCCCCTGGACCTGTTCCGGGTCGCGTTCGGTGGTGCCAACACCTTCGCCACCTGCGTGCTGGGCGCCTTCCCCATCCTGTTCGGCCTCTCGTTCTGGCAGGGCCTCGCGGCGACCGTCCTCGGCCTCGTGGCCGGTGCGCTGATCCTGGCGCCGCTCGCGGTGTTCGGCCCGCGCAACGGCACCAACAACGCCGTGTCGTCCTCGGCCCACCTGGGTGTGCACGGCCGGATCGTCGGCTCGTTCCTCTCGCTGCTCACCGCCGTCGCGTTCTTCTCGATCTCCGTGTGGTCTTCCGGAGACGCCCTGGTCGGCGGCGCGCACCGGCTGATGGGCGTGCCGCAGAACGACGGGGTGTTCGCGCTGGCGTACGGGGTGTTCGCGCTGCTCGTGCTGACGGTGTGCGTGTACGGCTTCCGGTTCATGCTGTTCGTGAACAAGATCGCGGTGGTGGCGGCGTCGACGCTGTTCGTCCTCGGTTTCTTCGCCTTCGCCGGGGACTTCGACCCGGGCTACCAGGGGGCGTTCTCGTCCGCCTCGTCCGCCGGGTTCTGGCCCGCCTTCATCGGCTCCGCCCTGATCGTGCTGTCCAACCCGGTGTCGTTCGGCGCCTTCCTCGGCGACTGGGCCCGCTACATCCCGGCACAGGCCTCGAGCCGCCGGGTCGTCACGGCCGCGTTCGCGTCGCAGATCGCGACCATCCTGCCCTTCTTCTTCGGCCTCGCCACCGCCTCGATCATCGCGGAGAAGGCGGCCAAGTACATGGACCCGAGCGCGTCGAACTACGTCGGAGGGCTCCTCGCGATCGCGCCCGGCTGGTACTTCCTGCCCGTGTGTCTGCTCGCGCTGATCGGCGGCATGTCCACCGGCACCACCTCGCTCTACGGCACCGGTCTCGACTTCTCCAGCGTGTTCACGCGGTTCAGCCGCGTGCAGGCGACGCTGTTCGTCGGTGTGCTGTCGATCGGATTCATCTTCCTCGGCCGCTTCGCGGCCAACCTGTCGCAGTCCATCTCGACGTTCGCGACGCTGATCATCACGTGCACCGCCCCCTGGATGGTCATCATGATGCTGGGCTGGCTGACCCGCCGCGGCTGGTACGACCCCGACTCGCTCCAGGTGTTCAACCGGCGCCAGAAGGGCGGCCGTTACTGGTTCACTCACGGCTGGAACTGGCGCGGCATGGGCGCGTGGATGACCTCCGCGGTCCTCGCCCTGACGTTCGTGAACCTGCCAGGCCAGTTCGTCGGCCCGCTCGGCGACCTGGCCGGCGGCGTGGACCTCTCGCTCCTGGTGGGCCTCGGCGTCGCCGCCCTCCTCTACCTGGCCCTGCTGTGGCTCTTCCCCGAGCCACGCGAGGTCTACGGGCCCCAGGGGCCGCGCCTGGTCCGCGCCTCGAACACGTCCGTCCCGCCGATCACCGACGACGTCCCCGCGCCCGTCGCCGCTGGAAAGGCGTGACGACCATGCGTCTCGTGGACCTCTCCGTCGAACTCGCGACCGGCATGCCGGTCTACCCCGGCGACCCGCGCGTCACCCTCACCCCGGCCCTGAGCGTCGCGGCGGACGGCGTGAACGTCCTGCACCTGGACATGGGGTCCCAGTCCGGTACACACGTCGACGCGCCGTTCCACATCGACGACTCGCTGCCCACCCTCGACCAGCTCCCGCTGGACCGCTTCGTGGGAGAGGCCGTCGTCGTCGACGCCCGCGGCGCGCACCCGCGTTCACCGCTCGGGCCGGACCTCTTCGAGGGCCGGATCCGGGCGGGGGCGATCGTCCTCGTCGCCACCGGCTGGTCGGCACACTGGGGCACCGACGACTACCTCACCCACCCCTACCTGACCCGGGAGGCGGCCGAACTCCTGGTCGCCGCGGGAGTGCGTACGGTCGGCATCGACGCGCTGAGCGTGGATCCCACTCCCGCCGACGAGTTCCCCGCCCACCGGATCCTGTGCGGGGCGCACGCCGTGATCGCCGAGAACCTGACCGGGCTCGGCCCCCTGGTCGACGCACAGTCGGCGGGCGAGCCCGTCGAGGTCTCGCTGCTGCCGCTGAAACTGCCCGCCGCCGACGGCGCACCCGTACGGGCCGTTGCCCGCATCGGCTGAAGAGGAGACGCTCCGCGAACGCGAGACGATCGTGTTCGCCCGCCAGGAACCCGGCCGCTGGCTCGCCGTCCACGAGCATCTCTCACCGGCGCCCGAAGCCTGACCTGTCGCTCCACGACGTCGTCCGGAACGCCTCAGGCTTCCCGGGCGACGTTGCCGTCGTTCCGGCACGGGGTCGACGAGGTCACCCCCGGACCGGTCCGCTCGTCGAGTCCCTGGCCTGGAGGGACGTACGCAGGACCACTGTCTGCAGTGGCTTGTCCGTGCCGGCGATGCGTTCCTGCAGGAGCCCCGCCGCCGCGAACCCCAGCTCGTACGACGGGAGTTGGATCGAGGTGAGCGACGGGGTGACCAGCTCGGGCCACGGGACGTCGCCATGGCCGCCTACCGCGCGGCGTCTTCCTGCCGCACATGCTCAGCCTGGTCGTCGTCGGCCTGCTGGGGAAGTTCATGCATGGTGGTCGAAGCACTCGCCATCACGAACATGGTCAGGTCCGCTCGGGGCACCATCGCCGAGCCGGGGACAGGCGTCGCCCAGAAGGCCGGACTCAACCGCTCCATCAGCCAGGAGGCGTGGGGCAGGACGGTCACGATGCTGACGTACAAGGCCGGCCGGTACGGCGGCACCCTGCACAAGGTGCCCGCCCCGCACACCTCCCGACGCTGCTCTGCCTGCGGCTTCATCACGCCCGGCAGCCGACAGGACCAGGCCACGTTCGTATGCAAGAACCCCAACTGCGGATGGTCGGGCAACGCTGACCACAACGCGGCCCGCAACATCTTGCACCTGTACCGGACGGGCCACGCGCTCATCCCGGCTGCCGGGAGGGCAGTCGTCAGGCGTGCCAAGCGCGTCAAGCCCGCCACCGCAAGGTAGACGGGAATCTCCTTCCTGAGCTTGCGAAGGGAGGAGAACACTTCAACTCGGCATACCGAAGGAGCTGGAGGAGGCGGCGATCGTGGACGGCTGCGGGTACTGGCGGGTGTAGTGGAACATCATCCTGCCGCTGTCCCGGCCCGTCCTCTCGGCGCTGTCGGTGTTCTTCTTCCTCGCGAACTGGAACGTCTTCGCCTGGCCACTGGTCGCCACCAACGGCGCGGACCTGACGGTCATGCAGTTGGGCATCGCGTCCTTCAGCACCCAGCGCGGCGCGAACTGGAGCTACGTCCTGGCCGCCGCCGTGGTCGCGGTGATACCCATGCTCGCCCTCTTCCTCGTCTTCCAGCGCCAGATGGTCGAGTCCATCAAGACCTCCGGCCTGAAATGACCCAGCGCAACGATCCGGAACGAACCGAGAAGTACGGTGCTCGCATGCCTCAGTCAGCAGTCATCGGTGTGGATATCGGAACGTCCAGCAGCAAGGGCGTCCTGGTCGGCCTCGACGGCACCGTGCTGCACACGGCCGTCCGTGAACACGCCGTCGACCGCCCGGCTCCCGGACATGTCGAGATGCGCGCGGACATCTGGTGGGACGAACTCGCCTCCCTGACCCGTGAGTTGACCTCTGCACACGAAGCGGACGTGGTCGCGGTCGGAGTCAGCGGCATGGGCCCCTGCGTGCTGCTCACCGACGAGAACGACACACCTGTACGGCCCGCGATCCTGTACGGCGTGGACACCCGCTCCGTCCCCCAGATCGAGCGACTCGAAAGGGAGCTGGGCGCCAACGAGGTCGCCCGCCGCTGCGGCTCGCGGCTCACGACCCAGGCCGCGGGCCCCAAGGTGGCGTGGATCGCCGAACAGGAACCGGAGCTCTTCCGCCGCGCCCGCCGGCTCTACATGCCGAGCTCCTGGCTCGTACGCAAACTGACCGGCGCCTACGTCCTCGACCACCACTCGGCCAGCCAGAGCACCCCGCTCTACGACATCGTGGCCCGCGACTGGTACACCCCGTGGACCGACAGGATCGCCCCCGGCATCGAACTTCCCGAACTGCGCTGGTCCGGCGAGGCGGCGGGCACGGTGACCGCCGAGGCCGCACACGTGACAGGTCTGCCGACAGGCATTCCGGTCACCACCGGGACCATCGACGCCTGGGCCGAGGCGCTGAGCGTCGGCGCGCACGGGATCGGCGACCTCATGCTCATGTACGGCACGACGATGTTCCTCGTCCACACCGTGCCGGGGATGCTGCGTGACCCCTCGCTGTGGAGCACCGTCGGCGCCCTCCCCGACACCCGCAATCTCGCCGGCGGAATGGCAACGTCCGGCGCCGTCACCAGCTGGCTCCGCGACCTGTTCGGCAGCGACGACTACCGGCAACTGCTTCACCTGGCCGAGGAGTCGGGCCCCGGCGCGGGCGGCCTGCTGATGCTTCCCTACTTCGCCGGGGAACGCACTCCGATCACCGACCCACGGGCGCGCGGCGTCATCGCCGGCCTCACGCTCTCCCACACCCGGGGAGACCTGTACCGAGCGGCCCTCGAAGGCACGGCGTACGGAGTGCGGCACAACATCGAGGCCATCGAAGCGGCCGGCGGTGACATCCGCCGCGTCGTCGCCGTCGGCGGCGGCACCCAGGGACGCCTGTGGACCCAGATCGTCTCGGACGTCACCGGCCGGGCCCAAGAGGTACGCACGACGTCCATCGGGGCCTCGTACGGAGGGGCACTCCTCGCCGCCCAACTGGTGAGCGACGCCCGCATCGACATCTGGAACCCGGTCCAGGAAGTGGTCGCCCCGCGTCCGGAGGTGACGTCCCGATACGACGAGCTGTACGCCCTGTACCGCGAGCTCTATCCGGCGTCTTCCCACGTCGTCCACGCACTGTCCGACATCCAGTCCCGCTGAACACCCGGGAGTACCTCCGCTGGGCAGGGGCTCCCTCCTACATGCCGGATGGCCCTCGCAACAGAAACTGGAGGCAGACCTGGCCGCCGCGCTCACGGACCTCGGCCGGGCGGTGCGCCGAGCTCACGCCGTCGACGAGAAGAAGGGGCACGGCTTCATCGACAGTCAGCGCGCCGCCATAGAGGTCTTCAAGCAACTGCCGCCGGACGCCCCGCTGATCGTCGTCGAAGGGGTCTGGCAGTACAGCCACCACGTGTGCGCTGGGCTGCGCAGCCACCAGGGCCCGATACTCGTCGTCGCCGACTGGAGCGGCGAATTCCCGTGCCTGGTAGGCCTGTTGAGCCTCACCAGTAGCCTCACCAAGGCGGGCGGCGTGCCCTACGCGGCGCTGTGGAGCGAGGACTTCACCGACGAGTGGGCCCGCGACGGACTGCGGACCTGGTTGGAGACCGGAACCCTCACACACGACACCACACATGTACGGGATCTGCCCGCACTGCCCGCCGACGCGGAGACCGAACTGGGCGTCGCCCTGGCCCGCCAACTCCGGTCGGAGAAAGCCGTCATCGGTGTCTTCGACGAGGGCTGCATGGGGATGTACTACGCCATCATCGACGACGAACTCCTCAACGCCCTCGGCATCTCCAAGGAGCGCCTGTCGCAGAGCGCCCTCGTCGTCGAGATGAACAAGGTCACCGACGGGGAGGCGCAGGCCGTACGCGACTGGCTCGACGCGGCCGGCATGACCGTCCACACCGGCACCGACGAGGCCACCGAGCTGACCGACGCACAGCTGCTCAGCCAGTTCCGGATGTACGTCGCCGCGCTGCGCATCGCCGACGACTTCGGGCGGTCCTGCACGGCGTGACGCGTGACCAGTTCATGGCCCGCCACGAGGCGAACCGCCTCAACGTGGCCTACGCCCCCGACGCCGCCACCGCCGACAAGGCCCTGCGCGCGAAGGCGGCGCTGTTCGAGGAGCTGGGGCTGCGGGTTCAGCTGTGCGGCGACGTAAGCCTCTGATCCCGGCGCGTCCGGCCCTGCCCTGGCGCCCTGTCTCGACGCACTCCTCGCCGACCGGCTCGCCGGTGACGATGCCCACGACGACCTCGGCACCGTACGGCGGGCCCGGCCGCGGTTCGCTCCCGCGTCTTCAACGCTTCGGTGCTGCACGCGATGCGGGCGTTCGACCGAAGATCGGATCGGAAGGTGAGAGAGTCTGGAAAATGCGGACCACGGGATACACGGCGGCAGAATACGGCGACGTCAGCGTGCTCGTAGGCGCCCAACGGGGTGCCTACCCGTACGGCAACACGCTGCTTGTGCGGGGCACGGCAGAATCGCTGGTCGTCGACCCGTCGTTGTCGCTCCTCGAGGGCGCGCCGCCCGCGGACCTGGTCCTCGTGAGCCATGCGCACGAGGACCACATCGCCGGTCTCGGAAGCTACGAGGTGCCGGTGCACACCCACGAAGGTGACCTCGGCGCACTGCGGTCCCGCGAGGCTCTCGTTGCCGGGATCGGCCTGCCGCCCGACGAGGTCGACGCCGTCGACAAGATGATGCGGGACGAGTTCCATGTGCGGGGTCGACCGGACGCGGCGGGGTTCGAGGACGGCGCCGTCTTCGACCTCGGCGGCCGCACCGTGACCGTCGTGCACCTGCCCGGGCACACCGCGGGCCACAGCGGTTTTCTGATCGAGCCGGACGGCTTCCTGTTCGTGGGGGACATCGACCTGACGTCGTTCGGTCCGTACTACGGGGACGCCAGCAGCAGTCTCGTGGACTTCGAGGCGTCGATGCGCCGGTGCCGGGAGATCGACGCGCGCTGGTACGGCACCTCGCACCAGAAGGGTGTGATCGAGGGCGCCGAGGAATTCCGGCGCCGGCTGGATGACTTCGCCGGTGTGGTGGCCAGGCGCGAGGCGGCGCTGCTTGCGTTCCTCGGTGAGCCGCGGAGCGTCGAGGAGATCGTCGAGCACAGGCTCGTCTACCGGCCCCATGTCGAAGGGCCGCAGGTGAGGCCGGTGGAGCGGAGGACGGCGGTGCAGCACCTGGACGTACTGATGAGCGGAGGGCTGGTCGCCGAGGTGGATCAGGGACGGTTCCGAGCGACGTAGACCCGCGAAACGGGTACGGGCCGCTCCAGCAGGGTTGCGCTCATGGGTACTTCGGGCAGAGACCGGCCAACGGTGGGTGTGGTGCTCCCCGTCGGCCGGTCGGTGCTTCGCCGGTCAGCTGTGCGGTGTCGAGCGGATCAGCGGGTCGTGGTGACCCGGTGCTCCCGGAGCGCGGCACAGTTGGATCCGGTCACCTGGACGTACACGTTGTTGATGTTGCCGCCCCAGTCGACGCAGTGGGCCTTGCCGTAGACGTAGGTCGGTCCCGCGTACGAGGTGTACTGCCCGTAGTCCTGGTCACCCTGGTCGGTGTCGGAGACGTAGATCCAGGCGGACATGTCGAGCCGGGTGCCGGGGTTGTTGCGGATGGTCGCGACGCAGTTCTTGCCGTTCGAGGAGTTGTACGTGAGGTAGACCGTGCCCAGTGAGCCGACGGGCGCAGAGTTGACGGTCTTGTAGCTGCTCCCGCACACCTTCTGCGGTGTGGTGTTGGGTGCGGCGGAGGCGGGTCCCGCCAGCGCGGTCGTGCCCCCGATCGCGAGGGCTGCCAGGGCGGCACCGGTCAGGACAGGTCGGCTGAATCGCATATTTCCCCCTTGTGATCTTTGCGAGTTTGTTGCTCTTGCATCATGTGACTCGCGACACATCCGGATGGTTGTGCCTCTCCGCGGGAGAAGTCGGATCCGGATGGTTGTGCCTGGCGTCGGGGGATCAACGCCCTTGTGTGGCTGACCTGTTGACGTCGCCGCGTCCCCTGGATGGGGGACGCGGCGACGTCTGCGAGAGGAGAGCGTCTACCGGGGGGAAGGGTGACGTCGTCGGTCGACCGCTGTTCAGCCCATGGCCGCCAGCACCTTGCAGTTCGCCCAGTGCGCGAGCGTGAGGTGCCGCGTCCGGGCCGGGCGGCGCCGGCCGAGCTCGCGGCGGCGGGGCTCGTCGGCCAGCGCCTTCCGCAGAGGGATCAGGTGAGCCGACACCGCCGCCAGGCAGTAGTGCTCGTCCCGGCAGGTGGAACAGGTCGCCAGGTGGGTGGTGACGGCACGCGCCTCGTCCTCGGCGAGTGCGCCGAGCGTGTAGTCGGCCAGTCGTTCACGGATGGTGTTGCACTCCAGGGTGCTGAACATGTCGACTCCTCTCCTTGCCACCGCACCAGCGCAGAAACGCAGCTACGGCACCATGAGGCGGGCAGGCGCGGAGGGCCGGTCGTGCCACCGGGCACTGGGGCTCAAGGACCTGCTTCCGTTCATGCATTCAATGTGGCCGACGCGGGGGTGGTTGCGCGTCGTCCCCCTGAAGCGAATCGCGTCTACTGCGTCCGTGGTATCCGACCCCGGTGTCTACGGCCGACGGCGTCCCGCCTGCCTGCCCCATGGGGTCCTCAGGCCTGTGGGCCGGCTGGTTCCACCACCGGGCTGACCAGGCCGCACTGGTAGGCCATGACCACGAGCTGGGCCCGGTCGCGCGCCGCCAGCTTGGTCATGGCCCGGTTGACGTGCGTCTTGGCGGTCAGCGGGCTTACGAACAAACGTTCGGCAATTTCTTCGTTCGATAGACCCAGCGCCACCAGGCACATCACATCGCGCTCCCGCGGTGTCAGGTACTCCAGGCGCTCCTGTACGACGGCCGGGTACAGCTCGGGCTGCGCCAGAAAGCGGGAGATCAGCGCGCGAGTCGCCACGGGGGAGAGCAGCGCCTCACCGGCGGCCACCGTGCGGACGGCCTCGAGCAGGACCTCAGGCCGTACACCCTTGCCGAGAAAGCCGCTCGCCCCCGCCCGCAGCGCCTCGGCGACGTGCTCGTCGTCCTCGAAGGTGGTGAGGATCAGGACTTTCACCCCGGCGAGGTCCTCGGACTCGCTGATCAGGCGCGTCGCGTCGAGGCCGTCCATCTCGGGCATCCGGATGTCCATCAGGACGACGTCGGGATGCAGCGACTCGGAGAGGTCCACGGCCTCCCTGCCATTGGCGGCCTCACCCACGGTCTCCATGTCGTCCGCGGAATCAAACAGCATCTTGAAGGTGCCCCGTAGCAGAGCCTGGTCATCGGCGAGAAGAACACGGATCGTCACGCTCGTCCTTCCTCGGTGGTGCCCTTCACAGCCGGCTCATCGGCATCCGCCGCTGCCGAGTCCTCTGCGGTAGCGGACAGCAGAGGCAGCTCGGCAGTCACCGTGAAACCGCCTTCCGCGCGCGGTCCCGCTTTTACCCTGCCTCCGACTGTGCCGGCCCGTTCGCGCATCCCGATCAGCCCGTGGCCGCTTCCCGGATCGGAGGGGGCGGGCTGCGACGGGCCGTCGTCCTCCACGGTGATCGTCAGCCAGTTCGGGAGGTAGGACAGATCCAGTCGTGCCTCGTCCACGCCCGAGTGCTTGCGCACATTGGTCAGGGCCTCCTGGATGATGCGGTACGCCGCCAGGTCGGCTGCCGGTGCCAGCGGCTTGGGGTCGCCGCTCAGCGTCTGCTTGACAGCAAGCCCAGCACGTTCGAAGGACGCCAGAAGGTCAGGTACGTGACTCATGCCCGGCGTCGGATCGCGCGGTGCGGCTGTCTCGTCCGGCTGCCGCAGCAGGCTCACGGTCACCCGCAGCTCGTCCAGCGCGGACTGGCTCACGTCGCGGATGCCCTCCAGCGCGGTGAGTACGTGTTCGGGCCGCTGCTCCACAAGATGGACGGCGACGCCCGCCTGGGCGTTGATCAGGGCGATGTGGTGGGTCACGACGTCGTGCAACTCACGTGCGATGCGCATCCGTTCGGCCGCCACCCGCTGACGGGCTTCCTGCTCGCGGGTGCGTTCCGCGTGCTCCGCCCGTTCTTCCACGGCCACCACATAGGCTCTGCGGGATCGCACGCCGTCCCCGACCGCCGCCGGCAGAGCCGTCCATGCTAGCGTCGCCGCGTTGTCCGGGGAAAGCCATGTCCGTGGGTCGGTCGCCAGGGCCGCTCCTACCAGCACGGCGGCCGTCGCGCCCGCTGTCGTCCAGGTGGTACGCCGGTCGGTGCACGCGGCGACGGTGTAGATGGACAGGATGACCGAGCTGGTCCCCAGCGGGCCTTCCCGGAACCCGAGCGCCTGAAGGATGGCTGAGCAGCTGATGGCCACGGCGAGTACGCCGAAGGGGTGGCGGCGCCGCCACACCAGTGCGAAGCAACTGGTCCCGAGGAGCACCACGGCCTGCCATCGGATGGAGATCCGGTGCTCCTCATGAACGATCGAGACCGCCAACATCGACAGCAGAAAGACCAAGGCCGCCAACAAGACGTCCACGACGCGAGTCCGAGCCTGCGATCCCGGACGTTTAACGGTCATCACTGCCATGTCACCAACCTAGGGCTGGTCACCGGACGAGGCACCGCGAGCGCAGGCGTCGTCACCGCGGCACATCCCGCTCAGTCGTCCTCGGCCAGTTGGAATGCCGGGGCCAGAACCGTCTTGGCGCCGGGGGCGCTCGGAATCCGCATCAGCGCACGCGCCTGCTTGCCGAGGACTTCCATCTGCTGCTGGGCCCGGCGGAGTTCTTGGGGGTGGCCGTCGAACACGCGGTTGAGCGTCCTGAGCATCTCGGTGTACGCGCGGTCGCACTGTTCGGACGCTTCGCGCGCTGCCGAGCCCTCCTCCAGCTGCTGGGTGTCGGGATTCTCGACCAGGCGGTACACCTCGCGCGGATCGAACGGGATTTCCGGCCCGTCGAACGACCAGTAGCCGTGCGTCTTGACCAGCCGGCGCCCTTGCACGATCTCCCAGAACCGGTAGTAGTGCGCCAGCTCATCCGTGCCTGCCCCGGCCTGGACGGCCGGCGGTGGCCCCTCGGCCGCCGATGGTTCGGCAACGGCCGACGCGGAGGACGGCACCCCTGCGCCGGTGGCGAGCACCCCCGACACGGCGGCAGTGGCCGCCAGTTGCAGAGCGGTGCGTCGGTCGGGCCCGCCGACGGCCCCGTCCTTCTCGGTGCTGGTCATGACGCCCTTCCCGGTAGCGGGCCTACGGTCGGGTCCTGGGCGTGGCCCTCGCCCTGGTCGATGATCTCCAGGATGGCCCAGAGCGCTGTCTGCAGATTGGTCACCCGGTACAGCCGTCCGGGAGCGTGCGGCCAGCTGACCTGCCTGCGTGGATCGCCGCTGAACAGATTCTTCTCACGCTCGTCGAGGTCGGTCAGCACCTGGGCGATGTGCTGGTAGAACCCGCCGATGGTGCTGTCGTCGTAGTCGGCCAGGGCAAAGAACCTTCTAGGGGCGTCGAGGGCCTCTTCGGTGAGGTTCTGGATGTTCCCTTCCGCGTCCAGCTGAGGGTTGTAGCCAGAAATGGACTGGAGTTCTCTCTGGCCGGCCGGGGCGAGGGGGGCCTCGGGCAGTTCGACGCCCATGAAGACCTGGCGTACCCGTTCGATCGAGCAGGCGCCGAGCGAGACCTCCAGGTCGGGCATCACCCCGCCGGGCAGTGGCCCCGGGTAGGCGGGAACCAGGCCCGGGTCGTCGAACCTGGGGGTGGCACCGACCGCGTTCATGATGTTTCCGATGAGCGCCAGGTGCAGCATCTCCTGCATGACGACGCTGCGGATGATGCCTCCGACCTCTTGGTTCTTTCCGTCCTTGAGGGAGTACATCGCCGTGAGATAGGGGGGAATGGTGGCGTGTTCGAGGGCGAGGGCTGTTCGGAGGAGCGAGTGCAGCTCTGCCCGGTCGGTCGCCGTTGTGGTGCCCCGGGTGAAGGCGTGATCCCCGATCTCGGGCGTTCTGGTGGGAATGGAAACTGTCTCGTTCATACGTCCCTTTTGGTCGCGTCGCTCTGACGCTGCACGATCGCATGATGTCCACCCGCTGACGGGGAACCCCGGTGCTCAGTACCGCGCCCAGGGGAGCGCCGGACAGGCAAATGGAGTAACGCGGAAGCCGTGTCCGGGCTCATGGTTGCGACTGCCCCGCCGGTGGTGGCACCCCGGCGCGTCCGGGCCCGCCGGTCGCGCTGGATGGACAGGCGATTCGTGCGGTCGCACGGCACTGCGGTTGCCGTTTGCGCCGCCTGCTACCACCGTGGAAGTGGAGTTCTGCCGCGGCAGGCGGAGCGCCCTCGGCCTCCACCGGGTCGGACCGAACCGATGCCGCCGGCGGCATGCCCGCTGATCGGCAGCCACCCGAACCCAGAGGCACGGCCCGGGACAGGCCGGCCGGCGACGTGTGTACACCTTTCCGGGAGCCTGGTGCTCCCCCTGCCGTGTCCTCCCGGCTCCAGCGCAAGGGAGCAGTACATGACCGAGGCCCTTCCCGGAACGGACGGGTACAGCGCCGACGGACCGGCGGGTTTCCCGTCACGTCCGGTGAGCGAACGTGGCGAGGCCGTCGCCGACCTGCGGCGCATCGGGATCGACCCGGATTACTGGTATCCCGTGGCCATGTCACGTGCTGTGCGCAAGGAACGTACCTTCGCCGCCGTCTTCGCAGGGGAACGGATCGTGCTCTACCGGGGTCGGAGCGGAAGCGTCTACGCGCTGGAGGACCGGTGCGCGCACCGACAGGTGCCGCTGAGTCTCGGCGTCGTGGAGGGGGACGCACTGCGCTGCTGCTACCACGCCTGGGCCTACCGCGGAAACGGCCGCATCTCGCAGTTCCCGTACCTGCCCAAGGGATGCGAGCGGCCGCCTCGCGGCGTGCGCTCGTATCCGGTCCGCGAGGCGTTCGGCCTGGTGTTCGTCTTCCCGGGCGACCCCGAGAAGGCCGAGTCGGCGCCGTTTCCGGTACTGCCCGAGTTCGGCGCGGCCACGCACCGGACCATGACCTTCTCCCGCACCGTGAACTGCCACTACTCGTTCATGCACGAGAACCTGCTGGACATGAACCACCAGTTCCTGCACCGCAGGGTGCTGGGCAGAATTCAGCCCAAGCTGCTGGGGTACGAGACCGGCCCGCAGTTCGTCGAGGCCCGCTACCTCTTCGTCCCCGCCGGGGGCAAGAAGGACCGCGGCGCCGGACTGCTGTCGGCCGAAGGGCTCGGTGGACAGCAGACACCCGACGAGATCACCATCCGCACCCAGTACCCGTACCAGACCTTGCGAGCCGTCCCCGACGGCGCCGAACTCCCGTCCTTCTCCCTCTGGGCGGCCTACGTGCCGGAGGATGCCGAGCAGCGCATCAATCACGCCTACGGCCTGCTGATGATCGCGAAGCCGCCGGTCCCGGGGGTGCTCCAGCTCGCCTGGCCACTCATCCGCCGCTTCACTGAACGGGTGTTCGCCCAGGACCTCATGGCGGTCGAGGCCGAGCAGCGCGCCTGGGACGAACAGGGCGAGGACCGGAACCACGAAGTGTTCCCGCTGATCCTGGACGTGCGGCACATGCTGCGGACGAACGGCGTGCCGCTCGGCCCCGAGACGGTCGGCGACGGCGGGCAGCAGGGCGCCCGGCCGCATGCCGACGACCACGAGAAGGACTCGCGGAACGCCAACTGACCATCGGTGGTGGGGAGTTGGTGGTCGGACAGGAAGGGCCGTGCTGCGGGTCTCCGGGCGAGGCGTACCAGCAGCATGCCGATGACGTCGCTACGCCGTGCCCGCCCCCGTCAGAACCGCCGAGACCGCTGTGACGCCGGACGCGGCCGTGAGGAGTGTGCCGAGGGCGGTCTGTTCCGCGCTCTCGCCGGATGCTTCCGTGCCGACGAGCAGGACCTGCCACGGCACTTGGGTGTCGTCGGCCTCGACCGTGATGACGTCGCCGTCCCGCCGCATGCGGAACGTGGCACCCGCGAAACCGTCCGCAGCAGGGATCCGGACCACCCTCGTCGTGCCGTCCGCCGGGGCGTGGACGCGCAGCGTCACTCCGTGCGCCCAGTCGTAGACGGCGCTGTCGTCGCTCTCCCCGAACGGGATCACCGAGCCGGGGCGGGCCAGCAGTGGCAGGCTGTCGAAGCCGTACCGCTCGCGTCGCCAGCCCGGCCCCTCGACCCGCTCGCCCGACAGCAGATGTGTCCAGGTACCCTCGGGCACGTAGTACTCGACGCTTCCGTCGGCCGAGAAGACCGGCGCCACGAGCAGGTCGTCGCCGAGCATGTACTGGCGGTCGAGGGTGTGGCACGCCGGGTCCTCGGGGAACTCCAGGAGCATGGCGCGCATCACGGGTGTACCCCGCTCCCGCGCCTGCTGGGCCGCGCGGAAGAGATACGGCATGAGGCGGTGCTTGAGCCTGGTGAAGTCGCGGGTGACGGCCACGGCCTCTTCGTCGAAGTCCCACGGCACACGGTACGACCTGCTGCCGTGGAGCCGGCTGTGCGAGGACAGCAGGCCGAACTGCACCCACCGCTTGAAGACTTCGGGCGTCGGCGTGCCCTCGAAGCCGCCGATGTCATGGCTCCAGAAGCCGAAACCGGACAGGCCGAGCGAGAGGCCGCCGCGCAGCGACTCGGCCATCGCCCCGAAGTGGGACTCGCAGTCGCCGCCCCAGTGCACCGGGAACTGCTGCCCGCCCGCGGTCGCCGACCGCGCGAAGAGCACGGCGTCGCCTGCGCCCCGCGCCTCGCTCAGCACCTCGAAGACGGTTTCGTTGTAGAGCTGCGTGTAGTAGTTGTGCATGCGCTCCGGGTCGGAACCGTCGTGCCACACCACGTCCGTCGGAATGCGCTCACCGAAGTCGGTCTTGAAGCAGTCCACGCCCTGCGCGACAAGCCCGCGCAACTTGCCCGCGTACCACTCCCGCGCCTCGGGGTCGGTGAAGTCGACCAGCGCCATGCCCGCCTGCCACAGGTCCCACTGCCACACGTCCCCGTTGGCCTTGCGGACCAGGTAGCCGTGGCGCATGGCCTCCGTGAAGAGCGGGGACTTCTGGCCGATGTACGGGTTGATCCACACCGAGACGCGCAGCCCCTGCTCGTCCTTGAGGCGGCGCAGCATGCCTTCCGGGTCCGGGAAGACGTCCGGGTCCCAGGTGAAGTCGCACCACTGGTACTCACGCATCCAGAAGCAGTCGAAGTGGAAGACACCGAGCGGGATGCCGCGCTCCGACATGCCGCGGACGAACCGGTTGACGGTCTCCTCGTCGTACGAGGTGGTGAAGGACGTGGACAGCCACAGCCCGAACGACCAGGCGGGCGGCAGCGCCGGGCGGCCGGTCAGGGCGGTGTAGCGGTCCAGGACGTCCTTGGGCGTCGGGCCGTGGATGACGTAGTACTCCAGCGACTGGTCCTCGACGCTGAACTGCACCTGCCCCACGGCCTCGGACCCGATCTCGTACGAGACGTGGCCGGGGTGGTTGACGAAGACGCCGTAGCCCCGGTTGGTGAGATGGAAAGGGATGTTCTTGTACGACTGCTCGCTGGCGGTGCCGCCGTCGGCCTGCCAGATGTCCACGCTCTGGCCGTTCCTGGTGAACGGGGTGAAGCGCTCGCCGAGCCCATAGACCAATTCACCTACGTCCAGGGACAGTTGGGCCAGTGAGTGGTGGCGTTCGTCGCCGGTGAGGGCGAAGCCGGTGCCGCGGGACCCGGCGGATGTCAGGACGCGCCCGTCGGCAGTGAAGTCCAGGCGCCAGGGGGCGGCGGTGTCCACCCGCAGGGCCAGCTCCCCGCTGGTCAGCTCCAGCAGGGACCCGTCCCGGGTGATCTTCGAGGTGTGGTCGGGGTCGGTGCGCAGGGCGAAGTCGGGGCCGTGCGCGGTGGCGCCCGCGTGGTGGGTGGAGCGGATGCCGATCACTCCCTCGGCGGGCGACCAGCACTCAACGGTCAGGAGGGGGCTGTTGAGGGTGTGGCCCCGTTGCTCCACTCGCCGCACCGGCGCGTACAGGGTGAGCCGGCCGTCGTCGATGCGCGCCTCGGCGATCTCGGTCGCGTACGACGCCCGGACGCCCTCGCGCATCAGCCAGTAGCCGTCGGTGAACTTCAACGGTGGTCCTTGTCAGCGGTGTCGGTACGCGTGCGGTGGGTGGCGATCAGGTCCCGGAACCAGCGGTAGCTGTCCTTGGGAATGCGCTCCTGGGTGTCGTAGTCGACCCGGACGATGCCGAAGCGCTGGCCGTAGCCGCGGGCCCACTCGAAGTTGTCGAGGAGCGACCACACGTAGTAGCCGCGCACGTCGACGCCCGCGCGGATGGCGGCGGAGAGGGCTTCCAGGTGGCTGCGGAGGTAGTCGATGCGCTCGGTGTCGTGAACCCGGCCGTCGTCCGTGACGGTGTCGGCCTCGGCCGAGCCGTTCTCGGTGATGACCAGCGGGGGCAGCTCGGGGTAGCGCTTCGTCAGGTCGATCAGCAGATCCGTGAAGGTGTGCGGGACGACCGGCCAGCCCATGGTCGTGTGCCGCACGTCGTCGCGCCAGCTCTCGGTGGCCCGGATGTCGACCGCCGTACGCGTCGCCGGGTCGGGGTCGCGGTGCGGGGCGTCGGCGATGGTGATCGGCCGGTAGTAGTTGATTCCGACGAAGTCCAGCGGGGCGGCGATGAGTTCGAGGTCGCCTTCGTGCCGGTACGAAGTGTCGAGACGGTACGAACTGTCGAGCGGGTGCGAGCCGTCGGCCGGCTCGCCCCAGGTCTCCGCCTCGTGCTGCGGATAGCGCCCGGCGAACAACGGGTCCAGCCACACCTCGTTGTGCAGGGTCTCGGCCCGGCGAACGGCGGCGAGGTCGGCCGGCGAGCCGGGGGCGGCGGGGAGCAGCCGGTCCGGGTTGAGCGTGATGCCGACCTCCTGGGCGCCGGCCTCGCGCAAGGCGCGGACGGCGAGGCCGTGGCCGACGAGGAGGTGGTGGGCGGCGGCCAGAGCGCCGCGGCCCTCCTGCGCGCCGGGAGCGTGGGCGCCCGCGGCGTAGCCGACGAAGGCGCTGCAGTACGGCTCGTTGAGGGTGATCCAGCGGCTCACCCGGTCGCCGAGACGCTCCGCGACCAGTCCGGCGTAGTCCGCGAAGTGCTCCGCCGTCTCGCGCACCCGCCAGCCGCCCCGGTCTTCCAGGGCCTGGGGGAGGTCCCAGTGGTAGAGGGTGGCGGCGGGGGAGATCCCGCGGGCCAGCAGTTCGTCGACCAGCCGGTCGTAGAAGTCCAGGCCTGCGGCGTTGGCCGGTCCTGTGCCGTTGGCCTGGATCCGTGGCCAGGCGACGGAGAAGCGGTAGCTGTCCACACCGAGGCCGTGCAGCAGGGCCACGTCCTCGCGGTAACGGTGGTAGTGGTCGCACGCGATGTCGCCTGTGGCGCCGCCCGCCACCCGTCCGGGCTCGCGACAGTAGGTGTCCCAGATGGACGGCCCTCTGCCGCCCTCGTCGTACGCCCCCTCGATCTGGTAGCTCGCCGTGGCGGCGCCGAAGAAGAAGCCGTCGGGGAATTCCGGGAATTCGGGGGTGCTCATGCGGCTGAAGCCCTTATCGCTACGTGATGGCATTACTTGATGGATCCGCCGGTGATCCCGGCGGAGATGTACTTCTGGGCCACGACCAGCAGAATCGCGGCGGGTACCGCGGACAGGACCGCCGTGGCCATGACCGCGCCCCAGTCGCTGACATGCGCGCCGACGAACTGGTAGATGCCCAGCGTGATCGGCTTGACGTCGTCGGTGGTGTTGAGGGTCAGCGCGAACATGAAGTCCGACCAGGCGAACAGGAAGGTGAAGAGGCCCGCCGTGATGAGGGCGTTGCGGCTCATCGGCAGCACGATGCGGACGAACGCGGTGAAGCGGTTGGCGCCGTCGACCATCGCCGCCTCGACGACCTCGCTCGGTATGGACACCATGAAGGCGCGCAGCAGCACGATCGCGAACGGCAGCCCGAGCGAGGCGTCCGCGAGGATCAGCCCCAGGTAGGAGTTGACCAGGCCCAGTTCCGCGTACGCGCTGTAGAGGGCGTTGGCGATGACGATGCCCGGCACCATCTGAGTGATCAGCGTGGTGAAGACGATGCCCTGGCCGCCGCGCAGCCCGAACTGGGCGAGCCCGTACGCGGCGGGCGCTGCGAGCGCGAGGCACACGGCGACGGCACCGAGGGCGACGACGAAGCTGGTCAGCAGCGAGCCGCCCTGGCTGGAGATCGCCGTGTCGAAGTTCTCCAGGCTGGGCGAGGACGGGAACCACTCCGTCGCCGCGACGCTCGACCCGGGCTGGAGCGCGGTGTTGAGCATCCAGTAGACCGGGATGAGCAGGACGCCGAGGATGAGCAGCGCGGCGGTGGTGTTCCAGGCGGCCCGCAGGCGGGGACGGTTCGAGTTCGCTTTCACGGTCGGTCAATTCCCCTTGCCGAAGTCGGCGCGGTTGGCCCGCAGGTACAGCACGGCGAAGACCGCGCTGATGAGGATGAGGACGTTGCCGACGACGGCTCCTTGTCCGAAGTCGAGCTGGAGGAACGACAGTTGGTACGTGACGGTGCCCAGGGTCTGGGTGGAGTCCGCGGGACCGCCCGAGGTCAGCGCCAGGATCAGGTCGAGGATCTTCACCGTGGACATGAAGCCCAGGACGAGGACGACGGTGATGACCGGGCGCAGCATCGGCAGGGTGACGCTGCGGAAGGTTCGCCAGGGGCTCGCCCCGTCCAGTGACGCCGCCTCGTAGAGCTCGCGTGGGATCTCCTGGAGACCGCCGTAGAGGATGACCATGTTGAACGGGATGCCGATCCAGATGTTGACCAGGATCGCCGACAGCAGGGCCACGCCGGGGCTGTTCAGCCACGGCACGCCGCCCTCGGTCAGGCCGAGGGCATGCAGGGCGCTGTTGAGCATCCCGTGGTCCTGGTCGAGGATGCGCCGCCAGACGACGGCGGACACGACCATGGGCACCAGCCAGGGCAGCAGCAGGATCGCGCGGACGAAGCCGGAGAGCCGGAAGCGGCGGGAGAAGAAGACGGCGAGGGCCAGGCCGATGGTGAACTGGCCGAGCAGGGAGCCGAGCGTGAAGAGCGCGGTGTGCCACAGGGAGCCGGCGAACAGCTCGTCGGCGAACACGGCCCGCCAGTTGTCCAGGCCGTTGAACGGGGCTTCGCCGGTGAAGTACGTCTTGGGTGTGTAGTGCTGGAAGCTCATCACGATGTTGCGGATGAGCGGGTAGCCGAAGAAGAGGGCCATGTAGGCGAGCGCGGGGGCGACGAAGAGCCACCGGAGCAGCCCGCGGCGGCGGGTGCCGGAGTCGGCCCTCGCCGGGGCGGCCGAGGAGCCGGAGGACTTGGCGGCCCGGGCGGTGGAGGCGAAGGTGCTCATGTCCGGTTCCTCACTTCCCCGTGGAGGCCTGTTGTTGGGCGCGGTGCAGGGCCTGTTCGGGACTGGTCCTGCCGGTCAGCACCGATTGGAAGGCGCCCGCGAGCGCGTCCCCGACCACCGGCCAGCGGGTGCCGACCTCGGCGGTGCGTGAGCGGGCGGTGGTGACGAGGTCGGCGAAGGCGGCGAGCTTGGGGTTCTGCTCGGCGTAGGCCCGCGCGGCGGCGGCCCGGGTGGGTACGTTGTTGACCGACTCGCCCCACTGGAGCTGGTTCTTCCGGGTGTTGAGGCAGTTGAGAATCTTCCCCGCGTTCTTCTCGCGGGTGCTGTCCTCGTTCTTCGGCACCGCCATCACGGTGCCGCCGATCGGTGGGATCGCGTCCTGTCCCGCCTCGGGCACCGGGATGCGGGCGACCGCCCAGTCCACCTTCTTCTGGGCGCTGAGCACCGGCACCTGCCACGGGCCGTTGATCATCATGGCGGCGCGGCCGGCCACGAACTGGTCGTTGACGTCCTGCTGGTTCCAGCTGACCACGGACTTCGAGGCGGACCCGTCCGAGACCAGGTCCTTCCACAGCTGGAGCGCTGCCTCGCCCTTGCCGTTGTCGAGCTTCGCCTCGTCACCGCCGCCGGACCAGAAGAACGGCAGGAACTGGTACACCCCGTCGGCGTTGGGGCTGGCGCTGAAGGCCATCCCGTAGGTGCTGCCGTGCGTCATCCTCTTCGCGGCGGACTTCAGCTCGGCCCAGGTGGTGGGCGGTTCGACCCCGGCCTCCTTGAGGAGCTTGGTGTTGTAGATCAGGGCCAGGGAGTTGACGGAGCGTGCGATGCCGTACTGGGTGCCGTCGTACGAACCGAGGGAGGTGGCGCTGCCGGAGAACCCGGAGGTGTCGACGCCGACGTCCTTCAGCGGGCGCAGCCCTTCGGTCCCGGCGAACTGCGGCAACTCGGACCCGTCGAGCTCCAGGATGTCGGTGAGCGACTTGGACGAGGCCATCCGTAGCGCCTTCGAGGCAACCTGGTCCGCGGGCACGCTGATCTGCTCGACCTTCAGCCCGAGGGGACCCGCGCAGCGGTCGAAGAACTTCTGGTTGGCGGAGTGCTCGGCGGTGTCCGTCGCCGAGTTGAGCACGGTGACGGTGTCGGGGGCCGGGGCGGCGGCGCACCCGGTGAGACTCGGTGCGACCGTGGCCACCACCAGGCCCACGGCCATGGCGGGTAGCAGTCTGCGCTCTGCGCGGGAGTGCACGAGCGGATCTCCAATCGGGGCTGCGGCTCGGGGAGTTGAGGCTTTGTGCGTACGGCTCGGGGATCGTGCGCGGCCGTGTGCCGGGGGGAGGGGGCGTCTCGCGGGCGGCCTCTTCGCCGGGGTTCGCGGCTCGCTCACGCCGCATCGCCGAGACATCGCTCAGGGATGCCCTTTCGGCGGCTCGATGGTGATCCCGGGGGCCATCTGCGGCGCGATCAGACGATGAGGGGGGACGCCGGGGGCCGGATGGTTGTCGGTGCGGCCGCCGGTGGCCGAGGCGATCGCCTTGACCGCGAGTTCGACGACTGCCAGGGACATCTCCGCGACGGGCAGTTCGATACGCGGCAGGATCCGCCCGCCCAGGTCGTCGGGGAGGGTGCCGACGGGCACGACGACGAGGTCCTCAGGGACCCGTAGCCCGGCCGCGGCCACCTCGGCCAGCAGGTGGGGGAGGCAGTGCAGGTGCTGGACGACCAGCGCGGTCGGGGCAGGCCGCGAACCCAGCAGCTCGCGCACCCGGCGCCGCAGCACGTCCGGGTCGCCGTTGGACGGGTGCACCCGGATGTCCGCACCGGTCTCCTTCGCGGCCCGCCCGGCGCCGTCGAGGCCGTGCACGGCGTAGCCGCGGCGGGCCGCGATCTCGTGCTCGGCCGAGGCGAGGAAGACGATGTGCCGGTGGCCGGCCGCGGCGGTTTCGCGCAAGGCGAGGGCGACGGCGGCCTCCCAATCGAGGTCGACCCAGGGCAGCGCCGAGTCGTCGTCGCCGCGGCCGAGCAGCGCGGTGGGGAAGCCCAGTTCGCGCATGGCGCCGATGCGAGGGTCCTGCTCCTCCACGGCCATGAGGACCGTCGCGTCCGCCAGTCCGCTGCCGGCCACCCGGCGCAGCCCGCCGACCCCGTCCAGGTCGGTCATCAACAGGAGGTCGTAGCCGTGGCTGCGGGCGGCGTCGCTGATGTCGATGGCGAACCGGCCGTCCACCGCCCGGTATGCGCCGGGCACGCGGGGGACGGCCAGGGCCAGGACATCGCTGCGGGCGCTGCGCAGCGTCCGGGCGCTGGCCCGCGGGTGGTAGCCGAGCTCGGCGATGGCAGCCTGTACCGCACGCCGGGTGTCCTCGGAGATCTTGCGGGAGCCGCTGAGGACGTAGCTGACGGTGCTGGGCGCGACGCCCGCCCGTTCGGCGACGTCTTTGATCGTGGCCATTCCCGCTCCCTTGCGGTGTGGTCTTGGTCGTCGAAGCGATTCGTCGAATCGATTCGACTGGCGGCGTGCGTGACTGTAGGAGGAGCCGGGGTGTGAGGGCAATACCCCTGCCGCAGATCGTTTGGGTTTATGTACCTGAATCCAGCGGGGCTTTGGGATGCGAAGCGCGTTAAATGCCCGATTTGATAAGCGTGTTGATCGAGTACATGAACAACTTTCACTGGCGCGAACTCTTGAGGGTCCAGAACGGCGGGTGATAGGCCTGTGCCCCGACGACATTTCCCTTCCCTGGCACCCGAGTTGTGGATCGCCGCCGCGCCACCGGCGCGCCCCCGCGACGCGCATCCGTCATGCCTGGAGGCGACACCGTTGAGAACGCCCATGTCCCGACGCACCTTCGCCCGACTCGCCGCAGCACCCGCCGTCGGAGCGCTGGTCGGGCTGCGGCCCGGCAGCGCGTCGGCCGCGTCCCGGCCCTCCGCTCACCCGGCAGGGTCACGCACCGACAGCGGACGCACCGACGCCGCGCGAGCCATGCGCCGCGCGGCGGCCTTCACGGACGAGCACGTGTCCTACCGCGGCGCGTACGTCTGGAGCTATCTCCCCGATCTCTCCACCACGTGGGGGGAGATGGAGGCGAAGCGGACCATGCTGGGTCCAGCCGCCCGGCACGCCCAGCGTCGGCCACAGCCGCCTCGACGCGTATCACGCCACCGGTGACGAGACCTTCTACCGGGCCGCCGAACGCACGGGCCTCGCGCTCGTCGAGGCTCAACTGCGGGTCCCGTCGGCGGCCGGCCCGCCCGCGCTCCCGCCAGTGCCCGCTCGTACGAGCCACGGTCCCTGACCACAAGTACCACGCAGACCAATATCCGACAGCTGTTCCACTACTTCCGGCTCACCGGAGACCACGACTACCTGCGGCGGGTGCCACACCGCCCGCGGAGCCGCCGTACCAGCCGCACGACAGCTCCGAGGGCATCACGACGTCCGCCTGCACCGGCAACATGGCCAAACTCATCGCCTACGTCGCCGGCTGAGGCCCTCACCGCCTCTCACGCCCCTCACCGCCAAGGTCCTGACCTCAGCGGGAGGTCAGGACCGGCTCCGGGCTCCAGCGGAAGACGTGGACCAGGCGTGGCTCCACGATCCCGGCGCCCGGAATCTCGCCGTCGAACCACCGGTCCACGCACGTCCAGTGGAAGGGATGGCCGAGATACTCGCCGGTCAACCCCTGCACATCCGCGTACTCCTGCTCCCAGACGTGGGTCCAGCGGGAGGGCGTGAGCGTCTGGTCCACCCTGCTCAGAGACCAGGAGCGGATGGTGGAGATGTGCTCGGGCATTGCCATGAGATCCGCTTCCAATTGCCCGACGAGAGCGACGGGTGTGCCGGGGCGCACCGCGAGCAGCAGCGTGCGTTTCACGCGCGGGCCGCGCAGGGGCACGTAACCCCCGCGCACCGGCGCGAGAGCGACCGTGTCGAGGGGCTCCGGCAGCCCGGACTCCGCGGCGATGCCGGCGGGAGTCCGTTCCGCTGTCACGTCCCATGTGGCGCCGGTGCCGCCGAAACTGCCTGGCAGATCGGCCGCCGCGGAGCCGCCCAGGACGCCGGGTGCTGCGGCGGCTCTGCCGTACGCGTCGGTGTTGTCGCCCAGCAGCAGATTCACCCAGCGGGTCATGACGCCACCTCCTCGTGAACACCGGCGACCGGCTCCAGCACATGACGATCGCGGTCCATCGCGATCTCGTCCGTGTACGCCCAGAACGCCGCGACCCGAGGGTCGGCGCCGGCCACGGCGCGCGCGGCGAAGAACGCACCGCTGTCCGGCAGTGACCACAGGATCCGGACCGCCACGGTGTCCGGCCCGGTCCAGGCGCGCCAGAGACGCTCCTCGACCATGCCCCGGTCCACGGCACCCGGCAGGTACTCCGTGCGCCAGCGGCGCAGCCACTTATCGACGTCATCGCCCGCGAGGAGGACGATGTCGAGTACCTGGACCCCGCTCATGACAGCTTCTCCAATACCTCGGCCCGGTACCGGTCGATCTGTTCGCGCAAGGCGTCCAGACCCCGTGGGCCGGAAATGCCGTCCGAGCCGCGGACATGTGGAGCGATGACAAGGCGTGTCGCGCCCGCGTCGACGAAGCCCCGTACCCATGAGGGATCCGCGGCGCGCTCACGGTCGCAGGAGCCCGGCCACACCGTGATCTCCACGGCGTCCTCCGGCCGGCCCTCCCCGCGCGCGGCCTCGCGCAGCAGATCGGCCTGGCGGGCGAAGTCCTCGGGAGTGATCGTGTAGGGGAACCAGCCGTCGCCGATCCGGCCCGCGCGGCGGACGGCGGGATCGCTGTTCCCGCCCAGTACCACGGGCACGGCCCCGCCGGCAGGACGTGGCAGAGAGTGCAGGCCCTCGAAGGAGACGTGCCGCCCCTGGTAGGAGGCGGGGCCGCTGCGCCACAGCGCGCGCATCGCGCCGACACACTCCTCGAGCCGCTGCCCCCGATCCTTGTAGGGCACGCCGACGGCGGCGTACTCCTCCTTCTGCCAGCCGATGCCGAGGCCCAGCATCAGCCGCCCGCCGGAGTGCCGGTCGATCGTCGCGGCGCGTTTGGCCAGGACCACCGGGCTGTGCAGCGGGGCGACGATCATCGCCGTGCCGAACCGCAGAGAGCTCGAAGATCCGGCGAGGAAGGCGATGGTCTCCAGCGGGTCGGGCATGGGCACTGCGCCCGAACTGCCGGGTATCCGGCCGTCGTCGGAGTACGGATAGAGCGGTTCGTACCGTTCGGCGACGGCGACGTGCTCGACCGTCCACAGCGACTCGACGACGCACTCTTCGAGTGTGCCCGCGAGGTCGCGGAGGAAGCCGCCCGAGGTGATCAGGCCGTCGGTGAACGGCGCCATCATTCCAAGTCGGAGCATGCCAGGGTTCCCTCACTTCAGCACCGTGCCGCTATGCCTGTTAGGAGTGTTCCTATCAGGAATAGGTGGGGTGTGGAAGGGAGCGAACACGGAGAGGCCGGGTCGGCAAGGAGGCGCGGACGCGCGCTCACCACGTCCGGTCGGCCCGCTGGTCAACTGTCCTTGCGTGTCCCGCTGACCTTGATCCACGCGTGGGGGGCGTAGGCCACCTCGACCCTCGTGGCGGCAGCGGGGTCTGCCTTCCATACGAGCAGCGCGCCGGCGTCGATCGAGTACGAGAACTGGCCTTCCTTGCCGTCGACGAAGTGCACCACCTCGCCTTCGTGCTCCGAGGTCTGCCCCTCTTTGCCAAGCACTACGAGATTCACAGACATATTTCGACGTTACGGCGGGAGCACCGATTCCGCCCGCCGGGTACCGGCTCGCGCGACCAGTCCCTGGGCGGGCGCCGCCGTCGGACTACCTGGCCAGTCGGGGCAGCAGCGAGGAGGCGGCCACGATGCCGAGCGCGGCGGCCACTGCGAGTACGCCGTAGTCCAGGAGCAGATGCGACGGTGTGCCCAGCAACAGGCCGCGTAGCGCGTCGACTTGGTAGGTGAGCGGGTTGACCCGGCTGATCGCCTGGAGCCAGCCCGGCATGAGCGCGACCGGATAGAGGGCGTTGGACGCGAAGAAGAGCGGCATGGTGATGGCCTGGCCGATACCCATCAGGCGGTCACGGGTGAGGACGATGCCGGCGATGGTCATCGAGAGGCAGGAGAAGAACGCCGAGCCGAGCACCACCGCGACGGCCACGCCGAGCAGGCGCAGCGGGTTCCAGGTCAGGGCGACGCCGAGGACTGCCGCGATGACGATCACGACGACGGCCTGGATCAGTGCCTTGACCCCGGCGGCGAAGGCCTTGCCCGTGATGAGCGCCGCGCGCGGGGTGGGCGTGACCAGGAGCTTGGTCAGAATGCCGGCGTCCCGCTCCCAGATGATCATGATGCCGTAGAAGATGGCGATGAACATCGCGGACTGGGCGATGATGCCCGGCGCGAGGTAGTCGATGTAGGGGATGCCGTGGGTCGGGATCGCCTTGATCCGGGTGAAGGTCTCGCCGAACACCAGCAGCCACAGGGCAGGTTGGACCGCTCGCGTGTACAGCTCGGAACGGTCGTGCCGGAGCTTTTGGAGTTCGACGGCGCACAGGGCGACGACGCGGGCGGGCGCCACGCGCCATCCGGTACGGGCCTTGGGCGGGGTGAGGAGCAGGTCGAACTCGGCGGGGTCAGCCGAGCCTGGACGCGGTGCGGCGGGTGCTGCGGACATCGCGGAAGTCACCACCTTCGTCACCATCGTTGCCGAGCCCGCGGCCGGCGACGTCGCGGAAGACGTCCTCCAAGGTCGGCCAGGGCTCATCGGATCCGGCGTTCCCACGCTGCTCGTGCAGGTCGCGGCGGAGCCCGTCGGAGGTACCGAGAGCGCGCACGCGCCCGCGGTGCATGAGCGCGACCCGGTCGCAGTACTGGTCGGCCTCGTCCATGTAGTGGGTCGTGACCAGGACGGTCATGCCGGTGGCGCGGCGGACCGCGTTGATGTGGTCCCACACGCTGGTCCGGGCGATCGGGTCGAGCCCGATGGTGGGTTCGTCGAGGATCAGCAGGCGGGGGGCGCTCACCAGTGCCTGGGCGAGTTCCAGCCGGCGCACCATGCCGCCCGAGTAGGTCTTGGCGAGCCGGTCCGCGGCGTCGGTGAGGTCGACCGCGGCAAGTGCCTGGGCCACCCGGCGGGCCCGTTCGCGCCGGGAGACGTCGAAGACGCGGGCGAACAGCGTCACGTTCTCCCGCCCGGTCAGGCCGGAGTCGGCGGACAGCTGTTGCGGCACGTACCCGAGGAGCCTGCGGACCGCCATCCGCTCGGTCGCCGCATCGTGCCCGAAAACGGATACGCGGCCGCGCGGCACCGGCAGAAGCGTGGTGATGCAGCGGATCGCGGTGGTCTTGCCGGCACCGTTGGGTCCGAGCAGTCCGAAGACCTCGCCCGGCCCGACCGTGAGATCGAGGCCGTCCACGGCCCGAGTCTCACCGAACGCGTACTCCAGTCCGCGGCAGCAGACCGCGGGGTCCTCGCTCATGCCGGTGCGCCTCCCGGTTCTCCCTGTACTGCGTAGGGCGTTTCACCTTCTGTGCGGATGACGGGCGTGCGGTCCTCGTGCAGGTTGTCGGCGAGCTTGCGCAGGGCCGGCAGCGCCGCGGCGAGCGCGGCCCGGTCGGCCGGGTCGAGCACCGCCAGTTGCTCCCGCATCAACGTGCCCCGGCGGACCTGCCAATCGCGCAACCGGGCCGCGGCGGCCGGGGTCGCGTACAGCAGCGCCGACCTGCGGTCCGAGGGGTCCGTCTCGCGGCGCAGAAAGCCGGCCTTGACCAGCTGGTTGACGAGCGTGGACACGGAGTTCCCGGCGAGCCGCAGGTCCCGCGCGGCGGCCGACACACCGATTCCGGGCCGGTCGACCACCAGGCGCAGCAGCTCCACCTGGGCGCCGCGCAACGGGGGCGCGCTCAGGCCGTGCCGAAGCCTGCGCCGGGACAGGCGTTGCACGGCGGCGAGTATGTCGGCGAAGGAATCCGCCAGCTCATCCGTGGCCATGAAATAACTTTAGCTCTGTGTACGAGCTAATTACAGACCTCGTCGGGACCTCGGCGGGCCGACTGGGCTCGACTCGAATTCACCGCCGTGGCGGCGGATAATCGAGAGCAAAGAACGGGTACGCGCAGGACGCACGCACGATCACCCAGCGTCATCATCCGGCGTAACCCGAGGCGATCCGGTGCCGTCGCGTGCGCCGGAGAATCAGGTCAGGAGCAGGGGGTGCTCGGCGATCATGAACTCGGCTTACCTCGAAATAGCCGCGGCGAACTCGGTGGTCGCCGCTGTCGCCGCTTTCATCGGCGGCCTCTTCATCGCGGGAGCGCTGATATGGGCCGTCCAGATAGGCATGCGGGTGCGCAGGCTGGAGCTCAGGCCCCCCAGGCCCGATGAGCAGCCCCGACTGCCCGCAGGCGGGGCGGTCCACGAGATCCGGGAAATGCGGGAGCCGGATGAGGTCCCACTGGCCAAGGATGAGAGTGAGCGCCTCATGCCGTACGAGCTCCACCATGGCGGCGGCAAGCTCAGCAGAAATCAGAAGCCCCCGACGTGGTCCCCGGGATCGAGCGGCTCGTTCGGCAGCGGCGGCCCCGGCCACACGTGAGGCGTGAGCACTCATCGCCCATGGCAGTTGCTTGCGCGTAACCGCGCGTTGATGACTTCGTGGGCGGGTCGCACGATGCGGTCGCCTCCGTCACGGAGGTTGTTCAGCGCGGACTTCTCGGAGCGCCGTGGCGCCCGACTGGCCCCGCACATCGGGCCGACTCGAACGCACGGACGCGTTCGGGTCGGCCCGTCGCACGCGTCCTCCACCGCTTTACGTGTGCAGTCGCCGGTGCCAGAGTGACTCGACCAGCGGATGGACGCGCCCCACCCCTGCCGCCGCCGACCGGCGCAGCCGTCCGCCAAGCCCATGCCCCGTCTCCAGAAAATCTCCAGAAAGCCGAGGCCAAGGCCATCGACCTGAACGCTCTCCGGGCCCACTTCCCCTCCCTGGACCACGGCCTCGCCTTCTTCGACGGTCCGGGCGGGACGCAGACGCCCCGCCCTGTAGCCGATGCCATAGTCGACACGCTGACCGGCCCTCTCTCCAACCGGGGGGTGGTGAGCCGCTCCGAGCTCAACGCCGAGCGCGCCGTCACGGACTTCCGAGACGCCTACGCGGACCTGCTCAACGTGCCTGCCGAGGGTGTCGTCCACGGGCGCAGCGCCACCCAGTTGACCTACGACTTCTCCCGTCACCTCGCCAAGGGATGGAAAGCGGGGGACGAGATCGTCCTCAGCCGCCTGGATCACGACTCCAACGTCCGCCCGTGGGTCCAGGCCGCCGAGCGCGCCGGAGTGACGGTCCGCTGGATCGAGATCGACGGCGGGAGTACGGAGCTCGACCTCGACTCGTTCGAGCGGGCGCTGTCGCCCCGGACGCGGCTTGTCGCGGTCACGGCTGCCTCGAACGTACTGGGCACCAAGCCGCCCCTGCGCCACATCGCCGACCGTGCGCACGAGTTCGGCGCCCTGGTGTACGTGGACGGGGTGCACTACGCCGCCCACCACCTGGTCGATGTGCCCGCGCTGGGCGCGGACCTCTTCGTCTGCTCCCCGTACAAGTTCCTCGGACCGCACTGCGGCGTGCTCGCGGCAGCGCCCGAACTGCTCGAAACCATCTACCCCGACAAGCTCGCACCTTCCCCCGACACCGTGCCGGAGCGCTTCGAGTTCGGCACGCTGCCCTACGAAATCCTGGCGGGCGCCACCGCCGCCGTGGTTTTCCTCGCCGCGATCGATCCGGGCACAGGGGGCACGCGCAGGGAGTGGCTCGCCCATTCGCTGGGCTCCCTGCACGAGCACGAGCGGGCGCTGCGCACGAGGCTGGAAGAAGGGCTGCGCGCTCTTGGCGACGCCGTCACCCTCCACTCGAAGGCGGCCGACCGCACCCCGACCCTCCTGATGACCATCGAAGGCCGCGACGCCCGTGAGGCCCAGGTCCATCTGGCCGCACGCGACGTCCTGGCCCCCGCCGGGTCGTTCTACGCCTACGAGACCTTCACCGCCCTGAAGCTGGAGCACCCCGCTCTGCGAGTGGGCCTGGCGCCGTACAACTCCGTCGAGGACGTGGACCGGTTCCTCGACGGACTTGCGTCTTTCCTCTGACGCTCGACTCACGGCTCAACGTCCTTGCGACGCCCAGCGGTCCGGTCCCGATCAGGACGCCGAGTTCGCCGACGAGAGAAGCTTCCGGTGAGGCCGCGAGTGAGCCCGCGAGGGTGACCGCCGCCTTCGGCGCACGGTGAGTAGGGGCAACCGGACTTCCCATTCCGAGCGCCTTCCCCGGTCCGGGTGTTCATCGTCCGGCAGGAGTCCGACCCGGAGCGTTCAGCGCTCTGGGTCGGAGGCCGTGAGCTGGAGGCCGTTCTCCCAGATCTTGTTGAGTGTCGTGACGAGGCGCTCGAAGGGGATGCGCTGGCCCATCACGAACACCATGTAGGCCATGCGGCTCACCATGACGGACAGGGCGTGCGCCGTGACCAGGGGATCCAGGCTCGTGTCGGCTTCGCCGCTCTCCTGTAGCGCCTGGATCAGCTTGGCGTTCCGGCGCGCGAAGGCGTTGCCACGCTCGATGCGCAGCGCCATGAACTTCTCGTCGATCTGGGCCACTTGCTCGAACAGCGCCATGAGGCGCGCGTTCTTCTTGTAGGCGCGCAGGTACTCGCGGTTCGACGCGTCGATGAGCTGCCGGGTGTCGGTGATCCCGGTGCGCTCGCGCAGGTGCGGGTGGAGCATCTCCTCCTGCACCTGCTCGACGAGCGCCTGGAAGATCTCTTCCTTGCTGTTGAAGTACGTGTAGAAGGACCCGGAGGCGACGTGGGCCGCCTTCGAGATGTCCGTGATCCGGGCGTCCAGATATCCGTCGCGTTCAAACACCTCGCGGGCGGCGGTGATCAGCGCGTTACGCGTTCTGACACCCCGCGCGCTGCGTGGCGTGATGGGTTGTTTCTGGCCGCCGTCTGCGGCCGGGGCCTGGGCAGCCACTGAGGTCCGTCCACTCTTGTTCGATCACGTACTTCACCGGTGGCAGCGGATGTTATCAGCCGAGGGTGGAGAGGAACTCGATAAGCGCGGCGTTGACTTCCTCGGGCCGCTCCTGCTGGATCCAGTGGCCGGCGCCGTCCAGGACGACGTGTCCACGGAGGTCGGTGAGCACCCGGTCGAGTCCGTGCGCGGGCATGAACTTCCCGACGGGGTCCTTCGACCCGGTGACGAACAGCGACGGCTGTGTGACGAGGTGGCCGTCCAGGTGCTCGGTCAGCGTCCAGTTGCGATCGAGGTTGCGGTAGTAGTTGAGGCCACCGGTGAATCCGGTCTCCTCGAATGTCTTGACGTAGTAGGTGAGTTCCTCGTCGCCCAGCCACCGCGGGGGCGGCAGCTGCTCGTCGGGCTTCGCGGCCCACTCGGCCGAGTAGATCTCCCTCGTGACGAGGGTCCTGCGGACGTTCCGGCTCAGCGCCCGGTCGGCGACGCCCGGCTCCTGGAACCACACGATGTAGAAGTCGTCGCCGTTGCGTGAGCGCAGAATGGGCAGCGGCGGGGCCGGGGCGCGCGGCGTCGCCGGCACGCTCATGCCCACCACCGCGCGTACCCGCTCGGGGTGGATCAGGGCCATGTTCCACACCACGGAGGCGCCCCAGTCGTGCCCGACGAAGACGGCGTCGTCCGCGCCGACGTCGTCGAGGAGCCCGGCCAGGTCGGCGCAGAGAGTCAGGATGTCGTAGGCGTCGACATCGTCGGGGCGTGAGCTGCCGCCGTATCCGCGCATGTCGGGAACCAGGACGCGATATCCCGCCTCGGCGAGTGCGAGGACCTGGTGCCGCCAGGAGAAGGCCAGCTCGGGAAACCCGTGGCACAGGACCACGGGGGGCCTGTCCGGCCGTCCCTCGCCGTGCTCGAAGACGCGCAGGGAGATGCCGTTGGTCGTGACATCCCGTACCGAGACGCGCTCCCAGTCGGCGATCGGCGTGTGTGTCGTCATGTGCCCAGGGCTCCTGTCGTTCGCATGCTGCGCCGGCGCAAGGAACTCACGCCGGTAAGGGGCGTGTTGTAGGTGTTGAACTTGACGTTGGGTTCAAATATACATGAGGCGGGTCAGAGCCGGCTGAAGAGGAGACCACGACGGTGACCGCAAGCATCCAAACAGCCCAGTCGACGGTTCTGGCGGAATGGCGCGGGCCCGTGCTCGTACTGACGCTCAACCGCCCGGACCGTCTCAACGCCTGGACCGACGAACTGGAAGCACGCTACTTCGGACTGCTCGACGAAGCCGAGGCGGATCCTGGCGTGCGGGCGATCGTCCTGACCGGAGCGGGCCGCGGCTTCTGTGCGGGGGCCGACATGGACGACCTGCAACAGGCCGGTGCGGCAGCGGAGCTGATGGATGGCCCGGTGCCGAAGAGGGAGCGCCCGCGGTGGTTCCCGCTGACGCTGCGCAAGCCCCTCATCGCGGCCGTCAACGGGGCCGCGGCCGGACTCGGCCTCGTCGAGGCCCTTTACTGCGACATCCGCTTGAGCACACCCGACGCCAAGTTCACGACGGCGTTCGCGCGCCGCGGCCTGATCGCCGAATACGGCATCGCCTGGCTGCTGCCGCGCCTCATCGGCCAGAGCCGGGCCATGGACCTGCTGCTCTCCGGGCGGGTGGTGCGCGGTACGGAGGCCTACGAAATGGGTCTGGTCAACAAGGTCGTCGAGGCGGACCAGCTCCTGGACACCGCGGTCGAGTACGCCACCGAACTGGCCACGTGGTCCTCACCCGCATCCATGAGCATCATGAAGCGGCAGGTGCTCCAAGCGCTCGACACCGACTTCGTCACGGCCGCCGACGCGGCGGACGCGCTCATGCCGGAGGCCTTCCGCCGGCCCGACGCCACCGAGGGTGTCGCCAGCTATCTGGAGGGCCGCGCGCCCGCATTCAGCCCTCTCGACCCCAAGTGAGCACGGAAGGTCGCCCCGCATGACCAACGCTGCCGCACCAGTCTGGAACCACGCCGCGTCGACACCCGACCGCATCGCCCTTCGTGGGGAGGAGGGTGAGGAATGGACCTACGGCCGGCTGCGCGAGCGCGCCGCCGCCGTCGCGGGCCGCCTGGGGGAGCAGGGCGTAGGCCCCGGCGACAGAGTCCTGCTCGTCGCGCCCTCCGTGCCAGAGTTCGCCTTCGCCTACTACGGGATCCTCGCCGCCGGAGCCATCGCCGTCACCGCCAACACCATGGCCCCACAACGGGAGTTGGCGTACATAGCGGGCGATGCCGAAGTATCGCTCGTGCTGGGCTGGCACGCGATCGCCCCGGCACCCAGGCAGGCAGCGGACGAACTGTCCCTCCCGTACTGGGAGCTGCGGCCCGGTCTCACCGGGACGGGACCGTCCGAGACCACCGCGCTCCTCGACGCGCACCCGCGCGAGGACGACGACACAGCCGCTCTCCTCTACACCTCCGGCACCACGGGCCGGCCCAAGGGAGCCCAGCTCACCCACGGCAATCTCAACGCCTGCGCGGCGGTCTTCTGCGACGTGCACGCCATCACCGCCGACGACCGCGCCGTGACCGGCCTGCCCCTGTTCCACGTTTTCGGCCAGGCATGCGTGATGGCCACCACGATGCGCGCCGGCGGCAGCCTCACCCTGCTCGAACGCTTCCACCCGTCGACCATGCTGGCCGTGATCCGCCGCGACCACCCCACCTTCATCGCCGGCGTCCCCACCATGTGGAACGCCCTTCTGCGCACCGGCGACGACACAGGCGCCGACTTCACGGGCCTGCGCCTCGCGTCCTCCGGCGGCGCCTCACTGCCGGTGGAGGTGATGCGCGCCTTCGAGGAGCGGTTCGGCTGCACCATCGTCGAGGGATACGGCCTGACCGAGACCACCGGAGCCGCCACCTGCCATCTCGCGGGCCGACCGGCGAAGCCAGGACACGTGGGACGGGCCCTGCCCGGCTGCGCCATCTCGGTACGGGACGACGACGGTCATGAACTGCCACCCGGCCAGGTCGGCGAGGTGCACATCAAGGGCCCCGTCGTGATGAAGGGCTACTGGAACCGCCCCGATGCCACCGCTGAGGCCCTGCGCGACGGGTGGCTGCGCACGGGCGACCTCGGCGCCACGGACGGCGACGGGGACCTGCGCATCGTCGACCGCAAGAAGGATCTCGTCATCCGCGGCGGCTACAACGTCTATCCGCGCGAGGTCGAGGAGATCCTGTACGAACACCCCGACATCGTCGAGGCGGCCGTCATAGGAGTCCCCGACGAGTTCTACGGCGAAGAGGTCGCGGCCGTCATCGCGGTACGGCCCGGCGCCCGCCTCGACGCAACCGAACTGCGCGCCTGGGCCAAAGAACGCCTCTCCGCCTACAAGGTGCCCCATCTGGTCGCCGTTGTGGACGAGCTGCCGAAAGGAGCGACCGGGAAGATCCTCAAGCGCGCGATCGATCCGGCCCTGCTGAAGGTGGACGCGGGCACGGCGGACGCGCCGGCGCCGACACGGCAGGACTGAGCAACCGCGCCTCCTGGAACGCCTCGAACCAGTGACGGGACACACGCATGACGACGACACACGCACCGGCCTACGCCCGCGAGACCTGGCAGACGCTCGAGCCCTACCACGGCGCGGTCTACTTCTCGCCCGAGGCACACGCCGCCTACGCGGCACTGGGAGTGGAGAGCGGGCCCGGATACTTCGCCTCCCGTGCGGCGGCCCTGGGCCCGGTCGCACCGGAAGTCGTGATCGCCACCTTCTACAACTTCAACCCGAAGGCCGTACGGGCAGCGCTTCCCGCCGCCTGGCGGACCGCTCCGCCCGAGGAATTCCTCGCCGCACGGCTGGCAGGCATCGACGCGACGCTGCGCAGAATCCTCGGGGCCGGGGTTCTCGCATCGGAAGAGCTTCGGCGGGCCGCGGAGCTGGGCAGGCGAGCCGCGGAATCCACGCCGGCACACCTGCACGGCAGGCCCCTGTTCGCCGCGCATGCCGCACTGCCCTGGCCCGACGAGCCGCATCTCGTGCTGTGGCATGCCCAGACGCTGCTGCGTGAATTCCGGGGAGACGGCCATGTGACGGCGCTCCTGGACGCCGGGCTGAGCGGCATCGAGGCGCTGGTCACCCATGCCGCGGCCGGGCCGGTGGGCGCCGAGGCCCTGCGGACGACGCGCTCCTGGACGCCGGACGAATGGGCCGGGGCGGTGGAGGGGCTGCGTACCCGGGGGTGGCTCGCGAGCGGGCCCGAGCTGGCCTTCACGGCGGAGGGGAAGGAGCGGCGATCGGCCGTGGAGGCGGCCACGGACCGGTTGGCCGCCGCGCCCTACACCGCCCTGGGACGCGACGGCTGCGCCGAGCTGCGTGACCTGGTGCGGCCCTGGAGCCGGTCCCTGGCAACGGAGTTGATGCCATGGGCCGCGGCGCGACTGAAGGACTGACGTGCGCTCCGGGCGGGCCGAGCCGTCCATGGCACAAGTCATTGAAGGTGACGCCGGATTCATCTACGGTGCAGAGGCCTGAGGAGAGCCGGTCGAGCAACTGAACGGGAGAGTTCGTGCAGATCAACGGGAAAGTCGCCATCGTCACGGGAGCGGCGGGCGGCATCGGCGCTGCCATCGCCCAGCGCCTCCTGGAACACGACGCTCAAGGCGTCCTGCTGACGGAC
The DNA here is from genome assembly GCF_026340095.1 of Streptomyces sp. NBC_01446. GTDB lineage: Bacteria > Actinomycetota > Actinomycetes > Streptomycetales > Streptomycetaceae > Streptomyces > Streptomyces aureus. Next base: position 776,757 of record NZ_JAPEPO010000002.1, on the reverse strand, counting down.
CTCGACGCCGGTCGCCTGGAGACGACGGTCAAACTGCTGGCCGGTTCGCACGGCGAGCGGGTCGGGGCAGTGGCGGGCAATGCCGCGTCGACGGCGGATCTGGAGCGGATCGTCGATGCGGCCGAGCAGCGGTTCGGACCGGTCGACCTGTACTTCGCGAACGCCGGGGTCGGCGGTGGCGCGGGGCTCGACGCGAGCGAGGAGGAGTGGAGCCGGTCGCTCGACGTCAACGTGATGGCGCACGTGCGTGCCGCGAAACTGCTGGTGCCACGCTGGGTCGAGCGCGGCGCCGGCTACTTCTTCAGTACGGCCTCGGCCGCCGGCCTGCTCACGCAGATCGGCTCCGCGACGTACTCCGTCAGCAAGCACGGCGCCGTGGCGTTCGCCGAGTGGCTCTCGGTGACGTACGGGGACAGCGGGGTACGGGTGAGCTGCCTGTGCCCGCAGGGGGTCGAGACCGAACTGCTCATGTCCGGCACCCGGTCGGACGATCCGGTCGAACGAGCAGCGGCACGCGCCGTGTTGGACTCCGGCGAGCTGCTGCGGCCGCTCGACGTCGCCGACCACGTGATGGAGGCGGTCGGCGACGAACGGTTCCTCGTCCTTCCGCACCCGCAGGTACTCGACTTCTACCGCCACAAGGGCAGCGACTACGACCGGTGGCTGCGCGGCATGCGGCGCTACCAGGATGCGGTGAAGTGACCTGACGCAGCACATCGTTGCTGCGCACCGCCCGTGCCTGATGAGGGCGGAACGCGCGTGAATCTCGCGCCGGGCGGCCCGTCGGTGAAACCGTAAGAGACTTGACTTCCTCCCCCTCGTGAACGAGGGGGATTCCTACGGCTTGCGCCGTGGGGTTTCCTGCTTCATTGCCGACTGCCCGCCCGGAGAACTCCGTTGAGGTCTTACACCGGCTCCACAGGCCGAAACCGCCAGCCCGGCGGCCTTCAGGTTCTTCGCCGCGTTCACGTCCCTGTCGTGGGTCGTTCCGCAGCCGCACGTCCAGGTGCGGACGCTCAGCGGCATCTTCTCCTGGAGGGTGCCGCAGGCGTGGCAGAGCTTGGAGGAGGGGAACCACCGGTCGACGGTGATCACCTCGCGTCCGTACCAGGCGGCCTTGTACTCCAGCATGCTCCGGAACTCCGACCATGCCGCGTCCGAGACGGCGCGGGCCAGGTGCCGGTTCTTGACCATGTTGCGGACGGTCAGGTCCTCGATCACGAGCGTTTGGTTTTCACGCACGAGCTTCGAGGTGAGTTTGTGCAGGTTGTCACGCCTGCGGTCGGCGATCCGGGCATGGATCCTGGCAACCTTCCGGCGGGCCTTGACCCGATTGTTCGACCCCTTGGCCTTCTTCGCCAGGCGGCGCTGAGCCAGGGCGAGCCGGGCACGGTCCTTGCGCTCATGCCGGGGATTGGTGATCTTCTCCCCGGTCGAGAGAGTCAGTAGATGGTCGAGACCTACATCGATGCCGACCGCCGTATCCGTCTTCGGGAGTGGCTTGACAGTGGGGTCGTCGCACAGCATGGACACGAACCAGCGTCCCGCCGCGTCCTGGGACACGGTCACCGTGGACGGCGATGCCCCCTCGGGGGGCTGACGCGACCACACGATGTCCAGCGGCTCACGCATCTTCGCAAGCGTCAACTTCCCGTCACGGAACCGGAAACCGCTGGTCGTGTACTCGGCGGACTTCCGCGACTTCTTCCTCGACTTGAAACGCGGGTACTTGGCCCGCTTGCCCAAGAAGTTCGCGAACGCCGTCTGCAGATGCCGCAGACACTGCTGAAGCGGGACGGAGGAAACGTCGTTGAGGTAGGCCAGCTCCTCGGTCTTCTTCCAGGCCGTCAGCATCGCCGACGTCTGGTTGTAGTTCACCCGCTTCTGCCGCGTCCACGCCTCAGTGCGGGCGGCGAGTGCCAGGTTGTAGACCTTCCGCACGCATCCGAAGGTGCGCGACAGCTCCGCCGCCTGCGCATCCGTCGGATAGAAGCGGTACTTGAACGCCCGCTTCACGCACGTAGTGGCCATGGCTCACAAACTATTGGGGCAAACTGTGACCAGTCAAATGCGGGTCACAGTACGGTCTTTCGCCTTGGCGGCGAAACCCCGCCCCTTGCCCTGCTCCGCAGGGATTTCGTTTGTTCGCCAGCCTGAAGGCTGGGGTATCCACGAAAGGAATCAGATGACCGTTGGAGGATTCGTGTTCGAGCTGTCCCACGGCCCGGGCGCCGTATGAAGTCCGTCGACGCCCACGCCGGGGCGCCGGCGGGCACCGACCTCGGCGCGCTCGCCCGATGGCTGGGCAAGCGGGGCGAGCACGTGACCGGTCCGCTCACCGCCCGGCGCATCGGCCTCGGCCAGAGCAACCTCACCTACCGCGTCGACGACGACGACGGCCACTGCTGGGTGGTCCGCCGTCCGCCGCTCGGCACCCTGCTTCCCACCGCCCACGACATCGGGCGCGAACACCGCATCCTGGCGGCACTCACCGGCACTCAGGTCCCAGTACCCGCCGTGGTCGGCCTGTGTGACGACGGCGGCGTGCACCACCTGGTGATGGAGCACGTCGACGGGATCGTGCTCGACGGCCTGGACGTGGCCGAGGCCCTGCCCACTCCGGTGCGTGCGGGCCTGGGGCCGTCGCTGACACGCACCCTCGCCGCGATCCATGCGGTGGACCTGGAGAAGACCGGTCTGCACGACCTCGCGAGTCACCGGCCTTACGCCGAACGGCAGTTGAAGCGATGGTCCCGGCAGTGGGAACAGAGCCGCACCCGCGACCTGCCCGCCCTCGACCGGCTCACCGAGCTGCTCCGCCGCCGCGTCCCCGAGCGGCAGAGCCTCGTCCTGGTCCACGGAGACCTGCACGTCCGCAACGTGATCTGCTCGCCGGACACCGGCACCGTACGCGCCGCGCTCGACTGGGAGCTGTCGACGCTCGGCGACCCGATGGCCGACCTGGGCACCCTGCTCGCCTACTGGCCCGAGCCCGGCGAAGTCCCGGCGGATCGCCCCGCCCTCGGCGTCACGGCACTGGACGGCTTTGCCCGACGCGACGAGCTCATCCAGAGCTATGCCAGGTCGAGCGGCCGCGACATCGGGCCGGAGCTAGCCTTCTGGCACGTACTTGCCGTGTGGAAGGTGGCGGTCATCGGCGAAGGCGTCCTGCGACGCGCCCTCGACGAGCCACGCAACGCCGCGGAGGGCGGCCCGCCCAGCACCGCCTACATCGACCAGATGGTCGACCAGGCCTGGGCACTGGCCACCCACTACGGCCTCTGACACTGGGCCATGCGCCGCCGGCCCATCGCCCAACTCAAGGAGAGGCACCCCATGTCGTACGTCATCATCGCCACCATGATCGCCAAGCCCGGCCAGGAGGAACTCGTCGAGAAGACACTGCGGGAAGCCGCGGCCGATGTGCACGCGGAGCCGGGGTGCGCCCGCTGGGCCCTGCACCGTAAGACCGGCACCACCGGCCACTTCGTCATGGTCGAGAAATGGGAGTCCAAGGAAGCGCTCCACATCCACGGCAAGGGCGCCGCGCTCGCCGGGATCGGACGCGCGCTGAAGGACGCGTTGGAGGGACCAGCGGATGTCGCCGTCTTCGACGCACTCCCGGCGGGTGACGCCGAGAAGGGCGCACTGTAGGCACGCGCGATCGCGTCGGCCACGCAGTGGTCCGTACGTGCTGATGGCTCCGGTGCCCGTGTCAGGCGGCACGGGCACCGGAGCCGTTCGGGACCTCTCGGAATCCCTCGGACCCGTCAGAGCACCTCGAAGAGCCCGGCGGCCCCCATCCCTCCGCCGATACACATGGTGATCACCACATGGCGGACACCGCGCCGCCGCCCCTCCACGAGCGCGTGGCCGACCAGGCGAGCCCCGGTCATGCCGTACGGATGGCCGACCGCGATCGCGCCACCGTCGACGTTGCACCGGTCGGGATCGATGCCGAGCGCGTCCCGGCAGTGCACCGCCTGGGAAGCGAACGCCTCGTTGAGCTCCCACAGGCCGACGTCGTCGACCGAAAGCCCGTGTTCCTTGAGGAGCTTGGGGATCGCGAACACGGGCCCGATGCCCATCTCGTCGGGCCCGCACCCGGCCACGGCGATACCGCGATACGCCCCGAGCGGTTCGAGCCCGCGCCGCTCGGCCTCCGCGGCCTCCATCAGGACCGACGCCGACGCCCCGTCCGAGAGCTGGGACGAATTGCCCGCCGTCACCGTCGAGACGGCTCCCGCGGCGCCGTCCGGCAGTACCGCCTTCAACGTGCCCAGACCGTCAAGGGTCGTACCGGGCCGATTGCCCTCGTCGGCCGTGAGCGTGACCTGCTCCCGGCGCACCTCGCCGGTCGCCTTGTCCTGTACGAGCTTGGTCGTGTCCAGTGGCACGATCTCCGCGTCGAACCGGCCCGCCTCCTGCGCGGCGGCCGTCCGCGTCTGGGACAGCAGCGCGAACGCGTCCTGCCGTTCACGGCTGACCCCGTACCGCTCCGCGACGATCTCGGCGGTCCGGAGCATCGGGAAGTACAGGTCCGGGCGATGCTCGGTGAGCCAAGGGTCCTGCGCGCGATAGGAGTTGGCGTGTTCGTTCTGCACGAGCGAGATGGACTCCGCGCCACCGCCCACGGCGATCTGCATGCCGTCGTGGACGATTTGCTTCGCCGCCGTGGCGATGGCCATGAGCCCCGACGAGCACTGCCGGTCGATCGTCATGCCGGGCACGGAGTCGGGTATCCCGGCGCGCAGAATCGCCTGCCGTGCCAGGTTGAAACCGCTGGCGCCCTGCTGCGCGGCGACGCCGATGACCACGTCCTCGATCTCACCGCCCTCCAGGCCGGCACGCTCGACGGCAGCCGCGAGCACATGAGCCGTGAGCTCCTGCGGCTGAGTGTCGTTGTAGGCGCCGCGGTAGGCCTTGGCGATGGGGGTGCGGGCGGTCGAAACGATGACGGCTTGCCTCAAGGGTGCTCCAGGTGTCTGTTGAGCCGTTCGGCATGTGGATGGGTAACTGCGGTGCAGGGGAACGGCGTTGAGGGGCTGCCCCCTACTGTCGAGTGGCGCAGTCCGCCAGTCCGTGGATGTGAACATATCGGTATTGACGTCGGATTCAAGTCCTACTGAGCGTGCCGCCTGTGGCGGATGACGTCAAGGAGTGATGTGATCCGGTCCAGATATTGAAGCCGGATTCATCTTCGAATACCGTCGTCGGCGTCCCCCGGATTCCAGGAGCTGCCATGACCGAGACCGCGGCACAGCTGCGCCCGACGACCGTCGAAGATCTGGTGAACCTCATCGGCACCGAGATCGGCCCGACCCAGTGGCACACCGTGACACAGGAACGGATCAACGCCTTCGCCGACCTGACCGGCGATCACCAGTGGATCCATGTCGATCCCGAGCGTGCGGCGCAGAGCCCGTTCGGATCGACCATCGCGCACGGCCTGTACAGCCTGTCGCGAGGTCCCCGCTTCATGGAGGAACTGATGGCGTTCGACGGCTTCGCGCACAGCCTCAACTACGGCTACAACAAAGTCCGGTTCATCTCTCCGCTGCCGGTGAACTCGCGTATCCGGATGCGCGGAACGTTCCTGTCGGTCGACGTGGTGAAGCCCGGACAGGTCAACGTCCTGACGCAGATGACCATCGAGGCGGACGGCATCGACAAGCCGATCGTCGTCGCCGAGTCGATCGGCCGCTTCACCGAGCACACGCAGGACGGCCCTACGGCTCAGGGGGCGACCGGGTGAGTGCCGAGCGGGAGTGCGGCTACCGTGCCGTCCGGTCCAGTTGCGCCAGAACGGTATCCGGCACGTCACTACGTAGAAGAGGGATCAGCAGGCCGGACGCCGACGATGGTGCGGCGGCCGGCCGGCCATGACTGCGTGCGGTAAGGGTCGGAGACCCTAGTAGCGTGTCGTTGCTTAGTTCTGGGTTGTTTGGTTGGGATGGTGGGGTCCGGCAGATGTTGCTTCCCTTCTGCCGGACGGGAGTTGGGGTGATGGGTTCGCAGAAGAAGAGGCCGGTGGTGCTGACCGCGGCTGATCGTGAAGAGCTGGTTCGGGTAACCACGACGGGTATCCATCCAGCCTCGGTGATCAGGAGGGCGCGGGTGCTGCTCGCGCTCGACACCTCTGCAGGCGCGATCGGCTCGCAGGACGCGGTCGCGGCCCGGGCCGGAGTCTCGGGCGAGACACTGCGGCTGGTGGCCAAGCGGTTCGCCGAGACCGGTGGCGATGTTCACGCCACGATCGCCCGGAAGAAGCGCGAGCTGCCGCCGGTACCCTCGCCGGTGACCGGTGAGGTCGAAGCCCGGCTGATCGCGATGGCATGCTCACAGCCACCCCAGGGCTATACCCGGTGGTCCCTGCGGCTGCTGGAGAAGCATGTCGCGCTGGTCGAGGACATCCCGAACCTGGATCACTCCACCATCGGGCGGGTCTTAAAAAAACGAAACTGCGTCCTCATCTGAAGAAGTGCTGGACCATCCCACCGAAGGCAAACGCGCAGTTCGCGGCCCGGATGGAAGACGTACTGGCCATCTATGCCCGGCCCTATGACCCAGCACGTCCGGTCGTGTGCATGGACGAGAAGCCCTACCAGCTCCTCGACCATGCCCGCGCCCCGCTCCCGGCCCGCCCTGGCCACGACACCTGCCAGGACAGCGAGTACATCCGCTGCGGCACGTGCTCAATCTTCGTGTGGGTCGAACCCCTGCGCGGGTGGCGTCGAGTTCAGGCACTGTCCCAGCGGACCCGGATCGACTGGGCCGGCCAGATCAAACAGCTGCTGAGCGTGGATTACCCCGACGCCGAGGCCGTGGTGCTGGTGATGGACAACCTCAACACCCACACCATCGCCTCACTGTACGAGGCCTTCGAACCAGAAGAGGCCTTCGCGCTGGCCCAACGCCTCGAGATCCACCACACGCCCAAACACGGGTCATGGCTCAACATCGCCGAGATCGAACTCTCCGCGCTGACCCGCCAATGCCTCGACCGCCGGATCAACGACCTCGACATCCTCAACACCGAACTCACAGCCTGGCAGAACGCCACCAACACCGACCAACGCCAAGTGAACTGGCAGTTCACCACCCACGACGCACGCACCAAACTACGTCACCTTTATCCCAAAAATTAGCTACGACGGTCTACTAGGCCGCCCACTCCCGCAACAGCGCCTCCCGCTCCCCACTCCCGCAACAGCGCCTCCCGCTCCCCGCTCCTGGGTGACCCGCCCTCCCACGCGCGGCCCCACGCCGACATCGCCGCCAGCGTCGTCTCCATCGTCGCGGCGCCCTGCGTGAGGCGGGACAGCAGGGTGAGGGAGAGGTCGACCTCGGTCTGGGGGTACCCGACGGCCGCGGCAACGTAGGCCGCCAACTCGTGGTCGCCGCCGGCTGATTCCACGTGCACGGTCATCAGTGGCGGGGCATCGTCGAGCCGGCCGGAGCTCACGGGCAGCGCCAGCTCCGTCACCGCGCTCAGAGCCAGGTCCTTGACCACGCCGACCCGCCGCTTCAGGGACTTCACGGGGACGTCCGCCACCGTCAGGGCGGTCACGTCCTCCCACAGGTGGAGGCCGGACTGTCTGTCGCCGAGGCCCACCACGCCCTCGGGGGTCAGGCGTACCCCAGGAGCCAGACCGGACGGCTTTGCGCCCACGTACACATCGCCCTCGGCGATCCAGAAAAGGCCCACCATGGCCATGGTTGCTCACTTCCCCCGACGACGGCGCGGCCGTCGTGCTACTTCTCAAACGATCAGGTCGTCCACCGTAACGCGTGATGGGGGCGGGGAGTTCCCAAAAGGTCAGGTCACAGCGCTGATCGGCCCGAACGGCAGTGGGAAGCCGACCGGCGCAGGACACCGAAGTGCTGCTGCTGGACGAACCCACGACCTCTCTCGACCTGCGCCATCAGGTGGAGATCCTGGACCTTGTCCGCGATCTCGCCGAGTAGACGCGTGCTGTACGGGCCACGACGGGGTGTCGCGGCGCCCGCCGCAGCGGTAGGGCGGGACGCATGCCGTACGAGATCGCCACCCCTTATTCTTCCGCTCATCGCAGCACATACAGCTGCAGGGCCGAGGCGGGGGACGACACATGACATATCGGCGCGCGGTGATACCGGCACTGGTCGGAGGCCTGCTCATCACGCTGTTGCTGTGGTGGGCGGGGGCGAGCACGCAGGCACTGCAACTGCGCGGCACCACCAGCGTGTTCGACCCCCAGTCCGTGACCGAACTCGAACGCTGGCTCGCACCCTGGTCGTACGACTCAACGGCGGAGCTGATGTCCGGCGGCCCTGTCGGTGGAAGCACGGCGATGGGGGGAGGCACCCAGTACGCCGATCTGTACAGCACGGCGATGCAGATCAGATTCGTGGCGGTCTTCGTGTTCTTCCTGGCCGGTGCGCTGCTCCTGGTCCGCAGGATCCCGCCGACGCAGGGCCGTACGCCGGCCACGTTGCTCGCGCTGTGGGCCTGGGCCCCGGTGGCCGGAACGCTGGCCGTGACCGTCTCCGCGCCCTGGCTGATCGCGTCCAGGGGGCACGGCAGCTACCGGGTGCTGCCGGCGCTGGCGGGTGTGATCGCGTCGAGTGGCCCGGTCACGGTGTTCACAGGGCTGTTGACCGCCGCGGTCACGGTGCTCGTGGCGCGTGTCACCGCCAAGGGTGAGGATCCGCTGCCCCGGCACAGCGTGCCGCCGCGCGCTGCCCGCATGGCCGCGAGCGCGGGGACAGTGGTGGTCGCGTTGTCGCTGGTGGTCCTCTCGTACCAATCGGTGGCGGCCCGGATCCAGACCTCGTTCGACGGTGGAGGACTGCTGTCCGAGCCCGGCGACCTGCTGCGCCAGTGGCTGCTGCTCGGTGGCTGGACGGGCCCCGCGAGCACTGGGCTGGGGGACTGGCTGCTGTACCGAGCCGTCGACGTGCTCATGCTGGCCGTGGTGTGGTGGACGCTGCGACTGCTGCCCGGCCTGCTCACGCGCGCCACGGTGCCGGCGATGGCGGTGGGCGCGGTCTGCGCCACCGTACTGGGGCTGCTGGCGAGCCAAGTGCTGCACATGGCGATTGACGACACGGCCGGCGTGTACGGGCCCGTGCACCGGTTCTCGGCGCTCGGCACCGGCGCCCCGGCCGCACTCACCTTCGGCATCGCGGCGGGCCTGGCAGCCGTCGCGACACTGCGGCTGGCCGGGGGCCCTGACACGGGTGAGGTTCCCGCCGGCCGGGACACGGCTGACGTTCCCGGTTAGCGACCCTGGTGGGGGTGTTGCCGGCACCACCCCCAGACGGGGCCCAGGCCACCTGACTCGCCGTCGGCCGCGCGGCAGGCTTTTCCCAGCACCGGTGAAGAAACGCCGGGCACCGGCCAAGGACGGGGAAGAGCGATGAGCGGTCACACACGCCGAAGGATCCTCCAGGGAGCGGCAATCGCGGCAGCCGGAAGCGTGGTCGGGGGCTACGGTCCCGGTTTCCACGCCACCGAGGCACAGGCCGCCATCCGCGGCACGGCGGCCGGGGACGGGGAGTCAACTCCGTTCCTGGAGGGCGCGTTCGCGCCGGTCACCGAGGAACTCACGGCGTTCGGCCTCAAGGTGAGCGGCCGGGTGCCACGCGACCTGGACGGCCGCTACCTGCGTACCGGCCCCAACGCTCTGGGAGTTGAGGACCCGCGGGCCCACCACTGGATGCTCGGCGACGGCATGGTGCACGGGGTGCGGCTGCGCGGCGGGCGCGCCGAGTGGTATCGCAACCGATGGGTGCGTTCCTCGCAGGTGGCACGGAAACTGGGTGAGCCGTACCCGGGCCAGGCCCCGCCGGACGACTTCGCCTGCAACACACACGTCATCCCGTACAAGGGCCGCATCCTGGCCCTCCAGGAGAGCGGACCGCTGCCGTACGAACTGGACGGCGAGTTGAACACGGTGCGGCCCTACGACTTCCGCTCCACGCTGGAGGGCGCGTTCACCGCGCACACCAAGTACGACGCGGCGGCGGACGAACTGCACGCGGTGGCGTACTACCCGACCTGGGACCACGTGCGGCACCTCGTGATCGACGGGACCGGCCGCGTGGCACGGACCACCAGGATCCCGGTCGCGGACGCGCCGATGATGCACGACTTCGCCCTGACCGGGAAGTACGTGGTGATCGTCGACGTGCCGATCACCTTCGACATGGCAGCCGCCGAGGCGGGCGCGCCCGTGCCCTATGTGTGGAACCCGAAGCACCCGATGCGGGTGGGTGTGATGCCTCGAAGTGGCGGCGCCACGCGCTGGTTCGAGATCGATCCGGTGTTCTACTCGCACACGCTCAACGCGTACGACCAGGGCGACACCGTCGTCATGGAACTGACCACCATGCCCGCCCCGTTCTACGCCGCGGGCCGGGGCAACGGCGGGCCCTCCACGACCGGCACACCCGCACTCGACCGCTGGACCATCGACCTGCGTGCGGGCCGAGTGACCAGCACCCGGCTCGACGACCTGCCGCAGGAGTTCCCCCGCGTCAACGAGTCCCTGGTGTCGCGACGGCACCGCTTCGCATACACGGCAAGCGCCGCGGAGATGTGGCGCGCCTACGAAACGGTCGACGGGGTGCCGCCGGACGACAAGTTCACCAACTGCCTGGTCAAGCACGACATGCTGCGCGGCAGCCGGCAGGTGCACCGCTTCCCGCACGGCGCGGCGGCCGGAGAGCCGGTGTTTGTCCCACGCCGCGGGGCACGGGACGAGGACGACGGCTACCTCCTGTCCTACGTGCACGATCCCGACCGCGGAGCCAGCGACCTGGTGATCCTCTCCGCCCAGGACTTCACCGCCCGCCCCCTGGCCCGTATCCACCTGCCGGGCCGGGTACCCCTCGGCTTCCACGGGAGCTGGGTCGCGGACGCGTGAGGCCGGAACCCGCAGCGTGTCACTGCCCGAGAGTTCCGGAGCGGCTTAGCCCTTCGACCACCTGCGCGTGCCCCCTTGGATACCTGGCGGCGCCGGGAATGGCGAGTGTGGTGCTGAACTGGTCTCTCGCAGCGGCGATCTGGCCCGCCGCGTAGTAGGAGTGGCCCAGCTTGCAGCGGATGTCCATCTCATTGCGGTCGTGATCGGGATCGTCTCGTGGTGCCAGAGTCCGGTGCTGTGCGAGAGCGTGTCGGTAGGCGGCCACGGCGGCGGTCAGGTCTCCTGCGCTGTGCTCTGCTGTACCCAGTCTGGTCAGGGCGAGCGTGTGCAGAGGGACGTCGCCGGTCTCCTGAATGAGGCCGGCCACCTGACGGAGCAGGGTCTGGGTCCCGGGGCGGTCGAGGTAGAGGTAGAGGTCGAGGGTGGACGTGAGGGCCCTGTGGATCGCGCGAGGGTGGCCGAGGACCATGCTGGGGACAAACGCGGCGCGGAAGCAGGCCAGCGCTTCCTCATTGCGCCCCTGGGCGTGGTGGATGAGCCCGAGGGCCAAGGACGCCATCGCGGCGAGCCAGTGATCGTCACACTGCTGAGCCAGTTCCAGTCCCGAGGCGAGCCAGGAAACTCCTCGCCTGCCTCGGTCCGTGCTCGGCCCGGCGGTCCCCAGCCCGACCAGGGCCCGGGCCTCCTCGCGGCTGTCCGAGCGCTCACGGCTGAGTGCCAGTGCCTCGTTGAGGCAGGTGAGCGCCTCCGGGAAACGGGCCCGGTGCATGAGGGTGAGGCCGAGGGCGTTGCGCAGCGAGAGGTCCATACGCCGGTCGGTGGCCCGGTCCGCTTGCGTGAGCGCGATCTCGAGGACGGTCTGGCACTCGTGAAACCGGCCCCGGCCGAGAAGGTGACCGGGCGCGACGCGCTGCGCCGGTTCGACACACGCCTCGACGCCGCGCTGTCGGACGCGGTGCACCGGCTCGTGGGCGAGGTGGCCGATCGTCCCGGATTCGACACGAGCCTGCTCACCGCCATCAGCGCGATGCGCGGCCTGCTGCTCATGGCACGGGCGGTCGGCCTGAGCGAGGGCGACCTCGAAGCCGAGTGGTCGGGCGTACGGGACCGACTGGTCCTGATCTTCCGGGAGTTCGACCCCGACGGTGTGTGAGTCGCTGATGTCCGGGATTCCGAGAACGTGGACCGAGGGCCGGCTGTGCTCGTCGGGTCGGCGTCTCAGGAGCGGCTGTCAGTCGCCCTTCCCCACGCCGGTCATCGCCCCGGCGACGACGGGGTGGATGCGGGCTCTGGCCCAGGTGCGCGGCCAGGGGGTGGCGGAGTTCGACAGCGGCCACGCGGGGCGGGCGGTCGGCTGGTCGGGGCACCGTGCTGTTCCTTCGCTCTGGCCGACCGGCGACATCCTCGGCTGATGGGACCTCAGTCCTAGAATCGGGCCCATGGGTAGGACTGACAGCGCAAGGCGGCTGATCGCAGCGCCACCGGCGATCGTCTACGGCGCCCTGGTGGATCGGGAGTCCATCGAGGCGTGGCTGCCGCCGGACGGCATGAGCGGGCGGGTGGAGCGGTGGGATCCCAGGCCCGGTGGCGGGTTTCGCATGGTTCTCACCTATCTCGACGCTGCCGACAACCCAGGCAAGGCGTCCGCTTCGACGGATGTCGTCGACGTCGGGTTTGCTGCCCTGGTGCCACCCGAGCGCGTGGTGCAGCGTGCGGTGTTCGCGTCCGACGACCCGTCGTACGCGGGCACCATGACGATGACCTGGAGTCTGACTGCCACAGGCCTCGGGACCGAAGTGACTGTCACTGCCACGGACGTTCCACCCGGAATCGACCAAGCCGCCCATGAGGCCGGGATCGCTTCCTCGCTGGCGAACCTGGCGTCGTACGTCGAAGGGTCCCTCTGACACAGCGCCGTCACGGGCTGCGGAGAACCGCTTCAGGTGCGTTCCTGAAGGTGAGGCGGCACCGATATCTCCGTAAGCGCGGCGCGGGAAGTGTTTGATCGTCCGCTCAACCTCGGTCCTGCGCTCCTGCATTGGCTTGTCGAAGCCGGTGGGGCCGGGACGTGGCGCGCATCCGTTGCGCGGCTCCGGCCGAGCCCAGAAGCAGTCGGTCGCCCTGACACCGCTGCCGATGACTCGCACGTGCGCCGAGTGGTCGTCAACCCCTGCGCTTTGGAGTGACGGCGCGGCCCGGCTTCGGTGTGGCTCCTGCCCCGTGTCCGAGGATCGCGGGTGGCCGGAGCCGCTCCGGCCGCTGCTCCGGGGCTATGGGAGGTTGCCGTGCACATTCTGCTGGTGGCGAGCGCGTTCAACAGCCTCACTCAGCGTGTCCACGCCGAGTTGCGGGACCGAGGCCACACCCTGGACGTGCATCTGGCTTCCAGTGACGATGCACTGCGCGACGCACTCGGGGGCTGTGAGCCGGAGCTGGTCATCGCGCCCATGCTGAAGCGGGCCATCCCCGAGGACGTGTGGCGGAAGCACACATGCCTCATCGTCCACCCCGGCCCCGTCGGTGATCGGGGTCCCTCCTCGCTCGACTGGGCGATCAACGCGGGCGTGGAGCGTTGGGGCGTCACCGTGCTCCAGGCCAACGGGGAGATGGACGCCGGCGACGTGTGGGCATCGGTCGCCTTTCCGGTGCCCCGGGTCGGAAAGAGCGACCTGTACCGGAACGAGGTGTCGGACGCCGCGTCGGCGGCGGTGCTCCTGGCCGTCGACCGATTCGCCTCGGGCGTCCATGCGCCCCAGCCCCAGGCTCAGTTGCGGAACAGGGCAGCGGCAGGAACCCGCCCCGCCTATCCCCAGAGCCTGCGGCGCATCCGCTGGCAGCGGGACAGTACCGAGACCGTGCTGCGCAAGCTGCGCGCCGCCGACTCGTCCCCAGGTGTGCTGGACGAACTCCTGGGCAGTGAGTGGCACTTGCACGGGGGCTACCCGGAGGATGAGTTGAAGGGGCGCCCTGGGGAACTGCTCGCCACCAGAGCCGGCGCGATCTGCCGGGCGACAGCGGATGGTGCCGTGTGGATTCCCGAACTGAGGCCCCGCCGCAGACCGGGGGAGCCGAGGCCGTTCAAGCTGCCTGCGGTTCAGGCCCTCGCCGGCCGGCTGCCCGCGCTTCCCGAGCTGCCGGTCCGTCCCGAGCTGTCGGGGCTTTCCGAAAGCAGCAGCTTCGTGCCTGCCGCGGACCGTGACCGGCGTACCTGGTCCGACATCCGCTACCGCGAGGAGGGGGCGGTCGGCTTCCTGTCCTTCTCCTTCCCGGGCGGCGCCATGAGCACATCGCACTGCCGGCGCCTGCTCGACGCCTACGTGACCGCCTGCTCGCGACCCACCACCGTGCTTGTCCTCGGCGGCACCCGGGACTTCTTCTCCAACGGCATCCATCTGAACGTGATTGACGCGGCCGACGATCCGGGCGCCGAGTCCTGGGCCAACATCAACGCGATGAACGACCTGGTCGAGGCCGTCCTGACCACCACCGACCGGCTGGTGGTCAGTGCCCTGGGCGGCAACGCCGCCGCGGGCGGGGCCATGCTGGCGCTCGCCGCGGACGAAGTGTGGTGCCGTGCGGGCGTGGTGCTGAACCCGCACTACCGTCTGATGGGGCTGTACGGGTCCGAGTACTGGACCTACACGCTGCCGCGCCGCGTGGGCGCCGAGGCGGCCGACCGCCTGACCCAGGAGGCGCTGCCGGTGAGCGCATCGGCGGGGTGGCGGCTGGGGCTGGTGGACCGGCTGATCGAGTGCTGCCCGCAGGATTTCTCGGGCGAGGTCACCCGTTCGGCCGTCCGGCTCGCCAAGTCCTCCGGAATGCAGGAGCGCATCGCGTCGAAGAAGCAGGCGCGGGAGCTGGACGAATCCGTCAGGCCGCTGTCCCTGTACCGGGAAGCGGAGCTCTCCAGCATGCTCCGCACCTTTTCGGATCCCGATGCCCCGTACCACGCGTTGCGGCGTGCGTTCGTCCGCAAGCAGCCGCCCGCGGAGACGCCGTCCCACTTGATCCGCGTAGGTGCGACGGGCCGGTGACCTGTCCGGGTGGTCCGCTCACGGCTGCGCACGGCCACGTCGCGCAGCGACCGGGTGCCTGCTATCAAGGAATACGAGGGCCCAATTGTGCCCTTTCGTTGTATACCTCCCCCTAGGAGGCATCCCTATGGATGCAGCAGCGTCGACCGTGGTCGATTCCGACGTGCCTGATACGCCCGCAGAGGATGAATCCCCGACGATTCACATCCTCTGGATCAACGCGGGACTGAGCTGCGACGGTGACTCCGTGGCCCTGACGGCCGCCATGCAGCCGAGCATTGAGGAGATCGTGCTCGGCGTGCTTCCCGGACTGCCGAAGATCGCCGTCCACTGGCCGCTGATCGACTTCGAGTGCGGACCGGTAGGTGGCGCGGACACCTTCATCGAGTGGTTCTTCAAGGGGGAGCGCGGCGAGATCGACCCGTTCGTGCTGGTCGTCGAGGGGTCCATCCCCAACGAGGGCATCAAGCGCGAGGGTTACTGGTGCGGGTTCGGCGACGATCCCGAGACGGGCCAGCCGATCACGACGAGCGAGTGGATCGACCGGCTCGCGCCCAAGGCGCTCGCCGTCGTCGCCATCGGGACCTGCGCCACGTACGGCGGCATCCACGCGATGGCGGGCAACCCGACCGGTGCCATGGGCGTCCCCGACTACCTCGGCTGGGACTGGAAGTCCCAGGCGGGCATCCCGATCGTGTGCGTACCGGGATGCCCGATCCAGCCGGACAACTTCTCCGAGACCCTGACCTACCTGCTCTACCAGGCGGCAGGGTCGGCTCCGATGATTCCGCTGGACGACAAGCTCCGTCCGACCTGGCTGTTCGGGGCCACCGTCCACGAGGGCTGCGACCGGGCCGGCTACTACGAGCAGGGCCAGTTCGCCACCACCTACGACTCGCCCAAGTGCCTGGTCAAACTTGGCTGCTGGGGACCGGTCGTCAAGTGCAACGTGCCCAAGCGCGGCTGGATGAACGGCATCGGCGGCTGTCCGAACGTCGGCGGCATCTGCATCGCCTGCACCATGCCCGGCTTCCCCGACAAGTTCATGCCGTTCATGGACGAGCCGCCCGGCGGCAAGCTTTCCAGCGCGGCGAGCGGCGCGTACGGGTCGGTGATCCGAAAGCTCCGCTCCATCACGGCCAAGACCGTGGACAAGGAGCCGAAGTGGCGTCACCGGGGCGACGAGCTGACGACCGGATACCGGCCGCCGTGGTGAGTGCATGTACCGCACGGCGCGCCTTCGGGGTGGCCGTCCCAGGTGATCCGACCTCCCGTACGAAGACTTGACGAAGGGCGCTGCACAGAAGATGGCACCGAAGACGAAGACCGACAGTAACGGCCTGGTGGAGATGTCCTGGGATCCGATCACCCGGATCGTGGGCAGCCTCGGCATTCACACCAAGATCGACTTCAAGCAGAAGCGGGTGGCGGAGTGCTACAGCACGTCGTCGGTCTTCCGCGGCTACAGCGTCTTCATGCGGGGCAAGGACCCCCGTGACGCGCACTTCATCACCAGCCGCATCTGCGGCATCTGCGGCGACAACCACGCCACCTGCTCGGTGTACGCGCAGAACATGGCGTACGGAGTGAAGCCGCCGCACCTCGCTGAGTGGATCATCAACCTCGGAGAGTCCGCCGAGTACATGTTCGACCACAACATCTTCCAGGAGAACCTGGTAGGGGTCGACTACTGCGAGAAGATGGTCCGCGAGACGAATCCCGGCGTTCTGGAACTCGCGGAGCGCACCGAGGCGCCGCACGCGGCAGAGCATGGCTACCGCACGATCGCCGACATCATGCGCTCGCTCAACCCGATCGAGGGCGAGTTCTACCGCGAGGCCCTCCAGGTCAGCCGCTACACGCGCGAGATGTTCTGCCTGATGGAGGGCCGCCATGTGCACCCCTCCACGCTCTACCCGGGCGGCGTGGGAACCATCGCGTCCGTCCAGCTCTTCACCGACTACATGAGCCGCCTCATGCGCTACGTGGAGTTCATGAAGCGCGTAGTCCCCCTGCACGACGACCTGTTCGACTTCTTCTACGAGGCCCTGCCCGGGTACGAGGAAGTAGGACGCCGCCGCGTGATGCTCGGCTGCTGGGGCGCGCTCAACGACCCCGAGTACTGCGACTTCACGTACGCCAACATGACCGACTGGGGACGGAAGATGTTCGTCACCCCGGGCATCATCGTGGACGGCAAACTCGTCACCAACGACCTCACCGAGATCAACCTGGGCATCCGTATCCTGCTCGGCAGTTCGTACTACGAGGACTGGCAGGGCAAGGAGCAGTTCGTCACCCACGACCCGCTCGGCAATCCGGTCGACCCGCGCCACCCCTGGAACCAGCACACGATCCCGGCCCCCCAGAAGCGCGACTTCGAGGGCAACTACAGCTGGGTGATGTCGCCTCGGTGGTTCGACGGCAAGGACTACCTGGCGCTCGACACCGGCGGTGGCCCCCTCGCCCGCCTGTGGTCGACCGCGCTGTCGGGACTCGTCGACACCGACTACGTCAAGGCCACCGGCAACAGCGTCGTCATCACCCTGCCCCGCTCGATGACCAAGCCCGAGACCCGCTTCGAGTGGAAGATCCCGAAGTGGAGCAACGCGCTGGAGCGCAACCGGGCCCGCACCTACTTCCAGGCCTATGCCGCAGCCATCGCGCTGCACTGCGCCGAGAAGGGCCTGGCGGAGGTCCGCGCCGGGCGTACCCAGACCTGGGAGAAGTTCGAGGTGCCGGACGAGGGCCTGGGCGTCGGCTTCACCGAGGCGGTACGCGGAGTCCTGTCCCATCACATGGTGATCCGCGACGGAAAGATCGCCAACTACCATCCCTATCCGCCGACTCCGTGGAACGCCAGCGTGCGGGACACCTACGGGACCCCGGGCCCGTACGAGGACGCCGTGCAGAACACACCGATCTTCGAGGAGAACACCCCGGAGAACTTCAAGGGCATCGACATCATGCGGGCGGTGCGCAGCTTCGACCCCTGTCTGCCTTGCGGTGTCCACATGTACGTCGGCGGCGGCAAGACCGTGCAGAAGATGCACGTGCCGACCGGACTGAGCGGCCTGGCCGGATGAGCGCGTCCACCACCGCGGCCCGGTCGCCCGGCGGAACGGCGGCGAACGCGGAGGAGGCCGGCCGGCGGGTCGAGGAGATCATCGACCACCTGACCGCCGAGGGTGACTCCGAAGCCGCCGGCGCGGCTGAGGAACTGGTGCGCGTACTCATGGACTTCTACGGCACAGGCCTGGCCCGCATGGTCTCGCTGCTCGAAGCCCCCAAGGCCAAGGACGACCCGTTCGCCGCGCTGCTCGACGACGCCGTGGTCACCAGCCTGCTGGTTCTGCACGACCTGCACCCGGAGGACACCCCCGCACGCATCGCCCGCGCCTTGGGAGGCGTGCGCAGCTATCCTGTCGAGTTTCTGAGCTTCGACGATGCCACCGGCACGTTGCACCTGCGCTCCGCGGAGAGCTCGGGCTGCGGCTGCGCGAGCACCGCGGCGGCCGGCCGGCAGGAGGTGGAGGCTGTCCTCTCCTGTTTCGCGCCGGAAGTGACGACGGTCGAGATCGAGGAGGCGGCTTCCTCGCAGGAACCGCCTCTGCTGCAGATCTCGCGGCCGCCCTCCGGCGCACTCGGCAGCGCACCCGCCTCGCCGAAGACACCATGAGCACGCCACACAAGCGGACAAGTCCGCCTGCATCGGGGCTGCGGCGGTTCGCCGCGCCGCGTATGTCCCGGCCCGAGGTGTGCGAACTGTGCGGAGCGCCGGTCGACGACGGCAACCACCGGCACATGGTCGACACCGCGAACCGCTCCCTCGCCTGCGCCTGCACGCCGTGCGCCATGCTCTTCGAGCAGGGCGGCGCGGGCGGCGGGAGGTTCCGCACCGTCCCGGACCGCTATCTGGCAGACCCGGACCACGGACTCGACCAGGGAGTCTGGGAGCTTCTGCAGATCCCGGTCAGCGTCGCGTTCTTCTTCCGCAATGCCTCGCTGGACCGACTGGTCGCGCTCTACCCCAGCCCGGCCGGCGCCACCGAGAGCGAACTAGACCCGTCCACCTGGCAGACCGCGCTCGGGAACAGCCGCCTGGCCGAACTGCTCGAACCCGACGTGGAGGCTCTGCTCCTGCGCCGGGTCGAGGAGCGGACCGAGTGCTATCTCGTGCCGGTCGACATCTGCTACGAACTCGTCGGACGGATGCGCATGTTGTGGCAGGGCTTCGACGGCGGGGCGGAGGCCCGCGCCGATCTGACCGCGTTCTTCGACCACATCGCGCAGCGGGCCGGGACACCGGAGGAGGCACGCCGCCGATGACGGAGTTCTCGTTCTCCTGCGTCGGCGTCCGCGCCGACCAGTACGCCGCCGGTCCCACCCTGGTCTTCCGGCTGCGCGTCAACGCTTCCGAGCGGACACGCGTGCACGCGCTCGCCCTGCGCTGCCAACTGCGCATCGAACCGGCCAGGCGCGGCTACGACGCCGAAGAGGCCGACGGACTGCATGACCTCTTCGGCCGGCGAGCCCGCTGGGGCAGCACCCTCCAGCCGTTGCAGTTCGCGCAGATCTCCCTCATGGTCCCCAGTTTCACCGGGCAGACGGAGGTCGACCTGGTCGTGCCCTGCACGTACGACATGGACGTGGCCTCCACCCGCTACTTCCACGCCCTGTCGAGTGGCGACGTGCCGCTCCTCATGCTCTTCTCCGGGACCGCGTTCACCGGGGACGGAGGCTTCCACGTCGAACCCGTGCCCTGGGACCGCGAGGCCCCGTACCTCATGCCGGTCAAGGTGTGGCAGGAGATGATCGACCAGCACTTCCCGGGTGCCGGCTGGGTGAGGCTGCCCCGCGACACCATGGACGACCTGCTGGAGTTCCGATCACGGCGGGCGCTGTCCTCCTGGGAGGCGACGGTGCGCACCCTCCTGGAATCCGCTGCCGCGGACGCTCTGTCCCAGACCAGTGAGAGGCCGGCGCCGTGACGACAGCCGTGTTCAGCCAGGAGACCGAGTCACGGTTCGCCGTCGCCCGCGCGGTGGCCGACGTGGTGCTGTTCGAGGGCTACGTGCTGTATCCGTATCGGGCGTCGGCGGCCAAGAACCGGCTGCGCTGGCAGTTCGGCGTGCTGGTCCCGCCGGCCTGGGGTGCGGACTGCGACGAGCACGACTTCCAGCACACCGAGTGTCTGGTGGAGCCCAGGACGGGCGCCACCTTGTCGGTCGAGGTGCGCTTCCTGCATCCTCAGCGCCGCACGGTGCAACAGGCCCGCCAGGACGGCTCGTTCGAGGACGCGTCCGAACTGTCGCTCCCGGACCGTGTGCTGGTTCCCTGGGACGAGGGCGTGGAGGAACGCATCGAGGTGACGGCCACCGTGGCCGAACTCGCCGCCGACGGAATCGCTGTCCCCTTCAGCCGCCCCGCGCGCGAGGAGACCGAACTGGTTCACGACGCCGAGGGCCGGCTGGTGGGAAGACTGGTCCGCCGGTGTGAAGAGATCAGCGGAGTCGTACGTCTCTCCACGCGCGACGTCGACGGCCCCTACCGCGTCTCCCGGCTGACCGCCGTGGTGGAGAACACCAGCACCTGGTCCCCGGCTGACGGCACAGCCGACCGCGACGCCGCGCTCCCGCACTCGCTCGTCGCCACGCACCTGTTGCTGTGTCTCGACGCAGGCTCGTTTCTCTCCATGACCGACCCTCCGGAATGGGCCAAAGGCGCAGTCGCCTCGTGCCGCAACCTGCACACCTGGCCGGTCCTCGCCGGCGAGCCGGGACGTGCGGACCTGGTGCTGTCCTCGCCGATCATCCTGGAGGACCACCCGGCCGTCGCCCCCGAGAGTCCCGGCGCGCTGTACGACGCCACCGAGATCGACGAGATCCTGGCCCTGCGCACCGCGGCCCTCACCGAACAGGAGAAGCGCGAGGCCCGCGGCACGGACCCGAAGGCCGCCGCCGTGATCGACCTGGCCGAGTCCATGCCCCCCGAGGTGCTGGAACGCCTGCACGGCGCGGTTCGGTCCCTCCGGGAAGTAACAGGCTCAGCCCCGACCGCGACCGGCGAAGCCGACCTTCTCGTCGAACCGGGTCAGCCCCATGTCGTCATGCCCGAGACCCCCTGGTGGGATCCGGAGGGTGACGCAGGACTGGACCCGGCCCGCGACGAGATCTTGGTCGATGGCCGGCCGGTGCGTGCCGGAAGCCGGGTGACCCTGCGCGCGGGACGGCGCCGCACCGACGCCCAGGACCTGTTCCTGCACGGACGCACCGCGCTCGTCGAGGCCGTGCTGCACGACGTCGACGGGGGCGTGCACCTGGCGGTGACCGTCGACGGCGACCCCGGCGCCGACATCCGTCGAGAGCAGGGCCGGTTCCTGTACTTCCAGCCCGACGAGGTCGCACCCCTGGAGGACGAGTGACCGAGGACCGCAAGACCGGCGCCCGCACCCTCGTCGCCGGCGTGGGGAACATCTTTCTCGGCGACGACGGATTCGGCGTCGAGGCGGTGCGCGCACTCGCCACACACCCACTACCCGCGCATGTGGAGGTCGTGGACATCGGCGTACGCGGTGTGCATCTCGCGTACCAACTGCTCGACGGATACGACACGTTGGTGCTCGTCGACGCCACCGCCCGCGGCGGTGACCCGGGAACGGTGTACCGCATCGACGTCGACTCGCCCGGCGGCATCGCGCCGCAAGGACCCGTGCTCGACGGCCACCACATGTCACCGGACGCGGTCCTGGCCCTGTTGGAGACCCTCTGCTCCGGGACGGGCGGGACACCTCCCGGCCGCACCGTGGTGGTGGGCTGCGAGCCCGCCACACTCGAGGAAGGCATCGGCCTGAGTGCTCCGGTGGCCGCCGCAGTTCCCGAAGCCGTACGTGTGATCCAGGAGATCGTGCGGGAAAGCCAGGCGCCCGTGGTCGGAACCGCCGCCCGTGAGGCCGGTAAGTGAGGAGAGATTCATGAAGAAGTCCGTCATCGGAGCCGTCGCCGTCGCCGTCGTCGCGCTCGCCGTGCTCGCACGGCACATCGTGCCCGACGTCCAGCGCTATGTGCGTATGAGAAGCATGTAACGGGCTCCTTGCGCCGAACGGTGCACCAGGGCAGTGGAGTCGGCGAGCCCCGAGCTCGCACGGCAGCGAGCCCCCTGTAATGGAGCCGAGCGCAATGGCCGCCCAACGATCGGCCTCTGCCAGGACGGAGACCGATGCACGAGATGTCCATCGCCATGGCTGTCGTCGGCCAGGTGCAAGAGGCGGCGGAACTGAACGGCGGGGTCACCTCGGTCACTTCGGTGCGACTACAGGTGGGGGAGCTCGCCGGCGTCGTCCCGGACGCGCTGTCCTTCTGCTTCGAACTCGCCTGCGCCGAAACCCTCCTCCAGGGGGCAGAGCTTGTCACCGAGTCCGTGCCCGGCCGGGCACGCTGCTCACCTTGTGCCGACGAATGGGCGGTGGGCATGCCGCCGCGCCTTTGCTGTCCGCGCTGTGGTGAACCGACGCTCGAACTGCTGTCGGGCCGAGAGCTGCAGATCGTCAGCGTGCGGTGGGAGGAAGAGCCGACCGCCCGTCGACGAACCTGTGAACCGATCTCCGAGGAGCGCTGAGTCATGTGCCGAACCGTTGACTTGCACCAGGCGGTGCTCGCCAAGAACGACGCGACCGCGCACGCTCTGCGGGCCGAACTCGCGGGCCGCGGCACCACGATGGTCAATCTGCTGTCCAGCCCGGGGAGCGGGAAGACAGCCCTGCTGGAACGCGAACTCCTGCGCGCGCGTGAGCGCGGAGTGCCGACCGCCGCGCTGACCGCCGACCTCGCCACGGAGAACGACGCCAGACGTCTGGCCCGGTCCGGAGTGCCGGTCAAGCAGGTCCTCACCGACGGGCTGTGCCATCTCGAAGCCTCGATGCTCGGGCGCCATCTGGAAGGCTGGCTGCCCGCGGCCACCCGCCTGCTGTTCGTGGAGAACGTCGGGAACCTGGTCTGCCCGGCCTCCTACGACCTCGGGGAGGACCTGCGCGTCGTCCTCGCGTCAGTCACCGAAGGCGAGGACAAGCCGCTGAAGTACCCCACCGCCTTCGGCCTCGCGCACCTGGTCGTGGTCACCAAGGCCGACATCGCCGAAGCCGTCGAGTTCGACGAGGAAGCCTTCCGCGCACACGTCGAGCAGGTCAACCCCGGCGTGGAGGTGGTCCTGACCTCGGCCCGACGGGGCGGCGGCGTGGGCGAACTGCTCGATCGTGCCCTCGCCGTCGCGGACGGCGGGGCCGTCCACGAACCGGTCATGGCCGGACAGCCGCACGAGCACCATCACCACCACGACCCGGACGACACCGTCATGACACGGCCTCTCCCGTGAGCGCACTTCAGCCCGGCCCGGCCGTCGACCAGGTGGTTCAGCGCCGTCGCGTCACCGTACGAGGTGTCGTACAGGGCGTCGGGTTCCGTCCGTTCCTGTACACCCTGGCCACGTCCCTGGAGCTGGCGGGGCATGTGACGAACACCCAAGACGGTGTCGTCGCGGAGGTCGAGGGAGATCACTCCGCCGTCGCACGGTTCTGCGACCGGATCGCCCAACAGGCCCCGCCGCTGGCCCTGGTGGAGTCCGTGGAGCACGAGCAGGTCCCCCTCACAGGCGGCAGCGGATTCGCCATCGTCGCCTCGCGGTCGCAGGGATCGTCGCGCACACTCGTCTCCCCGGACACGGCCACGTGCGCTGCGTGCCTCGCCGAAATGGCCGACCCCGGTGATCGTCGGCACCGCCACCCGTTCATCACGTGCACACACTGCGGACCGCGCTTCACCATTGTCACCGGACTCCCGTACGACCGAGCGCACACCACCATGGCCGGCTTCCCAATGTGCGCCGACTGCGCACGCGAGTACACGGACCCAGGAGACCGACGATTCCACGCCCAGCCCGTCTCCTGCCGTGCCTGCGGCCCGCGCCTGAGCCTCGTGTACGCGTCGCCCCGACCTGACACCGACGTCGACCCGATCCATGAGGCACGCGCGCTGTTGACCGCAGGCGCCATCCTCGCCGTCAAGGGCATCGGCGGCTACCACCTCGCCTGCGACGCCGGGAACTCCCAGGCCGTGTCCGCACTGCGCAGCCGCAAGGGGCGGGGCGACAAGCCGTTCGCGGTGATGGTGAAAAGCCTCGCCGACATCGAGCACCTGGTGCACATCAGTCCCCCCGAACGGACTCTTCTCACCGGTGGTGTCCGGCCGATCGTCCTGCTGAGGCGCAGAATTGACGTCTCGTCAGGTCAGTGCGGACTCTCGGACGCGGTGGCGCCGGGCAGTCCCGACCTGGGAGTCATGCTTCCGTATACCCCGGTGCACCACCTGCTGCTCGGCCTGCCCGGTGACCCGGACGGGCCGCGCGCACTCGTGATGACCAGCGGCAACGTGGCCGGTGAGCCCATCGTCACCGATGACGCCGAGGCACTTGAGCGGCTTGCATCTCTGGCCGACGCCTGGCTCACCCACGACCGCCCCATCCACGTGCCCTGCGACGACTCCGTGCTGCGCGTGTGCGACGGGGAACGTATGACAGTACGCCGCGCTCGCGGCTACGCCCCGCTGCCCGTCTCCCTGCCGGTGTCCGTCAGGCCCTCGCTCGCCGTGGGGGGAGACCTCAAGAACACGTTCTGCCTCGGCGAAGGCCGAAAGGCCTGGCTGTCCGCGCACATCGGAGACATGGACGACCTTCAGACCCAGCACGCCTTCGCACGCGCTGAACGGCAGTTGGAGTCGATCACAGGTGTGCAGCCCGGGCTTCTGGCGGCGGACCGGCACCCCGGCTACCGATCCGGACAGTGGGCCCAACGGCACGCGAACAACCGCGCGGTCGTCCGCGTGCAGCACCATCACGCCCATGTCGCCGCGGTCATGGCCGAGCACGGCCTCGACGGCGGCCGGCCGGTCATCGGCGTCGCATTCGACGGCACGGGCTACGGCGACGACGGGGCGGTGTGGGGCGGCGAGTTCCTGCTCGCGGACTACGACACGTACCGGCGCCTGGGGCATCTCGCGTACGTCCCCCTGCCCGGCGGCGACGCCGCAGTGAGCCGCTCGTACCGCATGGCGCTCGCGCAGCTCCGGCAAGCGGGCATCGCGTGGACGGACGACCTGCCCAGTGTGATCGCCTGCCCGCATGATGAACGACGGGTACTGGCAAGGCAGTTGGAGCGGAGCCTGAACTGTGTGCCGACGTCGAGCATGGGCCGGCTCTTCGACGCCGTCTCTTCCCTGGCAGGTGTGTGCCACCAGGTCGGATACGAGGCGCAGGCAGCCATCGAGCTGGAGGCGGCCGCGCTGAGGGGGGCCGTGGACGGGGGCGACGCCGGATACCGGTTCGCGCTGAGTCCGGACACCTCGGAGCCGATGACTGCCGACCCCGGACCTGTGGTGAGAGCCGTGGTCGATGATGTTCGCGCAGGCGCGGAACCGGCGGTCATCGCTGCCCGCTTCCATACCGGAGTCGCAGATCTCGTGCGGCGGATGTGTGCGGTGGCGCGCGAACGACATGGCACGGACACCGTCGTCCTGACCGGCGGCGTGTTCGCCAACGTCCTGCTCTCCTCGGCCTGCGCCCGAGGGCTCGGGCAGGACGGATTCACAGTGCTGCGAGCCGGCGAAGTCCCGCCGAACGACGGGGGGCTGGCCCTCGGTCAGTTGATGATCGCGGGGCGTGCAACCGCCCGATGACACCGCAGTCGCAAGCCGGATCGGATCACCACAGTGAGGAGAGCCCCCCATGTGCCTGGCGGTACCCGGGAGAGTGACGGAAATCGAGGATCGCGACGGCACCCGCATGGCCACCGTCGACTTCGGCGGAGTGGTCAAGGAGGTGTGCCTGGAGTACCTGCCGGACCTTCAGGTGGGCGAATACGCCATCGTCCACGTGGGATTCGCGCTCCAGAAACTGGACGAGGAATCGGCCAAGCAGACGCTGGAGCTCTTCGCGAATCTCGGCCTGCTCCAGGAGGAGTTCGGCGACCCGTGGGAGCTTGCGGCCGAAGCAGGCGGACCTCAGTGGGCCGACGACAAGGACGTTCCACAGGAGGCACAACAGTGAAGTACCTCGACGAGTTCCAGGACCCGGACCTGGCACGGCGTCTGCTCGACGACATCCACTCAGTGGTGACCAGGCCATGGGCCCTCATGGAGGTGTGCGGCGGACAGACGCACACGATCATCCGACATGGAATCGATCAACTCCTTCCGGACCAGGTGGAGTTGATCCATGGTCCGGGGTGTCCCGTGTGCGTCACCCCGCTCGAGGTCATCGACAAGGCCCTCGAGATCGCCTCCCGGCCGGGAGTGATCTTCTGCTCCTTCGGCGACATGCTCCGGGTGCCCGGCACCGGCCGAGACCTCTTCCAGGTACGAGGCGAGGGCGGCGACGTACGCGTCGTGTACTCGCCACTGGACGCTCTGCACATCGCCCAGCAGAACCCCGACCGGGAAGTGGTGTTCTTCGGCATCGGCTTCGAAACGACCGCCCCGCCCAACGCCATGACGGTCTATCAGGCACGCAAACTGGGCATCAAGAACTTCAGTCTCCTGGTGTCCCACGTGCGTGTTCCGCCGGCGATCAAGGCGATCATGGAGTCTCCGAACTGCCGGGTCCAGGGATTCCTCGCCGCCGGACACGTATGCAGCGTGATGGGTGTCGGCGAGTACCCCGAACTCGCGGACCGCTATCGCGTTCCGATCGTGGTCACCGGCTTCGAACCGCTGGACATTCTGGAAGGCGTGCGCCGGACCGTGCTGCAACTGGAGCGGGGTGAACACACCGTCGACAACGCCTATCCGCGCGCAGTCCGGCCCGAGGGAAACCCCGCGGCCCAGGCCATGCTGGCGGACGTCTTCGAGGGCACCGACCGGGCCTGGCGAGGCATCGGCGTCATCCCGGACAGCGGCTGGCGGCTCTCCTCCCGTTACCGGGACTTCGACGCCGAGCACCGGTTCTCGGTCGGTGACATCGACACCCGTGAACCCGCGGAGTGCCGCAGCGGCGAGGTTCTGCAGGGGTTGTTGAAGCCGAACGAGTGCGCCGCGTTCGGCACCACCTGCACACCGCGCAATCCACTCGGAGCGACGATGGTCTCGAGTGAGGGCGCGTGCGCCGCCTACTACCTGTACCGACGCCTCGACATCACCACCGCGCCGCTGGAGGCGAGCCCCGTTGCCTGAGACCACCCAACTGACAGCCGTGGACCCGACCGCATGGACCTGCCCGGTCGCGTTGCGTGATCATCCGAGGGTGGTGATGGGACACGGTGGGGGAGGGGCCCTGTCCGCCGAGCTGGTGCAGCACGTCTTCGCGCCCGCCTTCGGCGGCGAGACCCTGTCGCAGCTCGGCGACTCCGCCGCCGTCTCGCTCGGCGGTGTCCGGATGGCGTTCTCCACCGATTCCTACGTGGTGCGGCCCCTGTTCTTCCCGGGCGGCAGTATCGGCGACCTCGCCGTCAACGGCACCGTCAACGACCTCGCCATGAGCGGCGCACGGGCCGCCTACCTCTCCTGCGGTTTCATCCTGGAAGAGGGCGTCGAGATGTCCGTGGTGGCCCGGGTCGCCGAGACACTCGGTGCGGCCGCACGGCGCGCCGGAGTCGAGGTGGTGACCGGTGACACGAAGGTCGTCGAAAGCGGTCACGGAGACGGGGTGTTCATCAACACGGCCGGGATCGGGCTCATCCCGTCAGGCGTGGACATCCGCCCCCAGCGTGTGGTCCCGGGCGACGTCGTCATCGTCAGCGGTGACATCGGCGTTCACGGCGTGGCGATCATGAGTGTGCGTGAGGGTCTGGAATTCGGTGTCGAGATCGAGAGCGACTGCGCGGCGCTGGGCGGCCTGGTGGAGGCCATGCTCGCGGTGACACAGGACCTCCACGTGCTGCGCGATCCCACCCGCGGCGGTCTGGGCGCGGCGCTCAACGAGATCGCGGTGGCCTCCGGCGCCGGTGTCGTCATCCAGGAAGGTGACGTGCCTGTCCCGCCGGCTGTCGCCAACGCGTGCGCGATTCTGGGCCTCGACCCCCTCTACGTGGCCAACGAGGGCAAACTCGTGGCGTTCGTCCCACGCGAACACGCGGACGCCGTACTCAGCGCGATGCGGGCACATCCGCTGGGCGCGAACGCGCGAGTGATCGGCGAGGCCGTCGCAGAGCATCCGGGCATGGTGGTCGCCCGCACGGGCCTGGGCGGCACACGCGTAGTCGACCTGCCGATCGGCGAGCAGCTTCCGCGGATCTGCTGACGGCCGGAACAGTTCGGACCGGCGGCGCGACAGACCACGCACATCGGCGGCGGTGCCCAGCATGGGCACCGCCGCAGTGCGGAGAGCCGCCGCACCGTCGTTTCAAGCGGTGGCGGCGGGCGAAGCGCGGACCGCGCCGCCCACCTGGTGCAGGTACATGTCCCCAGGGGTGGCGGTGCCGGACGGCACCCCAGCCCCACCTCGTCGACGTCCAGCTCCTGATCAGTTCGGTGAGCCGCCTGGCTCGGCCGGGGAGTCCATCCGGGCCCCGCCGCCCTGTGAGGCGGAGGAGCTCCCTCCCTGGCATCGTGAGAAGGGAGATGCGACCGAGGCGGGGGAGATCACGGGAGATCTGCCAGGCGTGGAAGATGCAAAGGGCCCGCAGGGGCGCAGGCCGCCGACATCTGCACCTCCGGGTGTGTTGCGGCAACTGGGCACGGAAAGGGCGGCGGCGCTGCTCGATGTCCTGTTCGCCGAGGCAGCGGGCGGTCTGTACGTTCTGGACTCCGACCTGCGCAGCCTGCGCTTCGACAACAGCGCTCCTGCGACGCCGGCCCCGGGTGACACGGACGAGAGTGTGTCCCTGGAGGCGGGCCTGTCGCTTCCCCACGTGCAACGTGCGCTGCGCACGTCCCTGGCAACAGGTGAGCGCGTGCGTGACCTGCGCTGTCTGGTGAACGCTGCGCACGGAGAGCGACGAAAGCGGCGGGCGCTGTCCCTCTCGGCCTATCCCCTGCGCGATCGGGACCGGCAACCTCTCGGCCTGGCCGTGACCGTCACCGACATCACGAGACGCGAGCGCGCCGAGAAGCGACTGGAGCTGCTGGAGCGGGCGGACTCGGTGATCGGCAGCTCGCTGGACGTCTTCAGTACCGCGCAGGAACTGGCCGAGAGCGCGATCCCCGGCTTCGCGGACGCGGCCGCCGTCGACGTGCTCGACGCCGTGCTGCACGGCGACGCTCCCGCGCCGGGGCCGCTCCTGGACCCGATCACCGTACGCCGGGCGGGCTTCGCGACGGCGGGACGAGCGGACGGGCGCGGTGTGCATGAGGTGGGCTGCGTGCGCGTCATGCGGCAGGGCAGACCGTACGCCTACGTGCTCGCCGATCTGACCCCGCGCGTCGTGAACGATCTCGGCGGTGACGACTCGGAAGCGTGGCTGTCGCACGATCCGGACCGGGCAACCTTGTTCCGGAGCGCCGGTGTGCACTCGCTGCTGGTAGTGCCCCTCGCCGCTCGCGGCGTGGTTCTGGGCCTCGCCGCTTTCTATCGTGCGGGGGAGTCGGAGCCGTTCGACGAAGCGGACGCCGACGTGGCCGGGGAACTGGCGGCGCGGGCCGCGCTCAGCCTGGACAACGCGCGTCTCTACACGCGCGAGCGAACCCTGGCCCGGATCGCCCAGCGGGAGTTGTTGCCGAGGCGCGTGCCTGCCACGCGTGCCGTGGAGACGGCCCACACGTATCTGCCCGTGGCGGCGGGCGGAGCCTGGTTCGACGTGATCCCGCTGTCCGGGGCCCGCGTGGCGCTGGTGGCGGGTGACGTACGAGGCAGTGGGCTGCGCGCAGCCACCGCGATGGGGCAAGTTCGCACTGCCGTCCACGCGTTCGCCGCCATGGACTTGGAGCCCGCCGAACTCCTGACGAGGCTGCATGAGCTGTTGGCCGGCGTAGCCATGGACAAAGGGCCGACGGAACTCCCGGCGCAGGTCGACGGCTCCACGGCGCACGACCGCGAGATGAACGATGGCCCGCTGGCGAGCTGCCTGTACGTCGTGTACGACCCGGTGACCCTGCAGTGCGAGGCCGTCAGCGCCGGGCACCCGCCGCCCGTGGTCACGGCCCCGCAGACAGCGCCGTACGTGCTGGACCTGGTTCCTGGTCCCGCGCTGGGGCGTGGGGCCGCTTCGTACCGGTCGACGACCGTCGAACTGCCGACGGACAGTGTGCTCGCGCTGTTCAACCACGGCCTGGTGCCCGGCACAGTTCGGGACGACGATCGACTTCCCGTCCTCATGCACCACCTGGACCGGGCCTGGGAGCGCCCGCTGCAGCAGCTGTGCGACACGCTGGTGACCGCCGTGCTGCCCGACGGCCCCGAGGACGACACGCTGCTGCTCCTCGCCCGCACCCGGGCACTGGGCCCCCACGATCTCGGGTGCTGGACGCTGCCCCACGACACGCGCAGCGCCTCCAGGGCCCGGCGGCTGGTCGCCGGCCGACTGGCCGAATGGGGGCTGGACGACCTGATCCCCGGCGCCGAACTGATCGCCAGCGAACTGGTCACCAACGCCGTTCGTTACGCCGAGGGCACCATCGGCCTACGTCTGATCCGTGACGACGTGCTCACCTGCGAGGTCACGGACTCCACCGGCGCAGCACCCCACTTGCGTCTCGCCGACGAGTCCGACGAGGGAGGCCGCGGCCTCTACCTTGTCGGGACGCTGGCCAGGCGCTGGGGCACGCGCCACTCCGCCCGCGGCAAGACGATCTGGGCCGAGCTGCCAAATCCCTGACGGCCGTCACGGGGCCGCTTCAGTCCCGTCCGGGCGGAATTCCTCGAAGAGCAGGACCAGGCGCGCACGAAGCATTTTTCACCCTCAGATGCGCGCTCATCTGCCGACGGCGACTGAGCGCTCCGCCGAGCGAGGGTGGCTAGTCATTCCGCGCCCACGGCCGCAGCTTCTCCGGGTTGCGGACCGCCCAGATCCGGGTGACGCGCCCGTCGGAGACCTCGAACGAGGCTACGGTCATGACGACGCCGGCACGTTGGGCCACCAGGCCCGGCACACCGTTGACCGACCGCTCCAGGAGTTCGAGCCCCGGAGCCTTGTCGGCAATGGCGACCATGTACTGGGCGATGCGCGCGCCGCCCTCGACCGGGCGCAGGACGGTGCCGACCATGCCACCGCCGTCGGCGGTCATCACGGCGGCCGGGTTGAGGAGACCGACGAGGGCTGCGATGTCCTTGGTCTCCCATGCCTCTTTCACGCGCTTCACCACGTCGGCCTCGCCGGTCGCCGCCACCGGGGCGCGCTCGACGCTCACCCGCCGCCGGGCGGAGGCCGCCAGTTGCTTGCAGGCCGCAGGGGTCCGGCCGAGAACCTCGGAGATCTCGGCGAACGGGTACCGGAAGACGTCGTGCAGGACGAACGCCACCCGCTCGGCGGGCGTCATCGACTCCAGGACGACGAGAAAGGCCATGGACACCGACTCGTCGAGGACGATCTGGTCGGCGGGGTCTGCAAGGCCGGTGGTACCGGCGCCGCCCGCGTGGTCCCACTCGGTGCGGTCGGGCAACGGCTCGGGCAGCCACGCGCCGACATAGCGTTCACGGCGGGCCCGCGCCGAGCCGAGCAGGTCCAGGCAGATGCGGCCGGTCACCGTCGTCAGCCAGGCACCGGGGGACAGGATCTCCTCCTGCCGGCTTTTCGTCATCCCGTACCAGCGTGCGTAGGCATCCTGTACGGCGTCCTCGGCCTCGGTCACCGAACCGAGCAACCGGTAAGCGACATTGATCAGTTGGCGTCGCTCGCCCGCTACCTCATCTGTGCTGACCCAGACAGTCCCCATGCTTCCGGCCGCCCCCTCGCCTTACCTTTCGCAGGCCCGCGTCGTCGGGCTGGTGAGACCTTATCGATCTACTGCCCGAGGGCGGAAAAGGGGACTGTGACATGGCCACCGAGGTGAAGCCGACGGCGACGGCGAGCGCACGGCGCAGCTCCTCGTTCCTGCAGATCGCGATCGCGCTGCAGACCCTGACCATCTTCCTTCAGGCGGTTTCCGCCGGACTGCTGCTGACCGCGTCGTACGGAGAGACGCTGCACAGTGTCGGAGCCCGTGTGATGTACGGGGCGTCGATGCTGTACGTGCTCGCGGCGGTGCTGGCGTGGAAGCGGGGCGGTGGCTCGCCCCGGCCGATCTGGCACGCGTCGGGTTTCCTCGCACTCGCCTCGGTCCAGGTAGTGCTCGGCATCGCGCACGTTCCTTCGGTCCATCTCCCTCTGGGCGTCTTGATGTTCGGTCTGAGTGTGCTGGCTCTGGCCCGGCGCTGAGGTCCGGTGAGGGAACCGTCGGGAGTACTGCACGAGCGTGAGACGGGGCAGCTCCTGCCTTATGGGGCCGCCGGGGCTGAGGGGCGCTGAACGTCCAGGACGACGGCCGTTCCGGCGACGGTGCGGTCCTCATGCATGGTGATGGCCTGACCGGGCCTAAGGTGCGTCCAGTTGGACGGGGTCAAGGGGGCGAGACGCACCGTGGCCAGCGCACCGGGCTCCATGAACGGAGCGAACTCCACCCAGAGGCCGGCAACGTAGAGGTCCGGTTCGCCCGTCGGGGTTCGAGGCCCGATGTTCCACATGGGCCGAAGGATGCCGGCTCCCGAGAAGGGAGTCTGTCGGCGAGCGTGGCGGGCAGGTCTGAGGGTGAGGTCGGCTCGGATGACGCCGTGCTGTGCTTCGTAGCAGCGCCAGTGGCACCAGGCCGCGCTCCTCTCCAGCCGCATTTGCTCCGCTGCGGTGGCGAGGGCCTGCCAGAAACTGAGTGGAAGCGGGTGGCCGTCACCGAGCTCCTCCAGCAGACCGAGAGCCACTTCCCACTCGTCGTGGGTGAGGTGTTCCCAGACGTCGTTCACCGTGAGGTCGTTCTCGGTGGCGCTCTCTTCCGGGACCAGCAGGGAAGCTGCTTCCAGCAGCCTGGGAACGTCCATGTTCCGATTCTGGATGGTGGGTTGATCCTTGTGGGCCTGCAGGTCTCTGTTTCGCGGGCACCGACGAGGGTTTGGGGTAATGATCAGGTCACTTCTTGTGGATCTTCCCACATCGCGGAAGGATGCCGTCATGGTTTTTGAAGAACCGATCGCTGAGCCAGAGGCAGCGTAGGCGTTGGAGTTCGGGCAGTTGGCTCCTTTCTTGGCCGAGCGGCCGAGCGGCCGAGCGGTGAAGCCGCCAAAGCCTGACCGGACCGCGACTCGCACCCGGATGGTCAACTCCGGCCCCCTGAACCCCGCCCCGGTGCCACGAACCCCCTCGAAGCTCCAACTGAAAAGAACCGCATGCCGGCGGCGGACGGCCGTCCGGGGTCAGGAAGAGGTGTCATGAAACAGGAACACGAGTTCTTTGCGGGGGACGCTGCGCCGTGGCGGGAAGCCGCGCAGCCGGGCACCGAGGAGAAGGTGTTGTCGCGGGATCCTGATGATCCGGCTGTGCTGACCCGGCTTGTGCGATGGCTGCCTGGTCTGGACACCAGCGCCGCCGGCGTGATCACTCACGACTACGTCGAGGAGGTGTACCTGCTGGAAGGCGACCTGGTCGACCTCACGCTCGGGCAGACGTTCGGGGCGGGCCACTACGCGAGCCGCCGGCCCGGTATGCGCCACGGCCCCTATCGCACCCCGGCAGGCTGCACGATGCTCGAAATCCGGTACCGCGCCTGATCTGCGAGAGGGTGCGGGCGGTGCGGGTGGGCGGTCGAACGGTCCGCCTCCGCCGCCATGCCGGACTGCGCGAGCGCCGTGCGTGCCTCCATGGGCCCGCGCGGACCTGCGGCTTCGGACGCCTCGAGCGTCCACAATTCCGGCCATGCCCCGGCGACGCCGCAACGCCGGCCACCTCGGCGACCCGCCGGGTCAGCCCAGGTCGAGCACCACCTTGCCGATTGCCTCGCCCGTGCGCAGCCGCGCCACCGCGTCTTCGAGCTGGTCGATGCCGTAACGCTCGCCGGCAGCGTGAGTTCGCCGGAGGAGAGGTCCGGCAGGAGGCGCACGACCTCCGCGGCGACCTCCTTGCCCCGGCTGATCATGTTGACGGGGAGCAGCGAGACGTCGGCGAGGAAGAAGTCCGCGAGATCGAGAGTGAGTTCACGGCCTGCGGTGTAGCCGACGAGCGCGGCCCGGCCGCACGGGCGGACCAGGCCGAGGGCATCGCGCAGGATCGTGCCGCCGACCGTGTCGATGAGCACGTCGACCTTGCCGCCGATCGCCTCCTCGGAGAGGTCGGCCGCGAGGACCGCCTTGGTCGGGGACGTGCGGCAGTTTGGCCGGGCGGCCGACCACGCCGAAGAGACCAGCCAGGTCCTCGCAGGCCTGCGCGAGGTGCGCTCCTGCGCCATCACGGCGGGCCCGCACAACCTCGTCGTCGACGTCTGGCTGCGCACACTGCACGACGTGCACGCCTTCGAGGCGCACGTGTCACGCAGACTGCCGCGCCTGACGGTCACCGCCACCGACCGCTCGGTGGTGCTGCGCACGGTAAAGCACATGGGGCGGCTCCTGGGCCGAGACGGACACAGCGTGGGCGTCGTGCCACTGCGGCATCCGTGTCGATGACGTGGCGACCAGAGCGCACATCGGGATTTTGGTTCCCTCTCGGCGACGTGGGGTCCAGCGTTATGGTGACCATGTGACTACGGAACGTGCGGAGGAGAAGCGGCAGTTCGGGCATCGTGCCCGGCTGGCGCTGACGCCTGCACAGGCCCGGCTCATCGACGACCAGGCGCACGCGGCCCGCACCATGTGGAACTGCCTGCACGACTGGTGGACGATGCTCCCCAAGGACAAGCGTGCCCGGGCCGCCGCCGATGCGGCGATCCGCCAGGCCCGTAGGGAGATCGACTGGCTCGGAGTGCTCCCCGCCCAGGCCGGGCAGGCAGTGCTGAAAACATACGTCCAGGCGTGGAAGAACTGCTGGGAGTGGCGGGCGGACGAGCCGAACTTCAAGGCCCGTTTGCGCACCGTGATGTCCGTCGACATCCCGCAGGGCCGCGATCTGCAGATCAAGCGGGTGCACCGCCGTTGGGGCATGGTCAACATTCCCAAGGTCGGTCGTGTCCGCTTTCGCTGGACCAGGGATCTCCCGGTCGGCAAGCTTGCCAACAGGGAGAATCGGATCACCGGGGCGCGGTTGGTCAAAGACGGACTCGGATGGCATATCGCCTTCCGCGTCCAGACGCTGGAATTAAAGCCTGAGCCGCACACCGGCCCTGAGATTGGCATCGACGCCGGGGTCAGCCTTCCCCTTGCCCTGTCCGATGGCAACCATCAGGATCACGGACGGCTCGCCCGGCTCCCGGATGGCACCGCCGACCGGGACAAGTGGCTGAACCCGCAGGAGAAGGCCAAGCTGCTCCGCCTGGAACAACGGGCCGCGCACCGCAAGTCCTTCCGCAAGCCGAAGGAGCGCAGCTCCAACCGGCTGAACCGCACCTACGACCAGATCAAGCAGCTCCGCGCAAAAGCCACGCGCCGTGCCGTTGACTGGCAGCACAAGACCACGACCAGCATCGCCAGGCAGTACGGCACGGTCGTGGTGGAACAGCTCAACATCACGAGCATGGTCAAGTCCGCGAGGGGCACCGTCGAGGAACCCGGGAAGAACGTCGCGCAGAAGTCCGGCCTGAACCGCTCCATCAGTCAGGAGGCATGGGGCCGTACCGTGACGATGCTGACGTACAAGACCGGCCGTTGTGGCGGCACCCTGCACAAGGTTCCCGCGCCCGGTACCTCCCTGCGTTGTTCAGCCTGTGGGTTGACCACAGCGGGCAGCCGGGAGGGCCAGGCCACGTTCGTGTGCAAGAACCCAGACTGCGGCTGGTCCGGCAACGCCGACTGGAACGCGGCACGGAACATCTTGCACCTGTACCGGATCGGCCTCGTGGCGATTCCGGCTGCCGGGAGGGCAGTCGTCAGGCGCACCCGTGGCGTCAAGCCCGCCGCCGCAAGGTAGGTGGGAATCTCCTTCCTGAGCTTGCGAAGGCAGGAGAGCACTTCAAGGTGAGGCATGTGATGCTGCTGAGCGCAAGATCTCTTCTCCCGGTCAACATCACGCTTGGCGTGTTGCTGGTCGTGCTGCTCGCGGTGGCGGCGGGGGTTGCCCACTGGTTTCGTCTGTCTCCTGACTCATCGGGCGGCAGGCCGAGGGAAATCCTGGTCGCGGGAGTGCGTGCGGCGGCTCAGCTCGCCGCGGTGTCCGTGGTCATCACCTGGGCAGTCACCACGGTGGCGGGCCTGGTCGCGTTCCTGGTCGTGATGT
Source organism: Streptomyces sp. NBC_01446 (assembly GCF_026340095.1). GTDB lineage: Bacteria > Actinomycetota > Actinomycetes > Streptomycetales > Streptomycetaceae > Streptomyces > Streptomyces aureus. The sequence continues at coordinate 740,509 of NZ_JAPEPO010000002.1, read as the reverse complement.
TCAGCGTCGCGGTCCGTACGGCAGGCCGACGGCTGACCAGTAACCGCACGTGGTGGCTGACCGCCGCACCCATTGCCGCCGGTGTCGTTCCCACGGTGGCCGCATTGCTGCTCACGGGACTGGTTCCCCTCAAGGGTCTCGCGCTCGTTCCGATCACCGGCATTCTCATCGGCGGCGCCCTGACGGTGACGGTCCTCGCCGGGCGCCGCGCCCTGGACGAGTTGGAACAGCGCCGCGGGGAGGTCGAGGCGGCGATGGCACTGGGCTTCCTCGACCGCGACGCGCGCATGGAGATCGCCCGGCCCGCGGCATCGGACGCCCTGCTCCCGGGCTTGGACCAGACCCGTACGGTCGGCCTGGTCACGCTTCCCGGAGCGTTCGTGGGCATGCTGTTGGGCGGTGCGAGTCCGGTGATGGCCGGGGCGGTGCAGCTCTTTGTGCTGATCGCCCTCATGGCCGTACAGGCCGTCGCGGTCGCCGTAACCGTCGAACTCATCGCTCGACGGCGACTGTTCCGCCCTGACGCGCACAGGCACTGATGCCCGGAGCCCCTGGGCGTCAAAATCAGAGCGCACACATCAACGCAGGTGGGCGAGTTCCAGAAACTCGTGCAGGTCATGGGCGGCTTCCAGCACGCAGACGCTGCTCACTCCTACCAGCGCTCCGGCCGCCGCGAGGAGGTGGGCCGGTCTGCTTGGGGGAGGTTCGAGCAGGGCTGCGACTCGGCGGGGGATGACGCCCGGGGCCGGGCTGCGGCCGAGGACTCCCAGGGCCGCCGAGGGCAGGCGCAGCGCGCGGGTTCGTTTGGTGGCCACGGCGGCTCTGGCCACGGTTTCGGCGACGGCGCGCCGGTCGCCGCTGTGGAGAGCGGCGAACTCATCGGCCCACCGCTCGACGGTGTAGGAAACGGACGTGGCCAATGGGCGAAGCAGCGGGTTGGCGGCTGCTGAGATCTGGGCGAGCGTGACGAACGCGTAGTGATGGTGGTTCAGGTGTGCCCGCTCATGGGCCAGGATGATGTCGTGGCCGGTGGGGTCCAGAGCTTCGAGCATGCCGTGGGAGATCACGATGCGGCCGGGCAGTCCGGGCATGGTGTACGCGTCGGCGTGCCGGTCGTCGGTGACGACGACCGATTCCCTCCCGGGCAGGCAGGCCGCTTCGAGAGCGGCTGACCACAGCGCCCCGGCGCGGCGCACGGTGAGACGGACGGTGGCCGCCACTGCGAGGGTGAGCAGAACAGCTCCCGCCAGGGCCGCGGGCCAGGCCGCCGGGTCCTCGCGGGCGATCACCGCAGGCGAGTAGCCCTCAAGTGCGTCGATCAGCGGGAGACGCACCAAGCCGGCCACGGCCAACAGGCCGAGGACCACGGTGCTGGACACGGCCAGGATCAGTCCGGCGGCGGTCAACAGCCAGGTCGCCAGCCGCGGTTCGAGGCGGCGGGCCAGCGGGCCCGCGCTCAGGCCGGCCAGCGCGGGCAGCAGCAACGGCAGGTAGACGGCCAGGTGCATCGGTACCCTTCCCCGCTACCCGTTGCTGCCGTCGCTGCCCAACAGGCGGCGCAGCAGGTCCTCGTCGTCGTCGGACAGCTCATCCACGAAATGGGTCAGCACCGAGGCACGGTCGGTGCCTGCCTCCATCACCTGATGCATGTGCCTGGCCGTCAGCCCCGACTCGTCGGAGACGGGTTCGTACGCGTAACTGCGACCGACTGGAGTGCGTTCGAGTACGCCACGGCTGTGCAGACGGGCGAGCGTGGTGGCCACCGTGGTGTGCGCGGGGGACGCCGTCAGGAGTTCGGCCACGTCCCCGGGCGTCAGAGCGCGTCCCGCCGAGTGCAGCAAGGTGAGGACCTCGGCCTCCAGCGCACCGTTGGCCCGGCGCCTGCCACCTGCCTCAGAAGCCTGTCTCTGAGCACCCAACGCCGTCCTCCTGTCTTCCTGGACTACAGTCACCCGTATCTTCTATTCGCGAATAGAAGATAATGTGTCCCCCAGCCCCGCTGCCACGTCCCTGCGTGCGGTGGACCCTGCTCACAGGATGCCTGATGCCTCCTTCGTCTGCCCACAGCCCTCGGCGCGAGAGCATGCCGTGGTGGCCTGCCGTGACCGTCCTGGCAGTTTGCGGTGTCCTGCTCGGGACCCTGGTTGCCGCGGTCGCGACTCGGGCGTCGCCCTTCGCCCTGGATACGGCCGTCCACGGGTGGGTGCTGGACCACCGTCCGGCCTGGGCACGGCAGTTGGCCACGGTCGTGACCGACACCGGCAGCGGAACGCCGGCCTACGCGCTGGCGGGCCTGGCCGGGGCACTCGCGCAACGCACCGCGTACTGGCGGGGCGCACTCGCGGGGGTACTCGCGCTGGCCTCGGCACAACTGCCACGTACGGCACTGGCCTCGGCACTGGCAAGGCCCAGACCGCCGTCCGCGGACTGGGCGGCGAAGGCCGGCGGATGGTCCATGCCCTCCGGCCACACCACGACGTCCATGGTGGTCGCCCTCCTGCTCACCCTCGCCGTACACCGCAGGGTGCATGGCCGAACGCGGCCGATCCTGCTCGCCGTCCCCGCGATCTGGGCCACCACCGTGGGCCTCACCCGTGTCTACCTCGGCATGCACTGGCCGACCGATGTCGCGGCCGGCTGGCTGCTGGCCTCCTGCTGGGCGGCGTCGGCAACACTCCTTGTTCTTCTGTGGCGGCGCCGGGCCGACCACGCACTCTCGATGGAAAGGCAGTACACGTGAGCGCCATCAGCATCGGACAGGCCGTGATTCTCGGCGTGGTGGAGGGAGTGACGGAGTTCCTGCCCGTCTCCTCCACCGGCCATCTGAAGATCACGGAAGGGCTGATGAACATCCCGGTGGACGACAAGTCCGTCGTCGCGTTCACCGCGGTGATCCAGGTCGGCGCCATCGCCGCGGTACTGCTCTACTTCTTCAAGGACATCGTCCGGATCCTGGGCGCATGGGGACGCGGACTGCGCCACCGCGACCAGCGCTATCACCACGACTACAAATTCGCCTGGTGGGTCATCTACGCCACCATTCCCGTCGTCATCGTCGGACTGGCCGCCAAACCGCTGATCGAGGGCCCGCTCGCCTCGCTCTGGGTCGTGGCCGCATCGTTGATCGTCGGCAGTGGACTGATGTGGGCCGCCGACCAGATGGGCCGGCACAAGCGTGGGGAGGACGACACCACCCTGAAGGACGCCATGCTCGTCGGCTCCTCCCAGATCCTCGCCCTTCTCTTCCCCGGCTTCTCGCGGTCCGGCGCCACCATGTCCACGGGGCTCATCCTCGACCTGGACCGCGTCGCCGCCACGCGGCTCTCCTTCTTCCTCGGCATCCCCGCACTCACCGGCGCCGGCCTGTACGAACTCAAGGACGCCGTCGGGGCCGGCGCGGACACCACGCCCCTCATCGTGGGGACCGTGGTCTCCTTCATCGTCGCGTACGCGTCCATCGCCTGGCTGCTCAAGTACGTCGCCCGGCACAGCTTCAACGCCTTCGTCATCTACCGGCTCATCGTCGGAGCACTCCTGTTCGCTCTCCTGGGCGCCGGAGTCCTCAACGCCTGAGCAGGCCACGGGGACGGCGCCGCCGGCCATCGCCGCGCTGGGCAGCCGGCGCAGGAGGCGCCGCCGCGGTAGCCGTCGAGGAGGAACGTGTGAGCCGCATGGCGTCATGGCACCGTCCGTGCCGACGGACACCTGAACGCATCCTGACTGCCGTGCGGCACAGCACGCACCTCCCCGTCCGGGGGAGCACCATGGGCGGATGAACAACTCCGTGGCCCGGCGCATACCGGCGTTCCTTCCCGCCCCCGCTCCTGCGACGGAAGAAGGCCGCCCTGAACACCCGAAGCGCTGCTTCCCGGACTGACAAGGCGACCGACTGGTTGCGACGCCGGCTCGGACGGGGAGTCGTCCTGTCCTACGCGGCCGCCCTGCTCCTGCCGGGCCCCGGACTGTGGCTGCGCCGACCCCATTCGCTGTCCCTCGGCGCGAGCGGACACCTGTCCTTGACCACCGCACCGCTCCTGCTCTCCCTGGTGCTCTTCTCGGCCGGGCTCCAGGTGCCGGTACGCGCGCTGGCAACCCTGCTGCACCACCCGGTCCCCCTGCTGGCCGGGCTCGTTCTGCACCTCGCGATTCCGCTCCTTGCCATCCCGATCGTCGCGTTCCTGCTGCGCCGGACGCCCGACACCGACGGCGGCAGCGGCCTGGTCACCGCGATGATCCTGATCGTGGCCATGCCCGTCGCCGCCGGAGCCACGGTGTGGACCGGCAAGGGAGTCGGTGACCAGCCGACCATGGTCGGGCTCGTCCTCGCGTCCACCCTCCTCAGCCCGCTCACCATTCCCTTGGTGACCAGTGCCCTGGTGCCGCTGCTCGGAGGCGGCCACGCCGACGCACTCACCCGGGCCCTGCACGCCGGCGACGGCGGATTCGCCCTGGTCGGCGTGGTCCTGCCGTGCGCAGTCGGCATTGTGTGCCGCCTGGCACTGCCGGCACCTTGGCTGCGCCGGGTGCTCGGCGTCGGCGTACCCGTTGCCCTGGTCGGCTCATTCCTCCTCACCTACGTCAATGCCTGCGGCGCCCTCGGCTCGTTCCTGGCCCACCCGCGTCCGCTGCTTCTCGCCGCCGCGCTGGCCGTGGCGGCGAGCGTCTGCCTGCTGTCGTTCTCGGTCGGCCGCGGAGCCGCGCGTCTGCTGGGACTGGACGCGCCGGCGGCATCGTCCCTCACGCTCGCCTGCGGCATGAACAACAGCAGCGCGAGCGCGGTCCTGATCACGACCACGCTTCCCGACAAACCACACCTGCTCCTGCCGGTCCTGGCCTACGGGCTGCTGCAGAAGACGGCCGCCGGCCGGGTGGTACGCGGACAGCGTTTACGTGCTCCCGGCTCGCACCCGACGGCTCACGCCTCCTGACGGCAACCGCAGAGTCGTCCGAAGCGCACATCGCCGGGGCGTAGTACCCCGGTACCACCCGACCGGCCCCCTTCAGCCCCCGGTACCACCGGATGGGGGCCATCACGGACTTAGCGTTGCGGAGGAGGCGTCAGGCGTGTCGAACAGCGCAGTCCGAAAGAGAGGGAAGCCAATGATCGACGCACAGCAGCTCACCAAGAGGTACGGGCAGAAGACAGCCGTCGATGATCTGGACTTCACCGTGAAGCCCGGCACGGTCACCGGTTTCCTGGGACCCAACGGGGCGGGCAAGTCCACGACCATGCGCATGATCGTCGGGCTCGACGCGCCGACGAGCGGGTCCGTGACGGTGAACGGCCGCCGCTACGCCCGCCACCAGGCACCCCTGCAGGAGGTCGGAGCGTTACTGGAGGCCAAGTCGATCCACCCGGGCCGCTCGGCCGGCAACCACCTCAGGGCGCTCGCGCTCACCCACGGCATTCCGCGCCGCCGCGTCGACGAGGTCATCGAACTCGCCGGTCTCGGCAGCGTCGCGAAGAAGCGGGCCGGTGCCTTCTCCCTCGGCATGGGGCAGCGGCTCGGCATCGCCGCCGCACTGCTCGGCGATCCGCAGACGGTGATGCTGGACGAGCCCGTCAACGGTCTGGACCCCGAGGGAGTGCTCTGGATCCGTAATCTGCTGACCTCGCTCGCGGCCGAGGGTCGGACGGTGTTCGTCTCCTCGCACCTGATGAGCGAGGTCGCACTGGTGGCGGACCACCTGATCATCGTCGGCAGGGGACGGCTGCTGGCCGACACGACCGTACGGGACCTTGTCCGCGAGGCGGGCGGTGACACCGTCAAGGTCGCGACGCAGCACCCGACCCGGCTGCGGGACGTGCTGTCCGGGCCCGGCGTGGAGGTCATCGGCCGCGTCGGCTCCGAGGAACTGCAGGTGACCGGGATGACCGCCCGCGAGATCGGGCTGAAGGCGGCCGAGCACGGAATCCCCCTGTTCGAACTGACCGCGAAGGCGGTGTCGCTGGAGGAAGCCTTCATGGATCTGACCAGGGACGCCGTGGAGTACCACGGCTCCATGACCGGCGCCGACACCTCCGGGAGCACAGCATGAGCACCCTCACGGCAACCCCCGACACCCCCGAGTCCGCGCAGGCCGCTCCGGCCGGGCCCGTCTACCGCGTGACCGGACGGCGTGTGCTGTTCTCGGAGTGGGCCAAACTCTGGTCCGTGCGCTCGACCTGGATCACCCTCGGCCTGGGCCTGCTGTTCCTCGTCGCCTTCGGCGTCATCGCCGCGAGCCACTACAGGTCCGGGCTCCACTCCGGCCGTCCCATGGATCGCGACTTCGCCTCCGCGACTGCCGTGAGCCTGTCCCTCTTCGGCACGAACTTCGCCCAGTTGGCCCTCGGTGTACTCGGTGTGCTGATCACGGCGGGCGAGTACTCCACCGGCATGATCCGCTCGACCCTCGTCGCGGTGCCGCGCCGGCTCCCCGTGCTGTGGTCCAAGGCGGCGGTGTACGGGCTGGTCGCGCTGGTGGTCGCCACCTTCGGCGCGTTCGTCGCCTTCCTCGCCGCAAGCCGGATCGTCTCCGGCACGCCCATTGCGATGGGCCTCGGCCACGCCGGGGTCGCACGCAGCCTGCTGGGCGCCGGGCTCTACCTCGGTCTGGTCGGTGTGATCGGCACGGCCCTGGGCGCGCTGCTGCGATCCGTGGCCGGCGGCATCTCGGTCCTGGTCGCCGCCCTGATGCTCGTCCCCGGACTGATCTCCTTGTTGCCCAGCTCGTGGCAGGGCGACATCGACCCCTACCTGCCGAGCCACGCCGGCGCGTCGATGTTCGCCGTGGCCCACGACTCCACCACGCTGTCGCCCGCTGCCGGGCTCCTCGTCCTCCTCGGCTGGACGGCACTGGCGCTGGCCGGAGCGGCGTACCGGCTGCTGCGCAGCGACGCCTGAGACATTGACTCCGCATCATGGGAGGGACCCACATCATGGACTCGACCCCCGTCATAGGCTGGTGCACTCCGTGACCACCGAAGACCTCTGCGGGATGGGGCCGTTGGTCGCTCGGCTCGGCCGTGGCGGCGAGCGGCTCCGGCGCGCCGACCGGGCCCGTCCGTGGGTGCTGGACACCGCGGTGGTGGTCCTGGTCTTCCTGGTGTGCTGCCTGCCTGACCTGCTGCAGGGGGGCGCCGGGGGCGGCGACGGTCCGCGCCGGTTACGCGTGGCGTTCATCCATCTCCCCGCGATCGGCATGCTGGCTCTGCAGGCCGGGCTGGTACTGCCGCTGTGGTGGCGGCGGCGATCGCCCGCGGTGGCCTTCGGCGCGGTCACGGCCGTGTTCGTCCTGCAGTGGTCCATCGGTGCCGCACTCCGCGCGGATGTCGCCCTCTTCGTCGCCCTGTACAGCCTGGCCCTGCACGGGCGGCTGCGGCAGCTGCCGTGGGCATGCGCGGTCATGGCGGGTGCGGTGGGGCTGGTCGCGGTGCGGGTCGCGCCGGCGGTGTCGGTCTGGGACGCGCTCTTCTTCCTCCTCAGCACGGCGACGGCGGCCCTCGCGCTCGGCCTGATGATCCGGATCCGGCGGGCTCAGCTGGCCGGCCTGCGGGACCGTGCGGCCCGGCTGGAGACAGAACGCGACCAGCGCGGCAGGCTCGCCGTCGCGGCCGAACGGACGCGGGTGGCCCGCGAGATGCACGACATCGTCGGCCACAACCTGTCCGTGATCGTCACACTCGCGGACGCGGGTGCCTATGCCACGGCCGTGGCTCCGGAACGGGGCAGGGAGGCACTGCACCTCATCGGCGACACCGGACGCCAGGCCCTCGGGGAACTGCGGCGCCTGCTCGGCGTGCTGCGCGAGGCGGACGGCCCGCGCACCCAGCCCGAACTGAGCCCGCAGCCCGGGCTCGCGGACATCGACGCGCTGTGCGAGGGCGTCCGTGCCGCCGGCCTGGACGTGATCTACCGTACCGGCGGTGACGTCGACGCCCTCGACAGCGGCGTGCAGCTCACCGTCTACCGCATCGTGCAGGAGGCCCTGACCAACACGCTGAAGCACGCAGGCGCCGACGCCCGCGCGAACCTGGCGATCGTCGTCGAGGACACGCGGCTGACCATCACCGTCCAGGACTCCGGCCCACCCGCTGCGGCCGGCCGGCGGGGACCGGCGAACGAGGAAGGACACGGCCTGGTAGGCATGCGAGAACGAGCGGCTCTCTACAGCGGACACGTCAGCGCCGGTCCCGCCGGCGCGGGATGGACGGTGCGGGCCGCACTCGACCTCGCCCCCCAGGGCGGTGCCGGATGACCACCGTGCTCGTCGTGGACGACCAGCCTCTCCAGCGGTACGGGCTCCGCATGCTCCTCGACTCCTTGCCCGAGACAGAGGTGATCGGCGAGGCCGCGCACGGAGCCGACGCCGTGCGCAAGGCCGCCGAACTCCGCCCCGACGTCGTCCTCATGGACGTACGTATGCCGGGCATGGACGGCATCGAGGCCACGCGCCGCATCGTCGCCACGGGCGACCGCTCCCGCGTCCTCGTCATGACCACCTTCGACCTCGACGAGTACGTCTACGCGGCTCTGCGCGCCGGAGCCAGCGGCTTCCTCCTCAAGGACGCCCGTCCCGAGGAACTCCTGGCCGGCATCCGTGCCGTGGCCGTCGGGGACGCGGTCATCGCTCCGGCACTCACCCGCCGCCTGCTGTACGAGTTCGCCCGGCTCGTGCCACCCCTCGCGAACGGGTCTGACGAGGAGCCGAGGCTGAGCTCCCTCACCGACCGCGAACGCGAGATCCTCGTCGCCATCGGCAAGGGCTGGACCAACGGCGAGATCGCCACCCGCTTCGTCCTGTCGGAGTCCACGGTCAAGACCCATGTCGGCCGCGTCCTGTCCAAGATCGGTGCCCGCGACCGCATCCAGGCGGTGATCTTCGCCTACGACCACGGTCTGGCCAGGCCCCATGGGGGCTGAGCCGACGGGCCGGCGGCGCCGATCGCATCGATCACAGTGCTCCCGTTGGTATCTGAGTACCGTGTGGACACCGCTTGCACGCCGCTGATCTTCACTGCTGTCCTTGGTGATGCACGGGGTGTTCAGTGGCGGCGGGGAGTCGGGCCGCTCGGTGCAGGGGGCTAACAACTGCTGCGGGATGCATAGTCGGATCTCAACGAACGTCTTCTTTTCTCTGACGTTTGGGGTGCTTGTCCCGCCAGGCATCCAGGGCTTTTGCCTCCCAAGGAGGGTTCGTCCGATCTTCTTGGGTTTGGGAAAGTCCGGGCTTTGGCGGTGGAGGTGGTAGAGGGTGCGCCAGGCGATTTCCAGCCGCTCGCAGGCTTCACCGCTGGTGATCCATCCGTTGATCTGTTCCATGATGCGTAGTGCATAGTCAATGACTGGCTGGTGAGGGGGTGTTCAGGGTGAAGAAGTTCCAGGCGCAGCCGGGCTTTGTGGTGCAGGCGTTCCGTTTCGCCCTGGACCCGAATGTGACTGAGGAATCCGCGCTGCGGTCGCACTGCGGGGCTGCTCGGGGCGCGTACAACTGGGCTGTCGGCTGGGTGACGGCCTCGTGGTGGCAGCGGAATTCGGAAGCCTCGTACGGGGTCGCCGAGGAGGAGCTGACGCCGTGGCGGCCGTGGTCGCTGCCCGCGCTGCGTAAGGAGTTCAACCAGGTCAAGCGCATTGATCCGCGCTATGCCCACTGGTGGCACGAGAACTCCAAGGAGGCGTACAGCACCGGCCTGGCCAACGCGGCTGCCGCGTTCGACAACTACACGAAGTCGAAGAACGGCCGCCGCAAGGGTGCCCGCATGGGTACGCCACGTTTCAAGTCCAAGCGCAAGGCCCGTCTTGCGTGCCGGTTCACCACCGGTAGCATCCGCGTGGCCGACGAGGGGCACGTGACGCTGCCGGTGCTCGGAACCATCCGCACCCATGAGTCCACCGTCAAGCTTGTGGCCCGCGTGCAGAGCGGAATGGCGCGCATCCTGTCCGCGACGGTGCGGCATGAGCGGGGCCGCTGGTTCGTGTCCTTCCAGATGGAGGTCAAGCGGGAGATCACCCGCGTGGCCCGTCCTGGTGTCGCAGTCGGTATCGACCTCGGGGTGAAGGTGCTCGCGGTGATGGCCGACAGTGCCGGACAGATCGGTTACGTCGACAACCCCAAGCACTACGAGGGCGAACGCAAGCGGCTGCGGCGTCTGTCCCGTCGTGTGTCGCGCCGCCAGGGGCCGGCCGTGCACGACCGGGCCACCGGCAAGACCATCCGCCGGGAACCGTCGAAACGATGGGTCAAGGCGAACGCCGAACGCAACCGCGTGCACCACCGCGTGGCGAACCTGCGCGAAGACGCCCTGCACAAGCTCACCACCGCCGTGCGTGCCGAGTACGGCACCGTCGTGGTCGAAGACCTCAACGTCGCCGGCATGCTCCGCAACCGCCGTCTGGCACGGAAGATCGCCGATGCCGGATTCGCAGAGATCCGCCGTCAGCTCACCTACAAAGGCCGGCGCAACGCCTGCCCCACGGTCGTCGCCTCGCGCTGGTACCCGTCCTCGAAAACCTGCTCGTCGTGCAAGACGGTGAAAGCCAAACTGCCCCTGCACGTGCGAGTGTTCTCCTGCGACGCGTGCGGCCTGGTCATCGACCGGGACGAGAACGCTGCCCGTAACCTCGCCGACCTCGCATCGGCCGGCACAACCGGTACCGGAGTGGCCGGAGACCGGGGCACGCCCAGCGTGCCGAAACCGCGTGGAGCCGACCAGAAGACCCGCGCCAGCCGGGCCAGCCGCAAAGCTGACCCGGTGCGGGCAGGTGGCGCAAACCCGCCCCACAGGCGGAAGGAACCGCGAGACCTTCAACAGGACACCACCGCCCAGCTCGGGCTGTGGTGACACCGTTAAGGACCATCTGTGCGTAAACGCACGGATTGCTGAGATCTGACTATGACCTCAGCAACGGATCTCGGGTGGGAACGAATCGGCCGTCCGGTCGGTACTGGTTCCCCGATCGGGGCCTGTCCGGTCCGCGGCCGCGGGGCGAGCTTGACTTCGAGTGCACTTGAATTCGTAGCGTGCGGTCATGAGCGACAACAGCACACCACAGCACAAGATCGGTTCGGGTTTCGGTGCCGGCAGCACCGCCGATGATGTCCTCGAGGGCATCGACCTCACCGGTCGGCTCGCCCTGGTGACGGGCGGCTACTCGGGCATCGGCGTCGAGACCACACGCGCACTGACGAAGGCCGGCGCCCGCGTCGTGGTCCCGGCCCGCCGGATCGGCGCGGCACAGGAGAACCTGGCCGGAATCGACGGTGTCGAGGTGGCCGAACTGGACCTCGGCGACCTGGACAGCGTGCGCGCCTTCGCCGAGCGGTTCCTCGCCACGGGCCGGCCCCTGGACATCGTCATCGACAGCGCGGGGATCATGGCCTGCCCCGAGACCCGGGTCGGGCCGGGCTGGGAGGCCCAGTTCGCGACCAACCACCTAGGCCACTTCGCCCTCGTCAACCGCCTGTGGCCGGCGATCGAGCCGGGTGGCGCCCGCGTCGTCTCGGTCTCCTCCACCGGCCACCATGCCTCGTCCATCCGCTGGGACGACGTCCACTGGCGCGACGGCTACGACAAGTGGGAGGCATACGGTCAGGCCAAGACGGCGAACGCGCTGTTCGCCGTGCAACTCGACCGCCTCGGCCAGGAGCGGGGCGTGCGGGCGTTCTCGCTGCACCCCGGTGGCATCCTCACTCCCCTTCAGCGGCATCTGCCGAAGCAGGAGATGGTCGAGCGGGGCTGGATCGACGAGGACGGCAACCTGCTCTATCCCGAGGCGTTCAAGACACCGCAGCAGGGTGCGGCCACCCAGGTGTGGGCGGCGACCTCCCCCCAACTGAACGGAATGGGCGGCGTCTACCTGGAGGACTGCGACATCGCCGAGCCCGCCCCGGCGGACGGCACCCGGGTCGGCGTCAAGGAGTGGGCCACGGACCCGGAACAGGCCGCCCGCCTGTGGGCACTGTCCGCCGAACTGACCGGCGTGGACGCGTTCGCCGCCTGAGACCGGTGGGATTCGTGCGGCGGCGGCGCCCAGATTCCGCGGGTCAGCTCCGTGCGACCGCGATCGAGCCTGCCAGCCGCTCTCCCGCCTCGTACACCATGTACGGCACCCCGTGTTCCGTCCCGAACGACGGTGCGGCCGCTCGGCCGTTCTCGGGGGCTGTGGAGTGGGAGTCGTAGAAGACGCCCAAGTGGTTGCGGCGGGAGAAGTCCGTGCCGACCTCCGTGATCATGAGGTCGCCGCCGCTCTCCTTGACCTTGTTGTAGACGACGTACGCGGAGCCGCCGCGCGTCAGGAGGTGGGGGCCGCCCACGTTGACCGCGCCGACGTCCGAGTGCCGGACGAGCGGGGTCTGGTCGAAGGCCCAATTCCTGCCGTCGGCGGACCAACCCCAGCAGATGTCACGATGGTTGGTCGTGTTGTTCAGCATGAAGAGCATGACGTAACGGGCGCCGTGTGCGGGCAGGTCGTGCCGGAAGACGCGGGCGTACGACGTCTCGGTGGTGCCCGACGGCATCACCGACGTAGACAGGACGACCTTGTCGTACCAGAAGTGCACACCGTCCTTGGAACGGGCCAGGCGCGTCGTCGTGTTCTCCCCGTGGAAGTACAGCCAGAACTCCTTGGCGTCCGCGTTCCACAGCACGTGCGGGGACGAGACGTGGCTGACCGAGTAGTGCGGGTCCCACTTGTTCGACACGATCGGGTTCGCCGGGTACTCCGTGAACGGGCCCTCCAGCGAGTCACCGTAGGCCAGGCAGATGCCGCCCGGCGCGTCGTGCGGCGCGTAGTACAGGTAGTAACGGCCCAGCGGCGAAGCCAACTTGTCGTACACGCCGCGCACGGTCGGGAAGATGATCTCGCCCGTCGGGTTGTACTTGAGCTGGGACGGCGTCAGCAGCGTGCGGACGTACGTGTAGTCGGAGAACCCGCCGGGCGCGGCCGACGCGGACGGCGTCGACAGGCCACCGAGGGCGAGCGCGGCGCCGGTGACGGCGGTGGTGCGCAGGAACATACGACGGTCCAGGCCAAACTGCGGCTCTTGCATGATCGGCTCCTGAAGTCGGTTGCTTTCAGTGGGGGTTCAGAGGTAGGTGGCAGCGGTGACGCACAGGCCGCCGACCGCCACGGCCCACACGTAGGGCAGCGTCCTGACCATCACCTGCTGCGGTGAGACCCCGAGTACTGCGCGCTCCACACCGTCTGCGTGCTGGTCGGGTCGGCGACGCCGAAGACCTGGTTGTACGAGGTGGCCATGCCGAGGACGGCGACGGCCGGGTAGATGCCGGTGGCGATGAGGACGCCTGCGATGCCGGCGCCCAGGCCGAACACGTTCAGCGGTCCGCGGTACAGGCACAGCGGTACCAGGAGTTTGAAACCTCCCCCAGCTAAAGGCAGGGGGATTCCTAGCTCACGTGGCCTGGTCCCCGGCGGGGATGCAGGTCTTACACGATCAGCGCTAGCCGGGACAGAGACCAGCCCGGACGAGCATCACACGGGCTGAGTTTTTGTCCCGAGGTCGGGACATCCCGCACGTGGTGCACGTATACGTTCGTTCTGAGAGAGGTAGCGCGTGCTTGGTTCTCGCTCCGCAGTCTGCGCAGTCCATCGTGGTGTGCGCCGGGTGCACCAGATGCACGGATCGGCCGTGCTTACGGCCCATCTCGATCAGGGCTGTCTTGGTCGCGCCGATCGCCGCGTCAGCGGCCTTCCTGGCCATGGTGGACTTCGCAAGGAACTTCGGCCGGAAGTCCTCCACGGCCAGGGCGTCATGGTCACGGACGACCTTCTTGGCCCACTTGCGGGCGGTGTCCTGACGCTGCCGGGCCACCTTCTTGTGCAGCTTCGCCGTCTGCCGCTTCGCCTCACGGTAGCCCCTCGATCCGGCGCATCCACGCTTCGGCTTACGCCGGGACATCATCCGCTGATAGTGCGCCAAGCGCTGGGCAGCGTTCTTCCCGTGCTGCGGGTGAGGAAGGTCGTGGTCGTCGCTGGTGCTGGTCGCGGTCTCCTTCACGCCCCAGTCGATCCCGATCACCCGGCCGGTTCCCGGCAGCGTCTCGGTCATGCCCGCCACGACGAAAGACGCGTACCAAGCTCCGGTGCTGTCGCGGTAGACGCGGACGCTGGAGGGCGGCTCGGGAAGGGCACGCGACCACACGACCGTCACGACGATGCCGCCTGCCAGGTGCAGGCGGCCGTCCTTGAGCCGAAAACCCCGCTGCGTGTAGTTCAGCGACAGGTCGTCCTGGTGCTTCTTCTTGTACTGGGGCATCCCGGCCCGCTGCCGCATCGGCACAGCGGCCTTGATGTCCTTCAGCGCCTTCGCCCGCGACTTCGCGAAATCGCGTATCACCTGCTGCTGAGGAACACTGGAGCCTTCACACAGCCAGCCCATGCAGGCACGCGCCTCGGTCAGCATCTTGTCCAGCCGGGCCGGACCGCACTTCTCGTTCGCGGCGTGCGCCTTCTTCGAGCGGGCGCAGCACTCATTCCACAGCCACCGGCACCGCGCCCATTCCGCTTCGAGGGCGCCAGTCGCGGTGGACGACACACGCAGGCGGAAGGTGTAGCGGGCATGCCCGACACCTGCCGTCTCCTGCGCCGCGATCGCCATGAACAGCAACCTATCCGGGAGGACTGACAGTTGAGAGCTCTCCACCCGCCGTGGGCTGCCTCACCACCACGGCAGGCGGACGCCGATCCGCCCTGCCGGCGAATCGGCTTCCCCTGCCCTGCTCCGCAGGAGTCCGATCCCTCCCCGGCCTCAAGGCCGGGGCATCCCCGGAGGAATCCGGTGAAGACCAGGACGAACAGCACCGCGTTGTGCGGGCTGACCGCCTTGACGAGCGGCTCCAGCGCCTCGACCGCGCCGGGCAGCTTCACCGCGGCGAGCAGAATGCCGATGGCCACGAACAGCGTGATCGGCGGGGCCGCCACTTCGAAGCCGCCGTACAGGGTGCGCAGCAGACGGCGGTTCATCTCGCGCGGCCGTGTCGTCGTCACCAGCGCGTACAGCACACCCGCGAGGAGCGAAGGGATGATCGCGAGGTCGAAGCCCAGTGCCAGCACCAGCGGCACCACCGGAGTGAGCAACGCGTACCAGGGGGCGTCACCGAGCCGCTTACGGCGTCCAGCGCGTGAACTTGGCTCCGACTGAACCGACTTGAGTGACCAGGCGTGTTCCACCCCTCGCCGTCGTGACTCGACCAGGACGTAGGCGATGGCCGCCGCCAGTGCGAACGGGAACAGTTTCAGCATGAAGCCGCGCACGGTGTCCACCGGCAGGTCCAGTGCCGTGGAGAAGAACTGCCATATCGGCAGTTCGAACGGCATCCCGGCCGCGATACCCATCAGGATCGTGCCCGCGGCAGTCACCTTCGGGATGCCCACCGCGATCATCGCCGGGATGCCGATCAGTCCGGCGAGCATCGCCGCGGGTGCGGACCCGGTCACGGTGCCCACGTGGGCGGACACCGCGAGGACGCCGAGCGCGACGAACATCGGCCGGTCACCGCTGAATTCGACGATCTTGCGGACCAGGGTGCCCGCGATACCGGTCTCCTCCAGCAGCTTGCCGAGCCACGAGCCGAGCAGGATCGCGATCATCGTGGCGGCGAGCGCGGGCGCACCCTCCTGGAGCACCGTGTCGAACACACTGTTCTTGCCCGTCAGGGGCGCGCCCGCGAGGAACGCGATCACCACGGCGAGCAGGACCAGCGCGAACGCGGTGGGTAGCTTGCGGCTGAGCATGGCGGCCACTCCGGCCGCCATGACGAGCAGAATGACGACACCCATGGGTCACTTCTCGCTTTCACAGGTACCGGCGCCCCTTAGCGCAAGGCCGTGCAGTTACGGTGTGCCTGATCGCAAGGTCGGCTGTGGATCTCGCGGGGGGCGGACGCAGGAAGCGGGGCTCCGGTAGAACGGCTTGTCCTCCAAGACGAGTCGTTCACCACGGGAGCTCCGCAAGGCACAGCAGCGCATGCTGCTTTCACGACGGCAAGGGCGGCGTCATGACGGCTCACCACACATCCGGTCCAGCCGACTGGATCTACCGGCTCGCTCCCGGCCGTGGGGACGCGCCGCGTACTCCCGCCAGTTCGGCGCAGAGCATCACCGAGGCGACCGACCGGCTCGGCCCCCAGCCCGTGGCCTGGGCCATCGCTGTCGGTGACGAGCTGGCGCGTGTCATCATCCACGAGGTTCCCGAACTGGGAGGCGGACCGGCGCCCTACGAAACGCTCCGGATGGGGACCGAAGCCGCGACGCTGTACGCGCTGCTCCTGCTGGCCGACCCTGCGGCCGACCTGGTTGTCCCGGAGGAATCCCTGCTGGGGGACCGCGAGTTCGCTCGCAGGCGCCTCGGCCTGGACAAGGTGCTGCGCGGCATCCGCGTCTCCCACGCTGCGCTGACAAACGCCCTGATGGCCGCGTGCCAGGAAATCGTTCCGCTGCCCGAACGCGCGGAGCAGTTCCGCCGCGTCTCCGAGCTGCTCTTCGGCTTTGTCGACGAGTTCTCCTCGCGGATGACCGCCGAGTACCTGGCCGAGCACGACCGCTGGCTCACCAGCGGCGCCGCAGCCCGCGAGGAGACCGTCCGCTTGATTCTCGGCGGTCAACCGGTACGGCAGGAAGCCGCGAGTGAGCTCCTCGCCTACCGGCTGGAGGGCCGCCATCTCGCCGTCATCGCTTGGTGTGACAGCCCGACCGCGGACGCCGCCGGCGATCTGCAGCGGGCGGCGGCCGAACTGTTGCACCGGCGCGGCTGCACGTCGACCCTGGTCATCCCCACCGGCCGGACCACTGTGTGGGCGTGGGGAGAACCGCACGCCGCGCCCCCGACCGGCACGCCGGGTGAATTGCCGTACCAGGAAGGCATCCGCTTCGCCTGCGGCTCGGTACGGCACGGGCTGGCGGGGTTCCGCCAGTCGCATGAGGACGCCCAGCACACGGTCCGGGTCATGCAGCTCAACCCCGGCGGCACGGGCTCGGTCGTCGACTACCCGGATGTCGAGCTGGCGGCCCTGGTCTCGGCCGACCTGCCCGCCCTGCGCCGCTTCGTGAGTGACGAGCTGGGGGCGCTGGCGGCGGACAGCCGGCACGCGGGCCAACTGCGCCGGACGCTGCGCCTGTACCTGCGCAACGAGCGGAGCCTGACGGCCGCCGCGGCGCAGCTGCACGTGGCGCGCAACACCGTCACCTACCGGGTCAAGCGTGCTCAGGAACTGCTCGGGCACGACCTGACGGACCGGCTGCCCGAGCTGATGACCGCCCTGGAGGCCGCGCAGACGCTGGGCCCCGCCGTGCTCCGACCGGAGGAAGACGACTCGCACGACGGTGCCTGCCGTCGCTCCTGACGATTGACGGCTGATGCGCTCAGATCAGGGGAGTGACCTGCTCCTCGATGCCCAGCAGCGCCCGCCCGTACAGCTCACCGGCGATGGCCGGGTTGATCACCGCATGACGGCTGCCCGTTTCCTGGTCCCGCCAGATCCGCTGCAGCGGATTGGCCTCGGCGAAGCTGCCGGCGCCCTGGATGCTCAGCAGCAGATCGAGGGCCTCACGGGAGCGGCGGGCCACGTAGCCGGTGTCCATCCGCACCCGGGCCCGGGTCTCGAACGGCATGTACTCGCCGCGGGCAGCCCAGCTGTCGATGTCGTCCGCGGCCCGCATCAGGTGCAGGCGGGCGGTGTCGATCAGCTGGGCCGCCTCGGCCAGCTGGATCTGCGTGGACGGGGCGTCACTGGCGCGCTCGTAGAAGGTGTAGGAGATGCCCCTGCCCTTGGCGAGGGAGGCGGTGACCACGTCCATGCCGGCCTGCGCCAGGCCCACCTGCGGGCCCGCCAGCACCAGCGCGAGCACTGGAACCAGCGCCGAGCGGTACAGCGCCTCGTCCTTGCGTTCGGTCGAATAGGTGCCCTGCACGCCCTGGGTCACCGACAGGATGCGGTGCGCGGGTACGAAGACCTCGTCGGCGACGAGGGTGTTGCTGCCCGTGCCCCGCATGCCGGCCACATACCAGGTGTCCTCGATCGTCAGCTCCTCCATCGGGATGAGAGCGGAGCCCTGGTCGATCTGCTGTCCGGAGGCGTCCACGACGGGGACGCCGAGGCACGCCCACTGGGAGTGCAGGCTGCCCGAGGCGAAGCCCCAGCGTCCGGTGACGACCAGTCCGCCCTCGACGGCCCGGCTGGTGGCACTGGGGGCGAGCACTCCGCACACCCGCGCGTCGGGGTTCTCGCCCCACACCTCCTGCTGGGCCCGCTCCGGGTAGAGGCCGGCCATCCAGTTGCAGACGTTGATCAGCGTTGCCACCCAGGCCGTGGAACCACATCCGCGCGCGAGCTCGGAGGTGATCTCCAGGAAGGTCCTTATGTCGGCCTCGTGACCGCCAAGGCGCCGCGGCACGGTCAACCGGAACAGCCCCGCCTCGGACAGGGCCGCGATGTTCTCCTCGGCCACTTTGCGGTCCGCTTCGGTGCGGGCGGCGTTCTCGCGCAGCAAGGGCACCAGTGCCGCCGCACTCTTCTTCAGCGCCGCGGCGGACGCGGCGGTCGCCTGCGGGGCGGATGTGGTCGTGGTCATGGGGGCCTCCGGAGTTTCGCGGCTCATGTAGCGGCACCTCAGGTGGCGAGGTGCCGCTACCGGCATTCCACGCCCGGTCCGCATCGCTGTCGTGTGTCCGGGACCGCAGAGTTCGTCTCGCCGGTTGGGCCCGCGGACCAGTTCGGCGGCAACTTGACTCCGTGGCCCGAAGTCGTGCGCCCGTCTTGGCCGCCCAGCCCAATGCCATGCGGAGGTAACCGTGGATTCACTGGAGTGAAACCCGCGCCGCCGACGCCGCGAGCGACGGCAGGCGGCGCATGGTCCGGCTCCCGCTCCCCTGGAGATTGCTGTGTCCGCAACCGCCCTTGCCGCAACAGACCTGACCGCCGCCACGGCCGAGCCCGCGGTGTTCCGCCGCGTACTCGGCCATGTGCCGACCTCGGTGTGCGTGGTGACCGCCACGACGCCGCAGGGCCCGGTGGGCGTCACGGTAGGCAGCTTCACCTCCGTCTCCCTCGACCCGCCTCTCGTGGTCTTCTACTGCGGCCGACAGTCAGCCAGCGCACAGGCGATCATCCGCTCAGGGCACTTCTGCGTAAACGTGCTGGCCGAAGACCAGCAGCAGGTGTGCGCCACCTTCGCAGGCCGCTCGGCCAATCGGTTCGCCACCGGCGACTGGGAACTGACGGACCAGACGGCTCCGCGCCTCGGCGGGGCGGCGGCCTGGATCGAGTGCGACGTGGAGGACAGTTTCCCCGCAGGCGACCACGTAGCGGTGGTGGGCCGAGTGCAGCGTCTGGCCGCGGCCGGCGGCCCCCGCAAACCCTTGATCTTCCACCGCGGCCAACTGGTCCGCCTCGATCGTGCCTGCGGCATGCATGTGCCCACCCATTCCTTCGACTGGTGGGACATCTGACCTCGTCCAGGACCACGCCATCGACAGCGATGAGCCCGGGCAGAAGGACGACGACGTCCGTACGCCCGCCGACCTGCGTCGCCTGCTGGCGGAGGTACGGCGCGGCGACTATGCCGTCGGTCACCAGAGTCGTCCCTGGCAGATGAGCACCGTGGCCGCACCGGTGCGGGACGGTGACGAGGTGGCGGCGGCGTTGTCGGTCGTGGCCCCCGGCACCGGTGCGCCGAACGCGGGCTACGGTCCGGCCCTACGGGCTACGGCCCGTGCAGTCTCCCGTCGGCTGGCTGAGGACGGCGGTCGGGCCATGCCCTCCAGAGGTGCGGATGCACGTCGGTAAGGCACCGTGCGGTGGCTGCAGCAGGGCATGTGACACCTCCTGCCACCGGCGTCGCGGTGTCGGTCGCCGTCGTGCCGGATCACCGGCGGGCGTGCGGGCCGGACCAGCCGGGCTCAGCTGGTGGTGGCTTCGGCGCCGGTCCACTGCTGCACGTGCTCGAGCAGGACCACCTCGTGCACCCACCACCAACCAGCCCGGCTAGTGTGATGCGCCAGAAATGGCGACTCTAAGTAGCTTTCACGTATTGGTGGTTGGTGGGTTGATTTTGGTGAGGTAGTCGGCGAGGGAGTTCAGGATCTCGTCGGCGGTCTTGGTCCAGGTGAAGGGCTTGGGATCGTGGTTCCACTCCTCGATCCATGCGCGGATGTCGTCCTCCAGAGCCTTGACGGAGGTGTGGACGCCGCGACGGATGAGTTTGTCGGTCAGCAGGCCGAACCACCGCTCGACCTGGTTCATCCAGGAGGAGCCGGTGGGGGTGAAGTGGACGTGGAAGCGGGGGTGTTTGCCCAGCCACGTCTTGATCTCGGGGGTGTTGTGGGTGGCGTAGTTGTCGCACACCAGGTGCACGTCCAGGCCGATGGGCACTGCCTTGTCGATCCGGGTCAGGAACTTCTTGAACTCGATGGCCCGGTGGCGGCGGTGGAGTTCCGATATGACGGTGCCGTCAGCGATGTTGAAGGCGGCGAACAGGCTGGTGATGCCGTGCCGGTGGTAGTCGTGGGTGCGGCGCTCGGGCATGCCCGGCATCATCGGCAGGACGGGCTGGGAGCGGTCCAGGGCCTGGATCTGGGACTTCTCGTCCACACATAGCACCACCGCCTTCTCGGGCGGGTGGTGGTACAGACCGACGACGTCGACGACCTTGGCGATGAACTGCGGGTCGGTGGAGAGCTTGAACGCATCCTGCAGGTGTGGCTTGAGGTCGAACTTCTTCCAGATCCGGCCGATGGTGGACTTCGACAGGCCGGAGTGCTTGGCCATCGAGGCCCGCGACCAGTGCGTGTCCTTGCCCGGGGTGGATTCCAGGGTCGCGGTGAGCACGTCCTCGACCCGGTCGAGCAGGATCGAGGGCGGCCTGCCGGGACGCGGCTCATCCGTCAGCCCGTCCAGCCGCAGCCGGACGAACCTGGAGCGCCAACGGTTCACCGTGTTGTGCGCGATGCCGAGTTCGGCACCGATTTCCTTGTTCGTCCCGCCGTCCGCGCACCGCAGCACGATCCTCGCCCGCAGCGCCAGGAACTGCGCGGTCTTCGCCCGCCGCGTCCAGCGCGTCAGCTCTGCCCGCTCGGCCTCGGACAGCACCAGCTCCGACTTACGCCGGCCCGGCCTCGGCGCATCCGTCAGGCCTGCCAACCGCTGGGCCGCGAACCGGGAGCGCCACTTGCGTACCGTCGCCGCACTCACCCCGAAGTCCGCTGCCACAGCCGTGTTTGACACACCGTCCGCACAGGCCAGGATGATCTGGGCCCGCTCCGCCGCACGAGCCGATACCGCGCCGTCCGCCCAGCGCGTCAACTCCGCACGTTCCTCGGCGGACAGCACGACTTCGACAGCACGAGGACCCCGAGACACCATGAAAACAGCCTACATACTTAGAGTCGCCATTTCTGGCGCATCACACTAGTGCGATGGCCGGGAAGGTTCACCGGGTTGCGTCGGCAGCGCCGATCAGTGGGCAGCATATGTTCCCATCGGGGTTGCAAGTGGGAGATTCTTGATCACCGGGAATGCCGAGCCGCAGGAGAGGCCCGTGTGGGAGACCTTCATCGTCATCGTTGGCTTCGGGGCCGTGGCTGACCTGATCCGTCGCCGCATACGCGAGCTATGGCACAAGCGCCGCGTCCCCCAAACGGTCGCCGCACTGAGACGTGGGGAGACCGTACGCATCCGTTGTGATGCACGATTCCGTAACGCTGGGGGACAGAGACACCGCGCTCGCCTCGTGGTGCATGCCGAAGGTGCCTTCCTCTCGACCGTCGACGGCACCGTCTCGAACGTGCAGCTCGCGCCCCCCGGCGCCAATGTCGAGGTCGTCACTGAGCGCTCGATGTTGCTGTGCAACGTGGCCGGGCGACAGCTTGAGGTCCTACTGCCAACCGGAGATGACCGCCTGCTCAAGGCCGTGGCGAGCGCCCTCACACGCTGAGGGGGGCGTGTTCTGCCAGTCTCGATTCGAGGGTCACCAACACCAGCCCGGCGAACGTTCCCGGTCACAGCACTAGCGTCCTGAGCAGGACATCTCGCTACAGTCCCGCACATGACGATCACCCGTTCCGTTCATACTCGCCGCCCTGCTGGATCGGCGGCGCCTGGTTGGTCTGGCAAGACGTCCGCGAGCACAAAGGCATCGCATGGATCGGCGGCGGCGTCATCGCCCTCGGCTTGTACGGTTTCGTAGCCACCCTCCAGCCCGACGCCCACTTCGGACGCGTGCTCGCCGCATACGGCGGCATCTTCGTCGCCGGATCCATCGCCTGGGGCGTGATCGCCGACGGCTACCGCCCCGACCGCTTCGACGTCACCGGTGCCCTGATCTGCCTCGTTGGAATGGCCGTCATCATGTATGCCCCACGTAGCCACTGAGACCTCCGGCAGCGAGGCATTCCGCAGCTTCTGATAGCCGGGGTTACCGATAACACGGCGGCGCCCAGCGCCTCCGTGAGCAGCAGGGGACTGCGGACCATGCCGCAGGTGGCTCGGGCGTAGGCGTGCGCGGCGAGTTCGTCGGCGCCCGCGACATGTGCGTACAGGCGGCGCCGTCCGAGCCGCAGCGCCGTGTGTCCGAGCGCCCGCTTGAACTCGGCCCGGACATGCGCGTGGTGGAGCCAGCCGTGCGCCTGCTCGTGGGCGAGGGCGGCTGCCCGCACCGACCCTTCCGGGAACCAGTGCCGCCAGCCGCGCTCGGCGATCAGCCGCTCGGCGCGGTCGACGGTGTCGACGTAGATCTCGACCACCGGCGGCCTCGACCGGTACCGGGCCAGCAGCCCGGCCGCGAGGCCACCGTCCCGCTTGACGACTCGGACCGGCAGCGCGGGAGGCGTCATCCGACTGTCGAACTCCGAGGCGACAAGCGCCCATTGGCGAAGGAGCAGGGGATCGCGGCCCTCGTGCGTAGGTGTCCCGGCGAGCAACCGCACCGCCAGGTCGAGGTCCTCGTCCCGGCCGCTCATGCGCGGGACTCCACGACCGCGACCACCGGTTCGTCGGCACCCCGCGAGCGCAGAGGGCGCGGCGGGGGACAGGTCAAGAGGCCGGACAGAACTTTTTGATCGGGAGTGGCCTTGCGGCCAGGGCGAGTTGAGGCCACAGACGCAAGGCCGGCGCCGCACAGCGGGCTGATCGGACGTCCGGCATGTGGGGCGTGCGCGCGCGTCGACGGGGGCTGTCCCGGCCTCGATCGCCTCAGTCGGCGAGAGGCTCCGGCGTGGCGGCAGGGACATCCCGAACTCCCAGCCGCAGGTGTTCGACGTGGTACAGCGCCTGGTCGAGGAGTTCGGCGACGTGGTTGTCGTAAAGGGCGTAGACGATCGACCGCCCGTGGCGCTCGCCGGTGACCAGGCCGAGGTTGCGCAGCAGGCGCAGCTGGTGCGAGCAGGCGGAGGCTTCCATGCCGACGGCCTCGGCGAGTTCGCTCACCGAGCAGGGCCCTTCCTGGAGGCGGGCCAGGATGTACAGCCGCGAGGGTGTGGCGAGGGCCTGGAGGGTCGCCGCGACGTCGGCGGTGCCGACGGCGTCGAGGCGCTCGCGGGTGGTGGCGCTGCTGGCGGTGTCGGTTCCGTGGCCCATGCGGACATCATAGCGATGACGCATGAAGACCTATTCAGGTGTTCCTGTATGGTGGAAGCCATTGCCCCATCCCGCCCGTGAAGGGTTGTTTTGTCATGTCTTCTGTCCTGGATCGGCGGCCCGCGCCAGCTGTCCCCGGGCCGCGCCCGGCGGCCCCCCGGCGGCGTACGCGGGTGCTGGCGTTGCCGGAGGCCCGATGGGCGCTGGCCGCGCTGGTCCTGTTCCTTGTCGCGCTCCCGCTCAAGCTGCTCGATGCCCCGGTGTGGACATGGGCGCCGCTGTTCGCCGCCACCTACGTCACAGGCGGATGGGAGCCGGGGTGGGAGGGCCTGAAGGCCCTGAAGGACAAGACCTTGGACGTGGATCTGCTGATGGTGGTCGCGGCGCTCGGGGCCGCCGCCATCGGGCAGGTCCTCGACGGGGCACTGCTCATCGTCATCTTCGCGACCTCCGGCGCCTTGGAGGCCGTCGCGACAGCGCGTACCGCGGACTCCGTACGTGGTCTCCTCGACCTTGCACCGGTCACGGCCACGCGGCTGCTGTCCGACGGCGGTGAGGAGACCGTCGCCGCCGCGGACCTGAAGGTCGGGGACTTGATCCTGGTGCGGCCCGGCGAGCGAGTCGGCGCCGACGGCCAGGTCCTGGACGGCGTCAGCGACGTCGATCAGTCCACCATCACCGGCGAGCCCCTGCCGGTGGCCAAGGAGGCCGGGGACGAGGCGTTCGCCGGCACGGTGAACGGCACCGGCGCCCTGCGCCTGCGCGTCGGGCGCGACCCGTCGGACTCGGTGATCGCCAGGATCGTGAAGATGGTCGAGGAGGCCTCCGAGACCAAGGCTCCCACCCAGTTGTTCATCGAGAAGATCGAGCAGCGGTACTCGATCGGCATGGTCGTTGCCACCCTCGCCGTCTTCGCGATCCCCCTCGCCTTCGGCTCCGCGCTCCAGCCCGCCCTGCTCCGGGCGATGACCTTCATGATCGTCGCCTCGCCGTGCGCGGTGGTGCTCTCCACGATGCCGCCGCTGCTGTCCGCGATCGCCAACGCCGGCCGCCACGGCGTGCTGGCCAAGTCCGCCGTCGTCATGGAGCGCCTGGGCCAGGTCGACGCGGTCGCGCTCGACAAGACCGGCACCCTGACAGAAGGCACCCCACGCGTCACCGGCATCCGCCCACTGCCCGGTACCGGCCTGACCGAGGACACGCTGCTCGCGCTGGCGGCCGCGGCCGAGCACCCCAGCGAGCACCCGCTCGCCCGCGCCGTCGTCGAAGCCGCCCGCGAACGTCGTCTCCCGCTACCCGAAGCGCTCGACTTCAGCTCCGTCCCCGGCAGGGGAGTGAGCTCCACCATCGGCGGTCACGCCGTCCAGGTCGGATCCCCTGGCCGCCTGCTGCCCGCCGCCACCGGTCCCGAGGCCGCAGCCGTGGCGGAGTTGGAGGACGCCGGACAGACCGCGGTGCTGGTCCTGTGCGACGACATCCCGGTCGGGGTGATCGGCATCGCGGACCGGCTGCGTCCGGACGCAGCCGCCACGGTCGCCGCGCTCACGGAGCTGACCGGCCGCACGCCGGTCCTGCTGACCGGTGACAACGAACGCGCCGCCCGCCGTCTGGCCGCCGAGGTCGGCATCACCGACGTCCGCGCCGGACTCCTGCCCCAGGACAAGGTCGCCGCCGTACGGCAATGGGAGAGCGAGCGCCACAAGGTGCTCGTCGTCGGCGACGGTGTCAACGACGCCCCCGCTCTGGCCGCCGCACACACCGGCATCGCCATGGGCAAGGCCGGCTCCGACCTCGCCCTGGAGACCGCCGACGTCGTCGTCGTCCGCGACGAACTCGCCACCATCCCCACGGTGGTCGGCCTCTCCCGGGCCGCTCGGCGCCTCGTCATCCAGAACCTCGTCATCGCCGGCGTGTTCATCAGCGCCCTGGTGGCCTGGGACCTCATCGCCACCCTGCCGCTGCCGCTCGGCGTCGCCGGCCACGAAGGCTCCACCGTCATCGTCGGCCTCAACGGCCTGCGCCTGCTGCGCGAAGCGGCCTGGAAGAACCCCGTCCGAGGAGGCTCAGCGTGAGTAAACGCTCCCGCCGTGCTGCTCCCGACCCGGCATCCGGAGCGGCAGCACCTCGGCCCACGGTCACCGTCTGCCGCGGCTGTTGCTGCGGCAGCCCCAAGGTCCCCGGCCTCGACCACACCGCCCAACTCCGCGATCTGCGACGCGCCCTGGACGGTTCCGCGACCGTACGGGTCACCGACTGCCTCGACGCCTGCGAGCGCGCCAACGTCATCGTCGTACAACCGTCCACGGCCGGGCGCAAGGCGGGTGGGCGCCCAGTCTGGCTGGGCCTGGTCAACGACGCCGACGCAACCGCCGACATCACCGCCTGGATCGAGGGCGGCGGCCCCGGCCTCACCGAACCACCCGGCATCCTCGACCTCTACGCCTTCAAACCCTCCCGCCGCATACGCGCCGAACTCCACGACGAGTAGGCGGCGGATGGTTTCGACGACCTGCCCAACCGGATGCGAGCGCACCTTACGTCCCACCATCAGGTCCGCACCCATGTCGAGTACGTCGTCTCCCACAGGAAGACACCCAATTCCTGAGCGGTACCCCCTCTGCGACTGGGCGCGGCTCTGTCATGACACGGGCCGATACTGTTCGGCCGGTCAGTCGGAGTTGCGTGCGATCTCCAGCGCGAGTGCCTGCAGGATAGCCTCCGTGGACGTATCGGGGTCTGTCTGGTCGTACGCGTCTGCGACCGTTTCGAAGGCCAGCACGAAGCCCTTGATCAGGGCGCTCAGCGGTTCGGAGAGCTGGTTCAGCACGGCGAGGCCCACCTCTGCCGCGTCTTCGGTGTCGGGGACGAGGAACTGCGTCGGAATGACCTCGCCCAGCAGGTCGGAGACGTAGTCTGCGCTGACACCGCCGCGCAGGGCCGTGAGTGCCGCGATGGCCTTGAGCTCGATCTCGTTCTCGGTCATGTGCCGAGCGTAGGAGGAAGCGGCGGTGGGCACGCGGGGAGCGTTTCATGCGCGGGCGTGTCGACACGTGAGCGACTGGCGGGTCGGTCGGGTCATGGGATCGAAGGCTGCCGCGTCACGCCTTGGAGTGCCGTCGAAGCTCGTGAACGCTGCGATACGCCGCCACAACCGCGCAGGTACCTGCCAAATCTGCGGACGACTTCGGTCACCGGGTTCCTCCGAGGATGCTCCGGCCTTCAGGTCGGGGAGGAATCGGACTCCTGCGGGGCAGGACGGGAAGTAGGGGTTTCGCCCCCGGGGCGAAGGACCGTCCACCGGGTGACGGGGTGAGCGAGCCGCAGCGGTCAAGAACTCTCGACTGTCAGTCCTCCTGGGTAGGTTCGGGTGTATGACGAGTGGAGCGATCACGGAGGGGGCCGGGTATGCCCGGTACACCTTTCGTGTGCGCCTGTCGGCGACGGCCCGGCGCGCGCTCGACGCCGAGTGGGATCGCTGCCGGTGGCTGTGGAACGAGTGTGTGGCCAAGTCCAGGCAGGTCCACGCGCAGAGCAGAGCGGGCGGCGAGAAGCTGACGTGCGGTCCGGCCCAGCTCGACAAGCTGCTGACCGAGGCCCGCAGGGTGACGCCGTGGCTGGCTCAGGGCGCGTGCGTGCCGCAGCAGCAGGTGATCCGCGACTTCGCCAAGTCGAGGGCGAAGGCGCTGAAGGACATCAAGGACGGGCTTGCGCAGCACCGCCGGGCGGGGATGCCCCACTTCAAGCGCAAGCGGGACGCCAGGCCGGGCATGAACTACACGAAGCGCGGTTTCCGCCTCAAGGACGGCCGCGTGCACCTCGCGGGCGGGATCGGGCTGACTGTCGTGTGGTCGCGGGACCTTCCGGCCGACCCGTCGAGCGTGCGCGTGTACCAGGACACGCTTGGGCATTGGTACGTGTCCTTCGTCGCTTCCGCGCAGAGCGAACCGCTGCCCGCCACCGGGCGGGTTCTCGGGGTGGACTGGGGTGTGAAGGAGACGGCCACCACCACGGATGACGCCTACGACCTCCCGCATGCCGGGCACGGCAGGCGGGCCGCGCAGCGGCTCGCGAAGTACCAGCGGATGATGGCCCGGCGCCGGCGCCCGAAAGGGCAGCCCGCATCCAAGGGTTATCGGAAGGCGCGGGCACAGGCCGCCAAGGTGTCCAAGAAGATCGCGAGGCAGCGTGAGGACACCGGCCGCAAGTGGGCCACGTCTGTGATGCGCGGCCATGACGGGGTTGCGGTGGAGGACTTCCGGCCGAAGTTCCTCGCGAAGACCACGATGGCCCGCAAAGCGGCCGACGCCGCCATCGCCGCGACGAAGCGCGCCCTGGTCGAGACGGGCCGCAAACACGCACGGGACGTCCGTCTCGTGCACCCGGCGCACACCACGATGGAATGTGCGCAGTGCGCAGCGAGAACCAAGCACGCACTCCCTCTCTCGATGAGAACGTATGCCTGCACCGTGTGCGGAGCCGTGTCCCCCCGGGACAAGAACTCCGCCCGCGTGATGCTGGTCCGGGCAGGTTGGAACCCGGACGGTGCTGAGGGCGCAAGACCACCTGAGCCGCCGGCTCGGGTGGCGGCCTGAGCCGTAAATCCCCGCACAGCCCTGGAGGGTGGAGAATCCCCTCCCTTCAGGGAGGGGAGCCTTCAAAGCTCATGAGTGGAGCCGCCGCAGGTGGGCCCCGCGCGAGTTCGTAGGCGCCGGTGTTCGGTGCGAACCGTCGGAACGAAGGTGGTGAGTGGGCGGTCAGCCGGCTGCCTGTCTGGTGGCGGAGGCGGCTTCTTGTGTGGCGGCCCAGGTGGCGAGAAGTCGCAGACCTTCTTCGGAAGCGGACCCTGGTTCGGCGGTGTAGATGGCGAGAGTGAGGCCGGGTTCCGCGGCCATTTCCAGCCCTTCGAAGGCGAGGGTGAGTTCTCCTACGGCCGAGTGGTGGAAGCGTTTGGTTCCGGTGCCGTGGCGGCGGACGTTGTGGGCGCCCCAGCGGGTGCGGAATTCCTCGGTGAGCGTGGAGAGTTCACCGACGAGGTCGTGAAGGTCCTTGTCGTGAGGGTTGCGGCCGGCTTCGGTCCGCAGGATGGCGACACAGGTGTCGGCGAAGGTGTCCCAGTCCGGGTAGAAGCGTCGCGAGACGGGGTCGAGGAAGTTGAAGCGGGCGAGGTTTCTCTGGCTGGGGGCGCTGTCGTAGACGTCGCTGTAGAAGGCGCGGGCGAGCTGGTTGGCGGCGAGGAGGTCCATGCGGCCGTTGCGGACGAAGGCGGGGCCGGCGGTGATCGCGTCCAGGGGCGACCTTCGCGAACAATGACGGCAACTCCGCGACCGAGGAGTACGGCGAGGGCATCTACGTCGGATACCGCTACTTCGATTCCTTCTACCGCTCGATCAACAAGAGCGACCCCGCTTCCGTAGTCAACTACCCCTTCGGCTACGGCGGTTCCTACACCGACTTCAGCATCCAGGCGCAGAAGGTGACCGCGAGCGCCAAGCAGGTGTCGGTCACCGCCAAGGTCACCAACACCGGGCACCGTTACAGCGGCAAGGAGACCGTGCAGGTCTACGTCTCCGCCCCGCAGACCGGCGCGGACAAGGCCTACCAGCAGCTCGCCGGCTACGCGAAGACGGACGACCTGGCGCCCGGCGCCTCGCAGACCGTGACGGTCACCTTCAACACCTCCTCGTTGGCCTCCTACAGCGAATCCCGAGCCGCATGGGTCCTCGACGCCGGTGACTACCTCGTCCGCGTCGGCAACTCGTCCCGCAACACCCACGTCGCCGCCAACCTGAACCTCGCCAAGCCCGTCGTGACCGAACAGGACCACAACGAGCTGAACGACCAGAAGCCCGCGAGCGAACTCACCAGCAAGCCAGCGGACTTCTACACCTACGTCGACGAGAAGAGGGAGATCGCCCACGCCCGGCGCATCAACCTGGACCCCCGCTCGTTCCGCACCGAGAACGACGCCTCCGACGGCGAGCAGGACGTCACCGTCGACTCGACCTCGCCCTACTACGCCCTCGACGGGGACAAGATCTCCTCCACCACCGTCTATCTCGACCGCGACGAGAAGGACTGGGAGGGAACTGGCGCCCCCTACGCACCCAAGACCGGAGAGAAGGTCACGCACGTCAAGACCAGCTCCAGCAGCACCCTTTACGATGTGGCCAAGGGCAGGACCTCGATCGAGCAGTTCGTCGCCGGACTCACGGTGAAGCAGCTCGCCGACATCGTGGAAGGCTCCAGCGTCGGAGGCGCCACCCCGTCAGCCGTCGGAGCCGCCGGATACACCACCGGAGCCCACGAGGACCTCGGTATCCCGAGCATGACACTGTCCGACGGACCCGCGGGACTGCGCCTCACCCAGCAGATCGCCACGACCCCGCCCACCTACCAGTACGGCACCGCCTGGCCCATCGGCACCCTCCTGGCCCAGACCTGGGACCGTGACCTGGTCGACAAGGTCGGCACCGCCGTCGGCAAGGAGATGAACGAATACGGGGTCTCCCTCTGGCTGGCACCCGGAATGAACATCCACCGCGACCCTCTGAACGGCCGCAATTTCGAGTACTACTCCGAAGACCCCCTGATATCCGGACTCACCGCCGCGGCCACCACCGAGGGCGTCCAGAGCAACCCGGGCGTGGGGTGACCATCAAGCACTTCGCCGCGAACAACCAGGAGACCGCCCGCAACTCCGGCAACGACGTGGTCGGCGAGCGGGCGCTGCGCGAGATCGAGCTCAAGGGCTTCGAGATCGCCGTCAAGGCCGCCCAGCCCATGTCCGTCATGAGCTCGTACAACAAGGTCAACGGCACCTACGCCTCCGGCAACTACGACCTGCTCACCGACGTGCTACGCGGCGAATGGGGCTTCAAGGGCACCGTCATGACCGACTGGGGCGGAGCGCACGGCGCCACCAACACCATGTATTCCGGCAACGACCTCATAGAGCCCGGCGGCAGGCCCTCCGACATCGTCAACGCCACCGTCAAGGCCGCACCGACCGTCGACGTCCACGGCCTGCCCGCCTACACCAAGACGGTACGGAGCACCGGCTCCACCAGCTACACCTTCCAGCTCGGCGGACTCACCCTGGCAGCCGGCGGCAGCACCACTGTCTCCTCCACCGTCGACGGCACGACGGACCTGTCGAAGACCCCGCTGTCCGGTACCATGACGATCGATGCGATCAACAACCAGACCTACACGGCTCACCCGAAGTTCACCTCGGTCGACGACGCCTACCAGGCCGTGCAGGACCTGCTCGCCTCCTCCGCCCTGACCGCGACCCAGAAGGCTGCTGTCACGGTCTCGGACGTGCAGCACAGCACGCCAGGGGACTCGACCAGCCCCGTGACCTCCTACACCGTCACCCTGACCGGCAACTACGCTGCGGCCAGCGCCTACACGATGCGGCTGGGCGACCTGCAGCGCAGCGCGATCCGGATCCTCACCACGGCGTCCAAGACCGCTTCGTTCCAGCAACTGGCCCAGTCCCAAAAGGTACGAGGCATCTCGGTGGGCTCCTACACCGACCAGTTCAAGAACCTCGACCCGACGGGCACCTCCGTCAAGGGCCGAGTCCAGCAGCCCTACCACAAGCGCTGACCATGCGGGCGGCGGCCGATCACACAGAGGCCGCCGCTCCCGCTCTTGCCGGCGGACTGTTCGTGGGCAGCTCGTCCGATACGTTCGAGGCGGCGGATCGTGCTGCCGCTGGCCCAGCCCGCGCTCGCCGAGCAGTACGGAGTGATGCCGCCGAAAGCGGTCATCCTCTTCGGGCCTCCGGGCACCGGCAAGACCAGTTTCGCCAAAGGGGTCGCCTCCCGGCTGGAGTGGCCCTTCGTGGAACTCTTCCCCTCCAGGCTCGCATCATCGAGGGAGGGAGGACTGGCGACCTCGCTCCGCGAGGCGTTCACCGATCTGGCCGAACTGGAGACGGTGATCCTCTTCATCGACGAGGTCGAGGAGATCGCCTCCGTCCGGTCCGGCACGGCCGTCGACCCCGGTCACGGAGTTACCAATGAACTCCTCAAGCTGATACCCGGCTTCCGCGACCACGATGACCGGCTTCTGATCTGCGCCACGAACTCCATCCGCTCCCTCGACCCAGCGTTCCTACGGCCGGGCCGCTTCGACTACGTCATCCCCGTCGGCCCTCCGGATCCGGTGGCCCGGACGGCGGTCTGGCAGCGCTATCTCCGCCCTGCTGCGGCCGATGTCGACCTGCAACGCCTGGTGGAAGCCAGCGAGATGTTCACACCGGCCGACATCGAGTTCGCGGCACGCAAGGGCGCGCAGACCGCCTTCGAACGCGAAGTCGCCCATGGGAAAGGCACACCGCCCAGCACAGAGGACTACCTCCAGGCTATTGCGCAGACCCGCCCCACGCTGACTGACCAAGCGCTCAAGGACTTCGCCGAGGACACCGAGCAATACGTACGCATGTGACCTCGAGCCGTCAGCGCCATACGTGATGAGGATCTCTGCGCGGTTCGCCGCTGAGGGTCGTCCTCGTCCGGGAGCCGGACCCCTGGCCGTAGGAGGCCCGTCTGCCAGGCAAGTCCCTCCATGTTGTCCGCAGCTGGGATCTGCCGCTCTACATCGCCTGCGGTCTGGCTGCCGACCTCGTGGCGAGCGCACGGCTCTTGGACGAGGAGGCTGCCGCGGTGACTGAGGTGCTGCGCCCCTGGCGGCAGAATTTCGCGACAGTGAAGGTCACCGAAGACTCCCGGTCCGGAAGGCGCCCGACGACCTGGTCGAGGCCTTTCGCAATGCCTCCCTTGTGGTTGTGGGCCGTCGTGGTCCCCGCTCTGTGCTCGGCACCCACATCGGGCCGGTCACCCACGCCGTACTGCACCATGCGACCGCCCCTGTCGCGGTGGTTCCCCATGAGTGATCACCTGGGAGAAGTGATTCTGGTGAGAACAGCGCCGGTGTGGGCTTGCGTCGTGGCGCTGACCGACTCCGAAAACGACGGTGAAGGTAGGTGAAGGCCGTGGAGCTCCCCCTGGTCGTGGGTGTCGACGGCTCCGAGTCGAGCATGCGCGCGGTGGACTGGGCGGCGGACGAGGCCGTCCTGCGTGGGGTGCCGCTGCGGCTGGTGTACGCGTCGCTGTGGGAGCGCTATGAGGGAGCGGCGCTCGCCGAGACCCTCGGCAGGTCTTCGGAACAGGTGCTGGCCGACGACATTCTTGATACCGCGGCGCGGCGTGCCCACCACCGTGACAGCGGTCTGAAGGTCGCCACCGAGGTGCTGCCCGAAGATGCGGTCAGTGCTCTCCTGCACGAGGGGCGGAATGCCTGTGCCCTGGTCCTCGGATCGCGTGGCCGCAGTGGTGTCGCCGAGCTGCTGCTCGGCTCGGTCTGCCTCGCGGTGGCCGCCCGCGCCGACTGCCCCGTGTTCGTGCTGCGCGGCAGTCACGACAACCAGGCCAGGACCGGGATGCTGCACACGATCGCTCTCGGAGTCGGCGAGGAGCAGCAGAACTCGGAGGCCGTGCGCTTCGCCTTCCAGGAGGCACAACGCCGTGGAGCCACTCTCGACGCGGTGCGGGCCTGGCGCTGCCCGGCGTACGAGTCGGTCGAGCACCCGCTGCTTGCGGGAGAACCCGCCCGTTTGCACGAGGAGCGGGCGGTGGAGATCCTGGAGTCGGCGCTGAGCGAGTTCGCGGCGGAGTACCCGTCGGTGGAAGTGCGTCGACGGACTGCCGAGGGGCCCGCCCGCAGGGTGCTGCTGGATGCCTCGATGCGGGCCGACCTGCTGGTTGTCGGTGCCTTGCGGCGCCGGGGCCACCTCGGTCTTCAGCTCGGTCAGGTCGCGCACACGGCCCTGCACCATTCGCGTTGTCCCGTCGCAGTCGTTCCGCAGTGGGGCTGAGCGCGTGGCCGGCTCAGAGACCCGCCGCGTGGTCGGGGACGTATGTCTGCAGGTCACGCGGTGGGCGTTCGTAGCCGGTCGACGGGGGCCGGGGCGGCAGCTCGAGCACCGGAGGGGGCACCTCGTGGTAGGGCACGGAGTCCAAGAGGTGGGCGATCATGTTCAGTCGCGCCCTGCGCTTGTCATCACTCTCCACCACGAACCACGGCGCGTCCGAGGTGTCGGTGTGCACCAGCATCTGGTCCTTGGCCCGGGAGTAGGCCTCCCAACGGGTGATCGACTCAAGATCCATCGGGGAAAGCTTCCATCGCCGCGTCGGATCCTCCAGCCGGCGGCTGAAGCGCTCCTGCTGAACGGCGTCGCTCACCGAGAACCAGTACTTGCGCAGCAGGACGCCGTCCTCGATGAGCATGCGCTCGAAGACGGGGCATTGGCGGAGGAAAAGTTGGTACTCCTCCTTGGTGCAGAAGCCCATCACATGCTCGACACCGGCGCGGTTGTACCAGCTCCGGTCGAACAACGCGATCTCCCCGGCAGCCGGCAGCTGCTCGACGTAACGCTGGAAGTACCACTGGCCGCGTTCGCGCTCGGTCGGCTTGGGCAGCGCCACGGTCCGGGCGACGCGAGGGTTGAGGTGTTCGGAGACCCGCTTGATGGTGCCGCCCTTGCCTGCCGCGTCCCGCCCTTCGAAGACGACCACCAGCCGGGCGCCCTCGGTGCGCACCCACTCCTGAAGCTTCACCAGCTCCGTCTGAAGACGCAGCAGCTCCTGTTCGTATGCCGCGCGCGGCACCTTCGCGGTCTTCTCGCCGGCCATGCCGCCTCCTCCGCCCGATGACTTGCCCCGATGACTTACGGAGCCACCATGCCCAAGGTCGAACACCAGGACAGCACGGTACTGACCGACGACGAACTACGCACCCTGGACGCCCACTGGCGGGCCGCGAACTACGTTGCCGTCGGCCAGATCTACCTCATGGCCAATCCGCTGCTCGCCGAGCCCCTGACACCCGCCCACATCAAGCCGCGCCTGCTCGGCCACTGGGGAACGTCGCCCGGCCTCAACCTCGTCCACACCCACCTCAACCGCGTCATCAAAGCCCGTGACCTCGAAGCGCTGTGCGTGTGGGGACCGGGCCACGGCGGTCCCGCGGTCCTCGCGAACTCCTGGCTGGAGGGCAGCTACAGCGAGACCTACGCGGACGTCACGCGTGACGCGACGGGCATGGAGCGCCTCTTCAGGCAGTTCTCGTTCCCGGGCGGCGTGCCCAGCCACGTGGCGCCCGAGACGCCCGGGTCGATCCACGAAGGCGGTGAACTCGGCTACTCACTCGCTCACGCCTATGGCGCCGCCTTCGACAATCCGAACCTGCTGGTCGCCTGCGTGATCGGCGACGGGGAGGCGGAGACCGGTCCGCTCGCCGCGTCCTGGCACTCGAACAAGTTCCTCGACCCGGTCCACGACGGCGCCGTCCTGCCGATCCTCCATCTCAACGGCTACAAGATCGCCAACCCGACCGTACTGTCCCGCATCCCCGAGCCCGAACTCGACGAGCTGTTGCGGGGATACGGGCACGAGCCGATCCATGTGACCGGCGACGACCCGCACGAGGTTCACCGCGCGATGGCCGGCGCCCTCGACCGGGCGCTGGACCGCATCGAGCTGATGCAGCGCACGGCCCGCGAGGGCGGCGTGGCCGAGCGGGTGCGCTGGCCCGTGATCGTGCTGCGTACGCCGAAGGGCTGGACGGGACCCGCCGAGGTCGACGGCGTGCCCGTCGAGGGGACTTGGCGGGCCCACCAGGTCCCCCTGGCCGGCGTACGCGAAAACCCGGATCACCTGCGGCAGTTGGAGGCCTGGCTGCGCTCCTACCACCCCGAGGAACTCTTCGACTCAGCGGGGCGGCCCAGCGCGGACGTCCTTGCGTGCGTTCCCGAGGGGGACCACCGCCTCGGTGCCACGTTGCACGCCAACGGCGGCCGTCTCGTACGCGATCTGCCGATCCCGCCCCTCGACGGCTTCGCCGTCCCCGTAGACAAGCCGGGCGCCACCCAGCACGAACCCACCCGCGTCCTGGGCAGCCTCCTCGAACGGATCATGGAGGACACCTCCGGCCGCCGTGACTTCCGCCTGGTCGGGCCCGACGAGACCGCCTCCAACCGACTGGACGCCGTCTACCAGGCCAGTGGCAAAGCCTGGCAGGCCCAGACCCTCCCGGTGGACGAGCACCTGGACCGACACGGCCGCGTCATGGAGATCCTCTCCGAACACCTCTGTCAGGGCTGGCTGGAGGGTTACCTCCTCACCGGCCGGCACGGACTGTTCTCGTGCTACGAGGCGTTCGTCCACATCGTCGACTCGATGGTGAACCAGCACATCAAGTGGCTCAGGACCTCTCGGGCACTGAAGTGGCGCGCCCCGATCGCCTCCCTCAACTACCTGCTGACCTCGCACGTCTGGCGGCAGGACCACAACGGGTTCTCGCACCAGGACCCCGGCTTCGTGGATCACGTCCTCAACAAGAGCCCCGAGGTCGTACGGGTGTACCTGCCGCCCGACGCCAACACGCTGCTGTCCGTCGCGGACCATGTCCTGCGCAGCCGTGACTACGTCAACGTCGTCGTCGCGGGCAAACAGCCCTGCTTCGACTGGCTCTCCATGGACCAGGCCCGCGCCCACTGCGCCCGCGGCGCCGGAATCTGGGACTGGGCGGGGTCCGCCGACGGGGAACGCGAACCCGATGTCGTCCTCGCCTGCGCGGGCGACGTCCCCACCCAGGAGATCCTGGCGGCGTCCGACCTGCTGCGGCGCCACCTGCCCGAACTGGCCGTCCGGGTCGTCAACGTGGTCGACATGACCCGTCTTCTGCCCCGCGAGGAACATCCCCACGGGATGAGCGACTACGAGTACGACGGGCTGTTCACGACGGACAAGCCCGTGATCTTCGCCTATCACGGC
The DNA here is from genome assembly GCF_026340095.1 of Streptomyces sp. NBC_01446. Lineage (GTDB taxonomy): Bacteria > Actinomycetota > Actinomycetes > Streptomycetales > Streptomycetaceae > Streptomyces > Streptomyces aureus. The sequence goes on along the minus strand of NZ_JAPEPO010000002.1, from coordinate 704,095 downwards.
TACCCCTGGCTGATCCACCGTCTCGCCTACCGCCGCACCGGACACGGCAACCTCCATGTCCGCGGCTACAAGGAAATGGGCACGACCACGACGCCGTTCGACATGGTCGTCCGCAATGACTTGGACCGCTACCGCCTGGTGATGGACGTCATCGACCGCGTTCCCGGCCTCGGGGTCCGGGCCGCCGCCGTACGCCAGCGCATGGCCGACGCCCGCACCCGGCACCACGCATGGATCCGCGAGCACGGAACCGACCTGCCCGAGGTCGCCGACTGGGCCTGGAGCGCATAAGGCCTCTTCCCTGCGAAGGAGTTCACCGCGATGACGGACACGACGCCCGGCACAATGCCAACGCGATGGCCGGCGAACGATGAGTGCTGAACGGAGAGGAACGGCCGCCGTACCCCGTGCGTTGCGAGGTACGACAGCCGTGGTCTTCGACACCGACGGTGTCGTCACGGACTCCGCCCGGGTGCACGCCGCCACGTGGAAGACGGCCTTCGACAGCTTCCTCCACGCCCGGGACCCGCAGGGACAGGCGCCCTGCGACATGAGCGACGACTATCTGCGGTACGTCGACGGCAAATCACGCCTCGACGGAGCCGCCGCGTTCCTCCGTGCCCGGGGGTTCCACCCGTCCGATACGGAGATCCAGGCCGTCGCCGCCCACAAGGAAGTGCTCTTCACCGAGCGGCTGCGCGCCGAGGGCATCGACGCCTGTCCGGGCACGGTCCGGCTGGTGCGGACCCTGCGGTCCGCCGGGATGCCGCTGGCCGCCGCCTCGGCCTCCCGGCACGCCGGGGAACTCCTCGAGCGCGCGGGCGTGCGCGACCTCTTCGACGTCCTGGTGGACGGAACGGAGGCAGGACGACTTGCCCTGCTGGGGAAACCCGATCCCGCGCTCTTCCTGGAGGCGGCGCGCCGCTTGGGCGTCCCCGCTCGACGGGCCGCCGTCGTCGAAGACGCACTGGCCGGAGTCGAGGCCGGACGGCGCGGCGGCTTCGGCCTGGTCGTGGGGGTGGACCGCGCTCGCACCCCCGACACCCGGGGCGCGCTGCTGAAGCACGGCGCGGATCTGGTGGTCGACGACCTCGGCGAACTGCTGGGGGAGGGCTGACGATGCGGGACTGGACGCTGGAGTACGAGGGCTACGATCCCGCCCAGGAACGGCTGCGTGAGTCGCTGTGCACCCTCGGCAACGGCTATTTCGCGACCCGCGGAGCAGCACCGGAATGCGCCGCCGACGCCGTCCACTACCCGGGCACGTACGCAGCCGGCTGCTACAACCGGCTCACCTCGGACGTGGCCGGCCGCAGGGTCGAGAACGAAGACATGGTCAACCTCCCCAACTGGCTACGACTCCGCTTCCGTACGGACACCGGGACCTGGCTCTCCCCGGACACCCGCTTGCCTTCAATGCCGGGTGTGCCGACCGCGGCCGGGGAGACTGCCGTACCAGCAGCAGATCACCGGCCGAGCACCTCGGTCCGCATTCCGCTTCCAGCTTGTGCTCCGCATGCCGCAGCGTGGCAGGGCCGTATGGGCCGGACTCGGGCCCATACGGCCTTCCCGTTCACTTGCGTGAGCGGCTTTCATGACGGTCCGGCGACGCTCATGCAGGGCAATACGACGAGAATCGGCCGGTGTTCACTCGGACCGGACATGGCCGTCCCCCGCCTGAGGTGTGACGGGAGCCGACGGCACGTCGGTGACCGTGTCCCTGGAGACCGGCTCATGCGTCAGGTGGCGGACATAGGCATCCGGCCCGGGAAAGTACAGGGTCACCCGCCCATCCTCTGCCCAGCGCACGTCGTAGGGCGGGCTGCCGTCGCGGTGGTGAACGCCGACGACTTCGCCGTCCCGCGTGACAACCCCGGCCGTGGTGCCGCGTACGACGATCTCGTCGCCCGTACGGGCGTACACGGTGGTGCCGCTCGGCGTCGGGTCGGTCCTCGGCGCCGCAAGGTCGCTTTCCCGCGTGGATGCGGGCGTGGTCACTGCTGCCTCACCCCCTTGCTGCGGCGGCGCGGCGACGCTTCTTGAGGGAATCCTGGCCTCAATGTCCGAGCGGACCCTCATGGTGAGTTCCTGCAGTGCCCTGGACCGGTTTGCGGTCACCGGTTCGGGGTCGTGGATCCGCCGGGCCGACGCCGGCAGCGCGTCGATGTCCTCGGGGAACCGTTCGCGCGCGTCCTGCCAGCGGTCCGGCGGTCCCGTTCGCCGACCGCCACGCATCACCGTGCGCAGCAGTGGCCGTGCCGAGTCCGGTGGTTCCTCCCACGACAGAGCGACGACGTCCGGTTGCCCGGCGCGCCGGTAGACCTGTTTACGGCCCGGGGCCGTGACCTTCGCCGGGGACAGCTTCATCACGGGGTGGCCGTCGTACTCGACGAGCTTGTATGCGGAGTCCAGGTACGGGGCGTCCGCGGCGACGCCGACGCGGGTGCCCACCGCGAACACGTCGATCGGGGCACCAGCGTCCACGAGTCGGGCCACGCCGTACTCGTCGAGCCCGCCGCTGGCCACGATGCGCACGTCGGGTAGTCCGGCATCGTCCAGGATGGCTCGTGACCGGCGCGAGAGGGCGCCGAGGTCGCCGCTGTCCAGGCGGATCGCGCAGCCGGGGCCGCGCCGAAGGTCGTTCAGAACACGAGCCGCGACCCTTACGCCCGCCTCGGTGTCGTAGGTGTCCACGAGGAAGGTGAGGGGGCCGGGGTGGCAGCGCGCGAAGGCTCGGAACGCCTCGTCTTCACTTTCGAAGGTCTCGATGTAGGAGTGCGCCATGGTCCCTGAAGCCGGGATGCCGAGGGATGTGGCCGCGGCCACGTTGCTGGTTCCCGCAAAGCCGACCATGGCTCCAAGACGGGCCGCCTGCCTGCCCGCCCAAGGGCCGTGCGTGCGGCGCAGAGCGAAGTCCACCACCGGCCGTCCGGCGGCCGCCAGGACGCAGCGCGCCGCTTTGGATGCCACCACCGTCTGGTGGCAGAGCTGGTTGAGCAGGTAGGTCTCGACGAGCTGGGCCTGCGGGAGTGACGCGGTCACCTCGAGCAACGGCTCGCCGGCGAATATCGCGTGGCCTTCGGGTACGGCTCGTACCTCACCGTCGAAGGCGAGGCCGAGGAGAGGTTCCAGGTCCCGCACCGGGCGGTGCAACGCGGCGGCGAACTCTTCGACGTCTTCGCGTTCGACGCGGTATTCGGAGAGGAAGTCCAGTGCGGGCTCCAGGCCCGCCGCGACCAGGAAGCCCCGGCCAGGTGGAAGGTCGCGGACGAAGAGGCTGAAGGTGGCCGGGGCCCGCATGTCCTCGCGAAGGTAGGACAGGGCCATGGTCACTTCGTAGAGATCGGTGGTGGTGACGTCGGACATGGTTATCGCCGCCGGCTACTGAGCGTTTTCGCGCGCGAGGTCGAACTGCACGTCGACGACTCCTTCGACGGACCGCACCAGGCGCGCTGCGATGGGGACCATGGCGGTGTCGTGGATGCGGCCCGTCAGGGTGGCCACTCCGTCGTGCACCTCTACTTGAATGACCGACGGAGGCGGGAAGTGGGAGGCCACGATCTCGCGCCGGACCTCCTCGGCGATCTTGTCGTCCCCGCGCAGGAAGACCTTGAGCAGGTCAGCCCGGCTGACGACGCCCGCCAGCATGCCTACGTCGTCCACCACGGGCATCCGCTTGACCCCTTCTCGTGCCATGGTGCGCGCGGCCTCGGCGAGCGTGGCGTCGGCACCGATCGTGACGGCGGGGGAGGACATGAGGTCCCCTGCGCTGAGAGCGTCGGCCTTCGCCACGTCGACCGGCTGACGCATCTGGAGGTAGGCAGCGTCGGGGTTGTCCCTGAGTTCCTCCTTGGGCAGCAGGTCGGCCTCGGAGACCACGCCGACCACTCGTCCCTCGCCCTCGATCACAGGGAGGGCGCTGATCTGCCAGTCCTGCATCAGCTGCACGATCTCCTTGAAGGCGGCCCGTCGGCCGACGGCGGCAACCGTGTGGGTCATGACATCGCTGACGATGTGCGGGGTGCCGTACATGATGACTCCGTAAGGTCTGCGTCGGTCCTGCCGATTCCAGCCTGTGCCGGTGAGAGAGGGCTGACCAGGGGCCACCTGGCCCCTCGGTCGGGCCGTACGGTTTCAGGCGGCCGACGTGGGCGGTGTCAGTGGGAGCCGGTCGCGCTTGAGGCAGGGCCGGCGGTCGAGTGTGTCGGGCCCACTCGGCCCATGCCCAGGACGGGTCCGAGGCCGCAGCCTGAAGGTGTCCGAGACGGCACCCGAGCCCTGGAGGATGCCATGAACGGCACTCCGACCCTTGTGAACGACGTGATGACGCACCGGGTCGTCGCACTGCAGTCAGGCGCGGCCTTCAAGGACATAGTCAAGGCCATACGCGAGTGGCGGGTGAGCGCGCTCCCGGTGCTGGATGACGCCGCACATGTCGTCGGCGTTGTCTCCGAGGCCGATCTGCTGCCCAAGGAGGAATACAGCGGAGGAGATGTCGGCCGCTACGGGCAGGTGCAGGATCTCGCGGATGTCCGCAAGGCGGACGCTTTGACTGCGGGGGAGCTGATGACCGCCCCTGCCGTCACCGTGGCGCCCGACGCCACCCTTGCCCACGCCGCACGCGTCATGGCACGCAACCAGGTCAAGCGGCTGCCGGTCGTCGGCGGCGATGGGACCCTGGAGGGCATCGTCAGCCGCTCCGACCTGCTCAAGGTCTTCCTGCGGGACGACGATGCCATCGTCGAGGAGGTGCGGCGCGATGTCGTCGTTCGGCTCTTCGGCACCCATACGGCAGCGATCGGGGTCGAGGTCCACGACGGTGTCGTCACGCTTGCCGGCCGGGTCCACGAAACCGCTCTCATCCCACTTGCCACTCGCCTCGCACGGGCCGTGCCGGGTGTGGTGTCCGTGCAATGCGCGCTGGTCGGCATGCCCCGCCACCCGGACCTCGACCCCGACCTCCCGGGCACCGGCCGGGCCGTCACGCCCTGACTCAGGGTCGTCGGTACAAAAGGGAGGCAACGATGCCACGGCTGTCGCCCATGGTCGAGGGCTGCCGGTGGTCCGGACCGCCAGCGTGCATCGACCGTCGATTTCGGGCGGGCGGCAGACGTTCGCCGCGCCGCTTCATGCCTCGTCGGATGCGGTGAGTTGGCAGTCCACGCCCACGATGCCCTCGACGCCTCGCACCAGGCGCGCGGCGAGCGGAATGCGCGTGGCGTCCTGGACCCGTCCGGTCAGGGTCGCGACGCCGTCGACCACGGCGATGTGCACGGGCTCGACCGGGGCCGGGAACAGGACGTCGAGGACGTCCCGCCGTATCTCGTCGGCGAGGTCGTTGTCCGGGCGCAGGAACACCTTCAGTAGATCGCCACGGCTGACAACGCCTTCGAGTACCCCCTCGGAATTCACCACGGGCAGCCGCTTGACGTGCCGGAGCGCCATGATGCGGGCCGCCTCTGCGAGCGTGGCGTCCGCGTGGACGGTGACGGCCGGCGTACTCATCAGCTCCTCGGCGTACACCGCCCCGGCCTTCGCCATGTCGGCCAGGCGATGCAACTGGGTGTACCGGTCCGGATCGCTGTCCCGGAACTCCTCCTTGGGCAGCAGATCGGCCTCGGACACCACCCCGATCACCCGGCCATCGCCCTCCAGCACGGGTACGGCGCTGACCTTCCACTGCTCCATGCGTTCGACGAGGTCCTTGAACCGGGTCTTGCGGCCCACGGCGACGACGGCGGGCGTCATCACGTCACTCACACGGTGAGGGCTGGTGTCCATGTTCTCCTCCTCGGAACGCCGGCGACGTCGGGACACTGCGGTCATGCCAGACCACCGCTGCCGTGAGGGGCGTAGAGGTCGAGCAGCCGGATTCGGGAGGCGTGCAGCCGGTCGGCGACCACGAGCCCGACCCAGACAGCGATCACCCGGCCGAACTCGGGGTCCTCGGCGCACGCCGCCCGCACGGCCTCGGCATCGAACTCCCAGGCCCGCACCGGGCTCATCGCCTCGGCGCCCAGGTGCCAGATGTACGGCGGGAAGTGCCAGGACCAGCCGACCAGTTCGCCGTGCCCGAGCGTTTCGACGACGGCGGGCCGCAGGTCCGGCACGTGCACGTCCAGAGCTACGGTGCCGGTTCGCACGATCCAGAAGTGGTCGGCTCGCCTGCCCTCCTCGAACAAGCGGGCCCCGGCCTCGAAGGAGACCTCACGGGCGAATTGCATCAGTCGTTCGCGGTGTCCGGCGGGGAGGGCCGCGTTCATGGTGGTGGCGGTTGTCATCACGCTGGCTCCCTTCATTGCACTGCTCCCAGGGTGGGCGCGCCGAGCCCCCGGCACCACGGGCCGCACGGTCCCGACCGGGGTCCTTTCGGCCCGGGTGCACATCCACGGCCCACCGAGGAGGCGTTGGAGTCGTCGGGTCGGTGGGCGCACACAGGAGGGTGGGGGACAGACAGGTCGTATGAGTGCCGCGTATGCCGTCGAGCCGAGCGGGCTGGCCGAGTGGTGCGGGGCTGTGGTCGGCGTGGGGTGGCCGCAGCGGGCAGGTGACCGAGTGGAACTGCTCGTGCCGCCGAACAAGGTGGCCGGCGGGCCGAGCGGGCTGTTGGAGTCGGCAGCGGCCGACGCCGCCGTGGACGAGGCCGGGCTGGACAAGGCATTTCCGGATCTGTGCCAGGACGGTACCGCTGGGGAGGGGCCGTCACCTTCTCGGCCCTGAACGACCGAGCGATCGCTCCGCATCGTTCACACCTTGTCGAGCTCCCGACCGCCCCTACGACGGGACGGTCACGGGTCGCATCTCCCTACCCATGCGTAGTTACGTGGGGGTGGGGACGGGCATGGTGACAAATGCCCACACCGAGCGTGCGCGGTCGCGCACGCTCACCCCGGCGACGACGTCGGCGGGGTGAGCGAGACCGCACCGACGACAACAAAGGTGGTCCCGAGTCGTTTGGCCTTCTCGGTGTGGTGGCGGCGCGGGCAGCGCTGCGAGGTATGGCACGCGTCCACTTCCAGGGAGGCCACCCCGGCCTGTCTCGCTTTGTAGGCGAGGTGCCGGCCGAGCTGCCGAGCTGGTGGAAGGGCCAGGAGGAGAGCGTGCCGCGCTGGTCGCGTCGAAGCCGTACCCGGTCCCGGATCCCGTCGAGTCCCTCGACGGCGATACCTCGACCGGTGCGTTGCGCGACCGACACGATCTCCTTGCTGATGCGGTGGTTCAGGTGGGAAGCGGCGGGCTGGAGGAGAACCGCAGGGGGTGTCATCAGCTCCGCAGCGCAGGAAGCGCGGCCGCCACGCTCCGGGGGTATGGGCCGATCGGTCCCTCCCTGGTACGGCCCACTCGGCCCCTTCCTCCTGCCCCCTCGGCACTGCAACCAGGGCACCGCGTGGCGTGATCGTGGAATCCGGACACTGCTCGGGATTCCGCCCGTCAAGAGGTGAGGACGATGCACCGCATTCGGATCCAGGCCCGGCCGAAGCAGCCTCACCGGCCCGCCCCGCTGGACCTGCGCACCCCGTCCGGCCGCCCACTGCCTTACTGAGCACGTCATCACCTCACGTACGACGGAGGACGTCATGGCCACCACTCGACGCGTCATCCCGTTCGCGGAACTCGGCCGTCAGGACGTCGGCCGTGTGGGCGGCAAGAACGCCTCCCTGGGAGAGATGACAGCCCACCTGGCCGCCGGAGGTGTGCGGGTGCCGCCCGGGTTCGCCACGACGGCATACGCGTACGGAGAGCTGCTGGGCGGCCACGGGCTGCGCGGGCGCATCGACGAGCAACTCGGACGGCTCCACGAAGCGGCGGCGCTGGAAGAGGTGGCGGTGGCGATCCGAGCGATGATCCTCGCCGAGCCGCTGCCGGCGGAGTTGTGCACCGAAATCGTCTCGGCCTACGAGCAACTCGCCCGTGAGCAGGGGCGGGACGAACCCGAGGTTGCCGTGCGCAGCAGCGCCACGGCCGAGGATCTACCGGAAGCGAGCTTCGCCGGGCAGCAGGAGACCTACCTGAACGTGCGCGGGCCCGCCCGGCTGCTGGAGGCTTCGTCGAGGAGGTCGGCAGTGAGGTCACCTCGGTCAAGCCCGGCCAGTTCGTCGTCGGCTCCTTCGCCACCTCGGACAACACCTGCGCCAACTGCCGGAACGGCTTCCAGTCCAACTGCCTGCACCGCGAGTTCATGTCCACCTGCCAGGCCGACTACGTCCGCATCCCCAACGCTCACGGCACCCTGGTCGCCACCGACGAGCACCCGGCCGATGAGTTCCTGCCCGGCCTGCTCGCTGTCTCCGACGTGATGGGAACCGGCTGGTATGCCGCGGAGGCCGCCGAGGTGACGCCCGGCTCCACCGCCGTGGTCGTCGGCGACGGGGCGGTCGGCCTGTGTGGCGTGATCGCCGCCAAGGAACTGGGCGCTGAGCGGATCATCGCCATGAGCCCCGCCAGAACCTGGCGCGCGAATTCGGCGCCACCGACATCGTCGCCGAGCGCGGCGACGAAGGCATCGCCCGCGTCAAGGACCTCACCGGGGGGATCGGCGCCGACTCGGTCCTGGAGTGCGTCGGCACCGCCGAAGCCATGCGGCAGGCCCTGCAATCGGCGGTGCCGGCGGCAACGTCGGCTTCGTCGGCGTCCCCCACGAGGTGGCCATCGACGGGCAGGAGCTGTTCTTCTCCCACGTCGGCCTGCGCGGCGGCCCCGCCCCCGTGCGCCGCTACCTGCCCGACCTCATCGACCGCGTCCTGACCGGCCGGATCAACCCGGGCAAGGTCTTCGACCTCACCCTGCCTCTGGACCAGGTCGCCGAGGGCTACCAGGCGATGGACGAGCGCCGCGCCATCAAGGCCCTCCTCACGCCCTGACCCGCACCTCCCGACATACGGGGCCGGGCCCCTACGGCCCGGCCCCGTGACCTCCCTCGCGAAGGACTACTCACCGTGACCACGTTCGCTCTTGTCGGCGCAGGCTCCGGCCTGGGGCTGGCCACCGCCCGCCGTTTCGGAACCGCAAGCCACAGCGTCGCGCTCATCTCCCGCAACGTCGAGCACCTGGACGCTCTGACGGCCGAACTGAGCCGTGACGGCGTTCCCGCCCGCGGTTTCACCGCAGACGTCCTCGACCCCGGCTCCCTCACCACGGCCCTTGAGGCCGCCTCCGAGACTCTCGGACCGATCGAGATCCTGCAGTACAGCCCGGTGCCCCGCGCCGACTTCATGAAGCCGGTCCTCGACACCGGCGCCGACGACCTCGACGCCCCACTGGGCTTCTCCGTCAACGGCCCGGTCACCTGCGTCAATGCGGTCCTGCCCGGCATGCGGGCGCTCGGCCGCGGCACCCTGCTCTTCGTCAACGGCGGCAGCGCCGTGCGCCCGCACCCGGAGCGGGCCGGCACCTCGATCGCGTTCGCCGCCGAGAGCGCCTACGCACACATGCTCCACGACGCGCTCGCCCCGGAGGGCATCCACGCCGCCCAGCTGATCATCCCCGGTGCGATCCGTCCCGACGCCGAGCACTCCAGCCCCGACGCGCTGGCCGAGCGCCTGTACGCCATGCACACCGAGCGCAGTGGTTTCCGGCACTTCGCCGAGCCGCTGCCTGACTGACGGCCTGGACGCCGCCGCGACGCGCCGGCGACGTCCACGCACTGAACCCCGGATCCCCAAGTCCGCATCGGGCAGCTCTAGTCGGGGACCTGCGGATTAAATCCGACGCACTTTCGGTATACGAGCATCTTCAAGCGGAGAGACGGACGCTCCAAAAGCCGCGTGACGACCACCGGCCCGACCTCTCGCGCCCTCTGTCACATCCGTCATGACGAACTCCCCGGCCAGTCTTGGCTGGATGACCGGCAGCCTCCACTTCCGAAAGCGATGTCAGGAGAGCGATGGAACGGCACCACGTCACGCCGGCTACCCACACAACGGCCGCCGATTCAGAGCGGTGTCCGCTACCGCGATCGCGCTGGGCCTGAGCGCGATGCTCGCAATCACTCCGGCCAAGTCCCATGCCCGACCCTCACTGGACGACCCCGCCACACCGGTCGGGGTCGAGCCCCTTGGCAGCACGGCCCGCGCGGCACAGCACTGGTGTTCAGCGACGAGTTCACCCGGACCTCCCGCGACACGTCGAAGTGGACAGCCCGCGACCAGGAACGCACGGAGTCCTCCCGTGCCGACGGAATCCGCTGTTGGGGCGGCGCAACAACTCCCAGATCCGCTACCTGCCGGTGCGCGGGGCCGGGGCCGGCGCGGGTAGTTCCACAGTGACGCGCATCCCGCCGCCTGAACGTGGGGTGAGGGTGAGTGTTCCGTCGTGTGCCTGGGTGATGGTTTTGACGATTGCCAGGCCGAGGCCGACGCCCGCGTGGTCGGTGCGCATGCGCTCGGTGCCGCGCTGGAACGGTTCGGTGAGCGTCGAGGCCAGCTGTGGGGTGAGCGTCGCGCCGGTGTTTTCGACAGTGAGCACCACAGTCCTGGGACGGACGCTGGTGTTGACCCACACGGTGCCCTGTTCAGGCAGGTTGTGGACGATCGCGTTGTGCACGAGGTTCGTGGTCAGCTGCAGCAGGAGTGCCGGCGATCCGATCGTGGGGGTGATGTCGCCGCGGGTCTCGATGGTGACGCCGTGCTTTTCCGCGAGGGGGAGAAGGGTTTCGGTGGCTTCTTCCGCCATGAGGGACAGGTCGACTGGTTCGCGGCTGAAGGACCTCTGGTCGGCGCGGCTGAGCAGGAGCAATGCTTCAGTGAGATCGATGGCTCGGGTGTTGACGACGTGGAGGCGGTCGATGAGTTCGGCGGTGTCGTGGTTCGGATCGGTGCGGGCCACGTCGAGAAGGGCCTTCGAGATCGCCAGCGGGGTGCGCAGCTCGTGAGAGGCGTTGGCGGCGAATCTCCGCTGTTCTGCGACGTGTGCTTCGAGCTGGGCGAGCATCGTGTCGAAGGCGTCGGCGAGTTCGCGGAACTCGTCATTGCGGCCCGGTAGCCGGATCCGGTGGGAGAGTGATCCGTTCGTGGCCAGGCGGGTGGCGTCGGTGATCCGGGTCAGAGGGGCGAGCATTCGGCCGGCGAGGATCCACCCTCCCAGGAGACCGAACACCAGCAGGAACGCCAGAACTGCGGCTGCCGTTGGGGCGAAGGTGCGCAGAACGGCGTAGCGGTAGTCGGGCACGATGATGAGCCCGGGGTGGACCACACGATTCAGGTAGACCCACACCGCAAGGAGCAGAAGGGAGCCGGCAACCATGAGGAATCCGGCGTAGCTCAGGGTGAGTTTGAGGCGAACGCTCAGCCCAGGGGCTCTATCCACGGTCTCCTCCCTCGTGTCCGGCCTCTGGTGGTGTGCCGATGCGGTAGCCGACGCCTGGCACGGTGGCGATGATCCAGGGCTCGCCGAGACGCTTGCGCAGAGCCGAGACGGTGATGCGCACTGCGTTGGTGAACGGGTCGGCGTTCGCGTCCCATGCCCGCTCCAGGAGTTCTTCGGCGCTGACGACACCGCCTTCGGCAGCGACGAGGACTTCGAGCACGGCGAACTGCTTCCTGGTCAGCGCGACGTAGCGGCCGTCCCGGTAGACCTCTCTGCGGAACGGGTCCAGCCGCAGACCTGCGATCTCTCGTACGGGAGGTCTGTTGTGGGCACGTCTGCGGTTGAGCGCTCTGAGCCGGAGCGCGAGTTCTCGGAGTTCGAAAGGCTTCGTGAGGTAGTCGTCGGCGCCGAGTTCGAACCCGGAGGCCTTGTCGTCGAGACGGTCGGCCGCCGTGAGCATGAGGATCGGCATGCCGCTGCCGGAGTCGACGATGCTTTGGGCGATCTCGTCACCGGAAGGTCCGGGGATGTCGCGGTCGAGGACGGCGATGTCGTAGTCGTTGATGTTCAGCAGTTCCAGAGCGGTGTCGCCGTCGCCTGCGATGTCGGCCGCGATCGCTTCCAGGCGTAGGCCATCGCGGATGGCTTCTGCCATGAAGGGTTCGTCCTCGACGATCAACACACGCATGTTATTGATGCTACGAGCCGGCACATATCATCGGCGTATCGAAAACCGCATACGTGCCCACAACACGACGCTGCCTTGACTGGCAGCATGACTCGCCCCCCCACCACCAGCAGGAACAACGACCCGCCGGATTCGCCGGTTCCTTGTCGTCGGCCCGGTGGTCGTCATAGCAGCGATCACCGCAGCCCTCCGCTACCAGCCGTGGAATTCCTCGTCGGCCGCACCACCGTCGTCCTCCTCGGCCGCACCGCCCTCGAAGGCTCCGCGTCGTGAGAAACACGGTGCGCTCGGCAAGGCCGGCGGGGTTGTCCCTGACGGCGTGACGGTCTTCGACGACGCGATTCCGGCTGTGGCCGACCTCGATCCAGATCTCCTCAAGGCCCTCCGCCGGGCTGCGACGGATGTCGCGGACGACGGGGTCGAGTTCTACGTCAACAGCGGCCGGCGTGCCCCGGAATACCAAAATCAGCTTCTTCGTGAGGCGGTCTCCAAGTACGGGTCCGAGGTCGAGGCCGCCCGATGGATCGCCACCGCGGCGACGTCTCCTCACGTGTCGGGGGACGCGGTCGACCTCGGGCACTCCGATGCGACGACGTGGCTCTCCGAGCATGGTGCCGAGTTCGGGCTGTGCCCGATCCACAAGAATGAACCCTGGCACTACGAACTACGCCCCGAAGCAATCGATCACGGTTGCCCGCGTATGTATGCCGACCCCACCCAGGACCCGAGGATGCAGCAGTGACCGGCAGTGAGCGAGGACAGACGATGGCGCAGGTGGACACGGCGGAGACCGGACAGGGCAGTGCCGGCCGCCGGGACACCGGCTCCGGTACGTGGCGCGCGCGCATCCGCGGCGCGATCCGCATCGGCGCCCGCCCGGGGCCGTGGAAGCGCGGCCCGGTCCTCGCGGCGCTGGCGCTGCTGCTGGGCCTGTTCATGCTGCTGCACGCGAAGATCCCGAACCGGATCGGGAACCTCGGCAGCCTGGTGGAGACCTCTCTTCCGTGGTTCGGGTTGTTCATCCCGGTGCTGCTGGCCGGGGCGCTGTGGCGCCGCTCCACCTCCGCGGTGGTCGCGCTGCTGCTGCCGGTCATGGTGTGGCTGAACCTCTTCGGCGGCCTGCTCAGCGACAAGTCCCACCCGGGCAGCGACCTCATGGTGGTCAGCCACAACGTCGGCGCAGACAACCCCGACCCGGCCGGCACCGCCCGCGACCTGGCCGCCTCCGGTGCGGACGTGCTGGCGCTGGAGGAGCTGACCCCGCAGGCTCGCGGCACGTACGAGAAGGAGCTGGCGAAGGCGTACCCGCACCACACGGTGCAGGGCACGGTCGGGCTGTGGAGCAAGCTGCCGCTGTCGGACACCCGGCCGGTTGACATCAAGACGGACGTCGGGCCGCTGGCGGCCACCAAGCCGGCCGACGTCAAGCTGGCCTACAACCGGGCACTGCGGACCACGGTGGCCACGGACCAGGGTCCGCTGGCGGTGTATGTGGCCCACCTGGGGTCGGTGCGGGTGAATCCCAGGGCGGGCTTCTGGACGGACTCGCGCGACAGAAACGCGAAGGCGCTCGGCGAGGCCATCGCCGCCGAGCCGAACGAGCGGGTGGTGCTGCTCGGCGACCTGAACGGCACTACGGACGACCGCGCGTTCGCCGGCGTCACCTCGCAGATGCGCTCGGCGCAGGACGCGGCCGGGGACGGCTTCGGCTTCAGCTGGCCGGCGACGTTCCCGGTGACGCGGATCGACCAGATCCTGGTCCGCGGCGTGGAGCCGAACAGCTCCTGGGTGCTGCCGGCCACCGGCAGCGACCACCGGCCGGTGGCGGCCGGAATCAGCTGGTGAACACGCGTCAAGCCTCCGGATGCGTCCCGCGCCCCCTGGTCCCGCGCAAGGGTCACTGGCCGTCTCTTCCGTACGGGCCAAGCTCACGGGTAAGCCAGCCGTCGAGAAGCCCGGTCTGGAAGTCGGCATACTGGCCAATGCCCACGCGAAGTTCCCCAGCGTGCACGCCGACCCACCTCCCCCATGCGCGGGCGGCGGCGTTCCTCCCAGGGCGCCGATGACTGCGGGGCCGTTCAGGAAGGCGCGACCGCCTGGCAGTCGGTCGAGCCCACGGTCCTCAGGGCTGTCGCCCTCCCACCTTCGTGGCGGGGGAGCGGGGGCCTGGTGTGCAGCGTGGTGCAGCTATGCGATGGGGGTGGAGCGGATCGCGGAGATGTCGAACTGCAGCCGGACCTTCTCACTCACCATGGTGCCGCCGGCTTCGAGGCGTTGGTTGTAGACGAGGCCCCATTGGGTGCGGTCGATGGTGGTGGTGGCGTCGAAGCCGGCTCGTTCGTAGCCGAAGGGGTCGACTACGGAGCCGAGGTAGTCGAGTTGGAGTTCGACGGGGCGGGTGACCTGGCGGATGGTCAGGTCACCCGTCATGCGGAAGGTCTCTCCGCCCTCGTGGGTGGCGGAGGTGCTGCGGAAGGTCATTTCCGGGTAGCGGCGGGCGTCGAAGAAGTCGGCGCCGATGAGGTGGGCGTCGCGCTGTTCGACGCCGGTGTCTACGCTGGCCACCCGGATGGTGATTTCGGCCCGGGATTGGGAGGGGCGGGCTCCGTCGAAGTACAGGGTGCTGTCGTAGTCGGCGAAGGCGCCGCGCACGGTGGTGACCATGGCATGGCGTACGGAGAAGCCGATGCGGCTGTGCGGGCGGTCGATGGTCCATTGCCCGGTCAGTGCGCGAAGGGCGGGGTCGAGCGCGGCGCCGGTGGTCTCGGCGCCCGGGAAGGGCGTACGGGGGCCGGCAGCAGGCGTCGGCTCGATGGTCGCGCCCTGGCGACGGCTGAAGATACCCATGCGGTCGTAGCCTCCTCGAATGTGATTACTACGTGTTATCACGGGGCCGGGATGGACCGGACAGCGAGATGGGTGGCCTCGTCCGAATTCTCTGTCGCGGCCTGCAAAGATGCACAGGATCGACCCAGGATCGTCATGAGTGTGGATGCACTGTCGGGCGATATGTGTTCACACAAAGTCACTGTGCGGTTCGGTCAGGTGGCGGAGTCGGCGTTCGTGACGCACTCGGTGGTCGCCGTTCGCGGCCCGATCTCGTGAACAGGGACGCCCTCCAGCACGGTTTGGTGCAGGTCTTGGTGCAGGTTTCGGTTGCGCTGTGAGGCGCAGTTGGTCCGAGTGCAGGTGGAAGGCTTGCGCCAACCCGCTGTCGTGGCCGGCGTAGGGAGACGGCGTGGCGGGTGGGGGTCCCTGCGAATACCTCTCACGACATGGTCTGCCTGGACCGGGCCCGGATCGGTGTCCTGCCGGATGCCCACGCTCGACCGTGTCGACAGTGGCCGGTCGCGGGTGGCGGGGCGAGGCCGGTGGGGTGAGGATGGCGCGGACGGGAGTCCCAGGAAGGCGGTGCGCGCATGGCGGAGGAAGTCGCAGGCGCGCCGGCCGGACCGCGGGACACTTTCGTCAGCGTCAACAACGACACGAGCTGCTCCCTCCACCCCGGCCGCCGAACCACCGGAGCGGCAGCAGGCGCCTTCCTGCCCATCCTCGGCATGTACCAATCGCCCCCCGAAGCCCGCGCCGGGCACGTACACGTGCCGCCCCTCAAGACCGCTCGACCGGCCTGAAACAACCGGACAGGAGGGACCGCACGTGGTGGACGCCGACCCCTACCTCGGCACGAGAGCATCGGACTCGGCCGTGCTGGAGGCCTTGTTCACGCAGGCGCCGCTCGGCCTCTTCCTTCTCGACGAACAGCTGCGCGTGCGTCGCTACAACACATCGGCCCGTGGGCTGCGCGGCATCACCGCCGAGCGGGTACTCGGGCGGACGTTCGGAGAGGTGAGTACGGGCCTCGACACCACGGAGCTCGGTGAGCTCGCTCGGGAGACCCTCCGCACTGGTGAGTCCGTGCTACGGCACACCGTGAGGGGCACGCCGGCCACTCGACCGGACGAGGACCTGACGGTCTCGGTGTCCATATTCCAGGTGGACGACGCGGCCGACGGGCAGCCCGGTGTGCTCATGGCGGTCGAGGACGTGACCGAACGTGAGGCGGCCCGGGCGCGGCTCGATCTCCTCTACGACACTCGCCGGACCGTCGGCACGACGCTGGATGCGGAGACGACGGCCCGCGAACTGGCAGGCGTGCTGGTGCCGGCCCTCGCCGACGCGGTGACGGTGCACATCCTGGATGCGGTACTGCGCGGTGAGCCTCGCCGTCGAGGACCGGTCGATGCCGGAGAGACGTTGCGTCGGGCGGCCTTCTTGAACGGGCCCGACACACATGCCGACGAACGGGGCACGATCCTTGAGACGCTGCCCCTCGCCACCCCCTTCACGCGGAGCCTCGAGGACGCCACGCCCCGCCTGGTCTCGCGGCTGGACGCGGAGGGAGTCTGGCCCCCCGAGCTGTCCGAGCACGCCCACGCACTCGCCACCGCGGGCGTCCACTCGCTGATGGCCGTGCCCCTCGTCGTACACAATGCGGTGCTCGGTGTCGTCACGCTCTACCGCTCGGAGCGGCCCCAGCCGTACACACAGCAGGATCTCGATCTGGTGGTGCAGGTCGCCTCCCGGGCTGCCCTCGGCGTCGACCACGCGTCCAGTTACGCACGGGAGCGGAACACGGCAACGGCCCTCCAGCGGCATTTGCTGCCGAGCCGTACGCCGGAACTGACAACCGTCGAGACGGCACATCTGTACCTGCCCGTGAGGGCGGGCGGGGACTGGTTCGACGTGATCGAACTGTCCGGAGCCCGGGTCGGACTCGTCGTCGGCGACGTCGTCGGACACGGGATCGAGGTCGCGGCCATGATGGGGCGCCTCCGTACAGCCCTGCGCACGCTCGCCGAACTCGACCTGGAGCCGGACGAGTTGCTGACCCATCTCGACGAGATCGCTGCGCGGCTCGCCAGTGAGAACGTCGACACCGACGAGTCGGGTCACGATGGCGACATCCCTACCGGCCGACGGGTCGCCACCTGCGCGTACGCCGTTTACGACCCGGTCAAGCGCCACCTGACCCTAGCCTCCGCCGGACACCCCGCCCCGCTGCTCGTCTCGCCGGAAGGAGAGGTCGCCACCGTGGAGGTCGACGTGGGCCCCGCGCTCGGCACGGCCCACGGCACGTACGAGACAGCCACGCACAGCCTTGACGACGGCGCCGTCATCTGCCTGTACACCGACGGACTGCTCGCGGGCAGTGACGAGGCGGCCGACACGCTCCGACGCGTTCTCACCCACCAGGACCGCGCACTGTCCGAGACGGCCGATGCCATCGCCTGTGCCCTGGCCGACGATCAGGCCGACGACGACGCCGTCCTGCTCCTGGCACGCGCCCGCGGCCTCTCGGATGACCAGGCGGCTCACTGGGACCTGCCGTCCGACCCCTCGGTGGTCGCCGCGGCGAGGTCTCTCGCCGGACGACAGCTGGTTGCCTGGGGGCTGGAGGACATGGCGTTCCAAACGGAACTGATCATCAGTGAGCTGGTGACGAACGCCATCCGATACGGCGAGGGCCCGGTGAGTCTCCGGCTCATCCGCGACCGGCATCTCACGTGCGAGGTCACCGACGGAAGCAACACCTCGCCACACATGCGCCGCGCCCACGACACCGACGAGGGCGGCCGAGGGCTGTATCTCGTGATGAGCATGAGCCACCGCTGGGGCACGCGCTACGCCGCGCGAGGCAAGACGGTCTGGTCGCAGCAGACCCTTCCCGGCCGGACCGAGGAAGGGGCTCCATCGCCACGGTGAAGCAGCCGACTGCCGTGCAGCGCCGCACGGCCCACGGCCTCAGGGCGCTCGGGTCATGGCCTTTCCTTGAGCCGGACCTTTCACCGGACAGCCCCGGCTTCATGAAAGCGCGACCGTGCCGGGGATGCGCGGCGGTATCTCCCTGACAGCAGCCCGAGGTGTGGAGGCGGAAGACTTCCTGGTCCGTCTCGGCGCGGACCGTGAACAGCTTTGATGAGTTTGGTGAGCTCGATGGCCGGCTGACGGTAAGTGTGGCGGTGGCTGCGCGGCCTGGAGCATGCCCGCCGAGCTCCGGGCCGCTGTCACCGCGGCAGCGGACTCGCGTTGAGGCTGTCGGCCGTCGGTGAGCCCACAGCATCCGGCGGCAGTGCGGGCCGCACGGCTCCCTCCGCGACTAGCCTGTGGCCCCGAGCAGTGCCGACGCCCTTACGGCTTCGACGGGTTTGGCCGTGGCCGAGGACCGGGGCCTCTGTGAGTGCCGACAGTCGCGGGTCGCTGTCGACGTCGACACCGAGGTGGCGCAGGGCCGCTGTCATGACGACGGGCCGGGGCCGCTGTCCGCCGTCGGCGATCTTGAGGGCGACGGCGCTGCCGTCGGGGGAGGGCAAGGGCATAGACGCCCTCGGCTCCGTCCTTGGCGACGGCGCCGGGCAGCGCCTGCATGAGCGCGGTGACATCGCGGCCGGTGCCGCCTACGTACTCGGGGTGGGTGTTCATTCGGCGTGCTTGCCCGAACAATTCATGGTGACGCGGGTCGGGCCGAGCCCGGAGGCCAGGTGCGCGGGCTGCGAAGCGGCGCCGATGGGCAGCACGGCGGTGCATTGCAGGGCGTCCTCGGCCTGACCCAGCACACGGACCCGTCCGGGGGCCACGGGCCGAAAGACGCAGGAACTGCTCAGCTTCCTGGACAAGGCGTTCGCCTTCAGCCCGCTGCTGCTCCTGCCGCCGCTCGTGGTCCTGGCCGGCGCGGTGCTGCGCAAGCCGCCGCTGCCGACGATCATCCCTCTGCTACCTGGGGGCCGTGTTCGCGGTGATCTGCGGGTACACCGGGATCGGCATCGCCCGGAGCAACTCGATGCAGGGCAGTGCCACGTCTCTGGAGCCTGTGACGTCCTGAGGTCGCTGCCCATGCCGGATTCATCGTCTCGTCGTGATGACGGTGAATCCGGCATGGGCAAGTGTCAGTGCCCGGCTCAGAAGGAGCCTCTGTCTTCCTGTTCATGCCCCGGACACAGCCGTAACTGAAACACGCAGGCTATGTGCCGATTGCCGTCACCGTGTCATCGTTCTGGCTGGTGACGTAGACGCTCTTGCCGTCCGGACTCACCGCCATTCCACCCGGGTTGGCGCCGACCGGGACGGTCCTGAGCACCGCGTAGGTGTCCGTGTTGATCACCGACATCGTGTCCGAGTCGGCGTTGACCACGTAGAGGCGAGTCCCGAGCCCGCCCACAGCCACCCCTCTCGGGGTGTTGCCGACAGGGATCGTCGCGATCACTGCGTTGGTGATCGTGCTGATCACCGACACCGAGTCCGAACCCTGGTTGGTCACGTAGAGGAGGGTTCCGAACCCGCCCACAGCCACCCCGGCCCGCGTCCCCAGTACTGGATCACAGCCGGCACCTTCCTCAACGGTGAGGTGCTGGAGGTCGAGGAGATCACCAACGACGCCGAGATCCCCTACGACGACACGTTCTCGATGAACGCCGTCCTCGGGTCGGACAACCTTTGGACGGTGTCCGCCCCGAAGAGCTGATGCGGCTACCTCCGTCGCCGCACGACGGTGGCGACCTGGGGGACTGGGGCCAGGCTCATGCGCAGTTCGGGTGTCTTCCGACGTGGGCGCCCTCTGATCTGCGAAAAGCGCGGTGGCGGCAGAGGAACCGCCGGGCCGGCGCGCCCTGCGCTCGTACTACGCTGCCGACGTGACGAATCCGACCGAGCCCCAGGACCCGCAGCCGGCAATGCGGGGTTCGGCCGTGGCGGGCGGCGGCGGCGCGGGCTCAGGCCGCGGCGGCGCTGCCGGCCAGAGCCGCCCGGCCAACCAGGGGCGGCGGGTCGCGGCCCGCAACCGGGCCGCTCTCATCGCCGCCGCCCGCGAGGTCTTCGCCGAGCAGGGACTGAACGCCCCGCTGTCAGCCGTCGCTCGCCGCGCGGGAGTGGGTCAGGGCAGTCTCTACCGGCACTTCGCCGACCGCTTCGCATTGGCCGCCGCCGTTCTGGACGAGAACGTCCAGCAGATCGAGCGGGCCGGCGCCGAGCCGGGCGCGAGTCTCAAGGGTGTTCTGGGCGTGGTCACTTGGCACCTGACCCGCTCGACGGCATTCGTCGACCTGTTGCGCGTGCGCGGCGACGGCGAGCAGGCCCGCGCGCTGTCCGAGCGCGTCCGCAGTGTCCTGGCCCGGCGCCTGCCCGCCGGGCATCGTCTGTCCGCCGACGACGTCATGCTGGCCGTCGCGATGGTCTCCGGCGCCGTCGCCGGCCCCACCCCGGCGGAACGGGAGCGCGTCGCCCTGGCGGCCTGGCAACTGCTCGGCGTCGAGGTGGGGCCCCTGCGACCCTGCGAGACGGTCGTCGACGTGTGACCGTCAGCCGCCGTTGGACTGGCGGATGCCCTTGGCCAGCGCGGTGAACTTGTAGACGTACCCGCCGGCGGGGCCGCTGACGGTCATGTAGGCCTTCGTGCCGCCCGGTGCGATCGCGACGTTGGTCGCCGACTTCAGACCCTCGGATTTCTCGGCGGGAACCTCGACAGTGGCCAGACGCGCCCCGTACTTGCTGTAGACGGCGATGGCGGGCCGGCCGTGCAGCGCCTGGTAGAGGTTGCCGTCGGCGTCCACGGCGATGGAGTCGGTCTGGGCCAGGCCGCCGTCGACATGGATGGCCTCGTGCTGGGAGGTCACATCGGTCTTGTCGGCGTCGAGCAACAGGTAGGAGATGGTGTCCTCGGAGAGCTCGCTGATCCACAGGCCGCGCAGTTCGGGGTCGAACATGACTCCGTTGGGCTGGGCGAGCCCGTCGGCCAGGACGGTGGTCCTCGTGCCGTCACGGTCGATGCGCACGATGCGGCCATCGGTCTCGTCCGGCTCCGTGCCGTGCGCGTCGCTCACGTACACGTTGCCCTCGTCGTCGAAGGCGATGTCGTCCGGCGTCATTTTGGAGCCGTCGACCTCACCGGAGAAGAACGTGCGCGGCTTCGAGCCGTCCTGCGCGACGCTGACGATCGAACCGGTGGCGAAGTCGGTCAGGTACAGGCGGTGGTCGTGCGGGCTGATCTGCGCGGAGGTGTAGGCGCCGGTCTTGTCGGTGTAGACGCCTTCGTGCTTGCCGGTGGCCACATCGACGGAGATGAGCTTGGGCTCGCCCGCAGGTGCGGTGACGTCCACGACGTACAGGCTGCCGTCGTCGATCAGGACCGGGCCCTCCAGCAGGGTCATGCCGGTGGCTGCGTGCACGTCGGTCACGTGCGCGAGCTGGGTCGCCCGGATGCTTCTGCCCTCGCCGGACGACGCGGGCTCCGAGGCCGGGGTGGCGGTCTGGGTGCCGCATGCGGTCAGTGTCAGGAGGCCGAGGGCGGCCAGACCCGCCAGGGCGCGGGGGCTACGGGACGTGGTCATACGGTGATGTGCTCCTTCCTGTCGCCCGGATATCCGGACGTCGTGACGTGCAGGAGACGTACTCCCGGCCGTGGTGCGGGAGTTCGGCAACGGGGCCCTCCTGTCGGGATGTTCCGCACCCGGGCTCCGATCGGGCAGCTGTCAGGCGGGCTCCGACGGGGCAGCTGTCAGGCGGCCGACCAGCCGCCGTCGGAGGGCAGGATCGCGCCGTTGAGGTTCACCGCGTCCTTGCTGAGCAGGAACGTGATCGATGCGGCCAGCTCCTCGGCCATGGCGAGGCCGGGGATCGCGACACGCATCTTCGCGGTGCGGGCCGAGCCGTACGGGGCGGCGGTGGGGAGGTGGATTCCGGTGGCCACCGCGCCGGGGGCGACGGCGTTGACCTGCACGCCGGTGCCCGCGTACTGGTAGGCCGACGATTTCGTCAGGCCCACCAAGGCGTGCTTGGAGGTGGTGTAGGCGGCACCGGCGGCCGAGCCGCGCAGGGCTGCCTCGGAGACGATGTTGACGATCCGGCCGCCGCCGGCGGCGAGCATGCCCGGCACGACGGCGCGCATCAGGCGCATGGGGCCGTCGACGTTGATGCGCATGACGCGATCCCAGATGGTGTCGTCGACCTCGTGCACGGCGGCGTCGTTGTCCATCACGCCGGCCACGTTCGCCAGGGCGTCCACGCGACCGCCCGCGGCGGCCAGGACGGCGTCGGCGGACGTGGGCGCGGTGATGTCGGCGGTGAGGGGCACGACCGCCTCGCCCAGGGCGGCGGCAAGGGCCGCGAGACCGTCGGGGGAGACGTCGACGGCGATCACACGGCCGCCCTCGCGCACGATGCGCGAGGCGACGGCCTTGCCGATGCCGGAGGCGGCTCCGGTGACGACGACGGTCTGGCCGCTGAAGCGACCGGGCGTGATCTGTTCGGTCCACGGTTCGGGGGTGCCTATCTCGACGCCCAGGTCGGGCTCCGCGGCCGCCGCGGTATCGGCCGGGGGAGCGGTGGGCAGGCCCTCGGGGACCCGGCCGGTCTCGGCCGCGGTGACCAGCGCGTCCACGAGCTCCGGCGGGAACTTCCCGCCGGACATCTTCACGAGCTGTTCCAACGGCAGGCCGAGGGCGGGGGCCAGGGCCTGTTCGCTCTGCCCCTGGGAGGCCAGAAAACCGCGCAGGACCTGCCCGGCGGCGGGATCCGCCAGCCAGTCGCGCAGCGGGGAACTGGGGGTGAGGTTCGACATCGCGGGCCTTCCGTGTCGTGGCGCTCGGGCGGGGCCGTGTGAGGCAGGCCCCGCATCGCAACCGGACAGTGCTGTCCGGTTCTTGGGTTACGGTACCGGTGACCGCGCGGGACGCCCCGCGAGGGCCACAGCCCCACCCCCCCCGCGGCGACCAGCGCACCTCCCCCCACGAGAGGAACCCGCCACATGACCCTGCCGCAGTGCGACAACCCGCCCACCCCGCAGGAGACCGCCGACCTGCGCGAGCGCTACCGCGTCGAGCGTGAGCGCCGCGTGCGCCCCGAAGGCCCGGGCCAATACCGGTCCACGGCAGCGGAGTTCGGCTACTTCGCCGCCGACCCGTATGTCGATGACGTGGCGGAGCGCGAGCCGCTGCACGACGTGGTGGACGTCGCGATCGTCGGTGGCGGGTTCGGCGGGATCCTGGCAGGCGCACGCCTGCGCGGGCAGGGCGTGGCGAAGGTGCGGGTCATCGACAAGGGCAGTGACTTCGGGGGAACTTGGTACTGGAACCGCTACCCGGGCATCCACTGCGACATCGAGTCGCACGTCTACCTGCCGCTGCTCGACGAGACCGGCCATGTGCCCGAGTGGAAGTACGCGCCAGGAGAGGAGATCCGCCGTCACGCGGTGCGTGTCGCCGAACAGTTCGGCCTGTACGAGGACGCCCTCTTCTCCACCGCCGTCACCTCCCTGGCCTGGGACGAGAGCGCACAGCAGTGGGTGGTCACCACCGACCGCGGCGACATGTTCCGCGCCACCTACGTCATCACGGCCACCGGCACGCTGACGGAGCCCAAGCTGCCCGGCATCCCCGGCATCGAGAACTATCGGGGCCACACCTTCCACACCTCCCGCTGGGACTACGGATACACCGGCGGCAGTCCCGAGGGAGGCATGACGGGCCTGGCCGGCAAGAGGGTCGCCGTCGTCGGCACCGGCGCCACCGGCGTGCAGGTCATCCCCATGCTGGCCGAGGACGCCGGGCATCTGTACGTCTTCCAGCGCACCCCGTCCGCCGTGGATGTGCGGGGCCAGCGGCGCATGACACCTCAGGACGTCGGCGCGGACCGCCCGGGATGGGCGGCCGAACGCCGGGACAACTTCCTGCGGATAGCCTCCGGGGAGGGTGCCGAGCAGGACCTGGTCGCCGACCGCTGGACGGAGTCGGCCGGCCTGCTGGAGAAGCTCCTGCCCAGCTTCCGCCGCGACGGCGAGCCGGACTTCGAGGCCGCCTACGAGGCCGCCGACCACGCCACGATGAACCAGGTTCGCGAGCGTGTGGCCGCCGAGGTCACCGACCCCGCCACGGCCTCGGCCCTCCAGCCCTGGTACCGGTACGCGTGCAAGCGCCCCACGTTCTCCGACAAGTACCTCCCCGCGTTCAACCGGGGCAACGTCACACTCGTGGACACCGCCGACACCCACGGCATCGAGCACATGACGGAGCACGGCGTCGTCGTCGGCGGGGTGGAGTACGAGGTCGACTGCGTGGTGTTCGCGACCGGATTCTCCGTAGGCGTTTCCGGCATCACCTCAGGGGAACTGCCCGTGACCGGCCGCGGCGGAGTTCAGCTCCTGCACGCGCGGGCGCAGCAGGGCCCGCGCACCTTGCACGGCTTCACCAGCAACGGGTTCCCGAACCTGATCCAGATGGGCTCGCTGCAGAACGCCAGCAGCGTGAACTTCACGCACATCCTCGACGAACAGGCCGTGCACGCCGCCGCCCTGGTCACCGCCGCGGAGGAGAAGAACGCCGTCGTGGAGCCCACCCCCGATGCCGAGGCCGCCTGGATCGACGTGTGCGCCAAGGGCGCCCCCGACCATGAGTGGTTCCATGCCGAGTGCACCCCCGGCTACTACAATCGGGAGGGCCGCGGCCGCCCCAACGGTCCGACCGCCTACCCACACGGCGCCGTCGCCTTCCACGACCTCCTGCGCAGCTGGCGCGAGGAGCACATCACCGAAGCCCTTCAGGCCAAGGCCACCGCCTCGGCCTGACGCATCGAGCGGTAGGGCCGGCACCGTCTCTACCGCGGCACCGCGCCGACCGCCGCACCGCGCCGACTCCCGCACTGCCCCGACCGCAGCACCGCCCCGACCGCAGCACCGCGCCGGTCGGGGCGCGTGCTCGATGCCTCCCGGAGTGGGTCGGCCTACTTCTGGGTGGCGTCGAGCGAGGAGGTGAGCTGGTCGAGGTTTTGGTGCAGTTGGTCGAGCTGCGCCAGCTTGAAGCCGGTGGCCTTCCCGAAGCGGTGGGGCACGTCGAGGGCCCGGTCGCGCAGCGCCGAGCCCTCCTCGGTGAGTCGCACCAGGACGGACCGCTTGTCCTGCGTGCTGCGTTCGCGTCGGACGAGACCCGCGCCCTCCAGCCGTTTCACCAGCGGGGAGAGCGAACCGGAGTCCAGGCGGAGGTGCTCTCGCCGAGTTTCTTGGCCGGCAGGTCGCCGTGCTCCCACATGGCCAGCATCACCAGGTATTGCGGATAGGTCAGCCCGAGGTCCTTGAGGATCACGCGGTAGGCCCCCTTCACGGCACGGTGGGCCGCGTCCAGAGAGAAGCAGATCTGGCGGTCGAGGCAGAGCCGCACGTTCATAGGGCCCCGAAAGGGACACGGAGCTACTGACCATAGGCGTCGCCGGTGACGCATAGGTGTGACCGTGCCAGGGAGATCGACCCAAGTCGCCCGCCTCTGCACGGACTTGTTCGAGGCGACCTCCCGCAAACCGTCTCGAACAAGCAGGCGCAGCGATCAGCTCTGTCGGCGGGTTGGACCTGTGGAACGGGAGCTGGGCGAGGCGGGCGCGGTCATGTCGAGCAGGAGCAGTGCGTCGTGGTCGGGGCTGCCGGGTTCGGCGGTGTAGACGCCGATGCGCTGGCCGGGTGTGCCCTCCACGTGCAGGGACTGGGACGTGAGGGTGAGCGTGCCGACTTGGGGGTGGTGGAACGTCTTCTGCGCGGGCTTGCGCCCGGTCACTTCGTAGCGTTCCCACAGACCCGCGAAGTCGGGGCTCTTCAGGAGGAGTTCCCCCACCAGGCTGGTCAGGTCGGGGGCATCGGGTGCCGTGCCGGAAATGGCGCGCAGGCGGGCGACGCAGCCGGTGATCTGCCGGTCCCAGTCGGTGAAGAGCTCGCGGGCGGCGGGGTGGAGGAAGAGGTAGCGGGCGAGGTTGCGCTGCTTGAGGGGCCAGTCGTCCAGGCCCGCGTAGAGGGCGAGGCCGCCCGGATTCCAGGCGAGCATGTCCATGCTGCGGCTGATGACGTACGCCGGGTTCGGCCGGAGCGACTCGAGCAGCAGCTTGAGGTGCGGGCGCACGGTGCGGCTGGGGGAGGGCGGTGGCTCCGGCACGTACCGGGCGGCACGGGCGGCCAGCTCGCGCAGATGCTGGTGCTCCTGGTCGTCCATGTGCAGAGCGCGTGCGAGGGCATCGAGGACGGCAGGGCTGGGGCGGGTCTCCTTGCCGCGCTCCAGGCGCACGTAGTAGTCGATGCTGATGCCGGCGAGGGTGGCCAGTTCCTCCCGTCGCAGACCCGGGGTACGGCGTACTCCGGCGCCGATGGTCAGGCCGACCTGTTCGGGACCGGTCTGGGTGCGGCGGGCGCGCAGGAAGCCGCCCAGCTCCGCGCCGTCACTCTTCGGGCTCTCGGATGCCATGCCTTTCAGTCTCACACCGCCTCGACCCGCGGCGCAGGTGCAAAGGGGGCCCTGTCGTTACCCCTGAAGAGCCCGCCCTGCCACATCCGCCCAATCCGGGCGACGGTGAACGCACAAGACACCGGCACTACGCCCCGACGAGCGGCTGAACAGCCATGATCGCGCCAGTCGGGCGAGAGCGAGAGTCGCCGGTACGCCAAGAACCGGAGATACCGAATGCGCTACATCAAGCTGCGTGACCTGCAGGTTTCCCGAATCGGTCTCGGCGCGATGGGCATGTCCCACGGCTACACCGACTCCGGCACCGACGAAGCGGAGTCCGTGCGGACCCTGCACCGGGCGTTGGAGCTGGGCGTCACCTTCATCGACACCGCCGAGATCTACGGCCCCTACGCCAACGAGGAACTGCTCGGGCGCGCCCTGAAGGGCCGCCGGGACCAGGTAATGCTGGCGACGAAGTTCGGAATGGTCTCGCACGCCGGAGCGGGCGCGTGGAATCTGGACTCGAGCCCGGCCAACATCCGGACCGCCGTCGAGGGATCGCTGCAGCGCCTCGGCACCGACCACATCGACCTGTACTACCAGCACCGCGTCGACCCGAACACGCCGATCGAGGAGACCGCCGGCGCTGTCGCGGAGCTGGTCGCTGAGGGCAAGGTCCGCGCCTTCGGCCTCTCGGAAGCCGGCCCGGACACCATCCGCCGCGCCCACGCCGTCCACCCGGTCACCGCGGTGCAGTCGGAATACTCGCTGTGGACCCGCGGGATCGAGAAGCGCATCCTGCCCGTCCTGCGCGAACTGAACATCGGCCTCGTGCCCTTCGCCCCGCTCGGCCACGGCTTTCTCACCGGGCAGATCCGCGCCACGGACAGCTTCAAGGAGGGCGACTTCCGGCACGGCAACCCCCGCTTCACCGGCGAGAACTTCCAGCGCAACCTGCGCATCGCCGACGAGGTCCAGGTGGTCGCCGAGCAGGCAGGCGCCACGCCTGCGCAGGTCGCGCTCGCCTGGCTGCTCGCCCAGGGGGACGACATCGCCCCGATCCCCGGCACCAAGCGCGTGCACCGCGTCGAGGAGAACACCGCCGCCGACGCCATCGAGCTGACCACCGACCAGCTCACCCAGCTCGGCAGCCTTCCGCAGGCCGCCGGCGAAACCCACACGGAAGCCGGACGGCAGATGCTCGAACGCTGATCACGTGTCCTTCGAACCCCGTCGCCGACGGCGGCGCCCACCCCCACCTCCTGGAGCACCTTTCCCATGCGCGCAGCAGTGATGTACGGAGCCGGAGACGTCCGCGTCGAGAACCGGCCCGACCCGAAGATCGTCCACCCGGCCGACGCTGTCGTCCGCACGGTCGCCGCGTGCGTGTGCGGCAGCGACCTGTGGCCCTACGGGGCGATGCCCGCCACCGACACCGGCCGCCCCATGGGGCACGAGTTCCTCGGCGTCGTGGAGGAGACCGGCGCGGACGTGACCGGCCTGAAGGCGGGTGACCTGGTCGTCGCCCCGTTCACCTACAGCGACAACACCTGCGACTACTGCGCCAAGGGCCTGCACATCTCCTGCCGCAACGGAGGCCGGTACGGCTTCGACGGTGTCGACGGCGGCCAGGGTGACGCGGTGCGCGTCCCGCACTGCGACGGCACCCTGGTCAAACTGCCCGTCGCCGCCGACTCGGAGCTGGTGCCGTCGCTGCTGGTCCTGTCGGACGTGATGACCACCGGCCACCACGGCGCCGTCACCGCCGGCGTCGGCCACGGGGACACGGTGCTGGTCGTCGGGGACGGCGCGGTCGGCCTGTGCGCGGTCATCGCCGCCAAGCGGCTGGGAGCCGAGCGGATCCTCCTCGCCGGCCGCCATGCACCGCGCACCGACCTGGGTCGGGACTTCGGCGCGACCGACGTCGTCGCCGAGCGCGGCGACGAGGGCATCGCGCACATCCGTGACCTGACCGGGGGAGTGGACAAGGTGATCGAGGCCGTCGGCACGCGCCAGGCGCTGGACACCGCACTGGGCGCGGTCCTGGACGGCGGCACCATCAGCCGCCTCGGTGTCCCGCAGTACGAGCAGGGGCCGATCGGCCCGGCCGAGTTCATGCGGAACGTCACCCTGACCGGCGGCGCCAGCCCCGCCCGCGCCTACATCGAGCAGCTGCTGCCCGACGTCCTGGACGGCAGCATCACCCCCGGCCGCGTCTTCGACCGCACCTTCGCGCTCGACCAGACCCCTGACGCCTACCGGTCCATGGCCGACCGCCAGGTCCTCAAGGCCCTCATCACCCCCTGACCCCACCACGCCTGGCCCCCTGACCCCACCCCTCCCTGCAAGCAAAAGGACCACCGCTCATGCAGTACGTGACCCTGAACAACGGAGTGGAGATGCCGCTCCTCGGCTTCGGCGTCTACCAGATCCCCGCCGACGACACCGAGCGCGCCGCCGCCGACGCCCTCGCCGCCGGCTACCGCCTCCTGGACACCGCCGCCGCCTACGGCAACGAGGAAGCCGTGGGCCGCGCGATCAAGAGCAGCGGCATCCCGCGGGAGGACCTGTTCGTCACCACCAAGCTGTGGGTGCAGGACGCCCCGGCCCAGGACAACACCAAGCGCGCCTTCGAGACGTCGCTTCAGAAGCTGGGCCTGGACCACCTCGACCTGTACCTGATGCATCAGCCCTACGGCGACGTGTACGGCCAGTGGCGGGCCATGGAGGCCCTGAACCGTGAGGGCCGGGCCAAGGCGATCGGTGTCGCCAACTTCTACCCCGACCGGCTGATCGACCTGATGGTGAACAACGAGATCGTGCCGGCGGTCAATCAGATCGAGACCCACCCGTTCTTCCAGCGCGCCGACTACCAGGACCTGATGCGCGAGCACGGGGTGCAGATCCAGTCCTGGGGCGGGTTCGCCGAGGGCAGGAACGACCTCTTCACCAACCCGCTGCTGGCCGGGATCGGCAAGGAGTGCGGCAAGTCGGTGGCGCAGGTTGTGCTGCGCTGGCTCACCCAGCGCGGTGTCATCGCGATCCCCAAGTCGGTCCGGTCCGAGCGGATGGCGGAGAACTTCGACGTCTTCGACTTCGAGCTCACCGACGAACAGATGGCCCGGATCGCGATCCTGGACACCGGCGCATCGCTGTTCTTCGACCACCGCGACCCGGAGATGGTCACCTGGCTCTCCAAGCGCCGCCTGGACGCCTGAGACCCGCCACCGGCTTGCAGAACCAGGTGAGCCGGGTGAGCCAGGTCCGCGCGCGGTGGGGCGCGGCGTCCTTGCCCGCGTGATGCACGGGGGCCGGTTCTGGGGCAGCCTGTGCAGTGGTAGGCGGAATGAAGGCCGGGTACTCGGGGTGCACGTCCTGGCCGACGCGGCAGAAGTCGTTCGGCGGCGTACCTGAGGGTCCTTGATTCCGGTGAGGAGGCCGTCGCTGAGACCAACCGTCTTGCCCAGCCCCAGCCCCGGTCGTTGGGGTCTGCCGGTGATCGCCGTGGGTGATCTCCTCGACTGGGCGGCCCAGGAACGGAGAGGCCAAACGATGGCGCGGATTTTCGTTGACGGCGATGACTTGGTCGTCCACCTGTCATGGCGGGAAAAGGCAGCCGCTCGCCACGGCAATGTGCGCGTCCCGCTGACCGCTGTGAGCCGTGTGACGGTCGAACCCGACTGGTGGCGGGCCCTGCGCGGTGTCCCCCATAGAGGCGTATGGATACCAGGGACCTGGTGCATCGGCACGCGCAGCCACGAAGGCGGGATGGATCTCGTGGCCATACGGTCCGGCAGACCTGTCGTGTGTGTCGAACTGCGGACCTCTCCCCCTGTTCCCTTCAGCCTCCTCGGCGTCTCTGTTCCCACCCGCGCGGAAGCCACGAACACGGCGCAGTCGATCTGTGGAAAGGCCCCGGAGATCGACACGTCGACGCCTTGGCGGCAGCCGCTTCCGGTCCCTGAGGAGAAGAGTGCGGAGTAGCGGTCGGCCGGTTGTCGGAGGGACGTCGCCGATGAGCTCGTCGGAGCTCAGCTCATCGCGGTAATAGATCACCACGCGGATCACCGCCCCTGCACTGCCTGCCGCTCAGGTACCTGCCGACCAGGTGGCGGCCGCCGCACCACGGTTTCCACATCCCCATCAGGACCTGACCGCGCCGCACGTAACACCATCACCATCGCTCAGAACCCGCCCCGCGCCCCCGTCACCAGCCTCTGTACCCACGAAGAGCGGAACCCGCAGCTAGTCACGGTCGAGGGCGGTGCAGACGCAGACCTTGTTGCCCTCGGGGTCGGCGAGCACGGTGAACGACGGAGCTTCGGAAGCGTCGACGACGGTGCCCCCGGCGGCGACGGCCGCTGCGATGCGGTCATCCGCCACCTCGGGAGCCAGCCACAGATCGACGTGCCAGCGCTGGCGCGGGGTCGGATGGGCGTCTGTCGCCTGGAACCACACGCTGGGTACGCGGTTCGTCTGGTCGAGGACCGTGTCGCCCACCACGTGGTCGGGGGCTCCGGTGAGCAAGGCGGACCAGAACGGGGACACCGCCGTGTCGTCGGCGGTGTCGAGTGCGAGCTCCAGCTGCGTCACCTCGCCGGGGAGTGCGGTGAGGCCGTGCTCCCGGGCCAACTTGCTGATGGTGCGGGCCAGTTCGATGTCCTGGGCTGTGACCCACCGCCCGCCCTTGTCGCCGGCGGTGGACAGGGCCAGGTCGACGACTCCGCGGCCGAGCCGGATCTCCGGATCCTGGCCGACGGTGACTGCAGCCTGCGCGACGGCTGCCACGAACGCGGCTGCCCTGACGGGGTCGGGTGTGCGGTAGCGAGCGGCGATGGGCTGCGCGAGCTTGCGCCAGTCCTGGAGCCCGGTCGCGATCGCTTCGAGAATGTCCGGGGTGCTGACGGTGTCCATGGCTCCATGCTTCCAGCGGCCCACCGAAGGCGCTACGTGGTGGACGTCGCCGTCGAGCCGCCCGATGGTGGTGAGGTGTGGTGATGAGGGGGGCGACGAGAGTTTCGAGTCGGTCGCCGAGACCATGTCCACGCTGCGGTCCGCAGTCAAAGAGTCGGGCCGGCTTGAGATCAACATGCTGGGCGCGTCCTTCGTATCGGCGGCGTCATCGAGGCGCGGTCGGTAGGGGTCGGAAGGTCCCAATGCGCCCTGACCGGACGAGGGGTGGAGTGCTCGGCCTTCAGAGCGGCAGCCAGAAGCTCGTCGCCAACGGGCGGCAGACACTGATGAGTGTCGCTCGGCCCGCGAAGTGAGCAGACCACAGCACCTGCCCTTCTGGCTGCTTCCGGACCCGTCCCGCGGGCACCGCCGGGCATTGTCTCTCGCGCGATCACCAAGCGCGTCAGCTGTTCCCCGGTCCGTGCGATTGCGGCTTCAACTCTTCTATCCGGCTTGAGAGTTCTTCGGCTCGGGCGTGGGCTGGCGCTTCTCGATGTTCCAAGTCTTTACCCAAGCGACCCACCGCTGCCCCAATGCCTGTCGCGTCAGTAAGAGGCACCGACCTCCATCGCTGCCTGCGCGGGCGTGATCCCTGCTCAGAAGCTTTCGAGGGGGCTGCATCCGCGTCGGGCACCCGGCGTCCGCAGCTCGTGTCCCAGCCAGCTCCTCCTGATCGCACGCCCATCCGACTCGTGGGTGGTGACCACCATTTGAGATCGCACACATCCACGGCATACAGAGTCTGGACAGCAATCTCTGTGGCCTCTAGCGTGACGGCACCGCAACTCATTGAAACGATTCAATACGTCTGACACCCCAGTTGCGGGTCAGACGCCAAGAAATTCGGACCGTCAAGCAGAACAACCGTCCAGACCCCACCGGCCTGCGTCTCGCCCACCACGGGACAGCACTGGTCGGCCGGTCTGACGTGTTCCCAGTCGAAGGGACTGCTCCCTGTGAGGAGTTCGAGATTCACCACGACCATCGCGCTGGCGACGACACTGGGGCTGGCCGCCTCAGGCGTGGCCTCCGCGTCGCCGCACCCCAGACCCGAAGCTGTACGGGCCGTTGACCTGAGCACAGACAACCAAACCAACCCCATCGGGATCGACAGCCAAGCGCCCTTGCTGGCATGGAAACTCGATGCGCCGCAAGACGGGCGCACCTCCGGGCAGCGGGCGTACGAGATCCGAGCGGCCCACACGGTCGCCCAGTTGCGGCGCGGCATTGCCGACGTCTGGAAATCCGGCAAGGTCGACTCCAGCGCCACGAACAACATCGCCTTCGCCGGTGACGCTCTCCGCTCGCGCGAGTCGGTCGCCTGGCAGGTGCGGGTCTGGGACGCAGACGGACATGCGTCGGGCTGGAGCTCACCCGCCACGTGGGAGATGGGCCTGCTCAACAACTCGGACTGGTCGGCGCGCTGGATCGAGAACGCCTCGTACGACTACACCCGGCCGGACGGCTCGGAGACACCACTTCCCGTGTTCGGCAAGTCCTTCACCGTGCACGGCCGCGTAGCAAAGGCGCGGCTGTACATGCAATGCCGCGTAGTTAAGAAGCCGCGGGTGGCGTCAACTTGATCAGCTCGGTGGGTCTTGCCGGGGCGGGCATGGAGAACGGGACCTCTGCTACAGCGGTGAAGCCGTCCAAGGTCTTCACGCTGAGCAGGGGTCCCGTTGTCCGAGCAGTCTGCCATGACCAGTTTCGTCCGCACCATCACCGTGGCGAGGGGTGTCTTCGCGCCGGGGCATCTCGGGGAGTTGACGCAGTATCTGCCCTTCGAGCTGGTCGATGACGTGCTGGCGAGGTCGCGGGCTGTCCAGGGCAGGTTGCGTCTACTGCCTTCCCGCGTGGGGGTGTACTTCGTGCTGGCCCTGGCCGTCTTCCCGGCCGTCGGCTACCTGGGGGTGTGGGGCAAACTGGTCGCCGGGCTGGGCCCGCTGGCTCCGGTCCGGCCTTGTGAAAAGGCCCTGCGTGACCTGCGCCGCAGGATCGGAGCCGCGCCGCTGAAGATGCTGTTCGAGACCGTGGCCGGCCCGATCGCCCAGCCCCGCACCCCAGGCGTCTGCTACCGGAAGTGGCGCACGGTCGCCTTCGACGGCTGCAGCTCGCTGCGGGCCCCCGACCAGCCACGCGTCCGCGCCTGGCTGGGCAAGATCCTCAACGCCGGTTACGGCCCGGAGGGCTACCCGCATCTGCGACTGATGGCCCTGTGCGAGACCGGCACCCGGGGCCTGCTCGGCGCCGTCTTCGGCCCCACCAACAAGGGCGAGACCCACTACGCCCGCCGACTCCTTCCCCTGCTGAACGACACGATGCTGCTGCTTGCTGACCGCGCCTTCGCCGGGAACGACTTCCTCATCGACACCGCCGACACCGGCGCCCAACTGCTGGTCCGGCTCAACTCCCGCCGTCGGCCGACCGTCTTCACCGCGCTGCCCGACGGCTCGTTCCTGACCCAGCTCCAGGACCGGACGTTCCGCATCATCAACGTCGACATCACAGCCACCTGCGACGACGGCACCCGGATCAGCGACCACTACATGCTGATCACCACGCTGCTCGACCACCGCACCGACCCCGCTGAGCGACTGGCCCGCCTCTATCACGAGCGCTGGGAAGTCGAGTCGGCCTTCCTCGCCCTGCGGCACACCCTGCTCACTGGACGAGTCCTGCGCTCCTGCGACGCTTGCGGTCTGGAACAGGAACTGTGGGCCTGGCTCACCGTCCACCAGGTCCTGCGTCGAGCGATGTGCGACGCGGCCGAGTCCCGCCCGGGCACCGACCCCGACCGGGCCAGCTTCACCATCGCCCTGCAGGCCGCCGCCGACCAGATCGTCGACGCTTGCGGCATCACCGGCGACGACAGTGACGGCGGCGGCATCGCCCGGGCTGTCCTGGCCGGGCTGCTGCCGGCCCGCCGACCCCGGATCAGTGCCCGCAAGGTGAAGTGTCCGATGTCCCGCTACGGCACCACACAGAACGAGACCCGCCCACTGAGCAGCCATTCCTTCAACCGCCTGGACATCACCGTCCTCGCCGCCACCGAGCAGCCCACAGCCCTGCCACCGTCACCGGCGAACACCGATCGACGCTCCCACGTCTTCCGACTCCTGGTGGCAGCCGATCCCGGCCAGGACTGGACTCCCCGGCAGATCGCTGACGCCCTCAAAATCGACCACATCCGCAGCCTCTCGGCGCAGATGGGGCAATGGATCACGCAGAAATTCCTCATCAGGTCAGGTCATGGCCGCTACCGACTCCATCCCCAATGGGTCAAGACACCCCAGCCACCAGCGGGTTCACGGGACTCGACAGCCGCCATCCCGGCTTAACTACGCGGCATTGGCTGTACATGACGGGCCTTGGGATGTATGCCTCCACGCTCAACGGGCACGCAGTCAGCGCCAACGTCCTGGAACCCGGTCAGACGACGTACTCCTCGGAGGTCGACTACCGGACCTACGACCTCACCGACGAACTCAAGACGGGCACCAATGTCCTGGGTGTCGAGACCGGCAGTGGCGCCTACCAGCGCGTCAAGACAGCCGGTCACTACTTCTTCGGCGGCAGCCTGGAGCAGTACACGGTCTACGGCGAGCCAAAAGCCATTGCGCAATTGGAGATCACGTACGCCGACGGCCACACGGAGACCGTCAAGTCCGACACCTCGTGGCGAACCGCCCTGGGGCCCACGACGTATTCATCGTGGTGGAGCGGCGAGGAGTTCGACGCCCGCCGGTCGGCGACCTCGCCCACGGTGGCCGACAAGCTCGGCGGTTCCGACTGGCAGAACGCCTCCCTTGCCAAGCTCACGTCCAGCACCACACCCCGCGACACCACACCGCTGCGGGCGGACCAGCGGCCGCCGGTGACCGTCGCGCAGACGGTCGAGCCGGTCTCGATCACGCCCCGCGGCAACGGCTCGTACATCCTCGACTTCGGCGCCAACCGTTCAGGGTGGCCCACCCTGAACGCCTCCGGACCGGCCGGAAGCACCATCACCATGACCCCCGCGGAGCTCCTCAAGTCCGACGGCTCCTTGGACGTGTCCTCCACGGGTGCGACGGCAACCAACAAGATCGCCTACCGGTACACCATGTCGGGCAAGGGCACCGAGACCTGGCATCCGCAGTTCACCTACAGCGGCTTCCGCTACCTTCAGGTCGACGGCCTGTCGGCAGCGCCACGCCCCGACACGGTGACGATGAAGGTGGTTCACGCCTCCAACCCGCCGGCGAGCACGTTCGACTCTTCGAGCGAGCTCATCAACGGGATCCACACCGTCACCCTCCGCGCGATGCAGAGCAACATGATGTCGGTCCTGACCGACTGCCCCGACCGGGAGAAGGGGCCGTACACGGGCGACAATCTCCACAACCTGGATGCCCTGCTGACCGACTACGACCTCTCCTCCTACGAGCCTCAACTGGTCCGCAACATGGCGACCGCTCAGCGGCAGCCCGGCGATGCTTCCCCGGGGCTCATCGCCAACATCGCGCCGGAGTTCCACCGGGTCGCGCCTGTCAAGCTCGATTACCCGCAGGGGACCATCGAGTTCCTCGACGAGGTGAACTGGGGCAGCGCCGTCATCCGCATTCCGTGGCAGCTCTACCAGACCTACGGTGACACCCGGACCATGACGCTCTACTACGACAACATGGTCAAGTGGCTCGACTACGAGGCTGCCAACAAGGCTGCCAACAAGGGTGACATTCCCGGACTCGGAGACTGGTCGGCCACCGACAACACCACGCCCATGCAGCTGGCCATCCTCGCCGGGTACTACACCGCGGCCAACGACATGGCGAAGACGGCCAAGGTGCTGGGCAAGTCGGCCGACGTCACCAAGTACACCGCCCTCGCTGGGCAGTTGGCCGACGAGTTCACCGGCAAGTTCCGCCACGAGGACTCCACCGGCGTGTACTACGGCAGCGACAGTGAAGCTTCCAACGCCATGGCGCTCGACGCCGGCCTCGTCGCCGCCTCCGACCGTGCCCAGGTCCTCGCCCGGCTCGTCGCGTCAGTACGCGCAAGCGACAACCACATCACCACCGGCTCCGTGGGCCTGGGTCCGCTCCTCCGTGCCCTGCAGGACGGCGGACGAGACGACGTCATCTACGACATGGTCGTCAACCCCACGTCCCCCGGCTACGGTTACCTCATCGCCAGCGGCCACACCACCCTTCCGGAATCCCTGGACGGGTCGGGTTCCCAGAACCACCACTTCCTGGGACAGGTCGACTCCTGGCTCATCAGCGGTCTCGCCGGAATCCGTCAGGCCTCTGGCTCCGTGGCCTACCGGCAGCTCGACATAGCCCCCGCGGTCGTCGGTAGTCTGACCCACGCCTCCGGCAGCTACGCGACTCCTCAGGGCAACGTCACCAGCGCGTGGCAGAAGGACCACAACGGTCGCCTCACCCTCAAGGTCACTGTCCCGACGGGCAGCACAGCGACCGTCCACGTGCCGGCCGCCTCCAAGGACAGCCTGCACGTCACCGGGGGCCACACCACCCCCTCGCTGCTGAACCGCAGCGCCACAGCAGCGACCTATCAGGTCGCAGCAGGTACCTACACCTTCCAGGTCCGCTAGATGCCGCGGGCCGGGCCTTCTGCGCCGCGATTCCGGCGCAGAAGGCCCGGCCGTGGGCAACGAGCACCCAGGTGCCGACGGTCCGAACCCCTGCCTGCTCGGCTGTGGCCGTCTCGATGGGGACCGTGCGTATCGACCTGACCGGTAAGACGGTCACTGCCATCCAACTCGGCCGCACGCAGCAGTCGGTCACCCTCATGGGACTCGACGGCCGTCTGCTCGGCAGCGCGAACGTCCACGTCGATCTGACCAAGCCGTTCGCGGCCACCGCCGCGGAGCTGGCCGCCGCCGTCAACGAGGTCTCGCCTGACGCAGGACGCCCCTGTGCCGTTGTCATCTCGGTTGCCATGCCGTTCCGGCAGGGTGTCGGAGCACCGCAGATCCCCATGGACGCCCGAGGAGACGCGCCTTTCACAGCGCCCAGGCATCCCCGGCCGGACTGGCTCCTGACCGATCCCTCGGACGCTCTGACCGCGGCGCTCGGCATACCGGTGATGATCGAGAATGACGCCAATCTGGCCGCATTGGGCGAAGCGGGTCACGGCGCCGCACAGGGCGCCCACACCGCGGTCTATCTCAGCGTCGTCCCCGGATTCGGCGCGGCCATCGTGATCGGCGGCCGGCTTTTCCGGGGCGCAGGCGGCATCGCCGGGGAACTCGGCCACGTCAGCGTCCGTGACGACGGAGACATCTGTGTGTGCGGCTGCCGAGGCTGCCTCACCATCGTGCGCCGAAACGGCCCCGGTCTGGTCGAGGACATCGCCACCGCTCTCGGCCGCCCCCTGACACTCGACGAGGTCATCTCCCTGGCGGCAGAGGGAGACGTGCCGGTACGCCGCTGGCTGACGGACCTCGGCCGCACCATGGCCCACCCCCTCACCGGCTTCGTGCCCATGCTCAACCCCGACCTGCTCGTCGTGGACAGCGCTCTCGGCCCAGCCGCCGAACCCCTCGTCGACGGCCTCCGGGACACCCTCGAACGCCGAACGACGCCGATGGTCCACCAGGGTCTGGACGTCCGCCCCGGCCGGCTCACCACGACAGCGATCTCCACGGGCGCCGCGGTCCTCGCGGCTCAACGCTACGTAGAGCGGCTTGTGTCCGGCCGCACCCCGTTGAGCCCGCGGCTTCGGTGATCCCCGCTCGGTTGCTATATCAACCGCCGCGTATATGAAGGCAGTTGACGTGGCTGGTCCTCGATCCGCAGCTCCTCCTGCTGGGGGTCTCGCTACTCCTTGTCGCTTCCCTCGGTCATGCCCGTCCGCCAGTACCGCTGCAGCGTTCGTCTCCGTCATCCCGCTCGCCGTGGAGCCGGCGGCGCTGCCCGCGGCAAGGCGATCATCGTCCTCAACCCGGTCGAACCGCCGCTCGTCATGCGGGACACCGTGCACTGCGTCGTCTCCGCCGGCGACGAGCCCGCGGTGACCGCGTCCGTCGAGGAGACGGTCGGCCGCTTCGGTGGGTACGTACCCGGATGCCGCCTCAAGCAGAAGGTCCCGTTCGACATACTGTGCGCCCGGGCGACCTGCTGTACAGCCTCGCGCCCGCTGCGTGGGCCGTGCGGGCCGCCGCTGGTCACCCCCTCTTCGCGGGCGCCACGCGATGAGGGGCCCGCGCATACGGATGCCCGTACATTTGGAGGTATGGGAATCGACGCCCATGCCTTCCTTCGCGATCTCGCCCGAGGGCTCGAGCCCCGATCGGACCACCTGGTCGAAGTGGTGACGGAGCGCTTGCGCGGCGAGCTTCCCGAGGTGTGGAAGTACGAGGACATGGCCGCTCTGGCTCCAGTGGTCCTGTCCGAACACGTCGACATCGTTCTGGAATTTTTTGAGCGCGGCCCCGAAAATTCCAAGGTCACGACCCCGCCCGCGGCCATTGACTTCGCCCGAAGACTCGCTGAGCACGGCGTGCAGATCAGCGAGCTCCTGCGCCTCCATCGGCTTGTCCACGGGTATCTGCTCCATCTGCTCTACGAGGAGACGGGCCGCCTCACCAAAGACCCTGAGCTGATCAACGCGGTGACGATCACACTGAGCACGCTGGCTTTCGAGTACGCCGATCACTCCGCACAGGAGGCGGTCGCGGCGTACCAGAAGGCACGCGACGGCTGGCTCCAGCGGCGGCTGTTCACGATCATCGAGGCCGGCATGCGGATCGGGACCACGCTGGACACCGTCCGCACCGCCCAGGAACTGGCGGACGTCGGTGCCGACCAATTCGCCGACCTCGTCACCGTCGACCTTCTCGACGCTGCCCTCCAAGAAGAAGGGACGCACCCGGCAGATGGCGCGCCGGAACTCCGCCGGATCGCACACTCCGTCTCGGGCGACGGCCCGGACCCGGCAGCCGACACGGTGAAGAGGCACACCTACCCGGAAGGGTCCGAGCCGGCTCTCGTACTGGCCAGCGGACAACCCCTCCGCCTCGGCATCGCGCCATGCGACGTGCCCGCGTGGCTGAAGGTGTCCGCGGACCACAGCGGCGCCGGAGGCAGCAACGACAACGCCACTTACTCCGTGCTCCTGGTTCCGCTGTGGGCCCGTGGAAACGCGCTGGGGCTCGCGCAGTTCCTCCGCCGTCAAACGACTGACCCCTTCGACGACGACGACCTGCTCCTGGCCCAGGCGATCTCGTCCAGAGCAGCCGTGAACATCGACAACGCCCGTCGCTACACACAGGAGCGTTCGACCGCGCTCACCCTCCAGCGCAGCCTGCTGCCGCAGAACGTGCCCGAAGAGTCCGCCGTCGAGACGGCCACCCGCTACCTCCCCAGCGGATCCCGGGCGGGCGTGGGCGGTGACTGGTACGACGTGATCCCGCTTTCCGGAGCCCGCGTCGCCCTCGTGGTGGGTGACGTCGTCGGCCGCGGCATCCAGGCCGCGGCCACCATGGGCCGACTGCGCACGGCCGTCCGCACTCTGGCCGACATCGACCTGACTCCGGACGAACTGCTGACACACCTCGACGACGTGGTCATCCGGCTGCAGCGCGCGGAGCAGAGGGACATGGACGAGATCAGCGCCACGTGCCTGTACGCGGTCTACGACCCCGTCTCCCGCGCGTGTTCCCTGGCCAGCGCGGGACACGTCCTACCGGCCGTGGTGACTCCTGGTGATGCGCCGGGCTCGCGGGCGGTCGTCTTCCCGGAACTGCCGATCGGCCCGCCCCTGGGCCTGGGAGGGCTCCCGTTCGAAACTGCCCAGTTCGAACTGCCACAAGGCAGCCTTCTCGTGCTCTTCACCGACGGTCTCATCGAAAGTCGCGGTCGTGACGTGGACACCGCGTTCGCGGCGTTGTCCGACGTCCTCGGTCAGGCGTCGGCGTCGCTGGAAGAGACATGCGACGCACTGCTCAACAATCTGTTGCCCAGTGGACCCGCCGATGACGTCGCTCTTCTCGTGGCGCGTACCCGAGCGCTGGACGCCGACCACGTCGCCACCCTGGATCTCCCCGCCGATCCGGCCGTTGTCTCCGAGGCGCGCACCTTCGCATCCGATCGGCTGGCCGCCTGGGGCTTGGAGGAGATGGCCTTCACCACCGAGGTTGTGGTCAGCGAACTGGTGACGAACGCGATCCGCTACGGCGAGACCCCCATCCAACTGCGGATGATCCTCCAATCCACCCTGACGTGCGAGGTTTCCGACGCCAGCGGCACCGCCCCGCACCTGCGCCGCGCCCGGGACTTCGACGAGGGCGGCCGCGGCCTGCTCCTGGTCGCCCAACTCACCGAACGCTGGGGCACGCGGCACAACCGTGAGGGGAAGGTGATCTGGGCGGAACAGCTGATTCCATCCGCCGTTGCCGGATAACTCATCGCTACACGCCCGCACTTGGCGAACGCAGCTTGTCCGATCACCCGTGACTGTCACGGGCACGCGCAGGACCACTCAGCCTCGCCGGTGACGTCCAGACATCGGTCCGCCGGTCCGGCGCCTGGTTCGGGGAGGCGCTGCGCCCAGCGCCTATGACGCCTTCGATGCAGGGTCATCACGGCGTGTTTGGCTGCGCTTGCCGGGGGGACGCGGTAAGCGGGTGGTGAGCGACACCGTGTATCGCGTCGCCGTTACGCGCACGGGGAACTGCTCACCGACGGACCTGGTGCGCAAGCAACCGTCGGCGCGCGCGGCGGGCGCCCCCGACCGGGGCGACAACCCCTCGGAAGGAGTGACATGAACACTCATCCACTCACGGAACTCGCTCAGCAGCTGCGTGTCGACAGTGTCCGCGCCTCCGCCGCCGCGGGCTCCGGGCATCCCACCTCCTCGATGTCCGCGGCCGACCTGATGGCCGTCCTGCTGGCCAACCACATGCGCTATGACTTCGACCGCCCCGCACACTCCGGTAACGACCGTTTCGTGCTCTCGAAGGGACACGCCTCACCGCTGCTGTACGCCGCGTACAGGGCGGCGGGCGCGATCAACGACACCGAACTGCTGACCTTCCGCAGGCTCGGCAGCCGGCTGGAAGGACATCCGACGCCGCGGCGGCTGCCGTGGGTCGAGACGGCCACCGGCTCGCTCGGACAGGGGCTGCCCGTCGGCGTCGGCATCGCACTGGCCGGCAAGCGGCTCGACCGTACGGGATACCGCGTCTGGGTGTTGTGCGGCGACAGCGAGCTGGCCGAGGGCTCGGTCTGGGAGGCGGCCGAGCACGCCGGATACGAGCATCTGGACAATCTCACAGCGATCGTCGACGTCAACCGCCTCGGCCAGCGCGGGCCGACCCGGCACGGACACGACCTGAAGGCCTACGCGCGCCGTTTCCAGGCCTTCGGCTGGCACACCGTCGAGATCGACGGGCACGACATCGGCGCCATCGACCATGCATACGACGAGGCCCGGTCCACCGCCGGGCAGCCGACCGTGATCCTCGCCCGCACCTTCAAGGGCAAGGGCGTGGCCTCGGTCCAGGACCGCGAGGGCATGCACGGCAAGCCGCTGCCGGACACCGAGGAGGCGATCGCCGAGCTCGGCGGCGTGCGCGACCTGCGCGTCGAGGTGCACCATCCGCCCGCCGCACGGATCCTGCATCCCGTGGGGTCGGGCCACGCGGAGCTGCCCCGATACGAGACCGGCGACGAGGTCGCCACCCGCGACGCCTACGGGAAGGCGCTCGCCGCCGTCGGAACCGCCCGTGGCAACGTCGTCGCCCTGGACGGCGAGGTGAGCGACTCCACACGCTCCGAGTTCTTCGCCAAGGAGCACCCC
This sequence comes from Streptomyces sp. NBC_01446, assembly GCF_026340095.1. Taxonomy (GTDB): domain Bacteria; phylum Actinomycetota; class Actinomycetes; order Streptomycetales; family Streptomycetaceae; genus Streptomyces; species Streptomyces aureus. The sequence continues at coordinate 662,098 of NZ_JAPEPO010000002.1, read as the reverse complement.
GACCGCTTCTTCGAGTGCTACATCGCCGAGCAGCAGCTGGTCGCCACCTCGGTCGGGATGGCGACGCGCGGCTGGGTGCCGTACGCCTCCACGTTCGCCGCGTTCCTCACCCGCGCGTACGACTTCGTGCGTATGGCCTCGATCAGCGGGGCCGGGATCAATCTCGTCGGGTCGCACGCGGGTGTCGCCATCGGCCAGGACGGGCCGTCGCAGATGGGGCTCGAGGACCTCGCGATGTTCCGGGCGGTGTACGGCTCGACCATCCTGTACCCGTGCGATGCCAACCAGACGGCGAAACTCGTCGCGGAGATGGCGGGCCTCGACGGCATCCGCTATCTGCGCACGTCCCGCGGCGGCACCCCCGTCATCTACAACCCCACGGAGGAGTTCCCGATCGGCGGAAGCAAGGTGCTGCGCGCCTCCGGCGAGGACCGGCTGACTGTAGTCGCGGCGGGCGTCACTCTCCACGAGGCACTGGCCGCCGCCGAGCTGCTCGGCCGTGAGGGCATCCCGATCCGGGTGATCGACCTGTACTCGGTCAAGCCGGTCGACCGCCGCACCCTGCACGAGGCCGCCGAGAGCACCGGTTGCCTCCTGACAGTGGAGGACCACCGCGAGGAAGGCGGTATCGGGGACGCGGTGCTCGACGCGTTCGTCGACGGCCGGCCCGTTCCGCGACTGGTGCGCCTGGCCGTCGGAACGATGCCGGGCTCGGCGAGTCCCGCGGAGCAACTGCACGCTGCCGGTATCGATGCCGCGTCGATCGCGGCGGCGGCACGGCTGCTGGTCGAGACGGCTGTCATGCGCTGACCTAGACATCTGCGAATGGGCGGTCGCCCCCTTCATGCTGCCGCACCTGCGGGGCCCCCTGATGCCGGTATGGCACCCGCCGATGGTGCGGGGCGGGAGGTAGGCGCGCAGCATCTCGGCAGGCTGCCGCATCGGCCACGCTTGGACGTGATCATCATGGCGCGCAGGGCCGCGAGCGTCCTGCCGCGCCGCAGTGACAGCGGGTCGAGGGCCGGTGACAGTACGGCGGGACTCCGAGGCGTTCCGCCGTCCACAAGCGGCGACCAGGCCGTCATCCCTCCGAGGCCGGTGCGTACCTGCGCGGTCTCAGACCGGGGCGTACTGCTCGCGCGTGGGGGGATGAGCCCGACCCGTGGTGGACCTACGGGCTCCGCGTGGCGTGCCCGTGTTGCGGGAGCCGTCTTCGAACGCCCTCCTCAGGGGTCTGGAGCGGGCCGGATGAGTCATGCCTCCGGGAGGCGGCAGTCAGGCGACGCGGTTCAGGCAGTCCGCCACGACTCCCTTGTCCAAGGCGGCGCGCATCAGCGCCGAGGCCAGCTGCGCGTTCGGCGCCTCATCCGCGAGTCGGACGAGGTCGGAGGTTCGCTGGGGCAGTCCCAGACGCTCGGCGCCCTGGAGTGCCTTGGAGTCCACGAAGGGGCCGAACTCCGGCCACACGTCCTGGACCTCACGCAGGAAGATGTCCGCTCCGAGCGGACCGACCCCTGGCAGTTCCCGCAGCAGACGCCGCAACTCGTCCGCGTCGCCGTCTGCCTGCTGCCGCAACCTGCGCAGGTCGCCGCCCCAGTGGTCGATCAGTATCCGGCCTCCCTCGCCCAGCTGGGTGGCCGTGCGTTCGTCGTACCGGCGATAGCCACCCCGCCCGAGCGCGTCTACGCGCTCCTGCCAGGTGGCTTCGGTCATGCGTTTCGGGTTCCTCAGCCCGGCCTCGTGCAGGGCGCGCGACGTCGAGACCGCGACAGAAGCACGGATCCGCCCGCTGAGCAGGTGCGCCAGTACGAGGGTCCGGTAGAGCGGCTGAGGCGTGTCCTTGAGATGGATGTGGGCCTCGGCGGCGTAGGTCTGCCCGTGACGGCGGAGCAGTTCGCCCATCACTTCCTTGTTCCTCTTGGTGCCATTCCTCTTGCTGTCGGTCATGGCTACCGCCATTCCTCAGCGTGATTGCTCAGCTCGTAGCCATCTGGGAACACTGAGCGTCGGGTATCCCTGGAGCGCGCAGTAAAACCTGGCGGGGCCGTCGCGAAGGTCCGGATGCCTGAAGGAAGGTGCCAGGGGTACTCGTCCGACGGTCTGCCCGCCTGCGGGTGTACGGAAGGACGTCCTCATGGCTACCACTCACGACCCGGCTGCCCCGGCGCGGCTGCCGGAGAGCGAGCAGGACACACTTGTCCGCGCCGGCGGGAACAGCGGCGGCACGGTGAGTCGGATCCCGGTGGCAGTGAAAGAGGAGTATTTGCTGCTGGACGCTGCCACGGGCCTCCCGGCGCCGCAGGCGGATCAAGTGCGAGGTGCCGTTGGGCTCGAACCGATCGCGGAAGAAGCCGAGATTCGCGCGGAGCTGACTCAGGCTCAGATCGAGGTGGTCACCCCGCAGTGCGTCGATCTGGAGGAGGTGGGGGGCCACTTGCTGCGTCTGCGCCACGCCTTGGGACGCGCGGCGGAGAGCCGGGGGTGCCGTCTCGCGGCCAGCGCCACGCCGCCTCTCAAGGGGGAGGATCCGCCGCCGGTGACGAACCTGCCGCGCTACCACGCCGTGCGTGCGACGTCTGCGCAGCTGGCGTCCGAGCAGTTGGTGTGCGGCATGCAGGTGGACGTCGCGGTGCCCGACCCGGAGGTCGCTGTTGCCGTGTTGAACCGCATCCGGCTGTGGCTTCCCGTAGTGGTCGCCGTGGCCGCCAACTCGCCCTTCTGGGCGGGGCGGAACACCGGGTTCGCCAGTTGGCGGACGGTCGTGTTCGGGCGGTGGCCGGTGAGCGGTCCTTCGCCCTACTTCGATGGCCTCGCTGACCACGAGCAGCGTGTCCAGCGACTGCTGTCCTGCGGAGTGATCACGGACTTGAGGCAGATCTACTGGCAGGCCCGTCTCTCAAGCCGCGGTACGACTGTGGAAGTGCGCTGCCCGGACGTCCAGCTCCGGGCGGACGAGGCGGTCATGATTACGGGGATCGTCCGGGCACTTGTCGCCACGGCGATCACGGACGGGGGTGCCCCCGTACAGCCTTGCCCGCCTGAACTGCTGCAGGCGATGAACTGGCACGCCGCGCTCCATGGGCTCGGCGGATCGCTGGTGGACCCCGAAGGAAGGCTCCGCAGCGCCGGGGACGTGCTGTCCCAGCTGATGGATCGCATCACGCCCGCGCTCCTGGAGGCGGGCGACAGCCGTGAGGTCGCGGCACTCATGCACCGCCTCCTCCAAGAGGGCACGGCCGCGGACCGGCAGCGGCGTGCATTCGCGGACGGAGACATGCGGGCAGTCACCGACATGATCGTCGCGGAGACCACGGCGGATTGAGCGCTGATCACGGAGTCGCCGAGCAGGTCCTCATGCCCGGGGATCCGTCGACAGCAGCCACCGCCAGCGCCGGCGTTCCGTGACGAGGCTCGCAGCGACCAGCAGTGACACGAGGACTGCCGCCCAGACGGGCCACGCCAGCCATGCGGAGGTTACGGCCGCGGCGAACTGAAGCAGTACCAGCAGGATCGTGACCGAGCCCGGAACGGGGACGAGTACCTGCGCCTTGTCGCCGGGGGTCGAGAAGACAGTGGGAAGGCCGATCAGAATCATCACAGCCAGGACGGCGAGCAGCCAGGACTGTCCCCACAGCGCCCAGGGAGTGGCTACCCAGGCGATGAGTTCCGTGGAAAAGCGCAGGGCCGATGCGATGCGGTCGTCCGGTCGTTCCAAGATTCCCCCCAAGCAGCGGTGGCAGCCACCGTCGAACGATGTCACGGCGCTGGACCGACCGGTACTGATTCACCGCAAAAGCATATGGCTCACGGACAGAGCAGCACTACATGCAGGGTGCGCGGCCCGTGTACTCCTTCGACCCGGTCGAGCTCGATGTCGCTGGTGGCGGAGGGGCCCGAGATCCACGTGAGCGGGCGGCCGGGGTCCAGGCGGGGGAGCGACTGCGGGACCGAGGCGACGACCTGATCCCTGGTGCGCACGACGCAGATGTGCAGATCGGGGACGAGGGTGAGTGCACGGCGGCCCTGCCCCGGGCCGCCGTCCAGGACGATCGTGCCGGTCTCCGCGATGGCCAGGGCACAGGAGGTGACCACGGCGTCGATGGCGTCGAGGTCGTACGGCGTGAGGACGGCGCCGCCCGGCGCGCCCTCGTCCAGGAGTTGCTCCACCTCGCTTGCGGCCAGCCATCTGGCCGACAGACCCGGTGGCACCGCGACAGTGCGGACCCCGTTCTCGGCGAGCAACGTCCCTATGAAGGAAGGAAGTTCGTCATCCGCGACCCGGTGCACGAAAGCCCGGTAGTCGGCCAGGTTCTCGTGCAGCAGGTCGAGGACCGTAGCCGCATCGTCGATGGTGTGCGTGGGGAGGTAGTCCCGCGTGGGCTCAGGCGTCTCGGGTGCGTCGGTGAGGGCTTCGCGTACGCGGGCCAGTATCCGCTCGCGGGACGAGGGCGGCGTGGGGGAGCTCATGTGCGGTTCTTCTTCCACCAGTCGCGGAACGGTTCGGCGGGCATCTGGGGCAGGTCGCGGCTGTTGGTCCACTGCCCGGCGCCCGGGCCCGGGAGTTTCTTCGGGTGCAGTTTGCGGGTCCTCGACGCGACGCGTTCGCCTGCCGCGAGGGCACCGGGGTGGTCGAGGATCCAACCCGCCGCCTTGATCGCGGCCCTCTCCAGGCGGTGGCCGGGACCTCCTTGGTCGGCGACCTTCTCCCGCAGGTGCACGAGGACTTCGGGGATGTCGATGGCGACGGGGCAGACTTCGTAGCAGGCGCCGCAGAGGCTGGAGGCGTAGGGGAGTGAGGCGTCGATCTCGCTTGTTGTGCCGCGGAGTTGGGGGCTGAGGATGGCGCCGATGGGGCCGGGGTAGACGGAGCCGTAGGCGTGGCCGCCGGCCCTTTCGTAGACGGGGCAGACGTTGAGGCAGGCGGAGCAGCGGATGCAGCGCAGGGCCTGGCGGCCGACTTCGTCGGCGAGGGTGTCGGTGCGGCCGTTGTCGATGAGGACGAGGTGGAAGGCGCGCGGGCCGTCTGTGTCGGTGGTGCCGGTCCACATCGACGTGTACGGGTTCATGCGCTCGGCCGTGGAGGAGCGGGGGAGTGTCTGGAGGAAGATTTCGAGGTCGCGCCAGGTGGGGACGATTTTCTCGATGCCGACGACGGAGATGAGTGTCTCGGGCAGGGTGAGGCACATGCGGCCGTTGCCCTCGGACTCGACGACGACGAGGGTGCCGGTCTCGGCGACCATGAAGTTCGCCCCGGAGATGCCGACCTTGGCGCGCAGGAACTTCTCGCGCAGGTGGAGGCGGGCGGCTTCGGCGAGTTCGGCGGGGGTGTCGGTGAGGCCTTCGGGGGCCGGGCGGCCCCACTCGCCCATCTCCTTGGTGAAGATGTCGCGGATCTCGCCGCGGTTGCGGTGGATGGCGGGGACGAGGATGTGGGAGGGGCGGTCGTGGCCGAGCTGCACGATGAGTTCGGCGAGGTCGGTCTCGTAGGCGGCGATTCCGGCTTCTTCGAGTGCTTCGTTGAGCCCGATCTCCTGGGTGGCCATCGACTTGACCTTGACGACTTCGCACTCGCCGGTCTCTTTGACCAGGTGGGTCACGATCCGGTTGGCCTCGTCGGCGTCGGTTGCCCAGTGGACGGTGCCGCCCGCCGCGGTGACGGTCTCCTCCAACTGGACGAGGTAGGTGTCGAGATGACGGAGGGTGTGGTCCTTGATCTGTTTGCCGGCCTCGCGCAGGAGTGCCCAGTCGTCGAGCTCGGCGACGGCTTTGGCCCGCTTGTCGCGGATGGTGTGCGTGGCGTGCCGGAGGTTGGCGCGCAGGGTGGTGTTGCCGACGGCCTCGTGCGCGGCCTTCGGGAAGGCGGGCATGCCGACGAACGTGCCGCTCATGACCAGGGCTCCTCTTCGGTGCTGGCGAGGATCTCTGCCAGGTGCAGGGCTCGCTGTGGGGCGTCCTGGCGGCGCATGACGCCGTCGATGTGCATCAGGCAGGAGTTGTCGGCACCGCACAGGACGTCGGCGCCGGTGGAGCGGGCGTTGCGGACCTTGTCCTCGCCCATGGCCGCGGACACGTCGGCGTTCTTGACGGCGAAGGTGCCGCCGAAGCCGCAGCACTCCTCCGCACCGGGCAGCTCGATGAGCTCAAGTCCCCGGACTGCTTTGAGGAGTTGGGTAGGCCTGTCGCCCAGGCCCAGCATGCGCAGGCCGTGACAGGAGGGGTGGTACGTCACCGTGTGCGGGAAGTACGCGCCCACGTCGGTCACCTTCAGTACGTCGACCAGGAACTCCGTCAGCTCGTACATGCGTGGGACCAGGGAGTCCGCGACCTGGGTCAGCCGGGGGTCGGTGCCCTTCGCGGCGATCCGCGGATAGTTGTCGCGGACCATCGCCGCGCAGGAGCCCGACGGGGTGACTACATAGTCGTAGCCCTCGAAGGCGCGGCCCATGCGGCGGACCAGGGGCTCGGTGTCGCGACGGTAGCCGGTGTTGAACTGCGGCTGGCCGCAACAGGTCTGCGCGGCAGGGAAGTCGACCTGCACGCCGAGGCGTTCGAGGAGCCGGACGGTGGCGATGGCCGTGGAGGGGTAGACGGCATCGTTCACGCAGGTGGCAAAGAGGGCGACACGCATCACGACTCCTTGATGGTGGGGAGGCGGGAGGCGGCCGTCGCCCAGGAGGCGCCGTCGCCGCGCGGTGTGTGGTGGCGCAGCTCCTGGGTGCCGGCGATGAGACGGCGCATCGCGGGCAGGTCGCCGACGCGTCCATGAGCTCGGGCCTGTACGAGGATGTTGCCTAGGGCCGTCGCCTCGGTGGGGCCGGCTATCACGGGGAGGCCGGTGGCGTCGGCGGTGAGCTGGCAGAGCAGCTCGTTGCGGGACCCGCCGCCCACCAGATGGACGTGGCTGATGTCGCGGTCCGCGAGCACGGAGGCCTGGCGCAGGACGGTGCGGTGGGCCAGGGCCAGCGATTCCAGGATGCAGCGGACCAGGGCGCCCTGGCTGTCGGGCACCGGCTGGCCGGTGCGGCGGCAGTAGGCGCGGATGCGTTCGGGCATGTCGCCGGGTGCCAGGAACTCCGGTGCCTGGGCGTCGACGAGGGCGGCGAACGGCTCGGCGCGGGCGGCCTCGGCGAGCAGGGCGGGCAGATCGGTGGGAAGGCCCTGCATCGTCCAGGTGCGGCGGCACTCCTCGAGCAGCCACAGGCCCATGATGTTGCGCAGATAGCGGACGGTGCCGTCGATGCCGCGCTCGTTGGTGAAGTTCGCGGCGCGGGATCCATCGGTCAGGACCGGCTTGTCGAGTTCCAGCCCTGCCAGAGACCATGTGCCGCACGAGATGTACGCGAAGTCGTCGGTCGTGGCCGGGACGGCGGCGACGGCCGAGGCCGTGTCGTGCGATGCGACGGTGACCACGGGGGTGCCGGCGGACAGACCGGTGTACGCGGCGACGTGCGGGAGGAGCGTGCCGGCAAGGTCGCCGGGCGCGCGCAGCGGCGGCAGCAGTTCCGGGTCCAGCGAGAGCCGGTCCAGGATGTGCCCCGCCCAGGTGCCGGTGCGCGCGTCGAAGAGGCCGGTGGTCGAGGCGTTGGTCTCCTCCGCGCCGATGGAGCCCGTCAGCCAGTGAACCAGCAGGTCGGGAATCATCAGGAGGGTCCGGGCGGCGCGGATCTGCGCACTGTCCGCACTGGCGGCCAACTGGTACACGGTGGTGAACGGGAGGTGCTGGAGCCCGGTGACCTGATACAGCTCGTTCGACCCGATCTTGGGCCACACCTCGCGGGCCGCGACGCCTTCGGTGCGGTTGTCGCGGTAGTGGAACGGGTGCCCCAGCAAGGCGCCGTCCGCGTCCAGGAGTCCGTAGTCGACGGCCCAGGTGTCGATGCCGATCGAGGTGACCTGTCCGCCGGCGCGCAGGCCGTCGAGGATGCTCTGGTAGAGGGCGAGAACATCCCAACGCAGTCCGTCCGGCAGCTGGACGGGAGTGTTGGGGAACCTGTGTGCCTCGGTGAGGTCGAGGGTGTCCGGGCCTACGCGGCCCAGGATGACCCGACCGCTGGTGGCGCCCAGGTCCACCGCGGCGTAGGGGGTGTTGTGCATGTGGTTCGCCTTTGCGCCGTGTCAGTGGGTGTACGGGGCGGGTCCGAGGTGCCTCTGGCTGGTCGGGCAGTTCTCCGCGCCCCTGGAGGGGCGCCGGTTGCCCGGCGCCCCGTGGGTGTCACCGCAAGAACGCGGCGGCGACACCCGCGTCCACCGGAATGTGGAGGCCCGTCGTGTGGGTCAGGTCGCCGCCCGTGAGGGTGAAGACGGCATTCGCCACGTGTTCGGGGAGGACCTCGCGCTTGAGGAGGGTTCGCTGGGCGTAGAACTCGCCGAGCTTGTCCTCCTCGATCCCGTACGTGGCCGCGCGCTGCGCGCCCCAGCCGCCCGCGAAGATCCCGGAGCCGCGCACGACACCGTCCGGGTTGACGCCGTTGACGCGGATACCGTGCTCACCCAACTCGGCGGCCAGCAGGCGTACTTGGTGGGCCTGGTCGGCCTTGGTCGCGGAGTAGGCGACGTTGTTGGGGCCGGCGAACACCGCGTTCTTGGACGCGATGTACACGATGTCTCCTCCCATGCCCTGCGCCCGCATCACCCGCGCCGCCTCCCGGGAGACCAGGAAGGAGCCGCGCGCCATGATGGCGTGCTGGAGGTCCCAGTCCTTGGCCGTCGTCTCCAGGAGCGGCTTGGAGATGGAGATGCCCGCGTTGTTGACAACGAGGTCCACGCCGCCGAAAGCGAGCGCCGCCTCCGCGAAGGCCTGGTCGATCTGATCCTCGGAGGTGACGTCGACCGTCACCGCGATCGCCTTGTCCGGGCCGCCCAGCTCCTCCGCGACAGCGGCGGCATTGTCGGCGTTCAGGTCGGCGATCACCACGCAGGCACCTTCGGCGGCGAGTCGCTGGGCAATCGCCTTGCCGATGCCGGAACCGCCACCGGTGACCAGGGCCACTCGGGTGGCCAGGGCCTTGGGCTTCGGCATCCGCTGGAGCTTGGCCTCCTCGAGGGACCAGTACTCGATGCGGAACTTCTCGGACTCCTCGATCGGCGCGTACGTGGAGACTGCCTCGGCGCCGCGCATGACGTTGATGGCGTTGAGGTAGAACTCACCCGCCACGCGAGCCGTCTGCTTGTCCTTGCCGAAGCTGAACATGCCGACGCCGGGGATCAGCACGACGGCCGGGTCCGCGCCGCGCATGGCGGGGGAGTCGGGGGTGGCGTGCCGCTGGTAGTAGGCGGCGTACTCCTCGCGGTACTCGGCGTGCAGTTCCCCCAAGCGGGCCTCGACGGTGTTGAGCTCGGCCGTGGGCGGCAGGTCGAGGACGAGGGGGCGCACCTTCGTACGGAGGAAGTGGTCGGGGCAGGAGGTGCCGAGCGCGGCCAGACGCGGGTGCTCGGTGCTCGCCAGGAAGTCGAGCACAGCCTCGGAGTCGTCGAAGTGGCCGACTTGGGGGCGGTCGGTGGATGCCAGCCCCCGGATGAGGGGGGCGAGGTGGGCGGCCCGTGCGCGGCGCTGGGCCGCGCCGAGGGCCGCGTACCCCTCGATGACCGGGCCGAAAGGCTCGGCCTTGCCACGCTCGGCGAGGAACGCCTCGGCGGTGCGGATGATGAACAGGGAGTTGGCCTCGCACTCGTCAGCGGTGTCGCCCCACGCGGTGACGCCGTGGCCGCCCAGCACGCAGCCGATCGCCTGCGGGTTCGCTTCCTTGATCCCGGCGATGTCCAGTCCGAGCTGGAAGCCGGGACGCCGCCACGGCACCCAGACGACCTTGTCGCCGAAGCACTCGGCGGTCAGCTTCTCGCCGTCGGCGGCGCAGGCCAGGGCGATGCCGGAGTCGGGGTGGAGGTGGTCGACGTGGGCGGCGTCGACCAGGCCGTGCATGGCGGTGTCGATGGAGGGGGCGGCGCCGCCCCTGCCGTGCAGGCAGTAGTCGAACGCGGCGACCATCTCGTCCTCGCGCTCCACCCCCGGGTAGACGCCGGTGAGCGCGCGCAGCCGGTCGAGTCGGAGCACGGCGAGCCCGGCCTCTTTGAGGGTGCCCAGGTCGCCGCCCGAGCCCTTGACCCACATCAGCTCGACGTCGGAGCCGGTGACCGGGTCGGTCTCGGTGCCCTTGGCGGAGGTGTTGCCGCCGGCGTAGTTGGTGTTGCGGGGATCGGCGCCGAGCCGGTTCGAGCGCGCCAGCAGCGCGGCGACTTCGGGATGCGTGGCGGAGGCCATGACGTTGTTCCTTTGCGAGTGAGGGGGTGGAGTGTCGGAGGCCGAGGATGGTGTGCTCAGGCGCCCCAGCCGGCCTGATCGCCACCCACCCGCTCGGCCACGATCCGCTCCTGCCACCCGGACGCGGCATACCCGGCGACCGGGTTCGGGTGCATCCCCCGCTCCTCGCGCCACTTGGCCAGCAACGGCCGGACATCGGTGTTGTACGCGTCCATCAGCACCGCGTTGGAGGCGAGCACGTCACCGGTGGCCTGCGCATCCCGCAGCGCATCGAGGTCGACGAGCAGCGCCTTGGCCGTGGCCTCCTGCACGTTCATCACCGACCGGATGACCGCCGGGATCTTCGCCTCGATGTTGTGGCACTGGTCGAGCATGAACGCGACGTTCGTCTCCGGTTCGAAGCCGCCGTTCTTGGCGACCTCGTGCAGGATGCGGAACAGCTGGAAGGGGTCGGCGGAGCCGACCATCAGGTCGTCGTCGGCGTAGAAGCGGGAGTTGAAGTCGAAGCCGCCGAGCTTCCCCTCGCGCAGCAGCAGCGCCACGATGTACTCGATGTTGGTGCCCGGCGCGTGGTGGCCGGTGTCCACGACGACCTGCGCCTTCTCGCCCAGCTTCATGCACTGCAGGTACGAGGTGCCCCAGTCCGGCACGTCCGTCGTGTAGAAGGCCGGCTCGAAGAACTTGTACTCCAGGAGCATCCGCTGGTCGTCGCCGAGCCGCTCATAGACCGTGGCGAGGGATTCGGCGAGGCGGTCCTGGCGGGCCACGATGTCGTCCTGGCCGGGATAGTTGGTGCCGTCGGCGAACCACAGCTTGAGGTCCTGCGACCCCGTCGCGTCCATGATGTCGACGCACTCCAGCAGGTGCTCGACGGCCTTGCGGCGCACCTTGGGGTCCGGGTGACAGACACTGCCGAGCTTGTAGTCGTTGTCCTGGAAGGTGTTGGAGTTGATGGCACCCAGCTCGACGTTCCGCTCCTTCGCGTATGCCGCGAGTGCCGCGTAGTCGTCGACGGTGTCCCAGGGGATGTGCAGCGAGACCTTCGGGGCGATGCCGGTGAACTCGTGCACCTGCGCCGCGTCGTCCAGCTTCTCGCGGGGGGTGCGGGGCACGCCGGCCTGGGCGAACACCTTGAACCGGGTGCCGGAGTTGCCGTAGCCCCAGGACGGCGTCTCGATCCGCTGGTTGGCGAGTGCGGCCTTCACGGCAGCGATGTCAGGCATGTCCACCTCTGGATGACTGGGGAGTGTGCATGGCCCGGAACCGGGGCCGACGAGCGCAGGAATCGAGACCATGCGGTGACGCCACGCGGCGACGACTGTGAATCGATTCATTCGATGGGGAGAAATTAGCTCCCACCCGAGAGGGCGTCAAGGTGTGGACTTGATGGGACGACGCTCCGGTCCGAGTTACTGAATCGTGTCGTTCGCGTGTCCACGCGGCTGGTGGTGCTGAAAACGCGGCAGGTCAGTGCCCGTTAGATGCCTCCCGGAGGTCGCCGGGAGGCGTGGGGGAGCGGATTCACCTCTTGACCAGTCCGGCGGGTGGGACTAGCTTCCGGGCAACCCCACTGAAACATTTCATGCCGGGTGACATGTGCGGCATTGGTCGGCGCGGGTCCGACACACACCATCCCGGCACACCCCCGGCACATGTCTGGGCACACCCATGGAGACACGCATGACGCATCCTGAACCGGAGACGACTCCGGTGCTCGCGCTGGAGGAGGTGAGCAAATCCTTCGGTGCCGTGCGCGCCCTGCGCGGTGTTTCGCTGCGTCTGTACGCCGGCGAGGCGCACGCCCTGGCCGGCGAGAACGGCGCGGGCAAGTCGACGTTGATCAAGGCCCTCGCCGGGGTGCACCGCCCCGACGCCGGCACGGTCCTGCTCGACGGCGCGCCGGTCGAGTTCCACGGTCCCGCCGATGCACGGGACGCCGGCGTCGCGGTCATCTATCAGGAGCCGACGCTCTTCCCCGATCTGTCCGTCGCCGAGAACATCTTCATGGGCCGCCAGCCCAGGCGATCTCTCAACCGTGTGGACCATAGGGCGGTCAAGCGGGCCGCTGCCGATCTCTTCGCGCGGCTCGGCGTCGACCTCGACCCGGACCAGCCGGCCCGCGGCCTGTCCATCGCCGACCAGCAGCTCGTCGAGATCGCCAAGGCGCTTTCCTTCGACGCCCGGGTCCTGATCATGGACGAGCCGACCGCTGCGCTCACCGGCAGCGAGGTCGCCCGCCTGTTCGGCGTTGTCAAGACGCTGCGCGAGCAGGGCGCCGCCGTGCTGTTCATCTCGCACCGCCTGGAGGAGATCTTCGCGCTCTGCCAGCGCGTCACCACCCTGCGCGACGGCGCCCTGATCGGGAGTGAACCGCTGGAGGGGCTGACCGAGGACGACCTCGTACGCCGCATGGTCGGCCGCGACCTCGACGAGCTCTACCCCAAGCAGGAGACCGAGGCCGGCGAAGTCGCCCTGCAGGTCCGCAGGCTGACCCGCGAGGGAGTCTTCACCGACGTGTCGTTCGAGGTACGGCGCGGTGAGATCGTCGGCCTCGCGGGGCTCGTGGGCGCCGGTCGCAGCGAGGTGGCCCGCGCCGTGTTCGGCGTGGACCGGTTCGACGGCGGCGAGGTCGAGGTGCTCGGCACCAGCCTCAAGCCGGGCGCGCCCAGTGTGGCTATGGCCGCCGGTCTCGCCCTCGTGCCCGAGGACCGCCGCGCCCAGGGGTTGGTGATGGACATGTCCATCGAGCGGAACATCGGTCTGACCGGCTTCGCCGAGACCACGCGCGCAGGCCTCATGAACCGCAAGGCCGAGCGCAGCCGCAGCGTCGACTGGGCCGTAAAGCTCCAGGTCAAGTACGCGCGTCTCGCCGATGTCGTCGGCACGCTCTCCGGTGGCAACCAGCAGAAGGTCGTGCTGGCCAAGTGGCTCGCCACCGGGCCGCAGGTGCTGATCGTGGACGAGCCGACGCGGGGGATCGACGTCGGGACGAAGGCGGAGGTGCACCGGCTGTTGTCGTCGCTCGCCGCCGAGGGCGTCGCCGTCCTGATGATTTCCTCCGACCTGCCGGAGATCCTCGGCATGGCCGATCGGGTGCTGGTGATGCATGAGGGCCGGCTCACCGCCGAGATCCCGCGGGCCGAGGCCACCGAGGAGACCGTGATGGCTGCCGCAACCGGCCGTACGAAGGAAGGGAGTGCGGCCGCGTGACCATGACCGCCCAGCCCGTGCGGAGCGAATCCGCACCCAGGCCCACCGCGTCGCGGCAGTTCATCGACAAGGTGTTCAAGGCCCGCGAACTGGCCGTCGCCGTCGTTCTCGTCGTGATGCTGCTCGCCACCCAGATATCCAACGGCGAGTTCCTGTCCGAGCAGGGCATCAAGGACCTGCTCCTGAACTCGACGATCCTCGTCCTCGTCGCCACCGGCCAGGCCGTCGTCGTCATCACCCGTAACGTCGACCTGTCCGTCGGCTCGGTGCTCGGTATTTCCGCCTTCGCCGCGGGCAACTACTTGCAGAGCGGCGGAAACTCGCTGATCGCCGTGCTCCTGGCTGTCGCGCTCGGCGCCGTCTTCGGTGCACTCAACGGCGCGCTCGTCAGCCTCGGCAAGGTGCCCGCCCTCGTCGTCACCCTCGGCACGCTGTACGTGGTGCGCGGCATCGACTCCATCTGGGTCGGCTCCAGGCAGATCACTGCGGACGGTCTGCCGAGCGGCTTCGTCGACTTCGGCACCAACGGGATCTCGGTCGTGCCCTACCTGGCGCTGCTGACCCTCGCCGTGCTGCTCTGCGTGGGCTACTACCTTCGCAGCTACCGCAGCGGCCGCGACATGTACGCGCTCGGCTCCAGCCCCGAGGCCGCCAATTTGGCGGGTGTCCCGGTGCGTAAGCGCATCATGACCGCGTACGTCCTGTGCGGCGCGCTCGCGGGTCTGGCCGGCGCCCTGTACCTGGCACGGTTCGGCAACGTCGACTCCGCGACCGGCAACGGCTACGAACTCACCGTCGTCAGTGCCGTCGTCGTCGGCGGCGTCGCCTTCACCGGCGGCGCGGGAACCGTTTACGGAGCGGCCCTCGGCGCGCTGCTGCTGACCTCCATCAACAGCGTCCTGCCTGCTCTCGGCGTCAGCTCCGTCTGGGTCACCGCGATCAACGGCCTCCTGCTGCTGCTGGCCATCGCCGTGGACCGGATCCTGGCGCTGCGCGTCGCAGCAGTGCTGCGCAAGCAGGCCGCACAGATGAGGAGTGCCCGCCATGACTGACATCACGGCTCCCAAGCCCACAGCCCGCCGCGGCCTGGGCGGAACGGTCCGCTGGGACACCGCGGTCGGCGTCCTGCTCGTTCTCCTGCTGCTGTTCTCGTTCTCGTTCGTCGACAACTTCGGCAACGCACTCAACGTGTCGTTCCTGATCGGCAACACGCTCCCGATCGCGCTCATCGCGCTCCCGATGACGATGCTCGTCGTCTCCGGCGAGGTCGATCTTTCCGTGGGCTCGACGGTCGGCCTGTCCAGCGCCGTGATGGGCGCGCTGTGGAACCAAGGCATGGCCATCGAGACGATCATCCCGATCTGTCTCGTACTGGGTGTCGTCTGCGGCCTGGTCAACGGCCTGCTCGTGACCCGCCTCGGCCTGCCGTCCCTCGCCGTCACGATCGGCACCATGGCCGCCTACCGTGGCATCGCCCAGATCGTCCTCGGCTCCGACTCGGTCACCGACTTCCCGTCCCAGTACCTGGACTTCGGAGCCGGCCACTTCGGCGACACCTTCATCCCGTACGCCGCCCTCCCGTTCGTCGTGCTGCTCGCCATCGCCGTGGTCGTCCTGCACGGCACGCCGGTCGGCCGCTCGCTCTTCGCGATCGGCGCCAGCGAGGAGGCCGCACGGTTCGCCGGCATCCGCGTCAAGCGGCTCAAGCTGTCCATGTTCGTGACGACCGGCCTGCTGTCCGCGCTCACCGGCGTCTTCTGGACCCTGCACTACGCCAGCGCCCGTTACGACAACGCGAGCGGCCTCGAACTCTCCGTCATCGCCGCCGTGTTGCTCGGCGGGATCGACTTCGACGGCGGTAAGGGCACCCTCGGCGGTGCGATCGCGGGCGTGTTCCTGCTCGGCACGCTGCAGAACGTGATGAGCCTCGTCAACGTCTCCGCCCAGTCCCAGATCCTCGTCACCGGCGTCCTGCTGGTGATCTCCGTACTCGCCCCGCGTGTCGGCCGGCAGCTCGCCCAGGCCAGAGCGAGGAAGAAGACGGCGACGCCGCCTCTCTCGCCGGCTCCCGCCACCTCGTAGGGCAGCCAACTCCCCAACTCCCGTTCCGTCCACCGCTGTACACCGTCGTACTCCGCAAAGGCAGGACCTCATGTCTCTCAGCAGCACCGCCAGAACCCGTCGGCTCGGCATGGCGCTCGCCGTCACCACCACCCTCGTCCTCGGGGCCACCGCCTGCGGCGGCACCACCAAGGACGATGCCAACAAGGAGGCCGCCAAGTCCGCAGCCGGGGGCAAGGCCGACCCGAACGCGGCCACCAAGAAGGGCCTCACGGTCGCCTTCCTGCCCAAGCAGGTCAACAACCCCTACTTCACCGTGGCGGACAACGGCGGCAAGAAGGCGGTGCAGCAGCTGGGCTCGACGTACAAGGAGGTCGGCACCAGCAGCGGCACCGACACTTCCGGTCAGGTCTCCTACGTCAACACCCTCACCCAGCAGCAGTCGGACGCCATCGCCGTGTCCGCGCAGGACCCGGGTGCCCTGTGCACCGCGCTCAAGCAGGCGATGAAGAACGGCGTCAGCGTCGTCACGTACGACTCCGACACCAAGGCCGACTGCCGCAACGTGTTCGTCTCGCAGGCCAGCGCCGAGGACCTCGGTCGCACCCAGGTGCAGCAGATGGCCAAGCAGATCGGCGGCAAGGGCGAGATCGCGATTCTCTCGGCGGCCCAGACGGCCACCAACCAGAACACGTGGATCGACTACATGAAGGACGAGCTGAAGAAGCCCGAGTACAAGGACATCAAGCTCGTCACGACGGCCTACGGAGACGACGACGCCCAGAAGTCGTTCCAGCAGACCCAGGGCCTGCTCCAGGAGCACCCGAAGCTGAAGGGGATCATCTCCCCGACCACCGTCGGCATCAAGGCCGCCGCACAGTACCTGTCGGGCTCCAAGTACAAGGGCAAGGTCAAGCTGACCGGCCTCGGCACCCCCAACGACATGCGCGCCTACGTCAAGAACGGCACCGTCGAGGCCTTCGAGCTGTGGGACCCGGCCACGCTCGGCGCGCTCGCCGCACACACCGCCGTCGCCCTGGAGTCGGGCCAGATCACCGGCAAGGAGGGCGAGACGTTCAAGGCCGGCGACCTCGGATCGTTCACCATCGGCAAGGACGGTGTGGTCTCCCTCGGCAAGCCGACCGTCTTCGACAAGAAGAACATCGACAACTTCAAGTTCTGAGCCGTACGCAATCCGAGCCGCACACAAGAGGGGCCGGGGCCGTCACACCAGGTGCGACGGCCCCGACGCCACGAACATGCAAGGGTGATGAGGATGCGGCGAGTCTGCTTCCTGCTCAAGGTCAAAACCGATCGGATCGACGAGTACCGCCTGCGCCATGCGGACGTGTGGCAGGAGATGCGCGACGCGCTGACCGCTGCCGGCTGGCACAACTACTCCCTCTTCCTGCGCGAGGACGGCCTGCTCGTCGGCTATCTGGAGACCGAGGACTTCGACGCGGCCCGTGCCGCCATGGACGCCACCGACGTCAATGCGCGCTGGCAGGCCCAAATGGGATCGTTCTTCGAGGACCTGGACGAGCAGTCTCCCGACGCCGCGATGCGTCCGCTCTCCGAGATCTTCCACCTCGCCTGAGCGGCCGGCAGGCGCGGGGCCGTTTGGATGAGCAGTGTTGAGAGTACGCAGAGGGGAACGCATGACGGTCGGCATCAAGGACGTGGCGCGGCAGGCAGGTGTCTCCGTAGGCACGGTCTCCAACGTCCTCAACCAGCCGGATCGCGTCTCGGCGCACACCCGCCGGCACGTTCAGGAAGTCATCACCCGGCTCGGCTACGTCCGCAGCGAATACGCCCGCCAGCTGCGGGCCGGACGCAGCCGCATCATCTCGCTGCTCGTCCTCGACATGGCCAACCCGTTCTTCGTCGACATCGCGCGCGGAGCCGAGCGCGCGGCACGCGACGCCGGGCTCGGCGTGATGGTCTGCAACAGCGGCCAGAGCCCGACCGAGGAGGCCGACTACCTCGCCCACTTCGCCGAGCAGCGGGTGCGCGGCGCCCTCATCGCACCGGCCGACCCCAGCGGGCAGACCGTGCGGAACTTCCGGCGGCACGGTATCCCCTACGTCGTGGTGGATCGGGTCACCGGGGACGAGGAGGGGTGCTCGGTGGCGGTCGACGACGAGGTGGGCGGTGCGCTCGCCCTGCGCCACCTCGTCGCGCAGGGCCATCGCCGCATCGCCTTCGTCAGCGGCCCGCCGCACCTGAGGCAGGTCCAGGACCGGCGCACCGGCGCCCTCCAGGCCCTGTCGGAGGCCGGACTGCCGTCCGACGTCCTGCGCGAACTGCCCACCGAGCGCATGGACGTGGCCGCGGGCCGCGACGCCGGCGCCCGCCTCCTCGGCCTGGCCGACCGCCCCACCGCCGTGTTCTGCGCCAACGATCTGCTCGCCCTCGGTGTCCTCCAGGCGCTGTACGCGGCAGGGGTCAAGGTCCCCGAGGACATGGCGCTCGTCGGCTACGACGACATCGAGTTCGCCGCGGCCGCGACCGTCCCACTCACCTCGGTGCGCCAGCCGGCTTTCACCCTGGGCACCATCGCCGCAGGTCTACTGCTGGAGGAAACCGGTCCGGCGGCGAGGGACCACCGGCATCAACACGTGGTCCTGCAACCGGAGTTGGTGGTGCGCCAGTCGAGCATGGGCGGCCACGACGGCTAGAGCCTCTCGTTTGGATCATGCCGGGCTCGACGGGGGTCCCGACCTGCAGGCCCCCGCTCCCTGATCCGGCCTGATCCCAACGAAAACCCTGGCGGTGAGCGTCAGTTGGTCGCAGTGCCGGCCTTCGCGAGCGTGCCCGCCCGTCGCCCGGCGCCCAGGCGCGCGAGCAGTTGCGCGCCCGCCGCCAGGACGCTCACCCCGAGACCCAGGCCCCAGACGGTCAGATACGCGGAGAGCGCCGGGGTGTCCGTCGTCCCGACGACCAGTGTGCCGAGGGCTGCCGCGAACGCCGCCCCGGCAACACTGCCGCCGAGTGTCTTGAGGTTGTTGTGGACGGCGGCGGCGCTGGCCGTGCGGTCGAGGGCGGTGCCCTCCACCACGACCGACGGGAGCCCGCCGAGGGCGAGTCCCACGTCAACGAGGCGTACCTGCCGATCGGTGAGGACCGCCGTACCCCGCGCGGCTGCGGGATCAGTTCGCGGGACGAGGCCTACTTGTCCCGCGATAACCGCAACTACCCGCGAAACGTGACATTAAGGCGGTCATCCCGGAGAAGGTGGGCCAGGCCTCCAGCCGCAAGAAGAGGGGCGACAGGCCCGTCAGCCACCACTCGAAACGCCGTCTAGCGCCTTCCGGGCGGCTGAAGGCTGGCGCGGCATTGCCACGCGCTTCAACTGGACGCCCGAAAGGTATCTCGCCGGCCTTGAGCGCGGTGCCTCGACGATCCGCCTCAAGGGCCTCTGGAGAGCAGCAGATTGATCACGACGTCGCACAGGCCGTTGCCGGGGGTTGTCGCCGAACGTGGGTCGGTAGGCTCTCGCGAACGGGCCTTGAGCAGATTGCGAGCCGCGCAATGATACGAGATCTCTACAACGTCCGGGTGCGGCCCATGGAGGACATTGTCACCCCACTGACCTACGAGGAAGAGCAGCGCTTTCGGGCCGTGTTGTTCAGTGAACTCGGCAACGAGATCGCCGACCGAGGACGGGCACGTTTCCCGGCCTACACCCCGCAGGACCGTCGTCGGCTGGTCAAAGCGCGCGCCGACTCACTGCCCTGCGGGGACAGCAGGTGCTCGTCGAAGCTGAAGACCAGTGCCGCCTGAGGCTCTGCCTTGCCGGATACGAAGCACAGTCGAAGACGTAGCACAGCGGAAGACGTAGCCGCCGCTAGCCAGAGAGAGGTCCGAAGCAGACGGCTCCGCACCTCGCCGTCTTGGTGGATATTCAGTCGAGACAGAACTCGTTGCCCTCGATGTCCTGCATCACGATGCATGACTCGTTTTCCTCATCGGCGAACAGCGTTCGCACGTGTACCGCGCCGAGCGGTACCAGTCGTGCGCACTCGGCCTCAAGTGTGGCCAGGCGCTCTGCACCCACGAGCCCGGTGCCGACCCGTACGTCAAGATGCACCCGATTCTTGACGACCTTGCCTTCTGGAACGCGCTGGAAGTACATGCGCGGGCCCACGCCTGAAGGATCCCTGCAGACGAACCCTGCATCCTGCTTCTCAGGCGGCAGCGAGTGATTGAAGTCGTCCCACGTGGCGAACCCCTCCGGCGGCGGCGGCACGACGTACCCCAGCACCTCGCACCAGAAACGAGCGACGCGCTCAGGTTCTGCGCAGTCGAAGGTGACCTGAAAATGCTTGATCGAAGACATCGGCGTACCGTAGCAGGGGCGGTTCTGTTGCTCATCTCCCGGTAGGGAACTGCATGTTGACGGGACATTACGGGACGGGCATGAGAGGCGCTCACGCAGACTGCCGCCGCAACGCATGCGACTACGAACAGTTGCCCCCGCACACCGAAGCCCGCCCGAACTGGGTACTCATCATCATGATGACCCGCGCCTGACCCGCAAAGCCCCTGCACGGAGCGCTGGTTGGAGAAGTCCCAGGCTGCTCAGGGGTGACTCCACACGAGCGTGTAGCGCCAGAACAGCCGCCGTCGCAGGCGTGCGCCGGGGAGGACGTTTCTGGTTTCCCGGACGATGTCGTCAAAGGTCATGTCCGCTGAGCGTGTGCGGGCCGTCATGGAGACGGGTCGGGGTGACGGGCGGCCTTTGTTCTTCAACCAGCCCGTGGCGGCATTGGCCGACATCGCGATGACACCGAGCAAGTAGTCCACCGGGGTCCGAGCGCAGCACAGGCCGACGACGATCAAGGTCCCTCTCGGTGCGAGATGACGGCGGAAGCGGGTGAGTGCCTCGGTGAACGGCAAGTGGTGGATCGTGGCGACGCACGTGATGGCGTCGTAGGGGCCGACAGGGAACTCGGCAATCACGTCCGCCACGGTGAAGGTCACGGGAAGCGCATCAGGAGTCAGCTTGCGCGCCTGGGCGGAGATCGCCGGATCGGAATCGACTGCCTGGACGGAGGCGGCACGTCCGGCCAGGAGCCTTGCAAGGTCACCGCTGCCTGAACCGACGTCCAGAGCGCGGTGGAAGCGTTTCGGCAGCTGTCGCAGGATCCAGCGGTGGTAGTGGGCGTTGTGATCCCAGGGGTAGGTGGCGTTGAACCGCTCAAGAGCCCGGAGGGCGCGCGGGGGCAGGATCTTCATCCACCCAGTTCACCAAGTACCGGCAGCGTGCACAGCCGGTTCCGGAGGAAAGGTCAACGGGCGGCGAACGCATTGCCAGGCGCTCAAGCGTGGTTGGGACGACATCCATATGTTCTTCCAACGCCAGTTCATCTGCGGCATGCTCAGCGGCGCCGTGCGGGAGTGAGCCACGCTGCGCCCGACGTGCCGTCGCTGCCGCCGAAGCTCCGTCTCGGACTCGGACAACAACCCGAAGGCTCTGCGCGTCGTTCTCGACACCCCGCAGCCAGGGCGTAAACATAATGGCCATGAAATATGAGGCTGAAGTGGGGCGGCGCAGGATACTCGGAGGCATTGCAGTCCTGGGTCTCGGCGCGGCTGCTACGGGTTGCACCATTCAGCAGGGCCCGGAAGAAGCCGAGGCAAGGGAATCCGATCCCAGTAGTCAGTACATTTTCGGTTACGGGTCGTTGATTCAAAAGGAATCCCGGGAGGAGACCTGGCCGAAAGCCGGTAAGTGCTTCCCTGTCTCTGTCAAGGGCATCACGCGTGGCTGGTACGACCGGGTTGACACGGTCAGCTGGGGGCCCACGTATTTGGGAGCCTTTGCGGATCGCAGTGCGACCTGCAACGGCGTGATCTTCCAGGTGGCGCAAGATGAGTTGAAGGTATTCGCCGACAGGGAGAAGGGATACAAGCTGCTCCGCATCCCTCCTCGTGACATCACCATGCTGGACGGAAGATCGGCTCCGCCGCCCGGAACATTCTGGTATTTCGGAAGCACGTCGCGTAGGTACGTCAGCGAGGAATTTCCCCTTGTTCAGTCGTATGTAGATGTATGTGTGAGCGGATGCCTGGAGGTCGAGGACGAATTTCCGGCATCTCGCACAGCAAAATTTGCGCAGAAATTCTTCACCGGTACGACCGACTGGAAGACTCCATGGATCAATGACCGTGTTTATCCATGGCGGCCCTTCGTTCATGTCCCGCAGGCCAACAGGATCGACACTCTGATCCGGGATCAGTTGGGCGAAGAAATGTTCCGCTCCATCTCCCTTCCCGGCGCCGGGACCTGAGCGCTGTCCCGTAGACGCCGGAGGCCCCGGGCTGCGCACCGGCATGGCCATCGGCGCGCGCGCCTACCTGGCCGCCGCAAGACTTGCGTGGCTGTGTGTGCCGGCGATCCCGAAAGAACCGGCCCGAGCCGGCTGACCCCGAACGATGTGGCGCAGCAAGGGTTCAGTCGGGTCGCCCGATGCGGCAGCCGCGGGTCCGGGTGTCGGGACACGCTGCGGCCATGGTCACGTCGCACCGCATGCGTGTACCTTGCAGACACTTGAAAGGAGCTGACAGGCACATGACGCAAACCGCCCCCTCCACCACCGGCTCTCCCTCACCGGTGTCCCGCCGCCTCGAGGTTCTGCGCCCCGGTCCCTGGCATCGACGGCTCACGGCGATAGTCGGTGTCGGTGCCTTCTTCGACCTCTACGAGGTGTTTCTCGGCGGTGTACTCGCCGCCGCGCTCGCCGAGCCCTGGCATCTGAGCCACACGCAGAAGTCGTGGATCATCGCCGCCGGGTTCCTGGGGATGTTCGTCGGCGCCAACGTCATGTCCCTCCTGGCCGACCGTTTCGGCCGGCGCCAGATGTTCCTGGTCAACCTTGGTATGTACTCCGCGTTCTCCCTGCTGTGCGCCGCCGCGCCAGACGTGAACTGGCTGGTGGCCGCGCGCTTCCTCGCGGGACTCGGGCTCGGCGCCGAACTCGTGCTCGTCGACACGTACCTCTCCGAGCTGCTGCCGACGGCCGTGCGCGGACGGTACATCGCGTGGGCCTACACCGTCGGGTTCCTCGGCGTGCCGCTGGCGGCGCTGCTCGGGGCGCGCCTGGTGGCGGAGCACGAGATCGCCGGGGTCTCCGGCTGGCGCTGGCTGCTGGTCGCCGGCGCGCTCGGCGCCTTCGGCATCCAGTGGATGCGGCGCGCTCTCCCCGAGTCCCCGCGATGGCTGGAGGCCAGGGGACGCCGTGCGGAGGCCGAGGCTGTCGTCGCGCGCATCGAGACACTCAACGAGCCGGGGACTGCCGGCGCACGCCAAGTGCCCGCGCAGCGAAAGGCCCAGGCCCAGGCCCAGGCCGAGAGCGAGACTGAGACCAAGGCTGAGACCAAGACCGAGACGGTCCCCACCGTTCGGGTTCCCCTGCGCAGGATGTTCCAGCCGCCGTACCGCCGCCGTACCGTCATGTGGTGGATCTTCCAGGTCCTGCAGACCGTCGGCTATTACGGGTTCGGTTCCCTGGCTCCCGTCGTCCTTGCCGCCAAGGGCCATTCGACGACCGCATCACTCGGTTACGCGGCGCTCAGCTTCTGCGGCTACCCGCTGGGTTCCGCCCTGTCGATTCCGCTCATCGAGCGGTTCGAGCGCCGCACCCTCATCATCGTCGCGGCCCTCGGCCAGGCCTTCTTCGGCCTGCTGTTCGGGTTCGCCGACGCGGCCTGGCTGATCGTGGGAAGCGGCTTCCTGCTGACCGTCTGCAGCAACGTCTTCTCCAACGCGTTCCACGTCTACCAGGCCGAGATCTTCCCCACGAACCTGCGCAGCAGTGCCATCGGCATCGCGTACTCGCTGTCGCGACTGGTCTCCGTGATCCTGCCGTTCATCGCGCTGAGCGTCCTCGACGACCTCGGCGCGACCGCCGTGTTCGCCGGGTCCGCCGTACTGATGGTGCTGCTGTGCCTCAACGTGGGGCTCCTCGGCCCGAAGACGAAGGGACTGGCGCTGGACGCCATCTGAACGGTCACGCGCCGGCACCTCCGGAGATCCGAGTCAGGGGGCCTGGACACGAGCGCGGGCCATGCAAGTTCTCGTACCACCATCCCTCCCGGTCAGTGGCGCTCATTGGACCTTCTGCCGAGGGAGCTCGGCGTCCGTCGTGAGGAAAGCGCATTGCGTACATGGGTGTTGGAGGATTGGCTTGCCGAGGTCAGGGCGGCGAGTTGCTCCCCAGCATCAAAGAGGGGGCGATGTGTCGGGATCCCCGCTGTCCCGACTCTCGCCCCCTTTCGGCGCAACACGACCGGTAAGGATCCCGGTTCGGAAACTGGTACAGAAAGAAGCGAATGGCATCCATGCTCGACGGCTGCACGCCCTGGCCCGAGGAGTTCGTCGACCGCTACTGGGCAGCCGGGCACTGGCGTGGCAACACGCTGGACAACCTGCTGCGCGTCTGGGCCCTGCAGTACGGGCCGCGGACCGCGCTCGTACATGACGGCACCCGCATCACGTACGCGAACCTGAACCGGCGCGTGGACCGCATGGCCGCCGGATTCCGGCTGCGCGGCCTCAGGCCGGGGCAACGGGTCGTTGTCCAGCTGCCGAACGTTCCGGAGTTCGTCGTCACCGTGTTCGCGCTGATGCGCCTCGGCGCCGTCCCCGTGTTCTGCCCGGTCTCGCACCGCGCGTCCGAGGTGTCCCACATCGTGCACGTCACCCAGGCCGTCGGCTACGTCGGTCCGTCGACGCACCAGGGGTTCGACCACACGGCGATGGCCGGGGACGTCGCGGCCCAAGGACCCTTCCTGCGCCGGGTGTTCACCCTTGAGGAGCCAGGCGCCTTGTCCTCGTGCGGGGGCCTAACGGTCGACGCGTCGGGCTGCCACTACTTTCCGCTGGGCTCCATCGACGCCCCGCCCGAGCGGGCCATCGCACGGAGCGCCAACCAGGTCGCGTTCTTCCTGCTCTCCGGCGCTGCCACCGCGGCGCCCCAGCTCATTCCGCGTACCCACAACGACTACGCCTACCAGGCGCGGGCCGCCGCCGAGCTGGTGTCGCTCACCGAGAACGACGTGTATCTCGCCGCGCTGCCCGCCGAGTTCAACTTCACCTTCGGCTGCCCCGGCATCGTCGGCACCTTGTCGGTAGGCGGCACCGTCGTCCTGGTCGAGAACCCGGGACCCGCTGAATGCCTTCCGCTCATCGAAAGAGAGCGGGTCACCGTCACGTCGGTGGTGCCCGCCGTGGCCCAGCTCTGGCTCGACGTACTTCCCACGGTTCAGGCCGACTTGAGCAGTCTGCGTCTCGTGCAGATCGGCGACGCGCCCGTGCACCGGGCGATCGCGGAACGGATCGCCCCCGAACTGGGATGTCGCCTTCAGCAGGTCTTCGGCATGGCTGAGGGGCTAACAACTGCTGCGGGATGCATAGTCGGATCTCAACGAACGTCTTCTTTCTCTGACGTTTGGGGTGCTTGTCCCGCCAGGCATCCAGGGCTTTTGCCTCCCAAGGAGGGTTCGTCCGATCTTCTTGGGTTTGGGAAAGTCCGGGCTTTGGCGGTGGAGGTGGTAGAGGGTGCGCCAGGCGATTTCCAGCCGCTCGCAGGCTTCACCGCTGGTGATCCATCCGTTGATCTGTTCCATGATGCGTAGTGCATAGTCAATGACTGGCTAGTGAGGGGGTGTTCAGGGTGAAAAAGTTCCAGGCGCAGCCGGGCTTTGTGGTGCAGGCGTTCCGTTTCGCCCTGGACCCGAATGTGACTGAGGAATCCGCGCTGCGGTCGCACTGCGGGGCTGCTCGGGCCGCGTACAACTGGGCTGTCGGCTGGGTGACGGCCTCGTGGTGGCAGCGCAAGGCGGAAGTCTCGTACGGGGTCGCCGAGGAGGAGCTGACGCCGTGGCGGCCGTGGTCGCTGCCCGCGCTGCGTAAGGAGTTCAACCAGGTCAAGCGCACCGATCCGCGCTATGCCGACTGGTGGCACGAGAACTCCAAGGAGGCGTACAGCACCGGCCTGGCCAACGCGGCTGCCGCGTTCGACAACTACACGAAGTCGAAGAACGGCCGCCGCAAGGGCGCCCGCATGGGTACGCCACGTTTCAAGTCCAAGCGCAAGGCCCGTCTTGCGTGCCGGTTCACCACCGGTAGCATCCGCGTGGCCGACGAGGGGCACGTGACGCTGCCGGTGCTCGGAACCATCCGCACCCATGAGTCCACCGTCAAGCTTGTGGCCCGCGTGCAGGCCGGAATGGCACGCATCCTGTCCGCGACGGTGCGGCATGAGCGGGGCCGCTGGTTCGTGTCCTTCCAGATGGAGGTCAAGCGGGAGATCACCCGCGTGGCCCGTCCTGGTGTCGCAGTCGGTATCGACCTCGGGGTGAAGGTGCTCGCGGTGATGGCCGACGGTGCCGGGGAGATCCGGTACGTCGACAACCCCAAGCACTACGAGGGCGAACGCAAGCGGCTGCGGCGTCTGTCCCGTCGTGTGTCGCGCCGCCAAGGGCCGGCCGTGCACGACCGGGCCACCGGCAAGACTATCCGCCGGGAACCGTCGAAACGATGGGTCAAGGCGAACGCCGAACGCAACCGCGTGCACCACCGCGTGGCGAACCTGCGCGAAGACGCGCTGCACAAGCTCACCACCGCCGTGCGTGCCGAGTACGGCACCGTCGTGGTCGAAGACCTCAACGTTGCCGGCATGCTCCGCAACCGCCGTCTGGCACGGAAGATCGCCGATGCCGGATTCGCAGAGATCCGCCGTCAGCTCACCTATAAAGGCCGGCGCAACGCCTGCCCCACGGTCGTCGCCTCGCGCTGGTACCCGTCCTCGAAAACCTGCTCGTCGTGCAAGACGGTGAAAGCCAAACTGCCCCTGCACGTGCGAGTGTTCTCCTGCGACGCGTGCGGCCTGGTCATCGACCGGGACGAGAACGCTGCCCGTAACCTCGCCGACCTCGCATCGGCCGGCACAACCGGTACCGGAGTGGCCGGAGACCGGGGCACGCCCAGCGTGCCGAAACCGCGTGGAGCCGACCAGAAGACCCGCGCCAGCCGGGCCAGCCGCAAAGCTGACCCGGTGCGGGCAGGTGGCGCAAACCCGCCCCACAGGCGGAAGGAACCGCGAGACCTTCAACAGGACACCACCGCCCAGCTCGGGCTGTGGTGACACCGTTAAGGACCATCTGTGCGTAAACGCACGGATTGCTGAGATCTGACTATGACCTCAGCAACGGCTGCTCACTCTCACCCGGCCCACCGCTCCGGACGAGACCGTGCTCACCACGCAGGGCCGTCCCCTCTCGCCCGACGATGAGATCCGCATCGTCGACGTCGACGGCGCGGACGTGCCCGAAGGCGAGCCCGGCGAACTCCTGGCACGCGGCCCGTACACCGTGCGGGGCTACTACCGGGCACCCGACCACAACGCACACTGCTTCACCACCGACGGCTACTTCCGCACCGGCGACCTCGCGCGGCGCACCCCGGACGGCAACCTGGTGATGACCGGCCGCCCGTCGGGCTTCCCGAGGCGGGCTGACCACGACGATTCATCTGGCCACTGACGGGCAGGCCGACCGCCGGCCCTCCCGATCACCGCTGGCAGGGTCAACGATCGGCGCCCCTGCTGCGCTCGCAAGGCCCCCCGAAGGCGGAACTCCGGCCCCGTACGCGCGGCACTGCGCGGCGTGTGCTGTACGAGCTGTGGCGATACGCGGCGACGGTCTCCGCCGGCGGGGACTGGGGCTCGGCTCATCGGCTGCGCACCCTCGGTCGAGAACTCCGAAGGCTGTCTCCTCGAGACGGTCGGCCAGCAGGGCCGGCACCGGCAGTGCGGGGTCGGAGGTGGTGTTGGCCATCATCGCCATGAGCGTGACGCAGATGACGGCGAGGCTGTAGTGGCGAGGAAGCGGCAGGTTCATGCCGAGGACGCCGCCGAGCATCGGGGCGAGTTCGGCGGGACGTGAGGGGTGGAGCGTCTCGATGGCGGCGACGGCGAGAACGCCCAGGCAGGTGCCGGTGATCCGGTGGGCCGCGCGGAGCGTCGCCGAACCGCGGTCGATTCCGGTGTGCAGCACGATCGTCGAGGAGAGCACGGCCCATTACAGGTGGCCGATCTAGGCGAGTTGGGCCACCGGCGCGGCCAGGCATGCGGCGAGCGCGTTGCGTGTTGCGACCAGCAGGGCGGGGGAGTGCCGTTCCAGAGTGTGGCGCACCGATTCGCGTGTGCGGGGTCGCCGGGGGAGCCCGTGCGCTCCGGCGCCGGTGGTGTCCGGTGGGTGTGGGGGATGGTTCCTGATCAGGGCCAAAGTGCTCTCGGTGCCATGGAGGTGATGCCCCAGGCGTAGGTGCGCGGGTCGGGTAGCCGATTGTCCGTGCGCCGTGCGCCGTGTGCCGTGCGCAGCAGTGCCCAGGCGCGGTGTACCGCGAAGGTGGCGCCATCGCGTGCGGACCGGGAGACCGGGGCGTAACGGCTGGTCCGGCGGCGCCGGAGGACCGGACCACAGACCAGAGAACCGGGCCGTGGGGTGCGGGCCGCCGGCTGCGCGACCCGCACCCCACCGGACGTACGCGACCGCTCAGTCGGCTTGGTCCGGGGCCGGGCGGCGCAGGGCGACCACGTCGATCTCCACCAGGATGTTCATGAGATCCGAGCCGACCGTGGTGCGCACGGGCCGGGGATCGGTGAAGTGCTCGCGGTAGACCCGGTCGAAGCCGGCGAAGTCGCGGTGCAGGTGCTGGAGATGCACCGTGGCCTTCACCACGTCGTCCAGACCCAGCCCGGCCTCCTCCAGGACGGACCGCACGTTCCGCAGTACCTGGCGGGTCTGCTCCTCCACGGTGTCGGCGACGGCGCCGGTCTCCGGGTCCTGCGGACCGAACCCCGAGGTGAACACGTAGGGGCCCGCGGCGATGCCCTGGCTGTAACCGCCGGCGGGCGCGGGTGCCCGCTCCGTGGAGAGTGCACGGCGCGAGGCGGGGTGCGTGTGGGTGGTCATCGCTGCAGGTCTCCCTCGCGCTCGTTGACCGCGGCGTAGTGGCGGAGCTTGTCCTCGTCGACGGTGACGCCGAGACCCGGCCCCGTGGGGACCGTCAGGCGCCCCTCGCGCAGGGTGAGCGGCTCGATGATGTCGTCCGCGTGCAGGTAGTACATGGAGTCGATGGCGCGCGACAGCACCGGGGTGCTGGCGACCACCGCGAGGTGTGCGGCGGTGGCGATGCCGAGCTCGCCGCCGCTGTGCAGGTTCATACCGAGACCGAAGGTCTCGCAGTGCGCGGCCAGCGACTTGGTGGGGGCGATGCCGCCCCACTTGTAGACGTCACCGTGGATCACGTCGACCGCGCCCAGCCGGACCGCCGGCGCGAAGTCCTCGAACCGGACGACGCACATGTTCGTGCACAGCGGGATGCGGACCTTGGCGCGGACCTGGCTCATGCCTTCGATGCCGGTGCAGGGGTCCTCCAGGTACTCGAGGTCCAGCTCCTCCAGGGCGATGCCGGCGCGTACCGAGTCCGGCACGGACCACGCGGCGTTCGGGTCGACACGCAGGCTCACCTCCGGCAGGGTCTCGCGCAGGGCCCGCAGGATCGCCACGTCGCCCTGCACGTCCGTGGTGCCCTTGAGCTTGACGGCCTGGAACCCGCCCTCGCGCACCACGCGCTCCGTGTGCTCGGCGAGGGCGCCGGGCAGGTCGCCCGGCAGGACCCCGGGAGCGTCGGCGCGGGTGATGAGCGCGGTCAGCGGGACCTCGTCGCGTACGGGGCCGCCGAGCAGGTCGGTGACCGACTGGCCCGTCGCCTTGCCCATGGCGTCCCAGCAGGCCACGTCCAGGGCGGCGAGGGCCGCGTAGCCGAGGTAGCCGTAGAAGAACGGCACCATGTGGTGCCTGCGGTGGAAGGCCTCCAGGGCGAACGGGCTGGTGCCGATCAGGTCCTCGGCGAGGTTGCGGACGATCGCGGCGACCGGCCGGCCCCACATCGTCTCGCCCCAGCCCTCGATGCCGGAGTCGGTGCGGATACGCACCACCGTGCGGGTCTCGCCGGTCTTGGTCTCGAAGGAGCTCGTGAACGGGTTGACCAGGGGCAGGTTGACGACGTGGACATCGACGTCGGTGATCTTCATGTGGTTCTTGTTCCTCAGGGTCACGGTCGCCCGGGGCGACGCGGGATGGGTCAAGCGGTGGGGCGGGTGGCGGCGTCGAAGGCGAGGAGGGCGCGGGCCAGCCCGCGGGCGCAGCGGTCCAGCAGGCGGGCGCCGTCGCGGGCGTCGGCCCCGGCGGCGTCGTCGGTGGCGCCGCCGACCCGCTCCCATTCGCCGTGCCGCTCGACAGTCAGGCCCGGGTACGGGGGCTTGTCGAACAGGGGTGGGGGTTCGACCGGCGGCTGTGCGGGACGCTCGGCGCGCACCAGTTCCGGATGGGCGGCGAGCATCAGCGACGTCTCGAACCAGCCGGCGTGCCCAGGCACAAGACCGGCCCGGTCGCCCGCTCCGCACGGGGCCACGGCGGCATCGCTCCAGTTGCTGGCGGCGCCCGCCGCGTCCTCGACCGTGGCCTCCTCTGTCTCGACCGTCGCCTCCTCTGTCTCGACCGTGTCGAGGAGTGTCCAGTACGAGCACGCCGCCGCCGTCACCTCGGCGCGCAGCGCGAAGCGCTTGACGGCGAGGCGGACGATCTCGTCGTTGCCCCCGTGCCCGTTGACGACGAGGACGCGGCCGTACCCGCACTCCGCGAGGGAGTCGAGCAGCTCGTCTAGCACGGTGCCGAGCACCGGGGCCGACAGCGTGAGCGCCGCGGCGAACAGATGGTGCGGGCTGTGCCCGTACGGCAGCGTCGGGAGCCGGACGAGGTCGGGCACGGGGGTGTCGGGGCCGGCCTCCTCGGCCAGCAGGTCCAGGGCACGGCCGACGACCGCGTCCGCGAGCATCGTGTCCGTGCCCATCGGCAGATGCCCGGCATGCTGCTCCTGCGAGCCGATCGGCAGGACGGCGATGGCGTCTCCGGCGGCGGCGCGCGTTTCGCGCCAGGTCGCCTCCGTCAGATTCCGGTGAGTCATGCCACTGCCCGCCCGCTTCGGCGGCGTGACAGAGTCGGCGCATGGCGCATGAACGTTTTCCTTTGCGGTTGGTCCCCGATCCGGTGCCGGATGCCAGGGTGAGTGGGGACGAGGGCGTGCTCGGCGCCGTTGAGGTGCTGCCGGGTGTGGTGCGAGCCGCGCGGCTCTCCCGCACCGGCGTCGTACTGGGCCGGACCGAGGGGTTCTACGACACCGGCGACCCGTCGCAGGACGGGGTGGACGACGCCCTCGAGCGGGCGGTGGCGGTGTTCGCCGGGCACGGCCCGGTGGGTGTGGGCGTGGCCGCGGCCGGCGTGGTGGATCCGGGCGCCGGACGCATCCTGGAGGTCAACGACGCCCCGGCGCTGAGCGGATACCCGGTCGCCGACCGGGTGGCGGCGCTGGTGGGCGCGCCCGTGCGGGTCGAGCACCGGGCACGCGTACAGGTGCTGGGGGACCGCTGGTTCGGCGCCGGACGGGGACGGCGCTCCTTCGCGTCGGTGTCCACGGGCGAGGTGCTCGGCGTCGGCATCCTCTACGACGGCGACGTGCTGGCCCCGGCCGGCGGGCGCAGCGGCGCGCACATGACCGTCACGGCCAGTGGCGAGCCCTGCACCTGCGGGCGCCGTGGCTGCTGGAAGACCGTGGCCACCACCCGCTGGCTGCGTGAGCGGGCCGCCGAGTGTGGACTGGCGCCGCAGCTCGCCTCGCTCGGGGCGCTCACCGCGTCGCAGGATCCGGTCGCGCGGAACCTCGTCGAGCGCTACGCCGAGAACCTGGTGCTGGGCCTCGCGACGGTCCAGCAGTTGTTCGCATGCGGCCTGTTCGTGCTGCACGGGGAGGCACTCGACGGCGGTGAGCCGTTCCGGGCCCTGGTGGAGGCGCGACTGCGGGCCGACGCCCTGACCGGTGCCGAGACCCCGAGCGTCGTGCTGGGCGAGGCCTCGGACACCGGAGCCCTGCTCGGGGCGGCGGGACTGGTCCTTTCGGGGCGTTAGGCAGTGCCTCATACGATGGTGCTCTCCGCCGATTCGGAGGCCACGGCGGCGGTGCGCCGCGCCCGCGTCGGGTCCGGGACCGGAACCGCGTCGAGGAGCCGCCGCGTGTAGGGGTCTTCGGGCGTCGTGAACACCTGCCGGGCGGTACCGGTCTCGACGATGCGGCCCTGCCGCATCACGGCCACCCGGTCGGCGATCCGGCTGACGACGGCCAAGTTGTGCGAGATGAAGAAGTACGTCAGGCCAAGGCGCTGCTGGAGGTCGGCCAACAGGTCGAGGACGCGTGCCTGGACGGAGACGTCGAGCGCGCTGGTCGGCTCGTCGAGGACCACCAGGCGCGGTTCGAGGGCCAGGGCGCGTGCGATCGAGATGCGCTGGCGCTGTCCCCCGGAGAACTCGTGCGGGTAGCGGTCGACAATGCCCGCGTCGAGACCGACGGCGTCGAGGAGTTCGCACACCCGCTCGCGGGTCCGGGCCCGCCCGCGCCGGCCGCGCGCCCACTCCTCGTGGGTGACGAGCGGCTCGGCGACGATGTCGGCGATCCGCAGCCGCGGATTCATGCTGGAGTACGGGTCCTGGAGCACGACCTGCATCTGCCGCCGGAACGGGCGCAGGGCCGCGTGGTCCAGCGACAGCAGATCCGTCCCGTCGAACCGTACGCTGCCCGACGTCGGCGGCAGCAGCCGCAGCAGGAGCCGCGTCAGGGTCGTCTTGCCGCAGCCGGACTCCCCGACGAGGGCAAAGGTCTCTCCCTCGGTGACGGTCAGGCTGACGTCGTCGACGGCGACGCTCGGCGGCTGCCCGGGGAACTCCTTGCGCAGGTCGCGGATGTCCAGGAGCGGTTCGGCGGTGTGCGAACTGGTCATGCGACAGGCTCCAGTCGGGGGGTGGCGTCGAGCAGACGGCGGGTGTAGGGCGCGGCAGGGCGGGCGAAGACCTGCTCCACATCCCCGGTCTCGACGACCTCGCCGTGGCGCATGACGGCGACCCGGTCCGCGGTCTCGGCGACGACGCCGAGGTCGTGGGTGATCAGCACCACCGCCATCCCGTGGCGGTGCTGCAGCCGCACGAGCAGATCGAGGATCTGCCGCTGCACGGTCACGTCGAGGGCGGTCGTGGGCTCGTCGGCGATGAGGACGCGCGGCCGGGCCACGAGCGCGGAGGCGATCATGACGCGCTGGCGCAGTCCGCCGGACAGCTCGTGCGGATACTGACGGAAGCGTCGTTCCGGGTCGGGGATACCGACCTCGTCGAGCGCGGTCAGCGCGGCGTTGCGCGCCTCGGCCCGGGTGTGGTCGCCGTGCAGCCTCAGCACTTCCGTGATCTGGTGGCCGACTCGCTGAAGCGGGTCGAGGCTGGTCATGGGGTCCTGGAACACCATGGAGATCTCGGCGCCGCGGACCCGGCGCAGCTGCCGTTCGCTCAGGCCGAGCACGTCGCGGCCGTCGAGCAGGATCTCGCCGCCCGCATACACGGAGGGAGGTTCGGGATTGAGACGGAGCGCGGACAGGGCCGTGGCCGACTTGCCGCTGCCGGACTCGCCGACGACGGCGAGCGTCTCACCGGCCGCGACGGACAGGTTCACACCGCGGACGGCGTGGACGGTGGAACCGGCGAGCCGGAAGTCGACGCGCAGGTCCTGGAACTCGAGCACGGGCGGGGCAGTTGGGGCGGCGGGGGATTGGGGGGTGGAGGTCATCGGCGGTACGCCTTCGGGTCCGCGACGTCGCGCAGGGCGTCGCCGGTGATGTTGATGGCCAAGGACGTGAGCATGAGGGCGAGGCCGGGGAAGACGGCGATCCACCACGAGGTGCCCAGGTAGAGCTGTCCGTCGGCGAGCATGCCGCCCCAGGTCACTGTTTCTTTGGGGACACCGAGGCCGAGGTAGCTCAGGGAGGCCTCGGCGACGACGGCGGCGGCGATGTGCAGCGTGCCGATCGTGGCGAGCGGGGCCATCACGTTCGGGAGCAGATGGCGCCGCATGATCGTCAGGTGTCCGACGCCGATGGCGTGGGCCTCGGTGACGAAGTCCCGCGAGCGCAGGGACAGCACCTCCGAGCGCACCACGCGGGCGTAGGAGACCCAGCCGGTGATGCCGAGGACGAGGATCACGTACCACAGGCCGGAGCCGACGAAGCCGACCACGGCGAGCGCCAGCAGGATGGCGGGGAAGGCGAGTTGGACGTCGGCGACGCGCATCACGATCCGGTCCGTCCAGCCGCCGAAGTATCCGGAGGCGAGGCCCGCGAAGGTGCCTATGGTGCCCGCGAGGAGGGCCGCGCCGGCGCCCACGAGCAGTGAGACGCGGGTGCCGTAGATGATGCGGGACAGCAGGTCGCGGCCGAGCTGGTCGGTGCCGAGCAGGTGCGCGGTGCTGCCGCCGGACTGCCAGGCGGGCGGGCGCAGCCGGCCGAGCAGGTTCTGCGCGTTGGGGTCGGCGGGTGCGATCAGCGGAGCGAACACGGCGCACACGATGATCACGGTCAGGAAGACGAGGGCGGCCAGCGCGAGGCGGTTGTGCAGCAGGGCGCGTGCGGCGCCGGGCCTCGGTGTGGGGGGCGCCGCGTCGACGGGGGGCGCGGGGGCGGTGGTGGTGGTCATCGGGAGTTCCTCACCCTCGGGTCGAGGAGGCCGTAGGAGAGGTCCACGAGCAGGTTCACCACGACGAATGTGGCGGCGAACACCAGCACTGTGGCCTGTACCAGGGGGAAGTCGCGGTTGGAGATGGCCTGCACGGTCAGCTGTCCGATGCCGGGCCAGGAGAACACCTGCTCGGTGAGGATGGCGCCGCCCAGGAGACTGCCGACCTCGAGGCCGACCACGGTGACGACCGGCAGGGACGCGTTGCGCAGCCCGTGCCTCAGGACCGTGCGCACCGGGCCGAGGCCGCGGGCACGCGCCGTGCGGATGTGGTCGGAGCCGAGCACGTCGATGAGGGAGGAGCGCAGCAGCCGGGCCACGACGGCGACCGAGTAGACGGACAGTGTGATGGACGGCAGGACGAGGTGGGCGAACGTGCCGTAGCCGGACGCGGGCAGGGCGTGCAGCCCGACGGCGAAGACGAGGATGAGCAGGATGCCCACCCAGAACGGCGGCGTGGACTGGCCCAGCAGCACGACCGAGATGACGCTCCGGTCGGTGGCCCGGCCCCGGCGCATGGCCGCGAGGATGCCGGCGGGCAGCGCGATCAGCAGTGTGACGACGAGGGCACCCGCCGCGAGCAGCAGGGTGGCCGGGATTCGGTCGGCGAGGACCTCGCGCACCGGCTGGTTGTAGAAGAGGGAGGTGCCGAAGTCGAGGCGCGGCAGGCCCCACAGATAGTCCAGGTACTGCGTGATCAGCGGCCGGTCGAGTCCCAGGCTGTGCCGCAGCACGCTCTCCTGCTGGGCCGTTGCGTCGGGTGGCAGCATGACCTTGACGGGGTCGCCGGACAGCCGGACGAGGAAGAAGACAACGGTCGCGGTGCACAGCAGCACCAGCAGGGCGGTGCCGAGCCGGGCGGCGATCGGGCGCAGGACGGCCAGGGCCCGTGCACCGCGTGCGGCGCCGGTCGTCCCGGGGGCGTCCTTGGTGTCGGGTGTGGGAAGGGTCAGGGAGTCGCTCATGAGCCGGATACCTCCGCACTCGCCATGTCCAGGACGCCGGCGGCGCCGGGCGTCCAGTGCGGCCGGCTGTTGTGCACGTAGATGTTGTCGATCTGGTAGAGCGGCACGAACGGCGCCTCGGTCTTGATGAGTTCCTGCAGCCGGGAGAAGGCGCGGCGGCGCACGGCCGGCTCGACGGACAGTTCCTCGGCGTCGATGAGGCGGTCGGCCGCCTTGTCGTGCCAGCGGCTCTGCCGGCGGTCGCTGCGCACGTTGGACTGGAGCATGCTCTCGCCGTCCAGGGTCCACACGGTCGACGCGGCGAGGTACATCGGGCCGAGGGCGGCGTGGTTGCTCGAGGTGAGGCGCTGGGAGTACGTCCCCGGGTCGAGGAGGTCGACCTTGGCGTGCACGCCCGCGCGGGCGAGCAGGCCTGAGATGGCCTCGGCCACGTTGGCGTCGACGTTGGACGCGGTGAGCGTGGTGCTGATGCCGTGCGGGTGGCCGGCCTCGGTGA
Organism: Streptomyces sp. NBC_01446; assembly: GCF_026340095.1. Taxonomy (GTDB): domain Bacteria; phylum Actinomycetota; class Actinomycetes; order Streptomycetales; family Streptomycetaceae; genus Streptomyces; species Streptomyces aureus. Next base: position 626,433 of record NZ_JAPEPO010000002.1, on the reverse strand, counting down.
GCAGGGCGCGGGCCTTGGCGACGGAGCGTTCGTACGGTTCGACCGAGGCGTCGAAGCCGAAGGCGCCGCGCGGGATCATCGCCGGGACCTCGGAGGCCTTGCCGCCGAGTACCGCCTTGATGAGCAGGGGGACGTCGACGGCGTGGTTGAGCGCCTGACGCACCCGCCGGTCGCGCAGCGGTCCGTCGGTGAGCGTGTCCAGGGAGAGGTACGAGGTGCGGATGCCGGTGTGGTGGTCGATCCGGACGTCCGGGTAGCCGTCGAGCTGCTCCGCGGCGTCGGGGGTCAGGCCCGCCACGATGTCCACGCCGCCGCTCTGCAGGGCGGCCAGTGCGGACGAGGAGTTGGGGGCGGGTACAAAGACGAGTTCGTCGACCTTCGCGCGGCCCTGCCAGTGGTGCTCGTAGGCCCGCAGGCGCAGTTCGTGGTCGCGCTGCCAGTGGCGGAAGGCGAACGGACCGGTGCCCACGGGGTGGGCGGCGAAGCCCTCGTCGCCGACCTTGCCGAGGTAGCGAGGAGGGACCACGACGCCGCCGAACAGGGACAGTTTGTCGGGAAGGATGGGGTCGTGGACCGAGGTGTGGATGTCCACGGTGTGAGGGTCGACGACACCGACGTCTTCCACGTACCGCAGTTCGACGATGGGCGACTTGGTGGCCGGGTCCAGCAGGCGCCGGAGGCTGAAGCGGACCGCCTCGGCGTCGCATGGCTCCCCGTTGTGGAAGGTCACGCCGGGGCGCAGACGAAAGCGCCACACCCGGGGCGAGATCGCCTTCCACGAGAGGGCGAGTCGGGGGCGCAACGAGTTGTCGCGGGCCCGGGTGGTCAGCGTGTCGAAGATGTTGATCAGGGCGTTCATGGACGTCATGTCGCCCTGCTTGTGTGGGTCCATGGTCTTCGGGTCGCCGGTCTGCGAGACCCTCAGGACGTTTCCGGCCGAGGCCGCGGGCTGCGTGCCGCACCCGGTGAGCAGGACGGGGGCGGCGAGAGCGGGTACCGCCAGACCGGCGTACCGCAGAGCTGTGCGGCGGGAGGGAGCGGCGGGGCGGGTCCCGTGCCCTCCACGTATTCGTTCCATATAACAACACGCCCGTTCCGGTGAATGGAATGCAGTTCGGGTAAGGTAAGGCGACATGGGGAAACAGGTCAACAGTCGATCGCAGATGCAGGACTCCACTGCCCCGGCCGCGGCACCGCCCGCACCCGGTCCGGTGGACAAGGCCATGGAAGTGCTCTCGGCCCTTTCGGAGACGGGCGCGCCGCACCGGCTCGCCGACCTCGCCCGGCACACCGGCCTCGCCAAACCGACCGTGCACCGGCTGCTGCGCACCCTCGCGGCGCAGGGCTTCGCCGAACCCGCCGAGCAGGGCAGCTACCGAGCCGGACCCCGGCTGCTCGGACTCGCCGCACGCGTGCTCGCCGACGACGCCGCCCTCGGCCTGGCCCGCCCCGCGCTCGCCGAACTGCGCACCCGCACCGGCCTGTTCGCGTCCTACGCGGTGCGCGACGACAGGACCCTCGTACACCTGGAGGTCCTCGCACCCGCCCAGGGCCTCGGTCTCGACCTGCGCCCGGGCTCCCGCGAACCCCTCACCGCGGGCGGCGCGGGACTCGCGCTCCTGGCCGCCTTGCCGCCGGACGAGGCGGAGCGGCTGCTGGCAGGCACGGACAGCCTCCACGCCGACGAGACCCCCCACGTCCACGAGGCCATTTCCGCCGCACTGGCCGAGACGGCGCGGCGCGGCTACGGCTTCGACAGCGCGGACGTCTGGCGGGACCGCCGCACCCTGGCCGCCGCGGTCCGCGACAGCGCCGGACTCCCGGTCGGCACGCTCGCCCTCACCGGCCTCGCCTTCACCCTGGACGAAGCGGCCGCCGAGCTCTACGGCCCCATGGTGCGGGCCGCCGCGGGGGCCGTCTCGGCAGGCCTCGCCGCCCGAACCGGCACGCGGCTCGGCGTCGTCGCCAGCGGGGGAGAGGCCCGATGACGGCCGGGGCGCGCGGGCCGGTGCTGCCGACGGTCGGGGCCGATGCAGCCGCGGCGCGCCGCCGTCGCCTCGTCGAACAGGGCAGGGAGCGCGGCCAGTTCTCCGGAGCCGCCTGGTCCCTGGGGACCGCCGAAGGGCCCGACGACCGGGGATGGTCGGGCACCCGCGCGCTGGACGGCGCACTCCTGGACGGCACCGACCTGTGGGACCTCGCCTCCATGACCAAGCCTCTCGTGGGCCTCGTCGTCATGGCGCTCGTCGAACGCGGAATCCTCAGCCTCGACGACACTGTCGGCCACCACCTGGCCCGCTACCGGGACAGCCCGCACGCGCCGTTGACGGTCGCTCAGCTGCTGGCCCACACCTCCGGCCTGCCGGGCGGGGTCCCTCTGTACCGGGACCATCCCACGCGCGAGGCGCTCCTCGGCGCCCTCGGCACGCTGCCGCGAACCGCCGCGCCCGGCACCCGTGTCGAGTACTCCTCGCAGGGCTTCATGCTGCTCGGCCTGATCGCCGAACAGGCCACGGGTCACGGCCTGGACCGGCTGGTGAATGACTTCGTGTCCGCACCGCTCGGCCTCACCGACACCCGCTTCACGCCGGGCCCGAGCGATCGGTTCCGGGCGGTCGCCACGGAGGACTGCCCGTGGCGCGGACGGACCGTCGTCGGCGAGGTGCACGACGAGAACGCCGTGGTGCTCGGCGGCGTCGCCGGGCACGCCGGCATGTTCTCCACCCTCACCGACATGGAGCGGATCGCCCGCTCCCTGCTCGGCGACGGGCCCCGCCTGCTGGCACCGGACACCCTCATCGCGATGACCGCACCGCGCACCGACGGCCTGAACCTGCGCCGGACCCTCGCCTGGCAGGGCAAGGACCCGGTCGACTCCCCGGTCGGCACCGCATTCGGCCCGGCCTCCTACGGCCATACCGGATTCACCGGTACGAGCCTGTGGATCGACCCTGAAGCGGGCCGGTACGCCGTCCTTCTGACCAACCGTGTACACCCCACCCGAGAGGACCGCGGTTTCGCGGCACTGCGGCGAGCGTTCCACGAAATGGGCGGGTGAGGGCGCTCCCGGACTTGTACGGCACAGCCTCACGGGAGACCACCTCTAGGGCGCGTGACCTGGGCATGGTTCGCTGCTGAGGCCGCAGCGGACCCAGCCGTATGTGGTTTCAAGCGATACCGTATCGAATGAGCGGATGGTTGTAGTGTGGCCTTATGACTGCCGACGTTCCTGACCGCACTGCCGCCTCGCGCGCGACCGACCGCCCTGGGGACGAATCGCCTTTCGCGCTCGGCCTGCTGCTGCGCAGGGCGCACTGGCGGGCGGCAGCGGTGATGGGGGAGGCGCTTCAGCCGCTCGGCATCGAGTTGCGGCATTTCGCGGTGCTCATCGTGCTGGTCAACCAGGGGCCCACGGTGCAGCGGGACTTGGCGGAGGCGACGGGGTCGGACAAGGCGGGAATCATGCGGGTCGTGGACGATCTGGAGCGCAAGGGGCTGGCCGTCCGCAAGAGCGTTCCGGGGGACCGGCGGGTGCGGGCGGTGGAGATCACGCCTCAGGGGCTCGAACTTTTCGACGCGGTCCATGCGGCGGCGGAGCCGCTGGCCGAGCGGCTGGTCGCCGAACTGGGGCCCGGTGAGCCCGAGCGGATGGTGGATCTGCTGACCCGCTTCGTCTATCCCTCCACCGGCGAGGTGTGAGCGAGTCCGCACACCGGTTGCCTGCCGTACGAGGCCCTTCGGCGCATGCGGCCGTCGCGGCAAACCGGGCCTGAACGATGCGGCCGTCGCGGCAAACCGGCCGTGAACGATGCGGCCGTCACCGTCACGCGCCAGCCCTGGATGTCGGCCGGGGGCAGGGATCGGTTGCGGATGCGGACCGAGTTGCCTGCAGGGTTGGGGCGCCGCATGCCTGGCCGACTGCGTGTTCTTCACCTTCGCATGCGTCGCCGGTGTGCCGATGCGCGGCCCGCTTGACGGGCCGCACCCCCGCCACTCCCCGAGCTGGGCGACCCGCCCCAGGACGCCGAGCGCCAGTGGCCATCGTCGACGCGCCGAATGGCGCGGGCGGTGAGGGTGCCGTGTGGCGACCCTGGGTGAGGCGTCACACGGCGTCCAGGGTCCTGCGATTACGCGGCGAGGCGCTTAGCGAGTTCCTTGGCCTTGGTGGTCGCGTCCTCGAAGGCACGCTCGCGGGATGCCTGGTAAAGGGGGACCAGTTCCGACATGGCCGGATTGCGGGGGGCCATGGTGAGCTCCGGGACGATGAAGTCGAGGTCCAGTCCGAGCGTGCCCTTGAGGACGGCCTCCAGGTAGTTCTGCACGAACTCGAAGCCCTCGCGCGGGGTGCCCGGGGCGTAGGAGCCCCCGCGGCTTGCGACGACAACAACCGGGGTGCCCTGGGCCGATGGGGCCTCGCCCGCGGTGCGGCCCAGCAGAAGCACGCTGTCCAGCCATGCCTTCAGGGTCGACGGGATCGAGAAGTTGTACATGGGGGCGCCGATCAGAACCGTGTCCGCCTGCTCCAGCTCCTCGATGAGCTTCACGCGCGCGGCGAACGCGGCGGACTGCTCCGGGGTGCGCTCGGACGGAGCGGCGTATCCGGCGGACCAGGCGGCGGCGGTGATGTGCGGGACGGGGGCGGCGGCGAGGTCGCGGTAGACCACCGTGCCCTCCGGGTGCTGCTCCTCCCAGACCTTGCGGAAGGCGGCCGTGACCGACCGGGACGAGGACGCCTCGCCGGGGAACACGGACGAGTCGATGTGCAGCAGCGTGGCCATGGGTTCTCTCCAAAATTCTGTGCCCGAGACGGGATGTCGTGGGCTGGGAATTCGCGTGCTCAGCGATAGTCAAACACGAGATGGTATTGAGTGATACTATATCGACTGTAACGAAGTCCTACGCGTTGAGTAGATGAGGAGGTACGCACTCATGGACGTCTACGAGGCGGTCACGAGCCGACGCGCGGTGCGCGGATTCACCGACCGGCAGGTCCCGAGGGAGACGCTGGAGCGTGTCCTGTCCGCCGCGGCCTGGTCGCCGTCCGGATCGAACATCCAGCCGTGGCGCGCCTACGTTGTGACCGGCGGACCGCTGGCCGAGATCAAGAAGCGCGCCGGCGAGCGCCTAGCCGCGGGCGACCCATGGGACGAGCCGGAGTACGAGCAGTACCCGCCCACCCTGAAGGCCCCCTACTGCGAGCGCCGGTCCGCCTTCGGAGCGCAGCGCTACGGCGCACTCGGCATTGCGCGCGAGGACCTGGAGGCGCGCCAGCGGGCCGCCTCCGCGAACTGGGACTGCTTCGGCGCGCCCGCCGCCCTGTTCTGCTACATCGACCGCGGCATGGGCGCACCCCAGTGGGCCGACGTCGGCATGTATCTGCAGACCGTCATGCTGCTCCTGCGCGCCGAAGGCCTGCACAGCTGCCCGCAGATGGCGTGGGCGAAGTTCCACACGAGCGTCGCGGAGGTCCTGTCACCCCCAAGCGAGCTCATGCTCTTCTGCGGCATGTCGATCGGGTTCGAGGACGTCGCGGCCGATCACGCCCGTACGGGCCGGGCACCCCTCGACGAGACCCTCATGTTCGTCGACGGCTCCTGACGCCGCGCACCCTGAACCGGTGCGGCCCCTGCTCTCCGCCAGACCCAAATAGCTGTTCTTATGCCATATTGCGCATATATCTCCGACGAAAGGCATCTCATGAAGTTCGCAGTCATCGGCGGTACCGGACTGATCGGTTCGCAGGTCGTCAAGGACCTGAACGCCGCCGGGCACCAGGCAGTACCGCACTCGAAGTCCACCGGAGTCGACGTCATCACCGGCCAGGGACTGGACGAGGCGATGGCCGGCGCCGACGTCGCCATCAACCTCACGAACTCCCCGACCTTCGACGACGCCTCCCCGGCCTTCTTCCAGACCTCCATGGACAACCTTCTGGCGGCCGCCCAAAAGGGCGGAGTCGGCCACTTCGTCATCCTCTCGATCGTCGGCACCGACCAGGTCCCAGAGCTGGACTACTACCGGGCCAAGGCGCTCCAGGAACACATCGTCGCGAACGGACCGGTCCCCTTCTCGATCGTCCGCGCGACGCAGTTCATGGAGTTCATCGACGCCGTCATGTCCTGGACCGCCGACAGCGACACCGTCCGCCTGCCCGCCACGCCCATCCAGCCCATCGCCGCCAAGGACGTTGCCGGCGCGGTGGCGGAGGTCGCCGCGGGCGCCCCGCTGAACGGCATCCGCAACATCGGCGGCCCCGAGATCTTCACCCTGGACGAGCTGGGCCGGATCACCCTGGCCCACAAGGGCGACAACCGCACCGTCGTCACCGACCCCACCGCCGGAATGTTCGCCGCCGTCAAGGGCGACGTCCTCACCGACAAGGACGCACACCTCGCCCCCACCCGATACACCGACTGGCTCTCCTGACCCACTCGCGCCCTCCCACGCGCGGGCCGCGGAAGTACTGACGGCGCTGCGGCAGAAAACTGCCGCAAGCGGTGAACCTGCGCTGGACCAGTCACGTCACAGAGGCAGAACCTCCGTACGACCGGGAGGTCACATGCGCACCAAGGCATCGCGCTCCGTCGGGCTGCTTGCCGGGGCCGGTCTCTGCGTCGTCGGCCTGGTGGCGGGCTCCGGTTGCGGTAGCCAGAAGGCGGCCGTCAGTGACACAGATGTGCACGCGGACCGTGCCCGGCAGGTCGCCGAAGCGTGGGACGGCTCAACCGCAGCCGCCGCGTGGCGTGCTGGCTTCTACCCCACAGGGGAGAAAGTCCAGCCGCCGCGCGGCGGCCTGCACGATCCGGCTGACAGGCAGGCATACGAAGGCCAGAACATCGTTCTGCGAGGCAAGTTGCCCGAGACGGGCCCCAAGGACGGCGCGGTGACGTGGGCCAGGGGTGAGTCGCTCACCCGGCCTCTGATGGGGGCGCACGCGTCGTACAAGACCTTGGCCGGCACCCGCGTGGGCGGAAAACCGCACCTCACCGTGACCGGGGCGAAGCTGGGGGAGATGAGCGTGGCCACCAGCCGCGGACCGGCGACGGTCCCGGCCTGGCTCTTCACCCTGGACGGCTATGCCTCCCCGCTCAAGCGGGCCGCTGCCATCCCGTCGAAACTCCCGCGGCCGCCGATCGGGCCGGCCCGCGACATCCCCGGCTATCCGCTCGACCGGCTCGTCCGGATTGCCGCAGACGGGCGCTCGGTAACCGTCGTCGCCCTCCATGGTGCCTGCGACGACGGCGCGGTGGTGGACGTGCTGGAAACGACCCGCAGCGTCGTGCTGTCGGCCTCCGTCAAGGAAGCGAACGACGACGGCAATTGCACGAAGCAGGCCAAACTGCAGCAGGTGGCAGTTGAACTGGAACGGCCCCTGGGAGACCGGGTCCTGCTCGACGCGCACACCGGACAACCGGTTCCCTACAAGGGGCTTCGCGGGATCTCGCCGAGCGGCAATTGATCGGGTCTCTTGGGCGCAGGCTCCTTTCGTTTAGGGAGGGGTTAGCTCATTCTCGGGCCGGAGCTGCGAAGCGGTGGAGTTCGCTGCGTTGTCAGTGGCTCGCGTTAGCCTGATCACTTCAGTTGGAGGGGGGTGTTCTTGTGCTGACTGGTCGTAGGTACCGGCTTGAGGTGACGGCCGGTCAGGCTGCGGCGTGTGAGGAGTTCGCTGATATCTGCCGGTCGGTGTGGAACACCGGTCTGGAGCAGCGGCGGGCATACCGGCGCCGGGGCGCGTGGATGAACTACGTCCCGCAGGCCGGCGAGCTGGCCGACGCCAAGCGCGAGCACGGGTGGTTGAAGGCCGCGCCGTCGCACGTGTTGCAGCAGACCCTCCGGGACCTCGACAAGGCGTGCCGCGACCACGGCACATTCAAGGTGCGGTGGCGGTCCAAGGCCCGCTGGTCTCCCTCGTTCCGGTTCCCTGCCGGGAGTCTGATCACCGTGGAGCGCCTGGGCCGCAAGTGGGGTCGCGTGAAGCTCCCGAAACTGGGATGGGTCCGCTTCCGCTTCTCGCGCCCCCTGGGTGGGGAGATCCGCTCCGCGACGGTCAGCCGCAGGTCCGGGCACTGGTTTGTTTCCTTCCTCGTGGACGACCAGGCCGTCACTCCAAAGCGGCACGCCATGCCGGACACGTCGGTCGGGATCGACCGGGGGGTGAAGAGTGCCGCTGTCACCTCGGACGGCGACTTCCACGACTGGGTGTTCATCACGTCTGGCGAGACCACCCGGTACCGCAGGCTGCAACAGCGCCTGGCCCGGTCCAAGCGCGGCAGTGCCAACCGGGCCAAGGTGATCGCCGCTATGAACACGGTCATGGGCCGCGTGTCTGACCGGCGCGGAGACTTCTGCGCGCAGATGGCATCCCGGATCGTTGCGAAGAACGCTCTGGTCGTCCTCGAAGACCTCAGGATCCGGAACATGACCGCCTCCGCCTCCGGCACCCCCGCGGAACCCGGCCGCCAGGTCGCGCAGAAGCGGGGCCTGAACCGGGCGATCCTCGACAAGGGATGGCACCGTCTCGAACTCTCCCTCACCAGTGCGGCCCGGTACACGGGCACGATCGTGGTGAAGGTGAACCCCGCATACACGTCGCAGCGGTGTTCCGCCTGCGGCTTCATCGCCGGACACAACCGTGAGAGCCAAGCGGTGTTCCGGTGCAAAGCCCCAGGCTGCGGACACGCGGAGCATGCCGACGTCAACGCGGCGAAGAACATCCGACACGCGGGCGGACAGCCCGTGTCAGCCTGTGGAGACCTCGGCACCAGCCGGTCCGCGAAACAGGAACCCGTAAGCCGGGCGACCGGCCGAACCCCCTCATAGGGCAATCCCCGTCCCTCAGGGCGGGGAGGACGTCAATCTGCCGCTACATCGGTCTGAACCGGGCCGCCAAGGGTCATCGGGCAGCGACTCGGCGGGGACGGCCCCGCAGGCGCGTGACCACGCACCGGGCTCACTTTCGTCGGCTCAGTTGCCAACTGCCGTAGTTCTGCGGGGAGTTGGTGTCGATGGTGGAGGTGTCTTCGCTTCCGACGGTTCCGGTGTTGCAGAGGGCCGCCGGCGTTCTCCGGAACCGCGGTTCGTTCCTGGACCTTGCCCGCCACCCGTTCCCTATGCGATCTTAGTTCTATTCGATCTATGGAAACGTTTCCATGAGGAGGTGGGGCGGGTGGCCACGATCAAGGACGTCGCGGCGCGGGCCGGGGTCGCACTCGGTACCGCATCCCGGGTGCTCAGCGGCAGCAGCCAGACCTCTGCCGACTCCCGGTCCCGCGTGCTCGCGGCTGCGGCGGAGCTGGGATACATCGCCAACGGGCCCGCCCGGTCGCTGCGACGGGCCCGAACCGATGTGCTGGGGCTGCTTGTCTCGGACATCCGCAACCCGTTCTTCTCCGAACTGGCTCACGCCGCCGAGCAGGAGGCGCGCCGCCACGGGTACACCGTGCTGCTGGCCAACGCGAACGAGGATGCCGAGCAGGCTGACGCCTACCTTCGGACCTTCGCCGCTCAACGCATCGACGGCCTGCTGTTCTCGCCGCAGGGCACCGTCTCGCCGCAGGTCGCGGCCACGCTCGCGTCCGGACTCCCGCTCGTGTTCCTCAACCGTACGATCGAGGGCGTCGACGCTCCGCTCTATGGCACGGACAACGCTCAGGGCGTACAGCAGGTGCTCGCGTGGCTGCAGAGCCGGGGACACCGAGACGTCGCCTTCGTCGGCGGCCCGGACACCATTTCCACCGGTGCCGAGCGCCGAGCCGCCTATCTCACCGGGCGCCGGGCGCACGGCATCAGTACCGACGAGAGGCTGCTCGACGCCGGTGACTTCCTGGCCGGTGGTGCGTCCGAGGCCATGTGTCGCATCCTCGACCGGGGGGTCACGTTCACGGCCGTGTTCGGTGCAAACGGGCAGACGACCCTGGGCGCCGTGCGCGCGCTGCGTGAGCGGCTCGGCGCGGAGCAGGCGGCCCGCATCGAGGTCGTCTCCTTCGACGACCTCGACTGGTTCGAGTTCGCCTCGCCACCCATCAGCGCGGTTCGCAATGACGCCTCGTCGATCGGCCGGCTCGGTGTGCGCGGGCTCGTCGACCTCATCGGTGGCCGCGCGGCATCCGGGGAACGCATCCCCACCACCTTTGCCGACCGGTGCGTGCAGGACATCCGATGAGCGCTCGGATCTTCGTGCGCACGACCGTCACCGAAACCCACCAACTCCCTCATGGCGCAGCATGCGACCGACCCCACGGCCGCACGCTGCGCTCACTGCCGCTCCCGCACACGACCGAGCGCTGCACGTCCGTCCCTCACCGGCGGGGCCGACCGCATCGCGCCCTCATGAAAGGAACATCCGTTGAAGGTCGCCCTCGGCGCAGACCACGCCGGATATGCGCTCAAGGACTCCGTCCGCCAGGCCATTGAGGCTCTCGGACACGAAGTGACCGACTGCGGCACCCACACCACTGACCCAGTCGATTTCCCGGACATCACCCGCACGACCTGCGAGGTAGTCCTCTCCGGCTCCGCCGACCGGGCCGTGCTCGTATGCGGCACCGGCCAGGGCGCCGTCATGGCAGCCAACAAACTGCCCGGCATACGCTGCGGCCTCACCCATGAGCCGTACTCCGCCCACCAGGCCGTCGAACACGACGATGCCAACGCCATTGCCATGGGGGCCTGGCTGGTCCCGCACGCGCTTGTGCCCGACATCATCCGTGAGTTCCTCGGTGCGGTCTTCGACGACGAAGAAGAAACCCGCCGCCGGGTAGCCAAACTCAACGCGCTCGACGCTCTGACTCCGGCCAACTGACAAGCCACGCACACCCTGCAGCGGGTGAACTCCCTCTTCCGCTGACACCGCACGCCCTGCCCACGGACGACCTACGCCGGGCGCCTCCTCGGCATGCCCGAGAACACCCGGTCAATGGACCCGACCACCCCTCCGTGCGCCCCCTCCTGCTCCTCACTGCGTAGACGCCGGCAACGAACCGGTGACCTATCAAGGAGAACTGCCATGTCCACCAGCACCCAGCGAAGCGTGCTCGGCTCCAAGGACCGCTTCAAGACAGCAGTCGCCGCGGCCTTCGGCACCAGCGTCGAGAACTACGACTTCATCGCGTACGGCACTGCCTCCGCGCTCTACTTCGGAGCGGTCTTCTTCCCCGACAGCGACCGGTACGTCGGCACCCTGCTCTCCTTCGCCACCCTCGCAGTCGGCTTCGTCATGCGCCCGCTCGGAGGTGCTGTCGGTGGCTACTTCGCCGACAAGTACGGCCGCAAACCCGTGCTTGTCACGGCGATGAGCGTCATGGGCGCTGCCACCTTCCTCATCGGCGTGCTGCCGACCTACGGACAGGTCGGGGTGCTCGCACCGATCCTGCTCGTGGCCATCCGCATGATCCAGGGCCTCGCGTTCGGTGCCGAATGGGGTGGCGCGATCACCATGGCCTACGAGCATGCGCCATGGCACCGCCGCGGCATGTTCGCCGCGATCCCTCAGTCCGGCAACCCTCTCGGCATCGCCCTGGCCAGCGGCGTGTTCGCGTGGAGTGACACCCTGGGCGGCAGCTGGCAGTGGCGGACGCCCTTCCTGCTCAGCGCCGTCCTCGTGATCGTCGCGCTGATCGTGCGTTCCCGGCTCTCCGAATCACCTGAGTTCCAGGAGGTCCGGGCCAGCGGCAAGACGGAGAAGAATCCGCTCCTTGCGACTCTGGCCGGGGACTGGCCCGGCATCCTGCGCGTCATCGCCTTGCGCGTCGTCGAATCCTTCGCCTACTACTCCACCGCGACCTACCTGCTCAACTACATCACCGAACGCCACCCCGATCTCAGGTCCGTCGCCCTCGGCGCGATCACCGCCGCCAGCATCCTCGCCATAGCGGTCACCTTCCTCGCCGGCGCACTCACCGACCGCATCGGACGCCGCCCCATCTACGTAGCGGCCTGCACGGCGGCGATCCTCTTCGCCTTCCCGATGTACCTGCTCACCAACTCCGCCCAACCCGCCCTCGTGGTGACCGTATTCATCATCGGCATCGGCCTCATCCACGCGTCACTCACGGGAACCCAGGGCTCGCTGCTCACTGAGCAGTTCCGCACCGCGACCCGTACCTCGGGAGCCTCGCTCGGCTACCAAGTCGCCGCGGCCATCGGGGGTTTCGCGCCGCTGCTTGCCGCTGCGCTGGTGGGAGCGTTCGGCTGGCCGGGCGCCGCGCTGCTCTACCTCGCCGCGGCCTTGACCGGGCTCGTCGGCATCCTTGCGACCAAGGAGACCTGGGGCCGCGATGAGCGGGAGCGCGTGCTCCGTCTCGTCGCTGAGGAGAACCGAGTTCGGAGTGTGTCAGGGACGCCGGCGGGTGCCGTCCTGCCGTCGTCGTCCGAGTCTCGGTGAGCCCTGTTCTTCCAGCCATGTCAGAACGGCCTTGTTTAGCGGCGGGAAGCTCGGACAGTCGGAGTGGTGTCGCCGGACAGGACGCACGGTGCGGTCCGCACCGCCTGGACGAGAATGGCTGATGTACGGAGGCACCACCATGACCGAGAACATCTGGAGCTACCCGGCCGGCGCTGGTCACACCCAGAACGCCGATCTCACGGGCTACAAGGTCGAGGCCGCGGACGGCCACATCGGCAAGGTCGACAAGCACTCCAACGACGTCGGCTCGCAGTACATCGTGGTCGACACCGGTGTGTGGATCTTCGGCAAGGAGGTCCTGCTGCCGGCGGGCACCATCGCCGGCATCGACGCCGAGGCGAGGACGATCCAGGTCGCGCTGACCAAGGATCAGATCAAGAGTGCGCCGGAGTTCGACAAGGACAAGCACCTGGGCGACGCCGGCTATCACGAGCAGGTCGGCACGTATTACGACGCTCCGGGGACTCCGGGGACTCCGGGGGCTCCGGACGCTCCGGGCGCTGGGCCGACGCCCCCCGGTCGCCCCACGATCTGACCAGACCTCCGCAGAACGGGGGGACCGGGCCGCTACGTGCGGTCGGCCCCCTCGCCGTGCCCACGACAGCAGTGACGCGGACTCGCCAGAGCCGCAGCCCAGTTGGACGAGGACAACGAGGACCATGACGCGTATCGCAACGGTGGGGCTGCTGACGGCCTGCGCGCTCGGCAGTCTGCTGCTCACTCTCTCGGCATCTCAGTGGTGGTGGTTCGCTGCGGCCCCGCTCACGGCCGCGGCGCTGACCGGCGTCTACGACCTGGTCCAGCGCCGGCACGCTGTACTGCGGAACTACCCCGTGCTCGGCCACCTGCGCTTCCTCATGGAGAGGTTGCGCCCGGAGCTGCAGCAGTACTTCGTGGAGCGCAACTACGACGGCAGGCCCTACGACCGGGACACCCGCACCATCGTCTACGAGCGGGCCAAGGGCGTCGCCGCCGAGGAACCGTTCGGCAGCGAGCGTGACATGGACGATCGCGGTTACGAGTTCCTCGTGCCGTCCATGGCCCCGGTGGACGTGCCCGACACGCCGCCCCGTGTCCGGATCGGCGGCCCCGACTGCACCGAGCCGTACGACATGGCCCTTCTCAACGTCTCGGCGATGAGCTTCGGTTCGCTCTCGTCGAACGCCGTCGTGGCTCTGAACACCGGTGCGGCACGCGGCGGGTTCGCACACGACACCGGGGAGGGCGGCCTGTCGACGTACCATCTGCGCCCCGGCGGTGACCTCGTCTGGGAGATCGGCACGGGCTACTTCGGCTGCCGCACCCGTGAAGGGGATTTCGACGCGCGGCAGTTCGCCGAGAAGGCCGCTCATCCGTCCGTTCGGTGTGTGTCGCTCAAGCTGTCGCAGGGGGCCAAGCCCGGGATCGGAGGTGTCCTGCCGGGCAGCAAGGTGAACGCCGAGATCGCTTCGGTCCGAGGTGTTCCCGAAGGCGAGACCATAGTGTCGCCGCCGTACCACCGCGTCTTCTCCACCCCGCGCGAACTCGTCCGGTTCCTGGCCCGGATGCGGGAACTGGCCAACGGCAAACCGGTGGGCTTCAAGCTGTGCCCCGGATCCAGGACACAGTTCCTCGCCGTGTGCAAAGCCATGCGGGAGGAAGGGACCACTGCGGACTTCATCGTGGTGGACGGTGCGGAGGGCGGTACCGGCGCAGCGCCGCTGGAATTCGCCGACCACCTCGGCATGCCGCTCACCGACGGCTTGTTCACCGTGCACAGCGCCCTGACCGGCGCGGGGCTGAGGGAACGGATCCGGATCGGTGCGAGCGGCAAGGTGGCGACGGGTTCCGACATCGTCAAGCGCCTGGCCATGGGTGCCGACTACACCAACGCGGCCCGGGCGATGATGTTCGCTGTCGGGTGTATCCAGGCCCAGCGCTGTCACACCAACCATTGCCCGACCGGCGTGACCACCCAGGATCCGCGCCGGGCCCGCGCGCTCGACATCGTAGACAAGGCCGCGCGCGTCGCGCGCTACCAACAGGCCACCGTTGACAGTGCGTTGCAGATCATGGCGGCGATGGGCGTACGGGACGCCGCGGAACTGGGCCCTCGGCTGCTGCGGCGCCGCGAGGACCATGGGCGGTTCCGGTCCTACGCCGAACTGTACGAGTGGCTGTCCCCCGGTGAACTGCTCGCCGAACCGCCGGAGGGCTGGGCCGCCGACTGGCAGGCAGCGGATCCGGACAGCTTTGCCTCCTGACGGTCATACCTGACACCCATGCCTGACCCCCCATACCCGAGGGCTACGCCTGACGGGAGCTCGTACCGATCATTCGAGTCAGCCGAGCGTTCGAGTCGTTCGAGAGGAGACACACATGAGCCGAACCGTGGCCCGCGTCGTGATCGACGCCTTGGAGGAACTCGGAGTACGCCATGTCTTCGGCGTGGTGGGGGATGCTCTCAATCCCTTCACCGATGCCATCCGCGCGTCCGGGTCCGTCGAATGGGTCGGGTGCCGGCACGAGGAGGCCGCCGCGTTCGCCGCCGGGGCCCAGTCCCAGCTCGCCGACACCCTCGGGGTCTGCATGGGCACCGTGGGACCTGGCTCCGTGCACCTGCTGAACGGTCTGTACGACGCGGCGAAGAGTGGAACCCCGGTGCTTGCGGTCGCCGGGCAGGTGCCTCTCGCGGAGGTGGGCACGGACTACTTCCAGGAGGTCGACAACGACCTGCTCTTCCGCGATGTCGCCGTGTTCCGCGCCACCGTCACGTCTGCGGAGCAGATGCCCGGCCTGCTGGAGATCGCGGTGCGCACTGCGATCGGGCGGCGCGGTGTGGCCGTGCTGACCGTCCCCGGCGACATCGGCGACCAGGAACTGCCGGCGGACCGGCCGGCCCGCCTCTCCGTCGCCGGTTCGGCCAACCGGCCCGACGATCCGGTACTGGACGAGGCGGCCGACGCGCTCCGCGACGGCGGCAAGGTCACGATGCTCGTCGGCCGGGGAGCGCGCGGCGCCCGCGAGGACGTCCTCGCCCTCGCGGACCGACTGGCCTCGCCCATGGTGCTCACGCTCAAGGCCAAGGAAGGCTTCGAGGGCGACAACCCCTACCAGGTAGGCCAGACCGGGCTGATCGGCAACCCGGCCGCCGCGCACGCGATGGACGGAGCGGACACCCTGCTGCTGCTCGGCACCGACTTTCCGTACCGGGAGTGGTACCCGGAGGGCAAGAAGGTCGTCCAGGTCGATCGGGTCGCCGAGCACATCGGGCGACGTGTCCCGGTCGACGTGGCCCTCGCCGCCGACGTCGGTCCCACGGTGCGGGGCCTCCTGGAGCGGCTGGAGCGCCGCAAGGACCGCGAACACCTGGATGACGCGCGCGAGAAGTTCGGCACCTGGCAGCAGGGACAGCAGCGGCTGGCCGCGCCCGGCCACGACCGCGGGCTGATCGGCAAGGTGCGGTCCGCCTTCGACAACCGCGACCACCTGGTCCGCCCCGAGGCGCTGGCCGCCGCCGTGGACGTCCTGGCTGCCGACGACGCCGTCTTCACCTCGGACACGGGCATGGCCACCGTCTGGCTGTCACGCTTCGTCGAGATGCGCGGATCCCGTCGCCTGCTCGGCTCCTACAACCTCGGCTCGATGGCCAACGCCATGCCGCAGGCGATCGGCGCACAGCTCCTGGATCCCGACCGGCAGGTCGTCGCCTTCTGCGGCGACGGCGGACTCGGGATGCTCCTCGGCGATCTCATGACCGTCCGTAGCCAGCGACTGCCGGTGAAGCTCGTCGTCTTCGACAACCAGCGCCTCGGGATGGTGAAGCTGGAGCAGGAGCAGGCGGGCCTGCCGGAATTCGGCACGGAGCTCGACAACCCGGATTTCGCCGCGGTCGCCGAGGCACTCGGCATCACCGGCATCCGGGTGAGCCGGGCCGAGGACCTGGCCGAGGGCGTCAGCCGGGCCTTCGCCACGCCGGGACCGGTCCTCCTGGACGTCCTCACCAACCCGGAGGAGATCGCCGTGCCCGCCAAGCCGACCATCCAGCAGGGCTGGGGCTTCGCCATCGCCAAGATCCGCGAGAACCTCACGAGCCCCGGCGGACGCTGACCTCCGGCCCGGGAATCCGGGACCCGGCACGTATCGGCGGCGTGAACGCGGGCACGCGGACCCCGACCGACGAAAGATCACCCAGGAGGGGTGTGGCCGAGCTGGAAAAAAGGCCGAATGAGCGAAGAAGCCGCAGTCTGGATGTGGACCAGCATGCCCAGGTATCTGCCGATCAGCTGCGAAGCTTCCCGCCGTGACCCTCCGTAGCCGCGGGCCTGGCCTCGCGGCGCGACGAACACACCGATCGAAAGGCGCACGTAGCTCATGAACGACGTGACAGGCAAGGCGACCACCACGGATGCCGGCGTTCCGGTCGAGAGCGACGAACACTCGCTCACCGTCGGCGCCGGTGGCCCGATCCTCCTGCAGGACTCCTATCTGATCGAGCAGATGGCGCAGTTCAACCGGGAGCGCATTCCTGAGCGGCAGCCGCACGCCAAGGGAAGCGGCGCCTTCGGCCACTTCGAAGTCACCGGAGACGTCAGCGCCTACACGAAGGCCGCGGTCTTCCAGCCGGGCACGCGCACCGATCTGGTGATCCGGTTCTCGACCGTCGCCGGTGAGCGCGGGAGCCCGGACACCTGGCGTGACCCGCGCGGATTCGCGGTGAAGTTCTACACCACCGAGGGCAACTACGACATGGTGGGGAACAACACCCCGGTCTTCTTCGTGAAGGACCCGATGAAGTTCCAGCACTTCATCCGCTCCCAGAAACGCCGCGCGGACAACAACCTCCGTGACCACGACATGCAGTGGGACTTCTGGACCCTCTCGCCCGAGTCCGCGCACCAGGTCACGTGGCTGATGAGCGACCGGGGCATCCCGCGCTCCTGGCGCCACATGAACGGCTACACCTCGCACACGTACATGTGGATCAACGCGCAGGGCGAGCGGTTCTGGGTGAAGTACCACTTCAAGACCGACCAGGGCATCGAGTTCTTCACCCAGGACGAGGGTGACCAGATGTGTGCGGTCGACACCGACTATCACACCCGGGATCTCTTCGAGCACATCCGGGACGGCGAGTACCCGAGCTGGACGCTCAAGGTGCAGATCATGCCGTACGAGGAAGCGGCCACCTACCGCTTCAACCCGTTCGATCTGACCAAGGTGTGGCCGCACAGCGACTACCCGCTGATCGAGGTCGGCAGGATGACCCTCGACCGCAACCCCACGGACAATCACGCCGAGATCGAACAGGCCGCGTTCCAGCCCAACAACCTCGTCCCCGGCATCGGCCCCAGCCCCGACCGCATGCTGCTGGCGCGACTCTTCTCCTACGCCGACGCGCACCGTCACCGCATCGGCGGCAACTACCAGCAGCTGCCGGTCAACGCTCCCGTCGCGCCGCTGAACACGTACTCCAAAGACGGAGCCATGGCGTACCGCAAGACCGAGGACCCGGTTTACGCCCCCAACTCCAAGGGCGGCCCGGCAGCCGACTCGGGCCGCTACGCACCGCCCAGCTGGCACGCGGACGGCGACATCACGCGCGCCGCGTACGTCGACCATGCCGATGACGACGACTGGGGCCAGCCGGGAACGCTGGTGCGCGAGGTCCTTGACGACGCCGCGCGCGACCGGCTCGTGGACAACGTCGTCGGGCACCTGCTCAACGGGGTGAGTGAACCCGTCCTCGCCAGGGCCTTCGAGTACTGGTCCAACATCGACAAGGCCCTCGGCGAGCGCATCCAGCAGGGCGTGCGAGCCAAGGCTGACGAGAAGGACCCCAAGGCGGCGAAGCAGGCCAACCCTGCCCGGAGCAGCATGCAGGGCAAGGCCTGAGCGGGCTTCCGGCGATCCTGTGACTGGCTCGCCTGAGCTGGAGTGAGTGGTGGGTGCGCAATGGGTGAGTCGACATGGGCCGGGGACGCGGCGACCAGCGCCGCTCCCCGTCCCTGGCCGCGGGCGGTGCCGGGGATCAGGCCGACCCTTCACTCCAGGCGCTTCACGCGTCGGCTCCCGGTCGCAGGGCGTCGGAGATCGACTTGGCGCGCCCCCGTGGGCGGTGCAGCCGCCGTCCACGGGGATTTCGGCGCCGGTGACGAAGGAGGCTTCGTCGGACAGCAGGAAGGCGACGAGCGGAGTGATCTCGTCGACCGTGCCCGTGCGGCCGAGGGGTGTCTCGCGGAGGTTGCTCTCGCGGAAGGCGGGTGCCGCCGACGCGGTCATCTCCGTTCTGACGACCACGACCTTCCCGAAGAGCCTCTTGGCATGTTGTTCACGGCCGCTCCCGGGTACGTCGGCGCCCAGCCGGGAGCGGGACCGGGTCCGCGCCGAGGACGACGGTGTTGGATACGGAGCCGATGCCCTCGGCGGTCAGCGTGACCGTGTCGCCGGCCCTCAGCGGCGGCGAGGTGTGTTCGCCGCGTATTCCCCACAGTTCGGCGAGGCAGCCGCCGTTGCCGCAGGTGCCGGAGCCCAGGACGTCGCCGGGGACGACGCGCGTGCCGCGTGAGGCGTAGGCGACCATCTCCTCGAAGGTCCAGCTCATGTTGGACAGCAGGTCCTTGCCGACCACCTGCCCGTTGACATCGGCCGTGAGGGCCAGGCGCAGGAAGCCGTCACCGTCGCGGTACGGCTCCAGCTCGTCGGCGGTGACCAGACACGGGCCGAGCGTGGTGGCGGTGTCCTTGCCCTTGCAGGGGCCGAGGCCGACCTTCATCTCGGCGGACTGGAGGTCGCGGGCGGACCAGTCGTTGAAGACGGTGTAGCCGACGATGTGGTCACGGGCCTGCCCGGGGGTGAGATCGCGCCCCTCGCGACCGATGACGGCGGCCACTTCGAGTTCGTAGTCGAGGAGAGCGGATCCGGGTGGCATGGGGATGTCGTCGTGCGGGCCGAACACCGCGTGGGGGTTGGTGAAGTAGAAGGTGGGGGCCGCGTACCACTGCTCGGGCACGCCGCTGACGCCGTCGACGGAGCGGCGTACGCCCTCGACGTGCTCCTCGAAGGTGACGAAGTCCCGTATGGATGCGGGCTGGAGGGGCGGCAGCAGGCGGACCTGGGAGACATGCGGTCCGGGTGGCGCGCCGAGGGACGCGGCGCCCGTCTGCAGCAGGGCTGCCAACCCGTTGGCCGACTCGATCAGTTCGGTCAAGGAGCGCACACCCGGTACGGGGTACAGGGTGCCGTCCGCCTCGACGACGGCGGCGTGTGTCTGGTGCTGGTGTACGTAGGTGGCGAAGCGCATGAGGGATTCTCCTGGCACGCGGAATGCGGGCCGGGAGCGCGGAGCGTGGAGTCAGGGCATGACAGGGCCGCCGCGCCCCCGGAACTCGGGTGGGATCAGACCGGCGGGGCGACGAACACACCGCGGTCGACGTCGTTGAACGACTCCTTGGCGACGAGTTCGTTCATCGCGTTGGCCGTGCCCCACTGGTCGGTGACCTCGGGCTGCGAGAAGTCGTACACGTGCGGGTGCCAGGTGTCCTCGTCGAGGCTCTCCAACTCCGTCGTGTACTCGACGGTGTTGCCGTGCGGGTCGAGGAAATATGTGAACGTGTTGTCGCCCGCCATGTGCCGTCCCGGACCCCAGATCTTCCGGAAGCCGGCCCGCATCACCCGGCCGGAGCCGCGCATGTACTCGTCGAGGCCGCGCATCTCGAACGAGACGTGGTGCAGGGAGGTGTGCGGGCCCTGCGCGATCGCCATGGAGTGGTGCTGGTTGCTGATCCGCATGAAGTGCATGACCTCGCCCATGTGCGGCGAGGACAGCGTGTCGGACAGGGCGAAGCCGAGATGGCGCTCGTACCAGTCCCGCGTCCGGTTCAGGTCGGGGGAGTTGAGGACGACGTGGGAGAGCTTGACGGGGATGGCCTCCTTCTCCTCGATCTTGCGGTGCTGTCGTACTTCGACGTCGGCGGAGACCTCGATGGTGCGCCCGTCGACGTCGAAGAACCGGAAGCCGTAGCCGCCGCCCGGGGAGTCGACCTTGCCAGGACGCGTGATCAACTCCACTTTCCCCACAAGGAGTTGCTCGGCAAGCGTGTCCACATCCGCAGCCGAAGCCGCCCCGTACGACACCAGGTCGAGGCGCTTGTCGTCGGCCTTGCGCAGCCGGACGACGTACTGCTCGGGGGAGCCCTCGGCGGCGAGGAAGGAGATGCCGGAGCCTTCCTCGACCTTCGTCAGGCCCCAGACACCCGCGTAGAAGTCGAGCTGCTTGTCGTAGTCCGGCACGGCGAGGTCGACGTGCCGCAGGTGGGTGAGCAGGCGGTTACTCATGGTGGATCAGTCCTTCCGGAAGAGAGCGGCGGCGTTGCCGCCCCGTACGGCGTGGAAATCGGCGTCGGACAGGTGCGCGGCCCGCAGCGCGCCGACCGGGTCCTCGGTGCCCATGTCGAAGGGGAAGTCGGAGCCGAGCAGCACCCGGTCCGCGCCGGCCGCCCGCACCAACTCCCGCAACACGTAGGGGTCGTGGACCAGAGAGTCGAAGTACAGCCGTCCGAGGTAGCTGCTCGGCGGGTGCGCGCACCCGGCCCGCGCGTCCGAGCGGGCCGACCAGGCGTGGTCGGAGCGGCCGATGTGCGTGGGCAGATAGCCGCCGCCGTGCGCCACGACGATCTTCAGGCCGGGGTGGCGGTCGAGCACACCCGAGAAGATCAGGTGCGAGAGGGCGACGGCGTTCTCGGTGGGTTGCCCGACGGTGTTGGAGAGGTACCAGTGGTCGAGTCGCTCGTCGAGCGTGCAGCCGAACGGGTGCAGGAAGACGATCGCGCCCGTGTCCTCGGCGCGGGACCAGAAAGGCTCGTAGGCCGGATCGGACAGCTCCCGTCCCGGGGCGTGGCTGGAGATCTCCACGCCCAACATGCCCTGTTCCAGGGCATGTTGGAGTGCGCCAACGGCCTGTTCCGGGTGCTGCAGCGGTGCGAGCCCCAGGCCGCGCAGCCGGTCGGGGGCGAGTGAACAGTGCGCCGCTGTCGCCTCGTTGGCCAGCCGGTACACCTTCTCGGCCGTCTCCTCGTCAGCCCAGTAGTGGTAGTGCGAGGGGGACGGGCTCACCAGTTGGACGTCCACGCCCTGGGCATCCATCGCAGCGAGCCGTGCTGCCACGTCGGTCAAGCGGAGGAGCCGCTCGCTGATCATCGGGCCGTTGACGGCGAGGGCGGCGGGACCGTTGCGCCGGGCATCCAGGGCTCGCGCATCGACCAGCCCCGGCAGGCCCTCCACCAGAGCCTCTACCTCGTGCAGCAGGACGTGCGCGTGCACGTCGACGGTGGGCGGTGTCACGGCAGCTCCCTGATCATGGTCATCGTGCGGCCCATCAGGCCGGGGACGTCGGCGTCGCGCACGCCGTCGAGCTGCCACTGCCCGATCTGGACGGACGCCTCGACGACAGGACGCACGCGCTGGATCCGCCGCTCGTAGTACGCCTGGAACAGCGCGTCGTCCCAGACGTAGGCGGCGGTCAGCATCTGGGCGAGCACCCAGGCGTCCTCCAGGGACAGCGCGGCGCCCTGGGCGAGAGTGGGCGGGCAGCAGTGCGCGGCGTCGCCGACCAGGATGACCCGGCCGCGGTGCCAGGAGCCCTCGACCAACATCCGGTCGAACCAGGTGTAGTTGACCTTCGCCGGGTCCGATATATGCGCGGTGATCTCAGGCCAGAATCCGCCGTAGAGCTCGGCCAGGGAGCGCATCTCCTCGGCGTACGACTCAGGTGGGATCGTGGCGCGGTCGCGGTTGCCCTCGACGACGTACGCGTACAGGGTCGTGTCGCTGGTGGGGCAGTACCCGGCGATGTAGGCCGGGCCGCCGTAAGCGAGGTTCGTGCGGGTCACGCCGGCCGGACGCGGCGCGGCGATGCGCCAGATGGCCATGCCCGTGGGCTCGGGCCTGTCGGGGATGCCGATGGCCGCGCGGGTGGTGGAGCCCAGACCGTCGGCCGCGATCACCAGGTCGTAGCGGCCCTCGCTGCCGTCGCTGAAGCGCGCGGTGATGCTGTCGCCGTCCTGGTCCAGAGACGTGGCCCGGACACCCAGACGTATGGTGGCGCCGCTCGCGCGGACCGCGTCGATCAGGATGCGCTGCAACTGTGGGCGCTGCATGCCGACGGTGGCGGGCAGGTCGTCGCCGCCGGTGCGCAGGTCCTCGGCGACGTGCAGGACGGTGCCGTCGGGAGCCGTGATGCCGACCGCGCCGAAACCGAACCCGGACTTCTCCACCTGCTCCCACACGCCCAGTTCACGCAGCACACGCAGGGCATTGCCCTGGAGGGTGATGCCGGAGCCGGCCGTGGCGTTCCAGTCCTCCTTCGCCTCGATCAGATCGACGGCGATACCGGACCGGCGCAGCAGGATCGTGGCGGCGTTGCCGGCCGCGCCGCCGCCGACGACGAGGACCGTTCGGGGTGTGTTCATGGGGAACTCCCTTGTTCCACAAGGTGGCTGAGGTGGCTGAGGTGGTTGAGGGCTACTTGACGGCGATCGGGTTGATGGGTGAGCCGACGGCGCCCGTGATGGGCAGCGGGGCAGCGGTCAGCCAGAACTCGTACACGCCGTCGGCCGCGCAGTCGGCGGCCAGCGAGTCCAGGTCCCACATCTCGCCGATGAGCAGGCCCATGTTGGGGATGGCGACCTGATGCAGCGGCTGGAAGGCGCGGTCGAACTCGTTGGGCCGCACCTCGAAGCCCCAGGTGTCGGTGGCGATCGCGGCGATCTCGGTGCGGTGCAGCCAGCCGGCCGAGGTGAACGACATGCCGGGTGCCGGTCCGCCCGCGTATTCGCCCCAGCCGTCGCGCCGGGCCCGGGTGAGCTGTCCGGTACGCACGAGCACCATGTCGCCTCGACCGACCGTGACGCCGTGCGTTTGGGCGGTCCCTGTGAGGTGTTCCTCGGTGATGGCGAACGCGTCGGGGAGTTCACCGTCCTCACCCACGACACGGCCCACATCGAGCAGCACCCCGCGCCCGGCGACGTACGGCGCCATGTGCTCGATGCCCGTCACCAAATCCCCGTCGGAGGTGACAACGTGCTCGGCCGGGCGGCCGTTCCACGCCTTGCCGTGGTCGAAGATGTGGCCGAGGCCGTCCCACTGCGTGGAGCACTGCAACGGCATGGCGATCACGTCGTCGGCGCCGCCGAGACCGTGCGGGAAGCCCTGGCGGCCGAGAGCGGCATCGGTGCCGGTGTCCAGCATCGTGTGCACCGGATTGGTACGGCGCCGCCAGCCCCTCTGCGGCCCGTCCATGTCGAACCGCTGGGCGAGGGAGAAGCTGGCGCCCCGCCGTACCAGGGCGGCGCCTTCGCGGCGCTTGGTCTCGTCGAGGAAGTTCAGGGTGCCGAGTGCGTCGTCCTCGCCCCAACGGCCCCAGTTGGAATATTTCTTGGCGGCTGCGGTGATGGCCCCCTCCGGATCGGTCCGGTCCAGGCTCACGACGCGTCCTCCGCCACGCAGCGGGTGCGCTGCGTCCCGAGCCCCGTGATGGAGCCCTCCATGACGTCGCCGTCGCGCAACAGTCGTCCCCAGTGCAGGCCGTTGCCGGCCGGTGATCCGGTCAGGACCAAGTCACCGGGCAGGAGTTGAGCGGACTGCGAGGCGTACGACACCATCCGTGCCACGTCGAAGATCATGTCCTTGGTGGACTCGTCCTGCATCGTCTCCCCGTTCAGCTTCAGCAGCAGATGCAGGTCGTCGGGGTCGGCGATCGACTCGGCGGGCACGATCCACGGGCCGAGCGGCGTGAAACCGGGCGCGTTCTTGCTGCGCAGCCAGTCGGTGCCGATCTGCGGCATGTCCCGGCGGAAGACGGTGGCGCGGTCGGTGAGGTCATTGGCGATCGTGTACCCGGCGACGTACTCCAGAGCCTCCTCGACCGACACACCGTGCGCAGGCCGGCCGATGACGGCCGCCAACTCCAGTTCCCAGTCCGGCTGTTCGGCCCACGCGGGCAGTACCACGTCGTCGAACGCGCCCGTGATCGCGCTCGGCAGGCCGATGAACACGTACGGCAGGTCCTCGGCGGCCCGCCGGTCCATGATCTCCGCGGCCTCCGCCCGACGCTCCTCCTCCGGCTGCTCGTCGCCGGGTGCGCGATGGGCCACGTGCAGATCGATGACGTGCTGCCGGTAGTTGGCGCCGGACTGGAACACCTGCCGCGGCTCGACCGGCGCGTGCACCCGGAACTCCGCCAACGGCTCGCGCTCCACAGCGCCGCCACCGGCCAGGGACCGCAGACGGGGCTGGACCGTCGGCCAGTCATCCAGGATCCCGCGGACGGTCAACTGATCGTCGTCGAGGGCGATACGCAGGTCGACGACGAGCGCCTCGGAGGTGACGAGTGCGGGGAACACCGGGCCGTCCGGGGCCGAGAGGGTCGCGAGCGCGAAGGGGCCGGCGAAGAGCGCGGACGCGGGGGCAGGTTTCACGGACATGTCCTCCTGATGTGCGGTGGGACTAATCTGGACCCGCCACCGGTGATCAGGGAAATCGATTATGTGGATGATCGCCATCCATCGAGCAGATATTCCCTGGTCGGCGTCGAACAACAAGGGGAAGCGCGTGAATCTGGCCCGCCTGGACCTCAACCTCGTCGTCGCTCTGCGGGCCCTGCTCGAGGAGCGCAACGTCACGCGTGCCGGGCAGCGCGTCGGGCTGAGCCAGCCCGCGATGAGTGCCGCCCTGGCCCGCCTGCGCCGGCACTTCGAAGACGACCTGCTCTCCCGCGTCGGCGGTCACTACGAGCTGACCGCCCTCGGCCAGGTGCTGCTCGACCGCACCTCCACCGCGTACGACGTACTGGAGCGGCTCTTCGCCAGCCAGGCCGATTTCGACCCGACGACGGAGAACCGTGAGTTCAAGCTGGTGGCATCCGACTACGCCGTCTCCGTGTTCGGCGCCGAACTCGCCCGAGTCGTGCACGAGGAGGCGCCCGGCATCCGTCTGCGCTTCACCCAGACCCCGCCCACCGTCGTCGACGACACGGCCACCCTGCTCAGCAGGGTCGACGGGCTGCTCATGCCGCACGGCGTCATCAGCGACTTCCCCGCCACCGACCTCTACGACGACCGCTGGGTCTTCCTCGTCGCCCAGGATCACCCCAGCGTCGAGGAACGGCTCACCCGGCAGGACCTCGCGCGCCTGCCCTGGGTCACCTACCAGCGGACCTACGACGCCCCCGCCGTACGCCAGCTCGGCATGCTCGGCGTCGAGCCGCACGTGGAGGTGTCCGTCGACAACTTCCAGCTGCTGCCGCTGCTGGTGGCGGGCACCCGGCGGATCGCCCTGATCCAGGCCCGGCTCGCCCGCCTCCTCGCCCCGATCGCCGCCGTCCGTGTCGTCGATCCGCCCTACGAGGCGGTCCCCCTGCAGGAGGCGATGTGGTGGCACCCGGTGCACACACACGACGCGGCCCACATCTGGCTGCGGGAGACCGCCGCGCGGGTCGGCAGGCGCGTGGCCGAGGCGGAAGGCCGAGGTGCGTGAGGGCGAGGTCCCGTTCTGACGGAGCGCCGTGGGTAGATCAGAGCTTGCGCCAGCGGGCGCAGGCCCAGGAGAACACCCCGTAAGTCACGAGACCGACCGCGACGAACACCAGGAGCCAGGGACCGACAGGTGTATCCGCGAAAGAGCGCAGGGTGTCGTCCATGCCCTTGGCCTTGCCGGGCTTGTGCTGGACGGCCGCCGTGACGGCGAAGCCGCCCGCGGCAGCGAAGACGACGCCCCGAGCCGCCCCGCCGAACACCCCGAGCACAGTGACCATCTGACGGCTCTTCGGCGACATCCGGGACATCTTCAGGTGTTCTTGGAAGGTGCGCCGGAGGGCCCTCACCGCGATCCATACACCGGCCGCGGCCACCGCGGCGCCGGCGATGGCGACGATCCACTGGCCCCACGGCCAATCCAGGACCTTCGCCGTGACGTCGCGGGAGTTCTCGTCCGAGCTGCCGCTTCCGCTGCCCTTGTCGCCGGCGGCGTAGGACAACACGGAGTACGAGACGAATCCGTAGAAGACAGAACGGCCTGCGGCCATCGCCCTCTTGTTCGCCTTCTTGCCATCGGGCCCTGCCTGACCGAACGCCGCCCCGGACAGCCTCCACAGGGCCATACCCGCCAGGGCTGTGCCGAGCAGCCAGAGCAGAGCGGCACCGAAGGGCTTGCCCGCGATCTCGGCGATGGCTCCGCCCCGGTCCGCCTGCTTGCCGCCCCCGTCCGAGAAAGTGATCCGCAGTGAGAGAACGCCGATCAGGACGTAGATGATCCCGCGAGCGACAAAGCCTGCACGGGCTCCCGCCGCAACTGCCTTGCTGTGCGCGGCGCGTCGTGCCTGACCGCGTCCGCGTGCCGCTGCCGATCCAGTAGTCATATCCACCGCCTGCCCCCACCGGAGGAGTCGACCCCTGGCACATTGCCGAGTGTTGTCTTCCTCACTACGCCGGTCTTTGCCCCTGTCGCGGCGGCGGAAAGTCCTCGGTGAAGGCAAGGACGTGGACTGCCGACGCATGGGCCACCAAGAGGTGGGCACACGGAGCTAGCACGGCAGAGACCCAGCGGCCGCAAGATTCCGTGGTGGCAGGGTTCTGACCCGCTCCGGGCCATGCAGGCGGCGGGAAGCAGGTGCCGTCGGCCGGACAGAGGCCCGACGCATACAGACAAGACTTGATGAGAGGAACACCCATGATTGTCCTCGGAGCCATTCTGCTCGTGATCGGCCTGTTGGTCGGGATCTCCTTGCTGACGACGGTCGGCGGCATCCTCGTCGTCGTCGGTGCGGTCCTGTGGATCCTCGGCGCCAGCGGGCGCATGGTGGGGGGACGTAGGCACTACTTCTGACGGTGCGTGGACCGGTGTCCACATGTACGCCGACGGGATGCACCCTTAGGACAGGCCGGGGCCCTGCGGACCTTCGCGTTCCGCAGGGCCCCGGCCTGCGTTTCCCGTGTGTCCTGCCAGGAACCCGCTACCACCGATGATCACGACCGTCATGACGCGACAGCGTAGTTGAGGGGAAGCCCGCGTCCGACTGGCGCGGGGCAGGAGCAGGGTGCGTGCGTGCTGCGATCGAGGAGCCGCGCGTGCTTTGAGGGTTCTGGTTGGCCTGGGTGCGGGGCGAGGAGGGGCAGGTCCGTACGGCAGAATCCCACCATGACGTCCATGGGGGTCCTGACCGAGCTCGAAGCCGGCATGGCAGAGCTCTCCACGCCAATGCGGGTCTACGTGGCGGCCGGGCGCTTTGATGAGCCGGAACCTGACCTGCCGGAGCTGGCGGCCCGGATCTGTACGCTGCTGGCTGCGATCGCGGCGGACGAGGCCTGGCGGCGCTTCCTGCCGGGTTACGCCCCGCCGTCCGTCCCTGAGATCTGCGCCGCTCTGGAACCGGTCGAGACACACGAGGCCGCCTCGTTCCTGGCCCAGGTCGCGGCCGTCGACCTGGTCTGGCCGAGCCACCGGCACCTGCCCGTCGAGCCCGCCGAGCGCGCGGCGGCCCGGGTGGTGTCCCTGCTCGGAGCGGAGGCCAGCTGGTGGACCAACCACGACGTCGAATGCGGCGCAGTGAACGGGCTCACCCGACTGTTCGACAGCCTCCTGGCAGGGACTGACGGTGAGCACTTCGCGCTGGCCCTGCAGATCGCTGACGACTGAGCGCCCCGGCGCGAAGGCCGTGGGCGGCCGGTCCGGGGTGCGTGCGGGTGCCGGTGCCAGCCGGCATCCGCGGCGCGTGTGCCCGCGGATGCCGGAACGGCCCTGTACCTGGACGCTGTTGGCCGGAGGCGGGGGCCCGTGCCTGACGCCACTGGGCGGATTGCCGGGCGGTTCCAGTGCCGCATCGGCCATCGTTCGCCCTGTTGTGACGAGCTGGACAACTATCCCGAAGGGACTTGCGTTACCTGCCTTCTGGCGGCAGAGGCAGACGCCGCGAGATGATCAACCTATGGCGGATGTGATCTTCTTCGATCTGGACGGCACCCTGGTCGATCATCGAAGCGCGGTCTTGGAAACGATCGGCCAGATCGTTCAGGCCGCGCCGAACGCGGCGGCTCCACCGGAGGAGCTGGTGACGTTGTGGTGGACGCTGGAGGCGCGCCACATGCGGGAATACCTGGCCGGTCAGTGCTCCTTCACTGAGCACCACCGACGCAGGCTTCGTTCGTTCCTGCCGATGCTCGGCGAGTCGGTTCCTGAAAGTCCCGCCCTTCTGGATGCCTGGATCGCCGAGCGCTACCTCACCGTGTTCGAGGAGTCCTGGCGGTGCTATCCCGACGTCCGGCCATGCCTGGAGACCCTGAAACGTCTCCCCCGAGGACCGCGTCTGGCTGTTCTCACCAACGGGGACCCCGAGCAGCAGCGTGCCAAGCTCGCCCGCTTCGGCCTCCTCGAATACTTCGAAGCGGTTCTGACCCCGACCGAGCTCGGTGCGGCCAAGCCCGTCGCCTACGCCACCGCCTGCCGGTGGATGCGGACGGATCCCGCGCAGGCGGTCAACGTGGGCGACATGCTGGAAAGCGATGTGAACGCAGCCGCCCACGCCGGGCTCACCGGTATCTGGCTGGACCGCGGCATCGACTTCGTCACCGGTGGACCGTCGCCGACGGCAGACGAAACGGTGCTCCGCATCGAACGGCTCACCGACCTCCCCGACCACCTTTCACCCACGAACGCCTGACCGACTCGCCGGGCCGTCGCAAGTGAGCGACCCGGGTGGTCAACGTCTTCCCCGGGGGCACGCATCAGCTGGTTCCACATCTGACGGCGATGCTGTCGGTGCCGGCCCGCCGCGCTCCCCGGCTTCTGCGCGACGAATCCACGTCGTCGACGGCGAGCTTGCCCCCGCGGATCTTGTCGTCGCCGTGCACCGTGCCGCCTTCCGCCGCAGTTACTCCTGATTTCGGTCAACGCCGACGGGATGCCGGACTTCCCCGACGCCGGAGCGATGGGGACGGAGGCCAGGCGGGGGTCGGACGCAGGGCCTGGCGTGACCCGGCGTCCCTTGACACTTCGTCAGATTCGGCGCATCGTCCGCACCGCGCACGGCACCCAGGCAGGCCACCCGTCGGACGAGCCCCGCAATGGACCTCGATGTGCTGTACGAGATCGACGTACCGAAGCCCTGGCAGGGCTCCCATCCGCACGGTCAGCGCGCCGCCGAACAGCGGGCCTACCGGGCGAAGAGCGCCGCGAAGATGGAAGCCGCACAGCGGGCCCTGTCGAGGTTTCCGCGTGTGCGCCGTGACAAGCGGACAGCCAACCACCGGCGAGCGGTCGAGAAGGTCGCGAAGCTGCACCGCAAGGTGCGCCGCCAGCGCCTTGTAAACTGCTGGTCGCGCACACCGCACACGGCGGGCCTGCTGTACGAGATGACCCTGGCCTTCCTCGCCGCCGTCCGCACCAGCCATCCGCACACGCCGCTGCTCGTCGTCTCACCGGTCCGCCGCTCGGATGCCGAAGCGATCCCCAATGCGCTCGGCGCCACCCTCGCCGAGCTCCGCGACGCCGTCGAACGGGCCACACGCGACACCCTCCGCGGCGGCGACGACCGGCTCGCCCTGCTGCCCGGCGTCGGCCTGCTCACCCCGGCGCACCTGGTCGACGGCGTCCACCCGGGCGACGAGGGGCACGCGCTCCTCGCTCGCGCCGTGGCGGAAAGCCTCACAGGCAACGAGTTCCTCGACACCATATTTGGTAAGGCCCTTGACTAATCAGGGCCCGAAGCCGAAAGAATCAGTCCGCTCAAGTTGCTTTCTGGTGAGTAGTGTTGGCTTTGAGGGGACTCGTTCATGCATGTCACCCGTAGAACCGTGCTGGCCGCGAGCGCGGCCGGCTCCATGGCCGGGACGTTCGCCCTGCCCGCACCCGGCGCGGCCGCCGCCGACCGCACCGGACCGGTCGGCCGCCGCACCGTCGGCCTCGACGACGGCTGGCGGTTCGCGCTCGTCAGCCCTGACGGCATCGCCGATCCGACGGGAGCCTACGCCGACGCCGAGCAGCCCGGGTTCGACGACGCGCACTGGCGGATGGTCGCCGTTCCGCACGACTGGAGCATCGAGCAGACCCCCACGACGGAACACAACACGACCAGCGGCACGGGCTTCCTGCCTGGCGGACTCGGCTGGTACCGCAAGAAGTTCACCGTCCCCGCCGCCTATGCGGGCAAGCGGATCTCCGTCGAGTTCGACGGCGTCTACATGGACGCGAACGTCTACGTCAACGGCGATCTCGTCGGCAACCACCCCTACGGCTATACCGGGTTCGCCCACGACATCACCGACCTGCTGCACGCCGACGGCGCCACCAGCAACGTCCTCGCGGTCGAGGTCCGCAACCGGCTGCCCAGCAGCCGCTGGTACTCGGGCAGCGGCATCTACCGCCGCGCCCGCCTCGTGATCACCGAACCGGTGCACGTCCAGCGCTGGGGCACCTTCGTGACGACGCCCGACCTCGCCGCCACCCTCGACAAGGGATACGCGAAGGTCGACGTCCGCACGGCCGTCGTCAACGACTCCGGTGCGACCGCGTCGGCCGTGACCGTCGTCTCCACCCTCCGCGACGCCAAGGGCCGCCGCGTCGCCCGCACCGAATCCGTACTGAAGGACGTCGGCTCCGACCCGGCCACGGCGCACGGCCAAATGACCCTCCGTGAGCCGCAGTTGTGGTCCATCGACACCCCGGGCCACCGCTACACCCTCGTCACCGACCTGCGTGTGGACGGCCGCACCGTCGACACCTACCGCACAAGGTTCGGCGTGCGGCACGCGACCTTCGACCCGGACCACGGCTTCTCGCTCAACGGCACCCACGCCAAGCTCAAGGGCGTCGACCTCCACCACGACCTCGGCGCGCTCGGCGCGGCCGTCCAGCCCGACGCCGTGCGCCGCCAGCTGACGATCATGAAGTCCATGGGCGTGAACGCGCTGCGCACGTCCCACAACCCGCCCGCCCCCGAGGTGATCGAGGCCTGCGAGGACCTCGGCATCGTCATGCTCGTGGAGGCCTTCGACTGCTGGCGCACCGGAAAGAACCTCTACGACTACGGCCGGTTCTTCGACGCCCACAGTGACGCCGACATCGCCGAAATGGTGCGCGCCGCCCGCAACTCGCCCGCCGTTCTGATGTGGTCGATCGGCAACGAGATCCCCGACTCGACCCGCGCCGAAGGCGTGGAGATGGCGCGGCGGCTCGTCGCCGACATCAAGGCCATCGACACGACCCGGCCCGTCGTCATCGGCTCCGACAAGTACCGCTCGCTGCCCGCCGCCGGGTCGCCCGCGGACCTGATCCTGGCCGAGCTGGACGGCCTCGGCCTCAACTACAACACCGCCGCGTCCGTCGACGCGCTGCACGCCCGCTACCCGCACCTGTTCCTCTTCGAGTCCGAGTCGTCGTCGGAGACGTCCACCCGTGGCGCGTACCAGGAGTCCGAGCACCTCAACACCGGGGAGAACCACACCCCGGGCCGGCGCGCCACCTCGTCGTACGACAACAACCTCGCCTCCTGGACGATGAGCGGCGAGTACGGCCTGAAGAAGGACCGCGACCGGCGCTTCTTCGCGGGCGAGTTCCTGTGGTCCGGCATCGACTACATCGGCGAACCGACCCCGTACAACGTGTTCCCGGTGAAGGCGTCGTTCTTCGGTGCGGTCGACACGGCCGGGTTCCCCAAGGACATGTACCACCTCTTCCGCAGCCAGTGGACCGACGAGCCGATGGTGCACCTGCTGCCCATGGACTGGACGACGCACAAGCCCGGCCAGGAGGTGGAGGTATGGGCGTACGCGAACGTCGCCGAGGTCGAACTCCTCCTCAACGGCCGTTCCCTGGGCGTGCGTTCCTTCGACGCCAAGAAGACCGTCGACGGGCGCGCCTACCTGGAGACCACGGAAGCGACGCATGACGACAAGACGGTCACTTCCGGTCCCTACCCCGGCAGTTACACGTCGCCGAACGGCAGCGCAGGCAAGCTGCATCTGTCGTGGAAGGTTCCGTACGCGGCAGGCGAGTTGAAGGCCGTCGCCCGCGCGGGCGGGAAAGTCGTGGCCACGGATGTGCTGCGCACCGCAGGGACGCCGCACGGCGTGCGACTGACCGCCGACCGCGAGTCTGTCGCAGCCGACGGGCGTTCGCTGGTCTTCGTCACGGCCGAGGTCGTCGACACGCGCGGCGTGGTCGTCCCCGACGCCGAGCACCTCCTCGAATTCGCCGTGAAGGGCGGTGGGCTGGCCGGTCTGGACAACGGGAGGCAGGAGAGCGCCGAGCGGTACCAGGCCAGTACACGCACCGCCTTCCACGGCCTCGCGCTCGCCATGGTGCGGGCGGGAACCGCGCCGGGCGCGCTGACCGTCACGGCCACCGCCGACGGGCTGCGCGCCGGGAAGGTCTCCGTGCGGGTGGCGGGACCGGCGGGCGGGCCCGTCACGCCCGCCGAACCCTTCGCCCCCGACCCCGGTCCTGGAGCATCCAAGTACCCACTCGCCGACGCGAGTTACTCCGGCGCAACCGGCACTCTCCCCGCCGCGATCCTCGACGGGGACCCCGCGACCCAGTGGTCCAACTCCTTCCAGAAGGCGGCCACCGCCCTGCTGCCCGCCTTCGACGGCGCCCGGCCCACCGACTGGGTGTCCGTGGCATGGGCCCAGGAACGCGAGATCGGCCGGATCGAAGTCTCTTTCACGGTCGACGCGAAACACTCCCTGCCCGCCTCGGTCGACGTGTCGGTCTGGGACGGCAAGCGCTATGTCGCCGTGCGTGACGCCGACATCGACTGGGCGGCGGCGTCCGGTGAGCCGACCGTCATCACCTTCGACGCGGTGCACGGCAGCCGTCTCCGCCTGGACCTGACCAGCCGCAGGCCGGGCGAACCCGCCGGGGCGTGCGGGATCGTCGCGCTCGATGCGGCGGCCTCATGACCGGCCCGAGCGGGATCGACCACGCCTGGCTGCCCGACGAGGCGCTGCGTGGCATCGGATCACGGCGCGTCACGATCGAAGGCGACGGCCCGCTCGTCGACACACTGCGCGCCGAAGTCGCGTACGCCCAGGCCAACGTCGGCGCACTGCACGGTAACGGAGACGTCGTGTTCCGACTCGACGGCGATGCCGACACCGGCCCCGAGGGCTTCACTCTGACGAGGTCCCGCGGGCGCACCACCGTCACGGCCGCCGCTCCGGCCGGCCTCCTGTACGGCTTCTTCCATGTCGTGCGCCTCGGCGCCGCCGCGTTCACCGACGCCCCCGAGCAGACCCACCGCCCCGCCCTCTCCAGGCGCATGCTCAACCACTGGGACAACATCGACGTGCATCCCGTGATGGGCCAGGTCGAGCGCGGCTACGCGGGCGGCTCGCTGTTCTGGGAAGACGGACGGGCGCGCGCGGACCGCGACCGGGTCCGCGCGTACGCACGGCTCCTCGCGGCCTGCGGGATCAACGCCGTCTGCGTCAACAACGTCAACGTCCATGGGGGCGAGGCCCGGCTCCTCACCGACCGCATCGGTGAAGTGGCCGCCATCGCGGGAGAGTTGGGGGAGTACGGCATCCGCACCCACCTCTCCGTGAGCTTCGCCGCACCCGTCGTCCTGGGCGCGCTCGACACCGCCGACCCGCTCGACGACGGTGTACGGGACTGGTGGCGCACTGCCGCCGACCACGTGTACGCGCACATTCCTGACTTCGGCGGCTTCGTCGTCAAGGCCGACTCCGAAGGACAGCCGGGCCCCTTCGCCTACGGGCGCAGTCACGCCGACGGCGCGAACCTGATCGCCGACGCGCTCGCCCCGCACGGCGGCACCGTCCACTGGCGGGCCTTCGTCTACAACCACCTACAGGACTGGCGCGACCGGACCACGGACCGGGCGCGCGCCGCCTACGACCACTTCGCCGCACTCGACGGCCAGTTCAAGGACAACGCGGTGCTCCAGGTCAAGCACGGACCGATGGACTTCCAGGTCCGCGAACCCGTCTCGCCGGTCATCGGCGCCCTGCCCCGCACCCGGGTCGCGGTCGAGCTGCAGGCCACCCAGGAGTACACCGGGCAACAACGGCACGTGTGCGCGCTCGCCCCGATGTGGTCCGAAGTGCTCGGCTTCCGGCCCGAGGGCGAGGACGGCACCACCGTCGGCCAACTCGCGGACGGTGGCGGCCTGGTGGCCGTCTCGAACGCCGGAGCCGACCCCTACTGGACCGGGCACCCGCTCGCCCAGTTCAACCTGTACGCGTTCGGCCGCCTGGCATGGCAGCCGGACGCCGATCCGCAGCAACTCCTCGACGAGTGGACCGAGTTGACGTTCACCCCGGAGGAGACCGCCGACCCCGAGCGGCTGCGCTCCGGCCTCCGTGCGGTACTGCGCGGCTCCTGGGAAACGTACGAGAAGTACACGGCGCCGCTCGGCGTCGGCTTCATGGTGCAGCCCGGACACCACTACGGGCCCAGCGTCGACGGGTACGAGTACAGCCCCTGGGGCACCTACCACTTCGCCGACCGCGACGGCATCGGCGTCGACCGCAGCCGCGCCACCGGCACCGGGTACGCGGCCCAGTACGCCAAACCCTGGTCACAGACGTACGAGACACCCGAGAGCTGCCCCGACGAGCTGCTCCTGTTCTTCCACCACGTCCCGTACGGGCACGTCCTGCACAGCGGCAAGACCGTGATCCAGCACATCTACGACACCCACTTCGAAGGCGTCGAGGAGGCCCAGGCAGCACAGCGAGTGTGGGCGACGCTGGCCGATCTGGTGGCGCCCGCCCGGCACGCCCGGGTCGCCGAGCTGTACGACGAGCAGCTGCGCAGCGCCCGCGAGTGGCGCGACCACGTGAACAGCTACTTCCTGCGCAAGTCCGGAATCCCGGACGCGGGCGGGCGCCGAATCTACTGACGGCTCATGCGAGGCGCAGTACGCACACGCCCAGCGGGTCCAGCGCGAGGGGCTCGCCGGGCGCGTACCCCTTGCCCGTCAGGAGATCCGTCGCCGACTCGTGGACCGTCAACTCCACCTCCACAGAAGCGTGGTTGAGAAGGAACAACAAGCGTGTCCCGTCGGCAGTGACACGGGTCGCCGTCTCCACGCCGGCCACCTCGGCGTACGGACCGATGAGACCGTGCCGGGACAGCACCTGGCGCACCACCCGGTCCGTACCCGCGTCATCGAGCTGCGTCGCCACGTACCAGCCCTCGCCACCGCGCTCCCCGAAACAGTTTCGGGTGACGGCGGGCGTTCCGGCGTAGAAGTCGGTGGTGTAGGTGGCGACGGGCTCGGCGCCCTGAGGCACGACGAGCTCGAAGACCAGCCGGGCCAGTGAGCGCAGGCCGCCGAAGTCGACCGGGTTCGTCCACTCCGCAGCCCGGGAGTCCCACTCGTCGACCCGGACACCCATCAGCGGCCCGAGCGGGCCCGGCACATCCGTGAGGAAGGCGCGATCGTGCTCGTCGCCGCGCCCGGACAGGTAGGTCGTCACTACGGTGCCGCCTCGCTCCGCCACCGCCTCCAGACGTGCGGCCAGGTCTCCCTTCACCAGGTGCAGCAGGGGTGCGAGGACCACGTCGTACGCAGACAGGTCCGCTGTCACGGGGACGACGTCGACGTCCGCGCCCGCCGTGCGCGCGGCCCGGTAGTAGGAGTGCACGACATCCTGGTAGCGCACCAGCCGCGACGGGCCGTCCGACATCTCCAGCGCCCACCAGCTGTCCCAGTCGAAGAGCAGAGCGGTCCGGGCCGGCGTCCGGGCGCCCAGCGTCACCCCGCCCGCCCGGCCCAACTCCTGTCCCAGTTCCGCCACGTCCCGGAAGACGCGGGTGTCGTCGCGGCCCGCGTGGCCGATGACCGCCCCGTGGTACTTCTCGCACGCCCCGCGCGAGGCCCGCATCTGGAAGTACAGGACCGCGTCCGCGCCGTGCGCCACCGCCTGCCAGCTCGCGAGCCGCAACTCGCCGGGCCTGCGCAGCGGATTGACGTCGCGGCAGGCTGTGGTGGACGGCGTCTGCTCCATCAGCCAGAACGGGACGCCGCCCTTCAGGCCCCGCATCAGGTCGTGCGCGAGGGCCGGCCAGGTCGGCGGCGCGTCCAGCGGCGGATAGCTGTCCCACGACGCGAAGTCGAGATGCGGCGCCCAGCGGTGATAGTCCAACGGACGGTACATCCCCATGAAGTTGGTGGTCACCGGGGTGTGCGCACTGTGGGCGCGCACGGCCTCCTTCTCGGCGACGAAGCAGGCGAGCAGCGCGTCCGTGGTGAACCGGTGGTAGTCGAGCGTGATGCCCTGGAAAGCGGTGTGGTCCGGGCCGCGCCAGTGCTCGGTGAGCGCGCTGGGCGGCTCGATCTCGGACCAGTCCGTGTAGCGGTGCGACCAGAAGGTCGTCCACCACGCGTCGTTCAGGGCGTCCAGCGAGCCGTACTTCTCGCGCAGCCAGCCGCGGAACGACTCCGCGCACAGACCGCAGTAACAGGCACCGCCGTACTCGTTGTTGATGTGCCAGGCGAGCAGCGCCGGATGGTCCGCGTACCGCTCGGCGATCCGTCCCGCCAGCGTCGTGGACAGGCGGCGGTACACAGGTGAGCTCGGGCAGAAGTTGTGCCGCTGCCCGTAACCGTGCCGACGGCCCTCGAAGTCGGTTCGGTTCACCTCCGGGTGGGCCTTCGCGAGCCAGGGCGGCAGCGCGGCTGTGCCGGTGGCCAGGACGATGCGGCGCCCCGCGGCGGCCGCTCGGTCCACGATCCGGTCGAGGACCGTGAAATCGTAGATGTCCGGGGCGGGTTGGAGCAGCGACCATGCGAACACGCCCACCGTCAGCGTGTCGATCCCGGCTTTGCCGAACAGGCGGTGGTCGGCGTCCCAGACCTCCTCGGGCCACTGCTCGGGGTTGTAGTCACCGCCGTAGGGGATGCCGGTGGTGGCGGGCACGCCGTTCATGCGGTGTAGTCCTCCTGGGTCTCGGTGATGATCGGACGGCTGGTGTGCAGCAGCGACAGGAGCAGCACCGGAGCGAGCAGCAGAGGCAGC
This sequence comes from Streptomyces sp. NBC_01446, assembly GCF_026340095.1. GTDB lineage: Bacteria > Actinomycetota > Actinomycetes > Streptomycetales > Streptomycetaceae > Streptomyces > Streptomyces aureus. The sequence continues at coordinate 589,017 of NZ_JAPEPO010000002.1, read as the reverse complement.
GCCTCGGTCCGCCACAAGGTGCCCGCGGTGGCGAGGACGAGCAGACTGGCCGCGCCGAGTGTCGCCCGGCCGTGCCGCAGCAGGAAGTAGCCGGCGAGTCGCGCCGTGTCGACGGTCCTGAACGTGAACAGGGACGTGAGCACCAGCGCGTGCGCGCCCCAGAGAAGCGCGCCCACGCAGATGACCCCGAGGAGCACGGCCCACCAGCCGGGGAGTCCGGTCGAGGCGAAGTGGGTGAGGCCGTACGCGATGACGGTCAGCCAGGCGAGCAGCGGAGCCCATATCCGCAACGCGGCGGCGGAGTTGAGGCGCAGCCCTCGCAGATAGGTGCGGGCCGGACGCAGTTCCGTCAGATCGTGGCTGCGGTGGTGCAAGGCGTACAGGGCGGCGGAGAGGGCCGGGCCGAGCGGCGTGAGGCACAACGCAGCCAGCGGCAGGTTCGCCGCGTCCGCACCCAGGAACAGGAGCCCGAGCAGGCTGGGTGCCAGCGTGAGCAGCAGCAGGCCCTCGACGGTCAGGAGCGTGTGGATGAGGGCGCAGGCCCGCGACAGCGGTCCGTCACCGAAGACGCGGGAGGCGCGCGGCAGGGCCGCCCCGGGCGAGCCGGCCTGTGCGGCGCTCATCCGGAACCCCCGCCCCCGAGAATCCGGCCCTCGTCCCACCAGGCGGGAGACTCCTCGATCACGGGGCTGAGCTCGACCAGCGTCACCTCGTGCCGCTCGAGTGTGAGGTCGACGTCCACCCTGAACTCCTCGATGGGCAACCGGAGATGGCTCCTGTCCGGTTCCGCAGCGTCGTGCAGCATGTCGAGCTGGTGCGGGCGTGGTGAGCGCGGGCTGCCCATCCGGCGCCACGCGGTGTACGCGTTGCCGCGCTCCTCGTCGACGCTGGAGCGACGCAGGAAGACCGCGCCGCGCTCGGTGTCGCCGACCGGGACGGACAGCCGCAGGGTGTGCAGGTCAGTGCCGGGCGGCGCCCACGCCAGCACCGTGACCCGCCCGTCGGGTTGCCGGGCGACGAGATGGTCGTCACCGCGGGCCAGCACATCACGGCCCATGCGGGCCATGAACGCGTACAGGTGGTACGTGGGCTTCTTGACCTGGCGGTGCGTCAGGAGCCCGAAACCGCCGTGGAACAACGCCGTCGGGACCCCCACCTCCTCGAACATGTCGCTGAACGTCCAGTACGAGAAGGAGTCCACCAGATCTCCGCCGGCCGCCAGGACCGGGGCCAGGTACGCGGCGTGAAAGGCCGTGTCGTGGACCGGGTTGTCCGGGCGGTAGGAGGAGTTGAACTCCGTGATGTGGACCGGAAGGTCTGCCAGCGATGTGCCCTTCAGCTCGCGCCGCGGAGCCCCGAACTGCTCCAGCAGGCGCTCGGCCGGGGCCAGCGCCTGGTACGTCCCGAAGGGCACCGGCTGCGCGGGCCCCGAGGTGTACGCGTGGCGTGACACGAAGTCGACCGGCAGATCCCGCCGCTCCACGAACTCTGCGAACCGCCCGAGCCAGCCCTCGTCCGCGCCGGGCGACACGGCGGGCCCGCCGACCTGGAGCGAGGCGTCGACGTCCTTCACCGCATGCGCCGTCACCTCGTAAAGACGGTGGTATGCCGCCTGGTCGGCGCCCTCCCAGAAGTCCGGCAGATCCGGCTCGTTCCACACCTCGACGGGCCAGTCGCGCACCTCCTCCAGGCCGTAACGGTCCACGAGGTGGGTCAGTGTCGCGCGCACCAGGTCCGCCCATTCCCGGTGCGAGGAGGGCGGTGTCACATTCCCCTGCCACCAGAAGACGGTCTGCCCGCCGGACGCCAACTCGCCCGGCATGAAACCGAGTTCGAGGAAGGGGCGGATGCCGAGTGCGAGACAGGCGTCGACGACCTGATCGACGTAGGTGAAGGAATGATGCACCTGTCGGGCGCCCTGCCACTCGTACGGCCGGTACACGCCCATCCCGTCACTGAACAGTCCGTGCCCGCGGATGTGCCGGAAGCCGATGTCCTTCTGGAGCAGCGTGAGGGAGTCCTGGTAGTCGCGGCGCAGGGCGAGTTCGAGGCGGCCCGTGCCGACGCACGCCCGCCACGCCTCGGAGAGGACGCCCTGCGACTCGGCCGGGACGCGGATCATCCGTTGTCCTTCTTGTACCGCTCGTAGGCCTTGTTGTGCAGATCCACGAGCTGCTGCATGTTCTTGGCCTTGAGCTCGGTGACGTAGTCGTCCCACTCGGACATCGGCCGCTTGCCGAGCGCGAACTTGAGGGTGTTCTGGTTCATGTGGTCCGTGAGCGGTGTCTCCCAGAGCGAGGCCTGCTCCTGCTCCGCGGACCGCAGCGGGTGGGCCGGGGCGATCGGCGTCTGCTTCCGCCTGGCCATCACGTCCTGGAACTTCTTCTCGTCCGGGCCGAAGGTGGAGGACACCAGCTGCCAGCTGCCGCCGTAGGTGAAGACGCCGTTGAAGAAGCCGTAGTCCTTCTGCAGATCCTTGGGGGCCTTGGGGTCGGAACCCATGAGGCTGATGCCGGGCTTGAGCTTGTACTGGCCGCCGGACTTCGTGTACGTGACGCCCTCGACGCCCCACTTGCAGAACGCCTGGCCCTCGTCCGAGTAGAAGAGCCAGTCCGTGAACTGCATCAGCGCGACGAAGTTGTCGCTCTTGAGCGCCTTGCTGGAGATCATGAGGCCGTTCTCCAGACGGATGCCGCCGAGCACGATCTCACCGGCCGGGCCGATCGGCACCGGAATCATCTCGATCTTCGCGCCCTTGACCTGCCGCTCCAGGTTGTAGCGGTACTTCTGCACCAGCTCCTGCGGGTTCGCGCTGATCGCGAAGGACTTCTCCGCCAGCAGCTTCTTCACCGCGTTGTCGTCGGTCTGGGTGAAGCTCTCGGGGTCCATCAGCTTCTCGGCGACCAGCTTGCGCAGATACTCGATGACCTGCCGGAACTCGTCCGTCGCCCCGGTGAAGACGAACTTCTGCGTCTTCGCGTCGAAGGTGATGTTCTCGTACGTCCAGCCGGCCCGGACGCCGTACGCCTGCCCGAGATAGCTGAGCAGGGCGGCCGCCGGGAAGACCGTGTTGGTGCTCCAGCGGTCGGAGAGCGGGTAGCTGTCGGGGTACTCCGCCTTGATCGCCTTGAGGACGTCGTACACCTCGTCCCACGTCGTCGGCAGGCTCACGCCGATCTTTTCGAGGATGTCGGTGCGGAAGGACAGCGAGTATCCGGACTTGGGCTTCTCGTGGAGCCCGGGCAGCAGGTAGTACTTGCCGTCGGACTGGCGGATGGAGTCCAGCTCGGGCTCCAGCTTCCACCGCTTCACCTTGTCCTGGAAGTTGGGCATGAGGTGCACGTACTCGCTCACCGGCAGGATCGCACCCGACGACACGAACGCGACCTCGGAGGGGTGGTACGTCTTGGGGATCAGGAAGGGGGCGTCACCCGAGCCGATCAGCAGGCTGCGCTTCTTCTCGTAGTCGCTCAGCGGGACGTCGACGGGCTGCAGCGTGATGCCGGTGCGCTTGGTGACTTCCTTCCAGAACAGCCAGCTCTGCTTCCTGGGGTACGTCGGGTTGTTGTTGTGCAGGACGGAGAAGGACAGCGCCTTGGTCGCCTTGAACTGCTCGCCGGCGTTGTACTTCTTCATGGCGCCGTTCCGCTTCTTCGACAGGTCCTTGCTGTCGCCGACGTCGTCACCGCTGCCGCAGCCGGTGAGTACGGCGAGTCCGGCGAACCCCGCCGCGGCGAGCAGCGACCTTCTCGACAGCTGGCCCGTGTTTGTCACGTGAACTCCCTTGTTCTACAAGTCTGTTGAGGCGTGATTGTGTTCGTGCGTGAAGTGGTTGCGCTCAGCCCTTGACCGCGCCGAGCATCACGCCCGAGACGAAGTACCGCTGCACGAACGGGTAGACGGCGAGGATCGGCAGCGCCGTGAGCACGATGGTCACCGACTGGATGTTCGCGGCGGCCTGGGTGAGCTGGTCGGCCGCGGCCCCCGCGTTGCCGCCCTCGGTGGCGCCCGCGATGAGGTTGCGCAGGTAGACGGTGACCGGCATCAGATCGGCTCTGTCCATGTACAGGAACGCCGAGAACCATGAGTTCCAGAACGACACCGAGTAGAAGAGCACCATGGTCGCGATGACGGCCTTCGACAACGGCAGCACGATCCGCAGCAACGTCCCGTACGTGCTCAGGCCGTCGATCTGCGCGGCTTCCTCGAGCTCCGCCGGCATGTTCTCGAAGAATGCCTTCATCACCAGGAGGTTGAAGACGCTGATGGCGTTCGGCAGGGCGATCGCCCAGATCGAGTTCTTCAGGCCGAGGCTGGTGATCAGCACGTAGTTGGGGATCAGACCACCGGAGAAGAACATCGTGAAGACGGCGATGCCGACGAGGAACGTACGCCCGCGCAGGTCCTTCTTCGACAGGACGTACGCGTAGATCGTGGTGAGGGCCATGGCGACAGCGGTGGAGAGCACCGTATAGAGGACGGTGTTCCCGTAGCTGCGCCAGAACGTCCCGTCCTGGAAGACGATCTTGTACGTGGTGAGGTTGAAGCCCTTGGGCCACAGCGTCACCTCGCCCGCCCTGATCTGGTGCTCCCCGCTGAGGGAGCGGGCGACGATGTTGATGATCGGGTAGAGCGTGACCACCACGACCAGCGTCAGGATCACGGCGTTGACGCCTTGGAAGACGCGGTAGCCGCGGGTCGGGCCGGTCACGGTCGTGGCGGCGCGGGTTGGGGTCTGGATGCTTACCACAGGCTCGTCCCCACGGTCTTGCGCGACAGCCGGTTCGCGGACGTGATCAGCAGGAGGCCGATGACCGCCTCGAACAGGCCGATGGCGGCGGCATAGCTGAAGGAGTTCGACTCGACACCGGTGCGGTACAGATAGGTGGAGATGACGTCGGCCGTCGGGTACGTCAGCGGGTTGTAGAGCAGCAGGATCTTCTCGAAGCCGACCACCATGAACGTGCCGATGTTGAGGATCAGCAGCGTGAACATGGTGGGGCGGATGCCGGGGAGCGTCACGTGCCAGGTCTGCTGCCAGCGGTTCGCGCCGTCGATCCGGGCCGCCTCGTACAGGTCCTCGTCGATCGTGCTCAACGCCGCGAGATAGAGGATCGTGCCCCAGCCGGCCGTCTGCCAGACCTCGGAACCGACGTAGATCGTCCGGAACCAGCCGGGCTCCTGGATGAACCGGACCGGATCGTGGCCGAACGCCGTGAGCATATGGTTGATCGGGCCGTCCGACGCCAGCATCTGCACCGTGATGCCCGCGACGATCACGATGGACAGGAAGTGCGGCAGGTACGAGATCGACTGCACGAACCGTTTCAGTGCGGTGCGCCGGACCTCGTTGAGCAGCAGGGCCAGCACGATCGGCACCGGGAAGCAGAACAGCAGCGTCAGCAGGCCCATCCAGAGCGTGTTCCGGAAGACCTGCCAGAACGACGGGTCGCTGAGGAACATCTGCACATAGCGCAGGCCCACCCACTCCTCGCCGAGGATCGAACCGCCCGGCTCGAAGCGGCGGAACGCAATCACGTTGCCGATCATCGGCAGATAGCGGAAGACCAGGAAGAACAGGATCGGCAGCACGGCAAGGGAGTACAGCTGCCAGTCGCGGCGCAGAGATCGGCGCCAGGAACGACGGCCGGACGGACGCTTCTTGTCGGGCGGCGGGTCGGGCGCGGCGCCGGTGCGGGGCTGGCTGCCCGTCATGGTGGAGGAGCTCATGCAGGGCCTTTCGTCACACGGGCAGACGGAAGTCATCACAAGGGCGGGGAAATTGGTACCGAGAACTTTCAGGAATCTTCCGGTAACGTCGCCGCAACCTAAAGCCGCTCCCGACCCCTGTCAATGGGTGCCGCGTCAAAGGGAGTTGGCTCCGTGACCGGCTGTGAGGTGCCTGTGCCCGCCTTCGACCTGCCCCTGGACGAACTCCAGCGCCACCGACCCGAGCCCGACGAACCCGCCGATTTCGATGCGTTCTGGCAGGCCACGCTGAAGTCCGCCACCCACCCCGAACCCCTGATCCGCGTCCGACCCGTCGACACCGGCCTGCGGCTCGTCGAGAGTTGGGACGTCACCTTCCGCGGCTTCGCCGGCGACCCCGTCCGCGCCTGGTACACCCGGCCCGCGGACGACGGCGAACTCATGCCCGCAGTCGTCGAGTTCGCGGGTTACGGCCGCGGCCGCGGCCTCCCGCACGAGCGCCTCACCTGGGCGAACGCCGGATATGCCCATCTGCTCATGGACAACCGTGGCCAGGGCGACCAGTACGGCAACGGCGGCGCGACCCCCGACCGGCACGCGGCCGCGCCCGGCGGCCCGGGACCTGCGGTGCGTGGGCTGCTCGACCCGCACGACTACCACTACCGCCGCCTGATCACCGACGCGGTGTGTGCCGTCGCCGCGCTGCGAGCCCTGCCCGGCGTCGACCGGGACCGGATCGCCGCGGTGGGCAACAGCCAGGGCGGGGGAGTAGCCCTCGCCGTCGCCGGACTCGTCCCCGATCTTGCCGCGGCCCTGGTCACGGCGCCGCTGCTGTGCGGCATCCGGCGCGGCCTCGACCTGACCGACGCGGGGCCCTACGGCGAGATCGCCGCCTACCTCGCCGTACACCGGGGCGCGGAGGACGCCGCGTACCGCACGCTCGGCTACGTCGAGGGCATCTCGTTCGCCCGCCGCGCCCAGGCCCCGGCCCACTTCGGAGTCGGCCTGCGCGACCAGGTCTGCCCGCCCAGCGGTGCGTACGCGGCGCACCACCGCTACGGCGAACTCACCGGCACGGACCCCGTCCGGGAGATCCACGCCTACCCGTTCAACGGCCACGAGCACGGCGACGCCGTGCACGTACGTCGCCAAATGACCTGGCTGCGCGAGGTGCTGGGAGCAGGGGGCGCGTAGATTCAGGGCCAGGCGTTCGGCGGGTCGGACAAAATCCCGGCTTGACCGGCGCACGGTCGACGGCATGTCCTACGGTTTCCGGAAGACATCCGGAGATCTTTCAGGATGCAGAGGTCGATGGAGGTGGGGAACGTGGCCCGGGTTGGCGGCAGAGGCAAGGCAGCCACGCAGAGCCCGGACGGGCCGGCCAAGGTGACGATCACCGAGATCGCGCGCGAGGCGGGGGTGTCGGTCCCGACCGTGTCGAGAGTCGTCAACGGGCGCTCCGACGTGTCGCCCGCCACCCGGGCGCGGGTCGAGGATCTGCTGCATCGGCATGGGTACCAGCGGCGCCCGCCTGCGCCCGGCGACCGGGCGGCCCTGCTCGACCTGGTCTTCAACGACCTGGACAGCCCTTGGGCGGTGGAGATCATCCGGGGCGTCGAGGAGGTCGCGCACGAAGCGGGGGTGGGCACGGTGGTCTCCGCGATTCACGACCGGGCGGGCGCGGCCCGGCAGTGGATGACGAATCTGCGGGCCCGCGCGTCGGACGGGGTGATCCTCGTGACCTCGGTTCTCGAACCGGGGCTGCACGACGAACTGCGGCGCCTGGGCGTGCCGTTGGTGGTCGTCGACCCGGCCGGTTCGCCGGCCACCGAGGCGCCGACCGTCGGTGCCACGAACTGGGCGGGCGGGATGGCTGCGACGGAGCACCTGCTGGGGCTCGGTCACCGCCGGATCGGGTTCATCGAGGGCCCGCCCCGGCTGCTGTGCTCGCGTGCCCGGCTCGACGGGTACCGGGCCGCGCTGGACGTGGCCGGTGTGCCGGTGGATGACGCGCTGATCGTGCCCGGCGACTTCTACCACGAGTCCGGATTCACCGGCTGCAACCAGCTGTTGGACCTGGCCGAGCCGCCCACCGCCATCTTCGCCTCCAGTGACCAGATGGCGCTCGGGGCGATCGAGGCGCTGCGCCGGCGCGGGCAGCGGGTGCCGGAGGACATGAGTGTCCTCGGCTTCGACGACCTCCCGGAGGTGCGCTGGTCGGCGCCGCCGCTCACGACGGTCCGTCAACCGTTGGCGGATATGGGCAAACTGGCGGCGCGCTTCGTCCTCGACCTGGCCCGGTCCGTCGCACCCGCCTCATCGCGGGTGGAGCTCGCGACGGAACTGGTGGTCAGGGCCAGTACGGGGGAGCCCCGACAGGTCTGACACGCTCTGCACCCATCGGGGGTGTCAATGGCTTTCTTTGTCAAGGCCGTTGACACCCCCGTCGTGTGTCCGTAACTTCCGAGGCCATCCACCGATAGTTTCGGATCCCTTCCGGAAGATGTGTCATGCCAGCCTCCGTATCCCTGTCCCGCCGCCGAGCCCGGGACGCCGTCAGAGTGGCCGGCCTCACCCTCACGTGGCCGGTGCGGGAGATTGGGCACGAGCGGCGGATGCGGTGCGAGCTGCGCGTGAAGTGACGCGCGCGCGGCGCCGCGCGAAGCAAGGTCAACCACTTACCCCCGCCCTTCAGCTGAGGAGCCGCCCCATGCGCTCACCCGCACGCCGTACCCGAGCCAGAGCCGCTGTTTTCGCCGCGTCCACGGCCCTGCTGCTCGGTCTCGCCGCGGTGCCGGCCGCCCACGCGGACGGCGCCCGGCACCGCGCCGCCACGCTCGACGACCTGGCCCAGCGGACCGGCCGCTACTTCGGCTCGGCCGTCGACAACCCGGAGCTCGACGACACCGCGTACGCCGATCTGCTCGGCAGCGAGTTCGGCGCCACCACCCCCGGCAACGGCATGAAGTGGTACGCCACCGAACCCCGGCGCGGCGTCTTCGACTTCACGGCCGGCGACGAGATCGTGGCGTACGCAAAGGCCCACCATCTGAAGGTGCGCGGCCACACCCTGCTGTGGCACAGCCAGCTGCCGAGCTGGCTGACGGACGGCACCTGGACCGCCGACGAGCTGCGCTCGATCCTCAAGAACCACATCACGACCGAGGTGAAGCACTACAAGGGCAAGGTCTTCTCCTGGGACGTCGCCAACGAGATCATGAACGAGGACGGCACGTACCGGGAGAACATCTTCTACAAGACGCTCGGCCCCGGCTACATCGCCGACGCCCTGCGCTGGGCGCACGCCGCCGACCCCAAGGTCAAGCTGTACCTCAACGACTACAACGTCGAGGGGATCGGGGCGAAGTCGGACGCCTACTACACGCTGATCAAGCAGCTCAAGGCGGACGGCGTACCGGTCGACGGCTTCGGCATGCAGGCGCACCTCGCGCTGCAGTACGGCTTCCCGTACCAGATGCAGCAGAACATCCAGCGCTTCGCCGACCTGGGCCTCGACGTCGCCCTCACCGAGCTCGACATCCGCATGATCCTCCCGGCGGACGACGCCAAGCTGGCCCAGCAGGCCGACTGGTACGGGCGGGCCACCAGCGCCTGCCTCGCCGTGCGGCGGTGCGTGGGCATCACCGTGTGGGGATACTCCGACCGGCACTCATGGATCCCGTCGGTCTTCCCGAGCGAGGGCGCCGCGCTGCCCTGGGACGAGAACCTGCAGCACAAGCCCGCGTACGACGCGATCGCCGGCGAGCTCGCGGCCGCCGCGAGCTCGGCGACCGGACACTGACCGCCGGGTGACGACCGGGACGCTTACCCCGAAGGCCCCATAGGCCCTCAGGGTAAGCGCGTTGGTCACCCGCGGTCGTGGCTCACGGGATACGAGTGGCCGACCGCGATCTCGTCGATCCTCAGCTGGTGGTAGAAGGGGACGACGGTCGCCGCCGACCAGGTGCTGTCCACCTCCAGCTTGATGTAGCGGGCCGTGGTGTCCAGGTCGACGTAGCGGGTGCTGCGGGCGCTCTCCATGACACCGGTCTTCACCGGATCGCCCCAGTGCTCGCCGTCGTCACTGACGAAGACCTTGTAGTCCTTGATCCGGGCCGAGTCCTCCTTCCTGCCGAAGGACTCACGGTTGTACGTGGGCGACCACTCGGTCTGGTTCACCGCCAGATACCGGGCCTTCTTCATGTCCCCGAGATCCAGCGTGACCGAGACGGGCACCTGCGCGTTCGAGTCCCAGTACCGGGTGAGGTCGCCGTCGGTGAGGTTGGCCGCCGGGTGGCCGTCCTTCGACGAGGTGGCGGTGGCCCGCACCGTGTTGGAGGGGTACAGGCCCTGGCGGTGTCGCTCCGTCTCCACCTTGAACACGGTGTCGTACGGGTCCCAGGTGGTGATGCCCTTGAGTGTGACGGTGCCGTCGTGCTGGTCGAAGGCGATCTTCCTGCCGGTACGCAGATCGCTGATCCGCTTCACCTTCGTGCCGTTGTCACGAATGCGGAGAGTGCCGGAGCCGGTTCCCGCCGGCCGCGTCGTGACATGGATGTACTGGCGCGTCGCGTCCTCCTTGCTCACCGTGGTGTAGCCGTAGGCCCCGTCGTTCCAGGCGCCCGGGCGCAGCCCGCCGTACAGATAGCCGCCGCCCTCCACACCGTGGAGCGACTCCCAGATCGGGTCGAGATACTTCGACAGGTAGTCGGTGAACGCCTGCTGTTGGGGCGGGAACGTCCCGTCCACCTGAGCCTGGAGGTCCATCAGTGACTTGTACGACGTGCCCGCGTTGGCCACGTAGCGGCGGATGTTGAGCGCCGTGTCCACCGGACGGTCCTGACCGTCGTACCACCAGGCGCCGCTCGAGGGCACCTTGTAACAGGACTCCGTCAGGCGCGGCATGGACGTCCAGTACGCCGCCGGCATGTCGTAGTCGGGCGTCATGCCGGTCTTCTGCTCGTTGCTGACGGTGTCCATGATCGGCGTGTCTTCGTTGTTGTTGCTCAGGAGCATGTCCGGGCGCTGCTCACGGATCTGTTCGTACAGGTGGTGCTGCTCCCAGTACTCGTTGTCGTTGTCGATCCAGAAGCCCTTCAGATCCGGGTAGTTGTGCATCACCTCGAAGAAGTTGTCGTAGCTGAACTCGCCGAAGCCGGGGCGGGTCGTCAGATCGACGTCCTTGCCCTTGTACGCGGAGTAGGCGGCGGAGTCGAAGGACTCAGGGCCCATGACGTCGTGCCACTGCGGATCGTCGGTCATGTAGAGGATGACCTTGATGCCCTTGGCCTTGGCCGCCTTGATGAGCTCCCCGAGGATGTCGCGCTTCGTCGAGCAACTGCCGGGGATCTTCGACGGCCAGGGGCGGGCGTAGCCCAGGCGGCTGTGAAAGGTGGCCAGGACGATGTACGAGCCGTGGATCTTCTGCGTCTCCTTGACCCAGTAGTCCGGGTTCCAGCCGCTGTCGTTCACGGCCTTCTGCCAGGAGTCGCAGTCGTAGTGCTCGGGCTGGGTGTACATGCCCCAGTGCAGGAACAGGCCCGCGGTGGAGTCGCGCAGCCAGGTCTGACGCGGGTTGAACATGCCCGGCACCGGCTCCGCCTGCACGGTGGCGGTCGTGTCGGTGGCCGTGGCCGCAGGGGCGGATGCGGGAGTGAGCAGGAGGGGGCTGAACAGGGCGAGCAGGGCCGCCCACAGGGCCCACAGGCGCCGTGGCCGGCGCGCTGGTTGGCTGGACATGAGGGGTTGTTCCTCCTTCGGGTGCAGCACCGTGACGTTGCCGGGACAGACAAGGAATGTGCTGTGCAGGCGAGTTGGTCGACCTCCTCTGGATCAGTAGGGTGGCCGGACGGTCAGCAGGCCGGAGGGCGGTATGTCGAGGCGGACCGCGCCGGGGCCGAGGGTGTGGGGGCCCGAGTGGGTGAGCCGGCCGCGTGCGTCGTACGTGGTGAGCGTGGCCCGCACGGGGCCGTGCGGAATGACGCAGACCAGGCCGTCCGCGGCGGTGGCGTTCACCAGATCGGCCCGGGGGTGGCGCATCAGGTCAAGGAGGACGGTGCGTTCTGCGTGCGCGACGACCACCTGGGCGTCACCGGCGTGGGCCCGAACGAGGGGGTACAGCTCGTCCGGGCGGCCCGGCTCCATCTCGCCGTCCAGCAGCACAGGGCGCAACCGCTGCCACTGGCGCAGCCAGAACGTCACGACCTCGCGGTGGTCCGGGCTCAACTCACCGAGAAAACATGACAGTTGTGGCACTGCGTGCAACACGGACTGGATCTGCCTGGCCGCCGCCTCGGCCACTGCATCCGGGTCCCACATCAGCATGTCCGAATGGACGGCGCCGCCAGTCGCGCAGAGCGCCGCGTCGATCGTGCGGATCCGGTTCGCGGTGGCGTCGGCCGGGCAGTCGGTGGCGCGCAGCAGATTCCCGTACGCGCTCATGCCGGGGCCGAGATAGGGCTGGCGCAGTTCGACCAGCGGGCCGCGCGGGCACAGCGCGTCGAGGGTGGCGCGAAGGTCCCCGAGCAGCAGGGCCATCGCGGGTCCGACGGGGCCACCGGCGTCGTCCGCGTACGCGGTGGCGTCGTCGAGGAAGTCCAGCTTCAGGCCGTCGAGCCCGTGGTCGGCGACGAGCCGGGTGCACACCTCCAGGACGTGCGCGCGCACCCGGGGTTCCCTGGGGTCGAGGACGTGTGCGCCCGGCGCGGTCGGGCTGGGGATGCGGGCGTACGGGGAGAGCCGCTGCCACTCGAGGGAGTCCGGCCCCAGGAGCAGCGGGGCGATCCACACCATGTACGCCAGGCCCAGGCCCTGCACGTGGCGCACATGACCGGCGAGATCGGGGAACTTGGCCGTGTCGACCTGCCAGTCGCCCGCCCAGGCGTAGCCGCGCTCCCGGCCGCCGCGCTGCCAGCCGTCGTCGAGGATCAGCAGTCCGCAGCCGAGTGCGGCGGCGCGCTCGGCCTCCTGTGCCACGCCGTCGGCCGTGACCTCCTGCCCGAAGGCGTACCAGGTGGAGTAGGCGGGGGCGCGGCCCGCCTCCGGCAGAGCCAGCGGCGGCAGCTTCGCGGTGCCGACGAGCCGCCGTCGCAGCAGGCGCAGCGCCGCCGCGGGGGAGGGGCTGCGGCCCGCCAAGAGGAGGGTGAACGGCCTCCGTCCGGCGGTGAGTTCAAGATGCACCGCGAACAGTTTGCGCTGCTCCGAGACGCCGAAGACCAGGTGCGTCTCGGCCGTCGCGTCCTGGGCGGCGAAGGCCAGCAGCGTCTGCCCCGACGTCTCGTACAGGCAGCCGATCGCGCTGCCGTGCACCAAGCCGGCGTTCAGTCGCCCGGCCCAGTCCGGCGGCAGGGACCGCTGCCAGCCGGCGTCCGGGTGCCAGTAGCCGACGGCGTCCTGCAGGGGCGTCGCCAGACGGATCTCCACGGCGGCGCCCTCGCGGGCTGACACATCCAATGCCCTTACTCCGTCGGGAAGTTCACGCACTACGGGCTCTATGGGGGCTCCGTCGATGAGCACAGCGACGCCGACCCGGTCGATGAGCGCGGTGGTGGGCGTGGGCGGGCGTTCTGCCGTGGTGACCGCGATGGACGTCACGTATGTCCTCCGGGAGGGCGACTGCAGAGACGGGTGGCCGATTCGTGAGCGTTCCCGTGAGCGTTCACGGAGTACCTTGAAGCCGCGGCATGTCCCCGTCAAGACCGTTGCGAGGGGTTCCTGAATTCAGCCTTGATCACCTCAACTGCCCTGTGACAGCCAGTCGTTGACAGCAGGCAACGAGCTGCTCATCATGTCCGTGAGCGCTCACGTGATCCGTCCGGCAGCGACGACGGACGACACTTGGGCAGGCAGAGAGAGGAATCTTCCCCGAGATGCCCACCCCCCGCACGTCCCGGCGCGGGCGTCACGGCGTCACCATCGACGACGTGGCCCGCTCCGCGGGTGTCTCCCGGCAGACCGTCTCCCGCGCCATCAACGACAAGCCGGAGATCGACCCGGACACCCGGGCACGGATCCTGGAGGTGGCCCACACGCTCGGCTACCGGCCCAACCGGCATGCGCGCGGCATGGCAGGCTCCGCGACGACCACGCTCGGCCTGGTCGTCGCCGATGTGCTCAACCCGTTCTTTCCCGAAGTCGCCGCCGGGGTGATGGAGGCGGCAGACGAGCGCGGCTGGCAGGTCGCCGTGTACAGCACCGGGTCGGCCCTCGAACGCGAGCAGAGGGTGGCGGCCACAGTCGCGGACCATGTCGACGCGTGCGTCGGCTACTTCTTCGCCGAGAGCGCCATCGAACGGGTGCGAGGCACCGGTATCCCGCTGGTGCTCCTGGACCACGACACCCGGCCGCCTGCCGCCGGCGGCGTCCGTATCGACTTCGAGTCCGGGATGCGGCAGGCCCTCGGGCACCTCATGGCGGCCGGACACCGGCGCGTGGTGATGCTCGATGACAGGGCACGCGGAGACCGGGCGGACCCGCACTCCCGGCGCGCCCTGTTCCTCGCCCTGGCCGCCGAGCACGGCCTCGACTCCGGCGGGGCTCCGGTCGTGCCCGTGGCCAACTCCGTGCAGGGCGGCGCCGACGGGATGGACCGCGTGCTCGCCGAACACCCCGGCACCACCGCGGTCCTCGGCTACAACGACCTGATCGCGGTCGGCGCCATGCGCCGCGCGCTGCGCCGGGGCCTGGACGTCCCGGGCGACTGTGCCTTCGTCGGGTGCGACGGCCTGATGCTCGGCGAGCTGATGGACCCGCCCCTCACCACGCTGCACGTCGACAAGCGCCAGGTGGGCCGGGCCGCCGTCGAGCAGGTCGCGGCGCTCGTACAGGGCCGCGACCCGCTCGCCGAGCGGGTGATCTTGCCCCGCCTGGTGGTACGCGAGTCGGCCTGAGCGGAGGGCGCCTACTGGCCAAACGTAGACGCAGCAAGCGGCACACACCCGCGCGCCGCCGGCCGCGGATCCGGTACCGGCGTGCGCGCGCGGTTTTCGGTGGGGAGTCCGTGACTTCATGTTTCGCTGTGCTTGCCACGACCGGCAACGTGATCGGCCCGGAAAGAGCAGCTACCGGGAGACCTTCTTCCGAGGAGCAAAGCTCATTGCTCATGGATCGTTTTCGCGTCGGCGCGTGGGGGCGTAGCGTTCCGAGTGATCGCTCGACCGGTATGAGTAGGCCGACGTCGCAACGTCGGTCGGGAGGGGCACGCCCATGCCCGGCGAAGTCAACGCAGACGGCCAAGGGGCGGGCCTGGATCATCGACGGACACGACTTCCTGGGGGCACTGGCTTGACGACCCCGGCGCGCGACAGATGGCGACACGGACGATCTGTACAAAGAACGAGACTCCCGCTCAGACCGCAGCGCGGCTGATCGGATACGCCTGAGCGAACCACACTCAACAGATCCGCCATCTTGTGCTCGACCTACCCGCCCGGATTGGCGGCCCGCCGCATCATGGGCGGCGGGGACTTCGGCACGTCGTGGAGGGAGCCGGTCCGGCCTCCGGACAGGACTTGGCATGACCGACGCGACAAAAGCACTCCTCGATGGCGGCCACGAGGTCCCAGGCGCTCTCTTCCCCGGGCCCTCGCTCCGCCTCGCGAGCCTGCCCGACGCCCGGATCAGGGCAGCGTCGTCGGCAGGCATCCGCGCGGGACGAAGTACCAGCTCTGCAGACCTACGCCGTCGGTGCTGCCGCCGCGCGGATCGCGCACCATCACGTAGCGGCCGTCGCGGCTGACGTAGCGCCACAGCACCGTCTGGCCGATGGCGACCTGGGTGTTCAGCGGGGCACTGGGGGTGGTGGGTACAGCCCAGGGGCGCACGTTTCCGTAGCCCGTGATGTGGCTGCCGTCGTACGTGGCGCAGCCGGATCCGGCGACTGTGGCCACGGTGGCACCGTCCGACGTTCCGCCTCCGATCTGGCCGTTGGTGAACTCCGACGTCGGCATGGTCACCGGGTCGCCGCACTCGTCGGCGTGCGCCTCGTCGCCGGAGGCCGCGCCGTCGTAGATCCACAGACATGAGTTGAGGTCGCCGTAGATGTGGCCCCAGCGATAGCCGCCCTGCGGGTCACCCTGGATGTCGACGGTCCAGCCGCGGTAGGCGGTGCCGACGACGTACGAGGCGGGGGAGCGGCGCAACAGTGTGTAGTCGCTGTCGACGTGCTTGCGGACGGCGGCCTGGGCCGCGGGGACGCCGCCGGTGTACGGCAGGGCGAGGCCGACGGCGGCGGCCGCCGCGGCGAGCGCCGCGGTCAGGGCCGCGCGGCGGGGTGAGCGGGGGGCGCTCCTGTTTCTCATGGCTTCTCCTGCCGTGAGGTGACCACGATGATGGCCTTGCCGGCCGCCCGGCCGCCCGGCCGCCCGGGCGAGCGTGGTGCGGCCGAACGGGGGTGGACGGCAGCCGGGCGGAACCCATTCCAGGCGAGCCGAGTGCCATCAACTGGTCTCCGTCAATGGGGACTTGGGTGCTTCGAGTGAAGGGTGGGGGGATCCCAGGACCATGGCACCCCCCAAATCCCGGAAGACGCAAGGGTTTCGCCGAGATCTTCGTCCGCCTCAGCGGGCACGGGTGCGGACTTCCCCTTACCGGCTGACTACGGTTTGGCGGAACTGGCGGAATACAATCACCGCTGCCTTGATCATTTTGAAGTGGAAAGCGACCCGAGGCCCCACCGCTCTCTCGAATGATCTGCAAGAAGCGCCCTGGTTGTTGCGGGGCATGACGTTGGTGACACAGGCCGATGCCGGTGAAACCCGGGTGCTTCGACGGGCATCGGTCGGGTAGCGTGCGAGCCATGTCGAGTCCTGAGTCAGACAAGGTGGGGGCTTTCGGTCACGCCGTCAGCCCCCTGAAGCCCTGAACTCGTAGCCCTGTCGTTGCGCCGCGTTCTGCGGTGGGACGAGTGTGCCCGTGGGGCTGGCCGCGGTGACGAGATGACCTTCTCGTGCTTCTCCTCACCTCGGAGCCTTCGATGCCTTTCCCGTTGTACCTGCTTGCCATGGCGGTCTTTGCCATGGGCACCTCGGAGTTCATGCTCGCCGGGCTGTTGCCGGGCATCGCCTCGGATCTCGACGTCACAGTCGGGACAGCAAGCGTGCTCACCTCAGCTTTCGCGATCGGCATGATGGCCGGCGCCCCTCTTGTGGCCGCGCTTGCGCGCAACTGGCCCAGGCGGTTCAGCCTTCTCGGATTCGTCCTTGCTTTCGCGGCAACTCACGCTGTGGGCGCCATCACCACCAGCTTTCCGGTCCTGGTCGCTACCCGGGTCGTTGCCGCGCTCACGAACGCAGGGTTCATTGCCGTCGCTCTGACGGCTGCCGCCACGCTGGTCCCGGCCGACAAGAAGGGACGTGCGCTGGCCGTCCTGCTGTCGGGCACGACGGTGGCGACTGTCGCCGGTGTCCCTGGCGGGTCGGTACTCGGCACGGCGCTCGACTGGCGGGCCACATTCTGGGCTGTCGCCGCTCTCTGCCTGCCTGCAGCCCTCGGCATTCTGAAGGGAATCCCAGCGGGGCGGGGGGAGGACGAGGCGAATGGCGGGCCGGCCTTGCGAGCGGAACTCGCCCCGCTCGCAAGGCCGCGGTTGATCGTGGTGATGCTGCTCGGCGCGCTGGTGAACGCGGCAACATTCGGAAGCTTCACCTTCCTCGCCCCCGTCGTGACCGACACCGCCGGGCTGAGCGAACTGTGGATCTCTGTCGTTCTGGTGCTCTTCGGTGCCGGTTCCTTCGTCGGCGTCACCGTCGCGGGCCGGCTGTCCGACCGGCGTCCAGGTCTGGTCATCGCAGTCGGTGGTCCGCTGTTGCTCGTCGGCTGGCCGGCCCTGGCGCTACTGGCCGACACGCCGGTCGCCCTGTGCACCCTCGTGTTCGTACAAGGCGCGCTGTCGTTCGCGCTGGGCAGCACGCTGATCACGCGGGTCCTCTACGAGGCAGCGGATGCCCCCACCATGGCCGGCTCGTATGCGACCGCAGCACTCAACTTCGGTGCCGCCGCCGGCCCCCTCGTCGCCGCGACCACCCTCGGTACCGAGGTCGGGGATCTCGGACCGCTGTGGGCGAGCGGGCTCATGGTCGCTGTCGCGCTGCTCATCGCGTTCCCTCTCCGCACTGTGGTCACGGCCGGCCGAAGCGCCCAGGTGCTCCAGTGACACATGCGAACGCTCCCTTGAGTATCGAGGGCCTCCCCTGAGTGTCGAGGGCCTCCCCGCGGAGCTGCGCCCGGAGCCATCCCGCGCCTCGGTTCCGGCGGAAGATGCGCGCGTCGGTCTCGAAGCCGTACGGCAAGTTCTCCGCCATCACTGGGCGCGGCCCCGGCCTGGCCATGTGTCAATGCGGCCGCTCCGCGCCCGCATTGACCGAGCGCTCCACGCTCGATCAAGTACATCTGGGCGGTAGGCAAACCCCGACAAGCTCCGCCGTCGGACCACGGGATTCAGCCCGCCGTACCAGCCATCGGAAGACCTACCGCCTCCAGATAAGGGGTGCTGCCCGGTTCAAGGCAGCCCGGCCCAGGCCCGCCGCACCTGGGCCGGGCTGCCGGTGAGTCATCGCTGCTGCTGGTTGCCTGGTTGCTGGTGGTGTGCCAGGGCCAGGTGGCGAGAGTGGTGTGCATCAGCCCGGCCGCGGCCGAGAGTCGGCCGCCGGCGGCCTCGCTGGCGACTCCGCGGACGAACCATGGGGTGTTGTCCAACCGCACCCTCTCATCGCCGAGGTCCACCGCCCATAGACTCTCTACGCTCGCCGGCGGCCAGCCGTCCTCGTCGATTTCCATTCGGAAGTGGACCTTCACGTGGTCGTCGCTGATGCTCGTCACCGAACCCTCATCCACACCGCGCAAGCCGGGCCCCTATTGCCCGTTGCTCAGGTGCTCGCCGTTACCCCCGTCGAAGTTTCGCCAGGGGATGCCCAGTCGGCCGAGAGGACGCAGTGTGCTGCGGCGTTGGGCGCCGATCCAGACGTCGTCTCTGCCTTCGTCCCAGCTGGCGCAGGACGCCCCAGCTGCCCCAGCTGCCCCAGCCGGCGTCGGCCTCGGCGGCCCGCCACATGCGTATCGGCATCGGCGATTCGGCCACACCGAGCCGGCCGTCCAGCCGTACCTGCCATGGGGACCCGGCTGCCGACCCCGTCCTGCCACGGAACTCTCTCCGTCCTAAACACGCGTGTTCGATACGGGTGCCTCTGTCGTTGACCCGGACATCGTGAAGCCGTCCGTCAACAACCGTGTCAAGGAGTGCAGTTGCCCACAGACAGCAGGCCCGTCCGCCTCGTCACACCTCCACCACCGCCGCCCGCGGAGATCAGCTACAGCGGTGAATACTCCGTCAACCCGCTCGGCGATGTCTCGTTCACGCGCATGTGCGCCCGCTTGCCGTCCGTCCTGCGCCGCATCGCCCGCATGGCCTGGCAGCTCGACCGCGTGGCCGTGCTCCTCCTGATCGCCTGCCAGCTCGTCACCGGCGTCGCCGCCGCGGTGGGCCTGGCCGCGATCGCCCACGCGATGCAGTCGATCCTCGGAACCGGAACCGTCGACGACCGCCTCCACGAGGCACTGCCCGCACTTCTCGTCGTGACCGTCACGACCGCACTCGGTCGCCTGTCCAGCTCGCTCGCCTCGTACGCGGACCGGCGCCTGACGCCCTTGCTGACGACGTACGCCGACACCGCGCTGGTCGAGGCCGTGTGCCGGGTCGAGTCCGCGGCCAACGCCAAGGACGGGTTCGCAGACCGTCAGGAGGCCGCAGGGATGGGCGTGCTCCGCACCCACGTCATGGTGAACGACGCACAACGGTTCATGGCCGCTCTGATCAGGATGATCGCAGCGAGCGGCGTGCTGTCGGCCCTGCACTGGGCGATGCTTCCGCTGCTCATCCTTGCGGTCCTGCCGGCCGGAATCGGCGCGCTCCTCTCCGCCCGGGTCGACTACGAGATGCACTACGCGAACGTCTGCGACCGCAACGTGCGCCACATGATGCGCTGGTGGGCCACCACGCCCAAGCACGGTGACGAGGTACGCGCCAACGGCATGACGGGCTACCTGCTGTTCTGGTACAGGTCTCTGTCCGAACGCATCGACCGCCGCCTGCTGGCCGTCGCGCCCCGCACGCTGCGCATCACCCTGCTGTCCGCCACGACCGGCGGCTTCTTCCTGCTCCTGACCTGGGCGGCCCTCGCCTGGCTGGCGGTCACCGGCCGCATCGAGCTGGCCATCGCAGCGACCGCGGTCGTCGCCGTGCAGACCACCCTGGGCGCACTGTCCCAGGTGGTCATCAACGGGGCCGCCCTGTTCCACACCAGCCTCTACCTCACCGACATGCAGGCGTTCCTCGACGATGCCGCTCAACGAGCCCCGCAGCGCGGCGTGTTGCCCGCGCCGGCCAAGGTGGAGGAGATCCGGTTCGACAACGTCGTCTACCAGTACCCCGGGAAAGACCTGCCGGCCGTCGACGGGGTGTCCCTGACCCTGCGCCGGGGCGAGATCCTCGCCATCGTCGGCGAGAACGGCAGCGGCAAATCCACCCTCCTGCGCCTGATCACCGGCATCTACCTGGCCGACAAGGGACGCATCCTGTGGAACGGCAGGGACCTGGCCACCGTTGACCAGGACACCGTCTGGGCGCGCACCGGCCTGGTGCCGCAGCTCTTCGCCCAATGGCCTCTGTGTGTCCGCGAGAACGTCACCCTCGGCCAGCCCCGCACCCACGACGACGCTCCCGTCTGGGACGCGATCGACGCAGTCGGTATGCGCGAGGCAGTCGACGACCTGCCCCACGGCCTCGAGACCCTGCTCGCCAGGGAGGTCTTCGGCGGCGCCGAGCTCTCCGGTGGGCAGTGGCAGCGCCTGGCCTGCTCCCGCGCGATCTACCGGCGCCCTGAACTGCTCATTCTCGACGAACCGACGTCACAGATGGACGCCCGTGGCGAACACCAGATCTTCGAGAAGATCAAGGGCGGCGCCTGTGACCGCATCACGGTCGTGGTCACGCACCAACTCGAGAACACCAAGGTCGCCGACCGCATCGCGGTCATGGAGCACGGTCGGATCATCGAAGTGGGCCGCTACGACGACCTGGCAGACGCCGGAGGGCTTTTCGCGGATCTCCTGGCCCTGGCCAAGGATCGCTGAGCTCTGCCCAACGGTCGCTGACTCTGAAGACAGCGGCGGCGTGAAGGGAGGGTCCCACGTCGCCGCTTCCACAACGTGAACTGCACAAGGGATGGTGGCGACGTGAACCAGAGCGGAGCCGTTGAGCTCGCTCTGACTGAGAGGAGGGCGGCTCCTTCTCTGTTGGCTGCTGGTCAGCCATCGGGTGTCAGTGCTGCCGCATAGCATCCCCATCATGCGTGAGTTCTTCGTGGTCGGCGGACGGAAACTGTCGTATCTGGACTTCGGAGGTCCGGGTACTCCGCTTCTGGCCCTGCATGGGCACTACAACGAGGCGTCGGCGTTCGCGCCTCTGGCTCAGGCGTTGGCGCCGCGCTGGAGGGTGATCGCGCTCGATCAACGCGGGCACGGTGAGTCCGATCGTGCTCAGCGTTACGAGCGAGACGATTACGTCGCTGATGTGGCTGCCTTCCATCGGCACCTGGGCATCGGCCCGGTGGCGGTGCTGGGCCACTCGCTGGGCGGAGTGAACGCATACCAGTACGCTGCCCGGCAGCCGGATCGGGTCTGTGCGCTGATCGTTGAGGACATCGGCGCGGTGGTGGACAGTGACTGGTCATTCACCTTGCGCCTGCCCCGCGATGCGCCTTCGCGCCAGGATCTGGTGGCCGCACTGGGCTCGGCGGCTGCCTATCTGAAGTGTTCCTTCCGTCGGGCGGAGGGCGGCTGGGGATTCTCGTTCGACATCGAGCACACGGTGGCGTCGCAGATGGCACTCAATGGTGACCACTGGCAGGACTGGACAGCGGTTGCCTGCCCCACTCTGCTGATCCGTGGAACACGGAGCGATGAGCTGGCGGCCGCCCATGCCGGGGAAATGATCACCCGTCGTGCCGGCAAGGCCTGCCTCGCCGAGCTGCCTGCCGGTCATGTCGTGCATCACGATGCTCCGGCCCAGTTCGCCGCCGCTGTCGAGGACTTTCTGTCCGCTCAGGGCTGAACCGAGGAAGAGCTAACCCATGTCCGTTTCCCGGCGACGATGGGGCAGGAATGCTGGCCCCATGGCGGCGGTGGCCGGCGGCAGTGCGGGAACCGTGAGGTGCTTCCGGTGATCAGCCTGACCCTCCCTCGCGGACCGCAGCCGGCGAGCAAATACAGTGCGCGCGGAAGCGCGGACTATGACTTTCGCTGCGCGAGCCATGGGGTCAGCAGTCGGCCTCGGGAGAGTGGAGGCGGACAGCAGTGTTCGGCCAGGAACACCCAACTAGCCCCTGAAGAAACCCCGGACGCGAACTCGACGCCTCGTGCATGGGGACCTCGTTCGCGTCGGTGGACTTCGGGCACGGTGGGAGAGTGCTGAGCGAAGGATGGGGGCTGCACGATCCGGGCGGTTGAGCAGCAGCCCGCAGTGCGCACACTGTCCGTCTTTCCTTCCTCGTGGACGACCAGGCCGTCACTCCGGAGCGGCACGCCATGCCGGACACGTCGGTCGGGATCGACCGGGGGGTGAAGAGTGCTGCTGTCACCTCGGACGGCGACTTCCACAACCGGGTGTTCATCACGTCTGGCGAGAGCACCCGGTATCGCAGGCTGCAACAGCGCCTGGCCCGGTCCAAGCGCGGCAGTACCAACCGGGCCAAGGTGATCGCCGCTATGAACACGGTCATGGGCCGCGTGTCGGATCGGCGCGGAGACTTCTGCGCGCAGATGGCATCCCGGATCGTTGCGAAGAACGCTCTGGTCGTCCTCGAAGACCTCAGGATCCGGAACATGGCCGCCTCCGCCTCCGGCACCCTCGCGGAACCGGGCCGCCAGGTCGCGCAGAAGCGGGGTCTGAACCGGGCGATCCTCGACAAGGGGTGGCACCGTCTCGAACTCTCCCTGACCAGCGCGGCCCGGTACACGGGCACGGTCGTGGTGAAGGTGAATCCCGCCTACACGTCGCAGCGGTGTTCCGCCTGCGGCTTCGTCGCCGGACACAACCGTGAGAGCCAAGCGGTGTTTCGGTGCAAAGCCCCAGGCTGCGGACACGCGGAGCATGCCGACGTCAACGCGGCGAAGAACATCCGACACGCGGGCGGACAGCCCGTGTCAGCCTGTGGAGACCTCGGCACCAGCCGGTCCGTGAAACAGGAACCCGTAAGCCGGGCGACCGGCCGAACCCCCTCATAGGGCAATCCCCGTCCCTCAGGGCGGGGAGGACGTCACCCAGTTGAACCAGTCGGCACCGGACGTCGTGTGCAGCGCAACCAGTCCGAGTACGGCCGTGGCGACGAAGACGCCGCCCCAGACCAGGGTGAGCACCCGGTTCACGTGCCGGAAGACGGGAGAGCCCCAGACCTGCGGGGGCGTGGACTCCCGCGTGTCTTCTTTGCTGGCGCCGGCCAGTTCCCGGGAGTGGTGGGCGTGGGCGTCCTGATCGCGAAACCATCTGATCCTGCGATGGCGCGATTCTAACGCTTGGTTCCGGACATGCCCCTTGAGCTGGGGTTGGTGCAATCCAACGCCACTTCCCGGAACCGAAGTTGCTGAGACAGAACCCGGACATTCACAGGATCATTTGAGGATCGACTCGACCCTAGTGTCATCGGTGTCAGCAGAAACACCGCAACCGACAGCCGCTGGAGATCATGATGCGTTCGCGTCTCGCCACCCGTTCCGCCCGTCTCGTCCTGGCCGCCGCGGCCGTGACGGCCCTCGCCGCCACCACCACCGCCTGCGACAACGACGACACCGCGGACGCCGGCAGCTCCGCGACCCCATCTGCCGTCGCCTCCGCCGGCAGCGGCGGGAGCGACAGCTCCTCCAGCGAAAGCCCCTCCACCAGCGGCTCCTCCACCGGCGGCTCCAACTCCAATGGCTCCGCCGACAAGTCCGACTCCGGCGACGACAGCAAGAGCGGCTCCGGCGACGGCGGGAAGAGCGGCTACGGACAGTCCTGCGGCACCAACGACCTGGACTTCACGGTCACCGCGGAGTCCCAGGCCGGCGGCTACTACCTCGTAACCGCCAAGGCCAAGTCCGGCATCACCTGCTACCTGGACGTCAACACGCCCAGTGTGTCCTTCGGCTCCGGCGCCGACGGCGTCGCCTCCCCCGTCGGACAGGGTGGCGAAGACCCCATCAAGCTCACTGGCTCCGCCGTCGCATACACCGGTATCAGCCCCAAGACCACCAAGAGCAATGCCGGTAAGCAGTTCGAGAACGTCATCATCGCCATCAGCGACAACGACCCCAACCCCGCCGAACTCAAGCTCCCCGACACCGCCAACGTCGACAAGCCGATCGTCACCAACTGGTCCACCAACCGCGCCGAGACGGTCCCCGTCATCGTCTGACGAACAAGACCGGGACCGTCGACCTCGCGCTCTACCTTTTGATCTTGGCCAGTGCTCCGGCGTTTACGCCGGGGGTGAAGGCCATCTCAGGACTGCTCTGACTCGCGGGTGAGCACGGGTCGGCACTGTTCACCTCGGCCTACGGGGTGCTTCTGGTTGTCGATGTATTGGCGTGCGACGGTCAGGGGCGCACCGTGGCAGCTTCCTGCGAAGTGGGAGCCGGACCAGAAGTGGCCGCCCCACAGGTGGCGGCGGATGTGCGTGTCGTACTCCTGGCGCAGACGCCTGGAGGAGATGTCTTTGGGGGAGTTGACCAGCTTGGAGAGCTGGACCGTGGGCGGGTAGTGCAGGTGCAGGTGGTTGTCCTCGTTGAACTGCTTCAGCTCGGCCTCGAAGTCCGTGCACGCCTCCCGCATGACGTGCGGGTTGGGGACGATGTGCCGGCCGGTTCTGATATCGGGGTTCGGCTTCCATCACGGCGGCATGGACCACCGGTAGTATGGTGATCACTGTGGGTGAACTTGGTTGGGAGAAGCGGCAGTTCGGGCACCGTGCCCGACTGGCATTGTCTCCTGCCGAGACTCTCCTCATCGATGAGCAGGCGCATGCCGCCCGCGCGATGTGGAACTGCCTGCACGCGTGGTGGCAGATGATGCCGAAGGAGAAGCGGACTCTGGCGAACGCGGACGCCGCGATACGCCAGGCCCGCAAGGAGATCGATTTCCTCGCCGTCCTTCCTGCGCAGGCCGCGCAAGCGGTCCTCAAGACGTACTTCCAGGCCTGGAAGAACTTCTGGGACGGCCGCGCCGATGCTCCGAACTTCAAGGGCCGGTTCCGGTCCGTGATGAGCGTGGACATCCCGCAGGGCCGTGACCTCCAGATCAAGCGGGTGCACCGCCGCTGGGGCATGGCCAACATTCCCAAGGCCGGCCGTGTCCGCTTCCGTTGGACCAAAGACCTCCCCGTGGGCAACAAGGCGAACGCCGACAACCGGATCACCGGGGCACGGCTGGTCAAGGACCACCTGGGATGGCACATCGCCTTCCGTGTGCAGAGCCTCGAAGCCAGGCCCGCATCCCACCCGGGGGCACAGGTCGGAATCGACGCCGGGGTGAACCTGCCCCTCGCCCTCTCGGACGGCAACCACCAGGACCACGGGCGTGCGCCTCGCCTCCCGGATGGCAGCGCCGACCGTGACAAGTGGCTGAACACCATGGAAAAGAGCAAGCTCTGGCGCCTGGAGCGCCGGGCCGCCCAGCGCAAGACACACCGCAAGCCCGGCGAGCGCACCAGCCGCCGCCTGAACCACACCTATGACCAGATCCGAGGGCTGCGCGCAAAAGCCACGCGACGACACCAGGACTGGCAGCACAAGACGACCACCCGCCTCGCCCAGACGTACGGCGTCATAGTGGTCGAAGCACTCACCATCACGAACATGGTCAAGTCCGCTCGGGGCACCATCGCCGAGCCGGGGACAGGCGTCGCCCAAAAGGCCGGACTCAACCGCTCCATCAGCCAGGAGGCATGGGGCAGGACGGTCACGATGCTGACGTACAAGGCCGGCCGGTACGGCGGCACCCTGCACAAGGTGCCCGCCCCGCACACCTCCCGACGCTGCTCTGCCTGCGGCTTCATCACGCCCGGCAGCCGACAGGACCAGGCCACGTTCGTATGCAAGAACCCGGACTGCGGATGGTCGGGCAACGCCGATTTCAACGCGGCCCGCAACATCTTGCACCTGTACCGGACGGGCCACGCGCTCATCCCGGCTGCCGGGAGGGCAGTCGTCAGGCGTGTAAAGCGCGTCAAGCCCGCCACCGCAAGGTAGACGGGAATCTCCTTCCTCAGCTTGCGAAGGGAGGAGAACACTTCAAATCGCAACGTCCGTCGACGCGGTCATCCTCGCGCACGGAAGGCAGTGGCCGGGGCCACATCGCCGTATCGTTCGGGCAGGCGGAGGGCCAGCGTTCCTGGGGCTTCGAGAAGCCGCGCTCGTGACGTATGACGGCGGAGTGGACATGCTGAGCTGTAATGCAGGTGAGCAGCTGGATCGTCGCGACGAGAAGATCACTCCCGAGGAGTGTGAGGGCCGTCGCGAACCTGCGGGTGCTGGTCACCGCCTGCTCTCGGTTGTCAGGGCACAGGTACGGCTATGCCCGAGCAAGAGGTGAGAAGCGACTGACGCCGCGCAGCAGCGGGGTATAGCGGGCGTGCGGGCTGGTCAGGGAAGGGATCTGCTTGGCGAACGTCACTGCAGGGCGAGCCGAGTTGAGGCGCTTGAACCGGTACACGGTCAACTCGATCACGACGGCCGCACCACCGAGCGGTGCGTCGGACAGCCTGCGGATGTAGCGGCCGTGCACCGTCCATGACGGCAGTCGGCACCGCGTACATCTCGCCGAAAAGGCGGACACGACGCACGTAACGTGACCGTCTCAGCCGTACGTCTGGCCGACTCCATCACCACATCAGCTAAATGCAGTAGCAGCCGCCCCAAAAGCCCCTGAACCGCGTTCTCGATATATGCCAGTTCAGCCGCGCGGCGTCACGAGCTCTCCGACAGAGCCGAATTGCGTGACCGCCGACAGAGCACACCCGCCGCCCGGCCCGGACTAGTTGATCCCGCTCACCTGCGAAAAGATCGTCCGCCTGTTCATCGCCCTCGTTGTCCAGCGCATCCACGACACGGCCCACCGGCTCGAATTGTCCCACTGGCGTCGCCGTTTCCAAGCCCGATCCCGAGCCGGCCCGCCACTGCCGTCAAGCCGCCTACTCCGCCTGAGCGCACTCGATCACGTGAGCATGCAGTCCCGGGGCGCGACGACCCCGCGTCAGGGCAACGAGCGTGTGAGCCATACCACTTCACCGCTGTCGTCCGTGGACACGTGATCCCGCTCGAACCCGAGCTTCTCAAGGACACGCAACGACGGTGTGTTCCATGTGCCGACGGTCGACCAGAGCCGTTTCCGCCCGGTCGCAATGGCGGCATCGAGCACTGCACCGGCCGCCTCGGTGGCATAGCCACGTCCATGCGCGCGCTGGAACAACTCATACGCGATTTCAGGTTCCTCTACGGTGGCGCGGCCGATGATCAACCCGCAATAGCCGATGAAGTCGCCCTCTTCACGGCGCTGGATGGGCAGCAGGGCAATCCCTGTTGTCGCTGCTGCGGTGAGCTGTTTCGCGATGAGCGTCCGGGTGTACTCCACCGTGGGCGTCCCGTTGCCGCGTTCGGAGTGGAGGGCGCGGAGTTCAGCGGCGTCCGACTCAACCCACGGCCGCAGTATCAGCCGCTCGGTCTCAAGGCGGAACGACATCGTCTCGTACGTAGACATGCCCCTACTCTGCCTTCTACCGGGACACCGGCGCGGAATGCCTCTTGTTCTTTCCCTGGTCGACTGTGGCCTGAGTAGGGTCGAGGTCGGGACTGGGGCGTGGGTGCCACTGTCGGGGAGTGTGAGCGTAATTGGGCGACCGTCCGAGGGGGACCACATGGCGCAGCAGGGGGTCATCGCGTTGGAGCGTATGGGCGGCTCGGCCGCAGTACAGGCTGTGGACGCGTTGAGGCTGATCTACGCCGAAGCGTTCGCCGGGCCTCCTTATAACGAGACCGAGGATGACGTCGCTGCCGCCTTCCGCCGCTTTCCTGTCCAGGCTCGCAACCCCACGTTCCGCGCCACCTTGGCCCGTTGTGAGGCCGGCGAGCCGGTCGGCATGGCGTACGGTTTCCCGCTTGGTCCCGACACGGGCTGGTGGGACGAACTGACCGAGCCGGTACCCGAGGACATGCGGCGCGAGGACGGGCACCGCACTTTCGGGCTCATGGAACTCGCCGTGCGCGGACCGTGGCGTGGACAGGGCATCGCGCGTCGTCTGCACGAGATGCTGCTCGACGGCATCGGCGCCGAGCGGGTGCTGCTGAACGTCCACCCGGGCAGCAAGGCGGCGTCGGCCGCTTACCGGGCGTGGGGATACCGCAAGATCGGCGAGGCGCGGCTGTGGGGGGAGAGCGCGGACCTGCATGACGTGATGTTGCTCGATCTGCGCTGAGAGCGGTCGGTGAATGGATGAGTGTATTCCGGGTCGAGTTGAATGCAGTGGACGGCGGCGACGGCAGTACCTCGGGTTTTCTCACCGTGGGAGTTGTCCGGCTCGGACCTCCCCGGTTCGGGAGCGGCGACCGAGGCCGACTGTCGTTCGCCGAGGCCAGCGTGGACAACACGGGCTGCGTGATGTGGGACGTGGCAGGCTGTGACCGCGAGGGCGACAGAGATATGCGTCTGGCTGACCGCTGGCGGTCCCAGGAGGGCGGCGTTCGCCTTGCCTCGACAAACGTGAGAGTGGCGAGGTTCTTCGACCTTGCGGGGTCGAGGTCGGGCTGGAGGGAAAAGTCGTACTCGTCGAGCGTCTTGTGGTGCGGCAACAGAGACAGCCGCAGGCCCTGTCAGAAGCGGCGGTCGTCGCGGACGACGAACACTTCGGAGAGGACCAGCTCGATGAAGCCGAGGTAGTCCACTCTCGCCTGGTCCTCCGGCGGGCGAACTCGTCGATCGTCTCCGCTGGTTCACGTTCGGCAACAGCTTTGCCGATGTGTTTCAACGCCGACTGGTGATTAGCGCGCTCGTAGACGTTCACGGGGGAAGGACTGCGCTGCGGTCAGCGGGTTTGCGTCGGTCATTGGGCGGTCAGGTCCCTCGTGAGGGAGGGCGCGTTAATCTCGGGCCATGTCCGAGGCATCGGTGGGGCACTTCTATGACGAGCTGGCTGACGACTACCACCTGATCTACCCGGACTGGGACGCGAGCATCCGCCGGCAGGGAGATGCTCTGGATGCCCAGATCGGCCAGGATCGTGTGGCGGTGCTCGACTGTTCCTGCGGGATCGGAACGCAGGCCATCGGCCTGGCGCTGCGCGGGCACTGCGTCACCGGGACCGATCTCAGCCCCCGGGCCGCCGTTCGCGCTGCCCGTGAGGCCGCTCGCCGGGGCCTGAGCCTTTGCACGGCCGCCGCTGATATGCGAAGCCTTCCGTTTATCGATGGTCGCTTCGACGCCGTCGTGTGCGCTGACAATTCTCTGCCTCACCTGCTGACAGAACAGGATGCGCTCGCCGCCCTGGCCGAGATGCGCCGTGTGCTGCGCCCCCGCGGCCTACTGCTGGTCAGCACACGCCCCTATGACGACCTGCTGCGTGACCGCCCGGCTTCGACGCCTCCACAAGTTCAGGGGATCGGCGACGGTGCTGACGATGGAGAACGTACCGTCACCTTCCAGCTCTGGCACTGGCATGACGACGGCGAGCACTACGACCTGGAGCACTTCCAACTCTTTGAGGCAGCTGGGGACTGGCGCGTCAAGGTCCGCCGGACCACTTACTGGGCGCTGGGCCGGGACCGGCTGGCCGGTCTCGCAGCTGAGGCCGGGTTCGTCGACGTCGGGTGGCGGATGCCGGAGGAGACGGGGTTCTTCCAGCCGCTGCTTGTGGCCCGCGCCGCCGAGTAGGTGATGCCACTGTCCGGCCTGGGACGGCAGATGTCACCAGGCCGCGGCGGAATCCCCGGCCCGAGCCCGGCTGTTGGCGAGGCGACAGGAGTCGGCGGCGGTTTCGAGAGTCGTGTCGCTGTAGGCCGGGTGACCGGCGATGGCCGCGCAGAGACGGGGACCGGTGAACGGCGTCGACATGCCGACACGGTGGCCGCACCGAATCGCCGCATCCCACTCGGCGATTGAGCAGGCGTGTCGTTGCGCACTGCTTTCGCGACGCAGTCGGCCGGAGGTGCCGCATTCCGAGACCGGTGACGTGATGCGTATCACTGCCCGGGTGCTTCGGGTCGGGCATACGCGATCATGACCGGATGAACGCTCGTTTCCTTGGCATCACTGAGCTGGTCGAAGCCCCGTCCGTGGCGGTCGTTGTCGACGTCATGCGTGCTTTCACAGTGGCTGCCTGGGCCTTCGCCCAGGGGGCGGAAAAGATCGTTCTTGCTGCGTCGCTGGACGAAGCCCTCGCGCTCAAAGCTCGCCACCCGGATTGGGTGGCGCTCAAGGACGGTCCGCCCGCGCCCGGGTTCGACACCGTCAACTCGCCGGGCCTGATGCGGTCTATTGACCTTGGCGGACGGACCGTTGTGCAGAAGACCACGGCAGGGACGGTCGGCGCCCTCGCGGTCAAGGAGGCGTCGCTGGTGCTGTGCGCCAGCTTCGTGGTGGCGGAGGCAACTGCTCGGCTCTTGCGGACGAACAAGAGTGACAGTGTCACGTTCGTCGTCACCGGCGAGGACGGGCAGGCCGATGAAGATCTGGCGTGTGCTCAATACATCGCTCGGAGAGCCACCGAGGCTGCGACGGACGCAACTGGGTTCCTGCGCCGTGCCGGTGAGTCGCGCGCCGCCGCCGAGCTGGCGGAGGGTGTGCGTCAAGGAGTCCATTCTGATGACGTCGAACTCTGTCTGGAGCTCGACCGGTTCCCCTTTGCCATGGTGGCGACCTTGGACGAATCGCTCATGGTCCTCCGTGCGGCAGCCGGGTCTTCGCTGACCGACGAGGCTTCGAGCTGATCGCTCGTGAGGTCGGACTCTCGCCGTGCGAGAGCCGGCCTCCGGTGGAGGATCGGCATCAGCTGCATGTCCCGATGACGGTGACTGACGGCGTTCGCCGAGTGGCTGTGGTGGTGACACGGCTGACGGACGGGCACGTACACCGCGTCCACCGCCGCTGCCGGTGCAAGGACACCATGCGGTTCTCTTTGGAACTGCCTGAGGAAGTGGCCGACGAACGTCCCGAGCAGGGATGTTGATCCCCTCCTGGTGACAGCCCGTCACATTGGGCATCAGCCGGCAGCCGCGCAGGTGGGACAGCCGCTCGTCACCGGACGAAGTACTTCCGATTGCAGTGGGGTGAGGGCTTGTCAGGGCGCTGCTTCCTGGATAGGACTGTCCGCGTAGGTGATCACCGGAACGTGCGTGTGCCGTCCGGATGGTCACCTCGGTCGTGGTTGCCGGCTGCGCGGTGGGGGTGACGATCAGGGTGATGACCGAGGGCGTCATCGCGTTGGGGTCCCACGGGCGAAGGGCCAAGGGCGACGGGAGCGCCGAATCGGGCGGGCAGAGCGCCAAGGGGCCGGCACGCGGACCACCGCTCACCACACCGGGCGAAGCCGAACGATCCCCTGATCCTCGAAGGAGAGTGGAGCAACTCATGAGCCATGCGCAGAACCCCGGGGTGAGCCGGCGTCGCGTTCTGGGTGGAGCGGCCGGGCTGGCCGTTGCCGCGGCGGGGCTGCAGACCGGTGCCGCGTTCGCGCTGCCGGCGCAGGCACTGCCCGACGAGGCCCGCAGGGGCCGACACGCCGAACGGGTCACGATCACGCGGGACGACTGGGGTGTTCCCCACATCGTGGGCGAGACCGATGCCGACGCGGTGTTCGGGATGATGTACGCCCAGGCAGAGGACGACTTCAACCGGATCGAGCAGAACTACCTCGTCGCCATGGGCCGTCTCGCCGAGGCCGAGGGCGAGAGCGCGATATGGCAGGACCTGCGCCAGCGGCTGTTCCTCGACCCGGAGGAGCTGAAGAAGAACTACGCGAAGTGTCCGGCGTGGCTGCGCGCGTTGATGCGGGCCTGGGCGGACGGACTCAACCACTACCTCGCGACACACCCCGAGGTGCGCCCGCGGGTGCTCGACCGGTTCGAGCCGTGGATGCCGCTCAGCTTCTCCGAAGGCAGCATCGGCGGCGACATCGAATCGGTGCTGCTCACCCAGCTCGAAGCGTTCTACGACAAGAGCGACGTACCGATGACCGACGAGGAGCGCGGCCTCGTGCAGCGCGAACCCACGGGGTCCAACGGCTTCGCGATCGCACCCAGCCACACGCGGGACGGCCACGCACTGCTGCTGATCAACCCGCACACCAGCTTCTTCTTCCGCGCGGAACAGCATGTGACGAGCCGCGAGGGACTCAACGCCTACGGTGCCGCCACCTGGGGGCAGTTCTTCATCTACCAGGGCTTCAACGCGGACACGGGCTGGATGCACACGACGAGCGGTGTCGACAACATCGACGAGTTCGCCGAGACGATCGTGACAGGGGCCGACGGTGCCCGCTCCTACCGTTACGGCGACGAACTGCGCCCCGTCACGACGAAGAAGGTCACGCTCTCCTTCCGTACCGATGACGGCGGGCAGAAGGAGCGCACCTTCACGACGTACGCGACGCACCACGGCCCGATCGTGCGCGAGACGGACGGCAAGTGGATCGCGTGTGCGCTGATGAACAAGCCCGTCGAGGCCCTCCAGCAGAGCTACCTGCGCACCACGACGCGGGACTATGCCGGCTATCTCAAGGTCGCGGGCCTGAAGGCGAACAGCTCGAACAACACGCTCTTCGCGGACTCGAAGGGCGAGATCGCCTTCCTGATGCCGCAGTTCATGCCGGTGAGGGACAACCGTTTCGACTATCTCCAGGCCGTCGACGGCAGTGACCCGGCGACCGACTGGCATGGCCTGCACACCTTGGACAGCATGCCGCAGGCCGTGAACCCGAAGAACGGCTGGGCGTTCAACACCAACAACTGGCCCTGGACCGCCGCCGGCGCGGACAGCCCCCACAAGGCCGACTATCCGCGCTACTTCGACCGGTTCGGCGAGAACCCGCGCGGGCCGCATGCCATCCGGGTACTGACCGCGCGCAACGACTTCACCCCGCAGACGCTGATCGAGGCCGCGTTCGACCCGTATCTCACCGCCTTCGCGCGGCTGCTGCCGGGGCTCGTGGCGGCATGGGACCAACTGTCCGAGGGGAACGGGCAGAAGAAGAAGCTGGCCGGCCCGATCGGCCTGCTGCGCGACTGGGACCTCCGGTGGTCCGCGGACTCGACCGCGACCTCAGTAGCCGTGTTCTGGGGCGAGGACATGTGGGCACTCACGACCCAGGCGGCCGCAGACGCCGGAATGTCGGTATGGGACTACATCGCCGACCGCGCCACGGACGCGCAGAAGCTCGGCGCGCTCGAGACGGCGGTACAGCGGCTGCAGCGGGACTTCGGCGGCTGGCAGGTGCCGTGGGGTGACATCAATCGCTACCAGCGCAACGACGGTGCGATCGTTCAGGAGTTCAGCGACGACAAGCCCAGCATCCCGGTGCCCTTCACCTCCTCGCGCTGGGGCTCGCTCGCCTCGTTCGGCGCGATGGCCTACCCGGGAACCAAGCGTTACTACGGCACCAGTGGCAACAGTTTCGTGGCGGTCGTGGAGTTCGGGCCACGACTGCGCGCCTGGGCGGTGACGGCGGGCGGAGTGAGCGGACACCCGGACTCGCCCCACTTCGGCGACCAGGCCGAACGCTATGCGCGGGGCGCCCTGCGGCCCGTCTACTTCTATCCAGAGGACCTCAAAGGCCACGTCGAGCGGAGGTACCGCCCCGGCACGTGACAGGCCGCCCGGTGGCGATGAGCACGGCAGGAGGACCCGGGCAGGCAAGCCGTACGGGTCACGAACTGACTTGTGCGGGGCGCCGGGCCGCGGGTCCGGCGCCCTCCTCCCGCGGTCATCCGGCGAAGGTGAGACCGATGCGGTGAGTGCGGGCTGTCGTAAAGTCCTGGGCCGGCCGGGCACTGCCCGAAATCCAGAGCACCTGGCCGGTCGGGCCGGGCTCGACCTGTGCGGTCACCTCTTTCGAGCGGTGCCTGCGGGAGTGGTGTGCTTTGGCCAGGGGCTGTCTGGCCAACCCAACGGTGTAAGTCGTGGGGTTGGCGTTACGGCGGCCGACCCGCGGCGGTCAACCGGCAGCCGTGCCACGCTTCTTCCGCGCCGGAAACAGTTCCTGACGCGGCAGCGGGGGAGTGATCACCCAGACGACCTCGGCGTCGACCGGGGCCGGGGTCGGACCACTCATGAGCGGACCGGGCCGAGAAGGTGAGGGAGTCGCCGGACTGCAGGTGCCGAGGTGTTCCGTCGACGACCAGTTCGAGACTGCCCCGTATCGCCAGCGCGAAGATGGAATCCACCTGGAGGCTGTAGGCGGCGTCGGATCCCCCGCCCGGTTCCAGGCTGGTGCGCATCGCCTGCAGACGGGTCTCGTGCTAGGGGGTGAGGAGGAACTCCCGCAGTCCCTCACCGGTGTACTCCAGCCGGATACCGGATGGAGTACCCACTGCTCGTGCGTCTGCGTTGCCCGTGCAAAACCGGTGCGGAGCGAGTCCGCGACCCTCTGCCGTGACTGCTCGCGCAAGGCTGAGGGCGAAGCGGCCCAGCAGCCGTCCCCGACTCGCCACTGACACTCCCTGATGCGCAAGGAATGTTGCGGCAGGGGTGACACGCCGAGGGGCGAGACCGGGCCACTTCTCGTGGGGATGCCGACACCCTGGCCGGAGCACCTGCACTTCGCCGAATTGCAGGTTGCCGTGACCTGCCCTGAGCCCTGAGCGGCACGGATGAACTGCTTGGTGCATGCGGGCGAATCGGGTATGGCCAGGTGGCGAGCCGGGTACGGCTGTCGGGTCCAGAGCAGCAGTAGGTGCCACTCACTTGGAGATCCGCATGACCCCCGGCTCCGACGCGCGTCAATGTCCATTCGACTTTGCAGAGGCCCTCGAGTTCGATCCGATGCTCAGACAGCTCATGAACGAGGGACCTGTCTCCCGGATCCGGCTGCCCTTCGGCGAGGGCACGGCGTGGCTCGTCACCGGCTACGACGACGTGCGGACGGTGACTACGGACCGGCGTTTCAGCCGCCATGCTGTCGCCGGCCGTGACTTCCCGCGCATGACACCCGAGCCGATCGTCCAGTCCGAGGCGATCAATCTGATGGACCCCCCGGCCGGCAGTCGCCTGCGCAGCCTTGTGTCGAAGGGCTTCGCCCCGGCTCACATCGAGCGCATGAGGCTGCGCACCCAGAATGTCGTCGACGAGCTGCTCGAACAGATGGCGGGACACGGTACCCCCGCCGACATCATGGAGCATCTTGCCGGACCACTGCCTCTGATCACGATCTGTGAGGTTCTGGAGATCCCCGAGGCGGACCATGCACAACTGCGCGCCCACGCGCGGACGATGATGGATGTCGGGGCCGGGAACCGGGATGCCGCGGTACGGGCGAAGGCCGAGTTGCGCGCCTACTTTGCGACACTGACCGCGCAGCGACGCAAGAATCCCGGTGACGACCTCATCAGCGTGCTGGCGACGGCCCGCGACGGCGACGAGATCCTCAATGACGAGGAGTTGGCCGTCATGGCCATGG
The DNA here is from genome assembly GCF_026340095.1 of Streptomyces sp. NBC_01446. Taxonomy (GTDB): domain Bacteria; phylum Actinomycetota; class Actinomycetes; order Streptomycetales; family Streptomycetaceae; genus Streptomyces; species Streptomyces aureus. The sequence goes on along the minus strand of NZ_JAPEPO010000002.1, from coordinate 553,624 downwards.
TCCTGCTGATCACAGGGCAGGATACGACGACGTACGAGATCGGCAACCTGACCTACCTGTTGCTCACCCGGCCCGATCTGCTCGCGACCGTGCGCGAGCGCCCCGAGTTGCTGCCCGGGGCGATCAACGAACTGCTGCGCTTCATCCCCTTCCGCAAGGGGGTCGGTATCCCCCGGGTGGCCATGGAAGACGTGTCCCTGAGCGGGGTGAGCATTCAGGCGGGCGACATCGTGCATGTCTCCTACCTGACCGCAAACCGGGACGCGCGCAAGTTCGACCGCCCCGACGAGGTAGACCTGGAACGTTCCGGCCCGCCTCACATGACCTTCGGCTGGGGCGCCCATCACTGCCTGGGCGCACCGCTGGCCGCCGCGGAAATCGAAATCGCCCTCGGAACGCTCCTTGAGCGTTTTCCTCGCCTCGCGCTGGCCAAGCCCGCCGAAGAACTGCAATGGAACGCGACATCGATCTGGCGCTATCCCCTCGCGTTGCCCGTCACCTGGTGACAGGCCGGCACATGACCGCAGCGCCGGGCGGGGCCACCTCGCGCGCGTAACACTGCGCGCCCCGCTCGGCGCGATGGCGAGCTTGAGCGGCATCAGCCGGCTGCTCACGGCCCCGCGCGGCCGTGAGCAGCCGAGGAGGACGGCGCCTTGACCCTGGTCACGCCGACTGCGGGGAGTGGCGGTCCGACGTGCGGCGGTGATCCACCTGGCGTACGTTGAATTGCGCTGGCCAATCCCAGCGGCGGCGTCTCTGGCAGGCCGTGCCGCCCGGCCGGGACGCATTGTGCGACGGTCGCATCGACCGTGTTCCCCTCAGGTATTCCAGTGCGCGCCGTCTTAGTGCGCCCAGGGCAGCAGGGGCTCTCTGCCAAGCGCTGAACCCTCAGGACCGGTCCCGGTCGCGCCCGGGCCCACCAACTGCAAGGAGTCACTCCCATGGCAGTGCTGTGCAAGCCGGCAATCGCGATACCCGAGCACGTCATCACCAATGAGGAAACCCTCGAACTCGCGCGGAGGCTGCACCACGACCATCCACAACTCGACCTGGCACTGAGCCTGATCGAGAACACCGGGGTACAGAAGCGGCATCTGATCCAGCCCATTGATGAGGTCCTCAAGCATCCGGGACTGGATGCGCGCAGCGCCGTCTACGAGACGGAGTCCAAGGCCCGCGTCCCGAAGGTGGTTCAGCGGGCACTGGACCAGGCCCAACTCGAGCCCCCGGACATCGACTTGATCATCTACGTGTCCTGCACGGGCTTCATGATGCCCTCGCTGACCGCGTGGCTCATCAACACCATGGGCTTCAAATCGCAGACACGGCAGCTGCCCATTGCCCAACTCGGTTGCGCTGCAGGCGGAGCCGCCGTGAACCGGGCGCACGACTTCTGCAGGGCGTACCCCGACGCCAATGTCCTGATCGTGGCCTGTGAGTTCTGCTCGCTGTGCTACCAGCCAGATGACATCGGTGTGGGATCGCTGCTCTCCAACGGTTTGTTCGGTGACGGCATCGCCGCCGCTGTCGTCCGGGGGAACGGCGGCACCGGAATGCGCCTGGAGCGCAACGGCTCTTACCTCATACCCCACACCGAGGACTGGATCTCTTACGCGGTCCGCTCCACCGGTTTCCACTTCCAGCTCGACAAGCGGGTACCGAAAACGATGGAGCCCCTCAGCCCCGCGCTGCGGGCCCTGGCGGAAGAGCACCAATGGAACGTCGGCAAACTGGACTTCTACATCGTCCACGCCGGCGGGCCGCGCATCCTGGACGACCTGAGCCGCTGCCTCGACATACCGCCCGAGGCGTTCCGCTTCAGTCGGGCCACACTCACCGAGTACGGAAACATCGCCAGCGCAGTCGTCCTCGACGCCCTCGGCCGCATGTTTGACGAGCAGTCGGCACTCGAGGGTCATAAGGGCCTGATAGCCGGTTTCGGTCCCGGCATCACCGCCGAGATCGCGCTGGGTACCTGGGCGACGGACAGGGAGGGCCTTGCTGCCTGACCCCCAGCCGAGGGGAACTGCCGAGGGGAACAGGTAGCCGGCCCCGCAGGGCACCCGGCCGGCCGCATGCCGGCGGGGTGCCCCGCGGCCGTACCCGGACACCGAGGTTCTGTGTGCTCTGGTCGGCACGGCCGGAGCTGGGAGGCCAGCCCGCACCAAGTGGAGCCGCCCGCCACGAACTGCCGCCCGGCCGACGCGAGGTGACGGCGCTCGACATCAACGGCGCTGCCGTAGCAGACCGCCACCAGCAGCACCCGGCCCTCCAGTGGCAGACACCACGGACTGCCTGTGCAGACCATGCCTGCCCTTTCACGCCGCAGTCGTGTCACCAGCTTGCTGAAGCGGCGTATACGGGACAATTCTCAAGTCGGCTCTGGTCGCGGGGTGTTGGCGCGCAGGGCGTTTTGCTTCTGCGGATCCAAGACGATGTGCATGGGTTCTTGTCGGGCGCGGCGGCGGGCCTCGGTGTCAGGGGGCTGGCGGGGGCAGGGCCCGGCAGGCGGCATTCGTGGAGTTGCGTGCCGCACCGGCGACTGCCGTCATGTCGCCGGCGTCGCTCCTGCGCAACACGAAGAGTTTGGGATCCATGGCCGGTCTGCTCGGTGGGCAGGTTGTGGCCTCTCTTGACGGTGGATCCGGGGGCTCCCATACTGGCGGCCAAATCGATTTGGCCAAATCGATTTGGCTCTCCGTCCAGGGCCGGATCGCGGCTGATATCCGAGCGTGCCGTACGCCCGAACGGAGCCCGAACATGTCCAGTCCCCACCCGAGCCGGCCGCCGGCCGGCCAACCGCCGGCCTCCGGTCCTGCGGCCAAGCACCCCGCAGACGAGCCCACCGCCCTTCCGTCCCAGAGCGCCGACACCTTCGAGACCGCCAATTCCCGGCTCACGCAGGCAGTCGACCCGGATGAACGTCCCCATCCCGAGGGTCATCGTCCCGACGGTGCGCGCCCTGAAAGTGCTCGTCCCGACACCACCGGGTCCTCGCCAGGCGAAGGTGCCCCACCCGGCGTGCACCCCGTGGACGAGTCGCGCCCGCTGGGGCGGATCCTGCTCTTCGGGATTCAGCACGTCCTCGTGATGGCCGCCACCCCCATCTCGGCAATCTTCCTGATGAGCGCCACCCTCGGCCTCCGCGCCGGTCTCACCGTCGATCTGCTCTCGGCGGCCTTCGTGCTCTCCGGGGTGGGATCGCTGATCCAGTCGCTCGGGCCCTGGAAGTTCGGTCCGCGGCTGCCCTTCGTGATGCTGCCGGGCGGGGCTCCGCTCATTCTGTTCCTCGCGATCGCCGAGCAGCACGGCGTGCGCGTCGCCACAGGCGCGGTGGTCCTGACAGCGGTGTTCACCTTCGTCGTGCTGCCTGTCTTCTCCCGGCTGCTCGCGTACTTTCCCGCCCTGGTCATCGGCACCATGATCGTCATCGTCGGCGTCAACCTGGTGAAGGTCGGCGCGGTCCTCGTCACGGGACAGCCCGGCTCGCCCGGCTTCGCCGATCCCACCAACCTCGGTCTCGGCATGGCGACGATCGGGTTCACCATCGTCTTCTACCTGTTCTTCAGCGGCATCCTGCGCCAACTCGCCGTCATGTTGGGCCTGTTCGCCGGCACCGCGCTCGCCGCCGCGGTCGGCGCCATCAGCGGCACAGGTGCTACAGGCGGCGGACTGGTGAACCTGCCGCACCTGATGCCCTTCGGCTCACCCGAGTTCAACCTCGTAGCCGCCCTGCCTCTGATGCTCTACAGCCTGGCCTCCATGGCCGAGGCCACCGGCCAGACCGTCATCAACGCCGAGGCCGTCGGCAAGAAGATCGACAAGCGGACCGACGTGCCGAAGACCGTCCGCGCTGACGCACTCACCTCGCTCTTCGGCGGATTCTTCGGCCTGCCACTCATGGTCACCAGCGGGGAGAACATCGGCATCGTCCGTGTCACCGGCGTCCGTAGCCGGTTCGTCACCGCCGCTGCCGGAGTCGTGCTCATCGTCATCGGATTCCTCGCACCCGTCACCCGTGCAATCAGCGTCATCCCGACCGCTGTCGTCGGCGGCACCGCCATGGTCGTCTTCGCCGTCATCACCGTGCTCGGCATCCAGATGCTCGGCCGCTCCGACCTCGACAAGCACACCAGCACCTTCATATGCGCCGTCGCACTCGCACTGGGGCTCCTGCCCATCCTCGTCCCCGGCGTGTATCGGGCGTTCCCGCCCAACGTCCGCATCCTCCTCGAAAGCGGCGTCGCCGTAGGCACGTTCACCGCCGCCGTACTCAACATCCTCTTCCACCATGTCAGGCCAGGCGTCGCCGCCCGTCTGACCACCGCACGCACAGAAAGCGACCGATGAACCAATCCGACCGCGATTTCCTCGCCGGCCCCGGCCCGCGCCTTCTCGTACCGGGCGCGGTCCTGCTGCCCGAAGGCCCCGCCGACGGCTGGGCCGTCACGATCGACGACGGTCGCTTCGAAGCCGTCGGACCGGCGGACGAACTGGAGCGCGCGCACCCGCAATTGCCGGCCGTACGACTGCCCGGCCATCTGCTGATGCCCGGATTCGTCGACGCCCACCACCACCTCACCCAGAGCTTCGGCTCCGCACTCGCCTTCGGGGAGCCCTCCGAGATCTTCCGCCGGGTCTGGGTACCGCTGGAAGGCGCGCTGGACGAGGAATCGGCCTACACCGCGGCCAAGCTGGCCGCCCTCGAAGCGCTGCGCGGCGGATTCACCACCGTCACTGACGCCGGCACGCGCGCCGGTGTCGACGTCGACGTGGTCGCGTCCGCCGCGCGTGACGCCGGCATCCGCTGCGTCCTGGGCCTCGTCTGCAACGACGCGGACCAAGAGGACGCGACGGACCACCCGGCCGTTCTCGAGCAGGCCGAAAAGCACCTCGCCCGCTACGACGGCGATCCGCTCGTCCATCCGTCCCTGGCCGTCTCCATCCCCGAGGCGGCAACCGAACGCACCCTGCACGCCACCGCCCGCCTCGCCGCCGAGGCCGGGGCCGTCGTCCAGATTCATGTCAACGAGCACCTCGCCGGCGTGGAACGTTCCCTCGTACGACACGGGCTGCGGCCCCTCGAACACCTGCACAGCGTCGGCGCGCTCGGCCCCCAACTGCTCGCCGCGCACGCCACGATGCTCACGCCCCGCGAGCTGACCCTGCTCGCCGACACAGGAACCGCCGTCAGCTACAACCCCGTCGCCAGCGCGTGGAAGGGCAACGCGGTCGCGCCCGCGACCTCCATGGCCGAGCGTGGCATCCGCTTCGGGCTCGGTACCGACGGCACCCGCGGCGACGGCTTCCGGCTCGCGGAGGCCGCCGAGTTCGCGCAGCGCCTCGCGTACGGTCTGGCGACCGGTGACGCGTCGTGCGGTGCGGGCTGGACGTGGCTGGAGCGCGCCAACCGGGGCGGCGCGGATGCCGTTGGGCTCGGCGCCCGCACCGGCACCGTCGCGCAGGGCATGGCGGCCGACTTCCTTCTCGTCGACGTCGACACCCCGGAGCTGGCGCTCTCCTGGGACCTGCCGTGGGAACTCGTCCGACGCGGCAACCGGGACCAGATCACCGCCGTCTTCGTCGCCGGGCGACTGCGTATGTGGCACGGCCGGCCGACCGACTGGGACGGGTCCGAACTGGTGAGACGGGCGGCGGAACTGGCCCGCGCCGCCGTCGCCAGGGCGAACGTCACGCGGGTGCACCCCACCTCCACGGCATCACGGGCACTGACCCGGCCACAGGGTCGGAGCACGGCGCAGTGAGTACACAGATACTGGCGGTTCTCGCCGTGACGGTGGCCATCGCCGCCTTCGTCCAGGGCAGCAGTGGACTGGGCTTCGCGCTGATTGTCGCGCCCGTGGCCGGAATCCTCGATCCCGCCCTGGTCCCGGTCTTCGTCCTCGCTTCGATGATCCCGCTCAACCTGTACGTCGCCTGGCGCGAACGATCCTCGCTCGACCTGCGCGGCGCGGGCTGGATCACCGGGGCGCGGCTCGCCGCCACCCCGGCCGGTCTCGCGGTGCTCTGGCTGATCCCGGAACGCAGCCTCGGCCTGTTCGTGGGCGGCGCCACTGTGCTCGCGGCCGTCGCGAGCCTGACCGTGCCCGCGTTCACGCCCGGGCGGGCCGCATACGTCGGCGCGGGCGCGGTGACCGGGCTGACCGAGACCGCTACCGGTGTCGGCGGGCCTCCGCTCGCGCTGGTCTACCAGCACCGGCCGCCCGCCGAACTGCGCTCCACGGTCGCCGCGTGCTTCCTCATCGGGGAAGTCGCCTCCCTGGCGCTGCTGTTCGCGACAGGGAAAGCGGAGGTCGCTGAGCTCGGCGAGGCAGTCGCGCTCCTGCCCGCGATCGCGGCCGGTGCGTGGCTCAGCCGCCTGGTGCATCACCGTCTGGACGCGCGCAGGATGCGTCTGTTCGTGCTGGTCTTCGCCCTGGTCTCCGGGCTCGTCCTGATGCTCCGGGCCTGAACGGGGCCGGGCCCGAACGAGTCCCGGGACTCAGTTCCGGCCGGCTCGTATCGACGAAGCCCGGACGATCACCTGTGGGTTCGGGGACACCGCCACCGACGGCGTGGCGGTGTCCCCGCGAAGCCGCCCCAGCAATAGCTCCACCGCGTCCGACGCCGCCTTGTCCAGGTGCAGATCGACCGCCGTCAGAGGCGGTTCACAGGTACGGGCACGCAGGCCGTCGTAGCGGGTGACGACCATGACGTCGTCCGGTACGGTCCGCCCGCTGTCCCGGATCGCCCGGAGCGCCCCCACCGCGAAGGCATCGACCAGCGCGCAGACCGCGTCGACGTCCGGGTGTTCGGCGAGCAGTTCGGCGCACCGCTCGTAACCCGCTTGCTCACCGCCCGACTCCGGGACCCTCGCCACGATCGGCGTCCAGCCGTGCCGCTCGGCGACGCGCTCGTACGCGGTGAGCGCATCGACGGATGAATGCCGCGAACCGGAGCCCACGATCAGCGCGGGCCTCACCGCACCCTGCTCGTGCAGGTGCGCCAGCAGCAGCTCCACCACCAGATCACCGCGCAGGTCGACGTACGGCGCGGCCTCCTCGGCGGACACCGGCCTGCCGAGCGTCACGTACGGCAGGCCGCGTTCGCGCAGCTGGGCGACCGCGGCATCATCCACTTCCGGTTCGACCACGATGGCTCCGTCGATGTCGACGGAGTACAGCGCGGAATCCGACTGCACGGGCGGTACGAGCACGAGTGCGTAGTCGTGAAGGAGCGCGCTCTCCGCGGCCGCCGCCGCGACCTCCATGTAGAAGCCGAGCCGTGACGGCCCGCCCGCCACCGCGAACGGCATCGAGGAGGCCAGCGCAATGGCCTTCGCCTGTCCACGCCGCAGCCGCTGCGCCCGAAGGTTGGGGCGGTAGCCCAGCTCCGCCGCGACCTGCCTGACGCGCTCCCGCGTCCGGGGATCGACCTTGCCGAGCCCGTTCAGGGCGTGCGACACGGTCGTGCGCGAAACGCCGGCGACGCGTGCGACATCGGCGATCGTCGGCGGCCTCGAGCCGGGGGCGGAAGTAGCCATCTGCGCGAAGACTCCTCGCTGGCGGGGACGGTGGACAGGTCCATCTTCGCCGACACATCCCTGGCCTGGGATCGAGTCACGACAGACACCTCCTGCGACCCACTGAGTGACCGGCATCGGAGCGTGGGCAGCCCGGTGCTTGACGCGGGTTGATCCAGGGCCCCAGCCCCCGCCCAAGCCACCGACGATGCCGAGGTCGCCGAGTCTGGTTCGAGGCCCTGTGGGAGAGGGACATGGAAGGCGTCGCCGCAGAACGCGCATCGAGCCGATCCGCAACGCTGTGATGACGATCTTTGAATTTCGGCTCTGACCGGACTTCCGTGAACTCCGGTTCGCCCAGCCCAGCCCAGCCCTGGCCGAAGCAGACGCCCGCGCTGGATCAACCAGTGCGCCTATCCGGGTCATGTCCGGGCGTCCCCCGAGCCGGAGACGCCCGGTGGGGGTAGGTCGTTTGCGCGCAAGGTGCCCTTGGGATCCATGAGGAGATCAGCTATGTACGCAGTGATTCGGCGTTACGAAGGTGTGACTGACTCCGCCGAGGCAGGACGCCGGGTGGACGAGGGATTCGTGGCTCTGCTCCGCCAAGTCCCCGGTTTCGTGGCCTACTACTGGGTGGACGCCGGGGACGGGGTGATGGTCTCCACCAGTGTCTTTGAAGACCAATCCGGGGCCGAGGAGTCGGTCAACCGTGCGGCGGACTTCGTACGGGACAGCCTCTCGTCGCTCCTCCCCAACCCTCCTCAGGTCACGGCAGGCCCGGTTGTGGCTGCTGGGTAGTGACCTTCGAGTGGGCCGCTGGTTCCTCGCTCCCTCCACTCCGACGTCCTGGCCCTTCACGGCTCTCCGACGAGCGCCTTGGTTTCGGCCAGTGGCGCTCTTCCCTTCATTTCGTTGGCTTTTGAAGCGTGTTGCGGTGGGCGAAGAGCGAATGTGAGGACGACCCGGCGACCGAAGGTCGCCGGGATCAGTGACGGTCAGACGGACTCGTTCAGGGGGCCCGTAGCAGGACGACGGCGGGCCGGGCGGCTTCGGGTGGCGGCCGCCGCGATCCAGTGGGCATCGCTGGGTCACTGTCCGCAGGCGCATGCCGCTGCGGTCGCTTCTTCGGCCGCGGGCTGGCTGGTGCAGCATCCGTCGCCGTTCACGTCGGGCTGGGCGCTCTTGCCGAGGGTGTCGGCGTCTGCCTTGACGACGTAGACCTCCCAGGGCTCCTGGCCCGGTCCGTGGACCCACACCTTGTCCTGGAGCGCGTAGCAGCAGGAGGTGTCGCTCTCCTCGAACGTTGCCAGGCCCGCCTCCTTCAGCCGCCCAGTTGTGGCGGTGACCTGGTCGGTGGTCTCGACCTCGACGCCGAGGTGGTCGAGGCGGGTTTCCTGGTCGGGCTCGCCCTCGATGAGGACGAGCTTCAACGGGGGCTCGGTGATGGCGAAGTTGGCGTAGCCCTCGCGCCGCTTGGCCGGTTCGGTGCCGAACAGCTTCGAGTAGAAGCTGATCGACGCTTCCAGATCGCTTACACGCAGGGCGAGCTGAGCGCGAGACATGGCGGTGCTCCTATCGAGTTGCATTGATGTTCTTCGATGCAACATTGCGCCCTGCATCGAAGCCTGTCAACATAGACGTATGTCGAAGCAAGAACTTGTGGTGTTGGGCCAGAGCAGCGGGACCGACGTCTGCTGCCCCGGGCTCCTGACCGCCCCGATGGACGAGACCCAGGCCGTTGAGCTGGCGAAAGTATTCAAGGCGCTGGGCGATCCTGTCCGCCTGCGTCTGCTGTCGATGATCGCCTCACAGGCAGGCGGGGAAGTCTGCGTCTGCGACCTGACGCCGGCCTTCGACCTGTCGCAGCCGACGATCTCTCATCACCTCAAGCTGCTGCGACAGGCCGGTCTCATCGACTGCGAGAGGCGCGGGACGTGGGTCTACTACTGGCTGCTGCCTGAGATGACCGACCGACTCGCGGGGATCCTGACCCGCCCGGCCGGCGAGCCGCTGCCCGCCCGCACGGAGACCGCCGGGGCTGCTTCGTGAGCACGAGCGCACCTGATCACGGCGTGGCGGGGCGCCTGTCATTCCTGGATCGCTACCTGGCCGTGTGGATCCTCGCCGCGATGGCGTTCGGTCTCGGTATGGGCCGCCTCATACCGGGGCTCGGGGACACATTGGCCACGGTGACCGTGAGCGGGGTGTCCCTGCCGATCGCGCTCGGTCTGCTCGTGATGATGTACCCGGTGTTGGCCAAGGTCCGCTATGACCGTCTCGACACCGTCACCCGAGACAAACGCCTGCTGCTGCCCTCACTGCTGCTGAACTGGATCGTCGGCCCGGCGCTCATGTTCGCCCTGGCCTGGCTGCTCCTGCCGGACCTGCCCGAATTTCGCACCGGCCTGATCATCGTCGGCCTTGCCCGCTGCATCGCCATGGTCATCATCTGGAACGACCTGGCCTGCGGGCACCGGGAGGCCGCCGCGGTCCTGGTCGCGCTGAACTCCGTGTTCCAGGTGATCGCGTTCTCGGCGCTCGGCTGGTTCTACCTGACGGTTCTGCCCGGCTGGCTGGGCTTGGAACAAACCGGCCTCGACGTGTCGGTGTGGGAGATCGCCCGCAGCGTGCTCATCTTCCTGGGCATCCCACTCGCCGCCGGATACCTCACTCGCCGCATCGGAGAGAAGGTGAAAGGCCGCACCTGGTACGAGGCGAAGCTGATCCCGCGCATCAGCCCCTTCGCCCTGTACGGGCTGCTGTTCACCATCGTCATCCTCTTCGCCCTCCAGGGCGACGCCATCACCTCCAAGCCGTTCGACGTGGTCCGCATCGCCCTGCCACTGCTGGTCTACTTCGCGCTGATGTGGGCCGGATCGATGCTGCTGGGCAAGGCCGTTGGCCTGGACTACCCGCGCGCCACCACGCTGGCTTTCACCGCAGCGGGCAACAACTTCGAGTTGGCCATCGCCGTGGCCATCGCGACGTTCGGCGCCTCCTCCGGGCAGGCCCTGGCCGGTGTCGTCGGCCCGCTCATCGAGGTACCGGTACTGATCGGGCTCGTGTACGTGGCGCTGTACGCCCGGCGCTGCTTCACTGCCCCCAATGCGCCCGCACTCCAGGAAGATCCCGCCCATGTCTGACGCCGTCCTGCCCTCGGTCCTGTTCGTCTGCGTCCACAACGCCGGACGCTCCCAGATGGCCGCGGCCTTCCTCACCCACCTCGCCGGAGATCGCGTACAGGTGCGCTCGGCGGGCTCCGCGCCGGCCGACTCCGTCAACTCGGCCGTGGTCCAAGCGCTGACCGAGGTCGGCATCGACATCTCCGCCGAAGTCCCCAAGGTGCTCACCGCGGAAGCCGTCCAGGCATCCGACGTCGTCATCACCATGGGCTGCGGCGACACCTGCCCCGTCTTCCCGGGCAAGCGCTACCTCGACTGGCAACTCCCCGATCCCGCCGGCCAAGGAGTGGAGGCGGTCCGCCCGATCCGCGACGAGATCGCGCACCGTGTCCAAGGCCTGATCGACGAGATCGCACCCGAGCCCCGCGCATGACCGCACGTCCGCATCACCGGATTCCTCCGGGGATGCCCCGGCCTTGAGGCCGGGGAGGGATCGGACTCCTGCGGAGCAGGAGCAGGGGAAGCCGATTCGCCGGCAGGGTGGATCGGCGTCCGCCTGCCGTGGTGGTGAGGCAGCCCATTTTGGGTCAGAGCTCTCGACTGTCAGTCCTCCCGGATAGGTTGCTGTTTATGACGAGTGCGGCGCAGGAGAGGGCAGGTGTCGGGCATGCCCGTTACACCTTCCGCCTTCGTGTGTCGTCCACTGCGACTGGCGCCCTCGAAGCGGAATGGGCGCGGTGCCGGTGGCTGTGGAATGAGTGCTGCGCCCGCTCGAAGAAGGCGCACGCCGAGAACGAGGAGTGCGGTCCGGCCCGGCTGGACAAGATGCTGACCGAGGCGCGTGCCTGTATGGGCTGGCTGCGTGAAGGCTCCAGTGTTCCTCAGCAGCAGGTGATACGCGATTTCGCGAAGTCGCGGGCGAAGGCGCTGAAGGACATCAAGGCCGCTGTGCCGATGCGGCAGCGGGCCGGGATGCCCCAGTACAAGAAGAAGCACCAGGACGACCCGTCGCTGAACTACACCCGGCGGGGTTTTCGGCTCAAGGACGGCCGCCTGCACCTGGCGGGCGGCATCGCTGTGACGGTCGTGTGGTCGCGTGCCCTTCCCGAGCCGCCCTCCAGCGTCCGCGTCTACCGCGACAGCACCGGAGCTTGGTACGCGTCGTTCGTCGCCCGGGGCATGACCGAGACGCTGCCGGGAACCGGCCGGGTGATCGGGATCGACTGGGGTGTGAAGGAGATTGCGACCACTACCAGCGATGACCACGACCTTCCTCACCCGCAGCACGGGAAGAGTGCTGCCCAGCGCTTGGTGCACTATCAGCGGATGATGTCCCGGCGTAAGCCGAAGCGTGGATGCGCCGGGTCGAAGGGCTACCGCGAGGCGAAGCGGCAGGCGGCGAAGCTGCACAAGAAGGTGGCCCGGCAGCGTCAGGACACCGCCCGCAAGTGGGCCAAGAAGGTCGTCCGTGACCATGACGCCCTGGCCGTGGAGGACTTCCGGCCGAAGTTCCTTGCGAAGTCCACCATGGCCAGGAAGGCCGCTGACGCGGCGATCGGCGCGACCAAGACTGCCCTGGTCGAGATGGGCCGTAAGCACGGCCGGTGGGTGCATCTGGTGCACCCGGCGCACACCACGATGGACTGCGCAGACTGCGGAGCGAGAACCAAGCACGCGCTGCCTCTCTCAGAACGAACGTATACGTGCACCACGTGCGGGATGTCCCGGCCTCGGGACAAAAACTCGGCCCGTGTGATGCTCGTCCGGGCTGGTCTCTGTCCCGGCTAGTGCTGATCGTGTAAGACCTGCATCCCCGCCGGGGACCAGGCGACGTGAGCTAGGAATCCCCCTGCCTTAGCTGGGGGAGGTTTCAAATCGATGCGCCCCGAGCACGCCGCCGATGCCGTCCTGAAGATCTACCAACTCGGCATCGACGACGGAAACGCCACCTTCGAAACCACCGCACCCACCTGGCAGCACTTCCACGCCACCAGACTTCCCGAGCACTGCTACGTTGCCCTCGGCCCTGTCGGCTCCGTCCTCGGCTGGATCGCCGCCTCCGCAGTCTCAGACCGCTGCGTCTACGCCGGCGTGGTCGAGCACTCCGTGTACGTCCACCCCGACGTCCGTGGCCGAGGCATCGCCGGTGCTCTGCTCGACGCCCTGATCACCTCGACCGAGGCTGCGGGGATCTGGACCATCCAGTCCGGCGTCTTCCCCGAGAACGCAGCCAGTCTCGCCGTCCATCGCAGACGCGGCTTCCGCGAGATCGGCACCCGCGAGCGCATCGGCCGGCACCACGGTGTGTGGCGTGACGTCGTCATGATCGAGCGACGCAGCCGAGCCATCGCGTAGGTCGCGGCCACGACGTCGGCATCCTCGCCTCGACGAAGCCGACGATCGAGCCCTCACGCGGCGGAAGGCCAGGAGCCGGCCGGGTGCCACGGGCCTGTCGTCGGGGGCACTGTGAGGGGGGTTCGCCCGATTGGCCGCGATCGGCTCGCGCGCGTTGTCGGGCCGCGGTGCCGTTGGCACAGATGCGTGACGACGTCCAGCACGGAAGGGCGTCCGGCCCTCGGGGTTGGAAGGACAAGGCATGCACATATCGGGACCGACAGTGGGTCGTCGGGTTTGTGCCGCGGTCGTCGCCGCGTTGGTGACCTACTCGACCGTTCTGACCGGGGAGAACCTCGCCGCGGCCGGAGGTATATCCACAGCTTCGGTGCCGGCCCCCAAGCTGGACTGGAGAGCCTGCGTTCAAGGCAGCCCGTTCGACTGCGCGACCGCGAAGGTGCCACTGGACTACGCCAATCCAGGCCGTCGCACCATCGAACTGGCAGTCATCAAACGCAAGGCGACCGACCCCGGTCGCCGCATCGGCACCCTGCTCTTCAACCCCGGCGGACCCGGCGGGCCGGGAACGGTCCAGATGCCACAGGACTACAAGTTCTTCCCGCGCGAGGTGCGGGAGCGGTTCGACATCGTCAGCTGGGACCCCCGCGGGATCGGCAGCAGCACCGCGGTGAACTGCTTCGCGACTCCCGGGGAAGCCGCCGCGTGGAACGCGGGCAAACCGGCCGGCGTCCCGGTGGGCGCACAGCAGCGAGCGGCCGTGTTCGCCGCGTACCAGGACCTGGCCCGGCGCTGTGAACGGCGTGACCCCGAGCTGCTGCGTCATGTGTCGACCGCCGACACCGCTCGCGACCTCGACGGGCTGCGCCAGGCGGTGGGCGACGCTCAACTCACCTACCTCGGAATCTCCTACGGCACGATCCTGGGCGCCACCTACGCCAACTTGTTCCCCGGCAGGGTCCGCGCCATGGTCCTAGACAGCGACATCGATCCGCAGGCCTGGACGAACCACGCCTCCGACGCGGAACCCCGGCTGACCACGTTCCTGCGTATGGGCGTGGACCGCTCCGCGGCAGTGGTCCTGGACCGGTTCCTCACCCTGTGCGGATCCACGGACACCGCGGGCTGCGCCTTCTCCGCCGGCGGCCCGAAAGCGACCCGGGACAGGTTCGAACAGCTGATGCTGCGGCTGCGGGCGCATCCCGTGGGTGAGTGGACCTACGGCCGCACGATCGCCGACGTGGTGCCCCGCCTCTACGTCGTCCACCCGGGCTGGACGGACCTCGCCGGAAGGCTGCGGGACCTCTGGCAGGGCCGCGTCCCTAAGGAGCCCCCGCTCCCACCCCCGCCGCCGGTGCCGCATCCGAATCCGTACCTCGGCGAGGAACAGGCGGGTGCGGTGGTCTGTGGCGACAGCCCCAATCCTCGTGACCCCGCCGTCTACCCCGCCATGGAAGAGGCCGCCGCCGCACGCGCGGGCGACGCCGGACGCTTCTGGACGTGGGCCACCGCGGGGTGTGTCTCCTGGCCGGCCGTCGCGGCCGACCGCTACTGGGGTCCGTGGAACAGGCCGACGGCACACCCGGTCTTGCTGGTCGGCACCAAATACGACCCCGCCACTCCCTATGCGGACGCGCAGGCGCTGGCCGGGGAATTGGCCGACGCCCGTCTGCTCACCCATGAGGGATACGGTCACACCGCGCTGATCAACCCCAGCAGCTGCGTGAAGACGTACGAGAGCCGGTACCTCGTCGACGGCACGCTCCCGCCGGCCGGAACGACCTGCCGGCAGGACAAGCCCCCGTTCCCCGCGCCCAAGCCGGTCGGCGGCGTCGCCACCGACGCGCCCAAGCCGGTCGGCGGCGTCGCCACCGGCGGCGGTGGGATGGCCGGCACCGTCCACTGAGTCGGCCACAGCCACCCGGCCTGGGCATGGGCCGACTCGATCGAGCTCCTTACCTGTGTCCCTCAGGCGAGCCGTTCATCGCGGATGCCGACGACGACTATGAAGGCGAGTACGAGGCCCGCCGGGACGGCATCGGAGACAAACCAGGAGTGAGTGCCGTCGCCTGCCCTGCCAAGCCTTGTTCCGGCCGATTCCCCGAGCACCGCATCCATGACAGCGCTCCGCTGCGAAACATCTATGTCGGTGGGCGTCCATCGTGGCGTGCCACTCGGAGCAGGCGCGAAGCGCCGGAAGGGAACTTGGCCGAGCGTTGGGAGGACGAGCCATGGTGGACAACCGACAACGCTCCGAGGAGCCGCTGCACTGCCTCGTGACCGGGGCCTCCGGGTACATCGGAGGCAGGCTGGTGCCGGAACTGCTGGCGGCCGGTCACCGGGTCCGCTGCATGGCTCGCTCGCCCGCCAAGCTGCGTGATCATCCCTGGGCCGGTGACGTCGACACGGTGCGCGGTGACGTTCAGGACGCCGAGTCGGTCGCTGAGGCTCTGCGCGGTATCGATGTCGCCTACTACCTGGTGCACTCGCTCGGCTCCGGTCCCGACTTCGAGGCAGCCGACCGCCGTGCCGCCGCGATCTTCGCCGCGCAGGCGCACGCCTGCGGGATCCGGCGGATCGTCTACCTCGGCGGACTCACCCCCCGGGGCATCCCCGAAAGTTCTCTCTCCCCACACCTGCGTTCCAGGGCCGAAGTGGGGCACATCTTTCTCGACGGACCGGTCCCCGCGACCGTTCTGCGGGCCGCCGTCGTGATCGGCTCCGGCTCCGCGTCCTTCGAGATGCTGCGCTATCTGACCGAACGTCTGCCGGTCATGGTCACACCCAGTTGGGTACAGACCCGTACCCAGCCCATCGGGGTGCGCGACGTACTGCGCTACCTCGTCGGCTCGGCCACCATGACCGCCGAGGTCGACCGGGCGTTCGACATCGGCGGGCCCGAAGTGCTGACCTACCGCGAGATGATGCGCCGCTACGCCACCGTGGCTGGACTGCCGCGGCGGCTCATCGTGCCGGTTCCGGTGCTCACCCCGAGGCTGTCGAGTCACTGGGTGGGTCTGGTCACCCCGGTGCCGGCCGCGCTGGCCCGGCCGCTCACCGAGTCGTTGCGGTACGAGGTCGTCTGCGGCGAACACGACATCGCGACCTGTGTGCCGGACCCTCCGGGTCGGCCACTGCCGTTCGATGAGGCGCTCGCGCTGGCACTGCGCCGGGTCCGGGAGGCCCAGGTCGTCACCCGCTGGTCCTCCGCGTCCGCTCCGGGTGCCCCCAGCGATCCGCTTCCCACTGACCCGGACTGGGCGGGCGGCAGCCTTTACCAGGACGAACGCCTGAGCCCGGTGGATGCCTCAGGCGAAGCCCTGTGGAGGGTGGTCGAGGGGATCGGCGGGGAAAACGGGTGGTACTCCTTCCCGCCGGCTTGGGCCGTGCGGGGCTGGCTGGACCGGTTCGTCGGCGGCGTCGGTCTGCGGCGCGGACGCCGCGACACCCAGCGTCTGCGGGTCGGCGACTCACTGGACTTCTGGCGGGTCGAGGAGATCGAACCTGGGCGGCTGCTGCGTTTGCGGGCGGAGATGCGTCTGCCAGGTCTTGCCTGGCTGGAGATGCGGGTCGAGACGGAGCCACAGGGCGGCACCCGCTATCGGCAGCACGTCCTGTTTCACCCGCGAGGTCTGCTGGGACACGTCTACTGGTGGCTCGCCTTCCCGTTCCACGCCGTTGTGTTCCGCGGTATGACACGCAACATCACCCGGGCCGCGGCCAAGGGTGCGCAGGCGCGCGTGAACGGGGTACGCCCAGTCCGCATCCGAAGCGACCGCCGAACGGGAAGAACCTCGCAGCGATAGCCGCAGCTTTTCCCCACCGCACCAGCAGCACTGCACCAGGAGTGATCCCATGACCGTCGCGGTCGTCCTGTTCACCTCGGACCTGCGGACGCACGACCACCCACCCCTGCGTGCCGCGGTCGCGGCGGCGGACGAGGTGGTGCCGCTGTTCGTGCACGACCCTGGTATCCGCGAGGCTGGATTCGCCGTGCCCAACAGGGAAGCGTTCCTGGCCGACTGCCTCGCCGACCTCGACGCCTCGCTGCGCGGCCTGGGCGGTCGGCTCGTCCTTCGGTCGGGACCCGTCGCACCGGAAGTGTGCGCCGTCGCGGGGGAGTCCGGGGCCACACAGGTCTACATGGCGGCCGGTGTCACCGGATACGCCCACCGCCGCGAACAACGGCTGCGCGACGCACTCCGCCGCCAGGGCGTGACCCTGCGCGTCTACGAAGGAGTGGTCACCGCGGTCGCTCCCGGTGCGGTGACTCCGGCCGGCTCCGATCACTACGCGGTCTTCACGCCCTACTTCCGTCAGTGGTCGAAGGAACCCCTGCGCGCGCCCCTCCCCGCGCCGCGCGTCGTGCGCGTACCCGACCGGGTGCAGGGCGAGGCACTGCCGTCCCGCTCGCGCATGTCCGGCGTCTCGCCGGGGCTGTTGACCGGAGGCGAGACGGCGGGACGCGAACGGCTCGCGCGCTGGTGCAGTGCCGACCTGGCAGGCTACGAGGAACGACACGACGACCTGGCCGGTGACGCGACCTCCCGGCTCTCGCCCCACCTCCACTTCGGGAGCCTCTCACCGGTCGAACTGATCCACCGGGCCCGGGGCCGCGGCGGGCCCGGCGCCGAGGCGTTCGTGCGTCAGGTGTGCTGGCGCGACTTTCACCACCAGGTGCTGGCCGCCCGCCCGGACACGGCGCGGCGCGACTACCGCACGCGGCACGACTCCTGGCGGACCGAGAAGGACGCGGCGCAGGACATTGCCGCCTGGCGCGACGGCCGCACCGGCTACCCGGTGGTCGACGCGGCGATGCGCCAACTGCGCCACGAGGGATGGATGCACAATCGGGCCCGTCTGCTGGCCGCGAGCTTTTTGACCAAGTCGCTGTACGTGGACTGGCGCATCGGAGCGCGGCACTTCCTCGATCTCCTCGTGGACGGCGACGTCGTCAACAACCAGCTCAACTGGCAGTGGGTCGCCGGGACCGGCACCGACACTCGTCCCCACCGCGTGCTCAACCCCGTACGTCAGGGCAAGCGCTACGACCCGGACGGCGGTTACGTACACCGGTGGGTTCCGGAGCTGGAAGGGGTCGAGGCCGACACCGTGCACGAGCCCTGGCGGTTGCTGCCGGACCAACGCGCCGCCCTTGACTACCCGGCGCCGCTGGTCGACCTGGCGGACGCGCTGGCGCGCTTCAAGCACGCCCGCG
Source organism: Streptomyces sp. NBC_01446 (assembly GCF_026340095.1). GTDB lineage: Bacteria > Actinomycetota > Actinomycetes > Streptomycetales > Streptomycetaceae > Streptomyces > Streptomyces aureus. The sequence goes on along the minus strand of NZ_JAPEPO010000002.1, from coordinate 535,410 downwards.
GCCGGGACTGAGGACCGCTCGTGCACTGGCTGTTCGGAGACCAGCTCGGGCCCCACTTCCTCACTCCTGGGCAGGACGGTCCCGGCCGGAACGACCCTCTGCTCATGATCGAGGCGCGTTCCGTGTTCCGGCGGCGTCGGTTCCACCGGGCCAAGGCACACCTCGTGCTGTCCGCAAGGCGTCACCGGGCTGCCGCCGGGGAAGTGCTCGGCAAGGGTGGCCTGGGCCTGCACCGACGGCGCGTCGTTGACGTAGATCTCGTCGAGCGGGACGCGCTTGGAACTCAGAGTGGGAGCGAAGACAGCGCACACCAGGAGGCCGCCCAGCGCCATGGACCGCCCCGGCCGTCCGCCCAGGCGGCGAAGTCCGCCATCGGCACCAGAAAGCCCCGCGCCGGTCCCTCGCGGACCTGCGGCATCGCCCGCACCAGTCGCAGCGCGCCGTACGAAGTGGGGTGATGCACGGTCACCGAGCGGCCTCGCGCCGCGCGCTCCACTCGGTCCCGGTAGGTGGCGGCCCGACCCAGGTCACGCGGTCGCCCAGGCTCCGGAAATCCGGCTGTGGTGATCGCCGACGCCCGGCACGAGAAGCAGATCATCGAGCGGGCCAAGGCGACCGACGGTGTTGCCGGAAAGATCCGCGTCGACGTCACCTTGAAGGACGCCGCTGACAGCGACGCCGCCAAGGCCACGGTTTCCCGGATGCGCTCCGCGCTGCACCAGGTCGACGGCGCCGACGCTCTGGTCGACGGCTACACCGCCCAGCAGTACGACACCCGGACGACCGCGGAACGCGATCGCATGCTGATCGTTCCCGTTGTCCTGGCCATCATCCTGATCATTCTCGTCGCACTGCTGCGCTCCGTCCTGCTGCCGCTGATCCTGGTCGCCACAGTGGCCCTCAACTTCGCGGCCACGCTGGGGATTTCCTTGCTCGTGTTCCGGCACGTCTTCGGGTTCTCGGGCACCGATGCCTCCGTGCCGTTGTACGGGTTCGTGTTCCTGGTGGCGCTGGGCGTGGACTCCAACATCTTCCTGATGTCCCGAGCCCGGGAAGAGTCACTGGAACACGGCGTTCGTGTGGGCATCCTCAGGGCACTCGTCACCACCGGCGGAGTGATCACCTCGGCTGGTGTCGTGCTGGCCGCGACGTTTGCCGCTCTCGGCGTCATCCCCCTGGCCTTCCTCGTGCAGATCGCCTTCATCGTCGCCTTCGGCGTGCTTCTCGACCCGCTGGTGGTGAGGTCGCTGCTGGTTCCCGCGCTGGTCCGGGACATCGGACCGAGAGCGTGATGGCCCGGGCGCCTGAGCCGCCGGACGGATGACCCGATCGTGCCTGCCGACGACCACCTCCGTCGACAGGCACGCATGCCCGCTTCGGGCGTGGCGGCGCCCAACGAGGTGGCCGGCACCCAGCTGTGCTGAGGAGCTCGCCCTTCACTCATTGGCTCAGGGTCGGCCGGTTCCGCATGAACGCTCTCTTTTTACGGAGCCGGACCGCGGAGGGTGATTTTCGCGCTGCATGCAACCGTGGGCTGCATTCGCACAGAAGCGATGTCGGGGGCACAAGGCGGAGCAAGCGAGCAGAGAGGTGCCCGCGTCATGGAGCTCAAGGATGAACTTCCCCTCGACCACAAGCTGGCGCAGGTATACCGCTGGGGTGCCGCTTTCTGCGGCGTGGTGCTGCTGGTCTTCGGCTGTTTCGGCCTGGCCGACCAGCTGAGCCCCTTCAACACGGACGGCGGCCAGATCGCGGGCATGAGCACGAACGGCGTCCTCAGCCTCATTTCGGTGGTCGTCGGACTCGCCCTCGTTGTGGGGGGCGTCATCGGCGGCAACTTCGCCTCGACGCTCAATATGGCCGTCGGCACCCTGTTCCTGATCAGTGGGTTCGTTCACCTATTCATCCTGGACAAGGGCGCGAATGTGCTCGATTTCGGCATGACCAACGTCATCTTCAGTTTCGTGATGGGGCTGGTCATCCTGACGTTCGGCATGTACGGGCGTGTGTCCAGCCGGCTGCCGCACGACAACCCCTATTGGCGCAGGCGCCATCCGCGGGAAGCGGAGGCAGAGGCTGCCGCGCATCGGGCCCTGCAAGCGGGCCGCCCCGCTGCCATCGCTCAGTGCGAGGCTTCCAAGGCCCTGAGCGCCGGATCCCAGTAGAGCCTTGCGCGCGGGCCGTCCTCAGCGGCCCGCGCCCAGGGGTGACCCCTGTCGGCTCATGTCATTGCATGGCACGGCCCAGGCTCCGGAGCGCATTCCGCATCCGCGATGAGCACACGCCAGGAACGAGCCGACAGTGACAGCAGGGCGGCCTGAGAGGGCGCCGTTGGGTGGAGCTTCAGCCGTGGAGGTGTCTTATGGTCCGCACAGACGGACAGACCGACGTCGTGGTCGTCGGAGCAGGGGTTGCGGGGCTCGCATGCGCGGCTGATCTCCAGGCAGCCGGTCTCCGCGTCCAAGTGCTTGAGGCCTCGGACGGAGTGGGCGGCCGGATGCGGTCCGATCGCGTCGACGGATTCGTGATCGACCGCGGCTTTCAGGTCTTCAACACCGCCTATCCGCAGGTTCAGCGCCGACTGCGGCTGCGCGACCTGCGGTTGCGGCCTTTCACCCCCGGCGTGCAGGTCCACACCGACACCGGGAAGATCGCGCTCTACGATCCGATGCGCCGTCCCGATGCGCTGGGTGGACTGCGCCGCCAGTCGGTGATGTCTGCCCGCGACGCCGTCGCGCTCGGGGCGATGTCGGTCCGCGACATGCTGCTTCCCGCGTCAGTGCTCAAGCGCGGCGGAGAGCGAACGACGCTTTCCGCTCTGCGCCGGGCCGGTATGTCCGAGGCATTCACCGAGGACGTGCTCAGGCCGTTCGTGTCCGGCATCTTCCTCGAGGACGAGCTGGAGACGTCCAGCCGCGTCTTCCACCTGGTGTGGCGCAGCATGCTGCGCGGAACATTGTGTCTGCCGACCGACGGCATCGAAGCGGTGCCGCGCACCCTCGCAGACGGTCTGAGTGATGCAACAGTGCGCCTAGAGACGCCCGTCGCGCAGCTGACGGACTGCGGTGTGATGACGGGGGCGGGGGCCTCCATCTCCGCCAGGGCGGTGGTGGTTGCGGCGGGGCCGCAAACGGCGGCCGCACTGCTTCCGCACATGGACGTGCCCGAATACCGAAGCGTGACGACGTACTACCACGCCATGGCGCCGTCACCGCTGAACGAGCCCGTCTTGATGGTGGACGCGCAGCGACGATTCCTGAACACCTGCGTGATCAGCGAAGTCGTGCCTTCCTACGCGCCGGCGCATCGCGCCCTGGTGGCCACTTCGGTGCTCGGCGCTGAAGGCCCCGGACGCGAAACGTCAACGCGCCAGGCACTGTCCGACGTGTACGGCACTGACACAAGTGCCTGGGACCTGGTGGCCGTGCGCAGCATCACGCACGCTCTGCCGGTGATGGCGCCACCGCACTCCTTGAGCCGTTCCTCGCGCGCGGGTAGCGGCCGCTATGTGTGCGGCGATCACCGCACCACTGGGTCGGTCCAAGGAGCGATGGCCTCAGGAGCGCGGGCCGCCCGTGAAGTCCTGCGGGACCTGGCCTAGGCCTCTCGTTTGGATCAAAACAGGGGGACGAGTGCGGCGGGCATGTTCAAGATGGCAATCCGGGGCGATACAGCCCTGGAGCCCATCCATTGAGAATGACCTGCGGCATCTGCTCAGTGAGTGGGACCCGATCGGCGTCGCCGACGACGTGCAGGACGAGTACGACTGCATGCTCGCCCCCGTGCTCCAGCGGCTCCGTGGCGGTGCCAACGAGACGGAGATCGGCGAGTTCCTGCGGCACGAGGTGGAGGAGCACTTCGGTCTCGGTTCTCTTGGCCTGCGACCGGAAGCGATGGCCATCGGCAACTGGCGGGGCGTCTACAACCGGCTGCGGGTGTGGTCTGCTGATGGGACCTGGGAGTGGGTCTTCACTGCGCTGGTGGCCGAGGCCGACGCCGATGGAGACCTGGACCGGGTCGTCTCGGTGGACTCCACGATCGTGCGGGCACAGAGCACGCGGCCGGGGTCCGTAGAAGGGGGCCCGGTCGGCGAACCGGCCGACCACGCCATCGGCCGGTCCCGAGTTGGGCTGACCACCGAGGTTCCCCTTGAGGCCGACTCCCGTTGTCGGCCTCTCGTGTTCGTTCTCACCAGAATTGGCTCACTCGTGGTGATCCAAACGAGACCGCCTAGCCGGCCTCCGGTGTCAGTGAGAACGCGTCAGTGGCGACAAGCCGCTGACGCAACCGGTTCAGACCGCGCCTGGAGTGGCTTTTGACGGTACCCAGGGGCCATCCCGTGACCTCGGCGATCTGGGTGTGCGTGAGGTCGTTGTAGAAGGCCAGTTGCAGGACGCGCCGCTGCGGTGCCGGCAGTAGCGTCAGTTCGTGTCTGACTACGACCTGGTCAAGGACCTGTCGTGTCATGTTGTCGGAAGGCAGGGCCGCCAGGCTCAGCGATGTCTTCGCCGCCGAGGCCAGGGTGGCCAGGCGCGTCCGCGCGGTGAGGGCATCTGCAATCTTGCGCCGCGTGATGCCCACGACCCATCCGGCGAAGGCGCCGCGCTGCGGGTTGTATCCCGCACGCCCGCGCCACACCGCCAGGAAGACCTGCTGCGTGACGTCCTCGGCCTCACGAGAGTCGCCCAGAGACCGGTAGGCCAGGGTGTGGACAAGGGTGCTCCAGCGGCGGTAAGCAGCCTCGAGGAACGCTTCCTCCCCACGCTGCAGCCCTGCCGCGACTTCCTCGTCGGCCAGCGATTCTTCGATGGGTGCCCACAGATCGTGCTCGTGCGTCTGCGGGGTGCTTTGAGCGCGCATGGGGCCGGGCCCTTCCGTCGCCGATCAAGTGGTCTTCACTCTGGCGAGTTCGGGGACGTCAAATCGAGTCGCATCGAAAGTGCATCGATTAAGGTCACTCCGGCATGCGTCTACAGGTGCCTGCGGATCTTCTCCCAGACGCGGGCGGGTGGCTGCACCGACTCCGTTGCCGCTGCACGGCCTGCCTCCAAGACGCGCAAGAACGAGTCCAGGGCTGAGCGGCACGCCCGGCAGTCCCGCAGATGGAGTTCTGTCGGCGTGGGCGTCTCATCGCCCAGGGCGATGAGCGCGAGGTCCCTGGGGGAAGGGTGACGGATCTGAGACGTGGCTGACATCGGTCACCTCTGGCGGCAAGGTTTTGCGGAGCGCACCGGATCTGCGGGACGGGAAGGCTGTGTCACCGAGCGTTCAGGCTGCCGGGGCTTCTCAGATGCAGCCGCTGTCATCCGTCACGTCAGACCGCCCTTCTGCCGAGACGCATTGATTACGCGTCGATATGCTGGAGTCATGGCTTCCGACGGCAGTCTCACACCGCCCCTCCGCGGCTCAGAGCCTCCTGACGCCTCCATCACGTCAGGAGCGCTGGCCCGTCGGCTGGGTATTTCGCCCACGACCTTGCGGTCGTGGGACCAGCGCTACAGTCTCGGACCCGCCCAGCGCCGGCGCGGCCACCACCGCCGCTGGTCTCCGCAGGACGTCGCCATGGTCGAGGAGATGTGCAGCCTGACGGCCTCCGGGATCTCCCCGGCCGAAGCAGCACGCAGCGCAAAAAAGCGCGCTCATGCTGCCGCGCCACAAGGACAGGGAGAGCGGCCCGTTCTCCCCAGGTCTGCTACCGCAACACGTACTTCCGGCAAGGCCGGTAGCCGCGGCTCACCCGGCCTGCCGCTCGGCGCGGTGCGCGCCGAATGCCGTGGCCTCGCCCGGGCCGCCCTCCGCCTCGAATCCGTCGGGATCCAGGAGCAGTTGAACACTTTCGTCCAGGAACACGGAGTGGTCGCGGCATGGGAAGAACTCATGATGCCGACACTGCATGCCGTCGGCCGTAAATGGGAGACTTCCGGCGACCGCTACGTCGAGGTCGAACACCTCTTGTCCTGGCACGTGTCGACCGCCCTGCGCAACGCACAGCTGCTCCTGGGGCTTGGCGAGACGCGCAAGGGCAGCCCTCCAGTGCTGTTGGCCTGCGTCCCCGGCGAACAGCACACCTTGCCGCTCGAAGCCGTCCACGCCGCCCTGCTGCAGCGCAGTCGTCCCGTGCGCATGCTCGGTGCCGCCGTCCCCGCCGAGGCACTGATCGCGGCGGTCCTGCGTACGGGGCCGGCGGCTGTGGTGCTCTGGTCGCAGACCCGTTCTCTGGCCAGCACCCCGCTTGCTCTCCATCTCCTGGGAATGGGGTGGGGAGTCAGCGGTGCACGGCAACAGGCTGCTCTCGTGCTGGCGGGACCGGGCTGGAGAGGGGCCAGGATCGAGGGAGCGGTTCAGCCCCAGGGCCTGCGCGAGGCCATGGCCCTTCTGGCGCCGGAGTCCTCGGACTTGTCCGAGTAGCAGCCTGCGCCCCCAGACGCCTTCTGTCCCTCATCCGCAGGCCAGCGGCCCGTCCTGCCCCGCCGTCGTTGCCGTCATCACCGCAGAGAACCAGAACTACTGCGCCCGTCCGGCTCGGCGCACAGACCTGCGCCTTGAGCCGGCGGTCGTAAGCGAGCAGGCTCGACCGCTGACTGCCGGAGCGGCCCGACGAGCGTGGTCACATACCCCAGATACGTGCCAGGAAGTAGCCGGCCACCAGCACTGATCCGAGCGCGATGAGGGATACCCAGAAATAGGGGTGCTCCCAGATGCCACCATCGGCCCGTTCTTGATGTGCTTCAGCGATCGACCCCTCCGCCGGCGGCGTTTCTGTCGGCGGGACGAGTGGGTGAGTCATGCTTTAACGGTCCCTCGTACGCCGCCGGTTCGCACGTCGAACGGACTCGGGCACGGAGTGGAGCTGATCGAAGTCCCAGGGGAAGGCCCGCCATACGTGGTTCATGGCTCTCAGCAGTCGAGCGGCTGCCGAGAGTCGTGCCGACAGCCGTGGCAGATAGGGAGAGGAGTAGGCCACCGCGTGGCGGCGTCAGACCCGGCACATGGCCAGGCGCCGACTACCCATCGATGCGAGCGACGCAACAATCCGTAACGCAGAAAAGCTTCTAATGTCGCAGAACACCTCATGACCGTGAACGCACACGTCCTCAAGAACGCGTCGCTGCTTGCCGCCGTCGGTGCGGCCGTGCGCCTCGTAGCCGGCCGAGCCGCGCAGCCGCATCATGCGACAGCGACGACTAGCGTGCGCCCGTCACCTGCCCGTTGCGGATGGTGCCGGTGCGCTCTTCTTCTCCCACGGCCGACGGAGGCCGACCTCTGGCGGCGGGCGAGCTGCAGCTGGATGTGAGCCCGGTGATCGGCGGCCGTAGGCCATCTGCGGCACGGGTGCGCGGCGTGCTGTGCACCGCTGCCCGGTCACAGGCGAGTGCATGGCGCGAACGCCACGGTGCTCATTTGATCTCCGGCATGCTGATGGGCTGAACTTCGGTGTGTGCCATCAGTTGTACGGCTGTGTGGTCTCCGTCCTGGCACTCGGCCCACTCCCAATAGTGGCAATCGGGTCCGGGGCCCGTCTGGACGTAGCCCAGGTCTGCGAGCGCCCGTCCGCGTGCGCGCAGGGTGGGGGCTTCGGTGCCGGGCAGGTTCATCGAGGGCCACTCATCGGCCGGGACCCCGTACAGGACTACCGCGATCTCCCAGTTCGCGTCGCCTGGTGAGTGGGTCAGTTGGGCGCGGGTGAAGTGGCCCTGGGTGGTCGGGTCCGTCTGGGGCCCTGGCAGTTCGGGCCGCGGGTCAAGAGCGTCTGCCGTGGCGTCGTGGGGATCGGTGAACGGAGTAGGGGATTCGGAAGTCACGAGTTCTCCTCACTGCAGGTTCATGGTCGTGTGCCAGGAGCCCTCACCGAGGGGGCACGGTGGCGCGACTTCGGGGATCGCCGACCAATGGCGGCGGGCCCGCTCCCGGCGATGTCTTGAACACGCGTGCCGGGCCGGCTCTCACGTGAACAGTCTGCCTGGCTGTGCCTCCCGGCCAAGTGCCGGACGGGGGCTCGGCAGGCAGGATCTGAGGTCGTGGGATCGCCGCTCAGCGGGGGACTGTGGCATGGATCGATTTGCCGCCGCCGGGCTGGGTGTGGACGGTGAGCGTTCGGGCCAGGCGGCGGATCATGGGCCAGCCGATGCCCCCGGCGCCACCGGACAGGTCAGGACTACGGTCCTGGGGATGCGCGGGGCTGGGATCGTCGACGGTGACGTGGATGTCCCGCCGGTCGGCGCTCAGGTGAAGTGCCGTCACGGTGCCTGCGTGGCGCCGGGCGTTGGTGACGAGTTCTGAGACGAGCAGGAGCAGGTCCTGGGCAGTCGGCGTCGGGGGAGCGGGGTGGAGGCAGGCCAGGAAGCCGCTCGCCTCGTCACGGGCGTCGGCCGCCTTCTGCGGGCGGCTGAGGGCCTCGGCCGGGTAGGCCTGGTGGTCTTCGACCGTTGGTGGGTGCTGCATGGGCTTCACCCCTAGGGAGGACTTCGCTTCGGCTGCTGTTACACAGCGCATCTACCCCGCGGGAGCGCGATGAAAATGATGCGTATTCCGTGGGTGGTTAGGAGCCATCGCCGGCGGTCGTACGTGTTGGTGAATTCGCAGGTAGGCGGCCTTTAAGGCTTCTAGCGGTGCGCTCACCCCAGGCCGAGGCAGAACTCGTCTGGCCTACCGGAGAGTGCTCTGCTGTATGACGGTCTGTGACCTGGGTACCGGGAGTGGTGCGCGGGGACGTTCCGCGACCGGCGGTCGACTTCACTGTCGCAGTCGGCCCCCACGGCCCCGCCAAGGGCGAGAACAGCTCAGAGAAAGGAAGCGCCTCATGCAGAGCGTCTGGGCCTACCCGGCAGGCATCGGCTATCAGGGACAGGAGCAGGCGGCGTTGACGGGATTCACCCTCACGGCGCCCGACGGGATCGTCGGCCAGGTGGAACGTCAGGTGGATGAGTCCGGCATGCAACACCTGGTCGTCGATACAGGTGTGTGGGTGTTCGGCAAAAGCGTCCTGATTCCGGCCGGCATCGTTGTCGCCATCGATACGGGGGCCCAGACCGTGGCGGTCATTCACACCAGGGACGAGATCAAGGCCGCGCCCCGTTTCACCCTCGACAGCCAGACCACCGAGCCGGCCTACCTCACCGAAGTGGGCAACTACTACGCCACGTTGGAGCGGTCAGCCCCTCTGTGAACGCACGCGGCGGCGCGAGCATGTGTCGGCGCTGCAACACATGCGGCCCCCTCCGGGCGCGCCAGGGTCCACGACTTCTTCAGGATCGAGACTGATCGCCTCAGCAGGACGCCGCCCTCCTACGAGGCTTGCCCTGCCGACAGTTGGTGGCTCAGCGGCACGACTTCGTGGTCCTGAGTCTGCGTGCCCGGAGTGCTGACGTTAGCGATCGCCAAGTGGGGGCAGAAGGTCCGTTGCTGCCAGATCAGCCTATTCTCGACGGGGGGTTCGGACATGAGTCAGGAGCCATGGGAGGTGGGTGAGTGTCGGTCCGACGAAGGCCAGCGGCCGGTGCCACCACAGATCACAGCGACTCAAGCGCGTCACGCAACGCGCGAATTCTTCTGCGGCCTTGTTCCCGCTCCCTCTCAAGAGCGGGTCGAGAGCGCCATTCTCGTGGTCTCTGAACTCGTTGCGAATGCGTTCCGGCATGCAGGAGGCGTTACCGGACTTCATCTGGCTGCGGACCGTGACGTCGTGGAGATCGCCGTGCGCGACCCCAGCCCCGCGTTCCCGCGCGAACGTCCCCCTGACCTCGACGGCTACGAGGGCGGGTTCGGCTGGCCCCTCGTTCGCACGCTTGCGCGCACCGTCACCGTCCGTCCCTCCCACAAGGGTGGCAAGGTCATCAGCGCTGTCCTCGATCGCTGACAGCCGCCCCGGACTGCGTTGAGGCCCACTCCTCAGCGCAACCCTTTTGGCCGCACATGATCCGAGTGAGGTCGGGCAGCCGTCGGCGATGGGAAAGATGGGCAACGTCGAAAGAATGATGGAGAAGTGGGCCGCAGAGCTGGTGGACCGAGTCTTCCGGCCGAAGCGGGAGAGCGTGGAGGTCGTGTCGACTCTCCGGCGTGAATGCGACGACAACATCATGATTCTGGGACGGGGACGCACTCTCGTTCCCAATGCCTTCACCGTCGCGCTCCCTCAGGCCAGTCATCGTGAACTCGGCTCGCATGCGTACCAGTTGGGGCCGGTGCTGGCCGCGAAGGTGCGAGATCACGCCGCCTCGCACAGCTACGTCTTCGCCGGACCGGTGACAGTCACGCTGGAGCCCGACCCGACGGTGGACACGGGGGGATACCGCATCCAGAGCTCGATCGTTCCGGCAGGCCGGGACCGGCCCCCGTTGACTACTGGTTGATGACACTCAGGTACCTGCCGACTTGTGCATGAGTCAAAACTTCCGCTCTAGGAATGCATGGTGACGTCATGTCTGGGCAGGTGGTGGGCTCGAACCGATCCGGGAGTGTGATCATGGCAGTCCAGTCGCAGGCGAGGAACGCGGAGGGCACGGAGCACGTCCAGGCACCGGCACGGCTGGAGGCGCAGGCCGATGCGGGCGAGCTGCCCTGGATCGAGGACGCGGGGAAGGTCGCTCCGAAGGACGCGCGGAAACTGTCGAAGCTGTTCTTCGACCAGCTTCAACTCCTGGAAGAGGGCACCCGCGAGCATCAGTACGCCCGGAACACACTCATCGAGATGAACCTGTCGCTCGTACGGTTCGCCGGGCGCCGGTTCATGAACCGTGGCGACAGTGACATGGAGGACATCGTCCAGGTCGGAACCATCGGTCTGATCAAGGCGATCGACCGGTTCGACCTGTCCCGCGAGGTCGAGTTCTCCACCTTCGCCATTCCGTACGTCGTCGGCGAGATCAAGCGGTACTTCCGCGACACGACCTGGGCGGTCCACGTGCCCCGGCGGCTCCAGGAGCTGCGGGTCGACATCGCCAAGGCCAAAGAGGAACTCGCAGTCGTCCTGGACCGTGACCCTACGGTCAAGGAACTCGCCGAGCACATGGAACTGAGCGAGGACGAGGTCATCGAGGGCATCGTCGCCGCGAACGGCTATACCGCCGGCTCCCTGGACATGCCCGCCGACGGCGGCGAGGCGGGACAGGCCCAGGTTCAGGGCCGTACGCTGGCCGACTGCATCGGTGAGCCCGACGTCGGCATGGAGACCGTCGAGGACTTGCACTGCCTGAACCCTCTTCTGGACCGTCTTACGGACCGGGAGCGCCACATCATCGAGATGCGGTTCGGGCAGGAGATGACTCAGAGCCAGATCGGCGAGATGCTCGGCGTCTCCCAGATGCAGGTATCCCGCCTCCTGAGCCGCACACTCGCCAAACTGCGGACCGGCATGCTCGCGGACGGCTGATCCTCGCACCCCAGGGTGGACCGCAGGCGTGCATCGCGCACTTCCTTTGCCGCGTTCGCCCCCACAAGGGTTCGCGGCCTCAGCTGGAGACTCCGTGGCGGTCATGGACGCGGCAGGGAAGAGGGGATGGCCAGGCGCGCACGAGAGGTGATGGAGAGGTCTTTTCGGCTGTCGCGGTCGCCGGCCCGGATCGGGGTCGGCATCGCCGCGGAGAAGATGCCGTTGCCCAGGCCGAGCAGGCCCATGATGCCGAACATCAGCCACAGCTGACTGCGGACCACCGCGAAGACCGCCAGTGCCGCCAGCACGGCCGTGCCACCTGTGGCCAGGATCGTCGCCGAGGAAAGTCGCTTGCGCGGCGCCGGCACCAACGCCGACGAAACCCAGCAGGGAGGACGGCACCGGAACCAAAACTGCGATGAACACGGCCGGCGGGCGGAAGGGCGCGGGCTTTGTTCAGTCGGCCCGGGGGCGTTGGGTCACGTGGGGCGTGGGTGTCGTTGGGGGACATCGGGTGTGGCTTGTGCGATGAGGAGGGCAACGTCGTCGTGGTCGTCCCTGTCCCGCAGGACGTCAACGAGCCATCGGCAGGTTTCGTCGAGCGGTCTGCGGGGTTCTTCGAGGGTGCGCAGCAGGGTGTTGAGGCGCTCGTCGATGGGTTGGTGGCGGGTTTCGACGAGGCCGTCGGTGTAGAGGACGATGCGGTCGCCGGGATTCAGGTCGAACGTGGTGGTGTGGAAGGGGACGCCGCCGACGCCGAGGGGTGCGCCCGGGGCCAGCTCGAGGAGCTGCGGGAGCCGTCCGGATGATGCGAGGACGGGCGGGAGGTGCCCGGCGTTCGCGATGTGACACCTGTGGGTGTGAGGGTCGTAGGTGGCGTAGATGCAGGTGGCGATGTAGTGCTCGAGCTCGCACGTGATCTTGTCGAGGTGGCGAAGAACCTCGGCGGGAGCAAGGTCGAGGTCGGCGAAGGCAGACGTGGCGGTGCGTAGACGGCCCATGGTGGCGGCGGCGTCAATGCCGTTGCCCATGACGTCACCGATCACCAGCGCGGTCTTGTCGTGGGCAAGGGGGATGACGTCGTACCAGTCGCCTCCGACCTCGCTGGATGCTTGGGCGGGCTGGTAGAAGGAGGCGAGGTTCAGGCCGGTGGGCTGTGGAAGCTCGCCGGGCAGGAGGCTTCGCTGGAGGGTTTCGGCGGTGCTGCGGACGCTCTGGTACAAGCGGGCGTTGTCGATGGCGACCCCCGCGCGGGCAGCCAGGTCAACTGCGAGCAGCACATCGTCCTCATCGAACGGGAGCTGGTTGCGCGCCCGCAGCAGACCAAAAGCGCCGAGGACCTCATTGCGGGCGATCAGCGGGACCACGAGGTAGGAGTGCACGTCTGCCTGGGCGAAGACTGCCGCGCTGTCGGCGCTGAGGGCGATGCGTTCCAGATCCTCCTGTCCGGAATGGGCGACGACGGGCCGACCGGTGTGAACGCATTGGGTGATCAGTCGGTCCGCACCGTACGGGGTGCGGTCGACGGCCTGCAGCGCAGCTGCGGCTGGAGTGGGATAGGCGGCGGCCACGGCGAGCGGGCGAAACAGCTCCGGTCCCTCGGAGCGGGAGGTGCGGCGCGGGGCCGGCGCGGTGTCAAGGACATCGACCGACGCGATGTCGGCCAGGTCTGGCACCGCCACCTTCACCAGTTCCTGGGCGGTGTGCTCAACCTCCAGGGTCGTGCCGACGCGGGCGGACGCTTCGGCGATCATGGTCAGGCGGTGGCGGGCCTGGTCCGCCTCGGCAGCGGCCCGATGGCGTTCGCTGACGTCGATGACCGAGTGCGCCACACCGATCACCCGCCCGCCGGAGTCTTCGAGCCGGTAGTGCGACACCGACCAAGCGTGATCGTGGTCCGGATCGGCGAGGGTGCGGCCGACGGTGTACTGGTCGATCAGGGGGGTGCCGGCAAGCAGCACCCGGCGCATCGCGGACTCGATAGAGTCGACGTCGAGGGACGTGAGGATGTCGTGCGGGTACCGGCCGAGGTGATCGGCCGCCGGGATACCGTTGATGCGCTCCAGCTCCGGGTTGACCATCACATAGCGCAGTTTCGTGTCCAGCAGGGCGATGCCGATGGGGGCCTGCGAGACCAGGCGCTGTGACAGGGCCAGGTCGGTCTCCACCCGCTGCAGTGTGCTCTGGTCGGCGGCGATGCCCAGGGCGTAGATGTCGCCGAGGTCATCCACCAGGCGCATGTTGCGGAACTCGACCAGGCGCGTGCTGCCGTCCTTGTGCCGGATCGGGAAGGCGCCCGCCCAGCTCTCACCGGTCCCCATCACCTCGGCGAACAGCCTGATCACCAGGTCCCGCTGCTCCTCGTGGACCAGCAGACGTGCCGCGTACCGGCCCAGAGCCTCTTCGGCCGCGTAGCCGAACACCTCATCGGCCTGTGGGCTCCAGAACACGATCCGTCCAGAGTCGTCCAGCACGACCGCAGCCACGTTGAGCAGATCGAGCAACCCTCCCGGCGGCGCCGCGCCCGCCCCGCCGTCCCCCTCCCGGTCCGGGCGTGGCTCGTGTACATCCATCCTGGAGAGCTCCCTCCTCAGCGCAAGCCCGCTCAGGACGCGTGCCGGTTGAGGCCTTCTCTTCCATGCTGCTCCCGGAACCCTGTGTGCACGATCCGGCAGCACGCCGACGCCCGTGTGCGCCGCACCGCCTGTGCCAGCCGGGTCGCCTCGACCACGAAGGCAGGTCGAGCAGCTCGTCCTGGTGGACATCGACACGGACCCCGGGCCCCCCGTGCTCGATCCTCCTCGCCGCAGCCAGCGACGGCGCTTCGCTGCGTCTCCACCGTGATGTCTCACACCGCCTCAGTCGGCCCCTGCTCTGCGGAGACCTGAAGATCATCGATCGGCTCGCCGCCGAACGGACGCAACTCCACCGCCGGTGGTTAACTGGACCTACGGTCCGCTGGCGCCGCGCCTGTGGGCCTACGGTCTGCTGGCGCCGCGCCGGTGGGCCGCTGCCCACGAGCCCGAGCGCGGCGAGTTTGTCGGCGGCGGTTTTGGCGCCGGGTCTCGATGTTCGACAGCCGGACCCCGAGTTTGACGTCGGTCGTTTCCTTCAGCATCCCTGCGGTCGCGGGATGAACGGGCGTGTGGCGACTGCAGCGCTCCGAGCGCACGCATCCGTGAGGCATCCTTTGCGCAGCCGCCCGGACTTCCACATTGCCGCACGGCATGGGAAGGCGGATTCCTGATCCCGTCGCGGGCTGCTCACGAGGGCGGACCCGCAATTAGGACAAATGTCCCTACCCATGCGCAACAGGGGCGGAACACAATGGACGACGAGCACGCCAGGAGGTGGGCCGGACAGCGAGTCCCGTACTCGCGATGGTCTCGTGGCCCACTCCGAGGGCGCGTACTCCAGGAGTACGCGGCACAGCGGAGTGCGGCCGAGTTGTGAGCCGCGCACGGCACCGAGGCGAGGAGGCTGACGTTATGGCCTGGGCATCATGGACCACCCCCGGGATCTTCACCGGCCGGGGTGGCGTCTGTACCGACGAGGCGGGGGTCGTCACGGGCGACGTGACCGTCCACACCACCTGGGACGGCCAGGAGGCCGATGTGTCGGTCCAGTACACCGGAACCTTGGAATGGTTCACCGTCACTGGCAGTCCGGTGCCCTGCCGGACGGAGCGGCACAGCCGGGATCTGCACCAAGCGGTGATCGAAGGAATCAAGGCAGGCAACGGCGCCACGATTCCCCGGCTCCACGTCGCCGCCGTGCCGTAGTCGTCCGATCTGGAGTTGTTCGACCAGGGTCCGCCCGCTGCGTGCCGTGGTCGATGTGGGTGCACGCTCCCAGCCGCCGCAATTGCTCCCATGAGGCTCTGGCGGACTCGGAGCGCTGTGCGCGCTGGCCGCCCCTGTGCGAGCCGCGCGACGTTCGTGGGCGCTTTCCCGCGATCGGCGAGGACCGGACGTTCCGGCTGGACCGCATCACCGACGCGCGGACCCTGCCCGGCTCCTTCGAACCGCTCGCCGACCTCGACCCGGCGCGCCCCGTCGAGGATCGCGACGGCTCCGCATCGCCACGAGGCGGCCGTGTGCGTCCAGGGGACGGCCGAGCACATCCGTTCGTGATTCCCTGCCGGCGTCGCGACCGTGGAGGAGCTGCTCTCCTCGCACAGCGTGGAGGGGGACCCCGAGCCCTGGTTCCGCGTTTCGCTGCGGGTGGAGCCGCTCGACGGGCTGCCCCGTAGTGCTCGTGTCCCTCGACCGGCCGTTCGTCATCGAGCGGCCCGAATAAGTGAGGGAACCGGTCGAGGCGCTCGCCGCCCGGCTGGACGATCAGGCCCCTCGGAGACCGCCTCAGGTGCGAGGTATCGGGCCCCCGCGCCCCTGGCAGGCTGTCAGAGGCCGGGTCCGTCCCCGTCGCACGCGTCCCGCGATGCGGTGCCCTGGGCGGTGCGGCCTGTGGCCGGTCAGGATCGCCAGTGCTAGAAAGGTCACATGGCGAATCGTTTCGCCGACTGGAGAAGCCTTTCGTTCAGGTCCCTGGTCAGCAGAAGCCCGCGGAGCGTAGCCGGGCAGGTGTTCGTCCTCCAGGTGGCGCTGGTTGTGCTGCTCGTGGCCGGCGGCGTCCTCGCCCTGGTGCTCCAGTCGGACCGGGACACCTACGCCGAGGCCAAGCGCCGCTCCGTCGCCGTGGCGCAGACGTTCGCGCACTCTCCCGGCGTCGTGGCCGCACTGGAGAGCCCCGACCCGAGCAAGATCCTCCAGCCGCTGACGGAGGCGGCGCGCAAGGCCGCGGGCGTCGACTTCATCGTGGTCCTGGACACCAAGGGCATCCGCTACACCCACCCCCTGCCGAACCTCATCGGAAAACAGTTCGTGGGCACCATCGCGCCGTCGCTCGCGGGGAAGGTGTACACGGAGAGTGTGAATGGCCCACTCGGCCGGGAGGTCCAGTCCACCGTCCCCATCGACAACGCCGACGGCAAGGTCGTGGGACTTGTCTCCGCGGGGCTGAAGGTCAAGCACGTGGCCAGTCAGGTGACCCGGCAACTGCCGATCATCCTGGGCGCCGGTGCGGGGGCACTCGTGCTGGCCACGGCGGGCACGGCACTGGTGGGCCGGCGACTGCGCCGGCAGACCCACAGCCTGGCCCCGGACGAGATGACCCGCATGTACGACCACCACGACACGGTGCTGCACTCCGTGCGCGAAGGGGTGCTGATAGTCGGGGGCGACGGGCGGCTGGTATTGGCGAACGACGAGGCCAGACGCCTGCTGGAGCTGCCCCCTGATGTCGAGGGGCAACTCGTGTCGGAGCTGTCGAGTCTCGACCCCGAGACGGCGGCGCTGCTCGTCTCCGGGCGCGAGGTCACCGACGAGGTGCTCTTCGCCGGAGACCGGCTGCTGGCGGTCAACCAGCGGCACACGGACAGCGGCGGCGGCCCCATGGGGACGGTGGTGACGCTGCGCGACTCCACCGAACTGCGGGCGGTGACCGGCAGGGCGGAGATCGCGCGGGAGCGGCTCAAGCTGCTGTACGACGCCGGACTGGCCATCGGCACCACCCTGGACGTCCTGCGCACCGCCGACGAGCTGGCGCAGGTCGCCGTCCCGCGTTTCGCCGACTTCGTCACCGTGGACCTGGCCGACGCCGTACTGCACGGTCAGGAGCCGGCCCCCACGGCGACGGACATGCGGCGGACGGCCGTGTACGGCATCCGGGACGACCACCCGCTCTACGAGGCGGGCAGGCTGATCGACTTCCTGCCGTCCACCCCCCAGGCCCGCGGCTACGGGAGCGGCCACGCCGAGCTGGTGGCCGAGTTGTCGACCGCCACGGGCTGGCACGCGCAGGACCCGGAGCGCACCAAGAGGATCATCGACTACGGCATTCACACCCTCATCGCCGCCCCGATCAAGTCCCGCGGCGTCGTGCTGGGCATGGCCAACTTCTGGCGCTCCCAGCAGCACGGGCCCTTCGACGAGGAGGATCTGTCGCTCGCCGAGGAACTGGTGGCCCGAGCAGCGGTCAGCATCGACAACGCCCGCCGCTACACCCGCGAGCACGCCCTCGCGGTGACACTCCAGCGCAGCCTGCTGCCGCGAGCGCTGCCCGAACAGAGTGCCCTCGACGTCGGCTTCCGCTACCTCCCCGCCCAGTCGGGGGTGAGCGGCGACTGGTTCGACGTGATTCCGCTGTCGGGCAGCCGGGTCGCGCTGACCGTCGGCGACGTGGTCGGCCACGGCCTGCACGCCGCCGCCACCATGGGCCGGCTGCGGACCGCGGTGCACAACTTCTCCTCGCTCGATCTGCCGCCCGACGAGTTGCTGAGCCACGTGGACGACCTCGTCGGCCGTATCGACCAGGACGAGTCGGATACGCAGAGCGCCACGGGCATCGTGGGTGCCACCTGCCTGTACGCGATCTATGATCCGGTGACGCGCCGCTGTGTCGTGGCGCGTGCCGGGCACCTGGCGCCGGCGCTGGTTCTCCCCGACGGCACCGTCACCTTCCTGGATCTGCCGACCGGGCCGCCCCTGGGTCTGGGCGGGCTGCCGTTCCAGACCGCCGAGCTGGACCTTCCGGAGGGCGCCCAGCTCGTCCTGTACACCGATGGCCTCATCGAGGACCGCAGGCGCGATCTGGACGTGGGCATGGAACTGCTGCGCCAAGCGTTGTCGGGCCACCCCGACAGGTCGCCGGAGGAGAGCTGCCAAGCAGTGCTCGACGAGCTGCTGCCCGAGCGTCCCAAGGACGACGTGGCCCTGCTGATCGCCCGTACGCGGGGACTGCCGCGTGACCGGATCGCCGACTGGGACGTGCCGCTCGACCCGGCCGCCGTCGCGGGGATGCGCGACGAGGTGGCCCGCAAGCTCGACGAGTGGAATCTGTCCGAGCTGGCCTTCAGTGTGGAGCTGGTCCTGAGCGAGCTGATCACCAACGCCATCCGTTACGGCTCCGAGCCGATCCACGTACGGCTGATCCGCGACCGTACGCTGATCGTCGAGGTCGCCGACGGCAGCAACACCTCTCCGCATTTGCGGTATGCCGCGACGATGGACGAGGGCGGCCGCGGCCTGTTCCTGGTGTCGCAGATCGCCGAGCGCTGGGGCACCCGGTACACGCCCGAGGGCAAGGTGATCTGGGCCGAACAGGCTATTCCCGAGGCCTCCGAGGTCTTGGAGGAGTCCGGCCCGGCGGCGGCTCCCATGGCGGAAGAGGCACCCGACCGGGACGGGGGGCAGGGTGAGGGGTCCCAGGGCGGCGGGGCATAGAAGACTGATGAAGAGCTTGCAGTGGGCCCCGCCTTGGCGCCGGGCGGCCCCACTGCCTGGAGCCGAACCCTTGCCAGGGGCGATCAGCTTCCTCAGGGTCCGGGGCGCGGTGAAGGGCGTTGGCGGCGCGGACGAGGTCGGCCAGGTGGGCGCGTTCGACGTCGTCGAGCTGAAGGGCTACGGCGAGGCTGCCGAGGATCTCCTCGGAGACGCTGCCGACAGTTCCGCGTTCGAGGCGGGTGTAGTAGTCGACGCTGATCGCGGCGAGCTGGGCAACCTCTGAGCGCCGCAGTCCGCTGACTTGGCGCCGCCCGCCGAAGTCGGGCAGGCCGGCCTCCTGCGGGGTGAGGCGGGCGCGGCGGCTGGTGAGGAAGTTGCGGATGTCCTCGCGGACGGTGTCGGCTGGCACGTCTTCGGCGTAGGACAAGGCTTGGGGTGGAGGTCCCTGCGAGTACCTTTCCTAGCAAGGAATCCCAGGTCAGATGAGGTGCGTGGTTCTGTGGACAGGTGACCGGTCAGCCGCCGGTACTTATCGCAGCCTGCGTCGTGCAAGGCGTCGGCGCGGCGGTGACCATGCCGACCTCGATGGCGCTGGTGCGTCAGGCGTTCCCCGACCCTGCCCGCCGGGCGCGCGCGGTGGGTGTGTGGGCCATGGGCGGCGCCGTTGCTGCCGCCGCGGGCCCGGTGCTCGGCGGTGTGCTGAGCCTGGCCTCGTGGCGGATGATCTTCTGGATCAACCTGCCGGTCGGCATCCTCACCCTGCTCCTGCTGTCCCGGACCCAGCACTCGCCGACCCGCCAGGCCCCGTTCGACTGGATCGGACAGATCACCGCGATCCTCGCCATGGGCGGCCTCACCTTCGGGGCGATCGAGG
The DNA here is from genome assembly GCF_026340095.1 of Streptomyces sp. NBC_01446. Lineage (GTDB taxonomy): Bacteria > Actinomycetota > Actinomycetes > Streptomycetales > Streptomycetaceae > Streptomyces > Streptomyces aureus. The sequence continues at coordinate 515,885 of NZ_JAPEPO010000002.1, read as the reverse complement.
CCGGGGATGCCGGGTTCACCGCGCCCCAGGTACTGGCCTCACTCGGCGTCGCCGTCGCCGCGCTGGCCGCGTTCGTGACGGCGCAGGCCAAGGTGGTCCACCCGATGGTGCCCCTCACGCTGTTCCGCTCGCCGATCGTGGTCGTCGCCACCGGCATCGGGTTCGCCTTCATGGTCGGCTTCTACGGGCTGCCATACCTGTTCTCCCTGTACTTCCAGCAGCAGCACGGCCTGTCCGCGCTGGGCGCCGGATCGCGTTCCTGCCGATGATGCTGCTCAGCGCGCTGCTGACGCCGTTCTCCGCGCGGATCGCCGAGCGCACCGGCCCCCGCGTGCCGGTCATCGCCGGGCTGGTCCTGATCGCGGCCGGCTCGATCGCCCTCGCGCTGGTACCCGCCTCGATGCCGGTATGGGCGAGCGCGCTGCTGCTGATCCCGGTCGGCATGGCGGGCCCGCTGGTGATGCCCCCGACCACCGCCCTGCTGCTGGAACACGTGCCTGCCGAGCAGACCGGCACTGCCAGTGGCGTGTTCAACACCAGCCGCCAGATCGGCGGCGCCCTGGCTGTGGCCGTCTTCGGCGCACTGATCTGCGCCCCGGCCGGCTTCCAGCACGGACTGCGCGTCAGCCTCGCCATGGCCGCCGCCATCGCCCTCCTGGCGGCCCTGACCACCCCGCGCATGGGCGCTGCCCGACGCCGGGACGCGTGGCGCCCGGCTGTTAGGTGCCTTCGCTCCTCAGCTCGTGCACCTCACCGACGACGTCCTGATCGGCGAGGTGTGGAAGCGGCCCGACCTCGCCGCCCACGACCGCGGCACCTGAACACACGCCGATGCGGATGGGGCAATGTCGCTGTACGGCGCGAGCCCGGCGATCAGGCGATCTCGATTGCGGCGTTGGTGCCCTACGTGCCCTACGTGCCCTACGGGTCCATGCGGCCATGGAAGTAGCTTCGAGCGCACCAGCCGGCGGCGTTGGGGCTTCGGTCCGTCATCGGAATGGACCCCACCCTCATCGGATCGGACCTCACACCCCCTATCGTCTACAGTTCAGCAGACCGTCTACAGAATTGTAGTCACTGGGCGGGTGCTGCTCCGGCGCGGCAGCACGACCCATCGCCGGAAGATCCGACGGAGGACCATGCACCACAAGATCCTGGTCGTCGAGGACGATCACGCCCTGCGTGATGTGCTGCGCCGCGGCCTGTTGGACGAGGATTTCGCGCCCGTGCTCGCCGCCGACGGTGCCACCGCCCTGAGGCTGGCCACTGACAACATCGCCGCGGTCGTGCTGGACGTGGGGCTGCCCGACGCGGACGGGCGGGACGTGTGCCAGGCGCTGCGCGCCAACGGTTTCGCCGCCCCGGTCATCTTCCTGACAGCCCGCCACCACCTCACCGACCGGCTGTCCGGGTTCTCCGCCGGGGCCGACGACTATCTGCCCAAGCCGTTCCATTTCGCCGAACTCGTCGCCCGGCTGCGAGCCGCGCTCAAACGCGCCGGGCCACCGGCCGTGGCCGCGGCCGGAGATGTGGTCCTGGACGCGACCCGACACAGTGCGAGGGTCGGAGATGTCCACGTCGACCTCTCACCGACGGAGTTCCGGCTGCTGGCCACGCTCGTGGCCGCGTACGGCAGCATCGTGAGCCGACGCGACCTGGTGAGGGCCGCCTGGCCGGACGGCGCACAGGTCAGCGACAACACCCTCGATCAGTACCTGAGCCGGCTGCGTCGCAAGCTGCGCGAAGTGGGCAGCGACCTGAGCCTTACGACGGCGCGCGGGATCGGACACCGGCTGTCTTGACTGCTCCCCCTCGTGAAGTGAAGGAGGGGGATTCCTAGCTCACGTTGCCTGCGGCCCGGCGGGCGCGCAGGTCTTACACGATCGTCACCAGCCGGGTACGAGACCAGCCCGGACCAGCATCACGCGCGCAGAGTTCTTATCCCTGGGGGATACGGCTCTGCACGCGGTGCAGGCATACGTCCTTTCGGAGAGGGGGAGTGCGTGCTTGGTTCTCGCTCCGCACTGCGCGCAGTCCATAGTGGTGTGCGCGGGGTGTACCAGGTGCACGGCCCGGCCGTGCTTGCGGCCCATCTCGACCAGGGCCCGCTTCGTCGCCGAGATGGCGGCATCGGCCGCTTTACGCGCCATCGTCGACTTCGCCAGGAACTTCGGCCGGAAGTCCTCAACCGCCAAAGCGTCGTGGTCACGGACAACGCGTTTGGCCCACTTGCGGCCGGTGTCCTGCCGCTGACGTGTAACCTTCTTGTGCAGCTTCGCTGCCTTCCGCTTCGCTTCGCGGTAGCCCTTCGAGGCGGACTGCCCGTTGGCGGGGCGGCGCCGCGCCATCATCCGCTGATACCGGGTGAGCTGCTGCGCGGCGTTTTTCCCATGCTGCGCGTGGGGGAGGTCATGGGTGTCGGATGTGGTGGTGGCCCTCTCGCGTACGCCCCAGTCGATACCGATCACCGCGCCGGTCTGCGGCAGGTGCTGTGTGGTCACGGTGGTCACGAACGACGCGTACCAATGCCCGATGCTGTCGCGGTACACGCGAACGCTGGACGGCGGTTTGGGCAACTCCCGAGACCACACCACCCGCAGCACGATCCCGCCGGCAAGGTGCAGCTGGCCATCCTTCAGCCGGAAACCGCGCCGGGTGTACTCCAGTGTCGGCAGCGCCTCGCGCTTCTTCTTGCACTTCGGCATCCCTGCTCGCAGCCTCATCGGCAACCGAGCCCTGATGTCCTTCAAAGCCTTCGCACGGGCCTTCCCGAAATCCCGGATGATCTGCTGCTGAGGGACACAAGCGCCCTCCCGCAGCCATGGCGTCACGGCGCGGGCCTCGGTCAGCATCCTCGCGAGCTGAACCGGGCCGCATGTCTGTTTGTCCTCAGGATGTACCTGGTTGTACGTGTGTGTGGCCTTGGACTTGGCAACGCACTCATTCCAGATCCACCGGCACCGGTCCCACTCCGCCTCAAGCACCGAGCGGGCGGTCGACGACAAGCGCACACGGTACGTGTACCGGGCATGTCCGCAATCCTCCGCCGCCTGCGCTGCTGTCGTCATGCACCCGAACCTACCCGGGAGGACTGACAGTTGAGAGTTCTTGACCATTGTGGGCAGCCCCATCCCGTCGCGAGGTGTACACCGGATGGCCTGGCGGCGATCCGGCATTCCCTGCCCTGCTCCGCAGGAGCTTCGTTTCCTCCCCCACCTAAAGGTGAGGGCTCCACCAAGGAAAAGCCGATGAACCGTCTCCTGCGCCGCCTGGCTCCCCGCACCCTGCGCGGCCGGCTCTCCCTCGTGGCGCTGACCACCGCCGCGCTCCTGATGGCCGTGCTGACCGTTGCGTTCAACACCGTGATGGACCGACACCTGCAGCACCAGGCGGACGACGAACTGCGCAACCGTGCGGCTGCCGTCGCCACGACCATCGACACCAGCGGTCCCCGGGTGCGGGTCCTGGAGACCGTCAACGACCACCTCCTCGACGCCAACGCGTGGATCTACGCCGGGACACGGGTGCTGGAGCAGCCGCCTGCCACCACGGCGGACAGCACGCTGGCCCGGGCCGCCGGACAGCTCGCCGCACAACGGAAGCGAACCTGCTCGACCGTCAACCCCGAAAGCCCACACGCCGTGCGCCTGTGCTCGGATCTCGTGGGCAACCGTCACGGCGCCACTGTGGTCACGGCGCTGGACCTGGGGCCGTACCGGAGTTCGGCCGACACGCTGCTGCTGGGTTCCCTGATCCTGGACGCAGTCATGCTCGCGTGCACCTACGCGCTGACGCGCCTGGCCGTCGGGCGAGCGCTGCGCCCCGTACGGACCATGACCGACCAGGCCACCCAGTGGAGCGCCGTCGCCTCCGACGAACGCTTCGGCGTCGAGGGCCATCCGGTCGAACTCGCCCGCCTGGGTACCTCGTTGGACACTCTGCTGGACCGCATACGCACCGTGCTGCGGCACGAGCAGCAGCTGACCGGCGAGCTGTCCCACGAACTGCGCACCCCGCTCACCCGGATCGTCATCGAGCTCGACTGGTGGAAGGCGCGCCCACGCACCGCCGCCGAAACCCGCGCCACCCACGGGGTGATCGTCGAGGCAGCCCAGTCCATGCGCACCATCTGCGACACGCTTCTCAGCGACGCCCGAGACAGAGCTCAGAACTCCTCGGCGGCCCCCGGCACCACGACCGTCGTCCCCGTCCTGCACCGGCTGGTCGAGAGCTTCGACGCACGGGAGCATGTGCAGACATCCGTCGACGTGGCGGATCCAGGGCTGCAGGCGGGAGTCGCGCCCGCTCTCCTCGAACGCATCGTCAGCCCGTTGCTGACCAACGCGGTCCGGTTCGCCGTCTCCGCGGTGACCGTTTCCGCGCGGCAACTGCCCGGGAGGGTGCGTATCGACGTCACCGACGACGGTCCCGGCGTGCCGGCGAAGTTCGTCGGCGACCTCTTCCAGCCCGGCCGCCGCGCCGACTTGGACGACGGGCACGACGGCGCGGGCCTCGGACTGCCGCTCGCGCGGCGCCTGGCCCGCGCCGTCGGCGGCGAGGTGTCCCACGATCCTGGTTACACCTCCGGAGCGCGCTTCCGGGTCGACCTGCCTGTCGGGTGACTGGACTCAGTCGGCCTGCAGAGTGACCGGCTCCCGTTACGTCGGCCGAGGTGCGGTGGTCCGGCGTTCCTGGATCTGCGCGTAGGCCATCAGACCGAGCAGAACGGCCAGGAGTACGGCCGAGGAACCCGCCGTGCCGAGGTCCAGGCCACCCTTGGCGACCGGCTTGGTCAGGAAGTCACCCGCGGTGGCGCCCAACGGGCGGGTGAGGACGAAGGCGATCCAGAAAAGCAGCACGTTCGGCACCACCGGCACCTTCATCAGGGCGACGAGAACGGCGAGCGCCCCGCTCACGAGCAGCGCGCCTCCGGCGTAACCAAGCCCGGAGCTGTCGGACAGGAAGTCACCCATGGACGTGCCGAGGGTGTTGGAGACGAGGATCGCCGACCAGAACAGCGCCTCGCCGCGGAAGGTGACGATGTCACGGATCTGGAAGGTCATCCCGGTGGCCTTCCAGACCGCGAAGATGACCAGCAGGATCGAGATGAGGATCGCCGCCCCGGTGGGGTAGCCGAGGCCCAGGCCCTGCGGGCCCCAGCCGAGTGAGGTGGCGTCCCCGGACAGGTACTTGGCTCCCGCGTCACGGTTCATGAAGTCGGACATCGTGGTGCCGGCCATGCTGGTCGACAGGATCACGGTCCAGTAGAAGAACGGGTTGTAGCGGCTGGACCTCAGCTGCAGGACCAAGGTCACCACGAAGATCAGGAACAGCCCGATCGTGGTGAGGAAGTAGCCGAGCTGGAGGGTCTGTGCGAAGAGGTCGCCGGCCGTCTCGCCGAGCGTGGTCGCGGCGATCTTCATGATCCAGAACGCCAGAGTGACCTCGGGAAGCTTCTTCATCACCGATCTGGTCGTGCTCGTGACGTCCAGATCGGTGAACATCTCGGATGGCTGCAAGGTGGGGGGCTCCGATTCGGTCGTACGGCAGAACGCCCGCCCCGCGATGGGGGCGAGCGCTCGGTGTCACGAGGCGACTCCGAAGAGTGATCGCCCGAGCCGACGTTGCCAGTATCAGCCTGAACGCCTCCTGAACGCCTCCTGAACGCCTCCTGTACGTCTGCTCAGGCCGCGTGCCGGGCGGCGCGCTGCGTCTGCGTCACGTCCTTCCGGGTCACCGACAGATACACGACCAGGCCGAGGATGACCGCGAGGAACAGCACACTGGTGACAACCGTGCCCATGCCCAGGCCGCCGTCACCGGTGGGCTGGGAGAGGTAGTCACCGATGGACGCGCCGAGCGGACGGGTGAGGATGTAGGCGATCCAGAAGCTCCAGACCGCGTCCAGGCCGAGCTTGAAGTGCGCAAGGGCGACCGCCGCGATGGCCAGGCCGAACAGAACGGCGGCGAGCCAGTAGCCGAGGTCCATGCGCTCGGAGACCAGGTCGCCGGCCGCGGTGCCGAGAGCGAAGGTGAACAGGACGGCGAGCCAGTAGAAGGACTCCCGGCCGGTGCTGTCGATGCTGTGGATCGACAGCGTCCGCTCACGCCGGTACCAGACCACGAAGACGATCGCGAGGATGACCGCGAAGACGGTGGTACTGGTCTCCAGTGGCACGCCCATGTTGTCGGTGAGGTTGTCGCTGATCAGCGTGCCGACGACACTGATCAGGGCGACCGCGAGCCAGTACACGCCCGCGCGGTATGCGCTGGTGCGGAACTGTACGACCAGGACGACGGCCAGCAGAGCACTCATCAGCACCGACACACCGGTCAGGCCGAGGCCGGCCTTCTCGTTGAGCAGGTCGGCAGCTGTCTCACCCACGGTGGTGCACAGCACCTTGATGATCCAGAAGTAGGCGGTGACTTCGGGCACCTTGTTCCAGCGCGGCCGGAGGCCGGGGGACACCGCCTGGGTGCCGGCCGCCGACGATGCGGAGGTATTCGACGTCTCGTATGTCATGACGCCCGACCGTGCCACGGGATCCCTGAACGCATCCTGACTGCGGTGCGGCAGCGCCTGCCCGGTCAGGTCGTACCGCGGTGCTACGTCACATCGATGCCGCACGCACGCCGTTCAGGATGCGTTCAGGATCAAAGTGCCATCGTGCGGATCATGACCGCAGAGCACGTCCTCGACGACCGGCCCCTCGACCCCGTACGCCACTTGGCGAACAAGGTGCCGGAGGTGACCGTCTACTTCTGGATCATCAAGGTGCTGACCACGGGCATGGGCGAGACAGCGTCGGACCTCCTGGCCCGTACGCTCGGCCCGATACCGGCGGTCGCGCTCGGCGGCCTCGCCCTGGCGGCCTCCCTGGCCATTCAGTTCACCCGCCGCCGGTACGTCGCCTGGGCCTACTGGACCGCCGTCGTCATGGTCAGTGTGTTCGGCACCATGGCCGCCGACGTCCTGCACGTCGGCCTGGGTGTGCCGTACGTGGTGTCGGCCCCGGCCTTCCTCGCCGTACTGGCCGCGGTCTTCGTCCTCTGGTACGTGAGCGAGCGGACCCTGTCGATCCACACCATCCAAACGCGCCGCCGCGAAGCGTTCTACTGGGCGGCCGTACTCGCCACCTTCGCACTCGGCACCGCCGCTGGTGACCTCACCGCGACTGTCGGCTTCGGCTACCTGGGCTCGGTCGTCCTCTTCGCGGTAGGCATCTGCATGCCCGCCCTGGCACACCGTTTCGGCGCCATGGGCGCGGTGACCGCGTTCTGGACCGCGTACGTCATCACCCGCCCCCTCGGCGCCTCCCTCGCCGACTGGATGGCGCTCGGCCACAGCCGCGGCGCCCTGGGCCTCGGACTGGCGCCGGTCACGCTGGCGTGGACGGCCGCGATCATCGGATTCGTCGGCTATCTAGCCGTGTCGCAGCGCGACCGGCGCACCCCCACCGCAGCCTGAAAGTTCAGGACGCGCCAGCGAGGTGGGGGAAGCCGAGCAATGCGCAAAACCTGTGGATCAGCTCGGGCGGGACGTACCTTCCTGTGAGATTGAGCGGTAGGAAACCGAGCAAGACCGGGGTCAACAGCACTGCCAGGAAAGCTCGTTCGTGCTCCACGCAGTGAAAGCACGCCGGCACCACCGCCAACGGCTCCTCCCTGATCGACGCGATCGTCCGGAAGGACGCAAACGGCAGATGCTGGAACGACGTGTCAGCAACAAGCCTAGCGAGCCTTTGAGTTGACGCGTATACGTGGCGGCTGCCGCTGGGCCTGTCCGCCCCCGGTGCCCGCCGCCGAGCCCGGCAGTGCGACTCACCGCCTCGCCGAGCAACAGCCACACAGAACGAAGCCCGACCCGGCCCGGAGAACCGGACCGGGCTCCGGAATGCACGACCCTGCACAACACTGCGCCCCACTCCTGCCACGAGGGATTGGGGCGCAGTCGTGTTCGCCCAGGCCTTCGCCCTCCACGGCCAACTGGTGTCACGCCCGAGAGTTTCCGCACCGCCCACAAGTCGAGCCTTCACGTATTCATCACAATCTCATCACCAGGCCGACATGTTCGCTACATCCACCCTTACCGTCATGAGTCATCGCACATCTCATGGGGGGTCTCATGTCGTACACCCAACCGCCGTCCCATCAGCCGCCGTTCCAGGGCCCGACGCCTCCTGGACCGGCCATACCGGGGCCCGGGTTCCGGCCTCCGTCGGGCGGGCCGAAGTGGGCGAAGAAGAGGTTCGTCATCCCGGCCGCGTTCGTGATCCTGTTCCTCGGCGTCGGCATCGGAACGTCCGGGGGCGGCACGGAGAAGACCGCGGATGCGAAGCCCGCGCCGACGGTTACCGTGACGCAGCGCGCCGCCGCGAAGGGCGGCAAGGCGAAGCCGGCGCCGACCGTGACGGTCACCAAGACGCCGAAGCCGAAGGCTGCGGCCCCCGCAGAGAAGCCGGCCGCCGACAAGGCACCGTCGGGGAAGGTCGTGTTCAAGGTGTGGGGGTCAGCGCCGTCCGGCGTCGACACGATGTACGGCAGTGACAGCGACAGTCGTGACGGCTCCGGATTGCCGATGACGAAGACGCTGCCGTTGAACGATGACGCCCTGTATTTCCACGTCTCGGCACAGCTGCAGGGCGGCGGCGACATCAACTGCTCTGTGACCGTCGGCGACGAGACGAAGAAGGGGCACGCGTCCGGCAGTTACAACATTTGCACGGCACAGCTGAACAGCGGCCTCCTCGGCGGCTGGGACTAGGGCCGGCATGCGCCGGGGCGGTCGGGCTCCCGCCGGGCGGACGTACGGCATCTTCGCCGGCTACACCCGAGCGCCGTGCACTTGCCGCGGCTCGGCCAGCAGGCCGTAGATGACGAGCAGGGACACGAGCATCGTGAACAGCGACCAGAACGGTTGAAGTGTTCTCCTCCCTTCGCAAGCTGAGGAAGGAGATTCCCGTCTACCTTGCGGTGGCGGGTTTGACGCGCTTGGCACGCCTGATGGCTGCCCTCCCGGCAGCCGGGATGAGCGCGTGGCCCGTCCGGTACAGGTGCAAGATGTTGCGGGCCGCGTTGTGGTCGGCGTTGCCCGACCATCCGCAGTCCGGGTTCTTGCATACGAACGTGGCCTGGTCCTGTCGGCTGCCGGGCGTGATGAAGCCGCAGGCAGAGCAGCGTCGGGAGGTGTGCGGGGCGGGCACCTTGTGCAGGGTGCCGCCGTACCGGCCGGCCTTGTACGTCAGCATCGTGACCGTCCTGCCCCATGCCTCCTGGCTGATGGAGCGGTTGAGTCCGGCCTTTTGGGCGACGCCTGTCCCCGGCTCGGCGGTGGTGCCCCGAGCGGACTTGACCATGTTCGTGATGGTGAGTGCTTCGACCACTATGACGCCGTACGTCTGGGCGAGGGTGGTGGTCGTCTTGTGCTGCCAGTCCTGGTGTCGTCGCGTGGCTTTTGCGCGCAGCCCTCGGATCTGGTCATAGGTGTGGTTCAGGCGGCGGCTGGTGCGCTCGCCGGGCTTGCGGTGTGTCGTGCGCTGGGCGGCCCGGCGCTCAAGGCGCCAGAGCTTGCCCTTTTCCTCAGCGGTCAGCCACTTGTCACGGTCGGCGCTGCCGTCCGGGAGGCGAGGCGCACGCCCGTGGTCCTGGTGGTTGCCGTCCGAGAGGGCGAGGGGCAGGTTCACTCCGGCGTCGATTCCGACCTGTGCCCCCTGGTGGGATGCGGGCCTGGCTTCGAGGCTCTGCACGCGGAAGGCGAGGTGCCATCCCAGGTGGTCCTTGACCAGCCGTGCCCCGGTGATCCGGTTGTCGGCGTTCGCCTTGTTGCCCACGGGGAGGTCTTTGGTCCAACGGAAGCGGACACGGCCGGCCTTGGGAATGTTGGCCATGCCCCAGCGGCGGTGTACCCGCTTGATGTGGAGGTCACGGCCCTGCGGGATGTCCACGCTCATCACGGACCGCAACCGGCCCTTGAAGTTCGGAGCCTGGGCGCGGCCGTCCCAGAAGTTCTTCCAGGCTTGGAAGTACGTCTTGAGCACCGCTTGCGCGGCCTGCGCAGGAAGGACGGCGAGGAAATCGATCTCCTTGCGGGCCTGGCGTATCGCGGCGTCCGCGTTCGACAGAGTCCGCTTGTCCTTCGGCATCATCTGCCACCACGCGTGCAGGCAGTTCCACATCGCGCGGGCGGCATGCGCCTGCTCGTCGATGAGGAGAGTCTCGGCAGGAGACAATGCCAGTCGGGCACGGTGCCCGAACTGCCGCTTCTCCCAACCAAGTTCACCCACAGTGATCACCATACTACCGGTGGTCCATGCCGCCGTGATGGAAGCCGAACCCCGATATCAGAACCGGCCGGCACATCGTCCCCAACCCGCACGTCCACTTGGTGTTCGTCACCAAATACCGGCCCAAAGCGTTCAGCGACAAGATGCTGAAGCGCTGCGAAGAGATCATGCGGGAGGCGTGCACGGACTTCGAGGCCGAGCTGAAGCAGTTCAACGAGGACAACCACCTGCACCTGCACTACCCGCCCACGGTCCAGCTCTCCAAGCTGGTCAACTCCCCCAAAGACATCTCCTCCAGGCGTCTGCGCCAGGAGCACGACACGCACATCCGCCGCCACCTGCGGGGCGGCCACTTCTGGTCCGGCTCCCACTTCGCCGGAAGCTGCCACGGTGCGCCCCTGACCGTCGAACGCCAATACATCGACAACCAGAAGCACCCCGTAGGCTGAGGTGAACAGTGCCGACCCGTGCTCACCCGCGAGTCAGAGCAGTCCCGAGATGGCCTTCACCCCCGGCGTAAACGCCGGAGCACTGGCCAAGATCAAAAGGTAGATCCCACTGGCGCACACTCATGTGTGTCCTTTCGGCCGCCGGGCTCCGGGTGTCATGGCGGGCGTCCTGTCCAGGCTGCCCTGCCGGCGCTGCCACGTCGCGCGGAGCTCAGCCGGACGGTTCGTCAGGAACGGGATGCTCGGGTCGCGCGCTTCCGGAGTGCGGGGCGCCCCGCCGTCCCGTACCCGCTTCGTCTGTGTCGGGGATCTCCGGGTCGGGCTCGGACTCTTCCTTGTCGTCCGGCCGCGCCGCGTCGTCGGCGGACTCCCAGGGATCATCCGCGCCGCTGCCCGCCTGCTGGTCGGGCATGTCCCTCGGCGTGGGCTCCGGTCCCGGTGCTTCGGGTCGGGGGTCACTCACAGCGCTCTCACTTCCTCGGTGGGCTGGTACGGCACGCGGGTACCCCTGCGGATGGGAACGATGCCTGGTATTTGTGGCCGTGTTCTCCGTACTGCACGCTCCGTGCAGTACGGGCGTGCAGCCCAATGGCCGTGTGGCGGGCCTAGGCGGGCCGGGGTGTGTGCCGCCATTCGAACATGAGGATCGTCGCGTCGTCGCGGAGACGGTTTTCCTGGGCGTCCAGGATCGCCTGGATGAGGCGCCGCAGTGTCTCGGGCGCCAGCTCGCCTGCCGCGGCGGCCCGGACGACGTAGTCGGCGAATCGTTCGAGGCCGATCTCGCCGCCGTCCATCGTCCGGGCTTCTGTGACGCCATCGGTGAACATCAGCACTCGATCACCTGGTTCCAGGGCTATCTCGTGCACGCGTCGAGGCGTCGAGGCGAAGGCGGCCGGCATCCCCATGGGCGGATCGGCGTCGCGGTCCATGGCTCCGGCGACCAGGCGATGGTCACGGATGAGGAGCGGCGCGGGGTGTCCGCAGTTGATCCAGCGCAGCTTGCCGGTGTTCAGGTTCAGTTGGGAGACGACGGCGGTGCAGAACTGGTCCGGCAGCCACTTGGACAGGGCTGCGTCGACGCACTCCACGAGTTCGGGGAGGTCCGCTCCGGTGCGACGCGCGTTGCGGCAGGCGGCCAGCGACACGACCGATGTCAGCCCCGAGGCCAGATCGTGTCCCATGGCGTCCAGGATCGCCGTGTGGAGGATCGAGTCGGTCAGGGCGTGGTCGAAAGCGTCCCCGCCGATCTCGTAGGCCGGTTCCAGGACGGCGGTCGACACGGCGCGCGTGGCGCCGATCGTGCGGGGCGGGAGGAAGGCGCGCAGCATCTCGGCCGCCAGTCGCATAGGTTCCGTACGGGTCTGGCGCACGTAGGAGTCCTTGTACGCCCGCTTGGACGTGATCATCATGGCAAAGAGGGAAGCGAGCGTCCTGCCACGCCGCAGCGACAGCGCGTCGAGGGCCGGGGCCTGTACAGCGAGGACGCCGAGGCGTTCCGCCCCGTCCACAAGTGGCAACCAGGCCGTCGTCCCCCCGAAGTCGGATTTCTCGACGCGCAAGGATTGGGTGCGGTACGTCCAGCCGGCGAGCGAATCGTCGATGGGGAGCGTCCGCACCAGATCGTTGAGCGGGGTCAGCTGCCGTTGCTGCAGGTCGGCCAGGTAGGCGACGGAGTGCTGAAGGCCCATGGCCTTGGTGCAACGCGCCATTGCGGTGGTGAGGTCGAGCGTCGAGTTGCCGAGATCCGCGAGGAACTCGGCAAGGGCAACCTCAGGGATCTCGGGAACGGTCACCTCAGCACCCCTCGTCCGGATCCTCGTCCAGGGCCGATACGTACCTGTGCAGTCTCACACCGCGACGTATGGCTCGCCCGTGGGGGAGACGGACCGGATCGTGGAGGTTGCGTCGTCCAGAGAAGCCTTCAGGCGACGCGGGACAGTCCGCCGCGACTTTCCTGGCCAGGGCCGCGCTCCTCAGCGCCGAGGCCGTCTGCGTGTTCGCGCGTAACCGGCGCGGACAACTTTCCTGAGTCCGGCGACGCAGCACATTGGGCGTAGTGGTAGCCCTCAGTGCGCTTCGGTGGCGCGCGGTGTCCGACCGTGCTGGGCAGGCACCAACCCTCGCCCGTGATCCCGGGCAATCGGCATGAGGCGACGCGACGGCCGGTCTGCGTCTCACGGTCGTTCGCCCAGCGTAGTGGTACGAGCCCCTTTATTGAATTTCTGTGTAAAAGCCGTCACGGTGGGCTTGACAATGGCTATGAGGGGTACTTTGCGGTTAGGTCCATAGAAGGACAACTGCCTTGACGGGGTTGAGACGGGAGCGCGCTGTGGCTGGTAGCGAGAAGGCCAAAGCCAAGAAGGAGCAAGTGAAGGGAAAGACGAAGGAAACGGCCGGGCGCACGATAGGCAATGAAGAGATGGCCGCTAAGGGTCGCGCGGAGAAGGCCAAGGGGGACGCGCGCCAGGCGAAGGAGAAGGGGAAGGACGTCTTCCGCGGTTAATGGAAGCTACCTGTGAGCCTGCCGCACGATATAGCGCGGCAGGCACGGGACGGTGCGGACGTGCGGCACGATCGACAGATCGATGAGTTACTTGCGGGGGCCTCTGGCCAGCATCGACCGACATTGGCGTTGCATGCAGTGTCGGGTACCCCACCGCGGCTCTTCCCCCTGAGTCGATCCAGCCCACCCCCTCAGGCAGCAATGGACACCGACCTTACGGTCCATAGCTTGCCGGGGTGATCCATAAGAGAAGACCCAGGTCTCTTGGCTGACCGTTGGTGCCCACCTTTGTTTCTGCAGAGCTCACCCACCTGGCGGGTAGGACGGATCGGCGAGCAACTCGGCATCTCCCAGATGCATGTCTCCAGGCTGATCAGCCAATTCTGTCACCGGGTCCGCGACCAAGTTCTCAAGGACGCTGCCCGATCCGGCGCAAGGCATCGGTGGATGCGAGGTCCTCCGATGGACTGCTCTCGTCCAGGCTGTCGATCAGCGCCACGCAGGCCTCCTACGCGATGCCTCCGCTAGCCAGCGGCTCGCAGGTGTCCCTCGTACTGAGGGTGAGGGCCCCCTGAGTCGGGCGGGGCAGGGCGGCCCTCGGGCCTGCTCGCCGTTCGAGTCCAGCCTCAGCATGTGCAGCCGCGTCGGATCGCCGAGTGCGCGTAACTCCTTGACCAACTGGAAGTCCCCGACGGTCGGTTGCGGGAGCCACACGCCTTCGCCGTCGGCCGCAGGAGGAGCCGATCCCGTTTACCGTCGGCGTTTGGGTCCGCTCTTCTCGCCCCTCACTGGCGAGGCACCGGCTCCAGCGCCTTGACGTCTATTGCCCATACGGCCTGCGTCCGCTGAATGAGTGTGTGTCTGCCTGTCCCAGTTCCTGGCAGTGGCTCGGTCGTTGGACGGGGCACGGCGGCCGACCGTTCCGGGCGGTGGCGTACCGCGAGGAAGGGAACGCGTCATGGCGGACCATGATCTGGGGAGTCTGCTGGGGAACCTGCTGGGCAGGGGTAGTTCCTCCGGGTCGGGGAAGATGCTCGGCGCGCTTTTCAACGGCGCTGGTCGCGGGGCTGGCAGCTCGCTGGAAGGGCTGCTCGGCCAGCTCAGGGATGGCGGGTTGGGGGCAAAAGTCGCCTCCTGGACCGGCACGGGGGACAACGAAGACATCAGCGGTGCGGAGATTGCCCAGGCACTTCCCGCCGGTCTGCTGGCCTCGGCTGCGCGCTCCTGTGGGCTCCGTGAGGTGGACGCCGCAGACCAGATCGCTGAAACGTTGCCCGTGGCTGTCGACGAGCTCACCCCCGAGGGGAAGATCCCTAAAGAAGCACTTGAGGAACTGATCGCCCAACAGCTGCAGTGACAGCAAAGCAGCGGACAGGTGATGCGACGAGGCTCGCCAACCGCCAACCGCCAACCGCCAACCGCCAACCGCCAACCGCCAACCGCCAACCGGTTCGCAGGGATCGCGGACCAACTTGCCCATGTGGGAGTGCCGTCACGCGCCACGTAGGCCCTAGCCGGACAGGCGTCGGCGACGGCTGCGTTGCGCTGGGGCGAGCATCTGGCGGCCGAGTGCTATGTCGCCTGATGTCGATTGCTCCGCTCACGCTGCATGCCCCGCGTCTCCAGTCGCGGTTCGACAACTCCGAGCAAGGGCGGAAGGCGTTCGGTCGTGGAACGCTCCGTTGCCCGGCTGCCACAGGGCGAATCGTAGGGAGAGGCGCATAATTGAAAGTATCCGGCTGGGATTGGAGAGCGTCATGGTCATCCTCGGTGTCATTCTGCTTGTCATCGGTCTTGTGGCTGGAATTTCCATACTGTGGACCATCGGGGTTGTCCTGTTGGTGATAGGCGCCATCCTCTGGGTGCTCGGAGCTGTTGGTCACTCTGTGGGTGGCAGGCGGCACTACTGGTGATGGCCGCCCGAGCGGCTCAAAGTGGGTGAACGACAGCGACTGTGCGGATGAGACACCGCAGAGCTGAAATTGCGAAGCGTGCGCTCTCTTTGAGGCAAGGCAAGGAATCACCCAGAGCAGTTTCGCGGTGCTGTGGGGGAAGAAGTTCGAACGGGGATGCAAAGCGCACGTCACCGTGGTGTTGGGCCTTCTCGGCACGCGGCACCTCAGTGCTGGATTTTCGGCCTCCTGAGCGCCGACGAGAGTAACTCTCGTCGGCGCTCAGGAGGCTTTGCCACCGAACTCAAGATCTCCGCTGGTCGATGCCCCGGCCTGGCGGTGTCCCTCGTCCGGTAGGAGTCGGACTTCCACTGATGCGAACGGCCCTCGCCTGTAGGAACTGATCAGCACCCGCGTGCAGCCGGCTCAGATACCCCGGAGCTGCGGTAGCACGAGTTCTGATGCCTGCTCGAAGTGTCGGGGGTATGAAGGATCTGGCCGTAGCTCGTCGGGTAGTTGAGCGTTGGCCCACATGCGGCGAGTGGTGCGGACAGCGTTCCCCACCCGTGTGGCCCAGGGGCGCGTGACGAAATGTGACAGTGCGCGTAGTGCCCGCTCATACCGTCCACGGACGCTGATCCGGCGCTCGATCGTCACCTTAGGTGCGACCGCGATCAGACGCATGCCCGGCGCCCTGGGTGCGGCTGTGCCGGCAGTCGCGCCTTTCGTCCACGGAGGACGGTCAGCGGGCGGGCCGTTGTTGGCATGCACGCGACGCCGGTGTCCATGGGCCATTCCCTCGAGACGAGCAGGTGCCTTGGCGAGGCCGGTGTTTCTGTGCGAGAGCTGCGGCTGGAGGGCCTCCAGGACATGAGTTGGTGTGCAGTTGCGGCGCAAGCTCAGTTGGCGTGTTCTTGATGCCGACAACCCCGATGATTCGGGTACTCGACGCTTTGACGTCACCTGAGCGACAAGGAGACAGATGATGCCCCGAGGTTCAAGTCCCAAGCGGGAACGGCAGTATGAGCACATCAAGGAGAGCGCCGAAGAGCGTGGTGCCTCGACGAGTCGGGCGAAGGAGATCGCTGCGCGTACCGTCAACAAGGAACGCGCGCGGTCGGGCGAATCGAAGTCGGCGAGCAAGACCTCCACACAGGACAAGAAGTCGGCCTACCAGCGTGGCGGGGAACGCTCGCACAGTGGCGCACAGGGCCCGACGAAGGATCAGCTGTACGAGGAGGCGAAGAAGCGCAAGATCGACGGGCGTTCGTCGATGAACAAGCAGGAGCTGCGCGAGGCTCTCGGCCGCTGACGTCTCGGCGGTATGGAGTCCGCAGCATCGGCTCTCGACGGTCTCGTCGCCGTGCCTCGCAGCGAAACACCGCGACGGTTTCACGCCGCGACAGACCCGAGGCACAGCACTGACTGCGGAACGCGGAGTGATCCAGGCTCAGGAAGCCTCGCCACCTTTACGTGCCCGGCCGGCGGCGCCGGGCCGGAATTGCGAGATGTCACGGGCCTCGGCCGGGGCATGCTCGGATGGTGAGGACGAACCCGGACCGGACGCATTGAAGGACGTGGAACGCATGGCACGCGCGGCTCTGTTCGATGTCGACGGCACGCTCGTCGACACCAATCACCTGCATGTGGTGACGTGGTGGGAGGCGCTGCGACAGGCCGGACACGACGTCACGATGCATGACATCCACCGGGCGATCGGCCTCGGCTCCGATGACCTGCTCGCGCACCTCCTCGGCGAGGACCGTGATCAGGACCAGGACGCGCGGCTCAGCGCCGCGCACACCACGTTGTACGGAACCTACTTCGACCGACTGCCGCCGCTGGAAGGCGCCCAGGATCTGCTGAGGGAGCTGGCCGGCCGGGGCTGGCGCATCGTTCTGGCGACCTCGGCCGGGGGACCGGAACTGAAGGCGCTGCGCCGTGCCATCGACGCGGACGACGTGATCACGGGGGTGGCGAGCGCCGACGACGTGGCTGAGGGTAAGCCGGCCCCCGATCCGGTGCACCGGGCGCTGGAGCTGGCGGAGACGGACGCTTCCGACGCGGTGTTCGTGGGGGACACGGTCTGGGACATGAAGGCGGCCGCCAGGGCAGGTGTGCGCGCTGTCGGTGTAGCGTGCGGCGGCATCCCGCGTTCGGACCTTGAAGAGGCGGGAGCGGAGGCCGTGTACGACGGTCCTGCAGACCTGCTCGGCCTACTCGACACGAGCGTCCTGGCCCAGATGACACGCGGATAGTTCTGACGCACGCTCTGACCTGCTGGAAACAATTGCCACCGAGCCCGCGACCGTACGAGCCATGAGCTCATGTCCCGCGGTCCGGGTGCCAGGCCGTCAGGCTCTCATGCCGTTGTGTGGCGTGGCGTCAACCTCGACGGTGTCGGATCCAACGGTGTGCGCAGTGCGCTGCGGTCGTTCCGCCAGGCTTCCAGGAGGTGGCTGCCGAGGCGTTCTTCGAGGAAGACGGTGGCCTCGACACCGTGGGCGACATCGGGGGCGAGGTCCGGTTCGTCGGACAGCAGCCCGCCGACGACCTCGCGGCGCACGACCTGTTCGTGGACGGCGTCGGCCTCCACGTGCTCGTCGTAGAAGTGTGTCGCGGCCGCTCCGGCGCCGGTGCGCCGCAGGGCCGCGGCCAGTCGTCGTGAGCCGGGTGAGGAGGTCACCTCGACGGCGGCGAAGTGACCCACGAGGGCTCCGCGCAGTGCGCGGTGCAGACCGAACAGGGACATGACGTTGACGGTGGCCAGCGCTTGCGGGGGAGCGGCGTCGGCGTAGTGGCCGTAGCCGGTGTCCAGGTCGAGATCGGTCATCAGGTCGGCGAAGAGCTGGGCGTGGATGTTCTCGGGCCGCCCGGCGCCGAACTCGTCGAACTCGATGGCCACCATGCCGGCCTTGGCGCGTCCGCGCAGGCGGGGGATGACCCACACGTGCGGATCGGCTTCTTTGAGGTGGTAGAGGGACCGCAGCGCGGCGTACTCCCGGAGCTGTTCTGCTGTGCCGTCCCTCTGCAGGAAGTGGGTCACGCTCGATTCGTCGTGGCCGGCAGGCTCCAGGAGGAGAGGTGCGAGTGCGGCGTCCGCATCGGCCTGCGACGGTACGTCCGCCCGAAGTGCACTGTGAAAGCGCTCTTCGAGGAGCCCGCGCAGAGCCAGGAGATCGGCGTCCCATTCGAGTTCGTCCCGGACACCGGCGAACCCCTGGTAGTGCATTTCGTAGAGCACATACAGGGCGAGCTGGAGGTCGTCCCCGTACGGGTCGGTGGTCGGCGGCAGTGACCCGATGCGTGGTGTGGTGGTCGCACCGCGAAGTGCGTCGACGACGTGGCGCGAGATGTCGCCACGCGGCAGGGGGAGCGTCGGTCGGCGGCGGGGCTCCCGGCTGTCAGGATTCATGATCGGATCGCTCTCGGCGACGTGAATCGGCTGGCGGCTCCGTGGCGGCAGAAGCTCCTCCGGGGAGCGGTCCCTCGGCTCCCGCGTCCGCCGTCGTCTGTGACTTGGTGCGACCGCGATGGCTGGTGTCACACCACGGGTAGGTGCGGCTGCGCCGACAGGTGCAGATCGCGACGGTGAAGCGGTGCGAGACGGACACCGTTCCGTCGTCGGCTACGACCTCGACCGGGCCCTCCACGAGCAGTGGCCCGTGCGGGTCGACGGTGACACGGCGCGGTCGCTCAGATGCGTGCGGCACGGATGACCACCAGCTCTTCCCTGTTCTCCTCGCCCACCAGTCCACGCCCGCGCAGCCAGGGCGTACGCGAACGGAGCACCGGTCCGAAAGGGATGCGCGCCCGGTCGACGACCTCGGCGTACAGCCCCGCTCCGGTGAGTCGATCCAGGGTGACCTCGGTTCCGGACAGAGCCGACTGCACGAGCAGCAGAACACCGTCGGGCCTCAAGGAGCCGGGGGCGGTGTCGCAGATGAGGTCCAGCAAGGCCCGCCCGTCGGCCCCCGCGTCCCAGGCACGGGCCCTGCCACGACGTGGCGGACCGTCCGACGGAGACGGGACGTAGGGCGGATTACTGATGACGAGGTCGTAGGTGTGCCCGCGCACCGCGGTGGTGAGGTCCCCGTGCCGTACGGTGACGCGCTGCCGGGACAGCAGCGCGTTGAGACGGGTGGTCCACACGGCGGCCCAGGAGATGTCGACGGCGGTCACCCGGGCGCCCCGCCGCGCGGCGTGCAGGGCCAGCGCCCCACTCCCGCTCCCCATGTCCAGCACGTCAGTGCCCGGACCGATGGGCTCCCGGTACAGCGCGCTGGTGAGTATCCGGGTGTCGCACTGCGGTGCGTACACACCGGGCGGGCGGACCAGGCGGGGCGAGGTCGTGAACGCCCGGGCACGTGCTGGTGCCTGTGGAGCCATCGGCTGTCTCCGATCCGTGGGACGCGCGACCGCGGCGGTCGGGTGTGCGTCGTTCACATTCGGTGGATGCACTGCCTGTGTCTGGTGTGACACCGAGTGCCCTACGAGATGGGATCCACACGTGAGAGGGACTTGGCAGGAAGGCTTGGAGGCGTTCGGGCGTCGCGCCCCCGAGCGCGGCCTCGTCCTCTTCAGCGCCCTGGCAGTGGCTGCGTCATGTCGCCCAAAGTCACGATGGCCCTGCGTGATGTACCCGGGTGGATGACAGACGCTGCGGGCTGGCCTTCGGCATCAGCCCTTATTCGACTTGTTCGGATAGCAGCACTCGGGCCGGATCCGACCTGGCGTCGACAGCCTCCAAGCATGTGGCAAAGGTGCAACCGGTACGGAAGTCGGGCACGCACCGTTGCCGAGAGTTACGCAGCGCAGCAGCACGGCATCCCCAGGCCACTGCGCATCGTACGAACCGCCGAGACCCGGGTATCCGCTGGGCGCGTAAGAAGACCTGCCCAGGTGAAGGCGTTCGCCCGCGGCTGGATCCTGCCAGGGAAGTCTGTGACGTGGGGACTGAACGGGGGAGGGGCAGGTGTTGAAGGCTCATCGGGGAACTCGCAGGTGCACGCCGACTGAACAGCAGAGCATTATGGAAGAAGCGGCCCGTTGCATCCATATACACCCGGGCTGCGGCGCAGTGGAAAGGGCGCCGTCACTCCGCAGAAGAATGAAGCTGTCAAGGAATCGCAGCCCCGACATAGCAGGGCATGGGCAGTTAGGCGCACGGAACTGAGCGCGAGGAAGTGGGCTGATGGGAGCCGCCGACCACGCGCGAAGTCCTCATCTCCCGGGGCACCTCGGAGATCGGAGGCGGGTCGGTCCCGGTTTTCGGCCGTGTCGTGGCGGCTCGGCACACATGGGAGAGGGCACCGTATGCGGTGACCGCACCTTTAGGAGAGACATCGTGGCAAACCGACTCGACGACGCCGAAATTGACAAGAGAATGTCCGGCGCCCACATGGTGTACTGGCTCCGCGAAGGCAACACACTGCGCCGCACCGTCGAGGTGTACGACTTCTCGACAGCTGTCAACGTCGTCGGAGATATCGTCTACGACGTCAACACTCTTGGCTGCTGCCCCGACGTCGACATCCGCGGCAAGCAAGTAACTTTCGTGATTCGCGGCGAAGACGGCCTCAGTGACGTGGACGTCGAACTGGCTCACCGCATCGAGACAGCAGCAGGCTCGCACGTCCGGGGGAACGCGTAAGCCCGGCGTCCGGGGGCCGGCTCTCGCCGGGGAAGGCTTGACTGTTTCGCCGGTCCCGCGTGCCGCGTGATGCCCACCGCGCGGCGCGCGGGCGGGTCGTGTGGCGGAGTCCACTTCCCTGTCGTGTTCTGGGTCACTTCCTCTCCGGATACCGAGGTCTAGCGTGTTGGTTCACGTTCCCCTCAGTATTTCGGACGGCCCTGTGTTCGCAGATCTCTCCCCGCTCATAGCGGCGACCGCTCAATGGCTGACGCGTTCCTACCCGTCAGGTGGCAGCGCGCTGGACTCTGCCTTGTGTGAGGTGCAGGCCAGGCAGGCCGTGACGGTCGCGGCCTGGCTGCGCTACCCGACGCCCATGGACGCCGCGCTGGTGGGAGTGGCCGGAACTGGAGGTTCCGCCCGGCTCGACCAGGTCGTGGGCGTGGACGGAGGCGCATACGGCATGGAGGCCGGCTGTCCGGACGCCGACGCATGGCGTACTTGGGTGGACGAAGTCGTCGTCAGCTGGGCCGCATGTCTGCTGGCCGATCCGGAACTGGCCGACAGGGCGGTCGCCGCACTCGCCGACAGCAGCCATGCCGCCGGGGCACCCGCTGATTTCCGGCGTCTGACGGCCCCGGATGACCGCGGCCGTCGGGCAGCGGCTCTGCTGCGGCACCCGGATCTGGTGGCGCCGATAGCCGAGATGCACCGCGCCGGGCTCGTCCAGCGCCTCACCACAGGGCAGCCTCTGACCGCCTGAGGTACCCCACGGCCTCGTCCGTGTCGTCTATATGTCGTCGCATGAACCCCACCCTGGCCCAGACCCGCAGAGGGCGGGCTCACTGCCGAACCCTCCCGGTAAGAGCTCGGCCTCCCGTTTCTGGCGGGTAGCCCATAAGGGCAGGCGTAATCACATCTGATCCTTGTGCCGCCGGGGTGGCACCCGACGGACAGAAGCGGAGCCAGCGGGGCTGCCCTTCCTGCAGCCGAACGGCCATGGGGCATCCGCACGGGGGAGTGGCGAGTAGACCTTGGCGGCCTCAAGCCGTTCGCTGCCGAACCTTCCCAGGAAGACTGCGGGCCGTCGCCGTCGCATGTGCCGGGTGAACCGGGGGAGACGGAAGAGGGCCAGGCGCTTCACGGATTGCGGTCGGCCCGATCCGCCTCCACCAGAGCGAACCCCGCCGGACGGGCTCCCAGGCCATGGTGTGTGGGATGTGACCACCCGAGCGGTTCGCCCGCTCGAAAACGCGGTGCGTGGCTGTCCGCCGAGCGGGCCGCTCCCAGCAAGGAGGTCAGTGGTTGCGGCCGGTGAGGAGGTCGCGTGCGCGGTCGACGAGTCCGGTGCCGGTGGCGACGATCTTGTTCGCGGGCGGGGTGGTCGGCGCGGATGGGTGGGGCCGGGTGGGGGCAGTCTTCTTCGCCTTGCGGATCTTGTCTCCGAGATCATCGAGCGTTTCGGGAGTGCAGGCGGCTTCGAGGAGGGGGAAGAGCCGGTTCTCCTCGTCGCGCACGTGGGCGCTGACCTCGAGCTTCAGCTTCGCGATGAGGTGGTTGAACTGGTCGTCGTCGGCTTCGCGGCCCTCGAGGTCTTTGAGGAGGCGTTCGACGCCGGCGTGGTCCTCGAGTTCCTTGTCCGCCAGGTCATCCCCGCCGTCCACGTACCTGCGGACGGCCGGGTAGAGGTACTCCTCCTCGGCGACGGAGTGACGGACCAGTTCAACGGTCAGATCGTCCGCCAGCTCCCGGCGCTGCTTCGCGCCCACGGGCTGGGCCTCGATCTGGGCGAACAGCGAGTCGACCTCTCGGTGGTCCGTCGTCAGCTCGACGATCACGTTTCCGCCGTGTCCCATGGCCGGTTCCTCCTCGGTGGATTGTGCTGCGAAGCAGCTGGGCCTTCGAACGTTCGCAGGCCGGTTACTCCGAAGGGCGACCGACACGCAGTCGATCCCCCCGCTGCGCCAAGCGGCGCACCCTCATGGCCCTGCGGGGTTTCACGGGGCTGAGAGAGACGATTCGCGTGCCGCTTTCGCGCCAGGTTCGCAGAGCTGGTCGGCCGGCCGGCGGACTTTGGGGCCCCGGCGCGAAACGTACGTGCCGCTTGGTGACAGCAGGTTCCAGGACTGTCGATGTTGACGGGGGAGGAGCTTTGCCGTCCGGCGTCGGAGCGATGCCCGACGGCATCTGGCCGAGCAGCGCCGCCTTCGTGAATGGGCTGATGTAGGCGGTGGACCACGTTGTGCGAGACAGGGGGCGCGAACGAACCTGCGTACTCAGTCGGAAGGCGGCAGCAATGTGCCCAGCGGACCGAGGTCGAGGTTGAGGTCCTCCATGGTCAGCCCGTACTGGGCGCACAATTCATTCATTCGCTCATGTAGGACCATGAGCGTCGCCCCCAGGCGCTCCTCCTGCTCGTCGGTGAGATCTCCCTGATCGACCCGGTGCAACGCCTGCCGTTCCATGAGCTGGCGCAGTAGCTCTACCAAGGTGAGGACCAGCCTGATGAGGTCCCGCTCCACGGTGTCGGGGTCGGAGGAGATGCGATGCGCGGATGAGTGTGAACGCCTGTCAGACGGGGACAGATCGCGAGGCGCTGCGGGCAGAAGCCGGAAGGCTCGCTCAGCGGCCTCCGCGACCTCTTCGCGGCGGCTGGCCGGCCCCCTCTTGTGCTCAGCGTGGGGCCCGCGCCCGTCCTCAGCCGTCATGGTCGCCTCCAGACGGCATCGTCTCAGCCCAGGGTGAGGGGTTCTGGGCGCTGATGGACACGATCAACGCCCTGAGCGAGACCCGCACCAGATCGATGTCGGCGATAGACAGTACGACGTCACCGGTGAGGACGACGCCACCGCTGAGCAGGCGGTCCAGCAGATCGATGAGCGCGACTTGCCGCTGCGCCAGTGGCTCGCCGGTAGAAGACGGTTCGTGGGGAGTAGTCATGGTCGCGGACCTGGCGAGGCGTCATCGGTCTCGGCTGGTGGCATGGCGAAGGAGTAGGGGGCCCAGGGGCCGGTGACCTCGATACGAACGCCCTGCAGTCCGTCAGCGGCTTGCTCGACTCCGGCTCGGAACTCCTCACACTGAGCCAGAGGCACAAGGTATGCGTCATTCACTACGTTCTCGCCCGCTGTGTCGGCGAGAACGCCCTGCTGCACCCGGTGGCGCGCCCTGTCGACGGCGTGCCTGTGCCCTACTCCCTCGACCACATCAGCGGCCTGCTGGGCAGCCTGGTAGACGCTGTCCCGGACGCTCTGCTGTTGCCTGCGGTTGCGCAGGTACGCGCGTCCCGGGGACAGATCTGCCCCTCGCCGGGGCTCAGCGGCGGCTGGAGCAGCGGACGGCTCGACATAGATCTTGACCCCCCATTCGACGTGCTCGGCCAGGCGCGCCAGGCGATCGGCGAATACGGCCTGCCCACCATCCAGGACGTCCCGCGCCCTGGTGTCATCGAGATACACCGTTGCCAGACGCAGCGGAAGCACCGTCGTATGGGTGGCCACGGCCTCGATGACGGCGTGGTGCGCGCGGGCGACCGCCTCGAGCCAGTCCAGGTCTTCCAGGCGTTGCTTGAGGGCGTCCTCCTGGAAGTCCGGCGCGGGCACGTGACTTGCCACGAGTACCAGGGTGTCGTCGTGACTGCCGGGCAGGAGGCGGACCGGGGCGTCGGCGACACCGTTGAGCGCGGTGATGAGCTCCTCGAGCTGGTCGGTGCTGCGTGCCACGGCATACACGTAGGTGACGACGTCATTCATCGCGGGCACGTCCTCGTCGACGGCTGCCGCGCGGTTCGTCTGCCTCTGTCTCTGCTTCCGCTTCCGCCTCCGCTTCCGCCTCTTCGTCTTCGTCCGAGCGTTCGTGCTCGTGATCGGGGAGCGCCTCGCGCTCCCGGAGCGCATCGATCTCGGCACGGAGGTGCCGGTTCTCCTCGGTGAGTGACCGATCGTCTCTGGCCCGTGACGACAGTGAGGGGTCGTGCTCCCACCAGTCGATGCCCATTTCCTTTGCCTTGTCGACCGACGCGACGATGAGCCGGAGCTTGATGGTCAGCAGCTCGATGTCGAGGAGATTTATCTGAATGTCGCCCGCGATGACGATGCCCTTGTCCAGCACGCGCTCAAGGATGTCGGCGAGATTGGCGGAAGAGCCCTGCCCGTATGGCGGAGCCGCTCTGGCAGGATAGGAGCCAGGCCTGCTGGCCAGAGGTTCATTCACGATGGTGGCCTCGTGTTCCCTCGTCGTGCGGGGTCAGGGCTGCCCGCCCCGCCAATGCGCCCGGATCTCTTCCAGGCGGTCCAGCAGTTCGTCCTCGCGTCGGTCGAACGTCTCCTCGTCGATCTGCCCCGCAAGCAACTGCCGCTCGAGTTCTGCGAGATCGGCTTGCACGGGGGCTGGGTCGTAGTACTCCTTCTCCGCTGCTTCCAGGACGCGGTCGACCGTCCATACGACGCCGCGCACCGGTGCGAGGGGGAGGGTGACGAGCTGCGTGAAGAGACCCATGAGTACTCCTCAGACGAAACTGTAGGGAGGGAGAGGGTCGCTCAGCCGGAGCTCGAAGTCGTCGCCCAACTGATTCGCCACGCTCAACTCCGTGGTCAGGAAGCCCTCTTCTTGGTCATCGGTCACAAGAAACGAGACGCTGAGGAAGTCCGATCCGGTCGGGGTTGAGGAGTCAAATTCTCGGGCGAAGGGGCGCAGGGCCTCGATCACACCGGCGGCCAGGGCCTCCTGACGTGTCTGCACCTCGTGGGCCACCAGCTCGCCGAGTTGGACGGGCGTATCCGGACCTGCCGTACCCGCGCGAATCTCCTCGTTGAGCTGCCGCGCCGTAGTCGATTCCTGAAGGATCTCACGCAGCAGGGCGTCCTCGTTCTGCGACGCCTTGAGGTGGTACTCGGTGCAACCCTCGAGTACGCGGAGTCTGTCCGCATACTCCTCAGCACGTTCCTCCAGGGCCGCCTGTACGGCTTCGTCGTCCGTAGCCATGAGCCCGAATCTCAGAGGAAGCACCGTGCCGTCCGCCATGAGCCGCTCCTGCACCGCTTGGTGCGCGTTGATGTCGCGACGTTTGGGGCGAAGGTCCTCCGGGGCGTCGCTGACGACAGCACACAGCGATCCGGCCTTCACTACGCGCAGGTCGGCCGGAGTCTCACCGACCCCGTGGAGATCGCCGAGGCGCAGAGGGTGCTGCTTGCCGGTGATGGAGTAGATGTAAACGGCCATGCCTTACTCCTTCTCGCGGGGCGAGCCCTAGCCCTTCTCCCGTCGGGAGGCACGCCGGGCAGGCCGCCGTCGCCTCTCCACAGGCTCCCTTTCCTTCTCCTCCTCTTCAGCCTCGCCCTCGTCCTCCTCTTCCTCGTCGGAGTGACCTTCGGTGACACCCTTGACGGAATCAGTGATGGCTTCCACAGCCCCCGAGAGGGCGCCCTTGGACTTGCCTTTGGCTCCGCTCTCCATCGAATCGCCGACGATGTCGGTGAGCTGGCTCGGTGCTTTTCGTCCGGACTCGAGATCGAGACGGTTACATGCTTCTGCGAATCGCAAGTACGTGTCTACGCTGGCCACGACGATGCGAGCGTCGATCTTCAGTATCTCGATGCCAACCAGTGACACGCGGACGAAGACGTCGATCACAAGCCCGCGATCGAGAATAAGTTCCAGGACGTCGTAGAGGCTGCCGCCGCTGCCGCCGCCCTGCGCGACGGCGCCTCCACCTTGCGGCACCACAGTCATGGTGCCTCCCTTCACCGGCAATTCGGCTGTATCTCAGCCTCGCCGATCGATTTGTCCTCGGGTGTAGCGGCGCGTCCTTTCGTAGGCCATGAGATCGCCCTCTTTGCTGAGAGTCACTCGGTAGCTGGCCATCACGCTTGTGGTTTCGGGGACGCGTTCCAATTCGAGTACCTCGACATCAGCTTCCCACCCGTCATCGGTGGGTTTTAGGGCAGAAACCGACTCTGGGGGACGCCCGAGCAGCTCCTGCAACTGCTCCGCTGCGGCACGCATAGCCCATGCGGCACCGCCCTGGCCTGAACGGTGTCGTGTTTCACCGCTGGCACTCCGGGGGGTACTGCGGCCACCGGTGGAGCGCCGCTTGGCGGGTTCTGCCGGGGCCATGGTCACTCCTGTCGTCGTCGGTGCGGGCGCCAGATCCCCCGCGCGAACGTACAATTTCATCATATACGGCCACATCTCGCAGTGGTGGTGGGCGGCTTCGAGGAAGCCTGCCGGACGAGGGTGTGAGGCTTTACGGGGGCAGGGTGCCGTGCGAGACGGCGCATGCGATCTCTCTCCTCGATCCGGGCTGGGCCGGGGGTGTTGGCCCTGAACCGGCTCCTTGCCCCTGCCCTTTCCGAAGGGATCCGCTTCATGAACGACACGACCAAGATCGCTCTTGCCACCGCGGTAGCGGGCGGCTACGTGCTAGGGCGTACCAAGAAAGCGCGTCTCGCGTTCGGGGTGGCGACGTATCTCGCCGGACGCCGCTTCGGGCTCAATCCTCAGCAGCTCCTGACCCAAGGCCTGCAAAAACTCGGAGATGTTCCAGGGGTCGGCGAGCTGAACGAGCAGGTGCGTGGCCAACTGCTGGACGCGGGACGAGGAGCACTGGTTGCTGCGGCCGATCGCAGCCTCGTCGGCCTCGCTGACTCTCTCCATGAACGCACGCTGCGCATCGGCGAGAAGGACGAGGACGAAGCGGAAGAAGGGGAGCCGGAGGAGGAAGAGGAGGAGGAAGAAGAGGAAGAGCCGGAGGAGGAGGAAGAAGAGGGGGAGCCGGAGGACGAGGAAGAAGAGGAGCCCGAGGAAGAAGAAGAGGAGCCCGAGGAAGAGGAAGAAGAGACCGAGGAGGAACCACCGCGGCGCCGCCGTTCAGCGGGGGCAAAGAAGACTGCTCCCGCCAAGAAGCGAGCACCGGCGAAGAAGACGGCAGCGAAGAAGGCACCGGCGAAGAAGACGGCAGCGAAGAAGACGCCGGCCAAGAAGACGGCAGCGAAGAAGGCGCCGGCCAAGAAGACGACTGCGAAGAGGGCTTCGGCCAAGAAGGCGCCGGCCAAGAAGGCGCCGGCGAAGAAGTCGACTGCCAAGAAGTCGACTGCCAAGAAGACTGCTGCGCGGCGGAGGTAGGTCATGGCCACCACAGATCGCGGCGTCGACCGCGAAGAAGGAACGGGCCTGGAAATCCTGCGCGACGAGCTTGCCGCTTACCTTGGCGCACAGGCGGAGCACCTAGTCGAGCGTGCCGGGGACAAGCTGGAGGATGTGACCGACCAACTCCTCGACGTAGCCGAGAACGGTGGGTCCCTCGGTGGCATCGGTGGGACGCTCACCGGCATCGGTGGACGCATTCTCCAGGGTGATTCCCCGCTGAAGGCGATCGTCGGCGAGAAGGCCAAGGACATGAAGGACAGCGTGGTGGGCAAGGTTCAGCAGGTCTTCGGAGGCGGAGGCAAAAAGAAGTCCGGCAACACCAAGTCCATGAACATGGTCGAAGTCCTGGACGTGGGCGTTCCAATTCGCACCGCATACAACCAATGGACCCAGTACGAGGAGTTCAGCAGCTTCACCAAAGGTGTACGCAGCGTCTCCAAGAGCGACGAGACGACCAGCGACTGGAAGCTGAAGGTCGGCCCGTCGAGCCGCAGTTGGAAGGCAACCGTCCAGGAACAGGTACCGGACGAGCGGATCGTCTGGACCTCGGAAGGCGCGAAGGGCAGCACCCGCGGCTGCGTGAGTTTCCATGAACTGACGCCCACATTGACGCGCCTCGTGCTCGTCGTCGAGTACTACCCCTCGGGGCTCTTCGAGAAGACCGGCAACCTCTGGCGCGCCCAAGGACGCCGTCTGCGCCTGGACTTCAAGCACTTCCAGCGCTACGTCACGTTCGGAGACGAGGACGTCGAGGGCTGGCGCGGAGAAATTCGCGACGGCGAGGTGGTCCGGTCCCATGAGGAAGTTCTGGAAGAGGAGGAAGCGGCAGGCGAGGACGAAGCGGACGAGGACACGGGAGAGAACGGGGAAGAGGAGTACGAAGACGAAGAGGTGCCCGAGGGAGAGGAAGAGGAAGAGGAAGAGTACGAAGAGGGGCCCGATGAGGAGGATGACGAAGAGGAGTACGAAGACGACCAAGAGTGAGCCCTTTCCAACCTGCGGGGTCTGTAGGTGAGTTGGGCCGCTGTGCAGCGCGAAGAAGCTCCAGGCAGACGGGTTCACGACCAAGATCGCCCGTACTGCCAGGAGCTTCGCGATGCTTTTCTATCCTTCGTCGATCGATCTGCCCAGCCGCACCTTGCGGTATCCGGCGGAGCAACTCCGCGCCCGGCAGCAGGAGATCGGGACGCACGGGGTGTCGGCGGAATCCGGCGACAAGCCGGGCGTAGGTGTCGCCGCATCCGAGGTGGGCCAGGGCGAGCAGGGCCTGGCGGCCGGCCGGAAGGCGCCGCCATCACCCGCCCTTGGCGCCGCCATCACCCGCCCTGCCGGGATCCACCCATGACCGGACCGCCGCATGGCAGCACGGGATCAACGACGCGCTCGCCGGCGCCGACGAAGTGCTGGACGAACAAGGCCTACCAGGGCGCAGGCCGCGGTGTACCGTTCCGCGTCGCCCGGCCCGGCTGCCTCTCAGCGACATGGACTCCGCGCGCCAGGCAGTGAGCGAGTTCCGGGATGTGGCGCGGGGCCGGATCGACACCGCGGGATCGGCGGAGACCCCAAGGATCCGCTGTCGGTGCCGGTGTCCAACTTCCGGCTGAAGTACGCGGGTCGCCGTGGATTTACCGCGTGCGGGACCCGCTGTCGGCGCTCTCATCATCGCTGTCGTCGCCTGGAATGTGTACAGCGAAGACGTTGATGTTGATCTCGACCACGTCCAGACCGGTCATCGTCTCCACTGCGTCGGACACATGGGTCCGCAGCTGACTGGCGAGTTCACGGATCGGTATCCCGTACTCGACTTCGATGTCCACGTCGATCGCGGTCTGCTTCTCACCCACCTCCACCTTGACCGCCCGGCTGAGGCTCGACGACGCGGACATCCGGCCCGTTACCGCGCCCAGAGCCTTGGAAGCACCCTTGCCGACAGAGTGGACGCCGTCCGTCTCACGGATGGCGATCCCGGCGATCACGGCCACCACACTGTCAGCGATGGTCGTCGTGCCGCCCGCTTCTCCTGGTTGCGTGCTCCTTCTTGATGGGGTGCTCGCGATGGTGGGGCCGGGGGCTGTTCTCTCGCTTGCGTGCTCGATATCGGCCATGTCTGCCTCACAGAGAGTTGCGGGCACAAGCGGCTCACGCGCTCGCTCGCGCCCCTGTTTTCACTCTGCGCTCGGCAACCGCCCTCCGCCATTCGAGTGATCAATTCCGGATGTGTCGATGAAAGGCACCGACTTTTTGGGGCCGCCGTGCCGAGGTGGCGCTTGGCATCTCCCGTCCCGCCGCCACGGGTTCGGCGCTGGCGAGCGGAGGGCCAGGTGCCACTGGCAGGCCCAGTCGGGCAATATCAAGCCCACCGGCGACGATGACGACACGGCAGGGCTGATCGAGCACGGCCTGGTCGACGTACCGTTCGAGGACGGGCCGGCCGGAAGTTCAGTGGTGGTGGCCGTGGCAGGCAGTCGGTCACGCGTGGGGTCCTGGCGATCATGCCGATGCGTGTGGCGACCTTTCCGCGACGGGCGCGAACTCTCGCTGAGGATCGCCGCCCTGCCGTCAGGGGGATGGCCGTGGGTGTGATCGGGGGCAGGAGGGAAGACCGCGGAGATCTTGGGCATGAGCCGGGTCGGCGCCGAGACGGATCGATCTGGAAGCCAGAGACCTTCCACGGATCACCGGTAGCGTCCCGTACGGGGCGCTACAGTGGCGTCATGGCGAAGAAACAGATCAACGTGCGGGTCGACGAAGCGGTGTACGTGGGCATTGAGGAACGCGCGGCCGCCGCGGGCATGGAAGTCAACGAGTACGCCCGCCAGCTCCTCGCCGACGAGGCCAACGACCTGCGCCACCGTTTCCTCGTCGCCGGTGACCATTTCGTGGGCGAGTGGGCCGACCACTTCGACGACCGCTTCGGCACCGATGGTGATGGTGCTGCCCCCGCCCGCAAAGACGGTCGCGCCGCGTGATCGTCCACATCGACCGGGCCTGGCTCCTCGACCTGGCCCACCGCGTCCTGCCCGACGACCCGGAAGTCACCGACTTCGGCAGCCTGCAGGCCGCCGTCGCCCGGCACGTCGACAAGGTGATGGATGTCTACGTCTACACCGAACCGCACCACCGAGCGGCAGCTCTCATGCATCAGCTGGTGCGCGTGCCCGCCCTGGAGGCGCGTAACAAGCTGTTCGCCGCCGTCGTCGCCGCCGCCTACCTCAGCGCGTCAGGCCTGTTCGTCACTGTGAGCGCCAAGACAGCCGCCGACCTCGCCGTGCGCATCGACCGCGACGCCCTCGACGTGCGCAGCGCCGCCGCGGAGATCCGCACCTGGACGCGGAACTGAGAGCCAAGACCATGGCGATGGGGGAAGGGGGCAGCGAGTTGATCTCAAGGCGCCCGCTGGAGGGGGCAAAGTAACGCCAGTTCGGACGCTGCGAGGTCTCTCGGCACATCGGTGCCGATCCCCCAATCCGTGCTGAGCTGCGGAGCGAGCTGGCCGCTCGCCTGCACGAGGCAAGGCGGCGACGCAAGGCGACGTAAGGGGACGAGGGGCAGCGTGGCCTCGTCGTAGTCGGGTGGCGTCCGATTTGGGCTCGAGGTAGGTCGACTTCGACAAGATCAGGACGGTTCGCGTGAAGGCCATGCAATAGCAGGGGTGGGGGGTCTGGCCATGGTGCGAACCGCCGCCCATCCTCTGTTCCAGCTTGCTTCATCTATCGATATTCGATAGATTCCCATCGTGGGTCGATGGAGGGATGGGTCATGGGGAAGCTGACAGTGCGTGCGTTGCGCGCGGTGCTCGCGGTGGTGCTGGCCGGCACCGTGTTCGTACAGGCGGGGATGGTGTGGGTGTTGGTCACCGGGAGCGACCCGGAGGACGGGGCGATGCCGCTGACCGCGCTGCGGGTGATCACGATCCTGGGCATGGGGTCGGTCCAGGTGGCCCTGGTCTGTGTGTGGCGGCTGGTGGCGATGGTGCGACGCGGGACCGTGTTCTCCCACGCCGCCTTCCGGTACGTGAACGGTGTGATCGGCGCGATCGTGGCGGTTGCCCTCATGTGGTTCGCGGTCACGGCCGTCAACGCGCCGGGCCAGCGGGACGACCCGGGCGTCACCGTCATCATGGGCGGGATCGGCCTGGCCATCCTGGGAGTCGCGCTCATCGTGCTCGTGCTGCGGGTGCTCCTCGCCCAGGCCGTCGCGCGCGATGTCGAAGCCACGCAGATGCAGGCCGAGCTGGACGAGGTCATCTGATGCCGATCGCCGTCGACATCGACGTGATGCTGGCCAGGCGGAAGATGTCCGTGGGCGAGCTCGCGGACCGCGTAGGGATCACGCCCGCCAACCTGGCGGTACTCAAGAACGGCCGCGCCAAGGCGGTGCGCTTCGCGACACTCGCGGCACTGTGCGAGGTACTCAAGTGCCAGCCGGGCGACCTGCTGCGCTGGGAGACCGACGACGCCGCGGGCGGATGACGCGATCCGGGGCAGGCGCGCAAACGCCTGGCGCCACCGGCCCGTGACACGGCACGCGGACCACATGGCGCGTGGACCGCGCGGATGCGGATCGCCGATCACTCACAGCACCCCCCACCTCTTTTGGTGGACGTCTCCCTGAGGCAGCCACCGATTGTCCGCCCGGAAGGCGGCCGGTTCGCGCAGTTCCGGTGCCTCTCGGGGGACTATGACGGGATGAGGACGGTAAGCCATTCCGCTTCGCGTGGGCGGTACCCGTATCGATTCCACAGCCCCGATACGATCGCCGGTACGTGGCCGGCCCCGTAGACGATGGCGACCCGGAGCGGCTCATCGCCGCGCTCCGTGTGGATTTCGCCGAGCGCGTCGAGCAACCGCTGGTCGCGCCGCCCCATCATCGCGTGCTCCACTTCATTGTCTGCCATCATCTCCGCCCGCAGCGTCGACGGCAGGTCCTCGACCTCCAGGTCCTCGTCGAGGAAGGCGCGCGGGCCACGCAGCGCGAACACCAGGCCCATCACGGGCGCCGCGACCATGAGCAGAAGGTACGTCGAACGCGGCAGCGTCTTCAGTTCCGCGAGGGCCTCCGCCGCGGTCACATCCGGGTTGATTACCGGCACGTCCTTGGGAAGCAGCAGCCCGTCGCTCTGCTCCTGCAGGCCGTTGCGCCGCCGACGTGGTGCGAACCGGTAAGCGAGGGTCAGGGCGCTCACTCCGGCCGACCTTCCTCGGATTCCCTCGACGACTATGAGGTCGCATTCTCTGAGCCGGAGGCGGACTTGAGAGTAGAACGTCGGCGAAGCCACGTGCAGCATCGGGAAGATCACAAACTCGAATGGTTTCCCCGTCCGCCTCATGGTGATGACAGCAGATCGGACGGCATAGCCGGTCACCTCGATAATCTGCATGATTTCTCCCCCGCGAACCTCGCCCGGTCTTCGTTCACTGCTCGTCTGTCCGTACCAGGACACGAACTTGCTGAGGCCCCGGTTCCCTCCCCGGCGTCGGCCGTACCATCGGGTATTGGGGTATCGAGCAGTAACGTGCGGCCCTGCTTCGAGACGCCGACGACAAGCCTCGCTCGGCCGGCTGCCCTCAGATTCGAAACCGTCACGACCACACCGGCCCTCCAGGCCGCGTGACCGAACCGGTCACCCAAACCTGCATCAGACCCGTCCCGATGCTGAAGGCATGACGCCACACCACTGTGACGAGGGGCCGTTCGCTCGCGATCGGCCCCTCGTGCACCGTCCTTACCGTCCGCCCCCGAGCGGCGGCCGGATGTGTGACCAGGGGGCGGCCTCCTCGTAGGCTGCGCAGGTGTCGAGGAGCTGGGCGTCGGCGAGATGTCGGCCGATGAGGTGGAGGCCGACCCGGCGGCCGTCTGCGGTCAGGCCGGCGGGGACGCTCGCCGCGGGGAGGCCTGCGAGGTTGGCGAGGGGCGTGAAAGACGTCCAGTGGTCGGCGTCGACCATGCGGCCGTCGATGACCTCGGGCCCGTGGAATCCCACCGGGAATGCCGCGCTGGACACGGTCGGGGTGACGATCACGTCGTAGTCGGCCATCAGCTGGGCGAGCCGGTTGACGACCCGCTTGCGCATGATGTTCGCGTCGGTCAGCTGCTCGGCCGTCCACGGGGTGCGGAGGAATGCGAGCAGGCGCGGCGACATCGTGTCGCCATACTGTTCGGCGAGGCCGCGCAGGCCGGTCAGGTCGGTGTCGGCGGCGATGATGGCGCCGAAGGTCTCTTCATAGTGGGGGAGTCGGAAGTCCGGCTGTTCGATCTTGGCGCCGAGGTCGCGCTCCAGTACCGACACGGCGGCGTCCGTGATGTGGCGCACCTCGGGATCGACCGCGATCCGGCCGAGGTCGGGGCTGTAGGCGACGCGCAGTACGGGAACCGGCTGGCGGGCAGTCCAGTTGACATCGCCGCAGGGGATGGAGTGCCGGTCGCGGGGGTCGGGCCCGGCCAGTACGGACAGGACCAGTGCCGCGTCCGCGACGGTGCGGGACAGCGGGCCGATGTGTTCGATCGACTCCCAGCCGGAGACGCCCGGGTGGCGGTCGTCCCGGCAGCCGGGGTAGACGGGCACGCGTCCCATGGAGGCCTTGAAGCCGAACAGGCCGCACAGTGCGGCGGGGATACGGATGGATCCGCCTCCGTCGCTGCCGAGGGCGACCGGGCCGAGCCCCGCGGCGACGGCCGCTGCGGAGCCGGCACTTGAACCGCCGGGCGTGAGGTCGGTGTTCCAGGGGTTGCGGGTGGTGGGGAACAGAGGGTTCTGGCCCACGGGTCCGAAGCCGAACTCGGAGGCATTGGTCTTGCCGAGCACGACCGCGCCCGCGGCGACGGCGCGCTCGACGACGATGTCGTCCTCGTCGGGTACGAAGTCGCGGTACGCGGGGGAGCCGGAGGTGGTGCGAATGCCCTTGGTGGAGATCAGAACCTTGACTCCGAGCGGGACGCCGGCGAGGGGGCCGGGATCTCTTCCGGCAGCCAAGTCG
Source organism: Streptomyces sp. NBC_01446 (assembly GCF_026340095.1). Taxonomy (GTDB): domain Bacteria; phylum Actinomycetota; class Actinomycetes; order Streptomycetales; family Streptomycetaceae; genus Streptomyces; species Streptomyces aureus. The sequence continues at coordinate 481,003 of NZ_JAPEPO010000002.1, read as the reverse complement.
TCGGCCACGCACCGGGCTTGGGCCCGCGCGCGGTCAGGGACGAGCGTGCAGAACGCGTGCAACTGCGGGTCGACCGCCTCGATGCGGTCCAGGACCGCGTCGGTGACCTCAATGGGGGACAGGTCACCGGAGCGCACTCCGGCGGCCGTCTCTGTGGCGGTCAGGTGCAGATTTCGTCGCGTTCCGCGGCGTTCACCGGGTTCCTCCGAGGATGCCCCGGCCTTCAGGTCGGGGAGGAATCGGACTCCTGCGGGGCAGGACGGGAAGTAGGGGTTTCGCCCCCAGGGCGAAAGACTGTCCACCGCGTGTCGGGGTGAGCGAGCCGACAGCGGTCAAGAACTCTCGACTGTCAGTCCTCCCGGGTAGGTTCGGGTGTATGGCGACGGGAGCGATCACGGAGGGGGCCGGGCATGCCCGGTACACCTTCCGTGTGCGCCTGTCGGCCACGGCCCGGCGCGCGCTCGACGCCGAGTGGGATCGCTGCCGGTGGCTGTGGAACGAGTGCGTGGCCAAGTCCAGGCAGGTCCACGCGCAGAGCAGAGCGGGCGGCGAGAAGCTGACGTGCGGTCCGGCCCAGCTTGACAAGCTGCTGACCGAGGCCCGCAAAGTGACGCCGTGGCTGGCTCAGGGCGCGTGCGTGCCACAGCAGCAGGTGATCCGCGACTTCACCAAGTCGAGGGCGAAGGCGCTGAAGGACATCAAGGACCGGCTTGCGCAGCACCGCCGGGCGGGGATGCCCCACTTCAAGCGCAAGCGGGACGCCAAGCCGAGCATGAACTACACGAAGCGCGGTTTCCGCCTCAAGGACGGTCGCCTGCACCTCGCGGGCGGGATCGTGCTGAGCGTGGTGTGGTCGCGGGACCTTCCGGCCGGCCCGTCGAGCGTGCGCGTGTACCAGGACACGCTTGGGCATTGGTACGTGTCCTTCGTCGCTCCCGCGCAGAGCGAACCGCTGCCCGCCACCGGGCGGGTTCTCGGGGTGGACTGGGGTGTGAAGGAGACGGCCACCACCACGGATGACGCCTACGACCTCCCGCATGCCGGGCACGGCAGGCGGGCCGCGCAGCGGCTCGCGAAGTACCAGCGGATGATGGCCCGGCGCCGGCGCCCGAAAGGGCAGCCCCCGTCCAAGGGTTATCGGAAGGCGCAGGCACAGGCGGCGAAGCTGCACAAGAAGATCGCGAGGCAGCGTGAGGACACCGGCCGCAAGTGGGCCACGTCCGTGATGCGTGGCCATGACGGGGTTGCGGTGGAGGACTTCCGGCCGAAGTTCCTCGCGAAGACCACGATGGCCCGCACAGCGGCCGACGCCGCCATCGCCGCGACGAAGCGCGCCCTGGTCGAGATGGGCCGCAAACACGCACGGGACGTCCGTCTCGTGCACCCGGCGCACACAACGATGCAATGTGCGCAGTGCGCAGCGAGAACCAAGCACGCACTCCCTCTCTCGATGAGAACGTACGCCTGCACCGTGTGCGGAGCCGTGTCCCCCCGGGACAAGAACTCCGCCCGCGTGATGCTGGTCCGGGCAGGTTGGAACCCGGACGGTGCCGAGGGCGCAAGACCACCTGAGCCGCCGGCTCGGGTGGCGGCCTGAGCCGTAAATCCCCGCACAGCCCTGGAGGGTGGAGAATCCCCTCCCTCCAGGGAGGGGAGCCTTCAAGACTCAGGATCCACGGCGTTCTCGTCGGCGTTCTCGTCGGCGTCGGCGTCGGCGTCGGCGTCGTCGCGTCGCGTCGTCGGCGTATGGCGTATCCGCGCACTCGACGTCGGCGACAAGACGGCGCGCGTGAAGCGCCTCCAGGAGGCGACGGTGGCCAGCGCGCTGCAGATCATGGCCTCCATGGGCGTGAGCGCTGCCTCGCAGTTCCGTCCACACATGCTCCACCGCCGCATCGACCCCTACACCGAGCACTCGTACGCCGAGTTCTACGAGTGGCTCGAGCCCGGCCAGTTGCTCGCCGAGCCTCCCGACACCTGGGCGGCCGACTGGCACGCGACCGACCCTGACCGCTTCACCGTCTGATCGACGGATCCCCCTGGCACGAACCGTGGCCCGCGTCATCGCGGACGCGCTGAGCGAACTGGGCGTGCGCCAGGTCCTCGGCGTCATCGGCGACGCGCTCAGTCCGCTGACTGACGCCATCCGCACCACCCAGGACGTTGAATGGGTGGGCTGCCGACACGCGGAAGCGGCCTCGCTTGCCGCGAGCGCTCAGTGGCGTGCCGCAGCGACGGTCCCTGGGAGGTGGCTCTCAACTCCGCGGCCAGTAGCGTGATCCGCTGTCGTCCCGTCGGGTTCGTATCGGCTCAGTTCCCTGTGTCATGCCCAAGGCGGGGATCCCATGCGGATCGTGGAGGTCCGGCGACCTCCACGTGGGCCGGACGCAGCAAGTGGTCACCAACTCGGTACCCGGGACAGAGTACGTGCGTGCAGGTCAGCCGGTCGGCGTCCGAGGAGACATGGTGGGCCACGGCGTCGTGGAGGGTGGGGTCGAACGCGTCGCCCTTGTCGCCGAACGACTGAAGGCCCAGCGAGCCGAGCTGGGTTCGCAGGGAGTCGGCGATCTCCTTCAAGCCCGGCGTGATCGGCTCGTGTTCGCACGTGCGGTCTACGGCATCCAGCACGGGAAGCAGCGCGCGAAGAACGTTGGTGACGGCGATCTCCCGCACAGCCATGCGATCGCGCTGTACTTGCTTGCGGTAGTTGTCGTACTCCGCCTTCACCCGCTGCAGGTCGGCCGTGCGCTCATCGAGCAGGCGCCGCAGCGAGAGGTCTGTGACGGGCAGTCGTTCCTTCTCCATGGTCAACCCGCCTCGGGCTTGTCGTCGTCGACGATCTCGGCGTCGACGACGTCGTCGTCAGCGGCCTTCTGCCCGTCACCCGGGGCACCGGCCTCAGGACCGCCCGCGGCCTGCGCGCCCTGGGCAGCGGCGTACATGGCCTGGCCCAGCTTCTGCGAGACGGCAGCGGCCTTCTCGGTGGCGGTGCGGATCTCGGCCGTGTCCTCGCCCTTGAGCTTCTCCTTCAGCTCGGTGAGCGACTCCTCGACCTCGGTCCTGACCTCGCCCGGGACCTTGTCCTCGTTGTCCTTGAGGAACTTCTCCGTCTGGTAGACGAGCTGCTCGCCCTGGTTGCGCGTCTCGGCGGCCTCGCGGCGTCGGCGGTCTTCCTCAGCGTGCTGTTCGGCTTCGTGCACCATGCGGTTGATGTCTCCCTTGGGCAGGGCGGAGCCGCCGGTGACGGTCATCTTCTGCTCCTTGCCCGTGCCCAGGTCCTTCGCGGTCACGTGCATGATGCCGTTGGCGTCGATGTCGAAGGCGACCTCGATCTGCGGAAGACCACGCGGGGCCGGCGGCAGACCGGTGAGCTCGAACATCCCGAGCTTCTTGTTGTACGCCGCGATCTCGCGCTCGCCCTGGAAGACCTGGATCTGCACCGACGGCTGGTTGTCCTCGGCCGTCGTGAAGATCTCGGAACGCTTGGTCGGGATCGTGGTGTTGCGCTCGATGAGCTTCGTCATGATCCCTCCCTTGGTCTCGATGCCGAGGGACAGCGGGGTCACGTCGAGGAGCAGGACGTCCTTGACCTCACCCTTGAGGACACCGGCCTGCAGAGCGGCGCCGATGGCGACGACCTCGTCCGGGTTCACCCCCTTGTTCGGATCCTTGCCAGTGAGTTCGCGGACCAGCTCGGTCACGGCCGGCATACGCGTCGAGCCGCCCACAAGGATCACGTGGTTGATGTCCGACAGCTTGACGCCGGCGTCCTTGATCGCGTTGTGGAACGGTGTCTTGCAGCGCTCCAGGAGGTCGGACGTGAGCTGCTGGAACTGGGCGCGCGTGAGCTTCTCGTCCAGGTGCAGCGGGCCCTCGGCGGAGGCTGTGATGTAGGGCAGGTTGATCGTGGTCTCGGAGGACGAGGACAACTCGATCTTCGCCCTCTCGGCGGTCTCCCGCAGGCGTTGCACAGCCATCTTGTCCTTGGACAGATCGACGCCGTGACCGTTCTTGAACTGCTGGACCAGGTGGTCCACGATGCGCTGGTCCCAGTCGTCACCGCCGAGGCTGGTGTCGCCGTTGGTGGCCTTCACCTCGATGACACCCTCGCCCATCTCGAGGAGCGAGACGTCGAAGGTGCCGCCACCCAGGTCGAAGACCAGCACGGTCTGGTCGTTCTCCTTGTCCAATCCGTACGCCAGTGCCGCGGCCGTGGGCTCGTTGACGATGCGCAGGACGTTCAGACCGGCGATCTCGCCGGCCTCCTTCGTCGCCTGCCTCTGGGTGTCATCGAAGTACGCAGGGACGGTGACCACCGCGTCGGTGACGTCCTCGCCCAGGTAGGACTCGGCGTCCCGCTTCAGCTTCTGCAGCACGCGCGCGGAGATCTCCTGCGCGTTGTACCGCTTGCCGTCGATGTCTGCGTCGTCCGGAAACCGCCAGCCGTGGTCTCCCATGTGCCGTTTCACGGAGCGCGCGGTGCGCTCCACGTTCGTCACGGCCTGTCGTTTGGCCACCTCGCCGACGAGCACTTCGCCGCTCTTGGTGAAGGCCACGACCGACGGGGTGGTCCTGGCCCCTTCCGTATTGGTGATCACGGTGGGCTCACCGCCCTCGAGGACCGAGACCACCGAGTTCGTCGTGCCGAGATCGATACCGACCGAGCGCGCCATCTGCCTCTCCCTCCTCTGTCGTGGTTGACAGCGTCCCGTCGCACCCTCCGCTCGCGCCGGGGTCGGCCCGTTTGCCGCAGGAGCTCGAGGGGGGAGCTTGGAGAGTGTTTCGAGTACCCATGCTTCGGCGGGCCACACGGCCCGCCCCGGATGTGAGGGTCAGGCTTCCGTGAGTGCCCATGCCGCGGCGCTCGCCCGGTGGACTCGTGGGCTGCCACAGACAGGCGGTGGCCTTGGTGGTCAGGATGGTGGCCACGGTGGAACGGCCGACGTGGCACTGCCTGCGCCGCGGGTGGTCAGCCCAGAAATGCGGGAGGCCGGGCCCCGATCTTGGCTGCAAAGCGGGCGGTACCGGGGCGCCGGGGGCCCTAGGCCGTCCACGTGCCCTCGGATGCCTGGAGTCCGTTCCCTGCTCCCGGGCCGGTCGCCTCGCCCTGGCAGGCTGGAGACAACGATGCGTCGGCCGCGTGGAAAGCCATGGTCTCTATGCGTGTGGGGCTCATGACGCCGGGCTTCGAGTCCGTGCGTGGGGTACTCGCTGACGTGAGCGGTCGGCCGGCTTGGGATTTCGGCGGGTCGGAGCCGGTCCCCAGTCTTCGCTCCTCGCCAAGTTGCAGGGGGCGGAGAGTCATGTCTTCGTCGTTGGTCATGCGGCGGGCACATACTTACGTGCCGGTGCTCTGCTGGGAGCGGGCGGTCTCCTTCCCCGGGCATGGGGATTGGTGTGGGTGCTGCGTTCGGATGCGCTGAGTGAGAGGCAACGCCGTCATGAGGCCCGGATATCCGTGTTTGGTGAGGTGGCGATCATGGCCGGGGCGGGGCGAGCAGGGCTCGGACGCCTTTACTTGTGAGGATCACGCCGTCGTGGTGGCCAGGGTCGATGAGCAGGGCCAGGTCTTCGTCGCTGGGCCAGTTGGCTGCCAGCAGTCCAAGTTGTATCTGGTGACTCTCGAGAATGTCGGGGAGTGCCTGGCCCATTCGCTCTGCTGATGTGAAGACGGGAACGGCACGAAGGCGTGGTGGGTCGTCGATCACTGGAAGCGTCAGTCCGCCGTCTTCCGAGTGGTCGTGACTGTCCAGTTCGGTAGGTTCAGGAACGAGAATGTCGCACGCGGCCAGTGTGTCCAGCGCAGCCAGGTCGTCAGGTGCGCGGTGGAGGTCGCGTAGGGCGTCCTGGGCGGCGGCCGCGAACAGTTCCTCGGGGATGCTGTTGTCACACATCATTTGTCCCCTCGTGGCTCCGAGTGGGCCGCCCGACGTGGGTTCGCCGGGTGGGGGTCTGCCGTCTCCGCTCTCCGGTACCCAGGAGTGATCTAACTATGCGGCACCATCGTGTCGGCGGCGAGGACGGGCCGTCACGCGGGCGATGGGGGAGGGGCTCCGAGCCACGGGGTGCCAGTGACTGCGGAGGCCGACTGCCGGCATCGGCCTCCGCAGGGGCGGGTGCAGGACCCGCCCCTGCGCCATCCCAGGCAACATCGGGCTGAGGCGCCCGGCCCGCTGGACTGCAATGGGCGTGACTTCCAGCGGGCGATCTGAGGCCCCGGCCTCTTCGCTCCTCGACCGGAGTCCCCGGTCAGGAGGCTGCGACGAGCGCTTCCGCAGCGATGACATGAACGTGCCGCTGCACTTCGACGGACGCATGGAGCATCTGAGTCAAGATCGAGTCAGCCTGGGCCGACAACATGCTCACCGACGGCGAGTTCGAGGACATGTTCATCACCGGCGTCAACGTCGAAGACGTCGGAGAGAGGAGCGAAGCGTGTTTCGCGAGCAGCAGCTACATCTCCCCGTGTCGCGCTCTCTCGCCGCTCAGGGATCACCGCGCTCCCTGACGACGTCGGTCGGATTCTTGTCGTCTCGTAGCCCCAGGTATCGAGGGTGGCGCATTTCTTCGCGCTGTGACAGAACAACGGGTTCTGGTCTTACCGGCGCTCCGCAGGCCGCATCCGAGAGGTCGGCAGTTCGGCTCCCGGAGCAGCCATGCGGGTGCGGCTGTCCAGTTCGGGCGGCAATGCGTCCAGCAGGCTGTCTCATTCCCGTGCACCGGCGTTCGCCTCCCATGTGGGCGCGTCCGGGGCCTCGGCGACCTGGCGCAGTGTTCGGCCGCTGCGGGCCGAGCGGGCCCGCCGTGGATCGGGGGTGCCGGCACCGCTCCCGTGTCCGTGACCGGTCCGAACGAGAAGCCATGTCGGCTTCTTGGCGACCCCGTCGCTCGCTTCCTCACGGCCGTGGAACCGGGTGAGTGCGTACCGGCCGTGCAGCTTCTTGCCGTGCAGCTCGAACGTGGCGTGGCCGTCCTCCAGAGCCTGTCCGAAAGGCACCGGCCGGTTCCGTTTGTCATGGCTGGTCGGCCGGTACGTACCGCAGTCCCAGACAATGACGGTTCCGCCGCCGTACTCGCCCTTTGGGATCACCCCCTCGAAATCCACGTAGTTCAAGGGGTGATCCTCGGTGGGAATGGCGAGTCGCTTGTCCTGCGGGTCGGGGGAGGGCCCCTTCGGGACCGACCAGGACTTCAGTACTCCCTCGACCTCGAGGCGGAAGTCGAAGTGCATCGTGCTCGCGTCGTGGATCTGCACCACGAACGTGGGCTCCTCGCTCATGGCCGGTGGCGCCTCGTTCTTCATCGCGCGCTCGTCGCTCGGCTCAGCCGTCCGGTCGAAGTGCCGCTTCCCGCGATAGGCCCGCAGTTTGTCCTTCTCGCTCACGGCAGTTCCCTCCTTCGGGGCCGGGCGGGTCCGCTGCGGTCGAGTACCCGTGATCGTCACGGACACACGACGTTCGGGCCAGTGTGTGACGCCGTGGAATCCATGAGTTCTTGGTGGTTCCGGGCCGGCGGCGGTCTGTCGGCGGAAGGAGCAGATGCGCGAGGCGGGCGAGGCAAGGGACGTGTGTGCCGGCGTGGCCCTCGGGTACCCGTGCGCTCCAGAGGCGGGCGCGCCTGCTCGTTCTCGGTGACCAGATCGAAAAGGAGGGCCCTGCCATGGGGCACGGTGGAAACGTCATCGCGGAGCTGACAGTCGACCATCGCGAGGTGGACGAGCTGTTCATCCGCATCGAGGCGCAGCCGGCCCGGGACACCCGGCGCCGCGAGCTGGTGGATGAACTGACGGTCGAGTTGGTACGGCACTCGGTCGCCGAGGAGCAGTACCTCTACCCGGCGGTGCGTGAACACGTCGACGGCGGCGACGCTTTGGCGGACAAGGAGCTCGAGGACCATGCTGAGGCGGAGCGGCTGCTCAAGGATCTAGAGGGCCGCGACGCCGACGACGATCAGTTCGACACGCTTGTGGCGAAGCTGAAGTCCGAGGTGACCGAGCATATCCGGGACGAGGAGGCACGACTCTTCCCGCTGCTGGCAGCCGTCTGCACACCGCAGGAGCTGGAGGAGCTGGGAGACAAGGTTCGCAAGGCCAAGAAGGCGGCCCCGACCCGCCCTCACCCTTCCGTGCCCACCACACCTCCCGGCAACAAGATCCTCGGTCCTGGCGTCGGTCTCGTCGACCGCGCCCGTGACCTGCTGACCGGCCGCAAGCACTGAACGACCAGCATCCGAAGGCGTGCTGGACGCGGCGGGCAAGATAACTGGACTCGGCGTCGGAGCGCTGCCCATCTGTGGCAGTGACGAGAGGTTCAAGGGCGTTCCGACCGACCACAAGGTACGCAGGCTGCCCGTCATCGCCGGGCACATCCTGATCGGCATGGTTGCGCGAGTGCCAGCGGCACGCGAGGGGCTCAGAAGTCCGCTCAGCCCTCACCGTGGCGAGCCTCATTAGGGGCGCGCAACCCCGGCCGTGAGGCCCGGTGACACGGTGTGACTGTCCGGCGGGCGATCTTCCTTCGTCTCTCCTACGTTGGAGGAGCAGGCGTCACACAAGACGCCACAGAGAACGAGGAGTTGTCATGGCCGGTAAGGGTGGCACGGACAAGGTCAAGGGTAAGGCCAAGGAGATGACCGGCAAGGTCACTGGCAATCGCGGCAAGGAGGCCGAGGGCAGGGCCGACCAGGCGAAGGGCGAGGAGTCCCTGCGTGGGGTCCACGACCGTGCCCGAGGCGCTGCTGAGCCCCTGAAGCGCCGCCACAACTGACCGCTTCGTGAATGGGCCCCCACCATGCGGGTGGGGGCCATCCACGTGTGCAGACTCGGCTGACTCCGTGCGTTACCGTCCGCGTCCGTTAGTCGGAGCGTGTGCTGGCAACTCGTGCCTGGATCTTGGCATTCCGTACGGAGACGACGCGAGGACGACGAGGATGAAGTGTTGAAGAAGAGACCTCCCGCGCGTCACATGTTCACGGTCGGCGTCGAACTGTGTGACCGCGTATCGGTGGCAGTGGGGCGTCAAGGATCGCCTCGAACTCCGCATTCGAAGTGGTTGTCGACGGTCTTGCCGTACGCCTGGGCGGAGCCTCCGTAGGAGTTGTCGCCCGCGCCGGCGGACGGATTCAGTTGCCGCACCAAGATCGAGCAGGACGCGTCCGGCCGGTGCGCGATCCACGTTGCCTAGGTCTTGGCACTCGGCCTCGACGGACACCTGCCCGTCGAGCACCCGGAGAAGGCCGCGGACCGGCCCGCCCTTTCCGTCCGTGACGGACGCCTCGTCTCGGAGGCGCTGCTCGGCGAGGCGGGTACGGAGGCTGCCGGGGGCGCGTACGCCGTGAAGCACCGGTTGAGGACCACGCCCCACGATTGACGAAGGGGAGTCATCCATGTCGACCAAAGTCTCTGACTACGTCCTGCAGCGCCTGCGCGAGTGGGGAGTCGAGCATGTCTTCGCCTACGCGGGCGACGGAATCAACGGTCTCCTCGCGGCGTGGGGGCGGGCGGACAACAAGCCGCAGTTCATCCAGTCGCGGCACGAAGAGATGTCCGCGTTCGAGGCGGTCGGCTACGCGAAGTTCTCCGGCAAGGTCGGCGTGTGCGCCGCGACCTCGGGACCCGGTGCGATCCACCTGCTCAACGGCCTGTACGACGCCAAGCTCGACCACGTTCCCGTCGTCGCGATCGTCGGCCAGACGAACCGCAGCGCGATGGGAGGTTCCTATCAGCAGGAGGTCGACCTGCTGAGTCTGTACAAGGACGTGGCCTCCGACTTCTGCGAGATGGTGACCGTCCCCGAACAGCTGCCCAACGTGATCGACCGGGCGATGAGGACGGCGTACGCCAACCGGACGGTCACCGCGGTGATCATCCCCGCGGACGTCCAGGAGCTCGACTACTCGCCTCCGACGCACGCGTTCAAGATGGTGCCCTCCAGCCTCGGATTGGGGTCCTACGCCCCCGTCCCCGACCCGGCTGAGATCGAGCGCGCGGCGGAGGTGCTGAACGCGGGGGAGAAGGTCGCGATCCTCATCGGGCAGGGCGCACGGGGCGCGCGGGCGGAGGTCGAAGAGCTCGCGGAGGTTCTGGGGGCCGGGGTGGCAAAGGCGCTGCTCGGCAAGGACGCGCTTGCCGACGACTTGCCGTATGTCACCGGGTCGATCGGTCTGCTCGGCACGCGGCCTTCGTACGAACTCATGCAGGACTGCGACACCCTGCTGGTGGTGGGATCCAGCTTTCCCTACACCCAGTTCATGCCCGGCCTCGACCAGGCGCGCGCGGTGCAGATCGACATCGATCCCTACATGGTCGGGCTGCGCTATCCGTTCGAGGTCAACCTTGTCGGCGACGCGGCCGCGACGCTCAAGGCGTTGCTCCCGCATCTGAATCGGAAGAAGCACGGTTCCTGGCGCGAGAAGATCGAGAAGGACACCGTGCGCTGGTGGGAAGTCATGGAGCGGCGGGCCGCGGTGGAGGCCGACCCGATCAACCCCGAATACGTCGTACATGCCCTCGACGCGCTGCTGCCGTCGAACGTGATGCTGGCCGCGGACTCCGGCTCCGCCGCGAACTGGTACGCCCGGCACCTGCGGATGCGCGGGAACATGCGCGGCTCGCTGTCCGGCACGCTCGCCACCATGGGTCCCGGAGTGCCGTACGTCATCGGTGCCAAGTTCGCCCACCCGGACCGGCCCGCCATCGCCATCGTCGGGGACGGGGCGATGCAGATGAACGGTCTGGCCGAACTCATCACCGCGGCGAAGTACTGGCCCGAGTGGCAGGACCCCCGCCTGATCGTCGCCGTACTCAACAACCAGGACCTCAACCAGGTGACCTGGGAGATGCGCGCCATGTCGGGTGCCCCCCAGTTCCTCCCCTCACAGGCACTTCCCGATGTGCCCTACGCCGACTTCGCCCGCTCGATCGGGCTGGAGGGCGTGCGGGTGGAGAAGCCCGGCGACGTCGAGTCTGCCTGGCATCGCGCCTTGGGCGCGGAACGTCCCTTCGTCATCGACTTCCGCACCGACCCGGCCGTGCCGCCGATCCCCCCGCACGCCAGTCTCGACCAGATCGAGGCCGCCGCTCTGTCCGTCATCAAGGGCGACAGCGACCGAGGAGCGATGATCAAGCAGGGCCTCAAGGCCAAGATGCAGGAGATGCTCTCCAGCCGGCACCGCCATGACGCGGCGGACACCGAGGACGGACAAGGAGGGCGATGACCGGGGACAACAGGTCCGGTCCCGCCCCGCGCGGTCGACTCCGTCGAGGCCGCTGTCCACACCGTGCCCACCGACGCGCCGGAGGCGCAAGCTGTACGTGGACGCCAATGGTGCCTGCGCCTGACTGCGCACCGCCGCGGTGGCCGAGGCGGCCGGACTCCGGGCGCATTCGTGGACGCGCTGATACAGGAGGCCGCCTCATGCCTTGCGACGGTGCCTCTTTGAGTGAGCCGTAAGCCTGGTCGACTCAGTCAGCAGTCAGCAGTCAGCGACACCGGGGTCAGAACTGGATCTGATCGGTGACCACGATGTCGGCGCCCATGTTCCGCTCCATCATCCGCAGAGCGGCATCCGCCAGATCCTCGTGGATGTGCGCGACGGCGTCGCGGGGGACCGTCACCTCGAGGTGACGGATGTGGGCGTCGAGCGCCGAGTACAGGACGCACTGCTCGGTGACCTGGCCGCACAGCACGACACGATCGATTCCTTGCTGTCTCAGGAGATAGCTGAGAGGCGTCTCGAAGAAGATGGAATGCCGTGCCTTGACGACGAAGAGGGAATCCTCGTCCGGGCAGAGGGGGCGGACCAGATCCGCGTGCGGCCCCGAGAGGGCAGTCTCCAGGAGCTCCCCGTGATGGGATCTCCACTGTCCGAAGTTGTCGTTCGCGTAGATGACCGGAACGCCGCTCTCGCGGGCGCGTTGGAGCAGTCGCACGATGGCCGGGAGCGCGGCCTCCGCGGTGGGCAGCAACAGGTGGGCGTCATCGTGTTCGTATGTGTTGATCATGTCGATGACGACGACCGCGGTCCTTCCCATGCCTTTCCCCTTGCATGTCGTGCTTCGGCTGCACCTCTCCCAGCCCTCTGCGACCCGAGTGGGGTGGCTCAGGTCCCGAGCTGTGACAGCACCTTGGTGCGGTAGAAGTCGAAGAACCCTTGCTGATCCTTGCCGATCTGGTTGATGTAGACGGTGTCGAAGCCGGCGTCGACGTACTCCTTGACCGCCGCCACGTGGGCATCGACGTCGTCCCCGCAGGTCAGGTTCGCCTCGACGCGGTCGGGTGTGACGAGTTCTGAGGCCTGCTCGAAGTGGCGCGGAGTGGGCAGGACCTGGGCGAGTTCGCCGGGCAGGTGCGCGTTCGGCCAGAGGCGGTGAGCGGTGCGGACGGCTTCCGCCGCGTCCGTGTCCCAGCAGACCTTGAGACCGGCGGCCACCGGTTTGGTTCCGCCACCGCTGCGGCGGAACCGTTCGATGGCGGCGGTGTCGGGGGCCATCGTGATGAGGCCGTCCCCGATCCGACCGGCCAGCTCGGCGGCCTGCGGGCCGAAGGCGGAGACGTCGATGGGCACGGGCCCGTCGGGGACGGTGAAGAGCCGGGCGTTCTCCACGGTGTAGTACTTGCCGCGATGGCTGATCTGGTCTCCGGTGAACAGGCGCCGCATCACCTGGACCGCCTCTTCCAGCATCTCCAGCCGGACAGGTGCTTCGGGCCAGGCGTCGCCCAAAATGTGCTCGTTGAGGGCTTCCCCGGTGCCGATGCCCAGCCGGAACCGGCCGCCGAGCTGGACGGCACTCGTAGCGGCTGCCTGAGCGACCACGGCCGGGTGCATCCGCATGATGGGGCAGGTCACAGCGGTTTCCACGGGAAGTGACACGGCTTGGGAGAGCGCGCCGATCACTGACCAGACGAACGGGCTCTGCCCCTGGTTGCTGTTCCACGGATGGTAGTGGTCAGAGATCCACAGCGAGGTGAAACCGGCTTGTTCCGCCATCCTGGCCTGTTCCACCAGCTCGCTCGGTGTGTGCTCTTCGCACGACAGGAAATAGCCGAATTCCGTCATGAAGACTCCTCAGGGAGTGAAGGGACTCGTCACCCGAGTGGCCCGACGGCGCACGAGGAAACTTCCCTGCGCCCACTGCGTCCGTAGATACCTCTGCACGGCTCTGTTCCGGCGCTCGATCGTCACCCTAGGGGCGGGCGGCACCGGGCGCATGTGGGCGGCAGGGGTGGCGTCAGCGCGAGGGGTCCGCGACCCGCGAGGGCGTGCGGCTGGCGGGGGCGGCACCCGTGTCGCAGGTCTGGGCCAGATCGGACCACCACGCGCTGCCCTCCTCTATGAGGCGCAGCAGGATTCCCTCACGAATGGCCCAGGGGCAGATGGTGACCTCGGTGATACCCATGAGCTTCATGGCCGTGTGACCCACGAGGGCTCCGGCCAGGCTCTGCTCCGCACGCGGTGCGGAGATCCCGGCCAGCTGTGCACGCTCGGGTGACGGCAGGGCGGCGAGGCGATCGACTGCGCGGCGCAGGTCCCTTCGTGTCAAGGGGCGTGGGACGAAGGGGCCCTGTCGGCCAGGGGGCGCACCGCACAAGCGGCCCAGCTGCTCGAACGTCCTTGACGTGGCCACGGTGGTGCGGGGCCCCTCCCAGCGGATCCGCGAGGCCACGTCCCTGAGCTGATGGCGAATCCTGCGGCGCAGCGCCTTGACGCTCTCCGCACAGGGCGGCTCCTCTTCGCTGAGGAACTCCCGCGTGAGCCGGTTGGCGCCGAGAGGCAACGAAGCCGCGAAATCGGGCAGCCTGCCACGCCCGAACGCCACTTCCAGTGAGCCGCCGCCGATGTCCAGCATGGCCAGTGGACCGGCTCGCCACCCCATCCACCGTCGCGCTCCCAGGAAGGTCAACTCGGCTTCCATCTCGCCGGGCAACGTGCGGATCCGGACGCCCGTGCGGGCGTACAGGGCCTGGACGACATCAAGACAGTTCGGCGCGTTGCGTACCACGGTGGTAGCGAAGGTCAACGGCGCTGCAGCGCCCCAGTGTCGGGCTGTCCGCGTAGCGGCAGAGACGGCCGTGACGAGTTGCTGGACCGCGGGCTCAGGAACCATCCCGTCGGGGTCCACCTGCTCCGACAGCCGCAGCTTCCACTTGGCTGTGTGCACGGGCAGCGGCACCCCGCCCTGCGCGTCGGCCACAACGAGCCGGACGGTCTTGGATCCCACGTCGATCACACTCATTCGCATGGCGGGTGAGTACCCGTCGCGGGCACCGCAGACACGGGAGCCTCGGCGCGCGTTACGGCGCCGGCCCCGACGAACCCCTGCCCGAGAGTCACTACCCGATGCGTCCGCAAGCCTCGAATCTGTTGGCGGTCAGGAGCCGCCCCTTTGGGCACGGATGACGACCAGTTCTTCCGAGCCTTCCGCGCCCACGATCCCTCGTCAGCGCGGCCTTGGCTTGCGCGAACGCAGAACAGGGTCGAAGGGGATGCGGGCTCGATCGATGGCCTTGGGACGGAGCCCTGCGTCGGTGAGTCGCTTCAGTGTCGCTGCCGTTCCGGACAGTAGTGCGGCGCCGTTGTGACACGGGTGGGCTGCTGAGGTGGCTGTGGTTGTGCCACGCCCAAGGGCAAGACGTACGCCTCTCGGCGGCTTGTCGCTTCACTCGGGGACAGTGAAAGTAGTGGTTACATTTGTCGCCGATTGTCCTGGAGGCACCGTTGAGGCCCCACCCCGATGAGCAGCGAAGCGATGAGCTTGTGGCCGAAGGCCTAGAGGTACCCGTCTTGGACCGGGACGCCGGAGCCGGTCGGCCGCAACCGGGGGCTTTCGACGCGGTGGTCGACCGAGCGGCCGGCGTGCTCATCGCCGTGGGGCGGATGACGTCGGCGGAAGCCTGGGACGTCCTGCGGGAGACGTCCATGCGCACAGACATCAAGCTCCGCCACGTCGCCGAGCTGCTGGTCGAGTGGGGTCGCACGGGCGCGTTGTGCGCGGACATCCGCACCGAACTGGATCGCCAGCTCGCCCAGCGCCGGCCGGCGCCGATGCCGGGCCCGGAAGCCGACGGCCCTCTTGCAGGACCGTGGACAACATAACGGGGGCAAGGAGGGCCGGGCCACGGTCACCCAGCGCTCTGGTGACCGCATGCGGCACCGAAACCCCGCCCCAGGACCTGCGCGCCGAAGCCGTGCCGGTTGTGTTTCGTCTCAGGCTGCCTGGTGGTCCGTGTCCTGCTCTCCGTCGCGGGCGGCTTCCTCGGGTGATCAGCCGTGGCGGTCGTGCGTTGAAGCCGTCGATGGCTTTGAAGCCGTCGCGGACTTCGCACTGAGCCGGATTTGCCTCTCGGCGACAGGAGCCACCCCTGCGGCCGTCCACGCTGTAACGCATACGGAGGCAAGCCCCGTCACCGTTCCGTGTCCCGTGTGCTTCCGTGCTGTCGAGGAACACCTCGTCGGCCGTCGGCCAGGTTCGTGTCACGGAGTGTTTGATGCGCTCGGAGACCTGCTCGCCCTCCCCGTTGTCCAGGCCAAGCCGCAGATCTGTGCCAGCCGCGAGCAGCGTCTGTTCGATGCCAAGCTGCGTGGTCGGCGGGGCGACCGCACAGGCGACCCCGGGCTGGGCGTCGAGCAGCGCGTGGATTTCGCCCCGCAGTTCCGGGCCGACGGCCTCACCGATGAGCTGGTTCCGGGCGTCCCTGCCGAGGTGGTAGGCCACGTAGACCAGGAGCAGCCCGATTGCAGAGAGACCGACGCCTCCCAGACCACCTGTCCGTGACCAGGTGCAGGATCATGCAAGCGGCGGCGAGTGGAACGCCGACGACAGCTGTGCCGTTTCTTCGGCGACAACGGGGCTCGCAGCACCGGATTGCTGCGGGCCCCGCCACGCCCATGACGTACCTGATGAAGTGCCCGCAGGAGCGAGCCGCCCCCGGCCAGGACCGCTGCGCCAAGTACCGAGAGTCCCGCCGCGTAGGCACTGGTGGACTCCTGCTGGTGCGAACGCAATGCCTTGGGCGAACGAGAAGCAGCCGCCCACGATGAAGATACCGACTGCGGCCAACAGCGACCACAAATAGCTAGCGTTCCTTACCCCCAAGCCGAAAGGGTGCTGTGGGTCGGCCGGGCGTCTACTGCGGCGCAAGGCGGCGAGCGGGAAGGCCTCGTTCAAGCTGTCGGCCACGGAATGACCCCGCCTCCGACAGCAGCGGGGACGCGCCGGAGAGGAGGTCGGCGACCGCCTTGACGACGGCTATGGGGAGTTGGCGCCAAGCGGCGCCAGGACGGTCAGCCTGGTTTTGCGGTCCGCGGTTTTTTGTAGCACTTATCGGTGCCTCAACTATCCTTATGTGCACGCTCATTGGGACCAGAAGCGCCGGAGGCGCGGACAGTCGACAGTGGCCTGCCGGTGTCCTCCGGTCACCTGTCGCCTTGCATCAGAGACGGCGATCTCGCTCTTCGTCGATGAGCGGAGTGGACGATGGCACGACGACCCGCCTGCGTTTGGCGATGCTGAGGAAGGCCAGCACGCCGATGACGCCGACGACCATCATGATCGCGCCGACCACATCGAGGTTGACGCTCCGCATCTGCCAGTCGGTGCCGAACGTGAGAATGGCACCTGCGCCGATGAGCAGAATACATCCGCCTAGGCCCATGGGATTTCGCCTCCAGTGTCGAATGGTGGTGGTGCACGTTGCCTTCGGGTACCCGCGGCGTTCGCCGTCATACACGATCGGGGCTCTCTTGATAACGAATGCCGGCGGCCATGTGGCAGCCTTGGACGACTACGTGTCGTGCGTCGAACTCCTGCTCGCGCCGTGGGACTTGCCGGCGCGAGCATGTTCCTTGTTGAAGGTGCGCGCGGCGAACTTCTTGGCCCGCTTCTTGCTCTCGCCCTGCTCGCAGACGCTCTCCTTGTTGTGCTCGAACTGGCGTTCCAGATGGGTATTCGTTCACCGGGGGATGTGTTGGTGATGGCCCAACTGTTCTGCGGGCCGGCCGGGTTCTTGATGAAAGACATCTCACGTGCTTAAGAAGTCAAGCCGCGACGGCCAGATCCGTTGAGAAGGAGGTGAACGCGCGATGCTCATCGAAGAGCTGCCGACTCTGCAAGCAGTGGTAGAGCTGGCCGAGCAGCCGGTTGAACAGATGTCGCTGAGCCTGGGCATGCCAGTCTCCGGCCTCGCGTCGGCGGCGGTAGTGCGCGTCGGCTCCGGGCGAGGAGGTCAGTGCGGCGAAGGCCCACAGGAAGCCAGCCGTGATCAGCCGGTCGTTCTTGATGAAGCGCCGCCCGACGAACTTCTTCTTGCCGGAGGCGCGGGTGATAGGCGCCGAGCCTGCATATGCCTTCAGAGCGCGGGCGTCGGTGAAGCGGTCGCGGTCGTCGCCGATTTCTGCGAGCACCCGGGCGCCGAGCTGGACGCCAAGGCCGGGAAAGCTGAGCAGGATGTCAGCGTCCGGGTGCTCGCGAAAAGACTCTTCGACCGCCTCGGCCAGGTCATCAGCCGCCCGGCAGGCGGCGTCCAACTGCACGATGAGTGCCATGAGTTGGCGTCCCATGGCGTCCTCGACGGCCTGCGGCTGACGGACGTGGTCGCCGCGGAATGCCTCGCGCAGGCGCTGTGCTTCGGCTTCGATCCCGCGGACCCGGCCGGCCCGCCGCAGCGCGGCCTGGAACTGCGTGACGGAGAGCTTCGCCGCACGGGCCGGGGTCGGGGCCGTGGCCAGGACTGCGCGGGCTTCCGGACGGGCGAGGCCGTGCTGCTTGCCGAGGAAGGCATCCAGGGCGGCCGGGTAGAACGTCTTCAGCAACGAGCGGACCTGGTTGACCAACTGCTGGCGATGCCAGACGGCGTCCTGCTGGGCGCGGGCGAGCACGGTGATGGCACGGGCCAGGTCGCTGTCGGCGGGCAGCGAGCGGTGGACGTCCATGTCGGTCCGCAGGATGTTTGCCAGGACCAGGGCGTCGCCGGGGTCGGACTTCTTGCGGCTGACGCTGTGCCGGTCGCGATAGCGAGCGGCGGACAGTGGGTTGACCGCGAAAATCTGGCGCTTTCCGGTGCGCAGAGTGGCGACCAGCAGGCCGTGGCTGGTCTCGATCGCGACCGGTATCGGGTCATCCGGGGCGTCGCCGTGTTCGGCGAGCAGCTCCAGCAGCATCCGGTAGCCGGCTGCGTCGTCGGTGATCCGCCGCTTGGCCAGCAGCGTGCCGCTGTCGTCGACCAGGGCGACATCGTGATGGCGCTCGGCCCAGTCGATCCCGCAGTACACGTTCAAAACCGTGCTCCTTGCTTTGTCCGTTTATGCAGGTGACAAGCCTGTGTGGGCCACGCGGCGACCTAATTCCAGGACTCTCGGGTCCGCCATCTCACCAGCCGTTCGTGACGCCAGCGCACCGCAGGGGCCTCTGTCTCGTGCAGAGCTCGAAGGCTCGGGAGGAAACGGGAGGTCACCCTGCGGCGGGCTCGCACCACAACGATCAACGTTCAAACAGCCGGGATGGGTTTCACGGCGCCCCGAAGACGCCGGAGGCAACCGCTCTTTCATAAGGCCTCTGCGGGCCCGGAGACACCAGGAGTTCTCCGGCGCCCACGCGGTCGCCGCGAAACCCATCCACCAAAGTCAGTCCAGCAGCCCTTCACAGGGCTGCCCTGGAACCGCCTACTCACGAATTAGGAGACCCGTTCAAGCCCTTCGCTGCCTGATCTGTCCGATTGATCGGAGGTCTTGAGGAGGTTTCTCTGCCGTCGCTCTGGCGCTGCCCGGCCTGACTCAGTAACCTCCCCTCCAGTTCACGTGGTCTACACCACGAGCCTCGGAGGTGGCCAAGTGCCGCGCAGCGCAAGTCGGTTGATAAACGCGGCTGCGGCCGCACTCGCGGTCATCGGCGCGCTGTCGGCCCCCGACGGTGCCTCCGCGACAGCTCCTGCGGCAGTCGCCGCCGCCCCCGCTGTGGTACCGCCTCTGCAGAACTGGCGGGGCGGAAGCGGCCAGTTCACGCTCACGGGGCAGTCCCGGATCGTCGTTGATGGCGCACCCGGCTCCCGGCTGGTCACCGACGCGCGTGCGTTCGCCGACGACCTGGCCGCGCTGGGCATCCGGCGACTGCCGGTCGTCGCCGGTGGCGCGGTGCGCAAGGGCGACGTCGAGGTCACCGCGCGGGGCAACGCCGGCGAGGGGTTCGGAATCGACGTGACCCGGGGCTCGGTCCGCCTCTCCGGTGACGGCCCGGCCGGTGCCTTCTATGCGGAGCAGTCGGTCGAGCAGATGCTGAAGACCTCCGATGACCACGCCTCGCTCCCGGTCGGCTCCACCCGGGACACCCCCGTGCAGCGGACCCGAGGCCTCATGATCGACACCGCTCGCACGTACTGGTCGGTGGAGTCCATCAAGCAGACGATCCGTCAGCTGGCGTGGACGAAGTTCAACACCCTGCACTGGCACCTGACCGACTCGGAGTTCTTCCGGCTCGACCTGCCCGGCTACGAGGGGCTCGCGGCTGCGCAGTCGTACACCCCCGCCGACCTCCGAGCCGTGCAGGACTACGCGGCCCGCTATCACGTCACCGTGCTCCCGGAGCTCGACATCCCCGGGCATGCCACCGCGATGTCGAAGTACCGGCCGAGCCTGCGCTGGGACTGCGCGTCCATGAACGCGATCATCGACACCGCCCGGGTCGACCCCGGGTTCACCGTCGACATCACCAAGCCTCAGAACGTGGCCTGGCTCGACGGGCTCGCCGAGAAGATCGTGGACCTCTTCGACTCACCGGTCATCCACCTCGGCGGCGACGAGACACCACGTGCCGCCACGCAGGACAAGTGTCCCGAACTCGCCGCGTACGCAAAGGCGCAGGGCTATTCCAAGACCCAGGACGTCTTCCTCGCGTACGAGAACCACCTGAACGCGCTGCTCGCCCGGCACGGCAAGAAGATGCAGATCTGGGGCTGGTGGCCGCAGGCCGGGGGAGCGGGCTCTGTCACCGTCGACAAGGACATCCGCATCCAGGCGTGGCTCGGCGATGAGCAGACCTTCATCGACCAGGGATACGACGTCGTGGTGAGCAACGAGTTCTCGCGGCTGTACGTCGTCCCCAAGGCGATGCCGGGCACGGCCAACGGCCAGTACATCCCGGACGACGACGCGCTCTACCGCACGTACGCCGTGAGCGACTCGGACCGGGTGCAGGGCCTTGAGATGGCGCAGTGGGGCGATCGGCAGTACACGGCGCCGGAGGCGTACTCGCTGTCGTATCTGCGGCGTCCGCCGCAGATCCTCGCCTCCACCGCGTGGGGCAGTCCGCGCAGGGAGAGCTATCTTGACTACGAGGCGATGGCGGACACCGTCGGGACTGCGCCCGGCGTCGCCGAGCACGCGGACCCCGACGCGCGGCCGGTGAGCGCCACCGCGTACGGGCCCGAAGGTGTGGCGAATGCCGCCGACGGCGACCCGGCGACCGCGTTCGCCGCGGAGACCGCGGGGGCGGCCGTCGGCCTCGATCTCGGGGAACAGGGCGCGGTGCGCCCGGCCGCGGTGCGGCTGCTGCCCCGCAGCACATCGACAGCCGACCTTTCCTCGCTGGCCGGAGCCAGGATCGAGGGCTGCTCCGCCGGACCGGACAGCGGCTGCACGACGCTGACGCGTGTGGAGTGGACGCCGACGCGCGACTGGCAGACGCTGCCCCTGGACACCGCGCACGCCTACCGGTGGGTGCGTCTCGTCGGAGCCGCCAAGGCCAAGCCGGTTCTGGCCGAACTGGAGGTGCTCGCCGCCCCGCAGGACGTACACGTCACGGTGAGAGCTCCGCACGACCTGTCGCAGGGCAACCGCACGGTCGTCGAGGGCGAGGTGACGAACACGACAGGCCGGACCCTGCCCCGCGCCGAGGTCCGCCTGACCGCGCAGAACACCCGCGACAACACCGCCCTGGCGCACGCGATTCCGGCGCGGCACGTCACCGTACCGCCGCATCAGAGCCGCACCGTGCGGTTCACCGTCACGCCCGACGAGGCCGCGCACGCGGGCCCCTACCGGCTCACGGCCACAGCCGACTTCACCGCCGGCGAGGGCGGCCGAAGAGTGCGGGGCTCGGCGCTGTCAACGGTGCCGCTGCGGGATCTGACCGAGGCCTACGACAACATCGGCATCACGCAGGACGGCAACCCGCAGCCCGGCGACATCGACGGTGCGCAGTCGAGTCTGTCCGCCGAGGGCCTCGCGGCGGCGGGCGTCGAGCGGGGCCGCACGGTGTCGGCGGACGGATTCACCTTCGCTCTGCCGTCGTCGGCCGCCACCGACCGGGACAACGCCGTGGCCGACGGCCAGCGCATCCCGCTATCCGGCCACGCGGCCCGTGTCGGACTCCTGGTCACCGGAACGTACGGGCCGTCCGCGGGAATCACCGGCACGGTCACGCTCACCTACTCCGACGGCACCAGCGCCGCCAGCGAGGTAACTGTGCCCGACTGGGCCGCCCCGACGATTGCGTCCACCACCGTGATCGCCGCCGACGCAGGAAAGGTCAACGGCAGCGGCCGCGCCCAGACCACCCGCAGCGCGCGGCTTTACGCCGTCCACGTCGACGCCGACCCGGCCAAGCGCCTTGTCTCCGTCACACTGCCCACCGCGTCGGGAGCTCTCGGCGTCAAGGCCCCGCTGATCCACGTGTTCGCCCTCGCCACCGACGACCGACAGGGGACCTCCTGATGCGTCACCGCGCCATGCCAAGTCTGAGACGAGCAAGGGCCGTTGTACCCCTGGCCGTCGCCACGGTCCTCGCGGGCGTCCTGCTTCCCGCGGGCGCCGCGACAGCCGGTGAACCGCCCGCCGTCGTACTGCACGCGGCACCCGACGGCGGGGGCAGCGCATGCTCCACCGGGCGCCCCTGTTCGGTGGAAGGCGCGAAGGACCGGGTGCGGCATCTGCTCCCGTCGGGTGGGGCACGCGACATCGTGGTGGAACTCGCCGACGGGACATACCGCCTCGACAAACCCCTGGAATTCGGGCCCGAGGACTCCGGCCGAGGCGCCCACCGGGTCACATGGACGGCGGCCCACGGTGCTCACCCGGTACTCAGCGGCGCGCTCAAGGTCACGGACTGGACGCTGCGCGACAAGGACAAGAACATCTGGGAGGCACCGCTGCCCAAGGGACTCGACACCCGCCAGGTGTACGTCGACGGCAAGCGCGCGCCCATCTCCCAGACGACGCCGGCCGAACTGAACCTGTCGTTCGCGGCGGCGACCGGTGGCTACACCACCACACCCGCCAACTGGGGACAGGACCTTCTCGCCACCGTCGGCGCGGACGCACTGCGCAGGGTCGAGTTCGTCTACACCGGCGGCAACGGCCCCTGGACCCAGTCGCGCTGCCGCGTCGAGTCGGCGCAGATCCCAACTTTGCTGATGCAGCAGCCCTGTTGGGGCAACGTCACGAAACGGCCGACGTTCACCCAGGCATCGGGCTCTCTGCCGTCCATGAAGGCGGGCACGGCGCCGACCCGCATCGAGAACGCCTACCCCTTCCTGCATTCCGGGCAATGGTACGTGGACCAGGAGCGCGGCGTCCTCGACTACATCCCCGCCGCCGGTGCCGACATCCACTCCCTCGACGTGGAAGTGCCCGGCCTCAGCACCCTGGTGAAGGGGGCCGGCACGATCGACGCACCGGTGCGCAACCTCACCTTCTCCGGCCTCGACTTCGCGTACGCCACCTGGCTGGAGCCGAGCAGCCCCGCCGGATTCGCCGACGTACAGGACAACTTGCGACTGACCGGGGACAACCCCGACCGGCCGCAGGGCACCTGCACCTTCGGCACGCCACCCGGCACCTGCCCGTTCGGCGCGCTCACCCGGCAACCCGGCAACGTAGAGTTCACCGCCGCGCACGACATCGTCCTGCGCGGCAACACCTTCACCCACCTCGGCGCGGCCGGACTCGTCATCGAACACGGCAGCCGCGACAACACCGTCGAAGGCAACACCTTCGCCGACATCTCCGGGAACGGCATCATCCTCGGCAGCACCACCGACCCGAACCCCTCCGACGTCGGCGCCGACGACCGTGAGATCAACTCGGGCAACACCCTGGCGAACAACCTCATCCACCACGCCGGCGCCGACTACCCGAGTGCGGCCGGCATCACGCTCTTCTTCACCCAGCACACCCTGGTCACCCACAACGAACTGCGCGACCTGCCGTACACCGGCATCTCCGCAGGAGTCGTCCAGGGCCACGTCGACAACGCCGCACACCCCGAGAACACCACCAACATCAACAGCGACAACACCATCAGCCACAATCTGGTCCACCGTTACATGCAGGTCCTCAAGGACGGCGGCGCGGTGTATGTCGAGGGGCATCAGGGCCAGACCATCAAGGCCGCCGACGGTTCGGTGGACCGGGCAGCGAGCGTCGCGCACGGCCTGACCGTGGCGGGCAACGTCGCCTACGACCAGGGCAACGTCAACTTCACCTGGTACGACGACGCCGGGGCGCAGTGGCTGAACTGGACCGGAAACCTGGAGTGGGGCGCCAAGCAGGCACAGGGCGGCTGCCAGACCACCGGCCATCTCGACTACGTCGGCAACGTCCAGTCCGGCCTGACCGGCGAGTTCCACTGCTCACCGCCCGTGCCCGTGGACACCCGCATCGAAGGCAACCGGGCCATCCCCAGCACACCGGACGCCGCCGATCTGCCCGCCGACACCGTCGCACGGGCCGGGCTGACCGGCCGGTGGCAGCAACTGACGACCTCGTCGGCGCCCGGCATCGGCTACGCCCACAAGACGACGGACGGCGGCGATGTCCTGGCGGCAGGCCACGGCTACGGCCCCGGCATCCAGGTCGACTTCGACGGCGTACCCGCCGCCAGGATCACCGTCCTTTCCAACGGCGTGCTCAACGCGGAACCGCCCTCAGGCACCGACCCGGTGCGCGTGACGGTGACCACGCACGCCGGCAGCGCCACGGCCGTGCTGTCGTGACCGCCTCATCGGCGTCGACTAATCACAGAGATCGCACACCGTGTGTGCGCAGGGTCCAGAGCCGAAACCAGGAGGACAGCATGCACGACAACGGGATGTCACGCCGCAGCCTCTTCCGTACCGTGGGCGCGGCCGGGGCCGTCGCCGCACTGCCGGGGCCCCTTGCCTACGCGGGCCCTGCCGTCGCAAGCGCCCGTCCAGCACTCGTCGACCCGGCGACCCCGCACGACGCGCAACCACATGTCGGGCCCTTGGCAACACGCGCCGCGTCCACACTCGTCTTCAGCGACGAGTTCACCGGCACCAGCGTGGACACCAACAAGTGGAACATCCTCGACGTCGACCGCGGTGACTACTGGTACAAGGCGTCCAACGTCCGGGTGACGAACAGTGCGCTCGCCATCGACATCAGCAACGTCGGCGACGGTACCTACGGCGGCGGCCGCATCGACAGCCAGGGCCAGTTCGACTTCACGTTCGGCACCATCGAGTACAGCATCCATATCCCCCCGACTCAGGGGCACTTGGCCGCCGCGTGGCTGCAGGCCAGCAACGGGGTGACCCCCGGCGGCGCGGTGGACGGCACAGCGCGGGATGGCGCCGAGATCGACATCATGGAGACCTTCAGCACCGCCAACCAGTACGGCGTCACCGTCCACTGGGACGGATACGGCGCCGACCACCACCAATCCAGCACCAACGTCAGCGCCCCCGGCCTGCACGACACCACCTGGTACCACACCGTCACCCTGGACTGGACATCCACTCGGATGACGTTCAGTTACGACGGCACGGTGGTCCGCACCATCACCGACCCCAATCTGATCAGCCAGGTCCGAGAGTTTCCCATCGCGTCCCACGAGGTCATCCCGTACGCCCAGGGCAACATTGCGGACGCCCCCCTGGACTACACCTCCACCATGTACGTGGACTACATCCGCGTCTGGCAGTAGTCACCCAGCCGATGACGAACGTGAATTGAGAGGAGTCGGTCACGACGGAGGACGCTTCGGCGTGGTGGGTTCTGCCGTGCGTTCTTCGTGTGGGTGCTGACTGGCTGCGCGTGGCTCATCCGGCATCCGGTCCGGTGGTTCGCGAGTCGAGTTCGGCCCAGACCGTCTTGCCGTCCTCGCGGTAGCGAACTCCCCAGCTTTCGGCGAGTGTCGCGCAGATGTGCAGTCCGCGTCCGCCTTCGTCCGTCGCCTTGGCGTGGCGGGGGTGGGGGGCGGCGAGCGCGGCGTCGTCAATTTCGCACGTCAGAGTTGTCTCCCCTCGGATCAGGCGGAGGGTGATCGGGGGAGCGCCGTAGCGGATGGCGTTGGTGACCAGTTCGCTGACGACCAGTTCGGCGGTGGACGAGGCGATGTCGAGTCCCCATTCCTGAAGGCGTGTCTGTGTCTGCTCCCGGGCCGGTCCGGCGGACTGGAGTTCGGGCGGTACATTCCACTGGGCAACCTCGTCCGGGGGCAGGTGCCGGGTGCGTGCGACGAGCAGGACGCGGTCCGGGGCCAGGAGGTGTTGGACGTCGTCTGCCATCTGTTGCGGTCCGTGATCCGGATGCGCGAGGGCGGCGGCCAGGCTGCGGCGCGTGGGGCCTTGCTCGCGGGTGGCCGCGGGAGAGGCGAGGCAGACCGTGCTTCCCTCAGGCAGGACGAGGCTGGTGCAGGCGAACGGAGGGCCGTCCCCTCCCAGGAGTGGCCCCATAGGCAGGGGGGCGGCGTCCATGGTGCCGTCCGGGCGGACGATCGCGAACAGTGAGCGGCCGGCCCGTGCGGCGTCGAGGCGCCCGCTGACGGGGTCGTGGATGGCGATGGTGCAGTGCACGGTGGGTTCGTCGATGCTTCCCTGCAGGCTCTTCTGCTCGCGGGCGAGGCGCAGGACGGTGGAATGCAGCCGGGCCAAGAGTTCGTGCGGGTCGAGGTCCAGGGTGGTCAGGGCCTGGACCGCGGTCCGCAGGCGGCTCATGGTGGCGACCGCGCTCAGGCCCGGACGCTCGACCTGTCCCACCACCAGCGCGACGCGGGCGCCGGGCAGGGGCAGAGCGTCGAACCACGATCCGGCACCGCTGCCGCCCGGGCGGCAGCGCTGGGCGATCTCGGCGGCCCGCTGGGTCTGCCGTTCCTGTCCGATGGGCCAGCTTTGCAGCGAGGTCATGACGATGTGCTCGCGGGTGAAGCGCAGCGCGTTCTCCAGACTGCTCGCGGTGCGCGTGGTGATGCTCTTCGCCAGGTCCACGTCCCCGGGAGTGAACGGCTCACCGCCGCGCCGGCGCTCGAAGGCGACCGCCCCGAAGATCTGGCCCCGTGCCGACAGCGGCGCCACAAGCCGCGGCCCGTAGGGGGCGCTGCCGGGGTGAGCGCCCTCTGCCGGCAGGGTGGTGACCGACAACGGCAGCTTCGGGCCGAACAGCGCGGGCAGCAGAGTCGAACCCGTCGGTGGTGGCGGGTGGTCGGCGCGAGTACTGCCCGCCGCAGCACAGCGCAGCAGCATCTCGCCGTCGAGAGCCGCGAGTTCAGGCGCCTTGCCCTGCAGGACGGCGTCGGTGAGTGCCACCACGGCACTGTCGGCGAAGGCCGGCACCGTGACGTCGACCAGCTCGCGGGCCGTGCGCTCCACGTCAAGGGTGCGCCCGATCATTTCGCGGGCCCTGTGCAGGAGCCGGAGGCGGGCCTGGGCGCGCTCTCGCGCGGTCACGTCCACCGTCGTCGCCACCAGTCCGAGGGTGCGGCCCGCCGCGTTGCGCACGCGATAGACGGAGACCGAAAAGACGTGCTCACGGTCCGGGTCGGCGGGTGGCCGGCTCCGCAGCAGGACATCTCGGGCCGGCCGGCCCGAGACGAGGACCTCACGGAGCATGCTTTCGTCGATCCGCATGCCTAGGGAGGCGTATGCCTCCATGGCCGGCAGACCGATGACGTTCTCCAGGGAGATGCCGCGCATGCCGATGGCCGATGGGTTGACCCGCACGACCCGCAGCTGCGGGTCGAGGAAGTGCAGACCGACATCTGCCTGGGTGAACACGGCGTCCAGGATCGCCTCTCCCAGACCCAACAGGTCCTCATCCCCGCCTCCTGCGCTGCCCTCGGCCTTGTCCTCGTACTGCCACACACCCCAGGTCCGTTCGCGGGGCTCCCGCACCAGCGGCACGATGCGCCACGCCCGCCCGCGGGCAAGGGAGCCGACGACCTCGAACACACTGGTGCCCAGGACGTGGGCCGCCGTACGGCCGAAGAGGTGTTCCGCTGCGACGCTCCACCCCACGACCTGGCCGTGAGCATCCACAGTCAGGAGAGGCTCATCGTGAGCGGGCATCGGCATCCTCACCTGTTCGTGTCGGCAGCACTGTCCGCGGGTCGGTCCCCTCCGTGCGCCGGCGCGGCGCGGCACCCCAGCTTCGAGTTCGGCAGCCCGGATGCGGTGCGGCCCCGCAGGGGATGTTTCGGATCGTGCCGCCTGCCGTCCCGCGCCGTACCTCTGTTCGCGAGCGAGTAGGGCCTCGTCCTCGGCTTCGAGGCCGGGGTACGGTTCGCCGCTGCCGTGGGCCCCCACACGGCGCAGCGTGCCGCCGGTGAAGACCCAGGGGCAGCGCCGGGGTAGTCGATATTCGGCGTCTCGACCCGTCCGACGTAGCAGCTCACAGCGCCGACCCGACGTCGTCCAACCCGATGTACGCGACGTTCGGCGCCCCTTCAGGAACCTTCGGCTGCTCGTGGGCCGACCAGTTCGCAACGGAGTCACCGACGTCGAGAATGGCCACTCCGCGAGATGTCGAAGTCACCGCTCACACCTCATACCCCTGGACCCCCACCGCCGGCTGGCGGAGGCTGCTGCCTCCATGCTTGGCCCACACCGAGCCGCGCGCCCGGTGGCAGACGGTCCGTGTGGGCCGGCCGAGTGGGCCGTCCGGGGCGAGTGGTGGCCTGCCGCTCGACCGGCAAGGCAAGTCAGCGCACGAGGCACCGGAACCCGAGAGGGCAGGTAGCGGTGGTCTCCGGTGGCCCGGATCGCTTCGCTGGAGGGCGCGCCCATCGCGTCCGGCACGGCGGGCCGCTGGTCTGCGGATAGGCCGTCGAGGGGTTCCTGGGCCAGGAGCCGCAGGCTGAATCCACGGCCGACGAGCCCGAGGGACTCCGGCTCGGTAATCAGCTTCTCCAGGAGTTCAGCGCGGCCCTGAACGCGGATCGTGCCAACCTATACGGCTGACACCGCTTCCGCCTGATCCGTTCTGGCCGGCCCTGCCCCGTCCGGTCGGGGCAGGGCGGATGCGCCCACTTGCCTGTCCTCGCCGACGAGGGTCGGCGAGGTGGGGATCAGGCCGGAGTGACCGGTGCTCTCCTCCCAGCCCTCCACAGGGCTGCCCTCCGGAATGAATCCGTTGTCGTGCACGGCCACGATGTGCTCGTCCAGCACGCGACAGCCGCTCCAGCGTGTTGAGGACGAGGAGCCCGTGCTCGTCCGCGACGACCTCGTACGTTTCCTCGCCGGCGGGCCGTTCACCGGACAGACTCGCCCCACCCGCGCGCTTCCACCTGCAGACCGAGGCACGCGCCCCTACACCTAGCCTGCCTGCCGCCACACCGTCATGTCCGCGGACACGAACGCGATGTTCGGCATCGCGGTCGACTTCGTCTGGATCACGAGCAGCGCGATGTCTCCGTTGCCGTGCCGGACGCAGATCTCAGTGCCTGACGCGGCCGCGGCGAGCGGGAGGCGATGGTGCGTCTGGCTCTTGGTGAGGCTGCGACACTCGTCGAGGTCCGCGCCCGGTTCGCCGAAGACCATGGTGAACACGCTGGTGTCGCTCTCCAGCGCGCAGCCGACCTCCTTCGCGCAGGTGAAACGGATGTCACCCCTGCGGTCCTTGCGCTGGAAGGGTTCCTTGAAGCTCAGTGAGTTCTTCGCGTCCAGCCACTGCCCGGAGTGGGGTTCGCCCCGCACCGGCCCGGCCGTGGTGGGGGTGTCGCCCGCCGTGCCCCCCGTCTGGGCCGTTTTCTCGTCGGCTCCGCTGCCGTCTGGCCCCGACGTCTTCCCCGCTGCCTTGGGTGAGACCGACGACGAGGCCGGCGCGCTTGCCGAGGTCCCCGGATCGGCCCCCGCTGAAGTGCCCGTACGATCCGATCCCGTATCTCCCCGGTCGCGGAACACGCCCGTCGCGTCCATGACCGTCCACGCCAGAACCGAGAGGACCAGCACGGCCGCCGTCACGGCCACGCCCACCACCAGTCTGGACCCGCGTCTTCGTGACAGGGCCGTGCCCGAGTCCGTCGGCGCCGCCCATGGGTCGTGCGCCTGCCACGGCTCCGCAGCGGCCAGCGGGAGCGTGTGTACCGGCGTGGGATCGGGCACCGGCGGCGGCACCGTCACCTCCGGCCCCATGACCTCTCGCCAGACGGTCGGTCCCGCGCCCGCGTCGGCGTCCTCGCCCAGTTGCTGCCGGCACCACTCCACGACCTCCGCGAGGGTGGCTCGTTCCGCTGGATCGGCGGCCAGGCAGCGGGCGATCAGCGGACGGAGCCGAGCCGGCAGCAGCGACAGATCGGGCTCGGAGTGCACGATCCGGTACAGCACGGTGACCGCGGGACCATCCCCGTACAGCGGCTCACCGAGCGCCCCAACGCCGCGGTCTGGCCGAGCGCGAACACGTCGGTCGCCGCCGTGACCTCGCCCCCGGACGCCTGCTCGGGAGCCATGAACTGGGGTGTGCCGATGGTGGACCCCGTGGCGGTGTACGAACTGACGCCCGCGGCCAGCGAGATGCCGAAGTCGATCACGCGCGGTCCGTCGGACGCGAGCAGGACGTTCGACGGCTTCAGGTCACGGTGCACGATCCCCGCGCCGTGGATGGCCTGGAGAGCCTCGGCGACTCCGGCCATCAGCCACAGCACGGCGGGCACCGGCAGCGCCCCGCCCCGGCCGACAGTTTCCGCCAGCGAGGGGCCGTTTACATACAGTGTGGCCAGCCAGGGCGGTGCGCCGTCTGCGTCGCCGTCGATCAGCTCCGCGGTGTACGCGCCCCTGACCCGCCGGGCGGCCTCCATCTCCCGGCGGAAACGCCGCCGGAAGGTGGGGTCGTCGGCCAGTTCAGGCCGGACGACCTTGATCGCCACGGGCCGGCCGCCCTGCGTGTGTGACAGGTAGACCCGTCCCATGCCGCCTGCGCCCAGCCGCGCGGCCAGCCGGTAACCGGCCACCACCGACGGATCGTCCGCCTGCAGCGGCTCGAATACCTCATCCGCGTCGCACACCGCCACGCGTCACCCCCTGATCCCCGGGATCACCAGACCCCGGATCCCCCTGCCCCTGGTCAACAAGCGAGTTGCTGCTGACCGACGGCAGTAGCGTCTCTGATCAGCTAAGCGATCCTGAGTCGGATTGAGTTTCCGGGATCGCTTCCCATCGTGGTGGGGTGGCATGGGCGTGGAGATGGAATCCCGCGCCCAGTGCTGCCCCTCTCGGCCGGTGGCCAGTGGTGGGTGTGCTGGTCGTCGTCACGTCCTGGTGCCGGTGGGCCGCTCGGAGCAGCCGGGTCCGGTCCGTTGGCGCGTGTCCCTCCGGACGCTTGCCAGCAGGACCGCACGGGCGGGCTGCTGGGGAGGGTGCCCTGCGTCGCCTGGGCGCGGGGCGTGAGGTGTGGCGCCGGGTGGGTCCGGTCTTCGACCGGTCTTTCCGGCTGGACTCGGTGGTCGGGGTGACCGCTGCTTTGGTTTCGAGCTTGTCGACTACCGTGCGGATCGCCATGGTTCCGCTGGATTTGTCGATGACGGTCTTGGACTGGTGGGCCAGGCCGCGTGCTGCGATGCGGCGCCAGGCGCCCTGGTCGCGGTCTCCCTGCCAGCCACAGGACTGGCTGGGGCAGATGGCCCACTTCCAGCCCGCAGTGGTGGGCCGGTCGGGGGCTTTGCGGTGCCTGAGTGGGGTGAGGCACCGCGGGCAGTGTTTGGAGGTGTTGCGGGCTGGGACGGTGACCACGGCGATGCCGGCCTCCGCGGCAAGGTGTCGCATGTGGTCGGTGATCTGCCCGCGGACGGCTTGGGAGAGGCGCGTGTTCATGGTGCGGCCCATGCCCTTGGCTTCCATCGAGCGCAGGTCTTCAACGTAGATCACGCTCGCCCCGGCGGCGGTGGCCTGGTCGACGGTCCACCGTGCGGCAGCCCACGCCAGGGCGTCGTTCAGGTTCGAGCGGCGTGCGGACACGAAGCGGATCTCGTCGCGCAGCGCCTGGTGCCTGTCGGCCAGCGGGTGCTGTTCGTTCTCGCCTATGAGCCGCTGGTAGTGGTCGGCCTTGGTGTGCAGGTGCTCGGACAGACGACGGAGCCGGTGCTGCTTGGCCAGCACTCCGGCGGTCCGGAACTGGGCGCCATGCCCGAGGGCGGTGATACGCCCATCGTCGTGGACACGGGCCGTACCAGCGGACAGGAGGGTGTTCAGGCCCCAGTCCACGCCGAGCGCGACCGTGTGCCCGGTGCGCCGAGCCTTGGGCACGGCGTGGGTGTAGGCCACATCAGCACGTACCTTCCCGCCCGCGATGCGCAGGGTGGGAAGGTGCAACACCGCCCAGGCGGGCACCGTCGGGGGCAGCGACATGGTGCACTCCACCCACGTCCAGTCCGCATACGCCTGCGGATCGGGTCGGGTGGGCAGCTGGATCCGCAGCAGAGCCCGCTGCGGATCGCTCTCGCCGCGTGAGACGACGGCCTGCTGCCCATCGCACGCCGACAGCAACAGCATCCGCGCCGCCCCAGGCGCGCCTTCGGCCTCGAACACATCAACTGGTAAACGACCGTTGGCCTGCCAGTACTTGGTGATCTGCCGGGTACGGCCCTTGATGATGCTGGACGGCAAATGCCGGCCGCCTGGCACGGCATCGCGTACGGCGTCCCACTCTGCTGGAGTGCGCTTTTCCGGGTCGTCCGGCCAAGTCGCGATCACCCCGGCGGTCAGGTCAGCGCGCCACTTCGCCGAGCGCAGAGTGCGCCCGGCCTGCTCCTGGGCCATGCGTACGATCCGGTCGTTGACCTTCACGCCCTCGGCCGGAGCGACGGTCCAGCCGAGACGTCGCAAAGCCATCCACGCGTTCGACGGCAGCTTCCGGCCCCCAGCGTCCTCACCAGAAGCGAGAACATCAACATCGGTGGCGTTCCAGTGCTCGCCGAGCAGCGTGGAGACCAGGCCCGCCGCCAAGTCGGCACACCAGCCGATGCGTTCGGCCAGCACGGACTGGGACAGCAGTTCGCCGGTCTTCTCGTCCACGCCTGCGCGCACAAGGGCGCGGGCACACGCGGTGCGTGAGGTCTCACCGTCGGCGAGCGGCACCTTCCGGCTCATTGGCTATCACCGGCTTTGCACTGGCCGGACTCGGCCAGCAGGCGACGCCGGTTCTCAGCCGACCGCATCCCGTACAGACGCCCGGCGAACGTGGTGACCAGCGACACGAAGTCTTCGAGAAGTTCATCCCGGCCGCCGAGCTTCTTCGGATGCAGCACATCGAGGGTGGCGCCATGCACGCCGAGCAGATGCTTGAGCCATCCGACACCGAACCGTGCAAGCCGGTCCTCATGAGTGACACGCACGACCGTCACCGATCCGTCAGCGACGGCTCGCAGCAACCGGTTGAGGCCGGGACGGTCCTCCCGCAGGCCCGAGGCCCTGTCACGGAAAACCTTCACGATCTGGCCAGCGGAAGTGGCCCGCAGCTCGCTCTCCTGGGCTTCCAACGAAGATTCTTGTCCACTGGAGCCGGAGACACGCACATACAGGCCCTCCAGGCGTACACGCTCTCCGCCGGTCGAGACCTTCATCGCCTCGACGTCGGTCGAGGAAAACCTACGCTCACGGCCAACCCAAGTCACAGGAATCTTCCCCGAGTCAGCCCAAAGACGAAGCGTCACGGGGTGAACTCCAAGACGCTTAGCGGCCTTTGAGAGTCGAAGAAGCTCCATGACAACCACTCTACGATCACTGAGGATTTTTAATCAAATTAGTGAGCCTAAGCCGTCGCCGCTCCTGGGGGATCTACATGTCGAAGTGGCTTTCGGCCCGCATCGCCAGGGCTGCGGTGCCGATGAGGGTGGGCATCTCGTTGAACGTCGCTGTCGCGGGGCCGTGCTCGATCGGGCGTCCGGCCGGGGTGGCGGGGCGTGCAGTTCCGTCACTCAGTGCACGGATACGTAGGACTGCACATCATCGTCTAAAAAGCCGCATACAGCGGACTGCTGAAGGCACTGCTCGATCTCGGAGAAGGCTCGTGAAAGAAGCGGGTGCCGGGCCGTTTTGGACACATCCGGTATGTGTCTGGCAAGGTCGCCCGTCCGTTCCCCTATGAACCGGAAGGACGTGGCGCGGTGACCGAGGTGAGCACTCGCGGTGTGCAGGAAGCCGCTGCGGTGGAGCAGCTGCGTGCAAGCACCACGACGCTCTCCATCCCCCAGGGCTTCGACCTGTGGCAGCCCCAGGAGATGGAGGACTGGCTGAGCGAGGTGGAGGAAGACCCGGACGTCTCGGACGTCGACTTCTACGAGGCCCGCCAAGCGGTCCTGCGAGCGATGGGCAAGGACGCCGACTGACGGCGGAAGGCCGGACGTCCTTCATGGCGTCCGGCCGAGGATCCGCGGGGCTGGTGCGCGAGCGTGTCAGCTCTTGGGCGGGAGCATGTCTTGAACGAGCCTTCCCAAGGTGCTCGCCCTCGAGCTGGCCGCTGTTTTAGCTGCGGCGCTGGTCAGCCGGCCACACCCCGAGCGGGAACTTGACCGGCGACAAATCGTCCGGTGCGACGTACCGCTGCGGCGCCTGCAGCACGTTCGTGTCTCTCTCGGCATCAAGGCCAGCGTGCGGATCCTCACTGGTCTGGCCACTGGTTCCGCCGCCGGCGGCACGGACGCGGACATGGCTCTCTTCGACCTCCGCGACACCCTGAGCGATGTCCGTAATCGATCTTCGAAGGAGTTGGATGCAGGCGGGGCCGCCACGGGCATGTTCAGGCTGGCCGCGTTGGATCGATTGCGTCGGACACTTCAGTGAGTAGTGACTCGACGTCTGCTCCCCAGCGCGAGCTCACCACCAGGTCCCGTGCGGGGTCGACCCAAAGCAGGTGGGCGCCGCTGTTTCCTCGGGCGCAGCGCCCGGTGAACGGGGCCTTGGGCCAGACCGTGCGGTGGTCGTTCAGCCACCACGACAGCCCGTAGTTGAGCTTGACCGGGCAGGGCCGTCACATCTCCTCGATCCACCCGGCGGACAGTCGTTGGTGCCCGCCCCATTGCCCGTTCCGCAGTCACAGTTGCCTGATCCGGGCCAGGTCGAGAGCGTTGATCGACAGGCTGCCGCCCGAGTGTGCGCCGCCGCACACCACGGGTATGCGTCGGCGGTCGATCTCGACCGCAGAGGGTGTGGGCGCCACGATGTTCCGCGCCTTGGCGGACCGCTCCAGCTCCTCCCCGTCGCTCCGGGAGGTGTCGCTCTCCTGGGGTTTGCTCATGGCAGCCTCCTCTCGTCAGGTTCAAGGTCCGCGCATCGTGCTGGGCCCGCAACAGCGTCCCGGCGTCCTGCGTTGCACAAGGTCGGAAAGCGCCACGGCTGCCCCGGTACAGCCGTGCGGTCACCGCTCCTCAACGGGTCGCGCTCACGACAACGACGGGTGGTGGCGCCGACCGCTCGTGGGCGACCGCGCGGCGGTTGCGGCTTTGGCGCGGGAACTCACGGGGCGTGGCGGGGGGCAGGGTGGTGACGTGCTTGGCCGAGACGGCCGACGAGCGCGCCTCCGTACACGGTGTAGCCGACGCCGACGAGCCAGGACTGCACCACCAGGATGGTGCCGACTGCGCCGTAGGAGACCGCGTTGGACACGATCAGCGGCGCGAAAACCAGTTCGGAGAAGAGTCGGAGGCCGGCGAAGGCGGCCACGGTCGCCAACGCGCCAGGCAACAGGCGCAGCCAGGTGACGCGCGATCCGAGGAGGAGGTGTTGCAGCCACCAGAAGTAGAGCACGCCGCCGCAGGCGCCCACCGCGATGCGGGGAGCTGTCGATGCAGCGGCGCTGGGCCAGGGCATGCCGTGCCATGTACTGAGGAGGATCAGGGCGATCAGTCCGGCCAGGCCGAGAACTTGGCGCCACAGCGTGTGCCAGGCGCCTGACGGCAGCTGCCAGATCCGCTCGTAGGCGGTTTGGACTGCGGCCATCAGCGAAATCCCGAATACGGCGAGGCCGACCAGGCCCAGCGCGGTGGTGGTGCTGAGGACGGTTTGGCGGGAGGCGAACAGCTCGTCCACAGCGTGGGCCGAGCTGCCGGACACGCCCAGACCTTCGGCAATCCAATCCGCGATGCCGCTTCCACGGGACGGTAATGCCGCCGCGATCACGACCAGAAGAGGCACCAGCGTGACGAAGAACAGGGTGGCGAACGCCATCGCGCGGTGCAGCAGTTCGACCTCACGACCGGCACGCCACACGCTCCTGGCGGCCTCCACCACCTGCCGGCCCAGCCTCTTCACCTGAGTCCCGATCCGTTCTCCGGCCACGGAAGCACACTTCCTTCGCCAGTACGGCGGCCGGAGAAGTCACCTGCCGGTTGCGGGTTTCCAGCTGCCCCATCGCGCGCGGATGCCCTCGGCCCCGCTTGGCCCAGTGTGCCTCGGCGACTGTTCCGCCTGCGACAGGAATCGCGCTGACGGCGAGGAGGATGTGGCGATGCTCCAGGTGACGGGCCTCCCGCCTCTCTCGGCCGCTGTCAGACGAGTCCGGGGGAGTGCGGGCGCCCGATGTGACGGGTGTGTGCGTCCGAGCGAGCATGGAGTGGCTTCGCGGCCATCGAACAGCGCATCGGGGAATATGGGGCACCGGCTCGCGTGAGGCGACGTACCTTTCGTCTACGTCGGCGGTGCATCCCGTGCCTTCGCGGATGCTCACCCCGGACGAGCCGCCG
Source organism: Streptomyces sp. NBC_01446 (assembly GCF_026340095.1). Classification (GTDB taxonomy): domain Bacteria; phylum Actinomycetota; class Actinomycetes; order Streptomycetales; family Streptomycetaceae; genus Streptomyces; species Streptomyces aureus. The sequence continues at coordinate 445,107 of NZ_JAPEPO010000002.1, read as the reverse complement.
GCGGGAGATCGGGCGGCTGTCGGCGAAGCAGGCTGCGACCGCGTCACCGCTCAGATCGACAGGAACTCTTGGATGCACCTGTCCCAGTTGATGCGGGACGCCTCCGTGCCCGCGGGCACCAACTCGTCGGTCGCGGCCAGGAACCGGGCCAGGGTTCCGGCGGGAGTGGTCAGCAGCGCCACCCCCGCCCCGCCACCCAGCGCGATGAACACATCGCCGCCGTCACCCGGTGCGATGTGGACATCGCCGTCTCCGGCGGGCCCGCGCAGCCCGGCCGCCAGCGTCTCGCGGGACAGGAGCCACACCGCTCCCTGCTCTCCCGCTCCGAAATCCAGCCGGACCGCGTACGGGTCCTCGGGCCGGTAGCAGCACTCGACATCCAACTCGCGCCACGACGCCACATCGTCGAGTAGATACATCGGCACCCGCACGCACACCCCGTCCACCCGTGCCCCGCCTTCTCTTAAGCCGCACCTGTGAGAACCAGTCCTGCGCCCCGTGTGCCCCTCCGGGCCATGCTCACGCGTCTGGGATGGAGGGAAGTCGTGGAGCAGGTAATCCCGCGGGATACCCGTGCGGTTGACGTACAGGATGGCGTTCGGGGTCTCCCTCAGGTCAGACTGCCGCCTTGGACCACACGGCTCTCGTCGCACTGTTCGACGCGGACGAGTGGTTACCGGCCTGTGCACCGAGGCCAGTCACCAGCGCGGTCGCATCGTCGTGCCGGCGATGAGGGCATGGGCCGCAGAGAAGACCCGTCCCGGCGCGGGCGTCCACCCATCGCGGCTGCGCCACGTCGAGCACCTGCCGTTCACCACGGAGATACGCCCCCTGGCCGCGGCCTGGCCGCGTACCGACATCGCCGCCGCGCACTCTTCGGCGAGCGCCTGGGAGGCTGGACTCGCCGCGGGGTATCGAAGGCTCTGATCAGCAATCGGGACGGGACGTACCTCTTCATCGAAGATGGTCCGGAACCGAACGTCGGACGGCAGCACACCCCCTTGGATGGATCTTGAAGGGGTGCGTGATGGTCGTGCCCGGTTGTTTGTCAGTGGCCGCGAGGGGCAGCCGCTCATAAGTGCTTGGGACCACAGGCGCATCTGCGGGAAGGCGGTATGCCCGGGCTAGGCCTGGCCCCCTTCTCGCAGTGACCTTGCCGTCACGAGCTCGAGGAGTGTGCAAGATGACCGCCTCAGATCATCCGCATGATGATTCCCCCGACACCGGGCAGGCGTTTCACCGTCTGGCCGCCAGTGATGCGGGCCCCGAACACGATGTGCTGTGTGAGGAACTGATCGACGCGTGGCTGCCGATGGCACACCGCATCGCCAGGCGCTTTCGCAACAAGGGCGAGAACGCGGAGGACCTGCAGCAGGTCGCCGCGATGGGTCTGCTCAAAGCCGTGAATCGCTACGACCCCGAGCAGGGTGCTTTCGAACCGTATGCGGTTCCCACGATCAGGGGTGAACTGCGCCGCCACTTCCGGGATTACACCTGGGATGTCCGGGTCCCGCGCCGGGTGCAGGACCTTCGCAGCCAGGTCCGTGCCGCGCGCCGCCGCCTCCAGGAGCAGCCGGGCACCAGCGGCGAGCCCAGCATCGAGGAGTTGGCCGCCGAGACAGGCCTGAGCGCTGAGGAGGTGCGCGACGGGATGGAGGCCCTCGACAGCTACAGCGCCCTGTCCCTCGACGCCCAGACCACCACGGGCGAGAACGGGTACAGCCTCGCCGACACCCTCGGCCACACCGAGGGGGGCTTTGCCCTGGCCGAAGACCGCGAAGCTGCGAAGGAGTCACTCAAAGCGCTGCCCGAACGCGAACGCACGGTCCTCTACCTCCGCTTCTTCGAAGACATGACCCAGCAACACATCGCCGACCAACTCGGCATCTCACAGATGCACGTCTCCCGCATCATCACCCGCACCTGCGCCGCGGTCCGCGACCAGGCCCTGGACCCTGCCGCGTAAGGCACGCACGCGCCGTCGGAGTCTTCAGTGCCGGCCGTGTGCGCTGTCGGCGGCCCCGCCGAAGAGGCGGGCGACGGCTCGGAAGGGCAGGGTGACGACGGTGGCGATGGCGCCGGCGATGGTACGAAGAACGTCGGCGATGGCTGTGAACATGATGATGATTCCTCTCTTCGGGGAACACTCGGCTCTGGTCTGGGGCCTGCGCCCCAGACCAGAGCGATCACAGGCGGAGTGTCCTGACGAGGGGCTCTCAAACCCAAGGGCGGTCCCCGCGGAAGTACGGGTCGATGTGCGGATCACGCTTGACGGGCACTCAGACGCAGGTCAGCCGCCGATACCGACGGCGGGGCCGTGACGGGGGCGGCAGGAACTGCGTGGTGCAGTCACGGCAGCGGCGTCCACGCTTACGGGTGCTTCCATGGCGACAGAACCGGAATGGGGACCGGTTGAGCAGACCGACGTTCGCGCGGCACGCACAGCCATCAATGCCTACCTGAACCGCACGGATTCGGCCTCAGAGCAACAGTTGGGAGGCGCCGCCGCAGGCCGCGGCGGTTCCTCCGCCCTCGAAGGAGACGGGGGCGCCGCCGCACGAGGTGACCGGCGTATCGACGATGCCACCGCGGAGCGCATCGCCCGCGAAGCCTGGGACGCCGTTCAGGCGGTCACACCGTCCCCGCCCGACCCTGAAACTGATGCGGGTCCCGCACAGAACAGGAAGGAACCCAAAGAAGTCGCTGAGCGCCGCAAACAGGCGATCGCCGTCGTCCGCGGCCTGCAGCAACTCGGCTACCACCTTGACGAGAAGCTCCTGCCCGGCCCCGATATGGCCGCCGGATAGCGAAAATGCCGCGTGTGATCGGTACAGCGTCCTGCAGAGCGGCCCTCGAACGCGACCCGTGCTGGCGAACGAGGTTCCAACCCGATGCTCAACAGCCACCAGGCGTGGCTCGACGGCCTCGTCTCCGCCAAGGAACCGCACTCCGGGTTTGTCCCCGCCTTCGGGCGCACCCGGCACGTTATCCGCACCACACCGCTTGGACAGGTAAGTTGACGTCATGACCGACAAGCTCACTGTGAGCGTCCTGGGCACCGGCATCATGGGCGCCGCGATGGCCCGCAACCTGGCCCGCGCCGGACACACGGTCCGCGCCTGGAACCGCAGCCACGCCAAGGCCGAACCGCTCGCGGCCGACGGCGTGTTCGTCGCCGACAGCCCCGCCGAGGCGGTCGAGGGCGCCGACGTCGTCCTGACCATGCTCTACGACGGCCCCGCCGCCCTGGACGTCATGCGGCAGGCCACTGCGGCGCTCCGCCCCGGCACCGCCTGGCTGCAGTCGACCACCGCCGGGATCGAGAGGATCGCCGACCTGGCCGCCTTCGCCGACGAGCACAACCTGGTCTTCTACGACGCCCCCGTGCTCGGCACCCGCCAGCCCGCCGAGGCCGGTCAGCTCCTGGTTCTGGCCGCTGGACCGGTGGACACGCGGGAGAGGGTGGCACCGGTGCTCGACGCGGTCGGCGCGCGCACGGTGTGGACCGGCGAGGACGGGGCCGAGGGCAGCGCCACGCGGCTGAAGTTGGTCGCCAACAGCTGGGTCATCGCGACCACCAACGCGGTGGGCGAGGTGCTGGCCCTGGCGCGGGCCCTCGGAGTGGACCCGCAGAGCTTCTTCGACGCGATCGCGGGTGGTCCTCTCGACATGGGGTACCTGCGTGCCAAGGCCGGCCTGATCCTCAACGACCAGTTGTCGCCCGCACAGTTCGCGGTCGGCACGGCCGCCAAGGATGCCCGTCTGATCGTTGAGGCGGGGGAGAAGAACGGTGTACGTCTGGACGGGGCCGCCGCGAGTGCGGAGCGTCTGAAGCGGGCCGCCGCGCAGGGTCATGGCGACGAGGACATGGCCGCGGCGTACTTCGCCAGCTTCGACGAGCAGCAGCGCTGAGGAGGAACACGTATGTCCAGGCCGCCGCTGCCCGCCGAGGCCCAGCGACTGCTGCGCCGCCCCAACCCGGCCGTGATGGCCACCCTGCGCTCCGACGGCACAACGGTGACCAACCCCACCTGATACGTGTGGAAGGACGGCCGGGCCCTGATCAGCCTGGACGTGGGCCGCCCCCGCCTGAAGCAGCTGGGACGCGATCTGCCGCATCGCCCTCACCTCAGGTACCGCGGGACGGGTTCGGTGAGGCGTTCGTCGGGCAGCACTGCCCGAATGCCCGGTGGATACGGCGTCAGCATGTCGGCCGCGACGCGCCCCGCGGCTTCGGTCGGCGAAGGTCCACAGTTCTGCGGACCCGCGATGGCGAGCATGGCGGACTTGACCGAGAGTGAACTGCCGCACGTGGAGAAGAACATGTGCGAGGCATGCACGGCACGTTCCAGGACGCGGCCGTGGGTGCGCCGGTCGTCGAGACCGCCGGAGGCGAGGACGTCCCCTTGGAAGACGGCATCGCCGAATACCTCAAGAACCGCCGGATCGGCCTCTCAAGCCTGTTTGTGGCCCGGTGGCGTGAACCCGGGACGGCTCTGATTGCGGTGCTCCGCCAGGGCTTCGAGTACGGGAGCGCGGGAGTGATCGTTGTCGGAGGGCACGGCACGCGGATCCCGAGTCAGTGGGAGATCACTCTCGGGCTCTTCGGTGTCCGTGCATGCATCCGCCTGGACGTACGAGGGCGCGTGTGCTCAGGGCCGGAGGGCCGGGCGCGCTACTTTTTTTGGAGTTCAGCGACGCTTGCGGCAACTTGTTGCCGGATCGGGCTCGGGAGCGCTTGTTCTGTGACAGAGCGGACGAGGTCGTCGGCCACCTCGTGAAGTTTGGTGTTGGTGTTCTGGGACACCGAGACCAGGACGGACCACGCGTCCTCGGGCGACAGCCCGAAGGAGGCCATAAGGACGCCCCGGGCGAGGTCGATGACAGGCCGGGTCTTCATGGCCCGCCGGAGCTGGACGAGTTCGATCTGCTCAGCCTGGCCGGTGTCGGCGAGCGCCCGGTCGGCCACGTCCGATGAGGCCGCCTCATGTCCGTGGTCTTCGTCGTGCGTATCCGGGGTCTGGCCTGGTCCGTTGTGCTGGCCTGAGGTGGTGAAGAGAGGCAGGGTGCCAGTGCTCAGGAGGATTCGGTGCACTGCAGGACTGCAGGCTTGAAGAGAGATGCTTTTGCCTTCGTCCAGGGCACGACGTTGCGTGCCCAGCAGGACGTAGAGACCGGAACCATCACAGAATTGCACGTTGCTGAGGTCCAGATCGATGCCGTGGGCCGACTGAATGAGGGCTCCGCGCAAACCGTCCCGCAAGGCGTGCTCGCTCGCGGTGTCGGCGACTCCGGACACCATCACGAGCGTCCGCTCGGGCGCGGCGTCAATCTTGATCGTTAGAGGTTGCTGGTGGTCGTCGGGTAGGTGGGCGGGCGCGTGTGGCCGGTCACTGTCTCCCGGTATGAGCTTCGTGAGGCCTGCGCGTCCTGGCATAACACCACTCCATCGCGAATCCTGCACCGTCCTCGGCTCAGCTTCCGCCCGGCGCACGGCACACGTCAAGAGATACACGAAATTTGATTCACCTTTTTGAATGCGCGAATCGGACCCTATCCTTGGCGCTATGCGTGGAGTACCGGAATCACACACTGGCTGGACGTTCGTCACCAACCACGCTCGCGTGTTGGCGGCGATCGCTGAGGACCCCACGACGCGTATCCGCGACATTGCGGCCAGATGTCGGCTCACCGAGCGCGCGGTCCAGAAGATCGTCTCGGAATTGGAGCGGGATGGCTATCTCACGCACACCCGTCAGGGACGGTCCAACACGTATCGGGTCGAGGCCGGGACCATTTTGCGTCATCCGGCCGAGTCGGGGTTGAGCGTGGCGGATCTGCTGGCGCTCCTGGTCGAGCACGACACCGAACACCGTGACGTGCGACCGGTCGAACAGGAGACGGTCCGCGTGCAGAGAGCTGAAACCGGACCGGCTTGACTTGCTCCTCGGGCTGAAGCCCGGGCCAGGCCGAGCTTTCAGCCCCCGGGCTTGAGAAGGGTCTTGATCATTCCGTCTTCCTTGGCCTGGAACATCGCGTAAGCCTTGGAAGCGTCCTCCAGCGGCATGGCGTGGGTCTTGAACGTGTCGACGCCGAGGGGGTCCTCGTCGGTGAGGAGCGGGAGGATGTCCTCGACCCACCGCCACACGTTGGCCTGGCCCATCCGCACCTGGATCTGCTTGTCGAACATGGTCAGCAGGGGCATCGGGCTGGCGGCACCGCAATAGACGCCGGAGATAGAGAGTGTGCCACCGCGGCGTACGAGCTCGATGCCGGCGTGCAGAGCCCCCAGCCGGTCCACTCCCGCATGCTCCATGAGCGGCTGCGCCACCGCATCGGGCAGGAGTCCCGTAACCCACTGCGCGGCCTTGGTGAACGGCGCGCCGTGCGCCTCCATACCGACGGCGTCGATGACGGCGTCGGTTCCACGCCCGTCGGTGAGGTCCCGGACGGCCTCGGCCAGATCCTTGCCGTGCTGTCGCACATCGAGGCAGGTGACCCCGTGCATGCCGGCTCGCGCAAGCCGTTCGTCGATGAGATCGACGCCGATGACCTGGCCAGCGCCCCGGTGCTGCGCTATGCGGGTGGCCATGTCCCCGATGGGGCCCAGGCCCAGGACGGTGACGGTGCCGCCTTCGGGAACGGCCGCATATTCCACCGCCTGCCAGGCGGTGGGCAGGACGTCGGAGAGATAGACGTAGCGATCATCGGGCGGCCCGTCGGGGACCTTGATGGGCAGATTGTTTCCGAACGGGACCCGCAGGAGTTCGGCCTGACCGCCGGGCACCTGGCCGCGGTCGAGGCCGTCGGCCATCAGGGCGTCGTCACCGTTGTTCTCCAACGCACGCCGAAGTCGACGCCATGGTCGCCACCGGCGTTCTGCGCGACAAGGGCATGGTCTACTACGAATGTGAAGGGGTGGACCAGGGGGTAGTGCTCGGCAGATCCGAAGATCTCCGTCGGACCGGCCGATGGCCAGCGCCCCCAGATCTGGTGCCGGTAGCTGCTGCGGCCGCTTTCCTTCCCCTGCCAGAACGGCGAGTTGGAACTAGTGGGAGGATCACGGGCACCTGACCCGGGCCCGGTCGGGCACACCTAGGCCCTCTTCGTCCGAGTCCACCTCGACATGCGCCTGGCAGCCGCACGTCAGCTGTTCCTCGGCCGTCAGCCCGAAGTGCCGCGCCATCCAGTGGTAGTGGTCACCGGTGTCGATCGTGGGACTGACGAGTAGGGCTGATGTGGCAAGGGCCACAACCGCCGCACCCATGCGTTCGGGATGTCGAGCGGACTCCGCCTGGTGGCGGGCGATCTCATGGGCCAGTTCGTTCATGCCGCTCTGGGGCGAGGTCGCGAACTCCATTTGCTCGCGGCTCAGTTCCGCCTGGAAGTCCGGTTCCTTGCCCCGTCTGCCTAAGAAGCCACGGAAGCGCCGGCAGTACGAGGCCGAAGTGGCCCACGCGCCTACGGGCGCGCCGGCCTTGCGGCGTCATGAACTCGGCCTGGGGGCAACGCCTTCGGAGTGTGGAGGTCGAGCAGGCGATTCCGTTCCCCCTGTGGGGATGCCTCGTTCCTGCGAAGTGCTCTCAACCACCGAACGGAGTCTGCGCCGCCGGGCCGCGGCTGCGGAAGCAGACCGTGGCCCGGTGCGACGCGCTCCGGACGGGGCGCGGTGCTGATGTCACATCGCCGGCGTCGGGCGTACCACCCTGCGGGGGACGGACAGTTCGGGTCCGTGTGCACGGGCCGCCGGGGCGGCGGCCACGAGCGGGTCCGTGACCGCTGAGCCCGCGAACGCCGGGACCGGCACCTCGCGCGGCATCTCGAGCGCCTCGCCGATGCGCGGCGCGGGACCGACGGGAACCAGCGGGGCGCGCTCACCGAGACGGGCACGGCGGGAGAACCAGATGATCTTTCCCGTGGCCGTGGCGCAACCGCCCCAGCCGTCGCTCAACGCAGCGATCTCCGCGAGGCATCCCTGAGGGGCGTAGTGCGGGCCCGGCAGGTCACGCTCATGGTCGGACACCGCGGTGATCAGGTGCTGGCCGTTCCACCACATCTCGACGGCGGTGTTCTTGTCCGTGGCGTGCTCGTCGATCGTGTGAAGCAGCACCTCGACGCCGCGGCAGACGGGCTCGACGAGAATGTCCAGCTTCCAGTACCGCAGGTGGGCGGCCAGAATGCGCCTGACCTGCGAGACACGCTCCGAGCTGACCTCGACGTCGAGGTGGTAGTAGCAGGGCACTGCGGTATTCATCGTCTTCGGCTCCTCACCGGCGAAGCTCCCGCTCGACGTTCGCCCCCCACAGGCCGTACCCCGAACACGTAGCGTGAGCACTGATCGCTCCTGAGTCAGTGCAAGAGTGGGAGCATTACGCCGTTCGTGCAAGGCGAGCGGGCACGCCCCGTGTCGCTGAAGGCCTACAGGTCAGCGGGGAGAGGGAAATTCGCCATGGGACGGAGGCCCTATGGCGAAGAAGAGACGGTCACAGCGCGTGCACGGCCTGCCCCAGTCCGTCAGCTGCTGTGAGCGACCACCTGAGATGCGCGCTCTAACCTTTGTCAGCCCACCGGCACGTGAGCGGCCGGTCGCTCAGCCTGCCGTGCCACTCATGGGGGCCGGGCCACTCCCGCTGCCGGGCCGCTGTCCGCCGCTCTTGTCCAGCTGGGACAGGGGCCTGGCGATGTCTTCCAAGGACCGCTGCTCGGCGTTGACAGCGAGAAACGCCGCGACGATGCCTGCCGCGCACATCAGGCCCGCCCCGATACAGAAGGCGAGGGCCGTATCGCCGGGGACGCCCGATGCGGTGAGGTCGGCGAAAATGAGCGGGCCGCTGATCCCGCCGACCGCTGTACCGATCGCATAGAAGAACGCGATGGCCATGGCCCTGGTCTCCATCGGGAAGACTTCGGAGACCGTCAGGTAGGCGCTGCTCGCTCCGGCCGAGGCGAAGAACAGCACGACGCACCAGCACGCGGTGAGGGTGTTGGCCGTGAGCGAGCCCCGGTCGAAGAGCCATGCGGTGATGAACAGCAGAATGCCAGGCACGATGTACGTGCCGGCGATCATGATGCGTCGCCCAACCGTGTCGAACAGCTTGCCGAGCACGAGCGGGCCGACGAAGTTGCCCGCCGCGATCACCGCGAAGTAATAGCCGGTGTGACCGCTCTCGACGTCGAAGAACGTGGTGAGGATCGCGCCGAAGCCGAACGTGATCGCGTTGTAGAGGAAGGCCTGCCCGACGAAGAGGGACAGTCCGAGCACCGCGCGCTTGGGATAGCTGCGGAAGACGGTCTTCGCGATGAGCCCGAAGCCGATGCTCTTGCGCTCGTGGATCGTGATCTCGCCTGCCGGGGGCGGCAGTTCCTCGTGCTTTTCCTCCTCGACTTCCCGCTCGACGGAGTCGACGAGCTTGTCGGCGTCCTCGCTGTGCCCATGGATGAGCTGCCACCGCGGGCTCTCCGGCACGTGCCGCCGTACGAGGAGGATCACCAGGCCCAGGACGACACCGAGAGCGAAGGTGAGCCGCCAGCCGAGGTCTTTCGGGAAGTAGTCCGTGTTCAGCATGACGATCGACAGCAGCGCCCCGCCGACCGCGCCCAGCCAGTAGCTGCCGTTGATGACGAGGTCGACCCTGCCTCGGTACTTCGAGGGGATCAGTTCGTCGATCGCCGAGTTGATGGCCGCGTACTCGCCGCCGATGCCGAAACCGGTGAGGAAGCGGAAGAGGAAGAACCACCACGCGCTGAAGGACAAACCGGTCATCGCGGTCGCGGCAAGGTAGACCGCGAGCGTCACCATGAACAGTTTCTTGCGGCCGAACCGGTCGGTGAGCCAGCCGAAGAACAGTGCACCCGAGCAGGCGCCTGCCACGTAGAGGGCCGCGGCAAGGCCCGTGACCTGAGCGGATGTGATAACCAGCCCGGAGCCCTCCTCCGACAGCCGGCTCGCGATGTTGCCGACCGTCGTCACTTCGAGGCCGTCCAAAATCCACACGGTGCCCAGACCGATGACGATCATCCAGTGCCAGCGCGACCACGGCAGGCGGTCCAGCCGGGCCGGCACGGCCGTGGTGATGACGCCGAGCCCGGAGCCGCCCGGTGCCGCGGCCTCGTCGAGCGGATCAGGGCGCCGGCCGCGATCCGTACCCGGGCCCCGGCCGCCACCCGGACCGCTTCCACCGCCTCCACCACCTGAGCCCTGCTCCCTGCCTTCGGGTTCCTCCGATGCGGCGGGGGTCATCACGGCGGCTACCTCCTCGTTCGGGCGGGCGCATACTGCGGGCCGCAGAGAACCCAATATCCGCCGGATGCCCAGGCGCTGCCGCCGCACACATGGTGACGCTCGCCCGTACAAAGGTGCACGCGCGCGGCGGAGCGTAAGCGGTGAGGGCGCGCCGTCACGCGTGCCGCTGGCTGGGCAGCCGCCCCGAACGGCCAATGCCACGCCCCTGCCCAAATGCTCCTGGCGGGGGAAGAGGCCGGAGTGCATTCACCCGTCCGGGCCGACAAACGGCGGCGCGCGACACCGTCTGCAGTACGGGAGAGGCCGGGTGGGCACCTGTGACCAGATCCGAAGCTGACCACTGAGGACCGCAGTTGGCCAGGCCCATTAGCCGTTGCTGCGGGGCGAAGCGGCGATGGCCGTCTGCCGGTGGAGGTCCGCCGGCCGATTTCCGTACCATGCCGCAAGGCGAGGAGGGGGCTGGCCGGCGGGAGAACCTGTCCGCCGACGATGAGCGTGTCGGTGAGGAGTAGTCAAAGGCGGTGTGTGGTGCGCCGAAGCCACGGGTGTGGACGAACGCGGTGGATGAAGCAACCGCCGAGACCATGCGGGACCGGGCGACGGCGCGGTGTTCCGACCGCCCGGTTCGCCCGGGGGCACGGTGGTCAACGGAAGGGAATGCTACGAGGATCGTCGTCATCAACCACGTCACGCTGGATGGCGTCACGCAAGGATCCGGCCAGCGCGGCGAGGACACATGCGACGGCTTCCCGCATGGCTGCTGGGCTGTCGGGCCGAGGCGGCGACGATGCTGTCGCCCGGGTGTGGCGGGCAGCTTCGTCCGCCGGCAGTGGCTGCCTCCTGGGGCGCCGCACGTTATCAGGACGAGTCAATGGCCAAGGACCGCGACTCTGTCAGCGTGGCCACCGGCGCCCAGCAGGCCTGTCGGGAGCAGCGGCTCCTCGGCGCCCAGCCGGGAAAGTGTGTGCCTGGTCAGGCGGAGCACGAGAGGTGGAATTGCGGCTCGGGTCACCTGTGTCAGGCGCAGCCAAGCAGGAACATAGACCGCGGTACGCCGCTGTTCCACAGCGCGTGTCAGCCGGGCGGCGACGGCCTCGCCCGGGTAAACGCGCCGGGCGGGAGGGGGCATGTGGACGCGCAGTTCTCGCAGCGCCGCGGATCGGTCGGCATCCCTGATCATATCGGTGTCGGTCCAGCTGAGGTAGGCGATGCCTACGGCCACACCGCGGTGCGCGACTTCGGCGCGCAGGGCATGCGTGAACGCCTCTACGCCGGACTTGGAGGCGCAGTAGGCGCTCAACATGGGCGCGGCCGCGATCGATGCCAGCGAACCGATCTGAAGATGGTAGCCGGCGCTCTGCACCAGGTCCGGCAGGAAGGCCCGCGCCGTCTGGGCGCTGCCGATCAGGTTTACGCCGATCACGCGGCGCCATGTCGCGGGGTCCGACAGGGCGAAGGGGCCGCCTTCGGCGATTCCCGCGTTCGCCACAACGACCGACGGCGGGCCCAGACGCCCGCGGACAACTTCGGCGGCATCCGTCAGAGCCGTGCTGTCGATGACGTCGACCGGGAGAGCGAGCGCCGCGCCCGGCAGACCGTCAGCCACTGCCTGAAGCGCCTGTTCGTCGTGGTCAAGCAGGGCCAGCCGCGCCCCTCGCCGGGCGAGCGCCTTCGCCAGCGCCGCTCCGATAGCACGTGCTGCTCCTGTCACCACCACGGTGCGGTCTTTGAGGGGGCTGTCAGCCATGGCGGACCCTTTCTGTCTCCCCCCGCCCGGCCCTCAGTGGGTGAGCGGGGGTGTTCTTCCCGTGCGGTCCCGGTGGGTCAGGACGCGTTGTGCGCGGGCTAGGCCGGGGAGCCGGTCGCGGCGCAGGGCCGCGCGGGCGGCATTGGCTCCGGGGGCTCCATGGACCCCTCCGCCGGGGTGGGCGGAAGCTGAAGCGAGATAGAGACCGCGTACGGGTGTCTCGGGGCGTCCCGTTCCGGGGACGGGACGGAACACAAGCTGCTGGTGCATTGCCGCGGTGCCGCCGTTGATGGCGCCTCCGTGCAGATTGCTGTCGAGCGACTGGAGCGTGGGCGGGGCCAGCACGCGGCGGGCACGGATGAGGGAGCGGAAGCCTGGCGCGAATCGCTCGACCTGACGTTCGATCCGGTCGGCCATGATCTCCTGCTCCTTGGCGCTCCAGGCACCCGTCAGGCCCTCGTCGCCCGCATCGGACTTGATGACATGCGGGACGTGCGTGTACGCCCAAGCGGCTTCGGTGCCTTGGGGTGATCGCGACGGGTCCGCCGTCGTCATCTGGCCGAACAGGGCAAAGGGCCGGTCGGGTACCTGGCCCATGGCGATCTGAGCTGCAAAGCGGGTGAGTTCTTCCATGCCGTCAGCCACGTGCACGGTTCCGGCCCGTGTTGCTGCTTCGGCCTGCCAGGGCACGGGCCCGTCACATGCCCAGTCGACCTTGAAAGTGGCCAAGTCCCACTGAAACCGCCTCAGGTCGGCTATCAGCTGGGAGGGAAGGTGCTCCGCTGAGACGAGTTCGCCGTACAGGGCGGGAGCGGACACGTCTGCCAGGACGGCGCATCGCGCGGTCACCGTCTCCCCCTCGGCGGTGCGCACACCGGCAGCTCGCCCGTCACGCACGACGATGCTGCGGACCGGTTGCTCGCAGCGGAGAATGCCGCCACGTTTCCGAAGTCGGCGGACGAGAGCCGCCGTCAGGGCCCCGGCACCGCCGACCGGCACCGGGAATCCATCCCTTCTCTTGCGTGGGTATCCCCGGCTTCGGCCGGGGCGGGAAACGCATCTCGGGGCTGCTCTGACCGGTCATGCGTGCACGGGTGTTCCGTCTGCGGAGGGGTTGATGCTCCTATTGGCTGTCAAGCGGCGGTGAGCCAGTCGCGGTAGGTGTTGGCGAGGTCGTCGTCGCGGCGGATTCCGCGTTCGAGGGTGGAGATCGTGGCGGGCCAGACCCCGAGTTGTTGGGCCGCTGCGGTGAGGGTGATGTTCTTCGACTGCCGCAGGGGTCGTAGGTCGGCGATGCCTGGGATGGTGACCGTGGTGGTCAGGCAGCGGAACATCTCCCGGGCGATGGCCCGTTTCAGCAGCCGGATGATCTCCTTCTTGGTCCGGCCGGCGGCGGTCTGCCGTGCCACGTAGTCGCGGGTGCGGGGATCGCTGGACATGCGGACCAGGGCGATGCGGTAGAGGGCGGCGTTGGCGGCCCGGTCGCCGCCTCGTGAGAGGCGGTGCCGGTTCGTGCGGCCGCTGGAGGCGGGGACGGGCGCGGCTCCGCAGAGGGCGGCGAAGGACGCCTCGGTCCGCAGGCGTTCGGGATTGCCTCCGGCCGTGACCAGCAGCTGGGCGGCGGTGTCGGGGCCGACGCCGTGGGCGGCCCGCAGACCGGGGTTGTCGGCGGTGACCTCGCTGTCGAGGGCCCGGGTCAGGGCCTGGTGTTCGGCGGTGAGTTCCTTGACGCGCCGGGCGAGGCTCTTCAGCGCGGTGAGGACCGCTGTGTGGACCGCGTCCCCGGCCGGTCGCAGCCGTGCCAGGGCGTCGGTCCGGTCGGCTCCCTTGAGTTGCCCGAACTTGGCGCGGATGCTCTCGGGTGCGGTGACGAGGATGTGGGTGATCTGGTTGAGGGCGGCGGTGCGGGCCTTGACGGCGGAGCGGGCGGCGTTGTGAAGCGCGCGTATGCCGGCGACGGTGTCGTCCTTGGGTGCGCTGAAGGCCCGTCCGGACAGGGCGGCGCGGGCGGCGGCGTAAGCGTCGATGGGGTCGGACTTGCCGATGCGGCGGCGTTCGGCCCGGTCGGGCCGGTTGACCTCGACGACGTCGAGGCCCGCCGAGCGGGCGGCGCGGGTGAAGCCGGCCCCGTAGGAGGCGGTGCCTTCCACACCGGTCGAGATCACGTGGCCGTGGGCGTTCAGGAAGGCGAGGGCGGCGGCGTATCCGGCGGCGGTGGTGGCGAACTCGGCGTCCGCGAGGTGACCGCCGTTGTCGCTGATGACCGCGACGTGGAGGGTGTCGGCATGGGAATCGACCCCGCCGAACACGACCTTGTCCGTGGTGTCGTCCGCGACCGCTGATGTCATGCTGATGCTGCCTTCCCAGCCGAAGGTGGGCACCGGCCGGGTGGTGCAGACAGGACATTGAGGGGGCTTCTGGACCAAGCTCCTATCAGGTCATGTTCCGCCCGGCCGGAGCCATGAGAACAGGTCCCGGCGACCGGACAGAACAACTCGAGGACAGCCCAGCAGGGCGTCAGTCAGTGGCAGAGCCACGACCACCGGAACCCGAGTATCAGCATCAATGTCAGTGGCCTCGGCTAGGTTGCTCACAAGAACCGAAGGGGGTGGGCCGGGTGATGCGTGCGTACAAGTTCCTGATGCGGCCCACCGTGCGGCAGACTCAGGCGCTGGGCGAGATGCTGCGTGATCACTGTTCCCTCTACAACGGCGCTTTGCAGGAACGCCGTGACGCCCACCGGCACGCCTCGAAGACCAGCATCAAGTACGGGCAGCAGTCCGCACAGCTCAAAGACATCCGGTCCTTCGATCCGGAACGTCAGGGCCGCTGGTCGTTCAGCTCACAGCAGGCCACGCTCCGGCGGTTGGACAGGGCGTTCGGGGCGTTCTTCCGTCGGGTCAAGTCGGGTGAGAAGCCGGGCTATCCGCGTTTTCGTGGGGTGAACTGGTTTGACACGGTGGAGTTCCCGAAGGACGGGGACGGCTGCCGGTGGGACTCCACGCCGCACGATCCGGTGACGCGCGTCCGGCTGCAAGGGGTCGGGCACGTCAGGGTGCACCAGCACCGGCCCGTGGCCGGCAGGGTGAAGACGGTCAGTGTGAAGCGTGAGGGCCGTCGGTGGTTCGTCGTGCTGAGTGTCGAGCAGGTCCAGCCCGAACCGCTGCCCGCGACGGGTTCCCTCGTCGGGATCGACCTGGGCATCGCCAACTTCCTCACCACCTCTGACGGCGAGTTCGTGCCCAGCCCGCGCCACGGGCGCAGTAACGCCGCGAAGCTGGAAGCCGCACAGCGGGCCCTGTCGAGGTTTCCGCGTGTGCGCCGTGACAGGCGGACTGCCAATCACCGGCGAGCGGTCGAGAAGGTCGCGAAGCTGCACCGTAAGGTGCGCCGCCAGCGCCTCGACCACGCCCACAAAACCGCCCTTGATCTCGTGCGTGAACACGATTTCATCGCGCACGAAGACCTCAGGATTCGCAATATGGTCCGGCGTGCCGTGCCGTGCCGAAGCCCGACCCCGGGATGCCGGGCGGTTTCCTGTCCAACGGGGCCGGCGCGAAGGCCGGACTCAACCGCTCGATCTCTGATGCCGGATGGGGGGTGTTCCTGACGATCCTGGCCGCCAAGGCTGAAAGCGCCGGACGGGAAGTGATCGCCGTGGACCCCCGCAACACCTCCCGCCAATGCCCCGAATGCGGGCACACCAGCGCGGAGAACCGGCCCACACAGGAAAAGTTCCACTGCGTCTCGTGCGGCCACCAAGCGCACGCGGACACCGTGGGCGCCCTGAACGTTCTACGGGCCGGGCTGGTCCGTCGCGAAGCCGCACCGGCGTAGCGAGAAGCCCCCTCAATTTATGAGGGGGAGGAGTCACAAGTCTGACCGAGCATGGACATCAGCCAGCCGAAGCCTCCGCTACCCGCTGCTTCCGGTGGGAGGTCGGCATGCAGCGCGTTCCCGGCCAGCAGCAGTTTGCCGCGCTCCCCCCGAAACTCTTCGTTCCCCATACGGCGCACCGGCAGGATCAGGGTGCGGGCCATCCGCAGGCCGCCGGCTGCCTTCAGCCTCACGCCGAGTCGGGCCGTAGCGCGCAGCGGAGGGAAGGGGGTGAACAAAGCGTCCAGAATGTCGGGGCCAAGGCGTTCGCGCATCTCGTGCAGACGTCGCCAGGCGTCCCCGTCGCCCGGGTGAAAGGCGTCGAGAGAGCTGGCGGTGGTGTCGATCCCGCGGGCCAGAACGGCACACCTGCCGTCACTGAGCGGGTGAGCCAACACGCGTGACGCGTGGCTCCAGCGCAGACCGTGGTCCTGGAGACCAAGACGCGCCAGCACCGGTGACGCGGCCGCGAGGGGATAGAAGGAGCTGAAGAGGTCACTGACGAAATCGGCGTCGACCTCCCTGTTGTGGCGCACCGCGCCACCGGGCTCGGCCTGCTCCTCGAGTACCTCCACGCTCCATCCCTCGTCGGCCAGCAGGTTGGCCGCCACCAGCCCGTTGGGGCCGGCTCCGATCACCACCGCGTCAGGCATGGCCGCCGCCGGCGCCGTGAACTGCCGCCCTGCGCCCCTTGTGGAGGTCTTCCAGCTGTTCGGCCTGGGGTTGCTCCTCGCATACGCGAGCGAGGCGGGCCAGCATCGCTCGGTGCCGTAGTTGGATGAGCACCTCCACCGCTGCGTTGTGGAGTAGTCCGCTCGCTCCCTGCAGCGGGTGCTCGTCCGCGATGACGAGGCAGTACCTTCCCCAGGGGCGGAGCTCGATTGCGATCCGCGCCGTTCCCAGTGCGCCGGCTTGCGCCTCCAACCCGAGAGCGGAGCCCTCCTCACACTCCCGGACAACCGTCTCGTTGGTGAGCCGCAGAGGGCCCAGGCGAACTTCGTAACTGATCGCTGAGTCCACCTGCGGCCACTGCCCCCGCACCGGCTCTGAGGCGGACGTTCCCACCACCCACTCCGCGTATCGGCTGCCGTCCGCGAGGACGGACCACACGGTCTCCGGAGTCACCTTGATCAGGCGATGCCGTACCGCCATGCCGTACCTCCAGAAAGTTCGGCCCCTAGTTCACAACCAAGTGCCCATATCAATGCGGGTGAACCGGAAATAGCCATGCAATACATGGCGGACCGGTCGCGCGGTGTGTAGCGGCAGTAGACGCGTGGTGGCCATCCGAGGTTGGACTGACTGCAGCGCCGCTGCCTGTGGGGAAGTGGCTGCGGCGAAGCGGGGGATCGGCACAGCCGAGAGCGGCTGTGGGTACGTGAAGGCCGGAAGGGGCTCCGGCCACCGGTTCTTTCGGAGCGCGAGCCATTGAGACAGAGCGGCTACGGGCCCGAGGACGCCGATCTGCGAGGCCAAGTGGGGTCGGCCGCGGGACCTTGCGGCACGGCCTCGACGCCGACGCCCGCGCCGGGAACTACCTGCGCGCCGGGCCTGTCGGGGGTGCTGAGCGTCAGGCTGCTGCCTGAGCGTCTTCGTTTTGCCAGTCGTGGGTGACTTCTTCGCGTACGCGCTGGCAGCTGGTGTGGATGAGGCGGGAGACGTGCATCTGTGAGATCCCGAATTTCTCCGCGATTCGGCTCTGTGTCATGTCCTCGAAGAACCGCATGTAGAGAATGGCGCGCTCCCGTTCCGGGAGGTGTTCAAGGCCGGCCTTGGCGGCTTCGCGGTCGGTGATGATCTCGTAAGCGGCATCGGGTGCCCCGAGCGCGTCGGCGAGGCTGAACTCGTCGCCTGAGGACAGGAGCCCCGCATCCAGGGACAGGGCGCTGAAGCCGTCGATGGCTTTGAGGCCGTCGCGGACCTCGTCCTCGGTCAGGTGCGTGTGAGTGGCGATGGCGGCCACGCTGGGTTCCGAGCCGGCTCCGGGCTGCTGAGCGAGGTCACGGCGGGCTCGGCGGACCTTGTTGCGTAGGTCCTGCACGCGCCGGGGGACGTGGACATCCCACATGTGGTCACGGAAGTGGCGGCGCAGCTCACCCGTGATGGTGGGGACGGCGTAGGGCTCGAACCGGCCACGCTGCGGGTCGTAATTGTTGACCGCTTTGAGCAGTCCCATGGCCGCGACCTGGTGGAGGTCCTCGATACTCTCCCCCTTGTCGCGGAAGCGGGCGGCGATACGGTGCGCCAGAGGCAGCCACGCCTCGACGACCTCTTCACACAACAGGTCCCGCTCAAGTCCTTCGCCGAGGCCGGCCAGGTGAGCGAAGGCGTCCGCCGTGTCGGGGCTGTCGTCGTGTGCGCGACCGGAAGGGCCGTGTCGCCGGGCGGTACGCCTTTGGTCCGTGAACATGTGAGAACGCTCCTCAACGGATGGGACTGTTGGTCCGCCCGCGAGGAGCGATTCGCCGGACCGTCATCGACCAGGAAGCCGCACGCCACTCGCGGTCGATGCCTCCGGTCCGAAGCACCGTTGTGGGCCTTCCCTCCAGTGTCCGCCGAAACAAGGCCGACCACGAATCGGGCGTCCACTGACACGGCGGCTCAAGCGGCATGGTGCACCGGGCGTACGCGTACCGCAGCTGCCGGTGGTGCGGCACATACATGCTGCGTCGCGCTGGCACGCAGATAGCTCTCGGCAGCGTCGGCGGCCTCACGACCGCAGCGCTCCCTCAGGACACGGTGGGTAAGTGGCGGCGTCTTCGAAACGGGCCTGCGGCCGGCAATCCGCAGGCGCCGCGAGCGACTGACGCACCCAGGTCCGGTAGTACTCCCGGTGATGGGCGGCCTCAGTTCTGGTGGGCAGAGCATCTCGGGCCTCCCCCCGGGGGGAGGCGCAAAGAGACCTCGTTGATGGGCGAGCGCGGCTGGAAGCCCATCACTGATGGCGCAGCCCGCCCAGCAAGCCGTCCTGTTGGCGATTGAACAATTCCGTCGGGCGGCGACGGGGCGCGCTCCTCTCTCGCGGCGCACGTATACGTGCACCGCCTGTGGAGTCTCCCGACCATGGGACAAGATCTCCGCCCGCGTGATCCAAACAAAACCCCCTAGCTAGCGCACTGAGCCCTGACGGGTTCCGCCGTCGGACGCCGTACTCAGAGCACGCCCACCAGCACGATGACCAGGGCGGGCAGTGCGATGAAGACGGTGCCGAGGTAGACGGCGAGGACCCACCGGTGCTCGGAGGCGATGCGGGCGAGGTTCTCGGCGCAGAACAGCGGCACGGGGCGCAGGAGCGGAATCACGTAGATCACGAAGATCGCGAAGAGGTTGTAGATCAGATGCACGAAGGCTGTCTGCAGGCCGATCTTCGCGTCCTGTCCGACGCCTGCGAACGCCGCGAAGACCACCGTGAACGTGGTGCCGAGGTTGGAACCGACGACGACGGGATAAACCTGCGCCGGGGTGAGGATGCCTGCTCCGGCGAAGGGGACCAGCACGGACGTGGTGATGGTCGAGGACTGGGTGACCACGGTTACTGCCATGCCTGATGCCATGGCGAGGTAGGCGTTGCGGCCGACGGCCTTGATCAGAATGTCGCGGGCCCTGCCGACCATGAGCAGTTTGAGCAGCTTTCCCAGGTAGCGGACGGCGACCAGGACCAACACGGCGCCGATCACGATGGTGAACAGCGGACCGAGTGTGCTGCTGACGTGCGAGGTCGCGTGGATCACTCCGCGTTCCACCGGTCTGGTGGCCGCCCGGATGAAGTTGAAGTGGGCCGGGTTCGGCAGCCAGTCCGTGCCGTACAGAGCATTGGTCAACGTCCCGCTGATGTGTTCCAGCGGATGCCAGATCAGCTCAATCGGGAAGAAGATCAGCAGCGCGAGCCAGTTGTAGAAGTCATGGACGGTCGAGGCGCCCAACGCCCTGCGGAACTCTGCACGGTCGCCGATGAAGGTCAGGGCGACCAGACTCGTCGTCACGGTGGTGCCGACGTTCGCGCCCAATGCACGGCGAAGTGAACCCGACGGGACAGCCTCCCGCTGGCGAAGTCGACGAAGCCGTAGCAGATCGCAGAAGCCAGCGCGAGAAGGGTATCCATCTGCTCCCACGTGCCCGGCGTCGCCGTTTCAATCCGCTGGGGCGGTCACGCTTTGCCGCGCGACTTCTTCTGGCCGTACGCCCCCTGCACCTTGTGAGAAGGATGGTGGGCTGGCGTGGGCGGTCGGGGGCCCGATTTAGCCCGCGACGTGGATGCCTGAGCGTTCTGAACTGCGTGCGTGCCAGTCAAGACCTCGAGCAGCTCGCCCCCATGGCGGGGTAGCCCTCCCGGCCACCTGGATAGGCGGGGATGGGACCGGGCCGGGCTCACTGCCGAACCCGCCCCGGAGAACTTGCACCACCGGAGTACCCAGCCTCAGTGCGTACAAGCCTCCCGCCGGGCACGGTGGTGACGTCACGCAGGCTCTCTGCGTATCGAGCTGTTGCGGAATATGGGGAGTCCTGCCGGCCCCGGAGGCCGGTAGTCACATTGTGGAGCCAATCAAGAAGGTAAATGGAGGACTGCAGGCCGTCGAACCCCGACTGTCGCGGGTGGTCGTGCTTCGAGGGCGAAAGCGCATATACGTCGTCGACGTCAGCATTGCAGGGCGGGCGGGCCCCTTGGCTCTCCGCGATCCAGTGGCTCGTGTCGCATGGTTGACCCGGTCATTGACGTGCGATCAGGTGGACAGCGGGCCGTCTCCAGGACCTGCTCTTGGCGATGGCTGGCCGGATCCTTATGAGGCGTCATCTCATCCGGCTCGGTAAGTGATTGGCAAAGAAAGGGTTTTGATTCCACCGGCTCCGCACCGTGGGGGACCGTCAACCCTTTCGGGTCGGCGCAACCTGGTGAAGCCCACTGGCTCGGGAACCAATCCGGACAAACTAGGGAGCCTGATCATGGCCGATGTCGACGTACTCGTGGTGGGCGCGGGCCCAGTGGGCCTGACGGCGGCGGCCGAACTGCGGCGGCACGGCGTGGACTGCCGCATCGTCGATCGGCTGGCCGTCCCGAACCCCTATGCCAAGGCCATCGGCGTCCTGCCCCGCACGCTGGAGGTGTGGGACGCCATGGGCCTGGTCCGCAGAGTTCTGGACGAGGCGGTGCCACACCTGGGACAGCTCGTCTACATCGACGGCAAGCCTCGCCCCCGGGTTGAGCTCACTTTGCCGCCCGAGATCCCCTATCCCTTCGCCACACTGCCCCAGTACGAGACCGAGCGGCTGCTCACCGAGCACCTTGCGGGCTTTGGCACGGAAGTGGAGCGGTCGACCGAGCTCCGCTCGCTGGAGATGCGCCCGCACGAGGTCGAAGCCGTTCTCGCCCGCGGCGACGGCCGGATCGAGCGTCTGCACGCCCGCTACGTCGTGGGCTGCGACGGCGCGCACAGCCTGGTCCGCAAGGCGGCCGGGCTGACCTTCGAGGGCGATGCCCTCCCCGAGGAGTACATGATCGGCGACGTCGAGGTCGACTGGGAACTGCCCGCCGGCTACAGCATTCGGTCCGTGAACCTGGACGCGAACGGTGAGATGGACGACATGCTCGTCTGCATTCCGATGTCGGGCGTTCGGCGCTACTGGCTCTCGATGCTGCGCCCCCACGCCCAAGCTGAGGGCGAAGACGGCTCGAGCACCCCGGACGGGACCGTCCTGGAGCTGGGTGATGGCCAGGGTCTGGACCTCGACCAGATCCAGGCCGTGCTCGACCGGCTCTCCCCGGAGGTGACGACCGCCTCCACGCTGCGCTGGTCGTCCGCCTTCCGGACCAGCCATCGCATGGTGGACCGCTATCGGAACGGCCGCGTCTTCGTCGCCGGGGACGCCGCACACATCCAGCCGCCGATCGGTGGACAGGGTCTGAACACCGGTGTGCAGGACGCCTACAACCTCGCCTGGAAGCTGGCCCTGGCCGTCCGCGGTCTGGCCACGGACGACGTGCTGGAGAGCTATCACGCCGAACGCCACCCGGTCGCGCGGGAAGTCGTCGACCGCACCGTCCGCCATGCCCGCAGCGTCCGCAAGGCCGGTGCCGGCCCCCTCAACAACGGCGCCGACACCGAGATGGCGCTGCGGCGCCAGGCCCAGCTGCTGGTCGCCTACCCGGACAGCCCGTTGATCCAGCCAAAGGCGGCGGACGGCACACCCGAGGCCGGTCCCGGACCCGGCGACCGGGCACCGGACTGCCGCGGCCTGTTGAGCGACCTCGCCACCTACCCGCAGCGGTTGTTCGACCTGCTGCGCACCCCGCGGCACGTGCTGCTGCTGTTCGCGGGCTCGGAGCACGCCTCGGGCGACGGAGCCGCCCGGCTCGAGGCCTGCGCTGCCGAGGCGCGTCGCGCCGCCAACGGCCTTCTCGACGCCTATCTGGTCACTGCCGCAGAGGTACCGGAGGACGCCCGTCCGGTCGGCCTGCGCCCGCCGCGTGTGCGCGACGCGGCGGGCGAGTTCCACGACGCCTATGGGCCGCGTGACGGCGAGGCCCTCCTGATCCGCCCGGACGGCTACCTCTCCGGCCGTTTCCACCCGGCCGTACCGGAACGCCTGACGGCGCATCTGCGCCGAACCTTCGCCTGACTCCCGTTGCCGCGGGCGGAGCGCCGCCGGTGACGGTCCTGCGGCGCGCCCCCGAAGAGCGAAGGACACCCGTCTACAGGCAGTCAGCCCCCCGGCGGGTGTGGTGGCGGTGGAAGGCATCTCAAATGAGATGACTTCTTTAGTCACAGGCCGAGGAAGGCGAGCAGGTGATCGAGGAGGGCGCCGGGGGCTCTCCTCGGGGACGTAGTCCCGCAGTCGGGGATGACGACGCTGTTGAGGCGCTCGGTCACGGGGCCGAGGAGGGCACCGAGTCGTTCGCCTTGTCCGCAGGCTCCGGCGACGCCGAGGACCGGCATGGTCAGTGGATGCTGCTTGCGCCGGTTGTTCTGAGCGATGTTGTCGTCGGTGGCCCGGTAGTAGTCGAAGCTGGCGCATAGTGCCTCGGGGTCGCGGGCGATCGTTTCGACGTAGAAGTCGACCGCGGAGTCCGGCAGCGGGCGGGCGGCCTTGAGGCGGAACTGGTCGCCGTAGTAGATGTGCTCGCGGCCGCTGACGAGCAGTTCGTTGATGGACCGCTTGCGGTTGAAGGCGGAGTGCCACAGCAGGTCGTTCTGTGCCTCGGAGCCGAAGAAGGGAATGTCGGGCGCGAGTCCGGGGATGGTGGCGTCGAGCAGGGCGAGGCGTTCGACCGCGTCGGCGTGGTCCGCGGCGAGGGCGTAGCCGAGCCACATGCCGATGTCGTGTCCGGCCACCGCGAAGCGGTCAAGGCCGAGCTCCCGCATGAGGGCCGCGAGTTCGGCCGCCACGGTGCCGGTGTCGTATCCCCCGTGGGGCTTGTCGGACCGCCCGACGCCGCGCGGGTCGACCGCGACGACGCGGAAGTGCTCCGCCAGGCGCGGCATGACGAAGCGCCACACGTACCAGTTCTGCGACCAGCCGCCGACGAGGAGTAGGGGCCGTCCCGCGTCGCCCTGCACGGTGTGCAGTTCGACCTCTCCGACGCGCACCAGGGTGCTGTCGAAGACGTCCGTGAAGCCGTCGGGGAGCCAGGGGACGCCGTTAACGGTGCCGAAGCCGGTCAGGGGGCGGATGGGGGTGGTCGCGGGCATGGGTTCTCTCTGCGGTATGTGCCAGTTGGGGGTGTTCGTGCTCTGGGTGTGGGCGGGGCGGGGTTGTCGGTGGGTCGGGGTGCGGGTCACGGTGAAACCCGGTGACGGGATACGCCGCTTGCCCGGCCGAGGAAGACGATCACAGTGAGGAGGACGCCGAGGAAACCGGAGAACCACAGCGTCGCTGTCGTCGGGTCGGTGAGCTGTGCGGCGACGCCGAGCCCGAGGGAGGTGACGACGAGGCCCGTGTAGGCGGCGAGGAAGAAGGCCGCGAGGGCCTGCGCGCGTGTGCCCGCGGACGCGGCCTGCGAGACCAGTGCGACGGCGGCCTTGGACAGCGTGCCGGTGCCGATTCCGGCGACGTGCGTGCGCAGTGGCGGCTGCGGGAGACCGACCCCGTACGCGCGGCCCTCGCCATCGTCGCCGTGGACGCCGTCGCGACGCTAGGCGGCGACGTCGACGGTGTCATCAAGCGCTGTGAGCAGCCCACCTGCGGAGGACTCTTCGTGGACACCAGCCGCGGCGGGCGACGACGTGGTGCTCCGTGTCGACCTGCGGAAACAAGGTGAAAAAGGCCAACCTCAAGGCGACACGAGACGGTGCCGCCTCCGGGCACAGCAGCCGGGAGAACTGACAGCGGCACGCCGTCGCCGTTCGCGCGCGGCGCCTCGCTGAGCACCTCGCTTGGCGAACGGCGCCAACTCGCCTGCTCAGTCACAGCCGTTGTGACTCTTCGAGGTAGTTGGCACTTGGCCGAGCTAGTTGTCGCCGGGGTGATCGGTGCCAGGTTCCGAAGCGGACTGCGTCGGCTGGACAGATGAATTCGGTAGGCCACGTGATCGGCGGGTCCTTTGGCGGACTGTGCAGGACACGGGGGACCTGCAGCCGCCCTGGTCCCTCGCTTGGCTGCGCTGTCGCACTTTCGGGGTACCGGAACCGCGCTTCGACGTCACATCCCGCCTTCACGTCACCGACCGGGCGTACTGGAATCCGTCCGCCCCAAGCAGGGGGGCCGCGTCGTGCTCATGACAGCAGGGGTGGCGATCCGGATCCTGTGGTCGTCTCGCAAGGTGCGGCTCGGTCGCCACTGCGATAATGCGAGTGGGGCTGCGAAGAGCCGACCTAACCCGTGGGGG
Source organism: Streptomyces sp. NBC_01446 (assembly GCF_026340095.1). Classification (GTDB taxonomy): domain Bacteria; phylum Actinomycetota; class Actinomycetes; order Streptomycetales; family Streptomycetaceae; genus Streptomyces; species Streptomyces aureus. The sequence continues at coordinate 420,420 of NZ_JAPEPO010000002.1, read as the reverse complement.
TGCACATGCCTGACGTGCTGCCCGTGGCCGTTTTTGAAGTGCCGATCCGAGTCTTCTGCTCGGTGGACGACGTGGTCTGCCCGGGCCTACGCGGCCGTGTGGAGGCTGGGTGCGGTTCTTGCGATGGCGTGGTTTCGGCACAGCCACGATCGTTGCCTGCTAGCTCGCGCGCCGGCGGCGATCCCTCACAGACGGGATGAGCCGTGTCCCTCAGAGATCTTGACAGGGCGGTCGTGACGTCGCTGGTCGAGGACGCTGTGATGGCGCCCTCCATGCACAACGCACAGCCCTGGAGGTTCATCCACCGCACCGGCAGCCGTTCCGTCGCGCTGTACGGCGATCCCGACCGCACGCTGCCGTATAGCGACGCCGAGCACCGCGCACTGCACCTCGGATGCGGCGCCGCCCTGTTCAACCTGCTCGTGGCCGCAGCCCACGCCGGTTGGACCGCCACCGTCGGGCTGCTTCCCGACCCCGGGGCTCCCTGGCATCTGGCCGACGTAGCGCTCGACGAGGCCGAGGGTGCGGACCGTGATCTTGCGGACCTCTACCGCGCGATACGGCGGCGGCACACCAGCCGCTTCCCCTTCTCCGACGAGCAGATTCCCGAGCCCATCATCGACGGGCTTCGCTCCGCCGCTCTCCTGGAAGGCTGCCAGCTGATCACTCCCAGCGCCTGGCATGCCGACGCGGTGATGGAACTCGTGCACGATGCCGAGCTGCTCGAGGCTGCGAACGAGGCCGTGCGCGCGGAGATCGCCACCTGGACGCGCACGGCCAGGGCCGATGAGGGGCCCGCCGCCGACGGCATCCCCGCCGACGCCCTCGGCCCACGGCAGTACGGCGTGAGCTCCCCGGTCAGGGACTTCGACCCATCGCGCCGGGAGCCGGACCGTGCCGTGGCCGTGTTCGAGGAGCATCCGCAGATCGCGCTGCTCGGCACGGTGCAGGACACTCCGGCGGACTGGCTACGGGCAGGGCAAGCAATGCAACGGGTGCTCCTGCAGGCCACCCTCGGCGGGCTCGCGACCTCACTGATGTCGCAGCCACTCGAATGGCCAGAGCTCCGGTCCTCCGTACGCGATCCGAGTTCCGCGATCGGCTTCGTCCACATGGTGTTCCGTCTCGGCTACGGCCCCCAAGGCGCGGCGACACCTCGCAGACCCGTGACCGAAGTCCTCAGCTTCGAGTGACGGCGACCGCCTCGGCAAGAGCCCCTTTGCCCCGCGGAAAGGACCGGTGTGAAACCTGTGGAAGCGAGCATTGACTACGAGGCGTTGTTCGCGGCCACGCCCAGCCCCTATCTCGTGTTGCGCCCCGACCTGGTGATCGTGGACGTCAATGACGCATACCTGCGCGCCACCGGTCGCAGCAGGCGGGACCTGATCGGCCAATACTTGTTCGACGCCTTCCCGGACAACCCGGCGGATGCGACCGCGGACGGGGTCCGGAACCTGGGCGCCTCGCTGCACCGGGCCCTGCAGTCGAAGCAGCCCGACACCATGGCGGTGCAGAAGTACGACATCCCTGATACTTCCCGGCCCGGAACGTTCGAGGAGCGATGGTGGTCGCCGATCAACACCCCCGTGCTCGGGCCGGGAGGGCAGGTGGCGTGGATCATCCACCGTGTGGAGGACGTGACCGAGTTCGTGCGTTCCCGCCCGTCCCGCCCGACAGACAGACCTTCGGGTAAGCGGGTGGCGATGGAGGCCGAGCTCTACGCGCGGGCGCGGGAACTGCAGCGGCTGAACGAGGAACTGCGGCAGGCTCACGCCCGGGAACGCCAGGTCGCCGTCACCCTGCAGGAAGCCATGCTGCACTCGCCCGACCTGAAACGGCACCCCAATGTCGCCGTGCGCTACCTGCCGGCGGTCGGATCGCTGAACGTGTGCGGCGACTGGTACGACGTCGTGGACCTGCCCGACGACTCCTTTGGCGTCGCGGTCGGCGACGTCGTCGGCCACGGCCTGGGAGCCGCCGCCGTCATGGGCATGCTCCGCAGCGCGCTGAGCGCCGCCGTCCGTGCCCTCCACGAGCCGGCCAAGTCTCTGGAGGTCCTCGGCCTCTACTCCCGGTCGGTCGACGGCGCGCTGGCCACCACCGCGGTCCAGGCCGTGATCGACACCCGCAATCAGCAGATCGCCTACAGCAGCGCCGGTCATCACCCACCCGTCCTCCTGCACTCCGAAAGCACCTGCGAACTGCTGGACCAGGCCACCGACCCTCCGCTGGGTGCCCGCCCCGAACACATCCCCCGTCCCCAGGCGACCGTGTCCTACAGGCCGGATGACCTCCTCGTCCTGTACACGGACGGCCTCATCGAACGCCGCGGCGAGGACATCGACGCCGGCCTGCAACGCCTCACCGACGGCCTCGCCCGCTACGCCCGCTTGAGCCCCGACCGCCTCGCCGACGCATTGCTGACCCACCTGGACGTGGCCGGCGGCGCCCAGGACGACATTGCCCTGATCGTCGTGCGCCTATGACAGCCCGCGGAGGGAGAACGACCGCTCGTACCTCTACGACCTCCGGACCCTCGACTCCGAAGCATGATCCGCCGGACAGTGCCTGACGGTCGCGGCAACCGCGCTGGGACAGGCAGCGCGCATGGTGATGCTGCGAGGACTTGCGGTCGTAGGAACGCCCGCGGAACCGGTCGGTGCCGACCGATGCCGCGCGCCCGAGGGGCTCCCCCGCCCACTGGGATGGCATCACCGGGCACAGCACGCCGCTGATGCCGGACGCGCCTAGGCTGGATGGAGCGTCACAGTGAAATCGGAGGACCGCATGATCGCCCGCGGTGTAATTCTCCTGTTCATCGGCATCGTCACGGGTATCAGCACCCTGTGGAGATCAGCGTCATCCTCCGTCGTCATCGGAGCCATCCTCTGGATCATGGGAGCGGTCGGACACTCCGTCGGCGGACGCAAGCATTACTGGTCACGAGCACGTCATCAGGGGGAGCGCGGCAGGCGCGGTGGGGGCTTCTTCCCGCCACCAGAGAGGCAGGCCAGACCATGGCTAAGCAGCCGAAGTCATCCCAACCCTCGCACGGCGAGGGCCCAGGCCGGCATAAGGGCACCAAGCAGCACGGATGGTCTCCCGATGTCGACGAGACCCGTCAGCAGGACAACCCGAGCGCCCATCGCTCCTTCCACCCCGACCAGCACGCCCCCGCCAAGGGCCCCGGGCGCGAGGTCTCCAAAGAGGAGGCCGGGGACCCGCATGGCAAGTCCGTGAAGAGCAGGGCGCGCCGCGGCGAGGACCAGAGCAAGGCCGACAGGGACGAGAAGGGTATGCACGACACCGGCCCCCGGGGTCGCTCCCAGCGCCCCAGCGGCACCAAGGACGCATCCGCCTCCACCGGCGTCGACCCCAAGGACCCGCCAGGCACGCGCAGCGGGGGCTGAACGTCGCGTCCGGATCCGCTGTCCATGTCCTGCGGCGGCCCTCCTCCCCGGAAGAAGGGTGTGACGGCTTCGCAAAGAGCAGGAGTCTGGTCGCCGAGGCGGGTGACCGAAACAGGGCGCCGTCCCCCACGGCCCCTCCATCAGACAGCGGATCTCGCGGCCGCAGGGTGGTCGTACGGCAACCCTCACGAAGTAGCGGTCTCATCGGCTTCGGTTGAGGGACAACCGGATGACACGGCGCCCCCTACGTCGTGGCTCCTTGGCCCGTCGATTGCAGGGGCGTACGAAGAACAGGTGGGCCGGCCCGGTTCGGCGAAGGCCGGGCCGGCCCCTCCGCGGTCGCAGACCGTTGCGAACCACGTCACGGCCGCACGAGAGACCATGCTGGGGAGCCGAGTGAGTAGCCTTCCGCGCCGAGGTGGAGGTGACGCCGCTGAAGCTGGCGCGGGTTAAGCCATCTCATGCCTGGGATAGCAGATGAGGGTGCGGCGATGCCGGGGAAGACGAGGCAGCCCCTGCCGTCTGGCTCCCTCAATGGAGTGGCCTGCGTGCGGGCTGCGGCTGTCCCATGCATCCCTCGGGCAGGACTTTCGCTACCGGCGCCCGGCGGCCGTCACCCAATGCCTTCGGGGCCGACCCTCTTCACCCAAAGGAGATCACCATGACCGAACTCCTCGGTCACGGCACGGACCCCGTCAGTGCCCTGATGCACCTGATCAGCGCGGACAACCAGCGATGGCTGAAGGACCAGGCTCTGTCGAAGCAGAAGGAGATCGCCGAGCGGTATTTCGACAGCACAGGCGTAGACGTGGCCGACGTCATGGGCGGCCTGGCGGACCAGCCGAGTTCGCAGCAGAAGGCCGACCAGCTCATCGAGCAAGAGAGGAACGCCAAGCAGGACTAGGGGTGGACTAGGGGTTGGACTAGGGGCGCTTTCGACACCTGCGGGCGTCCGCCCTGAGTGAGGCGAACCCTTCCGGGGCACGGCGGACGGAGTCCGAGTGGGACTGGCCTGGCACAACGGGTCGCTGTACGCGCTTTCGGCCACCTGCACGCACGCCGGAATCCCGCTCGACGAAGGCAAGGTCCTGGCCGACGGCTGCATCCGCTGCCCCTGGCCAGCGTCTTCCGGCTCGAGGACGGCAAGGCGACGCGCGGACCGGCGGCCGTCGACGAGCTCCGCTGGAAGTCGTGAAGGTCGACGGCGGGCGCGTCTGCGTACGATCCGTGAGGGCTGATCCGGCGCACCTGAGCGCCGATCGGAAGGAACGGGAAATGACGCCGAAGGTCGCTGGGGGAGACCACGTCGGATAGAACTCCGAAGCCGCGGTGCGGAAGCGCTGGGTTGGTGCGCTCTCTGATCGGTCACAGCCGACCCCGCTGGCTGGCTTCGACTCGTGCAGCGGGGGCGGCCGGGGTGCGGAAACGAGTCGGTACCGCGGCCCGCCGCCCGGTGGCCTTGCCGGCTTGATCTCGTCCGCGGGTGGGACGGGGGTCGACGTGCAGTTGGCGCCCGGCAAACCCTGGGTCCTCAGCGTGTCAGTCCGGCGAGCGTCCGGGGTGGTCCGGCTCGGGCCGGGCACGCGGGACGCGGAGCTCGCTGAGCACGGACCAGGCGACCGACACCATGGGAACGGACACGACCGCGCCGACAACTCCAGCCAGGATGGTGCCGGTGATGACGGAGAGAGCCACCACCACGGGGTGCAGCCGCACCGCCCATCCCAGTACCAGTGGATGCAATACGTGGCCTTCGATCTGGCCGACGATCACGATCAGGGCGAGCACCACGATCGCGATGACCGGGCCCCGCGCGGCCAGCGCGACGACCGTGGCCACCGCCAGTGCGATGGGTGAGCCAATCAGAGGGACGAAGGCGGCGAAGAACTCCAGCAGCATCAGCGGCAGGGCCAGCGGCACGCGCAGCGCGAACAGGGCGATCCCGACCAATACGGCGTTGGATGCCGCCACGATGATGATGCCCCGCGTGTACCCGGCGAAGGTGCGCCACGCGGCTCGTCCCGCGCGGCCCCAGGTGTCCCGAGCGCCCTCTGGCATCAGATCCTGGAACCAGGACCAGTACTTGTCCCCGGAATGCATGAAGAAGAAGGAACAGAACAGGGCGAGCGCCGCTGCGGTGAGGACTTCCACCAGCCGCCCGGCGCCGCTGAGCACGCTGCTGATGAGTTCCGAACGGTGCTGCGAGACGAACGTGGACACCTTGCCCTGCAGATCCGAGAGCACCGAGTGGCTCACGTGGAAGGGGGAGCCCTCGAGCCACCGTTGGATCCGCCCGATGCCCCCGGAGAATTCCTGCCCCAGCCGTGTCGATTCCCCCGCGATCAGGCCGCCGACCAGCACCAGCAGCCCCAGCACGACGATCAGGCTGCCCACCACGCTCAACGCGACTGCCGCGGCCCTCGGCAGACGCCGCGCCAGCAGATCAGCCAGCGGACGCAGCACCGAGGTCACGACCAGCGCAAGGAACAGCGCCACACCGACCAGCTGCAATCGACCCAGGATCGTGAAAACCGCGTACACGGCCACCCCGAGCAGCAGCAGCCGCCATGCGTACGCCGCCGCCACGCGCAGCCCGCGGTTCACAGCCGCGCCGTCGTGGTCCCCGGCGCGCCGCACCGCCGTCCCAGCCGTACGTGCCCGTGCCTTCGCCCCCACCCCCCGGGCGGGTCGGCTCGCCGGCACGACAGACCGCCGCCGTCGCCCACCCTGATCGGAGCGGGGACGCGAGCCGGGCTCGCCCGGCCGCTGCCGCTGCGAACCGTCGTCCACCTGTGTGTCACCGCCTCCCGTCGTCGAGTCGCGCAGCCACGTGCTCCCCAAAGGGCAGCTTCGAACAACGCCGTGGGAATCATTTGACTGGGCCGGAGCGGAGCGAACACAAGGGCGTCATGGACAGGGTGTGGCTGTAAAAGAGTCGTCGCAAGCCGGGACGGGGGCGGCCAAGCCCCTGCCGGGGCGGCCCGACACCCTCCGCTCACGTCCAGTCGGGCGCAGGGCAGCCGTCTTCTCCCGCATCAGCGGGGCGCTCTGGTGCTCGGTGTGGCTGGCTGATCGACGAAAGCGATCGGCCCTGGGCCATCCGGGCTCGGGCCGACGACACGACAACATTGAAGGCTCCCCTCCCTGAAGGGAGGAGATCCTCTACCCTCCAGGGCTGTGCGGGGATTTACGGCTCAGGCCGCCACCCGAGCCGGCGGCTCAGGTGGTCTTGCGCCCTCGGCACCGTCCGGGTTCCAACCTGCCCGGACCAGCATCACGCGGGCGGAGTTCTTGTCCCGGGGGGACACGGCTCCGCACACGGTGCAGGCATACGTTCTCATCGAGAGAGGGAGTGCGTGCTTGGTTCTCGCTGCGCACTGCGCACATTCCATCGTGGTGTGCGCCGGGTGGACGAGACGGACGTCCCGTGCGTGTTTGCGGCCCATCTCGACCAGGGCGCGCTTCGTCGCGGCGATGGCGGCGTCGGCCGCTGTGCGGGCCATCGTGGTCTTCGCGAGGAACTTCGGCCGGAAGTCCTCCACCGCAACCCCGTCATGGCCACGCATCACGGACGTGGCCCACTTGCGGCCGGTGTCCTCACGCTGCCTCGCGATCTTCTTGTGCAGCTTCGCCGCCTGTGCCCGCGCCTTCCGGTAACCCTTGGATGCGGGCTGCCCTTTCGGGCGCCGGCGCCGGGCCATCATCCGCTGGTACTTCGCGAGCCGCTGCGCGGCCCGCTTGCCGTGCCCGGCATGCGGGAGGTCGTAGGCGTCATCCGTGGTGGTGGCCGTCTCCTTCACACCCCAGTCCACCCCGAGAACCCGCCCGGTGGCGGGCAGCGGTTCGCTCTGCGCGGGGGCGACGAAGGACACGTACCAATGCCCAAGCGTGTCCTGGTACACGCGCACGCTCGACGGGTCGGCCGGAAGGTCCCGCGACCACACCACGCTCAGCACGTTCCCGCCCGCGAGGTGCAGGCGACCGTCCTTGAGGCGGAAACCGCGCTTCGTGTAGTTCATGCTCGGCTTGGCGTCCCGCTTGCGCTTGAAGTGGGGCATCCCCGCCCGGCGGTGCTGCGCAAGCCGGTCCTTGATGTCCTTCAGCGCCTTCGCCCTCGATTTGGTGAAGTCGCGGATCACCTGCTGCTGTGGCACGCACGCGCCTCGAGCCAGCCACGGCGTCACTTTGCGGGCCTCGGTCAGCAGCTTGTCGAGCTGGGCCGGACCGCACGTCAGCTTCTCGCCGCCCGCTCTGCTCTGCGCGTGGACCTGCCTGGACTTGGCCACGCACTCGTTCCACAGCCACCGGCAGCGATCCCACTCGGCGTCGAGCGCGCGCCGGGCCGTGGCCGACAGGCGCACACGGAAGGTGTACCGGGCATGCCCGGCCCCCTCCGTGATCGCTCCTGTCGCCATACACCCGAACCTACCCGGGAGGACTGACAGTCGAGAGTTCTTGACCGCCGTCGGCTCACTCACCCCGACACGCGGTGGACGGCCTTTCACCCTGAGGGCGAAACCCCTACTTCCTGTCCTGCCCCGCAGGAGTCCGATTCCCCCCCGGCCTGAAGGCCGGGGCATCCTCGGAGGAACCCGGTGAACCGTTTCGCCGCAGGTCAGCCAGTCAGCGAGCAGACGAAGGCGGCACACGTTCAGCCTGATCGCCGTCGGCATCCGAGTCTGTGGCGACTGCGCGTCGCCTCAGAGGGAAGGCTTGGTCGCCCGTTCACACGCGCGCGCGTACTCGTGAACCAGCGGGCGGTGGTCGTCGGCGCGCCAGGCCATAGCGAAGAGGCTGGGCGAGATGCCCCTCACCGCACGGGTGACGACTCCGCCGAGGGTGATCAGCGGGGCGTTCCCGGCTGCCAGCAGGACCACGCCGAGACCCGCGACGAGCGCCTCGTACGTCTCCTCGGTGCTTGCCACCTCCGCGCCGATGAGTGCCGACTTCCCGCCGCGGGCGTCGGTGGCAAGCCAGTACTCCCGCAGCGGCCCGGCGCTGTCGGGCAGGGCGAGGAACGGCTCGTCCAGCAGGTCGGTGAAGTCGATGATCTCCCGGTCGGCGAGCGGGTGAGTTTCGGCCATGGCGACAAGGCGAGGTTCCTCGGCGACCACCATCCACCGGTAGCGGTCCGGATCGGGCAGCGGAAGCCAGACGAACGCCGCGTCGCACGTGCCGTCCGCGAGCCCGGCGGTCGGGTCGTGCCAGGGGACCTGGTGAAGTCTGAGGCGGGCGTCGGGGCGCGCGGCGGTGAAGCGGGAGCGGATCGCCGGCAGTACACCCCCGCGTCCAGGGCTGGTGCTCATCCCCACGACGAGGACGGCCGACTGGTCGGCCACGGCCCGGGCGACTGCCTCCTGGGCGGCGTCCCACTCGGCGAGAATGCGCTGTGCATGGGGCAGGAGCGCTGCGCCGACCGCGCTCAGGCGCACTTGGCGCCGGTCGCGCTCGAACAAGGCGGCCCCCATCTGTTTCTCCAGCATTCTGATCTGCTTGCTCAGCGCGGGCTGTGAGACGTACAGCCGCTCGGCTGCGCGCGTGAAGTGCAGCTCCTCGGCCACTGCGGCGAAGTACCTCAGGTCCCGTCCGTGAACGTCCATAACCATCGGCTATCACAGCGGATCTTGGACGGGCAACCGGTGTCCCCCGCAAGGTAGTTCACACACGGACCGCCGAGAACAGCGGGTCACCCGGCACAAGGAGAAGAAGATGAACAAGGTATGGCTGGTCACCGGGGCGAGCAGCGGTTTCGGCCGGGCGATCACCGAAGCGGCGGTGGCTGCGGGCGACATCGTGGTCGCCGCCGCCCGCCGCACTGCGCTGCTCGACGACCTGGTCGCCGCGCACCCGGACCAGGTCGAGGCGCTACCGCTGGACGTCACCGACATCGCGGGCGTCCAAGCCGCGGTCGACGGCGTGGCAGTCCGGCACGGCCGGATCGACGTCCTGGTCAACAACGCCGGACGGGGCATGGTGGGGGCGGTCGAGGAGACCACTGACGCGCAACTGCGGGACCTGATGGACCTGCACTTCTTCGGCCCGGCCGCGCTGACCCGGGCCGTGCTGCCGCACATGCGCCGCCGAGGCTCGGGCGCCATCGTGCAGCTGACCAGCATGGGCGGGCGGTTCGCCTTCGCCGGAGTCGGCGCCTACTGCGCCACCAAGTTCGCCCTGGAAGGGCTCTCCGAGGCCTTGGCCGCTGAGGTCGCCCCGCACGGCATTCGGGTGCTGATCGTCGAGCCCGGTGCGTTTCGTACCGGCTTCGCGGGCGCCGCAGAACTGCAGCAGTCCGCGACCCTGGACGCCTACCAGGGCACCGTGGGGCCCGTCGTTTCCGGGCTGCCGGGAGGAAGCGGCCAGGAACCCGGCGACCCGGCCAAGGCCGCGGCCGCCATCCTCGCCGCTCTTGACGCCGATGAGCCGCCACTGCGTCTGCCGCTCGGTAACGACGCCGCCGACGCGATCTCCGACCACCTCGACCGCAGCAGCACCGAACTCCGCTCCTGGGAAAAGCTCGCCCGCTCCACCGACTTCGACAACTGACACGCAAGAAGACAGACGGAACACCCGTGCACACATGACCGGTCAGAGCAGCCCCCGAGATGCGTTTCCCGCCCCGGCCGAAGCCGGGGATACCCGCAAGAGAAGGGATGGATCGAAGGCCGATGAACAGAAGGTGGGGCGTTTGGTCATCAGAGAGATGAGTCACCAGAGGGTCAGGGTTGTCCCAGACCTCAAAGGTCCACTCAAGCTGGGACTTTGAATCCGCCTGCTCCTTCCGGGATGACAACTAGACACGCGGTGGGCCTGCTTGGCGGGTCTGTACGCTCACCGGTGTAATTGATGATCATGGAAGAGACATCAAGTGACTGACACCGTGACCGAGTCCGTGGCCGCCGATGACCAGGCGGAACCGTCGTTGGAGACCGCGGCGGTTGAGCAGAAGCTCATTGACCAGCTCGTCGAGCAGGCCCGGAGTAAGGGGCTGCAGCTGACCGGCGAGGGAGGGCTGCTGCAGCAGCTGACCAAGACGGTTCTGGAGTCCGCCCTGGAGGGCGAGATCACCGACCACCTCGGCTATGGCAAGCACGATCCGGCGGGCAAGGACGGCGGCAACTCCCGCAACGGAACCCGGTCCAAGACGGTGCTGACCGACATCGGCCCGGTCGAGATCGACGTGCCCCGCGACCGCGAGGGCTCCTTCGAGCCGGCCATCGTCAAGAAGCGGCAGCGCCGGCTGACCGGCGTCGACGAGATGGTCCTCTCGCTGTCCGCGAAGGGCCTCACCCACGGCGAGATCTCCTCGCACCTGGCCGAGGTCTACGGCACCAACGTGTCCAAGACGACCATCAGTACGATCACGGACAAGGTGATGGACGGCATGGCCGAGTGGTCCAACCGGCCTCTCGACCGCGGGCGGTTTCGAGTGATGGTTGCGAATTAGCCTTAATGAAAGGCTATGCCCCATTCTTGCATGGCCTCTTTCGGGGTGCGGTCGCCGAGGGCCATTCGGGGTCTGTCGTTGAGTTGACGGGTGACGTCCCTCAGGTTGCGGAGGTCGTGTACGGCGAGGTCGGTACCCTTGGGAAAGTACTGCCGCAGCAGGCCGTTGGTGTTTTCGTTGGTCCCGCGCTGCCATGGCGAATGTGGGTCGCAGAAGGCCCGTCGACCTCACGACGGAGCGCCGTCGCTGACCTCGTCGCGGGCCGTAGGCGCCGCGCCCTTCCGTCGCCCACCGGCGGGCCCGGCGCCGCGCAGGCCGAAAGCGGAGACCACCGCCCCCAGCAGCACCATGACCACCGGGACGACGAGAGCGGTGCGGTAGAGGGCCAACACCACGACCCGTGAGCCATCGGCGCCGGCCGCAGCGATCCCGTACACCGCGGTCACCGTCAAGATCCCGACTGCCGAGCCGAACTGGGGTGAAGCTGCACAGCAGCCCGCCCGCCAGGCCCAGCCCCCTTGACCTCGCTGTTGGTCGCCGCGAGGGTGGGCGGACCGTAGGCGAGGGCGAGGGCGAGGGCGAGGCCGAGGGCGAAGGCTGTGCCCGCCATGTGCGTTCTGCTCCAGTGAGGGCTGGGGCTGGGAGTCCTGGGGGCTGCCGACGAAGCCCGTGCTTCCCGAGGGCCTGGCGGTGCTGATCGACGACGACTTGCTCTTCGGGGACGAGCTTGGGTGCCTCGGCTGTGCCGATCGGCACGCACGGGCTCGAGGCTCTGGATGCCTTTGCCGCAGTGTTTCTGGGTGTGGAACTGCCAGGTGCGAATGACGACTACTCGCTCGGCGACACCCTGGGCTGTTGCGATGTGGCCCCGGAGACGGCCGTCGACCGCGAGCGTGAAGACGTGTCTGCAGGCGTTGCCCGAGCGCGAACGGACCATCTTGTACTTGCGGTTCTTCCGCGACCACGCTCGTAGGCGCCTGCACTGAGCGAATGCTCGAACATGGCCGCTGGGTCGCGTACGTCGTCCCGTGGCTCTACCACCGCCGCAGCAGCCGGCCAGCAGGACGCACGCCGCCACACCGCACGCTCGCCCACTCATCCGCCCACCCCACCTGGCAATGCCGGCAACAGACCGCCCGCGCGCGGCTACCGCGTCCGGCCTTCCCTCTCCCGGCCGATCGAGTCGGCGGGAGGATCAGTGCCGAATTCGGCTCTTCATGAGTCTGTACGCGGGTACCCGGCATCGAGCGGAGGGGCGATGGCCGCCAGTCTCCGCGCGAAACGACCAGCGAGGAGGAAACCGTGAGCACGGTGAAGGAAGCAGTGGACGTCGAGGTTCCCGTCCACACCGCCTACAACCAGTGGACGCAGTTCGAGGAGTTCCCGAATTTCATGGAGGGCGTCGAGGAGGTGCGGCAGCTCGACGAGCGGCACAACCACTGGACCACGAAGATCGGCGGGGTACGGCGGGAGTTCGACACCGAGATCGTCGACCAGCTGGCGAACGACCGGATCACCTGGCGGGTCGTCGCCGGCGAGAGCCAGCAGCGGGGATCCGTCAGGTTCGAGCGGCTGGACAACACGCACACCAGGGTGGAGCTCACGATGGACGTCGAACCCACCGGGGTGGCCGAGAAGGGCGCGGACATGCTGGGCGTGATCGACCGCCGGGTCAAGGGCGATCTGCACCGTTTCAAGGAATACATCGAACAGCGCGGGGGAGAGACAGGCGCCTGGCGAGGACGCATCCGGCCTGAGAACCCTGGCGCGGCCTTCTGAAGAGCAGCCACCCGAAGGCGCTGCCGAACGGCAGCCAGGCCGTCGTGTCCGGGCTGCCGGGCTACTCAAGGGGTACGCGGGGCTGCCTTGTTGAGGCAACGGAGCACTCCGGGCTCAGTGTCCGAAGTTTTGTTTTGGGCAGCCTTCGTGCCGTCCAGGGCAGTGGATGGAGCGCCAGGCATGCAGAGGTGAACTCCGTGCCCAGAGCCCGAGTTCGACCCCCTTCGACTCAAGGAGGCCGAGGCGGCGGCAGCGCCACCGTTCTCCGGAGCCGCCCGCACACGTTCAACTCGGTTGTGAGCTCTTGTGTTTGAACGGAGACGGCCGGGGGACCCGGGATGTGGCTGAGCGGCCGTGGGGCGGGCCGCGGACCCGGTGGGACCCGGGACCGCGGCCTTCTCTGCATCCGGCAGGTTTTTACCTGGCTCCCGAGCCATAACTCGGCCGCCCGCCTCAGCCCCGTGCCTCGCCATGGAATCCGGGGGCAGTACGGACGTCGAGTCGACGCATGAGGACGGCGAAGCGAGCGGCCCGTCCCGGATGCCGACGCGGGGCTCGTGATCGCGCTAGTTGGCGCTGCTGGACCACGTCTTGGTCCAAATGGCCTGGCGGTACAGGGTGCTGGACGACTTCAGGTCGACGGTGCTGACCTTGACGCCGTCGACGTTTACGTACGCCTGCCCTGAGCTCGACGCCCGCGATGCCACCCACGAGGCTGAGCGGCCTGTGAACGTCCAGGTGAGGCTCGCGGCCTTGGAACCGCTGGAGTACGACTTGCCCCCGAGGTAGCTCGTGGAGGAACGGGTGGTCCAGGTACCGGACTTGGTGGCCGAGGTCTCCTGAAGAATCACCGGGGTGAAGGAGGCGGAGGACGTACGGGTGTTGCCCGCGTAGTCGTAGGCCTTCATCGACCAGGTGCTTGCCGTGCCGGACGCGGCGGTGCGGCTGGAGCTGGTTGTCGTCGGGCCGAAGGTGGCCGTCGCCGGGGTCAGGAGGCTCACGGATTTCAGCGCGGTGTTGTCAGTTGCCTTCCAGCCGAGGGTGACCGGGACGGCGCTGGTGTTGACGGTGCCGGTGCGCAGGGAGAGCTTCGGTGCGGTGGTGAAGGTCGGCACCGTCGTCTCCGCCACGACATTCAGCGCGGCGGACGTCGTGCTCTTGCCGGACTGGTGCAGGGCCCGCACGGCGACGGTGTGGGTGCCCAGGGGGAGGGTGGTGCCCACTGACGTGGCCGTACCGGATGCGGTGGCCCGCGCTCGCCCAGGACCGCTGGGCCGGCTAGCTCGCGGCTCTCAGCGCCACCGAATAGGCCGTGTTCGCCGGGCGCAGTCAGCCCTTGACGATCGTCCTCTCGACATCGGGAAATCCCTTGTCCCACCAGTGTCCGTAGCGCCGGTAGACAGCTGGATCGCGGTCGGCGAGCAGCACTGACAGCTTTTCCGCCTCCTCGGTCAGGCCTTGCCACGCAACCTTGCCCAGTCTGCGGAAAGCGGTCAGTTCCAGTCCGCCGTCGGCTGCGCGCCAAACTCCGACGACCTGCCCGTCGACGAGCAGGCAGGGCAGCACATCGCCGTTACGCCGGACAACCAGGGGCCGGTACTCCGGGGGCATGACCCGCCCGGGGACGGCGTGAGCCAGCAGCGTGCTGTCCCACATCGGCAGCAACCTCGGCGGCGCCGGGGTGTCATCGGCGGGCACGGCAGCGTCGGCCAGGTCGAACAGGGCGGCGCGGCCGAGGCCTGGCACCTGTACCACCTGGTCGCCGAGCTCATGCAGCGCTTTGGTTATCGCGGTGCGTGTCAGCAGGGTGAAACGGGCGAAGTCCTGGGTCGTAGCGGGCCCGAATGCGCGCAGGTAGCCGAGCAGCAAGCATTGGACCCCAGCGTCGGCTTCCTGCGGTGTGGCCGCAGGGGCCGCCGTGGAGGTGCGGTAGGTATTGGGCCGTGTGAACGACCACGGGCCGCCGGTCGGTGCGTGATGCACTGGCGCGAACGTACGTAGTGCCCACCACACGCGGTGTGCGTGTTCGCCGTGCCTCGCTGTGACCTCGTCCTCCACCTGGGTGCCGGTGCGGGGCCGCTCCAGGAACCCGGCGAGCTCGGGGAGCAGCGTGTCGGCGTCGGTGGGGGACAGCCCTGTCGCGGCGAAACGGCGGTCGTACAGCCGTGACGCCCGCAGAGTGCTCAGCATGGCAGCTCGGTAGGGCTCGTAGTCCTCGGCATGGACGACGTGCAGCGTGATCCGCATGAGGGTTGCCTTCACGATCCGGCCCTGCGCGAACGCTGCGTCGAGATCCTCGGGCGCGAAGTCCTGCACACGGTTCCATAACGCCAGGTACGGCGACGCTGGTGCCTGCGCTTGCAGAGCGCAGACCCGGCGAACCGCCTCCGCCACATCGAGGTGCCGGCGTTCGAGCAAGAGCTGACGGTCCAACATGGCCAGGGCGAGTTGTCGCGCGGTGAGGCTCATGGCCGGATCATGCCACCCTCGCTCTGGCACGATGCAACCGCCGATACAGGACTATCAGTTGGGCACCTGTTTGTCGGTTTGAACATTCGCCGCCCTGGGGGCGAATCGGTCAAGCAGCGACCAGCCTTGGCGCTCGATGATCGGGTCTCTTGAGCGCAGACCCCTTCCTTTGGGGAGGGGTTAGCTCATTCTCGGGCCGGAGCCGTGAAGCGGTGGAGTGCGGTGTCAGTGGCCCGCGTTAGCCTGATCACCTCAGTTGGAGGGGGGTGTTCTTGTGCTGACTGGTCGTAGGTACCGGCTTGAGGTGACGGCTGGCCAGGCTCACGCCATGCCGGACACGTCGGTCGGGATCGACCGGGGCGTGAAGAGTGCTGCTGTCACCTCGGACGGCGACTTCCACGACCGGGTGTTCATCACGGCTGGCGAGAGCACCCGGTACCGCAGGCTACAACAGCGCCTGGCCCGGTCCAAGCGCGGCAGCGCCAACCGGGCCAAGGTGATCGCCGCTATGAACACGGTCATGGGCCGCGTGTCGGATCGGCGCGGAGACTTCTGCGCGCAGATGGCATCCCGGATTGTTGCGAAGAACGCTCTGGTCGTCCTCGAAGACCTCAGGATCCGGAACATGGCCGCTTCCGCCTCCGGCACCCTCGCGGAACCGGGCTCGCGGGTGGCGCAGAAGCGGGGTCTGAACCGGGCGATCCTCGACAAGGGATGGCACCGTCTCGAACTCTCCCTCACCAGCGCGGCCCGGTACACGGGCACGATCGTGGTGAAGGTGAACCCCGCATACACGTCGCAGTGAAGTTCCCCCTTGGTCATGGACAGCGGGTGCTTACGCTGCGGGGGTGAAGTCGTGTCGCAGTCGGATCCGGGTTTCCAGTGGGGTGACGTACCCGAACTCGGGGTGTCTGCGGAGTCTGTTGCGGTTGTACTCGACCTCGATGAAGCGGAACACGTCGGCGCGGGCCTCGGCCCGTGTCGCCCACATGCTGGTGCCGATCTCCGTTTTCAGGAGGGCGAACCAGCTTTCCGCGGCGGCGTTATCGTAACAGGAGCCGACACGGCCCATGGATTGCCGCATGCCCAACTTCCGTATCTCGCTGCGGAATTCGTCACTGGTGTATTCCGAACCGCGATCGGTGTGCATGATGCAGCCGCGCTCGAGCTGTCCGCGCCCGGCCGCCATCCGCAGGGCCGTCACCGGCAGCTCGGCCCGGTGGTGATCGGCCATGGCCCAGCCGATCACTTCCCGCGCCGCGAGATCGATGCAGGTTGCCAGGTAGACCTTGCCCTCGGCGGTGACCAGCTCGGTCATGTCGCCAACCAGCCGCGTCCCGGGACGCGAAGCGGTGAAGTCCCGCCGGACGAGGTCCGCGGCGAACACCGCCCGCCGCGCCTGCCGCGTCAGCCCGCGCCGACGGCGCCGGGTGATCCCGCACATGTGCTCGCGCATCAGCCGCTCGATCTTCTTCCGGTTCACCCTCCGTCCGGCCCGCGCCAGGGCCGCCTGGATACGCGGAGCCCCGTAAGCGCCACGCGAGGCGGCATGCAACACCCGTATTTCCGCGACGAGTTCATCCTCCGCGCGCTGCCGCACCCGCCGGGCCGGCCAAGCGGCCAGCCACGCGTAGTACCCCGAGCGGGACACCTTCAGCACCCGGCACAAGAACGCCACCGAACGGCCGCCCGGCCTGGCCTCGGATGCCTTCTCCGCGTCGATGAACGAGTAGCGCGCGGCTACTTCGTCTTCTGCTGCGCGAAGAAGGCGGTCGCTTTTCCCAGGACCTCGATCGTCGCCTCCTGCTCGCGGACCTTGCGGCGCAGCCGTACCAGCTCCTCGCGCTCGGCCGTGGTCAGCGCCCCGGCGGGGCCCTCACCGCGGTCGATCTTCGCCTGCTTCACCCAGTTCCGCAGGCCCTCCGGGCTCACGCCCAGATCCCGGGAGACCTCGGTGACGGGTCTTGTCCGAGGACAGGGCCAGCGCGACCGCGTCCCGCTTGAACTCGGCCGTATACCGCTTGCTCGTGTTGCTCTTCTTGCTCACTACCTGTGACTGCTTCCTCCGGGACCTTCCGTCCCAGTATCAGGCTGTCCAGGTCACAGGGGGAACCTCACAGCGGTGTTCCGCCTGCGGCTTCGTCGCCGGACAAAACCGTGAGAGCCAAGCGGTGTTCCGGTGCAAAGCCCCAGGCTGCGGACACGCGGAGCACGCCGACGTCAACGCGGCGAAGAACATCCGACACGCGGGCGGACAGCCCGTGTCAGCCTGTGGAGACCTCGGCACCAGTCGGTCCGTGAAACAGGAACCCGTAAGCCGGGCGACCGGCCGAACCCCCTCACAGGGCAATCCCCGTCCCTCAGGACGGGGAGGACGTCACTTGAACGACTTCGGTGAACGCGCCGACACCTACGGTCACGGCCTGCGCCGCTACCAGTACGCCGCCACCGCTTTTGTCGGGTGGACTGCACAGCGGTGCGAAGAGCCACGCCAGCACTGGTCATCGGAGCCGGGAGGCAGGCCCACTCTCACCGTGCCGACAGCCGAGGACGATCTAACATGAAAGACAAGGTCTTCTTGATCCCTGCACCTGCCCACAATGAAACGGTCGGGAGGGCGGCATGGAATTCGGGAACGGATCCGGGCGGCTGGGTGGCTTGCGCTATCTGCCGATTTCCGAGCATGGCCTGATCGGTGATCTACGTACCGCCGCGCTCGTCGGGACCAACGGCACGATCGACTGGTACTGCTGCCCACGCTTCGACGCACCGAGCGTGTTCGCTTCCATCCTCGACGCCGACCGGGGCGGATCGTTCGAGCTGGCCGCCGAGGTGCAGACACGGACGCGGCAGTTCTACTTCCCTGACACCAACGTACTGATCACGCGGTTCTACGCTGCCGACGGGGTGGCGGAGATCCAGGACTTCATGCCGGTCGTCGACGAATCGCGCGAGGCGGACCGGCACCGACTGATCCGGCGGGTGATATGCGTTCGGGGAACTCTTCCGTTCAAAGCGCGGATAGCCCCGCGCTTCGGCTACGGAGCCGAAGCGCACACGGTGCGCGTGCAGGCCCACGAGGCCGTCTTCGAGTCCCCCTCGCTCTCACTGGCGCTGACCTCCACCGCACCGCTCGAAAGCGACGGCACGGACGTGTGGTCGCATTTCAAGATCCTTGAAGGCGAGTCCGTGGTCTTCGCCCTCGACCAGATCAACGATCGCGTCCGCCCGCGGGCCTGTCCTCACGCCGAGGCAGAGGAGCAGTTCGAAGCGACCGTCCGGTTCTGGGTCCACTGGCTGGGCCGCTCGCGTTACCGCGGCCGGTGGCGGGAGATGGTGCACCGCTCCGCGCTGGCGCTGAAGCTGCTCACTTACGTGCCGACCGGTGCGATCGTGGCCGCGCCGACGACCAGCTTGCCCGAACGGGTCGGTGGTGAGCGAAACTGGGACTACCGGTATGTGTGGGTCCGCGACGCCGCCTTCTGCATCTACGCCTTGCTGCGCCTGGGCTTCACCTCGGAGGCCGAGGCTTTCATGGGCTTCCTGTCCGAGCGGGGCATCATGCGGGGCATCGGCCCCACCGGTCCGCTGCAGATCATGTACGGCATCGACGGGCGCAGTGACCTGCCCGAGTCCGAGCTGCGCCACCTCGAGGGGCACCTTGGATCCGCTCCGGTGCGGCTGGGAAACGACGCCACCAAGCAGCTCCAGCTGGACATCTACGGCGCGCTGATCGACTCCGTCTACCTGTATGACAAGTGGGGACAGCCCATCAGCAGCGATCACTGGGACGAGGTCGGGGCTGTGGTGGACTGGCTCTGTGACCACTGGGACCAGCCCGACGAGGGCATCTGGGAGACCCGGGGCGGCCGGCGGAACTTCGTCTACTCGCGACTCATGTGCTGGGTGGCGATCGAACGGGCCATCCGGATGGCCAACCGGCGCGGCCTGCCGGCCGACATCCCCCGCTGGCGTCGGAACCGGGACGCGATCTACCGGCAGATCATGCGAGAGGGCTGGTCGGCCGAGCGCGGGGCGTTCGTCCAAGGGCTAGGCGACGACGTACTCGATGCTTCCGTACTGATGATGCCGATGGCCAAGTTCATCTCGCCCACCGACCCCAAGTGGCTCTCGACCCTGGACGCGCTCAGTACGGACCTGGTCTCCGACTCGCTGGTCTACCGCTACGACCCGGAGGCCAGCCCGGACGGCCTGCGGGGTGCCGAGGGCACGTTCTCGATCTGCTCCTTCTGGTACGTCGAAGCGCTCACCCGCGCCGGACGCCTGGAGGAGGCCCGTGTGGCCTTCGAGAAGATGCTCACGTACGCCAACCACGTGGGCCTCTACGCCGAGGAGATCGGCCGAACCGGAGAACAACTCGGCAACTTCCCGCAGGCGTTCACCCACCTCTCACTGATCAGCGCCGCCTTCAATCTCGACCGCGCCCTCGGCTGAGTCCCATGGCCGACTTGGCCGCTCGGTATGCCCGACCACTCGGGGGAAGGATCCAAGCCACTCCCGCGTTCGGTGACCGCCACCCTCGCAGCCCTCGCCATCCGGCTCCCCACATGATCCGAGAAACAGTGCCAAGAACGCACGTCGGGAAGGAACCTGGCGAGCCCGGGCCGAGCGGACGTCAGCCCAGGCCACCAGGTGGGGTTCACGGGTTCAGCTTGTTCTAGCGAGGAACCCTGGGCGTTCACGCCCAGGAGGAATCGCTTCTCTGGGCTGCTCTGACCCGCGCTGGTGCACGGGTCTGCGCTGTCTGCCTCAGTCGGGACGCTTCTGGTTCTCGATGTACTCCTTGATGATCGACAACGGAGCGCCCCCGCACGACGCGGCGAAGTAGGAGGGCGACCAGAAGTGCGCGCCCCATAGGTACCTGCGGATGTGGGCCGGGAACTCCTGGCGGAGTCGGCGCGCAGAGACTCCCTTGAGGGATCCGACCAGCCGGGACACGGCCACCTTCGGTGGGTAGCGCACGAGTAGGTGTACGTGATCGCGTTCGCCGTTGAACTCGACCAGTTCGGTTTCGAAGTCGGCGCAGACGGCGCGCATGACCTCTTCGCAGCGCGTGAGGATCTCGTCTGTGAAGGGTCCGCGCCTGTACTTGGGGGTGAAGACCAAGTGGGCGTGAAGGGTATGAACGACGCTTCGGCCCCTGCGGATGTTGGGGTTTGGTTCCCATCGAGGTGACATAGATCAATGCTACGATCCGTCTTGTGAAGATCGTGACGCAGGTGAAGCTGATACCGGAGGCCGACCAGGCCGCCGCGCTGTCGGCGACCCTGCGCACCGTTAACGAGGCCGCGTGCTGGGTGTCGCGGGTGGCGTTCAAGCGCGGCATTCCGCGTGAGTACGAGCTGCGCAAGCACACCTATGCGCAGCTCAAGGAACTCGGGCTCGGCGCTCAGGCGGCACAACACGTGATCAAGAAAACGCGTGACGCCTACACCACGTTGAAGGCGAACATCCGCGCCGGGAACCTCGGCAAGACCGGCAGTAAGCGCCGGATCAAGGCCGAGTCGAAGCCGATCACGTTCCGGCCGAACGCGGCTCAGCCGTACGACGACCGGTGCCTTTCGTGGCAGTACGACGCCCAGACCGTGAGCATCTGGACGACGGCCGGTCGGCTCAAAGGTGTGCGGTTCCTGTGCTCGGCCAAGTCGCTCAAGACACTCCGCGAGTTCCGCAAGGGCGAAGCCGACCTGATCGAACGTGACGGCGTGTTCTACCTGATCGCCACGTGCGAGGTACCCGAGCCCGACGTGTACGAGCCGGACGGTTTCGTCGGCGTAGATCTCGGCATCGCCAACATCGCCACCACGTCCACCGGCTACCAGGCCGCCGGGCGCGGCCTCAACCGGTACCGCAAGCGGCAGCTAACGCTGCGGGCCAAACTCCAGAAGAAGCGAACCAAGTCCGCCAAGCGCAGGCTCAAGGAACGCTCGCGCCGCGAGCAGCGGCACGCCAAGAACACCAACCACGTCATCGCGAAGACGATTGTGACCGAGGCTGAACGCACCTCGGCCGGTATCGCCCTGGAAGAACTCACAGGCATCCGGCAGAGGGTACGGCTCCGCAAGCCGCAACGGGTCACGCTCCATTCCTGGGCCTTCTCCCAGCTCGGAGACTTCATCGTCTACAAGGCCCGGCGCGCCGGTGTGCCGCTGGTGTACGTCGATCCCGCGTACACCTCGCAGATGTGCTGCGAGTGCGGCCACACCGACAAGCGCAACCGTGTCGGTCAAGGTCTCTTCATCTGCCGGAACTGCGGGATCGTTGCCCACGCAGACCGGAACGCTTCCCACAACATCGCCGCACGCGGCGCTGCTGTGTGGACTGCGGGGCGTGAGTCACGCGTCCCTGCCACCCCATAGCGGGTGTCTGGACGGAGGAGCCAACCCAGCAGCCAGCCGGGCACTACCTCCAAGCCCGGTCCTTTAGGGCCAGGTCAAGTGACAACCCCTGAGACCCTGCTCATCCACGAAGCCAGCCAGGCAGACGAGAGCGAACGGTTATTCATGAGAGTGGATCATGGCACGCGCCACGGACATCCACGAGGTGAGCAACCCTGCCCTTCACGGTCCGCGCAATGCCCTGATCTCTCGAGGCAGCAGGCAAGTTTCAGAAAGTCTCCAACTGCGCATCCGGCCAAAGCTCTGCCAGCATCCGATAGGAAACCGCGCCATAGGCACCGCCCTTGGCCTCTCGCCGGACACCGGGAGGGATCCAAAGTCCCTGAGCTGTCCGGCACATAGAGATCAACCAAGCCCTGGATGCCGTGCACCGTGCCTGGCACGATGAGCATCCATGAGTGATCAAGAAGCTGCAATGGCCCAGGCCGGTCGGCTGGTGGAGGAATTGTTCCCGCATGCGCTCGGAGCCGTTCTTGGCGGCTCGGTCGCCCAGGGACGCGCCACGTCGGCCAGTGACCTGGACATTGGTGTCCTTCTCCCGGACTCGGCCGGAAGCGGCCGGCAGGTCATCCGCCACGAGGGGAGACTGGTGGAGTTGTTCCTCAATGCCGTAGGGGACATCTCCAGGTTCTTCGAGTGGGATCGTGCTCGTCGCCGGGCAACAGTGGTATTCGTGTACGCCCAGGGTTTGACCTTGGATGATGTTGATGGCCATGTAGCCCACACTCGCCGGCTAGCAGAGGAAGTTGTTGCTTTGGGCCCGCCTTCCTTGACGGCGGATCAGTGGCGCCATGGCCGCTACGTGCTGACGTGCTACCTAGACGACTTGATGGATACACCCGCGGCAAGCCGCCACGAGCAACTTGTCATTGCGGACCACGTGCTGCGGGAAGCGGCCGAGCTCACCACTGCCCACCATGGTGCGTGGACGGGTATCGGCAAGTGGCTACCTCGTCGACTACTTGAGGCGGACCCAGAGCTGGGCAAGGCACTGTTGGACGGGTATCAAACTGTCGCAGAACAAGCTGACGCAGCCCCTCTGGCAGCCGCTGTGAAGCAGCTCCTGGATCTGATCGGCGGACCGCTGCGAGAGGGGTACTCGAACTCCTGGCAGGCATGACAGGAGCCGTCCAAGCTTGGGTGGCGCTCCGCCTGGGCCGCTCTCGGGCATGTCAGCCGCGGGCGTGGGATCGGCCGGACAAGCCATATGCGCGATTGAACTCGTACTTGCGGCTGCCCGAACGCCAGGGGAGGCACCCGGGTTCCGGCTCCAGTGGGTCCGAGAGTCTCGGAACCCGCGCGCTTCCGCGATCGGCTGCCTGATGCTCCCCGGACGCGACCTACGAGCCCGCCTGTACGGAACGCCGCGTTGCCCTTCTCACCGTGCTGGAGCCCTTCGGTCCGCCCCTGCAGGCGGTCCCGCGCTACCGACGCCAACGATGTCGCCCGCACCTGGTACGACGCCCTCGCCGACCAGGGGGTTGAGGGCATCTCGTAGGCAGGGTTTGGTGTTTGACCGATTGACCGAAGCATTGCGGCCCCGAATATCGGCGCCCCGACCGCCCGCCCGATCAAGCTGAACGACTGCCCCTCGCGCCGGCGTCTCCCGATCCCATCTTACTGAGCTGACGAAAACCCGTGGGGGTGTGATCACGACTCAGATGCGCGTCAAAGGGGCAATGAGTTGATCTTGAAGCCGTGGGGGCGATCGAGCTCACTCGGTGCTGTTGGTGTCCTTGGCGAGGATGCGAAGACAGTGGCGACGGAGGGGCGTTCGCCTTTGTTCTTGCCCGAGGGGATGCCGAGATTGCGGGTGATCTCGGAGACGGGGCAGGATGCCGGGGCCCTGCAAGTTGGAGCGACCGGCACCCTGGAGAGGGTGTTGGATGCCCCGTAGTGTGCGGTAGATGACCGATGCATTCATTGCCCCGGGAATTCCGGATCGGCGCGGCCCTGGCTGGTATCTGTGGTGGCTGATCGCCTGTCAGCGTGGCCGGTGTGCGGCCGGGGCGGCATTGGGCAGCGCTTGGATGGTCGGTCTGACGCTGCCTCCCTTTGTGCTCTCCCGCGCGGTCGATGACGGGCTGGAGCCGGGGCATGCGGGTGAGCTGGCGGGTTGGTGTGTGGTGCTGCTGGGGGTGGGGGTGGTGAACGCCTGGCTGGCCATCATGCGGCATCGTACGATGACCCGGGTCCGGTTGGATGCCGCCTTTCGTACGGCGCAGGTCGTGGTGGCGCACGCGACGCGGCTGGGGGCCGCGCTGCCGCGACGGGTAGAGGCCGGAGAGGTGGTCACGATCGGGTTCGGTGATGCCGCGGTGATGGCGAACACGCTGACCATCACCGGTCCCGGGGTCGGCGCTGTGGTCGCCTACGCTGTCGTGGCCGTGTTCTTGCTCTCCGTCTCCTGGTTGCTCGCCGTGGTCGTGCTGCTGGGTGTGCCTCTGTTCGCGCTGTCGGTCGGGCCGTTGCTGGGCCGGTTGCAGGGGGTGCAGATGGCGTACCGGGAGCAGCAGGGTGGGCTCGCGGCCCGGTTCGGGGACATCGTCGGGGGGTTGCGTGTCCTGGGTGGTCTTGGCGGCAAGCAGGTGTACGCCGAGCGTTACCGCCGCGATTCGCAAGCGCTGCAGGCTCAGGGGTACCGGGTTGCGGCGGTGACCAGTTGGATTGGTGCCCTCGGCGTCGGCCTACCCATGCTGTTCCTTGCCGTGGTCACCTGGCTTGCTGCCCGGATGGCTGCTCAAGGGGCCATCACGGTGGGGGAGTTGGTGGCCGTCTACGGATATGTCGCGGTTCTCGTGGTGCCGGTGTCGTTCTTCGTCGAGGGCGGCTCCGATCTCAGCCGCGGACTGGTCGCCGCACGGCGTCTGCTGAGCTTCCTCGCCCTGGAGCCCTATGCGGCCGATCCTATGGCGGGCGCCGACGCACCCGGGCCGCCGTCCGTACTGCGCGATCCGGTCTCCGGCGTCGAGGTGGCGCCCGGGAAGCTGACCGCGCTGGTCAGCGCCCGGCCGTCGCAGGCCGCTGCAGTGATCGACCGCCTCGGCCGGTTCACCGACACGGCGGCGACCTGGGGCGCGGTACGGCTCGACAGCATCGCCCTTGAGCAGGTCCGCGACCGCATCCTGGTCGCGGACAGCGAGGCCGAACTGTTCGCCGGCACACTGCGCGAGGTGGTCGCGGGTCGTCGGGAACGGAGCAAGGAGGCCCTCAGCTGGGCCGTCCGCGCGGCCATGGCGGACGACATCACGCTAGGCCTGCGCGACGGGCTCGACTCGCCCGTCGATGCGCAGGGCCGCAACCTCTCCGGCGGCCAGCGGCAGCGCATCCGCTTGGTGCGGGCACTGCTGGCCGATCCTGAGGTACTGCTGGCGACCGAGCCCACCTCGGCGCTGGATGCGCACACCGAAGCGGCCGTCGCGGCCCGGCTGCGTGCCGTGCGCGAGGGTCGTACCACCGTCGTCACCAGTACCTCACCGCTCCTGCTGGACCAGGCGGATGTCGTGTACTACCTCGTCGACGGCGAGGTAGTCGCCGCCGGAAGCCACCAGGAACTCCTTCAAGGCCAGCCCGGCTACCGCAGGCTGGTCTCGCGCGGCGCGGAGGGCGAGACGGACCCGGACGGCCCTGGACAAGAGACCCGGCAGGCCGTCCGGTGACCGCCGGCTCACAGCAGGCGGCCGGGCAGCTACCCATCGCCGAGCCGTCCCATCTACGCCGTGCGGCGCTTGAGTTGATCTGCCGTGACGCACGCGCCTTCGCCGGTTTGATCGCCCTCAACGCGCTGGCAGTCGGCGCCGGTCTCGCCGGCCCGTGGCTGCTGGGCCGGATCATCGACGCGGTCAAGGCGGGCGGTGGTGCGACGGCCGTGGACCGCTTCACGCTCGCCATCGTCGGGTGCGCGGCTGTCCAGTTGGTGCTCACGCGTTACGCCCGGTTGGTGGGAGACCGTTTCGGCGAGCGGACCTCGGCGCGGGTGCGAGAGCGGTTCGTCGACCGCGTGCTCGCGCTGCCGGTATCCGTCGTGGAGCGGGCCGGAACGGGTGATGTGACCACCCGTGGCAGTACCGACGTCGCGTCTGTCGCCGTCACCCTGCGCGACATCGGGCCGGACGTGCTCATCGCCGTGGTGCAGGCGCTGTTCATCCTCGGCGCGGTCTTCGCCCTTGACCCGCTGTTCGGCGCCTGCGCGGTGGTGGGTCTGAGCGGCATCTACTTCGCCGGCCGCTGGTATCTGCGCCGGGCGCGCCGCGCTTATCTCGCTGAGGGAGCCGCCAATTCGGTGCTCGCGGAGCTCATGGCGACCACGGCCTCCGGTGCGCGCACCATCGAGGCCTTCGGACTGCAGCAGCGACGCATCTCCGCATGCCAGGCGGCGATCGAGAGGTGCCGACGCACCCGGATGCGAACACTGTTCCTGCGCAGCGTGCTCCTCCCGTCCGTGGACGTCTCCTACGTCATTCCGGTGGTCGGTGTGCTGCTCATCGGCGGCGTACTGCATGACCACGGCGCTATGAGCCTGGGTGGAGTGGTTGCCTCCGCGATGTATCTGCGGCAACTGTCTGCGCCGCTGGACACGATCTTGCAGCGTCTGGAGCAGCTGCAGAGCAGCAGCGCCTCCTTCGCCCGGGTCGAAGGGCTGGGACACGCGCCCCAGGCACCCCAGGCACCCCAGGCACCCGCGGGCACCGACTGTGCCCCCGCTGATGACCGCATCGAGTTGACCGGCGTGCGCTATGCCTACGACGGTGGTGGCGATGTGCTGCACGGCATCGACCTGAGCGTGAAGGAGGGCGAACGGCTGGCGATCGTCGGCCCTTCCGGCGCGGGCAAATCCACCCTGAGCAGATTGCTCGCGGGCATCGACGCGCCCCGCACCGGAACGGTGACGGTCGGTGGGGCCCCGATCCGCGACCTCGGCCCCGACCTGCTGCGCCGGCAGGTCGTCCTGATCACCCAGGAACACCACGTCTTCCTCGGCACGGTCCGCGACAATCTGCTGATCGCGGCACAGACCGCCACTGATACCGAACTCCACGCCGCCCTGGCGGCCGTCGGTGCCGAGTGGCCCGATGAGCTGCCGGACGGCCTGGACACCGAGCTGGGCGCTGCAGGACAGCGACTCGACGGCTCGCAGGCACAGCAACTTGCCCTGGCGCGCGTGGTGTTGGCCGATCCGCACACGCTGATACTCGACGAGGCCACCGCACTCCTCGACCCGAGCACTGCACGCCACACCGAACGCGCGCTGGCCGCCGTACTCAAAGGACGCACTGTCATCGCCATCGCGCACCGCCTGCACACCGCCCATGACGCTGACCGGATTGCCGTGATGGAAGGCGGCCGCATCACCGAACACGGCACCCACGACGACCTCGTGACCTCCGACGGCGCCTACGCCGCGCTGTGGCGGTCATGGCACGGCGAGCGGCCGTCGTAGCGCCTCGTGATTCCACGACGTAGGGCAGAGGGAGACCGTCGTGGTCGATCGTTCCAGCATCGTGGACGGTGACGACTCCGCCGTGGGGCAGCGCGGCGAGGGTTCGGGCTTGGCGGGCGAAGCGGTGACAAGTGGTGTCTCGGCGGCGGAGGCAGTCGGCGCAGACCCGAGGAGGCCACTGCCGGCGAGTGCGGCGGGGGCGCCGAGGACGGCAGCGGGAGACGGGTCACTCGGCTCGCGGATGGGGTTCCGGGCAGCGGCTCGTACTCGTTGGTCCGGCATCTCCCCGAGCGGAGCGGCCTCACTCTGTCGTCCTGTGTGAAAGGCCTGCCGCCTGAAGGGAACGTGGAGGGACACGCGCTCGTTAGCTGAGTGGTGGCTAGCTTTTCCTGCTGGTGTGGGGTGGGTTCGTAACTCGCTGTTCAACCACTGGTGATGGGGTGTGCGCCGTCGGTGTGTGCCGTACAGTCACCCGCCAACTGCGAAGAGAGACCCAGTAATCGAGGGGGCGGGGTAGTGGCAGGCAGTCAGGAGACGTGGTGGGACCGTGCGGCATGCCGGGCGACGGACCCGGAGGAGCTGTTCGTCGAGGGGGTGGCACAGTCCGGCGCCAAGCGCGTCTGCACCACGTGCCCAGTGAAGACCGAGTGTCTGGCTCACGCCTTGGACCAGCGCATCGCGCACGGTGTCTGGGGAGGAATGACGGAGCGTGAGCGCCGTGCGCTGCTGCGCCGGCGCCCGACCGTCACCTCCTGGCGCCGGCTCCTGGAGACCGCACGGCTTGAGCACGGACAGGCACACGGCAGGCGCGATCGGGTTTCCTGACCGCGCTAGGTGTTCTGTCCCGGGAGGTTGTGGACGGGTGAGGCAGGTCTCGGCTGAGGGATCTTGAACAGGTGAGGGCCTTCCGGTTCGGTGTGGATTGCGACGTCTACACCAACAGAAAGGCCCTCGTGCCCCACCGTAATGCACCCCTGACCGAGACCGGCCGCCTGCGTCTGGCCCGCTGCGTCGTGGAAGACGGCTGGTCCCTGCGCAGGGCCGCGGAACGCTTCCAGGTCTCGCCCACGACGGCTCAGCGGTGGGCTGGCCGCTATCGCGAGCTGGGCGAGGCGGGCATGACCGACCGGACCTCGCGCCCGCATCGCAGCCCGCGCCGGACTCCGACCCGTACCGAGCGGCGGATCATCAAGGTCCGCGTGCTGCGCCGGTGGGGGCCGGCCCGCATCGCCTACCTCCTCGGGCTGAACCCCGCGACCGTTCACCGGGGCCTGACCCGCTACCGTCTCGCCCGCCTGACGCACCTGGACCGTGTCACCGGCCGCGTCATACGCCGCTACGAACGCGAGAGGCCCGGCGAACTGGTGCACGTCGACATCAAGAAGCTCGGCAACATCCCCGACGGCGGAGGCCACAAGACCCTCGGACGTCAGGCAGGCCGCAAGACGCGCTCCGGCGCCGGCTACAGCTACCTCCACAACGCCGTCGACGACCACTCCCGCCTCGCCTACAGCGAAATCCTCGCCGACGAGAAGAAGGAGACCGCCGTCGGCTTCTGGCAGCGGGCCCACGCGTTCTTCGCCCAGGCCGGGATCACCGTCGAACGGGTCCTGACCGACAACGGCGCCTGCTACAAATCCCACCTCTGGCGCAACTCCCTTGCAGAACAAGGGATTTCACACAAGCGGACCCGCCCCTACCGGCCCCAGACCAACGGGAAGGTGGAGAGGTTCAACCGCACCCTCCTCGACGAATGGGCCTACGCACAGCCCTACCGGAGCGAGGCCGAGCGACGCGACGCATACCCCGCCTGGCTGCACACCTACAATCACCACCGCGGACACACCGCGCTCAAGGGCCAGCCACCCGCCACGCGCGTCCCCAACCTCACGGGTCAGTACAGCTAGGGCTCGGCGGCCGTCCGGAGCGATGCCGCGTGGCGGGCGTGTGCTCAGGTCAGCGGCAGCCCGTGGTCGGCGAGCCATGCGGTTCGCATGCGGTTCGAGGCCTGGGCCGGCCAGGCGTCCTGGACTGTCTGCGTCAGCTGCTGCCGGGTGAGTTCGTCGATGTGGCTCGCACGCAACCGCACGGACGGGTGGGCGGCCGTCGGAGTGCGATGTGGTGAAGAACGGCAGTGACGGGTCTTGAAGCAGCGCTTGTTTGTCGACCTCGGGCGGCGCCCAGAACGTGATCACGTCTGGATAGGGTTTGCCGGTCTCGGGATCGACCGCGTCCGGCCGGGGGCGGAAGAAGACGAACGACTTGCCGCCGACTTGGTACATGTTGTTGCCCCGCGGCCCGTGTTGGAGCGTGACGTGAGGCATGCCCGCGGCAAGCGGGTGCACATCCTCAACGGTCGCGTGATGCGCTTTCGCCGACATGCCACCAGCGTATGGCGGTAGCTGCTCGCCATCCGGCGTGTCCGGCAGGAGGCGCGGCTGCCGCTCTCTCCGCCTGGTGGTCACGGTGCTCGCCGGTATGCGCGCCGGGCCCCGCAGGAGCGCCGCGGAGCGCGTCGCGGTGAGGACTTCGGCCCCTGGGTGACATGGCCGGGATACGGAGCGGAAACAGAGTGGCCCTCTAATTCCTGTCGATCGACAGGAATCAGAGACCCGCTTCGCGACAGGGGATCGCCATGCCCGTGACCACTGACATGACTCCACCCGCGCCCGCCCCGCCCGGTGGCGTGAGCGACGGCAGTTCGCTCGCCGCCTTCGGATACCCCCAGGAGCTGCGGCGGCAGATGGGGCGGTACGCGTCCTTCGCCGCCGGGTTCTCCTTCATCTCCGTCCTGACGACGGTCTTCCAGTTCTTCTCTCTCGGCTTTTCCTTCGGCGGCCCGCTCTTCTTCTGGGCCTGGCCGGTCGTGCTCGCGGGGCAGCTGCTCGTCGCCGCCTGCTTCGCTGAACTCGCCGCGCGCTACCCGATCTCCGGTGCCGTCTACCAGTGGTCGACCCGGCTGAGCAGCCCGGCCTTCGGCTGGTTCACGGGCTGGATCATGGTGATCGGGCAGATGGTCGTGGTCGCCGCCGCGGCGCTCGCGCTGCAGGTCGTCATGCCTGCGATCTGGTCCGGATTCCAGGTCGTGGGCGGCGATCCCTCACCCACCACGGCGACCGGGGCGGCCAACGCCGCGGTGCTGGCCGTCGTCCTGCTGGTCCTGACCACGGTCGTGAACGTCCTCGACAACCGCGTCATGTCGGCCGTCAACCGGGTCGGAGTCACTGCCGAGATCATCGGCGCGGTCCTCATCGTCGTGCTGCTGTTCACCCATGTCGAGCGCGGCGCGGGCGTCACGCTCGAGACCGGCGGCCGCGGCGGCCCGATCGCCGCGCTGCTGGTGGGCTCGTTCACGGCGGCGTACGTCCTCATCGGCTTCGACAGCGCGGGCGAAATGAGCGAGGAGACACACCATCCGCGCCGGACCGCGCCGCGCACGATCATCAGTGCCCTTGCCGCGGCCGGTGTCCTGGGTGGCCTGCTGGTGCTCGGCGGCGTGTTCGCCGCACCGAGCCTTTCGGACGGCCGTCTCGCCACCGAGGGCCTGAGCTACGTGCTCACGAGCAGCTTGGGAGACGGAGTGGGCAAGGCGCTCCTCGCGGATGTGGCGGTGGCCATCGCCGTCGCCACGCTCGCCATCCAGACCGCCGGGACGCGGATGCTGTTCTCGATGGCGCGTGACGGTGTTCTGCCCTGCTCGTCATGGCTGGCGAAGGTCTCGCCGCGTACGGGTATGCCCTTCGGCCCGGCCCTGGTGGTCGGCGTCGCGGCGGCGGCACTCGCACTGCTCAACTTCGCTTCTCCGGAAGCGTTCCTGGCCGTCGGGACGACGTGCATCGCGATGCTGTATCTCGCGTACGCAGGGGTCACCGGTCCGATGCTGGTGCGGCGGCTGCGCGGCGACTGGGACTGGCGGAGGCCGGGCGGGACCGACGAAACCGGCCGCCCGCTGGTCTCGCTCGGCCGGTGGGGCCTGCCGGTCAACGTCCTCGCGCTCGCGTACGGCCTGTTCATGACAGTCAATCTGGCGTGGCCGCGTGCCGACGTGTACGACCCGGCGGGCGGTCACTGGTACTTCCAGTGGTTCACCGTGCTGTTCGTCGGCGCCACCGTCGCCATGGGCGCGGCCTACCGCTGGTCCCGTCGCCGTAGGGGCGCCGTTTCGGACACATTGGGCCGGGGTGGGCAGGCCGCTCGTCCCGAGGCTGAAGCCGAGGTCGTACAGGCCTGACGTCGCCGCCCGGGCCTTCGCACGGCAGGCCGCTTACGCCGCGAGGAGCTGCTGCCCCTCGCGGCGCAGCCGTGCCAGGGAGCGCTGCGGCACGCCCACGACCCGCAGCGCCGCGTCCGCCGTTGCCTCCGCCAGGGCCTGAGGCGCGCGGCCGGGGTCTGCGCGCCGGATGAGGATCACGCTCTCGGTGAGGCCGAAGACGAGGTCCGTGCGCAGCGACAGCTCCTCCGCGCCGAGTGGTGAACCCGCCTGCGTCGCCGACAGCAACTCGCCGTAGGCCGCCCTGAGTTCCGTTCGGAGCGTCTGGAAGACGCCAAAGTGCTCCGTCTGCACCTCGGGCAGCAGGTACAGCGCCCCCAGGTTGTGCGGACCGCTGCACAGGAGCATCACGTCGGAGCGGCACAGGGCCCACAGCCGCGCCTCCGGCGGAGCCTCGGTGCGGGCCACCAGCTCGCGCGCGATCTCCAGGGAGGGGCGGACCGTCCCTTCCAGGAGTGTCGCGAGGATCGCTTCCTTCCCGTCGAAGTAGTGGTAGAGGGAGGCCTGGCGCAGGCCGGCCCGCTCGGCGACAGCCCGTGTGGAGGTCGCGGTGTAGCCGCGGGTGGTGAACAGTTCGGCCGCAGCGGAGAGGACCTCGTCGCGCGGCTCCAGCCCGCTGGTGGGACGCTCCTGGGCGCGCGGGCGGCCGACTCTGCGACTGGTGGGCGGGCTCATCCCGCGATCTTCGCACAGGCCCGGAAGGCGTCTGCGGGCCCGGCTGTGAGTGAGTTTGCGGTTACCGCCCCGAAACGCACGGGCAACGGCTGCGACTCTCCCGAACTCTAATTTCTGTCGCACGACAGAAATGACGTCGAGTCGGAGGTTCAGCCGTGGCGACAGATTCAGCGACAGCGTCGGCCTATGGCGCCCGCGACCATGCGCGCGCCCAGGAGGGCACGAAGGTCGACACCATGCCCGTACTCCCCGCGAGCAGCTGGCCCACACCCCCCGAGGCCGTCGCCGCCGAGGACCTCGTTTGGGCCGAGACCGTGGCGGGCGGCAACTACACCCACAAGGTCCTCGGCCGTGGCCACGAACTGCGGCTGACCGACCTCACGGGCGACGCCTGCGCACACCTCCTGCTGTACAGCGCCGACCGCCCCTGGGAACGACTGAACACTGCCGACACCGTCAAGGTCCTCTGGAACGCCTACCTCGGTGAGGGGCACCTGCTCCTGTCCGACCAGGGCCGCGTTCTCGCCTCGATCACCGAGGACACCTCAGGGCGGCACGACGCCCTCACCGGCACCTCCACCCTCGCGCACAACACCGCGCGCTACGGCGACGGAACTCCTCAGTCGGACTCCCCGGCCGGGCGGGAGCTGTTCAAGCTCGCTGCCCTCAAGAACGGCCTCGCGGCGCGCGACATCCCGCCGTCCCTCTCCTTCTTCCAGGGCGTCCGGATCGCCGGGGACGGCAGCACCGAGTTCACCGGCTCCGCCGGCGCCGGCACGTCCGTCACCCTGCGCGCCGAACAGGACGTCACGGTCCTCGTCGCCAACGTCGCGCACCCGCTCGATCCGCGCCCCACTTACACCTGCGGACCCCTCGAAGTCCTCGCCTACCGGGCGCGGCCCACCGCCCCCGCCGACGCGCTCTGGAACGCCAACCCCGAGAGCAGCCGCGCCTTTCATAACACCGCCGACCACCTCACCGCCCGGGGGATCGCATGACCACCACCACCGGCAGCCCGTACGCCCCGGGCCGCGTCATCCACGACGAGACCGTCCCCGCCCGCGCCGCCTGGTCGGCCGTCGTGCCCAAGGGCCGGCTGCTGACCATCACCGACCTGCAGGGCAAACAGGCCGCGGACTTCCTCCTCTACGACGCGCACGACACCTCCGTGCGCTACAGCGCCCCCGACACCATCCAGGCCCAGGCCAACATCTTCCTGACCACCGGATCCGTGCTGATGTCGAACGAGCACACCTCGCTGATGACCGTCGTCGAGGACACCTGCAAGCGCCACGACACCATCGGCGGCGCCTGCTCCAAGGAGTCCAACACCCTCCGCTACGGCCACCACACCTGGTCCCAGCACGCTTGCGTGGAGAACTTCCTCGCCGAGGGCAGCAAGCACGGCCTCGGCAAACGGGACCTGGTGTCCAACATCAACTGGTACATGAACGTGCCCGTCGAGAAGGACGGCACCCTCGGCATCGTCGACGGCCTGTCCGCCCCAGGGCTGAAGGTCGTGCTGCGCGCGGAGACCGACGTCATCGCGCTGCTGTCCAACTGCCCCCAGATCAATAACCCTTGCAACGGATTCGCCCCGACCGCCCTGCAGATGACGATCACCGAGCCGGACGAGGGCTGAGCCACCATGACGTTCGACACCCTGCTGGTCGCCAACCGTGGCGAGATCGCGGCCCGCATCATCCGCACCGCCCGCACACTCGGCCTGCGCACCGTCGCGGTCTACTCCGACCCTGACCGAGGCGCCGAACACGTTCGGCTGGCCGACGAGGCCGTTCGCCTCGGCCCCGCCCCCGCCAAGGAGTCCTACCTCGACGCCGACCTGATCCTGAAGGCAGCCAAGGACACCGGCGCCGGCGCCGTCCACCCCGGCTACGGATTCCTGTCCGAGGACGCCGGCTTCGCCCGCCGCTGCGCCGACGCGGGGATCGTCTTCGTCGGCCCCACCCCCGAACAACTGGAGCTGTTCGGCGCCAAGCACACCGCGCGCGCCGCCGCCCGGACGGCGGGAGTCCCGCTCGCCCCCGGCACCGGACTGCTGCCCGACGCGCAGGCGGCCGTGGCGGCGGCGCAGGAGATCGGCTTCCCGGTGATGCTGAAAGCGACCGGAGGCGGCGGGGGCATCGGCATGCAGGCCTGCAGCGACGCCGACGACCTCGCCGACGCGTGGGAGCGGGTACAGCGCGTCGCCGCGGCCTCCTTCTCCTCCGCGGGCGTCTTCCTGGAACGCCTCGTCGAGCGCGCCCGCCACGTCGAGGTGCAGGTCTTCGGCGACGGCGAAGGACGCATCGTCACCTTCGGCGACCGCGACTGCTCACTGCAGCGCCGCAACCAGAAGGTCCTGGAGGAGGCCCCGGCCCCCGGCCTCCCGGACCACGTCCGCCGACAACTGACTGCCGCAGCACGAGACTTGTGCGCCTCGGTGAACTACCGCTCCGTCGGCACGGTCGAGTTCGTCTACGACGCCGCCCGCGAAGAGGCGTACTTCCTCGAGGTCAACACCCGCCTCCAGGTCGAGCACCCGGTCACCGAGGAGATCTACGGCGTCGACCTCGTCGCCTGGATGCTGCGCCTCGCGCAAGGCGACACCGCCGTCGTCACCGAGCCCCCCGCCCCGAACGGCCACGCCGTCGAGGCACGCCTCTACGCCGAGGACCCCTCCCGCGACCACCGCCCAAGCGGAGGCCTGCTGACCCGCGTCGCCTTCCCCGACGGTGTCCGCGTGGACACATGGGTGGAGACCGGAACCGAGGTCACCACCTCCTACGACCCGATGCTCGCCAAAGTCATCGCACACGGCGCCGACCGCGCCGAGGCGCTCGACAAGCTGGACGCGGCGCTCGCCGCCACCCGAGTCGACGGCATCGAGACCAACCTCGGCCTGGTGCGCGCCGCGCTCGCGGACGCCGACGTGCGCTCCGCGGTCCACTCCACCGCCTCGCTCGCGGCCGTCAGCGACCCGACCCCGCGTATCGAGGTGGTCGCACCCGGCACCTTGACCACGGTGCAGGACTGGCCCGGCCGTACCGGGTACTGGCAGGTCGGGGTCCCTCCGTGCGGTCCGATGGACGACCTGTCCTTCCGGCTCGGCAACACCGCGCTCGGCAACGACGAGGGCGCGCCCGGCCTCGAGTGCACCCTTCAGGGGCCCTCTCTCCGGTTCACCCACCCGACGACGATCTGCGTCACCGGCGCCCCCGCC
This sequence comes from Streptomyces sp. NBC_01446, assembly GCF_026340095.1. GTDB lineage: Bacteria > Actinomycetota > Actinomycetes > Streptomycetales > Streptomycetaceae > Streptomyces > Streptomyces aureus. The sequence goes on along the minus strand of NZ_JAPEPO010000002.1, from coordinate 385,291 downwards.
CAGGTGACCGTCGACGGCACGGCCGTACCCCAGTGGGAGCCGGTCACCGTCGAGGCCGGCCAGACCCTCGCCGTCGCGGCGCCCCACGAGCAGGGCCTGCGCACCTACGTCCTGTTCGCCGGCGGCCTGGACGTACCCGAGCTCCTGGGCAGCGCCGCCACCTTCACCCTCGGCCGGTTCGGCGGCCACGGCGGCCGCGCCCTGCGTGCCGGGGATGTCCTGCACGGCGGGGAACAGCGTCACGAGACGTCCGTCGTCCCGCTCGACGGGCGTCCCGTCTTCGACAGCGAGTGGAGGGTCGGTGCGGTCGAAGGACCGCACGCCGCCCCCGAGTTCTTCACCGAGGACGACATCCGCGACTTCTACGCCGCCGACTGGAGGGTCCACTTCAACTCGGCGCGCACCGGTGTCCGACTGATCGGCCCCAAACCGCGCTGGGCCCGTACGGACGGCGGCGAGGCGGGCCTGCACCCGTCCAACATCCACGACACGCCGTACTCGGTCGGCGCCGTCGACTACACCGGCGACATGCCCGTTCTCCTCGGCCCCGACGGACCCTCCCTCGGCGGCTTCGTGTGCCCCGCGACGATCGCCACCGGACAGCGCTGGAAGATGGGCCAGTTCCGGCCCGGCGACACCGTCCGCTTCGTGCCCGTCACCACGGAAGCCGCCGCAGAGCTGCGGCGAAACCCGGCCGCGACCCTGCGCGCCGACCGCGAGGCCATCGTCGACGGCGGCATCCTCGTCCGTTCGGCGGAGACCGGCACCCGGCCATCGGTCACGTACCGGCGAAGCGGCGACGACAACCTCCTCATCGAGTACGGGCCGATGCAGCTCGACCTGGCGCTGCGGATGCGCGTCCACGCGCTCGCGGAGGCGCTGGCCGCCCGGCAGCTCGACGGCATCGTCGACCTGACCCCGGGCATCAGGTCCCTCCAGGTCCGGATCGACCCCGACGTGCTGCCGCAGGACAAGCTCCTCGAAGCCGTGCTGCTGCTCGAGGCCGAACTCCCCACCACCGACGAGCTGGTGGTGCCCAGCCGGATCGTGCATCTGCCGCTGTCCTGGGACGACCCGGCCACCCGCGAGGCCATCGCCCGGTACATGGCGGGCGTGCGCGACGACGCCCCGTGGTGCCCCTGGAACATCGAGTTCATCCGCCGGGTCAACGGCCTGGAGACGGTCGACGAGGTGTACCGCACGGTCTTCGACGCCGAGTACCTGGTCTTGGGCCTCGGGGACGTGTACCTCGGCGCCCCGGTCGCGACCCCGCTGGACCCGCGCCACCGCCTGGTCACCACCAAGTACAACCCGGCCCGCACCTGGACCGCGGAGAACTCCGTCGGCATCGGTGGCGCGTACTTGTGCATCTACGGCATGGAGGGCCCCGGCGGCTACCAGTTCGTCGGCCGTACCACCCAGGTGTGGTCCGGCTGGCAGCAGCGCGGCGCCTTCGAACACGGCAAGCCCTGGCTGCTGCGCTTCTTCGACCGCATCAAGTGGTACCCGGTCGAGGCGGACGAACTCCTTGAGCTGCGCGCCGACATCACGTCCGGCCGTTTCGTGCCCAGGACCGAGGAAGGAACCTTCTCGCTCGCCGAGTACCAGGGGTTCCTCGCAGAGAACGCAGCGTCGATCTCCGGCTTCCGGGCCCGCCAGGGCGAGGCGTTCCGTGCCGAGCGCGACGCCTGGGAGGCGGCGGGCGAGTTCACTCACGCCGAGGCGGCCGCCGAGGCCGTCCCACCGGCCGCCGACATCGAGGTCCCTGAGGGCGGCCACCTGATCGAGGCGGAATTCGCCGCCTCCGTCTGGCAGGTCAACGTCGAGGTCGGCGACCGGGTCGCGGCAGGACAGCACCTTCTCGCGCTCGAAGCGATGAAAATGGAGTCACGGGTCCCGGCCCCCGCCGACGGCATCGTCACGGAGATCCTGACCAAACCGGGCAGCCAGGTCGAGGCGGGCACCGCGCTCGTCGTCCTCGCGCCCCTCGGAACCACGGAGGCAGCCGCGTGATCACCGCAGTGGAACGGGTGCGGGCCGCCTACGCGCGCATCGCGCAGGTGGACCGCACCGAGGTATGGATCTGCCTGCGCCCGCAGGCAGACGCGGAGGCGGACGCCGCCGCGATCGACGCGAAGGTCGCCGCCGGTGGGCGGCTGCCGCTCGCGGGGACCGTGTTCTCGGTCAAGGGCAACATTGATGTGGCCGGGCTCGCGACCTCCGCAGGCTGCCCCTCGTACGCGTACGAGCCGGACGCCGACGCCCCAGTGGTGGCCCGCCTGAAGGCGGCGGGCGCTGTGGTCCTCGGCACCACGAACCTCGACCAGTTCGCGACCGGCCTGGTCGGCACCCGTAGCCCCTACGGCGCGGTCCGCAACGCCGTCGACCCGCAGTACGTGTCCGGAGGATCCTCGTCCGGCTCGGCGGTCTCGGTCGCACTCGGCATCGCCGACCTCGCGCTCGGCACGGACACCGCAGGATCGGGCCGGGTCCCGGCGGCCTTCAACGGCATTGTCGGCCTCAAGCCGACCATCGGCCTTGTCCCCACCGAGGGCGTCGTCCCGGCCTGCGCATCGCTCGACTGCGTGTCCGTCTTCGCCCGTACGCTCCCGGAAGCCGAGCTGGCACTGTCCTGCATGGCGGCGCCGTCCGGCCGCGACCTCCCGCCGCTCGAACAACGCGGCCCGGGCCCGTGGCGTATCGCCGTGCCCGAGCGCGGACAGCTCGGAGACCTGGACAAGGGCTGGGCCGAGGCCTTCGACGCGGCCGCCGCCCGGCTCGCCGACGCGGGCGCCGAGCTCCTGCCCGTCGACCTCGCCCCGTTCACCGAGGCGGCGGCGATGCTGTACGAAGGCGCGTTCGTCGCCGAGCGCTACACCGCCGTCGGCGCCTTCATCGACGCGCACAAGGACTCCGCCGACCTCGACCCGACCGTGGCCGGGATCATCTGCGCGGCCCGGGACATCCCGGCCCGCCGGCTCTACGCCGACCAGGCGAAGCTCGCATCCCTCCGCTCGCGGGCCCTCGCATCGCTCGGCGACGCGGACGCGCTGCTCCTGCCGACGGCACCGGGGCACCCCACCATCGCCGAGGTCGCGACCGACCCACTGGGCGCCAACGCGCGGCTCGGCAGGTTCACCAACTCGACGAACCTGTTCGACCTGGCGGCGGTCGCCGTTCCGGCCGGCGAGGTGAACGGGCTGCCGTTCGGCGTCATGCTGGTCGGCCGGGCCTTCACCGACCAACGGCTCGCGCGTATCGCCGCGGCACTCACCGCCCCGCCGCTGCGGCTCGCGGTGGTGGGTGCGCACCTTTCCGGGCAGCCGCTGAACGGGCAACTGCTCGCCCTGGGCGCCCGTCTGGTCCGCACGACCACGACCGCCCCCGCCTACCGCCTGTACGCACTCGACACGACACCACCCAAGCCCGGACTGGTCCGCACCCGGGAAGGCGGGGGAGCTATCGAGGCCGAGGTGTGGCAACTGCCCGCAGAGGGACTCGGCGCGCTCCTCGCGACGCTGCCCCGCCCGATGGCGCTCGGCAGCGTGGAACTCGCGGACGGCAGCCTCGTGCCCGGCTTCCTCTGCGAACCCGAGGCCATCGAGTCCGCGCACGACATCACGTCGTACGGAGGCTGGCGCGCGTACGTGGCCAGTGCCCGGCGAGGGGCCGGTGTCTGAACCTGCCAAGCCGTGGTGAGGGCTCGTTTCAGGGGCCGGGCCTGATCTTCCTCTCGTGACGTCGAATCGCCGACCGGCCGTGGGGCCCGCATTCATAAATGAGGGCGCTTCTCGCTACGCCGGTGCACGACAGCGCCTGCTGTGCGGCTTCCAACTTCGCGGCGCACTTCGCCCCGTGACGCGGATTGGCCACGAATCCGCCGCCGGAACCGGCGAGGAAGCTGGCTATGCCCAGGTCGATCCCGACGCTGCGCCGCACCGCGGAGCCTCGGCAGACCAGATGACGCGAGCGCCGAGCAGCAGTGAGCAGTGCTGCGCTGTTACGCACTTTTGGGTGACGAGGGTGGGGAAGCGGTCGTGACTGCGGGCGCCGACGCGTTGCGGGAGAGCGGCTGTGACGCCAATTTGGTGCATTCGGCGTGTAGATGGATGTTACATGCGAGAGTGACAGAAATGTGGCTGAACTGTAACGGCGTTCACGCCTTGCTCACATCTGGCGGCGACTGAGGGACGTTGTGGGTCCTCGGCCATCGGGCCGGGATCAGCACACAACGGACCTGCGGCGCATACGCCGGGACACAGGTCCGCAAGTTCGAAATGAGGGGCATTCATGTCCGCTTTCATGTCTGTCGCTGCCCGTCGTACGGGTGCCGCCGTTCTGGCGGCCGGCGCGCTGGTCGGGACCTTCGCGGGGTCGGCCTCCGCCGCCCCGGGGGCGCGTCCGCACCGCGAGTTCGTTGAGATCAGCGATGTGCAGTACGACGCTCCCGGTTGGGACAACCGCGGCATCCGGTCGCTGAACGGCGAATGGGTCGACGTCACCAACACCTCCCGCCACGCGGTGAACCTCGACGGGTGGACCCTGTCGGGCGAGGACGGTCACACCTACACCTTCCACCACTACCGTCTGGGGGGCCGCGCCACCGTCCGCGTGCACACGGGCTACGGCCGCGACACCTACCGTGACGTCTACCAGGACCGGCGTAACCACGTCTGGGACAACCGTTCCGACACGGCCACCCTGCGCGATGACCGCAACTGGAGGGTCGACACCTTCTCCTGGGGAAGCTACCGCGATCGTGACCGCCACGACCGTGACGGCGGCCGCGACTACCGCCACGACCGCGACTACCGTGACGGCGGCCGCGACTACCGTGACCGCGCCCGCCACGACGACGGTCACCGTGGTCACGGTCACGGTGGGCGGCGCTGACCTGATGTGAAGGGAAGCGTGGGCCGAGCCGTCCGCGCCTCCCTGCCAGTCTCTTGAGGGGTGTGCCCGCAGATCGCTGTCTGCGGGCACACCCCTCCGTCTGTGTGGAGTCACGCCCCCTCGGTGGAGGGGCGGTCGGCCGGCTGCACTCCGACCTTCACGGGCGGCGGTGAGTCCGCCCGTGCCGGTGCGGTGGCTGCTTCGGACGAGCTGACGTCCTCCAGTGTCAACTCGCGTGTCCGGATGCCGAAGAGGCCGACCACCAGGGCGAAGGCGGCTTCCAGCGCGGCGACGAGGTAGAAGACCGAGTCGGTTCCGAAAGCAAGGAGCAGGGCCGAAATGACCTGTGCCGCAACGACGTTGGCGATGCGGGCGAAGGACGTGGCCCAACCCAGTCCGGTCGAGCGGAATCGGGTGGGCAGGACCTCGCTGGCGTAGGTCGAGGTCGGAGGCACCGCCAGCTGGAAGCCGAAGGACAACAGACAGGCCAGAGCGATGGTGGTCACCGTGGAGTCCGCGAGGGTGGACAGCAGGGCCAGGACGCTCAGGCAGGCTCCGACGCCTACGAGGATGTGCTTGCGCTGCCAGCGGTCCGCGAAGGAGGTGGCGGCCAGCGGGCCGAGCACACCGGCCGTCACGATGATCGCCGTGTACAACGTGGTCTGTTCCAGGTCGTAGCCGCGCAGTGCGAGCAGCGTGGACACCCAGTAGTTGAAGCCGAAGTAGGCGACGATTCCCAGGGTCCAGATGACCGAGGTGACGGAGAACGGGCGGACGTACCCGGCCCGGATGAGCGCGAGCACGCCCGTTCCCGTGTCGGCGGCGACATGCGGGCGCGCCGGTTCGGCCTCGATCGGTGGCAGGGGCCGTCCCTGGCGGACGATCTGCTCCTCTATCGCACGCATGGTGACTTCGGCACGCTCGTGGTCGCCCACCGATTCCAGCCAGCGGGGGGACTCGGGCAGCCGGCGCAGGATGACGACGAACAAGGCGAGCGCCAGGGCCCCGACGACGTAGAGCACGCGCCATCCCCAGTCGACGCGGGGTACGACGAGGAAGCCGAGCCAGGCCATCAGTACCGGTCCGGCTCCGCCGCAGGCGACGGCCCAGGCCAGGGCGCGGCCCCGGACAGGGGCGGGCATGAGTTCGGTGAGCAGGACGACGGTGACCACGTTCATGCCCTGGAATCCGACGGCGGTCGCGAAGCGCAGGACGAGGAAGCCGGTCGGGTCGGCTACCACGGCGTTGAGCAGTGAGCACAGGGAGTACGTGACCACGCAGGCGAGCAGCACGGGTCTGCGGCCGAAGCGGTTGGCCAGCCAGCCCCCGGTACCGGCCCCGACGAGTGTGCCGATGCCGGTCGCCCCGGTGATCGACGCGACGTCGTGGACGGTGAACCCTTCGTGCTTCATCAGCGCGGGGGCGGTGAACGCGAAGGAGTACAGGTCCATGTACTCGAAGACGAGCGCTCCCGCCAGGAGGACCACGATGGTTCTGTGCCATCGAGACAGCGGGAGTCTTTCCAGGCGTGCGCCCATGAGGCCCGGGGCGCAGCCCGCGGCGGGAGCGGACATGAGGGATCTCCTTGAAGGGCAAAGTGCAGGTCAGAGGGCGCACACGTCGTCGAGGACGGGCAGTGACGCCTCGTAGGCGTCCCGGCTCTGGCGGCCGACGATCTCCAGTACGGCCCGGATCTGTTCCCGTTCTGCGCCGAGGGCGAGCGCCGCGCGGATGTGGCGGCGGGTGCCGGGTGTGTACATGTGGGTGAGGGCGGCGTCACCGGCGATGCACAGCAACTCGATCCACAGCGGCGGCAGTACACCGTCGCGCCAGATGCCCAGGCCGGTGGCCAGGAAGCCCTCCAGCCAGTCGGGGGCGGCCTCGTGGATCGCCTCCCAGTCGGGGTTGAAGTTGCCGTCGCGGCGCAGGGCGTCGCAGACCGGGGTCGGGCGAGCGGAGATCGCGGGCTCGGCGGGCATGCGGGCGTAGGCGAGCTCCTGGTTGAGGATGGGCATGCCGACGGCGAGCGCGTGGATGCCGATGACCGTGGACAACTTGACGACTGCCAGGACCTCGTCGCGGGTGGCCCCGGCCCGTAGTGCGGCACGCATGTGCCGGCGCACTCCGCGGGAGTACAGGTGGGTCACCGAGACATCGAGCTTGAGGCGTATCAGCGCGGCGAGTTTGGCGCCGAGGATCTCGTCTGGCGCGGGTGAGGCCGGCTCCGGCTCGCTGACGGCCGCAGGTGCTCCGGCGTCGGGCCGGGAAGATGTGGTCATGGTGTTCCTCCGGGGGCGGGCGCGGTCAGACGACCGAGCCTCCGTTGGGGCTGATGACCTGGCCGACCAGATAGTGGTCGCCCGCCAGGTAGGTGACGAGGGACGCGTACTCCTCAGGCGTTCCGAAGCGGCCGAGCGGGCAGTTCTGCCACAGCCGGGCACGTGCCTGTTCGCCGACGGCGTCGAGGTAGGCGTTGAACTCCGGTGTCGCGACGCCGCCGGGCGCGATCGCGTTGACGAAGATGTTCGCTCCGGCGACTTCCGCAGCGACGGACCGCGTGAAGGCGATCACGGCGCCCTTCGTGGCGCTGTAGTGCGGGCTGTGGGCACTGCGCGCCGAAAGTCCCGCGATGGACGCCACGTTGATGATCTTCCCTGTCCGGCGGGGCTCCATCATCCTGAGCGCCTCGCGCGTGCAGTAGAAAACACCGTGGACGTTGACGTCCCAGTAGCGGTGCCACTCCCGGTCGGTGATCCGGCTGGTGAACTCCAGCGAGGTCCGTGCTTCCGGCGTCGACATGTACGTGTAGTGACGGGTGCGACGCGCCTCGTCCTCGGGCTGGTTGGGCGTCCGCGCGGCGTTGTTCACCAGGATGTCCACGCTTCCGAGAACGTCGCGCACCTCAGCGAACATCTCCGCCACCGCGGCACTCGAGCTCACGTCGCGCAGCGTGCCCAGGCACGCCCCGCCCACGGCGCGCACCGCGGCGACCGTCGCCTCCAGGGCGTCCGGGGCGATGTCGCACACCGCGACCCTCGCCCCGGCCCTGGCCAGGTCAACGGCGCAGGCCCGCCCGAGGCCGGGCCCAGCGCCGGTGACCAGGGCGACCTTGCCCGAGAGGTCCGTGTGGGCGGGCATCAGCCGCGTCCGGGGACGGTGAATCCGCGCTGTCCGGGCGTCCGGGAGGGAGCCATGCCGAGCCGGGCGATCGTCTCCTCGGCCGTCCCGTACGTCTCGCCGATCTGGTAGATCCGGTGGGCCTCGGCGCCACTGGCGATGTCCCGGCCGAGCTCGTTCGACAGGCGGACGATCTGCTCGATCTGCTGGACCGTGGTGATGCGTTCGCCCTTGCGGCCCCACAGGTTGTCCTCGATACCGACGCGCACGTGCAGGCCCATGGCCAGGGCCATGGCGTTGAGCGGGAGCACCGCGCGCATGGCGCTCTCGATGGTGAGCACCGCGCCGTCCGGTGTGCGCCGGACGAACTCCATCAGGTCAGCCGGGTTGAAACCAGCGGCTCCGCCGCCGATGGCGACGTAGTTGAGGATCAGCGGCCCGCTGTAGAGACCCTTGCGGATCAGCCGCTCCACCGACTCGAGCTGGTGGACGTGGCCCAGCATGAAGTGCGGCTGAATGCCCGCGGCGCCCAGCCGCTCGAGGTGCTCCGTGTAGAACGACGGCCGGGCGTCGGAGACCATCTCGCTGTACGCCTTGACGTACTCGGGCTTCTCCAGGATCGTCCCGGCGACGTCGGACTCGTCGAGCAGCTCGACGATGTTCATCTGACTGGTGCCGATGGCGATCGTGACCTGGTCGGGCGCGGGGGACAGGTCGGCGAGCATGTGGCGGGTGTCGTAGTCCAGCCACTCGGCCGCATCCCCCTCGCTCTCCGGGGCGAACGAGATCGAACCACCGACCTGCAGGACCATGTCCGGCACTGCCTGGCGCAGCCGCGCCAGGAGCTCGTTGAACATGCTGAGCCGCTTCGACCCCTTGCCATTCGACTCGCGGACGTGCACGTGCAGCACGGTCGCCCCGGCGTTCCAGCAGTCCACCGCCTTCTGGACCTGCTCGTCCATGCTGATCGGGATGTCGTCCGAGTCACTGGGAGTCCACTGAGGCCCGTAGGGGGCGGCCTGGATCACCAGCTTTTCCTGGTTCTCGGGGTAGAGGCTGTCGTCGAGGAAGTGCATGGGAGTGCTCCTCACTACGGAGAGGCGGGGCGGTCGCCCCGGGCCGTCTGCGGCGGCGCCCGCTCACCGTAGGAGGAACCACGTCCGCCATATTGAGCATTTCGTCACTGGAATTTATCTTTACGTCACAGCTCCGTATGCGTGCCCGTGCCGCGGTCCGTACACGTATCCGACAACCCGAGTGAAGGCGGACGATGGCCAAGGCCGCGAAGGATCTCCGACAGGCATCGATCCCCGTCGGCGCACTGTCGGCGCTGCCGGCGATCATGCGCGAACTCGGCCAGGACCCATGGGAGTTGCTGGAGTCCTTCGGCATCACCCAGCAGTCGTTCAGCCGGCCGCTGCATCCACTGCCCATGACGCTGCACGGCCGCGTCCTGGAGGCGGCCGGGGCCGCCACAGGCTGCGACCACCTCGGACTGCTCCTCGGGCAGCGGGCGACCCTGGACAACGCCGGCCCCCTGCGCTTTCTGGTCCTCAACGCCCATTCGGTGCGCGACGCGATCGATGCGCTCCTGCGGTTCAGCCCCCTGTGGTACCCCGGACTCGCCGCCACGCTCACCGTCGAGGACGGCTACGCCGTGATCACCCTCGCTGTAGCCGGCGGCGCCTTCCCGGGCAGCGACCAGATCCTCACGGCCTACCTCGTCGCCAACGTGAAGATCCTCGAGATGGTCCTGGGCCGCACGTGGCGCCCGGCCTCCGTCCGCATCGCACACCACGAACCCACCCAGAGCGGCCCCTACCGGCGGTTCTTCCGCGCCACCGTCCTGTTCGACCAGCCCCGCCACGAAGTCTGGTTCCCCGAAGAGATCCTGTCACAGCAACGTGCGGGCGCCGACCTGAAGTTGGAGTCATTCCTGCGCGACCACCTGGCCGAGCTGCAGAGCCGAGGTGGGCACGACCTCGTCGCCCAGGTACGCCGCACGATCCAGAACCTTCTCGCCACCGGCACCTGCAGCGTGGAACACGTCGCACAGCTCTTCAACGTCCACCGCTACACCCTCAACCGACGCCTCGCCCGCCACGGCGTCACCTTCGAGACCCTCCTCGACGACACACGGCGCGACCTCGCGGGCCAACTGCTCAGCGCCACCGACCTCCCCATGTCGGACATCGCGGGCATGCTCGGCTACAGCAGTCAGGGCAACTTCACCCGCGCCTTCCACCGCTGGCACCACCAGACACCCAGCCGATGGCGCCGGGAGGAACTCGCCAAACAACTGCCCTCTCTTGGAAGCGAGTAGAGGCGCGTAAATCAAGTGCCGCCAGCCGTTCTCCCTGACTACAGTGAGCGTCGTTCAGGTGCGCAGGTTGCGGCTACTTCTCCTGTCAAGAGAGAAACGCGGGTTCGAATCCCGTCGCCGGCCCCGGCCGGTGTCGTCTAGCGGCCCAAGACACTACGTTGCCGCCACCGAACTTGATCTCTGAACGCTCACTGCGCGAGCCGTCCGCCACGAGGGAACGTGGCGGGCGGCTCCGTGACGTCGCCAGAGTGAGGGTGGGCATGACACCCTGAGGCACGGAGCCCCGCTCCAGGACTCGCTCGACCTGGGGGCCGTCGCCGTAGTGGCCGGGAGTCAGTACGAGGGCGAGGGGTCGACATCGTCCGTCGGCGGCCAGGTGGATTCTGGTGGTGAGCCTTCCCCTTGCGCCGACGGCGTGCTGGTGAGCCGAGCCCTCACCGCTGTTGAGCCCACCGAGACGCCCCAGTCGATCCGGCCCTGAGCGTCCTCGGCGGCCGGGACCTTCGACAGCAGCATCTCCCTTGTCCCGTCCGCAGTCCACCGACGAGGGCGTTTATGGATCGTCTCTTACGGCCCGAACCGCTCCGGCAGATCCCGCCAACGGACCCCCGTCCGCACCCGGTAGAGCGCCCCGTTGATCGAACGCCGGTGATCATTCCACCGGCCCCAGCGCGTACCACCACGCAGCAGAATCGACTCCAGTCGATCCCACTCCGCATTCGTCAGAAGCCACCGCCCGTACAACCAGCCTGCCCCCAACACCCCACTCACGTAAGGAGATCCGAGGAACAGTCCATAGGGAGGGCCCGTTCCGTCAGGGACAGGCCCTCCCGGCAGCAGGAGGTCAGACTCGGTCGGCGGCGATGAGGAGGTACTGGAAGGAGCCGTCCTTGTAGGAGTTGATGAACGCGTCCTCAATACCCGTGACCAGTGAAGACGTTGCTCGTAGCTCCCAGTAGGGCAGAGTGGCGGGGGTGAGGTCGACGACGGCCTGGGGCACCAGGCGATTGTCGGCCATGGCACGCAGGTACTCCCGGCGCGAGTGGATGTTGCACTCGAAGTGCGCGTTGATCTGGGAGACCCACCTCGAAGGCTGGCCGTACCGCGGGTTCCAGCAGCCGGTGATGGTCACGTAGCGACCGCCGACCTCCAGGATGCGGGAGTGTTCCGCGAAGAGGTCCTGCAGGTCGACGTACATGCTCGACTCGTTGTTCCATGAGGCCGCGGCCTGCCCGGTCTCGAAGGGCGTGGAGAGCATGTTGCAGACGCGGGCGCGTACGTGGTCCTGGATGCGGAGTTCGTGGGCGCGCCGGTTGGCGAAGTCGGCCTGCTTGGCCGACAGCGTGACACCTTCGACCTTGCATCCGAAGCGTTGGTGCGCCATCACCATCGACCCGCCGCGCCCGCAGCCGGCGTCCACCAGGGTGTCGTCACTCCCGATGTCGCCGAGGTGCCCCAGGAGGAAATCGGCCTGCGCCGACTCCAGCCGGTGGAGCTCGGCGATCAACTTCTTCTCGCTCTCGCTGTCTTCGGTGTCGCCGAGTGAAGAGTGGTCGACGTCCCCGATGCCGTAGTGATGGTGGTAGAGACCGTCGACATCGCCGAGACGCAGGTTCACGGGCCTGGCTTCGCCGTCCCAGTAGCGGGCGATGTCCCCCTGGTAGGGAGTCGCCGGGCCGGGGATGAGCGGAGCGGCGTCGGTGGTGGTGAGTTCGGTGCTGGTCGTGCTGGTCACAGATGAGTCCATTCTTCCTACCAGAAGTCGGGCAGGCTGTAGCGATAGGTGTTGGTCTGGTGCCAGTGGTGGTTTCCGTCGACCCAGGCGGCAACGCCTCGCAGGAAGCGCTGCACGGTCGGGACGGGGCAATCGGCGGCCAGGGCCGCGGCGTTGCTCTCGAAGTCGCGCATGAGGTCGTTGTGGACGTCGACCGACTTCAGATAGGCGTCCCGCTCGGAGAGGCCCTCACGTTCGGCGATCACGACGGGCAGGTTCAGGTGCCGGCCGGGAGCGTCGAGTTCCTTGGTGTACGAGTACAGGTCGTTCACGATGGTCGTCGCGTTTCCCGCGAGTGCGATGACCTTCTGCATGGCGCTCTGGGCATGCAGGTCCGCCGGCAGTTCGTAGCCGCCGACGGTGTCGGTGATGGTCGGGCAGGGGCGGAAGTTGTTGAACTGGCGCATCGCGAGGTACTCCCACACCTCGGGTACGTGGTCCGTCTGGGCCCAGGCTGCTTCGGCGAGGTACCCCAGGTGAAGCCGGGCCATGTCATGCCGGTATCGATCGGTCTGGGAGGCGCTGGCGGCTTGGCCGAAGTAGCCCATGGCGGAGCGGTAGGCGCGCCGAGGCGCGTCCGCATGGAGCGACTTCGCCCATGGCGCCTGGTACTCCTCCGTCGTGTACACGGGGTCGAGTGCGGTGTGTGCCAGCAGAAGGCGTTCGCCGAGGCCGACGGGCGAGCCCCCGTGGTCCTCGCAGTAGCAGTCGTCCACCGCGTTCTCGGCCACCATCAGGCGTGTGGCGATCATCAGGTGGTCGATGGTGGGTGCGTCCGGATGGCAGCCGACCATGTAGCGGCCCACGGAGAAGCCGTCGAACTGCTCCTCCCAGTCCTCGGGATACAGGGACACTTCGTCCAACGCCCAGGACTTGATTCTTTGGCTTACCTCTTCGACTCGCACCGGGTCGGGCTCAGCCACCTGGTGGTGGTAGAGGCCCGGGATCGGCCTGCCTCCTGCCGTGGCTGACGACGGTTTGGAAGGCGTCGGCAGCTGCTCCCGCGGGATCAGGCGCAGGCCCGCCGTGCCCAGGCCGTTGGGGCGCAGGGTCCGTTCCAGGTCAGGGATCGGAGTCGCCACCACAGCCGTCGGGGCGTCGGGGGGAGGCGATGCCGGCACGGAAACCGCAGGTGGTGCGGGCATGGACGGCACGCAGGGTGGGCCGCCGAGGGCAGCCTTGATATCGCAGGCACGGGCCGCGGCTTCAGTGAGGACGTGCGCCCCGAAGTGGGCAGCGGTCGCCGGCAGGCTCGACTGCGGAGGTGTCGGCTCAGGCGCGGGCATCGATGGCTCCTTCGTGGGTGGGCGGCTGTCCCGGGGCCTTTCAGGTATGCGCGACCGACCCGGACGGTCCGGGGTATCGCACCGGGCCATGCAGGCCAGACCCGCTACCGGGGCCAGCGGGCGATCTGCACGTTCTCCAGAACGCCCACCGCGTCCGGCACGAGGATGGCGGCGGAGTAGTAGGTGCTGACGAGGTAGGAGGTGATGGCCTGCTCGTTGACGCCCATGAACCGGACCGACAGACCCGGTTCGTACTCGTCAGGCAGACCCGTCTGATGAAGACCGATGACGCCCTGGTTGTCCTCGCCGGTACGCATGCAGAGGATCGAGCTGGTCTTCTCCTTCGTGATGGGGATCTTGTTGCAGGGGAGGATCGGAACCCCGCGCCAGGCCGGGACCTGCTGACCACCGAGGTCGACGTGGTCCGGATAGAGCCCGCGCGCGTTGAACTCGCGCCCGATCGCCGCGATGGTCTTCGGGTGGGCGAGGAAGAACTTCGACCCGCGGCGGCGGCAGAGGAGCTCGTCCAGGTCGTCCGGGGTCGGCGGGCCGGAGTGCGTCTGGATGCGCTGCTTGAAGTCGGCGTTGTTGAGCAGGCCGAACTCCTTGTTGTTGACGAGCTCGTGCTCCTGACGCTCGCGCAACGCCTCGATGGTCAGCCTGAGTTGCTCCTTGGTCTGGTTCATCGGCTCGTTGTAGAGGTCGGCGACCCTCGTGTGGATCCGCAGAATGGTCTGGGCGACCGAGAGTTCGTACTCGCGCGGATTCAGTTCGTAGTCGACGAACGCGCCGGGCAGCTCATGCTCGCCGGTGTGGCCGGCCGACATCGCGATCTCCGCCTCGCCGCGGTGGTTCTGCCGTTGGCGGGGGAGTGACGTGAACGCTCCGATATGGTCCCGCAGACCCGGCGCCGTGGACAGCACGGCCTCGAAGTCGGCGCGAGACAGGGTGAGCAGGGTGCCCGAGGTCGCGGCGGTGGCGGTGTGCTCCCAAGGGGCGTTCCCGTCCAGCAGGGCGTTGTCCCCGAACCGGTCGCCATCGGCCAGTACGTCCAGCGCGACCTCGTCGCCGTACTCGCCGACGGAGGTGCGGCTGATGCGGCCGTGGGCGATCAGGTGGAGATGATCCGCGGGAGCACCGCGTTCCACCAGCGTCTCGCCGGCCCGGAAGTCGCGTTGGACACAACGATCGGCGAGGGCAGTAAGCACCTCCACGTCGTCGAAGCCGCGCAGCAGGGCCAGTTCACCGAGCTCGCGCGGGATCACCCGGACGTCGGCGCCGTCCTGGACGAACTCCACGCGCCCGTCGCCGACGGTGTAGGTCAGGCGACGGTTCACCCGGTAGACCCCGCCTTTGGTCTCTACCCAGGGGAGCATTCGCAGCAGCCAGCGAGAGGTGATCTCCTGCATCTGCGGGGCGGACTTGGTGGTGGTGGCGAGGTTGCGGGCGGCCGCCGTGCCGAGGCTGGATTGCTGGGGCGACTCCGGTCGCGCTTCCTGGCTCGAGTCAACAGTCATCGGGCGATCTCTCCTTGTTCAGGGCGGTGATAGCGCGTATGTGGGCGTCATCGGACAACAGGAGGAAAGAGGGGTATATGACGGGGAATCCGTCCGGAACCAGGTGAACGCTAACGGCCGCTTAGCCCCGTGGACCATGGGAAGTTGGGGACATTAACTCGATCCGATGATCACGCCCGCGCGATGTTTGCCCGGGTACCAGCGGGTTTCAGCCCCACGCGGGCGGCGCGTCCCGGCAAGCGGCCGGTCGGATGCCAGACTGCGGGACCGGCGAGTCAAGGGGCCATAGAAGTGCCGTATACCCAGGCCGTCTTGGGCAATCAGGCAAGTCGGGGCACCCGACCGCAGTCGCCACCGTCCTCAGGTGCCACGGCCGCCACCTCGCATCACGGCATCGGATGCGCGACAGGACTCAGCCAGGGCAATGGTGCGGCTGGGTCGACGCTTCGATATGCGCAGCCGTGTGCTTCTGTCTGCTCCCCTGACGTTCTTGAGGACTCGCTGAGGTGCTCGTCCTGGAGCACGACCAGGTGCAGTTGCACACAGGGGTGCACCCCCACATCCGTGGTGCGCCGACGTCGCCTCCGGCCCTCGCGGCCGACGAGCGGGCAGAGCACCGCGAAGGCCGGACCGACCATGGCGGCCCCTGCGCGCCGGCGCCTCGGTGGCCACGGCGGCGCCGCTCACACACGTGAGCCAAGCACTCACCAGCGCGGCCGCCGCAGAAGGCCGCGGACACCAAGTCGTACACCTTGACTACCTCGTCGACCAGGCCTTGCGCCGCAAAGGGGTCTGATGCACGACCGGGTGAACTCTGAACTGGCTTGCCCTGCAGGGTGGGTAGCCGCCCTCCTGGGACCGAGTGGAACACGACGCAGGACCCAGGCACGGGGGCGGAGGACTGAACAGTGGTGCGGGCTCACCAGCATGCCGCCGGCGCGAGGAAAGGTCCGCCTGTCGGACCGCCTCAAATAGCGGCGGCCGGGGCGCGAACCAGGCAGACCCGAGACTCCGGAGACGGGCCGCCGGCTGGAGGAGGTGGCCAGATCGGCGAAGGTCTGGGACGTTCCCGCGGAGGGTTCACCACCAAAGTCCATCGTGCCGCCGACGGGCGATGCCTGCCCTTCGCTCTCGCCCTGACACCCCCGGACACTACGGTGACGGTGATGGCCGGACAAGGGCCACACACACTCCGCGTGGTGTCGCAGACGGCCTCGCAGCGAGCCACCCGATCCATGGCACCACTGCAGACGTAGACGTAGACGTAGTCGTAGACGCCGCGACTGGTGCCAGCGGATCGGTGTTCATGCCGCCGGTGCTCAAGCCGCAGGCGCTCCGAGCCATCTGTCGGTCGGTTCCTGAGGTCCGAGCGTGAGTTCTGGGCCAGGAACAGGTTGAGGCGGGCTGTTGAAGTGAGCGTCATGGCCCAGATTCCGAGGTGTTTCCAGGAGGAGGCGGTGACGTCAGTCTCTTCCTTGAGTTCACGGCGGACGCGGACGCGCACCAGGTGGAGGCGATCCTCGACTACGCGTTGCCAGGGTGCGGCGCCGGCGCGCTTGGGCCGTCGGCGGCTGAGCAGGAGCAGGGGGCCGGTGCCGGGTCAGCTGGTGCGCAGGGGGTCGATGACTGCACCGGGGTTGAGGATTCCGGACGGGTCGAGGACCGTCTTGCCGGCTTGGAGGGCTGCGGCGAAGAGGTCGGGGCGCTGGCGGTCGTACCAGGGGCGGTGGTCGCGGCCCACCGCGTGATGGTGGGTGATGGTTGCCCCGTTGCTGATCAGCGCATCGGACACTGCGGACTTGATCTCGTCCCACTGCTCTACGGTCGTGCCCCATTTCCCCGCGGCATAGATACCGAAGTAAGGGGCCGGGCCGTCGGGGTAGACGTGGGTGAAGCGGCAGGTCACGACGCCTGGGGTGCCGAGCTGGCGCATGGCGTCCTGGGCTGCGGCGTTGACAGCGGCTCGCAGGGCGTCGAACCGGTCCCACGTGCAGGCCGTCTCGAACGTCTCCACGATCATGCCCTGGGAGGCGAGGGCGTCACGCTGGTAGGGCATGCGCACGAAGGAGTTGCGCCAGGTGTCGGCAGCCCCGGTCCGAGCGGCCTGGCCGGCGGTGTCGGTGTAGCGCGGCTCCTCGGTCAGGGTGCCGCCGTGGTCTCGGCACAGTTCCAGTGCCCGTTCCATCGAAGCGTTGACGGGGTGGTCGGCGGACTCGAAGCCCAGCACCAGCACAGCCGTCGGCGCACCGGCGTTGATGAACGCCTCCGTGGGGTCCAGGAGACGGCAGTTCGCCGGGTTCAGCCCGGACTGGGACAGGGCGCGCACCGCGCGCACGCCGGCGTCGTAGTCGACGAAGCTCACCGAGGCCCCCGCACGCCACCGCGGCCGGTCCTGAAGACGCACCCACGCTTGGGTGATGACGCCGAGTGAACCCTCCGAGCCGAGGAACATCCGGTCGGGGGAGGGCCCGGCGCCCGAGCCCGGGAGCCGGCGGGACTCGATGACCCCGCTGGGAGCGATGACCCGCATTGATTCGGTGAGGTCGTCGATGTGGGTGAGGTTGGTGGCGAAATGGCCTCCCGCCCGGGTGGCCAGCCAGCCGCCGAGGGTGGAGAACTCGAAGGACTGGGGGAAGAACCGCAAGCTGTACCCCTGAGGCCGGAGCTGGTCCTCCAGGTGGGGGCCGAAGACTCCGGCTTGCACGAGCGCGGCCCGGCTGGTGCGGTCGATCTCCAGAACCTGGTCCATCGAGCTCATGTCCAGGCTGACCACGCCGGCGTAGTGGTCGCCTACCCTTGGTTCGACGCCGCCCACCACGGAGGAGCCGCCGCCGAAGGGGACGACTGCGATACCGCCGTCACTGCACCAGTCCAGGACGCGGACGACCTGGTCCTCCGAGGTCGGGCGCATCACGAGGTCGGGCACGTGGGGCAGTTGCCCCAGCAGCGCTCGCACGATGTCGCGGAATGCCTGCCCGTGACTGTGCGCAAGCCGGTTGCGCACATCGGCGGACGCGAGCGACGCCAGGCCCTGCGGCGCCTGGATGCGGCTCGGGCCCACCTCGAACGATTCGACCGGCGGGGCCTCGTGCACCGTCAGGTCAGCGCCCGGCAGCATTTCAGCGGTACGTCGGGTGATCTCCGCCCGCTCCGCACCCGTCACGGCGTCTTCGACGTTTCCCCATCCCCACCACGAACGCGTTTTGCCGCTCATTGCCGCACCACCGATCTGAACACCGGGTAAGTTACCTGGCGGTCACATTGGCATAGGATCGGGACCATGAGCAAGCAGGAGAAAGCCGCCCGCGCGGTCGGGACGAAGGGGATGCCTCGCGCGGACAGGGAGCAGCTGATCCTGGACGCGGCGGCACACGAGTTCGGTACCAAGGGGTATGCGCGCGGGTCGACCGCTGTGGTGGCGGCGCAGGCGGGGATCAGTAAGCCCATGATCTACGAGTACTTCCGGTCCAAGGACGGCCTCTACCTGACCTGCCTGGAGCATGCCGGCTCCCGCCTTGTCGAGGCAGTGGCCGTGGCGCAGAAGGGCCCCTCGGGTCTCACGCGTGCCGCTCGCACCCTGGAGGCCATCTTCCGGGCGCTGGAGTCACGCGTGCACGACTGGGCGCTTGTTTACGACACGACGCTGCCGGCCGAGGGGCCCCTTCATGCGGCCGCTGCCGTCTACCGGCAGGAGCTCAACCGCCTCGGAGCGGTCGGTGTGGTTGAGTTCCTCGACTCGTCGCAGGCGGGCGAGCCCCTCGACGCCGACTTTGCCACCCACCTGTGGTACGGGACCGTGAGCGCGGCGGTCGCCTGGTGGAGGCACCACCCCGAACAGAGCGCAGACGATATGACGGCCCGCTTCGAGCGGATCTTCGCGGTGCTGTATCCGCAGACGGCAGCGGCGGAGCGGCGCTGATCGAGACATCCGCCTGGCTGAGCCGGGGTTGAGTGCCCTATCCGGTCCTTGAGCGCGACAGTTGGCCCGCGGTGCATGCATTCCACATGGCCTCCAGGGAGGCCGCCGGCCAGTTCGGGGCTCTACGATCTGCGAGAACACTGCGGCGGCGGAAGCCGCCCAGAACGCACCGGCCATCCCGAAGGCTCTGGCCGAGTCCCGCCGTAGGGTCCCCAACTCTCCGGGAGCGGGGCTGTGACCCATCAGGCCGGATCGGCCCGTGCGATCACTTCCCATGGTGTTGTTTCCCGTCCCGTAGCTCGTTGTCGTGCACCGGCCGCAGGTCACCGAGAACCTCCTCTGGTCGGGCAGCCCGGCCCCTCCAATCAGGTACCGCTCAACCTGGCAGCTGATCGGCGCCGGCGAGTGCGGCACGCAGGAGCTCGCTAGCGGCCTCGTCGTCAGTGAAGGGCGGCACGCCGTTCTCGGCCGCCTCTGGCGCAGGAGGCGAGGAAGCCCGGCGCGGTGGCAGGGCTTCGGGCGCCGAGGGTGGGGGATGTGGCCTGTGCCGCGTGCGCGGTCAGGTCGTCGCCGCTGCCTGAGCTGCCCCCGGTCGGCCCCTCGTAGGGGTTGTACGCGCCGATCCCGGCGACCCCCACGATGTCGGCGAACACCCCGCCGATTGTCCTGGTCCTGATGGTCCGTCGCATGCAAGATCCCCCGCGCCCACGATCCGTATGGTTTTCTTGAACGCGTTCAACTTATCGGATCGGTGGGGTGCGCATGAGCTGTCCGGCCAAATCTCAAGGCCGTCATGTGGTGCAGGGGCAACGAGGATTGGGGGGTGCCGCGCGTGGGGCGGTTGCCCTGGTGTGGTTCTACGAAGGGTGGTGGTGCAAGGTCTGGCCGGGGCGGGCCGACCAGCGGGCCATTGTGGGGGATGTGCCGTTCCTTGCGGCCCGGGCGGTGACGACGGCTCTGGTGGTCATCGGGCTTGCGGAAGTGGTGCTCGGTCTCTGGGTACTGTCGGGGCGGCGAGCGCGGGCCGCCGCATTCGTGCAGACGGTGCTCGTGTCGGGGTTCAATGCGGGTGGCCTGCTGTTCAGCCGGGGGCAGATCGATGAGCCCGGGCGTCTGCTCACACAGAATCTGGCCTTCGTCGCGCTGGTCTGGCTGGTCGCGGAAACGTCTGCGAAGGCGGCGGCCCGATGAGCGCCACCCCATGGACCGGTGGCAGAATCCTCGGGGGTTTCGGGGGCCCGCGTCTGCTGTTCGGGCGGATGTACGAGGACTACGGCGTCGAGCTCGGCGTCCTGCCTGCATCGCGCTCGCGGGTGCTGTGCATCGCCTCAGCGGGCGACACCGCGGCCGCCCTGCACCGGGCCGGCCATGACGTGACGGCCGTGGACATCAACCCGGTGCAGCTCGCCTATGCCCGCGCACGCCTTGCGGGCGGCGCGAGCGTCGAAGGCGCCGCGGAGGCACTGATGCGGCTGGGGCGCGGCGCAGCCGGGACACTGCTGTTCGCGTGGCGTGAGGCCGCGCTGCGCACCTTCCTCGCTCTGGACGATCCCACCCGGCAGGTTCGGTGCTGGCGCAGGGACCTGGACGGACCCGGGTTGCGCCGCCTGATGCGATGGGCGTTGCGGCCGGGCGGGGCGCTCGCGATGGCGTTGCGTCCCTCATTCACGTCAGTGGTCCCAGCGCGCTTCGACGAAGTGTTCCGGCAGCGCCTGGAGCGGACGGTCGCCCGTCATCCCAATGTCCGCAACCCCTGGCTGTGGCGGCTGTTCGTGGGCACTGAACACCCCGGCGCAGTGCCGGTGCACGCTCCGGATGTCCGCCTCGTCCAGGGCGACGTGGTGGACGTCCTGGAGCGCTCGCCGCGCGGCGGATATGACGCCGTAACCCTGTCGAACGTGCTCGACGGTCCCGGTCCAGCCTTCGCCGGACAACTGCGCGCAGCCGTACGCCCCGGCGGCATCGTCGTCCTGCGCAGCTTCCGCGAACCGGGACCGGCCGGGGCCGGTTGGGCGGCACAGGACCGCTCCGCGCTGTGGGGCGTCGTACGCGTAGTCCGCTTGGGCGCAAACCCGGACGGCACCAACGACAGAAGGATCAATCCGTGAGAAGCCCGTCATACCTGATACAGCGTCACCCCCTACCGATACGCGCCCACTTCGCGCACTCCCTCGTCCTGACGTACGCCCTGCCTGCGGAGGTGCTGCGCCCGCTCGTGCCGCCGGTCCTCGAACTCGACACCTATCGAGCCAACGCACAGGACGTGGAGTACGGCTTCGTGGCCGCCGCCTTGGTCGATACCCGCGCCTTGCGGCCGGCCGGTCTGCCCGCCCGCCTCGGCCGCGACTTCCTGCTGACCGGCTACCGCGTCTTCACCCGCTTCCCGACCCCTGGAGGCCGCATTATGCGCGGCCTGCGCATCCTGCGCAGCGACACCGACACCCGCTTCATGCAGCTCGGCGGCAACCTGCTCACCCGCTACAACTACCGCCTGGCCCGCATACGCTCACAGGTCACGGACAGCACCTTGGAGTTCTGCGTCGACACCGCCGACGGGCACGCCGATCTGGATGTGCGCGCCGACCTGCGCAACACCCCGGCGCCGCTACCGCCGAACAGCCCGTTCACCGACGAGCGCGCCGCGCGGCGCTTCGCCGGGCCACTGCCGTACACCTTCGAGTACGAGCCGCAGACCCGCTCCGTGATCGTCATCAAGGCATTTCGCACGCGATGGGACCCGCAGCCCGTGACGGTTGACGTGCGCCGTCTCACCTTCTTCGGTCACGGCCCGCTCGCCGGAACCCGACCCGTGCTCGCCAACGCATTCCACATCGACAGCGTCGACTACGGCTGGCACTCCGGTGTGCGCCGCAGCGAGAGAGGCGGCCGGCGATGAGCGGACGACACTCAGGCGCCCGCGACGTCATCGCCTACAACTGGCCCCAGTACGCGGCGGGCCTGGCCATCGCAGCGGGCGCAGCCGCCATCGCCGGGCACCTGCCGCGCCCTTTGCGCCGCCTTGCCCGTTCCGGATCCGGCGCGGCGATCACGCTTCTCGGCACGGCCACGGCGGCCAGTTGGTACGTCTACGACCGTTCGGACCTGTACGCCTACCACTGGCTGGCGTCACTACTGCCCCGCGCCCCGTCCGCGTACGCGGTGGTGAGCTGTGGCCTCGACGAGGTGAGCGCCCCCCTCGCCGTACGCTGGCCGGCCGCACGGCAATCCGCTGTCGACCTGTACGACCCGGCACTGACCAGTGAGGGCTCCATACGCCGCGCACGGCGCCGCGTGCCGCCGCCCGCCCACGCACTGAAGGGCCGCCCTGACACGCTGCCGCTCCCCACAGCCGGGGCGGACGCCATCTTGCTGGTCTTCGCCGCACACGAACTGCGCCGGGCGCGAGAGCGGGAGAACCTGTTCGCCGAATGCGGCCGGATACTGCGCCCCGGCGGCACACTCATCCTTGCCGAACACCTCAGGGACATCGCGAACATAGCCGCGTTCGGGCCCGGCGCTTGGCACTTCCTGCCCCGCGCGGAATGGCTGCGCCTCGCCGCCCACGCCGGACTGCGCCCCACGGCCGAGCGCCGTCTTGCCCACCTGATCGCGGCATTCGCCTTCACCAAGGAATAGAGATGGCCCAACTCCTCACTCTCACCGGACAGTTGCGTCTGGTCGGCTTTGCCCTCATCGTCATGGGGCTGGTGCACACCGCGCTGCCGCGCATCCTGGGCTGGCCCGCCGATCTGCGCGCCAGCAGCCTGCTGACCCGCCAGGTCTCCTACGCCCACCTCGTCTTCATCGCCCTGACCTGCGCGCTGCTCGGCACTCTCCCGCTGGCGTTCGCCCCGGACCTCCTCACCGGCGCGCCCCTGCCGACGTTTCTGCTGTGCGCCCAGACTCTTTTCTGGGGCCTGCGCTGGATCATGGAATTCGCCTACTTCTCCCCGCGTCTGTGGCGCGGCCACCGCCTGCGCACCGGGGGACATGCCGGTCTCACCGTGCTGTGGACCTGGGTGACGGCGGTGTTCGCGACGGCGAGTCTGCACGTTCTCTGGTGAGCGGAACGTCGTCGTCACCAGGATGCACGTTTTCGAAGGTCCCGCCGGCGTTCGGGCCGCCGGGACGCGTCTTCAAATGATCTTGATTAGTGGAACACGGTCGGGTGATACGTCACCATGAACTATCTGATGGCGAGAGGGAGTTCGTCCGTGCCGTTGCTGCCTGAGTCTTTGCGTGGGCGGAAGCGGTCGGACGATCGAACCGTGCTCAACGGGATCGCGCGGAAGCTCCGGACGGGCAAGGCCTGGCGTGATGTGCCCGGGCGGCAGGGGCCGCTGTGGGTAACGCTGCACACGCGGTTTCGCTGGCGTGCCCTGGACGGCTCGTGCGGACTGACCAGCAAGATCCATCTGGCCCGCGATGTCGTCGGACGTCCGCTTGCCTACGTGGTCACCGGCGGGAAAGCCAACGACCGCACCCAGCTCACCACCGTGATGGCGGCGATCCGGATGCCTCGCATCGGTTCGGGCCGCCCCCCGGGGTCCGGCCTGCCACGTGTTGGGCGACAAGTGCTACAGCTCCAGGGGGATCCGGACCTGGCTACGGCGCCGCTGCATCAGCCACACCGTTTTCGAGCGGGCCGACCAGGTCCGCAACCGGCTCCGGGACGGCAACCGGTGCGGGCGCCCACCGGCCTTCGACATGCATCTCTACAAAGGGCGCAACGTCGTGGAACGGCGCTTCAACCGCTTTCGTGTCGGTCGGTTGCGTGAGTGCTGCTGGCACTGTCGGGGGCGGTCAGGCGCGTGAAGCTTGTGGCCGAACTCGGCTGTGAGCTGTATTCGGCTGGCTGCGACTGGCAGGTTCTCGGTGCTCATCGGGATTCCTCCGTGGATACTCCGCTCTTCAGGGTGGAGAGGAAACGGACTCGTGCGGAGCAGGGCAGCGAGCGGGGATTCGCCCTCTGGGCGGATACCCGTCCCACGCGCCGTCCGCGACTTGTATGCTCGACCCTGCCCGGCTGGCGATAACCAAGCTGGCTGGGTCTACCGCCGGGCTGGCGGGATGTCAGGTCTGTGGAGCTGGCGTAAGACTGCTGGGCGTACCAACGTCCCTCGCCGTTCATTCGGGGCAGCGGCTGTCGATGAAGCAGAAAGTTCACTCCGCGATGAAGGAATCCCTCTGCTTCAGCTGGGGGAGATGTCAAGTTGCCTGCCACACGCCGCGTCCGAGTTTGACGGCCAGGCCGAGCGACGCGGCATCGCGGAGGGCGTTGCCTGCCTCTGCGTCGTTGTAGCCGAAGGCCTTCTTGACTTCTGCGTTCGACACAGGCCGGCTGGCGTGCTGTCTCAGGAAGGTGGTGACGTCCCGGGCCCGCGGGTTCCTCGTGACTGACAACGGGATGCCCAGGGGCGTTTCGACGACGTCTTCCATTGTCTGATCGTTGGCTACGGCAGCGTGGGCGCTTGCGACTGCGGCGAGCGCGGTAGCGTCGATGAGTCGGTCTTGACGCAGGGCCCGTACGGCTTCGTCTGCGAGGCGCTCGGCTCTTTGTCTGTATGTCAGGTGGGTCAGGTCCGGCAGGTGCACGCCTGTCTCCCTCGGCTCAACTCTTGATCAGGTATACGCGAGCATTGTCGCCAGCCGGTCGGATGCAACCCACGTGCGGGTTCAACTAAACGTGAATAGACCGTCCCTGACGGAGCACCGGCGCGGCACGGGTCCACTCGGCTATATCTGCGTCTTCTGCAACCGGGGCCCCGTATGGAGATCGTCGTCAGCGTGAAGGATGCGACCCTCGAGTTTGAGCGCGATCACCTCGACTTCCTCGACAAGCACCGAGCCGCCGTGCGCCGCGACCCCGGCTGGAACACCGAACGCGCGCCTCTTCGACGGCTCCAGCCTTCGGGGTCGCGCCGGTTCCTTCGCCCGCGTCCTCAAGAGGGTTGCCACAGAAGGATGGTGGGACAATGGCCTGAAGTCCCCGCTCATCGCTCTCGGACCCGGATCTGGGAAGGTGCAGGGACATCGGATCCGCGATACGGAGACGCTGGCCGTCTTTCGGGCCGCGCTCGAACACACCGAGAAGTGAGGATACTGATCATGCTCGCAACACGAGGGCGGGTCACCGAGGGCCGGTCCGAGACCCTGGTGTGGCACAAGCCTGTCGGCGACACGGTGAATGAGTTCCAGGCCATCGCCTGCTCTGACACTGACGGCATCGTGCTCCCGGCACCGAAGCAGGATGTGCCCCTGGACCTGGACAAGCCCGGTGAACGCTGGTGCCCGGACTGTCTGGCCCTCATCACTGATCGCCTGGACGCCCTGTCCCGCCGGCTCGGCTCGCTCAACGACATCAAGAAGTGAGGGCCGCCGGCCATGGCGGTCACCTGGACCCGTCATGGGACCCAGTCGACGTCCTGGTGTTCGTCAACCAGTTCGCCGTGTCTCGGGTGGACAAGCCGGCTGTCTGTTCCGTGCAGGTCTCGGATGCCCGAATTCGAGCAGCTCACCGAACGCGGCCTCTTCCCCGGAACCGCCGGCGCCTGCTGCCATCGCCCGCAAGCCCTCGGGGCGTCCTATGTGCGGCGGCCGCCGGGGCTGGGCTCCCGTGTGGGCAGGCCGGCGGCCTGCCCGGCCGTGTGCAGGACATCGCGGAGCATCTCGGGTGTGAGTCGGCCGGTGAAGGTGTTGCGCTGGCTGACGTGGAAGCACCCGAAGAGCTCGAGGGGACCGGCCGGAGCCTGTGCGGTGTCCGGCTCCAGCGTCACTGCCTGGGGCCGGAGGGTGAGGCGTGCGCCGTGGGCGAACGCGGGTCTTGGCCGCGGCACCGTCCACCCCGCCTCGGCGAAGGCGGGCAGCGCCGCCTGCCACCCGAAGGCGCCGAGGACGATGACGGCACGAAGGGACGGTCGCAGCAGTTGCAGTTCCTGCACGAGCCATGGTCGGCAGGTGTCCCGCTCCAAGGGGGTCGGCTTGTTGGCGGGCGGGGCGCAGTGCACGGGAGAGGTCACGCGGACGCCGGACAGCTCCAGCCCGTCGTCCGCGCGCAGCGCGGTCTTCTGGGAGGCGAGCCCTACGTCATACAGCGCCTCGAAGAGCACGTCACCGGACCGGTCGCCGGTGAACATGCGCCCTGTCCGGTTGCCCCCGTGGGCGGCGGGTGCGAGCCCGACGATGAGCAGTGAGGCGTCCGCCGGTCCGAACCCGGGGACCGGGCGGCCCCAGTAGGTCTGGTCGGCGAACGCGGCCCGCTTGGTGCGGGCGACCTCCTCGCGCCAGGTCACCAGCCGCGGGCACGCCCGGCAGCCGGCGATACGCGCGTCCAGTTCCGACAGCTCCGTGCCGTGCATGCCTCAACTGTACGAGCGGTGGGGCCGGGCGCCCTCGCATCCACAACAGCTGACGAGAGACCGTATGGCTGGGATGCCAGAACGGCAATCTTCGAAGAGCGTCACGGACGGCCCCTGCGTACGGAACAGTGCTGATAGCAGGTTCCGGAACTTGACCGGATGAAGCTTCCGACTTATCTGGAACACCGCCAGAAACCGATCCCATCGACACAGCCGCCACCCCCTGCCGCGGGGCGCCCCTTCACGCACCCCTGACCAGCAGGATCCGTCTCTCCGCCTGCCTCCGACCGAGTGATCGACGCAAACTCCTCGAATTGAGCAACAGGGTCACCGAGACCTTCTACAACCGCAAACGGCTGCGTAAGCACCCGGTCTGGGGCTATCTCACCCCGCTGGAGATCCGGCTACGACACGAACAAGGACACGTCCTCGCGGCGTAAGCATCGAGTGTCCAACATCACGGGGAACTTCATCCCGGTCCTGGACGGCGGCGTGGTCGTCCTGCCACGAAGAGGCCGATCCGGTATTGGCTCAGACAGCCATCCTGTTGGATTGCCAGGGAGAGCGTGAAGCCGCACAGCTGCTCTCGCGGACGTCACGACGTTCCCGGGCTGGGACAGGCTGCGGCGCCGGCCGACGTCGGCCGTCTCGTATCCGATCCCGTGGGGCCAGTGCCGCTGGGCGCGGCTCCGCTACGCCTGGCGGTTCCTGATGCAGGCCGCTGGAGCTACTCACCGCATCTTCAGGTGTTTGGTCGGCACTGTTCGGGGCTGTGTTGTGGTTCAGTGAGGGTTTTTCGAGCTGGGTAGATAGCGGTGGGTGACCGTTCGAGATGCCGGGGGTGGTGGCGCCTGTTTCTCTGATGTGGCCCGCTCTTCCTCATCACCCAAGGAGTGATCATGAGCGCTGCAGGTGAGTCCGGTCGTGTCCAGCAGATGCGTGCTAAGGCTCAGGATCTGGAACAGGCCGCGGAACGCGCTACTGACCCGCAGGAGCGTCAGCGTCTGAAGGACAAGGCCCGCCAGCTCAAGGAGCAGAGCGAGCATGCAGGCGGTACGGGCAAGCCGGACATCGACCCGACGATGTAGTTCGGGTAGTTCGGAGCACAGACACCGGCCGGTGGCTGGCCTGCGTGGCTTTCTGGCACGCGAGAGGCCGCCGGCCGGTCACTGCTGAAAAACGGCCCGGGATCCGCTGTGACTCCTCCCCCCGGGTAAATCCGGGGGGCTTCTCCTGTCGGTGGCTATGCCACGTCGGGAAGGACCAGCCCGGCCCTGAGTGCGACGTTCCAGGCGCCCACGCGGTCGGCGTGGTCGATGTGGTGGCATGAGGTGCAGTGGAACTTTTCGCCGTCGCGGTTCTGCGCGTCCACGTGCCCGCATTCGGGGCAGGTGCGCGAGGTGTTGCGGGGGTCCACCGGGATCAATACACGAGCGGCGCTTTCAGCCTTCTGCGCGAGGATGCCCAGGAACACCCCCCAACCCGCGTCAAGAATGCTGCGGTTGAGTCCGGCCTTCGAGGCGGCGCCGTTCGCCAGGAACGCTCCGGGCATCTCGGGGTCGGGCTTCGGCTTGGGAGTGCGAACCATGTTCGCGATACTCAGCCGCTCGTGCGCGATCTGGTCGTAGTCGCCAACCAGGCAGAACGCGGCTTTGTGCGCGTGGTCCAGACGCTGACGGCGGACCTTGCGGTGCAGCTTGGCAACCTTCTCCACGGCCCGGCGGTGCTTGGCGGTGCGGGTCTCCCGCGTGCGCCGGGGGAACGCCTTGAGGGCACGCTGAGCCTCGGCGAGGGCGTCGGCGTTGCGCTTGCCGTGCCGGGGGTTTTCGACGTGCGCGCCCTGGGAGGTGGTGAAGAAGTGCGTGACACCCATGTCGATGCCGCACGCCGCGCCCGTGGCCGGCAGCGGCTCGACGGCCACCTCGTCGCAGGCGAGGACGACATACCACTGCCGACCCTCGCGCTTGATGCTGACGGTCTTGACGCGACCCTTCACGGGCCGGTGCTGGTGCACGCGGACGTGTCCAACGCCTTGCAGGCGCACGCGGGTGACGGGGTCGTGCCCGGTGGAGTCCCACCGGCAGCCGTCGCCATCCTTGGGGAACTCCACCGTGTCGAACCACATCGCACCCCGAAACCGGGGATAGCCCGGCTTCTGTCCGGCCTTCACGCGCCGGAAGAACGCTTGGAACGCCTTGTCCAGACGGCGAAGCGTGGCCTGCTGGGAGGAGAACGACCAGCGGCCCTGACGCTCCGGGTCGAACGCGCGGACCTCCTTGAGCTGCGCGGACTGCTGCCCGTACTTGATGCTGGTCTTCGAGGCGTGCCGGTAGGCGTCACGGCGTTCCTGTAAGGCGCCGTTGTAGAGCGAGCAGTGATCCCGCAGCATCTCGCCGAGCGCCTGGCGCTGGCGGACGGTGGGGCGAAGGAGGAACTTGTAGGCGCGTATCACGCCTGTCCCTCCGTCTGCTTCTTCGTCCAGGGCCGTTCCCACTGGGTGTTGATGTACTTCTCCACCGTGTCCGCGCTGACCGCGCCGACCGAGGCGACGAAGAACGACGACGACCACAGCGTGGGCATCTGCGACTTCAGGTGCACGAACTCCGAACGGAGCACGCGGGAGGTGAAGCCCTTGAACTGGTTCGCGACGTAGGACGCGGAAGCCTTCGGCTCGTGCTTGACGAACAGGTGCACGTGATCAGGCATCACCTCAAGGGCGATGATCTCCCAGCCCTTCTCTGCTGCCTTCGCCTCGATCAGCTCACGCAGCCGGCCCGCGACACGGCCACCAAGAACCCGGCGACGGTACTTCGGGCACCACACCACGTGCAGCCCCAAGTCGTACACGCCACCGGAGTACCGGCGAACCTTCCGCGTTACAGTCACCACGATCACTATACACACGGCACACATCTAGTCGTCTCAGGTCAACAGTGCAGACCCGTGCACCGAGTTGAGGTCAGAGCAGCCCTGAGAAGCGATTCCCCCCATGCCTAAACTTGAAATTAAAGGTCCCTTTGTTGCCTTTAAGGGCGAGGGGTGTCCTTTTTGTGCTGGTGTTTGCCGACGGGGTGGCGGGGCGCGGGGCTACTCGTCCGGCCTCGTGGGCGCCCTGAGCCGGGGCGGCTGGCTTTCGGCGATCTGGCGGGGGTGCCCAGGATCTTGCGGATGCGGGGATAGCCGCGGCGAACCCGGCCCGGGGTGAGTTGTTGTTGTGTCAGTGGTTTCTCCCAGGGGCGGCGTAGATCGCCGGTGAGGGTGCGAGCGAGTCGGAGTTGGGTGTAGGCGGCGAGGATCAGCCAGACCCATCGGTCGGCCTGTTCTGGGTGGCGCAGGCGGGGGCGGGTCATGCCCAGGGCCTGCTTGAAGAACCGGAAGGTGTGTTCGATGTCGAATCTTCTGAGGAAGATCCGCCACAGGCGGTCGACGTCGTGCGCGGTGGCGTCGGGGACCGAGTGCCATAGCCATAGCGGCTTGGGATCGCGGTTGCCGGGCAGGTACTCGACCGCGAGGTGGACCAGCGTTCCCTCCACGTTGGGCAGGTCACCTGGGTGATCGGCCCAACCGCCTTGGCGGCGTTCCAGTTTGGGGTGCAGGCGTCCCCAGCATCGGGCCTTCACGCGGCCGAACCGGTCGTGTACAGTAGCTGATTCCTGGACCGGGTCCGGGTGGGTGGCCGGGTCGGCGAGGCGGAAGGGCTCGCCGTGACGCGGTTGCCGGCCTTTGGTGGGTCCCTTGCGACGGCCTGGCGGGTGGTGCATGACACGGTCGGCGCGGATGCGCCCGAGCATGCGGACCGGTGCGTCACGCAAAAGCCAGGTCAGGCGCACGATGTCGTAGCCGGCGTCCAGGACGAACAACACCTCGGGGTCACCCTCGCGCCACTGCCCGGCCTCTCGCAGGCACGTGAGAAGGTCCCGGATCTGGGCGGCGGTGACCTCGGTCGCATCGTCGTCCGGGCCGAGGCGGACTGCGTCCAGCGGACCGGTCCACGAGGTCCGTCCCCCGCCCAGCGCGGCGGCGACCTGGTACGGCCACCCGGGGATGGTCTGCCGGACCCCATCGCAGCGGCACGGCCGGTGACAGTGAAGCCGGTCCGGTGAGCACTCCGCGTCCGGGCGCGGCCACGCTGTCACGTCCAGCGCGATTGAGATCTGCCCGTCCGTCCCGCGCGGCAGCGTGAGCCCGGCCAGCATCAACCGCAGCCGCGCCACATCCAGGCGGCCCTGGGCGAGCGCGTCGTACATCGCCCCGTGCCCACGCCGGTGCACCACCTCGAGCGACAGTTCCGGCAGTGACACCACCGGGCCGCCCGCGCACAGCACCGCGTCCGTCAACTCGAACAAGGCATCGGCACGGCGCGGCATCGCCGCATGTAACTCCATCCGAAAGGACGACAGTTCGGCAAGCGCCTGCCCATGAGCGACTTCGTTGACGACACTCGACACCGGCGACCTCCTGGCCCGTTGTGCGACTAGACATCACACAGCGTGAAAGGGAGGTCGTCGCCATGTCCGGAAGATTCCCATGTGGGTGAACGACTCGAACCCCAAACGATCACCGAAGGTTTAATTTCAAGCTAAAGGCACGGGTCCCCTCGCTAGATAGCTGATGGCAGTCCCCTCGGTACCAGGCCGGTCCGCGTCCGACGGCCCGCGTCGGCGGGAAGTTCAAACTCGACAAGGTTCCCCCAAGGTCCTGTCGAGCCAACGCGCAAGCAGAGCAACCGGTTCCGTCGCGCCACTGAGCACCGCCCCGGCCGAGAAGGCAGATCAAGATCCTTCTGAGACGATCAGTTATGCCGTTTGAGCAGTTCGGTGAAGAAGGCGGTGAGGGTCTGTTCGCCTTGGGACCGGGTGAGTTCCCAGCCCTCCGAAGCGGCAGATCTCGTAGCTGGCCAGGCGAAGCCGCCGATCTTTGGTGACCATCTCCGAGTACAGCCGAGGCGAGGCGGTGTAGGTGACCCGGCCTTTCCGTCGGGCTGGTTCTTGCGGCCGTAGTGCTGGACACTGTCGACTTCGATGACGATGCGCGCTGCTGGGCCGACCTGCCGGAGTGCAGCGTTCCGGCGCGAAGGGAGCCTGATCGTACGTCACGCAGGGTGGCGCGGGGAGGAAATCCATACGCTGTCGGTACAGCGCATCGGACGAGGTGGCTATTCATGCCCGTGCCCAGCCTGCTCGCGATTTTTGCTCACCCGGACGACGAGTCGTTGTCGGCAGGTGGAGTGCTCGCCCGTCATGCAGCTGGTGGCGCGCGTACCGCAGTCGTCACGGCGACCTGGGCCGCGGATACTCTGCGGGCTGCGGAGTTGGCCGAAGCACTGCGGATCCTCGACGCTGGCAAGCCGCGCATGCTCGGCTACGCCGATGCGCGTGTCCCTCAATCGGCCCCAGGCCGCGCACGATTGTGCGAGGCTCCGCTCGATGAGGCTGTGCAGAGGTTGGTGGCGCACATCCGTAAATTCCGCCCGGACATCGTGGTCACCCATGATGCCTACGGTGGGTTGCCCGGTCACCCAGATCACGTGCACACCCATCGGGTGACCATGCTCGCTGCCGAAGCGGCTGGGCTTTCGCAGCTCTACCCGGCTGCCGGGGCACCCTGGCAGCCGCGTGCCCTCTACCTGGCCACACACCCGCACTCAGCCGTGCCGGCGCTGAGAGACGTGATCGGGGCGCGCAAGGCGGTGTACAGCGTTCCGGACGAACAGGTCACCGCAACCGTCGATGTCAGCCCTTGGATAGAGCAGAAGATCACCGCGGTACTGGCGCATCGTTCCGAGGTGCAGCGGGGAGCCCTACCGGGGGTGATTGCCAGCCTGCGGCCGGATGTACGGGAACGGCTGTTCGCCACCGAGTGGTACATCCGCCACGCCCCCATCACTGCGGCATCGGCCCAGACGGAACTGACTGCCTGACCCTGCGGTCCAGGCGAGCCGGTGAAACCCGAATGGCAGGGGCTCTCAGCCTCTCGGCACCGTCCACGCCCAGCCCGACACCGATGGCATGTGGGATGTGTAATCCGCCCGCGAACGCTACGCCCACCTGGACTCCGTCCGCTGCCTGCGCCGCCCCGCTTCATGGCCCCAGGACCGCCGACGGGCTCAGCGCGGGCCCGTAACATGCTGGCCGACAACCGCCGACGGCGCCCTGCGGAGCGAGTGGACATAGTTCGCAGATTGGAGGGGCATCCACCTGCCCACTGTGTTTCTCGACGAGGAGAGCCGTTGAGACGTGCGTCGGCGGGCGTACGTACGCACACCAAGACAGCGGGCAGCATGCTCCTGATGGCGGGCCGTGCACCGCTTGGGTCCGTTCGCGACATGGCGAGGCATCCTGACCGCCGCCCATCGGGCCCAATCTTCCCGCCGCGCGGGAAGGCACAACGAACGTCTCACCCGTCCGCTCCACCGCGGGAGGCCTTATGGGCGGACAGGTGGTGCGATGGAAAACGGTGGTGCCGTCTACGAGGGAGCTGGTCATGCACGAGATGTGGGTCGGAGCGGACGCCGCGGGCGGTGGGCTGGTGTGGCACGTAGTGGCGGCCGACACAGCCACCACGCTGTGCGGACAGCGCAGGCAGAGTGAGGGTGATGCCGGACACGACTCGACCGACCGGCACTGCCTGGAGTGCATGGCAGCGCTCCAGGACGTCCTGCAAGCGTCGGCAAAGACTTGATGAGCGGCCGAAATCAGCTGCCGGACCTTCGCGGCCAGGATTCTCCGCCCCAACCCTGTTCTGTCCCCAGCAGGGCAGACGCGTGACGGCGGACGAGCGCCTCGAAGGCGTGATCGCCCCCTAAACGGCCCGTCCGGCAAGGAGCCCATCTTCCAGGCGGCGCTTCACGTCGTGAGCACGCCGAGCCTCCGGTCTCAACGGAAGCATTGCTGGCCCATCGAGGCCGTTTCGTTCGCATCACCGAGTTCTTGGTGTTCGAGCGCGCCCCCTCAGCGGCGTTCTCGATGGTTTCTGCAGGCTCAGGTTGCCTGTGTGCCGGGGGAGCTGACCGTGGGAAACATCCTGTCCGTGGCCAGAGTGGCCGTATTCGGTTCGTGGTTCACTGCGCGTCGACAGGACCGCATGTGGCTCCGCGAGCAATAGCTCGAGGCTGGGGTCGGTTGCCTTGTGCGGCGTGGGTGAGTAGAGCTTCGCGCGCAGATCGACGCACTCGCCGCGCGTTTGCGTGAACGCGACGAGGAGAAATGGGGAACTTGGCGGTGACCCGCAAGATGCTCCTTGCCCTACCGCCGGCCGCTCCGGAACAGACCGATCCGCCGCCGGTCCTGCCGGCTCACCCGGCCTACCAACAGATCCTCGATGCATTCGCCGAAGCCGTCGGACCGATGCGCGCCCGGGACCTGTGCGAGCGCCTCGATCTCGCCGTCGCGCCGTAGAACATCGAGAGCACCCGGCACAAGCTCAAGCGCCTGGTTGGTCTCGGCGTCCTCGCCGAGACCGAAGCCGGCTTGTTCGCGCAGCGCCGTCCGTAGCTGCCCTCCACCGAGTCGCCAGCCCGCCACCGGGCTCGGGTCGTGATCGCTAATGGCCCGTCGTGCGGAGCCACCGCAGCGTTGCGACGAGCTCTTCGCCGAAGTCCTCGCAAAGCGCGAGCAACTCGCGTCCCGCGGACGAGTCGAGCAGCCCATCGGAATCGGGAAAGGTCCGGAGGGCGCCGTGGCAGGCGGACTCGACAACGAAGTTGCGTGAGGCGAAGTAGCCCTCGCCGCTCGTCCGGTCTGCCAGGTTGGCGAGGTACTGGTGGTGCGCCTCCTCGGAGGGATGGGAGTAGAACGAGCCCTCGACGAGACTGTCCAGGTAGCCCGCCAGGCCGGACGACAACTCGACTACTCGTTTGGCCTCGTCCAGGCCAGCCGTGTCGAGCAGCTCGCCGAAGGACCCCAAGCCCCCGAAGATTTCCAATTGGAAGAGCTGGACCGTGTCCGGGTCGACTTCGGACTCGAAGATCGGGGCCGTGCACAGCTCGGCGAATGCCTGGCCGTAGGCGTGGTTCGACTGTTCCCCAGGAGGTTCCGTTGCCAGTCGGAACAGCGACTCCAGCACATGCGGGTCGACGCCCCAGTCCGCATCCATTTCGAACGCGAGTACCGGCGCACGCCACCGCCACAGCGCCAGAGCGGCGGCCTGACGCTGGCGAACGGGCTTCAGGTCAGCCAACCGCTCGTTCTGTGCCACGTCGGTGCGTCAACCCTTCTGATCGCCGTGCCCCCGGCCCCTTCGTCTCGGGACACTGTAGAAGCTGACGATGGGACCGCGTGATCTTTCGAGCCGTGGCCAACTCAAGTCCGCACCCGAAGCGGGCATACCGGCTCAGAACGTCGTCGTAGTGGTGCCGTTGGGGTGCACCCAACGCGACAGATGTGTCGCAGGCGTGGGGTCCACTTGGATGTGCCGAGGTAACGATTACTCCGCTGACGTGGCGTTTTTGCGCTGGTTGGCATTGAAGCGCGCTTTCTTCTGACGATTCCCGCACGTGTTCATGTCGCACCATTTGCGGGTGCGACTTTGGCTGGTGTCGAAGAAGGCGGCTTGGCAGGTTTGTGATGCGCACAAGGCCAATTTTCCGTCTCGTTCGCCCGCGATGATGCTGATGGCGTCGGCGGCGATCACGCTGAGGGCATCTTCCACGCAGGAAGCAGCGCTGAGCCGCCATCGCCGCTTGCCCTCAGGCGTCAGGATCGCTGCGGCCCGACCCTGAGCGCTGCAGTCATTGATGACTTGGACGGCAGATGCAGGGAGAGCGTCCTGGAACGCGGCCGCTGTCGCGGCGGCGTGAATCGACTCCCTCAGTTCCCGAGCGAGGTCGAGCTGGGCAGTGGTGCAGGAGTCCACGGCGAGGCCGTTCACTGCCAGCCAGTCGATGAGTCGGTGCGGCGTGGGAATGCGCTCCACGGCGTCGCCATGACGCTCCGACAGAGTCCCCGTGAAGCTGGTCGCTAGCACGCTACCGAGGCGGAAGTCAGGGAACTCAGCATGCATGGAACCACCTTAGCTGGTTGCACGGTGACAAGAAGACACGGTAGAACCGTCTTAGCCGGTTCGCGATAGATCGTAGCCGGTTCCGCGACGGCCAGGAGGTCTCATGCCCCGTCCAACCAGCGACGTGCACGCATTTGAAGCCCACGCAACTGACGCTGACCTCGACGATCTGCGCGCGCGACTGGCCGCGGCGCGGCTGCCGGAGGCCGAGACGGTCTATCGCGCCGCGCCCGACCCTCGCCGATGGGAACAGGGCGTCCCTCTGGCCGACCTCGTCGATGTCGTGAACTACTGGCGCACCGGGTACAACTGGCGGTCGTTCGAAGATCGCCTTAACCGGATCGGCCAGTTCCGGACGACCATTGATGATCTGGGAATCCACTTCCTGCACCGCCGATCCGCGCGCGCAGATGCCACTCCGTTGATCTTGACGCACGGCTGGCCAGACAGCATTGCTCGGTTCATCGATGTAGTAGACGAGCTGGCAGATCCGAAAGACGCAGACACGCCGGCGTTCCACGTCGTGGTCCCGTCGCTACCAGGCTTTGGTTACAGCGAGAAGCCGGCCACCACCGGGTGGGGAACCGAAAAGATCGCGGCCGCATGGGTGGAACTGATGGGAAGGCTCGGTTACAGCAAGTTCGCAGCCCACGGCGGCGACTGGGGAGGCAATATCACCACGGTTCTCGGCGGAAGGTTCCCGGCGCACGTTCTCGGCATCCACACAACGTTCGCGGAGGCGCCGCCCGGGTTGACAACGGACGGGCTGACGGCAGCCGAGCGCAAATGGACCGAGGAAACCCGCGATTTCTGGCGCCACCGCGCGGCGTACGCGAAGCAGCAGGCGACCCGACCGCAGACCATCGGTTACTCGCTCGTCGACTCACCGGTCGGGCTTCTTGCCTGGATCCTTGACAAGTTCGCTGAGTGGACAGATACCGAAGATAGCCCGTTCGAGACAATTTCCATGGACAGCGTTCTTGACGACGTCACCCTGTATTGGCTGACGCGGACCGGCGCATCGGCGGCCCGCATTTACTACGAGAGCCACAACTCGCTGGACCCCGAACTTCGGGTCGACGTCCCGACAGCAATCAGCATGTATCCCCGCGACGTCGAGAAGTGTCCACGCCCCTGGGCGCAGGAGCGGTACCGACAGATCGTCCGATGGAGGTCGCCCGAAATCGGGGGACATTTCCCGTCGCTGGAGGTGCCCGCGTATTTCGTCAAGGACCTGCAAGA
This sequence comes from Streptomyces sp. NBC_01446, assembly GCF_026340095.1. GTDB lineage: Bacteria > Actinomycetota > Actinomycetes > Streptomycetales > Streptomycetaceae > Streptomyces > Streptomyces aureus. Next base: position 348,862 of record NZ_JAPEPO010000002.1, on the reverse strand, counting down.
AGGCCTCGCGGCAGTGCTGGCCGCTAATCGGTGAACGCGGCTGGGTGCCGGCACTTGAGTCAGGGCGGCTTCAAGTTCCGTGGTTGTGCTGGTTGTTGCTGTGAGGGGTGGGTAGCGGTGCAGGCGCGGGCTTCGTGATCATTAGGGTGTCTACGCCTCGTGATCATGAGAAGGTCCCGTGCCTGCTGCTGCATCCTCCCCGATCCCTGCCGTACTTGTGAAGCTGGGTCCGCTGGAACCCGGCCAGGTCGCTGATCTGCGCCCCTACTTCGACTCCATCCCCGACCCGCGCTCGCGGCGGGGCCGGTGGTACTCGCTGACGGCGATCTTGATGGTGTGTGCCTGTGCGGTCGTCTCGGGCGCCAGGAGCATCGACGAGCTCGCCGAATGGGGCGCCCGGGCCTCGGGTGGGCTGCTGGCCGCCCTCGGTGTACGCCGCCATCCACTGCGGTGGCGGCGTACACCGTCGCCGGCGACGATCGGGCGGGTGCTGATCGCCGTCGACGGCGATGCCCTGGACGCCGCGGTGGGCGCCTACCTCACCGACCGGCACCGCACCGTCGTGTCCACCGCGCACCGGCGGGCCATCGCGGTGGACGGCAAGACGCTCAAGGGCTCAGCGCGTTTGGACGTGACCCGCCGTCACCTGCTGTCGGCGGTCAGCCACACCACCGTCGTGACACTCGCGCAGGCCGAGGTCGGCGCGAAGACCAACGAAACCACGCACTTTAAGCCGCTGCTGGCACCGCTGGACCTGGCCGGCACTCTCGTCACCTTCGATGCGCTGCACTCGGTCAAGGCGAACATCACCTGGCTGGTCGAGACGAAGAAGGCCCACTACATCGCCGTGATCAAGACCAACCAGCCCACCGCCCACAGCCAGCTCGCCACGCTGCCGTGGCGTGACATCGCCGTCCAGCACACCCACTCCGAGGTCGGGCACGGCCGGCGCGAGTCCCGTTCGATCAAGACCTGCGGCATCGCGGACGAACTCGGTGGCATCGCCTTTCCGCACGCGAAGCTCACCATCCGCGTCCACCGCCGCCGCCGGCCGACCGGCAGCCGCGAGAGTCGCGAGAGCGTCTACGCCGTGACCAGCCTCGAAGCCCACCAGACCAGCCCCGCGGACCTCGCCGCCGCGATTCGCGGGCACTGGGGAGTGGAAAACTCCAGCCACCACATCAGAGACGTCACCTTCGCCGAGGACGCCTCCACCGTCCACACCGGGGCCGCACCCCGAGCCATGGCCACCTTCCGCAACCTGGCCATCGGCGTGCTGAAGACCCTCGGCGCCGAGAACATCGCCAAAACCACCCGGGCAATCCGCGACGAACCACGACGGGCACTCCCGATCCTGGGCATCATCAACAACCAGGACACCCACGGAACTTGATCAAGCCCTGCACTTGAGTAGCGCCTGTTCCGGCTCAAGGCGTTGCCCGACGGCTTCCAGACCGAGTTCATCGAGACGGCAGAACGTGGTCAGACAGGGTTGCGGCGAAGCTAGCCTCGTCCGCCAAGGCTTCCTCACTCGACCCGGACGGGGCCGCTACCAGCAACGGACTCAACATCCGCTTAGCGGGCTGGAATCGAGAGAGGCGACGGCCGCCACTCTCGCCTGATCAATCCGAATACCCACGAGTCGGATACCTCGCCGTTCACGACGCAGTCCTCCCGCAACGTCCCTTCACGCACGAATCCGATCTTCTCCAGGACCCGGGCAGATGCCAGGTTGCGCGTATCGGTCTCGGCCTGAACCCGATTCAGGTCCAGTGTCTCGAATGCCCACTTCAGCACGGCGTGCGCGGCTTCCGTCGCGTAACCGTGCCCCCACATCGCATCGGCGAGGCAGTAGCCCAACGACGCGCTGCGGTAGTCCGGGTTCCATTCGGTCAGACCGCACCAGCCGACGAAGACACCGTCCAAGGCACGGTCGATGGCCACCCGTGCCCCGGTGCCTTCGTCCGCCATCTTCCGGCACATCGCGATGAACCGATTGGCGCGGGCCCGCTCGCTCCACGGCGGGGAATCCCAATAGCGCAACACATAGCTGCTGCTGTGCAGCGCGAAGAGGGGGGCCGCGTCGGCGTCGGTGAAGGGGCGCAGTCGCAGGCGAGCGGTGTTCAGGATGGGGGTGGCCAAAGTCATGCGCACCATCTTGCGTCACCATGAGGCAGGCAGACACCGAATATCCGACCTCGGTCCGGTCCTCACGACCAAGGCACCGCCTACCAGCCGATCGTGCACGCCTTCGACCAGCTCACCGGCCGGGCATTCAGGCTCCACGAACGGCACGACGACATGGCCTGCCCGCCGGAGACCCGGACAGAGCCACTACTAGAAACGGACTTAACGACCTCTCAGCGAGGGCCGTTACTTCCAGCCCGGGGTTCCGGAGCCCGTTTGTCTGTACATGAGGAAACGTCAGTCGCGGCCGTGGATCGTGTCGGACGAACTGTGGCCGTTCGTCGAGCCGGTACTGCCCGAGCCGGGCCCGAAGCTGGTCGAGGGCCGGCCGCGGGTACCGGACCGGCAGGCGTTCTGCGGGATCCTGTTCGTCCGGCACACCGGCATCCAATGGGAGTACCTGCCCCAGGAGTTGGGCTTCGGATCAGGCACGACCTGCTGGCGGCGTCTGGCCGCCTGGAACGAGGCCGGCGTGTCGGACCAACTCCACGCGTTACTGCTGAGGGAACTGCGGTCGAAGAACCAACTGGACTGGTCACGGGCGGTGATCGAATCTCCTCCCACGTCCGGGCGGCCCGGCGGGGCCCAAAAGCGGACCCAGCCCGGTCGACCGCACACGCGGCGGCAAGCACCACGTCATCACCGACGGGCAGGGCCTCCCGCTCGCGGTGTCACTGACCGGTGGAAACCGCAATGACGTCACGCAGTTGCTGCCCCCGCTCGACAAGGCCCCGGCCATCAGCGGTCGTCGGCCGGCCACGGCATCTGGGTCGTCGAGCGGACGATCTCCTGGCTGCACGGCTTCCGCCGCCTGCGCATTCGCTGGGAAAGACGCGACGACATCCACGAGGCCTTCCTCAGCCCCGCCACCTGCCTCATCACCCACCGCCACGTCCAACGCCCTTGTTAGGAACTCTAAGCGCTGGAAGTTGATGTCTGCCACTGAACGTGACCTGAAGCAGCTTCGGGGCAGTCCTCAATCGCTCATGACGCCCAGAAGAACGTCGCGTTGTGAACGGGCCCAGCACTGCTCGGCCCGCATCTCGGCCGCGTCGCCGCGGGCGAGAAACATCGCCCACGGCTCGTCGCCCTGCCCGCCAAGACGTTCGATGCGTGCGGCCTCGCGGGACTGGAGGGCATCCAATGCATCGAGCAAGGCTTCGGGGTGTGCGCCGTAGGCGGCACACAGATGATTGAGCCGTGCACGCAGAGTGTCGGTGCCGGTGACTGAGGCTCTTCGCTGCTGGTCGAGCGCCCGCAGAGGCACGGAGTACCAGGCGAGCTGGGCCAGGTCGTCGAGGGCGTGGCCGGGCGCTGCGAAATCCCAGTCAATGAAGCCGTTCAGGCCGTTGGCGTCCCAGATGGAGTTCCACGGCCCGAGGTCCCCATGGCGGATCACCATGCCCGGCTGCCATTCCTCTTCCTGGCCCTGCCAGCGTGCTTCGGCCGGCGGCCGGAAGTCCCGGACAGCGTCGTGGTATCCGCGCAGCCAACGCCCAAGTTCGCCAATTCCGGCAGTCGACCGCAGAGCCTGCGACCAGGGCGCGTACGCGGGTTCACCATGAAGCAGCGACAGCACCTCGTCGGCACCATCGATCCCCAGCACGCGCGGGGCTCCGGTGAAGCCCACCGCCTCCAGGTGGGTCAGCAGAGCGTGCACTGCAGATGTCCACTCGCCCGCTGGCCGCCGGATCGTCTCACCGATCCGTCGGACCGTCGTCACGCTGCCCTGGTCGGTGGCGCCGTCCTCAATCACCCCGCCAGCCTAGTGCGCCTCCCGTGTTGGCCGCCGGATCCTGTCGCACGCGGTGACGGCTCCCATCGCGGCGGACATGGCTCGCCACGTTGCGAAGGCCGGTCCGGGCCGCAGCGCCCGCACGTCGCTGATCCGGGCGCTCACCACAGCCGCGCCCACCGACGTGAGCAACCAACCGCTGACGTCCACGCCGCACGGCTTCCGCAGGCTGCTCATCACCGAGGCGATCCGCACCGGGCTGCCTGCGCACATCGCCGCCGTTATTTGCGGCCACCAGGTCCTCGACACCACGATGGGATCTGCGGCGATCCACTCCGACGATGTCATTGCCCCCCCCGCCGGGCCTTCAGCGCGCTTAGCCGGGGGTGGTTGGCGGTTCAGCAATGCCGATGAAGTTCCCGGCCATGGTCCGGATACGGACTGACCACCCCAGCCCGGTGAGGTCGTCCGTGAGGGTCTGGGTATCGTGGAATACCTTCACGATGCGGTACTGGCTGCCGTCATCGAGCCGACGTAGCGACGCCGGGGCCGGCTGGTTCGCGAGGACTTCCTCGTATGCGGCTGCGGCGGGGCCGTCGTCGATGAAGATTGCTTTGCCGCCCGGTGCGAGTGCGGCGGCGACCGTGTTCCACAAGTCGGGCAATCGCGTCGGCGGGACATGGGAGAGCCAGAAGGCGAAGAACACAGTGTCGTAGCGTCGTGGCGGCTGCCAGGCGAACAGGTCGGCCTCAAGGAATTGCACGGTGGGGGATGCGGTGCGCGCACGAGCCAGGGCCAACACTTCGGCTGCCGCGTCGACAGCCGTCACCGAACGCGCCCGCGCTGCGAGCAGAGGGGTCCACTGGCCCGTTCCGCAGGCCAACTCCAGTACATCGCCGACAATCGGGAGGTCATCGACGACAGCAAGCAACCTCTGCAGGTCTTCGTACTTTGCATAAGGCCGGTCGTATTCGGCCGCGCCAGCCCTGTAGTAGGCCATCTGTTCTGCCAGGAGAGCGTCGTCATCCATATGCAGGTTCCACTCATCCGGGTTCGGTCAGAGACAAGCGCTCAGCTCGCCGGCCTGGTCGCCACAGACAGTGTTGGCCTTCACCTTTGGGCAAGGTCAAGCGTCATGAGGGCCTGGGGCGTCCTCGCCGACTGACCTCGCACCAGCAGCCGCCAGAAGGATTACGCCAGCGGATAGCGGGTGATGCCCGTTGACGTTCCTGCGGACAGCCCGGGTTCGAGAACCCGCGCTGAACGAAGCCAACACGCCGAATGCCACGTCAGTACGGCCTGAAGTGGCCCGAGTTGTCAGAGTGCGGAACGTGAGTTCTTGTCCGTTTCGTAGTTGAGGTTGGGCAAGGATCGCTGGTCATGGGCGCGAGATGGTCCTCAAGCGCCGGGGCGGGCGAACAGGCCGGGTTCGGGCTCGGCGAGGATGCCGCGGCTGACCAGGCGCTTGAGTTTCGAGCGGATGCCTTCGGTGTTCTTCGGGAGGATTGGCAGGTCGAGGGCCTGGCACAGGTCGCGGGCGCGCATCGGCCGGCCTGTGTCGGCCAGGGCGGTGAGGATCTGCTGGTAGGCGGGGTGGTCCGGGATGTCGGGGCCCTCCGGCTCGGTGGCGGGTGAGGGCACGGGGAGCGTGAGGAGGGTCTTGCGGGTGATGCGCAGGTTCTCGCTCTCCGTGTCGATCTCGCCGAGCTGCCGGGTGAGTTCCTCGATGCGGTCCCGCAACTGCCCGGCCTGGTCGGCCAGTTTGCGCTCACGGTTCTCGATGTGTTCCAGGATCGCCTTGACCTGCGGGTTGTCGCTCATGCGGTCCTCCAGGAGGCGAGGGTGGCTCCGGTGAGGCGGCGGCTCATGACGGAGGTCATCGCCCACAGAACGCGGGAGCGGGAGGAGGCGGGACGGTGTTCGTAGTCGCGTACGAGACGGCGGTAGAACATCAAGATCCCGTTCGTCTGCTCCACGATCCACCGCTTCGCCTGCGGAACGAACCCGCGCTGGTCCGGGTTGCGTTCGACGATCTCGACGTCGATGCCCACGGTCTTGCCGTGCTCGACGACCTTGTTCTTGAAGCCCTGGTCGACCAGGGCCTTGGTCACCGTGTCGCACTGTGCGGCGACACCGTCCAGCAGGGCGATACCGGCGGCGTTCTCGTGCGCGGAGGCGGGCAGCACGACGCAGTCGATAACCAGGCCCAACACGTCCACGGCCAGGCATCTCTTCCTGCCCGGGACTCTTTTAGCGGCGTCCTTGCCGGTCGTGGTGGCGGGGACGCCGACCGCGGCGTGGATACTCTGCGTGTCCAGGACCACCAGGCTCGGATCGGCTAATCGCCGCTTCTTCTCGCGAAGTTGCCACCGCATCAGATCGTGGACGGTCTGGTCGGTGCCGTCATCGCGCCACTTGTAGAAGTAGTACTTCACCGCGCCGGCGGGCGGCAGGTCGTGGGGCAGCAGGTCCCACTGGCAGCCGCTGCGGTTCTGGTACAGGATCGCGTTCACGATCTCCCGCATCTCGTATCTGCCCTGATGGCCGCTGACCGACGGATGCGTGGCCTTCCAGGCTGTGATCACGGGCTCGACCAGGGCCCACTGCTCGTCGGAAGTGTCACTCGCGTACGGCTTGCGCATGCTCATGCCACAACCCAAGCGAATCCCGAACGCCTGACCGGCCGCGATACCCCAACATCACACCATCGAGCGATCACAAGCCGGACAGAAGATCACGTACCGCACTCTCACTACTGGCGAGCAGTCGCATGCAGGGTGACGGCGCGGGCGTTGCATTCCCATGCCGGAGCAAACCCCCGGATCAGGTCGAACCCGTACACCACTTCCCTGGACGCAACCGTTCGTGCGCGATGGAATGTCGTACACGCCGTCACGCCGGGAATGTCTCGTAGCCTGCCACGCCGCACGTTGTCGTGGGGTGTGGACGCACTCACTGTTCGCCTGAGTCTGCCTTCGCCTTGGCCTTTACGTCGGATTCGATCTCGTGCCGCTGGGCGCCCTGGACCTTCGCGTGTTCAGTGACAGCAGCCTGGACGTCGCGGGCAAGATCCCGCCAGGCGCGCCATGCCGTCTCATAGGTCTCGGTCTGTGCTTCCGTCCACGGCGTCGCGATGGTCGGACCGTAGTCGTCCCGCGGCGTCAGGACCTGAAGGCGTGCCGCGTTGGCGTTTGCGCGCTGCATGTCCACGAGGTTCTCGAAGGGTGTGCTACGAGCGGGATCTCACGTTGGCCTCACCGGCCACCCGGGCCGACCCGCACGTTGGGCCAGCGCCACCTCGGTAGTGGCATCGCTGGGTCGGGCCACCCCAGGGCGCTCAGTGGTAGGCGGTCAGAGCGCGCATGACCGGCTGGCCGCGCATGAAGCTGGCTCCACTCATCAGGCCCCCTTCGAAACCATCAACTAGGGAACCGGGAGGCGCTCTACCGGCGGATCGCCGAGATCAGGCCACCGGGCCGCTCCTCGTGCTGCGGCGGGGTGCTAATCGGGCGGCCGTAGGCGGCAGCGCGCTCGCGCAGGGTGTGGCTGCCGGCCTCCCAGCCGTGCCCGGCCAGCCAGGCCACCGGGTCGTCGGGCATCTCCGAGACCCACATGGACGCCGGTGATCCCGGCACGGCGTCCGCGCCGAAGCGCTCGATCACGCCGCGCGAGCCCAACGTCAGCCCCATCCGGCTGCCTGGCGCCGACTGCGCGCTGATCCGGGCCAGTAGCAGCTCCACCGCGTCCTCGGGCAGATAGATCAGCAGTCCTTCGGCGATCCACACGGTCGGCACCGCCGGGTCGTGCCCTGCGGCGGCCAGCGCGCCCGGCCAGTCCTCACGCAGATCCACCGCGACGGTGATCCGCTCGCAGCGTGCGATGGCCCGCTCCTGGCGCAGCACCGAAGCCTTGAAGTCCAGTGGCGCGACGGTGTCGACCTCGAACAGCCGGGTGCCCTCGGGCCAGTCCATCCGGAAGGCCCGGCTGTCCATGCCGGCGCCGAGCAGTACGACCTGCCGGACCCCGGACGCGGAGGTCTGCTGCAACAGGTCGTCGAGGAACTTCGTCCTGATGACGATGGAGAACGCCACGCCCTGCCGGCGGCGTCGCGTGGCCTCGTCACCGGGCAGCGGCGGCGAGGAGGGCCCCCGGCCGCCGGCGGTGGCGAAGGCCTGTGCCAGTGGGTCGCGGAACAGCGCGTTCTCCCGCTCGCTCTCCAGCGCCCGCACCCTGGCCACCCCCACCGCCGTGGCCCACACTCCGGACGGCTGCACCCGCTCTTGCTCATCAGTCACCGCGGCAGCCTAGATGATCGATTCCAAGGGGGCTGATGAGGGTGGAGCCAGGTTCATGGGCGGCCAGGCTGCATTAATCGCCTCGAAAGGCACCGGGCCGTAGCCACGCGGTATGACAAATTGGCGGTCCGCTACGAGGCGACCGTTCTTGTCGCGGTCATCAACGAGTGGCTGTGACCGGCACATTCGATCCACGCGCTAGTCGGGGGGTGACTCGTCGGCGAGCTGGTTGCTGCGGTCGATCTCCGGCATGTGTGTCTCGGCCCAGATCCGCAGGGCGGAGAGCGGTCTTTCGAGGGACAGGCCGAGCTCGGTGAGCCGGTAGTGGACGGCGGGCGGCACGGTGGGTTCCACTCGGCGCGCGACCAGGCCGTCGCGGACCAGGCTCTGCAGGGTGACGGACAGCATCTTCTGTGAGATGCCGGGGATACGGCGCCGCAGTTCCGCGAAACGGAGCTCGTCCGGAGCCTCCTCGGCCAGCACCTTGACCGCCATCGACGTCCACTTGGTGCCGATACGGTCGAGCAACTGGCGGGTCGGGCAGCGCGGATCCAGCAGGTCACCCCGCTCACCGGGCCGCCGGCTGGGTTCGCCGGGCCTCGATGTGGTCACTCAGGGCTCACCACCTGAAGGGAAAGTGCCGTCTTGGAGGAACCAGGATAGTTCCTTAGCGTGACCTGGTCACTATTCCTCACCACACCTGGAGCCTCTCCATGCCCGAGCTGCGGCGCGTCCCCGTCAACGGTGTCGAACTGAACGTCGCTCTCGCCGGATCGGGCCCGGCCGTCCTGCTCCTGCACGGTTTCCCTCACACCTGGGAGCTGTGGACGGACGTCATGGCCGGCCTGTCCGGCCGCTACCGCGTCATCGCGCCGGACCTGCGCGGGTTCGGAGCGAGCAGCCGGGCCGCCTCCGGGTACGACGCGGGCACCCTGGCCGAGGACGCCGCGGCGCTTCTCACCACGCTCGGCGTGTCCTCGGCCGCGGTGGTGGGCATCGACGCGGGTACCGCGCCGGCCTTCCTCCTCGCCCTGCGTCGCCCCGGTCTCGTCCGGCGCCTGGTCGTCATGGAGTCCCTTCTGGGCAGGCTGCCTGGCGCCGAGGACTTCCTCGCCGACGGGCCGCCGTGGTGGTTCGGCTTCCATTCCGCCGCGCCCGGCCTTGCCGAGACCGTGTTGGAGGGCCGTGAGGCCGCCTACGTCGACTGGTTTCTGCGCGCCGGCACGCTCGGCGACGGGGTGCGCCCCGCCCTCCGGGACGCCTTCGTCCGCGCATACACCGGCCGCCAGGCTTTGAGCCGCGCGTTCTCGTACTACCGGGCGCTGCCCGAGAGCGCGGTACAGATCGCGCAGGCGGTCGCCACTGCCCGCCTGACGGTGCCGACGATGGCGTTGGGCGCCCGGCCCGTCGGTGCGGCACTGGAACGCCAGCTCCGCCCGGTCACCGACGATCTCACCGGACACGTCATCGAAGACTGCGGCCACATCATCCCGCTGCACCGCCCGCGCGCCCTGCTCACGCTGCTGCGTCCATTCCTGGCCGGTGAGGACGCGAAAGCAACGTGACCGGGGCTGGGGGCTGACTTTCGATCACGACTTAGCGTCGACTCGCGGATGTTCTCCCGCTCGGTCTCCGCCGTCGCGGCGAAGAACGCGCGTAGCAGCTTGCCCGGGCTGGTGGGTCGTAGATGCTGGTCAGGGGCCCGGCGAGCATCTCCAGGATCCAGGATGAGGCTGTCGGCGGGGAGGTGGTCGGCGAGCGCGAGTTCGGCAACATCCCGGCCGATCCGCTTCATCTCGTACACGGTGAAGATGACCCGGTGGCGCGGGGCGTGCGCCTTGATCTCCCGGGCCGTATGGACTGACTCCTCGAACTGGGGCCGTCCGCGGACCCGGGCCCGAGGGTGGAACAGTGGGCCCACCCGATGCGGATGTCTGCGCTCGGCTCGGCAGGGTCGATCGGGGCCGGGGGCGGGGTGCCCGGGCGCCACGGCCGCCCGGGCCGCGGTCGGCCGGGGTCGGGACCCGCCGCGCCTTCTTCAGCCGGGGGACCATGGTGAAGAGGCGGGTGTCGTAGGCGGGCGACCGCACCGCCGCGCGAGCGGCACGGCGAGCCGGGCTGGGCGTCACATCGGACAGGCGTGCTGTGCGATGTCGTCCGCGTCCGACTGGTCGGCCGGCGGTCGGCCGGTGACGGAGTGGGCCGTAACACCTCGGGCCCACGGCTGAGGTCCGCTTGGCCGCCGAGGAGGATCGCCGCCGGGTCGACGGATGCGGACTGGGTCGTCTCTTCGTCTTGCAAAGGGGTGCTTGAGCGTCGGCGACCGCGCTCGCCGAGCGGTGGGTCGCGGCAAGCCCCGCTGGACCGACGACAGACCGTGGACTGCGTCGGCGCTCGCGGTCTTCCTGTGCTGCGGTCCAAGGTGGGTAGCAGAGAGACTCAGCTCGCTACAGACGAGGGAGGAGGGTCATGGATGTGAACCGTGAGGCAGGCGGGCGGGCGATGCTCGCCGGTCTGCTGGACGTCAGTCACCTGATGCCCCTCGACGCGTTGCCGGAGAAGGCCGGTGAGTTTGCCCGGGCCGCGGGTTTCACCGACGTGCTCATCTACGTGGCGGATTTGCGGCGCCAGGGACTGCACCTGCTGACCGGGCCGAACGGGGCCGCTCCGAACACCGCGAGAGACCTCCACATCGAGGGCACCACCCCTGGGCGGGCCTACCAATACGGCCGGCTCACCGCCTCCTCCGTGAAGGAGGCGGCAGGCATCGACTGGTGGCTGCCCATCGTGGACGGCACCGAACGCGTGGGGGTGTTGCGCGTGCGCTCTGTGTACGACGATGCCCGTGCCCGCGAGGACGCCGACCGCCTCGCCGCGCTCCTGGCGCTCCTGATCGTCGCCAAACGGGCCTCCAGCGACACGCTGGCTCGGCTGGTGCGGACCGAGCCGCTGAGCATCGGGGCCGAGATGGCGTGGAACCTGATGCCGCCGAGCACCTATGCCGACGGGCGGGTCGTAATCGCAGCGTCGTTGGAGCCGGCCTACCGCGTCAGCGGCGACGTGTACGAGTACGCCCTCGACGGTCCTTTGGTGCATCTGACGCTGTTCGACGCGATGGGCCATGACGCCGCCGCCGGTCTGTGCGGTGCCCTGGCCCTGGGCGCGTGCCGCAATGCCCGCCGCCAGGGCGCGGGCCTCGCTGCCGAGGGCGAGGCTGTGGAAGCCGCCCTGATCGGCCAGTACGGCCAGCCGCGCTACGTCACCGGCATCCTCGCCACCCTCGAGACTCGTACCGGTGTGCTGAGCTGGGTCAACCGCGGCCATCCTCCGCCAGTCCTTATTCGCGAGAACCGCTGGAGCAGCCACCTGAAGTGTTGCCCGGCCCACCCGATGGGCACTGGGCTGGGGTTGCCCAGCACTGTGTGCCGCGAACAGCTGCAGCCGGGTGATCGCATTGTCCTCTACACCGACGGCATCACCGAAGCGCGGGGTGCCGACGACACCGAGTTCGGTCTGGAGCGATTCACCGACTTTCTCATCCGCCACCACGCCGACGGCCTGCCCGTCCCCGAAACCCTGCGCCGTCTCATCCAGGCCGTTCTCGACTACCACGACGGGCATCTGCAGGACGACGCCACCGTCTTGATGTGCGAATGGCTGGGCCCTCTCGTTGAAGACACCGAACCAGCGGCGGCCCTGACCGGACTGCCGGTCAACGACCCGCCACACACTTCAGCGTGCCCTTGCGAGGAACCCCGGGGGTTCGCCCCCCGGGGGGAATCGCATCCGGTGACGGCGATGCGGAGCATCGCCGCGACAATTGGCGCGGAGCGCCCGCAAGAAACGGGGCCGGAGTGCTCGGTGGGGAATGTGTGCTGTTCGAATGCCGGTACGTCGGGCGGCGGGTAGCGTCAGGGTCGTGAAGTTGACCGTGCAGGTGAAGCTCTTGCCGACGCCCGTGCAGGCGGCGGCACTTGAGGCAGCCCTGCATGCCTGCGAGGCGCTCGGACTGGAATTCGCCCTCACGGTCGATGTCGGATGGATGCCGGATCCGACATCGCGGTGAGACTCCGTAGTGCTGTGCCACGGAACTTCCCTCGATGAGTTTCTGGCGGTTGCGTGGTCTACCCGTCGACTAAGGGAGCACACCATGCGCGAGATCATCGTCTGCACGTTCCTGACCCTCGACGGCGTCATGCAGGCGCCGGGCGGTCCGGACGAGGACGCGGGGAGCGGCTTCAAGCACGGCGGCTGGCAGAAAATGGTGGCCGACGATGAAGTTGGCACGGCCATCGCCGGTTGGTACCAGCACTCCGACGCGATGCTGCTCGGCCGCAAGACGTACGAGATCTTCGCGTCGTACTGGCCAACCGCCGATCCTGACAATCCGTTCACCGATCGGATGAACAGCACGCACAAGTACGTGGCGTCTCGGACCCTGACGTCCCTCGGGTGGCAGAACTCCACGCTGCTGGAGGGCGACATCGTCGATGCCCTGCGCACGCTGAAGGCATCCGACGGCGGCAACATCAACGTCGTTGGCAGCGGCGACCTCGCCCAGACCCTCATGCACCACGGCCTCGTCGACGAGTACCGGCTGACCATCCACCCCGTGATCATCGGCACCGGCAAGCGACTGTTCGCCGACGGAGCGATCCCCACCGCGCTGGAGCCGGTCAGCGTCTCGACGACGAAGGGCGGCACCGTCCTCGGCGTCTACCGGCCGAACGGTAAACCCACCTACGACAGCTACTAATGTGCGCCGCGGACCGCTGACGACCATCGGCGCAACTTCCGCGGCACAGCAGTAGCTCAGCGGGTCGCGCCTTCGCCACAGGTCTGCACGGACGGCGATTTCCGACATGGAGCCGAGACGCCGAGTGTCCGACGTGACGTAAGACAGCAGACAGATCCGCAGGTCGCAAGGCCCGATATCCGACACCAGCCGCGAGACCGTACACCAGGCAATGGCTACTGCAACAGGGGCGGTCGGAACAACCAGCCGACAGACGTTCCTCTATAACGGCCCGGTGAACAACATCGGATGACCCCGCACCCAGGCCCCCTTCTCACGGAGGGGACCTTTGGCTGCGTACGGATTCAACCCGCAGATTCGAGCCGGGCCGCCGCCCCGTTGAGTCCGAGGTTGGCGCGTGCGGCGAGTGCGCCTGCCATCAACTCGGCTCGCCGGCACGGGTTGTTGGAGAGGACACCCCCGAGCCGGACGGGACACGGCGGTGTCCATGTGGTCGCCGGCGCCGGAGCCCCGTGAGGCCGGAGCTCCAGGGGCGACCTTTAAATCAGTAGTAATAGAGGTCCATTAATGACGATAGACATGCAAAGGTGTCTAATCCTGGCTTAGTTCTTGTGTCTCTTGGGGTAGCCCGAGCAAGGTGACGGAGTCGGCGGGGGCGGCGTCCCTGACGGGTTCGGAGAGGTAGTGGGAAATTCAGGGGCTCGATGGGTTGACCCTGTTTCCGGTGGAGTTGGCGCTGCTTATCCATCGTCGCCAACAGACGGGCCGTGCTACTGCGCCAGAGGGTGTTCCGAGGACCATGGCACAGCGGTGTGGCGTGTCTGCGTAACCCTGACCTGCACGGGTGTAAGGGTTCGGCGAACGATCGTCCATGACGCCGGGGTGACTTCGACCGATGAATGCGATGCCGACTGTTGTCTCTGCCGAGCCCGCACAACACGACGGCACACTCCCGGCCGCGCCGGTCGACCTGCACAAGCGGTCGAGCAGGCTGGTACGACGCTATGGGCCGGCGGTCGGGTGCTACGCGGTACTGAAGCTGGCCGGCTTCGGGGTCTTCATGTGGCTGGTCGACTACTCCGGCTACCACCTCACGAAGCAAGTGCGCTTGGGCGGCGGCGCCCACCCGTGGGACGTGCTCGCTTCCTTTGACGGCTGGTGGTACCAACAGATCGCGGAGTTCGGGTACAACCCCCAACTGGTGCCGATCACCGGTTCCCCCCTGTACACGTTTCAGGCGAACTCGGCTGCGTTCTTCCCGCTCTACCCGGGCCTGATGCGCATGGTCTCGGAGTTCACCGGTCTCGGCCTGTACGGCGCCGGGATGCTGGTATCGGTGGTCGCTTCGCTGTTCGCCGCGGCCGGTATCTTCGCCGTCGCGGAGAGGCTCGGCGGGGCACGGGCCGGTGTGATCGCGGCGGGCCTGTGGGCGGTCATCCCGGGATCCGGCGCGGAGTGGGCGGTCTACTCGGACTCCACCTTCACCGCGCTCGCCGCGTGGTCCTGCTACGCCGTGATGACCCGGCGGTGGATCGCTGCCGGACTGCTCGCCCTGGTGGCCGGGCTCAACCGGCCGACCTCGGCGACCCTGATCGCAGCGGTGTGCGTGGCGGCGCTGGTCGCACTTTTGCGGCGCACTGACAAAACCGGGCGCCCTCTGGCCGCGATGGTGCTGGCACCGCTCGGGCTGTTCGGATATCTGGGCTGGGTGAGCTGGCGTATGGGGGACTGGGGCGGCTACTTCAAGCTCCAGAGGGGAGCCTGGCTGCACTTCTTCGACTGGGGCCAGCACAATGCCACCGTGATGCGGGGCATTCTGCTTGGCAGCGACGATGATATTTTCGCCGCGCTCGTCCCCGATCTGCTGGCGGCACTGATCGTCATGGCGTTGCCGATCCTGATCGTCCTGCTGGTGCGACTGCGCCCGCCCGCCGTTTTGATGGTGCACACGCTGCTCACCATCGCGACCGTGCTCGGCAGCCAGCAGATGTTCTGCAACGTCGCGCGCTTTCTGTTGCCCGCCTTCCCGTTGTTGATCCCGCTGGCGATTGCCCTGAGCAGGCTTCGCCGACCTGCTCTGGTAATGGTCCTCGGCACCTGCGCTCTCGCCTCCGGCTGGTTCGCGGGATTCGCGATGTTCGAACTCGGTGGTGCCCCATAGCAGCGGCCGAGCGCACGGTGAACTGCGTGTTCATCGGGATTCCTCCGTGGATACTCCGCTCTTCAGGGTGGAGAGGAAGAGGACTCCTGCGGAGCAGGGCAGCGAGCGGGTATTGGCTCTCTGGGCGGATACCCGCCCCACGCGCCGTCCGCGACTTGTATCCTCGACCCTGCCCGGCTGGCGATAACCAAGCTGGCCGGGTCTACCGCCGGGCTATTCGTTTTGAGAGGCTGCGCAGTGTGGCGCGCAGCCTCTCACACTCCGGTGTGCAGTGACCGGTTCGGCACTGCCGAGCCCCCCCACGATCACGGCCCAAGACCCACCCAGCGTGTCCAACTCTGGGGACTGCGCAGCGGGCGACAGCCGACTGCGCACCCCCCTACCCAGAACATCCCCCATCAGCCAGAACGGCTGCCGAAGCCGACGGGCTTGTCGTCGACGTGGGCGTCGGCGTGCACGTCCCACGACCCCCGCCGGCTCTGCAACTGCGCACTCCCCCCTCCCCTCCGCACCGGTACGCGTTTGGTTTTCCAACGCGTCATTCAGGCCATGGCGGAGCGGCTGCCGGACGGTGACGTGTTCGCGTCGGTGCCGCGCAAGGACCAGCGGGCGAAGGGGGCAGCGCAACGACGAGTGCGAGGCGGACGGACGCTACCTCTGGCAGCCAAAGACGTAGTCGCCAACCCGGCCGGCCGACGGAGAAGGCGGTCACCCGAGCGGGTGACTGGCTTCGCTGTTGGGCCTGTGGGGCTACGGTGACGCACAGGACCATTCTGATCGTCGGCGGCAGCGGCTTCCTGGGGTCCGAACTGATCCGGCAAGCGAGGACAGCGGGGCACACGACCTCGCGACCTACACGACCGGGCCGGGCAGCTCATCCCCGACCGCATGGTGCCCCCTCGATCTACAGGACGCGGGAAGGATAGACGCCGTCATGGCCGACGTGAATCCGGCCGTGGTCGTCAACGCATCGAGAGGCCGGGCCGACTGGGCGGTTACTGCTGAAGGCCCTCTTCAGCTCGCGATCGTCGCGGCGAAGCACGGAACCCGCATGGTCCACGTGTCGAGCGACGCGGTGTTCTCCGGTGCCGGCCGCGTCCACTACGACGAGTCCTGTCTCCGGACCCCGTCACCCCGTACGGCGCAGCCAAGGCCGCCGCCGAGACCGGGGTCCTCGCCGTGCACCCGAAGGCCGTTGTCGCCCGCACGTCGCTGATCATCGGGCACGGGCGTTCCGAGCACGAGCGCCTGGTGCACCAACTGGCAGCCGGCACAGTCGATGGGGCCCTGTTCACCGACGACATCCGCTGCCCGGTCCATGTCTCGGATCTGGCAGCCGCCCTCCTGGAACTGGCGTCGAGCGGAGCAACAGGCATCCACCATCTCGCAGGGACCGACGCCCTGAGCCGTCACGAACTCGGCACCCTCATCGCCACACGCGACGGTCTCGACGCCTCCCATTTGCCCACGGGCCTGCGGGCAGACAGCACCGTTCCCGGAGCCCTCGACGTACGTCTCCAAAGTCAAGCGACCCAGCGGCAGTTGCGCAGTGTGCTGCGTGGAGCTCGGCAGTTCCTGGGCCCTGGTGTGTGACGCGATTCGCGGCCGTTCTGGCCTACGCGGGCGAGTGTGCAACCCGCCGACCCGAACCACTGGCGCTTGGTTGTGCGCAGCTCGGACGGTATCGCGTCGCGTGGCCCGGGCCACGCGTACAGCCGTCTCTGGAGGCGGTCCGGCCGCTCACTGCGAAGAATGAGAGCCCTCCGCATCGGCGCCGCAACCCGCGGCTGCCGCAGCCGTCCGCAGAGAGGCTCCCGCCCATGCCAGGTCTCTTCCGGCGCCGGAAGTCCGATCCGCCGGGGCGGAGCGCTGCGCGCGCGTCGCATCCGGCCACCGACCGCATGCTGCGTACGCTGCTGCGCCGGCGTAAGAAGGCCCTCTCGGCCCAGGACGTGACCGTCGCCGACCGTCCGCAGGTGCGCAAGGCTGTCACCGCGGCTGCTCTGGGCAACACCATGGAGTGGTTCGACTTCGGCGTCTACGCCTACCTGGCGGGCACCCTGGGCAAGGTCTTCTTCCCGTCGAGCTCGCCTGGCGCGCAGGTGGTCTCCACCTTCGCCACCTTCGCCGCGGCCTTCATCGTGCGCCCTCTGGGCGGGCTCGTCTTCGGGCCGCTGGGCGACCGGGTGGGCCGACAGAAGGTGCTCG
Organism: Streptomyces sp. NBC_01446; assembly: GCF_026340095.1. Lineage (GTDB taxonomy): Bacteria > Actinomycetota > Actinomycetes > Streptomycetales > Streptomycetaceae > Streptomyces > Streptomyces aureus. Next base: position 331,520 of record NZ_JAPEPO010000002.1, on the reverse strand, counting down.
CCGCAACGATGATCATGATGGCGGCCAGTACCTTCGCCGTGGGCTTCCTGCCAACCTACTCCGCGGTCGGCTTCCTCGCCCCGATCCTTCTGCTGGTGTGCCGCCTCGTCCAGGGCTTTTCCACCGGCGGCGAGTACGCGGGCGCCACGACCTACATCGCCGAGTACGCGCCCGATAAGCGCCGGGGTTTCCTCGGCAGCTGGCTCGACTTCGGCACCTTCATCGGCTACTCGCTCGGCTCCGGTCTGGTCACGGTGCTCACCCTGGTGCTCGGCAGCGACGGCCTCGAGGACTGGGGCTGGCGTATCCCGTTCTTCGTGGCGGGTCCGCTCGGTCTCATCGGCCTGTACATGCGCATGAAGCTGGAGGAGACGCCCGCGTTCAAGCAGGAGGCCGCCTACGCGCACGCGCAGGCGTTGGGGAAGGGGGCGGACGAAGACCCCGTGGAGCAGGCCCGGCAGTCGGGCAGGGGCCGCGTGAGGGAGATCTTCGCGCGCCACTGGGAGGCGGTACTCATCTGTATGGGCCTCGTCCTGCTCTACAACGTCACCAACTACATGGTGACGTCGTACCTGCCGACCTATATGACCGTGACGCTCGGCGAAAACGACACGACGGCGCAGTTACTGGTCCTTGGCACGATGCTCCTGGTCGTCCTGCTGATCACGACCGTCGGCAGGACGTCCGACCGGTGGGGACGCAGACCTATGTTCATGGCCGGGAGCATCGCGCTCATCGCGCTGTCCTATCCCGCGTTCCTGCTGATCAGGGAGGGCGGCATCCTGCTTCCGGCGTTCGGGTGCGCGATCCTCGGCATGCTGCTCGTCATGTTCGCGGGAACCGCAGCCGCCACACTACCGGCCCTCTTTCCCACCCGGATCCGCTACGGCGCCCTGTCGATCGCCTACAACCTGTCCGTGTCGCTCTTCGGCGGCACCACACCCCTGTTCGCCTCAGGCCTCGTCGAGGCGACGGGCAACAACATGGTCCCCGCGTACTACCTGATGGTCGCCGGAGTGATCGGCCTCATCTCGACCCTCTTCCTGCACGAGACCGCGGGGCGACCGTTGCGCGGATCCGGCCCCATGGTGGAGACGCCGGAACAGGCACGCAGACTCGTGGCCCGCAGCCGCACCGCCGCCGGCCGGCAGGCGCGCGACATCTGGGTGCGCCTGCGCCATCCGCACGCGCGTCACTCGTCGCCCGACGACGAGTGACGCGCCCCCGTCCGCGAAGTGCCGGGCCTGGTACGCCGACGCACCGGCCTCGCACCCGGCTCGGTCGACCTGGCCCTCAGCAATGCGCCGTACGTTGCGACGGTGTACCGCCGACGGCGGCCGCACGGCCCGGCCCGTGCCTGGGAAGGCGGAGAGGGCGGCCGCGACGCCGTGGACCGGGATTGCGCCACGGCGCACCGGGCGCTGCGTGTACCCGGCATGCCGCTGATGGTGCACTGCGAGCGGTGCGGCGTCGCCGAGACGATCGAGCGGCTGAGCGCCCTCGGCATGAAGGCACGGGCCGTGGACCGGGCGCAGGTGCCCTTCGGCCCGGTAACCCGCAAGCGACGGGCCCGGCTCTGTGCCCCCGGGGTACCTGGACCGTGACCCGCGGACAGAAGGGCTGGTGGTGATCCGTGCCGAGCGCCCATGAACGACCGTTGCGCCTGACGATGGGCCGCGAGCAAGGCCCGTTCCTGAGGGAGGGGCCGGTCGAGGTCGTCGACGAGACGGGGGCCATGCACGTCTCGCAGCGCTTTCGGGCGGCCCTGTCCACCTGTCGGCGCAACCGCACCTTCCCCGGGTGCCACACCCGCCACCGCGGTCGCCGGCCACGCCATACGCCCCGGCGTGGAGGTGGACATGGGGGAGGGGACGCCTGCCCGCTCCTGCGCGACAAGGTGCACCAGGTCGACATCCTCGTGATCGCCACGCCGATCTGGCCGGCCCACCCCTCCGGCCTCTGCGAGTGGGTCCTCGAATGGCTGAACGCCGAGTCGTCGCAGACCGACGGCAGGGGCGCGCGCCCCCTCCTCTACAGCAAGGCCGCCGCGGTGGCCGTGGCCGGCAACGAGGACGGCGCGCACAAGGTGAGCGCGGACATTTCCCAGGCCCTGAACGACGTCGGCGTCTCCATCGCCCCCGGCACCGTCATGTACTGGGCCGGGCAGACCCAGCAGGGCACCGACTGCCAGGACTTCGACGAGAGGCCCGAGGCCGTGGCGGACACCACCCGCACGCTCGCCGTCGACACGGTCCACCTCGCGAAGCTCCTGAAGGAGCAGCCCTGCCCGGCCGGATGACCGGGCCTGCGCCCGCCCCGGAGCAGGGCCACACCCGCACAGAAAGGTTCACCCCATGACGGACCGACGACTGAGGGACGCAGCGTCCTGGCTCTCGTCACCAACTACGGCGTCGAGCAGGACGAACTGCTCGTGCCTTTGCGACAGTTGCGCAAGGACGGCGTCGACGTCACCGTCGCCGCGCCCAGCACAGACCCAGTCCAGACGCTGCAGGGGGACAAGGACCCAGGCCAGAGCGTGGACCCGGACGTCTCGCACGAGGCACTGGGCGCCGCCCCGCACGACCTCCTGCTCATCCCCGGCGGCACGCTCAACGCCGACCACTTGCGCCTGGAGAGGGCCGCCGTCGACACGGTGAAGGCATTCGCCGCGAGCAGCCGGCCCGTCGCCGCCATCTGCCACGGCCCCTGGGCACTGGTCGAGGCCGACGTGCTGCGAGGCAAGACCCTCACCTCGTACCCGTCCCTGCGCACCGACATCACCAACGCCGGCGCCAAGGCGTGGGTGGACGAACCGGTCGTCGTCGACGCGGAGGGCGGCTACCCGCTGATCACCTCCCGCACCCCGAAGGACCTGGACGACTTCGTGAGCGCGATCCGCGAGCAGCTTGCCCGGGCCTGAGAGACAACGGACAAGCCGAACGCGAGCGCACCGGAGGACGACACGTGCCCCGTACCCGAGCCGATGCCCAGCGCAGCCACCCCCGCCACCAGCGACGCGGCGAGGCCCGGCTGCCCGCCGTCGTCGCGACGCTGGTGGCGGTCGGGCTGTACCTCCTCCTGCCCCAGCAACTGCTGATCGCCCCGCGTTACGTCCTGCCCACTCTGGAAGTCGCCCTGCTGGTGCCGCTGGTCGCCATCAACCCGCGCCGGGCTCACCCGCCAGACCAGAACCTTCCGCGTCCTGTCGCTCACACTCGTGACGGTCATCGCGGCCAGCAACCTCGTCGCGCTCGCCACCCTGATCCATCAACTGGTCCACGCGGGCGTGAAAGACGGCCCCACTCTACTGGTGGCCGCTCTGCAGGTCTGGCTCACCAACATCATCGTCTTCGGGCTCGCCTACTGGGAGTTGGACCGCGGCGGCCCCGTGAGCAGAACACAGGCGGCCCGCGAGGAACTGCCTTTGGCCGACTTCCGTTTCTCGCAGGACGAGAACGACGACGCGGTCCAGGAGGTTGCCGACGGTGCCAGCGGTACGTCCGACTGGGTGCCCACGCTGGTGGACTACCTGTACGTCTCCGTGACCAACTCCACGGCCTTCAGTCCGACGGACACCATGCCGCTGTCGACGCGCGCCAAGAATTTGATGAGCGTGCAGAGCGTCGCCGCGCTCCTCACGTCGCTCCTCGTCATCGCCCGAGCGGTGAGTGTTCTGCCCTGAACCTCCCGCGACGCACCGAGACGACGGACCTGGGCACTCTGTGCCCACGCCGCCGACGCCTAGTTCCCCCTCGCCAACGCACTCGCCGCGTTCTTGAAAGTTGGGGGAGGCATGATCAGCACCGAGCCTGAGGACCCCGTGTGCTCCGTCTTGAGGCGCTGGACAGCGCGGCGCGGCTGGAGCTCGTTGACCTCGATGACTTGGTGGGGGTCTTCGGCAAGCACCGCGCGGAGCTCTGCCTCCGTCGCCGAGCGTCCCTGCGCCAGCCGGCCCAGTTCCGTGAAGTACCGCCGCATCACCTCGTCAACAGCCGTACCGGTGACGGGCTCGGGCTTGATGGTCCAGGTCGCCATCCAGTTCATGGTCCCGGTCTCGTCGCACGCCGTCCACGGTGCGGCTTGCGTCAAGCGCCAACCGTCACGGGCGACGAGTCGGCTCCCTGGGGGTGAGGCGCGTCCGGTGCCGGTGCTTCGCTCGTCGGCCGCACCGTTGAGCCGGAGGGTGGTGACTCCTCCCCCCGGGTAAGTCCGGGGGGCTTCTCCTGTCGGTGGCTATGCCACGTCGGGAAGGACCAGCCCGGCCCTGAGTGCGACGTTCCAGGCGCCCACGCGGTCGGCGTGGTCGATGTGGTGGCATGAGGTGCACTGGAACTTTTCGCCGTCGCGGTTCTGCGCGTCCACGTGCCCGCATTCGGGGCAGGTGCGCGAGGTGTTGCGGGGGTCCACCGGGATCAATACACGAGCGGCGCTTTCAGCCTTCTGCGCGAGGATGCCCAGGAACACCCCCCAACCCGCGTCAAGAATGCTGCGGTTGAGTCCGGCCTTCGAGGCGGCGCCGTTCGCCAGGAACGCTCCGGGCATCTCGGGGTCGGGCTTCGGCTTGGGAGTGCGAACCATGTTCGCGATGCTCAGCCGCTCGTGCGCGATCTGGTCGTAGTCGCCAACCAGGCAGAGCGCGGCTTTGTGCGCGTGGTCCAGACGCTGACGGCGGACCTTGCGGTGCAGCTTGGCAACCTTCTCCACGGCCCGGCGGTGCTTGGTGGTGCGGGTCTCCCGGGTGCGCCGGGGGAACGCCTTGAGGGCACGCTGAGCCTCGGCGAGGGCGTCGGCGTTGCGCTTGCCGTGCCGGGGGTTTTCGACGTGCGCGCCCTGGGAGGTGGTGAAGAAGTGCGTGACACCCATGTCGATGCCGCACGCCGCGCCCGTGGCCGGCAGCGGCTCGGCGGCCACCTCGTCGCAGGCGAGGACGACGTACCACTGCCGACCCTCGCGCTTGATGCTGACGGTCTTGACGCGACCCTTCACGGGCCGGTGCTGGTGCACGCGGACGTGTCCAACGCCTTGCAGGCGCACGCGGGTGACGGGGTCGTGCCCGGTGGAGTCCCACCGGCAGCCGTCGCCATCCTTGGGGAACTCCACCGTGTCGAACCACATCGCACCCCGAAACCGGGGATAGCCCGGCTTCTGTCCGGCCTTCACGCGCCGGAAGAACGCTTGGAACGCCTTGTCCAGACGGCGAAGCGTGGCCTGCTGGGAGGAGAACGACCAGCGGCCCTGACGCTCCGGGTCGAACGCGCGGACCTCCTTGAGCTGCGCGGACTGCTGCCCGTACTTGATGCTGGTCTTCGAGGCGTGCCGGTAGGCGTCACGGCGCTCCTGCAACGCGCCGTTGTAGAGCGAGCAGTGATCACGCAGCATGTCGCCGAGAGCCTGGCGCTGGCGGACGGTGGGGCGAAGGAGGAACTTGTAGGCGCGTATCACGCCTGTCCCTCCGTCTGCTTCTTCGTCCAGGGCCGTTCCCACTGGGTGTTGATGTACTTCTCCACCGTGTCCGCGCTGACCGCGCCGATTGAGGCGACGAAGAACGACGACGACCACAGCGTGGGCATCTGCGACTTCAGGTGCACGAACTCCGAACGGAGCACGCGGGAGGTGAAGCCCTTGAACGGGTTCGCGACGTAGGACGCGGAAGCCTTCGGCTCGTGCTTGACGAACAGGTGCACGTGATCAGGCATCACCTCAAGGGCGATGATCTCCCAGCCCTTCTCTGCTGCCTTCGCCTCGATCAGCTCACGCAGCCGGACCGCGACACGGCCACCAAGAACCCGGCGACGGTACTTCGGGCACCACACCACGTGCAGCCCCAAGTCGTACACGCCACCGGAGTACCGGCGAACCTTCCGCGTTACAGTCACCACGATCACTATACACACGGCACACATCTAGTCGTCTCGGGTCAACAGTGCAGACCCGTGCACCGAGTTGAGGTCAGAGCAGCCCTGAGAAGCGATTCCCCCCATGCCTAAAGCCACGGGTCCCCTCGCTAGATAGCTGATGGAATGCACCGCCGTCCACCGCGTCGACCTGGGTGAGGACGAGGAAAAACACATCGGCGTGACGCTGATGATCCTGCAACGAGCGGAGGGAAGAACTGTGCGAGCCGTACGGCCTGTCCATGGACGATCTGCACCTGGACCTGAGCCCGTTGGGATCGCTTCTCCCTCGGAGCTCCCTGGGTAGTTGAACCGGCCCCGCGTTGCTCTCCGGTATGGCGATCCCCGTTTCACTGAGGAAAGACAGGCAAGGAGGAATTCTATGAGTACATCGAGCGGAAGTGCCAAGAACTCCGGCAATGGGACGGCACGTAAGGCGCCAGCCAACCGGGCCATGTCGACGTCCGAGAGGGCCCAGTCGAAAGCCACCGCCGCGGCGAGCAAGGCGGAGACCGCTGTCGCTGACGCGGAGGAGGCCGCGTCGACCAGCGTCCGCTCCGGGAGTGAAGCGGCGAGGAGCGCCAGCCGTGCGATGGCGAGCGGTTTGCAGATGGGCCAGCAGGCGGTGACGGTGAACGCCGCGAAGGCGGCGACCGCGGCCACCGCGGCCTGGACGGTCGTCAAGAACAGAAAGTTGATCGCGGCGGGTGCGGCGGCGAGCATCGTCGGCGTCGCCGGCGCTGGGTTCGCGGTGGGCCGCGCGACAGCCAAGCCGCCCGTCGGCCCGCTGACCCGGCTCGCTGGCGGACGGATCTGACCGTATCTGGTCTGCTGCGTATGGGGAACGCTTTCCGGTCCGCTCCGCCTCCTTGGAGCGGACCGGCGTCGTGCGCCGGCCTCGGTTTCCTGGAACAGTCGCTACTCCCGCCCGGGACGGCCGGTCATCAGCGCGGCTGAGACGTTAGGTCACAGGGAGCTGGCGTCGCCCGCGCATGGGCCGGCCATCCGGTAGTACGTCACGACGTCCTCGCGGTACTGCCGATCGGCGAGGTGTCTGTCGGAGAGAAACTGAGGGGCGTCCCTGACCTCTTCCTTGGCCAGGCACAGATGAAGGGCGCGGCCCGCGGTGTCGACCTTGGCGACCGCACGAGCAGGCAACAGCAGCTTGCCGAAGATCCACTTTCCGGCGTCCACGACCAGGTAGGCGTCACCGGCTTCGTCGGAGTGTTCGTCCACCGTTCCGATGCGGCCGTCGGATGCCTCGACGCTTCATCCGGTCAGATCGGTGCCCGGTAGGTGGCCGCACGTGGCGCTGTAGGACCAGGGGTTCTCCGTCATGATGCCGCTCCTCTGCTTCTCGGACACGTCTTCCCTTGTCAGCGGAGCCCACACGATGGACACGCTGCCTCCCGTCTCACGACGCCGAGCAACGGGTGTCACGGCATGGGATTCGTGGGGCGGTAACCCAAGGGTCACATTCGCCGCCTGGTCCCAGAAGGAACAGACCAAGGCGCTTTACAGCTGCGGCCACTGGCAGGTCCGCGTCACCGTCCCGGATTGGAACCACGTCGGCATCCTGCCCGCGCACTCGCCGGGGCGGGCGCCTGGCACCACCCCGCCGCCCCCGGCACCACCTTTACTACCTGGGCCGGCGGACCCGAAATCCACACTGCGCTGGCCAACCCCATCGCGCCATGGAAGATCGAAATCCTCGACGGCATCCTGTGGGAGGACGGCAAACCACTGGACGACTGGGCCAGGACACTCAAGGAGGCCTGGGCCAACCTCCAGGCCCAGTCACGCTTCCAGCAAGACCCCCATCAGGCCGCGCGCCCTGACCGGCCTCGGCGCTTCGCCGGAGCGCTGACGGGTATGCACGTATGTGGCGCGACGGGCAAGGCGGCGCGACCGGCAGCGAGCGCGGCCTCTGTCACCCGATGTGCCATTACACTGCGCCGTGGCGCCACAGGACACACGGTAACTGGCCGAAAGCGAACGGGGAGCGGCATGGCTACGGGGGGATGGGGGCCGGGAAACGGCCCGGGTCAGCCTGGCGGCAACGGACCGGGAGGCCAGGGCGGTTGGGGCGCTCCCTATGGACCACCGCAGGGCGGCCCGTATGGTCCGCCACCACCGAATCTGGGCCCGCACCCGAACCAGCCTCCGTACCCGTACCCGTACCCCTACGGCCCCCAGCCCACGAGGCCCGCCACCCGGCGCCGCCGCGGATGCCTGTCGTTCGGCTCTCCCTTCGGGCTCATCGGCGCGATCCTGCGCTCCGCACACCGCGTCGCCACCAGGCTCTTCGCGCAGCAGGGTGAAGGCCGGATCGTGGACCGCGCCGTGGACCGCGTCCAGCTGGCCCGCACGGTGCTCGGTGCAGCCGCCACCATCGCCCTGATCTTCGCCTACAACGTGGACCCGAACCGCTGGGAGGACGCGGCGTACGGCGGTGCCGCCCAACTCATCCTCGCCCCGTTCGTGCTGATCATCGCCGCGCCCCTGGTCATCCTCGGATTCATCTACTACGCGCCCCCGCCCCTGCGGCCGCATCTGCGCTCCCGGCTCCGCGCTCCGCTCAAGGCGGTCGGCTGGTACGTGCTGACGTTGGTCGCCATCGGCGGAATCCTCGTCCCGACGGCCCTGACCGTCGACGCCGACGACGGGAAGAGCTGGTGGGAGTACGTACTGGCAGTCGCCTCGCTGATCGTGATCGTGTGGGGCCTTCCCTTCTTCTTCATGGCATCGCTGTACTCGGCCCGCAGTGCCTTCAACAGCGCCCAGGTCCACCCGATGCTGCCACCCGTCCTCACCCTGACGCTGGTGTGGGTGTTCGCGGCCTTCAGCGTGATCGGCGACGGCATGCCGGGTGGCCCGCCCATCGTCCAGTTCTGCTCCACGCTGGGCGGGCCGCTGTCGGTGACCGCTGTCTCGCTGTGGGAACTGCGGCGTATGAGGACCCGTTTCGGCGTCACCCTGCGCGCCTGATCCGGCTTCGGCGGGCCCCGCTCCGCTGTCACGGACCAGTCTGGAAGAGCGGATCTGGAACGCTGGGCTGCGAGTTCTCGCTTCAACTGGGCCTTATGAGGGCGCCTGTTGGCGCGCTGGCGGAAGGGGGGTGTCAGTATTCCGGGAAGGATGGAGTTGCTGAGCTGCACATTCTTGCCGGCGTTCGTTCGTGCTTACTGAAGCTGAGCGATGCGCAGAGAGACCTGTGCGGCCAGCGAGGGGTCGATCGCAAGCCTGCAACAGATCGGCAGTTGTCCGTGCCACGGTCGCTGGTAGGGCGTGCAGCGGGTTACGTGCGCCAGCGCCCCCTGGCCCCGCGATGCCGACCGTTACCGTTCCTAAACAGTGTCCGGGAGCGGGTCTTGTGCCCGCGTCCCAGAACTGCGCGCATCCCGAACGGTTTTGGATGCGCTGGTCCCCCGCGTTCTCGTTGTCCCTGTCCGGCAACGTGCATCGTGTGCACGCTCCGGGACGGGGCGGCGGGTTTCCTCACGCCCTCGGTCACCACGATCGGCCTGGACGGTCCGATGCCCAGCACCATCACTCTGGTGATGCTGGGGCGGTGCCGTCCGTCGCCGGATCGGGTGCCCGAGGGCGCGCCTGCCGATGGCCACCGAGGCGGCGTCATGGCGCGTCATGCTGCGAGTCTTGCTGATCAGGGGCTTGCGCCAGTGCTGGTCGCCCCACATCGAGGTGTATGCCGGGTCGACGGCGACGATGGCGATGTTGTGCTCGGCGGCCATGGAGACGATGCGGGCCTTGAGCTTGCCGGTGGGCATACCGGAGATGAGCTGCCGAAACCGCTTCTTGCGGCCGTGCTTCTCGCGGGTCTTCTCGGCGGCGAAGTCCAGGTTTTCGATGCCGATCGCCTGCGCGCCAGTCTGCTTGGTCCAGTGCAGGAGGCGAGTGAGGGCGTGCCGGATCTGGGCGTCGCGGTGGTCGGCGGTGCCGGACAGGTCGTAGGGGAAGCGGCGCGGGTCGCCGACTGGGTTGCCGTGCCGGTCGAGCCGGTAGGCGGCGAAGTGGTCGGCGTTCGTGTCGACGCCGACCATGCCCTTGGCGCAAGCGGTGGCCGGCGACATCGTCTGCACGACGGGCCTGGTCCACGAAGCGGTGAGGTACCAGCGGCCCCGCTCAACGTGGCAGTGGATGCGGTAGGCGACGGCACGGTTGGCCTCGGTGCGCTCGCGCCACTCGTCCCCACGGTGCGCGAACGCGACCTTGGAGGCAAGAACGTACCGGCCATGCCTGCTGTTGGCCAGGTGGGCGAGCGGGGCGGGCATCTTGAGCGACACTTCGCCGTCAGGGGTGACGCGGATCGTCTCATTACCGAAGCGTTTTCCGGACTCGCCGTCTGCGGCGAGGAACCAGCGCTCAGCCTCCCAACGCTGACGCCACTCGCGCTCGGTGAGCTGCGCGGCCTGAAGGTTGTGCCGGTTTTTGAGCAGCCGCCGACCGCCGCGAACGACACGGACACGTCCGGACTTCCAGTCGTCGCGGGCCATGTCGAGGCGGTGTTCCAGGGTGGCCAGGCGGCGGGACTTGTGGAACCACTCGCCCTTGGACCGGTACCCGCCCGGCGCCCGCTTGCTGCCTTTCTCCCCGATCGGGAGGGACAGGCGGTGTCGCAGCATGCGGATCCCGGCCTCAAGGTTGTGGACATGGGCGAGCAGGCAGCGTCGGGCCAGGCCGTACTGGTCGTGCGTGGCCTTCGTGATCGCACCCGCGATACGCGACGACGACTGCTCGGTCAGGACACGCTTGCGGGATGCCCACGCGTCGTTGTTGTGCTGGTGCCCGGCTTCGCAACGGGCCTTGAGGTCGCGAGAGGCCAGGCGGCCCTGGTGCTCGCCGACCAGACGCAACACCTTCTCGTCCGTTGGCGTGAGGTGCTTGAGGCGGTCGCGTAACGCCACACCCAACGGGCCGACAGCAACGAACGGCGGGTCGATGGTGCGCAGCTGCTTCTTCTTGTCAGCCATAGGCAGCCGCCGCCTCCAGTGCCTTCTTGGCACGGTTCTTCGCACTGCGACGGCCGTACAGGCGGGCACAGAACGAGGTCAAAACCTCCACCATGTCGCGCACCAGGTCGTCTTCGACCTCGCCGTCATCCAGCACAACGAGTCGACGGCCGGTTGCAGCCAGAGCGGCCTCAACGAGTTCGACGTTCATGCGGCCCAACCGGTCTTTGCGCTCCACCACTACGGTGGTCACCGCCGGGTCGGCCAGCAGGCGACGGGCCTTGGCGCGGGCGCCGTTCATACCCGAAGCGACCTCGGACTCGACGCGCACGACCTTATACCCGGCCTTGGCCCCATGCCGACAAACGTGCCGTCTGCCGCTCCAGATCGGCCTTCTGGTCGCGGGAGGAGACGCGGGCGTACAGGCCCACGCCACCGGCCACGGACGGTGAAGTGTTCGCATCGATGTTCACCAAGATCGTGCGCGGCCCCACCCGCTCCGCAGGGACCGGCAACGTGCCCTCACGGAACCAGCGGTACGCAGTACGCGGGGCAACCCCCTGCGCGCGCGCCCATTCCGTCAGGTTCATACACCCGACCATACGACACTCATGACAGCTAAAGACCACTTATAGACACTTAGTCCAGAGCAGTTCCCGACCTGTGCGACGCGGTGGCCGCCTGGCTGAACGCACCCCACCGGGCTGGCGCACCGACACAGGCCGCGCCGCGTCCGCATGGCCGGATACTTCGTTTGGCTGCTCGCCGAGAGACTTCTTCGGGTGTCCTCGGCGGCTACGAGCTGACCGCGTCGGCCTTCTTGCGCTTGCTGCTGTCCTGCCCGGGCTGAGACGGCACGGTAGCCGGGGTCTTTTCCGGTGCGGCCTGCACGGCAGCTGAGGTGTAGAGGACCGAGGCGCCCTGCTTCGACCGGTGAGCCTGGCTCTTGGCGACAAGATTCTCGAGCGTGGTGCGCACGACGGTCGTCTTGATATTGCGCTGGGGGTGGGCCTCAGCAAGCGCCGTGGTGACCTCCGCCGCGGAACGGGGTTCCTTCTGCTGGTCGAGGTGAGTGCGGATGAGCGCGATCAGCGTGGGCTGCGCCGATGCTGTTACCGCCTTCGGCTCCGCGCCCTGGGTCTTGTCCTTCTTGGCCTGCGGAGTGGTCTTCTTCGCGCTGGGGGCCTTGGCTGCAGTCTTGGACGGGGCACGGCGGGTCGTGGTGTTCTTGCCGGATGCCTGCTGGGGGAGGGACGTTGAAGGCTCCGGGGTTGCCGGCGCGGATGCCGGTCGGTTGCCGAGCGTCTTCTGGATGCTGTGCAGCACGCTCTGGTCGTCCTGCAGGATGCGCAACTGTGTCTGCAGGGCGGAGAGCTCCGCGCCGATACGTTCCTGCTCTTTGGTGTTGAGCTCGAGGTCCTGTGCGACCTGAGTGGCGTACTGCGATGTCACGCTGGTGATGGTGGCGGGGTTGTCAGTCATGGTGTTGGCCTCTCTTCAATTCGGCAGCAATGGTGCATCACCGTGAGTGCAACCGAAGTAGGTGCGTCCGCGTGTTCGTGTACTTCCGCGGCGAATGGTGGTGTGGCGGCGTAGCGATAGTACGCATGGGTGATGGCTCATGGTCTCATCGAGTGATGGTTCAACCCTGCATTCAGGGTTGAACCTTTGAAGTTCCCCCCGTGATCGTGGACAGCGGATGGTTACGCTGCGAGGGCGAGGTGGCCGGCAGGCCCGCCCCGCAGCTCACCCCACCACGACCAGCATCACCAGCGCCCCCACTAGCGAATCGATTCGGTCCAGCAACCCCCCGGAGCCGGCCAGCCACTGCCCAGAGTCCTTGGTACCGGCGCCCCGCTTGACCAGGGACTCCACCAGGTCGCCCGCCGGCCCGCCCACAGCCACCGCGAGTGCTGCCGGCCAGCTCCACGCCGAGAGCAGCGTGAGAACGCCCAGTCCCGCCGCCGCGCCGCACAGCGTCCCACTCCACCGCTTCGCCGGGGACAGCTGCGACAGCCGGGGCCCGCCCAGCCGTTGCCCGGCGAAGAACGCCACCACGTCGGCCACCGATACCGCCGCGAACAGCGCCAGCGCCACCGTCCCGAGCGGCGCCAGTGCGGCCAGCGTGCCGAGCCAGACCAGCCCGAGCAGGCTGGTGCCAAGTCGGCGCAGGCCCTGTTCGGCATCGCCGGTCACCAGCGGTACGGCGGCCAGCGCGAGCGCACCTACGGCGCCCACCCGCCAGACCTGGTCCGGCGCCCAGGCAGCTGCGACGATCAGGCCCGGCACGGCCGTGGCGAGCACTGCCCGCTCGGCGCGGGGCAGCCGCGTCAGCGCACCGAACTCCAGCACCGCGATCACCGCGACGACCCCAGCGAGCAGGGCGACACCGAGCCGCCCCCACCAGAACGCGGCGGTCACCACGGGCACGCCGACCGCCCATCCACACCACCGGACTATCAGTTCGCGCCGCCGGGACACCCCGACCGCCACACCGCTCACCAGCAGCGCACCGCCCAGCCACGGGGCCAGCGAGGCCACACCGGTCACCTGGCGAGTCCGGCGGCGGGGGCAGACCCGGCAGGGGCGGCGGAGGCGGTGCGCAGGGTGGTGAGGGCGGCCCGGTACGCGGCGACGATGCGCGCGTTCTCCGCGGTGTCGCGGACCGCGACGCGCACGGTGCGGCCCTCGTAGGCGGCGGAGAGCGGCGACAGGTCGCGTAGATACACGTCGTGGCGTCGGCATGCGGCGACCAGGGCGGCGGCGCTCGGTCCGCCCGGCGGCAGGGTCAGCAAAAGGAAGTTCGCGACCGACTCCTCGACCAGGACGGACGCGTCCACCCCGGCCAGATCCGAGGCGAGTTGCCGGCGCAGCCCGTGTGTGTGCCGCAGCCGGTCGGCGTAGTAGGCCGGGTCGCGCAGGGCCGCCACGGCGGCGAGCCGGGCAGGCAGCCCGACTGCCCACGGCGGCGTCCACCGGCGTACCTCCGCCGCTGTCTCCGGCTCGGCAACCAGGTAAGCGGCCCGGACGCCGGACAGGGCGTACGTCTTCGACATCGAGGTGCAGACCACTGCCCGCGGGTCGGTCGCGGCGAACGGGGCGAGCGACTCGGCGGGATCGACGTACCCGAGGTACGCCTCGTCGATCCACCAGCGGGTCCGGGCCGGCGCGGTGGCGATCACCGCGCGCAGCTCGGCGGCCGGCGCGTGGCGGCCGGTGGGGTTGTTCGGGTTGACCACGACCACGAGGTCGTACTCCCCGGCCGCGACGACCGCCGACAGCCGCTTTGGATCGATCCGCCAGCCCTCCTCGCGCCGCAGCCGGAACCGGTCCACGCGGCAGCCGATCACCCGCTCGGTGACATGGGCGTACTCGCCGTACCCCGGGTCCATCAGCAAGACCCGGCTCGCCGGTGTCAACCACCGGCCGAAGGCCCGGAAGATCAGGTCGGAGGATCCGGCGCCGACAGCGAGCGTCTGCGCGGGCAAGCCGCGGGCGGCGGCGATCTCCGCGAGCAGACCCTCCGCGCTGGTCGGTGGAGAGGTACGGGCAACCCACCCGGTGTCCTTTGCGAGCGCCGCGCGGGCACCGGGGGCGGGCGCGAACCAGGCGTCGAGCACGTCGGCCGCGACCACCTCGAGCCGCCGATCCAGGCTGCGGAAGTCCGTGCCGATCGCGGTGAACGAGGCCCCGCCGTGCTCGCAGCCGTCCGGCCGGGGCGCGAACGACGAGTCCAGCCGCCAGTCCACGCTGGCCGCCAGCCGGGTCACGGTCGCGGCGTGCCGGCCCGTCGTGCCCCGCGTCAGCTCCGCCACCTCTCCGGTGAGCACCTCGTATTCGACCGCGCCGCTGCGGACGGTACGGCCCACGGGTTGCAGGCCCGCCGCCCGGTACATGCCGACCAGGTCGGCGCGGCCCATCGCCACCACCCACCGCCCGCCCCGGGACGCGATCCAGCGCAGCGCCGCGTACATCAGAAGGGCACCCGCCGCACCGGCCCGCGCGTCGGGCTCGACGGTGAGCAGGCGCACCTCGAAGACACCGGCCTCGTCGAGGAGCGGCAGTTCCGCGCGAGTCAAATACTTGTCGAGCCCGTACCGTCCCACCCACGGCGGCGTCACGCTGACGAACCCGACACGGACCGGGCCGCGAGCCGCGACCAGGTAGACATTGTCGCCGTCGAGCCCGTCGACCAGCCGCCCCTCGGCATTGGGCGCGTGCTGGCCCAACTCCTGCGCGTAGACCCGGTGCCGCAGTTCGTGGATCCAGGGAAGGTCGTCCGCGGTGGCGGGACGCAGGCTCAGGGGACGGCTCATCAGGACCTCTTCGTCGGGGAGTGCGGGAGGTCAGTGTGTCGAGGGCCGGCCGGGGTCAGCAGGGGCGAGCACCTCAGGGGAGGTGAGTACGCGTACTCAGGCGATCCCGTCCGTCGGGCCGGCGGAACCCGCGACGTCCGGCCCCAGCAGCGCCGCCGCAATGCGCCGGGCATCGCGCAGTTACCCGGCGCGGCGGGTCGCCGGATCCGTGGCCGTGACCGAATGGATCGCCGCCCACCAGCACCTCGGAACACCTCTCCGGGACAACTTGAACGTCCACCTCGAGCACGGACTGCCCCGCCTCACGCTTGCCGGCGCCCGCCCCTGCCTGCTGAGCGCGACCTCCTCGACCTGCTTGAGGACCTCACTTGAAGCGGCTCGGTGGCGAGGCACCCCGACTCGCCTGGGCTGTAGCTGATCTCTAGTTGCTCTATGGCAACGACGACGATTCAGGTGTCGCGTGAAGTCTGTGATCATTTGGCCGAGCTGGCCCGGGAGCGGGGCCTGAGCTTGGGGCAGCTGGTCGAGGCTCTCGCCGCCGAGCAGCCGACCGCGGCGCAGCGCGCGGAGCGGCTGGCCGCGGATCGCGAGGTCGTTCGGCGCCAGATCGGGATCGACCTGAGTGACGAGGAGTTCGACCAGGCCCCCGATGTCCTCGGCAACATCTACAAGATTGCCGCCGAGAAAGGCCCGCACCACCCGGGACACTGCCGCGTGATCATCCTCGACACCGGCGCCGTCAAGGCCCTCGCAACCGGGCACAAGGCGCTGAACCTGCTCGCCGGCAACATGGCCACCACTCCAGGCGACCAGCTCCGCATCCCCGCCCTGAGTCTGATGCAGGCCGAAGCCGAAGAGGAACACCTGCACCGCCGCGTCCTGGCGTTCTCCTCCGTCGTCGTCGAGCCGCTCGACACCATGGCCGCCGCCACCGTCGCAGCGATGATCCGCGACGGCTACGGCAGCCCCGACACCTGCCACGCCCTGTACTGCGCCCTGCCTCGCGCGGAGTTCACCGGCATGTCGATCCTGCTCACCGAGGACGAGCACCGATATCCGCCCGGCATCGTCACTGTCGACATCAACTCGCCCGGCATGCACGGCTTCCACTGACCGTGGAACCCGAGGGTGACGTCCTGGCCCCTCGCAGCTGACCCGAGGAGCGGTCCACGCTGGCGCATCTCGTCGGTGACTACCACGCCGGTGCCTCCCGAGCCGGATTCCGGGCCGGCTGATCTTCCCGCCGTCGACAGCCGGCATTCGTCCCACACCCCGAGCGGCTCTCACAGCACCGTCGCGCGATGCGCCGTTGTCTGCCCTTCGGGTGGTCCGCAACGCTCGATGTAACCTTGAGCGTCGGAACGCGTTGAAGCGAGCATGGATGCAAACGAGCACACCGCTGTCGCGGACCTCATCCCGGCTCAGGACGACGCAGCGCGGCGTCTGGCGATTCTCACCCTCGACGAAGCCCACGACCTGCTGCGCCTGCTCCAACTCATCGCGAGCGAAGGGGCGGACGAGTTGTCGCAGGAGGCGGACTGGTTCGCCCGCGAGATCGCCGCACGCATCCCGTCGGACAACTAGCGCGCAGACGGTGCTTCACGCTCAGGGAACCTTCGGCGCTGCCACCGTAGCAATAGCCGTTGAGTGAGCAGACGGTCGCGGCGTGCAGGCTGGCTCTTCGCGAACGAACCCCATACGGGCTGCCCGAGTGATGTCCCGCCGCAACGACGGCGCCCCCGGTGACTTCATCGGAGACCTACCTGTCAGCTCCTTCACCCACCCTGCCGGCCTGCCCGTCACACCTCCGCAGTCGAGGTGTTGCGACGACCGGTTGAATCCGCCCAGCACACGTCCATCGCGTTCGCCGCCCACCGCCTCGACGCCGGCATTCGATGTCGCGATCGGAACCGTCCGCGCCGCCCTGGACAACGCCCTCATGGAGTCCCAGATCGGCCTCTGCAAAACGGAGTTGATGAAGCCGTATAGGCCCTGGCACAGCCTGCGCTCGCCTGGGGCGTCGAGGAGTGCCGCCCAGGAGTACGTACACAGTGGACGTGGGAGCGGAGGCGAAGCGGACGAGCAGGGTGGAGAGCAGTACGCCGGCGGCCATGTCGGCGAGGAGGTCGATGCTGTTGGTCAGGGCGGACCGGCCGGGATGGCGGTGGTCCTCGAGGTCGAGGAGGGCGGCACCCGCGGCGCTGGTGGCCGCCCGTGGCAGCCTCTTGCAGGATGCGGGCAGCGATGAGCGGGCCGGCGCTGTGCGCCGAGGCCAAGAGCAGCATGGAGGCTGCCTCCAGGACCAGGGCTCGTCGAGGCCTTCTCCAACCGGCAGCGTCTACGGCGACGTCCGCGCTGGGGCTACCTCACCCCGCTGGAACCCGGCAGCGCCTCGAACATGAACACGCCCTTGTGGCGTAGGTATCGAGTATCCAAGATCACCGGGAAGCTTCAGTGCTGCGGAAGCCGCCTCCACCTGGGTCCTGCCGGCTCCGACATTCTGAATGCCGCCCAGGACGGCGCCGCTCCGAGACCAGGTCAGCTGGCGAGTACGGTGTCGAGCCAGTCGAAGGTGCGCTGGTGGAACAGGAACATCGCACCCTCGTGGCAGTGCTCGCGGCGCCTTCGTCCTCCCGGTAGAAGATCAGCTTCTTCTCGCAGGTCAACTCATCCAGGAGGCGCTGTGGCTGCCCGGTGAAGAACTGGTCGTTCTCGGCTTCAGCACGAGCGTCGGGCAGGTGATGCAGTCGGCGATACCCGCCATGGTGTACGCCTCGGTTGCCTTGACCAGCTCGTCGAAGTCGGACACGCCGAAGGTCTACAGGCCGTTGCGCACCACCCACCGCGCCATGGTGTTCTGCGCCATCAGCGCTTCCAGACCGCCGGGCATCGAAGCGGCTCGGCTGGCGGTTGTGGCCATGACTTCGTGAAGGTCGTAGACGCCGTCGTACAGCACGCTGGCGGCGATGCGGTGCTCGAAGGCGGCCGCCCTCGCGGCGAGGTAGCCGCCGAGGCTCATGCCGATCAGCGCCAGTCGATCAGTGTCCGCCTCGGGCACGGTGAGCGCGAAGTCGACGACCGGGGTGACCACGGCCTCCCAGTCCGGCCTAAAGTGCAGGCCCTGCTCGCGGACGGTGCTGCCCTGTCCGGGGCCGTCGAACGCGATGACGTTGTAGCCGCGCCGCAGCGCGCCTGCGGCCAGCGCAAATAGTCCTCCTCGAGAGTGGAGTCGTATCGGCCGTGGAAGAGCACGGTCGGGCGCGGCGTGCCCGAATCGTCGGCGAGGAACCCGGACTGGGACAGGCCGCGTCCCCGGCCGACGTCGACCGTGTCGTATCCGATCCCGTGGGATGGGAGCCACTGAGCGAGACACGCCACAACGCGAGCAGGATCCGGCACGCAAGCCATTCCGCGCACGCCTTCCAACGGCACAGATAACAGTGGGTGATTGATCGAGATGCAGAGGGTGGCGGGGCCTGTTTCTCTGATGTGGCCCGCTCTTCCCCATCACCCAAGGAGTGATCATGAGCGCTGCAGGCGAGTCCGGTCGTACCCAGCAGACCCGTGCCCGGGCCCAGGACCTCGAACAGGCCGCGGAACGCGCCACTGACCCGCAGGAGCGTCAGCGCCTGAAGGACCAGGCCCGCCGGCTCAAGGAGCAGAGCGAGCACGCAGGCGGCACCCGCACGCCGGACACCGACCCGACGGTCTCGTCGCACCGGTAGTTCCGAGCACAGACACCGGCCGGTGGCCGGCCTCCGTGGCTTTCTGCCACGCGAGAGGCCGCCGGCCGGTCACTGCTGTCTCCGCTCAGGAACAATGCCTCCTCCGCCGCCAACGACACCGGCAAAGGATCACCGCACCTCGGGGCAGTACCGCCGAGCCGTCCCGCCAGCCACTCAGCTACTCAGCCGCCCTGGTGCGCGTGCGGCTCGCACCGACTCCTCCAGCGCGCCATCAAGTCCACCGCCGGCCCGGGCTCGGGCGGCGCGGTCGGCTCGCCGCCGGACACCTTCGCCTCGACCAGCTGCTCAAGTGCGTGACGGTACTCGTCCCGGACCTGGTCGACCTCGACACCCGTGAACTACCGCATCAGCACCTCGGCGAGCTCCAGCTCCCGGTCGGTGACCGGCGCGGACGGGGCGAGGTCCCCCGGATCGCGCAGTTCGTCCCGACCAGGACCAGCGTCTGGAGGATGAGCATGCCGTGGCGTGGCCGCAACAGTGCGATCCGTTCCCGGGAGCGGAGGGCGACCTGGCACACGCCGACCTGTCCGGTGCGGGCTGGTGCTTCGACGAGCAGCGCGTACGGCCGGTCGGCCGGCGGGCCGCCGGGGCCGACGTAGACGGCCGACCAGCCCGCTGACCGCGCGGAAGCCGGCCTTCGGGTCGTCCGCGAGCCGTCGGCCCGCGACGAGCAGCGCGGGGCGGCTGGTGCGTCGGGCCAGGAGGCGGGCTCGAGCCATGGTCAGCCAGGGGCCGGCAATGACGAGGCCGGTCAGGACCAGCAGGATTCCCGGGGCGAAGACCCAGATCTGGCCGTTAGTGCTCCTGGGCATTCGGCCGATGGTGTGCGCGAGTTCGGCGATACCTGCGGCCAGTGGGTTCACCCGGTAGACCCGCGGCGGGCGTGGCGTGACGCGCCGGGTGACCCCGAGCGGGGAGACCTGCACGCGGCGCAGGGCGATCCGGGCCGCGATGGCAGCCCCCACCGGCGACCGCCTCGATGACCCGGACCCGACCCGCCTGCTGCTATTTCGCGTGAACATCCCCCAAGATCCGCAACCGCTGCTCGAGCAGCAGACAAACGCTGCTGCTCGAAGTGAACGAAGCCATCCGCGAGATCCGGTGGCGGCCTGGAGGGCCTGCCGCGAACTACAGGTCCAGGACGACCTCTTCGGTGGGCTTGGAACAGCAAATGAGGATGTTGCCGTCGGCGGGGGGTTCGACCGGCTCGGGTGAGTAGTCCACTGCGCCGGTCATGAGGGCGAGTTCGCAGGTGTGACATACGCCGGTGCGGCACGACCACTGGACGGGGACGTCGCAGGCCTCGGCGAGTTCGAGCAGGGAGTCCTGGGTGTCGTTCCAGGGGACGTTGAGTCCGCTGCGCGCGAAGGACACCGTGGGGCCGGTGCCGGCCGGGCCCGCGGGCAGGTGGGGCGCGGCCGCGGTCGCGGAGTCTTTGATCCCGGGGGTGAGGGAGGCGCCCGCGCCGAAGGCCTCGGTGTGGACGTGGGACGCTTCCAGACCTGCGTCGATGAGGGCGTTGGTGATGCTGTCCATGAAGGCTGCGGGGCCGCACAGGTAGGCGTCAGCGTCGGTCGGTAGGCCGAGGGTGCGGATGCGGCCGGCGGAGAGGCGGCCGGTCTCCGCGTAGTCGAAGCCCTGGCGGTCCTTGGGGGTCGGTTTGCTGTAGTAGACGGTCGACCGGGCGTGGGGGAGTGCCCCGATCAGGGCCCGGCTTTCTTGGGCGAAGGGGTGCTCGGTGCCGTCGCGAGCCCCGTGCAGCCACCACACCTGTCGGGTGGAGCGGTCGCGGACGAGTGCGTGCAGCATGGCCAGTACGGGGGTGACGCCGACGCCGGCTGACACCAGGACCACGGCGTTGTCGCCGCCGGCCAGGCTGAAGGTGCCGCGGGGCGCGGCGGCGTCCAGGTGGTCGCCGGTGCGTAGGTGGGCGCGCAGGTGGTTGCTGGCCGCGCCGTGGGGTTCGACTTTCACGCTGATGCGGTAGGTGCCGGTGCCCGGTTCCCCGGACAGCGAGTAGCTGCGGATCAGCGGCGCAGCATCTCCCGCGGGCTGAATCTTGACGGTGAGGAACTGGCCCGGCAGTGCGGCGGGCAGATCGGAGCCGTCGTCGGCGGCCAGTGACAGGGAGAACACGCTGCGGCTCTCGGGCTGGATGTGGGTGACGGTCAGCGGGCGGAAGCCCGGCCAGGCGGGGGGTGGGGCGGTGGCCGCGGTGTTCAGTCCCGCGCTGCCGGAGGCCCCGGCCGCCTCGTTGCCTGCCTGGTCCAACAGGGTCTGCATGGATGTCCGCCAGCCGGGGCTGAGGGCGGGGATCCGCAGGGCCCGTTCGACCTGTGCGCGGGTGTGCCCTGGCAGATAGAGCACCTGGTCGATCTCCGTGACGGTCATCGCCTCGGGGCCGGTGGCGACCTTGACGATCTCCTGTCCCGCCTCCACCTCCCCTTCCTCGATGACCCGCAGATAGAAGCCGGGGCGGTGGTGGGCAACGAGCAGGGCTGCCATCTGCGGCTCGCCCATGCGCAGGCCCACGCGGTAGCAGGTCACGCGCGGCTGTGTGACCTCGAAGAGCGCGTCGCCGATGCGGTAGCGGTCGCCGATGCAGACCTCGTCGTCGGGCAGGCCGTCGACGGTGAAGTTCTCGCCGAACTGTCCGGGCGTGAGGTCGTCGCGACCCAGTTCCCGAGCCCAGTAGCGGTAGGAGTCGGTCTGGTACACCAGGACTGCCCGCTGCTCGCCTCCGTGCCCGCCCAGATCACCTTGGCCGTCGCCGTCGATGTTGAGCCGCCGCACCATGCGTGGCCCGGTCACGCTCTGCTTGTAGATCCCGGTGTGCACGCTCTTGCCGTGCCAGGGGACGTCCCTCGGCATCCCGACGTTCAGTGCTGTCAATGTGGCCACCACGCCCCCTTTCTTGCGCCGTCTTCCATGCGAACTTGGGCAGAAGGCGCGTCGCGTCGGCTTCAGGGCGGTCGGCCGCTATTTCGCCTCTTGCGGTTAGGCTCCTGGCGACCAGGCCGGTGTCCTCGTAAAGGTGGAGTCGGACAGGCGCCCCGACTCGACGGAAGTGGAGCGCGACGGGACGGGCATGCTGAATCGGCGGCCGTTGGCTTGCACGACCAGGCTCAACGTGCCCAAGGCCACGGTGTCGGCGCCGTCGACGAGGATCTTGCGTCGCGTGCGACAGCCGGCCCAGGGAAGCACCTTTTCGTCGCGCCTCAGGCGAGGACGCGACTCAGGAACCCGTGCACGTAGCCGCTGATGGCGTCCAGGTGTGTCTCCAGGGCAAAGTGCCCGGCCGGCAGCAGGTGCCCTTCCGCGTCCGGCGGTCAAGGGGCGAGAGGCCGCAGGCTCAGACTCGGGAGTCTCCCTACGTGATGTGGTGCCTGGCCGCAGATGGCGCCTGGTGTCACTTTGGCAACGGTAGACCCGGCGCTCAGGTAGGGCAACGCAGCAGAGGAAATGAGCGAGACCCTGAATTCTCTGGCAGCCTATTTGCTGTGCCCGCGATCTACGTTGGAGGCCACGGGCCCTCTTCCCGAACCCGGCCACGGCCACCGTGGTGGGCGCGACCTCCGTCGTCTCCAGTGTCCCGGCCCTCGTCTACGCGGCAACCACGCCTGTCCGCGCGGGTGGCGCCGGCCGTGCTGTGTCAGGTCGTGCCCAGCCATCCCTTGCCCGGCAACCGGCGCCGGTTGCCGGGACTCCGCGCCCAATGTCGCGTGGAGTCGAGATCTGGCGGGCCGTCATGTCCGATGTCGATGCGATCGTAAGGAACCTCACGATGCCTTTCATCACCACAAAGGACGGTACTGAGCTCTTCTACAAGGACTGGGGCTCCGGTCAGCCGGTCGTCTTCAGCCACGGCTGGCCGTTGACCGCCGACGCGTGGGACCCCCAGGCGAAACTGGTCGTGGACAACGGCTTCCGAGCGATCGCCCACGACCGGCGCGGCGGCGGGCGCTCCGGCCAGCCCTGGGACGGAAACGACCTCGACACCTACGCCGAGGACCTGGCGTCCCTGATCGAGACCCTGGATCTGAGGGACGTCATCCTGGTGGGCCACTCGACCGGCGGCGGTGAGGTGACCCGCTACATGGGCCGACACGGCACCGGCCGGATCGCCAAGGCCGTTCTGCTCGGCGCGATCCCGCCGTTGATGCTGAAGACCGCGGAGAACCCCGAGGGACTGCCGATCGAGGTCTTCGACGAAATCCGCAACGGCGTCGCGAACGACCGCTCGCAGTACTACCAGGACCTCAGCGCGGCCTTCTACGGCGCCAACCGTCCTGGATCGACGGTGACGCAGGGCATTCGCGACGAGTTCTGGTTGTGGTCCATGTCCGTGGGCATCAAGGGAGCCTACGACTGCATCAAGGCGTTCTCCGAGACCGACCTCACCGAGGACCTCAAGCGGATCGACGTCCCCACCCTGATCATCCACGGCGACGACGATCAGATCGTCCCCATCGTGGCCTCGGGCAACAAGTCCTCGAAGCTGGTGAAGGGCTCGACCTTCAAGGTCTACGAGGGCGCCCCGCACGGCTTGTCGATGGTCCCGAAGTTCGCCGATCAGTTCAACACCGACCTGCTGGCCTTCGCCCGCGGCTGACGGGCTGACGGCTGCTTCGCAGTAGTACAGATTCCCTCGACGGGAATGACGTCCCGCGCAGAGCGCCTGCACGCCCTGGGTGCCGTCGGCACGCTGGCCTCCGAGGCCGCGCCGCGGGGCCGTCGGCCTCGTGGCCGTCCGGTAGGGCCGGGGCTCAGCTCAGGGACCGGCCGTCGGGCATGGCGCGGGCGAGCTCCCGGGTAGCCAGGCGGGCTTGGGCGCCGGCGCGGTGGGGACGTTCAACTGGCCGGAGCCGTCGGGGAGCCGGTCCAGGATGCTGCGCACCATGGCCGCTGTCGCCTGGGGGACCCGGTCCGAGATGACGATACGGGCGAACGGCGAGGCCGCTGAGTGGAGATCGATACGGGTCACCGGGAGTTTGCGGGGGCGGATCGCGACGAAATCCCGCGTTCCCGCGTGCTCCCGCACACCGAGGCAGAGTGCGCCCGGGATCCACATGCCCCGACCGGGTGTGCCGCGCAGGACGCGGCGCCAGGAAGGCTCAACGCTCGCCATTGTCACCGCGCAGAGCGGCACTTTGACATCGCCTCGGCGTGCGACGATCTTCTCCCACCAGGCCAGCCTGACGATCAACTCGTCACCTCGGACTGTAAGCCGGGCCATGGCTGGAGCACCTCCTCCTCGCGATCCTTCACCGCAGCGGTGGCCTGGGCAACGGTGTCGAAGACAGGCATCACGTCGGACAACTCCGTGATGTGCAGCAGGCGCCGGATGCGCCGCTGCGGGCATACCAGGCGAAGCTGGCCCTGACGGCCCTTGGCCGCGTGGTGCGCGGCAACCAGGACACTCAGGCCGCTCGCATCACAGAAGTCCAGCCCGGACATGTCCAGAACGACCCGTGCCGGGGTGCGCTCGGCGATGACCTCTTCGAGGTGGTCGCCCAGCTGGTTCCTGGTAGCGACGTCGAGCTCACCACTCACCTCGACGACCGTCCATCCCTCGTGGCGATGGGACGACACCCTCAGCCAGTCCATCAACATCACCCCCTCAGCCTGTGTCGGGAACGCCCACCGTTGCGGGCGGCTGAGGGCCCGCGGGCGACGTCGCACGAGGGCCTTCGCTCACGCGGCGGCCATCCTGCACGCGGCTTGTAACAGCACCAACGGGAGCACCCCTCTCTCACCGAGCCGCTACGCCCTAATAAATCCCATATAGCTTGGTTTGCAACCAAAAGCAATACCCCCTGAGCAGGAGGTTTGGCGCCGGAAGCCAGCCGGTGGAGCCAGACCCCCCACACACCCTTGCCACTGCGTACAGGAACACGTCGTAGCCCTTGGGCGGGCGGTACCTCGTCCCTCAAGCCCGCCTACGACGGAGCCTCGATCGGAACCCTCACCGAGCGCACCTTGCTGATCGACGACTGGCAGCCCCCGCCGCCCTCGCCCGGCGCCGCAACCAGGGCCGGTGACCTCAAGCGGCTGGGCGCGTTGGGAGGACCTTGACATCTCCCCCAGCTGAAGCCGGGGGATTCATTCCTCGCGGAGTGAACTTTCTGCTTCATCGACAGCCGCTGCCCCGAATGAACGGCGAGGGACGTTGGTACGCCCAGCAGTCTTACGCAAGCTCCACAGACCTGACATCCCGCCAGCCCGGCGGTAGACCCGGCCAGCTTGGTTATCGCCAGCCGGGCAGGGTCGAGCATACAAGTCGCGGACGGCGCGTGGGACGGGTATCCGCCCAGAGGGCGAATACCCGCTCGCTGCCCTGCTCCGCAGGAGTCCGTTTCCTCTCCCCCCTGAAGGGCGGAGTATCCACGGAGGAATCCCGATGACCACGACGCTGGGACCGGGTGAAACGGTTGCGCCCCGGGGAACGAGCCGCTCTACGCCGCGATGGCAGCCCGGTCAGCGACGGTAGGGCGTGTCGTGCCCGGCCAGGCCGACCAGGAGTGGAACATACTCGTGAGCCGCTGTCCGTGGCCCACCCGATAGACCGGCGTGGCGCGACGGGCCTTCCCCCGGGGCCCCGCACCACGCCACCTGGGCCGGCAGCCCCGGAAGCCTGCCCGACCATCCGGGGCTGCCGG
This sequence comes from Streptomyces sp. NBC_01446, assembly GCF_026340095.1. Taxonomy (GTDB): domain Bacteria; phylum Actinomycetota; class Actinomycetes; order Streptomycetales; family Streptomycetaceae; genus Streptomyces; species Streptomyces aureus. The sequence goes on along the minus strand of NZ_JAPEPO010000002.1, from coordinate 305,935 downwards.
ACCGGCCGGTTCTGGCCGGGCCCCCTCCGGCCGGCAGCCCCACCCGAACGAGTGAACCTCTCTGGGGCCTGGGCGGGTAGGCGCGGGTGATGGACAACTCCAGCAGCAGAGTCTGCCTCGTGCCGACGATCACGCAGCTCTGCGGCGCCCGGACCCTCACGTCGCTGCGCACCCCGTTGACCTGCAAATCGACATCGACCCTCCAGCCCGGCTGGACGGGCTGGTGGACGAGCCCCGGCCGGCCCGCGGCGCCGTCTCGGCCGACGCCGCTTGGTGAGTGATCTGTGCTGGCGACCCTCGACCTGCAGGTGGGCGGCTGACGGAGTATCAGGCCTGCTGTGTGCCGCCGTCCGCCGCCAGGCGGGTGAGCCACTCGCGCAGCAGGCGCTGCTCGGCGTCGCTTAGGACGTCGGCGTCGTCGGGGAGGGCGGCGCGCAGCGCGCGGGCCGCTGGGGCGGGGCCGGACTCCGCGGCGGGGACTGTCGGTTCGGCGCGGGTGACGGCGGCGATCATGGACTCGCGAAGGACGGGCAGCAGCGCGGGATTGCGGCGTTCTGCGGGGGTTGAGTGCCAGGTGGTGACCCCGCCTTGGCCGGTGGCCTGGATGATCTGGGCGGCCAGCTCCTCGTCGACCCGCAGCCATCCCGCGGCCGCCAGCCGACGCACCCGGCCGCGGAGGATCTCCAGGCCCGCGCGGTGCGCCGCGTCCGACCTCGGGCCGGTGGCCCTGTTCATCACGGCGAACAGTTCGGGGCGCGAGACCCCGAACTCCACGACCATGTCCCAGGCGCGGCGCAGCTCCTCCACCGGGTCCTGCGGCGCGGGGTCAAGCTGCACGCGCTTGCTCTCGAGGAACTGTGCGTAGCCGTGCTCAGCGACCGCCTCCAGCAGCCCGTCCTTGTCGCCGAAGTGGCGGTAGATGGCTGGCGGCTGCATCCCGGCCGCGGCGGCGACCGCGCGGGTGCTCACTGCGTCGGGACCACCGCGCTCCAGCAGCTCGATGGCCGCCTTGATGATGCGCTGGCGGGGACTGTCGGTGGTGTCGCGGATAGGCATGTATCGATGATATCGGGAATCTGCTTCCATCGTTAGTTTCAATGTTATCGTCTAAGTGATTCCACTGGAAGCATCGTTTGGAGAGCCCCTTGATCATCGTGACCGGAGCCACCGGAAAACTCGGCCGCCGCACCGTCGAGCACCTCCTGGAGCGCCTCCCCACCGACCGCGTCGGCGTCAGCGTCCGCGATCCCCGCAAGGCCCAGGACCTCGCCGAGCGGGGCGTCCGCGTCCGGCAGGGCAGCTTCGACGACCCTGCCTCACTCGTCCACGCCTTCGAGGGCGCCGAGCAGCTGCTGCTCGTCTCCCTCGACCGCACGGGCGAGGAGTGCGTCACCGGCCACCGCGCCGCGATCGACGCCGCCGTGAAGGCCGGAGCCGGCCGCATCCTGTACACCAGCCAGATGGGTGCCGCCCAGGACTCCCGCTTCCAGGCATGCCGTGACCACGCCCAGACCGAGGACCTATTGCGCGCCACCGGCCTGCCCTGGACCGCGCTGCGCAACGGCTTCTACGCCGCCAGCGCCCTGCAGCTTCTGGAGTCCGCCCGCCACACCGGCGACATCGCCCTCCCCGCCGACGGCCCCGTCTCCTGGACCGGCCACGACGATCTCGCCGAGGCCGCCGCGGCGATCCTCACCGACGAGGGCCGCTTCGAGGGGCCCACCCCGCCGCTCACCGGCCCGGCGGCGCTCGATTTCGACGCCGTCGCCGAGATAGCGGCCCAGGCCACCGGGCGGCCCTTCACCCGCACCGTCGTCCCCGGCGAGGCCTTCCGCAAGCAGGCCCTGGCGCACGGCGCCCCCGCCCCGATCGCCGACCTGATGCTGAGCATCTTCGCGGCGGCACGGAATGGTGAGTTCACCGCCGTCGACCCGACCCTGGCCGAATTGATCGGTCGAGAGCCCGCCACTTTCCGCACCCTGCTGGAGCACACCTGGGCCGAATAGACCCGGTGGGGCACGCACCCGCCGCCACGCCGTCCTCGGCCCCCGTAGCCCAGCACGCCGACCTGCTCAACCGGGTCCAGAGCCGACCACTCTCGCGCAGGTTCGCCATCGCCGTGGGCGGTCGGCTTTGATCTGCTTCGAGCTCCGTACCGCGCCGAGCACCGCGGCCAGCAGTTCGTGCGGCGATTCCTCGAGCTCGGCGTCATTCCTCCTCGACCTTCACGAGCGCGTTGATCACGGAAACCGACGGGCTCCGCGGCCCTGCCGCAATGCCGGTCGGCCGTGTCCCAGGGTGTCTCAGGGGCCCTGCCCAACTTGGCGACCAGGCCGAACGGCGCCTCGCCGACGTAGAGCGCCGCGTCGACGTGGACGACGAACGAGGACCGAACGTGAGCCGCATCATCCGTGACTACACCCCCGCAGACGAAGCGTCATGGCTCCGCTGCCGAGTGCTCTCCTTCCTGAACACCCCCTACTTCGATGACGTTCGGCAGACGAAACCAGAGATCCCTGCAGTTGAGAGCTCTCCACCCGCCGTGGGCTACCTCACCGCCACGGCGAGTGGACTCCGATCCACCCCGCCGGCGAATCGGCTTCCCCTGCCCTGCTCCGCAGGAGTCCGATTCCTCCCCGGCCTGAAGGCCGGGGCATCCTCGGAAGAATCCGGTGAAACCCGGGCGTTGGTGGCTTCGCCGTAGATGCCACGGTCCGGTACCTCGGGCCAGATCAAGCTCGACCACCAGATCTCGCCGATGTTCGGGCCCACCAAGGCGGCGACCTTGCGATGAGCGAGTGGGGACGTGTTACTGCTCAGATCTGTGGTCGGCGGGGTTTCCCTGGCGCATTCTCTCGACGAAGGCTGCCTCGTCCTGTGCGACGCGGTTGGCTTCTTTGAAAACGCTGAGGACCTGTGCAGCGGGGATGACGGCAGCGCCGGATGTATCCGCGAACACGTAATCACCGGGGCGGACGGTCACGCCCGCTACGACGACCGTCCGGTTGGCCTCGAACGGCGCCACCACATCGCCGCCCCATTTGGTCGTCTGCCCCCAGCAGTAGACGGCGAAGTCGTAACTCGCGATTTCGGTGAAGTCGCGGAGACGACCGTCGGCCAGGATGCCCGCAAGACCTCGTGCTGCCACCTGCGACAGCTTTGTTCCGCCTCCGAGTGAGACGTCGGCGTGCCCGTTGCTGGCCAGGACCAGCACGCGCCCCTGTGCGCCGTCCTCGATTGCGTCATTGAACAGCCGGAAGAAGTTGAACTGCTCGGGTGGGAGCGTTTCTTCGCATGAAGGCAGGTACGAGACCGTCACCGCGGGCCCTAGCAGGACCCGGCCCGGAGTTGGACTCACCAGGTCGTTGATGTGACACCTATGGCGATGCATCCGTCCCATGGCATCGACGACGTCGGGGGTGCGTACCCGCGAGGCCAGACCTTGCAGGCGCTCGTTCATGTCTGCCATGGAGTCTCCCGAGCCGACATGCGACCTTGTCGTAGGCAGGTCATTGCGGTGTTGGGATCTTGAGGTAATCCAGGCCGCCGACATCGAGCCACAACTGGGTGGGAGAGCGGACCAGGCGAAGCAGAACGCTGTCGCACCCAGGACAGCGCAGCACCGTCCCGGGGCCACCGAGGAAGGCATGCGTCTGGGCAAGCAGCATCTGTTCCCCGCAGCCGCGGCATCGTCCGGACGCCATGGTCATGTCGGTCCCGAACAGGGACTCGAGGTCCCCGGCGGCGGCGTTGCCGTCGAAGAAGTCAGGCATCAGGGTCATAGCGATTCAGCTCCCTGTCGTACCGATGCGCCCGGGGCCTGTCCGACCGGGATCATGGGCGTGTCCCAGGAAGAGACCGAACGCGGCGGGCAACCACAAGGGGCGCGTCCATGCAGGTAGCGCGGTGACCGCTGGGCTGTCGCCGCTGTAGGTCGCCAGCCGGGCAACCCCGCCACTGGCGCGTATACAAGCCATTATGGACGACCACGTGGAACCTGGCTCTCTGCGAGGCCGACGGCGCGTTGACGCCAAGACTTACGGTCGTGGTGTTTCGGCGTCTCCTCATTCGCTGGGGCCGAAACGCTCGGTGCGGATACGGCCAGGGTGGTGGCCGAGCGCCACCAGCAGGCCCGAGGCTTTCTCGACGAAGCCGGTGGAACCGCAGACGTAGCAAGTGGGTTCGAAGTCCGGTGGCCACCCGGTGCTTGACAGGTCCGAAGCGGTGATCCGCCCTGGAGGACGCGGGCACTGTGGTGGGGCGGAGCGGGAATAGACGTACGTCTTGTCGAGGCCCGGCTCGTCCTGTCTCAACTCGGATTCGTAGAGCTGATCCTCGGGGCTGCGTATGGAGTACACCAAACGGAAGGGCGTACGACTGCCGGCCGCGCGGCGCATACGGATCATCGCCATCAAGGGCACCAGGCCGGAGCCGCCGCCCACCAGCAGAATCGGTTCCTTCTGCTCTGGGCTCCACACGAACCAGCCGCCCACCGGTCCGCGCAGTTCCACCACATCGCCCATGGCGAGTTCGTCCGTCAGATACGGAGAGACCTCGCCGTCACTGACACGCTGAACGGTCAGCTCGACACTCTCGCCATCGGATGCCGACGCCAGCGAGTAACTGCGCTGCGTGCTGTAGCCGTCCTCCGCCGTGAGTCGCACATCCACATGCTGCCCCGCCAGATGCCCCGGCCAGCCGGGCACCTCGAAGACGAGGGTGCGCGCAGCGCGCGACTCGACGCGCCCATCGGTGAGGCGGGCTGTCCTCCAGCGCAACCGGTTGCCTAGTCGCCTTGATACCGCTGTTCGCGCCATGGGTCCCCATAATCGTGGTAGCCGATGTTCTCCCAAAAACCCCGTTCTTCCTCGACGAGCAGCTGGATGCTGTGCACCCACTTGGCGGACTTCCACAAGTACAAGTGCGGAATCAGCAGCCTGGCGGGCCCTCCGTGCTCCGGCGCGAGTTCCTCGCCGTCATAGCGGTACGCGATCCATGCCTGCCCGTTGAGAAGGTCCTCCAGGGGCACGTTGGTGGAGTAATCGCCGTAGGAATGAACGAGCGCGTAGTCGGCACTGGTCTCCACGTCCTCAAGAAGGACGTCCAAGGAGACTCCCTGCCACTCCGTGTCGAACTTCGACCACTTGGTGACACAGTGCAGGTCAACGGTTGAGGTCTGGCTGGGCAACGCTGTGAGCTGTGCCCAGTTCCAGCTCCGCCGTGCACCCGTCTCCGTGCGGATGGTGAACTCCCACTCGTCAAGGTCCACCGTGGGGGTGGGTCCTGCGGACAGAACGGGGAAGTCGGTGGTTTCGTACTGCCCAGGAGGCAGTTTGCGCTGTGTATCCCGCGCTCGTCCGTGGAATCCGCGCGAAACGATGGGCATGCCGTGCCCCCATTTCTTCGAAGTCGGCGATTTCTATTCTCCAGGACATCGCGCACCACAGCATCTGGGCGGGAGAAGGCTCCTGAGAGTGTGGCCTAGTGTCTCGTGATCCTGTTCATGTCAGTTCGAGTTGTTATTGACGAGTTTCCTCACGTTGGTCGCGGCGAGTCGGACCTTCCCGAGGACCTCGCTGGAGGTCGCGGTCCAGGTGAACGGTTTCGCCGTCGTGTTCCAGGAGTTGATGTAGTCGCGGATCTGTTTGATCAGGACGTTGACGCTGGAGAACGTGCCGCGGCGGATGGATTGCCGGGTCAGGATTCCGAACCAGATCTCGATCTGGTTCAGCCACGAGGAGCCGACGGGAGTGAAATGGAAGTGGACGTGCGGGTTCTTGACCAGCCACTCCTTGACCTCGGGTGTGGTGTGCGTCGAGAGGTTGTCCAGGACGACGTGGATGTCCTTCCCGGCGTGCGGTTTCACCGCCTTCTTCAAGAAGGCCAGGAAGTCCTTGCCGTTCCGGGTCGGCTTGCACTCGCCGAGCACTTCGCCGGTGGTCACGTTCAGGGCGGCGAACAGGTTCGTGGTGCCGTGCCGGACGTAGTCGGCGGTGCGCTGCTCGCTCGCGGCGAAGGAGACCGGCAGTACCGGCTGGGTTCGGTCCAGAGCCTGGATCTGCGTCTTCTCGTCGATCGAGAGGACTACCGCGCCGCCCGGCGGTGCCAGATACAGGCCGATCACATCGGCCACTTTCTCCGCGAACGCAGGGTCTTTGGAAATCTTGAAGGTGCCCAACCGGTGCGGCTTCAGGCTTTCCTCCCGCCAGACGCGCGCGATGTAGTGCCAGGACACGGTGAGGTTCTCGGTCCGCTCCAGGTACTTCGCCAACTCCCGTGTGGACCAGTGCGAAAGCCCCGTGCCGTCCGGCGGCGTCATGCGCGTCAGCGCAATCACCCGGGCCCGCACCCGCGCCGGCACCTGTTCCCGTGGGCCGCCGGGACGCTCACCTTCCAGCCCGGCCAGGCCCTGCTCGACATAGCGGATCTTCCAGCGGTCCACGGTCGGCAGCGACACCCCGAGCAGCTCGGCAATGTCCTTGCGCCGACGCCCCTCACTCGACCACAGCACGATCCGGCCCCGCGTTGCTATGTCCGCAGGAACGTCCCGACTGTTCACCAACTCCCGCAACTCGGCGGCCTGTTCCACGGAGAGCTCCACACCAAGAGACCCTGCCACACAAGATCAAGTAACGCTGACGGAATCACGAGACACTAGCCACGAGCCGTATCTCGTCGGTTCCCCTCAAAGCGATCTGGGCGCAACGGCGTTGATGGCACCAAAGGAGGTGGGTTAAGAGCCCGCGGGGCCGGGCTAGCCGGTGGGGGAGCGTGGTATCACGAGTACGGATCTGTACGTCCGGCTTGGGGCGGCTCAGCTTGCCCATCTGGCGGAGGCGGTCGTGGAGGGAAAGCTGAAGCAGAACGTGGAAGCGCTCCCTGTGAGTGAGGGGCTGGCCGCTTTCGCCCGGGTGTCCGCCGGGCAGGCCGGTGGCAAGAAGATCATGCTGATCTGAGCAGGTCCATCGCGGGGTGTCGCCCGGTCCTGACACCGACTCATGGCACCCGCGGACTGGGTACGGCCGCGTCCGCGGCCGTACCCACCAGGCGCAGCGCACATCAGGCGGTCGGCCGGTTCACGGTGGCACCGTGGGTGGGGGGCGACTGCCGGTCGGGCTCCGGGACACGGTCGCCGGAACGGCCGTCGGTGCGGATGTCATCACTGACCGAAGGGGTGTCCAACGCGATCGGGAAGCCTGCGCAACAGCGCAGAGCGAGCGCCGAAGCATCGGCGGACCAGGCCAGTTTGTGGCACTCGAAAAAGGCTGCGTCGTGACGGCCCAGGAGGGCGGAGCACGCGGACGTGGCAGGAAAGGTTGAGGAGCGATGGGAATAATCACTGAGGACATGCGGCAGATCGTCACCAGCGCCAAGCTGGCGTTCGTTGCGACGGTCTGCGAGGACGGCTCTCCGAACCTCTCTCCGAAGGGGTCCTTGCGCGTCTACGACGACGATCACCTGGTATTCATGAACATGGCCTCGCCCAATACGGTGGAGAACCTGCGGCGCGATCCGCGGGTTGAGGTCAACGTGATCGACTTCCTGCTCCGGCGGGGGTACCGCTTCAAGGGAACAGCTGAGATCCGCGGGAAAGGCGACCCGGTGTACGACTGGTCCCGCCAGTGGGTGCTGAACACCCACGGCGATCCCATCTACCCGTGCCACGAGGCCGTACTGATCAGGGTGGACCGGGCGCTGCGGGTGGACTCTCCCGCGTACACGTTCGGGCACGCGAACGAGGATGACCTGAAGCATGAGTGGGCCGCCAACTACGGTGTGACATACCTTTGATGCGACATCGGACCACCTGTCCCGCAGGGCCGGCCGCAGACCGTGGTCTGCGCCGGCCGGCCGCCGAAGTACGAGCGTCCGCTGAAGGGCTCGGCGGTGGACGCGGTCAGGGTGCGGATCCGCAAGCTTTTGCGGGAGACGCCGACGATGCCGGCGACGGTGATTGTGGAGCGGATCGGCTGGCAGCGGGGGAGGACGATCCTCAAGGAACGTGTTGTGCGTGAGCTCGGACCGGCGTGTTTGCCGGTGGACCCGGTGTCCCGGACGACGTATCGGCCGGGCGAGCCAGCCCAGTGTGACCTGTGGTTCTCCGAGGCGGACATCCCGTTGGGCTACGGGTAGACGGGTCGGCCGCCGGTCTGGGTGATGGTGTCCGGCTGCTCGTGGGTGATCGCCGGGAGGATGCTGCCCTCGCGGCGGACCGGGGACCATGATCCCGGCCCCGGTCGGGGAACGGCTGGCGATCGACACCGCGGAGTACAACAATTGCACCTACTGCCTCTCTGCCCACACCTACATAGGGCGCGCGTCGCCAAGGTCGGCGCCGGGGGAGTGGAGTGTGCCCGCCACGCGGAGTCCGCCGACCCGCACACCGTCGCAGTGCTGGACCCGTCCCACGCCATTGCCCGCGGCCACATTGGTGAAACGCAGCTCAAGGCTGCCCGGGCCGTGGACGTCACCGACGCCGAGATCGCCGAGGTCGCGGGCAATCTGGCGTTGAACATCCTCACGAACTACTTCAACGTCCTCGCCGATACCGACACCGAATGGCCGGTCGTCACCCCGCACACCGACGCCTGACCGACGTGCCCTGGCCTGGTCGGGGAGCCCCCGCCCAGGCCCACCCACCAGGCCCGACGGGCAGCATCACCACCGCCTCGACCGTCGTCAGGCACTCCCAGGAATGCGAGGAAGAACATGAGCGAATCGCACGAAACCCGGACAGGGGTGCCTTACGACGTGGTCGTGCTGGGCGCAGGCCCGGCCGGTGCGAACGTCGCCGACCGCGCCCGCGCCGCCGGCCTCTCCGCAGCGGTCGTGGAACGGGAACTGGTCGGCGGTGACTGCGCGTACTGGGCGTGCGTGCCCAGTAAGGCGCTGCTGCGGCCGGTCATCGCGCTCGCCGACGCGCGGCGCGTGGACGGTGCCCGGCAGGCTGTCACCGGTCGGGTCGACGCCGATGGCGTCTTCGCCCGTCGCAACCGCTCTGTCTCCGACTGGGACGACACCAGACAGGCTCTGTTCCTCAAGTCCATCGGAGCCGACCTCTTTCGTGGCCACGGCCGTTTCGACGGGCCCCGACGCGTCAGCGTCACCCGTGACGACGGCGCCCGGCAGACACTCACGGCCCGGTACGCAGTGGCCATCGCCACCGGCAGCCGACCGGCGTTGCCCGACATCCCGGGCATCGCCGAGGCCCGTCCATGGACGAGCCGGCAGGGCACCGAATCCAGCACCGTGCCCACTCGCCTCGCCATCATCGGCGGCGGCGGAGTCGGCATCGAGATGGCCACCCTCTGGCAGGGCCTCGGCTCCCAGGTCACCCTGCTCGCCCGGCGCCGCCTGATCCCCCGCATGGAACCCTTCGCCGGCGAACTGGTCGCTCAGGGATTGAGAGAGTCGGGCGCGGATGTGCGGATCGGCGTGCAGGTGACCGCCCTGCGCCGCCCGGACCCGCAGGGGCCGGTCACCCTCACCCTCGACGACGGCGGCGAGCTGGAGGCCGACGAGGTCTTGTGCGCCACCGGCCGCACCCCCGCCACCGACGACATCGGCCTGGACACGGTCGGCCTCACCCCCGGCTCCTGGCTCGATGTGGACACCACCTGCCTGGTGCAGGGGGTCGACGGCGACTGGCTGTACGCCCTGGGCGACGTCAACCATCGTGCCTTGCTCACCCATCAGGGCAAATACCAAGCCCGGACCGCAGGCGACGCCATCGGCGCCCGCGCCGCCGGCCGCCCGCTCGACGACGCGCCCTGGGGCGACCACGCCACAACCGCCGACCAGCACGCCGTACCCCAGGTCTTCTTCAGCGACCCCGAGGCGGCCGCGGTGGGCCTGAGCGCCGAGCAGGCGGAGCGCTCCGGGTACCACGTCAAGACCGTCGACCTTGACTTCAACGCTGCCCAGGGCGCCAACCTCTACGCCGACGGCTACCAGGGCCACGCCAGGCTGGTCGTCGACCTCGACCGGGAAATCCTCCTCGGAGCGACCTTCGTCGGCCCCGGCGTCAGCGAGCTCCTGCACTCGGCAACCATTGCAGTCGCCGGCGAAATCCCGCTCAAACGGCTCAGGCACGCGATCGCCCCCTTCCCCACCATCAGCGAGATCTGGCTCTTCCTCCTCGCCGCCTACCAGCACGATCAGGAGACGCCGTAGACCACCGCCACCTGACACCGAAAGGGGACGGCTCAGGCGCGCCGGCCCAGTCGTCGCAGGGCCCTGACCGTCCTGTCGCACCGGGCTGCGAAGATCACGTCATGTTCTCGACACCCACCCCTGGGCCTCCGTCTCGCACGCCTATGGTCCCGCCGAGGACCTGCCCGACCTGCTGCGCGCCCTCGCTCAGGGGGGCACCTCGGCAGTGGAGGCCGCGGCGCACTCCATCATGCAGCCCAACAACGCCAAGGCGACGCTCGGAACCATGCTCGGAGAACTGCGCAACGCCCCGCCCGTCACCGGGTCGACGTCTCCAACGATGGCATTGACGCGAAGAAAGACGCCGCGGCCTTCAAGATCTCGTTCGCCCGCTTGAGCTCGGCGATCTCCTTCTTCATCGCCTTGACCTGCGCGGACTCCTCCGTCGTGGTGCCCGGCCGGGCACCGGCGTCGATCTGGTCCTGCCGCACCCACTTGCGCAGTGTCTCGGTCGTGCCGATGCCCAGTTTCTGGGCGACTGCTTTCATCGCGGCCCACTCGGTCTCGTATTCCGGCTGCACCTCGGCGACCATCCGCACCGCACGACGGCGCAGCTCAAGCGGGTACTGGGAAGGAATCTCAATGACCGTGTCAAGGTGCCCGAACGACTGGCGGGGCGAAGGTGAACGGCCTATTGTCCCGCAGCATTGCCCACAGCACGTCGACCCGACGGCGCGCGAGCGCAAGCAGAGCTTGGGTGTGAAGGAGCCCTTCGGACCGCTTCTTGAGGTAGTAGTCCCGAGATGGACCGGGCCGCATCATGGCGGTCTGCGCAGCCAGGTAGAAAATGTGGCGCAAGCGCCGGTTGTAGCGCTTGGGCCGGTGGTTGTTGCCGGTGCGGCGTCCGGAATCGCGGGGCACCGGGGCCAGACCGGCGTGGGAGGCGAGGCGGCCGGCGTCCGTATAACCGGACAGGTCGCCGACGATGGCGACGAACTCCGCGCCCAGGATCGGACCCATGCCGGGCATCGATTCGATGATCTCGGAGCGTTCGTCGGCCCGGAAGGTCTCGCGGATCTCCCGGTCGTTGTCCTTGATCCGCTCGTCCAGGGCCAGGAGCTGGTGCGCCAGGTCCTGGCCAGCTTGGCCGCCCGCCTCTCGCCAGGCAGGATGATCTGCTGGGACTGGGCGGCCTCCACTGCCCTGCTGGCCACGTCCCCGGCTCCGCGGACCTTGCGACGCTCCAGCCAGGTCGTCAGCCGTTTGACGCCGATCCGACGAAGGGCAGCCGGGGTCTGGTAGTCCGCCAACATGACGACGGGCCCCTTGGCGGCGGAGTAGTCGAAGGCCCGTTCCAGGGCAGGACAGATCCCCAAGAGCAGGTCGCGCAGCCGGTTGATCAGCCTCACTCGGTCGGCGATCAGGTCAGCACGGTAGTGCGTCAGCACCTTCAGGGCAGCCACGAGCTCCGGTGGCGTGTCCAACGGAGCGAAATCCCGGCGCATCCGGGCCTGGTCGGCGATGACCCGCGCGTCCTTCGCGTCAGTCTTCCCCTCGCCCTTGTAGGCGCCGGTCATCCGGTTGACGGTTCGGCCTGGAACGTAGACCACGCTCTGGCCATGGGCCACCAGCAGGGCCAACAGCAGTGCGGAGGCCCGACCGGAGATGTCCACCGCCCACTGCACCTGACCGGCCATTTCCCGCGCGGTCTCGATGAGCGCCAGGATCTGCGACTCGTCGTTGATCACCTTCGTCGAGAAAAGGATCTCCCCATCGGCGTCCACCGCTGCCGCCCAGTGGTGCCCCTTGCGGCGTCGATGCCGACCCATATCCGGTTGATAGACGTGCCCAAGTCCCTCGCTCCGTATCCCTCGTGACCAGAACTTCATGGTCCGAAGAACACTCCGCCGACGGGTCCCTAACCAGCGATGACCGCAGTTCTCAATCAGCAGTCGGAGCGCCCCGGAGGATCGGGCGGCCATTCCTTCCGAGCCCTCGAGGGCAACGTGCCATCAGCCACACCCGGCCCTCCCGGACCGCCTCACATTCTTAGGGACGTGCCATGACTCGATCCTCTCAAATGATCGAGTCCCTATCGAACCCGGAACGGTTCAGGTGGCCAGCGTGGCCGGTGGGAGGTCTAGCGGCCCATGGTCAGCGAAGGTGTCGGAGCGCGGAGACAGTCCGGAGGCGCCAGCGGAACTCGGTCGGTCGGCCCGGGATTCACATGCCGGGCCGACCCTGACGACACCGACTCAGGACGGGGCGGGCAAATAGATCGAGGCGAGTTTGGCCAGGCGATGACGGAGAGGGGGGTTCCGTCGGGGCGCCAGGACATGTGGCCGGGGATGCCGTTGACCAGCACGGGTCGGTGGCGGGCGACCTCGCCGGAGAACATGCGGGCGCCGGCGGCGACCTCGGTGGCGCCGAGGGTGCCGACCACGCCGTCGGACTATGGCCGTCACTTCCTACGGGCGTACGCGGATGACTGTCTTCCCGCGGCGTCGCGTGGTCGGGTTAAGGGCACCAACGGCATCGTCCAAGCTTGCGACGTCACCGATGTTTGTCCGCAGTCGTCCGTCCCGCACTCGCTGCACGATCTCGCCCAGTTGGGCACGATCGACCTCGACTACGAAGTCCACCGCCAGGCCGTCAGCGGGTCGCGCCTCGACCGGGCCGACGATGGAGACCAGCGTTCCTCCAGCCTTGATCAGGGCAGCGGACCGTTTCTGAACGTCGCCACCGATGACGTCGAAGACGAGATCGACGCGGCCGACGTCTTTCAGCGCGTCATTTTCGAGGTCGACGAACTCGTGCGCGCCGAAGTCGAGTGCCTTCTCCCGGTCGGCGGCGCGTCCGGTGCCGATGACGTAGGCGCCGGCCTCACGTGCGAGCTGGGTCACCATCGTCCCCACTGCCCCGGCCGCGCCATGGGCGAGGACGGTCTGGCCAGACTGGAGGCGGCCGTGCTGGAACAGCCCTTGCCACGCGGTCAGACCTGAGATGGGCAGGGACGCGCCGACGGTGAAGTCGACGTCGCCGGGCAGCGGTGCGAGGTTGCGTGCTTCGATCGCCACATACTCCGCCAGGGTGCCGTCGCGGTGCCAGTCGGCGAGGCCGAACACTCGTTGCCCGACCGACAGCCCCGTCGTGCCGTAGCCGAGGGCGGTGACCACTCCGGCCAGCTCGTGGCCGGGGATCGACGGTGTCTTGTCACGGCCGGCACGATCGGTCCAGGTCGATGGCCACTCCATCTCAGTCGGGACGAAGCCCGATGCATGAATCTGAACGATGACGTCGTTGATCGATGCGGGCGGCTCAGGCCGCTCCGTCAGCGTCATCCCGGCCGTTCCCGCGGCCTGGTCGGTTACCACAATGGCTTTCATCGAGATTGTCCTCTTCCTCGCATGTGTTGTGGGTTTGGTTTCCGGGTGGGTGTTCAGACGAAGATGACCAGCTGGCCGGCGTCGAGTCCAGCTCCGACACCCGCGCCGCCGACGGCACGGTCAGCAGGGAATCGAGGACCGCCCGCTGACCTGTGCTCAGCAGCCCGTGGAGGCTGTCCCACAGTCGCTGGTTCGCCGCCTCCCGCACCGACGCGACCAGCCGGGCGAGCGTCGTCACGCCGGGCAGCAGCACCCGACGCTCGCGCAGCCACCCCACTAACGCGTCGAAAAGCGCCTTCGGCCCCTCCGCGGGAGTTCGTCACCGCGTCGCTGCGGGAGTCCGAGTCGCTCTCCATCTGATGGACGACGGCGTCGACATCGCCATGAACCAGGAGATCCTGGAGGTCGCCTACGGTCGACATCCTGTACACGAGCGACGAAGTTCCTGCAGAGTGCGCCAAGGAGGGCCCTGGCCTGGGCAGAAGACGGTGCGTCACTTACAGGGGGCCTGACCTGATGCCCCGGCATGTCGATCCTGCTCACCGAGGACGAGCACCGATATCCGCCCGGCATCGTCACTGTCGACATCAACTCGCCCGGCATGCTCGGGTTCCACTGACCGTGGAACCCGAGGGTGACGTCCTGGCGCCTCGCAGCTGACCCGAGGAGCGGTCCACGCTGGCGCATCTCGTCGGTGACTACCACGCCGGTGCTTCCCGAGCCGGATTCCGGGCCGGCTGATCTTCCCGCCGTCGACAGCCGGCATTCGTCCCACACCCCGAGCGGCTCTCACAGCACCGTCGCGCGATGCGCCGTTGTCTGCCCTTCGGGTGGTCCGCAACGCTCGATGTATCCCTTGAGCGTCGGTACGCGTTGAAGCGAGCATGGATGCAAACGAGCACACCGCTGTCGCGGACCTCATCCCGGCTCAGGATGATGCAGCGCGGCGTCTGGCGCTTCTTACCCTCGACGAAGCCCACGACCTGCTGCGCCTGCTCCAGCTCATCGCGAGCGAAGGGGCGGACGAGTTGTCGCAGGAGGCGGACTGGTTCGCCCGCGAGATCGCCGCACGCATTCCGTCGGACAACTAGGCCAGCCCTAAGCGTCCCTGTGATGGCAGGGGAGTTCTGCTGCGCTCGTGTAGGCGGTCAGGACCTGGCCTGCGGCCTCAGGGAGGGATTATGTGATGCGTACAGGCACTCGGCGTCTGGTCAACAGCCGGGCCAGCGCGCCGGTCTCCTCCTCGGGCAGGGCGATGGCGGCCAGGTGGCGCGCGGGTGACAGCGATGTACCAGATGCGCAGCACCTCGTCGGTGGCCGAGTCCGCGGTGGCCCAGCGCTGGACGCTTCCGATATCGGGCAGCAAGAGCAGAACACCGTCCGCCTGGTCGCCGACAGCGCATCCGTGTCGTCGGCCCGGCACCACCTGGCAGCCGCCAGATCACCGGCTGGATGATGCGCCACCCCGACCGGCTCCGAGAGGCAGACCGTCAACAGCTCGCCGAAGTCCTCGCCCGCTGCTCTGAACTCGAAGCCGCGAGCCGCCTGGCCCGAAAACGAGTGCCACTGCGTCGGACGTATGTTCCGGCACGGGCAGCTCGTCGAAGAGGTCGGCAAGGGTGCCTTCGGCGAGCCGGTCGAAGTCCGGGTCATCGGCGAGCTCGGTGGACCCTGTGCGCTCGAGGATCAGCGGCCAGGGGGCTAGGTGGGCCCAGGCCCACGCGCCTCCAACGCCGAGTTCAGCAACTTGACGGCCGCAGACCAATCCAGGGCGGCAGGTCCGTCGATGGCGAGGGTGATCGGCCTATCGGGAAGCGTGGCGACCAGGGCGCTCCACCCCGGGGTACTCCGCCAAGTGCTGGGTAACGAGGGTTTGGTTGGTAGGCCCGGGGTGATCGATGGGTGTTCGTGTTGCAGCAGCCGCCCGTACTCCGGTTCTGCCTTGAGGGTGACGATGCGTTCGTCCGGGTCGTCCTGACGATCGGGAAGACCTTGCCCGCCACCTTGTAGACGTCCAGCTGCTCGGTGAACGGGCGCCCGTGGCTGGCCCCGGGCAGCGCCAGTGCCGTGTCGCGCGCTCTGTCCTGGAGCTTCTCGCCGCTGATGGGCATGACGAAGGTCAGGCGCGGCGGCCGTAGGTGCGCGGATCCACGGGCTGCTCGGACTTGGGAAGCCCGCCGACCACGAGACGGTAGGAGTCGATCACGAGCTCCTTCACTAGCTTCTCGTCGATGGTGCCCCCGCCTTCCGCCGTGATCCAGTGCCTCTTGTTCATGTGATAGCCGGGGGTAATGTCTGCGTACTGCTCACGCAGGGCTGCGGCGCCGTCCGGATCAGCTTTCAGGATCACGACGGGGCGCCCCGGCATGTCGGTCATGAGCATGAAGACCTTGCCGCGCACCTTGTAGACCTCCCAGTCGGGGCCGAAACGATGCTCCAGGTCGGTGCCGGGCAGTTCCACAGTGCAGTCGTGCGCGATCTTCTGCAGCTCTTGTCCGTCCAAGGTGATCAACTCCTCTATCGATCCGAGTGCCCTGACCGCCCGGCCAAGGCCCAAGGCGGCGTCTCCCGAATGACCGCCACGAACGGCGGCGCCCGCACGCCGGCAACAGTGACGGAAGCCGACGGGGGTACAGAGACAGCTACGCGGGCGGCGCGACGCAGGCGGCCAAATCCGCGTACACCGAGACACAGCGGCAAATACTCATATGGCATCCGCACCGGTGACATCAGGTCCCCGCCACAGCGTGCCGACCTGCTGACGGATCGTAGGCGGGGGCCGGTCGCGGGGGCAGCCGAACCCGGCATCCCGCCGGAACCGGACCTGCCCGATGATCTACGCCATGGTCACCGATCGGCGCAAGTACCCGAACCGCCACGCGTACCAGGCCCATGACCTGCCAGGCGGACTGTGGCCGTCACTTCCTACGGGCGTACGCGGATGACTGTCTTCCCGCGGCGTCGCGTGGTCGGGTTAAGGGCACCAACGGCATCGTCCAAGCTTGCGACGTCACCGATGTTTGTCCGCAGTCGTCCGTCCCGCACTCGCTGCACGATCTCGCCCAGTTGGGCACGATCGACCTCGACTACGAAGTCCACCGCCAGGCCGTCAGCGGGTCGCGCCTCGACCGGGCCGACGATGGAGACCAGCGTTCCTCCAGCCTTGATCAGGGCAGCGGACCGTTTCTGAACGTCGCCACCGATGACATCGAAGACGAGATCGACGCGGCCGACGTCTTTCAGCGCGTCATTTTCGAGGTCGACGAACTCGTGCGCGCCGAAGTCGAGTGCCTTCTCCCGGTCGGCGGCGCGTCCGGTGCCGATGACGTAGGCGCCGGCCTCACGTGCGAGCTGGGTCACCATCGTCCCCACTGCCCCGGCCGCGCCATGGGCGAGGACGGTCTGGCCAGACTGGAGGCGGCCGTGCTGGAACAGCCCTTGCCACGCGGTCAGACCTGAGATGGGCAGGGACGCGCCGACGGTGAAGTCGACGTCGCCGGGCAGCGGTGCGAGGTTGCGTGCTTCGATCGCCACGTACTCCGCCAGGGTGCCGTCGCGGTGCCAGTCGGCGAGGCCGAACACCCGCTGCCCGACCGACAGCCCCGTCGTGCCGTAGCCGAGGGCGGTGACCACTCCGGCCAGCTCGTGGCCGGGGATCGACGGTGTCTTGTCACGGCCGGCGCGATCGGTCCAGGTCGATGGCCACTCCATCTCAGTCGGGACGAAGCCCGATGCATGAATCTGAACGATGACGTCGTTGATCGATGCGGGCGGCTCAGGCCGCTCCGTCAGCGTCATCCCGGCCGTTCCCGCGGCCTGGTCGGTTACCACAATGGCTTTCATCGAGATTGTCCTCTTCCTCGCACATGTTGTGGGTTTGGTTTCCGGGTGGGTTTTTAGATGAAGGTGAACAGCTGGTCGGGGGCGAATCGCGAGATCGGGGTGGTGTACACCCTCTCCGGGTCGGGGTAGCCGAGGGCCAGCAGCACCGTCGTGCTGTGTCCGCTCTCGCGGATCTTGAACGCCTTGTCGACACTGGTCGGGTCGAACCCCTCCAGCGGCGTGGCCTCGACGCCGAGCTCAGCGGCCGCCATCATGGTCAGGCCCATCGCCATGTAGGTCTGCTTCTCCATCCAGTGGTTCAGGTCCTTGTAGCCGTAGTTGCGCAGGTTGAGGAAGTCTCGGGTCATTGATTCCCACAGCTCCTGCTTTGACGGGTCAGAGAACCGGCCGTCGGCCTTCTCCTTCGTGAACACCGCCTCGAGGTGGCTGTCAGGCAGATCTGCCCGGGTGGTGAGGATGATGGTGTGCGACGCGTTCAGGATCTTCTCGGCGTTGTCCTGGAATCGTTCGCCCAGGTTGTTGGCGAGCTGCTCTTTGCCTTCGGGCGTGGCGAGGACGTAGAAGTGGTTGGGCTGTACGTTCACCGATGACGGCGTAGAGCGCAGGAACCTCAGCAGCTGCTGAAGGGTTTCCTCCGGAATGGTCTTGCTGGGGTCGAAATACCTGGTGAGGTGCTTGTTCATGAGCTTGTCGAGATTCATGTCAATCTGCCTTCTTCTTGCGATGAGTGGGTGAGGAGCGGTGGTTCGCAGGGTTTGGGCTATTTCGTGCCGCGGGCAAGCAGTTCGCTGACGCGGTCGAAGCTCATACCTGTCGTCGCCGAGGCGAGGTCGCCCGCGACGAGCGCCTTCGTGGCTTGTTCGAGTGCGCCCATCGCTTGGGTGTAGAGCAATGGGCCCAAGCTGATGCGCTTGACCCCGGCCTTCTGCAGTTCGGCGACGGTCAGCACCTTGTCCGACGGTGACACGAGGACGTTCACCGGTGTCGGCGCGACCGCGGTGACGATCGCGACGAGTGCGTCGAGGTCGGGTGGGTATGGGGCGTAGAGCACATCGGCGCCGACGTCGGCGAAGGCCGTCAGACGCCGGATGGTGTCCTCGAGATCGGGCCGTCCCTGGATGAAGTTGTCGGTGCGGCCGGTGACGACGATGCGCCCTTTGGCCGCGGCGACGGCGCTACGTATGCGATTGACTGCCTCGTCGAAGCCGCGGATGGGTTGATCGGGATTGCCCGAGGTGTCCTCGACCCCGATACCGGCGAGGCCAGACTCCACGGCGGCCTCAACGGTCGCGGCGACGCCTTCAGGCGTGTCGCCGTAACCGTCCTCGAAGTCTCCGTTGACGGGCAGCCCGGTGAGTCGGCCGAGCAGCCGTGCATGCTCGAGGTGCTCTTCGAGGGTGACTTCATGACGCCCGTCGAGGCGGCCGAGCGTGGCCGCGAGCGCCGCCGACGATGTCGCGATCGCCTCGAAGCCGGCATCGGCCAGCATCAGTGCCGAGAGGCCGTCCCAGGCGTTCGGCATGACGAGGCCACCGTCGCGGGTGTGCAGCGCCATGAATTTCTCATAGAGTTCGGAGCCCGGCATGTCGACCCTTTCCTGAATGATCGTTGAGCCGGTGAGGGGTTAGCCGGCTGGGTGCGCGGACCGCGTCGAGGGTTCCGGCGGTCAACCGGTGGGTGGGGTGTTGTTGGCGGCGGCGTGGAGCTTCTTAAAGCCGACCCAGCCCCAACAGACGAGATGACGCGCGATGAGTCAGTCGACGATGTCCATCGACTCGACGAGGTGGGTCTGTTCGCCCGTCGCTGTCTGGCGCGGGTACTCCCAGATCAACTGATGCCCGTCGGTGAGGTAGGTCCCAGTACCTGGCCGGTAACCTTGCCCCGTTCTCCCGTCTTCTGAACGGTCCGTCCCCAGCCTGTGGTGACGACCGCGCCGGCGGATCCCAGGTCCAGACACGTGACGTAGGGGTTCGGGAGACGTGCGGTGCTCCCGTGCGCTTGATTCGTCGTCATGCCCGCAACGCTACGGTCTCAGTGGTGCGGGAGTATGGTCCATTTACGTGAGAGATTCCCGGACCAATTCCGCGCCCGATCCTCCCCCCACGTTCGGTGCCGACCTCCATCTGGAGCTGCGCGGGCCCGGGCTGCGCGCAGGGCTCACGGACGCCTTGCGGGAGGCCGTGCGCACCGGGCGTCTGGTGCCCGGCTGCCGGCTGCCGGCCTCCCGCTCACTTGCCGCGGATCTCGGCGTCTCCCGCAACACCGTGGTCGAGTCCTACGCCGAGCTGATCGCCGAAGGCTGGCTAACCGCCCGGCAGGGCTCCGGGACCCGGGTGGCCACCCGGGTCGAGCCGCACAGGGCCGCGCCCGACGCTCCCCGCACGAGGCCGGACGAGCACCTTCCCGGGTACGGCCTGCTGACGGGTGTACCGGACCTCGCGAACTTTCCGCGCACGCAGTGGCTCACCGCGGCCCGCCGGGCTCTGACCGCCGGGCCGCACAGCGCCTTGGGCTACGGAGACGCCCGCGGTCGCATGGAGCTGCGTACAGCACTCGCGGACTACCTGACGCGGGCCCGCGGGGTATATGCCGGGCCGGAGCGGATCGTCATCTGTTCCGGTTTCCACCACGGCCTGGCGCTGATGGCCCAGGCGCTCAGGGTGCGGCGGGTGGGGGCGGTGGCCGTCGAGGCCTACGGTTTCGATCTGCATCGCGACCTGCTGACGAACGCCGGTCTGCACACCCAGCCCCTCTACGTCGACGAACATGGCGCACGCATCGACGACCTGGCGCGACTGCGCGGAGTGGGCGCGGTGCTGCTGACCCCGGCGCACCAGTTCCCGACGGGGGTCGCGCTCAGCCCGGAGCGGCGCGCGGCGGCCGTCGACTGGGCACGTGCCACCGGCGGCCTGATCCTGGAGGACGACTACGACGGGGAGTTCCGGTACGACCGCCAGCCGGTGGGTGCCCTGCAGGGCCTCGATCCGCAGAGGGTGGTGTACTTCGGTTCCGCAAGTAAGTCCCTGGCGCCGGGGGTACGGCTCGGATGGATGGTGCTCCCGGAGGAACTCATCCCGGAGATCGTGACGGCCAAAGGGCACGGCGACTACATGACGAGCGCCCTGGAGCAGCTGACGCTCGCGGAATTCATCGCCTCGGGCGCGTACGACCGTCATGTGCGCTCGATGCGGCTGCGCTACCGGCGCCGCCGCGAGCAGCTGGTCGCGGTCCTGCGCCAGAGGGCTCCCGGCATTCGTGTGGCCGGCATAGCGGCAGGACTGCAGACGGTCCTCGACCTCCCTCGTGGAACTGAGAGTTCGGTGGTCCAGGCCGCGGCCCGGCAAGGTCTGGCGATCAGGGGGTTGACGCAGTTCCGCTACGAAGTGGCGGACTGTGGGTGGCAGTTGCCCGAACGGGACGGCCTGGTGGTCAACTACGCGGCGCCCTCGGACAGCGCGTGGGCGGGCGCACTGGACGCACTGTGCAGGGTGATGCCTAGTTGAACCTTGGAGACCAGGGCCTGCCGACCACCCGTGGCCAACGCCCGCCGCCAGCGGTTCGCCGACATACGGGTCACCCTGAACTGCCGGGCCACCTCCCGGTCACTGGCGCCCGCCTCGATCAGATCAGCGGCCGCCAACCGGACCTGCTCACGCCGAACCCGCTCCTGAGCCGTCAGCCCTCCGCCATCGGGATACCTCATCCCTCCGGCATAGCGCAGACCACGACATCCGTCACGACCCCACATAACCCACACCCTTAAAGATCTCCTAGCGCCGTTCGCGCGGTCCGACCACGCGGGAACTCGCCCTGCCGACACGGAGACTGCTCCTTACGCGGTGCAGGCCGGGAGCAGCCTGGCCGCTCCCGGACGTTGCAGCGGTGCTCTTTCAAGGGAGCAACTTTTCTACACCGGCAGCGCCCTCTTCGTCGAGAAGGCGGCGTGCCTGTTCAAGCCTTTCCGGTGTGATGTCGTGACCAGATGCCAGTACTACATCTTCCGGGTCGGGCAACTGTTCCGTGCCGGTGTGGAGGACCGCATCTGGAGTTGGCTCTCCCCACTCATCGTCGCCAGGGCCTTCAGACATCACGTCTCCTTCGTTCGAACAGATGTGACGGGCATTGCTCCGCGCCATGCTCAGCGCGAGAGATCGGCCGTTCAAGTGCTGGCAACCTTCACTGATCGCTCGGGCTCTCGTGCTGGTTCGCAGCCCAGGCAAACGCCTCTGCCAGGTCCTTCAAGGATGCTGCGACCGCTCCATGATCCTTGTGCCCTTCCTGCTGTCGTGCTTGAGACGCGATGGCCTCGAAAAGCGCCACTTGAGCATTCTCTTGCGCCGTAGAGTTGGCATTGCTCACGATGTCCTCCGAATTCCTGTCCGGGCACAAAGTTCAGGCCCAGCCTCACGCTAGCTTTCGTTGAAACTGATGCACCTGGCAAGCGCGGGTTAGCGCAGGGCCGATCAGCACGTTGCTTCTCCGCAAATAGTATTGCAGCTTTGATCTACAGCTCATCTATAGGGGATCGACACCCTTCGTGGAGAGTTGGGCCGCTCCGCAGCGGCGCTTACACCCGCCGCCGTTCGCCAGTACTGTTCACACCATGTCGGAATTCTGGGCTGCTTCGGGTATCACCCCTGATTTGATACGAGCTGGCCGAGGTGTACGCCGTAAGCTGGCCGAAGCCGTGCGCGAAGCTGTCCGCACCGGCCACCTGGCCCCAGGGACACGGCTGCCCTCCTCCCGTCAGCTCGCCACCGACCTCGGCCTTGCCCGCAACACCGTGGCCGACGCCTATGCCGACCTCGTCGCCGAGGGATGGCTTACCGCCCGCAGAGGCTCAGGCACACTCGTGGCAGACAGGATGATCACTCGACCGATCTTGGCGCGCTCGGCCGCCGATCCATCCGGGGACTTTTGCCACGACCTGATCCCAGGTAGCCCCGACCTAGCCGCTTTTCCTCGTGCAGCCTGGCTGAGGGCCACACGCCGCGCCCTGGCCGCGGCCCCCGACGACGCGCTCGGCTATGGCGACCCACGCGGTCGGCCGGAACTACGGGCCGCACTCGCAGACCATCTCGCTCGAGCCCGGGGCGTGCACGTAAGTCCGGAGCACATACTGATCTGCGCCGGCGTCTCCCACGGCCTGCAGATCCTGAGCGGAGTCCTGGCCGGGCGGGGGGCGAGGAACGTCGCCGTCGAGTCCTACGGCCTAGACAGGTACTGGGGCCTGCTGGCGGCTGCTGGGCTGAAGACCCTCCCGCTTCCCTTGGACACCCACGGGACCGACCCGGTGCCGCCCGTCGGCACCGATGCGGTCCTACTCACACCGGCTCACCAGTTCCCCGTGGGCACGGCATTGCAGCGCGATCGCCGGACGGCCGTCGTGGAATGGGCCAGACGGACCGGCGGGCTGGTCCTGGAGGATGACTACGACGGTGAGTTCCGGTTCGACCGCCAGTCTGTCGGGGCGCTCCAAGGACTCGACCCCGACTGCGTGGTCTACCTGGGTACCGCCAGCCAGACCCTTGCTCCTGGCCTGCGGCTGGCCTGGATGGCGCTGCCTCCCACGCTCGCTGAGGAAGCCGTGGCGGCCAAGGGGCAGATCGACTCGTGCGAGGTAGTCAGCCAGCTGACGATGGCGGAATTCATCACCTCCGGCGCCTACGACCATCACGTACGTGCTGCCCGTCGGCGCTACCGCGATCGACGAGACGCTCTCGTCACAGCCCTGCTCCAGCACGCCCCAAAGGTGCGCGTCATCGGGACAGCGGCTGGCCTTCACACCGTGCTCGGTTTGCCGCCCGGGACCGAGCAGCGGGTCCTTCAGTCGGCAGCCCGGCAGGGCCTCAAAGTGGCTGGCCTGTCCCGATACCGCCATGACCGGTCCCTGAGCGCCATGGCCGATGCCCTCGTCGTTGGATACGGGGTGCCCTCCGACGCTGCGTGGCCTCAGGCACTCTCCGCACTCGTGCGGATCCTTTCCTGACGCGCCCCTGAGTAGCCGGGCACCCGGACCGACCTTTTGTGGGTACGGCGTCACCTCACGCCTGCCCGGGCTGCACCGTCAAGAAGGCAGGCGCGGATTCATGACGTGCATATTCAGCGGCACTGCTCCTGTTCTCGCCCGGTTCATAGACAGGGCTTGATCAAGTTCCGTGGGTGTCCTGGTTGTTGATGATGCCCAGGATCGGGAGTGCCCGTCGTGGTTCGTCGCGGATCGCCCGGGTGGTTTTGGCGATGTTCTCGGCGCCGAGGGTCTTCAGCACGCCGATGGCCAGGTTGCGGAAGGTGGCCATGGCTCGGGGTGCGGCCCCGGTGTGGACGGTGGAGGCGTCCTCGGCGAAGGTGACGTCTCTGATGTGGTGGCTGGAGTTTTCCACTCCCCAGTGCCCGCGAATCGCGGCGGCGAGGTCCGCGGGGCTGGTCTGGTGGGCTTCGAGGCTGGTCACGGCGTAGACGCTCTCGCGACTCTCGCGGCTGCCGGTCGGCCGGCGCCGGCGGTGGACGCGGATGGCGAGCTTCGCGTGCGGAAAGGCGATGCCACCGAGTTCGTCCGCGATGCCGCAGGTCTTGATCGAACGGGACTCGCGCCGGCCGTGCCCGACCTCGGAGTGGGTGTGCTGGACGGCGATGTCACGCCACGGCAGCGTGGCGAGCTGGCTGTGGGCGGTGGGCTGGTTGGTCTTGATCACGGCGATGTAGTGGGCCTTCTTCGTCTCGACCAGCCAGGTGATTTTCGCCTTGACCGAGTGCAGCGCATCGAAGGTGACGAGAGTGCCGGCCAGGTCCAGCGGTGCCAGCAGCGGCTTAAAGTGCGTGGTTTCGTTGGTCTTCGCGCCGACCTCGGCCTGCGCGAGTGTCACGACGGTGGTGTGGCTGACCGCCGACAGCAGGTGACGGCGGGTCACGTCCAAACGCGCTGAGCCCTTGAGCGTCTTGCCGTCCACCGCGATGGCCCGCCGGTGCGCGGTGGACACGACGGTGCGGTGCCGGTCGGTGAGGTAGGCGCCCACCGCGGCGTCCAGGGCATCGCCGTCGACGGCGATCAGCACCCGCCCGATCGTCGCCGGCGACGGTGTACGCCGCCACCGCAGTGGATGGCGGCGTACACCGAGGGCGGCCAGCAGCCCACCCGAGGCCCGGGCGCCCCATTCGGCGAGCTCGTCGATGCTCCTGGCGCCCGAGACGACCGCACAGGCACACACCATCAAGATCGCCGTCAGCGAGTACCACCGGCCCCGCCGCGAGCGCGGGTCGGGGATGGAGTCGAAGTAGGGGCGCAGATCAGCGACCTGGCCGGGTTCCAGCGGACCCAGCTTCACAAGTACGGCAGGGATCGGGGAGGATGCAACAGCAGGCACGGGACCTTCTCATGATCACGAGGCGTAGACACCCTAATGATCACGAAGCCCGTGCCTGCACCGCTACCCACCCCTCACAGCAACAACCAGCACAACCACGGAACTTGAAGCCGCCCTGGTTCATAGACCGTCCGCGAGGCCGGATCCACAGGCCGATAGGCCGGCCGCAGATCCCGGATGCGGTGCTTGAGCACGGTCAGGCCCCGGTCCCGGCCGATCGTCTCGGCGATCGCCGTCGCTGGCATCTGTTGCGACAAGCGTTAGAACCGCCAAGCGTCGCTACTGGTCCACTTTTCAGCGTGCTCTTGCGAGGAACCCCGGGGATTCACCCCCGGGAAGAATCGCATCCGGTGATGGCGATGCGGAGCATCGCCGCGGCAACACGGGCGCGGAGCGCCCGCAAATCAGACCGGGCCGGAGTACCTGGTGAAACGGTTGGTTCATCTCATCGGTTTCAGCGCGGCAAGCCTGCGCGGCCGGTGCAGTTTCACGGTCAAAAAGTGCCGGTGCTGGACTCCGGGAGGGCAAGCACACGCCGTGCTTGGTGCACTCGGCACCAGCCGACCGCGCGGGCGAGGCCTAGCAGCGATTCCACAGAAGCAGTCGAGAACTCTTGAAGCACCGCTCTGCGAGGCGCTCCTGGCGATAGCAGCGCCATCGACCGCAAAGCCGTGCCGGCCGAGGTGATTCGCTGAGCTGCAGAGGGGGCCGGTCAGTGGTCCGCAGCCCACAGGTGATTCGAGACGTATGAGCGCCATGGTGCGAGGTCCTCGCGGCCCTCTGCCAGGCTGACGCCGTGCCGCTCCGCAGACTTGACGACTCCGAGATCGGTGGCCAGCAGAATGTCGCGATCGCCCATGGCGCGCATGGCGATGTACTGCTCAGTCCACGGGCCGATGCCGTACAGGGAGAGGAGGGTGGCACGCTCCGTGCTCCGGTCCGCGGCCGGGTCGAGGGTGACACGGCCTTCCGCGCAGGCTTCCGCGAGAACGTGCAGCGACTTGGCCCGCGAGGGCGGCAGCGACAGCGCGACCGGGGCGATGGCGGCGAACTGCTCCGGTGTCGGGAAGAGACGGAGGTCGCTTCCCGGCAGGACAGATCCATGCTCCGTGACGATGCGGTTCAGCCGTCTGCGCGCCGCGGCCACTGAGATCTGCTGCCCGATGATGCCCCGCACGGCGACCTCGAACCCGTCGACCGCTCCTGGGGACCGCAGCCCCGGACGTTGGGCGACCAGCGGCGCGAGTGACGCATCGGTGCTCAGCAGGGTGTCGATGGCGACCGGGTCGACGTCGAGGTCGAGCACGCGACGCGCCCGCAGGATGACGTCGTGGAGGTCTCGCTCGTCGTCTGCCTGAATCCGGCAGCCGATGCGAGTGCTCGCCATGGACAGGGTGATCAGGGCTGACCCGTGTCCGGAGGCGAAGGCGCGGGTGTAACTGCTGGCGTCGACTCTCTCGATGGCGTTGAGTTGCCGCATGCGCAGGTACGCCAGGATCTCGTCGAAGTTCAGGGGTGCGGTGTAGGGCAGGCAGACGGTGAGTTCGATGCGGTCCGGGTGGCTTCCACCCTGCGGCTTGGCGCCGCGGCGCCCTTCAGCCCGATTCAAGGCCTCGAGCATCTCGCCGACGCCACGGAACCCGGCGAGCTGAGCGATCTGCGTCGACGGCAGGGCCGTGGCATTCAAGAGCGTTTCGGCAGTGCGTGTCCGTTCCTCCAGGACAAGCTCGGCCACACCCAGTCCAGTCGCATCCCGCACTGACTGCTCGAGCTCTTCGGGGGAGCAGCCCAGGCGGCGGGCCACCGGCGGCGTGCCGTCGAAGGCGACAGCGGCAGAACGGACGGCGGCGGCCATTCTCACCCGCCGTGGACGACGCAGCCGGTCCCGAGAGCTGCTCTGGCCCGCCGACGTGCCCGGGCTGGTCTTCAGTTCCGGCACGGGGGGAGTGGCCATTGTGGCTCCTACGGGTGTGGCGGCGCGCTTGCGGCAGGGAGGGTCGACTTTGACTTAACCACAAGTGGACCTAATGGTCCACTTGATCGGAAGTGTCGATGCTTCGGGCCTGCATGCGCCAAATGGCTGCCGGGCCGGCCCGGCAGCACCTCGCACCGGGCGCGGAAGGGCGTGTGGACGGGCTCGACCGGGGTCGGGCGGGCCATAGCCGGAGCGACATGCCTGCTAGCGAGCGGTGTGGGAGGTGGTCTGGCGCGGACCTCAGGGGTCGCGTACGTCAGGCGGGGTAGTGCGTGAGCGGCTGTTACTGGACTAATTCGTCCAGTCAAACTAGGGTGACCAATGCGAACGCCTGCCTTCCGGCGATCGGTTCGGAGGCTGCACCCCGCCAGAGTGGCCGCCGAGCACCTTTTGGCCAGCTTTCCCGCAACGAGGCTCGCAGCACGCCGGAGGGTGTGAGATGTCTGACGTACTGTTTTCGGATACAGAATCGGCTGTGACGGTCAGCGACAACACGGAAGAGCGCCGCTACGAGATTTCCGTGGCGGGCCAGGCGGCCGGACATATGGGCTACCGAGTGATCGGAAATCGGCGCGTCCTCATGCACACCGTCATCTACGAAGCGTTCCGAGGGCAAGGTTTGTCCAAAGTCTTCATTCGGAACATCTTGGACTCTCTGTGCATCCACGGAAATACGGCTTCAAATTACTGCCCGGCCGTCGACAAGTTCATCCACGAGCATCCCGAATACATCAACCTGGTCGACGTGAAGCACCCAGGCATCTGGGTGGCTGACACCTCGAGCTGATCCGACGGCTACCGCATCTCATGAATCCTCCTCGCCATCGCGATCATCACGCCCACCGCAGCCGGACAGTGGAGAGGACGTCGGCCGCGCTGCCGCACGGGACGGCCCGAACAGTCCGCAGTGTCGGCATGCACACGCCGCTCCGCGATTTCCTGCGTACGGAGACCGGGAGCGCATCCGTGCTCCTCGCGGCCGCCGTCGCGGCGCTGGCCTGGGCGAACGCAGCGCGCAGCAGCTACGAAGGCTTCTGGCACACCGAGCTCGCCATGAGCTTCGGCGCTCACGGACTGTCTCTCGATCTGCGGGAATGGGTGAACAGCGGCCTGATGACGCTGTTCTTCTTCGTCGTGGGCCTCGAGGCACGCCGGGAATTCGACATGGGCGAGCTGCGCGAGCGCAGGCGAGCCACCCTCCCCGCGGTCGTCGGCCTCGCCGGCATGGCTGTCCCCGTCCTGGTCTATGTGGCCTGCAACGCCGGGCACGCGTCGGCGCATGGATGGGGCGTTGCCATGTCGACCGACACCGCGTTCGCCCTCGGCATGCTGGCGCTTATCGGGAAACGGCTGCCGGCAGGCCTGAGAATCTTCATCTTGACCATCTCCGTAGTCGACGACTTCGTCGCCCTCGCTGTCATCGCCGTGGTCTACAGCGGACACATCGAGCAGTCCTACCTGTGGCCCGCCCTCGCCTGCTTCACCGGCATGCTCGCCCTGCACCGCACCGGCGCCAAGCGTCCGGTCTTCGTTGCAGTAGCCGCAGCCGCGTGGCTCATGCTGCGCAAATCCGGCGTCGAACCCGTCATTGTGGGGCTCGCCTTGGGGCTCCTCACGTCCGCCTACCCGGCGAATCGGGACGACCTGGAGCGGGCCAGCGGGCTCTTCCAGGCCTTCCGTGAGCAGCCCACGCCCGAGCTCGCACGCGATGCGCGCATCGGCGTCGCGTCGGCTATCTCGCCGAACGCCCGGTTGCAGCGCCTGTATCACCCGTGGACCAGCTACGGGATCGTCCCACTGTTCGCCCTGGCCAACTCAGGCCTGATCATCAGCACGGACGAAGTGAGCACAGCGTTCACCTCGCCCATCACACTGGGCATCATCGCCGCCTATGTCCTGGGCAAACCGGCGGGCGTGATCGGGACGTCCTGGCTCATGTCCCGGCTCCGCGGCGGGAGCCTGCGCCTCGCTGTCGGGTGGGGCGCCCTCGCGGCGGGCGGGGCGATCACCGGGGTCGGTTTCACGGTCTCGCTCCTGATCTCGACCCTCGCCTTCTCCGGGCGGGACCTCACTCAGGCGAAGATCGGCGTTCTCAGCGCGGTCGTCCTCTCCGTCGTCACGACGTGGCTGATCGCCTGGACCCTGGACCTCCTCCCGGAACAGGCCCGCATCCGGTCTCTGCTGGGAAGCGCGGAATCCATCGTGGACCTGGTTCCCCCGGTCGACGACCGGCGCGACCATGTCCGCGGTCCCGTTGACGCTCCCGTCACCGTGGTCGAGTTCGGCGACTTCGAGTGCCCCTACTGCGGTCGGGCAGAGCCGGTGATGAGAGATCTTCTCGCCCACGCAGGCGACGTCCGCTACGTCTGGCGGCATCTCCCACTCACCGATGTGCACCCCCATGCCCAGCTCGCCGCCGAGGCCGCGCAGGCCGCCGGCGATCAGGGAGCGTTCTGGGGGATGCACGACGCCCTGCTCGCTCACCAAGGCGCCCTGGCGATCGACGACGTTATCCGGCACGCCGAGGAGATCGGTCTCGACATAGACCGCTTCCACACCGGCCTGAGCAGCCCGGCCGGCGCGGCACGCATCGCGGAGGACGTGGAGTCCGCGGACCGAAGCGGCGTATCGGGAACGCCGGCCTTCTTCATCAACGGACGGCGGCACGAGGGCGCATACGACATCGAGAGCCTGACTGCCGCCGTCAAGACGGCGCGGCTTCGAGTCAGCCTGCAGCAGACAGCCCGCAGGCGGCTCTTCACCGCCGTGCGCGGCGGTGAACCGGGCTGAGGGCCCGGTTCAGTCCACGACGTACGAACGCACGTGGTCCAGGGCCATCTGCATGGAGACGCGCATCGGTTCGACGTCCTGAGCGGTCTGGGCCAGCAGATAGCCACCCTGGAGGGCGGCCATGACGGCGGTGGCGAGCTGGTCAGGGTCTGCTTCCTCGCGCAACGTCCCGTTTTCCTGCATGCGCCGCAGGCCCGCCGAAATGAACTGCTCCCACTCCGCGAACGTCTCCGCCAACTTGCCCCTCGACGTGGGATCCTGCGCGGCTCGCGCGCTGACGAGTGAGCCGAGCGCGCACCCGTAGGCCCCGTTCTGCAGGGAGTTGAGGTGGATAATCGTGTCGGCCCATCGCTCAAGCGCACGAATGGAATTCATCCGTTCCAGCAGTTGGCGATCACGATTCAGGATTTGATCGGCTCGCAGATCGATGACGCCGTGGACGAGCTGGTCTTTGTCCGCAAAGTGACGGTAAAGCTGGGATTTGCTCGTCCCGCTTGTCGCTCGCACATCGTCGAGCGTGACCGAGTTGACGCCCCGCACATAGAAGAGTTCGGCAGCGGCCTGAACAATGCGGTTTCGGGTGACGGCACCGCGCGCAGTCAGGCGTCGCTCCTGTGAAAGGGCAGCATCTACGGACATGTGGTCGATATTACTACGGTCGATCACCGCGTTCCTGGAGGAGCTGGAGGGGGCGGCATGGACGGCCGGCGCGCTCCCGGACGCGTCAGCGGAAGGCTTCCCGCCCGTCGGTAGATCGGACCCGCGGGGCCTGTTCTCGGCTGGTGCACGTGTTTCATCTGCCATCGTGGACCATCTCCGCTTCTCGCTGGATACGACGCCGCAGCAGGTGACGCCCTACTCCAGCCCGGCTTCCCGTCACGCTGACGTCTGCATAGCTGTCCTGCCAGGATGCAACGGTCCGCTGTGGGCACGATCGAGTCCAGTCGCTGACGACGACTTTCAAGAGTCGCCCTTCTAGGACTATATGGTCCTCTTGATTTGCTGATGGCGGAAGGGGGCGGCGGCGCGGAATGAATTACGAAGATGAATTCCCACGCTTATCAGTGACGACGATCTGCGCCGCGCCCCTCCCGGCGAGCGGCAGCGCGGAGCTCGCCGCCCGTCATCCTCCGCGGCATGAACGAGGACCTCTGTCGGCGGCCTATCGGAGACTGAGCGCCTTTCGTACCCGACCCCGGCATCGAACTGCTGATCGCGGCGATGCCGGGCAGCCGAGCTTCCGGGCCGCTGGCGACACTTGATCGGGCTCGCCGGTCAGGTATCGCCAGTGCTCTACCGGCTGGACCGCAAGGAGCACCGGCACAGCCTGCCGGCGGCGGCTTCCTCCGCATGCGCACCGCTGTCGTGGCGGCCGTCAATCCACGGCAGTTCGGGCAGCACACGGCAGACCTGGTCGGGGCGTGGAGCCCGCACTATGTGCCGGAAGGCGCGTACGGGCGCATCACTGGCGCGTCGGGGATCGATGTGCCCGTACTCCTGCGGACCCGACTCGGACACCGAGGCGTGGGTCGACGAGGCTCCCTCGCTGCGCTGTTTGTCCGGCCGAGGACGGCGCCTCGACGAGCGCGGCGTGCAGTAGAAGATCTCCGGCATACCTCGATCGTGCAGCGGGCGCCGCCAGTCCAAGGTGCCGTCCGATCTTTGCCAAGCCCCTGTGAGCGGGGATGATGTCTCGCGTAGTCAAAAAAAGGACTTGACAGTCCTCTTTCTGTTTGGCACGCTGAATGCCATGCAACGGGCGGCTTCTCTCGGCACACCATGATCCTAGGCGCGAAGACCCGGGGCCCCAGGCGACGCCTGTCACGCCACGAGGAAAAGCACAGGCCACGATGCGAGATCGGAAACCGCGCGAGCACCGGACGGCACGAGCTGACGGCGTCGGTGGAGGACTTCCGACTCGAACATCGGGTCAAGCACTCATGATTCAAGCCGTTCAACCTTGCGCGCGCTCCAAGCGGTTCCCCCCACTCTGTCGTTCACGGTGAACGTCTGAGAGGCGATTGCCCCACCAGATGGCCGTACTGATTGCACGCTGAAACAGGCGGTGAACCACGATGACCCAATCGGCAGAAGTCACGATCGAGAGCAATCAGATCCTCACGCCCCGCTTGCGGCTGAGGAAATGGCACCTCGACGATGCGGCTGCCGCACTGGCGGTTTACGGTTCCGACGAAGTCACACGATGGCTGGCGCCGGCAATGAACACCGTCCCCACCGCGGCGCAGATGAAGTCGCTCCTCAGCTGCTGGAAGGCGAACTGCGACGCCCTGCAGTACCCGGCCGGCCGCTGGGCGATCGAACTCCGCGAGAGCGGAGACGTGATCGGAGGCGCCGTTTTGCTCCCGCTGCCGCCCTACGGCGAGGATCTGGAAGTCGGCTGGCAACTCGCGCCGCAGGCCTGGGGCATGGGCCTGGCGTCAGAAGCCGGCCACGCCCTCGCCCACTACGCCTTCAGCTCAGGCGCCGCCGATGAGGTTTTCGCCGTTGTGCGCCGCAAGAACGCACGGGGATGCTCCACGGCGAAACGCGTGGGGATGGAGTGGGTCGGAGAGACAGAGAAGTACTACAACCTTCGCCTCCAGGTCTACCGCCTCCGCAAGGGCGACCTCGACATCCCCACATAAACAGCCGGCACCGGCACGAGAAGACAAACGGCCGATCGGCCGTCAACACCCGTGCGCGCAAAAGGCCGCCACGGCTCCAGCCAGTTTGGATGTCGACCCTGTGACGTCCGTCCTTACCCAACAAAGGTGGTTCACGCATGTCCCTTGGGGAGGACGAAGCAGAGGCACACGTCTACGAAGCGGGCTTCAACAGAAAGCCGT
Organism: Streptomyces sp. NBC_01446; assembly: GCF_026340095.1. Lineage (GTDB taxonomy): Bacteria > Actinomycetota > Actinomycetes > Streptomycetales > Streptomycetaceae > Streptomyces > Streptomyces aureus. The sequence goes on along the minus strand of NZ_JAPEPO010000002.1, from coordinate 273,579 downwards.
CCGCACAAGTGGGCGTGGAAATGGAGTGGTTGATAGTCGATCCCCGGGATGCGCGACAGCACATACCTGCCGACTGTACGTCTCAGATTTGCGAAAGCCTGCAGGCCTCGAACGCGCTCCCGGGAGGCAGCAAGGTCACACGAGAGCCCGGCGGGCAGATCGAGCTCAGCTCCCAGCCCTGCCGCACACTCGCCGAGTGCGTGGAGGCACTGGCCGCCGATCTCGATCGACTGCGCGAAGCGACCTCCGACGCAGGTGTCGCGCTGCTGGGCCGCGGACTCGACCCTTACAGAGAGCCGCCACGACTGCTCGACCAGCCGCGCTACCGGGCCATGGAGGCGTTCTTCGACCGCGGGGGCCCCTGGGGCCGGATCATGATGCGACGTTCGGCGTCCCTGCAGTTCAACCTGGACTGCGGCGATGACACGCACGGAACCTCGGGCTACAAGTTCCGCTGGGAACTAGCCCACCGGCTGGGGCCGGTTCTGGTTGCCGCCTTCGCCAAGTATCGGCTGACCGCAACCCGCGCCGGGCATCCGCAGGCATTCCACCTGCTGCATCGACGACGGCTCGCCGCCCCGTGACCGAAAGGAACCTCTCCGTGTCCGCAGCCCAGGCCACCACGCTCGGCCCTGACAGCGACCTCTCCCGAGCCTTCGAGCTGGCCCAGCAGCTGAGTGTCGACTCCGTGCGCGCCAGCACCTCGGCAGGCTCGGGGCACCCCACGTCCAGCCTCTCCGTGGCGGACCTGATGGCCGTCCTCATGACGCGCCACCTGCGCTACGCCACCACGTTCGCCGCCTTCCTCACCCGGGCCCACGACTTCATTCGTATTGCCGCGGTTTCCGACATCACGATGGCGCTGTGCGGCACCCACAGCGGCGTGGAAATCGGCGCCGACGGCCCGTCTCAGATGGGCGTCGAAGATCTCGCCATGATGCGCGCCGTGCGTGGCTCCACCGTCCTCTATCCCAGCGATGGCGCACACCGGCGGCCCAGGCCCTCTTGCCAAGAAGCGACCTGCAGATCACTGAAGAGTCAGCGACTGGGTGAGCCGGCGCATCGACCGCCTCGGCGGCAGAGAACGGGAATGCGGTGCGCGGATATCGCGATACCTCCATGAGGACGATACAGTCCATTTACTGTCGATCGGAGTGGCCCCGTCGTCCGGACGGAGCCCGTACAGATACAGGAACAACAATGGCCGAGAAGCTGTGGGCAGACGCGAGCGACTCGATCGCCGTCTTCCGGGACGACGGAAGCCGGTACTACGAGGTTCAAGAGAACGGCGAGTACGCAGGGTTGCTCGCTTACGAGAGCAAGGGCAATCACTACAGCTTGACGCACACGTTCGTCCAAGAGGGCCGTCGCGGCCGGGGCCTGGGGACCGCGTTGATCCGAGTAGCGCTCTCCGATCTCAAAAACAAGGGTGCGACCGTCACCAACTGGTGCCCGGTCGTGGACCGCTTCGTTGAGGGCCACCCCGAGTTTCATGAAGTAGTCGACCGCGGATCCCACACCACTGACGAGGCTCGCAGCTGAGACGATCAACATCGTCCCAACCGAGGTGGCGCAAGCAGATCTGCCCGGGCAGCTCGCGCACCTGTCCGGTGCTGCGGCAAAATTTCGCCGATGTCGCCTTGGCTCCCTCCTTCCTCAGGAACCATGCACGTGGCGGTCGTGAGCAGCTCGATCTCGACTGGCCTCACGACCTGTTGAGGCACCGGGAGCTCGAAAAGGGCGTCGACTTGGGCATGGAGCAGCGGTCCAGCCGACAGGCCACTCGCGGACGAAGCGGCCGGGCGGGGGTACCTGCGCCCGGCACCCGCGAATGACAGCTCATTGCGCCGCTCCTCCGCTGGGTAGGTCCGAGTTGTTCAGACGTCTGGAAGCGCAGCGTGTCCGCCGCCGAGTCCTCCGGTGCGCCTGCCCGCTCGACGAGCACCTGGGTGCGGCATCGTCGCTGTCGGGGACTGCAAAGCGCTCATCTCATGCAGCGAAAGATTCCGACCGCCCGACCGTCGGCTGACGGTGTCTACGCACCCTCAAGTGCAGTACTCATGATGTGACGGACGGTTTGGTCCCGTAAATTTACCCGCGACCGATTTGGCATGACGTACAGACCCTACAATGGGACTATAGAGTCCATTTGTAATCGACTGGACGAGCGGCGAGAGCGGAGCTCGAGCCCAGGTGGCGTAGCAAGACAGTAAGGCCTGACGCGTCTCCGGCTCGCGGCCGAAGCCCGACGGCCAGCAGTCAGATGACCCACACGATGCGGCGGGGTGGGATGGACGAAGGTGCTACTCCCTCGATCTCGAATCCCCCAGAAGGAGGCAGAGAATGACGATCACGAGCGGACAATTAGGCGAGGGCGCCGTGGGGCTGATGCTCCGCGAGGCGTCAGCGCGAGCCGAGAGCGAAGGATCGTCGCTTGCAGTAGATGCCGGAACCAGAGGGATGCAGGCCCTCTCTCCGGAAGCCACGATGGCAGCCCCGCATAGTAAAGTCGGCCTCATGGCCGAAGATGATGTTGCTCCGTCGAAGAGGCGCCTGACGCCTCGCGGAGCTGTGACACGCGATCGCATCGTCCAAGCCGCTGCAGACCTCTTTTACGTTAAGGGCGTCAACTCGGTCACCTTGGACGACGTGCGAGCGGTGAGCGGGACCAGCAAGTCCCAGCTGTACCGCCACTTCGCAGACAAGGACGAGCTTGTGCACGGTGTAATTGAGCTGCGTGCCCAGCAAATTCTCGAGCGCGACCGGCTGCACCTGGAGCGGATGAGCTCCTTTCGGGCCCTGGAACGCTGGAGCGAGTCGATCATTCGACTCAATTCCCTCAAGGATGGTGCCTACGGGTGCGCCCTTGGTTCGCTGGTCGGAGCCCGCGCTGCTCAAGACTCTGCTGCGCGAGACCTGCTCGCCGAGAAGTTCGGCGAGTGGGAGGAACTGATCGCCGCTGGCCTGCGCCGCATGCAGGAGAACGGCGAGCTCAAGAAGGAGGCCGACGCGGCAAAGCTTGCCGTGGCCGTAATGTCCGCCCTTCAGGGAAGTTACCTGCTCGCGCAGATGACGCGTGATGTCGAACCGATGCGTATCGCCATGGACATGGCCCTCGGTCACGTGAAGACGTACACCGTGAGCTGACGTATGCCCTCGCGGGGGTGGGCAGCGGAGCGGCAGTCGCTGCCTGTCTGCGAGGCGCCTCAGCAACCAGCGGAGACCGCGCCCCGCAAGCAGTGTGCCCGGGCCGACGGCGCATCGCACCGGAAGTGCTAAATAAAGGACCGATAGGTCCTGAAACCGCACGAACCCGACCATCTTCTCCGGCTAGCGTCCTCGCGGCGCGAAAGACCCGCCGACGGGATGAGTCGAAGTTATGCCGCTCCCCGGCCACCCAGCTCCAGCCAGTGGGTTGGAGCAGGTGAAGCTGCTCTCCTGGCCGCTCTCGCGGGCTGCGCCCTCACTCTAGTGGAACGTTCGAACGGTACGCGCTCACTGTCGTGCATCACATCTACGGGACTGTTTGGTCCTCTATGATGGTCCCTGCCGGCTGACAAGACCCCCCCTCCCGCAACCAGTAGCGCCCACCGAGACGTGTGGCCGCCACCAGACGCCCGGCTCGGCACCCCGGCAGCTGCTCGGCACACCGCGAAGGAGCAACGCCATGAGCCACAGCGAAGATCTCTACGACATCGTCGTCTTCGGAGCCGGCAGCGCCGGGTACGCCGCCGCGCTACGCGGGGCGCAGCTCGGACTCACCGTCGCCCTGGTCGAGCGCTACAAGCTCGGGGGAACCTGCCTGCACAACGGCTGCATCCCCACTAAGGCCATCCTGCATGCGGCAGAACTGGCCGACCAAGCACGCCAGGCCGGCGACGTGGGAGTGCGTGCATCCTTCCAAGGCATCGATATGGACGCCCTGCACGCGTACAAAAACAAGGTCGTCTCAGGCCTCTGCAACGGGCTCACCGGCCTCGTCGCCGCACGCGGCATTACCTACGTGGAAGGAGAAGGCCGGCTGTCGTCGGCAACCTCCGTCGACGTCGGCGACCGTCGGCTCACGGGCCGTCATATCGTGCTCGCCACAGGATCTGTGCCGAGATCCCTGCCCGGACTGGAGATCGACGGCCATCGGGTGATCTCGTCGGACCACGCCCTCAACCTTGACCGCGTCCCCAAGTCGATGATCGTGCTCGGTGGTGGCGTGATCGGGGTCGAGTTCGCTTCTGCGTGGGCGTCCTTCGGGGCCAAGGTCGCGGTCGTCGAGGCCCTGCCCCGTCTCGTGCCCGCCGAGGACGAGGACATCTCCAGTCGACTGGCGGCAGAGTTCCTGAGCCGGGGGATTGGCCTCCACCTCGGAGTGTCCTTCGCTGGCAGCGAGTACACACGCGACGGCATCCGCGTCCGCCTGGCGGACGGCACCGTACTCGAAGCGGACCTGCTGTTGGTGGCCGTCGGACGAGGCCCTGTTTCCCAGGGCTTGGGCTACGAGGAGGCTGGTATCGCCATGCAGCGAGGGCACGTGCTGGTCGACGAGTACATGCGCACCAACGTGCCCACTGTCTCCGCCATCGGAGACTTGGTCCCAACCCTGCAGCTCGCGCACGTCGGCTTCGCCGAAGGAATCCTCGTCGCCGACCGCTTGGCGGGGAAGACGCCCGTGGCCATCGACTACGACGGGGTCCCGCGGGTCACGTTCTCCCGCCCCGAGATCGCGTCGGTCGGTCTGACGGAGGCCAAGGCCAATCAGGCCTACGGCACCGGGAACATCGACTCCGTCGTCTACGACCTCGCGAACAACGCCCGCAGCCGGACGCTGCAGACAGAGGGCCACGCCAAGGTCGTCCGGAGGAAGGACGGAGCGGTCGTCGGCATACACATGATCGGCGACCGGATGAGCGAGCAGATCGGGGAAGCGCAGCTCATCTACAACTGGGAGGCGCTTCCCCAGGACGTCGCAGGCTTCATCCACGCCTACCCGACCCAGGGCGAAGCGCTCGGCGAGGCAAGTCTCGCGCTGACCGGAAAGCCGTTGCACCTGCAGACCGCACAGCACGACAGCATCGCCCAGTAGACGCGATGCGCAGCGGTGAAGCCTGCCACCGGCATCTGAGCGGGGGCTGACCCCTGGAAGCCCTCCGACACCCTCAGCTGTCCCGTACGGTGCGGCTCCGCCGAACAGAGGTGTCGCACGGGCCGGGGGCGCAATCGGAACACGGGAGAGAAGAATGCACCATGCCGTACGGAAACCGGGTCACGCCCGGCGGAGATATTGTGGCCACCAGCCTGCGCGTAGCCTGGAGGGGCAACCGCGGACCCCTGCACACGGGGACGGATGTCGTGCGCCCGTGCCGCGGAAAGGGCTGGGTCATCTGCGCCCTCGAGTTCAACGACCGGTATGAGCCCCAGTGGGTGCCCGGTCGGCTGACGTGGCTGTTCTTCCGCTGCGAGGCGGTGGCGCTGGCCGCCGGGCACCGGCCCTGCTCGGAGTGCCGCCACGGCGACTACACGGCCTACCGCCAGGCCTGGGCTGCCTGCCTTGAGACCAGCAGGCCTTCTGTCCAGCTGATCAACAGCCAGCCCGGTCAAGCAGGCGGCAGAGGAGGCAGTACATGACGAGCGCCGAAGAAGACCCTCCCCCCACCCTCCATGACGGACCCGTACAAGGGCAGCATGACGAGCTCGTCGCGAGACTCATCCGTGAGGTGGAGACCCTTGCCGAAGAGATCGCGGCAAAGGAGAGGCAAGCCCTGGACCTCCGCGCGGACTGCGCCCTGGACGCGGCTGACGCCAGTGCCGCCGACGAAGCGGTCGGAAGAACGCTCGCCGAGGCCGAAAACGCGCAACGCCTGAGAGAGCAGAAGCTCGTAACGCTCGCGAACCTCCGTGAGGGCACATTCGGTGTCTGCGGCAGCTGCGGAGCAGACATCGATCCCGAACGGATGACCGCGCTGCCGCACACACGGCTGTGCGTGCGGTGCAAGCAGGCGCACGCACAGCCCACGCTCTTGCCGCCATCTGCCCGCCCCTCCGTTCCACCCCACCGGCCAGAACCCCTCAGTGCCGGCCCTCCGTTCCACCCCACCGGCCAGAACCCCTCAGCGCCGGCACTCCGTTCTCGCCCTGGGAGGCGCCCGTCGTGAAAATCATGCAGTTCCTGCAGCAACGAGACGCGGGCTTCACCGCGCTCCGCAGGTCCGCCAGAGCTGCCGTCGTCGCGCCGGGTCTTTTCGCGATCACCACAGCGATCACCGACGACGCCACCACGCCTCTCTTCGCAGCCTTCGGCTCGATCGCCATGCTGCTGTTCGTCGAGTTCAGCGGCCCCATGCGGGAGCGGCTCATCGCACAGACCGCTTTGATCGCGGCCGGCGCGACACTGATCTCCCTCGGCACACTCACATCGCAAGAGACATGGCTCGCCACACTGGCAACAGCCCTCGTCAGCTTCCTCCTGCTGTTCTTCGGCGCGGTCAGCTCCACGCTCGCCACCGCCACCACAGCTCTGCTCATCAGCTTCATCCTGGCCGCAACCCTGCCCGGCCCCGTCCAGGCAATACCAGACAGGCTCGCTGGCTGGGCCATGGCCGGCGCCGCGTCCCTTGCGGCCATTCGGTTCCTGTGGCCCACACCCACGAGAGAGCCGTTGAGGAACGCCACCGCACAAGCCTGCAACGCCATGGCGGCGCGGCTCAGGATCGAGGTCGACTGCATGCTCGGCGGCTTCGAACCAGCGAACAAGGCGGCACTCGAGACGATCGTCCCCTCGGCCCAGACAACGGTTAAAACACTACAGACCTCGTTCTACGCGACGCCCTACCGGCCAACAGGACTGACAACGTCCACCCGCATCCTCATCCGCCTCGTCGACGAGGTCCTCTGGCTGGAGACAATCCTCGACCGAGTACCGCTCCCAGAGAAGACAGGACCCGCCGACGCAGAGGTCTGCGATCTCAAAGAAGCCGCCGCCGACCTGCTTGAGACCAGTGCCGAACTCCTGGCAGCGACCGACCACCGGGCACTCGACGAGCTGGACGCGGCCGCGAAACGCCTCGCCCAGACGCGCTCCGCGATGGAGCACGCGACCGTGTCGGCGCGACTGACGGACACCGACAGCACCGCCACAGACCCGGCCTGCGGAGACGCTGAACGCAGGGCCGCCGCGAGCCAGTTCGTCAGCTCGCTCGAACCAAGCTTCCGCGCCCAGGAGATGAGCTTCGCAGTCTCCGCCATCGCGGCCAACATCGGGCTTGTCGTCCAGGCCCGTCAACGCACCCTGTGGCAGCGGCTTACCGGCCAGCACCCCGAACGTGTGCGCTCCACCCTGGCCTCAGCCCAGGAGCGCGCCAAGTCACACGCCGAGCGCCACTCCGTGTGGCTCCACAACAGCGTGCGAGGAGCGATCTCCCTCGGGCTGGCCGTGCTCGTAGCCGATCTAGCCGGAGTGCAACACAGCTTCTGGGTCGCCTTCGGCACTATGGCCGTCCTGCGTTCCAGCGCCCTCCTGACAGGGCAGAGCTCCCTGCGCGCGATCGCGGGCACCACCGCCGGCCTCGTCATTGGCGGCACGCTGGTCTACTTCGTCGGCACGAACACCGCGGTCCTGTGGGCCGTGCTCCCCGCCGCCGTACTGTTCACAGGACTCGCACCGGCGACGATCTCGTTCGCCGCCGGGCAAGCAGGCTTCACGATCTCAATCCTCATCCTGTTCAACATCCTTGAGCCCACTGGATGGACGGTCGGCCTGGTGCGCATCGAGGACGTCACCATCGGCTGCGCAGTGAGCGTGCTGATAGGACTCCTGTTCTGGCCCCGGGGCGCGGGATCAGCCCTCGGCCTGGCCACAGCGGAGGCCTTCGCCGAAAGCATCCGATATCTGCGCAGCGCGATCGGATACGGCGTGACACGCTGCGACAGGCTCATCCCCACGACCCCTGTGCCAGAAGACGAGCGCTCCCGTGCGGCCGCGGCTGCCCGCCGACTGGATGACGCCTTCCGCGGATTCCTCGCCGAACGCGGCACGAAACATGTGCCGCTGTCCGATGCCACCGCACTGATCACAGCCGTCGCCGTGCTGCGCCTGACCGCAGACGCGGTGCTCGACCTGTGGAGTCGGGACCGGGGAACACCCGCCGGCGACAGGACCGCGGCGCGCACAGAGATCGATCAGGCCGGAACCGCACTTGCCGCCTGGTACGAGAAGACAGCGAACGCCCTGTCCGGATTTGGGGAAGTGCCTAACCATGCCGACCAGGATCCAGCAGCCGGAGCGCGGCTCATCCATGCCGTGGAGCGAGACCTCAACGACGGCGAAGGCCGATGGTCCTCCACCGCCATCCGCGTCGTATGGACCGCCGACCACATCGAAGCCGCCCGCAGGCTCGAGTCGGACGTGCTGAAGCCAGCCCAGGCCGTGGCAAGACTGCAACGTGACCACAATGCGCGTATGAGCCCCTTCCGTCGAACACAACCGCCTCATACTCCCCGATGCTGAGCCACGATCCTCGCGAAGACATCATCCGGTCGACGTCGCCGGATGACTCAGAGCTGCCCACCAAAGGCTGGCTCGGTGCCGTCCTGGCGGTCGCGGGCAGGCTCACCCACGTCGCCGACCGCACCGTACGTCAAGCCCGCGCGGCGGCCGCCGCACCAGAACCGCCGTCGGCCGTGTCGAGCCCGACATCGCGCCGCTCGCCCACGGCGGTCGACGCAGTGGGGGAGGAAGTACTCGCCTGAGTTCCGGGCAGATGCCGTCGCGCTGTATCACTCGAGCCCGGGTGGGACGTACGCGTCGGTGGCCAAGGACCTGGGCGTCAACCACGAGACGCTCCGCACAGTGGGTGCGGGATGCCGAGCAGGGTGCCCGGCCCGGGGCGGTGGAGGCCACCGCGATGGAGAAGGAGTACCGGCAGCTGCGGGCGCGGATGAAGGAACTCGAGCTCGAGTGGGAGATCCTGCGGAGGGCCGCGAAGTACTTTGCGGCGGAGACCAGTTGGTGAGGACCCGTAATTTAACTACTGCCGGATTCGGGCCGATACCTCGGTGCTGCCATGCAGTTGGGCTGTTTTGAAGGCTCCCCTCCCTGGAGGGAGGAGATTCTCCACCCTCCAGGGCTCCGGATGAAGTCCTGGCAGTGCTGGATGCGAAGTTCGCGACGGTGCTCCCGCATCTGGACGAGCGGCAGCGCCGTCTGTATCTGGCTTCCGAGGCGGGGGCTCTGGGGCATGGCGGGATCGCGGCCGTGGCCAGGCTGGCGGAGGTCTCGGAGTCGACGGTCGCACGAGGGCGTGAGGAACTCGCGGTCGGAGCAGAGGCGTTGGGTCGGGTGCGCAGACCGGGCGGCGGGCGCAAGTGCGCTGCCGAACGCGACCCTGGTCTGGTGGCGGCTCCCGAGTTGTTGATCGAGCCGCGTGAGGTGGGTGATCCGGTGTCCCCGCTGCGCTGGACCACTGCCTCGCTGCGGGACTTGTCCCGGGAGCTGACCGATGCCGGTCATCCAGTGTCGAAAAGGCGCCGAGCGGGCCGGAGCGTGCATCACGGGAGCGCGCGGTGGACGAGGCGGAAGCGATCCTGTGCGATGGCTTGAGCCCGAGTTGCCTCGCGGCGTCCCTCACGGTGAGCGCACTGGGGCGCGCGCTGCTCGGCCTCGAACAGTTCGCGGGAGGCGACCGATGAGCCCGAAGCGCGCTGCCACAGCCGAGCACATCGAGATCCCCGGCATCTGCTTCATCCAGCAGCCGGAGAGCACGCTGCGCTGCACCCTGTCGGCCGGCCACTCCGGGCGTCATCCTGTGCGTCGGATGACCAGTACAGCCACATCATCAATGTGGTCCACCGCGATCGCTGCGTCGAGGATTCGGTCAGCGGTCGCCTCTGCGTTCAGCCCGGCGTGGAGGGCTTTGCCAGCCAGTGATCCGGCCAACTCCAGCCCGGCATCCAACGTCAAGCCGGGCGCTTCCACCACGCCGTCGGTGACCATGACCAGCGCGCTGTCCTCGTCCAGGGTGAAGGTCACCTCGGCGTAATCGGCCTCGGGCACGACTCCCAGAACCGGCCCTCCCGGCAGCTCGCGGACGTCGTGACTGCCGTCCTTGTGCGCACACAGCAGCGGCACGTGGCCGGCGCTGGTGCCAGTGACCTTTCCGTCGGGGGTATCGAGATGCAGCATGGTGCAGCTGGCGAAGCGTTCGACGCCCATCGTGACGAGCAACTCGTTGGCGCGCTTCAGAATGGTTCCCGGATCTGGTTCGTGGGCGGCGATCGCGCGCACGGACGAGCGCACTTGTCCCATAAGAGCGGCAGCGTCCACGTCGTGCCCTTGAGCGTCACCGATCTCCAGGGCGACCGCGCCGTCGGGCATGACGAAGGCGTCGTACCAGTCTCCGCCGATGTCGAGCCCGTCCTGGCTCGGTCGGTAGCGAGCGGCGACCTCCAGGCCTGGAAGGTGCTCCGGTAGCGTGGGGAGCATGGTCTGCTGAAGCGCCGTAGCCAGCTCGATACGTGCCTTTTGCAATCTGATGCGTTTCAGTGCCTGGCCGGCTAGATCAGTCAGAGTGGTCATGAGGGCACGCTCGTGCGGGGACGAGTGGTGCTCGCTGTCGTAGGTCACCCCCCAGGCCCCGAGCGGTTGATCGCCGAGCGGGCTGAGGGGGCTTGTTGAGACAGCAAAGTTGGCGCCGATCTGGTCGATCCACGGCAATGTGACACTGTGCGACCAGCGGCGGATGTATTCATTCTGGTTGGGAATGAACTGTGGCTTGCCGGTGCGGATCGCATATGTGAGCGGGTTCGGAGCGTCCAGAGACAGGTCTTGCAGAGCTTTGGCCACCGGCAGCGGGATCCCGGCATCGGAGAAGGCGCGCAGGCGGCCTTCGTCGACGAGCACCAGCGCGGCGCCGGTGCCACCGAAGGTCGCAGCGAGCCGGGTCAGGACGACCTGCTGCAGTTCTTGCTCCGTGGCTGCGGTGATCAGGGCGGAGGAGAAGTCGGCGACCTCGTCGGCGCGCTGTCGCTCAGCACTCAGCGCGACCAGCGCTCTCCGTCGGCGCGCTTGCCGCTGAGTGTCGTCCCGGACCACCGCGAAGGTCCGCTCTGGGCCGCCGTATCCCAGGTTGATCCGACGGGCCTGGCAGGTCAGATGGTGCCAGTCGTCGTTCTCAGTGAGGTACCGCAACCCGATCCAGGGGGACTGGACGGCGGCCGTACGCACGAGCCGCCGCAGGGCCTCCCGGTCATCCGGGTGGGTTCGCCGCACTACGCTGGACAAGGACGCCGAGGCCTCCGGGAACAGCAACGCCAGGGCGGGTGCGCCGCCCATCCACTCCACCTGGTGGTCATGGGGTGCGCACATGCACAGACCGAGATTGGCGGCCTTGGCCGCCAATCGGAACGTAATCAGCAGACCGCTCAGGTCGTTCTCAGCGTGCAACGAGTGCACCCAGACGAGCTGCTCGCCACCTGTGGGATCATTCACTGCCCGCGCCTCGATCAAGCAGATAACGGATGCTTGGCCCGGCCCGGGGAACTCCAGCACCCTCATCACGACCGTCCTCGTCGTGGCGGCGTGGGCCAAGAGACTCTCGGCTGACAGCCGCTGGCTCGCGGGCAACAGATTACCGAAGTCACGACCCACGCATTGCTCCGCTGACCTGCCCAGCGTCCTGGCCATCGCGGCATTGAGGCTGTGGATGGCACCGTCCATGGTCAGAAGAGCCGACGGAGCAGTGCTTCGAAGGAGTTCGTCCGAGGCGTCCATCTGCCGCTCCCTGACAGTCGGCGAGCGATGCTTATGTCCCTATTCATCCTATTCCGGCTCCCCGGGGTTCGTGTTGCCCAATCAAGGCACCCGACTGTGCTCCGCTCCCACAGGCGCTGTCCGTCGCAATCTCGGGGGCGAACGTGCACGACAGCCAGGCCCTGATCCCCCTCGTGCAAGAGATGCCGCCGATCCGCTCCCGCCGCGGACGCCGACGACGCAAGCCCGCAAAGCACCACGCCGACAACGGCTACGACCACCCCCCACCTGCAACGATGGTTACACCAGCGCGGCACCCAGCACCGCATCGCGCGGAAAAGAGTCGAGTTCACAGCGACTGGGCCGCCACCGCTGGACCGTCGAACGCACCACGGCCTGGCTCGCCGGCAGCCGCCGCCTCCACCGACGCTACGAGCGCAAAGCCCAGCACTTCCTCGCCTTCACAAGCATCGCCTGCACCCTCATCTGCTACCGCCGACTCATCAAACGAGATGACTTCTAAGTGGGAGAGGAATGCCGTTGCCAACAGCCGCGGCGATCCGAACGGCCAACTTCGGTACTCCGGGCACCAGTTCCTCGGTTAGGCCGCGACTCGGTGTCACGGACGCCGAGGCCGGTTCCTCGGGCTAGGCCGAACGCCGGTGTGGCGTCATCGACAGCAAGCTCAGCCGCTGGTGGGATAGGCGAGCAGGCCGTCGTCGCCGAGCACGAGGCCCGTTGAATCATTGACGTACATCGGCGCAGCGCCGGGGTCAGGCAAGTCCTTTCCGGACCGCGAGTCCAGAGCGGCAGGGCTGACGGCGGTCGAAGGCGTGTGCGCGGACCTGACGGGGTGCCGCCGCAGACGTCCAGGCGTCGCTGTGTGAGGCGATCGGCGAAGCCCTCGATCACGGTCTTGCCGCCCGCCGCTACCGGGGCAGTGCCCCTTTACGGCACCGGTCTGTGACCGCCGCTGCCTGACTGTCACGGGCGTAGGCGCCAGGGCCGGGCAAATCGCTGCCATTACGTGACGCCACCGCTTTGTGGTGTCTAGTCTGGTGTCATGTCGATTACCCCGATGACGCTGCGCGTGCCCGACGAGCTCGCACCCGCGATCAGGCAGGCGGCGAAGGCGGCCGGTCTGAGCACCAATGCCTACATCGTCCGCGCCGCCCGCCGCGCCGCGACCCTCGACGCCGGTCACCAGCTCGCCGCGCTCGGCCTCGGCCAGGACCTGGCGGGCGAGGGCGACAGTCTGTGACAGGGGAGATCAAGCGCGGGGATGTCTGGTCCCTGCCCGATGACCGTCACGTCCTGGTGGTGTCCCTGACCGGCCTCGACGAGGCGTACGGAGCCGTCCTCACGATCGTGCTGCACCCCGCCGGCCGCTACCCCGACACCGCCATGTCCGTCGTCATTGCCGACCCGATCCCCTGCACCGCAGTCGCCGTGAACCTCCAACAACTGCGCGCCGTCCGCTTCGCCGAGGCGACCCACCGCGGCACCGTCGACCCCGCCACCATGGCCCGCGTCGACCAGGCCCTACGCGCCGTCCTCGACCTCTGACCAGCAGCCGTGCTGTCTGGCGGCGAGTCGTACGTGACGACGTCGCATGGTCTGGTGGTTGAGGTGCTGGCAGGTACAACCCGTCATGCCGTGGTGATCGTGACGCGGGTGCGGTAGCCGCATGTCGGGACCCGCGGGCGGGCTCGGTGGGCGCCGCCTGTCGTCCGGGTCGCAGGGGGCTAACAACTGCTGCGGGATGCATAGTCGGATCTCAACGAACGTCTTCTTTTCTCTGACGCTTGGGGTGCTCGTCCCGCCAGGCATCCAGGGCTTTTGCCTCATCCGTTGATCTGTTCCATGATGCGTGGTGCATAGTCAATGACTGTCTAGTGAGGGGGTGTTCAGGGTGAAGAAGTTCCAGGCGCAGCCGGGCTTTGTGGTGCAGGCGTTCCGTTTCGCCCTGGACCCGAATGTGACTGAGGAATCCGCGCTGCGGTCGCACTGCGGGGCTGCTCGGGGCGCGTACAACTGGGCTGTCGGCTGGGTGACGGCCTCGTGGTGGCAGCGGAATTCGGAAGCCTCGTACGGGGTCGCCGAGGAGGAGCTGACGCCGTGGCGGCCGTGGTCGCTGCCCGCGCTGCGTAAGGAGTTCAACCAGGTCAAGCGCACCGATCCGCGCTATGCCGACTGGTGGCACGAGAACTCCAAGGAGGCGTACAGCACCGGCCTGGCCAACGCGGCTGCCGCGTTCGACAACTACGCGAAGTCGAAGAACGGCCGCCGCAAGGGCGCCCGCATGGGTACGCCACGTTTCAAGTCCAAGCGCAAGGCCCGTCTTGCGTGCCGGTTCACCACCGGTAGCATCCGCGTGGCCGACGAGGGGCACGTGACGCTGCCGGTGCTCGGAACCATCCGCACCCATGAGTCCACCGTCAAGCTTGTGGCCCGCGTGCAGGCCGGAATGGCACGCATCCTGTCCGCGACGGTGCGGCATGAGCGGGGCCGCTGGTTCGTGTCCTTCCAGACCGAGGTCAAGCTGGAGATCACCCCCGTGGCCCGTCCTGGTGTCGCAGTCGGTATCGACCTCGGGGTGAAGGTGCTCGCGGTGATGGCCGACAGTGCCGGACAGATCGGTTACGTCGACAACCCCAAGCACTACGAGGGCGAACAAAAGCGGCTGCGGCGTCTGTCCCGTCGTGTGTCGCGCCGCCAGGGGCCGGCCGTGCACGACCCCGCCACCGGCAAGACCATCCGCCGGGAACCATCGAAACGATGGGTCAAGGCGAACGCCGAACGCAACCGCGTGCACCACCGCGTGGCGAACCTCCGCGAAGACGCCCTGCACAAGCTCACCACCGCCGTGCGTGCCGAGTACGGCACCGTCGTGGTCGAAGACCTCAACGTCGCCGGCATGCTCCGCAACCGCCGTCTGGCACGGAAGATCGCCGATGCCGGATTCGCAGAGATCCGCCGTCAGCTCACCTACAAAGGCCAGCGCAACGCCTGCCCCACGGTCGTCGCCTCGCGCTGGTACCCGTCCTCGAAAACCTGCTCGTCGTGCAAGACGGTGAAAGCCAAACTGCCCCTGCACGTCCGAGTGTTCTCCTGCGACGCGTGCGGCCTGGTCATCGACCGGGACGAGAACGCTGCCCGTAACCTCGCCGACCTCGCATCGGCCGGCACAACCGGTACCGGAGTGGCCGGAGACCGGGGCACGCCCAGCGTGCCGAAACCGCGTGGAGCCGACCAGAAGACCCGCGCCAGCCGGGCCAGCCGCAAAGCTGACCCGGTGCGGGCAGGTGGCGCAAACCCGCCCCACAGGCGGAAGGAACCGCGAGACCTTCAACAGGACACCACCGCCCAGCTCGGGCTGTGGTGACACCGTTAAGGACCATCTGTGCGCAAACGCACGGATTGCTGAGATCTGACTATGACCTCAGCAACGGCAAGGCTTCGCAGGCGTGGAAGCCCGTGATCAGCTACCAGGCCATGCTGATGGTCGGCTCGCTGGCCAGCCTGAAGGAGGCGTGATGCTGCGCTGGACTCCAGTCGTCTCCAGGGCGGTTATCGAGATCCTCGGAGAGGACCTGATCATTCCTGCCTTCGGCTGGGTCACCGGCGGCGTGCCTCTGTTGCCGCAGTCGAGTTGACAGCAATATCTCCCGCGTCTTGGAGGGCAGTCCATTGCCATCATGAGCCGGCTACCTGGTCCGTCGGGCGCTGTCGCGGAGATCCAGGCGTCAGCTGACTCCGTGGACAGTTCTGATCAAACACATGACGCTGGTCCGTAACTTGGCAGGATGCGTACCTGACGGCATTCAACGACCCGGGTGCGGGACGGAGTAGCGGCTCAATAGCGGAAATTCGTGATTGGGGGCGTGTCTGGGATACCTATGACCCGGCGGTCCTCGGGACGCGGAACATGCCCCATACGGACCGGCTCAGGAACCGTTCCCCCAGATCTCGCGTGTCCTCCTTTGTGCCGACTGTTGCTGAGGGGGACTGGATGCGAGTTCGGACGCTGGTGAGTGTGGCGGTATCGACTTGCGTGGCGCTGGCCGCGTGCGCGTGTGGTCCGGAGAAGTCGGAAGAAGACACGTCCACGGCCGCGAAGCCTTCGCAGTCGTCCGAATCGGCGCGGCCCGAAGAACCGTCGGCCACGCCGTCCGCGTCTCCTCGGACCGAGAAGCCGTCGGCCGAGCCGACCGGGGACCAGCCCGTGCCCAGGACGAAGGAGGGCGCGATCCAGCGGTACGAGCAGTACCTCCATGCTGTGGGCCGTGAGGACATCGACACGGTCTGCGAAGTGGCCGGGCCCGCCGCGAAGCAGGCAGAGGACCAGGGGTTCGGCCCGTGCACGTCGACGTTCATCGTCACGTTCCAGATGATCTCGCCTGCGCAGAAGAAGGCCCTGCGAACCGCGACGGTCGACCCGCAGCGCGTCGCTGTGCTGGCTCCCGACAAGGTCGAGATCCCGACCGAAGCGATCAGGGCCTCCGTCACTTTCTCCGAGAGCGAGCTCGGCAGCAGCACCCTGGAGTACCTCAAGAGCAATTGGTACATCACCGACTGAACCCGATGCGCCGTCGGCAGAGCCGCATGGCGGACGGCTGGCTGATCCCGAGTCCCGCGGGAAGCGTGGCGGCAGCGGCGAGGAGACGTCGGTCACGGCTGCCAGGTGTGGGCGGGCAGTTGGTCGGCGAGGGTGGTGAAGTAGCGCTGGACCGCGCGGTCGCCGCCCGTCAGGTGAAACTCGCCGTCCGCTACGAAGCGACTGTGCTCATCGCTGCGATCAACGAGTGGTTGTGACTCCGTCGTCTCGACTGCGCGGGGTGTCGGTGGCGAGAGTAGTTCCCCTAGGAGTTCTACGAGGAGATCGGGCTGCCCGACGAACGGGGAGTGGCCCGTCTGCCACTCGCGCACATCGGTGCAGCGGGAGGCCATCTTCCGTTGCAGGCGCGGGTCGATGGCCCGGTCCTGTGCACAGACGACGTAGGTGGCGGGAGTGTGCTTCCAGCTGTGGTGCTCTGGGACTCCTCGCCCGCAGCCGGGGGCTTGTGCACGCAGCAGGCCAACTGCCCAGGCGGCTAGGCGTTCGGGGCAGTCGCCGTAGAGGGGGTCGATATGAGCTGAACCGGATTTTGTAGCGGCCCTGAAGCCAGGCATGATCGCCTCGGCAGATGGGAGAACACAGGTCCGATGCCTGCACCACGGAAGTACCCCGACGAGCTGCGTGAGCGAGCCGTCCGCGAAGTCCAGACCTCGGGCCGTCCGGTCGCTCATGTCGCGAAGGACCTGGGCATCCACAAGGAGGCCCTGCGCGGCTGGGTCCGCCAGGCCGAGGCGGACAAGGGTGACCGGCCTGATCTGCTGACCACCGCCGAACGGACCGAGCTGACCCAACTCCGCAAAGAAATAGCCGAGTTGCGTCGGGCAAACGAGATCCTGAAGGCCGCCTCGGTGTTTTTCGCGAAGGAGCTCGACCAGCCCCGCACGAGGCTGACGCGGTGATCAACCACCTCCGCGACGACTTCGGGGTCGAGCCCGTATGCCGGGAACTGGACCTCTCGGTCTCGGCATTCAATGCCCGCCGTCGGCGCCCGAAGTCCGCCCGGCGCCTGCGCGACGAACAGCTCATCGAGCACATCCGGCGCATCCATGACACGTCCGGCGAGACCTACGGAGCCCGGCGCATCCACCGCCAGCTGCGGCGCGAGGGCATCACCACGGCCCGCTGCACCATCGAGCGCCTCATGCGCGAAGACGGCCTGGAAGGCGTGATCCGCGGGCAGCGGCGCCGCACCACGATCCCCGAGCCGACCGCGCCCAGGCCGCCCGATCTGGTCAACCGGCGCTTCACCGCGAGCCGGCCGAACCAGCTGTGGGTCGCCGACCTCACCTATATCCGCACCTGGTCGGGCTGGGTATACGTCGCCTTCGTCCTGGACGTGTACTCGCGGATGATCGTCGGATGGCAGCTCGCCACCCACATGCGGACCGATCTCCCGCTGGACGCACTGGAGATGGCCTTGTGGCGGCGGGGAATCAAGAAGGGCTCGGGTCTGATTCATCACAGCGACCGCGGGTCGCAATACGTATCAATTCGGTACGGTGAGCGGCTGGTTGAGGCCGGCGCGACCGCATCTGTCGGCTCCGTCGCGGACAGCTATGACAACGCGATGGCCGAAGCCCTCAACGGTTCCTTCAAGGCCGAGCTCATCGAGCATCAAGGCCCCTGGCGGGACGCTGACCAGGTCGAACGTGCCGTCGTCCAATGGGTCGGCTGGTACAACACCGAGCGCCTGCACTCCGCCCTCGACTACCTCCCACCCGAGGAATTCGAGGCCCGGCACTACCGATCGCAGGCAGCTCCAAACGCCGCCTGAAACCAGAGAAACCGGCCGCTACGAAACTCGGGGCAGCTCAATAGCCCGGTCGGGGTGCAGACTGGTCGAGTCATCCGGCTCAGAGCTGATCGCGTCCTGGAGCTGCGAGGATGCCCCACCCAGCCCGGCCGCGCTCTCGTCGACATCCAGCACGAAGGCCGCCAGATAGGCCAGGTGCCCCGCGCCACGCACCCCGGTGATCACCGACCCACCGTAGGAGTGACCGAGCACAATCGCAGGCTCCGGCAGTGCATCGATAGCGGCCTGGACGACGGCAGTGTCAGCAGCCAACGAGCCCCGGTGGAGCTCGGGAACGACGACCTCGGTTCCCGTGCTCCGCAAGCGTTCCGCCACCATGTCGAAGTGCTCAGGGCGGTGATACAGGCCGTGAACGAGCACCACAGCGGCCAACTTGCCCACCTCCTCAGATCGCCAGGGCAGTGAGCCCAGCTCCGCAAGGTGACCCGCCATCACCAATACCTTGATTCGCTTTCGAGACACGGCCCAAACGTGTTGCAGAAGGCTGGGTTCGGGCAGGTCGCGGGGCCGGTTTTGGGGCTGGCTTGCTCACGCGGCCATGGCGCGCTTGTGCATGGCCGGCGGCCCGGTCAGGGGTGCGGGCTGCGTGTCCCCCTCACGCGTTCCGCGGCCCGGCTGCTTGATTGCAGACCGGGCCCCTCTCGTGTTCTGTGCCCCTGCCGATGTCGGGGGCGGCGGCTACAGGTCGCCTCGCTGCCACTGTTCGAGCTGCCCGTTGAGCAGTTCCTCGTCGGCCGTACGGTGGCGGACCGACTCCAGCCAGGCCGCGGTGAGCCCGCCGAACGTCTCCAGGTTGTCCGGGGAGAGTCCCTTATCGGAAGCGAGGAGCGCCAACAGGTCAGCTGCCGCCGGTTCGAGCTGCTTGTTGAGCGGCTCCTCGTCGGCCGTATGGTGGCGGTCCGTCTTCAGCGAGGCCGCGGTGAGCCCGCTGAACGTCTCCAGGTTGTCCGGCGAGGTTTCCTTGTCGACGGCGAAGAGCGCCAACAGGTCGGCCGCCGCTGGGTTGTCCGGGTCGCAGCCGGTGCTCACACAGAGCGCTGCTTCCCTGAGCCCTCGGACATCCTGGCCGCGTCTGTTTGTCCACGCGTTCGCGAACTGAGCGACGAGTACCGTCGTCTCCTCGCACTTCGGACACGGCGGGGTGACCTCAATCTTGAGGAGGATCTCTTCGTCGTCCTGGATCCCGGACTGCTGCTCCTCGGTCACGTCGGTCACGCCACGCCCTGCCATGCATCGGCGCCGAAACTGCCCTTAATGTCCGAGGCGACTGACGTCGCGTCTACCTTCGACCCGAGCTGGTACACGGTGGTTTTGCTGGGGCCCCGGACCGCCAGGCGCACCGGGCTTTCCCCGGGGTGCGCGCCGAGGATGCGGCCCAGCACTTTCACCGACTGCCCGGTGATGCGGTGGTAGGGGAGTGCGAGCTGTACGGGGGCTGCCCCTGAGCGCTCGGCCGACGATACGTCCAGCACCTGCAACTCCTGTCCGAAGATGGAGACGGTTCCGTCGCGGTCGTTGATGCGGCCTTGCACGGACACCACGGCGTCTTCCACCAGGGCGCCGGCCACGAGCTGGTAGGTGGCGGGGAAGAAGAGGACTTCCATCGTGCCGTCGCGGTCGGCGAGGTTGACGATGGCCCAGGCGTTGCCCTGCTTGGTCATTTTCGGCTGGACGCTGGTGATCAGGCCGGACAGGCGGGTGGTGCCCTCGGTGCGGCCTGAGGCGAGCAGGTCGACGATCGTGGAGTCGCGGTTTGTGGAGAGGATGTGGTCGGCGCCGTCGAGCGGGTGCGCGGACACGTACATGCCCAGCATCTCCCGCTCGGTGGCCAGGAGTTGTTTGCGCGGCCACTCCTCCTCGCCGATCTCCACCTGCATCATCGCGATGCTGTCGTCGCTGGCCTCGGCGCCGAGCCCTGCGAAGAGGTCGTCCTGCCCGTAGGCGGCGGCCTTCTTCAGCGGGACGACGGCGTCGATGGCCATTTCGTGCGCCGCTGACAGGCCCCGGCGGGTGTGCCCGAGGGAGTCGAACGCGCCGCCCTTGACCAGGGATTCGACGGCGCGCTTGTTGAGTGCGGGGAGGTCGACCTTGTCGAGGAAGTCGGCGAACGAGGTGTATTTGCCCCCGGAGCGGCGTCCCGCGACGATCGACTCGATGACGTTCTCGCCGACGTTGCGCACTGACAGCAGGCCGAAGCGGACGTCGTCGCCGACGGCGGTGAACTCGGCGATCGACTCGTTCACGTCGGGCGGCAGGACGGTGACGCCGAGCTTGCGGGCGTCGGCGAGGTAGATGCCGGCCTTGTCCTTGTCGTCGCCGACCGAGGTGAGCAGCGCGGCCATGTACTCGGCCGGGTAGTTCGCCTTGAGGTAGGCGGTCCAGTAGGAGACCAGGCCGTATCCGGCGGTGTGGGACTTGTTGAAGGCGTAGCCGGAGAACGGGAGCATGACGTCCCAGATGGCCTTGATGGCCTCTTCCGAGTAGCCGTTGGTCTCCATGCCGTCGTGGAACTTCTGCCACTCGGCGGCCAGTACTTCGGGCTTCTTCTTGCCCATCGCGCGGCGCAGCATGTCGGCGCCGCCGAGCGTGTAGCCGGCCAGGGTCCGGGCGATGGCCATGATCTGCTCTTGGAAGATGAGCAGGTGGTGGGTGGAGCCCAGGATCGGGTCGAGGATTTCCTTGAGCTCCGGGTGGATCGGGGCCGGTTCCTGCTTGCCGTTCTGGCGCAGCGCGTAGTTGGTGTGCGCGTTGGCGGCCATCGGGCCGGGCCGGTACAGGGCGAGAGCAGCGGCGATGTCCTCGAATCGGGACGGCTCCATCAGCTTCAGCAGGGCGCGCATGCCGCCGCCGTCGAGCTGGAAGACGCCGAACGTGTCGCCTCGGCCCAGCAGTTCGAACGTCTTCTTGTCGTCGAGCGGGATGACCTTGACCCGGTCATCGCCGTTGCCCGGGTCGACGGTGGCCAGGTGGACGCCACGGTTGTCACGGATGTTCTTCAGCGCGTGGTCGATGACGCCCAGGTTGCGCAGGCCGAGGAAGTCCATCTTGACCAGCCCCATGTTTTCGCAACTGGGGTAGTCAAAGCCGGTGATCTTGACGCCGTCCTTGGCGCGCATGTGCAGCGGGATGCGCTCGGTCAGCTTCGTCTTGGACAGGATCACTGCGGCCGCGTGCACGCCGGTACCGCGGGTCAGGCCCTCGACGCCCTTGGCGGTGTCGATGACCTTCTTGACGTCCGGCTCGTTCTCGTACATCGCCCGGATCTCGCCCGCCTCGCCGTAGCGCGGGTGGGCGGCGTCGAAGATGCCGTCCAGCGGGATCGACTTGCCCATGATGTCGGGCGGCAGCGCCTTGGTGATCCGCTCCCCGTGCTGGAAGGGGTAGCCCAGGATCCGTGAGCTGTCCTTGATCGCGTTCTTGGCTTTGATCTTGCCGAAGGTGTTGACCATGGCGGTGTACTCGTCGCCGTACTTCTCGGTGACGTAGCGGACCATGGTGTCGCGCTGGCGGTCGTCGAAGTCGAGATCGACGTCCGGGGGGTTGATGCGCTCGGGGTTGAGGAACCGCTCGAACAGCAGGCCATGCTCCAGTGGGCACAGCTCGGTGATGCGGGTCGCGTACGCCACGATCGAGCCGGTGGCCGAGCCTCGGCCGGGGCCGACCGGGATGCCGTTGTCCCTCGCGTGGCGGCAGATGTCGGCGACCACGAGGAAGTACGAGGAGAACCCCATCGGACCGATGATGCTCATCTCGGTCTCGAAGCGCTCCATGACCTCGTCGGGAATGGGGGCGCCGTAGCGCATCTCCAGTCCCTTGAGGACGTCCTTGCGCAGCCAGGACTCCTGCGTCTCCCCTTCGGGAACGTCGGGATACTGCGGCATCTCATCGACGTTCTCGAAGACGGAGTCGTAGGACTGGACGCGCTCGGCGATCAGCAGCGTGTTGTCGCACGCCTCCGGCAGTTCCGAGAACAGCTCACGCATCTCGGATGCGGTCTTGAGGTAATAGTCGTTGCCCGAGAACCGGAACCGCTTCTCGTCGGCCTTGTTCTTGCCGACGCCGATGCACAGCAGGTTGTCGTGCGCGTCGGACTGGTCCGCGTGGACGTAGTGCGCATCGTTGGTGGCCAGGAGCGGGATCTTCAGATCCTTGGCCAGGCGTAGCAGCCCGTCCCGGACCTGCTTCTCGATCGACAGGCCGTGGTCCATCAGCTCCAGGAAGTAGCTCTCCCGGCCGAAGATTTCCTGGTAGGTGGCAGCGGTCTCGCGGGCCTCGTCGTACTGGTTCAGCCGCAGCCGCGTCTGGATCGCACCGGAAGGACATCCGGTCGTCGCGATGATGCCCTCGGCGTGCTCGCTGATCAGTTCCATGTCCATGCGCGGCTTGCCGGCCGGGAACTGGCCCGAGTAGGACGCCTCGGTGGACATGTAGAAGAGATTCTTGAGGCCCTGGACGTTCTCGGCCCACATGGTCATGTGGGTGAACCGGCCGCCTCCGGAGACGTCCTTCGAGCCTTCGCCGTCGTCCGACATGGCCCGCTGCCCGCCGGGCCCCCAGAACTCCTGCTTCCGGTTACGCCGCGAGGACGGGGCGACGTACGCCTCGATCCCGACGATCGGCTTGACGCCGTCGAAGCCCTTGCTCACCGAGTGGAACTCGTAGGCACCGAACATGTTGCCGTGGTCGCTCATGGCGACCGCGGGCATGCCCTGACGGTCGACTTCGGCGAACATCGGCTTGAGCTTCTGAGCGCCGTCGAGCATCGAGTATTCGGTGTGATTGTGCAGGTGAACAAAGCTATCGGCCACCGGGCAGACACCTCCGAAGCAGGTTGAGGGAAGCCCTCACCCTATGCCTCTGAGGAAGATCAGATTCGCGGCCCGCCGATGTCTGAGCGGGTGTGATCGAGGCCTCGGGCGGTGACCTTCGGCTATCACCGAGTGAGAAGGGGAAGATTCGCGCAGTAGCACCTGTCGCGTGTCTCGGGCGATCTTCACGCATGCTCGACAGGCCTTGGTTTCATTCCTCTCCGGCACCAAGACCTGACCGAGACCAAGCGTGCCCGCGCGCTGCTCGCCGAGGAGCACGGGGACGACGTGCCGTCCGGGCGAGGTCCGCGGTGGACCCCGTCGAGCGCGGCCGCGGCTTCCTGCTGCAGGCTTGAGACGCCCAGTGCTCGGTCTCTGACGGGAAGACAGTTTGTCTTCTGCTGGGAGGTGCCAGCGCTCGCGGGGATTCGGCCCTGGGGCTCCCGGTGAGCCGGAGGCTGGGGCGGTCACAGGTCGCGGAAGTCCTGGGTGGTGGGGCTAACAACTGCTGCGGGATGCATAGTCGGATCTCAACGAACGTCTTCTTTTCTCTGACGCTTGGGGTGCTCGTCTCGCCAGGCATCCAGGGCTTTTGCCTCATCCGTTGATCTGTTCCATGATGCGTGGTGCATAGTCAATGACTGGCTAGTGAGGGGGTGTTCAGGGTGAAGAAGTTCCAGGCGCAGCCGGGCTTTGTGGTGCAGGCGTTCCGTTTCGCCCTGGACCCGAATGCGACTGAGGAATCCGCGCTGCGGTCGCACTGCGGGGCTGCTCGGGGCGCGTACAACTGGGCTGTCGGCTGGGTGACGGCCTCGTGGTGGCAGCGGAAGGCGGAAGCCTCGTACGGGGTCGCCGAGGAGGAGCTGACGCCGTGGCGGCCGTGGTCGCTGCCCGCGCTGCGTAAGGAGTTCAACCAGGTCAAGCGCACCGATCCGCGCTATGCCCACTGGTGGCACGAGAACTCCAAGGAGGCGTACAGATCGTGCCCCGGGTGGTCAGTGGCACCCAGTACGGGTGGAGTTCTTCTGCAGCACCCGCCGCAGGAGACCACCGGCGCACGGTGCCGCGCTCGGGGCTCGCGGAGCCTGCGCCAAGCGGGGCTGCCGTGGGTTCACCGTGCGTCAGATCTGGTCCGCGAGGCGCACGTAGTCGTAGTAGAGAGGGTCCCCGTCCTCGTCCACCGGGTACTCGTAGCTGCTCTGGTTGGCGAGGACAACCTTCAGCTCCGCCAGCTCGTCGAAACCAAGGTCGTTCTCGGTGATCTCGTGGCCCCGCTCCGCGAACAGCTCGAAGAGGTCCACACTCGGGGTGCGGAAGACGTCGAGACCGTCGAGGAGCACTCGCACGTCGGCGTCCTCGTCGAGGAACCGGAACAGCTCCACGCCGCTCAACGCGCCCATGGTGAAGCCGAGCATCACGTTCAGACCGGACGCGTCGTGCTTGAGCAGGATCTGCCCCGGCTCCGGATCACTGGAGGCGACCCGCGGCAGCCCCCACGCCTGGACCGCGTCGCGCGCCTCCTGCGCCGACATGCCGAACCGCAGCGGCCCGACACCGACCAGTGGCAGCAGTTCCAGTTCCACGTTCGGTCCTTCGCTTTTCTCGATGCCCATGGTCAGCGTGCGAGGGTCACGTCCGGGTGAGGAGGGCCGGCAGCTTTCGCATGTCATCAAAGACCACTGTGTCCGGTCCGTTCTGCCACTGTGCCGGCGTGAGCCCGCCGCAGTAGCCGAACACGCGCATGCCGGCGGCGCGGGCAGCCTGCACGCCGTAGCGGCTGTCCTCGACCACGGTGCAGACCTGAGGGTCGAATCCCATGTGCCGTGCCGCGTGGAGGAACAGGTCGGGTGCCGGCTTGCCGTGGGTCACTTCCGCCGCGCTGTAGATGCGACCTTCGAAGCGCGGGTACAGCCCAGTCAGACCCGGAGTGTGGCGAAGACCGGAATGCGTACTGCTTGAGGCTACGCACGTGGGCAACTGGATCTGGTCGAGGGCCTCCACCACGCCAAGCTGGGCCGGACCGCACGTCAGCTTCTCGCCGCCGGCTCTGCTCTGCGCGTGGACGTGCCTGGACTTGGCCACGCACTCGTTCCAGAGCCACCGGCAGCGATCCCACTCGGCGTCGAGCGCGCGCCGGGCCGTGCGACTCAGGACGATGCAGCGCGGCGTCTGGCGATTCTCACCCTCGACGAAGCCCACGACCTGCTCGCCGCGGTCGATCGCGCCCTGCCGTATCGCGCGCCTCCGCCCGCCGCGGGCCAATGTGCCCGCCCCCACCGGCACATCTGTACTTCCGGCGCGGCGTGTCGCGGGCGGCCATCAGCGACCTCGGCAGCCCAGTCGTGGATCCGTCCGGCGAACTCGGCATCGTGGGCGACGTCGTACGGGCCCTCGATCGCTACGGAGCCGACGGCCCGCGCGACCGCAGCCGTCCTGATGCGCGCGTGCGGTTCGCACCGGGTCGCGGTGCCGTAGCGCGTGGTGTCGGTCCGGGTCTCGGTCTGCGGGTCGCCCCAGGTGGTGGGCCTGGCCAGGGCGAACGGGGCACCGTGCATGCGCGGGCGGCCCTGCCGTGGCCGGGAGTTGGGCGGTGCCGATCGCGGGCCATCACGCGGTCCGAGCGCAGTCTGCCGCACCTCCACGGGCAGGTCGGCGATCAGATGGGCCAGGCGGGCCAGGTCGCATCGAGGAGCGATCATCAACCTCCGGTGTCGAGGTCTGCAGGGCGGTGCCAGAACGGAGGGAAAGACTGGACGCCAGAGTTCGGGACGTACCTACTCCGCTGGTGCCGCACTCGCGGCCCCCACAATCGCGACTTTATGTCCAAGGTTGTGTTTCGTTCAGTCAATCGTGCCTACCGGTAGAGCATGGTCCAGTCGATGCAAGAGACAGAGCGAAAGTACGAGGTCCCGTCGTCCTCCGATACCTCCTGGCTGCCCCCGTTGGATCGAGTGGAGGGCGTCACCTCGGTTGTCGACCGGAGCATCGAGGAGCTCGACGCGGTCTACTACGACACCGATGATCTTCGGCTGTCCGGTTCTTCGGCCATACTGCGAAGAAGGACCGGCGGCTCCGACGCCGGATGGCACCTCAAACTGCCGTTGCCGGGCGACAGCCGGGAGGAGGTCCAGGCGGCCCTGACGGACGCCGTCCCAGACGCCCTGCGCGACCTGGCCTTGTCCCGCACCCGAGGAGCCGAACTGACCCCAGTGGTGCGCATCCGCTCGACCCGTGAGGTGCGCGATCTCGTCGACGCCGAAGGTGGCGTGCTGGCCGAACTGAGCATCGACGCGGTGCGCGCGCAGTCCCTGCGAGCACAGGGCAGGAGTGCGGCATGGCGCGAGATGGAAGTAGAGCTTGCCGAGGACGCCGATCCCGCTCTCCTGGACGCAGTGGAGAAGAGGCTGCGCGAGCACGGCATCGCACGTGCGCAGTCGTCGTCGAAGCTGGCGCGGGCCCTCGACGAGATGGCGCCCGTCCCGGCCGGCGAGCGTGACGAGGCCGCCGACCTCGCTCCGGGCTCGGCCGGCGAGCAGGTCCTCGCTTACGTACGGGAGCAGATCCGCGTCCTCACCGCCCTCGACCCGGCCGTGCGACGCGACCGGCCCGACTCGGTGCACCGGATGCGGGTCGCCTGCCGTCGCCTGCGCAGCTGTTTGCGCTCGTACCGATCCGTTCTGGACCGCGAGGTCACAGACGCGATCCGAGGGGATCTGAAGTGGCTGGCCAGCGAGCTGGGCGCAGAACGCGATCAGGAAGTGCTGATGAAGCGTCTCACCCGGGGCGTCAAAGCCCTACCTGGAGAACTCGTCCTCGGCCCCGTCTCGGCACGGCTACAGGCGTGGAACGTCGCTCGCGGCTCCGAGTCCCACCAGCGCAGTCTCGGCGCCCTGGGCTCGCGCCGCTACCTGGCCCTGCTCGGTTCCCTCGCCGCGCTCGGGCAGCAGCCACCGCTGCGTGCCAAGGCCGGTAAGGCGGCGGACAAGGTCATGGCCAAGGCGGTCCTCAAGGAGTTCGACCGCCTGGCCCAGCGCATGGCCCCCGCCCTGGACCTGCCGCCGGGTCCCGAGCGCGACGTGGCCCTTCACGAGGCCCGCAAGGCCGCCAAGAAGGTGCGTTACGCGGCTGAGGCCGCCCGTCCAACTCTCGGTAAACCGGCCAAGCGCTTGGGTAAACGTGTCAAAGCGGCCCAGAAGGTCCTAGGCGACCATCAGGACAGTGTGGTGGCCCGGGGCACCATCCGTGACCTGGCCGTGGCGGCCCAGACGACGAACGAGGCCGGCTTCACCTGGGGCGTCCTCTACGGCGGGGAGCAGGCCGTCGCACACACCAGGGAGCGGGAACTGCTGACGGTGTGGGAGCGGGCCTCCGCCCCCAAGCTGCGCAAGCGGCTCAGCCGGTAGAGGGACTTGGCGCGATCCGAGCGCGACGTGAACGCAACACCGCGCCCTTTCTTAGTGGTCGATTCCGGAAGTCCTTCGGGGGTTGATCACGCTGCCAGCGCGGCGGAGGATTCTTCGTGGTGATCGACGGTGTGCCGGTCCAGCCTGGCCAGCAGATCGTCCAGGTCGGTGGTGGTGAACCTCCACTGGAATGGCTGTGCCGTGGCGTTGTAGCGGTGTTCGAATGCTCGGAGCCGGTTTCGGACCTGGTCGGGGTCCGTGAAGTCGTTGGGTGAGACAACCTTGCGCTCCACGATGGAGAAGAAGATCCCTATCTGGTTCAGCCAGGAGGCGTGGACGGGTGTGTGGACCATGACGACGTTCGGGAACCGGGAGGCCAGGCGTTCGCTGGCCGACCTGCTGCGGTGCGACCAGTCCTGGGCTGACGGCGTTGACGCGGATGCGGCGGGGGGCGAGTTCGAGCGCTAGCGACCGCATGAGGGGCAGCAGAGCGCCCTTGGCTGCTGTCATCGCGGCCCCGAGTCCTTCGGCGGCGCCCACGGTGAAGAAGTTTCCCTTGACGTTGATGTCGAAAAGGGCGTCGAAGGCGTCTTCGTCGGTTGATTCGATCGGGCCGGGGCGGGCGATGCCCGCGTTGAGGAAGAGCAGGTCAAGAGAGCCGAGTTGCCGGCGCGCCTGGTCCATGGCCTGGTCGATGTCCGGCAGGGACTCGACGGCCAGGTGCATCTTGGTGGTCAGTCCGCCGCGCGGTTCTGGACTGTCCTGTCTGCGTGCATCTTGGCCTCTTCCAGGTCGGTAGAGGTCGACCGCCCGGCGTCCGTCGAGGAGACGTGCGGGCGCCGGACAGTCGAGTTGCACAGAACCGAGCAGGCGCGCCGATCGCGCACCCGCTCAGTTGTCACATGTGGGTGAAGATCTTCTCGGCGTCGAAGCGTGAGACCGGCTGGCGAGAGACGCGCGTCTCGTCCGGGTACCCGAGCACGACGAGCAGCGTCGTGGTGAAGTCGGTGTCGGTGAGGCCGAACGCTTCGTCGATCGTCGCGCGGTCGAACCCTTCCAGCGGGGTGGCGTCGACTCCGAGAGAAGCGGCGGCCATCATGGTCGCGCCGACCACGAGGTACGTGTTCTTCTCCAGCCAGTGGAGCACGTGGCCGCCATAGTTCTCCGACTGGATCTCCACGAAGCCGGACGCTCCAGCCTCCCATCCCTTCTGGATCTCCGGGTCCGCGAAGCGACCGTCCGCGCGCTCCTTCGCGAAGATCTCCTGCAAGTGCTCGTCGGGAATCGCCTTGCGGGTCGTGAACACGATCGCGTGCGACGCGTTCCGCACCTTCTCCGCGTTGTCCTCGAAGCGGCCGACGAGAGCGTCCGCAAGCTTGTCCTTGCCGGCCTGCGACTCCAGCACATGGAAGTGGTTCGGCTGGATGTTGATCGTCGTCGGCGAGCTGCGTAGGTAGCGCAGCAGGAGCTGGAAGGTCTCCTCCGGGATCTTCTTGTTCGGGTCGAAGTAGCGAGTGAGGTGCTTGGTGATCAGATTCTCGAGATTCATGCTTGGCTTTCGTTTCGTTGCTTTCATTGGGGCGACCTCCGTGCCAGTCGACGCAGTCGCGACGTCGCTGGTTACGCGCCCGCACCGGGGATGTCGACGACGGTGTCGTTGACGTTGTTGAGGTAGTTCGTGAGCAGCGTGACGACCACGACGGTGACGATCGCCTGGATCTCGGGGTCCGTGTACCCGGCCTCGCGGACCGCGGCGATGTCCTCGTCGCCCACCTGACCGCGGGTCTCGATCACCTGTTGGGAGAAGCGAGCGACGGCGGCACGCTTGGGATCGGTGGAGCCGCCGGTGCGGGCCAGCTCGATTTCCTCGGTGGACATGCCTCCGAGGTTCGCGGAGATGTATCCGTGCAGCGCCGAGCAGTAGTCGCAGTCGTTGGAGTGGGACGTGGCCAGCGCGATCGTGTGGCGGGTCTTCGCGTCGAGGAGCTTCGCGATGCTGCCCTGCAGGCCCATCACGATCTCAAGGACGGTCGGGTTGGCGGCGAGCGTGGTGAACATGCCCGGAGCGAAGCCGAACTGCTTGGCGATGGCGTCGAGCGTGCCCTGCGTCTTGACGTCGATGTCGGTGAGCTCGGGCGTGGTGAGACGAGACATGGTGGTGGTCCTCGGATCGATATCAGTCTGGGCTACTGGGCCCACTCGTAGTGAACGTGACACGGAATGGGTTGTCAAGCCCAATCCGTGTTCGTGTTGGGCCGCTGAGCCCAATCTGTGGGATAAAGTGGTGACATGCAGATGAACGATGGATCGCGTGACCTTCGCGGGCGCACGGGCAAGGGGCTGGCCACGCAAGGTCGCATCCTCAAGCACGCCGCGGAGTTGATCTACACGCGGGGGGTCCACGCGACGAACAACGAGCTGGTGCGAAGCGCAGCGGGGGTCAGCGGCTCGCAGCTGAGCCACTACTTCCCGAACAAGGAGAGCCTGGTGCGCGCCGTCATCGACTGGCAGGCCGAGAGCGTGCTCGGCTTCCACCGAAGCGAACGGTTCGCCGGCTTCGACACGATCGAGGCGTACCAGGAGTGGGCGGACTTTTTCGTCGTCTCCGGTCGCCCGTTCGAGAACGGCTGCAGCCTCGGATCCCTCGCGAGCGAGATCGTCAAGACCGATCTGGATGTCCGCGACGACCTCACCCGCGTCTTCGCCGAATGGCGGGACATCTTCCGAGCGGGACTCGAGCGGATGCAATATGACGGACGACTCGACGCGTCGGCGGATCCGGCGCGACTCGCACACATGCTGATCGCCGCCTACCAGGGAGGCAGCCTGCTCGCGCAGATCGCCCGCGACGTAGCGCCATTGCGTGACGCGCTGTATGCCGCGGTCGAGCATCTTCGCGCGTACACAACGTCAGACGACGTCGTGTGAAGCTGATACGAAGCCCGGGCCTCTTATTCCAGAGCATGAACGTCTCGTGACGAGATCTTTAAGGCCGTGGCGTCGGTAGAAGCTAACGAACTCGCGTGGCAGCGTTGCGGGCCTGACGACCGTCGTCGGTTGTCAGGCTGTTGATCCCGTGTGGATTACCGGCTCTTCGCCGATCCGGTGGGGATCATGGCGTGAGTCCGCCGGTCCCTAGCCTCGGGCTTTCGCCAGTGACACTGTCCGGGTCTTGATCAAATAAGCGGAGAGTGCTGCTGACCTGCAACGATGGGACTTGTCGAGGGTCCTGTCAGCTGCAAGGAAAGAAGCACTCTCCAGGTGAAGGGGCGTAGCGGGTCGTACCCGCGTGTCCGTGTCGAGGGCGGCGGCCGTGGGGTGGTCACGCAGGCCGGGTCGGTGCTGCTGGTCGAGACGGTCCGCAAGTCCGGGCTGGACACCGAGGTATCGGCGGCGCCGACGCCGTGGCGCAAGCCGCGGGCGGTGCACGATCCGGGCAAGATCCTGCTGGATGCGGCCCTGGCCGTCGCACTCGGCGGGGACTGCCTGGCCGACGTCGGCATGCTGCGGGCCGAGCCGGATGTGTTCGGCCCGGTGGCTTCCGACCCAACAGTCTCCCGTCTCCTCGACGCACTCGCCGCCTCCGGCCGAAGGCTCTCGCGGCGATCCGGGCCGCACGTTCCCAAGCGCGCGGGCGGGTCTGGGAGCTGGCCGGTACGTGCAGTCCGGCCGCCGGCGGCCAGGCGATCGTGGACATCGACGGCGTACTGGTCCTTGCTCACTCCGAGAAGCAGGACGCCACCGCGACCTGGAAGAAGACCTTCGGCCACCATCCGCTCGTCGCGTTCGTCGACCACGGCCAGGCCGGGTCCGGGGAACCGGTGACCGCCCTGCTGCGGCCCGCCAACGCGGGCTCCAACACTGCTGCCGACCACATCGAGGCCGCCCAACTCGCCCTGGCCCAACTACCCAAACACCTGCGGCGGGGACGACAGACACTGATCCGCACCGACTCCGCCGGCGGCACCCACACCTTCCTCGACTGGCTCTCCAGACGCGGCCGGTGGCTGTCGTATTCCGTCGGAATGACCATCACCGACGCCATCCACCAGGCCGTGCTGAAAATCCCGAAGAAGGCGTGGACGCCGGCCTACGACGCGGGCGGCACCGACAGGGCTTGATCAAGTTCCGTGGGTGTCCTGGTTGTTGATGATGCCCAGGATCGGGAGTGCCCGTCGTGGTTCGTCGCGGATCGCCCGGGTGGTTTTGGCGATGTTCTCGGCGCCGAGGGTCTTCAGCACGCCGATGGCCAGGTTGCGGAAGGTGGCCATGGCTCGGGGTGCGGCCCCGGTGTGGACGGTGGAGGCGTCCTCGGCGAAGGTGACGTCTCTGATGTGGTGGCTGGAGTTTTCCACTCCCCAGTGCCCGCGAATCGCGGCGGCGAGGTCCGCGGGGCTGGTCTGGTGGGCTTCGAGGCTGGTCACGGCGTAGACGCTCTCGCGACTCTCGCGGCTGCCGGTCGGCCGGCGCCGGCGGTGGACGCGGATGGCGAGCTTCGCGTGCGGAAAGGCGATGCCACCGAGTTCGTCCGCGATGCCGCAGGTCTTGATCGAACGGGACTCGCGCCGGCCGTGCCCGACCTCGGAGTGGGTGTGCTGGACGGCGATGTCACGCCACGGCAGCGTGGCGAGCTGGCTGTGGGCGGTGGGCTGGTTGGTCTTGATCACGGCGATGTAGTGGGCCTTCTTCGTCTCGACCAGCCAGGTGATTTTCGCCTTGACCGAGTGCAGCGCATCGAAGGTGACGAGAGTGCCGGCCAGGTCCAGCGGTGCCAGCAGCGGCTTAAAGTGCGTGGTTTCGTTGGTCTTCGCGCCGACCTCGGCCTGCGCGAGTGTCACGACGGTGGTGTGGCTGACCGCCGACAGCAGGTGACGGCGGGTCACGTCCAAACGCGCTGAGCCCTTGAGCGTCTTGCCGTCCACCGCGATGGCCCGCCGGTGCGCGGTGGACACGACGGTGCGGTGCCGGTCGGTGAGGTAGGCGCCCACCGCGGCGTCCAGGGCATCGCCGTCGACGGCGATCAGCACCCGCCCGATCGTCGCCGGCGACGGTGTACGCCGCCACCGCAGTGGATGGCGGCGTACACCGAGGGCGGCCAGCAGCCCACCCGAGGCCCGGGCGCCCCATTCGGCGAGCTCGTCGATGCTCCTGGCGCCCGAGACGACCGCACAGGCACACACCATCAAGATCGCCGTCAGCGAGTACCACCGGCCCCGCCGCGAGCGCGGGTCGGGGATGGAGTCGAAGTAGGGGCGCAGATCAGCGACCTGGCCGGGTTCCAGCGGACCCAGCTTCACAAGTACGGCAGGGATCGGGGAGGATGCAACAGCAGGCACGGGACCTTCTCATGATCACGAGGCGTAGACACCCTAATGATCACGAAGCCCGTGCCTGCACCGCTACCCACCCCTCACAGCAACAACCAGCACAACCACGGAACTTGAAGCCGCCCTGCGGCACCGAGCGGCCCGGCGCCTGGGTCGCGGAGATCACCGACATGCCCGAACTCTCCTCCTGGCCGAGGGGAATGCGGCTGAGCGTCCGAAAGGAACGCCCGCACCCCGGCGTCCAGTTGCGCTTCACCGACCTCGACGGGCTGCGGCTGACCTGCTTCGCGACGAACACCAAAGGCGGCCAGCTCGCCGACCTCGAACTGCGTCACCGCAGGCGGGCCCGCTGCGAGGACCGCATCCGAAACGCCCGCGACACCGGCCTGCGCAACCTGCCTGTGCACGAGACCGCACAGAACCGGATCTGGCTGGAGATCGTCTCCCTCGCACTCGACCTCCTCGCCTGGATGCCGATGCTCGCCCTGAGCGGCGACATCCGCCGCTGGGAACCCAAGAAGCTCCGCTTTCGCCTGTTCTCCGCCTCCGCGCAGCTCGTGAACACCGGACGCCGCCACTGGCTCCGCTTCGCCGCCCGATGGCCCTGGACCGACGTCATCACCCACGCGATCGACAAGCTCCACACCCTGCCGAACCCCGGCTGACCAGCAACTTCGAACGTCCCGACAACCCGCACCACCTCACCGGCGAAGTGGAACCCGGCGCCCACCCGACGCGAAAGCCGGGCCCTCAGTCTGCCCCAGCCCCGAAAAGACCCCACCACACAGACACAACGTCCCCGTCGGCAAGCTGACGGGGACTCATGAACGATCGAGGCTAGCTGGTCTAGTGCAGCAGCGCATTGATCTTGCGAGGGTCATGCGGCTTTGAGTAGGGCTCCGTCGTAGGTCCTGCGGAACGGTCGGGCCTCATCGTTTGCTACCACCGAATACGGGTCAGAGCCGTTAGTTTTACAGTCCCTATGACACGGCACATCGGCAATGCTCTGAGGCGAGGTTCGTCATGTGATTACTCACCGTTGGCTGGTCGGGTCCGTATGCGGGTTGCGTGCGGCGAGGACAGTGAACAGGGTGGCGATAACAGCAAGAGCGCCATATCCGAGCGCGATCTGCGGTATCGAGAAGGCGTTCGAGAGCTGGCCGAAGATGAGGCTGATGAAGGCGGCGCCGCTGTAGCAGAGGAGGTAGATCGCGCTGAAGATCGGCGCCCGGTCGGCCAGAGCGCTGCCGTGCAGCAGGCCGCGGGTGACGGCGCTGACGGCGATGCCTTGACTGGCGCCGGCGACGATGGTTGCGGCGATGAACAGCACCAGTGTGCCGATGACGATGGCTGTAATGATGCCGATCCATCCGATCAGGAAGATGATCATGCCGATGCGTTGGGCAGCCGCTGGTGTGAACCGGCCGCCGATGGGAGCGCCGAGAACGCTGGGGGCCATGTAGGCGGCGAACACCAGTCCGAGGATGAGCGGGCTGTGGGTGTGGAGTTGATCTTCGACCAGCGCGGGCATGAAGGACTGGTAGAAAGCCCCGGTCGCATAGGCGGTCACGAACACCGTGGCCGCGACAGGGAGCAGACGCCTGACCCGAGCCGGTACGCGTACCCGGGGTATCAGTGATCGCCAAGCGCCCGGCGTCGGCTTCGCGGTTTCCGGGCTGATGACGATGAGTGCGGCAGACAGTACGAGGAGACCGGCGCAAACCAGGTAGATGAGCTCGCGTGGCCAGGGGGCGAACTGGACCAGGGCGCCGGCGGCGATGGCGCCGAGGGTGAGGCCGAGCATGGGTCCCTGACTGGACGCGACGGAGGCCAACCATGCCGGCCTGGTGGGCGCGGCGTCGACGATGTAGGAGGTGAGGCTGCTGCTGGCCAACCCCGTACCGACGCCCATCAGGAGCCGAGCGGCCAGCAGAGTGCTGATGTCGTGCACGCTCAGCAGCACCAGACAGCCCAGCAGGAGTAGGCCGAGGCTGGCGATCGCGGTGCGCCGTCGGCCCAGATGATTGGACAGCCGTCCCAGCACCAACAGTGCGGCGATAATGCCGACGGAGTAGGTGACGAAGGCCAGCGAGGTGTCGGCGTTGGTGAACCCGTCCTCGGCCCGGTAGGTGTTGAGCAGGGGGATCGGTGCGGCCGACGCGGCAAACGAGGCCACCAGGGAGACGATCGCAGATGAGAACGCCAGCCGGAGCGTTCTGCCCTGGCGAGGCCGGTTGATCACTGGTGACACGTCTGCGTCGTCGAGAGGGGGCGCGTTCAGCCGCGACATAACGGATCGACCTCCGATAGCTGTGCGATTAGGCGCCGAGCCCAGGTCGGGCCGAGCATTCTTGTGGGTTTGGCAGCCCACTTCGCAGAGTTAACAGCGCCCGAGACTGGGCTGTCAAGCCCACTCTGCGGTATCGTGTGACGTATGGAAGCCACGCCACGAGCTCGGGTGCCTCACAAGCTCACGGACAAGGGCCAGGCGACGCGTCCCCGGATCCTGGAGCATTGCGGGTGCCGATAAATCATCCGCCCAGGTGGCGGGCCTGATCGCTGATCTTGAGTCGGTCGGGTAGCCCGGGGCTGGGACGCCTCGGGCTACCCGACCTCTTGAGTCGTGCCCGTCGACCTCCCGGTTATCCGCACGGGTCTGGTGCACGATCGGGTGTCGTCTGAACTGGCTTGCCCTGTGGGGCGGGTGGGAAGGATGTCGCTGTGCCCAAGCCTTATCCGGAAGAGTTCCGCGACGACGTCGTGCGGGTCGCGCGGAACCGCGGCCCGGGCGTGACACTCGACCAGGTGGCCGCCGACTTCGGTGTCCATGTGATGACGCTGTCGAAGTGGATGCGCCGCGCCGACATCGACGACGGGATCAAACCCGGAACGACCAGCCAGGAGAACGCGGAACTGCGGGAAGCACGGCGGCGGATCCCGCTGCTGGAGCAGGAGAACGAGGTCCTGCGGCGGGCCGCGGCCTACCTCTCCCAGGCGCATCTGCCGGGAAAAGGATCTACCCGCTCGTGAAGGAGCTGGCCGCCGACGGGGTTCCCGTCACGGTCACGTGCCGGGTCCTGAAGCTCGCCCGACAGCCCTACTACCGCTGGCTCGACCACCCGGTCACCGAAGCCGTGCTCGAAGAAGCCCATCGTGCCAACGCGTTGTATGACGCCCACCGGGAGGACCCGGAGTTCGGCTACCGCTTCCTTGCGGATGAGGCCCGCAGCTCGGGGACCGTGATGGCGGGCCGGACCGCGTGGCGGATCTGCCGGGACAACCGTTGGTGGAGCGTCTTCGGGAAGAGACGCGGCAGGGTCAAGAAGGCCGGCCCGCCGGTCCACGACGACCTCGATTGCCGCACCTTCAGCGCGGACGGCCCGAACCGCTCGATACACCGAAGACCGGTACCCCGGAGCCTGGGCCGACGCCCGAGCAGCTCCGCTCCGAGCGCTTCGCCCGCGGAGAGATCGACGAGGACGGTACGCCCCGCTCGGCCATGTCCACGTGGCTGTGCGCCGGGCGGACCCGCCCGAGGTCGCCCAGCGGGCCGGCAACAGCGTCGAGGTCCTGCTGACCGGTACGAGAAGTGCCTCTGTCACCCAGGCCCTGAGACCCCTTGGGGCGACTGTGCGGCAGCGCCGTCCAGCGTGTGCGATCACTTGACGGGAACTGTCGCCAGGACCGAGCCATCCTTGAATCAGCAGCGGACCCGAAGGCGAGATGATCGACCATGGACCCACCGGCGTGTTGCCCTGGTGACTCTTTTTCCGCCGCTGGGGCTATGGCAGTGGCCGCTCCGGACGGTGCGCTGACCTGTTGGAGCACCGGTGCGGAGCAATTGCTCGGGCACTCGGCCGCCGAAGCCGTCGGCCGGCCCGCGGCAGAGCTACTCGCATCGGCCCTCCCCGTGGCTGCTCGTGAGCGGTTCGATCGGCAGGAGGGCTGGACCGGGCAGGTGGCACTCCTCCACCGGGACGGCAACAGGGTGCAGTGCCGGTTGCGGGCGCGTCCGCTGCCCGCGGGTGGTGGGCGGGCCTGTTGGTTGCTGGAGGGCGTCCCGGTGCGGGAGGAGGCGGAGCGCAACGTGGACCCACTCATCCGCTGGTCGTTCGACCAGTCGCCGTTCTCTCTGGCGATCTACGACACCGAGGGCCGATTCCTGCGGGTCAACGAGCCCATGACCAGGCAGCTCGCCGCCTCGGAGCGCGAGCTTCGGGGGCTCCGGATCACGGAGCACATGCCCGATCCGGCCTTCCAGGCTCCCGAGCGAGCCGTCGATCGCGTGCTGGAGACCGGTGAGCCCGAGTACATCGAGAACTACGTCCAAGTTCCGGGGGAGCCGCAAGCGCACGCCTGGATCATCCACTTCAGCCCGCTCACGGACTCCCACGGGCTGGTACAGGGCGTGCAGTTGGCCGCCCTGGACTTCTCCGACCAGTACGCGGCCCGCGAGCGCCTGGCGCTGCTCAACGAGGCCAGCAGGACTATCGGCAGCAGCCTGGACGTGAGCCGCACCGCCGAGGAACTGGCCGACGTAGCCGTGCCCGCCCTCGCGGACTTCGTCTCCGTCGATCTCCTTGACGCCGTGCTGCGTGGCGACGAGCCCCCGCTGATTGCCGTCGACGGGCCTCTGGTGCTTCGGCGCGCAGCCATCCGCTCCGGTGTGAAGCCTGCCGTCGCAGTCGGTGAGCTGGCCCGCTACCCGGAGTTCTCGCCGGTGGCCCGCTGCCTGGCCACCGGTCACGGCACCGTGCACCAGATTGGGGATCCCGAGATCACCCGCTGGCTGGCCCACGACCCTGACCGGGCCGCCTGGGTGAGCCGGCACCGCGCGCGCTCGCTGATCGCGGTGCCGTTGCGCGCCCGCGGCACCAACCTCGGCGTCGTCCTCTTCACCCGTCTGGACGCCTCCGCCCCGCCATACGGACACGACGACGTGAAGATCGCCGAGGAACTGGCGGCGCGTGCCGCGGTCTGCATCGACAACGCCCGCCGTTACACGCGCGAGCACACGACGGCACTGGCTCTGCAACACAGCCTTCTGCCGCAGGGGATTCTCGAGCAGGAAGCCGTCGACGTAGCCAGCCGTTACCTGCCCGCGGACTCGGAGATCGGCGTCGGCGGTGACTGGTTCGACGTGATCCCGCTTTCCGGCGCCCGCGTCGCCCTCGTCGTCGGCGATGTGGTCGGGCACGGCATCGCCGCCTCGGCCGCCATGGGGCGCCTTCGCACCGCCGTACGCACCCTCGCCGATGTCGATCTGGCCCCGGACGAGCTTCTCGCCCACCTGGACGACCTTGTCGTCCGCCTCAGCTCCGGGCCCGGCCCCGGAACAGAGGCGAGCTTCGGAGAACTCGGAGCCACCTGCCTCTACGCCGTCTACGACCCCACCTCCCGCAAGTGCTCGCTCGCCAGTGCGGGCCACCTCTGGCCCGCACTGGTATGCCCTGACGGCCGAATGGACTTCCTCGAACTGCCCACCGGCCCGCCGCTCGGCGTGGGCGGGATGCCGTTCGAGTGCGTCCACCACGAACTTCCCGAAGGCAGTCTCCTCGCGCTGTACACCGACGGCCTGATCGAGGCACGCCATCGTGATGTCGACGCCGGCCTGCATGCTCTGCGCGGTGCCCTCGTCGACGCCGTCGCTTCGTCGTTGGAGACCACCTGCGACAAGGTGCTCAAAGCGATGCTCGACGAGCGGCCCACCGACGACGCCGCGCTGCTCATCGCCCGTACACGTGCCCTGGACAGCAGGCACGTCGCCGTCTGGGACCTTCCCGGCGATCCGGCCGCCGTCGCGAGTGCCCGCTCTCAGGCGATCGCCCAGCTCCACGCCTGGGAGCTGGATGAGCTTGCCTACGTCACCGAACTCGTGGTCAGCGAACTGGTGACCAACGCCATCCGCTACGGAGGCGCGCCGATTCAGCTCCGGCTGATCAAGGAACGGTCGCTGATCTGCGAGGTCTCCGACGGCAGCAGCACCTCACCGCACCTGCGCCGCGCCCGCATCTTCGACGAGGGCGGACGTGGCCTCATGCTGGTCGCCCAGCTCACCGAGCGCTGGGGGACGCGGTACACCGGCACCGGCAAGACCATCTGGACGGAGCAGCCCCTTCCCGCACGGGTGCCCAGGACCAGTGGGCGGCGGGCATGAATCACGCCTTCCTGTGCGGACACTCCACCGCTACGGGCAACGCCGACATCACCGCCGTACCGGCGCACGCCAGATAGTCCACCCAGCGGACGGCGACCCACGCCTTGCGCACGGCATCGGAAGGCGCGGGGGCTGCTGCCGCGGCCTCGTCGCCCCCCGCTGCCGGCGCGGAGTCGGAGGCACCTGCGCCGATGACGAAGGACATGCTGCCGGAGGTCGGATGCCCGTCCTCTTCGTCAATGACATGCCAGTCCAGAGTCAGTCGGCCGGCCTCGACTGTGACGCGGCGGCGGTACGGGCGTCGAACGCGCCGGGATCTCCCGCGCGCCGTCGGCGGTGGACGCGCCGGAAGCGTCCAGCGGCTTGCCGCACCGCTGTTGCGATTGATCAGGACGTATCAAGCATTGGTGTCCATCGCTGTTGCCTCGGCGGGCGCCGGATTCATCGCGCGAGCATGCCGAACGCGAAGGTCGCCGCCACTAGGGCGTGTATCGAATGTGCTGGTCATAGCCACTCGTTGATGGCAGCAACGAGGACGGTTGCCTCGTAGCGGACCGCGAGTTTGTCGTAGCGCGTCGCCACGGCGCGGTGCCTCTTGAGGCGATTGATCCCGCACTCGACCGCGTGCCGGGCCTTGTAGTCCTCGGCGTCGAACTTGGGCGGTCGGCCGCCGCGAGAGCCTCGCTTCTTACGGTGGGCCGCCTGGTCGGCCTTGTCCGGGATCGTGCAGCGGATTCCGCGTCGTCGCAGGTAAGCGCGGTTCTTGCGGGAGGCGTACGCCTTGTCGGCGCGGACCCGGTCGGGCCGGGTTCGCGGCCGTCCGACGCCCCGGCGGGCCACGCGGACCTTGTTCAGGACCGGCTCGAACTGCGGGGAGTCGCCGCGCTGTCCGGCCGTAATCACGATGGACATCGGCTTCTGGCCCTGCTCAACGGCCAGGTGCAGCTTGGTGGTCAGGCCGCCGCGCGAGCGGCCGAGGCCGTGGTCGTCCGGCTCGACGGCGATCCCGCCGGGCGGCTCCTTTTGCAGGTCCCCCTTTTCCGCGCCCCGGCGGCATGCTGGTGGGCCCGGCTGACGGTGGAGTCGATGTTGAGGTCCCAGGTGATGAGCTCCCTGGCGTCTGCCTCGGCCTGCAGTTCCGCGAAGATCCGCTGCCAGGTGCCGTCCCGCTGCCAGCGGCGGAACAGGTCGTATGACCTGGCCCAGGGCCCGTACCGCTCCGGCACGTCCCGCCACGGCATGCCGGTGCGGGTACGGAACCGTATGCCGTCGATCAGCTGCCGCCTGGTCCATATCGGTGGACGCCCCGGCTTCTTACCCTTGGGCAAGAACGG
The DNA here is from genome assembly GCF_026340095.1 of Streptomyces sp. NBC_01446. Lineage (GTDB taxonomy): Bacteria > Actinomycetota > Actinomycetes > Streptomycetales > Streptomycetaceae > Streptomyces > Streptomyces aureus. Next base: position 233,382 of record NZ_JAPEPO010000002.1, on the reverse strand, counting down.
CTCCAGGCGGGCCCACTGTGCATCCGTCAGATCTCCACGTGCCACGAAGCAAGATCATCTCACCTCAAGATCCACTTTCGATACACGCCCTAGAAGACTCATGAAGATCTTGGGTTCTGGCCCCGCCGCGTGAGCGGCGGGGCCAGACTGTTTGTTGTGGTGATGGGGGAATGGGCCGGGGAGACGATCGGGCCGGATGTATGGGAGACCTGCCGGGATTTGATCCCGGCAGGGAGTGTGTTCGCGTTCCTGGCCGAGCATCGCAGCGCGCTGTTCGAAGCGGAGATGTTTGCGGACATGTACCCGTCGGCGAACGGGCGGCCGAGCATGCCGCCGCAGATCCTGGCCGCTTCGATCACGCTACAGGCCCTGCACGGGCTTTCGGACTTCGAGACGGTCCAGGAGCTGCGGTGCGACCTGCGGTGGAAGGCCGCCTGTGGACTGGGCCTTCATGACATGGCGTTCGATCCGTCGTTGCTGGCCTACTTCCGCCGCCGGCTGGCCCGTTCCGCCCGGCCGAACCGGGTATTCGAGGCTGTGCGTGAGGTCGTGAAGGCCACCGGTGTCCTCAAGGGCAAGCACCGCCGGGCGCTGGATTCCACTGTGCTGGACGACGCGGTGGCCACCCAGGACACCGTCACCCAGATCATCGCCGCCATCCGGGCGGTGATCCGGGAAGTCCCCGGGGCCGGCGAGGTGGCAGCCGTGCAGTGCACCGCGCACGACTACAACGACCCGGGCAAGCCGAGGATCGCCTGGAACGACGAGCAGGCCCGTGCCGACCTGGTCGACGCCCTGGTCGGTGACGCACTGCGGCTGCTGGGCCATCTGCCCGAGCAGCAGCTCGACGAGAAGGCCGCGAACGCGGTCGGCATCCTGGCCCTGGTCGCAGGTCAGGACGTGGAGCCCGCCGAGGACTCCGACGGCCGCGACGGGCGCTGGCGCATCACCCAGGGCACCGCACCAAACCGGATGGTCTCCACTGTCGACCCCGAAGCCCGGCACGTGCACAAGACCCGCACCCACCAACAGGATGGCTTCAAGGCCCACCTCGCCATGGAGCCCGAGACCGGGTTATACACCGCCGTCGCCCTGCGGCCCGGAGCCGGTCCCGAGCACCACGAGGCGATGGTCGGAATCGACCTGCTCACCGACGAGGACGAGCCCGTTGACGCCTTCGGTGACACCGCCTACTCCACCGGCGACGCCCGCCACAGCCTCGAAACTGCCGGTCACCGGCTGTTCCTCAAACCCGCACCACTGCGGCCCGCCGTCCCTGGCGGCTTCACCCTCGACGACTTCATCATCGACACCGGCGCCGCCACCGTGACCTGCCCCGCCGGACACACCGTCCCTTTATCCGCTCCCGCCGGGCAGCACCACCAGCGCAAAGCCTCGTTCAAGGACGTGTGCGCCGGATGCCCCCTTCGTGAGCGGTGCACCAAGGCCAAGGCCGGGCGGATCCTGACCATCCGTCCGCACCACGACCTGCTCGCCGCCGCTCGCCACCAGACCGCCACCGATCCCGACTGGCAGGCTGACTACCGGCGCTGGAGACCACCAGTCGAACGCGCCGTCGCCTGGCTCGTCCACCACAACAACCGCAAACTCCGCTACCGCGGCACCATCAAGAACGACGCCTGGCTCCACACCCGAGCAGCCGCCCTCAACCTCCGCCGACTGATCAACCTCGGACTCACCCGAACCAACGGAACCTGGCACCTCACCCCGGTCAATACATAGCCGGAGGGGCCGCCCGGCCTGCGGCCGGACAACCCCTCAGCAAGATCTTCATGAGTCTTCTAGGGCGGCGACCCGGGACCATCAACGATGTCTTCCTGGAGGGGCGGGGGAAGCCGCACCGTAGGCCGTCATCGATTCGCGCTTTCGTTTGTGGCAGGTCCCATCAGGTGCGGGTCCAGCGTTGGTTGCTGCCGTTCGAGCAGGAGTAGAGCTGGATCAGGGTGCCGTTGGCCGTTCCGCCTGCGACGGCGTCGAGGCAGAGGCCGGACTGGACGCCGACGATGGATCCGTCGGAGTTGAGGCGCCATTTCTGGTTGTCGGCGCCCCAGCAGCTGTAGATCTGGACTTTGGTGCCGTTGCTGGTGCCGCCGGCGTCCAGGCACTTGTTGCCGTAGACCCTGAGCTCACCGGCGGCGGTGTACGTCCACTGCTGGTTGGTGCCGTTGTTGCAGTCCCACAGTTGGAGTTGGGTGCCGTCGGTGGTGCTGCTGCTGGGCACGTCCAGGCAGCGGCCCGACCCGACGCCCTTGATCTGTCCGGAATCCGAAGGGGGCGTGGTGGAGCCGCCGTTGAGTGCGTTGAGGACGGAGGTGTACGCGGGCTTCTTGCTGCCGTCGCCGTTGAACAGCAGCGGCGTGTCCTGCGAGCGCCAGGAGTCGGTGTCGCGTACACCCCAGACGGTGATGCCGAGGCAGCGCGAGACGGCCAGGCAGTCGTTGGTCACGTTGGCGTAGGTCGAGGCCGGGGCGCCCTGGATGTCTAGTTCGGTGATGGCCACGTCGACGCCGAGGGCGGCGAAGTTCTGCAGGGTGGTGCGGAAGTTGCTGTTGTAGGGGCTGTCGCTGTTGAAGTGCGACTGGAAGCCGACGCAGTCGATCGGCACGCCGCGCTGCTTGAAGTCTTTGACCATGGCGTACATGGCCTGGGTTTTGGCCCAGGTCCAGTTCTCGACGTTGTAGTCGTTGTAGCAGAGCTTGGCGGCCGGGTCGGCGGCGCGCGCGGTGCGGAAGGCGACCTCGATCCAGTCGTTGCCGGTGCGCTGCAGGTTGGAGTCGCGCCGGGCGCCCGAACTGCCGTCGGCGAAGGCCTCGTTCACGACGTCCCACTGGGCGATCTTGCCCTTGTAGTGGCCCATCACGCCGTTGATGTGGTCGATCATCGCCTGGCGCAGGGTGCTGCCGCTGAGGCTCTGCATCCAGCCGGGCTGCTGGGAGTGCCAGGCCAGGGTGTGACCGCGGACCTGCTTGCCGTTCTGCACCGCCCAGTTGTAGACGCGGTCACCGGCGGTGAAGTTGAACTGGCCCCGCTGCGGTTCGGTGGCGTCGATCTTCATCTCGTTCTCGGGCGTCACCATGTTGAACTCACGGCCCGCGATCGACGTGTACGCCGAGTCGCCCAGCCTGCCCGAGGCGATGGCGGTGCCGAAGTAGCGGCCGCTCTGCGCCGCCGCGGCACCGAGCGTGCTCTCGGCGGCGTGTGCTTTCGGTGGGGCGACCAGCGCGCCGACCGCAACTAAGACGCCGACGATCAGCGCCAACAGCAGACCGCGGATCTTCCGGCGGACACCGGATCTGCGAAGGGCATACGAGCCCATGACTGTGCCTCCAAGGTAGAAATCACGGAAGGACTGAAGCGCAGAGGTTTGCGTCGTCCATTCCCTTGCGACAGACGGACGGACGGGCCGGAGCCCGGGCGGCACGGAATCACCGGACGCCGCGGACATGGGACGGGACGATCTTCGAGACAGGCACGGGGGCACTCCATCGCAGCTCAGCCGGGTGACCGCCACGTGGTGTCACGTACCTCTCCCACTGCGTGAAGAGCCAGGGATGCGCTGGTGCGAGCCTCACCGGAACGAAACGGAGTGGCGCAGGTGCTTTGGTGCGCGGATCTGTAGAGCAGTTGTGCGTGGATCTGCCGTGCAGCACGGATTACTCAGGCGTGTGGTTCGAAATATCGAACTGTGGCCGGTTTCCCAGACAGGAATGATTGAGGTACTGACGGTGCATCGTCAATACTGGGTTGCATAAAAGTTTCTGCTCCGTGTCCGAAACTTTCGGGCCACCGGGACGGCGCACTCCCGGCGCCGTCGTCGGCGGATGCCTTGGGGCCACAAGCCGAGGCCTGGACGAGTATGCGGACGCTTCCTCCAATCCGGCGTCAAATGAGGTCCGGCTCGGCCAATTGTCGGTGTGACGTCCGGCATCTCGCCCATGGGGTCCCGCAGTGATTCGGCGTAGATAGCGACACATGCGAGGGGTGTTGACGCCGTTCACCGGTTCCCTATCATTCAGGTTGCTCGACACTTCGACCTTTGTTCGATATATCGAAACGCGTCGAGTCGCTCCATCGCACAGCAGAGCAACTCCGGGTCGCACCGCCCGAACGCAGAGCCGCAAGGAGTCGTGCCGCATGCATATGTCATGGCCGCGCCAATATTTCTCTTTTCGACCGTGCCACCCGGGTGCTCGGCCCTCCACGCCTCCACCTCTGGCGCTCATGCCGCCCTGAAGCGCCGGGCGCCACCGGTCCTTCAGAAGGTCGCGAAGGACCGGGAAGTCACAAGCGGTCTGCCGTGGTGCTCAAGGGCCGTTGCGCACCGCACTGCACCGACAGTCCGGACAACCTCTGACGAGGCCGACCGGAACCGTCCCACTCAAGGTTGAGGAAGTCCCCCATGCACAGAGGAAGTTTCAGCCGCAGGCATCCGTCTGCGGTGCTCGCCGCCGCGGTTGTGGTCCTGGTCGCGTTGGCGGCGATGCTCGTGGCCAACCCGGCTCAGGCCGCCACCAGCGGCGCCTTGCGCGGCGTCGGTTCCGGCCGGTGCCTCGATGTGCCGAACGCCAGCCAGACCGACGGCACCTACCTGCAGATCTGGGACTGCTCGGGTAAGGCCAACCAGCAGTGGACGTCGACGGACAGCGGCCAGCTGACCGTGTACGGCAACAAGTGCCTGGACGTCCCCGGCCACGCCACCGCGCCCGGTACCCGGGTGCAGATCTGGTCCTGTTCCGGCGGTGCGAACCAGCAGTGGCGGGTGAACTCCGACGGCACGATCGTCGGTGTGGAGTCCGGGCTGTGCCTGGAGGTCACGGGCTCCGGTACGGCGAACGGAACGGCGGTGGAGATCTGGACGTGCAACGGCGGCAGCAACCAGAAGTGGACCGGCCTGTCCGGGACGACCCCGCCCGGCGGCTCGTGTTCCCTTCCGTCCACGTACCGGTGGACGTCGACAGGGGCATTGGCGCAGCCGGCGAACGGGTGGGCCGCGGTGAAGGACTTCACCAACGTGGTGTACAACGGCAAGCACCTGGTCTACGCGTCGAACGTGTCGGGATCGTCGTACGGCTCGATGATGTTCAGTCCCTTCACGAACTGGTCGGACATGGCGTCGGCCGGCCAGACCGGGATGAGCCAGTCCGCAGTGGCACCCACGCTGTTCTACTTCGCGCCCAAGAACATCTGGGTGCTGGCGTACCAGTGGGGCGCGTGGCCCTTCATCTACCGCACGTCGAGCGACCCGACCAACCCCAACGGCTGGTCCGCGCCGCAGCCGCTGTTCACCGGGAGCATCTCCGGCTCCAGCACCGGCCCGATCGACCAGACCCTGATCGCCGACGGCCAGAACATGTACCTGTTCTTCGCCGGTGACAACGGCAAGATCTACCGGGCGAGCATGCCGATCGGGAACTTCCCGGGCAGCTTCGGCTCGTCGTACACGACGGTCATGAGCGACACGACGAACAACCTGTTCGAGGCGCCGCAGGTCTACAAGGTGCAGGGACAGAACCAGTACCTCATGATCGTCGAGGCCCAGGGTGCGAACGGGCGCTACTTCCGCTCGTTCACGTCCTCCAGCCTGAGCGGTTCGTGGACCCCGCAGGCCGCCAGCGAGAGCAACCCCTTCGCGGGCAAGGCCAACAGCGGTGCCAGCTGGACCAACGACATCAGCCACGGTGACCTGGTCCGCAACAACCCCGACCAGACCATGACCATCGACCCCTGCAACCTGCAGTTCCTCTACCAGGGCAAGTCCCCCACCGCAGGCGGCCCCTACGACCAACTGCCCTGGCGGCCGGGGGTCCTCACCCTGCAGCACTGACCCGCCCGATCCGCGGTGACCGTGATGTGGTGCGGTCTGCGAGCGGTTCACGGCGTGGGCCATTCCACCTGCTGACCGACGCTCACCGTCTCGAGGAACCCCAGCCGTGCGGCGGCCGGGGTTCCTCTCACCTCCGGTGCAGTTGTCGCGGTCCAGCCCGTCTTCGAAGAGGTCGAGACTGAGGTTCGCTTGGGCTGAACGGTCTGAGCTACAGCTTTGAGGGCTGGTGCTGCGACGAGGCGCTGCGTGCGACGTTCCGATGACGCTCGAATCGGAAGTCTGAACCCTTACGGACTCCCCGAGCCAGGCCGCGCGGACCGGGCCGTCGGCACGGAGGCAAGGACTCTGGTTCCGGCGTCCTACTGCACCTGCCCAGCGGCGGCGCGAGAGGAAGTCGCGCAGGACAACATCGACGTACCGTTCATAGCCTCAGCAGCATGTCTTCGGCCAGGCCGGGTCACGTCCGCTGGAATGGTGAATTGACGGCCACTCGGTGATCTCGTTTTGAGGCTAGGCGGTGAGTTCGGTGGGCAGGTCGGTCTCGCTGGTTTCTGACTCGATCGGGTGGAGGCGGGCCTTGGCCAGCAGGCCGAGTCCCATGTACTGAGGTTTTCGGGTTGTCGTCGGGTGGTGACGGTTGATGATCCCTGCGGTATGCCGGTGGTGTGAGATATCCGGAGGGTGGGGGCCTGACCGCTGAGCGTCGGGCGTTTCGTGAGGGGATCCGGCTCCAGGCCGGAGGACGGTTCGCGGTGGGTGAGAGGACCGCGGTGATCGCGAAGGACCTGCGGGTGAGCGTGAGGTCGGTGGAACGCTGGCGCCGGGCGTGGCGCGAGGGCGGGACGGAGGCCCTGCGCTCGGCTGGGCCGGCGAACTCCCCGACCGTAACCGATGCCCAATTCGCCGTACTCGAGGAGGAGTTGGCGAAGGGGCCGGCTGCACACGGCTTCGAGGATCAGCGGTGGACCCTGGCCCGGGTGCAGAACGTGATCCGCCGCCGTCTGCGGCTCAGTTTGTCGGTGGCGACGGTGTGGCGGCTGCTGAAACGGCACGACTGGTCCTGGCAGGCACCCGCCCGCAGAGCCCTCGAGCGCGACGAGCACGCGGTGGAACTGTGGAAAAGGGAGGTGTGGCCGCGGGTAAAAGCCTCGCGGCGGCCCATGGGGGCTGGATCGTCTTCGAGGACGAAGCCGGATTCTCCATGACGCCGCCCCGCGCCCGCACATGGGGCCGGCGCGGACACACCCCCGTCATCCGGGTCCGGGGCAGATCCCGACGCAGGACCTCGGTCGCGACCCTGTGCTGCTACAAACCCGGCGAGCCGAGCCGACTGATCTACCGGCCCCGCGCTCACCTGCTGTTGAAAGGAGCCCGGAAGAGTTTCTCCTGGCGCGACTACCGGGACCTGCTCGTTCGGGCCCACATCCAGCTCGGCGGACCGATCGTGGTCGTCTGGGACAATCTCAACACCCACCTGACAGCTGGGCTGAAGCGGTACGAGGCCGAACACGACTGGCTCACCACCATCCGTCTCCCGCCGTATGCACCTGACCTCAACCCCGTCGAGGCCATCTGGTCCCTCGTGCGCAGAGCAATGGCCAACACCGCCTTCGACACACCCGACCACCTCGACCGCATACTCCGCCGCGAGTTACGCAAAATCCAGCTCCAACCCCACCTGATCGACGGTTGCCTCACCGCCACCCGCCTGACCCTCACCCCACCGACCCCACCCTGAAAATGTCAGTAACGGCGGGCTTCGGTCCATTCGTCGTTCTGCTCGGCCAGGACCGCGCCGGCCACGCGGATCACGGCGGCGCGGTCGGGGAAGATGCCGACCACGTCGGTGCGCCGCCGGACCCGCCGCGGCCCGACCACGCCCGCCACCTCGATCAGAAGGACCGCGGCGATGAGCGGATTGCCGAAGATGGCGGCGATGGCTGCCGCCGCGCCTGCCGCGCCCAACAGGGCGGTGCTCTCGGGGCTGGCGGGGGCACGGACGAGAGTCCGGAAGAGCAGGGCCAGGCCGCCGCCGAGCGCGATCAGCGGGGCCTCCGGGCCGAGGACGGCACCTAGCGGCAGGCTCGCGGCCGCAGCGATGATCACTCCGGGCAGGACGGTGGCCGACGCCCCGCCGGCGTGGAGGCCCGACGCCGGGACGTGACCGCCCCCGCCGGGCAGATGGGTCACCACCAGCCCCACGACGACCACGGCGAGCAGGGGCAGCGGCCACCAGGCCGGCGGGGAGTCCCAGCCGAGTGCCTGCGGTACGTACGCCCACATCACGTGTTCCAGCTCGTGCAGGCCGACGAGGAACCAGAAGGCGGCCAGGGAGATCGGAACGCCGATGAGCGCGCTGAAGAACAGGACTTTGCGGTAACCGGGCGTCCGCAGGAGATCCCGCAGCCGGTCGGCCTCGGTGGGCTCCTCGGGCTCTCCGCAACACCTCGCGCACCTGCCCCGAATGCGGGCACGTGGACGCGCAGAACCGCGACGGCGAAAAGTTCCAGTGCACCTCATGCCAGCACATCGACCACGCCGACCGCGTGGGCGCCTGGAACGTCGCACTCAGGGCCGGGCTGGTCCTTCCCGACGTGGCATAGCCACCGACAGGAGAAGCCCCCCGGATTTATCCGGGCGGAGGAGTCACACGGATCTCCTGCAGAACACTCCGCGGGCGGCCGCGAGCGGCGGAGCATCCGCCGCCCGTCCAGCAAAGACGCTCCTGCGGGGCCTCGCTACCGGGGCCCGCGCCGCGCGTCGTCGTCCGGAGGGCGACGCCGTCACGGCCGCCGCGACGGACACGAGCCGGAATCCGGAACGCCGTCACCACGTGCGGCTCCCTCGTCAGGAGGGTTTGACGTCGGCGGCCTACGCTGATCGGGGCCGCCCAGTCCGCTTCATCCGCGGCGTGACGGTGCCCTGAGTGTGGCCGGCCGGGCTGAAAGGGGTCTGCAAATGGACGACTATCCTCTGATCGAGGATCATGGCCTGATCGGTGATCTGCAGACCGCGGCCCTCGTGGCAACCGATGCGACGATCGACTGGTTCTGTTGTCCGCGGTTTGATTCGCCCAGCGTCTTCGGCGCTCTGCTCGACCGGAGCAGGGGCGGCCACTTCACCGTGCGGCCGACAGCGGGGACGTACACCACCAAACAGCTCTACCATCCGGACACCGCCGTTCTGGTGACGCGCTTCATGACCGAGGCCGGAGCGGGGGAAGTCGTCGACTTCATGCCGGTGACCGGAAAGACCGCGACCGACCGGCACCGTATCGTCCGCATGCTGCGCTGTGTCCGCGGCAGCATGACGTTCGAAGGCGAGATCGCTCCGCGCTTCGACTACGGCCGTAAGCCGCACGAGCTGCACCGCACGGAGCACGGTGCTCTGTTCACCTCGGAGGACCTGGACCTCGCCGTCCATCCCGTCCGTGAGCCGCAGGACGAACGGCTCTTGAACGTCCTCTCGGCCGACCAGAACGATTTGAGCTTCTCCCTGACCCTGCGGGCGGGGCAGCAGCGCGGCCTGGTCCTGGAATCGTCGCCCGGGGGGCCTCCGCACGAGGTCCGCGTGGAGGAGTTCGAGCGGCTCTTCGACGAGACGGTTGGCTTCTGGCGTTCCTGGCTGGGGCAGTCCACCTACTCGGGCCGCTGGCGGGAGGCGGTGGAACGTTCGGCTGTGACGCTCAAGCTCATGACGTACGCGCCGACCGGTGCGCTGGTCGCCGCCCCCACGACGGGACTGCCCGAGCAACTGGGCGGTGAGCGCAACTGGGACTACCGGTTCACCTGGATCCGCGACGCCTCGTTCTCGGTGTACGCCCTGCTGGGCCTGGGATTCAGGGAAGAGGCGGCCGCGTTCATCAACTGGCTGCACGCCCGCGTGAAGCAGGAAGCCGCCAAGGGGAACGGTTCCGGGCCGCTGAACATCATGTACAGGGTCGACGGCTCCGCCGACCTGGTCGAGGAGACACTGGAGCACTGGGAGGGGTACCGCGGCTCCGCTCCGGTCCGCATCGGCAACGGGGCGGCGAGCCAGCTTCAGCTGGACATCTACGGCGAGGCGCTCGACAGCATCTACTTCGCGCATCAGCACGGCATGCATCTCGACAACGGGGGCTGGAAGGCCCTGCACACACTGCTCGACTGGCTGGTCGACCACTGGGACCAGCCCGGCGAAGGGCTGTGGGAGACCCGCGGCGGCCGGAAGGACTTCACCTACGGTCGTGTGATGTCCTGGGTGGCCTTCGACCGTGCCCTGCGGATCGCTTACGACGACGGCCGTCCCGCGGCCGGCGGACGCTGGGTTGACGCGCGGGACGAGATCTATGCGCAAGTGCTCGACCGCGGGTGGGACGCTGAGAAGCAGGCCTTCGTGCAGCACTACGGCGACGATGTGCTCGACTCGTCGCTGCTGCGCATGCCGACGGTCGGCTTCATCACGCCGGACGACCCGATGTGGAAGTCCACCTTGGACGCGATGGAACGCGAGCTGGTCAGCGACAGCCTGGTCTACCGATACAACCCGGAGGCGTCCCCCGACGGGCTGCGCGGCTCCGAGGGAACCTTCTCTCTGTGCACGTTCATGTACGTCGACGCGCTGGCACGGGCCGGACGTACGGACATGGCCAGGTTGGTGTTGGAGAAGATGCTCACGTACGCCAACCATCTGGGCCTGTACTCCGAGGAGATCGACCTGACGGGGCGGCAGTTGGGCAACTTCCCGCAGGCGTTCACACACCTGGCACTGATCGACGCGGCGATCACCCTGGACTCGATGCTGCAGGGCGCGCGGAGGGATCAGCCGTGGGCGGCAGCGCCGCCCGCGTGTCTCAGTGCGGTGCGTGGGTGGGTGCGGGCCCGAGGAGGACGAGGGTGTCACCGTCCCGCGGCACGCTCTCCTCGCTTCTCCGTGACGGGCTCCAGCCGTCGGTCGGCCCGTACCACGAAGAGCGTGTCGTGCTCCGGTGGCAGCGGGGCGGTGGCCGGCTGCGCCACGAACCGGGCACCCCGCCCGTAGCGCTCCGCGAGCACATGGCGGACCAGCGAGCGTCCGAAGAGGATGTCGCCGCCGGTGTACTGAGCGACCACGCCGTGGCTCTCGTGCGATGGCCCCACCCGGTAGACGGGCCCGTCGACATTGTCCTGCATCACGATCGAGGCGAGCGCGTTGAAGGCGTCGTCGTCGGTGGCGAGGACGACAGCCGTCACACCCTCCAGACGCGCCCCCGGGTTGATGGCCGTGGCTAGTCCTGGTGGGCGGCGAGCCGTGGGTGGTCGACCTGGGCAGGGCTCTGCGGTCCGCCGGCCGTCTCCCGACGCATGTCGGCGAGACATAAAGGTGGGTCGCCAGGCCCACGTGTGCACGGTGTCATTCCGCCCGGAATCGCGCGGTTCACGACTGACAAGCCTTTGCCATGGCGAGGACTTGCCATCATGGTGCCTTCACGCCGCCGTCACCGGGTCGATAGACCCATCGCATGCTCTCGCCCTTTCACTCATCAGTCTTCCGCCGCAGGCGCTGGCAGCTGATCTCGGCCGCCACCGCGGTGCCGCTGCTGGCGTCGGTGCTCGCGCTTCCGCAAGCGCCCGCCCAAGCCGCTCCGAGCAAGCCAACGGTTCCCGCCAAGCCTTCGGCGACCCACAAGGTCACCCTGGTCACCGGCGACGTCGTCACGGTCACCACGACCGCCGACGGAAAGCAGATCGCCGACGTCGACCGGCCGGACAGCGCCGTCGGTGGCGTAAAGATCCAGGAGATCAAGGGCGACCTGTTCGTCGTCCCGGACGAGGCGGTGCCGCTGCTCGGCAAGGACAAGCTGGACCGGCGGCTGTTCAACGTCACCGACCTGATCGAGATGGGTTACGACGACGCGAAGTCGGCCACGGTGCCGCTGATCGCGACGTACGCCCAGCCGAAGGCTCACGCGGCCGTCGAGCAGAAGGCCCCTCGCGGCAGCAAAGTGATTCGCAAGCTCAAGGGCATCCACGGTGCCGCACTCAGCACGGAGAAGCGGAAGGCCCGCACCTTCTGGTCCACCGTCGCGCCGCACGGCAGCGCGAAGCTGGGCGCGGGCGTGGCGAAGCTGTGGCTCGACGGCCGGGTGAAGGCCAACCTGAAGGAGAGTGTGCCGTTGATCGGCGCGCCCGAGGCCTGGGCTGCCGGCTACACCGGCAAGGGCGTCAAGGTCGCCGTGCTCGACACCGGTATCGATGTCAACCACCCGGACTTCGCCGGCCTGATCGACGGTACGGCCAGCTTCGTACCGGGTGAGGCCATCACCGACGTCAACGGACACGGCACACATGTGGCCAGCACGATCGTCGGATCGGGCGCCGCCTCCGGAGGGGACAACAAGGGCGTCGCGCCCGGTGCCGACCTGTTCGTCGGCAAGGTGCTCAGCGGCCCGGAGGGCTACGGCCAGGACTCCTGGGTCATGGCCGGCATGCAGTGGGCGGCCGAGTCCGGTGCGGACGTCGTCAACATGAGCCTCGGCGACTCCTACCCGACGGACGGCAGCGATCCGATGTCTCAGACGGTCGACGCCCTGTCCGAGGAGTACGGCACGCTGTTCGTCATCGCCGCCGGCAACGCGGGCCCGGAGAGCATCTCCGCCCCGGGAGCGGCCGCCTCGGCGCTGACCGTGGCCGCCACCGACAAGCAGGACGAGCTCGCGTCCTTCTCCAGCACCGGCCCGCTGGCGGGCTCAGGCGGCATGAAGCCGGACATCGCGGCGCCCGGCGTGGACATCACCGCGGCCCGCTCGCAGGAGATGACCGACGGTGGTGAAGGCCTCTACCGCACCCTCAGCGGCACCTCGATGGCCACCCCGCACGTGGTCGGCGCGGCGGCGATCCTGGCCCAGCGGCACCCGGACTGGACGGGCGCGCAGCTCAAGGAACACCTGATGAGCACCGCGAAGGGCCTGGCCGGCGGGTACTCGCCGTACGAGGTCGGCACCGGCCGTGTCGACGTGGCCGCCGCCGTACGCACCACGGTCCGCGGCACCGGATCGCTCTTCTTCGGCAACCACACCTGGCCGCACGAGCCGAGCGACGTCGCCGTAACGAAGGACCTGACCTTCACCAACACCGGTTCCGCCGACGTCGCGCTGAACCTGGCGCTGACCGACGACGGCGGCCCGTTCACGCTGGGAGCGACCAAGGTGACCGTCCCGGCGGGCGGCACCGCCGACGTCCCGGTGACCGGTGACCCGCAAACCGCCCCGGCAGGCCGGCACGTCGGCTACGTGACAGCCACCGACGCGGCCACCGGGAAGCCGGTGACCCGCACCTCCCTGGCGCTGCTCAAGGAGGAGGAGCGCTACGACCTGAACATCAAGCTGGTCGGCCGGGACGGCAAGCCCGCCGCAGGATGGGTCACGGTCAACCTGGCCGGCGACTCCTGGCCGTGGTCGGTCTACGTCGACGGCTCGACCACCCTGCGCATGGCACCCGGCCTGTACACCGTCGCGGCGTACGTCGACGTGGCCGGCGAGAAGGCGGACCGCTCGGGTCTGGCGGTACTGGTCGACGCGGAGACCGTGCTCAAGGACGGTTCCGCGGACGTGGTGCTGGACGCGGGCAAGGCACGCCTTCTGCAGACGGAGGCGCCACAGCGCACCGAGGACCGCCAGCGCAAGGTCGACTTCAACGTCCACTACAAGGGCCTCGACCCGTTCACGGACTACCGCAGCGCGTACGTGCTGCCGCCGGCGTACGACGACGTCTACGTCGCGCCGACGAAGCCGATGGCGCACGGCGAGTTCATGCTGACCACCCGCTGGCGAAAGGGCGCGCCGCTGCTCAGCCTGAGCACGTCGGGCGGCCGGCGTGACTTCGAGGCGCTGGTGCAGGCGGGCAGCGCCCTGGGCACCGCCACGGACAGGCTGCACGCCGTCTACGCGGGCGACGGGGCGCGGGCCGACTACGAGAAGGTCAGCGCCAAGGGCAAGGTCGTCGTCATCCAGCACAGTGCCGAGGTCCTGCCGGAGGAGCGCGCCGCGGCCGCGGTCGCGGCCGGGGCGAAGGCGCTGATCGTGGTCAATGACGGTGTCGGTGGCCTGATGGAGTTCGTCGGCGAGTCCACCATCCCGGTCGCCACCGTGCACCGCGACGCGGGCAAGGCCCTCGTCGCGATGGCCAAGGCCGGCAAGGTCAAGCTGACCGTGAAGCAGACCGAGTACACCCCGTTCGTCTACGACCTGACCCGGGACTACCCCGGCCAGGTGCCGGACCGGCCCCTGGTCTACAAGCCGGCCAAGAAGGAGCTCGCCCGGATCGACGCCCGCTACTACGCGGCCACGGACGGCGGGTTGGCGGAGGGCTACCGGTCCGACTTCACCCTCAGCCCGTCGTTCAACTTCCCCGAGGCCGAGTGGCACCCGGGCACCCGCACCGAGTGGGTGACCCCGGGTCAGGTCTGGCGGGAGTTCCACACGCAGGGCGTCGACGGAGCCCTGCCGTGGACGATGGTGTCGGGCGACAACACCTACGCCAAGGACAGCACCACCCGTCTGGACTGGTTCGCTCCGGTGACCCGGCCCGCCCAGAGCGAGTCCTTCGGTGTGTACAACTCCCGTTGGGGCAACTACATGACCTGGAACGTGCAGCCATGGGCCTCCTCCAGCGACAACATGCGGCTGGGCGGCTACGTGCCGTGGGGTGAGACGCCGACCCACCTGCAGGTCTTCCAGGGCGACAAGCTGATCCACGACAACCCGCAGAGCGCGGACATGCAGTGGGAGGAGGTGCCGGCGGGCAACCTGCCCTACCGCGCCGTCCTCGACGGGGAGCGGCCCGCTGACGTCTTCCGGCTGTCGACCCGCACCCACACCGAGTGGACCTTCATGTCCGACACCGTCGACTCGGACAACTTCGAGCCGTTCTCGGTGCTGAACCTGGACTACAAGCTGGAGTCGGACCTGCACGGAGACGTCAAGGCCAATGCAACCCAGCAGATCGCGCTCAAGCCGGTGTCGATGGACCTCGGCACCGTGCCGGGCACCGTCACCAAGGTGACGCTGGACGTGTCCTACGACGACGGTGCCACCTGGCAGAAGGTGACCGTGGCCAAGGGCGCCCACGGCTACTGGACGGGTTCGTTCAGGACGGCCAAGAAGCCCGGCGGCTTCGTCTCGGTCCGCGCGGGCGCCGCGACGGACAGCGGCTTCGGAGTCAAGAACGAGATCATCCGGGCGTACGGCCTGCGGTGAGCCGCACTGTCGGGTCCCGGGGAGTCGACTCCCCGGGACCCAACTCCTCACACCTGCTTTCAGCAGGGGATTTTCACGGTCTGCCGTCATGGCGCATACTCTCCCCGCTGCGGGAACCGGAAGAGAGTCGGTCGCCGATGCTGGATGTCCTGGGCCTCGAGCCCGAGGACGAGCGCGTCTACCGGGCGCTGCTCGGACGCCCGAACTCCACCGCCGACCTTCTGTGTGACCTGCTCGTCCTGTCGCAGGCCCGCGTCGACAAGACCTTGTCCCGCCTGCTCGAGTGGGGGCTGGCGACCAGGTCGGCGGACGCACGGTTCACCGTCGCGCCGCCGGCGATGGCACTTGGCGCTCTCATCAGCCAGCGCCGGGACGAACTGCGCATGGCCGAGCAGGTACTGGTGACCTTCGCCGAGGAACACCGGGCCGCGATGACCGGCAGCAGCATCACCGATCTGATCGAGGTTGTCACGGGCGTCGATGCCATCCGCCATCGGTTCCTCCAGGTGCAGCAGGCGGCCCGGACGCAGGTCCGCTCCTTCATCACCGCACCGTTCGTCGCCCTGCCTCCCGACGAGAACACGGCCGAGCCCATGGCGCTCAACCGCGGAGTGCTCTTCCGAGCCGTCCTGGACCGTGCCGTGCTGGCAGAGCCGGGCATCGTCCAGGACGCGATCGATTCCGTGCGCAACGGGGTGCAGTTGCGCGTCGCGGACCACCTGCCGATGAAACTCGTGCTGGCCGACGCCGAACTCGGCCTGGTCCCGCTCGCGGTCACACCGGCGGGAGAGCCCGGCGCCGTGCTGCTGCGCCGCAGTGGCCTTCTGGACGCCCTGGACGCGCTGTTCGAGACGGTATGGCGCACGGCCCATCCGCTCGAGCTGTCGGGCTCGGGAGGCGCATCCGAAGCCACCGTCGAGGTCGGTCCGCAAGGTCCGACCGAGCTCGACCGCAGAATCCTCGCGCTGCTCCTGGCCGGCCTCACGGACCTGACGGCCGCGACCCAACTCGGTTTGTCACCACGTACGTTGCACCGGCGCCTGCGTCATCTCATGGACCTGGCCGGAGTCCGGACCCGGATGCAGCTCGGCGCCCATGCTGTGCGAAACGGCTGGACGGACCCGCTGTGAACGTGGCCGGGGTGACGGTGCGGCCGTCCCGGCACCCCTTCAGGCGAGGACGTTGACGGCCCGGGCGACCACCAGCCCGAGAATGAGCAGGGAGACAAGGGACTGAATGCCCATGGCGATCTTGGCCCAGGGGGCCAGGGGCATCACGTCGGTGGGGCTGAAGGCGGTGGCGTTGGTGAGCCCGAGGTAGAGGTAGTCGATGAAGCGGGGCCGCCAGTCGGCGCTCGCCAAACCGGGGGAGAGCTGCTGTGGAAAGGCGAGCGCGGGCGTGGGGGGCATGTGGTGGCCACGGGCCGCGGGCCCGCCGCTGTCGAGTTCGAAATACAGCAGAGCGAAGGCCAGAACGGTGCAGGACCACACCGTGCCGCCGGTCTGCAGCAGGCTGGTGGCGGAGCTGGTCTCCTTGCCGTTCCCGAGGATGTCGTCGACCAGCTGGAAGGTCGACCAGACGGCGCTGAGCGTGAGAACCCCCACCAGGGCGATCGACGCGGTACGCAGGATGGCCGAGCGCCGGCTGATGAGGCCCGGGTCTCCGGCGACGAGCGCGAGCAGAAGCAGTCCCTCGATGGCCGGGAGCAGCCAGCGAGGCGCCAGACGGAGGTCGTCGGGGAGCAGGATGGTCAGCACCATGGCGGCGATGACGGCCGCGGCCATCGGCCACCGGGCCTCACCGACGGGCTCGTGCGGACGCGGGCTCTCGGTTGGCTTGGGGGTGCGTCCGGTCACGGTGGCGGGCCTTTGCGGTCGGGTACGGAGTGGATGTCGCCGTCCTGCTCTCGGAAGATATAGCGGGCCGGTGGGCGGGCGGCGGATCTCACGCCTGTGTGCCGTGGCCCACGACGCGACATCACCGACCCCGCCTGGCGCACCCAGGTGTGCCGGTCTGTGCGCGGGGCGACGCCAGGCTCACCGCTGGCCCAGAAGCCGCTCCAGAACAAGGACCGGGTGGGCGACTTCATTCGCCCACCCGGTCAACGGGGTGCATTCCAGGGGACTTCAATGCCGCAGGTCAAGAACCCTCGCCCGGCCGCGGCCCGCGCCCTTCCGTCACAGCCCGGTGCTGCGCGGTCCGCGGTCGCCGGGCAGGGCCGACGCGCCGGATCCGCTTAGGCGTTCCCCGTCGGGAGCCGGCCTCAGCTGCCGCTTGAGTATCTTCCCAGTGGCGTTCATGGGCATGTGTCCAGGAACTCCACCAGGCGGGGGCCACCAACTGTTGCGTAATTCGTCAGTGAATCTCAGCCTTTCTCATGTGTTATCTTGATTGCGTGAAGCTTTCCGAGTGGGCGGCGCGCAATGGCGTGCACTACCAGACCGCATGGACGTGGGCGAAAGAGGGCCGTATGCCGGTCCCGGTGCGCCAGACGCCGTCCGGCACGTGGCTGGTCGACGAGCCCGCTTCGGAGGTGCCTGGCCGCGTCGTGGCGTACTGCCGAGTGTCGTCGGCGGACCAAAGGACGGACCTTGACCGGCAGGTGGCCCGCGTGGTCCAGGGGGCCACTGGTCTTGGCCTGCCGGTTGCAGAGGTCGTGACCGAGGTCGGCTCGGGACTGAACGGTCGTCGGCGCAAACTGCACCGGGTTCTGTCAGACCCGCAGGCGGTGGTGATCGTGGTTGAGCATCGAGACCGGCTGGCCCGGTTCGGCGTCGAGCACCTCGAAGCCGTCTTGTCCGCGTCTGGGCGTCGCCTGGTTGTCCTCGACCCCACCGAGAGTGCTGATGACCTGGTGCGCGACGTCACCGAAGTGCTGACGTCGATGTGCGCGCGCCTGTACGGGCGGCGGGGGGCGAAGAACCGGGCCGCCCGCGCGGTGGCCGTGGCGACCGGTGAGGCCGCCGGGTGAAGAAGTTCCGGCCGCAGCCCGGGTTCGTGGTTAAGGCGTACCGGTTCGCCCTGGACCCGAACGCTGTCCAGGAGCGGGCACTGCACTCGCACTGCGGTGCGGCACGGGCCGCCTACAACTGGGCGGTTGCCTGGATCGAGGCGTCGTGGTGGCAGCGCAAGGCCGAATCCACCTACGGCATCCCGCAGGAGCAGTTGACCCAGTGGCGGCCGTGGTCGCTGCCCGCGCTGCGCAAGGCGTTCAACGCGGCCAAGCACACCGACCCGAGGTTCGCCGCCTGGTGGCAGGACAACTCCAAGGAGGCGTACAACACCGGCCTGGCGAACGCCGCCGCTGCGTTCGACAACTACGCCAGGTCCAGGCAGGGCCAGCGCCGTGGCCGCGCGATGGGAATCCCGCGTTTCAAGTCGAAGCGGAAGGCGCGCCCCTCCTGCCGGTTCACCACCGGCACCACCCGTGCCGACGCCGACGGCCGGCACGTCACGCTGCCCCGGCTCGGCACACTGCGCACCCACGAGCCCACGGTGAAACTCCTCGCACGCATTCAGGCCGGGACGGCCCGGATCCTGTCGGCGACCGTCCGGCACGAGCGCGGGCGCTGGTTCGTGTCGTTGCAGACCGAGGTGAAGCGCGACCTGGTGCGCGTCGCCCGGCCCGGCGTGGCGATCGGCATCGACCTCGGTGTGAAGACCCTCGCGGCGATGGCCGACAGTGCCAAAGAGATCCGCGAAGTGGCCAATCCGAGGCACCTGGACACTGCGCTGAAGCAGTTGCGCCACGCCTCTCGCACGGTCTCCCGACGCCAGGGACCCGACCGGCGTATGGGGCACAAGCCCTCGAAGCGGTGGGAGAAGGCCAACGCCGCCCGCAATCGGGTTCACCACCGGGTGGCGAACCTCCGCGCCGACGCCCTGCACAAGCTCACCACGAGCATTGCGGCCGAGTACGGCACCGTCGTCGTCGAAGACCTCAACGTCGCCGGCATGCTCCGCAACCGGCGCCTGGCCCGCCGGATCGCCGACGCCGGGTGCGGCGAGATCCGCCGCCAGGTCGAGTACAAGACCCGCCAGCGCCACGCCACCCACCTCGTGGTCGCCGACCGCTGGTACCCATCCTCCAAGACCTGTTCCGAGTGCGGCGCAGTGAAAGCCAAGCTGCCGCTGCACGTTCGAACCTACATATGCGACGCCTGCGGCCTGGTCATCGACCGGGACGAAAACGCCGCACTCAACCTCGCAGCCCTCGCGGCAGCCGCAGTAACTGGTACCGGAGTGGCCGGAGACCAGGACACCGCCCCGGCGGCGTCAAAGCCTCGTGGAGCCGACCGTAAGACCCGCGCCACCCGTCCCGGCCGCACGGCCAGGACGGGGCGGGCAGGTGGCGCAACCCTGCCGCACCAGTGGCAGACGGAAACGAGAGACCGTCCCCAAGCCGAAGCCTTCACGCTTTGGCGACGTGACGGACCTTCCGGGCCGAAATGCCCGGAATGCTGAGAGCTACTGAGGCTCTGAGCAACGGTACTTGTAGATGGCCATGGCCTGCTTGCACCAGGCGATCAGCTGGTCCTCGGTGAGGTCGGCGCCGGGGTTGAGGACGACACAGGCCTTGACCTCCTCGCCGTGGCTCTCGTGCGGCACGCCGATGACGGCGGCCATGCTCACTGCGGGGTGGGTGAGCAGAACCTCCTCGATCTCGCGCGGGTAGACGTTGAACCCGCCGCGGATGATCACGTCCTTGGTGCGGTCGACGATGTAGAACCATCCGTCCTTGTCGCGGCGGGCCAGGTCACCGGTGCGGAACCACCCGTTGCGCATCACCTCGGCGGTGGCCTCGGGGCGGTTGTGGTAGCCCTTCATGACGTTGTGCCCGCGGATCGTGATCTCGCCGACCTCGTCGCAGCCCTCGACACGCTCCCAGCCCCTGGTGACGAGCCGCGCTTCCACACCCCACACCGGAAGGCCGATGGAACCGGGGCGCACCTGCTCGCCGACCGGTGTCAGAGTGGCCAGCGGGCTGGTCTCCGACAGTCCGTACCCCTCGCGGATGTGACCCCGAAGCGCTCCTCGAAGCGGCGGTGGATCTCCACCGGCAGCGCGTCCACGCCGGCCATGGCCCTGCGCAGATTCCTGGCAATCGCCGACACGTCGACGTCCGAGGCCTGTTGTTCGAGCAGGGCCCAATACATGGTGGGGACGCCGGCGAAGAAGGTCACCCGGTGGCGTCGGGGCGGTGGACGGCGGGTTTACCGGGCCTCGGCGGGCAATCGACTCCACGCCGTCCTGCGCGACCTCCTGCCCGGCGGAGTGCCCACTGGACTGTCGGCCGACAAGGCTCACCGACACCCTCCAGCCCTGGCGCACGAGCGTGATCCAGACCTTCGGCGAGCCGGAGCTGGTCGTCCTGGACGACGATGTCGCCGGTCTCCACGGGCGCGGATGCTGTCGCTGCCGGTCCTCACAGTGCCGACCTGAGTAAACGGTTCGGTACACGCCGTCGAGTGAGCGCTGGAGGGGACCGGCGCCTACGATTCCGAACTCGCCCGGTCACTCGCTGTGCCATCAGCTCCAACTACTCCCGGCTCGTCGCCGCCGCGCGTCGACCCAGACGAACGCATAAGGCCCGGCGTCCAGTGGCCGGTTCCCGGCGAACGGTGTCCACCCGCGCAGCTCGGCCATGGTCTGGGCGCGGGAGCCCGCTCGTCTCGGCACAGCGCCCACTGCCGAGCGATTCTTCACCAGACGCTCAGCCGCGTTGTCGCGGTGGTCCGCCGCTCCGCCATCAAGTCCCGCACCAGCGCGGCCTCAGCGGCCACGGCGCCGAACCAGCCCGTTCCGAGCACATCTGAGGCGCTCTGCACGACACCGCGCCAGCGCGACCGCGTCCCGCTACACGGAGTGGGCAAGGATGGCGGCGGAGGTGTTTTCGATTGCCCAGCGGCGACAGACGTGGTGGGCGATAACGGCGCGCAGACCGCGTGCCCTAGGCACTGTCTCTCGGATCATGTGCGGAGCCAGATGGCGAGGGCTGCGAGGGTGACAGTGCCGAGGTAGATGTAGGCGCGTTTCTCGTAGCGGGTGGCGACGGCGCAGAAGCCCTTGAGGCGGTTGATGGCGCGTTCGACGGTGTTGCGGTTCTTGTGGCGTTCGCTGTCGAATTCGGTGGGCCGCCCGCCGCGGGAACGTCGGTTCTGCCAGTGTCTTCGCTGGTCGAGGCGTTCGGTGATGGTGTGTCGGATTCTGCCTCGTCGCAGGTAACGGCGATTCTTCCGGGAGGTGCGCCGAGCGCTCCCTGCTCCCTATCCTCCACCGCATCCACGTAGCCCGCTTGCCGTGACGTTGGCCTCAGCTGACAGCCGTGCAAGGCTCCTCCGATCGGATCCCCTCGAAGTGCCCAACGCTCGTCGTTGTGGTTCGCTGCAGTAGGGAGACATCTGTCCGCCTTCAGCTCAGCGCCCACGCGTACGCGTGGGCGAACAACGAATCGTGCGGTACTCCTCCAAGCGTTCATGGAGGAGTACCGGGATCACATCGTGCGAGTGCTCACCGTGCTGCCGCTCAGAACCTGACACCACTCACCACCTCGCGCCCAGAGGAACGGATATGACAGGACCCCTCGCTGTCCTCTTCGACATTGACGAAACCCTGGTCCACACCGGAGGTGCGGGAAAACGCAGTTGGGCCTGGGCGTTTGATCAACTGCACGGTGTACCCGCAGACATCGGAAAACACACGTCGGCGGGCGAGACCGACCCGCAGGTGGGACGGGAAACATTCCGTGCGGTGCTGGGTCGTGACCCCAGTCACGAAGAGATGATGCGGCTCTACAGCGCCTACCTGTGGCACCTGTCCGAGGAAATCTGGTCCTCCGAGACCTATCGAGTCCTGGACGGTGCCGAGGCAACCTTGCGCCGGCTCGGACGAGCGGGCGCCATCCTGGGCGTGGTGTCCGGCGCCATGGAAGGCGCGGCGCGACTCAAAATGGAACCGGGCAAGCTGGGCCGCTATTTCGTCTTCGGCGCCTACGGATCGGACTCCCCTGACCGGGAAAAGGTGACGCGCCTGGCCGTCGCGAAGGCCGCAAGACTTCATGGCCGCGCCCTCGCCAGAACCGAGGTGTACGTCATTGGAGACACTCCACGTGACATCGAGGCCGCGCACGCGGCGGACGCCACCGCCATCGGGGTCGCCAGCGGTCACTACACCGCGCAGCAACTTCGCGCTGCGAAAGCCGACTATGTGCTGGAGTCACTGAAGGAGTCGTTCCTCGGCCTGTGACCCGTGCAATGCGGAACACGGAGGTCACCTTCGGCGAGAACCTCGTTCGATTGAGCGCGTTCACCTCGACCACGCTGATCACAACCAATGACCCGGTCAAGATCGCTGAGGATTTCAGTGTGCTTCAGCACCTGTCGGCGGTCGTACCGACGTCATGCCGGGACGGGGAAACACCGGCCCGTGTATCCGTGGTTCGGGCAGGACATCCGCAACGCCGTGCCGCTCACGGTCGAGCACTATGGCCTGCTGCGCCGCCTGTGGCGCGAGGAGGTGGTGGGTTGGCAGGGCAAGCTGCGCACTTCCCTGCAGGGATTCACGCTTGCGCTGCGGCCGCTGGACAACGTTCCGCCCTTCGTGTGGCACGCCTCCATCCGCACGCCCGAAGTGGCGGAGTTGGCGCCCTATTTCGGAGACGGATTCTTCGCCAACCACATCTTCTGGTCGACCTGGCACACCCAGGCGATGGTGGAGCTGTCCCTGTGCGGTCGGCCCAGGGCGCGGTGACGGCATCGCTGCCGTTCCGTTTCCCTGGACCGCCGTCCCGAACCGGACGTGCGTGTTTCCACGCATCCCGGCTCTCCACGTGTCTTGCCCGGTGGTCAGCCGTCGTTGGCTGCCGTTTCGATGGCTCACGGAGTTGGAATCTTGGCTCCGCGGTAGCGGTAGCGTTCGATCATGACGCTGGATGCGCCGAGGAGCACGGTGCCGCTGTCGGCGAACCTCCGTCCCTGGTCACAGAATCCCTTCAACTGGCTGCTGGGGAGGCCGTGTTTGCGGCGGAGCCAGATCGCGACGTCGCAGTACGCAAGAGTGAGGGGATCTTCCCGGGGGAGAAGGTCTCCTAAAGTGGGTGTCAGACATCGACGACCGCCACACTCGACCACGTCCGCCCTTACAAAGCGGATATCACGCCACTCGGCCCGGCTCGAGCGGGCTGGTCCCCTCCATAATGGGCCGACGCTGGGGGAAGCAGTCGCCGACCGAGGTTGCGTCCAGGGAAGTGGTGTACGGGTTTCCACCTAAATCGGGGGTTTGGTCCCGTAGTTGGGTGAGAAGCCTGAACGTAAGACGGCCACCGGCTGATCCTTCGAGAACGACCAAGCTCTTGAAGGAGAACAGCACGATGACCGCACCGGACAGTCTGCCGTTTGCCGCGCTGTTGGAGGAGAACCTCGCCTCGGCGAGTCCCGATCTGCTGCGGCAGATGGTGAAGACCTTCGCCGACGCCATGATGTCCGCCGACGTCGACACCGCCTGCGGCGCGGCCTACGGCATGCCGAGTGAGGAACGCGTCAACTCCCGCAACGGCTACCGGCACCGCCAGTGGGACACCCGGGCCGGCAGCATCGACCTGGCCATCCTCAAGATCCGCTCCGGTTCCTACTTCCCCGACTGGCTGCTCGAACGCCGCCGCCGCTCCGAACAAGCCCTGATCTCCGTGGTCGCCACCTGCTACCTGCTCGGCGTCAGCACCCGCCGAGTCGAGAAACTCGCCGCCACCCTCGGCGTCACCCAACTGTCCAAGTCCCAGGTCAGCGAGATGGCCAAGGTCCTCGACGCCCGGGTCACCGAGTTCCGCAACCGACCGCTGGACGCCGGCCCCTATACCTTCGTATGGGTCGACGCCCTGACCCAAAAAGTCCGCGAAGGAGGCCGCGTCGTCAACGTCCACTGCCTGGTCGCCGTCGGCGTCAACAACGAGGGCAAACGCGAGGTTTTGCGCCTGGACCCCAGGGCAACCGACCGCTGGACCGCGCCGCGGGGCCGTCGGCCTTGCGGCCGCCCGGTAGGGCCGGGGATCTGCTCAGGGGCTGGCCGTCGGGCACGGCGCGGGCGAGCTTCCGGGAGGCCAGGCGGGCTTGGGCGCCGGTGCGGTGGGGAGGTTCGACTGGCCGGAGTCGCCGGGGAGCCGGTTCAGGATGCTGCGCACTATGGCCCCTGTTGTCTGGGGGGCCCGGTCCGAGATGACGATGCGGGCGAACGGCGAGGCCGCTGGGTGGAGATCGATGCGGGTCACCGGGAGTTTGCGGGGGTGGATCGCGACGAAATCCTGCGTTCCCGCGCGCTCTCGCACACCGAGGCAGAGTGCCACGCGGCCATCGCCGTGCGGAAACCCGCTGGGTCCGGCTCGGCCGGTAGCTGGAGGGCGAGGAGCGGGGGCCGGGGCGCCGAGGGATTCCGGCCGTGGGGTCTAGCGCTGCGGTGGCTCCGCCTCCAGGACGGTGAGCAGTTCTGCGAGTACCGGCAGGGCTTGCTCCAGTGCCTCGCGGCTCTGTGGGGCGAGGTCCTCCAGCGCACGGTGCAGGGCGGCGGTGCTGGTGCGGTCGTAGCGGTCGAGCATGTCCATGGCCTTGGGGGAGGCCGTGAGGCGGACGGTGCGCAGGTCTGTGGCGGATGGGGTGCGTTCGACCAGGCCGGCTGCGGTCATGGTCCGGACCAGGTCGCTGACCGTGGAGGGCGCGATCCGCAGTCGTGTCGCGACCTCGCGCGGAGTCGCGCTGCCGGTTTCGGTGAGTGCGCGCAGCAGTTCGATCTGGGCCTCGGGCAGGTCGGGCAGGTTCACGGTGCGGCGGGTGCGCAGCACGGCTCGGCGCAGCGGGCCGAGCAACCGGCCGAGCTCGGTGGCGGTGTCCATGGAGGCATTCTGCCACGGTATTCATTTTGTCTCAAAATAGTTTTGTGTCAAAATGAAGGTGTCGGTCGGAGCACGGGCCGACGCCACATCACCGAGGAGGTTCCACCATGACGACCACTGCAGACTTCGAGACGTCCGTCGCCCGGCCCGCTCCGCCGCAGAACCTGTCCGGGATCGTCGGCCACCGTTTCATCTACACCTACTCCAACGGCTGGCAGTACGAGATGTACGTGAAGAACGACCACACCATCGACTACCGGATCCACTCCGGCATGGTCGGCGGGCGCTGGGTCAAGGACCAGCACGTGGATCTCGTCCAGCTCGACGAGGACAGCTACAAGGTCTCCTGGAACGAGCCGACCGGCACGTCGGTCTCGGTCAACGTCATGCCGGGCAAGTGCCGCTTGCACGGGGTGATCTTCTTCCCGCACTGGGTCGAGGAGCACGGCGAACGCACCGTGTGTTTCCAGAACGACCACCTCGACGAAATGCACACGTACCGCGACAACGGACCCACCTACCCGATCTACGTGGTCCCCGAGTTCGCCCACATCACCCTCTTCGAATACGTCGGCGCGGACGACGAGTCCGTCATCTCCGTCGCCCCCGGCGACCTCCCCGCCAAGTGGTCCCACCGCACCAACTGACCCACCCCGGCCCCCAGGAGACAGACATGCTTTTCGCTCTGCTCGTCGAGTACACCGGGGAGACTGTCCCCGAAGAACTCATGCAAGCCCACCGAGAGTGGCTCTTCCCCCGCTTCGAGGAAGGCTCCTTCCTCATCTCCGGCAGCCTCGACGCGGTCGACGACAACCCTCCGTCGGCCCTTGCGATCTTCACCGCAGACAACCTGGAAGAAGCACGCGCCCTCGCCGACAACGAGCCGTTCTTCCGCGCCGGCGCCTGCCGGCACCGGGTCGTGCCGTTCAACGTCCGGGTGCGCGCCTCTGGCCTCGACAGCGCGTTCACCGACGACACCAAGGTCCTCGCGGCACACCAGCCATTGGCCGGGTAGCAGGTGATGTCCAGGGATGCGGCGTGGATGATTCTGGTTCGCATGACCCGCTCCTCTCTGCCGGCTAGTGAGAGGGCCCGGCCCCCACGCCCGTTCGTCGCTGATCAACTGCCCGGCGGCTTGGGTTCCTGGCCGGGGCTGACGGGCGCCGAGGGACGGTCGGCCCAGAGGTCTTTTTTTCCACTTTCTTCCCCTATGTAACGATCCTGCAAGCGGGCTGCAGCGGGGTCGTTACAAGACCTCTGCCGCCTCACACCGGCAAGGGGGCGACCCGCAACTGTGGGCAGGGAATGTCGTTGTGCCAGGCAGGGCAGCAGCTCTCGGGGCTCCCCGGGTTCGCCGACGACAGCCGTGTGGACGAGCAGCGGGGATGGCGGTGCACACCTGCGGCGACTGCCCGACATCGGGCCCCTCTGCGCCGTCCCGCAGGTCGCAGAGGGGCCCCCTCCCGCAACCTCCTGCTTGCCCGCTGTGGCGAGAAGAGTCCCGCTCGAGCGGGGCGGGAGGGCGGCTGCGGTGAGGGAAACGAACAGATGCCCCCACGGCGAGGGCGCGGGTACCGCGGGGGCATCGGCCAGCCACTCCAATGGGAGCCGCTTGGAGTGATCGTGCCAATGTGCCTGTCCCGGCTACGGCGGCGGCGCTCCCGGCGCGGCGTGTCACGGGCGTGCACCCTTTGGCCGCCCGCATCCGGCCTGCAATACCGCGCCGAGGGGCTTTGCGGCCCTACTCTCTGCCCCCTCCGGCCCGGCGGCGCCACCCGAACGAGTGAGCCACTTTGGGGCCAGGGCGGGTACGCGCGGGTGATGGACAACGCCAGCAGCCGTGTCCCGGCAGCCGTGCGCGAGATGATCTCCGGCATCGTCACGGCCGTCCGCGACGGCGACGACGCCCGCATCAAGGCCCTGCTCGAACGGCTCTCGAAGGTCGCGGACCTGGCTGCTCTCTTCCTGCTGCGCAGCTGTCTGAACGAGGATCTGCGCGGGCGTGAGGACTGAGCTTCTCCGACGCGGCGATGCCCACCCGGTCGAGATGCCGGCGGGCGCGAAGGCGCGCTGCGGTGATCCTCCTGCAGAGTGCCGGGCGGGCCTGCGGCCGCATGTTCTCCACCCGCTCGACCTCGAACAGCCCATCCCCACCACGCATACCAAAATCATCCCGTACGAATGATCACGGACCGCGCGCGGGTCGCCGGTTAGAGAGACACGCTCCTGGCGCACCGGAAGGAGGAGACCCGCAGCACCCTCGGCGAGTGGACGCCGACGACCACCGCGACGACACGCGGCTCACCGGCCTGACCCGCAACAACCAGCCCACGGAACGAACTGTCAGAAATCGAACGCTCCAGCCGAACCACTCACGTCGGCGCGCGCACGTGAATGATCGAAGTTAATCTTCGGAGCACCCGAGGTCAGACGGAACCCCAGGCCGGCGAAGGGAGAAGAATGCTCGTGGAGAAAAGCACGACCATGCGCGGAGTCCAACCGGGTCTGTTGACCAAAGTCCCGGAAGTCACGCTCATATTCTGGGTGGCGAAGCTGGGGACGACGGCATTCGGAGAGGCATTCTCCGACTACGCTTTCTTCAACGGCTACATCGGGAGGAACGCGGTCATTCTCATGGCCATGGCCCTGCTGGCAGGCTGTTTGATCGTGCAAGTGGCCACAAAGAGGTACATCCCGGTCGTCTACTGGCTGACGGTGACCGCCGTCAGCATCTTCGGCACCATGTCGGCCGACTACCTGAACCTGAACCTCGGAATGCCGCTGTGGGGTTCCACGGTCATGCTGCTGGGCCTGCAGGCAGTGGTGTTCATCGCCTGGTACACCAGCCAGAAGACGCTGGACATGCACTCCATCAACACCCGTCCGCGCGAGGTGTTCTACTGGCTCACCGTCATCTTCACCTTCGCCCTCGGCACGGCTGCCGGTGACTTCGCCGCCGGCCCGCTCGGCTTGGGTACCCTCGCGTCCACGTTCGTGTTCCTCGCGGTCATTCTGCTGCCGCCCGCGGGGTATCGGTGGCTGCGGTTCAACGAGGTGTTCGCCTTCTGGTTCGCCTACACCATCACGCGCCCGCTCGGTGCGTCCTTCGCCGACTGGCTCGGAGTTCCGGCCCCCTACGGCGACGGCCTCCACCTCGGGACGGGCCCGATGAGCCTGGCCACCGGGGCCGTACTGGTCGCCGTCCTCGCCCTGGTCATCACCCGGCACCGGTCGGAGACCGCCCGGCAGAACCCGCTACCCGAGGTGGGATGAACGCTGGAGCACGATGGTGCGGGTGCCGTCCGACCCCACGAACACTGCGCGGAAGCACGCAGGGGTCCGCGCCGGTGAAGGGTTGTAAGGCAAGGCCGCAGGCTTGACGCCGAGACCGTCCGGCTACAGGCCCGGTTCGGGCGTGGATGGATCTGGCCGTGGCCGGCATGAACTCGCTACGCCCAGGCACCGTCCTCGACGGCAACTGGAGTACGCACGGGTTCGGCGGCGGCAGAGGGCCCTGAAGATCATTCCCCACACCGTCCAAGATCGTTCCCCAGCGGCATGGGGCACCGAACCGGTCGCTGGCGATCGGCCGCTCTGCCCCAACCCCTCTTGTGGGGAACGGGGTTGGCACACAGCCGGGTGAGCGGCGGAACGAGCCGTGCAGCCCCGCGCTCCGGCCAGTTGCTCTTCAGCGCTGCTGACGGTGCCGGGCTGGATGCCGAGCGGATCACTGCCACTCCGCCATTCGGCATAGTGGTCGCACTACAGCCGTGGCACTGAAGCGGTGGGCCTGACGGCCCGGCCGAACGGGCCGGCCGATCGCGGCCCGCCGGCGTCCCCGTCATGCGCCCATCCGCCCAGACACGTGCCCATGGCGCTGGCCGGTCCATGCCCCTCGAATTTTCCGCGGAGAATTCGAGGGGCATGGACCGGACGCCGTAGGCCCGGATCACTGCCCGCAGTGCGGGCACGTCTCGCCGTGGCGGTCCCGGGTCTGAACCACCAGGCCCCGGTCCCGGAGCCGTCGCAGGTGATAGGCGACCCTGGACGTGCTGGTCAGCCCCACGGTCGCGCCCAGCTCGCGCACCGATGGCGCCTGCCATGCTCGGCAATCCATTCACGCGCGCCCCGGACGATGCGGCGCTGCCGTCCGGTCAGGGCGTACGGGGCAATAGTGCTCATGTATTCAAGAGCGCGTGTTCGATTTTGGGGCGAGTCTCACAGCACGGTGCCGTGCAGGGCGCGGCGGTCTCCGTCAGGGCCGGTGGCAGGCGACCGCACTGCCGGGCTCCGCCGGTGCGAGCCGAGCAAGGGCGGTGTAGACAGGAGTCATGCCGCAGCGCCTCGGTGGACTTCGACGGCCGGTGCGAGGGGGTCGGGCGTTGATCGCCATCCCGATCGCGTGGATTGTTGCGGTGTCCGTGGTCGACGATCTTTCTCCGTCCAACATTTATCTGGGTTCGCTGCTTGTCGCGGCACCGGCGATCACGCCGTTGTTCGGCGGGCCCTGGTCGGTGGGCCTGGTCGCTGCGCTGGCGGTGGTCGCGCTGACGGCCAGCGGGCTGCTGCGCGATCCTGAGCAGTTGCTCTCGTCCAACGACCAGGCACAGATCATCGCCCTGGTGCTGGTCGGCACGGCCCTGGTGATCTTCTGTGTAGTGCGGGAGCGTCGCGCAAAAGAGCTGGCGCAGGTGCGGTATGTGTCCGAGGCCGCCCAGCGTGTGGTTCTGCCGCCACTACCCAAGGAGATCGGGCCGCTGCGCGTGGCTTCTCTCTACCTTGCCGCGGAGGCCGAGGCCCAGATCGGCGGGGATCTGTACGCGGCGACGCGCACCACCGCCGGCACCCGGCTGATCGTCGGCGACGTGCAAGGCAAAGGGATGACCGCGGTCAATGACGCCGCCTTGCTGCTCGGAGCGTTCCGCATCGCGGCCCACCGCCAGGCGAACCTGGGCGAGCTGGTGGCCTACCTCGACCGAAGCGTGTGCTGGGACCTGATGGAGCCAGGCGAAACGAACCGCTACGGAGAAACGTTCATCACCGCCAACATCCTCGACATCCCCGACCAGGACGGCCGGGTCCAGATGATCTCCTGCGGCCACCCGCCGCCCATCGTCCAGCGCAACGGCCGACCGACGACGATGGACACCCTGCATCCCGCACCTCCGATGGGCCTGGGCGAACTGGCGCATCCGCGCTACCACGTCGACAGCTTCCCGTTCGAGCCGGGAGACCTTCTGCTGCTGTACACGGACGGCGTCACCGAGGCCCGCGACTCCACCGGCACCTTCTACCCGCTCGCCGAGCGCATCACCGGCTGGACCGAGAACGACCCCGACGCCTTCCTCGGCCGCCTCCGGCGCGACCTGCTGCGCCACGTCGGCGGACACCTGAACGACGACGCCGCCGTGATCGTCATAGAGCGCACCGCCACGCGCCGGGCCTGATCACCCGGCCCCCTCTTGCACCACTCAAAGAATCGATGGCACGCGCTCAAGGAATCGCTGTCACGGGAGTGCGCCACGAGCAATGGGTACTCCCACGCGCAATTCGCGGCCGGGTTCGGCACCCGCCCATTGCCGACCGCTACATCACCGAGGCGTCGAGCTCCTGGGCGCTTTCGCCAGCCACACTCACCGAAGCGGCCAGGACGGCGGAGCATGCTTTCTACCGGACGGCGCTGCGCAGCCTGCGCCGGTGCGGGCACACCGCCGCAGAGTTCATGCCTTTCTGCGGGTGATCGCCTGTGTCACAGCAAGTGCGGCCGCCAAGAAGCCCGCGGTGACGGCGAGCAGGGCACCCGTGGGTGCCAGGGCGTCCGCCGAGTCCGACGCGTTCTGCAGGTGGGTGAGCATGAGGTTGACCGGGGAAACACCCTTGCCCAGCAGCACAGCCAGGAGGAGCACCAGGGCGAGGACGAGCGCGTAGCCCTGCCGTCGGAACACCAGCCGCGAGCAGACCAGTCCGATGGCTATGCCGGTGAAGGCGCAGGTGAGTTGGGCCGCGGTCCCCAGCGCCAGGTCCGCGAGGCCGGGTGTGTGGGTTCCGAACAGCAGCGGCAGCACCAGGCCGGCAGACATCAGCAGCAGGCACCATATGGCGGCCGTCCCGACCGTCGCGAGCAGGACGCGTAGAGGGCCGCCGGCGCTGACGACGACGATCGAGCGGTGCGCCTGGTCCTCGAGACCGATCAGTGTCATGGTCAGCCAGACCGAGCACGGCAGCATGGCCCCGGCCACCGAGGCGTAGGTCGCGGTGAGCGGGCCGGTGTCGCTGCCGGTCAGCACGGCCACCAGGCCGAGAAACAGCAACAGCGGCGCGAGGTAGCGCTGGGAGAGCAGCAGCACCGTGGACATATAGCGGACCAGCGCGATCACAGGGCGGTCCCCCGCGCATCGGCCCGGCAACTGCGTTCGTCCGCGGCCTCGGCCAGGCTGGCCACCGACCACCGGTGCTGGAGTGCCGTCTGCAGTACGGCGTCCGAGTGCTCCCGCGCCACCCGCAGGACGACCTCCCCGCCGCGCTGGGCGGTGTCCGTCACACCCGGCAGCACGGACCAGTTCACCTCGATCGGCATGATGCCGGTGGGCGGCACGGTCAGGACCAGCTCGACCATCGAGGTGCGGCTCCCGGCGTGCCGGCCGCCGCGCGAGGTGACCCGGCCGTCGCTGATGGTGTAGGCGCCGCGGGCGTGCGTCTCGGTGATCGCCTCGCGGTGGTCGGTGAAGACCACTGCTCCGCCCTGTGCGGCCACTTCGTCGATGAACTCGGCGAGGACACTGTGGGCCGAGGCATCCAGACCTGACCAGGGTTCGTCGAGGACCAGCAGGTCGGGCTGGACAAGCAGGGCCTGGGCGAGCGCCACCTTCTGCGCGTTGCCCTTCGACAGCGTGCGCAGCGGTGCGTTCCACCCGCCCACCAGGGACAGCCGCTCCAGCAGGTGATGGCCTCGGGCACGGGCGGCGGAGGTCGACAGGCCACGGATACGCCCCATGTGAGTGAGATAGGAGATCGCCGAGATGCGGTCGTGGCCGGTGAAGCGGTCCGGTACGTAACCGATGCGCGGTGGTCGGCCCGACACGCTCCCGGTGGTGGGTTGCGACAGTCCGACGAGGATCCTCAGCAAGGTCGACTTTCCCGAACCATTGCTGCCGACCACCGCGAGGACGTCACCGGTCGCGACTTCCATGTCCACGTCACTGAGGATCCATCGTCCTCCGCCGTACCGTTTACCCACCGCCTCACAACGTAACAACTCGACTCCTCACTGTGGCCTGCACGCTGGTCCTTCCAGCCTGGCGGACGAACTTGACAGTTAAGCTGACAGGCAGGTAAAGCCCCTGGTAGATGGGTTTTCGACCAAGACAACCGTCTCCACCAGAGGCTTAGCGTGCTTGTTTACCCGTCGGGCGTCGACGTGTCCAACGCTGCCCTTCGCTTCCTGTCCGCCCGACTGCGGGCGCGTCGCCATGCTCTCGGCACCCGATGGCGACGCCTGAACGCGGGCCGACAGGCCCCGCTCACCCTCGTCCACCTCCGCAACGGACACTGCTCACCAACTCCCGTAGTTCGGCGGCCTGTTCCACAGAGGGCTCCATGCCGAGAGAACGAGACAGACAAGATCAAGTAACGCCGACAGGATCACGAGACACTAGGTGCCAGCGCTCGCCCACCTGCTCGTCGGACTGAGGTCATGGAGTCGTTGCAGACGCTGTGGATGATCTTCAAAGCCAAGTCGAAGTCGACGCCACGGAAGTACTCGCCTATCGCCGTGGATCCCTCATGCGCCGCCAGCGCATTGAGGGATTTAGCCTCCCAGTCGCGGGCGTTGGCTGCCGGCCTCGATATCCAGGCCCGAACCATGACCGTGTCGTGAGCCAGGCTGACCCGCTCCAGGGATCTGATGCGGTCAGTGGCACTCTTGCCAGGCCTTGGACCCTGCCTCGGCCGTGAGCTGGTGATACCGAGCTTCAGGTCCGGCCCGGGGCCGATGAGGCCGAGAGCGTAGATTCGCTCACCGGGCGCATCCAAGGGCGCGCCTGCCATCTCCAGTTTCGCGCGGACGCGGGCAAAGCCCGTGTGGCGATGAGGACCTGGCCGCATCCGTCGCGGGCCGTGTCGATCAGCTGCTCCAGGAGGCGGGTGCCAGTATGCCGGTCGGTTTCGTTGGTGTAGCTCCCGTAGACGGGGAAGTTGACGGCGAGCAGAGACGGGATCGTGGCGGACGGAGCCAGTAGCGCGCAGACGTTGCGCAGGATGCGCTCGCCGCCGGACACGCTGGAGTCCTCGAAGACGGTGTGCCCGATCACCGTGGTGTAGGCGTCGGGGTCGATCCGGGCTCGCTCCACGCCGGGCACGATTCCCTGCACGCGGGCCAGGAAGTGCTGTGACCACAGCTGGATGCGTTCCTGGCAAGGTCAAGACTGTCTCGGTCAAGCGTGAGGGCCGCAAGTGGTTCGTCGTACTCACCGCTGAACAGGCACAGCCCGAACCGCTCCCCGGAACGGGCAGCACGGTCGGCATCGACATGGGCATAGCCAACTTCCTTACCGATTCCAACGGCGAGTTCGTGCCCAACCCGCGTCACGGCCAAAAGGCCGCCGCGAACCTCGAAACGGCACAACAGGACCTCGCCCGGTTCGGCCGCGTCCGCCGCGACAAGCGCACCAAGAATCACCAGCGGGCCGTCAAACGTGTCGCCACCGTGCACCGCAAGGTCCGCCGACAGCGTCTCGACCACGCACACAAGACCGCCCTTGACCTGGTCCGCCACCACGACTTCATCGCGCACGAAGACCTCAAGATCCGCAACATGAGCAAAACGGTCGCACCCAAGCCGGATCCCGAGACGCCGGGTAGTTTCCTGCTCAACGGGGCCGCCGCGAAGACCGGACTCAACCGCTCGATCCAAGACGCCGGTTGGGGGGTTTTCCTCACGATCCTCACCAGCAAGGCTGAAAGCGCCGGCCGGGAAGTGATCGCCGTGGACCCCCGCAACACCTCCCGCCAGTGCCCAGAATGCGGGCACACCGCGAAGGAGAACCGGCCCACACAGGAGAAGTTCCACTGCGTCTTGTGCGGCCACTCCGCGCACGCGGACACGGTGGGCGCGATCAACGTTCTACGGGCCGGGCTGGTCCGTCGCAACGCCAACCAGGCACAGCGAGAAGCCCCCTCATTCATAAGGGGGAGGAGTCACGACCTCGTTGATGTGTTCCTGGGCCATGGTCCGGCACGCCCTGCGGCGCGGGTCCGCTGAACCGGGGGCTCAGCGGACCCGATAGCCCGCCTCCGCCAGGATCTTGGTGACGGCGCGGTCGGTGCTGGCGGCGTAGGATCCGGCGACGTCCAGGTCGTACCTGGCGGTCGCGAGACCGAGAAAGGCATCGACGTCGAAGGGCCGCCGGTCCACGGCTGCTAGGCACTTGCGGCCGCCGTCACGGGCACCGGTGCCGAACTCGTGCCAGTCGGACTGGGCCTGGGGGTCGGGGACGCGGAAGTAGTATCCGTCCTCCCACGAGCCGAGTGACGCAATGTCCGTGCAGAGCGTGCGGATTCGGGCCAGCACAGCGGCACTCGCCACCGGATCGTCGTCCAGCGAGACGTTGAGGGTGTGCAGTTGGTCGGTGGAGCGGACAGCGTTGGTCAGGAGGTACTCCCCGCCATGGCGGTACCAGGCGCGGACCTGCTTGGCTCTCGTGGCTGCGGATGCCGTCGGCGGGTCGGCGAGAAGGTGCTGGAAGTTGCGCTGACCAGCCGCGTAGTCCGGGACGGCGGCCTGGTAGGTGGCCAGGGCCAGGGGCTCCGCGACGGCCAGGACGAGCACCAGCGCCGCGGGCAGGGCCACTGCGGACCAGCGGGCGGCCGGCCGCGCGCCGGACGGCTGCCCGTCCCCGGCCCCATTGCTGCGGCGGGCCTTCCTCGCCACCTGCTGCAGGAGCACAGCCGCCGCCGCGGCGAGGAATGCGAACATGAGGACGGCGTTGACGAAGGCGAACACGTCGACGGCGGAGAAGGCTTGCCACACGGGGTGCCAGCCGCAGGTGCTGGTGCGGACGCTCAGCGGTGCGATGCAGCCGTCGACGGAAGTGAGCAGGCCTGTGCCGGCGAGGCCGACCGTGGCCGCGGTCTGGGCCGCGACGAGGGGGACGAGAGGGTGCCGGCCGCCGATCGCCGCCAGCGCCGCGACGGCCACCGCCCCGGCCGACGCCAGGAACACCCAGACCTCGAGGCGCAGTCCTCCACTCCCGCCGGCGCCCGCCTGCCATCCCCGCCCGGTGTGCAGGTACGCGAGAGCCCCGGCGACTGCGAGCCAGCTCACTGCACCGCCGAGCAACCCGGGCGCCAGGGCCCGGCGCAGCGCAGGAGGAGCCTCCCGGCCGCAGGGCCAGTCAGTGCCGGCGAGTCGGGCGCGGACCACCCAGCGGGGAGCATGACCGCCGGGCGGCCCGAGGGCGAGGGCCAGGGCCGGAATGATCCAGGCGGCGGCGGCCGCAGCGGTGAACAGGGGCCACCTCATCGAGCCCAGGAGCGCGGGGAGCACCGCCGCAACGGCCGAGACGGTGGACTGCCCCACGCCGGTGCCGCTCGCCTGCTGGATCAGCTGGCGCGAACCGGGCGTGACCATCTGCCAGAACACCCCGTAGAGCCCTTGGGGCGTCAGCCAGGCGAACCAGACTGTCGAGACGACCAGGGCGGCGGCCAGGCACAGGACGAGAGCGGGCCGCAGGGATCTTCCGCGCCACGTGCCGGCCCACAGGCGGGCACACAGGGTGAGCCACACGGTGAAGGCGACACCGGAGGCCACGACCAGCAGTAGCCCGACCAGTCCGCCGATCCACCACTGCGACACTCCGGAGCCGAAGCCGGCCACGAGAGCTCCCGCTCCGAGCCCTGCCCCCAGCCACAGGCCGGTGCGCACCCCGGTCGGGGCCGGCCTGCCCGTCACCACCGCGTAGGCCACCGACCGCCACAGCGCCGTTCCGATCACCCCGCACACCAGCACAGCGGGGAGCAGCGCCGTGCCCTGGAAAATCCAGGGGCTGAGCCGGCGGTACGTGCCGAGGTAGCCCAGAAGGTGGCTGTGGATCAGCACCGCACTCGCGCCCGTGAGCAGGGCCGGCAACGCGTGCAGCCCGAAGACCGGTGCCGGATCGGTCAGGGCGGAACGGCGGACCTGCGCCGCAGGATGCGTACTCCACAGCACCTTCAGCGAGTTGGCGGCGCCACGAAGGCCCCTGGGTGCCGAAGCCGCGGCGACGGCACGGTGCACGTCCGCGCAGCTGCGGGCGGCCGTGAGGTCGGCGTGGATCTCCCGGACACGCAGCACGTCGGACCGCGCCAGGTGGACGAGGGCTGCCAGGACCAGGGGCAGCACGAGCGTGCGGATCTGAAACGGCGACAGCTCGAGCGAGGCCGATGCTCCGAAGCCGGCGACCTGAAACGCCGCCCACACCTGGTAGGGGAGCAGGACGAGGGTTCCGAAGGCCCGCCACAGGGCGACGGTGGCGTAGGTGACGGTGACGTCACGGTTGGAGATGTGGGCGAACTCGTGCAGCAGCACGGTGCGAAGGTGTCCGGGATTGGTGCTTCGGCAGGCGATCAGACCGCCGTGCAGGCTGACGACCGGTCGGCGGGTACGGCCGAAGACCACGGCTCCGGCCGTCGGCGTGGCCCGGTCGACGACGACTCGCGGGACACCGGCCAACCCTGATGCCGCGGCCGCTTCCTCGACCAGCCGAAGGACGGTGCCGTCGGAATCGACGGTGCGCAGGTCGACCAGGCGGTGGCGTCGGACTTTCCATGCGGGAAGGAGCAGGAAGATCAGCGCAGCCGTGACCGCGAGCAACCCCGGCGCGAGGGCGATCTGCCACCAGGGCGGTATGGGCACGGACCGGTCCATGCAAGCCCAGAAGGGGATCCACTGGGCGACCAGGCGCAGTGTCTCGGCTGCCGTGCCGGCCCGGTCCGGGTCCATCCCGGCGGCGAGCAGACAGTCGGTTCCGTCGGCGGCGTGCAGGGTCGACACGATCGTCAGGGCCATCGCACCGGTGGCGACCAGCATCAGAACGACCAGCACGGCGAAGCGGGCACCCGTACCGGGCCCCAACGCCCTTTCGTCGATGCTGGGTTGGGGAACGGCGGTGTTCACTGCGGGGCGCCGCCGGTCGGATCGTCCTCCTCCGGCGCGTCGGGCGGGGACGGGTCCGGCTCCGCCAGCACCAGCGCGGCAACAACGGCGTCCGCGAGCTCTTGCGCGCGTTCGACGGCAGCACCTCGCTGGACGGCCGCGTCGAGGACATGCCGGTGGATCTCCGCCAGCTGGTCCCGGTCCAGTGGCGGCAGGACGGCCGGAGGCAGAGGCCGGCGTACCACCCGCTTGAGCCAGCGGCCCGACCGCCGTACGGCGCCCTCTGCGGCCGCACCGGCGAGGGTCGACGCGACCTGGTTCAGCACCAGCCACACCACGGGCGTGACCAGCGCGGCCGCCTCGGCCAGACCGAACCCCAGCGGCTCCTGCCTGTCGCGCCCCGATAGTCGTCGTACGACCGATGCGTCGTCGAGTAGCAGCAATCCCTCCACCAGGACGATCTCGTCCGGCGCCACCTGCACGACAACATCACGGACGACGTCCCGCACGTGACGTCCCCCCGACGGCACTTCCAACGAACCCATCCACCACCCCTATGACGGACCGTCAAGAACAGGCATTCAAGATGGCACAGCTGCGGCCGGTAGCACCATGCCGCCCGCTCGTCGTCGGAACCGCGTCCGGGGCTGATGCCCCGCACGCGGGGAATACAGCACGGTTGGAATATCGACTCTCCGCCAGCCGCCCCGGGTGTCCTAGGCACAGGGCGGCGGCGAGCCGCCGTCGGCCGGTTGGCGTGGGCGGGAGGGTGCTCCGGCGGAGAGGGGCGGGATGCGGCCTGCCTCCGCCGGAGCCTTCCGCCGCTTCGGCGCGGCCAGGCGTGGGAGATTCCGGGCCGCCGCAGCGGGCACACCCTCCTCGTCATCGAGGCGGACCCGGCCCTCTCGGCCTTCCCGCGCACCGCTGTGACGGTCCTGGTCGACACCACCGGCACCGCCCCCGACACACTGCTGTCGACCCGGATCACCGCGCCCGTGGTGGGCGACGTGATCGGCACACAGATCATGACCCTCACGGTCTCCGCGATCACCGCGGGCAAGTACCTCGGGATCGCCCCCGATGAGGAGATGAGCGCCGTCTCCCGGACGCTGCGCATCGCCCTCGACCTCACCGACTAGATAGACGCCCCGGCAAGGGTCCCGGCGGCCCCTCAGCGTAGACGAGTGGGCGGTGGACACACAGGGCACCCTCGGGTACGTCACCGCCCCAGACCGCGCCGCCGAAGCCCTCGGTGGCTTCGTTCACGCCGGAAGGCAGCCGTTGTGCGTGAGTTCGGGAGTCAGTCAGCAGTCACGTGGCGTGAGATGTTGACGAGTTTTGACAGCGCCGCTGTGCCGTCGCGTCGTGTGAAGAATTCGCTGTGCCTTGGGAAGGCCTGTCCGTAGGGTTCGGGCATGGACGACCCCGTGCTCACCGCTCGCGAACTGATACGGGATCGGTTTCCCGCCGCCCGGGCAGCCTTCCTGGCCGGCAGCGTGCTGACCGACCGCCGGACGCCCACCTCCGATCTGGACATCGTGGTCCTCCTGGACGGGCCGCCCGCCCCCAGCCGGGAGAACCTGGTGTATCGCGGCTGGCCCGTGGAGCTGTTCGTGCAGACCCAGGCCGTCTGGCACCGATTCGCCGACGAGGAGACCGCGAAGCGGAGTTCGCCGTTGCTCGGCATGTGTTCGGACGGCATGCTCCTGCTGGACAGGGACGGGCTGGGCGCTTCGCTCCAGGCCGAGGCGCGAAAGCGTTGGGCTGCGGGCCCGCCACCGCTCTCGGACCGTGAGCGGGACTACCAGCGGTACATCCTGACCGACCTCCTCGAGGACCTGCGTGGCTGCGCGGACCCCGCCGAACAGGTGCACTTGGTCGCGCACATGCTGCAGCGCGCGTCGGAGCTGGTCCTGCTCGTCGGCGGGCACTGGCTCGGCGGAGGCAAGTGGCTGTCACGGCGGCTGGCTGCGGCCGACCCCGGGCTGCACCGCGCGTTGACCGAGGCCGCCGTGCAGGCCTTCGCCGGAGACACAAGCGTCTTCGCCGCGGCCGTGACACAGGCGCTGGACCGAGCCGGTGGCCCGCTGTGGGACGGGTACGCCATCCGATGAGCCGGCCGGGCACGGCTCACCAAGACAGGGCACACGACCCGGCAGGCGGCAGGCGGCAGGAGTTGGTCACGGCGGCAGCTTCCTCGCCTCCGTCCAGATCGGGTCACCGCCTTGGCGCGGCGACCGAGGCCGCCGCCCTTCGCCGGGCCCGTGCCGAACGGTCGGGAACACCGTCTCCCGTGACCGTTCCCCGGTTGTTGGGGAGGACGGCGTAAGCGACGCGGAGATGACCTAGCGGCCGAGGGCCTGTCGCACCGTCAGGTTGTGGTACTTCCGCAGCCGGTACAGCTCCCAGCACGACAACACCGTCACTGACACCGGGGCGCCGAGCAGGAACACGATCCGGGCAACGACGGGAACCTCGGCGTTCGCGTTGCTGATCACGTCGAGGGCGGCCATCACCCACACCAGCAAGGTGGCGAGGATCGGCGGCAGCACCTCGTGGATGTCGGCGGTGCGGAACACGTGCATGAGGCAGAGCGCGATCCCGTACAGGGCGAAGCCCACCGACCACGCGCACAGGGTGATGAGAACGACCATGCCGGGGGTCCCGATGGCGTCACGAAAGCCGGCGGTCGCCGGGTCGGGCGCGACGGCGAGGGGGAACGTGGCCATGGACCCCATCAGAGCCGCCACCGCTCCGAAAGACTTCAGGGACCGACGCAGGTAGAGCCTGCGCAGCGCACCCTGCGCGGCGAACGCGAACAGGACGATCACGAACGGGAAGGCACACACCAGGAAGAGTGTGCTGGTCCAGCTCTGGTCGAACTTGTCGCCCGCGACGGTCTCGACGCCCTTGGCGGTGTCGACCGGCTGGTACGACATGACCAGCACGAGCCAGGCGGCGATGCCGAGCCCGGTCCGCCACATCTGGATCTTGCCCATCGTCAGGTCCTCGACGACGTCCGGGCGCG
The DNA here is from genome assembly GCF_026340095.1 of Streptomyces sp. NBC_01446. GTDB lineage: Bacteria > Actinomycetota > Actinomycetes > Streptomycetales > Streptomycetaceae > Streptomyces > Streptomyces aureus. Next base: position 193,285 of record NZ_JAPEPO010000002.1, on the reverse strand, counting down.
AAGGGCGGAAGGCCCGCTGGGCGGCGTAGAACGGGTTGTAGACGCACTTGAGGATCCGTTGCCTGCGCGTCAGCGGGGGCCGGGGCGGGCGTGGGTACGGCGGCTGCGGGCCACCGCCGTGCGGCGGCTGTGGCGGGTACGGGCCCCAGCCCTGCGGATGCCCAGGGTACCCCTGCGGCGGCACGGGCGCGGGCTGCGGCGGGTAAGGCCCCACGCCGGGACCTCCGGCCCCGGGGTAGGGCTGATTGCCGGGAACGGGGCCCGGCTGTCCACCAGGGCCGGGTCCGCCCGTCGGATCCCAGTAACCATTGCCACTCATGCCATGCGCCCCCGATGTTCGGTCTGTGCCGTGCGCGGCGCGTCACGAAACCGCCCGCTCCACGTGCGGCGTGATCCTACCCATCGTGGAGCCCGAGAAGTGCACGTCATTCCGGAGCGTTTGAGGCCCTGTCTGCCTCGGGCGACAGGTGAGCGTCCGGCGGCTTCTCCGCCTCCGGGTGCTTTGGTGAGCGAGCCGGGATCTGGTCCAGGACGAGGCCGATTCGGTGGTATGCCTCCGCCTCCAGGGCTATGTAGACAGGGGAGCGAGAGCCGGAGCCTCCCTGCGGCCGGTGAGAATGGTGTCAGGTTGCGCAGTCGGCGTCCGACAGGGAACTCCACAAATGTTGAGCCGCACGTGCGGCGAGCACGACGGGCGCCGAGCCGGCGCGTGCCGCAGGCCGTCCTCGTCTGGCAGCACGGCCTGGCCGTGGCGGCCACCAAGGCCGTGCTGTACGCCGCGGGCTTCACCGCTGTTCACACCATCACCGATGTGGACCAGCAACTCCCTCGTTAGGAGGGCTGGTTGACCGCGTGACCTTCGTGAATCGCCTCTATCTTCACAAACGCGCAAGAATCCTGCGTGATCCCTACCGGATTAGCTCGCAGCAATCGGAGGAGACGTATGGCTGACTCGCACGACTGGGTGGAGCTGTGGCGGCGAGTTGCAGAAGTGGACGCCCAGGGCAGCCGACGCTTGATCGGTGATGTGTGCGGCGGGCTCGATCTGGTCACCGACTGGGGGGACCGGACGATCCCGACGAAATCATTGCGCTCGCGATTGCCGGGGCCAAGTCGGCAGAGTCCACCGCTGCGGGCCTTGGCCTGGAGTGGGCGCTGTACACCCCGCAGCAGGCCGCTGTCGTCGGCCTTGTATGCGCAGATCGACGCGGCCGGATCAGCGTTGGAGAACCTGGCCGGGTATCTGCATGTCATGGACGCGCGTCACGACGTCGTCCTGCCGGAGTTCAACGACTCTGAGACGCCGAACCTCAACAACGCCGAAATGTCGATGGGATGTGCCGGCGAGGAGGCACGTGCCGCCACGTGTGATGCGGAGACGGCGGTGCGCATCCTGGCTGAGACTCCGTATCTGGGACGACAGCCAAAGGACGCCCACGAGACCATCATCGCGGTGGCAGACCTGCTCGGGGAACAAGCAACGCTGATCACCGAACACCATGTTCACGACGAGGCGGAACTGCGCGAGAACTACGGCGACGGCTTCGGTTGTGGCTGCGTCGTCCGGATCACGGACAGCACGGGATCAGCTTGGGAGTTCCAGCGGGGTGACAGCTCCTGGAACCTGTGGCGACGCGCCGATGTTGACGGCAGCGGCATTCTGGGGAACTGGATCGAGCTGGACGCCGGTGACGCGCGCGCCCATCCCGGGCACGTAGTTTCCTTGATCGAGCAGGAGATCGCCTAGAAGACTGCTGAAAATCTCGGTTCTGGCTCCGGCTCGGTGGAGTTGGGGCCAGTCTTGTATGCATGCAGGGGGAATGGGGCGGGGAGATGGTCGGGCCGGATGTGTGGGAGACCTGCCGGGAGTTGATCCCGGCTGGCAGTGTGTTCGCGTTCCTGGCCGAACATCGCGAGGTGCTGTTCCCGCCGGGGATGTTCTCGGACATGTATCCGTCGTCCAACGGCCGTCCGAGTCTGCCGCCGCAGGTCCTGGCCGCGACGGTGGTGCTGCAGAGCCTGCACGGGCTGTCGGACTTCGAGACGGTCCAGGAACTGCGGTGTGACCTGCGCTGGAAGGCGGCCTGCGGGCTCGGGCTGTACGACACCGCTTTCGATCCCTCGCTGCTGACGTACTTCCGGCGCCGTTTGCGTCGCTCGGCCGATCCGGTGCGGGTCTTCACCAAGGTCAAAGAGGTCGTGGCCGCGACCGGGGTGCTCAAGGGCAGGCAGCGGCGGGCGCTGGATTCCACCGTGCTGGACGACGCGGTGGCCACCCAGGACACCGTCACCCAGATCATCTCCGCGATCCGCCGGGTGATCCGCGAGGTCCCCGGGGCCGGGGAGACCGCGGCGCGGTGGTGCCACGCGCACGACTACACCGACCCGGGCAAGCCGAGGATCGCCTGGGACGACGAGGCTGCCCGCGCCGCGCTGGTCGATGCGCTGGTCACCGACGCGGTCAACCTGCTCGGGCACCTGCCCGAGCAGAACCTGGGCGAGAAGGGGGCGAACGCGGTCGGCCTGCTGGCCCTGGTCGCGGGCCAGGATGTGGAGCCGGCCGAGGACTCCGACGGGCGCGACGGGCGCTGGCGCGTCGCGAAGCGCACGGTGGCGGACCGGACCGTGTCCACCGTCGATGCGGACGCACGCCACATCCACAAGAACCGCACCCGTCACCAGGACGGCTTCAAAGGGCATGCGTCCTTCGAGCCGGAGAGCGGCCTGTTCACCGCTGTCGCCCTGACCAGCGGCTACGGTCCCGGCAATCACGAGGCCGCCGTGGCCGGCGATCTGCTGGCCGACGAGGACGGCGAGTTAACCGTGCTCGGCGACTCTGCCTACGGCACCGGCGACCTGCGCGCACAACTGCAGGCCGACGGCCACACCCTGGTGATCAAACCGCCACCGCTGCGGCAGGCCGTCCCCGGCGGGTTCACCATCGACGACTTCCACATCGACCAGGCCGCGGGCACCGCAACCTGCCCGGCCGGACACACCGCCAACCTCGGCCAGACCAAAGCCGACGGCGCCCGCACCGCCCAGTTCAAGCGCGCATGCACCAGCTGCCCCCTGCGAGAGCGCTGCACCACCTCCAAGACCGGACGCACCCTCAACGTCCACCCGCAGTACGAACTGCTGGCCGCCGCCCGCCACCAGGCCGCCACCGACGCCGGATGGCAGGACGAATACCGCCGATGGCGGCCACCCGTCGAACGCGCCATCGCCTGGCTCGTCGCCAAGGGCAACCGCCGGGTTCCCTACCGAGGCGTCATCGCCAACAACATCTGGCTCCACCACCGCGCCGCCGCTCTCAACCTCCGCCGACTCATCAACCTCGGACTCACCCGCACCAACACCACCTGGCACCTCACCCCCGCCACCGCATGGCGGAAAGGGCCACCCGGCCCACAGCCGGACAGCCCCAACAACAAGATTTTCAGCAGTCTTCTAGGCGCAGCTCGACGGCCGAGCTCATCCTCGGCGCCGTTGCGTTTCTGCTCGCCCAGGAACCCAGTTCCCCGGCTCCCCTGAACGTCAACTTCAAGATGCTGGCGACATGCAGGCGCCGGATCGAGATCGAGCCAACTCGCTTGAGAGCACGGCGAGATGGTGATCGTTCCTGGAACGATCGGCCCTGTCAGCTGTCTGAACTGGAGGGTGGAGTCGTTGCTGGTTCCTCGCGTGTACCAACCGGACTCGTTCGCGCAGTTCCTCGAAAGCCGGATGAACATGACGCCGGAGCTGGAGGCCACCCGACTCAGTACGGAGCAGGTCGCCGACGTGGCGCTGCTGGCCGTGGCGCATGCGGACTCCTACGCCGGCACAGCCCGGCTCATCTCGTTGATGGCGAGTCTTCCGGTGCCCAGTGATGAACCGCGCGACTTCTGGTTCGAGCTGTGGCAAGCGGCGGACGATCCGGTCCTGCTGCCCGGCAACCTGCGCGGTCAGCTGCTGCGCGCCGTGGACGGCGACGGCACCGCCCTGGCCGATCAGCTCCTGCATGTGATCGCGGAGATGAGCACCGAGCAGCGGTCGGCGGCCGCCGAGGTGATCGGCCAAGCCATCGGCACCGAGCACCTCGGCGGCTACAAGTCCGACTACATCGGCGAATTGTGGCTGCGCGACGTTGAGAGCGCGGCCTGGCAGGTCCTGCACGCCTACCGCGGCCGGCGAACGTGGGAGGACCAGCAGGAGTTCGTCCGTGCATGGCAGCACGCCTGAACCGTCCAGTGGGAAGGAGATCATGACAGAGCCGAACCGCACCTACCACGGTGTGCAGCCCACCCATGACGACGACGGGGCAGTGCCGCATCCTGGTGGAGAAGACGAAGTTGGGGCCCACCGAGCGGCAGGTGGACGGGCTCGTGCTGTACGAGCTCACTCCGAAGGATGCCGAGGCGCTGGGCGGGTTCAACTGGGCTACAGCGGTTCGGGCCCCGCCCGGGCAGCCGACGCGATCCTCGCTGATGCCCTGGACCTTGGCGACCCCTGGGACTCCGGTTTTGAAGGCTGGCCCCTTGACCCCGTGCTGCAGGCCTTGAGCGTCGACTTCGCCTCCGACGTGCTGGTCCAGTGCTGCGGTCGGTGGCGCCTCAGCCGCGCCGGCGTCCTGCGCTGGTGCCGCGGCTGGTTCGCGCAGCAAGGCATCGACGCCCTGCCCGCTGCCCTGGCCGAGCTCCCTGAACTGGCCAGCAGCCGCCTGTGACGGTCGGCCGCACGGCGGACCGTGGGGAGCGGGTCCGCCGTGACCACGGGGCCTTCTTGTGGCCCTGTGACCACGGCAAGATCGTGGAGACGACTGTAGGGGGAGGTGCGGTGTGGCGAAGCCGAAGAAGAAGCGGGGCGTGCGGATCCCGTTCGTTACGGACGACCGCGGGGAGAAGTTCGGCCGCGACGCGATCGACGTCAAGCCGCACCCGCCGTACGTGGAACCGCTCAAGCGCTTCGAGTGCGGCGTCGACGTCCACGTCCGGCACGGCAACGCCGATGACCCGGACTCCAAGTCGTCGCACTACGTCAAGAACCCCGGCAAGGACCACGGCCCGCGCTGCCCGTACGACCTGGAGCGCCGCGGCAAGGAGCTCGTGGACGGCAGCACAGTGGTCCGCAAGGGCGGCCAGTGGCGGCTGATCTGCCCGCCCATCGGGCGCCCCGGAGCCCGGGGCGCCGGCACGAAGCCCTCAGGTCCGCCGGCCGGCGGCCGCGCCTCCGGGGCGGGCGCGGTAAAGACGAGCGAGAAGGCGGGGCAGGCGATCGCATCCGCGCGGCGGATCGTGCGGCTCCTGGAGGCTTTCGAGCAGGATCCGGACACGGTCGCCGAGTTCGCCGCCACCGTTCCCGGCCCCTTCGGGCTCTGGGATGGAGCCAGGCCGGCACTGTCACGGCAGCTGTAGTTCCGGCGTCTGTGCTGGTCAGTGCCTCGCAGGGGCGGGTGAGGACATGAGTACGGCCACCGCGATCATGAACGTTTGTGACGACGTATCAGGACGCGGTGGCCGTGGAAGCCACGATAGCCGAGCAGGTGTGGAGCGAGACGTTCGGGAGGGCCATGGGGGCGGTCGCGGGCTGCTTCGCGCGGCGTGAGGCGCGGGCGACGGCGGCGGAGTTGGTCGTGGGGCTGCTGCTGGAGGTGGACACGCGCAGCTGCTGGACGCTCGGGCAGGCGCTGGGGCACCCGGGCCCGCACCGGCTGCAGCATCTGCTGTCACGCGCCCGCTTTGACCACGAACGGGCCCGGGCAGAGATCGCCCGCCTGGTGGCCGATGAACTCGCCGGGCAGGACGTGATGTTGGTGGTGGACGAGACGGGCGATGCAAAGTCCTCCACGGACTGCGTGGGGGCGGGGCGGCAGTACTCGGGTGCGATCGGCGGTGTCGGTCTGTGTCAGGTGGCGGTGCATCTGGCGGCGGTCACGGCGACAGTGAAGGTGATCATCGATCGGGCCCTGTATCTCCCGGCGGACTGGGCCGCGGACGAGGAACGCCGCGAGGTGACCGGGGTGCCGGAGGAGATCGTGTTCGCGACGAAACCGCAGCAGGCGCTGGCCATGGTCACCGACGCACTCGCCACGGGGATCGAGGCACGCTGGTTCGCGGGCGACGAGGTGTACTGCGGGCGCGAACTGCGCCGGGGTGTGCGGTCGTTGGGGATCGGCTACACGGTTGGCATCGCCGCCACGTGCCAGGTCACCGACGGAGCGGGCCGCCGGTGGGAGGCCCGCAAACTGATCAACAAGGTGCGGCCCGGACAGTGGATGCGCCGGCAGACCGGACACGGCACCAAGGGCACCCGCGAGTACGACTGGGCCTGGCTCGACGTCCGCCACGACGACGCTCCCGACGAGAACGAGAACCGGGCGGGGACGAGCGTTCTGGTCGCGCGTCGGCACCGCTACACCGGCGAGGTGTCCTACTTCCGCTGCTGGGCTCCCGGTGACGTCTCGCTCGGCACGCTCGTGGAAGTGATCTCCCGCAGGTGGCGGATCGAGGAGACCTTCCAACTCGCCAAGGGCTTCACCGGACTCGACCAGGGTCAAGTGACCTGCTGGAACTCCTGGATGCGCTGGTCACTGTTCTCCCTGATCGCCGCCGCTGTCCTCGCCCTTACGGCCGCCACCGTCCACGAGGCCACCGAGGAGCGGCCCGAGCTTGTCCCGCTGACCTGCCCCGAACTCATCCGTCTCCTGCGGGCCCTCACACTGCCCCCACCAGTCCGCGATCGCGATCACGTCCTGTACTGGACCGCCTGGCGCCGCCACCACCAAGCCATCGCGACAGCCTGCCACCAGCAACGACACCGCCATCACGACCAGCCGTGATCAAGAACTACAGCTGCCGTGACGGTACGCCGACCTTGGGGCGAGTGTTTTCGACAGGGTGTTTCGGAGCCACTCGGGCAGCGAGATCGGGAGCCGCTGTTTGGACATCGGAATTGAGAGCCACGTCTCCTGACCTGGTGTGACATGCTGCCGTTGGCGTAATCGGCTCGTGGGGCCGGTTGGCCGCGTCAGGCTGTGCGGATTGACAGTCGTATCAGGAGCCCGTGTGTACCGATCACGTGATTGGGTCTTCGAGCGGATCCGTCAAAGGCGGGTGCGGCTGTGACGGCAGGAGAGTCGCAGCCCGAAAAGGGTGAGGTGGACCGGTCGGAAGGATTCGGTGAGCGGCTGCTGGGGGTGCTGCTGGAGCGGGCCCACGAGATGCCACCGCATCTGATCGCCCCGCTGATCGTGGAAGTGGTGGGCCGGGTCGGGGGCCGTGACGTCTCGGTCCTCCTGCAGGACTACGAACAGCTGATGCTGGTGCCGCTGCCGGGCAGGCGGCTGACCGTCGGTGAGCACGCGCCGATCGATGGCTCCCCCGCCGGCACGGCCTTCCGGAGCGGGGCCCGCGTCGAGGTGCCGCAGGCAGACGGTGTGCGGATGTACCTGCCGTTGCTGGACGGCAGCGACCAGGTGGGGGTGCTGGCGCTCACCCTGGACACCGTCGACGACGACGACCGGCGGCTGCTGCACCGACTGGCTGACCTGGCCGCCCACATGCTGGTCACCAAGAACAGCTACACCGACCAGTTCACCCAGACCCGACGGCGCGAGCCGATGAGCGTGGCCGCGGAGATCCAGTGGTCCCTCCTGCCCCCGCTGTCGATGTCCACCCCGCAGGTCGCGGTGGCCGGCATCCTCGAACCCGCCTACGAGGTCGCCGGCGACAGCTTCGACTACTCCCTCAACGACGACATCCTGCACGTCGCCACGGTCGACGCGATGGGCCACGGCCTGGATGCCGCCACCATGGCGACCGTCGCCATCGGCGCCTACCGGCACGCCCGACGCACCGAGGTCGGGCTGTCCGGGATCTACGCGTTCATGGACCGGGCCATCGCCGGGCAGTTCGGGCCCGAGCACTTCGTCACCGCACAGATGATGCGCCTGAACGTTGCCACAGGCCACCTGCAATGGGTCAACGCCGGCCACCCCGCGCCGCTGCTGATTCGCAACGAACAGGTCGTCCGGCAACTGCACAGCCCCACCACCTTGCCGGTCGGTTTCGGCGGCGACGAGCCCCAGCTCAGCGAGCAGACGCTCCAGGTCGGCGACCGGGTGCTGTGCTTCACCGACGGCCTGATCGAGGAGCACGATGCCCGCGGCGGGCAGTTCGGCGAGGAGCAACTCATCGCCTGCGTCAACCGCATCGAGCACGCCGAGGAAGGGGTTCGGGCGGTCGTGCGCTCCCTCTCCCACACCCTGATCCAGGAGCGGGGCGGGATCACCAGCGACGACGCGACCCTCTTCCTGATCGAGTGGCGCGGGGGCGCCGCCGACCACCTTGCCACCCTGGAATGAGCCGATACCGCCCGACTGGTGGTGCGGCCGTTGGCGGTGAGATCTGGCATGTCACGCGAGAAAACCGCGAGGGATCTATCGTCAAGGTATGAGCGTGTTCATCAAGCTGGTGGAGAACCGACCCCCCAAGGAATACGCGGCGCTGGCGGCCGCAGATATCTCCTACGACGACATCACCGAGGGTGAGTCGCCCGCCACGTACGAGTACGACCTGCTTCCGAGCGGCGCATTGCGGATCCTCAGGATGACCAAAGGCGAAGCCGCTGTCGTCGAATCGATCTACGCTCCCGGACTCTGGTTCCGTGTCCAGGGGCAATGCCGCGGTAATGCGGAATAGCAAGCACTCTATCGGCGACGCCGGACGCTGCCAGCTGCTGAGCCCGGTCGGTCGGTGCTTGAAGTCCGAGCAGAATGTGCTCATGCTTCGCGACAGACTACGGAATCACGTCGGAAGCTACCTGCAGGTGTAGCGTGGATTGTGGGTTGCGCACTCTCACGTGTTGCGCCTGAAAGGACGGCCCCGGCGGTTTCACCGGGGCCGTTTCGAGCATCACGACGCTGAGCGTGCTGGCGCGGTCACACGGGCGCCATGGCCGCCCTCGGAGTCCCAGACCGCTTCTCGGGCCTGGTCGGCTTCTGTCACGATCCGTTGGAATTCGGCCCTCTCCAGCAGATCACTCGGCGTGTGGCTGCGCAGCGGTCCGGTAGCCGCGGTCATCAGCCAGGCGGCGATGGCCGGATCCGTCTGCGGCGGAATCACCAGCAGGTCCCAGCGGCCGACGGCGTAGGAGAGCAGCAACAGCTTGTGGGGGTCTTGCTCGGCCTTGAACCAGCCGACGCTCACCACGTGCCCATCAACGGGCACCTTCCGTGGGATGACCGGCCATAGGGTCGGGTTCACCGTGACATGCGTGATGCGTCCCCAAAGGGGATCCAGCACCGCAGTCAACGCAGCAAGTTCCGCCGCCAGGTCGCGGGAGCGGGGCCACCAGGCACCGTCCAGAAGAGCACCAGGTGTGTCCGTTGAGGCGAGCGCGAGACGCAGCGGCAGCGAAAAGGTCCGCTCCTCGACCGCCGACGTATACAGAAATGGCCGCGGTCATGACGCGGACCTGTCCCCGGGCCGGTGTACACCGGCCCGGTGTTGTGAATCGCCGAGAACGACAGGAGCTTAGAAACTCTTATGCGAAATGTTCCCGGTAATTTCAGGATACTCTCGGATACAGCCCGCCGGACGGTTTCGGGGCGACGAATATCAGGACGTTTTGACGGGTCTTCGAATTGAGCGGTGCACTCGGCTGGAGGTGCTGACCTGTCGTCACGATGGTGAGAGTCGTGGTGGTTGTCAGCGTCCGAATACAGAGTGCCTTTTCCAAGCTAGCGGCGCTGACCGCGAGTTGGACGGTCCTGCGTAACGACGAAGCTCCTGGTAGACGGGTTCTTGACCAAGATCACCAGTTTCCGCCAGGAGCTTCGCGTGCTTGTCTATCCGTCGTCGATCCAGGGGCATTGCGTGTTCGCGATCGGTCCGGTTCGCCGGTCTCGCGTGTGACGTGACGTCATGTTCCGGTACCAGGTGGGATGTTCCCGGGAAGCAGTACAGGCACGGCGCTGGTGATCATGTGGTTGTCGAGACCCATGAGAACCGAGCGAGACCGTGCCTGCCCGAACATCATCTCCCATGCCCGCCAGGCTGGACCAACTGGCCCTCCCGAACCTCCGCGTCACCCAGCAGGACGCCGCCGACCTGCGTCGCTTCCTGATCTGGGTGCCCGATCCACGCGGCCTGCGAGGACGGCGCTATCCCATGCTCCCGCTGCTTTGTGCGGCCGCCGCCGCAGTCCTGGCCGGCGCCCGCTCCCTCGTCGCGATCGGCGAATGGATAACGGACGCCCCGCAGTCCGCCCTGAGGCTCCTCGGCTTCCCGGCCGACCCGCTCACCGGCATCCGGCCGGTGCCGCACGCGGCCACGGTCCGCCGCCTGCTCCAACGCGTCGACGGCGATGCCCTCGACGCGGCCATCGGCGCATACCTGAAGGCCCGAACGCCATCGTCACAGCTGTCCGAGCCGCCGCCGAAGCCGTCGTTGCGGGCGATCGCGACCGACACCCCGGCCCGGCGTTCCGCGACGATCACCGAAGTCAAATTCCTGCGGGCCTCGATCACCGCGTCCTCCGCCGCACGCAACTGAGTCACCGCACGCTTGAGTACATCCTCTTCACCCGTCACACCGGTCATCGTCCCAGGAGCCATCCGAGGGACGAAAAGTCATACCGCACCAGGACATGAGCTGTCCGCCCACCAAGCGATCACCTGTCCGCTCACCCGGACGGACCGCTGTCCGTGGACATGAGGCAGGAGCCATGGGGCCCCTGCCGCCTGGGGCGCGAGCATGCAGCCTCGTCCTGCCTGTCACGGGGACGGCGTCACCACCCCGCTTGCGTTGACGGTGAAGCGACCGTTCTTCGCGGAGTTGAAGGTGCCGTTCTTGATCCACTCGATCATCGCCGCCTGGACCGTGGCATGGGGGCCGGCCCAGCGGCGGCCGGGGCGCCCACCGTAAGGCGTTCCTGATAGCGGGGTGCAGCGCGGGCCGGAGCACCCCTCCCACAGAATCGCGTGGCTCGCGCACTGCACCTGCACCTGCACCTTGTTCGCTGTGCCAAGACTGTTGTAGAGCGCCGTTGCGTCGGTCGGTGTCGCGAGAGGCGTCCTGTCCTCAAGGCCGTTGATGACCAGTGAGGGTGTGGTCTGCTGCTGCGCGACGGCGGCGTTCCAGCCGTAGCTGGAGAAGGTCGGCGCGTGGCTGACGCCGGTCGGATGGTCGCGGTCCCCTCCCCATGTGCTGCCCAGGCGGTCTTCCTCCATGAGCTGCGTCCAGAGCTGTTGCTGACTGCTGGGGACGATGTGGCCGGTGCAGGCAGCGTCCCGTTCGGGGGCCATCGCCCAGGTCGAGTCGCTGTCCGATCGGGTGGTGAGGTTCGTCGGGAAGGACGTGAAGCCCGTCGCCGGTGTCACCTCCTCGGTCGGTGTGCCGAAGATCGATTCTGCGAACACGGCGCGGTTGACCTTCGCGATGACAGCGGCGCTGCCGGGAAGCACCGGGTTGGCCGCGTACAGGGTCCGGCCGACGTGCTGCCCGCCGAGCGAGTAGCCGACCAACGTGACCTTGCCGTCCGTCGGCCTGGACCGCGCGATCGCGTCATCGATGACCTGTCGGATGTCGCGTACCCACAAGTCGATGCGTCCGAAGCGATAGTTGCTGGAGTGCGCGCGCCGCTGCCCGTCGAGCGGATTATTGAGGAGCAGTGTTCCCTGCTGGTCGAGGCGGAAGAAGGGAAGGTTGCTGCGGTCGCATCCCTCGGGGTAGGGGCAGGAGCCGTCTGGGAGGTTTGGCCTGAGGCTTGCGTTGCCGGGATCGTCGAGTCCATGGCGGAACCGCGTCGAGCGGGCGTAGCCGAGCAGGCTTGGGGCGAAGGTGTCAATTCCCGCCTGGGCGAGGGTTCGCTGCATGCTGAGCGTCCCACCTCCGGGGGCGGGGTGTCGCATGTCGAACACCGGCGTGCCAGGGAGGTTGCGGCCATGGACCAGCATTGCAGCCCTGTTGGGAACATTCCGGCACTTGCCGTGGACGTAGACAGGCCGGACGCGGTGAACTTGGATCCTCGCCGGGCGGCGGTCGAACTGCGGGTCAGGCATCAGGCCAGGCGGCAGCGTGAAATGCAGGAAGTAGTCCTGGGCTCGGCTGCCGGTCGGTGTCGTGTCGCAGTGCGAGGCGGCGGACTCGACGCTGCCGACGGCCATCGCGCCACTGGAACCGAAGGAACCCGTGATCAGTCCGAGGGACAGCACGAGCAGCCATCGCTTCCGTGTCACCGATCTTCCGCGCCGCCCGGCGAGGGAGGCTGGGGTCGCCCTCAGGCCTCGCCCGCGCAGCGACCACTTCGATCGCTTGGGGGGGCACGCCCATCGGGCGCGGGCTCAGGTGGCTCGGGACGGTGACGCATCGCATCTCCTGTGGGCTGCTGCATGTCGGTACGGCACGGATGCCCTCGGGCCATATTGACCGCGACATGCCCTTCCCCAGCGACTGACACGGCAGCTGTAGTTCTTGATCACGGCTGGTCGTGACGGCGGTGTCGTTGCTGGTGGCACGCTGTCGCAACGGCTTGGTGGCGGCGGCGCCAGGCGGTCCAGTGCAGGACGTGATCCCGGTCGCGGACTGGTGGGGGCAGTGTGAGGGCCCGCAGGAGACGGATGAGTTCGGGGCAGGTCAGCGGGACGAGTTCAGGCTGCTCCTCGGTGGCCTCGTGGACGGCGGCGGTCGTAAGGGCGAGGACAGCGGCGGCAATCAGGGAGAACAGTGACCAGCGCATCCAGGAGTTCCAGCAGGTCACCTGACCCTGGTCGAGTCCGGTGAAACCCTTGGCGAGTTGGAAGGTCTCCTCGATCCGCCACCTGCGGGAGATCACTTGGACCAGTGTGCCCAGCGAGACGTTGCCGGGAGTCCAGCAGCGGAAGTAGGACACCTCGCCGGTGTAACGGTGCCGCCGCGCGACCAGCACACTCGTCCCGGCCCCTACACCGGCTGCGTTCTCGTTCTCGTTCTCGGCGGGAGCATCGTCGGGACGGACATCGAGCCAGGCCCAGTCGTACTCGCGGGTGCCCTTCGTGCCGTGTCCGGTCTGCCTTCGCATCCACTGCCCGGGCCGCACCTTGTTGATCAGTTTGCGGGCCTCCCACCGACGGCCGGACCCGTCGGTGACCTGATATGTAGCGGCGATCCCGACCGTGTAGCCGAGTCCCAACGCCCGTACCCCCTGGCGCAGTTCGCGTCCGCAGTGCACCTCGTCGCCCGCGAACCAGCGGGCCTCGATCCCGGCCGCGAGCGCATCGGCGACCATGGTCAACGCCTGCTGCGGCTTCGTCGCGAACCCGATCTCCTCCGGCACCCCGGTCGCTCCGCGGCGTTCCTCGTCCGCGGCCCAGTCCGCCGGGAGATACAGGGCCCGATCGATGATCACCTTCGTCGTCGCGGTGACCACCGCCAAATGCACCGCCACCTGGCACAGTCCCACGCCGCCGATCGCACCGGAGTACTGCCGGCCGGCGCCCACACAGTCCGTGGACGACTTTGCGTCGCCCGTCTCGTCCACGACCAATCACCACGTCCTGCCCGGCGAGTTCGTCGACGGCAAGACCGTGCGCGGCTCCCGCACCACCACGGCCACCGCGATCCAGCTGCTTGCCGCGATGGACCACCACGGCGTGGTCCTGGCCCAGCGGCAGATCACCTCCAAGAGCAACGAGATCCCCTCCTTCCAGCCCCTGTTGGACACCATCGATCTGGAGAACACCGTGCTGACCACAGACGCCCTGCACACCCAGCACGCCCACGGCGCCTACCTCCGCATGCGCGGCGCCCACTACCTGGCCGTCGTCAAGAAGAACCATCCCGCTCTGTATGCGCAAGTCAGGAAGCTGCCGTGGGCCGACATCCCGCTGGAGCACCGCACCCGCGACAAGGCCCACCACCGCGTGGAGATCCGCCAGCTCAAGGTCGCAGCCTTCCGCCACCTCGACTATCCCGGCGCCCGCCAGGCCATCCAAGTCGTCCGATGGCGCAGGGAATTGAGTACCGGCAAGCTCACCATCGAGCGGGTCTACGTGATCACCAGCCTGGACATCTACGACGCCACCCCGGCCCAGCTCGCCGCCTGGATCAGAGGCCACTGGGGCATCGAGAACCTCCTGCACCACGTCCGTGACCGCACCTTCCGCGAGGACGACTCCAAGGTCCGCACCGGCCACCTGCCCCGCACCATGGCCGGCCTGCGCAACCTCGCCGTCAGCCTCTTCCGCCAGAACGGCGAGACCAACATCGCCGCCGCCCTCCGCCACACCAGCCGCGACTACCACCGCCCGCTGTCAGCCCTCGGCCTCACATGACCAACCCGGACAGATCGCGATCATGCAATGGCCCTGGTCGTCGATCGATCTGTCCACCCGCACCCTGCGGTTCCTGACCGGGCAACTGACAGCCAGGCGCAAAGAGATCGGCACGCGGTGGCGGCGGCTTCCGCCAGCACGCCAGGCCCTGCTGGCCCTGGCCCACCTGCGGTGCGGTGACACCTACGCCCAGCTCGCGGCCGGGTTCGGCATCGGGATCGCGACCGTCTTCCGCTACATACGCGAGGCCGTCGACATCCTGGCCACCCTCCAAGGCGTATCAGGGCGCCGGTGGCTCGATCCGGGTACCCTTCCGCGGCCGTCGCCTCAAGCGGTGGCAGCGCCGGCACAACAGCACACACGCCAAGATCCGCTGCCTCGGCGAGCAGGCCATGGCCACCCTCAAGGGCTGGCGCCTCCTACGGAAACTCCGGTGCAGCACGAACCGCATCACCAACTTCGTGAAGGCCGTCCTCATCCTTCACCACGCATCAACGTGAGGTTGGAAAAGGCTCACCGCCGATCCCGCCCGAGCTGGAGATCGTGCTCAAGCGGATGCGGTTCCCGTACTTGCGCAGGGCAGCCCCCGAAGTCCTCGCGACCGCCCGCTCGCAACGCTGGGACCGGCCGAGGTGATGCGGATCCTGCTGGAAGCGGAGATCAAGGGCCGCGACGAGGCCACCCGCCGCAACCACCGCAAGCAGGCCCAACTCCCCTCCGGCAAGACCTTCGAGTCCTGGAAGGAGGAGGACTCCTCAATCCCGGTCCCGACCCAGCACGCGCTGATGACACTGGAGTGGATCTCCCGCGCGGAGAACTTGGCCTGCGCGGGCCCGTCCGGCACGGGGAAAAGTCACCTGGCGGAAGCACTCGCGAACAAGGCGATCGACCAGGGCATGAAGGTGTCCTGGTTCACCCTGGAATCGTTGACCGCCCACCTCGGCAGAGCGACCGTCGACAACACGGTCCCCAAGGCCGTCGCGAAGATCACCCGGTCCGATCTCATCGTCGTCGACGACATCGGCATGCTGCCTAGCGGGCAGGCCGCCGCCGAGGCGTTCTACCGCGTGATCGACGCCGCATACGAACGCCGGTCCGTGATCGTGACCTCGAATCTGCATCCCTCAGGATTCGATTCGATCATGCCGAAGACCCTGGCCACCGCCGCTGTCGACCGGCTCCTGCACCACGCGCACATCGTCCTCACCGAGGGCTCCTCGCTGCGGCTGACCCAGGCCACCACCGGCCAGGGCGTCCAGCCTCTCGACCCCGCCGGCTGACCTACAGACCGGTGACGCTCAACAGGTTGCGTATGTCGATCACGGTCTTGCCCGTCCTCGCGGCGAGGTCCGCCACCGACCAATCACCAGGCGGGTGATCTCCTTCCGGGCCTCCTCGTGGTCGAACCGGGCACGGGACAGCAGGTGCTGCAGCCGGTGCGGCCCCGGGTGTCCCAGCGCCTGCGCGAGCGTCCAGCAGTTCCGCGTGTCCACTTCCAGCAACAGTCCAGCGACCAACTCCGCCGCTGTCGTGCGCGTCTCGCATCGCGCGAAGCAGCCCGAGACCACCGCCATCGCCCTCCCGAACGTCTGGCCCCACGCCCGCTAATTGCATACCCAAGGACGGAATTTCCTGCATTGCACGCCGGCGGACGCCTCGACGACGACGCCGCCCTGGTCGCGATCCGCCGCACGACCGCTCTGCATCCGAGCCGTCGCCACGGGAGGATCATCCATGGCGGCGGGTTCCGCCACGGCTCCGCAACAGGCCAATGAGCAGGCGCGCCAACTCAAGCGCTCACTCGCCAGGTGAAGCGCCCGACCACAGGGACGTGTTCGTCCCAGGGCGACCGATGTGTCCGTTTGTTCCAGCAATGCTGGGACAGCGACCCTCTGTTTTCCCTGGTGGAAGGAACCGGCTGGGACGTTGAGAGGCTGGGACATGCATGGTCAGGGCTTCGGCGATGCCGAAGAATTTCCCGACGCCGCGATGTGGCCGAGTGGACCGCCGGCGCCGGCATCTTAAAATGCGACGTGGCTATCGAACTTCCTGACGAACTGATCGAACTGGAACGCGCTGCCTGGACGGAGATCCAGGAGGGGCGGCTGACGGTGGCCACGGCGCTCGCCGTGCAGCAGGCCATCGGCCGGTTCCAGGAAGAGTCGGGGGAGTCGCGGTTCGACGTCGAGATGGCGTTGAAGCGCGCGGTGCGTCACCCCGAGCCTGACACTGCGGCGGCCTGACGAGCGCGGGGGGCCGCTACGCCTCGCCGTCTGGCCAGGCCTTCAACTCGGTCCATGTGGCGTCCGCTGCCTGCTCCCTCCGCCAGTGCGATGCGGCGCTCGCAGCGCTGTAGCTGCCGATCCACGATCGGAACTTGCGCTCCGCCGTCGCGATGTTCGACCACCGGCCATCCATCACCGTGCGGCCCGCGGTCGTCGTGAGCGTGAGGCGGTAGCGGCGGTCACCCGCGGGAGCACTCCGCTTCGGTGAGTGGGGCGGTGAGGAGCGCGGCCTCGATGCCGGCGTGCCGTACCGCGTCGCGAAGGCTGGCCAGCACCTGAGACTCGGGCGCGCGCGTCGCGGCCGTCTTGGTGGTGGCGATCATGTGGGGCGTGCACGTGTCGATCCAGCGCGAGCCGGTCTGGGGGACTTCGACGATGCGGGTGGTCGTCGCGGGCCGGCCGCAGGCGACGCACGGCTGAGGGGTGTGGCTGATCCGGGCGAAGGCCTCCGCTCCGCTGGTTGTGGCCGGAGCGGGCGGGAGCTGGCGGGGGTCGACGTTCAAGATCCGCAGCGTGCTGCTGGCGTCCATCGCTGCTCCGTTCTGTTCGCCCCCTGGCTGCGGTGGTCAGCGAGCAGTCATAGTATCGAACACATGAACGACTCCGGTGCTCCGACACGCCTCGACCTGCTGCGCTTCCTGGAGCGTGTGCAGGTCGGAGACCTGGACCGCACCCGCCGATGGATCGCCGCCGAGGAACGCCGCGAGACGGAACGCCAACGTGGCGCGCAGGTCCAGCCGCCGACCCTTGACTGGCTGATCGAGATGGGCCTCGATGGCCGCGACCCCGTGTACGTTCACGTCGGCGGCTGTCACATGGCGGGCAAACGATCACGCGGCGTCGACCGAGATCAGGCTATCCGCGCGGTGACCGAAGGTGTCGACGCCTGCCCCCACTGCAGACCCGACACAGAGCTCGGGCTGCTCGACTAGCAGGACGAGAGCACAATCAACCAGATGCGTGGATTGCCGGTCGTTTCGTTGACGGGCCGTGCGGGCTGATCATATTGATCGTTGATTGGGTATGGAGATCACCGACCGCACCCCCGTTCGCGCCGAGCTCCTCGGCGCATACTGGCTCGACTCACCCGTCCTCAACGGCGAAGCTTGCTGTTGTGCGGCCCAGGCTGTCGGGCTGGAGACCGGCCGGACGAGCATGCTGCGGCCGGTGATGCTGACTGCAGCGGTAGCCCTCGTCGCGCTCGTATGCGTGGTCGCCTTCATCTCTCGCTAGGCGCTGCGCTGTGGCTTCTTCGCCAGCGACTTCCTGTTGGCCTTCTTCGCCGTGGTCTTCTTGGCGGCCGTCTTCTTCGCGGCGGCCTTCTCGGCCACGGTCTTCTTCGGCAGCTCATGCACGGTCGCGCCCTCGCCGCGGGATGCCTTCGCCTTCTGCACGGACTCTTGGACCATGAGGTCGACGACCGCCCCGGCCGGCGCCTCTTCCTCCGCCGCGTGCGACGGCTCTTTGCCCTTCTGTTTGGCGGTGATCAGGTCGGAGATCGCCTCCGTGTACCGGTCGACGGCGACGTCCTTGGGGATGTCGTCGGTGGCCAGTGCGTCCATGAGGGCAAGGGCCTTGCCGATCTCGTCCTCGGTGAGCTCGACCGGACCCGGGGCCAGGCTCTGGGGGGAGCGGATCTCGTCGGGCCAGCGCATCGCGTGCAGGATGATCGCGTTGTCTTTGATGCGGAGCAGGCCGAGCCGTTCGCGGCCGTGCCACGCGAACTTCGCCACGCGGCCTTCGAGTTTCGCTCGAGGGCGGTCCGGAGCAGCGTGTAGGGCTTGTTCGCCACCTGGCCGTCTGGCTCGAGGAAGTACCCCTGGCCGATACGGATGGGATCGATGGACTGCCCGCTGTCCGCGACCGTCGGAGCCGCGAGCTCCTCGCGCTTGCCGCTGCGCGCCGCGAAGGCTGTGAAGCGGCGGCTCAAGGAGGTCGAGGAACTGCCGGAGGAGGTGCAGGAGATGGTGCGCCGGGCGTACGACATCGGCCTTCGCATCAACTCGGAGCTGGGGGTGGAGGAACGACGGGAGTCGCAGGCGAAGCGGTACGCCCGGATCAAGCGGAGCCGGCGGATCCAGGCGCGCGCAGCGAACCGGGCGCCGACCCGGAGGTCGTCGACCGGGTGCTGCGGCAGTGCCGATCGTCAGCCCCGGCCGATGCGCGGCGCGCGGCCGTTGCGTTCGATCACGTGGTCCGGGAGGGCGGACGCCGCCTCGTCGGAGGCGATCAGGGCCGTCGCCGTGTTGATGCGGGGCAGCGCGTAGGGGTGCTGCTCGGCCAGCCAGCGGACCAGCTGTTCACGGACCGTGACCCGCACCGTCCAGATGTCGTCCGCGTCCTTGGCCGTGACCAGGGCGCGGACCTCGATCGTGCTGGGGGTGGTGGCGGTGACGGCCAGGCCCCAGTCGCGGCCGTCCCAGGCGGCGCACTCGCGCAGGGTGTCGTGCAGTCGCTCGCTCATCTGCGGGACCGGCGCGCTGTGGTCGAGGTGGAAGAAGACGGTGCCGGTCATCTGGGCGCCGCCGCGCGACCAATTCTCGAACGGCTTCGACGTGAAGTACGACACCGGCATCGTGATCCGGCGCTCGTCCCAGGTGCGTACAGCGAGGAAGGTGAGCGTGATCTCCTCGACGGTGCCCCATTCGCCGTCCACGACGACCGTGTCGCCGATCCGCACCATGTCGCCGAACGCGATCTGCAGTCCCGCGAAGAGGTTGCCGAGCGTGGACTGGGCGGCGACACCGGCGACGATGCCGAGGACACCGGCGGAGGCGAGCAGCGAGGCGCCCGCGGTCCGGAACGCGGGGAATGTCAAGAGCATCGCGGCCACCGCCACCACGCCGACGATCGCGATCACGACCCGCTGGATCAGCGTGACCTGGGTGCGCACCCGGCGGACCCGGGCCGGATCGCGATGGGTGGTGGCATAACGGGCGTAGGACGACTCGACGATCGCGGCCGCGATCCGCGCGACGAGCCAGGCGGTCGCACCGATGAGGACGAGACTGAGGGTCTGTCCGATCCCCGCGGAGTGATCCTCGGCGATCTTCGCCTGGTCGTACGACCCTCTCAACAGGGCCGTGCAGAGCACGAATTGGAGGGGTAGTCGGCAGCGGCGCAGCAGGCCCCACAGCGGGGTCTCGTGATGCCGGCGGTCGGCGCGCTGCAGCAGACGGTCGACGGCCCACCCCACCAGCAGGGTAAGCACGACCGAGCCACCGACGACGATCAGTGGGCGCAGTACGTTCTCCATGACTCGACGGTAACCGGGATCGGCCACCTCTAACTAACCACCGAAGGGGGCCTCGTGCCGATCAGCCTTGCCCAACTCAGCGCGACTCACGCTGTCCTGCAGCGCCGTGCTCGACGAGTCCTCGACTCTTTTGCGAGGCAGGGCGACCGGCATCGGATTCGAGCGGAACCTTGAGATCGTGCAGAGCGAACGCGACCCCGGATCAGGATCACACTGAACCCATGCCGATAGAATGTCAGGACGCCTTGCCAGACGCCCCGGTGGCGCGGCGCGTACGTGTCTTCTGCTGCGGTATCCGTGCTGACGGCCGGCGCAGGTCGGTGAACACCGGGGCGTCGACGGCTGGAAGCCAGTCCCTATGTTCTGGCGTCAGCGCGGCCTCCATCTGTCAGCGGTCGCACAATTCCCCACTTCCGAGGACTTGAGCGTCAGGTAATTCCCCATCCTCGCGGTCACGACTCCCCATGGGGACGCGGGGCATGAACGTGCCGAGGCTACCCGCGATTTCTCCTGGTTCGAACGTGTTGCAACTTGTGGGTGAAGCGGTGCATGTGGGGGTCGAGCAGCTCCTCCGACTCCTGGAGTACCTGCTCGTCGGTCAGCCAGCGGATTGCATCGAACTCGCCACCAACGCGGACACTGACTACCCGAAACTGAGTCCCCATCACACAGAAGACCGATCATTGGTCGAGCCAGATGAGGGTGTCGGCGAGGGCGATGGCGGTGAGGTCGCGGTGTCCGGCGGGCCAGGGCCCGGTCACGTGGCGGGCAGCGGTCGGTTCCCATGCGGGTGCAGGCGGTCGGTGAGGAAGGCAAGGATCTCGTCGCGGGCCCGGACGGTGGGGTGGCCGGCCTCGTCGACGAGATGGGCGGTGACGACGCTGTGCGGGGTGCCGACCAGATCGGCGAAGAAGGGCGGCGGAGCCGGGTTGGCGGCGCTGTCCGGGAGGACACGCCCGTCGAAGGCGTCGCCCAGTAGCGATCGGTAGGCGGCGAAGCGCTGCCCCGTGCACCAGCGATCGCCCTCGAAGCGGTAGGCGAGGACGGTGAGTCCGTCGCGGTCGAGCCGGTCGCGCACCGCGCGCGCGTCCGCCGCGTCGAGTTCGAGTCCGCCGGGGTCGTCGAGCGGCAGCGACGGGTGGTTGACCACCGGGGCGATCACCGCCGGCTCCAGGGCCATGGTGAGGGCGAAATTGCCGGTGAAGCACAGGCCGATCGCACCCACCCCTGGCCCACCGCACGCGGTGTGGGCCTGGCGCGCCAGGCCGCGTAGCCAGACTGTCACCGGGCTGGTGCCGCCCCCGGCGAAGGCGCGGAATTCGGCGCCGACACAAGCGCGGCGGACGACCTCCCGGCCGCCCTCGACCGTGGGGAAGGCGCCGTCCGTCCCGAACAGGGAGGGCACATGGACGGTGAAGCCCGCGTCCCGCACCCAGCGCGCGAGCCGCAAGACGTCGGGACTGATGCCCGGCATCTCCGGCAGCACCACGACCGCAGGCCCGACCCCGGCGACGTACACCGTCTTCTCCACCCCCTCCACGGCCACGCTGCGGCGGGTGAAGTCGGTGATCGGATCGTCGAAGCTCATGGGGCCAGCCTGGCCCCGGAGCCGGCCGCCGGGTGAGGAGCGGGATCGCCAAGGACAGGGGTAATCTCGCCACACGCGAGGAAGGCGAGCGATACGCGGTCGGCGACACGGGGCCAGGGAAACCAGGGGGTACGGGAGGAGCGATGGCCGAGGCGACGCGGCAGGCAAAGGAGCGTGCGGGTCCGGGCGCCGGGCCGGATGCGCTGCGGGTCGGGGTCCTGGCGTACCCGGACTGCTTCGCGTCCGAAGTATTCGGCGTCCCCGACCTGATGACGATGGCCGGGCACGTCGCCGGACCGGACGCGCCCGGCTACCGGGTGTCGGTCATCTCGCCCCGCCGCCGGGTCACCGCCTCGGGCGGCGCGAGGCTGGACGTGCGTCCCGTGCGCGAGGTCGACGTCCTCGTGGTCCCCGGCTTCGAACTGCGCCCGGACACGGACCTCGACGCGCGGCTCGCCCGGCTCGCCCCCGAGATCGCGGCGATCCGCGCGCAGGCCGCCGCCGGCACCGCCGTCGTCTCCCTCTGCGTCGGCGCGTTCCTGCTCGCCGAGGCTGGGCTCCTCGACCGGCGCCGGGCCACCACCTCCTGGCTGCACGCCGGCGAACTGGCCAGGCGCTGCCCGAACGCCGACGTGCGGCCCGAGCACCTGGTCGTCACAGACACGGGGGTGACGACCACGGCCGCCTTCAGCGCCATGTACGACTTCGCGCTGGACCTGATCCGCCGACACAACGGCGCTCGGGTGGCCCGCAACACCGCACGATTGGCGCTGGTCGACGACGCGCGAACTTCCCAGACCCCGTACGTCGACCCGCGACTCCTCCCGCAGCCCGGCGGGGAGTTCTCCCAGCGCGTCATGCGGCGGCTCGACCAGAACCTCGCCGAGCGGTACGACCTCGCCACGCTCGCGGACGCCTTCCGGGTCAGCACCCGCACGCTGCTGCGCCGCTTCTCCGAAGAGGCCGGACGCAGCCCGCTGGCCCATCTGCAGGCTTCCCGGGTCCGCCGCGCCCGCCATCTGCTGGAGACCACCGACCGCACCGTCGCCGCCGTCGCCGCGGCCGTCGGCTACCAGGACCCTGGTACCTTCGCTGCCCTCTTCGCCCGCCACACCGGCCACCGCCCGAGCGCGTACCGCGCCGCCTTCCGCCGCACGGCCCAGGCGTCCGCCCAAGACGGCGGCGCCTAGGTTCTGCCTCTTGGTCAGCGTTGTGCCCAGATGAGGATGCGGCCTCGCCGGAGTCGGTGTCCGATCTGGTCGGACGGCTGCGGGATGACCGCGTGGATTCCCCGGCGCCGAAGATGCGCCCGGATGGCACGCGAGGAGTAGGCACGGTCGGCCAGAACAGCGTTGGGCCTGGTCCGAGGCCTGCCCAGGCCCGCTCGGGGCACGCGGATGCGGGCCATCACCGTCTCGAAGGCCGGCGCGTCACCAGCCTGGCCTGCGGTGGCGGTGAAGGCCAGAGGCCGGGCCCGGCCGTCGGCTGCCAGGTGGACCTTGGTGCTCAGGCCTCCGCGGGAGCGTCCGAGCGCGTGATCAGCCGGCTCGTCTCGTCCTGCTGCCCCCTTTTGAGCGCCCCGGCGGGGTGCTGGTGGGCCGGACGACGGTGGAGTCCACCGACACGGTCCAGTCGATGTCGTCGTCGGCGTCCGCCGCTGCCAGGACAGAAGCCAAGACCCGTTCCCAGGTGCCGTCGACGGTCCATCTGACCAGCCGCTTGTGAGCGGTCTGGAATGGACCGAGCTCGTCGGGCCAGGTCTCTCCAGGGCGAGTTCGTGCGGTACTTGATCACTAATCGGACAGACACACCCGATCAACTGACCACCACTTCAAAGAGACACGCTCTATAGTCGTCGCCTCAGTGTCCGTCGCGGACCACCGCTAACCCGCCGACCCGGGTCGTGATGCCCGCCGGCCCGCGTCGGGCCGAAGCGAGCACGCTGGCCGGTCGACCGAGGGTGTCGCCCTGCTCCACGTCGATCGCGACCGTCTGCGCCCCTGTCCTGTCGAGCAGGTGGGCGGCCAGGCAGCCCGTGCTGTTGGCGTTGGCGACGTCCTCGTCGACACCGATCGCCGGCGCGAACATCCGCGCCGCACCCGGTCGGTCGCCCACCGGCGGTGCGTACACGAAACAGCCGAGGAGCCCGTACCGCTGGCACGCCGCTGTCAGCCTGCCGAGGTGTGGGCAGACTCGGAGCAGCGCCGACCGGTCGTGGACCGGTACCAGCATGCGTGGTGCGCCGGGCGCGGCGATCCGTGGCGCGTCGGACGGATGCGGATCGTCCGCGGTGAGCCCGAGCGCGGCGACGATCGCGGCGCGCTCGTCCGGTGCCGGGTGACGCAGCGCGACGAGGCCCTGGTCGAACCACACCTCGATGCCGGCGGGGCGGCGGATCGCGACGGTGTCGAACGTGCGCCCGCCGGTGTGTTGGCGGTCGTTCAGCTCGCCCAGCGCGGTGCGGGTCAACCGGACGGCCTGCGCGGCAACGGTGCCGTGACCGCAGCCGGACAGTTCTGCGGTGGCGGTGAAGAACCGGACCGGCAAGCCACCGTCCGGCGTCCGCCCCGGGCCGAGGAACGCCGCGTGCGAGGTGCCAGCCGCAGCAGCGACCGCACGCCGGTCCGCGTCCGTCGCCGCCGGGTCGCCGACGGTGACGGCCGTGGGGCTACCGCCCCGGCCGTCGCGCCGCACGCACGCATCAACCACCGTGACATCCGGCCAGGACATCGGCCCACCTTTGACGCTCAACGAACCGGCAACCGCGAACGGCGTCCTCCGACAGCCGGACCTGGCCGCAACGGCCGACCGAACGCGTCCCTGAGCGTACCGGCCTGCCTCAGCCGGTGCCGTCCTGCACCGGATAGTGGATGATGACCGCACCGCCGGTGGCGTAGTTGGCGACATCGGCGGCTATCCGCTGGCCTTGCGGCGACGCCCGCGCCGCGGCGATGGCGGCGGCGTCAGGGAAGTCGCCTTCGAAGACCGCGAAATACGGGGCTTCTCCCTTGGAGCTCGTAACACGATCTTGTTGAAGTGTCCTGGTCGGGCGTGACCGATGTGACGATTCGGCCGTTCGGAAGGTTGTGAGTACTCGGCCGTGGATCGTGGACGACGAGTTGTGGGCGGTGATCGAGCCGCTGCTGCCGCCCTGGCCCGAGAAGGCGCCGGGGCCGCAACCAGTGGCGGACCGGCTGTGTCTGCAGGGCATCCTGTACGTACTCCACAACGACACAGCCTGGCAACTGCTGCCTCTGGAGCTGGGGTTCGGCTCCGGACAGACCTGCTGGCGACGCCTGGATCGTTGGCAGCAGGCCGGCGTCTTCGACCAGCTGCACCGCATCTTGCTCGCCGAACTCAACGCGGTCGGCGAACTCGACTGGACGCGCGCGTGCGTCGACGGCTCTCACGTCCGCGCGAAAAAGGGGGAGCCGACACCGGTCCGTCGCCGGTCGACCGGCGCAAGACAGGCAGCAAACATCACCTGATCTGCGACGGACGCGGCACCCCGCTCAAGGTCATCACAACTGCCGCCAACGTCAACGACATCACCCAAACCCTCAACCTGGTCGACGGCATCCCGCCCCTCGCCGGACGGATCGGACGCCCACGAAGACGACCCGACTCCGTCCTGGGCGGCAAGGCGTACGACTCATGCGCTGTGCGCCGTGAACTTCGGCGCCGCCGGATCCTGCCGGTGATCTCCCGCAGAGGGGCCCCGAACATCAAGGGCCTGGGCGAGCTCCGCTTCGTTGCCGAGCAGACCTTCGCCTTGCTGCACCAGTTCAAGCGCCTGGCCGTGCGGTGGGAGCGACGCCTCGACCTCCACAATGCCTTCGTCTCCCTGGGCTGCGGCCTCATCTGCTGGCGACGGCTCAAGAAGGCTGCCGGACCATGATCGCAGAAGCCTCCGTGGCGGCAAGTTCCCTTGTAGAGGGCGGCGAGTACGCCGGGGCACCCTCCACGCGCTCGCTACTCACCTGTCTCCTGCTCCGAACGATCCATGGCCGGTGGCTCGTTGTAGGTGATCACCACCGGCGCGTTCGCCTCCGCCCGTGCTCGGTCCGACGCCGTCGCGATCTCCTGGTAGGTCCATTCCCTGTGCGGGCGCTCCCCGTGGGCATCGGTGATGTCGATGACCACGCCGGTCCACTCCTCGGCGGGCTGTTCGGGGACGAGTCCCAGCGCGTACGTAGCGTCCTGGAGGAGGGATTCGGTGACGCGTATGCCGGTGAGTCTCTCGGCCAGAGCGAGGACCGCCGCCTTCCGGTCGACGTCCGGGGCGCTCTCGTCGTGCTCTCCCTCGGAGGTCAGAGGGAAGCCGACTTCCCGCAGCAGGGGGACCAGTTCATCGGGAGTGTTGCCGTCGCGCGACGAGGGGCCCTCGAACGTCGTACGGAGCTCACCGTCCTCGAACCAGTGGAAGAGGTGGATGGGCTTGCCGCCGTTGGTCGAGTGCGCCACGACCCGGCCGCCTTTCGACAGCGTCTCCACGCACGGCGCCGCTATCCCCAGGCCACTGTCGAAGCCGAGGACGAGTGTCCAGTCGCCGGCCTCGCCCGGAGTACTGAAGGCGCCCGCCACGTAGGACTCGTCCCAGTAGTCGTAATCCACCTCGGCGCGGTGAGCGTCGTCCGCCTCGATCAGCCCGGCCGTTCCCTCCCCGGTGCCGCGCGGTTCCGCCTCCATCGCGCGCAGCACCTCGCGCGGGGTCCGCCCCCGTATCAGTGTCAGGGTGTATCCGCTCGCCATCATGTGGCGGAAGAGCGGCGAGGTGCGGATCCAGGCGTAGTCGTGCGCGGTCACCAAGTTCATACGGCGCAGTGTGCCTGATGTCTCTGACAACGCCCGGTGCGAGCCGGTTCTTACAGCTGGAGCTGTCGCGCCGCCGAGTCCATGTCAGCAAGGTGATCGTGTTACGAGCTCTATGGGGACCGCTGTCCGAGAACTTCGGGGCGCCTTAAACACTTCGATACGAGGGCCTCTTGATTCTCGCTGGACTCGACATCCGCGGGCTACCAAGAGGCCCTTCCTCCATGTCACAACACCGATCAACTCACCCGATCCGGGACCCCGTTCGAAGCGAGCCGAGCACGTGGGCGGATAGAGGTCAGCCAGTCAGACGATCTCGAGGTTGGCCATCATGCCCATGTCCTCGTGTTCCGCGTTGTGGCAGTGGAACAGGTAGCGGCCGCGGTAGCCGTCGAAGCGGGTGATGATCTCCGCCGATTCCCCCGGCCGCAGCGAGATGGTGTCCTTCAGTCCGGCATCGTGCGGCAGGGGCGCGCGCCCGCCGCGGGCCAGCACCCGGAATCCGACCAGGTGGAGGTGGACGGGGTGGTGGACGTCGGCGACCAACCGCCATACCTCTACGGCCCCGAGCCGGGTGCGGACGTCGGTGCGTGAGGGGTCGAAGGCTCGTCCGCTGATGACCCAGCCGCGGCCGTGCTGCATCTGGCCGGCGCGGAAGGAGAAGTCCCGGATCGTGGTTGCCTCGGAGCGCTGCCAGGAAGGAAGGTCGACGGCGAGCAGTGCGGGGATGTGGGTTTCTTCCCGGACGCGGCGTGCGATGCGGAAGGCCATGACCTCGCGGGTGCGTCCGGTGCCGAGCCGGTTGATCAGGCGCACCCGGCTGCCGACCGGCAGGCCCGCGAAGTCGACTGTGACGTCGTAGCGTTCCGCCGGTGCGATCGGCAGGGCGGCGTGGGTGACGGGGGCGGCGAGCAGGCCCTGGTCGGCGCCGATCTGCACCAGGTCCAGGCGGCGTCCGTCGTCGGTGACGGCCTGGAGCTCGTAGTGGCGGGCGTTGGAGGCGTTGAGCAGCCGCAGCCGGTATCGGGATGCGTCGACCTCGTGGATCGGCCACGGTACGCCGTTGACCAGGATCACGTCGCCGAGCACGCCGGCCTCGTACGGCGCCCTCACGCCGGGCCGGTCGCGCAGTGCGGGGTCGAGGGACGGGTAGGTGAGGGAGCCGTCGGAGCCGAACGACCTGTCGGCGATCATCAGCGGCAGTTCGCGTTCTCCGCGGGGCAGGTCGAGGGCATCCTCGGTGTCGTCGCGGACGATGTGCATCCCGGCCAGGCCGCGCCAGATCGCCGGGGCGGTGAAGTCCATGCGGTGGTCGTGGTACCAGAGCATCGCCGCGCGCTGGTCCATCGGGAAGGTGTATTCACGCGTGGTCCGGCTGGTGACCGCGCGAGGGTCGGGCATGGTGTGGGCGCCGGTGGGGTGTTGGTGGTGGTGCGCTGCGGGGTCGGGCCAGCCGTGCGGGAGGACGAGGTCGGTGGGGTAGCCGTCGGAGGCGGCGGGAGTGCGCCCGCCGTGGAGATGCACCACGGTCGGCACGGGCAGCTCGTTGCGGTGCGCCACGGTGATCGGCCGTCCGCGGCGGGACTCGATGGTCGGGCCGGGGAAGCTGCCGTTGTACGTCCACAGCCCCGTTCGGATCCCAGGCAGGATCTCCGCGGACACCTGGCGCTGGGTGATCTCGTACCGGTCGGCGCCCCCGGAGGTGGCGACCGGTTTGAGGACGGGCGGGATCGGCAGCGGCACGGTGTACGGCTTGGGCAGAGGAACGGCGCTGCGCAGCTGGTTGCCGGTGCTCGCCGGACGGTGGGCCATCGCGCCCGACAGTGTCAGCCCGCCCGCCGTGGCGAGCCCCAGCGCGCCGCCGAGCCCGAGTACGTGGCGGCGGTTCCACTCGGTGCTGCTCCAGCCGTTGTGACGGACGGGTCCAGGTCGCTCAGACATGGGTCTCGTCCCGCCACGGCTCGCCCGCGTCTGCGGCCCGGTCCGCCACGGCGCGGTTCGGCAGCGGCCGTACCCAGACCGCGGCGGACAGCACGGCCAGCGCGGCGATGATCATCACGCCCAAGGGGAGATGCACCCACAACAGGCCGGACAACCCTGCCATGTACTGCCCCGCCTCGGCCGCCACGATCAGCACCGACACGGCTATCGGCCACACGCTGCGCATCCGCGCCGAGGCCGCGGCGCCGGCGACGGCTTGCAGCAGCCCCAAGGAGAACACGATGTCGGCGCCGCGGGCGTGCCAGTCGAGGCCGCCGATCTCGCCGGTGAGGTAGACGCCCGCGAAGACCGGCTGACCGAATGCCGCAACGGTGTGCGCTGTCACCGCCGCCCGGAGCAGCCGACCGGCAGTGCCCGTGGGCCGCAGGGTTGTTGATGGTCGTTCATATGTGGTGGCCATGCCCTCCACAGTCATGCTCATTGCAGCATCACGTCAAAGATCAATATGGCTATCCTGCTATACCTTCGGTGCTATGAGAGGGGAAGGTGACGATGGATCTGCATGCGCTCGAGCAGTTCCTTGTGGTCGCACGGCTGGAGCACCTCAGTCGGGCGGCCGGGGAACTGCGTGTCGCTCAGCCGTCGTTGAGCCGAACCATCGCAAGGCTGGAGTCCGAAGTCGGCGCACCGCTGTTCGATCGGGCCGGTCGCCTGCGGCTCAACGAATCGGGGCGGCTCTTCCGAGATCACGTCGAGCGCTCCCTCGGGGAGCTGGCGGCGGGACGCCGCGCTGCGGCGGAGGCGGCCCGCGAGGGCGTCGGCGGTGTACGGCTGGCCTCGGAGACGTTCCTGACCATCACTGGCCCTCTGGCCGCCTACAAAAACACCCACCCCGATGTCGACGTCGAACTCCACCAGATGCCGGCCGCGGCCATGCACCGCGCCCTGCGCGCACGCGAGGTCGACCTGTGCGTCGCCTCCCAGCCGATCCTGAGCGACGGACTGGACAGCGTCCACCTGCACGACGAGCCTGTCTGGCTGGCCGCGCCGCCCGGCCACCGGCTCGCATCCCGCGCCTCCGTCAGTGTCGCGGAGCTGCGCGAGGAGCCGTTTGTCATCTCACGGCGCGGCCACTGGCAGCGCCGCCTGCTCGATCGGCTCTTCGCCGGCCACGATCTGACCCCGCGTATCGTCTGCGAGGGCGACGAGCCGGCCGCCCTCGCCGGCCTCGTCAGCGCCGGCATCGGCCTCACCCTCATCCCGGCCATGGCCCGCGGTGCCGACATCAGCGCACCGGGCGCCTGGATCGGCATCGACGACCCCGCCTGCCGCCGCACCCTCACCCTGCACCGGGCCACCGACAGCCGACTCTCGACCGCCGCCCGGCTGATGCACACAACCCTCACCACCTGGCCATGGAACACCACCGGCAACCAGCAGCCAGGCAACCAGCAGCAGCGATGACGCACCGGCCGCCCGGCCCAGGCCTCGGCCGCGGCCGCCGAACCGGCCGACCAGCACCGCCAGGAGCACGAGCAGCAGCCCGACACCGGACCTGCCCCAGGAGTGCGCCCGTGATGGCAGGCTGCGGCAACCGCAATGCGCGCCAGAGGTCCGCCGCGGAAGCGCGGAGGCTTCTGGGAGTGCTCGCTCCAGCTCAGTTGGGACGCGCTCGTCTCAGCATGACCGATAGGTCCGTTTGTCTCGGCGGTGCTGGGACATCGGCCCTCTGTTTTCCCTGGTGGAAGGAATCGGCTGGGACGTTGAGAGGCTGGGACATGCATGGTCAGGGCTTCGGCGATGCCGAAGAATTTCCCGACGCCGTGATGTGGCCGAGTGGACCGCCGGCGCCGGCATCTTAAAATGCGACGTGGCTATCGAACTCCCTGACGATCTGATCGAACTGGAACGCGCTGCCTGGACGGAGATCCAGGAGGGGCGGCTGACGGTGGCCACGGCGTTTGCCGTCCAGCGGGCCATCGGCCGGTTCCAGGAAGACTCGGGGGAGTCGCGGTTCGACGTCGAGATGGCGTTGAAGCGCGCGGTACGTCACCCCGAGCCTGACACTGCGGCGGCCTGACGAGCGCGGGGGGGCCGCTACGCCTCGCCGTCTGGCCAAGCCTTCAACTCGGTCCATGTGGAGTCCGCGGCCTGCTCCGCCAGTGCGATGCGGGCGCTCGGCACGGCGCTGTAGCTGCCGATCCACGATCGGAACTCACGCTCCGCCGTTGTGAGGGGATCGCTGCCGAGGAACGCCGCGAGACAGAACGCCAACGTGGCATGCAGGCCCAGGCGCCGGCCCCGGACTCGCTGATCGCGATGGGCCTGGGCGGTCGTGACCCCGTGCACGTCCTTCTCCGAACTACGCAACGCCCTCGCCTCACTGTTTCCTTGAGTCGAAGGCAAAGGAAGCTGGGGTTGGCTTCGTCCACGAGAACGGACAGCGCTTCGGGAGGCGTTTGGCCGCCTCCGCCTGGGGAGAGGTTCACGAGTTCAACAGCGCTGGGCTCCGTCCTAGCAGTGCTGTGTGCGTGTGTCTCAACCTCTTTCCGTAGGTGGCAGGGCTGCCCCTGGGCGTTCGGGAGCTGTGTCGCGGAGCGTTGAAGCGGGCCCCGTGCGTCGGTCGCCGTTGCGGCGAGGGACGCACGAGGCCCGCTTCTGGTGATCGTTGATCAGGTGTTGCAGCCGGGTCCGGTGGTGGGGTTGGTGCAGCTGTTGTGGCCGGTTCCACCGTCGTTGGTGTTGGTGCCGGAACCGCCGTTGAGAGCGTCGTTGCCGGGTCCGCCATCGTTGGCGTCGTTGCCGACGCCGCCGGACAGGGCATCGTTGCCGTTGGCGCCCTCGACGCGATCGTTGCCGTCACCGCCGGTGAGGGAGTCGTTGCCGTCACCACTGCAGATCAGGTCGTTGCCGCCGCGGCCGTCGACCACGTCGTTCCCGGCGAGAGCGAAGATCACGTCGTCGCCGGGGGTGCCGGTCAGGACGTCGTTGCGGTTGGTGCCAGTGATGGTGGCCGTGGCGGTCGCGCAGGTGGGGGGCGCCGGGTCGTAGGTGATGGTGACCTCGGCCGCTCCCGCTGCAGGTCCGGAGGTAGCTCCTGACGGGACGAGGTTCGACCCACCGCCGCCACCGCCGGGGCCTTGCGTGCCATTGTTGCCAATGCCGTTGCAGCGTCTCTGATCAGCTAAGCGATCCTGAGTCGGATTGAGTTTCCGGGATCGCTTCCCATCGTGGTGGGGTGGCATGGGCGTGGAGATGGAATCCCGCGCCCAGTGCTGCCCCTCTCGGCCGGTGGCCAGTGGTGGGTGTGCTGGTCGTCGTCACGTCCTGGTGCCGGTGGGCCGCTCGGAGCAGCCGAGTCCGGTCCGTTGGTGCGTGTCCCTCCGGACGCTTGCCAGCAGGACCGCACGGGCGGGCTGCTGGGGAGGGTGCCCTGCGTCGCCTGGGCGCGGGGCGTGAGGTGTGGCGCCGGGTGGGTCCGCTCTTCGACCGGTCTTTCCGGCTGGACTCGGTGGTCGGGGTGACCACTGCTTTGGTTTCGAGCTTGTCGACTACCGTGCGGATCGCCATGGTTCCGCTGGATTTGTCGATGACAGTCTTGGACTGGTGGACCAGGCCGTGTGCTGCGATGCGGCGCCAGGCGCCCTGGTCGCGGTCTCCCTGCCAGCCACAGGACTGGCTGGGGCAGATGGCCCACTTCCAGCCCGCAGTGGTGGGCCGGTCGGGGGCTTTGCGGTGCCTGAGTGGGGTGAGGCACCGCGGGCAGTGTCTGGACGTGTTGCGGGCTGGGACAGTGACCACGGCGATGCCGGCCTCCGCGGCAAGGTGCCGCATGTGGTCGGCGATCTGCCCGCGGACGGCTTGGGAGAGGCGCGTGTTCATGGTGCGGCCCATGCCCTTGGCTTCCATCGAGCGCAGGTCTTCAACGTAGATCACGCTCGCCCCGGCGGCGGTGGCCTGGTCGACGGTCCACCGTGCGGCAGCCCACGCCAGGGCGTCGTTCAGGTTCGAGCGGCGTGCGGACACGAAGCGGATCTCGTCGCGCAGCGCCTGGTGCCTGTCGGCCAGCGGGTGCTGTTCGTTCTCGCCTATGAGCCGCTGATAGTGGTCGGCCTTGGTGTGCAGGTGCTCGGACAGACGACGGAGCCGGTGCTGCTTGGCCAGCACTCCGGCGGTCCGGAACTGGGCGCCATGCCCGAGGGCGGTGATACGCCCATCGTCGTGGACACGGGCCGTACCAGCGGACAGGAGGGTGTTCAGGCCCCAGTCCACGCCGAGCGCGACCGTGTGCCCGGTGCGCCGAGCCTTGGGCACGGCGTGGGTGTAGGCCGCATCAGCACGTACCTTCCCGCCCGCGATGCGCAGGGTGGGAAGGTGCAACACCGCCCAGGCGGGCACCGTCGGGGGCAGCGACATGGTGCACTCCACCCACGTCCAGTCCGCATACGCCTGCGGATCGGGTCGGGTGGGCAGCTGCATCCGCAGCAGAGCCCGCTGCGGATCGCTCTCGCCGCGTGAGACGACGGCCTGCTGCCCATCGCACGCCGACAGCAACAGCATCCGCGCCGCCCCGGGCGCGCCTTCGGCCTCGAACACATCAACTGGTAAACGACCGTTGGCCTGCCAGTACTTGGTGATCTGCCGGGTACGGCCCTTGATGATGCTGGACGGCAAGTGCCGGCCGCCTGGCACGGCATCGCGTACGGCGTCCCACTCTGCTGGAGTGCGCTTTTGCGGGTCGTCCGGCCAGGTCGCGATCACCCCGGCGGTCAGGTCAGCGCGCCACTTCGCCGAGCGCAGAGTGCGCCCGGCCTGCTCCTGGGCCATGCGTACGATCCGGTCGTTGACCTTCACGCCCTCGGCCGGAGCGACGGTCCAGCCGAGACGTCGCGAAGCCATCCACGCGTTCGACGGCAGCTTCCGGCCCCCAGCGTCCTCACCAGAAGCGAGAACATCAACATCGGTGGCGTTCCAGTGCTCGCCGAGCAGCGTGGAGACCAGGCCCGCCGCCAAGTCGGCACACCAGCCGATGCGTTCGGCCAGCACGGACTGGGACAGCAGTTCGCCGGTCTTCTCGTCCACGCCTGCGCGCACAAGGGCGCGGGCACACGCGGTGCGGGAGGTCTCACCGTCGGCGAGCGGCACCTTCCGGCTCATTGGCTATCACCGGCTTTGCACTGGCCGGACTCGGCCAGCAGGCGACGCCGGTTCTCAGCCGACCGCATCCCGTACAGACGCCCGGCGAACGTGGTGACCAGCGACACGAAGTCTTCGAGGAGTTCATCCCGGCCGCCGAGCTTCTTCGGATGCAGCACATCGAGGGTGGCGCCATGCACACCGAGCAGATGCTTGAGCCATCCGACACCAAACCGTGCAAGCCGATCCTCATGAGTGACACGCACGACCGTCACCGATCCGTCAGCGACGGCTCGCAGCAACCGGTTGAGGCCGGGACGGTCCTCCCGCAGGCCCGAGGCCCTGTCACGGAAAACCTTCACGATCTGGCCAGCGGAAGTGGCCCGCAGCTCGCTCTCCTGGGCTTCCAACGAAGATTCTTGTCCACTGGAGCCGGAGACACGCACATACAGGCCCTCCAGGCGAACACGCTCTCCGCCGGTCGAGACCTTCATCGCCTCGACGTCGGTCGAGGAGAACCTACGCTCACGGCCAACCCAAGTCACAGGAATCTTCCCCGAGTCAGCCCAAAGACGAAGCGTCACGGGGTGAACTCCAAGACGCTTAGCGGCCTTTGAGAGTCGAAGAAGCTCCATGAAAACCACTCTACGATCACTGAGGATTTTTAATCAAATTAGTGAGCCTCCTCCGCCGCCTCCACCGAACCAGCCGCCGCCTCCGCCGCCTCCCCCGAAGCCCTCCCCGCCGGTGCCGCCGGTGCCGGCCGCACCGTCGGTGCCGGCGGTGGTTGGGCTCAGCGGGCAGGTGGCTCCGCCGGTGCCGCCGGCGGTCTGAGTACCTCCGCCACCGCCGACGGCGCCTAGCGGTCTGTCGCCGCCGGGCTGGCCGGTGTCTCCGGCGTCTCCGCCGGTGAACTCAGGATTGAGAAACGCACCTCTGCCGCCGCCTCCGCCACCGCCCGCGACGATGAGGCGGGGGGCGGTGCCGGGGACGCCAGTCAGGACACAGCTGACGTTGGCCGAGCTGCAGGTGCGGACGTCGCTGGAACCGCCGCCGGTGCCGCCCGGGAGGACAGCACCGCCGCCTCCGCCGCCGGTGTTGACGTTCACGTACAGGGTGTTGCCCGGGGTGGCGGGGACGGTGCCGGTGACGGTGGCGCCGTTGCCGCCTGCGCCGCCGTTGGTCCCGTTCTGGCCCGCGGCGCCGGTGGCGGTGACGGTCAGTTGGGTGACGCCGGTGGAGGAGATCCTCGGGTTCGGGGGGCCGGTTTCCTCTGCGGCCGGGGGCCGGCGCCCGGACGGGGGCCGGACGCGATCGATGGGAGGGCGGGCGTGATGGCGGGCAAGCGCAAGGCGAATGAGGCGGGATCGTCGAACGGGCTGCGCGGCGATGTGCTGTGCGTGCTGGGGGTGCTCAAGGTCGCGCCCGCCGACCAGATACAGCGGCTGGCCTCGCCACACCTGACCTACCGGCACACCCTGAAGAAGACTGCGGCCCCGGGGGAAGGAAGCCCGCACCGCCTCCCACCGTGGTGCGGCGAACGACGTGCGCAGGCATGGCCTGGCCGTCGACGGCGGCCGGACCCGGGGCGGTGAAGAGGTCCGTCTGCTCACCAAGGACGGGCTGGCCGCCGCCGCGATCGACCTGGACCGCGAGCCGGAGGAGGTGGGCGGCATGCCCAAGAGCGCGGGCCGTTCCGGTGCCTCTCACCCCCATGACGGTGAATGAGACGGTTATCGCGCTGATCCGCCCGAAGCCCGACCTCGATCTGGTCGCGGGGGAGCCGGCCGAAGCGGTCGCCGCCGCGCAGGCCGCCGTCGACGCCCCCAAGGGGATCGGCAGCATCACCTCCTACGCCACCGAGGTCGCGCTCCCGGTGAAGGGCACCTGGAAGAACCCCGCGATCGGTAGCGCCCGCGCCGATGTCGTCGTGATTGCTCCGGACGACGAGATGCCGCTGCTGCTCATCGAGGTCGACAACTGCACCGAGGAAGCCGTCCTCATCGCCGCGAAGTTCGACAAGTACGCCCGGTTCTTTAAGCGGAAGGAGAAGGACACCGACGGCATCGAGAAACCGATGTGGCGCACCCGCTGGTCCGCACCCGCCTGGGAAGGGTACGAGCGGGTGCACCCGCCGGTCCTGCTCGTCTTCCACCAGGTCGGCACGCGCTCCGCGAAGAGCCAGATGGAGAGGGTCGCCGAGCTCACCGTCCACCACTGGCAGGGCCGGTGGCATCGCGAGGGCGGCTTCCACTCCTACGACGGCTGCATCCCGATCGTGGCGACCACGCTGGAACTGCTGCGTGAGCACGGGCCGGCCGGGCCCGCGTTCTGGCGTTTTGGCCGTAAGGAGCGACAGCCGCTGCGGCGCGCTTCGGGCTGTTGCGGCAGTTCACCCTCGCCGACTCCAGCCACCGCAACCACACCGCGCAGATCCGTGTCCTGCACGTCTGCCTGCGCCAGCGGAACGCGGATGCTCGTCATTCCGATGTTCTTGGGGCCCAGCGCAGGGAATGTGAACGTCCGCAGCGAGAAGGGCCTGCGCTGGGGCGGCAGGCCACCTGTCTTGGCTTCTGGCTAGGCCATCGTGATCACGTCGTGGACCAGTTGGTCCGCGTAGTCCCGGTCGGCGGCCAGGCCGAAGACCACGTGGTGATACATCGGTGCGATCACGTGATCGAGGACCTGCTGCTCGGTCGGCGCCTGCTCCCCGCGCGCCCTTGCCCGGTCCAGCATTACTTTGGCCTGCGTGCGGCGCTGCTCCCAGCACGGGCAGGTGAGCACCTCGTCCCGGGCGGACGTCATGGCGCGCAGGTAACGGGTCCGGCGGGGTTGGGTGATGTCGTCGATCACGATCCGGGCCCATGCCGACAGGTCACCGCGCAGTGACCCGGTGTCGGGCAGGTCGTCGCCGTCCTTGGTGAGCGCGGCGACAGCGACCTCCTCCAGCAGCGTGTCCAGGTCGCCCCAGCGGCGGTAGATGCTGGTCGGGTTGACGCCTGCCCGGTTGGCCAGCAGGGGGATGGTGATGCGGTCCGCCTTGCCCTCGCCCATGAGCTGGCCGACGGCGGTGTAGACGGCGTCCCGGACCTTCGCGCTGCGCCCGCCCGGGCGCCGGGCTGGTGTGGTCGACATACGACCATTATTGCAGAAGTCTTTGCTTTAAGCTCCGCTCCGTGTACCGTCAGCTAAAGCGGCAGTCTTTGCTTTAAGTGATGTGGGGGTACTCCATGCTGATGGCTCCGGCCACCCGGCGCATGTCGTCCGGGCTGGCCACCGTCCTGCCCGCGGCGACCATGCTGACGTTCCTCGCGGCGTCCAGCGCGCCGACCCCGCTCTACCGCGTCTACCAGGCGCGCTGGGTGTTCTCCTCGGGCATGCTGACGGTGATCTTCGGTGTCTACGCGGTGTGCCTGTTGCTGGCGCTGCTGACCGTCGGGTCGCTGTCCGACCACGTGGGACGCCGCCCGGTCATCCTCGGCGCCATCGCGCTCGACGCGGTGGCCATGCTGGTGTTCACCGCCGCGGACGGCGTTCCGTTGCTGATCGCGGCGCGCATGGTGCAGGGCATTGCGACCGGCGCGGCAACTGGTGCGCTGGCCGCCGCGATCCTGGATGCGGAGCGACCACACGGGCCGATCGTGAACAGCATTGCTCCGGTGGCGGGTCTCGCCGTCGGCGGACTTGGTTCCGCGGCGCTCGTCCAGTTCCTGCCGTGGCCGCGCCAGGCCGTGTACCTGGTGCTGATCGTGTTGCTCGCCCTCGAGGCGATCGGCACGATCGTGGGGAGCGAGACCTCGCCGATGATGCCCGGCGCGCGGCAGGCGATCCGGCCGAAGGTCGGCGTCCCGGCCGCGGCGGGGTCCGCGTTCGCCGCCATCGCGCTGCTGGACATCGCGGCGTGGGCGCTGGGCGGCTTCTACCTCTCGCTCGGCCCGAGCCTGGTCCGTGTGGTCACCGGCTCGGACTCGATCCTGCTCGGCGGGTTGCTGGTGTTCACACTGGCCGGGGCGGGTGCGGCGACGATCTGGCTGCTGCGCACGGTCGCGGCCAGCCGGGTGATGCGCTTCGGCGCCGCCGCGCTGGCGATCGGGGTCGCGGTGACCATCGCGGCCACCCACACCGGGTCGCAGGCGCTGCTGTTCGTGGGCACGGTGATCGCCGGGACTGGCTTCGGTGCGAGCTTTCAGGGCGTTACCCGCACCGTCTTCCCGCTCGCACCGGCCACCGAACGCGGCAAGCTCGTCGCCGCGTTCTACGTGCTCAGCTACCTCGCGTTCTGCATCCCGGCCGTCGCGGCGGGCGTCATCGCGACCAGCGTCGGCCTGCTGACCACCGCGACCGGCTACGGCGTCGTGCTGATCGTGCTCGCGCTCACGGCGCTGATTCCCCGGCGGTCACGGTGATGAAGGCGAGGGCCTGCGGCCAGGACACCGCGTACGCGCGGGCTTTCACCTCGATGCCCCGCCGGGCGACCGAGGGTCAGGTGGCAGTCCAGTCGCGCAGTTGCCGGGCGATCCGGGCGACGCCGAGCGCTCCCACGGCCGTGTCGCGTACCAGCGCAACGGCTGCCTTGGGTGGGTAGTCGAGGGCGTGTGCGTTGAGGGCCAGGTAGGCCTCGGTCGCGTGCCAGGCGAAGGCCTCGTTCGAGTGTTCCAGGCACGGCAGCTTCGCCAGGGTGTGCAGCAGGGTGGCGGCCTTGAGGTACAGCGATCCGTAGATGTCCCGCTCCATCGCCCGGGCGTTGACCCGGGCGACGGCCGCATACAGCGGCCCGTAGTCGTCGACCTGCGGATCACCGTCAAGTAGCTCGGCGGCGTGCAGCAGGAACGTGACATTGAGGGGGTGGAGAGGTTCCTGCTCGCTCACGCGGCGTGGCCCCGCTCCTGCTGCTCAAGCTCCCGCAGCGCCTCCTGCTCGATCGCCCGCTGCTCCGCGCTGACGTCGATGCCGCTGGGCTCGGCTGCGAAAGCTGCGCCGCTGCGGGCCATGGACGCCTTGAAGCCCTCCAGGAACCGCTGCTCCACCGCGGTCGCCCGGTCGTAGGCTGCCGAGACGATGTACTCCTGCATGCTGACCCCCGCCTGCTTGGCGGCCGCCGCGATGGCCGCCCGCTGCGCGGGGTCGGGGAAGCGTAGATTCATCGCTTTGGGATCCGACATGGTACCCACGGTACCAGCGGTACCATCCGGACGCCATCACAGGGAACTCCCGTCCTGATGGACGCATGAATCCTGGCTATGACAGGTGACGCGTCCCGTTCCCGGAAGGTCCAGGAGACTGCGCCGCTGTACCTACTGGGCGACCGCCCCGGAAGTGCGCTGTGAGAAGCCGGCAGGGTTCACGTCCCGGCGCGGGTGATGAGTCCGGTCTCGGGACAGCCGTAGGTCTGCAGGAGTTCGTCGGCGAGGGCGGCGGTGGCTTGTAGGAGGCCCCGCTCTCCGTCGGCAAGGTCGTCCAGGAGGACGCCGGCCCGGACGCCCGGACGTGATGCGTTCGCCGTCATGACCATCCTTCACAAGCCGGAACCCGACGTGTTTCATGTCAACGTCGCGGCCCGGGACCGACACGCTCGTAGGTGCAGCGCTTGGTGACCGGGTTCAAGCCGGCGACTTTCAGCGAGGTATGGGGTGCCGTCTTGATACGGGAGAGCCAGGCCTGGCCGGGGACGAGGATCGTCAGGTCAGCAGGCCACCGGGTGAGCGCTGAGGGAGCAGGGCACACCACACCGGCCAGTTGAAACGCGCTCTCTTTGTGCGGCCGGCTGTAGAGGAGCAGTCCGTTGCCGTGGGCGGGGCTCTGAGCCCCGCACTCGACGGCTTTGCCGGAGGTGGAGCGGACCATGTGCATTAACACGGGCCACAGTGCGGCGTCCATGCCCGCGTGCTCGAAGAAGGCCGTCAGCCGTTCCTGCTCCGCCCGCTGGTCCCGCCCCTGTTGCTCAGCAGCCAGCCTGCGGTCCTCGGCGGCCAGCCTGCGCTGTTCGGCGGCAGCGGCCCGCTGCTGGGCGCCAGGCGGTCATTCCCAGAGGCGAGGGCTGGAGCGATCGCCGGACTTGCGCCGGCGGCCAGGGAGCACCGGATCCCCTCCTGCTTGTACGCCCACCGGTGCTGATGGGCTGCTGGCCGGGGACGGAGTGCGCCGACTGGAAGCACGTGACGAACGCAAACTCACCAAAACTGCTTCCGCGCCCTCGAAGCGGCGAAAATTATGTTCCTATTCTTGTCGTTATATTGCTAAATGGCCGATTTGGGAGAGGTGTCATGGACGACAGGCAGGCGGGTGACGGGGAACCTCGTGACGACGGAGCATCCGAGCCGCACCATAGGGCCGAACCGCTCGACGCCTCCGACCAACCCGGCACAGCCCGTCCGGCGCCATCAAAAGTCACTCACCCGGTCGGTACCCAGCCGGCTTCCGACCCGAGCAGTTCGCCGCTGAAGCAGCCAGCAAAACGCAAGCCTGCGCTCTCAGACCTTCTGCGGGACGGGCCGCCAGTGGGTCCGACCCGCCGGGGCTTCTGGCGCAGTCCGCTGCGCGGGCCCTGGCTGACGTCCGTGCTCGGGGCGGTACTGCTGGCGGGCATCGTCCTGATGTTCGTGACGGGACTGCTCTCGTACGCCGCGTACAACCCGGATCTCGGCGCTAACGACAAGACCCCGGACCGGGGCTGGCTTGGCTTCTATCTGTTCTCCTGGCCCACGCACCCCTATTGGCTGTACCGGCTCACCCAAGGCGTCCACGTCACGCTCGGCATCGTCCTGATCCCGGTACTGCTGGCGAAGCTGTGGTCGGTGATCCCCAAGCTGTTCTCATGGCCCCCGGTCAAGTCGGCCAGCCACGCACTCGAACGGATCTCGGTGCTGCTGCTCGTGGGCGGCGTGCTCTTCGAGTTCGCGACCGGCGTGCTCAACATCCAGTTGGATTACATCTTCCCCGGCTCGTTCTACCCCCTGCACTTCTACGGTGCCTGGATCTTCATCGGTGCCTTCGTCGTCCACGTTGCCTTCCGCATCCCGCTCATGGTCCGGATGCTGCGCAGCGGCGCTCTTCGCGAGGAACTGCGTAGGCCATCCAGAGCCGCGCAAAGGGATCCGTCCGACCCCACGGACCTGGTCACCTCACGCCCTGCCGCCCCGACCATCTCGCGCCGAGGCGCGCTGGGCATGGTGGGGGCAGGCTCCCTCGTCCTGCTCGGCGTGACAGCGGGACAGAGCATCGGGGGATGGATGCGACCCACCGCGCTACTCGCGCCGCGCGGGCAGGATCCCGGGCCGGGCCCCAACGGATTCCAGATCAACAAAACCGCTGCCGGTGTGGGCATCAGGGCGCGAGATGTGGGGCCGGCCTGGCGTCTCGCCGTCCGGGGACCCGGTCGGGAGAGGATCTTCACTCGTGATCAGGTTCTGGCGCTGCCGCAGCACCGGGCCGCGTTGCCGATCGCCTGCGTGGAGGGGTGGTCCACCGAGGACCAGGAGTGGAGCGGGGTACGCCTCGCGGACCTGGCGACCCTGGTCGGATTCACGGGAGCGGCGCCGGGTGTGTTCGTCCAGTCCGCCCAGCGGGCGGGGTCGTTCCGTTCGACGACGTTGCGTGACAACCAGGTCAGCGACCCGCGCTCCTTGCTGGCGCTGCGGGTCAACGGGGCCGATCTGTCCCCGGACCACGGCTACCCCGCGCGAATCATCGTCCCGGCCAACCCGGGTGTCCACAACACCAAGTGGGTCACGCAGCTGACCTTCGGGGAGAACGCGTGAACCGCTTCCGCACTGTCTACGGGGCCTCGCCGCTGCATCTGCTGCTGGTGCTCTGCTCGTTCGCCCTGACCGGCTACGCCGGCGTGCGGCTGCTGAGCGGTGGGGAGCCCTGGAGAATCGTCATTTGGTTCGTCGGCGCCGCGCTCCTGCACGACCTGGTGCTGCTTCCCCTTTACACGGTGACCGATCGTGCAGCCCAGACCGTCCTCGGTGAACGTCGGGAACCTGTCGGCACCGACGGAGCCGAAACCACCCAGCCGAGCCAGGGATGGATCAACTACATCAGGGTTCCGGTCTTCCTCTCCGGCGTGCTGCTCCTGACGTACTTTCCGCTGATCCTGGGGCGGGTCAGCCACCGCTTCACTCTATACACCACGCTCTCCGCCGACGTGTTCCTCGGGCGCTGGCTGCTCATCACCGCCATCTTCTTCGCCCTTTCCGCCGTGGCCCTGCTGATCCGCATGCGTCGGTCCCGCTCTCGGCAGCAGCCCCCGCCCGCGCCCCGCCCGCGCGTAGATCTGCGTAAGCCGGACAAGAGCGGACCGGACCCCGAGCCCTCGCCGTGAGGGGCGGTGAGGAGCCCGTGGCCGTTCGGAGGACTTCGGCCCCGGCCCGGCGTGGCAGGCGGATCGGGCGGCTGTGACTACGCGACCGATCGGCGACTACGCCCTGTTGTCGGACTGCCGTTCGGCGGGCCTGGTCTCCACCGAAGGCTCACTGGACTGGCTCTGCCTTCCCCGATTCGACAGTCCTGCCGTCTTCGGCCGCCTGCTCGACGAGCAGGCGGGGCACTGGTCGATCCGCCCCTGCGCGCCGAGTGAGGCCGTCCGCCGCTACGTTCCGGGAACGCTGGTCCTGGAGACCACCTTCCGGACGCCCTCCGGCACGGCCGTGCTCCTCGACGCCCTGGTGATGGGGCACCGCGTACGCGGCCACGCACTCGGAAAGTCCTCACCCGGTGTCGTATTGCGTCAGATCACCTGCACCAGCGGCTCGGTGGCCGTGGAGACCACCTTCGCGCCGCGGCCCGAATACGGCCTCATCCACCCGGTGCTGTCTGCTGTGCGGGGCGGGCTCAGCGCGAGCGGGGGCAGTCAACGCCTCATCCTGTCGGCACCGCTGCCTCTGCGGTTCGATGGCTCGACCGCACACGGCGCGACGGAGCTACAGGCCGGCCAGCGGCTCGACTTCGCCCTGTCGTCCATCGCCGTGGGGGGCGAGGCAGCACCGGAATCCTGGCCAGGCAGGCGCATCCGTCGCCGACTGAACGACACGATCAAGGGGTGGCGCTCGTGGACACAGATCCACCAGGGCTACCGCGGCCCGTGGCAGGATGAGGTCAGCCACAGCGGACGTGTGCTGCAGGCATTGACCTTCACTCCCACCGGGGCCATCGTCGCAGCGGCCACCACGTCCCTGCCCGAGAGCGTCGGGGCTGACCGCAACTGGGACTACCGCTACACCTGGGTACGTGACGCCAGCTTCACCCTCCAGGCCCTGTCCACCTCGGCCTGCGAGAAGGAGGAAGCCGCCTACTTCGGATTCCTCGCCCAGGCCGCGGCGACCCAGCTCGACTGCGGCATCGACCTCCAGGTCATGTTCGGTATCGGCGGTGAAAGGGACCTCAGCGAGCGCACCCTCACCCACCTCTCGGGCTGGCGCGGCAGCACACCGGTCCGCACCGGCAACAACGCGTGGCGCCAGCGTCAGCTCGACGTCTACGGCGAGCTGCTCGACGCCGCCCACCGGACCCACCCACGCGACCAATGGTTCGAACGGCCCGTCCGCACGTTCCTCCTCCAGGCGGCCGAGACCGCCGCCCGCCGCTGGAACGAACCCGACCAGGGCATCTGGGAAGTACGAGGCCCCAGCCGCCACTTCCTCCACTCCAAGCTCATGTGCTGGGTCGCGCTCGACCGCGCCATCGACCTCGCACCAGCCCTCGGGGCAACCGCCGGGCATGTCACCTCCTGGCGCGAGACCCGTCAGGCGATCCGCAGCGCCATCGAAACCCACGGGTGGAACCCACGGCTGGAGGCTTTCACCCAATCATTCGGATCAGACGAACTCGACGCCTCAGCCCTCATGCTGCCGCTCGTCGGCTTCCTGCCCGGCGACGACCCCCGCATCCGGTCCACCGTGACCGCGATCGCGACCCGGCTGACGGACGCACGAGGACAGGTACGCCGCTACCTGGGCGACGACTTCGCCTCCGACGAGGGCGCGTTCCTGCTGTGCACCTTCTGGCTCGCCCAGGCCCTCGCGCTGACCGGCGAACCCACACGCGCCCGTGACGTATTCGAAACCGCACTCGCCTGCGCCAACGACGTCGGTCTCCTCGCCGAGGAAGTGGACTCCGCCACAGGAGAAGCTCTGGGCAACTACCCACAGGCGTTCAGCCACATCGGCCTCATCAACGCGGCACGCGCTATCCACCAAGCCGAAAACGCCCGCCCCGATGGCCTCGCCCCGCACCAGTGAGCCTCTCGTACGGCCCAAGATCGACGATCAATGCCTTCACCTGGGCGGATGATTTGTCGGCTAGCTGTCCCTAGCGCGCCCCAACCTCGTCAGCACCTAGATCCATAAGAAAGGCCCTAGTAGAGTGTCGTTGCTTAGTTCTGGGTTGTTTCGAGAAGCCCTACCAGCTCCTCGACCATGCCCGCGCCCCGCTCCCGGCCCGCCCTGGCCACGACACCTGCCAGGACAGTGAGTACATCCGCTGCGGCACGTGCTCAATCTTCGTGTGGGTCGAACCCCTGCGCGGGTGGCGTCGAGTTCAGGCACTGTCCCAGCGGACCCGGATCGACTGGGCCGGCCAGATCAAACAGCTGCTGAGCGTGGATTACCCCGACGCCGAGGCCGTGGTGCTGGTGATGGACAACCTCAACACCCACACCATCGCCTCACTGTACGAGGCCTTCGAACCAGAAGAGGCCTTCGCGCTGGCCCAACGCCTCGAGATCCACCACACGCCCAAACACGGGTCATGGCTCAACATCGCCGAGATCGAACTCTCCGCGCTGACCCGCCAATGCCTCGACCGCCGGATCAACGACCTCGACATCCTCAACACCGAACTCACAGCCTGGCAGAACGCCACCAACACCGACCAACGCCAAGTGAACTGGCAGTTCACCACCCACGACGCACGCACCAAACTACGTCACCTTTATCCCAAAAATTAGCTACGACGGTCTACTATAACCATCGACGTCACCGCGATGGTGTTCGTGATGAACGGCGGCGGCCGGTTCCACCGCCGCCACCTGCTGAAGCGCGCCGACATCTCGCACTGGTCCTGCGCGGCCGGCGCCGCGAGCCCGGCCTGGACGAGCTGATCGTGCAGGCGGCCCTCGCCACGTACTGCACGGACAGCCGGGCGGCGCGCTCCTCAATCTTGGTCGGTCACACAACTGCCGCCGCACACGCCGCAGTTGCGGTGAGTCAGCCACGGATTGTTCACCGTTTGGGTCTACCCGCATAGACCCGGGTGGTGGTGTCATGCCGTCAGGCGCCCGGAACTCCGCCCCGGGCCAACACTTGCGGGAGCCCCCCTCATGCGACCGATGCGCCGCCTCACCGCCACTTTTACTGCCGTCGGGATGACCGCCGCCGGCCTGATCCTGGCCACTGGTACAGCAGCCCACGCATCCACCTGCTCGCAGTCCTATCTGCCGCTGTCCGACCCGTCGTGCACGCCGGGTGCTTACAACCCGGATGTCACGCAGTCGACGATCGGCTCCACGATCTGCGTCTCGGGGTGGACCGCGACGGTCCGCCCGCCCACCTCCTACACCAACCCCTTGAAAGCCCAGGGGATCATCGACTACGGGTACGCCGACACCGCCAT
Organism: Streptomyces sp. NBC_01446; assembly: GCF_026340095.1. Taxonomy (GTDB): domain Bacteria; phylum Actinomycetota; class Actinomycetes; order Streptomycetales; family Streptomycetaceae; genus Streptomyces; species Streptomyces aureus. The sequence goes on along the minus strand of NZ_JAPEPO010000002.1, from coordinate 148,364 downwards.
GACGTCTTACGAGGAGGACCACCTGGTGCCGCTCGAGCTCGGCGGCGCCCCGCGCGACCCGAAGAACCTGTGGCCGGAGCCGTACTCGGGCGGGCAGACCGCACACACCAAGGACGGCACCGAGACCAAGCTGAAGAACGCGGTGTGCAACGGCACGATCACCCTCTCCGCCGCACGCAGCGCCATCAAGAACAACTGGACAACAGCGCTGCAGGTCACCGGAATCGGCTGACCGGACCCGGCACTGCCGACCAGCGAGGCCACCCCCGCCAGGGGTGGCCTTTCATGGTCATCCTCCAGGCCGCCAGCCTCTTATGCGGGTACGAGCCGGGTGGATGTGGCGCGCGCAAGCGGCCTTCGGGCGCGGTGACCGTCTCTGGCTGTGTTGTGGCAGGGGCCTGACAAATATTTGGCCAAATCTCGTACGCGGGACCGGACTTGCGCCAGTGACCGTGATCAGGTCTATCCCGATCGGCTAGACAGGACCGTTCGGGAGGGAACACGGTGGCATCATCTGCCCGTAAGAGACGATGGTTCACGATCTGTGCCATCACTGCATGCGCCGCACTCGTCGCCGTACCGGCAGGCGCAGTGTCCGGTGGCACGCCGAACCCGTTCGGCGTCCGCACGATGGACCGGCTCGCTCATCAGCGCGAGTCGGCTCATGCCCACTTGACCGCCAGCCTGTCGGATGACGACGACGGTAACGAGTCCGATGAGATCGCCGAGGGCGCGGACCAGTTTGCCGAGGCGCGTACCTCCCCGGGCGTGGTCGCGCCAGGCGCGTACGGGGCTGCGTGGAGCAGCTTGGACGGCCTGCGCCGCGCCGGTAGCAGGTGGAAGAACATCACTGATCTGCCGTACAACTCCGACGATTCGCGTTACCGCGACTATGACTCCAACTCAAGCGGTGGCTCCGGTATGGTCACCGGCCGGATGGCCGCGATGGCCGCCGACAATGATGGCTATGCGTACGCTGGCAGCGCGGGAGGCGGCGTCTGGCGCTCGAGTACCGGCGGCGGCCACTGGACGCCCATCAGCGACAAGCTCCCGACGCAGGCCACCGGCGCCCTTACCCTGGACACGGCTGGCCGGCTGTGGCTCGGCACTGGCGAGGCGACCACCAACGCGGACGCCTATCTCGGCAGCGGCGTCTACGTGCTGTCTAGCCCGCACCACGGTTCGTACTCGACGCGCAGCCGGGTCGGCGGCGACGAGCTGGAGAGCACCACCATCCATCAGCTGCGGTTCGGCGCCGGCAAGGTGTGGGCGGCCACCAGCGAAGGTGTGTGGAGTCACTCCACGATGCGCCTGTCCGGTTCCTGGAAGCTGGAGTACGCCCCGAACCCGGACTACCTGCCGGGCCACTCCAAGGCCAACGACCCCGACGCCCCGTACAAGAACATCACCAACGACATCGCCGTCGACCCCAAGGACCCCTCCAAGGTCCTACTCGCGGTCGGCTGGCGCAGCGGTGACGAATACAACGGCTTCTTCGCTCAGCACAACGGCAGCTGGCAGAGGGTGACGACCGGCCTGGGCGACCTGCCGTCGGACTCGGCCACCGTAGGCGAGGTCACCTTCGCCGCGTCCGGCGACGGCTCTCGTTACTACGCGATCGACCAGTCGCCGAAGCAGCTCGCGAACAATCCGGACAGCTCGCTGGAGGGCATCTACGTCTCCAAGTCCGGCTCACCGTTCGGCCCTTGGACGAAGACTGCCGACTACCATCAGCTCGCGGCCTCCGGCTCGGCGCTCACCACCGCGGGCTACATGCCCGGCGTGCAGGCCTGGTACAACCAGTTCCTGTCCGTGGACCCGGCGAACGCCGACCACGTGTACGCGGGTCTCGAGGAGGTCTACGAGAGCCAGAACGGCGGTACCCAGTGGTCTACCGTCGGCCCGTACTGGAACTTCAACTTCCCCTGCTGGAACATCGATCCGAGCAAGCAGACCGGTGACTGCAACCCGACCACGCACTCCGACCAGCACGGCATCGCGATCGGCCGTTACCACGGGAAGCCGTACGTCTACGTCGGCAACGACGGCGGCGCGTACAAGCGCCCCGTCCACGGCTCCCAGGACGCGGACGGCCACGCTACCGACTGGACCTCACTGAACGACGGCACCATCGACACCCTGCAGTACTTCTCGGTGGGCATCGGCAAGGACCTCGACCACGGCGGCGTCTCGGTCACCGGCGGACTGCAGGACAACGGCCAGTCGGAACTGCGCAGCAACGACAAGGTGATGGGCTCCAACTTCGGCGGTGACGGTACCGACACGATCACCGACACCGCCAACGGCTGCAACATAGCGCAGGCATACGTCTACCTGCAGATCCAGGTCACCCAGGACTGCGCCGTCAACGATGGCTCCTGGGAGAGCGACCCGTCCAAGGCCACCTCGTACTCCGTCGCCCCGCCAGACAACGCGACCGGCGAGGCCCGCTTCGTCGCTCCCATGTCGGCGGACGCGAAGGACAGCTCGACCTGGGTCGCGGGCGGCCGGCATGTGTGGGTGCAGACCCACGGATACGCCATCCGCAGCAGCACCGAGTGGACGAACGCGTTCGACCTCGGCGAGGGCCACACCGCCACCGCGGTCGCGTCCTCGGGCGGCAAGGTGTACGCGGCGTGGTGCGGCCCCTGCAACAACCAGGGCTTCACCCGCGGCATCGCGGTCGGCAACGCGGACGGCACCGGCTGGCACCAGATCAGCCTGCCGGTGGAGGGCAAGGTACCCAACCGCTATCTGAGCGGCTTCGCCATCGACCCGCAGAACGCCGATCACGTCTACGTCACGGTCAGCGGCTTCTCCCGGCAGTGGACCGAAGGCCCCGGCGCGGGAGTCGGCCATGTCTTCGAGACCAAGGACGGCGGCACCACCTGGAGGGACGTCTCCGGCAACTTCCCGGACGTACCGGCCGACTCCGCGGTCGTCCTGCCGGGCGGCGGGCTCGCGGTCGCGACCGACCTGGGAGTCGTCTACCGCGGCCCGCACACCGCCAAGTGGGAACGGGTCGGCTCACTGCCGGCGGTGGCCGTGCTCCAGCTCAAGATCGGCCCCGACAACAAGCTGTACGCGGCCACCCACGGGCGCGGCATCTACACCATGCCGGTGCGCGAACTGCAATGACCAGCAACCGGTGATCACCGCTCGTCCGGTCGAGGCACCACGCTCAGCCGAAGAGTGAACGCGACAGGCGCCGGACCAACCAGGTCCGGCGCCTTCGCCGACACCAAGACGTCGAACCTCCCGGCACGGACGCAGGCAGGCGTCTTGCGAGAAGGGTTGTCAGGGCAAGGGGGCCGTTACCACATGCGGCCCCGAGGCAGACGCAGGAACAACTTGTGAACAGATGCGGACTGGCGAAGCCGCGAGCCCCTCCACGCCGGCCCGGCCCTCCCCGAACTGGTCGCTGAGAGCAGACCTATGGCTGCGTCAGGACGTCACGGTCGCCGATGCCGTCCTCGACCACTAGGCGCCGAACTTGTCGGCCTGGGCCCGCATGAACCGTTCCGGGTTCGGTAGGGACTCGATCGTTTGAGAGGATCGAGTCATGGCACGTCCCTAAGAATGTGAGGCGGTCCGGGAGGACCGGGTATGGCTGATGGCGCGTTGCCCTCGAGGGCTCGGAAGGAATGGCCGCCCGGTCCTCCGGGACGCTCCGACCACTGATTGAGAACTGCGGTCATCGCTGGTTAGGGACCTGTCGGCGGGGTGTCCTTCGGACCATGTAGTGCTGGTCACGAGGGATACGGAGCGACGGGCTTGAGTACGTCTCACGAGCGGATATGGGTCGGCATCGATGCCGGCAAGGGGCATCACTGGGCTGTGGCCGTCGATGCCGACGGCGAGACGCTGTTCTCGACGAAGGTGATCAACGACGAAGCGCAGATCCTCACGCTCATTGACACCGCCCGCGAACGGGCAGGTGAAGTGAGGTGGGCGGTCGACATCTCGGGCCGGGCTTCCACCCTGCTGCTGGCGCTGCTGATCGCGCACGGCCAGGAGGTGGTTTACGTACCTGGACGGACGGTCAACCGCATGTCGGGCGCCTACCGGGGCGAGGGCAAGACCGACGCGAAGGATGCCCGTGTCATCGCCGACCAGGCACGTATGCGCCGGGACTTCGTCCCGTTGGCCACGCCCCCGGAGCTGGTCACCTCTCTGCAGGCGCTGACGCACTACCGGGCCGATCTGATAGCCGACCGGGTCCGTCTGATCAACCGGCTCCGCGACCTGCTGGTGGGCATCTGCCCCGCCTTGGAGCGGGCCTTCGACTACTCCGCAGCCAAGGGGCCGGTCGCGATGCTGACCGAGTACCAGACTCCGGCCGCCCTGCGACGGATCGGCGTCAAGCGGCTGACGACCTGGCTGGAACGCCGCAAGGTCCGCGGCGCTGAGGCCGTAGCGGCGAAGGCAGTGGAGGCAGCCCAGTCGCAGATGACCGCGCTGCCGGGCGAGAAGCGTGCCGCGAAGCTGGTCTGCGATCTCGCCCACCAGCTTCTGACTCTGGACGAGCGGATCAAGGACAACGACCGGGAGATCCGCGAGACCTTCCGCGCCGACGAACGCGCCCAGATCATCGAGTCGATGCCCGGCATGGGCCCCGTCCTGGGCGCCGAGTTCGTCGCCATCGTCGGCGACCTGTCCGGCTACAAGGACGCCGGCCGCCTCGCCTCGCACGCGGGCCGGGCCCCGGTCCCGCGGGACTCCGGCCGCCGCAGCGGCAACTACCACCGGCCCAAGCGCTACAACCGGCGTCTGCGACACATCTTCTACCTGGCCGCGCAGACCGCGATGATGCGGCCTGGCCCCTCCCGGGACTACTACCTCAAGAAACGAGGCGAAGGGCTGTTGCACACCCAGGCCCTGCTCGCGCTGGCCAGGCGACGGGTCGATGTTCTGTGGGCGATGCTGCGTGACAAGAGGCTGTTCACCTCCGCCCCGTCGGTCACGCAGACGGCTTGACACGATCATTGAGATTCCTTCCCAGTACCCGCTTGAGCTGCGCCGTCGTGCGGTTCGGATGGTCGCCGAGGTGCGGCCCGACTACGACACCGAGTGGGCGGCGATGAAAGCGGTCGCCGCGAAACTGGGCATCGGCACGACCGAGACGCTGCGCAAGTGGGTGCGGCAGGACCAAGTCGATGCCGGTGCCCGGCCGGGCACGACGACAGAGGAGTCCATGCAGGTCAAGGCGATGAAGAAGGAGATCGCCGAGCTGAAGCGGGCGAACGAGATCCTTAAGGCCGCGGCGAGTTTTTTCGCGGCCGAGCTCGACCGGCCACACACACGCTCGTGAGCTTCATCGACGAGCACCGGGACCGCTTCGGCGGAGTCGAGCCGATCTGCCGTGTTCTGACCGAGCACGACTGCAAGATCGCCCCTTCCACCTACTACGCCCACCACAAGCGCCGGGCCGCACCGTCGGCCAGGACTGTGCGGGACGCCGAGCTGAAGGAACGGATCAGCGAGGTCTTCGAGGCCAACTACCGTGTCTACGGGGCGCGGAAGATCTGGCGTGAGCTCAACCGGCAGGGCCACGCGGTGGCCCGCTGCACGATCGAACGCCTCATGCGCGAGCTGGGCATCGTCGGTGTGCTCCGCGGCAAGAAGGTGATCACCACGCTGCCCGGCGGGCAGGTCGGGAGGGCGCCGGACCTGGTGGACCGCGACTTCGTCGCCGACTCCCCGAACCGGTGCTGGGTCGCGGACTTCACCCACGTGAAGACCTGGGCCGGTGTCGTCTACGTCGCCTTCGTCGTGGACACCTTCTCCCGCCGCATCGTCGGCTGGTCCGTGGCCACCGCGAAGGAAACGGTGTTCGTCCTGGACGTACTGGAGATGGCAATCTGGCAACGCGACCGCGAACAACATCCAATCCAGCCAGGCGAGTTGATCCATCACAGCGATGCCGGGTCGCAGTACACCAGTTTCCGGCTCGCCGAGCATCTGGACACCGCCGGCATCGCCGCCTCGATAGGATCCGTCGGCGACGCGTATGACAATGCCCTGATGGAGAGCACGATCGGCCTGTTCAAGACCGAGCTGATCAAGCCCCGACGCCGCTGGAAGACACTGTCCGACGTCGAGCTCGCAACAGCCGAGTACGTCGACTGGTACAACCACCGACGACTCCACGGTGAGATAGGCCACGTCCCACCCGTCGAATACGAAGCCCTGCACTACCTGGCAACCACAAAACCCCAGGTCACGCACAACATCTGAGATCTCTACCGAACCCGGAACGGTTCATCTGCTTCCGGCATCGCCAATTAACGAGGTTGCTTTGCATGTGGCTGGTACGGGCGGCGGGGTCGGCGATGGTTTTGGAGGCGATGCGGGTGCGCCGGCCGCGGAGCCTGTCGGGGGCGGCGTACCAGCGGGCCCGGGTGCGGCAGGCCTCACGCGACAGGCAAGGCCCCGCCGGGCCGTCGGTGAATGACGGCTCGGCGGGCCGGGACGGGCTGTTGCCGTGTCAGCTCATCGTGAAGGAGTCCAGGTTGAACAGATCGCCGCTACCGCCCTTGAAGACGAAGTACAGCTTGTGTGTTCCGCCCGGGTCGGTCACCGGTGTGCTGACCGTTGTGTAGGCGCCGGAGGTGTCGCCGACCGTCGCCGTGCCGGCCAGCGGGCCGTCGGGCGCGTCGGTGTGGACCTCGATGGTGCCGCCGGTAGCGCTCGACGCGGCCCGGAAGTCGATCTTGCTCACACCCTGGAGGTCGTACGGGTCGAACTCGATCCAGTCACCATTGTTGATCGACTCGATCGCCTCGTTGCCCTGGGCGTTGGCGTCGGAGCTCGTCTGCACGCCGGACTGCGTGCGGTAGAACTCCGCCTGCCTGCCCTTGGGCTGCAGGACGATCTGTGTCGTGCCGGTGAGGTCCGGTACCCCGGCGGTCGGGGAGGAGTCGGTGTAGCTCGCGGAGAGGATGGCGTAGAAGTCGTCGGCGTCCGTGTGGCCCGCCGTCGTCATGGTGAACGTACCGCTGCACCCCGTGGCCTGCGAGAGGTTGTGGGAGTGCATGTCATGGCCGAGCGAGTAGTTGACCTGGACCTTGGAGCAGTCCACCGGGGTGCCGTCCGGGTCGCTCGCGTCGATCTTCCACGCGACCTGGTCCCCGTCCTTGAACGTCAGGCCGTTGGGCGGCTGGGAGAAGGACAGTACCGGCGCGGAGTTGCCCACCGTGACCAGGGTGGCGGCGACACCGGTTCTGCCGCTCGGGTCGCTGACCGTGAGCTTGGCGTGGTACTGGCCGTTTGTGGTGTAAGTGAACGACGGGGTGGCATCCGTGGAGTCGGTCTTGCCGTCGTTGTCGAAGTCCCACGCATAGGTGAGCTTGTCGTTCTCGGGGTCGGTCGAGCCCGTGCCGTCGAACTTGACCGTCAGCGGGTTCTTGCCCGATGAGGTGTCCGTCTTGATCGCCGCGGTCGGCGCCTTGTTGCCCGGCGCGTACTCGATCTTGTAGAGCCCGGCGTCCAGCGAGCCGCCGAACCACGCGCTGCCGTAGTCGAGCACGTACAGCGATCCGTCCGGCCCGAACTCGGTGTCGATCGGCTCGACCAGGTGGGCCCAGTCCTTGCCGTCGGTCAAGGTGTCGATCGACTGGATCTTTCCGCTGCTGTCGGACGTGATCGGCTTGATCCAGTGGGCGCCGAACTCGTAGGCGAAGAACTTCCCGTCATAGCTCGCGGGGAACTTGACCTGGGACTTCAGCGCCGAGTCGTAGTTGTACACGGGGCCGCCCATCGGTGCGCCCTGCCCGCCGAGCTGGGGGAAGAGCGGGTTGCCCGCGTAGTGGTTCCAGATCCAGGCCGGCTGGGCCGGCGGCAGGTCCTTCAGGCCGGTGTTCAGGGGAGCATCGTTCACCGGGTGGGCGCAGTCGAACGGCTTCCCGGATGTCCCGGTGGCGAAGTCGTACTGGATGTACGGCGTGTTGTTGCCGATGCAGTACGGCCATCCGAAGTTGCCGGCCTTGGTGATCCGGTTGTACTCGATGGTGTTCTCCGGCCCGCGTTTCGGGTCGGCACTACCTGCGTCCGGGCCGTAGTCGGCCAGGTAGACGACGCCGGTCTTCTGGTCGACGTTGAACCGGAAGGGGTTGCGGAAGCCCATCGCGTAGACCTCTGGACGGGTCTTGGGGGTGCCCTTCGGGAACAGGTTGCCGTTCGGGGTCGTGTAGGTGCCGTCGTTGTGCACCTTGATCCGCAGAAGCTTGCCCCGCAGGTCGTTGGTGTTGGCCGTGGAACGCTCGTTGTCGAAGACAGGGTTGCGTTCCGGCCGCCGGTCGATGGGGGCGTAGCCGTCGGATTCGAACGGGTTGGAGTCGTCGCCGGTGCTCAGCAGCAGGTTGCCGTCACCGTCGAAGTGCATGTCGCCCGCGACGTGGCAGCACTGCCCGCGGTCGGTGTTGACACGCATGATCTTCTGCTCGCTCGACAGGTCCAGCTTGCCGTCGGCGAAGGTGAACCGGGACAGCTGGTTGTAGCCCTTGTAGGGCGCGAAGTCGGCGGCCGTTCCGCTCTCCGGGGCGTCGGTCATGGGGGTGTCGAGCCGCGGCGCGTAATACACATAGACCTGATGGTTCTGGGCGAAGTGCGGGTCGATCGCGATGGTCTGCAACCCGTCCTCGTCATGGGTGTAGACCGCCAGCTTCGCCGCCACGTCGGTGAGTCCGTCGAGGGTCGTTCGGTAGAGCGTGCCGTCGCGGGAGCTGTGCAGCGCGCTGCCGTCGGGCAGCACCGCCAGTCCCATGGGCTCGCCCACCTGGTCCGCTCCCTTGGCGAGGGTGACCTGCTGGAAGTCGGACGACGCAGCGGCGGTCGCGGCCGCTCTTTGCGGTGCCTGGGTCCGCGCCTGCGCGGACGACGATCCGGCCACCGCCATCCCCACGCTGAGCACTGCGCTCAACGTGGCGGTGAGTAGTCGACTTACTGGTGTACGCACTTACTGCCTACCTCTCTTGGGGCGCTGCGGTGGACATCGCGCGAGCGGTCGCGTCGCGCGGGGTGCCGGGCCGGGCTTGGATGCCCGGGACGGCGTGTGCCGGTTCGCCGGTGGAGGGGACAGGTGGTCCTGGTGTGCACGCCGCCGGCAACTGACGTCGGGCGTGGTCGGACTGCGGACGAAGCGGCATGTGTGGCCGCACGGGTCCGCAGTGGGACTGAGGCGAGGGCTCGGAGGGGTTCGCGGCACCCTGGTGAAGCGTCATGAGAGTGGGCTTCGTGACGAAGGCTGTCAAGGATGTACTGCCCGGTAGCTGCTTTTCATGGCCTGAAGTGGCCACATCTTTTGCTCGTCTGGTGAAAAGTACCGGTGGTTCGTGGTCAACTATCGACGGTCTCAGGCGTTCATCGTCCTCCGGGGTCCGCCGAGGCCACCCTGTTGCCGTTGCGCGGTCCGCGGGGGAGCCGCGTGGCGGCAACCGCGCCGCCCTAGTTCGCGAGGGTGGTTCCGGTCACCTCGCAGCCAGTTCTGCCAACTGCCCACTCACCAGGCGTTCCGGCCGACGAACGCCCCGCACGACGACCGGGCGAGTACGTCCCCCCTGTTCGGCCCACGCCGCGGTCTCACCGCGGCTCGGTGCTCCACAACGAAGGAGTGATGATGGGTCAGTTCACACCCGACTTCGACCGCAGGGGCTTCCTGCGTGCGGCAGCCGCCGGCACCGTGGCCATCGGTGCGGCGTCCGTCGCAGGCGCGCTCCCCGCGTCCGCGCAGACGCTTGCCCCGGACGCCGCGGCCCAGGGCGCCAGCTTGAGCATTCCGAAGGACGCCATCGGCATCCAGCTCTACAGCGTCCGCGACAAGGTCTCCGACCTCGGTTTCCGTGTCGTCTTCGAGGAACTGTCACGGATGGGCTACAAGGAGGTCGAGTTCGCCGGCTACACCCAGAACACCTCCATTCTCGGCCGGCAGATCACCCTCCAGGAGATTCGCACGCTGCTCGACGACAACGGCCTGCGAGCCATCGGCAGCCACATCGGCATCGGAGCCTTCCGCAGCAATCTGCAGCAGGAGCTCGACAACGCCGAGATCCTGGGTATGCCGAACATCGGGACCCCGAACGCCCCCTCGGACACCCCGACGGTCGCCGGGTACCAGGCGGCCGCGGAGGAGTTCAACGGCTGGGGTCAGGCCGCGTCGGCGCGTGGACTCAAGCTGTACCAGCACAACCACTGGTCCGAGTGGGCCTTCGCCCAGGACCAGCCGAAGGTGCGTCTGTACGACGTTTTCCTGCATAACACCGAGCCCGCCCACGTCTACCTCGAGATGGACGTCTACTGGGCCTTCGTCGGCCAGTTCCGTTACCCCGGCTTTGACCCCGCGGCCTATGTGCGCGAGCACCCCTACCGGTACACGCTGTTCCACATGAAGGACGGCAAGTCCGACCCCAACGCCGATGACGGCTACGACATGACCGAGTTCGGCGCCGGTGACATGCGCTACCAGCGGTTCATCCACGCGATCGGTCCGTTCGGCAACCACCACGGCATCTGGGAGCAGGACAGCGCCCCCGGCACCCAGCCCGACCCGCCCGGCTCGCTGGGGGCCGCGCAGCGCAGTTACACCGCGCTCGCCGACCTGCTTTCCTGACCCCTCGTCACCACCCCGTTTCCCGCTCCCCGGCTCGTGCCGGCGCGAGCGGCGGAACGGGGTGGACGTTTCTCATGCCACTGCCGCCACCGACGTGGGCGGGCGAGCAGTGCCTGCCATCAGGAGGTGCGCGAATGTGAGCATCCGGTACGAGCTGCTCACTCTGCTGCGAGACCACGGGCCGCTGTCACGCGCCCAGTTGGCCGGCCGGCTCGAGGTGCCGCGTCGGCGCCTGCTGGCCGAGCTCGACCACCTGGTGGAGGCGGGGAGAGTCGTGGAGGCGGAGTGCGCCGGCCCCCGCCGAGGACGCCGCTCCACGCTCGTGAAACTGGACCCTGGCCTGCGCTTCGCGGCGGTCGACCTCGACGCCCGCTCGGTCGGCGTCGAAGTCACGGACGGCTGCCTGCGGGCGGTGGCGTCGTACAGCGAGCGCTGCGACATCCGTACCGGTCCGGTGAACGTGCTGGGACGGGCGACGCGGATCCTGGAGAAGATGCGCGCTCAGGGCCACTTCACGCAGCTGGACGCCATCGGGATCGGTCTGCCCGGCCCGGTGAGTTTCCGTGAGGGCGTCCCCGTCTCCCCGCCGATCATGCCGGGGTGGGACCGCCATCCGGTCCGTGATGTGCTGTCCGGCGAACATGGCTGCCCCGTCGCCGTCGACAACGACGTGAATGTGATGACTCTGGGCGAGCAGCACAGCGGCGTCGCCCGGACCGTCGACAACCTGATCTTCGTCAAGATCGGCAGCGGCAGCGGCGTCGGTTGCGGAATGCAGATCGCCGGCCGCATCTACCGTGGCGCCGCGGGCTGCGCCGGCGACATCGGCCACATCCAGGTCGACGCGGACGGCCCGGTCTGCTCCTGCGGGAACGTGGGCTGCCTGGAGGCGCTCTTCAGTCAGGAGGCGCTTGCGCGCCACGCCGAGTCGGCCGCGGACGACGGCCGGTCCCTGCTGCTGGCGGAGCTGCTGGCGGCGAAGGGCTGTCTCACCGCGCGCGATGTCGCCGACGGCGCGGCCGCCGGTGACGCCGTCTGCATCGGCATTGTCCGGGCCGGCGGACGGCAGGTCGGCCAGGTGCTCGCCGGGCTGGTGAGCTTCATGAACCCGTCCATGATTGTCATCGGCGGCGACCTCGCCGATCTCGGGCACATCCTGCTCGCTGAGCTCCGCAGCGTCGTCTACCAGCGGTCGCTGCCGCTGGCCACCGGCGACCTGCCGATGGTGCTGTCCGAACTGGGCGCCCGCGCCGGGGTCGTCGGCGCCGCCGTGCTGGCCAGTGAACTGGCCTACGGCGGCCCTGTGAGCTGACCCCCCGGTCGCCCCGTCCGCGGCACCCGTCCGGCAAGCGGTCGCGCCCCACCCGCGACCGGCCATTACCTCTTCGCACCCTGCCGCATCCCTCGAGGGGCGCGGCAGCGCGCGAAAAGGTATGGCGCGTGGACTTCAAGAGCCCCCGGGGGGAGGTCAGATCAGCCTGCGCCGTGCTGCCCAGGCGACGGCCTCGATGACGCTGCTGACGCCTATCTTGTCGCACACACCTCGGCAACGTCTGCGCACTGTGCGGGGGCAGACGTTGAGCCGCCGGGCGACGGACTCGATAGGCAGACCGGTCGCCAGCAGCGACAGCAGGTGCACCTCGTCTCGGTGCAGACCCGCGTTGTTGGGGGGCCGCCGTTCTGTCTCGTAGCTGAGCGTGGACACTTCCGTCCTCCTTTGCCGAGTGCGGTCGGCAGGGAACGCGGGGAAGGCCACCGCCCTGATAGGAGGCCAGAACCCGTGATCGACCGCGGAGTCCGTCAAATCGCTATCACGTTTCAAGTAGCTCGGGGTCCGGGTTTGATGGGCTCTACACGAAAAATTACTTTCTGCTGCATTGAATCGTTCAATGGGGTGATGGACGGCCCGGGAGGCCCGTCACCGCCGCACGGGTGCGCGTCGGCCGTCGGCCAGCGCAGAACCGGGCCCGGGACAGCCGCCCCGAGCCCGGCGCCGATCGCTCCTTGCTACAGGTTCCGCACCCGGATGTTGCGGAACTCGATCAGGTCGTTGTCACTGTGGTTCTGCAGACCCACGTAGCCGCTGAAGAACTGACGCAGGTCCGTGGACGGATCGCCCGCACGCGACGACGACTTGCCGGGCGTGTTGTCGAACTCCTTGATCACTACGCCGTTGCGGATGATCGTGTAGTGCTGTCCGACGACCCGGATCTCGTAGTCGTTCCACTGGCCCTTCGGGGTGACCTTCGCGTGGGCCAGGTCGTTCGGATCGAAGTTGTAGATGGAGCCGGTCTTTTGGGGCTCACCGCTGTCGCCGTCGTAGATCTGGATCTCGTTTCCGCAGTAGATCGCCACCCACTCCGGAGCGGTGCGAGCCGCTCCCGTCGTGCTGCAGCCCTCAGGCCGCTTGTCCAGCGGCGTCCGCGGATCGGGGAACCTCACGAAGACACCGCTGTTGGCCTGGTGGCCCTCCGGAGCGACATCCCGGAACTGCAGCCGGATCGAGTAGTCCTTGAACTCCTGCTCGCTATACCACAGCATTCCCATGCCGCCGGAGCTGTGGAGGGTGCCGTCCGGCAGGAGTGAGAACTGCCCTGCGCCCGCTTGGCTCCATCCGGCCAGACTCGACGCGGATCCGTCGAAGATGGACTTGTAGCCGGGTGTCTTGCCGATGGGCGACTTGGCGCCGTCCTTGCTGATCGTCGCCGCCTCGTGGTTGTCGAGAACACCGTCCTTGCGGAACTGGTCCACCAGAGCGTTGAGGTAGCTGACGAACGCGCCGTGGTTCGGCCAGGCGCTCTCGTCGTCGATCAGGTCGTTGACCGTGCAGCCGCCGCCAACCTTGTGGTTGGCCACACCGGTGTCGCTGTCGAGCAGCCAGACGTTGGCACGGGCGTCGGGCGCCGTGCAGCCCGCTGTCCCGTCGATCTTGCCGGTGGACTGCTCGCCGTTGGCGTAGGTCACCTTCAGGGTGGTGTGGTAGGTGCCGTAGGAGGCGTAGGTGTGCGTGGGGTTGGCCTCGTGGGACGGCTGGCTGCCGTCACCGAAGTCCCACTCCCAGGAGACGCCGCCCGCCTTCGCGGCCGAGAACTGGATCGTCCGCGGCTTGCTCTGGGCGACCGGGCGGCCGGAGGCGTCGCTCGGGTTCGGCGTGGCCGGGCCACCGTGGTAGGCGACGCGGACCAGCTTCTGGTTCGGGTCCAGGCTGAAGAAGCCGCCGGCGTAGTCGAGCATGTAGAGCGCGCCGTCCGGGCCGAACTTGGCGTCCATCCAGCTCTGGATCTTGTTGTCCCCGATGCCGCCGGGGAGGATCCGGCGCAGGTCCTCGCCGAATTCCGGCTTGGACTGGGCCTTGACGTCGTCCGGGGTGACGGTGACCGCGGCACGGTTGTTGGCGTTGGACTCGTCACCGATGAACCACTTGTTGTCCCAGTACGCGGGCCAGGCGACACCGCTCTTGGTGTCGACCTCCGAACGGTGGTAGGTCGGGCCGTCCATGATGGCCTGGCCACCGCCCTTGAGGTACGGCTCGGTGTACTTCTCGTCGCTCTGCGCGTATGTGGGCAGTCCGCTGCCGTCACTGCGCTGCGGGTAGACCACGCCGCCGCCCTGCGGCGAATACCAGATCATGTTGCTGCGGATCGGCGGGAGGTCGACCAGCCCGGTGTTGCGGGGCGAGGTGTTCTTCGGGTGGTCGCAGTCGTACCAGCCGGTGAGCACACTCGCGTCGGTGTTGCTGCGGTCACGGTAGGGCTGCTTGTTGCCCATGCAGTACGGCCAGCCCTGGTTGCCCGCGGAGGTGATGATGCTCGCGGTCTCGTACTTGGCCGGGCCGAGCTCCGGGTCCGGCGTCGGCGCGTCGGGGCCGACCCAGGCCGCGGTCAGCCAGTTGTTGGACTTGTCCCACGAGATCCGCGCGATGTTGCGGACGCCCATGACGTAGATCTCCGGACGGGTCTTGCCGCCCCCTTCCTCCTTGCCGGTGAACAGATTGCCCTTGGGGATCGTGTAAGTGCCGTCGGCCTCGGGGTGGATCCGCAGGATCTTGCCGTTGAGGTCATTGGTGTTGCCGGCCGTGCGGCGGGCGTCCTGGAAGGACAGGCCCTTGTAGTCCTTGGTCCAGTTGTTCCCGGAGTAGCCGGCACCGGCGCCCTGCGAGGAGTTGTCATCACCGACGCCGACGTAGAGGTTGCCATCGTTGTCGAAGGTCATGCCGCCGCCCGTGTGGCAGCAGCTGTGGATCTGAGCGGTCCAGTGCAGCAGGTCCTTGCGGGTGCTCTTGTCGATGGACTGGCTCTTCAAGTCGTAGGTAAGCCGGGAGACGGTGCGCTGACCCGTCTGCTTGTCCCGGTCGACCGACTCGTGCGGCATCCAGTAGACGTAGATCCAGCCGTTCTGCTCGAACTTGGGGTCGAGCGTGATGCCGACCAGACCTTCCTCGTTCTTGACCAGCTCGTCGCCGCTGCCGCGGTTGCCCATCACGTCGAGTGTGGTGAGCAGTTTGACCTGCTTGGTCTTGGGGTCCCACTGGTGGATCGTGCCGCAGCCCAGGCCCACCTTGGGGTCGTTCCAGTCGGAGATCGGACCGCTCGGGCATGCCGCCTTGCCGATGTAGAAGCTCTTGCCGTCGGGCGCCACCGTCAGTCCGTGCGGCTCGCCGATCTGGTCGAGCTGGCCCGCCTGGTTCTTGCCCGTGAGCCGATCGACCGAGTAGTTCGACGCGATGGTCGCCTGGCAGTCGCCGCGGACCATGCCGGTCGTCCACTCGATGGCGCCGAGCAGATGTCTCTGGAACTTGGTGTCCGAGGTGTAGCTGTCCTCGGTGCGGCCCATGCCGGTGTAGAACGACCGACCGCCGTCGTAGTCCCGGCACCAGGAGATGGGGTGGAAGGCGCCGTTGCCCGCCGGCCCGGGGTCGTAGGAGTTCTCCTCGACCTGGGCGACCGTCTGGACGTTGCCGTCGGGGTTCGGGTCCCAGTTCATCCACTGGTCGGACCGGGTCCACTTCAGCGGCAGGCCCTTGTTCGCCGGGTGCTGGCGGTCTGTGACGTCCACGACCGCCTGCTGCACCTTGGTCTCCGGCGCGGGCGCCGGGTCGGCGCCGAACAGCCGTAGCTCGGCCAACTGAGTAAGCGGCTCACCGGAGTTGGCGGTGATGTTCAGTCGGTAGTACTGATAGGTGGTGGTGTTGGAGAACTTGTACTGCTTGGACTGGGCGCGGTCCGCGAAGCTCTGGCCGCTCTGGGTGTCCAGCGCCTTCCAAGTGTCCCCGTCCTGCGAGCCCTGAAGGGTCCAGTCCTTGGGGTCACGGCCGGCAGAGTCGTTGGCCGACGTCAGCGAGTACTGGGCCACCGCGACGGGGTGGTCCATCTTCGCCGTGACCCAGGCCGTGGGCTGGTGAGCCAGCCACTTGGTCGTGTTGCTGCCGTCGAACAGATTGGCCTTCGTCTCGTTCGGCGGGTTGTCGTCGCTTGCCGTGACCTCCGCCACCTTCTCGGAAGCGGGCAGGCCGGAGGCCGGCCGCGTGCCGATCAGGCCGGTGAACCAGCTGGATGAGGCATCCGCGCGCGCGGCGTCGTGAACGCCGACAAAGCCGCCGCCGCCCTTGATGTAGGCCTGGAACGCAGATTCCTCTTCGGAGGTGAGGGACACACCCTCGGCCGACAGGAAGACCACGCCGCGGTAGCGGGCCAGGCTGTCGGTGGTGATGACGCCCGGATCATCCGACTCGTCCACCGAGAAGCCGTTCTTCTGACCCAGTTCCCTGATCGCCGAGGTGGCGGAGGCGACCGGGTCGTCCTGCTTGTCGGCTGGTCCGTGGAAGACGAGGACCTTCACCGAGGCTTCGGCGGCGGCGCTCCGGGCCTCGGGGGCAGCGGTCTGCGGCTGCGCTTGTGCCTGCATGGCCGGCAGTGACAGTCCCAGTGCCAGCGCCGAGCTGGACAGCAGGACGACCGCGCGCCGCCAGGGGCGCGCATGACGGAAAGTTCGCACAGGACTCGACGGCGGTGCTCCGCTCCGTCGTGACAGTGCGAACCGGTCTCTTCGGCCCATATGTGCTCCTTGACTCGATCCGACAACGGAAGAGTGGTCAGGGGTGGAGCAGGGCTGCCGCACGGGCCCCGACCGGCATACGCCGGGTGAGGCGGGTCCGACCGGCCATCAGGACGTCCGGAGATGGCCGGGATTTTGATGCCGGTGAGGGCGCGGACGCCCCGGGTCCTCACGGCCCAGGGCCGACCGGCGGCAGGGTGGTACACGCCCGTAAGACCGTCCGGCCAGGTGTGACGGGCGTGGCTTGTGGGGTGGGAGTGGCGGGACGGATGACACCGACTCGGCTCACATGCCAGGCATGTCGTGCATGTCATGTGAGCCGGCCATGCCGCCGGGAATCGTGCCGTCGGCCTCGGTCACCATGAAGACCCCGGACATGCCCATGTCCGAGTGGCTCTGGACGTGGCAGTGGTACATCCAGTGGCCCGCGCCGACCCGTTCGCCGGCGATCACCTGGAACCCGAAGGAGTCCGCGGGGCCGGTGGTCTTGGTGTCGATGACCCGGCTGACGTCCTGCGGACCCTCCAGGATCCCGGTGCGGTTGTCCACCCAGCGGTGGCCGTGGACGTGGAAGGTGTGGAAGAAGTCCCCGTGGGTGACCACGATGAACTCCACCCGCTCTCCGCGGACGGCCTTGAAGGTGGGAGTGTCGGGAGCGACCTTGTTGTTGATCGTCATGTCGTTGAAGACGACCGTGAACTGCTTGGCAGGCAGCACATCGCCCTTGCGCCGCACCACCACGGGGCCGTACAGGCCCTTGCGGATACCGCCGGTGCCGTGCTCGGTTCCCACATTGTGGTCGTGGTAGTGCCAGTAGCCGGCGCTTCCGGCCTCCCACGTACCGTCGTGGCGCTTGCCCGGAGCGTGGGTGCGCCAGACATAGGTGCGCCGCTCGCCCGGCTGGATGACGCTGTCGTTCATCTTGGTGCCGTCGCTGGCGACGTCGTAGTCCAGGCCGTGCACGTGCAGGCTGGCGGCGACGTTGAGGTTGTTGACCACCTCGATGTTCATGGTGTCGCCCTCGGTCAGCTCGATGAGCGGGCCCGGAACCGTCGCCTGGCCGGGGTTGAGGCTGTAGCCCATGTCCCCGTTCGGCAGGTTCTCCATGTACAGCGTCAGGTTGCGGACTTCGCCGCCGTTGCCTTTCGCGGTCGGCTTGTCCATGGGTGCGGCGGCGGTGCTGCCGAGCACGGCGGGGACGACGGCCGCCGCCATGGTTCCGGTGGCGAACGATCTCCGGGAGAAGAGGCGTCGCGTGCCTGCGCCTGAGTCGGTCATCGCTCTCCAATCCGCGACAGGCCTGGGGGTGCCTGAAAGTCTTGTGTGATCTTGAGGTGTGCCGCCCGGGCAGCACAGCATCCGTACGCGGCGGTTTGCGGTGGTTCGCCGGGCGTTCGGCCCCGCGGGGCCACATAGAAGGTCGGTGGATCGGGCTCGGGTCCGGGCCGTCCGGCCGGCCGATGTGTCGGCCTGCCGAGACCGGCTCGCTCGGGAGACGGACTGGGCCTGGGAACGGCCTCACGGTAACGGGGCTTCTGCAGTTTTTCCAGACTCAGGTCAAAGTTGGTCGGACTGTGGCCATAGACCTTGGCGAGCCATCAAAAGAACGCTAGCTTCCCCTCGTTGCTGCAATCCGGGGGAGGTGGGTGAACCACGCGCGGGCCCGCGGCGCTACCGCTCCGGCACAAAGTGGAGCGCACCCCGCTCGTTCGTGTGTGACCGCGACCGTTCGCCGTCGTCCCGCCCCGGTGATCACTCCCAGCGCCCTGCCCGCATCGCCCCGTTGAGTTCAGGGCGCCGGTCAGGCTGACGGACTGTGTGCCACCGCCGCCCCGGACCGAGTTCCGCGGCGGCACCCGGCCGGACGGGCCCCGACGCGGCCGTCCCGGCGGCCGGTCGTCCACGGCGGTACCGCGAAGCAACCCCTGCCCGGTACCGCAACAAGCGATTCGCGAAAGGTGCAGCGGTGTTCAGAAGACTGCTCCATGCCCAGACGGATCCGCCTCCCTCCAGATCCGCGCCACGTAGCCGGTTCGGCACGCGCCCATTGCTGGTGGTGTTGGGGGCCGTGCTGATCACGGCCTTCTCGTTGGCTGCGCCGGCCGCCTACGCGGCCCTCGGCCGCGCCGACGCCACGGCCCAGGTGCTCACCTGGACGGCCGGCGACGGATACACGGGCTATGTGTCCGCCCCCACCACCGCGGTGGCGGGGCCGGCGACGATCGTGTTCGAGAACAGCGCGGCGACCGGCAACACGACGGGGATGCCGCACACGTTGACGTTCGACACCTCCAACCCCGACTACAACACCGACGTCAGCCTCAACATCCAGGCGAGCCCGTCGGACTCCAGCGGAGGCAAGCACACGGCCCAGGTCACCCTGACCCCCGGCGTCTACCGCTACTACTGCGCGATGCCGGGTCACATCATGTCGGGCGAACTGACCGTCACCGCAGGCTCCGGGCAAGACACGACTGCGCCGGATACGTCTGCGTCGGTGTCGGGTACGAAGGACGCGTCGGGTGACTACGTTTCCAGTGCGACGGTGACGGTGTCGGCTTCGGAC
This sequence comes from Streptomyces sp. NBC_01446, assembly GCF_026340095.1. GTDB lineage: Bacteria > Actinomycetota > Actinomycetes > Streptomycetales > Streptomycetaceae > Streptomyces > Streptomyces aureus. Next base: position 129,138 of record NZ_JAPEPO010000002.1, on the reverse strand, counting down.
GCGGAGTCGGGGGTGGACAAGGTCGAGTACGCGGTCGACGGTGGGGCTTATGCGGCTTACTCCGCTCCGGTGCAGGTGAGTAGCGTGGGTGAGCATGCGGTGGCGTACCGGGCGACGGACAAGGCTGGTAACACCTCTGCGGTGAAGTCGGTGTCGTTCACGGTGGTGGCGTCTTCGCCTGCGGATACGACTGCGCCCGATACGTCTGCGTCGGTGTCGGGTACGAAGGACGCGTCGGGTGACTACGTTTCCAGTGCGATGGTGACGGTGTCGGCTTCGGACGCGGAGTCGGGGGTGGACAAGGTCGAGTACGCGGTCGACGGTGGGGCTTATGCGGCTTACTCCGCTCCGGTGCAGGTGAGTAGCGTGGGTGAGCATGCGGTGGCGTACCGGGCGACGGACAAGGCTGGTAACACCTCTGCGGTGAAGTCGGTGTCGTTCACGGTGGTGGCGTCTTCGCCTGCGGATACGACTGCGCCCGATACGTCTGCGTCGGTGTCGGGTACGAAGGACGCGTCGGGTGACTACGTTTCCAGTGCGACGGTGACGGTGTCGGCTTCGGACGCGGAGTCGGGGGTGGACAAGGTCGAGTACGCGGTCGACGGTGGGGCTTATGCGGCTTACTCCGCTCCGGTGCAGGTGAGTAGCGTGGGTGAGCATGCGGTGGCGTACCGGGCGACGGACAAGGCTGGTAACACCTCTGCGGTGAAGTCGGTGTCGTTCACGGTGGTGGCGTCTTCGCCTGCGGATACGACTGCGCCCGATACGTCTGCGTCGGTGTCGGGTACGAAGGACGCGTCGGGTGACTACGTTTCCAGTGCGACGGTGACGGTGTCGGCTTCGGACTCCGGTTCGGGGGTGGACAAGGTCGAGTACTCGCTCGACGGTGGCCCCTATTTGCCGTACACCGCGCCGGTGGCGGTGGACAGGGCGGGGAGCCACACCTTCCTGTACCGGGCCACCGACAAGGCCGGCAACACGTCCACGGCCAAGTCGCTGTCCCTCACCGTCGTCGACAGCAAGCCGCCCACCAACTGCCCGGAGACGGACGGTCGTGCCACGGTGTTCGTCGGCTCGGCCAACACGGGCATCCCGAACCGCGTCACGGCAAACGGCTGCACCATAAACGAGCTGATCGAGGATCACCGGCCCTGGAGCAGTCACGGCGGATTCGTCTCGCACGTTGAGCACATCGTGGCGGCCCTCCGGCACGAGGGCGTCGTCGACCAACGGGAGGCGGGTCAGATCAAGAAGGCTGCCGGCCGTTCCGACGTCGGCAAGCCGCACACCCAGGCGTGAATCGGTGAGGTGCTCACGGGGGCGACCGTCCCCGCCTGATCCGTGAGGGCTCGGCAGGTCTCAACGAGCTTCTGCCGCGCCCGCACGGACGACTCGACAGCACAGCAGCAGGCCCGATGGGTTGGAGCCGGCCGGCTCCAACCCATCGGGCCTGCCCGCTTTCCGCGGCCGCCGCCAGGCCCTCTCCGGCGGGCACAGTGCAGACCTGAGCCCGGCACGCGCGCTGGCGGCGGCTACTTCAAATCGACTTTGTCCATTGCGAGATGAAAGTACAACCGACTGCTGCGCAAGTTCTTTCGTGTTCGGCACCACGGTGCTACGGTCCTCTGGAAAGTCGCCCCCGAAGTTCCGGGTGTGCGTACGACTTCGTCGACGACGGGAGGGGCGGCGTGAGGCGTATGACGGCTCGACCGGCCAATGTCGACCAGGCCAGGCTGCTCCGCCTGCTGCGCGACCTCGGTCCGCAGTCCCGCGTCGCCCTGGGAGGCCAGGTCGAACTGTCGCGTTCCAAGCTCGCCGTCGAGATCGAACGGCTGCTGGAGACGGGCCTCGTCGTCCAGGACGGTCTCGCCGCTTCGCGTGGCGGCCGCCGCTCGCACAACGTCCGGATAGCCCCCTCGCTGCGCTTCCTCGGCGTGGACATCGGTGCCACCTCCGTGGACGCCGCGGTCACCAACGCGGAGCTGGAGGTGCTCGGCCACCTGTCCGAGCCGCTGGACGTGCGTGAGGGCCCGGTCGCCGTGTTCGAGCGGGTGCTCGCCCTGGCCGCCAAGCTGTGTGAGGAGGGGCTGGCGGAGCACTTCGACGGCGCCGGGATCGGCGTGCCGGGACCCGTCCGCTTCCCCGAGGGCGTCCCCGTCGCACCGCCGATCATGCCCGGCTGGGACGGTTTCCCCATCCGCGAGGTGCTGAGTCAGGAGCTCGGCTGCCCCGTCCTCGTCGACAACGACGTGAACCTGATGGCCCTGGGTGAGCAGCAGGCCGGTGTCGCCCGCTCCGTACGCGACTTCCTGTGCGTCAAGGTCGGCACCGGCATCGGCTGCGGCATCGTGGTCGCCGGCGATGTCCACCGGGGTGTCACCGGAAGTGCCGGCGACATCGGCCACATCCAGGTGGACCTGGACGGGTCGCCGTGCGCTTGCGGCAACACCGGTTGCCTGGAGGCGCACTTCGGCGGCAACGCCCTGGTGCGTGACGCGACCGCGCTCGCCGAGGCGGGCCGATCGGCGGAGTTGGCCGGGCGGCTCGAGGCGATGGGGCGACTGACCCCCGAAGACGTGTCGGCAGCCGCCGGAGCCGGGGACGCCGCCTCCCTGGAACTGATCCGCCTCGGCGGAACCCGTACCGGTCAGGTCATCGCGGGCCTGGTCAGCTTCTTCAACCCCGGCATGGTGGTCATCGGGGGAGGGCTCACCGGGCTGGGGCACACCCTCCTGGCGAGCATCCGCACCCAGGTCTACCGGCAGTCCCTGCCGTTGGCGACCGGCAACCTGCCGATCGTCCTCGGCGAGCTCGGCCAGGTCGCAGGCGTCGTCGGGGCCACCCGACTGATCAGCGACCACATCTTCTCACCGTCCTGACGCGCCAGCGCGGCCGGAATCCGTTCCCGCGAACGGACGCGTTCCCGTGTCCGTTCCCTGCGCCCACACGCATCCTTGAGGAGCGCCTATGGACAGTCAGAACGGCTCGCCCGCGATCGGGGTGGGCATGGTCGGATACGCCTTCATGGGCCGCGCGCACTCACATGCCTGGCGTACCGTCGCCTGCGCGTTCGACCTGCCCATGCGCCCGATCATGGCTGCCCTCGCCGGACGTGAGCAAGCGGCGTTGGAAGAGGCCGCCCGGCGTCAGGTCTGGGCCGCCACCGAGACCGACTGGCGGGCCTTGATCGCCCGCCCCGATGTGCAGTTGGTGGATATCTGCACCCCTGGTTCCAGTCACGCCGAGATTGCGATCGCGGCGCTGGAGGCAGGCAAGCACGTGCTCTGCGAGAAGCCGCTCGCCAACTCCGTCGAGGAGGCGGAGACGATGGCTGCTGCCGCCGCCACTGCCTCGCGTCGCGGCGTGCGTTCCATGGTGGGGCTCAGCTATCGGCGCACACAGGCGCTCGCCATGGCCCGTCGGCTGATCGTCGAAGGCCGCCTCGGCAGCCTGCGCCACGTACGTGCGCAGTATCTGCAGGACTGGATCGTGGATCCGGAGTTTCCGCTGGTGTGGCGGCTGCAGCGCGAGCACGCCGGCTCCGGCGCGCTGGGCGACCTCGGCGCACACATCGTCGACCTCGCCCAGTATCTCGTCGGGGAGCAGCTGTCGGGAGTGTCGGCCCTGACCGAGACGTTCGTCCGCGAACGTCCGCTGCGCGGTGTCCTCCGGGCTCGCGGCCGTCGTCGACGGTTCGGCGCCGCGCGGCCCCGTCACGGTGGACGACGCAGCGTTGTTCACCGGGCGGTTCCCCGGCGGCGCCGTCGCGTCCTTCGAGGCCACGCGGGTCGCCGCCGGCCGTAAGAACGCGCTGCGCATCGAGATCAACGGCGACCGCGGCAGCATCGCCTTCGATCTGGAGCGCCTCAACGAACTGGACTTCCACGACCACACCGAGGCGGCCGCGACGGCGGGCTTCCGCCGGATCCTGGTCACCGAACCCGACCATCCCTATCTCGAGGGGTGGTGGCCGGCCGGTCACGGACTCGGCTACGACCACACCTTCGTGCATCAGGCACGCGATCTGCTGCAGGCCATCATCGAGGACCGGGACCCCGAGCCGTCCTTCGCCGACGGGCTGCAGGTGCAGCGGGTGCTGGCCGCGGTGGAGCGCAGCGCCGAGAACGGCAGCGGGTGCTGGCCGCGGTGGAGCGCAGCGCCGAGAACGGCAGCGTGTGGACGCCCGTCGAGCCCGAGAAGGTCTCGCAGGAGAACCTGCCGCTGGCCTCCGGTGCCGACGACACCCTCGCGGTCGCTCCCTGACCGTGCTCCGCGAAGCCGGCCGCCCCGCGGCCCCACCGACGCCTCACCGACGCGTGGCCGGGACCGCATAGCCGGACGCCCGCAACCGATGTTCACGCTCCATCCAGGAAAAGGAGGATTCCAAGGAAACTCCTGATGGAAATCCGACCGGTCGAACAACTTTCATTCCCCGGCCGAAAAGGCCGGAGTCGACTCACCGGTGTCAGTCCGAACGGCAGTCGCCGGTAAATGCCGGGGCACATTCGACCATGCGCTCCGGTAATACCCGCCTGCCTCGGTACGGGGTTCGCGCGTCCTTCGCGTGAGGAGTCCCGCAAGTCGTCGGGCGCATGGCCTGCCGACCCTTACCGAACTCAAGCTTTCCAGGCCAGAGGTAGGAGGGTGGACGGTCCGGCATCCCGCCGCACCGGTGAACGCATACGAAGTCCCCGACATTCCAGCCGTGCGCCGTCACTCATTGCCCAAAACTGTTACACCCGTTGCCGCTTCCGGCCACGAAGGGCACGAGCGGTTCGCGAACCCTTTTCAAACAACGCTGTGAGAACTACCTTCCTCTCAGCCCTCCGGGCTACAGGAAGCGGACTGTTCCGGAAAACCTGCACGGACGCACGGACTCATCAGTAAACACCGACCGTCACCACAGCAGTTCCCCCGAGGAAAAGCGCCAGGGATCCACGACCGGCCTCAGACCCCGGATCCCCGCCCACGAAACGTGGCAGCCCTCAGGAGCCTCCTCACCGAGGTCGTCCGCGAGGAGCCAACTGATCAGCGAGATCGACAAGTCGACGAACCGCCATGTGGTCTTCGAGAGGCCGGCGCCGTGACCAAGGAGAACGTCGACCAGTACCTGCCCGGCGCCTTCAGCTGATCCAGCACCCCCGTCCCCGGAAATCAGGTCACGAAAGGTTGATGATGTCCCGTAGAGGTATCGTTGCGCTGCTGTCGGCGGCCGCTCTGGCCCTGCCGCTCGCGGCCACCAGCGTCACCACCGCACACGCCGCTTCACCGGCGTTCAAAGTGCTGGTGTTCTCCAAGACCACCGGCTACCGGCACGACTCCATCCCCGACGGCATCGCGGCCGTCGAGAAGCTCGGCCAGGAGAACGGCTTCACGGTGGACGCCACCGAGGACGCCACCCAATTCAACGACGCAAACCTGGCGAAGTACCAGTCGGTCGTCTTCATCTCCACCACCGGCGACCCGCTGGACCAGCAGTCCGAGAAGGACGCCTTCCAGCACTACATCGAGAACGGCGGCGGCTTCGTCGGCATCCACGCCGCCGCCGACTCCGGGTACACCTGGTCCTGGTACGGCGGCCTGGTCGGCGCGTACTTCCTGGACCACCCGTCGATCCAGCAGGCGACCGTGAACGTCGCGGGCCGGGGCACCCCCGCCACCAAGGACCTGCCGAACCGCTGGACCCGCACCGACGAGTGGTACAACTACCGCTCCAACCCCCGCTCCGCCGTGCGCGTCCTGGCCACGTTGGACGAGAGGACGTACAACCCGGTCGGCTACTCCGGCGGCTCGATGGGCGCCGACCACCCCATCGCGTGGTGCCACCCGTACGACGGCGGCCGGTCCTTCTACACCGGCATGGGCCACACGAAGGAGAGCTACACCGACCCGCTGTTCCTGTCGCACATTCTCGGCGGCATCAAGATGACGGCCGGTGCGGCGAAGTTCAACTGCGACCCCGAAAGCACCGACTGACCGGCGGTACCGTCTCCCGGCACGCCCACCGTGCCGGGGGCGCGCCGGGCACGCGGGTTCCCGCCAGTCCGTCGGCACAGCACAGCGAAAGGACCCACCTTGCCGTCGTCAACGACCGTGCGCCGCCTCACCGCACCGGTGAGGCCGGGCGCCGCCGCCCACGGGGCCTTCCGCCGCGGGCTGTTCGCCGGCGTCGGCGCCGTCCTCGGGCTGGCCCTGCTGGCGGGCCTGGTGGCCGCCCTGGTGGGGGCGGGGCGTACGGCCTCGGCCGACCCGACCCGGCAGTTCGCCGACTGCATCCGCGCCCAGGAAGCCGCCCGCAACGCCAAGCAGGTCAAGGCGCTCACCACACAGGCGAGGGACCTCGCCACACGCCTGATGCCGGTGCTCGGGCAGATGGAGACGGCGATGCCGCACGAAGGGCGCGCACCCAGGGCCGCGGGAGCCGCTTGAGGCCGGGCGGTGGAAGGCGGTGACGTCGGCGGCCGTCGCGGCCCTTGCCCACCCGCCGTCCGGGGACACCGGCTACAACGTGGCCCGTTCCGACTTCTCCGCGGCCGTCCGCGCGCTGGACGGCGCCGTGGACTCCTACCGGCTGGCCCTCGGGGCACCCCCCTCCCTGAAGAAGCGGCTCGTCGCGGCGGCGGCTTCGCAGCGGGATCAGGGCATCGACGTCAGGTCGATCGGAGCCACCGAACTCGACGCGGTCGACATCGACGCCGGCCTGGGGCACCAGCACGTCTTCCTGCAGGTAGCCCCCGACGGTCAGTCCTTGACGCCGGACGACGAGCCGGAGGGGAACCACAGCAGGTGACAGGGGAGAGCGACATCTTCAGCGAAGAACGAGGGTTCCGGGCGCGATCGCGCCCGGCCGACGGAGGTGACGAGATGCCAGATCAGCGCAGTCGCACGGGTATCTGGTTGGCGGGGGCGCGCGGATCGGTGGCCACCACGGTCGTCGTGGGCACGGCCGCTCTGCGGGCGGAGCTGGCCGGGCCGGCCGGATGCGTCACCGAGCAGCCGGGCTTCCCCGACGCCGGGCTGCCCGCCCTGTCCGACCTGGTCTTCGGGGGGCACGACGTGGCCTGCCCGCCGCTACCCAAGCGGGCCGAGCAGCTGGTCGCCGCCGGTGTGCTGCCGCACGGGCTGCCCGCCTGTGTCCACGACGACCTGGCCGCCGCCGACGCCGAGATACGCCATGCCCCTCTCCCTGACCGTGACATGAGCCAGTCGGACGTCGTCGAGGCGATACGGGCCGACATCGTTGCCTTCCGCGAGCGGCACGACCTCGCACGGGTGGTCGTCGTCAACGTGTCCTCGACCGAACCGGTCCTTGAGGCGCATCCGGCGCACCACTCGGACGAGGCCTTGAAGGCCGCGCCCCGAGGGTGGCCTTGAGCAGAGTCTCCCCGGTCTTGCCGTCGGCCCGCGCCTGGTGCACCGGCTTCTTCGACTGGTACAACCTCGCCCACCGGCACTCCGGAATAGCCTGACGTCTTCGGCCGGGAGTGCGACTTGGTGACGCCCAGGTTGTTCAGCATCTGTTCGCCGCCCGGGGCCTGCGAGTGCGGGCCTGGTCCGGCACCAACCTGCTCCATGCATACCCCCTTCGATGTGCACTTCGGCCTCGCCGACCAGCTCCGCGAGATGCGCGCCGACGTCCTCGCGGGCGGCGATCACGGCCGGCTGCTCCCACGTCGACTTCACCCCGTCGGCCGGCATGCGGATCCCGGCGCTCGAGGAGCTGGCCCAAGCGTCTACCGCCAGCACCCCGAACGATTCGTCCGCGCCGCCCCCGAACCCCCGAAACTCCCCGAGGCCGCCTGGATCAACAAGCCCGCCGACCTCCGACACGACGATCAAACGATCACGGCACAGGGATAGACCGCACTACCTGCCTTGATCGCGTTGACAGGTTCCGCGACGGCGATCGCATCTGGCTCTGGGACCCTCGATCCCGCACAGCCCTCAACACGGTCGTCAGCGATGCCTCGTTCGTCCCCTGGGACCCTGATTTCGCCGACCTGAACGCCTGCCGCTGACCCCTTGACGCGGCGCCCTCAGACCTCCGCCACAAAGTCCAGGAAGCGCGACCAGCGGTCCGGGCTCACGGCAAAGGCCGGACGGGTTACGTCCTTGGAGTCTCGTACGTGGACCGCCTGTTCTGTGACGGCTACTTCCACGCAACTGTCCCCCTGTGCACTGCTGTACCGATCGCCTGGAAGTTCCAGACCGGCTCGCAGTGGGTCCACCTGCCGGAGAAGTATGGCAACTGGCGAGGCGTCTATAACCGGCTGCGGATGTGGGCTATCGACGGTACGTGGGAGCGGGCCTTCACTGTGCTCATCGCGCAGGCCGATGCCGAAGGAGACGTCAACTGGGCCGTCTCGGTCGACTCCACCGTCGTGCGCGCTCACCAGCACGCGGCCGGGGCTCGCAAAAAGTGCCCCTATGGTTTTCGTCAAGCGGTGGCAGTGGCGGGCGGTTCGTAGAAGGTGCCGTCCCGGTGCATGGCGAAGAGGACGTCGATGCGGCGTCGGGCGAGGCAGACGAGGGCCGCGACGTGGTGTTTCCCCTCGCGTCGTTTCCTGTCGTAGTAGGCGCGTGAGTCCGGTTGTGACAGTGAGGCGAACGCGGCGAGGTAGAAGGCTCGTTTGAGCTGTCTGTTGCCTCGCCGCGGGGGGTGCTCGGCGCGTATTGAGGAGCCGGAAGGGCGGGTGGTCGGGGCAAGTCCTGCGTAGGCGGCCAGATGGCCTGCGGTGGCGAAGCCGCTGCCGTCACCGCATCCTCCTCGGATAGCCGCACGCTCCGTCACCACTGAAAGTGAGACACGGCCGTTAAATTGACACACCCCCGCGACATCTGCCCGATGCGCCGGTGATCAGCCAGTGCGGCAACTGCCGGGCTGACAACGGCTGACCCTGGCCCGGAACGCAGGTCATCGCAGAGTCAAGCGGGGATCAAGTCCAGACCAAAGTGGCGTATGGGTTGCGAATGCATCCGCTCCGGGTGACGGGTTTGACCGAAATTGTTCGTTGCGACGGCGTCTAGGGTGGCGGTGCCCGACTGTCCAGGCCGAGCTTCGAGGGGGAGGCGGTGATGAGCATGCCGCACGGTGAGCCGACCGCACCGCGCCGCTCGCGCTTGCTCGACTACATTGATGAGGCCCTGCCGTCACGCCCTGCGGCGGACAGAGAAACGGGCCCGAAACCGGGCGTCCCCGCGTACCACACCCCGGTCTTCGTACCGGCCCATCCTCGCTCCATCCACGCCACGAGTGCGGACGGCCGTGCGGTGAGGGTTCCGTTCATCACATACGAGCTCTTCGAGCATTCTGCCGGCGGCATCGTCGCCCTTGCTTTTACGACCTTGGACCGGCTTGTCGTGCTGCTTGGTGAATATCAGCCGTGGGTCGCCACCTCACTCGGCCCGCTGGCCGAGGCTATGGCCGAGCGTGAGGTGACCGTGCGGCTCGACCCGGCGGCGCTCGCCGGAGAACCCCACTGGCAGCCGGCCGCTCTGGCCGCTTACGCGCAGGAGATGTACTGATGTCCGGTGCCGGATACAGGGTCGTACTGAGCGACCTCACGTCGATGACCGGAACCTTCCACCGGGAAGCGACGCATTACCGGATGCTGCACCAGCACGTGTCGCCGCCGGTGGCCGATGGGGGTGATCCCGGGCTCGATCACGCGATCAAGGAGGTCGCCGATCTCATCCTCGCGCTGCACATCGGTTTCGCGGACCGGCTCGACGACCACGGCGACAAGGTCGCCTACGCGCGCGACTCCTTCCGGCGGCACGACATCGATGTACACGGTCTCTTCGAAGACCTGATGACGGGGGAGGGCTGAGGCTCCGATGGGTGACAGCTGGGTCGGCGGTGATGTAGGCGGACTGCGCACGATGGCCGACACGTACAAGGAAGCGAAGAAGCCGCTGGAGGACGCGGTCCGTCCGGTCTCTGACGCTGTCGAGAAGCTCGTTGGTGATGCTGGGTGGACGGGTGAGGCGGCCGAGAACTTCCGCGCCGCGTGGAGCGAGGACGCGCTGACCGCCGGCGCCTTTGCCACGCTGGTCAGCTCCGCAGGTGGCATCCTGGACACGCTCGCCGGTCATCTCTCTGCCTGTGAGACGGCGTTGCAGAACGCTGAGCACACCGCAACGCGCAGGGGCGTACCCATGGGCGAGAAGGGCGTGCCGAACGAGTTCGTGACCGCCGATCCGCCGAGCGTGGACGAGCAGAAGACGATCGACGCGTTCGGTGAGTACGACAGGGTGCGCCGGGAGATTCTGCACACAGCGCAGCATGCCCGCCTTGTGGCCGCGGACGAGTTGCGAGGGCTGTATGCGCAGGTGACCGGGAAGGTGTCGACGGGGGACAAAGTCACCATCGTCGATGCGTTGCGCGGTCTGTATGCCTACGACGCCGAGGACGCGAGGGCGCGGGGGAAAGACGCCCGCAATCTCATCGATGACGCCAAGGACGAGGCACGCGCCGCGAAGAAGGACCTGAAAGCGGAACGCAGGGCGTACCAGAAGGCGGGCAAGGCGCTGCCGAAGGATCTGCCCGCGAAGGGTGCGTACCGGGACGCGGTCATGAAGGTGGACTCCTTGGAGGACGCCATCGCCCGCGCCGACAATGGCAGCACGAAGCTGCCGTACGACCGGGCGCTGAACGTGAAGCTGGCCGATGCCGCAGATGCGCTGCGTGCCGGCCGGTCGCTCGAGGCCATGCCGGAGTTTCTCCGGGAGGTGCCGGTGGTCGATGTCGCCGCGGCGGCGGCCTGTGGGCTGGTAGAGGCGAAGGACGACCACGACAAGGGATGGTCGTGGCAGAAGTCCGTTGCGGTGGACGGGACCATCGCGCTGGGTGGTCTGGCGGTCGGAGCGGGTATCGCGGCCTCCCTCCCTGTCGACGGTGCCGTCGCGACGGCCGCGGTAGGGGTCGGGGCGGTGCTGGTTGCGACCAACGTCCTCGACCACAGTTTCCACGAGCATTGGAGCGAGGACATTCACGACCACGGTGTGGTCGGCGGTGTGCTGCACGGCGCGGGAAATGTGTTGTCGGAGACCGGGGACGATTTCAAACGCTACGGGGACGACATCAAGGATTGCGGAAAGGACCTCTGGCATGGCGTCACGAACTTCTTCTGAAGCCGGCGGCGCGTACGCCGAAGTCGAGATCCCGGCCCTGCCCGGGCTCGGCACAAGCTGGCACCGACGGAGTGTCGGTTACTGGTTGCGGCGGACGATCACCGGATTGCTGTGGCTCGCTCTCCTCTCCGGGCTCTACGCAGCCACCCTGGCCATGTACGCGGGGTTCTTCGACGAGGTTTCGGGCACCGTCCGTACCCTCGTGAACGCGGTGCTGGGGGTTGCTTCCTGTGCGGGTCTGGTGTGGGGGTGGGTGGCGCAGCGTCGGCGGCACCGTAAGGCCCTTCTGGATCCGCCCACTCCGGACCAGACATGGACGGCCAAGCGGCTTCGAGCCAGGCGCAACGTGGGCGTCACGTTCGGTTGGCGCAGTGCCATCATCCTCGCCGTGCCGGTCCTGCCCGCGCTCATGGCCTACACCATCGGCGAGCTTCTGGGCGTGCTCACAGTGCGGGAATCAGCTGCAGAGGCCGGCGCGCGGCGATGGCTGGAGACGGCCAGTACGGCCAGACCATCAGGCGGTTGACGACAGCGATGCTGGAGGCCCCGGACCGCGAGCTGCCCATGGTCTGCGTGGCGTGCCAGCCATTCGACCCGGCCTCGGAGCCCAAGGGTTGCGAAGGGCGTGCTTTGGCCGACCCGAGCGGGCGATGGGCGTGGAGCCGACGAAGGACACGGCCTCGAATCCCTGTCCTCGTCGGCCTTGCCTCTGTCGAACGGATCATCCTCGGCCGGCGTCCCCGGACGGGGTTCTTGCCGATCGTGGTGCTCGGGGTCGTTGGGTGCGTGGAGGATTGGTCTGACTGCTTCGACCCTGCCGAGTTGCGTATCCGTCTCGATGTGGCGCTGGAGGCGTGCGAGATCTGCCCGCCCGAGCAACTCGCCCTCAACTGCGGCTACTGCGTCCGGCACTTGTTCGAGAACTACGGGATGAAGGTCCCGCGGCGACTGATGAGCGACGAAGACGCCGTGAACCGCCTCGTCAGCCACCCGTACTTCCGGCCGCACGCGGCGTCGAGCGGGCGGTAGGGCACGTACGGGATGTCCTGCGCGCGGCACAGGTCGACGACGGGGTCGTACCGGTTCCCGCGAGCGGACCGCGAATCGCTGTACCGACGCACATGCGCACGAGCCGCTTCTCGGCGAGCGCCGCGTCCAGGCTGTCCTGGCCGAGGTCTGCGCGGATGGTTCCTGCGGCGGCGTGCGTGGGATCGAAGTGGCCCAACAGGTCGCGCAGCCGTGCGTGCATGCCCGGCTCTCCGTGGGCGAGCGCGACGGTGACGCGCTGCCCCACGTATGCCTCGTCCAGGCACGCGGCGATGTCCCGGTCCAAAAACCAATCGCGGTCCACCAGCAGGTCCCAGTAGGGCACGTGGGCCTGCCACGCCTTTGCGACCAGCTCCATGCGCCCGAGGATGGACACGCCCGCGGCCTCGATCCGGTCCAGGACAGCGTCGACCAGGTCGCGTTCCACGGCGTCCGGCTTGCACAGCACGACGGCCCACCGGTCGAAGTCGATGCCCCTGACCACACCGCCCGCCGGCGGCCTGCCGCTCACTTCGCTCCCTCCGCTCTCGCGCAGGCCTCCCACTTGTTCTCGCACAGCCAGCGCAGGCCCGGGTGCAGGCAGTCGAGGACGTCACGGCTGACGGTGTCGGTCTCGTCGTGTTTGATCTGCCGGTACACCTCGAACAGCAGCACCGCTTGCTGCCAGTAGGCATCGAGGTTCAGGCGGGCGATCTCGTCCGCGCTGTACTTCACGGTGTTGGTGCGCAGCAGCGCCTCGTGTTCCAGCATCCGCATGATCGTGTCGGGGCCGGTCGTCATCGACATTGCAGGGAACGGGAACGAGTGCGGAGCCCGGCGCAGCTCCGCCTCGTTCAGCACGCGCCGGACTCGGTCGACGTTGCACTCGTTCACGTGCGCCGAGCCGATGGTGTGGGTGCAGTGGCCCAGTTCCAGGCCGAGTTGGATGGCCGCGTACTCCTGGATCATCGTGAACGAGAACACGTCGGACAGCAGGCCGCAGTCCAGATCGTTGGCCCGCATGTGGCACACCATGTGCAGGCAGCCATCGCGGGCGAGCAGGTGGAGGCCGGCCAGGCACGCCATGTCCGGGTTGTCGGCGACGGCCAGTTCGGCGGCCGAGAACACGGGCAGGTACCCGCGTTTGCTGTCGGTCTCGGTGCGCAGCAGTTCCAGCACCCGCTCGAACGGGGACCATGTGTCTCCGACGGCGGGCGGATTGAACAGGGTGTGGCCGTAGGCGGAGCCGCCCAGGGTGACGCCGTCCTTGGAGCTGGAGCGCATCGACGGCGCGTAGTAGCCGATCATCTCCAGGTCCCGGCGGCCGGCCAGATACCAGAGCGCTTCGGCGAACTGGAAGACCGGGTTGGCCTTCCGCGCGGCGAGGTAAGGGAGGCGCTGTCGCGGGTTGGGCAGGCGGAAGCTGACGCCGATGACCTCGCGTGCGTCGTTGCCGCGGGCCGCGATGTTGAACTCGGGACTGTCGCAGGCCAGCCGTAGCAGATCAAGGTAGGCGCCCTCGACGGTGCGGTAGGTGGGTGCGGTGAGCATCATTTCTCCAGGTCAGCGGGCAGCCGAAAGCGGCTGTTGGACAGGGGTGTGCTCGGGGTGGTGGTGCCGCTCGGCGTTCCGCCATCAGCACAGGAACGCCGAGCGGGGCCTAGGTTGCGGGCGTGAGCTCCGCCAGGTCCACGGCTTCGAAGTCGGACAGCTCGCGGACGAGTTGGGAGGCGAGGAACCAGCGCAGCCGCGGGTCGCCGTAGGGGATCGGGGTGTCGTCGCCTGCCAGGACACGCACCCCGTCGCAGGCCAACGCGTGCGGGGTTCCGATCACTCCGTAGAGACGGTAGCGGCGGGCCAGGAGCGCGACGTGCCCCTTGCGGCCCAGGTGAGGACACCGGGCGGCGGCCAACTTCGCATGCTCGACGCAGACGGGCGGCTGCCAGGTACGAACAGGCTGCCCCAGGTCGCTCTGGGCGGTGTGCAGGAACAGGACGCCGGACCGCTCAGGCGCCTGGCGGCGCACGGCTTTGGTGCTCGCAAAGCACACCTGGCAGCGCAGGCGGAGCATGGTCTCCCGCTGCCGGGACGGGTGGACCAGCTTCCAGCGGGGATCTCCTGTCGGCAGTCGGTCGGCGCCGAGAGACTGCGAGACACGGGACCAGAGCACACCGTGCAGGTCACGGTCCTCGCGTTCCTCGTCCATGTAGGCGAGCCGCATTTGTCGGTCGTCTTCCATGCGGGCGCAGAGCATCAGGAAGCTCTCGGCTTCCTCGTTCCGGCGGAGGGTGATGTACGGGATAACGATGTCGGCAGAGGTGCTCATGCGGCACCTCGCTCGCAGGCGTGAGGGCGGTGCGGGGCGATGACCGTGCCGTTGGGCAGCAGCTCGCCGGTGTCGAAGAGCAGCACCTGGTTGCACAACAGGCTCCAGCCCTGTTCAGGGTGGCGCGCGATAGGGAGCGCGGCCTCCTTGTCGGAATCCTCGGCCGTGGGGCAGGGGGGCGTGTGCTGGCACATGCGCGTAGCTCTTCCTGTCGGTCGTGAGGTGGGGGACGGGGGGCCCTCTTCGGCGGGTGCCTACGGAGCCGCGGGGGAGCGGAGAAGGGCCGCCGAAGAGGGCGCCTGGGAGCCGCGCAGGGTGTCGGTGCGGAGGTTCGTGAGCCGAGACCCAGGCGCTCACAGGGCGCCCCGCCCCAGCGGCCGCATGGCCGCCCGCACGGTCTTGCTTGAGAAGTCCGGGGCGGCGGACCAGGAGATCGAAGCGCCTAGCTGCCGTGCCCGCCATAGGCCTTGTCCGAGCTCACCGGCGACGGCGCGCTCGAAGTCACGGAACGTGGGGTTGCGGTCGGTGGCGTCAATGAGAAGTTCACGCGTCTCGGTGACACTCAGGCACGCGTGCAGCTGTCTGGTGGCCCCGGGGGTGATGCCGTGTTCGAGCGCGTTGATGACGAGGACTCCCAGAACCTCAACGGCATCGAGCTGGCTACCCGGCCAGCCGAGCATCGTCAGCCCTGTCCGGCCCTTGATCCGCGCGACCTGGGGAGCGGTTGGGTCCGCGGGGACGAATAACGGGTACCGAGAGGTGATGACCGGCGTGGATTCCGCATCGAGTTGCATAGTGGTCCTTTGAGTCAAGGAATCGTGGGGTGTGAGGCTGTCGCCGGCGCAGGGCGAGAGGCATGGCGAACACCTCATGGGCGGGCGGAGATTCGGACGGCGCAGGAGTCAGACAGGGCACGGGGGTTGGCGACTGACGAACGCAAATACACGTTTGCCGCTCCCGTCCTCGTTGACGAAGAACCCCCAGGCGTCGGACTCGGCCGTCACGAGCCGCAAGCCGCGACCGCCGATCGAATCGGATGACGGGAGCCGAGGGATCGGCGGCAGGACGGAGTTGTCCTCAACCTCGATCGCTACGAATCCGCCTTGAGCGGCGAGAGTCAACACGATGTGCTCGGGCTTGGCCGACAGCGAGGAACCGCCAGCAGCGGTAAAGCCACGGGCACCACCGTGCTGTTCGGCGTTGGTGATCAACTCACTGACGATCAGCACCGTGCGGTCCAAGAGGTCAGCCAAGCCCCAGGCTTTGAGCCTGCTGCGGGTGAAAGAGCGGGCCGCTCCGGGAGCCTTGTCGTCCGAGATCAACGTCAGGCTCTCCTGGTACTCAGGGGCATCGAGCACCCTCTGCAGGGGCTGGATGGCTTCCACGACGCACCTCCATCACAGAGTCCGCCGGTGTCCGTCAAGGACTCGGCGGACGGTCGTCTCAGAAGCGTCGAAGCGGCGAAGGTTCGCGCTCAGTGCCCCGTTCGTCGGGAGCAGCCCGTCTTGACAGTTGATCGCCCGAGGGCCAGCGGCCTGCTGCCCGCCTGGGAGGGTGTGGGCACCGAGACCAGGTACCTGATTCGCTTCACCGAATTCTTCCCGGGCGAGGCCGAACACGACCGAGGTGACTGCAGGCTTCCGGTCGGTGATGAGCCACGTGCTGGACTCGAAGCAGACGAAACACTCGGCAGGGCCGAAGGCGATGTGCCAACCGCCGACCTGAACGCCGGGCAGGAGGCTCCCTTGCTCGTCGGACACCTCTGGTAGCTCAACCGCGATGGCCGCGGTGTCGATGGTGGTCACCGTGTCTCCGTCTCTGATTGGCCGGGTAACTCCGTGCAGATGGAAGGAACTTCTGGGCAACCCGGCCGAAGGAGGAGCCCTGATTATGGTGTCGGAACGGGCCGGGCAGCTGATGGTTAGTGAACCGCTCGTCACGCACAGTGGGTACGGTGAGAGGTAGTTGAAGCGGTATACGTGGTTTACAGCCCGGACGGGAGGCGAGCGTGGCGGCGCCGAGAAAACCCAACTCCTGCCTGCGTGAAGCCATCGAGGCGAGCGGTTGCACGTACGAGGCCCTGGCGAAGGACGCCCGGCGCATCGCGGCCGAGAACGGCGAGGTACTCCAGACCAACAAGTCGGCCGTCTCGCACTGGGTGAACGGAACCCGCCAGCCCACAGGCCGAACGGGCCAGTACCTCGCAGAAGCCCTGTCTCGCCGGGCAGGCCGCATCATCACCCAGACCGATATCGGCCTCCGGGCACCAGACGCAGAAGAGCCAGACGACCCGGATCCCGTCCTCGCCGCCACAGAGCTGGGCCGCGCCGACGTTGAACACCGCCGCTTCCTCGCGGTAGCTGCCTTCACCACGGTCGGCGTCGCCATGCCGCTCGCCTACGACCACGAGGCAACAGCCCGCATGCTCCGCGCCCGCACTGGAACATCCGTGGTAGGAGCCGAGGACGTAGACGTCGTACGCCAGATCACCGCAGCCTTCAGCGCGGCAGACGAACGACTTGGCGGCGGACACGGCCTGACCACGGTTACTGCCTACCTCGCCGACACCGCTGCTCCCATGCTCCGGGGCCGCTATGTGAGTGAAGCCTTACGACGAGAGGCCTTTGCAGCCGTCGCCGAACTCGCCTACCTGGCAGGATGGAAGCACCACGACCTCGGCCAGGAAGGCGCCGCCCAGCGCTATTACCGAGTCGGCTACCAACTCGCTTGCGAAGGCGACCCGCACGGCCATGCTGCCTGGATGATGCGCGCACTCGCCCACCAGGCCCTCAGCCTCAAGCAACCCCACCACTGCGTTGCCCTCGTCGAAGGCGCCCTACAGCGGGGGATCGGCTACGTCGACGGTCAGACCGAAGCCCTGCTCCACATCACACACGCCCGCGCCTACGCCGCTGTCAGCGAGAAGCCCGCAGCGGCCCGCGCCCTGCTCGCCGCCGAAAACACTCTCCTGAGGGACGACGGCCCTCAGCCCAGCTACTCCCGCGTCAGCGGCCCAGCCGCTGGCACCGTTGCCAGCCACACCGCCCGCACCCTCACAGACCTCGCCGACCACGTCGGCACCGAACAGCAGCACCGCGACGCCCTGGTCCGTTGGGACCCCGAGAAGTACAAGCGCGTCCACGCCCTCACCTACGCCGACCTCGGAGACAGCCTCGCCGCCCAGGGCCGTGCGGACGAAGCCGTCGCTGCCTGGTCCCAGGCCCTTACGCTCATGGAAGGCATGACCTCCGACCGAACCCGCAAGGCCATCACTTCACTCCGCTCCACCCTCACCGTCTACCAGCGCCGCAAAGTACCCGGAGCCGCTGGACTCGCCCGCCGCGCATGCGAAGCACTGGCCTAAGCTGCCCACCAACCGGCCGACGAAGGGACGCAACCATGGCTCAACCGCAGGCCGACGATCAACCCAAAGCCCTTAAGCCCGCCCTGGAATCCATGACCCTGCTGGTTGCAGCCGTCATCGTCCACGACAAGGCCACCAATAGAGTCGTCCTCCTTCAGCGCAGCCAGAACGCCAAATTCGCCCAGGGCATGTGGGACCTTCCCGTCGGCAAGCGCGAACCCGGCGAACCCATCACCGAAACCGCTGTCCGCGAGCTGTACGAAGAAACCGGTCTGGCGGTGAAGGCGGAATCCCTGGAGGTCGCCCACATCATCCACGGAGCCTGGGGCGTCGAAGCGCCCAACGGTTTCCTCACCGTGGTCTTCGTTGCCCATGACTGGACCGGGGAACCCGAGAACCGTGAGCCCCGCAAGCATGCCCAGGTCTGCTGGGTCGACGCTGGGGCCATTCCCGAGCACTTCGTGGACACCACAGCCAGTGCCCTTCAGCGGTACCTCTCTGCCGGACCGCAGGTTTCCCTGGACGGCTGGGAGTAGACCCTACCCGCTGCCAGACCGTGTTTCGGACGTGACCGGCGGCGTCCTGCACTGCTTGCTTTCGTTGTCGGTCATCTGGGCACTGATCTGCCCAGTGACGAGTTTCCGAGCGGCGGACGACGAGCAGTAGTGGCTGGCTGATGCGGCTGTGGCCCTTCCGTAGGTGAGGTATCCCTGCCGTCGGTGTGCTCGACACACGAGCGGCCGTTTTTCTGGCCCAAGTAGATTGATCACAAACTTTGTTGGGGCAGGGTCGGAGGGCTGGGAGATGGCTTTGGAGATCAAGCCGATCGGGGAAGTGGTCGAGGGCCGCATGGAGGTCGCTGATGACTACTGGGGTGGCGTCGAGTCGGTGATCCGCCCGTCCGTCCGCTGGGGCCCGCACTTTTCCGTGTACAGGGGCGGCGCTGCCCTCAGGGCAGAGCGTTCACGTGCCGTGCCCAGGAGTGGATCCAGTCAGCGTGCTCTGGGCTGCCCGCTGCGGGAACGGTCAGCAGCTTTTCGGGGCAGCGGTTGTTCGACGGCGTTGTGGTCGAAGGCGTCGGGCCACCGCTTGCAGGCGGCCTGACGGGAGATGCCGAGCGCCGCCTCGCCCAGCTCCGGGTACGCGGAGCTGGGCGAGGCCGGGCCGGGCGAGGGGCTCTGCAGTCAGGCGCTGCATCTCGCTTGTGATCTCGGAGGCGATCTCCAGGTGGGCGAGGTGTAGCTGCTTCACGGCCGGGGAGGTCGGGTTGAGGGCGTTCGGGCTGTGCGGGTGCTGCTCCGGGCCGATCCCCAGACGCCGATTCAGATCGTCATCATCGCCCTCCGTGAAGCCGAGGGTTGAGGACCGCAGGGCGCAGGTAATCGCCGGTACCGCGCCAGGCTGGCCAACGCAAGAATGCCTGCTCAGGCTGAGAGCTGTGGCCTTGACGGTTGAGGTCTCGTGGGCGGTGTAGGTGCGCTATTTTCGTGCCGCATGGAAGTCACATCCCCACTGCGTCAGGCCGTCCTTGCCCGGCTCGAGCAGGCACGGAACCTGCCCTCGATACCTCAGGCAATCACCGATGTAGCACTGGCGACGCAGCCGGAGTTCGATGCCGTGATCAACGCGGTGATGGACGCCGCGCCGAAATCCGAGCACCGCGACCTGTACGGCAAGGCTGATGGTGACTGGCTGCCCCGATGGTCTGTGCTCCTGGGCGGATCGGGACTGGGTGACGCAACCCGTCTGGTTGCCCAGGGGGTGACGGTGCCAGCGGAAGAGGTTGCGGACAGCTTCGTCGCCTCTTGCACGGCGCCCGCGCCGGCAGTGGAGGACTGGCTACTGCTGACCGGCGACCTTCCCGAGGGGACACGGATCCCGCTGGGCCGGTACACGTTGCAGACCTTCACCGCCGACGAACTGAGGCAGTTGGGCCCCATGCCTGCCCTCTACGACCTCCAGCCGGGCGGGCTCGACCTCCGTCTCCTGGCCGGCGCACCGTTCGTCCACGCCCCCGATCCGGACCGTGCGTCGGACCGCAGCGGCGCGCCGTGGTTCGATTTCACCGGCCCGCGGCCGGAAGCCTGGCACTGGAGGGCGCTGCTGCCGCTGATCCTGTGGAGCCCCGAACTCCTCCATGTCGATGCAGTGTTCGACGTCGACCGCGGCCGCGAGTTCGGACTGCACCAAAACCGCGTGCCCACCACCTTCCAGATCTACGAAGACCACGACGGCAGGCACGAGGAAGTCGAAGTCCGCGAGATTGGCTGCTTCCACATCACCCGGGTGGAACTCCCGCGCCTGCAAGCCTTCTGCACCGCCGTGGCAGCGAAGATCGACGCCGTCATGGATGGCACCACGAGTGGCCGAAGGCTGCCCAGGAGGCGCGCCCTGCGTCTCGAGCGCGCCGCCCGGCACCTGCTGCAGGCATACCAGCGCACCTACAGCGACGACGGTGTGTGGGAACAGGAGGTCGATGAGCTGCACTTGGACTACGTAATCGCGCTGGAAGCCCTGATGACCAGTCCCAACGACAAGCATGAGGGCATCAGCGAAAGGGTCCGGTCCCGCGCAGCCGCCCTGTTCCTTACCTCGTCCCTGCGCCAGCAGGTCGAGACAGTCGTGCAGGAGGCATACAGTGCGCGCTCCAAGTACGACGGCACGCGCAGGTCGCCGTGTTCGCGGGCGGCTCTCGCTGCGCATCTCGGCCGGCTGTCCCCGGGGACTCGCCGGTGCCGTTCGTGCGGCGGTGCCCGTGAGGTCGGTCGGTGGTGTTCACGTGGGAGTGGCTGCCGTGTTGCCGCCCGCCCAGGCGGGCGCCTCGGCAACAGGTCTGGGGGGCAAGCGGGTTGAGGCCGGCAGGGGCGGGCCTGCCTCGCCCTTCCGGGCGGGCGGGGCTGCCGGGCAAGAGGTGAAGGAAACGTGTTTATGATGTGTTAGGGGCTGTCCCGTCCGTCAGCGGAGGGGGCGTCTGGCCGCGCCGGAGTGCAGGCGGGGCCGCCGTGACCAGGGGGATGCATGAAGTACAGGCTGATCGGGCCGGAGAAGCCGGAGGGCGACTTCGACACGCTCGCCGAAGCCGAGGCCGCCGGGGCGGCGTTCTACCCCGAGGGCTCGCCGCTGGAGTGGAGCTCTCCGGAGCCCGGCCGCCACCTGCTGTGGTTCCTGCACCGGGACGAAGGCCTCAAGGTCGACACCCACTACCGCATCATCGAGGACTAATCCGCACGTGACGCTCGTATACCGGCGCGGCAGCAGCGAGGGCCTGCCTCGCGACGCCAGGGCCGAGGGGCACCTGGACGCCCTCAACTCCACCCCGACCGACTGGGTCACCGTCCTGCACGCAACTCTGGACCGGCGCGATGCGGGTCTGGGAAGCTACCTGACCACGACGGCTGGCACCGAGCACGCCCTCGCGGACCCTGCCTGGACACAAGGATCCGTGGGCAGCGCCGGCGCCTGGGAAGACGGCGACGGCACGCTCGTGTTCCACGATGGCCTGACCGACGAATATCACCACGCCGAGTTCTTCGTTCAGCGCCGTGCGCACCAACAACCGCACGTAGAGCCGACCATCGAGCTCACCCCGTCCTTCCTGTGGTACTTCGAGGCCGTCCCGCGCAGCGACGGCGGCTGGTACTACCTCGACGACGCGGGCCGCGACCAGGAACTCGTCCGTATCCGGCGCACCGAGACGGACCTGGAGATCGACATCGCCGCGCTGCCGTTGCGGCGCTACCTGGCCGCCCGCCGCCGCATCCTCGTCGTCCAGTACGACCGAGTCACCCGCCTCGCCGACGTGCCCGCCCCCAAGATCGACGCGACCGACCGCTCCAGGGACCGTCACTACGTCTTCCACAGCGGCGACATCCCAGGAGCCAGCAAACTTCCGGGGTTCGTCCGGCTCCTGGGCAAACACCTGATCCTGCCGCTGGCCGTGAAGCCGGCAGACCTCGGCCACCCCCACCCCCGAAACGAGCAGTACCCGCAGTTCACGATCGCAGTGGACGCGGCCACCGGACAGCCCGTCGTCTCCACCTGCGAACCCGACCAGCTGAGCGACTACTTCAACGACCGCGGCACCCCGCATTACCTCACCCCGGTCTACTTCCGCCGCGACGTCCTGCGCCGCTACGCCTCGGAACCCTCCCGCTACCAGATCGACAGCACCCGCCTCACCTGCCTGGGACTGTGGAGCATCAGCATCGGCCGCAACAAGGAGGGCCTCGTCGAGGCCTACCTCGGAGACCTCGGACGCGACCTGCCCAGCCCGGAGCGCTCCCACTGGCTCAGTTTCAACGAAGCACCGAACGGCGGGCCGGACGAGACCCGCTACCGGCGCGACATCCTCGGCCAGTGGTACGAGGGGCCGGTCAATCCTCTGCTCAGCCTGACCACGGCACGGCAGCGGTTCAGCACTGAGCTGGCCCGGATCACAGGGGAGGGGATCTACCGTCCCTGGGACGCCACCGACAAGACGGCATTCGACGGCCTGCACATGCCCACCAGCAGTGAGCAACAGGAAACGGACCACCAGATCCTCACCCTCGCCAAGGGCGTCATCGACTACCTCGACGTCAAGGTCATCCGCAAGCTCCCCGGCGCCGACCCCAAGGACACCACGATCAACTGCCTTGAGGCCTGGGTGAAAACCCTCGGCGCCGACCCCGAGCCGTCCACCGGACCCCTGCGCCTGCTCCAGGGCCTGCGCTCGACCGGGGTCGCGCACCCCCGCAGCAAGAACTGGCAGGCCACCCTCGTCCGCGCGGGCCTGGACAAGCTCCAACCCGACGCGCAGTTCATCAAGGTCGTCGAACTCACCGCCGCCGCGCTCAACACTCTCGCCGACCTCGCGTCCGCGAACTCGCAGCGTGCCGAAGCTTGATCGGCGGGACAGGGCGGGCCGCTCGACGGCAGGTCGTGCGGGAGGGTGTTGTACGAGTCGCCCCCGGCGGTGTGAGCGCGATGGGGCGGACCGGAGTCAGCAAGCAGCGTTCCGAGGTGAGCGGCGAGCGGACCGGGCAGGGTCCGCGACAAGGCGATGCGCCCGTCGGGCAGACGCACGGCGAGTGCCCTAGGCCGCGCCACGGGGCCGGTGTAGCCCACAACTTCACCATCGACGGAGTCGCTGTGACGCAGCTTCAGCCGCTTCGCGGCGGTCGCAGCCGGTACTGGTGGCAGGTGCGTTTGCGTCGGTCATGCCCCTCACCCGGCTTGTGGTGCGCCGTAGGAGAACTTGTACCCGGCGAAGTCGGCGACGTGGACGTACCCGATGCGCTGGTAGAGGGCATTGCTGGTGGGGTTGTCCGGGTCCGTGAACAGGACGACATCCGTCGCGCCCGCGGCCAGTGCTGCCCGGCTCGCCTCGACCGTCACGGCGCCCGCGTAGCCGCGGCCCCGGAGGTGGGCCGGGGTGTAGACGGGGTCCACCCGGACCATGCCGCCGACCATCGAGGTCACGGCCGCCATCGCGACGGGGGTGCCGTCCGGGGTCTCCCAGAACGTGAAGTGCCTGTCGCCGAAACGCGAGTCGTCCCAGGAGCCGGCGTCAATCAGGTCGATGGAGGGCTGCTCCCCGACGTCGACACAGAACTCACGGCACCAGTGCACGACTTGCTCACGGTCCTGCCCGCCCGTGATGCGTCCCCGGCTCTCCGGGCGCGGCTGCGGTGGGGTGAGCGTGCCGAGACGGTAGAGATGCGTCCGCCAGAAAGGCGGTACCGGCGCCGCGCTCGTGTGCCGCTGCCATGACTCGGCGAAAGCGTCGGCAGTGTCGCGGTCCGCGATGACGTGGGAGGGCGAGTGGCCGAGGCCGGCCAGGTGAGTGGCGAGGGCGTCGGTCTGTTCGACAGAGAGGGGGGTGAGGCCCAGGCGGCCGCCCGGAGTGAGATAGAAGACCGCGTGGACTTCACCTTCTGACTGCAGTCGGCCGAAGACGGGTGCTGCGGCGTCGTGTTCGGCCGCCCCGCGTATCCGCAGTTTCTCGATGTCCGTCAGTGGCGTGTTGTGCAGGGCGGGGCGCGAGCGCAGGAAGTCCCCGGCTCGGGATAGGAAGTCGTCAACGTCTTGGGCGAGGTGCCAGTCATCCGGGAGCATGCTTCATGATCCCGGATCTCTCCGGCACGGGGAGCACTTGCTCAATGCCTTTCAGGTTCGGCCGCGTGCCGCGGGTGGAGCGTGGGATCGGTGGGGGGCACCCAGTCCGTCCTGTGGGGCGGAGAGGTCCGCGAACGGTTCAACGCCCGGACCTCAACCTCGCCCGGTACATCAAGGACGGCACCGTCACCGACGCCGACAACGGCGAGTAGGGGAGTGGGCAGGCGATGAGCATGTTCGGGGACGGCCTGGACGCCGCGGTGCACAAGGCGTTCACTCGCCCGGCGCCCAAGAGCGCGCCCGCGCAGATGCGCTACCTGGTCAAGCAGTACAAGGGCACCGAGGCGGTCGCCCAGATGCTGCGGATCTCCCAGCGCACCGTCGAATGGTATGTGAAAGACCAGATCAAAAAGCCCCGCCCGGACCTCGCCGCACGCCTGGAGCGCGAGGTGAAAGCCCGCTGGCAGCCCCAGGTCCGGGCCAAGGCCCGCAAGAAGGCGGCAACTACCGGCGGCATCGTCATCGACACCCGAGCCCGCCTCGGCTACACCGCCATCGGTTCCACCGACCAGGATCGCATTCGGCACCTGACCGTCGCCCTGCCACCCCGCCATTCCGCCCGCCTCTTCGAGGCCCAAGAGGCCGGCGCCAGCGAACGTGAGCTTCAGGAGATCGCGGCCGAAGCGCTCAAGGAGGTCTACTTCCAGGACGGCGGCCGCCGCGCCGGAAGCCTCGAAGAAGTCCGGTTCACGGACGTCGAGCACCTCGAGTTCGATCTGTAGCAGCTATGTCTGGAATAGCCCGCGCTCCTGGACGTGATCCGGGTGACGTCTCAGTCCTGTGGCGGGTCAGGGTGGTGGGCGTGGATGGTCAGTCCGGTGATCCGGCCTGATTGGATGACTGGGCCGTGCTGTACGCCGCCGTTGATGTTGTTGTGTACGGTGCCCGGCCGCGCCACTTCGCTCTGGAGGTGCTGCAACCCTGTGATGAGGGTGCGCAGTTCGGCGCCGGAGACGGCTCGGACTTCCAGTAGATGCCGTAGGTATGCGTCCCACTGTTCGGCGGTGTCGCGGGCCAGGTGCGGATGACCTGCGGACTGGGCGGTGAGGAGCCGGGCCCGCGCGGCGTCCAGGCCGGTGATCGTGGAGTTGCCTGGATCGCTGCGTGAGAGGAACCGCCGCAGGAGCTCGCGGGCGTGCGTCCAGGAATCGGTGACCATGAGCGAGACCAGGGTGGTCGCTCCCGACGCGGTCAATGCGGCCAACTCGCTGTCCATGGTTCTCCTTCAAGTAGAGCTCGGACTCCAGGTGCTCGGCCGGCATCTGCGTCATCTGAGGTGTTCCGGCTCTTCCGGCTGGTCGTCCGCGTGGGAGGTGAAGGCTGCTGGAGGGTCGTAGCGGCGCAGGAGTTCATCGGCTGTCTCGTGTTTGTCCTGTGTCCTGATGATGTCGGCGATCTGCTTGGTGAGCATCCCCCGTCGGGCATCCCCGTCGGTGAAGCCCATGCCAGAATGGAAGGCTTCGAAATGGTCGGCGGTGGTCGGCTCCTGTTCGATGACGGGGGTCGAGGGCCCACTGGATGAGGGGATGAGGTCCTGAAGCCGTTCGGGGATGTCGGTGTCGTTGGCGGCCGACGTGAGTTGGGCAAGGAGACCGAGGTCTGACACGGAGCCCTTTCCAACCTGACGGCGTTGCCTGGAGGTTGGCGGCCTGTACGAACCGATGAAGCTCCTGGTAGACGGGTTCACGACCAAGATCACCCGTGCCGACCAGGAGCTTCGTGTGCTTGTCTATCCATCGGCGATCGATCTGTCCAGTGCCCGCCTGCGCCACCTCGCTGGGCATCTCACGGTTCGCCGTCGCGAGATCGGCACCCGGTGGCGCCGCGTCACGCCGGGCCGTCAGGCTCTGCTGGTCCTGGCTCATCTGCGATGCGGCGACACCTATGCCCAGCTCGCCGCCGTGTTCGGCATCGGGATCGCGACGGTCTACCGCTACGTCCGCGAGGCGATAGAGGTCCTGGCCGCGCTGGCTCCCAGCCTGGCCGAGGCGATGCGGACCGCGAGCCGCCTGGCCTTCGTGATCCTCGACGGGACGCTGCTGCCGATCGACCGGATCGCCGCCGACACCCCGTACTACTCCGGGAAACACAAACGCCACGGCATGAACGTCCAGGTCCTCACCGATCCCTTCGGACGGCTTTTGTGGGCCTCGCCAGCGCTGCCCGGTTCCACCCACGACCTGACCGCCGCCCGCACCCGCCGCATCGTCGACGCACTTTCTACGGCGGGCCTCAAGTGCTGGGCCGACAAGGCGTATCAGGGCGCCGGTGGCTCGATCCGGGTACCCTTCCGCGGCCGTCGCCTCAAGCGGTGGCAGCGCCGGCACAACAGCACACACGCCAAGATCCGCTGCCTCGGCGAGCAGGCCATGGCCACCCTCAAGGGCTGGCGCCTCCTACGGAAACTCCGGTGCAGCACCAACCGCATCACCGCGATCGTCCAGGCCGTTCTCGTCCTTCACCACGCGTCAGCGTGAGGTTGGAAAAGGCTCAAGGAATCGAAGGCCTCCCTGGTGTTGCTGACGACCTACCAGACCCCGGCCGCCCTGCGGCGGATCGGGAAGAACCGGCTCACGACCTGGTTGAAGAACCGCAAGGTCCGCAACTCCCAACTGGTTGCTGCCACCGCGGTCGAGGCCGCCGAGGCCCAGCACACCGTCGTGGCTGGAGAGAAGGTGGCCGCCTCAGTGGTGGCCAAACTCGCACGCCAGGTGACGGCCCTCGATGCGGAGATCGCCGAGATCGACGCCCTGATCGAGAGCCGGTTCCGCGACCACCCACACGCCACAGCCATCTTGAGCATGCCCGGCATCGGACCTGTCCTGGGCGCCGAATTTATCGCCCACACCGGCGGAGACATGAGCGTCTTCGGGAGTCCCGACCGCCTCGCCGGTGTCGCTGGCCTGGCCCCGGTCCCAAAGGACTCGGGACGAATCAACGGGAACATGCGCCGCCCCCGACGCTACTGCCGAAGGCTGCTGCGCGTCTTCTACATGTCGGCCATGGTCGCCGCCCGGTGCTGTCCCGTCTCAAAGGCGTTCTACGAGCGAAAGAGGGCCGAAGGCAAGAGCCACAAGCAAGCCATCATCGCCCTCGCACGACGACGCCTGAACGTCATCTGGGCCCTCATACGCGATGGCCGCACACATTCGAGATCACCGCACCCCCGCCCCCTGCCGCACTGGGCTGAACGCTCACAGCAGGTCACCAGCCAGGCTTGACAACCTCATTGGGAATCGTTTGGTGACCTGCGACCATGGGCTTCAGCGCGAGGCTGTCGTGGGTGTTTGCCGCGGAGACGGCGACGACGAGGGGCAGTCCGTTCGCGTCCGACAAGACGTGCATCTTGGAACCCGGCTTGCCCCGGTCCACGGGACTCGGACCTGTGAGTTCGCCCCGTTTTTCGCCCTCACATGGGCGGAATCGAGGACCGCTCGGGAGAGGTCGAGCAGGCTGGCGTCGTCGAGTCGGTGCAGGATCTCCTCGTGCAGCCGGCCCCACACACCTGCCCGGGACCAGATCAGGAACCGGCGGTGGGCGGTCGACTTCGATATGCCGAAACACGGCGGCAGAGCCCGCCAGGCGCAGCCGCTGACCAGGACGTAGATGATCGCCGCGAACAGCGTCTCATCAGGCGTGTCCTGCGTACCGCCGCCCTGCGGCCTCACTCTCGACGGCGGGATCAGCGGCTCCGCAATCTCCCACAGTCCGTCCGGAACAATCCAACTCCACGTACCCCGATGTAGTCGTGGGCCTTCTATGCCTGGCCGGTTCGTGACCTCGGCCATAACGGTCATGTCGGCCCGTTTGATGGGCGGATTAAAGACTGCCAGTGGAGGACTCGTAGGTGGCCCAGGCCAGGGCTTGATCAAGTTCCGTTGAGGTCGGGCTTGTAGGTGATGCCCAGGATGGGGAGGGCTCGTTCGGGTTGGTCGCGGATGGCGCGAGTGGTCTTGGCGATGTTGGTCGCTCCGAGGGCTTTGAGGGCTCCGATTGCGAGGTTGCGGAGGGCTGCCATGACGCGGGGTGCGTTGCCGGCGTGGACGGTGGAGGCATCTTCGGCGAAGGTACGGTCGCGGATGTGGTGCTGGGCTTCCACGATCCAGTGTCCGCGCAGGTGGGAGGCGAGTTCGGCCGGTTTCGCCTGGTGGGCGTCGAGGCTGGTGACCGCGTAGACGGTCTCGCGGGTTTCCTTCCTGCCGGTTGCTTTGCGGCGGCGGTGGACGCGGAGGGCGAGCTTCGCGTGGGGGAAGGCGATGCCGCCGAGGTTGTCGGCGATGGCGAGAGTCTTGACCGAGCGGGACTCGCGGCGGCCGTGTCCCTTGTTCGAGGCGGTGTGCTGGATGGCCACCGCGTGCCAGTCCAGACCGTCCAGCTGGGCCCAGGCGGTGGGCTGATTGGGCTTGATCACGGCCACGTAATGCGCCTTCTTGGTCTCCACCAGCCAGGCGACATTGGCCTTCACGGAGTGCAGCGCGTCGAAGGTGACCACGTCTGCGTCCAGGTCGAGCGGTGCAAGCAGGGGCTGGAAGTGCCGTGTCTCGTTGGTCTTGGACCCGACCTCGGCCTGGGCGAGGGTGACCGGGCGGCCGTGGGTGACGGCGGACAGCAGGTGGCGGCGGGGCCGGCTCAGACGGGCGGAGCCGCGCAGTGCCTTGCCGTCCACAGCGATCACCCGTCGTCTGCCCGGGGCTGCGGCGGTATGGCGGTGAGCCAGCCAGGCTCCGACGGCCGCATCGAGTGCGTCGGCGTCGAGGCGCTCGAGGACCCTCCCGATCGCCGATCTGGACGGTGCATGCCGCCAGTGCAGCAGGTGACGGCGCACGTCGAGCGCGGCGAGCAGCCCGGCGTCGGCACGGGCGCCCCACTCGGCGAGCTCGTCGATGGTCCGGGCTCCTGAGACCGCGGCGGCCGCGCAGACCAGCAGGATTGAGGCCAACGAGTACCAACGGCCCCGCCGGGAGCGAGGATCGGGCACCGCCTCCAGGAAGAACCGCAGGTCAGCCACGTCGTCCGGGTTGAGCGGACCCAACTTGGCCAACACGGCAGGGATCGGGGGAAGATGAGACAGCGGACACGGTAACCCTCTTGATCACTCGGCTAGACACCTGAATGATCACGGATTCCGTGTCCGCTCTGTCATCCACCCCAACCCGCAGCATCCTCACGCCAGTTGGGCGAACCCGGGAACTTGCGCAAGCCCTGCGCTGAGACCCGCCGTTTCTTCCGCCGACCAGCGCCAGTCCCACATCGTCCGCGGTTACTTCGGCGGCCGAGAACCATTTGAGTTTCTGATCAATATTTGCGACCGTGCGCACGACGTCGCATTCCCATTTACATCCAGATTCCGCCGTGCTTGGCAGACATCTCGTAATGGTGTGACATCCCTTGAAGTTTGCAGCGTTAACTATGACGACGACTTCGCATCTTTTCCAAGAATTCTTCTCCGTCGACATGCAGCTTGAGCTGCTCGAGACTTGGTAGCGAAGCCCGAGTGTATCGCTCCCGGCCACGCAGATTACTCATTCGTATAATTGCCTCGATCGAGCGAACGCCGTGCTCGTATCTACTCACCTCCATGAATGCCTGGACCACTCCCTCCTCTACCTCGAATTTTTCACCATCATTCGCTATTTTGAATTTGTCAAACATTGAATTGAGGACAAGGGCTCTGCGAAGCATCACGGTTGGCCCAGGCTTACTTGTCCCAGACGGTGGATTTACTCCAGGGATATCTACATTACCCCGCATCCGGCTTAGGAAGTCTTCACCTTTACTACCTCGACCCTCGGCATCCAGGCGCTTTACCTCCTGCTTGAATTTTTCGAAGTTTTCGCTGGTCCCTCCTGCAAATACGAATATGCAAGGGCCGATCAAGTGGGTTACCTCATCCTGCTGGAATTTTCCATCCTGTATGGGGGAGAGAAAGTACCGAAGCCACCCCAATGGCTGACCTTCGAGGGGTGAGTCAAATTCATCCCACAAAACTAGGGGAACTTTGCCATCCAGGGCGATATCGCGAACCTGGTGAAGGGCGCCCACGAGGTCAGATGCCGTGTTAAGTTGAGAGAGATTAAATTCCAAAGGCGCAGTAGTGCTCCTTTCTCCGTCATTGGCCCTCATCCAGGGGGCGGTGAGCTGCTTGATGGCAAATCCCTTTCCGGAGCCGGGGGCTCCGAAAACTGAAATTGCCAACGGATTTTCGTTAAGGGGAACCTCAATGCAGTATGTGTCGATCAAATTGTAGACTTGATGAAGAGACTCGATCTCCGTATGATCGACCGTGACAAGCTTTCCGAAACACCCGACAGGTATGTGTTTTGGCAGTCCGTCCTTGCCCTGCAGAGCAACCTTCAATCGATCAGAGAAATTGAGGCTTGACGCAGAGAGGATCGGCGGGAAGTCCACCTTCCTGCTGTGCGCTGGCTCAATAACTGCTTGTCCAGTAGGTCTTCTTTACTGATCTCGAAGATTTCATCAGGGATTCTGAACTGGCGGTCGAGATCCCCACTTGAGGGAGTCTTAAACCCTTGTTTATAAAGCTTCTGCATTGCGATAAGGCCGCGCTTTATTGCTCTATTAAATTCCGGGTCATCCCCCGACGTTGCCAGCTCACAAGCTATGGCAGAGCAAAGCACGCTGCCATAACCGAACATCATGCCTTGCTTGTGCGCATTGGTCCACTCTCTTTCTAGTAGCTCTCGATTGTACGTCAGGCGCCACTTCAAACTCCCCGCTTCGTCGTGCTCGATAAAAATCGCACCACTCGGTCCAAATGAAACAATTAGGCGAGGGCATGCTCTAAGCGTTGTTAGCTTGTTGTGATTCTCGATCTCGTAAAGCACGTCTTCAGCTGCTTGATCCCAGGAAAGGCCTTTGCTGATCTCGGCATCGGCGTCACGTAGCCTCGATGCGGCCGTGACAACAATCAGTTTCTTCCTGAGATTTTCGCTTGTGCCTAGTAGCCGGCGAATAGCATTCCATAGCGTATCGCGATGATCGTCCTTGATGCCGTGGCTGATCTTCAGTAGGACCCATTTACAGGCGTCCGTTTCTGCAAGTTCGATGACCTTCGTCCAGTCGCTCTTGCTATTTCGGAAACCCAAGTCCGCATCATCGATCAGGATGACTTCACCGTCTCCATTCTTTGGCGGGGATGGAAACTTTAGAGGTCCAGGCTCGACCTGGGTGTTGTGACCCCTAAAGCCTAGGAATTGCTCAACCCGCTTCACGTCCCCATAGTCCCGCTGGACTGAAAACGATTGATTGTAACTACTCCCGTAGGCCGTTATGTCCCTTTGTTTTAGTGAAAGTGCAGGCCGAACGGTTCTTGCTGTTCCTTGCCCGGCATAGTGCAATGCAGCCTTACTGAGCGAGGCCAGTTGAAAAGCCCCTCCGGCATGCCAATAGAGCTTCATCGCCACGTGTAGGCGGTCATCGGCACTTCGGGTGGTATATCGTCCGTCTGGCATCAAAGCCCAGTCGATGGTTTGGTCTCCGGTTACCCAGATTTTCTGGCTCATGAGTCCCACCTGGATCGACTGACCTGAGTAGCGCCCCAAAGCGCATATGGCCCTCACCATCCAGTGGACGAGGACCGGCTGCGGGTGTCAAGCCAGAGCCAAGCGGATGCGCAGTGAATCTCGCGTCGTACCGGTCAGAGCTGGGTAGGACTTGTCGACAGGCGTCTCGGACGAGTACTGAAACCGGCTGCTGCACAAGAAACTTGGCTAGCGATTCTCTGGCCGACCTGGTGCCGCTGTTGGCCGAACGGGGCGTCACCCTCTCGCGCGAGCAGGTCTTCCGCCTGGTCATGCAGCCGCCGGCGCGGATGTCGATGGACACCCTCGCGGCTCTGCGCGACTCCTCGACTGCCAGCCCAACGACCTCATCGAGGTCCAGGTCGTCAACGAACAGGTACGCAAGACCACGGGTGGCGAGACGCCAAGCCCGCTGCCGGCCGTGAGTCGGACCTCGATTTGGCGGCCAGAGGACCTGTGACCGCGCCTGCGCCGAACGCCCCGTCGGTCGTCGCCCGGCTGGCCGCGCAGGCCGCACGCATGGAGGCCGCGACGGCCGCCTCACCTCGGCCCTGCCCCCGCGCTCAACCCTCAGGAGGCCGAGGCCGCGCTGGTGACCGCGGTGTCGGTACCCGTGCGAGGGGCCGCACGCTTCCTTGAGGAGATCGCCGAGCACCTGGCCGCCCACCCCGACGCGTTGGCCTCGGGCAGTTCGCTCTGTCCGCCGGACCTGCTGCGGCTTACTGAAGTCCTGCAAGCTCCGGGCACTCCGCGGTCCGTTCAGGTTACGCGCACTGCGGGAAGGTACGAAGCGGCCTGCGCCAACTCCGCCCTCAAGGACGACTCTGCAGGCTGCGACGCCCGGAGCCAGCAGGTCATATGCACCCGCTGCGGCCGCGAGAACGTACGCAACGAGGCCCGCCGCCCCGAGGGCCGCATCTGTTATGCCTGCTACCACTTGGACCCGGAGATCCTCGACCCAGGTCGGCCTAGGAGGACACGGCTGGCCTAACTCCTCGCGCGGGGGGAGTTAGGCCAGCCGTCGCTGGGGCCACACCTTTCGCAGGCTGGCTTCACTCCTCAGAGTCGACACCCTCGGCATCGCGATCAAGGTCAGATGCGCCATAAACGCGCTCAGCAAGGAGCTTCAAGATCGGAACCGTGTACTGGGGGATGCGGAAACCAGTGGCCACTACGCCATTATCGTAAACAGCCTTAAGTAGCTCACTGGCATCCCCAGTTGAAACTCCGTCGTCTTGCAAACGCCTCGCGGCTGTCTTGACGGGACGCGTGAACCCTCGAAGCATTCGAGAGGCATCGTATCCACCCAGGTCGTAGACTGTTTCGCGGCTGACGAACCCATCATTGAGTGCAGCATCGAGGATTGCCTGAGCTTGGACCACTGCCGTCTCCAGGAGCAGATCAATCAGAGCCTCAAGGTTGGCTTCATCCCAGCGCTCGCCTCCAGCGGACTCAGTAGTCTCGAACTGCTCCAGCGCTGTGACTGATTGCTGGTCAACTCGAGATTCCAAGTCAAACAGGCTTCTGGCCTGTTTCATCAGGTTACTCGGTTCCATCATGAACAGTTGATGTCCGGTGACGGAGCGCATCTCATCTACGAGTTCCACCCGGGGCTGGCGAGGCATCCCCTTCATAGAGTTTCGCCACCAGTCCTCCTTCAAGTCCCTGGTGACGAACAGAGCATCGATCCCGCGCCGCTTTGCCTCCTCCATCAATTGGACCCAGACGAGATAGTCGCCAGCCGCCGCTGGGTCAGGCTTACCCTCTTCGAAATCCCGGAAACCTGGCGGTTGCTTTATCGCCGCACGGGACTTAGCTGTGGCAATGGCCTCGTCCCGATCCGCGTCAGGCATGGGGGCCCCGATGCGACCCTGCAGAAGCGACTCCAATCCCTGGATCACCGGATCTCTGTTTGTGTCTGCCGATCCAGGTACTTCATCACTACTGGCCTGTTCATCGATCAAATCGGAGAGGGACTCGATCGCCGAGTCGAGTCCCGCGCTGCCTTCTTCCAACTTCCCGCGTATGGGCGCATCTTCGCTGAGGTGGACTTCTTTCGCCCAACGATTGATTGCCTGACGGATACTCTCACGGGCTTTTGTCAGAGTCTGCTTGGCCTGACTAGCGCGATCTATGTGGTGTCCAAGCAACCCGTCCTGCTGCTGGTTACGCCAGAACTCTTCGATGACCTGGTGCGGGATCCAGAGTCGATCCTGAAGGCTGTCGAGAACAGTGAGCATGTCCGCACGAACTCGGTGATTCATACGATAAAGGTCGAGCAGTACATTGGTATCGAGGACGATCAACCCGCTCTTCATCAATCGTTCGTAGTCAGCTGCCGTCGGCGTTCGGTACCCCTCGTAACCGTCGAACAGGCCCCGTGAGGTGGTTCCGTCGCTGTTGTCCCCGGACATGGGTCTCGTCCCCTCCGCTATTGCGTGTCTCTCCCATCATGTCCGTCGGGCTGACGCCAGGGGCCGCAATGGCGCAAGTTGGCCGTGCATGTGGATCTAGACCTGTGACCGGAAGGTTCACCGGCCCTCGACGCCGGCACGGCATCTCGCTGCGTTGCCAGACGCGCGAGTACGACCGAGTACGAGCTGCGGTCCTCCGTCGTGCGTCCACAGCAGCGGATGACGCGGGCTTACCGGCGAACCCTTCTGGTCATAGCGCTAGCGTCACAAGATCTGCGACACGCTTGCACGACACCTGTTGCACTCGATAGCCTCCGACCCGTAGGGCATCTGAGCTGCACTTATTGAGACTCATTCAGCCACGCAGAGCCGCGCTCCCCGACGGAAGGAGGGTGGCGTACGTGACCGTGCTGCCGTCGATGTCGACGGGTTCGAGGACGGCGCGCGGGGCGATGATGCCCGTACGGCCGACGTTCCACTCGACGTCGAGGAGGCGGGTGATCTTCTCGACGGCCGGCAGCTTGAAGGCGATGGCCCAGCGCGGGGCGCGCGTGCCCGATCCGGCGGCCGCCTGATCGGCCGCGAGGTCCGCCTTGACGACGATCCCGTCGATGCCGAACGGCAGCTCGGCGCGCAGGCCCGCGATGTGCTCGACTCGCGCGAGCACCTCCTCGACGGTGTCGACGGTGAGTCCCGAAACGGCCGTCGTGGCCGGTGTGTTGACGCCGAGGGTGGCCGCGCGGTCCATCAGTTCGCCGTGGGCCAGTGAGCGCAACGCCTCGGCGTGCTCGGCCGACGTGCCGGGCAGGGGCAGCAGGCCGTACGCGAAGAAGGTCATCGGCACCGTGTAGGCGCGCTCCTTGGCCCTGAGTGTGCCCGCAGCGGCGTTCCTCGGGTTGGCGAAGGGGGCGCCGCCGTGCTCCGTACGCACCTCGTTGGCGTGCTCGAACTGGGCCTGTTCTTCGCGCTCAGCATGTCTCATGAGACATTCGACCTGACGCTAGCCAGGTGACTGGTCTGGAGGTTAGGCGGAGTCGGCCAACTCCTGGGGAACCAATCGAGATAGCGGCGGCTGAGACGCTTGGATGAGCATGAGTGGCGACTTCAGGCCGGATTGTCCGCGAGCGTGCGCAACGAGTTCGATGGCGGCTAACCGAGCTGCGCCCCTGATGTGTTACTGGGAATGGGGATCAAGGCGTCGGAACGTTGGCGCCGGAAGGACGTGGCTTCGTCAGCGCAGAAGACCTCGCCGCAGACCCGGGCATCGGAGGGCGGCGAACGCAGCACCGGGCCGGGGAGCTCACCAAGAAGGCTCGAGGGGCTCCCTGATCGATCGGTGAAGGATACCTTGGTCCGGTGGACGATCAGGCTGCTGCATCGCAGGACGACACCCCCGTCACAAGCCGGGAGCAAGACGCCGTACGGATTCTGCTGCTGATCAACGGGGCGAGCGAGACTCCGACTGGAGCCGACCTCGCCGACCCGGGGCTCAAGGACGCGGTGGGCGTTGTCCGGACGCAAGTGAGGCTACAGAAGCTGGACTTTTGGCTCCGCAATCCGGACTACCTGGCTGATGAGCTGCTCACTGACTATGAGAGCAGCCAGGAGCCAGGGCTCCTGCGGTGGGCCGGCAGGATTCTGGACTCCGAGGAGCCGGAGGTCCGCCGCTACCCCATGCTGCGCCACCACTTCGGCGCTTACGAGCCACTGGACGACGCCCTCGCCGTCCTGCGGAGTGCTGGTCTTGTGGTCCGTCGGCGCCGGGGCACTGTCAACCGCGTCCGCCAGCACGACTATTACCTGCTGAGCGCCGGCCAGCATATCGTGCACGACATCGTGAGCGCCGCGCCCGAATTCAAGTACTACGTCGACAGGGTCGCCTTGGTCATCGCCCTCGCCGATGGGCTGGGGGGCAGCGACTTGAAGGCCCGGCAGTATCTGCAGCGCGAGTACGCCGAGACGGCGCGTGGCACACGGATCGGTTCCGTGAGCACACAGGCACGGCAGCGACTGGACAGATTGCGAGCTCAGGCAGAGATGAACAGTGTGGGGGCAAGGGAATCGTGAAGGGCACTGAGGCGTCGCTGGAGTCCAGGATCGCCGTTGTTTCGGGTGCGACCGTCGAGAACGTCCGAGACGTCTTCAACACGTACGGTCTTCCGCTGGTGAACACGCCGGCCCGGCCGCGGGGGCTTCGGCTGCATCGGCTGCGGATATCAGGCGTACGCACAGGAAGCCTTGATCCCGGTGTCTTTGACACGACCTTGCGCTTCTCCTCGGGCCTCACTGCCCTGGTGGCCGCGAACCTGAAGGGCAAGACCAGTGTCCTGGAGCTGATTACCTGGTGCCTGCGCGGTGTTCCGCGGGGCCTTCAGGCCGGAGTGCAGCACTGGCTGAGCGAGTTGGATCTCGACGTTATTGTCGCGGGGCAGCCGATGGGCTTCCGGCTCGACCTCATGGAGGGGGAGATCACTTCCGCTGTCGTTCTGACGTCTCCAGACGTCCAGGCGCTGGAGGCCGTTCGTACGCCCGACTCGGCGCGCGATATTACGCCCGCGGTCAGGGCCAACAGCTCGGTCAGCTTCGCCAGCCAGGTCCAGGCCCTCATGATGGACCGGCTCGACCTGCAGCCCCTGGTCAACACCTTCAACGAGACCAGTACCCAGACGCATGGCTGGCCGTCGTACTACGGATCGGTCTACCTGCCCGCAGGCGGGGACAAGGCGCTGCTGGGGGACCAGACCATGAGCGGTCTGCCGGGCCGGCTCTTGCAGGTGTTCCTAGATTTGCCGGCTGCGGCGACCCTGACCCGCGTCAAGACTGCCTACGACGTACGCACCGCCGCGTACAAGAACCGTCGGGTCGCGGCGGAAGAGGCGGTGAGCGCACGCCGGGCCGAGCGGGAACAAGTCGAGGCCGACTTGGGCACGGCTCGCGCGCGACTTGCGGCCCTTGGTCCGGCGGACGACGGCAAGTCGCTCGCCGAGCTGGCCGCAGAGGCGGCCGCACTGGCCCGCCGGGTCGCCAACTCCCAGGAATCGTGGGAGGAGTTGATGCAAGTGCACCGCAGGGCCCGCAAGCAGCGGCAGCGCGATGCAAAGATCCTCAACGATGTCACCGAGAGTGCCACGGCTCGTGTCCTCTTTCACGGTCTGGACCCCAAGGCCTGTCCCCGGTGCGATCAGGAGATCGCTGAAGACCGCAAGTCCGATGAACGGGACACTCACGCGTGCGCCGTGTGTTTGCGCCCTGTCGCGGGGGACGACGAGACGCCTGAGGAAGTCACCGACGAAGCCAGCCAGCGGCTGTTCGAGTCCGTCATCGCGGAGGACGAAGCACACGAGGCGCTGGAGGAGGCGGAGACGGCCCTTACCCGCCTCACCAACGACCTGGCGGCCGTCGAGGACCGGCTGCGAAGCGCTCGCGCCGTCACACAGCTGCCGGAGCGGTTGCTGGCGCAGGAAGCGGTGTTGCGGCTGGAGGGTGCGCTATCGGTGTTCCCGCAGCTTCCGGCGGTGACCGAAGACCCGGTCGAGGCGACGACTATCAAGGTCCTTGGGGCCGGCACCCAGGTACTCGAAGATGACAGCAAGAGCGCGGCTTCCGTCCTCTTCGCGGAGGTCAACAAGGAGATTTTGCAGCTCGGACGCAGGTTCGGCATCACCTCTCTGGAAGCAGTGGAGATCGACCGCGCGGCACGGCTGAGGGTCGTCAAGGACGGCGGCGTCAAGGACTGGTTCGGAAAGCAGAGCGCGGGTGAGCGGCTGCGCCTGCGCATCGCTGTGGTGATTGCCCTGCTGCGGGTAGGAGCCGGGCACGGGATCTCCACGCATCCTGGTCTGCTCCTGATCGACAGCCCCAAGGCCGAGGAGGTCCAGGACCTGGATGCCCACACCCTGCTGCGGGAGCTGTTCATCCTGGCGGCGGAATCCGACCTCCAGGTGCTGATCACTACGGCAGACTCGGCGTTGGCCCACGACGTGCTCCGAGACGATCACATACTGGAAGCCGCAGCAGGCAAACCGTTGTGGTGACGGTGAAAACGCCGCCGGAGGGAGGGTGGACATGACGCAGCTCGCCGGCCGATTGAGCGATCTGGCGGGCACCGGCCAGATGATCACCTTCGACGCTGTGGGTCTGCCCGAAACCGTCGTGCACGGTGAAGTCGCAGAGGTCGCGTCCGGCCCCTACGCGCCACTGCTCGCTGAGGCCATCACCCACGCCTTCGACCACGACGATCGGGCATGGGACCATGCGGCGGCACAGTTCTCCACTGGCTTTGCCCGGCAGCTCAGCGTCCTGCACCTGACCTCGGCCCTGGAGAAACTGCTCGGCAGTACGAACACGGCGAAGGCTCTGGCCAAGCCCCTCAACGGAGCCCTCCTGACAGGCCTGTACGAGGCAGTTCAGTCCGTGCCGCTTTTGGCGGCCGCGCGGCTGGAGGGAGCAGTCCGGCTCGCCGTTTCCAAGATGGTGAGCCCCATAAAGGTGTGGGGCATCCTCGAAGAGCTGGACGCACACAGTCCGGAGGACTTCCTTGAGCGTCTTCCGCGCATTCTCGGTCTCGCCCTGGACTGCTGGTCCCAGGACGAACAGCTCATCACCGAGACCGTGCGCTCTCTGCTCATGCTGCTCGCCGCTGACGAAGCCAGCGACGTCGATGCCTTCGTAGAACTCGGTTGTGACCATCTGCGATCCGCTCTGTCCGCGCAGTCGTTGGACAAGGTCAGTGAGCACATCACCACCGCCCGGGAATGGTTCAACACGGCCGAGGCCGCGGAGGAAGCCCGCCACGACGCCCAGGCCTACGCCGCCGTCTGCGACGCCGTCCTCGCCTTCACCACCGGGGACGCGACGGCAGTCGCCGCGGCGGCGGCGCGCCTGGACACGGCGCTGCAACACAGGGACGCAGGGCACTGGGGCATGCATCAACCCGCGTGGCTGCAGCCCCAACTCGCAGCGGAAGTGGCCTGGGGGCGGCTCGTCCTGCGCCTGCACCGTGCCGCGGAACTCCTGCTGGAAGA
This sequence comes from Streptomyces sp. NBC_01446, assembly GCF_026340095.1. Classification (GTDB taxonomy): domain Bacteria; phylum Actinomycetota; class Actinomycetes; order Streptomycetales; family Streptomycetaceae; genus Streptomyces; species Streptomyces aureus. The sequence goes on along the minus strand of NZ_JAPEPO010000002.1, from coordinate 90,154 downwards.
TGTCTGGATGGAGCCGTGGGCTGCCCTGGACGATGTCCTGAGTGCCTACAGCGCGTCCCGCACGGTGTGTCCCCTGGGCAGTCAAGACGGGTCAGGCCTCGCCCTGCTGGTCGAGCCTGCAGTAGAAGACTCCTTCCTGCGACGCCAGGCGCTGCTAGCTCAGCTGCGCCGAGCCGCGTCAGCACCCGAACAGCACCCCGGGACCGGCTTCGACCACCCCACTGCCGCGGTCCTGGTGGCCAACATCGATCGCCGTATGGCCTCCGCGGCGGCGCAGACCGACCGCGAAGCCCACACACCTGCCGGGGACGGCGCAGATGAGAGCGGCCCCTCGGAGAACGACGTAGAACGCGCCTACAGATTTGCGCCCACCACCGTTAGGAAGCTCGGAATCGACTTCGCTTCCGCCCTCGCGCGCAACATCAGCGATGAAGCCCTGGTTGTGATCGACGGCCTCACTCACACCGAGGACCTCGCCCGGCTGCGAAACTCCGATCCCGTCGTGGTGCCCTTGCTCAATCGGTTCCTGGCACAGCTGAGCGTCTTCCCCGACTTCACCGGCGAGACACGTCGCACGTTCTCTCTTCTGGTCGAGCAGACCTTGCTGTTCCTCAAAGCAGCAGCCGATCTGGATACCGCCACCGCGTTCGGCGAGGGCCGCTTCGACACCAACAACAAGAAGATCCGGATCCGGGACTACCGACGACGCTACAACAAGGCCGACGGCGATGCGGTCCCCGTGGAGAACGACCTCCAACAGCATTTCTTCCAGTGGCTGCGCACTGGGCAGCTGGGTGCTTTGGCCCAGGTCGAGGCCATCAACCAAGCACTCGGCCGAGCCGATGTCCTCGTCAGCTTCGGACCCCTCCAATACCTGACAGAGATTAAGAAGAACCCCACGAACAGTGATCGAGACTATCTGCAAGGGAAATACCTGGCGCAGGCAGCCGAGTACAGCAACACCAACGTCCCGTTCGGACAGCTGCTGGTGCTCGACCTGACGGAGAAGACCAAAGCCGGCAGCCTTCGAGTGGACGAGCTCGCCTGGGTGACCTCGCACCGGCCGCCAGGCGCTTCCGTTGATCGTGCCGTTGTCGCGGGGATCGTCACCGGGAACCGCTTTACCCCAAGCGAGTTTTCATAGCGCGGAGTTGGCCAGTCCTCTCGGGCGACTCGCGGATGCTCTGCCGGCGGCGCCGGACTCATCCAGGCGCTGTGCCCCTGGGTCTATCCCGGCGAGGCCACCTGGGGCGAGCGCTTCTACATCAGCAGAGCACTGCCGGATCCACGCTCGCCGTGGACCACGCGCTGCCACACCGGCGTGGGGACCTCCACCACCAGGAGAGTGTCCAGCGCGTCCGCACCGTCCTCACGGACAGGGCTTGCGCAAGTTCCCGGGTTCGCCCAACTGGCGTGAGGATGCTGCGGGTTGGGGTGGATGACAGAGCGGACACGGAATCCGTGATCATTCAGGTGTCTAGCCGAGTGATCAAGAGGGTTACCGTGTCCGCTGTCTCATCTTCCCCCGATCCCTGCCGTGTTGGCCAAGTTGGGTCCGCTCAACCCGGACGACGTGGCTGACCTGCGGTTCTTCCTGGAGGCGGTGCCCGATCCTCGCTCCCGGCGGGGCCGTTGGTACTCGTTGGCCTCAATCCTGCTGGTCTGCGCGGCCGCCGCGGTCTCAGGAGCCCGGACCATCGACGAGCTCGCCGAGTGGGGCGCCCGTGCCGACGCCGGGCTGCTCGCCGCGCTCGACGTGCGCCGTCACCTGCTGCACTGGCGGCATGCACCGTCCAGATCGGCGATCGGGAGGGTCCTCGAGCGCCTCGACGCCGACGCACTCGATGCGGCCGTCGGAGCCTGGCTGGCTCACCGCCATACCGCCGCAGCCCCGGGCAGACGACGGGTGATCGCTGTGGACGGCAAGGCACTGCGCGGCTCCGCCCGTCTGAGCCGGCCCCGCCGCCACCTGCTGTCCGCCGTCACCCACGGCCGCCCGGTCACCCTCGCCCAGGCCGAGGTCGGGTCCAAGACCAACGAGACACGGCACTTCCAGCCCCTGCTTGCACCGCTCGACCTGGACGGAGACGTGGTCAGCTTCGACGCGCTGCACTCCGTGAAGGCCAATGTCGCCTGGCTGGTGGAGACCAAGAAGGCGCATTACGTGGCCGTGATCAAGCCCAATCAGCCCACCGCCTGGGCCCAGCTGGACGGTCTGGACTGGCACGCGGTGGCCATCCAGCACACCGCCTCGAACAAGGGACACGGCCGCCGCGAGTCCCGCTCGGTCAAGACTCTCGCCATCGCCGACAACCTCGGCGGCATCGCCTTCCCCCACGCGAAGCTCGCCCTCCGCGTCCACCGCCGCCGCAAAGCAACCGGCAGGAAGGAAACCCGCGAGACCGTCTACGCGGTCACCAGCCTCGACGCCCACCAGGCGAAACCGGCCGAACTCGCCTCCCACCTGCGCGGACACTGGATCGTGGAAGCCCAGCACCACATCCGCGACCGTACCTTCGCCGAAGATGCCTCCACCGTCCACGCCGGCAACGCACCCCGCGTCATGGCAGCCCTCCGCAACCTCGCAATCGGAGCCCTCAAAGCCCTCGGAGCGACCAACATCGCCAAGACCACTCGCGCCATCCGCGACCAACCCGAACGAGCCCTCCCCATCGTGGGCATCACCTACAAGCCCGACCTCAACGGAACTTGATCAAGCCCTGGTATTCGACGCTGAAGTAGGCGGGCCCGACCACGGCACGGGATATCCGCATTCCAGGCGGCACAGCGCCCAGATAGAGCAGTTCCGGATGCTCCCGGTAGCGCGCGATCTCCGCCGCGTGTCGGCGCTGCTGTGCCTGCCCCGGGCCGATGCAGCTCCCGTAGACCACGCCGGCCGCGAGCACTGCCACCGCCCCGAGCCGTACCCACCGGCTTGGCACGAAGAACGCCGCGGCGACGGCGTATGGCACCCCCGTCAGCGCGACCCGGGTGCCGGCACTGCCCAGGTCTACGTCCCCGCCGTAGGCGGCCAGGCCTGCCAGGACGCCGAGCGTGCCGAGGGCGAAGACCACGGCAGCCCAGCCGAGCCGTCGGCGCACCGAGCCACACAGCGGCACCACGGTCCTCGCCGGCATGCCCGCCATGGCCAGCAGGCCCACCATCAGCGGCACACCCAAGGCCAGGACCGGCACCGCTGCCCCGGCACCGCCGCCCCAGGCCGTCACCACCAACTCGAAGCCGAGCACAGGCCCCGCGGCCGCCATCGTCGCCCAGACCAGAAAGAGATGAAGGGCCGTCAGCGCCCCTCTGCCACTTGTCATGCCGCGGAGCCTGCCAGCCCGCCTCCTGACGCACATGAGTTCTCCTACTCAGTACGTCCTCTCCCATCCTCCACGGGAAAGCGCACGTCCGCCCTCGCCGAACCGAAGCTGGAAATGATAATTGCTGAAGGAGCACTGACAGTCCGTGAATTAATTCGGGTGCCTGTCGTGGCCAGGAGCTTATGCTTCTCAGCCATGCCTACCAACGCAGAGATAGTCGGCCTGGCCCTGGACCGGATCACGGCCGGATACGTCTTCCCCCAGCGAGCCGTGGAGATCAACGGCGCAATCCGGAGCCGGCTCGCCGCTGGGACGTACAACACGCTGAGCGGCCCCGCACTCTGCGCGGCCGTGACCGCCCACCTGCAGGAGGTCTGCCCGGACAAGCATCTGAGGCTGCTCTGGCAGGATGAGCCCCAGTCCACGGATCCGGCGGACGAGGATGAAGGCCGGGCAGCCTTCCTCGCAATGCTAAGGGCCGAGAACCAGGGCGTCCGTCGCTTCGAGCACCTCGAGGGCAACATCGGCCATCTCGACATCCGGCGGATCGCCGACGCCGGCGAGGGTGCCCGCGCGATCGGTGCGGCCATGGAACTGGCCGCCCACACCAGTGCGCTCATCCTCGATCTGCGTGAGTGCCGCGGTGGCTCACCCGAGGGCGCCGCCATGTGGTGCAGCTACTTCTTTCCTGACGACCAGGTGCACCTCAACGACGTCTACGAGCGCTCCACCGGCTCCACCCGCCAGTACTGGACCGCCTCGCATCTGCCCGCGCCGCGCTACCTCGAGCGCCCGGTGTACGTACTCACCAGTGCCATCACCTTCTCGGGCGGGGAGGACGTGGCGTACACCCTGCAGGCGCACGGGCGAGCTGTTCTCGTTGGCGAAACGACCCACGGTGGTGCTCACCCGACCGCCCGGCACACGGTGACGGAACACATCACCGTCACCGTGCCGACCGCCCGGACGATCAGCACCGTCACCGGGACCAACTGGGAGGGCGTGGGCGTTGTGCCCGACCTAGCCGCCACCTCAGAGCAGGCGCTCGCGACGGCACACAAAGACGCACTGCGACGCGGAGCGTAGCCGACCGGAGGATGCGGCCACCGCAGCGGCCCTTCGACCCGATCAACGCGAGGGCAAGAACCGGGCTGGTCGGGCGTCGGCGTACTTGCCGATGCCGCTGACGTCGGCTCTCCTCACGGCCGCGAGCTCTCCGTGACCGTGAGTAGGACGCTCGTCGTGGGTCGGATGCTGCCCGCCATATCGGCGGGGTTCAGCTGGAGAGCGATGTCGACGACCTCTTCCTGCCCGTCCAGCGCCTCGCGCTGCTTGTCGATGAGGACGGCGGGCGCCTGGATTTGAGCAACATTCCCACACAGCCCGAGACTCGACGGGGCGGCACCGACGTCACCAAGCTCGAACCGTCCGTCGTCGAGGTTGCGCTGCCCCTCCGTCACGATCTTGTTCTCCCGCAGATACGCCTGCATCGCCTGCGAGGTGCTGCGGAACGCCACAGCCAGCCGGACACCTCCGGCCGCCGCCGCAGAGTGCGTGACGTAGTGGACATTTTCGGCACCAGCGGGGAGAGCAAGGCGTATGACATCGAGCTCCTGCTGCAACGGAACATCGCTCCCTTCGCAGGCCCGCGCGTCACCGAACGGATGCCCCTCGTCCATGAATCCCAGCCAAAGGCCCACGCCCAACGCCGCCAGGACGCACCCGCCCCCGGCCACCCACCACAGCCCACGCATAGGCTCCCCCTTCTATATTCCGGACCGTTCACCGCACCGAAGCGGTTCGCCCACCAGCCCATGGAAGATCGCGCATGCCGATCTCAGCTGACGTTCACCCGACCGTGGCCGCTCACTCAAACCGATGCTCAACACGATCTATAGGGCAACGCGTTCGGAGACCACACCAGAGATCTGACTCAGGTCAGGTCACTAGCGGGTCAGCGTCTCGAAGCCGACATCGCCGCAGTACTGCACGACGCGCCCCTCCGCCTCGGAGTCACGGTTGTTCATCGCTGCCACCGTCGCCTCCGCCAAGGTGCGGCCTCCGCCAACGGGCTCATCCCGGAGCGGTCGCATCGCGAGGAAGGCGTCCTGAGCGACCGCCCCGACATCGTCGTACCCTGACTTCGGAGTGTCCGTGCCCGCCGCGTTCCGCGCCTTCTGCCACGCCCCCAGCTGCGTGCAGTAGTTCTCCCGCTGCGCGGTCAGCCGCTCCGCGTCCCTGCCCTCGGACGAGGAACACCCCGCCGCCACCGCCACCAGGGCGAGGACCGGGACTACCGCCTTAAGCACTCGCACCACGTTGCCCCCCGGCTGAAACTGCGTCCACTCGACCCTGCCACCTGCAACCCCCGCAGCAGAATACCCGCGCCGGATACCCTGCCCCCGCTCGCTCCCCAATGAGCCGACCCGAGGCCACCGAGAACACATCAAACCCGGGCGTAGCCACCACCCGAAGAGACCTATTGATCCGAAACGGTAGGGGTTCCGGGGCGTTGACCCCTGCGTGAGTGAACTGGTGAAGGACGCACGGCAGTTGTCGCCGTCGGCGCAGGAGGCCCTTCGGCTGCGGGCGGTGGCTGCCTTGGTGGCGGGCCGAACCCGCGAGGACGTCGCAGTGGTGTTCCAGGTCTCGCTCAAGGCGGTGGACAACTGGTGGGGGAAGTGGCGGGCGGGCGCGAGGCGTTGGTGGCCCGGCCGCGCGGACGCCGGGTCGGCGAACATCAGGTTCTCGATGGGGTCGAGCAGCAGGCGATCCGGCAGGCCGTGCTGGATCATCGTCCCTGTGATCTGGGGCTGGCTGGGCAGCTGTGGACCCGCGCCGGGGTTGGGAATCTGATCGCGAAGCTGTACCGGGTGCGGCTGACCGAGCAGGGCGTGGGCAATTACCTGCGCCGGTGGGGGCTGTCGTTCCAGCGTCCGGATAAGCGGGCCGTGGAGCAGGACGAGGAAGCGGTCGGCGTCTGGCAAGAGGAGACCTGGCCGGCAATCCGGGCCAGAGCGAAGGCCGAGGGAGGTGAGGTGCTCTTCGCCGACCAGGTCGGCATCCGCTCTGACCAGGTCACCGGCCGCACCTGGGGTGCCAAAGGGTGCACCCCGGTCGTCCGCCGCACGGGCAACCGGTTCTCAGTCAATGCGATGTCCGCGATCAGCACGAAGGGCCGGATGCACTTCATGGGGTTCCCCGAGACCTTCGACGCCGATGTCATGTGCCGCTTCCTGGACCGGATCGCGGGCCACTTTGACCATAAGGTGCACCTCGTCGTGGACGGCCACTCCGCGCACCGTTCCCGCAAGGTCCGCGCCTGGCTGGCCGATCACCCGGACCGCATCGAACTGCACCTCCTGCCGTCGTACTCGCCGGAGCTGAACCCTCACGAGCTGGTCAACGCCGACCTCAAACGGAGCCTTCCGATGCACAGCCGGGCCCGCGACCAGGCCCAACTCGCCGCCGAGAACTGATGGTCTGCAGGAGAGTGTCAGTCGGACATCGTCATTTAGGTGTCAGTGGCACAAGCCAGGTGAGCTGGTGGTTGGCACTGACGTGCGGTGCCGATCCAGTACTGACATGAGTGACGAAGGCCCATGTCGTTCTCGTGCAGACCGTTATGGCGGGTGCAGGGTCTGCGCTGGTCAGAGGCGTTATCTACCTGGAGCGTCGCAGTGCGGCCAGAGCGCTGCGGCGCGTTCCTCCATCGAGGAGATGAGGATGCGCTCGGGGCGGCCTGCAAAGAGATAGAAGAGTGATTCCGGGACGTAGCCAGGGCGGCGAAACCAGTTGCGGATCTGTTCGCCGCGTCCCTGATCATCTGCGATCTCACCGAGGACTTGCTCGGAGTCCTCAGAGTGCGGTACGTGATCTTCTGTCCGGCTTGTGATCGCTCGATGGTGTGATGTTGAGCTATCGCGGCCGGTCAGGCGTTCGGGATTCGCTTGGGTTGTGGCATGAGCATGCGCAAGCCGTACGCGAGTGACACTTCCGACGAGCAGTGGGCCCTGGTCGAGCCCGTGATCACAGCCTGGAAGGCCACGCATCCGTCGGTCAGCGGCCATCAGGGCAGATACGAGATGCGAGAGATCGTGAACGCGATCCTGTACCAGAACCGCAGCGGCTGCCAGTGGGACCTGCTGCCCCACGACCTGCCGCCCGCCGGCGCGGTGAAGTACTACTTCTACAAGTGGCGCGATGACGGCACCGACCAGACCGTCCACGATCTGATGCGGTGGCAACTTCGCGAGAAGAAGCGGCGGTTAGCCGATGCGAGCCTGGTGGTCCTGGACACGCAGAGTATCCACGCCGCGGTCGGCGTCCCCGCCACCACGACCGGCAAGGACGCCGCTAAAAGAGTGCCGGGCAGGAAGAGATGCCTGGCCGTGGATGTTTTGGGCCTCGTCGTCGACTGCGTCGTGCTGCCCGCCTCCGCGCACGAGAACGCCGCCGGCATCGCCCTGCTGGACGGTGTCGCCGCACAGTGCGACACGGTGACCAAGGCCCTGGTCGACCAGGGCTTCAAGAACAAGGTCGTCGAGCACGGCAAGACCGTGGGCATCGACGTCGAGATCGTCGAACGCAACCCGGACCAGAGCGGGTTCGTTCCGCAGCCGAAGCGGTGGATCGTGGAGCAGACGAACGGGATCTTGATGTTCTACCGCCGTCTCGTACGCGACTACGAACACCGTCCCGCCTCCTCCCGCTCCCGCGTTCTGTGGGCGATGACCTCCGTCATGAGCCGCCGCCTCACCGGAGCCACCCTCGCCTCCTGGAGGACCGCATGAGCGACAACCCGCAGGTCAAGGCCATCCTGGAACACATCGAGAACCGCGAGCGCGAACTAACCGACCAGGCCGGGCAGTTGCGGGACCGCATCGAGGAACTCACCCGGCAGCTCGGCGAGATCGACGCGGAGAGCGAGAACCTGCGCATCACCCGCAAGACCCTCCTCACGCTCCCGCTGCCCTCACCCGCCACCGAGCCGGAGGGCCCCGACATCCCGGACCACCCCGCCTACCAGCAGATCCTCACCGCCCTGGCCGACACAGGCCGGCCGATGCGCGCCCGCGACCTGTGCCAGGCCCTCGACCTGCCAATCCTCCCGAAGAACACCGAAGGCATCGGGCGTTTCCCCTTGAGCGTGGACACCCTGATCATTGGATCGTGATGATCCATAGGACAGGAGTTCCCGTTGGGGACGTCGAAGTACTCGCCTGAGTTCCGGGCCGATGCCGTCGCGCTGTACCACTCGAGCCCGGGTGGGACATACGCGTCGGTGGCCAAGGACCTGGGCGTTAACCACGAGACGCTGCGCACGTGGGTGCGGGATGCCGGGCAGGCCGCCCGGCCCGGGGCGGTGGAGGCCACCGCGATGGAGAAGGAGAACCGGCAGCTGCGGGCGCGGGTGAAGGAACTCGAGCTCGAGCGGGAGATCCTGCGGAGGGCCGCGAAGTATTTTGCGGCCGAGACCAGCTGGTGAGCAGCCGCTTCCAGTTCGTCGAGGATCACCGTGGCGCCTTCGGCGTCAAGCGGCTGTGCCGGATACTCGCGGTCTCGCGGTCCGGCTTCTACCGGTGGCTGGCTGGCGCATCGGCGCGGGCCGGCCGGGCGAGGGCGGATGCCGAGCTCGCCGAGCACATCAACCGGATCCATCAGGAATCGGACGGCACCTATGGGGTTCCGCGCGTCACCGCCGAGCTGAAGGATGCCGGGAGGCCGGTCAATCACAAGCGGGTCGAGCGCGTCATGCGCAAGTTCCACATCGTCGGGCTGCACCTGCGCAAGAAGGTCCGCACCACCATTCCCGAGCCGTCGGCGACACCGGTGCCGGACCTGCTCCAGCGGGACTTTGCTGCCCAGGTGCCGAACACCAAGTACGTGGGCGACATAACCTATCTCCCGATCGGCAACGGCCAATTTCTTTATCTGGCAACGGTGTTGGACCTGTGCTCGAAACGCCTGGCGGGCTGGTCGATCGCCGACCACATGCGGACCTCGCTGGTCACCGACGCGCTCAGGGCCGCAGCGAGGGCCCGCGGCGGGGACGGTCTGCGCGGGGCGATATTTCACAGCGACAACGGGGCGCAATATGTGTCGAAGGAGTTCGCCCAGGTCTGCTCGGAGCTGGGCGTGACCAGATCGCGCGGCGCGGTCGGCACGAGTGCGGACAACGCCGCCGCGGAGAGTCTGAACGCGACCATGAAGCGCGAGACGCTACAGGGGCGGAAGCGGTGGAACGGGGCGCGTGAGGCCCGCCTCGCGGTCTTCCGCTGGGCGACCCGCTACAACACCCGGCGACGGCACTCCCGCCTCGGCCAGATCAGCCCGATCACCTACGAGCATCGATCAACTACGCTGGCCACCGCCGCATGACAACCGGTGTCCACGATCACGGGGAAGGCCCCATCCGCTCGAAACTCAAGCGCCTGGTCAGCCGCGGCATCCTCGCCGAGCCCGAACCCGGCCTGTTCGCCCGCCCCGGCGCTTGAGGACCATCTCGCGCCCATGACCAGCGATCCTTGCCCAACCTCAACTACGAAACGGACAAGAACTCACGTTCCGCACTCTCATAACCCGCCCCCGAAGTCCTGACCCTGCCACACCCCTTGCGCCCTGCCCCCCGTGCAACGGACATCTCCGCCCGGATATGCCGTCAAACCGGCGCGGTCAGGGAAGGCCAGAGTCATCTCCCGCCGCCTGTCCCTCCGGCTGATCTACTGCTGTCGCCTGCAGCCGATAGGCACATCCGCTGGCGGGCTGGGTGTCCCGACCTTTCCGGTGCTGAGGTCCGGGGTGTACACGGCGGTGTTCTGGCCGGCAGCGCCGAATGACTTGAAGGGCCCGATTACCTTGTGTAGTGGTTTGCCGTGGTAGCTGTAGTCGATCTGCAGAGACCACTCGTAGTTGCCGTGGCAGGCGGATACGTCGACGCGGATGATTGCCGGGTCTGTAGAGCTGACGGTGAAACCAGATCCGAGCGGATTTGTTCGCACCGGTGGCTCACTCGGATTGGACTCCCCACTACCGACAACGCCGCGGTCGACAAGCTTGGGCTTGTCTAGATCCAGATCGAAAACTCGGTCCTTGACGTCGCCGCAGCCGCCCTGCGTCAGAGCCACCCATTCGGGTGGGCCGATCTTCTTGGGGACACGCGTGGTCAGGTGGAGTTCGTCGACGGTGACGGACTCTGTTCCCTCAGCGCTCAGGTCCAGATAGAGAAATCCGCTGCCCCATGTGCCGCCCTTGTTGCCTGGCGTGGTCACTTCGGAGCGGAAATCCTGCTGAGAGGGATCGAACTGGGCCAGCGGTCTGCCGTCAGCTGGCATGGCAACGGAGGTGGACCCGTCGCAGACCTTGGCGGTGGGCCACTTGTGGGTCACCAGCAGTGGGCCTCCGGGGGCTGGCGCTGCCGACGATGGTGTTTTCTGCGAGGGCGCCTGGCCGACTGAGTTTCCTCCACCGCAGACAGAGGCCCCTGAACACTCGTTGCTGGAGCATCCCAGCAGCAGTGTGCCGGCACACACCGTCAAGGCGGTACCCAGGACGATCGGGAGCTTCATCTGTTCGGCTCCTGACTGTCGGTCCGATCGTCGGTCGGATCAGACGGGTTACCAAAATTGGTGTCGTTGTCGTGACCGCAGACAGCCTGGTTACTGCACTCATTCCGATCGCCGCCGATCGTGTCCGTGGCGAACAGTGCAACCAGCGTGCCAACTATCGCAACGAGCGCGGCTATAGCCGCGCGCCACACCTGTGTGCGTTGCTGCCCGGACATGGGCATGTCGACCTCCCCCACGGTCGCTGCCAGTGCAGGACACGAGCCTGTCATGCCCCAGTATGCTCAACTGTCTGCCTTCTGGGGGCTGATTCGCCTGTTCGTCTGTTCCGTATCGTCGGTACGGACGGGCACGTCAACTTCGGCGGACTGGCGTGCTGTTGGCGCGACGTGGGCAGAGGGGCCATTGAGGCCCAAGTCTCCCCGCATCCGCGGGGAATGGTCCCCGACGTCGATGCACTGGTGTTCTCTCGCAGTTGCGCTTCCCGCGTCCGCGGGGAGGGTCCGAGCTTGGTGGCCACGGCGCGGGCGCTGCAGTCGCGGTCCGCGGTGGTCGGGAGTGCCTCACCCGCCGGGCGAGCGATGGGCTGAGCCACCCCGGGTTCGACACAGCGCGTAGGGAGCCGGTGAATGAGCAGACGGTGGTGGGCTTTCGGCGCGGCGGGGGTGACCGTCGCGGCAGGTCTCGGCGTGCGGTCGTGGACCGGCGGAGACTTCGCGAAGTACGCGGGGGACGCTCTCTATACGGTGTTGGCGTGTGCCGTCATGGTCATAGTGGCGCCGCGGCTGCGGCCGGCTGTTGTTGCCGGTGTCGCGTTGGGGTTCAGCTGGGCTGTGGAGCTGTTGCAGATCGCAGGGATCCCGACAGTTCTGCAGCCGCTCTTCGGGGCGACCTTCAACGCGCCGGACCTGTTCTGGTACGTCGTGGGAGCCGCCCTGGGGTGGCTTCTCGCCTGGTCGGGGTGGCGCCACAGCGACCATCCGGGGCTGTGCTGCGCTGTACCGACGTCGGCGCCAGGGCCCAGGTCGTGCCCTTCGTGGAAGCGGGGCACTGCGTCGCTCTCGTCGGGGGAGGAGACGGCCTGCACGCTCTCGCCCAAGCGGCCCCGCGACGTGAAGTAAGGCCGCCGCACCCAACACCCCGAACGCTCCTGTTCCCCTGCTGGGGCGATCTGCGGGACTACGTCGCCCACCACCGGGCCGGCCGCGACCTTCAGTCCTGGTCAACCTCGTTGACGCCCACGGCACCGAGGTTATTCTCGCCTCCGTCGCCCAGCTCGCCCCGAGCTCACGCCCAAGTCAACGTTTTCACCGCCCGCAAGGTCAAAGGACGTGAAGGGCGCTGCGTATTGATCGCACCGGACGTCGCCCGCTCGAAGGGCAACAGCGCAAACGCCCCGCAGGAGACCGCGCCCTCTGACCGGTCGATGACGCCGAAGCCCCGCCTTGCCTACGTGGACGTCGCCCGCACCCGCCAGTGTCTCGACCTGGGCGGGCTGCCCTGGATCCACGACTACCCCGACGGTGCTCACAGTTGAGGGCAAAATCCCCCTCTTGTGGGGCGGGCTCGCATGAGTCCGTCCTACGGCGCTTGTGTTCTGGAACGCGGTTCAACAGCCGGGGAACCCGGGGGAGTCGGGCGCCCGCCCGCACGTTCCGCCTCCTATCTGCGGACCGTGAGGAGCGAAGTGGGCTACTCCGCGCAGCTACCAGCTGAGCCCCAGCGCAGGAATGTGCTGGATCCCGCATTGCCGACGATGGTGACTGCGTACTTGGCGTAGCGCCATTCCTTGCGGGCCCGGGCTTCGGTGAGGACTGTCTGGCAGGCCGTGTCGGCTGCAAGGGCTGCCCACTTGTCCCGTGTTGTCTCATCCCATTTGGGCTTGTCGGCCCATATGTACATCACGGCGTCGTCGCGGGCGAAGCCTACGGACATGTTGTGGTGGTCGAGCCAGTTGGGATCGTTGATGATGCGGGAGTTGCCCTGCCACTCGGAAATGACGCTGTTGACGGTTTGTCCGGCGACACGGATCTCATTCTTGTCCGTACTGGAGACTTGCGCTTGCTTCAGGCCGGAATCGGTGGGCTGCCACCACGCGTCCTGCCCCGTGGTGGGAGTGCTGCGGTCCTGGACCGATGCGCTGCAGGCGGTGTTCGTGCGGAAGTTGTCCTCCCACACGATGGCCGGCCCTCCCTGGTGGGCGGTGTCCACGATGACGTACTCGTTGTAAGGGAAGTCCGGGTAGGACTTGATGAGGTCCCGAAGGCCGAGGCATGCCGTCGTGGCGACTTCCTGCACCGCTACCGAGGTCAGCTCCTGACCGCTTGTCGCGATGTACACCTCGCCTCTTTGCCTGTGGAAGGTGATGGCGCGGTCGAAGTCGGGGTAGGTGACGGGATCCAGCCAGGCTCCCGTACCCATCGCCCCGAGGGTGTCGTTCTCGGCGGGGGTCCTGGCCGGCCGCGATCTTTTCCACTCCGTGAGGGACGCCTCGCCTGGATCATCCTTTGCCGTACCAGCCGGGCTGTGGCTTTGGACCGCGGCGTGGGTGCTGTCCGTCGCGTCTGCACTCGGGCTGGGGAGAAATGTAGGTCCGCCCGTGGAGCTCTTCGTCCCGGGTTTGCTGTCTGCCTGGAAGAGGAGACCCCCGGCAAGCGCCGCGCCCAGGGCGGCGGCTGCGATGACTACAGCGATCGTGCAGCCCTTGCGCGGTCCGGCAGAAGCCTGCCACGCGGGGTCGTCCAGAGCGGGCATGTCCCACTGGGCTGTCACCAGGTTGCCCACAGCGGTGGCTGCGTCCGCGTCCGGGTGCAGCACGTGGGTTGTCTGGGCGGCGAGCAGCGTCGTGCATTCTTCGGTGAGCGTGGCGGCAAGGGGACGCTCTTCGGGTGTTTTTGCCAGTGCGGACGTCACCAGGGAGAGAAGGTCGTCGGGTATGCCAGCGGTGTCGGCGTCGCAGGACATCACCCGGAAGGCGACTGCGTCAGGGGCTCCGGTGCCGAAGGGCAGGCGTCCGGTGGCTGCGTAGGCGACCAGAGCTCCCCAGGCGAAGACGTCGCCGGCAGGGCCCGCGGTGCCGGTGCCGTAAGCCTCAGGGCTGATCCAGCCGGTGGTGCCGGTCATCACGCCGGTGCGGGTCACCGAGGTGCCGTCCAGGGCGTGGGCGATGCCGAAGTCGAGTACCCGGGGTCCGGACGGGGCGAGGATGACGTTTGCCGGTTTGACGTCGCGGTGAGCCACCCCTGCCGCGTGGACGGCTGTCAGCGCGGCTGCGGTTCCGGCCGCGAAGGCATACAGCAGGGCTCCGCCGAGTGGGCCGTTGGCGGTGATGTGCTGGCCGAGGGTGGGGCCGGGGATGTACTCCGTCGCCAGCCACGGGGTGACGGCGCCAGTGTCTGCTGCGAGCAGCGGAACCAGGCAGGGACCGGAGACTCGCCGGGACACCTCGACTTCCCGCTTGAATCGGGCACGGAACTCGTCGTCGTCGGCCTGCGCGGGATGAATGAGCTTGACGGCGACCCTCAGCCCTTCGGGATCCAGGGCCGCGTGGACGGTGCCCATTCCGCCCGAGCCCAGTCGGCCGATGATCCGGTAGGGGCCAATCCGGCCGGGGTCACCAGGCCGTGCGGGCTGGACACGCGTGGGCAACGAAGACTCCCAAGAACAATGAGACAGGCAGTGCTGGTCCGGCCTGCAACCGTCTCATGCCGCGATTCCAGGCGACAGTCCTGCCACCGGTGAGGAAACACGGCGCGCCATCTGCCTGGCCCGGCGTGATGGGGAAGGCCAGAATCCGGCAGAAGCCGGTCCGGGGCCCCGGCTCACGGTCGACTCCAGCAAACGACGACCGCTCCATGGGACTTGCCGTGTAGGCACGACGAACGGGGAGGCGCTCTGATGCGCATGGCGCGACTGCACAGGGCCAACGGCCCATACGTGGAGGATGTTGTGTCCCAAGCACACCCGGACGTCCTGCGCGTGCATATGCCCTCAACCGTGTACGACACGTGGACAGCCAGCCGATCAGCGTCTTGATCCGCGCCAGCGTCCACCACGTCAGCCCAGCCGGGGGCAAGCGGACCGAGCTCCAACTCCCGCTCCAGCCGGGCCACCTGGACCTCATTGAGTCGGGGCCGACCTGGAGATCCCTACGACAGCACGCCGGCCTCGCCCTGCTCGCGCCAGGCCCGGCGCCACCGCTCCACCGACCGCACGCTCACTCACAGCGCAGCCGGTCTCGCGCGACCTTCCAGTCATGGCCGGGCGAGGTCCGACGTTCGGAAGGTGAAGTCGGAACCAGGATCTTGGCAACGCTGGCGCACCCTGTAGCTCGTCCCCCTCAGCCCGAGCCGGATCGGTAACATCGCCCGCGCCGCCCTCGTCCTCGACGAAACCTGTAAATGATCACCGCTGAGGAAACGTCAATCAGCACAGACGTGCCTGCTCGTCAGTGACACACCAAGCCTGAGCACCCCGCGGCGTGGCGCGAGGAGCAAGGGGACCCCCGGTGTCACCACGGAGCAGACGGAGATCCGTCCGCTGTCAGCCCGTACCGTCTGATCGCCTTGGCCTCGTCGGGACGCTTGGCGTTCTCCCGCGCTCGGGCAAGCTCGTGCAGTGCCTCCGGGTGGCCGCCGTTCACGGCCTCGCGGGCTAACTGCTCGGCTCCCGCCTGGTCTCCTGCCTGTATCCGGATCTGGACGAGATCCCCGAGGAGGTAGGGGATATTCGTGTAGCTGATCGCGATGCCTTCGGCTCGTTCGCGCTGCCCGGCTTCCTCCAAGAGCCGGAGGGCCTCCTCCAGCCCCTCGATGTCACCCTCGCGGGCAGCGCTCATGGCGTACTCAACGGCTTCGTCCCAGCGGCCGGCCTCCTGCAGTCGGTGCATCTCCAACTCCACCGCACTTGGCTGAGGGGCAGCGGTCCTCGAACACTGCCTTCGAGCCCACGCCAACGTGATCGTCTCTATAGAGCTCCGGAACTCGGTGAGCTCCTGCGGGAGGTGTGGCTGTCCGATGCGCTGCGCGACGGCCGTGGCGTCATCCGCGCGGCCCAGGGTCTCAAGAAACTCGACCAGGTGCTTCCACGCCCCTGGGTGACCGTCCTTGGCGGCCAGTTCGAACAGGAGGGCGGCGTAGCGGTAGCGGCCGTACTCGTGGGCTTTCTCCCCCATGGCGAACCGGTCAGCGGGGGTCCGCGCGTACAGCGCTGCCGCCTCCCAGAAGCCTTCCGGGGGAAAGCCCCAGCCCCGCCCGTAAATGGCCCACCGCACCAGGACACCGGCCTGGCGGTAGCAGGCCTCATCAGGGTGGCCTGGGAGTGGACGCCGCCGGACGAGAGGTCCCGGGACGCCCAGGCAGTCCCGGCCGAGGTACTTAAGAGCGTCCTCGAACCAGCTAGGCGAAAGCCCGTCCCACTCCTCCCTTTCGAAGTAGGCGCTGGCCGCGTGCTCAAGCAGGGCGTACGGTAGGTTCTCCGGGTCGTGGCCATAGCGGCACAGGTCAGCGGCTGCCTTAAGGACCGCCTCAGTTGGCGCCTCGGCGCGCTGGCAGCGCTCCATGAGCGCGGGAACGCCGGCCAGGTACTGGGTGATCCTGCCGTTCGCTGCGTGAAGGGTTGCGGCCTTCAGGCGCGGGTCACTGTCCGCCGCCGTACGCGCCGCATGCAGGTCCGGTCCCTTAAACACGTGGGGCACGGCGATGACTTGGGCGTCGGTGGTGAGGAGATCCCGGGCGTGCTGGTGGATGTCGTCGCTGATCTGCCGGGAGGGAACGGTGAGCTGGTCCATGCGAGGAGACCAGGTGGTGCCAAGGACCAGGACCCGCTTGACGTTGCGCAACAACTTCCGCAGGCCGACAGCAGCACGCTCTCCCTCGCCGCGGGCAAGGTATCTGTCCATGTTGTTCAGCCACAGCACGGTCGCCGGCCCGACGGTTGTCAGTCCGTTCAGCAGGTCCTCAGCGCTCAGTGGATGCCAGAGCCTCCAGTCGGCCGGCAGTAGGCGGACGGCTTCCCACAGGGCCCGGGCCTTGCCGGCGGAGGGTTCACCCACCAGGACGACCATCTGGCTTCTGCCGCCGACCGCCTCATCGACCCGCGCCCGCAGACGCACATCATGGTTGCGCGCGACGTAGGACGGGAGTTCCCTGGTGCCTGCGCCAGCGCGCTTGATGCAGGGGTGCACTTCCAGGTCGAACGGATCGCATTCGGCGACCGGGCTGCCGGGCATCTCCACGAGGATCCGAGACTGGTCAGCTTCCGCCGGTGGCGCGGCAGCGTATGGGTCGTAGTACGCGCGCCGAACCCGCTCTGCTTCCGGGGCGTACAGCCTGCGCCTGAGCTCGGTCTCGTCCCACAACTCGATGTCGAGATGGTGGATCCTTGCCTGTTCTTTCTTCCAGCCGTCCCACCACTGGGCGGTCGGGCCGTCCATGCTGGAGGCGATACACAGCACCCATTGGTGCACCGTGTGGTTCTGCGTGTGCGCTGCTTTGATCATCGAGTCGAAGGACTTGGTGATCTGACCCCTGTGGCTGGCGGTGGTGTGCGGATGGAAGTACTTGGCCTGCCAGACGGTGACCTCACCGCACAGATCACCAGCGAAGGCATCAATGCCCCAATCGCCCGGGTTCGCTGCGATCATCCTGACGCGGGGAACGGTTGTATGCGCCAGGTCGGCAACCATCTTCTCGAAGTCGTCCCGTGCGCCGCCCTGCCCACTCGCACGGAGTTGGTGGGCAACGAAGTCGATCGGCGGCACACCAGCCCTCATTGCCTCGTGCTGCGGCACGGACACCCCCCAGGCAAGTGTCAAGCGCGTCATCCTGCCTGCGTCCGGCATCATCATGTTCTGTGATAGGCCGAACCATATCGCCGTGCATGTCCCCCCTCAATCGAGAGGGTTGCTCTCGCACCAGCACACTTCCGCGCCAGCACGACGTCGCCTCCGCCATCGACAGCTTCGCGCTCGCCCACTCACGGCGAATGGATCACCAGCAGACTCGGCGCCGCCATCTTCGGTATCGCGGAGAAAACAAGGAGGAGGCCGATGCCTGAGGACCGTGCTGCCTCGCTTCGGTCCTGCGGGTGAACCGGCCATCCTGCGTCGTGAGGCGGATGCGATGACGAGCCGTGAAGGCCGGCCGGTGCTGTTTCGACGGCGGAGAAGCGGATCCGTTCTTGTTCCAGTCGTACACCGTGCCCGAAGTCGTCGTCCACGAGGCTCTGGTAGAGGTCGGCTTCCTCGCCGGTCAGTGACTGCAGGTGTTCCTGGATGGGCCTGGGTTCCTTCACCCACGGGCCCTGGTGGGCCGTCAGGGGGGGGGGTGGAGCGGTCCATCAGGACCGACTCCGTGTGGGGGAAGAGGCGGCGCAGTCGGTTGAGGATCGCGAACCGAGCCATGCGCACGTTGGCCAGGGCTTGATCAAGTTCCGTGGGTGTCCTGGTTGTTGATGATGCCCAGGATCGGGAGTGCCCGTCGTGGTTCGTCGCGGATCGCCCGGGTGGTTTTGGCGATGTTCTCGGCGCCGAGGGTCTTCAGCACGCCGATGGCCAGGTTGCGGAAGGTGGCCATGGCTCGGGGTGCGGCCCCGGTGTGGACGGTGGAGGCGTCCTCGGCGAAGGTGACGTCTCTGATGTGGTGGCTGGAGTTTTCCACTCCCCAGTGCCCGCGAATCGCGGCGGCGAGGTCCGCGGGGCTGGTCTGGTGGGCTTCGAGGCTGGTCACGGCGTAGACGCTCTCGCGACTCTCGCGGCTGCCGGTCGGCCGGCGGCGGCGGTGGACGCGGATGGCGAGCTTCGCGTGCGGAAAGGCGATGCCACCGAGTTCGTCCGCGATGCCGCAGGTCTTGATCGAACGGGACTCGCGCCGGCCGTGCCCGACCTCGGAGTGGGTGTGCTGGACGGCGATGTCACGCCACGGCAGCGTGGCGAGCTGGCTGTGGGCGGTGGGCTGGTTGGTCTTGATCACGGCGATGTAGTGGGCCTTCTTCGTCTCGACCAGCCAGGTGATGTTCGCCTTGACCGAGTGCAGCGCATCGAAGGTGACGAGAGTGCCGGCCAGGTCCAGCGGTGCCAGCAGCGGCTTAAAGTGCGTGGTTTCGTTGGTCTTCGCGCCGACCTCGGCCTGCGCGAGTGTCACGACGGTGGCGTGGCTGACCGCCGACAGCAGGTGACGGCGGGTCACGTCCAAACGCGCTGAGCCCTTGAGCGTCTTGCCGTCCACCGCGATGGCCCGCCGGTGCGCGGTGGACACGACGGTGCGGCGCCGGTCGGTGAGGTAGGCGCCCACCGCGGCGTCCAGGGCATCGCCGTCGACGGCGATCAGCACCCGCCCGATCGTCGCCGGCGACGGTGTACGCCGCCACCGCAGTGGATGGCGGCGTACACCGAGGGCGGCCAGCAGCCCACCCGAGGCCCGGGCGCCCCATTCGGCGAGCTCGTCGATGCTCCTGGCGCCCGAGACGACCGCACAGGCACACACCATCAAGATCGCCGTCAGCGAGTACCACCGGCCCCGCCGCGAGCGCGGGTCGGGGATGGAGTCGAAGTAGGGGCGCAGATCAGCGACCTGGCCGGGTTCCAGCGGACCCAGCTTCACAAGTACGGCAGGGATCGGGGAGGATGCAACAGCAGGCACGGGACCTTCTCATGATCACGAGGCGTAGACACCCTAATGATCACGAAGCCCGTGCCTGCACCGCTACCCACCCCTCACAGCAACAACCAGCACAACCACGGAACTTGAAGCCGCCCTGCCACTTGTGTTGGCTGATCATGAGCAGAACGTCCCACTGAGCTTGTCGGGGCGGTCACAGTATGTAGCGGTTTACCGCGCGTCGGAGTGACGGACCCCGGTGACCTCGGCGGCTCGCTGCGTACTGAGCTTGGGGCCCTACCGCCCGCTCGTAGTCGGGTGGGCGGTGTGCCAGGCGTCCCAGATCTCGGCGCGGAGTCGGCCACGTGATGGGACGTTGATGTGATGTTCGCGGGCCCAGGCCCGTACTTCGGCCACGCTCGGCTTTGCGGTCGAAGGGTGTGGTTGCCGGGCTGCTGGAACAGGGGCGTGGGGTGGCGGGGACGGCAGATTCTCTGGCGCGGTCGTTGCGAATCCGCGGCGCTCGAGGATTCGGCGGCGCTTGTGGTGCATGCGTTCCAGCAAGGGGACGTCGGCGTCGAGGTAGTCGTGAGCCTCGACGTGGGACTTGCGTTCTTCGGTGTTGCGCATGATCCGGCCGACTTGCTGGATCACCCGGCCCTTGAACGAAATGGGGCTGGTGAGGAAGAGGGTGTCGAGGCGGGGCGCGTCGAAGCCCTCGCCTGCGAGCTTGTCGATCGCCAGCAGGACCAGAGGTTCGTCGTGTTCCTCGTTGAGGGCGGCGCGTACACGGGCACGTTTGACCGGTGGCATGCCGCCGTGAAGGACGAGCGGGGTGATCCCGTATGGCCGGAGCGCTTCGGTGAGTTGGTGGAGGTGCTCGACGCGGTTGGTCAGTGCCAGGCTGCATCTGCCGCGCCGGGCAGCGTCGGCGATGTCCGCCGCGATGAGCTGGTTGCGGGCGTCATGGTGGGCGAGTTCGTTGTAGATGGCCTGGATAGAGGCGCCGTCAGTGCCCGGCTCGTCGGTGGTGAAGTCGGTGGCGTGGACGGCGAGGTGCTTGGCGAAGGTGCTGGTGTCGTGGATCTCGTGGCGGACGGGGCCGCACTGCATCGTGATCACGGGGTCCATCTGGTCCGCGCGGTAGGGGGTGGCGGACAGGCCGATCCAGCGAGGCGCCTTTGCCCGGCGGATCGCGGCTTCCGCGCCGGGTGCGCCGACGGCGTGGCACTCGTCCACGATCACGAGCCCGTAGCCGTCGAGCAGGTTGTCGGGAGCGTCGCGGTGGGACAGAGTCTGCAGCATGATCAGGTCGACGGTGTGACCACGGCGGTCTTTACCCCCGCCGAGCGAGCCGACCTGGGCGTCGCCGAGGTCGAGGAAGGCGGCCAGTCGCTCCTTCCACTGAGCCAACAACTCGGCCCGGTTCACGATCACCGCGGTCGGAGTGCGGTTGCGGGCGATCAGGGCGCAGGCCATGACGGTCTTGCCGGAACCCGGAGGTGCGACGAGGGTCCCCGCCGCGTGCCCGGCCATCGCGTCCACGGCCGTGTTCTGGGTGCTCGTCAGGGTTCCGGTGAAGTGGGCGGTGACCGGCGCGGGTTCGGGCAGGTCGTTGGTGATGGAAAGGGTTCCGCCGGCTGCAGTGATGAGCGCCGTGGCTTCGTCGGCCAGGCCGCGGGGCAGCTTGAGCCAGTCGGGGTCGGAGGCGTCGAAGGAGCAGATGAGGCGCGGGGTGTTGAAGGTGGAGAAGCGCTGGTTCTGCTTGCGGTAGAACTCCGGGTTGTGGAACGAGGCAGCGTGCTTGAGCGCGGCCAGCAGCTGGGACGAGAGCCCGGCCGTGGGGATCGCCAGCATCGTGGTGAGCCGGGCCTCGACCTTCGCGGGTGCTTTGCCCACGGCTTTGCGGCGCGGGCGAGGCCCCAACTCGGAGAGGGTCGGGGACGGGCCGGCCTTGACCGGACCCAGCTTGTCCACCAGCGCCTCGACATCGGCCTGAGTGAGCCGATCCGTGCTGGAGAGGTGGGCGAACTGGTCCGGATACGGCTGCCATGTGCCGGGATCCACGAAGACGGTGGTGCCGTTCGCGCGGCACGCGCCCTGCAGCGGGAGTGCGATCAGACTGCCGAACCTGAACTGGCCCTTCGCCCTGGTCGGCAAGTAGTCCTGAGCCGGAAAGAGACGGTCGTAACTGGAGAGCTCCATGTGCCCGCGAGCGTCGATCGCCCGGCGTAGCAGCGCCATGCCCAAGGCTCGAGCCGTGCTCGCGGGGATGGGCCCGGTGAAGAACGTCCACACGTGCGCGCCCTTGCCAGAGCGTGAGATCTCAAGGAGAGCGGGGACACCCGCCTCGCGGCACGCGGTGACGTAGGCAGCAGCGTCCGCGCGCCAGTCGCTGCCGTCCTTGCCGTCGAAGTCACACGCCAACAGACGGCAAGTGTCGTCGGCCAACAACGGGTACAGGCCGACGTGCAGCTCGCTGCGCCCCTGACGAGTCGGATCGAGATGGCGGAAGACGGTCTCCTCGGTCAGCGGCCAGAACACCCTGTCCTCGTCGGCCTTGCCTCTGTCGAACGGGTCATCCTCGGCCGGACTCCAGCCTGTCCGGCCGGACTTGGCACTCACCCACCGCCGGGCATAGACATCCTCACGGCCGGCGAACAGAGCTCGAAACAGGGCGATCTTCGCCTCGGCGCTGGAAGCGGCGTCCGCGTACGGCAGGCCACCGGCCCCAGCGGACCGTGGGACCAGGACCGGCACGGGCACCGGCTGCACGGTGTTGTGGGCGGCGAGTCCATCGGATCCCAGACGGCTGCGCAGCCGCTCGTTGTCGGCTCTCAGCCGAGCGATCTCCTCACGCAGCTCTGCGTTCTCCTCCAGCGCCACATCGAGACGGATACGCAACTCGGCAGGGTCGAAGCAGTCAGACCAATCCTCCACGCACCCATGATCCCCGCTTCGGTGCACTCCATGGGCCAAGGAACCAGAATCATCCGCACGGGAAGCCGTCCTCCGCTCGGCAGTGTCGAACCAGCGCCCGGACACGTCCCCAGCATCCCGACCGGCCGATAGCTGCGGTGGGGTCTGCACCACATACTCACCCGGCCTGGTGGCCCGAAGCCTGCCATAGACCCCTTGCGGGCGGTTCGCGATCGACCGCTTGCCCCTGGTGCTGCCCTCGAACGCGTTCGTGCCCCGGCTCAGCTCCTGCAGCAACTCGTAGCCCGTCGTGCGGGCGGGGAGAGGAACCGTTCCGCGGCCGTGGACCTCGGCCAGACGCTCCTCAATCTCGAGCAGGATCAGATTCCGCACCGGCCGACTGGATTTCACATGCCCCGCCAGCACTGCCCGCGCGGCATCCACCCAGCGCGGATCCACCCTGTCCCGCACATTGCGCACCGGACGCTCACTCACCAGCCCGGCGGGCCCGTTGCGCTTCACCGCCGCCGCCCACCGCCGGACCGTACTTGCGCCGACGCCCAGCTCGAGGGCCTTGGCCGCGTAGCGGTGCAGCATAGGGCTCCCGGAGGTGAAGTCCGGACGCGGCTCGCCCTCCAAAGCGAGCTCCGGGTGCCCGAGTTGGTAGCCGGTGAGGACTTCCTGGACGTGCCGGAACTTCACCGTCAGCGCGTCGTCCTCGTCCTCCTCCAGACCATCCAGCACTGTCGCAGCCGCTGTCTCCTCCTCAGGTGCCTCGACCAGGTTCTGTGTGGTGGGGTGTGAGAGCAGGATGGAGATGTCGACCTGCCGCCACCTCGGTGTTCCTGTGACCCCGGCCTGCTGAAGCAGGATCCGGCGGCCTTCGATCTCCGCGACGGTGAACTGCGCGCCGTCGAAGCTCAGCGGCAGCCCCGGCCGCAGCGTTGTCATCCACGCACTCACGCGCACCTCCGGATTCGCGGACCCTACAACCGCGCTCAGGACGCGGTCCGGTTCATGATGGTGTCGAAGACTTTCTCGGTTTCGCTTTCCATCCCGATGTCGAGGCGTTGGTTGACTGCGCGGAGGGTTTCGTATGCGGCGTTGACGCCGGCGCGGTTGCCTGCCTGGTCTTCGATGAGCATCCAGTCCTGGTAGAGGATTTCTGCGCTGTCGTCGATGTCGAGTCCGCGTGTGACGGCGCGTCGGGCGGCTGTGAGGTCCGGGCGTGGTGCGGTGCGGTGCCAGGTTGCCAGGGTGTGGGCGATGTCGGTGATGCGGACGAGTATTTCCTGGATGCGGGCGGCGGCCCAGGCCAGGTCGGCGCCGCCGAACGGGCGGCCGCGCACGAGGTCGAGTGCCGCTTCCAGGTCCGCGATGCCGGCACCGTCCTCCGGGCCTTTGGCGAGTCCGCGTTCGGCGAGTTGGGTGAACCGCGTCCAGTCGCAGCGGGCTGTGGGGGAGAGGCGGTAGGTGCCGGTGCGGTCCCGGGGAAGGTAGGGGTTTCCGTCGGGGTCGGTGCCCAGGCGGTTGCGTAGTTCGGAGATGCGGGACTGGAGCGTTGCTTTGGTCCAGGGCTTGCGTGGGTCCATGGCCTCGCGTGCGGCGTCGCCGGCACGTCACTCTGACAGACCCGCCGTGTGTCCGCCGGACCCGGTAGCCCAGCGGCCGGAGGCGCCTGTACGGGTGCGCCGGGCTGCCGCCGGTCACAGGTATTCGTTCAGGCGGCCGGGCGCAGGTCGCTCTTGCTGGGGACGGCGCCGGTGGCGTGCTTGAGGGCCTGGCGCGCGTCGACACCCCGATGTGAGGCCGCGTCGAGACGGAGCATGCCTTTGAAGGCCTCAGGGGTGAGCTTCGCCCAGTGCATACGCGCCCTGTGCTCCGGGAGACGTGCGGTGCTTTCGTATGCTTCGTTCATTGTTACGCCGAAACACTACGTTCTCAGCGGTATGGGCGTATGGTCGATTTTCATGGCAGATTCCCGGACCAATTCCGCGGCCGGTCCGCCCCCTGCGTTCGGCGCTGACCTTCATCTGGAGCTGCGCGGACCTGGGCTGCGCGCAGGGCTCACGGACGCCTTGAGGGAGGCCGTGCGCACGGGGCGTCTAGCGACCGGCAGTCGGCTGCCGGCCTCCCGCTCACTCGCCGCGGATCTTGGCGTCTCCCGAACCACCGTCGTTGACGCCTACGCCGACTTGGTCGCAGAGGGCTGGCTCACCGCCCGGCAGGGCTCCGGGACCCGGGTGGCCACCCGGGTCCCGGAGCCCTGCCGGGCCGCGCCCGACGCTCCTCGCGCGAGGTCGGACGAGCACCGTCCCAGGTATGGCCTGTGGACGGGTGAACCGGACCTCACGAACTTTCCGCGCACGCAGTGGCTCACCGCGGCCCGCCGGGCTCTGACCGCCGCGCCACACGACGCCTTCGGCTACGGCGACGCCCGCGGCCGGATGGAGCTGCGCACAGCACTCGCGGACTACCTGGCGCGGGCCCGCGGGGTGTACGCCGGGCCGGAGCGGATTGTCATCTGTTCCGGTTTCCACCACGGCCTGGCGCTGATGGCCCAGGCGCTCAGGGTGCGGCGGGTGCGGGCGGTGGCCGTCGAGGCCTACGGTCTCGACCTGTATCGCGACCTGCTGAGGAATGCCGGTCTGCACACTCCGCCCCTCTACGTCGACGAACACGGCGCGCGTATCGACGACCTCGCGCGACTGCGCGGGGTGGGCGCGGTGCTGCTGACTCCGGCGCACCAGTACCCGACGGGGGTCGCGCTCTGCCCGGAGCGGCGCACGGCGGCCGTCGAGTGGGCACGCGCCACTGGTGGCCTGATCCTGGAGGACGACTATGACGGGGAGTTCCGGTACGACCGTCAGCCGGTGGGTGCCCTGCAGGGCCTCGATCCGGAGCGGGTGGTGTACTTCGGTTCCGTGAGCAAGTCCCTGGCGCCGGGGGTACGGCTCGGATGGATGGTGCTGCCGGAGGAACTCATCCCGGAGATCGTGACGGCCAAAGGGCACGGCGACTACATGACGAGCGCCCTGGAGCAGCTGACACTCGCGGAATTCATCGCCTCGGGCGCGTACGACCGTCATGTGCGCTCGATGCGGCTGCGCTACCAGCGTCGCCGCGATGAGCTGGTCACTGCCCTGCGCCAGAGGGCTCCCGGCATTCGTGTGGCTGGCATGGCTGCAGGACTGCAGGCGGTCCTCGAGCTTCCGCGGGGAACCGAGAGTTCGGTGGTCCAGGCGGCGGCTCGGCAAGGGCTGGCCGTCCGGGGGTTGACGCAGTTCGGCTATGAAGTGGCGGACTGTGGGTGGCGGTTTCCCGAGCGGGACGCCCTGGTGGTCAACTATGCGGCGCCCTCGGACAGTGCGTGGGCGGGCGCGCTGGACGCGCTGTGCAGGGTGATGCCCTAGTGTGATGCGCCAGAAATGGCGACTCTAAGTATGTAGGCTGTTTTCATGGTGTCTCGGGGTCCTCGTGCTGTCGAAGTCGTGCTGTCCGCCGAGGAACGTGCGGAGTTGACGCGCTGGGCGGACGGCGCGGTATCGGCTCGTGCGGCGGCGCGGGCCCAGATCATCCTGGCCTGTGCGGACGGTGTGTCAAACACGGCTGTGGCAGCGGACTTCGGGGTGAGTGCGGCGACGGTACGCAAGTGGCGCTCCCGGTTCGCGGCCCAGCGGTTGGCAGGCCTGACGGATGCGCCGAGGCCGGGCCGGCGTAAGTCGGAGCTGGTGCTGTCCGAGGCCGAGCGGGCAGAGCTGACGCGCTGGACGCGGCGGGCGAAGACCGCGCAGTTCCTGGCGCTGCGGGCGAGGATCGTGCTGCGGTGCGCGGACGGCGGGACGAACAAGGAAATCGGTGCCGAACTCGGCATCGCGCACAACACGGTGAACCGTTGGCGCTCCAGGTTCGTCCGGCTGCGGCTGGACGGGCTGACGGATGAGCCGCGTCCCGGCAGGCCGCCCTCGATCCTGCTCGACCGGGTCGAGGACGTGCTCACCGCGACCCTGGAATCCACCCCGGGCAAGGACACGCACTGGTCGCGGGCCTCGATGGCCAAGCACTCCGGCCTGTCGAAGTCCACCATCGGCCGGATCTGGAAGAAGTTCGACCTCAAGCCACACCTGCAGGATGCGTTCAAGCTCTCCACCGACCCGCAGTTCATCGCCAAGGTCGTCGACGTCGTCGGTCTGTACCACCACCCGCCCGAGAAGGCGGTGGTGCTATGTGTGGACGAGAAGTCCCAGATCCAGGCCCTGGACCGCT
Organism: Streptomyces sp. NBC_01446; assembly: GCF_026340095.1. Taxonomy (GTDB): domain Bacteria; phylum Actinomycetota; class Actinomycetes; order Streptomycetales; family Streptomycetaceae; genus Streptomyces; species Streptomyces aureus. The sequence continues at coordinate 63,484 of NZ_JAPEPO010000002.1, read as the reverse complement.
CCCAGCCCGTCCTGCCGATGATGCCGGGCATGCCCGAGCGCCGCACCCACGACTACCACCGGCACGGCATCACCAGCCTGTTCGCCGCCTTCAACATCGCTGACGGCACCGTCATATCGGAACTCCACCGCCGCCACCGGGCCATCGAGTTCAAGAAGTTCCTGACCCGGATCGACAAGGCAGTGCCCATCGGCCTGGACGTGCACCTGGTGTGCGACAACTACGCCACCCACAACACCCCCGAGATCAAGACGTGGCTGGGCAAACACCCCCGCTTCCACGTCCACTTCACCCCCACCGGCTCCTCCTGGATGAACCAGGTCGAGCGGTGGTTCGGCCTGCTGACCGACAAACTCATCCGTCGCGGCGTCCACACCTCCGTCAAGGCTCTGGAGGACGACATCCGCGCATGGATCGAGGAGTGGAACCACGATCCCAAGCCCTTCACCTGGACCAAGACCGCCGACGAGATCCTGAACTCCCTCGCCGACTACCTCACCAAAATCAACCCACCAACCACCAATACGTGAAAGCTACTTAGAGTCGCCATTTCTGGCGCATCACACTAGTGCTGCCCCGCGCAAGTTCGTGGAGGGGTGTTGATCAGGGTGTCGGGTCGCCGAGGTAAAAGCCGCAGGCGCAGTCCAGGGCGTCTTCGGGTGAGCCGAAGGGCAGTCCGGTGGGCAGGAAGTTGTCCTCGTACTTGCCTCGGCTGGCGAGGTAGAGGGCGAAGCCCCAGGTGTGCAGGACGCCGGTGAAGCGCAGGCGGCACAGCGGCAGCGGTTCCTCCTCGCCCGGCAGTTCCCCTGCCACGTAGGCGAATCCGGAGCGGAAGCGCACCTGGACGCGGGCGAGCTGGGGCCAGCGTTCCTTGGCGCGGACGTTCAGACGGTGGCGCAGGTGATCCTGCATGGACTCGGGCGGATTCTTCGGCACGGGTCCATCCTGCTGGGTTACCCCCGCATACGCCATGATCATCACTTTGGTCGGGGTGGGCGAGGGTGTGGCCGGGATGGTCGAGGCGGTCGTGGTGGAGTTGGACGAGAGGGTGCGCGAGTGTCTGATCCGTACAGCGGTCTCCCTGAAAGCGCAGGTGCGGGCGGTGCTCCGGGCGCGGATTGTGCTGGCGGCGGGTGAGGGCCTGAGCAATGGGGCTATCGCGCGGGACCTGGCGGTCAGCGTGAACACGGTCCGTAAATGGCGCGGACGGTTCGCCGCTCTGGGCCGGGACGGGCTGAAGGACGCCGCCCGCTCGGGCCGGCCCAAGGCATACGGGCCCCAGGTGACGGTGGCGATCGTGGCCGCCGCCACCAGTGTGCCCCCGCACCCGGAAGCGACCTGGTCGCACCGCACGATCGCCGCCCAGGTCGCCGGCACTGTCTTCGCCACCATTTCTGCCTCCCAAGTCGGCCGGATCTTGGCCGACTTGGACCTCAAGCCGCACCGGGTCCGCGGCTGGCTCACCCGCCGAGACACCCCTGACTTCTGGGACCGTGTCGCGGACGTGTGCGACCTGTACCGCGACCCACCTGAAGGGGCGGTGGTGCTGTCCATCGACGAGAAGACCGCGATCGCCGCCCGCGCCAGGCGCCACCCCGGTCGTCCCGTCAGGCCAGGCGAGCCCGCTCGCGAGGAGTTCGAGTACCGACGCCACGGCACCGCCTCGCTGGTCGCCGCCCTGGACGTGCGCACCGGCGAGGTCCTCACCGAGATCATCGCCCGCAACGACGCAGCGACGTTCACCGCCTTCCTCGACCAGCTCGACACGGTCATCGCCCCAGACCAGGACATCCATGTCGTGCTGGACAACGGCTCCTCCCACACCGCCAAACACACCAAGGCGTGGCTCGCCGACCACCCGCGCTGGCACGTGCACTGGACCCCGCCGCACGCCTCCTGGCTCAACCAGATCGAGCTGTTCTTCTCCGTCCTGACCCGCCGCGTGCTGCGACACGGTGACTTCTCCAGCCGCGATGACCTCATCGACAAGCTGGAGAGTTACGTCATCGGCCGCAACGAGACCGCGAAGCCGTTCAGGTGGACCTATGACGGCAGCCCACTCAAGACCGCCTGATCAGGCCCAACACCCCTCCACGAACTTGCGCGGGGCAGCACTAGTAGGACTCCGTTAGGTCGCTCTGGTTCTTGGGTTCTGGCTGGTGGTGGGTGTTCTGGGTAGGGGGCGGTGGCAGGTGGTGCAGGTCCCGGTCCAGCAGTTCAGCAGGTCTTGGATGACGTCCAGGATCTGGTAGAGGGTGAGTCCGCTGTATCGGCTTTTGGGGCCAGGCGCTGTTCGGTGAGGAACGCGTGGGCGGCGGTGACCAGGGTGACGTGGTGGTGCCAGCCCATCCAGGAGCGTCCCTCGAAGTGGTCCAGGCCGAGGCCGTGTTTGAGTTCCCGGTAGTCATGCTCGATGCGCCAGCGGATCTTGGCGAGGCGGACCAGTTCGGCCAGCGGGGTATCGGCGGGCAGGTTGGACAGCCAGTAGCCGGTGGGTGCTTCGGCTCCAGCGGGCCATTCGACCAGCAGCGTCACCTCGGGCAGGACACCGTCCCAGCTGTCTGGGTCTGCGGCGGCGGCCTGGGCGAGGCGGCGAGATTTGGTCCCGGCTGGCCGCACTCGCAGGGACAGGAAATGCGAGTGCATCGGTCCACGGGAGCCTGCCCGCCAGGTCACCTCGGTGAAGGCCTGCCGACCGTGGCCGGCCGCGAGCGCGGCCACCGAGGACGGCTTGTCGCGGTAGCGGGGTTGGGGCTTGCGGCCGTTGCCCGACCAGGGCGGGGCAGTGGGCACCGCATCATGCGGATGGACGGTCACATCCGAGCGGACCGCCACCACGTAGCCGATGCTCCGACGCTCCAGCCCGTCGCGGAAGTCGGCGTTCTGCCCGTACCCGGCGTCGGCCACCAGCACCGGCGGAACGAGGCCCCATCCGGCCAGCTCATCGAGGGTGTCCAACGCCAGGCGCCACTTCTCCCGGTGCCCGATCTCCTCAGGGACCCCCGTCTTGCGCCGACGGACGGCATCGTCCGCCCACTCCTGGGGCACGAACAACCGCCACTGCAACGGACAGGACGCGGTGTCGGAGACCGCATGCACACTCACCGCGACTTGGCAGTTGGCCTGCTTGCCCAACGCCCCGCAGTACTGAGGCGCGACGGCCACCGACATCTTCCCGTCCTTGGGGAACGACACGTCATCGACCGCCCAGGCGTCCGGGCCGATCTGCGGCACCATCCGCTCCGCAATGCGCCGCCGCACCAGCACCGGATCCCAGGTCGACTGGTTCACAAACTGCTGCAGGTTCTGCTCGTTGCCGTCCGGCAGCCGCTCCGCCATAGCCTGGATCGACTTGCGGCGCCCGTCCAGCATCAGACCTCGCAGATAACAGTCGCCCTTGGCCCGCTGGTCCTTGCGCGGCACCGACGCGAACACGTCAGCCACGAATAACGCCAACTTGGCCCGAGCACGGTTCACTTCATGTGCGTCCACCCCTCCAACATGCTCCCGAACACGACCGAGAGGAAGACGTAACGGAGTCCTACTAGACGGGGTTCCGAGGCCGCAGCGGGCGCGCCGTTGTTTGGGTCGGGAGCGTTCCTGCGGAGTTTCGAGGTGCTGGGGCCGTCGGCCTCAATTGCCAGGCGGGGCCCGGCCGGAGTCGGCGCGATCTGTCGGGCCGGAAGCCGTGCTGTCACGGTCCCGTCATCCGTTCCGACGGACCTCTCCAGGTAGGCGAGTGCGCCGGCGGCCGTGTCGGCGATGAAGACCAGTTGTGCAAGGGGCAACGGCAGGAACCCCTGCTCGTCCATTCGCCGGAGCTGGAGTATTAGCCCGCCGTAGAAGCCCGCCGTGTTCCGCAGCACCACGGGCTGGTCGTACAGTCCGTGCTTCCTCAGCTCCAGGACCTCGGTCGCTTTGTCCAGCGTGCCCACGCCGCCTTGAAGGGCGGCCATGAGGCCGGTGGCGAGTTCTCCGGCGTCCGCGTTGGCACGGAGGACTCCCGAGGCCTTCATCCGCTCGAGCCCGGCATCGAGCAGTCCCTCCCAGGTGTCGAAGTGCCGGGCGATAGCCTTGCGCGCCTCTTCGTCCTGATCGGCCAGCTCGCTCGCAAGGGAGCCGAGCGGGCAGCCGTACGCTCCGTTTCGGAGCGCGTTGTGTTCGATCAGTGCGTCCCGCCAGCGCTCCAGCCCGCGGACGGCACACCAGGGTGTGGCCGGCCCTGCCGATGAGCTCCCCGAACTCGCGGGTCGGCTGGGTGTAGAGCTCGTCGAGGTTACTGGCTGAGAGGAAGACACCGATGTTCATCGGAGTGGGCGCTGGCAGCAGTGACCTGACCGTATGCGCGCGTCCGCCCATGCATGTGGACCATTGTCCGGGCGAAAGACCGGACCACTTCGCGCCGAACGGTCAGGCGGGCCCCTGGGCTCCGCCTGTTAGACCAGTTGCACCGGGAAGCCGGAGCGCCACGTCGCATGCTGGGGCCCCCACGCTCGGGAGCGGGTTAGTGTCCCCGCTCCGTAGATCGCGATCTTGTTTTGTCCGCAGAATTGGTCTGGGAATCTGTCATAGAAATGGACCAGACTCCGGTGCCGCTTGGTTCGTAGCGTTGCAGGCATGAGCACGAACGAAGCACACGGAAGGACAGCGTGCCCAGCGATAGCTCTCCTCGACGCGCAGGGGACGGTGGTCGGATGGTCGCAGGCCGCTCAGCAGCTCGTGGGCTACTCGGCCGTGGAGGTGGTGGGGCGGTCCGCCGGTGTCCTGTTGGTGACCGCTGACGACCGAGCAAAAGCTTCACAAGCCGCACAAGAGAGCACCCTCCGGGGCCGCTGGTCCGACCTCGCGCAGGTGCGCCACCGCGACGGCCGCATCATCGACGTGCGCCTGTGCGTGTCATCGCTGTCCGGGCAGGACGGCCTGGAGCGGTGGGTGGTCTATGCGACCGACAAGGCCTTGCTTCCCGCGTGGCCGGCCGAGGCCACAGTGGAGCCGCTCCTCGCTACGCTGCCGCTGCCGAGCCGCCTGCCCATCGGTGTCGTCATACGGGACACGCACCTGCGCTGCATCCAGGTAAACGACACCCAGGGCTCCAAGGACGGCATCCCTCTCCCCAAGCGGCTGGGCCGCAGGCTGACGGAGGCAGCACCCGGGACGGAGGCCGAAACGCTGGAGGCAGTGATGCACCGGGTGCTGGAGAGCGGGGACCCGGCGATGGAGGTGGACTACCAGGCCTTGCTGCCGGCGAATGTGCGAAGCAACCGCATATTGACGGCGTCCTTCTTCCGCCTCGACGACGCGCAGGGTCGCGCGCTGGGCGTGTGCAGTGTGAGCGTGGACGTCACCGACAGCCGACGGGCGCGAGAGCGTCTGGCCATCCTCGGCGCGGCCAGCAGGCGCATCGGCACGACTTTGGACGTCATGCAGACCGCGCAGGAACTGGCCGACCTCGCCCTTCCGTTCCTCGCGGACTACACCACTGTCGACCTGGCGGAGTCCGTCCCACTCGGCGAGGAGCCCTTGACCCATCTCGGCCCACAGGACGGGCGCATCCCCGTCTTCCGCCGTGCGGGCCTGGCCTCCATCCACCCGGGAACGCCGGAGTCCCTGTTCGCTCGCGGAGAGCCAGTCTTCGTCCCGCCCACTTCGCCCTTCACCGGTGTCCTGCGCTCCGGGAAATCCCACTTCGAGCCGATGCTGGACACATCCCCGGGCACATGGCTCGACCATCACGACCCGGCGCGGGCGAAGAAGTTCCGCGAGCACGCCATGCACTCGTTGATGGTCGTCCCGATCCACGCCCGGGGCGCAGTGCTGGGCGTGGCGGTCTTCGTGCGGACGGAGGACCCCAGGCCGTTCGAGGAGGACGACCTGCTCTTGGCCGAGGAACTCGTCAGCTGGGCAGCGCTGGCCCTGGACAACGCCCACCAATACGTGCGCGAACGTTCCGCGGCTCTCGCCCTGCAGCGCCTGCTGCACCCCCACCGCCCCACGGGCGGCTCCGCCGCTGATGTGGCCTGGCGCTACCTGCCGGCCGACAGCCACCACGGCATCGGGGGTGACTGGTTCGATGTGATCCCCCTCTCCGGCGCCCGCGTCGCCCTGGTCGTCGGCGACGTGGTCGGACATGGCATCAACGCGGCGGCGAAGATGGGCCAACTCCGCACCGCCATGCACACCCTCGCGGACATGGACATGCCTCCCGACGAAGTACTGTCCCGACTCGACGAGCAGGTCATCCGCTTCACCGAGGCGGAAGACCCCCGGAGCCCGGGCACCACCATGATGGCCGCCACGTGCCTGTATGCCGTCTATGACCCGGTCACCCGCACCTGCACCATGGCACGGGCCGGCCATCCCCCGCCCGCGATCATCGACCCGTACGGCCACGTCACCTTCCCCGACGTGCCCGCCGGAGCACCGCTCGGTCTGGGACTGGTCCCCTTCGAGTCCGTAACGTTGGAACTCGCCGAAGGGAGCGTGCTCGCCCTCTACACCGACGGTCTGATCGAGGCCCGCGACCAGGACATCAGCGCCGGCATGAACCGTTTGCGCGCGGTCCTCGCACGGCCCGACCTCACACTGGACGATCTGTGCTCTTCCACGGTGGACGCACTGCGGGCCAAGCCGCCGAGCGACGATGTCACTCTGCTTCTCGCACGGACCCGCTCGCTGAGCGCAGACCAGGTTGCCTCCTGGCAGTTCCCCAGCGACCCCGCCGTCGTCAGCCGTGCCCGAAGGCTCGCTGCCCGGCAGCTCACCCAGTGGGGACTGGAACACCTAGCCGAGTCCACAGAGCTGATCGTCAGCGAACTGCTCACCAACGCCATCATCCACAGCAACGGCGACTGCAGCAGCGACTGCAACAGCGACCGCACGATCGGCCTACGCCTCATCCGGCACGAGATGCTGACCTGCGAAGTCTTCGACGCCACCCACAGCCACCCGCTTGTGCGACACCCCCGCACCACCGACGAACACGGCCGCGGCCTCTTCCTCGTCACCCAACTGTCCCGCCGATGGGGAACCCGCCACATCTCCGACGGCAAACTCATCTGGGCTGATCAGCAACTGCCAGCCAGTGCGTGAAACCACTTACCCGCCCGACTCAAGCGCTTGGAGGCCAGTGCCTGTGCCCCGAGAAGACCGACAACTCGTACGCACCTTTTATGTGGCTGGAGAGCGGACGTACGCTCCCACGCCGCGCCAGCGGCAGCCCGGTGTTGGGGTGGAAAGTCCCATCCGGCCTTCCCGCCTTGTCGCCAAACTCCAACGACTACATCGGAGGTTTCGTGAAACTCGGACTTCGTCCGCCCCAGAGATTGGGAGCGGATCTGCAACGTGGTCGAAGCAGCCAGAATGGCCGAAGCGGCCGGCTACGGCAGTTTGTGGACGTACGAACGGCTGCTCTTCCCGGTGCCCTGTGCCCTGATGCAGCTCGGTGTGCGTACCGAGCGGCGACGCTTCATTGCCGTGCCCGCCGAACCTGGGAGAACAATGCAGAGCAGACCGCCTTTGCAGGCGACTAGGGCACCGAGCGGATGGCGGGGCTACCGATGGGTGACCCTGTGGTCCGTGCCGATCGTGGCGGTTCCGGTGGCCGACTGGTTCCTGCCGCCGGACATCCACCTCGCCCATCTGCTGGTCATCCCGCTCGCGCTCGCCGCCGCCTTCGCCGATACCCGCCGTACTGCCGTCACCGCTCTGCTCGCCCTGGCGGCGCTGGTCGTCGCGGGAGCCGAGCGCAGCACGCTGACCACCGAGAACGTACTCGTGCAGATGCTGTCCATGGTGCTGTTCTCGGTGCTGCTCCTGACCGCCACCCGTCTGCGCGAGCAGCATCAGCGCCAGCTGGCCATTGTGCGCCAGGTCTCGGAAGCCGCGCAGTCCGTGCTGCTGCGGCCACTGCCGCGACGCGCGGGAGCGGTGTCCCTGGCGTCGACGTACGTGGCCGCCGAGGCCGAAGCCCGTATCGGTGGAGACCTGTACGCACTGGTCCGCGCGCCTGGCGCCACCCGGCTGATCATCGGGGATGCGCGCGGCAAGGGGCTCGGGGCCATCGGGGACATCGGGACCGTCCTCGGTGCCTTCCGCTTCAACGCGCACCGGCACTCCACACTGTCCGGGCTCGCGTCCGCCCTGGAGTCCGATGTGCGCTGGGACCTGGGCCAGGCACACTGCGGGGATCCTGACGAATGGCTCGGTGAACGCTTCGTCACGGCGGCCGTGCTGGAGATCCCGGACGACCAGCCCTGTGCCCGTCTGATCAGTTTCGGCCATCTGCCGCCGCTCCTGCTGCACGGGGGGCACGTCACGCCCCTGGAAGTCAGCGCTCCCGCTCCCCCGCTGGGTCTTGGCGCCCTGACGGAGACCGAGTACGCCCCATTGGCCTTCCGTTTCGCCCCGGGCGACCGGCTGGTGCTGTACACGGACGGAGTCACTGAGGCCCGGGACTGCATGGGCAGCTTCTACCCCCTCGTGGAGCGGGTGACGGCTTGGGCCGATCAGCGTCCGGATGCGCTCGTGCGCCGGATCGGCGCGGACCTGCGGGCGCATACGGGCGGGCCCCTCGCCGACGACATGGCCCTGATCGTGCTGCAGCGCGAGAGGGCGCGTGTCCGGGCCCGGCTCTCCGAGAACCGGTGGGTTTCGTGACGAAGGTGCGGCCCGTTTGAGGAAAAGTGGCGACGGCGCCTGGTCACCCGGCGGCCACAGGATCAAAGCGGAACTCGCGGAGAAGACCTGGGTATGCTGGGGTTCTGCGACCCGTCGATGGCCAGGCCGTCACGATGTCGCTTCCTCCGGCAGCAGGGCCTTCTACCAGCAGTTCCTGCAACAGATCGAGGATGCCAACCCGGGCGAGATCTGGGTCGTCACCGACAACCTGTCCAGTCGTAGCAGCATGTCCACGCGGGCCTGGCTCGAGGGCCGTTCCCGTATCCACCACGCCTTCGTCCCCGTCGGTGCGTGCTGGCTCAACCTGCAGGAAGGCTGGTGGCGCATCTTCCGCGAAGCCGCCCTCGCCGGCCGATCATTCGCCAACCGCGACGACATCACCTATGCCACCGCCCTGGCAAGCAACCAACTCAACTCCCGTGCGCACCCATGGATCTGGGGCAGACCCACACCACCAACTCGCCCATTACGGCGCCGATATGTGTACTCCGTTTGGGGAATCCAGCACTAACCGCCAAGCCACGCGGTGGGGGCAGGCCTCCCGAGCCCGGGAGGCCTGCCCCCACCCCCTTCCACGGCAGCCACACCATCCGCACACTTCCCTCCGGGCCGGTCCTGGGAATCGTGCCTGGCGCCGAGTACCTCGAGGAGACCTTCACTTTGGAAGAGGGCACCGCGCTGGTCATGGTCACCGATGGTGTGGTCGAAGGGCCGCGCCTGACCCTGGAAGCCGGACTGGAGCGAGCGGGAGCGCTGGCCGGTGGAGCCCTCCAGGACCGGCTCGGCGTCGAGGCGACCGCAGACCGGATACTCGACGCGGTGGCCGCGGTGGACCACCTCGACGACGTGGCCGTGCTGGTCATCCGACGCGCATGAGACTCGATGCGCCTCCGTGGGAGGGAAGCCGCCCTCCGGCCCGAAACGCCGGGTGGCCAAGCCTGTCTCACCCCTCCAGGGCGAAGCTGGCGAGCGCTCGGTGGGTTGCCGGGATGCTTCGAGCGGCCCGCCCGGCCCCGAGGTCCGAGAACGGAGGCCGACGCTCCTGCCCTCTTCCACAACGAGCAGAAGCGGCCGTTCTCGTCGACGGACCATGTGCCCTCTGTCTTGATGTCCGCCTTCGACGTAGCGGGTGGCTCCGTCGGGGGCGAAGAACTATCTCGCGCCGTCGCTGTAGACGAGGCTTCCAGCGGTGACAGCGGTCGGTATCTGCTCTGGTGGCGCCGGTGCGCCGTCTTCAGCGGACCGAGGTTCGTGAGCACTCTATGGTTCTCCTGTCGCGGCCCAGCACGCGGGGAGGGACGTTGGGCTCGTGCGGAGGGCGTTCGGGACCGACAGCGCTGCTGCCACACAGCTCGTGCGCGACGCCGGTACCTCCGCTCCCTGCCGGCCTTACTCTTCACGGGTGGGCCACTGGGTCAGCGAGACCCTGCCGGCGCTCGAGGCGACGCGCCGCCGAGGCTTCCGCGTCATGCCACGGTTTTAAGGGACCTTGGGCAGCCGCCATTCCGGGCGGATGCGGTGGCAGGTGTACCCGTACGGATAGCGCTGCAGATAGTCCTGGTGCTCTGGCTCCGCCTTCCAGAAGGCGCCGGCGGGCGTCACCTCCGTGACGACCTTCCGCGGCCACAGGCCGGAGGCGTCGACCTCGGCGATCGTGGCGTCTGCGACGCGCCGCTGCTCATCATCGAGATAGAAGATGGCCGACCGGTAACTCAAGCCGGCGTCATTGCCCTGCCGGTTCAGCGTGGTGGGGTCATGTACCTGGAAGAAGAACTCGAGGAGGGCCCGGTAGTCCGTCCGTGCCGGGTCGTAGGTGATCTCGATGGCCTCCGCATGGCTGCCGTGGTTGCGGTAGGTCGGGTTCGCCGTCTCGCCCCCCGTATAGCCGACACGACCAACGCTCGATCGGAACACCTATCGGGCTGAGGATGGGTTCACCAACGCCGATGTCGCGCTGGCCGTCGTCGCCAACGTTCAGCAGCAGACGGCCCAGCATGAGCAGGCCGAGGCTGGCGATCGCGGTGAGCCGTCGGCCCAGATGCTTGGACAGTTAGCAGGGCTCCCGTACCGGGCTCGGGCGGGTGTCCACCAGGGTGGGCGCATGTCGGGCACACAGTTTGGGCCGTCTCCCACGGGGCGCGACGTGGACCCGAGGTCTGACGAGGTCCGACAACGACCCGGGCTTCTTGGACCGGAGCGCCTATTCTGGGAATACAACGGATACAGCCTCTACGGAGATCTCTCGCAAGAAGAGCGAGAGGGTAGGCCTCATCCCGGGAATCAGGCGAACCCGGACGTGTACCGTCCCTCGAACGTCCCCCCGCGATTCACCGCCGGCGACATCGCCTTGGCACCTGTGAGCCGCGAGACGTCGTAGGTGGCACGGTAGGTGGGCGGGCAGAAAGACCAAAACCGCCCTTGATCGTCTACTCCCCCCTCTCTGGACGATTGGCTCCCTTTCTCGACGTAGGTGGTGCGCCCGTCGTGAGTGAACACCTGTGTTGTCCCGTCGGTGTAGGTGAATGGTGCTCTCGTCACCGCTTCCGCGATGTCGGCTGCATTGATGCGGTCGCCGTGGCTTACCGCAGGTCCCTCAGTCCTAGACATGACAGGCTCCAATCGGGAGGTGCGTCGCCCAGGAGCAGACAGGTGCAACGTTGACGACTTCAGACCCAGGGCGCGCTTCGCGCTGCTCGCACTGTCGAACCCTGCCGACCAGCGCCGCAACACAGGATCATCCGCTGATGCTTGTCGAACGGTGCTCCGCCATCCTAACGTGGACGCGATCGTCCAGTTCCGTCGGCTTCAAGCAGTGGCGCATCCATCGGCGCCACAGGGCGGAGCGCGCGGCAGCGAGCGGCGGTTGCAGGACGCGAGTGAGAAGCAAGAAACCCAAGTCTGCACAGGCCTTTCTCGTCGCGGACGGGGCGGGGTCGGCGTCGCGCGTAGATGCATCGGGGCTGTGGCCGGGCAAGTCTCTAACGACGATCAAGCCCGCCGGCCCGACCTGCCGGGCGACATGGCTCCGTTCTAATGTGGACTTGAAGGTCCAGTTACGACCGGACCGTGCATGCCGCGCTGGCAAAGACTGGATGCAGGGAGGTGCCGAATGAAGGCGATTGTGGTGACGGACCAGGCCGCGGGAACGGCCGGGATGATGCTGGAAGAGCGCCCGGAGCCGGAGGCTGGCGGGAATGACGTTCTCGTTGAGGCTCACGCGTCGGGATTCACCCCCGGTGAGCTGACGTGGCCCGGGACCTGGACCGATCGGCTCGGCCGTGACCGGACGCCGTCGATCCCTGGGCACGAGGTTGCAGGGGTGGTCAGCGCTCTTGGCTATGGCACGAGGGGCCTGTCGGTGGGACAGCGGGTGTTCGGGCTCGCGGAGTGGACTCGCGACGGCACCCTGGCGGAGTACGTGGCCGTCGAGGCGCGTAACCTCGCGCCGCTGCCGGGGGATGTCGACTTCACCGTGGGCGCGAGCCTGCCGATCTCGGGTCTGACCGCGTGGCAGGGGCTGTTCGTGCACGGCCGATTTGAGGTGGGGCAGAGCGTCCTCGTGCACGGCGCGGCCGGTGGCGTCGGCTCGATGGTGACGCAGCTCGCCCGTGAGGCCGGTGCCTACGTCATCGGCACCGGACGTGCTGCCGATCGGCAGACCGCCCTCGACTTCGGCGCGAAGGAATTCGTCGATCTCGACAACGAGGCACTGGAAGGCATCGGTGGAGTCGATCTGGTCTTCGACGTGATCGGCGGTGACATCGGCAAGCGGTCAACAGGCCTGGTCCGAGCCGGAGGGAAGCTGGTGACGATCGCCGGCCCGCCCGAGGTGCAGCCGAAGGAAGGCCTGGCGGTCGACTTCGTCGTCGAGGCCGATCGAACGCAGTTGGGTGAGATCGTCCAGCGGGTCCGGGATGGTCGGTTGCAGACGAACATCGCCCAGGTCGCGGACCTCGACGAGGCCGTTGCCGCTTTCAACCCCACCGAGCGGGTCAAGGGGAAGACGATCATCCGTGTTCGCCCGTAAGCGCACGGCGTACCCCCGAACCGGCAAGCAACGAAGGCACACGCCCATGACCGAGCCAACCGAACGGACCCGCTACGCCATCGAGTACCCCGACGAGGCCGGACACCCCGACGAGAAGGGCACCCTCGGTCAGGACCAGGTCGTCCTCGTCGACGAGGTGATCGATCATCCCCACGCCCCCGCGTTCGACTTCTACGTCGTCAACGACGAGAAAGCCGGTATCTACGAGGCCATCGTCGGCGACACCGAGATCGCCGGCCTGCCCTACAACGTCGCCGGCGACGACCGACTCGTGCTCATGGCCACCTCAGTGCTCCCCGAGTACCGCAGACAGGGCGTCGCCACCGAGCTGATCCGACGCGTCCTCGACGACGTGCGCGCGCGAGGAATGACAGTCACCATCACGTGTCCGATCGTGCGCACCTTCATCGAGCACAACCCCGAGTATGCGGACCTCATCGACCCTCAGCGCCCGGCGGCGACCACAGGGTCGCACCAGTCCTGAACCAACCCGCTGGGCTCCGCTGACAGAAGGTGTTCGACAGTGACGACCAACATCGAGGCCGAGGCGGCCTTTCGTGAAGAGAACAACGCGGCCCTCATCGCTGCTCTGGACGAGACCGGTCTCCGTGAGGCCGAGTCCGCCTGGGAGGTCGATATCGCCAACGACGCGGAGCGCGGTCGCTGGACCGCGTCCCTCGGTCCCGAAGCGATCGCAGAACTCCAATATCGGTTCGTCGGCGGCCGCGTCGTACTGTTGACGACCTGGGTCGACCCCGCCTACCGCCACAAGCGGGTAGCCACGGAGCTCATCGCTCGCGTGCTGAACGAGATCCGCGAGAGCGGAAAGAAGATCACCATCATCTGCCCGGTTGTGGGCGAGTTTATTGCCCGCCACCCGCAATACCTCGATCTCATCGACAAGGTTCATCCGGGCTCCGGCGCCCACCCACACGAACCCGCAGACGGGCTGGACCACCAGCACGGTCCCGCGGGCGGGCCGGACGACGAGAGGCAGATCGCCGCGCTCGAGCACGACTGGATGTAGCCGTCCGTCTTTCAAACGTGCTTCGAGTCGTCCAGCGAGTCCGGAGATGGCCGGCGCGGACGAGCATCGTCAGCGCCACGATCGCGCCGATGCCGTCGGCGCCTTCAACCCGACTGAACGAAATAAGGGCAAGGAAAACCATCCGGGTTCGTCCACCTGGACGCGGAGAGAACAGAGATCCCCCGTTATCTCGTGCAGGAGGTAAACGAGGGCTGTTACGGAGAGAGGTATTCAAATGAAAGCGATCGTGGTGACCGACCGTGCCGCGGGAACGGCAGGGATGAAGCTGGTGGAGCGACCCGATCCGGACACGGCGCGGCTCGCTAGTCTTGAAGGCGCGAACTACGGCGATGTCGTCATTGAGGTTCATGCGTCAGCATTCACTGGGGATGAGCTGGAGTGGCCCTCGACCTGGATCGATCGCCTCGGCCGTGACCGCACGCCGTCAATCCCGGGCCACGAGGTGGCCGGTGTAGTCACCGCCCTCAGCTATGGAACGGCGGGGCTGTCGGTCGGACAGCGGGTTTTCGGCCTCACCGACTGGACCCGCGACGGGACCCTAGCAGAGTTTGTCGTCGTCGAGGCGCGCAACCTTGCGCCGTTGCCTGGCGACGTCGACTTCACGGTAGGGGCGGGCGTCGCGATGACCGGCCTGACCGCGTGGCAGGGGCTGTTCGAGCACGGCCACCTCGGGGTGGGGCAGAGCGTCCTTGTGCACGGTGCGGCCGGCGCGGTCGGCTCGATGGTGACACAGCTGGCACGTGAGGCCGGCGCCTACGTCATCGGTACCGGACGCGCTGCCCATCGTCAGCTGGCGCTCGACTTCGGCGCACGGGAGTTCGTCGACCTTGAGAACGACGCGCTGGAAGATGTCGGCGGCGTCGATCTGGTATTCGATGTCTTCGGCGGTGCCATCGGGAAGCGGTCCGCGGGTCTGGTGCGAGCCGAGGGAATGCTGGTGACCGTCGCCGGGCCGCCCGAGGCGCGGCCGGCCAACGGTCGGGCGGTCGACTTCGTTGTCGTGTCCGATCGCGCGCAACTGAGTGAGATCGCGCGGCGCGTGAAGAACGGACAGCTACGGACGAACATCGGCCAAATCGCAACCCTCGACGATGCTGTCGCTGCCTTCAACCCTACCGAGCGGATCAATGGGAAGACGATCATCCGCGTTCGTCGGTGAGGTGGGTCCAGAGGCAGCGACCGTCCTTCCTCAGGTACGGCGCTTCGGCGATCTTCCCTACGTGCCCGCTCGTAGGGGAGATCGCGCACGTACTCGCTTCGGGGCGTGGCGGAGGACGTGAGCGCGCGGCAGCGCCGCAGGGCCGACCACCTCGGCTACGAGGCCGGCGATAGGTGTTGTCCCCGGCCCTGGTGTCGAAGATCACCGATGTGGTGGCCGATGAGATAACTGGCTGGCAGAACCGGCCCGTTGACGAGGTACTCCAACCGGAACGGACACGCCGAGCGGTTCGTGTGCTGGGCAGGCCCTCACCCGCGGCCCCTGCACCCCTGCGACACAGTAAGAGTCCGGGCGAGGCATGACGCGAATAGGGTAGAAGGGACACTCCAGCACGGTCTGGGAGGTAGTCATGCCGGAGTACAGCAAGAGCCCACAGCGCATCTCACAGCTCACCGACCAGCAGTATCGTGTGACCCAGCGAGACGAGACGGAGCCCTCGTTCTCCAACGCCTACTGGGACAACAAGGCACCCGGTATCTATGTGGACATCGTGTCCGGGGAGCCCCTCTTCGCCTCGGTCGACAAGTACGACAGCAGGACCGGCTGGCCCAGCTTCACGAGGCCTCTGGAGTCCGGCCACGTCGTCGAGAGGTCCGATACCAGCCACGGCATGGTCCGTGTCGAAGTACGGTCGGCTCAAGGGGACAGCCACCTCGGGCACCTGTTCCCGGACGGGCCCGACGACCGCGGAGGACTGCGGTACTGCATCAACTCCGCCTCACTGCGCTTCGTCCCCCGGCAGGATCTGGAGCAGGAGGGCTACGGCCAGTACCTGAGCGTCTTCGAGACGAGGGAAGAGGACGCCGCCGAGAGCCGATGACCGGCAACCAGGGCAGGGCCCCGGAGCCCGAACAGCATGGCGGCTCGGCGCCCCGTCCTGTGGCTCGGGGCCCAGCAGGGCCCCAGCCGATACCCGTGTACAGCAGTACGGAAAACGCTCATGTGCTGCGGCGCTCAAGGGGTCGGGTCACCTCCACGGAGCGGAGGCGGCCAGGGCAGTAGAGCAGACCCCCTCCCATGAGGTCATCTTCCGCCGCGCTGAGCCAGAAGACGCCCGCCGGACCTCACGAGCAACGGAACCGTCGGGCCCGGAAGAAGGACCGCACAGTGACCAGGAACATCGACAGCCTGCAACCAGAAGACGGCGCCACCGTGCAGCCTGAGCAGATCCCCACCGCTGTCACCGCAGGCCGCCTGGCCTACGGCGATGGCACGACCCAGATCTTCCAACCCGACGGGAGCACGTCCTACTTCGAGGCAGGACGCCAGACGGAGGGCACCTGGTCCGTCGACGAGAATGGGCGCTTCTGCTCCTTCTGGCCGCCCTCCTACCAAGCGTCCTACGATCTGCGCTGGGTGGTGGAAGGGGGAGCAGTCGTCGGCCTTCGGTTCTCCGACCTGAGGAGCGGTACCTGCTTCGACGGCCGTTTCCAGTAGCCCCAGGTACCGCTTGATGTGGCAGACGCGAGCGGTGGCCCACCAGCTTCCAGCGGCCCCGCCATCCGGTCGTGGCGGGCACCACCGAGCGGAAGGGATGGCCGTTCTTGCCGCCCCGACGGCGGCGACGGCGTGCCATCCGCGGGGGAGGCCTCTCTCACCGTAGGGACTTGTCAATGCCCCGGGCCCCGGTGCTCTGGGTCGATCAGGCGCTTGCACCGGGGTTCTCGTCGATGAACCGGTCGGCCACTGGGCGGTGGGAGGAGTTTTGCGGCCGCGGGCAGGCCCTGATCCGTCACGCCGTCGATGACCTCGAGGCCAATGGCTCGAAGATCACCGCCCGCACCGTCGTATGGGGTCAGGACACCGCGTGAGCGATCTCCTCGCACACGAGGATGCCCGCTGCCTCGCCATCGCAGCGGACCTCGTAGAACCGGCTGTCCGCATTGTTCACGGCCTCCTCACCCCTATGCGGGGCGAACTGCGACGGGCCGACGGCGTGGCGGGCGCACGTCGCCCCGAACTGGCATGGGGCCCGAAAGCCCCACTGCGGTCGGCCTCTCGTCACAGACTGCATGCCAGGCGGACGTCCGCAGACACCGGTCGGCGTCGGTCCGCGGCCAGGACCGCACCGGGCGAGGAGAGGGCGACCAGTCCGAGCACAGTGCCCGGCTCGGCCGGGAGCCGGGTCTCGTAGTACTTCTCGTGGGGCCGGCCGAGCCCAGGCCCGTGCATCCCGTGCAGGACCTGGGAGGTCGCTCCCGGGGCTGCGGCGACCGGCGGGCAGTGGACCGGCGCTCGCGAAGGCGATGTCGGCCATGATCGGGTCGTAGACGAGGTGCAGGCAGGTGCTGGTGACGGGCTCCCGGTCGTCCTGTGTGGCGGGCGCAAGGTCGGCGTCGAGGTCGTTGAGCCCGGTCGCAGCTCCTGGGGGGAGGTCTCCAGTCGGCCAGCGCCCGTACCGCCGAGCAGGGGTATGACGTCGTACCACCGGCCGTCGGCGCCGGGCGGGTCGAATCCGTGGCGCACCTCTAGTGCTGGGGTGGCCGGCAAGGAGCGAGGCAGGGCAGCGCGCCGCAAGGCCACTGCCATGTCCCGCTCGCGTATGTAGGCGCGGGCGTTCTCCAGGGCGGTGCCGGCCCGTCCCGCCAGCTAGGCTGCTGGAGCCCTACCGGGACCGGCAGCAGCCAAGCCCGTCCCGTCATAACAGCCGACGATCGGGGGTAGCGCGCCCGTCGACGGCAGGTCGCCGCGGCCTGGTTACTCGGCGGCGGGGGCTTCGTTACGGATCCTGTCGACGAAGGCTGCCTCGACCTGTGCGATGCGGTTGGCTTCTTCGAACACGCTGAGGACCTGTGCGGCGGGGATGACGACAGCGCCGGATGCGTCCGCGAACACGTAATCACCTGGGCGGATAGTCACGCCGGACACGACGACCGGCCGGTTGGCCTCGAAAGGTGTCACGACATCGCCGCCCCACTTGGTTGTCTGTCCCAAGCAGTAGGCGGCGAAGTCGTAGGTCGCGATTTCGGTGAAGTCCCGGAGACGCCCGTCGGCCAGGACGCCCGCAAGACCGTGTGCTGCCACCAGCGAGAGCTTTGATCCGCCTCCGAGCGATACCCCGGAATGCCCGTTGCCGGCCAGGACCAGCACCCGCCCCTGCGCGCCGTTTTCGATGGCGTCATGGAACAGCTGGGAGAAGTTGTAATGCTCAAGTGGGAGTGCTTCCTCGCACGAGGGGAGGAACGAGATCGTTATCGCGGGGCCCAGGAGGATACGACCCGGGGTTGGGGTCACCAGGTCGTTGATGTGACACCGGTGGCGGTGCATTCGTCCCATGGCGTCGGCGACGTCGGGGGTACCGACTCGCGAGGCGAGACCTTGCAGGTCGTTCTTGTGTGCCATGAGGTCTCCCGTCCGGTCATGCAGTCGTAACGTCAGGCCGGTGCGGGGATCTTGACG
Source organism: Streptomyces sp. NBC_01446 (assembly GCF_026340095.1). Taxonomy (GTDB): domain Bacteria; phylum Actinomycetota; class Actinomycetes; order Streptomycetales; family Streptomycetaceae; genus Streptomyces; species Streptomyces aureus. The sequence goes on along the minus strand of NZ_JAPEPO010000002.1, from coordinate 45,094 downwards.
TAGTCCAGTCCGCCGGCGTCGAGCCACGTCTGGGTGGGGGAGCGGACCAGGCGAAGCAGGACGCTGTCGCAGCCGGGGCAGCGCAGCACCATCCCGGGACCACCGAGGTAGGCGTGCGTTTGGGCAAGCATCATCTGTTCGCCGCAGCCACGGCATCGTCCGGAAGCCATGGTCATGTCGGTTCCGAACAGAGACTCGAGGTCCCCGGCGGCGGCGTTGCCGTCAAGGAAGTCACCAGGGTCATGGAATTCACCTCGCTTTGTGCCGATGCACCCGGAGAGTCGTCACCACTGGTGAGCCAGGCCACTGGTGGGGTACCACCCATGGCCGCGCACGCCACCTGCCTCTCGTCATCTCTCCCCGCTGCTGGCGAACATCGCTCTGTCCGCGCTCGACGAGCACGTGATGGAGCCGTGGGAGCAGGGCGGGAGGATGTCCACCAGAGGCAGGCGGGCACACCACCGTCATCACGGCCGCCCGAACTGGCGCATCGTCCGCTACGCGGACGACTTCGCGCGCCACGAGGCGCCGCACAACCGGGTGGGGTGGAAGGACTCCACCGCCTGGCCGTCGCAGCGGCTGGGTGAAGCTGAGGGCAGCCTGATCCGGGAGACGCCGGGGAGGGTGGGAAGCAGCCCTGACAACGCCGAGACGCGTCGGCACTGCCAGACGGCGTGGGTTCGGCAAGCGAGACGAGAAGGTGTACGAGAGGAACCAGTGCCAAAGTTCCGTAAACGGCGTGCCAGCTCAAATCTGGTGGATATGGGTTGGTCAGCAGTGCGTGGGCGTCTTTCGGGTCGTCCAACTCCGAAGCCGGGGGAAGTCGCCGGTGGGGAGGCCATGGTGAATGACTGCGGCGTAGTCATGGCGATGCTGCCGGGGCAACAGCTGGGCACCTCCCTCGTCGATCGGTTGAGTGGTGAACGTGGGAACCGTCCCCGGTCGCCCTTCCTGCTGGCCATCCAGGACAGCAGTGGGCAGGTCCGTCGTCGGCTGACGGCTGTGGGGCGGGGCGGAGGCCCCGTAGTAGTCCGAGCGCGCGAGAGGCGCGTACATGGCGAAGGGGGCCAGCAAGTCAGCAGGGAGGCTGCTGGAATGCCGGGAGGTCGTTGGTGAATACCGACGAACTGGAGTGGGCCTTGATGAAGGCCGAACGCCGGGTACTGGAGATCCAGACCAAACTGCACCGTTGGGCGAACGCCGAACCTCATCGCAGGTTCGACGACCTGTTCAATCTCGTCACCGACCCAGCGTTCTTGCTGATCGCGTGGGATCGGGTGCGGGGCAACAAGGGAGCACGCACGGCCGGAGTGGACGGTCAGACCGCCTACTACGTGGAGTCCGTGCGGGGCGTCGAGGAGTTCCTCGGGGAAGTGCGGTCCGACTTGAAGAACCGCAGCTTCCGCCCGCTGCCCGTGCGGGAGCGGATGATCCCGAAACCGGGAACGGCCAAGCGCCGCCGGCTGGGCATCCCGACCGTTCGGGACCGGGTGGTCCAAGCGTCCCTGAAGCTGGTGCTGGAACCGATCTACGAAGCGGAGTTCCATCCGTGTTCGTACGGCTTCCGGCCAGAAAGGCGAACACACGACGCAGTCGCGGAGATGAGGCTGCTGGCGTCCAACTCCTATGAGTGGGTGCTGGAGGCCGACATCGCCGCGTGCTTCGACGAGATCTCGCACCCGGACCTGATGGACCGGCTGCGGCATCGGATCGGGGACAAACGGGTGCTCGCCGTGGTGAAGGCGTTCCTGAAGGCCGGGATCCTGTCGGAGACCGGGAACATCAGGGACACCGACACCGGAACCCCGCAAGGGGGCATCCTTTCTCCTCTGCTGGCCAATGTGGCCCTGTCCGCTCTCGACGAGCACTTCGCGGCGAAGTGGACAGACCGCGTGGAGCGGGCCAGGCGTCGCCGTCACGGACTCGCCAACTACCGGCTTATCCGGTACGCAGACGATTTCGCGATCATGGTGTCTGGCACCAGGGCGCATGCCGAAGCGCTCCTCGACGAGGTGGCCGAGGTGCTGTCCAGGCTCGGGTGAGGCTCGCGATGGACAAGACGAGGGTGGTCCATATCGACGAAGGTCTCGACTTTCTCGGCTGGCGCATCCAGCGTCACCGCAAGCGAGGCACCAGCAAGTACTACGTCTACACCTACCCCGCGCAGAAGGCCGTAAGGTCGTGCGCCGGGAAGATCAAGGCGATTTGCTGGCAGGACGTGAACCTGCCGCTCGAAGCTCTGATCAAGCAGCTCAATTCGCTGCTGCGGGGTTGGACTGCCTACTTCCGGCCGGGGGTGTCCCACCGGGCCTTCGAGTTCCTGCGTGCTGTCGTCTGGCGGCAGGTCTTCGGATGGCTCCGGCGAAAGCACCGGAAGACCAGTTGGAAGGAACTCCGCCGCCGATACTGCCGGGGCGGCTGGTGGCCCGTCGACGGAGAGAAGAAGCTGTTCAACCCGGCCGCGGTGCGGACAACCCGCTACCGCTACCGAGGAGCGGCCATTCCCTCTCCGTGGCCGAGTACGGCATGAGGAAAACCCGTGTGTCCGAAGGGATTTGTGGAGAGCCCGGTGCCTAGCAATAGGCACGCCGGGTTCGGAGGGCGGCCCGAGGAAACGGGCTGGTTGAAAGGCCAGTACCGCGCCTCGGGTCGACCCTACGTCGTCCTGGTCGACGGCAGTCGCGAAGACGTCGCCCGCCTGCGCGAGGACATCGCCGACGTTCTGCACCCTCTCGGGCTGAGGCTGTCACCGGCCAAGACACAGATCGTGCACATGTCGGACGGGTTCGACTTCCTGGGGTTCCACATCCAGTGGCGCCGCAAGCGGGGCTCGAACAAGTGGTACGTCTACACCTTCATCGCCGAGAGGCCCATCCGGCAGCTGAAGGACAAGGTCCGTGCCCTGACGAACAGAACGTCGCAGCAGGACCCGGGGACCGTGCTGAAGAGGATCAACTCGATTCTGCGCGGCTGGGTCAACTACTTCAAGCATGCGGTATGCAAGACCACGCTGAAAACCCTGGACCACTTCGTATGGCGACGGGTGACCAGCTGGTGGATGGTGCTGCACCGCTGGAGGTGGAAGGACGTACGCCGACGCTTCACCGACCGCCACGGCCGGTGGCACAAGCTCTCGGCGGACGGGATCGAACTGTTCCCCATGGTCTCGATCGCGGTCACCCGCTACCGCTACCGGGGCAACACGATCCCCAACCCCTGGACCCTCAACCACGCTTGAACGGCAGAGACCGTGGAGAGCCCGGTGCGGTGAGAGCCGCACGCCGGGTTCGGCGAGCGGCACGGAGAAACGGACCGATGGCAACATCGGCACCGCGCTCCGTGCCGACTCAACAGTACGGGGTGTCGGCGGCGATCCGGTCGATCGGCAGCAAGGTGCCGTCGAGAATCACGAAGGCCATTCGGCTCGCGGTCTGCATCGCCTGGGCCAGGCTGGGCGCGAGCGCAGCCATGACCTCTATCGCCTCACGGATGTATCGATAGACGGTCGCGATCCCGATGCCGAAACCGGCGGCGAGCTGGGCGTATGTGTCTCCGCAACGCAGGTGGGCCAGGACCAGCAGGGCCTGACGGCCCGGCGCGATGCGCCGCCACCGGGTGCCGATCTCGCGACGTCGAGCAGTCAAGTGCCGGGCGAGGTATCGCAGATGACTGCTGGACAGATCGATCGCCGATGAGTAGACAAGCACGCGAAGCTCCTGGTCGGCACGGGTGATCTTGGTCGTGAACCCGTCTACCAGGAGCTTCATCAGTTCGTACAGCCCACCAACCGCGCGCCGACGCAGTCAGGTTGGAAACAGCTCACTATATCGACCACGACCACCCGCTCTCAGCCTTGGGCGCGTTTCCCGGCAAGGGGCTCGTCGCCGGATGGCTGAAAGCCGGAGTGATCGAGAAAGGTTGGTTCACCCCACCGAGGATCGAGGGCACAATCCACCAGGCGGTCACAGCCGCCGGCGCACGCAGAACCCGCTACGCAGGACTGGGGAAGACCGCCCTCGCGCACATCCTCACAGCCACCGCCGTCAACCTAGTCCGACTCGACGCCTGGTGGAGCGGACAACCACTCGCCCCCACTCGGACATCACACCTCGCTGCCCTCGACCTCGCCGCATGAGCAATTGGGCAACGGGGTCATCGACGGCTTCTACAACAGCCGGCGCATCCAGAAACGGCTCGGCTACCTCAGCCCCGTCGAGTTCGAGGAGAAGCACTACGCCGAGCGGGCAACGGCCGAACGAACGAACCTGAAACCTGGTCAACCCGCCCTGACCAGCTGATCAGCACCTCCCGCACGCCGGGGGAACCTCACGGGTAGAGACCTTATAGAGCTGTTGTAGACACCGCTGTGGCAGGGTCTAAGCAGCACAAAAGAGAAATGTTCACCGCTCAATAGAGAGGGAACCGCGTGGCGATGGAATTCGAAGGCAAGAAACTCGTCGTGATCGGCGGCGCCAGCGGCATGGGTCTCAAGGTCGCCGAAGACGTGATCGGGGAGGGAGGCAGCGCGGTGATCGTCGGCCGCCCGGGTCAGAAGCTCGACGACGCCGTGGCAACCCTGTCGCGCTCCGGCAGCGCGTGGTCGATCGCGGCCGACCTGGCGGACCGGAACCAGGTCGTCGAGGCGCACAAGCAGCTGTCGGAGGATCACCCCGACGCCACCCTCCTCGTCAACTCGGCAGGGTTCTTCAAGCCCAAGCCCTTCCTCGACTACGAGGTCGCGGACTACGACGCCTATCACGACCTCAACAGGGCGACCTTCTTCCTGACTCAGACCATCGTCCGGGGCATGGTCACCGGGGGTCAGGGCGGCGCCATCGTGAACGTGGGCAGCATGTGGGCGCACCAGGCCCTCGCCGTGACACCGTCGTCGGCCTACTCGATGGCCAAGGCGGGCCTGCACGCCCTCACGCACAACCTGGCCATCGAGCTCGCCAGCGAGGGCATCCGTGTGAACGCCGTGGCTCCGGCCGTCACGAGGACCCCCCTGTTCGAGAAGGTCTTCCCCGCAGACCAGCTGGACGGCGCGATGGAGCAGCTGGGCGGGCTGCACCCCCTCGGCCGGGTCGGCACACCGCAGGATGTGGCCGCCGCGATCGTCTTTCTCCTCTCGTCGGCATCGAGCTGGACGACGGGCGCCATTTTCAACGTCGACGGCGGGGTCATGGCAGGCCGCAACTAGGGTCCGTCTTTAAAGATCATTAGATGATGGATCACGGTGTGGTGATGCGCCGCCATGAACTCACCGATCGAGAGTGGGAGTTACTCGCTCCGCTGATACCGCGCGCCGCTACGGGTCGGCCGCGTGTGGAGGACCGGCAGGTCATCAACGGGATGGTCTACAAGATCTGCACCGGGATCTCCTGGCGTGACCTGCTGGAACGCTACGGACCGTGGAAAACGGTGTACACCGGCTTCCGCCGCTACGCGATCGACGGCACCTTCACCGGCGCTCTGCAGCAGATACAAGCCCGCGCCGACGCCGCCGGCGACATCGACTGGCTGGTCCAGATCGACTCCGCTATCGTTTCCGCGCTCACCAGCACGCCGCGGACACCGGCCGAAAAGGGGGATGCACCGGCGGGACGAACCGGACGATCACGCCCTCGGCCGATCCCGAGGAGGCCCACACCGCTCGGCCGCCCTGGTCCGCCCCGGTGGCACGCTGGTCACCATCGTCATGCCGCCCAAGGTCCAGCCCAAGGACGGGCGGGCGGTCTTCTTCGTCGTCGAACCCGACCGCGCCCGGCTCATCGACCTCGCCCAGCGGGTAAGGGACGGCCGGCTCAAGCCGGTCGTCGGTGCTGTGCGGCCGTTCGCCGAAGCACCCTCCGCGTTCGCCCGCGGCAAGCGCACCCCCGGCAAGACGATCATCTGCGTCACCGAAGACTGAACAGGAGACCGATCATGATCGGAATGCGGATCGCCGGTGGCCTGCTGGCCGTCGCCACACTGACTGCGGCCACGGCCTGCTCGACCTCCAACCAGCCCGCCCACGCCACGCGGCCGGCCGCGGCCGTGGCATCGCCTGCGGCCATGGCATCAACGCCCCCCACCGAAACCCTCGAGCCGCTGCTCCAGCAGGCCCTTCCGAATGTGAAGGGCAAGACGTTCACCTCGGCGGTCGTCGACTTCCCGCCCAATGCACGCGCGCTGCCGCACCGGCACGGCCAGGCGTTCGTCTACGCCTACGTCCTCGAAGGCACCGTGCGCAGCCAGCTCGAAGGCAAGCCCGTGACCACCTACCACCAGGGCGAGAACTGGGTCGAGCAGCCGGGCGCCCACCACCTCCTCACCGAGAACACCAGCCGGACCAAACGGGCCAAGCTCCTGGTCGTCTTCGTCTCCAACACCGGAGACAAGCTCAAGGTCGACGACCCGAAGTCATAGCCCGGGGCACAGCGGGCGGCAACGCTCCGCACAACCTCTGCCCCTGCCGCAACACACACCACCGGCCACCAAGACGCGTCTGAAGTGCGCGACGCAGGCCACACCAACCGGTGGTCTACGACGGCTCGTAGGTCACCAGCCAGGCCCCGAGCGGCTTATCGCCGATCGGGCTGAGGGAGGTGATCGAGATGGCGTAGCCGGAGTCGACCTGGTCGAAGTACGGCACCATGGCCCCGTGCGGCCAGCGGGGGATGTAGTCCTCCTGGTTGGGAATGAACTGCGGCTCGCCGGGGCGGATCACATAGGGCAGCGCGCTGGGGGCGTCCAGCGGCAGGCCGTGCAGGGCGGCCACCGGTATCGGGATCCCGGCATCGGAGGAGACGCGCAGGCGGCCTTACGTGACGAGCCAGCGCGGCTCCGGTACCACCGAAGGTCGCGGCGAGCCGGGTCAGGACGACCTGCTGTACTTCTTGCTCCGTGACTGCGGTCATCAGGGCGGAGGAGAAGGCCGCGATCTCGTCGGCGCGCTGACGCTCAGCACTCAGCGCGTCCGTCGCTCTGCGTCGGCGCGCTTCCCTCTTGGTGTCGTCGCGGATCACTCCGAAGACCCGCTCAGGGCCGCCAAACCCCAGAATGATCCGACGGGCCCGGCAGACGAGAAGGTGCCAGCCATCGCGCTCGGTAAGGAACCGCAACCTGATCCAGGGGTCCGGGCGGCCGTCGAACGCACGAGCCGCCGCAGAGCCCCGCGGTCATCGGGGTGGACTCGCCGAACCACCTCGGACAACGACATGGAGGCCTCCGGGAACAGCGCCGCCAAGGCGGGTGCGCCACCCAGCCACTCCAGCTCGCACTCCTGGGGTGAATACATGCACAGACCGAGGTTGGCGGCCTTGGCCGCCAGACGGAACGGGATCAGCAGGCCGCCCCGGTCGTTTCCCGCGTCCAACGAGTGCACCCACACCAGCGGCTCGCCACCTATGGGATGAAGTTTCCCCAAGGCCGGGTAGTTAGCGTTTCCGCTGGTCACGCAAGGGGGGCGGCATCGTGATTGCCGCGTAGCGGCCCGTGCGGACTCTCTTGATCATTCCTCTCTCGGCCCAGCGGGCGAGTTGGCGATAGGTGGCGACGAGGGTGACGTCGCCGAGGAGCTCGGCGATCTCTCTTGATCGCCACAGCCGTTCGGGCTCTGCCTGCAGGATGGTCAGGACACGTGCCATGCGGTTGCCGGTGTTCTCCCGGTCGGTCGTCGCGGGCAGTGCGGGCTGTGGCGGTGGGGGCGGCAGGAGAGTGATCGTCGTCGAGGTCACGACCTTGCTGCCGTCGGGTCGGCCGTCCAGTTTCCTTTCCGCGTAACGGGAGATGGGGGACTTCACCTTGCGGGTGCTGACACGGGACCGCCGTGCGGGGGACAGCGCCGACAGGACTCGTCGGCCGATCTCCCCGATGCCTTGCTCGAAGACTCCTTCCGCGCATACCAGCAGGTCGCGAGCGGTTTGGAAGGCGACGGTGAAGCCACAGCGGTCTGGGTCGGTGCCTGGCCTGGACTCCGCTGCCTCGACCATGGTGCGGCGCAGAAGCTGGTAGAGAGTGAGCAGAGCCCACATCTCCTGCTCGACGCCGGCCGGATCGTGAGAGCGCAGGACCCGTGCGTGCAGGATGGTGTGGCGGAGCGCGTAGTAGGCGCTCTCGTGCTCCCAACGCTCGTGATAGAGGTGCACGAGGCGGTCGGCGGGGTAGCGGCGGGCATCCAGCAACGTGGTTGCCAGACGGTAGGAGCCCTCGAAGGTGCTGCCGTCCGTGCAGATGACGCTCACTCGGGCCTCGATGATGCGTACCCGGACGCCGCCGATGACCGAGAGGTAGGAAGAGTCGGCGAGTGCCTTCAGAACCGGTGGACGGCGGCGCTGATTGATGCGGCCCAAGACCCGTGCGCCGGTGGCGTGCACGGCGGCGAGGAAGTCGTTGCTGTCGAAGCCCCGGTCCCACAAGACCAGCATTTCGGGGACCAGATGCGGCAACAACCTGGTGGCGTACGAGGTCTCGCCCTCCCGGGTAGGGCCGAAGACCGCCCCGACCACGGCCCGGGTACCGGTCTCCACCAGCGTCATCAGCTCGACCTGGGGATAACCGCCGTGCGGGCACCGCCGCAGCCAGCTCCGATTGCGCTCACTGTCGGGCACTTTGATCGAGCTGCAGCCGTCGAACGACACCGTCCGATACGGGCCGAACCGTACCCCCGGCGTGGTTGGCTGGGCCAACGGCCCGGCCAGCACCTCGAACAACGCCCGCACCGGCGCGCTGCCGAGCCGGCGACGCAGATCACGTAACGCTTTCGTGCTCGGGCAGACGATCGGCATCCCCGACAGGCCGGCGGTCAGCTTGTCCCAGACCAGCCGGTAGCCGACCTCGGGGAACAAGCACATCGCCAGGAGGAAGTAGACGCCGACCCGCGAGGGCAGATCACGCAACCGCCGCTGCACGGTCCCGGTCTCCGACAAGACCGCGTCGACCAGCTCGAACGGCATGATCGGCGTCAGTTCCCCCAGATGTCCGGGAGCGAACCGGCCCGCGGCCACCGTGACCGTTCGGGTGATGGCCGTCAGCGCAGGCGGCAGGACACAATGAGAAGGCAACGGAGCTCCTTGCGGGACAAGCTGTCTTGGACGACTGCCTGTACCAACGAGCTCCGTTGCTCCATATCGGAAACTCGTCAACACCCCTTGCATGACCTGCGAGTTCGCTAACTACCCGGCCTTGGAAATTTCCCCGTGATCCTGGACACTCGATGGTTATGCCGCGAGGGCGTGTTGATGCCGCTGCCTAAGGGCCCGTAAAGAATCAACTTGCTGGTTTGGTCTCTGTCGTGAGGGTCGCGCCGTGTGCGGCGGCGTGAACGAGGAGTCCCGCCAGGGTGTTGAGGTGTGCTGCTGGGGGCCGGGGTGTGTGTGCGTGCTGGTCCATCAGTCGCCGGATCTCGCTGGTGGCGTGTCGGATGGTGTCCTTGCTGACGGCGAAGAGGTGGGCCAGCACGGTAGGCGGCAGGGCGAGGTTTTGTTGCAGCACGGTGACCAGGACCCGGTCGGCCAGGTCGAGTTTGGCTTTGCGGCCGCCGCCCGGGGCCCGGCGTCGCTCGCGGCCGTCGCGTCGGGTGACGGCGTCCTGTTTCTGCAGCGTCTGCCAGTCGGCGGTCAGGGTCTCGGTCAGCTCGGTCAGTGCGATGCTGGTCATGCCGGTCAGCGCGGGATGTGACAGAGCACCGCGGTCGAAGACCGCCGTCGGCCCGGGTGCTGGTCCGGTGGGGCCTGCCGGGCCGGCAGGGTGGGGGTGCACGGTGTAGTTCCATTCGCCGTGGAAGGCATGTCCGGTGACCGGCACCGCGTTCAGCTCGGCATCGCTGACCTTCACACCGGTGGGATAGGCGCCGGTGTCGAGTTCGGCGTGGACGGTGAGACCGGTGCGGGTGGTGGTCGCGGCGATGGACTTCACAACAACCTCATGACTGTTCAGCGGTCTGCCGCGCCAGTTCATGGTGATCGCGGAGAACAGCCGATGCTCGACCTTGTTCCACTTCGATGTGCCCGGCGGCATGTGGCAGACCGTGACGGCCAGGCCGGTCCGGGCGGCGAACGCAGCCAACTCGGTCTTGAAGGCCCGGGTGCGGTAGCCGTTGGAGCCGCCGGCATCGGCAGTGATCAGCAGACGTCTGGCCTGCGGGTAGTCGAGGCGTCCTTGCCCGTTCCACCAACGGCGGATCGATTCGACCGCGAAGGCTGCGGTGTCGTGATCCGTACCGACGTTCACCCAGCCGGTGTTCGCCGCCAGGTCGTAGATCCCGTAGGGCAGGGCCTTGCCCAGTGCATCACCGGGGAAGTCATGGACGTCAACCCGCACGGGTTCACCGGCCGGCCGCCATTGACGTCCCGCATTCTTGAACTCCCCGACGACTTCCTTCTTTTTCGTGTCCACACTGACCACCGGCTCGCCGTCCGCCTGGTGGTCCTTGACCTGGTTGTTGATGTACCGGAACTGCGCGTCCCGGTCGGGGTGTTGAGCGCCCTCAAGCGTCTTAGCATTGGCCTGCAGACTAAAACCGTTCTCCCGCAGCGGCCTGCCCACAGTCGGCGCCGAGGCGGCATGGCCCTGCCGCGTCAGCTCCCCGGCCAGAGACCGCAGCGACTTGGTCGTCCACCGCAGCGGCGACATCGGATCGCCCCGCTCATCCGGCTCGACCAGCGCCAGCAACGCCGGAACGAGGAGCGGGTCCAGCTCCTCGGCGCTCTTGCGACCGCCGCCGTCCCGGCGGACCCGGCCATCAGGCAGTGGGTCCTCACCGCCCTCCAACTCGAAGACACCCTTCCGCACCGTCGTCTCGCTCACCGCTGCGGCACGCGCGACGGCCCGGACCCCGCCGTGCCCCAGCAGCCGGGCCTCGGCGGCCAGCGCCAGCCGCTGCTGTCGCTCATTCAGATGAGGGAACAACACTCCGAATCTCAGGGCAAGTTGGTCACGAACCTCGCTCGGTATGCGCATACCCCACCAACGACAGGGAGACCACGAAGCAACGAGTTGATTCTTTACGGGCCCTAAGGACTTGCCGGGAATCAAGGTGTTGCTACCCGCTCTGAATCTCGTTGACGTGGTATGCGCATCCCGGATGAGACTCGTACCCAACTCGCCGTCAAGTTCGCGGTGTTGCTCCCGCATCTAGACGAGCGGCAGCGACGGCTGTTGATGGCCGAGGAGGCCCGAGGGCTGGGACACGGCGGCGTCCGAGCTGTCGCCCAGGCCGCCGCGGTCAGCGAGACGACGATTCGCAAGGGCGTGTTCGAACTTGAGGCGGGTGAGGAGCCTTTGGGGCGGGTGCGGCGTCCGGGCGGGGGTCGCAAACGGGTCGTGGATCTGAGAGTGCGGTACGTGATCTTCTGTCCGGCTTGTGATCGCTCGATGGTGTGATGTTGGGGTATCGCGGCCGGTCAGGCGTTCGGGGTTCGCTTGGGTTGTGGCATGAGCATGCGCAAGCCGTACGCGAGTGACGCTTCCGACGAGCAGTGGGCCCTGGTCGAGCCCGTGATCACAGCCTGGAAGGCCACGCATCCGTCGGTCAGCGGCCATCAGGGCAGATACGAGATGCGGGAGATCGTGAACGCGATCCTGTACCAGAACCGCAGCGGCTGCCAGTGGGACCTGCTGCCCCACGACCTGCCGCCCGCCGGCGCGGTGAAGTACTACTTCTACAAGTGGCGCGATGACGGCACCGACCAGACCGTCCACGATCTGATGCGGTGGCAACTTCGCGAGAAGAAGCGGCGATTAGCCGATCCGAGTCTGGTGGTCCTGGATACGCAGAGTATCCACGCCGCGGTCGGCGTCCCCGCCACCACGACCGGCAAGGAGGCCGCTAAAAGAGTCCCGGGCTGGAAGAGATGCCTGGCCGTGGACGTGTTGGGCCTGGTTATCGACTGCGTCGTGCTGCCCGCCTCCGCGCACGAGAACGCCGCCGGTATCGCCCTGCTGGACGGTGTCGCCGCACAGTGCGACACGGTGACCAAGGCCCTGGTCGACCAGGGCTTCAAGAACAAGGTCGTCGAGCACGGCAAGACCGTGGGCATCGACGTCGAGATCGTCGAACGCAACCCGGACCAGCGCGGGTTCGTTCCGCAGGCGAAGCGGTGGATCGTGGAGCAGACGAACGGGATCTTGATGTTCTACCGCCGTCTCGTACGCGACTACGAACACCGTCCCGCCTCCTCCCGCTCCCGCGTTCTGTGGGCGATGACCTCGGTCATGAGCCGCCGCCTCACCGGAGCCACCCTCGCCTCCTGGAGGACCGCATGAGCGACAACCCGCAGGTCAAGGCCATCCTGGAACACATCGAGAACCGTGAGCGCGAACTAACCGACCAGGCCGGGCAGTTGCGGGACCGCATCGAGGAACTCACCCGGCAGCTCGGCGAGATCGACACGGAGAGCGAGAACCTGCGCATCACCCGCAAGACCCTCCTCACGCTCCCGCTGCCCTCACCCGCCACCGAGCCGGAGGGCCCCGACATCCCGGACCACCCCGCCTACCAGCAGATCCTCACCGCCCTGGCCGACACAGGCCGGCCGATGCGCGCCCGCGACCTGTGCCAGGCCCTCGACCTGCCAATCCTCCCGAAGAACACCGAAGGCATCCGCTCGAAACTCAAGCGCCTGGTCAGCCGCGGCGTCCTCGCCGAGCCCGAACCCGGCCTGTTCGCCCGCCCCGGCGCTTGAGGACCATCTCGCGCCCATGACCAGCGATCCTTGTCCAACCTCAACTACGAAACGGACAAGAACTCACGTTCCGCACTCTCAGTTGTCGCTGTCCTTGACACCTCCTCGCAGGCCCCACTCATCCAGGCCGGAGTAGATCAACGCGGTTCGGCCTCGCGGAAAGGAGAGAGCCTCGGCCTCCCCCTGTATAGACCGCCACAAGTGAGTCGGCTCCTCGCCACCAGGTGTCGGCAACACCCATCACCTCGCGCACCTGCTCGTACCCGTCCAGCACGATGCCATTGACATCGTCACCGGTGACCTTGACGATCTGCTTCGCGCACGTGGACGCGTGGTCCGTCAGCGCGAGCGACTCCACCCAGCCCTCGACGGTGGCATGGAGGGGCACCCACTGATCTGCGTGGATGCCGAACTCGCCAGACGGTCCGATCATGAACGAATAGGGAACTGCGGTCCGCTGCATCCCTGCTTCGAACCACCATCCTTCGGATGCAGAGCCTTCGGGGGAGTCCGCTTCGAGGTACCGCGGGCCGCCGTCGTACTGCGATGCGGGTGGTAGAACCAGACCTCCCCAGCGCTCTTCATAAGCCACCATCCGGTCAAGGACCGCCGCCGGGATGTCTCGCTCAAGCCACCACTGTCTGTGCTCAGCGATGGGCCGGACATCGACCTTGACGCCGTGTGCTTGAACGAACGATCGGGCTCGTCGGGTCAGGCCGTCGGGCACATCGTTGAAGAGGTTGAGATTCACCAGGGAGACGCTACCCAGTGGGCCAGGGACCCCGGCCCCCGGCCCTTTGCGCTTCCCGCAGCACCACGACCGGTCCAGCTGAAGACATCGGTCCCGGCTGCCCTATTCCGCACGCCCGAATATCCGAACCTACCGATAGCCACGAAAAAGGTAACTGTGAGAGTGGAGCTGCGGCCCGGGTTGGGCTGCTGCCAGGATCGGCGTCGACGTTCCGGCATGACTCGCAAGGTAACTGACGGCCCGTCAGGGCTTGTCGTGCCCCCGAGATGTCTGCCGGACGTCGACGTCGACCTGGCCCACCACGTTGGCTTGATCAGCAGCTTGTCCGCCATCTCGACGTGACTCATCACAGTTCTGCCACGCGGTGACTCCACCCAGGCCGACGCCGACCACGGTCGTTTCGTCCATGAAGGAGAGCAACCGCGTGACCATGCTCGCAGAACAGGTAGACGGCGTCATCGGCGTCGACACCCACCGCGACACCCTCGCCGCAGCCGCTGTCAGCCCTATCGGCGCCGTCCTGGCCAGCACTGATGCCCCGGCCAACGCCCGCGGATACCGGCGGCTGCTGGACTTCGCTCGCACTCACATCCCCGGCCGCCGCAGCTGGGCCCTGGAAGGCATCGGCAGCTACGGCGCCGGACTGGCCGCCTTCCTCAACCAGGCCGGCGAGCACGTCGTGGAAGTCTGCAGGCCCAAGCGCCCCGCCGTCCGCGGCGGACGCAAGACCGACATGATCGACGCGATCCGCGCAGCCAAGGAAGCCCTGGCCAGCGAGCATCTGATCCAGCCCCGGCTCCGTGGCGGACGCGAAGCCCTGCGGGTCCTCCTCGCCACCCGCCACGGAGCTGTCCTCGCCTCCACCGCCGCGATCAACCAGCTGAAGTCGCTGATCGTGTCCGCACCGGACGACCTCCGCTCCGAGCTGCGGAAACTCAAGCGTCCCGCCCAGATAGCCCGTTGCGCCCAGCTCCGGGACCGACCGGCCCAGGACATCGAGCACCGGATGACCGTACGGGCCCTGCGCTCCACCGCTCAGCGGATCCAGGCCCTGCAGGCCGAGGCCAAGGAACTCGAGGACGAGATGCTCGCTCTGGTCCGTGAGGTGGCGCCGGAGCTCTTGGACCTGCTCGGCGTCGGGCCGATCACCGCGACGCAGATCCTGGTCAGTTGGTCCCATCCCGGCCGGTTCCGGTCCGAGGCCGCCTTCGCGTCCTTTGCCGGCGTCTCGCCGATTCCCGCCTCCTCCGGGCTGACCAATCGCCACCGTCTCAACCGCAGCGGCGACCGGCAGCTCAACCGGGCCCTGCACACCATCTCGCTGATCCGGATGCGACTCGACCCGATCACGAAGGCGTACGTCGCCCGCAGGGTCTCCGAGGGCAAGACCTCCCGCGACGCGCAACGCTGCCTCAAGCGAGCGATCTGTCGCCAACTCTTCAAGATCCTCGAACGCTCCGACCGAGACGCTGGGACGAACTCCGAGAATCTTGCTCAAGCAGCTTGACGCGATATAGCAGCCTCGGGGGGGACCACGCGGCCCGGGAGCGCTGGTTGCCGAGCCAGGCGCCGAGTTCTGTCCCGGCTGCCCGGCGGCCATGCTGCCGTCATGGTGGGGTACCGGGGACGGTGGGTGCGGTTGGGGCTGGCCCATCCGAGTCAGCCAGCGAGGTCGCATGGAGACCTTGGGTGGCGACCTGGGCGAGGTGGCGGGTCAGCTCGACACGGTCTCGCGCCGGGATCGTGTTCGTCGCTTCCAGAAGCTTGTCCGCGAAGTCGAACTGGCGACGCGTTTGGTACTGGTTGGCCAGGTAGCCGAGGACGGAGGGCACCACGCTGGCGAGGACACAGAGGATCACGATCGGCCAGGGCATGCTGGCGGCGGTGGTACTGAAGCCCGAGGCGAAGGCGGTTATGGGCGTAGGGATCTTCACGCGGTTCTCCGCGATATGAGAGCGGGCTGGGAGGCGGACACCTGTAGTGGTGTCGTCCGCGTGGGGAAGCCGCGCGGTCGGCCCGCCCTCACCAGGTGGGGGTACCTGTGTGAGGTGCAGGATCAGCGTGGCACAGATATCCCGTGGCATTGCCCCTGCTCCCTTCCGGCCGCAGCGGCACGTCTCGTGCCGCTGCGGTGACGGTGTCTTATCGGCTTCTTCACCCCCCTGAGGCCGGGAGCCGGGGCACGGACGGTCGGGCGACCTCGGCGGTCTGCTGCTCCGTGTGGCCCGTGGTCGGCGGCCGTGCGATGGCGTGGGGGCCGTGGCCGGTCGCGGCGATGCCGCTCTCGTCCGGTTCCACAGACCAGGGCACCGTCCGGGACAGCGCCGCAAGAGCCGCGTACGCGGCGTCGAGGTGGGCGGGCATTTACGGCAAGCCACTCGAATGCCTCGTTTCCGGCATGGAGGAAGATCGTTGTGAGGGCGTGACAGCAGATACGTCGTTTCCTTCCGCCGAGTCCAGCGCCCATCGAAGCTGTGCCTGCGCTACCAGTCCTACCGTGCCCCCAGAGCACCCCAGCGCTTCCACTTCAACGCGTACCCACCTGAACGCTCCCCAGGAGAGCAGCTTGCGACGAGAAAGAGTGCATCAGGAACTGCCTTTCCTGAAGGACTTTCTCAATACATTGGACCGACTGCAGGCCGACTTTCAGCAACGGCTCGGAGGTATCGAGCCGACCGTCCTACGCAGGCGGACAGAGCAGACTTCTTCCGTGCAAGAAGTTGAGGACTTCACACAGCCCTGGGAAGGTGCCGGATGTGAGCACCAGCTGGGAGTGAAGGCTGTCTGGAACATCCGTGATGAATCACTGTCTGTCTAGAGATCTTCAATGGCTGAGGTTATGGCGGTTGGAAGTCGAGGCCGGTCTTGGCGATGAGGCCGTCGAGGAGGCCGGGGCGGTACTGCATCCGTTTGAGCCGGGTCTTCACCAGAGCGGTGAGCTGGTCGAGGCTGTGTTTGGTGAGGTTGGCCAGGGACCGTTTCAGGTGCGACCACACGCCTTCGGCCAGGTTGAACTCCGGAGCGTATGCCGGAAGTTGGTAGACGGTCAGCCATAATCGCGCATCGACAAGCTGGCGCATGCGGTGGCTGACGTGCGTGTTCAGATTGTCCCAGACCAGGACGATCGGGCCGCCGAGCTGCTGGTGCGCGGCATCCAGCAGGCGGGCGTAGTCGGTCTCGGTGAAGCCCTTTCGCCGGCCTTTCGCGGGGCCGCGGTCGAGGTGGATACGGTAGATGAGCCGGGACCAGTGGCCGGGCTTGGTGCAGATCAGCGCGGCCATGGAAACGCATTTGGTCCCGCGGCGGTGACGCGCACGACGGGTGTGTGGCCTCGCCGGCCCCAGGTGCGGCCTTTGGGCGGCCTCGCCCCTGGCCGGCTTCGTCGCTGAGTAGGCCCGGGGCGCGGTGCCGGGATTGCTCCCGGTCCGTTTCCCCGGACCTCTCGCCGAACCCGCCGTGCGCCTCTCGACGCAACGGGCTCTCCACGGTCTCTGCCGTCAGGGGGTCGCAGGGGCCCAGGGTGTGGGGATCTTGTTGCCGCGGTAGCAAGCGGCAGAAGTTTGAAAGCCACACCCGACGCCCCTGGGTGGGCCAACCATACGAAGGGCTCGCCCTGTCCCGCAGACAACGTAGGGAAGTTTGAGTGGCACGAGTTCCTGGCAGTCAGGGCGGGGGCAGGCGACCGCACTGTCCGTCTCCGCCCGTGCGAGCTGGTGAAGGCCGGTGTAGACAGGAGTCATGCCGCAGCGCCTCGAAGGATTTCGACGGCCGGTGCGAGCGGGTCGGGCGTTGATCGCCATCCCGATCGCGTGGATTATTACGGTGTCCGTGATCGACGATCTTGCTCCGCCCAACATTCACCTGGGTGCGCTGCTCGTCGCGGCACCGGCGATCACGCCGTTGTTCGGCGGGCCCTGGACGGTGGGCCTGGTCGCTGCACTGGCGGTTATCGCGCAGACGGCCATCGGGTTGGTGCGCGATCCTGAGCAGTTACTCTCGTCCAACGACCAGGCACAGATCATCGCCCTGGTGCTGGTCGGCATGAGCCTGGTGATCTTCTGCGTAGTGCGGGAGCGTCGCGCAAAAGTGCTGGCGCAAGTGCGGTACGTGTCCGAGGCCGCCCAGCGTGTGGTTCTGCCGCCACTACCCAAGGAGATCGGGCCGCTGCGCGTCGCTTCTCTCTACCCTGCCGCGGAGGCTGAGGCCCGGATCGGCGGGGATCTGTATGCGGCGGCACGTACCATCTCCGGCACCCGGCTGATGATCGGCGACGTGCGGGGAAAGGGGCTGACTGCGGTCAATGACGCAGCCCTGCTGCTCGGAGCGTTCCGTGTCGCGGCCCACCGCCAGGCGAGCCTGGGCGAGCTGGTGTCCTACCTCGACCAAAGCGTGTGCTGGGACCTGATGGAGCCGGGGGAGACGAGCCGTTTCGGAGAAACCTTCATCACCGCCGCCATCCTGGACATCCCCGACCACGGCGGCCGGGTCCAGATGATCTCCTGCGGTCACCCGTCGCCGATCGTTCTCCGGGACGGCCGGCCGACGACCATGGACGCCCGCCGTCCCGCACCCCCCTTGGGGTCTCGGCGAACTGTCGCATCCGCGCTACCGCGTCGACAGCTTCCCGTTCGAGCCGAAAGGCCTTCTGCTGCTGTACACGGACGGCGTCACCGAGGCCCGCGACTCCACCGGCACCTTCTACCCGCTCGCCGAGCGCATCACAGGCTGGAGCGAGAACGATCCCGACGCCTTCCTCGACCGCCTGCGCCGTGATCTGCTGCACTATGTCGGCGGACACCTGAACGACGACGCCGCCATGATCGTCATACAACGCCCCACCACGCCCCGGGCCTGATCACCCGGCCCCCTCTTGCACCACTCAAAGAATCGATGGCACGTGCTCAAGGTTCGCTGTCACGGGGACAGCCATGTTGTCGTGGCCGGCCTTTGGCGCGGGCCGCGGGTCCCGCCCGGCTCCGGAATTTTCCGCGGAAAATCCGAGCGTCCCCACATGTTGCTGACATCACCTGACGCCACCGTTTCGCGGTGGCTATCAGGGGCGAACAGCGCCCGATGATGCACTTCGACTTCCAGGTCGGCGATCTGGATTCGGCGGTCGCCGAGGCGGTGGCCCTGGGCGCCACGGTGGCGGAGTTCCAGCCGCAGGAGAGCGTCCGGGTGCTCTTAGACCCGGCCGGACACCCCTTCTGTCTGTGCCTGGACGTGGGGTGAGCGACTGGATCGCACGTCACCCGATCCACAACTCTTGGCAATGTCTCGAACCGCAGGCTCCGAGGCTTCTTGGGGAGATGGCGTGATGTGGGGTCAAGTAGTGGCCAGCAGCAGGTCCTCCCCGCTCGACGGGCGAAGATCGTCGGTGCGGTCGGCGAAGTAGCGCTCGGCGAGCGATTGTCCCGGCACGTGCCGGGTGTCTTTGAAGCCGGCGTCGCGCGCCAGTGCCAGCATCTCGGGCGGGGTGTAGAAGCTGATGAACGGCGTTCCGGATGCTCGTGCGCCTTCTTTGCTGGTCCGGAGAGCGCCGTGGTCGGCGTCGTCGACAAGTTCGGTTGGCAGCAGGAAGGTCATGGCGAGGGTCGAGCCCGGTGCAAGCTCGGCGATCTGGTGCAGGGTGGCAGCGGTGGCGTCTTTGTTGAGATACATGGTGACGCCGGTGGAGACGATGACTGCTGGGCGGCTGGGATCGAAGCCGGCAGTGGACAGCTGCTCGGACCAGGACGTGCTGGCCTCGAAGTCGACCGGCACCAGGTGCAGCCAGTCGGGGATGCCGTAGCCGAGTTCGACCAGGCGGTGGCGCTTCCATGCCTGGGTGCCGGGCTGGTCGACCTCGAAGACGCGAAGGCGGGAGGCGAGTTCCGGCTTGCGCTGGGCGAAGGTGTCCAGACCCGCTCCCAGGATGACGTACTGGGTCACGCCCCGGTCGGCCTGCTCAGCGATCAGGTCTTCGATGTAACGAGCGCGGGCAACGATGGCTGCGCGGAATCCGCTGGTGGCCTGCGGGTCCATGTCCGGGCGGGCGCGCCAGTCATCGCCGGGGGCCGCCAGTTGCAGGCCGATCTCGTCCTCGATCACATGTGGGGGCGGGTCGACCTGGAGGTGCATCGCCCGCCACAGGGCGGTCCGCACTGCGGTGTTGTCGGGCGCTTCGGTCTGCTCGTGTGCCATGGTGCGTCTGCCCTTCGTCGCCGTCAGATCTTGGCGGGGGCCTGGAGGCTCCACAGGCGTCCGTCGGGGTCGCGGACGGTCATCTCCTTGGTTCCGTAATGGGTGTCCTCGAACGGCGTGACTACCTCGACGACAGGATCGGGACGGAATGCGTCTGCGTCGGGCACCTTCAGCACCAGCTCCGTCTGGGGCTCTTGGTTCTCGGGGATCTCGGCGATGAACACGTAGGGACCGTCGCCGTTGCGCAGCTGACCGGAGTTGTGGTCCGTCGCGAACTCCAGCTGGTAGCCCAGCTCCTGGAAGAACTTCGCCGCCTTGCCCCAGTTGTGCGTCGTCAAGAACACGGCCTCGATTCCTTCGGTCGCCATGTCAGCTCTCCTTCTCGGTCGATTGCGGCGTGTGCGAATGGGGCTCGTCGAGGTAGGTGCGCAGTGCGTCAGCGACCAGCGCCGACAGTGACATGCCCGACTCGATGGCGCGGTACTTGACCTGCTTGATCAGCCCGATCGGCAGGTACACGTTGAACTGCTTGACTTCCTCATCACTCACAAGGCAATGCTAGCATGCTAGTAATTTAGCGTGATGGAGGAACGCGCAGACACCGGCCGGTGTTGATCGCGCCGCGGCCCTCCGCTTGAGCCCTGCGGGCCAGTCTTCAAAGCTGTGGTCGAACCCCTCGAGCATGGGGTCCACTTCAGCCGTTACAGCCCATCCTCTACCTGTTGTTGAGGTGATGCTGTGGGAGCGCGATTGCAGAGGCCAGCGTCGCTGTCCGGCAGGTGCTGGCCTACAACCGTTCCGGATCCTCTCGTCCTGTGACGGTGGCAGGATGCTGGGCCATGGGAACGAGAGATGACAGTGACGAGGCGTATGTCGTCGGGCTGTGCAATCGGATCCTGGGTGAGGACGCCTCCACGCAGCACAAGTTCGACTGGCTGCTGGGCGACCCTGGCATGGGCGGCCGTTGTGTCAAACTGCCGGTCGATGCCTACTGGTCTGGTCACCAACTCGTAGTCGAGTACCGGGAATTGCAGCATGACCAGCCCATGCCGCACTTCGACAAGCCGGATCGCCTCACCGTGAGCGGAGTGCATCGCGGCGAGCAGCGGGCCCTCTACGACGCCCGCCGCGACACAGAGATCCCCGCACACGGGCTGAGGCTTGTCGTCGTCCGCCCCGCCGACCTCGACGCCGACGGCCGCGGACGGCTGCGTCGAAGTGAAGAAGCCGACATGGCCGCGTTGCAGCAGATCCTGGCCCGAGAGAGCGACGAGGGCCGCGTTAGCGACACCTTCCGGACCTGGCTCCTGGCACAGGGCTGGAAGCCGGTGAAGCCCACGGACCGCTGGACCGACCTGGAGGCTGTACGCGGGACGGAGCGACTGATCTGCGAGGTCAAAGGCCACACCAGCGAAAAGGGCATCGACGCCGACATAGCCTACGGGCAGCTGCTGCGCCGCATGACGAGCCAGGACCCCCACATCTGCTACGCGCTCGTTGTGCCCTCGGCATCGGTGAGCGCAGTCGAACGGGTTCCGGGCCACGTCCGTGAGCTGCTGCGCATCGCGGTGTACGAGGTGGCTGACGACGACAGGGTGCGCCGACTGGTTGAGTGAGGGCAACGGGAACGGTCCTGCCTGGGGCGCAGGGATGGTCTGCCACGGGGCGTGAGGCCGACGACAGTCCTTCGCCTGACTTGACTCCTCCCGCCGGGACTTGGGTGCCAGCCTCCGGCATACCGACGTGGTCGAACACCAGCAGTTCGGGAACGGCGCGATGCCGGATCACATATGCGGCGACACGGATTCTGGGTCGGGTCATCCCGGCATTGTCCGTGAACGACGCCGTTCGTGTGTCCAGCCTGGCAGCGTCCTCGGCTCAGGGCACCTGCGGCACGGTGGCTGTCGCGCCGAGGCCCTTTCATGATTCACATCTGACTGTCTGCCAACTTCGTACGCATCTCGGGAGGCTCAGCCTCATCTCGCCAGAATTCGGAGCGTCAGCTCCCACTTGTCTCACACCAAGCATCAATGGTCACGTCTCCGCGTAGAGTCACATGCGCCCCAATTCGAACGCCCATTCCTTTAGCGTGAAGACTCCCTGGAGGCGCACAATGCAGCGTGCATGGAAGCAACTTGCAAAGGTCCTCCCTGCCACACTCTTGGTCACGGTCGCCTCGACAGTCACGGCATCCGCCGATAACACCCCGAAGCCGCTCACTGACCCCGTCAAAGCGCAAGCACTGGAGGGCAGACTCGGGGCCGACCGGACAGGCGGCGTGTACTACAAGGAGGGGCGCATCGTGATCGCGGTCAGCGACCCGGCGGCGGCGCAGACCGTACGGGACGCGGGCGGGATCTCGAAAGTGGTGACGCGCAGCAAGGCTGAACTTGCATCCATCCACCGCGAACTCGACCGGCTGGGGGGCATTCCCAATACGGCCTGGGGCGTCAAGCCGGATACCAACCAGGTGTCCGTCAAGATCTTCGACGGAGCGCCCAGCGACAGCCGGGCCCGGATCGAAAAAGTGGCGGCTGCTCATCCGGGTGCGATACACATCGACCGGATCAGGAGCACGCTGAAGTTCAAGTCCACCGACCTCCGCGGCGGCAATGGCATTACATCCGACGGCTATCGTTGCACTGCCGGGTTCAACACCAAGAACTCCTCGGGAACGATCTACACACTCACTGCTGGCCACTGTCCAGGTAGCGACTACTACATGGACTGGAACAACCAAAGAATTGGCTACGTGGCCTATTCCCACTTCGGCGGTTCCGGCGGCGACCAAGCCACGATCAGGGCGAACGACCCCGGCATCAACCCACTCGGGACCGTCAGGTACTGGGGTGGCACCTACAAACAGATCGACAGCTCCCGTTTTGCGATAATCGGGGAGCACATCGACCGGATCGGAGTCTCCAGTCAAGATACGACGGGCAGCGTCACCAACCCGCGTATCACGGTCAACATCGAGGGCACCCAGGTGGAGGGCCTGTTCGAGTCGAACGTCTGCGCTCTAGGCGGCGACAGCGGGGGGCCGGCGCTCAACGGTTCAACGGCCCTGGGCCTGCTCTCTGGCGGCACTGGCGAGACGGTGTGCAACTCCTCCTCCAGCGGTAGTTACTTGAACTACTTCATGCCGGTGCAGAAGGTGCTGAACGATCACGGCCTACACGTCTACTGATGGCCCGTTGCCCGCTGCTGCCGCAACCAGAGGAACCTGTTTCGGATCGGCCGCGTCACACTGACAGGACGGCCGATCTCACTTCTCGTCCGGGAGTTCACATGCGGGTTGCATCATCGCGCTCCGTCAGCCTGCTTGCAGCCGTGGCCTTGGCTGCCGCCTGCCTGGGCGCAGTCTCCGGTTGCGGCAGCCAGCAGAAGGCCGGCGACAGTCATGAGGAGCCGGCGCACCGTGCTCGGAAAGTCGCCGCGGCCTGGGACGGGTCAGCGGCATCTGCCGCGTGGCGTGCTGGCTACCACCCCATGGGGGAAGTAGTCCAGCTGCCGCGGGGCGGCCTGCGAAGCAATGCTGATACGCGGGCCTACCAAATCCAGAGTTTCGTCCTGCGGGGCACGTTGCCCGCCACCCGGCCGAAGAGCGGCCGGGTGGCGTGGGCCGGGGGCGAATCACTCACGCGACCGCTGACGGGGGTGGACGAGTCGTACAACACCCTGGCTGGCGGCCGCAAAGGCGGAAAGCCACACCTGGCTGTGACGGGGGCGAAGCTGGGTGAGATGAGGGTGGACACCAGCCGCGGTCCGGCAGTGGTGCCGGCCTGGCTGTTCACACTCGAGGGTTACGACTCCCCTCTCAAGCAGGCCGCGGCCGTCCCTTCGAAGCTTCCCCAACCGCCGATCAAGCGGGCCAGCAACGTTCCCGGTTATCCGATCGATCGCCTGGTCAAGATTTCCGCAGACGGGCGAAGGGTATCCGTGGTTACCCTTCAGGGTGCCTGCGACAACAGCCCGAACGTGCATGCATGGGAAACACCCGACAGCGTGGTGCTCTCAGCTGACGTCACGGGCAAGAAGCGCGATGGCGTCTGCACCAAGCAGGGGAAGCTGCAGCAGGTGACCGTGAAGCTGGACCGCCCCATAAGGGACCGCGTCCTGCTCGACGCGATCACCGGCAAGCCAGTTGCCTTCAAGCCGCTGCACGGACCCTCGCCAAGCTGGAGCTGATCCGAACACATCTGCGGTACGGGCGATGTATCCACGCAGCGTCGTCTCTTGGTCGAGGCAGTGACCCTGTGGGCCGGACACGGAGCGGTGCTGGACGCATGGGTGAGGACTTACACCTGGTGAGACCGGAATAGAAGCCCACCGCACACGGGAGCTACCGCAGTAGCACTATTGCCGCCCGAGGCTTTCGCAACAGGCCCTCGGCGAACATCGGCCCGGGGGCGCTCCAGGGCCCCGGGGAGAGTCGCGTTCGCCCGGTTTGATCATGGAATCCCGTGGAGGGTGAGCGTGGCTGCGGCGTGTGTGTGGGCTCGCCGGCCGCTGGCGATGTTGGCCCATCCGGAGCGGTGGAGGGTGGCGCGGGCAAGATCGCGCAGGGCGCTCATGACGGCGGGGGTGCGATGCCGGCGGATCTGACTGGCGTCTTCGGCGAAGGTCACGTCTTTCGTCCAGTGGACGGTGTTCTCGATGATCCAGTGGCCGCGCGCCCATGCAGCGATCTCAGCGGGAGACGCCTGATGGGTCGCGAGATCGGTGACGGCGTAGACAGTCTCTGTCACTGCAGCTGTAGTTCTTGATCACGGCTGGTCGTGACGGCGGTGTCGTTGCTGGTGGCACGCTGTCGCAACGGCTTGGTGGCGGCGGCGCCAGGCGGTCCAGTGCAGGACGTGATCCCGGTCGCGGACTGGTGGGGGCAGCGCGAGGGCCCGCAGGAGACGGATGAGTTCGGGGCAGGTCAGCGGGACGAGTTCAGGCTGCTCCTCGGTGGCCTCGTGGACGGCGGCGGTCGTAAGGGCGAGGACAGCGGCGGCGATCAGGGAGAACAGCGACCAGCGCATCCAGGAGTTCCAGCAGGTCACCTGACCCTGGTCGAGTCCGGTGAAACCCTTGGCGAGTTGGAAGGTCTCCTCGATCCGCCACCTGCGGGAGATCACTTGGACCAGTGTGCCCAGCGAGACGTTGCCGGGAGTCCAGCAGCGGAAGTAGGACACCTCGCCGGTGTAACGGTGCCGCCGCGCGACCAGCACACTCGTCCCGGCCCCTACGCCGGCTGCGTTCTCGTTCTCGTTCTCGTTCTCGGCGGGAGCATCGTCAGGACGGACATCGAGCCAGGCCCAGTCGTACTCGCGGGTGCCCTTCGTGCCGTGTCCGGTCTGCCTTCGCATCCACTGCCCGGGCCGCACCTTGTTGATCAGTTTGCGGGCCTCCCACCGACGGCCGGACCCGTCGGTGACCTGATATGTAGCGGCGATCCCGACCGTGTAGCCGAGTCCCAACGCCCTTACCCCCTGGCGCAGTTCGCGTCCGCAGTACACCTCGTCGCCCGCGAACCAGCGGGCCTCGATCCCGGCCGCGAGCGCATCGGTGACCATGGTCAACGCCTGCTGCGGCTTCGTCGCGAACCCGATCTCCTCCGGCACCCCGGTCGCTCCGCGGCGTTCCTCGTCCGAGGCCCAGTCCGCCGGGAGATACAGGGCCCGATCGATGATCACCTTCGTCGTCGCGGTGACCACCGCCAAATGCACCGCCACCTGGCACAGTCCCACGCCGCCGATCGCACCGGAGTACTGCCGGCCGGCGCCCACACAGTCCGTGGACGACTTTGCGTCGC
Organism: Streptomyces sp. NBC_01446; assembly: GCF_026340095.1. Classification (GTDB taxonomy): domain Bacteria; phylum Actinomycetota; class Actinomycetes; order Streptomycetales; family Streptomycetaceae; genus Streptomyces; species Streptomyces aureus. The sequence continues at coordinate 19,695 of NZ_JAPEPO010000002.1, read as the reverse complement.
CCGTCTCGTCCACGACCAACACCACGTCCTGCCCGGCGAGTTCGCCAATCACCAGGCGGGTGATCTCCTTCCGGGCCTCCTCGTGGTCGAACCGGGCACGGGACAGCAGGTGCTGCAGCCGGTGCGGGCCCGGGTGTCCCAGCGCCTGCGCGAGCGTCCAGCAGTTGCGCGTGTCCACTTCCAGCAACAGTCCAGCGACCAACTCCGCCGCTGTCGTGCGCGTCTCGCATCGCGCGAAGCAGCCCGAGACCACCGCCATCGCCCTCCCGAACGTCTGGCCCCACGCCCGCTCGACTATCGTGGCCTCCACGGCCACCGCGTCTTGATACGTCGTCACAAACGTTCATGATCGCGGTGGCCGTACTTGCGCCCGCCCGCACCCCGGCAAGCCGCTGAACAGCGAAGACGACGGAACTACAGCTGCCGTGTCTGTCTGCCACTTCGATGTGCCGATTCGGCGGCGTTTGCGGTGGATGCGAACAACCTGGCGAGCCTGGGGGAACAGCAGACCGTCCACGCTCACCACCTTCGCCTCGCGGACCTCCTCCCGGCCGTGCCCGCGGTCGCGGGACTGATCGAGGACCGGTACCTGCTTCCAGGGCAGTTTGGTCAACTGACGGGCCAGGGTGGGCTGGTTGTTCTTCACCGACAGCAGGTAGTGGGCCTGGCGGCCCTCGACAAGGTAGCGAGCGTGACTCGGCTGGGCGTGCAGGGCGTCGACGGTGACGACGGAGCCGGTCAGATCCTGATCATCGGGGGTGTCCAGCAGCGGAGCGAACTCGGGTATCTCGTTCGTCTTCGCACCGATCTCGCGTAGAGCGGCGGTCAACGCATCGTGGTGGCGCACTGCGGACAGGACGAAGACGCGGCTGCCGTCCGCACGGACGGCTCCGCGTAGGCATTTGCCGTCCACGGCGAAGGCCGTACGACGTGGTTGCGGCGGGTCCGTCTCGTGCTGGGCGGTGCGGTGGGCGCGGCGCTGTTCGCGCTCTACGGTCCCGTCCGGGGTTGTTGCGGATATCGGGCGGGCCTGGAGTGTGGTGAGCCTGGTGAAACCGGCGGCGGTGAGTATCGCGGGGTCGACGCGGGCAAATACATCGCGCAAAGTGCGCTCGCCCGGAGCCTTGAACCGGCCGGTAAAGGGGTCGAAGGGGCAGCCCAGCCGGGCCAGGACATCCTGGTCGCAGCGGCGTACCCACTCGGCAATGGCGGTCAGGGAGTTGTGTCCGGCGCTGGTGAGTGCACATACGCCGACCGCGAGCAGCGTTGCCAGCCGGAACCGCACCCCACGCGGAGTCCTCGGATCTGGCACCTGGGCCAGTGCGTCGAGCAGACCGGACGGCACCACCACCTCGGGCCGTGACGCTCCGGACGCGGCCTGTGGCAGGTGCAGAGCGGACGGATCAGATGATGGTGCAACGAGCACGGCGACCTTACCGGAACCGGGCTGGTTCACCGGTCGGTGCCGTGAGTTCCTTGGTCATGAAGACGCGGCTGGTGCCTGGCGGATCGCAGGGCACCTCTCCGAGCCGCTTCCACCCGTGGTTCTGGTAGAAGCCGGGGGCCTGGAAGGTGATCGTGTAGAGCACGGCCATGCGGCAGCCACGGGCACGAGCCTCGTTCTCGGCCTGCCGGAGTAGCTCTGTTCCCAGCCCGCTACCACGCAGCCGGGGCGGCAGGTAGAAGAGGTCGAGGAAGAACAGCCCGAGCGAAGTACGCCCGGTCAGTCCGCCGACCACCTGGCGCGTTTCGGGATCACGGACCAGGACGGCCAGAGGTCTGCGGTCGGCGATTCCCGTGTGTTCGATGTTGAAGCGGTCCAGCGCGTCGGAGATTGCCGCGACGTCCTCCGATAGGGGGGAGTCGGTAAGCACCCAGTCCGTCTGGGGTTTGGGCTGGTGGGAGGCGGTGACGGCAGTGTCGGACGCAGGCATGGTTGCTCCAGTACGTGAGCGGATGCGGGTGCAGGGCCGGTGAGCCAGGCGCACGAGCCGACGCTAGGACCCGGACGCTTCGACGGACGTCGAAGGGACGTCGGCGACAATGGGTACCGTGGACATTCAGCGCGCAGACCAGGATGTGGGTGTGGACCTGGCGGGCGTGGCCAAACTGGTGGCCGACAACACCCGGGCCGCCTTCTGCCTTGCACTGCTCGACGGCCGGGCGTGGACGGCGAACGAGCTCGCGCGCTACGCCGGAGTCGCACCGTCCACCGCGACCTCGCACCTGAACCTGCTCGTAAACGGCGGACTCCTCGTCGAGGAGCGGCACGGACGCCACCGCTACGTACGGGTGGCCGACCTCAGAGTGGTCGAACTGATCGAGAGCCTTGCCGCGCTGGCCCCGAAGCACAGCCCCCGGCCACGCTCGCTGGCGGCCTCCGGCCGGCAGCAGGCACTGGCCGGCGCCCGGCTATGCTACGACCACCTGGCCGGAACCACCGCGCTGGCCATTACCGACGCGATGGTCGAACGCGGACTCCTGGAGTGGGGGCCCGAGCCGGGCCTGACCGGCAAGGGCGCCCTCTGGCTTGCCGAGGTCGGCATCACGGTGCCCGTCGGCTCACGCCGGCCACCGGTGCGCGCCTGCCTCGACTGGACCGAGCGCCGTCCCCACCTGGCCGGCGCGGTGGGCGCCGCCCTGTCCGCCCACGCACTTGCCACCGGGTGGATGACGCGCATCGGAACCAGCCGCGCCCTCCTCGTGACACCCGTCGGCCGCCGGGCACTGCACGACCACCTGGGCCTGCCACCAGCTGAACTCTGATCCTGAACCGGACCTGACCCTGCCACACCTACGCGTGATCAAGCCGGGCGAACAGGACTCTCCCCGGGGCCCTGGGGGGCGCTCCGTCGCAAGTCGTGGCGTCAGGCGGTCCGTTGCCACACCCGGAGCGGCCGCTTGCGCGGCCTGAGAGGGATGGCGCGGGCGCTGCCCCGGTTTAAGGCGAGGCCCACCCAGCGTTCACGGCCGGGTTGAACGGCAGCGGAGGAAGGAGTAGAGCTGTTCCGCCCGGGATCAGGGGGTTGCGAGGGCTGGAGGGGAAGCCATGGACTGGGGGCAGAAGCGGGTGTGGCGGCGATACGCGAAGAAGCAAGGGTGGTCGGTCGTTGCGGTCGTCTTGCTGTTCTGGGGCGCGTCGATCGCAGGGCTGACCTGGCTCGGATTCTTCAATTGGCGTCGTCTCCGGATGACGGACGATTTCGCGGCGATCTCCTCGGCGACGCTGGGCGCCCTTCTACTGCTCTGTTTCGTGGAGTTCTACATGCTCGCGAAGAAGGGCGTGGAGCGGATGGAGAAGTGGAAGACCGCAGTTGAGGCGTATATCGCGGATCCGGATGCTTCGGGGTCCGCGGCCGCATCGGGAAGTTCGGTCCTGTTCGACGGCATGAAGACCCTGATGTGGTTGGTGACTGGGGGCGCTGCCTTGTGTGCCCTGATGGGGAGCGACCTGGTCGTGGTGGGCGTCTGGGCTGCTGTTGACGGGCACGGGCCAGCTCGGTGGCTGGCCTGGGGAACCTGCGCCGTGGTCATCGTGGGGATCGGCGGGGTCCTCTCCTACATCCTCCTCAAGATGTACCTGTCGTTCCGGACGATCGCCGACGGGATCGCCGACGGGACTGACAAGATCGACAGCCGAGAGGCGAGCGAAAAGTTCGCGCAGAGGTATCGGGCCTGGCTGAAAGACCCGGAGACCGCGCCCTATCACCCCCTCTTCGGCATTCTCAAGGCTTCCCAGGACCGGCAGGCGAATGAGCAGGCAGCTGGCGCACCCCATGGCCCTGGCCAGCCGTAGCAACACCCACGCACCCGCAGCGTGTACTGCGCCGCCGGGCCTCGCTGCCCGGGGACAGGGCCGCCCTGGCGGAGGGGGCAGTCGCGGAACCTGTCAACGCGATCAAGGCAGGTAGTGCGGTCTATCCCTGTGCCGGGATCGTTTGATCGTCGTGTCGGAGGTCGGCGGGCTTGTTGATCCAGGCGGCCTCGGGGAGTTTCGGGGGTTCGGGGGCGGCGCGGACGAATCGTTCGGGGTGCTGGCGGTAGACGCTCGCGAGGACGTCGGCGCGCATCTCGCGGAGCTGGTCGGCGAGGCCGAAGTGCACATCGAAGGGGGTATGCATGGCTATTCCGGAGTGCCGGTGGGCGAGGTTGTACCAGTCGAAGAAGCCGGTGCACCAGGCGCGGGCGTCCTCGATGCAGCCGAACCGCTCGGGAAAGTCATGCCGGTATTTGAGGGTCTTGTACTGACTCTCCGAGTACGGATTGTCATTTGACGTCTTCGGCCGGGAGTGCGACTTGGTGACGCCCAGGTTGTTCAGCATCTGTGTGACGTTGTGGGCGATCATCGGCGAACCGCGATCGGAGTGGATCGTCAACTGGCCTTGCTCGATAGGGTATTTGGCGATCGTCGAGGACAGGAACTGCTCGGCCAGCGCCTTGTTCTCGGATGCGGCGATCATCCAGCCGACGGTGTAGCGGCTGTAGATGTCGATGATCGTGAAGAGGCAGAAGTAGCTGCCTTTGACCGGGCCCTTCAGCTTCGTGATGTCCCTTGTGTCCTGAACATGGAAAGGAAGCGTATAGGTAGCTTTCTGTAAGTGGTGCTGTATGGATGATGAAGGATTGCTGGCCCTTCGAAGTCGCCCTGCGGGGGGAGATTTCAAACCACCTCATGCTGCGTTGGCTGAAGACCGTCGTGGTGAGCGATGAGGAAAAGGCATCGGAAGAGATGTCAGGTGGGGACCGGGAAGGCGAACGCAAGTGAATCGCTGCTGACGTGTCGTAAAACAATCAGGTGGCGTCGAAACCGGGGTGTGGGATAGATCCCGGGATGAGCCTGGCGGGAGCCCGTCTATTGGCCAGGTGGCGTCCGGCATGTAGGCGACGTGAGCCCGGTCTGCGGCATCCGTATGGAACAGGAGAAGGCAGGCCTCGGTACTGTCCACCGCCCGACGGTGGACGAGAGGGAGAACCCCGAGCAGCAGAATCTGCGAGGGGCCGAGTACCGATCCGGGTCCTGCTGGCGGACCGGTCCGTAGTAGTGGTGAAGCCCCTGTAACGGGGGTGGAGCGAAGGGGCCGGGCCGTCCGTGACTGTGTTGATCGCATCAACCGGAAGTGCTCCGGGAGGAATTCGGTGGGCCAGTTGAAGTCGAAGACCAAGCCGTTCGAGGTCTCCAAGTGGGAGATCAGGGATGCATGGGAGGAAGTCAGGGCAAACAAAGGCGCCCCGGGTGTGGACGGGCAGAGCGTCGAGGACTTCGAGAAGGACCTCAGGGGTAACCTCTACAAGGTCTGGAATCGGATGTCTTCGGGCTCCTACTTCCCGCCCCCGGTGCGTGCGGTGGAAATCCCCAAGTTGCACGGAAGCGGCACGAGAATGCTCGGCATTCCCGCTGTTGCGGACCGAGTTGCACAGACCGTCGTGGCCAGGCATTTGATGCGACGGGTGGACTCAGTGTTCCACCCGGACAGTTACGGATACCGACCTGGACGGTCCGCCTTGGATGCTGTGGAGAAATGCCGGGAACGCTGTTGGAAACGAGGCTGGGTCGTCGAGTTCGACATCACCCGGTTTTTCGACAGCGTGCCCTGGGACCCAGGGGCATTGCGTGTTCGCGATCGGTCCGGTTCGCCGGTCTCGCGTGTGACGTGACGTCATGTTCCGGTACCAGGTGGGATGTTCCCGGGAAGCAGGACAGGCACGGCGCTGGTGATCATGTGGTTGTCGAGACCCATGAGAACCGAGCGAGACCGTGCCTGCCCGAACATCATCTCCCATGCCCGCCAGGCTGGACCAACTGGCCCTCCCGAACCTCCGCGTCACCCAGCAGGACGCCGCCGACCTGCGTCGCTTCCTGATCTGGGTGCCCGATCCACGCGGCCTGCGAGGACGGCGCTATCCCATGCTCCCGCTGCTTTGTGCGGCCGCCGCCGCAGTCCTGGCCGGCGCCCGCTCCCTCGTCGCGATCGGCGAATGGATAACAGACGCCCCGCAGTCCGCCCTGAGGCTCCTCGGCTTCCCGGCCGACCCGCTCACCGGCATCCGGCCGGTGCCGCACGCGGCCACGGTCCGCCGCCTGCTCCAACGCGTCGACGGCGATGCCCTCGACGCGGCCATCGGCGCATACCTGAAGGCCCGAACGCCATCGTCACAGCTGTCCGAGCCGCCGCCGAAGCCGTCGTTGCGGGCGATCGCGGTCGACGGCAAGACCGTGCGCGGCTCCCGCACCACCACGGCCACCGCGATCCAGCTGCTTGCCGCGATGGACCACCACGGCGTGGTCCTGGCCCAGCGGCAGATCACCTCCAAGAGCAACGAGATCCCCTCCTTCCAGCCCTTGTTGGACACCATCGATCTGGAGAACACCGTGCTGACCACAGACGCCCTGCACACCCAGCACGCCCACGGCGCCTACCTCCGCATGCGCGGCGCCCACTACCTGGCCGTCGTCAAGAAGAACCATCCCGCTCTGTATGCGCAGGTCAGGAAGCTGCCGTGGGCCGACATCCCGCTGGAGCACCGCACCCGCGACAAGGCCCACCACCGCGTGGAGATCCGCCGGCTCAAGGTCGCAGCCTTCCGCCACCTCGACTATCCCGGCGCCCGCCAGGCCATCCAAGTCGTCCGATGGCGAAGGGAATTGAGTACCGGCAAGCTCACCATCGAGCGGGTCTACGTGATCACCAGCCTGGACATCTACGACGCCACCCCGGCCCAGCTCGCCGCCTGGATCAGAGGCCACTGGGGCATCGAGAACCTCCTGCACCACGTCCGTGACCGCACCTTCCGCGAGGACGACTCCAAGGTCCGCACCGGCCACCTGCCCCGCACCATGGCCGGCCTGCGCAACCTCGCCGTCAGCCTCTTCCGCCAGAACGGCGAGACCAACATCGCCGCCGCCCTCCGCCACACCAGCCGCGACTACCACCGCCCGCTGTCAGCCCTCGGCCTCACATGACCAACCCGGACAGATCGCGATCATGCAATGGCCCTGCCCTGGGACCTCCTGGTCAAGGCGGTGGGGGCACACACCGACGCCGTCTGGGTGAAGTTGTACGTGCGCAGGTGGCTCGCCGCCCCGCTCGTCATGCCCGACGGTTCCCTGCTGCATCGGGAACGCGGAACCCCGCAAGGGGCTCCGGTCTCACCGGTGATGGCGAACCTGTTCCTGCACTACGCGTTCGACATGTGGATGGACCGGGAGTTCCCGGCCGTCCAGTTCGAGCGGTATGCGGACGACGCGGTGATCCACTGTGTCACGGAGCGACAGGCTCGCGAGGTCCTGGACGCGCTCCAAAAGAGGATGGTCGAGACCGGGTTGGAACTGCACCCGGACAAGACCCGGATTGTGTACTGCAAGGACGATAAGCGTCGCGGCTCGTACGAGCACGAGGCGTTCACGTTCCTGGGCTATACCTTCCGCGCCAGAAAGGGCCGGGATCGACGGGGAGTTCAGTTCCTGTCGTTCACGCCGGCCGTCAGCAAGGAAGCCCTGAAGAAGATGGGACGGGAGGTGCGGTCCTGGCGGCTACACACCCGCTCGGATCTGTCCTTCGTGCAGCTCGCCCGCAGGATCAACCCTGTGGTGGCGGGCTGGGTCAACTACTACGGCCGTTTCCGGCCGTGGGAGATGAACCCCGTCCTGCGGCGCATCAACGCCTATCTGGTGCGCTGGATCCGACGGAAGTACGAACGGCTGGCGCCGAAGCGCAAGGCCATTGCGAAGCTCCAGGAGATCGAGAAGCGATATCCGCGGATGTTCGCGCACTGGCGGGTGACGATGGCGATCTCGGTGGTCTGACGATCAGGGCGGCAAGAGCCGTGTAACGGGAGACTGTTACGCACGGTTCTGTGAGGGCCGGGAGGTGAGATTCCTCCCGGCTACTCGGCACGACCACACCCGGTTCGGTGCGGTGGCGATCAGCTCGGGTTTCTTGCGTGGCGGATGCGTGGCCTGCCGGCGCCGTTCGCGCACCTCGCCGTGCTTACGCAGGATCCGGTACATCGTCGCCTCCGAGCACAGGTAGACGCCGCGGTCCAGCAGTACCGCGCAGATCTCGGCGGGCGCCATGTCGACGAACTCGGCCGAGCGCAGCACGGCCAGGACCTTCGCCTCCTCCGTCTCTGTCAGGGCCCGCGGATGCCGCTTGCGCTCCCTGTTCGGCCGCGCCGGGGCCGGGGACTTGCGGTGGTGTCGATACCAGGTCGCCCGGCTCAGACCGAGTGCGGTGCACGCCTGCACCCGTCCCACCAGCAACGACAGCGATTCCAGGGCCTTGGTGCGGGCGGCCTCGAAGGCCTCTGCCGGTCTCGTCTGCGGCGGCTTCCTGGTGGCCGTCACGGCTTCTCGCCCGTCGTCTCGTCGCTGCCCGTGGCGAGTTGATCCAGCAGCGCGGAGAGTTTTCCCTGCACCTCGATGACGGTGCGGGCCTTGCCCAACTCGCTGCGGAGCTTGGCGTTTTCGGCTTCGAGCCGGGCGATCTCCTTCTCTCTCGGATCCGCCTTCGGCCGGCCCGCAGGAGCGGCGAGCGCCGCCTTCGCGCCGCTGTCTCGCTGCTGGCGCCAGTTCGTGATCAGCGACGAGTACAGGCCCTCGCGCCGCAGCAGGGCACCCTTGCCCTGCTTGTCGAGCGTCTCGTACTCGGCCAGGATCCTCGCCTTGTACTCCGCCGAGTACCGCCGCTGCCCGGTCGATCGGGGTGTCACCTGCGGATCCGGGGCCCCGTGGTCGTTGGTGCTGGTCACTACGGGCACTCCTCCTTCTCCGCCCTCGACTCAATGAATCATCCAGTATGCCTGGCTTGAGTCACATTGACAGAGAGGGAGCTCTAGCTCCTGGCCGTCTGCGCCCTTTTGGGGCCGGGGAGAGGCCAGGATGCGCGGGGTCGCGGTCAGGTACAGGCGGAAGTCGGCGGGGATGCGGGCGTTGTCGTGGATCGCGGCCCAGGGCCGGCCGACGTCCCCGGCCGTACCGTGAGCCTCGTCCGTTTTACCGGACGCTGAGCTGAGCGTATGGGGGCTGAGATGGCGTTTTATGTGTCGTACATGTGCGTGATGCGTGGCATGGGTTCGGTCTATCGGTTGAAGCGGCTGGGTTGGCTGTCGATGTCGTCGAAGGTGTTCCGGTGACGCTCTGCTGTGCCGGCGCAGCACGCCGAAGCGCAGAACGAAGCGATGCCGTAGCTGACGGGACGGCAGAATAAGGTCGGTAAGTCACCCGTCAATGAGTCCGTTGTGCAAGGCCGCTCGGGGGAGATCGATGACGACACACCATGGCCTGGACGGTGAGGCACTGGAGCGGCTGCGAATCCTGACCGAGCAGAATGTCGTGGGCATCTGGGCCGGCGAGGCTTTCTGCGGGACCGGGTTTTTGGTGACGCCTGACACCGCCCTCACGTGTGCGCACGTGGTGGCCGGGCGCGAGGAGGGCAGCGTGACGGCGACGGTCGGGGGACGCACCGTCGCGATCGAGGTCATGCGTCTTATGCCCGAGGCGAAGGGTGCAGGAAGCACCTACGGCTTTCCGGATCTCGCCGAGGTGCGGCTGAGTGAGCCCGCACACGATGTGCAGGGGGTCTGGCTTGGTAGTGCGGGTCCAACGCAGGCGGCGTCTGTGTCCATCCACGGATTCAGCGGTCACACGTTGGAACCGGGCGTCCAGCCCGACACTCTGCACCTCACGGTGGCCGGTCGGAGCGGGCGCTTCGTGCGGCTTCAGTGGGACCAGGTGGTCCAGGGATTCAGCGGCAGTCCGGTGCTCGATACGACGACGGGGCGTGTGTGCGGGGTGCTCAAGGCGTCACGCCACGAGAAGGGAATGTCGGGGGGATGGCTGATTCCCGTCGACGCCGTGGAGGAATGCTCGCCGGGGCTGCTGGAACGTAACCATGCCGCGCACCGGCCCGGGACGGTCTGGTTCGATCTCGCCCGCAACCGCAGGGGACGGCAGGCAGACCTCTTCGGTCCCGAGCCCGGCGGTCCGAGTTCGGGAAACACGCCAGCGCAGATGCTGGCACGCGGAGCAATGCCGTTCGTGGACCGCCCAGAGCTCAGCGAGCTCCGGAACTGGTGCTATGAACCCGACGAACAGTTGCTGCGCCTGTTGTACGCGCCGGGCGGTTCGGGCAAGACCCGCCTGTCCGCCGAACTGTGCCACCGACTGCGGCACATGGGCTGGATCGCCGGATTCGCAGACAGGGAGTTGCTCGGCAACACTCTGTGCCGACACCAGTGGCTGGAAGGCCTCACCGCCGCGCTCGGCGCAGGTTTCCCCTGCTTGGTGGTGTTCGACTATGCCCAAGCACGGCTCGACGACATCAGCGCTCTCATGGCGCATGTCCGCCGGCACCGACCTGATGGCATCACCCTGCGTGTGCTGCTGCTGGCACGTTCCGAGGAGCCGTTGTGGCGTGCGCTGAAGGAGGAGTTCGAAGCACGCTACATCGAGGACTGGGCTTTGAGGGGCGCGAGCTCACAGAGGCTGCCCAACACGCTGAGCGCCAAGGATCCCGGCACCCTGGTCACCGAGGCGTTCGGGGAGTTCGCGCGCCTGCTGGAATGCCCGCGGGTGTTCATGCCGCCGTCTCTCGCGCGCCGGGCCGGCCGGCAGGACTCGGTTCTGGGAATGCTTGCGGCTGCCCTCGACGCCGTCCTTACCCTGCGCCAGGGCGAGGAGTGGAAGGAAAGTGACGATCCGCTGGCACGGATCTGTCAGCATGAGATCACGGGGTGGTACACGTTGCTGGAGGACCGTCTCGGGACGGGCGGTGTCCTGGCGGGGCGTACCGGCCGGATGATGGCAGAAGGCCTGTTGCTGGTGCCGACCCTGGCCCAGCGGCGAGACTGGGGTGAGCTGACCGCGCTGCTGACGTCCGTGCGCAGGACTGCCTTCCCCGGGCAGCCGCCTGTCAACGCCGCTGCAGTGCATTCCTCCTTACGCGCGCTGTATCCCGCAACGGAAGACGACCACGTCGCGCCCCTTGAGCCTGACCGGCTGGGCGAGATCCTGGTGCGGCGTGTGCTGGCGGAGCCCGAGAGTTCAGGCGACGTCGGCGCCTACCTCGGGGCTGTTCTGGATGTATCCGCGCTTCGGAACAAGCAGGCGCGGACCAGGGCCGTGTTGGAGACACTCGACGTCCTGGCTCGGGCCCGTGGCTGCACGACCGTGGGCCGGGTTGCGGACCATCCTGCCCACACGGTCCTCGACCGGGCGCTTGCGCAGGTCGTGCGCGACAATCCCCGAGTCCTGGTGCCGGCCCTCGTGACAGTCGGTGCCCGCGTGCCGCACGCCGAGCCCCTGGTGGACCTGATCCAACCAGTGCTGGAGACCTGCGAAACCGACCTGCTTTGCCTTGTCGAACCCCGTCTTCCCGGCTATCCGTCCAGCCTTTCCGCCCTCTCGGCGCTCGTGCTTCAGCGGCTGCTCCAATTGCCTGACGCGGAAAGCGACGACACCAGTCGGCACATCCGTCTGAGGCGCTTGCGTAGGTACAGCCTGCGACTGGAGGAGAGCGGACACCGGGAGGATGCCGTGCGGGCAGCTGACGAGGCGGTCCTGCTCAGCCGCGATCTTGTCCGCAGGTCCGCGCAATATCGGTCCGACTACGCCGCGGCGTTGCACAACCTGAGCCTGCTGCGGCACCGGTCCGGGCAGACGGAGTCGGCGTTGGAGCTCAGCGTCGAGGCTGTGTCCCTGTACCGGCAGCTCATCGGCAGCAATCCCGATATGCGGCATCGCACCCTCATGGACATGGCAGGTGCGCTGAGCATGCTGGCCTTGCTGCGGCTTGGAGATACGCAGGTCAACGGCGCGGCCCGTGATGCCGCCGAGGGCGTCATGCGGTGCGAACAGGTGCCGGAAGGAGCTCGTGATAACGAGGTGTACCTCGCCTGCCTGGAAACCCTGGCCGAGTGCCGCCACCGCATAGGCAAGACCGAGGAAGCACTCACCTCCAGCATGCAGGCGGTCGAGCGGCTGGAGGAACTGATCAGGCTCCGGCCCGGCCGCTATCTCGCCCGGCTGCCTGAGACCCTGCAGCACCATGGCTTCGGGCTGATCCGGGCCGGGCATTTCAGCGAGGCCTACCAGGCGCTGAGCCGGGCGGCGACGGAGCGCGCGGCGCTACCGTTGCGTACCTCGCCGCGACTGCGTGAGCAGCAGGCGCTGGTGCTCCAGGTGCTGCTCCAACTCAGTGACCAACTCGACGAATTCACACACGAACACTCATCATGGGTGCAGATGAAGACTGTGCTGGACGGTCGCACGAGCTGAGAGGAGCCCGGCGCCGATGGACAACGAAGCGTCTGCCCACGCCGAACCCCCACCCATCCGGCGGCAGCGGGCAGTGGAGGTCTTTCGGAACCGCTTCGGCGCGCTGTTCAACGATGAAGTGCTCTCGCCGTCGGGCAAGCAGGGCCGCTATCTGCGCTGGCAGTGGTCCCACAGCGGAGTGGTGATCGTCCCCATGGGGCGGGACGGCTTCGCGTTCGTTCCCACGTACCGATACCCGATCGGCGAGGTCTCCCTGGAGTTCCCCCGGGGCGGTTGCGAAGCGGATGAGGATCCAGCTGTGGCGGCCGTACGGGAACTACGGGAGGAGACCGGCTTCGACTGCGCCCCGTCCGCACTGCGCCCACTGGGCGTCATTCACGCCGAGACAGGCCTGATCGAATCGGACGTGCACGTTTTCGCCGCCGAAGTCCGCCCCACCGGATCGGCAGGCGCCCCGTCGGCCGCCGAGCCGGAGGCCATGGAGTCGGTGGCCGAGCCGGTCTGGGCCTCGCGTACGGAGGTGGTGAAGTGGCTGCAGAGCGGCAGCGTCACCTGTGGCGTGACGCTGGCTGCCCTGGCGCTTGCAATCGCAGATGGCTGCGGCACCGGCTCCGGGTCGCCGATGTGAGCGGCATTCGGCTCAGCCGACATACGCACCCGTGATCACGCGCTGCCGCATCTGCTGTGCGTCGAGTTGTCCGATGTCGGCCGCGCCGTCTGCGGCCGGCACACTCCGGTCGACGACCTGCAGGTCGAGGTAGTCCTCGTCCCCGTCGGCCGCCGGCACATCGAGTCCGGCGCCGAGCGCGCCGGTCAGAGAGTCCTGGGAGATGCCGAAGCGCATCAAGTTGTGGTTGCCGTCCAGGACCGCCCGCGCGCGTTCGTCGGTATCGCGGAAGGCACGGACGAAGGCCTCCTGCATCCACGTGCTGAACTCGGCCATGGCCTCCACCAGTTGGGACAGGTCTGGTTGGCTGCCTCGACGCAGCAAGCCCAGTTGGCGAACGAGGACGCTGCGGGACGGCTGCTCGGTGGCCTCCAGGAACACCTCGACCGGCAGTCTGCCCAGCAAGAAACCGTCGAGAATGCTGGCGGGCAGCGTGGTGCGCTCCAGGACCGTGCGGGCGGCAGTGGTGGCGGGTAGTTCGACGCTGCGCGGGGCAGCGGTCCCGGCTCCCAGCACATGGGGGAGTGCCTGGCGGTACGACTCGCCCGCGGCACGGTCCACGGCGGCCAGGGCGAGCACGACTTCCGTGCTTCCCGACGAGCCGGTCCGGAAGGAGTCCTTCCAATCTCTGAGGGTTTTGAAGTACAACGGCTTCTGCCCCCTCACGAACTCCAGCGCGGCTTCAACCGTTGCGCGCGTCTTTCCCCCGGCGTTTTGCGTCTGCTCCTCCAGCAGCCGGATCACTCCAGACTTGAAGGCAGCCGATACGGTGTCAAGGCGGTAGGTGACCGCGCGCGCATGCGTCATGCGGTCCATCAGCTCCGCGTATGCGGCACTGGGCACGTGTTCGACTTGCCGCAGCTTTTGAGCATCTCGGACGGCCGTCAGCGTCTGCCCGTCCCGGCACGCGACCCGGATACGGCCGCTGTCCAGGAGCGGCGCGAGATCCGATCTTACGGCGTGGCCGACGGCTTCCTGAGAGGACACCAGAGCACGGAAGAGGGGCGTGTTGAGCGACTGCGAATCGCCAACGAGCAGAGTGTCGGAAAGTAGAACGTGGAACAGCACACGTGCCCGGAGATCCTCGGCGCTTGCGATAGGGGACTGCCGATGGATCTCGACGTCGGAGAGGTAAACCCTCTCTGACGACAACCAGGCATGCTGGTCGACCATGATCACTCCCCGCCATAACCGTTAGGTGATTGTAGGTGACCGATCGCCGGACGTCCCGGAACCGGGCATCCTCTCCCAAGAGAGTCGACGAGCCAAACAGGAGGAGGGCACGTGTCCGATGCGGTCCAGGCAGTCATGCCGGACGGAACCTCGATATGGGTGCGCGTCAACGACGAAGACGAGGGACCCCGGGACACCGGCTTCGGTGACCGCCTATCACGGCAGCTCGGCGATCTCCCCCAGACCCTGGAGACCGTCACGCGCAGCGTCAGGTCCGGACTGCGGCGCGCGGCCCCGGACGAAGTGACGCTCGAATTCGGCATCGAAATCGCAGCCAAGAGCGGCCAGCTGGTGAGCGTCGTGACGGAGGCCGGAGGCAAGGCCACCCTCAAGGTGACAGTTACCTGGCGCAAAGGGGAGCCCGCAGTGAGCGCCGTGACGGAAACACCCCGCGAGGATCCCGAGGAGGACCCCGAATAACAGGCCTGCTGCTCGTGCCGTGCGGTACGCCGATGGCCGCTCCGCGCCCGGCGTACCACCGGCGCCCTCCTGCACCGTCTCCGATGAGAAGAACGGTCCGGCGTCGCAGCCGCCAGCAAGCTGGCGCTGTCGCGGACCATGCCGCGCAGCTGCCCCTCTGCAACCCCGTGCAGAACCGGAGCCGATGGTGTCCTCGGCTGATCTTTCACGGCCGTTCCTGGAGCGGCTGTACGCCCTCGTCGCCGATGCTCGAGCTATTGTGGATCTGCGCGGTGGCGGAGACCGCCCGAAGATCGCCGATCGAATCACGGCGGAGGACCTGGTCGCGGTGCAGACCTTGTCGGTGACCGTTCCGGCGTCTGTCGCACTGGACATTCTGGAGGGCCCTCTCGGCGCGCGGCTGTCTGGTCTGCTGCACGCCATACCCAGGGACATCAACATGGTCGACGCCGACGCCGACGCGGATGTCGTGGCCGACGGCTCGCCGGCAGACCAGGCCTGGCACCTCCTCTGCGACCAGTACGGAGTTGACTGGGTGATCGCTGGGAAGCTCCTGGCTCGTAAGCGTCCGCGGCTGCTTCCGGTCTACGACAAGGTGGTGCGTTGTGCGCTGGGCCGCCCGCGTCCCTCGTTCTGGCTTGCGCTGCATGCCGCGCTGCGCGAGGACGGTGCTGCGTTGCACCGCCGACTGCTGGAATTGAGGCGGGTAGCGGGGGTGCCGGAGACGGTGAGTGCCCTGCGGGTGTGCGATGTGGCGGTGGGGATGGGGCACCGGGCGGAGGGGCACGCCTGTCCTCGCTGACTTCTGCAGCGAGGTTGCCCTTCCGGCGTTCTGGCGTGTGAGGGTGACGGACTTTACCAACCGTCACCGGAGTGTGTGTGACGTTCGCATGGACTGCTGCGGGGGCGCGGGCGTTGCTTGTGGACTGGGATAGCAGGTGCCGTCCCGCCGGGTACGGCCCGGTGATTTCGGAGGGGGCGGCAGGTGGTGGGTGGCCGGTTGATGGTGGGTCAGGTGCGGGTGCAGGAGATCGTCCGTGCCGGTGGTCGGGTCTGTTACACGGTCGTGGACGCGGACTGCTCGGTGGTGGCGGAGGCGGACGGGTTCCTGCGTACCTGCGCGGCGGGTACGGACCGTACGTACGCGTATGTGCTGGTGGATCATCTGCGGTGGCTGCGGTTCGCAGGCCTGACGGTGGAGGCGGTGTCACGAGGATCTGCGGCACTACATGGCGGCTTTGGGCGCGGACTATCCGGGGCCGTTCGGTCTGCCGTGGCGGGAGGGGAAACGCCCTTACGGGCACAGCGCGTTGAAGACCGCGGCGGCCTGCCTGAAGGGCTTCTACCTTCACCTGGGCACCCTCGGCGTGAACCCCGCACTGGCGGAGGCACTGCGTGTGACGCGGTTGCCGACGCGGACGGACCGGCGGCGGGCGATGCTCGGGCATGTCCTGCACAGCATGCCCGCGAACCCCCTGGCTCCGGCGGAGCGGGTGCGCCGGCATCCGAAGATGCTGCCGGAAGGCGCCCGGGATCTGCTGCTGGGGGCGGTGTCGTGCGCGCGGGACCGGATGGTGGTCACGTGGCTGGCCGACGGCGGGTTCCGGGTCGGTGAGCTGTGCGGGCTGCGTCTGGTCGACCTGCACCTGCGTGAGCAGGCCGCGTGCGGTCAGTGCCGGGGGCCGCACGTGCACATCTGCCATCGCGAGGACAACGCCAACCGGGCCCGGGTCAAGACCAAGTCGCCCTGGACCTGGCAGGACAACACCGTGTGCGGCGGGACGGTGCGCCGGGCGAGCCCGGCGATGATCCACACCTACTTCGAGTACATCACCACCCAGCACCCCGCCCAGGCTGTCCACGGCATGCTCCTGGTCGGCCTGCACGGCCCCTCCCGAGGCCAGCCGTGAACCACGGCCGCGGCCCGCGGCATGCTGCGCCGCGCCGCAGCCCGTGCGGAGATCGGCCGGGTGTTCCCGCACACCTTCCGGCACAGCTTCGCCACCGCAGTGCTGGACGCCGCACGGGGCAACGCGGTGATCGCGCGGGAGGCCGGCGGCTGGGCCTCAGCGGCGACCGTCGAGCAGGTCTACGGCCACGTGGACGTCCACGACCCGGTCTTCACCGCAGCGCTGGAACAGGTGTGGGGGACACAGCCGTGATCCCGCTGACGCTGCTTCCCGGCCGCACCGACACCACCCGCATCGGCCGTGACCGGCTCGAACTGCTCACAGCCCTCATCGAGGCCCCCGCATTCGACCCGCTCTTCCGCGACACGCTGATCTTCATCCCGCCTCAGCACCCGGTGTTCGCCTGGCAGTGCGGCGTCGACGGCTGTGAACGCATCCGCCGCGTCAGCCACAACCTGTGCGGTTCCCACTGTCTGGAGTGGGAACAGGCTGAGCGGGCCGGCCAAATCAAGCGCGCACCGCCTGCGGGCCGCGCTCAATGTCCGGTGGGCCAGCGCCGCCGTGCGCAATTACATGCGGCTCAACCACAAGCTGGGCCAGGCCGCTCCGCTGTCGGGGACCTTGCCTGCAAGAAGGTGCCCGGCGGGCAGGGCTGTGACCGTCTGTTCGGCGTGGTGCGATCGCCTGGGGACGGAGTGAGTGAGGGCTGGGGCGGGTGAAGGCTCTGGTCTTCGTCTTGTCGTGCAGTTGTTCGTCGGCGGCCGACGGTGAGTGTTTCATGCGGTCAACTCACACCGAAGAACGCATGGGTGAGTGAATTCCTCGATTCCAAGTATGAAGTTTACCAAGTTACTGAGTGGATTCTGTTACGATGATCGGTAGTTGAGCGTAATGGGGAGGGTGAGTGGGGCAGGGCCGGGAACCGCTGGCGGGGACGGCATTGAACGTGTCCGAGGCCCGTGCGGAGCTTTTCGCCCTGGTGAAGCGCGCCGAGGAGGACGGGGCGGTGACGCTGATCCGTAAGCGGGAGGATCGTGCTTTGTTGGCGCCGTTGGACCGGTTTCCGGCGGCCCGGGAGGCCGACGCATACCCGTCCCACGCGCTGAGTGCGGCACAGAAGGACTTCGGTGAACTCATCGCGCTGGCGGCTCAGGGCCGGCCGCAGGTGCTGCGGCGAAGCCGCACGCCCGTCGCGGTGCTGCTGCCCGCGGGCACGGACTTTCGGACCCACTTGTCTGATCCGGCCGCTGCCATGGGCGCGGCATCTGCGGGAGGTGCGGTGAACAGCCAGGGCCATGAGCAACGCGGCGGCGCGCCGCGCAGACTTGTTACCCTGGGCGACGCCATCGGTGCTGTGCTTGCCTCGGGCCCGACCGGCGGCCCCACGTTCGCACTGCCCGGGCTTGACGCTGCGACAGGTGGTCTGCAGCCCGGCCGGCTCACGCTGGTGGCCGCCGCCCCGAACGTGGGTGGGAGTCTGCTGGGGCTGGCTGCCGCACGGCAGAGCGCGCTCGTCGACAACCGCCGGGTCCTGTACGCGGCGTCGGGGCCGAACCAGGCCGACATTATGCGCCGGATCATTTCCGCGCAGACCGGAGGTGACTACCCGCGTCTGAAGCAGGGACACCTGACCGCTCACGAGCAGCAGGTTGCCCGGGAGTTGGTCCAGGCGCCGTTGCTGATCGACGACGGCAGCGAGCTGACCGCCCAGGCGATCGCGGAGACCGCCCCGTATGTCCAGGACCTGGCCCTGGTGGTCGTGGACCGGCTCCAGGCCGCCCACAATCCCCGGCTTCCCCTGTCCGGTGACCGCCTCCCGGACGCCTCCCAGGTCCTGGCCTGTCTCGCGCGCACCCTGCACGTGCCGGTCCTCGCTATCGTGGACAGCGCCGACCCCGCGCTTTTGGGTCTCCTGGACGCCGACGTCCTGGTGACGCTCGCGCCGACCGGGGACCCTGCCAGGGTCCAGGCGACGGTCGCGGAGCGTGACTTCGGCGCGATCGGCTCGGCATACCTGTGCCCCGATCTGCTGCACGCCCGTTTCCTCGACACCGCCCCCGCCCCTGTGGGCCGTGCGGCGGGTGAAGAACCCGCGCGGAATCTGGGCAGCGTCATGGAGCGGGAGTTGGCCGACGCGGCGCTGCCTTACACCTCCGGCGCCCAGCGGGGGCTGCCGGCTCCGGTCACGCATGTCCTGTCCGCACTACGCACCGCGCTGGCCCACAGCAGCCAGGAAGCCCTTGACGAACTCGGTCCGGAGCTGGCCGAGACTGCTGCGGCGCCCCTGCAGCTGCCGGACACCGCCGAGGGGCGCCGCCTTGCCGCTGCGCTGTACGCCTACAACACCGCCGTGTCCGCCGCGACCACCGGGCAGCCCGCCGCCTCCCAGCCTGCCGTGGACAACGGACACGGTCTGGACGGCGAAGACGACGCAGAAGCAGAAGTAGAGCTTCAGCCGGGGGACGAGGAAGACGAGCCGGAAAGCGCGCCCTTCCCCGCGCTGAAGCTCCTCAAGGACGCGGTCTCCCGTTCGAAGATGCACCCGATCAAGGTCATCCGCACCGAGGAGCGGGAGAGTGGTCCGTGGCCGCTGATCAGTGAGCACATGGACGGCGAACCGCGCTGGGTCCACCCCGACGTCACCAGCACACGGGTGCCCTACATCCGGGAGAACGGGAAGCGGGTCCGGCGAGATCAGCTCGATGTGCCCGACGCGTTCGGCGAGGGGGCACTGTGCCTGATCGACCGCAACGGCTCTTACCCGTCCGCGTGTTCAGCCGTTCCCCTCGCACCGAACAAGCTCCTGCACACCGGGCCCCTCGAGGCCTTCGACAAGGCCGGTGCCGGTATCTACCTCATCGACCTCCCCCAGTGGCCGCGCACGGACATGCCGCACCCGCTGGGGCGGATCATCGAGCGGCCCGACGAGCAGGGCCGCGTGTGGGTCACCACCCCGCACATCAAGCAGTTGGCCAGGCTCGTGCGCGAAGGCCATCTCGCTGCGATGCCGGCCATCCACGATTCCTGGACGGGGAAGGCCAACGAGTCCCTGTTCAAGCCCTTCTACGAAGCGGCCCGCAAGGCGCGTATCGAGCTCGTGCAGACCGGCGGCGACCCGTACAAGGCGTACAAGACGCGGCTGTCCATCGCGCTGCGTCTGCTGTGGCCCAAGCGCCCGGAACAGCGGTCCC
>NZ_JAPEPO010000003.1 GCF_026340095.1 Streptomyces sp. NBC_01446 | reverse complement strand
TCAGACCTGCGGCAGGGAGAAGGGGACGTGCCCGATGGCGCGGCCGGTGGTGTCGAGGAGGCGGCCCATGCGTTTGCGGGTGTGGAGGAAGACGGTGCGGTCGCTGACCTTCAGGTGCGGGAAGCGTTCCGCGAGGTGCGCTTCGAAGGGGTCGATGGCGTGCAGGCCGCGCAGCCAGACCATGACGAGGAGGTTGTCGGAGCCGCTGACGGACACGGCCAGGCGCACCTCTTCCCTACGAGCCAGTGCGTTGCCCGTGGCCTCGAGGTGGGTGTGGGGGACCGCGGTGCGGTAGAGCACGACCGTCGAGAGCCCGGCGAGGGGGTGGGCCAGGTCGCAACGGAAGGTGATGTCCCTGTCCCGGATCATCCGCTGGAGTCGGCGTCGGGCGGTGTGTTCGCTCATGCCGGTCGCGGTGCCCAGGTCGGTGTAGCCGAGGCGTCCGTCACGGCCGAGGGCTTCCAGGAGGGCCTGGTCCTCGGGCGGGGGCCGGTGGTGCATATGGGCGCTGTACGGAGTCGGGTGCGAGGTGCGCGGAGCGGAGAGCTCCGCGTCGCCGGACGGTTCCATGGCCCGCATGCGCCAGTCGCCGCCTTCGCTGTACAGGGTGATGCCGAGGCGTGTGCGGGTGGACCGTACGCCTCTCAGGCCGCCGATCAGGCTGTGCACCGAGCGGCCGAGGGAGGGCAGGTCGGCAGCGACGACCGACGCCAGGAGATCGAATTCGCCGGCCGTCTCGTCGACGCTGAAGACCCAGGGCATGTCGGTCAGGGCGGCGCCGGCGGATTCCACGGCCCGGGGCCGGCACCTGACCTCGACGTAGGCGACGGTCGTCGCCTTCGCGGAGTCGTACGCGCTGACCCAGGCCAGACCGCCCGCGCGCAGCCGTTCCCAGCGGCGGGCCGCCGTGGTCGCGTCCACGCCGAGGGCCCGGCCGATCCGGGACCACGGTGCCCGGGGAGCGGCCTGGAGCGCGTCGACGAGGGCCAGGTCCAACTCGGAGAACGGAGCAGCCCCGCCGGTCCCGCGGGAATCAGGGACTGTGGCTCCTCCCGAGATGTTTTCCTGCAATTCTCCAGGGATTCCTGTCACGGACCGGATCGTAGGGGCACTTCCGGCCAATGCCCAACCCCGGCTTCGGCCGCCCGGAGTCGAAGGAGTGCCGCGTGTCTGCTCCGCCCCCTCAGCCCGTCCGCAGAACCGTCCGGATCACGATCGTGCTGTTGTTCACCGCCTGGCTGGTCGACTACGCCGACCGGCTCGTCATCAACCTGGCCCTGCCCTCCATCGGCGCCGAGTTCGACGTGGGCCGCGGGCAACAGGGCCTGATCGTCTCGGCGTTCTTCCTCGCCTACGCCCTGTGCCAGATACCCGGCGGGCTGCTTGCCGACCGGCACGGCGCCCCGCGGGTCATGCTCTGGGCCCTGCTGTGCTGGTCCGTGTTCACCGCGCTGACCGGATTCGCCTGGTCGTTCGCCGTCCTGCTGCTCATGCGGTTCGCGTTCGGCGCTGCCGAAGGCATCTTCCCGCCCGCCTCGATGAAGGTCCTCGTCGAGCGGACCACACCGGCTGAGCGGATGGGCGCCAACGGTGTGATCATGAGCTCGAACGCCCTCGCGGGCGTGCTCACCCCGCTCCTCGTCGCGCCTCTGATCGCCGCTTTCGGATGGCGCTCGGCGTTCTTCTCGACGGCTGCCCTCGGCGTCTTCGTCCTGGTGGCGATACGGGTGTGGCTCCCCGCGCCGCTGCCGTTGGTGGAGCCGGAGACCCGCGTCGCCCGGCGGGGCGCCGGGGGAGTCCTGGGCAAGGGCGTGATCTGGCGCTTCAGCACCATGATGTTCGGCTACAGCCTGATCGTGTGGGGTCTCAACACCTGGATCCCGTCCTACGTCAGCGAGGAGTACGGCGTCTCGCTCGCGTCGGCCGGAGCGCTCGTGGCGATCCCGGCCCTCGCCGCGACCGGCGCGATCGTCGTCGGCGGCCGGCTCGCGGACCGGCTGGGCGGCCACCACCGCAAGGTGATCGTGCCCAGCATGACGGTGGCCTCCGTCACGCTGATCTTCATGGCCTTCGCGCCGACGCTCACCGGTTTCGTGGTCTTCGGCACGCTCGCCTCGATCGCCGTCTCCCTCTGCTACATGCCGATCCTCGCCGTGCCGCTGGGCGGCCTCGCGCCCGAGGACGTCGGCGTAGGCAGCGGAGCGATCGTCTTCGGCGGCCAGGTGGCCGGCATGGTCGCCCCCCGCCCGTCATCGGTGTGCTCGCCGACGCCTTCTCCTTCAAGGTGGCCTTCGCCTCCCTGGTGCTCGGCGCGGCCATCGCCATCGTGACGGCACTCCTCACCCCACAGGATGCCGCCTCTTTCCGGACCGCCACCGGCGCGTCCGACCTGCCCACGCCCGCAAAGGAGCATTCATGACCGCCGCCTCCGCCGCGCGCCTGCTGTCCGGCTTCCCGGACCGGCTGCCCGGCCTGCGCGCCCTCTACGAGGACCTGCACGCCCACCCGGAGCTGTCCTTCCAGGAGTTCCGTACGGCCGGAGTCGTCGCCGACCGGCTGCGAAAGCAGCGCTGGGAGGTCACCGAGGGCGTCGGCGGCACCGGCGTCGTTGGGGTTCTGGCCAACGGCGAGGGCCCGGTGGTCCTGCTCCGCGCCGACATGGACGGGCTCCCGATCCAGGAGCGGACGGAACTGCCGTATGCCTCCCAGGAGACGGCCGTCGACGGCGAGGGCACCAAGGTTCCCGTCATGCACGCCTGCGGCCACGACATGCACGTCACCTGCCTGCTCGGCGCGACCGCCCAACTCGCCTCCGCCCGTGGGGAATGGCGCGGCACGGTCGTCGCCGTGTTCCAGCCGGCGGAGGAGGTCGGCGGGGCACCGGCCATGATCGAGGACGGCTTCCTGGAGCGCTTCCCGCGCGCCGACGTCTGCCTCGGCCAGCATGTGTCCCCGGCCCCCGCCGGCCTCGTCGGCACCCGCCCCGGGCCGGTGATGGCCGCCTCCGACAGTCTGCGGGTCCGCCTCTTCGGCCGTGGCGGACACGGGTCCACGCCCGAGACCACCGTCGATCCGATCGTCATGGCCGCCGCAGTCGTCATGCGGCTGCAGACGGTCGTCTCCCGGGAGGTGGGGGCGACGCAGACCGCCGTGGTGACCGTCGGCTCGCTGCACGCGGGCACCAAGGAGAACATCATCCCCGACACTGCCGACCTGCGGATCAACATCCGCTCCACGACGCCCGCGGTACGGGAGCGGGTCCTGGCGGCCGTCGAACGGATCGTCCGCGCCGAGGCCGCCGCCTCCGGTGCCCCCAAGGAACCCGAGATCACCGGATTCAACCCTTTCCCGGTCACCGTCAACGACGCCGCGGCCACCGGCACCGTACTGACCGCGATCGCCGAAGTCCTGGGCAGGGAGCGGGTGTTCACCCTGCCCGAACCCCTCACCGGCAGCGAGGACTTCGGCACCTTCGGCACGGCCCTCGGTGTCCCCTCGGTCTTCTGGCACTTCGGCGGCGCCGACCCGGCCCTCTTCCAGCACATCGCCCCCGACACCCTGCTGACGGACGGCCTGCCCGACACGATCCCGGCCAACCACTCCCCGTACTTCGCCCCCGTACCCGAACCCACGATCCACACCGGCGTGACGGCGCTGCTCGCGGCGGCCGCCCACTGGTTGTGCACCGAGGACGGCCGTGCCCGCGACCGACAGGAGAAGTGACGTGCCCCTTGACCCGGACATCGCCGCGTTCTTGCGAAGCCTCCAGCAACTCGACGTTCCCGGACCCGACGCTCCCGGACTCGACGCTCCTGGCGGAGGGAAGCTTGACGCGGCACGCGCCAGAGCCCTGCTGCGGGCGCTGACCGTAGGCCAGCGCGGCCCGTCCACGAGGCCCGAGGTCGCGACGGTGACCTCCACCGCGCTGGCGGGTTCCCTCCCGGCCCGTGTCTACCGGCCGCACACCGCGACGCCCGTGCCGACGGTGGTGTACCTGCACGGCGGCGGCTGGGTGGCCGGCGACCTCGACACACACGATGTGCACGCCCGGACCCTGTGCCGCGACCTCGACGCCGTCGTGGTGAGCGTCGACTACCGGCTGGCGCCCGAGCATCGTTTCCCCGCCGCGGTCGAGGACGCGTACACCGCCCTGACCTGGGTCACACGGCACGTGGACGCGTTCGGCGGCGACCCTGCCCGGCTGGTCGTCGGCGGCGACAGTGCGGGGGCGACGCTGTCCGCCGTGTGCGCCCAGCAGGCCCACGCCGACGGGCTGGAGCTGGCCGCCCAACTGCTCGTCTACCCCAGCACGGACATGGCCGGCGCGTACCCGTCGCGGGTCGAGAACGGCGAAGGCTACTTCCTCACCACCACGGAACTGCACTGGTTCTTCGAGCAGTACATCGGAGTCGGCCGCTCCGATCCCGCCTCCGCCGCATTCGGTGCCGACCCGCGGGTCGCACCCCTGCGGGCGAAGGATCTGGCCGAGCTCGCTCCGGCCGTCGTGGCCACCGCGGAGTACGACCCCCTGCGCGATGAAGGAGACGCATACGCCGAAGCGCTGCAGGGCTCCGGCGTACGCGTCGAACACCGGCGGTTCGACGGCCTCGTCCACGGCTTTTTCGGCATGGGCCACCTCAGCCCTGCAGCCGGGGAGGCGACGGCCTGGATCAACACCGCACTCAAACGGCTGATCGGCTGACGCTGGCAGCCACCGCCACGAGGCCAACTGTCACCCCTCCCTTCCCTCACCCCAAAAGGACGTCCGCATGAACTCGAATGGCTTCAGCACCGATCTCGATCTCGCCTACCTCAGCGCCACCGAGGCCCGACGACTCTTCGACGCCCGCGAACTCTCCCCGGTGGAGCTGATGCGCGCGGTCATCCACCGCGCGGAACAGACCGAACCGGTGGTCAACGCCTTCACCGAGCAGCTCTTCGACGAGGCACTCGAACAGGCCCGGCACGCCGAGGACCGCTTCCTCGGCAAGCACGGACTGACGCCGCGCCCGCTGGAAGGCATCCCGGTCGCCACCAAGGAGAAGCACGCCATCGCCGGGCGCTCCCTCACCGAGGGCTCGCTCGTCAACGTCGGGAACACAGCGACCGAGAACGCCCCGGTGATCGACCGGATCCTGGACGCAGGCGGCATCATCCACGCTCGCACCGCCACCCCCGAGTTCTCCATCGCCACCTTCACCCACAGCCGTCTGTGGGGCGTCACCCGCAATCCGTGGAACCCCGACTTCACCCCCGGCGGCTCGTCCGGCGGCGCCGGCGCCGCCCTCGCGGCCGGTACTGCGCTGCTCGCCTCCGCGTCCGACATCGGCGGCTCGACCCGCATTCCCGCCGCCTTCACCGGCACCGTCGGCTACAAGGCCCCCTACGGCCGGATTCCCGGTGTGGCACCGCTGTCCGCCGACCACTACCGCGGCGACGGCCCCATGGCACGCACCGTCGACGACTGCGTCGCCTTCGCCAACGTCCTGGCCGGCCCCGACCCGCGCGACCACGTGTCGCTGCGCCCTAAGCTCATCCTGCCGGCCGAGTACGACGCGGTCGCGGGGATGCGCATCGCCCTGTGCCTCCGCCTGGGCGCCTACGACGTCCATCCGGAGATCGAGGCCAACACCCGCGCCGTCACCCGCGCCCTCACCGACGCGGGCGCGATCGTCGAGGAGATCGAACTCCCGTGGAGCAAGGACGACCTCCTCATCAGTGTCGCGGGACACTTCTCCACCATCTTCGGCGCGCTCGTCCGCGAGATCGAAGCCGAGCACCGCGACCAGATGTCGCAGTACGCGGCTGCCTTCGCCGACACCATGGCCGTCGCCCGTGAGCAGGTCACCTACCTCGACGGCCTGCGCGTCGAGACCCGGCTGCAGCGCGAACTGGCTGAGGCGATAGCCCCCTTCGACGCCCTGATCTGCCCGACCACGGCCGTTCCGGGACTGCCCGCCGGAGACGATCTCCTGGGGCGTCTGGTGGTGAACGGTCAGGACCACGGGGAGCCGTTGTGGGCGGCGATGACCCTGCCCTTCAACATCAGCAACCGCTGCCCCGTCCTCAACGTGCCCAGCGGCCACTCCAGTTGGGGCCTGCCGACAGGCGTCCAGATCGTCGGCCACACCTACGACGACCCGACCGTCTTCCGCATCGGCAAGGCCCTGGAACAACTCCGCCCCTGGGCCTACACCCCGAAGCATCGGCCGAACGCCCAGGCGGCACCTCTCGTACAGACAGCCACCGGTTGATCGTCGGCCCTGACCAGGCACTTGGTGTTGGGCAGGTCGGGGTGGGAGGCCGATATGCGGTGGCGAAGCCAGACCTTCTCTGCCGTGATGCGGGCGTGGGCGGCGGTGAGCCACACGTGGACCTCGCGGTCGCGCTGACCGGCCTTGGCCAGGCTCTCGCTGTCGAGGACGAGGGCGCCGATCACGCGACCGCCCAGGCGCCGGAAGAGGGGGCGGTCCCGATGAGCTTGGCCCGCTTGGCGGCCACGGCTCCGGATCGGCCGGGCCGTTGGCCTGGGCGAAGTCGACAATCAGCGAGTCCAGGTTGTCGCGCTCGATCTGGCGTTGTGCCGCCTTCTCCAGGTACGCGGATACGCCGCGCTTGCCGACTCGCTCGCGAATAGCCTGCAGGGTGCCGGCGGTGAGGGAGACGGAGGTCCCGCTGCTGGGTCCGTCGCCGGGGGTGAAGTCGGTGTCGTCGTCGGCCATGACACGAGTACGGCATCTTCTATGCCATACGGCGACTGCCTTGCTGCATCTCGGCCCGTGCTCCCTGGTAATGAGCCGGAGATGCGATCGCACTGGGCTGGAACGTGCGTCAAGAGATCGCACGTAGTGCTCATAGCGCTGGGCTTGCCGGAAACCCCATCCATGCAGGTCACGCCGCATGTTGGTACTCGTGCAGAGTGCCGCCGAGGCGTTCGTGTCGGCGTATGTCGAGGTGGGCGATCTTCTCCGGATCGGCGATGGGCGCGGGCAGCGGGCGTAGCGGAGCGACGTTCGCGATGCCCTGGTGTGGCTGATGGCCGTCGTAGAACCGTTCGAATTCGCGCAGGGCGTGGAGTAGATGGCGCTGGTTCCAGATCAACGTGCGGTCCATGCCGTGGTCACCGTTCGCGCGACGCCCGATTTCGACGACGTATACGACGACCCCAGGAGCATGGTCACTTACGGAGTCAATCTCACCACCCACCACGTCGCATGGCAGGAGGACGGTTTCGGGGCGCGGATGGTCTCCGACGGCCTGATCGTCGGAGAACAGCTCCCCGAGAGCGCGGAAATCGGCTCCGAGCTCTGGACGGCTCATGACGGAGGCATCAGGATTATGGGCCGGTCCGTCAACGATGGATCTGTGCGCTGGAAGGATCCCCGCAACCTGTATGGGCTGAAGATCGAAACTGTGGGCGCCGGCCTGTTCTCGGCCGACATGGTCCAAGAGTTCAAGGAAAACCGCGACACGCTCGACCTGCTCGACAGCGCCACGGCCAAGCGTCCTGCCGGGATGACGAAGGACAGTGCCGACGACTTCACCTTTGCGGGCCGTCAGTGCGTCTACGACCAGCGCTCGGTCGTCGTGTGCGGCGTCGACGGCTACCTCGCCGCACTGGACGCCCACACGCACAAGGTGCGGAAGCTCACCACGGACGATCCGTCGCGCGAGGTGCCCAAGTGACCACGGCCTGGCACGGAGCCGTCTACGGCGGAGTCGCCGGGCATGGCAACGTCATCCTCGACGCATCAACCGGAAAGGACCGCGGCACCTACTCCGCTGGATACCTGACCCTGATGAACGAATAGGGCGGTCGGGACCAGGACCTGACGGTGTATCCGGCCACCGGCTGACATCAGGGTCATGTGTATGGCCGCGACGAGGACCACATTCCCGAGGCGGTACCACTGACCGCCGGGCTCGGCCACATCCTGCCGACCGTCGGCCTCATCCTGCTGTGCGTTCTGCTCGGCAAACGCGTCAACGAGCACGTGAAGCAGCAGCCGGAGACGAACAGCCAGCAGGCCGAAGCCGCATCCGTGTGAGAGTCCTGCCGCGCATCGCAGTCGGAGCCCGTGCGGCGGCAGACTCAGCTCAGCCGGTGGGGGCGGCCATGTCCCACACGATGTAGTGGAACTGCCGTCGACCGCCCTCACCCGGGCCGAGGTACTCCAGGCCCGCCACATGCCCGGCGCTGGTCGGCATGCAAAACCATGAGCCGGCCGGGGCCATTCGCGCCGCTCCGCTGGCGTAATCGCGGATGAGATCCGCGCAGTGTGTGGGGGTCGCCCCCTCCAAGGAGTGGGCGACCCGCCCGTTCAACGCGGCGAAGTCGTCGTCCCCGCTCCACGATATGTCCGGGCTCTTTACCGCCTTGCCGGCGGTGCCGTGCTCCAGGTCCGCGCTGCTTCCCGGCTCGAGAGCGAAGTCGCCCGATCTGAGAATGATGGCGCCTGCGCTCGAAGGGGCGGCCGAGGGTGAGGCCGTGTCTGCTTCTTGTTCCGCCGACGCACTCGGGGCGGCGGGTGTACTGGCCGGTGAAGCGGGGGTCGACGTATGCCCCGACGGAGGTCCTGCCTGCGGTGCGCCGGATCGTTGCTGAGTAAGCACCGTGACGACCAGGCCGACTACGGGGATCAGGATGCCGACCACCCACCACGCCCAACGCGGCGGCCCGTGGCCGCTCGAGGGACCATGAGGCGGGAGCTGAGGGGAATGCGGAGGAACTGGCGGCAGTGAACCGCCCGGATCATGTGCCATCCCAGTCCACGCCCCCGAGTCGTAACGATCGCTGCGCTACAAGATCTACACCGTACCCAGTGCGTCGGGTACATGTCACCGACGTTGTCCCGGTCCGGGGCGCACGCGACACAGCGCTGCGGCCACCAGCGCGCGGCGCTCGGAGTGGGAAAGGGGCACACGGCGAAGTCGCGTCACCCCGCAATGCCGCCGGAAAGTACTCGCTGGAGTTGCGTGAGCGTGCGGTACGGATGTACCGCACCTCCGACCCGAAGCCGCAGATCAAGAAACTGGCCGCCGACCTCGGCGTGCACCCGGAAGCCCTGCGCGGCTGGATCCGGCAGGCCGAGGCCGACGCGGGCGAGCGCGACGACCGGCTCACCACCGACGAACGCGCCGAACTCGCCGCGCTGCGCAAGGAGAACACCCAGCTCAAGCGCGCGAACGAGATACTGCGGACGGCCTCGGTCTTTTCGCGGCTCAGCTCGACCCGACCCGCCCAGGTGACCGCGCTCCTCTTCGAGCACGCCATCCTGAAGGTCGAGCCCGTACTCCGGGAACTGCACGTCGCCTCCTCCACCTATTACCGCTGGCGCCGAGCTGAGCGTGAACCGTGCGAACGGCGCCGCCGTGACGTCGAAGCTGACCGAGCGGATCAAGGAGATCCACGCAGAGTTCGGCGGGATCTACGGCTCGCCGCGCGTGCACGTCGTCCTCAAGCGCGAAGGCGTCCACGTGGGCCGCAAGCGGGTCGAACGCCTGATGCGCGAGGCCGACATCGCGGGCATCAGTCCACGGCGCAAGGGCTTCACGCGCCGCGACCCGAAGGCCACCCTCGCCCCGGACCTGGTCGAGCGGGACTTCACCGCACCGGTGCCGAACCGGCTGTGGGTCACCGACCTCACCATGGTCCCCACCGGTGAGGGGCCTTTGTGGCTCTCGGCGATCCGGGATGCGTTCTCCCGCCGGGTGGTCGCCTGGGAAACCTCCGCCCGCGCGGACGCCGACCTGGTTCTGACCACCCTCGAGTACGCGCTCGCGAGCCGGGAAGTCGAACCGGGCGAGCTGATCCACCACGCGGATCACGGCTTAGCACTCATCCGTGAACCTCGCAACTCGACGTCTGCGAGCGGGAGTTGAAGCATCCATGGGCTTGGTCGGCGACAGTTACGATAACGCCCTCGCGGAGAACCTGTGGGTGATCATCAAGACGGAGTGCATCCGCGGCCGCGTCTTAGCCACCAGGGCCGAGGCGAACCTGGCGCTGTTCGAGTACCTCGATGAGTTCTATAATTCCCGGCGCATCCAGCAGCGGCTCGGCTACCTCAGCCCGCTCGAGTTCGAGGACAAGCACTACGCCGACCAGGCAACGGCCGAACGAACGAACCTGAAACCCCGTCAACCCGCCCTGACCAGCTGATCAGCACATCCCGCACACCGGGGTGCCTCTGATGTGGATCGTTGAACGCGTGATGCGGTGTGGGCGCCCGCTGATCTCCGACACTCTGCCGCGCCTTGACCGCATCACGCCCCGCCCCCCAGGACGAGACCCTCGCGGCGACGCACCACAGCCGGGACAACGGCAGGCTGGGAGAGCGCGACAACTGGACACGGGCCGCCTCTACCGGCAGCTCCTGACCCGGGCACTGCTATCCGGCGGAGCGCGCGGCGTCCAGCAGCACGTCGACGAGCCGCTCCGCCGCATCAGGCCGCCCGTGCTCGCGGGCGGCCTGCGCCATGGCCGCCTGCCGTGCCGGGTCCGTCAGCAGCGGACCGAGCGCGTCCCTGAGCCGGTCCGCGCTGACCTCACCGACCAGCGCGACAGCCGCCCCGGCCTCCTCCAGATGCCGGGCGTTGTGGGCCTGTTCGTTGCCCGCCGACGAGGCGAGCGGAACGAATACGGCCGGCTTGCCGAGCGCGGTGAGTTCCGCGAGGGTTCCGGCCCCGCTGCGGGACACGACGACATCGGCCAGTGCGAGCACGTCCGGCAGCTCCGGCCCGACGAACCCGGTCAGGTAGTACCGCCCGGCCAGGTGGGCCGGCAGGTTGGCCGCGGCCCCACGCAGCCCCTCGACGTTGGCCGGTCCGCACTGGTGCATCACGTTGGCGCGCTCCAGCAGCCACCCCAGCGCGTCACGCACCATGTCGTTGATCTGCTGCGCACCTTGGGCACCGCCGGTGACGTAGACGGTGGGCAGGCGCCGGTCGAAGCCGGTGAGGCCCAGCGCGGCGACGGCCTTGTCCGCATTGCCCGTGAGGACCTCTGGCCGCACGGGGTTACCCGTGACGACGGCCGTGGCGCGCACGGCCTCGGGCAGCAGTGCCAGGGACGACTCCGACGACAGCGCGATGCGCGTTGCCGAGCCGGCGAGCTTGCGGTTCGCCAACCCCAGGCGCACCGTCTGCTCGTGGAGCACGAGAGGACGGCGGCACAGGCGGGCGGCAAGGCCGGCGGGAACGGCGACGTACCCGCCTGTGGCAAGGACGACGTCCGGCTTGAACTCGGAGATTTTCGAGCGGGCTTGAGCGACGCCGAGCGGGACGCGGGCCATGTCCTTGACGTTCGCGGGGCCGAGCATCTTGAGCGGGTTCGAGGAACGGCGGATCTTGCCCGTAGCGACCGTGGTGAACGGGATGCCCTCGGCGGGAGCGACCCGGGCCTCAAGCCCCTCCACGGTGCCGATCCACAGCACATCCAGACCGCGGCCCTCACCGGCGAGCCGGTCCCGCAGCGCGCGGATGGCCGTGAGTGCCGGGTAGGTATGGCCACCCGTTCCACCGCCGGTGACGAGGAGGCGGAACGGCGTGTGCGTAGCGCGGCTGGTGTCGCTGGTCACGAGACGTCCAATCTGGCTGCGCGGGCATCGCCCGTCGTGCCCTCAACTCCCGCCATGAACGGCGCTTTGCGAGGTGCAGCCTTCCATACGCCGGCGTTGTGGATGACGGCGTCCAGCGGCTGGGCGTCGTTCAGTTCGGCGGCGACGCGCCGTACCGCGTCGCGATCCGTGAAGTCGTCCACCACGAGCTGTGCGCCACGGCCGGCCAGCGTGTCGAGGCCGGCGGCCCGCTCCCGGTTGCGGGCATGTACCACTACCTCGTGGCCCGCGGCAGGAGCGAATCGGCTGCGGCGCGTCCGAGGCCGTCCGCGGAACCAGTCACCAGGAGATCCGGCTCACGGCGTCACCACCCCGACCGCGTACCAGGTGGGGGCGGGCGCCACGGCGGGGAGCGTGAGTGCCGCGCCTGCAGTTGCCTTGAGCGGGGCCGCGCCGAGCGGCGCATGGGCAGCCGGGCTGCCCCCGCACATCGAGGTGCCGTCAGGGACGGCATTTCTGACTGCTGTTTTGCATGGGAGCGTCTCCTATCCCCTTTGGGTCTCCTGGTCACGAGGCGGCGGGGCTCGGCTCGGGCGGGCTCGGTGAGGGTGTGCGATGGGACCTGATGCCGTGTAGCGGCTTGGCACTTTCGGATCTTCCGAGACCTTTCACAGTGTCAAGCCGCTGCAATCGCCGTGGCTGGGCGGAGCCAAGACCTTCTTCCCGCGGGGCTCAGGTGGTGAAGACCTGCTTGGCGACCGTGATGGCGGTCATGGCCTTGGGCCAGCCGGCGTAGAAGGCAAGGTGGGTGATCGCCTCGATCAGTTCGGTCTCGGTGAGGCCGTTCTCCTTGGCGCGGCCGAGGTGGAAGCGGAGCTGGTCGGCGTCGCCGCCGGCGATCAGGACGGCGACGGTGATCAGGCTGCGGTCGCGGGCGGCCAGCTCGGTGCGGTTCCACACGTCCTTGAACAGGACGTCGTCGGTGAGTTCGGCGAGCTTCGGGGCGAAGCCACCGATCGTGGCGCGTCCGCCGCCGATCTGCAGAGGCTGGGCAGTCATCGAGGGTTCCTCTCGTGGGTCCGCGGGCACTGGCCCCGGGGTGTGTGCTTACGGTGCGGACCGTGGTTATCAGCGTCGGTGGTGTGGGCTCCGACGGCCGGCGCGTGTTCGTCGGGAGGTCATCTGGCTCGTGTGGTCGGGTGACGGCCGGAAGGTGGCCCGCCGTGTTGCGGCGCGGGGAGGCGTGGCTGGTGCGGTCAGCGGCTGCGGGGGCGGTTGTACTGCTCGTCGGTGACGGGTTCGTTCCAGGTGGTTTCCTCGCTGCCGTCGCCCTTGCCCTCCCACATGGCGATGTGCTCCATGAAGCGGCCGGGGGTGGCACCGTGCCAGTGCTCCTCATCCGGGGGGCAGGTGACCGTCTCGCCGGGGTGGGCTTCGAGGACGGCGCCGTCCCGGGTGCCGATCAGGGCGATGCCGGAGACGACGTGCAGGGTCTGGCCCACGACGTGGGA
The DNA here is from genome assembly GCF_026340095.1 of Streptomyces sp. NBC_01446. Lineage (GTDB taxonomy): Bacteria > Actinomycetota > Actinomycetes > Streptomycetales > Streptomycetaceae > Streptomyces > Streptomyces aureus. Next base: position 1,116,509 of record NZ_JAPEPO010000003.1, on the reverse strand, counting down.
GTGCCAGTTGGTGCGGGCACCGGGGGAGAAGCGCACCATGTTGGCGCGCATCCGGGACGGCTCCTTGCCGGCGTAGATCACGTCGAACCAGACGTCGCCGGTGAACCAGTTGGCGGGTGCCTTGACGGTGTCCTGCTGCTTGACGAATTCCATGGTGAATCTCCTAGGCCTAGGGAGTGCGAGGGGTGTGGGGTGGATCAGACGGCGTCGGTGTATGCGAGGCCCGAGCCGAGCGGACGGGAGGCGTCGACCTGGGCCAGGAGTTCTGTGGCCTTGGCCTCGACGACCTGAAGGCAGTCGTCGCCGGCGATGAACCGCAGCGGGGGCTGTTCCAGGTCGGCGACCTTGAGCAGAGCATCGGCGAGCTTGACCGGGTCACCGGTCTGCTGGCCGTTCATGGATTCCCACACCTTCTTGGTGGCGGCGGTGCGCTCGGCGTAATCGTCGATGGATCCCTCCGCGTAGGTGGTGGAGGCGTCCACCAGCAGTTCGGTGCGGAAGAAGCCAGGCTCGACGATCGTTGTGTGGATGCCGAACGGTGCGACATCGTGCTGCAGGGACTCCATGAAGCCCTCGACACCGAACTTGGCGGCCGAGTAGGCGACGCAGAAATCGACACCGACCACGCCTGCCAGGGAGGAGAGGGTGATGATGTGCCCGGACCGCTGCCTGCGCATCACGGGCAGGACGGCGCGGGTGACGTTCATCGGGCCGAACAGGTTCGTCTCGATCTGCGCCCGCACCTGCGCGTCGGACAGTTCCTCGAAGAACCCGGCGTAGAAGTTGGCGGCGTTGTTGATCAGAACGTCGATGCGCCCGAATCGGTCGACGGCTGCGTCGACCGCGCGCTGGGCGACGGCAGGATCAGTGATGTCCAGGGCGGTGGCCTGCAGGCTGTCCTGCTCACCGCCCAGCGCCTCAACGACCCGCTCGGGACGGCGGCCGGTGGCCACCACCTGGTGACCGGCGGCCAGGGCCTGGCGGGCGATGTCCGCGCCGAGCCCGCGTCCGGCACCAGTGATGAAGAAGACCTTGCTCATGGGGGTGGAGCGCTCCAAACGGATAGTCACAACGGACGTCAGGGCCCGGGGCCGGGGTACATGGCACTCGTCGGCGATCTTCTTGACCGGTCGACTGCGGTTGCGGTCACGGTGTGGGACCACCCGCCCGCAACACTCTGTGTCACAGACGGTCGTCCGGTAGCCGCCACGCTCCCGCTCAGGCAGGTGGTGGGCATGTGCCGACCGCTTCCGTCATCCAGGAAACCGCAGGCCAATAGGCTGGAGAAGGGTCTGCCATTACAGGTACTGACAGGACCCCCCACCCCTAAGCCGTCCGATCTAGCCTGGAATGGTGAGCACCGAGAGCGACATCCGCGCATTCCTGGCCTCCCGCCGCGCCAAGATCACCCCGCAGCAGGCCGGCCTGCCCGCCTACGGCGGCAACCGGCGCGTGCCCGGGCTGCGCCGCGAGGAAGTCGCGATGCTCGCCGGCGTCAGCATCGACTACTACGTCCGCCTGGAACGCGGCCACCTCGCCGGGGCCTCCGAGGAGGTCCTCGACGGCGTCGCGAACGCCCTGCAGCTGGATGACGCCGAGCGCGCCCACCTGTACGACCTGGCCCGCGCTGTCGCCAAGCGTCCCACCCGCCGCACCAAACGCATCCGCGCCCTGTCGGACAGTGTGCTGCGTGTCCTGGACTCCATGACGGACGCACCGGCCTTCATCCGCAACGGCCGCCTCGACATCCTCGCCGTCAACCACCTCGGTCGCGCCCTGTACGCGCCCCTGTTCGCCGATCACACCGTTCAGACGGTCAACATCGCCCGCTTCCAGTTCCTGAACCCTGCGGGCAGGGACTTCTTCCCCGACTGGGAGGAGTCCGTGAACACCACTGTGTCCCTGCTGCGCACGGAAGCCGGACGGGCTCCTGGCGACAGTGACCTGACCGGGCTGATCGGTGAACTGGTCACCCGAAGCGCGGAGTTCCGCACCGCTTGGGCCAAGCGCAACGTGCGCCTGCACCACACCGGCCGCAAGTCCTTCCGCCATCCGACCGTCGGCGAGATCACCCTCGACTTCGACGCGATGGAACTGCCCGCGCAGCCGGGCCTGACCCTGACCGCCTATTCCGCCGCGCCCTCCACCCCGGCCCACGACGCGCTGCAGCTGCTGGCCGCGTGGGCGGCCACCGAAGAGGCAGCCGCTGCCGCCGACCGCGCCAGCAGCGGCGGCTGAACAGCGTCTTTGGCCGCAGGCCTTCTCGTTCACCGCCCACCGCACAAGGAGCACCACGATGCACACGCGCACACTCGGTCAGGACCTTGAGGTCTCGGCGATCGGCCTGGGCTGCATGGGCATGTCCCAGAGCTACGGCCCCAACCCCGGCGATCGCGACGACATGATCGGCGTGCTCCGCGGCGCCGTCGACCGGGGCATCACATTCTTCGACACCGCCGAGGTCTACGGCCCCTACGTCAACGAGGAACTCGTGGGCGAGGCGCTCGCCTCGGTACGCGACCAGGTCGTCTTCGCGACCAAGTTCGGCTGGCGCATCGAGAACAGCAAGTCTGTCGGGCTCGACAGCCGCCCGGAGCAGATCAAGCACGTCGCCGACGCCTCGCTGCGCCGACTGCGCACGGACACGATCGACCTCTTCTACCAGCACCGGGTCGACCCCGACGTCCCGATCGAGGATGTCGCGGGGACCGTCGGTGAGCTCGTACAGGCCGGCAAGGTACGACACTTCGGCCTGTCAGAAGCCGGCGCAGCGACGATCCGCAGGGCGCACGCCGTCCACCCCGTCACCGCCGTCCAGAGCGAGTACTCCCTGTGGACCCGCGACCCCGAACCCGAAGTCCTTCCCACCCTCGCCGAACTCGGCATCGGCTTCGTGCCGTTCAGCCCGCTCGGCAAGGGCTTCCTCACCGGCACCGTCGACACCACGACCGCATTCACCGCAGGCGACATCCGCACGACCATCCCACGGTTCAAGCAGGACAACCTCGCCGCCAACCAGACCCTGGTCGACCACGTCGCCACGCTCGCCCACACGAAGAACGCCACCCCGGGACAAGTTGCCCTGGCCTGGCTGCTCGCCCAGCACCCGTCGATCGTGCCGATCCCCGGCACGCGCCGCATCGCCCGGGTGGAGGAGAACGCCGCCGCCACACAGCTCGCACTGTCCGCCGACGAGCGGACGGGCCTGGATGCGTTGGCGGCCCTCGTCGGCGTCCACGGCGACCGCTACAACGAAATGCACATGAGCCTGGTCGACAAGTGAACGGGCCACACCCCAGCAGTGCACGTTCCTCCAGCCAGCCACCCATCTACGAGAGCCCGGCAACACACCACGCGCCCGCAACGACAGCCGCACTGCGGGCGAAGAACATGCCATTTCCCGGGTATCCGGCTCAGCCCGCGGTGGCGCGGAGGGCCCGCAGGCGGGCAACCTCCGCTACCGGACAGCCCCGTAGGCACCAGCACGCAGAACTAACCTGCGGGATGGGCCCCGGGGGACTCACGCCTCGGACACCAGCCGCAATCCCGATCATCTGACCGTCAGCCCCGGCGGCCCGTCCGGGCGGCAAACTGCCCCGAACGGTAGAGCCACCGACGGCGCAGCATTGCGATCATGAACTCATCATGAGCCACTCATTACATGATCAGACACGCGATGCGTACGCTCTGCGCCGCCACCCTCGTGGCCGCTCCCCTCGCCCTGACCGCGACGCCTGCACAAGCCCTGACTTCATGTACGGTCAACGGCCGTCCCGTGTCCGGTACGACCGTCAGTGGTACTGCCGGCTCCGACAACATCAGCTGCGGCGCCCTTGCCTTGGGTGATAGCGTCAACGGCTTGGGCGGGAGCGACTACATCGTCATCAACGGCATCGTTGCCGGCACCGTCGACGGCGGCGCCGGCGGCGACTTCATCATGGCCAACGCCGGTACCACGGCGAACGGCAGGATCCTCGGCGGCGCCGACGGCGACTCCATCTTCGTCGGCCCGAACGCTGGCACCGTCGACGGCGGACTCGGGTCGGACTTCTGCCGAGTCGCTTCCGGTAACCCTCCAATCAACTGCTGACCAGCAGCGGGTTCATCGGGCCAGCCAACTGCGACGCTGCTCAGAGTGGCCAGCTAGTGTGATGCGCCAGAAAAGCTGATGGTTAGTTCTGCGCTGTTTTCTGGCTGACGGTTCCGACCTTGGTGAGGTAGTCGGCGAGGGAGTTGAGGATCTCGTCGGCGGTCTTGGTCCAAGTGAGGGGCCGTGGGCTCTCGTTCCAGGTGTCGATCCACGCGGTGATGTCGTCCTCCAGGGCTTTTACGGACCTGTGGACGCCGCGGCGGATGAGCTTGTCGGTCAGCAGGCCGAACCATCGCTCGACCTGGTTCATCCGGGAGGAGCCTGTCGGGGTGAAGTGGACGTGGAAGCAGGGGTGTTTGCCCAGCCACGTCTTGATCTCGGCGGTGTTGTGGGTGGCGTAGATGCCCCTATGTTTCGGCAAGCGGTGGAGGACAGATCAGAGACGGTCATCTTCGGCTGGATGTGGCGGTAGATCTCGCGGGCGACGTAGCGTTTGAGACACCCCATGATCTCGCGCTTGGACATGCCTTGCTTGGTGCGTCGTTCCAGGTAGGTGCGGGTTCGTTCGTCCCAGCGTATGCGCGTCATGACGATGCGGTAGAGAGCCGCGTTGGCCTGCCGGTTTCCTCCGCGGTTGAGCCGTCGGCGCTGGGTCTTGCCGGAGGACTGTTCGACTGGGCTGACACCGCACAGAGCGGCGAAGGATGCCTCGCTGTGGATCCTGTCTAGGTTGTCGCCGGCGGCGATGAGGAGAGCTGCGGCGCTGTCGGGCCCGATGCCCACGATCTCCAGCAGCTGCGGGCGGTGGGTGGTGACGGCTCGGGTGACCCGGCGGGTGAGTTCCTTGACCTCGCAGATCAGGTGCTGGATGCGCCGGACGAGCAGCCGGAGAGTGAACACGGCCGCGTCGTCGCTGTCGGCCAGGCCGTCCCAAATAGCGCCCAAGTGTCCGAAGTTGAGGCACCAGGAAAGAGCGACTCCGCAGTGGAGTCCGGCGCACAGCGCGTGACAGGGATCCGCATCGATTGAGCAGAACGAGTACTACGACGGTCAGGTCCGAAGCCTGGAATTTGCCAACAGCCAGGGCAAGTTCACCGTTGGCGTCATGGAGCCGGGGGAGTGGGAGTTCGAGGCGCCGACCCGCGAGTGGATGATCCTGATCCGCGGCACCTGGGACGTCAAGCTCCCCGGTTCTCGGGAGTGGAAGACCTTCGGCGAGGGTGACTCTTTCCAGATCGAGGCGGACGAGTCCTTCACCGTGCGCATCTCCGACACGGTCGCCTACCTCTGCCCCTACACCTGAGTCCTTCGGCCCGCGAAGTCCTGCGCTGTGCCCGCCATGTCGCTGACGTAGCGGGCGCAGCGCAGGAGGGTCCTCATGGCCCCCGAGTACGTAATGCCAGTCGAGGCTCCCCTCAGTTCGTGGCCGCTGATGCCTCGGCGTCCGACGCAGTGCGGCCGGCCTCGCTCTCGCTCGCGCCCTGCCGGGGATCGGTGGGGCGTGTGTCCCACGTGGCGAGGTCGACCACCTGGCCGTCCGGGAACAGGGCGCAGGTGCGGTCCTCGGCGACGAAGACGCTGGACGGCTCGGCGCCCAGTACGGACGCGGCGACGAACGCGCCGACGATGCGCGGGAAGTCGCAGACCGCGCCGATCCGGAACAGGGACTGCGAGTCCGTCGTGACCTCGTCGCTTCCGGCGCGCAGGATGATCCGCTGGTCGGGGGCGACGGCCCGGGCCGCGACCGCGACTGCCATGTTCGCCAGACTGTCCGAGCCGACCGCGGCAAGACCGCGGGCCCGCAGGACGGAGAGGCGTTCGAGCAGGAAGCGGTCGCCGCCCCGGCCGAGCACGACGGGGATGTTCAGGGAGCGGGCCAGGGGCAGGCAGGCCGCCTGGGGGTTGCGTTCCACGGCGACGACCTTGATGCCGAGGTCCTTCAGTCGCGCGGACAGCCGCAGGCCCACCTGTCCGAGGCCGACGACGATGACGTGGCCGCGGCGGGGGATGGAGCGGGCGCCCAGGATGCTCGTCATGCGGTGGCCGGTGAACCGGTCGACGACGCTCGCGGTGAAGATAGCCGCCAGTACCAGGACGGCCAGCATGGAGACGGCGGACAGGACCTTGTACCAGCCGGGTCCGTGCTCGGCCGCCGGCGAGGAGCCGATCGTGGTGAGGGCGCGGGCGGCGTTCCACACGGAGTCGGTCCAGTGCTCGTGCAGGACGAGGACGCCGAGTGCGATGTCCACGGAGAAGGCCACGGACAGAGCGGCGAGACTCGCGATGAGAGCCTTGGCCGAGGTCCCGAGGGAGCGCAGCCACGCACGGAAGGACGCCCGGGGGTGAACGGGTGTGTGGGCCGCGAGAGCGCGTCCGTGCAGGTGCTCGACGGAAGTGGTCCCGTCTTCCCGCCGGACCGCGATGACGCCGCCGCCGTCGGGCTGGAGCATGGCGTAGCTCGGAGCGAGGCACTCCGCCAGGAGGCTCGGCACGATGGCATCGGTCATGCTCAAGACGGTGCAGTTGGGGACCGTACGGGAGACCTCGTCGGCGACCGTGCGGTCGAAGAGGGTCACGACCAACCGGATGCCCGGCTTCAGATGTTCGGCCAGCAAGGCATAGCGCAGGGCGACGATGTCGTCACGGGACACGACGGCGACGGCATCGACGGACTGACCGAGGTGCTCCCGCAGCGTGTCGTCGTCGGGCCGCGGCAGGCGGTGCACCGTGCCGTACCAGCGGCCGATGTGGGCGGCGGCGGAGCGCCCCAGCGCCTCGTCGTCCTCGATGATCACAATGCGCTGACCCGGCGCGGGTATGTGGGGAGGTGCCTCGTCCTGAAATGTCTGCGGGTTCAAACCGTCGGCCTTTCTGCACGGGTGGGGGCTGCTCTGAGCCACCTGTTGATCAGTGCGCCCGGCATGCCTGGTCGAGGCTCGGTGCGGGGGCTTCGGCGCGGGCCGGTCTGGCCGGCACATCTGTCTCGTGAGCCGTGTCCGATAGGTGAGGCACGGTCGGGAGGAGCCGAAGACGTGTTCTTTGTACCAGGGGGCCAGTGGTTCGTATCTCGCTCCACAGGGGCGTCGGGTCCCCGGCCTGTCCGACATTGTGTACAAGAAGTCGAAGTCCTTTGTGCGGTACGGGAGTCACTCTTGTCCGCGACGGTGACCTCCTGGCGAAGAGGCCGGAAACGTGGAGCAGCGTTTCCGGCGCGGTCGTGCGGCCCTGCGTCCGGGTTGGAGGCGGCCGTGGCTTAACCACTCGTGAGGCGATCCTCAAGCCCGCCTTAAGGATCAGTACGAAGGCCCTGACCTGGCCTTCTTCACCCCTCCCCACCCCTACTGTGGCTGCGTGACGACCGAGGCCGCCAGCGCATCCGAACTCTCCAGGTACCCCGCACTGAACGCGTACCTGCGCCACGTCGAGGGCCCAGGCGCGGAACTCCCGCCCATACCCCCGCGGCCCACCCGCCAGCCCCGCATCGGCCGCCCCGCCGCGCCCCTTCGCAACTCGCCCCGCGCGCTGCGCGCCGGCATCGTCGCGGGCGGCACCGGCGTCAGCGCCCTCTGGGCCGTGCAAGCCGAACCGTCGGCGCGCCTCGACGCGCTCTTCGCGACCGGCGCACACCTCACCGGACTGCTCGCCGGCTACGGCATACTCGTCATGCTCTTCCTCATGGCGCGCATCCCCGCGGTCGAGCACGGAGTCGGCGCCGACCGCCTCGCCCGCCGTCACGCCACCGGGGGCCGCCACGTCCTGGAGCTGTGCGCGGCCCATCTGGTCCTCGCGGTGTGCGGATACGCCACCCACGCCGGCACCGACCTCGTCTCCACCGTCGTGGACCTCCTCGGCTACCCGGCCATCGCGGCCGCGTCCGCCGGTATGGGCCTGCTCGTCGCCGTCGGCGTGAGCAGCGCTCGTGCGGTGCGCCGCCGCGTCACCCACGAGACGTGGCGGGCCCTGCATCTGCTCACGTACCTGGGCGCCGCGTTGGGCTTCGTCCATCAACTCGCGGGCCCGGACGTGGCAAGCGACGTGGTCACGCGGTGGCTTTGGGCCCTCCTGCACGCGACAGTCGCCGTGCTGCTCGTCTGGTACCGGCTGGTCGTGCCCATCCATCAGGCGCTACGGCACAGCCTGCGCGTGGTCGCCGTCCATGGCGAAGGGCCCGGCGTCTTCTCCGTCGTCATGCAGGGAATCGGGCTCGACGGGCTGCGTGCCGAGCCCGGCCAGTTCTTGCGCTGGCGATTCCTCAGGGGCGGGCTGTGGCACACGTCGCTCCCGTTCTCCCTCTCGGCGCCGGTGCGGGGCGACGAACTGCGTATCACCGTCAAGGCACTTGGCCGGCACACGCGCCGCGTCCGCAGAATCGCGCCGGGCACGCGCGTCCTGGCCACCGGCCCGTTCGGCGCGCTCACCGCGCACCGCCGCACCCGGCGCAAGGTACTGCTCCTGGCGGGCGGCGTCGGCATCACACCCCTGCGGGCCTTGTTCGAGACGCTGCCGGGAGCGCCGGGCGACCTCACTCTCCTCTACCGCGCGAGCACGACCGAACATCTCTTCCTGAGCGGGGAGTTGGAGGCGATCGCCCGCGGCAGGCAGGCGGCCCTGCACTATCTGCTCGGCCCGTCGGACGCCTCGTTCGACCCGCTCGCACCGCAGGCCCTGCGCAATCTCGTGCCCGAACTCGCCGAGCACGACGTGTACGTGTGCGGGCCGCCCGGCATGACGGCCGCGGCCACGACGGCGCTGGTACGGGCCGGGGTGCCCGAGGACCACATCCACGCAGAGTGCTTCACGTTCTGACCCGGCCCGGACCGAAACAGAGAGACCCACCATGGGACGCCACCGCAAGCCCGCAGGCCCCACGCCCCTCCCCACTCTTACGGCCCGCCGCCGTCTTGCGGCGGGGCTCGCGGGGGCCAGCGCGCTCGTCGCGACGTTCCTCGTCCTCACCGTCGACCCGACGGCCCCGCCCGCCCCCGACCGGACCACGGCGACGGCGCCTTGATGACCGGGGGGAGGAGGGGATCAGCTCGCCTGCCGGTACCGGTCAGTGATCGCGGTGCGCAACGCCGGGGCCGAGGCGCCGAGCGCCGACAGCACTGAAGGCACGAGGCCGCTGGTCATGGTGACGAGGCTGAGGCCGAGGTGCTCGACGCCGATGTAACTGTCGTGCCGGGCCTGTGCCTCGCGGACGGTGTTCGCAAGGCTCTCCTTGGCGCGAGGAGAGAACCGGATGTGCCCGCCGGAGCGAGCGCCGGCGACTTGGTACAAGCCGGCGGGGGCGGCGGCCGCTGCCGTGAGGACGGGGCGTCGGGCGGCGCGCCGCCGGCGCCAGTGGCGGGCGAGAGCCGTGGGCACTGCGCGACGCGGGCCGCGCCTCGAAGGGCGGCGTCCACTGTGGACGGCGCTGTCGGCGCGCGCGAGGGCTTCCGGTCCGAAGGACTCCTCGATCCTGGCGCGCACCGCGTCGATATCGATCCCCACGGACGCCAGCGCGTCCCGGTTGAGGGTGCCGAACAGACGGGACCCGGCCCCGAGTCCGACCAGACGCACGATCTCCTCCTCCACGCCCTCCGGCGTCACGCCGTGCTCACGCAGTACGGCGCTCGCGGGCTGGTCCAGGGAGACGAGGGCGAGCAGGAGATGCTCCGGGCCGACGTGGTTGTGGCCGAGCCGGCGGGCGTGTTCCTGGGTGTGGACCACCACGGTGCGGGCGTCCGGGCTGAAGCGTTCGAACATCATCGACTCCCCATCAGTCGGCCGTACTTGCGGTGCACGGTCTGTTTGGTGACGCCGAGCCGCTCCGCGATGTCCTGCCAGGACCAGCCCAGCTTGCGGGCGTTCTCCACCTGGAGGATCTCCAGTCGTTCGGTGAGTTCTCGTAGGGCGGCCACCGCGCGGAGCCCGGTGTCCGGGTCGCTGCTGGCGGCGCCCTCGGCGATTTCGAGTGTGCTCTCCATGGCCGTCAACATATGCTGACGCTCGACGAGTGTCAACATATGCTGACGCGAGCCCGGGGTGCGCGAATCGATCGGAGCACCAGATCAGGCCGGACATCCCCTGCCTTCCTGGCATCGGCATGTGGAACACCTTGCACCGGAGCAGACGACCACCCGGCCGCCCTCAGCGGCCTACCGCAACCTGGCCGTGGCCACCGTCGGCTTCACCCTCACCTTCTGGGCCTGGGCCCTCATCGCTCCCCTCGGCAGCGACTTCGGGGAACGTCTGAACCTGAGCTCGTTCAGCCAGTCGCTCCTCGTCGCGGTGCCCGTCATCGTGGGTTCCCTCGGCCGCGTACCCGTCGGCGCGCTCACGGACCTCTACGGCGCCAAGCGGATGTTCCCGCTGGTCTCGGCCCTGACGATCATCCCGGTGCTCCTGGTCATCCCCGCCAGGGACTCCTTCGTCGCCATGCTCGGCGTCGGCTTCCTCCTCGGTGTCGGCGGCACCACGTTCGCCATCGGCATCCCGCTCGTGAACTCGTGGTTCCCGCCCGCCCACCGGGGATTCGCGCTCGGTATCTTCGGTATGGGCATGGGCGGTGTCGCCCTGTCCGGCTACTTCACACCGCGCATCGCCAAGCACGGTGAGAACCTGCCGTTCATCGTGGTCGCCGTCGCGCTGGCCGCGTTCGCGCTGCTCGCGCTGGTCCTCATCACAGACCGCCCCGACCGGCCGGTCCCCACCAGCCCGCTCGCCACCCGGCTCGGGCAGGCGGGACGTCTGAGGGTGACGTGGGAACTGTCGTTCCTCTACGCGATCGGGTTCGGCGGCATCGTCGCGTTCGGCGTATACCTGCCCACGTATCTCAAGACCTGGTACGAGCTCGACCCGACCGACGCGGGCACCAAGGCGGCCGGGTTCGCCCTGGGCACGGTCATCTTCCGGCCGATCGGCGGCTGGCTGTCCGACCGTGTCCACCCGGCCACCGTCACCGCCTGCGCCCTCGCCGTCGTCGCGCTCTTCGCGATCGTCCAGGCCTTCGACCCGAAGCTGAACCCCGTGGGCACGATCTGCTTCCTGGTGATGGCCGCCGGACTCGGCACGGCCAGCGGCAGCGTGTTCGCGCTCGTCTCCCAGGTCACTCCGCAACCGCAGGTCGGCTCCGTCACCGGCATCGTCGGCGCGATGGGCGGCCTCGGCGGCTTCGTGCCCCCGCTCGTCATGGGCGCGGTCTACAGCGCCGAGAACTCGTACTCCATCGGATTCATGCTGCTGTCCGACCTCGCTCTCGCCGGCTGCGTCTACGCGTACGGCCGCATGCGGAACATCGGGGCGGAACGGCCGTAGGGCGTGTGTGCGGCCTCGTCATGGGCCGGGCGGGCGTGCCCCATTGAGCGCGCGTCCCGCCGACACGTCACTCGCACGCCTCCCAGAACGGTCGAAACAGGTATAAAGCTTCCTATCGTGGGCCGGGTGACTGAGCCACCCGCACCCCCCGCCGCCGCCTCGAACGCGGCCCCCACCCTGGACGCGCCACCGCCTGCCGGCGTGGCCGGCGGGCCCGGACCGCGTTCCGTCGCACGGCGGGCCACGCTCGCCGGCACCATCGTGTCTGTGCTGCTGATCCTGGCCATCGTGTTCGGCAGCCGGATGCTCCAGGACTTCGACTCGGCGCTCCTCCCGTACGCCGTCGCGACCGTGTTCCTGGCCTTCGGTGTCGCCTACCGCTACACCGTGTGGATCTCCGCCCCGGGCGCGCGCCGACTGTTCAAGCAAGGCTGGCGCAGCCTGTTCTCGGCCGACAACTTCCGCAAGGCGCCCACCGCGCTGCCGGGGATGATCGCCACCTACCTCGGCTTCCAGAAGTTCCTCGGCGCCCGCTCGCACGCCCGCTGGGCCGCCCACCAGCTGATCTTCTGGGGCTGCATCCTGGCCTCCCTGATCACCTTCCCGCTGACCTGGGGGTGGTTCACGTTCACCTCCCCGTCCGGCTCGGGCCCCGGCTACGCGATGCGGATCTGGGGCATCAAGGTCATCGGCTTCGACTCGCTGAACATCCTCGGCTGGCTGATGTTCCACGGCCTGGACATCGCCGCCGTCCTGGTGATCCCCGGCGCCTCGTACTTCCTCTGGCGGCGTATGAAGGACCGCGGAGCGATGACCGGCCAGCGATTCGCCTACGACCTGGTCCCGTTGATCGCCCTGATCGTCATCTCGGTGACGGGCCTGCTCCTCACCTTCTCGTCGATCTTCCTGCACGGCGGCGGCTACGAGTTCCTGGCGATCCTGCACATGGTGTCGGTGGTATTCACCCTCATCTACATCCCGTTCGGGAAGTTCTTCCACATCGTGCAGCGGCCGGCCGCCGTCGGCATGCAGCTGTTCAAGTACACGGCCCGCAAGGACGAACAGCTTTTCCACTGCAAGCGCTGCGGTCAGCTGATCGACACCGCCCCGTACATCGAGAACCTCCAGGGCACCATGCGCGACCTCAAGCTCGACTTCGACACCTGGACCGAGTACTGCCCGCGCTGCAAGCGGGTGCTGCGCGGTAGCGCATACCTCAGCGACGTGAAGAAGGGCTTCAAGTGACCCGGCAGTACATCCCGCTCGACCCCTCCATCGCGCCGCCCGGCACCCGCAACTTCCGTGACGCGGGCGGCATCCCGGCCGACCAGTGGCATGCCGACCAGAACGGCGAGACCCTCGTCCCCACACACTGCTGCTTCTGCGGCGTGCAGTGCGGGATGTATCTGCGCGTCGACAAGGGCGGCAAGGTGTTCGGTGTCGAGCCCCGCAACCACGACATCAACCGGATGCGGCTCTGCCCCAAGGGCATCAACGCCTACCAGCAGGTCAACCACCCGGACCGGCTGACCGCCCCCCTCATGCGCCGCTCCCGCGACGAACCCTTCCGCGAGGCGACCTGGGAGGAAGCCCTCGACTTCACCGTCTCCGAGATCCGCCGCATCCAATCCGCCCACGGCAACGACGCGTTCGGGGTGCTCGGCGGGGCGAGCCTGTTCTCCGAAAAGACGTATCTGGTCGGCAAGTTCGCGCGCGTCGCCCTCAAGACGAAGCACGTCGACTACAACGGCCGCCTGTGCATGGTCTCCGCCGCCGGAGCCAACAAGCTGTCCTTCGGGATCGACCGGGCCGGCAACCCGTTCTCCGACATCCTCCTCTCCGACTGCCTGCTGATCGCCGGGTCGAACGTGGGGGAGTGCTTCCCGGTCATGACCCAGTACGTGTGGGGCGCCCGCGACCGCGGCGCCGTCCTCATCGTCATCGACCCGCGCGAGACGGCCATCGCCCGCACGGCCGACATCCACGTCGCCCTCAAGCCGGGCACCGACTCGGCGTTCTTCAACGCCGTACTGAACGTCGTCATCCGCGAGAACCTCCTCGACGAGGAGTACGTGGCCGCCCACGCCACCGGCTGGGACGAGGTCAAGGACACCGTCGCGACGTACACCCCGGAACGGGCCGCAGAGATCTGCGGGATCCCCGCCGCTCAGGTCGTCCAGGTCGCCAGGGCCTTCGCGGGCGCCGACAACGCCATGGCGTGGCACGCCCGGGGCATCGAGCACCACTCGCAGGGCGTCGAGAACTGCCTCACCGTCATCAACCTCTGCGTGGCCACCGGCAACATCGGCAAGCCGGGCGCCGGCTACGGGACCCTCACCGGCCAGGGCAACGGCCAGGGCGGCCGCGAGCACGGCCAGAAGGCCGACCTGCTGCCCGGCGGGCGCTCCATCCTGAACCCGGACCACCGACGGCAGATCTGCGAGATCTGGGGCATCGAGGAGTCCGAACTCCCCGCGGCCGGCACGTCGATGATGGAAATGGTCTGGCAGATGCAGCGCCAGGAGATCCGCGGCCTGATCGGCATCTGCAACAACCCGTTCGTCTCCCTCCCCAACTACAAGACGGTCAAGGACGGTTACGACACCCTCGAGTTCCACGCCCAGTTCGACTTCTTCCTCTCCGAGACGGCGGACAACGCCCACGTCGTCTTCCCCGTCACCACCTGGGCCGAGGACGAGGGCGTGATGGCCAACGCCGAGGCCCGGGTGGTCAAGCACAACAAGGCCCAGGAGCCGCCGGAGGGCGTACGCACCGACACCTGGGTGATGTGCCGGCTGGCCCAACGCCTGGGCGTGGGCGACAAGTTCGACTTTCCCGGCGCCCGCGAGGTCTTCGAGGAACTGCGCATCGCGTCGGCCGGCACGGTCAACGACTACTACGGAATCACCTACGAACGCCTGGAAGAGACCGGCGGCATCGCCTGGCCGTGCCCCACCACCGACCACCCCGGCACCCCCCGCCTCTTCGAGGACGGCAGGTCGTACCACCCCGACGGCAAGATCCACCTCCAGACCGTGGAGTGGCACCCGCCGATGGACCCGTACGACGACGACCACCCCATGTCGCTCACCACCGGCCGCACCGTCGCCCACTTCCTGTCCGGCAACCAGACACGGAGGCTCGGCGCCCTCGTCGAACAGACCCCACGCCCATGGGCGGAGGTCCACCCCTCGCATGGCTTCAAGAACGGTGACCCGGTACGCGTCGTGACGCGCCGGGGCAGTGAGGTCTTCCCCGCCCTGGTCACCGAGGCGATCCGCCCCGACACCGTCTTCGTGCCGTACCACTGGCCGGTCCCCACGGCCGCCAACGCGCTCACCATCGACGCCCTCGACCCCCGATCCAAGATCCCCGAGTACAAGGTCTGCGCCTGCCGCATCGAGGCCGCCGAACAGATCGACGAGGTGCCGGCGCCCCCGACCGCGCCGGGCCAGGTCGCGTACCCGGAAGCCCAGGTGTCCCGCACCGACCCCCTGCCGCCCACGGCCCCGCAGGGCCGTGGCACCGCCGAGAGGAGCTGAGGTCACGCCATGATGGGTAGAACGATCTTCATCGACCCGGGGCGGTGCATCGGCTGCCAGGCGTGTGTGTCCGCCTGCCGGGAGTGCGACTCGCACCGGGGCAAGTCCATGATTCACCTCGACTACCCCGACGAGGGCCACTCCGTGGCGTCCCTTCCCACGGTGTGCATGCACTGCGAGGACCCGGTCGCCCCGTGCGCCGAGGTGTGTCCCGCCGACGCGATCCTGGTGACGGCCGACGGTGTGGTGCAGCAGGCCGACACCACCCGCTGCATCGGCTGCGCCAACTGCGTCAACGCCTGCCCCTTCGGCGTACCGAAGATCGACCTCCAGGCCAAGCTGCAGATGAAGTGCAATCTCTGCTACGACCGCACCGCCTACGGTCTCGCCCCCATGTGTGCCACGGTCTGCCCGACCGGCGCGCTCTTCTACGGAACGCTCGAGGAACTCCAGACCGAACGCCCGGGCGTCCAGGTCGCGGACTCCTTCACGTTCGGCGACGTCGTCGTCAACACCGGCGTGGCGATGGTCGTCCCCGCCGACAAGGTCCAGTGGCCGGTGCCCGGAGGGCTGCCGATCGTCCAGGTCAACGGGAAGGACGTGACCCGATGAGCGTCACCGAGCAGCCCCCTGTCCCCGAACACGGCACCGACGACAACTCGGCCCAGGCGGCGCTCGAGGACCGCATCTCCGCCGACTCCCTCACCACGCGCCGCGACTACCTCCGTATCGTCGCCACCGTCTCCGGCGGCCTGGCCGTCGGAGGCATCGCCGTCGCCGGGGGAGTGCTGCGCCGGCACGGCGACACCAACGGCGCGCCGGACGCCAAGCGGATCACGGACCGGCTCGCCCCCGGCGAGTCCATCGCCTTCCGCTACCCCGGCGAGGACGACCGCGCCGTCGCCGTCCGCCTCACGGACGGCAGCCTCGTCGGCTACTCCGCCGTCTGTACGCACCTGGCCTGCGGCGTCCTGTGGCGCAAGGACCGCGGCAGCGAGGGCGAGTTGTACTGCCCCTGCCATGAAGGCGTCTTCGACGCCCGCACCGGCGAGGTCACCGCGGGCCCGCCACCGCGCGGCCTGCCCAAGGTACTGCTCGTGGAACAGGCCGACGGCAGCGTCTGGGCGGTCGCCACGGCCCGCTCCGGCGAAAGCCCCCAGGACGCGGTGTGCCGCGAGTTCGCCGGCCAGCAGCCTGCCGCGAGGGCCCAGCTGGGCTGCCCCGTCGCGAACGGCGCCAACGGGGAGAGGAACCAGCAGACATGAGCACCGAACAGCCCGAAGGCCTCCCCCCGATGCCCGACTACACCCCCGGCAGCGCCCAGCCGCGCCTCAACCGCCCCGTCCAGGAGCGCTACCCGCAGATCCGCCCGACCAGCGGCTACGGCGACCCCCGGATCCAGCGCACGGGTCCGGGCCCCGGCGCAGGCAGCGACCAGGAGCCGGAACGCTCCTCGAAACTCACCGCCCGTCTCGTCCTGGCGATGACCGTCGTCATCGGCCAGCTCTGGGGCCTCAGCGTGATCGTCAACGAGTGGATGATGGGTGAGACCGGCACGGCCTGGTGGGGCGCGGGCTTCCTGTGCCTGTCCTTCCTGGTGGTCCTGGGGCTGTGGCTGCTCGACCCGAAGGACCGCTGAACTCCCCTCCAAACGGGGTTAGTTACGCCCATAGGCTCGACCTGAGCCCCTGCGGGCCGGTGTCAATCACGGCCCACAGGTTCGACCTGAATCCCAGCGGACCGGCGTCAACCACGGCCCACAGGTCCGCCCTGAACCCCAACGGACCGGCGTCGCCTACGACTCCAGGTAGCGCAGTACGGCCAGCACGCGCCGGTTCGCGTCCTCCGACGCGGGCAGGGCCAGCTTGCCGAAGACGGCCGCGACGTGTTTCTCGACCGTGCCCGCCGACACCACCAGCGTCTGCGCGATCGCGGCGTTCGTCCTGCCCTCGGCCATCAGCGCCAGCACCTCGCGCTCGCGTGCCGTCAGCGACTCCAGGTCGTCCCCACGACGGCTCGCACCGGCCAACTGTGTGACCACTTCCGGGTCGAGAGCGGTGCCACCGGCGGCGACGCGGGACAGGGAGTCGGTGAACTCGGCGACGTTCGCGACCCGGTCCTTGAGCAGGTAGCCGACCCCGGCGGAGCCCGCGGCGAGCAGCCGGGTCGCGTACTTCGTCTCGATGTACTGGGAGAACAGCAGTACACCCGTGCCCGGGTGCTCGCGCCGGATGCCGATCGCGGCTCGCAGGCCCTCGTCGGTGTGTGTCGGCGGCATCCGGATGTCGACGACGGTGACGTCGGGCCGGTGCTCGGCGACGGCGGCGAGGAGCGTGTCGCCGTCGGGCACGGCCGCGCACACCTCGTGGCCACGCTCGGTGAGCATCTGGGCAAGCAACTCCCGCAACACGGCGGCATCTTCGGCGATCACGATGCGCATGGGGGCATGCTCTCACGGGTCCGATCGGGGGACGGCAGACGCCGACGTGCTGCGCGCGCCCCGTCCGCGATGTCACTCACAGCGTCATCCATGGCGTCCGTCACGGTGTCACTCATGCGTGGAGCGGCAGTTCCACCGTCACCGCGGTCGGCCCGCCGCTCGGGCTCGACACGTCGAGGCGCCCGTCCACCGTCCGCACCCGCTGCTGAAGGCCCGTCAACCCGCTTCCGGCGCCGAGCGTTGCCCCGCCTCGGCCGTCGTCCGTAACCCGTAGCCGCAGCAACCCGTCCTCCTGCGCCACTCGCAACACCGTCCGGCGCGCGCCGCTGTGCTTGATGACGTTGGTGAGCAGCTCCGCCGCGCAGAAGTAGGCGATCGTCTCGATCGCCGGCGTCGGCCGCTGCGTCACGTCCACCGAGAGCTCCACGGGCACGGTGCTCCGCGCGGCCAGTGTCGACAGCGCGTCGGACAGGCCGTCGTCGAGGGCCGGGGGGTGGATACCGCGCGCCAGGTCACGCAGCTCGGCGAGGGCCTCGGTGGCGTTGCGGTGCGCGGTGTCCACGAGTTGCCGTACCCGAGCCGGGTCCGCGACCGGTTCTCCGTCCCTGCCCAGCCGCTCCTTCGCCATGTCGAGGCTCATCGCCAACGCGACCAGCCGGACCTGTGCCCCGTCGTGCAGGTCGCGCTCCAGGCGGCGCAGCAGAGCCGCCGAGTCGTCGACGGCGAGAGCGCGGCTCTCCTCCAAACTCCTCACACGTTCGGCGAGTTGGCCCGGGCCGAGCAGTGCCCGGATGAGCCAGCGGTCCACGGCGACGACGCCACGCGTGAACCAGGGCGCCGCCAGCAGCGTCACCACGCCGATCGCCGCCGCAACGAAGGTCCCGGCGAAACTCGTGCTGTGCGGGGCGCCACCGCCGAAGGGGATCGGCGTGATCGTCGGCATCCCCGCCTCGCCGGCAGCCGGGCGCTGGTGGAAGACCGCCCAGCGAAGTGGTGCGGAGAGATTGAGCAGGGCGGTCAGCCACCAGCCGACGGCGTACAGGCCGAAGGCGGCGACGGGCAGCTTCACCAGGACGTACGCTACCGAACGCCACCCCGCCGCATCGCGCAGCCGAGCGTCCAGCCGCGCGAACGCCTTCCCCGTCGGCAGCAGCCGCGGCGGCGCATCCGCCCGCTCGCCCAGCAACCCCTGGGCGAGCCGGCGATGCACGGCGGCGCAGCCGCGCGCGAGGCCGACCGCCGCGACGACGAGCGCAAGCCCGAGGACGGTGCCGACGAGGGAGGCGGTGAGACCGGTGCCGAGGGCGAGCAGGACGAGCACGAGGACGGTGCCGACGACGGTCAGGGGGAAACCGATCAGGCAGTACGCGACTTCGGCCCAGGCGCGAGCCGTGAACGGCGCGCGCAGGACGGCGCCCGGGGAGAACCGACGTGAGGGCTCGGCCCGCGCGCCTTCCCGCGGACGCTCCCCGGCTGACTCGTGCATGGCTCAAGTCTCCTGTACGTAAGTACCTATGCGTGTACGTCACTGCCGTACGTCTCTGCTGTACGTGCCTGGTGTAGGTACCGGCGTACGTATCTGCCGCGGGGCGGTTACGCGTCCCGGCGCGTCAGCAGCCAGCCTCCCGCGCCGAGCGCTGCAAGTACGTATACGCACAGCACCCCGAAGCCCACCTATGGCGAGAGTACGTCGGCCACCGGCTTGGAGACGGCGAGCGAGTTCCCGGCGATCATGGTCGGGAAGTACTTCGCCACCGTGACCCCGGTGAGCCCCGACAGCGCCGCGGGCAGCACGTACAGCAGCCCGACCAGTGCTCCGACGGCCGCGGCCGTGTACCGGACGACGGGCGCCCAGCGCGATACCGAGCAGCCCGACCATGGCGAGATAGGCGCCCGAAAGAACCACCGCGCGCAGCACACCCGGGTCGCCGAGGCCGGGCACCGGAACGCCGTCGGAGAGCGCGAGCCGCCCGGCGAAGAAGGGGGCGAACGCGACCAGTTCGCCGAGGATCAACGTCACCGTGCCGAAGACGCCCGCCTTGGCGGCGAGGAGCAGGGGCCGGTTCGGGACCGCGGCGAGTGTGGAGCGGATCGCGCCGGAGGCGTACTCGCCGGTGACCACGAGCACGCCGAGTACGCCGACGATCAGCTGGCCGAGGGCGATCCTGGCCAGCACGTTGTTCACCGGGTCGTATGTGTCGGCCTGGTCCGGGCACTGGGGGAGCGTGGGTGTTGGCCATGGTCACGATGCCGATGACGAGCATCCCGGCGACGGTGGCCACCAGCGTCCACAGGGTGGAGCGCAGGCTGCGCAGTTTGATCACTCCATCCGCGCGGCGTGGGCCAATCCCCCTGGGGGTTTCCCGAGGGGAGGGGTGTCTGCTGCGGTGGGGGGCTTCAGCCCCGTCCCTCCGCGCGATGGAGAAGGATCAGCGTGCGCTCGAGGAGCTTGCCCACGTTCTGAATGCCCAGTTGAAGGTTCCGCTGGTGCACGAAGACGGTGAGGTCGAGGGCGACCTGGGCGAAGCAGTAGGCCAGAACACCGGGTCCGGCCACTTGCTCGCCGGCGTCGCACAGCATCTCAAGAGCCCCGGGAGTGAAGTCGTGGGCGCTCAGAAGCGTCGCGTAGTCGAAGACTCTCGTGCCGCTGCCCAGTGCCTCGATGTCGATGACGCCACTGACGCGGTCCGCGTCGAACAGGATGTTGCCGGGGCGGAAGTCGCCGTGGACCAGGTCCTCGGTGGGCAGGGTGACAGGTCCGTGGGCGGCGAGAAGCCGCTCGCAGGCGTGGACGAGGTCCTGTCCGGTCGGTCCGGTCCCGGCCGTCTGCCGCCAAAGGTCCTCACCGGCCATGCGGGTGGTCACGAACTCCGACCAGCATCGCTGCGGGTCGGGGTCGAGACCGGCGTGCATCTCCAGGACGCCGATCAGCAACCGGGCCTCGCTCGCGGTCACTTGTGGTCTGGTGTGACCAGGTGCGAATTCCTGGATCTGGTATCCGAAGCCGTCGGCGCTGGTGCCGACGGCGAGCCAGGCGGGGGTCGGATATCCGGCAGTGCGGATCTTGGCGACGCCAGCGGCGGCCCGTTCGATCTGAGGGGCCCAGGAGAGGTCCGGGCTCCACTTCAGTACGGCATGTCGGCCGGTGTCATCGGTGAGGAGCCAGGCCCCTGACTGGACTCCGTCGTCGAACCGTCGAAGCAGTTGGAACTGCACGCCATGCGCGTGGTTGGCCTCACGCAGGACCGCTTGGGCGGTGCGCGTGTCATCTTCGTCAGACATGGTGTTCCGGGGCACGGAGACCTCCTGGTCAAGCCGAATGTCGAACGTGCGCAGGGGACACTACGAGGGACGCTCCCCGGAGCGCACCTCGTTTACCGGCTGTGGATGCCGGCGGCGGCCCTGGATCGAACTGTCGGCGCCCGCCCGGAGGTTGGTCCCGGCGACGGAGCCCGGAGTTCACGGGTCAGGAGATGATCTAGCATGCACATGACGCACGCCGCGCGGTCGTCACGAGGGGGACTCGTCGCGGTCCAGCCGCGTTCCCCCGGCACGTACATCAGGGGAGAAAGCACATCATGCCGCGCCACTCGAGGGCCCTTTCCGGGTTCCTGGCCACCGTACTCGGGCTCGCACTCCCCGCCTGCGGCGGAAGCGGGGACCGGAACGAGTCGGGCGGTTCCAAGCACCGCGGTGCGCGGAGTGACAGCGCCCAGGTGGCGAGTGGCGGCCGTCGGAAGAGCCCGCGAAAGCCGGTGGAGTGGACCCCCGCGCTGACGATGGGCCACCCTGCTCCGAAGCTGTTCGAGCCCGAGGTCTCCGGCGGCGGAC
The DNA here is from genome assembly GCF_026340095.1 of Streptomyces sp. NBC_01446. Classification (GTDB taxonomy): domain Bacteria; phylum Actinomycetota; class Actinomycetes; order Streptomycetales; family Streptomycetaceae; genus Streptomyces; species Streptomyces aureus. The sequence continues at coordinate 1,095,310 of NZ_JAPEPO010000003.1, read as the reverse complement.
AGTTCCAGGTGGCCGCCTCGAAGATCGTCAAGGGCACCCAGGAACAGATGCGCGAGGGTCACTACAGCGACGACGAAATGGGCGGTGGCACCCCGTACTTCGTGTTCGTGGCTTACACCCTCAAGTCAGGGGTGCCCGACAACTCCAATCCCGACCTCAACGCCAATGCAGCGATCCTCGACAAGGACGCTGAACCCGCTGCGGAGCGTCTGGTCGTCCATGCGGGCACGGTCGAAGGTGGCTGCCCCGTGGGAGACGTCTACATGGGATGGGACGTCGGTGAGACACACACGCTGTGCTCCGTTTTCATCGGCGCCCCGTCGAAGCAGCCTGCCCGACTGGCCTGGAGCACGGACGCGGAAACCCCCGACGAGTACAAGAAGGGCTCCTCCTGGGAGTGGGTCATCCAGTGATCGCACCTCTCGCCTCCGGTGTCCACCTGACCTGGATGGCTCAGGGGGCACCGGAGTGGCACGACGTCAGCGTGCGGTGTTGAACTCGTGCACGATGTGAGGCAGCGCCTTGAGGACGGTCGTGCGGTGGTCGACGTCTCCGACGTCGGTCAGCTCGAAGTCGGCCCCGTTGGTGGCCAACTGCCCTTCGCATTGCTGGGAGTTGGTGAAGGGTACGTCCTTGTCGCCTGTGGCGTGGAAGAGGTGCACGGGGACGTCCGGACGCCAGTCGCAGGTGGTGTCCATCGCGTGCAGTTGGCGTCGTAGTTCACCCTTGGGGTTGCGCACCTTGTTCAGGAACTCGCCGGTGAACAGTTCCTTGGATGTGGGCGGCAGCGCGTCGGCGATCTCGCCGCCCGTGTGGTTGCCGTCGAAGAGCTTCTCCACCTTCTTGTCGTACGGGGCTCGGAATGCCTCGCCGGGGGAGTCGTACAGGCCGTACATCCGGTTCCACGCAGTGGTGAGGTAGGCGAGGTACAGGGGCGACCGATCGAGCTTGTCGTCCGCTGCGGCGGCCTCGAATCCGCTCAGGTCGAACGGGCCGGCGATGGGGGCGAGCGCACCCAGGCGGAAGTAGGTGTCGGCGCCTTGGTGCAGGGCCCGCCCGAGCAGCATGGTGGCGGGTCCGCCCTGGGAGAATCCGCTGACGAGTACCTTCCGGTCGATGTCACGGCCTGCTTCCTGAACGAACGCACGGGTCGCCCGGAGCGCGTCCAGTGGTGCAGTGACGGTTGCCTCGGGGTCACCGTACGGGTGGATGCCCGGGCCTTCGCCCAGGCCGAGGTAGTCCGGGGCCGACACGGCGAGGCCGCTCGAGGCGAACAGCAACGCGGTGGCGCGGTCCGGGGACCGGTCGTTGACGGAGGCGACTTCGCCCCGGTACACCTCGGTGCCGTGCAGCCAGGACACGACCCGGAGGTCCTGCTTGTGGTTCTTGGGTATCGCGACCAGTGCGCTGGCCGTCGTGGGCCGTCCCTCCGTGTCGATCGTGCGGTACACGATCCGGTGGGCGCGTACGCCGTAGCGGACCTGCGCCGCGTCGATACCCGCCTTCTCGAGTCGGGCCTCGACCTGTGTGGCGTCCAGGTCCGCGACGAGAGTCGTCGAGACCAACGAGCCGCGAATCGCCCTCTGTTGGAAGGCGTCGGCGATGGTGGGCGAGGGGGAGTGCAGCGTGTCGGCGTGCCCTGTCACTGCCAATACGGTCGCAGCACACACCAGGGCGAGTGCGCCGGACGCAACGAATCTTCCGTGTAACCGGGTGAAGGTCATGCCTGAACTCTGCCGCTCTCGCCCCACGCACCACATTGGGGCAACCCCCCGTTTCAGTAAGGGGGGTTGCGCCCCTGCGGCGGCCGTCCGGCCCCCGGCATCCTCGGTCGCCGCTGTCCCCGACTACGCGACGAGTCGTTCTTAGGGCGCTGATGACATTGAGCGCGCGCCGCAGCCCGGGGAATACTCGGCCCATGGCAAACCGGTGGGTGGGAGTGACCGTCGACTGCATCGACGTCGAACGGGTGTCAGCGTTCTGGAGCGTGCTGCTGGACCGCCCACGGGGACCGTCCGAGCCCGGCTGGGTCTATCTCGGCCATCGCGACGACCCGCAGCCGCGCCTGGTCTTCCAGCCCGTGGCCGAGCCGAGGGCCGGAAAGGTGCGCCTGCACCTGGACGTCTCGGTCGACGACATCGATCAGGGAATCGCCCAAGTCGTAGGCCTTGGCGGCCGGTTCACCGGCGAGCGGCATGACTACGACGAGGGCGTGGTCGTCGTGATGACCGACCCCGAGGGGCACGAGTTCTGCCTGTCCCAGTTCTACTAGACGAGTCTTTCCGAATGCCTGCGGGCATGAGGAGAGGGTGTCCATGATCGTTTGTGACGACGAACCTGGACACCCTCGTGACCGCACTCTACGTAAAGATCGATGACGAGTGGGCCGGTATCGCCCGGTTGCCCGGGCGGCCGGCAAAGCTCAGTCACTCGGAGTTGCTGTGTCTGGCGGTCATGCAGGCGATGCTCGGCTTCCACTGCGAGGCCCGCTGGCTGCGCCACGCGCGCAAGCATTACCGGCACCTGTTCCCGTTCATCCCGCAGGATCCCGGCTACAACAAGCGGCTGCGAGCCGGGTTGCCGCAGATCAAGCGAGTGATCCGGCTGCTCGCGAAGGACACGGACTTCTGGCACGACACCGTGTGGATCACCGACTCGACGCCGGTGCCGTGCGGGATGTCCCGCCCGACGGTGAAGCGGTCAGAGCTGGCGGGTTGGGCCAACTACGGTTACTGCGCGTCGCATTCGCGGTTCTTTTGGGGGCTGCGACTGTACCTGGTGTGCACCCCGGCCGGCATGCCAGTCCTGTGGGCGCTGGCCGATCCGAAGCTCGGCGAGCGAGAGGTACTGGCCGCGATGCTGGAGGTCGACGCCGAACTCGTCCGCGCGAGGCCAGGTCTGCTGCTGATCAGCGACAAGGGGTTCGCGTCCAAGACCTTCGAACGGTCACTGTCCGAACAGGGCATCACACTGTTGCGGCCCTCCCGGAAACGGGAGGTTCTGCGGCAGGGCGAGCCGATGCTGAAGAAGGTCCGCCAGCTGATCGAGTCGGTCAACGACACCCTCAAGGGCCAGCTCGACCTGGAACAACATGGCGGACGCACCGTCGAGGGCGTCGGGGTCCGCGTCGCGCAGCGCATGCTGGCTCTTGCCGCTGCGATCTGGCACAACTTCCAGACCGGGCAGACGGTCAGCCGCTCACTGACCGCCTACCACTGAACGTGTTCGGAAAGACTCGTCTAGTTTTCCGTGTCGAGCTGGTGGTCGGCCCACACGTAGCTTTCGGGGAGCAGATCGGCGACGGGGACGGTCCGGAGGCGGTCGCCCGCACCGACGATGACCTTGAGGTCCGGGAAGTAGTCGAGGAGGACTTGGCGGCACCGGCCGCACGGGGGGACGACTCCGCGGTCGCGGTCGCCCACGGCGACGATCGTGTCCAGTTCGTAGGCGCCTTGGCCGGCCGCTGCGCCTATGACGACCAGCTCGGCACAGGGGCCTCCGGTGAAGTGGTAGGCGTTCACCGCGGTGACGATCCGGCCGTCCTGGGCGCGGGCCGCGGCCGCCATGGTGTGGTTGTCGCCCCGGCAGCGCGTGCGCGCGACATGGGCCGCGGCCTCGATGAGCTCGTGGTCGACGTGCTCGGTCTGCGTGGTCAATTTCCCTGCCTTCGTGAGTGTTGGCCCGTGGTGCGGTCAGTAGGTCGGCACCGTCGGTGGTCAGGTGCGCCATCATGCCGTGTGCCGCGATGCGTCGCGGCGACTGTCGGGCGGAGCCGGACAGTGCTCACATGGGCCGGCTCTGTTGCTCGATGTACTGCTTGACCCCGGACAGGGGCGCGCCGCCGACGGTGCCGGCGAAGTAGGAACCGGACCAGAGCTTGTTGGCTCGCCAGTAGTGCCGGGTCAGGTCGTCGAGTTCCTGGCGCAGCCGCCGGGAGGAGACGCCCTTGAGGGAGTTGACGAGTTTCGGCACGGCGATTTTGGGTGGGAAGTTCACGAGGAGGTGGACGTGGTCGGCCTCGCCGTTGACCTCCAAGGCTCGCACTCGAAGTCTGTGCAGACGGCTTGCATGATCTCCTCCATCGGGCGCAGATGGACATCGTCGACACCTTGTGCCGGAAGCCTTCTGGTGACGTCGACTGACGCCGCGCAAAAAGCTGGCCGCCGGCAGGGGGCCTCGGTCGACTCGGTGCCGAACGGCCTCAAGGCTTCGCGTCGTCAGTCGGACACGATGTGGAGGATTGCCGTGCCGTCCTTGCCGGTCGCCGCCTGGATCACCACCGCGTCGGGCTGGGGGCTCGGTCGGGTGGCGGCCTCCAGGCCACCGCAGGAGTTGCCTCCGCCGTTGCTGCGGAGGACCGTGACGCAACCTTGGCCCGGGCCGGTCGCGCCCCCCTTGGACCGGCCATTGCCCGACTTCACCGTGTACTCCACCTTGTTCGGGCCGACTTCGGTGACGGACAGGGTTGCTGGACCGGCCGGGCCCTTGAAACGGAACGTCACCGGGCCGGTTACCGCGATCTCACAGTTGCCGTCCGCGCAGGCGCGGACATCACGCCCGTACGCCGCCGACACGGACGGCTGCGCGGAGGAGGGCGGCGCCGGTACGGGTTTCGAGGAATGACGGCTGGGTGAAGACGTGTCGTCGGCGTTGTCTGTACTGCCGCAGCCACCCACCGCCAAGGCGACCATTGCGGCGAAGGCGATGCCCGCCACGCGCCGATGATGCGAACGCCCTGCCCGCAGCTTCCCTGCCGATGCCGTCGCGGCCATGAATTTCCCCCGTGTTCCAGCCTGCCTGCCTGCGTTCGGTGTCCGGCAGCCAGTCTTCCCTTTTGCCACGGTCGTCACGCGCCGCGCCGCGCCGGCCGGGGCGGATACCCGTCCTCACTCGAACGTCAGCCGGAACAACGCCCCGCCCCCCTGCGCCTGTTCCGCCGTCAGTTCCGCTCCGTGGGCCCGGGCGATCTGGCGGGCCATGGCCAGGCCGAGGCCCGAACCGGGCAGGGCGCGGGCCGTTTCGGCGCGGTAGAAGCGGTCGAAGACATACGGCAGGTCCTCCGTAGTGATCCCGGGGCCGTGGTCGCGGACCGTCAGTTCGAGACGCTCGCCCGACCCCGACCCCGACCCCGACCCCGACCCCGTGCGCCGGGACGCGGTGAGTTCCACCTCCACCGGGAGCCCTTCCGGGCTGAACTTCGCCGCGTTGTCCAGCAAGTTCGTCAGCAGTCTGGTCAGTCGGGCGGGAACCCCCGGCCGTACGGTCTCGGCGGCATCCGGGGCGATGTGCAGGGTGAAGGGGGTGCTGGGCCAGTGTGCTCGGGCGGCCGCCACCGCGTGCTCGGCGAGTGCGGCGATCCGTACTTCTTCGAGGAGTGGCGTGGGCTCCTCGTCCCTGGCCAGTTCGATCAAGTCGTTCACCAGGCCCGTCACTTCGCGCAGCTGCCGTGCCAGCGCTCCCGCAGCCCGGTCGCGCTGCGTGTCTGTCAACCGGTCGGCGCGGGCGAGGAGTTCCGCGTTCGTGCGCAGTGCGGTGAGCGGTGTGCGCAGCTCGTGCGAGGCGTCCGCGACCAGGCGGCGCTGTGCCGTCACGGACTGCTCCAGTTCGCCCAGCATCGTGTTGAAGCTGGCGGCGAGGCGGGTCACTTCGTCCTGACGGCCAGGTGAGCCCGGCGGCAGTTCGATGCGGTGGCGCGGGTCGCGGGTCGACGCGATGCGTTCGGCGGTCGCGGTCAGCCGGGCCACCGGCGCGAGCCCGGTCCTGGACACCCAGTAGCCGAGCCCGGCCGCCAGCAGAACGCCCGCAGCACCCATCACGGCCAGCAGCCCGGCCGCTTGGCGCACCCCCTTCTCGACGCTGTCCGAACGGAGGGCGACCTGAAGGGCCTTGTCGTCGCCGAGGTGGGTCGTCAGCATCCGCATGGGCTTGCCGGAGAGCGTGATGTTGCTGAAGTAGGGGGCGCGATCGCCCGTGGCCACCTCGCGGACCGGCGCCGAGACGGGCAGGAGATAGGGGGCGGCAGGGTCCTCGGCCGGCAGGGCCGGCACGATCTGCGCGCACGCCGGCGCCGACAGGTAGCGGCACTCTCCCGCCACGACCTGCGGTCCCCCGTCCCGGTTCTCCTGGATCACCCGCGTCGCCGACTGCGTCAGATTCAGGTCGAGCTGGTGGAACATCTCGTACCGGATCACGAAGAACGCCGCCGTGCACACGCCGACCGCGACCAGCGCCACCGCCGCCGAGGCCGCCACGGCGAGGCGCGTGCGCAGCGGCCGTCGCCGCCGCCAGCGACGTCCCAGCCGGCGGACGCCGCTCATGCCACGTCCAGCCGGTAGCCGATGCCGTGGACCGTGTGGACGAGGCGCGGTTCGCCGCCGGCCTCCAGCTTCCGGCGCAGGTAACCGACGTATACGGCAAGGGAGTTGGATTCGGGGCCGAAGTCGCGCCCCCATACGAGTTCCAGGATGAGCTCGCGCGGCAGGACCTGCCCGGGGTGGCGCATCAGCAGTTCGAGAAGTGCCGCTTCGGTGCGGCTGAACTCCAGCGGGCGGCCGGCTCGCCGACCCGTACGGGTATCAGGGTCGAGGACCAGGTCCGCGTACTCCAGCCCGCCCTCCGTAGGGGTCGGTGCGGCCCGCCGCAGCAGTGCCCGTACCCGCGCCACCAGTTCGTCGAGCGCGAACGGCTTCACCAGGTAGTCGTCGGCGCCCGCGTCCAGGCCGTCGACGCGCTCGCTCACCGAGTCGAGCGCAGTGAGGACGAGTACGGGCGTACGGTCGCCCATCGCACGCAGCTGACGGCACACCCCGAGCCCGTCCAGGACCGGCATCATCACGTCGAGGACGAGCGCGTCGGGCTGCCAGGACGAGACCGCCGAGAGCGCTTCGAGGCCGTCGCGCGCGCCGCGCACCTCGTATCCCTCGACGGCCAGTCCGTCCTCGACGGCCGCCCGCACTTCCGGCTCGTCATCGACTACGAGGATCTTGGTCATGCCGTAAAGAGTGCCAAACGGGACTCTTAGAACCCTCTTAAACCGCTCCACGAGTGTGTCCGCCATGCGCACACCACTCTCCGTCGTGATCGGTGCGGGCGGCACCGGCGGCCACATCTACCCTGGGCTCGCGCTCGCCGAAGCGCTGCGCCGGGCCGACCCGGACGCGGTGATCTCTTTCGTCGGCACCGAGCGGGGCCTGGAGACCAAACTGATCCCGGGCGCCGGATTCCGCCTGCACACCGTCGACATGATCCCCTTCGACCCGGCCCTCGGCGCCAAGCGCTACCTGCTGCCCGCGGCCCTGATCCGCTCCGGAGCCCAGTGCCGCGGCATTCTGCGCGCCCAAAATGCCCAGGTGGCCGTCGGCATGGGCGGCTATCCGAGCGCCCCCGTCATCGTCGGCGCACGCATGGCCGGACTGCCCAGCGTGATCCACGAGTCCAACGCGGTGCCGGGCCGCGCCAACCAGTTCGCCGCACGGCTCACGCCGCACATCACCGTCGCCTTCGACCGCAGCCGCGCCCACCTGGCCGGCGGCAAGGACGCCGACACCGTCGGCATGCCCATCGCCGCACCGCTCGCCACCCTCGACCGGACCGCCCTGCGCGCCGAGGCACGGCACGCCTTCGGGATACCCGACGGCGCGCGGGTCGTGCTGTTCAACGGCGGCAGCCTCGGCGCGGCGCGGCTCACGGAGGCGGCCCTCGGGCTCGCCGCGCGCTGGCGGCACCGCCCCGACGTCCATCTGCTGATCAAGACAGGGCCCGCGGCGCTCGACGAGACCCGGCGGCGGCTCGGGGACTCGCCGGTCGCGCAGGCCGTGCCCTACCTCGACCGCATGGACCTGGCGTACGCCGTCGCCGACCTGGTCGTCTGCCGGGCCGGCTCGGCGACCGTCGCCGAACTCGCCACCACCAAAGTGCCCGCCGTCCTCGTGCCGTACCCGCACGCCCCCGGCGACCACCAGACGCACAACGCCCGCGTCCTGTCCGACGCGGGCGCCGCGCACCTCGTACCCGACGGCGAAACGACCGCCGAGCGGCTCGCGGCCCTCGTCGAGCCGCTGCTCGCCGACCCCTCCCGGCTCGCCGCGATGGGCCACGCCGCGGACCCCGGAAACCACGCCCGCGCAGCCGACCTGCTCGCCGCGAAGGTGATCAGCCTCGCCAAGACCCCCAACTCACCCGTCCACGAAATGGAGTTCACCTCATGACCGACCACAACCACCGGAACAACCGCACCGACTGGAACAACCGCACCGTCCTCGTCACCGGCGCCGAGGGATTCATCGGCTCGGCACTCGTCGACATGCTTGTGACACGAGGGGCGAAGGTCCGCGCGATGGTGCACTACAAGCCGTACGCGGAGAAGGGCTATCTGGCGCGCTACCTGAGCGACCCCCACAGTCCCGTCGAGATGATCGCGGGCGACGTGCGCGACGCGGGCCGCGTGATGGACGCCGTGGCCGGGTGCGACACCGTGTTCCACCTGGCCGCGCTCATCGGCATCCCGTACAGCTACGACTCGCCCGGCGCCTACGTCCAGACGAACGTCGTCGGCACCGAGAACATCGCCGAGGCCTGCCGCCGCCACTCTGTCCGCCGGCTGCTGCACACCTCCACCAGCGAGGTGTACGGGACCGCGCTGACCGCACCCATCAGCGAGACCCACCCGCTCCAGCCGCAGTCCCCGTACTCCGCCTCCAAGATCGGGGCGGACATGATGGCGCTGTCGCACTGGCACGCCTTCGAACTGCCGGTGACGGTGGTGCGGCCGTTCAACACCTACGGTCCGCGGCAGTCCGCGCGCGCCGTGATACCGACGATCCTGTCCCAACTGCACGCGGGCGCAACGGAGATCAGGCTCGGCTCGCTCACCCCGACCCGTGACTTCACCTATGTCACCGACACCGCCGCCGGGTTCCTGGCGCTCGCGGACTGCGACCGGGCGCTCGGCGAGTGCGTCAACCTCGGCACCGGGCGGGAGATCTCCATCGGGGACCTGGCGACCGCGCTGATCGCCGCGTCGGGTCGTGACGCCAAGGTGGTCGTGGACCCGGCACGCCTGCGGCCGTCCGGCAGCGAGGTGGAGCGGCTGCTCTCCGACAACGCGAGGGCGCGCGAGTGGGCGGGGTGGCAGCCTGAGGTGTCCCTGGAGGACGGGCTGAAGCGGACGTCGCAGTGGGTGGCCGAGAACATCGCGCTGTTCGCGTCGGACCGATACCAGGTCTGACTCAGGGGGGCCGGTACTCAGGTCTGTGCCAGGGGTGGGGTGCGGTGTGTGAGGTGGCGTCCGTGGCCGGTCCTCGGGTAACCGGCCGCGTGAGGCGCGCAAGGCCGTGATCCCTTGCGCACGAGGCCGTCGAGCGTGGGATCTTCTTGCGTCATAGGCAAGGGCTTATGCGCTGAACGAAATGATGCGTACGGTCGATGTCATGACGCACCCCACCCCCGCCCCGCACGGTTCCCCCGCACACTCCCAGCCGCACGGGCATGGGTCCCATGAGATCGGCCACGACGCCACCGACTCCCATGGTCACGGCACACACTCGCGGGAAAACCACGGCACACACGCGCACGAGCATGCGCATGAGCAGGACGGCCTCGCGGAGCTGCTCGACCTCGATGCCGAACTGTTCGCGCCCTACCTCGCTGCCTCGATGCGTTCCATCGCCGAAGTGGCCGGGGACGACGTCAAGCGGATCGTGGACCTCGGTGCCGGTAGCGGAACCGGAACGTTCGCCCTGCTGAAGCAGTTCCCTTCCGCCCAGGTGACGGCCGTGGACAGCTCCGCCCACATGCTGGAACAGCTGACCCGAACCACTGTCGCCAAGAACCTGGATTCGCGCATCCACCCGCTGGAAGCGGACGCCGGTACGAGCCTCCCGGGCGTCACTGACGCGGACCTCGTATGGGCCTCCGCCTCCATGCACCACATGGACGACCCCACGGCGACCCTCGGCATCATCTTCAAGGCGCTGCGCCCGGGCGGACTCCTGGCCATCGCCGAACTGGACGGAATGCCACGTTTTCTCGCCGCCGACGCGGTACCGGAGCGCCCCGGACTGGAAGGTCGCTGCCGCGAGGCACTCACGACGCTGCACGACGAAGAGGTACCCCACATGGGAGCCGACTGGGGCGCACTGCTGGCATCGGCCGGATTCACCCTTGAGGAGGAACGCGCAGAGAGTCTCGAACTGCGCCCGCAGCCGGGCGGCAGTGCCGGGCTCTACGCGCACGGCACGCTCACCCGCATCCGCGGCGCACTGGTCGGCCGCGTCGACCCGGCCGACCTGGAAGCGCTGGACACCCTGGTGAACGGGGGCCCTGCGGACGTACGCCATCGCGACGACCTGGTGGTGCGCTCCACGCGCCAGCTCTGGATCGCACGCCGCCCCACGGACAGCGGCTCGTAGCGCCCCGAAGGAGCGAGCGACATGGTTGGCTGAACAGGTCGCATCACGCGATGCCGCTCCGACGTCTCTACTGGAGGCCATGGCCGATGGGAGCGGACGTGGCACGGAAGGTGCGAGCCGTTCGGAGGTATGGCCATGCAGACACTCACCGTCGATGTGTTCGTCTCGGTTGACGGGTACGCCGGCAGCGCGACATCGCCCGCCTACTTCGGCTACGACGGGCCCATGCTCGAGGAGTGGATCCACGAGGAGATGGCCGGGCCGCAGCTGGTGCTCATGGGGCGACGCACCTACGAGGCCCTCGCGGGTCTCTCCGGGGAGACGGGTGCCGCCGGCACGGACCCGGTGCCAGGTGTGGACAAGGTCGTCTTCTCGTCGACGCTGAAGACGGTCTCCTGGCAGGACACCCGCGTGTGCCATGACGACCTGATCGCCGAGGTCACCCGGCTCAAGAGCGAGGGCCATGTGCCCCTGCGGACCATGGGAAGTCTGTCCGTGGTCCGGCAACTCCTCGAAGCGGGCCTCGTGGACCGGCTGAGGCTGATGACCTTTCCGCTGCTCGTGGGGGAGTCGGGCCGCGAGCCGTTGTTCGCCGGTGTGAGGTCGGCCGACCTGGAGCTGGTGAGCCATCATGACCTGGACGGCAGGGTGCTGGTGATGGAGTACCGACCCACGGGACGCGCCATTCCACGGGCCTGACGGGCAGTCTCCATCCAGCCCTGGCCATCCAGCCCTGGCCATCCGGCCCTGGAGAGGTCGTCAGAGGTTGAGGGCGGTTTCGTGGCGCGGTTGGTAGAGGCCCAGCTCGCCGCCGCCCGGCAGCCGGATCCCGGTCTTGAGGCCCCAGCCGGCGTTCGTGACCGGGGCGCACGTGACCCCCTTGGCCGAGAGCTGATCGACCGTCGCGTTGACGTCATCGCACATCACGTACAGCTCGTGTGACGGTGAGTCGGAGGGATGGACTGCCACCTCGGCCGGAGGCAGTTTGAAGATGAGCCAGCCGTCGCCGGCATCGACGTGCGGATATTCCAGAACATCCCTGAAGAAGGCGCGGTCCGCCTCCGCGTCCTGGCTGTAGATGATGATGTGAGCGCCGTTAATCATGCGTGCAGGGTACTTACCGCTGGGGACGGAGTCCGGATATGACGCCGTGTCTGCGGCGGCGATGTCCTGGGGGAAACGGTGGCTGTCCTTGATGGATACGCCTCGCCCACTGCGCGTCAGTCGGTGCGGCCGGTGGCCGGCCACCGGCCGCACCGACTGACGCGACTACGCCGCCTTGGCCGTCGCCCGTACGCCGAAGTGGACGTAGCGGCTGCCGTCGGCGAGTGCGTAGAACACCACCGGTATCCACGCGTCCTTCTCGTTGCGGCGCCCGGCGTACACCGTCTTCGCCGGCGTGTGGGAGACCGGGGTCAGGTGCCAGAGCAGCGGGTCGAAGGTGCCATTCAGGCCGTCCGCACCCTTGTACGTCAGCCGCAGTGTGCCCGGGCCGTCGTCGCCGTCGGCGATGGTCATGAGAAAGCCCTCGCGCTTGTAGCTGCCCTTGAACGGCGCCGTGTCCACGGCCGGGGGCTCGGAGACCGGCGCGAACCCGGGCATGGCGACTCCGACGAGTTCGGCGCACAGTTCCCGGCAGAGCGCCTCGAAGACCTTGGGCGCCGCGCCGCCGCCGTTGGTCAGCAGAGCGATGGCGAGACCCTTCTCCGGGAGGGCGCGCAGATAGGCGAGCTGACCGAACGTGCTCCCGTCGTGGCCGAAGCCGCGCACACCGTCCCACTCGAACAGGCCCCAGCCCAGGCCCCTGTGAGCCCCGAGGAACCACTGGTCGGGCATCTCGACCTCGCGGGTCAGCATCGCCTCGACCACGGCGCCCGGGAAGACGCGGACGCCGTCCGGCGCGGTGCCGCCGTCCACGAAGACCTGGGCGAACCGCGCCACGTCGGCGGCGGTCGCACAGATCCCGCCGTACGGACCGGCGGAACGCGGCAGCATGTTCCACAGAGGCGTGGGAACAGGGGTTTCGCCGGGCTCGCCCATGTGCCCCATCGCGGCGCGGAAGCGCAGCACCTCCTCGGGCAGGGTCATGGTGTGCTCCAGCCCGAGCGGGTCGCAGAGCAGTTCCTTGAGGGCCTCGTCCCAGGTCCCGCCGGTCACGACCTCGATGATCCGGCCGAGGACGTTGTAGGCGGTGCTCGAGTACGACATGGTGGCGCCGGGCGGGTTCGTCAGACCGACCCTCCCAACGCCTTCGATGCCGCTGGTGTGGTTGAGCAGGTGGCGCGGCGTGATCGTCGTGGTCGCGGCGGCGTCGGCGACCTCGAAGTCCGGCAGGACGTCGGTGACCGGCGCGTCGAGGTCCAGCTTCCCCGCGTCGGCCAGCAGGACCAGCATGGCGGCTGCGTAGCCCTTGCTGACGGAGCCGATCTGGAACACGGAGTCCGGAGTCACCTCGACACCGGTGCCGGTGTGCAGGATGCCTGCGGCCAGTTCGTGGATCTCGCCGTCGGCGAGCACGGCCAGGGCGGCGCCGGGGATGTGGTGGGCGGCGAGGAGTTCGCCGAGCCGGATCTGCCAGCGGGCGGTGTCGAATGTCGGGGCGGCGCCGTCGTCCATGCCCAGCGCTCGGTCGACCGTCCGGGTCACATCGCGCTCGGTCTGTTCCATGATCTCGGCCACCTCCTGGTCGACGAGCTTGGACACTTCCCGGCGGAGGTTTTCCGACATGCTTTCTCCCCCGTGAACACGCTGAACAGTGTGCGTGTGGGCGCGGATGCAGCAGGGGGCGGGAATTCCCGACACCGGGATTCATTCGCAGTGCATCGGGCTTCAGGACTCTGTTGGTATTCAGCCCGGTGGTGTAGCGAATCTGGCGATCGCGGCGCGTAGCGTCGCGGCGTCCCTCCCTGCGGAGCAGGGAGGTGCGGTGTTGTGGACTGCCGGTGCGGAGCATCATGGCTCGCCTCCCGCCCGGCCTCCGCCCCACAATCATTGGCGGGCGGGATAGGCCGAACTTGAGCGCGAGTGTCAAACGAGAGGACGATCGTGATCAGTTCCGATCTTCTGGGCCGGTACCCGGGAGGGCGCACCTAGGGTGACGTTCATGCAGCTCCGGTACGCGTTCCGGCTCTACCCGGAACTGGGGTAACGCCTCGCGTTGGGCCGGGCGTTCGGGTGCGCGCGGGTCGTGTTCAACGACGCGGTGCGCGCCCGGAAGGACGCGCACGCGGCGGGTCTGCCGTATCCGAAGGCCGCCGAGCTGTCCCAGACCTTGATCACCCGTGCCAAGCGGACCGTGGAGCGGTCTTGGCTGGGCGAGGTGTCCTCGGTGGTGCTCCAGCAGTCTTTGCGGGATGTGGAGGCCGCCTATAAGGCGTTCTTCGCCTCCCTCAAGGGTGAGCGTCGGGGCGCGAGGGTGGGTGCGCCGCGGTTCAAGTCGCGCAAGGACTCGAGGCAGTCGCTCCGGTTCACGGCCAACGCCCGCTGGTCCATCACCCCGGGCGGCCGGCTGAACCTGCCGAAGGTCGGTGAGGTGCGGGTGAAGTGGTCCCGCGCCCTGCCCGTGGTGCCGTCCTCGGTCACGGTGATCAAGGACTCGGCGGGGCGGTATTTCGCGAGCTTTGTCATCGGCACCGACCCGGCCGCCGACGCCGGCCGGATGCCCGCCACCGATCAGGCCATCGGCATCGACCTGGGCCTGACCCACTTCGCGGTGCTGTCCGACGGCACGAAATTCGACTCCCCGCGGTTTCTGCGCCGGGCGGAGAAGAAACTCAAGAAGGCCGGGCGGGAGCTGTCCCGCAAACAGAAGGGCTCGAAGAACCGGGCCAGGGCCCGTCTGAACCCGGATCCACCGGCTTGATTTTGGAGTGATCGTTTCGGGTGGTTCGGGGGCGGTCCGAGGCCGAGCTGCGGATTCGGGCATGGGGTGCCCGCTGGTCTGCCCAGCTTTTCCACATGCTCGGAGGTCTCAGGCCCTTGCGGGCGGGGTGGTCAAGGCTTGTCGACGGCGGGTGGTGGCGCGTGTGCGAGGTCGAAGAGCTGGGTGAAGTCGTCCCGCCAGGGCCAGCGTTGGGGCAGGTGGAGAGTAAGGCGGCGGGCCGACCGTGCCAGCCGAGCAGGCACGTTGATCAGGTGGTCGCGGATTGTGCCGGTGGTCGCCTTGGCGTGGAAGGCGGATGCCGGGGTGCCGGCGGCGCGGGTCAGGTTGTGCGCGAGGGCGGCCAGGGCGAGCCAGGCCGCGTTCGCCTGGAAGTGCCCGGAGGGGGCGTGCGCGAACGGGCCGTTCTTCACATCCGCGATCACCTGTTCCACGACTGCGTGACGCCTGTGATCACGCTCGGCAGCGGCCAGGGAGAGCGGAGAGTTGGTGAACGCGCCGTGATAGCGCCAGGTGTCGAAAAGCGTGCCCTGCCCCTCGGGGATCGCCCCGGGGTTGAGGCGCTTGACGCGGCGCACGATCAGGCGGGCGGTGACCTGCTGATTCTTCGGCTTGGAGGTGAAGGCGGTGTAGGTGGCCTCGGCTATCTCCGCGTCCGAGATCCAGCACTGCCCCTCTTCGTCCCACACCGCCTTCGGGTACTTGACCGCTTTCATGCGGCTTCGTCGATGCCCGCAATCGCGGCCTTGATCGAGGCGTTCATCCGCACCGTGACGGAGAAGCGGGCATCCAGGGCCCGGCAGGCGCCGATGACGTCGGCGCCGTAGAACGCGGAGTCGGCCCGCACGAGGAGCAGTCCGGTAGCGCCGCTGGCGCGGGACGTGCGGATGGTCTCGGCGACGAAGGCGGCGGCCCCGCGTGCGGAGTTGGTCGGGCCCTTGCGCAGACGGGTGGCGGCGATCACGGGGGCGGACAGGGGTGTGGAGACGATCCCGAGCAGCGCGTTGAGGCCCTTGACCTTGCTGTATCCGTAACCCGCCCCCTGCTTGGCGTAGCCGTAGGTGCGGCGGATCGTGTCATCGATGTCCACATGGGCGACCGATTCGGCGCCGGACAGCAGCCCGGTGTGCGCGGCCAGTTCGGGCAGGAACCTCCGTGCCACCGCGTGCAGTTGCTTCACGTGCCCGTGAGTGAAGGAACGCAGGAACGAGCCCAGCGTGGACGGCGCCCGCACCCCGGCGAACAGGCGCGGCAGAGCGCCGTGCCGCAGCCGGTCCATGTCATCGATGCTGTCCGCGCCCGCGACCATGCCGCCCACCAGCGACATCAGCTTCGCCGCGGGGAAGGCACCCGTGCCGTCCTTCGAGACCGGCAACCGGACGTGTTCGCTGGCCAGCGCGGGCAGTCCGCACCGCTCGGCCAGGCGCACCACCGGCTCCAGTCCGCCGTACCCGACAAGATTCGGATCATCGAACCGTGCGGAGACCTTCGCGGCGGCATGGGAAGATTGCATCTCGGAAGTGCCTTGTCGATCGTGCCTGATGTGGTCCTAGAGAAACCCCATCATCGCAGGTCACAAGGCACTTTCTCGTTTCCCCGAGAGTCATCCACAGACATCAAGCCGGTGGATCCGGGCTGAAGGTTGCCCGCGTGCATGCGCAGGTGGCTGATGCGCGCAAGGAGTTCCACCATCAGCTCTCCACCCGGTTGATCCGCGAGAATCACGCGATCGCCGTGGACGACCTGTCGGTCAAGGGCCTTGCGCGCACCAAGCTGGCCAAGTCCGTCCATGACGCGGGTTGGTCACAGTTCGTGAACATGCTCGCCTACAAGGCGGCCCGGTACGGGCGGACCTTTATCAAGATCAACCGGTTCGAGCCCACCAGCCAGGTGTGCTCGACCTGCGGACACCACGACGGGCCCAAGCCGCTCAACGTACGCGAGTGGACCTGCCCCGCCTGCGGCACCCGGCATGACCGGGATGTCAACGCCGCCAAGAATGTGAAACAGGCCGCCGGACTCGCGGTAACGGCCTGCGGAGCGAAGGTAAGACCAGAACCCGTTCTGGCCCAACGCGAAGAAACAAGAAGCCACGGAATCCCAGCAGGATGCCCTGCCGCCTAGCGGCACAGCAACCCGCGGGACGGCCAGAATCCTCGAGCTTCAGCCCGAGGAGCATGTCAAGAGGCGCTCCGGGCCCGGCCGACGAGCCCGGCCATCGTCGTGCGCGGCGGCTGTCGCAGGTCACGGTCCGGGCGCAGGACCGTACGGAACGCGACCCAGGCGAGTGCCCCGAGGGCGAACCCGTAACAGGCGACCAGCCCGTGGCCGTTCCCCTGGGTGAACCACATCGCCAGCCCGAGCATGGGCACGGCGAGCGCGAGCAGACGGTTCTTACTGGCCGTCTCGCGTGCGGTCTTGCGGGGCGAGCCCTCGTCGGCTGAGGCCTCGGCGTCGGGTCCCATGCCTTGGGAGCCCTTGCCGGGCACCTCGTCGGCGCCACCGCGCAGCAGCAGCGCCGCGGCCAGTGTCGCGCCCAGGAAGTACGTAGCGCCCGAGCTGCCGGCGAAGTTGCGGGGGTCGGTGCTGTGGGAGGTCTGGCCCCACAGCGCGTCGATCCGCTCGGGCAGCAGAATGCCCGCCGCGAACAGACAGAGCGTCAGCGGCGCACCCCAGAACCACTCGGCGAAGCCTGCGACGGCGGCGAGGGTCGCGATGTTCCACGCCGCCCCGCCGAAGCCCCCGTTCTGCATGAAGACCGAGGTGACCACGCGCCACCAGCCGGACTTCGCCGGGTCCGCGTCGAGCGCCCCCATCGCCCCCGACCAGCAGAGCTGGAGGACTACCCCGGCGAGCGCGATCCCGGTCAGGCCCACGGCCGCCCAGGGAATCCGTCGCCTGCCCAGCGTGGTCTCACCGACTAGAGCCAGACCACCCTTGAACATCAGCACCATCAGTGCCGCCGTGGTCACGCTGAACAGCACGCTGCCCATCGTCACCACCCCCCTTCGTTCCCCCGTCGATTCGCTGATCGTGACAGTAGCGCGACCTCGGCCGCTTTCAAACAGTGTTTGAAAAGCTGTTCGTGCTCGCTAGACTGCGGTCGTGAAGCTGACTGCAGACCGGATCGTCGACGCGGGGATGACGGTGTTCGCCGAGACCGGCTACCACGGCTTCTCCATACGGCAGGTCGCGGACCGGCTCCATGTGCACGCCGGCAGCCTCTACTACCACGTGCCGAACAAAGCATCGCTTCTCCAGCTGATGGCCGACCGCGTGGCCCGGCAGGCGTACGACGCCGGTACCGCGGCACTGGCCCAACTGCCCAGGCAGGAACGCTGGCAGACACGGGTCACCGCGCAGGCCGTCGCCGTACGGCAGAGCATCCAGCACCACCCCGGTGGGGCGATCATGCTCGCCGGCAGCCCCAAGACCCTCAGTCCCGGCGCGCTCTCGCTGATGGAGCGGCTGCTCGACACCCTCGCCGAGGCCGGCGTCCCTCCGGAGCACTGCGGCACCGCTGCCGACACTGTCCTCAGCCACGTCACCGGCTATGTGCTCCAGGAGCAGAGCGAGCCGCCCGCGACGCCGGTCACCGGCGAGGACATCGCCGCCTTGAGCCAGCGCTTCCCCCGGACGTTCGCCGCCGCGGCCGCCCAGCCCCCGGACGAGAAGTTCACCCGCAGCCTGGACCTGCTCTGCGCGGGCATCGCGACGCTCATCCCGTGAACCTCGCTCATCCCTTGAACCTCGTTCATGCCGTGAACCTCGTCGTCGGTGGCCGCTCACGCAGCGCTGGACGTGGAGACGCAGGTCACATGCGGTCATGTCACAGCGCGCGGAGCTGTTCCGTCATAGGGGTGTAGGCATCGGTAACGACGGAGGAGTTCACGATGAACGCCCGTTTGAACATGTTCGGCAACCCGGCGGCCATGAAGATCTGGAAGCACATCATCGCGGCGAACCAGGTGCTCGCCGAGTCGTCGGTGCCGCATGCGACGCTGGAGCTGGTGAAGATCCGTGCCAGCCAGATCAACGGGTGCGGCGGCTGCCTCGACATGCACACCAAGGACGCCGCTGCCGCCGGTGAGACCTCGACGCGCCTCAACCTGGTCGCGGCGTGGAGGGAGGCCACGGTCTACACCGAGGCCGAGCGTGCGGCGCTGGAGCTGACGGAGCAGGGCACCCGCCTCGCCGACGCGGCCGGTGGTGTCTCGGACGAGGTCTGGGCGAACGCCGCCAAGTACTACGACGAGGACCAGCTCGTCGTCCTCGTGTCGCAGATCGCCATCATCAACGCGTTCAACCGCGGGAACGTCATCATCCAGACGCCGGCCGGCGACTACCAGCCCGGCCAGCTGGGATAACTCGGTCCGGACGGACGACGAGGTGTGCCCGGCCCGGCGGTGCTCTCCGGGCGACCGCCGGGCCGGTTGACCTGTCCGATCAGGCCAGCCTGCCCGGACAGGTGGGCTGCCCGTTCAGGTGGCCTAGCTCGCAGGCCGAATCAGGGCGACTGCGAGATGGCGCAGGGCATGGTGGGACAGAGTGTGCGCATGGAGTTCTTCTGCTATCACCGCGATCGTCTCGACTCCCTCGCGCTACGCGATGAGTTGCTGGAAGACCACTGGTCCTACATGGACCGGTACGGCAAAGAGCTGATCGCGCGCGGCCCGACGCTCAGCAGCGACGGCGAGGAGCCGACGGGGAGTGTGCACATCGTCGACCTGCCGGACACCGCCGCGGCACGCGCGTTCGCGTTCGACGAACCCGGCTATCAGGCCGGCGTGTACCGGGATGTGATGCTGCGCCGGTGGCGCAACAGGCTCGGACGCACCATGTGGGACTACCCCGGCGGCCCGACCGAAGGAAACCGGTACCTGGTGCTCGGCCTCGGTGCCGGGCAGGCTGCCGACCTCGATGTGCCCGCCGATGAGGACGACTTGATCGCGTACGGGCCTCTGCTGTCCGACGACGGCGCCACCTGGCTGGGTACGGCGGCGCTGGTCCGGGCGCCGGACCCGGACACGGCATGCGCCGTTCTGACCGTGGGTCTCTACGCCGAGATCGAGGTCCACAACTGGCAGTTCGGCGGCAGGCGGTGATGACGGCCCTCACCCTGCCCTGAGAGCGGAAGACCGGCGAGCCGTGCAACGATTCCGGCCCCGCGTGCGTCAGTTATCCGAGAGTTCACTTCGATGCTTGAAGGACGTAAATGCAACGCGAGTGTGTCTTCGGTGTCGCCGGGGCCGTGCTGTTGGCCACAGCCGGCATCACCGCCTGTCAGGGCGACGCCTCGGCCGCGCCGCCCGGCGCGGCACGGGTCGTCAAGGACACCGATGACGAGGCGGTCATCGAACTGTCCGACGGACGCCGGGTCTCCCTGCGCTACCAGGCCGGTACGGGCCTGCTCGAACGGCACCGGAGCGCCGGCGGCAAGCCCTGGTCCCACGCGAAGACGGTCTACGCCACCAAGACCGACCCCTGCCAGGGCATCGACCTGAAGGCAAAGCGCGCCACCGTCACCGTCCGCGCCAACTTCGGACAGTACTGCCGGGACGGCGAGCCACCGACGGAGAGCGTCGCCGCCGTCGGCACCGGTGGACTGGGGAAGTGGGACACTCACCTCGCCAAGAACTGGGACGGCTGGGACCGGGTCGACATCGCCCGCGACGGGAAATCGGCGACGTTCTCGAACAAGTCGTCGGCCAGCACGACGACGCTCGACTGGCGCGCAGGCAAGGGCTTCGGCGAGGTCACCACCACGTACAAGAAGCTCGGTGAGCGGTTCCTCGGCACCTGGCGCGCCGAGGACGGCAGCCACCAGGTGACCTTCCGGCAGAGCAAGCTCAACGTGCCCGCGTCGGCCACGGTCACGATGCTCAAGGGCCCCACGTGCAAGGTCCGCATGGACTTGATCAACATTTGGGAGGACCGGGTGCAGCCCAGGGGAGCCAAGGTCCTGGAGGGCGAGAAAACCACGTACTGCCCGCCCGAGGATTTCAATTCCGAGTACGTGGTGGCGACTGCCGGCGGGCCGATGGAGCTCAGGAACCTCGGTGACGCCACGGCGCTGGTGACGTACCGGAAGCCGTGACGAAGTCGCCAGGAGCGTCGTCCGTTTCCTGGCCCACTGCCGGGCTTGCGCACCGGTGACGGGGAAGGCGAGGATCACCGGCATGGTCAAAGGTGTGATGTTCGACTTTTCCGGGACCCTCTTCCGCATCGAGTCGGTTTCCGAGTGGCTGGGAGCGGTTGTTGCCGAGGCCGGACTCGATATGAGTGCGGACGAACTCGCCGCGTGTGCCGGTCGGCTGACCGAGGCCGGAGCTCTGCCCGGAGGGGCTCCGCCTCGCGCGCTGCCGTCGCATCTCGAGGGGCTGTGGCGTGAACGGGACCTCAGCGCCGAGCAACACCGCGCTGCCTATACCGCTCTCGCCCGAGAGGCGTCCCTTCCGTCGGCGGAACTGGCCGAGGCGCTGTATGACCGGCACCGCACGTCGGCCGCATGGCGCCCCTATCCCGATACCGAGGGGACTCTCCGCGCTCTGCGTGGGCAGGGCGTTTCGGTCGCTGTGGTGAGCAATATCGGCTGGGACCTGCGGCCCGTCTTCCGTGACCACGCTGTCGACGGTCTCGTCGACGCGTACGTCCTCTCCTTCGAACACGGGGTGCAGAAGCCGGATCCGGGGCTCTTCCGAGCGGCCTGCGACAAGCTCGGGCTGCCGCCCGAGGAGGTCCTCATGGTCGGCGACGATCGCGTCGCGGACGCGGGGGCTGCGGCGCTCGGGTGTCCGGTTCATCTGGTCGACCACCTGCCCGTCGATCGACGACCGAACGCTCTGCGTGCCGTTCTTGGCCTCGTACAGGAAGGGTGAG
Source organism: Streptomyces sp. NBC_01446 (assembly GCF_026340095.1). Taxonomy (GTDB): domain Bacteria; phylum Actinomycetota; class Actinomycetes; order Streptomycetales; family Streptomycetaceae; genus Streptomyces; species Streptomyces aureus. Next base: position 1,074,142 of record NZ_JAPEPO010000003.1, on the reverse strand, counting down.
TTGCGGTGTCTTCCCCTTCGAACAGCACCGATGGGGCGGCCGCGGTTCGGCGTTCCGCGGATCGTTGTCTGCGTTTCGTGCGGGATGACGGCTTGTAGGGGTGAGAGTTGACCAGGATCACTAGCATGGGTGCCCATGCTGAAGTCGTGACGAGGGGTAGGGCATGGCGAGCAGGGAACGCGACGAGGACTGGTTGGACCTGGCTGACGCCATCGAGGTGTTGCGTTCCCAGCTGTCGGAGGCGCAACGCCGCGGCCAGGGCTCGGAGTTGCGCTTCGTGCTGGGCGAGATCACCGCGGAGTTCGAGGTCGAGCTGGTGCGCACGCGAAATGGCGGCGGGGCCCTGCGGTTCGGCGTCGTGGAGGCCAACGGCCGCCAGGAGCGGTCGAAGCGGTCCGCCCAACGCGTGACCCTGCGTCTGAATCCGGAGCGTCGCGGCGGCGGAGACGTGGCCGTGGGCGACGTCGACTAGCACGGCGGTGGGCTGATGGAGGAGGAACAGGTCGTTCTTGTCCGCGGCGCGGGCATCGGCAGTGGCTATCTGATCGCGCCGCGGCTCGTCCTGACCGCCGCGCATCTGTTGCCGCCACCGGAAACGCGGGCCGAGATCACTGTGGCGCTGAGGGATTCGGCGGCACGGTTCCCGGTGGTGGTGCGGTGGCGACGGCAGGACGAGGCCGTGGACGCCGCCCTGTTGGAGATCCCGGCCGATCACCCCGAGTGGTCCACGCCCGCCACATTGCGCGGGGCCCTCGGCCGCCGCCCGCAACGCTGGGGCTGGTGCGTGACGGGCGGTTCCGAGATGCGGGTCACCGCCACGGGGTTCCCCCGGCAGCAGCGGGCCGCGGACGGCGGCCGGAACCGCGAGCAACTGCTCGGCCGGGTCAGGCCGCACGGCGGCAGGATCGCCGAAATCATCGACGACGCCGGCCTGTTGGGATTCGACACCACTGGGCTCGACCACGAGACCGCCGCGAACATCACCTCATGGTCCGGGATGTCGGGCGCGGCCCTCTTCCAGGAGCGCGGGAGGCTGCTGCTCGGTGTGGTGCGCGCGGACCGCCGGCCGCGCCACGGGACCCGGCTCACGTACACCCGCAGCGAGGACCTGCTGGCCTGCGCCGACTTCCGCGCCGTGGTCCGGGAGGCGACCTCCGTCGACCCGCAGCCCGAACCGGTGGAGCTCGCAGGCCTGTTGGAGTCGGCGCCGCCCAAACGGGAGGTGACGTCCCCCACCATGCTGCTGCGGGCCGACACCGAGGTCGTGTCGTTCCACGGCAGGGAGGACACCCTCGCCGATCTGGAGCAGTGGTGCCTGGCGGATTCCGATGGCGCAACCGCTGTGCGCGTGATCACCGCCCCGGGCGGTCAGGGCAAGACCCGACTGGCGCGACAGGTGATGGCGCGGCTGCGGAACCGCGGCTGGGTGGCCGGACAGGTACGCCACAAGCCACGCGACCTGGACGCGCTGCGCACCGTGCAGCACCCGCTGCTCCTCGTCGTCGACTACGCCGAGACCATGCCCGAGCTGGTCAGGGAGCTGCGGGAGCAGACCGAGGAGGCCAGACATCCGGTACGCCTTCTGCTGCTCGCCCGCTCCCTCGGATCCTGGCGGACCAGGGCGACCGGCGCCCTCCCCGAGACCCGGCTGCACGCGCTCAGCACCGGTGCCGCGGACCGGGAGCATGCGTTTTTGAGGGCGGCCCGCGACCTGTCGAGTCGCCTGGCCGAGGTGACCGGTGAGACGGACGTCGACTGGGCCCGGCTCCCTGACGCCCTCCCGGCAGCGGTCCGAGGTGCGGGCCTGCGGGCCGAGACGGCGCTGACCGTTCAGATGGCGGCCCTCGCCGCGCTGCTGCGCCACGTACGGGTCCCCCAGCCGGCCGGGGACGCGCTGGAGTCCCAACTCCTGTGGCACGAGCAGAAGTACTGGCAGGATTCCGCCGAGGAGTGGGGCATGGGCAGGCGGGCGCAGAGGCTGCAGGCGCGGGCCGTGGCGGCGGCCGTGCTGTGTCCCGCGCAGGACGAGCGTGAAGCCCGTGCCACCATCGCCCGGCTGCTGCCCGACGAACCGGCGTGGCTCACCGCGGACATCGCCGCCTGGCTGCGCGACCTGTATCCGCCGCCCGAAGGCCGCTACTGGGGTCGGCTCGAACCGGACCGGCTGGCGGAGTACCAGGCCTCCGAGCAGGTCATCGACGATGCGGGGCTGCTCGGCAGGCTGCTCGCCGGAGCCCCGGACCATCAACAGGTGCAGGCCCTCACCGTTCTGGCCCGATCCGCCGTGGCCCACGCCAACGAGGGCCGCACGCGCGAGGCCCGCATCGTCATCGACCGGCTCCGCGAGACGGTGCGCCCGGCTCCCGCCGGCGAGCCACACAGCACCGGCAGGCTGACCGCCGACGAACCGCTGACAGCCACCGCCCTGCGCGCGCACTCCGACGCGCTGCCGGAACAGTCCCATGTGCTGCGTGAGTACGCCCTCGACGTCGCCCGCGAACTGAGCCGCCTGTGCCGCACCACGGGCGACAGCCCACAGGCGCTGCGCGACCGCGCGTGGGCGCTGCACAACCTGGCGGAGCGGCACATGGCGGTCGGCGACTGGGAGGAAGCCCGGGTGGCGGCCGGAGACGCGGCCGCGCTCCGCAGGACGCAGGTGGACGACGGGACGAGCACGCACCGCACGGAATGGGCCGACTCGCTGCTGGCGCTCTCGCAAGCCCGGCGCATGACCAGGCACCTGATGGAGGCTCACGACGCCGGCGACCAGGCGCTGGGCCTCTTCCGCACGCTCGCGGCACAGGGCGGCGAGGACGGGGAGAAACGCGAGCGCGGCCTGGTCCGGGCGCTGATCAATCAGTCACAGGTGGTCTGGCGGCTCGACCCGAGCGCGATTCCCTTCGACCAGATCGCCAGGTCCGACGACCACACGGACGAGGCCGTCCGACGCGCCCGCACTCTGGCGGCCCGGCACCCCGATCTGGATCCCCTCCTGCTCACCAAGGCGCTGGCGGAGCGTGGGGCGAACCTGTGGCGCCTCCAACGGCATTCGGAGGCGCTGTCGCTGAGCGAGGAGGCGGCCGAGACCGCGCGCCGGTTGGCCAGGGAGAACCCCGACGCCTACGCCGCCGACCTCGCGAGCGCGCTGATGGGCCTGGCGGTCGACTACAGCAACGCCACACGGCCACCCGGCGAGGCCATGGCGCTGGTACGGGAAGCGATCGAACTCCTGCGCCCGCTGGCCGGGGATCTTCCCGGCGTCCACCGCTCCACTCTGGCGCAGATGCTGCACAACTTGGCCTGGGAGCAGTTCGACGCGGGGGACGCCGCGGCGGCGCGGGAGTCCATCGCAGAGGCCGTCGAGCATCGCCGGGCCCTGATGCGTCAACCGTACGGGACACCAGTTCCCACTCTGGCCCAGTCGGTGAGCGCGCTCGCGACCTACCACGCGAGCGCGGGCGACCACCGGGCGGCGGTGGAGGGTTTCGAGGAGGCGCTGGCGACCTACGAGCGCACCGAACTCCCGCTCAGTGCAAGCGACTTGAAGAATCAGTCCGGGACAGCCCTCAAACTCGCCCACTCCTACGATGCCCTGGGCCGCTCGGCGGACGCGCTCACCGCCCTGAACCAGGCCCTCGCCGTCCGACACCGCCTCAGGGAGTACGCCCCCAGCCTGTACACGGAGGGGTATGCCACCGCTCTCCACGACCTCTCCGACCTGTACCGCAAGTACGACCGTCCGGTCGCGGAGCGCATCTTGCTGCGCCAGGCGCAACCCCTCTACCGCCGGCTGTCCCGCGTCACCGACGAGGGCCGCGAGGGGCTGGCGTGGTGTCTGCATGACCTCGGCACGAGCTACGCCACGTCCTGGGCCACGGCCGACCGCGCGGTTACGTCGCTGCGGGAGGCGTACGAGCTGCGCGCAGGCCTGTCGGCCCGTGACGCGAGACATGAGGAGGACCTGGCCGGCACCTGCGCTCAGCTGGCCCGCGCCCTGCTGATGACGAGCTCCTTCCACGAAGCCGTCCGTATCGCGGAGCACGAGGTGAGCCTTCGCAGCCGCCTGTCCGTCACGAACCGGGCCCGCCACGAGCGCCCGCTGTGCTTCGCGCTCCTACGGCTGGCCGAGGGGCGGGCGTCGACGGGGAACGAGGCCGAGGCATGGCACACCGCACTACAGGCGGAGCAGGCCTGCCTGACGCTGGTCGACCGCCCTGGCGAACCGCCGGCCGAGCGCGCGCTGCTCCTGTGCCGACTGGCCAGAGCGCTGAGCCTGTGCGGTCGCCGCGACTGGCGCCGGGCCGCCCGTGCGGAGCGACCGGCACGGCGGGCCATTCGCATCTACCGCCGCCTCGTGGACCAGGACCCGAGGACGCACCAGGCCGACCTGACATGGGCCCTCAACACGCTCACCAGAGTCCTGGAACGCCTTGGCCGCCATGCCGGGGCAATCGACGTACAGCTGCGAAAAGGAGCATGACGCCGTGACATCACCACTGCCCGACGGGGAGAGGGACGAGTCGCTCGAGGACATCCGGTGGGACGAGGAGAGCGCCACCCGACCGGCAGAGCTGTACTACCCGAACGTGGCCGAGTTCGTCGCCGACCGGTTCGTCTATTTCGTCCCCCGGCCCACGCCTGAATCCGGGCGGGTATGGTGCCCGCGCTGGTTCGCCCACGCTCAGGCGCTCTCCCGGCTGGACTCCATCTGGCGCGCCTGGGAGACGTTGCGCTGGGACGGCGCGCTGGGAATGTCGAACTGGTGGCTTCACCATGTCGACCCGCATCTGAGCGCGCTGCTGGACCCGGTCACGGGACCGTTCGCCGGGTGCGCTGAAGGCCACCTGATGCACGAGCCCCTGCCGATCGAAGCGGTGCCGGACGGACTGTTCGATCAACACACGACGCCGCTGACGAAGGACCCGTTCTCCCTGGACTGACCGGGCCCGTCATGTGTCCCGCCGAGAACCTCTCATCCGCCCGGCAACGGAGTTCTCGGCCCCCATGACACGCAGGAACTGCCGGCAGCATCAAGGGCTTTCGCGACTACCCTCGTATGTCGTGAACGCCTACTTCACGACGGAACAGTGCCCCAGCTGCGGCTGCCACACCGACGGCCTGTCCAACAGATTCGCCTGCACTTCCTGCGACACGGTATGGACGTCGGGGGACCCGGACTCGATCGTGAGCCCTCGTACGAGCGTCATGTGACGGCCGGGCAGCGCCGGTTGGCCAAATCCTATGGCTGGGGCCGACCGGGGCGGGCTGGGACAGCCTTGTCGAGTTGGTCGGCCAGGTCGTCCAAGCCGTCGGCGTACAGGTCGAATTGGTCCGTGGAGGTTGGCGGGTCGCCGACGGGGCGGGCGACGTAGGCGGTGCGCAGGCCGAGGGTCTGGGCCGCACGCAGGTCCCAGGCGTGGGTGGCGACCATCAGCAGCCGCTCGGGCGGTCGTCCGGAGACCGTGACGGCCAACTGGTAGACCGCAGGGTCCGGCTTGTAGGTCCGGGAGTCCTCGGCGGACAAAGCCTGGTGCCAGCGCAGGCCGGCGTGGGCGTTGACTTCCAGCAGCGCCGTCCGGCTCGCGTTGGAGAGTCCGATCAGCGGGTGCCTTTGAGCGAGTCGGGCGAGGCCGGTCACGGTGTCGGGCCACGGCGGGAGCCGGCGACCTGACCGGGCAAGCGCCGCTACGGCGGCCAGGTCGCCGACTCCGGCGGCGTCGGCGACGAGCCGGGCGGCTTCCTGGTCGAGTGCGTCACTGGTGAGGTAGGGCCGGCCGCCGTCGAGGATGCGACGCTGCTCGCACTCGATGTGCTGCTGCCACAGCGACAAAAGCCGTTCGACACTGGGGTTGTCGAGCGACGGGTCGAGTTCGCGAATGCCGTCGCGGATACCGGCGGGTTCGTCGACGAGGGTGCCGAGTACGTCGAAGACGACGGCATCGATCTCCAGCTGCGACATGGGCGAGGTCTCCATGCAAGGGGTGAGACGGCTGATGGTCGAACGTAGTGGGAGGGTCGGCGAGGGGGCAAGCCGTGTTGTACGCCTGGGTCGGGACGCCTACGCCTGGACGGCGGGTCCCGCGACCTTGCAGGAGGGCGGGTGACCGGTGTTGTGTGCCGGGTGGCGGCGGGGATGGCGAGAGTTCGCCGCTGCCCGAGGAGCGGCGACACTTGCCGCCACAGACAACTAAAGCGGACATAGGGGAGTTGGCCCCGAATGCGCTCAGTACGGGAGCAGCGGCCGGAACCGGTGAACGGCCCGATAGGTTGAGCGGATGTCTACGCCGTCTTCGATCCTGCTGCTGTCCGGAAGCCTGCGCACCGGTTCCTCCAACGAGGCCGTGCTCCGCACCGCGCACGCCCTGGCCTCGCCTCAGGTGCGCACGGTCATGTACGACGGGCTGGCTGCGCTTCCGCATTTCAACCCCGACGATGACGCCGATCCGTTGCCGGTCCCCGTGGTCGCGTTGCGCGCGGCGATCGCGGAGGCGACCGCGATCCTGATCTGTACGCCGGAGTACGCGGGCTCCGTGCCGGGTTCGTTCAAGAACCTGCTGGACTGGACGGTCGGCGGCACCGAGATCTGCGACAAGCCCGTGGCCTTCGTGAACGCCGCTGCCCCGGGCCGGGGCGAGGGCGCCGCGGCGACCCTGCGCACCGTACTCGGCTACACGGGCGCCGACATCGTGGAGTCTGCCTGCACGAGGATTCCGGTGGAGCGCCGGATGATCGGTACGGACGGAGTGATCACCGATCCGACGGCGCGGGAGCAGCTCGGCAAGGTCCTTGGCCTGCTTGCCGAGTTCCCCGCATCGGCCGTGAAACCCGACGAAGCGTAGTCCCGGCCACCGGCCTCCCACGTGGTCGGTCGCCTACTCCGGCTTCGTCGCGATCTGGATCAGGTTGCCGCACGTGTCGTCGAAGACGGCGGTGGTGACGGGGCCCATCTCCACGGGTTCCTGGGTGAAGACCACGCCGAGGGCGCGCAGGCGCTCGTACTCCGCCTTGACGTCGTCGACGGCGAACTGGGCGAGAGGGATGCCGTCCGCGACGAGAGTGTCGCGGTAGGGCTTGACGGCCGGGTGACCTGCCGGCTCCAGGAGGAGTTCGGTGCCGCCCGGCTCGTCGGGCGAGACGACGGTCAGCCAGCGGTTCTTCTCGCCGATCGGGACGTCGTGCTTCTTCACGAAGCCGAGGATCTCGGTGTAGAAGCGCTCGGCCTTGGCCTGGTCGTCGACGAAGACGCTGGTCAGGTGGATCTTCATGAGGTGCTCTCCTCCGGTCCGGATGTGTCGGGCACGGGCCATCGCTCGGCGATGCGGCGCAACGGCGCCGTGTTGAGGTCGTGGAATTTGTAGCGGCCCTCCCGCCTGGTCTCGACGAGCCCGGCGGCCTCCAGTACGGCGAGGTGCTGGGAGACGCCCTGGCGTGAGATACCGAGCTGATGCTTCATGCTCAGTCGCTTGCAGATCTCGAACAGTGTCTGTCCGGACTTCTCCGAGAGCTCGTCGAGGATGGTGCGGCGGGTGGGGTCGGCCAAGGCTTTGAAAAGATCGTCGGCCATGGCCAGATGATAGGCAACTCTTCACTTGCCTATCAAGTCGAGCCGCTCCGTGTGTCCTGAGTCGGCCCGCCGGGCGGCGGCGGCCCTGAGTCCCCTGGAGGCCGTCCGGATCGGAGGCGTGACCGGGGTGGCTTCTGAGGTCGTGCATGCCATGGGGGCATCAGTACGGTCGGCCAGTTCGGCCAGTTCGGCCAGTTCGGCCAGTTCGGCCAGTTCGGCCAGTTCGGCCAGTTCGGCCAGTTCGGCCAGTTCGGCCGGTTCGGCCAGCTCGGCTGGGAAGCAGACGCGTAGGTCCATTTATCGCAGCGCTGTTATATTAGCGCTGTGACATCTACTGATCCCACCGTGGTGCCCGATCCCTGGCAGTCGCTGCACCAGCTGCTGGCCGCCATGGACGCCGAGATCGAGCAGGTCTACGTCGAGCGTGGCATCAAAGGGGTGCGGCCGCGGTTCGCGTACCCGCTGATCCGGCTCGCCCACACCGGACCCCTGACCATCCGTGAACTCGCGGAGTCCCTGAACCGCTCGCACTCCGCGATCAGCCAGACCATCGCCGCCATGCGCAAGGAGGATCTGGTCACCTCCGAACCAGGGCCCGACGCCCGCACCCGGCGGATCAACCTCACCGAACGCGGCCGCTCGCTGGTGCCGTTCCTGGAGGCCGAGTGGCGCGCCACGCACGCGACGGTCGCCGAGCTGGACGGCGAGATCCCGTATGCGATGACGGCTGTCGCCGAGGAGGTGCGGCGGGCACTGGAGCACCGGTCGATGCGGGAGCGGATCCTCCGCCACCTCACGGAGCCACCCCAGTGAACAGACGTGTCCGGTTCCTCGACACCCGCCCGCTGCGTCGCAGCCGGCCGTTCCGTGACCTGTGGATCGGCACCTCGGCCTCCCAACTCGGCGGCCAGATAGCGACGGTGGCAGTGCTCGCCCAGGTCTGGGATCTGACCGGCAGCACGGTGGGCACCGGCGCCATCGGGCTCGCCACCGGCCTGTCGATGGTGCTGTTCGGGCTGCTCGGCGGCACGTTGGCCGACAGTGTCGACCGCCGGGCGCTGGTGCGGGCCACTACGGCAGGCCAACTGCTGGTCGCCGCAGGGCTGTCCGCTCAAGCCGTGGCGGGCAACCGGAACGTGGTCCTGCTCCTCGCCCTGGTCGCTGCCGGGACCGCTTGCGGCGCGCTGGGTGCCCCTGCCCGGCGAACCTTCCCCGTCCGGCTGCTTCCGGCCGACCAAGTCGCGGCCGGTCTCGCGCTGACCAACGTCTCGTTCCAGGCGGCGATGCTGGCCGGACCCGCGCTGGCCGGGCTGATCATCGCCCGCTGGGACCTCCCTGCAGCATACGGCGCCCAGGCCGTGACGACGGTGGTCTCGGTGCTCGCGGTGATCCGTCTCCCGGCCATGAAGCCTGAGGGCACCGACGCGAATCTCACCAGGCGCCGCCTGGAGCGCGGAGGTTGGCGGATCGTGCTGCGCCGCCCGACGCTGTGGGGCTCGATGGCCACCGACCTGTCCGCGACGCTGCTCGCCATGCCGATCGCGCTCTTCCCGCTGGTCAACGAGATCCGCTTCGGTGGCAACCCGCAGACCCTCGGTCTGTTCCTCTCGGCCGTCGCGGTCGGCGGGATCACGGCCGGACTTCTCTCCGGCACGGTGACGCGCTGGCGCCGCGGGGGCCTGGTCCAGCTGTGCGCGGCCGCCGTCTGGGGCGTCGCGCTGGCGGGCTTCGGCCTGTCCGGGCCGCTGTGGCCGGCGCTCGGATGCCTGGCCGTGGCCGGCGCCGCAGACACCGTCTCCGTCGTCACGCGCAGTGCGCTGGTCCAGCTGGAGACCCCGGACGCGTACCGGGGGAGGGTTTCCTCGCTGGAGCACGTCATCGGCGTCGCGGGCCCCGAACTCGGCAATTTCCGCGGCGGTTTGATGGCATCGGCCACCTCCGCTCCCTTCGCCCTGGTCACCGGCGGCCTCTCCGCCACGCTGGCAGTCGCCGCGGTGGCAGCGACGAACGCCTCCCTCCGTGCGTACCGCACGCCGCCCACCCCCGACAATCACCAGAACGAGGAGTCTCACGGAGACCGTCGTCCGAAACTGCAGACGATCGCGCTGAACAACGACGGCTCAGGAACGCCATGAGGCCAATGAGTGAACCCGAGTTGGACCGTTACCGAAGAAAGAATTGGCGCATTACCGATCCTCTTACTTGTAACCGCAGTTCATCGCCGTTTCCGTCACCATTGCCGAACCTGTGAGCCGTATTTCCCGCCAACTGGCGACGCAACCAAGCGAATACCGGGGGAGTCACCTCCAGTTGTTAGAGGCACATACTCCTCATGGAGGCAATGCAATGCACTCTCGTCCCTTAAGCCGCCGGACGCTGCGCGCCGCGTCGGCGGTGATGCTGGCTGTCGGTGCGGGGTTCACCGGGCCCGTCCTGCTCGCCGGTACGGCCGGTGCCGCGACGTCGTCGGCCACCGCCGCGCTCAACGGTCGTGCGGTCGCCTACACCGCCGCCCCGGGCCAGACCAACGACGTGACCGTCACAGCGTCGAAGAACGGAACGGACATCACGTACGTCATCGACGATGCGGTCACCATCGGCGCGGGCGACGGCTGTACGTACCCCAGCGGCACGGACCGGACAAAGGTCTCGTGCACGGTTGCCACGGTGGACAGTCAAGACCCCTACGCCACCCTTGAGTTGTCTCTCGGCGACGGCGACGACGCCCTGACCTACGACAACCGGACCGAGGAGACGTACTACTTCGCGTCGATCGACATGGGCGAAGGCAAGGACACCCTGACCGAAACAGGCGGCGTTCAGGGCAACGGCGTCGCCGGTGGCGCGGGCGACGACAACCTCTCCGTGGGGCCGGTCACTGTGGTGCTCGGCGGCGACGGCAACGACACGATCGATGCCGCCGAGGGCACCATCGCGCAGGGCGGCAACGGCAACGACACCATCCACTCCAGCGGCGAGGACAGCGCCGTCGACGGCGGTGCAGGCCGCGACATGATCTACGGCGGCGCGGAACGGCAGAGCCTGTCCGGCGGTGACGACAACGACACGATCCGCGGCGGCGACGGGAACGACTACCTGTACGGCGGCAAGGGCGACGACGTTCTGTACGGCGACGCCGGCGACGACACGATCTATGGGAACAGCGGCAACGACAAGCTGTACGGGGGAGCCGGCACGGACACTCTCTCCGGCGGACCCGGCACGAACGTCGTTCACCAGGACTGACATCCCGACCGCCGGTCCGGGTACCGCCGGTGCCCGGGCCGGCGTTGGCTGCCCTGATTGCCGGAGCAGCAGGCGGCGCGGCCGCGTGGTCGGGGGGAGCGGGGGTGGCTGTGCGTCTGTGATGCGATTCGCGGCTCTCACGCCGGCGGTGTCGGGGGCAGAATGGACAGGGTGAAGTACGTGCTGCTCATCTGCGACGACGAGAAGGTTTCGCCCAGCAACGAGGAACTCGAGGCGGACCCCGTACACCAGGCCTGGCTCGCCGACCTCGACCGGCGGGGTGGCATGCTCGTCGGTGCGCGGCTGCGTCCCGTGGTGGACGCGACCACGGTCCGGGTCCGGGACGGCGAAACCCTGGTGTCGGACGGCCCGTTCGCGGAGACCAAGGACTTCGTCGGCGGCTTCGTGATCGTCGAGTGCGCGGACCTGGACGAGGCGATCGCGATCGCCGAAGGCCATCCCTACGCGCGCTGGGGCGGCGTCGAGATCCGCCCGGTCTGGGAATGACCGCGCCGGACGACCAGGTCCGGACGGCCGTCGACGCGGCGTTCCGGGACGAGTGGGGTCAGGTGGTCGCGACCCTGATCGGGATGACGGGCGACTGGGACCTGGCGGAGGACTGCGCGCAGGACGCGTTCGCCGCCGCGCTGACGACCTGGGCGCGCGACGGCGTGCCGCGCCGCCCGGGCGCATGGCTCACCACCACTGCCCGCAAACGCGCGACCGACCGGCTGCGGCGCGACGCCGTCGGCGCGGCCAAGCTGCGCGGGCTCGCCGTGATCATCCGAGACCCGGATGAACCGCCGGTGGAGGACATCCCGGACGAGCGATTGCGGCTGATCTTCACCTGCTGCCATCCGGCGCTGCCCTTCCCGGCCCGGGTCGCGCTCACCCTGCGTACGCTGGCCGGGCTGAGCACCGCCGAGATCGCCCGGGCCTTCCTGACGGCCGAGCCGACGATGGCGCAGCGCCTGGTCCGCGCCAAGCGCAAGATCGCCGAGGCCGGCATCCCGTACCGCGTGCCGCCCGCCGACCTGCTCCCGCAGCGACTCGCCGCCGTCCTCACGGTGCTCTACCTGATCTTCAACGAGGGGTACGACGACGAGGGCGAGGACGCCCACCGGGCGCTGACCGCCGAAGCGATCCGGCTGGCCCGGGTCCTGATCCGGCTGATGCCCGGCGAACCCGAGCCGCGTGGACTGCTCGCCCTGATGCTGCTGCACGAGGCGCGCCGCACGACCCGCACATCCGACGGCGTGCTCGTCACGCTGGAGAAGCAGGACCGGCACAGGTGGGATCAGGGGCTGATCGCCGAGGGCGTGGACATCCTCGACAAGGCGCAGGCCGGAAGGCGAACCGGGCCGTACCAGGTCCAGGCCGCGATCGCCGCCTGCCACGCCACCGCGCCCGACGCGGCGAGCACGGACTGGCCGCAGATCGCGGTGCTGTACGCGGAGCTGGCCCGGTTGGCCCCGTCCCCGGTCGTCGAGCTGAACCGGGCGGTGGCGGTCGCGATGGCGGACGGCATCCCGGCCGGTCTGGCGCTGGTCGACGAGCTGACGGCATCCGGGCGCCTCGACGGCTACCACCTGCTGCCCGCGACCCGGGCCGACCTGCTCCGCCGCTCCGGCCGGAGGGCCGAGGCCAGGCAGTCGTACGAGGAAGCCCTGAAACTGGCGCCGACCGAGGCCGAGCGTCGCTACCTGTCCAGCCGGATCAGCGAGCTGACCTGTGGAAACGGCGAACTCTGACGAGCTTCGCACATTCCGCGAACTTTCTTCGCTGCCGATGTCGATCCGGCGGGGCCGCCTTCGTCGGTGGGGTGAAAGTCGCTCTGGAGATGAGCCGGAGATGAGCCGGAGAAAACCTCCGGACAGCCCCTCCGGACAGCACCCTCCAGACAGGACATGAAGGGATGAGTTCTCATGAGCACCGAAACGAGCGCTGCGGCACCCAAGGCCGTCGACCGAGCCGCCTACCAGGCAGAACTGGACGCGCTGCGGATCCGGGAGAAGGCGTACACCCGCGAAGGCGACGCGATCGCGGCGGCCCGCCGCCGGCTGCCCATGGTGGAAGTGGACGCCCGTACCCCGCTGACCGGCCCGTCCGGTCAGGTCACGCTGCTGGACGCATTCGAGGGCCGCACGCAGCTCATCGCGTACTTCCAGATGTGGCACGCCGACCACCCCGCCGCCGAGCAGTGCGAGGGCTGCACGTTCTTCAACAGTCAGGTCCGTGAGCTGTCCTACCTGCACTCCCGTGACGTCACCTACGCGACGCTGTGCCAGGGCCCGTACGAGGAGAGCGTCCGCTACCGCGACTTCATGGGCTGGGACGTGCCCTGGTACTCGGCCCGGGAGTCGATCGACACACTGATGGCGGGGCGTGGCCCGTTCATGCTGGCGTGCTATCTGCGCCAGGGAGACCGGGTGTTCGAGACGTACTGGACCACCGGCCGTGGCGTCGAGGCGATGGACCAGACGTACGGCCTGCTGGACCGGACGGCGTACGGGCGGCAGGAGCCGTGGGAGGACTCGCCCGCCGGCTGGCCGCAGATCAGCGGCAACTACATGAGCACCGACGGACGCCCCACCGCCCAGTGGCCCCGCGTCGAAGCCGGACGTTCCGACGACCTCGAAGCCCCCGGGCGCTAGTCGAGCGACCGGCTTGCGGGGTTTCATATCCACCCCCGGCGCGCCGCGATCACCCCCGCCTGGAAGCGGTTCGCGGCGCCCAGCTCCTCGTGCAGACGGCTGATCCGGCGCCGCATCGTCCGTACCGACCAGCCCAACTGGCGGGCTATCGCCTCGTCCTTGAGGCCGCTGACGAGGAGGGTCAGCATCTGGCGGTCCTCCTCGCCGAGAGGGTCGTCCTCGGCGGGGGCACCCAGCGGGGTCGCGGTGCGCCAGCACAGTTCCCAGTAGTCGATCAGGCCGTCGAGCAGGGTTGACGGGCGGATGACGGCGGCGCGCACCTCCGTCGTGAAGTCGAGGGTGAGTGGCATCAGGGCGAGGCGGCGGTCGGAGATCGCCAGTTTGATGCGCAGGCCCGGCAGTACGCGGGCCTGCTCGCCGTGCGCCACCAACTCCCGGATGTCGCCCAGGACTCCGGGCCACTCCAGCGCCTCGGGGGCGTAGACGGCGCGGTAGTGGACGCCCCGGGTGAGAGCCGTCGCCTCGACCGGGTTGGAGGTGGTCAGCGCGTACGGCGGGCGGTCCAGGGTGATGACCTCGTCGCGCGCCTCCTGCTGAAGCTGTACGAACCAGCGGCCCAACGCCTCGCCGCCGGTGATGACTTCGACCTGTTCGGAGCCGCCCTGCCGGGCCGCGGCGAACAGCCGTGAGAGCTCGCCGGCCGCCGCCCGGACGCCGTCGAGATCGGCGGTTCGGGAGCGGACCAGGGACTCCAGGGCCGCGCCCGGCTCAATGGCCGCGTACCGGCGGCGCGTTCCGGCCAGCCGCCCCACCAGGCCGTTTTCGCGCAGCCGGTCGAGGGCGCGGGCGACCCGCTCGGTGGAGCAGGACAAGTCATCCGCCAGCTCGGCGGGTGCGGCGGTGTGCCGGACGAGGATCGCGCGGTAGACGCTCTCGTCGAAGGCTTCGATTCCTGCGGCGCTCAGTTGGGACATGGCCGGATCTTGGCCCGTGTGTGCCAGCGGCAGCAATGGGCCAGGCCAAATCATTGTCTGGACCACTCGCTTCCGATTTATTCGTCTGGCATGACCCCTCGAAGAACATTCACCGCCGGGCTCACGGCCGCCGTCGTCGGCGGCCTGCTGTCCGCGGTGCCCCAGTCCGCCACAGCGGACCCACACCAGGACCCCGAGCAGCGTGTCATCGTCACGCTGGCCGGGGCCGCCGCCGCGACGGGAAAGGGCCGGCTGCGGTCCGCCGACGCCAAGGAGATCGGCGCCGACCGCGCCTCCCTCGCCGCACGGCAGAAGACGTTCCTCGGTGACGCGAAGGACGCCGGGCTGCGCACCGGCTCCCCGCGCCGCCTGAACCTGCTGCTCAACGCGGTAGCAGTGACTGTGAAGGCCTCCGAGGTCTCCGAGCTGAAGCAACTGCCCGAGGTGGCCTCCGTCGTCCCCGACACCAAGATGCACATCCTCACCGATGACAGCGTGCCGCTGATCAACGCGCCGCAGGTCTGGCAGCGCAAGGACCCGGCGGGCAACGGCGCCGACGGCAAGGGCGTCACCGTCGCCATCCTCGACAGCGGCGTCGACTACAGCCACCCGGACCTGGGCGGCGCCCTCGGCAAGGGCCACAAGGTCGTCGGCGGCTACGACTTCGTCAACGGCGACGCCGACCCGACGGACGACAACGGCCACGGCACCCACGTCGCCGGCATCATCGCGGGCAAGGCCGCCGAGAAGGGCGGCGTCACCGGTGTGGCCCCGGGCGCCAACCTCCTTGCGTACAAGGTCATGGACGATGCGGGCGAGGGTTACACCTCCGACATCGTCGCCGGTATCGAGGCCGCGATCGACCCGGCCAATCCGCACCGCGCCGATGTCATCAACATGAGCCTCGGCGGCTACGGAGACGGCCGCGATCCGCTCGGCCTGGCCGCAACCGCCGCCACCAAGGCCGGAGTTGTCGTGGTCGCCTCGGCCGGCAACGAGGGCCCGGGAAGCGGCACCGTCGGCACCCCGGCCGCAGCCGACGGCGTCGTCGCCGTCGGGGCCTCCGTCAGCGGCCTGCGCATACCGGGCGCCACCTACAAGGGCGGCAAGAAGATCCAGACGTACCGCGGCGTGATCTCCGCGAACCCGCCCGCGGCCCCCGTCACGACGGAGGTCGTCGACCTCGGCCAGGGCACCGCGGAGGACTGGGAGCGGGCCGGAGACGTCAAGGGCAAGGCCGTCCGCATCGACATGCTGGTCGCGGACACCCAGGAGCATCTGTCCGCCTGGGAGATCGAGATGGCTCGCGAGGCGGAGCGCCATGGGGTGCTCGCCGTCATCGGAGGGAAGAGCTCGGGCGGCGGTCCGGCGCTCGCCGGGCAGCCGCAGGACGCGGGCCGGCTGGACACCGCGGGTCAGCCGCCGGCGAAGGCGGACGGCACCGTGCCGCTCGCGCCGGCGACCTCGGTCATGGAGTCCGGCGACTCGATGCGCATGGACTCCATGGTCATGCTGGGCGTCGACTCGACCCAGTACGCCGAGCTCGGCCGCCGCCTGGCGGACGGCAAGGTCGAGGTGACGATCAGTGGCACGGACGTCACGGACAAGATCGCCTCGTTCTCCTCGCGGGGCCCCGACCTGAACTGGGACCTCAAGCCGGACCTGGTCGCCCCGGGTTACGACATCCGCTCGACCGTCCCCAAGTCCCTTTACGCGCCGGGCTATTACCGCATGTCGGGTACGTCGATGGCCGGACCGCACGTCGCCGGGTCCGCTGCCCTGCTGCGCCAGCTCCACCCCGCTGAGACCCCGGCAAAAGTCACCTCCGAACTCGTGGGCAGTGCGAGGCAGTTGAAGGACTACGGGGCGACGACCAAGGGTTCCGGCCGGCTCGACGTCGCCGCGGCCGCGGACCGGGCGGACACCGCCGTCACCACCACCCCGGCCACCCTCTCGTACGGGCTCGCCGACCTGGCGCGGCACACGGTGGGCGGCAGCAAGAAGCTCACCGTCAACAACTCCGGAACCCGGACCCGCTCCGTCCGCCTGAAGGTGAGCGGCGAGGCCCGGGTCAGCCCGAGCAACCTGCGTATCCCGGCGGGTGGCAGCGCCACCGCGACCGTCACCCTCAGCGCCGACCGCCCCGCGGGCGAGGCCGAGATCAGCGGCACGGTCACGGTCACGCCGGAGGGCGGCGCGGCCCTGCGCGTCCCGTATCTCCTGGTCGTACGGCAGCTGTTCGTGCAGGCTGGGCCCGACCCGAGCGACGGCGGGTCCACCGCGGTCGTCTTCACGCCGGCCCCGCTGGCGAAGCCGCCGGTCCTCACCGTGACCCCGCCGCACGGCAGGCGTTACTCGGTCACCACCAGACTCCGCTCCGGGTACGTCTACCAGGCGGAGATCACCGGCCGCGGCACCGGCGCCCATCTGGTCTCGGTGACCGGTCGGACCACCGACGGCAAGACCCTGACGAGCAACCGCGACGGCTTCGAGGTGACCCCCGAGGACAGCCGCGACTCCCGCTGGCAGCCGGTCGGACCCAACTCGGAGAGCGGCGACATCAGCACCGCGCAGAGCGACCCCGGGGCCGCCGTCCTCACCCAGTACAACAAGGCCGGCCCCTGGTCGACCGAGGACAAGGGCGCGACCTGGGAGCAGCACACCAGGCTGCCGCTCGGCAATGTGTCGGGCCAGGCCTTCACCGTCATTGACCCGACGAACGCCAAGCGCTGGTGGTACGCCGCGAACAGCGCCTCCGGCATCCCCCGCACCGGCTCGATCCTGCGCACGGAGGACGCCGGCCGCAGCTGGAAGACCCTGAACACCCCCGACACCCCCATCTACGACTTCCTCGCCGACGAGGCGACGAAGACCCTCGTCGCCCGCACCGCCACCGATCTGCTGATCAGCAGGAACGGTGGCGACACCTGGGCGTCCGAGCCGATAGGCCTTCCCGCCGACCACGTCTACGACCTGGCGATCGGCGGCGACAGCCTCTACCTCTCGGCGGGCACGTCGCTCTGGAAGCGCGACGGCCTCTCCACCGGCACGCTCGGCGCGGCCGTCAAGGTCCACGACTCGGTGGACGGCGGCGTCTCCGTCAATGTGGTCGCGGACAGCCAGGTCGTGGCGATCTACGAGATCGGCTCGGGCATTGTCGGTTCCTTCGACGGCGGCAGGACCTGGGCGCCGCTGGACGATCACGGATACGGCGCTTCCGGGATGACCCTCACCGGCGGTGACCTGTACGTCAGCTATGGCGGTGACACCCGGGTCGGCCGCAACCACGGCCGCGCCTGGAGCACCATTCCCGGCGTCAACCGTGCCTCGACCGTCTCCGACTTCGACCGCTGGGCCGATGGCTCGCTGACCGTCTCGGCGGACGCGGCCGGCGTGTACCGGGGCACGGCGGACGGCAAGGACTACCGGCGTCTGGGCGTCCAGGGCGGCACCGTCAACTCCCTGGCGGTGAGCGGCGACCAGCTGCTCGCGGCCGGCTGGCAGGGCACCCACCGCTCCCGGCTCCCGGTCTCCGGGGCCGAGTGGGGCACCACCGGTGGCGAGGGCAGGATAGGCGTCGAGACCCGGCTGCTGCAGACCTCTCCCAAGGACTCACGGATCGTCTGGCGGGTGCAGTACAACGCCTGGGGCGGCTTCCGCCTGGAGCGCAGCGGCGACTCGGGCGTCACCTGGAAGAAGAAGGGCGAGAGCGACGGCATGGTGTACGCGATGGCCGTGCACCCCGCCGACCCCGACCGTGTGTATGTCTCGTACGGCAACCTGCTGGGCGTGGGCCTGTTCTCCACCGAGGACGGGGGAGCCAACTGGAAGAACCTGCTCAACGACCGGACGTACTTCACCGCGGTCGCGGGTGACCCGAAGAATCCGGACCGGCTGTGGCTCGGCGCCCCCGACGGCCTGTACCGCTCGGACAACGGTGGCGACGACATCACGAAGGTCGCCGACGGCCGCGTCGACACCATCGAGTTCACCGGCTCGCGCATGCTGACCGGCGGCGACGCCATCAAGGTGTCGACGGACGGCGGAAAGACCTTCCGCACCGGCGACACCGGCAAGCTGCCGCTCCGGGTCAAGGACGTGTTGCAGGTGGGCAGCACGCTGTACGCGGCGACCAGCAGCTACTGGGAGTCGGCCCTGCCGCGCGGCGGGCGTGGTGTCCTGCGCTCCACGGACGGTGGCCGGAGCTGGCAGAACATCTCCACCGGCCTGCAGAACCTCAACGTGACCAGCCTCGCGGCCAACGGCGGCCGGCTGTACGTGGGTACGGTCCAGGGAGGTGTGCACCGCCTCAAGCTCTGACCCTCTCCCGAATACGTGCCGCACGTGGCCCTGGGGTGGGGTCGCGTGCGGTGCCTCGTGGTGGTCACGGTCGTTCGCCGGCCTCCGCAACAGCCCTTCCTTGTGGCGCCGGTTGACGCGGCGGGACGTTCCTGGCCGGGTGCCGAGGCAGCAGGCGGGCGGGAATCAGGCCGAGGAGAGCGAGGACCGCCAGGGGCAGCAGGCCGAGGCTCATCGTGGAAGCGGAGCCGGCGGTTGCGCCCGTCGCGCCGGCAGCGACGGCGATGCCGAGCGACGGGCCTATGTTCATAGCCGTCTGCTTGAGTCCTCCCACGACTCCGGCGCAGCCCGGCGGCGCATCGCCGACGACCGTCCCGGTGGCGGTGACCATCACGGTCGCGAACCCGGCACCGAGTGCGGCGAAGGCGACTGTCATGGACGGCCACGGGCTGGTCGGACCGAGCCGGGACAACTGCGCGATGCCGACCACGACGAGAGCCGTGCCCGCGCAGGCGGTGTGCCGTGGGCCGTACCGGCGCAGTGCTGCACCGGCAACCGGTGCGCCCAGGACCATCAGCGCCGTCAGCGGAAGGACGCGCAGACCCGTGGCGACCGGGGCGAGGTGAAGGGAGTCCTGAAGGTAGAACGTTGCCTTGAACAGGGCGCCGAACAGGCCCGCGCTGATGACCAGGAGGAGCGCCATGGCCGCGGTCACAGGGACGGACCGGGCCACGGCACGCGGCACGATCGGGTGTCCGGCGCGACGCTCGTGCAGGACCAGAGTCGTCAACAAGGCCAGGCCGCCCGTGAGTTCGAGCAGGGTTGACCCAGCGGTCCATCCGCGCCCCGGCACCTCGGTCAGGGCGTGGACCAGGACCGCGAGGGCTGCCGTGAGCATGGCCGTACCGGTGAGGTCCAACCGTTCGGAGCCGGTGCGTTCAGGGACCGGCGTACGGACGGCGAGGGTGAGTACGGCGATCACCAGCGCGACGGGCGCGTTGACCCAGAACACCGCACGCCATCCGAGATGTTGCACCAGAATCCCGCCGATGACCGGACCGATCCCGGCAGCCACCGCGATCGCGCTCGTGCGAAGGGCGATGGGCGTGCCGAGCCGGTCCGGCGGGTACGCCAGCCGCAGCAGCGCGAGTGTCGCGGGCTGGAGGAGCGCGCCGAAGACGCCTTGAACAGCGCGCAGCGCGATCACCCATCCGACGGTGGGCGCGAGCGCGATTCCGGTCGACGCGGCCCCGAATCCGAGTACTCCTACGAAGAGCAGCCGCGCGTGTCCGTACCGGTCGCCCAGGCGGCCGGCGACGACGAGAAGAGTGGCGACGGCGATCAAGTAGCTGGTGCTCGTCCATTGGACCTGGGCCACACTCGCGTCGAGATCACGCCGGAGGCTGGGCTGCGCCACCAGCAGGATGGTCCCGTCCAGTGCCACGATCATCGCCCCGGACACGGAGGCGAGGAGGGCGAAGGGCCGCCGTGCGGCAGTGCTCACGCCGTCACCGGACCGAGGTGAGCGTCCAGGACCGCTGTGACGAGCCGGTCGCGTTCCTCATCGCCCGGCGGGGGAGTGGCGAGGGCCAGCTGCAGGCTTCCCCAGGTCCACAGTTGGGCGATGCCGTGCAGCCCGGACCACAGGGCGGCGGCGGTCACCGCGGGCGATACGGCCGACCGGCCGGGCGGGCCGGTCCGGTGCGAGGCGCCCGGATCCTCCCCGCACCGGCCGACCAGCGTGGCCATCCGTTCGAACAGGGGAAGTGTGGAGGTGCGCAACTGAGGCCGGTCGTCGTGCTGTTGCGCACCGTCGAGCAGGTCGTGGCGGAACATCAGCTCGAACATGCCGCGGCACTCCAGCGCGTACCCGACGTAGGTCTTGGCAAGCCGCTCCAGTTGGGCGCGTGGTGGCGCCTCGGGGTCGACGGCGCTCTCGAAGCGGGCCGCGAGGTCCTCGAAGCCCCGCCGCGCGACGGCCGAGAGCAGGGCGTGGTGCGTGGCGAAGTACCGGCGTGGGGCCCCGTGCGACACCCCGGCCCGCCGGGCGATCTCCCGCAGCCCCACGGACGCGGAGCCTTCGGTGAGGACCAGGTCCACACCGACGTCGATCAGCCGCTCGCGCAGAGAGTTCTCATCAGGCATAGACACTGTCTACCAGCGATTCGTAGACAGTGTCTATATGCGAGGGGAGGGAGGCGGGTCTCGGGCGTCAACGGATCTGGGGCACCCGGAATCTGCGGCGGTACTCCGTCGGTGTCGTGTTCAGGCGTCGTCGGAACGCCCGCACCAGGGTGTCCGCCGTGCCGAACCCGCAGCTGGACGCGATGCGTTCGAGGGTGGCGTCGGAGGATTCGAGGTCGTGGCGCGCCTTCTCGACCCGGACGGATTCGATGTAGGCGTGAGGAGTCATGCCCAGTTCGGTCTTGAAGAGCCGGGTGAGGTGCCGGTCGCTGACATGCGCGTACTCGGCCAGGTCCACGACGGTCAGCGGCCGGCTGATGTTGCGCATGATGTGGTGGCGCAGATCCTCGATGCGCCGCGTCGTGGAGAGCTGTTCCAGGGGAACGCTGAACTGGCTCTGTCCGCTCGGCCGTTTGAGATACATGACGAGCTGCCGTGCGACACGCAGGGCGATGGCCTCACCCAGGTCATCGGCGATCAGCGCGAGGGACAGATCGAGACAGGCGCTGATCCCGGCGCCGGTCCAGACGTTGCCTTCGCGGATGAAGATCGGATCGGCGTCGACCTTCACCGCCGGGTGGTCCGCGGCCAGTTGGGGCGCGGTCGACCAATGCGTGGTCGCCCGCTTGCCGTCGAGGAGGCCGGCCGCGGCGAGGAGGTGTGCTCCGACGCATACGGACGTGACCCGGTGCGTCCGGTCGGCGAGGGTCTTCACCCAGCTGACCAGGTCGGGGTCGACGAGGGCGCGTACGCGGCGCTCGCTGTCGACCTCCACCGAGCCGGGCACGATGAGGGTGTCGATGCTTCCCTCGGCGGCCTCCCGGAAGGTGATGTCAGGGAGGATGCGGACTCCGGCGGAGGTGGTGACCGGGTCCATGCTCTCGGCGGCGAGCGCGACGTGATAGCCCGCCGCGTCCTCGGTCTCGCGCCGGGCCAGGGAGAACACTTCCGGTGGCCCGGTGACGTCGAGCAGGTCGACGCCTTCGAAGAGGACGATGACGATGAGTCGTCTGGCGATGTCCTGCATGAGTCCCCCCGGTTGGCGATTGGCCACTGGCGGTCGGCAGTTGGCGATCAGTGATGCGTGAGCGGCATGTCGGTATCTGCATGTTAGACGTCATTGTCGACACGCCTGCTGGGTCATAGCGTTCCAGTCGCAGCCCACCGCATCGCTCGGGCTGCCCACCTCACGCGAAGACCGAAGGCGGTACACCCATGTCCAGAACCACGCTGCGCGAGCTCAACGGCTTCGACGACACGCCCGCGAAGCTGGCCGACTCGACGCTGATCCTGATCGACTTCCAGAACACCTACACCCAGGGCGTGATGGAACTCGACGGGTGGGAGGCCTCGCTCGACGCCGCCGCGCAGCTGCTGGCACGGGCTCGCCAGGAGGGCACGAAGGTCGTGCACGTCATCAACGACGGCGGCGAGGGCACCCCGTACGACATCCGTGCCGAGATCGGTCGGATCCACCCCCGAGTCGCACCGGTCGAGGGTGAGGCCGTCGTCGTCAAGCAGGTCCCCAACGCGTTCGTCGACACCGACCTGGGCACGCACGTCCCGGACGGACAGGACGTCATCCTCGCCGGCTGGATGACGCACATGTGCGTGACGTTCACCGCGCAGGGCGCGTTCCTGCGCGGCAACCGTCCCACGGTCGTCGCCGATGCCACCGCCACCCGCTCGCTGCCGGTGGCCGGTACCGACCTCGACGCCTGCCAGGTGCACTACAGCGCCCTCGCCACCATCGCCGACCTGTACGGCGTCGTCGTACCGACCCAGAAGGAGATCGTCTGATGAGGCAGCTGCGTTCTGATTGTTGACTTGCTACGGCTGGGACCGGCCTTGATCGGTGAACGCCGGTCCCAGCCCGGCAGTCGGACGGTCAGTGGTCACAGCGCCCCGACGCGGTCCCCGTCCGCGGCCGTCTCCCTCGTCCTCCGCTCGTCCGCGGTCGACAGCCAGAAGAAGAGCGGGGGAAGGGCGAGTTCGAGGGCGCTGAGCGGCACTTGGAACCAGTGCGGCCAGCCGTGGACGGCGACGGACAGCACGCGCCCGATGCCTCCGAGCAGGAAGATGCCGGCGAGCCACCGCACTGCTGTGGAGGGGATCGGCGACTGGCGCGCGGCCCAGATCCACGCGAGCCCGAATCCGAAGAAGATCGCGTTGTAGAACCGCTCCCGGCTGTCGACCGTCGCTCCCGTCGAGCCCTCGCCGGGTACGGAGGCGATGCCGAGGACGAGGTGGTAGAGGCCGATCGCCGCGCAGGTGATGCCCATCGCCATCGCGAGCCACTTGAGAAGTCTGGCCATGAGGGAACCGCCTCCACTCACTAGTAGACCCATGTCTACTAGCGTGACGCTAGAACTGCTAGTAGACATGTGTCAAGTAAGGTGGGCGCATGACCGCGCGCCGAAGACTCGATCCCGCCGAGCGCCGCAGTGAACTGCTCGACGTCGGAGCGCGACTGTTCGCGGCGAAGCCGTACGACGAGGTGTTCATGGAGGACGTCGCCGAACGGGCGGGCGTCTCGCGCGCGTTGCTCTACCGCTACTTCCCTAGCAAGCACGCCCTGTTCGCCGCGGTCTACCAACAGGCCGCGGACCGACTGCTGGCCGCGACCAGGCTCGACCAGTCGGCGCCCCTCATGGAGCAGCTCTCGGCAGGGCTCGATGCGCACTTCGACTACTTCGCCGCCAACCGGCACACCGTGCTCGCCGCGAACCGGGTGCTCGCCGGCGACCCGGTCATCCAGGCGATCATCACGGGCGAACTGGCCGAGCTGCGGCGGCGGTTGCTGGAGGCGACGGTGCTCGGCGACGGGCCGACGCACCTCGTGTCGGCCGCGCTCACGAGCTGGCTGGTCTTCGTCCGCGTGCTCTGCGTGGACTGGCTGACCAATGAGTCGTTCACCCGCGCCGAACTGCACGGGATGTGCGTCGGTGCGCTGAAGGGGGCGTTGGGCGCTGTGCTCGATCTCGATGCGCTGACCGGAGTGGAGGGGAGCCGGTGACCTGGCACGGACCGCACGGTGTGGTCGGCCGTTGCGTACGATTCGGCGCGTCGAGGTAGGCGGATCCGAGTGTCGAAGTACGCGGGGGAGGCCCAATGGACGGTGGGCACCGGCACGCCGACAGGGGCGCCATGCTGGCCCAATTCGCGGCCCGCATCCTCGTGGTGTGCCCCCGTTGCTCCGGGCGCGCCGTGGTCGTACCTCGGCCCGGAGGGCCCGAACTCCGTTACTCCGTAGACCTGTTGTTCCTGCCCAGGCGGCTGGCCTGCGCGCACTGCGGGGCCACGGCCGAGTGGGAGCCGGAGCGGCGCGGCGGCGCCCGTATCGGCGCGACGCTCGGCGGTCCGGCCGAGCCGTTCTTCGACCGGCCGTTGTGGTTGCAGACGCGCTGCGCGGGCCGGCTGCTGTGGGCGTACGGCATCGAGCATGTGGACGCGCTCGCGGCGTACATCGGCGCGCGTCTGAGGGAGCGGGGGAGTCCGTCGTCGTCCCTGGCGATGATCCCGAGGCTGCCCGACTGGATGACCTCGGCCGCCAATCGCGGTGAGGTCGTCGCGGGGCTCGCCGCCCTGCGTGCGCAGGCCCAGCGCTCGGCGCCGGAGGACCGGCCCGGCACCGCCGACGGGAGCGCGGCCCGGCCGCAGCGGCGACGCGCGACGTACTAGCCCGGATCGCCACTCGACCCCAACTCCCCATTGGTCCATACCCATTGACGAAAGGTCTGGACCTCTCTACCGTGCGTCGTGCTCACGCCAACCCCCACTCGCCCGGCGATCCTGCGGAGGCCCCCCATGTCCCGTCGCAGCCGTACGTCCCGTCTCCTCGGCGCCGCCCTCGCGGCGGCCGCGTCCCTCTCCACCGTCCTCGTCGCGGCGCCCGTCGCCCCCGCAGCGGACACCTGCGCGACCAAACCGCGACCGGCCGGCAAGGTCCTTCAGGGCTACTGGGAGAACTGGGACGGTGCGTCCAACGGCGTGCACCCGCCGTTCGGCTGGACCCCCATCACCAACCCCGAGATGGCACAGCACGGCTACAACGTCATCAACGCGGCCTTCCCGGTGATCCGTTCCGACGGCACCGCGCTGTGGGAGGACGGCATGGACACGAACGTGAAGGTCGCGACCCCCGCCGAGATCTGTCAGGCCAAGGACTCGGGCCAGACCGTCCTGATGTCCATCGGCGGCGCGGCAGCGGGCATCGACCTCAACTCGGCCACCGTCGCGGACCACTTCGTCGAGACGATCGTCCCGATCCTGAAGAAGTACAACTTCGACGGCATCGACATCGACATCGAGACGGGCCTCACCGGCAGCGGCAACATCAGCCAACTCTCCACGTCCCAAGCCAACTTGATTCGCATCATCGACGGCATCCTTGCCCAGATGCCCGCCGGGTTCGGCCTGACGATGGCCCCCGAGACGGCGTACGTCACCGGCGGCAGCGTCACGTACGGTTCGATCTGGGGCGCGTACCTCCCCGTCATCAAGAAGTACGCCGACAACGGCCGCCTGTGGTGGCTCAACATGCAGTACTACAACGGCAGCATGTACGGCTGCTCAGGCGACTCCTACGAGGCCGGCACCGTCCAGGGCTTCACCGCCCAGACCGACTGCCTGAACAAGGGCCTCGTGGTCCAGGGCACCACCATCAAAGTCCCTTACGACAAGCAGGTACCCGGCCTGCCCGCCCAGTCCGGCGCGGGCGGAGGCTATATGTCGCCGAGCCTGGTTTCGCAGGCATGGAACACGTACGGCGACGGCCTCAAGGGGCTGATGACCTGGTCGATCAACTGGGACGGGTCGAAGGGGTGGACGTTCGGGGACAACGTGAAGGGCCTGGAACAGTAGCCGCACCGAGTCGCGGGCACGCCCCCTTCACTCCACTGGGGTGAGATCCGGCCCGGCCGGTCAGGATTGGAGAAGCGCGGTCCGCCGGGCCGCTACTAACGTGGTGCCATGGACATCACCATTCACACCACCTCGCTCCCGCACGATGATCCGGACGCTTCCCTGGCCTTCTATCGCGACGTCCTCGGTTTCGAGGTCCGCAGTGACGTGGGCCAGGGGAAGATGCGCTGGATCACGGTCGGCCCCGTCGGCCAGCCCGGCACGTCCATCCTCCTCGCGCCGCCGGCTGCGGACCCCAGCATCAGCGAGGACGAGCGCCGCACCATCGCCGAGATGATGGCCAAGGGCACCTACGGCTGGATCCTGCTGGCCACCCGGGACCTGGACGGCACGTTCGAGAAGGTGCAGGCAGCCGACGTGGACGTCGTCCAGGAGCCGACCGAGCAGCCGTACGGCGTCCGCGACTGCGCCTTCCGCGACCCCGCGGGCAACATGGTCCGCATCCAGGAGCTTCGCTGAGCCCTGCCGCGCCAGGTGGCCCCGGGGCCCCCTGGCGCGCGCGGATACCCATGAAGGTAGGTGTGTCGTATGTGCCATCCCGCCTGGGGGCGCGCGCTCGCCCAGGATCAGCGGCTGAAGGACCTGGTGCGACTGCGTCGTGTCCGTGACCGGATCGACCGGGCGTACGCGCAGCCGCTGAACATGGAGGCGCTCGCCCGCGGCGTGAACTGGCCGGCCGGGCATCTCAGCCGGCAGTTCCGTCTCGCGTACGGCCAGTCGCCGTACGCTTTTTTGATGACGCGTCGTGTCGAGCGGGCGAAGGCGTTGTTGTGCGGTGGTGACCTCACGGTCACCGAGGTCGGCTTCCTGGTCGGATACGCGTCGTACGGCGTCTTCCGTGCCCGCTTCACCGAGCTGGCCGGCATGACGCCCGGCGCATACCGGTGCGGGGTGGCGGCAGCCACGACAAGGACGCCGCCGATACCGGTCAGGAATGGAGAAGCATTCCTCACCGAGCCAGAACTAGCGTGATGTCCATGACCTCCATCGAGACCATCACCCTCGAGGTGGCCGACCCCACGGCCGCCCAGCGCTTCTACACCGCCGCGTTCGGCCTGGACACTCAGGTCGGACTGAGCGCCTCTCAGGCGCCGACGACCGGCTTCCGCGGTTTCTCGCTGTCGCTCACGGTGTCCCAGCCGGCCGACGTCAAGGCACTCATCGGCACGGCCCTCGACGCCGGCGCCACGCCTCTCAAGCCCGTCACGAAGTCCCTGTGGGGATACGGCGGCGTCGTACGGGCACCGGACGGGACGATCTGGAAGGTCGCCACGTCCGCGCGGAAGGACAAAGGTCCGGAGACCCGGCAGATCGACAGCATCGTGCTCCTGCTGGGCGTGGCGGACGTCGCCGCGAGCAGGCAGTTCTACGTCGACCGCGGTCTCACCGTGGCGAAGAGCTTCGGCCGCAAGTACGTCGAGTTCGCCACATCGTCGAGCCCGGTCAAGCTGGCTCTCTACGGGCGCCGCGCGCTGGCCAAGGATGTCGGCGTCCCTGTCGACGGGAGCGGATCGCACCGGCTCGTACTCGGCGGTGACGCCGGGACCTTCACCGACCCGGACGACTTCGCCTGGCAGGCCGCCACGGTCGCCTCCGCGGCCTGACCCGAAGCCACCCCCGTCCCGTTCGCCCCGCCCCTGCGCTGCCCGAGAGGAACCTGCCATGATGAACACGCAGAGGACCACGAAGAGCGCGAAGAGCACCACCGGTACCGTCACGGCCGACAAGACGTACGACGGGTTCACCGAGGAGGAGCGAGGCGCGATGAAGGAGCGCGCCAAGGAGCTCAAGGCATCCCCTCGACGCGGATCGCGCACGGCCAAGGCGGACGGCGACAGCGAGGTGCGCGCCAAGATCGCCGAGATGCCGGACGCGGACCGAGCCATCGCCGAGCGCATCCACGACATCGTCAGGACCAGCGCCCCGGACCTGGCCCCGAAGCTCTGGTACGGCATGCCCGCGTACGCCAGGGACGGCAAGGTCGTCTGCTTCTTCCAGAGCGCACAGAAGTTCAAGACGAGGTACGCCACGCTCGGCTTCAGCGATCTGGCGAAGCTCGACGACGGCACCATGTGGCCGTCCGCGTACGCCCTGACCGAGTTGAACGCCGACGACGAGACGCGGATGGCCGAGCTCGTCAAGCGGGCGGTCAGCTGAGACCGACCCACCTCAAGGGCGGCGCCCGCCCGATGCCCTTCATCTCGGCATCCCTCAATCTCCGTACACTGCACGGGAGTTGATGCCTTGGAGGCCGCTCCTGCCGTCGCCCAGAGTATCTGGTTGAGGGGCGAGATGCGCGCCCCACGAGCCCTACCCACGTGGGCAGTTGGTAGTTCATGGGCGGCCCGCGCGGGTCAGTGCTTCCTCCGTCTGAGCGGCCAGGGTGGGGACGAGGTCGGTGGCGGATGGGAGGTCGGTGATGAGGTCGACGGCTTCGCCGGCCCAGACCGGCAGCGGGGGCACCGCGCCGCGTGCCACGTCGTCCTGGTAGTTCTGACGGGCCTGGGGGTCGGCGGCGAGTTCCGTCTCGCGGCCGCGCCAGCGGTCGAGGTACCGGTGGCCGAGGGTCCGGGCGGAGTACTTCGCCGGCCATCGGGAGCCGCGGGCAATGTCCAGTACCGTGCTGCGCTCGGTGTCCCTGCCGCGTCCTTCGAGGATCGCCTTGGTGATCGAGGGGGCGACCAGGGCCTCCGTGGTGGCCTGGAAGCGGGTGCCGATGAGCGCCCCCGCAGCGCCCAGCACGAGTGCGGCCGCCACGCCACGGCCGTCGGCGATCCCGCCGGCTGCCAGTACGGGCACGGCGTCCACGAGATCCACGACCGCCGGCACGAACGGCAAGGTGGAGCGCCCGTTCCGGGCTCCGTGCCCACCGCTCTCGGTTCCCTGGGCCACGATCACGTCGGCGCCCAGGTCCACGGCCTGCTCGGCCTCCTCCAGATCCGTGACCTGAAGGATCAACAGCGCCCCCGCTCGGCGGACACGCTCCGCGTAGGGGCTCGGGTCGCCGAACGACAGCATCACGGCCCTCGGTCCGTACTCCAGAGCCCGCTCCACCACGGCGACGTCGATTCCCCAGGTCAGGAATCCGACGCCCCACGGACTGCCGGTGCCCGCGACGATCGGCACCTCGCGCGCCAGCCACTCCGGGTCCCCGAACGCGCCGCCCAGCAAGCCGAGACCGCCGCCGCGCGAGACGGCGGCGGCCAGCGCGCCGCCGGCCGATCCGCCCATCGGCGCCAGCGCGATCGGGTACCGCACGCCGAACATCTCAGTGAACGCCGTCGACAATGCCATGGCCAAATCATCGCTCCCCGCCCAGCTTCTTCCGAGCCTCAGGCCCGCGCGATTCCCGGTTCGCCGCTGGGAGGTCCATGCGGCCCGAGTGCCCGCACAACGACTGGTTGTGTTCTCATGGCGGGTCGGTTGTTTGATCTCGTCGTCTGCTCCTCGCTTTGATGTCGGTGGTCAGCGTGTGGTTGTTCGGGGCGGCGAGAGGTGCGGTGGGCGTGAAGGGCAGGCGGGCGCTGGGTCGGCGGTTCGGGTGGTTGTGGGCGGCGTTCGCGGTCAGCTCGTACGGCACGGGGTTCGGGTTCGGCGCATTCCCCTTGATCGCGATCCTCGTGCTGCACTCCGGGCCGACGCAGGTGGCGGCGCTGGCTGCCGCGGGGCGGGCCGTGGGGGCCGTGGTCGCGGTGCCGCTCGGGCCGTGGATGGAGTTCAGGCGTAAGCGGCCCGTCATGATCGCGATGGACCTGATCCGGTTCGCGGCGCTGACGAGCGTCCCCGCCGCGTTCGCGTTCGGCGGGCTCGGCTTCGCCCAGCTCCTCGCCGTCTCCGTCGTCGTCGCCGCGGCCGACATCGCCTTCAAGGCGGCCGGCGGCGCGTATCTGAAGTCGCTCGTGCCGCCGGAGGACCTGCTCGTCGCGAACGGCCGGTTCGAGTCCACGACGTGGACCTCGATCGTGGTCGGGCCGCCGCTCGGCGGGGCCGCGATCGGGATGTTCGGCCCCGTGACGACGGTGATCGCCGACGCGGTGAGCTACCTGCTCTCGGCGCTCGGCATCCGTGCCATCGGAGGGACGGAAGCGCGCCCCGCGCGGGCCGCCGCACCACGGATGCGCGCCGGTGATCTGCTCGAAGGGTGGCGCTACATCCTCAGCCACCGCACGCTGCGCCCGCTGTTCCTCAACTCGATCGTCGTCAACGGCCTCATCATGGCCTCCGAGCCGCTGATCGCCGTGCTCATGTTGAGCCGGCTCGGCTTCGCACCCTGGCAGTACGGTCTCGCGTTCGCGGCCCCCTGCATCGGTGGACTCATCGGCTCACGCATGGCGCACCCGCTCGTGGCACGGTTCGGACAGCGCAAAGTGATGCTCACCGTTGGAGCCCTGCGTGCGTGCTGGCCGATCGGACTGGCGTTCGTCCAGCCCGGAGTTCCCGGGATCGTGCTCGTCATCGCCGTCCAGCTCGGCCTGGTGACCTGCTGCGGTCTGTTCAACCCGGTGCTCGCCACCTACCGGCTCGAACACAGCGACCCCGACCGGGTCGCCCGCACACTGTCCGCGTGGTCGGTGAGCAGCAGCCTGTCCATCGCGGCCCTGACCGCGGTGTGGGGTGTGATCGCCGCCGTCACGGGCCCTCGCACCGCGATCGCGATCGCCGGAGTCGTCCTCCTGGTCACCCCGCTGCTGCTCCCGCGCCGCGAGAAGGCGACCCGGAACGCAGGGGAGCAGGCCGCCGCCGGCATCACCTGACAGGCTCGTCCGTGACGTCCGTGACGTCCGTGACATCCGTGACGTCCTCGGTCCTCAGCACGGTCGCGCGGAACGACGTGACGACCGGGCGCAGATCGATCTGGTGCCAGGCGGCCCAGAGGCGTACGGACCTTTGGAACCAGGGGAGTTCATGGACCGTGACCCCTGGGGTGTCGCCCCGCAGCATGCTCTCCTGGACCAGCGCCATGCCGAGGCCGGATGCGGCCAGGCCGAGCGCGGTCAGGGGTTCGGGGGCTTCGAGCCGGATGTCAGGGGTGAACCCGGCCGCCGAGCAGGCGGCGACGAAGTCGTCGCGCCAGGCCGGCTGTTGGCTGTTCTCGATGGCGATCCACGGCTGACCGTCGAGGTCTTCGGGCAGGATCTCCGCCCTCCCGGCAAGCGGGTGGCTGCTCGGCATGGTCAGGAGCAGGGGGTCTTCCAGGAGGAGGGCGCTGCGCAGGTCGGGGTCCGCCTCGGGGGGTGCTTCGGGCACGAGGGCGATGTCCAGGCTGCGCTGGCGCAGGCCCTCGAACTGCTGGGCCGCGGTCAGGTCGTAGAGGGCGACGTGGATGCCGGGCCGCTCGTCGTGCAGGGCGCGCAGGGCCTGCGGCAGGATCCCGGTGTGCATGGCATCGCCGACGTATCCCACGCACAGGCCGCCTTCCTCGCCGCGGCCGAGGCGCCGGCCGAGGTTCTCGAGCCGGTCCGCATGCCGCAGGAGGGCCGTGGCCTCGGTGAGGAAGACGCGGCCGTCGGAGGTGAGGCGCAGGCGCTGCTGGCTGCGCTCGAACAGGGTCAGGCCCAGGTTCTTCTCCAGCTGGGCGATCTGCCGGCTCAGCGGCGACTGGGAGATGTGCAGGCGATCGGCGGCCCGGCCGACGTGTTCCTCCTCGGCCACGGCCACGAAATAGCGAAGTTGTCGCAGGTCAAGCATGTAAGACCTCTAGGGACTCAAGTGTGTCCAAGCAAGTCTTGGACAGTCTGACCCATCGATCCTAACCTCGACAGAGCAAGAGCCGCGGAGCAGGAGAAATCATCCTGAGCTTCGCATCACGTGACAGACAGAAAGATTCCACTCATGGGTATCAAGTCCCTCCTGCCGGGATCCCTCGGTTTCGGTACCGCCCCGCTCGGCAACATGTTCCGCAGCATCCCGGACGAGGAGGCCACCGCCACCGTCGAGGCCGCCTGGGACCAGGGCATCCGCTACTTCGACACCGCACCCTTTTACGGTGCGGGCCTGTCCGAGCTGCGCCTCGGCGAAGTGCTGGCCGACCGGCCGCGTGACGAGTACGTACTCAGCACCAAGGTCGGCCGCGTCATCCTGGACGAGCTGGAGGACCCCGCCGACCGCGACCTGGGCGAGAAGGGCGGTCTCTTCGAGCACGGCCGCGCGAACAAGATGGTCGACCTCTACACCGCGGACGCCACCCTGCGCTCCATCGAGGACAGCCTCAAGCGCCTGCAGACGGACCGGCTCGACATCGTCTGGGTGCACGACGTCGCCCAGGACTTCCACGGTGACGACTGGCTCGCCGTCTACGAGACGGCGCGCACCGGCGCCTTCCGCGTCCTGCAGAACCTCCGCGACGAGGGCGTCATCAAGGCCTGGGGTCTCGGCGTCAACCGCGTGGAGCCGATCGAGCTCACCCTTGACCTGGACGAGCCCAAGCCCGACGCGTTCCTCCTGGCCGGCCGCTACACCCTGCTCGACCACAACCGGTCCCTGCAGCGCCTGCTGCCCGCCGCCACCGCGCAGGACGTCGACATGGTCGTCGGCGGTCCCTACAGCTCCGGCATCCTCGCCGGCGGTCAGCGCTTCGAGTACCAGAAGGCGCCGGCGGACGTCATCGCCAAGGTCGAGAGGATCAAGGCACTCGCCGCCGGGCACGGTGTCAGCATCAAGGCCGCCGCCCTGCAGTTCGCCCTGGCGCACCCGGCCACGGCCGCCGTCGTCCCCGGCGCCACCCGGCCCAGCCGCATCGCCGAAGACGTCGCCGCCCTCAAGGAGAACGTCCCGGCCGCCTTCTGGACCGCGCTCCGCGACGAACAGCTCATCGCCGCCGACGCACCCACGCCCACTGCCTGACCACCGGCTTCACGGCACGCGAAAGGAACAGCACATGGCCACCACCGCCACCGCCACCATCGACCTCCCCCGGTCCGCCGACGACGTCTGGCAGCTCATCGGCGGCTTCGACTCCCTGCCCGACTGGCTCCCGTACATCCCCGAGAGTGAGCTGAGCGAGGGCGGCCGCGTACGCCGCCTGACCAATCAGGACGGCGGCGTCATCGTCGAACGCCTCAAGGCCTTCGACCACGACCAGCGCACCTACTCCTACGCCATCGAGCAGGCACCGTTCCCCGTCACCGGCTACCTCTCCACGCTGACGGTGCGCGACATACCCGGCGCGCCCGGAACGTCGCGGGTGGAATGGACGGGCTCGTTCACACCCGTCGGCGTCAGCGAGGCCCACGCCGAGGAGCTCTTCCACGGCATCTACGCGGACGGCCTCGCGGCACTGCTCAAGACCCTCAACTCCTCAGCCTGACGCCGGTGTTGGACCGGTGAGGCGATGCGTCGGGTGCCGACTTGTGACGCTGTCGGCACCCCGGTTGCTCTACGGTCGGGGACTGATGGGTTCGTGGTGTGGAGCAGTCAGGGACTGCAGGCCTTTCCCGGGAGCGGAGACAGGTGAAGGACGACGAAGTACGTGCGCGCTTCGACGGCCGTGGCCGCGTCGATCTGATCCCCGAACGTGCCACAGCCGCGAGGCTGGGCCGGATCGAAGAGATCGCGCACGCCCTCGGCTACCAGCGGCACGCCATCGAGAACCTCGGCCGCGTGGGCACCAGGCTCGTCTACGGACGCGACGACGGCCCCCAGGCGCGCCGCCGCGCCGAGCTGACCATCGCCCGACTGCGTGAGGGCGGCCCACTGCTGCCGGCGATCGAGCCGCCTCCGCCCCCGCCGCCATCTGTGCCGCCCCCGGCCCCCGCGCAGGCCCCGCCCCGGCAGCGCAGTCGTCCTCTCGCGGCGCCCCCGCCACCTCCACCGCTGTTCCCGCCTCGACCATCCCAACCACCGGGCCCACCGTCCGCGCCCTCCAACGCTCCTACCTCGTAAGGGCGTCGCCCGCTGTCGCGACGCTCAACCCGGAAGTCCCCGGCAGTCCCGTCAGGTGCCGATGATTTTCCCGGGCGGGATCGGTCATGAAAGGTGGACCAGCCACCCGTTCGGAAGGAGGCGCGGCATGCGCACTCTGGCGATCACCTTGAACATCACCGTCGACGGCTGCGTCGAGATGCTCACCGATTGGTTCGAACCGCAGGCCCAGGGCAACGCGGACATGGCCGATGTACTGGAGGAGAGTCGTCGCCAGGACAGCCGGTCGGACGCGCTGCTCCTGGGCCGGCGCACCTTCGAGGACTTCCGCGGCTACTGGCCCGGGCTGACCGACGACACCACAGGCATCTCCGACTACCTCGACCAGGTGCGGAAGTACGTGGTGTCCAGTTCGATCGAGGACCCGCGGTGGGAGAACTCGACCGTGCTGTCCGGCGACCCGGTCAAGGAGGTCACCACGCTGAAGGCGCTGGAGGGCGGCAAGGACATCGTGCTCACCGGCAGCATCACCTTGGCCCACACGCTGATCGAGGCGGGCCTCGTCGACGAGTACCGCCTCTTCGTGTACCCGGTCGTCCAGGGCCGTGGCAGGCGACTCTTCCCCGATGGTTACGAGGTCCCCCGGTTGCGCCTCGTGGACTCGAAGGCGTTCCGGAGCGGGATCGTGCTGCTGCGCTACGTCCCGGCCTGAGGGCGGGGAAGGGCCTACCGGCTGGGAGCCGGCCGGCCGGTCGGTCGTTGACGGGGCTCGGTCGTTGACGGGTCAGCCGGCGACGCTGACCAGCGCGATCGTGACGTTGTCGGGACCGCCTGCGCTCATGGCCGCTTTCCACAGCTCGAAGACGGCCCGGCCCCCGTCGTGCGCCCGAAGGATGTCGTCGATCTCGTTGTCGAGTACGGGGTCGGTCAGGCCGTCGCTGCACACCAGCATGCGTGTACCCGGGGTGAGCGGTGACGTGCTGACGTGCGGCGTGATCGCGCTGAACGTCGGTGCTCCACCGAGCGCCTGCGTGACGATCGAAGTGGTGCGCCGGCCCCGTGGGAGGGCCGGGCTGTCGTCCACGCTCAGCTGGTGCAGCGTGTCGTCCGAGGCGGCCCGGCCGCCGTCGCCGTTACCGGCCGGGCCCACCTCGATCACCCTGCTGTCGCCGACGTTGAACACGAGCAGTTCCTGTTCGAGGATCACGACACCCGCGACGGTCGTCCCCATCGTGGACAGCTCCGGGGCGCGATCGGCCGCCGCGTACACGGCGTGATTGCACATCCCCAGCGCGTCACGCACCGCTTCCTCGCCGTCCAGCGCAGGCCCGAACAGGCCGAGCCGACGGACGACGAGGCTGCTGGCAACCTCACCGGCGGGCTGCCCGCCGATGCCGTCGGCGACAGCGACCACGAGTGGACGCCCGAGCGGGAACGCCATCGTCTGCGGATTCTCCGTCACCGTTCCGCACAGCGTCCACGGGCCGACGACCAGGCTGTCCTCGTTGTGCTCGCGCCTGAGTCCGGGGTGGCTCAGCGCAGTGACCGATATGTACGGCATAGCCGGTGCCGCCTCTCCGCGAAGGAGCGCATCATCCGCACCACCATTGTCGCGCCGAAGAGCGGCTCGCGTCCCGAGTTGCGCGGCGCCGCGAACTGGGTTAGCCCGGAGGTAAGGGCAGACGCCATGCCTGCCGTCACCTGCGAGAGGCTCCGAGAGGGGCGAGCGCTGTGCGGTTCACGGATCGTACTGATGCCGGGCGGCGGCTTGCCGCAGCGGTGCAGCATCTGCGTGATGAGGAGCCGGTCGTCCTCGGGCTGCCCCGTGGCGGTGTTCCGGTGGCCTTCGAGGTGGCGCGTGCGCTGGGCGCCCCGCTCGATGTGATCGTGGTCCGCAAACTCGGCGTCCCGTACCAGCCGGAACTGGCCTTCGGCGCGATCGGCGAGGGCGGCGTGCGGGTCCTCAACGACGACGTCGTGCGCCACTGCGGGATCGGCCCGGACCGCGTCGCGGCCGTCGAGCGCACGGAGCGACAGGAGCTGGAGCGACGGGCACGGCGGTACCGCGGCGGGCGGCCTGCGCCCACCGGCGAGCACGGAACGGTGGTGGGTGGTGAGGCTCCCACGGTGATCGGTGAGGCCCGTACGGTGATCGTGGTGGACGACGGGATCGCGACCGGCGCCACGGCGGCGGCCGCATGCCAGGTCGTACGGGCCCAGGGCGCTGCCCGCGTGGTCCTTGCCGTGCCGGTGGCGCCGCCCGACGCGATGCGCCGACTGAGCGCGGTGGCCGACGACGTGGTGTGCCTCTCCGTACCGCCCCTGTTCGGTTCCGTCGGTGAGTGGTACAGCGACTTCTCGCAGACCACGGACGAGGAAGTGGCCGCGTGTCTGGCGCGGGCCGTGGCGGATCCCGCACGTGTCCGGCCCGCGCCGGTCACGACCGACGTCGAGGTGGAGGCCGCCGGAGTCCGGCTCGCCGGAGACCTCGCACGGCCGGAAGGTGCCGCGGGCCTGGTGATGTTCGCCCACGGCTCCGGCAGCAGCCGGCACAGTCCACGCAATCGGGCGGTGGCGGAGGCGTTGCAGGAAGCGGGCCTCGGCACGCTGCTGTTCGACCTGCTCACGCCCGCCGAGGAGGCCGACCGGAACAACGTCTTCGACATCGGCACGCTCGCCGGCAGGCTGGCGGGAGCCACCCGTTGGCTGCGCG
Source organism: Streptomyces sp. NBC_01446 (assembly GCF_026340095.1). GTDB lineage: Bacteria > Actinomycetota > Actinomycetes > Streptomycetales > Streptomycetaceae > Streptomyces > Streptomyces aureus. The sequence goes on along the minus strand of NZ_JAPEPO010000003.1, from coordinate 1,037,725 downwards.
ACCGCGAGTCGGCGCCGATCGGATACTTCGGTGCCAGCACCGGGGCCGCGGCGGCGCTCCGGGCGGCCGCCGACGACCCGGACATCGGCGCCGTGGTGTCCCGTGGCGGACGGCCCGACCTCGCCGGGCCGCGCCTCGACGACGTACGAGCGCCGACCCTGCTCATCGTCGGCGGGGCCGACGTGATGGTGCTCGACCTCAACCGTGCCGCCCAGGCTCAACTCCGTTGCGAGAACAGGCTGGAGATCGTGCCAGGAGCCACGCACCTCTTCGAGGAACCCGGAGCGCTCGACCGGGTCGCCGACCTCGCGAGGCAGTGGTTCACCACGCACCTGACGGCAGGCAGCGACCCTCCGACGTCGGCGCGCCGGGTGCCACATCACTGAGCGGTCCCTCATCGGAGGACAGAGAAGCGGAGCCGGGCACGTACACGACGCGCCCGGCTTCCTACTTGTTGATCCCCGTCTACCGGTTGCTCACGGCGAAACGCATCAGCGCCCGCTCGTCACCCTGCTTGATCTTCCCGGTCTCGTTCAGCACCTCGAGCTTCCAACTGCCGTCGACCCGGATCGCCTTGGCGACACGGCAGCCGTTGTCGTTGGTGAGCAGGCTCGGCCAGATGTCGGCGACCTGCTGAGAGGTGCCACCGGTCGCGTCGTACACCTTGAAGCTGATGTTCCGCGCCTTCTGGAAGGAGCTCGACTTCTTGTACGCGGCGGCCACGAACACGATCGACGTGATGTTCGTCGGGATGCGGCCGAACTCGACGGTCACGGTCTCGTCGTCCCCGTCACCGCGCCCCGTCTGGTTGTCGCCGCTGTGCACCAAGGAGCCGTTGCCCAGCGGGTCCAGGGAGTCGAGGCCTGCCAGCCGTACCGGGTCGGCGCCCTGCAGCGCGATGGCGATGAGGTCGAGGTCCGTGCCGACGTTGCGGCGGAGCTTGCCCATCAGCCCGCCGCTGCTGCCGGCGGTGGGGTCCCAGGACACCCCGATCGACAGGTGGGTCACACCGTCGAGATCGGCCGGTCCGTCTTCCTTGGTGAGCGTGATCATGTGAATTCCTCGTGATGGTGGAGTGCAATGCATGAAGTCTGCCGATATCACTCGTCGCTTGATACACCAGGTCCGAAATTGGCGGCGGCAAGGGCACTTCAACAGACGCGGCCCCCGCCCGACCGGGCAGGGGCCACATCGCGATTCCGGCGCCTGTGGGCCGGATCTCCACGTGTCAGAGGTACTTCTTCAGCTCGCGCCGGGCCAGCGAGCGCTGGTGGACCTCGTCGGGGCCGTCCGCGAGACGCAGGGTGCGCGCGGCGGCCCAGAGTTCGGCGAGCGGGAAGTCCTGGCTGACGCCGCCCGCTCCGTGCAGCTGCACGGCCTGGTCGATGATGTCGACGACCGTGCGCGGGGTGGCGATCTTGATGGACTGGATCTCCGTGTGGGCGCCCTTGTTGCCGACGGTGTCCATCAGCCAGGCCGTCTTGAGGACGAGCAGGCGCAGCTGCTCCACCGCGACCCGCGCGTCCGCGATCCATTCCTGTACGACGCCCTGCTGGGCCAGCGGCTTGCCGAACGCGCTACGCGCCACGGCCCGCTTGCACATCAGCTCGATGGCCCGCTCGGCCATGCCGATCAGCCGCATGCAGTGGTGGATACGGCCCGGGCCGAGCCGCGCCTGGGCGATGGCGAAGCCGCCGCCCTCCTCGCCGATCAGGTTGCTCGCCGGGACGCGGACGCGGTCGAAGACGACCTCGGCGTGACCGCCGTGGTAATGGTCCTCGTAGCCGTACACCTGCATGGCGCGCCGGATCTCGAGGCCGGGGGTGTCGCGGGGGACGAGCACCATGGACTGCTGGCGGCGGATGTCCGAGCCCTCGGGGTCCGTCTTGCCCATCACGATGAAGATCTTGCAGTCCGGGTTCATCGCCCCGGAGATGTACCACTTGCGGCCGGTGATGACGTACTCGTCGCCGTCGCGCTCGATGAGCGTGGTGATGTTCGTGGCGTCGGAGGAGGCCACCTCGGGCTCGGTCATCGCGAACGCGGAGCGGATCTCACCGGCGAGCAGCGGCTCGAGCCACTGCTTCTTCTGGTGCTCGTCGCCGAACTGGGAGAGCACCTCCATGTTGCCGGTGTCGGGGGCCGCGCAGTTGAGGGCCGTGGGCGCCAACTGCGGGCTGCGGCCGGTGATCTCGGCCAGCGGCGCGTACTGGAGGTTGGTCAGCCCGGCGCCGTACTGCGCGTCGGGCATGAACAGGTTCCACAGGCCCTGCCGCCTGGCCTCGGCCTTCAGCTCCTCGACGACGGGCGGGGTGTCCCACGGGGAGGGGAGCTGCGCGCGCTGCTCGTCCGCGACGGCCTCGGCCGGGTGCACGTGCTCGTCCATGAAGGCGAGGAGTTTCGCCCGCAGTTCCTCCGTGCGCGCGTCGAATGCGAAGTCCATTGCGGGTCAGCCTTTCTGAAGGGTCGTCAGGCCGTGGTCGATGAAGACGGGCACGAGCTCACCGATACGGTCGAAGCCGGCGCCGACGGTCTGGCCGAGGGTGTAGCGGTAGTGGATGCCTTCAAGGATCACGGCGAGCTTGAACCACGCGAAGGCCGTGTACCAGGAGACGGCGGACACGTCACGCCCCGAGCGCGCGGCGTACCGCTCGATGATCTCGGCCGGGTCGGGGTGCCCGGCGGCCGCGGCGGTCGTGGAGACGGGGGAGTCGGGCACTTCCAGCTTCGCGCTGTACATCACCAGCAGGCCCAGGTCGGTGAGCGGGTCACCGAGCGTGGACATCTCCCAGTCGAGGACGGCCTTGATCCGGTCGACGCCGTCGGCGTCCTCGTTGATCAGGACGTTGTCGAGGCGGTAGTCGCCGTGCACGACCGTGGGGGCGGGCGAGGTCGGCAGCGCGCGGCCGAGCGCCGCGTGCAGCTCGTCGACGCCGGCCAGCTCGCGGTTCCTGGACGCGTCGAGCTGCTTGCCCCAGCGCCGCAGCTGCCGGTCGAGGAACCCCTCGGGCCGCCCGAAGTCCGCGAGGCCCACCTCGGCGGGGTCCACGGCGTGCAGGTCGACGAGGGTGTCCACGAGGCTCAGCACGGCGGCGCGGGTGCGTTCCGGGCCCAGCTGCGCGAGCTGGTCGGCCGTGCGGTACGGCGTGCCCGCCACGTACTCCATCACGTAGAACGGCGCGCCGAGCACGCTGTCGTCCTCGCACATGAGCAGGGCCCCGGGCACCGGCACGGACGTCGGGTTCAGGGCGCTGATCACCCGGTACTCGCGCTTCATGTCGTGCGCGGTGGCAAGCACATGACCCAGCGGCGGACGCCGGACCACCCAGGTCGACGAGCCGTCGCCGACGATGTAGGTCAGGTTCGACCGGCCGCCCTCGACGACCCGCCCGGACAGCGGACCGGCCACGAGCCCCGGGCGCTCCCGGTCGAGGTGGCCGCGCAACTGGTCGAGATCGAGACCTGGAGGGTGGCCGGCACTCATCTTTGCTCCTACGGGACGTCTGAACTGGACGGACTCATCATCCTGACTAGTCGGTATGTCGTCCAGTGGGCGCCGCCAAAGTGATCGGGGTCTCAGCCTTCAGCCCGTGCGGGCGGAGACAGCTCCGGGCTGCGGCACGAACGTGCACCGCAGCCCGGACGGCAATGGATCAGACCGCGCTGTTCCGCATCTCCGCCAGGCTGTCCTTGGTCAGGTGCCGGGGTGTGCTGTCGGGGTCGACGAGGACGACCGTGCACGTGGCGGAGTGGGTGAGAGCAGTAGTGAGACTGCCGTCGGCGAATTGGGTGACGGGGCCGCGCGGCGAGCGTCCGATGGCCACCGTACGGGCGTGCACCTCCGCCGCGTGGTGGGCGAGGGCGCGGCCCGCGGCGGCGTGGTCGCCCACGCTCGTCAGGACCTGCCCGGTGGCGGCGACGCCGTCGGCGCTTAGGCGATCGAGGTGGGCGGTCACGGCGGCACGGGCCTGTTCGTCCGTCTCGGTGTCGACGGCCTGTTCCTCGACCACCGCCGTCTGCTGGACGTGGACGACCTCCAGCGGACTGCCGGTGTCGCGAGCGAGCCGGGCCGCGGCGTCGACGATGGCGGCGGCCCTGTCGTGGGCGCCTACCGCGACGATGACGCGCGGCGCGTCCGTCGCAACGGCCGGACTGCCGACAGGGGTGAGCGAAGGGGTGACGGGCTCACCCTCGCCCAGCCTCGCCTCCGCCTTGCGCAGCAGACTGTGGCCGCTGGCCAGCACGGGGATGGCCAGGAGGAAGGTGGCAGCGCCCAGGTAGAAGGGAACGCTCAGGTCCGTGGCGTCGGCGAGCTTGCCCGCGACGAAGGGGGCCAGACCGCCGCCGATGAAGCGCAGGAACCCATAGGCGGACGAGGCCACGGGGCGCTCGACCGGGGAGACGAGCATGACGGCCTGTGTGGTCAGGGTGTTGTTGATGCCGATGAAGGCGCCGCTGACGATGACGGCCACGATGACGACCGTGGGGTTGCTGACGCCGGCGGCGATGAGCGCCATCACGATGCCGAGGCCGAGCAGGTTGGCGTACAGGACGGGGGCCGTGCCGAAGCGGGCCTGCAGGCGCGGGGCGAAGAAGACGCTGAAGGCGGCCACCAGCAGGCCCCAGCCGGTGAAGACCAGACCGAGCTCGTGCGCGTTCAGCTTCATCGGGTACGGGGCGTAGCCGAGCATCGTGAAGAAGCCCCAGTTGTACAGCAGGGCCATGATGCCCATGGTCAGCAGGCCGCGGTGGCGCAGCGCCTTGAGCGGCGCGACCGGTGAGGTGGGCCGCTTCGGCTTGGGCAGCGAGGGCACGAAGGCGAGGGTCGCGACCAGCGCGATGGCCATCAGCACGGCGACGCCGAAGAACGGGCCGCGCCAGCTGATGCCGCCCAGCTCCCCGCCCAGCAGCGGGCCGACGGCGATTCCGAGGCCGAGCGCGGTCTCGTACAGGATGATCGCGCCGCCGAAGCCGCCGCTCGCGGAGGCGACGATGACGGCGAGGGAGGTGGCGATGAACATCGCGTTGCCCAGGCCCCAGCCGGCCCGCATGCCGACGATGCCGTTGACCGAGCCGGCCATCCCGGCCAGGGCGGCGAATACGACGATGACGAGCAGGCCCACGACCAGGGTGCGCTTGGCGCCGATGCGGCTGGATATCCAGCCGACGAAGAGCATGGCGACCGCGGTCACGATCAGATAGCTGCTGAAGAGCAGGGAGACCTGGCTGGGTGAGGCGTGCAGGTTCTCGGCCAGGGCGGGGAGGATCGGGTCGACCAGCCCGATGCCCATGAACGAGATCACGCAGGCGAACGCCACGGCCCAGACGGCCTTGGGCTGCTTGAAGGGACTGGCGGCCTTTCCATGCGATGCACTCATGTGCGGTTCTCTCCAAAGTGTCGAGAAGCGGTGGTGAGGGAGGCGCAGATTTGCGGGGTGGTGGATGGCTGGTGGCGGGGTGGGTCAGCCGTGGGCCTGGCGGTCCTGGATGGCGCGGGCCAGGGCGGGCAGCGCGGTCCGCACGGCCTGCTGCTCCGGCTCGGTCAGCTCCCCGATGAGCAGGTCGAGAGCCTGGGCCCGCTCGGCGCGCCGCTGCCGGAAGACCTCGAGGCCGCTTTCGGTGGCCTCCACGAGGACGGCCCGGCCGTCGTTGTGGTCAGCCACACGGCGTACCAGGCCCGTGCGTTCCATGCGGGTGACGAGCTGGGTCATGTTCGGCTGGGAGACGCCTTCGGCCCTGGCCAGTTCGCTCAGTCGGTGCGGGCCTTCGCGGCCGAGCCGGCCGATCGCGGACGAGGCCGCGGTGCTCAGGCCGCCGGCGACGGCGCTGTGCCGCACGTAGCGAACCATCTGCTCCACGGCGATCATCAGGCCTTCGGCCCGGGCGTCGACTTCCATGACCCGCTTATCCATAACGGCATTATGCATCTATGTGTAGTGTGAATCAATACCGTGTGTGGGCAGGATGGTCGCGCCCCCGTGCAGAACTCTTCCTGGGGCGTCCGTCGCCCGGGACGGACCTCTCGCGGCCTCTTTCGGGACGGAAGTCGCCCATTTGCGGCGTGCGGCGTGTGCCGGTGTCGTGCGAGTGTCGGGGGTGTGGTCGATCAGGGCGGGTCGGTCACCGACCACTCCGCGAGCACCTGACCGCCTGACCAGAGGAGAAGAAGCACATGTCCCACTCCTTCGATCCCTACAGCGTCCTGCCCTCAGTGCCCGAGTTCGGTTTGCACAGCACGGACATCGCGGACGGAAAGTCCCTCGACGTCGCGCAGTGCAGCAGCCTCTTCGGCGGCCCTGGCGAGGACCGCTCCCCACAGCTGTCCTGGGAGGGGTTCCCGGCGGACACGCAGAGCTTCGCGGTGACCTGCTTCGACCCGGACGCACCTACGGTGAGCGGATTCTGGCACTGGGCCGTGTACGACATCCCCGCGTCGGTACACGAACTGGAGGCCGGTGCCGGGGCGCCGGGCGGGAAGTACCTTCCCGTCGGAGCGAAGATGCTGGCCAACGACGCGGGCGGGCACAGCTTCCTCGGCGCCTCGCCCCCTCCCGGGCACGGTCCTCACCGTTACATCTACGCCGTCCACGCGCTGGACACGCCCGAGCTGGATGTGCCGGCGGCGGCTTCCCCGGCGTGGCTGGGCATCCAGCTCTTCACCCATGCGGTGGCGCGGGCCACGATCGTCCCGGTCTACGAGACTCCGGAGTGAGCGCGTAGGAGCGAGAGCCCGACAGCCCAGAAGAACATCCTCCTGGGCTGCCGGCTTCGGCTCGCGGGCCGGTGGGCGGCGACGCTCACCGTGAGCTCAGGACGCGGGCCCGATCCCGGTTCACAGGCGGTATCAGTCCTTGATCTCGCAGATGGTGGCGCCGGAGGTGATGGAGGCGCCGATTTCGGCGTTGAGGCCCTTGATGATGCCGGTGCGGTGGGCGTTGAGGGGCTGTTCCATCTTCATGGCTTCGAGGACGACGACGAGGTCGCCTTCCTTGACTTCCTGGCCTTCCTCGACGGCGACCTTGACGATGGTGCCCTGCATGGGGGAGGCGAGGGTGTCGCCGGAGGCGGCCGGTCCGGACTTCTTGGCGGCGCGTCGTTTGGGCTTGGCGCCGGCGGCGAGGCCGGTGCGGGCCAGGGACATGCCGAGTGAGACGGGGAGGGACACCTCGAGGCGTTTGCCGCCGACCTCGACGACGACGGTCTCGCGGCCGGCTTCCTCGTCGGTGTCGGTGTCGGGGGTGGCGGCGAAGGGTTTGATCTCGTTGACGAACTCGGTCTCGATCCAGCGGGTGTGGATGGTGAACGGGTCGCTGGTGAAGGCGGGGTCGACGACGACGGCGCGGTGGAAGGGGATGGCGGTGGCCATGCCTTCGACCTCGAACTCGGCCAGGGCGCGGGCGGCGCGTTGCAGGGCCTGTTCGCGGGTGGCGCCGGTGACGATCAGTTTGGCGAGCAGGGAGTCCCAGGCGGGGCCGATGACGCTGCCGGTCTCGACGCCGGCGTCCAGGCGCACGCCGGGGCCGGTGGGCGGGGCGAAGCGGGTGACGGTGCCGGGGGCGGGCAGGAAGCCGCGGCCGGGGTCCTCGCCGTTGATGCGGAACTCGAAGGAGTGGCCGCGCAGGGTGGGGTCGTCGTAGCCGAGTGCTTCGCCGTCGGCGATGCGGAACATCTCGCGTACGAGGTCGATGCCGGCGACCTCTTCGGTGACGGGGTGTTCGACCTGGAGGCGGGTGTTGACCTCGAGGAAGGAGATGGTGCCGTCGAGGCCGACGAGGAACTCGACGGTGCCGGCGCCGACGTAGCCGGCTTCCTTGAGGATGGCCTTGGAGGCGGTGTAGAGCTGCTCGTTCTGCGCCGGTGTCAGGAAGGGGGCGGGGGCCTCTTCCACGAGCTTTTGGTGGCGGCGCTGCAGGGAGCAGTCGCGGGTGGAGACGACGACCACGTTGCCGTGGGTGTCGGCCAGGCACTGGGTCTCCACGTGGCGGGGCTTGTCGAGGTAGCGCTCGACGAAGCATTCGCCGCGGCCGAACGCTGCGACGGCTTCGCGCACGGCGGAGTCGTAGAGCTCGGGGACCTCTTCGAGGGTGCGGGCGACCTTGAGGCCGCGGCCGCCGCCGCCGAAGGCGGCCTTGATGGCGATGGGCAGGCCGTGTTCGCGGGCGAACGCGACGACCTCGTCGGACCCGGACACGGGGTCCGGGGTGCCGGCGACCAGCGGGGCGCCGGCGCGCTGGGCGATGTGCCGGGCGGCGACCTTGTCACCCAGGTCGCGGATGGCCTGCGGGGGCGGGCCGATCCAGATCAGACCGGCGTCCAGGACGGCCTGGGCGAACTCCGCGTTCTCCGACAGGAATCCGTAGCCGGGGTGGATGGCGTCCGCGCCCGAGTCCTTGGCGGCCTGCAGCACCTTCGCCATGTCGAGATAGCTGGTGGCCGGGGTGTCACCGCCCAACGCGAACGCCTCGTCCGCCGCCCGGACATGCGAAGCGTCCCGGTCCGGTTCCGCGTAAACGGCAACGCTCGCGATACCGGCATCCCGGCACGCCCGGGCCACGCGGACAGCGATTTCGCCACGGTTGGCGATGAGGACTTTCTTCAGCATGCCGGCTCCAGCGCGGGGTCCGTGGTCTCAGTGATGGCGGTCGTGTCAGTTGTGGTGAGCAGGCGGTCGACGGTCCCGCCGATGCCCGCGCCGGGGGTGAACACGGCGTGGACGCCCAGTGCTTCGAGCGCGGCGATGTCGGCGTCGGGGATGATGCCGCCGACCAGGATGCGGACGTCGCCGGCATCCTCTTCGGCCAGCAGCTGGAGCACTCTCTCGACGATCGTGAGGTGGGCGCCCGAGAGGACGGAGAGCCCGAGGAGCGGCGCGTCCTCGGCGATGACGGTCGCGACGATCTGCTCCGGGGTCTGGTGCAGGCCGGTGTAGATCACCTCGTAGCCCGCGTCGCGCAGCGCCCGGGCGATGACCTTGGCGCCACGGTCGTGGCCGTCGAGGCCGGGCTTGGCGATCACCACGCGAGCGCGCGGGGCCGGTGCGTGACCGGCGCGATGCGCCCTCTGTTGCACGGTGTTCATGAACTCTCCGATCGGGTGGTTGTTCAGCGCGGCCAATAGGTGCGCGCCCAGGCCGCGGGCCCGTGCTGAGGCAGGGAGTTGATGCGTGAGGGGTCGGCCCATGCGTCGCGGGTGCCTGCCGCGCCGGGCGGGGTGGTGGCCACCGCCGCGGCGCGGGCCTGGACCACCGCCAGTGCGGCGGCCAGCTCCTCGGGGGTGGGGTTGCCTCGTACGACCTTGATCATCATGACGGCTCCAGTGGGCTCTGCAACGGTCTTTACAGCGGGATGTTGCCGTGCTTCTTGGGCGGGAGGCTTTCGCGCTTGGTGCGGAGCTGGCGCAGGCCGCGGATGATGTGGGCGCGTGTGTCGGAGGGCATGATCACGGCGTCGATGTAGCCGCGTTCGGCCGCGGTGTAGGGGTTGAGGAGGGTGTCCTCGTACTCCTGGATGAGGCGGGTGCGGGTGGTTTCCTGCTCGGTTTCGGGGGCGGCGGCGATGGTGCGGCGGTGCAGGATGTTGACGGCTCCCTGGGCGCCCATGACGGCGATCTGGGAGGTGGGCCAGGCGAGGTTGAGGTCGGCGCCCAGGTGCTTGGAGCCCATCACGTCGTAGGCGCCGCCGAACGCCTTGCGGGTGATGACCGTGATCAGGGGGACCGTCGCTTCGGCGTAGGCGTAGATCAGTTTCGCGCCGCGGCGGATGATGCCGGTGTGTTCCTGGTCCACGCCGGGCAGGAAGCCGGGCACGTCGACGAAGGTGAGGACGGGGACGTTGAACGCGTCGCAGGTCCGCACGAAGCGGGCGGCCTTCTCGGAGGCGTCGATGTCGAGGCAGCCGGCGAACTGCATGGGCTGGTTGGCGACGATGCCGACGGGGTGGCCCTCGACGCGGCCGAAGCCGGTGAGGATGTTCGGCGCGAACAGCGGCTGTGTCTCGAAGAACTCCGTGTCGTCCAGGACGTGCTCGATCACGGTGTGCATGTCGTAGGGCTGGTTCGCGCTGTCCGGGACGAGGGTGTCGAGCTCGTCGTCCTCCGGGGTGCGGGCCAGGTCCGCGTCCTCGGGGAAGGCGGGGGGCTCGGACAGGTTGTTCGAGGGGAGGTAGGACAGGAGTGTCTTGACGTATTCGATGGCGTCTTTTTCGTCGCCGGCCATGTGGTGCGCGGCGCCGGAGGTGGTGTTGTGGGTGCGGGCGCCGCCGAGTTCTTCGAAGCCGACGTCCTCGCCGGTGACGGTCTTGATGACGTCGGGGCCGGTGATGAACATGTGGGAGGTCTGGTCGACCATGATCGTGAAGTCGGTGATGGCGGGGGAGTAGACCGCGCCGCCCGCGCAGGGGCCGACCACGAGGCTGATCTGGGGGATGACGCCGGAGGCGTGGGTGTTGCGGCGGAAGATCTCGCCGTACATGCCGAGCGCCATGACGCCTTCCTGGATGCGGGCGCCGCCGGAGTCGTTGATGCCGATGACGGGGCACCCGGTTTTGAGGGCGAAGTCCATCACCTTGATGATTTTCTGGCCGTAGACCTCGCCGAGGGCTCCGCCGAAGACGGTGAAGTCCTGGGAGAAGACGGCTACCGGGCGTCCTTCGACGGTGCCGTAGCCGGTGACCACGCCGTCGCCGTAGGGCTTGTTGTCCTGCAGGCCGAACGCGGTGGAGCGGTGGCGGGCGAACTCGTCGAGTTCTACGAACGAGCCGTCGTCCAGGAGCAGTTCGATGCGTTCACGGGCCGTCAGTTTGCCCTTCGCGTGCTGCTTCTCCACCGCGCGTGCGGAGCCGGCGTGCGTGGCCTCGTCGATCCGGCGCTGCAGATCCGCGAGCTTTCCCGCGGTCGTGTGGATGTCGATGTCGTTCACTGGATGCTCCACCGGGGCTCACTGGTCGGAAGGATCGGAAGGATCGGACGGGTCCGAATGATCAGGGGGATCAGAACGTGTCGTGGGGGACGTGAACGCCCCACACGTCGCGCAGAGCGTGGGAGACCTCGCCGACCGTGGCGCGCAGGCGCAGGGCCTCGCGCATCGGGGGCAGGACGTTGTCGGTGCCGCGCGCCGCGTCGCGCAGCGCTTCGAGGGCTCGCTCGACGGCGTCGTTGTCACGGTCCTTGCGCAGGGCCGCGAGGCGTTCGCACTGGTCGATCTCGATCTGGGGGTCGACCCGCAGCGGCTCGTACGGCTCCTCCTCGTCGAGGGCGTACTTGTTGACGCCGACCACGGTGCGTTCCTGGTGGTCGATCTCCAGCGCGATCCGGTACGCGGATTTCTCGATCTCGGACTTCTGGAAGCCCTGCTCGATCGCCGCCACCGCGCCGCCACGGTCCTCCACGGCTTGGATCAGCTCGAGCGCAGCCGCCTCGACGTCGTCCGTCATCGACTCCATGACGTAGGACCCGGCGAACGGGTCGACGGTCTTGGTCACGTCGGTCTCGTAGGCGATGACCTGTTGTGTGCGCAGGGCGAGCCGCGCCGCCTTTTGCGTGGGCAGGGCGATGGCCTCGTCGTAGGAGTTGGTGTGCAGGGACTGCGTTCCGCCGAGGACCGCGCCGAGGCCCTGAAGGGCGACCCGTACGAGGTTGACCTCGGGCTGCTGCGCGGTCAGCTGCACGCCGGCGGTCTGGGTGTGGAAGCGCAGCATCTGCGACTTGGGGTTCTTGGCCTTGAACTCGTCGCGCATGATGCGCGCCCAGATGCGACGGGCGGCGCGGAACTTCGCGATCTCCTCGAGGAGCGTGGTCCGGGCGACGAAGAAGAACGACAGGCGCGGTGCGAAGTCGTCGACGTCGAGGCCGGCGGCGATCGCGGCGCGCACGTACTCCTTCGCGTTGGCGAGGGTGAAGGCGATCTCCTGTGCGGGCGTGGCACCCGCCTCGGCCATGTGGTAGCCCGAGATGGAGATCGTGTTCCAGCGGGGCAGCTCCTTGTGGCAGTACGCGAAGATGTCGCTGATCAGCCGCAGTGACTGCTTCGGCGGGAAGATGTACGTGCCGCGGGCGATGTACTCCTTGAGCACGTCGTTCTGGATGGTGCCGGTCAGCTGGTCACCGGAGATGCCCTGCTCGGCCGCGACGAGTTGGTAGAGCAGGAGCAGCGTCGAGGCGGGGGCGTTGATCGTCATCGACGTGGACACCTTGTCCAGGGGCAGGCCCTGGAACAGCGTGCGCATGTCCTCGATCGAGTCGATGGCCACGCCGACCTTGCCCACCTCGCCGCGGGCGATCGACTCGTCGGAGTCGTAGCCCATCTGCGTCGGCAGGTCGAAGGCGACGCTCAGGCCGCCCGTGCCGGCGCCGACGAGCTCGTGGTAGCGCTCGTTGGACTCCTTCGCCGTGCCGAATCCGGCGTACTGCCGCATCGTCCACGGCCGGCCTGTGTACATCGACGGATACACGCCACGCGTGTACGGGAACTTTCCCGGGGCGCCCAGCTTGGCGTCCGCGTCGAAATCCGTCAGCGACCAGCCGTCGTAGAGCGGCTGGATGGGCAGGCCGGACTCGCTCTGTGCCGCGGAACCCATGCCGGACCTCCTTCGGTACTCGATGTCATATAGACGGTACTCAGTACCATTGACTTGGGCAAGTGGCTTCCTGGCACCGAGACAGGGAAGGATGGGCGGTCATGAGTGAGGATGGATGGTCATGAGTAAGCCAGCCGCGCGGATCCGACTCGCGGACGCCGCCTTCGCGCTCTTCGACGAGCGCGGATACGAGCAGACCACCGTCGACGAGATCGCTGAGCGTGCCGGAGTGGGACGTACGACGTTCTTCCGGCACTACCGGTCGAAGGAAGACGTGATCTTCCCCGACCACGACCGGCTGCTCGCGCTGATCAAGGACAGGCTGGCCACCTCCAGCCACAGCACCGGCCTGATCGCCGTGTCCGACGCGGTCCGCCTGGTGCTGCTGCACTACATCGAGGAGGGTGACCTCGCGCGGCGGCGGTACAGGCTGACCAGCAAGGTGGCGGTCCTGCGGGACCGGGAGATCGCCAGCGTGGCCAGGTACCAGCGACTGTTCCGCGAATTCATCGCGGAATGGATGGGGGACCCCACGGAGTCGGCGTCGCTGAGGGCCGAACTGATGGCGGCGTCCGTGGTCGCGGCCCACAACCACGTTCTGCGCCGCTGGCTCCGGGGTGAGACCTCCGACCCGGTGGCGGAGATGGACGAGGCGATGCGCGAAGTGCTCGCGCTCTTCCCCGCGCCCTCCGGTGCCGGGGACCCAGGTGACGCCGGCACCACCCTTGTGGCCTTCCGGACCGGACAGGATCTCGATGCGCTGCTCCCCTCGCTGAGGCGACTCGTCGAGGGAGGCGCGGAGCGCTGAGCGGTCGCGGCGTGTGGGGGATTTCCCCCAACTGGATGGTCTGGCCTGTCGGATGGTGACGTGGGCGTGCCTCCCGAGAAGCTTGCGGCATGGAAACCAACGACACCGACGGCGACACCAAGACCAACCTGACGAGCAGGCGCCGCGTGCTGGCCGCGTCCGCGCTCGGCCTCGCCTGGGCGGCATCGGGCGTACCCGGCGCGAGGGCGACCGCGATGGCAGCGGACGACACGGCGCCCACGCCACGTGTGTCACATGCGTCACGTATGGCGCGTATGAAGCTGCCCGCGCCGAGCGGGCCGTACGGCGTGGGGACGGTGTCGCTGCGGCTGGTGGACCGGAGGCGTGCGGATCCGTGGGTGGCCGGTCGCCGGCGTGAGCTGATGGTGGATGTGCGGTACCCGGCCCGCTCCGTCGCCTCGCGCCCGCGCGTGCCGCAGATGACGCAGGGGGAGGCGGCCGGCTTCGACCGTGTGAACAACTTCGGCGCCCTGCCGAAGGGGCGCATCGACTGGAGCGCGACGCAGACCTTCGCCCACCTCGGTGCGCCGCTGGACCCGCGCGGCCCGCGGCCGGTGGTGCTGTACTCGCCGGGCGTGGGGGACCCGCGCACCCTGGGTACGACGCTGACGGACGAGCTGGCGTCGCACGGGTTCGTAGTAGTGGCGATCGACCACACCTACGACGCGTCGGCGGTGGAGTTCCCCGGTGGGCGGGTGGAGACGACTCTGCTCCCGCAGGAGTTCGAACGGGCGCAGAAAGAGGGGCCCGCAGCGGTCGTCGCCCTGATGCAGAAGACCTGTGCGGTACGGGCGGCCGATACGCGGTTCGTACTGGACGAGGTGGAGCGGGCGTTCGCCACGGGCCGCCTGGAGCGCGCGCCGATCGGCATGTTCGGGCAGTCGGCGGGCGGCTTCGCGGCGCTGCAGACGATGCATGACGACGGGCGGATCACGGCGGCGGCGAATCTGGACGGGGTGCTCGCCTACGTATCGGAAGACCACGACGAGGGGGAGCTGTCCTCGGTGGCCCGCGACGGGGTGGACGGACCGTTCCTCCTCATGGGCATGGACGGCGACGACCGTACGAACGTGCCGTCCTGGCGCGCGCTGTGGGAGCACAGCGACGGCTGGCACCGGGACCTGGTGTTGCGGGGCGCCCAGCATGCGACGTATACCGATGCGACGTCGCTGATCCCGCAGATCGCCCGGCAGTTGGGGCTGCCGAAGGAGACGGTGACAGGCCTCGTGGGTACGGTGCCGGCGGCGCGGGCGATTGCCGCGCAGCGGGCGTATGTGACGGCGTTCTTCGACCGCTGGCTCCGCGGGCGCGCAGGCGGTCACTTCCTGGACGGACCGTCGTCGAATTATCCGGAGGTGCGGTTCGTGTAGGACACGGGGGTGCAAGCGCGGGGGTGTTCTGTGGTGTTCTGTGGTGTTCTGTGGTGTTCGTGGCAAACATCTGGGCGCGGGCATCCGACTGTCTCGCGGTGGGGCGTTCCTGCCGTCGGCAGTGAACGCCCCACCGCACCAAGTGAGTTACGGGGGATTCGTCTGCGTAAGAGGACACGACGGAAGCCGCGCTCCAGCAGCTCCGGGGCGGCGAGTACGCCGGTCCGCGTGTACACCTCGCAACCCGCGGCGAAGCCGGGCAGTACCTCGCGCAGCCGGAGGTCTGTTCCCTCACTTCGGTGAAGGGGTGCCCGACGATGGCCGGAAGGGGTTCCGCGGGCCGCGAGGTGCTCCCGGAAGAACGGGGTGGCTTCCTCGACGGTGCGGTCGACGTGGTCGAGGGACTGGACGTCGTTCTTGACGAGGACGGTGTAGTCGCTCTGGGCGGCGCGGTCGGCGGCGCGCAGGGGCCGGCTGCCGCAGAGCTGAGAGGCGTGGCCGGGGTCCACGTGGCGGTTCTCGAAGAGGCCGAGACGGAACTTCTCGCGCAGCAGGCGGCGTGCGGAGACGTCGACGCGTTCCTCGGACACCTGGCCGCTGCGGACGAGTTCGACGATGTGCTCGGTGCAGTCGTCGCCGCCGAACTGGTCCAGGCCCGCATCGAGCGCGGCGGCCAGTCCAGACCAGCTCAGGCCGGTACTCGAGGCCGGCCGCGCGGAGTGCGTCCAGGTAGCCCTCGAAGCGGGACTGGGCGAAGGCGGCGTCCGCGCTGCCGGTGACGAAGGCGATCCGGGTCCGGCCGGGGGCGGTGAGGTGTCGCCCATGGCGCGCATGCCTTCGCGGTTCGTCGTCTCCACGAACGGGATGCCCGGCCGGTAGCCGCGGTCGTCGATCACCGCGACCGGGGTGCCGGAGCGGGCCAGGTCCCCGATGTGACGGAGCATGCCGTACGGCATCAGCGGGATGAGCCCGTCCACCGGGAGCCCCGGCAGAGTCCGCTTGGCGAACTCCTCCTCGGCCTCCGGGGTCTCGGGCAGCGGCGGCTGGTTTCGGGCCGCCTCACGGGCAATGCCGTACTGCACTTCGCCGAAGCCCCACCAGTAGTCCGGCGGCATCAGCAGACCGATGGCGCCGTGGCGGCCGGTGCGCAGGGCCCGGGCGTCGGCGCTGGGTGTGTAACCCATCTCCGCGGCCACGTCCTGCACACGCCGGCGGGTGGCCTCGGCGACGTCGCGGTGCCCGTTGAGCACCCTCGAGACCGTCGGCTTGCTCACGCCGGCCGCTGTCGCGATGTCGGCGACACCTCGACGGACCCGGGCGCGGTGCGTCCCGGGGGCGTGCGTGAACTTGCCGGCCCGACGGGGTCCGTGCAGGCTCGGCAGAGGGTGCGCCCTGCCGCGATGAGTTCCGGCCGGGCCGCGAGTCTGTTCTGGTGACCGTCGTAGAACGCCGTATGACGCTGCCCGGCAAGAGACACCACGGAGGACACCATGACGATCACGCCGAGCGACCCGGCCGCCGAGCTGCCCGGCCGTCCGCCCATCGTCGACCTGGCCACCTGGCAGGCCGCCCGTGACGAGCTGCTGGTCCGCGAGAAGGCCCACACCCGTGAGGGCGACGCCATCGCCGCGGCCCGCCGCCGGCTGCCGATGGTGGAGTTCGACGGCAAGGCCGAGGTCGTAGGACCCGACGGCCCGGTCCCGTTCCTGGACCTGTTCCAGGGCCGCGACGAGCTCGTGGTCTACAAGCACATGTGGTACGACGGCACACCGCACCAGGGGCAGTGTGAAGGCTGCACCACCACGGCCTGGTCCCTGAAGGACGCCGTCTACCTCAACGCCCGCGGCGTCTCGTTCGCCATCCTGACGACGGGCCCGTGGGACGAGGTGGCCTCCTTCGTCGAGTTCATGGGCTACAGCCAGCCCTGGTACTCGGTGCGTGACGTGGAGGGGCCGGCCGGCGGAGAAATGGGTTACGTCACCTGCTTCCTGCGCGACGGCGACCGCGTGTTCCTCACCTACTCCACGACGGGCCGTGGCAACGAGCGGGTCAACGGGTCCCTCGGCCTGCTCGACATGACGCCCTACGGCCGCCGCGAGGGGTGGGAGGACAACCCCGAGGGCTGGCCCGATGCCGCTGAGGCCGGCTCGCCGGTGGGCGGGCATGGTGCGCCGATCTGCTGGTACTGGCGCTCGGACGCGGACGGGAACGCCACCTGGGGCCCGACCAGCCGCCCTGTGCCGCAGTGGACCCGCCGTGACGCGACCCCCGTGGAGACGCTCGGGCGTCACGGCCGGCACCACTGACGCGCCTTCGCCGACGGGGTGGTCGACCCGCAGGGCCACCACCCCGTGGACCGCCTCATCGCTCACGCCGGGCCGCGTCGGCCCCGACCGCCAGGAAGGTCACCCCACATCGGGCAGTGGGTCGCCTCCGGGAGGCGGCGCCGGTTCCTGGCGCCGCGCCATCCGCTTGTTCTCATCCCGCAGTGTCGTCAGCCACGGCCACAGATCGGGCCGTCTCTGCCCGGCGCAGGCCAGCCGATGCTCGATCCGGCACCGCTGCGTCTCGTCCACGGGACACACGCCGTACATCGCCACCCGGCCGTCGGACAGCTCGATCCACCGATGTTCCGCCGGCACCAGATGCGCCGGCACACGCATCCCGGGCTCCAGGAGCACCCAGTCGTGCTCGAGCGTGGCCACCCGATCCTGTGGCAGCCCACACTGCGGACACCGGAACTGCCCGCCGCCGATCCTCGCGACCCCCCTGCCAGAACCCCTCATACTGCGAGCCTGCGGTCCACGGCGCCCCAACACACGTACGACTTAGGACGGGACGCCTGCGCCCAGTGAGGCATCACATGCCACACGAGGCGACACCCGCCACGTCAGGCAGCTCGCGCCCCAGGGAGCGAGGCCGGACAGGCGCCGTAGACAGGCAGCGTCAGAAGCACACGTCTCCGTTGGAACCGAACGCAACCGAGATGACTCGACGTATGGGGAGGATCAGTCGGACCAGACAGCGCGTCGTCGCGATGACGCGTAGGGCACGAGACGGGGAGATCGTGATGTACCGAAGCAGGTTGCTGTGCCTGACCGTGCTGGCGGGCTTGGGCCTGCCGGCAGGGTGCGGTGAGGAGAAGGCACCACCCCCGGTCACGTTCGGGGCCGCCGAGCCCGCCGGAGACAAGCTCGGTCTTCAGCCGGATCCGGGCGCCGCGCTCGCGCTCTCGAAATGGCCGGAGAGCGGCTACCCTGCGCCGCTGCGGTGACTACGTCACCACGCTGCCCCTCTGGAAGAGCAACAAGAGCAACAAGAGCAACAAGAGCAACAAGAGCAACAACAAGTAGGGCCAAGGTGCTCAGCGGGAGTCCGAGGCCGGCCGTTCGAGGAGGTCGGGGAGTGCGGCGAAGGAGTCGAGCACATGGTCCGGTGTGCCACCGGCCGAACGGTGGTCCTCCGGAAGGTACTTCCCGGTCCTGACGAGGACGCCGGTGATGCCGCTGCGCTGCGCGGCGAGCACGTCGGACTCGATGTCGTCGCCCACCATGAGCGTTGTGGACGCATCGGCGCCCAGGTGGGCGAGCGCGGCGGCGAAGAAGGCCTCGGACGGTTTGCCGGTGATGCTCGCCTCGACCCGGGCGGCCCGTTCGAGCCCGAGGAGGAAGGCTCCCGTGTCGAGGTCGAGCCCGTCGGCCGTGCGCCAGTAGAGGTTCCGGTGCATGGCTACGAGGTGCGCTCCGCGCTGCAGGTGGTGGAAGACGCGGTTGAGGGCCGCGTAGCCGAACTCGTCCCCTGCGCCACCGACCACTACGACGTCCACGTCTGCGCGTGCCTCCGGCTCGACAAGCGTCACGCCCGTCAGATCTTCCTGGATGTCACCGGCGTTGAGCAGCAGGCAGCGTGCGCCCGGGTGGTGCTCCCGAAGGTAGGCGGCGGTGACGGCAGGGGCGGTGAGGATGTCGTCGACGGTGACGGGGAACCCCGCCTCCGCAAGGCGTGCGCAGATGGAGGCACGTGTACGCGAGGTCGTGTTGGTGACCAGCGCGAGCGGGAGCCCCGCGGCGCGCAGCCGCTCCATGGCCTCGACGGCACCGGGGAGAGGTTCCCAGGACACGGTGAGTACTCCGTCGATGTCGATGAGGACTGCGCGGATCGCGCCGGCGCGCTCTTGCTCCATAGGGCGACGGTAGTCGGGGCCGAGCCGAATCCGCGGAGCAAGCCGTCCGAGTCGCGGTCCACTCCGTCGAGCGGGCAGGTTCACGCTCTCCGCACCCCCCTGGAAGGCAGCCGCCCTGGCCCGGCGAACGCCTGGCTCTTTGGGTGAGGCCTCCGGTGTGACCTGTCTTCTGCGGGTTTGCACAAGGGCGCTGCAGGGCCGGGGATTCACCTGTCCACCTGCGCCGACATAATGTCGCCGTGAACCCTCTTCAGCATCCCAATACTCCTGTTCCACAACGTGTTTCGGCAGTCGTGGTAGGTGCCGGTCCCGCCGGGCTGACTGTCGCGAACATCCTCAGACAGGCCGGGGTCGACTGCGTGGTCCTCGAGACCGAGACGCGGGAGTTCATCGAGCAGCGGCCGCGCGCCGGGGTCATCGAAGAGTGGGCGGTTCGCGCCCTGGAGCAACGGGGTCTCGCCGGGAACCTGCTGCGGAAGGCGCAGCGGCACACCGCGTGTGAGTTCCGGTTCGACGGCCGCCGACACCGCTTCTCCTACGGTCGATTGACGGGGCAGAACCATTACATCTACCCCCAACCGTTGCTCGTCGCGGATCTGGTGCGTGAGTACGCCGATGTGCGGGACGGCGACATCAGGTTCGGCGTCCGGGATGTGCAGGTACACGACGTCGACACCGATCAGCCATCGGTTTCGTACACCTGCCCCCAGTCCGGTCAACGCCGGGTGATTCATTGCGACTTCGTCGCAGGGTGTGACGGTGCGCGTGGGGTGACGCGGCGCGCGCTGCCCGCCGATCGATTCCCGGTCGCGCGCCACGACTACGGCATAGGTTGGCTGTCCCTGCTGGCCGAAGCGCCGCCCTCCTCCGACTGTGTGCTCTTCGGAATCCATCAGGACGGATTCGCCGGACAGATGCCTCGCAGTCCCGAGGTGACCCGTTACTACCTCCAGTGCCCGCCCGGCGACGACCCGGAGGACTGGTCGCACGAGCGCGTATGGGCCGAGCTGCGCCGACGGCTCGCTGCGGAGGGTGCCCCCGAGCTGGTGGAGGGGCGGTTGACCGAGAAGCGGATGCTCGACATGCACGACTATGTCGTCGAGCCGATGGCTTCCGGGCGCCTGTTCCTGGCCGGCGACGCCGCCCACCTCGTGGCACCGATCGCGGCGAAGGGCATGAACCTCGCTCTCCACGACGCTTTCCTGCTCGGCGACGCACTGGTCGACCACCTCACGCAGGAAGCCGACGGCAACAGCAGCGGCCTGGAGAGCTATTCGGAGGCCTGCCTGCGTCGCGTGTGGGATTACCAGGAGTTCTCGCAGTGGCTGTCCGAGGTCTACCACGGGCCCGCCACGGGGGAGCCCTTCCGGACAGGTACCACGCTCGCCCGGCTGCGACGCCTGTTCACCTCGCCGGTCGCGGCCGCCGCCTTCGCCGAGCAGTACCTCGGCACGGCCGAGCGCTACTGACCGGCACGCGGGATCCGGCTGCGTCTGAGTACGCGTACTGAGCTGCGTGTCGCTACTCCGGAAAGTCTTCAGTGGATCCACGACTGCGTCATCTCAGCAGCCGGAGGGTGTTGACCGTGCGGCCGGAGGTCGCACGCGGAATCTGAGGTGGGGCCGGAGGCCGTGGCCTGGGTCGCTCTCCGGCGCCCGTGCGCAATCCCTTGACCACCTACCGACTGGACGGTATGCCTAGGGCCGCAAGGGACCGACCGGGAAGATCCTCAAGAAGGAGCCGCGCTGATGGCCATGGTGGAGACCGTCCGGGGGCCGGTGGATTCGGCCGCGCTGGAGCGCACCTACATGCATGAGCACATCTTCGTCCTGACCCCGGACGTGCAGCAGAACTACCCCGGGGAGTGGGGCGACGAGGACGCCCGGATCGCCGACGCGGTGGACAAGCTCGGTGCGCTCAGCGCCCAGGGCGTCCGCACCATCGTCGACCCGACGGTGATCGGCCTCGGCCGGTACATTCCACGGATCCAGCGCGTCGCCGAGCGGCTTCCCGACCTCAACATCGTCGTGGCGACGGGTTGTTATACGTACGAGGAGGTGCCGTTCTTCTTCCATCACCGCGGTCCGGCGTTGAACGAGGCCGCGGGAACGGAGGTGCCGGACCCGATGGTGGACATGTTCGTCGGCGACATCGAGGACGGCATCGCCGGCACCGGCGTCAAGGCAGGCCTGCTCAAGTGCGCCATCGACCAGCAGGGCCTCACACCGGGTGTGGAGCGGGTGATGCGTGCGGTGGCCGAGGCGCATCTGCGGACCGGCACCCCGATCACCGTGCACACCCACCCAGGGGCGCACACGGGGTCGGACGTCAAGCGTGTGCTGTGCGACGAGGAGGGCGTGGACCCGGGCCGGGTGGTGCTCGGGCACAGTGGTGACACCACCGACGTGGACCACCTCAGCGAACTGGCCGAAGCCGGGTTCGTACTCGGGATGGACCGGTTCGGGATCAACCTCGAGACCACCTTCGAGGCCCGGGCCGAGACGGTGGTGGAGATGTGCCGACGGGGGTACGCCGACCGGATGGTGCTCTCGCAGGACGCATCCTGCTACATCGACTGGATCGACCCGGGCGTCATGCCGCTGCTGCCGCAGTGGCACTACCTGCACATCGCGGACGAGGTGCTGCCCTACCTCGAACGGCGCGGGGTCACCGAGGAGCAGATCGACACGATGCTCGTCGACGTACCCCGCCGCTATTTCGAGGCCGACGCGAAGGGCTAGAAGCCCAGCGGCCCAGCCGGTCAGCCCATCGTCTTGGCCCCGTCGAGGGACTCCCGGATGATGTCGGCGTGGCCGGCGTGCTGGGCGGTCTCGGCGACGATGTGCATCAGCACCCGGCGGGTCGACCACTGAGCGCCCGGCTCGAACCACGGGGCCTTCGGCAGTGGCCACGTGGCATCCAGGTCGGGCAGAGCGGCGACCACCTCGTCGGTCCGGCGGGCCACCTCGGCGTAAGCGGCCAGCACACCGGCCAGCGTCTCATCGGGCAGCAGCCGGAATCCGTCCTCGCGACGGGCCCAGTCGGCCTCCGTCATGGCCGCGAAGTCGGCCGTGGGGGATGGGCCGTTGAGGATGAAGTCGACCCAGCTCCGCTCGACCTCGGTGACGTGCTTGATGAGACCGCCAAGGCAGAGGGCACTCGCGGTGGTCCGCTTCCGGGCCTGCTCGTCGGTGAGTTCACGAGTGGTGAAGCGCAGGAAGTCCCGGTGTTTGCCCAGTACCTCCAGCCACTCGGCACGCTCGCCGCTGACGGCCGGTGCCCCTGCCAGGTCATGGGTGTCCAGCTTGTTGACAGCCATGGTTCCGCCTCCACGTGGTTCTGCTCCGTTGGACAAGAAGCAGGTTATGGGGCATTGGGGTCAGCTGCTGTCCTACATACGCCGGTGAGGGGCAAAGACCACGCCGAAACCGCCCGACCCAGTGACGCGGAAGCCCCGGGCAGCCGCAGTGCGACTGCCCGGGGCGTCAGGCGTCAGGCGTCAGGCGTCAGGCGAGTTCGACCAGCAGGTCGCCGCCCTCCACCTGCTGGATCGCGTTGATGGCGAGCCGGGACACCGTGCCACCCTTCGGGGCCGTGATGGAAGCTTCCATCTTCATCGCCTCGATCGTGGCCACGGTCGCGCCGGCCTCCACCGTGTCGCCCTCGGTCACCGCCAGCGTGACGACACCCGCGAACGGCGCCGCGACATGGTTCGAGTTGGCCTTGTCGGCCTTCTCGGTCACCGGGATGTCGGACGCCACGGAGTGGTCCCGAACCTGGATCGGCCGCAGTTGACCGTTCAGCGTGGCCATCACGGTGCGCACACCGCGCTCGTCCGCCTCGCCGATGGCCTCCAGCTCGATGAGCAGCCGGACGCCGGGTTCCAGGTCCACGGAGTACTCGCGCCCGGGGCTGATGCCGTAGAAGAAGTCCTTGCTCGCCAGCACGCTGGTGTCGCCGTAAGCCTGCCGGTGGTTCTCGAAGGCCTTGGTCGGGCCGGGGAACAGCAGCTGGTTCAGCGTCGCCCGCCGGTCCTTCGCAAGACCGGCGCGCTCCTCGGCGGACAGCTCGCGCATCGGCTCGGGGCCTGCGCGTCCCTGCAGCGCCTTGGTGCGGAACGGCTCCGGCCACCCGCCGGGCGGCAGACCCAGCTCGCCGTGCAGGAATCCGATGACCGACGAGGGGAGGTCGAACGAGTTCGGCTCGGCCTCGAAGTCCTCGGGCGACACCCCGGCCCCCACGAGGTGCAGTGCGAGGTCGCCGACCACCTTGGACGAAGGGGTGACCTTCACGAGATGGCCGAGGATCCGGTCGGCGGCGGCGTACATCGCCTCGATGTCCTCGAACCGGTCGCCGAGCCCGAGCGCGATGGCCTGCGTCCGGAGATTGGAGAGCTGGCCGCCCGGGATCTCGTGGTGGTAGACGCGGCCGGTCGGTGAGGACAGGCCCGCCTCGAACGGCGCGTAGATCTTGCGCACGCTCTCCCAGTACGGCTCCAGATCGCAGACCGCCTGAAGATCGAGGCCGGTCGGCCGCTCCGAGTGATTGGTGGCGGCGACGATCGCCGAGAGCGACGGCTGCGAGGTGGTGCCCGCCATCGACGCCACCGCTCCGTCCACCGCGTCCGCGCCCGCCTGGATCGCCGCGAGATAGGTGGCCAGCTGGCCACCCGCGGTGTCGTGCGTATGGATGTGCACGGGCAGATCGAACTCCCTGCGCAGCGCGGAGACGAGCTTCGCCGCCGCGGGAGCCCGCAGCAGCCCCGCCATGTCCTTGACCGCGAGCACATGGGCGCCCGCGTCCACGATCTGCTCCGCGAGACGCAGGTAGTAGTCGAGCGTGTAGAGCTTCTCCGACGGGTCGGACAGGTCGGAGGTGTAGCACAGGGCGACCTCCGCGACCGCCGAGCCGGTCTCACGCACCGCGTCGATGGCGGGCCGCATCTGACCCACGTCGTTCAGGGCGTCGAAGATCCGGAAGATGTCGATTCCGGTCGCGGCCGCCTCTTCCACGAAGGCGTTGGTCACCTCGGTGGGGTACGGCGTGTAGCCGACGGTGTTACGGCCGCGCAGCAGCATCTGCAGGCAGATGTTGGGCACGGCCGCGCGCAGTTCGGCGAGCCGGTCCCACGGGTCCTCGGCGAGGAAGCGCAGCGCGACGTCGTACGTCGCGCCGCCCCAGCACTCCAGCGAAAGCAGCTGCGGCACCGTCTGGGCCACGGCCGGTGCCGCGGCGAGCAGGTCCTTGGTACGGACCCGGGTGGCGAGCAGCGACTGATGCGCGTCCCGGAACGTGGTGTCGGTGACGCCGATGGTGGGCGAGGCGCGCAGCCACCGGGCGAAGCCCTCGGGGCCGAGCTCGGTCAGCTTCTGCTTGGAGCCGGCGGGCGGTGCGCCTTCGGGCAGCCGCGGCAGCTTGGTCGCCGCGTCGATCAGCGGGGGCCGCTCGCCGTGCGGCTTGTTGACCGTGACGTCGGCGAGGTAGGTGAGCAGCTTCGAGCCACGGTCCGCCGAGTGACGGGCGGTCAGCAGATGGGGCCGCTTCTCGATGAACGAGGTGGTGACGCGTCCGGCGGCGAAGTCGGGATCGTCGAGCACGGCCTGGAGGAAGGGGATGTTCGTCGACACACCACGGATGCGGAACTCGGCGACGGCACGCCGGGCCCGGCCGACCGCCGTCTCGAAGTCCCGTCCCCGGCACGTGAGTTTGACCAGCATCGAGTCGAAGTGGGCGCTGATCTCCGTACCGGCATGGGTGGTGCCGCCGTCCAGCCGGATGCCGGAGCCGCCCGGGGAACGGTAGGCGCTGATCTTGCCGGTGTCGGGGCGGAAACCGTTGGCCGGGTCCTCGGTGGTGATCCTGCACTGCAGCGCGGCGCCGCGGAGGCGGACGGTGTCCTGGGACAGGCCGAGGTCGTCCAGCGTCTCGCCGGCGGCGATCCGCAGCTGGGCCTGGACGAGGTCCACATCGGTGACTTCCTCGGTCACCGTGTGCTCGACCTGGATCCGCGGATTCATCTCGATGAACACATGCTGTCCGGCGGGGTCGAGGAGGAATTCCACGGTGCCCGCGTTGCGGTAGCCGATCTGCCGGGCGAACCTCACGGCGTCGGCGCAGATCCGCTCGCGTACCTCGGGATCGAGATTCGGCGCGGGGGCCAGCTCGATCACCTTCTGGTGGCGCCGCTGCAAGGAGCAGTCGCGCTCGAAGAGATGGATGACCCGGCCCTCGCCGTCGGCGAGGATCTGCACCTCGATGTGACGGGGCTCGACGACGGCCTTCTCCAGGAAGACGGTCGGGTCGCCGAACGCCGACTCGGCCTCACGGGCCGCCGCCTCGATCGACTCGCGCAGCGTCGCCGCGTCCTCGACGCGCCGCATGCCGCGTCCGCCGCCCCCGGCCACGGCCTTCACGAAGAGCGGGAAACCGAGATCGTCGGCCGCCCGGACCAGCTCGTCGATGTCGGTGGAGGGCTGCGAGGATCCAAGGACCGGGACGCCGGCCGCGCGGGCCGCGGCCACGGCACGTGCCTTGTTCCCGGTCAGTTCGAGCGTCTCCGCGCTCGGCCCGACGAACGTGATGCCGGAACGCTCACACGCGAGGGCTAGTTCGGGGTTCTCGGACAGGAAGCCGTACCCGGGATAAATGGCGTCGGCGCCCGCCTTGCGCGCCGCACGGATGATCTCCTCGACGGAGAGATAGGCCCGCACGGGGTGCCCGGCCTCGCCGATCTCGTAGGCTTCGTCCGCCTTCATCCGGTGCAGTGAGTTGCGGTCCTCGTGGGGGAACACCGCGACGGTTCGAGCCCCTAGCTCAAAGCCGGCGCGGAACGCCCGGATCGCGATCTCTCCGCGGTTGGCGACGAGCACCTTACGGAACATGCGCATGTCCTTCCGTCGCCCGGAATGGGCGAACTGTCGGGTTGCGGGGCGTCACGCTCCCGGATCATGCCATCTCTGCACTCCAGACATCCAGGTGCACTACGTCACAGGGGTGCGGCGCCGATCGGTGGAACCTGGGACGCCTGCCCATCCGGTCGCCGGGCGAACCGGCGTCCCGGGCGCACCCGAACGGGGCGGCTCCGGACGGCGGCACAATCATCCCAACTCGGCGGATTCGCCGCATGATTGAAATCGGGCCCCTGATGTCGGCCGTCCGCCGCAGTATGAACAGTGCGTGAGCTGTTCACATAAAGGCATCACGAGGGGCACACGAAATGGGCACACCGATGTGAGGCGTCCGGCGGTGAAAGGGATCCCGCGCTCGCGCATTTAGGCAAGTTGGCGAATACCTGGCCATATTTGGGATATTCCGATGGCTGTGTAACGCGATCGCGGTTGTGTGACGCAGAGTTGTACGGGCCCGCGCGACGCCTAGTGTGCGTGGTGCGGCAGGTGATAGCCCTGAAGAGATTCAGGAGGCGATTTCGCCCCTGCCTCGTCCTGCAAAGCACGCGTCAGATTGGATTCCCGTGAGCAATATCGACCCGATGGCCGGACCCCACCCTTACGACCAGTACCAGCAACCCCAGCAGCCCCCACAGCCGCCACGGCGCCCTGAGCGGCGCGAGGGCGGTGCCCGGCGGGCGGGGCTGGTCATCCACACCATCGCTGACATAGCCGCGGTGTTCCTGGGTCTGTGGATTCTGCTCTACCTCCTCGAAGCCAACCAGGGCAACGTCTTCGTCGGATTCGTGCACGGAACGGCCGACTGGCTTGCTGGGTGGTCACAGGATGTTTTCACCATGGACACAGAAGGCCTTCGCGTTCTCCTCAATTACGGTCTGCCGGCAGTGATTTACCTGCTGATCGGGCACGGGATCGCCGCGCGACTCAACCGCGTGTGACCGCGATTGAGCCCGCATTACCGGACGGCCGCCCCACATACCGAGAAGGACCAGCCCTGTGAATCACAACTCAACCGGAAACGATCATCTGCCGGTCTACGAGAGTCTGGTACGTGAACGCGGTGACGTCGTGGCGGAGGCCCGCTTGGTGGCCGAAGAGGCGCGGTACCAGATGGCCTATGCGCTCAACGGCCATGCCGGGGTCCGGCCGACACCCGGTCCGGCCGAGCACCCCGCGGGGCCGAACGGGCGCGCCGTTGGTGCTTAGGCCGTGAGAGTGCCGGCACGCTCCTGATTCAGCTCACGAATTCCCTGTCGCCGTAGTGCACTTGGGCCGTCTGCCAGTCGACACCGAGCTTGGCGGTGAACTCCCGGGCCAGTGGCAGGTCGGCGAGCGGGGCGATGAGGATGAGCCGGCCATCGACGGCGACCGAGCCGCCGCCGAGTTCTTCGCGGGCCACCGGGTCCGCGACCAGCTTGTCGTGCAGCCGGTTCGCGCTGACGCCGGGCGCCTCGATTTCGAGTGCGTCCGTCTCCGGCGATGTGCGCGGCAGACAGCGGAAGGTGAGCACGGACTCCTGACGGTACGTCTTGGCGATGACACCGGCGATGTGGTTCAGCCCGTCACGGCCGACCCTGTCGATGTCGAACTCGCGTGAGCGCTCGTACGTGGCCTGCTTGAGATCGCCGGACCAGAAGACTCCCTCCAGGAGCTTCGAGGAGACGGGCGTGGCCCCGTTGGCGCGGATGATCCCGCGCAGTTCGTGGTCGAAGCGTGTGAGACGGGTGTGGAGCCTGGGGTCGTCCGGGTCAGTGATGACCGCGGTGTTGTTGGTGGCGAAGAGCTCCGCCGTTGGGCAGTCAGCCGCGGCGGAGCTCGCGGCCGGCGAGCCTCCGGCGCCCGCAAGTCCCAGTGCCAGGGCGGCGACGGTTGCCGCCACGAGGCGCAGCCGCCGCGCGATGGTGATCTTCATGGGGTGATCAACGATGCGGGCAGGGCTTCGTTGCGCCGGCTGCCGCCCGATCGCGCCGGTCGCGGACGCTACGGGACAGGGCGTGCGTGCTCAGGTGTCGTACGGCGCGGCCGTCGGACCAGGTAGACACCCGCGGTCGACACCAGGACCGCCATGACCGCGATGAACACGAGCCCGGCACCCTCCAGGCCGATCGGGCCGGTCAGTACTCCGACACCGATGACCGGTACGGAGATGCCCGCGTACGCCACCACGAACAGTGTGGAGATCACCGACGCGCGATGGTCCGGGGGAGACGCCTCCGCCACCGCGCCGAGCGCCGCACGAAACGCCAGCCCCTGCCCCGTACCGCCGACGAGCGCGCTCAGCACCACCAAAAGCAGCAGGTCCCATCGCAGCGCGCCCGCGAGCAGCGCCAGACCGGCGAGGAGTGCGGCGCAGCCCAGCGGCAGGGACCGTTCCATCCCGACCCGGGTGACCGCCAGTTGCCCCGCGGTCGAGGCGAAGAAGGCGAGCGCGACGACCAGACCGCTCACGGCGTGGTTGTCCACGTCCAGCGACTCGGCGAGGAACGCCGGGCTGACCGAGGTGAACACCCCGAACAACGCGAACCCCACGAACGAGGCGATCGCAGCGGGCCCGAACACCGGCCGCACCTGCGGGGGCAGGCTGGGCCGCTGCGGCCGTACGGTACTCAGTGCCCGCCGCTCGGCCACGGTCTCCGGCAGCCACAGCAGCACGGCGGCCGAGGCGGCCACCAGCGCGAGGTGCACGGCGAAGGGCAGGTACAGCGGCCAGGCGGCGTACTGGGCGAGCAGTCCGGCGAGCAGCGGACCGCAGCCAAGACCGCCCATGTTGGCGGCGGTCGCCACGAACGTGGCCCGGGAGCCACCGCCGTGCGGCGCCAACTCGATCACGTACACGGTGGCGGCCCCGGTGAACAGCCCGGCGGCGAACCCCGAGAGCAGTCGCCCCGCGTACAGCCACCCCAGCCCGGTGGCACCGAGGAAGCAGACGGCGCTGGCCGCCGCGAACGCCAGCCCCCACAACAGCACCGGCCGCCGCCCGACAGCGTCCGATGCGTTGCCGGCCAGCAACAGCACACCGATGACCCCGAAGGCGTACACCGCATAGACGACGGTCACCGTCAGCTCGGAGAACCCGAACTTGTCCTGATAGAGCCCGTAGAGCGGGGTCGGCAGAGTGGTCCCGGCCATACACACGGCAAACACCGCGCCGGCAAGAGAACACTTGCGCCATGTTCCGCGATCACCGTCCATGCGGTCGACAGTAGTTCTGCAGGCTGTCCCGCTCCGGTACGGCGTGCGCCGACGCGCTGTGTCCCACCCTCCGGGCTGTGATCAGGCCAGTGTGAGGAAGAGCTTTTCCAGCTCCGCCTCTTTCATGGCGGGGGTGCCGCCGTCCTCGGTGGCGGTCAGGCATTCGCGCATCCGGCCCGCGATGATTTTGAAGCCGGCGTGGCACCCAAGTGGGTCATGGACCGCCAGGTCCGCCTGACCGCAGGTTCCGTCGTCCTCCTCGGCCTGCTCCTGGGCCTGGTGATCCGTCCCGCCTTCCAGTTGCCCTCCGCCGGCATCGCCGCCGGTCTCGTCTGCCTCTGATCTTGGCCAGTGCTCCGCCCTTAATACTCCAGCTGTAGATCGTGACCGTCATGTCTGGGATGGCTCTCTCACGAGCCGTCCCACAGCCCCAGCCGTCGCAGACGACGCTGTCGATGCCTCTCGTACAGCGCCGTGAGCCCGAAGATCCCACCGAGCAGAAAGCCGCCGGTCGGCGCGATGACGTAGTCCGACGGCTGCACGTCTGGGAGCAACAGGAAGTAGGTAGCCCACACTGCTCCCGTCAGTAGTGACAGGACGACCGGATGCCGGGCCGCGAACTTCTGTGTGCGTGTTGGCGGGCGTTCACCGCCAAGGAGGCGGTCCACGGCCCAAAAGGCCCGCACCAGTCTTTGCCTGGTCTCTGACATGGCCGAGAGAGTAGCGCGCCGATCAGTTCTCGACCGGCGCGATGCCAGTTCGGCGCGACGCTCGTAGCTTGCCCCCTGTCCCGCCCAGCCCGCAGTACCCGTTCGGGGTTTGGTGTCCAATATTGTTGTGATCTTCATGTCTGGGATGCGGCTTGTCGCCGGTAATGGCTGGCCCGTGATCGCTGTTGGTGGCGGCGTCGCCAGTCGGACCAGCCGAGCCGGTGGGCGAGGTCGTTCAGGGGACGGGCAGTGACGGCGAGGAACAGGTGCTGGATCTCGTTGCAGGTCAGCGGGATCAGGTCGTGCGGTCCTGGCCGGTCGGCGTGCTCCTCGGCGCGGACAACGGCGAGGAAGGCATGGGCGAGCATGGCGAGGGTGACCCAGCGGCTCCAGGACGGGTAGCGGCGGACCTGGTGTTCATCGAGCCCGGCCAGGCCCTTCTCGGTCTGGAAGGTCTCCTCCACCCGCCATCTGGAGCCGGCCGTCTGGACCAGGGCGCGCAGCGGGACCGGCACGGTGGAGTGGCAGCGGTAGTAGGCGAGTTCGCCAGTGGCGCGGTTGCGTCGGATCAGCAGATGACGGTGTCCCGGCGCCGGGTCGGCGAGGTCGATGACGGCCCAGTCGTAGTAGCGGTGGCCCTTCGCGCCGGCTCCGGCCGACAGCTTCTGCCAGGCCCGTCGGGGCAGCTTTGCGGCCAGCGCGTCGGCGCGGAACTTCCCTGCCCTGGTGGCGACTTCGGCTGAGCGAGCCACCGCAAGCACGTAGCCCAGGCCGCGTTTTTCCAGGGCCGCCCGCAGTTTCGGGTTGCCGCCGTAGACCTCGTCGCCGGTCACCCAGCCGATGCGGTGTCCGGCGTCCAGGAACCGTTCGATCATCATGCGGGCCAGCTCCGGCTTGGTGGCGAAGACGGTGTCCTCGCCGAGCCCGGCCGCCCGGCAGCGATCGGGGTCGCAGGTCCACGAGCTGGGGACGTACAGCTCCCGGTCCACCGCCGCGTGCCCGCGCATCCCCGCATAGACGAGATAGACGGCGACCTGGGAGTTCTCGATCCGGCCGGCGGTTCCGGTGTACTGACGCTGAACCCCGACGGTGTGGGTGCCCTTCTTCACGTCGCCGGTCTCGTCCACGACCAGCACCGCCGCCTCGTCGTGGAGATGTTCGACGACGTACTCGCGCACGTCGTCCCGCACGGCATCGGCATCCCAAGAGGCCCGGCACAGCAGGTGCTGCATGCCGTGCGGGGTCGTCTCTCCGGCCCACTCCGCGATCGTCCAGCAGTTCTTGCGCGGCAGGTCCGACATCAAGCCCATCACCAACCGCCCGGCCCGCAGCCGGGGTTCGACCCGGGCGAACCGGCCCGGGATACGGCCCATGACCACCTCGAACGCCTCCCGCCAACGGCCGGGATCTATGCTGTGACCTGCGGCCACCGACTCCTCGTTCGTCTTCACAAACGACGATGATCAACGGTGGCCGTACCCGTGTCCGGACCCGCCCCCACCAGCAAGATCACGATCTACAGCTGGAGTATTAAGCGCAGGGGGCCATCTCAGAACTGCTCTGGTCCGCACTGTTCGTGCGGGTCGACAGTATTGTCCTCAGACCACAGGACGCTGCTGGTTCTCGATGTACTGCTTGACGGCGGTCAGCGGTGCTCCGTGGCAGGACCCGGCGTAGTAGGAGCCGGACCAGAAGTGTCCGCCCCACAGGTAACGGCGGACGTGCGTGCTGTACTCCTGGCGGAGCCTGCGGGAGGAGACGCCCTTGAGGAAGTTGACCAGCTTGGTGAGCTGGACTTTCGGCGGGCAGTGCACGAGCAGGTGTACATGGTCCTGCTCGCCGCTGAACTGGTTGAGTTCGGCCTCGAAGTCCCCGCAGACCTCGCGCATGATCTCCTTGGTGCGCGTCAGCATGGCATCGGTGAATGCCTTGCGCCTGTGTGAATCCCTTGCGCCGGTACTCGGTGACATAAAACCAAGTGGACGTGCAGGTGGTGAACGACATGGCGCCCGGTGCACACATCAGGATCAGGGTTCCATCGTGGTGACATAAGCCGACCGTAGTAGTGTGATCGCGATGGGTGAACTTGCTTGGGAGAAGCGGCAGTTCGGGCACCGTGCCCGGCTGGCGCTGACGCCTGCACAGGCCCGGCTCATGGACGACCAGGCGCACGCGGCCCGCACGATGTGGAACTGCCTGCACGACTGGTGGACGATGCTCCCCAAGGACAAGCGTTCCCTGGCCGCCGCCGATGCGGCGATCCGCCAGGCCCGCAAGGAGATCGACTGGCTCGCCGTGCTCCCCGCGCAGGCCGCGCAGGCAGTTTTGAAGTCGTACGTCCAGGCGTGGCGGAACTGTTGGGATCGGCGGGCGGACGAGCCGAACTTTAAGGCCCGTTTGCGCGCCGTCATGTCCGTCGACATCCCGCAGGGCCGCGATCTGCAGATCAAGCGGGTGCACCGCCGTTGGGGCATGGTCAACATCCCCAAGGTCGGTCGTGTCCGCTTTCGCTGGACCAGGGATCTCCCGGTCGGCAAGCTCGCCAACAGGGAGAATCGGATCACCGGGGCGCGGTTGGTCAAAGACGGACTCGGATGGCATATCGCCTTCCGCGTCCAGACGCTGGAATTAAAGCCTGAGCCGCACACCGGCCCTGAGATTGGCATCGACGCCGGGGTCAGCCTTCCCCTTGCCCTGTCCGATGGCAACCATCAGGACCACGGAAGACCCGCCCGGCTCCCGGATGGCACCGCCGACCGGGACAAGTGGCTGAACCCGCAGGAGAAGGCCAAGCTGCTCCGCCTGGAACAACGGGCCGCGCACCGCAAGTCCTTCCGCAAGCCGAAGGAGCGCAGCTCCAACCGGCTGAACCGCACCTACGACCAGATCAAGCAGCTCCGCGCAAAAGCCACGCGCCGAGTCGTTGACTGGCAGCACCAGACCACAACGCACCTCGCCCGCACCTACGGCACGGTCGTGGTCGAACAACTCAACATCACGAACATGGTCAAGTCGGCCAAGGGCACCATCGAGGAACCCGGGACAAACGTCGCGCAGAAGTCCGGCCTGAACCGCTCCATCAGCCAGGAGGCATGGGGCCGTACCGTGACGATGCTGACGTACAAGACCGGCCGC
This sequence comes from Streptomyces sp. NBC_01446, assembly GCF_026340095.1. Classification (GTDB taxonomy): domain Bacteria; phylum Actinomycetota; class Actinomycetes; order Streptomycetales; family Streptomycetaceae; genus Streptomyces; species Streptomyces aureus. Next base: position 1,004,826 of record NZ_JAPEPO010000003.1, on the reverse strand, counting down.
TACGGCGGCACCCTCGTCAAAGTTCCCGCCCCGAACACTTCCCTGCGCTGCTCCGCCTGCGGCTTCCTCACGCCCGGCAGCCGGGAAGGCCAAGCCACGTTCGTGTGCAAGAACCCAGACTGCGGCTGGTGCGGCAACGCCGACTGGAACGCGGCCCGCAACATCTTGCACCTGTACAGGATCGGCCTCGTGGCGATCCCGGCTGCCGGGAGGGCAGTCGTCAGGCGCACCCGTGGCGCCAAGCCCGCCACCGCAAGGTAGGTGGGAATCTCCTCCCTGAGCTCGCGAAGGCAGGAGAGCACTTCAATCCTCCACCTGCCTTCCGCTCGTCGTGGCCATCACGGCGATCGGCGTGGACGACGGTGTCGTGAGGAAGAGCGAGGCGGCGGCGCTGGTCGGCGCGGCGATGATCTCGGTCCTCGTCTTCCCCCTGCTCGCCCTGCGCCTGCGGGCCCGGGAAAGTGACGTCACACCCCACCTGCCCCAGGCACCCGCGACGGAGGCCTGGTGACGATGCGCGGTCGAGGTGAACTGCGTATCCGGCCGATCGGAACCCGCTCAGCCGCGCAGGGCCGACGCGAAGATGCCCGGCAGCCTGCTCGCCCGCGGGTCGGTGGCGTAGGCCGTGAGGCGTTCCATCGTCGTGCGTCCGGTGCGGTTGGTGACGAAGTACGGCGGGCGCGGCGACAGTGAGGGCGAGCCGGTGAGCAGGCCGCGCGGCGCCGGTGCGAAGGGGGCCCGCAGCACGGTCTTCTCGACGTCCTCCAGCATGAACGCGTTGTGGACGAACCCGATGCCGCTGCCGATGTCCTGGCGGGTGTGTCCGGGGTGGGCGCCCCAAGGTGTGTAGCCCAGCAGGAAGCCGAACGCCGACCAGCAGTTGACGCCGAGGGTGCCGTAGCGCAGCGCGGCGACGGCCTCGTCGACGGCGGCGCGGTGGGCGCGTTCGGTGCGGGGGTGCACCAGCAGCGTGGCGCCGAGTGTGCCGGGCAGCTTGTTGTTGGCGAACTCCGTGGCGGCGCGCAGGAATTGGGGCGCGTCGTCGCCCGGCAGGTGCACTACGCCCAGGGCGCTGGCGAACACCTCGTCCGTGAGCATCGGGTCGTCGGCGTCGGTGATGTCCGGGACGAGGAGGCGGCACGTGTCGTCGTAGGCCTCGGCCTCCGGGTGGGCTCCGGTCACCGAATCGAGGCGGTCGGCAGCGCCGGGGTAGTAGTCGTTCCGCTGCGGGAGTTCGCGCAGGACGTGCCGGATCTCGGCGAGCAGTCGCTCCGTTCCGTCCCAGTGGCGGGGCACGAGCAGAATCTGGCTGGCGACGCAGTTGTGGCCGGAGTTGTTCAGCTTGCTGGTCACGATGTGCTCGGCCTGGAACCGGAGGTCCGCCGCGCTCCACGGGCCCGGCGTCACGATGCAGGGGCTGACGCCGCCCAGCTCGCTGGTGAACGGCTTGTCGTTGGCCGGAGTGTCGGCGCGCCGTCGCTCCTCGGCCTGCGCGCCGGTGCCCCACACGATGGCGTCATGGGTGCGTTCGCTGCCGGTGACATGGATGGTGTCGACTTTCTCGTGGGTCGTGAGGTACGCGCCTTCGGCCGCGCCTCCGTCGACGAAGCGGACCCAGCCACGCTCCACGAACTCGGTGAACACTTTCTCGAAGTGCGGGCGGAGATAGGCGTTGACCGGGTTCATCTTGGCGAGGACGACCTGGCCTTCCGCGTACAGCTTGGGCAGGATGTCGAGCGGCGTGATCGCCGCGACGTTCCCGGCGCCGAGCACCAGCGCGACGGCCGGCTCGCCCGGCCGCCCGCGGTACTCGCCCGCCGCACGGGCCATGAGTTGCTCGCGGGTCGTGCCCGGAAGCGTCCACACCTCGGCGGTGAAGCCGTTGAGCAGCAGGCGGTCCGTGGCCGTGGCGGGGAAGACGCCGACGACGGTACGGCCTTCGCGTGTGCGGACGGACCTGGCGGGCACCGGGTCGTGCCCGGCGGCCAGGCGCCGCAGCACATGCAGGTACGCGCCCACGGTCTGCGCCAGTGCCCAGGGTGCGGCGACCCAGTCCTCGGCGGCCCAGCCGGAGTCCGCGTCGTACCCCTTGGCGCGGGCGGCGTCGGCGACCATGCCGGGCGCCCCGTCGGCGATCCGCGGAAGCATCCGCTCCAGCAGGGCGATCCGCTCGGGCAGCGGTACGGCGGTCCAGGAGGCGGCGCTCTCGTGCAGGTCGCTGACGGCGAGGTCGAGAGGTGCGGTGTGGAGTGCGGGTGCGGCGGTCAAGGGTCAACTCCTGTGGGTGCGTGTGTGGTTGGGGTGGGGGTGTCGTGTCAGACGGTGAGCCGTGGGGTGTCCCGCGCCGGGTCGACGAGCAGGAAGGAGGCGGCGGCTCCGACGGCCAGGAGCAGTCCGGACAGCAGTACGGAGTTCTGGTAGCCGCCGGCGCCCTGTGCATCGACGAGGGCGCCGACGACGGCCGGCGCGCCCAGACCGGCCGCCGTCACCACCGCGTTCATGGTGCCCAGGGCGCCTCCATTGCGGGAGGGCGGGGCGAGCTCGGCGACGGTGGTCGCGGCGATCGTGGCGTACGAGCCCCCGAGGCCGAAGCCGAGGGCGATCAGGACGGTCTTCGCGCCCGAGCCGTCGACCAGTGGCAGGGCCAGACAGCAGGCGGCGCCCAGAGCGAGCAGCCAGCCGCCCACCCAGCCGCGGGCGCGGCGGCTGCCGGCCCCGCGCCGCATCAGCCGGCCGGTGATCCCGGCCTGCGCGAGCAGCACGACGGCACCGATCGTCCAGGGCGCGACGACGAGGGTGCCCGCCGCATGGGCCGAGTACCCGAGGGCGTTGCGCAGGTAGGACGGCAGCCAGACCAGCATGAGAGCCACGGTCCAGTAGCTGGTGAAGTAGGCGAGGGTGGCGCCGATCCAGGTGCGGCTGGCGAAGATCCTCCGGTACGGGACAGGCGCCCGCGTTTCCTGTGGTCGCGCCCCGGCGGCCGCAGCGACATCGTGGCGCCCGTCGGCACCGAGTACCGCCCAGGCCACCGCCCACACCAGCCCCGCGCCCGCGAGCACCCACAGCGCCGACCGCCACCCGTGGTGCTGGATGACCCACGACAGGCCGGGTGCCGAGACGATCACGCCGAGGGTGACGCCGAGCGTGATCAGGGCGCCGGGCAGATTGCGCCGGTGGTCGGGGAACCAGGCCAGCGTGGCCTGTTGGGCGACGGGGAAGGCGGGGCCCTCGGCCGCCCCGAGGAAGACGCGCGAGGCGACCAGGACGGCGAGGCCGCCGCCGATCGCCGCGGGCACCTGGGCGACCGACCACAGGACGGCCATCAGCAGGAGCAGCAGTTTCGGCGACATGCGGTCGGCGGCGAGCCCGACCACGACCGCGGCCACGGAGAAGAGCAGGAAGAACGCGCTGTTGGCCAGCCCGAACTGAGTGGCACTCAGATGGAGGTCCGCGCGGATCTCGTCGGCGGCCAGGCCGAGGACGGACTTGTCCGCGAAGTTGACCATCATGAAGGCCACCAGCAGTACGGTCACCGTCCAGGCGCGCCGGCTGCTGCCGGTGGCTCCGGTGGTCCGTGTCGAGTGCTGGGGCACGGTCGGTGCCGCGGTCATGGGTACTCCTGAGGGAGAAGGGGGAGAGCCGTTCAGGACAGCGGGACACCGGCGATGGCGATGCGCTCCATCACCCGGCGCTGCGGGAAGTAGTCGTTGACCGCGTAGTGCTGGACGGCGATGTTGTCCCAGACGGCGATCGAGTCGGGCTCCCAGCGGAAGCGGATCTGGAACTCGGGGATGCGCGCCTGGAGGACCAGGATGTCGAGCAGCTCACGGTTCTCCGACTCGGACAGGCCCTTGATGTACCGGGTGAACGGCTCGTTCACGTACAGGGTCTTGCGGCCGCTGCGGGGGTGGCGCACCACGACGGGGTGCTCGACCTGCGGCCAGCTCTCCCGGAAGGCCGCCTTCTGCTCGTCGTTCATGAGGGCGCCCCAGCTGGCCTCCCAGTCGTGGACGGCGGTGAGGCTCTCGATGCGCTCCTTGAGGTCCTCGGGCAGGTTGTCGTAGGCGGCGCCCATGTCCGCCCACATCGTGTCGCCGCCCGCGGCGGGCACCTCCACTGCGCGCAGGACGGCGCCGAGCGACGGGTTGATCATGAACGAGTGGTCGCTGTGCCAGATGTTCTTGTTGCCCGCGGCCTTCGCGTCCTTGGCGAGCCGGGAGATGCCCGGGGTCCCGGTCTTCGCGAAGAACGGGTTCGCCTCAGGCGGGCCCCAGACGCCCGACAGCGCGAGCTGGTGATCGGCGGTGAAGCCCGTCTGGCCGCGGAAGAAGATCACCTTCCACTCCAGCAGCGCCTGCCGCAGCTCCGTCGCGAGCTCGTCGGAGATCGGCCGGGTCAGGTCGACGCCGCCGAGCACGGCGCCGAAGTGCGGGGTGAGCGGGTCGATGTCGATCAGCCGGTACGCGGACTGCTCGGCGCCGGGGGCGAGACGGTCCAGGACGCGGCGGCCGTAATGCATGAGGGGCTTGTCCATCACGGGCTCGGGGTTGGTCACGTGGGTCGACGCGACGGCCTGCATGCGGTTCCTCCTGACGGTGAACACTAATTACGTAACCGGCAGTATCGATATTGGATCGCGCCGGTGCAAGAGGTTCGGAGGTGTTGTTTTTCCGGCGCAGTCCGGTGCAGTCCGGTGCCGTCCGGGGGGCGTCGAACCGGCATCCGGGCATGGCGAAGTGCGCGCGGGCACGATGAAGTGCTCTGCGCGCAGGAGGCGGCGGGACGTCAGTTCAGGGTCAGGGCCGGGCGTCGACCGCCCGGCCGATCAGGTCCACCACCGACTCGACGAGCGACTCGTCGGGCATCTGCTGCTCGCCGACCATCCGGAAGACCAGCGACGCCGCCACGAGCGTCGAGGCGGCGGACACGTCGACGTCGGACCTGACGTCGCCGCGCGCGACACCGCGCTCCAGCAGGTGCCGCGTCTCGCTCATCACGCGGGCCGTGTAGGCGCGGTAGGCCCCCGGCTCCGCTCCCGCCTCGGCGGCGGAACCGATCACCCCGGCCAGCAGGCGGTCGATCCCCGGCTGCCGGTAGGCCTTCATGCGCGCTGTCAGGACGGCCCGCAGCTCGGCCCGGAAGTCCCCCATGTCGGGCACGGTCAGTGGCCCGATCCGCGACTCCGCGGCGGCGATGACCAGGTCCTGCTTGGTGGACCAGCGCCGGTACATGGCCGGCTTGCTCACCCCGGCGCGGGCCGCGACAGCGTCCATCGTGAGTGCGGCCATACCGCTCTCCGCCACCAGGTCGACGACGGCGTCGAGCACGGCTCGCGTGACGTGTTCCTGGCGAGGCCGCCCCGGACCCCGGCGTGCCCGCTCCACCTGTTCCTCCGTCATGCGGAGACCCTACGCGGGCCGTACCCCGTGACGCGCACGGGGCACGGCCCGCGGGATGTGACAGCTCAGCCGCTCACCGAGCCCGCCGGGTCGGTCAGCTGGGCCCGCAGCACATGTTTGGTGATCTTCCCCGACGGCGTACGCGGCAGCTCCGGGCGCAGTACCAGCTCGCGCGGGATCTTGTAGCGGGCGATCCGCGACTCGAGCCACGTGCGCATGCCCGCCACGTCCAGGTCCGCCCCGTCGCGCGGCACCACGACGGCCACCACGGTCTCGCCCCACTGCGGGTGCGGGCGGCCCACGACGGCGACGTCGAGCACGTCCGGATGGCCGCGCAGCGCGCCTTCCACCTCCTGTGAGGCCACGTTCTCGCCGCCGGTGATGATCACGTCCTTCATCCGGTCCACGATCGTGACGAAGCCGTCCTCGTCGACCCGGCCGAGGTCACCGCTGCGGTACCAGTCGCCCGCGAACGCCTCCGCGGTGGCGGCCTCGTCGTCGAGATAGCCGACCATCCGGGTCTCCGAGCGCAGCCAGATCTCCCCGGTCTCGCCCGAACCGGCATCCGCGCCGTCGGGGCGTACGACCCGCAGATCGACACCGGGCATGCCGCGGCACCCGATCGATCCGGCCTTCGTCACCTGCTGGGCGGGGGAGAGCGAGGTCCCTGCGGGGCCCATCTCGCTCATCCCGTACACCTGGTGGAAGTCCTGCGAGCCGTACGCCTTCATCAGCCGGCGCGCGGTGTCCGCGTCCAGGGGCCCGGCGCCGTAGATCCAGGCGCGTACGGACGTCAGGTCGAAGTCGGCGAAGTCGGTGACGGCCTGCACCGGGGCGATGAGCGCGATCGGCGCTCCGAACATCGCGGTGACCCGCTCGCGCTGGATCGTCTCCAGCATGCCGCGCGGGTCGTACTCGCGCTGCAGCACGACCGTGGCCCCGCGCAGCAGCGTGCCCAGGGTCCAGTTGTTGAGGGGGGACGCGTGCCAGATCGGCATGCAGATCAGGAACCGGTCGTCGCGGACGAGGGGGATCGTGTCCGCGGTGTGCCCGGCGGTCAGGGCGATGCCGCGGTGCGTGTGCACACAGCCCTTGGGTGTCCCGGAGGTGCCCGACGTGTAGAGGATCTGCGCGATGTCGCTGTCCGGGCCCGGCTCCGCGCGCCAGGGCCCGGCGCGCGCCACGAGGGACTCGAAGCAGTCCGCCGGGCGCGTGTCGGCGTCCGCGTCGGGGTGGCTGACCAGCCACGGCACCTCCACGTCGGCCGAGATCGCACGCTCGCCGATCTCCGCGTCGACGAGCGCCAGGCGGGCCCCGCAGTGCCGCAGCTGGCGCGCCACCTCGGACGTCTGCAGTTTGTGGTTCACCGGTACCAGGGTGGCGCCCGCGTACCAGGCGCCGAACGCCGCGAACAGGAAGGCGGGGGTGTTGTACGTCATCACCGCGAGACGGTCGCCCGGCCGCAGCCCGGCCTCGCTCAGTACCGTCGCGGCGCGCCGGGCGGCCTCGTCGAACTCGCGGTAGCTCCACCGCTGTTCGCGGTAGACGACCGCTTCCTTGTCGCCGGCCGAGCGAACCACTCTGTCCAGCAGGGCACTGAGGTGCATCACGTTCTCCTGACGTGCCGGGCCGGCGAAACCGACCGTGGCGGGAAACTCTGAATCATGGTTCACTTCTTTCATGGCCTACCGCAAGACCCCAGCCGAAATCAGTCGGCTCGAAGCCGCGAGAGAGCGCCTCATCTCCTGCGCGACCTCGGTCGTGGCGGAAGTGGGCTGGTCACAGGCATCCGTGACCGCCGTCGCCGACTCGGCGGGCATCGCGGCAGGCTCCGTGTACCAGCACTTCCCGTCCAAGGCGGCGCTCGCCGTGGAGGTGTTCCGGCGCGCCGCGGGACGCGAGGTCGAGGTCCTGGGCGAGGTGCTGCACGGTCCGGGAGACCCCGTCGAACGGCTCCGCCGCGGCGTCGAGGTCTTCGCCCGCCGTGCCCTGGAGAACCGTGGCCTCGCCTACGCCCTGCTCGCCGCCCCCGCCGAAGCCGCGGTCGGCGCCGAGCGACTCGACTTCCGCCGCCGCTACCGAGCACTGTGGGCCGAGGTGGTGCGCGAGGGTACGACGACAGGCCGACTGCCCCCGCAGAACGCCGAGATCACCGCGGCCGCCCTGACCGGAGCCATCGGCGAAGTGCTCGTCGACCCGCTCGGCACCCCCGACGAGAACGCCGCCGAGGAACTCCTCGCCGACCTCACCGCCGCGGCGCTGCGCTGCGCGGGCGCCCCGACCGCCTGATTCCCGCTCTCCTCTGGAGGAGGCCCCATGTCCAGCAATCCCACCGCCGTGACGCACGAAGTGACCAACCAGGTACCGCCGTTGGCCGGCCACGACATCGCCGACGACCCGGTCCTCCTGGAGGGTGTGCGCCGCGAGGGCGCCGCATGGTCTCTCGACGACCTCCACCGGATCGGCCGCCGCGCGGGCAGCGAGGAGGTGCAGCGCTGGGCCGACGAGGCCAACCGCTTCGAGCCGGTACTGCGCACCCACGACCGTTACGGCAACCGTATCGACGAGGTCGACTTCCACCCCTCGTACCACGCCCTGATGGACGTGGCGGTCGGCGAAGGCCTGGCCGGCAGCGCGTGGGCGGACGAACGGCCCGGCGCGCACGTGGCGCGGGCCGCCGCCTTCATGGTGTGGAGCAGCACCGAGGCCGGACACGGCTGCCCCGTCTCCATGACGTACGCCGTCGTCCCCGCCCTGCGCCACGCCCCCGACCTGGCCAAGATCTACGAACCCCTGCTCACCAGCCGTGTCTACGAACCCGGTCTGCACACCCCGGGCGGCAAGCGGGGCCTGCTCGCCGGCATGGGGATGACGGAGAAGCAGGGCGGCACCGACGTGCGCGCCAACACCACCTCCGCCACCGAACAGGCCGACGGCACCTGGCGTCTGCGCGGTCACAAGTGGTTCACCAGCGCCCCGATGAACGACCTTTTCCTCGTGCTCGCCCAGGCGCCCGGCGGCCTGTCCTGCTTCCTGGTCCCGCGCGTCCTGCCCGACGGCAGCCGCAACACCTTCCGTATCCAGCGCCTCAAGGACAAGCTCGGCAACCGCTCCAACGCGTCGAGCGAGCCCGAGTTCGACGACACGGTGGCCTGGCTCGTCGGCGCCGAGGGCAAGGGTGTCCGCACCATCATCGACATGGTGACCATGACGCGGCTCGACTGCGTCCTCGGCTCCGCCGCAGGCACCCGCGCCGCCCTCGCCCAGGCCGCCCACCACGCCCGCCATCGCTCGGTGTTCGGCGCCAAGCTCATCGACCAGCCGCTCATGCGCAACGTACTGGCCGACCTCGCCGTGGAGTCCGAGGCCGCCACCACGCTCGCGCTGCGTCTGGCCGGCGCCGCCGACCGCACCCAGCGCGGCGACGAAGGCGAGCGAGCCTTCCTGCGCCTGGCCACGGCGGTCGGCAAGTACTGGGTGTGCAAGCGGCAGCCCGTAGCGGTGGCAGAGGCCCTGGAATGCCTCGGCGGCAACGGATATGACGAGGCATCAGGTATGCCGCGCCTGTACCGTGACGCGCCGCTCAACGGCATCTGGGAGGGCTCCGGCAACGTCAACGCCCTGGACATGCTCCGTGCGTTGGCCCGTGAGCCCGAGTCCCTGGAGGCGTTCCGTACGGAGATCGAGGCGGCGGCGGGCCGCGACCAGCGGCTCGACGCGGCCTGGCAGGAGTTGCAGGGCGAACTCGTCCTCACCGAGGACGCGCCGCTGCGGGCCCGCCGGGTCATCGAACGCGCGGCACTCGTGCTGCAGGGTGCCCTCCTGGTCCGGCACGCGCCGGCCGCCGTCGCGGACGCGTTCTGTGCTTCGCGCCTCGCCGGGGACCGCGGACTCGCCTTCGGGACGCTGCCGCCGGGCACCGATTTCGCGGCACTGCTGGAGCGACTGCCGGCGTGACGTTCGCAAGCCTTGGCCCGCGCTGAACGGACGCGCGGGCGGGGTGGCCTTCACCGGGTGGCCGCGTCGAGCAACATCTTCGCGGCCACCGTCGCTCAGTCGATTCGGATTGACTGCAACCTGGTCTGAAGGCCAGTTTCCTGAGGGTAGACGCCGGTAGCTTCGCCATATGGTTTCCGACACGGTCGCCGTAGGAGTTCTCACCTTCATAGGAACTGTCCTGGCCACCCTCACGGGCCTGTGGCGGTGGCGACGTGTCCAAGCGCGCGAACAGCGTGACGAGTTCGGCGTGCAGAGGTTGGAAGCGCTCAAAGAAATGTGGGAGGCGCTGTCTTCGCCATTGAACTCCACCAGTTCGCACTCGAAGACCGCGCACACCGACCGCATGATCTCGTCCATCCGCGCCAAATGAGCATCCGTGAACACCTTGTGCCGGAACTTGGTCACGAAGACCAAGTGGACATGCATCGCGAAAACACAGTGCCTGCCAGTTCTAATCTTCTGCATTTCGCCCATAACCCAAGTATGTAGGGTGGTCTTCATGCAGCTGAGGTACAACTTCCGCCTGTACCCGAGCCCAGCCCAACGCACGGCGTTGGCCAAGGCGTTCGGGTGCGCCCGCGTTGTGTTCAACGACGTGGTAAGCGCCCGCGAGGACGCTCGGACAGCAGGCGGAGCGTCCCCGACGGCCGGTCAGCTGTCGCAGAAGCTGATCACCGAGGCGAAACGGAGCGAGGCGCGGTCCTGGCTGAGCGAGGTCTCCGCCGTGGCCCTGCAGCAGTCACTGCGGGACGCGGAGACCGCCTACAAGAACTTCTTCGCCTCCCTCAAAGGCACCCGCAAGGGACCGAAGCTGGGCCCGCCCCGCTTCAAGTCTCGCAAGGACAACCGACAGGCGATCCGGTTCACCGCCAACGCCCGCTGGTCGGTCACCGACAAGGACCGCCTGAAACTACCCAAGATCGGCGAGGTGAGGGTGAAGTGGTCCCGCGCCCTGCCCACCACGCCGTCCTCGGTCACCGTGATCAAAGATGCCGCCGGGCGGTACTTCGCCTCCTTCGTCATCGACACCGACCCGCACGCCGACCACGCCCGCATGCCCGCCACCGACCAGGCCGTCGGCATCGACCTGGGCCTGAACCACTTCGCGGTCCTTTCCGACGGCACGAAGATCGAATCCCCGCGGTTCCTGCGCCGCGCGGAGAAGAAACTCAAGAAGGCCCAGCGGGATCTGTCCCACAAACAGAAGGGATCAAAGAACCGCGAGAAGGCTCGCCTCAAGGTCGCCCGCGCCCACGCGCAGGTGGCCGACGCCCGCCACGAATTCCACCACCAGCTCTCCACGAAGCTGATCCGCGAGAACCAAGCGATCGGCGTGGAGAATCTGACGGTCAAGGCCCTGGCGCGCACCAGGTTGGCCAAGAGTGTTCACGATGCCGGATGGTCCTCCTTCGTGAACATACTGGAATACAAAGCGGCCAGGTACGGGCGCACCCTGGTCAAGATCGGACGGTTCGTGCCGACCTCCCAGACCTGCTCCACCTGCGGCCACCGGGACGGGCCCAAGCCCCTTCACGTCCGTACCTGGACCTGCACCGCCTGCGGCACCGTCCACGACCGGGACATCAACGCCGCCATCAACGTCAAAACGGCCGCTGGACTCGCGGTCACAGCCTGTGGAGCGAAGGTAAGACCGGAACTTGTTCCGGCACAGCGCAGCGAAACAGGAAGCCACGGATTCCCGCTCGACACCTGTGCCGCGTAGCGGCACAGCAACGAACGAGAAGGCCAGAATCCTCGGGGTTCACCCCGAGGAGCATGTCAAATCCTGCTCAACCGCACTGCCACCGTGGGGCAGCGCCTGCCCGGGATCGAGGGATCGGCGGCCGCCGCGCTCGTCTCCGGTGCGCTCTACGTGCCGGTCGGCATCACCGCACTGTGCCTGCACCGGCCCACCGCGGCCGCACTTTTGTGCGCGCTCGCGGCCGGTGTGCTGTCCTCCGCGGTGCCCTTCCTCACCGACCTGCTCGCACTGCGACGCGTCCCCGCCCACTCCTTCGGGATCTTCATGAGCGTCAACCCGGTGTGCGCCGCTCTGGTGGGCCTCCTCATCCTCGGCCAGCATCTCGGCCCGGCATCATGGACGGCCATCGCCGTGATCGTCGCTGCCAACGCCGTGGCTGTGGGCACGGCAGCGCTCCGCTCTCCGGCCCGTCCTGACCACCCGGACGCTGTGTGAATAGAGTGGGCGGGTGGATCTCAACGCTGTGCGCACCTTTGTCGCGGCTGCGGACGCCGGCCAGTTCCAGGAAGCCGCCGTGGCCCTGTCGATCACCCAGCAAGCCGTCTCCAAGCGCATCGCCGTGCTGGAAAAGGATCTGGAAGTGCGCCTGTTCACCCGCACCCCGCGCGGAGCCGAGCTCACCATCGACGGCCAGGCGTTCCTTCCCCACGCCCGCGAACTCCTCCGGGCGGAAGACCGGGCCGACGCCTCCGTGCGCCCCGGCCGGCGCGCCCTGCGGGTCGACGTCATCAACCGGCGGATCGCTCCTGCGGTGCTCCTGCAGGACTTCTACCGCACCCGCCCTGACATCGAGCTCGACGTCGTGACCTTGAACGCCGACGTCGACACGGCGATCGCCGCGGTCGAAGCTGGGACGATCGACGCCACGTTCCACGCGATCACCGTTCCCGCGCTTCGCCTGCCGGCCTCGATCAAGACCGTCCGGGTGATCGACGACCCGCACGAGCTTCTCGTCGGGCCCTCCCACGCGCTGGCCGATGCCGACAGCGTCACGCCCGCACAACTCGTCGGACACCGCATCTGGATGCCCGGCATGGCACCCGGCACCGAGTGGGCCGACTACTACGACGAGTTCGCCGCCGCGTTCGGGCTCACGATCGACGTCGTCGGGCCCGTCTTCGGGAACGAGGCGCTCCTGGACGAGATCGCCGACTCCGCCGACCTGGCGACCCTCGTCGGTGAAGGGTCCCGGTATCTCTGGCCTGACAGCTACGACCTGCGGCGCATTCCGGTGCGGCACCCGACGCCGGTCTTGGCGCGGCGACAACCGGCATCCGGCACTTGACGCGTTTCGCGCCCACCTGGACGCGACCCGGGCGCAAACCCCGGACTCCGACGTCTGGGAACCGACATGGAGGCAGCGGACAGCCAGAAGGCTGTAAGACCTGGGACGGGTGTCCGTCCCTCAGCGGAGAACCACCGTCCGCCTTCCCTGGACGAACACCCGGCCTTCGCAGTGCCAGCGGACGGCCCGGGCCAGGGCTGCCGATTCCGCGTCGCGGCCGATGGCGGCCAGGTCCTCGGGGGTGTGGCTGTGGTCGGCGCCGATGACCTCCTGGGCGATGATCGGGCCTTCGTCGAGGTCGGGGGTGACGTAGTGGGCGGTCGCGCCGACGAGTTTGACGCCGCGGTCGTGGGCCTGGTGGTAGGGCTTGGCGCCCTTGAAGCTCGGCAGGAACGAGTGGTGGATGTTGATCAGCCGGCCGGGCAGTCGGGTGCACAGGTCGTCGGAGAGCACCTGCATGTAGCGGGCGAGGACGACCAGGTCGACGTCGAACGAGTCGATGAGGTCGAGGAGTTGTGCCTCGGCCTGAGGCTTGGTCGCGGCGGTGACCGGTACGTGGAAGAAGGGGATGTCGTGCCAGGTGACGAGTGCCTCGTGGTCGCGGTGGTTGGAGACGACCGCGACCACGTCGATGGGCAGGTCGCCGCTGCGGGTGCGGAAGAGCAGGTCGTTGAGGCAGTGGTCGTAGCGGGACACCATGATCAGCACGCGTCGGCGGGTGCCGACCGGTTCGAGGTGCCACCGCATGGCGAAGGGGGCGGCCACGGCGGCGAAGTCGTCGCGCATGGACTGCGTGGTGTTCTCGCCGCCGGCTGCGGCGAAGTGCACCCGCATGAAGAAGTGGCCGTCCCGGCGGTCGCCGAACTGCTGGTTGTCGATGATGTCGCTGCCGTGCTCGACGAGGAACCGCGAGACGGCGTGGACGATGCCGGGCGCCTCGGGGCAGTCGAGGGTGAGGACGTGCTCGACCGGCGCCGTGGCGGGGCCGGTCGGCAAGGGACCGGCCGGCGAGGGAGCGCGGGAAGCGGGGACGGGGGACGCGGCGGAAGCCGGGGAATCAGTCATGGTGCCAGCCATTCGGTGACGTTGACGGCGAGGCAGCCGCGGGCGGCCTCCTGGCATGTGGCCTTCATGTCCCGGCCGGTGTCGCGCATGGTCGTGATGACCTGGGCGAGGCTGCCGTGTACGGGGGGTGACCTGCCCGGCGACCGACGAAGCCCCGGGCCGCCCGCATCGGCCCCACCGTGCCGGAGGCGGGGACGACGCGGACCGAGTGCGGGCCCATGTGCCCGACGCGGTCAAGGCAGCTCGGGGCCGCGGTATTCGCTCATCGCGTCGATGAGCCAGCGCGCCAGGTAGTCGGCGAACGACGACCTCGGCAGCAGCCGGTACGTCGGCCCGTCGTCGACCTGCCAGAGCAGGACCGCGATCGGTCCCACCGTGGTCGACACCGCCCGGCCCGGACCGAAGACCCTAGGATGCAGGTCCAGCGGGCAGCCCTTCTCCAGCACCTGCCGGGCGGCCGGGCCGCTCAGTTCGAGCGTGGTGCGGTTCGCCGAGACATCGACGACCGAACCCGGATCCGCGGCGAGCGCCTCCCTCAACTCGGCGACCACGGCCCCAGCTTCGGCCTGGGACAGTACCAGCCACTCGTCGGGGCCGAGCCAGAACGCGGTGTGGCCGCCGGAGGTGGTGGTCTGGCCGTACTCGCGGGGGAGTGGCGCCCCCAAGGTCTTCTCGATGCGGGTCGCCGCCGCGGAGGCGGGGTCGACGCGCACGTTCACCATGCTGACGAAGGGCCACTCGGACAGCGTGACCCCGCGGGCCCCGGTGACGGCGGCGTCCCGCATCCGCTCCGCGAGATGCGCCAGAGGGCTCACGCGCCATGCCAGCAGGCCGGTGCGCGCATCGTTCGTGGGCTCAGCCATCGCGCTTGGTCCCTTCCGGGTCGTAGAGGACGGAGTCGGTGACCTCGACGGGCACCAGGTCGTCGCCCACGGGGGCGAGCAGGGTCGAGCCGATCCTGGCCCGCCCGCCGGCGACGAGGGCGAGAGCGAACGGGCGGCCGAGTGCGGCGCTGTGATAGCTGGAGGTGACGTGGCCGAGCATGGGCACCGGCCCGCTCTCGGGAGTCAACGGCGTGTCCTGTGCGATGAGTTGGGACCCCTCGGGCAGTCGCGTCGTACGGTCGGTGGGCAACAGGCCGACCAGCTGCTTGCGATCGGCGCGCGTCGTGTCGGCACGGGAGTAGGACCGGTTCCCGATGAAGTCCTTGCGCTTGGAGACCACCCAGTCCATGTTCGCGTCCTGGGGCGTGACGGTGCCGTCGGTGTCCTGGCCGACGATGATGAACCCCTTCTCGGCCCGCAGGACGTGCATCGTCTCGGTGCCGTACGGAGTGATGTCGTACGACTTTCCGGCCTCGTACACCTGCTCCCAGACGGCTCGGCCGTACCAGGAGGAGACGTTGATCTCGAAGGCGAGCTCACCGGAGAAGGAGATCCGGCAGACGCGGGCCGGGATGCCCGAGGCCAGCGTCGTCTCGCGGAACGCCATGAAAGGGAACGCCTCGGCGGAGACGTCGAGTTCGGGGGCGAGCTTCGCGATGACGTCACGTGACTTCGGGCCGACGACGGCGACCGTCGCCCACTGTTCGGTCACCGAGGTGCAGTGGACGTCGAGCTCGGGCCACTCGGTCTGCAGCCACTCCTCCAGCCAGTCCAGGACCCCGGCGGCGCCACCCGTCGTGGTGGTCATGAAATAGCGGTTCTCGTCGAGGCGCAGCGTCACGCCGTCGTCGAAGATCATGCCGTCGGGCTTGCACATCACGCCGTAGCGGGTCATGCCGGGCTTCAGCTTCTTGAAGGCGTTGGTGTAGACGCGGTTGAGGAACTCGCCCGCGTCCGCTCCCCAGATCTCGATCTTGCCGAGGGTGGTGGCGTCCATGAACGCCACGCCTTCACGGGCCGCGCGGCACTCGCGGGCGACGGCCGCGTCCATGTCCTCGCCCGGCCGGGGGTAGTACCAGGGCCGCTTCCACTGCCCGACGTCCTCGAACTCCGCGCCGTGGGCGACGTGCCAGCCGTGGATGGACGTGGTGCGCTCCGGGTCGAAGAGGTCCCCGCGCTCCCGTCCGGCGAGGGCGGCGAAGGCCACCGGCGTGTAGGGCGCCCGGTAGGCGGTCGTGCCGATCTCGCCGGGTGATGCGCCGGCGCCGAGGGCTTCGGCGATCACGCCGATCGCGTTGACGCCGGACGTCTTGCCCTGGTCGTTCGCCGTGCCCAGCGAGGTGTAGCGCTTGACGTGCTCGACGCCGCGCATACCGGCGCCGGTGGACCGCCAGACGTCGGCGACGGTGACGTCGCGCTGGAGATCGACGAAGTGGGTGTCCCAGGTGCCGGGTTCGCCGGCGGGGGAGGGCACCAGCCACAGGGCGCGGACGTCGGGCCGTGCGTCCTCGGACGGCGCCGCGGGCACCGGAACGGGGAAACCCGCCTCGGTCGCCGCCAGCGCACCGGCCCGCGCGCCGTCGGCCAGTGCCCCGTCGAGGCCGTACGTCCCACGGGCCGCGCCGACGATCTGCTGGTCCCGTACCGTGCCGTCGGGCACGAACGCGACCAGGTCGTCGTCCCAGCGCAGCTTGCCTTGGCGCTGGCTGTGGAGGTGGACGACCGGACTCCAGCCGCCCGAGACGGCGAGCAGGTCGCAGTCGAACTCCTCGGCCTCGCCCGTGAGTTGACCGTCCGCGTCGAGGGTCTGGACGGTCACGCCGGTGAGCCGTGACTCGCCCGCAGTGTCGACCACTGCGCTGCCCGTCATCACTCGTACCCCGGTCGCCGTCGCGATCTCGGCGGCTCGCTGCGACAGTTCGGGCCGCGCGTCCACGACGGCGGCGATGGGGAGGCCGGCTGCGTGCAGATCGGCGACCGTGTCGTACGCGCTGTCGTTGGTCGTGGCGACCACGGATCGCCTGCCCGGGGCCACGCCGTACCGGTTGAGGTACGTGCGTACGGACGCGGCGAGCATCACGCCAGGACGGTCGTTGCCGGCGAAGGTCAGCGGGCGCTCGTGCGCGCCGGTCGCCAGGACTGCCTGGCGGGCGCGGATGTGCCACAGCCGTTGGCGCGAGACACCCGAGGAAGGGTGGGGTGCGTCGGCTCCGAGGTGGTCGGTGCGCCGCTCCAGGGCGAGGACGTAGTTGTCGTCGTACGACCCGAACGCCGTGGTGCGCGTCAGAACAGTGACCTCGGGGGCCGCGTCCAGCGCCGCGCCGACCTCGGCCACCCACCCCGACCGACGGCGTCCGGACAGCAGCGCGCCACCGAGTTCAGGCTGGTCGTCCACCAGGATCACGCGCGCACCGGACTCGGCTGCCGCGGCGGCGGCCGCGAGCCCGGCCGGGCCCGCCCCGACGACCAGGACGTCGGTATGGACGTACTTCTTGTCGTACACGGCGGGGTCGGGCGTCGGGTCGAGTCGTCCCATGCCGGAGAGCGTGGTCGCGGACAGGCCGTCGTACAGCTCCACCGTCGTCGCCGGGATCATGCCCTCCGAGCACGAACCACCGAGCTGCACCAGAGCGTTGGCCTCCTCCACTCCCGCCGAGACGATGCCGCGCGGACGGCCGCGGTAGAGCGACGGGGCGGCCCCCACGATGCCGTTCGCCAGCATGGCGGAGGCGAGGGTGTCGCCGGGATGTCCGGTCAACTCCCTCCCGTCGAGACTGAAGTGCAGGAAAATGGTGCGGTCGACGCGGCCTTCGTCGCCGAGCCGGAACTGCTGGTCGGTCATCGCTGCTCTCCGGCCGGGTCGGTGACGCGGGGTTCGGGGCGCGGCTCGTCGAGCCGATAGGTGGCGAGCACCTCGTAACTGACGGTGTCGCGCAAGGCGTTGAACCAGCGGCGGCAGCCGTGGCTGTGCATCCACCGCTCGGCGAAGGGGCCCTTCGGGTTGTCCCGGTAGAAGACGTACTCGGCCCACTGCCGGTCGTCGAGGCCGGCGGGGTTCTCGGGGTACGGGACGTGGGCCTGGCCCCCGTAGTGGTATTCGCTCTCGTTGTGGGGACCGCACCATGGGCAGTTGATCAGCAGCATCGCAGCAGCGTCCTCTCAGTGGGCCACGGCCGCGGCGCCGTGTTCGTCGATCAGTGCGCCCGTCGTGAAGCGGTCGAGGGCGAAGGGGGCGTTCAGCGGGTGCGCCTCACCCGTGGCGATGGTGTGGGCGAAAGTCCAGCCGGCGGCCGGCGTGGCCTTGAAACCGCCGGTGCCCCAGCCGCAGTTGACGAAGAGGTTCTCCACGGGAGTGGCGCTGATGATCGGCGAGGCGTCCGGGGTGACGTCGACGATGCCGCCCCAGGTCCGCAGCACATGCGCCCGCGCGAAGATGGGGAACAGTTCGACGGCGGCGGCCATCTGCTCCTCGATCACGTGGAAGGAGCCCCGCTGCCCGTATCCGTTGTACGAGTCGACGCCCGCCCCCATCACCAGTTCGCCCTTGTGCGCCTGGGAGACGTAGACATGGACGTGGTTCGACATGACGACGGTGGGGTGGACCGGCTCGTGGAGCTCGGAGACCAGTGCCTGGAGCGGGTGGGACTGGACGGGGAGGCGGACTCCGGCCCGCTCGGCGAGCACACTGCTGTGCCCGGCGGCCGCGAGACCGACCCGGCCTGCGTTGATGCGGCCGAGGTTGGTCTCGACACCCACGACCCTCTCGCCGTCCTTGACGAAGCCGGTGACCTCGCAGCCCTGGATCAGGTCGACGCCCATCTCGTCGGCGCGGCGGGCGAGCGCCCAGGCGACGTGGTCGTGCTTGGCGATGCCCGCGCGGGGCTGGAAGGTGCCGCCGAGCACCGGGTACCGGGTGTCCGGGGAGACGTTGAGGATGGGGCAGACCTCGGCGACCTGGTCCGGGTCGAGCCAGTCGGCGTCAATTCCGTTGAGCCGGTTGGCGTTGGCGCGGCGCATGCCCTCGCGGACGTCCTGGAGGGTGTGCGCCAGGTTGAGGACGCCGCGCTGGCTGAACAGGAAGTCGTAGTCCAGCTCCTCCGGGAGTCCCTCCCACAGCTTGAGCGCGTGCTCGTAGATCGCCGCGCTCTCGTCCCACAGGTAGTTGGAGCGGATGATGGTGGTGTTGCGGGCCATGTTGCCGCCGGCCAGCCAGCCCTTCTCCAGGACCGCGACATTGGTGATGCCGTGTTCCTTCGCGAGGTAGTAGGCGGTCGCCAGACCGTGCCCGCCCGCGCCGACGATGACGACGTCGTACGAGGAGCGCGGCTCGGGATTGCGCCAGAGGAAGTCCGGGTGTTCCGGCAGCGTCGGCTGCGGCTGGACGGTCATGCCGCGTCTCCGTTCAGGCGAGGCAGGTGGGGCGGCTGGGACAGGCGGGGCAGATGGGGGTACAGGGGGAACGCGCCGGCAAGCTTCTCGACCCGGTCCCGCAGCAGGCTCGCCTGCTCCTCGCCGAGGTGTTCGGACCTGAGCGTCCCGGCGATGATGTCGGCGACCTCACGGAACTCCTCGGCGCCGAAGCCGCGCGTGGCCAGCGCCGGCGTACCGATCCGCAGGCCGGACGAGACCATCGGCGGGCGCGGGTCGAACGGCACCGCGTTGCGGTTGACGGTGATGCCGACGCGGTGCAGTCGGTCCTCGGCCTGCTGCCCGTCGAGCGCGGAGTTCCGCAGGTCGACAAGGACCAGGTGGACCTCGGTGCCGCCGGTGAGCACGGTGATCCCGGCCTCTGCCACATCGTCGCTGAGCAGTCGCCCGGCCAGGATGCGGGCGCCGTCCAGGGTGCGCTGCTGGCGCTCCTTGAACTCCTCGCTCGCCGCCACCTTGAAGGCCACCGCCTTCGCCGCGATGACGTGCTCGAGGGGCCCGCCCTGCTGGCCGGGGAAGACCGCAGAGTTGATCTTCTTGGCGAGACCGGCCCGGCTGAGGATCACTCCGCCGCGCGGACCGCCGAGGGTCTTGTGGGTGGTGGTCGTGACAACGTCCGCGTACGGAACGGGACTTGGGTGCAGTCCGGCCGCGACGAGCCCGGCGAAGTGCGCCATGTCCACCATCAGATAGGCGCCCACCTCGTCGGCGATCCGCCGGAACGCGGCGAAGTCGAGGCGTCGGGGGTAGGCCGACCAGCCGGCGACGATCAGCTTGGGCCGGTGCTCGCGCGCGAGCCGCTCGACCTCGTCCATGTCGATACGCAGGTCGGACTCGCCTACGTGGTACGGCACGACGTTGTAGAGCTTGCCGGAGAAGTTGATGCGCATGCCGTGGGTCAGGTGACCGCCGTGGGCCAGGTCGAGGCCGAGGATCGTGTCGCCCGGGCTGAGGAGTGCGAACATCGCGGCGGCATTGGCCTGGGCGCCCGAGTGCGGCTGTACGTTCGCGGCCTCGGCGCCGAACAGGTCCTTGACCCGGTCGATGGCCAGCTGCTCGATGACGTCGACGTGCTCACAGCCGCCGTAGTAGCGGCGGCCGGGGTAGCCCTCGGCGTACTTGTTGGTCAGGACCGAGCCCTGCGCCTCCATGACGGCGACCGGAGCGAAGTTCTCCGACGCGATCATCTCGAGGGTGGACTGCTGGCGGTCCAGCTCGGCGTCGACGGCGGCGGCGATGTCCGGGTCGAGCTCGCTGAGCGGAAGGGCGTGGAGCGAAGCGGAGGTCGTAGGCGTGGTGATCGACTGGGCGTCCGTTGCCATCTGCACACCATTCTGAGAGCCGACTAATGAGCAACTGATATATCAGTCTGTGCGGTAAGGTATGGGACCTCGATGGACAGGTCAAGGGGGCCTCATGCAGCACGTGGCGACCGAGCCGGCGGTCGGCGGCGAGGAGCTGTCCCTCGCCGAGCGCGCCTACCGCGCCATCCGCGACCAGCTCGTCATGCTCGACATCCGCCCGGGCGCGCCCATCAACGAGGACCAGCTCGCCCAGTCCCTCGGAGTCGGCCGCACCCCGATGCGCGAGGCCCTCAAACGGCTCCAGTACGAGCGCCTCGTCACGACCTACCCCAGGCGCGGCACCTTCGCCACCGAAGTCAACATCACCGACCTGGCCCATATCTCCGAAGTCCGCCTGGAGCTCGAGCCCTTGGCCGCCGCCCGTGCGGCGCGGCGGGCCACGGCCGAGGACCGAGCGGCCCTGACGGCCGTCCGGCGTGAACTGGCAGGCGTGGATCCCCGGCACGGCGATGCGGCCGAGCTGATGCACCTGGACCTCAAGGTCCACCGTGCCGTGTACGCCGCCACGCACAACCCGTACCTGGAAGACACCCTCATCCGCCACGACAATCTGGCCACGCGGATCTGGTGCCTGTTCATCGACCGGCTCGCCGACATGGCCGGCCACGTCGAGGAGCACGGACCGCTGATCGACGCGATCATCGCCGGTGAGCCGGATGCGGCGGCCCAGATCGCCCGCGCGCATGTAGAGGGCTTCGAGCGGGCCGTGCGCGACGCCATCTGACCATGGCCCATGGCTTGGCCGCGGGCCCAACCCGCTTATCGGAGCGGCGGGTCGACGAAGTCCTGGTGTGCCGGAGGGTCACCGCCTCGTGGGTCAGTGCGCGGCGCCCCGTGACGCATCGGGGCGCAGCCGGGGCCTGTCGGTGTACGCGCTGGACGACTACTCGCGCACCAAGCGCGGCATGCGCAACCATGCCCGCTGACCTCACTGGCCGGGAGGGGAGGGGCGTCGAAGTCTCACCCTAAAGTTGAGGTCGAGGGAACGCTCGTCGGGGGGTGCAGCCGAGCCGCCCCCGCTCACTGCGCGGTCCTGCTCACCCGGATCAGCGTCTGCTGTCCGTTGGCCACGAGCTTGCGTGTGCCGTCGTCCAGGGCGGCGAAGACCTCCAGCTGACACACGGTCAGGGCTCGCCCGGCCTTGAGGGCGGTTCCGACGGCCTCAAGGCGGTCCCCGAGGGCGGGCGCGAGCAGGTTGATCTTGTATTCGACAGTGAGCACCTCGGTGTCCTCGGGGAACAGGGTGAAGGCCGCGTAGCCACCGGCGCTGTCGGCGATGGAACTGGTGGCGCCGGCGTGGAAGTAGCCGTGCTGCTGGGTCACTTCGGGTCGGGCCGGGAGCGCGATGTGCACGACGCCCGGCGCGATGCGCGTGAGCCGCGCACCGAGGTGGGTCAGCAGCCCCTGCTGGTCGAAGCTGGCCCGGACGCGCTCCTGCACCTCGGCGCTCGCCTTTTCCAGTCGCTCGGGCTCGTCCACATGTTCTCCTTCGTCGTTCGGGGCGCACTACAGGTGAGGGGGGACCACGGCGTCGATCAGATGAGGGCCCGGTTCCGCGAAGGCGTGGTGGAGCTGCTCGGCGAGTTCCTCGCAGGTGGTCGCCCGCGACGACGGGACACCCATACCTTCCGCGATCTTGGCGAAGTTCAGGTCGGGCGAGGAGAGGTCGAGCAGCGTCTTCGCGGCAGGACCCGAGAGGTCGGCGCCGACCCGCAGCATTTCGAGGCGCAGTACGGCGTAGGCGCTGTTGTTCAGGATGACGGTGGTGACGTCGAGGTTCTCGCGTGCCTGGGTCCACAGGGCCGAGATCGTGTACATCGCGCTGCCGTCGGCCTCCAGGTTGATGACCGGCCGGTCCGGTGCCGCGATTGCCGCTCCGGTGGCGACCGGTATGCCCTGCCCGATCGCGCCGCCGGTCAGCGTGAGTACGTCGTGCCGGGGCGCGCCGACCGTGGCAGCCGGCAAGGCCGCGCCGGAGGTGTTCGCCTCGTCCGAGATGATCGCGCCGGCGGGGAGCAGGGCGCCGACGACCTCGGCCCAGTTGTTCGCGGTGAGGGGGCCGCTCGGGAGCGGCGGGAGGGCGGGCTCGGCCAGGGTCGGGAGCGTGTCCGCGGCCACCTGCTCGGCCAGCGCTTCCAGGGCGGCGACCACGTCCTGGGACGGATCGGCGAGGGTGTGCACCTGGGCGCCCTCCGGTACCAGGTCGCTCGGCTTGCCGGGGTAGGCGAAGAACGACACGGGGGAGCGGGTGCCCGCCACGATCAGGTGCTTGACGCCGTCGAGTTGGCGGACGGCCTGCTCGGCGAGGTAGCGGAGGCGCTCGATGGCGGGCAGGCCCGCGCCGCGCTCCAGTCGCGCGGGGAAGGTCTCCACCAGCGCGCGCACGCCGGTGGCGTTCGCGATCCGGCTCGTCGCGAGGAGGCCGGGCTCACGGCAGGCCGGGCCGCCGATCAGCAGCGCGGCGGGTTCGCCGCCGCGCAGGATGTCGGCGATGGACGACACCGTCTGCGGATCGGGAGCCGCAGGAGTACGCGAGGGCAGTGGTTCGGCGACCTGACCGCCCTCGTCCCAGGACGCGTCGGCGGGCAGGATCAGCGTCGCGACCTGTCCCGGCGCCTGCATCGAGGCTGCCACCGCGGCCGCGGCGTCGGCACCGACCTCGGCGACCCGGTCGCTGCGCCGCACCCAGCCGCTCACCGAGCCGGCCACCGGATCGATGTCGGACTCCAGGGGAGCGTCGTACTTCTTGTGGTGGGTGGCGTGGTCGCCCACCACGTTCACGACGGGGGTGTGGGCCCGCCGCGCGTTGTGGAGATTGGCCAGCCCGTTGCCGAGGCCGGGGCCCAGGTGCAGCAGCGTGGCGGCCGGCTTGCCGGCGATACGCGCGTATCCGTCGGCGGCCCCGGTGACGGCACCCTCGAACAGGCCGAGCACTCCGCGCATTTCGGGTACGGAGTCGAGCGCGGCGACGAAGTGCATCTCCGATGTGCCGGGGTTGGCGAAGCACACGTCGACACCGGTACGGACGAGAGTACGGATCAGCGACTGCGCGCCGTTCATGGGCGGCCTCTCCGTCGTGGCCGTCGGCGCTGATTGCCAGGGCTGACGGCCGGCGACTGTCTGTCGGGGGATATGCGAGGGATACGTGCGCTGTCTGCGGATACTAAGCGGTCGGTAATCGTGTGTCGAGGATCGCCCTCGGCCCCGCGCCCATCCATCTCGTCGAAGCACGGCAAGGAGGGCGCTCCAGACACCGGACCGGACCGATCAGGCCGCCGCCCAGGGGTTGTTGCCGGACTCCAGGAGCGTTTGCTGCTCCTTCAACGCCTGCTCGGTGAACACCCGGTACCCGGTCTCCGGCCGGTATCCATGGATCTCCCGGGTGTCGAGGGCCCGCATGTAGTCCAGTACGGCGTCGTTGACGACCTGACCGGGGACCAGCACGGGGAATCCGGGCGGGTAAGGAGTCACGAAGGTGGCGGAGACGATGTCCCGGCCGCCGGTCATGGCCTCGGTGACCTCGTCCGCCGACAGGTACTCGCACTGTGTCTCGTCGTACGCCAGGTAGAAGGCCCGGCGGATGTCCCCTTCGGGTGTACGGCCTCCTGGTCGGAAGGCGGGATGGAAGGAGCTGAAGTCGGGCAGGGCGACGACGGCGTCCCGCGTGGCGTCGGCGTCTTGTCGACGCAGGGCAGGCGGGCCCAACTCGTCCTTGCGATCCTCCAGTTCCTCGACGATCTTGAGGAGCACCTCGATGAGGTAGGCGACTGCGCTGCGGGTGGTGCCGATGTTCGTCATGAACAGCAGCGTGTTGCGGGTGCTCTTGTTGACCTGCACCCCGTAGCGGTCCATCAGGTGCTCGTGCTTGAACGTGTCCCCGTCGATGCCCGTGAGGCCGATGTGCAGGGTCGCCCGGGTCGGGTCGAGCACGAACTCGTCGTCCTCCCAGGCCTCCGACATGCGCGCCAGACCGGTCCGCAGCGGCTGTTCCACCCCGGAGGCGCGGAACTCGCCCGGGATCAGGTCGGGCGTCGTCAGGAAGCGCAAGTACCGGCTGAGTACCGGATGTTGGTCGATCGCGTCACGCAGTACCCCTGCCTGTTCGAGCTGCTTCTGCACCAGCTCGAACCCCTCCAGCGCGGCCTGTCTTCGGCCCAGGTCCAGGGAGGCGAGGATCTGGTAGTTGGGGGAGGTGGAGGTGTGCGTCATGTACGCCTCGCGGAACGTCTCCGCCGTGCGGTGACTGAAGTCCTGGTCGAAGACGTGGATCATGGAACCCTGGCGCAGCGAGGTGAGCGTCTTGTGCGTCGACTGCGTGGCGTACACCCGGACCCGGGCCTTGGCGGGGTCGGGGACGAGCCGGTGGTCGAGGAGCGTTTCGTCGTCGGGGTCGTCGCCCAACTCCTGCTGCTGTCGGGCGTATCGGTCGGCGAGTTCCTGTCCGCGCAGGTTCTTCGTGAGGGTGCGGGCGGCGGCCATGGCGGTGCGCCGGCGGTAGACCGGGTGGAAGCGGGCGAAGGCGAACCACGCCTCGTCCCACAGGAACGCCAGATCGGGCTTGAGCGCCAGGCACTCCTCCATCACCCGCGTCGGGTTGTAGACGATGCCGTCGAAGGTGCAGTTGGTCAGCATCAGCATTTTGACGCGGTCGAGGAGACCGGCCTGCCGCAGCTCCAGCAGCTTGCGCTTGATCTCCTTCACCGGCACGGCGCCGTACATCCCGTACCGGTCCAGGGGATAGGCGTCGAGGTAGACCACTTGGGCGCCCGCGAGCATCAGCCCGTAGTGGTGGGACTTGTGGCAGTTGCGGTCGACCAGGACGATGTCGCCCGGCCGCACCAGCGCCTGTACGACCACCTTGTTGGCGGTGGACGTCCCGTTGGTGACGAAGTAGGACTGGCGCGCCCCGAACGTCTTGGCGGCGAGGTCCTGGGCCTCCCGCAGCGGGCCCGTCGGCTCCAGCAAGGAGTCGAGGCCGCCCGAAGTGGCGGACGTCTCGGCGAGGAAGATGTTCAGCCCGTAGAACTCGACCATCTCGGGGATCCAGTGCGAGGTCAGCAGCGACGTTCCGCGGGAGATGGGGAGCGCGTGGAAGACACCTGTCGGGCGTCTGCTGTGTGCTCTGAGCGCGGTGAAGAACGGTGCGCGGAAGCGTTCGCGGACGCCGTGCAGAATCGACAGGTGGAGTTCGAGCAGCCCTTCGCGCGCGTGGAAGACCCGGGCGAATCCGCTGCTGAGCACACCGGCGATCCGCTCCACCGAGCCGTCGGTCATGAGATAGAGGTCCATCTCGGGCCGCAGTTCGAGCAGCCGCGCACCGAGCGCCTGCGCCCGCTGCTCGTAGGGCCCGTCCTGCGCGAACGGGTCGGCCTGCGGCCGTTCGACGAGGCCCGCGACGACACTCAGGTCGTACGGGGAACGGTCGGCGAACCTCCGGTGGATGACCACGGCTTGCAGACCGGGGTTGACCAGGACGGCCATCAGCGCGTCCTCGAAGCTGGGCGCGACGACGATCTCGTACACGAACTCGTCCTCGGCGCGGCGCCGGCCGCGCAGCGAGATGCGCAGCGCCTCCTCCTCCGGCGCGGTCAGTTCGCCGACGACGAGGACCTCGAAGTACCGCTTGGGCGTTGTCCCGCCCGGAAGCGGCTCCTCGCCGGCCGGAGCGGTCGGCTCGGCCTTGCGGGGCGTCGCGCTGCGGTACGACTCCGTGCCCAGGGCGCGATGCAGTTCGTCCGTGCGCCGGGCCAGGCCGTACCGGTCCTCGGCCGTGCGCAGGCGGCGCAGTTCAGTGAAGGCGGATCTGCCGGGGAAGGCCCAGCAGTTCTCGATCGGCAGCAGCTGCCGGAAGAGTTCGTCCAGCCGCTCCTGCGTCGCCTGCCGGCGGGCTGCGCTCGAGGTGTCGGACGCCCACTGGCGTGCGAGTTCGGTCAGTGAGCTCCAGGCGTCGGCGCGCAGCTGACGGACGCTGCTGTACACGCCGGCAGGCGGATTGGCGGGTGTGTCACCCATCGTGTGGCTTCCTCGTTTGTGACGTCGTGTCTCGGGAGGGCGGTGATCGAACGGGGGTGGCGCGCACAGGGGTGGCGCGCGGGATTCCTCAGGTGGGCCGGACGACGCACCGGCCGGCGCGCCAGACGGCGGAGACGAGGGGAACACCGGGGCGGTAGGCGAGGTGCACGTGCGAGGGCGCGTCCAGGAGTACGAGGTCGGCGCGCACCCCGGGCGACAGTGTGCCGACGTCGTCGCGGCGCAGCGCCCGTGCGCCGCCCGCCGTCGCCGACCAGAGCGCCTCGTCCGGTGTCATGCCCATCTCCCGTACGGCAAGGGCGACGCAGAACGCCATCGAACTCGTGAAGGAGGAGCCGGGGTTGCAGTCGGGGGACAGCGCCACGGTCGCGCCGGCGTCGAGCAGACGACGTGCGTCGGGGTAGGTCGCCCGCGTCGAGAACTCCGCCCCCGGCAGCAGCGTCGCCACGGTGTCACCGTGCGCGAGGGCGTCGACGTCGGAGTCGGTGAGGTGGGTGCAGTGGTCGGCGGAGGCGGCGCCGAGTTCGACGGCGAGCTGGACGCCCGGCCCGTGGCTGAGCTGGTTGGCGTGCATCCTCGGCAGGAGTCCGCGGGCGGACGCGGCCTTGAGGATCGCGCGCGCCTGGTCCGCGTCGAAGGCTCCCTGCTCGCAGAAGACATCCGCCCAACGGGCGTGCGGCGCACACGCGTCGAGCATCGGGCCCGTCACCAGGTCGACATAGCCGGCCGGGTCCTCGGCGAACTCGGCGGGCACGACATGTGCGCCGAGGAACGTCACCTCGTCGGTGTGGGCGGCGGCGACGGCCAGCGACCGGGCCTCGTGTTCCACCGTGAGGCCGTAGCCCGACTTGATCTCGACGGTGGTCGTGCCCTGCCGCAGCGCTTCGGACACATGGCGCCCGGCGGTGGCGTGGAGCGCGCTGTCCGGTGCGGCCCGGGTGGCCTCGACGGTGGTACGGATGCCGCCTGCGCTGTAGGCGCGGCCCGACATCCGCGCGTTGAACTCCGCGGTCCGGGCGTCGGCGAAGATGAGGTGGGAGTGCGAGTCGACGAATCCGGGGATGGCTGCCCGGCCCTGGGCGTCGAAGCTGCGGTCGGTCGCGGGCGCCTCGGCCCGGGGGCCCACCCAGGCGACGTCGGTGCCGTCGATGACCAGCGCGGCGTCGGCGATCAGGCCGAGTGGACCCGTTCCGCGCGTGGCGTCGTTGGTGACCAGCGCGCCGATGTTCGTGATCAGCATGGAGGCGCCGGGCAGATCAGCTCCGGCGCGTCGGGCTTCGGCGAGGGGCTGGGGGACTGGCATGTGAATCTCTCCGTGGATGCTGCGGCCAGGTCCTGGCGGCGCGGCGTGATCCGTGGGCACACGGCCGGGCAGCGGATGAGTGAGTGCCCCGGTGCGGACGGCGTTCATCGCGCGTCCGCACCGGGGGCTTCCATCAAGCACCAGGCCCCGGGGGCGGTGCCAGGGCCGCCGCCCGCATTGCGTCTCGTATCCCAGACTTCGTACGGGTGGTCCGGAGCGGGGCCGGCGGGCGGACGTAACCTCCCGGTATGTCTCCCGTTCCCGCCGCCACCCAGGTGCTGGCCATCCTCCGCTATCTCGCGGGCCAGGCAGGGCCCGTACCCGCCGCGGCGATCAGCCGTGACGTCGGGCTTCCCCGCTCGACGACGTACCACCTGCTCGACACCCTGGCGCGCGAGGGCTTCGTCGTGCACCTGCTGGAGGAGCGACGCTACGGCTTGGGCGTCAGCGCCTTC
Source organism: Streptomyces sp. NBC_01446 (assembly GCF_026340095.1). Taxonomy (GTDB): domain Bacteria; phylum Actinomycetota; class Actinomycetes; order Streptomycetales; family Streptomycetaceae; genus Streptomyces; species Streptomyces aureus. Next base: position 976,852 of record NZ_JAPEPO010000003.1, on the reverse strand, counting down.
GAACTCGCCTCCGGATACAGCAGACAGGCGCCCTTCCAGCGCCTGGCGCGGGTGCCGCTGGCCAAGCTCGTCGACAGCACGGGCCACAACGCGCACCTCGCCGTACTGCACGGCCGCGAGGTCATCTACGTGATCGAGGAACGGGCGCCGGGACGTGCGCCCCTGGTGACCGAGGTCGGTGTCCGGCTGCCGGCCCACCTCACCGCCAGCGGCCGGGCCGTCCTGGCCCGTCTGCCGCAGGCGCAGGTGCGGGCCCTGTTCCCCGACCCGTCGGCCTTCGTCCTGCGCAACGAGTCCGGTCCCGGTTCGCTGACCGCGCTCCGCCAACTCCTCGTGGAGGCGCGGCGGCGGGGGTACGCCACGGAGGACGGCGAGGTGACGCCGGGCTTCTCGTCCGTGGCAGCCGCGGTGCTCGACCACGGCGCGCACCCCGTCGCCGGTGTCGCGGTCACTTTCCGCGGCGACGAGGTCGGGGCCGAGCAACAGCGGCGGATCGCCGCGCAGGTGACCCGTACGGCGAACCAACTGAGCCGGCGCATCGGCGGGGTGGCCGACGCACAGGCCCGTACACAGACGGCGGGACCCCTCACCTAGAAGCAGTGCGCCCCACGCGGAAGCCGAACTCCCGCCGCCGGACAGGCCGGCGGCGGGAGTTCGGCTTACGTGGACCAGGCGCGAACGGTCACGTGGACCAGGCGCGAACAGTCACAGGAACCAGGTCCGATCGGTTCAGCCCAGCGGGCCGGTCACCGACTCGGCGGCCGCGAGGGCGCCGCCGGTGGCCACGAACTGCACGGCGGCCTCGATCTCGGGAGCGAGGTACCGGTCGGTGCCGGGGCCCTCGACATCGCGGCGCAGTCCGGCCAGGACGGCCGCCGTGGCGGGCGCGGGGGCCAGGGGGCCACGGAGGTCGAGCGCGCGGGCCGCGGTGAGGATCTCGACGGCGACCACGCGGGTCAGGCCGTCGATGGCGCGGCGCAGCTTGCGGGCCGCGGCCCACCCCATCGAGACGTGGTCCTCCTGCATGGCGCTGGAGGGGATGGAGTCGACCGAGGCGGGCGCGGCGAGGCGCTTGAGCTCGGAGACGATGCCCGCCTGGGTGTACTGGGCGATCATGTGGCCGGAGTCCACGCCCGGGTCGTCGGCGAGGAAGGCGTTCAGGCCGTGGTTGCGCGCGACGTCGAGGAAGCGGTCGGTACGCCGCTCACTGACGGAGGCCACGTCGGCGACGGAGATGGCCAGGAAGTCCAGGACACATGCCACGGGCGCGCCGTGGAAGTTGCCGTTGGACTCGACGCGCCCGTCCGGCGTGACGACGGGGTTGTCGATGGCGCTGGCCAGCTCACGCGCGGCGACCGTCTCGGCGTGCGCCAGCGTGTCGCGGGCGGCGCCGTGGACCTGCGGGGTGCAGCGCAGCGAGTACGCGTCCTGGACCCGGGTGCACTCCGGACCGCGGTGGCTCGCGACGATCTCCGAACCCTTCAGGAGGGCGGTGAGGTTGGCGGCACTCGAACCCTGGCCCGGGTGCGGTCGCAGGGACTGGAGGTCGGCGGCGAACACGGCGTCCGTGCCGAGCTGGCCCTCGACGCTCATGGCGGCGGCGATGTCGGCGGTGCGCAGCAGCATCTGCAAGTCGTGCGCGGCCATGACGAGTTGGCCGAGCATGCCGTCGGTGCCGTTGATGAGGGCCAGGCCCTCCTTCTCGTGCAGCGTGACGGGGGAGAGGCCGGCGGCGGCGAGCGCGTCCGCGGCGGGCATCAGGTCGCCCTTCGCGTCACGTACCTGGCCTTCGCCCATGACGGCGAGGGCGCAGTGGGCGAGCGGGGCGAGGTCGCCGGAGCAGCCGAGCGAGCCGTACTCGTGGACGACCGGGGTGATGCCGGCGTTGAGCAGGTCGGCGTAGGCCTGGGCGGTGTCGGGGCGCACACCGGTGCGGCCGGTGGCGAGCGTCGACAGACGCAGCAGCATGAGGGCGCGGACGACCTCGCGCTCGACCTCGGCGCCGGAGCCGGCGGCGTGCGAGCGCACGAGGCTGCGCTGGAGCTGCGCGCGCAGCTCCAGCGGGATGTGACGGGTGGCCAGGGCACCGAAGCCCGTGGAGACGCCGTAGTGGGGCACGACGTCGTTGGCGAGGTTCTCGACCACCTTGCGGCTCTGGGCTATCTCGCCCAGGGCTTCGTGGGTGAGGGTCACGCGGGCCCCGTGCCGGGCGACGGACACGACATCGGCGACGGAGAGGGGGCCGACCCCTACGAAGGTTTCGTTCATGACTCCATGAAGCCCGAAAACGGAACGTCTTCGTCAGTGGCTGCGGAGGGTTACTGTCTGGGATCCCAGACAGTTGCCGCGTGCACCGGAATCCCGGGCTGATCACGGGCGCGGTGGCGGTCCTGGCTCCACGCGAAAAGGGCCGGCGGAACCGTCGCTCTCGCGGTTCCGCCGGCCCTTTCTGTCGCCGTTATCGCTGGTGCACGGGCTCCATCCCGGCCCTGGCGTCATCCTCGTCCGAGGGCTCCCGGCCTTCGGCGGACTCGTTCTCGTACGAGACCTGCGGCGCGGCGTCGGCCGCTGCCGCCCGCCGGGCCCGGGGGCGCAGCCAGAGGTGGTACACGCACGTCATCAGGGCCAGCCACACCCCGCCGACGACCAGCGCGATCCGGGTGCTGTCCGAGAACGCGAGGAGCACCACCACGCACACCATGAAGGCGATGGTGATGATCTGGCCGTAGGGCCAGAACGGCGCCGGGTACTTCAGCGCGGCGACCTCCTGCGCGGACATCTTGCGGCGCGCGCTGACCTGGGACAGGAGGATCATCAGCCAGACCCACACCGTGGCGAAGGTCGCGATCGAGGCGATGACGAGGAACACCCGCTCGGGCATGAGGTAGTTCAGGAGCACACCGAAGAGGAGTGCGCCGATCATGATGACGACGGTCATCCACGGCACGCCGTTGCGGGAGAGGCGGCGCATGACGGACGGCGCCTGGTTGCGCTCGGCCATGCCGTACATGATGCGTCCGGCGGCGAAGATGTTGCTGTTGATCGCGGACAGCGCAGCGATGATGACCACGACGTTCAGCACGGTGGCCGCGGAGGCGACGCCGATACCGGCGAAGATCTCGACGAACGGGCTGCCCTTCGCGCCGATGTGCTCCCACGGGTTGAGCGACATGAGGACCGCCAGCGTCAGCACGTAGAAGAGCACGATGCGGATCGGGATGGAGTTCACGGCGCTCGGAATGGTCTTCTCCGGGTTCTGCGCCTCGCCGGCGGTGACGCCGATGATCTCCGTGCCGCCGAAGGCGAACATCACCACGGCGAAGCACAGGACCAGGCCCTGGATGCCGTTGGGCATGAACCCGCCGTTGCTCCACAGGTTCGAGATGCCCGCGTCGCCGTTGCCGCCGAACCCGAAGACGATGATCGCAAGGCCGGCGAGGATCATCGCGATGATGGCGACGACCTTGGCGAAGGAGAGCCAGAACTCCAGCTCACCGAAGACCTTGACGCTGAACAGGTTCATCGCGCCGATGATGCCGACGGCGGCGAGGAGCCAGATCCACCGTGGCACGTCCGGGAACCAGAAGCTCATGTAGACGCCGAGCGCCGTGATGTCCGCCAGACAGACGAAGACCATCTCGAGGGCGTACGTCCAGCCGGTGAGGAAACCCGGCAGCGGTCCGAGGTACTTTGTGGCGTATTCGCCGAAGGACCCGGCGCACGGGCGGCTCACCGCCATCTCGCCCAGCGAGCGCAGGACGAGGAAGACCGCGGCGCCACCGATCAGATAGGCCAGCAGGACGGCGGGCCCCGCCGCCTTGATGGACTCCGAGGAGCCGTAGAAGAGACCGGTCCCGATGGCGGAACCCAGGGCGATGAACCGTATGTGCCGGGACTTGAGCCCGCGTTGCAGGGACGTGGTGTCGGTGGACAAAGCAGGTCCTCCTTGGGAACGCCGGGTTCCGGGTGAGGTGGCGGGGCTGAATCACGTGCCGGTCGACGGCGTTCGTCAGCACTCCCGCATGACGAGGGCCCTTGTATATTCCTGTATATACAGATGAGTCAAGAGGTGGACCAATGGGTGAACGGACAACGGCGTCCAGTGCCTCGCCTGCCGTCGGCCGCGCGCTGGACATCCTGCTGCACCTCGCCGGGCGCTCGGGCCCCGTCCAGGCCGCGGCCCTGGCCCGCGAACTCGACATCCCCAGATCGTCCGCCTACCACGTCCTCTCGGTCCTGGTGGACCGCGGCTTCGTCACCTACCTCCCCAAGGAGCAGGCGTACGGTCTTGGGGTCGCGTCCTTCGAGATCGGCTCGGCCTATCTGCGCCACGAACCGCTGGAGCGCCTCGCGCGCCCCATTCTGCGCAGCGCCTCGGCACGTCTGGGCCAGACCGTGCACCTGGGCATCGTCCACGGCGCGGAGACCGTCTACCTGCTCAAGGAACGGCCCCCGTCGAACCGGTCCGGCGACGCGGACATCTCCCTCGTCACCGACATCGGCGTCCGGCTGCCCGCCCACCTGACGGCCAACGGGCGAGCCCTTCTCGCCCACGTGTCTCCGGCACAGGTACGGGCTCTCTTCCCCCGGCAGGCGGATCTCATCACGCGCACCGGAAAAGGACCCCGCTCGCTGTCGGAACTCCTCGACCTGCTGGCCCGTGACCGCGCACGCGGCTGGTCGGAGGAGGTCGAGCTGGTCTCCGAGGGCTTCCGGTCGCTGGGTGTCGCGGCCTTCGACCACAACGAACGGCCCGTCGCCGCACTCAGCAGCACTTGGCAGCGGCACTACAGCCGGCACGACCCCGACCACGTCCGCGAGGTCCTGGAGCAGGGGGCGGCACGGCTGACGGCCGCGATGTCCGGCCGACGCCCGAACGCGAAACCGGCCCCCACGCGGGCACGCTGACGGCAGCCCGACTCAGTGGGCGTCGAACGTCCCCACCAGGCGGTACCTGGACCCGGGATGGATCAGCCGCGCGACGCTCACGACAGCATCCCCGGACCAGGTGCGGCGCTGGATGAGCAGGCACGGCTCGGACGGGCCGATGCCGAGGATCTCGCACTCCTCGGCGCACGGCAGTACCGCCTCGACGATGTGCTCGCCCTTGCCCAGCGGGGCGACCTCGGACAGGAACGTGAACGGCGTACCCGCGGTGAAGTCCTGGTCGAGATAGCCGGGGGCGAAGTCCGGGTGGACGTAGCGGTCCTCCAACTGGACCGCCGCGCCGTCCTCCAGGTGCACGACACGTGAGCGGAACGCGCTGCGCCGCCCGTCGAGGCCGAGCTGAGCGCTGATCTCGGGGTCGGGGAGCTCCTCGCGCAGGGACAGCACCCTGGCCGAGTAGCCATGTCCGCGGTCCCGTACCTCGTCGGCGATGTTGTGCACCCCGGCCAGCGCGGAACTGCTCTTGCGCCGCGCCACGAACGTGCCCACGCCCATGACGCGCCGGAGCAGCCCGTCGGCGCTCAGTTCGCGCAGGGCGCGGTTGATCGTCATGCGGGACAGGCCCAGCGACTCGACGAACTGGCTCTCCGAGGGAAGAGCCTCGCCCTCGCGCCAGCGCCCACCCAGGATCTCCCCGGCCACAAGGTCCTTGATCCGCTGATAGGCCGGGGCGGAACCGGGCGTCTGCCGCGCATAGAGCCGGGCGATCTCCGCAGCCTCCACGACCAAGCCGTCCACCGTCCTCGTACCCCATGGATCCGTCGCGCCACATTCGCGAACACCACGGCAATCCTAGGCGAGGCGGCCCGCACAGAACCCGCGCCCCTGAGCGCCCCCACATCACCGCTAGCCAGCGACGTTCTCGGATCCGAGAACCTCGGCGGCCGCCGCTGGAACGCGTCCGGCCCCTCGCCTGTCATGGGACACGCAACTCCACCGCCATCGACCAGGAGAGAAAGGTATGGAACATGACCCGCGTTTCCCCCCAGTCCCGCCACATCCGCGCCCCTCGTGGCAGTGAACTCAACTGCCTCGGCTGGCAGCAGGAGGGCGCCCTGCGCATGCTCATGAACAACCTCGACCCCGAGGTCGCCGAGCACCCCGAAGACCTGGTCGTCTACGGCGGAACCGGCAAGGCCGCACGCGACTGGGCGTCCTTCGACGCGATCGTGCGCACCCTGAAGACGCTCAAGGACGACGAGACGATGCTGGTGCAGTCCGGCAAGCCCGTCGGCGTCATGCGCACCAGCGAGTGGGCACCCCGCGTCCTGCTCGCCAACTCCAACCTGGTCGGCGACTGGGCCAACTGGGAGGAGTTCCGCTCCCTCGAGGCCCGCGGCCTGACCATGTATGGGCAGATGACCGCCGGCTCGTGGATCTACATCGGCAGCCAGGGCATCCTGCAGGGCACCTACGAGACCTTCGGCGCCGTCGCCCGCAAGAAGTTCAACGGCACCCTCGCGGGCACCATCACCCTGACCGCCGGCCTCGGCGGCATGGGCGGCGCCCAGCCCCTCGCGGTGACCATGAACGACGGCGTCGCGATCTGCGTCGACGTCGACCCCACCCGCATCGAGCGCCGCATCGCCCACCGCTACCTCGACGTCGCCGCCGACGACCTCGACCACGCCCTGAGCCTGGCCATCGAGGCCAAGGAGGCCCGCCGCCCGCTCTCCATCGGCCTCACCGGCAACGCCGCCGAGCTCTTCCCGCGGCTCCTCGAAATAGGCGCGCCGATCGACATCGTGACCGACCAGACCTCCGCGCACGACCCGCTGGCCTACCTCCCCGTCGGCGTGAGCGTCGAGGAGTGGCACGAGCAGGCCCGCAAGGACCCCGCCGACTTCACCCGCCGCTCCCGCGAGTCGATGGCCCGCCACGTCGAGGCCATGGTCGGCTTCCTCGACGCCGGTGCCGAGGTCTTCGACTACGGCAACTCGATCCGCGACGAGGCCCGCAAGGCCGGCTACCAGCGTGCCTTCGACTTCCCCGGCTTCGTCCCCGCCCACATCCGGCCGCTGTTCGAAGAGGGCCTCGGCCCCTTCCGGTGGGCGGCCCTGTCCGGCGACCCCAAGGACATCGAGGCCACCGACCGCGCGATCATGGAGCTCTTCCCTGAGAACGAGCACCTGCACCGCTGGCTCAAGATGGCCGCCGAGCGCGTCGAGTTCGAGGGCCTGCCCGCCCGTATCTGCTGGCTCGGCTACGGCGAACGCCACCGCGCCGGCGTCAAGTTCAACGAGATGGTCGCGAGCGGCGAGCTGTCCGCCCCGCTCGCCATCGGCCGTGACCACCTCGACTCCGGCTCGGTCGCCTCGCCGTACCGCGAGACCGAGGCGATGAAGGACGGCTCCGACGCCATCGCCGACTGGCCGCTGCTCAACGCCCTGGTCAACACCTCCTCCGGTGCCTCCTGGGTGTCCATCCACCACGGCGGCGGCGTCGGTATGGGCCGCTCCATCCACGCGGGTCAGGTCTGCATCGCGGACGGCACCGAACTCGCCGCGCAGAAGCTGTCGCGCGTGCTCACCAACGACCCCGGCATGGGCGTCATCCGCCACGTCGACGCCGGCTACGAGCACGCCGCCTCCGTGGCACAGGACCGCGGCGTGCGCATCCCGATGACCGAGGGGGACGACTCCCAGTGAGTGCTGTCGCCACGATCGAGTTCACCGTGGACGCGGCCCCTGAACGCTGGCACGGCCGGGACGACGGCCCCGGGAACGAGCACCTGCGCTGGCACCACGCGATCAGCACCGACACCGGCGCCCCGGGGCCGTGGGACGCCGCGTTCGTCGGCTTCCGCAGCGACGAGGGCGTACGCCGCAACAAGGGCCGCCAGGGCGCGGCGAACGGTCCGCGCGAACTGCGCGCCGCCCTCGCCTCGATGGCTCTGCCTGCGCCGCTGACCGCGCTCGACGCCGGAGACATCGAAGTCGCCGACGGGGAACTGGAGTCGGGTCACCACCGGCTCGGGCAGGTCGTCGGCCCGCTCGTCGACCGCGGTGTTCCCGTCGTGGTCCTCGGCGGCGGCCACGAGGTGGCCTACGGCACGTACCTGGGGCTCGTCTCCACGCGGGCCGTCCAGGCCGGCGGGCGGCTCGGAGTGCTCAACCTCGACGCGCACTTCGACCTCCGTGACGACGTGCGCGCGAGCTCGGGTACGCCGTTCCTGCAGATGGCGCAGAGCGAGGAGCGGCGCGGGCACCGGCTCGACTACCGGGTGCTCGGGGTCAGCCAGCCGAGCAACACCGCGCATTTGTTCCGCACCGCGGACCGCCTCGGTGTGCGCTACCTGCCGGACACCGAGTGCGGTGTGCTGAACCTGCCCGTGGTCGACGCCTTCACGGACGAGTTCATCGACAGCCATGACGTGCTGCACCTCAGCATCGACCTCGATGTGCTCCCGGCCGCAGTGGCCCCCGGCGTCAGCGCCCCGGCCGCCCACGGAGTGCAGATGGAGATCATCGAGCACGTCTGCGCCAAGGTGGCGGCGAGCGGGAAGCCGCTCGTGGTCGACGTCGCGGAACTCAACCCGGACCTCGACACCGACCACCGCACCGCCCGAGCGGGCGCCCGCCTGATCCACCGCATCCTGACGACACACCAGGCGAGGACCACGAAGGTCTGACGACACACATCGCCGACGGCACGGCACGGCCCGGGCCCGTTGACGGGGGAGCATCGCGCACCCTCGGCCACGGGCCAGGGGTGCTGGACGCAATGGGTCCGTGTGAGATGTGGAGGGCATCGACACCACCCATCTCCGGCGGCCCATATTCCACATGCGCGGAGACAAACGATGCTGGGAAGATCCCGGCATGCCACTTGTCGAAGTCTCGCCCGGAATGTCCCTCGCGTACGAGACGTTCGGTGATCCTGCTGACCCGCCCGTCCTGCTGGTGATGGGGTTCGGCGCCCAGATGATCGCCTGGCACGAGGACTTCTGCCGTGCACTGGCCGACCGTGGCCGCTACGCGATCCGTTACGACAACCGCGACTGCGGGCTGTCCACCAAGTTCGACGAGCACCCCGTCGACATGGCCCGGTTCGTCGCGGCTGTGAGCGCGGGAGACATTGCCTCCGCGCTCGCCATGATCCCGTACACGTTGACGGACATGGCAGCCGACGGCCTCGACCTGCTCACCGCGCTCGGCATCGAACGCGCTCACGTGGTCGGGACCTCGATGGGCGGAATGATCGCCCAGAAGATGGCCATCACCCAGCCCACTCGGGTCCTGACCCTGACGTCGATGATGTCCTCGACGGGCGAACCCGAATACGGCCGGTCCGATCCCGAGGCCCAAGCGGTACTGCTGAGCCCGAAGCCGGCGGACCGCGAGGGATACATCGCAGCGGCGGATCGCGAACTGGTGTGGGCGTCCAGGCGATACGGCGACGCCGCACTCCTTCGCGAGCTGGCTGCCGGCAGTTACGACCGGGCCTACTACCCGGCGGGAGTCGGGCGTCAACTCGGAGCGATGATCCTCGACGGCTCGCGTGCGGAAGCGCTCCGGACCCTTGGGGTGCCAACCCTGGTGATCCACGGCTTGGACGACACGCTGATCACCCCGAGCGGAGGCGAACGCACCGCGGAACTCGTACCCGCAGCGAAGCTCTTGCTGATCCCCGACATGGGCCACGACCGCCCGCGCGAACTCTGGCCCGAGATCATCGACGCGATGGAGGCGCACACTGCCTGAGCGCCGAGATCGTCGGCGCGGTCCACAGTTCGGGAAGGCCGAGGCCCCAGGATGCAGCTTTTCGGCCTTCGGCGTTTACTGATGTGCACTGCCCCAGGACCGGCTGATCGCTGGAGGACGAGCGTGGCCACGCTGACCGTTTCGAAGTTCGACGCGTCCCGCAGTGCCGAAGCGGTCGAGGCCACGCTGCTCCAGTCCCAGAAGCAAGAACTGATCAAGGTTCGAGACGCGGCGGTCGGCACCTGGCCGCAGGACGCGATGAAACCGAAGCCACCCCGTGCCAGACTCGCGATCACTACCCTCTGACACCGCTCCGGGGCTGTCGCCCGCACGGTGGCTCCTCAGGTCGACGCTCCACGATCCGCAGCGCCTTCCCGAGACCCTCGCCGCCTTCGCGGTGCGGCGCTTCGGCCCGACCGCCGCACGCTCGGTCGCCCGTATCAAGAACGACCACCCGGATGTGGATGCGACGGGGCTCCGCGCACTGGTGATTGCCAGGGGGTGGCGTGCCACGGTGTCCGAAGGCGCCTTCGTCGGCGGCCCGTTCCTGATTTTCGTGCCGGTCGCGTTCTGTGCTGCGCTGCTCCGCCAGGCCCGTACGGTCCTGGAGCTGGCCGCGCTGAAAGGCGGCGATCCCACGGCCGACGACCGTGCCGCCGAACTCCTCGTCCTCCAGGGCGTGCATGAGAACGTCGGCCGGGCCCGGGACGCCCTCGCGGCCTGCCATCGGAAACAGGCGGCCACCGGCAGGCGATCCGCGCTACGGCGTCCCGCTATGCTGTGGTACCTGACCCTGCGCATGGCTCGCGTGCTGGGACTGCTCACCGCGTCCGAGCACATCGGCTGGTCACACCGGCTGGTGCAGGCATGTCGATGGGTTCTGCTGGGGCTGGTGTTCCTCGTGGGGATCGTCGCCCCCTTGATCTGGATGCCCTACATGGCGCTGTCGTACCACCAGGCCACCACCCGATTGACAGACCGGGCCACAGCCTTCTACTTCACCGATGCCGCCCCGGACTCCCGGCGGCGGTCGCACCTCGACCCTTCCCTGATCGCAGGCGCCGCCCGCACCCTCCTTTCCCTGCTGCTGCCGGTCGTCCTGGTCGTGGTCACCCTCTTGACCGGCGCGCGGATCGCCGACAGCAGCTGGCCGGTCGTGGGCATCGTCCTGTTCATTGCCTCCGTCGTGGTCGGCGCAGTGTGGCACTGGCGTCGGCGCGGCGGCAGGAAATCCGGCGGATGACAGAGGGCGGGAAGCCGTCAGGGGCGCACTTGGCGCGCTCTGCCCAGTCCCGCTTCTCCGGCCGGGTGACGACGCGTGTCATCCCGCCTGGGGAAATGCCGCAGGCGGCGGCGAGTTCGCTCGTGCGTCTCGCCTTGCCGGGCGCCTCGGGCAGGAGACGGACGGGTCAGCCGCGAAGGGAACCGCCACTGGCCCTCGCGTCTCTTCGGATGTCGACCGAAATCTCAGCCGCGCTCGCGGAGGTACCCCTCCAGCTCTGCGGCTCCGGTCAGCATGGCCCGCCCGCGGGCAGAGAGCCGGCCGCGCCAGTCGCTCAGTGCCGCTTCCAGTGGCTCGAGGCCGCCCGCCGCCCGCACTTGGGCGATCAGCGGGGCGATCTGCTCCAGCAGGTAGCCGCCTCGCCTGAGTTGATGGGCGAGCCGGGCGTCCCGTACGTCGGCGTCGTCGTAGACGCGGTATCCGGTCCGCGGGTCGCGGCGCGGGCGCACCAGCCCGGAATCCTCCCATTTGCGCAGCGTCGCCGGCCGGATCCCCAGCTTCCCGGCCAGCGGCCCGATGAACGTGCCGCCGGACCCGGACTCGGCACCGGGCTCGGGCGCCGTGAGGGGCTCCAGGTCGCCAAGTGCGCGTTCCACGGCCTGGAGGGTCCGGCGGTCGTCGAGGAGCTGGGCATGGCTCTCGTCGATGAGGCGGAACGCCTCCTCGTCCGTGCCCTGATTCACCGCCCGCATGATCGACGTCGCCGTCCGGTGGCCGTGGCCCGGCAGCAGGGCGAGGAACGCGCGCAGGGCTCCCGCGTGCAGCGACGTATAGGTGCGGTAGCCGTGGGGTGTCCGACGGGCGGCCGGAAGAATGCCGGCCTCCTCGTAGTTCCTGATCGCCTGTGTGGACAGACCGTGCTCGCGCGCCAGATCGACCGGCCTGAGCCGCACACGGCTTTGAAGGTTTGATCCCATGAGACCGCCAGGTCTTGCCGATATCGTGGAAAAGTTTCAACCGAAAGTTCAACGATAGCGTTTAAGGCATGGCTACTGACATCAAGGACACCGCCCACCCCGTTGAGGCGACTGCCGTCATGGAGCTGCTCCCGGCCCGGCCGCGGCTGCTCGCCCTGGGGGAGCCCACCCACGGTGAGGACGCTCTGCTCGACCTGCGCAACGAGCTCTTCCGGCAACTCGTGGAGCAGCAGGGCTACCGGACGATCGCGATCGAGAGCGACTGCATGAGGGGCCTGGTCGTGGACGACTACATCACCACCGGCACGGGCACCCTCGACGAGGTCATGAAGCATGGATTCAGTCACGGCTGGGGCGCGTCGGCGGCCAACCGCGAGCTCGTACGCTGGATGCGCGCCCACAACGCCGGGCGGCCCGCGCCCGAGCGGCTCCGCTTCGCCGGTTTCGACGGCCCGCTGGAGATCACCGGCGCCGCGAGCCCCCGGCAGGCCCTCACCGCACTGCACGGCTGCCTTTCGGCCCGGGTGGACGCCGACCTCCTTCCCTGCACGGCGGAGACGCTCGACCGCCTGCTCGGCGCCGACGACCGGTGGACCAATCCCGCGGCGATGATGGACCCGGCCGAGTCCGTGGGGCAGTCCGCCGAGGCGAGGGAGCTGCGGCTGCTCGCCGACGATCTGGTGGCGCTGCTCGACGAGCAGACGCCGCACATCATCACGGCGACATCGAGGGACGACTGGGACCGGGCGCGCCTGTTCGGGCGCACCGCGACCGGCCTGCTGCGCTACCACTTCTGGATGGCCGACACCTCACCGAGCCGCATGACGCGGCTCGTCGGCCTGCGGGATTCGATGATGGCCGCCAACCTCCTCGCCCTCGCCGAACGGGACCCGGCACTGACGCACGCCCACAACGGCCACCTCCAGCGGGACAAGAGCTCGATGCGGATGGGCGGCCGACTGGTCGAGTGGTGGAGCGCCGGTGCGCTCGTGAGCTCTCGTCTGGGCGAGGGGTACGCCTTCGTGGCCACAGCCCTCGGCACGATCCGGCACCAGGGGGTGGACACCCCGCCCCCGGACTCCGTCGAAGGTCTCCTGTACTCGCTTCCGGAGGACCGCCACGTCGTCGACCCCCACCGCCTGGCCGCCGCCCTCGGCGGTACACAGCCGGCCCCCCGCGTGTCCCCGTACTACGGCTACGCCCCACTCGACCCGGCCCACCTGGCCGGATACGACGGAATCGTGTACGTCAAGGACGTCCCACAGAGCTAGCGTCAGCAACGACAGAGCTAGCGTCGGCAACGACCCGATCGGGGCGGCGGTGCCAGCAGTCGGTTCGGCCGGTTCGAACCCGCCATGTACGGCCGGCTCGAACTCGACCTGGCTGCACGGCCGGTGACGATGGCCGATGAGTTCTGTGAACAGGTTCACCGGTGATGGTCGTCCGGCTACCGGGGCGCTCACGGTGAGGGCGTCCTGGTAGTCGTCACGCCCGTACGGTCGTGGTGCCCACCTCGCCGCTGGGCCGACGCGACAACTTGCGCGGGCCTACGCGTGTGAGGAGCGGACTGTGACCGCCCGGTGGAGGGCGTTCCGGCAGGCCAGGATGTCGGGGTGCCCGGCGCGTCCTCGGCGGACGACGGTGAAGACGCGGCTTGCGCGCTGTCCGCGGGGGAGTTGGCGCAGAGTGACGATCGGCGGCTGTCCGCTCCGGACGAGGTCGGGGAGGAAGGCGGCGGCGTGCCGTTGCTCGACGAGGTGGACCAGGAGGCCGGTTGTCTCGAACCGTACGTCGGGTTCGAAGCCGGCGTTGCGGCACAGGGCCATGGCCCAGTGCCGCGCGGTGGTGCCCTCGGGTTCCATGACCCAGGGGTGGTGTGCGAGTGAGTGCAACGCGGCTGTCGGGCCATCCGTGTCCGGGCTCTCGGCCGGTTCGGGCAGCGCGCGATGCAGGGGGTCGCTGAGCAGGTCCTCCTGTTCGAGTTCGGCGGGGCCCGCGTTGTGGGGTTGCCGGGGTACTCCTCGGTGAGGACCAGGAAGCGCCGCCTCGGGCTCCAACTGCCTGGCATGGACGCGTAGTTGTGGATGCTGGTCGCGCAGCACGTCTAGCGCGGTGGGAACCAGGGTCAGGGCGGCCGTCTGGAACGAGGCGATGCGCAGGGTGCCGGTCAGATCGGTGAGGGAGGTGGCGATCTCCGTCTCCGCGCGCACCAGGCGCTCCGCGAGGCCGGAGTGCCCGTCACGGCCGTCCGTCACCAGGGCATCATCCACGACTTCCTGATGCTCAACGCGCTGCGTGTCACCCATGCCGCCGAGGCCGCCATCACGCAGGCCCTCACGTTCCTCGCCGAAGCCCTCGGCGCCAAGTGATTCACCGTCAACTCGGCGCACCAGGGAAACACTCGCTCACCAGTCGGCGAAGCGCGACGGCAGCGCGCCTCGTGCGGCACCCGGTCGCCGTTCCCGGCACGTCGCCGTCTCGCATGGAGACGGCGACGTGCCCGGTGGCCGTACGGATCAGACGATGCCCTGGGCGAGCATCGCGTCGGCGACGCGGATGAATCCCGCGATGGCCGCTCCCGCGACGTAGTCGTCCGGGTCACCGGTGTACGCGTTGGCGGTTGCGCGACTGTGGGAGTGGATGTCGCTCATGATGCTCTCCAGCCGGTCCGTCACCTCGTCCCTGCTCCATGCCGCCCGCGAAGCGTTCTGGCTCATCTCCAGGGCCGAGGTCGCGACGCCGCCCGCGTTCGCGGCCTTGCCGGGGCCGAACAGCACCCCGGCCTCGCGGAAGCGGGCCACCGCACCAGGGGTGCAGGGCATGTTGGCGCCCTCCGCGACTGCCAGCACCCCGTTACGGATCAGTGCGGCGGCGTGGTCCTCGCCCAACTCGTTCTGGGTGGCGCAGGGAAGCACCACGTCGCAATGCACGTCGTAGACCGATCCGAATGCGTGGTGTTCGGCGGACGGCCGCTCGGCGGCGTAGGCGCTCAGCCGCTCCCGTCGCACCTCCTTGATCTCACGCAGGAGGGCGACGTCGATGCCGTCCGGATCCACGACATGGCCGGCGGAGTCCGAGCAGGCGACGACCTTCGCGCCGAGGCGGTGGGCCTGCTCGATCGCGTAGATCGCCACATTGCCCGAACCGGACACCACGACGGTGCGGCCTGTCAGGTCCTGGCCGCGGGTGGCGAGCATGTCCCGGGCGAAGAACACCGTGCCGTACCCGGTCGCCTCGGTCCGGCCCTGCGAGCCGCCCCATCCGACGCCCTTCCCGGTCAGCACCCCGGCCTCGTGGCGGTTCACGATCCGCTTGTACTGGCCGAACATGTAGCCGATCTCGCGGCCACCCACGCCGATGTCACCGGCCGGCACGTCCGTGTGTTCGCCGAGGTGCCGGTAAAGCTCGGTGATGAACGACTGGCAGAAGCGCATGACTTCGGCGTCGCTGCGGCCTGCGGGGTCGAAGTCCGCGCCGCCCTTGCCCGCCCCGATGCCCTGGCCGGTGAGCGCGTTCTTGAAGATCTGCTCGAAGCCGAGGAACTTGATGACCGACAGATCGACGGTCGGGTGGAAGCGCAGGCCTCCCTTGTAGGGGCCGAGGGCGCTGGAGAATTCCACCCGGTAGCCGCGGTTGACCTGAATCCGGCCGCGGTCGTCGACCCAGGGAACCCGGAACATGATCTGCCGTTCGGGTTCGCAGAGGCGCTCGAGAATGTGCGCGTCGGCGTACTCGGGATGCCGGTCGAGAACCGGGCCGAGCGTGTGCAGGACCTCCTCGACGGCCTGTTGAAACACGACTTCGCCTGCGCTGCGACGTCGGACCGCGTCGAGGACGCCGTCCAGATGGGAGGGACGGGCTGAGGGCGAAACGGTGGTCATCATCTTCCTCTGGCGCGGGAGCGGACTTGGTAGGGAGGAATCGGACGGCACGGTTACGTTGCGTCTGGACAAGAGGGAAGGCCGAAGTGGTACGCAGTGCCGTGCGGCCCACTTGGCGGCGATGCGTGGCGCTGGGGTGAGTCGACGGGCGCCCCATCAGCGTTGATCCAGATCGACCCTACGGCAATTGGGCCGCGGGGCGCTGCGCCTGAGCGGCGATGCCCAACAGGTGAAACGCCGCTGTCCCTGCCGGCCGATCCGGGGCAGTCGGCAGCGGCGGTTGAGATTGGCTGAGCGAGGCTGTGGGCGTGCTGCGGCAGTGGCAGTAAGACGGGGCGCCGATGCAACTGCATCCGGGAGACCTGGGCTGGTTCTGGCGGTCGGGTGCGGAGGCGGCGGCCGCGGCGGTCCGGACGTGGAGCCGGGACGGGCGGATTCTCGCCGTCGGGCTGCTGGACGAGCCCGAGCTGTTGCGGCTGACGATCGCGCCGGACGCCCGGCGGGACGAGGAACTGGCCCGTCAGCTGGTCGAGGACGTGACCGGGCCGGAGCGCGGCGTACTGATGGGGGGAAGGTGTACGTCGACGCGCCGGCGGGCGCACTGGTCCAAGATCTGCTGGGCGAGGACGGCTGGAAGACGCCGAGCCGTGGACGCCGCTGCACCACGACCTCGCCGAGCCGGTGGGGGACCCAGGCGTCCGGATCGAGGTGATCAATGCGGCCGCCGTCGCCACCTACAGGTCAGCCGGCTTCCAGCAACTCCCCGAGATCCGGGACCGATACCGGGACGCCTAGGCCCTGTTGTCGATGCGTGCGGTGATATCGCCGGTCACGGTCTCATCGAGCCGCGTTTCGCGCTCGGCCACGAGTGCGTGGCCGGTGACGCGCTGACCGGCGCCGCTCCCGGTGACCTCGTCGTGGTTCCGTGGGCGATCAACTGCGGCACCTGCCGTGCTGGGCTGGCCGCCCACTGCTCGGCGGTGCCGTCTATGGCCTTATACGGGGCTCCGTTCGGCGGCGACCGGGGCGGCCTCTTCGCCGACCTCGGATTCGGCGGCCAGGACCCCACGCGCGGTGGCAGCGAGCGATGGCGTCGGCTGCTCTCCCGGCTCAGGTGACGGAGTCGGCGCGAAGAGCGAGGTCGAGGAGTCCGGGGAAGCGGTCGTCGAACTCCTCTCGGCGTAGCCGGTTCAGCCGTTTGGGCCCCTGATCGCGCTGTTCGACCAGGCCGGCGTCTCGCAGGACGGAGAAATGATGGCTTTTGGCGGCCCGGCCGACCGGCACGTCGAAGTTGCTGCAGCTGAGCGCCCAGTCAGGGTGACCGGCAAGGTCGCGGATCAGCTGGATACGTACGGGATCCGCCAGCGCGGACAGGGCGGTCAGGAGTGGAACGTCGTCGGGATGCGTGTGCACGGGTGCCGGACGGTACCCCGCACCCGCACGCTCTGACTTTGCCGCCATCCCGATTCCTCCCCCGGCGTCCTGTGCATCCGTTGCCAAGTGTTCGATGTTCATCATACAGTCTGAGTGTTCGCTTCTCGTTGAACACTCACGGAGGGCAGGTTCACTTATGCGTGCGGTCGAGTTCCAGGAGTACGGCGGTCCCGAAGTGCTGCGACTCGTACAGGTCGGTGCGCCCGAGCCGGGGCCGGGCCAGGTGAGCATCGATGCCGCGTGGGCGGGAGTGAACTTCGCCGACATCAAGGCGCGCGCGGAGGGGTACCGGGTCGCCTCGCTGCCCTACCGTCCTGGCCTGGAAGTGTCCGGCCGGGTCCGGGCGGTCGGCGAGGGCGTCGAAGGGCTGACCATCGGGCAGGAGGTCACCGCGCTCGTCGACGGGGGTGGCTACGCCGAGGTCGTGCTCGCCGAGGCCGCGGCCGTCTTCCCGCTGCCCAGCGGGCTGGACCTGCGAACCGCGGCCACGTTGCCCACCGTGCTGCCGACCGCGTACGGCCTGATCCACGAGGTGGGGCGTCTTCAGGCGGGAGAGAGCGTCCTGGTGCACAGTGCGGCGGGAGGCATCGGCACGGTGGCCGGGCAACTGGCCCGGGCGGCCGGCGCCGGCGCGGTGTACGGCGTGGCGTCCACCGGCGCCAAGGCCGAGTACGCCCTCCAGCACGGCTACGACCAGGTCTTTCCGACCGAGACCTTCGACGAGGACGTCCGAAGCGCCACCGGCGGCAGGGGCGTCGACCTGATCCTCGACCCCGTGGGCGGCGACACGCTGCGCCGCGGCCTCGACGCTCTGGCGGTCTTCGGGCGCCTGGTGTCCTTCGGCAATGCCGGTGGGCAGCAGCCGTGGCAGGTTGGACAGCCCGATCTGTACGCGCTGGGCCGCACTGTCGCGGGCTTCTCCATTCTGGCGCTCGCGCAGGCCGCCCCCCAGGTGGTGCGCACACTGACCGAGCGCGCCATGCGCACGGTCGCCGACGGCACGGTGACGCTCCCCGTCACGGCCGAGTTCCCGCTCGAGGACGCCGCCGGCGCTCACCGGCTCGTCGACTCACGTACGTCAACGGGCAAGCTGCTGCTGCGCATCGGCGACTGACCGACAGCAACAACACAGCACCGGCCTGCGGTTCATTCAGTCGGCCACCCGTACCGCAACAGGCCCCCCCGGGCGGCATGGCGCCCGGGGCGCCCAGGGGCCGGAACCACGAACCCAGGATTCAGGTCTTCAGGGAGGCAGGCCTGACCCTCACGGCAGCAGCCGAGGCCGTCGCTTCGCCGCGACGTCCTCCACCCACCCCACCAGCGGGATCGCCACCGCGATCAGCACCCAGCCGACACCGAACATGAACCACTGGCTCTCCAGCGGCAGGTACTGCGCGAACGCGGGCACGTTCCAGAACTGGTCGATCAGCGGCACCGCGAGGATCAGTGCGATCTCGTGCCAGAGGTAGATCGTCATCGCCCGCGCGTTGAAGACCGACACGATCCGGTCGAGCCGTTCGAAGCGGGCCAGCCACGCGAAGTCGACCTTGAAGAACGCCTTCGAGTACATAAGCAGCGTCACGAACCCGGCCGACCAGAAAGCCTGCGCCAGCGGAATGTCGTCCAGGTCGTAACTCCCGTACTCCGCCTGATGGGTGAGGGCAAACCAGGCACCGTAGGCCAGGGCCGCGAGAGACAGTACGACGACGGGTCCCGGACGCAGCCTGGCCAGGACGCCTTCACGGTGCGCGATGCCGACGAGCCAGCAGAACAGGAACGTGGCGAAGTCGAGGAGACAGCTGCCGAACCGGTTGTCCGGCGCCTGCCACACGAACTGGAGCACCACGATCGGCGCGAGGGAAGCGAGAAGCACCGCCAGTGGCGCCAGCCGGAACACCTTGAGGAGCAGCGGCGACAGAAGCACGAACCACAGGTAGGCGCGCAGGTACCAGAGGATCTCCCAGGCCTGCATGCCCCAGCTGTTGCCAGGCGGGTCGCCGAGGGGGACCACCCAGTACACGATCTGCCACCCCGGCATCCAGCCGTGCAGCAGCATCGCCAGGACGACGAACATTCCCCAGAGCCAGAAGGGCGGCAGCAGCCGCCGTATCCGGCTTCTGATCACCGAAACGGCGGGCCGTTCGAGGGACTTGGCCATCAGTGACCCGGCGAGCGCGAACATGACGCCCATGGAGGGGAAGACGAGGCCCGCCCACATCCAGCCGAACGTGTGGTAGGCCACGACGCGAACAAGTGCGAGGGCACGAAGCGTGTCGAAGTACCGGTCGCGGCCGCCTGTCCGGGCTGCCTGCGCCTCGGGCGCGAGCTCTCGGCCGGGCCCGATCACCCGGAGAGGTGTGGTGTCCTGATCCAGGGCTTGAGTATCCGGCGTACCTGGCGTGCCCGGCGTACCTGGCGTTCCGCGCGTTCGCCGAGCGGCTCGGTGACGATTCCCCTGTGCCTCCGAGCTCACCGTCCCACCCCCGTCGGCGTCCCGACCTCGCCGGTGCGCTTGAGTTTCTGCCAGCGCAGCCGGCCGCCCGTGAGGGCGGTGATGGAGGAGTGGATGAGGACCAGGTACATCATCTGGCGGTACGCGATCTGCTGGAGCGGGAGCATCCACAGGTAGCGGTACCTCTCTCCGTCGAGGCGGAACGCGTAGGCGGCACACACGAGTTGGATGCCGAGCACGGCCGGCCATGCGAGCAGGGACGCCTTGAAGTCCACGAAGATCATCGAGTAGACGGTGAAGAGGTCGATCAACGGTGCGAAGACCGGCGTGACGATCTGGAAGAGCACCACGAGGGGCATGCCCACTCGCCCGAAGCGGCCCGAAGGCCCCTTGTCCACCAGGGACTTGCGGTGCTTCCACAGTGCTTGCATGGTGCCGTACGACCAGCGGTAGCGCTGGCTCCACAGTTGCTTGAGCGAGGCGGGCGCCTCCGTCCAGGCCCGCGCATGTTCCTGGTACACCACGCGCCATCCGGCGCGGTGCATCGCGACGGTGATGTCGGTGTCCTCGGCGAGGGTGTCCTCGCTCATGCCGCCGACCTCGAGGACGGCCTGGCGCCGGAACGCTCCGATCGCTCCGGGAATGGTGGGCATACAGCGGAGCAGGTCGTACATGCGGCGATCCAGGTTGAAGCCCATCACGTACTCGATGTGTTGCCAGGCACCGATGACCGTATTGCGGTTGCCGACCTTGGCGTTGCCCGCGACCGCGCCGATCTCCGAGGCGGCGAAGGGCTGCACCAGCTGCCGGACCGTGTCCGGCTCGAAGAC
Source organism: Streptomyces sp. NBC_01446 (assembly GCF_026340095.1). Lineage (GTDB taxonomy): Bacteria > Actinomycetota > Actinomycetes > Streptomycetales > Streptomycetaceae > Streptomyces > Streptomyces aureus. The sequence continues at coordinate 956,406 of NZ_JAPEPO010000003.1, read as the reverse complement.
CGTGTCGCCGTCCATCATCACGACGATGTCGTAACTGGCGTTACGGACACCGTTGTTGAGCGCCGCCGGCTTGCCCGCGTTCTCCTGATGGATCACCCGCACGTTGGGCAGGCCGAGGGACTCGGCGATCTCCTTCGTGCCGTCGGTGGAGCCGTCGTCCACGACGATGATCTCGATGGGATGTGTGCTCTGTGCGAGAGAGTTGAGGGTGTTGGCGATGCACTCCTTCTCGTTGTACGCAGGCACGATCACGCTCACCGGCCTCGTCACGGGCGGCCCCCAGCTGAAGCGGCGCTTGTTGCGCTGCCGGTAGTGGCGCCGTGCGAGGACCAGCATCATCGCGAATCGCGCCATGACCGCGACTCCGACGACCGCGAGGAAGACGGCCAGCGTCGGCACGGTCCACTCGGCGATCGCGACCGCCGCGATGAGCGCCTTGCCTTCGTAGAGGGTGGTGCCGGCGGCTTTGGAGTGGGCGGCCTGGTCGACGTTCCGGGCGCGGCCCGGAACGTTCGTGCCGGAGGAAGGAGGGGTCCCCTGCGGGGCTGCCGCGCTACCCGGTATCTGACCGGACCTCTGCGCCCCGCCGCCCTGAGCGCCCGCGTCCTGCGTCCCGCCGGCCTGTACGCCGTTGTCCTGTGCGGAGCTGTCCTGTGCGGAGCTGTCCTGTGCGGAACCGTTCAGTGCGGAACGGTTCTGCGCGGAGCCTCCCCGTGCCGCGGACTTGGCCATGGCGCCGCTGACCGTCGTGAAGGTGTAGCCCTTCGCCTTCATCTTCTTGATGTACTTCGGCAGCGCCTTGAGCGTCTGGTCACGGTTGCCGCCGGCGTCGTGGAAGAGCACCGACGCGCCCTTGTTCTTCTTGGGCGTCGCCCACTGGACGATCTTCGAGACGCCCGGCTTCTTCCAGTCGTCGCTGTCGGTGTCGACGAAGACGCTGGTGTAGCCCATGGCGCCGAGCTTCTTGTAGACCGGCCAGCTGTAGTTGTCGATCGCGGAGGCCTCGGACGAGTAGGGCGCGCGCACCAGCTTCGTGGTGATGCCGGCCGCTCCCGCCAGGGCCAGCTGGGTCTGTGTGAGTTCACGCTTGACCCGGGCGTCACTCTGGTAGGAGAGGTCGACGTGGGTGAAGGTGTGCAGGCCGACCTCGTTCCCCTGGGCGACCATGTCCTTCACGATGCCGGGGTGCCGGGCGATCATGGAACCCACGAGGAAGAACGTGCCGTCCACATCGTTGTCCGCGAGGATCTTGAGGACCTTCTCGGTGTACGTGGCGTCGGGACCGTCGTCGAAGGTGAGCACGATGGTCTTCTTCGGAACGGACTGCGTCCGCATGGAACCGTTGGCCGAGGTCAGAATCGGGCCGCCGTCGAGGATGCGCTGCGGCACCTTGTCGTAGGCCGCGTCGGTGCGCACGCGGTGGTCGCCCAGGACCTCGGCCCGCAGATATCCGTCGAGCAGCATCACGCTGACGAGTCCCAGGACGAGAACGAGCGCGAGGACGACGCGTGGCCGCTGCAGAGCTGCGGCCCGGCGCCCGGCGCGTTCGAAGCGGGAGGGAGCGGCGCGGCGACGGCGCCGCGCGGAGGTGTTGCGAGTCATGTCTTCCCTTACTGCGCGTCAGTGGCGTCGGCGGTGGCTGACGCAGAGGGGGCGGGCAGCGAAGGGCTGGGCGAGGGGGAGGGGCGGGTGGCCGGAGGCGTTCCCTGCTGCTGACCGGCGCCGCCAGGGGCTCCGTACCCGGCGTCGGCCGGACCACGACCGGTGCCGGCGCCGCCGCCTCCACCGCCGAAGGGCAGCAGGTCGGTCGTGCTCACGGACACACCCCACCCCATGAAGGACAGGCCGAGGACGACCGCGTAGCCCAGGCAGGCGACGACCACGGCAAGGCCGAACCTGCGCAGCAGTTTGGCCCGCCGCCCGGAGCTGTCGACGAAGACGGGGCCCTCATCGGCCCCTTTTCCACGCTTGCGGTGGCTTCCGCGCCCACTGGCACGGTTTTCGACGGAGGAATCGAAATGCATTCTCGGGACGCTAAGGGATCTTCTTGTGGCAACTCGTAGTCATTCCTGTGCGCACCCTGAGAAGGCCCTCAGTTCGCTGTGATTCGCCTGATGACACCTGGAACACAGGCTTCCGTGTTTCAGTTCCGGGACGGGACCGACAAGAAATGGGTGCATGCGCGATGAGGAATTTTTTGGGGAGGCCGGCCGCCGCGATCGTGTCGCTGGCAGCGGCAGCGACCGTCGCGGGGTGCTCATCGGGGAGCCCGGGATCGGACTCTGATCCGGCGGACGCGTCACCGCACGGAGCACCGTCGCCGGTCGAGGCGGCACCCTCGTCATCCAGTCCGTTCGCCCCCTACGTCAGCGCCACGGAGGCTTCGGACCTGGACGCGGCCGGGTCCGCTTCCACGTACAACCTTGCCTTCGCCATCGCGGACGGCAGCTCCTGCAAGCCCACGTGGAACGGCACGCACGCCATCGGCGACGCGACAGTGAAGAAGCGGATCTCGGCACTCAAGGCGTCCGGCGCGTCCGTGCGCGTCTCCTTCGGCGGGGCGTCCGGCAAGGAACTGGCCGAGACGTGCGGCAGCGCGTCCGCTCTGGCCGACGCCTACGCAGCCGCGCTCGACGCCGCCGACGCCACCCAGGCCGACTTCGACATCGAGGGAGATGCGCTCAAGGACTCCGACTCGGTGACCCTGCGCTCGAAGGCGATCGCCCTGTTGCAGAAGAAGCGCACAGACCTCACAGTGTCCTTCACTCTTCCCGTGATGCCCTCGGGCCTGGACGCGGACAGCGTGGCGCTCCTGGAGTCGGCCAACGACCAAGGCGTGAAGGTGTCCAGCGTCAACATCATGACGATGAACTACAGCACGTCCTACACCGGCGACATGGGCGACTACGCCATCACGTCGGCCAAGGCGGCCCATGCCCAACTCGCGGACGTTTTCGGGCTGTCTGACAGGAATGCCTGGCGCGGACTGGCCGTGACGCCGATGCTCGGCACGAATGACGTCGACAACGAGACGTTCACCCTTTCCGACGCCTCCCAACTGCGTGCCTTCGCGGAGAAGAACGGCCTCGCGTGGGTCTCCATGTGGTCCACGTTCCGCGACCAGCAGTGCCATTCCGCGGACACTTCGGCCGACGACGCGCTCAGTAACTGCAGTGGTGTGCAGCAGAGTTCGGGAGCCTTCGGCGAGGCTCTGTCCGGCTGAGGTGACGTGTTCGGGGACAGGGGTGGCGATGACGTCTGTGCCCACGCCTACGTCGCGGCCTGAGGCCTGAGGCCTGCGGCGAGAAGGAGAGCGAGAGCCAGAGCGAGACCAGCGACAGCGACAGCGACGGCAATAGCGACGGCGACGGCGACCGTGATCGACGCACCTCACGCGCCGGTCCCGCATCACTCAGCTCGACGCGCACGCATGCGGCATCATGCTCGGCATGAGCGACTCCCACCACACCCACAGCGCCGGCGGCAACCTGGCGCACAGTCGGGTGCCGATGACCGGCCGCGATCCGGAAGAACCCGGTCGGGCTTCTTCACCGCTGGAGCTGCTGTTCGACCTGACGTTTGTGGTCGCGGTGGGAACCGCCGCCTCCCAGTTCGCCGACATGGTCGCCGAGGGGCATCCCGGACAGGCCGTCACCGCGTTCGTGCTGGCGATGTTCGCGATCAGTGTCGCGTGGATCAGCTTCAGCTGGTTCGCGTCGGCGTTCGCTACGGATGACTGGCTCTACCGGGCTCTGACGATGGTGCAGATGATCGGCGTCGTCGTGTTCTCGCTCGGTCTGCCCGCGATGTTCCACTCGGTCGACGAGGGCGACCACCTCGAACTGAGGGTGATGGTGCTCGGGTATGTGGTGATGCGGATCGCGATGGTGCTGCAGTGGTGGCGCGCCGCGCGGGAGTCCCCTGAATTCAGTGACGTCGGAATGGCGAACATCCGCTGGACGGTGATCGTCCAGACCGGTTGGGTCGCTGTCGCGTTCGCGCATCTGCCACTCGACGCGGTGTTCGTCGCCTTCATCGTGCTCGGTGCGTTCGAACTGGCACTGCCGCTCCTCACCCAGGGCAGCGCGGGCGGCACCCCCTGGCACCCTCACCATGTCGCCGAACGGTACGGCCTGTTCGCCATCATCGTTCTCGGGGAGGGCGTCGTCGGGACCGTTGCGTCCTCGGGCGCCCTTCTGGGCGGTGTGGACGGGACCCAATGGAGCGGCAACGCGATCGCCGTGGTCGTCGCCGGCGTGGGACTGACCTTCGGCATGTGGTGGGTGTACTTCTCCACCCCTTTCGGTGACATCCTCGTGCACCGCCGCAGCCGCGGTTACCTCTTCGGCTACGGGCACATCCCGCTCTTCATCGGAGTGGCCGGCGCCGGAGCCGGTCTGCACGTGGCCGGCCTGCACCTGGAGTACCACTCGGAGATCAGTGACGTCGCCGTCGTGCTGTCCCTGGCCATCCCGGTCGGCCTGTACCTGCTGATGGTGTATCTCCTGCACACGCTGTTGCTGTCCGCGGCCGACTCCTTCCACGTGCTGCTGATCTCGCTCACGCTGGCGGTACTGCTCGCGGCGGTGCTCCTGTCCGCGGCGGGCGTCGCCACCGCGGCGTGCCTCCTCATCGTGATGCTGGCCCCTTTCGTCACCGTGGTCGGCTACGAGACGATCGGCCACCGCCACCAGCGACAGATGCTGGAAGGGCTCGGCACGCAGAACCCCTGACAACTCCCGCCGGAAATAAGGGAGATGGGCATGGGCCAGAGGACGCGGAACCCGTTCAGCCCCTGGGGTGCGGGTCGTACTGGACGATGGCGCCGCGGCTGAAGTTCGCGTCGCCGTGTGCCTCCACTTTCACGGAGCCGACGCCCCAGACGCGGTCGGTGCCGGGGATGGCTGTGATCTCCAGCAGCCGTAGCTTCTGCTTGCGGTCGGTGGCGGTGACTTTGCCGCTTCGGCCCGCGGCGGCCGGCGGGGAGCCGAGCTTACGAGCCCTGCCGTGCCTGGCGCGGTAGTGAATCGAGCTGAGCAGCATGCTGCTGCCGGCGTTGTCCCCTTCCATTCCGTCGGCCGTGATGACGCCGTCACCGGCAGCGATCCCGCAGCGGCGGCAGGCATCGGGCGACGTCTTGCTCCAACTGGTGCCGTTCCAGTGGAACGCGAAGGGTGCGATGTAGACGGCATCCCCGTTGTCGTCGTCCCCGACGAGGCGGCTGATCGCCCAGACGTCGTCCGCGGCCGGCGCGTAGAGCGCCATGGGACTTGCACCCATCGAGTTCGATCTATAGGCGGAAGGGGGTTCGACGGCGGGGAGCTGTTCCCGTTTCCAGGTCTCGCCGTCCCAGTGGAGCACGACGGGGGCGCCATAGGTGAGGCCGTCCTCCTCGCCCGTCGTCAGCCCGGACGCCCACACGTCGTCCCCGGCCACTCCCGCGAGGTGCGTCACGCGGGCAGGCAGGGGCACCGAAGTCCAGCGGGAGCCGTCCCAGTGCCAGGCGGTGGTGCTTTCTCCCACGGCCCAGACGTCGGCCGGTCCGAGGACGGCGACATCGCTGACGCCGCCTGGGGCAGGTGTCTGCTGCCACCGCGTCCCGTCGAAGTGCGCGGCGTACGTGCCGGTATTGGGGCCGCTGCGAAACAGCCACACGTCGCGCGGTGAGGATGCCTCGAGGCGGTACTCGGCGATGGGGGCCGCCGCCATCCCGGGCGGCAGCGTCTGCGGACGCCAGGAGGAGCCGTCGTAGCGCGACAGGGTCACTTGCTGTTTGTCGACGTTACCCACGACCGGCGTCAGGGCGACTGCCCAGGCATCGTGCGCGGATACGGCGGCGACATTGACGACGGAGGAGGAGAGATCCTTGGCCAGATGACTGTAGGTCCAGGCGACCGGATGCCCGCTGGGAGCCGCGGCGGGCTCGCCGGCTCCGCTTCCGCCTCCGCAACCGGCCACCGCAAGTGCCATCACCAGCACCGGAGTTGCCGCACGCCACCGCCGCATCCCGATTCCCCTCCCGCCTAGTGACCGGGACCCTACATGCCGGGCGTGGCACCCCGGGAGGCAGCGCTCGATGGTGAATGGGTTGAATGGCAGGCGACCGCGTCGCGCGGCGGACCCCCGTGCTCGCTCAGCCGGTGTGGAGGATCCGGAAGCGACCGGGTTCCGCCGGATCCCGGTCAGCGACCTGCACTGGCGTCCAAGCCCATTGCCAGACGCTGATGCCTGGCGTGCGGGAGAACCGGATCTGCCCGCGGGTGCCTTCGACCGCGACCCGCGGCCAGGATTCGGCGATGCGCGCCGGGTCCGCGCCGTGAGAGCGCAGCACGTCGGCGAGGACGGTGACCGTGTCGTAGCCCTCGAAGGCGACGAAGGAGGGCGCTTCGCCCAGCCGCTCACGCAGTGCCGTCTCGACTCGTGCACCGAGCGGGCTGAGGCGCTCGGGCAGGTAACGCAGGAACGGGATCGCTGTGCCGTCGTCGCCCAGCAACTTCGCCCATTCGGTGAACTCCGGTTGCCCGGCCGGAGCACCGATCAAGACCTCGGCGAGGCGCTGGTCGTGGCGGACGGACTTGACGATCGACACCGCCGGCTCCGGGTGGCCGGCCAGAAGGAGGAGGGCCGTCGCGCGGTTCTCGACGAGCTGGTCGCACACGTCCGCGGGGTCCAGCTCGCCCATGTCGAGTTCGATGACCGAACCACCGCGTGCAGCGAGGCAGTCCCGCAGGATGCGGGTCCCGGATGCCCAGTAGACACTCGGCTGCGCCGCTACGGCGATTCGGCTGTGGCCCGCGCCGAGGAGAAAGTCCGCGTACAGCTGCCAGCCGTGGGACTGCGCCGGGGCGAGGCGCGCGACCCACTCCGTCGGCCGGTCGGTGAGCGCGTCGAGAACCGCTGACGAGCAGAGGAACGGCAGGCCGAGGGCGTCGGCCCTGGCAGCGGCGGCGCGGGCGACGACGCTGTGATACTCGCCCGCCAGGGCGGCCACGCCCGCGCGAGCCAATTCATCGACGGCCGCCGCGGCCCTGTGTGGATCCGCTGCGGTGTCCCGGACCACCAGCTCGAGTGGCCGTCCGCCGATCCCGCCGGCGTCATTGACTTCGTGAACGGCCAACTCGAGTCCGGCGAGCAAGTGCTGGCCTGCCTCGACCCAACCGGGCCGAGTCAGCGGAACGAGGGCGCCGATCCGGACGCATGATCCGGCGGTCCGCTCCGCGGCAGGTGGCGATGGTGGCGTATTCATGTACTGGCGTCTCCTGAGTACGATGCGGTGCCACTTTGTCCGGTTCGCCGGATCGCAGAGTGATCACCAGTGGCGCCGAGAGTAGCCGAGCGGAGAGTGGCCACCTTCGGCGCCCCGTCTGCGTACGGGCCGACCCCCGGCTCTCCCGGGGAATCGCCATCAGCGGGACTGAGTTGCCAACTGTTGCAACGATGACAACGGGTGGACGGTGGTCCGCCGCGGGAAGGGGACGGGAGCCGATGAGTCTTCGTCAGTACGAGTACGCCCTGGCAATCGCCGAGGCGGGCTCGGTGACGGCGGCGGCGGAGCTGCTGCACGTCGCTCAGCCGTCGGTGTCCCAGCAGATCCGTGGCCTGGAGCGGGAACTCGGCGTGGAACTGTTCGCCCGCACGCCGACCGGACTGGTGCCCACTGTGGTCGGCCGCGCGTTCCTGCGGGAGGCGGAGGTCGCGGTGAGCGCGTCGCGGCGAGCGAGGGCGACGGCGCGGGCCGGTGCCGTTGAGCTGGTGGGCGAGCTGGTCGTCGCGGTGCAGATGGGCTTCGGCACACGGCAGCTGCCGGGCGCCCTCGGCGCGCTGCGGCGCCGCTTCCCGCGGCTGGAGGTCACCGTCTTCGAGGAGCCGAGCTCCGCCGAGCTGGAGCGGCTGTGCCGCCGGGGCGTCCTCGACCTCGCCCTGATGGCGGCGTGCGAGCGGAGCCCCGCCGACGCCCACCACCTCGGCGACGAGGAGTTCGTCGTGGTGCTTGCCGCCGGGCACCGGCAGCTTGCCGCGGACCGGGTCGGGCTCAGCGAACTGGAAGGGGAGCCGTGGGTGAGGTTCGACCGCGACAGCGCGCTCGACGGTGTGCTCCTGAACGTGCTGCGGAACAACGATCCGACCCCGACCACGGCCGCCCGCGTGTCCCAGACGGCGACGGCCGTGCGCTGGGCCGCCCAGGGGCTGGGGGTGACGCTCGTCCCGGCTTCCGCGGTGCCCCATGGGCACGAGTACCTTGTTCGCCCGGTGTTCCCGGCCGTGTCCCAGCCCGTCATCGCCGTGGTCCGGCCCGGCGCCGGGCCGGCGGAGACGGCTCTGCTCGAACTACTGCGTAAGGAGACCTGGACCGAGTCCGCCTCCTTCTCACCGGCCTGACAGGCGAGAAGGAGGCGGTTTCCGCTGAACTCCCTTTGGCGGAACCGGTGTTCCGGAATTCTGTCCGCGTCAACCCCTCGGGAATTCGCCGCCGTCCACGACGAGATTGCTCCCGGTCAGCCAGCTCGCCCGGCCGGACACGAGGAACAGCACCGCGTGGGCGATGTCCTCGGGCCGGCCGTCGCGCCCCAGAGGCACGGTGGGGGCGTCGCTCTGGCCCGGCGCCAGCTCAAGGCGCGACCACTGCTCCCGCGTTCGTTCGCCACCGGGGGTGGCGACTCTGCCGGGAGTCACGGTGTTGACCCGGATCCCGAACGGGGCCTGTTCCAAGGCCAGCCCCCGGCTGTAGTTCTCCAGCGCCGCCTTCGCCGCCGTGTAGTGCAGGAACGGTGCTACTGGTGTGAGGACCGCGGCGGAGGAGACGTGCACGATCGTCCCCGAGCGCCGCTCCCGCATTCCCGGTACCAGCAGCGAGTCCAGCCGCACCGACGCCAGGTAGTTCAGGTCCAGCGCGTCCTGCCACTCCTCGTCGGGGATGGCCGCGCTGCCCTCGTGCGGTCGCGCGCCACCCGCGTTGTGGACCAGGACATCCACCCCGCCGAGCACCTCCTGCGCGGCTTCGGCGAGCGCCTGTGTCCCAGCCCGTGTCCGTACGTCGCCTTCCACGAAAGTGGCCCCCTCCGGCACCGTGCTCGTAGCCGTCCTGGCGGTCGTGACCACCTCGGCGCCCGCGTCCAGGAGTTGGCGCACGACGGCCGCTCCGATGCCGCTGGAGCCGCCCGTGACAAGGGCTCGCTTTCCCGCGAGTTCTCGCGTTCCCGACCCGTTCTCGATCGTGGTCATGCCACCGGTCCTTTCGATCGCGTGTTCGTCAGCTCGACGGAAGAAGGATCGACGTGCGCAGAACGCGAATTCGCGGAGAAATCGCGGTGAGCACCTCATCGAGCTGTTTCACGGTAGGTCCGGAAAAGAGCGAGAGGCAAAGACGAAATATCAGCAGGTGCCATAGGGAATTCCTATGGCACCCCGGCCCCGGACGCCGAGCGCCGGACCCGCGGCGAAGTCCTGGTCCTGTAGTTGCTCGAACCGTGCCCGAACTGACAGCCGCGACCTCCAACGACGGCTCGCCGCCCCGGAGGCCGGGGCGGCGAGCCGTAGGTCGGTCGATCCCGTCAGCGGTCGTCGCTGTAGTGGCCGGCGTGGTCACCCTCGGTGTGGTCGTCGTCGCCGACGATCGTCCACGGGCGCATCAGGTCGTCGTCTTCGTGTTCGAGGATGTGGCAGTGCTGGACGTACGTCGCCGGCAGCTTGGTGCCGCTTCCCCGTAGCCCCGCGATCCTCTCCGTCGGCGGGTCGAATTCATTGATGACGATTCTGGTCACCGTCTCCGGATAGGACTTGACCGTGTCCTTGCGGGACAGTGCTTCATCCGGGTCCGGCGGAATCGGCGGACCGGTGAGATAGTTCGCCAACACCGGCTTGTCCTCGGGTTTGCGGCCCCCGGCAATCCACTTCTCATACTGTGCCTGGTAGCCGGCCGCGTCGATCGGCTGCCTGTTCAACACCTGGAAGTTGACGAGGTGGACATGCATCGGGTGGCCGTCGTGATTGGGATTGATGTACTCCCAGATCTCGGTCGAGCCCGCCTTGACGAAGTCCTCGGACGGCTCCATGAACGGCACCGCGTTGAACGTCATGGTGCCGAAGAGCTGGTGCTGGTAGAGGACCCACTCCCGCCGGCGGGTGTGCGCCGTCACCTGGATGGGTTCGGCCTTCGGCAGCTCGAGCTCCATGGGTGGCGTTGTCCTGTCGCCGCCTCCGGACGACCGTTTGGTGACATGGAATTCCATGACTTCCGAGATCTCCGGTCCATCTCCGCCGGGGAAGTGCACGGGCGCGTTGTAGTTCGTCAGCGTGACCTTCGTGCCCATGGGCACCTTGCTGAAGTCGACGATCAGGTCGTACCGCTCGGCCGGCGAGATCAGGAAGTTCAGCATCTGCAACGGGGTGCGGAGACCGCCGTCGGTGCCGATCAGCCAGAACGGCAGGACGGGCTGAGGCATTACGTCCTCGGGAACGTCGAACCTCAGCCGCCAGAAGCGCTCGTTCGAAGCGTTGAGAACGCGCAGCCGGTAGCGTCGCCGCTCGACCTCCAGGAAGGGGTATGCCTTCCCGTTGACGACCGGGGTGTCCTCGCCTTGCTGCAAGGTCATGGTGTAGGCGAGCGAGCCGTCCGGGTGGAAGGTCCGGTCCTGCAGGATGAGGGGGACCTCGAATTCGCCTCGCGGCAGTCCTAGCCGATCGTCGGCGGGGTCACCGACGCGGTAGAGACCGGCAAGGCCCGCATAGACGTTGACGCTGGTCATCCCCATGCCGTGGTCGTGATACCAGAGCATGCACGAACGGTCGTGGTTGGTGTAGGCGCAGATCTGCTCATTGGGTTCGACCCGGCTCGGGTCCAGGCTGCTGTAGGACTCGGCGTGGATGCCGTCCGGGCTGAACGACTGCAGCGGCATGCCGTCGGACTGTGGCGCGGTGAAACCGCCGTGCTGGTGTACGACGTTCCACACGTTGACGTTCGCGGGAAACGGCTGCATGGGCTTGTAGGGCGGCGGAGGGGTCGGGGTGAGCTGGGGGTCCCCCTTGCGAATCTTGTTGATCACGAACTGGAACAGGTGGGTGGTCGGCAGGTGGTTGCGGTACTTGACGACCGTCGGGTGGTCCCTGGTCACGCTGAGGGTCGGCCCCAGGTAGCCCATGCCGATCGGCTTGCGAGGGTCGTGCGGGTTCGCGGCCCAGTAGCCCCACACCTTGGCCGGCCCGAGATCCCGGTGGAAGCGCCATGTGCCCGGCCGCATCGTGATCTCGTAGTAGTCGGCGCCCGGATAGACGGAGGGATCCGAGATGGCTGTCCTCGGGATGGGCAGCGGGTCGACGAACTTCTTCAGCTTGGGGGTGTGCGGAATCGACGTGTTCGCGGACGCCGACCCATGACCGTGACCGTCCGCTGCGTACGCCTGCTCTCCCGCACCCCGTGGAAGCATGGTCGCACCGCCCATGGCACCGGCCATGAGGAATCTCCGTCGCCCAACCATCGTCTGCAGCCCTTCGTCGCCTCGCGTGACGTTGAAGAGATACAGGGCTGGTCAGAGCCGTGGACGCAGCGCGCCGGTCCGGTTCGGGAAAGGCACTCATTGAGCCGATCTCGGCAGTAATTCGGAAGGTATCGGTATCGGGATCGAATTATTACCACCAATCCGAATGCGCGGTTCGCCGCTTTTCCGTGCGCGAATTGCGCCTATTTTGCGCATTCAATGCTGCGGCCCTCTCGGATCGCGGACATGAGCGCTCAGTACCGCGCCGACAGCCTCGGGTTGCTCGACCGCGAGATGCCCGATGGCGCATGCCTCCAAGGTGGCATCGGCGATCCCGTCCGCGAGTTCCCGGGCGTGATCGAGAGGGGTGGCGATGTCGAGGGAGCCACCGACGACGAGAGTGGGAGCGGTGATGCGGGCCAGGTCGGGTCGCAGGTCGTAGGCGGCGAGTGCGTCGCAGCAGGCTGCGTAACCGACCGGATCGCTTTCGGCTAGGTCCCGGAACAGAGCGCGTCCGAGAGGAGTTTCGGCGGTCCCCGGATCGCCGAACCAGCGGCCCGGGCTGGTCTCCACCACCGGCCCGATCCCCTCGCGCCGCACGAGGGCGGCACGCTCCTGCCAAGGCTTCGGCGGCCCGAAGTGGGCGGAGGAGCAGACCAGTCCCAGCGAGGCGACACGTTCCGGGTGGTGGACCGCGAGATGGGCCCCGACCGCGCCGCCCAGCGAGATACCGGCGTACGCGAACGACTCCCAGCCCTGCGTGTCCGCGAGCCGCAACACCTGTGCCGCCAACGCGGCGACGCTCGCCGTCCCGTCGTGCGGAAGGAGGTCTGTACGCGAACCCCCGTGCCCCGGAAGGTCCCAGCGCAGTACGCGGTGCGTCCGCGTGAGAGTGGCCAGTTGTGGACTCCACACGTGCAGGGACGTTCCGAGCGACGGGCCGAGGACGAGCGGGGGAGCGCTGGGTGGACCGTCGAGTACATGGTGCAGGAGATGAGGATGGGCCACGCGGAATCCCTGAGTGCTGTTCGAGGAGGGCTTTCGGAGGGGCTGTGCGGAGGGGGCTTTCGGGGGAGGGATCTCAGCCGGTCGGCGTGCGGCCCGTGTCGACGATGCGGACGTCCTTGAGGCGGCTCACCGGACCACCTCCGGGATGTGGGCGTCCTTGAGGCGGCTCACCGGACCACCTCCGGGATGTGGACCTTGGCGCCGGTCTTGGCGACGACCTCGTCCACCGTCACATCCGGCGCCAACTCCACCAGCTGCATGCCGTCTTCGGTGATGTCGAGGACAGCCAGGTCGGTGACGATCCGGTCGACGCAGCCCTTGCCGGTGAGGGGGAGCGTGCAGGTGTCGACCAGCTTCGGCGAGCCGTCCTTGGCCGTGTGGGTCATGGTGACCAGCACCGTGCGGGCACCGTGGACGAGGTCCATGGCGCCGCCGATCCCGGTGATCATCTTTCCGGGGACGGCCCAGTTGGCCAGGTCCCCGGTCGAGGAGACCTGCATCGCGCCGAGGACGGCGACATCGATGTGACCGCCGCGGATCATCCCGAAGGAGAGAGCGGAGTCGAAGTAGGAGGCGCCCGGAAGGACCGTGACGGTCTCCTTGCCCGCGTTGATCAGGTCGGGGTCGACGGCGTCGTCGGTCGGGTACGGGCCGGTGCCCAGGATCCCGTTCTCGGACTCCAGGATCACCTCCACGCCCGCCGGAAGATGGTTCGGGATCAGCGTCGGCAGGCCGATGCCGAGGTTGACGTACTGCCCGTCGCGCAGTTCACGGGCGGCGCGGGCGGCCATCTGTTCGCGTGTCCAGGCCATGGTTAGTTGCTCACCGTCCTTCGTGCCGGAGGCGCGGAGATCGTGCGCCGCTCGATGCCCTTGTCGGCGGCCTGCGCCGGGCTCAGCTCGATCACGCGCTGCACGAAGATGCCCGGCAGGTGCACCTGGTCCGGTTCGAGGACGCCGGGCTCCACCAGCTCCTCCACCTCGGCGATCGTGACCCTCCCGGCCATCGCCGCGAGCGGGTTGAAGTTGCGGGACGACTTGTTGAACACCAGATTCCCGTGCCGGTCGCCCTTCGCGGCGCGGACCAGCGCGAAGTCGGTGCGGATGCCACGCTCCAGCACGTACTCGACACCGTCGAAGACGCGCACCTCCTTGGGCGGGGAGGCGAGGGCGACGCCGCCGGTGCCGTCGTAGCGCCAGGGCAGACCGCCGTCCGCGACCTGGGTGCCCACCCCGGCCGGGGTGTAGAACGCCGGGATTCCGGCGCCGCCGGCGCGCAGCCGCTCCGCGAGCGTGCCCTGCGGGATCATCTCGACCTCGATCTCGCCGGCCAGGTACTGGCGGGCGAACTCCTTGTTGGCGCCGATGTAGGAGCCGGTGACCCGGGCGATCCGGCCCGCCGTGAGCAGGACGGCGAGGCCGGAGTCCAGCGCGCCGCAGTTGTTGGACACCACGGACAGGCCGGTGGTGCCCTGCTCGTGCAGCGCCTTGATCAGTACGTTCGGCACCCCGCTCAGTCCGAACCCGCCGACCGCCAGGGACGCACGGTCCCCGACATCGGCGACGGCCCGCCCGGCCGACGCGACCACCTTGTCCATCAGGCGGCCTCGCCCGTCGCGGCGATGTCCGACGGGTGCAGCGCCAGCGGGGTGACCTCGATCTCCATGTACGGGAACAGCGGCAGACCCCACAGGATGTCGTGCAGCTCGTCGTTGTCCCGGACGTCGAAGACGCTGAGGTTGGAATACTGGCCCACGCAGCGCCAGATGTGCGGCCAGATGCCCTTGCGCTGGAGTTCCTGCGAGTACGCCTTCTCGCGGGCGAGCGTGTCCGCGCGGACGTCGGGGTGGAGATCGTTGGGTATGCGGACGTCCATCTTGACGGCGAACAGCACAGCGGGCTCCTTGAGTTACGGGGTGGGGCGGGTGCGCGCCCCGGAGGCCGGGCCCCCGGGGCGGGGCGCGTCAGGCGCGGTCGAGCACGAAGTCGTACGTCACTTCGTTGCCCTCGCCGGTCGTGGCCGGGGAGGGGGCGAGGACGAGTTCCGGCTTGACGGCCTGTGCGATGTCGTCCTCCACGTGGTTGCCGCCCTTGAAGTAGAGCTGCGTGGTGATGAGGTGGTGGCCCTCGGCGGCGACCTTCAGGTGCAGATGGGCCGGGCGCCAGGCGTGCCAGCCGGCGGCGGAGATGAGGTTGCCGCAGGCGCCGTCGGTGGGGATCTGGTAGGGGGCCGGCTCGATTGTGTGGATCTTGAAGTTGCCCTGGTCGTCGGCGACGACGGTGCCGCGCAGGTTCCACTCGGGCAGACCGGGGGCGTACTGGGAGTAGAAGCCGTCGTCGTCGGCGTGCCACATCTCGATCGTCGCGCCGGGCAGGGGGGTGCCGTCGACCGACGTGACCTGGCCCTGGAAGAGGAGGGGTGTGCCCTTCTCGTCGGGGCGCAGGGGGAGGGTCGCCTCGGCGGGCAGCTCCGGGGAGTCGGGCACGTAGTAGGGGCCCTCGATGGTGCCCTTGGAGCCCTCGCGGCTCTCGTTGGCGACCTCCTCGACGACGTGCTCGATCCACACGTCGAGGAAGAGCGGCCACTCGCCGTCCTGGCCGATCTGGATCAGCCATGCCTTGAGGGCGTCGTACTCGGCGTAGGTGACCTTGTGGCGGCGGATGATGTCGTGGACGGACGTGATGAGTTCGGACGCGAGGGTGTCGACGCGCTGCTGGCTGCTGGCCGCGCCGGAGCGGGCCTTCTGGGCGAACGCGGCGGTGGCGGCGTTCCCGGACGCGGCGGCGGTGGCCTGCTCCTGCTCGGCTTCGGTGAACGTGGTCATGATGCGGCTCCAATCGGGAGAGGTGGGGCAAGTCGAAGGTGTGGCAAGGGAGTTCAGCTGTCCTGGCGGTAGCGCGTCAGCTTCTCGGGGTCGAGTTCGATGCCCAGACCCACGCCCTCGCGCACCCGCAGCGTGCCGTCGCGGATCTGGAGGGGCTCGGCGAGCAGGTCGTCGCTCATGTCGAGGTAGTTGGAGAGCTCGCCCGCGCGGCGTGAGGTGGCCTCGAAGGCCGCGCCGAACGCGACCGAGCACAACGAGCCGATCTGACAGTCGATCTGATTGCCCATCACTACTTCGACGCCGAGGCCCTCGCTCTCGAACAGCACGCGCTGGGAGTGGCTGAAGCCGGTGCGGGCCGTCTTGATGCTGATGGCGGTGGCCGAGCCCCCGAGGAGTTCACGCGTGACCTCGCCGGGGCGGGTGGCGCTCTCGTCGGCGACGAAAGGGACCGGGCAGCGTTCGACGAGCCAGCGGCGGCCCAATACGTCGTCGGCGGGGCAGAGTTCCTCGGCCAGGGTGAGGTCGAGGTCGTCCATGGCGCGCAGGGCGCGGGCCGACTCGGAGGCGGTCCAGCCGCGGTTGCCGTCGACGTACAGCTCGACGCCGTCGCCGAACGCCTCGCGCAGCGCCCTGCAGACCTCGACGTCGAGCTGGTAGGGGCGGCGGCCGACCTTCACCTTGAACGTCGTGATGCCGTAGGTGTCGCGGACGCGCTGCGCCTCTTCGACCATCTCCGCCGGGGGAGCGAAGCCGAGCATGTGGGACACGGCCATGAACTCGCCGTAGCCGCCCAGGAGTTCGGTGACGGGCAGGCCGGCGGCCTGGCCGACGATGTCCCACAGGGCCATGTCGACGGCGGCCTTCGCCGTCGGGTTGCCGACGGTCCGGTTCAGCTTCGCGCGCACGGCCTCGCGCCGGGTGGGCGCCATGCCGAGCAGCTGCGGCTCGAAGATCTGCCGGATCACGGTGACGATGGACTGCTGGGTCTCGCCGTAGGTGAAGGGCCGGGGCGGTGCCTCGGCCAGGCCGGTGAGGCCCGCGTCGGTGTGCACCCGGACCAGGACGTGCTCGGCGGTGTGCACCTCGCCGCTCGCGAACTTCAGCGGCTTTCGGTAGGGGATGGCGAAGGGGATCGCCTCCACTGCGGTGATCTTCACGTGGTTCCTCTGTGATTCTGTGCACCGGCCCGGCTGGGGGCGGTGACGTCTGGGGAAGCGTCGCCGGTGGAGAAGGCGTCGGCCGCGGTGAGGGCCGCGAGGACGGCCGCGAGCAGCGGTGAGGTGTCGCCCGTGCGCCAGGCGAGGGCGAGGCGGACCCGCTGGGCGTCCGGGACCGGCCGGAAGACGACCCCGTCCCGGCTGACGGACCGCACCGAGTCGGGCAGCAGCGCCACTCCCAGACCCGCGGCGACCAGGGCGAGGGCCGTGGACGTCTCCGTCACCTCGTGGGCGGTGTGCGGATGGAAGCCGGCGCTCAGACAGCTGCTGATCACCGCGTCGCTGACGATGGAGCGGGACGTGGCGGCGTACATGATGAAGTCCTCGCCCCGCAGCCGCTCCAGTGGCACCTCGGGTGACTCGGCGAGCCAGTGGTCCGCCGGCAGCACCAGGACGAGCGGCTCCTGCGCGATGTCGCGGCAGGTGATGCCCTCGCCGCGGACCGGGGGCCGCAGCACCCCGATGTCCAGGCGCGACTCGGAGAGCGCCGCCTCCTGGGCCGGGGTGAACATCTCGGTGTGGACCTCCAGGGCCACCCCGGGCAGTTCGCGCTTGACGGTCCGGGCGAGCTCCGGCAGATGCCGGTAGCCGGCCGAGCCGGTGAGTCCGATACGCAGGATGCCCTCGGCGCCCTGCGCGAACCGCCGGGCCCGGGCGGCCGCCTCGTCGACGGAGCGCAGGATGCGCACCACGTCGGTGTGGAACACCTCGCCCGCACCGGTCAGGCCGACCTGGCGGGTGGTGCGGTGGAACAGCGCGACCCCCAGTTCCGCCTCCAGTTGCCGGATCGCCTGGGAGAGCGGTGGCTGTGCCATGCGCAGCCGCTCGGCGGCCCGCCCGAAGTGCCGGGTCTCCGCGACGGCGGCGAAGTACCGGAGATGGCGCAGTTCCATGAGGGCCTCCACAAACGAAGGGACACGCAGACACGCGGACAACGCGGACATGCGGACACGCAGACAACGAAGACAACGCAGACAACGCGGAAAGCGCAGACAGCGCAGACAGCGCTGACGACCAGGGGTCTTGGGGCGTCCGCACCTTCGTCGATGCAGCTCAGCGTAGGAGCCGTCATTCAGATGGCACAAATACCGAATTCAGCGTGATCCATATCTGCTGCATATGAAAAGCACCCTGGGTGGGGACTGGGCAAATGTCCGGGGTGGCCCGCCCCTGGCCCTGCCATGGTGCTGAGCACCCGATGAGCCGTGCCGGCGGGCGGCACCTCGCCGGGCATCAGGAGGAGCCATGACCGAAACCTGGGCAGCGGCCCGCAGTGTGTTGAGCGAGGCACTGGTGGAGGATCCCGGAAACGGGGTGTACCGGCTGCGTCGCAGCGCCTTCACCGACGAGCAGCTCTTCGAACTGGAGATGAAGTACGTCTTCGAGGGGAACTGGATCTACCTCGCGCACGAGAGCCAGATCCCGGAGATCGGCGACTACTTCACGACGTACATGGGCCGCCAGCCGGTCGTCGTCTCCCGCACCAAGACCGGCGAACTCACCGCCCTGATCAACGCGTGCAGCCACCGCGGCGCGATGCTGTGCCGCCGCAAGACCGACAACCGAACCACGTTCACCTGCCCCTTTCACGGCTGGACGTTCAACAACGCCGGCAAGCTCCTCAAGGTCAAGGACCCGCGGGACGCCGGATACCCGGAGCAGTTCAACAAGGACGGCTCGCACGACCTGACCAAGGTGGCCCGCTTCGAGAACTACCGCGGATTCCTCTTCGGCAGCCTCAACCCGGACGTCAAGCCGCTTGTGGACCACCTCGGCGACGCCGCCAAGGTCATCGACATGATCGTCGACCAGTCCCCAGAAGGCCTCGAGGTGCTGCGCGGCTCCTCGACGTACACCTACGACGGGAACTGGAAGCTCCAGGCCGAGAACGGCGCCGACGGCTACCACGTCTCCGCCACCCACTGGAACTACGCGGCCACCACCGCGCGGCGTACCTCCGGCGAGTCGAAGAACGACACCAAGAACATGGACGCGGGCGGTTGGTCCAAGCAGCGCGGCGGCTTCTACTCCTTCGAACACGGACACCTGCTGCTGTGGACCGAGTGGCTCGACCCCGCCAACCGCCCCCTGAACGAGCGGCGCGACGAACTCGTCGAGAAGTACGGCCAGGCCCGCGCCGACTGGATGATCGGCGTGTCACGCAATCTGTGCCTGTACCCGAACGTCTACCTGATGGACCAGTTCAGCTCGCAGATCCGGCACTTGAGGCCGCTGTCCGTGGACCGCACCGAGGTCACCATCTACTGCATCGCGCCCAAGGGCGAGAGCGCCGAGGCCCGCGCGAACCGCATCCGCCAGTACGAGGACTTCTTCAACGCGACCGGGATGGCCACCCCCGACGACCTGGAGGAGTTCCGCTCCTGCCAGAAGACGTACCAGGCCACAGCCGCTCCGTGGAACGACCTCAGCCGCGGCGCCGCCCACTGGATCGACGGACCCGACGACGAGGCCCGCAAGCTCGGCATCGACCCGATCGCGAGCGGCGTCCGCACCGAGGACGAGGGCCTCTACCCCGTCCAGCACGGCTACTGGCTCGACACCATGAGCGCGGCACTCGCCGCCGAGGACGAGCTGGCCGGGACGACGCGCAATGAGCGAGGGGGCGACGCACGATGACGACGACCACCGTGCCGGGCGAGAGCGCCTCGACGCAGGCCGACGAGTTCCAACTCCTCGAATCCGTACGGAAGTTCCTGTACCGGGAGGCCCGGTATCTGGACGACCGCGAGTTCGAGCGCTGGCTGGAGTGCTACCACCCCGACGCCGAGTTCTGGATGCCGGCCTGGGCCGACGACGACGAACTCACCCGCGACCCGCAGACCGAGATCTCCCTGATCTACTACGCGAACCGGGCCGGCCTGGAAGACCGGGTCTTCCGCATCCGCACTGACCGCTCCAGCGCCACGAGCCTGCCCGAACCGCGCACCGGCCACAACATCACCAACGTGGAGATCGCAGGGCGCGGCGGCGCGGACGGCGAACTGCTCGACGTGCGCTTCAACTGGTTCACGCTCTACTACCGCTACCAGCACACCGACATGTACTTCGGCACCTCGTACTACACGCTCGACCTGTCGGGCCCCGAGCCGGTCATCCGCCGCAAGAAGGTCGTCCTCAAGAACGACTTCATCCACCACGTGGTCGACATCTACCACCTCTGAGTGGCACCCGGCCGGCACCGGCTCCGCACCCGTCAGTCAACTCCCCGAATCGAGAACGTACATGGGCTACCAGGTCGCCTTGGGCTTCGAGGACGGCACCACCCGGTTCATCACCTGTGAACCGGCCGAGACCGTCGCCGACGCCTCCTACAAGGCCCGCATCAACATACCGCTCGACTGCCGCGACGGCGCCTGCGGCACCTGCAAGTCGTACTGCGAGTCCGGCAGTTACGACGGCGGGGACTACAT
Organism: Streptomyces sp. NBC_01446; assembly: GCF_026340095.1. Lineage (GTDB taxonomy): Bacteria > Actinomycetota > Actinomycetes > Streptomycetales > Streptomycetaceae > Streptomyces > Streptomyces aureus. The sequence goes on along the minus strand of NZ_JAPEPO010000003.1, from coordinate 936,452 downwards.
CGACGAGGCGCTCACCGACGACGAGGCGGCGCGCGGCTACTGCCTGCCATGCCAGATGACCCCGCACAGTGACCTCGTGCTGCGCATCCCGACGACGTCGGCCGCCTGCAAGACGGGACCGGCCACGCACACCGCGACCGTGACGGCCGTCGACCGGCACTCGCCGACGACCGTCGGCATCACTCTCGCCGTCGACGACAGGGCCGCCCTCGGCTTCCTGCCCGGCCAGTACGTCAATGTCGGTGTGCCCGGCACGGACGGCGAGAGCCGCGCGTACTCCTTCAGTACGGGGCCCGGCCAGGAGCGGGTCTCCTTCCTGGTGCGCGTCGTCGAGGGAGGAGCCATGTCGACGTATCTGACCGAACGGGCCCAAGCCGGCGACCGGGTGACCTTCACGGGTCCCATGGGCGGCTTCTTCCTGCGCGAACTCGCACGACCCGCACTGCTGTTGGCGGGCGGAACCGGTCTCGCCCCGCTCCTGTCCATGCTGGAGACGCTCGCCACGGCGGGGTCCCCGCCCGCACACCCCGTCCACCTGCTGTACGGAGTCACCACCGACCAGGACCTCGTCCACCTCGAAACCCTCGCCGACTACGCGGCCGTCCTGCCCGGCTTCACCTTCGACCACTGCGTCGCCGACGGGGCGAGCAACGCCGCCAACAAGGGGTACGTGACAGCTCTGTTCGGCGCCGACGAGCTGCACGACGGCGACTGCGACGTGTACCTGTGCGGGCCGCCCGCGATGGTCGAGGCCGTGCGCGCCCACATCGACGCGCTCGGCGTCGAGCCCGCGCACTTCCACTACGAGAAGTTCACGCCCGCCGTCGCGGCGGCCGACCTGGTGGGGGCGGGCCGATGAGAGGCCAGGTCTACGCGGGCCGGTTCGCCGGGCGGACCGCCGTGGTGACCGGCGCGGCCCAGGGCATCGGCGAGACCGTGGCCCGCCGCCTCGCCGCAGAGTCCGCCCATGTGGTCCTCGTCGACCGCGCGGAACTCGTCCACGACGTGGCGGGGGAGATCATCGCGGCCGGCGGCGAGGCCGAGTCCGTCGTCGCCGACCTGGAGGAGTACACGGGCGCCGAGGAGGCGGTCGCCCGGGCGCTCGACCGGTTGGGCCGTATCGACGTCCTCGTGAACAACGTCGGCGGCACCATCTGGGCCAAGCCTTACGAGCACTTCGCCCCGCAGGAGATCGAGACCGAGATCCGCCGCTCCCTCTTCCCGACGCTGTGGACCTGCCGTGCCGTCCTCCCGCACCTGTTCGCCCAGCGCTCCGGCACCGTCGTGAACGTCTCCTCGGTCGCGACCCGGGGCATCAACCGCGTGCCTTACGCGGCGGCCAAGGGCGGCGTCAACGCCCTCACCGCCGCGCTGGCCCTGGAGGCGGCACCGTACGGAGTGCGCGTCGTCGCCACGGCGCCGGGCGGCACCGAGGCGCCGCCGCGCAGGGTCGCCCGTGGCCCTGCGGCGGGAGACGAGCAGGAACGGGGCTGGTACCAGCAGATCGTCGACCAGACCGTCGAGTCGTCGCTGATGAAGCGCTACGGCACGCTGGCCGAGCAGGCGGCGGCGATCACGTTCCTCGCCTCCGACGAAGCGTCGTACATCACCGGGACCGTCCTCCCGGTGGCGGGCGGCGATCTGGGGTGACGCACGCGCCCGCTGGTGGCGACGCCGGAGCGTCGCGTAGCGTCCGCCACATGCACAGCCGCGACCGGACACACCCCGAAGGCCCGGACGGACCCGTCGACGCGGTGGGCCGGGAGCGCGAACGGGCCGAGCTGGAGTCCGCGTACGCCGCCGTCGCCGAGGAAGGCCCGGCCGCCGTCCTCGTGCGTGGCCCCCGGGGCAGCGGCAAGAGGACGCTGGTCGAGCGCTTCGCCGCCGCGCACCCGGAGTCCCTGACGGTGCGCGTGCGCGGTCTGCGCTGGGAGGCGGACCGCGCCGGCGGGGTGGCGGGTCAGCTGCTGCGGAGCGTGGAACGGGCGGTGTCCGGTTCGCCGCCGAACGGGTCCTGCGACGAGGGCCGGCACGCCGGACCTGCGCAGGGCATGCCGCAGCCCGAGTCGCCGGGGGTGGCCGACCCGCTGGTCTTCGCCGAGCTGCTGGCGTCGGCCCTGGCCACGGGGCGCACCGGTGGACGGTGTGCGCTGATCGTCGTGGAGGACACCCAGTGGGCCGACGCCGCCTCCCTGCGGGGCCTCGCGTCTGCCCTGCGGCTGATGACGGACGTGCCCGTGCTCGCCGTGCACCTGGTCGACGACGACGCGGTGGCCGAGGCGGACACGGCGCGGTTCCTCGCGGAGTTCCCGGGCGATGTCGTCCACCTCGAACCGCTGCAGCCGCACGACGTGCGACGCCTGGCCGCGCTCCATGGAGTGGACCTGTCACCCACCGCCGCGCAGGAGCTGTGCCTCCACACGGCGGGCGTCGCGGGAGACATCACCGCCCTGCTGCGCGAGGCGCCGCGCGAGACCTGGTCCGACCCGCCGACCGTGCTGCCCGTCCCGCGTGACCGGGCGGCGGACGTACACCGCCGCCTGAGCGCCTGCGCCGACGAGGCACGGCGGCTCACCGAGGCGTGCGCCGTCCTCGGCAGCCCCGCGCGCTTCGCGGACGCGGCTCACCTGGCTGCGCTCACCGAGCCGCTGGACGCCCTCGACGAGGCGTGCCGCGCGGGCCTGCTCAGCCCGCCCGTGGGCCCGGGCGCTGGCCGCGTCGCCTTTTGCGACCGCCTCACCGCAGCGGCCGTGTACCACTCGCTCGGCCCAGGCGAGCGCGCCCAACTCCATTCCCGTGCGGCCGAGTTGGTCGAGGACGAGGGGCAGCGGCTGCGCCACCGGGCCGCCGCCGAACCGCCGCTCGCGAACGAGGAACTGGCCGCAGCCCTGGAGGCGCACGCCGCCGGGCGGGCAGCCGTCGGCGCCTGGTCGTCCTGCGCGCGGGCCCTGCTCCTGGCCGCCGACCTCAGCCCGTCCCCCGCCGGCCGACAGGCCCGGCTGCTGAGGGCCGTCGACGCCCTGGTCGGAGCGGGCGACCTGCCGCGCGCACAGAGTTTCTCGGCCGTCCTGGAAAGCTTCCCGTCCGGCGCCCTGCGGGACGCCGTGCTCGGCTACCTGACGCTGCTGGGCGGACGCCCGGCCGAGACCCAGCGCCTCCTGGACAGCGCCTGGCACAGGGTCGACCGGGGGCGCGACCCGGAGACCGCCGCACTGATCTGCCAGCGCCAGGTCCTGCACGCCCTCGCCGACTGGCGTGCTGACGACCTCGTGCGCTGGGCCGGGACCGCCCTCGAACTCGCCCCGGAGAGCTCGCCCGCCGTCGTCGAGACCCGTGCGATCCTCGGCCTCGGCTATCTCGGCCAGGGCCGGGTGGCCGAGGCGCTGGAGGGCGTCGACCGGCTGGTCGGCGAGGTCGCCGACAGCGCGCAGCGCCAGCGCGTCCGGATGTGCCGCGGCTGGCTGGCCCTGTCCCAGGACGACCTGTACGGCGCCTGGCACGACCTGGAGAGCGCCGTGCCCACCGAGTACCGCAAGGGCTCCACCCGCATCTCGCTGTGGGCGCAGGCCTGGCTCGCCCGTACCCGCTTCACCCTCGGCGACTGGGACGAGGCCCTGGAGACGGTCGACCGGGCCGCGGGCCGCGCCGCCGCGGCCCGCATGGAACTGCTGCGCCCGCTCATTCACTGGACCGGCGCCCAGATCCACGCCCTGCGCGGCGACCGGGCCCGCGCCGAACAGCACGTCAGAGATGCCGCGGCCGACCGCCGCCACTACGCGATGATGCTCATCCCCGCCTGTCTCGCCCGCGCCCACCTCGCCGAGATCCGCGCCGACTACGAGCAGGTGGTGGAGGCGCTGACCCCTGTCACCCGCCTCGCGTCACGCGACGCTGTCGACGAGCCCGGCATGTGGCCGTGGCACGACATCTACGCCAACGCCCTCGTGATGTGCCACCGCACCGACGAGGCCGACGCCTTCCTCGCCCCGCTCGAAGCCCGCGCCGCCGAGCGCGGCCACCGCTCCACCCGGGGCCGGCTCGGCTACCCGCGCGGCCGGATCGCGGCGGCCCGGGGCGACATCGACGAGGCCCGCGAGCACTTCGAACGGGCCCTGGCGGCGCTGGAACCGCTGCCGATGCCGTACGACCGGGCCCGCGTCAACTTCGCCTACGGCCAGACCCTGCGCCGGGTCGGCAAGCGCCGCGACGCCGACACCGTGCTGCGGCGGGCCAGCGACGGGTTCGCGGCCCTCGGCGCCACCGCCTACGTCGAGCGCTGCGACCGCGAACTCAAGGCGGGCGGCGTCACCGGCCAGCTCACCGACCGCACCACCGCCGACTTCAGCCGCCTCACACCGCAGGAACAGCACGTCGCCGAACTGGTCGCCCGCGGCGTGACCAACCGCGAGGCAGCGGCCGAACTGTTCATCTCCGTCAAGACAGTGCAGTACCACCTGACGCACATCTACACGAAGCTCGGCATCCGCTCGCGCGGGGAGCTGGCGGCGCTCCGGCGCGACGAGGCCTGACCGCACCCACCTGCGACGTGCCGTACGGAGCTGAGGAATTCCCCTACTCAGCGCAGTCAACTCTCAATAGTCCGCGCCCCTTTGCGCCTCGTAGCGTGAGGAGCAGGGCGGTACCGACACCGCCCGGCAAGGCGAGGAGACACTCACATGACGCAGGCGCTGAACTCGTCAAGGACAGCGCAGGAAACCTCCGGAGCGGACACACGCCCCGACATCCCGGGTCTCGACACGTCGGACCCCCTCGATCGCCTGCTCGCCGAAGTCGCCGCCCGACGGGGCGAATTCGAGGAGAAGCGGCACGTGCCGCGCGACAGCACGTTCGGGTGGACGGCGTGGAGGGAGAAAGGCCCCGTGACCAGGACCGCGTGGCAGGATGCGACGCCGTCGTCCCTGCGGCAGACGGACGGACGGCCGGCCTGGCGACCACGACACCGTGTGAGGGCCCTGGGCGCCAGAGGTAGGTCCCATCCAGAGGGGAAGCGGGCGGTGGTGTGGTGCCGGCCCGCCCGAGCGCCGTCCTGGCAAGATGGCGGCATGGAACGTGTGCTTGGTATCGGTGGGTATTTCATGCGGGCCGACGACCCGGCGGCCCTGAGCGCGTGGTATCGCGACTGCCTGGGCCTGGACGCCGATGAGAACGGCCTGTGGCATCAGGAAGCCGGGCCCACGGTGTTCGCGGCGTTCGAGTCCGGGACCGACTACTTCGGGTCCTGTACCCAGCGGACCATGCTCAACTTCCGGGTCCGCGACCTGGATGCGATGCTCGCGCAATTGCGCGCCAAGGGCGCGGACGTGGCCGGGGAGACACAGGACATGGAGGGTGTCGGCCGATTCGGCTGGGTCACCGATCCTGAGGGCAATCGGGTTGAGCTGTGGCAGCCTGCCTGACCGGGTCTTCACCCACGCGGTGACGTGCCGGGGGTGTCCGGGTTCTCACGGTGCGGCCCGCACAGCAGCCCGGAAGATCGCCGCAACCATAAACCGTGCAGTGCGGTTCAAAGGATGACCGGCGCATCGGCCTCACCCGCAGATGCTCACTCCTTCGAACCGATCCGGAGACAGCCACGATTGCGTGCTCAGGCGCGGATCGTCGCCAGTACCTCGTCTCGGAGGGCGCGCATCGCCGACTCGGTCGGGGCTTCCACGTTGAGTCGCAGCAGCGGCTCCGTGTTCGAGGGGCGGACGTTGAACCACCAGTCGGTTCCGCTGACGGTCAGGCCGTCGAGGTCGTCGAGCGTCACGTCCGGGCGGGTGCTCCACGCCGCGCGCACCGCCGCGGTGCGTGAGCTCGGGTCGCCGACGGCGGAGTTGATCTCACCGGAGGCGGCGTAGCGCTCGAAGCTGCTGGTCAGGTCGGACAGGGGGGCGCTCTGTGTGCCCAGGGCGGCGAGGACGTGGAGGGCCGCGAGCATGCCGGTGTCGGCGTTCCAGAAGTCGCGGAAGTAGTAGTGCGCGGAGTGCTCGCCGCCGAAGACGGCGCCGGCGCGGGCCATTTCCCGCTTGATGAAGGAGTGGCCGACGCGGGTGCGGACCGGGGTGCCGCCCGCCTCGCGGATCACCTCCGCAACCGTGCGGGAGGTGATGAGGTTGTGGATGACGGTGGCCCCGGGATGCCGCGCAAGTTCGCGTGAGGCGACCAGTGCGGTGACCGCGGAGGGCGAGACCGGGTCGCCGTGCTCGTCGACGACGAAGCAGCGGTCCGCGTCGCCGTCGAAAGCGAGGCCGATGTCGGCGCCCTCGGCGCGCACGCGTGCCTGCAGGTCGACGATGTTGGCGGGGTCCAGGGGATTGGCCTCGTGGTTCGGGAACGTACCGTCCAGCTCGAAGTACATCGGGACGATGTCCAGCGGCAGACCGGCGAGGACCGTCGGCACGGTGTGCCCGCCCATGCCGTTGCCCGCGTCGACCACGACCCTCAGCCGGCGGATCGCCGACAGGTCCACGAGGGAGTGCAGGTACGTCGCGTAGTCGGCGAGCGTGTCCCTGGTGGTGACGACGCCCGTTCGGCCGGCCGTCGATGGGGCGCCGTTGTCCGTCCACCCTTCGACCAAGGTGCGGATCTCGACGAGGCCCGTGTCCTGGCCGACCGGTTCGGCGCCGGCGCGGCACAGCTTGATGCCGTTGTACTGGGCCGGGTTGTGGGAGGCCGTGAACATTGCGCCGGGCAGGCCGAGGGATCCGGAGGCGTAGTACAGCTGGTCCGTCGAGCAGAGGCCGATCTCGGTGACGTCGGCGCCCTGCGCGGTCGCACCGCGGGCGAAGGCGCGGGCCAGGCCGGGGGACGAGGGACGCATGTCATGGCCCGTCACGATCGCGTCCGCGGCGGTGGCCTGGACGAACGCGGCGCCGAAGAGTTCGGCCGTCGTCTCGTCCCACTGGTCGGGGACCACCCCGCGCACGTCGTACGCCTTGACGAGTCCGGACAGGTCGGTGCGGTGCGTCGCGTCAGTCGCGCGTGTCATCGGTGTCGCTTTCGGCGAGAGGGGCGGGGGCGGTCGGGTCGAGGAGCCACAGCGCGGTGTCGGGCGGCAACGTGTCGCCGTCGAGCGGGCCGCTGCCGAGCGCCGGTCGGCCGGGCACACCGAGTGAGGCGAGGCGCAGGGGCTCCGCGCCCAGGTTGACGACGCAGACCAGCGCGCCGCGGCGGAAGGCGAGGTAGGGGGCGTCGGGTGCGGACAGCCAGGTCGGTGGGGCCGTCGGGTCCGGCGCCGGATGGCTGTGGCGGATCCGCAGCGCCGCCCGGTACAGGGCGAGCGTCGAGTCGGGGTCCCGCTGCTGCGCGGCGACAGCCAGGCCCGACCAGTCGTCCGGCTGGGGCAGCCAGGTGTGGCCGGGCGCCACGCTGCTGAATCCGTACGGTGCGTGCTCACCGGTCCACGGCAGCGGCACACGCGCGCCGTCGCGGCCGCGCTCCGTGCGGCCCGAGCGTTCCCACAGCGGGTCGAGGATGCGGTCGATGGGCACCTCGACCTGCGGCAGTCCCAGCTCCTCGCCCTGAAAGAGGTACGCGGAGCCGGGCAGGGCCAGCATCAGCAGCGCGGCCGCACGGGCGCGCGCCAGGGAGCCGTACCGGGTGACCGGGCGGACCGCGTCGTGGCTGGAGAGCAGCCAGGTGACCGCGCTGCCCGGCACGGTGAACGAGCCGTCGACGACCCGGCGCAGCTCCGCCGCCTCCCAAGGCGCCTCCAGGAACGCGAAGTTGAAGGCCTGGTGCATTTCGTCGGGCCGGATGTAGCGGCTGAGGCGGGCCGGGTCGAAGACGGCGGACTCGGCGACCATCACCCGGTCCTGGGGTGCCACCGCGCCGGCGGGTGCGGGGTGGGTGTCGAGAAGGGCCCGCCATTCGCGGTAGAGCGGGTGCAGCTCTTCCTGGTCGTAGTACGGCATCAGGTGGTTGCGCAGCGGGTCGGTGTGCTGGCCGGGGCCCGCGTCGGGCAGCCCTTCCGCCTTGAACAGGGCGTGGGCGACGTCCACGCGGAAGCCGTCCACGCCGCTGTCGAGCCAGTACCGCAGTACCTCGGTGAAGGCGCTCTGCACCTTGGGATTGCGCCAGTTGAGGTCGGGCTGCTCGGCGGCGTGGAGGTGGCAGTACCACTCGCCGTCCGCGACCCGGGTCCAGGCGGGGCCGCCGAACGCCGACTGCCAGTCGTTGGGAGGAAGTTCGCCGTCCGCGCCCCGGCCGGGCCGGAACAGGTACATCTCCCGCTCCGCCGACCCGGGCCCCGTGGCCAGAGCCTCCTGGAACCAGGGGTGCTGGTCGGAGGTGTGGTTCGGCACCAGGTCGATGATCAATCTGAGGCCCAACTCATGTGCACGGACCGTCAGTTGGGTGGCGTCGTCGTCCGTTCCCAGGTCCGCGGCCACGCCGGTGTAGTCCGCGATGTCGTAGCCGCCGTCGGCCAGCGGCGACGGGTAGAACGGGGTGCACCACACGGCGTCCGCGCCCAGATCCCTGATGTGCTCAAGGCGTGCGGTCAGGCCGGGCAGGTCGCCGATCCCGTCGCCGTCCGAGTCGGCGAAGGCGCGCGGGTAGACCTCGTAGCAGACCATGTCCTGCCACCAGCTCATGCGGAGGCTCCCTCGGAGACGGCCAGGTCGGGGGAGGGGACACGCTGTTCGGAGCCGGTGGAGGCGGCGAGGGTGGCCGCCTCGGCGACGGCGACCGCGGCGAGACCGCCGGCGGCGTCCGCGACCGGCGGCGTGCCCTCGCGGACGGCCCGGACCAGGTCGGCCACAGCGGCGCGCACGCTCTGCGCGTACACGTACTGCTTGCGGGCCTCGCCGCCCAGGTCGATGACGGCGGTGACGTGGTGCGGGACCGTGCGCTGCTCGCCACGCCCGCGGGCCGGGGCGACGGAGCCGGCGTCCCGTTCGACGCGGACGGTGATCCGCTCCTTGCCGTGCGGCCGGAAGCCGTCGACGGACAACAGCGTGCCCAGCTCGTCAGGCAGTTGCTCCCAGCAGCGGGCACCCGCCTCGTCGGTCCACGCCGAGGTCTCCGCCTGCACGGGGATCCAGCCGCTGATCCGCGTCTCGGCGAACCCGTGGTCCAGACGCATGAGTTGACGCTCGGCACGGTGGGCGTGCGTGAAGGAGTGCAGGTGGGAGGCGAGGACGCCGCCGGGGTGGACGACGTCGGCGCTCACCATGTCGACCGGGCCTCCGGGCCGGGCCACGGCGGTCGCCCGCACGCTGACCGGGTCCGAGTCCAGGAGTGCGCGGGCGGCGTCGAAGAAGTGGACGCCGTGCTCGACGAAGATGCCGCCGCTGTGTGCCGGGTCCCAGAACCAGTGGTCGGGGCCCAGGTCCTCGTCGGAGGCGTCGTTCTCGAACAGGAACCGGCGCGGGGGCGCGAGCAGCCCCCGCTCGGTGAGGCGCCGCACGGCCCGCAGCAGCGGGTTGTAGCGCAGCACGTGGTCCACGACCAGGACGCGCCCGGCGAGCCGCGCCTCGTGGGCGACCGCCGAGGCGTCCTCGGTCGTGGTGGCGAGAGGCTTCTCGCAGAAGACGTGGCGCCCCGCACGCAGTGCGCTGATGGCCATCGCGGCATGGGTGGCGGGCGGCGTGGCGATCAGCACGGCCGCCACGTCGTCCCGGTCGAGGAGCTCGTCGAGGGAAGCGAGCGCCGGGACGCCGTGCCGCGCGCCGAGCCGCTCGGCGCGCTCGCGCGAGGGGTCGACGACGGCCGCGATGCCCAGGCCGGGCAGGCCCGCGACGGCGTCCAGAACGAACTCGGCGAAACCGCCGCAGCCGACCAGGCCGACTCCGAGAGGTGTCAGGGCCTGTCCTGGGGCGCCGCCGGTCATGCCGTGCGCTCCAGGAGGGCGACGCCGATGTGCGCGTCGGCCATGCCGTAGAAGACGTAGAGCCGGCCGTCGATCTCCTCGATCGCCGTCGGGAAGACGACGTTCGGGACGGTGCCCGAGATCTCCTCCTCGGTCTCCGGGGCCATGAGCGGCTTGTCGGAGCGCGCGAGCACGTTCGACGGATCGGCGGGGTCGAGGATCATCGCGCCGGCGGCGTACGACACCTTCTGGTTCTGCGCCCACGGGTCCTCGATGGATCCGGAGACACCGTGGTGGATGAGCAGCCAGCCCTCGGGCACGCGGATCGGGGCCGGGCCGCCGCCGATCTTCAGCGACTCCCACGGGAACTCGGACAGAGCCAGCAGACGGTGGTCGCGCGGACGGGTCAGGGCGCGGATGTCGGCCTCGACCTCGGCGACCGGGACGTACGAGATCCAGATGCCGGGACGCTCGTCGGTGACACCGGCGGGCAGGTGCACGCCCTCGCCCGGACGGAACCAGCCCAGGTCCCACATCGGGCGGTGCAGCATCGCGTACGCCATCTCGCCGTCCGGGCCCGGGACGGGCTCCGGGAAGTGGACGACGTCCTTGTTCGGGAAGAGGTTGAGGTCGGTGTCGAGGTCGGCCTGGTACTGGAACTGGATCGGCCCGAGGCGGGTCCAGTCGGTGAGGTTCTCGGAGACGGCGAGCGCCGGCTTCGGGCCGAGCGGGCCGTAGGCGACGTAACTCATGACGTGCTTGCCGAGCGAGGGGACCCAGGTGATGCGGGGGTCCTCGACGCCGGCGTTGTTCTTGCCGCGCTCCCAGCCCTCGTCGGGGGAGAGGACGACGCCGCGGCGCTCGACGGCGCTGGGCACGCCCGTCTCGTCGAAGGTGACCTCGGCGAGGCCGACGCGGGAGACATTGCCCTCGGCGACCAGGCGCGGCAGCAGGTGCAGCGTGCCGTCCGGGGTGCGGCCGGAGGCGGGGTTCAGGACGCCCTCGACCTCGTTCGCCTCACCGGCCAGTGGGGACATGACCACGCCCTTGCGCACCATGCGGTAGGGGATGTCGGTGGCGACGGTGGTGTTGCTCATGGCGATTAGCCCTTTACTCCGGAGTCGATGTCGGTAGAGGTGAAGTGGCGCTGGAACAGGAGGAACAGGGCCACCGCGGGGACGGCCAGCACGCATGCGCCGGCCAGCAGGGCACCGGCCGGGTTGGCGACCGTGCCCTGGAGGTTGGAGAGGAAGCTGGCCAGCGAGACGGCCAGCGGCTGCATGTCGGCGTTCTTGGTGACGAGGAACGGCCACAGGAACTCGTTCCACGGTCCGATGAACGTCAGCAGCAGCGCGGTCAGCACCGCGGGACGTGCCATCGGCAGCGCGATCTGCCACAGGATCCGCAGCTCGCTCGCCCCGTCGATCCGCGCCGCCTCGAAGAGGGACTGAGGCAGCTGGGAGAAGAACTGGCGGAAGAGGAACACGGCCGTCGAGTTGATCGCGAACGGCAAGATCATGCCGAGGTAGTTGTCGCCGAGCCCGTAGTCGCGGACGACGAGCACGTACAGCGGCAGGGTGAGCAGCTGGAACGGGATCATCTGTACGAGGAGCAGCGCGGCGAAGACGGCGCCCTTGCCGCGGAAGCGCAGCTGGGCGAGCGCGTATCCGGCGAGTACGCCGAAGACGAGCGTGCAGACCAGGACGCCGATGGTCATGATCCCCGAGTTGAGCAGGGAGCGGCCCAGCGAGATCGCGCCGTTGACGGCCGTGTAGTTGGCGCCGGTCAGCCCGGACGGGACCGCGGCGGACAGATCACCGACCGTCGTCCCGCGCAGCGAGCCGACGACCATGTAGTAGAAGGGGAACAGGAAGGCGACCGCACCGAGTGACAGCAGGATGTAGCGGACCGCGCTCCCGCCGTGGTGGCGGGTCTCCAGGGTGTCACTCATGTCAGTTGTCCCTCTCGGTGAGCTTGCGGGCGGCGAGCGAGACGACCATGACGAACGCGACGAGGACGACGCCGAGCGCGGCCGCGAAGTCGGGGTGCCCCTGCTCGATGCCCTTCTGGTACATCAGCAGCACCGGCGAGGTGGAGGCGTGGTCGGGACCGCCGCCCCCGGTCAGTAGATAGGGCTCGCTGAACAAGTTGGCGCCGGTGATGATCGCGTAGATCACGACGAGCGTCGTCGCCGGGCGCACACCGGGCACGGTCACCGAGAAGAACTGCCGCACGCGGCCCGCGCCGTCCATGGCGGACGCCTCGTACAGCTCCTTGCCGACGTTCTGCAGCGAAGCGAGGTACAGCATCACGAAGAAGCCGAGCTGCTTCCAGGTCACGAAGACGGCGATCATCGGCATCGCGAGATGCGAGTTCACCAGCCACGACGGGTCGGGAGCGTGCGAGCCCAGCAGGTGGTTGACGAACCCGTCCGAGCCGAACAGGAACTGCCACACCGCGACCAGCGCGACGCTCGCGGTCACGTACGGGAGGTAGAACGCGGCGCGGAAGAACGCGCGGCCCCGTATCTTCGCGTTCAGCGCCGTGGCCAGGACCAGCGAGACGCCCACGGTGAGCGGCACGTTGATGACCAGGAAGATCACGATGTTGAGGAACGCCCGGCCGACCACGGGATCGGTGAAAACGTCCTTGTAGTTCGACAGGCCAACCCAGGGCGAGTCGACGTCGGTGCCCGGAGCCGTGAAGTAGAAGCGGTGGAAGGAGATCCACACCGTGTAGACCAGCGGGACGGCGAAGACCACCACGAGGAACAGCACGTAGGGCGACACGAACAGCGCGCCGACACGGGGCAGGCCACGGGCCTTGCGCGGCCCCTCCCGCCGGGCGGGAGCGCTGTCCCTGACGGTGGCGGGCGCTGACTGGAGATTCACGCTCATGACGGGTCCCCGTACTCGTTCAGCAGGTCGGTGATCTCGGACGAGGCGTTGCGCAGACCCGTCGGCGTGGACTCCCGGCCGAAGACGACCGACTTCGTCCACTCGTCGCGGAAGGTCTGCCAGATGTCGATGGAGCCCGGCACATTGGGCACCTCGACGACGCGTTCCGCCTGGTCGGCGAAGGCCCTGTACGTGGGATGCGCCTGGAAGTAGGCGGCGTACTTCTCGGTCAGGTGCTCGCGCATCGGCATCTGCCCGGTCGTCTCGAGGAACTTCCCGTCCTGGCCGGCGGAGCTCGCGAACTTGAGCACGTCCCAGGCCGTGGCCCGGTTCTTGCAGGAGCTGAACATCGCCGCGGACTTCTCGTCGCTGAACGAGTGCTTGTCCGAGCCGCCGTCCGCGGTCGGTACCGGCGCGACACCGATGTCCACGCTGTTCTTGTACGCGGCGAGCGCCCAGGGACCGACCGTGGCCATCGCGGCCTTGCCGTCGTTGAGCGAATCGCCCGGGTAGGCCTCCTGCGGCGCCAGCTTCTCGGCGTACAGCTTGCGCCAGAACGCCGCGACCTGGCGGCCCGCGGACGAGTCGAACTGCGGCTTGCCGTCCTCGATCAGCTGCTTGCCGCCGCTCTGCGCGGCGAAGGCCGGGTAGAAGTCGTACCAGGGCTGGAAGAAGTCGCTGCTGGGAGAAGGCCAGATGGCCGCCTTCGCGGCGCCGCTGTGCACGAGCTTGCGCGACGTGTCGAGGAACTCCTTGTACGTCGCGAGCTTCGGGTGCTCCGGATCCAGACCGGCCCTCTCGAAGAGCTTCTTGTTGTAGAGGATCATGACGGGGTTGCTCTTCCAGGGCAGCTGGTAGAACTTGCCGTCCGTCGACCGGTACTGGTCCGTGAGGGCGCCACCGCGCTCGGTGATGTACTTCTCGCCGTCCGGGAAGTCACTGAGGGACACGAGCCCGTTCTGCTTCTGGAACGTCGGCACCGCCGCGGGCGAGGTGTTGAAGGCGAGACAGGCCGTCGTTCCCGCGATGATCGAGGCGCTGATGGCCTCCTCGGACGTCTTGCCGGCCGGGATCTGCTGCGCCGTCACGTGCTGGTCGGGATGGCGCTCGTTCCACGAGGCGACCATGGCCTTGCCCCACTGGACCTCTTGCGCGTTGTTGGAAAGCCAGACCGTGATCGGACCGCGCGCGTCAGCGGCGGCGGCCGGATCCGGAGCCGACCGGCCGCAGGCCGTCGCCGTGCCCGCGAGTGCGAGCACGAGCAGCGCGTACGCCGTTCTCCTCAGCATGATTGATCTCCGAACTGTTCACGCGCGGCCTCGTCGCCGAGCGGAATTTCCGGTCGGCGCCAGCGCGACCGGTGCTTGATCCCTGCATGCGGGGGTGCGGTCCCCGCGTCACCCGCGGGGCGCGGGCCCGATCGACGCGCGGGGCACGAACTGGGCGGGCGGCAGCTCCACGTGCGCCGCGGTGCCGAGGGCGATCACCGCGTCCAGGGCGCGGGCCGCCGCTTCTCCCCAGCCGCGGGCGTCCGCGCGGGCGGAGGCGAGCGGCGGGTAGCTGTATCGGGTCAGGGGGGCGTCGTCGTACCCGACCACCGACAGCTGATCGGGGACGCGGACGCCCAGCTCCTGGGCGACCGAGAGCCCGGCCATCGCGGCAAGATCATTGCCGTAGACGATCGCGGTCGGGGGCTCGGGGAGCGTGAGCAGTTCGCGCGTGGCCCGGGCGCCGCCCTCGGGGCTGAACCCGCCGGGCAGCACCGGCCCCTCGGGCAGACCGAGCGCGTGCAGGGTCTGTTCCCAGGCCGTCCGGCGCCGGTGGGCGTGCCGCAGTTCCTGGGGGCCCTCGACGTGGGCGATGCGCCGGTGTCCGAGCTCCGCGAGCCGGCGGATCGCGTCGGCGTAGGCGGGTTCGTCGTCCAGGCTCACGGCCGTCAGATCGCCGCCCCACTCGGGCTGGCCCACCACGACGGCGGGCAGACCGAGTTCGCGCATGAGCGGGGGGCGTGGGTCGGCGCGGCGCAGGTCGGTCAGGAGGACACCGTCCACCTGCCGCTGTGCGGCAAGGCGTTCGTACACGCCCTGTTCCTGCTCCGGGGTGGTCAGATGCACCATGAGTCCGTCGCCGCGCTGCCCGATGACGGCTTCGACGCCGGCGATGAACGCCGGGAAGAACGGGTCCGCCCCGATCTGCTCCGCCTCCCGGGCCAGGACCAGGCCGAAGGCTCCGGCCTTGCCCAGCGAGAGGCCGCGTGCCTGACGGCTCGGCGTCCAGCCGAGGTCGGCGGCGGCCACGAGAACCCGGGCCTTGGTTTCCTCGGCGATGCCGGGCCGGTCGTTGAGCGCGAAGGAGACGGTGGCGCGCGAGACGCCCGCACGCTGTGCGACATCCGCGATGGTGGGCTTGCGTGCCATGGTGCTGGACTCCCTGGGTGCGGCCTTGGACGAGCCGGAGCGCGACGAACCGTCCAGCTGACACGGAACGATGGTCCGCAACCAGTCCTTAAACCGGTTTGAGTCGCTGAACGAGGCCGACTAAACCGGTTTGAACGTCGGAGGTCAAGGGGTCGGCGGGTGTGATCTGTGTCGTTCCTCCGGGCTCTCGCGCCGGCTCCGGAGCGGGACCCGTCCCGGCGAGCGTCCTCGCCCCGCGTCAGTTGCCGGTCTGCCTACCAGTGCCTTTGGCCCTTGCGGGACCGCTCTGCCTTCCGCAGTGCGCTCTCCGTCACCCGAACCGCGGGCCCTCGCGGAACGCTCCCGGCGTCATGCCCGTCCGCAGTCGGAAGAACTTCGTGAAGTCGCTCGCGTCCGTGAACCCGAGCCGGACGGTGACCTCCTTCGCCGGCAGGCCGCTGTGCTGCAACAGGCGCTTGGCCTCCAGAAGGACCCGGTCGTCGACGTACTGCTTGGCCGTGCGTCCCGTCGCGGCGAGCGTGGCCCGGGTCAGCGTGCGCGAGCTGTAGCCGAGCGCCGCCGCGTAGTCCTCGACGCGCCGGGTCACCGCATGGTCCCGCTCGACGGCCGCGTGAAAGCGACGGAACGTCTCCGACGCAGCGGTCGGCCGCGGCGCCGGGCCGCGCGCCTGCGCGAGCCGCACCACGAGGACGGACAGCAGCGCGCGCAGCACCTCGGTGTGTGCCTGGAGGGGGAGCGAGGCCATCGCCCCGTACTCGTGGACGAGATGGTCGAGTGCCAGGCGCACGCCTTCCGCGTCCGAGCCCTCGAGGACCGACGGGCGCTGTTCGTACGGCGGATCCATGTGTGCCAGCGAAACGGTCGTCGGCGGCAGGAAGCCGGGCTGGAACAGCACGATCACCCCGTCCGCGGCCACCAGATCGGGGCCGAACCGCTGCACCTGCCCCGGCCGGATCCACAGCCACGACCCGGGCCGCAGCTCGTGCTCGACGAAGTCGACCCACATGCGCAGCGGCCGTTCGCGGACGCCGATCAGCTGGTGGAAGGCGGGGCGCAGGGGCGCGTACGGGTCATTGCCGTGGCGCCGCGAGCGTTCGAGCAGGTCGGCGAGTTCCATCACCTCGACTCCGGCCGGTGCGCCCACGGCCGGGGTGTACTCCAGGTCCCTGACATCGGGGCGCCCTGCAGGGTGTCCGTTTTTCCCCATCGATGGTCCCGAGGGTACCGCTGCCGCGTCCAGATCGCTCCGTAGCGTGAAAGCACAGGTCAGCGACGTGTTTGAGGTGGTCCTATGCGGTTGGTCGTGGGAATGACCGGGGCGACGGGTGCCCCGTTCGGTGTCCGTCTGCTGCAGAATCTGCACGAGTTGCCGGGCGTGGAGACGCATCTCGTCCTGTCCCGCTGGGCGCGCACCACCATCGAGCTGGAGACGGGCCTGTCCGTGGCCGAGGTGTCCGCTCTCGCGGACGTCACGCACCATCCCGAGGACCAGGGCGCCACCATCTCCTCCGGTTCGTTCCGCACCGACGGCATGGTGATTGTGCCGTGCTCCATGAAGACCCTCGCCGGGATCAGGACCGGGTACGCCGAAGGTCTCGTCGCCCGGGCCGCCGACGTGGTTCTCAAGGAGCGACGCAGGCTCGTCCTCGTCCCGCGCGAGACACCGCTGAGCGAGATCCACCTCCAGAACATGCTCGAACTCGCCCGCATGGGCGTGCAACTGGTGCCGCCCATGCCCGCCTTCTACAACAACCCGCAAACCGTCGACGACATCGTCGACCACGTGGTGGCCCGCATCCTCGACCAGTTCGACCTGCCCGCGCCCGCCGCCCGGCGCTGGGCCGGGATGCGCGCCGCCCGCGCCGCCTCCCGATCCTTCGGCGACGCCGCCTGAAGTCCCCTGCCCCGTAAAGGAATTCACCATGGCCTATGACGACTTGCGCAGCTTCCTCGACACCTTGGAGAAGGAGGGGCAGCTGCTGCGCATCACCGACGAGGTGCTGCCAGAGCCGGATCTCGCGGCCGCCGCCAACGCGACGGGCCGCATCGGCGAGAACGCCCCCGCCCTCCACTTCGACAACGTCAAGGGCTTCACCGACGCCCGGATCGCGATGAATGTGCACGGCTCCTGGGCCAACCACGCGCTCGCGCTCGGGTTGCCGAAGAACACGCCGGTCAAGGAGCAGGTGGAGGAGTTCGCGCGGCGCTGGGACGCCTTCCCCGTCGCCCCCGAGCGGCGCGAGGACGCCCCCTGGCGTGAGAACACCCAGGAGGGCGAGGACGTCGACCTGTTCTCGGTGCTTCCCCTCTTCCGCCTCAACGACGGAGACGGTGGCTTCTATCTCGACAAGGCCGCCGTCGTCTCCCGCGACCCGGAGGACCCGGACGACTTCGGCAAGCAGAACGTCGGCACCTACCGCATCCAGGTCATCGGCACCAACCGGCTCGCCTTCCAGCCCGTGCCCATGCACGACGTGGCCCAGCATCTGCGCAAGGCCGAGGAGAAGGGCGAGGACCTGCCCATCGCCATCACCCTCGGCAACGACCCCGTGATGGCGATCGTGGCCGGGATGCCGATGGCGTACGACCAGAGCGAGTACGAGATGGCGGGCGCCCTGCGCGGCGCGCCCGCGCCGATCGCGACCGCGCCGCTCACCGGCTTCGACGTGCCTTGGGGGAGCGAGGTCGTCATCGAGGGCGTCATCGAGTCCCGCAAGCGTCAAATAGAGGGCCCCTTCGGCGAGTTCACCGGTCACTACTCGGGGGGCCGCCGCATGCCCGTCATCCGCGTGGACCGCGTCTCGTACCGCACGAACCCGGTCTTCGAGTCGCTCTACCTCGGCATGCCGTGGACCGAGTGCGACTACCTCGTCGGACCCAACACGTGCGTGCCGCTGCTCAAGCAGCTGCGCGCCGAGTTCCCCGAGGTGCAGGCCGTCAACGCCATGTACACGCACGGCCTGATGGTGATCATCTCCACGGCCAAGCGGTACGGCGGCTTCGCCAAGGCCGTCGGCATGCGCGCCATGACGACGCCGCACGGTCTCGGCTACGTGGCCCAGGTGATCCTCGTCGACGAGGACGTCGACCCGTTCAACCTGCCGCAGGTCATGTGGGCGATGTCCGCCAAGGTCAACCCGAAGGACGACGTCGTCGTGATCCCCAACCTGTCGGTCCTGGAACTCGCGCCCGCCGCGCAGCCCGCCGGTATCAGCAGCAAGATGATCATCGATGCGACGACGCCGGTCGCCCCGGACGTCCGCGGCAACTTCTCCACTCCGGCCAAGGACCTGCCCGAGACCGCCGAGTGGGCCGCCCGCCTGCAGCGCCTGATCGCGGCCCGCGGCTGACACCCACCGATTCTCACTGAAAGGACAACTCTCTTGAACCCGTTGCCTGTTGAATGTCCACGCTGCGCCTTTGAGGAGATCTCCCTGCTTGCCACGTCCCCCGTCCCAGGCGTGTGGGACGTGGTGCAGTGCGGCCGCTGTCTCTACACCTGGCGCACCATCGAACCCGCCCGTCGCACCCGGCGTGACGCCTACCCGGACAGCTTCAAGCTGACGGCGGAGGACATCGAGAACGCCATCGAGGTGCCCGCGGTGCCGCCACTGCTCAAGTGACGTTCCCGGCACGTCCGGAGGACACGTCCGCCAGAACCGGAAAGGGCCCGGCTTCGAGCTCCCGCCATGGGAGTGAGGGCGGCGGGTGCGGCGGACTGCCCGGACCCGTCAGTGAGGAGATTCCACCGAGAGTTCGCCCTGGTCGCTGATGACCTCGACCTCGACATCCTTCTGATTGGGGCCGTCCCAGACCCGGCAGTCGACCTTGTTGCCCACCTTGACCTCGACGGAGACCGGGCAGGTCACCCCCTGAACGGAGGCCTGTTTCGGGCCGAGGACCACCTCGGCCACCTGCCGCTCCAGCGCGTCCTGGTTCAGCACCCGAGTCTGTTCGACGGATATGACGTCGGTGGCCATCACCTTGACCGTCACCGCCACCGCGCAGCAGGCGATGACGGCCGAGGAGATCGCCAGGACGGTACGCGCGAAGTTTCGTTGATCTGCCACGCGGACAGTCCTATCGATCAGGCGACGGGCTGACAAGGCCTCCCGCTCCTGCACCACGGCCCATGGAGAGGAAGGCGTACGGGGCCGGCCGCCCGGAGTTCACCAGGACGGACAGCTCCGGCCGGGAAGGCGCCCCGAAGTCCTGCGACGCCTCCTGCCGCCAACGTCGCGTCGGGGAACGGAAAGTCCAGCGGGGGCCATCCGTGGGTACCGCGCCGTCATCGACCCGACCTCGGGTCCTGGCTAGCATCACGACCATGCCATCCGACATGGATCCGTCGATCATGAACCCGCTCGAACAGTTGACGATCGACCAGCTGCGGGCCCGGACCAGCATGAAGTGGACCACCTTTCCGGCGGACGTCCTGCCCCTCTGGGTGGCCGAGATGGATGTGCCGCTCGCCGAGCCGGTCGCGGCCAGGCTGCACGAGGCCATCGAGGCCGGCGACACCGGCTATCCCAGCGGCCGCGCGTACGCCCGTGCCCTCCAGTCGTTCGCCGAGGACCGCTGGGGGTGGCGGGGCTTCGAGGCCGAGCAGACCGCCATCGTCCCCGACGTGATGATGGGCATCGTCGAGGCGCTGCGGCTGATCACGTCCTCGGGCGATGCGGTGGTGGTGTGCCCGCCCGTCTACCCGCCGTTCTACGCCTTCGTCACCCACGCCGACAGGAGAGTGATCGAAGCGCCGCTCGGTCCCGACGGCCGACTCGACATGGAGACGCTCAGGGTGGCGTTCGCCTCGGCCCAGCGCGTCTCGGCGCGAACCGTCCTGCTGCTGGCCAATCCCCACAACCCCACCGGAACGGTGCACACAAGGGCCGAACTCGTCGCGGTTGCCGCTCTGGCCAGGTCCTTCGGAGTGCGAGTCGTCTCGGACGAGATCCACGCACCCGTGGTCCTGTCTGGTGCGGAGTTCGTCCCCTACCTGACCGTCCCGGGCGCCGAGAACGCGTTCGCCCTGCACTCCGCGTCGAAGGCCTGGAATCTCGCCGGCCTGAAGGCGGCGCTGCTGGTGGCCGGACCGAACGCCGTCGACGACCTGCACCGACTTCCGGAGGAGGTCAGCCACGGACCCAGCCACGTCGGCATCCTCGCCCACACCGCCGCCTTCGAGGAGGGACGCCCCTGGCTGGACGCGCTGCTGCGTGGTCTCGACACCAACCGCGCGCTACTCGCCGACCTCGTGGCCGAGCGTCTTCCCGGGCTCGCCCTGATGTGGCCGGAGGCGACGTATCTCGCCTGGCTCGACTGCCGCACCCTCGGCCTCCATACGACGTCCCCGACGGCTGCCGCTCCTGTGGTCAGTGACATCGACGGCCCCGCCCGGCTGTTCCTCGACCGGGCACGGGTCGCGTTGAGCTCGGGGCACGTGTTCGGCAGCGGCGGCGCCGGGTTCGTACGGATCAACTACGCGACCTCATCGGCGGTCCTCAGCGAAGCGGTGGACCGCATGGCCGCCGCGGTGTCCGGCCTCGAAACCCCCTGACCAGCCGAGAAGCGGACCACATGTCCAGGTCCGTGACCAACTGCGAGAAGTCGGCCACGGCGCCGCCCGGAAGACCGTGACTGTCCGTCAGAGAATGCGCACCGTGCCGCGGGCCCGCGCCGTCGAGCTCGTACCCGCGTAGACGTCGACGCGCCCGCGCTCCACGACGTACGTCCCTGCCGGGTCGTTCGTCCAGAAGCCGAGGTCCTCGGCGCCGAGCCGGAAGCGGACCGTGGTGCTCTCGCCCGGCTCCAGCGTCACCCGCTCGAAGCCGCGCAGCCGGCGCACCGGCTGGGCGATGCTCGCCGCGACGTCGTGGATGTAGAGCTGGACCACCTCGTCGCCGACGCGGTCGCCGGTGTTGGTGACCGTCACCGTGACCTCGAGCGTCTCGCCCGCCGCCAGCTCGTCGCGGGTGATCTCCTCGCGCCGCAGCTCCGGGGCGCCGGTGGTGAACGTCGTGTAGCTCAGGCCGTGCCCGAACGGGAGCTGCGGGGTCTCGTCCAGGTCCAGGTACTTCGAGACGAACTTCGGGTCGGCGCCGGGGACGTGGGCGGGGCGGCCGGTGTTCTCGTGGTTGTAGTAGACCGGGATCTGGCCCACCGCCCGCGGGAAGGTCACGGGCAGCTTGCCGCCGGGGTTGACCGTGCCGAACAGCACGTCCGCCACAGCGTGCCCCGCCTCGATGCCCGGGTGCCACGCCTCGAGGACCGCGGGCGCGGCGTCCAGCCAGCCTCCGATCGTCAGAGGCCTGCCGTTCAGAAGCACCACGGCATACGGCTTGCCGGTGGCGGCGACGGCGGCGATCAGCTCCTCCTGCCCGCAGGGCAGTGCGATGTCGCTGCGCACGGCCGCCTCGCCGCTGAGTGCGGGAGGTTCGCCGACCACGACGACGGTGACCTCGGCCTCCTGCGCCGCGGCGACCACGGCCGCGATGTCGTCATCGGCGTGGGTGACGCGGGCGCCGGGCGCCGCCGTGCGCACCGCGTCCAGGATGCTCACGGACGGGAGCCGGAAGCCGCCGGGGCCGGCCCAAGTGCCGTGCAGGTCCGTGGAGTTCGCGAGCGGGCCGACCACCGCGATCGAGGGCGTGGTGCGCTCCAGGGGGAGGACACCGTCGTCGTTCTTGATCAGCACCATCGACCGGGCGCCCGCGGCTCGCGCCGCCTTCCGCGCGGCCGGCGTCGGACGGGTGATCTCGGTGGCCTCCTCCGTGTACGGCTGGTCGAACAGGCCGAGGGCGAACTTGAGGCGCAGGATGCGCGTGACCGCGTCGTCGAGGCGGGATTCGCCGATCAGGCCGTCGGCCACGAGCCGCTCGCCGTGCTCGGTCACGTTGGTGGAGACCATCTCCATGTCGAGCCCGGCGCTGAAGGCGAGGCGAGCCGCGTCGGCACCGTCCTCGGCGAAGCCGTGCGCGACGAGTTCCTCGACACCCGTGTAGTCGCTGACGACGAACCCGTCGAAGCCCCACTCCTCCTTGAGGATCGTGTTCATCGTGTGCGGATTGCCGTGTGCCGGTACGCCCGCCACGGTGTTGAACGCTGCCATCACCGTGGCCACGCCCGCGTCCACGGCGGCCTTGAAGGGCGGCAGGTAGTGGTTGCGCAGCCGCTGCTCGGAGACATCGACCGTGTTGTAGTCGCGGCCGCCCTCCGCCCCGCCGTAGGCGACGAAGTGCTTGGCGCACGCCGCGATGCGCCCCCCGTCCGTCAACTCGCTGCCGTCGTCCGCGCCTTGGTAGCCGCGGACCTTGGCCACCGCGAAGGCGGCGTTGACGTACGGATCTTCGCCACAGCCCTCCGCGACGCGGCCCCAGCGCGGCTCGTGGGTGACGTCCATCATCGGTGAGAACGTCCAGCGCACACCGTTCGAGCGGGTCTCCGCCGCAGACACCTCGGCGTCCCGGCGGGCCACCTCCGGGTCGAAGGACGCCGCCTGGGCCAGCGGGATCGGGAACGTGGTCCAGAAGCCGTGGATGACGTCCAGGCCGAACAGCAGCGGGATGCCGAGCCGGGACTCCTCGACGGCCATCCGCTGCAGCGCGTTGGTGTGCGCCGCGCCATGGATGTTGAGCACCGAGCCGAGCAGACCGGCGCGCGCCGCCGCCTCGATGTGCGCGGTCTGGCCGCCGCCGGGCCCCGTGTCACCGGTCCAGGTCAGCTGCTGCACCTGACCCAGCTTCTCGGCGGTTGTCATCTGGTCGAGAAGCACCTTGACCTGGTCCTCATACCTTCGAAGCACGCGAGCCCCTCACCGCTCTATTGCCGCATCGCCCACGCGAAGTTAACGTGTGCGCCAGTCATGTAAGCGCATTCAGGAAGCGCGTACAAGTGGGTGATGGAGGTTTCTGATGGCCGACCTCGGGACTCCGACGGCCGGGGACGGACTGCACGTCATGAGTTTCAACCTGCAGGTCC
This sequence comes from Streptomyces sp. NBC_01446, assembly GCF_026340095.1. Taxonomy (GTDB): domain Bacteria; phylum Actinomycetota; class Actinomycetes; order Streptomycetales; family Streptomycetaceae; genus Streptomyces; species Streptomyces aureus. The sequence goes on along the minus strand of NZ_JAPEPO010000003.1, from coordinate 913,347 downwards.
ACTGGAACAATCCACCCCACACCTGGCCCGAGCGCAGACAGGCGGTCGCCGACCTGCTGCGCCGCGCACGTCCCCACCTCATCGGCACCCAGGAGGGCCTGCGGCACCAAGTGCACGACGTCGAGGCCGCCTTGGGCGAGTACGGTGGCGACTACGGCTGGATCGGCGAGGGCCGGGAGGGCGGTGACGACGGCGAGTTCATGGCCATCTTCTACGACCGTCGGCGCCTGGCCCCCCTGACACACGGTCACTTCTGGCTCTCCGGCACACCGGACATCCCGGCCTCCAACTCCTGGGGCGGCGGCTGCCCCCGCATGGTCACCCACGTCCACTTCCGCGACCTGGCCACGGGCGGTGAGCTGTACGCCGCCAACACCCACTTCGACCACGCGAGCGCCGACGCACGAGAACGGTCCGCGGCCCTGCTCGCCGAGCGGCTGAGCGCTCTCGCGCCGGCCCTCCCGACCGTCGTCACCGGCGACTTCAACACCCCGGCGGGACCGAACAGTCCGCCCTACACCCGCCTGCTCGCCGACGCGGGTCTCATGGACGCCTGGGACGCGGCCGAGGAACGCGGCCCGGACCTGGGCACCTTCCACGACTACGGGCCCCCGGTCCCCGACGGCGAGCGCATCGACTGGATTCTCGTCTCACGCGGCGTCCGGGTGCGCTCGGCGCACGCCGACACCTTCGCGCCCGGCGGCCGCTTCCCCAGCGACCACCTGCCGATCGAGGCTGTCCTGCACACCGCATCACCCCGACCGTCCTCGGAGGACCCCACCCCATGACCCCTCGCCGCCCCGCCACCGAGTGGCTCGCCGACTCCGTCCTCTACCAGATCTACCCGCAGTCCTTCGCCGACTCCGACGGCGACGGCATCGGCGACTTCGCCGGTGCCGAGGCCAAGCTGGACCACCTGGCCTGGCTCGGCGTGAACACCGTCTGGTTCAACCCGTGCTTCGCCTCCCCGTTCCGGGACGCGGGCTACGACGTCAGCGACTACCTCACCGTAGCCCCGCGCTACGGGACCAACGACGACCTGGTCAAGCTCGTCGACGCCGCCCGGAGCCGCGGCATCCGCGTCCTGCTCGACCTGGTCGCAGGCCACACCTCCGACGAACACTCCTGGTTCAAGGCATCGGCGGACGACCCCGCCGACCAGCGCTACATCTGGGCCGACACCGACGCGGCGCCGCCCGGCTTCGTCGCCTCGCCCGGCACCCGCCCCGGCTTCTACCAGCCCAACTTCTTCGAGTCGCAGCCCGCCCTCAACTTCGGCCACGCCCGCAGGAACGCGGACGAGCCCTGGCGCCTGCCCGTCGACGCCGAAGGACCCCGCGCCAACCGCCGCGCGCTGCGCGACATCATGGACCACTGGCTCTCCCTCGGCCTCTCCGGCTTCCGCGTCGACATGGCCGCGTCACTGGTCAAGGACGACCCGGGCCACGTCGAAACCGCCAAACTCTGGCGGGAGCTGCGCGGCTGGCTCGACAACAGCCACCCGCACGCGGCACTCCTGTCCGAATGGGGCGACCCGGCGATCTCCGTCCCGGCCGGCTTCCACGCCGACTTCTTCCTCCAGTTCGGCTCCGAGAACGACGGCCTGTACCTGCGCTCCCTGTGGAACAACTTCGCCGGCACCGTCAGCGAGCCCTGGACGCCGCAGACCCCGTACTTCGACGCGTCGGGCGAAGGCTCCGCGCGGACCTTCCTCGACGGCTGGCGCGCGGCCTGCGACGCCGTCGGCGACGCCGGCCTCATCGCCCTTCCCACCGCCAACCACGACTTCTCCCGCCTCGCCTGCGGGCCCCGCACCGCCGAGCACCTGCCCGCCGCCTTCGCGTTCCAGCTCACCTGGCCCACGCTGCCCGCGATCTACTACGGCGACGAGATCGGCATGCGCTACGTCCCCGGCCTGCCCGACCACGAGGGCAGCCGCCTCGGCCCCCGCTACAACCGGGCCGGCTCACGCACCCCCATGCAATGGGACGACACGCCCAACGCGGGCTTCTCCACCGCCCCGGCCGACCGGCTCTACCTGCCCCTCGACCCCGACGCGAACCGGCCCACCGTCGCCGCACAGCAGGCCGACCCCGACTCCCTGCTGAACCTGGTCCGCGGCCTCATCGCGCTGCGCCGCACCACCCCGGAACTCGGCCCGGCGGGCAGCACCGAGGTCCTGCACGACGGCTACCCGCTGGCCTACGTCCGCGGCGGCCGCTACCTCGTCGTCGTCAACCCCCGCGGCGAACACGCGGACGCAGCCGCACCGAAGGACACCGCCACGCCGGTGGTGGCCTCCGGAGTCACGGTGAGCGAGGGCAGGATCAGCGCCGACGGCTTCGGTTACGGCATCTTCGAGCTGTAGCCCGATCTTCGAGCTGTAACCCACAGGAGAGGGGCCGCACTGCCGTCCGGCGGTGCGGCCCCCTCGTGCGTCGACGGCGTCAGCCGGCGCCGGCGCCGACGAGGACCTGCTTGTCGCGGTACGTGACCGAGGCAGGGCAGCCGTCGCCCGACGGCGAGGCCTCACCGGCTGCCGCCGCGGAGTTCAGCGACCCGCAGGCCGCCGCCAGGGCCACCCCTGCGCCCAGGCCGCCCAGGACAGTTCTGCGCCGCGCAGCGGAGGCGCCGGCGATCGGCGCGGACTGCTGCGTCATCGCGGCTCCTCGGCGCTCACGTGCTCCGGTGTGTCCAGGTAGTGCAGTTGCAGCGCGGTGAGCCGCGCCGTGAGGTCCTCGACGATCTGTGCGTACTCGGGGTCGTCGTACCGGTTGTGCAACTCGTCCGGATCCCGCTCCAGATCGAACAGCTCCCACTGCGGCGCACACGTCTGAGGCGACGCCCCGACCTGCCCCGAACCGTGGCCCGGGTAATGAATCAGCTTGTGCGTGCGGGTGCGGATCCCGTAGTTGGCCTGCACGCCATGGCACACGTCCAGATGCTCGAAGTAGCGGTAGTAGACCGCGTCACGCCAGTCCTCCGGGCGCTCGCCCCGCAGCAGCGGCAGCAGACTGCTGCCCTGCATCCGCTCGTGCGCGGGCACGTCGGCCACGTCGAGGATCGTCTGCGCGTAGTCGACGTTCGCCACCAGCTCGACGCACGACGACCCCGGCTCCACCACCCCCGGCCAGCGCACGACCAACGGGATGCGCAGCGACGGCTCGTACATGAACCGCTTGTCGAACCAGCCGTGTTCACCCAGATAGAAACCGTGGTCGGAGGTGTACGCGACCACAGTGTCGTCCGTCAGCCCGCCGACATCGAGATAGTGCAGGACACGGCCCACGTTCTCATCGAGCCCCGCGATCACCCGCAGATACTCCTTGATGTAGCGCTGATAGCGCCACTCCCGCTCCTCCCGCTCCGAAAGACCCTCGGGCACCGGCATCTTGAGGTCCTGCGGCAGCAGATCGGACATCCGCATCCGGGCCTCGGCCGCCGCGCCCGACCGGTTCGCGTAGTCGTCGTGGAGCGTGGCCGGGGCCGGAATTTCCTCGTGCTCGTACAGGTGACGATGGCGCTCGGCCGGCTCGAAGGCGCGGTGAGGCGCCTTGTGCTGGATCAGCAGCGCGAACGGCCGCTCCGGGTCCCGCCGGTCCAGCCAGTTCAGGGCCAGGTCGGTGATGATGTCGGTGACGTACCCGCTGTACTCGTGCTCACCGTCGGCAGTCAGGAACGTCGGGTCGTGGTACCGCCCGTGCTCCGGCAGGATCTCCCAGTGGTCGAAGCCGCACGGGTCACTGACGCCACCGTGCCCCAGATGCCACTTGCCGACGATCGCCGTCTGATAGCCCGCCGCCTGCAACATCGCGGGGAACGACGGCTGACGCGCGTCGAACTTCTGCCCTGGCTGCTCCAGCGTCGTCATGCCGTGCACATGGCTGTACGCGCCGGTGAGGAGCGTCGCCCGGGCGGGCGAGCAGATCGAGTTCGTACAGAAGGCGTTGTCGAACCGCATGCCCTCAGCCGCGAGCCGGTCCACCGCAGGGGTCCGGTTGATGACACTGCCGTAGGCGCCGATGGCAGGCACGGCATGGTCGTCGGTCATCATCAGGATGATGTTGGGGCGGCGGCCCTGCCCGTGTCTCGGATCCGTCATAGCCCGAAGTTCTCCTTCGCCAGCAGTGGCCGAACGCGCCGGGCGAACCCTCCGCTGCGGAACGGGCCTTGCAGCAGGCCCGGCTTGAGCACCTGGGCGAGCGCCGCCGCGATCATGCCCTGGTCCAGCGCGAGCATGTAGTCGCTGACCCGGCCCGTGTGCACGTCGACCGAGTCGCGGAAGCCCAGGCCGTCCTCATACGCCCCGAAGTCCTGGGCGATGCGCACTAGGTTGGTGACCGCCTCGTGGCGCGCGAACGGCATCGCGAGGAAGGACGCGTGCGGAGTGACCACGCCCCCGGAGGCGTAGCCGTCGACCGCCATGCCGAGGGCGTCCACGCCGTACGTGGCATAGCCGCCCGCGGGAATGTCGGCGGGCGAGAAGCCCCAGTAGCCGTACGCCTCCTCGACCATGCCGTGCTCGATCTGACTGCGCACGTAGTGCTGGTGGTTGAGCCCCCACGCGCCCGGGGACCACGCCGCCTCCGGCACGAACAGCGGCACCATCAGCGCCTCGAACATCGACCCGCCCCAGGAGGGGACGATCGTGCGGCCCCGGTACGTGTAGTGCCCGCGCCACAGCCGTACACCGTCGACCGTGACCCACTCACCCTCGGGCTGCTGGTCCTGCTCGGCGCCCGGCTCCAGCGTGCGGAAGGTGTGCCAATAGTGCTCGCCGGGCAGCGAGCCATCGGCGATACCCAGGTAACTGGCCATGCGTGGTTCGGTGTTGAGCGCGCCGTACCAGTGCGGGGTGAAGGACTCGGTGGCCGTGGAGTAACCGCCGTGCAGCTGGCCGGGGTTGGCCGCCGGATCCGCGGCGTCGTACGGCGTGTAGTAGAACGACCAGTCGGCGTCCGCGAGCAGCCGTGCCACGCGCGGGCGCAGCTCCGCGTCGGCGTCGGCGGCGATCCGCAGGCCCGTGACCAGCCAGGCGTTGTCGACCGACGACAGGAACGGGTCGACCGGGTCGCCGCTGCCCGGCCACGAAGTGAGGGTCTCGCCGGTGTAGGCGTCGTACCAGTTGAACCAGAAGCCGTGGGCACGCTCCAGCCGCTCGACGGCGGTGACGGTGCGGGCGAGGCGGCGGTGCATCGTCGTGGCGTTGATGACCCCGAGCCCGCCGGCCGCGACCGTTGCCCACTGCCCGCAACCGATGTTGGTCGGCGAGGTGTTGACGGACGGCGTGAGCCTGCTCGCCGTGACGTCCATGGTGTCCGCGGCCAGACCGAAGTCCGTGGTCAGGGCCTCGATGGAGCGGTACGTGTCGCGGAACCAGCGGCGCAGCAAGGCGTCCGTGCCGGCGCCGGCGGCCGTGGTGGCGGTGCCGAGAGCGAGGGCGGTGGAGGCGCCCGCAGCGGTGGCGAGGAAGGTGCGGCGTTTCATCCGGTCTCTTTCCATTGAGGTGCGGCGTGGTCAGATACGGGACAGACGGAGCGAGCGCAGGCCCGGCAGCGGGACGTCGAGCGACAGGGACGCGGTGCCGTCCGGTGTCGTCGTCAGCGGCGGGAGCGGCTCGTGGGGCAGGAGGCTGCTGGATGTGTCGTGGGCCCTGGGCAGGGTGTCGCTGAGTGCGCCGCAGGCCGTCTCGGCATCGGTGGGAACGGCGTCCGAGCAGTGCAGTGAGGCGGCGTACGAGGTGTCCGGGGCGAGGCCGGTCACCCGCAAATCGGCCGTGCGGTCGAGTGCCGGCGATCCCGACGACGTACCGGTGCGGTCGGCGGCCGTGTTCCACACCACGACGTGCACGTGCGAGCCGTCGTCCGTGTGCCTGGCCACGGCGCGGACCAGGGCCTGGGCGCCGTCGCCGGTGACGTGCGGGGGCGCGGTGCCGGTGGCGTCGACCGTGACGGTCACGGTCGCGAGGGCGATACCCCGCGCCTTGACGCACCCGGGAACGGGCGTCGGGGTCAGCGCGCCGGTGCCGTCGTCGCTCAGGGCCGCGATCTTGTACCAGTAGCCCCGACCGGGTTCGGCCCGGGTGTCGGCGTACGAAGGGCGGGGGAGGGGCTGTACGGGCAGGGGCTCGTAGGGGCCCTCCGCGAACGGCGAACGATGTACCACGTAATCACGGGCGCCCGGCACCGGCTCCCAGGTCAGGAGCACATGACCGGTGCCGTCCTCGGCGCGCAGTGCGGCGGGCGGTGGCAGGGTGACGTCCTGTGCCGGACGAGAGGCCCGGTCCAGGGCGCGTAGCTCGGCGTTCCTCGGTGACCTGGTCGTGAACATGGCCCGCCTCTCGAATGGATGCGCATTCATTCTTGGCGTACGGATTCACCGGTCCCCGCCCCCGTGGCACGGGACGGGAACCGGCCGGCGGGTAGGGCTACTTCAGCCCGGCGGTGGCGATGCCCTGGGTGAAGAAGCGCTGGAGAAGGACGAAGACAAGCAGCACCGGCAGCACCACGAGGAACGCCCCCGCCATCAGGACGCCGTTGGAACCGTCCGCCTGGGTCGGGTCCGTGGCGAAGGTGGCGAGTGCGACCGGCAGCGTGTACTTGCCCGGGTCGTTGGTGGCGACCAGCGGCCACAGGAAGTTGTTCCAGGAGCCGAGGAACACGAAGATCGACAGCGTCGCGAGGGCCGGCTTGACCAGCGGCAGCACAATCCGCCAGAAGATGTACCACTCGCGGGCGCCGTCCATCCGCGCCGCCTCGAGCAGCTCGTCCGGGATGGCCTGGATGAACTGCCGCATGAGGAAGACACCGAAGGCCCCGGCCGCGAAGGGCAGGATCAGTGCGGCGTAGCTGTCGATCAGCCCCATCGCGCTCATCATCACGAACATGGGCAGCAGCATGAGGTTGCCGGGCACCATCAGCGCGCCGAGCACGATGCCGAAGATCGGCCGCTTCCCGGCGAAGTTCAGCTTCGCCAGGGCGTAGCCGAGCATCGAGCAGAACAGCAGATTGCAGACGGTCACGAACACGGCCACGAGCAGGGAGTTGAAGAGCGCCTGCCCCACGTCCATGCGGTCGAGCAGTTCCCGGAAATTGTCCAGCGTCCACTCGGACGGCAACCACACCGGCGGGCTCGCGCCCAGCTCCCGCTGCGTCTTGAACGACGACAGCGCCATCCACGCGAACGGCGCGACCGTCACGATCAGCCCGAGGGTGAGCAGGACGTACACGAGCGTCCGGCGGGCGCGGGCCGCCGGGTCCCGCCGCGCCCTGCTCGCCGGGGCCGCGAGCGGGGCCCGGGTCTCAGTCGTGCTCATCAGGTCTTGTCCTTCAGGAGGCGGAGCTGGAGCGTGGTGATCGCGAGGACGATCACGAACAGGACGTACGCCATGGCGCTGGCGTAGCCCATGTGGAAGAAGTCGAAGCCCTCGCGGTACATGTGCAGCGAGATCGTCAGGGTGCTGTCCGACGGGCCGCCGTCGGTCATCACGAACGGCTCCTCGAATACGTTGAGGAAGCCGATCGTGGTCATGACGGCGACGTAGAGCATGGTGGGCCGCAGCAGCGGCACCGTGATCCTGCGGAACTCCTGGAAGATCCCCGCGCCGTCGATCCGTGCAGCCTCGCGCACCTCCGTCGGAATGGCCTGCAGACCGGCGAGGAAGAGCACCATGGCCGAGCCCATGTTGCGCCAGACGGCCATCATGATCAGGGAGGGCATCGCGAGTGTCTCGGAGCCGAGGAAGTCCGGTGTCTGGACGCCGAGTTGGTGGCCGAGGCCGGCGATCAGGCCTTCGCTGGGGTCGAGGACGAAGCGCCAGATGACGGCGACGGCCACGATGGCGGTGACGACCGGCGCGTAGAAGCCGACCCGGAAGAAGGTGCGCAGCCGGTCGATGCCCGAGTTGAGCAGCACGGCGGCCGCCAGGCCGCTGCCGATGGTGAGCGGCACGCCGAGGACCACGAAGTACCCGGTGTTGAAGAGCGCCTTGAGGAACTTGTCGTCCTGGAACAGCTTCGTGTAGTTGTCCAGGCCCACGAACTGCGCCGACAGCGGATCGGTGACGTTGCGCAGACCGAAGTCGGTGAAGCTCATCAACAGCGTGGCCACGATGGGGAAGGCCATGAAGGTGAGGAACAGGACCAGGAACGGCGTGGAGAACAGCCAGCCGGCCAGATTGTGGCGGGACAGCCGGTCCCGACGGCGCCGGTCGGGCCCGGCGCCGTCGTCCTGGGCCTTCGGCACCACTGCGTCCGGCCCGGCACCAGGCGTACCGGCCTGTGCGGTGGTGGTGCTCATGGGATCAGCCCACCAGCCCCTCGGCCGTCTTCTGCAGCGCCTTCGCGGTCGCCGCCGGGTCCGCGCCCTGCGAGATCTTCGCCAGGGCGCCCTCGACGGCCGCGGCGAACTCGTTCCACTTCTCCAGCGGCGGGATCGCCTTCGCCGTGTCGAGCGAGGTCTTGAAGGTGGCGAGCGAATCGCCGCCGCCCTTGAGGGCGGGCTCGTCCCAGGCGGCCTTGTTGGCCGGCAGCGCCTTGTCCGCCTCGTACCACTGGGCCTGCGTCTTCGGCGTGGTGAGGTACTGGGTCAGCTGCTCGGCCGCCGCCTTGTGCGCGCTGTTCTTGAACGTGACGAGGGAGGCACCGCCGACCCAGGAGGTCGAGGTCTTGTCCGCCGGGACGGGCACGACCTTGTACTTGTCCTTGATCTGCGGCTGCTGGTCGGCGATGTTACGCACCATCCATGGGCCGGACTGGAACATCGGGCGCTTGCCGGAGCCGAAGTCCTTGGTGACGTCGTACCCGGGCGTGAAGGTCTTCTTGGCCAGACCCTTCTTGAAGTAGCCGGCCCACTCGGTGAACGCCCGTATCGCCGCGGGGGAGTCGAGGGCCGGCTTGCCGTCCTCACCGATCAGCTCGCCGCCGGCCGAGTACAGGTACTGCACCCAGCTCTGCCAGGCGCCGGTGCTGCTGGGCTGCAGGTCCGTGCCCCACTCGGCGCCCGCCTTCTGGTAGGCGGCGGCGAGGGCCTGCTGCTCCTTCCAGGTGCTGGGGGCCTTGTCGATGCCGGCCTTCTTGGCGAGGTCGGTGCGGTAGTAGAGCGCGCGGGTGTCGGCATACCAGGGAACGCCGTACGCGGTTCCGTCCTTGACGTTGCTGTCCCAGGTGGCGGGGAAGAAGTCGGACTTCTTGAACGTCTTGGTGTCCACCGGCTCCAGGGCGTCCAGGGCGATGAACTCGCCCATCATCGTGGAGCCCATCTGCGCCATGTCCGGCGTCTTCTTGGCGGCGATGGCCGACACCAGCTTCTGGTGCACGACGTCCCAGCCCACCGGGGTCACCTTGACCTTGATGTTCGGGTGCTGCTTGGTGAACTCGTCGGTGACCGCCTTGAGGCGGGTGCCCTCCTCGCCCATGGCCCACACCGTGAGCGTCTGCTTCTTGTCCGCTGCCACCTGCTCGCCCCCGCCGCTTCCGCAGGAGGTCAGGGCGAGCGCCGTCACCACCACGGTCGCGGCGACGCTGACGGACTTGGTGCGTGTCATGGGGCCCTCCAACACATTCATGTATGCGCTGTACGTAAGCGCATACATGACCCTGTAGTACGACGCGGACCGACTCAAGGGGTCTGGAGGTAACGCTTCCGTAAACGTGCGGAAATCTGCGAACGCGTAGTCGGCAAAAGGCGGTTACGCCCCGCTCAGACCGTGCGTTCCCCTGCGCATCCGCAGCTCGCCCGGCGTGTCACCGTCACTGGCAGCACGCGTACCTCGGCCGCCCGGTCGCGCTGGTGGAGCCGGGCGATCAGCAGCTCCACGGCCACCTCGCCCAGGAGCCCGGTCGGCTGCCGTACGGTCGTCAGCGTCGGCCGCACCAGACGACTCAGCGGGATCCCGTCGAAGCCGGTCACGGCGATGACGTCCGGGACGGCGACGCCGCGCGCCTCCAGGGCGTGCAGCGCGCCCACCGCCATCTGGTCATTGGCGAACACCAGGCCGTCGGGCATGGCCTCGTCCCGGTCGAGGAGCTCCAGCGCGGCCTTGCGGCCCGCGGCCTGGGTGAGGTCGCCTCTGGTGTCGGGCGTTTTCGGCAACGGCAGTCCGGCCTCCAGATGGGCTGCCTGGAAGCCACGAAAGCGCGCCTCGCCGTCAGGTGAGTCGGCCGGGCCTCCGGCGAACGCGAGACGGCGCAGCCCATGGTCGACGATCAGATGCCGGGTCAGCTCCAACTGACCGTCGAAGTTGGCCACTTCGGCATGGTCGTAGCCGGCGTGCCGCTCTCCGGCCAGCAGGACGACGGGCTGCCGGCGCCCCACGACGTCGAGATCCTCTTCGGTCAGCGACTGCGCGAGCACGGCCAGACCGTCCACGCGCCCCGCCACCTCGGCGAGTTGCCGGCCGGCCTGGTCGGCGTGCGCGGCCGAGATCAGCAGCGCGTAGCCCTGGCGCCGCGCCGCACGCTCCATGCCGCGAATGACCTGGTCCGAGTAGAGCACCAGCTCCGCGTCCTCGGCGCCCGGCGCGTGCTCCGCCTCGGTGTCGTGGAAGTCGGGGAAGCAGAGTCCCAGCACTCCGGTCGCGCGGCTGGCGAGCCCCCGGGCACTGCCGCTCGGCACGTAGCCGAGTTCGCGTGCCGCGGCCAGGACCTTGTCGCGGGTCGCCGCCCGGACCGCGTCGGGGTTGCGGTAGACGCGCGAAACGGTCGCGATCGATACGCCCGCCTGTTCGGCTACGTCGTACACCGTGGGAGTGGTCATCTTGCTGTCTCGCCTCGCCCCTTCGCCCGGCACCCTGTGGCGTGCCCGGCTGCCCGCCGTCGTTGCTGAAAGCGCATTCAGCCTACGGTCGGGCCGGGTGCCGGGGCAACATACCTGGTGCTGGTGCTGGTGCTGGTGCTGGTGCTGGTGCTGGTGGGGCGGGTGGGCCGAGTGGCGACGGCAGATGGCCGCTGGCGACGGCCGCCGGCCTGGGCGCATGCGGGTTGCGGTGCCGTCAGCGGCACGCGTCGTACAGCACGGGGTTGAGCGGAGTGTCCGGGATCTGGCCGATCGCGGTGCCGGGCATCCAGCCGCGGTCCGCGGCCTGGTGGTCGTTCGTGGGCTCGGCGACGCGGATGCCGGCGTCCACGTAGATCACCGTCATGACGCGGCGTGGGACGGTGGCGCGGTTGGGCCCCGCGTGGTGGAAGGTCCACCCCCGGTGGAAGCTCGCGTCGCCGAGCGCGAACGGCTCCACGACGTCCTCGAAGTTCTGCTCGCCGACGGTCTGCTTGAGGCGGGCCTCGGACTCGTCGGAGATGGGCAGGTCACGGCCGTACGCGAAGTGGTGGCTGCCGCGGGCGAAGGCGAGCGGGCCCATCTCCACGGGGGTTTTCTGCAGCGGCAGCCAGACGGTCAGGCAGCGGTCGGAGGACAGGGGCCAGTAGTACTGGTCGGCGTGCCAGGGCGTGATGCCGCCGGACGGCTCCTTGTACAGCGCCTGGTCGTGATAGAGCCGCACCGCGGGCACCCCGAGCAGTTCGGCGGCGATTCGCGCGAGACGCCGGGAGAACACCAACTCCTTCACCTTCTCGTTGTGTTCCCACAGGTTCGTCACCTGAAGGAACGCCTTGCCGTAGGTGTCACGCTCCGCCAGCGGCAGGTCCTGGGTGTTGAGCCGGATCACCTCCGCGGTGATCGTCGGCTCGTACGCGGCGATCGTCTCGGACGTGAGCACGTTCCGCAGATGCGCGAACCCGTCCCGGTCGAAGTCCGCCACGGCGTCCGACGGCAGGCCGTCGTAGGGGCGGTCGAGTTCCGGCATCGGCGACGTCGCCGTAACGGTCATGGCGGACTTCTCCTCGCTGTATCGGCGTGGTGCTGTTCCTGCGGGAGGCAGGTCTCCACCGTCCCAGCGGACGCCCGTGGGGGCTACGCCGCCAATGACCCGTTCCGGTACTCAGTTGCCCCGTAGGCGGGGGGCCCGCCTGCGTTAGCCTGCCCGCCGTGATCGACGCCGGTCGTGTGCGCTGGTCCCGCAGGTCGTCTCCGGCCTTGTGCCGAAGTGCTCTTCCAGGCAGGCGCGCAAAGCGACTCCGATAGGAGGGAGAGGGGTCAGGCACCTTCCGCCAGGGTGGCGACGCCGGGACCGTGGAGATCGTCGAGTGCCACCCGGCGCCCCATCACGGCCAGAAGCAGAGAAAGCGCGGGCCCGTTGACCTCCGGCCCGGTTCCGATCGTCAAGTCGGCGTTAATCGCGGTGAGTTGAGTGCGCGTCAGCAGCTCCTTGGCGCCCCCGAAGGACGCCGGGGTGCGTGTCTGAAGGCGGAGTGATCTGACCACGGCCTGTGCGGGGTAGGCGCGGGTGAGGCCGAGGGGCCGGCGGATGTCCTCGCCATGGACGATTTCTTCGACGAGTCGGCTGTCGAGGGGTGCCGGAGGGGTCGATGTGCGCGATGCCACCTGACGGAACCGCTCCAGGGTCTCCTGTGGTGTGCTCCGGCGTTCACGTTCCACGCCACGGGTGTTCTGGCGGTTGAAGTCGAACCGTGCGAGGGCCAGGTCCTTCACGAACCCGAGGCGTGTGGTGCGGGCTGTGTCGACCAGGTGGGCGAGCACGTCGTGCACGGTCCATCCGTCACAGAGCGACGGCTTCAGCCACTGATCGTCCTTCAGGTGTGGGAGGTCGTCGATCAGCGCCGTACGCTCGGCGTGCACGATTGCCCAGACATCGTCCGTCACGGCTTCTCCTTCATCGGCGCAGCGTCTGTCAGCCAGGACTTCGGGGACGGCGGGAACTCATCGTCCGGCGTGCAGGGCATCCGTTCCGCGACGAGCGGCCCTGCGGTGTCCCACCTGTTCGCAAGGACTGGCTCAATTGCAATTCTCTGACTAAAGTCAGAGGTATGGGTGTGACGCAGGTAGACGCGGTGCGGCGGTTCAACCGCACGGTCACTGAACGTGTGGGCGTGCTGCACGATCACTATCTGGGCCTCGACCGGCCCGTCGCCGAGGCGCGGCTGCTCTGGGAGATCGGCGTGCGAGGCCGGGACGTACGGTGGCTGCGCGAGCGCCTCGGGCTCGACTCCGGCTACGTCAGCCGCCTGCTGCGCTCCCTGGAGACGGACGGCCTGGTGACGGTGGAGCCGCAGCCCCAGGACAGGCGGGTACGCACTGTACGTCTCACTGATGCGGGCCGCGCGGAGTTCGCCGTGCTCGACCGGCGTAGCGACGAACTGGCCAGCTCTCTCCTGGAGCCGCTCAACACCGACCAGCGCGCCCGGCTGGTCGCGGCCATGGCTGAGGTCGACCGGCTGCTGACGGCCGCGACGGTCACGCTGGACGTGGTCGACCCGGACCGCCCGGACGCCCAGCACTGCCTGCGGTCCTACACTGCCGAAGTGCGGGAACGCTTCGAGACCGGATTCGACCCCGCGCGGAGCCTGCTGCCCGACGCGGGCGAACTCCGGCCGCCGCACGGTGTGTTCCTGGTCGCCCGGCTGCACGGGGAGCCTGTCGGCTGCGCAGGTCTGAAGCTGCCGGCCGGCGCCCCGGCCGAGATCAAACGCATGTGGGTCGATCCCCGCACCCGGGGCCTCGGTCTCGGCCGCCGGTTCCTGACGGAGTTGGAGGAGAGGGCAGCCCAGCACGGCTGCGATGTACTGCGCCTGGACACCAACAAGGCGCTCACCGCCGCGATCGGCCTGTACCACTCGTGCGGCTTCCAGGAGGTCGCCGCCTTCAACGACGAGCCCTACGCCCACCACTGGTTCGAGAAGCGCATCAGCACACCGCGATCGGATTGAGGCTCCGGCAGGCCGGCGGGTTGCGTGCCGGATGTTGATCAGGCCTGGTGCGCGCGAGCAACTGCGCCGTGTGGACCACCTGCACGTCGGCCGGTTGTAGCCTCTCTCCCATGAGCTGGCTCCCGGATGACTTCGTCCACCCCGTCCATGTGCCCGTGCCCCACACCGCGCTGCACCTGCGGCCGATCCGCGAGGCGGACACCGCGCTCGACTACCCGGCTGTGATGGGCTCCCAGAAGCGGTTGTGGGAGATCTTCGGTCCGGCCTGGGCATGGCCGAACGAGACGATGACCTATGAAGAGGACCGCATCGACCTGTTGCGCCACGAGAAGGAGATAGCCGCGCACCAGTCCTTCAACTACGCGCTGCTGGACGAGGAAGAGACAGCGGTCCTCGGCTGCGTCTACATCGATCCGCCCGAGCGCACCGGCTCCGACGGCGAGATCTCCTGGTGGGTGGTGGACGACCTCGTCGGCAGCGAGGCGGAGCGCGCGCTCGACGCGCTCGTGCCCGAGTGGATCGCCGCCGACTGGCCCTTCCGGAAGCCCCGCTGTCTGGGCCGGGACATCACCTGGCAGGAGTGGCTGTCGCTGCCGCCCGCCACTTGACCAACCGATGCTTCAACGCGGCCCGGACCGGCCGGGAAACGCCTCCAGGGAGGCCGGTCCGGGAACCGGACAGCGGCGCACGGGGGCGCGTCACTGCCCGGCCCCGGCCCCGCCCCTGACGCTGGCCCTGACGCCGACCAGGCGGGTGGGAGAGCGGGTGTGGGTGGTCAGGAGTTGGACGACTGTTGTGCCAGGCGTCGATGCAACTCCTTGATGGCGGGCACGAGTTCGTCGACGGGGCCCTCCACCTCGACCGAGGGAGCGACCTCCTGGATGGTCAGGCTGCGCACGGGTGCCTGGGGGCGGCCCCATTCGGCGAGCCACCCGGACAACTGGACCGAAGACGCCACGTACACGATGCGGCCGAGACCGACCCAGGCGTGCGCGGCCGAGCACATCGGACAGTGCTCACCCGAGGTGTAGACGGTGGCGGCGGCGCGCTCCTGAGGCGAGAGGTTCCCGGCTGCCCAGCGGGCGAGTTCGAACTCGGGGTGGCGGGTGGCGTCGCCGTCCGCCACCCGGTTGCGGTCCTCGGCGCGGACGGTTCCGTCACCGTCCACGAGCACCGAGCCGAAAGGCTCGTCCCCGGCCTCCAGTGCCTCGGCGGCCAGCTCGACGCACCGGCGCAAATGGTCCAGCTCACGTGTGTCCATCAAAGCCCTCCCGGCGCTCGACGCTGATATGCGCACGCCATGCTCACACAGCCCCCGGGGCGAGGCCCGCACCCATGTTGCACTCGGCGGGTCTGCGGCTGAGCGACGGGCCACCGGGCGGCAGTTGCGGCACGATCGTCGGCACGACAGCGCCGCTGGGCCCAGAAGTCGGTCAGGGCGGGGTCGTTGCAGGAGATGACCTGGTTGAGCTGTGTGCGGGTCGAGTACTGAACGGGACGGGGCGGATGTCAGGCACTGTGGTGGCAGGGTCTGACTTCCCGTCATTAACCGGCAGTATGAACGTTATTGAGTGCGGACATCAGGTGGAAAAGGCCCCGGCGGTGGCCTCCGACTCGTCCACGGTCGTGGCGGCACGAGCTGGGGTCCTCGGGCCGCGGGCGAGGATGTAGACGAACAGGGCACCCATGGCAGCGTCACTGCCCACATGGCCCGCTGCCAGCCGTCGACGGCCCGTGCGGGCCCCGGGTGTCAGGCGGTGATGGTGGTGCCGCCCTGTGCTGCGGCGAGGGCCGCGTCGGTGTCAGCGGTGGCCAGGTGGGCGTTGATGTGGGCGCCGGCCAGGGCGCCTGCCGCGGCGGAAGCGCCGACCTTGGCGGTCAGGTCGGTGGCGTTGCCGGCCACCCACACGCCCGGCACCTCGGTGGTGCCGGCCTCGCCGGAGGCGAAGCGGCGGCCCATGTTGTCGGGCATGTCCTCCATCGGCAGCTTCAGCCCGTCCAGGCCCTCGGTACGGGCCTGCATCCTGGTGACGACCGCGAGGATGCGGCGGGCCGCGAACGTGCCGTCGGTCAGACGCACTCCGGCGATGCCGCCGTCCTCGCTCTTCACGGCCTCCCGCACCGGGATGTCGACGATGCGGACGGCGCGGGCGGCGAAGCGCGCGCGGGTGTCCTCGTCCAGCTCGGTTCCGCGGGTGAAGTAGACCAGGTCGTCGGTCAGTTGGCGGAACAGCGCCGCTTGGTGCACCGAGGCGGGACCGGTGGCAAGGACACCGATGGGCTCGTCGCGCACCTCCCAGCCGTGGCAGTACGGGCAGTGCACCACGCTGCGCCCCCAGTGCTCGGCGAGGCCGGGCACGTCGGGCAGCACGTCCCGCAACCCGGTGGACACCAGTACGCGACGCGCCGTCAGGGTGCGGCCGTCGGCCAGGGTGATCGTGAAACGCGGATCGACCCCGCCGCCGGGTGCGGCAGGCTCGGCGGAGACCACCTCGCCGAAGACGACCCGCCCGCCGTAGCGGCGCACCTGTTCCCGGCCTCGCTCGAGCAGCTCGGCGGGCGGGGTGCCGTCCAGCACGATGAAGCCGTGCATGGCCTCTGCGGGCGCGTTGCGGGGTGTGCCGCTGTCGACCACGACGACCGAGCGGCGGGAGCGGGCGAGTATCAGCGCACCGTTCAGCCCCGCGGCACCGCCGCCGATGACCACGGCGTCCACAGTCGTCCGGGGCAGTGCGTCGGTCGCGTATGCAGATGCCGTCACAGTCATGTCCTCGCACCCTTTCGCTCAGGCGTGACCCCACCTTTCCGGGTCACCACATGGGCGAACGTAATCCTTGCTTGCATCACAGGCATACGATGTTGCCTATGACGCAAAATGATGGCGAGCTGGACAGCCTCGTACGCAAACGCATCCGCGCCCTGCGCGTGGCACAGGGCTGGTCCCTGGAGGAACTGGCCACCCGTGCCAACGTCAGCCAGTCCACGCTCTCCCGCATCGAGAACGGCCAGCGCCGCCTCGCTCTGGACCAGCTGGTCACTCTCGCCCGCGTGCTCGACACGTCTTTGGACCAGCTCGTGGAGACCGCGTCCGACGACGTCATCATCAGCCCGAGGATCGACGCCGCCCACGGCCTGATGCGTTGGCCCGTCAAAGGCGACCCGGGAATAAGCGTCATGCGTCAGCGGATGACCGAACCGCCCCCGGACAACCCCTCACGCATGCGCGCACACCCAGGCCGGGAATGGCTCGTCGTGCTGTCCGGCACCGCGACCCTCATGCTGGGCCATCGCCGCTTCCGGATCGAGACCAACCAGGCCGCGGAGTTCCCCACCATGCTCCCGCACGCCATCGGCGCGGAAGGCGGCCCCTGCGAGATCCTGGGCATCTTCGACCGTGACGCCCGCCGCGGTCACCAGCGCGACGGCGACAGCGACGGCAGCAGCGACAGGGGCGGTGGCAGCGGCGGCAAAGGCGTGGGCGGCGACTGCGGACCTGGTGGCCCCTACCCCTGACCTCGCGCCGCGGCAGGAGATTCGCTGCACCTTCATCAGCGACGTGGGCGACTCCGGCAGTCAGACGGACCCCCACGACCTGGACGCGGAAGTCCCCATCGGTCCCCTGCCGTGAGGGTGTGCCAGTCATGGCGGCCGGAGCATCCGGTGGATGTGCAGAAGGCCGCGCCACCAGTGCATTTGCGGGCCCGTGAGGCGCCGGGCCCGGGTTCGGAACCGAGACCGGTGGCTTCTCAAGATGACGTGTGGCGGATCCGGAGTAGCGTTTATGAGAGAGCCGCAACCCGGAGCGCGCCACATTGGCGAAGTCTTCTCGCGGTGGGCAGCGCGACTGCTGCTGCGGGGCTCGCGTGTGGAGCCGGACACGGTCGGCACGGCCGATGGATGGCCGAGGCGCGTTTCTCAATTTCCAAAGCGGTGTCATATGGACCGCGCGCCCTGTGCGTCTGGCGTGCGCGGCCATCCACCTCGCGCTCGGGTGCGCGAGGCATGGAAGGGAGAAGGTCTCATGCGGGCACTTCGCGTGAAGCGTATCTTCGCCGTGACTGCCACTAGCGTTCTGATGGCCGGTGGCGCCGCGATCGGCGCGGCCGGGACGGCGTCAGCGAACACGGGCAGCCACTCGAACCACGGCTCCGGCTACAGCGATTGCTACAACCGCGGCTGGGGCTGGGGCTGGCACAACGACGGCTGCCGCTACAACGGCCACCACCGACACGGTGGCTACAACCGCGGCTACTACAACTACAACGACTACGGTCGCGGCTACGGCGGCTACGGCGGCTACGGCGGCTACGGCGGCTACGGCGGCTACGGCGGCTACGGCGGCTACGGCGACTACGGCTACGGCGGCTACGGCGGCTACGGCGACGGCGGCTACGGCGGCTACGGCTACTAAGGCGGACGGTGACTGTCTGCCTGCCTGAGAGCGCAGTGTGCGGGCCCGGCCAGCGCCGGGGCCGCACACTGCGTTACTCCCAAATTCGCCCACGCAGCGTGGGTGAGGCATCCGCGCGCGAGGCTAGCGTGCCGCCTTCTCCCACGGTCTGACCCCGAGCTTTCCGGTGGTTCCGAGGTCGAGGTGCGGGGTCACGGTCACGGGGTCGGCACCGGCCTTCGCCCTGACCCGCACATGGGGAACGTTCACTGCCGTACCGGCCTCGGTCGTGTTGCGCCATACGAGGCCGGCGGTCGCCGACTCGCCGGGCTTGAGTGTGACGGGCCGTGGCGGCTCGTCGGGCCCGGCGCCGGTGGTGATGTCACCGCTGCCGTCGAGGATCTCGATGCCGTCCACGGGGTCGAGGTCGTCGTCAAGAAGTTCCAGTAGCGGATAGCCGTCGACGGTGTAGTCGCGTTTGCCGCAGTTGTCGAGATGCAGGCCCACGACGCGCAGTCCCATGGCCGCGTCGCCCTTGTCGGCGCTGACCCGGATGCCGGAAGCGGGGCACGAGCCCGGCTCGGCCGGCGCCTCACCTGCGGGGACCGTGGTCACTTCGAGGACCTTGGCCTGCGTCACCCGCGGGGCGGCGGGCGGCAGTTCTCCGGCCCGGACCGTGCCCCGCACGGTCTTCCCCGGGCGGACGTCGCGCACCGTCGTGGTCTGGTTGGTCACGGCTCCGCCGTCACTGCTCGTGAAGGTGAACACGACTGAGTAAGTCAGGCTCTTGGTGCCGTTGTTGGTGACCTCGTAGGTTGCGAGTACCCCCGAGTCCGCGGCGAGGCTGTCGGCGGAGACGGACGTGCTGCGCGTGGGCGAGGGGGAGACTGACGGGAGCGTCAGCGACGTGATGCGTACGCCGTTCTTGCCCGGGTCGTCGACCTGCGTGCGGGGCGGCGGATCGGCCGCGCCGGCGCCGGTGTCACCGGGGCCGGCGCGCTCCGTCCCGCAGGCCGTGAGGAGCAGGGCGGTGGCGGCCACAACAGGCAGAAGGGAAGCGGGTCTTCGCATCTGATCACCTCAGCAGGGCGTGGGCCATGCGCGTGTGACGGAGGCCATAATTCCGGTCACGAAAGTGCTACAACGGCGCTCCTGCATAAGCATCGTTCTATGGCGTTGCGTGCCGCCGTTCAGCCGGTGACGGGGCGGTGCGCCCGCCGCGGGATGCAGAAGAGCGCCAGGGCAGCGGCCGTCAGGTACCCGGCAGCGCCCACGGCCATGCTGGTCCGCAGCCCGGTGGTGAAGTTGCCTGCGGCCGCCAGCAGGGAGCCTCCCAGCGCGACGCCTGCGGCACTGCCGATCTGACGGGTGGTGTTGAACAGGGCGGAGGCGGTGCCGGAGTACTCGTCCGGGGCAGCTGCCATCACGGTGGTGGTCGCCCCGGTGAGGGCGAAGGACGTGCCGAAGCCCGCCGCCATCATCGGCGCCACGAGCAACGCGTAGTCCGGGTCCGAGCCGGCCGCGGCCCAGCCGGCCAGCCCCGCCGCACCAACGAGCAAGCCGGTGACCACGAGTGGGCGGTGCCCGGTGCGGCGTGCGAGTCGCCCGGACAGGACAGAGGCGAACATCGTCATGGCCACCGCGGGGAAGAGGGCGAACCCGGTGCGCAGTGCGGTCAGGCCGCGCTGATGCTGGAAGTACAGGCTGGCGGTGAAGATCATGCCGTAGAAGGCGAAGTTGAACAGCAGGCCGATGGCCGCTCCGCCGCTCATCGGGCGGGAGCGCAGCAGTCGCAAGGGGAGCACGGGGGTGCGGGCCAGGTGCTCGCGCAGGACGAACGCGGCGGCTGTCAGCAGACACAGGCCGGCCCCGGCCAGAATCAGCGGGTCCGACCAGCCACGTCGTCCGGCCTCGTTCAGCACGGCGGTCAGCAGGGCCACCGTCGCGATGATCGCGCACTGGGCCGGCCAGTCGACGGGGCGGCCCGTGCCCCGGGCCGAAGCGGGCACGCGCCGCAGCGTGAGCAGCAGGCAGACGCATCCGACGGGCAGGTTGATGAAGAACACCCAGCGCCAGCCCACGGTCGTGACCAGGAGGCCGCCCAGGAGGGGGCCGGCAGAGGCGGCGATACCTGCCATGGAACCCCACAGACCGAAGGCCCGGGAGCGCTCGGCGGGTGAGGGGTACGCCTGTTGGAGGAGAGCGAGGGAGGCGGGCACGATCAGTGCCGCGCCGAGTCCTTCCACCAGCCGGGCGGCGATCAGGGTCCCGCTGCTCCGGGCCAGTCCGCAGCCGACCGACGCGGCGGTGAACACCACCACACCGGTGCAGAAGATCCGGCGGTTGCCCAGTCGGTCTCCCAGCGCGCCGCCGGTAAGCAGCAGGCCGGCGAAGATCAGGGTGTAGCTGTTGGTGATCCACTGGATCCCGGTCAGCGAGGCCGACAGTTCCCGCCCCATCACCGGGACGGCGACGTTGATGACGGTCACGTCCAGGATGACCATGAAGTAGCCCGCACAGACCGCGAGCAGCGGGGCCAGGGACCGGCCCGAAGCCGCAGACCTGTCCGCACCACAGGCCTTGGGACCACCGGCACGCACCATGGCAACACGTTAGTTCAGGAACACGCCTCCCTCGGGAGCCCGTCGCCGTGTCAAGCTCTCATACTGAACCGCGCCCCGCATCGGACCACGACCGCACCCGTCGCGGCGCACGGATGGACCGCCGGCCGAGTGGCGATCACCAACGGCGACCTCGACGCAGCCGCCACCGCGGCTCGCCATCACGTACGCGCTTCCCGGGGGCGGACGCTCAGCGGGTTCTTTGACTGAGGACCGCGGTGTACGTCTTTTGGCGGTTTGTCGGCGTCGGCACACTGCTTGAGAGTGAACGTTAACGTTACCAATGGCTAGGCGTATCCCCGCGTCGCAGGCCCGGGCCGCGGATCGCTGCAGCGTGCTTCCTTGCAGCTGAACTCTTGCGGACGACCTGGTTAAGGTCGTTCGATCTTGGCTCTGACAGACGAATTCTGACTAGTCTCCTTCTCGTGGCTGCGGCCGTGGGCGCGCTCCATGCCTGTGCGCCCGGGCACGGCAAGTCGCTGGCCGCCGGGTATCTCGTGGGTGGCCGGGGCCGGCCCCGCGACGCGATGTGGCTCGGTGGGGTCGTCGCTGTGATGCACACGTTCTCGGTGGCGGTCCTGGCGGTCCTGGCGGTCCTGGCGGTCGGCTGGTGGCTGATGGCGAAACGCACACCGGACGTCGCGGCGCTCACGGGATGGCTGCAACTGGTCGCGGCGCTGGTGGTGATGGGAGTCGGTGTGCGTCTGCTGTACACGCATCGACGCCACCGCAGGCAGGTCGATGCGCATGCACAGGCGCATCACCAAGGCGGGCACAGCGGCGGCCGTGATCACGGGCACGGGCACGGCGGTGGCCATGAGCACGGGCACAGTCGTCACCACATCCCCGACGCACCGTCCCTGCTCACGTGGCGGGGGATCGTCCTGCTCGGCGCGGCCGGCGGTCTACTGCCCTCTGCCTCCGCGTTCCTCGTCCTGCTGGCAGGGCTTCTCACCGGCAAGGTGGCTGTCGCCCTTGCGATGGTGACCGCGTTCGGCGTCGGTATGGCCGTGACGCTCACCGGCGTCGGAGTGCTTGTGCTGCGCAGTCGTGACGCCCTGCTCGACCGCCTCCTCCGCTCACGGGCCCTGCGCACCTGGACCCTGACGGTTCCGGTGTTCGCGGCATCGGCAGTGGTGGTCGGCGGCACGGTGGCGTCCGCACTGGCAGCGGGCCAACTCCTGTTCCCCTGAGTCACGTTCATAGTGCCCCGTCCGGCTTGCACCGGGCGGGGCGCCCTCTTGCACGGCGGTTCCGCCGAGGATTCGCAGCCTGGCTGTCGCCGCGAGGATCGCCGACTTCTCTGGCGCAGGAGCACGGGGGGAGGGTGCTGCCGGTTCGGGCACCGCGCCGGGGGCGGTGGACAGGCACTGCTCGGGGTCGTCAGTGGCGGCGGGTCATCGCGGACCTTCCTCGGGTTTCCATCCCCAGGCGGTGAGCATGCCGGCTGACAGAGCGGCGCATTGGTCGGAGTCCAGGTACCGCACTGCCGCGTCGACGGCCGCGTCATCGACCAGGCCGGTGCCGAGCATCGCCGCCCTGCTGCGTACCCAAGTGTCCGCCCAGAAGCGGCTGATGGGGCTGCCCGGCAGCAGCGGCGGAACATGGATCTCGGCGGCTACGGACCCGAACCCCGCCCCGCGCAGCAGCTGCGGGTACGCCGGAACCCGCGATACATCGGTCCCGATGGTCGCCCGCAGTCCCTGCCACATCGCCCGCATCAGCGTGGTGTACGGCGTGTCGGGCGTCCGGTCACTCGTCAGATCGACGGCGTCGCTGAGCACCAGCACACCGCCGGGCTCGACGAGTTCGGCCAATGCCGTGATCAAACGGTCGTGCTCGGGTAGGTGCATCAACACGAAGCGCGCGTGGACGAGCCGGAACCGGCCGGGGGCGAAGTCCGGGGCGGTGATGTCGGCTTCCAGCAAGTCGAGCCCGGGCACGGGCCGTGCGCTGAGAAAACGTACGTCGCGGTCCACGGCAAGCACACTTGCCACCCCGGCCTCGTCCAGCAGCCGGCGGGATACCGTGCCCGTGCCTGCACCCACGTCGAGGCAGCGCCACCCCGGGCCGACCCCGAGTGCCCGCAGGCGCGCCATGGTGATGTCGTCGTAGGCGAGGGCGCCGAAGTCGATGCGCTCGCCCTCGCCCGCCTGTTCGGGACGGAAGACGGCCTCGCCGTAGCGACTGCCGCCCGGCACGCCTTCGCGCGGAGTGGCGCTCACGTCGCGGTCTTGGGTGAGATGCCGAGGGTGCGGTCTTTGATACGTTCCAGTGCCCGGTCGGCGAGGGACTGGAACGGCGGGTCGTCGAACAGTTTCATGGCCGGGCCTCTTCGTCGATGGGGCGGCAGTGCCGGGCGACCCTTCCCGAGGTCGCCGCCCCACCGATCCTCCACCGACGGCCCCCACGGCGGCCGAGGCGCGCCGGACTGCCTGAGCCAACCGGTCCAAGGGACGCTGAACAGAGTCCATCGTGATGCGGCCCTGTGCGAGAAGTTCCGTGCCGTGGTCGACGACATGGGTGGAGATCATCTCCATGTCCAGACCCGCATCGAGAGCGATACGTGCCGCGTCCGCGCCGTCCTCCGCGCAGCCGTGGGCGATGAGTTCCGTGACCCCGGTGTAGTCGCTGACCACGAAGCCGTCGAAGCCCCACTCGGTCTTCAGGACGTCGTTCATGGTGTGGAAAGTGATGTCGTACTCTGCCAAGTCTGCGGCGCAGTGGAGGCGTTGAGGTCGGCGGCCTTCTTGTGGTAGATCGCCCCCGCCTCGTTGTTCGCGAGCTTGTCCACACCGTACGAGTCGAGGATCTGCATCTCGCAACGCTCCTGGAGACAGACCCCGCTGTTGCCCCGGTCCTGCCCGGTCACGTCGTCGGGCAGCTTCGGCACCTGGAACTCGACAGGCAGCTTGAAGTCCTGGGAGTCCTGGAAGTCTGGAAGTGCAGCTTCACGAGCAGGTCGGGCCGGCGCCTGTCGAGCGCGTCGAGATTCGCATGACCGGTGTCAGCCTGCGCGGGCGCTCACCTGCGAGGGTGGGCCCGGCCCCAGTGCGCTCCTCAAGGTGGTGAAGACCTTGCGGCGCGCCAGGGCAGGTGGGGCGTTCGGGGCTGCCTGATCCGGAGCTACACGCCGGTGGTGCCGTCGATGCGTTCCCGAAGCAGGTCGGCGTGGCCGTTGTGGCGGGCGTACTCCTCGATCATGTGGACATAGATCCAGCGGAGGCTGACGGGCTGCTCCATGAAGCAGCCGGTGTCGGTCAGAGCACGCTCGGCGCAGAGCTCGCGGGATCGGGCCGTCTCCGTGTGCCAGGTGGCGAGGGCGTCCCCCAGGGTTGCGCCCTCAGCCAGCGCGAAGCCCCCGTCGGGGGCAGACGGGTCGGCCTTCGGATCGTAGATGGGCGGGGCCTGTTCCCCGGCGAACACTCGGCGGAACCAGTTCCGCTCCACCTCCGCCATGTGCTGGACCAGGCCGATCAAGGTGAAGCCGGACGGTGGCACCGGCGCGACAGCGGCCTGCTCATCGTCCAGGCCCTCACACTTCATCGCCAGCGTGGTGCGGTGAAAGTCGAGCCAGCTCTCGAGCGTGATGCGCTCGTCGGCGTTCAGGGGCGGCATGGGGCGTTCGATGGCGCTCATCGGTCGATTATCGCCCGCAGTTGGTACTGGTGGCCCACCACCCTCGTCCGCTACGGCACCCCGGGGGAGTCGTGACGTCCACTCCGGCGACGTCGCCGCGGATGCCTCCCGCTGCCCGAGGATCGGCCTCGAAGGCTGGACGGCATGCGGAGGGTCTCGTAGGACGCGTTCCGGATCGCTGCCCCGGCAGACCCGGCTGTCAGCCGACACCCTGGCAACGACCAGGAGTGGTCGTGCAGTTGGACCCCGGGCTGGGGCTCACGGGCTCGGGGACGCCCATGCGACGGCAGCCGGCACATCATCCGCCGTCGTGTGCTCTCCGAGTGACGCAACGGTGACGGACCACAGCCCACACCCCTTCGAGGTGGGGCGCGTCACCATTACTGTCGCCGATCGGCCGGACGTAGCTTCCCTGTAACTCCTGGGACACGTAACGCTGTCCGGTGCCGGGCGGCCAGGGCCGGGGGTTGTCCGTCTCCCCATCCCTCGCGATCACCTGGTGGCACGATGCATCCTGCTTCCCCCCACTCCTCGCGGCGCCCCTTCCGACGCGTGCCGCGGCCTGCCGACCGCGGACGGCGGTCGCGCTCCGGTTCTGCGGTCGCGCTGGTGCTGTCCGTGGTCGCCCTGATCCTCGGGCTGCTGTCCCCGGCGCCGGCGCAAGCCGCGTCCCTGCAGGAGGTGACGGGCTTCGGCTCCAACCCCGGCAGTCTGCAGATGTTCCGCTATGTCCCCGACGGGCTGCCGTCCGGGCGCCCGCTGGTGGTCGCCATGCACGGCTGCACCCAGTCGGCCTCGGCGTTCGACGGCGAGACCGGCTGGACCAAGTGGGCCGATACCTGGGGCTTCGCGCTGGTGCTGCCCCAGCAGAAGAGCGCCAACAACGCCAACTCGTGCTTCAACTGGTTCCAGTCGTCCGACTTCTCGCGCGGCCAGGGCGAGGCCTTGTCCATCAAGCAGATGGTCGACAAGATGGCGGCCGACTACGGCACCGATCCCTCACGTGTCTACGTCACCGGCCTGTCCGCGGGCGGGGCGATGACCGCGGTCATGGCGGCCTCCTACCCGGACGTCTTCTCTGGCGCGGCGGTGGCCGCCGGCCTGCCCTTCGACTGCGCCCGCTCCGTCACCGAGGGCCTGAGCTGCATGAACCCCGGCAGTAACCTCACCCCGCAGCAGTGGGGCGACAAGGTACGCGCGGCCGATCCCGGCTACAGCGGCCCCTACCCGACCGTGGCGGTGTGGCAGGGCTCCCAGGACACCACTGTCGCGCCGATGAACATGACCGAGCTCGTGGAGCAGTGGACCAACGTCCACGGCACCGACGCCACGGCCGACGTCAGCGACACCGTGCAGGGCTACCCGCACAAGGTCTACCAGGACACCGCGGGCCGCGCCGTCGTCGAGTCGTACAGCATCACGGGCATGTCCCACGGCCAGGCCGTCGATCCCGGCACCGGGGCCACCCAGTGCGGCACGGCGAGCCAGTACCTGCCGGACATGAACATCTGTGCCTCGTACTGGATCGGACACTCCTGGGGACTCGACGCCACCGACGGCGGCGGCTCCCTGCCCGCCCCGGCCGGGCTCACCGTCACCGCCACCACCGACACCTCGGCGTCTTTGTCCTGGACCGCCGTCGACGGTGCGGCCTCCTACCGCGTCTACCGCGGCGGCACCCAGGTCGGCTCGCCTTCCTCGACCTCGTTCACCGACACCGGGCTCGCCCCCGGCACGACGTACAGCTACACCGTGGCCGCCGTGGACGGCTCCGGGGCCGTAGGCGCGTCCTCCACCGGGGCGCAGGCGACCACGACCGGTGCCACCCACCAGTGCTACACCGACAACAACTACAACCAGGTTGCCGCCGGACGCGCCCACCAGAGCCTCGGCTACGTCTATGCCAACGGCTCCAACCAGAACATGGGCCTGTACAACCTCTACGTCACCCACACCCTGGAGGAAACCTCGCCCGGCAGCTTCGTGATCGCCGACTCCGGCTGCCCGTCCTGACGGACCCACGGCGCGGCGGCGGCTTCGCCTTCACCCGGTGAAGCCGCCGCCGCACGTCAAGGCCTGCTCCGTGATGGGGGCGAACTCGGGTGTGCACAGCAAGTGCAGGGCTCCTGCCGCCTGCTCGCGGCCGAGTCGGCCGGTCTCGACTCCAGCGTCACCAGCCCCGCGTTCAGTTGAACGGGTATGTCCCGGACATCCGGTCCTGGGCGTCTCGTCCAGGGTGTCTGAAGAGCTTCGGTGTGTGACGTGACAAGAGTCGCACCGATGTGGGCGAGGAGTGAAGGGCCGATGCCCGAAAGGCCGTTGAACCAGGGCTTTACCGTCCAGTAACCCGCCTGTGGGCGAGTTTCGCGCCCCATGGACAGAGATCCACTGCGTGCTAGCGTCCCGGTCGCCGGGGGGCCGACACACGACAGTGAGAGGAAACCCGTGGGTCACATGCACCACATGGCCGGAGGCTGGGCGACGCCGGTCCTGTCGTATGCCATGGCCGTCGTCGGGTCCGCGCTGGGACTGCGCTGCACCGTGCGCGCCCTGACAGCCAGGGGACGGTCCAAAAGGAACTGGCTGGTCAGCGCTTCGATCGCGATCGGTGCCGGAATCTGGACCATGCACTTCATCGCGATGCTCGGCTACACCGTCGACGGCACCGCGATCCGCTACGACATCCCGCTCACCCTGCTGAGCCTCCTCGTCGCCATCGCCGTAGTCGGCGCCGGAGTCTTCATCGCCGGATACGGCAAGTCCCGCGTGCGCTCCATCCTGTTCGGTGGCGTCGGCACCGGACTCGGGGTGGCCGCGATGCACTACATCGGCATGGCAGCCGTAGAGCTCAACGGCACGATCTCGTACGACCCGGCTGTCGTCACGGCCTCCGTCGTCATCGCGATCGCGGCGGCGTCCGCGGCGCTGTGGGCCGCGCTCTCCGTGCGGGGACCAGCCGTCGCCGCCCTCGCCGCCCTCGTGATGGGGCTCGCGGTGAGCAGCATGCACTACACCGGTATGGCCGCGGTCACCGTGGACGTGCATGCCGGCGATGCACCGCTGCCGGGCGCGAGCGCCACCGCGTTCATCCTGCCGCTCGCCGTGGTCCTCGGTTCCTTCCTCTTCCTCACCTGCGCCTTCGTGGCTCTGTCCCCGACGGCGCGGGAGCGCGCCGAGGGCGAGGCCGCGGCCCGACCGCTGCACGAGGTCGAGCTTCCGGTCGCCTGATCCGGACTCCCTGAGCGGCCTCCGCCATCTCCGCGGCACCTTTCCCGCCACGCGCGTACCCCGCCGCCGTTTCCCGGGCCGAACGCCACTTCGCGCGCCCTCAACACTCCTGCACCGCCAAGGAGATCCCTGGTCATGTCCGCACGCTTTCCGCTGCCCGAACGGTGGCGCCCCAAGTCGATCCGAGCGAAGGTCGTCACCCTTCTGACGGTGCCGGTCCTCTCGCTGATGGCCCTGTGGGGGCACGCTGCAGTCACCACCGCGTCACAGGTCTCGTCCACCGAGCAGTTGCGGCAGGTCAACTCGGCCCTGGTGCAGCCGGTCACGGACTTCACCACCACGGTTCAGGACGAGCGTGCCGCCGCCCTGAAGTACCGGGCCGATCCCGGCGCGTCCGCCCGCCGCGACTTCGACGCCGCCCAGTCCCGCACGGACAAGGCCGTCACGGCCCTGCGCGCGGGCATCCGCTCCAGCAGCACCGATCTCGCGGCCCTCGACGCCCGGCTGCCCGACCGGATCACTGCGCTGCTCAAGAGCGCGGGGTCCCTCCCCAAGCAGCGCGAGACACCTCACGACTCCGCCGCCGTGTTGTTCTCCGGCTACGGCACCGCCGTCGACCGGGCCTTTGCGGTGCGCGCCGCACTGGCGGGCGCCGACCGCCCCGACCGCGCCTCCGACACCCGCACCGTCCTCGAACTGGCCCGTGCCCGCGAGGCGTTGAGCCGCCAGGACGCCGTGCTCGGTGCCGCGCAGGCGAGCGGCACGATGTCCGCCGCCCAGTACCGGGCGTTCATCGGCGACGTCGCCCAGCAGCGCGGGCTCACCAAGGCCGCGGTGCCCGACCTGCGGGCCGAGGGTGCCGCCCGGTACCGCACCGTTCTCGCGTCCCGCAACGCCACCGAACTCGCCACCGCTCAGGACGCCGTCCTCGACGCCGGTGAGGAAGGGGCCGTGTCCGCCGTGCCGGCAGGGGACTGGCACTCCGTCGCGGGACACACCCTGGCCGGACTTGCCGCGGCAGAGCGGGGCGCCGTCGACACGGGCGCCGACGCGCAGCCGTACTCCCTTGCGACCCTGGGAAGCTCGGGCCTCGCTGTGGTCCTCGGTCTGCTCGGTGTGGTCCTCTCGCTGCTGCTTTCCGTACGCATCGGGCGCGGCCTGGTCGACGATCTCACCGGACTGCGGAACTCCGCTCTGGAGCTCGCCGCCACCAGGCTGCCGGCCGCGATCCGCCGCATCCACAGCGGCGACGACCTCGACCTCGACGCCGAGGCCCCGCTGGCCCGAACCCCCATCCGGGACGAGATCGGCCAGGTCGGCGCCGCGCTGACCACCGTGCAGCGGGCCGCCCTGCGCGCCGTCGCGGGCCGCGCCGCCGTCCTCACCGGAGTCTCCGGCGTCTACGTCAGCCTCGCCCGCCGCAGCCAGGTGCTGCTCCACCGCCAACTGGAGCTCCTCGACGCGATGGAACGCCGTACCGAGAACCCCTCGGACCTGGAGGACCTGTTCCGTCTGGACCACTTGACGACCAGGATGCGCCGCCACGCCGAGTCCCTGCTCATCCTGTCCGGCTCCGCGCCCGGCCGTGCCTGGCGCAACCCGGTCCCGCTGATCGACGCCGTACGCGCAGGCATCGCGGAGACCGCCGACATCGACCGCGTCCAGCTGCACGACATCCCCGATCTGAGTCTGGCCGGCACCGCCGTCGCCGACCTGATCCACCTGATCGCCGAACTCGCGGAGAACGCCGCGGCCTTCTCGCCGCCGCACACCCCCGTGGTGGTGCGCGGGGAGGAGGTCGGGGCGGGTGCCGTCCTGGAGATCGAGGACCGCGGTCTCGGCATGGGCGACGAGGCGCTCGCCGCGGCCAACGAGAAGATCCGGGCCACGGACATCGACCTCCTCGACTCGCGTCGGCTCGGCCTGTTCGTGGTCAACCGCCTCGCCGAGCGCCAGCAGGTGGACGTCACCCTGCGCCGCTCGGTCTACGGCGGCGTCACCGCCGTCGTCTTCCTTCCGCAACAGCTCCTGGAGGCACCGCACCCGGGCCTGCGGCCCCTGCCCCCGCCGGAGCCGCGAGCATTGGCGGCCGCTCACGCACCGGCCCCGCCTCCGGTCACCGTTCCCAGACCAGCACAGCAGCGCCCCGAACAGGACGCGATCCCCCTGCCGGAGCGTGAAACCGAGCCGCCGCTCGCTCACCCTGAGCCCCGCCAAGTCCCCACTCATGCCCGCCACGCGGCCCGCCGGCCGACGCCGTCCTCGCCCGCCCCCACCGCGGAAGCCACCTCGAGCCACGACTCCGAGTCCGAAGACGGTCTGCCACGCCGGGTGCGCCAGGCCAGCCTCGCCCCCGAACTGCGCGGTGACGAGGACGCGAGCACTGCTTCACCGCCGGCCCAGGACCCGGCCGTCCGATCCCCGGAGGCAGCGCGCGCCACGATGGCGTCCCTGCGCTCCGGCCGGCGCCGCGCGTCCGCGGCTCACGGCGAGCCGGGCACACCGTCCGGCCCCGGAAGCCCGTCCGGCGCCCCGCATGCCGCGCCCCACCCTCACACCGCGACCGAAGAAGGACTCCGAAACCGATGACCCCGACCTTCACCGTCACGAACCTGGGTGACAACCCCGACGACCACGGCACGGGCGGCGCGGGCGGTATCGACTGGCTCCTCGACGACCTGGTCGACCGTGTCGCGGAAGTCCGGTACGTGGTCATGCTTTCCACCGACGGCCTGTGCGTCGGCGCCTCCCGCGGCCTGGGGCGTGACGAGTCCGAGCGCTTCGCCGCCATCTCCTCCGGGTTCCACTCCCTCGCCAAGGGCGCGGGCCGCCACTTCGACGCGGGCGGCGTCGTCCAGACGATGGTCGAGCTGCACGGCGGGTTTCTCTTCGTGGTCGCCGCAGGTGACGGGTCCTGCATCGCAGTGTTCACCGACGGGCACGCCGATATCGGCCTCGTGGCGTACGAGATGGCCCTGCTGGTCGAGCGCGTGCGTGAGCACCTCGCGGTACCCGTGAGGACGGACGGCGCCCCGACGCCGGACGGCGGCACGTCGTGACCGACCAACCACCCGGCCCCCGGCCGCGGACCGACGCCCCGGACCGCCGGGACCCCGACCCCTGGGCCGACCGCTACGACGAGGAGGCCGGCCCTCTGGTCCGCCTCTACGCCATGACCGCCGGCCGCGCGCGTACGGACAACGGCGCGGAACGCGTCGATCTGATGGCGATCGTCCGCTCCACGGACGCCACCCCGCGCGGCCCGATCCCGCCCGAGCAGCGCAGCCTGCTGGCGCAATGCGCCCAAGGGCCGTGCCCGGTGGCGGACTTGGCGTCGGACTCGGGCCTGCCGCTCGGTGTCGTACGCGTCCTGCTCGGCGACCTCACCGCCCAGGGGCTGATCCGCATCACCCCGCCCGAGTACACCGCCGCCAGGAAAGAACCTCCCTCCCCCCACCTCCTGCGAGAAGTGATCAATGGCCTCCGTGCACTCTGACCGCGCCGCGCACTCGGCGCCCGCCGACTTCACCGCTCTCAAGCTCCTGATCGCCGGCGGCTTCGGCGTGGGGAAGACCACGCTGGTGGAGTCGGTCAGTGAGATCCGCCCGCTGCGCACCGAGGAACCCCTCACCGAGGCCTCACGCCCGGTGGACAGCCTGGAGGGCGTGGCCACGAAGTCCACGACGACGGTCGCCATGGACTTCGGCCGCATCACCCTGCGCGACACCCTGGCCCTCTACCTCTTCGGCACCCCCGGCCAGGACCGCTTCTGGTTCGTCTGGGACGAGTTGGCCACGGGCTGCCTCGGCGCGGTCGTCCTCGCCGACACCCGGCGCCTCGCGGACTGCTTCCCCGCCATCGACTACTTCGAGAGCCGCGACATTCCCTTCATCGTCGCCGTGAACTGCTTCGACGGCATACGCACGCACAGCCAAGGAGCGGTGGCGCGCGCCCTCGACCTGACCGCCGACACCCCGGTGATGCTGTGCGACGTACGCGACCGGGAGTCCGGCAAGGACGTCCTGATCTCCCTGGTCGAGCACGTCCTGGCCCTGGAGGAGACCACCAACTGACCACCCGCACAAGGTACTTGTCCACGTGCGCCGCATATCCCGAGGAGCGACTGCCGCACGGCTAGGCGTGGCCGAGGCCCGCGAGAGCATCGTCCTGGTTCTTCCAGCTCAGCACATTCCACTCTTCCGGCGACGCCGACGGGACTGACTGCGTCGGCCCTGGTCGTCGACACGTCGGCGGGTTCTGGATCACGGCAGCGACCGACCTTTCGGGTACCGGACGAAGAGGACGCCCTGGACCTCGCCGTCCGGTGCGCTGTAGAAGTGCGGGCCGTCGGCCGGCCAGTGGGCGTGGCCGCCGGGCCCGGCTGTCTGCGGCGCGTCCGGCAGGCCGACTACCGCCGTTCCGGAGAGCACCATCAGGCTCTCCGTGGTGTGCGGGACATGCGCGGCCGACTCCTGGGTCGCGCCCTCGGCGATGGTGACGCGGAAGACGTCGGTGGCCGCGGCCTCGTCCTCGTACCGCTCCAGGAGAACCGCGGTGACGGCGCTGCCGGAGACTCCGCCCGCGCCCGCCGCGACGCCGGGGGCCGGATCGTCGAGGACGGCACTGAGCGGGCGGCCGAGCGCGGTGGTCAGGGCGTAGAGCGTTTCCAGGGTGGGGTTGCGCTGGCCCGTCTCGAGTTCCGAGAGCGTGCCCTTGCCGACGCCCGAGCGGCGCGAGAGCTCCGACAGGGACAGACCGTCGTCCTGCCGCAGCCGTTTAAGCCTGCGCCCCACCTCGTAGTTCAGACCCATCCGCCCGGTTCCGTCCGTTTCTGCGCCGGCAGGCGCTTTGACGTGCTGCCACCTGCGTCCTTAGTGTTCCATAAACAGAACGCTCTGTTCGCGGACGCTTGGAATTGCCCCGCCCCCTCCGGAAGTGATGCCCCCATGTCCCCGCTCGCCCGCATACGCGCCATCGCTCCGCCCTCGGCCGTGGCGGCTGGGCTCATCGCGGTCACCGTCGGCGTGACCAGTGCCGCCGCCATCGTGTTCACCGCGGCGCGGGCCGCGGGGGCGGACGCGCGGGAGGTCTCTTCATGGATGCTTGCACTCGGCGTGGGGATCGCCGTGACCTGCGCGGGTCTGTCGCTGCGGTACAAGGCCCCGATCGTCACCTCCTGGTCGACGCCCGGAGCCGCGCTCCTCGCCACGAGCCTGAGCGGGGTGTCCATGGAGAAGGCCGTGGGTGCGTTCGTGTTCAGCGCCGTGCTGATCATGGTGAGCGGTCTGACGGGGTGGTTCGCACGGATCATGGACCGGATCCCGGTGCCGATGGCGTCGGCGCTGCTCGGCGGTGTGCTGCTCGAGTTCGGGACGGGGCTCTTTTCCCAGATGGGCGGCAGTTTCACCATCGCGTTCCCAATGTTCGTGCTGTATCTCTTCGCGAGTCGGCTGCTGCCCCGCTACGCGGTCCTCATCGCGCTCGGCGGCGGAGTCGTCGCCTCCGTCCTCACCGGGGGCTGGCATGTTGAACGCGTCCGACTGTCGCTCGCGCAGCCGGTGTTCACGGCTCCCGAGTTCGACTGGAAGGTGCTGGTCAGCGTCGGCGTGCCGCTGTTCGTCGTCACCATGGCCTCGCAGAATCTGCCGGGCGTCGCCGTGCTGCGCGGGTCCGGCTACGAAGTGCCTGTTTCGCCCGTCCTGACGTGGACGGGCGCCGTGCAGGCGGTGCTCGCGCCGTTCGGAGCGTTCGGCATGAACCTGGCGGCGATGACCGCCGCGATCTGCACCGGCGACGGGGCCCACCCCGACCGGCAGCGGCGCTATCTCGCGGCTGTGTGGGCGGGCGTCTTCTATCTCTGCGTCGGCCTGCTCGGCGCGACCGTCGCCTCGCTGCTCACCGCGATGCCGCACGCGTTCGTCCTGGCCGTCGCCGGGGTCGGCATGCTCGCCACGATCGAGGCGGCCCTGGCCAGTGCCCTGTCGGACCCCAAGTCCAGGGAGGCGGCCGTCGTCACCTTCCTCGCCACGGCCTCCGGTGTGACGCTGCTCGGTATCGGGTCCGCGTTCTGGGGGCTGCTCGCGGGCGTACTCACCAGCGTCATCACGTCGTTGGGACGGCGGCGCCGGGCCCCCGCACCCGAGCCCGCCCCGCGGCCGGTCACGGCAGCCTCGCGCACACCTGAGCGAACCTCCGTGTGAACACCGACCACGCCGAGACCGCCGCGCCCTCGTCGGCCACGGCCTCGGCGTGCAGCCGGTCCCTGTCGAAACCCTGCTGGGCCAGCCGCTCCCGGTCCCAACCGGCGATGCGCCCGGCCTCCGCCTCCGGGTGAAACTGCACACCCCAGGCACGTGCCCCGACCCGGAACGCTTGGTGGGGACAGGCCGCGCTGGACGCCAACCAGGAAGCACCCGGCGGGAGTTCGGTGATCGCGTCGACGTGCCGCTCGATCGCGGGAACCGTCGCGCCGAGCCCGTAGAACAGCGGATCGTCGGAGGCTTCGGGGCGAAGCCGGATCTGAGTGCTGCCGAACTCGGGCTGCCCGTGACGCGCCCGTACCCTGCCGCCCGCGACCTGAGTGATCAACTGGCCGCCGAGGCAGATACCGAGGACGGGAGTGCCGTCGTCCAGCGCCTGCGTGACGAGGCGGCGGGTGGCCGGGAGCCAGGGCGCGCGCTCGTCGTCGTCCGGCAGGAAGCCGCCGCCGAGCACGAGGAGAGGCCTTCCGTCGAGTTTCTGGGGCAGGGCCTCACCCTCGTAGGGGCGCAGCACTTCGAGGCCGATTCCCGCCTCGCGCAGCCACGCCCCGACCCGGCCGGGACCGCCGCTCCTGGTGTTCTGAATGACCACGGCGGCCGGCGGGCCCGGTGCGTGCGTGGGCGTCATCGCCTCAGCTCCCTGCTCGGCCTTTGCGTTCGCTGCAGTGGTGGTCTCCACGCTGATCCACGCAGCAGATCATTCTCCGGGAAGGTCGCACAAGACGGCATTCCCGCCAAGGCGTCCGACAGCCCGGACCGGCGGATCACGACCGACGGCTTCTCCTGCCGCACACAGGTACGCGACCTCGCCGGCCTCGACAGCCGCCACCTGGTGCAGATCCTCGCGGAGGCCCTCCGGCGGTGATGGTGCCGACCGGTCTGCTCGCACCGGGCGTTGGCAGGGGCACATGAGTGAGCTCGGGAGCGGCGTCCGCGCTGACGGTGCCGGAAGTCGGGCATGAGCGTCTGTGATGGGCGCATGTGTCACTACTGCGGTTGCCGTGAGATCCCGCTGATCAAGGAGTTCATTGCCGAGCATGAGAAGGTCACCGACGCCGCGGGGGATGCGGTGCGGGCTCTGGAACGTGGTGACACGGCGGCCGCGCGGGAGCTGACCGAGGTGATGTCACGGGAGCTGGCCACGCACTGACAGGGCGAGGAGAACGGCCTGTTCGCGGTGATGCGGGACGATCCGGAGTACACGGACTACATTGACGCGCTGGTCGCCGAGCACCGTGAGCTCGCCGCCCTGCTGCCCGCCCTCGATCTCACGGACCCCACCGACGCAGGCCGGTTCAAGGCGGCGGCCGACGAACTGCACCACCACATCGCCAAGGAGGAGGACGGCCTCTTCCCGGCGTCGCTGACCGCGCTGTCCGGCGACGAGTGGGACGTGTCGATGGCGGCATGGCGCGCCGCGCATCCGCAGGAGAGCGAGTCGTAGACGCAGCGCTTGGAGGCCGATCGGTACGTGGCCCACTCCCGGCCGTCCGATGCCAGGACGTGGCTCATGCGTTGGCGGCCCCGAACCGCGCGGGGCGACGCAACGACGCCTATGGCTTCCTGCCCATCTCACCCCACGCGGTCGAAGGTTCCTCTGGTGGGGCTGGCGGACGGCGAATTGGGTTGCACGCGCGGCGTCGCGCGACGCGACTCGCAGTATCGGCTCTTGACGCTCCCCTCCCTGAAGGGTGGGGATTCTTACGGCTCGCGCCGTGAGATTTCCTGTTTCATCGCCGACTGCCCGCCCGGAGAGCTCCGTTGAGGTCTTACACCAGCTCCGCAGGCTGTAACCGCCCGCCCGGCGGCCAGAAGGTTCTTCGCTGCGTTCACGTCCCGGTCATGGGTCATGCCGCACTCACACGTCCACGCGCGGACGCTGAGCGGCATCTCGTCAGCCAAGGTGCCGCAGGAGGAGCACAGTTTCGAGGAGGGGAACCACCGGTCGACGGCGATCACCTCACGCCCGTACCAGGCGGCCTTGTACTCCAGCATGCTCCGGAACTGAGACCACGCCGCATCCGAGATGGCGCGGGCCAGTTTCCGGTTCTTGACCATGTTGCGCACGGTCAGGTCCTCGATCACGAGCGTTTGGTTTTCACGCACGAGCCGAGTGGTGATCTTGTGCAGGGTGTCGCGTCGGCGGTCCGCGATCCGGGCATGGATCTTGGCCACTTTATGCCGGGCCTTGGTCCGGTTCGCCGAGTCTTTGGCCTTCTTCGCCAGCCTGCGCTGAGCTTTCGCAAGTGCGACCCGGTCGCGGCGCTCGTGCCTCGGGTTGGCGATCTTCTCGCCCGTCGAGAAGGTCAGGAGGTGGTCGAGACCGGCATCGATGCCGATGGCGGCATCCGTGGTGGGCAAATGCTTGATGCTGGGGTCGTCGCACAACAGGGAGACAAACCAGCGTCCGGCCGCGTCCTGCGACACGGTCACCGTGGAAGGACTCGCACCGTCCGGCAGCGGTCTCGACCACACGATGCGCAGGGACTCGCTCATCTTCGCCAGTCTCAGCTCACCGTCCCTGAAACGGAACGCCGAGGCGGTGTACTCGGCGGACTTCCGCGACTTCTTCCGGCTCTTGAAGCGCGGGTATCTGGCCCGCTTGCCGAAGAAGTTCGTGAACGCCACTTGCAGGTGCCGCAAGGCCTGCTGGAGCGGGACCGACGACACCTCGTTCAGATACGCCAGTTCCTCGGTCTGCTTCCACGCCGTCAGCATCGCGGAGCTCTGGTTGTAGTTGACCCGCTCCTGCCTCGCCCACGCTTCGGTTCGAGCGGCAAGCGCCAAGTTGTAGACCTTCCGCACACATCCGAACGTGCGCGACAGCTCCGCTGCCTGCGCATCCGTCGGATAGAAGCGGTACTTGAACGCCCGCCTCACCTGGCTCGTGGTCACGCTCACAAATTAGCGTCGCCACACGTGACGTTCAAACCCGTGGGTCAGAGCACTGCGATCCGCCCTGGCAGCGCATCACAGCCCACTGCCCTGCCCCGCAGGAGTCCGAATCCTCTCCACCCTGAAGGGCGGAGTATCCACGGAGGTATCCGATGACCGCAATCAACGCCTCCCTGCCGCCGGCTCCCTCCGCTCGACGCGGGCGAGTTCAGCAGCAGCCCAACCGATCGCGGAGGCCGATTCTCCTGCGGTCGTGAGCGCCGCGCTGGTCGCGGGACTCCTTGCCGGTTATGGCATCGCCATGCCGGTGGGAGCTGTCGCGACATATCTGGTGGCCCTCACAGCGCGGACGGCATTGAAGATCGGCGCTTGTGCCGCACTCGGGGTTGCCACCGCAGACGGCCTGTACGCCCTGATCGCCGAGGTCCGGGGGTTCGGCACTTGCACGCACAATCCAGCCGGTGCTGGTGCCCTTGCGCTGGGTATCGGCCTTGGTGCTCGTCGCGCTGGCGGCCCGAAGCGGTGTCGCGGCTGCGAGGAAGTACCGCAGACGTCACGCGCCCTCCTCGGCGGACGAGGGGGTACCAGTCAGCGCAGCCCGCGCCTATCTGGGGCTCTGCGGGATCACGATGATGAACCCACTGACGGTGATCTACTTCGTGGCGCTGGTACTGGGCGGCCAAGCCGCATCGGCGCCGACCCGCCTGGAGCAGGCCGCCTTCGTCCTTGCCGCCTTCGCCGCGTCCGCCAGCTGGCAACTGCTCCTCGCCGGTGGGGGTGCACTGCTCGGCCGAGCCCTGACGGGCGCTCGCGGGCAGCTTGTCACCGCCCTGGCGTCAAGCCTCCTGACTACGGTTCTCGCATTCCGCCTCTTGGCCTCATCGACCTGATACAGAGTCAAGAGCCAGCCTGACCATGGTGTTCACGAGGCCGACGGGACGGGCCCCGCGGATCGTCCGGGCCGGGAATCCGCAGTTGCCAAGAACGGCGGCAGGCAGCTGGTCCGGCGGCTCGGCTTCCTTCCAGCGGCCGGCCATGGACCGCCCCGACGGCGGCGGCTGCGGGGGATCGAGGCACCCTGGCGGTGGCGCAGGGAAGAACGTGACGATCGAGATGCTGGCGGTCGCCTGAAGCGCGACGATGCCGATCACCCCAGGGGCGCCGCAGAGGCTGACGTCCGTCCCGCAGGCCGCTGGGAGATCCGCTGGGGCCAACGGCGCGCTCCGCCGTACGCGGTGCGCCGCCGGTTCGCGGGAAGCTTGTCAGTCCCGGCGCACGGCAGGGGGCAAAGACAAAGGCAAGGAGAGTTCTCTCCTTGCCACTCTCAACTTATAGCGCGTTGGGGGGCTTGCCGCAAGGCCCGGGTCATGGCGCACAATCGTCGGCCGACGCCACAACCTGCGGAGATGGGGCACGACGTGCGTGTGTTGGTGTCGACGTACGGGGGCGCGGTGACGTCGAACCAGTGGCGGGACCGGCAGTGCGGTTGCGCGTGCCCGGCGCGGAGGTGCGGGGGTGCGTGCTGCCCGACTGGGTGGAAAGGCCCGGCCGACTCGTCGGAGGAAACGCAAGCGGGGATGAGGACGTGCGCGACAAGAAGTTCGACAGAGTGGGAGGTGCCGGTGATTCGACCGGCCACCGCAGTGCAACGCAGCACGGCTGCCTCGGAGGTAACGCAGTGATTGAGCAGTACGTGTTGGATCTTCAAGACATTGACGAGACGCAGGTCGCGGTCGTCGGCGGCAAGGGCGCTCACCTGGGCGGGCTGTCGCGGATCGAAGGCATCCGCGTGCCGGGTGGCTTCTGCGTGACGACGGAGGCCTTCCGGCGGGTCATCGAGGAAGCACCGTCGATCGACGATCAGCTCGACCGGTTGTCGCGCCTGAACCCCGACGACCGGGAGGCGATCCGCACGCTCAGCGCCCAGATTCGCCGGACCATCGAAGGGATCGCCATCCTGGGCGATCTCGCGGCGGCGATCACGCACGCGCTCGCCCGGCTCGGCGAGCAGACCGCCTACGCCGTCCGATCCAGCGCGACGGCAGAGGACCTGCCGACGGCCTCCTTCGCCGGCCAGCAGGACACGTACCTGAACGTCGTGGGGCCGACGGCGATCCTCCAGCACGTCAGCCGGTGCTGGGCCTCGCTGTTCACCGAGCGGGCCGTGACCTACCGCCAGCGCAACGGCATCGACCACCGTACGGTCCACATGGCCGTGGTCGTGCAGCAGATGGTCATCCCGCATGCGTCCGGCATCCTGTTCACGGCCGACCCCGTCACGGGCAACCGGAAGGTCGCCACCGTGGACTCCGGCTTCGGCCTCGGCGAGGCCCTGGTCTCCGGCCTGGTGAACCCGGACGTCTTCAAGGTGCGGGACGGCGAAGTCGTGAACAAGACGATCGCCGCCAAACAGCGTGCCATTCACGCCCTGCCGGCCGGCGGGACGCAGGAAGTGGCCATCGCACCGCAGCTGCAGGGGCAGCCGGCGCTGACGGATGCGCAGGCCGTACGGCTCGTGCAGCTCGGGCGGCGGATCGAAGCGCACTTCGGCCGTCCGCAGGACATCGAATGGTGCCTGGTCGATGGTGGATTCCAGATCGTGCAGAGCCGGCCGATCACGACGCTGTTCCCCATCCCCGAGAGCGGAGACCAGGAGAACCACGTCTACGTCTCCGTCGGACACGGGCAGATGATGACCGACCCCATGAAGCCCCTGGGGTTCTCCATGTGGCAGCTGACGGCGATGGTGCCGATGCACGAGGCCGGCGGGAGGCTGTTCGTCGACGTCACCCGGCGCCTGGCCTCACCCGCGAGCCGCGCCGGCCTCCTGGAGGCCATGGGGAAGGGTGATCCGCTGATCAGGCACGCTCTGGAGACCGTCCTCGACCGCGACGGTTTCGTCCCGTCCCTCCCGGACGCGGGCCCCGGCGGGCCGCCGGCCGGCGGTGCGTCCGCCCCGATCGACACCGATCCGGCCGTCGTCGCCGAGCTCATCGAGCGCAGCCGGGCGTCCATCGCCGGCCTGGAGCGCGACATCCGGACGAAGACCGGACCAGCACTCTTCGACTTCCTGCTGGAGGCCTTCGAGGAGCACAAGCGAGTGCTCAGCGATCCGCTGAGCATCAAGGCGATCAAGGCGGGGATGGAGGCCACCTGGTGGCTCAACGACAAGTTGCAGGAGTGGCTCGGCGAGAAGAACGTCGCTGACACGCTGACGCTGTCCGCCCCCGACAACATCACGTCGGAGATGGGACTTGCGCTGCTCGACGTCGCGGACGTGATCCGCCCGAAGTCGGAGGTGGTGGCGTTCCTGCAGGGCGTCGACGGCGATGACTTCCTGGACGAACTGGCGAAGCTCGCGGGCGGGACCGAGGCGCGCGACGCGATCGAGGCCTACCTCGACCGGTACGGCATGCGCTGCGTCGGCGAGATCGACATCACGAGGCCACGTTGGCGCGAGCGCCCCAGCACACTGGTGCCCGTGATCCTCGACAACGTCAGGAACTTCGAGCCGGGCGCCGCCGAGCGGCGCTTCGAGCAAGGGCGGCAGAAGGCGCAGAAGAAGGAACAGGACGTGCTGACGTGCCTGCGGGCCCTGCCGGACGGGGACCGGAAAGCCGACGAGGTCAAGGGGATGATCGACCGGGTCAGAACCTTCATCGGGTACCGGGAGTACCCCAAATACGGCATCATCAGCCGCTACTTCGTCTACAAGCAGGCCCTGCTGGCGGAGGCCGAGCGACTGGTGCAGGCCGACGTGCTTCCTGAGAAGGAGGACGCCTTCTACCTCACCTTCCAGGAACTCCACGACGCCGCGCGCTCACACCAGATGGACGACCAGCTCATCCAGCGGCGCAAGGAGGCGTTCAGGTCGTACCACGCGCTCACACCGCCCCGGGTGCTCACCTCGGACGGCGAGGCACTCACCGGGGCGTACCGGCGTGACGACGTGCCGGCCGGCGCCCTGATCGGCGTTCCGGTTTCCGCCGGGACCATCGAGGGGCGCGCCCGCGTCATCCTCGACATGGCGGAGGCCGATCTCGAAGCGGGCGACATCCTGGTCACGGCCTTCACGGACCCCAGCTGGTCGCCGCTGTTCGTCGGCATCGCGGGCCTGGTGACGGAGGTGGGCGGCCTGATGACCCATGGCGCGGTGATCGCCCGGGAGTACGGCCTGCCGGCCGTCGTGGGCGTGGAGCACGCCACCCGGCTCATCCGGGACGGGCAGCGGATCCGCGTGCACGGAACCGACGGGTACGTCGAGATCCTGTCCTGACGGGCGATCACTTACCGGACAGCGCCCCTGGTGAAAGCCCGAGGCTGAACCGCGCCGGAGCCTCGGCCGCTTCAGGTGGTCGAGGAGGTCAGCCGCCCCGCTTGAGGCGTACGACGACGGGGGCGCCGAAGGGGTCACCGGATTGGTTGACCTGGACGTGTCCGGCACCGAGCCATTCGCCGGTGCCGGGCACCCGATGGATCTCCTCGAGCCACAGGGACTGGTTCGATCCTTTGCGGGCGCCGGTCGACAGGGGGAGGCGGTGGCGCTCGATCTTCACGCATGCGCCGTCGTCGGTGAGGTACCAATTGCCGTCCAGGAAAAGGCCCTTGTCGTCCTGAGCGACCGGCGTGCGCAGAGCGCAACCGCCCGGCGCGGGCTCCTGCTCGACCCACGTGGAGCCGTCCCAGCGCAGCCGGAGGAACTGGTCCGCGGGTTCGTTGTCGACCTCGCCGTGGTTGAAGCTGTTGATGCCGTACGCGCGGATCTCACCACTGTCGAGGGCGAAGACCTGGCTGAGGACAGCACTGGGTTCCGGCGGGACGGGGTCCTTGAAGTGGGCCTGTGGGGTGTCCACCGGTTTCCAGGACGTACCGTCCCAGTGCATCGAGGCGGGCTGGCTGTAGCCCTCGCCGGTGCCCAGTTCGGTGCCTGGCCCCGTTGAGCGGCTGCCGACCGCCCAGACATCGGCCGGTCCAACGATCGCCAGGTCGGAGGTTCCGTAAGGCAGTCGGGTCGTGGTCCAGCGGGTGCCGTTCCAGTGCTGGGCGGTCTGCTTGGCGGCGTCGAGGGTCCAGATGTCGTCCGGGCCTGTGGCCTCGAAGTCACCGGCACTGCCTGGCGGGGGGTTCGGCACCGGCGACCAGCGGCTGCCGTCCCACTGTGCCCAGCGGTTCACGGCAGAGGCATCTTCAGCGGTCTGCGGCCGCAGCCACAATGTCTTCTCACCGACCTCTTCGAGGGCGGGCGGGTAGAGGCTGGTGCCGAGGGCTTCGGGCAGGGACTCGCGCTTCCAGTGCGTACCGTCGTAGTGCAGCAGGTGGGCATTGGACTCACCGTTGTTCTCGGTCGCGACCGCCCACACGTCGTCCTTGGCCAGGGCGGCAACATCGGTGATCTTTCCGCTGAAGTCCGCGATGTGCTCGAACTCCCAGGTGAGAGAGCCTGCTGAGGCCTTCGGCGGGACGTCTTTGCCACTGGAGTCGGCCGTGCCGCCGGAGCCCGTGGCGCATCCCCCAGCCGTAAGGAGAACGGTCAGCACGGCGACGGTCACCCTGCCCGTGCCCCTGCCCTCGCCTCCGCGCCTGACGCCTGGCGCTCCGCGCATATCGCACCCCTCCTCGCTGCTCCCCGGAGCGGCTCTTCAGCAGGGGTCCTCCGACGCCGCGCTCGCATCTCCTCGCCGAGCCAGGACTTCTCGTGGCCGGCCCGCCACCGGATGACGCGGGAGTCCGCTTCTCCCTCGTCCGTCACGTGGGCGAGACCCACTTCTCATGCGGCCAGAGTAATGCCCCATTCCGCGTGGCCGCGTCTGTCGGAGGCGGCTACGGTTCTGCGCGTGAGTGTGGGAACTGCAGAGACCCGGCTGGTAGTGGTGCGAGGGAACTCGGCGTCCGGCAAGTCGTCGGTGGCGGCCGGGATCCGGAACCGCTTCGGGCGGGGCCTGGCCCTGGTGGGGCAGGACAACCTACGTCGGATCGTGCTGCGCGAGCGGGACGTGCCCGGCGGCGCCAACATCGGCCTGATCGACACGGTCGCCCGCTACGCGCTCGATGCCGGTTACCACGTGGTGGTCGAGGGAATCCTGTACGCCGACCGCTACGGCGACATGGTCGCCGGCCTGGTCGGTGCCCATCGTGGTGTCTCCCGCTGTTACTACCTCGATGTCTCTCTCGAGGAGACGCTGGTTCGGCACCGGTCGAAAGCCGATCGCGAGTACCTGGCCCAGGTCACTGAGCGGCACCTGCGCGACTGGTACCGGG
Organism: Streptomyces sp. NBC_01446; assembly: GCF_026340095.1. Taxonomy (GTDB): domain Bacteria; phylum Actinomycetota; class Actinomycetes; order Streptomycetales; family Streptomycetaceae; genus Streptomyces; species Streptomyces aureus. Next base: position 870,275 of record NZ_JAPEPO010000003.1, on the reverse strand, counting down.
AGCGGGACTTGCTCCCCGGCGGCTTGGAGTCGGTGATCGGTACCGACAGCCAGCTCGATGCCACGGTCGAGCGCATCATGAACGAGACCGGCCTCGCGCACCTGTCTGCCTTGGACAGATAGCAGATAGCTGCGCCTACGGCTTGCCGTACCTGTGGTGCCGCCCTCTGTAACGCCTGCACCAGCACTATGATCGTCGCGGATCAGCCCCCATCTGCAGGAGGCCATGATGTCCCACCCCTCCGTCCTCGCCGCGCTGACGTCCGCGTTGCGCAGTGGTTCGATCGAGGTCGTCGACCTCACGGCGCCGTTGTCGTCCTCCACGCCGGTGCTCCAACTGCCCGCCCAGTTCGGTCAGACCGCGGTCTTCGAACTGGAGGAGATCAGCCGCTACGACGACCGGGGACCTGCCTGGTACTGGAACAACTTCCGCAGCGGCGAGCACACCGGCACGCACTTCGACGCACCCAATCACTGGATCACCGGGCGGGGACTCGCCGACGTGGCATCCGTGCCCGCGCATCAACTGATCGCCCCGGCAGCCGTGTTGGACTTCTCCGCCGAGGCGGCCGCGAACCCCGATTTCCTGGTCGAGGTCGACCACGTGAAGGCATGGGAAGCGCAGTACGGGCCACTGCCCGACGGGGGCTGGCTACTGCTGCGCACAGGATGGGACGACCGCTCGCACGCTCAGCAGGAGTTCCTCAACGCCGATGAGAAGGGCCCGCACACTCCTGGGCTTTCGGCGGAGTGTGCCCGCTGGGTTGCCGAGGACTCGCCCGTGATCGGCCTCGGGGTCGAGACGGTGGGCACCGACGCCGGTCAGGCTCCGGGCTTCGATCCGGCCTTCCCGTGCCATTCCTTCCTGATGGGCAGCGGCAAGTACGGCCTGACGCAGCTTCAGAACCTCGCCGCGCTGCCGCCGACCGGCGCCGTCGTCCTGGCCGGACCGCTGCCCATCGTCACCGGATCCGGCGCCCCCGCCCGCGTGCTCGCGCTGGTGGAGGGTGCATGAAGGTCGCAGAAGCGGTCGGCCGGGCCCTTGCGGCGGCCGGCGTCGATCACGTCTTCGGTGTGGTCGGTTCGGGGAACTTCCATCTGACCAACGCCTTGGTCGCGGCCGGCGCCCGGTTTGTCGCGGCCCGCCATGAAGGCGGGGCGGCGACGATGGCCGATGCCTATGCCCGCATGAGCGGCAAGGTGGCGGCGCTGTCGGTGCACCAGGGGTGCGGGCTGACCAATGCGCTGACCGGTATCGGCGAGGCGGCCAAGAGCCGCACCCCGCTGCTCGTCCTCGCGGCGGAGACCACTGAGACCACCTCGAACTTCTACGTCGACCAGGACGCGCTGGCGCACTCGGTGGGCGCGGTCAGCACGCGCGTGACCTCGGCCGAGGACGCGGTCGAGCAGGCATGCGGCGCCGTGCGCCGGGCCTTGCACGAGCGCCGTACGGTGCTGCTCAATCTCCCGCTGGAGATCCAGGCCCTGGACGCCCCCGAAGGCACACCCGTCTCCCCGCCGCCCGAACGGCCCCCGGTCGAGCCCGAGTCGGACGCCGTCGCCGAACTGGTGCAGACCCTGGAACGTGCGGAGCGCCCCGTCTTCGTTGCCGGCCGGGGCGCGCGCACGCCCCACGGGCGCGACGCCCTGACAGCGCTGGCCGAGCGGCACGGCGCGCTCCTGGCCACCTCTGCCGTCGCCCGCGGGCTGTTCCACGACAACCCGTGGTCGATCGACGTGTCCGGCGGCTTCTCCTCGCCCCTGACCGCGGAACTGGTACGGGGCGCGGATGTGATCGTGGGCTGGGGCTGCGCCCTGAACATGTGGACGATGCGGCAGGGCCGGCTGATCGGCCCGGAGACCACCGTCGTCCAGGTCGACGACGACCCCGCCGCCCTCGGCAGGCACCGCACCGTCCACCTCGGCGTCACCGGAGATGTCGAACGCACCGCACGGCGCGCCCTCGAGTCGAGCGGAGGGCAGCGACCTGGCTACCGCAGCCCCACCATCAGAGAGGCCATCGCCGCACGCGTGCGCTGGCGGGACGTGTCCTACGTGGACGAGAGCAGCCAGGAGCGCATCGACCCACGCACCCTGAGCATCGCGCTGGACGACCTGCTGCCCGCCGAGCGCGTGATCGGAGTGGACTCCGGGAACTTCATGGGCTACCCCTCCATGTTCCTGTCCGTGCCCGACCACAACAGCCTGTGCTTCACTCAGGCCTTCCAATCCATCGGCCTGGGCCTTTCGACGGCCATCGGAGCGGCGCTGGCCCGGCCCGACCGGCTGCCCGTCGCCGCCCTCGGGGACGGCGGCGCGCTGATGAGCGCCGTAGAACTGGACACAGTCCGCCGCCTGGGCCTGCCGATGGTGGTCGTCGTCTACAACGACGACGCCTATGGGGCCGAGGTCCACCACTTCCGCCCCGGCGAATTCCCCCTGGACACGGTCGTGTTCCCGCCCACAGACATCGCCGCCATCGCCCGGGGCTACGGCTTCGAAGCGGTCACCGTCCGCACCCTCGCCGACCTCGAACCCGTCCGGGACTGGGCCGCCGGGCCCCGCTCCGCACCCCTGCTCATCGATGCCAAGGTCACCGCCGAGCACGGGTCCTGGTGGCTGGAGGAGGCCTTCAAGGGCCACTGACAGACGGCGAGAATCCCCGTCGCTCGGCGCCTACCGGCAGTCGACCGGTCATCGAAAGGCCCGTCTCCGTCTTCGCCTACGTCTCCTGATGAAGCGCGCCTCCATGCGCTCGGCCGGAGCGACCGCTGCCGCACGCATCGCCGACGACCGTGCCGTCGAGACCGGCCACCGAGTCCTGGGCACCCTGCTTGCCGAGGGCGAGGCCGGGAGCCCTTTCCCTGGAAGTCCCTATCCCCGCAAGTGGATTCCGAAGTGGTGACTGTCTGCCCCTGATGCCGGGCCACGACACCAGCGCCACTCCCTTCCGTCACAACGGTGAGGAGTTCGGCATCGTGCTCTCGGGGGTGAAGGACGTGTATCTCGACGGCGTCCGTCACCGGCTCGAGGCGGGCGACTCCATCACCTACTCCTGCAGCACACCTCACTGGTACGTCAACCCCGGTGACGAGCCCGCCACTTCGATCTGGGTGATCACTCCGCCCAGCTGGTAGGCACGGGCCTCGCCCGGCCCCGTCCCCTCCCCAACGCCCGGCCGCAGGACCGGGTGCCGGTACCGCACGGCCTCGATCCGTGCGCCTTCCCCATGAGGTGCCCCGCTATGGCATCACTCATCGGCAGAACCCCTGTCGCCGCCGGAAACCCCTCCCTCTCCCACCGTCGCGCTCTGCTGGCTCTCGGCGGCGGCAACGCCGTCGAGTGGTACGACTGGATGGTCTACGGGTTCCTTGTCGGTGACGCGCAGACCACCCACATCCAGGGTGGCCATCCGGTGCAGTGCCTGGAGTTCCTGGTTGTCGAGGGAGGACAGCACGCTTCGGGCCTCTGTGCCGCCGGCCGGAGGGGGAGCGGCAGACGCGGAGGGAGCCGGAGCGACGAGGGTGGCGAGCGTGGTGACCACGGACGGCGCGAAAAGGCGTCTGGGGCGGGGGACTTGAGTCATCTTCCTTGCTCCAATCCGGGCCGTGAGGGCAGCCGCCGCGGCTTCCGGGGGCGAGCTGTGAACACCGCACGAGCATGGGTGAACGGCGGAGCGACGAGAAAGGGAACCCGGTGGCGAGATCACGACGTGGCGACAACACGACACCCGCCGTTGACCCGCCGGCGCCGGCGCCGGCGCGGGCGCGGGCGAGTGCGCCGAGACGTGTCGGCGCCGGCGCGGCCGCATCCGCGTCGGCGCCGGATCCTTCGTATCGGGCGTGGGCAGCGGCACCAGAGACCATCAGTGAAAGCCGGTGCTGACCGGCCACTTGTGAAGGGCTCGGAACCGCACAGTTCCGGGCCCCCACAAGTGGCCGGTCAGCCCGGTTCCTCGTTCACTCCCCGTCGGCGAGCCAGGCGCGGGCGGCGCCCAGCAGGGCCCGTACGCCCAGTTCGATCGTCGGGTCCTGCAGCGGCGCGTACAGCGGCGAGTGGTTCATGGGGAGCTTCGCCGGGAGGCCGCGCGTGGCGAGGACCTCGGGGTCGAGGCCCTCGAACGCGGCCGGGTCGGCGCCGCCGAAGTGCCAGAACACCGACGGTGCGCCCAGCTCGGTGCCGAACAGGCCAAAGTCCTCGCTGCCGTTGATCGGCTGCGGCAGCGTCAGCACGGCATGCTCGCCGAGCACGTCACGCAGCCCTTCGATCGTGGTCGCGGTGGCGTCCGCGGTGTTCACGGTGAGCGGGAAGGCGTTCAGCGGGGTGATCTCCGGCTCCTTGGGCGCACCCGACGCCGCGGCCTCGGCCTGCACGATCCGGCACACCGCGGCGAGGACCTTCTCGCGGACGACGGGGTCCACGGAGCGGATGTTGAGCTTCAGCTCCGCCTCGTCCGGGATGATGTTCTCCTTCGTGCCGGCGTGGATCGAGCCCACCGTCACGACGGCCGTCTGCGAGGCGCCGACCTCGCGCGAGACGACCGTCTGAAGGCGCAGCACCACCGCCGCGGCCATCACCACCGGGTCCACCGTCGACTCGGGCGACGAGCCGTGCCCGCCGCGGCCGAACAGGCGCACCCGGTAGCTGTCGGACGCCGCCATGAGCGGCCCGGGGCGAGTCACCGCGACCCCCGTCGGGAACGGGCCCACGTGCTGGCCGAGACAGATGTCGGGCTTCGGGAAGCGCTCCGCGAAGCCGTCGTCGAGCATGTTCCGCGCGCCTTCGGCAGTTTCCTCGGCGGGCTGGAACACGGCGAGGACGGTGCCGCGCCAGGCGCCTCGGTGCTGCGCGAGCAGCGCGGTCACCCCGAGCAGGCAGGTGACGTGCATGTCGTGGCCGCAGGCGTGCATCGTCGGTACATCGTTGCCGTCGCGGTCGATGGCGCGGTCCACGGACGCGTACGGCAGGCCCGTCGCCTCCAGGACCGGCAGGCCGTCCATGTCGGCACGCAGCAGCACGGTCGGCCCGTCGCCGTTGCGCAGCACGCCGACGACACCGGTGCCTCCGACGCCCTCGGTGACCTCCCAGCCGGGCTGCGCGCGCAGCCGGGCGGCGGCGACGGCGGCCGTGCGGGTCTCCTGGAGCGAGAGCTCGGGGTGGGTGTGCAGGTCGCGATACAGCTCACGCAGGCCGGGCAGCAGCGCGTCGAGACCGTCGGTGAGGGCGGTGGGGGCAGGGGTGGTCATGCCTTCTCGCTTTCTACGGGGCGGGGGGTGGGGACGGCGTCGGCGGGCTCGGGCAGCCGCAGCGAACGGCGGAAGGAGTCGGTGTCCTGAGGGGTGACGACGGCGACGACGCCGGCCAGGACGGCGCCGAGCACCAGGAAGCCGAAGGCGGCGCCGAAGCCCATCCGGTCCGCGAGCAGGCCCATCGCGGTGGGCGCGATCACGCCGGCGAACTGGCCGCCGAAGGTGATCAACCCGGCACCGGCGCCGGTGAGTTCGGGAGGCAGGCTGCGCAGCGGCACCGCGTAGACCGGCATGTACGACAGGGACGCGGAGGCGGTGGCCACGGTCATCCACAGGATGAAGGCGACCGTGCTCGACGCCGTCGCCATCAGGATCAGGGCGACGGCAGCCACACTCATCGACGGCACCACGATCTTGCGCTGGTGCCCCTGGAGCCGGTCCGCGAGCCGCCCGCCGACGATCATGGCTCCGGCCGCCGCGGCCGCCGGGATGACGGCGAGCGCTCCGGCCGAGGTCAACGAGATGCCCCGCTCCTGGCTCAGGTACGACGGCACCCATGTGTTCAGGCCCCACACGATGATGTCGTAGCCGAAGAACATCGCGGCGAAGCCCCACATGGCGGGGGAGCGCAGCACGATGCGGGCGCCGCCGGCCACGGCCGGGGCGGAGCGCTCGGCGTCCCGTGCGAGCGGCTCGGGCAGCCACAGCCGGACCGCCGCGTACACGAACACCCCGACACCGGCGACCGTGAAGAACGCCGAGCGCCAGCCGAAGTGCGTGATCAGCGGGGCGGCGATCAGCGGCGCCGCGACCGCGCCGATCGCGTTCGCGGACTGCACGACGCCGTTGGCGCCCATTCGCTGCCCCGGGGTGGTCCGCTCGGTGATCGCCTTCATCGAGGCGCCGGGGAAGATCCCCTCCGCTGCCCCGAACAGGAACCGCACCACCAGCAGGATCGCGAACGACCCGGCGAACCCGGTCAGCGCCGTGAACGCCGACCAGATCAGCAGCGCCCAGCAGGTCACCCGCCGGGCGCCGAACCGGTCGGCGAGCATCCCGCCGGGAATCTGGCAGGCCGCGTACGCGAGGAAGAACGCCGAGACGGCGAGGCCCTGCTCCGCGCGGCTGAGGTCGAACTCCTCGCCGATCGAGGGGAGCGCGAGATTGATGACGAGCCGGTCGACGTAGTCGATCAGCCAGGCGCAGAAGAGCAGCGCGACGGTGATCCGCGCGCCTCGATCGAGGCGCTCCCTGCTGCGGGCCGGGGACGGTGGAGCCACGGGCACTCCTTCTAGAGTGGGCGTGTGATGGTGGTGGTGCGGCTCGGAAGTGGGGACAGATTCCGGCCGCCGTACGGAATGGGGGCCGAATTGCAGGAAAACGGCAGAGGGCAGGTTCTGGATCCGGATTCCGCCGAGCCCCTGGATGTGATCGAGACTGTCGGGGGCCTTGGGGAGATCCAGACCTTCGAGGAGACCGACCTCGCGCTCGTCGACGCCCTGCAGACAGATCCGCGCGCCCCTTGGTCCCGGATCGGCCCGGCCGTAGGCGTCGACGCCACCACCGCGGCCCGCCGCTGGGCACGCCTGGAGCGTGCGGGCCTGGCCTGGGTGACGGCATACGCCGGGCCCGCCACCGCGACCGTCGGCTACGTGGAGGTCACCTGCCGGCCGCGGCGCCTCGCCGAGCTGAGCGAGCGGCTCACCGCCCTGCCGTGGGTGGCCAGCGTCGAACACGTCGTCGGCGACTTCGACCTGTTCCTGACTGTCGTCGCCCCTGACCTGTCCGCGCTCGGCCGCCGCATCGGCACCGACCTCGGGCCGCTGCCGGGCGTGCGCGCCACCCGCACCCGGCTCGGCGTGCGGATCTACCAGGAGGGCAGTGGCTGGAAGGTGCGGGCCCTGGAACCGGCGGGTCGCGCCCGGCTCGCCGCGCCGCGCCCGGCCGGCAGGCCCGGCGGTGGCCCGTTCGCGCACGTGCCACGCGGAGACGTCGACCGCCGCCTCCTGGAGGCTCTCGGTGCCGACGGCCGCGTCGGCTGGGCCGAACTCGCCGCGCGCACCGGCCTGAGCGAGTCCACGGTGCGCCGCCGGATCAGCCGAGAGCTGCGCGACCGCGACATCCTGGTGCGCTGCGACCTCGCCCAGCAGACGGCCGGATGGCCGGGCATCGCCACGTACCGGGCGGTCGTGCCCCACGGTGAGCTCGACGCCACCGGCGGCGCGTTGGCGCGGCTGCCGCAGATCCGGCTGTGCGCCTCCGTGACCGGCTCGTGCAACCTGCTCTTCTCGGTGTGGCTCCGCGACCTCGACGGGATCACGGCCCTGGAGTCACTGCTCGACGAGCGGTTCCCCCGTCTGACCGTCCAGGACCGCACTGTCACACTGCGCACCGCCAAGCGCATGGGCCGCCTCTTGGGCGAGGATGGGCGCGCTGTGGGGCACGTGGCACTGGGGTTCTAGGGCACCACCCGTACGCACCAGTTCCGGCCTCACCGAAGCAGCCTGAAGGTTCGGTGGCGACTTGGCGACGTGGCGAGAAGCTGCCACCAGTTATTGCTGCGCCGGGCCCGTCCGGCTCGGTAGACCCGCGGAACACATACACCCCGGAAGGACACCTGCATGTCCCGTCACTCGCGGTGGGCGCGTCCGTCAGCAAGGACACCTGGTGGGCCGAATACGGCTCGCGGGTGACGGCACGTCAGCCCCTGTTCCCGTTCTCGGCGCGCGGTCCGCGCGAGGACGGCGGCATGAAGCCGGAGGTCGTCGCCCCGGGTGCCGCAGTGTCGTCCATACCGACCTGGATGCCGGGCGAGGGCGTACCGGAGGCGGGCTACGAACTGCCCCCCCGGGTACGGCATGTTCAACGGTACGTCGATGACGTCGCCACAGGCCACGGGCGTCGTTGCGCTGCTCCTGTCGGCCGCGTCCGCCACCGGCACGAAGGTGACGCCCGCCGCACTGCGTACCGCCCTGATGAGCTCGGCGACGTTCCTCGACGACCAGCCCGCCTATGCGCAAGGCGCGGGCCTCGTCTCCGTACCGGCGGCGTGGAAGCTGCTCGCGAAGCACGTCGACCCGACCGCGTACACCGTGCGGGCCCCGGTCTGTGGTGCGCTCGCCGGGATGCTCGCCACCCCGAAGTCCGGCACCGGCGTGTACAACCGATGCGCCGCGGGCGACGGCGGCCAGGTTCACCGACCGCAGCAAGAACTACGACGTCCGGCTGACCCGCACCGGCTCCGGCAGTGCCCTCACGCTGCTGTCATGGGTGGGCAACGACGGCACCTTCAGCGCCCCGCACACCGTGGCGCTCACCAAGGGCAAGGAGACCACGGTCACCGTGGGGGCGCGGGCCCGTTCGACGGGCGCGCACTCTGCGCTGCTGCGCGTCGACGACCCGCTGACGCCCGGCGTCGACAAGCTCGTCCCGGTCACCGTCGTGGCGGCCGCCGACCCGGCGAAGCCGTCGTACGCGGTCTCGGCGAAGGGGGCGGTGGACCGTAACCAGACGCGGTCGGTGTTCGTGACGGTGCCCGAGGGCGCCGCGGCGCTCAAGGTCGACCTGAGCGGCGTCGTGGGGGACAGCCAGACCCGCTTCCTCGCCGTCGACCCGCAGGGCATGCCCGTGGACGACAGTGCGGTCAGCCGCTGCTACACGCACTTCTCCGACACCGCGGACTGAGCCCCCGACTCGCGTGCGTACGAGCAACCGATGCCCGGCGTCTGGGAGTTCGAGGTGGAGTCGCGGCGCACGTCGCCGGTCCAGGAGAACCCGTACCGGCTGACCGCCACCGTGCTGGGGGCCACGCTCGACCCCGCGTCGTCGGTGATCGACGAGGCCGCCGTGCACGCGCCCGCCGAGAAGGCGTTGACGGCCGTCAACCGGTTCGCGCCGGTGACCGCCCACGCCACGGGTGGCCCTCTGGGCGCCCTGTCGCAGGCCCACCCGACCGTCACCGACCAGTCGATGACGGGCAAGCAGATCACGGTGCCGCGCGACGCGACCCGTCTCGAGGTGTCACTTGGCAACGCCTCTGACCCGGACGCCGACCTCGACCTGTACCTGATCGCCCAGTCCGGCGCACTGATCGCCTCCTCCACCAACGGCGGCTTCCGTGAATCGCTGACCCTGAAGGACCCGAAGCCGGGCTACTACCTTCTGTTCATCGCGGGCACCGATGTGCCGTCCGGCTCCACCGCGTTCGACATCCAGGCCACGATATTCTCGAAGTCGCTGGGCACGGTGACGGTGGACGACGAGAAGCCGGTGAAGCTGTACTCCGGCCAGTCGGTGAAGGTCGCAGGGCGGCTCGTCGCGGAGACCGCGCCGCCCTCGGGCACCCGTCTCGTCGGCCGGTTCTCGCTGGCGAGCGACGCCGGTTCGACGCTGGGCGGCGCGGACGTGCTGCTCGGCAAGGTCACCCAGCCGACGCTCGACGTCACGGCGTCGTTCGGCCCCGCGGTCGCGTTCGGCATGGACGACCAGGGCCGGATCGCGGGCTCCCAGCAGGTGTCCGGCGCCACCCGGCCGATGCGCTGGGACGCCGAGCACGGCATCACCCTCCTCGACAACACCGGCCTGCGCAACGGCTACGTCCTCGGGCAGAGTGCCTCGGGGACGTGGGGCACCGGCCAGGTGACCCGGACGGAGGGCGGCACCCGCGCCGGTGTCTGGGACACGGACGGCAAGCTCACCACGCTGCCGCTGCCCGACTGGGAGGCGTACAGCTACGACCGCGCGTTCGCCGTCAACGACGCGGGCACGGTCGTCGGCAACGCCACCGGGTACATCAAGAACCCGGCGACCGGCGGCAACCTGGAAGTCAACGACGCCTTCACCTGGTCCGCGAAGGACGGTTTCCGCAAGCTGCCCCACCTGACCGACTCCCGCACGCTGACCGAGCCGATCGCCATCAACGACGCCGGTGTCGTCGTCGGACACTCCTCCAAGGACGGCAGGCGCCGCGCCGTCAAGTGGAGCGCGGACGGAACGATCAGCGACCTGGGCACGCTGCCCGGCATGGTCGACAGCACGGCCGAGTCGGTCAACGCCTCCGGTGAGGTCGTCGGCACCAGCGGCGACGACGCGTTCGTCCTGAAGCCGGGCGGCACCATGACGCGCCTGCCCGACTTCGGGTTCAGCGCCAAGGCGCTGAAGGTGAACGACGACGGCTGGATCGTCGGAAACGCCGAACTCCAGCCCGACGTCACCACGGCCGTGGTGTGGGACCCGCAGGGCCGGATGTACGACCTCGGCGCGATGGTGGACCGCACCCACTGGGTGCCCACCGAGGGCAACGCCGTCAACGATCGCGGTGAGGTGGCGTTCTACGCGACCGACACCACGGCGCAGGGCTCGACGAAGATCGTGGTGGCGAAGCTGCCCGCCGTCTGATCACGGACGTACGCGACCGCGACCGACAGCGGCCCCCCTCCGGCGATCGTGCCGGAGAGGCGGGCCGTTCGTCGTTCGCGGGCAGCCGCTGAACGTCCGAGCACCGCTGGGTTTCCGATGCGGACGGATTCATCGGGATTCCTCCGTGGATAGTCCGCTCTTCAGGGTGGAGAGGAAACGGACTCCTGCGGAGCAGGGCAGCGAGCGGGTATTCGCCCTCTGGGCGGATACCCGTCCCACGCGCCGTCCGCGACTTGTATGCTCGACCCTGCCCGGCTGGCGACAACCAAGCTGGCCGGGTCTACCGCCGGGCTGGCGGGATGTCAGGTCTGTGGAGCTTGCGTAAGACTGCTGGGCGTACCAACGTCCCTCGCCGTTCATTCGGGGCAGCGGCTGTCGATGAAGCAGAAAGTTCACTCCGCGAGGAATGAATCCCCCTGCTTCAGCTGGGGGAGATGTCAAGAGAGGACGTGGGACCAGAAGCGGGCCTTGTAGAATTTCGCGCCGGTCCGGACCGAATCGGACCGGCCGGAGAAGCCGACCGTGTCGTTCCACCAGGTCGCCGCGCTCGGGGCGTCGACCCAGAATTCCGTTCCGTCGGGGAGCCTGCTGAAGGACTTCGTGAAGTACCAGTCGTACAGCCTGGCCGGAGAGGCGAAGGTCCAGGTAGCGGCGGCGCTGTTGAAAGTGAGACGGGTCTTCCATATCCCGTGGTCGGGATTACCGGCGTCTCCGCCCACGGTGTACAGGATGTCGGGGGAGGCGTAGTCCGGCTGCAGGTCGTGCCCTGTGCCGCTGAAGGCCAGCGTCGCCACCTTCGAGAGACCGGTGATGATGCCGCTGCTGATCGTCACCAGGCGGTAGGCCCGCAGCTCGTTGTCGCCGATGGCCAACAGGCATTCGTTGGAGTCGTCCCAGAGCACGCCGTGGGCACCGGGGAAGCCAGTGCTGATGCTGTCGGCGAACGAGGTCGGTGGCAGGCCGCCGTGTGTGCTGGGTACGAAGAGGTTGATGCCGCCGCCATTCTCGTAACTGTCGCCGGTGGCCCTCTGCTTGGCAGAGGCGGTGACGATCGCACCGTGTCCGTCGATCCGCTCCACCGAGTGAGGATTGCCCGGTACGACCGCCGTCCAGACGACTGCCTGGTCGCTCTCGCGGACCATGGCGGCGCGTCCACCCGTACTCGCGGTGCCGTTCGCGCAGCACACCAGGACATCGTCCCAGTTGGCCGTGAGCCGGCGCTTGGCGTCGGCGAGATATTTCCAGGAGTCCGTGCTGGGCGCGCTCCAGTGCCACTCGGGGGAGGTGTTCCAGTCGGTCGTGCTGTTGCTGAAGCGCTGGATCTGATTGGCGGCCTGTTCGACGACCACGATCAGATAGTCCGTAGCGGCGGCCGCTGACCGCACGTCGGCCGCGCCGGCTGCCGCCGCCACTCCGGTGGTCACCACTGCCCGCAGCAGCGATCTCCGCTTCAAGTGCCACCCCCTTTATCCGCCCCTAGAAAGAAGCGATCATCCTCGCACGGTGCATTCGGAGGCAACAGGCCGCGTTCGTACGGCATTTGGGCACGAGGTTGCAGCGGGGACGCTTTCCCTCGCAGGGGCAGGGGCAGGGGCAGGGGCAGGGGCAGGGGCAGGGGCAGCGGCAGCGGCAGCGGCAGCGGCAGGGGCAGGTACAGCTACAGGTACAGGTACAGGTACAGCCAATCAAGACACCGCCTCACCCCACTCCATCTAGTATCAGCGCGTGATTCCTGGGGGAAGGCTGGCAAGTGTCAGTGAGGAGTTGGCGGGGCGGCTGTTGCAGCTGCGTGATGCAACCGGACGGAGTCTGCGCGAGCTCGCCCGCGACGTCCACGTCAGCAGTTCCTCGCTGCCGCGCTACTTCTCCGAACAGGCCGTTCCGCCTTGGCCGACGGTGGCGCTCTGCAAGGCAGCCGGTCATGACCCCAGGACACTGCGCGAGGTGTGGGAACGGGCCAAGGACGGGCCCCGGACCAGCACGGCTGCCCCGGCGCCGGCGCGCAATGACCTGCCGCACGACACCACCGCTTTCACCGGGTGCGGGGCGGAGTTGGACGCTCTGCTCGGCGCCGCGCGGAGCTCTTCGGTGGTGGCGATCGATGGCATCGGCGGGGTGGGCAAGTCGGCGTTGGCCGTACACGCCGAGCATCGGCTGACCGTCGACTTTATCGCCGACCGGCTCGGCTGCTGACCATCCGCTCTCTCATTCCCAGTCAAAGGAGCACACGACCATGGCCGACAGCGGCTTCTCCAAGGCAGGGCTGCACAGGGTGCACGACGTGCTGGCCCGGCATGTCGACTCAGGGAAGATTCCCGGGGTCGTCGCCCTCTTCAGCAAGGGCGACGAGACACATGTCGAAACGATCGGGACGATGCGTCACGACGGCGGCGCACCGATGCGCCGCGACACGATCTTCCGGATGGCCTCGACGTCCAAGCCGGTCTCGATCGCGGCGGCGATGGTCCTGCTCGACGAGTGCAGGCTGCGCCTCGACGACCCGGTGGAGCGCTGGCTGCCGGAACTGGCCGACCGCCAGGTGCTGAAACGGCTCGACGGCCCGCTGGACGAGACCGTGCCGGCGCGGCGGCCGATCACCGTGCGGGACGTGCTGACCTCCACGTTCGGGCTCGGCATGGATATGACGGTGATCGGCACTCCGATCATGAACGCGGTCTTCGAGCAGGGGATCACCCCCAACATGCCGACGCCGATGCCCGAGCAGGACGAGTGGATGCGCCGTCTCGGCACGCTTCCGCTGATGCACCAGCCCGGAGAGCGCTGGCAGTACCAGATCAGCAGCGACCTGGTCGGCGTCCTCGTCTCCAGGGTCACAGGCCAGTCGTTCGAGTCGTTCCTGCGCGAGCGGATCTTCGAGCCGCTGGGCATGAAGGACACCGGTTTCCATGTGCCCGGGGACCAGCTCGACCGGCTGCCGCCCCTGTACGCCCCCGACCCGGGGACCGGAGAGTTCCAGGTCTGGGACGAGGCTGCGACGGGGCGCCACAGCACGCCTCCGGCGTTCCAGGGCGGCGGCGGTGGACTGAACTCCACCGCCGACGACTACCACGCCTACTTCCGGATGCTGCTGAACCACGGGATGCACGAGGGCGAGCGGATCCTGTCCCGGCCCGCCGTCGAGCTGATGACCACCAACCGGCTCTCTCCCGAACAGCAGGCCACCCGACACGAGTTGGCCGTCAACAACGTCCATGTGTCCTTCGGCCAAGGGCAGCACGGCGGCTGGGGCTTCGGGATGGCGGTGCGTACCTATCGCGGTGACTTCGCGCCCGTCGGCCAGTTCGGCTGGGACGGCGGAAGCGGCGCCTCGACCTACGCCGACCCGGTCAACCGGCTCACCGGGATCCTGCTCACCCAGGTCGGAGCGTCCGTCCCGGACCCGGTGCATCTCATGCTCGACTTCTGGACCGTGCTCTACCAGGCGATAGACGACTGACGCCGAACCCACCCGTCCACGGCGCCGACCAGGGCCTGTCCGGCGCATCTTGCCGGACAGGCCCTGGTCTTGAGGAGGGCTCAGCGCTTGAGCGTGAAGGTGAAGTCGTCGGAGAGCTTGCTGTTGAGCCGGATTGCCGAGACAACACTCCCCTCCGCGATCAGTCTCCCGACCTCGGCCCGCGAAAGACCGCAACCTTCAGCGATCAGTCGCATCGGCCGGACAGGGATCCGCGCCGCAAAGCGGACCGAGACGTCGATCACCTCGCGGTCCAGGTGATCCGATCCGCCGGTGTCGAGGCGCCAGGCGTTGTCCCAGTCGAGAGCGATGCGATTACGGCGCTGCACGACCGGATCCTGGAGCAACTCGGCTGCCAGGCCAGGGTCGTTGTCGTGCAGCCGGTCGAGCAGTTCAGGTCGTACGGAACGCACATTCATCCGCTCCAGGACCGTGAGCTTTGCCGTTGCCCCGCAAGCGGTACAGAGCACGAGGAGCCAGGCGTCGAGGAGCTTGTGGTTGGCGTTGACGCGGAATTTGCCGTTTGCCCGGAAGCGCTGGGACGCGCACGTGTGGCAACGGCGGAGAACGAGCGGCAAGCAGGTGGGCATGACAACCCAATTATTGAGCACAGAAGTACACCGGTTTCAGTGAGAAGTCCGCAGCAAAAAGCAGCGCGGCGCAACAAGCGCGACGCGCGACGAATCAGCACTCGGGAGGTCTCACACGGTGTACAACGGGCCGTCCTTGCCTCGGCGACTTGGTCCGGCAGCACGGTAATGGCGCACAGCGGCGCCGTTCCACTGATTTACGAGAGCCTCTCCGCCAGGTTCTGTCCGGCGGAACATGGACCGAGTCAGAGCCCGAGCGCGGCGACGGTGACGATGCCCTGGAGGACGTAGGCCCGCTCGGGGCACCTCGTGGTCCAGAGCTTGTCCGAACGACGAAAGGCGGTGATCACGCCATGAAGGCAGTGCGGTTCGACGAGTACGGCGAGATCGATGTGCTGAGGGTGGAGGAGGTGGAGCGGCCGACGCCCGGCCCCGGGCAGGTGCTGGTCGAGGTCCGCGCGGCCGGGATCCAGCCCGGCGAGGTGATGATCCGCAAGGGCGCGCGGCACGAACGCTGGCCGGCTGCGTTCCCCACGGGGCAGGGCAGCGACCTGGCCGGCGTCGTGGTGGAGGTCGGAGCGCAGGTGCGCGGCTTCACGGTGGGCGATGAGGTCCTGGGCTTCACGCACGACAGAGCGAGCCACGCGGAGTTCGTCGTGGTCGACGACGTGAACGTGGTCTCCCGTCCCAAGGGGCTGTCCTGGGACGTGGCAGGGTCGTTGTACGTGGCCGGCACGACCGCCTACGCCACCGTTTTCGCGGTGGACCCCCGTCCGGCCGACACGGTCGTGGTGTCCGGTGCGGCGGGCGGCGTCGGGTCGCTCGCCGTGCAACTCGCGCGGCGGCGCGGCGCCACGGTGATCGGGGTGGCGAGCGAGCGGAACCATGCCTGGCTGAAGGACCGTGGTGTCGTCCCGGTCGAGTACGGGGAAGGCGCGGCCGAGCGGATCCGGCAGGCCGCCGGCGGGAGCGTCGACGCGTTCATCGACACGTTCGGCGACGGCTACGTGGAGCTGGCAGTGGAGTTGGGCGTGCGGCCCGAGCGGATCAACACGATCCGTGATTGGCAGGCTGCGGCCAGGGTCGGTGCGCGGACCTACGGAGAAGGCTCGGCGGCGTGCGCGGTCGTGCTCGGCGAGCTGGCCCGGCTTGCAGCGTGCGGGGAGTTGGAGGTACGGATCGCGGGTACCTACCCGCTGGAACGGGTGCGAGACGCGTTCCGCGAGCTGGAACGTGGGCACACCCACGGAAAGATCGTGCTCCGTCCATAGCCCCGGCTGCCGAGGCGGCCATCGAGCAGGCACCCCCAAAGTATCAACGCGGTGTCCCCGCCGGCGATCAGACGACTCCTCGTCAAGTGGCGGCCGGCGGGGAAAGCCGCGCAGGTCACAACCGCAGCAAGCGCCAGGAACAGCGAGAAGCTGCTGCTGGATTCGTCCGCCGTGCGATCACGTGAGTACGACCTTGCCTTCCGCGACCGGGCCACGCGGAAGGCATAGCCTCCGCCGCCGGTAGAACCTGCGACTCGGCCTTGAGCGGAGTCTCTGCGCGACGCGAGCTCGGCGCCGGCAGCGGCCGTACCTGAGGTAGCCCGGATAGTCCGTCGCTGAGACGCGCTTGTCGAGGCAGATCCGCACGGTCACGGTTCCGCCGCGTGCGTACACCAGCTCGGCGAAGGTGAATCCTTCGCCGGCACCGCATGCCGCGGTGAGGCTGGGCCGGCGCGCCGGCGGTGGGGAGGCGGCGCCGGAACTGGTCTGTCACGCCGCTTGCTGACTTGGGTAGCGTTCGGCCGGTGGAACTGGGACCGAACACAGATGACTGGCTGGCAGATACGCGGACGTCCTATGACACCGTGGCTGCGAGTTACGCAGAGCTGACACGGCACCTCTTGGACGAAACGCCTGAAGAACGCGCGGTCTTGGCCCTGTTTGCCGAGCTGGTGCTTGCACAGGGCGGCGGGCCGGTCGTGGACGTGGGGTGCGGGACGGGCAGGATCACGGGCCACCTGCGGAAGCTGGACCTGGACGCGTTCGGCATCGATCTGTCACCGGAAATGATCGATGTGGCACGTCGTGATCAGCCCGGTGTGCGTTTCGATATCGGCTCGATGACGGACCTCACCTTGGCTGATGCCTCGGTGACCGGCCTGGTCGCCTGGTACTCGCTGATCCACATTCCTGACGGCGCGATCAGCTCGGTTCTCACGCACTTCCGTCGAGTGCTTCGGCCCGGTGGGCCGCTCCTGCTCAGCTTCCATGTCGGCGACGCGTCGAAGTTGAAGACCGAAGGTTATGGCGGGCACCCGATGAAGGTCCATGTCCATCGCCGGCAGCATGACCAGATGATCGAATGGCTCAACGAAGCCGGCTTCGCCGTCGAGACGCACAAGACTCTCACCTCCGCCGAGAGCAAGCTGGGAGGGATCATCCTCGCGCGCCGTCAGCCCTGAGCCGCTCCGCCGCCGCCTCGACGACGACGTCTGCAGGGTCGAACGGCCCGTCGTCGTACGGCCGCTTGCCGGTTCCGTGGGTGGGGCCGTTCATGAGGACGAGGTGGCCGGCGTTGAGCCCTTGGGATCAGTCCGTGTGACGTCAACGCAGTTGTGTCTCGATCTCGCCGGCCGCCTCGTGGAGAACCAGCGACCCACATGAGATGGGCGAACAAGGCGAGAGGCCTGAACCGAGTCGGGGCATGCCGTCACCTGGCGATGGCCGAACGTCTGATCCGGTGCAGGGAAGCCGGCGCATTAACCCGCACAGCCCCGGGAGGTCGGTGTGCGGGCTCGGGTGATGCTCGCGGGACCGGGTCGGTGCACCGGACGTGAAGGACCCGCCGTGGTCGCCGCGATGGCGCAGTGGGCGCTGTCGGCCCGCCGTTCAGGGTGGCAGCAGCAGAGGGCGCTGTCCCCGATGTCTCGCCTTCTCCGGGGCCCGGATCGCATGAGAGGGCCGACTCACCGCAGCCATGGCTGAACCTCAACAACGAGGTCCGGAGCGATGCCTGTCGATCTTGGTCCCGCCGGTTCGCATCCGTCCATGCGTTCGATGCGGATCGGGAGGTCGCAGGGCGCCGGGACGTGAGTGAGCGGGCGAGGCAGGGCTGATCGACGGAACATGGGGGAGCGGGAAGGCAGAGTGCGCCGAGTAGACGGGAGTGCCGCAGGTGGGTGGCGGGCGCGAGCACGGCAATTCCGAGGAGTACGACGTCGAGATGCGCCAGGTCGCGACTCTCAACCGTTTGGCGGGCCCGACCATCGGCGGATCCGGCAAGGTGTCTGAGCGGATCCGCCACCGCGGAGCCGACCTGCTCGTGACGGGGCACGCCCTGGCCCGGGCCGCATCCCTCGGGGAGGCGCTCACCCTGATCTCCCAGCTGGCCGACGCCAGCCTGCCGCTGTGCGGTCAGGCGGTGTTCCGGTCGGACAGCGAGGTCCTGAAGTGCGTGGGCCACGTCGGCTTCCGCGACGGCGAGGACGACGCGCTCCGACTGCCTCTCGGCACGATTCACCCGGCCACGCAGGTGGCCCGGACCGGGCGCCCCGTCTTCCTGGCCTCCCCACAGGAGTATCGCGATCGCTTCCCGTCCGCCTGGCAGCTCGGCGGACAGAAGAGGTACGAGGCCTGGGCGTTCCTGCCCCTGACGACGTACAGCCAGCTCACCGGCGTGTGGATGGCGGCCTTCGACGCCCCGGTACAGATGGCCGACGGTTTGGGCCCCTTGCTGGTGACCATGGCCCGCTTGCTCAGCCAGAGCATCGAGCAGTCGTACGACGGCCAGGCGGACCGCGCGCTCTCCCAGGGGCTGCGCAGCAGCATGAGCCGGATCGCCCCTGGTCTCGACGGCCTCACCGTCGCCGCCCGGTACGTGCCCACCGGCGGGGGGCTCATGGTCGGCGGTGACTGGTTCGACAGCATTCTTCTGCCCAGCGGGCGCCTCGGTGTGGTGATCGGGGATGTCCAGGGCCACGATGTGCGGGCCGCCGGGCTCATGTCACAGCTGCGCACCGCCATCCACGCCTACGCCGCCGAGGGCCACGGCCCGGACGCCGTCCTGGTCCGCGCGTCCCGCTTCCTGACGTCACTGGACGAAGGCCGCTTCGCCACCTGCATCTATCTGGAGGCCGACCCCGCCACCGGCATCCTGCGCATCGCCCGGGCCGGTCACCCGCATCCCGTACTGCGCCTGCCGGACGGCACCTGTCTGCTCAAGCACGTGCGGGGCGGCCTGCCCCTCGGTCTCGACCTCGGGGAGGTCGACTACCCGGTCAGCGTCCTCTCCCTGCGCGAGAACGAGATCCTCATGCTCTGCACCGACGGTCTCATCGAGTCCGGCGGTCACGACATGTACTCCGGCTGGCTCCGTGTGCGCAATGCGCTGACTCCGGGCGGTCCTGAAGACCTCGACGGCCTGGCGGACCGGCTTCTGAACGCTGTCGTGTCCCCGTCCCCCTCACAGGCGGGCGACCAGCCCGGCGCCTCCTTCACGGAGGACGACATCGCGATGCTGCTCCTGCGCCGAGATCCGTCGGATGTGCATGCGAATCGGACCGGGCGGCACCTGCGCTTCACCCTCGAACAGGATCAGGCCCAGGGACTGGCCGACGCGCGGATCGAATTCCAGGGCCTGCTCCACGACTGGGCGCGGCCCGAGCAGGTCGACACGGTCCTCCTGCTCGTCTCCGAACTCCTCGGGAACGTACTGATCCACACCGATCATGCCGCTGTACTTCGGGCCGAAATCAGCGGCGCCGCCCAAGGCCGGCGACGACTGCGCGTGGAGGTCACCGACCGCAGCGACGAGGTCCCGCACCGGCGCGCCCCCGGCGAACTCTCCTCCTCCGGTCGCGGCCTCGTCCTCCTCGACCTGTTGGCTCACCGGTGGAACATCCGCCCCGAACCGGAGGGGAAGACGGTCTGGTTCGAAATCGATGAGGAGGGCCCGGAAGAGCCCTGACCCGCGGCCGGCCGAGCAGTTGCTTTACAAGGAAGCGGGGATCGTGGGGACCTTGGCGCGGCCGACAGAGGTTTTCAGGCGGTGCACGACGGGCGACGAGTGGACGACACGTGCCTGGTTGGCTCCGCCTGCGGAGGGCGGGTGCTACGACAGGCTCCATGAACGAAAGTGAAGGGCGGCCATTCGGCCAACCCGAGGCGGACCTTGTATCGAAGGGCAGGATGCTCGCTCTCACCGACGGCGTGGTGGCCATCGCCATGACGTTGCTCGTGCTGGACATCAAGCTGCCCGAAGGGCTTCACGGGGCGGAGCTGCGCCAGGCACTGGAGGAAGTTCAGTCCCAGGCGGGCGCCTTCCTGCTGAGTGCGGTGGTGATCGCCCTGTTCTGGCGGGCCCACCACGCGGCGCTGCGGAACGCGGGGCCGATCGACCCGTACCTGTTCTGGCTCAACGTGACATTCCTGCTGCTGTTGTCGTCGATTCCCTTTCCCACCAAGGTTCTTGAGGACTACGGCGACCAGTTCCTCGGTCCGGGTTTGTACGGGGCCGTCATCGGCACGGCCGCACTGGTGCTCTATGCGATGGAACTGCCCACCAGCCGCTCCGCGGGCGCGACCTGGCGCCGCGTCCCACTCCCCGCTCAGGCCGTCGTGTTTCTGCTCTCGGTGGGGATCGCACGAGTCTCGCCCGCCGTTGCGATCTACAGCTGGGCCGCCGCCGTGCCTCTCTCCATGGTGGCCGCCCGGATCGCGGCACGGGGTCGCTGACCGGATGTTCCAGTCGGGGGAACGAGCTGTGTCGTGCCGGGAGGCGCAGGCGACGGGCCATACGGTCAGCTGGCATGACGCACGCATCGCAGGACGCATCCCACCTGAGCCGGCGCACCGCGCTCGCCGGTCTCGTCGGTGGGACCGGAGTCGCGCTGGCTGCCGGTTGCACCTCCTCGAACAGAACCTCCGCACAAGGGGTCGCACCCAGGCCCACCGCGTCGGCCACCGGCTCGTCGACGGGTGCCACGCCCGGAGTGATGACGCTCTTCCGGGACCCGGCGTTCAACTTCAATGGCCTCTGGGCCCTCGGCGGGGCCGGGTTCGGCGGCAGCGAGGTGGGCGAGGTGCTCACCGCCGTGAACACGATCAACAAGGCCGGCCTCTCCGCGCAGACGTACGTCGAGACCTTCAAGAAGCTCGGCGACCAGCTGATGGGGGCGCCCGAGGGCAGCACGCCCGACCGGCAGACCAGGCGCCTGCGCGCTCTGCGGGCGGCGCAGTACTACGCCCAGGCTCTGTTCTTCGTCCTCGGCTCCGACACCCCCGAGAGCGAGGAGCAGCTGTACAGGGCCGGGCGCGGCGCCTGGGACAAGTTCTGTGAGCTGTGCGACCCAGCGCCGGTGACAGCGGACATCCCCTACGGGAAGACCCCGCTGCCGGTGTGGTTCTTCCGCCCTGACGACTCCGGCCAGCAGCGCCCGACCGTGATCCTCACGAACGGCAGCGATGGACAGAACGTCGACATGTGGGCCTACGGCGTTTCGGCCGCCCTGGAGCGTGACTGGAACGCCCTCGTGTACGACGGGCCGGGCCAGGGGCAATTGCTCTTTGTGGACCGGGTGGTCTTCACACCGCGTTGGGAGACGGTGGTCACGCCGCTCGTCGACTGGCTGGTCGCCCGTTCAGACGTGGACGCCGACCGGATCGCCCTGACCGGGCTGAGCATGGCGGGCAACCTGGCGCCCCGGGCCGCGGCCTTCGAGAAGCGCATCGCTGCCCTGGTGGCGATGCCCGGATGCCTGGAACCCTGGCTGGGCTTCCCTCCGGAGATTCGGAAGATCCTCACCCCGAACAAGGCGCAGACCAACAACATCTGGAACAAAGAGGTCGTCCCCGAGCTGCCTGCGGCCGCCGCCGCGACGATGGAGAAGCGCATCGAGCCTTTCTCCATCCCGGCGATGCTCGCGGCCCGCGAGGGCAAGGTCTTCACGGACTTCTACACCCCCGCCAAAAGCATCGAGTCGCTGACCATCACGAGCATGGTTGGCCGCATCACGATGCCCACCCTGGTCCTTGACTACGAGGACGAGCAGTTCTATCCCGGACAGCCGCGTGCGATGTTCGACAAGCTGGCGTCCCCCAAGGACTACGTGAAGCTCACGGTGGCCACCGGCGCGCAGCTGCACTGTTCCCCGATGGCCCCACAACAACACTGCGACGTCGTCTTCGACTGGCTGCAGGAGACGTTGCCGGGACGCTGATGGCCAGGTCCGGCCGCGCGTCGGGGCGTGCGCGCACGGGCACGCGCACGCCCACGATGTCCGTTCTGGTCGTTGCTGCGCGTGCGTCGTGCCTGGCGCGTCAGGCCGTCCTCCAAGGCCGTGCGAGTGGATGATCGGGGGGAGAGTGGCAGGGATGCCTGGGCGGGGTGGGGTTGAGGCCGCTCCCTGACCGTTGCAGCGACTGCAAGGAGGTTGCCGCATCGGTGGTGCTGCGACTTGGGATCACCAGCCCTGACAGCCGGGATTGCCACCGGGCCGTGATGAGCGCCGAGAGGAAGAGGACATGACCGCCTCGTACGAAACCATCAGCACCAGGTTGGACGGCAACGTCCTGTCCGCCACCTTCAACGCCCCGCCGATCAACCTCATCGGTCCAGAGCTCGTGCGCGATCTGGTCGAACTGATCGAGGAGCTCTCCCGACCGGCGACTGCACGCGTGGTGGTCTTCGACAGTGCGGATCCCGACTTCTTCTTCCCGCACGTGGACCTGACCAAAGTGCCCGAATACACCGCTGAAGCCGCGAAAGCCGGCGGTCCGGGCGACGCCTCCCTGGGGATGCTCTTCCGCAGGCTCAGCGAGATCCCGGCCGTCACCATTGCCAAGGTGCGCGGCCGGGCACGGGGAGCGGGCAGCGAGTTCCTCCTCGCCTGCGACATGCGCTTCGCCTCACGGGAGAACGCTGTCCTGTGCCAGCCCGAAGTCGGCATCGGCACCCCGCCCGGCGCGGGAGCGATCCAGCACCTGACCCGTCTGCTGGGCCGGGGCCGAGCGCTCGAAGCCGTACTCACGTCGGCCGACTTCGATGCCGAACTCGCCGAACGCTACGGATGGATCAACCGCGCGGTGCCCGACGCCGAGCTGGACGAGTTCGTAGCCGGCATGGCCGCGCGAATGGGAAACTTCCCGCGGGATGCGCTGATTGCCGCCAAATCGGCCGTCAACGCCATCAGCCTGGCAACTCCCGCCGATGTACGCGCAGATGCTGCCTTGTTCCAGCAGCTTGTTCGGGCTAACGCAACACAGCAACGCACGGCAGAGCTTTTCAAGCAGGGCTTCCAGACCCGTGGCCGTACCGAAATCGACCTCGCGGACGCGCTGGGCGACTTGAAGGCCGTCGACTGACGCAGATGACGGAACCAGGCATCCGACCCGTGGCCCGCATGTACCCCGATCCGGGGCTACGGCGGTGACCAGCCAGTGAAGCGCCGCGTAATCGCGGCATGCTCACGCGTCGAACCCGGCCTGTTCACCCAGGCCCGACTGTGGCGCCCCCGCGGACGTGCCGCCCTCACTCCAAGGCCCGCCCGTTGATTCCCCCGTCGCGGGTGGGTTGGCGAGGTGACCTACCTACGGGCCTGCTTGATCTTGATGTGCCCGGACCATGGATGCCCGACGACTGTCCCCACCGGATCTGACGGGTCCACCGGCCCGTTCGCCTTGTTCGCGATGTGCGCAGTGTTCGTGCTCGCGGGATCGATCCGCACCGCCCACCATGCCACCGGTTGGGGCCGAGATCGGGTGGGTTACGGGTCTGGACCAGTGGGCGGTGGCCCCGTTGAGGTGTGCAATGGTGGCGGGAACCGCTGTCCTGGCCGTCGGCGGTATACCCCAAAGGTGTGCGGCGCACTGTTGGTGCGGCCGTGAGAGTGCGTCTTTCCAGTCGGTGGGTCGGCCCTGCGTGAGTGTCAGTCGCGTGTGCCAGGCTCCGGGTATGGAGATGACGCTGCAACTGACGATCGACTGCACCGACGTACAGAGGCTGGTGGTGTTCTGGAGCGAGGCTCTGGGATACGTACCCGAACCTGCACCTGGCGGCCATGCCACCTGGCGAGAGTATTGGGCAGCTACGGGGGTGCCCGAGGAGGAGTTGCCTGTCGGTGCGGGCGATACCCCGGAGTCGATCGTCGATCCCGCAGGACGAGGGCCGCGGTTGTGGTTCCAGCAGGTCCCGGAACTCAAGTCCGGCAAGAACCGGCTACACCTCGATCTGAAGGTCGGCGGCGGGCGCGACGTCCCGTTGGCGATCCGCACGCAGCGAGTCACCACCACAGTGGAGAGGCTGATCGACGCCGGTGCCAGCGTGCTTCGGACCGCGGACGAGCCGGACATGGGGCACTACGCCGTCGTGCTGCAGGACCCGGAAGGCAACGAGTTCTGCGTTGTCTAGGAGCGGAGGGGGAGGTACGCGGGTCAACTCCACCATGAGGGCTGACGTGTTCAACCCGTTGCCCGTAGCGGCATTTTATGACCGCTGAGAGTGGTCGATACGGTCGATTTCATGGAATGGAACTTTCGGACGGCCGAGAATCTCTTGGCTGCTTTGCGTGCTGGTGAAGTGACTTCGGAGGAACTGACCGACGAGGCGATCGCTCGTATCGAGCGGGATGACAAGGGGCTCAGCGCGGTCTGTGTGCCGGATTTCGACCGTGCGCGGGCGGCCGCACGCGGTGCCGACCAGGCGCGCGCTCGCGGTGAGGACCGACGTTGCTCGGTCTTCCGGTGACAGTCAACGAGTCCTTCAACATCGCCGGGCTGCCCACGACTTGGGGCATGCCGCCATACCGATGTTCGAGGACCGCACCCCGCTGCATCTGGCCGAAACTGCTCGAGCAGGAGATCGGCGGCTTCCAGGCACTGAAGTAGCCGTAGTAGAGAGCAATCACTGAGAGATCGCCTGTGCGGCGGCGCTCCCGTGCGGCGGGACGGCGTACTTCCCGTGGGTCCATGGGCGTCAACATCGCCCTCCGGCCGGCAAGCAGACCACCGGCTGGGTGATCGTCGACGTGCCAAGGGACGCGAAGATCGCCGCCGTGACGTATCAGATGGACGCGACCGGGGTCGACAAGGAGCGCACGGGCACCTGGAACCTCAACTAGGACTTGTCCGGCCCGTCACGCCCGTAGGCAGATGGTGATGGCGGCTGCCGTTGCGGTGCCGAGGAAGAACGTGGCCGCGCTTTTCGATGCGGGTGACGGCTGCGCGTGGTGTGTCAAGCAGTTGACCGCCCGCTCGACGGTGTTGCATTACCTGTACCGCTCCTCGTCGAAGCCGGGTGGCCGTCCGCCGTGTGAGCCTTTGTGCAGTCGGGCGGCCTGGCTGTCGGCCTTCTCCGGGATGGGTGCCGAATGCCGCGGCGTCGCAGGTACTCGCGGAGAAGGGGCGTTGCTGTAGTCATTTCCGAGCTCGTCGGCGAGCGAGGCCGGCGCGGTCGGTGGGGCCTGTGGGTTGTGCTGAGCGGAGGTCGCAGCGTCGAGGGCGGCCCGCAGCTTCTCGAATTCGGTGGGAGGAGAGCTGGGGAGCCTCCGTCGAAGAACTCAACAGGTGGTCGAGGCGGCGACGCAGTTCTTGAGTAAGGGGGCGGTATCGAGTGCGCCTCACGGACCGTTTCGAGGATGACGGTACGTCCAGGAGCAGGCTGCGCCCACGTATCAGCGCCCGCACTGTTGCGGCTTATGATCGCCCCACCGAACAGGGTGCGGATATGGGCTCTCCAGTGCGCGGCGATAAACCGTTCGCCGGTCCGGGCCGGACGCGTCATGATCAGCACTCGTGACTACGCCGAAGCAGTTCCTGGTTCGGGCCGCCGCCCGCAACAACGCCGAGTGGTGCGCGGCGATGGGCCGATCGCATGGCTCGGCCGGCGAGTTCGGACCCCAGGCATGGTCCGCTCCGGCTCGCACGCCGCTCTACTACCCCGACGCGGTGACGCTGGTGCCGAGTGCTGACCGGGCCGCGCTGGTGGCCCGGATCGACACCGTGACAGCGGGCGCCTCCGTCAAGGACAGTTTCGCCGACCTCGACTTGACGGAGGCCGGCTTTGAGGTGCTGTTCGAGGCGCAGTGGATACACCGCCCGGCGAGTGCGCCCGCCCTCGCCCCGGATCTTGACTGGTACGTGGTGGGCTCGCCGGACAGGCTGCGCGCGTGGGCCCTCGCCTGGGACGACGGAGAGGGCAACGCGGATCTCTTCCGGCCTGAACTGCTCGACGACCCAGCTGTGTTCGTGCTCGCCGGGCAGTCCGCCAGCGGCCGAGTGGTCGCCGGGGCGGTGGCCAGCCGCAGCGGCCACGTGGTCGGAATCTCCAATGTCTTCGCGCTGGACGGCGGCCCTGACAGGGCCTGGCGGGTCGTGCTGGGCGCGGTGCATCGGCTCTTCCCCACCCTCCCAGTCGTCGGCTACGAGCAGGGCGACGACCTGGTGGCCGCCATCAGCCATGGTTTCGAGCCCGTGGGCCCGCTGCGGATCTGGCTGCACGCCTCCCAGACAGCTTGACTCTGACGCCGCTGGAGGCTTGACGATCGCTCCGTAAGCGACACGTGGATTCTTTTCGGAGGCGCAAGGCATGCGAGGCAAGGGCATCCACTACGACACCGGCACCTTTCCCAACGGCGATACCTCCCGCCCGCTCTTCGACGCCGATGCCGTCGCGCGGGACATGCAGGTCATGGCCGAGGACCTGCACTGCACCGCGATCCGCATCACGGGTGGCGACCCGGACCGGATCGAGACCACCGCGCGGCATGCGGCGGCTGTCGGGCTGGAGGTCTGGTTCTCGCCGTTTCCCTGCGAGATGACCGACGAACAGATGCTGCCGTACTTCGCCGACTGTGCAGAGCGAGCCGAACGACTGCGTCACGACGGCGCCGAGGTCGTCCTCGTGACCGGCTGCGAACTGAGCCTGTTCGCCCGCGGATACCTGCCCGGCGACACCTTCAACGAACGCATCCCGGTCCTGGTCGGCCCCGACCGCGAAGCCGCACTCCGGGCCATCCCCCAGAAGGTCAACGCCTTCCTCGGTGACGTGGTCCGCACCGTCCGCCCCCTCTTCGCAGGCCCGGTCAGCTACGCCTCGTGCCCTTTGGACGGCGTGGACTGGAGCCCCTTCGGCATCATCGGTCTGGATGCCTTCCGGGGCCTTCGCAACGCCGCCACCTACCGCGACGACCTGCGCAAGGAATTCGCCCACGGCAAGCCGGTCGCCATCATGGAGGTCGGCTGCTGCACCTTGCGTGGGGCGGGCGACTACGGCGGCTCGGGCTGGTACATGGCCATGGAGCCGGACGGCGTCACCCTCAAGCGGGACCTGGTGCGCGACGAGAACGAGCAGGTCCACTACATCGACGACCTCATGCCCATCTTCGAGGAGGAAGGCGTCGACTCCGTCTTCTGGTTCAGCTTCGCCGGCTACGGCACCCCCACCGACTGTCCGGACCGGACCCCGACCTCGCTTCCTACGGCATCGTCAAGATCGTCGACGAGCACAGCGACTACCCAGCGGACGCGCGTACCTACCCGGACATGCCCTGGGA
This sequence comes from Streptomyces sp. NBC_01446, assembly GCF_026340095.1. Classification (GTDB taxonomy): domain Bacteria; phylum Actinomycetota; class Actinomycetes; order Streptomycetales; family Streptomycetaceae; genus Streptomyces; species Streptomyces aureus. Next base: position 843,006 of record NZ_JAPEPO010000003.1, on the reverse strand, counting down.
ACCCAAGGAGGCCTTCCACGCCCTGGCCAACCGCTACCAGGCCCTCAAGCAGCAAGGAGCCTCTGACCAGCAGTAACAGCTGCTGCTGGGATGCATTCGCAGTGCACCGGCCCTCAGACCGGTGGTGAAGTGAATCCTGCGATAGCGACGTGGAGCGTCGCGGTGACGTGCCTGCGGAGCAGGCGGAGATCGAGGGCATGGAGTTGGCCGACGCCCAAGCCGGCCGGGGCGGGTGGCAAGGACGCCGGCCCGCCGAAGACCTTCGCAGCCGGCGCGTGATCTTGCTCCGTCTCCTGATCGGTTTCGCCCGCGCTGGGAGCAGCAGACCGCGGTCTCAAGACTGTGTCTCTAGTAGGGCACCGTGGTGCACCAGGTCTCGGCCCAGGCAGAGGCTCCGTACTTGTTGGCCGCGCGTACCGAAAGGCAGATCTCGTCACCGGAGTACGGCCCAGTGATCGTGTAGTTGGTGTTGCCGGTCGAATGGATGGTGTCGACGTTCTTCTCGGTGTACTGGCTTCCCTGGTTTGTGTAGTGGATGTCGTAGCGGGTCGCTCGGGAGATCGCCGGCCAGCTCACAAGGACCGGCATGGAGCATGCGCCGACGCAGGAATTCGTGTATTTGACGCTGTAGCTCTTCAAAGCGGGCGGCGGGGAGCCGGTGGACGAGCCGCCGGCGTCGGACGAACCTCCGCCGCCCGAGGCCGAAGATCCGGACCCGCTACTGGTGGCGCCGCTGTCGGAGCCGCCGTTTGTGTCGGAGCCGCCGGCGCCGCTGGATGACGTCGAACTCCCGGTGCTCTCCTTGGGTTTCGCCGCGCTCTTCTCGCCCTCGTTGCCCTGCTTCTCCTTGCTGTCTTTCTCATCCTTGCCGTCCCCCTTCCTGGAAGGTGAACTGCCCGCTTTGCTCGGCGACTTGCTCGCATCAGGATTGGCGCTTGCGCTGTTCTGAGGCGAGTTGGCATGTGTTCCGTCCCCGCCACCCCAAAAGGGCTGGAGCAGGGTGACCGCGCCGCCGCCGACGGTGATGACGGCGATGAGGGGCAGGACGATCAGCGTGCGTCGCCGACGGGCAGGCCGCCGTTCGGGTTTCGGCGTCGTGGAACCACCCGCCGCGGGGACGGCTTCCGGCGGTCCGGGCTGCGGCCGCGGCCCGACGGTCGATCGGTCCACGGGCTCCGCCCGGTGAGGCGCCGCCTCGGCGTCGAGCAGCCGCGCGGACTGCTGTGCGAGGTGCGCGACGACGTCGGCCGGCAGCAGGGTGTTCTTGGATGCGACCGCCTTGACCAGTTCCGGGTCCGCCAACAGCGTGTCCACGTCCGGCCGTTGCCCGGCGTCCTTTCTCAGGCACTGCGAGATGAGCGCCCGCAGCGCGGGGTCGTCGACCCCGTCCAGGTCGGGCTCGTCCTGCACGATCTGGAACATGACCGCGTGCTGATTGCTCGCCTCGTGCCCGAAAGGCAGCCGCCCCGTGGCCGCGTACATGAGCACGCTCCCCAGGGTGAACACATCGCTCTTCGGCCCCACGCTCTGCGCCTGGATCTGCTCCGGCGACATGAATCCGGGCGAGCCCACGGCCATCCCTGTACTGGTCAGCGGCGCCTCTGCGGATGTCTCCAGGGCCCGCGCGATGCCGGAGTCGATGACCTTTGTCCCGTCCACGGTCAGCATCACGTTGGACGGCTTCAGATCGCGGTGCACGATCCCCACGTCATGGATGTCCTTCAGGGCGCGCAGTAGCCCGTCCGCGACGGCGCGCACGGACGCGGTGGGCAACGGTCCGTGCCGGCGCACGACCTGGTCGAGGGAGAGCCCGGGAACATACCCGGTGGCGACCCACGGCGGATCGTCGTCGGGACCGGAGTCCAGGACGGGAGCGGTGTGGCGCTCCCCGACGCGCCCCGCCGCGTCGATCTCCCGCCGGAACCGTGCGCGAAACCGCTCGTCGGACACGTGCTCTTCGTGCACCACTTTCACGGCGACGGTGCGCCCGCTCTCGGAACGGGCAAGGTGTTGAGCGACTGCGGCGAACCCCTGGCCGCCCGGCAGCCAACGACGAGCCCCCGCCCTTCCGCGCTGGAAGGACGGGGGGCGGGGGGCGTTCGCCGGTCGCGATCTCCGACCAGGACGGTGCGACGCAGGTCAACCGGTGTCCACCCGACGGGGCCGGGGCGGTGCTGCGGGTGATGGGCGATCTGCATCCGCGCGGTCCACGCGCCATGTGGTCCACGTGCCGTGTCACGGGCCGGTGGCGCCAGGCGTTTGCGTGCCTGCCCCGGATTGCGTCATCCGCCCGCGGCGTCGTCGGTCTCCCAGCGCAGCAGGTCGCCCGGCTGGCACTTGAGTACCTCGCACAGTGCCGCGAGTGTCGGGAAGCGCACCGCCTTGGCGCGGCCGTTCTTGAGTACCGCCAGGTTGGCGGGCGTGATCCCTACGCGGTCCGCGAGCTCGCCCACGGACATCTTCCGCCTGGCCAGCATCACGTCGATGTCGACGGCGATCGGCATCAGATGACCTCGTCCAGCTCGGCCTGCATCTGCGTGGCTTCGACGTCGCGCGCGACGGCCTGGGCGAGGAGCATTCGCAGCACGAGGACGATGAGCGCGACTCCCAGGATGGCCAGGCCGATCCCGCCCATGATGACGGTGACGCCCGGGTCGTCCCGCTGGCCCGGCGCGTTGACGGCCGTGACCGCGAACCACATGAGGGCAACCGCCACGATCGCGCCGATCACACCGTTCACGTACCGGAAGGCGGCGTGGGAGAACACGGTCCCGCGTCGCACCATCGCCACCAGCCGCCACACACAGACCAGGGCCACCTGGACCGACCCCATGCCCAGGATCGTGATCACCCGCAGCGCGGTCAGCGGCATCGACCCGTCCTCCGGGTCGCTCCCGGTGACCAACACCCACACCATCCCCGCCTGTACGAACACGGTGCCGGCCAGCACCACCGCGAGCACCGCGCGCACTGTCAGCTTCCCCATGACCCACCCTTCGATCGAGTTACGATGGGAATCTATCGATTTTCGATAGCTGAAGCAAGGGGTGGGACGGAGGGTGGGCGGCGGCTTCCCACCGTGGCGGACGACGGTCGGTGGTCGTCTCCGCCTCCGGGCCCTGTGCCCGACGACCGCGGTCAGAGGTCCGACTGCCTCGCGTGGCGGTGTGTACGGGCTTCGGACACTGTGGAGGTAGGGGCATCGGAAGGGTGAACGCGATGGACAGGGTGCCGAGGATCGTGGTGGGCGTCGACGGTTCGCCCTCTTCGCAGGCCGCGCTGCGCTGGGCCGTCCGGTACGCGGGCCTCGTGGGCGGGAAGGTGGAGGCGGTCTCGGCGTGGGAGGTGCCCGGTATGGCGTCGTGGTCGGCCCCGGCGGTGGACACCGACTTCGACGAGGCCCAGGCCGAGCGGGGTCTGGTCGAGGAGGTCCGTGCCGTCCTCGGTGAGGAGGGCAGCTCGCTGGTACACGAACGGCTGGTGCGTGGTAACGCGGCGGAAGTGCTGGTGGATTCGGCCGAGGGAGCCGAGATGCTGGTCGTGGGCAGCCGCGGCCACGGAGGCTTCCACAGGGCCCTGCTCGGTTCGGTGAGTCAGCAGGTGGCCCACCACGCTCCGTGCCCGGTGACGATCATCCGGACGGACGCGCCTGCCGAGTGACCTCCCGCCCAGGCATGCGAAGCCGGGTGAGCGCCGGGGTCGGCGTGCTTGCGAGCCCGCAGGCACGACGCCGGTTGCTTGGTACCCGATCCGGAGTCGGCACGCCGGCAATAGCGGGCCATGCCGCGGTGACGTCGGCCGGGTCGACGGAAAGGAACGCCCGCCTTGGGAGAGCGCCGAATGCGGGCGCTGTCCCGGAGGCGATCTCGACGGGGATGGCGGTGCGCGCTGGTCGGGATGGGGCCGTGGAGGCCGCAGTGGCGACAGAAACCGTGCCGGACCGGGCCGGGCACCCGGCACGGACCCGACCGGCCGGGGAGGGGGGACCGTCCGGCCCATGCGCACCGCATACCCGACGGGCCAGCCTGAGGGTGACCCGTACTGGACGAGACAGGAACAGAGGGGCGACGTCATGAAGGCACTCGTCTTCCACGGCCCGGGACAGACCGCCTGGCAGGACGTTCCGGATCCAGGCATCAAGGACGCCGCCGACGCGGTGGTCCGTGTCGATGCCGTCACCATCTGCGGCACCGACCTGCACATCATCAAGGGTGACGTGCCTGAGGTGACCCCCGGCCGTGTCCTGGGCCACGAGGCGGTAGGCACGGTCGTCGAGACCGGCGGCGACGTCCGCAGCGTACGGCCCGGCGACCGGGTCCTGATCTCCTGCATCACCTCTTGCGGCCGCTGCCGGTTCTGCCGCGAAGGCCACTACGGCCAGTGCCGCGGAGGCGGGGGCTGGGTCCTGGGCCACACCATCGACGGCACCCAGGCCGAATACGTCAACGTGCCCTTCGCGGACCTGTCCGTGCATCCGCTGCCCAGCGCCGTCGACAGCTACGACGCCGTACTGCTCGCCGACATCTTCCCCACCTCCTACGAGGTGGGCGTGCTGAACGGCAAGGTCCAGCCCGGCGACACGGTCGTCGTGGTCGGCGCCGGCCCCATCGGCCTGGCCGCCATCGCCACCGCGCAGCTCTACAGCCCAGGCCGGATCATCGCCGTCGACCGCGCCGAATCCCGCCTGGCCGCCGCCCGCGCGCTCGGCGCGGACGCCACGGCGAGCGCGGACGAGGAGCCGGATCAGCTGGTCGAGGACCTTACCGACGGGCTCGGAGCCGACGTGGTCATGGAGGCCGTCGGTGTGCCCGAAGCCTTCGAGATGTGCACGCGCATGGTCCGCCCCGGTGGCCATGTCGCCAACATCGGAGTCCACGGCAAGCCGGCGACCCTCCACCTCGAAGACCTCTGGATGAAGGACGTCACCCTCACCACCGGGCTCGTCGACACCTACTCGACGCCCATGCTGCTGAAAATGATGGCCGCCGGACGGCTCCCCGCCGCTTCGCTGGTCACCCACCGCTTCGAACTCGGGCAGATGGAGGAGGCCTACGAAGTCTTCTCCCGAGCCGCCGAGACCGGAGCCCTCAAGGTGGTGTTGGGCGGCCCCCAGCACAACGCCGTCACCGTGCAAACCCCGGGGAAGTGAACATCATGCCCAGCACAACACCCAAGCCCGCCAAGCAGGCCGGAATCACGGACCTGGGCCGGCGCATCGCCGCCAGACGAGAAGCGCTCGGACTTACCCGGGAGCAAGTGGGCAACCGCAGTGGAGCGGACGCCTCGTACATCGCCTACCTGGAAGAGCGGTCCGCCAACCCTGGAATCGGCTCGCTCGTCCGCCTCGCCGACGCGCTCGAGACCACCATTGCCGAACTGGCCGGCGCCACGGCCGACCAACCGCCCGGCAGGGGCAGCGCAGAGCGGGACTCCGAACTGGTCACGCTCAGCCCGGAAGAGTGCCGTCGGCTGCTGTCGACGCATGGCATCGGACGCGTCGCGGTCTTCACTCCCGAGGGCCCCGCGGTCGTCCCGGTCAACTACGTCGTGGCCGGTGATGACATCGCCTTCCGGACCTCCGGTGAAGCGCTGCTGATCCGGGCGGCGGGTACGGAGGTGGCCTTCGAGGTCGATCACATCGACGACGCGATGAAGCAGGGCTGGAGTGTCCTGGCGGTCGGTGAACTCACGGGCGTCACCGACGGTGAGAGCATCCGGCGATTGGAGACCACCGCGCGCTCCCTGCCCTGGGCGGGTGGGAACCGCACGCACTGGATGTCGGTCACGCCCGTCCGCGTCAGCGGCCGCCGCGTGGTGCACCGGTGAATCCGGTTCGCGCCGTTGTCTTCGACACCGACGGAGTGCTGCTCGATTCCGCTGTGCTGCACGCGAGCGCGTGGAAGACCGCCTTCGACGGCTGCCTTGACGCGTGGGCAGCCGGCGGCACCGAGCTGCGCCCCTTCGACGCGGATCGTGAGTACCGGGAGCTGGTCGACGGGAAGCCCCGCTACGACGGGGCCCTGGCCTTCCTGAGCGCCCGGGGGATAGGTCTGCCGCCAGGTGCGCGCGGGAACGCGCCGGGATGCGGCACGGTCTGGGCGGTCGCCGCGCGCAAGGAGCAGATCTTCTGCGAGACCCTCACCTCCCGGGCTGTCGAGGCGTTCGCCGATGTCAGCCCTGCCCTTGGCGAGTTGAAGGCGCGCGGCGCGCGTTGCGCGGCCGTGTCCGCGTCCCGGCACGCACGCGCACTGCTGGAGTCCGCCGACCTGGTGGGTCTCTTCGACGCGCTGGTCGACGGTGAGGACGCGGCGCGTCTCGGCCTGGCCGGCAAGCCCGACCCCGCGCTCTTTCTCGAAGCGGCTGCGCAACTGGGTACTGTCCCCGAGGACACGGCGGTCGTGGAGGATGCGATCGCCGGAGTCGGGGCGGGAAGGCGGGGCGGTTTCGGCCTGGTCGTCGGCATCGACCGGTCGCCCGACGCGCACATGGCCGACTCCCTGCGCTCGGGAGGGGCGGATCTTGTGCTGTCCGACCTCGGCGCGCTGCCCGCCGTAGTCCGCGGACACCGGCCATGACCACCTCGTGGGCATGGGAGTTCAGCAGGTACGACCCCAAGACCGAACGGGTCGTCGAGAGCCTGTGCACCCTCGGCAACGGACGGTTCGCCACGCGGGGATCGGCACCCGAGACCGTTCCCGACGCGGTCCACGCCCCGGGAACCTACCTCGCAGGCTGTTACAACCAACTCGTCTCGACCGTGGAAGGCACCCGGATCACCAACGAGGACATGGTCAGGCTGCCCGACTGGACGGCATTGCGCTATCGCTGTCTGCCGGAGGGCGGATCCCCGGGCGAGTGGCTGACCCCCGACGACGCCACCCTGCGCCACTACAGGGTCTCCCTCGACCTACGCCGCGGCACCCATACGCGCCGCATGCTCTTCCAGGACGCGCACGGGCGTCGGCTGGGTGTCACACACACGCGACTCGTCCACATGGGCGACCCGTACCTGGCCGCACAGCGGACGGAGTTCCGCGCCTACGGATGGCGCGGCACCCTCGTCGTCGAATCGGTCCTCGACGGAGACATCGCGAATACCGGTGTTGAACGCTATCGCGATCTTGGCGGCCGTCATCTGACCGGCCATCAGGCCGGTGTCGAGCCGGAAGGAGTCGCGTGGCTGGGCTGTGCGACGACCTCGTCCCGGATCCGGATCGGAGTCGCGGTACGCGTCTCCTCGCGGCCCGTCCGCCGCGTGGCGGTGTCCTGCACCCGCACGGCCGCCGTCCAGACACTCAGGCTGCCGATCTCCCGGGAAAGGCCCGTCGTGGTGGTGAAGACCGCTGCCCTGCGGACATCGCTGGACCGGCCCGTGGCAGATCCCCTGCGCGCGGCCGTCGACCATGCCTCGCGAGCACCGCGTTTCCCCGCACTGCTCACCACCCATCAGGCTGTGTGGGAACGGCTGTGGGCCGAGGGTGAGTTGGAGGTTCCCGGGGAGACGGGGCACATCCTGCGCCTGCACGCGTTCCATGTCCTCCAGACGCTGTCCCCGCTCACCACCGAGCTCGACGTGGGCGTGCCCGCCCGGGGACTGCACGGGGAGGCCTATCGGGGGCACATTTTCTGGGACGAGCTCTTCGTCCTGCCCTATGTCACCCTGCACTTCCCGGAGGTCGCGCGCTCCCTGCTCATGTATCGCCACCGCCGACTGCCGGCGGCCCGCGACACTGCGCTTCGGGCCGGTTTCGCAGGCGCCATGTTCCCCTGGCAGAGCGGGAGTTCGGGCCGCGAGGAATCACAGACGCTGCACCTCAACCCCCGATCCGGCAGATGGCTGCCCGACCACTCGCATCTGCAGCGCCACGTCGGATCGGCCATCGCCTGGAACGTCTGGCGCTACGGCCGAACCACGGGCGACACCGGATTCACGCACGGGCCCGGCGCCGAACTCCTGCTGCACATCGCCCGCTACTGGGCCAGTGCCGCCGCCTACGACCCCGACCTGCGGCGCTACCGGATCCGGGGCGTCCTGGGCCCTGACGAGTACCACGACGCCTACCCGGACGCCACCACACCCGGGATCGACGACAACGCCTACACCAACGTCACCGCCGCCTGGGTGCTCGCCCGCGCCCTCGACCTGTACGAGGAGCTGCCGCCCGCCCGCCGCGGTGAGCTGATCACGGAGTTGGGCCTCGGCCGTGCGGATCTCGACCGGTGGCGGGAGATTTCACGCCGGATGTACGTGCCCTTCCACAACGGAGTCATCAGCCAGTTCGACGGATACGGGGACCTGGCCGAACTCGCCTGGGACGCCTACCGGGCCCGCTATCACGACATCCGCCGCCTGGACCGCATCCTCGAAGCCGAGGCCGACACGGTCAATGCCTACCAGGCCTCCAAACAGGCCGACACCCTCATGCTCGGCTACCTCTTCCGACCTGCCGAGCTGTACGAGATCTTCGCCCGGCTCGGTTATCCCCTCGACGACGACACCTGGCGTGCGACCGTCTCCTACTACCTCGCACGGACCAGCCACGGCTCGACTCTCAGCAGTCTCGTGCACGGCTGGGTCCTCGCCCGGCAGAGGGGCGCCGACGCCTGGCCGCTCTGCCAGGAGGCCCTGCTGAGCGATGTCACCGACATCCAGGGCGGCACGACCGGCGAAGGCATCCATCTGGGCGCCATGGGCGGCACCCTTGACCTGGTCGAGCGTGTCGTCGTCGGACTGGAGGCGTGCGAGGACGGACTCCGCATTGACCCCGTACCGCTTGGCGAAGTACCCCGCTCGACCTTCACTTTCTGCTACCGGGGACATCGGGGTGTCCGCGTCCGATTCCTGCCGGGCCGGTTCGGGATCAGCGTGCCCGCTGCGCCGCACGGACCCCCTGTCGACCTCGTACTGCCGGGCGGCCGAACGGCGAGAGTGGCCCCGGGAAAGGAGCGCTGGTTCAGGCTGCCTGCGGGCCAGGCGTAGTGACCCGCAGTACACAGAGTGGCCGGGCCCCCGGGATGCGAAGTATCCCTCAGCCTTTGTGGGCTCCGACCGCGGCGACGGAGTAGCCTCAGTACATCCGCCGTCAGGGTCTTCAGCCGCTCGGAGCGTCCCGAAGACCAAGCAGACCGGTCGGGCCCTGACAGGTACGGCCCATTCGGCCCCTGCCGCCGGCCCCCTCGGCACTGCGGCGCACCCCTCCGTTGCGTGATGGTGGAAGCCGGACGCCGCTCATGGCACCGCTTGCCCGACGAGGTGACGACGATGCAGCGCATTCGCATCCAGCCCCGACCGAAGCAGCCACACAGGCCTGCTCCGCCGGACCTGCGCACACCGCCCGGCCGCCCGCTGCCCTACTGACCCTGAGAGAATCCGCGCCCCACGGAGGACGTATCAGCCCGGGAGGCACCCCATGTCACGCACGCTGGAATGGAAGCTGCGGTTGTACCTGTTCGAGGAGGACAGCGAGACGAAAGCACGGCTGGAACTCGACACCGGCATCGCCAAGTTCACCGGTCACGGTCTCGCCCGTTGCGCGGCGTCCGACACGGACGTCCCGGAGATCGGCGACGAACTCGCCGCGAGCCGGGCGTTGACCGACCTCGCCGCGCAGATGCAACAGATGGCGAACGGCGACCTGGAAGCCGTCGCGCCGCTCACCGGCCGCGCCCCCGGCACACCTCGGTCCGGCTGGCTTGACATGTCTGCCTTATGAGCGCGGCCACCGTCCGCGTGCGCTTGCCTACCGCCCACGCGACGCAGGGTTCCAGCGCGAGCACGAGGTCCTGGATCTGAGGTCTGGCCCCAGGGCGGAACAGCGCCTGGGATGCGGCACGGACCGTTCATTGCGATGCCCTATTGTCTGCGCGGACCGCCGGACACGGACCCGCGGCCGCAGCCGGCAAGGAGCGACGACGTTGAGCGGCACACCCCCACATGCTTCCGGAGTGCCGGACGAACTCGAGCGTCGCCTCGGGATGTCGGACGCGGTGCTGATCGGTCTGGGGTCGATGATCGGCGCCGGGATCTTCGCCTCCCTGGCACCGGCCGCCCGCTCCGCCGGTTCCGGCCTGTTGATCGGTCTGACCCTCGCCGCCGCTGTCGCGTACTGCAACGCGACGTCCTCCGCGCGGCTGGCCGCCCTCTACCCGGCCTCGGGCGGCACCTACGTCTACGGCCGCGAGCGGCTCGGGGAGTTCTGGGGCTACCTGGCCGGCTGGGCGTTCGTGGTCGGCAAGACCGCCTCCTGCGCGGCCATGGCCCTGACCGTCGGCGCCTACATCTGGCCCGGTCAGGCCCATGCGGTCGCCGCCGCGGCCGCGGTGGCGCTCACGGTGGTCAACTACGCCGGTGTTCAGAGGTCCGCCTTGTTGACGCGGGTCATCGTGGCGCTCGTGCTCGCGGTGCTCACCGCCGTCGTGGTCGCTTCCGTCACCTCGGGAAGCGTGGACGTGGCTCGCCTGGGTGTCGGCTCGGACGCTACGTTCGGCGGTGTGCTCCAGGCGGCGGGGCTGCTGTTCTTCGCGTTCGCCGGCTACGCGCGTATCGCCACGCTCGGCGAGGAGGTCCGCGATCCGGCCCGTACGATTCCGCGCGCCATCCCCGTCGCCCTGGGCATCACCCTCATCGTCTACACGGCGGTTGCCGTGTCCGTGCTGCTGGTGCTCGGTCCGTTCGGACTGGCCGCTTCTGCGGCGCCGTTGACAGAGGCGGCCGACGCGGCGGGCTCCGACTGGCTCGTCCCTGTCGTGCGGGTAGGCGCGGCACTGGCCGCGCTCGGTTCCCTGCTCGCCCTGATCCTCGGCGTCTCCCGCACCACCCTTGCCATGGCCCGCGACCGTCACCTGCCGCACTGGCTCGCCGCGGTGCACCCGAAGTTCAAGGTCCCCCACCGGGCCGAACTCCTCGTCGGAGCAGTTGTCGCCACATTGGCCGCCACCGCGGACGTTCGCGGCGCGATCGGCTTCTCCTCCTTCGGCGTCCTTGTCTACTACGCCGTCGCCAACGCCTCCGCCTTCACCCTCACGCCCGCCGAAGGACGTCCCGCCAGGACCATCCCCGTCCTGGGCTTGGTCGGATGCCTCGTCCTGGCCTTCGCCCTCCCGTTGAACTCCGTCATCACCGGAGCCTGCGTACTCGCCGTGGGCGGCACCGCCTACGGAATCCGCCGCGCCCACGCCCACAGGAGATGACCGGCGCGCCCGGGACCGGACCGATGAGTTCATCGTCGCCTGACCTCGGGACGCAGGATTCACACGACCGTGAGCACGTCCTGCGCGGGTCGCCGGGGCGTCGCCGGGCCCTGGGGGCCGTAGCCGAGGCGGATGACCATGTGGACGTGGCCCATCGTGTCGCTCGGGTCGCGGACCGCCCAGCGCAGTTCGGGCCACTCCAGGGGCTGGGAGGTCATCGAGGTGACGAGGCCGTCCAGGGTGGCCTGGAGCAGGATGCGCTGCAGGGCCTGGCCGGCCTTCATCCAGTCCGTCGGGGTGTCGCCCGAGGTGCCGAGCAGGGCGATGTGCGGATGCTTCTCGAAGACAGCGGAGTCGCGAGCCATGACGGGGCGCCATGAGCCGAAGTCTCTTACGGGGGCACTCATTCCGGACTGGCGGGGACCGAAGGCGTATGCGGGGATGCCTTCCGTGGCCGGGCCTTCACCCGGCGCGCCGGTACGGGTCCAGGCGACGGTCTCCTCGCGCACCGCGGGATTTGATCCCTCTCGGTTCTCGGAGTCGTGGACGAGATCGAGAACGGCCTCGGTGTGCCAGGCATCCGGCAGCATCAGCTTGCACTCTTCGAGGAGGGCGGCGGCTCGCAGGCCGTCCAGGATCGGGGCCGGGATCTCCTCGTCCGTGAAGGGGAAGCGGCTGGTATGCCGGCGGCGCAGGGCAGGGTGGAACAGCGCGAGTTGAGCCTCGAGGGCCGCGGTCGGTTCCCGGAGGTGTACCTCGGCCAGGAACCAAGGGTCGTGCGGATCGGGCAGGAGGCGGACGACCGGCTCCCGTCCCGCTCGGACGGCCGCCACCCGCAGATTGAACAGGGAGGCGGCGCAGCCCAGATGGAGCGCCCGGTGGTTCGGGTCGGTGTGCGGCATGGTGCGCGTGGAGTCGCCGTACAGCTCGACCGTGCCGCTGCTCGGCCGGCAGACGAACCTCCAGGGCTGGGCGTTGTGCATGGAGGGCGCGGTGACGGCGTCCTCGATCAGCGATGCGACGGCTACCGTTTCGAGGGGCTGTGCGGACATGGCCGGGTCCTGTCTGTACGTGCCTCAGTCGTGGGCGATGACGGCGACCGGGGCGGCGGAGTGGTGCAGCACGGCGTGTGTGATCGCGCCGATGTGGGTGCCGATTGCGGCGGCTTCGCGGATGCGCCGGCCGACGACGACCAGGGCGGCGTCGGAGGAGGCGTCGAGTATCTGGATGGCGGCCTGGCCCATGGGGTGGGTCGGGTTCACCTCCACCGAGGGGTACTTGTCGCGCCAGGGGCTCGGCATCTCGTCCATGACGGTGGCGATACCGTGCCTGATCTGCTCCTGGATACCGGGGGTGAGTATCCGTGCCTGGCTGTAGACCGGCGTCGCGGACCATCCGTACACCACACGCAGGGTGCAGGACCGGCGCGACGCCTCGTCGAAGACGAACGCGAGGAGCTTGTCGCAGCGCTGGTAGATGTCCACGCCGACCACGACGGGCCCGTCGGCGAGGTCGGTGTCGGCGGACCGTACGAGAACGACGGGCTGCTGGGTGCCGGCGATGGTGGCGGCGGCGACCGAGCCGACGAGGTAGCCGGCGATGGTGCCAAGGCCCCGAGAGCCGAGCACGAGCATGTCGGAGGTGTCGGCGGCACCGCACAGCGTCTCGGAGGGGAAGCCTCGCAGGCTCTGGGTGGTGATCTCAAGGTCCGGGTGGAGGCGGCGCAGGTCCTGGGTGGCGTCACGCAGGAGTGCCTCGTCCCAGCGGTGGGTGATCTCGGTGCTCGGGACTTGCTGCGGCGGGCGTTGTTCCAGCCGCTCGTCGACGTGAACGAGGTTCAGGGCAATACCCCTGAGCTCTGCCTCCCGGGCGGCCCAGCGGGCGGCGGTGGCGCTCTCACGGGAGCCGTCCAGGCCGGCGGTGATGTGGGTCGTCGCCATGATGGTCATCTCCTCGGCGGAGGTGCGGTGATCTCAGCGTCCGCCCGGTGGCGTGTTCCGGGGAGGGGCCAGGAGGGCCTCTCGCGGGGCCGACCGGCCCTGACGGTGTCCTGCGCTGGGTGTGCGCAGGTCGGCTTTGTCATGGGTCTCCCCACGTGCCGTCGTCGACCCCGCATCCGAGGTGTTGAGCGACGGACACCACCCCGTCCGGCAGAGCCGGTCGATCTCTCACCGCTTCCTGGTATTCGGCTCCCGGCGACGGTTCCGGCGGACGGGCGGGCGCAGCGCCCTCACAAGCCACCGTGTGCCGCGCGTGTGTCGCACTTCGAGGCCGATCGGTCCGCTCCAAGGGCCGACCGGACCCGCCTGACTCACAGCCGACGGGCGCCGGACCGTACGCGGGACCTTTGGCCGCCGGACGGACCCGTGCGGCCCCCTCCCCGCCGATAGCCCTGATGCCAACGTGAGAACCGAACCGAACCGATCACCGATGTCACCGATGTCATCGAAGAAATCGCAGGCGAGTACGAGCGCGCAGCCTGACCGCCGTCGCCGAGCAGGTGCGCCACGAGTTCCCGGAGATGAAGATGGAGGCGGATGCGGCGAAGAGCCGTCCGCGTCCGGGGTGCTGGTCAAGGCGTCGCACCGCGCCGACCTTCTGGCCATGGGCGGGTGACGCTCGCCCGCCTACATCGGCCGCATGCTGGGGCGGGCAACGCACGGCCTCGTGCACCACGCGGAGTGCCCGGTCCTGTTCATCCCGCGGAACGACACCGAGCACGGGAGCGAGTCATGACGAACACCGCCGCAGGCCGAGAGATCCTCGTCGGCATCGACCCGGCGAGGGACTGCCACATGCTGCTGGCCTGGGCAGCCGACGAAGCCCACCGCCGCAGGCTTCCACTCCGACTCCTCGTGGCAGTCCCCGCACAGCTCGACAGCCAGCACGTCGACGCCACCACACAAATGATGGCGCAGCGGCGAGAGGGAACGCGGGCCCTGGAGGTGGCCGCCTCCTGGGTGCGCGAGCGCCATGCCGACGTCGACGTGGCCACGGACGTGCTCGACGGCCGCCCCGCCCAGATCTTGATCCGGCTGTCGGGCCGGGCACGGATGATCGTGCTCGGATCGCGGCACTTGAGCCGCACGGAGGAGTTCCTCAGTGCGGGCTCCCTCGTGGTGCCGGTATCGGCGCAGGCTCGCTGCCCGGTCGTGGTGGTGGGCGACGCCGAGCACGTGACGCAGGAACCCCTGTACCTCGTCGTGGGCGTCGACGGCAGTGAGCCCTCGAAGGCGGCCCTGGCCCTGGCTTTCGAGGAGGCCAGTCTGCGCGGCGCCGCCCTGCGAGCCTTGTGGGTGTGGCAGCCGCCCGTCCTCTCCCTGAAGGACGAGCCGTCGCTCGTGCAGACCCAGCGGAGCCTGCTGTCCGAAGCCGTGGCCGGCTGGGCGGAGAAGTACCCGAACGTGCCGCTCACACACGAAGTGCCGGTCGGACACCCGGTCGAGGAGCTGGCCCGAGCTGCCGAGCGCGCCCTGGCCGTGGTTGTGGGCCGCAGGGGCAACGGCGGCTACCTGGGGATGCGGCTGGGATCGGTGGTGCACGGACTGCTGCACCGTGCACAATGCCCGGTCGTCACGGTGCCCGTCAGATGAAGTCGCCGTGGCCACCGCCGCGGATCAGGCACCCGCTCCCTGGGGCAGCCTGCCGGGCTGACCGGGGCGGAGGCGGCCCGCCTGCTGACGCAGTACGGCCCCAACGCTACGGCGTTTTCTGTCCATAACTCCTGCGTGAACGCCCACCGTCGTGTTGAGGACGATCACCAGGGCGATGACGACAGCATCCGCATGGTCGCGGATCGCGAGCGTCAGCAGCCCCTTCCTTCCATTGGCAGTCTTCGCCTCGGCCCTGCTCGCGCTCGCCGCGCTCCGTATCGGAGACCGAGCGCCTTGGGCCGGGAGGGGATCGGTCTTGCCGCACCCTCCGCTCTGGCCGGATGCGGCGCGGCGTGTTTCTGGACCCCGGGTTCTACAAGGAGGCAGGGACATCGGGGACCAGAACCACCTGCGTCGGGAATCCCGCGTCCGTTGCCTGCCGGGTGGCCGTGTCCGACCGGAACAGGCTGGAGCCGGACGCTACCGTGAAAGGTGCGGGCTGGCTCCGCAACCCGCAGGGTGGCCGGAGGTACTGATGGGCGGGGATGGTCCGGACGCTGCGGGCGCGCAGGTTCCGAGACTGCGGATGGACGAGTTGCTCGACGAGCTCCAGGTCCGCATGGACGAGGTCCGCGGCACGCGGGACCGGCTGAACGGGCTGCTCGAAGCGGTCATGTCAGTGGGTCGGGAACTCGACCTGCCGCAGGTGCTGCGCGGCATCCTCGAGGCGGCCACAATCCTCGTGGACGCGGGGTACGGGGCGCTCGGTGTGATCGGTGACGACAAGAAACTCGCGGAGTTCCTCACCGTGGGCATCAGCGACGAGCTGCGCGCGCAGATCGGGGAACTGCCCTCGGGGCACGGCATCCTGGGGGAGCTGATCCGCCACCCCGAACCGCTGCGGCTGTCGGAGTTGTCCGAGCATCCCGCTTCGTACGGGTTCCCGCCCAATCACCCTCCGATGCACAGCTTCCTGGGGGTACCCATCCGGGTCCGGGAGGAAGTATTCGGCAACCTCTATATGACCGAGAAGAGAGGTGGGGCGGACTTCGACGCCGAGGACGAGGCCGTCCTGGCGACCCTGGCCGTTGCGGCCGGCATCGCCATCGAGAATGCCCGCCTCTTCGAAGAGGTCAGCCTCAGAGAGCGCTGGCTGGCCGCCAGTACGGACTTCACCAGCGCGCTGCTCTCGGGCTCCGCCGAGTCCCAGGTTCTCGAAGGAATGCTGGAGCGGTCCCGTGACATCACCGGAGCCGACGTGGGCGTTTTCTATCTGGTCGGCCAGAACGGCGAACTGCGGGACTCCTTGGCGCTGGGAGAGGGAGCCGACGCACACCGAGGCATCGTCCTCCCCATCAGCGCGGGCACCCTCGCCGCGGCGGCGCTCGCCGAGGACGGGCTGGTCACGGTGCCGGACGTCGAGTCCGACGAGCGGGCGGAACACGCCGAGTGCTGGACCGGCTTCGGACCGGCTGTCGCGATCGCCGTCAGCACCAAGGAGAAACTGAGTGGCGTCCTGATGCTGGCCCGTCGCCGGGGCCGTCCGCCGTTCGCGGCCGCTGAGGTCGCCGCCCTGCCGGCCTTCACGGGACAGGCGGCCCTCGCACTGGAACTGGCCGACCGGCGGCGCGACGCGGAACAGATGAGTCTGCTCGAAGACCATGACCGGATCGCCCGCGACCTGCACGATCTGGCGATCCAGCGCCTCTTCGCCACGGGTATGACCCTGCAGAGCGCCCAGCGCTTCGTCGAGCACCCGCAGGCGGCCGAGCGACTGGCGCGGGCGATCGACGACCTCGACGCCACCATCAAGATCATCCGCTCGACGATCTTCGGCCTGCGTGAGCATGATGTGCCAGGGGTGGCACCGAAGCTGAGGCTGCGAGCCGTACAGGCCATGGACGAGGCGGGTGCGGCGCTCGGATTCGCCCCGGCCTTGCGTATGGAGGGCCTCATCGACACGGAGGTGTCGCCCGGCGTGGCCGACGAAGTTCTCGCCGTGATCGGGGAGGCCCTGGCCAATGTGGCCCGCCACGCCCGTGCCACCTCCGTCGAAGTGGCGATCGCAGCCGCGGACGGCGTACTGACCGTGTCGGTCAGTGATGACGGTATCGGCATCCCCGAGGGTGGCAGGCGCAGCGGGCTGCGCAACCTCGCCGAACGCGCCGAGCGGCTCGGCGGCGCGCTGTCGATCGCGGCGCGAGATCAGGGGAACAGGGGCACCAGGCTGGAGTGGAGGGTTCCGCTCACCGGGACCGCGGATTGAGCCTGGCGATCATCCGGCCCGTGGACTGAGCCGGACGGCCGCGCGGTCTTCAGTGCTCGCCCTTGCCGCGTTCGCGTACCTCTGCCGCGATGACGGCCGCCTGGACGCGCCGCTCAACGCCGAGCTTGCCCAGCAGCCGGGAGATGTGGTTCTTGACTGTCTTCTCGGACAGGTAGAGCTCTTTCGCGATCTGCCGGTTGGTGAGCCCGTCGCCGACGAGTTCCAGCACCGAGCGCTCCCGCTCGGTGAGCCCCTCCAGTCGTGCGTCTTCCGGCGGCTTCACGGTCTGCGGATCCCGCAAGGAGCGGATCAGCCTGGCCGTTGTCGCCGGGTCGAGCATCGACTGGCCCGAGGCGACCGTCCGAACCGCCGACACCAGGTCGGAGCCCTTGATCTGCTTGAGGACGTACCCGGCGGCGCCAGCCATGATCGCGTCAAGCAGGGCCTCCTCGTCGTCGAATGACGTCAGCATCAGGCAGGCCAGCTCCGGCATGCGCGAGCGAAGCTCCCGGCAGACGCTGATGCCGTCGCTGTCGGGCAGCCGTACATCGAGCACGGCCACATGGGGGCGGAGTGCGGGGCCGCGGGTCAGCGCCTGCTCGGCGGTGGACGCCTCGCCGACCACCTCGATGTCGGGCTCGGCGCCCAGGAGGTCGTGCAGACCCCGGCGTACAACCTCGTGGTCGTCCAGGAGGAAGACCCGGATGGGCGTCTCGGCGGAGGTGCTCGCTGGCCTCGCTGCGTCGGACATGTGCGCCCCTGTGCTCGGTCCGCTCTTGCCTAATCCCATATGAATTGTCTCAGGAGTAGGGACAAGAGCACCCGGCAGCGGGCCGTGTGCCAGGCCGCCGAGCCGACAGAACCCTCATGCAGCGCCGGACGGACGTCCCCCATAACCTCGACCGCTCGGAGAGCCCGCGCCGGCAGGGCACCAGTGTCAGGTCCCGGAGCGGTCCTTGAGGGGTGACGACGCCGTCCAACACGGTGAACTCGGCAGGGGTGGGCAGCGCACCTCGCCGAGGGCGATCGCGATGTGCGACATGACGTCACTGACGGTGTGTGAGGTGCGGGCGTGATCGGCTCCGGGCCGCATCGGGTCGGGCAGTGGCAGCTCAGACCACGCTGCCGCTGCCGTACGGGGCGTAAAGGTCGAGGAGTCGAACGCGCGTCGCCTGGAGTCGGTGGGCGAGCACCTGGCTCACCCAGTGCCCGACGACGAAGCCGAACGCGGGATCGGCGTCCATCAGCATCCGCACGGTCAGTGCGTCGAACTCGTGTGTTCGTACAGGCGTCGTTGCTTTTGCCCCCATATGCCAGCGGTACGGCTTGAACATCCATGACCAACCGACCAGTTCGCCGCGGCCCAGGTCCTCGATGACGGCCGGCTGCCTGCCGGGCACGTGCAAGTCCATGGCGACAGCGCCGGACCGGATGATCCAGAACCTGTCTGCGTGCCCGCCCTCGCTGAAGAGGCGTGCTCCTTCCCGGAAGCTGACGTCGCGGGCGTGTTCCATCAGCCGGGAGCGGTACTCCGGGGGCAGGGCGGTGATCCGGGTGGGAAATGGTGTGCGCATGGGTGCCTTCGTTCACTTCCGCTTTCAGTCTGCGGCGTTGCCAGGACCGTCCCGCATGGGCCGACCGGCCCCGCTCGTAGCCCGACCGGCCCATGACTGCCGGGGTGGCTGGGGGCGACAGTGGCAGACACCGGGACTCCGCCGTCGGACACCCCGGCCGGCAGTGAAGACGAGTCCCGACGCTGCCTGACAGCCCTGACCACGAACCAAGCCGACGGCAACGGGCGCGAGGGGCCGAACAGAAGGGCCGGATGATGGAACTCAAGGCCACAGGACAATCCGCAGGCCATGACCACGTCACCCAGCAGGGTCGGCGCGTGCGGTACTTGGACCGCGATGAGGCTCTTCGGCTGCTCGCCACCGTATCGATGGGACGTCTGGTCTTCACCGAGCGTGCCCTGCCGGCCGTACGCCCGGTGACCCACTTGGTGGTGGGCGAGGACATCGTGGTGCGACTCGACGACAGATCAACCCTCACCTCCCTGGTGACCGATCCCGGCACGCCCGGCGTCGTCGTCGCCTACGAAGCCGACGTCATCGATCCCGAGTCGCACCTCGGATGGAGCGTGGTCGTCACGGGGTTCGCCTACGTGGTGGCCGATGCCGAGGAGGGCCATGGCTACGCAGAACGGCTGCGCCCTTGGGCGGGGGAATCGACGAACAGTGCCGTGCGCATCCGGCCTGGCGTCGTCAACGGCTTCCGCCTTGAGGCGGTGTCTCCTGAGGCGGTGCCTCGGAGTGAACGGGAGTAGGGGGCTCACGGGCCGAGACGGCGTGTGCGTGTGCGTGGGCGACGCCGGCGCGTGAGGCTGCTGAGCCGGGAGGTTCAGGGGGCAGGAGGCGGCTGGGGTCAGCGACCACGTTGCTGACGGCGAGCGCCTGAGATGTCACTTCCGACACCGGGCGGCCGAGTCGACGCAGGCCGGCACGTACAACGGGTGTTCCGCCCTGGGACGGTCCCGTCGTTCCTCGACCACATCTGGACGCTCGGAATCGGCGAACTCTCCCAGGCCTCATGACCGTTGGTGTCGACGATGTCGTTGTAGAGGCGAACGTGACGGAAGCTCTGACCCGCAGCACGTCGCGGGCCCCGGCCCCGGGGAACCCCACCTACTGCCCGGTCTCGACCTACTGCGCGGTCTCGCGCGCAAGGTCGAACTGCACGTCGACGATGCCCTCGACGGACCGCACCAGGCGCGCGGCTATGGGGACCAGGCTGGTGTCGTGGATGCGGCCTGTCAGGGTGGCCACTCCGTCATGGACCTCCACTTGAATGGCAGAGGCCGGCGGCGGGAAGAGGTGGGACACAATCTCGTGCCGGACCTCCTCGGCGATCTTGTCGTCCCCACGCAGGAAGACCTTGAGCAGGTCGGCACGGCTGACGACACCCGCCAGCAGACCCACCTCGTCCACCACGGGCAGCCTCTTGACCCCCTCTTGCGCCATGGTGCGCGAAGCCTCGGCGAGCGTGGCGTCGGCGCGGATCGTCACGGCGGGGGAGGACATGAGGTCCCCGGCGCTCAGGGCGTCGGCCTTCGCCACGTCGACCGGCTGACGCAGTTGGAGGTAGGCGGCGTCAGGGGCGTCGCGGAGTTCCTCTTTGGTCAGGAGGTCGGCTTCGGAGACCACGCCGACCACTTGCCCCTCGCCCTCGATCACAGGGAGAGCACTGATCTGCCACTCCTGCATCAGCTGGACGATGTCCTTGAAGGGGGCCCGTCGGCCGACGGCGGCGACCGTGTGGGTCATGACATCGCTGACGATGTGCGGGGTGCCATACATGATGACTCCGTAGGTGTGCGTCGGTCCTGCCACTTCCAGCCTGCGCCGGTGAAGGCGGGGTGGCCAGGGGACACCTGGCCCTACGGGCGGGCCGTACGGCTATTGGCTGCCCGACACGGGCGGGCGGGCAGCGGGTCGGCGATGGACCCTCAAGAGGCCGCAGCCTGAAAGGGTCCGAGACGGCACCCGAGCTCTGGAAGAGGCGATGAACGGCATTCCGACCCTCGTGAACGACGTGATGACGCACCGGGCCGTCGCAGTGCGGACGGGCGCCGCCTTCAAGGACATCGTCACGGCGACGCGCGAGTGGCGGGTCAGCGCTCTTCCGGTACTGGACGACGCGGGACATGTCGTCGGCGTCGTCTCCGAAGTCGACCTGCTGCCCAAGGAGGAGTACCGCGCGGGAGATGTGGGCCGCTACGGGCAGCGGCAGGATCTCCGCTCGCTCCCGCCGCCCGCGTCATGGCGTGCAACAGGGGCGAACGGCTGCCGGTGGTCGACAGCGACGGGACGCTGAAGGGCACCGTCAGCTGCTGCGATCTGCTGAAGATCTTCCTGCGGGAAGACGAGGTCATCGCCGCGGAGGTCCGGCACGATGTCGTCGCACGGCTCTACGGCACACATACCGAAACCTTCCGGGTCGAGCTGGACGACGGTGTCGTCACGCTCGCGGGCCAAGTCCACGAAACCGCTCTGATCCCACTCGCCGCGTGCCTCGCACGGACCGTGCCGGGCGTGGCGGACGTGCGATGCGCGCTCGTCGGTACGCCCAGTCACCCGGACCTCGACCCCGACCTCCCGGACCCCGGCCGACCCGTCACCTGAGGCCGGTCTCTACACGACAGAGGCGGCTATCGCCCTCAGTTGCGGCGACGTCACGGCCCGCCTCCACGGCAGTCACTGGAACGCACAGCACGGGCGCGCGGCCATGACGAGATGAGAATTCACCAGCTGTTGATCACCAAGTGCATCAGTCGCTGCGCACCAACCTCCGCGGCCGCTTGCCGAACAGCCTTACCCTCCGTCGCCTGGAGTGAGTCGGCAGTCCAGGCCGACGATGCCCTCGACGCCCCGCACCAGGCGCGCGGCGAGCGGAATCCGGGTCGCGTCCTGCACCCGCCCGGTCAGGGTCGCGACGCCATCGACCACCGTGATGTGCACGGGCTCCACAGGAGCCGGGAACAGGACATCGAGGACGTCCCGACGTATCTCGTCGGCAAGGTCGTTGTCCGGGCGCAGGAACACTTTGAGCAGGTCGCCTCGGCTGACCACGCCTTCGAGCACGCCCTCGGCGTTCACCACGGGCAGCCGCTTGACGTGCCGGAGCGCCATGACGCGTGCCGCCTCGGCGAGCGTGGCGTCGGCGTGGACGGTGACGGCCGGAGTGCTCATCAGCTCCTCGGCGCACACTGCCCCGGCCTTGGCCATGTCGGCCAGACGGTGCAGCTGGGTGACCCGGTCCGGATCGATGTCCCGGAACCCCTCCTTGGGCAGCAGATCTGCCTCGGACACGACTCCGATCACCCGGCCGTCGCCCTCCAGCACGGGAACGGCACTGACCTTCCATCGTTCCATGCGTTCGACGAGGTCCTTGAACAGAGCCTTGCGGCCCACAGCGACCACGGCGCGCGTCATCACGTCACTCACAATGTGGGGGCTGGTGTCCATGTTCTCCTCCTTGAATGCCGACGTGGGGCCACGTGGTCATGTCAGACCACCACCGCCGTGCGGGGCGTAGAGGTCCATCAGCACGATGCGCGACGCGTGCAGCCGATCGGTGACCACGAGCCCGACCCAGACCGCGATGGCCAAGCCGAACGCGGGGGCCTCCGCGCACATCGCACGCACCGCCTCGCCGTCCAAGTCCCAGCTTCGCACCGGGCTCGTCACCTCGGAGCCCAGGTGCCGGATGCACGGCGGGGAGGGCCGCGTTCATGGTGGTGACGGTAGTCATCGCACCGGGCTCCCTTCACCGCTCCTGTTCCCAGCGTGGGTGCGCCGGGCACTCGGCACCACGGGCCACACGGGTCCGACCGGGGGTCCTTTCGGCTCCGGTGCACATCCACGGCTCGTCGAGGAGAAGCCGGAGTTGTCGGGCCGCTGGGCGGGGACCGGGGGTTCGTGGAACGGTCACCGTGACCGCTCCACGAACGCTTCGCATTCTTCGCAGCTCGGATGCCATAGCTTGACCTGCAGTTTCGGAGTTCAGTAACAGGCTCCGACAGATGGCCGCAGCACGGTGATCAAGCGCGGAGCAGGTCGCTGACCTGTGCGCCACCGAGGGGCGTTGTCGCGGTAAGAGGCGGCGGATTGGCTGAGCCACCGGGGCGGCTGTCCGCAAGACTGCGATCACGTATGCCCGCACGTCGCGCGCGGACGCCGACTGCGCGCCTGTACGTGCAGAGTGGCCGACGCGTTGGTGGCCGAGGTTAGCGACGGCACCGCCGGTTTCGACATCCGCGCGACCACGTCCCAGAGCGACGTCACCGCTCGCAGCCTTTGTCGTTGCCGAGTCAGGGCGGGTGTGAGTGGGCTCCAGTGGGAGTCACACCCGGAGATGGTCATGTGTCGCGTCGAGAGATATGTCGACCTCCACGTCGACCTCGACCTCGACCTCGGCCCCGCCTCCGCGGGTGGCTGGACGACGCAACATGGCCGGCCGTTTCGCGGCACCGGCCATGTTCGAGGGAGGGAGCGGCGGATCTGTCCGGGCTGTCGCGGTTACTGCGCGTCCGACTTCACGCGTGTGTACATCACGGAACGCTGCTGCCTGTGGCGCCGGATACGGCCCTTGGCAACGAGAGCCTCCAGGGTGTTGCGGACCACCTGCGGGGTCGGAGTCCGGTCCGGGTGCTTCTCCAGTAGTTCGTCGCGGAGTTCCTTCGCAAGACGGGGCTTGTCGGACGCTGCGAGCAGCTCCGTCAGGAGTTCACCGAGCAGGGGCTGGCGCTGTTTCCCCTGGGTGCCCGCCTTGCCGATGCTCTTGGCCGACCGCGTCGCGGCAGGGCGACGGGCCTTGCCGGCAGTAGCGGTCGCGGGTTTGCCGGAGGAGCGCCCGCGCGTGAACGTGGCTTCTTCCTGGGGCTGTTCGGGCAGCGGTGGTGCCTCCGTGAGGTCGTTTAGCCGCTCCGTGAGGCTCAGGATGTCGGTCAGGAGCGCTTCCTCCTGCTTCAACATTTTGAGCTTGTCGAACAGTTCCTTTTGCCGCCGACGGTTCTCCTTCAAGTCCGATGCCGCCTGCTCGACGTACCGCAACCGGAGCGTCTCGGCTGAGTGGCTGGGCACAACCGGTTCACTCTCCCTTGGGATGAAATGGGTGGCACACATGGTACCCAGGGCGGTGACGGTCACTGAAGCCTGCGAGAAGCTGCCTCCCCCGCTGGTCTGGGGCCTCTCTTCCGAACACATTCGTGTGTGGCAAGAGATGTCGACGCCGGCTCGGCGCCTATGTGTCTGTCTCTGGTTGCCGTGCGCTGACCTGCGCACTGACGGCTCTTCACCGTCGCGCGCCACCTGATCATCGGCTGAGTCCGCAATCCGCACGTGGCCAGGTGAGTGGCGGGCGCCCTGCACGAGGATCCGCCGTCTCGGCACCATGGCATCGACAGGGCCGAGGATTTCCTCGTCACCGGCTCGCTGCTGCCCGGACTGTCGCCGGAGCATCGTGCGGCCGTGGTCCGCATCTATCCGCGACCGGACTATCTACGAGACTGTCGGCATCCTCGGAGTGCTGACAGGTACGGTCAAGTCCCGTCGGCACGGCGCGATCCGTTGACTGCGCGCTGCCTCGGGCGCGACGCATGTGGATCGCCCGAGAATTGTGGGGAGTTGGCCGGGGCGTTGCATATTCATCAGTCACCGGTCAACATGGTGACGTGAACCATGCATTCCCTTGTGGGACGCTCCCACTTGACTTCGTCGGCACTCTGCGTGCGCGCCGCAATGCCGCACCGGCAGAGAAGCTTGCCACGCCCGACCTGCTCGACGACTGGTTTGTCGAGTCCAAGATGCTCGATGCCCCACCGGACGCGGACGAGGTCGATCTGGAGACCGCGATCGACCTGCGTGAGGTGATCTACTCGCTGGTGGCGGCGCGCCTCGCGGCCGAGTCCCTGCCCGCCGCCGATGTCGCCGAGCTGAACCGGCACGCCGCGGGCCTGCCCGTGAAGGCGCAGCTCAGGTCGGACGGAGTGGTGCACACGGGGTCCGTCTCCCAGGGCCTCGCGGCCCTCGCGCGGGAGACGGTCGAGATTCTCGGCGGCGACGTAGGCGCGCTGCTACGGGAGTGCGCCCGCCCCGAGTGCACCCAGGTCTACCTCGACCGTTCGCGAGGCCACCGGCGCGAGTGGTGCGCCATGAGGACCTGCGGCAACCGAGTCAAGGCCGCCGCCTACCGGGCGCGCCAGAGCGGCGCCACGGTCTGACAGGCGACTGCCCGGCCGGGCTCACGTGAAGGCGGCCGCCGAGTCGCGGTGCCTCAGGCGGTTCGCTCGCGCAGCCGGTGCGGGTGCGCCGGGTAGACGCCGAGGACGCGGACCTCGGAGGAGAAGAAGCGCAGCTCCTGCAGGGCGAGCGCGACACCGGGCTCGTCGGGGTGTCCCTCGACTTCGACGTAGAAGCAACTGGGGTTGAGACCGGCGCCCATCTGGTAGCTCTCGATCTTGGTCAGGTTCACCGCGTTGCTGGCGAAGCCGCCAAGGGCCTTGTAGAGGGCGCTGGGGATGTTCCGTACGGCGAAGAACAGGCTCGTCATCGTCGGCTCGCCCGTGACTGGGGCGAAGACCGCGTCGCGGGAGAGGATGACGAAGCGCGTGGTGTTGTCCGGGTCGTCCTCGACTCCCGCCTGCAGTACTTCCAGACCGTAGTGTCGTGCCGCGGCGGGCGGGGCGAGCGCCGCGTGCCGGACATCGCCCAGCTCCGCCACCTCACGCGCCGCGCCCGCCGTGTCGTCGGTGACGAGCGTGCGCCAGCCGCCCGTGCGCAGCACCTTCCGGCACTGGCCGAGCGCGTGCACATGACTGCGGACGCACTCGACCTGGTCGAGCGAGGCTCCGGGGACGCCCACGAGGTCGAAGTGGATGGCGAGGAAGTACTCGGCGATGACGAAGAGTCCCGATTCCGGCAGCAGATGGTGCACGTCGGCGACGCGTCCGGCGGCCGAGTTGTCCACGGGGATCACCGCCACGTCGGCGGCGCCGAGCGTCACCGCGTCCAGAGCCTGCTCGAAGTTCGTGCAGGGAAGCTCGACGCATCCGGGGAACAGGTTCTGGGCACCGGTCGCCGAGTTGGATGCGTATTCGCCCTGGTATGCGACTCTCGTCACGGGATGTCACCTTCGGTGGGAGAGCTGGCGCCGTCGGTCAGCAGGAGATCCACCGTAGACCGAACGTGGTGAAGCGCCGCGAAGCTGTCCACGACGAGAGACTCGAGAGGGCGTGCCGGTCCTCGTCCGTCGAGGGAGACAGGCCCGCGTGCTCGCATGCGGCCCTCGCGACGCGGTGCACCAGAGCGGCGGCCCGCCGGCAGCAGGCCCACCATGCGGCACCGCTGCTCGCGGGCGGCTCGGCGGGGCCCGGGACGGTGCCGGGCGGACCTGGGTCGAACGGTATGGCCAGGTCTACCGGTTCGGTCGACTCGGTGGGCAGCGTGATCTCGGGACATGGTGAAGTAGTTGGTCGAGGCGATGCGGTCGGCGGTTCGACGGTCAGCTCGGTGGTGAGGGCGTGCAGCGCGGTCGTGCTTCCGCCGGGCCCCAGGCCACGGCGCCTGGGCCGCGAGGTCCCGCAGTTGGGCGGTGGGCAGGTGGTCCCACAGAGCTTCGGTCATCGGCGCGGGCTTTCTGCGAGTGGGTTCGCCCGCGGCGGATGCTCCGGGGCCGTCCGCGCACGGACCGGCCACTGGCTCCCTTCAGAAGTGGTCCACGTCGACGACGGCCTGGGCGAACGCCGTCGGTGCCTCCTGCGGCAGGTTGTGTCCGACGGCCAGCGTGCGGTGCTCGTACTTCCCGGTGAACATGGTGCGGTACCCCGCTCCGTCGCCGGGTGCGGTGAACGGGTCGTACTGGGCGTCGATGGTAATGGTGGGCACCGCGATGGTGGGCGCCTGAGCCAGCCTGGCCTCGTAGCTGTCGTAGCGCCGCTCGCCCTCGGCCAGGTAGAGACGCCAGCGGTAGTTGTGGATGACGATCGCGGCGTAATCGGGGTTCTCGAAGGCGGCTTCGGTGCGCTCGAAGGTGACGTCGTCGAAGTTCCACGTCGGCGAGACGGTCTGCCACACCAGCTTGGTCAGGTCATGGCGGAGGTCTTGCCGCTCCATGGCCTTCTTGCCGCGCTCGGTGGCGAAGTAGTACTGGTACCACCAGGTGTGCTCGGCGGCCGGCGCGATCGGTTCCAGCTGCGCCTCGCGGTTGGTGATGAGGTAGCCGCTCACCGATACCAGGGCCTTGACCCGCTCGGGCCACAGGGCCGCGAGGATGTCGCCGGTCCGCGAGCCCCAGTCGAAGCCGGCGACCACGGCCTTGTCGATCTTGAGGGCGTCCATCAGCGCGATGATGTCCAGGGCGATCGCCGACTGCTGTGCGTTGCGGAACGTGCGGGAGGAAAGGAAGCGCGTCGTGCCGTGGCCCCGTAGGTACGGGACGATCACTCGGTAGCCCTGGTCGGCCAGAAGCGGAGCGACGTCGACGTAGCTGTGGATGTCGTAGGGCCAGCCATGCAGACAGATGACGGCCGGCCCGTGGGCGGGTCCGAGCTCGGCGTAGCCGACGTTCAGCAAACCCGCCTTGATCTGCTTGAGCGAGGGGAAGGAGGTGTGTGTGCCCGGGGTCAGGGGCGCCACGACGGGAACCCTGCCGCCGTGGTTCGGGGTGCTGGTGGAGGCGTGGGAAACCCCCTGCAGGCCGGCCAGGGAGACCGCGGCCGCTCCGGTGCCCAGGCCCATGGCCTTGTTGAAGGTACGCCTGTCGATCATGTGAAACCTTCCGTGCGCTCCGGGGGGATATGTGTCCATGCCGTTCGCGACGGCCAACATGTGAGCTGACTGTTACAGGTCGCGCGTCACCGGTCAAGCAGGTGATGGGCCGAACGGGAATTCAGGCCGTCACTCCTCTTCGCCCGCCTCGCGCGCCTCAGTGGCCTGGCGGCCGTAGCCGGCGCGGAGGGCTTCGGGGTGGCGATGGATCTGGTGCCTGGCCTGCCGATACTCCTCGACCCGCCGGGCGTGCCGGACCGCTGTTCGAGCCCTTGCCGCACATATGCCAGTCAGAGGTGGCGCGGAACTGAAGTAACCGTCTTGACAGGTTACGAAGGAGGGTGCAGGCTGGTTGTCGTCCAGGCAGCACGTCAGGGCATGATCGACGACTGATGAGATGGAGACGGTCCATGAGCAATACAGTCGCGATGGACACCGACACCGCCACGGCCGCACGGCACGCGCGGTACGGCAAGCTCCCTGCGCGAATCCGCTTCGAGGACATGACCGAGGAGGTTGAGGCCGAGGTGAACGTCGGGGCGAACGCCGCGTACGACCCTGAACGCTCGTGGAACTACTACTCGTGCCTGGCCTTGGACCTGGGGCTCTAGGTCAGCAGGAGGGTGAGATCGTGAATCCGTAGCCCGGCCGGTTCGTACGCCGAGGTGGCAAACTGGTGCTCGCCACGCGCGGAATTCGGTGCTGCATCCCCTACCTACGGGGGCACTCGCCCTCGCCCAGGAGCCGTTGGCGCCGTCCGTCGAGATGGGCTACTGGTACTTCTTCTGCTTCCTCACCGAGCGCGGGCAAATGGGGCTGACGCGCAACAGGGAGGACCTGGCTCGTGTCGTCTGGCAGCGGAACTCGCCCGAATGGCACGTCACTGACGCGGAGTTCGCGCAGGCCGCGCAGCTGTGACCCAACACCGACTACGTCGACGTCGTGATCCACGGCTACCGTCACCGCTTGGGTGAGGCCCCCGGGGCAGTCCCCTATGCGGAGCTGGAGCGGCGGCGGTTGCTGGACCAGCCGAAGAGCAGCGCTCCCACCGTCACGCTGGACGGAAAGGCCGACGGCGTCACGCCGTGGACAGACGGAAGTGGCTACGCCCCGCACTACCTGGGGTCCTGGGCGCACCACGTGGTTCCCGGCGCGGGCCGCAAACTTCCCCATGAGCGTCCCGAGGCGTCATTGCCGCGGTCCTGGAGATCCATGGCATGAGCTGATCCGATCCGATCCGATCCGATCCGATCCGATCTGATCTGATCCACGACCGGCGCCGGTCTCAGATGCCGAGCCCTATACGTTCGCGGCGCTCGAAGGACATCTGACGCCGGACGAGGTTGGTACGGCGGTGATGTCTCTGGCCGCTTGCGATGACGTTGATCCCACAGATGACCGTCCGCCGCGCCCTGACGACCCGCTCGGGGGCTTCCTCCATGGGCTCCTGACCATGGACCCACTGTTTGCGGCGGGCGGGCCGCAGGTGACGGTGTGGGGATGCTGAGCGTCATGGCCGCCACCCAGCAAAGTTCGCCCGCGGCCCGGCGGACCATCTCGCCCGGCAGTGCCGCTCTGAGTGGTGTTCGTGGAACGTCGCCGGGCGGGTGCGAAGGCTGGCTACGGGCTGCCTCGTGGCGGTTGGGTTTCTGATTGAGCAGTACGGCCATTTCCTGCATCAAAACCTTCGCGCGTGCCGCCGTCCGGGTGGTGAGGTGGCACGGTGACCAATCACGAGGAAGCGGCGGCTGTGCGACCGTTGACACTGGCTTGGGTGAACAGGCAACTGGAGGTCGGCGAGCGAATCGTCAGAACTGAGGCGCGGCGCGGCGGCATCACTGCCGAAATGCGGCGGCTGACCATCGGCACGCGGAACGCCGGCACGCGCGATCTGGTGCTGCGGACCTTCGTCAACGTGGAGCACGCCGAGGACTGGTTGAACAGGGAGGCCGGCGCCCTGACCCTGCTCCCGGGGACCGGGGTGCCGGCTCCTGGACTGGTCGCGGCTGATCCGACCGCCGCGCATTGCGAGTATCCATCGTTCCTGATGACACATCTGGCGGGCCGGACGGTCCTCGACGATGAGGGATTGGAGACGCGGGTCCCTCGGCTGGCCCGTCAACTCGTGGCGATCCACGCGTTGCGACCTGCCGAGCGACCCCGGGAGTATGTGGCATTGACGACCGCCGACACCGTCGTGACTCCGAACGGCGCCGACGCGGCGGCATGGGCCGCGGCGATCGACGTGATCCGCAGGCCCGCGCCGACGTATGAAGGGCGATTCCTGCACCGGGATTTCCACCCCGGCAACGTGCTGTTCGACGTGCCGCCCTCAAAGCCTGCAAGTGCCCGGATCACCGGCGTCGTCGACTGGGCGGCCACCTCCTGGGGCCCGGCGGATCTCGATGTGGCGCACTGCTCCACCAATCTCGCTCTGCTGCACGGTCCGGCGTGGGGCCAGCGGTTCGCTGAGGTGTATGAGGAGGCCGGCGGGGTACTGGCCGCGGCCGCGAGCGAGCGGCTGTACTGGCGGGTGCGGGACGGGCTGGCGTTCTCACAAGAAGTGCAAATGGTGTCGCAGCCATGGCGGGAGGCAGGGAGGACAGAGCTGACGACGCGAGCCGTGGAGGAGCGGCTGGATGCCTATGTCACCACCCTGATGAACGCGTTGGGCTGAGCAGTGGCGGTCCGGGGCGCGGCCCCGGCCTGGGTCCGCACCCCTTCCGGGACCCGGACGACGCCGTCGAGGACGACGAAGGCTGACGGCTGACACACCACCCCTTCCGGCGGCGCCCCACGCCTCGTACCGTTGCACCTCGGTGAACCCCAGCTTCGCCGCGAGGCGCATCGATCGGTGGTTGGCGGTCTGGGCGCAGAGCACCACCGGCTCGCCGGGTCGCGCGTCGGCGAACCAGCCGAGCGCCGCCGTGCACGCCTCGGAGGCGTAGCCGCGTCCCCATGCCTGCGGCAGGAGCAGGTAGCCGAGTTCGGCCTCCCCTGCATCGGGACGGACGCGGCTCCGGCGCTCCGGATCGCGCCGGAGCTCGCATCCGAGTCCGTATCAGCACAACCCTGGGCGCCCTCCGGATGTCCCACAGGTGAACTCCGCACCTCTCGGACCCCTTGGAGCCCACATGCGCACACGGATACGGACGTACGCCACAGCAGCCACCATCGTTGCTGCGGCCACTGCCGGGCTGACCCTTCCGGCCTCGGCCTCCGTTCCCGCGCGGACCGACGGCGACTTCAACGGCGACGGGTACGCGGACCTCGCCGTCGGCGTACCCGATGGCACGGTCAGCGGAAAGGCGAGAGCCGGCTACGTCAACATCGTCTGGGGCGGGCCGAAGGGAATCGGCGCTCACGGCAGCATCCGCATCAGCCAGGCCACCCCCGAGGTCCCCGGGACACCGGAGACGGGCGACCGCTTCGGGGGCTCCGTGGCCTTGGTGGACACGAGCGGCGACGGCATCGCGGAACTCCTCGTCGGCGCGCCCGGCGAGGACGTCACCGGCCGCGGCACGGACGCGGGCTCGGTCACCGCGGTGGGCGGGGCCAGCGGCGGTCCGGGCCCGGGTTCCGTCGTCCTCAACGGCCCCTCGGCGTCGGCGGCGTTCGGCCTGGCAGTCGCCGCGGCCGACCTGACCGGCGACGGCAACAAGGAGATCGTGATCGGCGGCAAGGACAAGGTCGTCGCTCGTGTCGCCCAGGGCGAAGACAGTATGGTCACCACGGTCGTCGCCGCCCCCATGGGCGGCCACGCCCCCATCCTCGCCACCGGCGACTTCACCGAGGACGGCACGGCGGACCTCGCGGTCGGGTACTGGACGAAGACCCCGTTCACCCAGTCCCACGTGCGCCTGTGGGCCTGGGACGCGACCGAGCAGGCCATGGCCAACACCTGGAACACCGACAACGCCGGCGTCTCCGCCCTCGCCGCGGGCGACTTCGACGGCGACGGCCACGACGACCTGGCCCTCGGTGAGTGCCGTGAGATCGCCGACGAGAACATCGACGACCCGTGCGGCCCCGAGGAGCTGGCCAAGGGCGGTGGCATCCACGTCCACTACGGGAACGCAACGCCCGGCAGCTTCGGGTTCCGTCAGCAGACCCTCAACCAGGACACGGTCGGCGTGGCGGGTGTCGCGGAGGACGGTGACCACTTCGGCGCCTCCCTTGCCGTCGCCGACATCGACCACGACGGCCGCGACGATCTGATCGCCGGCGCCCCCGGCGAGGCGATCGGCAGCCGCTCGGGCGCGGGCGCCGCTACCCTCCTGTTCGGCGGCCCGACCGGCCTCCTCGACGCGGGCGGCGAAGGCCACTCCGTCGGGTTCCAGCAGGACACCCCGCACGTACCGGGCGTCGCTGAAGCCGCAGACGCGTTCGGTGCCGCCGTCGCCACCGGCGACTACGACCACGACGGCAGGGCGGACGTGGCGGTCGGATCTCCGGGCGAGAACGCCGCCTCGGGCGGCGTGTGGCTGCTGCCCCGTGCGAGCGCCAACGGCTCCTCCGCCTTCACGCCCGCCAAGTTGGGCCTGCCCTCCCCGTCGAGCGCGCTCGCGTACGGCAGGTACCTCAGCGGCCAGTGACAGAGCTGTTCTCAGAGCCGGCCCCTGGGGCTCGTCCCCGGGGCCGGGACTGCGTGTGGCTCGCAGGTTCTGCCGGTGATGGACTCACCAGAGGCAGTGTCTGCAGCGCGGTGTCGCCGTAGATCGGTGCGCGCCGCCTGTGGTTCACAGGTCGCCGTGGCGCAGGCGCTCGTCGTCGAAGCGCCGCATGTCGACGGTGGTGTGGTGTTGTACTGACTCGACCCACGCGGCCATGAGGCCTCCGAATTCGACCAACCTCTGTCCTCGACGAGCGCGCCCATCACGAGCGTGTACGTCGCGGGGAAGAACAGCGTTTCCAGTTGGCCGTCGCGGTCAACCAAGTTGACGATTGCCCAGGGGTTGCCCTGCTTGGTCATCTTGCGCTGCGTGCTGGTGATGAGTCCGGCGAGCCGTACGACGCCTTCGGTGCGTCCGGAGGCGATCAGTTCGGAGATCGCGGTGTCCCGGTGGGCGGCCAGGATGGGTGTACGACTGTGTGGCGGCGCGGTGTACGTCGAGGGCAGCAGGGCCAGACCGTCAAGGCCGCCGACGGTTCGGTGGACCCGGCCGCGAGTATCACGCACGGCCCTGACAGCGTGGCGGCCAGTGTTGGGTCCGTCCTGATGAGCCCCCTCGCGGTGGTGAGGGCGCCGGCACGGAAAGATGCGGAGTGGCAGACGTGTCGGCGCGTCATGAAGGAGCCGGTCGGGCCTGCGGGGAAGATCTGGTCATGGTCGACGCGATGAAAGCAGTTCTCGAGGGCGGTCCTGACGATCTTCCTGAGCGGATCGTCTCCGTCTCCACGCCCGGGCTCGACATCAAAGTTCCCTTGCGCGGGGGGTACGAGCACTTCAAGGTCACGACACGTCAGGAGGAGACCTCGCAGGGCCTGTTGCCCGTGTACGAGTGGTGGGAGCGCACGGAACTGCCTGGGTAGGGTTTACGCACGCAGCGTGCGGTCCGAGTGCGGCGGGTGCCGACCACAACTCACAACCGACGCGACATGAGTTCCCCTGCCACTGGCTTCGAGTTGTGCATGTGGTGGGCGGTCCTCTGCGAGGTCAGGCGCCCGTGTGGTGCACGATCTGAGTGGGGACGACCGTCCTGCGCGGCGGCTGCCGTGGCGTGGCCGACTTCTCGTCGATGCGGTCCAGCAGCAGCCGGGCGGCGCGGCGCCCTACTTCGTCGGCGTCATAGGCGACGACGGTGACCGGCACGTCCAGCAGGTCTGCCATCTCGAAGTCGTCGAACGCGGCAAGCGCGGTGCCGCTGCGCAGGCCCCGCACGGCACGGTAAGCGCCGAGGGTGATGCGGTTGTTCGTGCAGAACAGTGCTGTCGGCGCGTCCGTGCGGTCGAGGAGTCGTGCGCCGCGGCCTCGGCCCCGGGGATGTCGTACGCGCCCCTGCTGATCCATTCCTCGCGGGGCGTCAGCCCGGCCTCCTCGTGGGCCGCCCAGTAGCCCCGGTAGCGCTCCGTGCCGGTGAACAGGGCGGGTGGATTGCCGACGAAGCCGATGAAGCGGTGGCCGTCGGCGATCAGCCGGGCGGTGGCCGCGTGAGCGCCGCCGAAGTCGTCGACGAGGACAGTGTCGGCCTCGATGCCGACGGGCGGGCGGCCCGCGAGGACGACCGGGGCGGCCCGGGCCGTCATCCTAGGTCCGGCGGACGGACGTCACGGACTGCCGACGTCACGAATCGTCGATGTCACGGTCGGCCGTCGCGCCCACCACGCGGCGCTCAGGAGGGGCGCGTCCTAGGGGCGCAGCGCCGTACGCACCGTCAGGCGCCGGGCCGAAGACGTATCGGGCCCCTCGGCGAGACCGATGCGCAGCGGCACCTCGATCAGGTGCCAGGACGCGGCGATCGAGCCGCCCCCGACGAGCGCCGTGGCCTCGAAGCGGTCGATCCATGGGGCGAGCGTCTCGCCGAGAGCGCGGAAGGCGTGGTCGAGGACCACGCGCGCGCAACCGGTCTCCGCCGCGAGCCAGCTCCGCGATGGTGCGCACATCGGGTACGACATCCGGGTCGTCGAGCGCGGCACGGGCCTACGCGGCACGGATGCCCCGGCGCGAGCGGTGTCCTCCAACGGGCGGCCCAGTACGTGAGCAGGTGGGCGCTGCCGTCCTACGGGACGAGAGCTCCTTCGTTGACGGGCTCGCCGTGGTCGATGAACGCGGAGCCGATGCCGCTGCCGAGAGTGACGCACAGGGCGCGCTCGTGCCCGGCCGCGGCTCCGGCGGCGTACTCACCGATACCGAAGGCATCCGCGTCGTGGGGGAACCGCAGCGCGCCCGGCTCGAGGGTCAGGCGGTGTTGCAGTTCGGCGCGGAGGTCGACCCCCTAAACGACTCGAACTTGCCGACGCCCTGGAGCAGGCCGATCCCCGTCTCGTAGTCGAAGGGCCCCGGCACGGCCACGCCCCACGGCGCTGCGGCCGGGGCGGCCAGGCGGGCGGCCGTCGCGGCGACCGCGCCGAGGATCTCGTCGACGCCGCCCTGCGCGGGCAGCGGCGCCCTGACCTGCTCATGGACCATGCCCCCGTCGAGGTCGACGAGCGCAGCGGTGACGTGCGTGCCACCGATCTCCAGGACGGGCGTCACCATGCGATCACCCCCTGGCGGGCCGCCTCGCCGAGGCCGAGGTGGTGCGGGGCGCGGGCGTGGAGCGTGGCCTGGAACGCGTGGTAAAGGTCGGGCTTGCCGCGCGTGGCGGTCGCTCCTGTCACGCCCGGACCGGCGTCACCGTTCCATCGACCGGCACGGACCTGGGGTCATTTGGCCGGCGCCGCGTTACAGGGCTCACACGCGGCCCGACTGGTCGGGACTGAGTTCCGCGTCCGAGTCTGATGTCGACGGCTTTTCGGTGGTGGCGAAGCGGCTGTTGTGGCGGCCCCAAAGGAAATAGATGGCCAGACCGGCGGCCATCCAGGCCAGGTACCGGGCCCACGTGATCGTCGGAAGGCTGAGGATCAGCACCACGCGCGTGGTCGGTGACCACGATCCGTTCACCCGCGCGCAGCGGCAGGGAGGACAGCACGGCTGTGACGCCCGCGCTGGCGTTGGGGACCAGCGCCGTCGCCTCTTGTGGTGCGTGCAGCCAGTCGGCGATGGCGCACCGGGCCTGCGCCACACGTGCAGGCAGGTGGCGGAACCACGCGACCGGGTCGCGCCCGGCCTCCTCGCGCAGCGCCTGCTGCCACGCCCCGGTCGCCGACGGCACCGCACCGAAGGACCCGTGGTTGAGGTGGCGTACCGCTGGATCGAGTGACCAGTCGTCCAGTGCTGGGAGGCCGTCCGGCCGGAGAACCGGATCGGGTGCGAGGGCACGGAGGTCGGCTTGAGGCAAAACGAGGCTCCCTCAAAGTTGTCCGATGAGTTCATGGGGCAGTGGGAACGTAGCAGTACAGATACGCGCGACGGAATGGATGTGGCGCAGAGTCATACGATGACTTTGGAACGATAGGCTGCGCGACGCAGGGAAACGGGGGAGCGGATGACTGCCAAACAGGATGTAGTGGCCCAACTCCGGGCGCTCATCGCCTCAGGCGAGCTGACGCCCGGCCAGAAGCTGCCCGCGGAGCCCGCGCTCTGCGATCAGCTCGGAGCCTCCCGCGGCTCACTGCGCGAGGCCGTCCGCGAGCTCGAGGCGCTCGGCGTGCTCCAGGCCCGGCACGGCTCCGGCACCTATGTCTCCCAATTGCGCCCGGCCGAGATGATGCGAGGCTTCGCCGCCACTGTGGACCTGGTCCCGCTGGACGGCCTCCTCGAACTCGTCGAGATCCGCCGCGTCCTGGAGTCCCACGCGGCCGGGCAGGCCGCAGCGCGTGCCACTGCCGAACTCGACGCCGAGCTGTCCGAGTTGCTCGCAGCCATGGAGCGCGAGACCGACCACACCGCACTGAGCGACCTGGACGCCCGCTTCCACCAGCGGATCTGCGAAGCGGGCGGAAACGAGTCGCTGGCCGCACTGGTCGAGGTGTTCCGCTCGCGCGGCAGCCATTACGACATCTACTCGATCGAGGAGGTCCGCCGGGACAGCGACAAGGGCCACCGGGCCATCGCGGCGGCGATCACGGCACGCGACCCCATGGCCGCCGCGCTCGCCGCGGGGGCGCACATCACCCACACCCAGGACTGGTTGCGCCGCTTCCGCCCCCGGCCGCACTGACCCTCACCGAACGGCCGGCACCCGCAGCTGCGGTCAGATAGGGCGCACCGTCCGGAGCGCCCGCCCTGCGGCGATTGCGCGCACCGGCCCGGTATGCCGCGATCACGAGGAGAGGCGCTCAAGTTCGCCGAACACTCCGTGTGGGCACCGAAGTTCGAGCCACACATCGAGACCGGCCCGCCAGGGCCTGCCTGGCGGTAGCGTGGTCGGCATGACTGCTGAAGAGGAGCCGGCCGACGCTGAGTTACTGGTCGGCGGCATGGTGAACGCGGGAGCAGTCTTTCGCCGGGGTGCTCTGGTGGAACGCCCAGCGCCGCGGGCCGCTCGTGCCTTGCACGTTCATCTCCTCGCGCTGAAAGAGCACGGCTTTGACGGCGCCCCGACGCCGGTCCGTCTCACCGCGGACGGCCGCGAGCAGTTGACCTTCATCCCCGGCGATGTCGCACTGCCGCCGTTTCCGCGCTGGGTGATGGCAGAGACGGCGCTGAGATCGGTGGGAAGCCTGCTGCGACGCCTGCACGACGCCAGCGAGGCCATCCCGATCGGCATCGGTGACGGGTGGGCCCGGGACCTGGCCGACCCGGCGGGAGGAACGATGCTGTGCCACAACGACGTCTGCCCGGAGAACGTCGTCTTCCGCGACGGCCGCGCGTTTGCCCTGATCGATTTCGACATGGCGGCCCCGGGACGCCCTCTGTGGGACGTCGCCATGACTGCCCGCTACTGGGTTCCCATGCTCGATCCCGCATCTGCCGCCGCCATCTACCCGGAGGGCTTGGACGCCCCCGCTCGGCTGCGGATCCTCGCCGACAGCTACGGCCTCTCCTCACAGGAACGCGCCGAACTCCCCGGCGTCATCGAACAGGCCACCCAGACCTGCCGGGACTTCGTAGCCGACCGCGTAGCCGACGGTGACGCGAACTACGCCCGGGCGCTGACCGATCGTGGCGGCTGGGAACGCTGGGACCGCATGCAGGCCTGGCAGGCCGCGCACCGCGAGACGTTCTCGAACGCCCTGCTGCACTGACCAGCTGAGACTGTCAAAGGCAGGCTCAGCAGTATGGGCACTGCCCGAGTCCACTCTCCGGTTGCGTGTGCCAGTCGGGAATGTGCTCAACCTGCGCCGGCCCCGGGCGGCATCGGTACTACTGGCGCTGAGTCATGTGCTCGAGGGTTTGTTCCGCGCTGTCGGGTGCGAAGGCGCCGTCGATGCCCTCGGCTGCTCCTTCGGCGGCTTCGATCGAGCGGGGCCGGAGGGTGCTCTCGTAGGCGGTGATGGCCTTGTCGATGGTGGGGTGCTCGATGAGGGCGCGGGCGAGGTCGGCGCCGTCGCGCATGGCGAGGTTGGCGCCCATGCCGGAGAACGGGGACATCAGGTGGGCTGCGTCTCCCAGGAGGGTGACGCCGGGGGTGTGGTGCCAGGTGTGCGGGACGGGCAGGGCGTACAGCGGCCGGTTGGTGTACCCGGTATCGGTGTTGGTGATGAAACCGAGCAGGTCGTTGCTCCAGCCGGTGAACTCGTCGAGCAGTGCCTCACGTACGGCGTCGTTGTCGTTCAAGTCGAGGCCCCGCTGCTGGTGCCAGTCCTCGTCGGTGCGCATGCCGGCGTAGATGCGGATGCGGCCGCCGCTGCTGCGCTGGGCGACGAAGCCTTGGTTGTTGGCGAGGGCCATCATCGTTCCTTCGCCGGTGAGGGCGGCGAGCCCGGGGTGGCGGTGGTCGGCGTCGTCGAGGCCGGTTTCCACGAAGGTGACGCCGGTGTAGCGGGGTATCGCGTCGGAGAGCAGCGGGCGGATCTTGGACCAGGCGCCGTCGGCGCCGACGACGAGATCGGCGTCGTCAGTGGTGCCGTCTGCGAAGTGCAGACGATGGGTGCCCTCGCCGAGCGGTTCGGCGTGGGTGAGTTTGTGGCCCCAGCGAACGCTGTCGGGTGTGAGGGAGTCCAGGAGGAGGTCGCGTAGTTGGCCTCGGTCGATCTCGGGGTTGCCTTCGGCCGGGTCCGCCCGCGGTGGGGTGGCGTCGAACAGGGTGCGGCCGTCGCGGCTGACCAGGCGCATCTGCTGGCCCTCGGGGCGGGCCAGAGCGAGAAACTGTCCCCACAAGTCGGCTTCGTGCAGGGCGTGTTGGCCGGTGTCGGTGTGCATGTCAAGGGTGCCGCCCTGGTCGCGGTCGGTGCGGGACGCGTCGGTGTCGTGGACGGTTACGGGGATGCCGTGCCTCTGGAGGATGCGGGCACTGGTCAGGCCGCCGGGCCCGGCTCCGATGATCGCGATGCGGGGGACGGGTGTGTTCATGAGGGCGCCTTCTCTCGGTTCTCTGTGGGCGGGCGTTGCGCTGGGAACGGTGAGGGCTGGGCGCCGGTGGGGCTGCTTTCGGGCATGGCGCCAGCGCCTCTATCGGGGATCACAGGGCTGGGGGAGGTGGATGTCGCCGGGGCGTCGCCTCACCGGTCTGCGCAACCACAAAAACACACTCACCAAGAAAGTGCAACGACACAACTTTTTACGTCGTCTGTTTTTCTGTACGATGCCGGCATGACCGCACCCGTCGGACGCCGCGAGCGCAAGAAGGCGGCCACGCGCCAGGCGCTGGCCGACACCGCCCTGAACCTGTTCCTGGAGCACGGCTACGACCACGTCACCATCCGCGACATCGCGGAGGCCGTGGACGTGTCGACGACCACGCTGCTCAAGTACTTCGCCACAAAGGAAGCACTCGTCTTCGATGAGGACACCGAGCAGGAGGCCGCCCTCGTCAGCGCCGTCCGCGACCGGCCGGAAGGCCAGAGCATCCCCCAGGCGCTGTGCGCCCACATCAAGCACGTCCGCATCAGCGCCGACGACTCGGACGCGCGGTTCGCCGCCTTCGTCCGACTCGTCAACACCACGCCCGCCCTGGGTGAGTACGCACACCGCATGTGGATGCGCCACGAGGACGCCCTCGCCTGCGCCATCGCCGAGGCCACCGGCAGCCGACCTGACGACTACCGGTGCGCTGCCCTCGCCCACTTCGCCCTGGAGAGCTCGGCCTTCGCCCAGCGCGCCGACGACCCCGAACGTGCTGTGGACACTGCCTTCGCACTCCTCGAACACGGCTGGGGTGTCGCGTAGCGGATCGCGCGGCGTATGAAGTCAACGCCTTCGCACAGCTGCGGCCGCCGGCTCGACGACGTCTCCTGCCGTGAGGGGGGGCGTGACGGAACTGCCGGCACCCAGGGGGAGTTGGGGCGCGCCGGCGTAGAGGTTGCGCCGGCGCTTCGACGTACTCGATGCAGCTGGTGCTTCGGCGAGTCGGCGGGGGTGGGCCGCGCCGGGGGTTGTTATTGCGCGGCGCGGCGCTGGACCACGACGCGTTCTTCGCCCAGGTCGAGCTGCGCTCGCACCGTGTGGGATCCGATGAAGCCGAGCTGCCCCCGGTGCCGCGGATCATTGCTTGCCCTTTCCGGTCCCGTCGTTGTCTTCGTAATCACGCCGAGGCGTGTGTCCTGGCCGAGGCGGTGATGAATTCGTCGACGAAGCGCAGACGCAGCGGGACGCGGGCATCAGCCAGTTCGACTACGTGGTGATGTCCGCGCTGTCGATGGCGCCGGAGCGCACTCTGCGTATGAGCGAGGTCGCCCAGTACGCCGGCAGCACGCTCTCCCGGCTGTCCAACGTGGTCAGCCGGCTGGAGAAGCGCGGTTGGGTACGCCGCCACCCCGACCCTTCCGACGGCCGTTCCACCCTGGCCTCCCTCACCGACGACGGCAGGGACAAGGCTGTGGCGGCGGCCCCTGGCCACATCGACGCGGTGCGCCGTCTGATCTTCGACCCGCTGACCAAGGCGCAGCAGCGCCGGCTCGGCGCCGTGTCCCAGCGCATCCTCGGCGCGCTGCAGGCCCCGTGTCCCACCGACTGGCCATCACCTGGTGCCGCCCCCGCGGCCGACCGGGACTGATCGGGCTGCACATCGCTTGTGTCCACCATTGCCATCGTCGGAGCCGGCCCCGATCTGGGCCTTTCGATCGCCAAGGTCTTCGGAGGGCATGGCTTCGACGTCGCTTTGATCTCACGCAGCAAGGTCAAGCTCGATGCCCTGGTCGCCGAGCTCGCGGGGGCCGGGATCACCGCTGAAGGATTTCCTGCCGACGTCGCCGACTCCGCCCAGCTCGCCAGTGCGCTGGGGGGCGCGATCGCGCGCTTCGGCCGGATCGATGTCCTGGAGTTCTCCCCGCACGCGGGCCTGGCGATGACATCGCCCAAGGACGTGACCATCGACAACCTGCGTCCGCAGATCGACAGCCTCCTCTACGGCGCGGTCGCCGCCGTGCAGGCGGTGCTGCCCGGGATGCTCGAAGCCGGGGCCGGCACCCTGCTGTTCACCACCGGTGGCGGCGCGATCAACCCGTATCCGATGCTCGCCGACGCCAACATCGCCCAGGCGGGGCAGCGCAACTGGGCGATCAACCTGCACAACTCCCTTGCCGACGAAGGCATTTACGCGGCCAACGTGGCCATCAATCTCATGATCGGCACTCAGGCCCCGGAAGGTGTCCCCTTCCGCGCGCCCGACGAGATCGCCCTCGACTACTGGAACCTCCACACCGTCCGTGAGCAGGCCGAACACTTCATCGGCGCCTGACCACACCGACCACGGGCGGCCGCCAGGCCACACCGCCATCGAGCCGGCGGCCGCCCGCCCCTTTCCCCGGAGCATCATGAAGACCATCCTCATCGCCGGCGGCAACAGCGGCATCGGCCGCCAGGCCGCCCGCGATCTCCTCGCCGACGGCCACCGCGTCGTCCTCATGGGACGTGACCAGCGCAAGGGCGAGGCCGCCCTGGCCTCCTTCGGGAACCAGGCCGACCGGGCGTCCTTCGTCGCCGCGAACCTGTCCACCCACGCCGGTGTCCGCGATGCCGCCCGTCGCATGCTCGACCAGCAGGACGGGATCGATGCCCTCGTGCACTCCACCGGAGTGCTCACTCTCCAGGAGATCCGCACGGCCGACGGACTGCACCCCTTCTTCGCCGTGAACTACCTCAGTCGCTACCACCTCACCCAGCTGCTCCTGCCCGTGCTGCGCCAAGCCGAGCGACCGGTCGTGGTCATGATGACCGCCGCGATCCCGCCGACCGACGACACCGACTTCGCCCGCTTCCCGGAGTTCACCGCCTTCGACCTCGGCCGCGACCGCAAGGCGGTCCAGCTCGGCAATCACCACTACGCCGCTCACCTCACCTCACCTGACCGACACCGAACCCGGCCTCGCCGCCGCCGTGGTGAACGCGGGTGCCGCCAAGACCGACATCATGCGCATCGCGCCCTGGTACATGAGAGCCGGCACCAAGATCCTCGGGCTTCTCATCTTCGACTCTGTCGAGACCTCCGCACACAACGTCGTGGAAGCAGTCCGGCGCGACGACTGGCAGACGCCCGGTCTACTGGGGCAAGCCCGGCCGTTTCGAGCAGCGCACGCCGATCGTGCTCGACACCGAGATCACCCGGCGCCTCATGGACGTCTCCCGGACCCTCACCGGCGCCTGACATCCGAGCCGCAGTGTTGCCGCCGGCAGCTCGACCTGCCTGGGCGGCGGCACTTCCTGTCCCGTGGTTGTGACGCCCGAAAACGCTTCCCGGGCAGGGCAATTGGGCCGGCAGTTCTGGGCCTCGGCGAGGGGCGCGGCCGCGCCCCTCGCGGTTATGGCCCATGGAGGTCAGGGATTGACGAGGACCTTGAGGCTCTTGCGGTCGGCCATGTCCTGGTATCCGGCGGGGACACCGTCGAGGTTGGTGGTGGCGTCGAAGACCTTGCCGGGTTCGATGGTGCCGTTGAGGATGTCGGGCATCAGTTCCTCGATGTAGGCACGGACGGGTGCGGGGCCGCCCGCCAGGCGCAGGTTGTGGCGGAAGAGGCTGCCGAAGCCGATCGGTGCCTCCTCGTACTGGGGGACGCCGACGCGGCTGATGAC
The DNA here is from genome assembly GCF_026340095.1 of Streptomyces sp. NBC_01446. GTDB lineage: Bacteria > Actinomycetota > Actinomycetes > Streptomycetales > Streptomycetaceae > Streptomyces > Streptomyces aureus. The sequence goes on along the minus strand of NZ_JAPEPO010000003.1, from coordinate 800,919 downwards.
GCCGCCGGGGCGGACGACGCCGAGGGCCTGCTGGTAGGCGGGCATGTTGCCGACGGCTTCGAGGACCACGTGGGTGCCGTGTCCTCCGGTGAGTTCGCGTACCTGCTCGATGCCTTCCTCGCCGCGCGCGGAGACGACGTCGGTCGCGCCGAACTCGTGGCCGAGGTCGGTGCGCCCCTGGTGGCGGCCCATGAGAACGATCTGTTCGGCGCCCAGGCGCTTGGCCGAAAGGACCGCCATGAGACCGACGGCGCCGTCGCCAATCACGGTGACGCGGGTGCGCTCGTTGACCTGGCCGGCCACGGCGGCGTGGTAGCCGGTGCCGAGCACGTCGGAGAGCGTCAGCAGGGAAGGGATGAGGGCGGAGTCGGCGGCGACGGGGAGTTTGACGAGGGTGCCGTCGGCGAGCGGGACGCGGACGGCTTCGGCCTGGCCGCCCTCTTCGGCCTCGCCGTCCCAGAAGTTGGCCTGCGCGTGGGAGCAGGAGGTGTGCAGGCCTTCGCGGCAGAACGCGCAGGTGTTGTCGGAGATGGCGAAGGGAGCGACGACCAGGTCGCCGCGCTTGACGGTGGTGACCTCGGAGCCGGTGTCCTCGACGATGCCGATGAACTCGTGCCCCATCCGTGCGGGACCGTCGGCGCGGGTCATGGAGCCGTACGGCCACAGGTCGCTTCCGCAGATGCAGGACGCGGTGATACGCACCAGGGCGTCGGTGGGGTGCTTGATGACGGAGTCAGGGACGTTCTCGATCCGGACGTCTCCGGCTTCGTACATGAGGGTTGCGCGCATCAGGAGTTCTCCGATGGGGTTGGTGCTTATTTCGGTGGTGGTAGTTCTGCGTGCCGGCGGAGGGAAAGGGCGTGTGAGCCGGTTCAAGCCTTCACGCCCTTCGCGATGCCGGCATGTTCGTTGACCTAGACGGCCGGTGCTGTGGAGCGGCGGCGCTGGGTGAGAGCGAGGGCGATCGTGGGGATCAAGGTCAGGGCCGCGACGGTGGTGCCGACCGCGGCGGGTGCGACGGGGCCCAAGGTGGAGCCCAGGGCCAGTCCGGCGATCCACGTGCCGACGGCGGTGCCGAGGTTGAACGCCGAGACGCTGAGCGCGGAGCCCAGAGCAGGCGCCTTGCCCGCGAAGCGGACGGACATGGAGATCAGCACCGGGTTGGCGCCGAGTCCGAAGAAGCCCAGCAGGGCGACGAGAACGACGGTGATCACGGCGTAGCCGGAGAGCAGGGAGATCGCGAGGAGCAGGAGTGCGGCGGCCGCGGCCGCGACGATGGTCACGGTGTGCGGACGGACATCTCCGAGGCGGCCGCCGACGATCGATCCGGCCAGCGCGCCGATGCCGAAGCCGACCAGGACGAGCGGCACCAGTGCGGACGCGATTCCGGCCCGGTCGGTCAGCAGCGGAGAGATGTAGGAGTAGGCCGCCAGGACGCCGCCGGTCGTGGTGGCGCAGGCAGCCAGCGCCAGCCACAGGCGGCCCGAGCGCAGGGCGGTCAGCTCGGAGCGGATCGACACCCGCTGCTGAGTGGGGCCGTCGTGCGGGACGGTGCGGGCGATGAGTCCCGCGGCCGCCACCGCGAGGACCGCGAGCGCCCAGAACGGTCCCCGCCAGCCCATGACCTGCCCGGCGAACGCGCCGACCGGCACGCCGATCACGTTGGCCAGCATGGCTCCGGCGCCCACGAGGCCGATGGCTCGGGAGCTCGCGGCGGGCCCGGCGATGCGTGCGGCGGCCACATTGGCCACCGCCCAGAACGCTCCGGTGGCGATCGCGGTAAGGAATCGGGCCGCCAGCAGCAGCGTGAAATCGGAGCCGAGGGCGACGATGACGTGTCCGACGGCGAAGACACCCAGGGCGAGCATGAGGGTCAGCCGCGTGGGCAGCCGCCGTGTCAGCATCGACATCAGCGGTGCGCCGACGATCATGCCGACCGCGAAAACGGTGATCATGAGGCCGGTCTGCGCGACGCTGACCTGCAGGTCGCCCGCGATCTCCGGCAGCAGGCCCGCCACCACGAATTCGGTCGTACCCATCAGGAACGTGCCCAGCGCCAGCACGTAGACGACGAGCGGAAGCCGGGTGGGCGCCTGCTCGCGGTCTTCCGTACGCGCGTCGGTGGGGGCGTCGAGGACTGCTCCTCGCGAACTCATACGTCATCTCCATCGGGGGTCGTGATCGAGGTATGCGTCCCAGGGAACCGGCTGCCCCGCGCCTGGAGAAGGTCGGGTTTATAGGGGGGACAAGCTCAACCTCCCTATACGGAGGCCAGTGGCTACCGTGGATGGCGTGGACCAGCGACCCGACGACCGCGCCGACAACCGCACCCAGATCCGGGACTTCCTCGCCAGCCGGCGCGCGAAGATCACCCCGGAGCAGGTCGGGCTGCCCACCAGTGGCCGCCGCCGCGTGCCAGGGCTGCGGCGCGAGGAAGTCGCGGTCCTCGCCGGTGTGAGCACCGAGTGGTACACGCGGCTGGAGAAGGGCCACATCAGCGGCGTGTCCGAAGACGTCGTCGAGGCGGTAGCCCAGGCGCTCCAGCTCGACGAGGACGAGCGCACCTACCTGTTCGACCTGGCCCGCGCGGCCCGACCCGCCCGCCGTACGCCGTCCCGACGCAAGGATGTCGCAGTCCCGCCCCGCATCCAGTGGCTGCTGGATTCCATGACGATGTCATCGGCCTTCGTGCGTAACGGCCGCCAGGACGTCATCGCCCACAACGCGCTGGCCCGCGCCCTGCACGCGCCGGTTTTCGACAGCGACACCACCGACAAACACGGCCGCCCGAACATCGCCCGCTACATCTTCCTCGACGCGGGCGCCCAGGACTTCTTCGTCGACTGGGAGGCGGCTGCCGTCGCGACCGCCGGGCTGCTGCGCGCGGAGGCCGGGCGCGAGCCCCATGACAAGGCTCTGCGCGAGCTCATCGGGGAACTGTCCACGCTCAGTCCCGAGTTCCGCAGCCATTGGGCCGCGCACGACGTGCGTATCCGCCACGACGGCATCAAGCGGCTGTGGCATCCCGAGGTCGGCGAGTTGGAGCTGGTTTATCAGTCCCTGGACCTGCCGATGACGAACCGGGCGGTGCACGACCTGACCCTTTACACCGCCGAACCCGGCACCACCTCCGAAGACCGTCTCAAACTCCTCGCCAGCCTCGCGGCCACCCAGCCCCATGCGGCACAGCCCACCGAGGGGCCTCGCTGAGTCGTGGGCCGGTAGCAGGGGGTTGCCGTGACCCCGGGGTCACGGCCGCCCGGGTTTCACGCTGTGTACGCGGACACCCGTAGAGTGTCGTCGCCGCGCGCGTCTGGGAGGCTTGACCACCCTCCACAGACCGTGGGTCGCGTGCTCCTTTCCCTTGTGCGGGCCGGAATCCCGCCCTTGTGTGACAGCAGGCGACCATTGAAGTGCGAGGCTTGTTGGAAACACGCAACGAAAGGTGCATGCGATGACTGACGTCGAACAGAGGGCGTTGCTGGCGGGCGGCTGCTTCTGGGGCATGCAGGAACTGATCCGGTCGCTCCCCGGGGTGCTCGACACCCGGGTCGGCTACAGCGGCGACGACATGCCCAATCCGACGTATCGGAGCCACGGAAACCACGCCGAGTCGATCGAGATCTCCTTCGACCCCGCGGTCACCCACTACCGCACGATCCTGGAGTACTTCTTCCAGATCCACGACCCGACCACGAAGAACCGCCAGGGCAACGACATCGGCGCCAGCTACCGTTCCGCCATCTTCTACCTCGATGACAAGCAGCGGCAGGTCGCGCAGGACACCATCGCCGATGTCGAGGCGTCCGGTCTCTGGCCGGGGCCGGTCGTGACAGAGGTCGTACCGGCAGGCGCGTTCTGGGAGGCCGAACCCGAGCACCAGGACTACCTGCGGCGCTACCCCGACGGCTACACCTGCCACTTTCCCCGTGCCGGCTGGCGACTGCCGAAGCGCGCGGAAGCCTGATCGCGGAGAGGCGGCGGGGCTGCAGTGCCGGCCTCGCCGCCTTACGTACTCTGGGCTCGGCAGTGAGCTGCGGTTCCCTCAGTGCTTCGACGGACCAGACCTTCACGGATCAGGCGCCGAACCGGACCCGGAACAGCCGGCATCGTCGGACTAGGCGAGGAGCCGTTCGGCCAGGAGCAGGACGCCGATCACGATCATCGCGGCGCCTGAGCAGCGGGACACGGCTGTGGCCACGGCCGGGCGCGTCCGCAGAACTCTGCGCGCGGTGGCGCCCACGCCCACATACACCACGGCGCAGTTGGCTGTGTGCACCAGGCCCAGCACGGCGATCTGAGCTGCGAACGGCATGCCCGCGCCACGAGCGACGAACTGTGGCAGGAGAGCCAGGAACAGCAGCAGTGCCTTCGGGTTGAGCCCGCTGATGCCTGCGCCCTTGGCCGCCCGCCCCATCCATGAGCCGGTGTACTCATCCTCGGTCGCCTGCGGCGTCGACGGGGAGGTCACGGTGGTGATCCCGAGCCAGACCAGGTAGACCGCCCCGACGGCCGTCAGCGCCGTCAGTACCAGCGGCGAGCGCGACACGAGCGCGGCCACCCCGGCCGCGACGACGACGGTCAGCACCACATATCCGGCCAACAGCCCGCCCACGGCCGGCACGATCGTCCGGTGGCGAAGTCCGGCCGAGATCGCGTAGGCCCAGTCCGCACCTGGGACGAGTACCAGTAGCAGCGACACCAGCCAGAACGCCGTGACACCGGCCATCGCCATGTTCCCACCTCACTCACCGCAGCCGGGTCGCATGAGGCCCGGCTTCCTGAGGCGAAGGCTAGGCGGGATTCCCCGGAAGGTGCTTCCAACCTTTTCTCCGTGGACGCCATCCCGTGGAAGAATCTTCCCCATGGATGACGTGGATCGGAAAATCCTTGCCGAGCTGCAGCAGGATGGCCGTCTGACCCTCACCGAACTCGCCGAGCGGGTCCGCCTGAGCGTGTCTCCCTGCCATCGCCGCCTCCGCGCCCTGGAACGCTCCGGCGCGATCGCCGGTTACCACGCCCGGCTCGACGCCGCCGCTCTCGGCCTGACCTTCGAGTCACTGGTCTTCGTCACCATGCGCTACGAGGACCGTGAAACCGTCGCGGCGTTCGAGAAGGCCGTCGCCGAGATCCCGAATGTCCTCCAGGCCCAGCGTCTCTTCGGAGACCCCGACTTCCTCCTGCGCGTCGTGACTCGCGACCTGGAGGCGTTTCGACAGCTCTACGACGAACGTCTCGCCACCCTGCCCGGTGTCCAGCGCCTCAGCTCCACCCTTGTCATGGCGAGCATCGTCGAAGCGCGCCCCTTGCCTCTGTGATCACTGAGGCAGCAGAAAGGGGCCATGGCGGGCGCCCGCTCGCCGGCCGGATCACTCCATCAAGCCGGCGGCGATGGTGGCCCCGAGTTCCCAGCAGGCCTCGACGTCGGCCTTGCTCGGCTCGCCGGTGAGGGTCACGGTCTCGGCCGCGCGCCGCCAGCCGAGACCCGTCGTGATCGAGTCGATGCCCCGTACCGCGCCGGTGACGTCGTTCCCGCCGTGTACGTAGTAGCCGAAGGGCCGGCCACGCGTCGTGTCCAGGCAGGGGTAGTAGACCTGGTCGAAGAAGTGCTTGAGGGCGCCGGACATATAGCCGAGGTTCGCCGGTGTACCGACCAGATATCCGTCGGCGGCGAGCACATCCGACGCCGTGGCCGAGAGTGCGGCTCTTCGCACGACCTGTACGTTCTCGATCTCGGGCGCTGTCGCACCGGAGACGACGGCCTCGAACAGCGCCTGGCAGTTGGGCGACGGCGTGTGATGGACGATCAGCAAGGTGGCCACACCCCGAACCATGCCGGGCTGCGGCCCCCGGCTGCAACCGACACCCCCGCAGGTGGGCGCGGCGGGGCTCACTCGAAGGCCCCTGCCTGCATGCGGAGCAGGTACTGACAGCTCGGCGGCCTTCGGATAGGGCTGACCCGCCGCGGGGGCGTCCTTCCGGGCGCGCACCGCGTCGTTGAACACGACCCACGCGCACCCGAACGCCCGGCCCAACGCGAGGCGTTGACCCGGTTCCGGGTACAACCTGAAGGCGGCATTGAGACCATCGTGATCCCCGATCCGGGCCCTGGCGAGGCGCGCGTCCCCAACTCCCACATAGGCATGCCGATGTGCACCCGCCGGTCCGCGTCGCGGGCGAGGAAGCCGTACGAGACCAGCTCGGCGACGAGCCGCCAGGCCGTGGCTATGTGCAGCCCCGCGCGCCGTGAGATCTCTGAGACGGTGAGGGATCGGCAGGTCAAGATCCCTGTGTTACTTCGCTTGTGGCAGCACACCGCGGGCCCTCCACGAGGCGAGAGGGCACGGTGCAGGACGCGTCACGCGTCAGGAATCTGTGCGGAAGCAGCCCGAGGCAAGCCGCGGTGCGTGCCTGCCTCGGAAAGGAGTGTCCTCAGAGCGCGCGGACCTGTTCGGCCTGCATGCCCGTCGGCATCCGTCACGTGGGGGCCCGGAAGGGAGTACGGTTGCGGCACCGAGCGCACCTCGCACGCCGTCATCCGTTGCGGCGTCGCCCTCGGGCAACGGCACGGGACGGCGTCATCGGATCCGGCCGGAAATGAGCCGCATCGTGCCTCCTGGCTCGTACTGTCACGCCGTATTCCGGATCCGCTCCCGCGCAGCGCGGTAGTGCAAGTCCCGGCTTCCTGGATGCCCCGAGGCATTCCTGTCATCTCGCGCACGGCCCTGGACCGATCAGCACAGCTCTGAACCGATCAAGAGGATGCGGGACACATGTATTCACAGGACTCGATTTCCGGCCGCCGCCGCGGCCGTCCCGAACCGACCGCGGAGACGCTGGCCGGACTGACCTGCCTCATCTGCGGCACCGACTACCGCAACGCACCCGGCCCGGAGGCAGTGGTGGTCTCCCACCGCGACGACAAGCAGCTCCTCGCCTGCCACGGGACATGCGCGCGCATGGCGAGCGGATCGGTCAACGGCGTGGACGAAACGCCCCTCCCGCTGGCCGAGCGGGTCCGCAGACACCAGGCCGGCGGCTCCTGACCGGATATCGGGCAGCCACACCCAGCACGCCGCAAGCAAAGCGAACGAAATGATGAGGACGCGTATGAGCCTGATGAGTCTCGGAGTACTCGCCTCCTCGCGCAAGGAGAACGAGTTCCGCCTGCCATTGCACCCCGCTCACCTCGACCGGATCGCCCCGGACATACGCGAGAGGATCTTCCTCGAACAGGGCTACGGCCACCGGTTCGGCGTCGCTGACGACACGCTCGAACCGCTCGTGGCGGGCTTGCGCTCCCGCGAGCAACTCATCGCCGAGTGCGACGTGTTGCTGATGCCCAAACCCATGCACGACGACGTCGCCGCGCTGCGTGAGGGCCAAGTGCTGTGGGGATGGCCGCACTGCGTGCAGGACGAGAAGCTGACCCAGCTCGCCATCGACCGACGCCTGACCCTCATCGCCTGGGAGGCCATGAACCACTGGACCTCCACGGGCACCTTCAGCGTCCATGTGTTCCACAAGAACAACGAGCTCGCCGGCTACTGCTCGGTGCTGCACGCCCTGCAACTCGGCGGGCTGACCGGCAGCTACGGACGGCGTCTGCGCGCGGTGGTCATCAGCTTCGGCGCGACCGCGCGCGGAGCGGTCACGGGCCTGGGCGCCATGGGGGTTTCCGACGTCACGGTGCTCACGCAGCGCGCCGCCGCAGCGGTGGCCTCGCCCATGCCCTCGGTCGTGATGGGCCACTTCGCGCAGCAGGAGGACGATCCGTCGCGCCTGCGGGCCATCACACCGACCGGAGCCGTTCCGCTCGCGGAGTACCTCGCCGGGTTCGACATCATCGTCAACTGCGTCCTGCAGGACACCGATGCGCCGCTGACGTTCGTCACCGAGGAGGAACTCGCCCTGTTCCGGCCGGGGACTTTCTTCATCGACGTCGCTTGCGACGAGGGCATGGGCTTCGAATGGGCCAGGCCGACCACCTTCGGCGAGCCCATGCCCGCGGTGGGATCGGGCTGCCACTACTACGCGGTGGATCACAGCCCGTCCCACCTGTGGAACTCCGCCACCTGGGAAATCAGCGAGGCGCTCCTTCCCTACCTGCGCAAGGTCATAAGCGGCCCCACGGCATGGGGCACCGACGTCACGCTCAGAAAGGCCATCGAGATCCGCGACGGCGTCGTCCAGAACCCGAAGATCCTCTCCTTCCAGAACCGGTCAGCCGCCTACCCTCACGCTCCCGAGGCCCCTGCGCCCGCCCCCACTCCGGTGCTGCCCTCCGCCACGCAGTCGGCCTGACCCATCCCGCGAACGGGCGTGTCACGTCCCCTGCCGGGGTGTCACTGACCGGTCATCCCTCAGCCCCGCGAAGAGCTTCTGTGCCGATTGGTCGAAGCTCTTCGCGGCGCTGCTCTTGGACGCGGCGAACCCGGTTCGGGGATGGGTACGTCAATCTGCCCGCCCGGGGGACACGGGCCGTGCTGCACGGTTGAGTGCGATGCCCCGGTTGGAGATCGCCCGGCCCTCATGGTCGAGGCTGAGCTCGCCGACGAACGTCCCGCGCCGACGGAGCGTGCGGTGCTCGGGGCGTGGCATGTGGCCCTGCTGAACGAGTACATCAAGCGGGAGACCACGCACGCGGGTCGCTCGTTCGATGACGTCGCGCAGGCGCTGATGCAACTCCTGCTCGATGGTGAGGAGTCGACGGTCAGGCGGCTGCTGCGAGCGCGCCGGTCCTGAGGCAGTGGAGTCGGTGAGGTTTCCTCCGGCGCCGTGCGGTCGCCGGAACGACCGCCGCTGAACGATCGGGCTAGAACTACGGATCAGACGTGCCGGCCCCGACATGCCCGCTCGGGCGGCGGCCAGCCAGTCCGCTCTCACGCGCGGGCGTCCCGTCCGATGTGCGGTGGACCACCAACACAGCCGCGTCGTCGTTGAGCTCATCGGAGGCATAGGCCAGCAGGTCGGCCCCGAGGTGGTCGATCAGGGTGCGCGGGGCTGCGGTTGCGATGGGCCGGATGCGATCGGCGAGGGGCTAACAACTGCTGCGGGATGCATAGTCGGATCTCAACGAACGTCTTCTTTTCTCTGACGTTTGGGGTGCTTGTCCCGCCAGGCATCCAGGGCTTTTGCCTCCCAAGGAGGGTTCGTCCGATCTTCTTGGGTTTGGGAAAGTCCGGGCTTTGGCGGTGGAGGTGGTAGAGGGTGCGCCAGGCGATTTCCAGCCGCTCGCAGGCTTCACCGCTGGTGATCCATCCGTTGATCTGTTCCATGATGCGTAGTGCATAGTCAATGACTGGCTGGTGAGGGGGTGTTCAGGGTGAAGAAGTTCCAGGCGCAGCCGGGCTTTGTGGTGCAGGCGTTCCGTTTCGCCCTGGACCCGAATGTGACTGAGGAATCCGCGCTGCGGTCGCACTGCGGGGCTGCTCGGGGCGCGTACAACTGGGCTGTCGGCTGGGTGACGGCCTCGTGGTGGCAGCGGAAGGCGGAAGTCTCGTACGGGGTCGCCGAGGAGGAGCTGACGCCGTGGCGGCCGTGGTCGCTGCCCGCGCTGCGTAAGGAGTTCAACCAGGTCAAGCGCATTGATCCGCGCTATGCCCACTGGTGGCAGGAGAACTCCAAGGAGGCGTACAGCACCGGCCTGGCCAACGCGGCTGCCGCGTTCGACAACTACACGAAGTCGAAGAACGGCCGCCGCAAGGGTGCCCGCATGGGTACGCCACGTTTCAAGTCCAAGCGCAAGGCCCGTCTTGCGTGCCGGTTCACCACCGGTAGCATCCGCGTGGCCGACGAGGGGCACGTGACGCTGCCGGTGCTCGGAACCATCCGCACCCATGAGTCCACCGTCAAGCTTGTGGCCCGCGTGCAGAGCGGAATGGCACGCATCCTGTCCGCGACGGTGCGGCATGAGCGGGGCCGCTGGTTCGTGTCCTTCCAGATGGAGGTCAAGCGGGAGATCACCCGCGTGGCCCGTCCTGGTGTCGCAGTCGGTATCGACCTCGGGGTGAAGGTGCTTGCGGTGATGGCCGACAGTGCCGGACAGATCGGTTACGTCGACAACCCCAAGCACTACGAGGGCGAACAAAAGCGGCTGCGGCGTCTGTCCCGTCGTGTGTCGCGCCGCCAAGGGCCGGCCGTGCACGACCGGGCCACCGGCAAGACCATCCGCCGGGAACCGTCGAAACGATGGGTCAAGGCGAACGCCGAACGCAACCGCGTGCACCACCGCGTGGCGAACCTGCGCGAAGACGCCCTGCACAAGCTCACCACCGCCGTGCGTGCCGAGTACGGCACCGTCGTGGTCGAAGACCTCAACGTCGCCGGCATGCTCCGCAACCGCCGTCTGGCACGGAAGATCGCCGATGCCGGATTCGCAGAGATCCGCCGTCAGCTCACCTACAAAGGCCGGCGCAACGCCTGCCCCACGGTCGTCGCCTCGCGCTGGTACCCGTCCTCGAAAACCTGCTCGTCGTGCAAGACAGTGAAAGCCAAACTGCCCCTGCACGTGCGAGTGTTCTCCTGCGACGCGTGCGGCCTGGTCATCGACCGGGACGAGAACGCTGCCCGTAACCTCGCCGACCTCGCATCGGCCGGCACAACCGGTACCGGAGTGGCCGGAGACCGGGGCACGCCCAGCGTGCCGAAACCGCGTGGAGCCGACCAGAAGACCCGCGCCGGCCGGGCCAGCCGCAAAGCTGACCCGGTGTGGGCAGGTGGCGCAAACCCGCCCCACAGGCGGAAGGAACCGCGAGACCTTCAACAGGACACCACCGCCCAGCTCGGGCTGTGGTGACACCGTTAAGGACCATCTGTGCGTAAACGCACGGATTGCTGAGATCTGACTATGACCTCAGCAACGGGTAGAAGACACCGTCGCGATCGTGGGCTTCACTCACGCCGTCCGTGTACAGCAGCAGACTGTCTCCGGCGCGGAATGGGACGACGTCGACGTGATATCCGTCGTCGAGCAGCCCCGAGAGATTGAAGGGCGGAGACGCAGCGGTGGCTTCCAGTTCCCGGACGGTGCCGCCGCTCAGCAGCAGCGGTGGCGGATGCCCGCAGGTGAGGAGGCGAAGGACGGCGGCGTCCTCGGGGACCTCCGCGAGCAGACCGGTGGCGAAGCGTTCCTCGACCTCGCCGCTCTGGGCGGAGTAGCGCTGGATGCTCTTCTCGAGGCGGCCGGCCAGGGTGGGCAGATCGGGTGCGTCGTGGACCGCTTCGCGAAAGGCGCTCATCATGACGGACGCCGCCTCCACCGCGGGCAGGCCCTTGCCGCGTACATCGCCGATCATCAGCCGGATTCCGTACGGGGTGCGCTGCGCCTCGTAGAAGTCCCCGCCGATGCGGGCCTGCGCGGCGGCAGCAAGGTACATGGCAGCCATACGCGTGGGTCCCAGGCGGGCCGGCATCGGCCGCACCAGCGCGCGCTGCGCGGCTTCGGCGACGGAACGGACGTCGGCCATGGTGCGCTCCCCCACTTGGCGCACATGGCTGGCGTACATGGCCACCACCGTGACCAGGACGATCATGCCCATCGTCAGCCATGCCCTCGGCATGCCCAGGGAATGCTTGTCGGCGGTCAGTGCGATGTCCGTGGCAAGGGCAGCCGCCCCGATCGCCCCGGTGCCGGCAGGGCTCCAGCTCGCGGCAGCCAGGGCCGGTGGACCCACCAGGAAACGATTGAACGGCCAGCTTTCCGGGGTGAAAAGGTCCACGATCACGGCTGCGGGAATCAGTGCAAGCGACGCCAGGCGCACCACGGCGAAGCCGAGACCGGCAGCAGGACGGCGGACCGCCCGCTCGGTCGTCCACCGGGTGCGATGCGGGTGTCGACGGCTCACGGCGTCCTGGCGATCTTTTCGGTCTCAGGCTGTGGCATTGCGGCTTGCCGCCATCGTGCCCCGTGGGTCATATGCCGGATGGCCCGGACAACGCCGCCACACCGCACTCGCCCCGGGCCGGCCCGGCAGGCCTCCGCCTTCGTTCACCGACCGGCGCGGGTTGTGGGAGAGAACCTGGTCAGCGACCACACGATGAGGAGATCAAGGGCCATCACGATGATGGACCAAGCGGGGTAGTACGGAATGAACATGAATTGGGTGATCAGGCTGATCGCTGCCACGGCGATGCCGACCCCACGCCCCCAGGTCGTGCCGGCCGCAACCCCTAGGCCGGCGACGACGAGGGCCACGCCGATCACAAGATGAAGCCAGCCCCACGCGGTCAGATCGAACCGGTAGGCGTACCGAGACGAGGCGAACACGGTGTCATTTGCGATGCCGGATGCGCCGAGCAGAATGCTCAGCGGCCCGCTCACCAACAGGGTCACCACGGCGAACAGGGTCGGTCCGGTGATCACTTCGCTGCTGTCGGGGCTCTCCGGTCCTCTCGGACCCTTGTTGGGCATTGCTGCCATGCCGTGGCCTTTCTGTCCGGCGCGGCGACTGAGGGACACCGCCCGTGCGAGGCCAGCCGCGCTCCCGTGCCACCATCTTCACCTCAGTCTTGCGGCGTCGCGACTGCAATCCGCGATGCGCGGACCCCGGGCTCCTACCGCAGGTGCTCGGCCTCGGGCGGAAGCCGGAGCGGCCAACGCAGGCGTCTCGGACTCTTCGACCTTGGCGAGTAGGTGGCGGACCGTGGCGACGGAGGTGCCTGTCTTGGTTCTTGCCGACGTGTCGCGTGGTGATGACGCGGTCCCGGGTGGTCTCCGGGTGCGGACGGCGTCGCGCATTCAGCAGTTCGGGCGGTGGGCGCCATGCGCTGGCGCCCAGTCCTGTGGCAGGGACGCGTCGGTGGGGTCAGGCTGGGGGCAGGGGCCGAGTCAATCATGGGAGGCGCCGTGGGCAACCTGGTCGTCGTGGGGGTGGATGGTTCGCCGTCCGGCCTCGCAGCGGTGGAGGTGGCGGCTAGAGAAGCGCGATGGCGGCGTGCCGGGCTTCGAGTCGTGTATGCCCTCTGGCCAGTGATCACGCCCGGGCCGGGGCCGACGGCCGCTGCGCCCTTCGGCCCGCCCGAGGGGGTGTTGCCGGACGAGGTCGAGAGCGCGCTGACCGATGCGCTGCATCGTGCCGCCAGCGTGGCACCTCAGGTGGAGATCACCCATGACGCGGTGGCCGGCGAGGCGCTGACGGTGCTGGAGGCTCAGTCGCGTGATGCGGATCTGGTGGTCATCGGATCCCGGGGCAGGGGAGGCTTCGTCGGGATGCTGCTGGGATCGACGGCGGTCTACCTGACTGCCCACGGCCACTGTCCGGTGATGGTGGTGCGCGGGGAACCGGACGCCTCCGGGCCGATCGTGCTGGGCGTCGACGGGGCGCGGGCCGGCGAGGAAGCGGTCGATTTCGCGTTCGCCGAGGCCGCGCTGAGGGGTGCTGAGATCGTCGCCCTGCACGCATGGACGCCGGACAACGTGCCCCTGCCGCTGGCTCCGCCGCAGTTGGTGGACGTGCCCCAGGCGGGCGCGGTCGCCGAGAGCGAGGAACGTCTGTTGGCCCGGGCGCTCGCGGGTCGTCAGGAGAAGTATCCGCAGGTCTCGGTCAAGCATGAACTGGTGCTCGGCGTGACCCACGAGGCGCTGATCGAGGCGAGCAGGACCGCCCAGCTCGTGGTCGTCGGGGCCAGGGGGCGGGGTGGCTTCACCGGGTTGCTCCTGGGATCGGTCAGCCAGGCACTGCTGCAACAGGCTCACTGCCCTGTCACCGTCGTCCGCGGCAAGGAGTGAGGCGGTATCCCTCTCCTCGCACCTGTGATGAGGGTGGTCGAGAGGCCGCGGCTGCGGACGGCGCGGGGGCGGTGTCGTACGGGGTGCGGGCGTGGACGGCGAGTGCGGAGCAGGCGCGGTAGACGGTGAACGCTGCGCGGGTGCAGTCGGGTTGGGGCTGTGGGAGGTCGAGGCTGTTGAGCTCGGTTTGAGCGCCCGTAACGGATCATTCCTCTCCGGGCATGCGACGCGGGCGCCACGGACGTGTCTTCTCCGGCTCCGAACTCGGCGGCGACGACGCCCGGTTGCGGTGCTGAGAGGTGCCGGGCGAACTGGCCTGACCCGCGCCTGCACGATCACGGCAACCTGTCATTACTCTGTGCGGAGGACCTTCGGTAGTCCCACCGTGTCGAAGCGCTTCGACAGACTTATGGACAGGTGGCCGTCGATCCCCATAGGGTCGACAGGTCGAACGGTCACGGGCAACCCGCGCCCGTCGAAGCGCTTCGCGTCGGCGTCCCCCCGTCACGGCTCAGGAGAACGACATGGTCACGCTCGCAGAGGTCGCCCGGCACGCCGGAGTCTCCGCCAGCACCGTGAGCTACGTCCTCAGCGGTAAGCGGTCCATCTCCGCGGCCACCCGGGAGCGCGTCGAGAGCAGCGTCCGCAAGCTGGGGTACCACCCGAACGCGGGCGCCCGGGCGCTGGCCAGCAGCAGGTCGAACATCATCGCCTTGATGGTGCCGCTGCGCACCGACATGTACGTGCCGGTGATGATGGAGATCGCGATGGCCGTCGCCACCGCCGCCCGCACCCACGGCTACGACATCCTGTTGCTCACCGGCGAGGAGGGCGCCGAGGCGGTGCGCCGCATAGAAGGCAGCGCGCTCGCCGACGCCATGATCGTGATGGACGTCGAGCTGGACGACGAGCGGCTGCCGCTGCTGCGTGCCGCGAACCGGCCCGCCGTCCTCATCGGCCTGCCGTCCGAGACCGCCGGACTGAATTGTGTGGACCTCGACTTCGCCGCCGCCGGGGCAGTGTGCGCCGAGCACCTCGCCGGCCTCGGGCACCGTGAGATCGCCGTCATCGGCGAGGCCGCCGCCGTGTACGAGCGGCACACCGGATTCGCCGAACGGACCCTGACGGGCCTGCGGGAGCGCAGCGCCGAGCTGGGCCTGCGACTGCTCCACCGCCCCTGCGAAGGCAGCTACGCCTCGGTCTCGGCAACGTTGTCGCGGGTCTTCGACGAGCGCCCCGGCACGACCGCGTTCGTCGTGCAGAACGAGGCGGCCACCGACCCGCTGCTCGCCTTGCTGCGCCAGTCGGGCCGCGCCGTCCCCGAGGACGTCTCCGTCGTCGCCGTCTGCCCCGAGCAGGTCGCCGCGCACGCGTCGGTGCCGCTCACCTCGGTCGCGGTGCCCGCGCAGGAGATGGGGCGACGCGCCGTGGAGCAGGTCATCGCGAAGATCGAGGGGCGCGGCTCGGACGAGGAAGTCGTCCTGCTGGCACCGGAGTTGACAGTGCGCGAGAGCGCGGCCCAGGCGCCCGCCGAAACCTGAGCCGCGCGTCCCTCTGCGCGCGGGATCAGCTGCTGGACACCTTGAAGGTGTTGGTGGTGAAGTCCAGACCGCCGGCCGACGATGTGATCTCGTAGCCGAACTGCACGTCACCGATGGTCTCGTCGCCCCACCAGCCCTTGGTGTCCTTGATCCACTTGAGGATCGGCAGGACGTTCACCGTGCCGGACGTCGAGTCCGAGGTGCGCAGGAACGAGAAGACCTCGTTGGCCCCGTTGTTTCCCTTGTAGACGGTCCAGGTGTGCCCGCCCAGGCTGACGTTGCCCTGCGAGGTGCCGAGCGGGCCGACGGCTCCGTTGTAGTTGACCCAGAGCATGACCTCGTAGTCGTAGTCGCTGTCCCAGATGTCGTACGACGTGTTGTACGCGCCCGACGACGGCACCGTCACGTTGTAGGTGCTGGTGAGGGAGGACAGCGAACTGATCGACTTGTTCACGACCTTCTTCGCGTTCGGGTAGGACTTGATGCCGCCCGTGTTCGGGTGGTCGGCCCAAACACCCCAGTTCGACGACGAGTTGACCCAGATCGACTGCGCACCCGCGCCCGAACCCCAGATGTTGTTGTAGAGGGTGTAGCCGTCCGAGGTGGTGTAGTTGCCCCACTGGTCGGAGGAGGACCAGATCGCCGCCTGCGCGGGGGAAGTGGCGAGGGCGAGCAGTGCGCCGCCCGCGAGGACGGAGCCGAGGAGCGTGCGGCGGCGCAGGGAGTGTCGTGCGGTGGGTGCCATGGTGTCCCTTCCATGGGTGGTGGAGCCCGGTGGGCCCCGGTGGGGGGAACTAGTGCGTCCTCAAGATGAGTTCACGGTCCTCGCCGGCGGTCAGGCGTAGCAGGCCGTCACTGCCGGCGGGGGTTCTGAGATCGACGTGCGCGTCACGCTCCGGGCGTACGACGGCCGTGCAGCCGCCGTCGGCCCATGTCAGGTCGACGCGGGCGCCGAACCGGGTGCGCAGGCCGCGCACGGCGCCGTCCCGCCAGGCCGGCGGCAGCGCGGGCAGCAGCACGAGGCGGTCGGGCGTGGACTGCACGAGCGCGTCGGTGAGCAGGGCCGGCAAGGTGTGCGCGGCGTCGGCGTTGTAGACGTCGCGGTCCGGGTAGTGCGAGCTCATCAGGGAGTGGTGGAAGTAGTCGCCGGTCAGGACCTGGCGCAGTGCCGCGGCCACCCGGTGAGGATCGCGCAGTCGGGCCGCGATCAGGGCATGGTGCAGATGGCCGTGCGCCGAGTGGTTCTCGGCGCCGCGCAGTTCGAGCGTGCAATGCGCTGCCTTCGCCAGCTCCGGGGTGTCGTAGGGGGTGATGTCGTGGTGCGGCCACACCGGGTACAGGTGGCTGAGGTGCCGGTGGTCGTAGGTGTCGTCCAGGCCGGGCCAGGCCCATTCGGCGAGCGCACCGTCGGAGTTGACCCGGTAGTCGGGCAGCCGGTCCGCGAGCGCGTTCCAGCGGTCGCCGTCCGCTCCCGGGTGCCAGGCGGCGGCGGTGCGCAGGGCGTGCCGGGCCGCCGCGATGTCCATCGTGGCGTTGAGCGTGCCCCAGCTCGCGTTCGCGGGCCGGTTCTCCGGCGAGTACGACGGCACGACCACGAGGCGGCCGTCCGGTCCTGAGCGGGTGAGGAAGTCCTCGTAGAACAGGGCGAGTTCGGTGAGGGCGGCGGCGAGCCACGCGGGCCGCACCCCGGTCGTCTCGGCCTGCTCGACGAGCGGGGTGAGCAGCCAGTCGGCGCCCGCCGTCCACAGGTGCAGCGGCCACTCCCGCTGGAAGTGGTACGTGTGCCCCGACTCGCCGTCGGTGTGTGCGGGCGCTACGATGCCCCGCGCCCCGAAGATCTCCCGCGCGTTGTCCCGCCAGTCAGCCAGCTGACCTTGGATCAGGGCACCTTGCGCCTGGGCCACCTCGGGCAGGTCGCAGGCCGCCGCGGACGCCGTCTGGAGATTGAGGTTGGCGTCCGTGGTGAATGCCCCGGACCAGGCCGTGCCCCATTCGCCGGTCCACAGCCCGGTGAGCCGCGGCGGCAGCGTGCCGGACGCACTCAGCAGGTGGTAGCGGCCCGCCGCGAACAGCCGTTCCAGGAGGGCTGGGCTGTCGGTCCGTTCCAGCAACTCCGAGCCGGGCAGGTCGCGTTCGGAGCGTGGGGCGTCGAGAGTGAACGTGACCCGTTCATAAGCGGCGCGGTGCAGGGCCTCGTGCCGGGCGAGCAGGGTCTCGTAGGTCTCCTCCAGGTCCGGGCCCGCCAGCGAGGCGAGCGCCGCCGCCTCGGCGCCCGCGTCCAGCTCTCCGGGGTGGCGCCGCACCCGCGTGAGCAGCAGCAGTCCGGCCGCGCCGTCGATTCTTAGCCCCGCGCTGCCCACCGAGCGCCGCCCGCCCTGCACCAGCGCGACCGTCACCCCGGTGTACGCCAGATCGCTGTCCGGGTAGCGGCAGCGCAGTGTCAGCCAGGCGCCCTGGGGTGTCAGGACGAGGCTGCGGCCGACCCCGAGCCCGTCCGGCACACCGGTGAGGCGGTGGTCCAGGGACACGTCGCCGTCGAGCCCGGGCCCGGTGACGTACTGCACGACGACATCGTCGGCCCGCGACACGAACACCCGCCCGCGCCACCCGCTGCACCGCGCCTCGGCCACTCCCGTCGCGAAGGCGACTGCGCGCCGGTAGCCGCGCCACACCACGCTGTCCCGCACGAACCGCACCTGGAACGCCGGATGGAACGCCTGCACCCAGCGCAGCGCCCGACCGTCGGTGAAGTGCTCGGCCGCCGTGACATCGCCGGCCAGCAACTGTTGCTGGATGTACGGGAGTTGGGCGGCGAGCGCGGGCGGTCGTGGGCGCGGGCCGCCGTCCGGGCGGACCAGCGCGTGATGAGTGACGATCACCCGGTCATCGTGCGGGTCGCCGAACACGAGAGCGCCGTGGGTGCCGTTGCCGCTGAGGAAGGCGTCCTCCCAGCGCGTGGCCGGCGCCGGTTCCCAGGTGCCGTGCGGATGGTCAGCCGGCATCGTGCCCCCGCGTCGTCGTCCCGAGAGCGAGAATCGCGACACCGAACCGCCCGAGAGTCACGGAACCGGAGTGTTCGGCCCCCGTCAGCAGATCCCGGTACGTCGTGTCGTCCGGCAATGCGACGGTCACCTCGTCCCGACCATGGTGCAGGAGGAACAGCAGCTCGCCGCGGCGTACGGCCTCCACACCTGCGGGGAGGCCGGTCAGCGGAGGCCGTACGCCCGCCTCGGCCGCCACGTCCTCGAGCAGTGAGCGCAGCGCCGGGGGTTCGGGAAGCGTCGAGAGGTACCGGGCCCGGTCGCGCCGCAGCACGGCCGGCAGCCCGTCGAGCTCGCCACCGCGGTACACGGCACTGACCTCGGTGCCGGGCTCGGCCGTCAGCTCCTCCGACCACAGGGTGCCGGTGAACTCCCCGCAGTCCACGGTCTCGTCGGGGTCCAGCGGCCACCACTCGTGCACCGTACGGATCCCGAACAGCGCGCGCAGCCGCGCGTCCATGCCGCCGGGCCGCACCCGGTCGTCCGCGTCGGCGACCCCGGTGAAGAACCCGGCCACGAGCGTGCCTCCGCCGCGCACATACGCCAGGAGATTCTCGATCGCCGCGTCCGTGAGCAGGTACAGGTGCGGCACGACCACCAACTTGTAGGCGGACAGGTCGTGTTCGGGGTGCGCGAAGTCGGTGGTGAGATGCGCCTCCCACAGGGCCCGGTGCCAGGCCCGCACCACGTCCTCGTACGTGACGTGCGCCGACGGCCTGCCGTCCTGGCAGCCGGCCCACCAGGAGTGCCAGTCGTGCAGTACGGCGACATCGGCGGCGACATGAGTACCCGCGACCTGCGATCCCAGCTCCGCAAGTTCCGCACCGATCTGCTTCACCTCGGCGAACGCGCGGCCCTCCTCGCCCGCGTGGCCGACCATCCCGGAGTGGAACTTCTCGGCGCCCTGCCGGGACTGCCGCCACTGGAAGTAGCAGACGGCGTCCGCGCCGCGCGCCACCGTCTGCAGCGACCAGAGCCGGTTGAGGCCGCGCGGCTTGGGGTGGTTCACGCCGCGCCAGTTGACCGGCCCCGCCGCCTGCTCCATCACCATCCAGGGGCCGTGTGCCTGGCTGCGCGTCATATCGGCGATCATCGCGTTGTACTGACCGCCCAGCGGGTCCCGCGGATCCGGGTACACGTCGACCGACACCACGTCCTCCCGCTCCGCCCACGCCCACGCGTCCTGGCCGATCCACAACGGCATGAAGTTGGTGGTGACCGGGACGCGGGCGGGGGAGTGCCGTCGGACGATGTCCCGCTCGGCCGTGTAGCACTCCAGCAGCGCGTCCGAGGTGAAGCGGCGGAAGTCGAGGACCTGCGCCGGATTGTGCAGGTACTGGGCGCGGCGCGGCGGAATCACATCAGCCCACGTCGCCAGGTGCTGGCTCCAAAAGGCCGTGCCCCACGCCTCGTTGAGTGCGGCGAGCGTGCCGTACTTCGTGCGCAGCCAGTCGCGGAAGGCGCGCGCCGCCTCGTCGCCGTAGTCGAACGTGCAGTACTCGTTGTTGATGTGCCACATCCGCAGGGCGGGGTGGTGCCCGTAGCGGATCGCGAGGTCCTCGGTGATCGCGGAGGCATGGCGGCGGTACGCCCTGGAGGAGTGCGCGAACTGCTGGCGCGAGCCCCACCAGACGGTCTGCCCGTTCTCGTCGCGCGGCAGCGTCTTCGGGTGCAGTCGCCCCAGCCACGGCGGCGGTGACGCGGTCGGTGTCGCCAGGACGACGCCGATGCCGTGCGCGTGCATCAGGTCCATCAGGCGGTCGAGCCAGCCGAACTCCCTTGCCCCTGGGGTCGGTTCGAGCTTCGCCCAGGAGAAGACGCCGAGTGTCACCGAGGTGACGCCGGCCTCCTTCATCAGCCGGACGTCGTCGGCCCACACCTCCTCGGGCCACTGCTCGGGGTTGTAGTCGCCGCCGTACAGCAGGCGGCCGTCGTGTGCGATGGTCACCCCTTCACCGCCCCCGTGAGCATGCCCTTCTTGAAGTGTCGCTGGACGAACGGGGAGGCGACGGCGACCGGGATGAGGGCGAGCACCATCATCGCCATCTGGAGTCCCAGGGCGGACAGTTCACCCGCATTGACCCGCTGGCTCAGCCCTGTCGGCAGCGCCGTGTTCTTCTGCACGAGCTGCATCAGCACGTTCTGAAGCGGCAGTTTCGCGGGATCGTCGATGTAGATCATCGCGTTGAACCAGGCGCTCCAGTACGCCACCGCGTAGAACAGCGAGATGACGGCGATGACCGCGCGGGACAGCGGCATGATGATCGTCCACAGGATTCTGAAGTCCCCGGCCCCGTCGATCCGGGCGCTGTCCGTCAGCTCCTGCGAGATGTTCATGAAGAACCCACGCAGCACGAGGACGTTGAAGACACTCACCGCGCTCGGAAGGATCAGCGAGAGGTAGCTGTCGGTGAGCCCCAGCGTCTGCACGAGGAGATACGTCGGGATCAGTCCGGCGCTGAAGAACATCGTGGTCATCAACGCCATCAGCAGCGCCCGGTGCGCGAACGACCCGGGCCGGGACAGCCCGTAGGCGGCGAGCACCGACACCACCATCGAGAACAGCGTGCCGAATCCGGTCACCCCCAGCGAGACCAGCATGGCCCGGCTGACCTGGCCGCCACTGAGCAACTCCTTGTAGTTGACGAAGGTGATGCCCTCGGGCCACAGCACCAGGCCGCCCGCGGAGTCGATGACGTGTCGGGGCGACAGACTCGTGACGATCACGACCCACAACGGGCCGAGCACCACCAGACAGCACAGGGCGATGATCAGCCCCTTGGCTCCGAGCCCCGCCTTGGTCGGCGGCTCCTCCCACGCCGGGCGCTCGGAGGCCCGCCAGAGCGGGCGCGGACGTTCGACCGTGACACTCACTTCTTGTACACCCCTTGCTCGCCGAGGAGATGGGCGAACTTGTTGGCCGCGAGGACCAGACAGATCCCGACCACACCCTTGACCAGGCCGACCGCGGCCGCGTAGCTGAAGTCACCGTTCTGGATGCCGGTGCTCCACACATACGTGTCGAGCACTTCGGAGGCTCCCGCCCCCACCGCCTTGCGCTGCAGCAGGATCTGCTCGAAGCCCACGGTCAGCGCGTCCCCGACCCGCAGCACGAGCAGCAGCGCGATCACCGGGCGCAGCGCGGGCAGCGTGACATGCCACATGCGGCGCCACCGGCTCGCGCCGTCCATCGCCGCTGCCTCGTACAGTTCGGGGCTGACGGAGGCGAGCGCCGCGAGGAAGACGATGACGGCCCAGCCGGCGTCCTTCCAGATCATTTGCGCCGTCAGCAGATACTTGAAGATCCCGGCGTCCGTCATCAGGTCGAAGCCGTCGACCCCGTGGTCCTGGAGGATCTGTGCGATCAGTCCGGCCCCGCCGAACATCTGCTGGAAGACCGTGACGACGAGCACCCACGAGAAGAAGTGCGGCAGATACAGGATCGCCTGCGACAGGGCCCGCACCCGGGGCCTGACCACACTGTTGATGAGCAGGGCCAGCGCGATCGGCACGGGAAAGAACAGCAGGAGCTGGATGAGGAAAAGGACCAGCGTGTTCTGCAGGGCGTTCCAGAAGTCGGCGTCCTCGACCATCCGCTGGAACTGTTCGAGCCCCACCATCGGTGAGTGCAGGATCGCTGTGATGCCGTTGGTCGAGACGTACGGGTTGTAGTCCTGGAACGCGACCACATTGCCGAGCAGCGGAAGGTAGTTGAAGAGCAGGAGCAGCCCGATCGCGGGCAGCGTCATCAGGATCAGCGTGCGGTCACGGCGCAGCCGGATCCGCCAGGTGATGCCGCCCTTACGGGCGTCGGGTCGGGCCGTCCCGCTCCTGCGGCGCTCGCGCCTGCGGACGGCCTTCTCGGCCGTCCGGGGCGGTCGCTGGGCCTGCAGAGCCATCAGGACGCGCTGCCGTTCTCGTCGAGGAGCTTCTTGTACCAGTCGCGCAGCTTGTCGCCACCGCCCGACTTCCAGCTGCTGATGGCTTGCTGGACGTCGCTCAGCTTCTTGTTGCCGCGGACGTAGTCGTCCTCCAGCTGCTCGAACTTGTCCTCCAGGTTGGCGTAGCGCGACGGCTCGACGATGGTCATGCCGTAGAACGGCGTCTTGGTGACGAACGCGCCCATGCGCTGCTGCCACTCGACCATCGCCCTGGTGACGTCGGGCAGGTCGGGGTAGGCGAAGAACGGCGCCGGGCCCGACAGCATCTGCCAGGTGTTGAGCGCCTGGGCGTTGCCCTTCTCGGTCTTCTTCGGGACGCCGTCGGTGATCGTGAAGTGGGTGCCCTCCTCGCCGTAGTAGGCGAGCATGTGCTCCTTCGTGCCCACGGGCGCGGCGGCGTAGTTGGCGGCCGCCAGCGCGTTCTCCACGATCTCCTTGGGCGCGTTCTTGCGGAGGAACGCCCAGACGTTGGCCGGCGTGCCCGCGTACAGCGTCGGGTCGCCACCGTCGGCGCCGAAGATGTCCATGGCGGCCATCTCGAAGTCGGGGTAGGCCTTGCTGCCCTGCATCTCGGCGGTCTTGCCGTACCAGTAGGCGATGTCGCCGTTGCACATCATGACCTTGCCGCTGGTGAAGCGGAGGAACCCGTCGCCGGTCTGTGCCTTGGCGTCGGGGTGCACGACGCCCGCCGCGTACAGTTTGCGGGTCCACTCCAGGGCCTCGAGGTACTCGTCGGTCTCCAGGCGCTTGACCAGCTTGTCGCCGTCCAGCTTCCAGCCGAGCGCCTTCTCGCTGCCGCCGAGCGAGCCGAAGATGTTGAAGGAGGACCACTTCATGTCGTCGCAGCCGTAGACCCCCGCCTTCTTGCTGGTCATCTCCTTGGCGAGGTCCAGGAACTCCTGAGCGGACTTGGGCGGCTCCCAGCCCTTCTTGCCGAAGAGGTCCTTGCGGTAGAAGGGCGCGATGTTGGGGAGGTACGAGTACGGGTACGGGATGCCGCGAAGCTTCCCGCCGAAGATGCCGCGCCGCCAGGCGTCCTGCGGTACCGCCGCCAGGTTCGGGTACTTCTTCACCTTGTCCCCGGCCAAGTAGGGGCCGAGGTCCGCCATCTTCGCGACCAGCGCGGAGGGGATCTTCCCGGACAGCTCCCAGCCGGGCACGATCATCACGTCGGGCAGCGAGCTGGAGGCGAGCACGGCGCCGATCTTCTCGCCGTAGGTGTTGCCGTCCTGGTTCTGCCAGCTGACCTGGACCCCGGAGGCCTTGTTGAGCGCGGTGTAGTACTCGCAGTCGGACTTCGGTGGCGGCCCCCAGAACGGGGCCATGATCTTCACCTGGGCACCCGTGCCGAGCTTCTTCGGCACCGAGGTGGCGAGTTTGTCCAGGTCGACCTTGCTTGTGAAGCCCACACAGGAGCCGTTCTTCGACGCGATGTCGGGGGTGACGATGCTGCGTGCGGCGAAGGTCGGCAGCAGCTTCTTCGCGGACTTGCCCGAAGTCGCCCCCTCGCCGGACTCGGCGGACCCGCCGCAGGCGGCGAGCAGCGGCATCCCGCCGGCCACCGCTGCGGCGGCCACGGCGGTGGAGGCGAGGAAACTTCTCCGGCTGGGTGCGGAGGCGGAGGGCGAGTTCGGCGTCATTGCGGTAACCCTTCGGGAACGCGTTGCGCATTTGTCGAAGCGCTTCGATGTTGCAGCGAGGTTAAGGGAGCGCTTCCGCGGTCACAAGACCGGTGCACGGAATTCCTGAACGGGCGATTCCTGTCAGCCACTTGACACCTGCCGACCTCACTACGGAGCATCGAAGCGCTTCGAAGATTTTCTGACCTCCTTCGCCAAGGGACCCGCACGTGACCGAAAGACTCCCGCTCCACCCGGACGCGGCACCGCCCACGGACAAGCGCGTCGACGACCTGCTGTCCCGGCTCACCCTCGACGAACGCATCGCGCTGCTGCACCAGTTCACGCCGGGTGTGGAGCGGGTCGGCCTCGCCGCGTTCCGCACCGGGCAAGAGGCGCTGCACGGCGTCGCGTGGATGGGCCCGGCCACCGTGTTCCCGCAGTCCGTCGGGCTCGGCGCGACCTGGAACGACGACCTGGTGCGACGGATCGGCGACGCCGTCTCCGCCGAGGTCCGCGCGATGCGCGAGCACGACGACCGGATCGGCCTCAACGTCTGGGCTCCCACGGTCAATCTGCTCCGCCACCCGCTGTGGGGCCGGAACGAGGAGGGCTACTCCGAAGACCCGCACCTCACCGCCGCCATCGCCACCGCCTACACGCGCGGCCTGCGCGGCACCCACCCCACGTACTGGCGCACCGCCCCCGTCCTCAAGCACTGGCTCGCCCACAACAACGAGACGCTCAGGGACACGTCGAACTCCTCCGTCCGCCCCCGCGTCCTGCACGAGTACGACCTCAAGGCCTTCCGCGCCCCCGTCGAGGCGGGCGCCGTCGCCGGCGTCATGCCCGCCTACAACCTGGTCAACGGTCGGCCCAACCACATATCGCCTTATCTGCGCGAGCAGTTGCGGACCTGGACCGGCCAGGAACTCCTCGTGTGCTCGGACGCGGGCGCGCCCAGCAACCTCGTCGACTCCGAGCACTACTTCGACACCCACGAGGAGGCCACCGCCGCCGCCCTCGTCGCGGGCGTCGACAGCTTCACCGACCACAGCACCGACTCCTCGACGATCACCGGGCGGATCCGCCGCGCCCTCGACCAGGGCCTGATCTCCGAGTCCGACATCGACACCGCCGTGCGCCGGCAGCTCGATGTGCGGCTACGCCTGGGCGAGTTCGAGGACCGCGACCCCTTCGAAGGCGCCGGGGCCTTCGACACGGAGGAACACCGCACCCTCGCGCAGGAGGCCGCCGAGCAGGCGGTCGTGCTGCTCAAGAACGGCGGGTTGCTGCCGCTGCCCGACACCGCCCACATCGCCCTGGTCGGCCTGCTCGCCGACGAGTGCAAGACGGACTGGTACAGCGGCACCCTCATCCACCGCTCCACACCGCTCGACGGCCTCTGCGAGCGGTTCGGCACCGAGCACGTCACCTTCGCGGAGGGCGTGGACCGGGTGCGGCTGCGCTGCGACGCCGGATGGCTGTACGTGCCCGAGAGCGACGCCGACGCGAGCGTGCCCGGTGCCGAGGGTGCCCTCGACCCCGCCCTCCTCGCCGGCCGTACCGACCTCCCGCCGCTCACCACCGCCACCGAATCGGGCACCGAACTCGCCCTCGTCGACTGGGGGAACGACCTGCTCACCCTGCGCGCACCCGACGGACGCTACCTGTCCGTCGCCGAGGACGGCTTCGTGCGGGCGTCCGCCGAGCAGCCCGGCGGCTGGGTCGTCCAGGAGACGTACACCCTGGAACGGCACGGAAACGCTCACCTCCTGAGGCACACGGGCACCGGCCGGTACGTCGCTGTCGCCGCCGACGGCGTGAAGGTTGCCGAGCAGGGCACGGCATTCCAGGTGGAGTACGTGGAGCGCGGCGCCGACGCCGTGGCACGGGCAGCCGCCGACGCCGACGTGGTGATCGTCGTCGCGGGCAACGACCCGCACATCAACGGCCGAGAGACCGAGGACCGTACGACCCTCGCCCTCCCCGACCACCAGGACCGGCTGTGGCGAGCGGCCCGCGCCGCCAACCCGAACACCGCCCTGGCCCTGATCGGCGCTTACCCCTACGCCGTGCCCGACGCGGACACCGAACTCCCCGCCCTGCTGTGGACCGCCCACGGCGGACAGGCCGCCGGCCGTGCCCTCGCCCGGGTCCTCGCGGGCGACGTCAGCCCCGCCGGACGCCTCCCGCAGACCTGGTACGCCGTCGACAGCGACCTGCCGGACCTGCTCGACTACGACGTCATCGGCTCCCGCCAGACCTACCTCTACTTCGAGGGCACACCGCTGTACCCCTTCGGACACGGCCTGTCCTACGCCTCGTTCGACTACGACGGACTCTTCGTGCACCGAGGCGCGGACACACTTGAGTGCACCTTCACCGTCACCAACACCGGCACCACCCCGGCCGACGAGGTCCCGCAGCTGTACGTCCGCCCGCTCGGCATGCCCGTGCCGCGCCCGCGCCGCCAGCTCCTCGCGCACCGCCGCATCGCCCTCGAGCCGGGGGCGTCGCAGCGCGTCACGTTCTCCGTGCCCGTCGCCGACCTCGGCCACTGGGACGTCGCCCGCGGCCGCTGGAGCGTCACCTCGGGCACGTACGAACTCCTCGTCGGCGCCTCCAGCGAGGACATCCGCCTCACCGCGCGCCTGACCCTCGACGGCGACAAGCCCGCGCCCCGGCCTGTGCTCGTCGACGGCCTGGACGCGGCGGCGTACGACGAACAGCGCGACACGGCGATCGTCGACCGCACGAAGACGTCCGGCGACGCCGTCACCGCGACCGGACCCGACGCCGAACTCCTCTACAACGCCTGCGACCTCGGCACCAACGGAGTCAGCGCAGTGCGCGTGACGGTCGCGGGCGCGGGCACCGTCGCGATCGGGGACGGCGGCACGGTCACCGTCCCGGCAACCGGTGGCCCGTACAACTACGTCACACTGGACGCCGACTTCACCGCCCGCGGAGTACGTGACCTGCGCGTGCGCCTCGGCGGCGAGGTCCGTCTGGCCCGGCTCAC
This sequence comes from Streptomyces sp. NBC_01446, assembly GCF_026340095.1. GTDB lineage: Bacteria > Actinomycetota > Actinomycetes > Streptomycetales > Streptomycetaceae > Streptomyces > Streptomyces aureus. Next base: position 774,023 of record NZ_JAPEPO010000003.1, on the reverse strand, counting down.
CTTCATCCCACGGGGGACCACCGTATGAAGTTCACCGACGGTTTCTGGCTGATGCGCGAAGGGGTCCACGCCGCATACGCCACCGAGGTCCGCCAGATCCTGGCCGCCGACGACCGGTTCACCGCCTATGCCGCCGTCCGGCACGTCCGCGACCGCGGCGACACCCTCAACCAGCCACTGATCACGGTCGACTGCTTCGCCCCCGCCGAGGGCGTCATCGGCGTCCGCTTCACCCACCACGCCGGCAAGCGGCACCGGGGCCCCGACTTCGAGCTGCTGCCCGCCGAAGGCGGCGCCGGCGCGCAGGTGACCCGCGAGGGCACGGTCACCGAGCTGACGACGGGCCCGCTCACCGTCCGCCTGGACACGGCAGGGGAGTGGGGACTGGAATTCCTCGACTCCACAACAGGACGCCGACTGACGGCCGTTGAGGGCAAGGGCACCGCCTTCGCCACCACCCCCGACGGCGCCCACCACATGGTCGCCCAGCTCGCTCTCGGCATCGGCGAGCACATCTACGGCCTCGGCGAACGCTTCACCCCGTTCGTCAAGAACGGCCAGACGGTGGACATCTGGCAGGCCGACGGCGGCACCAGCAGCGAACAGGCCTACAAGAACGTCCCGTTCCACCTCTCCTCCCACGGCTACGGCGTCCTCGTCAACCACCCCGGGAAGGTCGGCTACGAGATCGGCACGGAGTCCGTCGGCCAGCTCCAGTTCAGCGTCGAGGACCAATCGATCGAGTTCTACGTCGTCGCGGGCCCGACCCCGAAAGACGTGCTGCGCCGCTACACCGCGCTCACCGGCCGCCCCGCCCTCCCGCCGGCCTGGTCGTTCGGCCTGTGGCTCACCACCTCCTTCTGCACCGAGTACGACGAGGAGACGGTCACGTCGTTCGTCGACGGCATGGCCGAGCGCGACATCCCGCTCACCGTCTTCCACTTCGACTGCTTCTGGATGCGCGAGTACCAATGGTCCGACTTCACCTGGGACCCGGACGTCTTCCCCGACCCGGTCGGCATGCTGCGCCGCCTCAAGGCACGCGGGCTGCGCATCAGCATGTGGATCAACCCGTACATCGCCCAGAAGTCCCCACTCTTCGACGAGGGACTGGCGTTGGGCCATCTGGTCCGCAAGCCGAACGGCGACGTCTGGCAGTGGGACCTGTGGCAGCCCGGCATGGCGCTCGTCGACTTCACCAACCCGGGCGCGCGCGACTGGTACGCGGGCAAGCTGCGCGGCCTGCTCGACATGGGCGTCGACAGCTTCAAGACGGACTTCGGCGAACGCGTTCCGACCGACGTCGTCTGGCACGACGGCTCCGACCCCGCGCGCATGCACAACTACTACGCGCACCTCTACAACCGCACCGTCTTCGAGCTGCTGGAGAAGGAGCGCGGCAGCGGAGAGGCGGTCGTCTTCGCCCGCTCGGCGACGGCCGGCGGCCAGCAGTTCCCGGTGCACTGGGGCGGTGACTGCTTCGCCTCGTTCACGGCGATGACGGAATCGCTGCGCGGCGGCCTCTCCCTGTCCTTGTCGGGCTTCGGCTTCTGGTCGCACGACATCGGCGGCTTCGAGGGCACCCCCGACCCGGCCGTCTTCAAGCGCTGGCTCGCCTTCGGCCTGCTCTCCTCGCACAGCCGCCTGCACGGCAATGTCTCGTACCGGGTGCCGTGGGCGTTCGGCGAGGAAGCGGTGGACGTGGCACGGAAGTTCACGCGCCTCAAGCACCGCCTCATGCCGTACCTGTACGGGGCGGCGGTCGAGGCGCACCGCACCGGCGTACCCGTGATGCGCCCGATGCTCCTCGACTTCCCGGACGACCCCACGTGCCGGGTCCTGGACCGCCAGTACATGCTCGGCCCCGACCTGCTCGTCGCGCCGGTGTTCTCGGCGGACGGCGACGTCGAGTTCTATCTGCCCGAGGGCACGTGGACGCGGCTGCTGACGGCGGAGCGGGTCGAGGGCGGGCGCTGGCTGCGCGAGACCCACGGCTTCGACAGCCTGCCGCTGTTCGTCCGTCCCGGTGCGGTCGTCCCGCTCGGCGCGGACGACGGGCGCCCCGACGGCGACTGGACCGACGGCGTCACCCTGCTCGTCGCGCCGGGCGCGCGAGACGTGACCGTGACGGTGCCGGACCACGACGGGAGCCCCGCCGCCGCGTACCGGGTCCGCCGGGACGCCGTCGACGGGGCGATCACGGTGGAGGTGACGGGGACGGAACCCCTTTACGAGGTAAGGGAGTTGTAGCCCTTCCGACGTGGTCGGTCAGGAGGCGGCGGTGCCTGTCACTGTGTCTCCCGACCGGGTCACGTGGTACGTGACGGAGGCGCCGCTCCAGAAATGGAAGGTGAGAGTCACCGGCACACCGTCCTTGAGGGAGTTCAGGAAGTCGGCCGTGAGCCTGAGCGTGCCGCCGTCGTAGTCCGGGGCGAACGCGGCGCCGAACTGCTGGTACGAAGTCCAGTCGGCCGGACCCGCGTTGGTGCCGTCGGCGTATCTGGCCTCCATGGTAGCCAGGGAGTCGCCCCGGAACTGGGCGGGGGCCGCGAAGGAGCCGGTCGTCCCCGTCGCGCCCGCGAGGACAGGCGGGTCGTACGTCGTCACGTCGATCCGCCACGGCACGCCGGACGAGAACCGGGCCTGAAGCGTCGCGTTCACCCCGTACGCGCGGTCCCCCGTCAGCCGGGTCAGCGCGGCCGCTGTCAGTGTGAGTCGGTCACGGGACACGGTGTAGTCGGCGCCCTGGGCGAGCTTGGTGCCGCCCTGCCAAAGTCCCCTGAACGACGTGCCGTTGAGGTTCATGGTGAGCGACTGGTCGGTGACCGGGCCGGCCTTGCGGACATACACCGTATCCGCCGAAGCAGTGCCCGAGCGCGTCGTCCAGCTCGACTTGACGAGGGCGAACAGGACGGGGTCGCGCCACTGCAGCGTCTCGCGGTTCAGCAGCGAGAACGGGTCCCACAGCGCGGTGGTGACGCCGTTGACGCGGGCCGTGTGGCCGAGCGCCTCGAAGTACTTCAGGGCCTCGCCGCGCTCGACGTAGTCCTGGTGCGTGTAGTCCGGGTAGCTCAGGAGTCCGTACTCGCCGAGATACACCGGAATACCCTTGGCGACGAACGTGTCGTGCATCCGCGCGAAGGCGTCGGTCATGTCCTGCTGGACGGTGGCGTCGAAGCGGGTGTAGCCGGCGATGTTCACACTGAACGGCCAGAAGCTGTAATAGTGCACGGTCGCGACCAAGTTGGGGTCGTGGAGCACGTCGATGGTGGCTGCCAGGTCGTCCATGAGGGTCTGGTCCGGGGTGGCGCCGACGGTGGGCAGGACGAGGAGGCGCTGCGCGTTCGTGCCGCCCGACGCGCGCACGATCCTGTGGAACGAGGTGTTGAGCTCGTCGACCAGCTCCATCTTGTGGACGTCGTCGGCGTTGTCGAAGGCCGGTTCGTTGATGCTCTCGAAGAGCAGCGTGCGCGGTTCGTCCTTGAACGCGGTGGCGATCTGCTGCCAGGTCGCGTCGTAGCGGGCGAGCACCTGGTCGTGGTCGGTGGCCATCTTGTTGATCCACTGCCAGGAGTCGTGGTGCACGTTCAGCACGACGCGCAGACCGTCCGCCTGCGCCCAGTCGACCACCTGCCGAACCCGGCTCAGGAACGCGGCGTCGACCGTGTAAGGCGCCTGCGCCGACTGGTGGTTGCCCCAGGTGACGGGGATGCGCACGCTGCGGAAACCCTGGCTCTTGACGGTGTCGAAGAGCTCCTTGGTGACCGGCGGGTTTCCCCAGGACGTCTCGTCGGGGATGGCGTCGAGGGTGTTGCCCAGGTTCCAGCTGGGCTGCATGGCGGCGACGGTGTGCATGGCGGAGACGGTCGCGGAGGGAGCGGGGCGGGCGGCCGCCACAGCCCCGGTCTGGGAGGTGCCGACGGTGGAGGTCAAGGCCAGAAAGAGGCCCGCCACCCATCCGACGCGGCGTCTGCGGCTCCGTGCTTGTCTCATACGGGTCCCCTTCAGCTGCTGAGTTCAGTGGCTCCGGCCGGCGGTCGGGTTCAGATGGCGAGCGGTTCGTAGCGAAACCAGTCGAAGTGGGCGGTGCCGGTCGCGGCGTACAGGCCGATGACGCGGCCGGTGAACCCGCCGGCGACCTCGGTCGACAGATAGCGGCCGTCGAGGGCCGCGAGGGCGGTGAACGTGCCGTCCTGCTCCTCGACTCCGAACGTGAGCGTGTCAGGGCCGGTGCGCGCGTCGCGAGGGCTGTCCGTGCAGGCCACGTCGACGCCGAGAACGAGCGGCCCGCCGGCCGTCGCCCGGGAGGTAGAGGCCACCACGGTGCGCAGCGGCCCGACGCGGGCGATCACCCGTACTTCGGCGGCGTCGGCCTCGATCTCGTAGTGGTGCCGCTCGTCGAGCCGGACCGCGAGGCCTGCGGTGCCGTCCGCCGGGTCGAGGTGGGTGCGGACGCGGCAGGAGAGGTGCTGCTGCCGGTGGCCCACGAAGGTGACGTCGCCGGCGTCGAGGCCGTCCCCGAGGGCGTGCAGCGTCAGCCGACCCGGCCGTTCCTTCGTGGTGCAGTGCCGCGGGGAGCGGTGACGGAGCGAGATCCAGCAGGGCTGCAGATCGGTGTCGTCGAAGTCGTCCGTGAAGGGTTCGGCGGAGGCGGGCGCGGGGCCGCCCGTCGCGGGCGGGCCGACGACCGGCCAGCCGTCCTCCCAGGTCACCGGCGCGAGGAAGGTCTCGCGGCCGAGCACGTGCCAGCCGGGGGTGCCGCCGCGCGGCCGCACCCCGAGGAACACCATCCACCACGTGCCGTCGGGCGCCTGCACCAGATCGGCGTGCCCGGTGTTCTGGACGGGTTCATCGGTGCTGCGGTGGGTCAGGACCGGATTGGCCGGACAAGGTTCGAAGGGGCCGGTGGGCGCGGGGCCGCGGGCCACGGACACGGCATGCCCACGCTCGGTGCCGCCCTCGGCGATCAGCAGGTACCAATGGTCACCCACGTGGTACAGGTGCGGCGCCTCCGGAGCCTTGGCGCCCGGCGTTCCGGACCACAGCGGGCGCGGCTCGCCGAACGTCTCGCCGGTGTACGGGTCGATGCGGACCTGGGAGATCCCGGCGACCGTGACCCAGCACGCGCCGTCCTCGTCCCAGGCGAGATCGGGGTCGATGCCGGGGACACCGGGCAGCGGGACCGGGTCCGACCAGGGGCCCGCCGGGTCGGTCGCGGAGACGAGCAGATTGCCGCCGTCCTCGCTCACATTGGTGACGATCAGCCAGAAGCGGCCGTCGTGGTGGCGCAGCGTGGGCGCGTAGATCCCGGCGGAAGAGGGTGTGTCCCAGGGCAGCCGCAACTGGCCGGGCCGGTCGAGGACGTTGCCGATCTGCCGCCAGTGCACCAGGTCGCGACTGTGGAAGAGCGGCACCCCGGGGACGTACTCGAAGCTCGAGCACGCGAGGTAGTAGTCGTCGCCGACGCGGCAGACGCTGGGGTCCGGGTGGAACCCGGGGATGACCGGGTGCGGGTCTGCCATGCTGTGTCTCTCCCTGGTGTCGAAGCGCTTCGATTCGCGGGGAGGATATGCACGGGGGTCATGGCGCGCAAGGGGTTGGACAGGACGTAAACGGGCCCTGAAGTCCCTTCGTGCTTACGGGACTTCAGGGCCACGGCATCATCGATGCGCTTCAACAGGCAGTCGTTGGGGAGGTCCTACTCGTACGGCAGGCACGGGACGAGCCCGGTCCGCCCGCGACGACTGCGAGTCTGATGGTGAAACCGGCTGTCAGTACGCGCCGTTCACGTTGTCGATCGAGCCGTACTTGGCGGCCGCGTAGTTGCAGGCGGCGGTGATGTTGGCGACGGGGTCGTAGCTGTTCATCGAGGTGCCGGCCACGTGGTAGGCGGCGAACGTGGGGTCGATGACCTGCAGGAGCCCCTTGGACGGGGTGCCTGCGACAGCGTTGGAGTCCCAGTTGTTGATGGCCAGCGGGTTGCCGGAGGACTCGCGCATGACGTTGCGGTGGATGCCCTCGTAGGAGCCGGGAATCCCGTGCTTGGCCATGATGTCGAGCGACTCCTTGATCCAGCCGTCGAGGTTGTTGGTGTAGGACTTCTTCGCCGGGGCTGCGGTGAGCGCGGTCCGCTGCTCGGAGCGGTCGGCCCGTTCGGTGGACGCCCTGGTGGCCGCGGGCTTGGCCGGGCTCTTCGTGCCGAGCGTGAGCTTGATGCCGGGGTGGATCAGCCCCGGGTTGTCACCGACGGTGGCTCGGTTGTCCTGGTACAGCTTCTTCCAGCCGCCGCTCAGAGAGTGCTCTCGGGCGATCTTGACGAGGGAGTCGCCCTGGGCGACGACGTACGTCGTGGAGGCCGCGGCGCTCTTTGCGGCAGGGACGCCCTGGGCCGCGCCGGCGCTGGTCGCGCCGAGCACCGGGAGAACGAGCACAGCCGCGCCCGTGCCTGCGACGGCGATTCCCCGGGTGAGCGAGATGGACTTGGTGCGGCGGTGCTTTCCCTTTGAGGGCATGTTCTGTTTCCTCTCCGTCGCCTACGAGGTGAGCTGTCGGGTTCGGACGGGAGATGTCCGGACGCACTGCGAATGCGACTTCACCCCGAGCCGTTCCGGAAACCGGATCGGCGGCTTAACTGGGTCCCCCGCTCCTGCCGTGAGTAACCGAGTAGGTGGGGTTCCGGACAGCGGCAGGATTCGGCGTTCCATCCGGATTGACGGTGACATTAGGCGAGAAGGAGCGGGCGGAACAAGACCAGAATTCCCACAGGGGAATGTGAGAGCCCTTTCTCTGGCCACCAGAGCCCGCCGCTCTGTTTGATCGAAAAGCCCAACCTTCTTTGCGCGGAAGGGAAGTGGGCTCAGTGGAGCTCGGAGCCGGCGTCCGTCCCTGTGACGCGATTCACTGAAGGGGATACGGGTTGGGATGCCATTCGATTGTGTATCAGAGTGCGATATTTCGCGTGAATACCTCTGATATGGACAGAGCGTCATGCACGCGGCTAATGACGTGAAATGTGAGATTCAAGGGCAAAGACGGACATAGTGTCGTGTCGCTTTTGGTACCTTATGTAGTAGATTGCGGTGAATATCGGCCGGGGCGTGCGAGCCGAGAGGTGCCCCCCTGCAAGGCCCATGGGCAGGTGTCGATCGGGATCATGCCTGAACATCGCCGTGTGCGGCTCGGCGGAAAGATCGACTGAGGCGAGGGCGACGGGCTCCGTCATGCGAATACACGTCGCGTCGACCTGCTGAGCTCGCGGAATACCCGAGGCTCAGCAGTGAGGGCTCTTATGCGGCACCCGGAGATCTTTGCCGGCTCAGTTTGTGCGTGAGCTCAGAAGATGGTCTGCAGGTGATGGGAGGTCAGTTGGGTCAGTTGCCGATCGTCACCGATATGCCAGTGAAGGTCTCGGCTCGGACCGGGAGGAAGCTGCTGAAGTCCTCTGCCGACTCCGGACTTCCGGGCACGCATCTCTCTGCGTGGAACCTGGCCAATTCCGGGCCCCAGCGGTCGATTTGGCCAGGGACGGAAACTCGGCACGCACCTGCACCGGGCCGGACCCGAACTGAAGACCCGCCGCCAAGAAGCCCAGGAATAGGGGCAGTTACCCCGGTGCATGGGACGTACCGGCGACGTCGGAGTTGCGGCGCCGGTACGGAGACGGAGGAGAAACTCGGCTGGGAGCGCCACTAAAGGCTGCTCCGAAATGATCCGCGAGTTCGTGAGGGTTCGGCCGTCTGCCGAAGATGCGGGTGCTCTTTTCGGCAAGGTCGAGGTCGTGCAGCCGAGAATGGTGCAGTGCGCTTTTTCTTGCCGTTGATTCGCGAGTCGCTCGGGATATCTGAACACTTCATCCGAGCGAAGGTGTGCTGTACGCAAGTGCGAACAGGCTTGTGGTCGTGGCGCGTTCCCGTTCTCGGGCAGGAAGCGCCAGGGTGTGGTGAGCCGTGGGACGGCCGCTTCCTCGCGTCCGGTTGTGCGGCGGGCTGACGGGACGCGGCTGCTGCTGCCGGGGTACGCGTGCCTTCGCGGCGTGCGCGGCATCTGACCGATGCCGGGGCGAGATGGTCCGTTTCCCTGCGGGTGCCGCTACCAGCTTCATTCGCAGTGCTCCGGCGCTTACGCCGAGGGTGAAGCGAATCATGTGGTGGCGGCGCAGAGCGGCGCAGTGTTGCGGGCCGCGGAGCGGCCCAACGCGTCGTAGGCAAGGCCTGCCGCGGAGCGGTGTGGTTGCCTTCCGGCGGAGCTGGACTGGGGCACAGGTGAACGCGTGAGATCGGAGAAGGGCAGTGCCCTGCTCGGTGTCAGCGCATACGTGATCAGAAGAAGGCGTCGGTGATCAGTATGGATCTTCCCTCTGCCCGGCATCACCGCACCGGGTACGGTTTCCCTTCATGCAGCTGAGGTACAGCTTTCGCTTGTACCCGACCCGCGGCCAGCAGGCCGCTCTGGGACGGGCGTTCGGCTGTGCCCGCGTCGTCTACAACGACGCCGTGCGTGCCCGGCGCACCGCGTATGAACACAAGCTCCCCTTCCCGAAGACCGGCGCCCTGTCCCGCATCCTGATCACCGAGGCGAAGAAGACCCCGGAGCGGGCCTGGCTGGGCGAGGTCTCCTCGGTGGTGCTGCAGCAGTCTCTGCGCGACGCGGAGAGTGCGTACAGCAACTTCTTCGCCTCCCTCAGGGGTGAACGCAAGGGCCCCAGGCTCGGGGAGCCGTCCTTCAAGTCCCGCAAAGACACCCGCCAGGCCATCCGCTTCACCGCGAACGCCCGCTGGAAACTCACCGACGCCGGACACCTCCTGCTCCCCAAGATCGGCGAGGTGAAGGTGCGGTGGTCGCGCACCCTGCCCACGGTGCCCTCGTCGGTCACGGTCATCAAGGACAGCGCCGGACGGTACTTCGCCAGCTTTGTCATCGACACCGACCCTGCCGCCGACCTGGAGCGCTTCGGGCCCGCCGGCCCCGGCCACCAGACCGGTATCGACCTGGGCCTGAAGCACTTCGCGATCCTCTCCGACGGCACAAAGATCGAAAACCCGCGGTTCCTGCGCCGCGCGGAGAAGAAACTCAAAAAGGCCCAGCGCAACCTGGCCCGCAAGCAGAAGGGATCCAGCAACCGCGAGAAGGCCCGCCTCAAAGTCGCCCGCGGCCACGCGGCCGTCGCCGATGCGCGCCGCGAGTTCCACCACCAGCTCTCCACGAAGCTGATCCGCGATAACCAAGCGATCGGTGTGGAAGACCTGGCGGTCAGGGCACTGGCGCGCACCCGGATGGCCAAGAGCGTGCACGACGCGGGCTGGTCCCAGTTCGTGACCATGCTCCAGTACAAGGCCCAGCGCTACGGACGCACCCTGATCAAGATCGGGCGGTTTGTGCCGACCTCTCAGACCTGTCACGTCTGCGACCGCATCGACGGCCCCAAGCCCCTGCACATCCGCGAGTGGACCTGCCCCGGCTGCCACACGGTGCATGACCGGGACATCAACGCCGCGATCAACGTGAAAAAGGCCGCCGGACTCGGTGGTCACAGCCTGCGGAGCGCAGATAAGACCACGGCCCCGGTCGTGGCACAGCGCAGCGAAACAGGAAGCCACGGACTCCCCGATGCCGCCCGCGTCGCGTAGCGGCGCAGCAACATCAGGGAAGGCCAGAATCCCCGGGCTTCAGCCCGAGGAGCAAGTCAACGGTGTTCCGGGTTTTCGTAGTCGTGGCGGCAGCCGGCGTCCCAGGCGGTGCGCTGGTTGCCGTAGGCGGGGATGCCACCGAGATCTTTCAACGCCCGGGCCAGGTGCAGCAGGTTCCAGGTCATGAACGCGGTGTTGCGGTTGGTGAAGTCGTTGTCAGGGCCGCCGGAACCCGGGTCGAGGTAGGAGGGGCCGGGGCCGGCCTCACCGATCCATCCGGCGTCCGCCTGGGGAGGGATGGTGTATCCCAGGTGTTGCAGGCTGTAGAGGACATTCATCGCGCAGTGTTTGACGCCGTCCTCGTTGCCGGTGATCAGGCAGCCGCCCACGCGGCCGTAATAGGCGTACTGTCCTGCGTCGTTGAGAAGACTGGAACAGGCATAGAGGCGCTCGATCACCCGCTTCGTCACGGAGCTGTTGTCGCCCAGCCAGATCGGTCCGGCCAGCACGAGGATGTCGGCGGCCATGACCTGACGGTAGAGGTCCGGCCAGGCGTCGGTCTCCCAGCCGTGCTCCGTCATGTCGGGCCACACGCCCGTGGCGATGTCGTGGTCGACGGCCCGGACGACGTCGACGTGGATGCCCTGGGCTTCCATGATCGCGGTGCTGCGCTCGATCAGGCCCTGGGTGTTGCTCGTCTCCGGTGAGCGTTTGAGGGTGCAGTTGAACACCAGCGCTCGCAGGTCGTCGTACCGGGCCGGAGGTACGTCGGTGGCGGGTGACGAAGCGGTCATACGGTCCTCCCAGAGCCCTGTCGCCACATGGTGCGCGGCGACTTGTCCACTTTGCCCAATGCGAAGCCCGGCCGGCGGCGGCCGCTACAGCAGAACCTCCGAATGGCCCTGGTGGTCTGCACAAGCGGTCCGCTGATCCCGAACAGGAGGTGTGGGGCGATCAGAGCTCCCCTACTCCAACGCGTGAACCGCCGCGGCGAACACCGGTGACATCCGGGACGCCGCCGGGACGACGAGGCGGGCGGTGCCGGGGCGGCGGCCCGCGGCCAGGAGGGCGCCGGTCAGCAGCCGGTGGCGACGGGTCAGCCGCGTCCAGGCGCGCTCGTACTCCTGCGGTCGTCCGGCGGCCAGACAGCGGACGGCTGCCCGTGCCGTCGCAAGGCCGAGAGCGATGCCCTCGCCGGTGAGGGCGTCCAGGTAGCCCGCGGCGTCACCGACGAGCAGGACACGGCCGGCGACTCTGCGCCGAGCGCGCTGCCGCAGTGGTCCCGCGCCCCGTACGTCGGTCGCCGTCGCACCGCGGAGCGACGCCGTGAGGGTGGGGAAGCCGGCGAGGTGCTGGTCGTAGCTGCGGCGACAGCGGCTGAGGATCGCGACGCCCACCAGGTCCTCGCCGACCGGAGTCACGTAGGCCTCGCCCTCACCGGACCAGTGGACCTCCACGAAGTCGGTCCATGGCTCGACGCGGAAGTGCCGGCGAAGTCCGAAGCGGCCGTCTTTGACGCCCGGCGTCTCCAGTCCCATCGTTCGCCGCACGGGGGAGTGCAGGCCGTCAGCGGCGATCAGCCAGCGGGCTGTCGTGCCCGCCGCGGTGACGGAGTCAGCGCTCTGGTGCACTTCGCCGACCTTGCCTGCCAGCATCCGCACGCCGAGATCAAGAGCGCGCTGGTGAAGCGCGGCGTGGAGCGTCGTACGGCGGATTCCCAGCCCGCTACGTTCGCGGAAGAACGCTTCGGCGCGTGCCGTGCCGTCCACGTAGCGGATGCCGCGCAGTTCGTGGCCGGTGACCTGGATGCCCAGTCCTCGCAGTGCGGCGACACCGCTCGGCATGACGCCCTCGCCGCAGGCCTTGTCCACGGGCGCGGTGCGGGGTTCGACGACGACTGTGTCCAGGCCGGCGAGCGCGGCGTGGATGGCGGCGGCCAGACCGGCCGGGCCGCCGCCCGCCACCAGTACGTCGATCACGCCGAAACGGGCGTGGTCGACGCGGCCAGGGCCCGGTTCTCGCAGCGAATGCGGACGGTGAGCAGAGCGGCGTTGAGCAGGGTGAACAAGGTCGCCGTGACCCAGGCGGTGTGGATCAGCGGAAGGGCGACGCCCTCGGCGACGACGGCCACATAGTTGGGGTGCCGCAGCCAGCGGTACGGGCCTCCTGTCACCAGAGGTAGTCCGGGTACGACGATCACCCGGGTGTTCCAGCGGGGCCCGAGCGTCCTGACACACCACCACCGCAGGGCCTGGGCAGCCTTGAACAGGGCGAGCATCGGCCAGGCCAGTGCGGGCAGGAAAGGACGGTCCGCGAGCCATACCTCGTAGAGGCAGCCACCCAGCAGCCCGGTGTGGAGGGCGACCATCGCCGGGTAGTGGCCCTGCCCGGAGACGGTTGCCCCGCGGGCCGCGCTCCACCGTTCGTTGCGACGGGCGACGACGAGTTCAGCGACGCGCTCGCCTGCGGCGGCGGCCACCAGCAGTCCGTACCAGATCATGTGTCCTCTGTCCTCCGGGATCCGAACTACCAGCGCAGCAGTACGAGTTCGCAAGCGAAGCCGGGCCCCATCGCAAGCAGCACACCCGGCGTGCCCGGCGGCGGGCGGTGGTCGGCCAGGGTGTCGCGCAGCACGTGGAGCACCGACGACGAGGACAGGTTGCCCACCTCGGCCAGGTGACGCCAGGTCACATCGAGTGCGTCACAGGGCAGGTCGAGTGCCTCGGCGACAGCCTCCAGCACCTTGGGGCCGCCGGGGTGGCACACCCACGCAGCTACGTCCTTCGTCTTCAGTCCGTGGTCTTCGAGGAACCCCTTGACGTCGTCGGCGAGGTGACGGCGTATGACGTCGGGGACCCGAGGGTCCAGGACGACCCGGAAGCCGGTGTCCCTCACGTCCCAGCCCAGGAGTCGCCCGGTGTCCGGATAGAGGTGGCTGCGGGTGTCCACGATCGTCGGGCCGGCGGTCTCGGCCGGGCGGTGTGACCCGAACCCGACGACGGCGGCGGCCCCGTCGCCGAACAGCCCGGTGGCGACCAGGTTGGCCATGGTGGCGTCATTGCGCTGGAAGGTGAGCGAGCACAGTTCGACCGACAGGAGCACCGCCACGTGGTCGGGCCGGCCGACGAGGTAGTCGTGCATGCGTGCCAGACCGGCGGCGCCGCCGGCACAGCCCAGTCCGAACATGGGCAGTCTTCTGACGTCCCGCCGCAGTCCGAGGCGCACAGCGAGCCGGGCATCGATCGACGGGGTGGAGATGCCGCTGACAGAGGTGAAGATCAGCAGGTCCACGTCCGCCGCCGACAGCCCGGCCATGCGCAGTGCGTCCCGGACAGCCCGGCCGCCCAGGTCGGTGGCGGCAGCGATGAAGACGTCGTTGGCGGCGCCGAACCCGTCCAGTTCCCGGTACTGGTCGAGGGGTAGCGTCATGTGGCGCGAGTCGACCCTGGCGCCGCGGTGCAGCCGGTCCAGGACCCTGCGGTCGGTGCCCTCAGGCAGGCACGTGCGGGCCACCATGTCGGTGATCTCGGATTGGGCGCGACGGTGCGGTGCGAGGGCGCCGTGAACGGCAGCGATCCGCGTCATAGGTTCCCGTCCGATGACCGACTGGGCTGGCTTGCTCTCCACGTGTTCCCCATGCCGAGGGCTCGGCACCAGGGATCGCCCGTCCGGCCGTTCGGCGACGGGCGCGTGCTCAGGCCGGGCGGGGCCGGGGCGTCTACGATCGGCCGGGTGGGCACTCCCGAGCATGCGGCGGCCGACGGCGCGACCGTGAGTTGGGCGGGCCGGGCGGTCGGTCTGGCCGGTTCGTGCCACCCCGCACCCGTGGTGGTGGTCACCGCTCTGACGGCCGTGATGGTCGTGACCTCCGGCCAGGGCACCGCGCGTCTCGTCCTCACCACGGTCGCCGTTCTGGCAGGTCAGCTGTCCATCGGATGGTGCAACGACGCCTTCGACGCACGCCGGGACATCGCCGCCGGCCGACATGGCAAACCCGTCGTCGACGGCGCCATCGACGTGAGGCATGTGTGGGTGGCCGCATACGTCGCGCTGGCGCTGTGCGTGCCGCTGTCGTTGGCCTGTGGTGTGTGGGCGGGCACGGTTCACCTCGTGGGCGTGGCGGCGGCGTGGGCGTACGACCTACGACTCAAGGCGACAGCATGGTCCTGGGTGCCGTACGCGGTGGGTTTCGCCACGCTCCCGTCGTTCGTGGCGCTGGGACTGCCGGGGCAACCGTGGCCGCCCTGGTGGGTCGTCACCGCCGGTGCGCTCCTGGGAGTCGGAGCCCATCTGGGAGATGTGCTGCCGGACATTCGCTCGGATCTGGCGCTGGGTGTACGGGGATGGCCGCACAGATTCGGGCCTGATGGTGCGCGCCTGCTGCTCCCGGTCCCCCTGGTGACCGCGACGGCGGTTCTGGCGCTGGGCCCCGCAGGACCACCCGACAGATGGGGAGCGATGGCCCTCGCGGTGGCCGTCCTGGTCGCGGCGACAGGGACGGTAATGGGGCGCTTCCGGGAGCGGACGGCGTTCGGTGCAGCCGTGGTCGTGGCGGTGGTGGACGTGGCGTTGCTTGTGCTGCGCGGGACTGGGGTCAGGTGATCGTTGGCTGTCGCACCTCGCTGACGACGTGACGTTCCGGTCGCCGGTGGCCGCTCAACTGCTCGCCAATGACGGGGTCGTTCGCGGTGAGGACACGCAGCGCGCCTACCGGGCGGAGGGCCTGCGGCGCATCCTGGACAACCTGCCGCCTCAATGATTGATTCTGCTTGGAGTCGCGCACTTGCAAGCATGTATTGACACTCCTCGGGCGGGGCGCCATAGTCTTCCGCAGGCAATTGGGCCGCAGAGTTTTGACGAACGAAGAATGTGACCACTGGTGCGGCAGCTGTCGTCGCAGTGCCCCTTCGGGGGCAAGTAGCAGCACGTTGCGCGGGGATTGAATTTGTCAGGTGCATGCCTGCTATTGCGGACGTGGCGGCGCAGTCGTTACCGCCTGCAGCACTCATGCGAGAAGGCGGTGCCCAGACGTTCACGGCCCTGCTCACCTTCAACACCCCCTTGAGGAGCATCAGATGAAACGAGCGTTGACACGCGTTGCGGTAGCAGCCCTCGCCGCACTCGTCCCGTTCATCGCGGCACCTGGCGCACAGGCGCAGACCTTCGGCGGGAACGAACTGCTGTCGTGGACAGTAGACGGGGCTCCCAGTGAGGGACTGACATCCCTCAACTTCCCGATCACCGTGAACACCGGCACCGCCCACGTGGCCGGGACCTACTTCGCGATGCAGTACGGGTTCACCGGACAGAGCGACATCGGGTACGCAGGACTGCAGCCGCGGCCGGATGCGAACGGGCACCAGCGCCTGCGTGGGGTGTTCTCCTCCTTCATCAGCGGCACGACAAGCACCCACGCCAACTGTTCGGACGGTGCCGACGGCGGCGCCGGCGTCAGCTGCGGAGTGGATTTCGACGCCGTGTACGGCCACACCTTCCGCGTCGAGATCGCCCGGGTCGGAACGGACACCTGGTCGGGCACCGTCGTCGACACCAACAATGGACAGCGAATCCCCGTCGGCACCTACAAGCTGCCCGCCGGCTCCGGCAACCTGAAGGCCTCCCAGGCGGGTTTTATCGAGTACTACAACGTGCCCAGCTGTGACCAGCAGCCGCGGTACGACGTCACGTTCGGAGGACCGTCCTCCGGATCCCTGTCCGGTTCAACCAAGTGGGTCAAGGAATACGGAGAGTGCGCCGGCTACGGCAGCACCCAAGTGGCCACGGTCGGCGCAGGTGTGCACGTGACCCGCGGTAGCGCGGGTTAGCACGCCAGGGGCAGGGCTTGGTGTCGGCCCTCGGGGCGATGCCACGGCTGCTGCATCCACCCCGGGCTGATGGCTTGATCGAGGGGCGGCCTCACGGAGGCCGCCCCTCGATCAAGCGCCTGGCGCCGACGCGACCTGTAACGTCGACATGGATGACAGCAGAGTCACCGGCGCAGACTGTGCAACGCTTGTTCCCGCCGCTCGCCGACGGGAAAAGCGCGGAGGCGGCGGCGCTGTTCGCCGACTCGGTGTCGTTCTCCATCCCGCACCCGCCCGGTATTCCCTGGGTCCGGGACATCGACACCGCGTTCGCCCTGCACACCACAGTCCGGGACGGACGGATCACCCGCTACCACCTGTACGAGGACAGCTACGCCGTAGCCAAGGCCTACTTCGACGACTGAGCGCCAGGCGGCCTCGCTCAGCTTGTGACCTCTGGCCTCGAAGGTTGCATCGCAGGCACTCACTGACGCGATGCTCTGTGAGAAGGGGCCGGTGACCTCGCCAGTCCATCTCGCGTTGCGGGCCGAACACCGTCGTGGGCGCGGCGCGTTGCGCGACGCCCTGAACTACTACTGCGTCGACGTGACACGTGACCGGGTTGCGCCGGGCCCCTGGCCGCGTTGGAAATCCTCCAGCGTGCCCAGTCACCCGCGGCTTCCATGCCGCAGCCGGGCTTCGACCCCGCGATCCATCGTGGTCAGGGTGCCTTGAAGAGAGCTGGGAAGCGCGGAGCGAGCCAGGGCTTGCGCCCCCTGACCAGGATGCGGCCCTGGGCGAGGGCGCCCCACTGGCCACGGCGCCCGAGCGCCATCAGGAGAAAGGTGACCGGCTCGATGAGGATGGTGCAGTCCGCACGCCCCGACAGCCGCTCGCCGACCGACACCGCGCCCGCGGCCACCCGCACGTCGAACCGGCCGCCACCCCACAGGCGGATCGCGTAGCGGACGCTCAGCCCGGCGGTGCCGGACGCGTCGGTCACCCGTGGCATCGCCGTCAGCATGAAGGGCAGCGTCAGCCGCACCCGCTCTCGGTCGATCATGTGCGCACGTCCCAGCGCGCGGGCGAGGTCGTATCCGTGTCCCAGCATGTGCGTGAGCAGATACGAGCCCAGCACATCCGGCCCCATCGGCCCCAGCGGACTGACCACGGTCCCTTCCGTGCGCCGCTCCTCCAGCGCCTTCAGACACGCGGCGGCCTGCTCTACGATCATCGCGGCCAGCGGCTCGGCCTCCCGCTCACCGAACGTGGCGAGTGCCTGTTCGTTGGCCGTGGCGAGACTCTGCGGTGTGCCGTCTCCGTAACTGCGCGCATGTCCCGCCGCGATGTCAGCCATCAGCTCGTTGGCCAGTGCCAGATGCGCGGCCGCCTCTCCGACGCTCCACTGGGACCCCGGCACCGGAAGCTCCATGTCGGCGTCCGCGCGCAACAGCGCGGCTATCTCCTCGGCCGTATCCCGTATCGCCGCACCGAGCCCCTCGGGCACCGTGCTCCATCTGTCCGGCCCCGCCGCTGGTCCCATGCCGTCCCGTCCTCATTTGCGCCCCGCACCCGGTGTTCCGCCCGCAGACTCTCACGGCCACCCGGCGCGCCGCAGCCGAGCCGTGGCGGCACGGGCGCCACGGGGGTGGGCCGACCTTCCTGTCCAGCAAGGAGATTCGGCCCATGACACACGGCAAGGCGCCCACCACCCCGCGATCCACCCTCGTCGTCACCGCACACGCCGGAGATTTCGTCTGGCGGGCCGGCGGAGCCGTCGCGCTGGCCTTGCGCTGAAGGAGGGAGACTCGGGCCGGTCCCGCTCGTTGCTGTGCCGCTACGCGGCGCGTGCTCGGGGGGATTCCGTGACTTCCTGAGACCCGTTGAACGGGAGCCTTGGATTGCCAGGCTCCCGCGCCGGCAGCTGTGTCTGGTGTCAACGAGCGAACTTCTCGATCGCGGCCGGGGTGACCGGGGTGAAGAAGTTGACGAGGTTGCCGTCGGGGTCGCGGAAGAGCAGTGCGCGGTTGCCCCAGGGCATCGTGGTGGGCTCGTTGACGAAGTCGGAGACAAGGCCGGTCAGGTTCCCGTGCACGCGGTCCACGTCGTCGACGAGGAACTCGATGATCACGCTGTGGTTGTCCGCCGGGCGGGCGGAACCCGGAGCGAACAGCGGGACGGTGCGGGTTCCGGCGATCGCGAGGGTGGCGCTGGGGGTCTCGAGTTCGGCGAAGTCCTCGGTGGCCCAGGTCGCCGACACCCCTGTGGCCTTCTCGTAGAACTCGACGAGGCGCGCGACGTTGCCGGTGATGATGCGGATCGAGACGAAGTCCATGGTGTTCTCCCAGGTTGGCGGAGCCGCTGTCCTTCGCAGGCTAGAACGAATAGAGGACAGAATCGGCCCGGTATTCGCGCTAGGTTCTGAACCATGTCTCGACCTACCGTGCGCGTGCTGACTCTCCTGGAACTGCTGCAGTCGGGCGGCGTCCGGACGGTGGCTGAACTCGCCGACCGGCTCGGCGTCGACGGGCGGACCGTGCGGCGCTATGTGGACCAGCTGAACGACCTCGACGTGCCGGTGGAGGCGGTGCGGGGCCGCTACGGCGGGTACCGGCTCGCCCCCGGATACCGCCTGCCTCCGCTCATGCTCAGCGACGACGAGGCACTCGCCGTCCTGCTCGGCCTGGTCGCCGGCCGCCGAGGCGGGCTGACGACGGCGGACACGGCGAGCGAGACGGCGGCGGCCAAGATCCGCAGGGTCCTGCCCGAGCGCTTGGCCCGCAGGCTCGACGCGGTCCTGGAATCCCTCGCATTCACGGCTTCGCCCGGCCAGTTCGCAATCCCGGACGGCGAGGTCCTGCTCACCGTCGCCGATGCGGTACGCCACCGACGACCGCTCTCGATCAGATACACGGACCGCGACGGCCGACGCAGCGAACGCCCGCTGCACGCGTACGGGATCGTCGCCCATTCGGGCCGGTGGTACGTCACGGGCACGGACCCCGAGATCGGCGAGGACCGGACGTTCCGGCTCGATCGCATCGCGGCCGCGAGGACCCTTCCCGGCTCGTTCGAGGTCCCCGCCGGACTTGATCCGGCGCAGCGCGTGTTGTCAGGGTTCGCCACGGCTGAGTACCGGTATGCGGTGACCTTGCGGATCCACGGGACGGTCGATCAGATCCGCGTCCGCCTTCCGGCCGGCGTTGCGAGTGTGGAGGAGACTGCGCCCACGGCACGCGTGGATCCGGGGACCGAGCGTTGGCTGCGAGTCGAGCTCCGGGCGGAAACGCTCGACTGGTTGCCGTCGGTACTCGCCTCACTTGACCGGCCGTTCGTCATCGAGCGCCCGGATGAACTTCGCAACCTCGTCATCGCTCTCGCCGACCGCCTCGCGTCCCGCGCCCGTCAAGCCTGACCGCGGGTATGAGCGCGAGTACCTGCCGGTCAACCGACTGCGAGACGGGTCCGTTCACGACTGGGGAGCCGCCCTGGCCGCGCCGGTCGCACCGCACGTCCGTTGATGGGAAAGGCAGTCTTGCGGATGTGTCTCGTGCCCACGGACGGCAGGCCGTCGCGCTCGCCCACCTCCTGCCCCCGCACACCCTCCGGTGCACGGGCAGCCGCAGTGCGGCCCCTGTGTGGAGGGGCCGCAGCCGACATCGTCAGTTCTGGCTGATGGCGGGCGGGGCGGCGTTGACGCCCCAGGTCGTGGGCTTGTCGGAAAGGTCGATCTTGATCGTGCCGGAGCGGAGCAGATCCTTGTGGGAGAGCCAGCTCTGGTGCAACGTGCCCTTGCCCGTGTTCACGGAGGACACGTACTGAAGCTTCGAGGCGTCGGCGCCCGGCGCCTCGATGCTGATCCTGCGTCCGTGTTCAGGCCGGATCTCGACCTTCTCGAACATGGGCGCAGTGACGATGTAGTTGGCGGAACCCGGCTGGGCCTCGAAGACGCCGGCCATGGCGAAGACGAGCAGCGACGAGGTGGCGCCGAGGTCGTCGTTGCCGGGCATGCCGTACACGTCGTCGGTGAAGAGCGTCCGCATCGCACGCAGCACCGCCGAGGTCTTCCACGGGGCGCCGGTCCACGAGTACATCCACGGAGTGTGGAAGTCGGGCTCGTTGTTGGGGTTGAAGGCGAAATTGTTGTGGTAGTCGTACGCGCCGCTCACCCAAGACTCCGAAGCCGCCTTGGCCGGGTCACTGAGCACGGTCGGCATGTCGAAGAACTTGTCCAGCCGCTGCTCCGCAGCCGCCTGGCCGCCCATGAGACCGAAGAGGGTCTGCGGGTCCTGCTGGGCGAGCCACTGGTACTGCCATGCGGTGCCCTCGTGGAACGCCCCGGACTGGGTGGGGTCGGGGTCGCCGGCGACCGTGCCGTCCGCGTTCTTCGTGACCGGGAACCCGGAGAAGCCCTGTGAGGTGACGCCGGAGTCCCAGAGGTTCGTGAAGTTGTCGCAGCGCGAGGCGAGCGTCGCGGCCTTGTCCTTGTAGCCGAGGCCGTCCGCCATCGTGGACAGGGCGCAGTCGCCGAGTGCGTACTCGAGTGTGGCCGAGCCGGCCTGGCGGCTGTCGCCGTACGTGTAGCCGGGCAGGTTCTGATAGCCGACCCAGCCGTTCTTGACGTACGTAGGGTTGCCGTCACGGCCACGGAAGAGCGACTGGTCCGAGGGGACCTCGTTGACGTTCTTCCAGAGTGCGTCGAAGAGCTGGTGCGAGGTGCGGTTGTCGAGCAGGCCGCGGTTGTAGATGTCGACGATCCACGGGGTGATGGGATCGCCGCTCATCACGTTGGTCTCGCTGTTGCCGAGCCCCCAGCGCGGCAGCCAGCCACCGTCCTGGTAGATGTGCAGCACCGACTTGGCCATGTCCGCGGCCTTGTCCGGATGCAGCAGGGCCACCAGCTGGTTCTGCGAGCGGTAGGTGTCCCAGAGCGAGAACATCTGGTAGTACGTGGAATCCGCTCGGTGCACCTTGTCGTCGAAGCCGCGGTAGCGGTTGTCGACGTCGGAACCGATCGACGGGTGCAGCAGCGAGTGGTAGAGCGCGCTGTAGTACGTGCGCTGGTCGGCGGTGCTGCCGCCGGCCACGCGCATCCGGTTCAGCTCGCCGCGCCAGGCGTCGTGCGCGCCGGCGCGGGCCTTGTCGAACGACTTGGGCTGCTCGGCGGTGCGGTTGAGGCGCGCGCCGTCGATCGAGGTGTAGGACAGGCCCACCGACGTTCCGACCTGGTCGCCCTTGGCCGGGTCGAACGTCAGCCAGGCACCGGCGCGCTTGGTGCCGCGCGACGCCTCGCGCTGGTTCGGCGTGAGGGTGCCGTCGGTCCAGGTGCCGAACGTCGAGAACGTCCGGTCGAACTTGGCGCTGAAGTAGACCCGGTAGCGCTCCTTGCCGGTCTCGCCACAGAAGTTGCCGCCCTGGACCCAGCCTTCCACGGTGTCGTTGCCGACCACCTTGACGTCGCCGGCGTAGGTGCTGCCGTTGCTCTGGCCGGCCTCGATGAGTACGTTCTCGGAGCCTGATCCGGCGGGGTAGGTGTAGCGGTGCTGGCCGGTCCGCTGGGTGGCGGAGAGCTCGGCCTTGATGCCGTTGTCGAACTTCACGCCGTAGTAGCCGGGAGCGCGGGTCTCGTTGTCATGGCTGAACTTCGCACCGTACTGCGCCGGGTCGGACGAGGTGACCGCACCGGTGGTCGGCATGAACCGGAAGTTGCCCATCGTCTGGCAGCCGACGCCCGAGAGGTGCGTGTGACTGAAGCCGAGGATGGTGTCCTGCGCATAGTCGTACGAGGCGTACTTGTTGAGCTGTGTGTCAGGACTCAGTTGCACCATGCCGAACGGAGCGGCCGCGCCCGGGAAGGTGGTTCCGTCGCCGTTGTTGCCGATCGACGTGTCGACCAGCGTGGTGGGGTCATCAGCGAACTTCGGCCCCCGCTCCTTGGCGTTCGCGACGCCGGAGGTGGCGGAAGCCGTGGCTATGGTGGTGACGATCAACAAGGCGGTGAACACGCGTCTCAGCGCTCTCATCGTGATCCTCTCTCCTACGACAACGTTGTCAAAATCAGTGTCTGTCGATCTTTGCCTTTCCGGTGTCGTTCCGTCAATCCATCGTTCACCGCAGCTGGTTGAGTGTGCGGAGGGGCCCTTGCCCTTGCCCTTGCCTGCGTGGCCTCTAGAGAGAGCACTCCTCCTGCTCCCTCGCGGCGCCGCCCGAACGCGGGTCGCTCCGAGGCCATCGGCGAGAAGCGCGGCGTGCAGTCGCCCCGCGGTGCAGCGGATCGCGGCTCAGTACGACTCGCATGGCTGCGGCCACGTGTAGCCGTGTCAGACATGGGAGCGGCCCGCCCCGGTCGGGGCGGGCCGCTGGTCGCGGTGTGGGTCAGCGGCCGGCGTCTTCGGGTCGCAGCACCCGGAACGGCATTCCGGTCCGCTCCGCGTGCGCCACCACGTCCGCGGTCCCGCCGAACCCGCGCGCGGGCTTCCCGTCCCAGACCGCGAGCAGCTCGTCAGAGAGCCCGACAAGGATTTCGCTGCCCGTCTGGTGCGCTTCGCTGGTCGACTCGGTCATGCCTTCTCATGGAGTCGCGGTGCAATGGCCGGATGGTGGCGGGCCCGCGCGCTCCGCGTATCCTCGCTACGTGCTTCTTCGGCCGCGCGGGACATCGGCCGGTCGCACACCTCGTGGTGCCACTCGGGCAGGCCTGCCCGGTACTCGGTGGCCGGGATGACTACTTCCAGGCGGCCCCGCGTTTGAGGACGGCTTCCGCGACCCAGGTGGCGGGGCCGTCGGCGATGCACGAGACGGCGACCAGCTCGACCGCGCCGTAGCAGCTGACGGCCTCGTCGAGCAACGCCCGAACTACACGTTCCCCGTGCCGCGCCTTGCCCTCGCGGACCTGTATCTGTGCCACTCGGTGCTCGCCCCGGACGCCGGGATCGAGGCGTACCTGACGCAGATCGACGCGTGGCTCGGACGGGGCCGATGGCGCAAGAAGGGCGACGCCACCTGGTCGAAGGGCGGCCCTGCGCGTCACCGTCCACCACGACGCCGCGCACCCGTAGGACGGCGCGCCGACCGTGACATCCCGCCCGGCTTCCGCTCGGTCGACGTCGTGATCCTCAGCGACGAGTTCGAGGTCTCGCGCACGGTGCGACAGCTTCCCTGGAAGTCCAACAGGGCTTTGGAACTCCGTGGACCGGCCGCCGTGTGCCCTTGCGCACGCTCGGTGAACGTGCCGGGCGGTCGGCTGGCCGGTGCCCTGTGCCGTCACCCGCAGGGTCCGTCAGTCCGGCGGCTCCATCGGGGAAGGCTGACCCGGCTTCGGCTCCGCAGGGTCGGGCTCGTCCGGGCCGGGGGGCGCGGGCGGCTCAGGTGGCGGGACGGGTGAGCCGGGCGGTTTCGGGGGATCCGGTGGACTTGGCGGCTCGCCCGGTTTCGGCCCATCGGGCGGTTCGCCAGGGTCCGGGGGCTTTGGGCGAGGCGGGGGTTCGGGCGGCGGCACGGGGGTCACGTCGGGGTCGGTTGGTACAGGCACAGTTCCCATGATCACGGCTCCTACCGGCCGAGGCTGTGTTCGCGTTTCAGTGACGATCACTCTCGCGGTGCCGGCTCGTCCGGCTTCGCGCACGCTCCGTCCAGGCCACCCGGGCCGCGGACGATCAGCGCGAGCCGGTCGCCCCGGGCGCCGAACGCAGTAACGCACGTGCGCCCGATGCCACCGCTGGTGCCGGTGACCACCACGGTGCGGCAAGCGCCAGCGTGATGTGTCATACGGTGCGGGTTTCCCTGATCAACGCTGGCAAACGGCCGTGGAGACCGTGCCGTGAGGGTGGGCTGATCGTAGGGTCGAGAACAGGCAGACGAGGCTCGAGTGAGGGAGGCAGCTGATGCGGGTCGTGACGCTGCTCCATGCCGATGGTCCTCCGCTCGTCGTGAGCTACTGGCACCCGATCGCCTGGACCTCGGCGCTCGCCCAAAGCCGCCACCGCCGGGCGATGGCGCGCATCGACGGAGTGAGCAGCACGTGCGGTGACGAGCTGCCGGACCACGTGCCCGCCAATCGTGAGGACTGTGGCGGGGCCGGGGCGGTCGGAACGGCGAATCAGGAGCTGTCCGCCCGGCTGCGGTCCCACATGCGGGCCCTTGTCGGTATGTCCGGGCTGGTGCGGACGGTGAAGGGGCGCGGCTGGACGATCGTCCTCGCTTTCCCGGCCTCGGCGAGGGACCTTGCGGCGAGGTGGTGTGTCCTGGACGCGGATGCCGTGACCGACACCGGTACCAGAGCGCAGGGTGTGGACACTGGTAAGCCCGTCCCCGACCGCGGGCCTGTTGCTCTCAAGAAGGCGGGCGTGGGGCCGCCCCAAGCGCTGGTCGCCCGCCACAGCCCCACAGGGCGTGCAGGCTGCGGCCCGGGCCAAGGTGCCGTTTGTAGTGGTGCCGTCCCGCGGACTCGGCGAGCGGGCCCTGCGCGCGGCCGGCGCCTGGAAGGCCACCTCGGTGTTGCCGGACGGCGCGCCTGTTCCAACGGCGGTGTGCTCGCGGACCCTGCCCTCTGCGCGCCCGATTTCGTTGGGCCGCACTGCCGTGGGTGAGATGTTCGGCGCCGGCTACACGGTCTCTGTCGAGTTCTACGATCTGCTCCAGGGTGAAACCGACCGTCGCCTGGCACAACGGCGCTTCGCCGAGGCGGCCAGCCACGCCCGGCACGGGATCCTTGATGTCGGTGCGGGTACCGGGATCGTCACAGAGACCTTGCTGACCGCGTCCGCCGCGCCGATCCACGCTGTCGAGCCGGCGGCCCCGATGCGCGCCGCCCTGCTGTCCCGCCTGGCTGGTCTGGGCGCTGACCAGCGTGCCCGCGTCACCCTTCACCCCGAGTCCATCGAGAGTGCGGGACTCGAGGAAGTTGCAGACCTGGCCGTCGCCTCCAACATCATCGCCTGCCTCGACCCCGCCACCCGACGCTCCACCTGGCAGGCCGTCAGCCGCGCGCTCCTGCCCGACGGGCTCCTGCTCTTCGACCCTCCGCCCACCGAACTGCCGACCGGGCGCGAGAAGGTGGGACGGCTCGGGCCGGTCCGGGTAGGCCCGGACATCTACGGCGCGGATATCACCCGAGAACCCGATGCGGGGTTCGTGCGCATGGTCTTCACCTACCACGTCGAACGAGACGGACGGGTGTTGCGCCAGCAGCGGGAGACATTCGAGCTCTGGCCGGCCAGCGCTGCGGAGATCGGCGCAGAACTTGAGGCACAGGGCCTGCAAGTCGTGCACGCCCCCCACGCCGATCTTCTGGCCGCGCGCCGCCCTGCGCGCTGAGGGAGACGTGTGGGCCGGCGCCGGAGCACCCGGGCCTGTTGCGAAAGTTGATTTTCTTCATCGATGGCCATGTCTCGTGCGAGGTGATGCCGCGTCTGCGTACAGGCGGGAGCGACTTGTGCGGCAGCCGTGCGCCTCGTCGGCGCGCACTCGGTCCGGCCTTGCATCGCCGGCCCCGGCTACGCCCGGGCGTACCGGATCGCGTCTGGCACGTGATGATGCCAAAGGCGATCATCACGTGCGTCCCAACTTCCGTGTGCCCCGCCGTATCGACGTCACCCGTCGACAGCGGTGAAACCCTCGGCATCGGCCTCCAACGGACTGTCACGCGACGACCCGCTGGAGGCCGGCCGTCGCGCGACGCACGTCCCATGTCGGCCATGCCGCACATCCCGGCAGTTCGGCGACCCCTGCGACGCGACGTCGGCGGCAACTGCGTCAACTGCCGGGCGGCCGTACCGTTTTCCAGAGAGCGGGCTTCTCTGCTGCCATGGGTATTCGTGCTCCCTCGGAGCACTCCTGAGGGCGCCCCTGTCTTCGTCCTCGGTTCAGTCGCGTGCCTCCTGTGCCTCGACTGTCGCGTCCAGCTCACGTCGTTCACCGGCGGCACGGGCACGGTCCTTCGCGGTGGCCTCGGTGACATCCAGAAAGACTTGGTCGGCGAGAGGCCAGCGGCGGGTCATGTCCGACTTGATGCGGACGAGTACCTCTTCGACATCCTCGCTGTCCATACCGCCAATCAGGTCGACGCGGACGGCGACGAGTGTGGAGCGGGTGCCCAGGCGCATGGTCAGCAGGGTGCTGACGGCATCGATCTCCCGCTGCTCGTCGAGAAACTCGTGGATCTCGCGGCGCAGTACAGGGTCGGCAGCCTCGCCGATCAGCTGATCGCGTGACTGGCCTGCCAGTTGGAACGCGACGAAGACGAGCAAGACACCGATGAGGAGCGAGGCCCAGGCTTCGTAGGCGATGTTGTCGGTGAGCATATGCAGGCCCACGCCAACGATGGCGAGCACGACACCCAGGCAGGCGGTGGAGTCCTCGGCGAGCACTGTCCGCAGGGCCGGGTCGTCGCCCGCGCGGATCTCGCGCACCATGCCACGCGAGGCGTGCCGGGCATTGCCGCGGACCTGAACCAGAGCCCTCACCAGCGATGAACCCTCCGCGAGGAGCGCGACGCCGAGCACGGCGAGAACGACGACGTAGCCGGTGTGAGTCTCGGAGCCGCCCGAACGCAATGCCTCGATCCCCTGGAAGAAGGAGAAGCAGCCGCCCATCACGAAGATGCCGACGGCAGCGAGCAGGGACCAGAAGTAGCGTTCCTTGCCATATCCGAAGGGATGCTTGGCGTCCGCGTCGCGGGTGCTGCGCTTGAGCGAGGCCAGCAGGAAGACCTCGTTGAGGCTGTCGGCCACCGAGTGCGCCGCCTCGGACAGCAGGGCGGGCGAGTTCGAGACGAGCCCACCGAGTAATTTGGCCAGCGCGATGACGAGATTGGCACCGAGGGCGACATAGACGGTGACAGTCGTCCTGCTGTCTTCGTCCGGATCACTTCGCTTCTGCCGGGCGTCAGACATCGTTCCACCTTCGTCGTGAGCAGGGGCGAGGCAATGCGAGAGTGGGGTCGGGGAACCCGCCCTCACTCCGGGCACCAGATCCGTTCACGGGCCGCACCCGTCTTTGAGCTACGGCTCGCAGGAGGAGTACGGCGATCTTCGCGATACCCGGCACCGCGAAGACGGAGTAGTCACTGACGTGCTCTGCATGTAGTCGTGCTAGGGGTAGTACCCGGCGCGCGCGGTACCACGCCCTGCGGTGCACGGCTGTCCGGGCGAGCATGGCCGCGAGCCCGTGGACAGCAGCCCGAGCAGCACTCCGGCGGCGCGCCAGGGCGGGGGCGTGCTGGACGGACCGTGGCGATGGCATGGGTCACCTCAGCAACGTAGCCAATGTGGTCGGTGAAGCAGTGGGCGGCGCGACCGGCGCCGGTGCCGGCCCGCAGCGATCAGGACGAACGCGAGGGTGGCGGCGAGCAGAACAGCCGGTCAGGCAAGCATCGTGTCGGGAATGCGGATGAGCCGGCCTGCGCGAGGTTCGCAGGGCCAGGCCCGTATCGCTACAAGAGGAGCGCGGTCAGCAGCGTGATGCCCGCCAGTGTGAACGCGACGTAGTCACCGAGGTGGCCCGACTGGAGACGGTGGAGGGGCGCGGCCCAGCGCGCCCGTTCGTCCGTGGCGGGCCGGCGCACCGCCGTCCAGGCCAGGGCGAGCGCCAGGGCCGAGGAGAGAAGGCCCAGGGCGACCCCGACTCCCGTCCAGTGGGGTGCGGGTGTGACCGGGGGCGGCGCCGTTTCTGCTGTCCCCAGTACAGCGGCCGTGTATCCGGCGTGATCGGTGAACGCGTCGGCCGCCCGGCCCACGGCCGGCCACAGCCCCGGCACCAGCCCCACGGCCAGCGCACCTGCCATGAGCACTACGGGTACGGCGAGCATCGTGTCCGGGATGCGCCTCAGCGGGCCGCTTGTCTCCGGCTCCTCGTCCTTGCCCGTCGTGGTCTCCAGGTTGCCGGAGGGACGGGGACCCCAGCCCAGGAAGATCCGCGCGGAGGCACGCAGGACGGCTCCTCCCGTGAGTGCCGATGCGGCCACGAAGACACAGGTCGGCCACCACCCCGCGGCCTCCTCGGACACGGCCTTGCCCAGGCCCGTACCGAAGGGCGGCAGTCCGGCGAGAGCCAGCCCGCCCGCCGCGAAAAGCGCACCGACCAGGGGGAGTTGACGTGCCCGGCCGTGCAGTTCGTGTTCGTCGACGCTGCTGAATCGGTTCAGGAGGATGCCCGCGCAGGCGAACAGCGCGGCCTTCACGCCCGCGTGGGCGAGGACGTACAGGATGGTGCCGTCGAGGCCCTCCGGGCTGAGGACCGAGACGCCGACGAGGAACAGGCCCGTGTGGGAGACGCTGGAGAACGCGAGCAACCGCTTCAGGTGGCGTTGCTGCCAGCACATCACGGCACCCACGAGGGCGGTGAGCACGCCGAGGGTCAGCAGGGCGCGGTGCACGCTGGGCCCCGGGATGCCGCCGGGGCCGGCGAACACGGTCCAGTAGACACGTGCCGTGCCGTAGACGCCGAGCTCGACCATGACTCCTGACAGCAGGATGCAGACGGGCGTCGGGGCGACGGCATGCGCGTCGGGCAGCCAGAAGTGGAACGGGACGGCCGCCGCCTTGACGAGGAGACCGGTGAGGACCAGGACGAAGGCGGCCAGGACCAGCACGTCAGGGCGTCCGTCGTGCGGGTGCGCGTCGAGACGTCCGCCGATCTGCGCGAGGCCGAGCTCACCGGTGCGTGCGTACAGCAGACCGATGCCGAACAGCGTGGTGTAGCCGCCCAGTGAGTTGATGATGCCGAACGTCAACGCGCCCTGAACCGCCCGGGCTTCCTCCACCCGGTAGCCGGTGAGGGCGTAGGCGACGACGCCCATGAGTTCGAAGAAGACGAACGCGTTGAAGAGATCACCGGTGAGAACGAATCCGCACATACCGGCCTGGAACAGCAGGATGAGAGCGGGGAAGGAGCCCGCGTGCTGGTGCGGCGGTTCGTCGAAGTACCGCCAGGAGTAGGCGAGAGCGGCAACCACCAGGACGGAGGTGAGAGCGGCGAGTCCGACGCCGACCCGGTCGCCGACGAGCACGATCCCCACGCTCACGCCGTCGCGGGGCCGCCATCCGCCCATCCACTCGACGGCGCGCGAGCCCGCCGACGGCGAGAGTACGAGGAGGGCGACGGCCCACGCGGCAGCGCCCGCAGAGAAGGCGAAGCCCAGAACCTCGGCGGCGAACCTGGGCAGCCGTCGGCCCGCCGCGACCAGAAGTGCCGCGCCGAGGAGCGGGGTAGCCACAATCAGGGGCAGGAGCTGCGCGGTTGTCACCCCCGGAGCTCCGACAGTTCGTCCGGGTCGACGGTGCCGTGCCGTTTGGCGGTCTGGATGACGAGGGCGAGCAGCAAGGCGGTGACCGTGGCGCCCACGACGACGTCGGTGAGGACGAGAGCCTGGACGACCGGGTCGACGACGGGGCGGGAGCCGGGGGCGATGTCGGAGAAGACGGGGGCGGTTCCGCCCCGGCGGTAGCCCACGGCGAGCAGTAGCACGTACGTCGAGCTCTGGCATACGGACAGGCAGCCCACCGCGTGGATCAGATTGCGGCTCGTGGCCAGCCCGTAGCAGCCGACGAGGAAGACCCATCCCGCTGCCAGATACGGAAGCACGCTCATGACCGGTTCGCCTCCTCGTCCTGTCGGCCAGTCCCGCCCGTCCCGCCGCCCTCGATCTCCAGGGCCTGGTCCAGGAACCGGGCGAGCAGCACGACGGTCGCGCCGGCCACCTCCACGCCGATCGCGGCGTTGAGGAGCGGGACGGTGCCGCCGGAGGAGAGGGTGTTGAACGTCCCGTACGGCAGGAAGTTGGCGAGGAACACCGACCCGGCGAGGAGCCCTGCCGTGCCGAGGAGAACGTACGCGGCTTCGCCCGCGGCGTCCGCGATCGCGTACGCGGCGGCCGGTCTGATGCGCTCGAGCGCCTTGTAGTCGATGGCGATGTAGAGGAGGTGCAGCGCGGTCGCCACGATGACGCCGCCCTGGAAGCCGCCGCCGGGACTGAGCTGACCGTGCGCGATGATGTAGAGGCCGATGAGCAGAGTGACGGGCAGGGCGATCAGCGCGTAGCGACGTACGTGTGGATCGACCCGGACCGTCTCGGGCGGTTCGCTGTGCTCGTCGCGGGTTTCGCGGAGCAGGACGACGGTGCCGAGGACGGCGGCGAACAGGATGGACTCCTCGCCAAGGGTGTCGAAGGCACGCTGGTCGAAGTTGACGGAGGAGATGACGTTGGCGGTGTGCCGGGCAAGGGCACTGCGGACCGCGCGCTCCCCGTACGGGTGCGAGGTGCCGCCGAAGCCGGGCAGGTCGAAAGCTGCGCAAGCGAGGAGGACGGCCACGCCGATGCCCCCCACCGCCAACAGCCACAGCCGTGCCTTCCTGCTCACGCGCGCCCCCTCTTCCGGCCGCCGCGATGGCCACGGCCACGCACCTTGCGGACGGTGAGCAGGAGCATCAGCGGCGTCAGCGCGGAGCCGACCGCGAGCTGCGAGAGGGCCACATCCGGAGACTGCAGAGCGGTGAACAGGACGGCGAGCGCGAGCCCGAGCAGAGCCAGCACGAGTGCCTGACGGGCCGGGTCCCGGGTGAGGACGGCGGCGGTCGCGGCGGCGACGACGAGCGTGAGGGCCAGGACGACCAGCAGATCAGCCATCATGTGCCTCCCGGGGGAGGGACGTCGTGCCCGACACCGCCCGGCCGGAGATGGTGTTTCCAGCAGTAAGCAGCGCCCCGATGAGCAGCAGTTTCACGAGGGACCGCCCCGGGCCCGTCGCCACGCAGAGCGGCAGCACGACGAGCGGCGGGGCCGCCGCCGACAGGACCGTCATGGCGCGTGTCACCCGGGCGGTGGGCGGATCGGCCGCCAGCTCGGCGGCGAGCAGACGAGCGTAGACGAGCGTTCCGGCCGGTCCCAGGACTGCCAGGACCAGGCCGAGGTCGATGTACGAGGGGCGGGCGTAGCCCTGGGCGAGCAGCAGCATGACCAGGCACACGAGGAGGGCCGCGACGTTCTGTGCGACGACCCGGCGCCGGAGAGGGCCGGTGGTCGCCCCCCACAGAGCCGGGGCAACGCCGAGCGCCAGCACGACTGCGGCCGCGAGGAGCCAGCCGTTCACCGGGCCGGTCCCAGATCGTGACCGAGGGGCGGCGGAAGGAAGACGTGCGGCGTCACGCGGATCCGCTCCGCCCCGTCGCGGCCACGCGCGCGGCGCGGGCGCCGAAGGCGGCGAGGAGGGAGGCGCACGATCCGACCACCCACTCCAGCAGGTCAACGCGGGAGATCAGCACGAGCCAGAGTCCCGTCAACACCGCCCACCAGCCGACCACTTCGGCGGTGACACGCAGCGCCGCAGAGCCGGCGACCGTACGAGCCATCAGCCCACCTCCCGAGAACCGGGTGCCCGGCGGTCAGGCTCTCATGCCGTCGCTTGACGTCGCGTCAACCTCGCCGGTGCCGGTTCCAGCGGTGTGAGCAGCCCGCTGCGGCCGTCCCACCAGGCCTTCAAGAGGCGTCTGCCGAGGCGTTCATCGAGGAGGACGGTGGCCTGGACGCCGAGGGCGACGTGCCGCGCGGTCGCTGCATGTCCTTGTGCCAGAGCTCGACGTGCTGTTGCGGCTCTCTTGGGCCGGCCCTGGGGCTCACTCCCTCCTGACGGCCAGGATGATCCCGAGAAGGAGCGTGGCGTCATCCTGCACTGGCTAGGCGGTGAGGAGGCGGTTGAAGAAGGACCGGTAGTGCCGGAGCGCCTTGCGCAGGTCTTCGGTGTTGGCTTCCTCGCCGCTCTTCCACTGGCCTTCCAGCCCACGCTTCTGATCGGCGAAGGTGGTGGCCAGGGTCTGCATGACATCGGTGACCAGGGTGTCCGCCGACTGAACGGCCTCCCGTGGCTCGTCCACGAAGGTGCTCTGGACCTTGTTCCAGCGATCGCGGAAGTCTTGGGCGTCCCCGGTCGTCAGGAGCGGGGGCGTTTCTTCTTTGTTTGGCTGTTCGGCTTGCTGCTGCTGCGCCGGTTCGGCCGTCGCAGCTCCGTCCGGCCGCCCTTCTTCCGGCCGCCCTTCTTCCGGCGGCGGTGCGTCCGATCGGCTGTCTTTCGGCTGGGCGAGGTCTTCGGTGGACCGGCCCGTGAGGATAGGGTCCGATGCGGAATCGCGTGGCATAGTTCCTCCTCTTGGCCAGGGTTAGGCACGCGCGTGGCGCGACTGGCCGCCGTTGCTGAGCAGTTCGTCGAACAGGGCGCGGTAGTTCGTCATGGCCCCCCGCAACTGTTCCGTGCTTGCCTTGTGTTGCGTGCTGAGGGTGTCGATCTCGTGGGCTTCCCGGTAGTGCTTCAGGGTGCTCCCGTGCTCGACGGAGAGGTCTTTGAGGCGTTGTTCGAAGTCCTCCGTCGGGTATCCCCTTTCGTGCATGAGCGAGGTCACCAGACGGTCCGCGTCGTGCACGGCCGTCTCGGGCCGGTCGACGAACTCCTGTTGCACGTCGTCCCAGTCGTGCCGGTAGCGTTCCCGGCGTCCCTCTTCCAGGGGCTTGATGTCGAGCGCGTCATGGCGTTTCGCTCGGGCCTTGAGTTCCCGCTCGCCGGCCGTGCGGCTGTCGGCGTCTTCCATCGTCCGGTCGTACTCCGGCCCGAACTGCTCACGAAGGCGGCGACGGCGCATGAAGAGCGCCACGGCCACGCCGATCAGAAGCAGCACGACGACCACCGGGATGATGATCGCCAGAAGAGTTCCTGTTGACATAGAGAGCAACCTCCCTCGTCGCGGATGGCCCTACAATTTTATGCTTTGTCCTCTATTTCTGGTGGGGTGACCGACGGTTATTGGCGGACAACCCGTTGGCATCGCGCGGGTGGGGTGCGGGCGTCAGGGCGGGGACGCTTCAGGCTGCGCGCAGCACGGCGCCGTTCGCCCGGTCCTCACCGGGCGAGTGTTGCTCCGGGCCAGCGGAATGATGCGAGCGGCGTATGCCACCACCGCGGCGGGGAGTACGTCAGGGACGTGATGCTCGCATCGCTGCTGGAAGAGGCCGGCCGCGAGGGCGAGGCGCTCGCTGTACTTCTCTCGTCCGCCGCGTCCGAGGGGCGCCGCGCGCCGGCAGAGTTGCCTGATCAGGCAAGACCGGCCCACCGAGGCCATCGCGTCCCTCCCCTTGGTATCCGCTCGACGCGAAGGGCGCGAGGCTCGGAGTCGACGCCGAACCCGAAACCGACCCCGACCCATTCGGCCGATGGCCCGCTCGCAACGTGACCACGGTGAACGCAATCCGGAGCTGAGCAGCGGAGTTGGCGAACAGTGTCAACTCGGGTGCTCAGTCACAGGAGCGCTGCTGTGACTGAGCGCTGTAGTTGGCCCGTGAGCGTTGCATTTGGCCTGGGTAAGCACGCCAGGTGGCCTGCAGGGTAGTGATCTTGGTGCCGTCTGGCAGTGAGCTGCGGGCGGTGCCCCTCGCCCCGATTGAAAGGGAAGCGCGTGATCCGCGTTCTAATCGTTGATGACCAGAGCCTCATCCGTTCCGGCCTGCGCTCGGCGCTGGAGGCTGCGGACGGAATTGAGGTCGTTGGTGAAGCCGCTGACGGTTTTCAGGCCGTCAGTGCCACCAGGGAGTACCGTCCCGACGTCGTCATCATGGACCTGCACTTGCCCAACGGCAGAGGGGTGGAAGCCACTGTCCAGCTGGTGCGGATGGAGGAGTCTCCTCGGGTACTGGCACTGACTCGCTTCAGCGCCGACGACATCGTCCTCCAGGCGCTCAATGCCGGAGCTGGGGGCTTCCTCGAGAAGGACCTCATTGCGGGGGAGCTGGCTGCCGCAGTGCGGACCTTGGCGGCCGGCGGACTCGTTCTCTCGCCTGAGATCATGAAGAAGTTGGTCAGTCACGCGCCGACGCGTGGTTCTGGCTTCCTGGGGGAGAAGATCCGCACTCTCACAGACTCCGAGCGCAATGTCCTGGCCCTCATCGGTGCGGGGCACCCCAACCAGAGCATCGCTGAGACTCTTCACCTGTCCCTGGCCAGCGTGAAGACGCATGTCTCCCGGATGCTCGCCCGGCTCGGCCTCGAAAACCGGACCCAGGCCGCAATCCTCGCCCATGAGGCCGATCTGGTCGGTGCCTGACGCGTTCGGTGCCACGAGAACTGAGCGTTGTACTTGGGGATGCGGGCCAAGTACAGCACTCGTCCACAGCTGTTGGGACTGAGCGCTCCAATTGGCACGTGACCCTGCTGAGGCGCTGGTCTTCTCGGACTGGTCGGAGCGGCTCGGTGGCCTCGGAGCCGTCGGCCTGCTCCGGTCGCGCCCCTTCGACACCGATATGCGTGCGGTGGTGACGAGGAGCGTCTATCTCGTCGATCAGGGCGAGCGCGAAGTCACTGTGGGAGATGCGGCTGGCCGTGTCGACGTCGGCAACGGAGTGCCGGCCTGCGCGGCCCCGGCGTGATCGAAGTCACCGGCCGGACTGAGCTGCCTCGCTCACGGTGATCTCGCCAGGCGCCACGGGCCGCGAGTACGCGGCATCGGCTTCCAGACGGCCGCCGGCCGTCTGGAAGCCGATGCCGGCCGCAAAGCAGTCGGTCACGTGCGGGGTCGGCTGGTGATGCCGTCCAAGACGGTGGTCAGGTTGTGGTGGAAGGTCTCCTCGGCATTGAGGTGGGCGCCGTCGATGACGAGCCGGGCGATGGTGGGGTACCTGCCGGTTTCCAACATGCGTGTGAGGTAGGGGCCGAGGCTGGCCTGAAAGGCGGCTTCATCGGTGCCGGTGGAACGGGTGGTGCGTCGCTCGGTGACCTCTCTGCGGACCGCTCCGATGATGAAGGCGTTGAGGGCGCCCAATGCACGCTGGAGCTCGTCGATGCCGTGCACGCCGGGGGCCTGGCTCAGCGCCGCCGCGGTCGCTTCGCCCACGGCGAGCGCGTGAGGTCCCAGGTGCGGCCTTCCGCCGAGCAGGTCGGAAAACCATTCATGATCAAGGGCGGCATCGCGGGTCGCGTGGGCGATGGCCAGTACCGTGGCGCGCCACGCGGAGTGCCGGCCGACCTCGGCGATCCGGGCGTAGACGACGTCGACCATCAGATCGAGCAGTTCGGATCTGTTGATCACATAGTCGTAGAGCCGCATCGGACCGACACCGAGTTCTTTGGCGATCTTGCGAACCGACAGTCCGTCGAGGCCGTGCGCGTCGGCAAGCCGGATCGCCGCAGCGGCGATCTTCTCGCGGCTCAACGGCACCGGCGCCGCCCGCGGCTGAGGTTCGGGCCTTTCCCAAACGGGCAACATTTCGCTACCGTACGGTGCATTCATACGGACAGTGTACGGTAAAGGCGGGGTGGGAATGCGAATTGCGATCGCTGGTGGCGGCCTTGGCGGGCTGACACTGGCACGGATCCTGCATCAGCACGGCATCGATGCGGTGGTGTACGAGCGCGAGGCGAGCCGATCCGCGCGGCCGCAGGGCGGCGCCCTCGACCTGCATCCGGAGTCCGGGCAACAGGCCCTGGCCGAGGCGGGTCTCGCCGGCCGGTTCCGGTCGGAGGCGCGGCCCGAGGGCGAGGAACATCGCATCGTCGACCCGACCGGACGGACCCTGGTGCACCATGAGCCGCAACCTGGCTCATTCTCCGGACGTCCCGAGATTGACCGGAGCGCATTGCGCGATCTTCTGCTCGATTCCCTCCCCGGCGACACGGTTGTGTGGCAGCGCCGGCTTGTCGCGGCGAACCCGCGACCTGACGGGGGCTGGGAACTGACGTTCCATGGCGGCCACCGAACCGGCTGCGACATCCTCATCGGCGCGGACGGCGCGCGCTCGATCGTCCGGTCGCTGCTGACCGACGTCCAATTGTCCTATGTGGCCACCCTCGTAGAGCTGAACATCGAAGATGTCGACCGGCGCCATCCGGATCTCGCCGAGCTGGTCGGCCCCGGGAACCTGTGGTGCGTCGGCGTGAACCAGATCCTGGCAGCGCAACGCCTCAGCGACGGCAGCCTGCGTGTCGGGATCTCGCTGCGCGCAGACGATCGCCCCCTCGACGCATACCGTAGTAAGCGCGCGCTGCTGGACACGTTCGGCGGCTGGGACCCACGGCTCACCGCACTCATCGAGGCCGGGGACAGCGCGCCGACGCCGCGCCTGATCGAGGCGATGCCCATCGGTACGTGCTGGTCCAGCCGGCCGGGCGTCACCCTCATCGGCGACGCCGCGCACCTCATGCCACCGGTCGGCGAGGGCGCCAACCAGGCCATGCTCGACGCCGCCGAACTCGCCGGCCGACTCGCCGCCAACCCCGCCGACCCGGACTCGGCGATCCGGACGTACGAGGAGGTGATGTTCACCAGGATTCACCCGATCGCCGAAATGTCCGCACGAGTCCAGGCGATGATGCTGTCCCCGACCGCGGCGGAAGACATCACCCGCTTCTTCACGGCCCGGCCCGCCGAACCGGCACCCGCAGACTGAGAACGCCGGTGCAGTCGATCGAGCCGAAATGCGCGAGCCCTGCCCTCTCGCGAGCCCTGCCCTCTATGGACACACGCACCTGTTCAGATCGCCGCCCGGATCGGGCTGCCTCGACCCTGGAAGAGCAGATACCCGCGCACCGGCCAGTCCGGCACACTGTCGCGGCAGCTTGCCGTCACTTCGCGTAGTCGCTGGACCCTTATGGCCGCTCCCGCGCTCCTATAGATGTCGATCGCGTAGAGGTAGATCGCGACTGTGTACTTCCTGGTGCACGCCACTCTGCACTCTTGGCCGTACGCCGACAGCACATGGAGATGCTGTGCCATATCCCGTGATTGGTGACATTCTGTGAGGCCTGGGTTCGTGCAACGTGCCTCAGCAGGGTGGCGCGTCGAACAGAGGAGCGCTGCGCATGAGCTATCGCCTGAAGTCGATCACCCGCGACGAACATCTGGCTTTCGTCGCAGCCCAGCCGTCAGTGAGTCACATGCAGGTTCCGGCCTGGGCGGATGTGAAGCCGGACTGGCGGGGGGAGAGCCTGGGCTGGTTCGACGAAGGCGGCAAACTCGTTGGTGCCGGGCTGGTGCTGCTTCGTCCGTTGCCGAAATTGAAGAAGTACTTCGCCTACCTGCCTGAGGGCCCCGTCATCGACTGGACAGCGACGGGCCTGGACCAGTGGCTTCGGCCGATGCTCGAGTACTTGAAAGCACAGGGCGTCTTCTCCGTGAAGATGGGGCCGCCCGTGGTGCAACGCCGCTGGAGCGCCGAGGCGGTCAAGGCCGCGATCGCCGACCCGCAGGCCACAAAGCTGGGGGATGCGCAGGCCACCATTCACGAGCCCGACGCCCTCGAGCTGGCCGACCGGCTGCGCCGGATGGGCTGGCGGCAGACCGAGTCTGGCGGTGAGGACGGCTTCGCCGCAGGCCAGCCGCGCTACGTGTTCCAAGTTCCTTTCAAGGGACGGCCGCTGGAAGAAATCCAGCGCGATCTCAACCAGCAGTGGCGACGCAACATCAAAAAGGCGGAGAAGGCCGGCGTCAAAGTGGTCCAGGGCGACTACGACGACCTGCCCGCCTTCCACGCAATCTACGTCGAGACCGCCGAACGGGACCAGTTCATCCCGCGCCCACTGGCCTACTTCCAGCGCATGTGGACCGCGTTGCAGGCCGAGGACGACAACCGCATGCGCCTCTACCTCGCCCACCACGAGGGAGAGGTACTCGCGGCCGCCACGATGCTGACCGTGGGCGAGCACGTCTGGTACTCCTACGGGGCCTCCACCAGCCGTAAGCGGGAGGTCCAGCCCAACAACGCCATCCAGTGGCGAATGATGTCCGATGCCCACGAATTCGGCGCCGGCATCTACGACTTCCGTGGCATCACCGACACGCTGGAGGAGGACAACCACCTCCTCGGCCTACTCCGGTTCAAGGTCGGCAGCGGCGGACAGGCCGTTGAATACCTTGGGGAATGGGACTTCCCGCTCAACAAGGTTCTGCACAAGGCATTCAACCTCTACATGTCCCGGCGCTGACATCGGCCCGCGCCGCATGCCGCCCCCGGATCCCGGGCCCCAATTGGCTCCAGCTGGTTCCGAGTTCAACTCCGGCCCGAAGTAGCCCCGTCTCCAACCTGCGGCGCGAACTGGCTCGCCCAGCACCTCGCCGTGGGCCTCGTCACGGGTCTTGTCGTGCGTGCGCGGGTGGGGCGAGTGGTGGGCTGTCGGGGCGGTGATCTGCGGGCGCCCGCCTGAGGGTGCGTTGAGGAGATACGGGTGTGGCGGCGTACTCCGACGTGGTGTCGGGGTGCGCCGCCACGAGATGGTGCGGGCTTTGCGGGTGGTGGCGCGGGTGGTCATGCGGGCTACTTCGGGTCGTCGTTGAACTTCGCTTTCGACCAGTAGTAGCCGAGGACGGTGAGGCCGAGGCTCCAGGCGATGGTGAGCCAGCCGTTGTTGCCGATTTCGCTGCCGAGGAGGAGTCCGCGGAGGGTTTCGATGGCGGGGGTGAAGGGCTGGTATTGGGCGATGGGCTGGAACCAGCCGGGCATGGTGTTGGTGGGGATGAAGGCGCTGGACAGGAGGGGGAGCAGGATGAGGGGCATGGCGTTGTTGCTGGCGGCTTCGGCGTTGGGGCTGATGAGGCCCATGCCGACGGCGATCCAGGTGAGCGCCATCGCGAACAGGACGAGAAGCCCGAACGCGGCGATCCATTCCAGGGCGGTGGCGTTGGTGGAACGGAAGCCGATGGCGACGGCTACGGCGCCGACGAGGATGACGCTGGCGATGCATTGCAGGACGCTGCCGATGACGTGTCCGATGAGGACGGAGCCGCGGTGGATGGCCATCGTGCGGAAGCGGGCGATGATGCCTTCGGTCATGTCGTTGGAGACGGACACCGCGGTGCCGATCGTGGTGGAGCCGATGGTCATCAGCAGCAGTCCCGGCACGATGTAGGCGATGTATACGGAGCGGTCGGCGCCGCCGCCGCCGATGCCGGCGCTCATGACGTCGCCGAA
Organism: Streptomyces sp. NBC_01446; assembly: GCF_026340095.1. Classification (GTDB taxonomy): domain Bacteria; phylum Actinomycetota; class Actinomycetes; order Streptomycetales; family Streptomycetaceae; genus Streptomyces; species Streptomyces aureus. Next base: position 735,657 of record NZ_JAPEPO010000003.1, on the reverse strand, counting down.
GATGTAGACGAAGAGCAGCAGCAGCATGATCGGGGTGAGGAGCAGGTTCAGGGTGAGGGAGGGGTAGCGCCGGGCGTGCAGGAGGTTGCGGCGCAGCATCGTGGACGAGTCGCGCACGGCGAGGGTCAGTGAGCTCATCGGACGGTCTCCTTGGGCTGGTTGGGCTGGGCCGGCACGTTGGTGGTGGTGAGGGCGAAGAACACGTCGTCGAGGTCGGGGGTGTGCACGGTCAGTTCGTCGGCGTCGATGCCGGCGGTGTCCAACCGGTCGAGGATGGTGCGGAGCTCGCGCTGGCTGCCGTCGCTGGGGATCTGCAGGGCGAGGGCTTCGTCGTCGCGATGGGCTTCGTGCAGGGAGAGGGCGGCGTTCTGGTAGGCGTCCGGGTCGGTGAACCGGAGCCGGATGTGTCCGCCGGGGATGAGCCGCTTGAGTTCCTCGGCGCTGCCTTCGGCGGCGATCTTGCCGTCGTTGAGCACGGCGATGCGGTCGGCGAGCTCGTCGGCCTCGTCCAGGTACTGGGTGGTGAGGAAGACGGTGACGCCGTCGGAGACCAGCTCGCGGATGATGCCCCACATGTTGTGGCGGGCGCGGGGGTCGAGACCGGTGGTGGGTTCGTCGAGGAAGATGATCCGGGGGTTGCCGACGAGGGTCATGGCGATGTCGAGGCGGCGCTTCATACCGCCCGAGTAGGTGGAGGCGGGCTTCTTCGCGGCGTCGGTGAGATCGAAGCGCTCCAGCAACTCGGCGGTGACGCGCCGTCCTTCGGACTTGGGGAGGTGGTGCAGGTCGGCCATGAGGAGCATGTTCTCCTCGCCGGTGATCAGGCCGTCGACGGCGGAGAACTGGCCGGTCACCCCGATCGCGGCGCGCACCGCCTGCGCCTTGGTCGCGAGGTCGTGACCGCCGACGCGGATCTCGCCGGAGGCGGGGTCGGGGGAGATGAGGGTGGACAGGATCTTGACGGCGGTGGTCTTGCCGGCGCCGTTCGGCCCGAGCAGGGCGAAGACGGTTCCTTCCGGGACGGCGAGGTCGATGTCGTCGAGGACGGTTTTGTCGCCGTAGGACTTGCGCAGTGCGTTCGCTGCGATGGCCAGGTTGGTCATGGTGGCTGCTCCTTAGGGAGTGCGGGTGGTTAGAGGGTGCGGGCGGTGATGTCGCCGTAGGAGGTGGTCGCCTGGATGTTCAGGCCGGCGGTGGCGCCTGCGGTGTTCTGGAGTGTGTTGTGGATGCGGCCGTAGGTGGTGCCGGCGTCGAGGGTGGCGGAGGTGCCGCGGGCGGCGCCGATGGTGATGTCGCCGGACTCGGTGCGCAGTTCGACGGTGCCGCCGGTGGCTTCGGCGACGTTGAGGTCGCCCTTCTGTGTGTTGATGTGTGCGGGGCCGTTCAGGCGGCCGATGAAGATGTCGCCGGCCTGGAGGGTGAGGTGGGCGCTGGCGGTCTCGTCGAGCTTGACCGAGGCGTGTGCGCCTTCGAAGGTGATCTCGCCGAGGCGTCCGACGCCGCGGAGTTCGGCAGCGGCGGCCTTGGCCTGGACGCGGGAGCCGGCGGGGAGTTGGACGGTGGCCTCGACGGAGCCGGAGTTGCCGAGGATCCGGTTCTTCGCCGGGGCCGCTTCGATGCGCAGGATGCTGTCGCTGTAGGCGACGGTGACCTGTTCCGCGGCCTTCGCGTCGCGGGAGTTGGAGGCGTCGGCGGGCAGGATCTCGACGGTGGTGTCGGCGCGGTCGGCGGCGATGAACTGGATACGCCCCGCGGGGATGTCCAGGACGGCGGTGATGGGGGAGGGGGTGTCGAACTTCTGCATGGTGTGCTCCTTCGATCCGTTGTTTCTGATGGGTGAAACGCTACGTTGCATTCAAGGATCGAGCAACAGTCTTGTTGCTCAAGAACCCTATAAACGCAGGTAGTTGCAGGGATTTCATTGCAATGGTCTGGGCTCTAATGCAACAGGCCTCAGCCCTGGCCGTTGCAATGAAATGGAAGTGAACGCTATAGTCGACCCGCCGGACCCCAGACACGGACACCTGACGCCGGAGACCGTGCGCGGGCGCTGGACACGAGCCCGGCCGCCGGGCACCGACGCCGGTCGCCGCGCGTGGGTGCCCGGCGGCCGGTGCAGGGCCGCTAAGGAGAAGGAGAACGTAATGCCGGGAGGCAGACTTACTCAGCGGGAACGCCAGCAGATCGCGTTGGGGCTGGCCGATGGCCTCGCCTATGCCGAGATCGCCAGAAACCTGGAGCGGCCGACGTCGACGATCACGCGTGAGGTGATGCGTAACGGTGGCCCGACCGCCTACCGTGCGGACCTCGCGCACCGGGCTACGGAACAGCGGGCCCGCCGTAAACAGGCCACGCCCCGGGACGCGGACACGCCCGCGCAGGCTTATGGGCGTGATGCCCAGGCGGTGCTTGCGTATGAGGAGACGTTCACGACCGTCCTCATACAGTCGGGCACGCCGAAGATGATGGCGCGGGTGATGTCCTGCCTCACCCTCACCGACACGGGCAGTCTCACCGCCGCCGAACTCGTCCAGCGTCTACAGGTCAGCCCTGCGTCGATCTCGAAGGCGGTCGCGTTTTTGGAGAGCCAGGGCATGGTCCGCCGGGAGCGCGATGAGCGCCGCCGTGAGCGTTATGTCGTGGACAACGACATCATGTACCAGTCGATGATGGCGTCCGCCCGTTCCACTGCCCACATGGTTGATATTGCGCGGCAGGGTGTCGGTGTTCTCGGGTCGGGCACTCCGGCGGCGACCCGTCTGGAGAACATCGCCCGTTTCCTCGATTTCGTCTCCGAAAGCATTGCGCGCGCGGCGGAACAGGCCCGCGACATCCTCCATACCCAACCCGAACCGCCGAAGGACAGCACCACCTGAGCCGCCCTCAGCCCGCAGCCGGGCCCGGGCCGCAGCCTGCCGTCGGTTCGGGTCCGGTGAGCGTCCGGCGGGATGTACCTCAGGTGCTCGGTGCGGTCCAGGTTTGGCCGGCTCACGCCCACTGGCCGGCGAACCCGCACCGTCGTCACGGATTCAGGAATCCATCAGCGGTAGGCCGGGGAGCACCTTCTCGATGGTGATGGGGAAGTCGCGTACGCGCACGCCGGTGGCGTTGAACACCGCGTTCGCGATCGACGCACCGGCCCCGCAGATGCCCAGCTCGCCAACGCCCTTCGCGCCCAGGACATTGGCCTTGTCGTCGTACCCGTCAAGGACGACCGCGTCGACGTCGGGGACGTCGGCGTGGACCGGCACCAGGTACTGCGCGAAGTCCCGGTTGACGAAGGCGCCGGATCGCAGGTCGACCACGGCCTCTTCTTCGAGGGCCGCGCCGGCTCCCCAGATCATGCCGCCGATCAGCTGCGAGCGAGCCGTCTTCGCGTTGAGCAGGCGGCCCACCGAGAACACGCCGAGCATCCGCCGCAGCCGGATCTCGGCGGTGTCCGCGTCGACCCCCACTTCAGCGAAATGGGCCCCGTAGGTGTTGATCGAGTAGTCCGTGTAGTTCGGATCGTCGCCCATGAAGCGGGTACCGCCCTCCGCCTCGAACCCTTCCGGGTGGTTGCGTGCGACGATTTCGCTCAGAGCCTCGGACGCGCCGCCGATGACCACGTTGCCATCCGAGAACACGGCGTCTGCCGGGTCCAGGCCGTGCAGCGGAGAGCGCGTGTCGCCACACGCCGCGGTCAGGACCTGCTCGCGCAGGGCCATGCACGCACCGTGCACCGCATTGCTCGAGCTGGCGGCGCCCCACGAGCCGCCGGACCCCCAGCTGGTGGGAAACTCGGAACGCCCGAGCTCGGTCCGCACCCGATCGGGCGGCAGTCCGAGCCCGTCGGCCGCGACCTGGGTCAGGACGGTGTACGTGCCCGTGCCGAGGTCGGTCATGTCCGTCTGGACGACGCCCGTGCCGTCGGCCTCCAACCGCACCCGCGCCGCTGTCGGCCCTTGGAAGTGCCCGCGGATGGCGGCCGACATGCCGTAGCCGACCAACCACCGGCCGTCGCGCACACTCGCCGGGGTGGCGGGGCGGTGCTCCCAGCCGAACCGGCGCGCGCCCTCGCGCAGGCAGTCGACCAGGTGCCGGTCGCTGTACGGCACGTCCCGCTCGGGATCGACGGTGGGTTCGTTGAGGATCCGCAGTTCGACGGGGTCCATCCCGAGCGCCTGGGCCAGCTCGTCCATCGCCGACTCGACCGCCAGCATGCCCGGCGCCTCACCCGGTGCGCGTACGTCGGTCCCGGGCGGCAGATCGAGCGGCGCCAGCCGGTGGCTGGTCAACCGGTGGGGCGCGGCGTAAAGGCTGCGGGTCGTGGCGGCGGTCTGCTCGGCGAACTCCACGTCGGGGTTGGTGTGCATGGTGACGTCATGGGCGATCGCGCTCAGCCGTCCGTCCTGCTCCGCGCCCAGTCGAACCCGCTGGCTGGTTGTGGGACGGTTGCCGACGAGCTGGAAGATCTGCTGCCTGGTCATCGCGACCTTGACCGGTTGGCGCAACTCGCGAGCGGCGAGCGCCGCCAGGATCGTCTCGGAATGGATGCCCAGTTTGGAGCCGAATCCCCCGCCCACGAAAGGGGTGACGATGTGAACCCGCTCCGGGTCGAGACGAAGCGTGGCGGCGACCGAGGCCCGCGCCGCGTCGACGATCTGGCAGCTGACGTAGACGACCAGGTCCTCGTCGCGCGGTTCCACGAGACACGCGTGCGGTTCCATCGGCATCGAGAGCTCGTACGGCGTCGTGTACTCCTGGTCGACCTTGACCGCCGAGCTGTCGAACCCGGCATCGAAGTCGCCGACCGCAGTGTCGGTCGGGAGACCGGCGTTGACCACCTTCGGGATGTACACCTCGTCTTCCTGCTCGGCAAAGTTGAAACGTCCGTGCCCGCCGGCGTATTCGACTTCGACCAGACCGGCCGCCGCTCGGGCCTGTTCGAGGGCCGTCGCGACGACGAATGCCACCGGCTCGCCGTAATAGTGGATGTCGGGGCCGGTCAGCACCGGCTGGGCGCGCCAGTATTCGGCGGGAACGGACTCGTCACGGACACCCTGCGCGGGGGCATTGTGATAGGTCATCACCATCACTACGCCAGGTGCGCGTTCGGCGTCCTCGGTGTCGATGCGGGTGATGCGGCCTTTGCCGATCGTCGCGCCGACGATGAACCCGTAGAGAGGTTGGCCGGCCCCCCACTGCTCGTAGGCGTAGGTGGCCTGTCCGGCGACCTTCAACGGGCCGTCGACGCGGTTCAGAGCTTGCCCGATCATCTCGTCTCCTCAGCTCGCCTGAGCTGCATGCGCCAGCGTGCGGCACAGCGTGCGCTTGGCCAGCTCGATCTTGAAGTCGTTGTGCCCCTGCCCCACGGCGTCGCGCATCGCGGCCTCGGCGGCGGCGCGATAGGTGGCCATCGTGGCGGGACGGCCGGTCAGCGCGGTCTCCGCCTCGATGGACCGCCAGGGCTTGTGCGCCACACCGCCGAAAGCCACCCGCGCCTCACTGACCGCTCCCTGATCGGTCGAGACGACGGCGGCCACGGAGACCAGCGCGAACTCGTACGACGCCCTGTCTCGCACCTTGCGGTAGATCTGCCGGCCGGTCGGGGGCGCGGGCAGGAGCACGCTCGTGATCATCTCGCCAGGACGCAGCACCGTCTCGATATGCGGCGTATCGCCCGGCAGCCGGTAGAAGTCTGCGATGCCGACGCGGCGTACCGACCCGTCGGCGCCGAGCAGCTCGATCTCCGCCTCCAGCACGGTCATCGCGACGGCCATGTCCGAGGGGTGGGTCGCGATGCAGGAGTCGCTGGCGCCGAGGACGGCGTGAATCCGGTTGAACCCGCCGGTCGCCGAGCATCCGGAGCCGGGATCCCGCTTGTTGCAGCCCGCAGCTGTGTCGTAGAAGTAGGGGCAGCGCGTGCGCTGCAACAGATTTCCCCCGGTGGACGCCTTGTTGCGCAGCTGGCCCGAGGCGCCGGCCACCAGTGCCTCCGACAGCACCGGGTAGCGGGTGCGCACTCGTGCATCGGCGGCCACATCGGAGTTCGCCGCTTGTGCCCCGATGCGCAGTCCGCCGTCCGGGAGCTCCTCGATGTCCCGCAACGGAAGCCGGCTGATGTCGACCAGATGGCTGGGCTTCTCGATGTCGAGCTTCATCAGGTCGAGCAGATTCGTGCCGCCGCTGATGAACTTCGCGCCGGCTCTGGACACCGCAGCGACGGCGGCCTGTGCGTCCGTCGCTCGCTCGTACGTGAAGGACCTCATTGCGGGCCTCCCTCCGCGATGCCACGGATGGCCGCGACGATGTTCGGATAGGCGGCGCACCGGCAGATGTTGCCGCTCATCCGCTCGCGGATCTCCTCATCGGTCAACGCGATCCGCGGCGAGGCCACGTCAGCGGTGGCGTGGCTGGGCCAGCCCGCTTCCACCTCGGTGAGCATGCCGACGGCCGAACAGATCTGGCCGGGAGTGCAGTAGCCGCACTGGAAGCCGTCACGCTCGACGAAGGCGCGTTGCATGGGGTGCAGACCATCGGGAACGCCCAGGCCTTCGATCGTCACGATCTCGTCGTCCTCATGCATCACGGCGAGCGCCAAACAGGAGTTGACGCGTCGGCCGTTGATCAGCACCGTGCAGGCGCCGCACTGCCCGTGATCACACCCCTTCTTGGTCCCGCTCAGGCGCAGGTGCTCGCGCAGCGCGTCGAGCAGCGAGGTACGTGGATCCACCTCAAGCCGTCGCACCTGATCGTTGACGTTCAACTCGATCGCCGAGAGCTGGGCCGGCTCGCCCTGGCTCCGCCCTGCGGCGCCCGTATCCGAATCGCTCACCACAGCACGCCTTCCTCGCTGGGTGTGGGTGTCACCCTGGACACGCGTCGCCACTGTGGGGCGCGCTCCTCCTCAAGGTCTCGCAAAAACCGATGCACCGCTCGCCGGAAGGCGCTCATCCGCGCCCGTCTCACTCGGCCGGGCGCTTCTGCGCGGCAGCCCGGCACGGGCGGTCAAGCCTGGAGCGGGTTCTCCGATGGGCCGGTGACCGAGGCACTGCCCCCGTGGGCATTGACCTCTTCGACGCTGAACGGCTCCTGCTGACCTAAGCTGCGGAGCCGCCGCTGCCGCCCTTCAACTGCCTGTCTGATCTGCGAGGTGGCGGACGGCAGAACCACCGCCCCGCACCTGCGCCCGGAGGCGACGACTGACGCAGGACGCCGCGGGCTCTACCTCGTCTCCCGGTTCGCCGAACGCTGGGGTACGCGCCACCTGGACCGAGGCAAAATCGTCTGGACCGAACGGTCACTGGCCGCCGACGCCCTGCCCGTGAACGGCGTCACGGACGACGCTCCGCTGGATCAGTGGGACGACTCGGGCTGGTGACGACCGGACCCGGCCCGCTCATGACCGAGCGAGCCGGAGAGTGCGTGGCGCGCTTCGCGCACTGCCGGCCGCCGTTCCAAGGACAGGAGCGGTGGCCCATTCGGCGAGTGCGACATCTTCCTCGGCGCGATGTGACGTCCCCGGCGCGCCCCGCCACGAGCCACCCGGGTATGTGCTCGGCCGAGCTGAGCGTCAGCCAGGACTGGGGGACTACTCAGCCGCGTCGAGCTCCACGCCCAGGTCCTGCGCCGTGTTCCAGAACTCGGGGCCCGCCTTTTGGAGCCGGGCCGCCGCGTGTTTGAGGTGGCGGCGGGCGGCCGTGCGGGCCGCCTTGGCGTTGCCCTGCTCGATGGCGGCCAGGATGGCGTGGTGTTCCTCGCGGACCGCGTCGAAGAAGTCGCCCCGGCGGGCCTCGTTGGCGCGGGTGACGCGGATGCCGCCGCGGGAGACCTCGCCGAGGTAGCGGACGGTGGAGACCAAGACCGCGTTGCCGGTCGACTCCGCGATGGAGCGGTGGAAGGCCAGGTCCTCGTCGGCGCCGTCGCCGCCCGCCGCGACCGCCTCGTCGATCGCGGCTAGGGCCTGCCGCATCCGGGCGTGGTCGGCGGCGGTCGCGCGGGTGGCGGCGAGTTCGGCCGCCTCGCCCTCCATGGCGCGGCGGACCTCGACGATCTGCAGCACCTTGGCCTTGGTGTCGGTGGTGCCGGTGGTGTCGGCCTCGAGGTCGAGTGGACGGGTGCGCCGGGGCAGGACGAAGACGCCCCGCCCCTGACGCGCCTCGACCAGGCCCGCGTTGCTCAGCCGCGACACGGCCTCGCGGATCACGGTGCGGCTGACGCCGAGCTGCTTGACCAGTTCCACCTCGGTCGGCAGCTTGTCGCCCGTGGTCAGCCGCCCGGACTCGATCTCGTCCGCGAGCATCGAGGCGACGCGGTCCGCGAGCCGGACAGGCCCGTCCACCTTGGTAAACATGGTCGTCAGTCTATCGGCGTGGGCTTGGCCGCCCCGGCGGTGACCGCCTGCGCGTGGTCGGCGACGTACTGGTGCACCACGGCTGCGAAGTCCGCGTCGGGCTCAAGGCCGAGCCAGGCCGCGCGGGCGTTGTCGAAGGCGGCCGGCCAGGAGCCGACGATGGCTTCGACGGCCGGGTCCGGCGCGACCTTCACCAGGTCGGCGACGGCGTCCCCGGCGACCTGACGCAGCGTGTCGAGGATCTCGGCGACCGTGACAGTGAGGGCCGGCAGGTTGACGGGGAGGGTGCCGGACAGCTGTCCGGGGCCCTCGCCGCGCTCGGCCTGGGCCACGCGCAGGATGCCCTCGACCGTGCGGCTCGGGGAGGCGAGGGCGACCCTCAGGTCCGGGCTGACCGGGCAGGTCGCCTCGAGGCCGGCCAGCGGCTCGCGGACGATGCCGGACAGGAAACCGGAGGCCGCCGCGTTCGGCTTGCCGGGGCGCACCGAGACCGTCATCAGGCGGGTGACGCGGCCGTCGAGGAAGCCGCGGCGGGTGTACTCGGCTATCAGCTGCTCGCAGATCCGCTTCTGGACGCCGTAGCTGGACTGTGGCGTGGGGAGCGTCGACTCGCTGACGACCTCCGGAAGCGGGAGCGCGGCGTCCGAGCCGTAGACGGCGACGCTGCTGGCGAAGACCACCCGTACCTTCGGACCGCCGGCGGCCGACTGGGCGCGCGCGGCCTCAAGGAGGGCGCGGGTCGTGTCCAGGTTGGCGCCCATGCCGAGGTCGAAGTCCACCTCGCACTCGGCGGAGACCGCGGCCGCGAGGTGGATGACCACGTCCACGGGCTGCGCGAACAGGTCGCCGAGGCGCTCGGTCACCTCGCCCTGGACCACGTCCACGAGCGGGTCGGCGGCCAGCGCCGAGTCCTGCGGTACGAAGAGGTCGGCGAGTACGAGGCGGGTGAGGGGGGCGCCGTCGAACGTGCGCTGCTCCAGCAGGGCCTGTGCGACCTGGCGGCCCAGGAAGCCGAAGCCACCCGTGATGACGATCCTCATGCGTTCTCTCCTTGGAACATGTGTCGCCAGCCGAGACCCTCGCTCGTGCCGGCCTTGGGGAAGTACTCGCAGCCGATCCAGCCGTCGAAGCCCAGCTCGTCGACGACGGACATGAGATGACGCAGGTTCAGTTCCCCGGCATCGGGCTCGTGACGGTCGGGCACGCCCGCGATCTGGAGGTGGGCGACGCGGCCGGTGGGCAGGTCGCGGCGGAGTGTGGCGGTGAGGTCGCCCTCGACGATCTGGCAGTGGTACAGGTCGAGTTGGACCTTCAGGTTGGGGGCGCTCACCTCCTTCACGACCGCGTGGGCGTCGGCCTGCCGGTTCAGGAAGTAGCCCGGCATGTCGCGGCCGTTGATCGGCTCGATCAGGATGTCGACGCCGACGGTCGCTGCCTGTTCCGCGGCGTAGGCGAGGTTCGACAGGTATGTCGCACGGTACGGCGCCGGGTCGGCGTTCTGCGGTACCAGACCCGCCATCATGTGCACGCGCGGGCAGTCGAGCGCGGCGGCGTACTCCAGGGTGCGGTCGACGCCGTCGCGCACTTCGGCCTCGCGTCCGGGCAGCGCCGCGATCCCGCGCTCACCCGCGTCCCAGTTTCCGGGCGGCGCGTTGAACAGCACCTGCTGCAGGCCGTGCGCGTCGAGACGGCGCCGCAGTTCGGTCGCCTCGTACGCGTACGGGAAGAGGTACTCGACGGCCTCGAAGCCGTCCGACGCGGCCGCGGCGAAGCGGTCGGGGAAGTCGTGTTCGGGATACAGCGTGGACAGGTTCGCGGCGAACCTCGGCATGGTGACTCCGTAGGGGGTGAGGCAGGCTCGGTCAGCGGTTGACGACGCTCTTCTTGGTGGCGAGGACGGCCGCGGCGCCGATGACCAGGCCCAGCGCCAGGACGTACATCGGGATCGCCGTCGAGTCGGTGGCGTCCTTGAGCGAGCCGATCATGTACGGGCTGACGAAGCCGGCCAGGTTGCCCACCGAGTTGATGACGGCGAGCCCGGCGGCGGCCGCGGTGCCGCTGAGGAAGGCGGTCGGCAGCGACCAGAACAGCGGCGCGCAGGTCAGCACGCCCGCGGCGGCGATCGAGAGCGCGAGGAGGGACAGGGCGGTCGACCCGGTCCAGCTCGCGGCCAGTGAGAAGCCGACGGCGCCCATCAGGCTCGGGATGACCAGGTGCCAGCGGCGCTCGCGCCGCTTGTCTGCGGAGCGGCCGAAGAGGTTCATCGCGACGAGCGCGGCCAGGTACGGCACGGCGCTCAGCGCGCCGATGGTGAAGCCACCCTTGATGCCGGTGGACTCGACGAAGGTGGGCATCCAGAAGGTGAGCGCGTACTGGCCCATCACGAAGAAGAAGTAGATGAGGCACATCAGCCACACCTTGGGGTCGCGGAACGCGTCCCACGTCTTGCCGTGCTCGCTGTGGTGCTTGGTGTCCTTCGCGAGTGCGCGCTCGATCACGCTCTTCTCGTCGTCGTTCAGCCACTTCGCGTCGCGCACACTGTTGTCCAGGTAGAACAGCGTCATCACGCCGACCGCGATGGCGGGCAGCGCCTCGATGAGGAACAGCCACTGCCAGCCGTTCCAGCCGCCGGTGCCCTCGAAGACGTCCATGATCCAGCCCGAGAGCGGGTTGCCGAAGATGCCCGCCACGGGGATGGCCGACATGAACAGCGCGATCACCCGGGCCCGCCGGGCGGAGGGGAACCAGTACGTGCAGTAGAGGATCACGCCCGGGTAGAACCCGGCCTCGGCGGCGCCGAGCAGGAACCGGAGCACGTAGAACGTCGCCTCGTTGTTGACGAAGACGAACAACGCCGAGACCACGCCCCAGCTGATCATGATCCGGGCGATCCAGGTGCGGGCGCCGACCTTTTGCAGCATCAGGTTCGAGGGGACTTCGAACAGGAAGTAGCCGATGAAGAACAGGCCGGCGCCGAGGCCGTACGCCGCCTCGCTGAAGCCGAGGTCCTGGGACATCTGCAGCTTGGCGAAGCCGACGTTGACCCGGTCCAGGTAGGAGACGACGTAACAGAGGACCAGGAAGGGGACGATGTGCCGGATGACTTTGCGGAACACAGCATTCTCGCGGGCGAGTTCAGGGGCGTCGGCCGTTGTCACGGTCGTGGACATGAGGGGCACTTCCTTGTGCGGCTCAGTGGTTCTCGAGCGGATGGGGACGGGAGCGGGGTTCTACCAGGAGGCGCCGAAGGCGGTCCTCAGTTCGGCGATGGCGTCGTCGGTCAGGGGCTCGGGGCTGCGGCCGGTCGTCAGCCACAGGCGTGCGGTCTCCTCCAGCTCTTCGAGTACGGCCAGCGCGGACGCGGCGTCGGGGCCCCAGACGACGGGGCCGAGCCGGTCGAGCAGCACCGCCCGGATAGGAGTGCCGTTCGCCGCACGGGAGTTGATCAGTTCGGTGACCAGGTCGGCGACGCGCGGGTCACCGGGCCGGTGGTAGGGGACCAGCGGGACGTGGCCCACCTTCATCACGTAGTACGGGGTGAGGGGCGGGAGCACGTCGTCCTGCTGCCACACGCCGGCCAACGTCAGCGCGACCAGGTGCGTGGAGTGGGTGTGGATGACGAACCGGGCGGTGGGGTCGGCCGCGTAGATGCGCCGGTGCAGCGTGAGCGTCTTGCTGGCACGGTCGCCCGCGATCTGCTCGCCGTCGCCGTCGACCTGGGCGAGCCGGCCGGCGTCGAGGAAGCCGAGGGCCGCATCGGTCGGCGTGATCAGGTGGCCGTCGTCGAGCCTCGCGCTGAGGTTGCCGGCGCTGGCGTGGACGTAGCCGCGGGCGAACAGGCTGGTGCCGACGCGGACGATCTCGGCGCGTGCGCTGTCGGCGGCCGTGTCGATGTCCCCTGTTCCGCGGTCCTGGGTCTCGCGGTCCTGTGTCACTTGGATTCCCCGGTCAGGAGGGTGAAGGCCGCGGTGAAGAAGTCCGGGCCGCCGAAGTTGCCCGACTTGAGTGTGATGTGGAGGGTGTCGCCGCCGGGCAGCGGCGCCGCGCACCACGGCACACCCGGGTCGATCTGCCCACCGATGCGCAGGCCCGTGAGGCCGAGCGCCTGCACGACGGCGCCGGAGGTCTCGCCGCCCGCGACCACGAGCTGCCGCACGCCGCGCTGGATGAGTCCTTGGGCGACGCGGGCGAGTGTTTGCTCCACCAGCTCACCCGCCTCGGCGGCGCCGAGCCGCCCCTGCACCGAGCGGACGGCGTCCGGCGACTCGGTCGAGTAGACGAGCACGGGCCCGTCGGCGAGGTGCTTGTCGGCGAAGGCGAGCGCCTGGGCGGCGACGTCCTCGCCGGCGGCGATCCGCAGAGGGTCGACGCTGAACGCGGGGCGGCCGGTGCTGAGGAACTCCCGTACCTGGCCGTTCGTGGCGGCGGACACCGAACCGGCGACGACGGCCTGCCGGCCGCAGGCGGGCGGCAGCTGGGCGGCGGCCGAGGACGGTTCGAAACCCCAGTTCGCGGGCAGCCCGATCGCCAGGCCCGAACCGGCGGTCACCAGCGCCAGCTCCTTGACCGCCGCACCGAGCCGTACGAGATCGTCATTGGACACGGCGTCGACGATCGCGGCGCCGACCCCCTGCGCCCGCAGCTGCGCGATCCGGGTCCGGACCGCGTCAGCGCCTTGTGCCACCACCTTGTGGTCGATGAGGCCGACGGGCCGCGTCGTCTGCGCGTCGAGCACGGACACCAGGTTGGAGTCGGTCATCGGCGTGAGCGGGTGGTGGCGCATGCCGGACTCGCCGAGCAGGACGTCACCGACGAACAGGTGACCCTTGAAGACGGTGCGCCCGTTGTCGGGGAACGCGGGCGTCGCGACGGTGAAGTCGGTGCCGAGCGCGTCCATCAGGGCCTCGGTGACCTGGCCGATGTTGCCAGCCGGCGTCGAGTCGAAGGTGGAGCAGTACTTGAAGTAGATCTGCTCGGCGCCCGCGGCGCGCAGCCACTCAAGGGCGCGAAGAGACGTCTCGACGGCCTCGGCCGCCGGGACCGTACGCGACTTGAGGGCGATGACCACCGCGTCCGCGTCGGCCGCAGGATCAGTCGTGGGGTCAGTGCCCTCGGCCGGTACGTCGATCAGCTGGACCACGCGCATGCCGGCGCGCACCAGGTTGTTGGCCAGGTCGGTGGCGCCGGTGAAGTCGTCGGCGATGCACCCGAGGCGGACGCTCACGTCAGTCCTCCTTCTTGGGCTGGTTGGTCGGCTGGAGCTGGTTCACGGGCTGCGGCAGCCCGATGCCGGGGAAGATCTTGATAACGGCGCTGTCGTCCTCACCGCCGAGTCCGCTGGCGGACGCCTGCAGGAACATCTGGTGGGCGGTGGCGGACAGCGGCAGCGGGAACTTCTGGGGCCGGGCCGAATCCAGTACGAGCCCCAGGTCCTTGACGAAGATGTCGACGGCGGACAGCGGCGTGTAGTCGCCCGCCAGCACGTGTGCCATACGGTTCTCGAACATCCATGAGTTGCCGGCGCTGTGCGTGATGACCTCGTAGAGCGCCTCGGCCGGAACGCCGGCCTTGATCCCCAGAGCCATCGCCTCGGCGGCAGCGGCGATGTGCACGCCCGCGAGCAGCTGATTCACGATCTTGACCTTCGAGCCAAGACCGGCGTGGTCGCCGAGACGGTACACGGTGGCGCTCATGGCTTCGAGTACCGGGTCGGCGACGGCGTACGCCGCGGCGCAGCCCGACGTCATCATCGTCAGCTCGCCGGCGGCCGCGCGAACGGCGCCGCCGGAGATGGGCGCGTCCAGGTAGAGCACGCCCAACTCGCCCAGACGGTCCTCCAGCTCGGTGGACCAGTCCGGGTCGACCGTGGAGCACATCACGTAGACGGAACCGGGGCGCAGCTGCTCTGCTGCCCCGCCGTCGCCGAAGAGGACCGACTCGACCTGCGCCGCGTTGACCACGACGCCGATCAGGACGTCCACCCCGGCCGCCAGCTCGGCGGGGGAGGCGAACGCCGTCCCGCCGGCGAGGGCGAACCCGGCGGCCACCTCCGGCCGCAGGTCGTGGACCCCCACGTCGTATCCGGCGGTGCGCAGGCTGCCGGCCATGCCGAGGCCCATGGCCCCGAGCCCCACCACGCCCACACGCGCCCGCGCAGGCCGCTGCTGGTCGTTCATGTCCGCCCTCGTCATCGTTGACTCGTACGTGTCGTTGTGCTGCTCCAGTCACAAGCAGCGATCGGGTCATATGATGACCTGCGGACGTCGTGAAGTACAAAGTGATGCCCGTCACACCCAAGGCGCCGCCTCTGCCGGTGCCGGCTTCGGCGCCGCGGCCGACATCGCGGCGGTCGTCGCTTTCCTCGCGTCCCCCGACGGTGGCTGGGTCACGGCCGGCGTCATCGACTCCGGTGGCGGCATACACCTCGGGCCGATGTGTTGGCTCGGCTGACCGCGCCCCGAGCGCATCCGGCACCCCCGGCGAGACGGACCTCGCCGGGGGTGCCGCCCCGTCGCCGTCGTGCGCAGGCCTTGCGCTTGCCGAGCGGCTCGCCCGCGCGGTGCCCTGCGAGCGCCGGGCCGCATGGTTGTGCCCGACCTGCGGCAGTGAACGCGCCGCACGGTCTGTGCGCTGGTCTCATGTGCCGCCGTCCACCGAATTTCACCGCCTGTGGTGCAGCCCGGCCGCAGGTCGCAACACCAGGGCCCGGCCTGAGGTCGGCCCGCATGCGGCGAATGGGGAAGCGTGCGGCAGCCCGCGCCCGCGCCGGAGCCGAACGCTCACGACTGGCGCGGCATCCATCCAGGTCGGCTATTCTAGGTAGACCTACCTACCTACCTACCTACCAGCTTTGGATTGTGATGAGTGAGACCGATACGGGCGTGACGGGACGGGGGCGGCGGCGGCCGGCCCGGGAACGGCTCCTGGAGGCGGCGGCCCGGCGCTTCTACGCCGATGGTGTGGCGGCGACCGGTATCGACACGATCACGACCGAGGCCGGCGTGGCGAAGATGAGCCTGTACAACAACTTCTCCTCCAAAGCCGACCTGGTCCGGGCCTACTTGGATGCCCGGCACGAGGAGTGGCTCGGCCTGTACCGGGCACGCCTGGAGCACGCCGACGGCCCCCATGAGGGAGTACTGGCCGTCTTCGACGCGTACTGCGATCACGCGGCCTTCGCCTACGAACACGGCTTCCGCGGCTGCGGTCTCCTCAACGCCGCCGCCGAGCTGCCTGCCGGCGACGAGGGCCGGGCCGTGGTCCGCGCCCACAAGGAGCAGGTCGAGAGCCTGATCGCCGACCACCTGGAGCAGCTGCTTCCCGGCCGGCCCGACGAGGCCCGCGCGACGGCCGAGCATCTCTCCTTCCTGCTGGAGGGCGCGATGGCCCGCGCCGGCCTGGAGGGCGACGGCGAGCGTGTCCAGCACGCCCGCTCGATGGCCGCGGCCCTGCTGGACCGGCTGTGAAGGGCACCGGCCGAGGCCGGTCCGCAGGAACGGGGGCCCTGTGCGTGCTGGCCGCCTCCGTGCTGTGGGGGACGACCGGCACGGCCGCCACCTTCGCCCCGGACGTGGGCCCGCTCGCCATCGGGGCCGTCGCCATGGGCCTCGGGGGTCTCCTCCAAGCCCTGATCGCCGCCCCGCAGATCGCTGCCCACGCGTCCCGGCTGCGCGACCAGCGCGGCACGGTTCTGCTCGGCGCCGTCTCGGTGGCGGTCTACCCCCTGGCGTTCTACAGCTCCATGCACCTGGCCGGAGTCGCCGTCGGCACCGTCGTCTCGATCGGCACCGCCCCGCTGGCATCGTCCCTGATCGAGCGCGTCGTGGACGGCCGCCGGCTCACCCGCCGCTGGACACTGGCCGCCGCGCTCGGCCTGCTCGGCACCACCCTGCTGTGCGTCGCCGAAGCCACCCATGCCGCCGGCGGCACAGGCCGCACCTCCATGGCCGGCACGCTGCTCGGCATCGGCCTCGGGCTGGTCGCCGCCGCCACATACGCCCTCTACTCCTGGGCCGCACACCGGCTCATCACCCGTCAGATCCCCTCCCGGGCTGCGATGGGCGCTGTCTTCGGACTCGGCGGACTGCTCCTGGTGCCCGTCCTCCTCGTCACCGGTACCCCGCTCCTCGCCTCCTGGTCCAACGCGGCCGTCGGCACCTACATGGCGCTCGTCCCCATGCTCGCCGGGTACGTCCTCTTCGGCTGGGGCCTCGCCCACGTACCCGCCAGCACCGCCACCACCCTGTCCCTGCTCGAACCGGCCGTCGCTGCCGTCCTCGCCGTCCTGGTCGTCGGCGAACTCCTGCCCGCGGCCGGCTGGATGGGCATCGCCCTCGTGATCGCCTGCCTCGCCGTCCTCACCACGCCCACACCCACCCGCCACACACGCGGACAGGTGCGGAACAACCCTGTGACTCCTCCCCCCGGGTAAATCCGGGGGGCTTCTCCTGTCGGTGGCTATGCCACGTCGGGAAGGACCAGCCCGGCCCTGAGTGCGACGTTCCAGGCGCCCACGCGGTCGGCGTGGTCGATGTGCTGGCATGAGGTGCACTGGAACTTTTCGCCGTCGCGGTTCTGCGCGTCCACGTGCCCGCATTCGGGGCAGGTGCGCGAGGTGTTGCGGGGGTCCACCGGGATCAATACACGAGCGGCGCTTTCAGCCTTCTGCGTGAGGATGCCCAGGAACACCCCCCAACCCGCGTCAAGAATGCTGCGGTTGAGTCCGGCCTTCGAGGCGGCGCCGTTCGCCAGGAACGC
Organism: Streptomyces sp. NBC_01446; assembly: GCF_026340095.1. Taxonomy (GTDB): domain Bacteria; phylum Actinomycetota; class Actinomycetes; order Streptomycetales; family Streptomycetaceae; genus Streptomyces; species Streptomyces aureus. The sequence goes on along the minus strand of NZ_JAPEPO010000003.1, from coordinate 718,565 downwards.
TCCGGGCATCTCGGGGTCGGGCTTCGGCTTGGGGGTGCGAACCATGTTCGCGATGCTCAGCCGCTCGTGCGCGATCTGGTCGTAGTCGCCAACCAGGCAGAACGCGGCTTTGTGCGCGTGGTCCAGGCGCTGACGGCGGACCTTGCGGTGCAGCTTGGCGACCTTCTCCACGGCCCGGCGGTGCTTGGCGGTGCGGGTCTCCCGGGTGCGCCGAGGGAACGCCTTGAGGGCACGCTGAGCCTCGGCGAGGGCGTCGGCGTTGCGCTTGCCGTGCCGGGGGTTTTCGACGTGCGCGCCCTGGGAGGTGGTGAAGAAGTGCGTGACACCCATGTCGATGCCGCACGCCGCGCCCGTGGCCGGCAGCGGCTCGGCGGCCACCTCGTCGCAGGCGAGGACGACGTACCACTGCCGACCCTCGCGCTTGATGCTGACGGTCTTGACGCGACCCTTCACGGGCCGGTGCTGGTGCACGCGGACGTGCCCGACGCCTTGCAGGCGCACGCGGGTGACGGGGTCGTGCCCGGTGGAGTCCCACCGGCAGCCGTCGCCATCCTTGGGGAACTCCACCGTGTCGAACCACATCGCACCCCGAAACCGGGGATAGCCCGGCTTCTGTCCGGCCTTCACGCGCCGGAAGAACGCTTGGAACGCCTTGTCCAGACGGCGAAGCGTGGCCTGCTGGGAGGAGAACGACCAGCGGCCCTGACGCTCCGGGTCGAAGGCGCGGACCTCCTTGAGCTGCGCGGACTGCTGCCCGTACTTGATGCTGGTCTTCGAGGCGTGCCGGTAGGCGTCACGGCGCTCCTGCAACGCGCCGTTGTAGAGCGAGCAGTGATCACGCAGCATGTCGCCGAGAGCCTGGCGCTGGCGGACGGTGGGGCGAAGGAGGAACTTGTAGGCGCGTATCACGCCTGTCCCTCCGTCTGCTTCTTCGTCCAGGGCCGTTCCCACTGGGTGTTGATGTACTTCTCCACCGTGTCCGCGCTGACCGCGCCGATTGAGGCGACGAAGAACGACGACGACCACAGCGTGGGCATCTGCGACTTCAGGTGCACGAACTCCGAACGGAGCACGCGGGAGGTGAAGCCCTTGAACTGGTTCGCGACGTAGGACGCGGAAGCCTTCGGCTCGTGCTTGACGAACAGGTGCACGTGATCAGGCATCACCTCAAGGGCGATGATCTCCCAGCCCTTCTCTGCTGCCTTCGCCTCGATCAGCTCACGCAGCCGGACCGCGACACGGCCACCAAGAACCCGGCGACGGTACTTCGAGCACCACACCACGTGCAGCCCCAAGTCGTACACGCCACCGGAGTACCGGCGAACCTTCCGCGTTACAGTCACCACGATCACTGTACACACGGCACACATCTAGTAGCGTGTCGTTGCTTAGTTCTGGGTTGTTTGGTTGGGATGGTGGGGTCCGGCAGATGTTGCTTCCTTTCTGCCGGACGGGAGTTGGGGTGATGGGTTCGCAGAAGAAGAGGCCGGTGGTGCTGACCGCGGCTGATCGTGAAGAGCTGGTTCGGGTAACCACGACGGGTATCCATCCAGCCTCGGTGATCAGGAGGGCGCGGGTGCTGCTCGCGCTCGACACCTCTGCAGGCGCGATCGGCTCGCAGGACGCGGTCGCGGCCCGGGCCGGAGTCTCGGGCGAGACACTGCGGCTGGTGGCCAAGCGGTTCGCCGAGACCGGTGGCGATGTTCACGCCACGATCGCCCGGAAGAAGCGCGAGCTGCCGCCGGTGCCCTCGCCGGTGACCGGTGAGGTCGAAGCCCGGCTGATCGCGATGGCGTGCTCACAGCCACCCCAGGGCTATACCCGGTGGTCGCTGCGGCTGCTGGAGAAGCATGTCGCGCTGGTCGAGGACATCCCGAACCTGGATCACTCCACCATCGGGCGGGTCTTAAAAAAACGAAACTGCGTCCTCATCTGAAGAAGTGCTGGACCATCCCACCACGAGCGAACGCGCAGTTCGCGGCCCGGATGGAAGACGTGCTGGCCATCTATGCCCGGCCCTATGACCCGGCACGTCCCGTGGTGTGCATGGACGAGAAGCCCTACCAGCTCCTCGACCATGCCCGCGCCCCGCTCCCGGCCCGCCCTGGCCACGACACCTGCCAGGACAGCGAGTACAGCGAGTACATCCGCTGCGGCACGTGCTCAATCTTCGTGTGGGTCGAACCCCTGCGCGGGTGGCGTCGAGTTCAGGCACTGTCCCAGCGGACCCGGATCGACTGGGCCGGCCAGATCAAACAGCTGCTGAGCGTGGATTACCCCGACGCCGAGGCCGTGGTGCTGGTGATGGACAACCTCAACACCCACACCATCGCCTCACTGTACGAGGCCTTCGAACCAGAAGAGGCCTTCGCGCTGGCCACCAACGCCTCGAGATCCACCACACGCCCAAACACGGGTCATGGCTCAACATCGCCGAGATCGAACTCTCCGCGCTGACCCGGCAATGTCTCGACCGCCGGATCAACGACCTCGACATCCTCAACACCGAACTCTCGGCCTGGCAGAACGCCACCAACACCGACCAACGGCAGGTGGACTGGCAGTTCACCACCCACGACGCACGCATCAAACTACGTCACCTTTATCCCAAAAATTAGCTACGACGGTCTACTGGTCGTCTCAGGTCAACAGTGCAGACCCGTGCACCGAGTTGAGGTCAGAGCAGCCCTGAGAAGCGATTCCCCCCATGCCTAAAGGCACGGGTCCCCTCGCTAGATAGCTGATGGACTACGACAGCAGCCCTCCCAGGTCGGCGGCTGGCGCTGTCCCAGGTGGTGAACACTGAGCACGACACAGCTGATGCGCCGCCCGAAGTCATGAACAGGCGCTGTCCGCTCTGGGGTTCTGGCTCAACTTCTGTGGGGCGATCAGGCTGAGTGAGTGGCTGCCACGGCGTTGGCGAGTTGGGCGACGGGATCGCCGGCGATCTGGCGTTGAGACTGCTCCGACGGCCAGGTTGAGAACCCGTCATCTGTCCACCGAGGAACTACATGGAAGTGCAGATGAGGCACGGATTGCTCTGAGCCGGGACCGCTCGCGCTGAGGATGTTCACGCCTCCAGCCTTCAACGCCGTCCGCATCGCACCAGAAACGCGCTGGACCAGCATCATGGTCTCGGTGAGGACCTGCGTAGGCGTATCGAAGATGTCCGCGTAGTGGGATGTCGGGATCACCAGGGCATGCCCTGGTGCGAGCGGATCAAGTGGAGCGAACGCGGATACTACGGGCCCGCGGAATATCCAACGAGCGGCGTCTTCGGTGATCAAGCGGCAGAACACACAGGTCATACGGCCCACGTTGCCAGACTGGAGATGGCACTCACCAGCCACTTCAAGGCCCGCAGGCACGGCGCGATTGCCCGCCGGCGGGAGCGTCCGCGTCGCTCAGGCCTGGTCACGCAAACGAGCGGGTCGTGCGGTGCGCACCGGTTGCGCAGTGGCCCGGGTTCGAATGCCGCAGGCCGCGGCCGGTGTGGAACAAGTCGAACAAGCTCGGGCCAGGGAAGATCGGGCCGACGGCGGGCAGCCTCGGGCTCGGGGTTTCATCGCCGGGTACGACGTGGCGAAACAGCCCCGGCAGCTAGGCAGAGTGCTTCCCTGGAAAGCAAGACAGCTACAGATCTTTGCGACCACGGTGTTGCGGCGCTCGGTGATCACCGGGGAACCTGTGCCTGTCCGTACGTCGTGACTGACCGAACCGCTGGCGGACCGATTTTCGAGCCCTCCTACGCTTGGCAGAGCGCCCCTTCCGCTACACCGCGGGCTGCCGCGAACGTCGCGCCACCGTCGCGGCGTCACGGCGAGGAAGGTCACGCGGGTGCGCGGGTGGCCCGCGTGAAGCGAACGCCCCACTCCTGGACGTGCGCGGCGAACTCCGGCGGCCCCAGGACCTCGAACTCGGCGCCCATGTTGCCCAGTGCCTGGGTCGGCCAGTCGAGGGAGGCCGAGGTCATGGTGAGCCGGGAACTGTCCTGATCGAGCGGTTCGACCGTGCCCCAGGAGCCGACCACCTGCCGCACGCGCGCGCAGGGCGCGTGCACAAGGACCTCGACCGTGTACGGAGCCGGGGCCCCGCCCGCTGCCTGGACGAAGGCCACGGCGTCCTCGGCCGGGAGCAGTCGCGGCCGAAAGCGCGTGCCGGTCGCCGTCGGATCGGTCAGCCGGTCAAGGCGGAAACTTCGCCAGTCGTGGCGGCCCAGGTCGTAGGGGACCAGGTACCAGCGGCCGCCTAGCGCGACGACGCGGTGCGGCTCGACCTCACGCTCAGTGGGTGCGGAGCCCCTGGCCGCGTAGCCGAACCGCAGCCGCTCCTCGTCCCGGCAGGCCTGGGCGACCGCGGTGAGCACCCCCGCGCCGACGACCGGCCCGGACGCGACGGCGGAAAGGGTCACCGCCCGCAGGGCGTCCACCCTGGCCCGCAGCCGGGGCGGCAGAACGCGTACCACCTTGGTGAGCGCGCGCAGTGACGCCTCCTCCATCCCCACGATCCCGCTCTGTGCCGCGTCACCGACGCCCACTGCGAGGGCCACCGCCTCCTCGTCGTCCAGCAGCAGCGGCGGCAGGACGGCGCCGGGTGCGAGCTGGTAGCCGCCGTCCGTACCCCGGGTCGCGCCGACGGGGTAGCCGAGCTCGCGCAGCCGTTCGACATCGCGGCGCAGCGTCCGCTCGGAGACCCCGAGCCGGTCGGCCAGTTCCAGGCCGGACCAGTGCCGGTGGGACTGCAGCAGCGAGAGCAGTCTGAGGGTCCGTGAGCTGGTGTTCGCCATGTCGACATCCTGCCTCGACTTCCGGTCAGAAACTGACCGGAAGCCTCTTTAAAGTCGATCTCGACGGCCGCACTCGAGGCAAGGACAGAAAATTGATCACCCGTGAGATCCAGCTGACCGCCCAGATCACCGGCACCCCCACGCGCGACCATTTCACCGTCACCAAGACCGAGGTGGACGGCCAGGTCCTGGTACGCACCGACCAGATCGGCCTCGCCGCGACCTACCTGGAGCTGATGCGGGCCGACTGCACCATCCCGGTCCCGGCCTGGCAGCCGGGGCAGCGGGTAGGGGTGGCTGCCATCGGCACCGTGGTCCGGTCCGAAAGCCCCGAGCTAGAGGTCGGCGACCTGGTCCAGTCGATGACCGGCTGGAGCGAGTACTCGGCCGGCCCGGCGGACTCGTACCTCAAGCTCGACCGCGAACTCTTCGCCGACCCCGGCTACCACCTCGGCCAGGGCCCGACCGCCTACTACGGGATGGCCGAGGTGGCGGCCGTAGGCGAAGGGGACGTGGTCTTTGTCTCCGGCGCGGCGGGTGGGGTTGGCTCGCTGGCCGGGCAGATCGCCAAGTGCCTCGGCGCGGCGCGGGTGATCGGCAGCGCGGGCAGCCCGGCGAAGGCCGACTACTTGGTGAACGAGCTCGGCTACGACGCCGCGTTCGAATACCACGACGGCCCCACGGCCGACCGGCTGGGGGAGCTCGCCCCCGAGGGCATCTCGGCCTTCTTCGACGTCGTGGGCGGCGAGCAGTATCAGGGCGCGCTCCACGCGGCCCGGCCCGGAGCGCGCTTCGCCCTGTGCGGCTCACTGTCCAGCCAGCTCGGCGGCGCGGCGCAGCGCTTTCCACAGCCCGACCGCGCGGCCGCCGAGGCCAAGGGCGTCGAGCTCCTGCCGTTCTCCTGCTACCACACGCCCGATCAGATCGCTGCCTGGCGGGAGCACTTCAGCAGCTGGCTGGACGAGGGCCGCTTCGTCTACCCGCAGACAGTGGTCGAGGGTGGGATCGAGGACGTGCCGCAGGCGTTCCTCTCCCTGCTTCAGGGTTCCTATCAGGGCAATGTCTCGGTGCGCCTGTCGTACTGAAATTTTCAGGGTGGGGTCGGTGGGGTGAGGGTCAGGCGGGTGGCGGTGAGGCAACCGTCGATCAGGTGGGGTCGGAGCTGGATTTTGCGTAACTCGCGGCGGAGTATGCGGTCGAGGTGGTCGGGTGTGTCGAAGGCGGTGTTGGCCATTGCTCTGCGCACGAGGGACCAGATGGCCTCGACGGGGTTGAGGTCGGGTGCATACGGCGGGAGACGGATGGTGGTGAGCCAGTCGTGTTCGGCCTCGTACCGCTTCAGCTCTGCTGTCAGGTGGGTGTTGAGATTGTCCCAGACGACCACGATCGGTCCGCCGAGCTGGATGTGGGCCCGCACGAGCAGGTCCCGGTAGTCGCGCCAGGAGAAACTCTTCCGGGCTCCTTTCAACAGCAGGTGAGCGCGGGGCCGGTAGATCAGTCGGCTCGGCTCGCCGGGTTTGTAGCAGCACAGGGTCGCGACCGAGGTCCTGCGCCGGGATCTGCCCCTGACCCGGATGACGGGGGTGTGTCCGCGCCGGCCCCATGTGCGGGCGCGGGGCGGCGTCATGGAGAATCCGGCTTCGTCCTCGAAGACGATCCAGCCCCCATGGGCCGCCGCGAGGCTTTTACCCGCGGCCACACCTCCTTTTTCCACAGTTCCACCGCGTGCTCGTCGCGCTCGAGGGCTCTGCGGGCGGGTGCCTGCCAGGACCAGCCGTGCCGTTTCAGCAGCCGCCACACCGTCGCCACCGACAAACTGAGCCGCAGACGGCGGCGGATCACGTTCTGCACCCGGGCCAGGGTCCACCGCTGATCCTCGAAGCCATGTGCAGCCGGCCCCTTCGCCAACTCCTCCTCGAGTACGGCGAACTGGGCATCGGTTACCGTCGGGGAGTTCGCCGGCCCAGCCGAGCGCAGGGCCTCCATCCCGCCCTCGCGCCACGCCCGGCGCCAGCGTTCCACCGACCTCACGCTCACCCGCAGGTCCTTCGCGATCACCGCGGTCCTCTCACCCACTGCGAACCGTCCTCCGGCCTGGAGCCGGATCCCCTCACGAAACGCCCGACGCTCAGCGGTCAGGCCCCCACCCTCCGGATATCTCACACCACCGGCATACCGCAGGGATCATCAACCGTCACCACCCGACGACAACCCGAAAACCTCAGTAACCACGCTCTCCCTCCGGACCCTGAACGGGCACTGATGGACCAGCAGTTCCTGCCGGAGCGAACCGACCGCACCCCACCGCAGGTGATGTGCACGAGGACCGGCACGTGGTCCGCTCCGGCCTGCTCCGCCGTACCCAACGCCTCGCCGCAGCCCACGACTTCCGTCGGCGGCGGGTCACTGCCGCAGCCCGTGCTGGTGCGAGGGCAAGCGACGCCGCGAAAGAGTCACCGACAGCGGAGACCGTGTCGGATTCTGTGCCGCCTAGGCTAGGTCCTGTAGTCCTTGAGGACTTCTCAGCAACGTGGCGGATGTATCGCGTGGCGGATCATCGGCTGGCGAGGTGGCGACTGGCCTGGCGTCAGAAACACGTGAGGCCTCCGGGCCCCATTGGTGATCTCCAGTGTCACTTGTTGTACGTCGTCTGATGTACCACCGACGCGTTGTGGAGATCGCCGGTCTCGTCATGGGAGCCGTAGGTGAAGCCCCGCAACGGTACGGTGTCCGGTCAGGCGTCCTCGCGATCGTGGACGGTCATGAGCCGGCCGTCACGCAGGCCCATCCGGCCGGTCGGCGGCTCGGCCGGGGTGAAGACGAAATCCCACGCGTGCAGGTGGGTGCGGATGAACATGTAGCCGACGCCGGTACCGTCCTGCTCCTGCCTGGTCATGGCTGCGTCTGATGCGAGTCGTGTGACTGATATTCGATCTCCTGGTGCGAATCTAGCGCTATGGCCTATACGCCCAAGTCTGCGCAGTCGTTCATCTCCCAGCAGCAGGCACAGCTGCACGAGCGCCTCCCGTTCTCCGACACCCAAGACCTCGAGGATGCGATGCGCGGGCTGGTCGCCCGGCGGGTGCCCAGCGCTGTCACCGACGATGACGGCGCCGTCGTGTGGGACAACGACACGTACACCTTCCTTCAGGGCGATGCCCCCGACACCGTGAACCCGAGCCTGTGGCGGCAGTCCCAACTGGTCGCCGAGCAAGGTCTGTTCGAGGTGGCCGAGGGCATCTACCAGGTGCGCGGGTTCGACCTGTCGAACATCACGTTCATCGAGGGCGGCGCCGGCGTGCTCGTGATCGATCCGCTGATCTCCACCGAGACCGCGGCGGCGGCGCTCGCGTTGTACCGGGAGCACCGCGGCGAGCGCGCGGTGACCGGCGTCATCTACACGCACTCGCACGTCGACCACTTCGGCGGGGTCAAGGGCGTCACCTCGCAAGAGGACGTGGATGCCGGGCGTGTGCCGGTCATCGCGCCGGAGGACTTCACCGAGCACGCCGTGGCCGAGAACGTGTACGCGGGTACGGCGATGGGCCGGCGTGCCGCCTATATGTACGGGGCGGCGCTCGCCCGCGGACCACGGGGGCAGGTCGGCGCCGGGCTCGGGCAGACGACCTCGACCGGCACGGTCACCCTGATCCCGCCGACCCTGACCATCACCACGACGGGGCAGGAGGAGGTTGTCGACGGGGTCCGTATGGTGTTCCAGATGGCTCCGGACACCGAGGCGCCCGCCGAACTCCTCATCCATTTCCCCGATTTGAGGGCGCTGTGCACCGCCGAGGACGCCACCCACACCCTGCACAACCTGCTCACCTTGCGCGGCGCGGTCGTGCGGGATCCGCACGCCTGGTCGCACGCGCTGACCGAGACGATCGACCTGTTCGGCGCCGGTACGGACGTCGCCTTCGCCTCGCATCACTGGCCGACCTGGGGGCAGGAGCGCGTGGTCCAGTTCCTGGAGACCCAGCGCGACCTGTACGGCTACCTCCACGACCAGTGCCTGCGCCTGATCAACAAGGGCTGGACCGGCATCGAGATCGCTGAGCACCTGAAGCTGCCGCCCGCGCTGGAGAACGCCTGGAACACCCACGGCTACTACGGCTCGGTCAGCCACAACCTCAAGGCTATCTACCAGCGCTACATGGGCTGGTTCGACGGCAATCCGGCACACCTGTGGCAGCACCCCCCGCTCGAGGCGGGCAGGCGCTACGTGGAGTTCATGGGCGGAGCCGACGCGGTGGTGGACAAGGCGCGCGGCTCGTTCGAGGCGGGCGACTACCGCTGGGCGGCGGAAGTCCTCAATCACGTCGTCTTCGCCCAGCCCGACCACGCCGCAGGCCGCGAGCTGCTCGCCGACACCTACGAACAGCTCGGCTACGGCGCGGAGAACGGCACCTGGCGCAACTTCTATCTGTCCGGCGCCACCGAACTGCGCGAAGGCCAGTTCGGCACGCCCACCGTCACGGCCGCGCCGGACATCATTGCGCACCTCACCCCGACGATGCTGTTCGACGCCATCGCTATCCAGATCGACGGTCCCAGGGCGTGGGAGGAGAGGCTCAGCATCGACATCCACCTCACCGACGTCGACGAGAACTACCGGCTCCGCCTGAACAACGGGGTGCTCAGCTACACCGCCGCGTCGCAGAGCACCGCCGCCGATGCCACGCTCACCACCACCGTCCGTGCCCTTTCGGCGCTCGCCGTCGAGGGCCTGACTCCGCAGGGCCTGGAGCGGGCGGGCGTCCAGGTCGAGGGTGACGCATCCGTCCTCAGCCGCCTTACCGCAGTGCTCGACCCGGGGGACCAGAACTTCCCGATCGTCACGCCGTGATCCCGGCCCCCGCCGTCCGTGGCGGGGCCCTGTCGGAGGGCGGACGAAACTGGCCTTGTCCAGGTGTGGCGTTCGCGTACGAGTCTGTTGCTTCGGGTGCGGGCGGGGATGCTCCTCGCGCCGTCACCACGCTCACCAGCCGCGATCGTGCTGTCGTCGCAGAGCGTGCTGAGCGCTGTCGCTCCCGACCCCGGCGACCTCGGAGCCCTCGCCACGCTCACCCTCCTCGTCGGCGTGATCACGCTGCTCATGGGGCTGCTGAAACTCGGCTCGATGATGTCGTTCGTATCGACGGCCTCTACCGGCCGAGGGTGAGGCTCAGGCAGACGGCCTGTCCACCGGGCACGGGGGCCCCGCTGTTCGGGCTCGCCGCCACCCGCCGTTCACGGGCCTGGTAGTGCCAAAAGGCTCGGCAGCGCGGCCGCGTGGGCCGGACTCTGCACAGCTTGCGCGGCAGACTCCACGCATATCTCGCCGCACCGCTCCGCGCACCCGCCGGTGAGTGCCCCTTCAAAGCCACCCACCCCAGGAAATGGACCCCATGAGTGCAATCAGCATCGGCCAGGCCGTCGTCCTCGGAGTCGTCGAGGGAGTGACCGAGTTCCTTCCGGTCTCCTCCACCGGCCACCTCAAGATCACCGAGGGGCTGATGGGCATCCCGGTCGACGACACGTCCGTGATCGGTTTCACCGCGGTCATCCAGGTCGGCGCGATCGCTGCCGTGCTCGTGTACTTCTTCAAGGACATCGTGCGGATCGTCTCCGCCTGGGGGCGCGGTCTGGCCCACCGCGACGAGCGGTACCACCACGACTACAAGTTCGCCTGGTGGGTCATCTACGCGACCATCCCGATCGTGGCCGTAGGGCTGGCCGCCAAACCGCTCATCGAGGGCCCTCTGGCCTCGCTGTGGGTGGTGGCCGGCTCGCTGATCGCCGGAAGCGGAGTGATGTGGGTGGCGGACCGGACGGGCCGCCACAAGCGCGGCGAGGACGACACGTCGCTCATGGACACGATGCTCGTCGGCGGCTCGCAGATCCTCGCTCTGCTCTTTCCCGGCTTCTCGCGCTCAGGCGCCACCATGTCCACCGCCCTCTTCCTCGACCTGGACCGAGTGGCGGCCACCCGGCTGTCCTTCTTCCTCGGCATCCCGGCCCTGACCGGCGCGGGACTGTACGAGCTGAAGGACGCCGTCGGTGCCGGCGTCGGCGCCGCCCCGCTCGTCGCGGGCACTGCCGTCTCCTTCGTGGTCGCGTACGCCTCGATCGCGTGGCTGCTGAAGTTCGTCGCCAGGCACTCCTTCGACGCCTTCGTGATCTACCGGATCATCATCGGGGTGGCACTGCTCGGCCTGCTGGCCACCGGCGTTCTGGCCTCCTGACACCCACTGACGGTCACCGGGGGCAGGAGCACACAAGCACCGCGGGTGTACTGCCCCGTCGGGGTGCCGCCCTTGCCCCTACGGGTGGTCTTCTCTCCCCTTCGCCCGCGCGGACGTACGCCTGCAGGGCAGGGCCTCCACCGTGGTTTGTTCTTTGATCACGGCCCGGTCGGTGAGGCTTCCTCTGCACGGACAGCTTGCGCCTCCTCGCGGGCGCCGCCACGACGCCCGCGGTCACCATTCGCCAATGGTGGAGTACGCGCCATGGTGGCTTGCAGCGGACGTTGAGGTCGTCAGCGGAGTGAGCCACTCTGTCTGAGGGAGAAGAAGTTGACGGCGTGGCGTGAGTTCTGCCCGTCGACTCCGAAGTCGGCGTGCCGATCCGTGGCGACACGTCCGAGGGAGGGCGGGCATGGCGTTCGCCCAGTCCTTCCTTGGCTGCTGTGGCTGAGGCCCCGTATGTCGGCGGAACGGCTGCCGACCGTGTGGAGGTCGGCCCAGGCGTGGAGTTTCGCGCCGGCGGTGCTGACGGCGAGGGGTCGCCTGGTCGGCCGTCCTGCACCAGGCGCTGGCCTCTGGCCCAGGCGCGGCAGTGTCGAGATGGGCGCAGTGCGGCCGCTGGGCAGCAGGCGTCAACTGCAGTGCCCAGTAACAGTCGTTGAGGCTCAGCGCCTCAGTACGGGCGCCATGAGCGCTTGGGCTGGAGAGCGCAGGGTTCGATAGGTCGCTGCCGGCATCCCTGCCACGCTCGCCGTCCGGGACTCCAAGCGCCTGGTGGTACTTCCTCCTCCCGTCGAGGTCGTGCCGCGCACTCGACGAGCTGAAGCTGACCCGCTCTGATGGGGCATTCGGTCGGAGATCGTGAGCCCGCGGCACGTTGGGGGAGTCACTGTTGGATTCCGGGATGGAGTTGGCCGGGGTCACCCTTCGCGAGCGGTACACACTCCAGCGGAGGCCGGGCCGCCGTGCATGGGGGAGGTGTGGCTGGGTCAGGACTCGGAACCGGCACGTGAGATCGCGGTGAAGGTGATGCTCGCTCTATTCAGGGGTCATGGAAGCTGCGCTCCACACACCGAGCATCGGCGGCATCGGCTGATCACCCCGGCGGTCCTGCCAGGGCCTTGATGGCCGGGCGGAGCAAGGCGGCTATGCGATCGGAAGGGGCGTCACGAAGCGAGGCCAGGCTGAGGAGCTGGTGACCGATGGTGACGCCCAGCAAGGTGGTGATGACCAGTGCGGCGCGCAGTTCGGGATCCTCGCTTGGGGGCAGGGCAGCACCAATGCTGTCGATCTGCCGGCCGAGGGCGGCTCGGACGTGATCGGCTGCCGCCTGGTCGGTGAGCATGGACCGCATCATCACCAGAGTGCCCTCGGGAAGACCGCCGAGCTTAGGGCCGAGCGAAGACAGCAACTGATCGACGAGCGCGTCGGTATCAGTGGTCGTCAGCGGCGCGGGGAACGCCTGCACGGCTTGGGTGAACAGCTCACGCTTCGAGCCGAAGTACTGCATGACCAAGGCCGGATCGACGCTCGCCGCGGCCGCCACGGCGCGGATGGTGGTGCGCTCGAAGCCTTTCGCGGCGAACAGCCCCCGGGCGCTGTCGAGGATGCGCGCCTCGGTGGCTCGACGGCGGTCGGCGCGAGACTGGTGAGGAGTGGGCACCGATTCACTCTACCGGCGTTGACCGAACTTCCAACCGGCCCTACCGTGAGTGGGTCAACAAGTGTTGAACGAATGGAGTGGCCCTGTGTCGCATCCGGACACACCTGCTGTCCGCACCCCTCGCGAGGTGCTGGCCTCCTACCACCAGGCCATGCTCGACAAGTCCCCAGACGATCTGGCCGATCTCTACGCCATGGACGCGGTGCACGAGTTCCCGTTCGCCTCCCCCGGTTTTCCCCCGCGCTACGAGGGACGCGAGGCCGTGCGCGCGGGATACCGGGCGGCCTGGGGCACAAGCCCCGTCCAGGTGCAGGAGGTCAGGAAGATCGCGGCCTACGAGACCGCCGATCCGGAAGTGATCATCGCCGAGCATGTCGTGCTGGGAACGCTGCCGACCAAGGGCACCACCTTCACCGTCCCCGGTCTCCTGATACTCCGAGTCCACAGCGGACTGATCACGCGGGTCCGCGACTACATGGACGGCATGGGGGTCGTCAGCGCCAGAGGATGAAGGCCGGACCAGCCTGGAGGCATGCGCTCCACTTGAGACGGGCCAGCTGCCTGCGCGCGAGTGACGGGAGCCCACGCGGGGCGTCGTGGGCCCGCCTCAACTCGGACGAGCCTTCGGTGGCGTTGGTCTGTCCGAAGGCCAATGGCAGAAGACAGCCTTGGCGCGAGCACCCTTGCACCCTTGCGCCAGACGTCCCGCCCCTTCAGTGGGCATGAAGTGCGCGCTGGGCACGTACTGAATGAACCGCTTCAGCCGCTGCGATCCCGGTGGGCTAGCAGATCGGGGGTGGCTTGAGCGTGCTTATCAAGGGCCCGTCGCATCTGATACCCCGTGTGAGCAGTATCCTCGCCCACCGTGACACGGCGTGAGCGGATCGGAGCACCCCTGGCCCACAACGGCGATGTATGCACGTACTCTTCACCGGCATACGCCAACACCAAAGACGTGTCGACGGTGACGTCACCCCGGTGGTACCGGACATGCATCACCAGTGGATACGCGTCCTGGTTCTGATCCATTTCTGGGCCGGCGAACCCCAACTCCTGCAAGATGACATCGAATCGGTGTCGGCGTCGCTTGAACCGTGACCCTCTGACGGCGGATCAAAACGGACTCACTTCGTGGCATCCATACCAACCTGATCTTGATTGGAGATCGGGAGGAAAGGGTGATCCAAGTGGAGGACTGGGCAGAGATTCGCAGGCTGCACCGGGCCGAGGTGATGCCGATCAGGGCGATCGCGAGGCATCTGGGAATCTCGAAGAACACGGTGAAGCGGGCGCTGTCCACCGACCGGCCGCCGGTGTACTCGAGGCCGCTGAAGGGCTCGGCGGTCGACAGGGTCGAGCCACAAATTCGTGAGCTGCTGAAACAGACCCCGACGATGCCGACGACGGTGATCGCGGAGCGGATCGGCTGGGAGCGCGGGATGACGATCCTCAAAGACCGCGTGCGCGAGCTGCGGCCCGCCTACCTTCCCGTCGATCCGGTCTCGCGCACGACGTATCGGCCTGGCGAGCTGGCCCAGTGCGACCTGTGGTTCCCGCCGGCCGATATCCCCCTCGGATACGGGCAGCAGGGCCGGCCGCCCGTGCTCGTGATGGTCTCGGGCTACTCGCGGATCATCACCGCGCGGATGCTGCCGACCCGGATGACGGGCGACCTGATCGACGGTCACTGGCAGCTGCTCAAGCAGTGGGGTGCGGTGCCGCGGATGTTGGTGTGGGACAACGAGACCGGTATCGGCCAGGGCAAGGTCACAGCCGACTTCGCCGCGTTCGCCGGGATGCTCGCGACCAAGGTCTTCCTCTGCCGCCCCCGGGATCCAGAAGCGAAAGGGCTGGTCGAGCGGGCCAATGGGTATCTCGAGTCGAGCTTCCTGCCTGGCCGCACCTTCAGCGGACCCGCCGATTTCAACACCCAGCTGGCCACCTGGCTGATCACCGCCAACCGGCGGATCCACCGCACCCTGGGCACCCGCCCGATCGACCGGTGGGAGGCCGACCTGGCCGGCATGCTCACACTGCCGCCCGTCGACCCGCCCCGCTGGTTCCGCTTCCACACCCGCCTGGGGCGCGACCACTACATCCGCGTCGACACCGTCGACTACTCCGTCCATCCCCTGGCCATCGGCAAACGGATCCAGGTCAGCACCGACGCCGACGAGGTCATCGCCGTACTTTGTCCCGGCGGAGCCGTCGTGGCCCGCCATCCGCGCTGCTGGGCCAAGCACCAGACGATCACCGATCCCGATCATGCCCGCACCGCGAAGGCCCTGCGCGGCGATTTCCGCCACCACCTCGCCTCCCAGGCCCGCCAGGCAGCCGCCACCGGTGACCTCATCGAGGTCGAACAGCGCCAACTGGACACCTACGACCAGGTGTTCACCTCACACGAGGGCAGCACAGGTGACGACGAGAGCGAAGGCGAGGTGTTCTGACATGGCCCGCACCACCACCACGGCATCCACTCCGGCCGGGGAGAAGACCGGCAGCGGCCGGACCGGTGAGCAGACCGCCTCCGACCTGGCCTTCTACTCCCGCGCGATGAAAGCCCCGGCCCTGCTGGACGCCGCCGAACGCCTCGCCGAGCGCGCCCGGAACGAATCCTGGACTCACGCCGAGTTCCTGGTCGCCTGTCTGCAACGCGAGGTCGCCGCCCGCGAGTCCCACGGCGGCGAGGCCCGCGTCCGCTCCGCCCGCTTCCCCGCGATCAAGACGATCGAGGAGCTGGATGCCACCCATCTGCGCGGCATGACGCGCGAACAGCTCGCGCATCTGGGAACGTTGGACTTCATCACCGGCAAGGAGAACGCGATTTTCCTGGGCCCGCCGGGCACGGGCAAGACACACCTGGCGATCGGACTCGCGGTCCGTGCCTGCCAGGCCGGCCACCGCGTCGCCTTCGCGACCGCCGCCGAGTGGGTCGACCGCCTGGCCGCCGCCCACCACACCGGCCGCCTCCAGACCGAGCTGGTCAAGCTTTCGCGCTACCCGCTGATCGTCGTGGACGAGGTCGGCTACATCCCTTTCGAAGCCGAAGCCGCCAACCTGTTCTTCCAGCTCATATCGAACCGATACGAACGTGCATCCGTGATCGTCACCAGCAACAAACCCTCCGGACGCTGGGGAGAGGTCTTCGGCGACGAGACCGTCGCCGCCGCCATGATCGACCGCCTCGTTCATCACGCCGAGGTCCACTCCCTGAAAGGCGATTCGTATCGCATGCGCGGCCGCGGGCGGCAACTCGGCCGCGTCCCCACTGCGACTACAGAAACCGACTGAACCACCACAACCACAGGCCACGTGGGTCACGATTCAACCGGCCAAGGTGGGTCCGAGTTCAGACGCCCCCGACAATCGGCTTCTGGCCTCAGCCGCGAAGGTCTTCACCCGTATGTCCACTCACCGAGTATGAGCCCACGAGGTCCTGGCGCGCGGCGGTGTCATCGACTGCCGGGCCTCGCCCCAGAAGACGATCCAGGCGTCGAGCTCCGCCGCTGGTGTTTACCGGCTCGTTGGTGCGTCGTCCCGCGCCCAGACGCTTCGGCAGATCGCACGGGCGGGAAGGAAGGGCGAGATGCCGAGCACCTTCGGGCTTTCTCGCTACGCCACTCGCGGGGGTGGTTCGGTGCTGCCGTGACCGTCGTGTCAGTCCGACAGCATGAGCGAGGCAGCAGCAACTCAGGTGCCGTCGCAATGATGTCACCCAGCTCATCCCACTCTCGAAGCCGTTCCGCCAGGTGCGGGAAAGCGCGGTCGGCTCCGGTGTCGACCGAACGTCGTGGTCGGTGACAGCGGTTACGACCCCGACGAGCACCGTCGCCTCGTCTGGGCACTCGTGGTGAAGCCGGTGATCGCCCACCGAGGGGCCGAGCGTGGCACAGGGCTGGGCACGCAACGTTGTGTCGTAGAGCGCGTGTTCGCTCACCTGCGCTGGTTCTGCCGTCTGCGGATCCGGTGGGGGATCCGGGACAACATCCAGGCGGGAGCGGTGGCGTCCGGCCCGGGCCCGCCTGCTCCGCGGCATCAGGGTTGAACACTCGGTAGGCAGCACGCCCGATGCGGACTTCACGACGCGACCACTGTCATGTCACGAAAGTGTCCTGAGCACGATCAAGATGCAACTGGGCAACCACTCCGTCTGTCTGAAAGGACAGAAAGCCACACGGACGAACACGCCCAGCTCACTCGCCGCTCCCCAGGAGCGACAGCCCCCACGTAAAGGACACCAGCATGCTCACTCGGAAGATCTCGGCACTGGCCATGACCGCAGTAGCCCTCGGACTGGCGCTGACGGCATGCAACAACAACGGCGCCGACACCGCGTCCTCTTCCGCGAGCAGCTCATCGGTGACCACGAGCAATCCGCAGTCCGACACGGCGAAGGACAAGCCGTCGGGCACGCCAGCCAAGTCCGACACCAAGTGCACGGACCAGCTCAACTACGCGGGTGACCCGCGCTCCAACGCCGAGATCAACTCCATCGGCGCGAGCACGGGCACGTGCCCGCCGGTCCAGAAGTCGCCGTCCGGCACGAAGTGCACCGACCAGCTCAACTACGCAGGCGACTCCCGTTCCAATGCCGAGATCAACTCCATCGGCGCGAGCACGGGCACGTGCCCCGAGCCCCAGAAGTCCGACGGGGCATCGGGTACACCGAAGGACCCCGACATGAAGTGCACGGACCAGCTCGACTACGCGGGCGACTCCCGTTCCAACGCCGAGATCAACTCCATCGGCGAGGACACGGGCACGTGCCCGCCGGTCAAGCAGAAGTGAATTGCTAACCGTCCCTGAAGGAAGGGGCGTCGGAGCCTACCAGCGGCTATAAGAATCAGGTTCCAAGCTAAAGGGCACGCGCGCCATGGGGGAGCAAGCCTGAGGCCCTGCAAGGGTGGCTGCTCGGACTCCGGGTGGCCGCTCGTTGCACCGGGCGGAGGTCAGGACGTCGTGGCAGGGACGGCAGGAGTCGGACCTGCGGCATCCGGCTCCGTTGGGCGCTCTGCGGTCGAAGGCCTCCTTCCCCAACACAGAGGGGACGGAGGCCTTCGAGACGGATCGGGTGTTCGTTCCTGTCGGGGGATCCGTTGATGACGCGGCACGTATGGCAGCACGAGCACGAGCACGAGCACAGGCGCAGCCGCCTGCGCGCAGAGCATGTTCGGGGAGGCTGATCCGTCGCGCCTCGCTCGTCCTCGGCGGTGGGGCGGGGCACAGGTCACGTCCACGGACGTGACCCTTGCCCGGCTGCCCCGCGTATCACGGCACGTCACCAACAGGCCGGCCGCAGTGGGGGACTGGAGACTGTTGAAGAGGTGAGACCGCCACTATCAACCCCCGACCTTCGGGCATGGCGTGGTCAGCCGCTCAGGTCTGGCACTGTGCCGTGCCGGCGGTGGACCAGCCGCTCCAGACGCCCCCATCGGCGCGGGCGTGGACGCGAATCTCGACCTTCACACCGGGCGCGCACACCCGGGTCGAGCTTCCCACCTCCGTGGGCTCGACGGTCCCACCCGCCGGGACATAGGTGCGACCGCTGCCCAACTTCACCCAGTAGCCACCGTCGACGACACGAAAGAACGCCTCGTAGGAGACGTTCACCGCCCTCGGCCCCGTGTTGCGCGCCTTGATGTACGCCGTGATCTCCCGGGTGTAGACCTTGCCTTCCTTGCCGCGTTGGGCGCTGATGCAGCCGTTGACCGCCATCCGGCCTGTCGACACACCGCCGCCGCAGGCGACTGCTGCGGCGTGAGCGTTCGCCGGAACGGCCAGCACGGTGAGCGCGGCAGCGCTCAGGATTGTTCCGATACGCCTGACATGCACAACCCTGCTCCCTTCGATCATGTTTGCCTCAGAGGAACCATGACGCGTTGAGGCGTGGAGGGGCGGCAGCCCGTCGAGTTCTTCACTCCAACGGAAGCGGACGGTGCCCCGGTGCGTGCCGTCCTCGCAGCTCCAGGACGAGCCGAGGGCGCTCGTCGCGCAGGTGAGGTCCCCGTCATGTCCGGGTTGCGCCGTTGCCGCTCGGTGCCCGGCTGGTACGCGTCGCTATCTACATGTCGCTATCCGGCAGCCCCGTACCGCCGCCTGGTCTGGGATCTCGACATGAAGCCGCTACTCGCCCGCCGGGGCACCGAACATGGCTATGGACTCGGCACCCAACCCTGGGTCGCTGAGCGACTATGCACTGGTTCCGCCGCCTGCGGATCCCCTGGGAGATGCGTGACGACATCCACGAAGGCCTTCTTCCTCACCCTCGGATACGCGCTGATCCGCTGGCGACGCCTGAACTCCCGATAGGAGTTTCGAGACAGGCACGGCTTACGTTGACAGTCCGGTGGCCGACCTCAGGTTGGCTTGCGCCACACGGAGATGTGTTTCGCGGAGTCCTGGGTGAACGGCTCCCCATCCCAGTCCGCGACGCGACGTTCCAGCTCGAGCCCAGCGATCCGTGCCATCAGGTCGAGCTCCGCCGGCCAGGCGTACCGGTGCCGGGAGTTGGCGCGGCGGTAACGGCCGTCGTCGCCGTCGCGGGTGAAGTGGTGCGAGACGAGGATCTGTTCGACCAGGTCGAAGGTGTCGAAGCCGACATGCTGCTCAGAGACGTCGAACGGCACCGCGACCTGGCCGGGCGGCAGGAACCGCAGCGGCGGCACGCCCAGTTCGATGACGAATCGGCCGCCGGGCCCCAGATGACGTGCGGCGTTGCGGAAGCACTCGACCTGCTCGTCCTGCGTGAGCAGGTTCGTGATGGTGTTGTAGACGAGATAGACCAGGGTGAACTCGCCGGGGACGGCGGTGGTGGCCATGTCCCCGATGGCTACCGGGAGCGTGTCCTCGTCGATCTTGCGCCGCAGGACCGCTGCCATGTGTTCGGACAGTTCGATGCCCGCTACCTGCACGCCGCGTTCCTGGAGCGGGACGCCCACTCGTCCGGTTCCGATGGCGAACTCCAGTGCCCGGCCGTCTCCGGCGAGTTCGGCGAGAAAGGCGAGAGTCGGCGCGAGAGCGGCGGCCGAGGACATCTCAGTCTCCTCGGCGTCGTAGCGATCGGCGGTCGCACGGGTCCACAGCTCACTGCTCGTCACGGGCGTCCACTTTGCCGGGTGCCGAGGGGCGTTGTCGACGCATTTACCTTCCACCGGCTCCGATCACACGGTTCGGGGCGGGCCGGTACAGACCTTTCAGACACCTTCCGGCCCGGGGCGCAAGGTCACGGCAGCGGTGCGGTCGTTCTCATCGGCGCAGCGCGCACCGCCCACAGCTCGTCGTTGACTTCCCGTGGCTTCGGGCGAACCACCCCACACCGCAGGATCGACAGTCCCGCTCCGTGCCGTCCGGCCACGGAGCCTCCGCAAAAACCTGTTTGGCGGACCACGGCGACCACTGCTACTTTTCCGGAGGCCGTGCGAGAGAACGAGGAGGTGGTACCCGTGAACGCAGTATCGACATGGGTGCTCCCCTCCGGGGTCACGGTCGGGCGATAGGTCGTCCGGGAGCGCCGTTTCTGAGCCTCCCGAAAGGCACGACCATGCACTTCACTTCTGAACAGCGCCTCGACGACGGCATCCTCGAGCGCGAATTCACCCTCGGCGAGATCCCCGGCACCCTGTGGACGCCTGGATCCGCCGCACCGGCCCCGCTGATCCTGATGGCCCACAACAACGGCCTGCCCAAGGCGGAACCCCGGCTGGTGGCCCGGGCCCGCTACACCGCGGCGCGCGGCTACGCGGTGGCCACCATCGACGCCGCCGGGTGCGGTGACCGGCCCCGTTCAGCCGCCGACGAGCAGGCCCGTGCCGACCTCCGCCGGGCGATGCAGGCGGGCGAGCCGGTCGACGAGATCTTCGAGTCCTTCATCGGCCCGCTGGTCGAAAAGGCGGTCCCGGAATGGCAGACCACTCTGGACGCCCTCCTTGAGCTGCCCGAGATCGGCGGCCCGGTCGGGTACTCCGGGGGGTGGACCGCCCTCGGCATCCGGCTGGCGGTGGTCGAGCCGCGCATCGCGGCCGCCGGCTTCTTCGCCGGCGGGTACGTGCCCCGTGCCCAGCGCGAGGAGGCCCGGCAGGTCACCATTCCGCTGTTGTTCCTGCTGCAGTGGGACGACGAAGGCAACCCCCGGCAACGGGCCCTGGACCTGTTCGACGCCTTCGGCAGCAAGGAGAAGACGCTGCACGCCAATCTGGGCGGGCACACCGGCATCCCGTCGTTCGAGCTGGAGGACGGATGCCGGTTCTTGGACCGACACCTGAAGTGAGGCCGGGCCGTCTGGCCGGCAGCAGACGATAGGAGCTGTCGGCCAGGATGCCGTCATCGAGGACAGGTTCCGGCCTCCTCGATGGCGGTGGCCGGCAGATGCACAGCCGCCCCGATCGCGGTGGTACCGGCCATCGGCAGTACTGGCCGGTCGGGGCGGCGCTCGGCCACGTGGAGTCGAGGGACAGCCCCGCTCAGAAGCTGGGCAAGGGCGAGCTTCTCGACCTGGCGGGTGGAGGCACCGAGCAGATAGACGGTGTCGACCACCGAGATCGGGGCCTGTTCGACCCGCCGGAGGCGTTCCAGCAGCCTGCGCGGGAAGTAACTCCCCCTGCGCAGTGTGGCGGTGGGTGACTCACTCGTCACTGACCTGGCCGGATTCGGCGTTGCAGAGGGCATCCGCCTATATGGACATGAGCGCGTCGGCGAACGTCTTGACCATCGCGCGCAGCAGATCGGGACTCGCCGCGGCGAGATTGTCCTCGTCGAGGGCGTGCAGGGGCAGCCTGTCGGGTGCGGTCATCGTGCTGATCTCTTTCGAGCTTCGACACTTCGAAGATCAGCAGGTGGCCGTTCATCTCTGCGGGCATCATCCCGACGCCGGAGGAGCAAACCCCCGGATCAGGTCGCACTCATACGTCACTTCCCTGGCCGCAGTCACGGGCGGAAGTCTTCGAAGGAAGGCTCGAACAAAGGGTCAGGCAGGCGATAGGCCACACACCGTGGCCCTTGTTCGCCCTGAGGACCGACACCGATCGTTTTGCCGGGAAAGGCGTCCGGGATCACCTTCCATCCCGTGTTCCGTTCGTAGTACTGCGCGGCCGTGTGTACGGACGGCCACCAGTCGTCGTCGATGACGATCAGGCCCCCGGGCCGGACGATCTTGCGTAGGAAGTAGAGATCGACGAAGACTTCGTGAAACCGGTGACTGCCGTCCACGAATGCCGCGTCGGCCACGAAGCCTTCGCTGAGGAGCTGAGGGAGTGCGGTCGACGACGGTGTGAGCATGAGCGTGGCGATCGAGTCCAGCCCCGCAGAGCACAGCAGATCCCAACCGGCGTTGGAATACTCCCGCTGTTGAAACGGGTCGATGATGACGTGCCGGGGGAGCGAAGGATTGACGGTTGCCAGAGCCTCACCGATGGCGAGGGCAGAACTGGCGTACGCGAGACCGATCTCGACAACCTTCTCGACTCCCTCGGCGACCATCAGGTCGCGCAGTTGATCGCAGTGGCGTTCGGGCACCGTAACGGTTTCGAAGTCTCTCTCGTGGTCTCGCGTCCATGGCGGTCCCTCCTGTGCGAGTCGGCGCCGTACCTCGCGAACCCGCGTCGCACGTTCATCTGCTTTGGTCATACGAGCCGCACCTCGTTCGTCATGCCGGCCACTCCTTGCTCCTACAAGTCATCTCATTTTGCGAGTCTGCGGAGTTGAACAGGGTGCAGGCCATCGTTCACGGTTGTCCCTCCTCCGAGACTGCCTGATCCTTCCTGCCCATCGCACGTTGTTTGCGCGCTGCCGTGAGGTCCCACCGGGCCGGGATGAGGGCTGTCAGCATCAGGAACGCGGTCAGGACGAATGCCCAGGGGTAGCCGGTCAGGCCGGCCACCGTGCCGAAGCCGACCGCGCCGATACCCATTCCCGCGTCGTAGGCGACATTCCACAGGGCGCTCACCGTCCCGTACCCGGAGGCCGGGACCCGGGAGTACATCAGCGTGATGGTTGCGCTCTGGGTGATGCCGAAGCCGACCCCGAACACGGCCGCACCCACGACGACCGCGACGGGAACGCCCGTGAGGGCAACGACGAGGATGCCGGCGGCTGAGGCGACCAGCCCCGGCACCATCAGCCCGGCGGCTCCACGCCGGTCGGCACGCCGACCGGCGAACCAGCGGGACGCGGTTGCGGCGGCCGGCTGCATGAAGAGTGCCGCCGCGACCACGCCGGAATACCCCGGTGCCACGGCCAGCGGCAGAAAGGTGACGACGATCCCCGCGCCCACAGCCGTCACGGCGAACACGGCCGTGGGGCGGCCGAGCGTGCCGGAACGGGCCCCTGCGAAGATTCCCAAGAGCGGACCCGACGCCGCTTCCCGGCCGGGCAGGCCCGGGACGGCGGCGATGGAGACCAGCGCGATCAGTGCCGCCGCCCAACAGACGGGCCCGTACCCCGTGTGCAATGCCAGCCAGGCCCCGAGCGGCAGGCCCACCAGCGACGGCACACCTGCCATGACGCCAATCAGGGCCAGTCCCTCCCCGCGGCGCTCGGGCGGGATCAGCGACGCCGTCAGCGCCCCACCCGCCACCAAGGTGAACGCGAAGCCGAGCCCCCGGACAAGGCACACCGTCACGACGCACGCCAGACTCCGCGACACGGTCAGGGCCAGCGCCGGGGCACCCAGCAACAACAACCCCGCCCCCAGCATCACGCGATAACCACAGCGTGCGGCCAGCCATGGAGCTATCAGCTCGCCGACCACCGTGGCCAGCATCAGCGCACCGGTGACCAGACCCGCCTTGTCACTGCCCCCGCCCGGCGCGCTCTGCGCGTACACCGGGACGACCGACAGCAGTAGAAAGAAGCTCGCCGAGGAGCCGACGACCGTCACAAAGCGCAACAGCAGCGGGCGGGTCATCAGACGCGGCCGCGCCTCGGCAACCCGGTCCTCAGGACCGACGGATGAGGCCATGGGGTGAAACCTAGGGGACGAGGCTGCCCGAAGGCTCCCCGTTTCCATGCCCGTTCAGCGTGCCGGTTCGTGGCTCTTCCGATCGGTCACCGGTGACCGATCGGAAGAGCCACGAACCGTGCGACTCCCGTACTACGTGGGATGCTGTCGACGCCTTTGTGCAGTGCGGCGCAGCCCGCAACACTCAGACCTCAGGAACGGCGCGCCCGCACGCATGGGGGTTGCGGGCCGGGATATTCAGCCCCGTGAGGTCTCGGCCACGTCGGCCGTTTCGTGGCCTTCGCGACGCATCCGCTCAGCCCCCCACACGCCGAGCGGCCCGAGCGCTTGATTGAGCATGCGTCCGTGCTCAGTCAAGGAGTATTCCACCCGCGGCGGCACCTCGGCATAAACCCTCCGGAGCACGAGACCGTCCGCCTCCATCTCACGCAGGTGCTGCGTCAGCATCTTCTCGCTCACTCCTGGCAGACCGCGACGCAGCTCAGCAAAGCGGCGTACGCGGTGGGCATCGAGGTCCCACAGGATCAGCCCCTTCCACTTGCCGCTCACCACGTCGAGCGCAGCGTCGATGCCGCAGATGTAAGGCCCGCTCCTCGGCGCCTTGGCCATCACTGATCCCCTTACAAAAAGGTAAGTACCGCAGAAAATAGTGGGTACTTCCGAGATTAGTGACGCTCTCCGAGCATGGAGGGGTGAACGAACAACAGAACCACACCACCAGGCAGAACAGTGCTGTCACCGTGATCGGGCTTGGCCCGATGGGCCAGGCGATGACACGCACCCTCCTCACCGCCGGCCACCCGGTCACCGTCTGGAACCGCACCGCCAGCCGTGCCGACAGTGTCGTCACCGCCGGAGCAAGGCTCGCGTCGACACCCGGCGAGGCGGTCGAAGCGAGTGACCTCGTCATCCTTAGCCTCACCGACTACCAGGCGATGTACGACGTCCTCGCCGGCGCCCCCGAATCGCTCGCCGGCCGGACCCTGGTCAACCTGAGCTCTGACACTCCTGACCGCACACGCGAGGCGGCCACCTGGGCGGCGGGCCACGACGCGACCTTCCTCACCGGAGGTGTCATGGTCCCGGCGCCGATGGTCGGCACGGAGGCAGCGTATGTCTACTACAGCGGCCGCGGTGAGGCGATGGAGCGCCACCTGGCGACGTTGACACTGCTCGGAACACCAAAGCATCTGGGTGAGGACCCGGGTCTCGCCCAGATGATGTACCAAGCCCAACTCGCGGTATTCCTCACCACACTTTCCGCACTGATGCACGCCACCGCGATGCTCGGCACCGCAGGGCTGAGCGCCAAGGAAGCGCTGCCGGAGTTGCTCTCCGCCGCCGACTCGATCGGCGCCATCCTGAGGGCCGGCGAAGAGAACCCCGGCGCCGCACTGGATGCCGGAGAGCATCCCGGCGACCTCAGCACGGTCACCATGATGGGTGCGACGTCCGACCACATCGTCGAGACCAGTACGTCACTCGGCCTTGACCTCGCGCTCCCACTGGCCGTGCAGGCCCACTACCGGCGCGCAATCAAGGACGGACATGGCAGCGACAACTGGACTCGCATCATCGACAGCATCCGAGGACCGCGCTGACCGGACGCGAGACCGGTGATCACACGCCCAACCGCAGCTCAGTGCACGGCAGTTGCTGCGCGGGCGCGTGGGGTTGAGGCCCCGCCATGGGCTGCCGGGGGGCCTGTCCGGCCAGGTAGGCAGTGGGCTGACAGGGGCCTACCTGGCGTGGGTGAACGAGGACGCCGAACACGTCGGGCAGGGACGCGACGGTGGGAGGCTCGGCCCTCTTGGGCGGGGTCGCAGATGCCGCTGATGACACGCGCTGTCGGCGGGGGCGGCTGCTGCGGTGCCTGCCTT
Organism: Streptomyces sp. NBC_01446; assembly: GCF_026340095.1. GTDB lineage: Bacteria > Actinomycetota > Actinomycetes > Streptomycetales > Streptomycetaceae > Streptomyces > Streptomyces aureus. Next base: position 693,052 of record NZ_JAPEPO010000003.1, on the reverse strand, counting down.
GCGATGTCGGCTCCCTCGGTTGCCACCCCGCTTCGAAGCCATGATCCACCTCGCGATGACCGACCTCATGTCGTGCAGCTCACAGACAAGAACACCAGGTCCTGGCGCCACCCCGCAGCAGTCACGGAATACGCCGAAGCCGTACCGGTTTTCTGCGGTGCCCGCTCCCGCGGCCCGCACAGCGCTAACGTCGGCGCATGATCGTATGGCTCAACGGCACCCACGGCGCAGGCAAGACAACGACCAGCGCACTTCTGCAGCCCCTGATCCCGGATTCACGGGTGTTCGACGCAGAGAAAGTCGGCGAGACCCTCATGGACATCAAGCCAGGGCTGCCAGGGACGGACAACTTCCAGCACTGGCCGCCGTGGCGCCCGCTCGTAGTCGAGACCGCCCGCCGCGTACTCGACTACACCGGCGGCACTCTGGTGATGCCCATGACTGTCCTGGTCGAGCAGTACTGGCGCGAGATCAGTTCAGGGCTCGCCCAACATGGCATTCCGGTACGGCACTTCGTCCTCCACACCGACCAGGACACCCTCCGTGGGCGCATCGAGGGGGACACTGTTCTTGGCCCCTCTCCATTCCGTCTCAAATACCTCGAGCCTTACGCCGAAGCAGCCCGCACGTGGCTCCACAGCGAGGCCGAAGTAGTCGACACCACGTACCTCACACCCGCCCAGGCCGCCCTGCAGATCGCAGAGGCCGTCAAGAGTTGAGGCCCACCGGTCACGCGAAACAGGCGCGGGTGGCAACAAGGAAGCCCTTCCGGCGCAGAGCAGTGCGAATTGACTCGACCAGGGGACCAGCTCAGGCCGGCGCCGCGGTGTCATCTGTCTCGCAGAGTCGCACTGGTGTGGCTCTGCGAGACGGATGGACCAAGTACTTGAGCCTGGTGGTGGCGTCCCTCATGGGGACCGATCGAGCCGGTGCTGTGCCGTGGACGGGCCAGCCTTGTCACCCGGCGGGGGCAGGGTCAGTCAGCGCTCGAGGTGGATCGTGAACTGCCTCTTGCCCGTACCGATCGTGTCGGCGTGGACCCAGCCACGAGCCCGGTCGAATTTCCCGGTGCCGCCGGTGATCGCGTTGTCGAACGAAGGGGGAGGGATCGTCGGGACGCCCTTGGTGAGAATGCCGAAGACCAGCCCCTGCACGGTGAGTTGGCCGCCCGGGAGGACGTAGGTCACGACGCACTCCTCCACTCCGCCGTTCTCTTTGGCCAGGGTGGTGGTGCAGGTGCCGTGGGTCCAGCCGACCTTCTTTTTGTCGTTCTTGTCGTAGAGCCTCGAGCGGACGACGGTCCGATCGCCCTGGGCGGCGGGGCCCCCGGGGTTGACGGGGAAGCGGCTCTGCTGTTTGAGGTGGCCGATGACTGTGATGACCCGGTCCCCGCCCTTGGCGTGGGCGGAATCGGTGTCCGTCGCGGCGGTCGCGACAGGGGCGCCGGCGAGAAGGGCGACCAGCGTAGTGGCCGTGCCGAGACAGGCTGCTCTGATGGGGCGCATCATGTGGCTCCTGAGGTTGAGGCTCATGGATGGTCACGTGACGCATTCATAACCTCGGCTCTGCCGCCGCCCGGAACGTCCCGGCGCGACCCACCGGAAGATCCGACCAGTCGGACCAACCCGGGACGAGAGACGGCCTGCCCGACCGGACGAGTCGCGGGGTGGAGTAGGCGAGGAGGACGGTGACCTGGCTGTTCTCGATGCGTCCGGGCGGTGCCGGTGTACTGGCGCTGCACGGCGACCGTGTGCGTGCGCTTCTTCAGGTCGTTGGTCTCGTCCACCACCAGGCTGCGTGCCGTTTGGCGTCGAGCTGAGGTCGGACACCGCACCGACCAGACGCACCCCCAACTCGGCTTTTTCGCGGAACGGCTGAGGGTCTACGTCGCGCCGCTGCTCGACCGCCCGGTGCCGGATGGCTTGGTGACCGTTCCGGTGCAGCAGCCTGTTCAGGATGGGCCGGTGCCTGCCGCCGGCACGCTTGAGCCATACCAAGATCGTGCGCACCTGTGACCAGCCACTGTGGGACGACTCTCAGTGGGGGAGGGGGAGGCTGCGCCTGGCTATTTCTTGCCCTTGTCGTCGTTGTCCTTGAAGCAGACGACGAACCATTCTCCGGAGCCTGACTGCGTGAGTGAGCCGGTCGTGCCCGGGACGTTGGAGCACGAGAAGGTATCGACGACGCTGCCCTTGTCCATCCCTTCTCTTGCGTGGGTATCCCCGGCTTCAGCCGGGGCGGGAAACGCATCTCGGGGCTGCTCTGACCGGTCATGCCTGCATGGGTGTTCCGTCTGCGGAGGGGTTGATGCTCCTATTGGCTGTCAAGCGGCAGTGAGCCACTCGCGGTAGGCGTGGGCGAGGTTGTCGTCTCGGCGGGTTCCGCGTTCGAGGGTGGAGATGGTGGCGGGCCAGACTCCGAGGTGTTGGGCTGCGGCGGTGAGGGTGAGGTTCTTCGATTGCCTCAGGGGGCGTAGGTCTGCGATGCCGGGGACGGCGACTTTGGTGGTCAGGCAGCGGAATATCTCCCGGGCGATGGCTCGCTTCAGGAGTCGGATGGTCTCCTTCTTCGTGCGGCCGGCGGCGATTTGTCGCTCCACGTAGGCGCGGGTGCGGGTGTCGCTGGCCATGCGGACCAGAGCGATGCGGTAGAGAGCCGCGTTGGCTGCCCGGTCACCGCCTCGTGACAGGCGGTGCCGGTTGGTCTTGCCGCTGGAGGCGGGGACGGGTGCGGCTCCGCAGAGGGCGGCGAATGCCGCCTCGGTGCGCATCCGGTCGGGATTGCCTCCGGCGCTGACCAGGAGCTGGGCGGCGGTGTCGGGGCCGACTCCGTGGGTGGCTCGCAGGCCGGGATTGTGGTCGGTGACCTCCTTGTCCAGGGTGCGGGTCAGGGCCTCGTGTTCGGCGGTGAGGTCCTTGACATGTCGGGCGAGGCTTTTGAGCGCGGTGAGGACCGCGACGTGGACCGTGTCACCGGTCGGCCGTATCCGGGCCAGGGTCTCGGTGCGGTTGGTTCCCTTGAGCTGCCCGTATTTGGCGCGGATGCCTTCGGGCGCGGTGACGAGAATCTGCCCGATCTGGTTGAGGGCCGCGGTGCGTGCCTTGATGGCGGAGCGGGCGGCGTTGTGCAGGGCACGTATGCCGGCGACGGTGTCGTCTTTGGGTGCGCTGGAGGCCCGGCCGGACAGGGCGGCCCTGGCGGCCGCGTAGGCGTCGATGGGGTCGGACTTGCCGGTGCGGCGGCGTTCGGCCCGGTCCGGCCGGTTCACCTCGAAGACCCGGTGTCCGTGTGAGCGGGCGGCGCGGGTGAAGCCCGCTCCGTAGGAAGCGGTGCCTTCCACGCCGAGGGCGAGTACGCGGCCGTGGGCGTCGAGATAGGCCAGGGCCGCGGCGTATCCGGCGCCTGTGGTGGTGAACTCGGCGTCCGCGAGGTGGCTGCCGTTACTGCTGATGACTGCGACGTGGAGGGTGTCGGCATGGGAGTCGACCCCTCCGAAGACCTCCTGGACCGCCGCGTCCTGCGTGCCCGCTGATGTCATGCTGATGGTGCCTTCCCAGCCGAAGGTGGGCGCCGGCCGGGTGGCGCAGACAAGACATTGAGGGGGCTTCTGACCAAGCTCCTGACTTGTTGAATCGACACCAGATGCTCGGTCTGCAGCCGTAGCGTCCAGGGTGTCGGTCGGCACGGGCCCGCAGTGCTCCTTGCCGCCTTCGGGCTGGCTCACTGATAGCGTGCCGCCGCCGGCCGACACCCGCGCGGTGTGGCTCGACAGAGGCATGAAGGTGACACGGTGACTTCAAGTCAGGGTGCCCACCGCACTCCCCTTCCTGTCTCATCGAGTGCGAGGCCAGCCTGTGATCCTGATCGGTGTCGATCCCCACAAGTCGTCCCACACGGCCGTCGCCGTCGACGCCGCAGGGCAGCAGGTGGCCCAGCGCCGGTTCGTCGTCAACGCCGGCACCTTCCGCCAGTTGATGCGCTGGTGTGAGCAGTGGCCCGACCGTCGTTTCGCGGTCGAGGGTGCTGGCGGCCTGGGCCGCTCGCTCGCCCAGCAGTTGGCCGCCGCGGGCGAGAACGTGGTCGATGTGCCCTCCACCCTGTCGGCCCGGGCCCGGCTGCTGGCCACCGGCGGAGACCGCAAGACCGATGCCAAGGACGCCCTCCACGTCGCCCAGGTCGCCTTGTTCCGCCATGACCTGCGCCCCGTGGTCCAGGAAGACCAGACCACGATCCTGCGGTTGCTGACCGAGCGCCGAGACGACCTGGTCCACGAGCGCACCCGTGTCCTCAACCGACTCCACGCCGTCCTGCGCGACCTCCTGCCCGGCGGAGTGCCCACTGGACTGTCGGCCGACAAGGCTGCCGCCTTCATGAAGGGCATCCGGCCGGTCACGGCCACCGACAACTGCCGACGGGACATAGCCCGTGACCTGCTGGCCGACCTGCGCAGGCTGGACCGGCAGGTCAAGGACAACGAAGCCAAGATGCGCGAGGCGATCGCTGCGACCCGCACCACGCTGACCACCCTGCCAGGTCTGGGGACCGTGCTGGCCGCCAAGGTCATCGGCCACATCGGGGACGTCAGCCGGTTTCCTACCGAGCACCACTTCGCCAGTTACACCGGCAGCGCGCCTCTGGACGCCTCCAGCGGCAACAACGTCCGTCACCGGCTCAACACTGGCGGCAACCGTGCGCTGAACTCGGTCCTGCACACCATCGCCATCTGCCAGATCCGCGACGGAGGACGCGGACAGGACTACTACCTGCGCAAGATCGCGGAAGGGAAGACACCGGCAGAGGCCCGAAGGGCTCTCAAACGCCGCCTGTCTAACGTGGTCTACCGGATCATGAAACGTGACCAACGGAACCACCTCGCTCAAGCCGCTTGACACACAGAGGCGCTATGAGGTCATGTTCCACCCGGCCGGAGCCATGAGAACAGGTCCCGATGGCCGGACAGAACAACTTGAGGACAGTCCAGCAGGACGTCAGTCAGTGGCAGAGTCACGACCATCGGAACCTGAGTACCACCATCAATGTCAGTGGCCTCGGCTAGGTTGCTGACAAGAGCCGAAGGGGGTGGGCCGGGTGATGCGTGCGTACAAGTTCGTCATGCGGCCTACCGTGCGGCAGGCTCAGGCGCTCGGTGAGATGCTGCGTGATCACTGCTCGCTGTACAACGGAGCGTTGCAGGAACGTCGTGACGCCTACCGGCACGTCAGCAAGACGACGGTCCGGTACGGGCAGCAGTCCGCACAGCTCAAGGACATCCGGTCCTTCGACCCGGAGCGTCAGGGCCGCTGGTCGTTCAGCTCACAACAGGCCACGCTCCGCCGCCTGGACAAGGCGTTCGCGGCGTTCTTCCGTCGGGTCAAGTCGGGTGAGAAGCCGGGCTATCCGCGTTTTCGTGGGGTGAACTGGTTCGACACGGTGGAGTTCCCGAAAGACGGGGACGGCTGCCGGTGGAACTCCACCCCTCACGACCCCGTCACCCGCGTCCGCCTTCAGGGCGTCGGGCACGTCAGGGTGCACCAGCACCGGGCGGTAGCCGGCAGAGTGAAGACGGTCAGCGTCAAACGAGAGGGCCGTCAATGGTTCGTCGTGCTGACCGTCGAACAGGTCCAGCCCGAACCGCTGCCCGCGACGGGTTCCCTCGTCGGGATCGACCTGGGCATCGCCAACTTCCTCGCCACCTCTGACGGCGGATTCGTCCCCAACCCGGGCCACGGGGCGAAGAGCGCCGCGAAGCTCGAAGCCGCACAGCAGGCCCTGTCGACGTTCCCGCGCGTGCGCCGTGACAAACGGACAGCCAACCACCGGAGGACGGTCGAGAAGGTCGCGAAGCTGCACCGCAAGGTGCGCCGCCAGCGCCTCGACCACGCACACAAAACCGCCCTTGACCTCGTGCGTGAACACGATTTCATCGCGCACGAAGACCTCAGGATCCGCAACATGGTCCGGCGCGCCACGCCGAAGCCCGACCCCGGGACCCCGGGCGGCTTCCTGCCCAACGGGGCCGGCGCGAAGACCGGACTCAACCGCTCGATCTTCGATGCCGGATGGGGGGTGTTTCTGACGATCCTGGCCGCCAAGACACCTCACGGAGCTAGGTCGTCAAGCAGCTTCGAGAAGTTGTGTGGGGAAGGCGAGGTTCTCGTCGAACAGGATGTGCTTCTGGAGGCAGTGGTAGAGCTGGCCGATCATCTTGTTGAAGAGGTTTCTCTGAGCGGCGGCGTGCCAGTCCCCGGCCTCGCGGCGGCGGTCGTAGTGGGCCTTTGCGCCCGGTGAGTGGGTCAGTGAGGCGAAGGCCCACAGGTAGCCGGCGTGGTTGAGCCGGTCGTTCTTCACCCAGCGTCTGGTGATGCTGGACTTCTTGCCGGACGCCCTGGTGATGGGGGACGCACCGGCGTAGGCCTTCATACCGCGGGCAGTGGCGAAGCGGGCGTGGTCGTCCCCGATCTCAGCGAGGATCCGGGCGCCGAGCTGGGTGCCGAGCCCGGGGAGGCTCAGGATGATCTCGGCGTCCGGATGCTGAGGGAAAACCTCTTCAACCGCCTCGGCGAGCTGGTCGGCGGCCGTGCAGGCGGCTTCGAGCTGCCGCAGCAGAGCGAGCATCTGCTTGCCGAGCGCGTCCTCGACCAGTGGCGGCTGGTGCGCGTATTCGGCCCGCAGGACCTCGCGGATGCGCTCGGCGTCGGCATCGATCCGGCGCTGGCGGCCGGCGCGCTTGAGCGCCGAGCGCAGTTGCGCGAGCGACAGCCGGGCCGCCCGCGAGGGCGTGGGGGCGAGCTCCAGCAGGACGCGGGTCTCGGGGCGGCAGAGACCGTTCTGCCAGTGCAGGTAGGCGTCGAGGGCGGCGGGGAAGTACTCGCGCAGGAGCGAGCGGAGCTGGTTGGCGAGCTGCTGCCGGTTCCAAACGGCATCCTGCTGGGCGCGGGCGAGGACGGCGATGGCGCGGGCGAGATCGCTGTCCTGGGGCAACGGCCGGTGGGCGTGCATATCGGTGCGGAGGATGTTCGCCAGGACGAGGGCGTCGCCGGGGTCGGACTTCTTCCGTGTGACCGCGTGGCGGTCGCGGTAGCGTGCGGCGGCCATCGGGTTGATGGCGTAGACCTGGCGCTTCCCGGTGCGCAGGACCGCGACGAGCAGGCCGCGGGAGGTCTCGATGGCGACCGGGATCGGGTTGTCCTCGGTGTCGCCGTGCTCGGCGAGCAGATCCAGCAGGATCTTGTAGCCGGTCGCGTCGTCGGTGATGTGGCGCTTGGCCAGGAGCGTGCCGTCGTCGTCGACCAGGGCGACGTCGTGTGTCTTCTCGGCCCAGTCGATGCCGCAGTAGATCAACTTTCCCTCCTCGAAGTGTGGGTGTTTGCGCTGGTCACGAGCGCATGCGGGGCCACGCAGCGACCTAATTCCAGGCCTCGATCAAGGAACGGGCCGACACCTCACAAGCCGTTCGTGGCACCAGCTCACCGCACAGGCCCCGGTCTGTTCCCAGAGCTCAGACGGCTCGGGGAATGCAAGAGATCACCGTGCGACGGGCTCGCACCACCAACTCCAACGAGTGATCAAGCAAACGGTGTTGACGCCGCTGGCGGCAGTGAAGGCGCCGAACACCGCCGATCTTGGCGGAGACATCATGGCCGGGCTGAAAGAAGGCGTGTGTCCGGAGCCCACACAACCGCCAGCAGCGTCAGTGCTGGGTGGGTGGCGGCCACGAGAGCACCGAATGGCGCCGCTCTCTGGGAAGGCATCTTGGCCGTGACGTTGAGAGGTATCCACCGGCACTCTCGAGACCACCACCCGCCAGCTGGGTTGCGCAGCCGTGCTCGTCGCAGACCTTCGGCCCGGCGGAGTGCAGGCGTCACAACCCGTTCGAACCACCTCACCGACCGGCGAGGGCCGGTGAGCTCGTTACACGGGAATTAGGCTGAAAGTGCCGGACGGGAAGTGATCGCCGTGGACCCCCGCAACACCTCCCGCCAATGCCCCGAATGCGGGTACACCGGCGCGGAGAATCGGCCCACACAGTCGAAGTTCCACTGCGTCTCGTGCGGCCACACCGCGCACGCGGACACCGTGGGCGCCACCAACGTTCTACGGGCCGGGCTGGTCCGTCGCAAAGCCGCACCGGCGTAGCGAGAAGCGCCCTCATTTATGAGGGGGAGGAGTCACTTTGAGGACCTTGTAGTCGGCGTGCGGGTCTGTGCAGTCGAGCTTCTTGGTCTTCGCTTCCTTGTCCGTCCCGATGTTCTGGAAGCAGTCGCCGCCCTTGAGCGTCGAGGACTGATCCTTCGTGTCGTACGGGCCAAAGGCCCAGAACGCCACCATGACCGCGAGTACCAGGACCAGACCGAGGAAGATGAGACGGTTGCGTCGTATCTGCGCCGAGGTGTACGAGGCGTTCAGGCCGCCCAGGGGCGGGACTTGGGACACGGGTAGTTCCTCAGGCAGTGGGGAATGTGAAGGCGACCACGAATTTAGCCCACCTGGCTGTACTCGTCGTTCGCTGCCCCCCTGTTGGTCCTGCCCGTCAACATGGGGCTTGCTGCCGAAGGGCGTGGGGGTCAGGGCTGGCAGCAAGTGTGAGCCCGTGTTGAGTACGCCTTCGCGTGTATGAGCTGGGAGATCATTCGCGCCTGCTGTCTCAAGGGCGAGGGCGTCAGTTACGCCGTGCTCGGCATGGCTCGCCTGTACAACCTACAACCTCACCTTCGCCGGATAGCCCACGGATACGCACGCACCTGCGGGCTGCCGTGCCTCATCCGGATGGCGACCGTATCGCCGTTGCTGAGTAGCCCGCAGATACGCGGTGCCGGACGGCGGCCTGGTGGGGGTGAAGCCGAAGTCGGGTGCCGGCATCTGGAGTCCGAGCAGGGCCGTCGGCTTTCGGGCCGCGATGGCAGAGGGTGCAGACGGGGGATTCGACGTCGTCGAATGCTCCATTCGGCGGTATTGCAGTTACGGGCGGCGCGTTGGGGCGTTGAACCACGCATGAGCAGAAGTCGCAGGTTGCGGGACCTGTCAGGTCCGGCGGCGTTCGACCAGCTGCAAGCGCAGTTGGCCCGTTCTGCTGCTGGGATGGCAAGGGGCAAGTCGCTTCGCCGGAAGGCGATTGAGGAGGGACTTCGACCTCCGGCTGTGGAGCCGGACGAGGGCTCCGGTGAGGCGCCGCCGCCCGGCTCGGGGTGACGTCATTCACCGGCCTTTTCCAACGGCCGGCGGCGGGTTCACGTCGCGGTACTCGGCGTTGCTGGGCTCGTCGTGGGCGGGCATCAGTGGGATGAGGGCGCGCCGGCGGGCTTCGCGGACGGCGACGGTCCGGCGCCGGTCGAGGGGTGGCTGCCGTCTGCGAACTCGGTCCCTCAACCGCTGCTTCGACGGCCCTTGGTGATCGTGGGATGGAGCCGTTCATCGGAGTTTCTCAGCCGCATGGTCATGAACTATGACACCTGTTCGGCTGGCGGCCGGATCACCCCGAGTTGAGCTGCGATCTCTTGCAGGCACGCCGGTTCCAGGGCGGTCAGTGGGGCAATGACGGCCTCGGCGAAGCCGTGGGCCAGGGAGCGCTTGATCAGGTCGATGGGCGGTGGGGAGGTGACGGCTGCGGCGAGGGCCAGGCAGTAGGCCGCGTCGTCCTGGAGGTCGTCGATGAGGGGGAGGGCCTCGCTCAGGAGGCCTGCTTCGAGCATTGCTTCGACCATGTTGGTGAGGACGACCTCGGCCAGCACTTCGCTCAACCGGCGGGCTTCGGCGTGGTAGCGATCCCAGAGGCGTAGGCGGACGACTGTTTCCAGCGGCACGGTTTGGGTCGCGTAGCCGGCGCCCGTGACCAGGGCGGCATGCTGCAGCGTATCCAGAAGGGGGGTGAACTCCTCGGTGAGGCCGGTGGCCCGGCAGGCCACGGTGAGCCAGGGACGGGCCCAGAGGCCGCTGTCCAGCGTCACCCCCCGGTCTGCGCTTCCGGCGAGTTGAGCGGTGACGTCGCGGCACAGGGCCTGATGGCCGGCGTCGCACATCTCGACAATCATCGCGGCTGCCTGCTCCTGCCTGCGGACGAGTTCCTGCGGGGAACTCGAGGGCATGGCCAGGGCCGTATCGCGGATCAGGGAGATAGCCGTGGGGATGTCGTCCGACAGCAGGTGCGCCCGCAACTCAAGTATGCGGCCGGGCAGATCGGTCTCGGCTAGCCGTCGGGTCAGATTGAGGGCCACGTCGGCGTGCCCGGCGCGCAGGTGGAGGGCGATGAGCTCGTGAGAGACACGGGTACGCCAGCCGGACACGCTCGGGTCCGTCGACTTCTCGATGCCTTCGGTCACCTGGGCGATGAGCACGTCGAGATCGGCTGAGCGGTGATCGCCGTGCGCTTCGACGGCCTTGGCGGCGTCCAACAGGATGTCGATGCGGTCGAGCTGATCTGCCTCGAACCCCGCCGCGATCCTCAGGGCGTGGTCGAGGTGGCCAAGCCGGGCGGCGGCGCTTGCCACAACCTGCGCCTCCCACTTGGCACGGGCGTCGTCGCTGCCCTGTAGCACCGTCTGAAGGGCCAGTTCCAGGGCCGGCGTGGCCAGGTCCGTTCGTCCGGCGGTGCCGGCGGCCCGGGCGAACGCTGCCAGGACGGTGGGCGGCGGCGTGTTCCTGGTCTCGTCGAGGGCCGCCTCCACCTCGCGCGCCAAGGGAGCGGCGTCCTGGGGCGTGTTGGAGTCGAGCAGAGCCAGCGAGATCTCTGCGAGGCGGGCCGCACGGATGAAGGGGCCGGTGATGTCCTGGGCCAGGGAGACCGCCAGCGAGAGATGACCGTTGGCCAGGGCGGACGTTGCGGCATCGGCGAGCAGTTCGTCGGAGGCCCCGGACTGCCGAGGATCGAGGCCGTGGGCGGCGAGAGCGGCATAGGCGATCTCGACAAGATCGAGCCCCGGAGAGGACGAGGCGGGCAGGGCGAGCAGGTGGCGGGCCCGGTCCTTGTCCTGGTAGGCGGCCGATTCCACGAGTTCGGAGGCGGTGACCTCTTGGTTCAAGGCAGTGAGGAGCACCTCGGGCACGTTGCGACGGCCTCCCTTGGCGAAGTGCTCGCCGCAGGCGGTGAGAAGGGCTCGTTTCCTGCCGTCCCGGTCCAGGGCGGCGAGGTGCTGGACGAGGCGGTCGAGGTCGCCGAGAGCGGCGAACGCCGGCGCGAGGAGGCCGCAGAAGTCGGGGCGGTCCTCGGCATCGGCGTGTTCGACGGCCTCCTCGATGAGGCGCCGTGTCAGCGCGGGATCGATCTCGGCCAGTGCGTCGGCGGCGGTGGTGAGGGACCAGCCTCGTTCGTCGCCGCTCTCGGTGATGGCTTCGCGAGCGAGATCGGCGGCGCCCGGTTCGCCGTGCCGCGCAAGCGCGAGGGCCGCGCGCGCCGTATGTGGCATCCGCTCCAGGGGCAACCTGCCCGGCACGGCCATGGCTTCGCGGATGAGGTTCCGCGCCTCGGCCCGCACGTAGACGTTCTGCACAGTACGGGCGAACTGGATCCCCTCCTCGGCTCGGCCGAGGCGCACCAGCAACAGCGGATACGTGGAGGGCACGGTGAAGTTGTCGTCCTCGATGCGCTTGCGGAGCCGCGACACCCGCGTCAGCAGGGTGAGGTCGCAGTCGGGGGCTGCCTCGAGGAGCCTTGCCGCGTTCGACAGTTCGGACAGCGCGGCCAGATCGCCATCGGTCCGGCGGCGGAGCAGGGCGCGGCGCGCGGGGGAGGCCAGGGCCGCTGCCGTGGAAGCGGCTGCTCGAGAACGTGGTTCTGGGCCTTCCCGGCCCGGACGCCGCACAGCGGGGACGCACGGCCCTCGCCGAAGTCGGCCTCGAAGGCCGCGAGTGGGCCTGGCCCCTTGAGCTGTCCGGCGGGGAACAGCAGCGGGTCTCGCTCGCCCGCTCCCTGGTCCGCGAACCACAACTCCTACTGGCGGACGAGCCGTTCGGCGCACTCGACGCCCTCACCCGCATCCGGATGCACACCCTGCTGCGCCAGTTGTGCGAGCGGCACCGGCCCGCCGTGCTGCTGGTCACCCACGACGTCGACGAGGCCATTGCCCTGGCCGACCGGGTGGCCGTCCTCGACGAGGGCCGGATCGCCGTCGACATCCCGGTCGAACTCCCCGCGCCGCGCAGCCACGGAGGCCCGGAGTACGCGGCACTGCGGGAGCGTCTGCTCGCCCGCCTCGGCGTGGAAGCAACCAGCTGACCGCCCCGGCCAGAGGGGCCCAGTACTTCTCACCCCGGGCACAACCCACACCGTACAAAGAGGAGAAGAAGCCATGACCACCGTCGCCACTTTCGACATCCTCAGGGCAGGACCGCGCTTCGGCGCGGAGATCACCGGCGTCGACCTGACCGCCCCCGTCGACGAGACCATCGCCGAAGCGCTGCGGCAGGCCTTCCGGGACCACAAGGTGCTGGTGTTCCGCGGTCAGCACCTGACACCCGATCAGCACGTCGCCGCCGTGCGGCTCTTCGCCGAGCCCTTCGACCACCCGACGGCCGCGAAGGACGCTGCCAATCCGCTGGTCTACCCGTACAACGTGCGGCAGACCGGCAAGGCCAGCACCTGGCACATCGGCGGCCTGTGGCGCGACCCGGTCTTCGCCATCGAGTCGCTGACGTACGAGGTGGTGCCTGATCTGGGAGGCCACACGCTGTGGGCGGACCTGCAGGCGGCGTACGACGATCTGTCGGAGCCGTTCAAAGAGCTCCTGGAGTCCGTGAGCGCGGTGTACGACGGCAACGCGGAGAACTACGCGCAGGGCAGTACGAAGACCGCGAGCGGACCGACCGTCCAGCACCCGGTCGTCCTGGCCCATCCGGCTACCGGCCGCAAGGGCCTGTTCATCAGCACCTCGGCGATCGGCCTCACCGGCGTGACCTCCGCCGAGAGCAAGGCCCTGCTCGACCACCTGCTGCGGCACGCCTCCTCGCCGAACGACACGATCCGCTTCGGCTGGCAGCCCGGCGACTTCGTCCTCTGGGACAACCGGGCCACCTGGCACTACGCCGTCGACGACTACGGCGACGGGGCGCGCGTCTACCGCAAGGTCATCGGCGTGGAGCCGGAAGCCGGCCGCGTGCCGGAGGCGCGTTCCTGAGTGCTCCCGGGAGAAGACCGTGCCGTCCAGCGCGTGCTGCTGGTCTGTCTGGTCGCGGGCGCGACGACTCTGCTGGAGCAGGCAGTTGTGAAGATCGCCGTGCCGAGCATGCGGCAGTCGCTGGGGGCGGGTGCCTGCGACGTGCAGTGGATGGTGGCCGGATACTCGTTGGCCTTCGGTCTGGCGCTCGTCCCTGGGCGGCAGCCTCGGTGACGCGTACGGGCGCAAGCGGTTCTTCTCCTTGGGCGTGGCCGTCTTCCTCCTCGCGGGGGTGACGGCCGCGACCGGCGGCGGGCCTGGCGCACGGATCAATGTGCGGCTGGTGCAAGGCGCCGCTGCGGGGCTCGTCAACGCCAGGTGATCGGCATCCTCCAGGACGTCTCCGCGGCCAGGACCGGGGCCGAGCGCTGGGCCTGTACGCGGTGACGGCAGGCGTGGCCACGGCCCTGGGGCCGCTGCTCGGTGGCGCGCTCGACGCGGGCCTCGGCCTCCAACTGGGCTGGCGCTGCTGCCTGTTCGTCAGCGCACCGCACCGTGGACGATGCTCACAACGATCACTTGCTTCCGAGCGCCGCTGGCAGCCGGCCTCTGCCGCCACCCAGCCACCCCGCCACCACCCGAACAACGATCGGAAGCAAGATGACCCCGCAATTCCTCTGGTACATCCCCAACACCGTCCAGCCGGGACATCGCGGTGACGACACCACATCCGGCTGGGGATCCATCGAGTACTCGACCGAACTCGCCCGCACGGCAGAAGCCCACGGCTGGGGAGGCGCACTGCTCGGCACAGGATGGGGACGCCCGGACACCTTCACCGTCGCCACCGCCCTGGCCGCGCGCACCACGACGTTCAAGCCCCTGATCGCCGTCCGTCCCGGCTACTGGCAGCCCGCGAACTTCGCCAACGCGGCCGCCACTCTCGACCAGCTCAGCCGCGGGCGCGTCCTGGTCAACATCGTCAGCGGCCTGGACACCCCCGCCGCCTACGGAGACACCACCGTCGACCCCGCCGCGCGCTATGCCCGCACTCAGGAGTTCCTGCATCTCGTACGCCGCCTGTGGACCGAGGAGAACGTCACCTTCCACGGCGAGCACTTCCAGGTCACCGACTCCACGGTCAGCCCGCGCCCCTACGTCACCGCCGAGCGGGCTCGTCCGACCCTCTATTTCGGCGGCGCGTCCGAAACCGCCGAACGCGTCGCGGCGGCCGAGGCCGACGTGCAGCTCTTCTGGGGCGAACCGCTCGACGGAATCACTGAACGCATCGCCCGACTCAAGGAGTTGAGCGAGCAGGTGGGGCGCCGCCATGTGCCGTTGGAGTACGGACTGCGGATCACCACCGTGGTACGTGACACCACAGAGGAGGCGTGGCGCGCGGCGGAGGAGAAGGTCGCGAAGATGGCGGCCGACGCGGGCGAGATCGACACCTGGATGGGCAACCGCAAGACAGCTGTCGGCCAACGGCGGCTGCTCGACCTCACCGAACGCGGCGAGGTCCTTGACACCTGCCTGTACACCGCGCCCGGTAGGTTCGGCGGTGGGGGAGCGGCGACCACGTGGCTCGTCGGCTCACCCGACGACGTGGCTGCGGCACTCAACGCCTACCGTGCTCTCGGCGTCACGCACTTCGTGCTGTCCGACACGCCCTACAGGGAGGAGACCCGCCGGATCGGTGACCAACTGCTGCGCAGGCTGCGGGAAGCGTGAGGGCCCGGACAGTCCGGTCGACGCCGCCTACGCGACGCTCCGGCGCCGCCAGCGGCAACCTACTGCCTGCCCTACGCACTGGTTCCGGCGAACTCGTGCGGGGTACGGCCGAAGACCTCCACGGAGGTTCGGGACCAGACTCAGGGCGTTGCATGCGACGCAGGTGCAATGCCGCACGGGCGAAGCGGAGTTGATCCTGGTCGGGCCCGGTGAGGAAGATGCGCAAGTACTCGCTTGCGGGTCTCCGTTCGGAGGCCTGGTCGCGCTGGTGGCCGCGTGCAGATAGACCTCATGGTCGAGGTCCGGCGGTGGGTCGGCGGATCTGGCGCGGCGTGTGCGTGATGCGATCGGCTCGTTCGGTTGCGGCCCCGCCGAGTGAACGCCCCGCCTGCTGAGGTGAGTTCGGATGGCTCGCGAGGAGTACCTCTTGTCGGCCAGGACCGCATCTGGCGTCGTGCGAGGGCGGCCGATCCGCCTGTGCACACGCAAACGGGTCATGATCTGTGGAGGCCAGGGCGTCTGTGGCCTGTCTGGAAGGCGAGCAGGTGGTAAGGGCCGTCGGCCACCAGAGGGATGTTCGTGGTCAGTTCGCCGCGGGAGCGCCTGAGGGTGTGGTCATGCGGCTTGCCGGCCCCGGTCCGTTTGGACGGGCTCCGGTGGCGTGCTGGTTCGCCCCCATCCCCGATCGGCACCCCGTACGCACCGACAAGATCCGCCGGACAGGCTCTGAATCCGGCCCAGTTGGCGGTGTCGGGACGCCCCGGGCTTGCCGGTGTCGGCAGCCCGGAGAGTTCGCGTCATCACAGGTCACAGGGCCCGTCTTCGTCGTCAAGGCGCCCGTAGGCGTGACCTTTCTGTGGATTCTCCTTCAAAGCTTCAGCACAAATTGAACACATCCCTCTCTTCAGGGGGGCCTTCATGGTCTACATTGACCGTGCTTCGCATGGTGGGACACCGGGCGACAAAAGATGATCTATGGGTCCGACGCTACGGACGGGCAGCAGCCGCGTCCGTGGCGCCAGACGTGGGGGTGATCGATTCTTGGAGCCCGAGACGGGCTTTGGGTGCGGGGTGCACCTGAGGTTTCGACGGGTTCGCGCGTACCTCGAGAGTCCGGCTGGACATGCGTGCCCGCTGCCGTTGGGGCGGGTTGTTGAAGTGGCGCTGAAGTAGTCGGGATGTCACGTGCGGGGGTGGGGGCCTCCCACGGAGGGGAACAGCGCGGCGCGGGCGGCGGGGGCCTCCCGAGGGGCGGAAGCGTGCGGGGGGCGGGGGCCTCCCGGGGGGAGGGGCAGTGTTGGGCGACCACGTCGAACCACTGGGGACCAGGGGGGTTCTGTGCGGCAGGGGGGATTAGTCGGCCCTTTTCCGTCGGCGCGCGAGCGTCTGGCGAACGGGGCGATCAGCCAGCCGGCGAGCGACTGGGAGCAGCGGTACCGCCGTACCGTGGTCACCAGCGATACCGTGGCCACCGCCTTGGTGGTAGCGGCGATAGGCAACTTCTTCGGGGCCCGGGACGCGGCCAACTGGCATGAGAAGTGGGGAATTCTCGCATTCGGCACCGAGCTGCTGGTGCTGGGATCGCTTGCGGTGAGCCGGGCGTGGGCTCCGGCCGTGCTCGGCCAGGGCGCCGAGGAATTCCATCGGCTCGGACGCTCACTGTTCACGGCGACCGTTGTGCTGGCGCTCGGCGGGATCGCTCTCACCTCGCGCAACATCAAA
Organism: Streptomyces sp. NBC_01446; assembly: GCF_026340095.1. Classification (GTDB taxonomy): domain Bacteria; phylum Actinomycetota; class Actinomycetes; order Streptomycetales; family Streptomycetaceae; genus Streptomyces; species Streptomyces aureus. The sequence goes on along the minus strand of NZ_JAPEPO010000003.1, from coordinate 676,514 downwards.
CTCTGGATCTTCGTCGCGATACCCGCGATCGCGCTCGTCACGATGACCGCGCGGTATCTGCTCCGCCTCGGGCTGCACAGACAGCGGAAGGAAGGGCAGTGCCTGAGACCGGTGCTCGCTGCGGGGAGTCCGGCCACCGTGCGCGACCTGATCAGCCGGACCCGGAAGTTTCCGCACCTGGGCTGGCGGGTGGATGCGGTGTGCACGACGGACGGTCTCGGGCTCGACGGTGACCAACTGGACGGAGTGCCGGTCGTCGGCCAATTGGCGGATGTCGCGAGCCACGTTCGCCGCGACGGCTACCGTGTCGTAGCGGTCACACCGGACCCGCACTGGTCACCGGACCGGCTGCAGCGGCTGGCCTGGAACCTCGAGGGCAGCGACGCCGAGATGGTCGTGGCCCCCGTGCTGATGGAGGTGGCGGGCCCGCGGCTGCACGTCGACGCGGTGCTCGGGATCCCGCTGCTGCGGGTGAGCATGCCGACCTTCACCGGAGGGCGCCGGGCGATCAAAGGGGTCGTCGACCGGATGGGCGCGGCGATCCTGCTGATGCTGTTCGCGCCGCTCATGGTGCTCGTCGGGCTGCTCGTGCTGGTGGACAGCCGGGGCGGGGCGTTCTACCGCCAGCGCAGGGTCGGCAAGGACGGCCGCGAGTTCACCATCCTCAAGTTCCGCACCATGGTTGACGGGGCTCACAGGGCACGTGCCGAACTGGCCGACCGCAACGAGGGTGCCGGCCTGCTGTTCAAGCTCCGCCGGGATCCGCGGGTGACCCGGGTGGGAGCAGTGCTGCGCCGGTACTCGATCGACGAGCTCCCGCAGCTTTTCAACGTGCTCACCGGATCGATGTCGCTCGTCGGCCCGCGGCCCCCGTTGCCGGAGGAGTCCGCTGCGTACGGCCCGGACATCCGGCGGCGGCTGCTCGTCAAGCCCGGGCTCACCGGCCTGTGGCAGATCAGCGGGCGCAGTGACCTGCCGTGGGAGGAGGCCGTCCGCCTTGACCTGCGGTACGTGGAGGACTGGTCGCTCGCCCTCGACACAGTGATCTTGTGGAAGACGCTGCGTGCGGTGCTCCACGGGCAGGGGGCCTACTGATGCGCGGGGTGCGTCGTCCGGACGGCGCAGGGACTGCAGGCCCAAAGGGCCTGCCTGGGGGGAGGAACGGGTCATGAGAGTCAGCGTCTTGGGGCTCGGCTACGTGGGCTGCGTGTCGGCCGCGTGCCTGGCGAGCCTTGGTCATGAGGTCATCGGGGTGGATGTGAACCAGGCGAAAGTCGACCTGGTCAATGAAGGCAAGGCTCCGGTGGTCGAGGAGCGCATCGGCGAGCTCATCGCCGAGGTCGTTGGGACCGGAGCGTTGCGCGCCACTGGTGACGTCCGCGAGGCGGTCATGGGCAGTGAGGTGTCGCTGGTTTGCGTGGGCACACCGTCGGAGCCCAACGGCAGCCTGTGCACCACGTACTTGGAGCGCGTCACCGAGCAGATCGGCGCCGCGCTGGCCGAACGGGGCGGGCGGCACACCGTGGTGTTCCGCAGCACCATGCTCCCCGGCACCTGCATGAACCTGCTGGTACCGATCCTGGAGAAGTACGTCGGCGGCACGGCAGGGGCGGACTTCGGGGTCGCGGTCAACCCGGAGTTCCTGCGCGAGGGCACGAGCGTGCGGGACTTCTTCGACCCGCCCAAGACCGTCATCGGCGAGCTCGACCCGGCAAGCGGCGACGCGGTTTCGGCGCTGTACGACGGGTTGCCCGGCGAGGTGTTCCGGGTGCCGGTCCCGACGGCCGAGGCGATCAAGTATGCGGACAACGCGTTCCACGGCCTCAAGATCGGCTTCGCGAACGAGCTGGGTGCGGTGTGCCAGGCGCTCGGGGTGGACTCGCACCAGGTGATGGACGTGTTCCTGGCGGACCGCAAGCTGAACATCAGTCCCGCCTATCTGCGGCCCGGCTTCGCCTTCGGCGGCTCGTGCCTGCCCAAGGACCTGCGCAGCCTGGTGTACGCGGCGCAGCGGGCAGACGTCTCGGTGCCCATCCTCACGCATGTGCTGCCCTCCAACTCCGCACATCTGCAACGTGCGGTGGACCTGGTCGAGCGCACCGGCAAGCGCCGGGTGGGACTGTTCGGGTTGTCCTTCAAGCCCGGCACCGACGACCTCCGCGAGAGCCCGCTCGTCGAGTTGGCGGAGCGGCTCTTCGGCAAGGGCTACGACCTGAAGATCTACGACGCCAACGTGAGCCTCTCCCGGCTGATCGGCGCGAACCGCGAGTACATCGAGAACCGGCTGCCGCACCTCGCGCAGCTTCTCGCGGACTCCGTCGACGAGGTGCTCGAGCACGCCGAGGTGTGTCTGGTCGGGACCGGGGATCCGGCCGTGCTGGCGGCGCTGCCCCATGGCGACGGCCCGGTGATCGTCGACCTCATCCGCATTCCCGACGCCGAAGCGCGCCGGGCCGAACCAGGGTACGTGGGCCTTGCTTGGTGACACATCGTTCGATGACACAGCCAGCGGCGACCGGTCGAACCGGCGCGCGCTGATCCTGGTGGAGAACCTGTCGGTGCCGTTCGACCGGCGGGTGTGGCAGGAGTGCACGACGCTGCGCGACGCGGGCTGGAAGGTGCACGTCATCTGTCCCCAGGGCAGTACACGTGACACGGAGCCGGAGGCGGAGATCGATGGGGTGCGGATCCACCGCTACCCGTTGCGCGCGGCCACCGGAGGGCCGGCCGGCTACCTGCGGGAGTACGGATCGGCGTTGTGGCACACGGTCCGGCTGGCCCGCAAGGTCGGCCCGGTCGACGTGGTCCACGCCTGCAACCCGCCCGACCTGCTGTTCCTGCCGGCACTGTGGCTGAAGCGGCGCGGCGCGCGGTTCGTCTTCGACCAGCACGATCTGGTACCCGAGCTGTACCTCTCCCGGTTCGACCGTGGCGAGGATCTGCTCTACCGCGCCGTGTGCGCGCTGGAACGGCTGACCTATCGGGCCGCGGACGTGGTGCTCGCCACGAACGAGAGCTACCGGGACGTCGCCATGCTTCGTGGCGGTCGACGGCCTGAGGACGTCTTCGTGGTGCGCAGCGCGCCCGCGATCGAACGGTTCCAACCGGTGCCGCCCGAGCCCGAGTTGAAGCGCGGCAAGCCTCATCTGCTGTGCTACCTCGGTGTCATGGGCCCGCAGGACGGCGTCGACTACGCCTTGCGCGCCCTCGCCAAGCTGCGCGACGAGTTCGGGCGCACCGACTGGCATGCGGTGTTCGTCGGAGCCGGGGACGCCTTCGACGCGATGGTGGAACTGTCCCGGCGGCTCGGGCTGAGTGAGCAGGTGCAGTTCACCGGACGCATTCCGGACCCCGACCTGGTGCGCTACCTGTCCACTGCGGACGTGTGCCTTTCCCCCGACCCGCGCAATCCGCTCAACGACGTGTCGACCATGAACAAGGTCCTGGAGTACATGGCCATGAGCCGGCCGATCGTCTCCTTCGACCTTCGGGAGGCGCGCGTCTCCGCCGGCGACGCCGCGGTGTACGCGCCCGCCAACGACGAGGCTGCGTTCGCCGAACTCATCGCGCTGCTCCTTGACGATCCGGAGAAGCGGGCCCGGATGGGCAAGATCGGCCAGGAGCGGGTCAGCGGGCAGCTCTCCTGGCAGAACTCGCAAGCGTCGCTGCTCGCCGCCTACGCCGCTGCGTGCCGTGACCACACTTCGGTGTCGGCGGGCGACCCGGTCCGGGCACGGGGGAGGCGGCGGCCTTGAACGACGACACGATACGTCTGGTCACGCTCGGGCGGATTCTCCGTCGGCGCTGGCGGCTCCTTGCCGTCCTCACCGTGGTGGGCGCGCTCGTCGGCTACGGCACCTCGGTGCTGTTCCCGCCGCGGTACACGGCGTCGGCATCGGTACTGCTGCCTGGGCAGTGGGAAGAGCGCGAGCTCCTGACTCAGGTGGACCTCGCGACCAGTTCGCCGGTGGTCGACCGCGCGGCGGCCGACCTCGGCTGGAGGGGCGTCAGCGGCAGCGACCTGCGGGATCGAGTGAGCGCCAAGGCAGCCGACGGGAACATCATCAAGATCTCGGGTACCGCCGACACCCCCCGGCGCGCGCAGCAGTTCTCCGACCGGATGGCCCAGGAATTCGTCCGTTACGCCGCGCGGATCGCGGGGGGCAGCAGCGACCCCGACCCGGCCACGGGGACCGAGGCGCTGCGGAAGAAGGTGGCGGAGACCGACCGCCGCATCACCGACCTGGCCGATGCGGCCGATCCGGGGCAGACCGTGGAGAGCGTGCAGGCCCGCACCGAACTCGAGAAGCTGCGCACCTCGCTGGAGGAGGCCATGCAGAAACTGGAAGAGGCCGACCCGGCGACCGACAAGGCCGGCATGGTCGTCATGGGCCCGGCAGCCCGGCCGACCGGCGAGGTGCCGCCGACGAGGACGCAGCTCATCGCCGCCGGGGCGTTGCTGTTCTTCCTGCTCGCGATCATCGGCCATCTCGTCGCCGCACGGGTGAATCGCCGGCTGCGCACCGAACCGGAGATCGAGGCGGCACTGGGCTCGGTACTGCTCGGCACCGTCGACGTACCTGCTGAACAGCGCGCGCACCAGCCGCGAGACCGTGGCCAACGGGCCCGTATCCGCAGACTCCTTGGCGCCGACACCCGGTGGGACACACCGACCCCGCGGACGTCCGGCGACGAGGCCGGCAGGCGGATCCGCTACCGGCGGGTGTGCGCTCGCCTCCGGGAACAGCTACCGGCCCCCGGGCGACTGCTGGTTGTCGTACCGGACGGCGACGAGATCGCCCGCCGGGCCGCCGGGCAGCTCGTCGCCGAGGCCAAGAGCGAACTGCTGCTACGGGTGGTGGAGGTCTCCGTGGACCGACCGACCGTGCCGGACCGCGACACCGAGTCCGGTGCCCTGGTCGTCCTCAGCGCGGGCAGTTGGACCGCAGAGGAGCTCGCCGGCATCGCCGAGGCGTGTGCGGACGGCAGGCACGAGGTCGTCGGCATCGTCGTCGCCGGCATGGTCCGGGCCCGTCCGACGCGGTCTGCCGGACATCCTCCGGATGCCGCCACTGTGGCCCTCGCGGTTCACGGCCACGCGACGGGAGGCTCAGCGTGACGACGAGCACGAGTTCGGAGTCGTCGGCAGCCGCTCCGCTCTTCGACCTGCAAGCGCTGGTGGTGGCGGTGCGCAGGCGCCGCCGCCTCTGGTGCTCCCTGGCGCTCGTGGGGCTGCTGGTCGGCGCCGCGGTGGCGGTCCTGCGGCCACCGCCGCCGAGCGCGGTGGCCAAGGTGCTGGTCGCGCATCAGGAGGACCAGCCCAACGACACCGGAACGCTGATCCGCACCGACGTGGAGCTGTTGCGGACCACGCGGATCGCCGACAAGGCCCTGCAGTCCCTCAACTCCCCGGAAAAGCCGGAAGACTTCATGCGGGACTACCAGGGGACCGGCCTGACCAACAACCTGCTGCAGATCGAAGTGACAGGTGACAGCGACGCGCAGGCGGTGGCCCGGGCCAAGGCACTGGCCGACGCGTTCGTCGCGGACCACGTGAGGCGGATGCAGGAAGCCGCGAAGGCCGAGTCCAAGGCCCTGGCCGACCAGCGTGACCGCATGCGGGGCGAACTCGCCCAGGTCAACAAGGAGATCGGAGACCGGTCGCCGGAGAGCGACCCGAAGGCGTCGGCGAGCATGGAGTCGCTCTTCGCCCGCCGGGCCGAGCTCAACTCACGGATCGCCGATTTCGACCAGCGCGCCGAGGAGGCGCGCACCGGCACACCCAAGGTCATCGCCGGCACGCAGATCGTCGACGCCCCGCGCGCCGTGCACCACTCAATGCCCATCGCCGTTGCCACCAGCGCCGCGATCGGGCTCGTCCTCGGGCTCGTCCTCGGTCTCGCGTCGGCCGCGGTCGGCACGGTGGTGGCGGACCGCCCCGTGCTGCGCCGGGACATCGCGGCGAACCTGGGCGCCTCGGTCATCGCGGAGCTGCCCGGCAGGTCGGGCAGGCGGTGGCAGCGCCGACGGACCCGGGCGACACGCGAACGGCTCACCGCGACCCTTGCCCGTACTGTGCGCGACTGCGCGGAGCCGGTGTCGCTGCTGGAACTGGGCTGTGCGCGCAGCACGAGCGTGATCGCCATGGACCTCGCCAGGGCACTGGCGGCGGACGGGCCAGTGGTCGTCGTCGATGGTCTGCCCGGTCCGCAGCTCGCAGGCCGCCGCCCGAAGCCAGGAGACCCAGCCGTGGTCGGCGGCGAGCGCGCCGAGACCGTGCCGCATCAGGAGCGCCGGCTCGGCGTCGGCTCGGTCGCGCCCGGCACCGCGTGGACCGACCTCCAGTACCTCGGCACCCAGACCGTGCTCGTCGTGCGGGCCGGGCACGGCAGCGCCGCATGGCTGCACACCGTGGCGCGGCAACTCGCGGACCAGCGTATTGCGGTGATCGGCGTGGTGCTGATCGACCCCGATCACCGTGACCGGACCGACGGCACGCTGTGGGACGGGCTGCACACCGCGCTGCGCGGCCGCAGCGAGCGGCCTGCCGCACAGAACGGGACGGGCCGGCGGCGCAGGGAGCGGCTGCCGGTGTGGGCGGCAGGGGTCCCGGACAACGACCAGGAGGCGCGGTAAGACATGTGTGGCATCGCAGGCACGTACCGATGGCCGGACGGGAAGGTCGTGACCGACCGGCTCACCGATACCCTCGCCCACCGCGGTCCGGACGGGGCGGGCCGGTACGGCCACCCCGTCGGTGACGGCGAAGTGCACCTCGGGCACCGCCGGCTGGCCATCATCGACCTGTCCGAGACCGGCGCCCAGCCGATGGTCAAGGACGGTCTCGTCCTCACGTACAACGGCGAGCTGTACAACGCGCCCGAGTTGCGCGGCGAACTGTCAGCCGCCGGGGTGCGCTTTCGCGGTACCTCCGACACCGAGGTGCTCCTTGAGGCCTGGCGGCGCTGGGGCACGGACTGCCTGCACCGGCTGCGCGGCATGTTCGCGTTCGGGATCTTCGACGAGCGCACCGGTGAACTGGTGCTTGTCCGTGACCAGTTGGGTATCAAGCCGCTGTTCCTGCTCCGGCGCGGCGAGGGCCTGGTCTTCGCCTCCGAGCTCAAGGCGCTCGCCGTCGCGACCGGCGGGACGCTGGAGGTGGACCATGCGGCCCTCGTGGCCTCGCTGCTCTACTACTGGGTGCCGGACTCACGGTGCGCGTTCCGTGAAGCGGAGAAGCTGCCGCCGGGGAGCTGGCTGAGGTGCCGGCCCGACGGCCGGGTGGAGCGCGGCCGGTTCTGGCACCTGAAGGACGTCGCCGCCGAGGGCCGGGAGCGGGCCCGGGCCGGTGAGCAGCCGGACCTCGCTGCCATCGTCGAGGAGTCGACCCGGCAGCACATGCTCTCCGACGTGCCCGTGGCGACATTCCTCTCCGGCGGCCTCGACTCCAGCTACCTGACCGCGCTGGCGGCCCGCGACCAACCCGGGATCTCCGCTTACACGATCGGGTTCCGCGCCGAGGACGCCAGGTTCGAGGCGATGCCGGACGACCTGCGCTATGCCCGGCAGGTGGCCGAGCAGTTCGGCGTCGACCTGCACGAGATCGAGATCGCTCCGAATGTGCTCGACCTGCTCCCGCAGATGACGTACCACCTGGACGAGCCGATCGGCGACCCCGCCGCGATCAACACCTACCTGATCTGCTCGGCCGCCCGCGAGGCCGGGGTCAAGGTGATGCTCTCGGGGATGGGCGCCGACGAGCTGTTCGCCGGGTACCGCAAGCACCTGGCCAACCTCCTCGCGCTGCGCTACCAGCGCGTCCCGCGACCCCTGCGGCGCGGCTTGTCCGGGGCCGTGAACCGGCTGCCGGTCGCCACCGCCCGCCGGGGGTACCGGTCGGTGCGCTTCGCCAAGCGGTTCCTCTCCTTCGCCGATCTGCCGGAGGAGACCGCGTTCCGGCGCAGCTACACCATGTACGACCAGGACGAGCTGCTCGCCCTGGTCGATCCGGACCTGGCCGGGACGGTCGAGGACGTGCTGACCGAGCACGCGGACATCTACCAGGACAACGACCTCGACGACTTCGTCAACCGCATGTGCCTGGGCGACGCCCGGATGTTCCTGCCCGGCTTGAATCTCGCCTACACGGACCGGTCGAGCATGGCCGCCTCGACCGAGGTGCGGGTGCCGTACGTGGACGTCGAGGTGGTCAAGGCGGCGTTCGCCGTGCCCGGCGACCGCAAGATCGTCGGACGGCAGGGCAAGGCCGTCCTCAAGGAGGCGGCCACCTCGATCCTGCCCCGGGAGATCGTGTACCGGCCGAAGGGCCTGTTCAGCGCCCCGCTGCGCGCGTGGATGAGCCGGGATCTGGCACCGCTGGTGCGCGAGGTGGTGAACGACGGCGTGCTCGTGAGTTCAGGGCTCCTGCGCCGCGACGCCCTGGCGCGCATGGTCGCCGAGGACGCCGCCGGGCAGCGGGACTTCTCCAAGCATCTGTGGCATGTGCTGACGCTCGAGTACTGGTATCGCGGCGCGACCTCCGGGGCCGGCCAGAGCGCTCGCCTTTCGGCGTAGAAGACGACGTAGAAACAAGGGGACTTCGGGTGAAGCAGGTTGTGCAGAACTACAAGAGCGGCGAGCTGGCCGTCCTCGACGTGCCGGTGCCGGGCTGCAAGCCGGGCGGTGTGCTGGTCCGCACCGCCTACTCGCTGATATCCACCGGAACCGAGCTCATGAAGGTGTCCGAGGCCGGCATGTCGATGCTGGGCAAGGCCCGCTCCCGGCCGGACCAGGTGGCCAAGGTCGTGCAGAGCGTGGCCACCAACGGGGTGCCCGCCACCTACCGCAAGGTGATGGGCAAGCTGGACTCCTACACGCCGCTGGGCTACTCGCTGTGCGGGGTGGTCGAGCAGGTCGGCCCCGGGATCGACGACGTGGCGGTCGGCGACGTCGTGGCCTGCGCCGGCAACGAGCACGCGTTGCACGCCGAGCTGAACTGGGTGCCGAAGAACCTCTACGCCCGGGTGCCGGACGGCCTCGCGTCGCGGCACGCGGCCTTCGGCACCGTCGGATCGATCGCGATGCAGGGCGTCCGCCGCGGCGAGCCACAACTCGGCGACGTGGCACTGGTCATCGGCCTCGGGCTGATCGGGCAGCTGGTGGTGCAGCTTCTTGTTGCCTCCGGAGTCCGCGTCGTCGGGGTCGATCCCGACCCGACGCGCTGCGAACTCGCCGAGCGCCTGGGCGCCGCGGCCTGCGGCGACCCCGCGTCCGCGGCCGTGGAAGCCGCCGTCGCCGAACTCACCGACGGCCATGGCGTGGACCAGGTGTACCTGGCCGCCGGCGGCGGCAGCAACCAGCCAGTCGAGCTGGCCGCCCGGCTCTGCCGGGACCGTGGCCGGGTCGTCGACATCGGCAAGTGCCGCCTGGACCTGCCGTGGAACGCGTACTACGAGAAAGAGCTCGACGTCCGGTTCTCGCGCAGTTACGGCCCCGGGCGCTACGACCCGGAGTACGAGCTGGAGGGGCGGGACTACCCGATCGGCTATGTGCGCTGGACCGAGCGCCGCAACCTTGCCTGCTTCCTCGATCTCCTCGCCCGCGGCAGCGTCGATGTGGAGCCTCTGGTCTCCCACGTCGCCGACTTCGACGACGCCGTCGAGACGTACCAGAGCCTGAAGGACGGCGGCCTGAAGGCCGTGGCCGTGCTGTTCCGGTACCCCGAACACGCGGGAGAGGCGCAGGCCCCGGCGGTGGCCGTGCCCGCGGTCAAGCCACGCAGCAGCGGCGTGACCACCCCGGCCCGGTCCGCCAAGGCGCCGGTACGCCTTGCGTTCGTCGGCGCGGGAAACTACGCGACGTCGATGCTGCTGCCGCACCTGGCACAGCGCGACGGCGTCGAGTTGTCGACAGTCGTCACCACGACGGCGCTGTCCGCGGCCAACGCGCAGCGGAAGTTCGGCTTCGCCGAAGCGACCACCGATCTCGACGCCGTGCTCGGCGACAAGTCCATCGACGCGGTGTTCGTGGTCACCCGGCACAGCTCGCACGCCGAACTGACCCGTAGGGCACTCCTTGCCGGCAAGGCGGTTTTCGTGGAGAAGCCCCTGGCCCTCACCGAGGGCGACCTGGCAGGCGTACTCGCGGCGGTGGAGGAGTCCGGCAACGATCGGCTGCAGGTGGGATTCAACCGCCGGTTCGCGCCGTTGCTGAATGAGGCCAAGAAGCAGTTCGGCGCCCGGACCGGTCCGGCGAACCTGCGCTACCTGGTCAACGCGGGCCGGCTGCAGCACGGCAGCTGGTACCTCCAACAGGGCACGGAGGGCTCGCGGTTCGCCGGCGAGGGCGGACACTTCATCGACACGGCGAGCTGGCTGCTGGAGGCCGACCCGGTCTCGGTGTACGCGGTCGCCACGTCCGACAACGAGGACCTGCAAGTCGTGCTGCGCTACCCGGACGGGTCCACCGCCACCGTCAGCTACGTCACCACCGGCGCGCCCAGCTTCCCCAAGGAGACGCTCGACCTTGTCGCGGACGGCAAGGTGCTGCGGCTCGACGACTTCGTCCGTGCGTCGGTTTACGGCCGCAAGCGGTGGGTCAGTTCGCGGCTGCCCAAGGCGCGGGACAAGGGCCAGAACGCCGAGCTGGCCGCGTTCATCAAGGCCGTGCGGACCGGCGGGCCGATGCCGGTGCCGCTGGAGTCGCTGGTCGCCACCACGGCAGCCACGCTCGCCGTGCAGGCCGGCCTCGCCGGCGGTGCGCCGGTGACGTTGGCGAGGACGCGATGACCATGAGCGCGGGCTGGTACCTGCGACGCCTTTCCCGGATGGGACCGCGGGAGGTCGGCGGCCGGGCGGGCGACGCGGTGCGCAGGCGGCGGTGGCGGTCGGCGCGGCCGAACTGCCCGAGCGTGACCGGTGCCCGGTTCACCGCGGTGCTGCCCGCCGGGACGATCGCCTCAGTACCTCCGGACGCCGCGAAACGTCTCATCGCCGAGGCGGACCGGCTGATGTATGGGCACGTCCAGTATTTCGGGGTGGTGCGCGACGACCTGACCGACCCGGACTGGTGGTGCGACCCGAAGACCGGGCGCCGGGCTCCATGGGGCTACGCCTTCGACGTGCCGTACCGGAACGAGGACACGGTCGGGGACATCAAACAGATCTGGGAGCTGTCCCGGCACCAGTACCTCACCGTGCTCGCCGCCGCCTACGCGATCACCGGGAACGAGCGGTACGCCGAGCGCGTCGCCGAGCACCTGCGGTCGTGGTGGGCGGCCAACCCACCGCTGCGCGGTGTGCACTGGATCAGCGGCATCGAGCTCGGCATCCGGCTGCTGTCCTGGGTGTGGATCCGCCGGCTGCTCGACGGCTGGCCCGGCGTGGCCGGTCTGTTCGAGGGCAACTCGGTGGCCGTGAACCAGATCTGGCACCACCAGCGCTGGCTGGCCGCCTTCCCCAGCCGGGGATCCTCGGCGAACAACCACGTCATCGCCGAGGCCGCCGGGCAGTTCGCCGCGGCCTGCGCGTTCGACTGGTTCCCCTCCTCGGAGCGTTGGCGAGCCGACGCGCTGAGGTCGCTGGAGCGGCACCTGCGCGGCAACACCTTCGCCTCCGGCCTCAACCGGGAGCTGGCCACCGAGTATCACGGACTCGTGCTGGAGCTCGGCCTGGCCGCGCTGGCCGAGGCGGATGCCGCCGGCGTGCCGGTCCCCGCGTCCGTCCGCCTTGTGCTGCTGCGGATGTCCGACGCGCTCGCGGCCGTCGTGGACAGCCGGCTACGGCCGCCGCGCCAGGGGGACGCGGACGACGGGCACGGTCTGGTCGTGGACGGCTCGGGCACAGACCGCTGGGGCTCGCTCCTTGCCACCGGGGACGCCGTGTTCGGCCGTCTCGCCTGGTGGCCGACGGTGACCGGCACCGATGTGCGCACCCCGCTGCTTGCCGCGCTCATCAAACCCACCGAACTCTCCGTGACGCGCCCGGCAAGCCGACCGGCCCACTTCGCCGACGCGGGCATGACCATCCTGCGCGGCCCCGAAGAGATCTGGTGCCGCTGCGACGGCGGTCCGCACGGCTTCCTGTCCATCGCCGCGCACGCCCACGCGGACGCGCTGTCCGTGGAGGTCCGGCACGACGGCGTCGACGTGCTCGCCGACCCGGGAACGTACTGCTACCACGGGCAACCCGAGTGGCGGCAGTACTTCCGGTCGACCCTCGGCCACAACACTCTGCAGCTGGACGGCGAGGACCAGTCCGTCTCCGGCGGCCCGTTCCTGTGGACACGGCATGCCGACAGCCGCGTCCTGACCGCATCAGCGGACACCACCGAGGAGGGCGTGGCCCGCTGGTGCGCCGAGCACGACGGTTACCAGGGCTCCGTACACCGTCGTCGAGTGGAACTGACGCATGCGAGCCAGGAGTTGAAGGTGGTCGACGAGGTGCGCGGCCCGCGCCGGGATGCGCGCCTGGCGTTCCACCTCGGCCCGGCGATCGCCGCGGACCTGGTGGGGAGCCGGGCGGTGCTCACCTGGATCCGGGACGGCGAGGGGCGCTCCGCGACGCTCGACCTGCCCGAGCAGCTGAGCTGGCGGGCGCATCGCGGCGAGAGCGACCCGCCGCTGGGCTGGTACTCCGCCGGCTTCGGGCGCAAGGAACCCACCACCACGCTGGTCGGCACCGGCTTCGCCGACGGCACGGAGGCGTTCACCACCGTGCTCAGGTTCCGCGGCTAGGGGGTTTCAGATGGGGGGAGGACGCATGAGGATCAAGAGGCGGCACCGGGCGCTGGCGGCGGCACCGCTGGCGCTGGCCCTGCTGACGGCGACGGGCTGTGAGAGTACGCCGGGAGACAAGGCTGAGTCGAAGGCCGCGCCATCCGCGTCCGCCGCGTCCGCGGCCCGATCCGTGGCCCGGGTGTGCGACAAGCCCGCGGCCGGGCCGGCGAAGGCGCCGGCGGGCGCGGTGACGGTCGACCCCGCGAAGGTCGGTGACCTGGCGGCGAAGACCAAGAACAGCCCCCCGAACACCACGTTCTGGCTCCGACCGGGCAAGCACCGGCTCGACCCGGACCGCTACGCCCAGGTCATCCCCAAGGAGGGGGACCGCTACCTCGGTGCGCCGGGCGCGGTGCTCGACGGCCGGAAGAAGAACCAGTACGCGTTCGGCGGCACCGCCCGCAACGTCACCATCCGCTACCTGACCGTTCAACGCTTCGTGGCCCCGCCCGACGAGGGTGTGGTCAACCACGACTCGGCCGACGGGTGGGTGATCGAGCACGCGACGATCCAGGACAACTCCGGTGCCGGGCTGATGGCCGGAGCCCGCCAGCAGGTCCGCGCCAACTGCCTGCGCGACAACGGCCAGTACGGCATGAACGCGTACAAGGGCGGCGGCGCCCTCCGCGACCTGGTGGTCGAGGACAACGAGATCGTGGGCAACAACACCGGCGACTGGGAGCGGCGCAAGGAGGGCTGCGGCTGCACCGGAGGCATCAAGTTCTGGGCTGTCAACGGCGCCGACGTACGAGGCAACTGGGTGCACGACAACCGCGGAACGGGGTTGTGGGCGGACACCAACAACAACGACTTCCGCATCGAGAACAACGTGCTCGAGGCCAACGACGGTGCCGCGCTGATCTACGAGACCAGCTACAACGCGGTCATCCGGAACAACACGATTCGGCGGAACAACTGGGTCGAGGGCCGCAGAGAAGCCAAAAAGGGCGACACGTTCCCGTACGCGACCATCTACCTGTCCGAGTCCGGCGGCGAACCACGGATCAAAGCCCGCACCCACAAGATCGAGATCTACCGGAACGTGCTGGAGAACAACTGGTCGGGGATCACCCTGTGGGAGAACGCCGACCGGTTCTGCAACAGCCCGGCCAACACCTCGTCCGGTGACTGCACCTTGCTGGTCCCCAAGACCGGCCGCTGCGCGAAGCCGGCGATCGCCAAAGCACCGCTCTACGCCGACTGCCGGTGGAAGACCCAGCGGGTGGACATCCACGACAACCGCTTCGTGCTGGACAAGTCCGTCCTCAAGTGCACGGTGAAGTGCGACCGCATGGCCGTCCTCGCCAACTACGGCACGTATCCGGACTGGTCGCCCTACCAGGGCAAGCGGGTGGCTGACGCGATCACCACCGAGCAGCACAACCGCTGGCACGACAACGTCTACCTCGGGCCATGGCAGTTCGTCGCCCACGACCCGAGTCAGGTGCTCGACTTCGGGCAGTGGCAAGGCACGCCGTTCCAGCAGGACGCGGGCAGCACCCTCGACGCACGGGCCGGTGGTTGAGATGGGCGGAGACCTGCGGCGCGGCGCACTGCCGGGCGGACCGGACGCGGCGGGCACGACGCCCGGCGCCGAACGACGCCCGGCCGGCACACCGAAGCTCGTCGGGATCATCTGGGGGTTGCTGGTCCTCAACACGCTCGGCTCCGCCGGGGCGAAGACCATCGTCCCCCTGCCCCGCTCACTCATCCAGATGGTCACCATGGGCGCGCTGGTCGCCGCGTTCGCGCTGGCGCTCGCACTCAATCTCCGGCTGCGCATCCGAGGCAGCGCCTTCGTGTTCCTGCTCACCCTGCTGCTGGTGCCGAGCGTGATCTCCAGCGTGGACCTGGAGTCCGGGTTCGGCGCGCTGTTCCGCTGCGCCCGGCTGGCTCTCTTCATCGGCACGCTGTGGCTGCTCAGCCGCTGGTGGGACGGCGGCCTGACCTTCGTACGGCACCACATCCGGATGTACTTCGCGGTGCTCGGGTCGGTGGCCGCCGGCCTGGTCGTCTCACCGGGCGCCGCCCTGCCCGACCTCTACGGCGGACGCCTTGTCGGCGCGTTGTGGCCGCTCACCCCGCCGCAGATCGGACAGTACGCCGCGGTGATCATCGGGCTCACCGTGCTGCTCGTGCTCGGACGCCGCACCGACAGGGTCAGCGCGGCGGTGGTCATCGTGCCGTCACTCGTCCTGCTCGCGCTGACCCATACCCGTACGGCCACGCTCGGCCTGGTCATCGGCCTTGTGCTGGCGATCGGCTCGCTCCTGCTGACCAGCGCCGCAGCCCGGCGGTTCTTCACCTGGGCCGTGCTGTGCGCCGTGGTGGCCGCGGTGGGGTTCGCCTCCGCGCTCCAGACGTGGTTCCTGCGCGGACAGAGCCAAGAGAACTTTTCCAACCTCACCGGTCGGGCCAAGGTCTGGGACGCCCTGCTGGCAGCGCCCCGGACGACCACGGAGCAACTGTTCGGCGTGGGCCTGGGCGACAAGTCGTTCGGTGGGCTGCCGATCGACAACAGCTGGCTGGCCGTCTACCAGGAGCAGGGTCTGACCGGCGTCGCCTTGGTGGCGGCGATCATCATCGTGCTGGGCGGCGTCGCGTTGCTGCGGCCACCGTCGCTGCAACGAGCCTGCGCGATCTTCCTGATCAGCTACTGCGCGATCGCGTCGTACACCGAGGCCGGGCTCGGCGACGCCTCGCCGTATCTGCTGCATCTGGCAGTGGCCGCCTCACTGCTGGCGGCACCTGCCGCGGCAACCGGGCTCCCGACGCCCCCAGCTCCTCGACAACGCATCCCACGATGGGCCCGGAGATCGGAGGTGATCTGACCATGCACGTCCTCGTGGCGCACAACTACTACGCCTCGGCGCAGCCGAGCGGGGAGAACAAGGTCGTCGACCAGGAGGTGGAGCTGCTGCGCGCGGCCGGCCACCGGGTCGAGGTGTTCGAGCGGCGCAGCGACACCATCGCCGCGCGGTCCCTGCCGGGCAAGGTCGCGGTGCCGCTCCTCGTGCCGTGGAACCCGGCGGTCCGCAAGGAACTCGCCGCCCGCCTTCGCACCGAGCGGCCGGACGTGGTCCACGTCCACAACGTCTTCCCGCTCCTGTCGCCCGCGGTCCTCGCCGCCTGCGCCGACGCCGGCGTGCCCGCCGTCGCCACGCTGCACAACTACACCCAGATCTGTCCGCCCGGCACGCTGCAGCGGGACGGCCGCCCGTGCACCGAATGCGTCGGCAAGGCGCCGCTGCCCGCCGTCCGGCACGGCTGCTACCGGGGCTCCCGCCTCGCGACGGTGCCGCTCGCGGTCAGCCTGTCGGCCAACCGGCGGCGGTGGTGGTCCGGCGTGGAGCGGTTCCTGTGCATCTCCGCGGCACAGCGCGACGTCCTGGTGCGGGCCGGCATGCCCGCCGAGCGGCTGGCGGTGAAGCACAACTTCGTGCCCGACCCGGCCGACCGCCGGACGGACACCGGTGAGCATCTGCTCTATCTCGGCCGGCTCGCGGAGGCCAAGGGAGTGCGGCTGCTCATGGCCGCGTGGGACGAGTTGGCTGCGGACGGCGGTGTGGGCGTGCCGCTCGTGATCGCCGGCACGGGACCGCTGGAGCAGGAGGTGACCGCCTGGGCGGCCGGCCGGGACGACGTGCGCTACGTCGGCCTGTACGACACGGCGGAGTGCCAGAAGGCCATCGCACGGTCGGTCGCCGTGGTGGCGCCCTCGACGTGGCTCGAGGCATTCGGTCTGGTGGTCGTGGAGGCGATGGCGGCCGGGGTTCCGACCGTCGCCGCCGGGCACGGCGCCTTCGTCGAACTCGTCGAGGACGGCGTGACAGGGCTGCTGCACCGACCGGGCGAGCACGCCTCGCTCGCGTCCTGCATACGCCGGATCGCGGCCGAACCGGACCGCAACCGGGAGATGGGCCAGGCGGCCCGGCGCCGTTACGAGCAGGGCTTCAGCCCGGCCGTCGGCCTGGAGCGCCTGGTGGAGGAGTACCGCACCGCGATCGCGGGTCGGTCCGGCGGCGGGGACAGCCCGCCGCCGACAGGAAACGGAAACGCTGACTCGCGGCGGGGGGCCCGCGCGAGCAGGGGGGATGGGGACAGCAGATGACACGATGCCGACTGTGCGGCTCGGCGACGCTGGCGAGCGTCGTCGATCTGGGGGCGACCCCGCCGTGCGAGAGCTTTCTCGCCGCGGACCAACTGGACAGGCCGGAACCGGCGTACCCGCTGCACCTGCAGGTGTGCACCGCCTGCTGGCTCGCGCAGATACCGCCGCTGATCACGCCGGAGGACACGTTCAGCGAGTACGCGTACTTCTCCTCCTTCTCGACCTCCTGGGTGGAGCACGCGCGCACTTTCGTCACCGACGCCGTGCAGAAGGTGGGTCTCGGCCCCGACGCGTTCGTGGTCGAGGTCGCGAGCAACGACGGCTACCTGCTGAAGCACGTGGTGGACCAGGGGATCCGCTGCCTGGGCATCGAGCCGTCGGTGAACGTCGGCGCCGCGGCACGCGACGCGGGGGTGCCCACGCTCACACAGTTCCTGAGCCCGGACACCGGCTCGGCCGTCCGCGCCGAGCACGGCCCGGCCGACCTGGTCGTGGCCAACAACGTATACGCGCACATTCCCGACGTCGTCGGGTTCACCGAGGGCCTGCGCGCCCTGGTCGCCGACGACGGCTGGGTCTCCATCGAGGTGCAGCACCTGCTGACCCTGATCGAGGAGAACCAGTACGACACGATCTACCACGAGCACTTCCAGTACTACACGGTCGCGTCCGCGATCCGGGCCCTCGCGAGCGGCGGACTCGCCCTCGTGGACCTCGAGTTGCTGCCCACGCACGGCGGCTCCATCCGGCTGTGGGCCCGGCCGGCCGAGGTGGCCGGCGAGCCGACTGAGCGCGTGGCCGACGTGCTTGACCGGGAGAAGGCCGCCGGGCTGCAGGAGCTGTCCGGGTACACCGAGTTCTCCGCCCGGGTGGCCAAGGTGCGCCGGGACCTCCTGAGGTTCCTCATCGAGGCGGCCGAGCGCGGCGAGACGGTCGTCGGCTACGGCGCCCCGGGCAAGGGCAACACCCTGCTCAACCACTGCGGCATCCGGCCCGACCTGCTCGCGTACACGGTCGACCGCAACCCCTACAAGCACGGCAGGTTCACCCCGGGCACCCGCATCCCGATCCTGCCGCCCGAGCAGATAGCCGCCGACAAACCGGACTACGTCCTCGTCCTGCCGTGGAACCTGCGGGCCGAGCTGGTCGAGCAGCTGTCCTTCGTGCACGACTGGGGCGGCCGCCTTGTCTTTCCCATCCCGGAACTGAGCATTGTCGAGGGCACATCATGAAGGTCGTACTGTTCTGCGGCGGCTATGGGATGCGGATGCGCAGCGGCGCCGACGACGACGTGCCCAAGCCGATGGCGATGGTCGGCCCGCGACCGCTGATCTGGCATGTCATGCGCTACTACGCGCACTTCGGGCACACGGAGTTCATCCTGTGCCTCGGGTACGGGGCGAGTCACATCAAGAACTTCTTCCTCAACTACGAGGAGACGACGTCCAACGACTTCGTCCTGCGGGGCGGGAAGACGGAGCTGCTGTCCACCGACATCGCGGACTGGACTATCACGTTCGCGCAGACCGGCATCGAGTCACCGATCGGGGAGCGGCTGCGCCGGGTGCGGCACCACCTGGACGGCGACGAGATGTTCCTCGCCAACTACGCCGACGTACTCACCGACGCCCCGCTGCCTCAGATGATCGACCGGTTCGCCCGGCGTGATGCCGGTGCGTCGATGATGGTGGTCCCGCCGCAGTCCTCGTTCCACTGCGTGGACCTGGGCGAGGACGGCCTGGTGGGGGGTATCACCGCGGTGAGCGACATGCCGCTGTGGGAGAACGGCGGCTACTTCGTGCTCCGCCAGGAGGTCTTCGACCACATACCGGAGAACGGGGACCTGGTCGCCGACGGTTGCGCCCAACTGGCCAAGCAGGGCCGCCTCGTGGCGCACCAGCACCGCGGCTTCTGGAAGCCGACCGACACCGTCAAGGAGCGCGCCGCGCTCGACGACGCCTACGCCCGGGGTGACCGCCCTTGGGTCGTATGGGAACGGGACGGCGCGGGGGTGAGCGCGTGATACGGCTCGGCGCCGGGCGCCTGGACCGGATCGTCACGGTGGGCGCGCACTGCGACGACATCGCCATCGGTGCCGGCGGCACTCTCCTCACGCTGTGCCTCGCGCGGCCGGGTGTCCGCGTCGACGCACTGGTGCTCTCCGGCGGCGGCAGCGAGCGGGAGCAGGAGGAGCAGGCCGCGCTCGCCGCCTTCTGCCCGGGCGCCGACCTGCGCCTTACCGTGCTCAAACTGCCGGACGGCCGCATGCCCGCGCACTGGGACGAGGCCAAGGCCGCGGTCGAGGAGCTGCGCGGGCAGACCGAGCCGGATCTGGTGCTTGCGCCGCGTACCGATGACGCGCACCAGGATCACCGCGCCCTGGCTCAGCTGCTGCCCACCGCGTTCCGCGACCACCTCGTGCTCGGCTACGAGATCGTCAAGTGGGACGGCGACCTCGGCCGTCCGGTGGCGTACCAGCCGCTCTCGCCGGAGATCGCCGAGCAGAAGGTGCGGCTGCTGCAGGAGCACTACCCCTCGCAACGGCACCGGCCCTGGTACGACCGGGAGGCCTTCCTCGGCCTCGCCAGGATCCGCGGCATCGAATGCCACGCGCAATACGCCGAGGCGTTCGCCGTCACCAAACTCACTCTCAAGCTGGGGGATTGAACCTTGCGCGTACTGCTGACCGGACACCAGGGCTACCTGGGCACCGTGATGGCGCCCGTACTCACGGCCGCCGGGCACGAGGTCGTCGGGCTTGACGCCGGACTGTTCGCCGACTGCGTCCTCGGCCCGACGCCCGCGGACCCGCCGGGACCGCGGGTGGACCTGCGCGACGTCACGGCCGACCACGTGGCCGGGGTGGACGCCGTGATCCACCTGGCCGCGCTCTCCAACGACCCCCTGGGATCGCTGGCGCCGGAGCTCACCTACGACATCAACCACCACGCCTCCGTACGCCTGGCCCGACTGGCCCGCGACACCGGAGTGCGGCGCTTCCTGTACGCGTCGACCTGCTCCGTCTACGGCGCGTCCGGCGGCAGCGGCCTGGTGACCGAGGACGCCCCGCTGCGGCCGGTGACCCCGTACGCGGAGTCCAAGGTGCGCGTGGAGGACGACCTGCACGCCCTGGCCGACGGCGACTTCACCCCGGTGTACATGCGCAACGCCACCGCCTTCGGCTACTCACCCCGGCTGCGCGCCGACATCGTCCTGAACAACCTCGTCGGCCATGCGCTCCTGTCCGGCGAGGTGCTTGTGCTCTCCGACGGCACCCCCTGGCGCCCGCTGGTGCACGCCGCCGACATCGCGCGCGCCTTCACGGCCGCGCTGACCGCACCGCGCGAAGCCGTGCACGACCGGGCGTTCAACATCGGCAGCGAGACCAACAACGTCACGGTCGCCGAGATCGCCGAGCAGGTCGCCGAGGCGGTGGCCGGCGCGAAGGTGAGGATCACCGGGGAGAACGGCGCCGACCCGCGGTCGTACCGCGTGGACTTCTCCCGCTTCCGCGCCGCGATCCCGGGCTTCGACTGCGAGTGGACGGTGAAGCAGGGCGCGCTCGAACTCGCCGACGCCTACCGGAAGTTCGGGCTGACCACGGAGGACTTCGAGCGACGCTTCACCCGCCTCGCCGTGCTGCGCGCGGCGTCCGACGCCGGAACCGTCGACGACACCCTGCGGTGGCGCCGATGACCGCGACCGGTGAGCAGACGACGACCTCTGCGGGCGAAGAGATGCACGCGCTGGTGGAGCGGCTGTACCCGCTGTGCCGGAGCATCACCGGCGACGGCGTGCGCGCCACGCTGGACATCATCGGCGAGTACGTTCCGCTGCAGGTGCACGAGGTGCCGACCGGGACCCAGGTCCTCGACTGGACGGTGCCGCAGGAGTGGAACATCCGGGACGCGTACGTCGCCGACGCCGCGGGCAACCGGGTCGTCGACTTCGCGGCGTCCAGCCTGCACGTGCTCGGCTACAGCGTGCCGGTGTCGGCGACCATGCCGCTGGCCGAGCTGCGTGAACACCTGCACACCTTGCCGGACCACCCGAACTGGGTGCCGTACCGCACCAGTTACTACAAGCCGGAATGGGGGTTCTGCCTGGCCCAGGAGACCCTGGACGCGATGCCGGACGGCGACTACGAGGTGTGCGTCGACTCCACACTCGCCGACGGCCACCTCACCTACGCCGAGCACGTGGTCCCCGGGCAGGTCCCCGACGAGGTGATCGTCTCCTGCCACGTGTGCCACCCCTCGCTGGCCAACGACAACCTGGCCGGCATCGCGGTGGCGACGTTCCTGGCCCGCGCGCTGGCCGAGCAGACGCCGTACTACACCTACCGGTTCATTTTCGCGCCCGGCACCATCGGGGCGATCACGTGGCTGGCCCGCAACGCGGAGCGGGTGGAGCGGGTCAAGCACGGCCTCGTGCTGGCCTGCGCCGGCGACTCGGGCGACCTGACGTACAAGCAGAGCAGGCGCGGCGACGCGGAGATCGACCGGGTGATGCGGCACATCCTTGACGCCTCCGAACGCCCGCACCACGTCAACGAGTTCACTCCGTACGGCTACGACGAGCGGCAGTTCTGCTCGCCCGGCTTCAACCTCGGCGTCGGCTCGCTCAGCCGGACCCCGTACGCCGGGTACCCCGAGTACCACACCTCGGCGGACAACCCGGACTTCGTCTCCCCGGAGGCGATGGCGGACACCCTCGCAGTCTGCCGTGAGGCGTTCGGCGTCCTCGACCGCAACCGGCGCTACGTCAACCTCAGCCCCTACGGCGAACCACAGCTGGGCCGACGCGGGTTGTACGACGCGCTCGGCGGCCGCAGCGACACCAAGCAGGCCCAGATGGCCATGCTCTGGGTACTCAGCCTCTCCGACGGCGAGCACAGTCTGCTGGACGTCGCCGAGCGGTCCGGGCTGCCGTTCGGCGCCGTGGCAGGCGCGGCCGACGCCCTGCACGGCGCCGGGCTGATCAAGGCATGACGCCGATGACCACCGAGAAGGAGAATCCGAGGGCAGCGGAGCCACCGGCCGGGTCCGCCCGGCGGGCCCTCGTCGGCCGGCTGTCCTGGGGACTGGCAGACCAGGCCGCCTCCAGCCTGAGCAACTTCGTGGTGGGGATCTACGTGGCCCGCTCGCTGGGGGTGACCGCGTTCGGCGTGTTCAGCCTGGCCTGGGTGACCTACGGCGTGGTGCTCAACGTCTCCCGCGGCCTTGCCACCGACCCGCTCGTGGTGCGCTTCAGCGGTGTGTCGGACACGTCCTGGCGCGGGGCGGTGGCCCGGTCGTCGGGTACCGCGCTCGGCGTCGGTGCCGCGCTCGGCGCGGCGGCTGTCGTGGCCGGCCTTGCTCTCGGCGGCCGCGTGGGGCCCGCCTTCGCCTGCCTCGGCGTCATGCTGCCGGGGCTGCTGTTGCAGGACGCATGGCGGTTCTCGTTCTTCGCCGCCGGCACCGGACGGAAGGCGTTCGTCAACGACCTCGTGTGGGGCGTCGCACTCGTCCCGGCCTTGGTCGTGGCGGCCCACGTGGGCACCGTGGCCGCTTTCGTCCTCGCCTGGGGCGCATCCGCCACGGTGGCGGCGGGGTACGGCTGCCTCCAGTCCGGCATCCGGCCCCAGCTGACCGGAGCGCGCGGGTGGCTCCGTGAGCAGCGCGATCTCGGCTACCGGTACCTGGTCGAGAACGTCAGCCTCAGCGGCGCGAGCCAGCTGCGGGCGTACGGGCTCGGCGCGATCGTCGGAGTCGGCGCGGTGGGCGCGGTCCGGGGCGCCGAGCTCCTGCTCGGCCCGTTCCTCGCCGTGCTGATGGGTCTTTCGCTGGTCACCGTCCCGGAGGCGGCACGGGTGCTGCGACGGGCCCCGCACCGCCTCGGCCACTTCTGTCTCCTGCTGGGCGGCGGGCAGGCCGCCGCCGCGCTGGCCTGGGGCGGGGCGCTGCTGCTGATGCCGGAGCGGCTCGGCGACCTCGTCCTCGGCGACGTCTGGCACTCCGCCGCGGAGCTCATCGTGCCGGTCACGCTCAGCGTCGCGGGCGCCGGCCTCGGCACCGGCGCGGCGGCCGGGCTGCGCGCGCTCGGCGCGGCCCGGCGCAGCCTGCGCAGCCAGTTGTTCGCCTCCGCCTGTTACGTCGGCGGCGGGCTCGGCGGGGCGGCCGCCGCCGGCACGGTCGGCTCGGCCTGGGGCGTCGCCGCAGCGACCGTCAGCGCCTCGGCCGTGTGGTGGCTGCACCTGCGGTCCGCTCTGCGCGAGCGCCACCACAACCCCATCCCCGAAGTGAGGACTTCATGACCCCCCACCCCAGGCTGAGCATCGGCCTGCCCGTGTACAACGGCGAGGAGTACCTGGCCGAATCGCTCGACGCCCTGCTCGGCCAGACCTACGAGGACTTCGAGCTGGTCATCTCCGACAACGCCTCGACCGACGCGACCGAGGACATCTGCCGCCGGTACACCGCGCTTGACCCGCGCATCCGCTACCTCCGGCTGCCCCGGAACATCGGCGCCACACCGAACCACAACCGGGTGTTCGCCGAGTGCCGCGGCGAGCTGTTCAAGTGGGCCTCGCACGACGACCTGTACGGCCGGGACCTGTTGCGGCGCTGTGTGGAGGCGCTGGACGAGCGGCCGGACGTGATCCTCGCGCACTCCGGCCAGGCGGTCATCGACGGCGACGGCCGGCTGAAAGTCCCGTACGAGTACGGGCTCGCCACCGACTCGCCGCGTCCGCCGGAGCGCTTCCGCAGTCTCCTGTTCGAGCCCGGTGGCGACGACTTCTACGGGGTGATGCGGGCCGACATGCTGCGCCGGGTGAAGCCGCTCGACAGCTACCACCACGCGGACCGCACGTTCGTCGCCGAGATCACCCTGCACGGGCGCTTCCACCAGGTGCCGGAACTGCTGTACTTCCGCCGCGACCACCCCACCCGCGCCGAGCGGGCGAACCCGTCCAAGCGCGCCAGGTGCGTCAACCTGGACCCGCGCCGGGCAGGCCCGCTGCACCCCACGCCCCGGCTGCTCGCCGAGTACATGTGGGGTTTCGTCGCGGCGATCCGGCGGGCGCCGTTGTCCCCGGCGGACCGGCGCGCGTGCTACAGCCACCTGGCCGCATGGATGACCAGCCGGGCCCGGCCCGGCGCCGGCGAGCGGGTCGAGGACCGCGCCCCGGTCGACCCGGCCCAGCTCACCGTCTCCGTCGACGCCCTCGTAGCCGGCCGTGAGGGGAGGCAGGCATGACCTCCGCGGACGAAACCGTCGTGCGCGTCGGGGTGTTCGGCCTGCTCGGCTCCGGCAACCTCGGCAACGACGGATCGCTCGAGGCCGTGCTCGGGTACCTCCGCGCCGAGCACCCGGACGCGGTCGTGGACGCGCTGTGCGGCGGACCCGAGGCCGTCGCCGCTCGGTACGGGATCCCCGCGACGCGGCTGCACTGGTACCGCGGGGAGTACCGGACGGCGTCGCGTGCGGGCGCGATCGCGGCGAAAGGGCTGGGCAAACTCGTCGACGTCTTCCGCACCGCTGCCTGGGTGCGCCGGCACGACGTGGTGATCGTGCCGGGCATGGGCGTCCTGGAGGCCACACTGCCGCTGCGGCCGTGGGGCTTCCCGTACTCGCTGTTCCTGCTCTGCGCGAGTGGCCGGCTGCTTCGCACCCGGGTCGCCCTGGTCAGCGTCGGCGCCACGGCGATCGGCAACCGGCCGACCCGGGCCCTGGTGCGCTGGTCGGCGCGGCTGGCCACCTACCGGTCGTACCGGGACACCCAGTCCCGCGACGCGGTGCGGGCGACGGGCGTGAACACCGCGCGCGACGAGGTCTACCCGGACCTCGCGTTCGCCCTGCCGACGCCACCCGCGAGCACGCCCTCGGGCCCGCCGGGCCCGGTCTGCGTCGGAGTCATGGACTTCCACGGCGGCAACGACGACCGCGCCCGGGCAGAGGAGATCCACCGGCGCTACCTCGACGGGACGATCCGGTTCGTCCGCGCGCTGGTCGAGGAGGGCAGGCCTGTCCGGCTGCTCACCGGCGACGACTGCGATGCCTCGGTGGTCGCCGCGATCCTCGACGCGGTGGACTCACCGCTGGTCACCGCTGCCGAGCCGTCCTCACTGGCCGACCTGATGAAGGAGATGGCCGCTGCCGACACCGTGGTGGCAACCCGCTACCACAACCTGATCTGCGCGCTGAAGACCGGCACACCGACGCTCGCCCTCAGCTATGCGGCGAAGAGCGAAGCGCTCATGGATCGGATGGGCCTCGCCGCGTACTGCCACCCGGCCCGCGAGGTCGACGCCGACCGACTGCTCGTGCAGTTCCGGGAGCTGGAGGAGCGATCGGCGGAGCTGCGTCGGACCCTCGCCGAGCGGAACCAGGACGCCGCCCGGCAACTCAAGGGCCAATTCGGCGACTTGACCGCGGCTCTGTTCCCGGCGGCTGACCACACCCATGACCACGCCCTACGGGAGACCACATGAAGGCGACCGAAATCCCGGCGATCGACGGCGCGTACCTCTTCGAGCCGACGCCGTACGCCGACGAGCGCGGCTTCTTCTGCCGCACCTTCGACGCCGACGTGGTCCGCTCGGTGGGCCTCGACCCGGACGCCTTCGTCCAGGACAGCCTGTCCCGCTCGGTCCGGGGCGTGCTGCGCGGCCTGCACCTGCGCTCCGGCGCCGGCGAGGCCAAGCTGGTGCGGTGCTCGTACGGGAAGATCTTCGACGTCGTCGTGGACCTGCGGCCCGACTCGCCGACCTACCGCAACCGGGCCTTCTTCGAGCTGTCCGGCGAGACACAAGCGACCCTGTACATCCCGGCGGGGTGCGCACACGGCTTCCAGGCGCTGACCGAAACCGCCGACACCTCGTACCGGATCGACCGCCCGCACGATCCGGCCGAGGACGTGACGATCGCCTTCGACGACCCGGAGCTCGCCATTCCCTGGCCGCTGCCGGCCACATCGATGTCCCAGCGGGACCGCGAGGCGCCGAGCCTCGCCGAGGTCCTGAAGCAGAAAGAGAGCTGAAGTCGGCGTGGACACCGAAGAGTTCCCCCTGCCCCGGTCGCGGATGGCGAACGAGCGGCTGCACGCCATGATCCCCGGGGGCGCGCACACCTACGCCAAGGGCGACGACCAGTACCCCGAGAACCTTGCTCCGGTCATCAGCCACGGCCGCGGTGCCCACGTGTGGGACATCGACGACAACCGCTACATCGAGTACGGCTCGGGCCTGCGGTCGGTCAGCCTCGGCCACGCCCACCCGCGCGTGATCGAGGCGGTGCGGCGGGAACTCGACCGCGGCAGCAACTTCGTCCGGCCGTCCATCGTGGAGGTCGAGGCCGCGGAACGCTTCCTGGCCACGGTGCCGACCGCCGAGATGGTGAAGTTCGCGAAGAACGGCTCCGACGTCACCACCGCCGCGGTGCGCCTCGCCCGCGCCGCCACCGGCCGCCCGCGGGTGGCCATCTGCGGCGACCATCCGTTCTTCTCCGTCGACGACTGGTTCATCGGCACCACGCCGATGTCCGCCGGTATTCCGGCGGCGACCACCGAGCTCACCGTGGCGTTCCCCTACGGGGACCTGGCCGCCACGGAGCAGCTGCTGACCCGGTACCAGGACGAGGTCGCCTGCCTGATCCTCGAACCGGCTGGGCACACCGAGCCGCCGCCCGGATACCTCACCGGCCTGCGCGAGTTGGCCGACCGGCACGGCTGCGTGCTCATCTTCGATGAGATGATCACCGGCCTCCGCTGGTCCGAAGCGGGCGCCCAAGGCCTGTACGGCGTCGTCCCCGACCTCTCCACGTTCGGCAAGGCGCTGGGCAACGGGTTCGCCGTCTCCGCGCTGGCCGGGCGCCGCGACCTGATGGAGCGGGGCGGGCTGCGTCACTCCGGCGACCGGGTGTTCCTGCTGTCCACCACGCACGGTGCGGAGACGCACTCCCTGGCAGCCGCGATGGCCGTGCAGACCACGTACGTCGAGGAGGGCATCACCGCGCGGCTGCACGCCCTCGGCGCCCGGCTGGCCGCCGGTGTCCGCGACGCCGCGGCGAGCATGGGCGTCGGCGACCACATCGTCGTCCGGGGCCGGGCCAGCAACCTGGTCTTCGCCACCCTCGACGAGAACCGGCAGCCGTCGCAGCAGTACCGCACCCTGTTCCTGCGCCATCTCCTCGCGGGCGGGGTGCTTGCCCCGTCGTTCGTGGTGAGCAGCGCGCTCAGCGACGCCGACATCGACCGCACCGTCGATGTGGTGGCCCAGGCATGTGCGGTGTACCGCAAGGCACTGGACGCCGCCGACCCCACCCTGTGGGTGGCCGGTCGGCCGGTGAAGCCGGTATTCCGCCGCTTGGTGTGACGTGACGTCAGCGGCGCTCCCCCCGAGCGGCGTCGGCCACCCGATCGACCAGCCACGCGGTCGCCGGTGTCACCGTCAGCGCGGTGCACCAGCCGCCGAGGACGTCGGTCGGGTAGTGCGCGCCCAGGGCGACCTGTGCCCAGCCCATGGCGGCGCCTGCAACCAGCCCCGCGGCGAGCACGAGTGATGTGCCGACAGCCCTGCCGACGCCGAGCCGGCCGGTCGCCAGCAGCGCCACCACGAGGGCGAGCGCGGTGGCGAAGGCCGTGTGCCCGCTCGGATAGGACAGGTTGTCCTCGCCGTGGATGGTGCGCCCCACCAGGGACTTGAGCAACCTCGCCGTCCCAACGGCGACGCCGACCCCGGCAACGACGAACACCGCGGCGCGAGGACGCCGAAGCAGCAGGCAGCCCGTCACGGCGGCCACGACCAGTGCCGCTGCTCCGGCGGGTGCCCCCAGGAAGTCCAGGACCACAGCGACGCGCCGCCACGGCGGCCGCACACTGTCCGCCGTCGGCTGGATGATCCACCTGTCCACCGTGCCGGGCTCACTGTGGCCGGCGTACAAGACCCCGAGCACGACGACGACCAGCGCGGCAAGGGTCGCGATCAGCCCGAGCGACGCGCGCAGCGACGGAGGCATCACTGCGGGCGCCGGCCGCCCGGTTACGTCCAGGTCCGCTCCTGCAAGGCGATCCAACGCGAGCCCCCCGTCGTGTAGTTGCACTGAAGCCAGATGCACATCTTGGCGTACGGAGATGTACGGACCGTGTCAAAACAACTCATCAAGAGAGCCAACGACTTCCATTGAACCGGCAGGCGCCCCAACGGGCGGGACGTTCTGAGCTGGGGGCCGTCCACGTACCGGATGTCGAGTCGCCGGTGACGTGGTCGAGACCGAAGGCGCCGGCGGGCACGCCGTGGCGGACGGAGACGGTGCACCCATCGGCGAACGGGGTCACCGTCGCGCGTCGGCTTGTGCCCGGGCGCGTTCGATGTCGGGGACGTGGCTCTCGGCCCATTCCCGGACGGCACGCAGGGGTGCCAGCAGTGACCGACCGAGGTCGGTGAGGGCGTACTCGACATGCGGGGGAATTGCGGGAATCTCCGTGCGGGAGATCAGGCCGTCGTACTCCATCGCGCGAAGCGTCTCGGTGAGCGCCTTAGGCGTGATCCCCCGAATGTGCGCCTTGAGCTCGGTGAACCGCATCGGCCCGTTGTCCAGCGCGTTGACGATGAACACCGTCCAGCGCGCCCCGATCCGGTGCAGAACGGTGCGACTGGGGCAGGTCGCGGCCATGACGTTGTAGGCCTTACTCATGCACGACTCCCGGTAGCGTTGTGTATACCAGTATAGAATCTATACCGTTCGGGTTGTGTCTCTTCCCGATTGCACGGTCCGTCCCTCGACAGCTCGGCACGGACGCTTCGTCGCAGCGATCGTCATCGACTCGATCGGCACCGGCGTCTTCGTCCCCGTTTCGATGCTGTATTTCCTGGCCACGACATCGCTGACGCTGGTGCAGGTGGGCGCGGCACTGACGACGGCCGGGCTGCTGGCGCTCCCGGTGGGGCCTCTGGTCGGAGGACTGGTCGACCGGTACGGCGCCAAGCCGGTACTGCAGGCGGCAAACCTGGCCCAGGCGCTCGGCTTCGCCGGGTATCTCGTCGTGGGCCAGACATGGCAGATCGCCATCTGCGCCTGGTTGAACAGTGCCGGGCGGGCGGTGTTCTTCAGCTGCTACGGCGTGACCGTCGCGGCGCTCGCCGCGCCCGGCCAACGCGAGCGCTGGTTCGGTCTTCTGGGGTCGGTACGCAACCTCGGCTACGCACTCGGCGGCCTCCTCTCCGCCGTCGCCGTCAGTTTCGGCACCCACGGCGCCTACGCCGCGATCGTGGTCGTCAACGCCTTGTCCTATGTCATGGCCTTCGTTCTGATGCGGGCCGTGCCGAATGTCCGTCCCGAGGCGGGCCAGGACGCTGCTGGAGGCTGGGGGCGCGTGCTCCGGGACCGGCGGTACCTGTCACTGGTCGCGCATCAACTGTGCTTCGCGATCTCCTTGTTCGCCCTCAACATCGCGATTCCGGTCTACGCCGTGGACGTGCTGGGACTGCCCGGCTGGACTGCCGGCGCGGTCTTCGCGCTCAACACCCTGATGGTCGGCTTCGGTCAGGGCATCGTCATCGGGTGGCTCGGCGGGCGGATCCGCAGCCGCGTCCTCGTCGCCGGACACGTCTGGTTCGCGGCGGGCTACCTCCTGTTCCTCGCCGCCGACCGCGTGGCTGCGCTCGCCCTCGCGGTCGGCGTCGTGTTGCTCGGTGCAGGCAGCTACACCTTCGGTGAAATCCTCGGCGGCGCCGTCACGTCGACTGTCGCCG
Source organism: Streptomyces sp. NBC_01446 (assembly GCF_026340095.1). GTDB lineage: Bacteria > Actinomycetota > Actinomycetes > Streptomycetales > Streptomycetaceae > Streptomyces > Streptomyces aureus. The sequence goes on along the minus strand of NZ_JAPEPO010000003.1, from coordinate 646,894 downwards.
CGGAGAGCGCCCCAGATGCTCTCCGCGGCCGGTACTTGGCCCTCAACCAGCTCGCCGTGACTGTCGCAGGAGCGGTCGCTCCGGCCGCCCTCTCCGGGTTGCTGGTCACCGGGGCAGCCGCGATCTGGCTGACCCTGGTCGGCGTCAGCGTCCTCGGAGCCACGCTCGCCACTGCGATCGGCAGAGTGGTGCCAGCGGCGCAGAGCCGCATCGGAGGTGTCTAGTTCTACTGCCGTGACCGTATAGGTTCGCGGGGTTGGCGGTCATGGCGGTTGGACGACGCCTCCTATGTGCTGGCAAGCAAGGGGGCGTCGGCATCGGGCGAGCAGCAGGAATACGCCCTCACAGCCTGAACGGGATTCCCTTCAGAGGAACCGCACCCAACTCGGAAAGTGTCAGGCGGCGAGGGCGACCAACTGGTGCCGGACGGCGCCGCGGACCGAAGCGCCCGGCAGGTCGCCGACGCCGCGCTCGCTGCCCGGATACGGCCGCCCCACGGTGAAGAGAGGGGCGGCGTCATTGCTGCGCCGCTGGGAAAGTGGCGTCGTGGTGGAGATGGGCCGTGAGCGCTCCGCTCACGGGCGCGTTCCCACCTCCGCGTGACCCGTGCGATCCAGACGCCAGCGGTGTTCCACCTCGAATCGGTGCAGTGCGGTGCGGCGTTCGACGATCACGTCGACGGTGGCGCGTTCGGTGTTGGTGCAGGTGGCGGTCGTTCCGTCGGGGTCGGTGTAGGAGAGCGACACAAAGTCGGCCGGGTCCTGGGTCACATCGATGCGTACCCTGCGCCGCGCAGTGCCGCCTGCGACCGACCAGTCGGGCAGCCCGATCCGTGCGCGCAGCAGCGGCGCGGTCAGCAACGGGTCGCGCGGCCAGTCGGTGCCACCGATCCGCAGCTGAAGCATGGGCAGCGCTGGCAGCCACCGCATGGTGGGGCGGCGGGCGACGGCGGCCACCACTTCCAGTACGTCCCCGCCGCCGAGGCCCGCGTGGAGCCACGCCCATCGCTGGGCATTGCCGTGCCCGGCGATCCGGGCGACGCCTCCCACGGCGTCGGAGAGGGTGAACCGCCTGTCCCCGACGACGAGTTCCCCCGCGAAGCGGGCGTCGGGGGCGGGCACGATCTGGGCGGCGGGCAGCAGTTCACGCTGCCAGGACCAGCGCGGAAACGTGTAGAGAGGCTCACCGCCCCCGGTCACCTTCAGGCGCCAGGTGATCGCGCCCGCCGTGCCTTCCAGCAGCTGGGGCGATGCCCGCACCCCCGGCACCTCGAAGTACGCCTCGCCCTGGGGCGGCGGGGAGTCCGGGGCCCCGAACCGCTCGGTGACCGGCGGTCCGTCGGGTGGGAAGACGGAGATCCAGCCATGAGCCCGGGCCGGGCCGTCGTGCTTGGGCGCCACCACTTCGTGGTGGATCCACACGCCGGTCCCGGTGCGGGGATCGGTCAACGTCGCGTACCAGACTTCGAGCCGCCCTGGTCGGCCGGTCATCCGCGGCGGGTAGAGGGAGTTCACGAGGGGTTTCCTTTCACCGGGGCGTGGGGGCCCCGTACCGTGCGCGCACGCCTGCCTCGGCGGTGCTCTCCACGATGCCGGGACAGGCCCGTTCGGCCAGTGCCGCGATCGTCAGTGAGGGGTTGACGCAGAGCGAGGTCGGTACTGCGGAGCCGTCGGTGACGAACAGGCCGGGATGGCCTCGCAGTTCGCCGCGTTCGTCGAGTGCCGAGGTGGCGGGGTCGTCACCCATCCGGCAGGAGGCGAGGGGGTGCGCGCTCACGGACCCGGCAGGGTTCTCGCTCCAGGGCCGTATCCGCGCAAGACCGTCGCGCTCGAGCACCGCGCGGGCCTCGGCGTCCGCGGCGGCCCAGCCGCGCAGGGTGTTCGCTGTCGGCCGGTACGAGAGCGTGGAGAGGCAGAGCGATGTGGCCACGCGCGTCGAGCTTCCGGTGGGCGGCGGTGGGCCGAAGACGCCCTCGTTGTCGTCCTCGGTCATGGCGAGCACGGAGAGCCAGGACGGCCAGCGTGCCCGCATCTCTTTCTTGCGGACGCCGAACCAGCTCGTCGCCGGTATGTCAGTGGCCTGGGCCAGGAGGTCGGTGATGCCGGGGAAGTAGATCTGCTGCAGGGAGAAACGGGTGAACTCCGCCGTTGCCGCATCGAGCCGGTCGTACGACATCGAGCCGATGGGCTTCCCGATGGGGAAGCCCTGGTATGGGATGCCTGGGGCGCGCTCGAGGCCGAGGAGGTCGCGCACCTTGCCTTCGTCGACGTCAGCGATGGACACACGGTCGCCGTTGCCCGAGAAGTAGCGCCCGACGGCTTGCGGGACACCGCCGAGCAGGGGAGCCGAGCGCTGCAGCAGCACCGGGGTGGCCAGAGCTCCCGCGGCCAGCACCACGGTCTTGGCCTCGATCGCGCCCACACCGACCGGCAGCCGGTAGTCGCCGGCGTCGAGCTGCGTGTACGAGACGCGGTAGCGGTATCCGGGTGTGGTGGCAGGCGCGATGGTCTGCGCCTCGTGGAGTGGGCGGATCTCGGCGCCGTGAGCGGTCGCGGCGGGGAGGTAGTTCAGCAGCATGGAGCGCTTGGCGTCGAAGTGGCAGCCGTTGAGCATCCAGTTGCAGTTGGTGCAGCGGGCCAGGTCGACGGCGACGGGCACAGGATTGCAGGTGCGGCCCGCACGGGCGCACGCTGCGGCGAACAGGCCGCCGGGGTAGGGGACTTGGTCCCAGCTCTGCTCGGCGACGGGCAGAGCCTCCTCGACCCGGTCGTACCACGGGTCGAGTGCCGTGCGCGTCAGGGTCGAAGGCCACAGACGGTGGCCCAGACTTCCGTGGCGTTCGAACACGAAGCCCGGAGCCCGCAGCGAAGCGGCGAAGTAGACCACGCTGGACCCGCCGACGCAGTTCCCGGCGACGACGGTGATGCCGTCGCCCTGCACGAGGTCGACGATCCGGGTATAGCTGCCCAGGCGCAGGTCATGGGTGAAGTCCGGGGCGGTGAGGTGCGGTCCGCGTTCCAGGATCACCACCTTGGCGCCACCCGCAGCCAGATGGTAGGCGGGAATGGCGCCCCCGAAGCCGCTGCCGATGACCAGCACGTCGGTACGTTCGGTGACGCTCATGCGGGGTGCCCTCCGGGGGTGGTGAGGGGGTGCTCGGAGGCGAGCCTTCGGCCGTACGAATAGTCGGGGAAGCGCCACAGTCCGTCGGCGTCGGGCGCCGGGAAGCCGATCCAGGCCAGGCCCGGGTGGCGTTGCCGGATGGCTTCGGTGGTGTGCAGATGGGCTGCGGTGTCGAAGGCCGCGGCGGCGAAGAGCGCGAGCAGCACGTACAGCTGCCGGTCCGGGACGCCGGGCGTGAGCAGCTCTCCGGCGAGCGCGGTGCGGTCGGTGAACCGGAGGGCGACGAAGGGAGGTTGAGCAGGCAGCAGGACCTGGCCGTGGGTCGTCGCATAGGCGAGGGCGCGGGTGTTGACGAGCAGCGCAAGCTCGGGCAGCAGCACGCCTATTCCGAGATCGGGAAGGTTGAGCAGCTCGATGGCCCCCGCCTGCACGGCGCCGGGACCGGGCGCCGCTCCCGCGATTGCCACGTCCCCGCTGTGCCGCTTTTCGCCCGGGACCATGGTGTCCGCGAACGCCTCCAGCGTGGCCGTCGTCGGGTCGGGCAGCGAGAGGGAGGCGGGGAGCAGCCCGTCCCGGGCCACCGGGACCTGCTCGGGGACAGGACGCGCCGAGGGCGCGGCGTCGGCGGTCAGCTCCCCGGCCCGCAGGGCGGTGACGGCGGCAGTCAGCCCGACGAGCAGCCGGCGCCGAGTGGGCCGTGCGGGCGGTTCGCTCAACACAGCCCGCTCACCGGCAGCTGCACCCTCACACCCGCGGCGTCGCTCACGAGCGCGTCGGCGAGCTGGGCGTCGTACGGCCGGATGACTTTCGCGGCCTCCTCGGCCTGGGCGGGCTGCCCGGCGACGGTGATGTTGCGTACCCGCGCCGCGGCGCTGCCCTCCGCCTTGTCGAACCAGTAACTGCCGTCCCAGCCGACCAGTTCGGTTCCGCCCGGCGTGGCCTGCACGCTCCAGTGGTCCAACTGCCAGTATCGGCAGGCCGGTACGGCGATCGCGAAGCGCGCCGGCTCGGCCAGCAGAAAGCGCGCCGCGCCGCCGTTGGCCACGGTGATGTCCCGCTTGGCGTACTCCACGCACAGTGGGTCGGCGCTGAACAAGGAGAGCGGCGGCGTCTCGCCCTCGCCGTAGCGGTGGAAGGTGCACGCGGACGCGAATGACGGGTCGGCGTAACCGCCGACGCCTGGCTCTGCTGCCGAGGCGGAGGCGGCGGGGAGCAGAGCGGCGGCTGCCGCCACTGCGCCGAAGAGGGTGAGGCGGACGCTTGTCGAGAGGGCGCCGAGGGCGTTCGTCGTGTGGCGAAGTACGGGCACAGCAGGACCTTCTTCGTGTCCCAGCCCTGATGGGCGACGGTTACCGGCGGTCACATGCAGGCGTCATCTTGATCGCTGCGTGCTGTCAGCACAAGACGTGGGGCAGAGGTGATCCCGGTCGCTGGAGAGGCGACGGTGCCGGAGCGGCCCCCCGTTGGCGGGTGCGTCCCGGCGTAGATCTCCGTCGAGGTGTGCCAGATCGCCGACATCGCAGAGTGCGCGGTGTGCGAGACCGATGGGCCACCGTGCCCTTCCGTGCTGGGCATTAGGATTTCGATCATGGACGTAGACGGCTCTCGGCAATCCCGCGCTCTCCTGATCAACGGCACCGTAGGCGTCGGAAAGACGTCGGTGGCTGAGAGCGTGGGCAGTCTTCTCACCGATGCCGGAATACCCAATGCCGTCATCGACCTCGACTGGCTGCGTCAGGCCTGGCCCGCACCTTCCGGGGACCGTTTCAACTTCGGCATGATGCTGCGCAACCTACGCAGCGTGGCCGACAACTACCTCGCTGCTGGGGCGGCCCGACTGGTCCTCGCCGGTGTGATCGAGGACGTGGAGCAACGGAAACTGTGTGCCGAAGCGGTCCGCATTGGGCTTTCGGTGTGTCGGCTCACAGTCGACTTGCCCGTCAATCACCAACGCCTGATGCGGCGCCACGAGAACGAGCCGGAACTTTTGCGATGGCACCTGCACAGAGCCGGCGAACTGGCGGAGATCCTCGACCAGGCGGCAGTCGACGACTTCACCGTCGACGCCACCACGCGCTCGGTCGGTGATGTCGCGGCCGGCGTGATCGACAAGACCGGCTGGCTATGACCCGGCATCTTTGAGTGCGTGGGATCTTGCCGGTCAGTAACGCCACGCGGCGACTTCCGGACTCCCGTATGCGAGGTCGATGTCGTCGAGGACGGTTTTGTCGCCGTAGGACTTGCGCAGTGCGTTCGCTGCGATGGCCAGGTTGGTCATGGTGACTGCTCCTTAGGGAGTGCGGGTGGTTAGAGGCTGCGGGCGGTGATGTCGCCGTAGGAGGTGGTCGCCTGGATGTTCAGGCCGGCGGTGGCGCCTGCGGTGTTCTGGAGTGTGTTGTGGATGCGGCCGTAGGTGGTGCCGGCGTCGAGGGTGGCGGAGGTGCCGCGGGCGGCGCCGATGGTGATGTCGCCGGACTCGGTGCGCAGTTCGACGGTGCCGCCGGTGGCTTCGGCGACGTTGAGGTCGCCCTTCTGTGTGTTGATGTGTGCGGGGCCGTTCAGGCGGCCGATGAAGATGTCGCCGGCCTGGAGGGTGAGGTGGGCGCTGGCGGTCTCGTCGAGCTTGACCGAGGCGTGTGCGCCTTCGAAGGTGATCTCGCCGAGGCGTCCGACGCCGCGGAGTTCGGCAGCGGCGGCCTTGGCCTGGACGCGGGAGCCGGCGGGGAGTTGGACGGTGACCTCGACGGATCCGGAGTTGCCGAGGATCCGGTTCTTTGCCGGGGCCGCTTCGATGCGCAGGATGCCGTTGCTGTAGGCGACGGTGACCTGTTCCGCGGCCTTCGCGTCGCGGGAGTTGGAGGCGTCGGCGGGCAGGATCTCGACGGTGGTGTCGGCGCGGTCGGCGGCGATGAGCTGGATGCGCCCCGCGGGGATGTCCAGGACGGCGGTGATGGGGGAGGGGGTGTCGAACTTCTGCATGGTGTGCTCCTTCGATCCGTTGTTTCTGATGGGTGAAACGCTACGTTGCATTCAAGGATCGAGCAACAGTCTTGTTGCTCAAGAACCCTATAAACGCAGGTAGTTATAGGGATTTCATTGCAATGGTCTGGGCTCTAATGCAACAGGCCTCAGCCCTGGCCGTTGCAATGAAATGGAAGTGAACGCTATGGTCGATATCAGACCCCAGACCCCAGATGCGAACGCCGGACACGGACGCCGAACGCCGGAGGTGGGCGCCGAATACCGGGTGCCGGGTACGAGGCCGGAGCGCCGTCCGCACAGGAACGCCGAGCGCCCGGCGCCGGGGGGCCGTTGCAGGGCTGCGGGGGAGAAGGGGAGCGGAATGCCGGGAGGAAGACTCGCCCAGCCGGAACGCCGGCAGATTGCGCTGTGGTTGGCCGACGGCTTGGCTTTCGCCGAGGTCGCCAGGGAGTTGGACCGTCCGACATCGACGGTCACACGTGAGGTGGCGCAACGCTGATCCGACCGCCTACCCTGCGGACCTCGCGCACCGCGTCACGGAACAGCGCGCCCGCCGCGCGCAGTTGGTGCCCGTACGCGAGCACGCCTGAGCAGCCGAACGGGCGAGATGCCGAGACGCTGCGCGCGTACGAGCAGTCGTTCACGACCGTCCTCATACAGTGGGGCACGCCTTGGGCACGCCGAAGATGATGGCCCGAGTGATGGCCCGCCTCACCCTGATCGACACGGCAGTCTGGCCGCGGCTGAACTGGCCCGGCGCCTGCAGGGCAGTCCTGCCTCGACTTTGGCTCCGCAGGGAGTAACTCCGCCCGGGTACAGCCGAGTTGACGTGGTGGGGAGAGATGCAGGACGTCGGCGGCTCGCACCCCAGGGGTTCCCGGGGCTCCGCACGGATCCCCGGGAAGTGCGGAGAAGTGATCTGCCCCACTTGGGCGGTCCGGCGGGCCCGACGGGCTGAGCGAGGGCAGCCCGCCGAGCCGGAGTTCGTCCTGAGAGGGCCCCTTCCGCCGGAGCCGCTGTTCCGGCGGAAGAGGAGCGAGTCAGGGCTGGAGCGGCATCGCCTGGCAGTTGGAGGCGGCCGGCTTGCCGGAGAGCCGGTCCGTCAACCAGGAGATCGCGTCACCTTGGTCGGTGATCAGAGGCACCAGGTGGTTGGTGAGGATCTTGTCGCCGAGGTTGGGCAGCTTGATGGCCTCGTAGGTCACGTCGGCTTCCTTGGCGCACCAGTCCGCGGCCAGTTGTCGGGCCTGCGCGTGGGGCACGATGTCGTCCTGGACGCCGGTGGCCACACGCACCGGTCCGGCCGGCTTGAGTGTGCCGATGCGCTGCTTGTCGAGGGCGGCCTTCGCTCGGGGGTCGGCCACGATGATGTCCCCGATGGACTTGCCGTTGGTGGTCCACTTGCTGCTGTGGGTGAACCCGAGGCCGAAGAGCGCGTCGCCGACACACATGGTTGACGCGTCCTGCAGCGCGGCTTTGCCCGCGTCGCTGACGTTGGCTTCGACGACCGCCCGCAGGTCAGGGTCGGCTTGTGCGAAGCCGTTGATCGACCACGCCAGCGCTCCGGCCAGTGCGCTGCCGTCGATGCCCTTGATGACTGAGGTCAGGTTCGCGGGTGGAGCGCCGGCGTAGGTTCCGGCGAGCTTCACGTCGGGGGCGTAGGAGGGCTGGAGTTCGGCGGCGGCCGCGCTGGCGCCGCCGCCTTGGCTGTAGCCGTACAGGCCGGTGGGGGAGTTCGTGGTGACTGACGCCCCGGGGACGGCGCGGGCTGCGCGGGCCGCGTCCAGCAGGGCGTGCCCCTGGTCGAGCCGGTTGGCGTAGGTGTGCAGGCGGTCGGTGGCGCCGAGGCCGACGTAGTCGGTGATGACCACTGCTGCCCCGGTGGCCAGGATTCGGTAGATGGCGAGGGACTCGTAGCCCACGGACACGGTGTTGCCGTTGAGGGTCAGCGGATGTTGCAGCGCGAACGAGGGCGCGCACTGGTCGCCTTGGCCCATGGTGCCAGAAGCCACCGCCACCACGGGGCGCGGGCCGGGCTTCTTCCAGGTGGTCGAGGGCTCTACGTACGCCCCGGTCACCGCGACGGGCTGTCCGGCGGAGTCGGTGGACTTGTACATCAAGCGAGTCGCGGTGCCCGGCATGGGGCGGCCGTCCAGGCCGGGAATGCTGAGCCCGAGCGGCATCGCCTCGGTCCGGATCAACGCGCCGTCGGCGGCGGGCAGTTCGGTCGGCGGGTTGTAGAACGTGGGGATGGTGACGCCGCGGGACGCGACGGGCTCCGTGCCGGATGCCGAGGCCGGCGCCGTCGACAGGCCCACGCACACGGCGCCGGCGACGACGCCGGCCAGCAGGCTCACACGAGCCGGAACGGCACGGCAGGTGAGGGGCGTCGTCGAGCGGGTGGCGGGGCTGCCGGGGCGGATGGCGCGGGCGGAACGGGAACGGGTTTCTTCGCGGTTCATGGCTTGCTCCTCGCTCGTCGTTGAGAGTTCAGATGTATGTGTCGATGTCGTGAGCGGTGATGGCGTCCATCGCCCGTTCCGCGACCGCGGCGATGGTCATGGACGGGTTGCACGCTCCCGTCGTGCCCGGGATCAGCGCACCGTCGAGTACGTAGAGGCCGCGTTGGCCCTGCACACGGCCTTCCAGGTCGCACACCGTGCCCATCGGTGCACCGCCCAGGGGGTGCCAGGTGCTGTTGACAAGGGAGTTCGTGTCGGTCAGGACACCGATCCCCTTGGAGATGTCCGCAACCCGCTGCTGGATTTTGCGGTGGCTGCCGGTGTCGCCGTTTCGGGGCCAGTGCAGCGATACGGTGTCGGTGGCGGCGTTGTAGAGGAACCGGCCGCGGTCGGGGCTGACACCGAAGCCGACCAGCATCGTCGTCCTGGTGTCGAGGCCCAGCGGCGGGAGTGACGCCTGGATGACCGTGTTCGCGGTGGCCGGGTCCTCCCACGCCTTGCTGCCGAAGACCACCGGACCGCCCTGCTCGCTCCCGAAGTCCTCCCGCAGGTTCGACCACGCGTAGATCCGGTCCCCGTTGGTGCCCCAGCCCTCGCCGAGCCCGTCGGGCAGATCGGGGATGGCGCCTGTGGCCCCCGCGCGGACGAGGAGCTTGCTGGTGTTGATACTTCCTGCTGCCATGATCAGAGCACGGGTGGAGAGGACCTTCTGCTCCAGCACGCGCCCCGAGTCGTCGGTGCGGTCGACATGCACCTCCCAGCGGCCGTCGGCGGCCCGCGCCACGGATGTGACGTTGTGGTGGGTCGCGACGGTGACCTTGCCGGTCGCCTCGGCCTGACGGAGGTAGGTCACGTCGACGGAGTGCTTACCGCCGTTGTTGACACCGAGTGCGCAGTCGCCGTTCGTGTACGACGGCTTCATCTCGCCGCGCAGTTCGGCCAGGGCGTAGTCCCAGTCGATCGGCATCGGGATCTTCGAGAGGGTGTATCCGGCCTTGCGTACCCGCTCGGCGAACACCCGGGCCGCGTAGTAGGTGGAGGAACTGATCAGTTCCTCGGGCGCCGTCGCCACCCGGAGCATGGCGGCGACCCGCGGATAGTGGATCCGGTCCATGCGCCGGTAGTCGAGCTGTTCGGGCAGCCAGGTGTTGAACACCGGCTCCGAGGGCTGGAGGGTCATGCCCTGGTAGACGAGGGATCCGCCGCCGACCCCGGCCGCGCAGACGCTCAGGATGTTGTCGCCGAGGACGGGTTCCAGGAGCCCTGTGTAGGGAGTGAAGTCGAGCGGGGTGCCGATCAGCCGTGCGAGCGGCCTGGCGGCTGCCGGGAGGGTGCCGTACCAGAGCATCCGTTTGTCGAGCCCCGAGACATGCGGGAACGTCTCGGCGTTCGGCCCCGTCGGCCAGCGGCGGCCGCGTTCCAGGACGGTGACAGGCACGCCGGCCTGTGCCAGCCGGAGGGCTGCCACGCCACCCCCGAAGCCGGAACCGATCACGACGACTCGGTGGTCTTCTTCGGTCAGCCGTACACGGGTCGGAGCGGCGGAGGCGGGTGATGCGGCCGGCGGCGAGAGAGCGCCGGCGGCTGCGAGTCCGGCGGCGCCGGCGAGCAGGGCGCGCCTGCTGGGCATGGGCATGCGTGACTCCTTTGGGGGAGGGAGAAATGCCGCCGTCCGATCGGCGGCTGACCGTCCCCGACCTTGCGGGTTGGGGGACGCAGTAAGAGAAGTTGATGCGAGCATGCCAAGTAAGAGAGAACTGTGGTTACCCGCTGGTTACTTACGGCAGAGTAGGTTCGCGTGTCACTCACTGACAAGATGTCTGCATGCGTCAGTTCCGGATGCCTTCGCTATGCTGCGCAACCGACAGAAGGTGGTGGAGCGAGCGTGCGTGAGACGCCATTCCCGGACCGCGGGCGGACGATGGAGGCGGATGCCAGGCCACTCCTCGCTCAGCGGCGCAAGGCGGCTCTCCGCTTCGAAATCGCCCATGAGGCGGTCCGCATGTTCACCTCGCAGGGCGTCACGGCCACGACCGGGGAACAGATAGCCCAGGCCGTCGGCATCTCCGCCCGCACACTGTGGCGCCACTTCCCCACCAAGGAAAGCTGCGTCCTGCCCCTGCTTACCGCGGGACTCGACTTCGTCATGGACCAACTGCGCCACTGGCCACCGCAGTCGAGCCTGCTGGAGTTCTTCACGGACATCTGCCAGATCGGCAAGCTGCCCTCCACCACGCCGGTCATCCTTGACCTGATCCGCATGACGTCCACCGATCCGGCCCTGCGCTCCGTCTGGCTCCAGGCGCACGACGACGCTCTGTCCGTGCTCACTGAGCTGCTCGCCGAGCGATCCGGCGCAGGGCCGGACGACCTGCGCGTGAACGTACACGCAGCAACCCTCAACGGCGCGTTGCGCGCAGCGGCTGAGGACTTCGCCCGACGGTACGCGGCCGACCCCGACGCGTCCGGCAGCGAAATCACCGCATGCCTCCTGGCCGCCTTGCGCGCGGCGGCCGAAGGACTGCCGTACTAGGTCTGACGCCGCGCTCATCTTCGGCTGACCACGTGAGCGGTGAAGGACGTCAGTCCTTCACCGCGCCCATACGGTGATCGTACGAACGGCCGCATTCAATGTCGCCGGGAACACCCGCTCCCGGCTTCACCCCCACCCCCGGCGTCGTCCGCCTCCGCCGAACGACGCCACAAAGCCCTGCCCCGACGTGCCGTCGTCCGCCCGCCGGTGCCAGATCGGCTTCACCACCGGCGTGAACCTCGATGCATCGCCCATGAAACCCGACAGCGCAACCACCCCGCCTGAACCAGCCCTGCCCGGTTCCGCCGGGACGGGCCACTCCAGCACTCCGCGCCTCCCCTCTGATCCGCAGGCACGTCACCGCGACGCTCCGAGTCGCTATCGCGAGTTCGCTTCGCCACTGGCCTGAAGGGCCGCTGCACTGCGAATGAATCTTGCTGGCGTGCGGTGTCCTTCCGTGCGGGCACGGTGACGAACTCACCACCGGTCGTTACCGGAGCCGAACCGTCGTGCTGGCCTCGTTGTCATAGAAGGGGCGCGGCACATCCGGGCGGGATGTCATGTGGTGGGCAGCCAGACGCGCATGCCGCCGTCCTCGCGGTTGGCCCAGGCGTAGTAAGGGATCGCGGTCAGCTCGACCGCTTCGCCGTCGTCCGGAGCGGGGCCGGCGTCCGCCGGGGTGTACGGCCACCAGCCCCGGTCCGCGGCGGCGCGCCGGCGGCCCGCGGCCACGACCGTGGTGACACCGCCGAGCAGGTCCGGACGGTGTTTCACGCCGAGCGGTACTGTGGCGTCGAGGACGATGTCGTCCAGTCCGCCGGCGGGATGGTCGACGCCTTCGAGGCAGTACACGAGCGGTCCGCGTTCGATGGCGACGCAGCCGCGTACGGAGTCGACGCGCGGGTCGGCCACGGTGAGCCGCGGTTCCAGACCGAGATCAAGGACGACCCGGTCACCCGGTCACCCGGTGACCAGGTGCCTTCAAGGCACAGCCAGCCGCCGTCGAGGGGAGCGTCCGTCTGGTCGTAGGCGCGCGAGCCGCACATCACGCGGAACTCGCGGCACCACGAAGGGATGCGCAGGGCGAGGGTCCGGCGGGTGGTGGGGGCTTCCTCGACGGTGAGCGCGACCGCGCCGTGCCACGGGTAGTCGGTCTCGCAGCGGACCGTGATGCCGCCCTCGCCGTAGCGGCCGGCGATGTACTGATGGATCTGCAGACCGGTGTCGTCGGCGCTGGCCAGGTAGTGCTCCATGCTGGCCAGCAGGCGCATGGCGTTGGGAGGACAGCACGCGCAGCGGAATCAGCGGGTGCGGCGGGCCGATTTGTCGCCTCCCTGATCGGTGTGGCCGTCGCGGACTTGGAGGGGGTTGACGTACAACCAACGCTCGCCGTCGAGGGCGACCCCGGCGAGGAAGCCGTTGTAGAGGGTGCGCTCGATCAGGTCGGAGTAGCAGGACTCACCGGTGAGCAGGGCCATGCGCCAGCTCCACTGGATGGACGCGATGGCCGCGCAGGTCTCGCCGTAGGCACGCTCGTTCGGCAGTTCGTAGGGGTCACCGAAGTCTTCTTGGGCGTGGTGGGCGCCGAGACCGCCGGTGAGATGCGTCTTGGTGGCGGTCATCGCCCGCCACAACCGCTCGCCCGTGGCCCGGAGTTCGGCGTCCCCGGTCTCGGTGGCCAGGTCGGTGGCGGCGGCGAGCAGGTACAACTGCCGTACGGCGTGGCCTTCCACGTTCGTCGCCTCGCGCAGCGGGACACGGTCCTGGCAGTAGACCTCGCCGCCGAGCAGACCGTGGCCGCGCCCGTCGACGAAGTATCCGGCCAGGTCCAGGTAGCGGCGCTCACCCGTCTCCCGGTACAGCTCGACCAGGGCCGTCTCGACCTCGGGGTGGCCGTCGATCCCATCTATGGGTTTGCCGCTGCCGGGCGGGCCGAAGACGGAGGTGAGGTGATCGGCGAACTTGACCGCGACGTCCAGGAGTTCGGAGCCGCCGGTGGCACGGTGATGGGCGACCGCGGCCTGGATGAGATGGCCCGCGCAGTACAACTCGTGGCCCCACCGCACGTCCTCGTAGCGTCGGCCGTCCTTTGGCGAACGCCGAACTCCAACTGTCCACCGGACAAACCCACTTCGGGGAGTGGAGCGAGGCGTGGGGGCGCAGAGCTGCCGAAGCGGTGCTGCGCACGACACCCGACACGGACGGCTTCTTCTGCGGAAACGACCAGATCGCTCGGGGGGTGGCGGACACGCTCCGTGAGCGCGGCGTGGGGGTCCCGACAGACGTCGCCGTCGTGGGCTACGACAACTGGGACACCATGGCACTGGCCAGCCGTCCGCCTCTCACCACCATCGACATGAACCTCGCCGAGATCGGCCGCATCGCCGCCCTGGAGCTTCTGCAAGCCATCGAGGCCGAGCCACGACCAGGCGTGCACACGGTGCCGTGCCGCCTGATCGTGCGGGAGTCCAGTTGAACGCCTGTCAGGGGGACGGTTCCGAGCGGCCGCCTCACCGGCACCTGCGCGGTGGCGTCGGCACCCACCCAGAACTCGGCAGGCCCGTGCGTACACACCGGTGCCCGAAGCACGCGGCGTACAACCCGGTGTCCTGAGAGGAGCGGGAGCAGCCAGGTCAATACGGGGCCGCCGCCGCGTCCATCGACTGTGGCGGCCGGACACCGCCACCGGGGCCGGCGTTTGCACCGTCACGCCGAGGCGCAGTGAAGAGCAAGAAGGTCGATCAGTCGGCCGTCGTCGGCTCCGCTGTGCTGGGCACCGCGTTGGGGGCGTCGACCAAGGGAAAGGGCAATTGGCTCTATGGAGGAACAGACGCCTGCCGAGCAGGCCCTGAGCCGCTCGTACGTCACCGCTGACGGGCTCCGTCTCTACGTCATCCAGTTGTCGGTCGAGCACCATCAAGACCGCAGCGCGACGTTGACGTACCGGCTTACTGTGGGCCGCCGAGGCCGCCCGGATGAGGGTTGGGAAGTCGCACTGCCCTGGGACGACAAGTCCTGGACGGATGTGCTCACCTCGCCCGCGCCCCCTCCCGACCGACTGCAGCAGCTCGTACACCTCGTGCACACCCACCTGGAGGAGTGGTGGGACACGAAGGCGCACAACCGGCAATCGGCGAAGAAGGGGCACCGACTTACCTGACCCCCTCTCCCACGAATGTCCCGCTTGACTACCAGGGCAGTCGGGCGAGAGGGGCCGGTCGACATCTCAGGGGCTAGCTGCTGGATTGAAGCCGGTTCTCATCGTGAATCATGCGGCGGCTGGTGAGGCGGCGGCGAGGTCGTCCTCAAGCTCGGTGCCTCGCTGCCGGAGTTCCGCGTTCTGGGTCGTCGCCAGCCGTTGTCCCGGGCGGCTACACCACGCGGCGGGACACGTTGTTCGCCGTCCTTCGTCAGCCGGTAGATCTGCCAGAGATGGACCTTGGGCCGTGTGAAACGCGCTTCCTGCTCCCGTGCGCTGCCCAGCTCGTAGTCGCTAAGTGACTGCCAGGACGACAGCCCGAGGGCGGCGCGCTCGAGCTTCGTGCTCGGCCCTCCACCTTGTTCGTTATGGGAGAAACATAGCTATGTGTGAATGCACATAGGCGCCTGTCGAGGGCAGTGTGTGTCCCAGAAGGTCAGGTCTGCGCCTGGCGGTGAGGGTGGGGCCCGACGGATTGACGTTTGCCTTTATTCATCGCATGATGAATAAGGGCCCGGTCCAGCGTCACTGGACGGTCACCGCAGGCAGGAAGGAACGCCATGCCGCTCGTCCTCGACTTCAGTTCTATTGACGCCACGATGCTGGACACCGTGGGCGGCAAGGCCGCGAACCTCGGCGAACTGACCAGGGCCGGGCTGCCCGTGCCGCAGGGCTTCTGTGTCACCACTGACGCGTACCGGATGATCTCGGCCACGGACGGTCTCGCGGGCCTGCGGCCCGACAAGGCGAGGCAGCGGATTCTCGAGGCGGCGGTGCCCGGGGAGTTGAGGGAGGTGATTGTCGCCGCGTACGCGGAATTCGGCGACGACGTGTCCGTCGCAGTACGTTCCAGCGCCACCGCCGAAGACCTGCCGTTCGCGAGCTTCGCCGGGCAGCAGGACTCGTATCTGAACGTCGTCGGCGCGGACGCCGTCGTCGACGCGGTACGCCACTGCTGGGCATCGTTGTGGACCGACCGTGCAGTGAGCTACCGCGAGAGCAACGGCATCGACCACGGCTCGGTCCACCTGGCCGTCGTCGTACAGCGGATGGTGGCATCGGCGGTGTCCGGCGTGATGTTCACCGCGAACCCCGTCACCGGCAAGCGTGATCAAGTGGTCATCGACGCGAGCCCCGGCCTCGGGGAGGCCGTCGTCTCCGGGGCGGTCAACCCGGACCACTTCGTCGTAGAAGGGGCCGGCGGAGCGGGCGGCCCGGACGGAGCGGTCGGCGGCGAGATCGTCGAACGGAGTTTGGGCGACAAGCGCTTCCTCATCTGCCCGCTGGCCGGTGGTGGCACGGAGAAGGTCGACATCGGCGAGAACCGCGCGCCCTGTCTCACGGACCGTCAGATTCTCGAACTCGCCGATCTCGGCGCCAAGGTGCAGGCACACTACGGAAGTCCGCAGGACACCGAATGGGCGATCGACGCGTGGGGCGAGCTGCACCTCACCCAGTCACGGCCCATCACCACGCTGTTCCCGGTGCCCGAACGCGCCGACGACCGCGACGGCTTCCACGTGTACTTCTGCTTCAGCCTCGCGCAGGGCCTGGAGCGGCCGATCACCCCGGCCGGGCTCGCCGCGCTCCGGGAGATCGCCGGGGCCACCGGCCGGATCATCATCGGTGACCCGAGGCCGGACGGCTACACCGAGTCTGCGGGCCGCGTCTTCATCGACCTCACCAACGTCCTGCGCAGCAAGACGGGAAGAGCCTTCTTCCCGCGCGTACTCGACGTCATGGAGGCACGCTCGGCACAGGTCCTGCGCGGCCTGTACGACGATCCGCGACTGTCCCTGACGCATACGTCACCATGGCCCGCGGTCAAGCGAGTGGCGCGCCTCGCCCGCAGGTTCCACGCCCCCTCCACCGCGCTGCGCGCCCTTGCCAACCCCGAGGCGGCGGTGCGGCGCGCACGGCGCACGGAGATGAAACTCCTCCAGACGGCCGAGAAGAAGACCATCGAGGAAGCCCTGCGCGACTGCGTGGTCCCGGTGCTGCCCACGGTCGCCCCGACAGCCCTGGTGGGCTTCGCCATGCTGGCGCTCACCAGCAAGCTCGTCCATGCGGAACCCGGCGAGCTGCAGACGCTTCTGCGCAGCCTGCCGAACAACGTCACCACCGAGATGGACCTCGACCTGTGGCACCTGGCGCGGACGATCCGTGAAGACCCAGACGTGGTAAGCGCGTTCCAGGACGACGACGCCGAGGAGCTGGCGGCCCGCTATCGCGACGGTGCGTTGCCCGAGGCCGCGCAGCACGGCATCCGCGCCTTCCTGACCCAGTGGGGTCACCGAGCCGTCGCCGAGATCGACCTCGGTCTGCCGCGCTGGTCCGACGACCCCACATATGTCATCGGCGTCGTCCGCAACTACCTGCGCCTGGACGACGAACAGGCCCAGCCGGACGCGGTGTTCGCCCGCGGAGCGGCCGAGGCGGAGGCGATGATCGACCGGCTCGCGCGACGCGCGAAGGGGCGCGGCCGTCTGGTCCGGTTCGCGTTGCACCGCACCCGGACGCTGGCCGGCCTGCGCGAATACCCGAAGTATCTGGCGATCACGCTCTTCGGTGCCCTCCGCGAGCGCATCGCCGAGCAGGGAGCCGAACTGCACGCGCAGGGCCGCATCGACGCCGCACAGGACGTCTTCTTCCTGGACTTCGAGGAGATGCGTGCGACGCACGCCGACCTGCGCCAGAGGGTCGCCGAGCGGAAAGCGGAGTACGAGCGGGAGATGCGCCGCAGGCACATCCCGCGCGTCCTCCTCTCCGACGGCACGGAACCCGAGGCGACACAGCATGCCCACGCCACTCTCCACGCGCCCGGTGACCTGGTCGGCACCGCGGCGTCGGCGGGCGAGATCACAGGCCACGCACGCGTGGTGACCGATCCGGTCGGAGCCCACCTGGAGCCGGGCGAGATCCTGGTTGCCCCGTCCACCGATCCGGGCTGGACCCCGCTGTTCCTGACGGCGGGAGGCCTGGTGATGGAGATGGGAGGGGCCAACTCCCATGGCGCCGTCGTGGCCCGCGAATACGGCATCCCGGCGGTGGTCGGCGTACGGGACGCGGTGGCGCGGATCCAGACCGGCGACGTCATCACGGTGGACGGAAGCATGGGCGTGGTGAGGACGCACGGGGAGGAGGCTGCAGAGGAGCCGGGCGGTAGGGGAGCGGGGATGGGGGATAACTGTCCCTAATGGAAGCCGTTGACGCGGATACGCCGGTCGCGACCATGACTTGTGCCGGACGAACTGCGGTCGCTCATGCACCCGTTACTGCTCAAGGCGGGCCCGAAGCTGGTCGAGTCGAGGATCGATCGCGGGGCCGGAACGGCAAGTGTTCTGCGGGATCCTGTTCGTCCTGCACAACGGCATCCAATGGGAGTACCTGCCCCAGGAGTTGGGCTTCAGATCAGGCGTGAGACCGGCGCCCCGCAGTGCCGCGCCACCCGTCGGCTCGGCGAGAGTCCTGCCCGCACCACTTCCTGCGCTCCCGCCACCGCCCAAAACCGTCGTCCGAAACGGGGGGCATCGCCAAGTCCCGGCTGAGCGCCACCGTTGGAGCCCAGCGCGACACGCAACTGCCCACACTGCCAGCAGCCCATGGCCGTCGTCGCGCTGCAGGCGACCGCCCTGGAAGCCGCCCGACGGGCCAACCCAGGTCCCGGCATCGTCCCGTTGCGAAGGGCCCTTGAGTTCAGCGGCTGACTGTCACTGAGTTCAAGGGCCCGACGGCCAACGGTCGCCGGACCCTCAGCGAATAACTACCCGGAGACCGTGGCCCGGACCACCGCTCAGGCATCTCGTGCCCACCCCACGGCTACGGGCATCCAGCCTGCATGCGCTCATTGAGCCGCGGTGACCTGGTCGGCTTCCGTCGAGTGTTCGGCACGGGACGAGGTGACCACCTCCGAGCGTCGGGTGTCCCGGTCCATGAAGCCTCCCGTGAAGGCGAGGCCGAGGCCGGCCAGGGCGAGAGCCGCCCCGACCAGGTTGGGCGAGGTCCAGCCCCAGCCCGCCGAGATGGCCAGGCCGCCGAGCCAGGCACCGCCCGCGTTGGCGAGGTTGAATGCGGAGTGGTTGGAGGCTGCCGCCATGGTCGGAGCGTTCTGCGCCTTGGCCATGAGCAACATCTGGACGGGCGTGGTGATGAGGGAACCCATCGCACCGATGAAGGCGATCGTCACCAGGGCGGGCACGGTGCTGTGGACGGTGAAATAGAACGTCACCAGCGCCGCGGCGAGCAGAGCGAGCCCCGCGTACAGCGTCGGCCTCAGGGCGCGGTCGGTGAGCGGGCCCGCGATCACCGTGCCGAGCGTCATTCCGACGCCGTAGAGCGCGAGGACCAGTGTGGTGGAGGAGTTGGAGATGCCCGTCACGTTCGTGAGCATGGGCACCAGGTAGCTGTAGACGGCGAAGAACCCGCCGAACCCGACGACGGCCGTGGCCAGGCCGATCGCGACCTGCTTGTTGCCCATCGCCCGCAGCTCGTGCCGGATGCCGGACTGCCCGCCGCGTGGCTGGTGGGGAACGAAGAGGGCCAGCGAGGCGAGGGCGATGATGCCGATGACGGCGACCGCCCAGTAGGCGGACCGCCAGCCCAGGTGCTGCCCGAGGGCCGTACTCGCCGGCACACCGATGATGTTCGCGATGGTCAGCCCGAGGAACATCTTGGATACGGCACGGGCGGCCCGTTCGGGGGCGACCAGCCGGGAAGCGACGACGGCGCCCACACCGAACAGCGCTCCGTGCGGCAGGCCGGCCAGAAAGCGCGCGGCGAAGAGCAGTCCGAAGTTGGGAGCGAGCGCGGACGCGATGTTGCCGACCACGAACAGCCCGGACAGGAGCAGTAGCAGCCGCTTGTGGGGAACGCGCGCGCCGATGCCCGTCAGCACTGGGGCGCCGACGACGACACCGAGCGCGTAGGCCGATACGAGGTTGCCGGCATGCGGCACGGATACGTCGATGCCGTCAGCGATCTGGGGCAGCAGCCCCATCGTGGCGAACTCGGTCGTGCCGATGCCAAATGCGACAACAGCAAGGGCCAGCAGGGCCAGCGGCATGGTGCAGGAGACCTTTCGAAGACAGCGGTCCATCAATGGATGGGTGTGGAGGGGACCGGGAGGGTCTCCCACCCGGTGGTGTGACGTGGTGAGCACCAGGTCCGGCGCCACCTTGGAACAGGGATGGGCAGGGATGAGCCCACAAGGCTCAGCAGTGCGAGGGACCCGTGCATTCCAAGATCGACCGGAACGTGTCAGTGACCTCCGTCACCTGATATCGCCCGTCCTGTTGTGTACTGCTGCTGCCCGTCGCCCTTCGGTCGGCACGCCCCCGCCGGAAGGCCGATGCGCGGCAGCCGCACCGGATCTGCTCAGTGAGACGACCGCACCGGACGCCAGCCCTCGCGCGGTGCCGCATCCAACAGGCCCTGTGTGTACGGGTGTGCGTGCAAGTCCGGAATGGGCGGCACGGGTCGCGAAGCCGAAGGCCTCGTCGAGGAGGGCGTCGGTCCCGGCCGCGTGCAGTTGCATGAGCAGTTCGTCTGCACACCGCCAACGTCGCGCAGGCGGCCGTACGCATACCCCTGCCCCGGCTGGGTGCTCCTGGCGAGCGCCGGCGACGGAGTCCGCGTGACCGCGGACGACGCGATCCTTCCGGGCGACAGCACCGTGTGGTGGAGTGACTGACCATGGCCCTTGACCTCGCTGTGCGCCGACGTCGACGTTCGCTGTTCTTGTTCTTCTTCCTCCCCGGTATCGCCCTGTCCTCATGGGTGACGCGGACGCCGGACGTCCGCGACCAACTCGGCGTCTCGACCGGACAGATGGGCCTGGTGCTGTTCGGCCTTTCGGTGGGTTCGATGGCCGGGATCCTGTGCTCGGGTCGCCTGGTGGACAGGTTCGGCACGCGGCCCGTCATCGCGCTGGGCACCGTCCTCATCCTGGTGAGCATCGCTGTCATCGCCATCGGCAGTCTGACGGCATCCGCTCCTGTGGTGACGCTCGGGCTCTGCGCCTTCGGTGCGGGCATGGGTGCGGGAGAGGTCGCCGTCAACGTGGACGGCGCCGACGTCGAGCGCCTCACCGGCACCACCGTGCTCCCGACCTTGCACGGATGCTTCAGCCTTGGCACCGTCATCGGGGCGCTGGCGGGCATGACGGCGACGGCCGCCAGCGTGCCGACGCACTGGCATCTCGGCGCGGTGGGTCTGATCTCGACAGCGATCTTCCTGTACGCGATCCGCCACGTACCGGCAGGCACCGGAGCACACGCGGCGCTTCAGCACGCCGAGGGCGAAGCCACGGCCTCGCGCCCGGCGACCAAGGTGTGGAAGGACCGCAAGCTCCTCCTGATCGGCGTGATCGTGCTCGCCATGGCGTTGGCCGAGGGGTCCGCCAATGACTGGCTGCCTCTGCTGATGGTGGACGGCCACGGTCTCGACGCCACCGCCGGTTCGCTCGTTTATGTCGGCTTCGCCGCAGCCATGACGCTCGGCCGCTTCGGCGGCGGGTACTTCCTGGAGCGTTTCGGCCGACCCGCCGTCGTACGTGCGAGCGCCATCTCCGGTGTAGTGGGACTGCTCCTGGTGATCTTCTCGGACAACGTGGCGGTGGCGGGTGCGGCAGTGCTCTTCTGGGGGCTCGGTGCCTCCCTCGGATTCCCCGTCGCGCTGTCGGCCGCGGGCGACTCCGGCCCCGAATCCACCCAGCGCGTCAGCCTGGTCGCCACGATCGGATACGTGGCCTTCCTCGTCGGCCCGCCGGGACTCGGCTTCCTGGGGGACCACTGGGGACTGCGTTCGGCGATGCTCGTGGTGCTCGCCGTCGTCGCGGCGGCCATCTTTCTGGCCCCGGCCGTCGGGACGGGCAGGCCGGGCAAGCCAGCCCTGGCGGGAGAGGCGGGAGAGGCGGGAGAGGCGGGCGGTGGGCGCGCGGGCGAGCAGCGTTCCGCCAAGGAGATGAGGTCGTAGGAAGGTGTGTGGCACTGCGGGAGGCCCCTGCTGTGATCTGCCAGGGATGAGGAGGACGTGTATGCCCGCCGCGCCACCCATCCCGAGACCGAGGCCGTGATGGCCAAGCCGGTACCTGAGGGACTCGGGACGCATTGAAGCGGTCGTGCGCCCCACGCGTCCGCAACGTCGCCGGGAACCTTTCGCATTGCACCCCCTCCGTGCAGCAGCGCCGCGTGGGGCCATGGGCTTGGTCAGCTGTGGTGCCGTTGCCCCAGCAGGTTGGCCTGTTCCCTCTTGAGCGTCTGGACCATGAGGGCGACTTCAGCTGCTCCGACCACTGATGCTGTCGCGCAGAGAACCCTCGGTATGCGGGTGAGGGTCCTACCGGCGCATTCCGGTCGGACCCTCATGCTGCTTTGGTGACGGCTTGCGCCTGCGCGTCGGTCAGACGGCCGCAAGGGCGGCGAAGCATCGCGGATGCCTGTCGCAATGGGTCGAGAACGCGTGTGGGCGTGGCGGCTTGGGGAAGACCGCGGCAGGTGAAGCCGAGCTGGGTCATGGCCCGCAGGACTTCGCCGGCGCTGAAATCGCGGCGGTCTTGGCGTGTGACGACCTGCCCGACCTGCTTGATGGGTTAGGTGCGGCGGCCGACGATCACGGACGACCCGATGACTTCCTCAGGTTTGAACCGCTTCATCGATTCCATGACGTCGCCCTTGGTGAAGTCGAACGGGAAGCGGGCGATGACACAGCGCATGACGCCTCACAGGGAGGAGAACGAGGGGACAGTTCTGCTGTGGTTGAGGTGGTTCAGCGGGCAAGGGCGAGGACGCCCAGAGCGGTGCCGTGTTCGTCGATGACAGGCAGAGCATCGAGCCGGCCGTAGCGCATTGCGTGCTCGGCGTCGGCTACGGTCGTCACGGGTGAGATGAACGGTCCTCGATCGCCGAGGATGTCCCGCAGCTGGACCCGATCCGTGTACACGGAGCTGTCGCGAACCGCGGTGAGCTGCGCCTGGGTGACCAGTCCGGTGCACAGGCCATTGTCGTCGCGGACAAGCAGGTGCCCGGTGCGGGCGCTTGCCATGACGGACAGGGCCACCTCGACGGTCATGTCGTCGCAGACCTGCGGTCCGCCTGTGTCCATGGCGTCGGCCACCGTGCTGGCCACGTGGGCGGCACTCGTCGAGCGGGGCTGCATCTGAACCAGCGTCAAAAGGTGCCTCCTGCAGGCGTAGGTCAATTTCCGGATCACGAAGTCTTCAGGCCGCCGCGTCGAAGGAGGTCTGCCGCCCGCCCGCGCGCCGGGCAGCCGAAGCGGGGCTGCGTCGGCCGCGTGAGGCCGTGCTGCGCTTGCGTCGCTCGGCCACCGGCGCGGTGATCGTCACGGGGATGCCGGAGGGGGTCTGGGCGCCGGTGATCCGGCTGAGTGCCTCTTCGCCGGAGCGGACCTGGGTGGTCTGGGGCACGATGCCGGCAGCCGTCATGAGGCGGGTCATGTCGCGGCGTTGGTTGGGGGTGACCAGGGTGACGACGCTGCCGGATTCGCCGGCGCGCGCGGTGCGGCCGCCGCGGTGCAGGTAGTCCTTGTGGTCGGTGGGCGGGTCGACGTTGACGACGAGGTCGAGGTCGTCGACGTGGATGCCGCGGGCGGCGACGTTCGTGGCCACGAGCACGGTGACGTGCCCGGTCTTGAACTGGGTCAGGGTTCGGGTGCGCTGGGGTTGCGACTTCCCACCGTGCAGAGCGGCGGCCCGCACCCCGCTGTTCAGCAGGTCCTGGGCAAGCCGGTCGACGGCGTGCTTTGTGTCGAGGAACATGATTACCCGGCCCTCGCGCGCGGCGATCTGCGTCGTCGTGCGGTGCTTGTCGGCGCCGTGGACGTGCAGCACGTGATGTTCCATCGTGGTGACCGCACCTGCGGACGGGTCGACGGAGTGGACGACCGGGTCGGTGAGGTAGCGGCGGACCAGGCGGTCGACGTTGCGGTCGAGGGTGGCGGAGAACAGCATCCGCTGGCCCTCGGGGCGGACCTGGTCCAGGAGTGCGGTGACCTGGGGCATGAAGCCCATGTCGGCCATCTGGTCGGCCTCGTCCAGGACGGTGATCGCGACCTGGTTCAGCCGGCAGTCACCGCGGTCGATGAGGTCCTTGAGCCGTCCCGGCGTCGCGACGACGACCTCGGCCCCGGCGCGCAGCACATTGGCCTGCCTGCCGATCGGCATTCCGCCGACGACGGTGGCCAGGCGCAGCTTCACCGAGCGGGCGTAGGGGGTGAGTGCGTCGGTCACCTGCTGGGCCAGCTCCCGCGTCGGCACGAGGATCAGGGCCAGCGGCTGGCGGGGTTCGGCGCGCTGTCCGGCGGTGCGGGCCAGCAGGGCCAGGCCGAAGGCGAGGGTCTTGCCGGAGCCGGTGCGCCCACGTCCCAGGGCGTCGCGGCCCGCGAGGGTGTTGGGCAGGGTCGCGCCCTGGATCGGGAACGGGACGCTCACGCCTTGCGCGGTCAGCGCTGCCAGCAACTGCGCGGGCATGTCGAGGTCCGCGAACGCCTCGACCGCGGGCAGCGCGGGAGTGATTGTCTTCGGCAGGGCGAATTCGCCCTGGACCGCTGCGGGCCGCCGGGCCTGGCCGCCCGAGCGCCTCGGACCCCCTGAACGGGCCGGGGCGGGCGAGGTGGAGCGGCCGCCCAGCCTCGAACCGGCACTGGAGCCGACGGCAGCGCTGTCGGTCCAGCGGGGGCGGGAGGAGCGGCCGTTCGTACGTGTGGGGTTCATTAAGAACCTTCCTTGATAGGCACGTATCAAGGAACTCCCGCAGCGAAAGCAGCGCAGGAATCACAAGAACGGGCCGAATAGAATGCGAAAAGGAATCTGGCTTGCAGTGAATCCAGCGTGAGGCGCAAGGAACGAAATGGGTGACGTCATGTGGATGTGGAATCCTGGACGTTTACCGATGTAGCTCCGAAGAGCGCGCATCCCTGGGGGGAGTGGCTGCCGGCCGGCGCTGTTGTCCCACAGGTGACATCACTGCGGGAAACGCCCGCAGCTGGGGCCCGCACCCCGAGGGATGCGGGCCCCAGCTACAAAATGCGCGTCGGCGTCAGGCGGGAACGATGTTCTCGGCCGTCGGGCCCTTCTGGCCCGGCGCGATGTCGAAGGTGACCTTCTGGCCTTCGAGCAGCTCGCGGAAGCCCTCGGCGGCGATGTTCGAGAAGTGGGCGAACACGTCAGCGCCTCCACCGTCCTGCTCGATGAAGCCGAAACCCTTGGCCGCGTTGAACCACTTCACGGTGCCTGATGCCATGTCATATCTCCTTTGGGGCAGTACGCCGGGACCCACGATGCGCGGATACCGGGTCGCCGCGATGATGCCCCGTCCGGAAAATTACCGGCCATACAAAAACGCTTCCGGTGGCCGAAAATGCCCGCGAAGACGCTTGAAGTTTTGGGAACCACAACTGCAACTGAGATCGACAGTAGCACGAGGTAGCGGCCCGTGTACGGTAAATAATTCCGCTCGGTTAGTTGCGGTAAAAACACTCCCCGCGTGGAGCGTTAAACCCTCACGCCGCGGTCATAGATATTGACCCACCCGGAGCGCAGCGTTTCGGGAAGAGCGGCTGTTCACGGCTCGGAGAACACAACTTTTCCGGTGGCACCGTCGTGTCCGGCGTCGGCCCCATCGGCCCGTACACCAGCCTTCACGCAGATCAGGGCCGCGCAGCTGCTGCTGCGCGGCCCTGATCACGTACCGCCCAAGACACGGCCACCTTCACCTGAAGGCCGGCGCCCGCTGTTGCGGTGAACAGCTGGACCTGCCCGGGGGTAGCCGTACGCTCCGGCCGCGGTCGGGAAGGTCAGGCGAGGTTGATGTTCTCGGCCTGGGGGCCCTTCTGGCCCTGGGTGACGTCGAACGTCACGGCCTGGCCTTCCTGGAGCTCACGAAAGCCCGAGGAGTTGATCGCGGAGTAGTGGGCGAACACGTCCGCGCCACCGCCGTCCTGGGCGATGAAACCGAAACCCTTCTCCGCGTTGAACCACTTCACAGTTCCCGTAGCCATGTCTCATGCCTTCCAGTCGATGTACGCCTCCCGCAACGTACGGAAGGCGGAGGTGATCGCCCTGGTTCCTGCGGCACAGCACAACGCCCACGCCGAAGACGTGGGCGAAGGGAACTTCCGAACCATGACAGCTGACGCAGACGCTACACGTCCGCACACCCTGTCAGCATAGGAAACGACCCACGTGTCGCATCTGACGCGGCGTGGGGGCGCCCCTCCCGTACGCGGCGGGGCGCCCTGCCTCAGGCCGCCGACGGGCCGGACGATTCGGCGGCGCGGCGGTATTGGGCGTTGAGGCGCTGGGCTTCTTCGAGCTGGTCTTCGAGGATGACGATGCGGCAGGCGGCCTCGATGGGCGTGCCCTGATCG
This sequence comes from Streptomyces sp. NBC_01446, assembly GCF_026340095.1. Lineage (GTDB taxonomy): Bacteria > Actinomycetota > Actinomycetes > Streptomycetales > Streptomycetaceae > Streptomyces > Streptomyces aureus. The sequence continues at coordinate 621,213 of NZ_JAPEPO010000003.1, read as the reverse complement.
ACGAGTTCGCGCGCGCGGGCGGCGATGCGCAGTTGGTAGCGGGAGTAGCGGCGGTGGCCGCCCTCGGAGCGCAGCGGGGTGATGAGGCGGGCTTCACCGATAGCGCGGAGGAAGCCCTGAGTGGAGCCGATCATCTCGGCGGCCCGGCCCATGGTGTAGGCGGGGTAGTCGTCGTCATCGAGACGTCCGAACGTGTCGTCTGCTGTCATTGCACCTCTCTGTGGAACGCGTGGAGGGGCCCTGGTGCCGTGTGGCACCAGGGCCCCGAAGGAACTGCTACACCATCTGCCGACCCTATTACTGCGTCGGCCTGCTGTTTCCGCAGACCCGGCCGAACTGCTGCCGGGGTTGCGGGGATCGCGGTTGCTTGACCGGAGACCACCTCACTATCGATGTCCTGCGGTACCCGGGCCCAAGACTTCCGCCCGGGCGATCCTGATGGCGCCTGGATCCTCCGTTCTTTCCCTCTGAACCAATCACTTACCGAAGGGGAACTGCGTACTGCTGGGTCCTGCGAACTGCTGGTGGCCTTCAACAGCGCCACCCTTCGGCAGCCAGCCCCGTCGCCCGTCCTGCATCTGCTCTGGCTTGGAACCCCACTGCCGAACCTCCCGGCACGCGCGCCCGCAGCCGACGCCTTTACCGGGGAACCACTGACAAACACACTGCTGGAACTGCGAACTACACCTACTGAACCGCTACTGCGGTACTGCTCACGGCGGCCCCTGATCACTGCGGGCCACCCGGTCCGGTCGTCAGTCCCGTCGCCGTCCTGCAACAACGCTGGCTTCGACACTCCACCACCGCACCGTCCTGCAAACTGCTGTACTGCTGCCCGGCAGTTCATCTCTGCCCGGCCTTCCTTGATCTCGGCTACGAGAGAAACCATAACCACGCCACCACCCAATGTCTACTCTGGACGACATAGATTTCCGCGTGTCAGTCAGAGAGATAGTCGGCCTCGATCACAGAAGGGGCATGCGGAGGCCTCGCTCCAGCCGGGGGCTTCAGCGGGCGAGGCCGTGCACATGCCCGAGGTTCTCAACTCGGTGCTGGGAGTGCACTACGTCTTCCCCAGCAAGGAGCTGCTGCTCCGCGCGGTCCATGAGGACGTGGTGTTCGAGCGCTCACGCATCCTCCAGGACGCCGCCGGATTCGCGGCCGACCTGGGGTCCGGCATGATCGAAGGGGCGCGCACGGCATGCACCAAGCTGATCGAGCCTGACCCTGGGCAGCCACTCAGGCAGTACGAGTTGACCGTCTGGGCGCTGCGCGCAGCGGGAATGGCAGAACTCGCCCGCTGGCAGTACGAGCGCTGCATCGAGCTGCTGACCGCCTACTGGGAGCAGCTCGCGGCCCGCGCCGAAGTAACCCTGGCGGTACCCACGGGTGTGCTCGCCCGGCTCCAGCTCGCCGGTGCCGATGGCTGCTGCTGGTACCTCGCCACTCGGGACCTCGACCGCACCGTGGCCGACCGGGACGCGCACATCCGCCATCTGGTGCGGTATGCCGACCCCCAACCCGCCGGGTGACAGAAGGCGGCCCGATCCCGCCCGGTTGCGACCGCACCCGGGGAGAGTGAACAGACCGCACTGTGCAGCCAAAGCGCTTCAATCGCCAATGGGTAGGGGCCGCGGGGCGACCCAATCCCGGCAAGCCACCGGCCGCCCTCACGCAGGCCCATGCGGCCCTCGCACAGGTCCGCGACCAGGGACTTGAGCGCCATTGACCTGGTCGAGGCGGCACACCACCGGGAAGTTGCGGGCGGTAGCCGTCGGAGTCCGGCCAGAACTGCGACCGTCAGCACGGCACCGTCGGGCAACGGGGCCGGGGAGCGGCGCCGCCAAAGCACACGCGAGAGCCCGCGGCCTGCGGTTCTTTTGCGTGTGTCAGGCGGTGGAGTCGCTTCTTTCGCCGGCTGGTCGGGGAGGGGTGCGGGGCTGTGGCAGGTGTTCGTGGAGGGCCGCGAAAGCCGTGCAGGTGAGGGGGAGTGTCACGGCCGCGGTGACCAGGATTCCGACGATGACGGGCGCGAGGATTCCGACGATGACGGGCGCGAGGATGGCGGCGTAGTACGCGGCGAAGTGAGTGACCAGGAACGGTGCAGGGCTGCGCGAGGGCTGAGGCCGGCGGCCGCGGCGGCCGGGGCGAGGGTGAGCGCGAGGCGCACCAGCACGGCGGCGAATACGGCAGCAGCAGGAGAGGCCGCGACGAGTGTGTAGGCCCACGATCCACGTTCCAGGGGCTCGGGGGTGTCGAGTTGGTAGCCGGTGAGGCGGTGAGCCGCGGCTGCGACGAGCAGCGGCAGGGGCCATACGATCAAGGCGCGCAGCGCGTACACGCCGAGTACCGGTCGCAGCCGCGCCGGGCCCGCATCAGGTGACCGGTCCGCTTGCGAAGGTCCTTGAGTCTCGGCTGCCACCGCCCGGGAACACACGGTCTGCAGGGCGGCGCTGCTGGTGCCGAGGAGGGCCAGGAAGAGGGGGAGGGTGCAGAGGGCGACGAGCGCCAGGTCGGTGTGGTCGTGAAGGTAGGGGTCCTCGACGTGGTGGTACCAGATGCGTTGGTTTCGCATGCGGGTGAAGACGGGCCAGGCGAGCGCGAATATCGCGGCCGTCATCAGTAGCCCGGCCAGTCCCGACAGACCGACGACGCGTCCCGTTGCACGTGCCAGAGTGCCCCGGTGCCGTCGCAGGACCGCGAACGCAGTGGTGGTGGCGCTGCGTTGCGGGCTGCCGCTCGTCAGTTGCACCTTGCGGTCGTGCTGTGTGGGCATGGGGCGAGCCTTCTTCACGTTCCGGGTCCGTTCCCGGCAAGGACGCTGGGCGGACCGGGTACGGTTCTGCGCAGGTGTCACGGCGTTGGCGGCACTGCTGGAAGCGTGCGGCCGCTGAGCTGGCGGCATCGGCCTGCGGAGCGCCGGTAAGACCAGAACCCGTTCTGGCACAGCGAGAGGAAACAGGAAGCCACGGCGTCCCAGCAGGAAGCCGCGCCGCGTAGCGGCACTGCAACCCGTGGGACGGCCAGAATCCTTGGGCTTCAGCCTGAGGAGCATGTCAAGCTGCTGTCTCATGCAGGAGACGCGCCTCGACACTGCTCGGATCCGGGAGGCTCGCCGGGTCATCGACCCGATGTTTCTCGACACTCCTCTGTACCGCTGCGAGGCGCTGGAGCCCGGCCTCGGGTGCAGGGTGAGTATCAAGCTCGAAACGGCGAACCCGGTCCGCAGCTTCAAGGCCCGCGGTACCGAGGTAGTCGCGAGCCTGCTCGCCGACAGTGGGTCGCGAGCTGTGGTGTGCGCCAGTGCGGGCAACCTGGGTCAAGCTCTGGCTTGGTCCGGTCGCGGCCGGGGGCTCGATGTCACCGTCGTGGCATCCCGCTTTGCGACTGCGGCCAAGCTTGATCGCATCCGCGCGCTGGACGCCAGGTTGGTCCTGGTGGACGGTGACCACGAGATGGCTCGCGAGCGGGCGGCGGCTATCGCGCGGCACGACGGCATCCGGCTGGTCGAAGACAGCCTGGACATTGAGACCTGCGAGGGAGCGGCGACCATCGGCCTGGAACTGGTGGACGCCGTGCCGTCGTTCGACGCCGTCCTGATCGCTCTCGGGGGCGGGGCGCTGGCCACCGGCGTGGGTCATGTGGTGAAGGCCTTGGCGCCTGAAGCCGAGGTGATCTGCATCCAGCCGCTGGGTGCACCGGCGATGACACACTCGTGGCGCGGGCGGCGCGTCGTCACCACCGACTCGACCGACACCATCGCTGATGGCGTCGCCGGTCGGTGTCCCATCCCGGCCGTCCTGAATGACCTCCTCCTGGTCGCTGACGACGCCGTCCTGGTCCGGGAGGCATCGATCATCGCCGGTATGCGGATGCTCCTCGACCGCGCCGGTCTTGTCGCCGAACCGTCGGCCGCGCTCGGCATCGCGGCGATCCTCGAAGACCGTGACCGCTTCGCCGGCCGACACGTAGTCACCATCGTGTGTGGCAGCAACGTCGATGTAGAGGCCTATCAACGCTGGGTCGGCGCGGCTCCCATCCACAGCTCTTGACGATTACCCCTCCCCGGGCGATCAGCAAGGGGTCAGGGCAGCGCGTCCGCTGCGGGGTGCCAGCTACGTCAGCCACGCACCATCACGCATGATGACCCTGCCGCGCAGTTCCGGCTCGCCGCGCCATGCACGGACCACCTTCGGCACTAGCCGCACATACACAAAGGGACCGTCCTCCGTGCGCGGGTCCCAGCCGAACTTGCCGGCGAATGCGTCTGCTGCGTCGGTCGGCACGTCCTGGTTCGGGAAGCACTCCGCCGCCCCTTGGAGCTGCACCACATCGAAGGTGTTCGGCAAGGACAGGCGCACCCGCGGTTCCTTGCGGATGTTGCGCACCGTCGCGGATGTCGCGCTGGTGCAGACCCACACCGCTTGCCCATCCCATGAGAACCACAAGGGGACCTGGTGGGGGCCGTGATCTGGATGGGCTGTCGCCACCCAGATGTCCCGCTCCGTGGTAAGGCGTTCCAGAGTCTCGTGCCTTCGTTCCGCCACCGAGCGATGGACGATTTCCGTGTTCTGCATAGTCGCCAACGCTAGCCAGCAAGATCGGAAAGCACATGGGGCTGCGGACCTAAGACCCTCGGCCGCCGACAGCCCCGTCGGCCTCAGCTTCAACCCGGCCGACCGAGGACGGGACGGCTTCTGACGGATGGGGACGGAGGTGGACACGCCTGGGGAACTCTTGAGCGTGGGGTGGGGAAATCAACGGAGACGGCGGCGGCGGCCCGCTCGGCCGACAGGCACTCCAGGTCAGTGTGCGGGCCGTCATCGGGGAAGAGCTGTTGGCCGGTGCCGAGGATAGAGGGAAAGGTCAACAGCCGGTATTCATCGATCAGTTCGTCGGCCATCAGCGCGTGTACGACGCTCAAGCGGCCGGTGATGAACACGTCGCGTTTCTCGCGTTTGACGGCGTCTGGATGATGTGCGGAGGTAGCCTCCGTTTTGTCGGATCGCAGGATTGCAGGATCACATGAGGCAGGAGGACGTATGACCGCCACCGCGCGACCCGCGTGCGATCGCCGGCGTTCTCGCCTCACCACTGCGGCGCTGCGCGAGGTGGCCCTGCAGCGGCCGGCGGACGCGCGGGTCGGGCAGTGGCAGTGGGCATAGGGTCCGGACGCCACGCCACGCCACGCCGCGGGAGGTCATGCCCGATGAGGAGCGACCGACCGCGTCACACTGACAACAGGTGTGCCGACGAGACGAGGTGGTCGCGGATGAAGTTCGGAGTATCGACATTTGTCACCGATGAGGGCATTGGCCCCAAGGCGTTGGGACCCGCCCTGGAGGAGCGGGGGTTCGACTCCCTGCTGCTGGCCGAGCACTCGCATATTCCGGTCAAGCGGGAGTCCCCGTACCCGGGGGGCGGTGAGCTGCCGCGGATCTACTACCGGACGCTCGACCCGTTCGTGGCGCTCGCCGCGGCCGCCTCGGTGACCCGTGACCTGCTCCTGGGCACCGGCATCGCTCTGGTGATCCAGCGCGATCCGATCCACACCGCGAAGGAGGTCGCCTCCCTCGATCTGATCTCCGGCGGCCGGGCCGTGTTCGGGGTCGGCGCGGGCTGGAACCGCGAGGAGATGCGCAACCACGGGACGGATCCGGCCGTCCGCGGGCGGCTCATGGACGAACGCATCCGCGCGATGATCGAGCTGTGGACCAAGGAGGAGGCCGAGTTCCATGGCGACTTCGTCGACTTCGATCCCGTCTACGCCTGGCCCAAGCCGGTCCAGAAGCCCCATCCGCCCATCTGGGTCGGGGGCGACAGCGAGCGCGCTTTCGAACGCGTCGCCGCGTACGGTGCGGCGTGGATGCCGAGCGATCTGCCGCTCGAGAAGCTGGGTGAACGCATCGCGCGTATGCGGCGGACGGCCGGCGACCGCCCGTCCGTCGTGGTGTACGCGGGCCGGCACGACCGGAAGACGCTCGACACCTACGCCGAACTCGGCGTCGAACGCGTCCTGCTGTATCTGCCGACCCTGCCGGAGAACGAGACGCTGCGCACCCTGGACGAACTGGCCGAGGCCACGTCCGGCCACCGGTGACAGCTCGCGGCTGCCGCTGAATAGGAGCTGACCGTGCCGGACATGGCCGGGGACGAGGCGCGCCGCCGGTTCATGACCGCGCGGGTGGCGCGCCTGGCGACGGTGGACGCGGGCCTGCGCCCGCATCTGGTGCCGGTCGTCTTCGCGGCCCACGGCGAGGAGATCGTCACCGCCGTCGACTGGAAGCCGAAGAGGTCGCAGCGGCTGAAACGGTTGGACAACGTCGCGGCCCACCCGGCTGTCTGCCTGCTCGTCGACGCGTACGACGAGGACTGGGAGCGGCTGTGGTGGGTCCGCGCGGACGGTGACGCCCGCGTGCTGCCGCCCGGCACCCAGGGCGAGTACCTGGCCGCCGTCGCCCTGTTGCGGGAGAAGTACGCGCCGTACCGGCAGCGACCGCCGACCGGTCCGGCGCTCGTGATCGCCGTCCGCCGGTGGCACGGCTGGCGTGCCGCGTCGGGGGGGTGACCGTAGGGCAGGAGACACGCCGCCCCCGGCGCGGTTGCAGAGCTTCGTTCTGCTCCATCATTCGTCTCCAGTCCGTCGGCTCGACGAAGGCACCCTAACCATCCTGCGATGATCTTCGCGTGGCTGGTGTGATCACGGCGTCGGAGCCGTCTTGGATAGCCCCGTTCACCGGGCTGAGTCGGCGCCAGTTCGGGAAACTGGTGACAGTTCTGCGGCGCGAGGGTGCGGACGCAGTCCGCAGGGGTCGGCCATGGAGCCTGCCGCTGGAGGACCGGGCGCTGCTGGTCGCGGCCTACTGGCGGACGAACCTGACCATGCGCCAACTGGCCCCGCTGTTCGAGGTTTCCAAGTCGGCGGCGGACCGGATCATCGATCATCTCGGGCCGATGCTCGCCCTCCAGCCCCGCAAGCGGTTCGCGAAGGACACCGTGCTCATCGTTGACGGCACTTTAGTGCCCACCCGCGATCACACCGTGGCCGAGCAGTCGAAGAATTACCGGTACTCCACCAACCACCAGGTCGTCGTCGACGCCGACACCCGCCTCGTCGTGGTGGTCGGCCGGCCCCTGCCTGGCAACCGCAACGACTGCAAGGCCTGGGAGGAATCCGGCGCGAAGGCTGCCGTCGGCACCACGATGACCATCGCCGACGGAGGCTATCCGGGCACCGGGCTCGTGATGCCCCACCGGCGCCGCACGGGCGAGGAGTTGCCCGGGTGGAAGCAGGCCCACAACAAGTCCCACAAACAGGTCCGCGCCCGTGTCGAGCACGTCTTCGCCCGCATGAAGACCTGGAAGATCCTCCGCGGCTGCCGCCTCAAAGGCGACGGTGTCCACCACGCCATGCTCGGCATCGCCTGGATGCACAACCTCGCCCTCGCCGGATAGACCGCCCGCCGCACAGCAGCCCACCATGCCCGAAGCACTCGTAGATCATTTACGGGACAACGCTTAGGGGGCGGCGCTGGGGCCACCCTCTCAACGGCGTGTTGCCATAACTTAGGGAGTCGCACTCATATAGTCTCATGCGAGCTGAATGCGTCTCTCGGATGCGGCGAATAGAAGATATTGCCCTACTGGCTTTATATTGAATTGGCGGAGAGCGATGACCCCCGGAGAGGCCCGCGACCCGAGCCTAAAGAATAAGCGCAGTCTACCCGAAATCCACTCGGTTCTGCGGGCCACCGCAACCGCTGCAGCGGGTGGAACTTTGGTTGTCTGGTGGCCCGCTTTCACGTTCGGTGCGTACAACGCCATCTTCTTCGACAATGTGCTGGCTTTGTGGGCGGTAGCCAGCGCCGTACTGCTCTCAGGCCTGGTGTTGCACAGAAGAGTTGCGGTGCCATGGCGCAGCTGGATCGCATTGCTACTGCCGTCCTTCTGGATCGTTCTGGGTATGACTGCACCGCGAAGCAAGGGTTTCCACTACCTCCATTACTTCGAGGTCGCGATTACCATCTTGAGCGCCCCATTTCTTACCTGGCTGCTCTCGAAAATTCTACTGTCCGACTACGATGAACTTCCGGCAGTTGAGCGCTTCGGAGCCGTCGGCATCACGGTTGTCATCGGGATCATCGCTTTCCTGCTCGGAAAATTCAACTATGCCTTCCTTACGTGTGCAGACTTCGACGTGAGCGGCAATAACACGCCACCCGGCTGCGCTCAAGGGCCACCTTTCCGTCTACGCTGAATGCTCTTGCAGAAGGCGAATTGGAAGGTGGTGTCGATCACCGTTCTGATTCGCGTCCAAGTCGATGCAGGCTATTTCCGTCGGCTGACGGTCAGGCATAACAGGCCACCGACTGCACGCAAGGGCCCCTCGCAGGGGGTGAGTTGACGGTGTCGCGTACGGGACTGTGAACCTGGCGCTGTGACTACGACGGAGGACGCTGTGAGCTGAGTGCTGGTCAGCGGATTTCGCCGCTTGCGGGGCGGGCGGCGATCCTTGCGGTTGTGATGAGGGCGGGTGCTGCGACGAGCAAGGCGATTGTGGCGTAGCCGCTGGTGAGGGAAGCGGCGGTGGCGATGGTGGCGACGATCAAGGGGCCGCCGGCGTCGCCGAGTTCGCGGCCGAGTTCGGCTGCGCCCATGGTCTGTCCGAGGCGTTCGGGCGGGGTTGCCGCGGCCAGGGAGGCGAAGCCGAGCGGGGTGATCAGTCCGGTGCCGGCTCCGATCAGGGCGGCGGCCAGCAGGACGCCGGTCAGGCCCGGCAGTATCGCGGCGGCCAGTCCGGCGGCGGTGATGAGCAGGCCCAGGGGCAAGCCGGTGCGGGAGGTCAGTCGTCCTGCGTCCAGTGCCCGGCCGGCGCGGGGCTGGACGAGTGCGGCGCAGGCTGCGAGGACGGATACGGCGGCGCCGGTGGCGAGTGGGCCCAGACCGGCGGCGGCTCCGGAGACGGGCAGGAAGCCCACGCCGACGGACAGGGCGGCGGTGGCAGCGGCCAGCGCCATGGTGGGCCGCAGGAAGGCGAGATCGGCCAGGCGCCGGGCGAGGTCGAGGACGGTCTGGCGGGCGCGGGGCAGGGGCGGTAGGGAAGGGACCGCGAGGGCCGCCCACCCTGCAACTGTGGTCGCGAGCACCGCCAGTACAGCGAACAGCAGAGTCAGACCGCCGGCCCAGACAAGGAAACCGCCCAGCAGGGGGCCGGCGGTGTAGCCGAGGCTCTTGTAGAAGCCGTAGGTGCCGAACGCGCGGCCGTGCTTGGCCCGCGGGTTGAGCCTGGCGACCAGGGCGGAGGCGGCCGGGGAGAACGCGGAGGCGGCCGCTCCCTGGCCCAGTCGGGCGGCCCACAGCCAGCTCGAATCCCGCACGATCACGAAGACCGCGGAGGCGGCGGCGAATGCGGCCAGCCCGCCGAGCAGGACGGGCCGGGCGCCGATACGGTCGGCCAGCGTGCCGAACACCGGTTTGAGGATCACCTCCGCCCCGTCGTACAGGGCCAGCAATAGCCCCAGGTACAGCAGTGACCGGGTCAGGTCGGGGTCCGCCTGGCCGAGGCTGGCAGCGATCCCGTGGGCTCCGAAAGCGGTGGTGAACCCGGCCGCGTACAGCGGCCACATCCTCCGCGATGCCCCGGGTGCGGGTATCTCTCCGCTGTCCCTGCTCGTTGAGGGCGTGGTCATGGCCGGCCGCCGTCCGTGCCCGGGCCGAAGGCGTGCAGGGCCGTGAAGACCCGCTCGGTGTAGTCCTCGCACCGCCGCGCGCATTCGGCAAGCCGCTGCTCGGCGGCGGCGGCGCCGGGGGCCCCGAACACGTCGCGGGCTTTGAGATCGCGGTGCCAGCGCCGCAGCCGCTCCAGGCTCTGTTCCTCCTCTTCGAGTTCGGCGAGGGTGAACTTGGCGGTGCGGATCTCCTTGTCGATCTCCGCCTCGTACTTGCCGCAGTCCGCCACGAACTCCGCCCAGTCCTCCTCGCGGGCGGCGGTGAACAGGGCCTGGAAACGGGCCGCATCATCTGCCTCGCGTCCACTGGCCCGCAGCACGATGGCCTCGCCGTTCGCGCGTTCGGTCAGTTCCAGCGCCCGCTGCACTCCGTCGGCGAATACCGACACCTCGGGTACCGCCCACACGCCCTGGCCCAGCGAGAGTGCGCCGACCCGGCGCAGCTCCCGCCACACCGCGACCCGGTGCCGCGAGGGCTGCGAGGGAAGCCGCAGCACGAGCACGACCCACTGCGTCATCGGTTCGTCATCCACCAGATAAAAGTAATACCCGTTACATCGTGCGAGGGTGTGGGTGTCACCTTGGGGAGAGGGCGGGGCCGTACAGGGCTTGTGTGCAGCTGCGGCTGCCCTGGGGTCAGCAGGGGATGTCGAGGGTGACGGCGGCACCGTTCGGAGTGTTCTCGGCGTGGGCTGTGCCGCCGTGGGAGGAGGCGACTGCGGCGACGAAGGCGAGGCCGAGGCCGGATCCGGGGCTGGTGCGGCTGGCCTCGGCACGGGTGAAGCGTTCGAAGGCTTTGGGCAGGAAGTCGGCCGGGAATCCTGGGCCTTCATCGGTGACGGTGAGGCGCAGGTGTCCGTCGTGGGTGGCCGCGGTGATGTGGACGTCGCCACGGCTGTGGCGCAGGGCGTTGTCGACAAGGTTGCCGATGGCCGGACGGATCCATGAGGCGTCCACGTCGACGGTCGCGGGTGCGGCGTCGATGGTGATGGTGCGGCGGTCGCGTGCGGCGGCCGGTCGGTGGGGGTTGACGGCGGAGGCGAGGAGTTCGGCCAGGTCCACGGGGGCGCGGGTGACGTCGTCGGTGGCGCCGAGCTGTTCGAGGTCGAGCAGGGCGTTGGTGAGGTCGATGAGGCGCTGGACCTCGGTGTCCACCGAGCGGAGGGTCCCGGTGAGTTCGGTGGCGGAGCGGGGGCGGTGCAGGGCGACGTCGAGTTCGGCACGCAGCAGGGAGAGCGGGGTGCGCAGTTCGTGGCTGGCGTCGGCGAGGAAGCGGCGTTCGCGTTCGGCGGCGGCTTCGAGGCTTGCGAGCATGTGGTTCAGGGTGTGCCCGAGCCGGGTGAGTTCGTCGTCGCGGTCGTCAGGAACGGGCAGCCGTAGGCCGGAGGCGCCGTCGGCCAGGCTCGCGGCGTGCCGACGGTAGCGCTCCACCGGGTCCAGGGCCGCTCGGGCCGTGCGGTAGCCGACGTAGGAGGCAGCGATCAGGGTGAGGCCCGCGGCGATGGCCAGCTGGGCGAGCAGTTCGCGCAGAGCTTCGTCGCGGTGCCCGCGGCGCAACGCGGCGACGGCGATCACCCTGCGGTGGTCGGGCAGACTGACCTGCTGGGCCTTGATCCGCAGTGTATGCGGGTCGAGCGGCAGCAGCCCTCCGATGTCACGGCGAATGGTGGCGCCGTCCGTGACGGAGGTGATGTCGGCGGGGGAGAGCAGTTGCTTCGTACGGACGAGGCTGCTGGCCTCGACGATCCGGCCGTGGCTGTCCAGGATCTGGTAGGCGCTGCCGTCCGGGCCGCCAAGTTTCCGCCCGGCATGGAGGTCGTTGAGGAGGTCGTGGTTGTAGGTGGCCAGGTCCGCGTCGAGCTGTTCGTCCAGGGCGTGCTGGACCCGCCAGTACACCAGACCGGTCGCTCCGCCCAGGACGACGGACATGGTGACGGCGACAGCCAGGACCAGGCGCTGCACGATCGGCAGCCGCTGCCAGCGCCGCAGGCCTCGCGGCCGGCCGGCCGGGGCGGCCACCACGTGCGGTGTCGCAGGCGGCGGCGCGCTCACGTCCGGGTCTCCAGGCGATAGCCGGTGCCGCGCAGGGTGGTGATGGTGTCCCGGCCGAACGGCTTGTCGATCTTCGCGCGGAGTTTGGAGATGTGGACGTCGACGGAGTTACTGGTGAGGTCGGCCTCGCCGTCCCATGCCTCTTCCAACAGCCGTGTCCGGCTGACCACCCAGCCGGCGTTCTCCATGAGGATTTCCAGGACGGCGAACTCGCGCCGGGACAGATCCAGCTCGATGCCGGCCCGCCACGCGCGTCGTTCATCGGGGTCGAGGACCAGGTCGCCGACTTCAAGTCGGGCGCCCAGGGCGGGGCGTCGGCGGGAGATCGCGCGGAGCCGCGCGCTCAGTTCCTCCAGAGCGAAGGGTTTGACGAGATAGTCGTCGGCGCCGGCGTCCAGTCCTGCGACGCGTTCGGTGATCGCGCTGCGGGCCGTCAAAAGCACCAGCGGGACGTCGTTGCCCTCGCGGCGCAGCGTGCGGCACACCTCGACGCCGTCCATGCCGGGCAGCATCACGTCCATGACGACGGCGTCCACCCGCGGATCGCGGGCCGCGTCGAGCCCGCTGGGCCCGTCATAGCGCCCCTCGGCGGTATGACCGGATTCACGCAGATATTGGACGATCAGGTCGGCCAGCCGAACCTCGTCCTCGACGACCAGGAAGTGCACGCCGAAGGATAACCCGGTGGGCGTGAGCCGCTTCGTGCTCCTCGGCACTCCGGGGCACCGTCAAGGCTTCATGGTCTGTTAATGCAACTTCTCTAGCGTGCGTCGCCTTACGGCAGGAGTCGGCTTCGACCGCCATCAGAGCGGCCACTGCCAGGAACGGAGACCATGATCATGCACGCCGCGACACTTCTGCTCGCCGACAAGTCCCTCGCCTCGGCACTCACGCCGGGAGACCTGATGGCCCGCGCCGGCCTGGATGTCCTGGTGCTGCTGGTGCTGGTCGGCTGGCTCTACCGGCGCCGCCGCTCGGTGCCGGAGATGCCGCTGGCCCTGGCCGCGCTCAACCTCGGTCTGTTCGCCGCGATGACCGCGATCAGCGCGGGCAAGTTCCCCTCCGGTGTCGGGTTCGGTCTGTTCGGCATTCTCTCCCTGGTCCGGCTGCGCAGCGCAGCCTTCACGGTCCGCGACGTCGCCTACGCCTTCATTGCACTGGTGATGGCGCTGAGCAACGGACTGCCGCAGCGCGAGACCTGGATGATCATCGGCATCGACGTCGTCCTGCTCCTCGCGGTCCTGGTGATCGACGCCCCGGCCTCACACCAGCCCACCCGCGTCATGAAGGTCACCCTCGACCGGGTCTACCGCAACGCCGAGGACATCCGGGCCGACCTGACGGCCCGGCTCGGCACCGCACCGCTCGCCGTCGAGGTCGACGAGATCGACTACGTGCGGGAGACGACCCGCGTCTCCGCCCGCTACGTCGTGGAGGACAGCGAGCGGGTCTTCGTTCCCGGACAGAGGGACGGGCAGGATTCCCCGGCGGTCCCGGTCGACCCGGCGGTCGATGGAGGGAAGTCGCTGTGACCATCACGCCCACCGCGGCACCGGATACCGGGGTGGCGGCCCTGCCCCGCGCACGGATCACCGAGCTCCTGCACCTGGCCGGGCTGCGACCGGCCTCTCTCGCCGAGATCGACGGCGCGGCCGCCCTCCAACACCGGGTGGACCGCAAGTACCTGATACCGGCCTACTCGGCGGAGCAGCTGATGTCCCAACTGGCCGAGACCCACCATGTCCTGGACATCCACGGACGCCGTACCACCGCCTACCGCACCACCTACTTCGACACTGAGCACCTGGCCGCGTGGCGCGCCCATATGCAGGGGCGCCGCCGGCGGTGGAAGGTGCGCACCCGGCTGTATGCCGAGGACCGGCTGTGCCGCATGGAGGTCAAGACCAAGGACGGCCGCGGCGCCACCGTCAAGCACGCCCATACCGTCGACGCGGGCGCCTACGGGCGCCTGGAGGCCGGCACCGGGGCCGCCGCCTTCGTCGACCGTGTGCTCTGCGACAGCGGGATAGAGGTCACCGCCGCCGACCTCACCCCGGCCGGCGAGATCCGCTACCTGAGGGCCGCCCTCGCCGACCTCGAAGCCGGCACCCGCCTCACCCTGGACGGCGCTCTCACCTGCCACCGCGACGGCCGCACCGCCGAGCTGGACCCCGGCTACTTCCTGGTCGAGACCAAGGGCACAGCCCGTCCCGCCCGCGCCGACCGCCTCCTGCTCGGCCTGGGCGCCAGGCCGGTGTCCATCAGCAAGTACATCGTCGGCCTGTCTCTGCTCGTACCCGGACTGCCCGACAACAACGTCCGCCGCCTCGCCCGCACCCGCTTCCACACCCTCCCGCACACCGAAGCGCCCCGCGCCGGAAGGAACTCCCCCGCATGAACAGCCCCCGCCGCCTGAAGTGGCAGTACCCCCTGATCGCCGTCGTCGCCGCCGGCGCCGCCGCCTTCGGCCTGGTCCACTCCACCGACGCAGCCCCGGCCGCCTCCTCCGCCTCGGCGAAGAAGAAGCCCGGCGCGACCGACCTGATCAAGGCCGACCCGCCGCCCGTGCTCTTCACCGACGCCCAGGTCGCCGATGTCGCCAAGCAGCAGGCGGCGCAGAAGCACACCGCGGACGCGCTGTTCGCCAAGTGGAAGGCCACGCACGGCTCCACCCGCGACGACAAGGCGTTCCTGACCTGGGCCGCACAGCAGGTCCCGGCCCCTCCGGGCAAGGCGGAGCGCACCACCGAACTGCACCATGTGCAAGCCCTCGCCAAGACCCGTACCGCCGCCGGGAAGAAGGCCGCGACCTGGCTCGAAACCCACGGAAAGAGCGACATCTGGAAGCTCTACGGCCACGACCAGCGCGAACTCCTCCCCAAGGAGCAAGGGGCCGTTGAGAAGACGGAGTTGAAGACCGCTCTCAAGCTTGCCAAGGCGATCACCGAGAAGGTGGCCGCCCGCGACAAGCAGCCCGCGCCTTACGTCCTCGACCCGTCGCTGCGCCCCGACAAGCACGTGACGGCCGGGCAGAAGGGCCCCTACTCCTACCCCTCGCGGCACGCCGCCAAGGCCGCCGCCGCCGTCACCCTCCTCGGCGACTGGGCCCCGCACCGCGCCGAGGACTACAAGGCGATGGCCGCCCAGGTCCTCTACTCCCGCCTCTACATGGCCGGTCACGTGAAAAGTGACATCACTGCCGGCACGCTGGTCGGCGACCTCGTCGGCGACTACTTCCAAAACGCCGCCGCCACGTCTGGCGCCGGGAAGTAGCCTCCGCCGTGCTCTCGGACGTGCAGGTACGGTCGCGGCCCCGCCCCACCCAGGAGGGATCGCGGCCGGCGGCGCTCTGCCGCTGGCGGCTGGCGACTTTCGCACTCGCCATCACCCTGGCCCAACTGCTCTTCGTGGCGCCCGGATGGCACTTCGCCCGGGACGAGTCGGTCTACGCCAGCTACGTCGCCCCGCACATCCGGTCCGCGTACTTCAGCGCGCCCCGCGTCCACGGCGTTCCCGTGCTGATCGCACCGCTCACCATCCTTACCTCGTCCATGCTCGCGCTGCGGGTGGTCTACCTCGCCGTGCTGTCCGGCACGGGGATCTTTCGTCGCCCTGTGGGCGTGGCGGTGGCTGCGTCCCATGCCGGTGCTCGCGCTGACCGGAACACTCTTCGTCGCCCTGTGGGTGACCCAGCTCTACAGGCCGCAGGCCATACCGAACCACTGGACCTCAGCGCCCTCAGCGCGGTCGGCTGCTTCTTGCGGGCGGCCGGGAACCGGAGCAATCGGCGGGCGCTCATCGGGCTGTGTCTCGCCCTCGCTGCCGCGGCGCTCTTCCGCCCCACGGATGCGCTGTGGCTGTCCCTGCCGATGGCCGCCGCCGGGCTGTGCGCACGCCGCTGGCGGCGCCCGGCACTGCTCACCGCCCTGTTCGCTGGACTCGCGCTGGGCGGCGCGCAG
The DNA here is from genome assembly GCF_026340095.1 of Streptomyces sp. NBC_01446. Taxonomy (GTDB): domain Bacteria; phylum Actinomycetota; class Actinomycetes; order Streptomycetales; family Streptomycetaceae; genus Streptomyces; species Streptomyces aureus. Next base: position 605,474 of record NZ_JAPEPO010000003.1, on the reverse strand, counting down.
TGGGTCGTCGAGGCCTACTGTCCTACGGCGGCGTGGTCGCACGGCCGCACAGCGCCAGCGGCATCGAGGGCGGCATCGGCTGGCAAGTCGCGACCGGCGACCAACTGCGCACAGTGGCAGGCCGCCCCAACTTTGCCGCCCGTGCACGGTGCCCTGGAGACACCGCACGAGCGTGATCTGGGGGCTGGAATCCAAGCGGCTGCGACGTTCGGGCCGCTGATGAGATTCACCTGGGGGACGGTGTTCGCGGCACCCGGCTCGCGCAGGGCTGACGAATCCGGAGCGCGTCGACTCGGCGCGCCCGGTTGTGACACAACGTAATGCTTCGAATACGGTGTGCAGGTGATCGGACTGCGCCTCGGCCCCACCGCCTTCTCCGGGCGATGGGGCCGTACGGCTTCTCTGATCGCTCTCGTGGTGCTGGTTGTCGCACATCTCGCGGGAACCGTGCACGTCACGGCCCCTGACGGGAGTCACGTGGAACTCTCGGCAGCGAGTTCCCCCACAGCGGGGCATCCGCAGGGGAATCGTGCGGAAGGCCGGCTGCCGGTCCATCACCACTCCGCGAGTGACGGCCACATCGATCACCTGGTGGACCGGCCCAGAGATGTCAGGGGCGGCGCGTACGCGGCGCCAGGGGCAGATGTTCTGCTCCCGACGCAATCGCCGCGGCCTGGCGCAGGGTTGAACGCCCGTCGGGCGACCGGCCGGCCGCCATCTCCGGACGGCCCGGCGCCTCGTTCGCTCCTCTGCCTCTGGCGTCAGTAGGCGCGGCCTCGGCATACCCGTCCGCTCGTCAGAGAGGGCGGCTGTGTGCCCGCGTGCCACCGACACCCGATCACCCCACCGCCCTGAACCTTCCTGTGCCAGGGCGCGAAGGAGCCGTACCTCTCATGGAACTCTCCCTGCTTGACCTGTCGTCGACTCATGCACCCTTGCCTGCGGGCGCCCTCGCCCCCGCCCCGCCGTCCGCCCGGCGCGCCGTCCAACTGGTTGGGAACACCCCGGTGCTGTGGATCGACGAGCCGTTCGCACCGGCCGGCCTCGGCTTCCACGCCAAGCTGGAGGGCGTCAACCCCGGCGGCATCAAGGACCGGCCCGGTCTGCACATGGTCCGTGAGGCCCGCCGCCGCGGCGACCTCGCGCCCGGTGCACCGGTTGTCGAATCCTCCAGCGGCACCCTCGGCCTGGGCCTCGCCCTGGCCGGACTGACCTACGGCCACCCGGTCACCATCGTCTCCGACCCGGGCATGGAACCGGCTATGGTCCGCCTGCTCACCGCCTACGGCGCCCACGTGGAACACGTCAGCGCCCCGCACCCCGACGGCGGCTGGCAGCAGGCCCGCCGCGAAATGGTCACCGAACTGTTGGCCCGTACCCCGGGCGCGTACTGTCCAGATCAGTACCACAATCCCGACAACGCGGCCGCGTACGCACCTCTCGCCACTGAGTTGATCGCCCAACTCGGCCGCATCGATGTCCTGGTGGCGGCCGTCGGCACGGGCGGCCATTCGGCGGGCACGGCGAGGGTGCTGCGCCAGACGTTCCCCGCTATGGCCCTCCTCGGGGTCGACGCGGTCGGCTCGGCCATCTTCGGCCAGCCCGCCGGGCCGCGCCTGATGCGCGGTCTCGGCTCCAGCATCCACCCCGGCAACGTCGACTACGCGGCCTTCGACCAGGTGCACTGGGTCGCCCCGCACGAAGCGGTCTGGGCCTGCCGGCAACTGGCTCGCCGCCACTACGCCTCCGGCGGCTGGAGTGCGGGAGCCGTCGCGCTCGTCGCGGGCTGGGCGGCAAGGACGTATCCGCCTGGAACCCGGGTCGTCGCGATCTTCCCGGACGGGCCGCACCGCTATCTGGAGACCGTCTACAACGACGCCTGGTGTCACGGCCACGGTCTGCTCGGCCACGAACCGCCCGCCGAGCCGGACGAGGCGGCGGAGCAGGACGCGTACGCGTTCACCTCCTGGACCCGCTGCGCCAAGGTCCGCGACCCGCTCGGCCGCGCGACCACGGCGGCTCCGGAGGGCATGCGATGAAGGGGTTCCGTGCCCAACTGGCGTCCTTCGACCGACCGGCCCGGCTGTTGATGGCCAATCAGTTCGCCATCAACCTCGGCTTCTACATGCTGATGCCCTACCTCGCCGACCACCTCGCACACGGCCTGGGCCTCGCCGCGTGGACAGTCGGCCTGGTCCTCGGCGTCCGCAACCTCTCCCAGCAGGGCATGTTCCTCATCGGCGGCACCCTCGCCGACCGTTACGGATGCAAGCCGATGATCCTGGCCGGCTGCGCCCTGCGCACGGTTGCCTTCGCGCTGCTGGGCGCGGTCGACTCTCTGCCCGCCCTGATCGCGGCGTCGGCGGCGACCGGGCTGGCAGGCGCCCTGTTCAACCCTGCCGTGCGCGCGTACCTGGCGGCAGAGGCGGGCCAGGAGCGCAGGGTGGAGGCATTCGCCACATTCAACGTCTTCTACCAGGCCGGCATTCTCGTCGGCCCCCTCGCCGGACTCGCCCTGCTGGCCTGGGACTTCAGGGCGGTGTGCGCGTGTGCTGCCGTCGTCTTCAGCGCGCTGGCGCTGCTCCAGTGGTGCGCGCTGCCCGCACGCCCGCCGAACGATCGCACAGCCGAGCCCGCGTGGCGTGCCGTCGCAAGGGACTGGCGGACGGTCGCCGCGAACCGGCCGTTCCTGCTCTTCGCCGCCGCGATGGCCGGCTCGTACGTGCTGGCCTTCCAGGTCTACCTTGCACTGCCGCTGCGCGCCCGTGACCTGTTCGGCGACCGTACGGGGATGGTGACCGCAGCGGTCTTCGCGGTGTCGGCACTCGCAGCACTGTCGGGCCAGTTGAAGCTGACGGCCTGGGCGAAGCGCACCATGTCCGGGCCCCGCGCGATCGTCTGCGGGCTTGCGCTCATGGGAGCTGCCTTCCTGCCGCTGCTGCCCGGCCCTGGCGCCGACAGCGGGTTCGGCCTCGCACTCGGTGCACTTGCGCTGACCGCGTGCGCGGCGCTGCTCGCCTGGGGCGGGGCGCTCCTCTACCCGTTCGAGATGGACACCGTCGTACGGCTCGCCAGCGACCGGCTGGTGGCCACGTACTACGGCGCCTACAACACGGCCTCCGGCATTGCGATCTCCCTGGGGAACCTTGCTGTCGGGGCTCTCTTCGATACCGGCATCAGCTGGCTGCCGTGGGCAGCGTTGGCTGCGACGGGCCTGGCCTGCGCGGCCTCGGTGGCCTGGCTGCACCGTACGGGGCAGCTGGACCCCGGAGCGGCCAAGGGGGTGGAGGCTGTGCCGGTCGCCTGACAGGAGCGCGGTCAGAGGCGGGCGGGCGTGCAGCGCGTCCGCCAGGAGCCGGTGGCAGTGGCGCCGACCAACGCCGGTCGGGTGGACTTCCAAGGCGTCGACGCGGTTGACCAGGATGCGGCGCCCTGGGTGCGGGCGGCGATGACGACGTTCCGCTCGTCGAAGGTCCCGTAGAAGCAGATGACGCCGTTGAAGAGTTCGCGTCTCCAGGCGCCGGTGGGCCAGCGTGTGGGCGGCGCTGGCCCCACTCCGCCAGCTGACCAGCCGCCTGCGCTCCGTAACATCCCGCTGCCTCCTCTGGCTGCTGACTCGCCGCTAGGTCCTCGGATGCGGACTCGATGCGCACCCGAGGCGGTTCATACCCCGTCCCGGTATGGTGAGGTGGGCGAGCGCAGGCGGCGCGCCGAACAGTGAGGCAGGAAGGGGAACGGAACGTGGGCAGCGGACATGCGGGCAGGCGGGGCATCGCCCGACTGGTGGCCGTGTGCGCGGTGCTCTTCGGCCTGGTCCTCATGCACGGCTCCCCGGCGAGTGCCGCCGAGGGCTGCCACGGCTCCATGCCCGCACCCGCGCTGATGACCGCCGGCCACGAGGCCTCCCCGATGGCCACGGCCCACGCGCCCGCCACGCATCATCCAGGCCTGACCCTCCAGGCCGCCAGGGCTGGCGGGATGCCCGGGGTGCTGTGCGTGGCGACCCCGGCTCACGAGCGGATCCCCCTGCCGGCGCCCGGCCTCCTCGCCGTGGCCGCCGTCACCGTTCCGGCCGCATGGACGCCGGCCCGGCTGCGGGCACTGGGCGGGAGCGGGCTGCGCGGGCCGCCGGCCGGCGGTCGAGATCACCTGCTCCAGGCGTGCATCGCGCGGACGTGACAGGCACACGCCGAACCCGGCCACCGGCCGGGACCGGCACCGTGCCCTGCCCTCTCCGCGCGCCACCGGTGTGGTGCGCCCACCCGGAAAGATCCCCCTTCGATGATCTCCTCTTCCCAACTCATTGCACGCCGCCGCGTGATTGCCGTGAGCTGTGCCGCAGCGGCTCTCGCGCTGACCCTGGCCGCCTGCGGTTCTTCCAGCGACTCCGCGTCCACGCCGGGCATGGACCACGGCAGCAAGTCCTCCGCATCGTCCTCGTCCAGCGCGTCGCCCTCGACGGGCGACATGCCCGGCATGGGCCACATGGCTTCCGACAACGGCCTGTCCGACAGCCAGGACGGCTACCGCCTTACCTCGAAGGACGCCACGCTGCCGTCCGGCAAGCAGGCCGCGTACCGGTTCACGGTGACCGGCCCGGACGGCAAGCCGCTCACCGACTTCGCTGTCGACCAGACCAAGCGGATGCACTTCTACGCGATCCGCTCCGACCTGACCGGCTTCCAGCACGTCCACCCGACCATGGCCGCCGATGGCACCTGGAGTGCGGACCTGTCCTCCCTCACGCCAGGCTCCTGGCGCATGTTCGCCTCCCTCACCCCGAACACCGGCACGGGCAAGGGCAAGGACTTCGTGCTCTCGCGCACCGTGACGGTGCCCGGCGACGCCGCGAAGACCCCGCTGCCCGCACCGGCCACCAGCACGCAGGTCGACGGGTACACCGTCACCGTCAAAGGCGAGCCCATGGCGGGCATGGCACACCCGCTGACCGTCTCGATCGCCAAGGGCGGAAAGCCCGTCACCGACCTCGAGCCCTACCTGGACACCTACGCCCACCTGACCGCCTTCCACGAAGGCGACGCCGCGTTCGCCCACCTCCACCCGACCACCAAGGTGAGCGGCGACAACGGCGGACCGGAACTGTCCTTCCACGCCGAGCTGCCCACCTCCGGCAACTGGCGGCTGTTCCTGCAGTTCCAGACCGGCGGCAAGCTCCACACCGCCGCCCTGACCCTGCGCGTCGGCTGAATCCCGGCGGGGCGCCGCCGACACGGCGGCGCCCCGCCCCCCCGGTCCAACGGACGCGCACCCAAAGAGAGCGTGCCCTTGGGCGGCGGCCCCGTCCATACGGAGGAGGCTTCACAGATGCACGCCGTACTGCACGCACTGTCGATTGCCGGGTCGATGACCTGGGAGATCACCTGGGCCCTGATTCTTGGCTTCGCGCTGTCCGCTGTCGTCCAGGCCGTAGTCCGCAAGTCCACAGTGGTCTCGCTCCTGGGCGATGACCGGCCCCGCACCCTCGCCGCCGCCGCCGGCCTGGGCGTGGCGTCGTCATCCTGCTCGTACGCGGCGGTCGCGCTGGCCCGCTCACTGTTCCGCAAAGGCGCGAATTTCACCGCCGCGATGGCCTTCGAGATCGCCTCCACCAACCTGGTCATCGAGCTCGGCGTGATCCTGGCCCTGCTGATGGGGTGGCAGTTCACCGCCGCCGAATTCGTCGGCGGCCCGATCATGATCATCGTGCTGGCGGTGCTGTTCCGGATCTTCCTGCGTGACAAACTTCTGCACACCGCCCGCGAGCAGGCTGAACGCGGGTTGGCCGGCTCGATGGAGGGCCACGCCGCGATGGACATGTCCGTAGCAGGCGAGGGCTCCTTCGCCCGGCGCCTGTTCTCCCGCGAGGGTTTCACCTCGACCTCGCACGTGTTCGTCATGGAGTGGGCGGCGATCCTGCGCGACCTGATCGTCGGTCTGCTCATCGCCGGCGCCATCGCCGCCTGGGTTCCCGATTCCTTCTGGCGCACCTTCTTCTTCGAAGGCCACCCTCTCGCCTCCAAGCTGTGGGGCCCGATCGTCGGCCCGCTGGTAGCGATCGCCTCATTCGTGTGCTCCATCGGCAACGTGCCGCTGGCGGTGGTGCTGTGGAAGGGCGGCATCAGCTTCGGCGGCGTGGTGGCATTCATCTTCGCCGACCTGCTGATCCTGCCGATCCTCAACATCTACCGGAAGTACTACGGCGCCAAGACGGCCGCCTTCCTGCTCGGCACCTTCTATCTCGCGATGGTCATCGCCGGGTACCTCGTCGAATTCGCCTTCGGGGGACTTGGTCTGATCCCCGACCGGGCCGACGCGAAGATCCCCATGGAGGGCGTGAGCTGGAACTACACCACCTGGCTCAACATCGCCTTCCTCCTCCTGGCCGCGGTGCTCCTGGTGCGCTTCTGGCGCACCGGCGGGCTGTCCATGCTCCGCATGATGGGCGGCTCACCCGATACCGGCCACGATCACACCGGTTACCTGCAGCACGGACACCCAGCAGGGGACACGCACGACGGGCACCATCACTGAAACGTGGCCCTCCACCCGTGGGTGGACGGCCGGTTCTGCCCACGGGCCGATCCCTGAACCGCCATCGACATGCTGGAGTAGCGCTGTGACTGCCACCCTGCCGCGCGTCCTGCCCCGCCCGGACCGTAAACCGGTTCCGCCGCCCGGCACCGCCGACGTCTTCCGGGCCTTCGCTCATGACCTGGCTGCCGGCCGGCGGCCCTGGACGGCCGAGACCGCCCAGTTCATCGCCGCACAGTTCGACCAACTCGCCACCCACTGGGACACCACCCGCGCCACCGGCCGCGACGACCCCCTGCGCGACGCCCTCACCCGCAGCGGACCACTGCCATCGGGCCCATGCCTCGAACTGGGCTCCGGCACCGGCCTGTTCACCCCCCTGCTGAGCACCGCCTTCCCACAGGTGATCAGCGTGGACCTGTCGCTGCGTATGTTGCAGCAGGCCCACGGCCGCTCACCGGCGCGCGTCCAGGCCGACGCATGCACACTGCCCCTGCCCGACTCCTCCGTCGCCGTCATCGCCGCGATCGACACGCTGTTGTTCACCACCGAGACCGCCCGCGTCCTGGCGCACGACGGTGTACTGCTGTGGATCAACCAACTCGGCAGCGACGGCCCGCTGTACCTGCCCGCCACTGCCGTCGCTGCAGCCCTGCCCGGCACCTGGCAGGCGACCGAGTCCGAAGCCGGCTGGGGCAGCTGGGCCGTCCTACGCCGCACCCGCTGACACGCCTCCGCCCCGCCGGCGAGCTACATCCGGGCAGCAGGTCCCGATCACGGATCGTGAGTGTCTGCCTCCCGGCGGAGGGTCTACTCCTGACGGCCAGCGAGGAAGACGTAGCTGTCCGGGCGGGGGAGGGAAGACGGAAAACCCCGCCGAAGGCGACTTGACCGGCACGCGTCCTCGGGCACCGCCACCACTCAGGCCGAGGCACTGCAGCCCGACGATTTGGTGCGCCAGACCATTGGGGCCCACCGTGGCCGGGTCGCCCACCTTCGTGATCGACGGCTGCGACCCCTTCGCCGAACCCGGCCGCGCGCCGGGACTCGCCTGCCGGATGTACCGCACACCCCTCGGCCTGGCCGGTCTCCCCAGGCCTGAGCAACTGCGACAGGCCCTGACCAGCGCCCTCTAGGCTGGCGACGGCACCGGCCGGCGTACGAAAGGGAACGGGCAAGTGACGGACAGCGAACAGGACCTGGCCGAAGCCCAGCGGCGCCACTGGCAGAACACCTACACCGACCACCCGGGCATGTACGGCGAGCTGCCCTCCGCACCCGCCGTCCACGCCGCCGAATTGTTCCGCGCGGCCGGAGCCAAGGACGTTTTGGAGCTCGGTGCCGGGCACGGCCGGGACGCCCTGCACTTCGCCCGCGAGGGCTTCACCGTCCACGCCACCGACCTCAGCGCAACCGGCCTGGAGCAACTGCGGGACGCAGCCCGCGCCCAGGGCGTCGACCAGCAGGTGACGATCGCGACGCACGACGTCCGCGATCCCATCCTCCTGCCGGACATGTCGGTGGACGCGGTCTTCGCGCACATGCTGCTGTGCATGGCCCTGTCCACCAAGGAGATCCATCCCTTCTCTTGCGTGGGTATCCCCGGCTTCAGGCGGTGCGGGAAACGCATCTCGGGGCTGCTCTGACCGGTCATGTGTGCACGGGTGTTCTGTCTGTGGAGGGGGGTGTCAGTGGCCTCGGCTAGGTTGCTGACAAGAGCCGAAGGGGGTGGGTCGGGTGATTCGTGCGTACAAGTTCCTGATGCGGCCCACGGTGCGGCAGTCTCAGGCGCTGGGCGAGATGCTGCGTGATCACTGCTCGCTGTATAACGGAGCGTTGCAGGAGCGCCGTGACGCCTACCGGCACGCGTCGAAGACCAGCATTAAGTACGGGCAGCAGTCCGTACAGCTCAAGGACATCCGGTCCTTCGATCCGGAGCGTCAGGGCCGTTGGTCGTTCTCCAGTCAGCAGGCCACGCTCCGGCGGTTGGACAAGGCGTTTTCCGCGTTCTTTCGCCGGGTCAAGTCGGGTGAGAAGCCGGGCTATCCGCGTTTTCGTGGGGTGAACTGGTTTGACACGGTGGAGTTCCCGAGGGACGGGGACGGCTGCCGGTGGGACTCCACGCCGCACGATCCGGTGACGCGCGTCCGCTTTCAAGGTGTCGGGCACGTCAGGGTGCACCAGCACCGGGCTGTGGCCGGCAGAGTGAAGACGGTCAGCGTCAAGCGTGAGGGCCGTCGGTGGTTCGTCGTGCTGACCGTCGAGCAGGTCCAGCCCGAACCGCTGCCCGCGACGGGTTCCCTCGTCGGGATCGACCTGGGCATCGCCAACTTCCTCACCACCTCTGACGGCGAGTTCGTTCCCAACCCGCGCCACGGGCGCAGCAACGCCGCGAAGCTCGAAGCAGCACAGCAGGCCCTGTCCACGTTCCCGCGTGTGCGCCGCGACAAGCGGACAGCCAACCACCGGCGAGCGGTCGAGAAGGTCGCGAAGCAGCATCGCAAGGTCCGCCGCCAGCGCCTCGACCACGCACACAAAACCGCCCTTGACCTCGTGCGCAAACACGATTTCATCGCGCACGAAGATCTCAAGATTCGCAACATGGTCCGGCGTGCCACGCCGAAGCCCGACCCCGGGATACCGGGCGGCTTCCTGCCCAACGGGGCGAGCGCTAAGGCCGGACTCAACCGCTCGATCGCCGATGCCGGATGGGGGGTGTTCCTGACGATCCTGACCGCCAAGGCTGAAAGCGCCGGACGGGAAGTGATCGCCGTGGACCCCCGCAACACCTCCCGCCAATGCCCCGAATGCGGGCACACCAGCGCGGGGAACCGGCCCACCCAGGCGAAGTTCCACTGCGTCTCGTGCGGCCACACCGCGCACGCGGACACCGTGGGCGCCACCAACGTTCTACGGGCCGGGCTGGTCCGTCGCGAAGCCGTAGCGGCGTAGCGAGAAGCGCCCTCATTTATGAGGGGGAGGAGTCACGCCCTGGTCGGTGAGGTCCGCCGTGTCCTGCGGCCCGGCGGGCACTTCGTCTACACCGTCCGGCACACCGGCGACGCCCACTACGGCGCCGGCACCGAGGGGCCGACCTGCCCCCTCCCCTTTGAGGGCCCGGACCTGTGGGCCGTCCACGGCGCAGTCGTCCAGATCCAGCAGGTCGGCGCGACACGGTTCACTCGGCAGAGCGGCGCGCACAGGCGGGGCCGGACGCCTGTCTCGGTCAAGTCCCACAGGCGGCGCCAGGCCGTCACTCCGGAGCAGCCCACTCCCTCCGCGGGAACGTCCCGCCAGGTCGCACCGGTTCGCAGCACATACTTCACGTCGGCCGGTGCTGCCCGGTCGAGAACGCGCAACCGTCCCGGAAGGCGTCGGAGCCGCTCGGGAGCAGGTGGCAACAGCGGAGCAACCCCGAGAGGACGCGCTCCACGGCACGTGGCCGTGGGGCGCGCCTACGCGGTCCTCAGGACGTCACGTCGGTGACCTTCCACCGCTGATTGGAACCGGAGTTGGGCTGCCAGGTCCCGACGGGCGCGCCCTCGTGCGTGGCCTGTCCGCCGACTTCGAGGAGGCGGCCCGTACCGGCGTTGACGAGCGTGTACGTGCCGTCGCCCGTCGTCGACAGGATCCACTGCGCGGCCGCGTCCCGCTCGTGCGTGTCGGGTTCGACGGCGGGCACACCGTCGCGGACGGCGAGCCGCCTGCCGTCGGTGGTGCTGGTGAAGACGTGCCGCCTGCGGTTCGCCGGTCCTTCACCGCTGATCTGCGCGAGCCGCCACTGCTGACCGGCCGCGCCCGTCCCCGACTTGATGACGAGTGTGCTGCCGCCGTCGGCGACGGTGAGGTCCTTGTCGCTCTGCACGCCGGTCAGCTCGTACGTTCGTCCCTTGCGCAGCGTCGCGGCGTCCTTCGTGACCCCGGACACGCCCTTGATCACGAACGTGGTCACCGACTGCGCGGGCACCGTGAAGGTGGCCGTTCGGCCCGTCACGGCGATCGGCGCCTGCTCGGCCAGCTTGCCGTCCGTGCTGGTCACGACCGGGGTGACGGTCGCGCCCTGGCGTACGGTTGCGAACTTCGACAGGTCGAGCGTCACCGTGCGGGCGGACGTGGTGCTGTTGACGTGGACGACGGTGGCGCCGTTGCCGCCACGGGTGACGGCCGCGGTGCTGCTCGTGTCGTCGGTCTTGATGAGGTGGTCGCCGGGACGGATGTAGTGGGTGAAGTTCCGGGCGGTGTCGAACTTCGTGTTCGTGTGGACCGGGCAGGTCTCCAGGGTGTCGTCGGGGCCGGCGCTGAAAGAGACCTGGATCTCGCCCCAGTTGCCTCCCTTGGCGGATTCCCCGCCGGGCTTCATGTTGTCCCAGTCCTCGACGGGTTGCCAGAACACCCAGGCGCTGGGCTCCAGTTCGCGCAGGTCGTCGACGATGTGCTGGGCGAGCCCGAGTCCGGGCCGCATGTCGGTGAAGGACTGGCCGTCGCCCCAGTCGCCCTCGACCTCGCTCATCCACAGCGGCTTGCCGTCGGCCTTGGCGAGGTCGCGGACGGAAGTCCGGCCGCCGGTGCCGTATGTGTGGACGTTCATCTGGGCGACGTGGCTCTTCACGTCGGCCGGGTAGCTGGTCCAGTTCGTGGTGAAGGTCGTCGGGTTGGTCTCGTCCATTGCTGAGACGGCCGCCGTCGTTCGCGCCTTCTTGAGCGCGGCGTGCAGCGCGGGCACGATCTTCTGCTGGAGGGCGGGGCCGATGTGGCAGCCCTCCTGACGGCCACCGGTCGGATTCCCGTCGGCGCCCAACGTCGTACCCCAGTAGCTGGTGTTGGGCTCGTTGCACGGGTCGACGGTCTTCACCTTGATGCCGTGGGCCTTCTCCAGGCGCCGCGTCGCCCCGGCCAGATAGGTGGCGAAGTCGTCGACGGAGGTCTCCTTCAACTGGTCTCTCGACGCGTCGAAGCCGCCGGAGACGTAGCCGCTGACCGTCATGAAGTACGGCGGCGAGTTGGAGAACGTCTCCCAGTGGGTGATGTCCTTCTTGATCCGGTCCACCCACCAGCGCTGGGTGGCGTCGGCGTCCCCGTTCCAGTGGTCCCCGTTGTCGGGGTCCCACCAGTCGGTGTCGGTGCGGGTGGTGCCCTCGGGCGCCTTCCACCAGCCCTCGACGGCGCCGCCCGGCCTCAAGTAGTTCGGCACGTCGGGGGCGTTGCCGCCGCCGATGTTGTAACGGGCGATGTTCAGGGCGAGACCGTCACGGCCGAAGACGAGGTCGGCTATCCGCTCGCGGATCTCGTCCGGGTAGTGCCCGGTCGCGTTCGCGAACCAGACCAGGCTGGTGCCCCATCCCTCGAACCGCTCGTGCTGGTACGAGGGGTCGGGGGTGACCGTGACCGTCGCGCCGGCGGCCGCGGCGACGAGCGGTGCGGCCGAGAGCTGGGTTCCTGCGGCCGCGGCCGTGGCTGCGGCGATGCCGATGAACCGTCTGCGGGTCAAGCGCGCCAACGTGTGCTCCCAATGTCGTGGTGTGGGTGGGGTGTCGGTGGTGCGAGCGTGGGTGGATTCAGGAGGCGGACTGCCGCAGGACGGCGACCTGGCGGGGCGCGAGGACGAGGCCGTCGCCCTCGGTCTGCGGCGCGACGAGTACGTCACCGGTCAGACCCGGCAGCGCCACCTGCTCGTCGCTCCGGTTGACCAGGAACAGATAGCGGTACTGCGTGTCGCGCCGCACGGCGTGCTCCACCAACCCCCGTACGTCTTGAGGGAGTTCGCTGGTCACCCCGGCGGGGGCGAGCAGCTCGGGCAGCAGCACGGTCAGCCCGTCGACGCCGAGCCGGGTGGACACGTATGTGGCCGAGCCACGGCCCGTGCCGCGCCGGGTCACGGCAGGGCGCGACGCGTACGTGCCGGTGCGGTAGCCCGCCAGGACCTCGACGTCCGTGCCGGTGACGGAGATCCGGTCGGTCCACAGGCTGCCGGTGGTGCCGTTGTCCAGCTCGACGGTGTCGCCGTCGAGAAGTGGCCCGAACTCCTCGATGCGGATGCCGAGAACGTCGCGCAGCGCGCCCGGGTAGCCGCCGAGCCAGACGTGGTCGTTCTCGTCGACGATCGCGGAGAAGTACGTGGTGACGAGGTGGCCGCCCCCCTCCACGTACCGGGTGAGTTCCTTGGCGAGCGGCTGTGGCACCACGTGCAGGACGGGCGCGATGACGACGTCGTACGCGGACAGGTCGGTGCGGCGCGCGGGCACCACGTCGGCGCGGTGGCCGAGACGAAGCAGCGCCGAGTACCAGTCGAGGGCCTCGCGGTGGTAGTCGAGGCGGGAGGTGGGGTGGGAGTCCTGCTCGCCGGCCCACCAGGAGTCCCAGTCGAAGAGGATCGCCACACGGGCGCGTTCGCGCTCGCTGCCCGCGATGGGGGCGAGTGCGTCGAGGGTGCGTCCCAGCTCGACGACGGAGCGGAAGAGTTCACTGTCGGCTCCGGCGTGCGGGACCATCGCCGAGTGGTACTTCTCGGCTCCGGCCACCGACTGGCGCCACTGGAAGAAGCAGACGGCGTCGGCGCCGTGCGCGACGTGCAGCAACGAGTCGCGGGCCAGGTCTCCAGGCGCCTTCGGTGGGTTGACGGGCTGCCAGTTCACGGCGCTGGTGGAGTGCTCCATCAGGAACCAGGGGCGGTGTCCCGCGATGCCGCTGCTGAGGTTGGCGGAGAAGGAGAGTTCGTCGCGGTCCTGCGGCCCGGGGGTGACGTAGTGGTCGTTGGCCACGAAGTCCACCTCGTCCGCCCAGTCCGCGTAGTCCATGCCCTTGGTGCCCGGCATTACCATGAAGTTGGTGGTGACCGGCGTGTCCGGGGTGAGCTCGCGCAGGATCTCTCGTTCGGCGAGCAGGTGTTCCTTGAGCGCGTCCGACGAGAAGCGCTTGAAGTCGAGCTGCTGGGTCGGGTTCGGGTGCGAGGCGGCGAGCCGCGGCGGCAGAAGCTGCTCCCAGTCGCTGTAGCGCTGGGACCAGAAGGCCGTCCCCCAGGCGTTGTTGAGGGCGTCGAGCGTGGTGTAGCGGCGGCGCAGCCAGGACCGGAAGGTGCGGGCGGCGTCGTCGGAGTAGTCGTAGACGTTGTGGCAGCCCAGCTCGTTGTTGACGTGCCAGGCGACCAGGGCCGGGTGGTCGGCGTAGCGGGACGCGAGGCGGCGGACGAGGTTCAGGGCGTGTTCGCGGAAGACGGGCGAGGTGGGCCGCCAGTGCTGTCGGGCGCCCGGCCACAGTGTCTCGCCGCTCGCGGTCACCGGCAGGATCTCCGGGTGCGCGGTGGTGAGCCACGGCGGCGGCGACGCGGTGGCGGTGGCCAGGTCGACGCCGATGCCGCCCGCGTGCAGCAGATCCATGATCTCGTCGAGCCAGCCGAAGTCCCAGGTGTCGGCGGTGGGTTGGAGCCGCGCCCAGGAGAAGATGGCGAGGGAGACGATGTTCACCCCGGCCTCACGCATCAGCCGGATGTCGTCCGCCCACACCTCCCGTGACCACTGCTCGGGGTTGTAGTCGGCTCCGTAGCCGAGGCGCCGGGTGCCGTCCGAGCCCTTCGCGTACGGGAAACGGGAGGTGAGGGGGGCGGTCATGCGCGTCCTTTCGGGGAGCGGTCTTCCACAGGTGCGGTCGCGGGAGGCGGCGGGCTACTTATCGACGGTGAAGCCCTGCTCGGTGCCGTACTTGACGGACGCGTCCTGCCAGGCCTTCAGCCCGGCGGTGAGCTTGGTCGAGGAGACGTACGCCTTGCCGACGGTGTCGTTGAAGATCGAGTTGGAGTACACCTGGTACGGCAGGTACTTCCAGTCGGTGGGCACACTCTTCGCGGACTCGGCGAAGACCTTGTTGGCCTTCTGGCCGCCGAAGTACGGGAACTCGGTGTTCTGGAACGACGAGGAGTTCAGATCCTTCGTCGTCGCGGGGAACGCGCCGTTCTTGATGCGGGTCTGCACGCCCGCACCGGAGTTGGCGTACTCGACGAAGGCGTAGGCGAGTTCCTTGTTCTTGCCGAGCTCGGGCAGCGCGAGCGAGCTGCCGCCGTTCTCGGAGCTGGCGTTCGCGCCCTTCTCCCACTGCGGCATGGGGGCGACGCGCCAGTCGCCGGAGGCACCCTTCACACCGGAGGCGAAGTTGGCGGGCATCCAGGCGCCGGTGGGCAGCGTGGCGATGGTTCCGTCGCCGAGGCCCTTGTACCAGTCATCGGTCCAGCCGGTGACGGGCGCGACGAGCTTCTCGTCGATCAGCTTCTGCCAGGTGTCGGAGTACTTCTTCGCGCCCGCGTCGGTGAAGTCGATGCCGACCTTGGTGCCGTCGACCTTGTACGGGTGCGAACCAGCCTGCCACAGCAGGCTGGTGGTCAGGCCCGCGTCGCCGGCGTCGCTGGTGATGTACGCCTTCGGGTCGGCCTTGTGCAGCTTGCGGGCGGCCTCGACGTACTCGTCCCAGGTCGTCGGGACGGCGATCTTGTATTTGTCGAAGACCTTCTTGTTGTAGAAGAGCGCCATCGGGCCGGAGTCCATGGGCAGGCCGTAGACGCCGCTGCCGGACTTCACCGAGTTCCACGGCCCGGGCGAGTACGAGTCCGCCAGCTTCTCGGCGCCGTACGCCTTGAGGTCGGTGATCTGCTTCGTCAGGGCGTACTGGCCGAGCGCGTAGTACTCGATCTGGGCGACGTCCGGGACGCCCTTCTTTGCTGCGATCGCATTCGACAGAGCCTTGTACTGGTCGTTGTTGGTGCCCGCGTTGACCAGCTTGATGTCGACCTTCGGGTACTTCTTCTCGAAGTCGGCGGCGACCTGCTTCAGGGTGGGCTCCCACGCCCACACCGTGACGGTGCCGCCCTTCTTCAGGGCCGCCTGGATGTCGGCCGAACTGACCTGCTTGTCACTCGAGCTGTCGTTGTCGGAACCGCCGCATGCGGTGGCCCCGAGGGCGACGGCGCAGAGGAGACCTATGCCGCGCAGCAGGCGGCGGGAGTTCTTGGGCATGGGCATGCTTCCACTTCTTTGTGGTCCTACAGAGGGTGTACGCGGTGTGAACTGCGGTGCTGCGCCTACTCCTTGACGCTTCCGGCGGAGAGCCCGGACTGCCAGTACTTCTGGAGCAGCAGGAAGGCGGCGATCAGCGGCACGATGGTGAGCAGTGAGCCGGTGAGCACCAGGTGGGGTATGGCCTCGCCGCCGGCCGTCTGCGCCTGCTTGTTCCAGGAGTCCAGGCCGAGCGTGAGCGGATACCAGTCGGGGTCCTTCAGCATGATCAACGGCAGGAAGTAGTTGTTCCAGGTCGCGACCGTGGTGAAGAGCAGGACGGTGACGGTGCCGGGCGCGAGCAGCGGCAGGGCGACCTGGAAGAAGGTGCGCAGCTCGCTGGCGCCGTCGATGCGGGCGGCCTCCATCAGCTCGGTGGGGATCGCCTCGGTGGCGAACACCCACATGAGATACAGGCCGAACGGTGAGATCAGCGAGGGGATGATGACGGCCCATGGGGTGTCGGTGAGCCCCATCTTGCTGAACATCAGGAACGTGGGGACGGCAAGGGCTGTGCCCGGCACCGCGACCGCCCCGATGACGACGGCGAACACGGCGCGCTTGCCGGGGAAGGCGAACTTGGCGAGCGCGTATCCGCCCAGGACCGCGAGGAAGGTGGCGCCGCCCGCGCCCACAACCACGTACAGGAGGGTGTTGAGGAGCCAGCGGCCGAAGACACCGTCCTGGTACGCGAAGGTCTCGCCGATGTTGTGCCAGAGGTCGAAGTTCCCGTCGAACCACAGGCCGAACGAACGGGCCAGGCCCTGCTGGGACTTGGTGGCACTGATCAGGAGCCACACGAGCGGCAGCAGACTGTAGACGAGGACGACGCCGGTCAGCACGGTCAGCAGGATGCTGCGCCGGGGTCGGCCGGGTATCCGGCGGCGCGGTGAACGCAGGCGCGGGGCGGCGGACTTGAGCGGTGCCGTCGGCCGCACGGAACCGGTGGTGGTGGTCATCGCGCTCACGCTCCCTTGCGCATGCCGCGCAGCTGGACCACGTAGGCGACGATCATCGTGATCACGCCCATGACGATGGCGACCGTCGCGGAGTAGTTCTGCTGCTGGCCAGCGAAGGACAGCGAGTACGTGTAGAAGTTCGGGGTGTAGTCGGTGGTGATCGCGTTCGGCGCGAGCTTCTGGAGGATGGCGGGCTCGTTGAAGAGCTGGAAGCTGCCGATGATCGAGAAGATCGTGGCGATGACGAGGGCGCCGCGGATCGCGGGGAGCTTGATGGCCGTGATGACGCGCCACGGTCCGGCGCCGTCGATCTCGGCCGCCTCGTACAGCGAGTGCGGTACGACGCGCAGCGCGGCGAAGAAGATCAGCATGTTGTAGCCGACGAACTCCCAGGTCACGATGTTGCCGATGGACGCGAGGACCAGGTCGGCGGACAGCGGGTCGGGCAGCTTCACGCCGAACGCGTCGTTGACGTCGCCGACCAAGCCGTAGCGGGTGCCGTACATGAAGCCCCACATGAGGGTCGCGACGACGGCGGGTACCGCGTAGGGCAGGAAGACGGTGATCCGGAAGAAGTCCTTGCCGTAGAGGCGGCCGCTGTCGATCGCCAGGGCGACGAGCAAGGCAATGCCGAGCATGATCGGCACCTGGATCAGCAGAAACAGTCCGACGCGGAAGGCTCCGTCCCAGAACTGGCCGTCCTGCAAGGCCTGTTGGTAGTTGTCCAGGCCCACGAAGGTGGTGCCGCCGATGAGCTGTGTGCGGAACAGGCTCAGATAGACCGAGTACGCGAGCGGCGCCAGGAAGACCAGGGCGAAGACGAGCACGAAGGGGCCGATGAACCCCCATCCCGTCCACGAGCGGCGCGCCCTGCGCACCGGTGGCCCGGCCGGTCGTGGCCTTGCGGCGGCCGGCGGTTGAAGCGTCGTCATCTCGCGTCCCTCGCTCGTACGTGCCTCGCGGATGGTGCTCGGATGTTTGCGTAAACATTCCGGTGCGCAAGCGACCGACAGGTAATATGTTTGCGTAAACATCCGGTGGCGGCATGTCTACACTGCCTCGCAGAGGACGGTCAAGAGTCGCCCGTGAACGATCAACTCGACTGGTGAGGCCAACGGTGGGAGCAACGGACAGCGCGCCGGGGCGCGGCAGGACCGACGCCCGGCGCCGCGCACACAACGCGTCGATGGCCGACGTCGCCCGGGTTGCCGGTGTCTCGTCCCAGACGGTCTCCCGCGTCTCGAACGGCTTTCCCGGCGTCAACGAGGAGACACGCGAACGGGTCCTCGCCGCCATGAAGGAGCTCGGCTACCGCCCCAACAGCGCGGCGCGGGCGCTGAAACGGGGGGACTTCCGCACCATCGGCGTGATCACGTTCACGCTCTCCACGACGGGCAACATGCGCACGCTGGAAGCCATCGCGACCTCGGCCGCACAGGAGGGCTACGCGGTCACGCTCCTCCCCGTCGCGGTGCCCACCCAGGACGAGGTGCGCGGCGCGTTCTCGCGCCTCGGCGAGCTGGCGGTGGACGCGGTCATCGTCATCATGGAGGTCCATCTGCTCGACTCGGCGAGCCTCACGCTGCCGCCCCACGTGAAGGTCGTGGTCGCGGACTCGGACGCCGATGACCGTTACGCGGTCGTGGACACGGACCAAGCGGGCGGCACCCGCGACGCGGTACGCCACCTCCTCGACCACGGCCACCGCACGGTCTGGCATCTGGCGGGCCCCTCCGAGTCGTTCGCCGCACAGCGCCGAACAGACGCGTGGCGCAAGGCACTTGAGGCCGCGGGCCGCGCGGTCCCACCGCTGGTGCGCGGCGACTGGTCGGCCGATTCGGGCTACCGCGCGGGCCTGCGCCTCGCCGAACAGGACGACTGCACCGCGGTGTTCGCGGCGAACGACCAGATGGCGCTCGGCCTACTGCGGGCCCTGGAAGAGCGGGGCCGCAAGGTCCCCGACGACGTCTCGGTCATCGGCTTCGACGACATCCCCGACTCCGGCTCGTTCCAGCCGCCGCTCACCACGGTCCACCAGGATTTCGCCGAGGTCGGCCGCCGCTGCGTCGAGAGCGCACTGCGTCAGGTCCGGCAGGGCGAGACCGAACCGGGCGCCACGCTGGTGCCGACACGGCTGGTGGTGCGCGAAAGCACGGGGCGACCGCCGTCGCGAGAGGGCAGGCGGGGCTAGGAAGTTCCGTTTGGAACAGCTGGTCGTTGGTCCGGGTGCGCCGTTGACTGACGTGCAATGGGCGCGGATTGAGCCGATGCTTCCGGACCGGACCGGACGCCGAAGCCGGGTGGCCGGTGGCGGGATCGCCGTGAGGTGATCGATTCGATTGTTTCAAGTTCCAGACCGGAACGCAGTGAATTCATCTGCCCGAGAAATGCGACAACTGGCGGAACGTCTACAACGAGATGGCGCCATCCGGGTGTGCTGCGGCTGTGTCGGGCCGCGATCGCCGGACTGATTCATCATGCTGAGCCCGGACCAGCACCATGCCCAGCGAAGGGTGTTTAGCATGCCGAACGACTCAGTCGCACGCTTCCTGGCGGCCCTGGCGCCTGAGGACCGAGAGACCGTCGTGGCCAGGTCCGGGGAGGAGCAGGAGCGGCTCGCCGCAGCCTGGGAACGGGAGTTGGAGGGGGACGACGAGCTTGATGTCCTCGACGAGGTGTCCCCGCCGGCAGCCGAGGCTGAGGCGGCTCGCCGCGTCCTTCGACGGGAGTCGGACTGACCCGTCTGATGGGCTGTCGAGCGGCAGTGAGACCGTGTCCTGGATGGTGAGCTTGAGGAGCCGTTTCTAGCAGCAGAAAGGGATGCGAGTCCGAGACCCAGGTAGTTGCGCGGTTTCCGCGCAGTCGCGTTCTGGACGGAGGCGTTGGACGTGGTCGCCACCGAGGGAGAGCGAGGCGTGGCAGGCGCTCCATCACGCCGATAGCATTGGCAGGGCCCTCGGTCTGATGCGCAGCACGTCGCAGGCGGAGCCACGTCCCCGTCTTCACCTGAACCTCTTCACCGATACCACGGAGGAACAGGAGGCAGAGGTCCAGCAGCTTGTCTCACTTGGTGCTTGGCTTGTCCTCGCCGATCCGGACGGCAACCTCTTCTGTGTAGTCGACCTGAGCGCCCAGTGGCGGCAACCGGTCGCCTAAGGGCTGCTGGCTGTCGAGGCAGGTAGCGGCAGAGGTCAGAAGCTGTGGCAGAACCTTCGCCCGAAGACATTTCTCCTCCCACATTCCAGAGCCGGTAGATCACCACGTGCCTTCGGAAACTGTCCGCTGTCATCCAATTGAGCCCCTTGACAGGGATTCCGGCCCGGTGACGCTCGATGTCAGCGAATCCTTGCCGTCTGGCCCCCGGATGGAAGTCGGGCCGACGTGACGCTGAGACGTGCAGGTCATCGCTCCTGTACCTCGTTCGCGTTGAAACGCCGACGCCTCAAAGGTCAAGCGCCGCGCCGGGAACAGCCGGTCGTGCCGGCGCGGTTGCATCGAACGGGGGACCGGCATCGTACGGGCGGGGAGCACGGAGACCACAAGGTCGTCCGCCCCACCAGGATCCGGGCCCCGGGAGCGCGGCACGCCCGCCGCGCACTCGGACCGAGACGTATTTCTGCAGGAGGACTGTTTCATGACTGACCGGCCTTTGACGCTGATGGCAGTGCACGCTCACCCCGACGATGAGGCCACCGGAACCGGAGGGGTCCTCGCGCGGTACGCGGCGGAGGGCATCCGCACGGTTCTGGTGACGTGTACCGACGGCGGTTGCGGTGACGGGCCGGGGGGTGTGAAGCCGGGCGCTCCCGGGCACGATCCGGCGGCTGTCGCCGTGATGCGCCGTCAGGAACTCGAGGCGAGCTGTGAGGTGCTGAAGGTCAGCGATCTGGAGATGCTGGACTACGCCGACTCCGGAATGATGGGCTGGCCGAGCAACGACGCCCCCGGATCCTTCTGGCAGACCCCGGTGGAGGAAGGCGCCGCCCGGCTTGCGGAACTCATCCGGCACTACCGGCCCGATGTGGTCGTCACTTACGACGAGAACGGTTTCTACGGCCACCCCGACCACATCCAGGCTCACCGCATCACGATGGCGGCGGTGGAGATGACCGAGCTGACACCGAAGGTGTACTGGACGACGATGCCCCGCTCGATAATGCAGCGGTTCGGGGAGACCATGCGCGAGTTTCATGAGGACATGCCGGAGCCGGATCCGGCCGAGGCCGCCGCGATGGCTGAGATCGGCCTGCCTGACGATGAGATCACCACGTGGGTGGACACCACCGCTTTCAGCGGTCAGAAGTTCGACGCGCTGGCCGCGCACGCCAGTCAGGGCGAGAACATCTTCTTCCTCAAGATGGGCAAGGAGAGGTTCGGCGAGTTGATGGGCATGGAGACCTTCGTACGTGTCAAGGACGCCACAGGCGCGGCCGTCCCCGAGAACGATCTCTTCGCCGGATTGCGCTGATCCGCCCGTCCGACCGGGGCCAGGGAAAGCTCGTCGGCCGCATGGCGGGATCGTCCGCGTCACACACCCGGAGGCTTGTCCAGGCGAGTTCCGCGCCGGCAGCCCGCGTCCAGGCCCTGGTCGGCGGCGTCGACGCGTGCCCGCATTACCGGCCCGGCACCGCGTTGGCCCCCCAACCACGTGGCAAGCGCGCAGGTGGGAGACCTGCGGGCTGCTGACTCGGAAGGTGTGCGAGAGCCCATGGTCACAAGCCCGGCGGTCTGTCTGTTCCGTCAAGACAGACCGCTGAGGAAGCGACACGAAGCTGAGGCTCCAATGTCTGGCTTCGTTCACCTTCGGTGACAGCGTTTGTCGACCAGTTTGAGCGGCGGTTAGCGATCACTGTTTCTGCAGACGTGGCTGAGCTTGTCGAACTCTGCGCCGCCGGCGACCTGGAGGGGGAGGCCCGCCAAGCGGCACTCCTCCTCCAGGAAGATCTAGGGGCCAAGCGTCAGCGCTACACCGATGCGCTCGACGCCCATGGGGAGCGACGACCCTTCTGATCCGCAGCTCTATGCGGATCGGTCAGCGAGGGGCAAACAGGTCGTCAGCGGGCTTCACGGGGGCGTCACTGGATGCGATCGGCTGCTGTGGTTGCGGTGCTTCGCTGCTGTACCGCATCACAAGTCCACTCGGGACTCCGCTTCGCGGGACTCCCGTCGCAGCACCACGTGTGCAGGCCTGAACGGCAGGCTACGCAGTGTCGGCTCCATGATTTTGAAGAGCGCTTCGGCATCCGCACCGTAGGCATACAGCACGGCCTCACCTCCGCCGAACTCGTTCCCGTCGACCTCGCCGACTCCTGCATCCGCAACTGCGGCAGACAATGCCCGCTCGGCGGGTGAGCCGTACTGCTCATCGCTCAAACAGTAGTGAGCAATGACAGCCTGTTCCGGCGTCACCGGTTCGGGGAGATCAAAGAGTGCGTCCATAACCGCACGATCCCACCACGCACTGACACCGGGCTCTCAGCTTGGGAATCAGGGGGCTTTCCGCGGGCCTGCTGCCATCCTGACCTGCGGGAACACCGTGTCCGGCGGCTGCACACCCCAGCACTTCTCCGCCCCTGGTTGACCACTGTTTACCCCTGTTTCTGGCACGGCACTGGCACGGATTGCTGCGGGCGCCTCGGATGGGGAGGTCTGCGCCGGGACTGAATTGCTTGGCTTTGCTGGAGACTGCGGGATTGCGTGCGTGAGCGGGCACGCCATGCCGCCCGCATCCGCGTGGACGTCCAGGGATGTCATCCGCGACGTGGGCTTGGGGGCAGCTTTGTTCGATCCGGCGTGCAGAGGCCGGGGGCCGCGCGCCTTGTGTCCAGCTCGCCAGAGCGGCGCGGGGAAGCACGGCTGCACCCGCCGAAGGCTGGAGCGGTGGTGCCTGCCTCGCTCGCGAAGGACGTTGGCTGTGTCGCGGCGGGTGTGGGCGCGAAGGTTCAGATAAGCAGGGTGATCGCGGCGGCGATTCCGCCTAGGCCGAGTGCGAAGGCAGCCTCGGGCCAGCCGCCCGTACCCCAACGGAAGAACCGGTCCACGGCCAGGCGCCCGGGGCCGATCGCGGCGAGGGCCAGGGCAACCATGGCGATGCAGACGTTGTACTCCACTCCGCCGTCCGTCTCCCACAGGCCCTGGGCCCCGGTGACGGTTGCCATGGCGTTGATCATTACGCCGATGATGGCGGCGGCCGCGAGCGGCGTGAGCAGTCCGAGAGCCAGGCCGAGGCCGCCGAGGAATTCGGACAGACCGCCGATCAGGGCGAAGAGTTTTCCGGGATGGAAGCCGAGGGCAGCGAACCCCTTCCCGGTCTCCGTCAGGCCCTTGCCCCCGAAGATGCCGAACAGTTTCTGAGCGCCGTGCCCAGCCATCAGTAGCCCGAATGACAGCCTGATCAGCAGAAGTCCCCAGTCTGAGGCGGACGATTTTGCTGTGACAGTGCCTTGCCCTGCGGATTCCGTCGTCGCCGAAGGGCGGTGCATGTTCAGTTTGGTAACCATGGGAATGCTCCGGTCTGGGAACGCCGGGCCGGTCCCGTGGTCGTCGCCCACCGTCATCTCGGCGCCGCGGCCCTGGTTCTGCCGGCCGCGCTCAGTGGTAGCGCCAGGTGGCGTCGGTGACGTCCTCGGTCGGCAGCCCGACGACGTCGCTGTGGTGAACAGAGCCGCACATCACCCCCTGGTGGGGCCTAGTTGGACGCAGCATTGCCCGGGACGCGGGGCGAGGATCGCCTCTACGCCGGTTACCTCCAGGCCCTGCAGGTAACCGGCGATGAAGGCGTGGTTCATGCCGCACACCAGCTCGGGAGCCTTGGCTGACAGAGGGTGGAACGGGCAGTTCTGCAGTCGGAGTTGGGTGGGGGTTTCGCGGACCGGTTCGAAGCCGTGCTGGTCGAGCATCCGCTCGCAGACGCTCAGTCCACGTTCTGCGCCGAGTCGGCCGGGACGCGTCTGCTCCCGCTCCCTCTCGCCCAGTTCCCGGCCGCGCCGGCCGGCTGTGCGCACGGCGGCGTGGGCCGCGGATTCGCCGTCGTCTTCGGTCAGGACGGCCTCCAGCAGGAGGTCGGCCAGCAGTTCGTGACGGCGGTCGGGGATGCTGACGTGGATGTGGCTGTCGGTGGGTTCGTAGACCTTGGGCTGGCGGCCGACCTTCCGGATCCCGCCGGGTGATTCGTACCGAGCGTGCAGCAGGCCGGCGTCCACGAGCTTGTCGAGGTGGAAGGCGGCGAGCTTGCGCGAGATCCCCACGCTGGCGGCGGCCTCGTCCCGGGTCACGGGACGGCGCTGACGCCGGATGAACGCGAACATCTGCCGCCGGGAGTCCTCGCCGAGGACGCTGACGGACTCGATCGCCGCGTCACCTGCGGGGGAAGTGTGCGGCGCTACGTCAGAGGTCACACCTCCACAGTAACGCGTATGCCGATAGGTGCAACTGGCGAATCCTCGTACGGCTCGTCGCAGGGCTGGGTATCTTGACGCCTTCCGTGAATAAGACCAAGATTTGTTGGTGAAACTGGAGGTGGTCGGAATGGTGGATCCGTCGCATGAGCGGGCCAAGCGGCCGGTGAGCGCTGCGCTGGCCGGGCCGTACGGGCACCCCTTCCACCCGATCCTGGTCACCGTCCCGATCGGTGCGTGGGTGGGCAGCTTGGTCTTCGACATCGCCTCGCACCTTGTACGTGATCCGGATTTCCTGGTCCGGGGAGCGATGTGGCTGATCGCGCTCGGGGTGATCGGCGCTCTGGCCGCGGCGCTGGTCGGCGTCCTGGACCTGTTCGCCATCCCGCCGGGGACCCGGGCCTTCCGCGTCGGCCTCGTCCACATGACGCTGAACCTGCTGGTGACCGCCGCCTACGCCGGCAATTTCCTGTGGCGGCATGCCGACCACCGGCTCGCTGCCGGCGTGGGAGGCGGGATGCTCGCGCTGAACGCCGTGAGCCTCGTGGGCCTGGGGGTCTCCGGCTATCTGGGCGGAAAGCTCGCCTATCGCTACGGCGTGCGGGTGGCCGGTGAGACCACTCAGGCCGAGGGCTTCGTCCCCACGCACCGTCCGCCAGGCCCCACCGGCTGATCCTTCCCCCACCAGTGTGGCCACGCGCAGATGGGGCCGCGGTGGGTACTCACTTCGAAACGAGGAGTCCTCATGGACATCGCCGCACTGATCACTTGGGTGATCACTGCTCTCGGCGGCTTCTACATGCTCGGTACCTGGCTCTCCCGCGGAGGAGTCAAGGCGGGTAACAGTCGACTGCCCGTCCCCGTCATCTTCGGGCACTTCGCACTCGCCGCGGTCGGCCTGGTCGTCTGGATCATCTATGTGATCACCGACAAGGACGTCCTGGCCTGGACCGCGTTCGGCCTGCTGGTGCCCGTTGCCCTGCTCGGCTTCGCGATGCTTGCGCGGTGGCTTCCGGTCCACCGGGCCCGTTCCGCCGCGGCCGCCTCGGGTGCGGAGTCCGAGCCCGCTGAGCGGTATTTCCCCGTGTCGGTGGTTGCAGGGCACGGCCTCTTCGCCGTCGTCACCGTGGTCCTGGTCCTGCTCACCGCTCTTGGCATCGGTGGCAGCTGAACATGACCCAGCATCCCCGTACCACCCTGCACCTGGCGCCCGGTGATCCTGAGGCAGCGATACCCGGACAGGCTGCGCTGCGCGTCGTCCATGAAACCGACGGCCTCGACCTGGCTGCCGCTGAACGTGCCGCCGAACAGTTCCTGCAGGCTCTCGGCATCAGCACGGAAACCGAGAGCCTGCGCGGGACGCCGGGGCGTATGGCCCGCGCCTACGCCGAGCTGTTCAGCCCTCGCCCGTTCGACCTGACTACCTTCCCGAACGACGAGGGTTATGACGAACTCGTCCTGGCCCGCAACATCCCCGTGCGCTCGGTGTGCGAACACCATCTGCTGCCGTTCGTCGGCACCGCGCACGTCGGGTACCTGCCCGGTCGGCGGATCCTCGGCCTGTCGAAACTGGCCCGCGTCGTCGAGCACTTCGCCTGTCGTCCGCAGGTCCAGGAACGCCTCACCAAACAGGTCGCCGACTGGCTCCAGACTCAACTGGAACCCAAGGGCGTGGGCGTCGTCATCGAAGCTGAACACAGCTGCATGACCCTGCGCGGCGTCCAGGCCACCGGTTCCAGCACCCTCACCTCCACCCTCCTTGGCACCCTGCGCAACGATGCCCGCTCACGCAGCGAATTCCTGGCCCTGGCCGGCCTCACCTGACGGCACCTCGCCGGGCGGTGCCCCGTCCGGACAGAAACGAAAGACACCGACGTCATGGAAATCTGGATCAATCCCGCCTGTTCCAAGTGCAGCTCCGCCCTTTCCCTGCTGGACGCGGAGGGCGCCGCGTACACGGTCCGGCGATACATGGAGGAGCCGCCGACCGCGGACGAGCTGGAGCAGGTGCTGCGACGGCTCGGCCTGGAGCCGTGGGACATCACCCGTACGGGAGAACCCCTTGCCGCCGAGTTGGGCATGGCCTCGTGGGGCCGGGAGACCGACGACCGCAGCCGCTGGATCGCGGTACTGGCCGCCCACCCGACCCTGATCCAACGACCGATCATCACGGCGGACGATGGAACGACAGTCGTGGGCCGCTCGCCCGACACCGTTCGTTCGCTCCTTGCCTGACGGGTCGGTTTCGAGCACGCGCCAAACGGAACGTGCGCGCCGACAGGCGTCGGCACCCACGGGGCAGCGTGGTGGATGGCGTTCCGACGCAGAGGCTCAAGGAGTCCTGGCGAGATCGTCCGGGCGCGACACGCGCCGTACGTGGAGACGCTCCGGTTTCGGTTGCCCCAGGAGCAGCTGATGGGGTGAGCCGGGTGGCGGTCACTCGACGCCGTTGCCACTGTGGTCGGCTGCCGCCTTCCGATCCGGCCAAAGGGAGGACTTGGCAGCCCAGGTGCGCCTGGCCCCGGGCTGTCTGTGACCCGGAGTGCCTAGGCTGTCACCGCTACGGAAGGGTGGTGCCATGGATGCTGACTCCCGGACCAGGGTCGCGATCGAGGAGCATTGGCGGGCCTCGGAGCGCGGGGACATCGAAGCCGAGCACGCTATCTACGCCTCGGACGCGATCCTGGACTACCCGCAGTCAGGTGAGCGGTTCCGGGGCCGAGTGACGATCTCGGCGCAACGCGGCGGGCACCCGGCCGACCGGCACTTCACTGTCCAGCGGATCACCGGCCATGGGAATCTATGGGTGAGCGAATGCCTCATCACTTACGACGGTGTGCCTTCGTACTCGGTGAGCATCATGGAGTTCACTGACCAGCTCGTGGTGCACGAGACGCAGTACTTCGCCGAGCCCTTCGGCGCGCCGGCCTGGCGGGCCGCGCTCGCGGAGCCGATGCCGGGCCGGACCATCGCCGGAGCCTGATGCTTGACCCCGCTCGGGTCAGCCGGGTGGCCCGCCTGTCACTGAGCTCTCTCCAACCTCGGGTTGAGGCGTGGTGAAGGATGACGGTGGCCTGCACGATGTTGGTAATGCGGTTGGTGGTGCAGCGGAGTTTTCCGCAAGAGGCGCCAGCCCCTGAGGACTGCCATGGCCTGGTCGACCAGGCGGCGGATCTTGGCGTGGCTGCTGTTGCGCCGCCGCTTGCATCGCTCGAGCCGGCGGCCTCGGAACGGGACTCGTAACGGGTGTCCGGCGCCCTGGTAGGCCTTGTCCGCCTAGCACTTGATGTCGGCTTCGGCGAGTGCGTCGATGATCCCGTGGGTCCGTGCGGCGGTCAGGTCGTGAGTACGTCGCTTCCCAGAGTGTTTCGCCATCGGCTTGTGACTGCTGTTTCGGGGTTCCGCTCGGCAGGCTCAGGGGTAGAGGCCGGCCCGGAAGGTGAACGAGACGAGTTGCGCTCGATCACGTGCGCCGACCTTCGTCATGGCCCGCACCGCATGCGTCTTCACGGTGAACGGCGACACGGACATCTGTGCCGCGATCTCGTCGTTGCTCAGACCGCTCGCAACGAGAACGACCACGTCCCGCTCCCTGGGTGTCAGAGCGCCGAATCGTCGCAGCAGTTCCTGGTCGATCACCGGGGGTGGACTGTCGGTCATGTGACCGATGAGCGCGGCCGTGGCGGCGGCGGACAGCGCACCCCCACCGCCAACGACCTCGGTGATTCCGGCGACGAGTTCAGCAGGGCTCACCGTCTTGCTCAGGAAACCGTTGGCGCCCGCGCGAAGAGCCGCGAGAACGATGTCGTCCTGATCGAAAGTGGTCAGCACGATCACCCGCATCTTTTCGGGTGGGTGTTCTTTGCGGATCCGTCGAGTGGCTTCGACACCGTCGATGCCGGGCATCCGGATGTCCATCAGGACCAGGTCGACGGGGTGGTCTCGGAGGAAGGGGACGACCTGGAGTCCATCGGAGAGATCACCCGCAACAACGAGACTCGGGTCGAGCAGAAGCATC
Source organism: Streptomyces sp. NBC_01446 (assembly GCF_026340095.1). GTDB lineage: Bacteria > Actinomycetota > Actinomycetes > Streptomycetales > Streptomycetaceae > Streptomyces > Streptomyces aureus. The sequence continues at coordinate 577,531 of NZ_JAPEPO010000003.1, read as the reverse complement.
GCTCGGATACCGGCCCTGATGTCGTCCTGGTCATCGACAATCAGAATCTGTGTCATCGGACGACGGCTCCCCGGGGGCTGAACTCCGCACGGACCCGGAATCGCCCGCCGTCACTGTCGATCGTCAGTCGCCCACTGGAGGACTCGACGCGTTCGCGCATCCCCACGAGTCCGAGTCCACTGCCCGAGTCGGGGCCGCGGAGTGAATGACCGACGCGGTTCTCCACAGTGACGCAGATCCTGCCGTCGCGCTCGCGCACATCCACCGTTGCCGTCCCTTCTCCATGCCGGTAGGCATTCGTGAGTGCTTCTTGAACGACCCGGTAGACCGTCACGCCGACGCTGGGCTCCACGAAACCGGTGGGGATGTCGATGGAGGGCTGGATGTCGAGGCCGATGCTCTCGAAGGAAGCGATAAGCCCTTCCAGGCCGCTGAGCGCCGGGGTCGGCCGGAGCGCCTCGTCGTCGGAGATGTCGTCTCCGAGGCGGAGGAGCGCGAGGATCCGTTGCGTCTCGACGACGACGGTGCGGGCGCTGGACCTGGCTGAGACGAGGGCCTGCCGGGACGATTCGGCGCCTTCAGGCAGCCCGATCTCCGCAGCACCGAGATGCAAGCTCAGCATCGCGACTTGGTGGCCGATGACGTCGTGGAGGTCTCGGGCGATGCGCAGTCGTTCTTCGGTCACTCGTCGGGTGGCTTCGATCTCGCGGGTGGCGATGGCACTTTCGGCCCGTTCCTCCAGCATCCACCAGTGGTCTCGATGGATGCGGAGCGCGCCCCCTGTCGCACCTCCTGCCACGGCCGAGAAGAGGGCGGCGGCTCCTACGACCGCACCGCCACGGAATCCTCCCAGCGTCATGAAGGCCCCCAGGAAGAACGCCGCCACGACGACGGTTCCGGCCAGCGGCTGCTTTCCCCTGAAGGTGACCGAGAACAGCACGAGCACCGCCATCATCCACACCGATAGCGGGTCGTGGCCCACCGCTGTGACGGCGAAGGATGCTGCGCTCGTCACGACCAGTCCTGCCCACGGCCTCCACCATGAGAGGGCGACACCGCCACCGGCGAGCAGCACGGACAGGGCTGTCGGCCAATCCGATCCCCTCAGTACCACGGCCACGATCTGACCGGTGAACACCAGCGCAGCCACTGAATAAGCGACGAGGTGCAGCACCTCGGGGCGGCGGATCCACAGGGGTGCCGCGGGCCCGTCCTGAGTGTTCTGCGCCTTGACCATGACCTGATTCTCGTTCACGCGCGCTACGGCCGTGTACTTCGAACGATGTATACGGCGAACCTCCTCATCGATGGAGACGGCAGAACTCGTGCGATCGAAGTGGATGGCAGAACTACTTCGTTCGAAGTACACGGCCCTGATCGAGGCCCCCGAGACTCATCAGCGAGGCAACCACCTCACACCGTCGCGATCACAAGGGGAACCCCGTGACTCAGACCATCGAACCTTCCACCACGGCAACGCCGACGGCCTCCGGGCTCCGATCGCTCTACCTGATCCGAGTCATCTTCTCCCTGATCTGGGTGGCACTCGTCTTCACGACCTCCGCCACGCTCGTGTCGACGGACAGGCCCACAGCTGTCGCGGCCGTGCTACTCGTCATCTACCCCCTGTGGGACGTCATCGCCACGCTCCTCGAGCGTCGCATGGCCGGCACCGGCTCCACGAACCACATCAGCACCATCAACGTGGCTCTCGGCCTCGTCACCACCATCGGGATGATCATCGCCGTCCTATCCACCATCGGCACGGCCCTCCTCGTGTTCGGCGTCTGGGCCCTGCTCTCCGGAGCGATCCAGCTCGTCGTAGCGATCCGACGCCGGCGCACGGTCGGCGCCCAGTGGCCCATGATCATCAGCGGCGGACTGTCCGTCCTCGCCGGCCTCAACTTTGCTGCCATGTCCGCCTCGGCGACGAGCGGCCTGTCCACCGTCGCCGGATACTCAGCCTTCGGTGCCTTCTGGTTCCTTGTCTCCGTCATCGTCCTGAGCATCCGCAGCCGACGCGCAAAGCGCTGACCGCCGCCGTCGGGGCCACCGCCTTTCCAGGAGGCGCGGCGCCTTCACCAGAAGTGCGACCACCTGAGGAGGGTCCTGCGACCGGCGCCCACCGTCTCATCGTCTTCGCAGCCCTGGCGCCCCTGACTCCAGCAGCTCTCGTGCAGCGAGGTGAAGCCGACGCCGCGCTCGCGGAGTTCGGCGACCATGCGGTGGCTACCCGCAGGTGTTTTGAAGACTTCGCAGGCGCTCTGCTCAACGGATGACTTCGCTCGGGTGTGTTGCGGTCGATCTGCCTTTTGATCTTGGCCAGTGCTCCGGCGCGTACGCCGGGGGTGAAGGCCATCTCGGGACTGCTCTGACTCGCGGGTGAGCACGGGTCGGCACTGTTCACCTCGGCCTACGGGGCGCTTCTGGTTGTCGATGTATTGGCGTGCGACGGTCAGGGGCGCACCGTGGCAGCTTCCGGCGAAGTAGGAGCCGGACCAGAAGCGGCTGCCACCACAGGTGGCGGCGGAAATGCGTGTCGTGCTCCTGGCGCAGACGCCTGGAGGAGATGCCTTTGGTGGAGTTGACCAGCTTGGAGAGCTTCAGCTCGGCCTCGAAGTCCGTGCACGCCTCCCGCATGACGTGCGGGTTGGGGGCGACGTGCCGGCCGGTTCTGATATCGGGGTTCGGCTTCCATCGCGGTGGCATGGACCACCGGTAGTATGGTGATCACCGTGGGTGAACTGGGTTGGGAGAAGCGGCAGTTCGGGCACCGTGCCCGACTGGCACTGTCCCGTGCCGAGAATCTCCTTGTCGACGAGCAGGCGCATGCCGCCCGCGCGATGTGGAACTGCTTGCATGCGTGGTGGCAGATGATGCCGAAGGAGAAGCGGACTCTGGCGAACGCGGACGCCGCGATACGCCAGGCCCGCAAAGAGATCGATTTCCTCGCCGTCCTTCCTGCGCAGGCCGCGCAAGCGGTGCTCAAGACGTACTTCCAGGCCTGGAAGAACTGCTGGGACGGCCGCGCTGATGCTCCGAACTTCAAGGGCCGGTTGCGGTCCGTGATGAGCGTGGACATCCCGCAGCGCCGTGACCTCCAGATCAAGCGGGTGCACCGCCGCTGGGGCATGGCCAACATTCCCAAGGTCGGCCGTGTCCGCTTTTGCTGGACCAAAGACCTCCCGGTGGGCAACAAGGCGAACGCCGACAACCGGATCACCGGGGCACGGCTGGTCAAGGACCACCTGGGATGGCACCTCGCCTTCCGTGTGCAGAGCCTCGAAGCCAGGCCCTCATCCCACCAGGGGGCACAGGTCGGAATCGACGCCGGGGTGAACCTGCCCCTCGCCCTCTCGGACGGCAACCACCAGGACCACGGGCGTGCGCCTCGCCTCCCCGATGGCAGCGCCGACCGTGACAAGTGGCTGACCGCTGAGGAAAAGGGCAAGCTCTGGCGCCTTGAGCGCCGGGCCGCCCAGCGCACGACACACCGCAAGCCCGGCGAGCGCACCAGCCGCCGCCTGCACCACACCTATGACCAGATCCGAGGGCTGCGCGCAAAAGCCACGCGACGACACCAGGACTGGCAGCACAAGACGACCACCACCCTCGCCCAGACGTACGGCGTGATGGTGGTCGAAGCACTCACCATCACGAACATGGTCAAGTCCGCTCGGGGCACCACCGCCGAGCCGGGGACAGGCGTCGCCCAAAAGGCCGGACTCAACCGCTCCATCAGCCAGGAGGCATGGGGCAGGACGGTCACGATGCTGACGTACAAGGCCGGCCGGTACGGCGGCACCCTGCACAAGGTGCCCGCCCCGCACACCTCCCGACGCTGCTCTGCCTGCGGCTTCATCACGCCCGGCAGCCGACAGGACCAGGCCACGTTCGTATGCAAGAACCCGGACTGCGGATGGTCGGGCAACGCCGACCACAACGCGGCCCGCAACATCTTGCACCTGTACCGGATGGGCCACGCGCTCATCCCGGCTGCCGGGAGGGCAGTCGTCAGGCGCACCCGCGGCGTCAAGCCCGCCACCGCAAGGTAGACGGGAATCTCCTTCCTGAGCTTGCGAAGGGAGAAGAGCACTTCAACCGTGGTTCGCTGCACCGTAGCGCAAGCCGTCATACAGGAGCGTGGCGATGTGCAGCGCATCGTCCTTCCAGCCTTTGGCGCGCATCCCGCAGATGCCGCCGAGGGCGCGCAGGACGATGCGTCCGTTGACGTCGCTACGGATGAGGCCGGCTGCGACGCCTGGGGCGAGCAGTTCGTCGAGCGCGCGGGCCATCTCGTCGCGCGCATCGTCGAAGACCGGTGAGTCGGTAGTCATGATGTTCTCCAGCACCTCACCCATCCCTCTGCCGACTGCCGCGTGTTCCACGAGCAGCAACAGGAAGACGCGCAGTGCTTCGTCCGGGGCGTGTTGTGCGAGCAGTCGGGTGGGGGTGGCGCAGAGCTCGGCGGCTTCCTGGCGGTACACCTCCGCGACGAGCACTTCGCGCGTTTCGAAATGCCGGTAGAGGGTGCCGACAGACACGCCGGCTCTGCGTGCGATCTCCTCCACGCCGGCGTCGTCGCCGGTGAGGAACGCCTCTCGTGCTGCGGCCAGGAGGGCTTCGCGGTTGCGGCGGGCGTCGGCACGCAACGGACGTGATGGCGGCAAGGGTCCTCCGTAAGGTGAGTCGGACTCCGTTTGCGTGTAAGGTTTCCGGAGTCCGGTTCACCTTACTGAAGGGGCACGCCCATAACGATCGACCACGGAGAGTTCGCCGGTCTGCGAGTGCTGGTGACGGGCGGTAGCCGGGGGCTAGGGGAGGCGACAGCTCGTCGTTTCGCCGCAGCCGGTGCCACCGTGCTGACGGCCTCACGAACCGCGCCCCCGGAAGACCTGCCCGCCACCTTCATTCCGGCCGACCTGCGCTCTGAGGAGGGGGCGGCGGAACTCGGCCGACGGGTAGTGGACAGCGTCGGAGGCATCGACGTCCTGGTCAACAACGCCGGAGCCGCGACCGGACCCATGCCGACCCTGGAGCGGTCGGACGCGTCCTGGCTCGCCGACCTGGAGATGAACCTGCTCAGCGCGGTCCGCCTCGACCGGGCCCTGGTGCCCGGGATGGTCGAGCGCGGCTCCGGCGTCGTAGTGCACGTCTCCTCCATCGCCAGTCACCTCCCCCAGCCGGCCGAGGCGTCGTACGCCGCATCGAAGGCGGCGCTGAATGCCTACAGCCGCGAGTTGGCAACGGCGGTGGGCGAGCACGGCGTACGCGTGGTGTGCGTTCTGCCGGGCTTCGTCGTCACCGAGGGAGCGGCCAGCCACCTCCGACAGATGGCCGACAGCCAGGGCATCGGAATCGACGACGTCAAGCAGCAGATCGTGGACCACCTGAAGTTGCCGATGGGCCGCCCCGGCGAACCCGAGGACGTCGCCGAGATGATCGCGTTCCTCGCCTCCGCCCGCGCCAGATGGCTCACCGGCGCCCAGTTCCGGGTCGACGGCGGCATCATCCCCACGATCTGAACCACGCCCCGACATGCAATTCGAGGAGAGACGCCATGACCTTCAGCCTGACCTCACTGATTGTGGACGCCGCAGACCTGGAGAGCGAGAGCTCGTTCTGGCACCGGCTGCTCGGCGGCTCGATCACGAGGACGACCACGCATCACTTTCTGCAGCTCGACGGCTTCCCCGTGATCGTGATCCAGCACGCTCCGGGGCAGGTACCGCCGCAGTGGCCCGGCGGCGCCACTCAACAGATGCACTTCGACCTAGCCACGGACGATGCGGCCACCGCGGACACGCGGGTGCTCGACGCCGGCGGTCGACGGCTGCGACCGACTGACGATGTCGTCGCCTCCACTCAGCAGGGCTCCCGGGTGTACGCCAGCCCGGCCGGACATCCCTTCTGTCTCCGATCGGCCTGACCCGGCAACCCAGCACGAACAACCGCGCCTTCGTTGTCTCGGCGAACGTGCCACGGGTCCTGGCAGTGATCCTGTTGAGGCCGAGGATGTCCACCCTTCTGGACGAAGGCTTGCTCGCAACAAGCGGTCCAGCATCACCCCGCCGCCCATTCCAGTCCGAGGTCGGGTAGCTGCTGGAGTTTGACGGAGGTGAGCTTCGCCCGCCTGGTCGTGGTGTCGGTCAGCCACACACCGAGCCTCACCTCGGTCCCGTCTTCCAACTCCTCTACGTGGCCTCTGGGGACGGTCACCGAATCGGTGCGGGTCTTGTGTCACGCCCGCCCGAGCACGGCCTGCGCCGCATCATGGATGCCATCTGCCGGGTCGGAGTGCTGCCGACCGTGGTTCACGTGACGGCCGTCGACCGCCATGACCCCCGCTTGAGACCGGCTGGCTACCGCGCCCGCATCTGGCCGTGCAGGTGTTGCGCCGTGGCCTGTCCTACCGCGCGTTTCCGGACGGGAGCCATCTCGACGGCACGGGTCGGTGCACCATCTACCCCGGCGACGGGATTCCGTTCACCTTTGAACTCTTGAGGCGTCCGTGCGCGTCGCTCCGGCCGGGCGACGAGGTCGCCGACGTCGCCGACCGGGCATGGCGGTTCGACGGGCCCTGGGACTGGAGCGCCTTCGACGGGGAACCGGCCGACGCGGGCCCCGAGTGGCCGCTCGTCCTGCTCACCCGGGCAGAAGCGCTGTGCTCCGTCGAAGACGCGGAGGCAGTAGCCGCGAGCACGGCCAGATGCAGCACCCGATCCGTCGCCGAGGGAACGCCACCGTTGCCCACCGGCGAGCTTGCCCCCGAAGGGAGACGACTTGATCCGGGTCGCGCCTGCTGCTCACCTGTCAGGCGCGTAGACCCGCTTGCCGCAGGCCAATCTCCGCCAGGTCGGCGATGACCTGTTCGTCGCCGCGCCGCCACGCCTCTGCCAGGCCGCCGGGTGGCGTGGGCAGCGCTGCGAGTTTGTGCTGCGGGCCGGCGAGGACGCGCAGGGCGAGGATGTCGGCGCCGCCCGGATTGGTGGCGAGGCGCCGGGTGAGGGCGCTGCGGCGGATCCAGCGCAGGCGCGGGGGCAGCCACAGCAGGAGCACGATCACGACCGGGATGACGATGAGGGCGAGCGTGGACAGCGTCGCCACGTGGTTCACCGTGTCCTGAAGCGAACGGCCTGCGTCGGCCAGTCCGGTGCCGGCCTCGGCGGCGGACCTGAGCGGTTTCTTCAACTGGCCCCCGACGAAAGGCACCTTCGAGGCGGCGTCGCCCGCGTCGACGAGTCCGTTGGAGAGGCTGTTGCCGGCGCTTTCCGCCTTGCGGCCCGGATCGGCCAGTCGCTTGATCGCGTCGTGTGCGACCAGGGCCAGCTTCACCGCGGCGCAGATCAGGGCCACCGCGATCAGGTCTGCGAGGATCTGGCGGCTCCGACGGGCCGTGGTCTGGGCGTACAGGCGCATTGGCGTGCTCCTTCTTGCGGTAGGGCATCGGCGGTCGGCGGCTGCCCGTACGGCTACCCCGATAGGGAGGGCAGGACGCCGTGCCCACGTCGGCCCATGGGCCTTCAGAGATAGACCAGGCCCTGCTGCATTTCCGCGCGAGGGCGGACGGCACCGTCAACCGCACCCGTTCGCGAGCCTCGTGTGATCCGTGTGGACCTCTCGGTGAGCCAGACCGCTCGCTACTGCTACTGCCACTGCCACGGCGCCGCGCTGCGGCCGGGTGCCCCCTGCCGAGACAGGGATGGACTTCCTCGTGGGTTTTGAGCCGGGTGGGGAATGCCGTTGTTGGAACGGAGCCGTGATGCGGCGGAGTTCGCTGCGTTGTCAGTGGCGCGCGCTGGCCTCGATCGTTCATGAGTCCCCGTCAGCTTGCTGACGGGGATGTTGTGTCTGTGGGGTGGGGCGTTTCCCCTTGAGCGTGGACACCCTGATCATTGGATCGTGATGATCCATAGGACAGGAGTTCCCGTTGGGGACGTCGAAGTACTCGCCTGAGTTCCGGGCCGATGCCGTCGCGCTGTACCACTCGAGCCCGGGTGGGACATACGCGTCGGTGGCCAAGGACCTGGGCGTCAACCACGAGACGCTGCGCACGTGGGTGCGGGATGCCGAGCAGGCCGCCCGGCCCGGGGCGGTGGAGGCCACCGCGATGGAGAAGGAGAACCGGCAGCTGCGGGCGCGGGTGAAGGAACTCGAGCTCGAGCGGGAGATCCTGCGGAGGGCCGCGAAGTATTTTGCGGCCGAGACCAGCTGGTGAGCAGCCGCTTCCAGTTCGTCGAGGATCACCGTGGCGCCTTCGGCGTCAAGCGGCTGTGCCGGATACTCGCGGTCTCGCGGTCCGGCTTCTACCGGTGGCTGGCTGGCGCATCCGCGCGGGCCGGCCGGGCGAGGGCGGATGCCGAGCTCGCCGAGCACATCAACCGGATCCATCAGGAATCGGACGGCACCTATGGGGTTCCGCGCGTCACCGCCGAGCTGAAGGATGCCGGGAGGCCGGTCAATCACAAGCGGGTCGAGCGCGTCATGCGCAAGTTCCACATCGTCGGGCTGCACCTGCGCAAGAAGGTCCGCACCACCATTCCCGAGCCGTCGGCGACACCGGTGCCGGACCTGCTCCAGCGGGACTTTGCTGCCCAGGTGCCGAACACCAAGTACGTGGGCGACATCACCTATCTCCCGATCGGCAACGGCCAATTTCTTTATCTGGCAACGGTGTTGGACCTGTGCTCGAAACGCCTGGCGGGCTGGTCGATCGCCGACCACATGCGGACCTCGCTGGTCACCGACGCGCTCAGGGCCGCAGCGAGGGCCCGCGGCGGGGACGGTCTGCGCGGGGCGATATTTCACAGCGACAACGGGGCGCAATATGTGTCGAAGGAGTTCGCCCAGGTCTGCTCGGAGCTGGGCGTGACCAGATCGCGCGGCGCGGTCGGCACGAGTGCGGACAACGCCGCCGCGGAGAGTCTGAACGCGACCATGAAGCGCGAGACGCTACAGGGGCGGAAGCGGTGGAACGGGGCGCGTGAGGCCCGCCTCGCGGTCTTCCGCTGGGCGACCCGCTACAACACCCGCCGACGGCACTCCCGCCTCGGCCAGATCAGCCCGATCACCTACGAGCATCGATCAACTACGCTGGCCACCGCCGCATGACAACCGGTGTCCACGATCACGGGGAAGGCCCCGTGGGTCTTGTCGGGGATGGCGCAGCAGATCCCGCGGCGGCGCAGGTAGGCACGGTTCTTGCGGGAGGCGTACGCCTTGTCGGCGCGCTCGCTTGGGGCGGAGCGCGGCCGAACGACCCGATGCGGGGCACGCGGACCTCGTCCAGCACGGGTTCGAACGGCGGCGAGTCCCCGCGCTGCCCGGCCGTCACCATGATCGGCATAGGCTTTTGGCCCTGCTCGACGGTCAGGTGCAGCTTGGTGGTGAACCCGCCGCGCAAGCATTCCAGCCCGTGATCATGGGGCTCGGCAAAGACACCGCCTGGTGGCTCTTTCTGCAGATCACCCTGCTTGCGGGCCCCGGCTGCATGCTGATGGGCACGGCACGCCGTGGTCGACGCTCGGGTCCCACACGATCTCGCCCTTGGTGTCGGGCAGGCACTGGAGCCGGGTGAGGACCCGCTGCCAGGTGCCGTCCCGCTGCCATCGGCGAAACAGGTCGTAGATCCGGCCCCACGGTCCGTACCGGCGGGGACGCCTCGCCACGGATACCGTTACGTACCCGGATCCGCATGCCATTGATCAGTTACCGTCGGGGCCAGACGGGCGGCCGCCCTGCCTTCGTGCCCTTTCGGTACCGACGGCCCCAGCACCGCACACTGTTCATCCGTGGGATCTCCTCGCTCCATGAGCCGATATCGTTCATCGCTCAAGATCCACTTTCGATGCGCGGCCTGGAGTCTGTCTCTGGCGGATTTTGCTGGAAGCGACGGGGGTCTGGCACGCCGATCGGCGGCGTTGTCGTCGTGTGCCGACGCTCCGCGTGGTCGCCCTCCTCCGCTTGCACCTCGACGCACCAGACCCCGGGAGGCTGGCGGCGGTCAACCCGGTGGCGACGAGGGCCCGTTGGCGCCCGGCGGGGGTGCGCCAGGCGCGCAGCCCGTAGACCCAACCCGCCAGCAGGCTGGTGCAGTTGGAGACCGCGTAGAGCAGGGGCGCGCTGTCCGGGGTGCCCCGCCCGACGGCATACGCGGTGACGGACACCTGCATCGCGCCGAAGAAGACGCCCAGGGCGAGGATGAACGCGACCTGCCGCGCGAAGGCGGGGCGGAGCAGGGCGCGTCCGGCGGTGCGGTGCTCGGCGCGGCCCGCGACCTGCGGCGCGGTGCGGCGCTGCAAGGCGAACGCGAGGCCGCCGCCGACGACGAGGGCGGCGGCGAGCAGGGTGCCGAGCTCCGGGCGGCCGGCGGCGCCAGCCGTGCTGACCAGGGCTGGGCCGGCCAGGTAGGACAGGGCGTTGGCGAGGGCTTCGAGGGCGAACGCCTTCGGCAGGGCGGCCTCGTCGCGGGCGCCGCGCAGCAGGGCGGACCAGCGGGCGGCGGACATGGCGCTGAGCTGCGGCAGGGTGATACCGACGAGCGTCGCCGCGACGAGGTCGAGGACCGGCCCGCCGACGAGCAGCAGCCCTACAGATGCGGCGTGCGCTGCCAGGACGTACGGCAGTACGCGCCGCTGCCCCAAGAGGTTGACGACGCGGGCGACTTGGGGTCCGCCGAGTGCGTCGGCGACTGCGAAGCAGCCGACGGCGATGCGTGCGGCGCCGTACGAACCGGTGCGGTCGTGCACCAGCCAGACGATGCCGAGCCCGGTCATGGCGAGGCCCACGCGCCCGACGGCAGCGGGGGGAAGAAGGCGGCGGCGCCCGGGGTGCGCAGCAGGGTGCGATAGTTCGCCGTGGACACGACGCGTCCCTTTCGCCGCCCGGCGGGACGCGCCACACGGGGTCGTCGGCGTCCGAATGTGCCGACCCGTGGCTGCGCCTGAGGCCGTCCAGTAGCGGCGTGGAGCGGGGACGCGCGTCCCACGCCGGCTCCGTCACCGGGCAGAGTGTCCGAGGTCTGGGTGACTTGTGAAGGTGTAACGGCCCAAGGGTAGGCCGTAGTTGAGGCTCACCGCGAGAACTGCGCGAGCACGCTCTCCTTGAACGGCTCGGGGACACGGCGAGTTCGACGGAGGAGGGGGTGGCCGAGGGTGGGGCAGAGCAGCAGGCTCACGCCGATCAGCGTGGCGAAGGCCGTCACGAGCAGCAGGTGAGCGCGGCGACTGGGGAGGCCGTAGAGCCAGCTCAGCGGCAGCATCACGAGGGCTCCGCCTTACACGAGGGCGCTCAGCAGGACGGTCCTGGGCGAAGAAGGCCGCCGCTTTTCCTAGGAACTCGGTCTTCATACGGAGTTCCCGGTTCTCTCGTTCCAGCTCGCGCAGGCGGGCGCGTTCGCTGATGTTCAGCGGTGAAAGACTGATCGGCACCCGGGCCGTAGTCATGGTCACCGACCCCTCCGCCGTGGCGGGGGTGGCGGTGGGCACGACCTGTGCCGCCGCCGGCAGTGCCGCCGTGGCGAGCAGCAGCCCGGCACGCCGCGCGAGACCCCGCGACCGCCCACCCTCCGCACCAGGTCGCTCGGTACTCCTACCGCATGCTGCAAGGCCAGTGCCACGATCACCACTCCTCGACATACGGCCCGTCACATCTCGGGATGCGCCACGGACGTCGGCTGATTCACCCGGCCCCGCTGCCCGGGACGGCCCGGTGATCAAGCCACACCCGCCCGGTACGGCCCCCTCAGGCACACCGCCGTACCGCCCCCGATCCATCGACCAGCCGCATCCGGCCCCGCACGCGACGTGACAGGCCCACCGCGGGAACCCAGTGCGTGTACGAGAAGGGCAGCGTGCTGGCCGGCACGGCGCCGACCGGCTGCGCCGGGGCCCGTCTCGCCAACGGGGAGACGCGGGCCCTGGAGATGATGCGTGCGGTGCTGTCTGAGGAGGAGCGGTTCGGCGGCACCGGCGCGCGTTCGCTGGGGCCCGGCCGCCGGGAGCGGTGCGCCGCGGGGAAGGGCACACTCTCCGCACCCGCCTCGTCATCAACTAACACCGGCCTTCGGGCTGATACCGCGCTGAGCGTCCGAGTTGGCGAAGCCCGCCAACTCGGACGCTCAGTCACACCTCTTGGCGATGGCGTGGACGCTCTTGAGGTCCGTCCGTGCGATGACCTGGCGCGCCGGGGTGGCGGCATCGTCCGGGACCGGCCTGCATGTCGGTGAGGGGGCGGCAGCACGGCTTGGGGACATCCAGGACCGCGGCGCAGTGCGCGAACGTGTTGTGCGCCTCCGTCTCGTCCAGCCGCAGATCACGCAGATCTGGGCCGACCACGGCTACGTCGGCGAACTCGTGGGCTGGGCCCGCCGGCTTCCGCCCGAGGAGCATGTCAATGATCGATCCTTGATCGACGCCCAGCTCGAATCGATCTGATTACTGTGAGTTCTGATCGAGTGCGGCCACTCGGTTCTCCTCGCGGAGACCGTCATCGAACCGTGCCAGATCGTCGGCGCTCACGGGCCGGCGCTCGACTAGCCGGGCCAAGTGCCCTTCGAGGGCATCGAGCTGGCGGACCCCGATCTGCGCCGCCCAGCGATTGCGCACCTCGTCAAAGAGCGCCCCGCCGATCGCCATCATTTCGTGGCCACGGGGTGTCACCTGCACCCGCTTGCGCCGTGCGTCATCCGGGTCGGTTTCCCGGACTACGTATCCGAGCTGTTGGAGCGCGGCGATCGTCTTCGCGGCCGCCTGCTTGGAGACCGACAGCCGGCGGCCGAGCTCCGAGGCTGTGTCCGCTCCCGCGTCGATGGTCCGGAGCGCGAACTCATGGCCGGGACGGACGCCTTCGTGTCCGCGATGCGCCAGTTCGGCGTGCACCTCATCCGCCATCGAGTGGAAACCGCCGAGCAGGAGCAGCGCCAGCTCAGCGCCTGAGGAACGGGCCATGGTCCGGATCATACGGGAGCAACGAGATAGACAACGTGGTTGTCTAGTTATAGATTCGACAACCAGGTTGCCTAATGAGTGGAGAAGAATCATGAACGTCAGTCCTGGCGGAGCCACCATCCCCGGCGTCGACCACCACCGCGTCAGCGTGAACGGCACCGAGCTGCACTACGTCTCCGCGGGAACGGCCGGATCGCCCGTACTGCTGGTGCACGGTTTCCCGGAGACCTGGTGGGTGTTCCACAAGCTGATCCCCCTGCTGAGCGGGCAGCATCGCGTGTTCGCCGTCGACCTTCGCGGTTTCGGTGACTCCGCCACTGCCAAGCCGGAGCACGACAGCGCAACCTCGGCGCAGGACCTGAGCGAACTCATCGCGCGGTTGGACCTCGGCCCCGTCCACCTGACGGGCCAGGACATCAGCGGCCCCACGACGTTCCGCGTCGCAGCCACACATCCCGAACTCGTCCGAAGCTACGGGGCGATCGAGACCGGTCTCCCTGGATTCGGCGCCGAAAAGCTCGCCGACGTGACCCATGGCGGGGCCTGGCACATAGGCGTCCTCGTCGCCCCGGGGATCCCAGAAATGCTTCTCGCGGGACGGGAGCGCGCCTTCATCGCCGAGTACGCGTTCCCCTCCCTCAGCGCTACCTCTGATGCGTTCACCAAGGACGACATCGACGAGTTCACCCGCTCCTACACGCGGCCGGACGCCTTCACGGGCGCCTCCGGGCTCTACCGCTCGATGCTCACGGAAGGCGACGAGATCCTCGAGCTGGCAACCCAGAAGCTCAGCATGCCCGTGCTCGCAGTCGGGGGCCGCTCAGCAGCGTTCACGTCCGCGACATTGCGGCAGGTCGCTACGGACGTGAGTGCCGTGTCACTCGACGGTGTCGGGCACTACGCGGCAATCGAGGCACCCGACCGTCTCGCGGACGCCCTCCTCACCTTCTACAGGAAGATCGACAGCCCGGAATGACATGGGGCTCCTCCAACTGGGGTCGTTCGCGGGCGTCGTTCGTGCCGCCGTACCGAACCATCTCGGCCTCCTGGGCCGCAGAACCTGTCTCGAGCCACTGGGAGGGACCTGCCGGGGCAAGGTTGCGAAAGCGTGTGCAGAAGGCTGCCAGTCAGTTGGTCGGGTTCCCCGGGAACGGTGGTTGAGTCGGCGACAGGTAGAGCCGGTCCAGTACGCCACCGCCGGACGCCTCGCGCACAGGATGGGCTGAGATGCCGGCGCCCAGAGACGACCAGACCGCAGCAGAGTTCCTCCGAGGTGTCACCAGAGCTCCAGACAGCCCCACGATCCAGGCCACGCCGCACAAGTCTCCGCGTCCACAACAGAGTTCGGAAACCTGAACGAGATGCCGCGAGGACACTCAAGTTGGGCCAGCCGAACTCCCGCACTATCAGGTCCGGTTGCCGGAAGACTGGCTCGACGCCGAACGCATCGTTCCCGAAGAAGAGAACGCCAACATCTCGGATACCCCATAGTTATGCGCTTCCGATTGAAGCCACCGGGAGCATGCGCGAAGTCGGCCTCATGGAGCGGCGGAGAAACCGATCAGACCATGGAGCAGTCCTTCGCCCAGGTGTGAGTTCTCATCTCTTCTCAAGTGCAGGAAACTGGCTGCTCCTTCGGGCATCACCGGTGCCGGCAGAGCCGACGGCTCCGGAAGGCAGGCGCCCCCGGCCCCGGTCGACGGCAGTGTGTCCGGTGAGGTTCCGGGGCTGGGACAGGCCGACGCCGGCCGGCTCATGTCCGATTCCGTGGGGCCGGGGCCGTTGGGCGCGGCACCGCTACGGCCAGCGGTTCCTGATGGAGGCCGCTGGAGCTACTCACAGCATCTTCAGGTGTCTGGATCTTCAGGTGTCTGGTCGGTACTCCCGGGGCTGTGTTGTCGTTCGGTGAGGGCCTTTTTCAGCTGGGTAGATAGCGGTGGGTGACCGTTCGAGATGCCGGGGGTGGTGGGGCCTGTTTCTCTGATGTGGCCCGCTCTTCCTCATCACCCAAGGAGTGATCATGAGCGCTGCAGGTGAGTCCGGTCGTGTCCAGCAGATGCGTGCTAAGGCTCAGGATCTGGAACAGGCCGCGGAACGCGCTACTGACCCGCAGGAGCGTCAGCGTCTGAAGGACAAGGCCCGCCAGCTCAAGGAGCAGAGCGAGCATGCAGGCGGTACGGGCAAGCCGGACATCGACCCGACGATGTAGTTCGGGTAGTTCGGAGCACAGACACCGGCCGGTGGCTGGCCAGCGTGGCTTTCTGGCACGCGAGAGGCCGCCGGCCGGTCACTGCTGTCTGCGCTCAGTCGCCCGCGACCGGCCAGCCGGTCCTGCGCGGACTGACCGCCTACGACCACTCAACCCCTTGGAATCGACCGTCTCTAGATCCGTCACATCATCGATCATGTCGGCTCAACGAGTCGTCCTGCCGTCGACGGCCACGCCGATCGGCGTCTCGCTCCGTTCATCTGCCGTCGCTTGCTCGCTCCGGAGTCAGGACAGCCCGGCTCGGCCTCGCCTCCTGGGTGGTCGTCGCGTCGGTGAGCTACGCGGGTGTCCTGCGCACCACATGAGCGAGCACACCGCGCCCATGCCGCAACACCCGCGACGGTGCAACACCCCCACGGGTGTTGCGCCTACGGAAGTCAGGCCGGGTCTTTCTCCTGCTCGGGCAGCGGATATCTGAGGCTTCCCCGGGGTGCGCCATGCGGCGGTGCGCGTACGCCCAGCCGTCTTCCAGGAAACGCAGCACCATCTTCCCGGCGGCGCGCCACAAGCCCGGCTACGTCACGGAGTTTCTCTGAGGATCCGCGGAAGCGGTCACTCATGCCGGCGGGCGCATACTCGTCGTAGCAACCTCGACGGCCCGTTCCCGCGAAAATGGCACAACGTCCCGAGGAGCTGCGGGCCCGCGTCGAGGAGAACCTCGTTGTCGGGCTGGAGCAGCTCTCCATGGTCAACCTGCGCCGAATGGACGTCGGATTCACGCCGCCTATGCCGGACGACCAGCTCAGCTCGCTGAGATGGTCGCGCTGCGCGACGAGGGCAAGATCGGCGCGATCGGGCTGAGCAGCGTGTCCCTGGACGTACTGCGCCGCGCCCTACCGGCGGGTATCGTGTGTGTGTGCGGAACGCCTACAGTCTCGCGGCCCGCGAGGACGAGGTCCACTCAAACTCTGCGGTGCGGAACAGATCGCCTCGTGCCTTCCTTCCTGCCGGGCGGCTCGATGCCGGGGATGGCGAAGGTGACGACGAGGCGGCCCTGCTCGCCGCCGCCGAACACCTGGGGTGCTGCTCAGCGCACGTCGGCATGGCCTGGCTGCTGCACCACAGACCACAGCCCCCAGACCCTGCTCATCCAGGGAACCGTCAGCACCGGCCACGTCGAAGCGCACCTGGCTGTGGGCACGATCACCCTCGGATGCATCCGGGTCGCGCAGCGGGCGCAGGGCGTCAGAGCGGCCTGGGAGGAGGCCGTGAAGCTGTAGCGGCCGAGACATGGAGATTGCGGTGCTTGAGCGGGGAGAGCCGGGCGACGCCCGCGTCGCGAATTTCGTGTCCCTGGACACGGAGCTGGCCGACGGCGGCGTCGACGTGCCGGGTCGGCCACAGCACAACGGCATTAGGCACCAGGCCCAGCGCGCCGGGCTGCCCCCATGCCATGGAGGAGACCACGCCCCACGCGCGCCTGTAACACGCTCCGGATTGCCGCGCCGTTCCTCACTCAGAGGACGGCCGTGGCCAGTGGGCGAGGCTGCCGGGCGAGGGAACGGACTGTGTCGCTTCCCCTGCCGAGGGGAAGATCTCGTAGCTCTCCCGCATGCCGCTCAGGTCGAAGATCCGGAGTATCCGGCCGGAGGCGGACGCGATGCGCAGCGATCCTTCGTGCTCACGGATGCGTTTCGTAATCGCCACGATCACGCCCAGCCCCATCGAATCCATGAAGGTAACGAAGTTCAGATCCAGGACGAAGTGGTGGTGTCCCTCAGCGAGGAGGTTGATCACTACTTCCCGGATCATGGGGGCGGTGTGGGCATCCACCTCACCGTCGATCTCGACAACGGACCAGCCGTTGACCGCGTCGCAGCTCACCATCAAGCTCTCGCTCCGGACGATGTTGGTTCGCATTGCCATCCCTCTTCACGACTCGGACGGTGCAAGATCCCGGCACGGAGCGGCGGTCAGCCGACACGCAGTCCCAGCCCGCGCAGGGGCGAGTTCGCGTAAACGACGGTGACCGCCAGGCCACCGCCAGCGTTTCGCGTGCGGTCCCCGGCTCCTGGCCCACCACTCGGCCTGGTGTGATCCACATCCTTGGTTGCGGACAGCATCCGTCGGCCAGCCCGCCCTTGAGCACTGTGCCCTGCCGCGATCGGGTGGACTTGCTCATTTTATCGAGAAGCATGAGCTTGAGACGGCTCATGCGACCCGCCGGCATCCTGCTGGGCAGCCACGACGACCGTTTGCGGAAGTGTCACGCCTCTGGTGGAAGTTTTACGCGTGCCTGACCATGCGGGGTGACGCCCTGTTCGAGCTGATCGACGCACAGTTGTGCACGGACGGACCGGTGCGGGCGCTGGTCGACCTCGCCTTCGCACACGAACACCGCCGCGGTCACAGAGCACTCGATACAAGGCTCAATCAGAGTCGAGTTGCTGTCGCCCGGCTGCGACGAGCCATGGCCGGGCTGTGCTGCCGCTGCCCAGAGCGGCAGACGGCTGGTTTGTCCTGGCCATGGCTGTTAGTTTGCGGTCTCTGCGGACGTCGCTGGCGAGGAACAGACAGGCAGGGCCAGTGCTGGAACGGCCAGCACGGCGAGAATGAGGGCGGTGTCGGTGAATCGGTTCTTCCAGGCGGTGTGGGCGTTCCAGACAAACATGACCTCCTCGGCGATCTCCCAGGCCAGGTGATCGTCATCGAGAACCCCACCCCGCCGTTGAGCATCATGGACCACGCTGTTGTGTACCCGTTCAGCGTCGACGGATCGGTACGCCAGGGATTCTTCCCGTCGCGGGATGAGGAGTGAACAGGGCTGGCGTGGCCGCAACTCATGGGCGGCCGCCCCGAACTGGCATCCGCAATCGGGCATGACGCAGGGCGCGAGGTCAAGTCGCGTCAGCCCTGATGTCGGGCGTCATCGGCCTCGACCTGCGAGCCGATGTTGTTCCACATGAAGCCGTCCTTCCAGTCCGCCTTGCCCGCCGCCCAGCCGAGCATGACGGTCAGGACCTTCTCCTGGGCGATGGTCCGCGTCTGATAGTGCTCGGCTGCTACGCCGTCCCGGAATTCGAGTTGGTAGGTGTTGTCGTCCCGAAGCAGCACCTGCACATACCAACTGCCCTCCATCTCTTCTCTTGCGTGGTATCCCCGGCTTCAGTCGGGGCGTGAAACGCATCTCGGGGCTGCTCTGACCGGTCATGTGTGCACGGGTGTTCTGTCTGCGGAGGGGTTGTCAGTGGCCTCGGTTAGGTTGCTGAAAGAGCTGAAGGGGGGTGGGCCGGGTGATGCGTGCGTACAAGTTCCTGATGCGGCCTACCGTGCGGCAGGCTCAGGCGCTCGGTGAGATGCTGTGTGATCACTGCTCGCTGTACAACGGCGCGTTGCAGGAACGCCGTGACGCCTACCGGCACGCCAGCAAGACGACGGTCCGGTACGGGCAGCAGTCCGTACAGCTCAAGGACATCCGGTCCTTCGACCCGGCGCGTCAGGGCCGTTGGTCGTTCTCCAGTCAGCAGGCCACGTTGCGCCGCCTGGACAAAGCGTTCGCAGCGTTCTTCCGCCGGGTCAAGGCTGGAGAGAAGCCGGGCTATCCGCGTTTCCGGTCGGGTAAGCGGTTCGACATCGTGGAGTTCCCGAAGGACGGGGACGGCTGCCGCTGGGACTCCACCCCTCACGACCCCGTCACCCGCGTCCGGCTTCAAGGTGTCGGGCACGTCAGGGTGCACCAGCACCGGCCCGTGGCCGGCACCGTCAAGACGATCAGCGTGAAGCGTGAGGGCCGTCGGTGGTTCGTCGTGCTGAGTGTCGAGCAGGTCCAGCCCGAACCGCTGCCCGCGACGGGTTCCCTCGTCGGGATCGACCTGGGCATAGCCAACTTCCTCACCACCTCCGACGGCGAGTTCGTGCCCAGCCCGCGCCACGGGGCGAAGAGCGCCGCGAAGCTGGAAGCCGCACAGCAGGCCCTGTCGAGGTTTCCGCGTGTGCGCCGTGACAAGCGGACTGCCAACCACCGGCGGGCGGTCGAGAAGGTCGCGAAGCTGCACCGCAAGGTGCGCCGCCAGCGCCTCGACCACGCCCACAAAACCGCCCTTGACCTGGTACGCCGACACGATTTCATCGCGCACGAGGACCTCAAGATCCGCAACATGAGCAAGGCTCCCGCGCCGAAGCCCGACCCCGGGATGCCGGGCGGCTTCCTGCCCAACGGGGCCGGCGCGAAGACCGGACTCAACCGCTCGATCGCGGATGCCGGATGGGGGGTGTTCCTGACGATCCTGGCCGCCAAGGCTGAAAGCGCCGGACGGGAAGTGATCGCCGTGGACCCCCGCAACACCTCCCGCCGGTGCCCCGCATGCGGGCACACCGGCGCGGAGAACCGGCCCACCCAGGCGAAGTTCCACTGTGTCTCGTGCGGCCACACCGCGCACGCGGACACCGTGGGCGCCATCAACGTTCTACGGGCCGGGCTGGTCCGTCGCGAAGCCGCAGCGGCGTAGCGAGAAACCCCCTCTATGAGGGGGAGGAGTCACGTCCTCCTCTGTGCGTTCCAGGACCAGATGCGCGGTCCCGCGCTGGAGGTTGGCCAGCATCCTGCCTATCGCCGGCTTCGAGGGTCTCCTCACCACGCGGCCCGCCTCATCAGTTGCAATCAGCATGGCGTAATCCTCCAGCACGGCTCTGACATCGACACGGGAGCCGACAGAAGACTCCGCCATCATGGCCTGGTGACGACATGGAGGCGCTGTTACTGGGACGAGGAAGACACCTGGTTCTACTTCGAGGTCGACGCCGAGGCGTGGGTGACCCGGCAGATCGAGCTCCAGGGCCCTGCATCGACCCCGATCGCAGCAGCCTCCCTCAGCGAATGGCAGCAAGCCCAGGATGCAGGCCGCCTCGATGAGTACGACAAGAGGTTCGGGATCACCGCAGAACTGCCCGTATCAGAGTGGGAAGGCCACGACCCCGAGGAGCTGAGCTCCGACCAGTTCGAGGAGGTCTGGGACTCGGCCCGCCAGCAGATCATAGCCCGGCCGTCCTGACTCATAGAGCAGGCTACGAGGAAATGCCATCCGTCCTGAGACAGGAGTGCCTGGCACCGACGTGAGACAGCCCGAGAACCTGCTGGTCAGCGCAATGTCCAGTGACATGAACCGCGAGATTCTACAGTCCCACTCGGGGGAGCGACAGGCAGGGGGACACACATGAAATTCGGTGTACACCCGAACTATGCAGACAAAGCAAGTGCATTGTGCGCGATGCGGCAGCCACAACACCCGCATCCCCGTGCTTCAGAAGGAATTCGTTCAAGGCCACTGCTTCAGGTGCAGTGCCTCATTCAACGCCACCCCCTGCCAGGCATGCGGAGGGTTCCGCGTCGACGGCTCCTACGGCATCTCAGGAACCCGCTACGCCCAACTCCCCGAGACGGTGAAGTGCTGGGACTGCGGGCACCACGAACCGCTCCGCAAGATGATCCAGCTCCAGTAGCTCCTCGCGACGGTGTTGGTCTGTCGCTGGCAGGTACGTTCGAGGTCAGAGTTCGGTCGTCCAGATCCCGACAGGGTGCTCACTCGGTGGCAGCCACAACTGAGGCTGTGACTCCCGATGCCCCTCCTCAGCCTGTTCTTCCCAATGAAAGCGGTGATCCGCGTCGGGCCACGCAACTTGCAACACAGGGAAAGGCGGCCGCCGATAGAACCCGATGGCCCGACCGAAGAAGGTCCGGTACCAGCGGAGATCGATCTGCCTGAGCGCGACTTGGTGACCGTCGACAACGTCAGGATGCCTCTGGCCGTCCGCCAGTACAGCGCCCGCGGCGGACTTTGCTCCGAGCCTGTTGAGCATGCGGTGCATAGCGTGGATATCGAGCCCGAACATGGCGAGCTCAGGTGCGCCGTGAGTGTGTGCCAGGCCGATCGTGTAGGCGAATCCAGGACCCATCTCGTCCCCGGGAACCATCACGATGTGCCACCCGTGCTGCTGCACATTCTCGATGATCGTCAGATCCACGTGGTCCGCTTTGTCTTGGTCACCGTAGTCATGGCAGAGGACGCAGCGGCACTGGAAGGGATCATCAGTCATGCGCGGAGGCTACGAGGTGAGAGCTTGAGTCGGGCAGCCGGGGTTCGCGACCACCCTTTCCGTCGAACGACTCCGCGACCGCTCCCCAAGACCTGTGCCAGGACCTCGTTTTGACAGCGCGGGGGTGCTTGCCAGGACAACAGCGGGGTGATCCGGGCGAGAGGTCCTGGTCATGCCGCAGTTGTCCGTACGCGACATTCCGCACGGGGGACGCTATCTACGAGAGGGGCACGCACCCATGCGCACTCTTTACGTCGTCACGCATCCAGAGGCGACGCACCACGTCGAGGGAGTCGTCGGCGGATGGCATGACTCGCAACTGACGCCCGCCGGTATCCGTGCGGCGGTCTCCATCGCCCAGGGGCTGCGGGCCCAGATCCCGGACGTTGCCGAGGTGGAGCTGTTCACCTCGGATCTGCATCGCACCCTGCGGACGGCCGATGAAGTGGCCGATGCGTTCGGCGTGAAGCTGATCCAGGATCGCAGGCTGCGGGAGAAGTCCTACGGTGAGGCGGAGGGAATGCCCCAGGAGTGGCTGGACCGGCGCTTCGTTCCGCCGCCGGCTGTCGGAGAGCGGATGGAACACGACGAGGGCGTGGAGGGTTCCGAGACCAAAGCGGCGTGGGCGCGGCGCATCTACGCGGCCATGGACGAGATCCTGCAGAGCTCTTGCGAGCACCAGATCATCGCGACGCACGGCGGCTCCCTGACGTTCGTCGTGGCGTCCTGGATCAAGATGCCGATCGAGTCGGCCGGCTACGCCAGTTTCCGAGCCCCCTCCGGCAGCATCACCACGCTCCGCGAAGACGACTTCTTCCACAACCGGCAAGTCGACAGCCTCGGTGACACCCTTCATCTCGACTCCGCCCAAGCCCGCTGACCTCATCCTTGCCCCCTGGGGGACGGCCACCCGCCTCGTAGGTGACAGGCCGTCCCACGCACCGACCACACCGCTACCACCGAGGGCTCCTGCGCGTCTTCTACCTATCTGCCCAGATCACCGCCCGCCTCTGCCTCACCTCCAAGACCTTCTACGACCGCTGAGCATTAGCGTTCGTCTGCGTTCGGCCTGCTGGAAAGCCGAATCCCGGGAGCATCTGGAGGCGGCCCGAGCCGCTCTTGGCTTTGGTGCACAGGTTCACCATGAGGCACGTGCCTGACCGCGGGCTCTCTCTCCCGCACCACACTCCGACTGCTTGACAACGACGACTGGGAATCAGTCACACGGAGGTGTGACTGAGCACTGGACCTGTCCGATGAGCGATGGACTTGTCGTGCTGTGTAATCGAGTTGGGAGGCCGGCTCCGTAGGGTCTCCTCCTCCCGGAACGGGACCGGGGGACACCGGAGGTTGAAGAGCGAGCTCAGCAAACACGGGTCATTCTTCGCTCCGGTGGGTGACTGGGGCGTCGGTGCGATCGCCGGGGAACTCGTACCAGCGGCGCTGCAAGCACACGAACTCAACGTCGGCACGTACCAGCCGCATGAACCCGCAGACTGTCTCGGCGAGCCGCTCGTTGGAGCCGGGGTGGGCGAGCCGGCCGTCCTCGGTGAAGGCCTCATGCGCGCGGGGCAGGCTGAACATGTCGGGGTAAACCCGTGTCCCGAGGTGTTCCAACGGGACCCGCAGCGCCCACAGACCACGGTTGCCGCCGATCATCGAAGGCGAGGAGGAGACCAGCAGCGCGTGCTTGGTTTTGAACGGCTGCGGTCGTACTCGGGAGACCCAGTCGATGGCGTTCTTCAGCAGTCCTGGAACGGAGGCGTTGTACTCGGGTGACGCGATCACGAACGCATGGCAGCGTTTGATTCTTTCGCACAGGGCCAAGGCGCCGCCGGGTAGTCCCTCGGAGTCCTCCACATCGCCGTCGTACAGCGGCATGTCGAAATCCCGCATCCTGGCCAGGTCGACCTCGGCACCGGTTTCGGCAATCAGGTTCGACACCAGTGAGGCGAGCCGTGCGTTGGTGGACCCGGCGCGCAGTGCGGCGCCGAATACCAGGATCCGAACGGGGCCCGGTTGAGTAACGATGGTCATGCTGTGGTCCCCTCTTCGCCGCGCGGTCATCCGCGGCAGCCAGTTTTCCTCAGCCCGGCCCGTCGGTCAGGACG
The DNA here is from genome assembly GCF_026340095.1 of Streptomyces sp. NBC_01446. Taxonomy (GTDB): domain Bacteria; phylum Actinomycetota; class Actinomycetes; order Streptomycetales; family Streptomycetaceae; genus Streptomyces; species Streptomyces aureus. Next base: position 554,171 of record NZ_JAPEPO010000003.1, on the reverse strand, counting down.
ACACACTGCGGTTCCGGGGCAGCGGAACGAGCCGTAAACGAGGGAACGCGGAGTACGGCTGATCGCAAGGTATGAGGTTGGGTCGCTTTCATGACGCTCTGCCCATGCCTGCGCCTGGCGCGCACGGCCGGGCCGGCGGCAGTCGCACAATGTGCCACGGCCGGATCGGCCCGCGCTGACGGTGAGAGGGGGCCCTACAGCGGGGAGCCGTCTCACATGCGGCGTTGCGGCGTTCGATGCACGCTGGTGGTGGAGAGGACTTCTCGCGTGGGCAACCTGCGTGCGCGACGACTCGGCCGTCCCGGCATGACCCGAATCTAGGTGAAGATCGAGAGCCGGCCTGCGGGGGATGAGTCTTCCTCTGCGCGAGTCGCGCGTGGACCTGGGGCGGCCCAGGACGCGGTCCGGTTCAGAACCTCCCATCGCAGGGTCGTCCCTCGCTGATCGGCAGGCGGCAGCGGGAAGGAAGCGCAATGGAGATCAAAGGATCGATTGCCCTGGTGACGGGGGCCAATCGTGGCATCGGCTACGCGTTCGCTCGCGCACTGATCGCGCGGGGGGCAGCGAAGGTCTACGCCGCTGTCCGCGATCCGGCGAGCGTGAGCGATAGGGACCTGACTCCGCTGCGTTTGGACGTCACCGTGCCGGAGGAGGTCGCCGCGGCGGCCGCGGCCGCCGGGGACGTCACCATGGTGATCAACAACGCGGGCGTCGGAGGTTTCGAGACCGAGCTGCTGAGGGGTTCCTTCGCCGGCGCACGCGAGGCGATGGAGATCAACTACTTCGGCACCTGGGCCGTCTCCCGCGCCTTCGCCCCGATCCTGGCGCGCAACGGCGGCGGCGCACTGATCAACATGCTGTCGACCGCCTCCTGGGCCTCTCGGCCGGACTATCCCGGGTATGCGGCCTCCAAAGCAGCCCAGTGGTCCTTGACGGGCGCGCTGCGGGAAGGCCTGCGCGAGCAGGGAACGCTCGTGATCGGTGTCCACGCCGGTTTCGTGGAGACGGATCTCAGCTCCTTCACGGACGCACCGAAGATCAGTGCGGAGGATGTTGCGGAGCAGACCATGGAGGCACTGGCGAACGACCGGGTCGAAGTCCTTACCGACGAGCGGACCCGGCAGGTTAAGCATGCTCTGTCGCGACCGGTCGAACGGTGAGGAGATGCCGGCTCGACCTGACGGATGCCGGCAGTGGATCACCGCCGGGTTCCTGCCGCAGCTCGACGAGGTGCTGGATCAGTCATCAGGACAACCTCGGCAAGATCGCAGCGCAGGAGGATTCATGACTGTTGAGCCGCCTGCGGGGAATGGCTCCCGCGACCAGGCCCTGTACGGGCAGACCCTCGTCGTCATCGGCGGGAGCGCAGGTATAGGGCTGTCGACCGCACGGCTGGCCCGTACCCAGGGCGCCTGCGTGGTCCTCACCGGACGGGACCCGGAACGGCTGCGCACCGCGGCCAAGGACGCCGACGCGCTCAGCACCGCGGCCTTCGACGCCCATGACCTGGTGCAGCTGGAGCGGTTCTTCCAGCAGCTGCCAGGGCCGATCGATCACGTGATGGTCACCGCGGGAGGTCCGTCCTACGGCCGCCTTCTGGACATGGACGCCGAGCAGGCACGCCGGGCGATCAGCGACCACATGGTGGTCGCACTCGAAGTCGCGCGCCACTGCGCCGGCACCGTACGGCCGGGCGGCACGCTGCTGCTTATGGGCGGCACAGGAGCCCGCCGGGTCCGGGCCGCTCTCGGTGTCGCCCCCGCGGTCACCGCCGCGATGCCCGCGTTCACGGCCAGTCTCGCACTCGAACTCGCGCCGGTCCGGGTGAACCTGATCGCCGCCGGCTTCGTGGACACGCCGTTGTCGGCCCGGCTGCTCGGCGACGCACTCGACGCACGTCGCGAGGAACTGCGCGCCACGCTGCCCATCGGCCGCGTGGTCGTACCCGAGGACGTGGCGGCGCTCGCGGTGCACATCATGACCAACACCGCACTCACAGGTGCGACGTACGACATCGACGGAGGCCAGCAGTTTGTCGGCTGAGCCGGACGTCGATGGCGGTCATATGCCGAGTGTCGCGGTGGCCCGGGGCTGTGTGCTCCGGGCTTGATCGCGGTACGGGGCCAGGAACGTGGTCAGCGCCGCCAGTACTTCCTGGGGGGCCTCCTCGGCCACCCAGTGGCCGGAGCCGGGAATGACTACGCTCCGCACATCGCGGGCGACAAGTTTCATGGTGCCGGCGACACTCTCGCCGAGGCTTCCGGCACCGCCGATGGCGAGGACGGGCAGCGTCAGCGGGCTCTTCTTGCGTTGCTGGTCCTGGGCGCTGGTGGTGTCGAGGGCCCGGTACCACCCGAAGCTGCCCCGCAAGGCGTCGTGATGGGAGGCGAGGATCCGGACGTAGTAGTCGACCGCGTAGTCGGGGAGTTTCCGTACGGCCTTGGTGGCGAACTGCCAGCCGAAGTAGATGTTTTCGCGTCCCCGGACGAGTTGTTCGTTCACGTCGGTGAGCCGGTTGAAGGGGATGTGCCACAGCCGGTTGTTGGCCTGCGCGGTACCGACCAGGGGCGGCAACGGGGTCACGGCCGGGAGGAACGCCTCGGCGACGGCCAGGCGGGCGACTCGCTCCGGGTGGTCCGCGGCCAGCGCGTAGGCGATGGGCATTCCGGTGTCATGGCCGACCACGGCGAACCGCTGGTAGCCGAGTGCGTCCATCAGAGTGACCATGTCGCGTGCCAGGGTGCGGGTGTCGTACCCGCTCTTGGGATTGTCGGTCAGCCCGATGCCACGCTGGTCGACGGCGATGACCGTGAAGTGTCTGGCCAGTGCCGGCATCACCAGGCGCCAGGCGTACCAGGTCTCGGGCCAGCCGTGTATCAGCAGCAGCGGCGGCCCCTCGCCTCCGACGACCACGTGCTGGCGGATTCCATTGGCCTGGACGAATCGGTCGGTGAACGTCTTGGTGAATCCAGCCGGCAGGTGTGGCGCCTGCCCGACGGAGCCGAGCGCCTCGGGCGTGGGCAGGGATGTGGCCTGGGGTTGCGGGGCCCCGCCGCGGAGTGTGACGGCGGTCAGTGCGACACCTCCCAGACCGAGCCCCAGCGCTCCCGCTCCGGCAGTGCGCAGCACGTGGCGCCGGGGCAATTTGGCGTTGGTCTGGTCGTCGGAGTCACCGTTCCCGGATGCCTGAGACATGGGCTCCCTTTCCCTGACGGGCGCTTGTCAGCGACATACAGTGACGCGCGGACCGTCTAGGGCGCCGTGGCAGCGAGGAGTGACAGCGCACCATGCCCGCACGCGCCTAGTGCAGGTCGCACGTTCGTTGAGCCTCATGCTTAGCCGTGCCCCGTGCTCCCGCAATCGGACCAGTCCGCCGTCGGCGCGCGTGGCGCCGACTGTGTGGTGAGACTGGGAGGGTCCGGATTGGCCGGACTGGTACGCCTGCTACACGGTCAGCGAGCAGATCGGGACCGAACCGCCCAAGTAGGGCCGGCACGGGGAGGAACCATGACCGAAACCTACGATCCTCGGCGCACGGCCGTCCTGCTGGTCGATCCCTACAACGACTTCCTCTCGGAGGGCGGCAAGGTATGGCCCCGTTTGGAGCCCGTGGCCAAGAGCGTCGATCTGCTGGACCACCTGCGGTCCGTGATCGCCGCCGCCCGCGAGAGTGGCGTGCGCGTGGCGTTCGTACCGCATCGCCGCTGGGAGCCGGGCGACTACGAGACGTGGGACCATCCGACCCCCTCGCAGCGGAAGATCCAGGAGTTCCACCACTTCGCCCGGGGCTCGTGGGGCGGGGAGTTCCACCCTGACTTCCAGCCGCGGACGGGCGAGGTAGTCGTGCAGGAACACTGGGGGTCGAGCGGGTTCGCCAACACGGACCTGGACATGCAGCTCAAGCAGCACGGCATCACCCACGTCGTTCTGGTCGGCGTACTGGCCAACACCTGCATCGAGGCCACCGCCCGTTTCGCCATGGAACTCGGCTACCACGTCACGCTTGTCACCGACGCCACTGCGGCCCTCAGCCCCGAGATGATGCACGCCGCTCACGAACTCAACGGCCCCACCTACGCCCAGGCCATCGTCACCACAGACCAACTCGTCGCCGCGCTCGACCGATCCCAGTGATCACTGCTGGCCGCGTCCCTGTGAAGGCTGCAGTGCCGTAGCGGGTCGGGTGCAATCAGCTGGCGTCGCGCCGGCATACGGGGTTCACGGTCGCGGAGGGGGAGGTGCTGACCGTCGGCCGGGACTGGTGAACGAGGACGGGAAGGCCATCGTCGATCAACGCCATCCGTTAAGAGCTGAGAGCAAGACGGTCGCCTCGTAGCGGGCGGCGAGCTTGTCGTGTCGCGTGGCGACAGCGCGGCGTCCGCGGTCACCCGCCTGAACGGGACCTTCTCTGTGATCGCCCGGCGGGCCTTCGCTCTGGCGATGACCACTTTCGTGTCGAAGGCGACCGTGTCCTTGATGCCGGCGGCACGAGAAACCAGCCACGCCAAAGTCCGTTGCAGTACGGGCGGCGTCTACGGCCACGTGCGATCGAAGCCTGCATCCGTGGTGTTGCAGGGGCCCGCGGTAGCCGTCTCAGCGGTATGAAGGCCCCTCGTACTCCGGTACCCGGTGGTGAGGTCCGTTGTGGTCCCGGGTCCAGTCGATCTGGTCGCTGACCCAGCGTCGTCGGCTGTCGTCGTTGTTCATCGGGTGACTGGCTCGGTTGTGGTGCAGGATCCATTCGACCTGGTCGCTGACCCAGTGTCGGCGGTCGTCGTGGTCGCTGTCCCGTCCCGCGTCCCGGCTGCGGCCGTCGTCAGGGGTGCCGAGCAGCTGCATGTGGTGGGAAACGATGGCTGTCGGGTCGTTGGCCGGGTGGGCCGCCGCCGAGGCGGGACCAGCCGTCGCGAGGAGTCCCGCCGCTGCGAACGTCACGGAAGCGGCCCCGACAGCAACACGTTGCGCAATGGTGAAAACCATGATCTTTTCCTCCTTGCTTATCCCGTGACCTGTATAACAGGCCGCGAGGGCTTGCCTTTAATCAGGCACTGACGACAGTACACGGGAGTAGTTGAACGATGAACTACTTGCTTAGTGAGGTGCGCCATGTCCTGAAAAGCCGTGGCGTCGATGGGCGGGCACTCATCAGGCTGTGCCTTGCCTTGCCTTGCCCTCGCTCTGGCTGCCGCGGCGCTCTTCCACCCCACGGATGCGCTGTGGCTGTCCCTGCCGATGGCGGCTTCCGGGCTGGGGGTGCGCCGCTGGCGGTCCGGTACTGCTTGCCGCCCTCGTCGCCGGACTCGCGCTGGGCGGCGCGCAGTGGGTCGTCGAGGCGTACCTGTCCTACGGCGGCGTGGCCGCGCGGCCACGCCGCCGTAGGACATCGAGGGCGGCATCGGCTGGCAAGTCGCGGTCGGCTACCACCTGCGCACACTGGCAGGCGGACCCGAACTGTGCCGCCCCTGCACGGTGCCCTGGAGACACCACACGAGCGCGATCTGGTGGTTGGTGACCCCGGTCCTCACACTCGGCGGCATCCTGGCGGCTGCCCGCGCCCGGCGCCTCGCCACGGCCCTGTTGCCCACCCTCTGCGCAGTGTCCGAAGCAGTCCCGTATCTGCTGCTCATCGACTACGCGGCGCCCCGCTTCCTGCTACCTGCCTATGCGCTGCCGGCCATCGCCGTCGCGGACGCCCTGGCCACCGTGTCCCGGTACGTACGCCCACGACTGCGGCCTGCCACCCTCGCCTCGGTTGCCGCTCTCGTCGCGGTGCAGCTGGTGAGCCAGCACGCCATCATGACCCGCGCCGCGCCGCGCCGACCGCCGTAGACGGCACCGGCGACTACAACCGCATCGCCGCCGACCCGCAGACCGACGGGGTACGGCCCCCCTGCCTGGTTACCGGCCGACTGGCCACTCCCGTCGCCTACCAGGCACGCTGCGCCTCCGTGCAGATCACCGGACATAGCCGGGCCACCACCTCGCAAGAATCCTCGCCAAGGACCGACATGAGCCGGTCGCCATCCTGGTACGGCCCCACCACAAGGTGCCCGCATATTCCCGCCGTTGGCCCTCGCGCCCCACGGCCTGCGCGTCCACCACGGGTACCGCGTCTACCTCTGACCTTGATGATCCGCTGCTCGCCGAAGTTGCCAACAGAGGACACCAACGCGCGCGAACACTCAGCCTCCGGTACTTGCAACAAGCTGAGCGCTCTAGTTGGCGGATGCTGCCAACTAGAGCATTCAGCCACAGCTGATGTGACTGAGCACGCTAGGGCTGTCCGATGGGTCAGTAATTCGCCTACCGGCTGGTCGTTCTGTCCGGTGTGGGACGGGGTGATCTTTCTGATGACGAGTTGGCACGACTCGAACCGCGTTTGCCCAAGAACCTTGGGCGGGGCGGACGTTGGCAGTGTCACCGGCGCGTGATCAACGGGATTCTGTTCCGGCAGCGCACCGGTCTGCCGTGGCGAGATCTTCCGACCCGCTTCGGGAAATGGAAGACGGTCTACGACCGCCATCGCAGGCGGTCCGCGGACGGCACCTGGCAGCGTGTGCTGCGGACGATCCAGGCCGACGCCGATAACGAGGGGCGGATCGACTGGAGTGTGGTGAGCGTGGACTCCACGGTCTGCCGCGCCCATCAGCATGCGGCTGGGGCTCATCACCGCCTGCCCCGGGTGCTGGGGCACCGGCGCCGTCCGGCCGAACATCGCCTTGATGAGGCGCTCGGCCGCTCACGGGGTGGTCTCACGACGAAGATTCATCTGGCGAGTGACGGCAGCTGCCGCCCATTCGCTGTGCTGATCACTCCCGGGCAGTGGGGTGACGCGTCACAGTTGATCAGGGTTCTGGATCGTGTTCGAGTCCCGCGCCAAGCTGGTGGTCACCCGCGGACGCGACCGGACCGGACCACGTGTGTGGCGATAAGGCATACAGCTCTCGCCGGAACCGCCGCTACCTGCGGCGACGCCAGATCAAGCACACCATCCCCGAGCCGAAGAATCAGAAGGTCAACCGCCAACGGCGCGGTAGCCGTGGCGGGCGGCCGACCGGCTTCGACAGCACTGCCTACAAAAGAAGGAACGCAGTAGAGCGTTGCTCGCGTTGCTCCAACGTTCTCAAGGGCTCCAGAGCCGTGGCGACTCCTTACGACAAGCGGGCCTACGTCTTCCACAGCACGGTCACTCTTGCGGCGATTCGGTTGTGGCTCCGCTACTGATCTCAGCCACCGCCGCGGATACCCCGGTTGGTTGCCTCAGTCGTCGGCGGCGACGATGAGAGTGATCTGGCCGGCCGAGCGGTCGATGAGCACGAACTCGTGAAAGTAGTCGTGCACACGTCCCCAGTCATGAATCGCCTCATCACCGAGCTCGCTGAGGTAGTAGATGCCATCAGCTGTGGCCAGGCGGGCGAACACCTCACTGGTTTCGGGCGGGTGGGTTTCCCGCCCTCGGCTCAGACATCCCTCCGCTATGCACGATCTTGACCTCGGACTCTCGGCCCGCCCGCGCTACTCCACGTGTGCGCGTCACGGAATGCGTGCCAGAGCCCGAGTTTTGACAGCCCTGGAGTACTGCCAGGGCAGCATCGAAGTGCTGTTTTGATCACGCAACAAGGCGGCGGTCCGGCTGGAGGCGTTCCGTCAGCCCGTCGCGGCGTCGCCACGGGTGCGCCGTCGCATCCGCCGAAAATAGTAGCCATGGACATAGTAGCCATGTACTCTATTCGGCATGAGTAAGGGTCTACCGGGCCCCACGCCCGGCTTCCTGGTATGGCGGCTCGCCAACAAGTGGCGCGTCGCGGTCGATCGTGCGATGGCTCCGCTGGGCCTCACCCACGCGCAGTACTCACTGGTTGCGTCACTGCACGGCATGCAGCGCGTCGGCGAGCGGCCCAGTCAGCGCCAACTCGCAGACCACACCGGCCTGGAGGCGTTGTACGTCTCGAAGCTGGCGCGCGCCTTGGAGACGGCCGGCCTGATCGAACGCACCCGCAACCCCCGCGACCCGCGCGCCGTGCAGCTCGCTCTCACCGAACAGGGCCAGTCCGTCGCGCGGCAGGCCATCGCGGTGGTCCAGGAGCTGCATCAGCAGTTGCTGGAGCCGCTCGGCGGCCGCGACGCCTTGCGGACCCGCGCGTTCACCGACGAGCTGACGACCCTGCTCGACGCACCTCTCGCTCCATCCGTACCGAACGACGAGAGCACTCAGGGGATAACACCATGACCACCACTGCACCCACCAACGCACCTGTCGCCGACGCCCGCGCCCTCGGCCTGGCCCACTACGCCGCCCGCGGCGTCCTGGAGCACGTCCTGGCCCGGCACGGCAGCACGTTCCAGCAGCAGGTCGCCCTGCGCGCCGCCCTCACCACCGACGCCCCGCAGGCGCCGGACGACCTCGTCGCCCAGGTCCAGGGCTCCCTCAAGGCCAATCCGGCCGACATCCGCGCCACTCTCGACGAGCTGCTCGCCAAGCAGCTGCTCGATACGGACGGCGCGCACCTTCGCCCCACGGACGCAGGGCGCGAGCTGGTCGCCACCGTCGGCGCGGAGACCACCCCCATCAGCGCCCGCATCTGGGGCGGGATACCCGCCGAGGACCTGGCCGCCGCCGGCCGCGTCCTCGCCCTGGTCACCGAGCGCGCCAACGCGGAGCTTGCGGCGCTGACCGCCTGACCTCCCGGCCGGGCCTGTCACTGGACCGATCCTGTGGGTATGTCCGTCGACGCAGGCCCTTCTTGGAGAGTCAGGCGTGGCGCTGGTCCACGGCTGAGGCGAGCCAGTCCATGGCCTGCATCGCGACGACGACAAGTCGGCTTGCGTCGAGGTGTGTTGGTGTCTTGAGCCGGAAAGCCATTTTGTTGCGCGTGGCGAAGAGCTGACCAAGGCCTTTCCACAGAACGGGATCCTCGGCCTCCAGGGACCGGCCGATCAGTCCCTGTGTGACGGGTCCCTAGAGTTCGACGGCCGTTCTGTGGGCTTCGGCGAGGGAGCGCAGGCTGGGGGAGGAGCCTGCAGGCCGACGTGACTGCAGTATCTGCTTGGCGTAGGTCTCCGCTGCCATCTGAGCCCGCCGCCAGGTCACCACCGAACCAGTGCCTCTGCGGATGATCCGCAGCAACCGCCTGCCCTCATCGTCATCAATTTCCCGGACCCGCACGCGTTCGGCCACGCGGTCATTCTGGCCGTCCGGCGCTTCCTGGCACAGCAACTGGGCCACACATCACGACACGGCGAACATTGCCTGATGCGGCACTAGTGTGATGCGCCAGAAATCCTGAGGGTTAGTTCTGCTCTGTTTTTTGGCTGGCGGTTCCGACCTTGGTGAGGTAGTCGGCGAGGGAGTTGAGGATCTCGTCGGCGGTCTTGGTCCAGGTGAAGGGCCGCGGGTTCTCGTTCCAGGTGTCGATCCACGCAGTGATGTCATCCTCCAGGGCCTTCACGGACCTGTGGACGCCGCGGCGGATGAGCTTGTCGGTCAGCAGGCCGAACCACCGCTCGACCTGGTTCATCCAGGAGGAGCCGGTCGGGGTGAAGTGGATGTGGAAGCGCGGGCGTTTACTCAGCCACGTCTTGATCTCGGCAGTGTTGTGGGTGGCGTAATTGTCACAGACGAGGTGGACGTCGAGTCCGGAGGGCACCGCCTTGTCGATCCGGACCAGGAACTTCTTGAACTGGATCGCACGGTGGCGGCGGTGGAGCTGAGATATGACAGTGCCGTCAGTGATGTTGAAGGCGGCAAACAGGCTGGTGATGCCGTGCCGGTAGTAGTCATGGGTGCGCCACTCGGGCATCCCCGGCATCATCGGCAGTACCGGCTGCGAGCGGTCCAGCGCCTGAATCTGGCTCTTCTCATCCACGCACAACACCACCGCCTTCTCCGGTGGGTGGTGATACAGGCCTACGACGTCGACGACCTTCGCGACGAACTGCGGGTCGGTGGAGAGCTTGAAGGAGTCCTGGAGGTGGGGTTTGAGGTCGAATTTCTTCCAGATCCGCCCGATGGTCGACTTCGACAGGCCGGTGCGTTGGGCCATCGAGGCCCGGGACCAGTGCGTGTCCCTGCCCGCGGTCGACTCCAGCGTGGCCACGATGACCTCCTCGACCTGGTCGAGGAGGATCGAGGGCGGCCGGCCCGAGCGGGGCTCGTCCTGCAGACCGTCGAGGCGTTTGGCGATGAACCGGGCCCGCCAGCGGTCCACGGTCGAGGTGTCGATGCCGAGGTCGGCTGCGGCCTGCTGGTTCGTCCCGCCCTCCGCGCAGCGCAGCACGATCTTGGCTCGCAACGCGAGGAACTGAGCGGTCTTGGCCCGTCGCGCCCACTGCGTCAGCTGCCTCCGCTCGGCCTCGTCCAGAACCAGGTCGGCCTTCGGCCGGCCAATCCGGCCGGCGTCCTCAAGCCCAGCCATCCGCTCTGTGGCGAAAGCCCGACGCCACTTGCCAACCGTCTTGGCCTGGACGCCGACAATCCGTGCGACGCCTGCGTTTGACATGCCGTCGGCGCACGCCAGGATGATGCGGGCCTTCTCGGCCGAGCGTCGGTGCGGCACTTTCGTCCGGCGCACCAACTCGGCGCGCTCGGCCTCGGACAGCGTGATCTCCACAGCAGAAGGGCCCGAATGCGACATGCCAACAGGGTAGTGACTAACCCTCAGGATTTCTGGCGCATCACACTAGTCACCAATGCTCTGCGTTACACGCGTGGCCCTCTGCGGCTCAACTTGCAGCTGCGCGGCTCCCGGCTGCGGTGCGAGGTCGAGGACACCGACCCCGCCGGCCCCGTACGTCGCCTCGTCGACACCGACGCAGAAGGTGGACGCGGTACCGAACTGCTCGATCTGCTCACCGAAGCCTGGGGCGGCACCTGCACGGCCACCGGCAAGACCACGTGGTACGAAATGCTGACGCAGACGCCTTCACCAATGGGGTCGCCTGCCTCCGACTGAGCTGGTCCCGGTGGGTCCGTACGGTCTCGGCGACGGCTGAATCCAGGCGAGAATCAACAGACTGATCGACAAGGACGTCCCTGATTCAGGGCAGCTCTCTTGGGTTGCGGCAGTTGTGCCCTCCGGAATCGAAAAAGCGGCCCCGCTACCTGGGTCGAAGTCGAAGTCGAAGTTCGGGTGGCGGGGCCCGCTTCATGGGTACTCGGATGCTCAGGCCGAATGTCGGGTAGGACAACAGGCGGCGAACGCTGCGCACTGCAAGGTCCTACGCCTGCGTGACGAGTACGGGCCGCCAACCGCGGCGGGCTGGGCTGAAACGCAGACGGCGAGTACTGAGACGGCATGGCGAGTCTGGCGGGACCTGGCCCGGGACACGCAGGCCGCAGTCACGGAGTACGCGTAGGAGCAGGGCGTTCCTCGACACGAAGCCGAGCAGGACGTGAAGACAAAGGCCCGGGCTGGCGCCTGAGTTGACGGCAGCTACGCCGCGCTGTCCGGCCATGCCTTCCGTTCGATCTACGACTGTTCCGTGGCTGCTGAGCCAGCGCGGACGCACCCGAACAGGGCGGCATTTCGGGAAAGGGTGGCCGCCCTATCGATCACCGTCCGTCGTCAGGGGGTCTGGACCACGCTGACGTCACTCACCTCGGCGCAGACCGCGTACGCCCGGAGCCTTCCGGGGGTGGTGGGCCTCCTCTCGGACCAGGCCATGACCGGGTTCGATTAGCTGGGAACGGAGAGGACAACTCCTCGCCCCTCAACGAGATTGGTCAGTCATCGCCCCTGACGACGTTCCAGTCGGGGCTCGCGTGGGACTGCCGCGAATCGTTGCTGTCGCTCCTCGCGGGGACGCAGGTGCGCAGAGGGTTTCCGCGTCGGCGTCGCGCCTTGGCCCAGCCTGTCTCGGGGCGGCGGGTGGTCGTGGTGTTGTTTACGTCCGTGGTCACGGCGTTTCAACTTCCTTCTGGTTCCGGCTCCACTTGAGCCGGCTGTGCCAGTGTCTGTCGGTTCGCTTTCAACTACCCCAGCCGAGTCCCCCTCGTTCGCTGCGGGAAACGTTGGACAGGGCCACAACGCGGGGGTTTGTGGAGCCAGCCGGTTGACCGTCAAGATGCACGATCCCGACCGCGTCAGCGTGATTCTGTGGATTTGGCCGCAGGAGCCCTGGTCAACTCCGCAACGTGTGCCTGCCCACCTGCCAGGTGCGCAGGCACACCACCGGAGGTACGTGCGGCAAAGGGGCCTACCTGGCCGGACCCGCGTCATCCGGCCAGCCATAGGCGGTGCGCGGCAGATCGGGTACGGCGCCCACCGCCGCCAGGTCCCGGTCGGCGGCGTGCATCAGCTGACCGGCCAGGTCGCGCATCGCCCGGCTCGCCGCGAGCTCGTCCCCTATCGCGGGGATTTCCACGTCCTGGGGATTGCAGCGCGCCTTGCCTCGTCCGACCATCTGCTTCTTCCCGTTGCCGAGCACCGCCCGGGCTTTGGTGATGCCGTTCTCCTCGGTCAGGTAGACGCCGACCTTCCACTCTTCGGCGTGTGTCATGACGTGCCTCCTCGGGCTCCGGTCTCTCTGATTCCAGCAGTTTCCAGAATCCCTCCGTGCGGGCTCATTCGGCGATTTCCCCACGTTCCGTTATGGATATACCCATTTCTCGCGGGTAGGGGTCGGGCATGCCCATGCTCGTCGGAACCTCGGGGTGGCAGTACGAGGACTGGCGCGGCGCTCTCTACCCGACCGGCCTGGCGCAGCGGTTGTGGCTGGAGGAGTACGCCCGGCGATTCGCGACCGTCGAGAACAACAACGCCTTCTACCGGCTTCCGACGAAGGAGATCTTCGGGTCTTGGCGGGAGCGGACGCCTGAGGGGTTCGTCATGGCGGTCAAGGCCAGCCGCTATCTGACCCATATGAAGCGGCTGCGCGACCCCGAGGAGCCGGTGCACCGTCTGCTGGACCGTGCCGAGGGCCTTGGTGACCGCCTGGGGCCCGTACTGCTGCAATTGCCGCCCCACCTCCGGGAGGACGTCGGGGCGCTGGATGCGTGCCTGAGCTGCTTTTCCAGCACGGTCCGGGTGGCCGTTGAACTGCGGCACGCCTCGTGGTGGGACGCGGAGCGGGAGCTTCGGGCGGTACTTGAGCGGCACGGCAGCGCGCTGTGCTGGGCGGACCGGGGATCACGGCCGGTGACGCCGCTGTGGCGTACCGCGTCCTGGGGGTACGTGCGCTTCCACGGCGGCATCGCCCAGCCGCCGCCCCGCTATGGCCGGCAGGCGTTGAAGTCCTGGGCTGGACGCATCGCCGACGCCTGGCCGGACCGGGACGACGTGTACGTGTACTTCAACAACGACCTGGGCGCTGCGGCCGTCGTCGACGCCACGAGGTTCGCCCGGGCCGCGGCCACGCTGGGCCGGACGGTGAGCCGGACGCCGTCGTCCCTCACGGGCTTATGCCGGCCGGGCGCCGTTTTGGACGGGCGACCCGTCGACGCCGAAGGTGAGGATGCCGTCCGGGTCGTACGCGATGCGCGAGCCGAAGCCGCGGCTGATCCGGCCCAGGAGGTCCTGAAGCCACTGGCAGTCCTTCGCCGACGCCCTCCGAAGCCGCATCCGCCGGGTCTGGAAGGGCGTGATGCGCAGTTCGCGGAGTCTGCCGGTGCCCGGCTCCAGCGAGGGGGAGTAGAGCAGCCGCAAGTCGTCGCGGTAGTTCTCGTAGCCGGAGATGCCCTCGTAGTCGTTGACCAGGTCGCCGCAGCCGTAGACGATGAGCTTTCCCCGATACAGCTCGAGCGGCCGGGGATGGTGCGAGGAATGCCCGTGGACGACGTCCGCGCCTCCGTCGACGAGTGCGTGTGCGAAGCGGACCTGGTCGCGGGGAACGGAGTAGCCCCAGTTGGAACCCCAGTGGATCGAGGTGATGACGATGTCACCCGGTCGTTTCACCTGCCGGATCCGGGTGACCACCGCAGCCGCTGCGGCGTCCGACGCCTCGGCCACGTAGGCGATCCCACTTCGGTCCACCGCGGCGGCCCAGCTCGGCGGGATTCCGCTGGACGGCATGCCGAAGGAGTGGACCAGGATCCGCCGGCCGCCCTTGACGGGGACTATCGCCGGCCGCCGGGCCGCGTCCGCGTCGTGTCCCGCACCCGCTGAGGCGATACCGGCGCTCGCCAGCGCGTCGAGGGTCTCCGCGAGGCCGCGGCGGCCGAAGTCGAGGATGTGGTTGTTCGCCAGGACGCAGACGTCGGGGCGAGCGGCGACGAGGCAGGGCAGGTTGGCGGGATGCATGCGGTAGTGGACGGCCTTGCCGGGTGCGAAGTCGTCGCTCCGCGTGACGCTGGTCTCCAGATTGAGCACCACGGCGTCGGAATCGGCCGGGTCGAGGAGCCGCAGCGTGTCACCCCAGGGCCAGGAGAAATCGACTGGGCAGGGAAGCGGTCCGTTCGCGACCTCCGCCAGCTCGACGTAGGAGCGGGCGTCCCGGACGTACGTCTCCGCCAGTGCCGGATCACCCGGGTGCGGAAGTATCTGGTCGACGCCCCGCCCAAGCATCACGTCGCCCGCGAGGCACAGCGTGATCAGATCACCCTGCATGCCCTCCAGGTTAGAACTCTGCCACCGGGATGTCACCGGAGCCGCGACGCCGCCGTGCTCAGCCCGGCCGAGGTGCGCACGACGCCCGCGGTTTCTGGCCGGGGGACGGCAGATCGTCACCCTCCGCACTGTCTCCCGACCCCAAGGGCACGAAGATGTTCTCTGATGTGCAGTGGGCGGCGTTCTTGCCGACGGCGATGTTGGTGGCGGCGACGCCGGGTGTGAATCCACTGCTGAGTCTGCGCAACGGGCTGCGACACGGCTGGGTAGCGGCGGTGAGTGCGACGCTGGGGCGGTTCACCGCGTTCGTGGCGATGGTGATCGCTGTTGCGGCAGGGCAGGGCAGGGCAGGGCAGGGCAGGGCAGGGCATCGCAGTGTGCGGTGCTGGCGGCTGTAGCCCTCGAGACGGCCGTCGACCGCGAGGCAGGCAAGCCGTGTCGCCACGCATTGCCCGAGCGTGAACGGACCATCCTCTACTTGCGGTTCTTCCGCGACATGACCCAGACGCGGATCGGTGAAACTCGGCATCTGACAAATGCACGTCTCCAGACTGAGCAACCCATGCTGTGACCAGGTGCGCACCCAAGTCCTCAAGGACGCCGCCTGACACTGTGCGCCGTAACGCTCGACCCTCGGATCGGTACTTCGAACAACAACCGCCCTGCCCCCCCGTCATGACGGACACGAGGTCGTCTCAGTCGGTGTAGCGGCAAAC
The DNA here is from genome assembly GCF_026340095.1 of Streptomyces sp. NBC_01446. Classification (GTDB taxonomy): domain Bacteria; phylum Actinomycetota; class Actinomycetes; order Streptomycetales; family Streptomycetaceae; genus Streptomyces; species Streptomyces aureus. The sequence continues at coordinate 538,912 of NZ_JAPEPO010000003.1, read as the reverse complement.
GAGGCGATGACGATGCCGACGAAGGACAGGGCTTTGCGTCCGCAGCGCCTGTACCGGCAGCGGCAGCCATGAGCCAGGACAGTGGGTCCGATGGCCTCAGTGGAGGCAGAGACAGAACGGATGGCCGGCCGGGTCCGCGTAGACCCGCCAGTTGACCCCCGGGCGAAGCTGGTCCGTCCGCTCCAGCACGGTCGCGCCGAGGGCGAGCGCCCGCTCCTCCTCCCCGTCGAGGTCATCCACGTCGAAGTCCAGGTGGAGCTGCTGCGGGTGCTCCTGGCCGGGCCACTGGGGCGGTTGGTAGCCGTCCACCCGCTGGCAGGCCAGCGGCGTCCCCTCGAACCCGCTCACCTCGACCCAGTCGGCATCCTCAGGGTCCGGGACCGCCCGGCCGCCGAGGAAATCCGCGTAGAACTTCGCTAGCCGTTCCGCATCAGCGCAGTCCAGCACGACTGCCTGCAGTTTTCGAATCACTTCCGACACCCCTCGCTCCACGGCGGGTTCCGCCATCCACTACGCGAACGTCGCCCGCTCACTCCTCGAGTCGGTACCCTGAACAACACTCGTCCCACCTACGTCCGACCAGTTGGGCCTCTTGGCAACAGCACGCCACGACGCGCCATGTGTCCGATGCCGACTGCTCGGCGGTCGGTTAGGTGTATCGCTGAGAGGGGCTCCGACTCCCACGATCTGCTGTTGCGAGGTTAGGCGGGCTGAGGGGCGGGCGTTGCCGGAGCGGCCGCGGCCTTGCGGGTTTCGCGCATGATCAGCAGGCCGTTGACCACCATCAGTGTCGCGGTCAGGGCGTGGACGCCGAGCGCGGTGGCCACGGAGCCGTGGTGGGCCAGCACGGTGGTCATGTCGCCGTACGCGGCGAGGGCCTCCACCAGCAACGCCCAGCCCAGCGCCCGGCGGTGGCCCGTCACCAGCAGGATGCCCAGGACCAGGGCCATGACGACGTCGCGGATTCCCTTGATGATCAGGAAGCCGTCGCCGTCGCCGGACGGCCAGCTCGGCAGGCCGAAGCCCGGCGCCGTCGTCTCCGGGCTCACGATGAACTCCGTCCCGAACCAGAGGACGAAGAGGATGAAGGCGGCGGCCAGGACGGTGTTGATCTTCTTCAGCGACATTGTTCTTCTCCTTAAGAGTCTTCGCCAACTTGGTGAGTTTCGTGGTGCTTGCTGAGTCGCGTGGGGCCTGATCAGGCCGCGCGGACGCGGCTGATCGAGAGGCGTGGTTCGTCGGAATCGCAGTTGTGGGATCTGAACGGCAGCTGCATTCCCGGACGTTGGGATTTCGGTGGCCCGCCGTCGCCCGGGGAGTGGGGATTGTGCGCCACCGGCGCGGTGTCAGCCCGCAGGCTCAGGTGAGGGCGGCGGCCAGCAGGGTGAAGGCGGCGATGAGGACGGCGACGCGGACGTAGTGCCAGCGGTTCCAGCGGTTCAGCTGCTCCTTCCAGTCGGCGGGCCGGTTCTCGGGGGTCCACGTCTTGTTCCGGTTGTTGATCGGGACGAGCAGCAGGATCGACATGATGACGCTGAGGATCAGCAGTCCGGCGGCGGTGACGACGAGTCCGGTGCCGTGGTCGTGCCATCCGGCGATGGCCCAGATCACGGCGAGGACGAGCGAGCCGATGTACCAGAACGGCATCACGGCGCCGAGCATCCGGCCGCCGTGGGCGTGGCCGAGTTGGCCGGCGTCGCCGGGAAGTGCGTTGAGGATCCGGTTGATGACGAAGGCGACGGAGAACTCCACCCCCACCATCACGCCGACGACCACGGTGGTGACGACCTCGAGTGCGTTGAGCATGACGACCCCTCCAGATATCTAGCGTTGCTAGCTGTGGAGCTAACGCTAGTACTACTGCCGCTTGATTGTCTAGCGATGCTAGGATCGAATCATGTCGGTACATGAACGCAAGCAGCGCGAACGGGCGGCCCGTGAGCGCCTGATCGTGGCGACGGCCCGTGAACTCGCCGAGCAGCAGGGCTGGGACGCGGTCACCACGCGCCGGCTCGCCGAGCGCATCGAGTACAGCCAGCCCGTCCTCTACAGCCATTTCCGCGGCAAGCGCGAGATCATCGGCGCCGTCGCCCTGGAGGGCGCCACCGAGATGGCCGTCGCGCTGCGGGCCGCGACCTCCGCCGCGGACGGTCCGCGCGAGCGGGTCGTCGCCCTCGCCCGCGGCTACCTCGACTTCGCCGAGCGCAACTCGGCTGTCTACGACGCCCTGTTCCAGCTCGACGGCGGCCTGGCATACGCGCAGGAGGACACCCCGGAACCTCTCAAGGACGCCTTCGCCGCGCTGGTGGAGGTCCTCGGCGAGGTCGCCGGTGACGGCGTCCACCCGGGGCTGTTCACCGAGGTGTTCTGGGCGGCTCTGCACGGGATCGCGACCCTGACCCGGGCGGGACGGCTGCCGCCGGAGGACACCGAGCGGAGGATGGAGCTGCTGGTGGACCGCCTCGCCGTGGTCTGACACACCATCCGGGCGGGCACGCGGCCGGGGCACTCGGGCCCCGCCGCTGCCTGCCTGCGGCATCGGTCGACGTCATCGAGGCGGGTGAGGGTTTGGTCAGCGGGTTCTTCGCAGGCCCTGTGTCTGGTCGCCGTCCTCGGCGGAGCCACGTCCCTGGCCGCCATCTCCCGCTTCGCCGCCGATACCGGCTCCGGTCTGCGCGAACGACTCGGACTGATCTCCAGCACACCTAACGCCTCCACGCTGGGACGACTCCTGTCCCGCCTGGACGGCGACGCCCTGGACGACACCGTGGGCGCCTGGCTCGCCCGGTACGCCGCCGACCCGGACGACGAACCCGGCGACAGGCTGGTGGGCCTGGCCGTCGACGACAAGACCGTGCGAGGAGCCCGCACCGACAGCAGCGCCGTCTGCCTGTTCGCTGCCGCACTGCACTCCTGCCGGACCGTGGTCGCCCGGCGCCAGGTCGCCGCGAAGAGCAACGAAGTCCGACCGTGAATCCAGGCTCCCCACCTGGCCGGGCGGCTCCCAAGTTCCGCACCCCCGCATCGGGTTCGGGCATTCCTTTGCCCGGACCCGGCCGAACAGAGACGGAGACCCCGATGATCACCACCGATATCGCAACCCGTACGGCCGTCATGGTCGAGCTGACCGAGGCGTTCGACACGCGCTGGAGCCGCCTGCCCGGCATCCAGGTCGAGGGCCGGTGCATAACCATCGACCCGGCCGAGAACTTCTTCCGCTTCGAGTCCAACACCTTGTCGCCGACTGGGAGCGGGTCAAGTCCCAGCTCTTGCAGGCAGACGAGACGACTGGAGTGGCGTCGAGCAGCTCGCGCTCGGCTTCATCAAGCAGCACGGTGAGCCGCCCACTTCGGACGCGGCCCGACTGCTGTCCATCGCGTACGAGGTGTACGCCTACCTCTTCCGCGAGGAGCACCTCGCCAGCCTCGGTCTGCCGCAGAGCACTGCCGAACACCTGCGAATGCTGCGCGAGGCGGCAACGCTGATGGCGCGTCCGACATCACAGGGGAACTTCAACGCCCGGTCTCCACCGACAGCTCGAATCAGTGCGCCGCGGCGATCCGGTGGCGCCGACCTGTTGCGCGCCCGTCAAGCCCAGCACCACGACGAACCAGCCGAAAATTCCAGGAGGTTCTTGGCACGGCCCCGGCCCCCTGTTTGACTCAGCTGACGATGACCGGCAGAGAGGAACCCGATGACCACCCACATCGACGTCCTGGTCCTGGGCGGCGCGGGCGTGGACACGATCGTTCATGTCCCTGAACTGCCGCTCCCTTTCTCCGACAGTTACATGATCCGGCCCGGTATCACGGCCCGCGCGGGGCAGAGCGGCGACTTCGTCGCGCTGGGACTGACCGCCCTGGGGCTGCGCACTCATCATCTCGACATGATTGGAGACGACCACGAGGGAGAGCTGGTCCGCGCCCTCCACCGCGATCACGGCATTCCCCTCACCGCGATCCCGCAGCCCGCGGGCACCAAGCGCGCGGTCAACCTCGTCGGATCCGACGGGCGACGGCTGTCCCTCTACGACGACACCCGCTCCCGCGAGTCCGACCGGCTGCCCGAGGCGAAGGTACGCGAACTGGCCGCCGCCAGCCGCCACGCGCACGTCGTCATCACACACCCCTGCGCACAGGCGCTGCCCCTGCTCCGCGAGGCCGGTGTCACCCTCTCGACCGACCTGCACAACTGGGACGGCGTCAACCCATACCACGAGCCGTTCGCCCTGGAGGCGGATGTCGTCTTCGTGTCCACCACCGCACTGACCGACCCGGAGTGCACCATGCGCGACATCGCCTCCCGCGGTCGGGCCCGGATCGTCGTGGCCACCGCTGGCGCCGAGGGCGCCTACCTGCTGGCGGACGGCGAGGTGACGCACGTACCGACGATCACGCCCTCCGCCCCGGTGGTGGACTCCAACGGCGCGGGCGACGCCTTCGCCTCTGGATTCCTGCTCGGCTGGCTGAACGGCGAAGACCCGCGGCGCTGTGCCCTGTACGGAGCGATCGCTGGCGCCCACGCCTGCACCGTCCCGTCGACGCGCACCGATGCCGTCACCCGCGCGGAACTCCTCGCATGTGCCGCCGAGGCGGAGTTGACGAGCGTCCGGCCTTGGACGGCCGAGGACGTCCGGCCGGCCGATGGACACGTATGACGGCCGCCACGCTCCGGAAGCGACGCTCGGGTGGACCAAACCTCGGCTTCGCGGCTCGGAAGCGGCCGACTGCCGAACTAAGGGAAGACCAAGTACCCATAGTGGCCGACCTTCCAGGGGCGGTGAGGCCGACGCCGGTGGCTGCCGGTCCCGGCGAAGCGCCCGCCACGGGACGGCCCTGCCTCAGTGCCGGTCCACCGCTGCCGCAAGGTTATTGCAGATCGTCATGCACGCTCACCGAAGGCGATGATCTACGGTGCTCTCGCCACCGGTTCGGGTCCTCTTCCAGGGCCGCCCGGTCCCAGCCACCGTGTTCCGCAGCAGCCTCGTAGGTTGTGTGCAGGAAACCAGCCAGTACCCGGTCTGGGTCGGCCGCAGTACGCACCGCCTCGTACGGGAGTAGGAACTGACCGTGTTCAGGGCTGTAGAACGCGTCGGCCGGGGTGACCGGCTGCGCGGCGAAGCCATCCGGCTCGGGATAGGCGTACGAGTAAAAGGCTCCCTCTTCACCGCCGCCGGGCCAGAAACCACAGCTGCTCAACTCGCGGGAGTAGCCTTCCATCATCACCCAGTCACCGCAGTTCGGGGCGCCGCCAGGATGCGGCGGGGCCGCCCGTCCTGAGAACCTCGTGCAGGCCAGGTCCATGGCACCCCAGAAGAAGTGCACCGGGCTGACCTTGCCGACGAAGCACGAGCGGAACTCCCCCAGCACCCGGTTGGCCTGCAGCAACTGCTGCCAGAAGAGCTGTGCGGCGCTCGGGTCGTAGGAAGCGTGCTGGTAGTCCTCATCGAAGGGGATCGCCGGTTCCACCTCGTTCGGAGACGCCTGGATCTTTGTCTCAATACCCAACTCACCCAGGGCGTGCATCGTCTCGCGGTAAAAGTCAGCTACCGGTCTCGACTCCAGGGCCACGCTGCGGTTGGTGCCGTCGCTGCTGCGGACACACAGCTGATGGTCGAGGAAGTCGAACTCGATGTCGAAGACGCCTGAGCGGTAGGGGATCGCCGACGTGGTCAGGCCGCGCGGGCTGACGTACATGGTGACCTGCCACCAGTGATTGACCAGGGGCGCGTGGGCCAGCCGGATCTTGCCAACGATCTGGGTCCACATGTGCAGTGTGTCCCGGGTCTCGGTCCAGTCGGCGACCCGCAGCCGCGGCCACGTCGTCCGCGACGCCCCACGAAAGACCATGGCCACAGCACACTCCTCCCAGGACAACTGACCGATACCGACCACGCTGCCCTCAGCGGAAGAATCAGGCAACCCGGCGCGCCCCACCGGCCATCGCACCGGAACGCTTGGCATGCTCCACGAGCAACCGCTGCGCCTGCCTCGCCAGGACAGTGATCCAACGGCCCGGTCTCACCAGAGGCGGCGAGGCCCTGTAGGGCCGATTCGGAAGGAGTCTTCATCATGAATGTCGACCAGCCGGTGCTGGTACTCGGATCCACCGGGGGTCAGGGCAGTGCCGTCGTCAGCGCGATGCTGTCCCGCGGTGTGGCCGTCCGTGGCCTGGTCCGCAACCCTCAATCCGCTTCGGCCCGACGCCTGGCCGCCCGCGACGTCGAGGTTGTTGGCGGAGATCTCAGAGACCGCGAGTCCCTGGCCTCGGCCATGCGGGAAGTATCCGGTGTGTTCGCGATGACCACGCCCTTCGAGTCAGGGCCGGCCGCCGAGATCGCACAGGGCCAGGCCATTCTCACGGCCGCGCATGAGGCCCGTGTGCCACATTTGGTCTTCAGTTCCGTCGCAGGGGCCGACCAGGAAACTGGCGTGCCACACTTCGAGACCAAAGCAGTGATCGAACGGGAACTGGCCGCAGGCGACGTGCCCTACACAATCTTGGGTCCCACTTATTTCTTCGACAACGCCCTCGGTGACGTGGACCGGATCCGCCAGGGGGTGCTCGATCTGCCGCTGCCCCCAGACCGCCCGCTGCAACAACTGGCACGCCCCGACCTGGGCGAGTTCACCGCCGCCGTCTTCGCCGCACCAGACATGTTCATCGGACAGCGCATCGAGCTCGCCGGCGACGCCCCCACGCCCGATGACATGGCCGCCACGTTGAGCACGGCGCTCGGTCGGACCGTTCGCCACAACGAAGTGCAGCTCGACGAGATCGGCAACGACGACATGCGAGCGATGTGGACGTTCCTGCGTGGCCACGGCTACCGCGTCGACGTGCCGGCGCTGCACTCCGCCCATCCCGATCTGCGGTGGACGTCGTTCGCCGACTGGGCCGAGAATACCTTCTCATCAGCACCATGACAGGCTGGCCTGGTCCACAGGTCGTCCGCCACCCGCGGCCACACCCGGCCGTCCGTCAGTTTTAGACCCCCTGTCAGTGTGTGCGGTGTCGTACACGGCGGCCGGCGAGGACGGCAGCAGAGCCGGCGGCCAAGAACGCGCCGGCGATGCCGCCGAAGGTGATGGTGTGCTTCAAACTCCAGGAGGAACCCGTGTCCGCAAGGGCCGAGCGGGCAGCATCAGCACCGGTGGGAGCGGTCATAGCGATAGTGGTGGCCTGGAGGATGAGGTCGGCGACGGCGTCGGGGCGCGCGATCAGGGACACGTGGCAGGTGTTGATCTCCACGGTGTGGGAGTGGGCGCGTTTGGCCTCGAAGCGTTCCTGGTCCGGGTTGATGGTCATGTCCTGCCGGCCGACCAGAGCCCAGGACGGTATGTCCTTCCACGCCGCGACCTTGGCTGCCTCGGAGAACGCGGTGGTGGCCGCGGGCCGTTGGGTGTCTGCCAGGAGGTTCGCTTGGCCGGCTGACAGGCAGGCGGCGAAGACCGGGTGGACCTTGTCGTGCTTGAGGTACAGGTCGGTTCCGCTAGTGCTGCCGGCCTGGTAGGGCACGGATGTGGTGGCGGTGCCGAGCGCGCTGGGGAACCGCGCGGAGAGCGACATGCCGCTCTCGCCCACGTCCGGCATCAGCGCCGAGATGTACACGAGGGACTTCACCTGGGGATTGCCGGCCGCGGCCGTACTGATCACGGCTCCACCGTAGGAGTGCCCGGCCAGCACGACGGGGCCCTTGACACTCTTGAGTACGGAGGCGATGTAGGCCGCGTCGCTGTACAGCCCGCGCAGCGGGTTGGCCGGGGCCATGACCGTGTAGCCGCGACGCTCCAGCCGCTCGATCACCCCGTTCCAGCTGGAACCGTCGGCGAAGGCACCGTGCACAAGCACGATGGTGGGTTTCGCACCGCCTGTGCCGCCGTCCGCGGTAGCCGCAGGCGCTGCCGCTGTGCACAAGGCAGCGACGGCGCACACCGCCGCCGCGCTATGAGGACGCCATGTGCGGCGTCGTATGCCAGAGACCGCAGATGCCATCATGCTGTTCTCGCTTTCCGTTGAGGCCTAGTGCACATCAGCGTTCACGAGCGGGTGCCACCGAGCCCGCTCGCCCGGTGCAATCGGGTGAACCGACGTGGCACCGCGGCGACATCCGGCGCGAGCGACGCTTCGTGGCGATCGAAGCCGGGTGACGTGGCGGGCGGGAAGCACGTGGCGTGGTATGTCGATTGGCGCACCCCCCCAAGTGGCGAGATCACTGACTGACGTACGCCACTTCATCCTCAGCTGCCTCGAACACGGACCCCCGATGCCGAGTCCGAGGCAGACGCCGTCGACTGGGTTCAGCAAGGAGCCCGACCGCAGGGTTGACGCCTGGTTCCTCGGTCCAGTCATCTCGCGCCGACGCCGGCGCAGACAAGCGCTCAGTGGTTTGCTGCGCTGGCCAATTCGTTCGGGTTCGGCGGACACAACGTCAGTCTCGTCGTCACCAGGTGACGACGAGACTGACTCCCACGCCGGGCGGCATGGGCCCCTCAGGCCCGGTCGCCGGCCACTCGTGATGTCCTGTCGTTGCAGACTCGGTCTGACCATCAGGCCGGTCACGACATCCAGCGCAAGCCCCGCATACGACGCGATCCGCAACGCGCTCACGGCGACCAAGGCGTAGGCGTCGGGGCCGTTTCGCCCGACGACGGCCCTGAACGGTCACGCGTTGCTCGCGGAGCGGACGCGGTCCGTGGCCGAGGGGTCCCCGGACGGTCTTCGTTCCGGTTCCCTCGCGCCCGGCCCGCGCGTACCTCGCGCGGGCTCGCGCCGAGTTCGCGGCGGGACGCCTTGTTGAACGCCTGGAGGTCGACGATGCCCACGGCCGCGGCGATGGCGGTGATGGACAGCGTCGAGGACAACAGGAGGTGGCGGGCGCGTTGAAGGCGTCGGTGTCGGATGTATGCCACGACCGTGAGGCCGGTTTCGGCACGGAAGACTCGCGTCAGATGTGTGTGGGAGATTCCGACGGCGCGAGCGACGTCCGGTACGGACAGTGGGCTGGCCAAGCGTTCCTCGACGTAGGCCTGTGCAGTGGCCACAAAGGGGTGGTGGCGTCCGGCTCCATCGCCCCTCGGCAACTCGGCGACGCGCCACAGAGCGGCCCAGACCTCGGCGGTGGCTCGCGAGGGAGAAGTCGGCATGGCCGTCACGGCGTGTCGGAGCAGTTCGGCGAGTCGGGTGCTCTCGACCGCGGCGTCCTGCATCACCGGGACCACTCGCGGGGTTCCGCCGTCGTACAGCCGTAGATGGGCATAGAAGTGCTCAGACCTGCCCCGATAGTGAAAATGCACTTCCGTGTTCGGCGGCACGAGGCTGACGTGGCCGGGTCGTATGCGGTGAACCGACTGCCCGAGGGACAGAGCACCCTCGTAGTTGTAGAGGTGCAGCTGCCACAGGTCGGGCAGCCGGAAGACGTCATGGTCGGTGGAGACGCCGTGTACCCCGATGCCGGCATCGACCACGGTAGGCGCCTCGTCGAGTCGTACTGTTGCGAGCTTCACGAGGACGGAAAATTACCAGCAGTGGACGATTTCAGCCCACGACTGATCCGTACAGGACACATACGTTCGTCGCATGCCAACCAGCAAGCAACTCCTGACATCGGTTCAGGTGGCGCGCTTCGTCGCGCAGGGATTTCTGCGCCTGGACGCGGTGGTGCCGCAGGAGATCAATCGACGGGCCATCGCGACCTTGACCGAGGGCCTGCCGAACGTGCCCTACGGCACTCCGCTGGGCGGGGCTTTCGCCGAGGACGTCTTCGTCCACGAGCTGCTCGCCCTTCCGGTCGTCGCCGGAGCCGTGCAGAGCCTGGTCGGTCCTGGGCCGACCGTCGACCACCATGCCGTACATGTGCGCGAGCCGCACGGGGGACAGGCACAACCCCTGCACGCGGACGCGATCATCGACGTACGGCCGGATGCGTTCGACATCCAACTCATGTACTACCCGCACGAGGTGACCGCCAAGATGGGCGGCACGCTGAGTGTGCCGGGAAGCCATCTGCGCCGGATCAACGAGACGGACATCGGACGCGTCCAGAACCTCAGGGGGCAGACGCGTCTGACATGCCCGGCGGGCACGGTCATCCTCGTGCACCACGGGATCTGGCACGGCGGCCGTCGCAACGACACCGCGCGCCGCCGCTACATGTACAAACTCCGCCTCAACCCGACCGTGCCGCAGGTGCGGCTCTGGGACACCTCCGACCTGCACGACCCAGCCGTGAACGCGGAACTCGAGACCTACTTCCCCTGGTACGAGCAGGCCGCCGCCCGGCTGGAGATCTATAACCGGGTCCTCCTGTGGCGGGCCCTGACCGGCGACGACTCGTTCGATGTCGAGTACTGGGTCACGCGCGTCAGCAACCGGCCGGCCCTGAGGAGTCATGCATGAGACAGCAGGTTCTGGTCCTCTACCTGGTGACGTCGGCAATCGACTCCGAGGTCGTGGGCTGGTCCAGATACGACGGGACCGGCCGAACCAGCCCGACGACCGGTGACAGCGACGAGCCGCCCTACCCGACGGGGCTTGCCGCGATGCAGGACGGGTGGCGTCTGTTCCAGGCCGCCCAGCTGCTGCCGCCGCAGCCCGGCCACGAGTACGACGTCTCCTTCCTCAAGCACGAGTTCTTCTTCGAGAAGTGGGAGGAAGGCTTTCGGCCGTGACCCGGTGCGGGAACTGCGCCCTACTTGCCCGCCTCCGGGATCCAGCCGCCCGGGCCGTTGCGATTGGTGTCGATCACGAGTGATGCAGTTCGCCGGTCGGCGGGGTGCCGTCGTTGGGTGCGGTGGCCGCTGGCCGGTCGCGGGGTGGGGATGAGCCGGGCCACGGGCTTCCTGGACCAGCAGCCGTAGATCATCTGGTAGGCGACTTCGGGGAGGAACTGTCCGGGTGGCGCCGGCGGATTGCGAGCGCCGCCGCAGCATGGAGTTGAGCTGCTGTTCCTGGTCCGCCGGCGGGCTCGGCACGGTCACGAAGACTGTGGAGAGCTTCGGCGGGTTCGCTAAGCAGTACGAGCTAGGGCACGCAGGAGCGTGGTGACGTGAGGGACGTGCAGGCGGCGGTCGCGCTCGCGCTGCGGCACCAGCAGCACCGCGCGGCCTGCGACCTGGCCGGCACCCCAGGCGTCGTCCTCGTTTCGGCGTGCAGCTGCTCGGCCAGTCGGCGCGCGGCCCGCTCGGCGACGGTGAGTTCCTCGAGCTCGCCGGGCACCTCTTGGAGCTGCTGGCTCAACGTCTCTGCCTGCAGCTCTAGTTCGGCCCTGCGGGCCGTGATCAGTCCATGAAGGTCCGGTTCCGCATCCCTGGCCACCTGACGCAGCTCCCGGCCCGGATCGTACGGACAGGTACCTCGCTCATGCCGGGAAATCCGCGGATCCCTGATCACCGAAAAAACGGCAGACGACGCGGGAGTTCTGCGCGGCGTTCGCCGGACTTGATCAGAGGTTGGAAGACTGGGCGTACCGGAGGGCCGGACGTTCCTGATCAGCCGGGACGGCGAGTACGACGTCCTGTTGAGACGCGGGAGGGCCGGCCCGGAGCATCTGCTCCAGGCCGGCCCGCCCACGCAATATCAGGTTGCGGCGGGGACCGGGTCGCGGGTTGGTTCGGGCATCGCCTCGGGTGCGGGCGTCTGCTTCGGATCGGGCGCGGCTGTCACCGCCGAGGGATCGGGGGTGGGGGCATAGGGGATCTCTCCACGCAGGACGGCCTTGGCGCGGTCCTCGTCGAGCTCGCCCTCCCACCGGGCGACGGCCAGGGTGGCGACGCCGTTGCCGACCACGCTGGTCAGGGCGCGGGCTTCGGACATGAACCGGTCGATGCCGAAGATCAGCGCGAGGGCGGCGACCGGGACGTGCGGGACAGCGCTGAGGGTGGCGGCCAGGGCGATGAAGCCGGAGCCGGTGACGCCTGCGGCTCCCTTGGAGGTGAGCAGCATGACGGCGAGCATGGCCAGTTGCTGGGTGAGGCTGAGGTCGATACCGAGGGCCTGGGCGAGGAAGACCGAGCCCATGGTCAGGTAGATGGCGGTGCCGTCGAGGTTGAAGGAGTACCCGGCGGGCAGCGTGATGCCGACGACCGGTTTCGAGGCGCCCACGTGCTGAAGCTTGGCCATCATGCGCGGCAGGACGGGCTCGGTGGAGGAGGTGCCCAGGACGATCAGCAGTTCTTCCTTGATGTAGCGCAGGAAGGGGAGTATCCGCAGTCCGTTCAGGCGCATCACGGTCCCGAGGACGACCAGGACGAAGAAGAGGGCCGTCAGCCAGAACGAGCCGACCAGCAGGGCCAGGTGGCGCAGGGTGCCCAGGCCGTAGTTGCCGATGGTGAAGGCCATCGAGCCGAACGCGCCGATGGGGGCGAGCCGCATGATCCAGCGGATGAGCGTGAACAGGACCGTGGAGAACTTCTCGACGCCCCGGGCGATGCCCAGGCCGGCCTCTCCGCTTGCGTGCAGGCCGAAGCCGAACAGCACGGACACCAGCAGCACCGGCAGGATCTCGTTGCCGGTCAGGGCGCTGACCAGGGTGGCCGGGATCATGGCGAGGACGAACTCGGCGAAGCCCTCGTGGGCCGTGGACGCCTCTGGCGGCAGGCCCTTGGCGGACAGGCTCGAGAGATCGATGTGCAGACCGCTGCCCGGCTTGACGACGTTGACGACGACCAGGCCGATCACCATGGCCACGGTGGTCAGCACCTCGAAGTAGACCAGAGCCTTCAGGCTCACGCGGCCGACCGCGCGGGCATTGCCCATGGATGCGATGCCGTGGACGACCGTACAGAAGATGATCGGCGCGATGAGCATCTTCACCAGCGCGATGAAGCCGTCGCCGAGCGGCTTGAGGTCAGTGCCGACGGACGGCCACAGTCGGCCCACGGCGGCGCCGAGGAGGACGGCGATCAGGCACTGGACGTAGAGGTGGGACAGCATCCGGCGGATGCGGCCCGGTGGTGCGGTGACGGTACCCGGGGCGGCGTCGTTGCGGCTCATGCGGGGCGTCCTTCCAGGACGGGAACGAGGAGTTCGGCTCGGGCGATACGCCGGGCGGCGCGGTGCAGGAGCACCGTGGGGGACGCGCCGTCCGGTGCGGGGACGGCTTGGGTGGCGATCACGCCGGCGGGGGTGCCCAGCCGCAGCGTGCCGTCGACGGTCTGCCGGGCGACGCGGTGGGCGAGGGTGCCGGGGGTGGTGGCGGCCGCGGCCAGGGCCACGGCGGAGGTCAGGCCGATCGCCGGGTGCGGGGCGTGCATGGAGACCATGCGCACGGCCAGGTCGTACTCGTCCTGGTTGACGAGGATGCCCTGTGTGGTGCGATAAGAGGCAGGCCGGGCGACGATACCCACCTTCGGCACCGCATGGCTGACCGGACCGTCCTCGCGGGCCAGGCCCATGGCCAGCGCTGCCTGGCGGCGCAGCAGTGTCAGCGCGGGCACTGCGGTGGCGAACGCGGTAAGGGATTCCGTGCCGTCGAGGCCGAACGCCTTGGCCTCGAAGAGTGCGGCCGGAGCGCCGGCGTCCACCAGGGATGCCTCGACGGCACCGTCCGGGCCGGTCAGCTCGTCCAGCGCCCGGCCGGTCGGCAGAGCGCGGCCGGTCGTCGAGCCCGCCGGGTCCTGAAACCCGAGCAGGACCGGCACGCCCGGCGCCGAGGTACCCGGCACCACGGCTGTGCCCTCCTCCGGGGCCACGCCCGCGGGGGTGGGGATCGTGCCGGTGAGGCGGGCCCCGGTGTTGACGTTGAGCATGCGGACCGTGGTGGTGTCCGACGCGATCGGCACGAGCTTGTGGTGGACGGCGTACAGGGCCACGGCGGTGGCGCAGTTGCCGCAATTGCTGGCCCACTCCACGCGCTCGTCGCCGATTCCGACCTGTGCGAAGGCGTACTCGACATCCACTCCATGTTCGGCCGACGCCTGGACGACGGCGGCCTTGGAGGTGGTGGAGGAAGCGCCGCCCACGCCGTCGATCTGACGGGGGTCGGCGGCGTTGAAGGCAGCGAGCAGCAGGGCATCGACATCCACGCCCGTGGCGACCACGTCGCGGTGGTCGAAGATCCAGCACTTGCTGGTTCCTCCGCGGATCATCTCGCCCTGCAGACGCAACACAACTGACTCCTGACAGACATGGAAGGGGAAGCCCACCCGACGGTCTCGCCGTGGGTGGTGTCCTCCACGGTGAGTTACAGCAGGGTGAAGTACAATCTCGGAAATCTGCATGGCTATTAAGGTGAAGTGAACGCTGGAGGTAGCGGCATGCTCGACGTCCGGCGCATCCTGTTGTTCACCGAGGTCGCCCGGCGCGGCTCGGTGACAGCGACCGCCCGCGCCCTCAACTACACACCGTCAGCGGTATCGCAGCAGATCAGCCGCCTGGAAACGGAGGCAGGACAGCCCCTCCTTGAACGCCACGCCCGGGGCGTCACCGCCACCGACGCCGGACGGGCGCTGGCCGAACGAGGGGAACGGATCGAACGCGAACTGCAGGCCGCGGAAAACGAACTCGCCGACTTCGCCGGCCTGCGCGCGGGCACGCTGCGTATCGGCACCTTCCCCACCGTCGGTGCCTCGCTCCTCCCGCAGGCCGTGATCGCCTTCCGGGACGCCCACCCCGACGTACGGCTGACCGTCCGCAGCGCCCGCATCGCCGGGCTCTGGACGATGCTGGAGAACCGGGAGATCGAGATGTCGCTGATGTGGGACTACGACTGGGGGCGAATCGACCGGGAGGACGTCGTCGTCACCCCCCTTCTCGATGACCCGCCGGCCCTTCTCGTCAGCGACCACCATCCACTCGCCGGCCGCGACGCCGCCTCACTCGCCGACTTCGCACACGACCCATGGATCACCCGCGCCGACCATCACCCGGTGGCCGAAGCCCTTGTCCGCGGCTGTCGCGCCCTCGGCTTCGAGCCCCACATCGCCTACGAGGCGCACGACTACCAGGAAGCCCAGGCCATGGTCGCCGCCGGCATCGGCGTCGCCCTCGCCCCCACCCTGGCCCTGGAAGGCATCCGACCCGGCGTCAACGTCCTGCCGCTCCAACCGCCGGCCCCCATCCGCCGCATCCTCCTGGTTCGCATGACCGACCACCCGCTCACCCCCGCCGCCCTGACCTTCGCCGGACTCCTCCGCGACGCTGCGGCGGCCCGAACCCTCTGACATCACGCGGCGGTCGGTGAAGAACGACCGTCTCAACCACCGGCTACCTCTGGGCCTTCGCCGGTCCGAACGGATCACCCGGGCCAAGGCCACTACCGTCGGCGCGGCGACGAACACGGCGACTGGCACGCGGCAGCCCTGCGGAACCTGTTCATTCGAATGCTCGGACAGCTCTATCACTGTCTTCAGCGGTGCGAGTTGTTTAAGGAACGCATCGCTTTCCTCACCGAACTCGCCACCGGCTCTTGACGCGTTGGCAAGGTGAGGTGTCTGGCGCATCCTCACCAAGCTCCGCCTGCACGTCCGTCACGCCACCACGCTCCTGCGCGCCCTGCTCGTACTGACCAACAGCGAGATCGCGCGCTGACAGACGATCTTGACGCCAGGCAATCGCCCCCGACCAGCGCGAGTACACAACCCACCACACAAATTCAAAATAGTGGATGTTCATTTGGGGAGGAGGCGCAGGCTGAACGCTTCATCGGTCGCGACGATGATCGGCTCCGGATTTGCCGAACCGCGGAGCCACGTGCGTACGGGCCCACTTGAAACGAGACCTGCGGCGGCTGGTTCCGCGGGGCGTCGACGCCGTTCACCCGGGCGAGGCTGTGCCGTACCCGTCGCACGGCCGCTTCGTGGCGCAGCTGGCGCGAGCAGCAGCGGCCCGGGCGACGGCGCGGGGGCCGGGGAGCCGAGGGACACCGGCAGTGGGGTCTCAGCGCCCCGGTGGCTCCGCCTCCAGGACGGTGAGCAGTTCTGCGAGTACCGGCAGGGCTCGCTCTGACCACTGAAGACTTCGAGACGACCGTCGCCCGGCCCGCTCCGCCGCAGAACCTGTCCGGGATCGTCGGCCACCGCTTCATCTACACCTACTCCAACGGCTGGCAGTACGAGATGTACGTGAAGAACGACCACACCATCGACTACCGGATCCACTCCGGCATGGTCGGCGGGCGCTGGGTCAAGGACCAGCACGTGGATCTCGTCCAGCTCGACGAGGACAGCTACAAGGTCTCCTGGAACGAGCCGACCGGCACGTCGGTCTCGGTCAACGTCATGCCGGGCAAGTGCCGCTTGCACGGGGTGATCTTCTTCCCGCACTGGGTCGAGGAGCACGGCGAACGCACCGTGTGTTTCCAGAACGACCACCTCGACGAGGTGCACACGTACCGCGACAACGGACCCACCTACCCGATCTACGTGGTCCCCGAGTTCGCCCACATCACCCTCTTCGAGTACGTCGGCGCGGACGACGAATCCGTCATCTCCGTCGCCCCCGGCGACCTCCCTGCCAACTGGTCCCACCGCACCAACTGACCCGCAGGGAGACGGTGTCTTCGACCAGTACAACAGCCTCCTCCGCCGCAAGTCCGCAGGCGGGAAGGCCGGTAAGAGGACCGACGGGTTGTGGGCCGCAAGCGGAGCATCGACACCGGCGGACTCCTCCTCGGAGTCCTCGTCACCGCGGCCAGCGTGCAGGACTCCATCGGGGCGGGAGATCCACGCGTATCCGTACAACGGTCGACAAGGGGGTGAAGCGCCCATGTGCGGCGCCAACTCGCCTGGCTGCGCGGGATCGTGGAGGGTGGGGCTTGACGGGCGGCAGGCCGGGGGCATGTCCTACGGTTTTCCGGAAAGCACACGGAGATCTTCCGGATGCACAGGTTGACGGAGGTGGGGAACGTGGCCGGGGAAGGCGCTCAGCGCAAGGCTGCCACGCGGAGCCCGGACGGGCCGGCCAAGGTGACGATCACCGAGATCGCGCGGGAGGCAGGGGTGTCCGTGCCCACCGTCTCGCGGGTCGTCAACGGGCGCTCCGATGTCTCGCCCGCCACCCGGGCCCGGGTCGAGGATCTGCTGCACCGGCACGGTTACCAGCGTCGGCCGCCCGCGCCGGCGGGGCGGGCGGCCCTGCTCGACCTGGTCTTCAATGACCTGGACAGCCCTTGGGCCGTGGAGATCATCCGCGGTGTCGAGGAGGTCGCGCACGAGGCCGAGGTGGGCACGGTGGTCTCCGCGAACCATGACCGGGTGGGGGCCGCGCGGCAGTGGATGACCAATCTGCGGGCACGCGCCTCCGACGGGGTGATCCTCGTGACGTCCGTCCTCGAACCCGGCCTCCACGACGAACTGCGGCGCCTGGGCGTGCCGTTGGTGGTGATCGACCCGGCCGGCTCGCCCGCCACCGATGCGCCGACGGTGGGCGCTACCAACTGGGCGGGCGGAATGGCCGCGACGGAGCATCTACTGGGACTCGGTCACCGCCGGATCGGGTTCATCGAGGGCCCGCCCCGGCTGCTGTGCTCCCGGGCCAGGCTCGACGGCTACCGGGCGGCCCTGGACGTCGCGGGCGTGCCGGTCGAGGACGAGCTGGTCGTGCCCGGGGACTTCTACCACGAGTCCGGATTCACCGGCTGCAACCGGCTGCTGGATCTCTCGGACCCGCCCACCGCCGTCTTCGCCGCCAGTGACCAGATGGCGTTGGGTGCGATCGAGGCGCTGCGCCGGAGCGGTCTGCGGGTGCCCGAGGACATGAGCGTCGTCGGCTTCGACGACCTGCCGGAGGTGCGCTGGAGCGCGCCGCCGCTCACCACGGTGCGCCAACCCCTTTCCGATATGGGCAAGTTGGCGGCCCGTGCCGTTCTCGATCTCGCGCGCGACGTCGCGCCCGCGTCGCCACGCATCGAGCTGGCGACGGAGCTCGTGGTCAGGGCCAGTACGGGGGCGCCGCGCGAGGCGTAACGGAAGACGCCGCTCCGGGGGTGTCAACGGTCTCTTTTGTAAAGGCCGTTGACACCCCCGTCGCGTGTCCGTAACTTCCGTGGCCATCTCCCGATAGTTTTCGGATCTCTTCCGGAAGGTGTGCCATGCCAGCCTCAGATTTCTCCCGCCGACGATTCCTCGGCACCGCCACCGTCGCCGGTCTGGGGACCGTGGTGCTCTCGTCCTGCGGGGACTCCGACACCGGGTCCACCGACGGCCGGGGACGCACCGTTGTCGAGTGGTGGAACATCCAGACGACCCAGCCGTCCAAGCGGCTGTGGGCGGAGCAGGCCAAGGCGTACGAGAAGGCCCACCCCGACGTGCGGATCAAGCTGGTGACGCTGGAGAACGAGGCGTTCAAGTCGAAGCTGACCGCCCTGACCAGTTCCAACAAGCTGCCGGACCTGTTCCACACCTGGGGCGGGGGTGTGCTGAAGCAGCAAGTGGACGCCGGTCTCGTAGAGGACCTCACAGACTCCGTCAAGCCGTGGATCGACGACCTGGTGCCCGTCTCCAAGGAGGCCTACCAGTTCGACGGCAAGCTGTACGCGGTGCCGATCGACATCGGCGGCGTGGGCTTCTGGTACAACAAGGCGCTCTTCAAGAAGGCCGGTGTCGCCACCCCGCCCACGACCTGGTCCGACTTCCTCGACACGGTCAGGAAGCTGAAGACGGCCGGCATCACCCCGATCGCCCTCGCCGGCAAGGACAAGTGGCCCGGCATGTACTACTGGGCCTACCTCGCGATGCGCATCGCGGGCGTCGACGGGATGCAGAAGGCCGCCGAGGCCAAGGACTTCACCGGCGACGACTTCGTCAAGGCGGGCGAGCACATCAAGGAACTCGTCGCCCTCCAGCCGTTCCAGAAGGGCTTCCTCGGCGCCGCCTTCTCGGGCCCCACGGGCGAGGCCGCCCAGATGGGCAACGGAAAGGCGGCGATGGAGCTGATGGGGCAGTGGGCGCCCACCGTTCAGGCGGCCGAGGGCAAGGGGATCGGCAACGACCTCGGCTTCTTCCCGTTCCCCTCCGTCGAGGGCGGCAAGGGCAAGGGCACCGACGTCTTCGGCGGCGGTGGCGGCTACGCCCTGCGCAAGGGCGCGCCCAAGGAGGCCATCGACTTCCTGAAGTTCTTCATGGGCGCCGAGTCGGACAGCAAGCTCGTCAAGGCGGGAGTCCTGATCCCGATCAACAAGGGCTCCATGGGCGCCCTCACCGACCCCTACCTCAAGGCGGTTTCCGACATGCTGAACGCCTCCACCGGCTTCCAGCTCTACCTCGACCAGGCCTACCCGCCGGCCGTCGGACAGGAGGTCAACGACTCGGTGGCCGCTCTGATCGCCGGGTCCAAGTCCCCCGAACAAGTGGCGCGTTCCATCACTCAGGTCGCCAAGAGCCAGTAGCCCGGGACTCTTTCGATGACTTCCATCCAGGCGCGCGACGTCCGCCGGGACATCGCCAAGGAGCCGAGCGGCGTGAGCGCCGACTCGCGCCCGCGGATGCGGCGGCTGCGGGACTGGCTGACCCCCTTCGTCTTCACCGTGCCGGCCCTCGTCCTGTTCTGCCTGCTCGTCCTCACCCCGATCCTGTACGCCCTCTACGTCAGCTTCTTCAACTGGGGAGGGATCGGGTCGCCCTCGGACTTCGTGGGCCTCGACAACTTCATCCGCCTCTTCGATGACCCGGTCTTCCTCGGCGACCTCTCGCGCGGCGGCATGCTCGTCGCCTTCTCGCTCGTCCTGCAACTGCCGTTCGCGCTCGTCATGGCCGTGCTCCTGAACCAGAAGCTGCGCGGGCGGGCCGTCTACCGGATGCTCTTCTTCGCTCCGTACGTCCTGTCCGAGGTCATCACCGGCGTCCTGTTCTCCATGATCTTCCAGCCGGACCAGGGTCTCGCGGACAAGGCGCTCGGAGCGATCGGCCTCGACGGGCTCGGCGGCCTCTGGTTCGCCGGACAGGGCAGCGTCCTGCCTACGCTCTTCCTGGTCATGACCTGGAAGTACTTCGGCTTCCACATGATGCTCTACCTCGCCGGGCTGCAGGGCATCCCCGCCGAGCTCCACGAGGCCGCCCGCCTCGACGGCGCGGGCGCCTGGCAGCGCTTCCGCCACATCACGCTGCCGCTGCTCGGGCCCACGATCAGGATGACGATCTTCCTGTCCGTGATCGGCGCCATCCAGCTCTTCGACCTGGTGTGGGTGGTGACCCAGGGCGGCCCCGACCACCACTCCGAGACGATGGCCGTCACCATGTTCCAGTTCGGGTTCAAGCGCTACCAGGTCGGCTACGCCAGCGCGATCAGCATCGCGATGTTCCTCATCAGCCTCTTCTTCGCCCTCGTCTACCAGCGGTTCGTGCTGCGCCGCGACACCGAAGGAGCTCTCACCAACATGCGAGCGACCCGTTGAGCGCGCCGGCCCGAACCCTGACCGCACGCGGCGCGGCCCGTCGGCGCCGACTGCGCTCCTTCCCTCTGTATGTGACCGCGTGGGTGGTAGGCGTGTTCATGGTGACGCCGCTGCTGTACGCCCTGATCTCCGGCTTCAAATCCACCGACCAGCTGTCCGACAACAGTTTCGGACTGCCGTCCCCCTGGGTGGTGTCCAACTACACCGGCATCCTCGGCGACACCGCCTTCTGGCGGATGCTCGGCTCGTCCACCCTCATCGCCGTCGCCACCACGATCCTCACCGTGGGAGCGGCCGCCCTAGCCGCCTTCGCGCTCGCCCGATTCGCCTTCAAGGGAAGGGAGTTGCTGTTCACTCTCTTCGCCATCGGCCTGATGTTCCCGTTCGCCGTGGCGATCCTGCCGCTGTTCGTTCTGCTGCGCACCTTCGGGCTGCTCGACAATCCGTGGGGCGTGATCCTGCCGCAGGCCGCGTTCGGGCTGCCCATGACCCTCGTCATCCTGCGCGGCTTCTTCCGGGAGATCCCCGGCGAGCTGGAGGAGGCGGCCACGCTCGACGGGTGCTCCCCGTTCGGCTTCTTCTGGCGGATCCTGCTGCCCATGGCGCGGCCCGCCCTCGGCACCGTCTCCGTCCTTGCCGTGGTGGGGAGCTGGAACAACTTCCTGCTGCCGCTGCTCGTCTTCAGTGAACCCACCTGGTGGACGATCCCGGTCGGTGTCCAGCAGTTCCAGGGCCAGTACTCGACCGACGTGGCCCGCGTCTTCGCCTATCTCGTGCTGTCCATGATCCCCGCGCTCGGCTTCTACGCGGTCGCCGAACGGCAGCTGATCGGCGGCATCACCATGGGCGCGACCAAGGGCTGACACCGCCCGCCCGGCATCGCCAACATCCCCTGCACGCACCAGACTTGAGGAGTTCCATGGTCAAGCCCTGGCAGGACACCACCCTGCCCGCCCACGTCCGGGCGGCGGACCTGCTCGCCCGGATGACCACCGAGGAGAAGACCGCCCAGCTTTCCAGCGTATGGATCGGCGCTGACACCGACGGCGCCGATGTCGCCCCTGGCCAGAACACCTACGCGGCCCGCAGCGCCGCCCTCGACGCACTCCTTCCGTACGGGCTCGGCCAGCTCACCCGCCCCTTCGCCACGGTTCCCGTCGAACCCGCCGAGGGCGCGGCCCGCCTCGCCGAACTGCAACGCACCATCCGCGCCGGCAACCGGTTCGCCCTGCCCGCGCTCGCCCACGAGGAGTGTCTGACCGGCTTCACCGCCTGGCAGGCCACCGTCTTCCCGACCCCGCTGGCCTGGGGCGCCACCTTCGACCCCGCGCTGGTGACGGAGATGGCGCAGTCCATCGGTACGTCGATGCGCGCGGTCGGCATCCACCAGGGGCTCGCCCCGGTCCTGGACGTCGTGCGGGACGCACGCTGGGGCCGCACCGAAGAAGCCATCGGCGAGGACCCGTACCTGGTCGGTAGCATCGGCACCGCGTATGTGCGCGGCCTGGAGACCGCCGGGATCGTCGCCACCCTCAAGCACTTCGCCGGGTACTCGGCCTCCCGCGCCGCCCGCAACCACGCGCCCGCCTCGATCGGCCCGCGCGAGCTCGCCGACGTGATCCTGCCGCCGTTCGAGATGGCGCTGCGCGACGGTGGCGCCCGCTCCGTGATGCCCGCCTACAACGACATTGACGGCCTGCCCGCCCACGCCCACACGCAGCTGCTCACCCAACTCCTACGCGAACAATGGGAGTTCACCGGAACCGTGGTCTCGGACTACTACGGCGTCTCGCTGCTGGAGGAGGCGCACCGGGTCACCGACGGGGAGGCCGGCGCGGCGCGCCTCGCCCTCGCCGCCGGCGTCGACGTGGAGCTGCCCGCGGCCCGCTGCTTCAGCCCCGCGGACCCGCTCCCCGAGGAACTGCTCGACCGGGCCGCGCTGCGCGTACTCACGCAGAAATGCGAACTGGGGCTGCTCGACCCCGACTGGGAGCCCGTCACGGGCGGCGCGCCCGTCGATCTGAACCCCCCACACATGCGGGAGCTGGCCCAGAAGGTCGCGCAGGAGTCGGTCGTCCTGCTCGCCAACGACTCCGGGGCCCTGCCGCTGAGCGACGGGCTGCGCATCGGGCTCGTCGGTCCGCTCGCCCACGAACAGGCCGCCATGCTCGGCTGCTACACGTTCCCCCGGCACGTCGGAGTCCACCACCCCGGCCTGCCGACCGGTGTCGAGGTGCCGACACTCGCCGAGGCGCTGCGCACCGAGCTGCCGGACGCCGTGTTCGTCGACGATCCGGCCGGCGCCGATGTGTGCCTGGCCGTGGTCGGGGACCGCTCGGGCCTGTTCGGGCGCGGCTCGTCGGGCGAGGGATGTGACGCCGAGGACCTGGAACTGCCGTATGGTCAGGCCGAGTTGCTCGACGAGGCGATGGCCTGCGGTGCGCCGGTCGTCATCGTCGTACTCAGCGGCAGGCCCTACGCACTCGGCCGCTGGGCCGACCGGGCCGCGGCGGTCGTCCAGGCGTTCTTCCCCGGACAGGAGGGCGGCGGCGCCGTCGCGGGCGTCCTGTCCGGACGGGTCGAGCCGTCCGGGCGGCTCCCCGTCTCGGTGCCCCGCAGCCCCGGCGGCCAGCCCGCCCCGTACCTCGCTCCGCCGCTCGGCCGCCACGGCTTCCCCAGCACCGTGGACCCGACACCCCTGTTCCCGTTCGGGCACGGCCTGTCCTACACGGAGTTCACCTGGGACACCCCCGAGTGCGAGGCCCCCGAACTGCCCACCGACGGCGAGACGTCGATCCGCCTCACCGTCCGCAACACCGGCGAGCGGTCCGGCACCGAGGTCGTCCAGCTCTACCTTCACGACCCCGTGGGCACCGTCGCCCGCCCCGAGGTCCGGCTCGTCGGCTACGCCCGCGTCACGCTCGACGCCGGTGCGTCCGCCGAAGTCCACGCCACGTTCCCGGCGGACCTCGCCGCGTACACCGGCGCCGACGGCCGCCGCGTCGTCGAACCCGGAGCCCTCGAACTGCGCGTCGCCGCGTCCAGCGAACGCGTCCACCACACCGTGCCGCTCACCCTGACGGGGGCGGAGCGGGAGGTCGGGCACGAGCGGCGGATGCGGTGCGACATGCGCGTCAAGTGACGCGCCGGCACCACATGTACGACGTTCCGCGCAAGGCCAACCGCACATCGCCGCCCCCCAGTTGAGGAGATCATCATGCGCACACCCGCACGCCGCGCCCGTACGAGAACCGCTGCCTTCGGTGTCGGCGCGGCCCTGCTCCTCGGCGGCCTGGCCGCCCCGGCCGCCCACGCCGACGCCGACCGCCACAAGGCCACGACGCTGGACTCCCTCGCCCGGCAGACCGGCCGCTACTTCGGCTCGGCCGTCGACAACCCGGAGCTCGACGACACCGCGTACGCCGATCTGCTCGGCAGCGAGTTCGGCGCCACCACCCCCGGCAACGGCATGAAGTGGTACGCCACCGAACCCCGGCGCGGCGTCTTCGACTTCACGGCCGGCGACGAGATCGTGGCGTACGCAAAGGCCCACCATCTGAAGGTGCGCGGCCACACCCTGCTGTGGCACAGCCAGCTGCCGAGCTGGCTGACGGACGGCACCTGGACCGCCGACGAGCTGCGCTCGATCCTCAAGAACCACATCACGACCGAGGTGAAGCACTACAAGGGCAAGGTCTTCGCCTGGGACGTGGCCAACGAGATCATGAACGAGGACGGCACGTACCGGGAGAACATCTTCTACAAGACGCTCGGCCCCGGCTACATCGCCGACGCCCTGCGCTGGGCGCACGCCGCCGACCCCAAGGTCAAGCTGTACCTCAACGACTACAACGTCGAGGGGATCGGGGCGAAGTCGGACGCCTACTACACGCTGATCAAGCAGCTCAAGGCGGACGGCGTACCGGTCGACGGCTTCGGCATGCAGGCGCACCTCGCCCTGCAGTACGGCTTCCCGTACCAGATGCAGCAGAACATCCAGCGCTTCGCCGACCTGGGCCTCGACGTCGCCCTCACCGAGCTCGACATCCGCATGATCCTCCCGGCGGACGACGCCAAGCTGGCCCAGCAGGCCGACTGGTACGGGCGGGCCACCAGCGCCTGCCTCGCCGTGCGGCGGTGCGTGGGCATCACCGTGTGGGGATACTCCGACCGGCACTCATGGATCCCGTCGGTCTTCCCGAGCGAGGGCGCCGCGCTGCCCTGGGACGAGAACCTGCAGCACAAGCCCGCGTACGACGCGATCGTGAACGCGCTCGTGGCCGCGAAGCGGAAGAAGTGAGGGGCGTGCGCGGGCGAGGAGCGCTCGTCTCCGTGCTCGCCGCCGTGGGCGCGCTGCTCGTCGCGCTCGGCGCGGCGCCCACCGCCACGGCGCAGGGCGACGACCTGACGCCGTCCTTCACCTGGTCGTCCAGCGGCCCGCTGATCGCGCCGCAGCCCGACGCCACGCACCCGGTGGTCTCGGTCAAGGACCCGTCGGTGGTCCGGTACAAAGGGAAGTGGCACGTCTTCGCCACGACCGCCGACACCTCCGGCGGCTGGAGCCTGGTGCAGACGACCTTCGCCGACTGGTCGCAGGCGGGCGCGGCCCGCCAGACCCCGCTCGACACCACGGCGATCGGCAAGGGGTACCGGGCGGCGCCGCAGGCGTTCTACTTCGCCCCGAAGAAGAAGTGGTACCTCGTCTACCAGACGGGTCTGCCCTCCTACTCGACGACGACCGACATCGACGACCCCATGTCCTGGAGCGCGCCGAAGAACTTCCAGGACTCCATGCCGCAGATCATCAAGGACAACATCGGCAACGGCTATTGGGTCGACTTCTGGACCGTGTGCGACGAGGAGAAGTGCTACCTCTTCTCGTCGGACGACAACGGTCACCTCTACCGGTCCGAGACCACCGTCAAGGAGTTCCCGAACGGCTTCGGCAACACGAAGATCGTCCTTCAGGACGACCGGTTCGACCTCTTCGAGGCGAGCAACGTCTACAAGATCAAAGGCACGGCCGACCAGTACCTGCTCCTGGTCGAGGCCATCGGCAGTGACGGGCGGCGCTACTTCCGTTCGTGGACGTCGCACGGCCTGGACGGACAGTGGACACCGCTGGCCGACACCGAGGCGAACCCCTTCGCCCGCTCGACCAACGTGTCCTTCCCCGGGGGCGCCTGGACCAAGGACATCAGCCACGGCGAGATGGTCCGCGACGGCGTCGACCAGACGATGGAGATCGACCCGTGCCGGCTGCGCTTCCTGTATCAGGGGCTCGACCCGTCGGCATCGGGCGACTACTCCCAACTGCCCTATCGCCTGGGCATGTTGACGCAGACGAACAGTAGCTGCTGAAACGGCTGAACCGGGTCAGGTGGGGCGCGGCGCCGGCGGGTGCCGCGCCCCCTCGCAGAATCCAGTGGATGTCATGTCGCGTTTCCAGGTCACCTCGGTGAAGGCCTGCCGCCCGTGGCCGGCCGCGAGCGCGGCCACCGGGGACGCCTTGTCGCGGTAGCGGCGCTGCGGCTTGCGGCCGTTGCCGGACCAGGTGGGGGCCGTGGGCACCGCATCATGGGGGTGGACGGTCACATCCGAGCGGACCGCCACGACGTAGCCGTTGCTCCGACGCTCCAGCCCGTCGTGGAAGCCGGCGTTCTGGCCGTAGCCGGCGTCGGCCACCAGCACCGGCAGTGCAGGCCCCCATCCGGCCAGCTCATCGATGCTGTCCAAGGCCAGGCGCCACTTCTCCCGGTGCCCGATGTCCTCAGGGACCCCCGTCCTGCGCCGACGGACGGCACCCGCCGCCCACTCCTCGGGCACGAACAGGCGCCACTGCAACGGAACCGACGCGGTATCGGAGACCGCGTGCACGCTCACCGCGACCTGGCAGTTGGCCTGCCTGCCCAACGCCCCGCAATACTGGTGGGCGAGCGCCACCGACATCCGGCCGTCCTTGGGGAACGACACATCATCGACCGCCCAGGCGTCCGGGCTGACCTGGGGCACCATCCGCTGCGCGATCCGCCGCCGCACCAGCACCGGATCCCAGGTCGACTGGTTCACAAACTGCTGCAGGTTCTGCTCGTTGCCGTCCGGCAGCCGCTCCGCCATCGACTGGATCGACTTGCGCCGCCCGTCCAGCATCAGCCCCCGCAGATAGCAGTCGCCCTTGGCCCGCTGATCCTTGCGCGGCACCGAGGCGAACACATCAGCTACGAATAACGCCAACTTCGCCCGAGCACGGTTCACTTCGTGTGTGTCCACACTCTCAACATGCTCCCGAAAAGGACCGAGAGGAAGACCTGACGGAGTCCTCCTAGGTCTGGCGCGAAACCTGAGCCCCGGCCCTGCCACCCGTGCTCGTGTCCACCCCCTGCGCCAAACGCCCCTACGACCCGCGGTGTCCGGAAGAACTCCCCACAGCGTGGCGCCTCCTGATCCTCAGCCACCTTCATACCGGCGCATCTGGCGCCAGTGCGGCGCCGGCCCGGGCTGTGTGGAGGTCTGCATGCGCTTGACGGTGATGCGCTGTCGTGCCAACTCCCGGGCACGGGGAGGAAAGTCGGTCGGTCGGTCCGGACCTAGTTTTCGGGTGTGCCGAACCGCAAAGCGTGGACGGCACGGTACCGACTGCTTCGAAAGGACCCCTCATGTTCGACATCACCAACGTGCAGGCCGCTCCGAGTGCGGACCTGCTCACGCCCGACAACGCGGTCATGCTCTTCGTGGACCACCAGCCGCAGATGTTCTTCGGCACCGGCAGCGGCGACCGCGCCGCGATCATCAACAGCACCGTGGGTCTTGCCAAGGCGGCGCAGGCGTTCGATGTGCCGGCCGTCCTGACCACGGTCGCCGCCGAGTCGTTCTCCGGGCCCCTGCTGCCTCAGCTCGCCGAGGTGTTTCCCAAGAACGAGGTGATCGACCGCACGACCATGAACGCCTGGGAGGACGAGGCGCTCGTGGCGGCGGTCAAGGCGACCGGGCGCAAGAAGATCATCCTCTCCGGCCTGTGGACCGAGGTCTGCCTCGTTCTGCCCGCACTCTCCGCGCTTGAGCAGGGGTACGAGGTGTACGTCGTCTCCGACGCCTCCGGTGGCGTCAGCCCGGCCGCCCACGAGCACGCGCTGCAGCGGATGATCGCCGCCGGCGCGGTGCCGGTGACCTGGGTGCAGGTGCTCCTGGAGCTGCAGCGGGACTGGGCGCGTCAGGAGACGTACGGCGCGGTCATGGAGATCGTCAAGGCCCACGCGGGCGCGTACGGCCTGGGCGTCGTGTACGCGCAGAGCGTCATCGGCGCGCACGCGGCGGGCTGACCTCCTTGGACACCGGCAATCTGATCCTGCGTCTGCTGGTGGGTCTGCTCGTCGCCGGCCACGGGGTGCAGAAGATCAGCTCCCACCTGGGCGGCAGGGGACTCGACGGCGGCGCGGAGGAGTTCCGCGCCGACGGCTTCCGCGGCGGAGCCCTCACCGCCCTGGCAGCGGGCGGTGGCCAGATCGGATCGGGTCTGCTGCTCGCCACCCGGATAAGGACCGAACTCCCCGATAGGCAGGAATGGAGCAATGAACTCCCCATCAGCATCAGTCAGTTGCGCACGCGTCACACCCACAGTTCTACCGGGCCCGGAACCCGCACGGGTGCGCAACCCGACAGATGTGGGTTCTGGGCCTTCCCCCGTGAAGGTGGGCACGCGGTTATTGATCACGCGGCGAGCGTGAGTTTAGCGGTGTGGTGTCGGTGTTCGTATTCGTTGGGGCTGAGGTGGCCGTTGGCGGAGTGCCGTCGGCGGGTGTTGTAGCGGGTCAGCCAGGCGAAGACGGTCCTGCGGCAGGTGCCGGAGTCGCCGTAGTCGTGGGCGCCCTGGAGGGTCTCGCGTTTCAGGGAGGCGTGGAAGCTTTCGCAGGCCGCGTTGTCGGCACTGGTGCCGACCGCGCCCATCGACCGGGTGACCCCGAGCTGGTCGCAGAGGCCGGCGAAGGCCCGGGAGCCGTATTGACCAGGTTCAACCAGTGGATGCAACACAGGCTTATTTCATCGATAGTAGATGGTCGTTGAGGGCTTCGGCGGGTGTCTTCCAACCGAGGCTCTTCCGGGGTCGGCTGTTGAGCGTGGCTGCGACCGCCTCGATATCCTCAGCCGCCCATCGAGAAAGGTCGGTTCCCTTCGGGAAGTACTGCCTCAGCAGGCCGTTCGTGTTCTCGTTGGAGCCGCGCTGCCAGGGGCTGTGCGGGTCGGCGAAGTAGACCGGGATGCCGGTCTGGATCGTGAACTGGGCGTGTGCCGACAGCTCCTTGCCGCGGTCCCAGGTCAGCGACCGCCATAGTTGCTCGGGCAGGGTGCCGACCGTCGCCGCCAGCGCGTTCTTCATCGTCACCGCCCCGTAGCCGGCCAGCGGCGGCCCGTTCTTGGTCCGGGGAACCGTGCCGTAGCCGTCCTCGCGGGGCAGGTGGACGAGCACTGTGAACCGGGTGGTGCGCTCGACCAGCGTGCCGATCGCCGATCGCTCCAGTCCGATCAGAAGATCTCCCTCCCAGTGTCCCGGGACGGCCCGGTCGTCGGCTTCGGCCGGCCGTTCACTGATCAACACCTCGGGCGTGACGTGGGCCCAGGACTTCCGCTTGGACCGGGCTCGGGGCACCCGCAGTGCCCTGCCGGTGCGCAGGCAGGCGACGAGCTCGCGCTTGAGCGTTCCCCGGCCTTCGATGAACACGGCCTGGTAGATCGCCTCGTGGCTGATCCGCATGGACTCATCATCGGGGAAGTCGACCTTCAGCCGGTTCGCGATCTGCTCCGGACTCCACGCCATGACCCACCGGCGGTCGCCACGGTGCGGCTTGTTCCTTCCGTTCCACCGTGGCCCCTCCGGCCCCAGCATCGTCCCGTCGGGGTGGCTGACCTGGCCGGAAAGCCTCTTCTGTACGTAGTCCCGCAACCGGTCGTTGGCCGCCAGTTTCGCGGTCTTCGGGCGCCGGGCCACCAGATCGGCCTTCCACTGGGCGACCGAAGCCCGGTAGTCCAGTCGGCCGCCACGAGTCGCGGCGTTGCGCCGCAGTTCCCGGGACACCGTCGAAGGATCACGGCCGAGACGTCGCGCGGTCTCCCGGACCCCGATGCCCTGCGCTTTGAGGATCGCGATCTCTTCACGCTCGTGAAAGGACAGGTACCGGTCGGACTGCGGGCCAAGATCCATGGGTGGCATGCCGCCACCGTGGCGGAACCATCTTCCCCCCGCCGCTTGGGATACGCCGACCGAAGCTGCCGCCTCCTCCGGGAGCAGTCCCTTCGCGATCTCCCGCCAGAACTGACGTTCCACTTCCCGCCGTAGCGCCGGCGCACCTGGTGACTTCATCGGCGAACGCCCGGTCAACGCCGCCATCCACCCTGCTGGCCTGCCCATCAACACCTCCGAGGACGAGGTGTTGCAACGACCGGTTGAATCCGCCTTGGGCCCCGTGGTCGGAGTGGAACACGGCGCCCTCCAGGCTGCCGCGGGTCGCCGCTGCCATCCGCAGTGCGTCGGCGACCAGGCTGGTGCGCATGTGGTCGGCGATGGACCAGCCGACGACCTTGCGGCTGAAGCAGTCCAGCACGGTCGCCAGATAGAGGAACTGCCCGTTTTCCAGGGGGAGATACGTGATGTCGCCCATGTATTTCAGTCCGGGTCCGGTGGCGGTGAAGTCCCGCTGGAACAGGTCCGGGACCGGTGAGGCTGCCGGGTCCGGGACGGTGGTGCGCACGTGTCTGCGCAGGCGGATCCCGGTGATGGAGAACGTCCGCATGATCCGGGCGATGCGCTTCTCGTTGACCCGCCGTCCTTTCTCGCGGAGCTCGGCGGTCACTCGCGGGGAGCCGTAGGCGCCGCCGGACTCGCCGTGGACCTCGCGGATCTCCTCGGCCAGGAGCCGGTCCTGGTGCTGCCGGGTGGCCCGGGCCTCGGCGCCGGCGAGCCACTTGTAGTAGCTGGACCGGTTCACGTCCAGGACCTGGCAGAGCCGCTTCACCTCGTAGGCGTCCCGGTTATCGTCAACGAACTGGAAGCGGCTCATCACCAGTTCGTCTCCCCGGCGAAATACTTGGCTGCCTTGCGGAGGATGTCCCGCTCGGTGGCCAGCTTGCGCTCACTCGCCTCGAGCTCTGCCACCCGCGCCTCCAGTTGCCGGATCCGCTCGTCCGGAGCGTCGGGCGGCACCGCCACCCCTGGTTCGACGGCCGGCTTTGCAGCCGTGGCGCTGACACCGCGGTGTTCGCGGTCCCGCAGCACCCACTCACGCAGTGTCGCCCGGTTGATGCCCAGGTCGGCGGCGATGCTTTTGTAGGTCGCCCCGGGTGTGGACTCGTACAGGGCCACGGCATCGGCCTTGAACTCGTCCGAGTAGTCCTTCATCGCCATCGGCGGTCTTCTCGCTTCCTCCGGATCAAGCAGATCCAGTATCAGCGTGTCCACCACTCAGGGGGAGGCCCCTCTCGCCGTTCGTGACATGTCGATCTTGCGTGACCTGGGCGTTCTTGGCTGTCTCACGGCCTTGTCACCCATGATCAGTCTCAAATCTGTGGTATTTCCTCGCGAGGGCAAGGTCGAGATCAGGCGGCTTGCCCGCGACGGCCGAGTACACCACGCTGAGCCCCGAGCACGAGGACTACCGGCGAGCCCAGATCGCGCACCGATGAGTTTCCCGCGCCGCGCTGGTCTATACGCCGGACACCCACGGACGGAAGGCTGGGCCATGCGGAAGCTGATCTACGGCATGAACCTGACCCTGGACGGCTACATCGCCGCGGCCGGCGACGACATCGGCTGGAGCGGACCGCCGAGCCATGAGCTGTTCCAGTGGTGGCTCGACCACGAGCAGGCGAGTGGCCTGTCGCTGTATGGGCGCAAGCTATGGGAGACGATGAGCTCCTACTGGCCGACCGGCGACCAGCAGTCGGGCGCCACCCCGGCGGAGATCGAGTTCGCGCGGAACTGGCGGGACACGCCGAAGGTGGTGTTCTCCTCGACGATCGACAAGGTCGACTGGAACACCCGCCTGGTCACCGGCGACGCGATCGCCGAGATCACCCGGCTCAAGGCCGAGGACGGCGGCCCAATGGACATCGGCGGCGCAACGCTCGCCGGGGCGGCCATGCGCGCCGGGCTGATCGACGAGTACGCGATCGCCACCCATCCGGTCCTGGTGGGCGGCGGCACGCCGTTCTTCACCGCGCTGGACAGCTGGGTGAACCTGAACCTGGTGGAGACGCGGACGTTTCCCGGCGGCGTGGTCCTGACCAGGTACGAGACGAGGCGCTGAGCATCAGCACCCCACGCCCCCGCCGCACAGGTTAAAGATCAAGCTAGAGGCAACACGCCTGAACTTGACACAGAATCGATCTGGAGGCAGCCCAGTGTGTCGGAGCGGCGGATCATCTCGAAAGTTGCAGGGTCGTCGAAGGGAACGTGGTCGGGGTTGTCGAGGTCGAGGTGGCGGCCGGTGGTGCGGCGGATCTCATGAACCGCGTGGGCCATCGCCGACCGCATCCGCATCCCCAGCACATCGAGCTTGAGCAGGCCGAGGTCCTCGACGTGCTCCTTGTCTTCCTGGACCATCGGGTACTGGCCGCTCGGTGTGGGCTGCACCGGAAGCCGGCCCAGCAGCGAAGCATTAGACAAGATCACACCGCGCGGGTGCCTCGCATAGCCCCGCACCAGCGCGCCCAGCCTCTCAGCCAGCTCGACCAGCGGACCGAACTCCTCCGCGCGGGCTGCGAGTTGGCGCAGCTCGGGCAGTTCAGCGAGCGCGGAGCGGGTGTCGATGCCCCGAATATGCGGAAACGACTTGGCGATCATGTCGACGGTGTGCCGTATGTCGCTGACCAGGTCGGGCAGGTTGATGGGGACAAAGGGGTGGTCGGGGGTGAGGGTGGCGGAGCGGCCGTCGGCGGCGGGGCCCTGGACGATCAGCAGGCCCGCGCCGATCTCTGCGGCGGCCAGGGCTTCGCTGGGCGTGGTGACGCTCTGGGCCACGACGCTGCCCGTGTCCGGGCGGGCGAGCCCGAAGGTGAAGGACACGAGCGGTACCGGGGACGGGGACGGGGTTGGGGGCGAAGGGCCAGGCCGACGACGATCCAGGCGCCGCTGTCGATCCAGCCGGGCGCGCCCTCTTGGAGGGCGGCGACCAGGAAGGTCCCGGCGATGATGTAGCCCATGCCCTCCAGGAGGTAGCTGGCGAGCAGGGCGGTGAACCAGCGCCGGGTGCACGGCCGTTGGGCCGGAGCCGTGGCGGCGGGGTCCGCGGCGCCTGCTCGTCGTGGCACGAGGCGCCAGGCGGCGGCGGCCAGCAGCACGGTGAGCGCGGCGCAGGCGAGCCAGGCCGCCCGCCAGGACCCGACCTCCTGCATCGCGACCACCATCAGGCCGGACAGGGCGATGCCCGCGCCGACCCCGCCGAAGGCCCAGCCGGTCATGTGCTCGGCGTGCGCGGCGAGCCCCGCCACCAGGGCGCTCGTCGCGATCATGAACACCAGGGCGCTGCGGCTGGCCGCGCCCGCCGCCAGCCGCAGCGCCCACCAGGCACCGCCGTCGTGGGTCAGCGGCATCAGCGCCAGGGAAGCGGCCAGGACCAGCAGCCCGCTACGGAAGGCGACTGTCGAGCAGAGCAGTGCGGGGGCGGTGATGCCGAGCAGGGCGCCAGCCAGGTAGCCGAGGTAGTTGGCGGTGGCCAGCGAGGCCCCCAGGCTGTCCGGCATCCCTGCTTGGGCATGCATGATCGGCGCGTACGCGAACCGGCCCACCCCCATCGCGGCGGCCAGGCCCGCCGCGCCACGCAGCACGGTCGGCCACGGGGAGCCAGCCCGCGAACCGGTGCGGGTGGGGTCGGGCAGCGTGAGCACCTGTCTCATGATCACCTTCTGTGTGCGGTCTCTCTCGTGAGCGAGCTTCCTGTGCGACGCTAGGCCGCATGCACACTGGCCGGAAATGCCGGTTACGCTGCATTCATGTCCCCCAGGCATAGAGCGAGGCGACGGTGACCGCGCCCAGCCCGACAAGCGCATCCGGTATCGAGCTGCGGCACCTGCGGGCGTTCGCCGCGGTGGCTCGGCGCCGCTCGTTCACCCAGGCCGCGGAGGAGCTGCTGATCACACAGCCGGCCCTGAGCCGCACCGTGGCCCAGCTGGAGGCGAGCCTGGCGGTGCGACTGCTGGAGCGCTCTTCTCGTGGCGTCCAACTCACCGACACCGGCGCCGACTTCCTCGTTCACGTGGAGCGGACCCTGGCCGCGGCCCGTTATGAGTTGACCTTCAAGCTCGGTTTCAGCTGGCTGCTGCCCGATCCGTGGGCCCAGCGCGCCATCGCCCGTTTCGAGCGGGACAGCGGGGCACAGGTCGAGCTGGTGCGCTGCGACGATCCGTTGGACGCCCTCGACCGCCAGGGCATCGACGTGGCCCTGGTGCGTGGCGGTGTGCGCACCGTGCACCTCTACGACGAGCAGCGCGTCGCCGTCCACGCCCGCCAGGAAGCCGAAGGCGGTGGGCGGGAGGACCGCTACAGCGAGCCCCCGCAGGCCATGGCCGACGCTCTGCGCTGGCAGGACGCCCGCGAGTGGACCCTCCCTGGTCAGCCACGACAGCCACGCCGACAACTTCGACGACTTTGGCCGCGCCTTCGCGCTGGCTGCCCCGCTGTTGCTCACCACCACGGGCGGCGCCGACCGGCTCGGCGCCCCCGCCAAGGGGCTGGCCGCCTGGGACACCCACACGCTCACCCGCCCGGACGGCGGTGAGCTGACCGTCACCGCCGTGCCGGCCGTCCACGGCCCCGAGGACGGCGAACGGGACGCGGAGGGCGAGGTCAACTGCCAGGTCGTCGGCTTCGTCCTCGCCGGAGACGGACTGCCCAGCGTCTACATCAGCGGCGACAACGCCTCTCTCCGCACCGTCACCGAGATCGCCCGCCGCACCCCCCGTATCGACGCGACCATCCTGCACGCCGGCGCCGCCCGCGTCCCGGGCAAGTTCCGCGAACGCCCGGTCAGCCTCGACAGCGTCCGCGCCGCCGCGGCCGCCGCGGTCCGAGCGGGACCGCTTCCAGATCGTCACCCAGCACGACCCCGACGAGATCATCGCCCTGGACGCCGGTCTGGGCTTTGAGCGCACCTCCGGCACGGTCATCGTCCACATCTTCTCCCAGCGCGGCCGCAGCACCGAGGACAAGCAGCTCGCGTACCGCACGCTCGCCCAGCAGCTCGCCGAAGCCGGAGTCGACGGCAAGGACCTGTTCGTCAGCTACTTCGAGAACGGCCCCGAGGACTGGTCCTTCGCCGACGGCCGCGCCCAGTACATCGAGGGTGACCTCCCCATCCCCGGCCGCTGACGGCGACCGTCCTGCGACAGCCCACAGGTCCGCGGGCACTGCGTCTGCGCCACACCACGATGTCGGCGAGCTCGTCTCCCTCAGTGTTCCGGCTGTCAGGACCGCCAGTAGTTGTTGGCTGCAGCGATCGTCTGGAACTCGATGGCGACCACATGCGCCGCGGCGGTGAGGCTGCCGGGCGTGGTGGAGCAGTTCGGCCTGCCACCCTTCAGAACGTCCAGGTCAGGCTGGATGTTGTGGATGTTGTGGATGGTGTGGCGGGCCAGGGTCAGGGCCAGCGCACGCCCCTCCTCGGGAGTCTTGGTGAGCAGGGATCCGCCGGGGACGAGGACCATTCCTTCGTCAGGAACTCGGTTCATGTCCCCGATCCTGCGGCCGCGACTTCGCCGACCTGCAGCAATACGCGGTCGGCCGTATTGCCCTCCCTCGGAAGGGGTGCCCGGCACCTCACTCCGGCCAGCGATCAGCTGACCGTTGACGACGGGTCACGCCCCGTGTGAGCTCGGCCGGGGAGATCGGAGCACCGAGGATCCGCTCGGCCGCGCGATGCCCTGAGTGGAGCGCGCCGTGGACGGTGGCTGGTTCGTGTCCGCAGGTTGCTTCTCCCGCGAAGTGGAGAACGCCGTCCACGGGTCCTGCCATCGCATCGTGATCGTCGTGCGAGGAGCCGACGGCGACGTAGGAGTATGAGCCGAGGGCGAGAGGGTCGACGCCCCAGCGTGTGATCCAGTGCGCCACGGGCTCGGGGACGGAGTCGCCGTAGATCTCGCGGAGGGACCTGAGTACCGACGAGACCACCTCTTCATCGGTCTTCTGCTCGATCTCCCGCCCCCAAGCACCGCCGGCGAAGGTCAGCAGCATCGGCTTGCCGCTGACGACGGAGACGTCGTACCAGGAATGCCAGGGGACGCCGGCCCGGCCGTGCTGCCGGATCGCGTAGACGTCGTCCTGCCAGAACCGGTCTGCGAACTGAAGGAAGACCTTGTTGAACACGCCCATTCCGAGTCGAGCGATCGGTCCCGCAACGGCTTCGGGCAGAGCGGGTGTGAACTCGATCGCCCCTGCTTTGAGCACGCCCAACGGCACTGTGACGATCACGTGGGCGGCGTCGAAAGACTCGTCCTCCGTGTCGACTCGTACCCCTGTGGCCGACCTGGTGATGGCGGTCACGGTCATGCCCAAACGCACGTCGAGGCCTTCCGCGAGTGCCCGGGGAAGCGCGTCGTAGCCACCCGGGAAGATCACTTCGTCCCCTTCGATGGTGTCCTCATCGAGGGCGTGAGCGGCCACCTGTTCGATCTCTGCGCCGCATTGTTCCTCCGTGCGATGCCGATAGAACGCGCGGACCCGTTCGGCGCGTTCGGGTTCCCAGCCGGTCGCGGCGAGGGCGCGTTCGGCCGCGGTGGCATAGCTCTCGTCGTGGCCGGACGCCGCGACGGTCAGCTGGAACAGGTCATCTGCCGTGTCGACGTCGATGGTCCACTGCCGTGTCGCGGCGTCGTCCAGCAGGCGCCGCGATTCGTCGTAGTCGGCGATGGGCCGTCCGCCGGCCTGGAAGCTCCCGACCGTGAACTCGTGTGTGTCCATCTCGAGCGCGGCGACAAGTTCCGTGAGGGGGTTGCCGGTGAGGCCATGGATCCATGAGGCGCCGCGGTCGACGGAGAACCCTGCCGTGCGGTCCGTCCAGATCCGCCCACCGACACGGTCCCGCGCCTCAAGCACGACCACACGTTGTCCTGCGGCGTGAAGCAGACGAGCTGCGGTGATGCCGGCGATTCCCGCGCCGACGACGATCGTGTCCATCGTCTTCTCTCTTCTTCAGGGATCGCAAGGTCGGATCTGCATGTCGGCTGTCGGAGGCAGGCGTGCCGTCGACGGTGCGGTTGGCGCGGGCCGAGAAGGCAGCGGTTTGCGGTGTACGAGTTCGAGGGCGGTGCGGTCGCCGGCCGGCAGAGCGAGCTTCACCTCGGCGCCGAATCGCGAAGCGCCGCCCCGGTGTCACCAGGTGTGGCCGTGGCCGAGTTGGGTGAGGGCCAGGTCGAGCATGTCGGCGAAGAAGTCCGCGGCGGTGGTGTCGATGCACAGCGGCGGCTTGATCTTGAGGATGTTGAGATGGTCTCCGGTGGGCTGGACGATGACGCCGAGGTCGAGCATGCGGTCGCAGAGCTCGGCGGTCTCCTCGGTGGCCGGTTCCAGGGTGATGCGGTCCCTGACGAGTTCGAGGCCGAGGTAGAGGCCCGAGCCGTGGACGGCGCCGATGATGCCGTAGCGGTCGGCCAGTGCCTCCATCCGGCGCTTCAGATGGCCGCCGACGCGGACCGCGTTGCCCTGCAGGTCCTCGTCGCGCAGGGTGTCCAGGACGGTGAGGCCGACGATGCTGGAGACCGGGCTGCCGCCAGTGGAGGAGAAGAAGTAGCCCTGCTCGCGGTAGCGATCAGCGACCGTCTTGGAGGTGATGACGGCACCGAGGGGGTGCCCGTTGCCCATCGCCTTGGCCACACACACGATGTCAGGGATGACCTCCTGCTGCTCGAAGCCCCAGAACCAGTTCCCCAGGCGGCCGTAACCGACTTGGACCTCGTCGGCGACGGCGAGGCCGCCGTGACGGCGCACCGCCGCGTACACCTGGGCGAGGTAGCCGTCGGGAAGGGCGACTCCTCCGGCGTTGCCGTAGAAGGTCTCGCCGATGAACGCTCCTGCCGGGCGGCCCGCAGCGGCCAGCTCGTCGATGACCGCGGCGGCTTCGGGCCCGTAGCGCATGGCGTCGACGCCGCGGTGCCGACCGCGGTAAGAGTTGGGCGAGTCCACGGTGTGGACCCAGCTGGGGCGGGTGGCCAGGGCGTTCGGGTTGTCCTGGAGCGAGGTGGAGACCGCGTCGGAAGCGTACGTCCAGCCGTGGTATGCCTCGCGCAGTGCGACGACATCGTGCTGTCCGGAGGCGCCGATGGCCAGCCGGAGGCCCAGATCCACCGCCTCGGAACCGGAGTTGACCAGGAACACCGTGTCCAGAGGTTCGGGAAGGAGGCCGGCGAGGCGTTCGGTGAACTTCACCACCGAGGCGTAGTGGAACCGAGAGTTGGTGTTGACCCGTCGCAGCTGCCGGGAGACCGCCCGCTCGACGCGAGGATGGGCGTGGCCCAAGGGGGTGACGTTGTTGACGATGTCGAGGTACGCGCGGCCGTCGGTGGACACGAGATGATGGCGCCAACCACGCTCGATACGGGGAGGGTTGGCGTAGTAGTGCTCCTGCACGGTCGCGAACACGGCGTCGCGCCGGTCGAGCAGGTCCGTCCCCTCAGCGAGACCGGTGGCCGCCGCGAGACCGAGGAGCGGTGCGGGGTCGGCGGTGAGCGGCAGCCAGCCTGCGGCGTACTCGGGACGTACCAGCGGAGGGACCACGGGTCCGGAAGCGGCACGCAGCGCGACGTGGATCGAGACTCCAGCGGGGAGGTGCGCGATGTCCTCACGCGCCTGGACCGATGCGCCGACAGCGAGGAGAGGTCGAACCGTAGGCGGGAAGGACAGGGTCAGCACCCGTGAGCCGTGGGCGATCTCGACCTGGCCCCGGTCCGCCACGAGGACCTCCCCCGCAGCGGGAGCCTGTGCCACGGTGGCCCGACCGAGCCACAGGTCGATACCGGTGGGCACTGTGGCCGCGGAAACGGCTGACAGTGCCGGGGCCTGGGTGAGTCGCGCCTGGGCATACCGTGTGGCGACTGCGGCCGCGCCGCCGGCGAGCGCGGTGGTCACCAGCCGGGCTTCGGTGCCGGAGTCGACCCAGGCTCCGTCGTCCATGGCATCGGCGTCGGTGGACAGGTCGACGAGGACGATGTCGGCGGCGGCGAGGTCCCGGAGAAGCGGCTGCGGCGGCGAATCGGCCCCAGCGGGTACGCCCGCCAGGCCGGTCGCGTCCTTGACGAGGTGGATCATCACCGGAAGGGGCAGACAGGTGGCCTGCTCGAATATGCGCCACTCGCGGTCGAGCGCCGCCTTGGCATAGGCGTTGTCCCCGTCGACGGCAGCCTGGTGACGCCCGCTGACGACCAGGCCGGCGGCGCGCAGGACCACGAGCGGCCACAACGCCTCCGCCTCCTTCGGGGAGAGCGGCCGGACGGTGTGGAAGGCGCGGATGGCCGGCAGTACGTGGTGAGGTTCGACCCCGTCGTGGTGGAGCATCGAGGAGAGCGACACGGCGAGTTCGCCGACCGCCCAGCTGGTGGTCACGTCACCGAAGTCGATGACGCCGTCCGGCATGGGAGGCCGACTGCCGGGCGTACGGATCAGATTGTCGTCGGTGAGGTCCAGATGCACGGCCTGGGACGGCAGTACGTCGGCAACCTGCTGGACGCGTGCCCAGGCTTCGGCGGTCGCGGCGCGGACGGCGGCGCGCCGCTCGGGCTCGCCGATGTGCCCGGCGAGCTTGGCGACGACACGGTCGGCGTACCGCAGGTCCCATTGGAGTACACGATCGAGGCCCGGGTGCCGGAAGTCCCGCAGCGCGGTGCTGACTTTTCCGACGATCGTGCCCATGGCCGCCACGGTGCTGGGGGAGAGGTGCCGGGGTCCCGAGAACGTCCCGCCGGGCAGATGCCGCAGCAGTCTTGCGACGGCCGGCCCGCTCTCGGTGTCCACCGCCGTACGACGCGGGGAACCGTCAGGACGCCGCAGGACGGTGGCGACGCGCAGTTCCGGGTGCGCCGAGGAGACCAGGTCAGCGGCAGCGTCCTGGGCTTCGATCTCCACAGCGCCGAAAGCGGGGTTGGCGATCTTCAGAACGGCCAGGTCCGCCCCGCTTCCCTCGCGCAGCAGGAAGTTGGCGTCCTGCTGGCTTCCCAGCGCTTGTGCGTGTGCGTCGAACCCAAGGTGCTGAGCAGCGATGCGCTCGGCGTCGGCCGGCGTCACCCGCGGTGCGGGAAGGGCGTCCTCGGCGAAGAAGTCGATGGTGCGGTGTTCGTCGTGCGACATGCAGAGTTCCTCGGCTCGTACGGGCGGGCTGGGCTGGGACGCTCTGGTGCCCTCAGTCGACGTGCCACAGGAAACGGTGGGTGTGGATCGCGAAGTAGGGGAAGTTCTCCACGGATGCGACACCCTCGACGGGCCGCACGACATCATTGATGAAGTCCAGAAGATCACGGGGCTGAGCGCACACGACCTCCGCGAACAGATCGAAGCCGCCGGACGTCAGGACCGTGTACACGACCTCCTCATGCCGGGACAGCTCATCGGCCACCGCCCGGGGATCACCGTCGACACGCAGACCCAGGAGCGCCATCGCCTGCTGGCCCATCGTCATCGGATCGGTCACCCCGACGACCTGGACGGCCTTGGCGTCGACCATTCGCTGCAGTCGGAGCCTCGCAGCCGAGGGCGACAATCCCACCTTCGGTCCCAGATCTGCATAGGGAATCCGGCCGTCGACCTGTAGCTCCCGCAGGATGGCCCGATCGATGTCGTCCATAAGCACCTCTCACTCCTACTCAAACAGCCGCCCCGGCGCCTGTTTCAAGCACAATGCCTGACTACAACGCTCGTATCAAGTGTCCGGGCGATCGAATCGCGCGTATCGAGGGCGCTGGGTCTCGAGAGCGCTCGGGCCCGGCGAAGTCCCCGGTCGTGGCGGCATCCCGAGCCGGCAGCGGCGGGGCGTCGCCGGGGTGACCCATTTCCGGGGCGCCCGCGGAGATCACCAGGGCGCCCAGGGGCCTTGTCGTCCCAGCCGGTTTCACGCGCGACCGGAAGCCCGAGGCCGCCGCAGGCGCACTCCGGAGTCGGCGTCGCATGCTGGCGGCTTCAAGCTGCCGGTGGGCGGCAGCTGAGCCGGCCTTCACCGCCCCGACACATCCAGGGCGTTGGCGGGGTCCTCGTCGTGACGGAGCAAGAGGTGGCCCAGGCGCCCTGCATCACCGAGCAGGCCCTTCCCGCGCGCCTGGCCCGCTGAGAAGTCCCAACGAAATGATCTTCGACGCGGTTGGATCGCTCCGGGCGCGTTGATCCGGGGGCTCGTCCTCACCCCTTACGACACTGAAGACTCCGCATTCTCGTCTCGATGCCGCAGCCGACGGCACCAGCCGCGAACGCGCCACTGACGAGCCCCTGCGCTCCTTCTTCCAGGAAACACCGCCGCAGGACACCATTCGGGCCTGAGGCAGCAAAGGAGGCGGCCCGCTGGCATCGCGTCCGTCCTCGCCGCACGCGCAGCCGCCTCGGGGTCACTCAGGGACACAGGGGAGTGCGGCGGTGAACCAGCTCCGTGCCGAGGACGAGCAGCAACTGCTGCCCAGCGCGGTTGAACTGCCCCTGCGGGGTGGGTTCACGACAGAGGCTGGCCAGCTGTCCGGCCCCGGCTGCGAGTTCACCGCGCTGCGTGAGGTAGTCGGCCATGGAAACCCGGTGGACGGCCTGTGCCCGTTCCAGCAGTGCGCCGTCCACCTTCCCGTCAGCACTCTGTAGAGATCCGGCAAGACCACTGATGTCGGCCATCCGCTGGTGCCCGGCATGCGCGCCCAGTCGCCCTCCTTGGCGGGGGCTGGACGGCCGGGGCCATGGACGGCCGGGGCCACCACTCCTGCGGCTGGAGCCCTCAGGGCGGTAACAGCTGTTACCATCGCGGTATGGCGAAGACACAGTTGGGTGCGCGGGTGGATGGGGACGTCGCGGAACTCGCGAAGAAGCGTGCCGCAGACCTGGGACTGAGTGTGGGCGACTACCTCGCCAAGCTGGTGCAGGACGATGCCAGTGGCCTGCGTGCCCGTGCGGTGGATGCGGCTGCTCGCTTCCTGGCCGACCACCAAGGGGTCTTCGACGAGGCCGAACAAGCTCAGCGGACAGCCCGGGGAGCGCGCGCGGCCTGATGGAACTGCACATCGACGTTCCCTGGATCCTGCAGGTCGCCGAGGCCGCCGGAGCCGACGATCCGGCCCCCGACGACTACGGCGTTCCGGTCTCGGCAGTCGCCCGTCATCGGGCCGAGCTGTTCGAGCAGCCGGTCTACGACGGCCCGTACGCCAAAGCAGCCGCCCTGGTACACAGCCTGGGCCGGTGCCGCTGGCTGGAGCGCTCCAACCTGGCCGTCGCCGCCGCCACCGGTGTCATGTACCTCGACGCGGCCGGAATTCCCGTCAAGCCCGCCCGCGAGGACGCCATCGCCCTCAAGGACCTGCTCCTCGATCCCGCCTGCACTGCGGGGAAGATTGCCGCGTTGCTACGGACCTGGCCCACCGCCACCTGACGCCCGCATACCCGGCGCCGCCTCCT
This sequence comes from Streptomyces sp. NBC_01446, assembly GCF_026340095.1. Classification (GTDB taxonomy): domain Bacteria; phylum Actinomycetota; class Actinomycetes; order Streptomycetales; family Streptomycetaceae; genus Streptomyces; species Streptomyces aureus. The sequence continues at coordinate 496,973 of NZ_JAPEPO010000003.1, read as the reverse complement.
CAGAGAACCACCGCTCGCGCGGGACGGCCCCGCACCGTGCACTGACATGCCGGGCAGTCGTCGGCCCGCTGCCTCCCCCCGTGTCAGTGGGCCGACGCTTGCCGGGTGCCCTGTCCCCGTGAACTTGGCGATGCCCTAATGCCGTGAGCTGCGGTTCGCCAAGTAGGGCGGGGAAGGAGGTCGGTCCTGTCGCCCCGCTGGGCATGGCGAATCCGGGAAACGAGACGACGACCCCAGCTCGCAGGGTTCGGGCGACTGGTGTTGCGGCGGAGCTGCAGGGCTGGTGGCGGCCTCACCTGCGTGCCAGATCACCTCGACCATGATCCCTGCCGCCTTGTACCACTCCTCATCCCCGCTGAACGGGCCGGCGGATGCGCGGGCCATCGCCCGGCGTGATGTCCATCCGGCTGGCACCCGTTCGAGATGGGGCGTATGCCGGATGGTCGGTGGTCCTTGCTGTTCCTAGCCTCGGGTCATGATCTTTCGTCGTTTGTGGTTATCAGCTGCGGTGCTGGCGCTGGCTTTGTCACCTCTGCCGTCCAATGCGGCTTCGGCCGCGCCACAGCCATCCGGCCCCGCTTGGTCTGTCGAACGTGACGCGGACGCAGTGCGGGATACCGGGGTCACCGGGGTAGCGGTCCGCCTGGAAACCCCGCGTGGGACGGTCACAGCCCGCTCCGGGGTGGGGGACCTGCTCACTCGCCGCCCGGTTCCGAACGACGGCTACCTGCGTCTGGGCAGTACCACCAAGACGTTCGTCGCCACTGTCATGCTGCAGCTGGTGGGCGAAAGACGAATCTCCCTGGACCAGACGGTGGAACAGCTGCTGCCTGGGGTCGTTTCCGGAGCCCGAAACGACGGCCGGACCATCACCCTCCGCGACCTGCTGCAGCACACCAGCGGCCTGTCCGACTACATCCACGACGTTTTCCCCGACCTCAGTCCCCAGACGTACTTCGCCAACCGGTGGCGTGCCTACAAGCCCGAAGAGCTGGTGGACCTGGCCATGCGCCATGAACCCGCCTTCCCGGCAGGCACCCGCTGGGCGTACTCCAACACGAATTACGTGCTCGCCGGAATGATCATTGAGAAGATCACAGGCCGCACCTGGGAACAGCAGGTCCACGACCGCATTCTGCGCCCGCTCGGCCTGCAGCACACCGGCACTCCCGGCACGTGGCCCTTCCTTCCGTATCCGCACACGGCCAACTATCAGCAGTTCACCGTGGACGGCCCGATGGTCGACACCACGATCCCCTATCGTCCCTTCGACAGCGGGGCCGACGGCTCAATGACTGGCACGGCCCGCGACCTCAACCGCTTCTTCTCTGCACTGGCAAGTGGACGGCTGCTTAAGCCCGCCGAGTTCGCTGCCATGCGGAACACTGTGCCGGTGCCGCAGGACAGCGGTCATCCGGAAGGCACCCGGGACGGCCTGGGCCTCTTCTTCACGCCCCTGCCCTGCGGAGGCGGCTACCTCGGCCATGGCGGAAGCGGCTTCGGGTATGTCATCCGGACAGCGACAACCATGGACGGCCAGCGCACCGTCACCGTCTCCGCGCACAGCCGCTCCGCAGACCCGCAGATCGCGGCCCGTCAGGAAGACGCACTGCGCAACCTCATCGACCACACCCTGTGTCCCACCACCTGAACGTGCACTTAAGTCACCGGTGTGTGACTGAGCACCGCAGACGGCGGATGGGCATGGGACTTGTCGTGCTGTGCATTCGAGTTGGCGGGCCGGGTCAGCGGTGCCGAACAGTGATCAGGCCGGCTTGAGGCCACCGCGTGCGCGTCGGCGCCTGCGCGATCGTGTGATGTGATGTCCGCGGTTCAGGGCGCGGGCACTCGCGACGAGGGCGGGGACGCAATGAAGGGGGCGGGGCGCAGTGTCGGGGAGGCAGGGCATTCCAGTGACGATCGCCAGTGCCCAACGACTGCTGGTCCGTGCGCTGACCCGCGAGTCGATCCGAGCCCGACAGTTGCTGGCTGCAGGGGAATGGCGCCCCGGCGCGGAGGACACCGACGCGGCGGCCAAGGTCCTTGCCCGCCTCAACGCCCCGCTTCCCACCCGCGGGGCCGGCAGTGCACGGGCGCGGGCCATGGATCGAGACCGGCGGCTCCAGCGGATCTGGCGCACCGCAGTTCACCACCTCGACGCAGGTGCAGTCAGTCCGCCGGCCGCCGCCCTTCTGGCCGCTGTCGCTCGCGCCCTCCTGCCGTGGTTCGCCGCCCCGAATCCGCCGGCCGCTGCGGCTCCGCGCTACCCGATTCCCCAGGACACGGCGGACGGCTTGCCGGTTCCGCCGACCGAGGCGGGCGAAGCCCTCCTACCCGACTTGATCGCGCTGTTCGCCGCACTGGCGGCCCCGCGTTCGTCAGGGACCAGCTCGCGCACGCCCGCAGCCGTTCCCTGGCAGGTCCAGTACGCGGGCCGACTCCGGCACTACGAGAGACCGGCCCACGACGTGTGGACGGCAGACACTGTTCGCTGCTCCAAGTGTGCGAATGCGGACGGCCCTTGGACAGTGGCCTGTGACTGGCATCAGGTAACCCTGGGCTGTCCGTGCGGGCTGGTGACCGACCGGCACGGCCTCACCTTCTCTGAAGTCTTCCTCGTTCTGCCGGACATGTGAGCGGGGGCGTCACCTGCCGCTACTACAGCCGACCCTACGGGCCAGTCCGAGAAACCGTCACTCAGGCCCGGCTGGATGCGTTCCCTTGTCCGCACCGCCGGCGTCGGCCTCATGCGCGGGATCCCCACGACCGCGGGCGGCGCGGTCGTCACCGGCGTTCTGTGGTGGATGCAGCGGCGGTGTCGGCGGTGTTGAGCAGGACACCGACAGTCAGGGCTACCCTGCCCCGAAGTGTGCGGTGGCGAGCACCGTGCCGTCGGCGGAGGTCAGGCGGGCGCCGGAGAGCGTGGTCGGGTTCACGGAGGCCGGGGCTCCCCAGTAGCCGTAGCCGTGGTGCAGGGTGAAGGTACCGACGCGTACGGTGCTGCCGTCCTTGTGTACCAACACGCAGGAGATCTTCCCGCCGTACATGTTGCCGGCGTCCGCGAGGTCAACGGACATGTAGACCCAGGTCGGCGGCCCGCGGTGGAGGTAGATCTCGCCGACCGGCCCCCGGCCGTGCCCTACCGTGGTCAACTGCGCATGCAGCATTCCGGCGCCGACCTCGGCGGGACGGGAAGGAGCGGCCGCCTCATTCGAAAGAACCGTGCCGACGGTCCAGCCGCCGAACCCGAAGGCCAGCGCGAGCGCGGCCGCCGCGGCCGCGAGCCGCATTCGGGCACGGCTGCGGAACCCCTTGCGAGGGAGGAGCCCCCGGCCGTGCAGGCGGCTGCGGTCGTCATGTGCCGCCGCCTGGTGCAGCCGCCGCGCCACCCGGGTTTCGAACCCGGCCGGCGGCTCGCTGCCCGGCAGCAGACCGAGCAGACCGTCGCCGACGAGGGTCAGCTGCTCGATGTACTCCCGGCAGTCCGCGCAGCGGTCCAGATGCTCCACTGCCCCGGCCCGCTGGCGGCCCGGGAGGACGCCCAGAGCCAGCTCGGCGCCGATCTCCCGCAGCTGTTCGCAGGTCACGTCATTACCCATGGTCGCCTCGCTTCGGAGACACGAGCGTGGACCGCAGCTTTCCCATGGCGGTCCTGATCCGTGTCTTGGCCGTGCCCAGCGGGATCTGCTCCACATCGGCGATCTGCTGGCCCGTCATCCCGTAGATGCCCGCCATCACCAGAGCCCGGCCCTGTTCGCGCGGCAGCCGCGCCACGGCGGAACGCAGGGCCGCCGATGCCTCGTCGGCCAGGGCCAGCTGCTCAGGCGTAGCGGTGTCGGTCACGACGTCGAGGAGCGTGTCGAGGTCTTCAGGGGCCACGGGCACCGGTCGGCGCGCTCGGGCGACGTCGATGGCGAGGTTGTGCGCGATGGCCGTCAGCCATGTCGTCACCGATCCACGGCGGGAGTCGTAGATCTGCGCGTGCCGCCACGCCCGCTCGAACGTCTGCTGGGAGACGTCCTCGGCGAGCTGTGGATCGCCGAGGACTGCGATGGCGACGCCGAAGACGGTGTGCTGGAACCGCCGCACGAAGGTGGCGGCGAGCTCGGGGTCGCCCGTTGCCAGCCCGGACAGCAGAGCCTCGTCCGGGAGGCGGCCGACCGGGAACCGAAACCTCTGCATACCTGGATATACGGTCCGCCCCGGCTGACGGATTGCCAGGCGGCCACGGAAGATCACCCTCACATTCTCTCCCGATCCCGCCGCCGCATCCACGGGCCGAGGCGGTCCCTCCCCTGGCGGCGCAGGCGGACATCACCCTTCGGTTCCTGCGGCGCTGTCATCTGCCCGGTCATCTGCCCGCGGGCACCTTCCTGCGCAACGGGGCGGAGGGTGCGTGCGCCGACCGAGTGCCGTACCAGGCGAAGAAGGCGACCAGGTACACGCCTTCAGCGATGATCGACAAGACTCCGTACGGGTGGTCCCAGCCCTGTTCGTGGTAGCCGGGCAGCCCGATGGTGCGCGAGAGGGCGAAGCCAAGGATCATGCCAGCGCTGACCAGCGCCGGCCCACCATGCCGTTACGGAGTTCCGTAGCGCCAGGGCGCCGGCGGTGAGGAGCAGGGCCACGCCGCCGGCAATGAACAGGATTCCTATGTACAACGTCTCCGCAAGGTGTTCGGGGGCGATGACGAGGTGGACCACGGCGCTGAGTAGCGCGCAGCAGACGGCAACCCTTGTCGGCGTTGCGGCGGCGGAACAGGAAGACATCAGATCTCCTGACCAGGAACCGCCGACGGCAGACCAACGCCGCGCAGGTGCGCCTGCGGGTGGGACTCGGATGGGGACGTAGACGCCGACGGGAACTGTTGGGCTGGGGCCGCTGGGCGTCAGCCCGGGCCGACGAGCCGGCTTCATCGTTTCTCCTTCGTGGATACCCCGGGCTTTGGCCGGGGGAGGAAATGGAGCTCCCGCGTGAGCGGGGCTGGGAAAGCGGATTCGCCGCCAGGGCGGATCGGCGTACATCGAAACCGCTGGCGAGGGAGACCGCACAGAGCAATGGGGCTCAACTGTCAGTCCTTCCAGGTAGGTTCCGATGCATGACGACAGATGCGACCACGCAGGGGGCCGGCTATTGCCGGTACACCTACCGTGTGCGTGTGTCGGTGTCGGCCCGCACTGCGCTTGAAGCTGAGTGGGACCGGGCGCGTTGGGTGTGGAATGAGTGCGTCGCCAAGTCCAAGGCCGTCCACGTGCACAACCGGGCGAGTGGCGAGAAGGCGACGTGTGGGCCGGTCCAGCTTGCGGCGATGCTGACCGAGGCCCGATCGCGTACGCCGTGGCTGGCCGATGGTGCCTGTGTTCCTCAGCAGCAGCTGATACGCGACTTCGGTAAGTCGCGTGCGAAGGCCCTCAAGGACATCAAGGCGCGGTTGCCGGTGCGGCAGCGGGCCGGGATGCCGAGGTACAAGAAGAAGCGGGAAGCGCTGCCCACCCTCGAGTACACCAAGCGGGGGTTCCGTCTCAAGGACGGCCGTCTGCATCTGGCCGGCCAGATCGTGGTGCGGCCGGTGTGGTCGCGCGTGCTGCCCGGGCCGCCCTCGTCGGTGCGCGTGTACCGCGATGCGGTGGGGCACTGGTGGGCGTCGTTCGTTGTCCCCGCACAGGCCGAGAAGCTGCCCGCGACCGGTCGCGTGATCGGAATCGACTGGGGCGTGAAGGAGACCGCGACCACCACGTCCGACGACCACGACCTTCCGCATTGCCAGCACGGGCGGAGCGCCGCGCAGAAACTTGCCCGCTATCAGCGGATGATGGCCCGGCGCCGCCCTGCGAAGGGACAGGCCGGATCGAAGGGATACCGCGAGGCAAAGCGACAGGCAGAGGGCGAAACTGCACCGCAAGGTCGCGGCCCAGCGGCAGGACACGGGCCGCAAGTGGGCCAAGAAGGTCGTCCGTGACCACGACGCCTTGGCCATCGAGGACTTCAAGCCGAAGTTCCTTGCGAAGTCGACCATGGCCAGGAAAGCAGCAGATGCCGCGATCGGCGCCACCAAGGCGGCGCTTGTCGAGATGGCCAGGAAGCACGGCCGGACCATCCATCTGGTACACCCCGCGCACACCACGATGGACTGCGCGCAGTGCGGAGCGAGAACCAAGCACGCACTACCTCTTTCGATGCGAACGTATGCCTGCACCGCATGCGGAGCCGTCTCGCCGAGAGACAAGAACTCCGCCCGTGTGATGCTGGTCCGGGCTGGTCTTCAACCCGGCTAGTGCTGATCGTGTAAGACCTGCACCCCCGCCGGGGGACAGGCGACGTGAGCTAGGAATCCCCCTCGTTTACAAGGGGGAGGAGTCAAGTGAGGTATACGCGACGGGGGCTGGCAAACGGTTCATGATCAGCCATGAAGCCGGGCCGACTTCACTTCTCCTTCGGATAAATCATGAACTTATTTCGAGGCAGCGGCGTATATCCATAGACAAACCCATTACGGGATACGGTCCAAGTCCCCTGCACGGTGGGGTGAGTGGCCGAACGATCCGCACAAGGCCGCGCGGTGGGACGAAAATCCCCTCGGTAACGAGACGGCTGAGGTGAGCACGCGGCTATTTCGTCTCATGTTCCGCTACACCTATTCCTCTGCAGCGATGTTCAACTAAGGAGGGCCGCAACCATGAGCGCCCCCATCCTTCGTCGTGGTGCCGCCGTCGTGGTGGCGAGCGCCATCGCCGGTACCGCCGGTGTTGCCCTGGCCGGTCCGGCCGCCGCCGCCCCGGCCCCCAAGGGGCACCGGGTGATCGTGGTCGTCGAGCGGGGTCACGAATTCTGCCGCTTCGGCCACCGGACGGTCGTCATCATCGTGAAGAAGGACCACGGCCGAGTCATCGTCATCCGCAAGATCGTGCGGTGTGACGTCCGCCGGCACAACGACTTCTTCTTCCGGCACCACTTCGTCAAGCACGTCGAATTCCGCCGAGCCCACCGGTTCAACGTCGACAACAACCGCGTCCACGTCATCCTGCCGAAGACACCGATGCGCGTCACCATCACGGCGCCACGCGTCACCACACCGACCACGTCGCCGCAGGTGTCGGTACGGACCGGGCCGACACGGGTCTCCGTGCACACGGTCCCCGCACAGCCCAACGCGGTCGGCCCCAGTCATGTGAGCATCTCCGGCGGCTCTGCCGGCGTGGGGGCAGGCAACACCAGCAGTGCCGGCACCGGTGGCATCAACGTCGGATCAGGCGCGAGCGATGTCAGCGTCGGTTCCGGTGGCATCTCCGCCCGCGGATAGCCGGGGATGGAGACCATCCGAGGACATCGCTGGAGGCCGCATGGCGGGCGAATCTGCCCCGCGGCGGGCGGTATTCCGATCGAGGACCCGACCGCCCGGCCGCAGCATGTCCTCGCCGACGATGTCCGGTACAGCCTCCGCGCCCTCTCGAGGTTGAAGCAGGCAAAGGCGCGGCCGTCATCGAACGCAAGGCGGCGTTGCTGGAACGTATCGCCGTCGAGGACGGGCGCCCGGAGTGCGCACAACAGGCTGACGAAGCCCGCGCTTATGCGGCAGTCCTACGTCAGGGAGCCGCCCTAGTAGACCGTCGTAGCTAATTTTTGGGATAAAGGTGACGTAGTTTGATGCGTGCGTCGTGGGTGGTGAACTGCCAGTCCACCTGACGTTGGTCGGCGTTGGTGGCGTTCTGCCAGGCTGTGAGTTCGGTGTTGAGGATGTCGAGGTCGTTGATCCGGCGGTCGAGACATTGCCGGGTCAGCGCGGAGAGTTCGATCTCGGCGATGTTGAGCCATGACCCGTGTTTGGGCGTGTGGTGGATCTCGAGGCGTTGGGCCAGCGCGAAGGCCTCTTCTGGTTCGAAGGCCGCTGCGGAACGTGCTCAATCTTCGTGTGGGTCGAACCCCTGCGCGGGTGGCGTCGAGTTCAGGCACTGTCCCAGCGGACCCGGATCGACTGGGCCGGCCAGATCAAACAGCTGCTGAGCGTGGATTACCCCGACGCCGAGGCCGTGGTGCTGGTGATGGACAACCTCAACACCCACACCATCGCCTCACTGACGCCGACCGCGCGTGTTGGCCCTTCGAGCCCCAGCCGGAACTACCCAGGAACTTCCGGCGCGGGACACTCCCAAGAGCTTCGTGATCGAGGCGAAGGCAACCGGCTGCTGACCCAGGCCCTCACACCCCACAGCATCACCCGGTCGCAGGCCGAGGTGCTGCGACGCTAGCTGCAGACGCACGGCATCTTGAGCCTCAACGGGCTCGGACAGCTCCTGGTGTGCGAGAGCGGCACCAACCAACCCCACTCGGCTGGTCGAACGCGTCGTCGCGGCCGGGCTGGTCGAGCCGGCAGGTCTGGGCGGACGGTCGGTGCGCTACCAGGTCGGGGTCGATCTCCGCCGGGACACAACGGTCACGGTCTGTATGTACCGGTCGCCTTAGCCCGGGTTGCGGGCGGCGCAGGGGAGCGGCTCGGCGCCATCCCGGAGCGTCGACGAGAACCGGCAGGGCGCGCGGCCTCGACGGGCGCAGGCGGCCCGGTGCCGACGGGGGTGCAGCACCGGGCCTGCTCGAACCGTACTCGCTGGGCGGCCGTGGGCGGCGCAGCGTCACGGTGTCCGCGTTGCGGCTGCAGGCGGTGACTGCGTGGCGTCCGGGGGACCTGCCAGGCGGTCAGGTGGGTCCCGTACAGGGGGGTGCGGGCCAGGTCTGCGCGGCGGCCGGCCCCCTGCGGTTCAGACGGGCAGGCCGTAGTTGTCGGCCGTAGGTGAGGCAGGCGGCTCATGATCTGTCGGGGCGAATTGTGTGCCCGAGATCTTTGAGTTCGTCGGAGGCCGTCACGTGCGGGAGTGGTAGCACTTGGGAGATGGCCTTGATGTTTTGCCCATGAGACGCCCCGAGCTGCGGACGGAACGTGGAGACGACACTGCCGGCGCTGACTTCGGCGAGTGGCGAGTGGCGAGTGGCGAGTGGCGAGCGGTCACGGCTGAACGGCAGCCGGCCAAAGCTGTCGCGTGATCGGTCGGAGACCATCGCCCTTGTCGGCGATGCCAACTGGCTCCGTCGTTGGTCTTGTCGATGAGGAAGCCGCGATTCGGCGACAGCCCGCCGCGGCACTCGTAGGATGCCTGGATGCCTAAGCTGATACGGATGAGCCGCCGCGCGTGGGTTGCCGCGTGGGCGGTGCTGTGCGCGGCCGGCCTCGCCGCCACCGCCAATCTGAACGCCTCTTCGGCACCGGACCCGCAGCCTGAGAAGTCCGTCAGTGCCGAGTGCGCCGAGCGCATCGCGGACATCGAGACGCACCTGGCCAAGGCCAAGCAGGAAGGCAAGGGAGACGGAGTGCTGGTCTTCTCGCGAGTTCAGGTCGGCGCCGAGGACGACTGCCGTGACGATCTCCGCAACCACTTCCGTGGCGATCAGTGAGCCGGGGTACCTGGCTCGCCGCGATGGCAGCGCTGACCTTCGTCGGTGTCGGGGCGATCATTGCCGTGGGCGCCACGTCGGAACCGAAGCCGCAGCCCACGCAGCCGCGGGTGTACTCCTCCTGTCTGGCGGCCGACACCAAGCCGGTATCTGCAGACGACGACCCGTGCGACGGCCGCTGAGGAAAAGGAACAGACAGCTCACCAGCCCACCCGGCGCGCCAGATACGGTCCAGCCGTCTGCGCTGGGCAAGCTTCTCCTGCGCGTCGATGACGAGGTTGATGGTCACCACGTAGGTCCGTTCCTTGGCGTCCCGCTTCCGGGCGTTGATCAGGTCTTCTGCGGCCCACTTTCGGCGGATCGCTTCATCGTCGAAGTCGCGTGCCATGGGCGGATCAGCGCGCGAATTGGTCTGGTTGGATTCGGATATGGGCAACGGTAGACACGAGGAATCAGGTCTCTTCAAGAGCACCTGGAGCGACGCGGACTTCGAGTCGATGGGGTGGCATGACGCCACCATCCACGGCTTGTCCGTGCAGCCGACCAATGACATCCTGCCGCGTCTTCTCCTTGACCTCGACTACATCGTCCGCTGGGTTCACCCGGTCCCGCCCGCAACACACTTTTCGTTCTGGGTCTCTCCGGCGACCCTCGTCTTCGAAGACGTCTTCGACCTTCAGGGCGACCTCGACTTCAAGGGTCTGGCTCTGGACTTGGAGGTCGACAGAGTGCACCGGCTGGTGCCGGACGATGCCCGCCCGAACTTTTCGCACTGCCCGCTCTGGCACATCGAAGGCCACGCGTTCGAGTTGAAGTTCCGGTCCTCCGGCTTCCGTCAGTACTTCCGGCAGACCCCGAGGCTCGTATCCCGGCAGGCATTGCCCTATGTCGAACGCGGGGGTTGTGCCTTCACCGAGCTTGGCTTCAGCTGACTTGTGACCTCCCGAGCCCTCGGTCAACGTTCAGCACGGCAGCCGTGTCGACACGGCCTGGGCGGGTCAGATCTCCAACGCGGTCTCAGAGTTGGAAAAGCACGAAGTGGCCCGGCCTCTCCTCACTGACTTCTTTGCCAAGCTGTTGGCTACTTGATGTGCGGAGCGGTTATCCACCACGCCGGCGTCGTGCGCTTGCCGGTCCGCGGTGAACAGACGTCGTTGTCAGTGGCGGCTGGAATACTCTGCCGACGCCCGGTATTGCCGGGACGGTCAGGACTTCGCGGTGGCACTGCCCAAGCCGCCATTGAGGAGCAGGAGTACTGCCCGAGGGCCGGGTTCCGTGGTGAGCACTGTGGTTGGGAAGGGAAGCGCACCGTGCCGACGCGCCAGAGGAAGGAGGTTCTGCGCAGGACCTCCTCCAGGGTTCTGTCGTGGGTGACGACGGTGGGTTTCGGCTTGGTGGCGGTCGGCCTGATCATCAGTCTCACCTACATCCCCGACGGTGGGCCGGCGTCGGGCGTGGCCGCTTGTTTCTTCACCATCGCGTTCTGCCGACGTCTTTTTGGCTCACGCATCGTGCTGGGCTCGTCCGGCGTGACGGTGGTCAACCCGTTGATCACTTACCAAGTGCCGTACACAGCGATCGGGGAGGTACGGGGCGGCAATGGAGGAACGCTGAACCTGGTCACATGGACAGGGGACGAGATCTGCTCCACTGCATTCGGCGGGTCGATCACCGACTACGTCGTGGGATCCACGGAGCGCGCCGCTGACCGCATCGAGAAGCGGGTAAAGACAAGGCGCACGAGCACACAACAGGGCCTGGTGGAGAAGAAGTTCACGACCTCTTGGATAGCTGACTTCTGCGCAGTGGGGGGTGTCGTATGCGTGATCCTCGCGGGTGCCCTGGGAATCTGAGACCTCCCCGCCCAGGTCGAGCAGCCCCGAGGGCTGCAGAGGTAGACGATCTCGGTGCCCCACCCCCGCCGTGCCCCGTACACCAGACCAACGGCCCGTGGTGAGCCACATCTTCCAGCGGCCCCGCTTCCACATCGAGCTGCGCCGCGCTACCCGGGTATGAGGTTCCCCCGGCGTGTGGGAGGTGCTGATCGCCGCACGTGGCGCTGCTGTGTGGACTGCGGGGCGTGAGTCACGCGTCCCTGCCACCCCATAGCGGGTGTCTGGACGGAGGAGCCAACCCAGCAGCCAGCCGGGCACTACCTCCAAGCCCGGTCCTGTAGGGCCGGGTCAAGCTGACTGAGTGAACAGCTCGGGGTTCTTGCGGACGAAATCGGCGACTCCTGCAGCGGGCCGCCCGGCGACCTCTGCCATGCCGTCTGCCTGGCGGTCATAGCGGCCGGCCACGTGTAGGCGAGCCATGGTGGAGATGTGCTGGAGGACATGGTCCGGCAGCCCCAGCGCCCCGAGATCGTTGTCGAGCCATTCCTGCAACGGGACGTCGGTGTAGCCGACCTTGCGGTGCAAAGCATCGGAAATCTCCGTGGCCAAAGCGGCGATGTCCTGTGATCGGGGACCCGTCAGCTCATAGGTCCGGCCGATGTGCCCGGCCGGATCGGCCAGAATCTCCTCGACGACCGCGGCAACGTCACCGGCCGCGATCGGGGAGGTTTTCGCCTTGCCGAAGGGCCACCTGATGGTGCCGTCCTTGGCGATCGAGGAAAACACGGTCTGGAAGAGCGGGTTCTCCATGAAGACGGTGGGCCTGACCTGGACCACGGGCAGGCCTGACCAGTCGAGAACCTGCTCGACCAGCCACTGCTGACGATGCTGATGCGACTCGGAGCCGCTGGTGGCGTCCATCTCGGAGACGGTCAGCTGCGACATGTTCACGAACGCCTCCAGCCTTCCGTAGGCGCGCGCGACCGTCGCTGTGGTCACGGCGGCCAGCAGATACTGATCCGACACGGCCATGCCGAAATACATCCGACCGCAGCCGTCGAGGGCGTCGGCGACATCACGGGCACGCGTCAGATCTCCGACCACGACTTCGGCACCCGTCGCGCGCAGCGCCTTGGCACGGTCGTCATCCAGGCGCACCAGAGCACGGACCCGGAGGCCCCGGCGCCGTAGACCTTGGACCACGGTCCTGCCGACGGCCCCGACGCTGCCCGCGGCACCGGTCACCAGAATGGGCCGCATACCTGCTTCCGGGCTGTAGTCCATGGCGGCAGCCTGCGGCCCGCACGGCCAGGGCGCAACCGGGGTGACGTCCAGCCCCGGCGAAGCGATCGGCATGCGTCCAAGGTCTGACCCGCTCGCCCATCCCCTCGCCCGCCGCCACTCCCGGGCACGCGGGGCAATGAGCCCGACGCATCCGCGGCAGTGCCGCAACCAGCGGCTAGGAGCGCAGCTCATGCCGTGCCGCCAGACTACGTGGCTGGCGATCTCACCGGCGCCGAACTCAGCGAGACCCTCGACGTCCTCGAACGCCTCGAAACCAACCTCGCCACCCACATCAGTGACGCCGAATCATCTTCGCCCGCCTGTGCATCCGACGCCTGACCGGGCGATCGACAATCGACCGTTGGACGAACACACCCCAGTACCGGCGTTATTGACCTTGGCCAGTGCCGTTCTCACCCAGGAGAAGGAAACATCGACGGAGCCCGGGGCGACACAGGGCACCGTCATCTCGCTGCGCCCGGCCGCTGTTCGGGGCCCCGATCGCGAGTGTGCTCCGAGGCGCTGATCGGCACCCGTACGCCGCGGCCGTCGTCGGGCCACGGGTCGGTCGCTCAGCGCCGCTTCCCGGTCTCGGGGGAGGTGACGCCGTGGCTGGCGCGGCGCATGGCCTCGTACAGCGCGGCGTCCTCCGGCGGGTCCGGGAGCGGGCCGCGGGCGGGGGCCTGGAAGGACTGGATCATCCATGCCACGAGGCGGCGCCAGGCGTCCGGGGCGGCGTCGCCGGTGGCGCTGAGGATGCCGGCGTTGGCCATCAGCAGCAGGACGAGATCCCGGCTGGTGAAGTCCTCGCGCAGCTGCCCGCTGTCCTTGGCGCGGCCGATGAGTTCGAGGAAGCCCTGGTACGCCTGGGCGCGGAGTGCTTCCAGGGCCTGGGCGCCGGGGAAGCTCATGGTCAGGATGTCGGCGAAGCCGCGGTCGGCGGCCTGCATCGCACAGACTTCCTGGATGTAGCCGGTGAAGCCGTGCCACGGGTCAGGGTCGGCCAGGGCCTCGGCGGTGGCCTGCGCGTATGCCTCCATGCGGTCGGAGAAGACCGCGACGACCAGCTCCTCCTTGGTGGGGAAGTGGCGGAAGAGGGTGGCGATCCCTACCTCCGCCTCCCGCGCGACCGAGGCCATCGATGCGTTCAGTCCGTCGCGACCGAACACTGCGCGCGCGGCGGCGATGATCCGTCCCCGGTTGCGCTCCGCGTCGCTGCGCTTTGGCTGGGCTGCGGAGTCGGCGGTGCTGCCGGTACCGGTGCGGTTGGCGTGCTGGTCTCGGGGGTTCATGCCGATCAGGCTAGCAAACCGGAAAGCCCTATCCGATTCCCGTGTTACGCTCGATCGATAACCGGATAGGGCTTTCCGGATCAAAAACGGATAGCCCTATCCATCTCTATCTCCAGGAAAGGCCCCCTCATGCCCACCATCGCCATCGTCGGCGCCGGCCCCCAGCTCGGTCTCGCCATTGCGCGCACGTTCGCCACCCACGGCTACGACGTCGCGCTGATCGCCCGCAACCGCGCCAGGCTCGACGACCTGGTCGGCGAACTGACCGCCGAAGGCATCACCGCCGCCGCGTTCCCCGCCGACGTCCTCGACCGCGACGCGCTCACCCAGGCGCTCAAGGATGCAGCCGCCCACTTCGGCGGCATCGACGTCCTGGAGTACTCCCCGGTCGGCGGCTTCGACTCGACCGTCCTGACCACCCCGAGCGCGACCGACCCCTCGCATGTGCAGCACGAGATGGAGTTCCAGCTCTACGGAGCGATCGCCGCCACTCGCGCGGTGCTGCCCGCGATGCGGGAGGCCGGTGCGGGCACCCTGCTGTACACCACCGGCGCTGGCTCCATCGACCCGGTGCCGCAGGTCGCCAACGTCAACGCTGCCGCGGCGGCGCTGCGCAACTGGGCGATCAACCTGCACAAGGAGCTGGACGGAACCGGCGTCCAGGCTGCCCATGTCGGCATCGACGTGTCGATCGGAATGTCGGTCGTCCCCGGCTTCCCGACCGCCGAGCCTGAGGAGATCTCCCCGGTCTACTGGGAGCTGCACACCACTCGCCGCGACCAGGCCGAGCTGGTCTTCAGTCGCTGACACCCCACCGGCCTCCCGGCCGCCTGTTCCCCGAATCCAGGTCGTGCCGTGGCGTGCTCCATCGCGGCACGACCACTGGGGGTACATGATCTTCCGCGTCCTCGCCGCGTGCGCGGAGCGTGCAGCCGCAGGTCAGGTCAGGTCAGGTCGTGCCGGGGCGGCTGAGGCGGACCATCGCGCGGTACAGGGCGGTGGGCGGGGCGCGTCGGGCAACGGGAGGAGCGGAGCATGTGTGCGCGACGAGGCGGCGCCAGGTGCGCAGTGGGTCGACCCGCGCTCCGGGAAACGGCACCGGGTCTGGGCGTTCGTGACGGTGCTGCCGTGCTTGCGGCACATGTTCGTGCGCCCGGTGATCCATCTGGACCGATACGCCTGGACCGAGGCCCACGTCGCGGCCTTTGACTTCTTCGGCGGTGTCCCGCGCCGGTTGGTGCCGGACAACCTCAAGACCGGGGTGGACAAGCCCGACCTCTACGACCGGAAAATCAACAAGGCTTATGCCGAACTGGCCACCCACTACGGCGCGTTGGTGGATCTGGCACGGGCAGCGAAGCCGAAGGACAAACCAAGGGGCGAGCGGCCCTATGTCCGGGACTCGTTCTGGCGCGGGAGGGCGTTCGTCTCGCTGGAACACATGCAGGCCGAGGCGGCGACGTGGAGCCGCCAGGTCGCCGGCCAGCGGCAGTTCCGGCCTCGGCAACTTCACCGTTGGCGAGGTCGCAGCCCGCGCGGGCGTGGCCGACAGCAGCATCTACCGCCGGTGGGGCAGCCTGGAAACCCTGCTTACCGACGTGGCGCTCACCCAAAGGCCCCCTCAGGCTGCCGTCATCACACTCCTTGCCCCTCTCTCAGTCCGATTCCGGTCTTCGGCTTGCAGTTCGAACCAGATGGTTTTGCCGGTTGCTGTCCGAATGTTGCCCCAGGCATCCGCGAGCAGGTCGAGGAGTTCGGTGCCGCGGCCGCCTTCCGCGTCCAGGTCGATGACGTTGCGTACGGGGCCGGCGGGCTCGGTGTCCTCGACCTCGCACAGCAGGCGAGAGTGGCGCAGGCGCAGGTTGAGCCTGAGCGGGCCCTGGGTGTGACGCAGGGCGTTGGTGACCAGTTCGCTGACCAGGAGCTCGGCGGTGTCGACCAGTTCGTCCAGGGCCCAGTCGTCCAGCTGCGCGGTCACCAGATGCCGGGCTCGGCTCGCCGAGGTCAGTTCTCGTTGCAGGGGCCAGGAGGCGTCCCAGGCGGTGGCGCGGCCACGGGGCGCGTCCAGCGGTTTCAGTGGTGCCAGCATGCGGGACCACAGAGCCCACTGCCTGGCAGCCCACGAGGGTGCGGCGGCGCGAGAGGACCGGTCTCCTCGGCGGGAGGCGGCAGAGCGGCCGATGGCCTGGATGGCCATGGGGATCAGTCCCTTCTGAGCCTGCGGCGGACGGTCCGCCTGTGTACGCCGGCCGGGTGTGACGCCCGGTTCGTGTAGCAGGTGCTACACGCAAATATACACGTAATGCCTGCTACGGTAAAGGTCTATACAAAAGACGTAAAACGGACAGCCGTAGTGTCGCCGCCTTAACACATCTGGGAGCCTGCATGCCTCGCCCGCCCGATCCGGCCAAGCGACGTGACCTTCTCGACCGGGTCCGTAAGTACGTGATGCGCAACGGGCTCACGGAACTCTCCCTGCGCCCCCTGGCCAGGGCCCTGGGGACCAGTGACCGCATGCTCCTGTACTACTTCGGCACCAAGGAGCGGATGGTCGCCGAGGCGCTTTCCGTCTATGAGGGCCGGCCCCTGCTGCGCAGCCGCGACCTGGTGGAGGCCGTCGGCTCGCCCACGGACCCGTCGGGCCTGCGCCGCTTCATGGAGGAGGTGTGGCGACAGTTCAGTGCCCCCGACGTACGCGCCTCACTCCCGCTCTACCTCGAGATCATGAGTGCCAGCGTGCTGCACCCGGACCGCTACGGGCCCGTCATGCGTGACCTTGTCACCGGATGGACGGACCTGCTCACCTCCGTCTTCCGGGACCTTGGCATGACCCAGGCCCGGGCCCGGACGCAGGCCACTCTCCTGACCGACGCCTGCTTCGGCCTCCTGATCGCCCCTCTGGCGGACGGCGACTGGGGACGGGCCGACAGCGCCTTCCGCTCCCTCCTCGACAGCCTGGAACCCGGATGGCAAGCCACGGCCTGACTCTGTTCGACGTGCTGCTCCAGGATCGTGGGGTCCTCAGGCGGCGAGCACGCTCATGCCGTCCGTGGTCCTGAAGTCTCGGCCAACATTCGTAAGCCTCATCACCTGGGCTCGCCCTCACTCTGATGACCCGCCTCCTCGCCCGCTGAGCGGCCACGCACCGTCACCGCACCGGTCGCCATGGTGGGCCCGTCGTGGTCGCCTGACGTTCGGGTCAACTGGCGACTGCACGGGACCAATGTTCTTGGATCAGGACCCGCTTGGATGGAGTTCCGCGTCCCGCATGCGATGGGTGAGGGTTCCGGGAACCGTGAGGGAACGCCCCCGAACCCGGACGATCCGCAGGTCCCACCAGAGCCCACTCCGCGACGCTCGCAACCTCTCCTCAACACTGGCGATCTCGCACCAGGGGATCGAGCGCCTGCTGGCGAAGGTACGGAGCTCTATCCCGGTTGTGGTCAGGACCGCCCGGCCATAGATTCGGTTGATCATGTCGATGTCTGCGACCACGCCAAACGCGCCGAAGCCGCCGACCCACCACCAGCGCTCCGAGGTCGGCGCGGTCAGGCCGACCGCCACCATCCCACCGGTAAACACCAGCGTCACAATGCCGGTCCGCCACCAGCACCTTCGTCGAGCGGCGCCGCTGAAACCGATCAACACCTCGGACATGTCCGTGATGCTACCGACACGCACTCGCCCAACGAGCCGTCTAACTGAACGAGTTGGACGCCGGTGTGAAGTGCTGTTGTGGTGCCGCATCAGCTCTGCTGAGCTCAACTGACTTGGGCAAGCCACGCGCGGTAGCGGGTAGCGAAAGGTTCGGTGCCGTCGCGCAGCGCCGCTGACAGCCACTCCGCCGCGTTCTCTGCGTGGCTGATGACGTGCGGCGGATAGCCGTAACGCCCCTGATGGCTGGCGAACTCATCCTCATCGGCGATGTAGACGGATGCGTCTCCACGCGTCCGGCAGACGTCCAGGTCCAGGTCGACCGTGGTCACTTCACCCGTGTGCACCCACTCTGGCGGCGTGGTGACGTCGCAGTACACATCCAGCCGCGCCGGTGCCTCCTGGAACATGGCCGTCCACCAGGCGTCACGGGGAAAGAGCATGACTCGTGGCTCTTGAGTTGCGTAGACCTCGGACTCCTCGCCCTTGCCGTAGATCGTCCCGACGGGCGCACCGAGCCAGACTCCGTACTCGTCCTGTCCCAGCCGCAGCATGGTGTGGTGCCAGTGCAGACTGCCGTCGAACTTGCGCACGACCACCCGAACCGCTCTCTCACCCATGGCGGGAGGCTACGGTGTGCACGCCAACCGGTGAACCTTCCCGGTCAGAGCACGAGCGTGCCGGTGATCATCCGGTGAGCCAGCCGAGGATGCGGTACTGACCGCGGCCTCGAGGTCGTGCGGTCGCTTCCCATGGTCAGTATGCGAGGGTCACGCCTGGGTGAGGAGGGCCGGCAGCTCTCGCATGTCATCAAAGACCACTGTGTCCGGTCCGTTCAGCCACGGTGCCGGCGTGAGTCCGCCGCCGGAACAGATCGCGGGCTGCGTACCGTGCAGCGCCAGTCGCCCCCGCGCCCGCGGGGACGGTCCGTACATCGCACAATGTCGGCATCGGAATCAGCATCGACGACCCGCGCCGGATTCACGACGCCAACAGGGTGGGGTGGTCCAGCAACATCGACTATGCCTGACCCGGCGTAGTGGCTACCGCCGTTGCATCCACTGTCGCAGGGCATCCAGCAGTCCGCCGTTGCACTTTGGTTCGGTGCAACGGCGGACTGTGTCGGCAGAGGCGTACTACAGCTCCCGCTCGATCTGGTTCTCGCTGATCTTGTCTTCGCTCAGGGTCGCCTCGTTCTGGACGGCGTAGCGAGCCTGCGCCCCGCTGCCCTCGGCGCTTCGGATCTCGCCGCGCTGAAGCTCGTCCTGCTGGTCCCGGTACTCCACGTGCTGTCCCTTGCGGTAGGGCATGGGGATCTCCAAGTCTCGTGTGGGTCGGCGGGGGCTGGCCCTGCTCTTCGGCAGGGCGCCCCGCCCTCATTGGCGCCCGCGAATATCACCGGGCGCACTGACAGCTCACCCCCAAGTCCGCCCTGCGGCAATCCCTGCGGGCCGAATGGAGGACGGACGCCTCGCCCGCCAACCAGGGGCCGGACGAGCGCCGGCGCTCTCCCCCTGGAGCCGCAGACAGCCCAGATCGAGGGCGGTTCCTCCGGTCTCCCAGGCGAGGAAGGAGCGGATCCTCCGTCCCCGGGGTGGGTCGCGCCAACATCGGCAGCGCGCGAGGGACGTAGCGGGGCTGAGACCGCGTTCAGCCAGCCGGCGAGGTCGTCGACGGAGCGGACCGGACGCCCGGGCTGAGGCACGCTGTGATGACGAGGACGAGGAACTGCTCGCTCCTCACCGTCAATCCGAACCCCGCCGGGGTCAGGGATTGGCCGATGCCCACCCATTGACTCGTCTGGACCACTCCTCAGCGCAAGCGCACCGGTGACGGCCGCGGCCCGGATCACGATGACTGCGTCCTGGCGTAGGTCAGGCGGGGATGAAGGCGTTCTGGTCGGCTCCGTCGAGGATAAATCCGTTGTCGAAGCGGACCCGTACGCTCACGTGAGGTGCCTGTTCCTGGTAAGCGGTCCACGCGGGTTCCAGAGAGGCTACCTTTTCTTCGAGTTGTCTCCTGCTCTGCGTGGGCATGTCGGGTCCGAAAGCGTCGAGCAGTGACGTGAGCCGCTCGTACTCACGCACGTCTTCGCTTTCGTCCTGGTGGTCGGTCACCCGCTCGATGGTCCCGCCGGTGCCCGCCGCCAGGGACAGGAACCCGACGACGACCCCTGACACCTCAACCGAATCGGTCAGCCTGGTGTCGGCTGCCAGCTTCACCCGCTGGCCTTCCTTCAGAGCCATCGACTTCCTATCTCTCCTGCGCACTGTTCGCCGGCCGCAGCCGACTGTGGAACGGGCCTCCGCTGAGGCTATATCGGCCCCAGACTCGCACGTCGGTTCGCCCAGGAGCGGGCCACCGCGAAGGCCAACCTCCGCGCCTGCGGGGATGGCCCTGTAGTGGTCGGCGGCCAGGTCGCGTCAGTGCCGGTGCTTCCCGCGCCTGCGGGGACGATCCCCTCGTGCCGATTCTCCCTGGGTGGCTGCAAGTGCTGCCGCACGCCTGGGGCCCTGGCCGGCGGGTAGCCTTCGAGGAGGCCCACCCTCGAGGGCTACCGCGTCCGCCTGCGGCCCGCCCGGCTTGACCCTCGCCCATGCTCTGTACGGCCCACATGACTGCCCGGCACGTTTTCCTGCGCGTCAGGGGCGGCCAGTTTCCCAGCAACCCCGAGCACGCTGACCACGGCCGCCCCACCCCGTAGACCACGGGGTGCGCACCGGTCGCCGGGCGGGGGACGCCGCCATACCGTGGCTACATGAGACGCATCGACAGCGAACAAGCGCGGCAGATCGTTGAGTCGGGCCAGGTCATGCCGCGCGACGAGCTCGAGCGGATCGCTGCTGCACGTCATCCGGCAAGGAAGGACGTCTTCGGGTTCGAGTACGGCGAGGAGGAGACCGCGCCCGGCCGCTACCGGTTCGCCGTCGAGGTCGAGGATGCTGCCGGGGTCGTGTGGTGGATCGAGCTCAACGCCCACACAGGCGAGATCCTCGAGGAGGACAACTCCGCGAACCGGTGAAGGCACGGCTCCAGCGGACGTGACCCCCGGGCCGGGTGCGCCGCATAGGGGGTGAGGGAGCCCACCAGGGGCCCGTCATGTCCGCCTACGCCGACACTCCGGGGATAGGGGTAAGAACATCCCTGCCGACCCGGCGGGCGGGGAGGGCGACCCCAATGCCATGCCGACGAGCATTCCCCGGAGCCGACTGAAGGGCCGCCGGGCCACTTGAGCCCTCCGAAGCGAGTCACGGACCGAACCCGGGAACGAGGCCCCGGAGCCCCATGTAAGCAGCCTCTGCGCCTACTGGGCTCACGGGTGCCAACTCGGGCGCTCAGCCATAGCAGTTGGGGAGATGTCAACTGCCAAGGCACTGTCATAGCCGGACTTGTGGTGCTCGCCGGGCTCAGACGCATTGAAGCGGTCGCAGGACCCACCCTACGCAACATCGCCGACATCTTTTCGCACTGCACCCGCGCGGCGCGGCAGGGCCGCGGGGGTGCCAAGGCTTGGTCAACTGTCGTGCCGTTGCCCCAGTAGGCGGGCCTGTTCCCTCTTTAGCTGGGCGAACCCCTTGCGCGCGTCCGTCGCAATTTCCTCGCTGGGGAACGATACGACGGAGAGGTGTTGGTCGTAGCTGCCCTGTGTCCATCGGGCGGCTGTGATCTCGTAGCCCGATACATGTGCGCACAGGTGCAGCAGGAGGGGCGGCATCTCTGGTTCGGTCAACAGGTCGGCGTGTTTGATGACGAGGTCGCGCATGGCGCGGATGTTCGGGAGGAAGACGGTCGTGACCCACAGTCGCCACTCGGTGAGTTCCTCTTCGGTGGGCGGGGTCTCCCGCACGAAGGGTGATCTGCCGTCAGGGCGAGCGTTGCGTTCCATGAACGCACCGAAGATGCGGCTGTTGGCCTCCGTGAGGGCGAACAAGGGGCCATAGAAGTCGCCGATCTGGCGATTTACGTGAGCGAGGCGTTCATGGCGCTGCGACAGGCGAAGCCCGTTGAGGTAGGTGACGACATAGCCGGCGAACGCCAGCCCGATAGTGACGACCACGGCGACCATGAAGGGTGAGGCTAGTAAGTGTCGCTTCCCCTTGTGAGTCTCTTGAGCCAGTCCTTCTCATCTCCCGCACACCGTTTGTTGTAGCCGGAAGATGACCTCGGACCACTCCTGACGTTCTCTTCGCGACAAGGCGTATTCATCCCGGGCTATCCGCAGCCATTTACGTCGTCGAGGCATTCGAGCCGTTATCCTCAAGCGAGCCGACCAGATCGGCCACCGCAGACGCCGTGGATTGCTCTGTCCACGAGTTGCGACAGCAGATGTACGACTCCCCGAGCAGCGCGTGGACGGCGGCGTGTTCGATGTTCATGCGAAGTGACAGCGGCTGTGGGGTGGTCGGCCCTGTAGGCGCATCCACCGGTCGAGGACGGTGCTCGATCACAGCCGGGTGGCCAGCCAGATGGTCACGGCCGCGGTAACGGTGAGTCCGGCGTTGAGCGCGATCCGGCGGTCTTCGCCCATCAGGTGAACGGCGATCGCGCCGGTCTGCAGGAGTACGAAGCCGAAGGCCGCGGCCGTCGCCAACGAGGGAGCGATGCCGGTCAGCTCCGGCAGGATCAGGCCGGTCGCGCCGAGTATTTCGACCGCTCCCAGCGCCCTGAGGGCAGGCAAGGGTATGTGGTCGACCCAGGCCATCATCGGCCGGAGTTGATCGCGGCTGCGGATCACCTTCAGCGTGCCTGCGTAGAAGTAGAAGAGCGCGAGCAGTCCCGCGACGATCCAATAGGCGATGTTCATGGTTCCCGTTCATGGTTCCCGTTCATGGGCCGCCGGTTCATGGGGCCCGTCGAGTGCGTCGCTTGCCAGGGGAGACCTCGTGAAGGCCCGGTCCGTCGTCCGAGGGACCCGGACGCGCGGGCCGCCGCCGACGGCGAACGGCGGCAGCGCCACCGCCCTGCCGGTCCGAGGGAGACTGGCCGGGCACATGCTGTGCCGTCGGCTTCAGGTGAGGTCGGTGGCGGGCTCGGTGGCGTAGCGGCTCATTGCGTCGATGTTGGCCTGTTGCGTCAGCGGCCGGCCGCCGGCGAGCACCTCCTGGAGTTCTCGGAAGTACTGCACGTACAGGTCGGGGGTGAATGTGCTGAGCATGACCGCCGGTTGGTCGGTCAGGTTGGCGAAGGTGTGCGGGGTTTTGGGCGGAACCATCACGAGCGTGCCCGAGGCGGCGTCGTAGTCCTCGTCCCCGACGGTGAACCGCACGGTGCCGGAGAGGATGTAGAAGCCCTCGTCGTGTCGGGCGTGGCGGTGTTGCGGCGGTCCCTGGGTGTGCGGGGTGAGGACGGACTCGGCGATCGCGAGGCGGTGCCCGGTGTGGCTGCCGTCCTCCAGGATGCGCATGCGCGTGGTGCCCAGAACGATCGTCTCGCCGTCGCCGGGACCCACCACCGATACAGCGGGGTGGGTCTGGGGCTCGCTGGTCTTCGCTTCTTCGGTCATGCTCACAAGTGCACTGCCCGGCACTGCCGGTGTCCAAGACCCATCCCGCGGAGCCGATACCTCGTGGGTATCGTTGCAGTGTGGAGCTACGGACCTTGCGCTACTTCGTGGCGGTCGCCGAGGAACTCCACTTCGGCCGGGCCGCCACCCGACTGCACATGAGTCAGCCGCCGCTGAGCCGGGCGATCAAGCAGCTGGAGGCCGATGTCGGGTCCCAGCTGTTCGTCCGCTCACCCACGGGGGTCACGCTCACTCCGGTGGGCTCGGTGCTGCTCGACGAGGCGCGGGCCCTGCTCGACCATGCCGACCGCGTCCGGGTACGAGTGAGCGCGGCGGCCGGCGTCGCGATCATCACCATCGGCATCCTGGGCGACGGCACCGACCCAGGAGTGGCCAGGATGGCCGCCGCCTACCGCCGAAGCCGCCCCGGCATCGACATCCGCATCCGCGACACCGATCTGACCGACCCGACCTGCGGGCTGCGCGCCGGAATGGTGGACGTCGCGCTGACTCGGGCGCCGTTCGACGAGACTGCCCTGACGGTGCGTGTGCTGCGGACCGATCCGGTCGGCGTGGTCCTGCGCGCCGACGATCCGCTGGCCCGCCGCGACGGGCTGCGGCTGGCCGAGCTGAGCGACCGCCGCTGGTTCCAGTTCCCGCAGGGCACTGACCCCATCTGGCAGTCGTACTGGAACGGTGGCAGGCCGCGCGAGGGCCCAGTGGTGCGCGCCGTCCAGGAATGCCTGCAGGCCGTGCTGTGGAACGGCACGGTCGGCCTGGCCCCGCTCGGACACGACCTGCCCGCGGAATTCACCGTGGTGCCGCTGATCGACATGCCGCCGAGCCGAGTGGTGGCGGTGTGGAACGAGGGTGACACCAACCCTTTGATCCGATCCTTCATCGAGACCGCGACAACCGCGTACCGTCGCTGAGCACCGGCGAGCAGGTCGTCGCATGGCCAGGTCTCGCCGTCGTACTGACAGTCATCGCGGTTGTCCCACGGTAGTTCGGGGTCGCCCGTGGCTGGACCGAGCACATGGCGGGCGAGCACGCGTCGCTTGGCCTCGACCTCACGCATGACGCGAGCCGGGTCGTGCAGCGCCACGTGTAGGGCGATCGCGGCCGCGCGGGCTGCGGGCGTGGTACTCGACATCACCGGGCGAGGTCTGGTCGAAGTGCCACACCACAACCAGGTGCGAAAACCGACGGGGCCGTTCTACGAGGCCGAGCGCTGGGCTCAAGCGGGAAGTTCCGTGACGCCGAGGGCGAAGTTCCAGCCCCCCACCCCGTGGCGTGCGAGGCCCATGGTGAGCACACCCGCACCTTCCAGCCAGTGCGCCATCACCAGTCCGCCGGCGTCCATCGGGCGCATCCCGAGGCTCTTGATGAACGCCTCCACGATCGCCTTGGCCTGCGCATCGTCGCCGGCGATGAAGACGTCGGACCGGCCCTGCTCCAGGACATGACGGAAAATGGTGTTGAATCCCTTCACCACGCTGGCACTGGCCGGGGCCACCTTGGCGGCTTCCTGCGCGATCGAGGTGACCCCGCGGTGGGCCAGACCGTCGGCCGTGGCATTGAAGGGGTTGCTGATCTCAATGATGACCTTGCCCGCGAGGGCGTCTCCGTAGTGGGCGACGACCGGAACGACACTGTCGAACAACAGGGCCACGATGACGATGTCGCCGGCCGGGACGGCACCCCACTCTCCCGTCGTGGCGCCGCCGCCGAGAGCCTTGGCCAGGTCGGCGGCCTTGGCGTGATCGCGGCCCATGACCTCGACGGTGTTGCCGCCGGCCACCGCCAGCGCGCCGATCGTACGGGCCATGTTCCCGGTGCCGATGATGCTGATGCTGCTCATGAGGTGTGCTCTCTTCCTTGTTCTCGAACTTTCGCTTTGTTTCGTTGGTGCCGAGTCGCCCAACGGGGTGAGCCGCGGAGCTCGGCGCCGGCCGAGGAGCCGGGAGTCCGGCCGGATACCGGCATCCGGCCGGACCCCCGGCTGACATTCCGCCGGTAGGTCGGGATGCGTGAACCTGTCCCGCGATGACCTGCTCCAAGGAGGTCAGGTCACACACATGCGACGAGGGCATCCCTGATCCTTACGCCCCGTTCGTGCGCAGTTCCCAGGGCTGCATGCCGAGCACATTCGCAAGGTGTCCCTGCATCGCGACGGCGGACGGCAGCGGACGCCACCAGATGGTCACCTCGGCGATCTTGCCGTCCGCGTCGATCAGGGCGTAGTCCATTCCGTTGACCACGGTGTCCTCGATCTGCAGCCGGAAGAATGCGGCGTGGTGGGTCTCGCCGCTGAGGGCCTCCTTGTACGTGAGGTCGGCCGCCAGCCTTTTGACGGTCTGTATGGCTTCCACGACGGCCTCGCGGCCGACGAGCGGCTCATCGCCGAGCGGGCTGTTCAGCACCACGTTCTCGGCGAGCAAACGGGTAAGGGTTTCTTTGTCTGCGCCGCTGTGCATGCAGTCGATGAAGGACTCCCAGACAGCGCGGTGCCGGGCGAACTTGGTCATAGCTACTCCTATTCTCGGTGTGTATGAAACCTGGTCGGGGCGCCTATCCGCGGGGCCGATTCGGCATGCCAGATCAGCAAGGCGAGATAAACCCCTCAACCAACCGAGAATCGGTCTCTTTCAGGGCTTGCGGCCGGCCATCCCG
Organism: Streptomyces sp. NBC_01446; assembly: GCF_026340095.1. GTDB lineage: Bacteria > Actinomycetota > Actinomycetes > Streptomycetales > Streptomycetaceae > Streptomyces > Streptomyces aureus. The sequence goes on along the minus strand of NZ_JAPEPO010000003.1, from coordinate 471,288 downwards.
ATAACACGGTCCAGCAGGGGCGCGTCCGGCGACACGGGCACCGCCGTACCCCAGGGGGACCGGGCTGGGGCCGGCAGTTTCGGCAAGAACTCGGTGAGGTACTCCAAGCACCCGCGGAGGGTGGGTTCGGGCACGTCAAAGGGCTGACCGGTGGCCGTGGCCAGGTCCCAGCCGTGCACCACCATCTCGGTGAGCGCGATCCGACCCCACACCTCGTTGGCCAGCTCCAGCCCCAGGTCGGTGCTGCCCTGCCAGGCGCTGGGCTCCTGCCACGCCGTGGCCAGCGCGCGCACGTGATGGCCGATCAGCTCGCGGGGCGAGACGCCCTGCGGCTCGGCAGCCTCGCCGCGAGTCACCGCGGCGAGCCGAACGGCCGCGGCGTCCACATGGGCGAGCAGGTCGGCAACGGTGAAGTCGTCGCACGGGGTGCCGCCGGCCAGCTGGCCATCGGTGATGCCAGCCACCACATCAATCATGCGTTGGCAGGCCGGCCGCAGATCGAACACGAATTTGCCTCCAGAGTTCTGTTTCACGAGCGACACCACTTCGCCAGTGGATCCCGACGGGTGCGGCTTGAATCAGCGATAACACGCGAATTCGAGCGCGCACGCAACACTTCAACGCGTTGCGCATGTCCGCATTCGAGGCCAGTTCCTCGGCCCGTGACGACTGCGTTCTCGCGGGTGTGTGCGTATACCGGTGTGTTCGTTCAGATCACCGTGGTGCCGCCGTCGGTGGTCAGTTCCAGTCCGTTCACGTAGCTTGAGTCGTCCGAGGCGAGGAACAGTGCGACCGTGGCGATCTCCTCGGGGCGGCCCATCTTGCCCCGCGGAATCAGGGACTCGAACTGCTTCTTGGTCTCCTCGTCGAACAGCTCCTCCTGCTTGGCCGTGGCGACCTGGCCGGGGGTGAGCACGTTCACCCGGATCCGCCGGTCCCTGAGCTCGTTCAGCCACACACGGGCCCACGCCTGCTGCACGGCCTTGCTCCCGGCATACACACTCCACCCGGGGAAGCCCCTCAGCGAAGCGTTCGACCCGGTCATGAAGATCGAGCCACCCTCGTTGAGCAGCGGCAGCGCCTTCTGCACCGTGAACAACGTGCCGCGCGCGTTCAGCCAGAACGCACGATGGAACTGCTCCTCGGTGATCTCACCGAGCTTGCCCTGCTCCCCCGTCCCGGCACTCGCCCACAGCACGTCGATCGAGCCCTTCTCCCGCCTGACCGTCTCGTACAAACGGTCCAGGTCGGCCAGGTCGGCCGCGTCACCCTGCACGGCGGTCACGTTCCGGCCGATCACCTTCACCGCCTCATCCAGCGCCTCCTGCCGCCGGCCGGTGATGAAGACATGTGCCCCCTCCTCAACGAACAGCTTCGCGCCGGCCAGCGCCATGCCGGTCGACCCGCCCGTGATCACCGCTACCTTGCCATCGAGCTTTCCCACAACCACTCACTCCTTAGTAAACCGAGCTGTGTACATAACGTATCCGGCGACCGGTGGGAACGCAAGCTATGTACACCGAGCGGTACCGAACTGAGGTATGATGCAAGCATGACGAAGTTGGAGAAGGGCCCCCAAGGCCGGCGCCGCGGCAGGGGTGCGCGCGAGCGCATCCTCAGCGCGTCACAGCAGCTGTTTCGCGCTCAGGGCATCAACCGCACCGGTATGGACCAACTCTGCGCAGTGGCCCAGGTCTCGAAGCGCACGGCCTACCAGCACTTCTCCGGCAAGGACAAGCTGGTCGCCGAATATCTGCGCCGGTTCGATCCCGGCCTCATGGCCGCGGTGTTCGACCGCACCGACCTCACACCCCGCGAACGACTCCTCGCCGCCTTCGAGATGCCCACGTCCGGCCCGGGCGAACTCACGCCCCTGTGCCCCTACATCGCGGCGACCGTCGAAATCCACGACCCCCAACACCCCGCGTCCGAATACGCACGCGAGTACAAGCTCGCCATCGCCGCGCGGCTCGCCGAAACGGCCCGCGAAGCCGGCGCCACCGACCCCGAACAGCTCGGCGAACAACTGGCGCTGCTCCTCGATGGCGCCTCGGCCCGCACCCGAGTCCTCAACGCCGAGTCCTTCCCCGCCGCCGCCGCCATCGCCGCCGTCCTCATCGACAACGCCCTCCCCGTGACGGGTCGGGAGGGGCCTGTCAATCTATCGGCGTAACTGGTCTGGTTGGTGGGTCAGTTGTGGACTAATGAGAGGCGTCCGTCGAAGGCGATGTCGAACGCCTGGAGGGCTCGCTTCCAGCGGCCGGTCCACCGCTTGCGGCCCGTTCCGGTCGGGTCCAGCGACATGGCCGCAAAGTAGACGCACTTGAGTGCGGCGGTCTCGGAGGGGAAGTGACCGCGCCCCGCACGGCCCGTCGGGTGCGGGCGTTCACGGACTCGATCGCGTTGGTCGTGCAGACGATCCGGCGGACCTCAGCGTCGAACTGCAGGAACGGCACGAACTCGGCCCATGCGTTCTCCCAGAGCCGCACGATCGCCGGGTATTTGTCGCCCCAGGTCTCGCTGAACTCCAGGAAGCGAGTGGTGGCAGCGTCCTCGGGCGGCGCGGTGTAGACGGGCTTGAGGGCGTTGGCGATCTTGTCCAATCCTGGCGGGCTGCGTAGCGGGACGATGCTCCCAGGAGGTGAACTACGCGCGTGACCCCTTCTGGGGCGAGGGACTTGACGGCGAGCGCGAGCCGGTCGACGCGGCCGGTGGCCTCGACGGCCAGGTCGAAGCCGTACGGGATCGGTTCGATCGCCTCGGCGGTGCGGGCGCCGTAGCTTTCGGAGCCTCGGCGCGCTGCTGCTCTGAGAGCCAGGCGCGGGCGTAGCGGAACTCCTCGGCGAGGATCCGGTTGTACCGCTCCACCTTGCGTTGTGGCGTGTGTGTAGGGCGCGGTTCGTTGATGCCGGGAGCCGAGTGGCGCGCGGGCGAAGGCATCCCGGTGGATCAGGGGCGACTACGCACCCAACTACCACACCCAGCTCGCCATAGTCGCGCTCGAAGGCCTCCTGCCCGAGGCGATCCACGCTCACTGCTGGCCGGGATGGCTCCTGCTAGCCCTGCCGGATCACACTCTTTTCGCCCTCCCGTGGACGGCCGAGTTCCCTCCCGATCGAGAGGGGGGAGTCACGTCACCGCGCATGCCGTGGAACCCCGTATCCGCTGTCACAGCTGAGCTCTCCGGGCTGTTGATCGCTCACGCAGCCATAGCGCTATTACCGGCGGCCAAGGTGCAGATCACGCCATCCGCGCGGATTCTTCGCATGCTCGGTGAGATTGAGATCGAGGAGTGGAAGTGTCCTCGCGGAATTGATCGACAATGCCTTCGACGACTTCAACGAGATCATGATTTTCATCATCCTAGAAGCGGCCGCGTGACAATGTCGATTCTCACTGTGCGCCAACATCGCCTCCGCCCCCGAGCTCAATGCCTTCGCCATTGCTGTGGCCGCGTGCCCCCTGTTGGCGCTGCTGTTGTCAGTCGGACTGCTCAACCGTGCTTTGAAACGGCATCGCTTCCAAGCTGCCACATTTCATAGTTCCCACATTCTGCCGTGATCTCGGCCGTGGCCTGAGCCGCGGTGAAGAAGTCATCGACCACTGGCGAGGTGCGCGATGCCGCCACCGCGAGGCACACCTGGTCGGGCGCCAGGTCGGGGATGGGCATATAGATGACTTCCGGATGTGAGTAGAACACGGTCGCCGAACGGGCCAGGAACGAGATGCCCCGGCCGGCCGCGACATGCTCGAGCGTCTCGTCCACCCCGCGCACCAGGTACCCGGCGTTAGGGTGCGGGCGCCTGGTGGGCTGCGTGCTCGGGTCGGCATGCCAGACCAGCGGTTCGCCGGCCAGGTCGGCCTCGGTGACCTCCTCCTTGCCGGCCAACCGGTGGCCGGCGGGCAGCACCGCCACCCGCGGCTCGGTGTACAGCGGGGTGACGCGCAGGCCGGCCTCGTCGATGGGCAGCCGCACATAGCCGACGTCGATGCGGCCGTCGAGCAGCATCGGGGCCTGGTCGTCCCATTCGATCCGCTGCACGTCCACGACCACGTCCGGGTGCCGGGCCTCGAACGCCCGCGCCGCCGGGATGACCGGGATGCCGGCCCGGAAACCGACCATCAGCCGCCGGCTGCCGCGGGCGGCCATGGACACCCGGCGGCGGACCGCGTGCGCGGAGGCGAGCAGCGGACCGGCGTCGGCCAGCAGTTGTCGGCCCGCGTCGGTCAGCGCTACGCCGTGGCGATCCCTGGTGAACAGCGAGGCGCCGAGATCCTGCTCGAGCGCGCGGATCTGCCGGCTGAGCACCGGCTGCGCGATATGTAGCTCATCGGCGGCGCGGCCGAAGTGCAACCGGTCGGCCACGGCGACGAAGTAACGCAGTTTGCGCAGGTCCAGATCCATGGCGCCTCCCGGTCCGGTGATGCCTTCAGGGTATCACCACGGCTAAAAGAAGTCTTGGACACCCGCTCAGGCCAATGGCAACCTGAATAGGTACCTAATGGGGCCGAAGTGAATTCGGCATAAGAATTCGACATCGGAACTTGATAGCAAGGCCCATGGAATGAGCGCATCAGGAATTGAGCGTCGTCCATCGCGTCGTTCGACGGCGTCGACGACACAACCGTTGACAACGACGGGGTGGGCATGGCTTCCAATCCAGCTCCAGAAAGCAGGCACAGCAATGAGCAGCATCAGCATTATCGGCCTGGGGAACATGGCCAGCGCCCTGGCCGACCGGGCACTCGCCGGCGGCAACGCCGTCGAGATCATCGGCCGCGACCCGGCCAAGGCCAAGGAATTGGCCGCGGCGCTCGGCGGCGCCACTGTCGGGACGGCCGGCGCCGCCCCGGCCGGGGACATCGTTATCCTCGCCGTGCCGTACGCCAGCGCGGCGGCGGTGGTGAGCGAGTACGGGGACGACGCACTACAGGGCAAGGTCATCATCGACATCACCAACCCCGTGTCCCCCGATTTCCAGGGCTTTGTCACCCCCGACGGCAGTTCCGGCGCGCAGGAGATCGCCAAGGCCGCCCCCGCCGGCGCGCATGTCGTCAAGGCGTTCAACACCCTGTTCTCCCATGTTCTGGCGGCCGGCCCAGCCGAGGGTCGCCTATTGGACGTGTTCATCGCCGGCGACGACGCGCAGGCAAAGACACGCGTGTCGGCGTTCATCGAGAGCCTGGGACTGCGCCCGATGGACACCGGGCAGCTGGCAATGGCGCGGTCACTGGAGAACGTCGCCTTGTTGCAGCTGGGCCTCGTCGCCCACTCCGTCAAGCACACCAACTTCTTCCTCGGCGTCAGCATTCTCAGCTGAGCGCACCCGCACCACCGCTTCTCGTGCCCCATCACGTCAGTCGATCTACGGCACGAGGAGAACAGCCCCTCCACTTACTCTCACAAGGAGCAGTAGCATGCGCGTTTTCGTCACTGGCGGGACCGGCCATTCCGGTTCGTACATCATCCCCGAGCTCATCGCCGCCGGACATGAGGTCACCGGCCTGGCCCGGTCGGACACGGCCGCGGCGGCAGTGTCCGCGCTCGGCGCGAAGGTGCGTCGCGGCGACCTCGAGGATCTCGACGGGCTCAAGGACGCGGCCGCGGACTCCGACGGCGTCATCCACGTCGCGCACAGGCAAGACCTGCTTCCCTCCGGCGGGATCGACGCCGTGGCTGCCGCGGAGCTCCCGATCATGCTCGCGTACGGCGAGGCACTGGCGGGAACCGGAAAGCCGCTGGTCGCGGCGGGGAGCATAGGCTCGCCAGGGAACCTGGGCCGGCCGGCCACCGAGGAGGACCCGGCCCTTCCCGGCGGCGATGAGTACAAGGGCACCCTGCGGGTTCGTAACGTCGTGGAAACCGCCGTAGTCGGCCTCGCTGAGCGGGGAGTGCGGTCTTCGGTCGTGCGGATTGCCAACATCGCGCACAGCACGACCGATCGTGCCGGCTTCCTCGTGCAGCTGATCGCGCTCGCGAAGGAGAAGGGTTTCGTCGGCTACCCCGGAGACGGCGCGAACCTGTGGAACGCCGTGCACGTCCGCGATGTCGCCTCCTTGTTCCGCTTGGCGCTGGAGAAGGGGCCGGCTGGCAAATACTGGCACGCGGTTGGGGACGGGGCCATCCCGCTCCGCGAGATCGCCGAGGCCATTGGCAGCCGTCTGGGCCTGCCCGCCTTGAGCGTTCCCGCGGACGTACTGATGGTGCCGGGATACTTTGGGTTCCTCGCGAACATCGTCACGCAGAACTACCCGGCGTCCAACCTCATCACCCGCCGGACCCTCGGCTGGGAACCCGCTCAGCCCAGCCTGCTCGCCGATTTGGACAACGGCCATTACTTCTCCGCCAGTTGATGATCCCGGACGTGAAATCGACGCTCGGATGATCAACGCGTGGATCGAGACGGCGCCGCACCGCATTGACCACGGCGTCCGGGATCTGCGCTCGGTCCGGTGGTGCCGATGGACCGCGTGTGCACCCTGGGCCCCGCCATCTCGACTGCTGGCGGCCTCGACACGACAGTGCGGCGTGACGTCGTCGGTGTGGAGTTCACTGCGGACGGTCTTGTGTCCCGTGCCGCGCGTGAGGTCAGCCTGCGAGCAGACCAGCTGATTCATGACATGGAGCGGTCCCTGCAGCGTGGAGTTCCTCAGGTGTGGGAAGCGCTGACATCGCTCGCATGACGGCGGAGAACGTCACCGAGCACGTTCTCGCGGCCTTGGCCGGCTGGCGCACGGCATCGAGCCAGGCCGGATCGAACTGCCGGCCGCCGACCCGGTCCGTGCGCGTCGGCTTGCCCGGCACGGGACGCCCGTCAGCGTGATGCTGCGAGCCTTCCGGCTCGGGCAGGGTGTCATCCTCGAGCGGCTACTCGAAGAGATGGCCCAGTTGACGGACGATGCCGAGCTGATCAGCGCAGCCGCGCGCAAGCTGATCGCGACGATGGCCGGATACGTCGACCGCTTGTCGGAGCAGGGCGTCGCGGCGTATCAGGAGGAGCGGGACCTGCGATTGCAGTGGCGGTTGTCGGCTCCCGCGCCGAAGCCCGACCCCGGGATGCCGGGCGGCTTCCTGCCCAACGGGGCCGGCGCGAAGACCGGACTCAACCGCTCGATTGCCGATGCCGGATGGGGGGTGTTCCTGACGATCCTGGCCGCCAAGACACCTCACGGAGCTAAGTCGTCAAGCAGCTTCGAGAAGTTGTGTGGGGAAGGCGAGGTTCTCGTCGAACAGGATGTGCTTCTGGAGGCAGTGGTAGAGCTGGCCGATCATCTTGTTGAAGAGGTTTCTCTGAGCGGCGGCGTGCCAGTCCCCGGCCTCGCGGCGGCGGTCGTAGTGGGCCTTTGCGCCCGGTGAGTGGGTCAGTGAGGCGAAGGCCCACAGGTAGCCGGCGTGGTTGAGCCGGTCGTTCTTCACCCAGCGTCTGGTGATGCTGGACTTCTTGCCGGACGCCCTGGTGATGGGGGACGCACCGGCGTAGGCCTTCATACCGCGGGCAGTGGCGAAGCGGGCGTGGTCGTCCCCGATCTCAGCGAGGATCCGGGCGCCGAGCTGGGTGCCGAGCCCGGGGAGGCTCAGGATGATCTCGGCGTCCGGATGCTGAGGGAAAACCTCTTCAACCGCCTCGGCGAGCTGGTCGGCGGCCGTGCAGGCGGCTTCGAGCTGCCGCAGCAGAGCGAGCATCTGCTTGCCGAGCGCGTCCTCGACCAGTGGCGGCTGGTGCGCGTATTCGGCCCGCAGGACCTCGCGGATGCGCTCGGCGTCGGCATCGATCCGGCGCTGGCGGCCGGCGCGCTTGAGCGCCGAGCGCAGTTGCGCGAGCGACAGCCGGGCCGCCCGCGAGGGCGTGGGGGCGAGCTCCAGCAGGACGCGGGTCTCGGGGCGGCAGAGACCGTTCTGCCAGTGCAGGTAGGCGTCGAGGGCGGCGGGGAAGTACTCGCGCAGGAGCGAGCGGAGCTGGTTGGCGAGCTGCTGCCGGTTCCAAACGGCATCCTGCTGGGCGCGGGCGAGGACGGCGATGGCGCGGGCGAGATCGCTGTCCTGGGGCAACGGCCGGTGGGCGTGCATATCGGTGCGGAGGATGTTCGCCAGGACGAGGGCGTCGCCGGGGTCGGACTTCTTCCGTGTGACCGCGTGGCGGTCGCGGTAGCGTGCGGCGGCCATCGGGTTGATGGCGTAGACCTGGCGCTTCCCGGTGCGCAGGACCGCGACGAGCAGGCCGCGGGAGGTCTCGATGGCGACCGGGATCGGGTTGTCCTCGGTGTCGCCGTGCTCGGCGAGCAGATCCAGCAGGATCTTGTAGCCGGTCGCGTCGTCGGTGATGTGGCGCTTGGCCAGGAGCGTGCCGTCGTCGTCGACCAGGGCGACGTCGTGTGTCTTCTCGGCCCAGTCGATGCCGCAGTAGATCAACTTTCCCTCCTCGAAGTGTGGGTGTTTGCGCTGGTCACGAGCGCATGCGGGGCCACGCAGCGACCTAATTCCAGGCCTCGATCAAGGAACGGGCCGACACCTCACAAGCCGTTCGTGGCACCAGCTCACCGCACAGGCCCCGGTCTGTTCCCAGAGCTCAGACGGCTCGGGGAATGCAAGAGATCACCGTGCGACGGGCTCGCACCACCAACTCCAACGAGTGATCAAGCAAACGGTGTTGACGCCGCTGGCGGCAGTGAAGGCGCCGAACACCGCCGATCTTGGCGGAGACATCATGGCCGGGCTGAAAGAAGGCGTGTGTCCGGAGCCCACACAACCGCCAGCAGCGTCAGTGCTGGGTGGGTGGCGGCCACGAGAGCACCGAATGGCGCCGCTCTCTGGGAAGGCATCTTGGCCGTGACGTTGAGAGGTATCCACCGGCACTCACGAGACCACCACCCGCCAGCTGGGTTGCGCAGCCGTGCTCGTCGCAGACCTTCGGCCCGGCGGAGTGCAGGCGTCACAACCCGTTCGAACCACCTCACCGACCGGCGAGGGCCGGTGAGCTCGTTACACGGGAATTAGGCTGAAAGCGCCGGACGGGAAGTGATCGCCGTGGACCCCCGCAACACCTCCCGCCAATGCCCCGAATGCGGGCACACCAGCGCGGAGAACCGGCCCACACAGGCAAAGTTCCACTGCGTCTCGTGCGGCCACACCGCGCACGCCGACACCGTGGGCGCCACCAACGTTCTACGGGCCGGGCTGGTCCGTCGCAAAGCCCCACCGGCGTAGCGAGAAACCACCTCATTCATGAGGGGGAGGAGTCACAGCTGTGCGATGCGGTGGGCCGCCTGGCGGAACGGGCTGGCGCACCGACACGGGCCGCGCTGCGTCCGCATGGCCGGATACTTCGTTTGGCTGCTCGCCGAGAGTCTTCTTCGGGTGTCCTCGGCGGCTACGAGCTGACCGCGTCGGCCTTCTTGCGCTTGCTGCTGTCCTGCTCGGGCTGGGACGGCACGGTAGCCGGGGTCTTTTCCGGTGCGGCGTGCACGGCAGCTGAGGTGTAGAGGACCGAGGCGCCCTGCTTCGTCCGGTGGGCCTGGCTCTTGGCGACAAGATTCTCGAGCGTGGTGCGCACGACGGTCGTCTTGATATTGCGCTGGGGGTGGGCCTCAGCCAGCGCCGTGGTGACCTCCGCCGCGGAACGGGGTTCCTTCTGCTGGTCGAGGTGGGTGCGGATGAGCGCGATCAGCGTGGGCTGCGCCGATGCCGTTACCGCCTTCGGCTCCGCGCCCTGGGTCTTGTCCTTCTTGGCCTGCGGAGTGGTCTTCTTCGCGCTGGGGGCCTTGACTCCTGCAGTCTTGGACGGGGCGCGGCGGGTCGTGGTGTTCTTGCCGGATGCCTGCTGGGGGAGGGACGTTGAAGGCTCCGGGGTTGCCGGCGCGGATGCCGGTCGGTTGCCGAGCGTCTTCTGGATGCTGTGCAGCACGCTCTGGTCGTCCTGCAGGATGCGCAACTGTGTCTGCAGGGCGGAGAGCTCCGCGCCGATACGTTCCTGCTCTTTGGTGTTGAGCTCGAGGTCCTGTGCGACCTGAGTGGCGTACTGAGATGTCACGCTGGTGATGGTGGCGGGGTTGTCAGTCATGGTGTTTGCCTCTCTTCAATTCGGCAGCAATGGTGCATCACCGTGAGTGCGACCGAGGTAGGTGCGTCCGCGTGTTCGTGTACTTCCGCGGCGAATGGTGGTGTGGCGACGTAGCGATAGTACGCGTGGGTGATGGCTCATGGTCTCATCGAGTGGTGGTCAACCCTGCATTCAGGGTTGAAGCTTTGTGCAGGGCGGCCCTTTGGGGGTTGGGGCTGCTGCGGGGGAACCTCACTCTTCGGCGGTCTGCCGCTGTTGTTTGCCTGCCCGCACCAGCGCGGTGGCACGGGCGCGGAACTCGGCGGGGGAGGCGCGGGGCATGTCTCGCAGCCTTTCGTGAAAGGCCGTCAGTTAGCCACCACAACTGGAATCTGAAAGGTGGGGCCGTCAGGACAGGGCCCGCCGCCTCGGTGTGAAACCGCCCGCGCGACCGAGCCAACTCCCGCCGCTGTGCGGGCCGGGGAAAACACGGCAGACGTCGTCGCCGTCGAGGCCCGTCGGGCCGACAAGAATGCATCCGGGATTGACCTCGACGTGATCTTGCGAGAGCGGTTGAATATCTGTGTGGCACGGAACGCGGTGGGATTCGGCGAGGACGAGTTGCGGACCTTGGCCGGGGCTCAGTCCTTCGAGCGGGGCGTGGGGTATCTGGATGCGGTCAGCGGCCTGGAGGTGGGTGACGGTTCGGTCATCGCCAGGGTGCACGGTACCGACGTCTATGAGGTGGAGCTCACCTTCGGTGAGGGCACCGGGACCGGGGTCCTGGGGTGGTGTGACTGTCCCTACGGGCAAGAGGGCAACTTCTGCAAGCACTGCGTGGCGGTGGGATTGACCGTGCTGCGGCAGGCGGCGATTCCACGTCAGCGGGCCGCCGCCCGGGCGCGGGTCTTGGGCCTGGAGGCGTGGCTCACGGAACTGTCTCGCGACGAGCTTGTGGCGTTGGTGCGGGAGCAGGTCGCCGGGGATCGGGAGCTGCGCAGGCGGCTGGAGCTGCGGGCTGCGGCCGCGCACTTTGATCTGGATACGCTCCGGGAGCGGGTCCTGGCGCTGGTCGACCCGCGGCCGTTCGAGCGGTTCGGGTATGTGGAGTATTCGGACGCCCGTGGGTACGCACGACAGGTCGAGGAGGCGGCGCACGCGCTGCGCGCCCTGACCGTCGGGGGGCAGGCGGCGCAGGCAGCCGGATTGGCTGAGGAGACGATCCGGATGCTCAGCGAGGCGTATGGGGAGATCGACGACTCCGACGGCGTGGTCGGGCAGGCCGCCCATGCGGTGGTTGATGCCCACAAGCAGGCGTGCCGGAAAGCGCGCGCCGACCCGGAGCGGCTGGCCGAGTGGCTGGTCGGTCATGTGCTCGGGGACGGGAACGACGTGACGGACCTGGATCCGCTCGACTATGCCGATGTGCTGGGCCCGGCCGGACTGGCCAGCATGCGGCTGCTGGCGGCTGAGGCGCTCCGGCGCAGCCCGCGCGGCTGGGCGGAGCAGTACCTGATGGAGCGCCTGGTCAAGGCGGAGGGCGACGTGGATGCGCTGATCGCCCTGTATGCAAAGGACTTGCTCCCCTCCGGTGCCACGCATCTGCGCATCGCCGAAGAACTCGACGCGGCGGGCCGCGAAAGCGAGGCGCTTGCCTGGGCGGAGCGCGGGCTGCGAGACACCTCGACTGAGGCGCATGTCGACGGCCGCCTGGTCGATTACGTGTGCGCCCGATACGCGCGGGCGGACCGGACGGCCGAGGCGGTCTCGGTCCGACGGGACCGGTTGCGGGCGGAGCGCTCCCTGACTGCCTACCAGCAGCTGCGCACCGCTGCTGGGGCCGTGGGAGACTGGGAGAGTGAGCGTGAGGCGGCGCTCGCGGTCCTGCGGGAGGACGCCCGCCAGGGGCGCGACAGCCGCTTCGGCGGGTCTGTGCTGATGGACGCGCTGCTGGATGACAGAGATCTGGACGCCGCCTGGCGGGAGGCGTCCGGTGGCGCCGACGACCGGCAGTGGCAGCAGCTCGCCGACCTCTCGCGCACGACGCGGCCGGCCGACGCGCTTGCGGTGTACCTGCGGATGGTTGAACAGTTGAAGGAGCCGACCGGGGACCGTGTTTATGAGCGCATGGCTCTGCTGCTGCGGGGCGCCCGTGACTGTCACCGAGCGCTGGACACCCTGGGTGAGTTCACCGCGTACGTCTGTGCACTGCGGGCGGAACTGAAGCGCAGGCGCAAGCTGATGACCATTCTCGACCGGCACGAGCTGTGACTCAGCCCGTGCACAGGGCGCTGTCCTCGGCCGCGCCTGGCGTCTGCTGAGGAGCCCGGGTGCCGTCACGGGTGGGTCGTGGCGCCGCGGGCCGCGAAGGCGGCCGGGGTGAGACCGGTGCGGTCGCGGAAGAAGCGGCCGAAGTTCGCGGGGTGGGTGCGGACCGAACAGCCGAGCAACTCGGCGAATTCCGCGGCCCGGTGCAGTCGTCCCTTCGCTGGTTCATCTCTTCGGCATGTACGAGCGTGGGCGCCTGGACACAGGCGGGTGAGCAAAAGGTCTCTGCCACTGATGGTGAGGCTCCGGTCGCGGAGTGAGCCGTGCGATGTATTTACTGAGACGGTGCGGAGCCCCGCCGGCTCACACGGCAGCCCGGCACGGGCCACGGTCCGCACGGTTTCGCCCGAACACACCCGAAGGTTGTCGACCCCGCGCAGCTGGACTTCGTGAAGGGATGAGCGGCCTATGACAGGAGTCAGCGGTCCGGCCCGGCACTTGCGTTGGTTTTTGGCCGGGGCTGCCGCGGGCGCTGCCGGGACCACGGTCCTGGACGCGGTCGGGTACCTGGACATGGTCATCCGCGGCCGGGGAGCGAGTACGACACCCGAGGTCACCGTGGAGCGGCTGTCGGAGACCCTGCACGTTCGGATCCCGGGCGACGACAACGTACGGGAGAACCGCGTCAAAGGTCTGGGCCCCCTGACCGGTATGGCAGCGGGTGTGGGCATGGGTGGCCTGCTCGGCCTCGCTCTGTCCTGTGGTTGGCGGCCGGGCAACGCGGTCCTGACCGCCACGGCGACTGCGGGGGCGCTGATCGGGACCAATGGCCCGATGACCGTGCTGCGCGTGACCGACCCGCGCACGTGGTCTCGTTCCGACTGGGTCGCCGACATCGTTCCGCACGTGGCCTACGCGCTGGTGACCGTTGCTGTCGTCAGGGGCCTGGAACCTTGCCCACCCGATCACAGCGGCGGGATCCGCGCGAGAGTACGGGAGCGCGGCGCCACGCTCCGGCAAACGTTGTGTGCCTGACCGACGAGTACTCGGGAGGCGGCCGGGGGGGAGCGTCGAACCGTCCCCGTTCCACCGGCCCCGGGCCGGCTGGGTGAGGGGCCCAAAAGGGTTCCCTACAACGGAATTGCTGAGGTTGAACTCGTGGTGTCGTGCTGCTGATCAGGCGGGTCGGATGGTCAGGCCGGTCTCGGTGAGGCAGCCGTCTATGAGGTGCCTGCGATATTGGATGTGTCGTAGGCCGAGTCGGATGCGCTGGTCGAGGTGTTCGGGAGTGCTGAAGGCAACGTTGGAGAGCCAGGCGCGCCGCAGGAGGGACCAGATGCTTCGACCGGGTTGAGGTCGGGTGCGTAGGGCGGTAGGTAGTAGATGGTCAGCCAGTTCCGGGCTTCGACGAACTCCCGCAGGCCGGCGGCTTTGTGGACGTTGAGGTTGTCCCGGACCAGTACGAGCGGGCCGCCGAGCTGCTGGTGGGCGGCGATGGATATCCGTCTGCGGGAACGTCCGCGGACCCGCACCACTGGAGTGCGGCCTCTGTGCGACCAGGTTCTCGCCGGCGGCGGCGTCATGGAGAATCCGGCTTCGTCCTCGAAGATCAGCCAGGCCCCACGGGCAGCCGCGAGCCTTCCGCGCAGGGCCACACCTCCTTGACCCACCCGACGAGAGGATCATCGTTGCGTTCCATGGCTCGTCGGGCCGGAACCTGGCAGGACCAGCCGTGACGGACCAAGAGCTTGCGCACGCCCTGGATCGTGTAGGTCAGGTGGAAGCGTCGGCCGATCACCGTCTTCACACGGCTCGGGGTCCAGCGTTAGTCCTCCCAGCGTGCGCGGCCGGCCCCTTGACCAGCTCCGCTTCCAGCTGCGTGAACTGCTTCTCGCTGAGTCTCGGCAGCGATGCCGGTCCCTGTGACCGCAGAGCACGTGGACCGCCCTCGTTCCACGTCTGCCGCCACCGCACCCGCACCTGCCGACTGGAGGGGGCAGCTCAGGCCCGAACGCACAGGCTGCCGAGCTGGCACGCGGCGCGCACCCTGTCCGCTAGGCCCTCAGTAGCGGCCAATCACTTTCCCTGGCTCAAACGCGTCGCACGTGGAGATCGCAAGGTACCCGGGGCGCACCTCACCCCCATTTTTGACCAACCGGTCCGCAACGCTATATTGGACCGGTCGGACCATAACGCCGCCACCCCGTCCACCGGCCCCGGGTGACTTGCGCAGCGGCGCCGACAAGAGGGAAGACCACACCCGGATGCCGGCCCGGTGATGAATCACCGGGCTTCCGTTCGACGATCCCAACGAGCCACCAGGAGAAGACCATGGGGCAGCTTGACGGCAAGACCGCGCTGGTCACCGGCGGAACCACCGGGATCGGTCTGGCCACCGCTCGGCGCTTCGCCGCCGAGGGCGCTCACGTGTTCATCACGGGCCGCCGGCAGGAAGTCCTCGATGCCGCAGTGGCCGAGATCGGCGCGAACGCCACGGGCGTCCGTAGCGATGTCGCCAACCTCGCCGACCTCGACCGGCTCTACGTAGCCGTCACCGAGCAGGGCCGCAGCATCGACGTGCTGTTCGCCAACGCCGGCGGCGGCGAGTTCTCCACTCTGGAGCAGGTCACCGAGCAGCACTTCGACTCCATCTTCGACATCAACGTCAAGGGGATGCTGTTCACCGTCCAAAAGGCGCTCCCGCTGCTGAACGACGGCGCCTCGGTGATCCTCACCGGCTCGACAGCCGCCACCACGGGGGCCGAGGCATTCGGTGTCTACGCCGCTTCCAAAGCCGCCGTTCGCTCCTTCGTCCGCACGTGGGCTAACGAGCTGAAGGACCGTGCGATCAGGGTGAACACCCTCGTACCCGGCCCCATCGACACCCCCGGGATTGCCGGCCTGGCTCCCGACCCGGAGCAGGCAGCGCAGCTCCATAGCTCTCTTGCAAGCCAGGTGCCCCTCGGCCGCATGGGGCGGCCGGACGAGGCCGCCTCGGCAGCCCTCTTTCTGGCCTCCGACCAGAGCAGCTTCATCACCGGCACCGAACTGTTCGTCGACGGCGGCCTCAACCAGGTCTGAACCCGGAGGCCGGTCCTCGAACGGCCGCTGCAAAAAAGCGGCCGACGTCCCGACGAAACCCTCCGCACCCTCAGCAGAGCGCCCGCCCCACGCAGGCCCCGCCAGGTTCGTCCCAGGCAGGCGCCGTGCGCCCCCAACCAGCTTCTTGACTCAATGGCCCATATCGGCCCGCCCCCTGAACAACAACCGTTTCTGGTACCTCATGGTGAAAGGTGTTTGATCATGGCTACGCGTGACGTCGTGGAGCAGTTCCTCGGCCTGCTTGCGGCCGGTGACCCGGACAGGGTCGCCGAAATTTTCGCAGACGACATCGACTGGTACGTCCCCGGCTCGGCAGCGCTGCCCTGGACGGGGCAGCGTTCCAAGCGCAGCGAGGTGGCCGACTACCTGCGCACACTGAGATCCAACATCGTGCCCGACAAGAACGTCGACGAGGTCGAAGCGCTCCTCATCGACGGCGACCACGCGATCCTGCTCGGTCGCTTCACCCGGGTCGCGAAGAGCACCGGCCGGACCTTCGCTATGCCCATCGCCATGCACCTGCAGGTGGCCGGCGATGAAATCGTCACGATGCACCTCTACGAGGACACTCTCAAGGTCTCCGAGGCGTTCGCCGAGTAACCCAGCAACCAGCCCGGTCGCGCGAGGACTCCCAGGGGCCCCCGGCCCACGGATGCGCCCGGGGGAAACAAAGCCGAGGGATGCCCTTGTTGCTGCTCGCGTACACCGGAAGCGTCAACGATCCCGACAAAGCGGCAGATCTCTTCGCAACACCCACCTTCAGAAAGGTGGAATCACATGTCGCAGCCCAGCATTGTTGTCGCCGCTCTCTATGAAATCCACCCCGATGATCGTGAAGAATTCCGCACGCACGCCCGAAACGACATCGGGCACACTCGCGCCAAGGACGGCTGCATCTGGTACGACGTGGCGGAGAGCGTCGTCGAGCCGAACGTCTTTCGTCTCACCGAAGGCTGGGAGAGCCGCCAGCACCTCGACGCGCACATTGCCAGCGAAGCCTTTCAGGCGACCATCGCGGCAGTATCCAAGCTCCACATCGTGCGCAGGGTGGCAACGATCTACAACGTCGTCGGCAGCGAGTCCGCTGACGTCGAGGGCATGGAAGATGTTTCCTCCTGATAGGCCGGCCGCCGGCGGCTCCTTGCACAGATGCGGCCTTCTCAGGGATGGAATCTGCTGGCTCGCGCCGACCTGCCGCTCAGCGACAACCTGTAGGGACGGAGCGTGTCAGTGCGGCGCACGGGAGGCCGCCTACTGCGCCGATGCGGATGTTGCCGTTCGGTTCGGTGACCTGCATCGGCGGCCCGCCGGGCGCGTCCGGGTCGTTCCGGCTCGCATCGGGCGCGTTCGGACGGGCGAGCAGCTCCTTGTGCAGCGCGGACACGTCGCGAACTGGGAACCAGGCCACGCCATGCGGGCTGCCGTCGCCGTGGTGCTCGGACAGATGCAGGACGGCTGCCGAGCGGGAGACTTGGACGTACAGCAGCAACCCGGGCCTGAAGCGGTGCTCCCAGTCCAAGGTGAATCCCGGGTATTCGAGGTAGAGGCAACACCTGGGCGACGGGCGTGACGCGCAGCACCGGCACAGACGGGCTGATGGCCGGTACGGAGTTATGGACCGGAGGGTCAAGAATCAGGTAGTATGGCTGCCATGGGACGCCCTCGAAACTTCGACGAGAACCAGGTTCTGGAGTCCGTACGCGAGGAGTTCTGGAACCGAGGCTATGCGGCCACGTCGCTGCAGGACCTGATGGGTGCCACGGGGCTGGGCAAGGGAAGTCTGTACGGGGCGTTCGGTGACAAGCGCCAGCTCTTCCTGCAGGTGCTGGACAGCTACCGTGACGAGCAACTGAACAGCGTACGGTCGATCCTCACCGGGCCGGGCACGGCCATGGAACGCCTGACCTGCCTCCTCGAGGGCGCGGCCGAGGAGTTTGCAGAATCCCCGCAGCGGCGCGGCTGCCTCTTGGTCAACAGCACTTCAGAACTGCACAGCCAGGAGCCCGACGTTGTCTCGCGGGCCAGAACGACATATCAGGCCGTCGAAGACCTCCTGATTGCCTGCGTCGAGGAGGCACAGGGCGAAGGAGCCCTGTCCCCGGACGCCGACCCGCAGGAGCTCGGACGAGTGTTGCTCGCGGTGATGCAGGGCATCGAGTTCCTCGCCAAGACCAACATGGACGAGTCGGCCATGCTCCAGATCGGCCGCGCCGCCCTCGCCCAGTTGCCCCGCCCTTAAGACTCCTTCGCGTGCACCTTTGGCTAACGGTTCCGGGCCCGACCCTGGCGGCATGAGAGGCGGGGCCGTCCCGCCTTCCTGCATGCCATGTCGGCATCAATTGCAGGTGTTTGGTCGCAGTTGCCCAATTGGAGTGAGTAACGGTCCGGTTGCCTGGCGACGCGTCGCCGGATCACGTGGGCGCGGATCAGGCGAACAGGGGGCGGCGTCGAGAAGGGGACGTGCTCATAGTTACCCGTCGTTTGCGGTGATCGGCTGGGCCCGTGCGATCAGGAGGGCGACGTCGTCGTGCTCGTCGGGGTCGCGCAGCGCGTTCAGGAGCCACTGGCAGGTGGATTCGAGCGGTGGGTGCTCGCTTTCGAGGATCTTGAGGAGGGTGTTGAGGCGTTCGTCGATGGAGTGGTGGCGGGTCTCGACGAGCCCGTCGGTGTAGAGGAGGAGCCGGTCGCCGGGATTCAGGTCAAAGGTCACGGTGCGGAAGAGGTCCTCGCCGACGCCGAGGGGGACGCCGGCGGGCAGTTCGAGCAGCTTTGGGCGGCTCCTACTGCAGATGAGGGCGGGAGGCAGATGTCCGGCGTTGGCAATGCGGCACTGGTGCAGGTGTGGGTCGTAGACCAGGTAGAGGCAGGTGGCGATGTACGGCTCGAGCCCTTGTGTGATCGTGTCGAGATGCCGGAGCACTTCGTCGGGGGCGAGATCCAGGTTGGCGTAGGCGCACGTGGCGGTGCGCAGACGCCCCATAGCCGCGGCGGCGTCGATGCCGTGGCCCATCACGTCGCCGACCACGAGCGCGGTCCGGTCGCCGGCCAGCGGGATGACGTCGTACCAGTCGCCTCCCACCTCGCTGGATGCCTGAGCCGGCTGGTAGCAGGAGGCAACCGCCAAGCCGGTCAGCGGGGGAGGGGGGCCGGGCAGGAGGCTGCGCTGAAGGCTCTCAGCGGAGTTGCGCACGCTCTCGTGCCAGCGGGCGTTGTCGATGGCCACCGCCGCCCGAGCGGCCAGTTCCCCGGCGAGGACCACGTCGTCCTCGTCGAAGGGCAGCGGGTTGCGTGCGCGCAGCAGGTCGAGTGCGCCCAGGACCTGGTTGCGGGCGCTCAGGGGGACCGCGAGATAGGAGTGGACACCGGCCCGGACCAGCGCGGCCGCGGCCTCAGGGGCGTGCGCAATACGCAGAAGATCGTCTGTGCTGGTGTGGGACACGACGACGGGCTGTCCGGTGTGGACGCATTGAGTGATCAGCCGGTTGGCGCCGTACGAAGCGGTGTGCCCGACCTCGTACGCAGCCGAGGCGGCCTCGGTGGGGTAGGCGGAGGCGACGGCGAGTGTGCGGAACATCTCGGTGCCCTCGACGGGACCGCCGGTGCGGCGGAAGGCCAGAACTGAGTCGAGCAGGTCCACCGCCGCGACGTCGGCCAGCTCGGGAACGGCGACCTGGGCAAGCTCGTGTGCAGTCCGCTCCACCTCCAGGGTGGTTCCCACGCGCACGGAGGCATCAGCGATCACGGCCAGGCGGCGCCGGGCACGTTCGGTCTCGGCCGCAGCGCGATGGCGCTCGGTGACGTCGACGACGGAGTTCGCCACCCCGATCACCCGCCCGCCGGGCCCGTCGATGCGGTAGTACGACACGGACCACGCATGATCATTGTCCGGGTCGGCGACGGTCCGGCCGATGAGTTGCCGGTCGATCAACGGAGTGCCGGTGATCAGTACGCGGCGCAGTGCGGACTCGATGGAGTCGACGTCCAGAAGCGTGAGAATGTCCCGCGGCCGGCGGCCGATGTGGTCCACGGCGGGGACGCCGTTGATGCGCTCGAGGGCAGGGTTGACCAGAAGGTAGCGCAGGTCGGCGTCCAGGAGAGCGATCCCGAGGGGGGACTGGGACACGAGATGGTCCGACAGAGCCAGCTCGTTCTCCACCTGCTGCAGCTTGGCCTGATCGGCAGCGATCCCCAGGGCGTAGACGTCGCCGCGGTCGTCCAGCAGCCGCATGTTGCGGAACTCCACCAACCGGACACTGCCGTCCTTGTGCCGGATCGGGAAGGCCCCGGCCCAGCTCGTCCCGGTGGCCATCACCTCGGAGAACAGCTTCACCACCAGGTCACGGTGTTCCTGCTGGATCAGGAGCTTGGCCGCATACCGGCCCAGCGCCTCCTGGGCCGTGTAGCCGAACACCTCACTTGCTTGGGGGCTCCAGAACACGATCCGCCCGCTGTCGTCCAGTACGACCGCAGACACACTGAGCAGGTCGAGGAGCTCACCGGGAGGCAGCGCGGTCGGTGCCTGGTGTGGCGGTCCGTCGCCAGTGAGCGGTTCGCCTGAGCTCATCTCGCCAGCACCCTCTCCGGTGGCCCGAGAGCTGCCGCATCCATGGTCCCGCCTATTCGGATGGCCGACGACCGGGAGGACGGCGCTCCCGGCCGGGGCCGCGCGGGCACCGCGGTGTCAGCCGGTTGCCCGGCCTGTGCGTCCGTTTCTCGTGTTCCCATTGTGGACGATGGATTCAGAGCCCCGTCGTCCTCCACTCGCCCCTTGTCGGGCGGGGCTCGCTGGCGTATCGGCAGCGAGCCGGTTCTCCGTTCTTCTCCGCAAGTGGGCCTTGGTGGCCGGCGGGGCTGTGTCCCGCGGTCGACGCGATGACCTGGAAGCGGTGTCGCCAGTCAGGGAGAGCCGTGGGAGATCCGCTCCGGCCTGCGGGTGAGGTGCCCGGCGGGGTGTGCGGGCACCGGGTGCGTGGTTGCTCAGGTGGGCTGGGGGCGGCCGAAGAGCAGGTCGTAGCCGGCTGGAAGCTGGAGCAGGATCTGGCCCATCAGTTCATCGCCCGCCGCGTCGGCGACCGTGCTGAGGACGGCGCTGACGTCCCAGGTGGCGGTCTGTTCGGTGGCTCCCTCGATCCAGGCTGCCGTTGCTCGCACGAACCGCTCCGGTGTCAGTGGCTCGGCGCTTTGCAGCGGGTTGAGTAGGATCAATGCAAAGTCTTCCGGCAGGTGGGCCGCCAGCCGGGCGCGTACCTCGCCGACCAGGTGTGCGCCCAGCAGGGCGAGCACCACGCGCGACGCGCGTTCTGCTTCCTGCCCGCTGTCGTACTCGCCGCGTTCCTTGACACGGTCAAGGAAGGCTTCCCATCGCAGAGTCACGTCGGCCGCCACCCTTCATGAGTCCGGGGGCGGAGGACGGTGGAGGGGGAGGCCCGTCCTCCGCCGCTGGTCGGCCCCGGCTGACCGGCTCAGCCGGAGATCTCCCTGCGGTCGGTTCCCTCGCCGATGGCGATCTTGCGGGGCTTGGCGCGTTCGGTGATCGGGATGCGCAGGGTGAGCACTCCGGCGTCGTAGTCGGCCTTGATGTGCTCGGTGTCCAGTGTGTCGGCGAGCACGATCTGGCGGGAGAAGACGCCCAGCGGCCGTTCCGACAGTTCCATCTGCACGTTGTCGGACTTAGCCGCGGGCCGGCGTTCGGCCCTGACGGTCAGCATGTTGCGTTCTACGTCGATATCGATCGCTTCCGCACTGACGCCGGGGAGGTCGAAGGCCACCACGTACTCGTCGCCGTCGCGGTAGGCGTCCATCGCCATCGCGGCCGGCTGCGACCAGGTGCCTTTGCCTATCAGCTGCTGAGCCAGCCGGTCGAGTTCACGGAAGGGGTCGGTGCGCATCAACATCGTGAAACACCTCCACAAGGTTCGGGCAGTACCTGCCAATGCGCCTCACTAAACCGTTGTAACATGTCATCCAGTGGATGACAAGCACGGTGTCGTCGAAACGATGACAGCACAGAAGGAGAGGTGCCCATGGCAATAGCCGACCAGCCGGCCTCCCCCACGGCGGACGCCCAAAGCCCGGCCTCGTTCCTCGCCGCCGCGACGGCTCTGGAAACCATCAGCAACGCCCTGCGCGCCGCCCAGGACGAAGCCTTTTGTGCGCCCGCCGCCAGGGGCGATGACCCGGAGCAGGCCCTGGCCTCCCTTCTGCTGCTGCGACAGGTTCGTGAGGAGCTCGCCGGGTGGGAAACCGGAATGATCGAAACGGCCCGCCGTGCAGGCGCCAGCTGGGCCGACCTCGCCGGCCCCCTGGGTGTCGCCAGCCGCCAGGCTGCCGAGCGCCGCTACCTGCGCAACCGGCCCGGCCCTGCTGGAACCACCGGCGAACAGCGCGTCCAGGCCACCCGCGAGCGCCGGGCCGCCGACCGCACCATGGCTACCTGGGCCCGCTACAACGCCGCCGACCTGCGCCGCATAGCCGGCCAGATCACCGCTCTGACTGACCTTCCTGGCGCCGCCGGTCTTGCGCTCGGTCAGCTCGACGCGGCCCTCGCCCTGGACGACCCCGCTGCCCTCGTCCACCCTCTCAAGGCCACCCGCCCCCACCTGGCAGCCGCCCACCCCGACCTCGTCGCCCGACTCGACATCCTCACGAACTCCAGCACCCCAGTCGCCGACTAGAGCCTGGCCCAACTGGAGGCTGCCTACTGGCAGGTGCGCCGTCAGAACGTCGCCCGGCACCTGCTGCAGGGTCTGCACCGTAAAGGCCGCGGGACCCGGGTCGAGTTCGCCCCTCTGAACCAGTCCCAAGCCCGCATCAGCGCATGGTGTCCTTCCGCACCTTGAACGGGCGGCGCTGGGATCGGATGGCCGACGCCTGGGCGGCCGACAATGACGATCCTGGGCGAGGCGTGGTTCGGCGGCATCACCACCGACCTCGGGTCCGATTTCGGCGCCTACGAGTACGTCACGAACATCGGTCGTCGTCTGCCCCGGCGACATGGCCGTCGGCTCCGTCTACGACGTTTCCCTCGACGCCGTGCGCGCCGCCCTCGACACCAAGATCGTCGGCCAGCTCCGGAGAGTTCGCCCGAGAGCAGGCCGCGGCTGAAAGGGCTCTCCAGCCTCAGCGAGGTGTACAGGCTGCAGGCGAGGGTGGTGAGGGCGGGGGAGCGGGCGCTTGGTTCGCGCAGGGCGCGGCTGCGGGCGGCTCAATTCCGAACAGGGCGAGGGCAGCGTGCGGGAGTTGGAAGCGCAAGATCACCAGGGTGGCGATCAATCGATCGGTGAACATCAGCTCGTGCTTTGGTCCGGCGCCTCCTGAGCGTCCGGCATGCCGGGAAGAAGATCTCCGGCGAGGGATCGATCGTGCTGATGTCGACTACGTGTATGAGGGGGAGCCTCTGCCGGAAGTCGGGCGCCGTTCGGTGGTCATTGACTCGGATGACCGTCCGGTCGCGGTCATCGAAATGACCGGGATACGCGTCGTCCCGCTGGCGCAGGTGGATCTCGCCCATGTGCTGGACGAGGGGGAAGGGGACACGAGCGTGGCGCAGTGGCGGGCGGGGCACGAGCGGTTCTGGCACAGCGAGGAGTTGCGTGGGGCGTTGAAGGACCCTGAGTTCACTGTGGATGACGCGACGCAGACGGTTCTGGAACGCTTCCGCCTCATCACCCACCTTCGCCCCGCTGAGTAACCATCCGTCTATCGCTCACCACGTCGTAAGGGCCCGTAAAGAATCAACTCGTTGCTTCGTGGTCTCCCTGTCGTTGGTGGGGTATGCGCATACCGAGCGAGGTTCGTGACCAACTTGCCCTGAGATTCGGAGTGTTGTTCCCTCATCTGAATGAGCGACAGCAGCGGCTGGCGCTGGCCGCCGAGGCCCGGCTGCTGGGGCACGGCGGGGTCCGGGCCGTCGCGCGTGCCGCAGCGGTGAGCGAGACGACGGTGCGGAAGGGTGTCTTCGAGTTGGAGGGCGGTGAGGACCCACTGCCTGATGGCCGGGTCCGCCGGGACGGCGGCGGTCGCAAGAGCGCCGAGGAGCTGGACCCGCTCCTCGTTCCGGCGTTGCTGGCGCTGGTCGAGCCGGATGAGCGGGGCGATCCGATGTCGCCGCTGCGGTGGACGACCAAGTCGCTGCGGTCTCTGGCCGGGGAGCTGACGCGGCAGGGCCATGCCGCCTCGGTGCCGACTGTGGGCAGGCTGCTGCGGGAGAACGGTTTTAGTCTGCAGGCCAATGCTAAGACGCTTGAGGGCGCTCAACACCCCGACCGGGACGCGCAGTTCCGGTACATCAACAACCAGGTCAAGGACCACCAGGCGGACGGCGAGCCGGTGGTCAGTGTGGACACGAAAAAGAAGGAAGTCGTCGGGGAGTTCAAGAATGCGGGACGTCAATGGCGGCCGGCCGGTGAACCCGTGCGGGTTG
Organism: Streptomyces sp. NBC_01446; assembly: GCF_026340095.1. Lineage (GTDB taxonomy): Bacteria > Actinomycetota > Actinomycetes > Streptomycetales > Streptomycetaceae > Streptomyces > Streptomyces aureus. The sequence continues at coordinate 447,459 of NZ_JAPEPO010000003.1, read as the reverse complement.
ACGTCCATGACTTCCCCGGTGATGCACTGGGCAAGGCCCTGCCCTACGGGATCTACGACCTGGCGGCGAACACCGGCTGGGTGAACGTCGGTACGGATCACGACACCGCAGCCTTCGCGGTCGAATCGATCCGCCGTTGGTGGAACGGGCAAGGACGCCTCGACTACCCGCAGGCCAGACGTCTGCTGATCACTGCCGATGCCGGCGGCTCCAACGGCTACCGCACCCGGGCCTTCAAGACCGAGTTGGCTGCGTTCGCCGCCCGGACCGGCCTGGCCGTCACGGTCTGCCACATGCCGCCGGGCACATCGAAGTGGAACAAGGTCGAGCATCGGCTGTTCTCCGCGATCACCATGAACTGGCGCGGCAGACCGCTGAACAGTCATGAGGTTGTTGTGAAGTCCATCGCCGCGACCACCACCCGCACCGGTCTCACCGTCCACGCCGAACTCGACACCGGCGCCTATCCCACCGGTGTGAAGGTCAGCGATGCCGAGCTGAACGCGGTGCCGGTCACCGGACATGCCTTCCACGGCGAATGGAACTACACCGTGCACCCCCACCCTGCCGGCCCGGCAGGCCCCACCGGACCAGCACCCGGGCCGACGGCGGTCTTCGACCGCGGTGCTCTGTCACATCCCGCGCTGACCGGCATGACCAGCATCGCACTGACCGAGCTGACCGAGACCCTGACCGCCGACTGGCAGACGCTGCAGAAACAGGACGCCGTCACCCGACGCGACGGCCGCGAGCGACGCCGGGCCCCGGGCGGCGGCCGCAAAGCCAAACTCGACCTGGCCGACCGGGTCCTGGTCACCGTGCTGCAACAAAACCTCGCCCTGCCGCCTACCGTGCTGGCCCACCTCTTCGCCGTCAGCAAGGACACCATCCGACACGCCACCAGCGAGATCCGGCGACTGATGGACCAGCACGCACACACACCCCGGCCCCCAGCAGCACACCTCAACACCCTGGCGGGACTCCTCGTTCACGCCGCCGCACACGGCGCGACCCTCACGACAGAGACCAAACCAGCAAGTTGATTCTTTACGGGCCCTAAGCAGCGTCTGAAGGATCTCCTTCAGGCTGCCGCACAGCAGACGGTGTTGACCGCGGTCAACACCGAAGGCCAGCTGTCCCGTCTCAAATGATCTGGTTCGAAGCCGCGGCTGTGACCTGGGGCGACCAGAACGGTTGAGACACCCTGGTGGCCGAAAATCTCAGTTGATCTGGACCCTGGCCTATGAATACTGGCTGTCGTCTCGGTTGATCTGATCTGCTTCCGGCGTTTCGAATGGGACTGGTGGAAGGGCTCGCGGGTATGACCATGCACGATGACCAAGTGGACGTAACCACCGAAACTGTTGCGACCTTGATCCAGGCACAGTTCCCTCAGTGGAGCGGCAAGGAAATCCGACTCCTGCAGTCGACCGGAACAGTCAACGCCGTCTTCCGCATCGGGAACGACCTCTCGGCACGTTTCCCGCTCCGTCTGTCCGATGCCGCCGAGACGCTGGCGGTTCTGAAGCAGGAAGCCCAGGCGAGCGCGGAGTTGGCGCAGGTGTCTCGGTTCCCCGCCCCGGAACCCGTCGCCCTGGGAGAGCCTGGAGCGGGCTACCCCATGCCGTGGTCGGTCCAGACGTGGCTGCCGGGAACGGTCTCCTCGGACGCCGACCCGAGTGGGTCGGACGCTTTTGCACAGGACCTTGCGGCCTTCATCGCCGCCCTGCGGGAGGCCGAGACGCGGGGGCGGCACTTCACCGGCGAGGGTCGTGGCGGCGTTCTCACTCACCACGACGGTTGGATGGAGAAGTGCTTCGAGGAGAGCCAGGAGCTGCTCGACGTGCGCCGGCTCCGCCACATGTGGAGCCACCTGCGGGAGTTGCCACGCGCGGGTGCCGACGTGATGAGCCATGGTGACCTGATCCCCGGCAATGTACTGGTTACGGGCGACCGGCTCAGCGGCGTACTCGACACCGGCGGCTTCGGCCCGGCCGACCCCGCCCTGGATCTGGTCAGTGCCTGGCACCTGCTACAGCGGGGGCCGCGGGAAGTGCTCCGGCGGACACTGGGCTGTGACGATCTCGAGTGGGAGCGCGGCAGGGCATGGGCGTTCCAGCAGGCGATGGGCGTTGTCTGGTACTACGTCGAGAGCAATCCGGCGATGAGCAGGATGGGACGCCGGACACTCGACCGCATTCTGGAGGCGATGGAGTGATGTCGCCCAGGCTGCAGGCCGTGCCCAAGACGATCGCTTGCCTCTCCCGCCGACAGCAGCACCAACGGGACCGGATGAACTGAGACGACGAGCGAATCGGACCAGATCATTTGAGACAAGGACCAGATCGGCTGAGACGGGACACCAGCAGCAAGATTGTCCTTTGACAGCGAAGTTAGTCCGGCCGAAGTCGCTGGCCTGCGTGGACTAACTTCGTTGTCAACGCAGTCGCCCCACGTCCCGGCGTGGGCTTTCAACTTCTGCCGAAGCGACGTACGGGCCTCTCCCGGCAGCGGTTGTTCCGTGCGGCAGAAGGCTCACCCGCACGACGAGGTTCAAGGCGCCGGGATGGCACCGATCTGCTGCATCACCCCGAGGAGGTCGGGCTGGCCGCGTTCGCCGACGATCCGGCCCTCGGCCAGGTAGTAGAAGTTCATGGCCTGCACCGAGATCTTGTTGCCGCTCGCCGGGATCCCGAAGAACTCACCGTCGTGGGTTCCCCGCATGGTGAACCGCGCGGCCACGGTGTCGCCTTCGGTGACCGTCTCCTCCAGCGCCCACTGGACGTCGGGGAAGGCGCTGCGCATCATCCCGATGACTTCCATGTACCCCTCGGGTCCCCGCAGTGGTTCCGGATGGCTGGGTGCGTGGAACACCGCGTCCGGAGAAATGACCTCGCGGGCGAGGTCCTCGTTGCCCGTGTTGATGAACTCGACGAAACGGTTCATCACTGACTCGGTGGACTGCGATGGCATCTTGCTGTGCCTCTCCAGAGACGTTTGGGCGGGTGCATGCGAGCTTAACATCGAATCGATATTCACATCGATTCGATGTTCGCGTGCGAAGATGGACTCATGCTGGAACTCGCGATACTCGGCTTCCTCGCCGAGGCCCCCTTGCCCGGACACGAACTGCGCCGCCGCGTCTCCCAGCTGACCGGCTACACCCGGCCGGTCAGCGACGGCACCCTGTATCCGGCGATCAACCGTCTGACCAAGGCGGGCTTGATCGAGCGGCGCGCCGACCCGGCCGCCGGGGCGGCCCGGTACGTGCTGAGCCTGGCCCCTGCCGGGCGGGCCGACATGCTGCAGCGTCTGCGCCAGCCCGCCGACCACGAGATCACCGACTTCACCCGGTTCTACATCGTCCTGGCCTTCCTCTCCCACCTGCCCGACGTGCCCGAACAGCACGCGGTGCTGCGCAGACGGCTGGCGTTCCTGGAAGAACCGGCAAGCTTCTTCTACGACCACGACCGGCCCCTGCGCGCCGAGGAGATCGCCGACCCCTACCGGCGCGGCATGCTGCTCACCGCCCGCGCCACCAGCCGCGCCGAACGGACCTGGCTGCGCGAGACCCTCGGCGAGAAGCCGCCCGCACTCGACACCACGGTCACCGAGAACGATCCGGATGCGCCCGCCGCTCCCGCGAGCTGACCGCCCACAGAGGTACCCCCATGCTCGCTTCCTGGTACGACGACCAGGGCCCCGCCGCCGATGTCCTGCACGTCGGCGAACTCCCTGATCCCATCCCCGCCCCGGGGGAGGTCCGCGTCCGCGTCACGGTCTCGGCCGTCAATCCCGGCGACACCAGGAAGCGGCGCGGCTGGCTCGGCTCGTCCATGCCCTACCCGCGCGTGATTCCGCACAGCGACGGCGCCGGAGTCGTCGACGCCGTGGGCGCCGGCGTGGACGCCCGCCGCGTCGGACAACGGGTCTGGGTGCACGGCGCCCAGTCCTACCGTCCCTTCGGCACGGCCGCTCAATACACCGTCGTACCGGACCACCAGGCCGTACCCCTGCCCGACCACCTCAGTGACGAGTTGGGCGCGGGCCTCGGCATCCCCGGCATCACCGCCCACCGCACCGTCTTCGCCGACGGCCCGGTCGACGGCCAACTCGTCCTGGTCCATGGGGTTCTCGGTGGTGTCGGCTCCCTGGCCGCCCATCTTGCTCACTGGGCCGGCGCCACCGTGATCGCCACCGTCCGCCGAACCGCGGACCTCGACCACATCGACCCGGCCGTCGTCTCCCACGCTGTCGCCCTGGATACCGGCGACCCCGCCGCAGCCATCCGCTCCCACGCGCCACACGGCATCGACCGGATCATCGAGGTCGCGCTGTCCGACAACGCCGACCTCGACGGGGCCTCCCCCGGGCCTCCCCCTGAGTGGTGGACACGCTGATACTGGATCTGCTTGATCTGGAGGAAGCGAGAAGACCGCCAATGGCGATGAAGGACTACTCGGACGAGTTCAAGGCTGATGCGGTGGCCCTGTACGAGGCCACACCCGGGGCGACATGCAAGAGCATCGGCGTTGACCTGGGTGTCAGCCGGGCGACACTGCGTGAGTGGGTGCTGTGGGACCGCGAGCGCCGTGGCGTCACCGGCGCGGCTGTGAGGCCGGGCGTCCGGCCTCGGCAGGCGGCGCCGTACGTCGATCCGGACGAGCGGGTGCGGCAGTTGGAGGCTCGGGTGGCCGAGCTTGTGGCGAGTGAGCGCAAGCTCGCCACCGAGCGGGACATCCTCCGCGAGGCGGCAAAGTGTTTCGCCGGAGAGACGAACTGGTGAGGAGCCGCTTCCAGTTCGTTGACGACCATCGCAACACCTACGAGGTGAAGCGGCTCTGCCAGGTCCTGGACGTGAACCGGTCCAGTTACTACAAGTGGCTCGCTGGCGCCGAGGCCCGGGCCACCCGGCAGCACCAGGACCGGATCCTGGCCGAGGAGATCCGTGAGGTCCACGGCGGGTCCGGCGGCGCCTACGGCTCCCCGCGCGTAACGGCCGAGCTCCGCGAGAAAGGGCGGGGTCAACGAGAAGCGCATCGCCCGGATCATGCGGACGTTCTCCGTCACCGGCATCCGCCTGCGCAGACGCGTGCGCACCACTGTCCCGGACCCGGCAGCCTCACCTGTCCCGGACCTGTTCCAGCGGTTCTTCACCGCCACCGAGCCGGGACGCACATGCATGGGCGACATTACGTATCTCCCGCTCGCAGGCGGGGAGTTCCTCTATCTCGCGACCGTGCTGGACTGCTTCAGCCGCGAGGTCGTCGGCTGGTTCATCGCCCACCACATGCGCACCGGCCTGGTCGCCGACGCACTGCGGATGGCAGCCGCGACCCGCGGCCGCCTGGACGGCGCCGTGTTCCACTCCGACCACGGAGCGCACTACGGATCCCGGGCCTTCGCCGGCCTCTGCGACCAACTCGGACTCACGCGGTCGATGGGCGCGGTCGGCACCAGCGCCGACAATGCGGCCTGCGAGAGTTTCCACGCCTCCGTGAAACGCGAGACCCTCCAGGGCGCCCACGAATACGGCGACGCCGACACCTGCCGCCGGTCCGTCGTCGCCTGGCTGACCCGCTACAACACCCGCCGCCGGCACTCCGCCAACGGCCACCTCAGCCCCAACGCATACGAACACCGACACCACACCGCTAAACTCACGCTCACCGCGTGATCAATGACCGCGTGCCCACCTTCATGGGGGAAGGCCCCTATTCCCCATCTTTCCGGCTCTTGGAAGCGGTCTTCTGGGTATCTCCTCATCGCTTCGCTGCGGCGCCCCCTGTGGTGGCGAGGAGAGTTTGCACCTGTTCGCGGGCATGGCTGATGGGGTCTGGGAAGACGTGCAGGCCGTGGGCGACGAGCGCCCCTTCGTGAAGCAGCATGAGCGTCCGGCCCAGTTGGGCAGCCCTGCCTGGGGCGATGTCTCCAGCGAGGTCGGTGAATAGGGCGAGCATCCACTCCTTTTGCCCGGTGATGATCGGGTAGGCCGGGTGGGACGGATCGCTGATCTCGGCGTGAGCGTTGACCATGCTGCACCCCTTGGAACTGTTCTTCGCCGACCACGCGCGTGAGGCATCGAAGACGGCCAGGACGCGCGCTGCCGACACCGGCTGTGCGGCGTCGAGGCACTGGGCGAGGAAGGCCCGCCAGCGATCATCACGATCCGCGAGGTACTCCACGACGATCTGCTCCTTGGATCCGAACCGGTCGTAGAGGGTCTTCTTCGTCACCCTGGCCTCGGCGGCGATCAGGTCCACCCCGACGGCATGGATGCCGCGCTCGTAGAACAGCCTCGCGGCGGCCTCCAGGACGCGCCGTGCGGCAGGCGTCATCGTGATCCGTCGCGGTCTCTCGGTAGTGCCCATACCTCAGGAGTATACCGATCTGTATAGTGAGCTCATGGGTATACCGATCTGTTTAGTGGAGGGTGAGGCGTGAACTTCCTGCTCTCGATCGCCTTCGTGATCTGCTGGAGTTCCGGGTTCATCGGAGCCAAGCTCGGCGCGGGCAGTGCGTCTGCGGTCACGATCCTGATGTGGCGGTTCCTGCCGCTGGCCGTCATCCTGATCGTCATTGCCACCGTCTCCAGAACGTCGTGGCGGGACCTCGCGGTGCGGGATGTGGCCCGGCAGGCCATGATCGGCACGCTGTCGCAGAGCGGCTATCTACTCACCGTGTACTACGCGATCCAACTCGGGGTCTCCAGCGGCACCACAGCCCTGATCGACGGCGTCCAGCCCCTCGTCGCCGGAGCACTTGCCGGACCGTTGTTGCGTCAGCACGTCTCACACAAGCAGTGGCTCGGCCTGTGCCTGGGGGTGAGCGGCGTCGCCATCGTCACCCTGGCTGATGCCGCGGTCGGCACGGGTGCGGCCTGGTGGGCCTATCTCATCCCCTTCCTCGGCATGTTCTCGCTGGTAGCGGCCACGTTCCTCGAAAGCCGCTCCCGCGCACGGGTCGCGCCCGCAGTGTCGCTGACCGTTCACTGCGCCACCAGTGCCGTCATCTTCACGGCACTTGCCGTGAGCGCCGGAGCCGCGAAGCCGCCCGCTGAGCTCTCATTCTGGGCAGCCATCACCTGGCTCGTAGCCTTGTCGACCTTCGGCGGATACGGGCTGTACTGGCTCATCCTGAGGCGCTCTGGAGTTACCAAGGTCAACACGCTCATGTTCCTCATGGCCCCGGTCACGGCAGTCTGGGGAGCCCTCATGTTCGGCGAACCGTTCGGTCCGCAGACCGCTTCCGGCCTGGCCGTCGGCCTCGCAGCAGTCGTCATCGTCCATCGCGGTGACACCTCATCCACCAGGGTGTGCGGGCGGGATACGCACACGGGCGAGGCCGCGCGGCCAGCCAAGTACGGCGCGTGATACCTCTGCCTGGTGAGAGGGGAGGAGCTTCCTCGTTGTCTGCGGCCCGGGCTGCCAGGTATTCGGCCCGGTCGCACCTGGCGTAGGCGACCCAGCGGAGTGCGGTGTGGCGGTGCATCCCGGTCACGTCGGCGAGGATCGGGCTGGGGAGATCCGCAGCAAGGGCGGCCAGCGCCGCGTTGCGGGCGGTGCGAACTGGGATGCCGTGGCGGCCCAGTTGCTGGGTCATGCCGTGCGTCGAGGTCGGCTTGCCCGGGACCATGCCGGGAAAGAGCAACCGAGGCCCTGGGCGGACTCGCGAGAGCTGCGGCCGCAGCTGGGGTTGTTCGGCAAGTTGAGGGTGTGTCAATTTAACGGCTCTGTCGCACATCCGGTGGTGACGGACGGTGATGATGGCGGTGGATGGACCCACCGATCGAGGAGTCGCAGGTCCGCACGTTGCAGCGATCGCTGTATGGAGTCGGCCGACGGGCACGGTGCCCGCCGATGTGAGCAGGCGTGCCGGGACGGCAGTCCCCGCGGCAGCGCCGTCTGCTCGTGAAACATCGAGGTCAGGGCGTCGATCGCAAGCCCTGCAACTGGCGGCGGCGGATACTCACACTCCGTCACCACCGGATGTGCGACAGAGCCAATTTAACGGCTGATCTTAGTTGTTGAGGTGTGAGTTGTTGCTCGGGGTCAGGCCCCTCTCTGTCAAAGTAGATCGAGTCAGGCACAGACCAGCATCAGCACGTCGTCCAGGCCCCGGTTCTTCAGCTCGGTGAACACGTGCAGCCAGTACTTCGCGCCCTCGCCGCCGTCACCGGCAGTGGAGACACGCAGCCGAGCCGAATCTCAGTTGATCTGGTCCGCGAAGATACTTCGAGGGCGCACCGAACGGGGATCAGGGCCCTGCCCTCGTATCGCCACCAAGCTCTGGGTGCGCGAGGCGAGACACCGGGGAGGGCTCTCATCAGGGACGCAACGCACCGAGAAGAAATTTTCCGGACTCCGGTCACATCGAGGTGAGTTGCTCCGTCAGTGCCGTGAGAACGCAAACAGGCCGATATGAAGGAGTCCAGTCGTGACCAGCACCCCGATCTCCCGGATGCCGAACCCGACCGAGTTCGTTCCCGAGCTGAACGACATCACCGCCGCCCTGTTCCGTGCCACGGGCAACCGATCGGTGCCGCGCACCACGATGAGCCTGGTACACCTGCGGGCCGGACAGATCGTCGGCAACACATACCTGACCATCCTGAACACGGGATTCCTGCGCAAGGCGGGGGTGTCCGAGGAGCGCATCACGGCCGTCTCCTCGTGGCAGGACGCCCCCTACTTCACCGACGCCGAGCGCGCGGCGCTCTCCCTGGTGGAAGCCACCCTCCAGCCTGCCCAGCATGGCCAGGAACGGGTCAGCGACGACCTGTACGCGGAAGTGGCCAAGCACTACGACGAGAAGGCCCTGGCCACCTTGACCATCGCAATCGGCCAGATCAACTTCTTCATAGCCCTGGCCGTCATCGGCAAGCCCGCACCGGTAGCCTCCCTCGCCGACGAGCAGTGGGACTGACCCGACCTCCTCAAGTCACCTTGGTCCGCCATAAGCGAATCGGACCAAGGTGACTTGAGAGGGCGGGCCGCCGAGGAGGTCCGGATCACCCGCAAGACGCTGCTGGAGCTGCCCGATCCGCAGCCGCTCGCGCCGTCGGCCCCGCAACTGCCGGACCATACGGCCTACCAGCAGATCATGGCGGACTTCGTCGCGGCCGACGCCACCACAGCCGAGCTGCCCGTCTCGGAATGGGAAGGCCACGACCCCGAACAACTCACCTCCGAGGAGTTCGAGGAAGTCCGGGGATCTGCCCGTCGCCAGATCGCATCCCGGCCCAGCTGACCTCTCGGCCCCGCGGAGACGTAGGCCGGAAGCGGGGCATGACGTCCGCGGCCTCATTGGCGCCCCTGCGGGTGTTTGCGACGAGGCCGTGCTGCAGCGGTGCGGGCGAGTGCACGCAGGCAGGTCGACGCTGACCCACGCCACCGAGGCAGAGGCGCCGGCCGCAGCGAAGAAGACGACCGCTAAGAAGCCGACTGCGAAGAAGCCCTCGGGCGGCCGGACGCGGAGTGATCGCTCCAGCCCCTCGCCCGTACCCGCACGGTCTTCGTCGTCGACCATCTCGGCTTCCGGCAGTCGGACCAGCGCGAGGGCCAGGACCTCAGCCTGGCGGCCCACGCGAGGAACCTCGCCCAGCTCCTCGACCACTGGGAGCTGTCCTGCCCCGGCGTCGTCGCCCACGACATCGGCGGGGCCGTGGCGCTGCGGACTCTGCTGCTGGAGGAAAGGAGTTACCGGGACCTGACTCGACGCGGCGAGCGGCGGTGATTGGCAGCCACCTCATCCTGGACCACGCAGACGTCTTCCAGCAGCTTCCGGATTACGTGCACGAAGCGCTGATTGCCCCCATATGCAGCATGCGACGCACGTCGGCCTGCAGCCGGAAAACATCGACCCTCCTAGCACCGTGGCGGGGGGCTGCGGGGCAGGTCGCGTTCTACCGCCAGTACAGCCAGATCAGGCAGGCGGAGGGCGAACTGCGCTTCGACGGGCAGCGCGAGGATCGCCTCTATGGCGTGCTCGGTGCCACAGAAGCGCCAGTTCACGCGGCGCCGCGCTGCCTGCGGAGCTCTTCGAGCTGATGCCTCCACGCGTCGAAGCGACCTGCGATCCTTCGGCGGCCGCCGAAGCGTCCGCCCTCTACGGTCGGCCGCATGAACACCGCTACGCCCAGCCGCGTGCCCACAGACCTGTCGTCCGAACACGTGACCATCACACCAAGCATCCTGTACTTCGGAACACCGGTCGTGCTGCTCTCCACGGAGAACGAGAACGGCTCCTTCAATCTTGCGCCGATGTCCTCGGCATGGGCGCTGGGACACGTAATCGTCCTCGGACTTGGCGCCGAGGGACAGACGGCGCACAATCTCCGCAGCCGCCATGATCTGGTGGTCAACCTCCCCGCGCCCGCGCAGTGGCCGGCGGTGGAACGATTGGCGCCGCTCACCGGGCGCACCCCGGTACCCGTGGACAAGCGCGGTTCCTTCCGTTTCGAGTCGGACAAGTTCGCCGCCGCCGGTTTGCGACCTCAGCCCTCCGAGCTGGTTCGGCCGCCTCGCGTCGCCGAATGCCCGATGCAACTGGAAGCCCGCGTTGCCCGGGCCCAACCCGATGCCTCCGGAGAGTTCCTCATCGTCGAAGCCCATGTGCTCAAGGTGCACGCCGCCCCCCGGATCGTCGTTTCCGGTTCCCAGCACATCGACCCAGCCGCGTGGAGCCCGCTGATCTATAACTTTCGCCACTACTACGGACTCGGCTCCGAGCTCGGCCACAGCTTCCGCTCCCAGACAGCCTGACGAAGCCAGTGGCCAAGCGAGGAGATGGAGCACAGCTCCGAAGCGTGCGGACCGGATCCGCGACAGCCACGCCGGACGGCGGAGCGGAGGTGGAACAGATCGGCGCCGTTGACGCGACGAGGTCGCTGTGACGGGGCAGCGGGTGGCCGGCCCTGGGCTCTTCTCCGCACCAACGATTCCGCTGGTGGGGCGGGTGTTATCCCTACCGTGCTGCGGGCGCTACCTGGCCTGCGCTTTGGCCTGCTGCCCCGATGGTCCGGCGGATCTTGAATACACAGACTGGACCCTTCCGCATTTCCGAGCAAAAGGGACCATCTATGTTCAGGGTGAAATCGGTACGTGGCCGCGTGGCGCGTGTCACTGCCGTCGGTGCTCTCGCGGCCGCGGTGTGCGGCACCGTGATGACTGGCAGCGCCGGGGCGATCGTCAACGGGGGCGATGCCACCCAGCGTTACCCGTTCATGGCGACGATCCCGGAGTCGGCCCCGACGAAGGGGATAGTCGACGGAACCTGCGGGGCCTCGCTGATCGATCCGCAGTGGGTACTGACGGCGGCCCACTGCGTGCAGGGCGAGTACCTCGTGCTCGACGGCACCGTCCGCGTCGGCAGCGACCACCGGAAGTCCGGGGGGACCGTCCGGGCCATCGACAGGATCATCGTCCACCCCGGCTACGTGAACAGCTACAAGGGAGGCGCCAACAAGGACGACATCGCACTGATCCGCCTCGACCGCCCCGTAGCCGAGAGGCCCATCGCTCTTGCGAAGCAGGCAGGGCGACCGGGTACCCCCACCAGGATCCTGGGCTTCGGCACCACCTCCGACACAGAGCTGACGTTCGCGGACCGGCTGCAGGAGCTTGAAACCCGCAGGGGCGCAACAGCCGAGTGTGCCCCGGATTATGCCGACAGCACGCGGCTGTGCACCATCAGCCGCGTGCCCAAGGCCATGGCCTGCTTCGGTGACTCCGGCGGGCCGCAGCTGCAGAAGGGCAAGCACGAGCAGTGGGAATTGGTCGGAGTCACCTCCGGCCCCGGCGCCCCAGACCTCGCCTGCTCGGATGGACCGGGGCTCTACAGCAGCGTTCCCGCCTTCTCGGACTGGATTGAGAAAACCATCAAGCGCGAGACCTGATCGCTGACGAAGCCGACCGCATGGGCATCACGCCTCATGCGGCGGCTTCACACCCTTTACGGACCTCACCGCAGCCTCCGCGACGTCGAGGGCTGGTGCTCGCTGACCCGGCGGCGCCACCCGGCCCCGCACCGAGGGGCCAGCCCTTGCCGATTCGGTCCGCCGTCGGAAGTCGTCGTCACCGGCTGCGGCTCGTCCACGCGCTGGCCGGGGATAGTCATCGTGGGGCCGAGATCGAGACGCCTGTTCATATCGAGCTCGAATCTGCCGTACGGGTTCACCGGGTTCCTCCGAGGATGCCCCGGCCTTCAGGCCGGGGAGGGATCGGACTCCTGCGGAGCAGGGCAGGGGAAGCCGATTCGCCGGCAGGGCGGATCGGCGCGCACCTGCCGTGGTGGTGAGGCAGCCCACGGCGGGTGGAGAGCTCTCAACTGTCAGTCCTCCCGGATAGGTTGCTGTTTATGACGACCGCGGCGCAGGAGAGGGCAGGTGTCGGGCATGCCCGGTACACCTTCCGCCTTCGTGTGTCGTCCACCGCTACTGGCGCCCTCGAAGCGGAATGGGCGCGGTGCCGGTGGCTGTGGAATGAGTGCTGCGCCCGCTCGAAGAAGGCGCACGCCGAGAACGAGAAGTGCGGTCCGGCCCGGCTGGACAAGATGCTGACCGGGGCGCGTGCCTGTATGGGCTGGCTGCGTGAAGGCTCCAGTGTTCCTCAGCAGCAGGTGATACGCGATTTCGCGAAGTCGCGGGCGAAGGCGCTGAAGGACATGAAGGCCGCTGTGCCGATGCGGCAGCGGGCCGGGATGCCCCAGTACAAGAGGAAGCACCAGGACGACCTGTCGCTGAACTACACCCGGCGGGGTTTTCGGCTCAGGGACGGCCGCCTGCACCTGGCAGGCGGCATCGTCGTGACGGTCGTGTGGTCGCGTGCCCTTTCCGAGCCGCCCTCCAGCGTCCGCGTCTACCGGGACAGCACCGGAGCTTGGTACGCGTCTTTCGTCGTGGCGGGCATGACCGAGACGCTGCCGGGAACCGGCCAGGTGATCGGGATCGACTGGGGTGTGAAGGAGACCGCGACCACTACCAGCGACGACCACGACCTTCCTCACCCGCAGCACGGGAAGAGGGCCGCCCAGCGCTTGGCGCACTATCAGCGGATGATGTCCCGGCGTAAGCCGAAGCGTGGATGCGCCGGGTCGAAGGGCTACCGCGAGGCGAAGCGGCAGACGGCGAAGCTGCACAAGAAGGTGGCCCGGCAGCGTCAGGACACCGCCCGCAAGTGGGCCAAGAAGGTCGTCCGTGACCATGACGCCCTGGCCGTGGAGGACTTCCGGCCGAAGTTCCTTGCGAAGTCCACCATGGCCAGGAAGGCCGCTGACGCGGCGATCGGCTCGACCAAGACAGCCCTGGTCGAGATGGGCCGTAAGCACGGCCGGTGGGTGCACCTGGTACACCCGGCGCACACCACGATGGACTGCGCAGACTGCGGAGCGAGAACCAAGCACGCGCTGCCTCTCTCAGAACGAACGTATACGTGCACCACGTGCGGGGTGTCCCGGCCTCGGGACAAAAACTCAGCCCGTGTGATGCTCGTCCGGGCTGGTCTCTGTCCCGGCTAGCGCTGATCGTGTAAGACCTGCATCCCCGCCGGGGACCAGGCCACGTGAGCTAGGAATCCCCCTGCCTTTAGCTGGGGGAGGTTTCAATTGCTCGAAGAGATTCGCTCACGCGTCGCTGTGACGATCCAGACTGCCCCAGGGATGCAGACACCGTCTGCGGTCTCGAAGTCCGCGAGCGCGTCGTGTACTTCGGCACGGACGCGGGTGATGGTTGTCGCGTCGACATTGCGCAGGTTGTAGCGCGTCGGGCCCATGGAGAAGATGAAATCGGCGGCGTCGTCCGCGTTGGCGCCGAAGGTCATGGGCGCCTCGGCTGGAGCCACCTCGATGTCGGTGAACCCACTGGCGGCGAGCACTTGGCGGATGCGCGCGGGGTCGAGGAGTGACCCCATACCCCTGGAGGCGGGGGATGCCTCGCGCAGGAACGGCGAGAGTGCGGCGGTCGCGCGGGCGTAGGCGCTGTCCGGGCCCGCGGGCTGCGGGCCGAGGAACGCCAGGCGGCCGGCTGACACGAGTGCGTGCTTGAGATGGGTGAAGGCTGCGACATGGTCGGCGAAGAACATGACTCCGCCGCGGCTGATGAGGACATCGAACCCGCGGTCGGGGAATGGATGAACCTGTGCGTCGCCCTGCTCGAAGGTGCAGTTGTCGAGGCCTTCCGTGGCTGCGTCACGGCGGGCGCGTTCCAGCATCGGCGCGGAGAGGTCGATTCCCACCACGTTTCCGTCGTACGCCCGTTGTGCTGCAATTCGCGTCGTCTGGCCGGTGCCGCAGCCGACGTCGAGGACCCAGTCCTGGGCTGTGATGCCTGCGGCGGCGAACAGGGGTGCGTTGAACGCGCCCATCATCCCGTTGTAACGCTCTGGGCGTTCGGCCCAGAGGATGCCCTCCCAGTCGTTCCATGCTTCTGCCTGCTGACGGTTAGCGATCGTGTGCACGGTTTGTCCTCCATCGCTTAGAGTTTGCCTCTAGAGTTCAACTCTAGATATAGACTCCAGTCATGCGTGAAGGCAAGGGGAAACAGGGCAACAAGGCCCAGGCGACGCGGCGACGGATCATCGAGGCGGCCGGCGTGCTCTTCGTCGAGCAGGGCTACGGGGCGACAAAGCTGCAGGAGATCGCCGACCGGGCAGGAGTGGCGGTGCAGACGATCTACTTCGTCTTTCGGAACAAGCCCTCACTACTCAAGGAACTTGTCGATGTCGCGATCGCAGGCGACGACGAACCCGTGCCGACGATGGACCGGCCCTGGTTCGCGGAGGTCACGACCGCACCTGACGCCGAGGCCGCACTGGTCGCACTGGTCGCCGGCACCCGCAGGACACTCGAACGCGTCGCAGCCCTCAACGAGATGGTCCGCGCCGCGACAGCAACCAACCCGGAGATCCGCCAGTTGTGGCCGGATCACGCAGACCCGCGGTACCAAGTGATCTCAACAGCGGCGAAGTCCCTGATCAAGAAGCCAGGCACCCGCCCCGCCATCCCAGTCGAAGAAGCAGCGGACGTCATCTACGCCGTCCTCAGCCCAGAGCTCTTCCTGGTACTTACCCGCGACCGTGCGTGGCCACCGGCCAAGTGGGAGCAATGGGCCTACAACACCCTCAGCTCCCAACTGTTGGTCGACAACGGGCGCTGATCAACCCAGCCCTGAGGGCAACGTGGTCCGCAGTCGGCCAGCGCCAATACATCGGGGGCTCTGATCGTGGTTGGGGAGATAGGCCTAGTGCGCGAGGGTCGGCGAGGCGGCCGATTCCGTCGGGCGAGGCGCGCCATAGGTCGAGGTGGCGTTGCACGCGGGCGGGCGGTGTCGTCTGCGCTGGGGGAACTTCACCCGCCGTCGGCGCCGCGGCCTGACCCGGCCCGACCGGAAGGCGGCCCCGTCACCGGATCTCGTCGGACGGGACTTCACCGCCATCGAGCCCGGCACGAAACTGGTCTCCGACATCACCTACCTGCCCACGCTGGCCGGCTGGTGGTATCTCGCCACGGTGATCGACCTGGCCACCCGCGAGGTCGTCGGCTATGCGATGGCCGACCATCATCGGGCCGGGCTCGTCGTCGACGCACTGAGGATGGCCGTCGGCCGAGGCGGGCTGAAGGAGGGCTGCATTGCGCACTCGGATCGCGGTTCGGAATACACCTCAGGCGAATACCGCACGCTCATAAGGGAGTTGAGTCTTCGGCAGAGCATGGGCAGAACGGGCTCATGTTACGATAACGCCGCAGCTGAGAGCTTTTTTGACTGTTGAAAGCGGAGATCGGCACCACGATCTGGGCATCTCACGAGGCGGCTCGCGCTGATGTCTTTCGCTTCATCGAGGTCGAGTACAACCGCACCCGCCTGTGGAAGCATCCCGTCTACGGATACGTCACCCCGGTCGAAACCAGGGCACTGACAGCACAAGACCTCGCCCCCGCAGCGTAACCATCCGCTGTCCACGATCACGGGGGAACTTCAGCCTGGACCACCCGGTCGGCGATGGTGGGAATCCCTAATCGCCGCACCTTTCCCGACCCGCCCGGCTTGGGGATCTTGCGTTCCCGCACCGGCAACGGCCGGAAGGTGCCCAGCTTGAGCTGGTTTTTTCCCGCAGGTCATCCAGGAACCCGGGAAGCCCGATTCTCTCCTCGACAGCGGCGGCAGTCAGGCCGTCGATGCCGGGCGTGTTGGCTCCCCGGTTGCCGGCGACCCGGTCGAACGCCACGATCAGCGTTGCCGGGTCGTGCACGAAGTTGAACAGATCGTCGAACCGGCGGGCGGTGAGCCGGCTGCATCCGGTCGGCCGGGCGATGGGGCAGCCTCCCGGGGGTACGGGCATCCGGTACCGGGCCCGGATCTGCAACCGGCTGGTGAGGACGTGGTCGCCGCCCTCCACGACGGCCGGCGCGTCTCTGCCGGCCGACTACGGGACGTGACGCCGACGCGTGATCCTTCTAGGTGCCTCAGCCAGTGCCCTCAGGCCGACGCATCCTCAGCCGCCGTTTCGACGAAGCCCCCGAGGCCGACTGGCACCTGTACCAGGGCTGGCCCGTCTTCCGCCGGTCAGCGAACCCCGCTTCTTGGCTGCAGCGGCATCCGGCGCAACCGGCCGGCAAATCCGTTACGGCATAAGCCCGTGGGGAACGCATTTTGTGGCGTGTCGGGAACCGGCGGCGCGGGATCGAGGGAAGGCAGGAGATGAGTCATGGCCGGTCACGGCGGAGATGTCATTGCCGAACTGACGGCCGACCATCGTGAGGTGGACGAGCTGTTCGCGCAGATCGAGCAGATCGCGCCCGGCTCGGCCGAGCGCAAACGCCTGCTTGACCAGCTGACCATCGAGCTGGTGCGGCACTCGGTGGCCGAGGAGGAATACCTCTATCCCGCGGTACGCGATCATCTGGAGAACGGCGACGCCCTGGCCGACAAGGAGCTCGCCGACCACGCCCGAGTGGAGCAGCTCCTCAAGGACCTCCAGACGAAGGACGCCGACGACCTTGAGTTCACCCGGCTCCTGGTGAACCTGAAGACCGAGGTCTTCGCCCATGTCAGGGACGAGGAGCAGAACCTCTTCGTTCAGCTCCGCGAGGGCTGCCACCCGTTTGTCCTGGAGAGCCTGGGGACGAAGGTCCGCCACGCGAAGAAGACCGCGCCCACCCGCCCCCATCCCGCAGTCCCCGACTCCCCGCCGGCCAACAAGCTCCTCGCCCCCGGCCTTGGACTGGTCGACCGCGCCCGCGACTACGTCACCGGCCGCGGCCAATAGCCCGGAGCTGCCCTGAGGCAGCACGAGTACGCAAGGCCCTCGGCTGCTGAAGCCGCACTGTGGGTTGCGCGATGCAAAAATTCGTCCGGTTTTCGTCGTGGCTGACCGGTGCCGGGATGGGGCTTGTGCTCCACGGCGATCTGTCGGACGACCGTGGCTGCCGGCCCACCGGTATTTTTTTCGGCAACCTCGCGAAGAACCGCTTCTTCCAGTGCTTCGCCTGATGTGACTCCTGGCGCGGGGACTTGGGTGCCGGCCTCAGGCATACCGGTGTGGTCGAACACCACAACGTCGGGGACGGCACGGTTTTGGATGACGTGTGCGGCGACAGGGATTGTGGGTCGGGTCATCCCGGCATGGTCAGGCACCGGCGCTTTTCACGGTCGCCGGCGGCGTATGGGCCTCACGTTTGCGCCGGGGCCGATGGTGACGTGCCCCCGGACGGTGACGCCCTGCCCACCGAAGAGAGCGACGGGGCCTGCCCCTGGTTGCCTTCACCGTCAGAGCCCTCAGGCAGGGTCCTTTTTCAGCTTCTCCGACATGTACGCGGCGCCGATCGCGACGGGCGTGACGACGAGCAGTGCGCCACCGACGCCCTCGAGGAACCCGTCGGTGCGGGGAGAACGATGACGCTGTGAGCGAGCAGAGCCCAGCGCCGGGACCATCCTGGCGAGTGCGAGTGCGAGTGCGAGTGCGAGTGCGAGTGCGAGTGCGAGTGCGAGTGCGAGTGCGAGTGCGAGTGCGGGTGCGTGCGCTGTGTGCGTGGTGCTGATCGACGTCGTCTCGACCGCAGCCACGGCGTGGGGCGCCCGGGGTCGGGGCGTGCCGTGTGGGTGGCTGGGGGAGCGGCTGTCGTGGGCAGGCCGGTCGTACGGGACGCGGCCTGCGGTGGTTCGTCCCCTCGGCGCGGTGCGGGGGTTTGACGCCTGCTATCGGCCGCGTGTGCGGGGTGTTGCGTCGGGCCGGATCAGTACGCCGAGTTGACGTTGTCGATCGAGCCGTAGCGCTGCGCGGCGTACTTGGCGGAGGCGGTGATGTTGGCGACCGGGTCGTAGATGTTCTGCGAGGTGCCGGCGACGTGGTACGCCTTGAAGGTCGGGTCGATGACCTGCATCAGGCCCTTGGAGGGGATGCCCTTCACGGCGTTGGAGTCCCAGTTGTTGATGGCGTTGGGGTTGCCGGTGGACTCGCGCATCAGGTTGCGGTGGATGCCCTCGTAGGTGCCCGGGATGCCCTGGGCGTGCATGACCTTCAGCGACTCCTTGATCCAGGTGTCGACGTTGCCGCCGCCGGAGGGGGCGGGGGTGGCGGCCGAGGCGGCCGGGGCGCTGATGACGGTGCCGGCCATCACGGCGGCGCCGGCGGCGACCATGCCCAGCGAGATCTTCTTGGTCTTGGTCATGCGGGCGAACTTCTTGGGCATCGCGGTGAACTGCATGCAGTAATTCCTGTTCCGTCGGGGGCGATGCCAAGAATTGTTAATCAGGGAGGAAACCCAGGTCAATGACTCCCTCTTACGATGGGGATTAGTATGGGGTACTCAAAGGTGATCCGGGGGCGTCGTCAGGCCTGGGGAACGCGCGGTGCAGGTCTACTATTCGCCTTCATAGTGACGCAGACCATATGGCCCAACCCACACGGCAAATGCCTTAAAGTCGGACAAGAGTGACGTGAATCATGTGACCTGCGCCATATTTACGGCACCCAATTCGCTCACGGTAATAGCAGAAATACATTCCGTATTCGCGGCGCAGTGGGGTGGGCCGGCGGATTATCGATGCTCGCCCGCAAGGGGGCCTGGCCTGGCGGGTGAGGGGCCCCTGAACACGTCTTCCTTCCTCCCCTGCCGGCGAGCCGAGAACATGCCCTGGACTGCTTGGCCGGCCAGGGGAGCCGACCGGTGGTGGGCTACGAGTATTTCGATGCCGCGCCTATGGCCAACCCGTCAGCCGGCTCCAGTACCCGGTCAAACGGCGATCGAAAGCGGGCCACGATCTGGTGTGCGTACGGATCCTCCGGACCGAAGTCCTGAACGATCACAGGGGAGGCGGACCGTCACCCACGGGCGCACGAATGTCGATCGGCCGGGTCCGGGCATGTCTACGCTTCGCCGCAGGTGGCACCGCCCCGCTGACAGCACCGGTCCAAGCGTCCCGGTGCCCGTCAAGGCCTGCGGATGAGGCATGAGGGGCCCGCCCCTCTGGGGTGCCCAGTTGCCCTCGGCCATCTCGTAGCCGGGGGACAAGGCGGCGCATGCCGCAGGCCGGTGTCTGCGCCTTCTACGTGCTCGTCGCCGGGGACGGTTCGGTACTGGCAGGTTCAGCCTGTACGACGTGGAGGACGGCACTGCCAGACCCGGCTACCGGGTCGCGGAGCGGGTCGCCGGCCACGGCGTGGCGACCGCGACCGTCCGGGAGCTGTGCCGGATGGCGACAGCGATGTACGGCCTGCGCACACTGCGGGCGGCCACCTTTCACGACAATGCCGCGTCCCGGAAAGTCTTGGCCAAGGCCGGGTTCGTCTCGGTTGGCCCTGCCACCCCGGCCGATGTCGGCGAGGACTCCACGGCCACGGCAGGGGAGATGCCGACGGGCATGGAAGCGGCAATCAACGAGTACCTCAACAGGGCCAGAGCCGCCCAAGCGTCGGGAAAAGAACGCGGAGGCCATCGCCATCACGAGCAAGGTCCTGGAGCACATGGACAAGGCCGAGAAGCGCGCCTGACCACAGGTGAGGTGATGAGGTACGGGTTCGGGGTGCCACATCACATCACCTCGTCGGCTTTCGGGACCTTCTCGAACTCGGCTGGGGCGCGCCCGTGGCCATCGAGACAGACCTTGCCCGAGCCCTTTCGTTCGTCCTTCCAAGAGGAATTGGCGGACGCATTGCCGGCCCGGCTGGGAGTGACCGGCCAGGCCCGCGACGACATCGCTCTGGTCGTCATTCGCCTGTGACGCTGCGAGATCCAAGGTGCGACGCCGGTGCAGCTCAGAGCCATCGGTGGCTTTCTGCGCGAGCGGCGCACAACGGCCGCATCGCCGTCGTGCGCGGTGGCAGCCGCTTCTGCTTGTCCCTGCGCTGTTGCGAAGGGAAGCGGCCCCGGGTTGGAATCAAGTGTGAGGCTCTTCGGCGGTGCCGTGTCGGCTGGTCTTCCCGCTCCGGGCACAGGGTCCGGCCGGAAGGGGCTCAAGAACGATGCCCTGGGCATGTTCTCCTCGGTCGTCATGGGCCTGGCCTCCACCGCCCCGGCGTACAGCCTCGCCGCCACGCTGGGCATCATCGTGGCCGGAGTCGGATTGCAGGCTCCGATCGTCACCATGCTGGCTTTCGTCCCGATGCTGCTGGTCGCGTACGCCTTCCGGGAGCTCAACGCGAGCAACGCCGACTGCGGGACCACCTTCACCTGGGCCACCCGCGCCTTCGGACCGCGCACCGGCTGGATGGGCGGCTGGGGTCTCATCGTCGCCAACATCATCGTCATGGCTAGCCTCGCGCAGATCGCCGCTGCCTACGGCTTCCGGTTGATGGGCCTGGACGCACTGGCGGAAAACCGGCTGTGGACCACCGCGGCAGGCGTCGTCTGGATCGCCGTGCTGACAGTGATCTGCTACGTCGGCATCTCGTTCTCGGCGGCTGTACAGCGCTGGCTACTGTGCCTGGAAGTGGTGATGCTGATCCTGCTTGCCGTCGCCGCGCTGGTCAGGGTGTACACCAGCCCTCCGCCGACGGCGATCCATGTGTCCGCCTCCTGGTTCAACCCCTTCGCGGTGCCCTCGGTGACGGCCATGACCTCGGGCATCCTCGCGGGGGTCTTCATCTACTGGGGCTGGGACACCGCGTTCTCGGTCAACGAGGAAACCGTCGACAGCACGCGCATCCCGGGCCGTGCCGCGGTCTTGTCCACCGTGCTGCTCCTGGTCATGTACGGGCTGGTGTCCACGTCTGCGCAGGCGTTCGCGGGAGTCGGCACCTCGGGCATCGGACTCGGCAACGCGAACAACGCGGACGATGTGTTCTCCGGGCTGGGTGAAGCCGTGTTCGGGAGCCACGGCACGGGGCTGTTCCTGTCGAGACTGCTGATCCTGATGGTGCTGACCTCCGCGTTGGCCTCCGTCCAGACCACCATCCTGCCCCTTGCCAGGACCGTCTTCTCCATGGCGGTCCACAAGGCCCTCCCCTCTCGGTTCGCCCGGGTCCACCGCAGGTTTCTCACCCCCACCTGGGGGACCATCGGCATGGGAGTGGCCTCGATCGCCCTGTTCGTCCTGCTGACCTCGCTCAGCCAGAACGTCCTGGCCGACTCGATCGACGCGGTCGGTCTCGCGATCGCGTTCCAGTACGGACTGACCGGCTTCGCCTGCGTCTGGTACCACCGCAAGATCCTCACCCGCAGCGTCAAGGACCTGGTCTTCAAGGGCGTGCTACCGGGGCTCGGCGCGCTGTTCATGCTCCTGCTGTTCCTCTACGCCACCTTCGTCGTCTACGCGGATCCCCGGTACGGCACGACCGCCGTCGACCTGCCGCTGATCGGCAGGACGGGCGGGGCCACCGTCCTGGGCCTAGGCGCCCTGCTGATCGGTTTCCTGCTGATGCCGGTGGTCACCCGTGGCCACAGCGTGGCCCTCAAGCTCCAGCGGAGCCTGCTTCCACGCAGCCTGCCGCCGCACGCCGCCGTCGACTCGGCGAGCCGCTACCTGCCCGCCGACAGCGGGTCCGGGGTGGGCGGCGACTGGTACGACATCATCCCTCTCTCCGGTACCCGGGTCGGCCTGGTCGTCGGGGATGTGCTCGGTCACGGCATGCACGCCGCGGCCACCGCGGGACGCCTGCGCACGGGGGTGCGCGTCCTGGCCCGGCTGGACCTGAGCCCGGACGAGCTGCTGTCCCGCTTGGACGACCTGGTCGAGCAGACCACGCACGAGGGCGAAACCGGCCGCGGCCCGGGCCACCTGAAAGCGCACGCCGACGCGGCTCTGGGCGTGAGCTGCCTGTACGCGGTGTACGACCCCGTCTCGGGGGAGTGCAGCATGGCGCGAGCCGGAGAGCCGGTGCTGGCGCTCGTCGAACCGCACACGGGCGTCGTCGACTATCCCCAGCTGCCGCCAGGACCGCCGCTGGGAATCGGCGGCCTGCCCTACCAGAGCACGGAACTGGAGCTCGCGCCGGGCACTCTCGTCGCCCTCTTCACGGACGGCCTCCTCCAGGCGGCCGACGACCGCGAAGCCGGGCTCACGCAGCTCTCACAGGTCCTCTCCGACGACCGAAGATCCCTGGAAGAGCTGTGCGACCGGGCGGTGGCCACCATGCTGCCCGGGGCGGTGGACGTGGACGCGACGATGCTCCTGGTCCGCACGCGTCTGCTCGCCCGGAATCGGTTCGCCCAATGGGCACTGGCCCCGGACCCGGCGGCCGTGGCCACCATCCGCTCCGCCGTCGGGAAGCAGCTCGGCGACTGGGGGCTGGACGACGTGGCGTTCACCACGGAGCTCATCGTCAGCGAACTGGTCACCAACGCCATCCGCTACGCAGGTGGCGGCCCGATCCAGGTGCGCCTGATCCGTGACCGGACCCTGACCTGCGAGGTGTCCGACACCGGCCATACTGCGCCCAATCTGCGGCACGCCGCGAGCGACGACGAGGGAGGCCGGGGCCTGTTCATCATCGCCCAGATGACCCACCACTGGGGCACGCGCTACACGTCCACCGGCAAGACCATCTGGACCGAGCAGGACCTGCCGCAGCCGGACCGCCAGTAGCACCGAGGGGGTACAGATGGGCTTCTTGATCGGCGTCGTGCTGGTCGTCATCCTCGTTCCGTTGGGCGCGTTCATTGCCCGCTGGTTGGAGGACTTTGGAAAAGAGGCACGAGGCAGGAGATTCGTCATTGGTGGGTACTGGACAGCATGGGCCGCAGGGATCGGGTTGATCGTCAGATGCTGGTGAAGCCCGTACAGGTCCATCCCCCTGGCGGCCAGGGGGCCGGACGCCGACCGCGCGTGTTGGGCCTTCGAGCCCCAGCCGGAACTACCTAGGAACTTCCGGCGCGGGAAACTAGTGTGATGCGCCAGAAATGGCGACTCTAAGTATGTAGGCTGTTTTCATGGTGTCTCGGGGTCCTCGTGCTGTCGAAGTCGTGCTGTCCGCCGAGGAACGTGCGGAGTTGACGCGCTGGGCGGACGGCGCGGTATCGGCTCGTGCGGCGGCGCGGGCCCAGATCATCCTGGCCTGTGCGGACGGTGTGTCAAACACGGCTGTGGCAGCGGACTTCGGGGTGAGTGCGGCGACGGTACGCAAGTGGCGCTCCCGGTTCGCGGCCCAGCGGTTGGCAGGCCTGACGGATGCGCCGAGGCCGGGCCGGCGTAAGTCGGAGCTGGTGCTGTCCGAGGCCGAGCGGGCAGAGCTGACGCGCTGGACGCGGCGGGCGAAGACCGCGCAGTTCCTGGCGCTGCGGGCGAGGATCGTGCTGCGGTGCGCGGACGGCGGGACGAACAAGGAAATCGGTGCCGAACTCGGCATCGCGCACAACACGGTGAACCGTTGGCGCTCCAGGTTCGTCCGGCTGCGGCTGGACGGGCTGACGGATGAGCCGCGTCCCGGCAGGCCGCCCTCGATCCTGCTCGACCGGGTCGAGGACGTGCTCACCGCGACCCTGGAATCCACCCCGGGCAAGGACACGCACTGGTCGCGGGCCTCGATGGCCAAGCACTCCGGCCTGTCGAAGTCCACCATCGGCCGGATCTGGAAGAAGTTCGACCTCAAGCCACACCTGCAGGATGCGTTCAAGCTCTCCACCGACCCGCAGTTCATCGCCAAGGTCGTCGACGTCGTCGGTCTGTACCACCACCCGCCCGAGAAGGCGGTGGTGCTATGTGTGGACGAGAAGTCCCAGATCCAGGCCCTGGACCGCTCCCAGCCCGTCCTGCCGATGATGCCGGGCATGCCCGAGCGCCGCACCCACGACTACCACCGGCACGGCATCACCAGCCTGTTCGCCGCCTTCAACATCGCTGACGGCACCGTCATATCGGAACTCCACCGCCGCCACCGGGCCATCGAGTTCAAGAAGTTCCTGACCCGGATCGACAAGGCAGTGCCCATCGGCCTGGACGTGCACCTGGTGTGCGACAACTACGCCACCCACAACACCCCCGAGATCAAGACGTGGCTGGGCAAACACCCCCGCTTCCACGTCCACTTCACCCCCACCGGCTCCTCCTGGATGAACCAGGTCGAGCGGTGGTTCGGCCTGCTGACCGACAAACTCATCCGTCGCGGCGTCCACACCTCCGTCAAGGCTCTGGAGGACGACATCCGCGCATGGATCGAGGAGTGGAACCACGATCCCAAGCCCTTCACCTGGACCAAGACCGCCGACGAGATCCTGAACTCCCTCGCCGACTACCTCACCAAAATCAACCCACCAACCACCAATACGTGAAAGCTACTTAGAGTCGCCATTTCTGGCGCATCACACTAGCGTCCGTCGGCGCGCTTCCGGGTGGCGATCACGGTGGCGGCCGCGCCCGCCGTTCCGTACAGCGTGTACAGCAGGCCCTGGCCCAGAAGGTCGCCGCGCTTCACCTCCTGGGCGTACTTGAGCTGGTCGAACGTGGCTGTGCCGGTCGAATCGCCGCCGCGGACGCTGTAGTCGAGCGCGCAGGTATAGCCCTGCCGCATGGGGCCGGGGTGGTCCTCGCCGTCCTCGCCCAGCTGGAGCCCCGGGCAGTCTGGGACGCCGTGGGCCGCCCCGGCCCTCAGCAGGGTGATCACCCCCCACGCCAGCGGGACCAGGAAAAATGCGATGAACACTCCGCGCAACCTCATTGCGGCACCCTAGTGTCCTGCGCCAGTAATTCGTCGGTAGATCCGTCCAGCCCCCTGGCGGCCAGGGGGCTGGACGCCGACCGCGCGTGTCGGGCCTTCGAGCCCCAGCCGGAACTACCTAGGAACTTCCGGCGCGGGACACTAGTTCACGATCTTGAAAACCGTCGTGGCGCGAGTCACCGTGGATTCAAATCCCACACCCACCGCGCAGGTTGAGGGCCCCTGACCAGGGATATCGGTCGGGGGCCTTCGTCATGCGCGTTGCCTGTTGGTGCCCGCGATTCCCCGTGAGTTCCCGGTCTATCGGGCACGGATGGGGCACGGTTCAAAGAGTCATGAAGGGCGAGTGGTCGGCGAGAAGGAGCTTGCGCAGATACGAGCGTATGCGCGACACGACGCGACGGCGTGGCGGCGCGGGTGTGGACATGACTCCCCCAGGAGTAAGGTACGCGCAGGTGCGTACCTCTGGAAGGTACGCTTAGAGGCGTACCTTGTCGAGAGGTGGAGTGATGGACTCGGGCGAGCTGGAACACCCTCCCGCTGAGGAACTGCAGGTTGGGCCCATCCTGTTGGCGCTTGCCGACGACAACCGGCGTCGGGTCGTGGCCGAGCTGTACGAACGGCCAGACGACGAGCGGCTCTGCGCTTCCTTCGACCTGCCGGTGAGCAAGTCCAGTCGAACACGGCATTGGCGAGTGCTGCGTGAAGCAGGCCTGGTCCATCAGCGCAGCATCGGAAATGGGCTGTACATGCGCCTCCGCAAGGACGACTTGGAGAGCAGATTTCCCGGGCTCATCCAGGCCGTTGTAGGTGCACGCTAGGCACCTTGCAGCCCAGCCCAGCCCAGCCCAGCTCACCACTTACCCCAACTCCCATCCCGTCCGCCGTCGATGTCGGCGGCGGTTGAATCCTGGTTCTGGATCACTTTCAGTGCTGGAGCCACGGAGGGTCAGCACAACAACGATCCTGAACGGCCTCGCGCGGTGAGGAGGACCCGTTTGCGGAGGAGGTCGAAGTTGGCGCGGCCGAACATCTGCCTCTTCAGCATCTTGATCTTGTTGTTCTGGCCCTCGACGGCGCCGGAGCTGTAGCGGAGGCTGAGCCCGGCGACGACGGCGTCGAGGTCCTGGCCGAGGCCGGTGACGAAGGTGTGCAATGCGGGCAGACGCCTGGATCTTGGTGATCCACTGGTCGAGGTGTCTGCCCTGGCGGCCGTTCATCAACTCGGCGAACGCGCGGACGTGGTGGGCGGTTCGGCCGAGGGCGGGGCAGCGGGCCAGGTTCTGAGGTTCCGACTTGCGGGGACGTCGATGACGCGCTCGCCGCGGGCACCTTCGGGAGCTGGTCGACATGCTGGACGGCCCGCTACGGAGCGGCCGTACCCACATCGCAGCCCGTCTCGTCGATGAGCTCAAGCTCCTCGATGACCACCTTCGAGATCCTGGCCGCGCTTCGGCGTCCCCGTCCGCACCATCAATGCCGCCCCCAGCCCCAGTACTTCGCCAACTCGTCCGGTGCGGCACGCGCCAACGCAGGCTCGAGTCAGCCGATGGAGGAGATGCCGCCCTCGCGGGCGTCGAGCAGCTCGTCCCAGTGCTCGGTCGCCCATCGGCATGCGGCGGCCAGCGGCTCCAGCGTGCTGCGGCCCAGCGGTGTCAGCGCGTACTCCACTCGCAGTTTCGGGTCGGCGTGCACCGTGCGTGACACGAACCCGTTCCGCTCCAAGCCGCGGAGTGATTGGGTGAGCGCCTTCGGGGTGACGCGGCCCAGTGGCACGCGGAGTTCGGAGTATCTGCGTGGGCCGTCTTCCAGGCAGTGGAGGACCATGGATGCCCATTTGTCACCGAAGCGGAAAGGCAGCAGTGAGGACGGGCACAGCTCGTCGAACAAGTCGGGTGGCAGCGGTGGCCGATGCGTCATCGGGGGTCTCCCGTCTCCGGTCTTGGTATCCAGATGGTGACCGACCTTCTGGATATCTTCTGGAGCATCGACTCAACGGGAGGTATTCCGACGACGGGCAGGATCGTGGTTTTCGGGGCGGGTGGCCGCCTGCCTGTTCGACGACCTCACCGATCCTTACCCGGCCTCCTCTGGCCGGAAGGCAGCCGGCGTGCCGATTTGCACCTCATCAGAGTAACGAGCGTCGAATGAACATCATCATTTCGACCTATAAAGGTAAGGCAGGACATTATGCGTGCAGCCCGCTTCCATGAATACGGCGGAGCGGAGAGCCTGGTGATCGAGCAGGCCCCCGACCCCCACCCCGGACTTGGTGAGATCCGTGTCCGTGTCGCGGCGGCCAGCGTCAATCCCATCGACTGGAAGCTGCGCGCCGGCGCCCTGCAGCAGCTGATTCCCCTGGAGCTGCCCGCCATTCCCGGGCGCGACGCCGCCGGCGTGGTCGACGAAGTCGGTGACGGAGTACAGGGGGTGAGCATCGGCGACCGCGTCTTCGGGCTGGGCGGTGTCACCGGCTCAACCGCAGAGCTGGTCATCCTCTCGGCCTGGGCCCACGCCCCCGACACGTGGACCGATGAGCAGGCTGCGGGCGCCGGACTCGCGTCCGTGACCGCGATGCGTGGCCTGAACGCGCTCGGCTCCCTCGCGGGGCGCACCCTTCTCGTCGAGGGCGCCGCCGGAGGCGTGGGCAGCGCGGCAGTCGAGATCGCTGTGGCACAAGGTGCCACCGTGATCGGGACAGCCAGCGAACGCAACCACGAGTTCCTCACCTCTCTCGGCGCCGTTCCCACCACCTACGGCCCCGGCCTCGCGCAGCGCCTCTCCGCTCTCGCTCCGCACGGCGTCGACATCGCGCTCGACACCGCGGCCTCCGGATCCCTGGACGACCTCGTCACTATCACGGGCGACCCGACGCGCGTCGCGACGGTCGCCGACCACGCAGGCGGGCAGCGCCTGGGCACGCATGTGGTCAACGCGGAGAACGACTCCACCCTCCTGTCCGCGGCCGCGGAACTGGGCCGGCAAGGCCGCTACACACCCCGTATCGAACAGACCTACCCCCTGGAGCGGATCGTCGACGCCCACGCGCACGCCGAGCGCGGACGCACACGCGGAAAGATCGTGATCTGCATCTGAAGCGGGGGCATGGCACAGATGCGCCAACCCGCCAAGCGAATCGCGGCCCGCCGGTGGTTCTGGCCCGGTTAGATCCGCTTGGGGCGCAGGGTGCTTCCCGGTCGCAGGTTGCCGTTCACATCGAGGTCGTTGAGCACCGCGGGGAGGCCCTGGGTGAGCATCTTGGTACGGACGGTGCCAAGAATCTTGGCCATGAGGAAGCCTCCCATCCCGGCGTGGTCGTAGGTGAAGCGCGTTCCGCTGCCGTGCGGTTCGATCCGGTAGGGGTGGCTGGGCGAGGACGCCGAGGATCTTGCCCGCCAGGCATTGATGACCTGTACGCCGATCCCGGCGAACACCTTCTCCGGGACGCCGATGGCGCGGACCTGCTTGAGCTGGGAGATCTCGTCCAGCAGCGAGTTGAGGCTGACGTTGCCCGGATGGGACTTGATGTCCGAGAGCACCGAGGCAACGTCGCCTTCGTCGTCCTCGTACGAGGTATCGCCGTCCGCGGCGGTCGCGTCCCCCTGAGCGGCGTGGCCGCCGGTCAGGTCGGTGAAGACCAGGGCGTCCAGCCGGCGGGTGCCAGATCACGTAGACCAGCTGCGAGACGAGCTTGACCTGGTCGGTCGTGGTGCACTCATGCCAGCCGGTCAGGTCCCGCAGCTCGCTGCGGTGCCGCTTGGCGGCGCGGGAGGTGAAGTCGTAGAAGGCCAGCTCGGTGGCGGCGACGCAGACCTGCTTGGCGACGTGCTCGACCGCGTCGGGTGGCAGCCCCAGCCGCATCTTGGGGAACCGGCCGCGCCAGGTCAGAAACTTCAGCTGGACGGCGAACCCCAGCCTGGTGGCGCCGCTCTTGTTACGTAACCATCCCGCCTCGTCGCTGGACAGGGTGAAGTGGTCCACCACCCCGCCCAGACCCAGATCCCGCCCCACTCCGCAGCCCCTGTCATACGCCCCCGTTCCCAGCGTTCGGGCTGGACGGTATGGGCGCCGGTGTACAGCGGCGCGGGTACCGGCGAATTGCCCCGGTGGACCAGGCGAGCCTGGTAAAGGCGCGCCCCCGAGGGCCCAGGGGCGACGGCCGTAGGCCGTCCTGGCCTGCCGCTGTGTTCTGGGTTACGAGAAGGCGAGGAGTGGGGAAGTGTCGCCTGGTGACTATCAGGTGACCGCTGCCCGCCCGGCGATTGGTCGGATCCCAGGGAACGATGGGAGAGCGTCACCACGAGCGACCAGCCGCCAATACACCGCGCGCAGCATCCGAACCGCGCCGGAAGGAATCTCAATGACCGTGTCAAGGTGCCCGAACGACTGGCGGGGCGAAGGTGAACGGCCTATTGTCCCGCAGCATTGCCCACAGCACGTCGACCCGACGGCGCGCGAGCGCAAGCAGAGCTTGGGTGTGAAGGAGCCCTTCGGACCGCTTCTTGAGGTAGTAGTCGAGATGGACCGGGCCGCATCATGGCGGTCTGCGCAGCCAGGTAGAAAATGTGGCGCAAGCGCCGGTTGTAGCGCTTGGGCCGGTGGTTGTTGCCGGTGCGGCGTCCGGAATCGCGGGGCACCGGGGCCAGACCGGCGTGGGAGGCGAGGCGGCCGGCGTCCGTATAACCGGACAGGTCGCCGACGATGGCGACGAACTCCGCGCCCAGGATCGGACCCATGCCGGGCATCGATTCGATGATCTCGGAGCGTTCGTCGGCCCGGAAGGTCTCGCGGATCTCCCGGTCGTTGTCCTTGATCCGCTCGTCCAGGGCCAGGAGCTGGTGCGCCAGGTCGCCGACCAGCTTGGCCGCCCGCCTCTCGCCAGGCAGGATGATCTGCTGGGACTGAGCGGCCTCCACTGCCCTGCTGGCCACGTCCCCGGCTCCGCGGACCTTGCGACGCTCCAGCCAGGTCGTCAGCCGTTTGACGCCGATCCGACGAAGGGCAGCCGGGGTCTGGTAGTCCGCCAACATGACGACGGGCCCCTTGGCGGCGGAGTAGTCGAAGGCCCGTTCCAGGGCAGGACAGATCCCCAAGAGCAGGTCGCGCAGCCGGTTGATCAGCCTCACTCGGTCGGCGATCAGGTCAGCACGGTAGTGCGTCAGCACCTTCAGGGCAGCCACGAGCTCCGGTGGCGTGTCCAACGGAGCGAAATCCCGGCGCATCCGGGCCTGGTCGGCGATGACCCGCGCGTCCTTCGCGTCAGTCTTCCCCTCGCCCTTGTAGGCGCCGGTCATCCGGTTGACGGTTCGGCCTGGAACGTAGACCACGCTCTGGCCATGGGCCACCAGCAGGGCCAACAGCAGTGCGGAGGCCCGACCGGAGATGTCCACCGCCCACTGCACCTGACCGGCCATTTCCCGCGCGGTCTCGATGAGCGCCAGGATCTGCGACTCGTCGTTGATCACCTTCGTCGAGAAAAGGATCTCCCCATCGGCGTCCACCGCTGCCGCCCAGTGGTGCCCCTTGCCGGCGTCGATGCCGACCCATATCCGGTTGATAGACGTGCCCAAGTCCCTCGCTCCGTATCCCTCGTGACCAGAACTTCATGGTCCGAAGAACACTCCGCCGACAGGTCCCTAACCAGCGATGACCGCAGTTCTCAATCAGCAGTCGGAGCGCCCCGGAGGATCGGGCGGCCATTCCTTCCGAGCCCTCGAGGGCAACGTGCCATCAGCCACACCCGGCCCTCCCGGACCGCCTCACATTCTTAGGGACATGTCATGACCGCCACCCCTCCCAAGGCCCCGACCGCACCAGGGGTGCGGTCCTGGTGGGGAATCCCGTACGCCACCGCCGAGCGGTACCGCCGCCCCGTGGTCGCGGACTTCGATCCGGGCCTCCCCTACGACCGCAAGGGCGTCGTCTCCGTCCAGCCCGACAGCGGCGACTGGCTCGAAGCGGACAGCGGGATGGGTGAGGACTGCCTGAACCTGAACGTGTGGGCTCCCGAGCAGCCGGCCGGCAAGGGGCTCCCGGTGACCGTGTACATCCACGGCGGCGGATTCGAGTACGGCGCGAACACGCAGATCACCTCGAACGCCGCCGGTCTCGCCGCGACGGGGCGCGTGGTGGGCGTGTCCATCAACTACCGGCTCGGCGCCCTGGGCGCGCTCTCGCTCTCGCAATACGGCGGGAAGCTCGCCGAGGCCAGCAACCTCTTCCTCCAGGACATCATCGCCGCGCTCACCTGGATCCAGCGGAACATCGCCCACTTCGGCGGAGACCCCGACAACGTCACCGTCTACGGCCACAGCGGCGGCGCCTACTCCTCCCTCGGACTGCTCGGCGCCTCCTCTGCCGACGGCCTGTACCGGCGCCTGGCCGGGTTCTCCGGCGGGCCCGCCCGCAGCATCCCGGCCTGGTGGGCCGAGGAACTCGCACACCGGTTCGTCACCGAACTCGGCGTCGCGGACAACCCGGAGAAGCTGCTCGACCTCGACCCGCTCTCCCTGCGGGACGCCCTGCGCAAGGTCGCCCCGACGGACCTCGGAGTCCGCGGCGGGGTGGACAACAAGGCCACCGGCGTCGTCCTGGACATCGGGCAGCCCGGCGCGGTGGTGCACGCCCACCCGATGGACGTCCTCGCCTCGGGCGCGCACCGCGACGTCGACGTACTACTGAGCATGGCCAGCGACGACATGGGCTGGTGGGTGGCGAACGACCTCGACCGGTTCGACCCGGGCACCCTCGACCGCATCGTCGACGAGGTCGCGGGGTGGCGCATTTCCCGCTCCCGCGCCAAGAAGATCGTCGACGCCTACGACCAGGGCGGCCGTACGCCGGCCGAGGTCCGCGCCGCGCTCATGGCGGACTACCTCTTCGCGATCCCCGCCGCCCGCGGCGCCCTGGCCCACGCCGCCGCCGGCGGCAACGCCCACCTCCTGATGATCGGCCCCGCCGAAGGCGCGCCCGCCGTGCACGGCACCGAGATGTACGCCCTGGTCGGCCAGGAACAGCCGGGCCGCAGCGCGGAGCAGGCCGAGCGTGACACCCGTATCCGCGACATCGTGCTCGACTTCGCCACCGGCGAGCACTCCCGCCTGTGGCCCGCCGTCACGGACAAGCCCACCTCGGAAACCGTCGGCAACTCTCCCTTCGAGGGCACCGCCCACTACCAGCAGGTCCTCGACCTGTGGGAGGGCATCGACCGCCCCTGACGGCCAGCGGGCGATACGGAACAGCGCACCAGGGGGTGAACAGAGTGAGGAACTCGGCATGAGCCAACCGACAGCAGCAGCGGCCGACGACGCCGCACCGGCGACCATGCGGGCCGTCGTCGTCACCCGCCCCGGCGGCCTGGACGCACTTCAGATCAAGGACGTGCCGGTGCCCGTCCGCAAGCCCGGCTGGGTGCGGATCGAGGTGAAGGCGTTCGGCGTCAACGAGTCCGAGGTCACCACCCGAAAGGGCGAGTCGGGCGCGGTGGTCACCTACCCGCGTATCCCCGGTATCGAGGGCGTCGGCGTCATCGATGAGGCCGACGAGGACAGCGGGCGGCGGCCGGGCCAGCAGGTGGCCACGATGATGGGCGGCATGGGCCGCTCGTACGACGGCGCGTACGCCCAGTACGTGACCGTCCCCGCGCAGCAGGTCATCCCGTTCGAGACCGGCCTGCCGTGGGACGTGGTCGGTGCGCTGCCGGAGATGTTCCAGACCGCCTACGGATCGCTGACCCACGGCCTGGACCTCAAGGCCGGGCAGACGCTGCTCATCCGCGGCGGCACCTCCACGGTCTGGCTGAGCGCGGCCACGATCGCGAAGGACCTCGGAGCGACCGTGCTGTCCACCACCCGCAGCCCGGACAGGGCCGGGGAACTGCGGGCCGCGGGCGTCGACCATCCCCTCGTCGACAACGGCACCCTCGCCGGCCAGGTGCGCGAGCTGATGCCGGACGGTGTCGACGCCGCACTGGAAATGGTGGGCTGCTCGGTCCTCGCCGACACTCTGCGCACCGTCCGTCGCCACGGCACCGTGTGCTTCACGGGAGCCCTGGCGGGCCAGTGGACGATCCCCGACTTCAGCCCGTTCATGATCCCGGGCGGGGTGCGGCTGACCTCCTACGGCGGTCAGGCCGCCGACCTCCCGGCCGACGTCTTCGCCCACCAGCTCCAGGCCATCGCCGAAGGACGACTCAACGTCCCGGTCGCGAAGGTCTACCACGGCCTGGAGCAGGTCCGTGACGCCCAGGCCGACCTCGAGTCCGGCACCACGCCGGGCAAGCACGTCGTCGTCCTGGACGACTGAGACCCGGGCAACCGAGAGACGACCACCCACCACCCCCCCGATGTGCGGCGGCCGACAACAGCCGGCCGCAGCATCCGTAAGCAGATATGGGCGTCGACAGGGCGGAGATCAGCAAGACCATCCTGGAGTTGGAGAAGTCCTTCAACGAACGGTGGAGCGTCGGCGACAACCGCGGCTACTTCGACAACTACACCGAGGAGGTCAGCTACTTCGACCCGATCGTCAAGGAGCTGGTCGTGGGACGCGACAACGTCATCGCACACATCGACCCGATCTACGGCCGGGAAGTACTCCAGCAGCTGTGCCCGCATCCGGTTGATAGGCGCGACCATGATGGGCTGCGCCGGACCGCTAACCATCGGTCTCAGACTTCTCGGTGACTGCGTCAGGCGGGGCCGGTGCAGCGGAAGGCCCCATGCTGGTTGGACAAGGGTAGCCGTGCCCTGTTGGTGCCGTTCGCCATGGCGGAACGGAAAACGGCCCCCGGGGCAGTGCCCCGGGGGCCGGCGGGTGTTTCGGCGGACCAGAGAGGGGAGGCACGACCTCGCTGTTCCTGCTCCTTCGCCTCTGCCCGAAACCGCTTCTCCTGCGGACGACTGGCTGGGAGACTGCCGGTTGACCGCGCATCACTTCGGAGTCGCCATGCCGGATCAACGACGACCGCGACCGGAGGCGACGCCTTGATTCCCTACGGCTCCAGAGGGCGATGCAGGTCTGCGCGACGGTCTGCGGCTGGATGGCGGTCACGGCCCACCCGCCTGCTCGGGCACGTCACGGTGCGCACTGGTAGCCCTCGGCCGCCAGAGCGTGTCGGTAGCCCCCGTTTCATGACTCCTGGGGCCCTGTGCGGTGGTCAAGGGCGCATGTAGGCGCGGCCGTCTGCAGGGCCAGCCAACCGATTGACGGCAGGCCCCGGTGCCTGGAGGGGGACGTATGCCGGCAAGGCCGCGCACCACTGCCCGGTGACCGGCACGGGCGGGGCGAAGGTGTTCACGCGCCGCGTACCAAGCCACGTGGCCGCCTGCGCCGTGGGTCAGCGCGTGTCCGCGCGGTCGAGGTCGGCCAGCAGCCTTTCTGCGTCGGTCATGAGTGAGCCGTAGACGTGCCAGGCGCCGGGCTTGGTGAGGGTGCCCCGGGCGATCATGTCGGTCATGGTGTCGTGCCAGGCCAGCGCGCTGTCGATCGCTCCGCGCAGGCGCTCACGAGGGGATGCGTTCGGTGAGTTGGTTGCCGGGGCCGGTTCGGTGAATGCCTGGACGGCCGCTCCTGCCAGCTGGAGGGTTTGAGCGTACTGGTCGAGGAACTGGTGCCCCAGGTGGTGATCGGCGTGGTTGTCGTGCGCGCTGTCGGCCAGGGTCCGTGCGATTCCGCGTATCTGGATCGACACGCCGCGCAGGGCGCTGAAGGTGTCGTTGAAGGTCGTCTCCTTGCGTCGCGTGTGCGCGACGCAGCGTGTGTTCCACCGCAGGCTCTCGTCGGCCTGCCGTACCTGTTCCTCTGCGCGAGTGAGGTGTTTGTCCAGGCTGCGCGCCTGGTGCAGCCAGTTGTGGGCCTTCGAGGTGAGCTGTCGCTGGGAGAGGCCGGTACCCATGTCGTGCAGCAGTGTTCCCATGGAGCGGGCGAGGTCGCGTACGGCGGAATCCGACTCGTGCAGGTAGAGCGGGGGCAGGATGAGGGCGTTGACCGTGATGCCCACGGCCGCGCCGGTGAGTGTTTGGAGCGCGGGGGATATGAGACTGCCCATGGGGTCGGTTGCGGTGGCGGCCAGTGCGATGACTGCGGTGGAGGCGATCTGGAGGCGGTCGTCGGCGGTGCGGCGGGGGCCTGCCAGGACCGCGATGACCGCGATGACCGCGACGGCGCCCGCGGTCGGTCCCAGCAGGTGGGCCGTTGCGAGGGCGAGGATCAGTCCGGCAACCCTGGCCACTACGTTTTGTGTCGCCTTGGTCACGGACTGGTAGACCGTGGAGGCGTTGACCATGAGCAGGGCCGTGGCGACCGCCATGTAGGGGCGGCCGTCGGGGGCCCAGGGGGTCACGATGCCCCAGGTGAGCAGCGCTGCGATGAGGGTTTTGGCGCTGTGCACCACATGGTCGGTTCGTTTGGTGCGGAGCAAGCCGGCGAGGCGACGCAGCGGCCCTGTCGTCGTCTCCTCGGTGCGCCCGGGCTGAATAGTTGAATCTTGCACGACATTGATGATGGCATATTTGTCTGTTTTGACCGTGTGGCGTCAGTCACCGCCGCCGCAGTGCCCCCACGAGCACCGTCTTCGCTGCTCCCGCGCCAGCCCGTCACTGCCGGCGCCGGGCGGGCGCTGGAGGTCGTCCTGGAAGGGGAGCTGCACGGCGAGCGGGACCTGCAGAGCGAGTGGGCCGGCACGAGGATCCGTTCACCCAGAGGGGAGGTGAGCCCCATGCCGAGCATGTGGTCCACGCAACTGGTCACGGTACGGAGCGAGCGGGGGCCGAGGGCGCCGGGCCCGAGCGGTGGAACAGTGCCCGGACTCGGCACTCGCCATGGTTAGAGCGGTCAGCGGAAGATGCTGTGAGCGAAGTCGTGGGCGCTCCCGACCACGACGACCCAAATGCCGCGCCCCACTGCAGACCCGACACTGAGCTCGGGCTGCTCGACTAGCAGCGAGAGCACAATCAACCGGATGCGTGGATTGCCGGAAGCTTCGTTGACGGGCCGTGCAGGCCGATCATATTGATCGTTGATTGGGTATGGAGACCACCGACCGCACTCCCGCTCGCGCCGGGTTCCTCGGCGCCTACTGGCTCGACTCACCCGTCCTCGATGGCGAGGCTTGCTGTGGTGCGGCCCAGGCTGCCGGGCCCGAGACCGGCCGAGCGAACAGGCTGCGGCCGGTGATGCTGAGCGCAGCGGTAGCCCTCGTCCCGCTCGCATGCATGGTCGCCCTCACATCTCGCTAGGCGCTGCGCCGTGGCTTCTTCGCCGGCGCCTTCTTGGTGGCGTTCTGGCCACGATCATCCGCCGAGTCCGTGACCCCAAGACCGGCCTGATCCCGCTGGTCACCCGCTACGACTGCGAAGAGCGGCAGTGGAATGCACCCGCGCCCGTCCTCTTCCAATACAACCGCGGTGGTGAGCCCTGCACCCTCAGCTCCCAGACCATCCGCGAGATCCTCAAGAAGACCGTCGCCTTCATGCGGCTGACCGACGCCGCCGGCCAGCCGCTGACTTTCACTCCGCAGGACTTCCGCCGGATATTCATCACCGACGCCATCCGCACCGGACTGCCACCCCACATCGCAGTCATCGCCGGACACGCCAATATCAACACCACCATGGGCTACAACGCGGTCTATCCCACCGAGACCATCGAAGCCACCGTGCCTTCATCGCCCGCCGCCGCAACCTGCGCCCCGCTGAGGAATACCGCACTCCCACCGACGCCGAGTGGGAGGACTTCCTCGGCCACTTCGAACGCCGCAAGGTCTCTGTCGGCACCTGCGCGCCCTTGGGACCGCCTGTATCCATGAGCTTGTGTCAGATGCTCGCTCTTCCGGCCTGATCCAGCCCAACGGCCATGGCTGGCCGACATCCGCGACAACCTGATCGCGTGCATAGCCGAGGCGGAACAGGAAGGATGGCTGCGTGAAGTCGAGGGCCTCCAGGTGAGCCCCGCTGGCGCCCGGGCAAGCTGGACCAACTTGATACCGAAGCGGCCCGCCGCTCCTCCGCAGTCGATCTTGGCATGCCGGCCTTCGCCGACATCGCCATCCGTACTCCGACTGGACCTCGGTCAGTCGATGCCTTCGACGATACGGAAGTCGCGCTCGACGCCGTCGGAGAGAGCGTCCAGCGCCTCCTGGTAGGCCGCACTCTCGCGCGCCGCGACGGCCTGCTCGAAGCTGTCGAACTCGATCAGGACGGTGCGCTCGGCGATTCCGGCGTCATACGCCACGACCCGACCGCCACGGACGAGGACCCGACCGCCCCCGGCCTCGACGGCCGGACGGGCCAGCTTGTTGTAGGCAGCCAACTTCTCAGGGTCTGAAATGGTGCGGTAGACGCTGACCCAGTAGCCCTTGGGCATGGAACCTCCAGTGTTGGGATGAGTGCATCTGACTTACGGGTTGGTCTCGGACGAGCGTCGGCGGGCGAGAGCGAGGCTTGTCAGCGTCGTGATCGCCATGGCGCCGATGCCGACCAGCGCCGCGGTGGTGTAGGCGCTGTCGTCGGGGAAGAGGTGGCCGGGGCCGGTGCCCGCGGCGAGGATCAGGCCGCCGATGGCGCTGCCCAGGGAGTACCCGACGCTGCGGACGACGTAGTTGAAGCTCATGGCGCTCGACGTCTCGCTCTTGGGGGTGACGGCCAGGATGACGCCGGGCATCGCGGCCGAGAAGCCGCCGACGCCGAAACCGAGCACGCCCATCGCCGCGAACAGTTCGGCCAGGTCCGACCGGGCCGCCGCGAACAGGGCGAACCCGCCGCCGACCACGACGGCGCTGCCGGCCAGGAGCAGGGGGTCGGCGATCCGCGTCCGGACCCGCGGCGTGAGCTTGCCGGCGACGAACCCCAGCACCGAGAACGGGATGAGGACCAGCCCGGCGACGAAGGTCGTCAGCCCGAAGCCGTAGCCGGCGCCGTGCGGCGTCTGCGCGTACCGAGTGAGGAGCGTGAGCAGGAGGTACATGCCGATCCCGCCGACGAACATGGCGAGGTTCGCCCCGGCGACCGCCGGGTGCCGCACCGCCCGCACATCGACCAGGGGCGTCGTGCTGCGCAGCTCGATGACGGCCCAGACGCAGAGCAGCACCACCGCGACGACGGCGAGGCCCGCCGCCACGGCGAGGTGCCGGCTCCACAGATTCCGTTCGCCGGCGAGGAACAGCACCAGGAGCAGCGCAGCGGCCAGGACGACCGCGCCTGCCACGTGCACGTGGGCGGAGCGGCCTTCGGGGGCTTCGGGCATGGAGCGCCACGCGGTCAGGAGGGCGGCGGCGGTGACGACCAGACCGAGGCCGTAGGCGGCCCGTACCCCGCCGAGCTCGGCGAGCAGTGCGGCCAGCGGGTAGCCGACGCCGGCCCCGATGATCGAGACCACCGAGATCAGGGCGATCACGGCCGCGCTGCGCTCCTCGGGGAGGTGGTCCCGGGCCACGCCCATCATCAGCGCCGTCAGCCCGAGCCCGACGCCCTGGGCCGCCCTGCCGGCCAGCAGCCACGCGAACGGCAGCGGCAGCACGGTGAGCGCGCCGCCGGCGACGACGACCGCCAGCGTGGCGAGGATCGTGGCCCGCCGGCGCGGACCCGCTCCGAGCCGGCCCAGGACCGGCGTGGCGACGGCGCCGCTGAGCAGCGCGACGGTCAGAGTCCACTGCGCGCTGCCGAGCGAGACGTGGAACGAGGTCGCCACGCTGGTGATGAGCGGCGTCCCGAGGCTGGCGACCGCCGCCACGACCAGAGCGATGAATACCAGAGCGGGGACCAGCAGCCGCGCCTCGGAACGCGCCACCGGGAACGCCTTCACCCCGACCCCGCCGACCGGCTGCCCGGTCACTGCTTCGGCCCTTCGCGCCCTTCGCGGTCCTGGCTTTCGAGCTCGGCCAGATGCTTCAGCGCCGGAAGGGCCGCCACCAGCGCCTCGACCTCGTCGCCGGTGAGCTCGCCGATCAACCGCTCGAACGCGTGGACGCCCGCCTGGCGCCGCGTCCGGGCATAGGAGGCGCCGGCCTCGGTCAGGCACACCAGCGTGACCCGCTTGTCGGACGCGTCGCCCCGCCGCTCGACCAGGCCGGACTCCTCCATCACCCGGACCAGGGCGGTCATCGCGGGCTGGGTGACGCCCTCGACCGCGGCCAGATCGGTGATGCGCCTCGGGCCGGTCCGGTCCAGGGTGGCCAGGGTGGCGGCGGACGTCAGGCTCATGTCCCGGGGCAGGCGTCTCGCGGCCCTGGTGGCCAGGCCGTAGAGGGCTGCCCCGATGGCGGCGGACGCGCCAGGAGCGGTGTCTTGACGACTCATGCTCGAAGCATAGCATTTTTATATTCATAGTTTATGGAAATGCTCGACTGGCGCGGGCGGCCTCGACCCCTGGGAGGCGGTGCGCTGCCGCATCGACTTCAAATACACCCTCGGCCTGGAGCTGGAAGACCCCGGCTTCCACCACAGCGTCCAGTCCGACTTCCGCGACCGGCTCGCCGAGGGCGACCACGCCGACCGGCTGCTGGGCCTCGCGCTCACCCGGATCCGGCGGGCCGGCTTGCTCAAGGGCCGCGGCACCCAGCGCACCGACTCCACCCACATCCTGTCCGCCGCACGGGAGCTGACCCGCCTGGAGCTGGTGAGTGCCTGCGTCATTTCCCTTGATCGGTGACCTTCTGTGACTGGTGAGCAAGTTCGTTCGCCAGGGGTCAGGGTTGGGCGGGCTGAGGTCTGGTCGGGGTGTCTCTGATACGTATCCAGGAGTCTTTCGGTCATCTCTGGTGACCATGACGCATGCGCCGGACTCTGCTGTCTGTACGGGCCGGAGCTTCCCCGGTCGGTGAGGGCAGGAGCGAGGGCCAGAAGCCGATCTGATCACCGGGTTCCTCCGAGGATGCCCCGGTCTTCAGGCCGGGGAGGAATTGGACTCCTGCGGGGCAGGACTGGAAGTAGGGGTTTCGCCCCCGGGGCGAAGGACCGTCCACCGGGTGACGGGGTGAGCGAGCCGCAGCGGTCAAGAACTCTCGACTGTCAGTCCTCCCGGGTAGGTTCGGGTGTATGGCGACAGGAGCGATCACGGAGGGGGCCGGGCATGCCCGGTACACCTTCCGTGTGCGCCTGTCGGCCACGGCCCGGCGCGCGCTCGACGCCGAGTGGGATCGCTGCCGGTGGCTGTGGAACGAGTGTGTGGCCAAGTCCAGGCAGGTCCACGCGCAGAGCAGAGCGGGCGGCGAGAAGCTGACGTGCGGTCCGGCCCAGCTCGACAAGCTGCTGACCGAGGCCCGCAGGGTGACGCCGTGGCTGGCTCGAGGCGCGTGCGTGCCGCAGCAGCAGGTGATCCGCGACTTCACCAAATCGAGGGCGAAGGCGCTGAAGGACATCAAGGACGGGCTTGCGCAGCACCGCCGGGCGGGGATGCCCCACTTCAAGCGCAAGCGGGACGCCAAGCCGAGCATGAACTACACGAAGCGCGGTTTCCGCCTCAAGGACGGTCGCCTGCACCTCGCGGGCGGGAACGTGCTGAGCGTGGTGTGGTCGCGGGACCTTCCGGCCGACCCGTCGAGCGTGCGCGTGTACCAGGACACGCTCGGGCATTGGTACGTGTCCTTCGTCGCCCCCGCGCAGAGCGAACCGCTGCCCGCCACCGGGCGGGTTCTCGGGGTGGACTGGGGTGTGAAGGAGACGGCCACCACCACGGATGACGCCTACGACCTCCCGCATGCCGGACACGGCAAGCGGGCCGCGCAGCGGCTCGCGAAGTACCAGCGGATGATGGCCCGGCGCCGGCGCCCGAAAGGGCAGCCCGCATCCAAGGGTTATCGGAAGGCGCAGGCACAGGCCGCCAAGGTGTCCAAGAAGATCGCGAGGCAGCGTGAGGACACCGGCCGCAAGTGGGCCACGTCCGTGATGCGTGGCCATGACGGGGTTGCGGTGGAGGACTTCCGGCCGAAGTTCCTCGCGAAGACCACGATGGCCCGCAAAGCGGCCGACGCCGCCATCGCCGCGACGAAGCGCGCCCTGGTCGAGATGGGCCGCAAACACGCACGGGACGTCCGTCTCGTGCACCCGGCGCACACCACGATGGAATGTGCGCAGTGCGCAGCGAGAACCAAGCACGCACTCCCTCTCTCGATGAGAACGTATGCCTGCACCGTGTGCGGAGCCGTGTCCCCCCCGGGATAAGAACTCCGCCCGCGTGATGCTGGTCCGGGCAGGTTGGAACCCGGACGGTGCTGAGGGCGCAAGACCACCTGAGCCGCCGGCTCGGGTGGCTGCCTGAGCCGTAAATCCCCGCACAGCCCTGGAGGGTGGAGAATCTCCTCCCTTCAGGGAGGGGAGCCTTCAATCTGTTACGGGCAGGCATTCGGCAAGCAGATCGACGATGTCGCGCCAGGCTCGCTGTGCGTGTCGTGGGTGGTAGCCGACGCCTGGGGGTGTGGTGTGGTTGACCGGTGGGTGGTGGAAGGCGTGCAGGGCCCCGCCGTAGACCACGCAACGCCAGTCGACGCCCGCGTCCCGCATCTCGGCGGTGAACGCTTCCCGTTGCGCGGGCGGCATGATCGGGTCTTCCGATCCGACCCCAGCCCACACGGGGCAGCGAATGCGTGCCGCCTCGCCCGGTCGACCCGTGGTCAGTGCGTTGACCGTACCGATCGCGCGCAAGTCGACTCCATCGCGCCCGAGTTCCAGCACAACCGCGCCCCCGGTGCCGTAGCCGATTGCGGCGATCCGGTCGAGGTCGGTCCGCGGTTCGGCGCGCAGCACCTCGAGTGCCGCATGGCCAATGCCCCGCATCCGGTCGGGGTCTGCGAGCAGCGGCATGCAACGGGCCAGCATCTCCTCGGGGTTGTCCAAATAGCGCCCGCCGTGGAGGTCAAAGGCCAGCGCCACGTATCCCAGCTCTGCCAGGGCATCGGCGCGGCGGCGCTCGACGTCGCTGAGCCCCATCCCCTCAGGCCCGATCAGGACTGCGGGCCGACTCTCATCACCGGCAGGGAGCGCGAGGTGCCCGATCATCGCGAGAGCATCGGCCGGGTATTCGACCGTACGTGTTGTGATCGTCATGAGGCTGGACCGTAGTGACCATCCAGCCAGGTCGGGCAGGTGTTCACCATCGGCAGAAGGTGGTCCGTCGCAGCGTTAGTTCAGTACCTGGGCCGGGTACGGCATGCATGGTCGGTTCGCCTGTCATGGTCAACGTTTGTCGTTCCGGCGGTGAAATGGTTGAAGCCCGCCCGGGGATCACTGCACCGGTCGATCTGCTGGGTTCGGTCGCTCCGTGGCGGACGTTCCGCTGGGCGGCAGCCGCTGTGTGATCCGGTCGAACAAGTCCGTCAGTGGCTTACCGACGTCCTGGCCGAACTCGGTCAGCCCGTAGGTGACTTGGGGCGGCGTTGTCGGCTCGACCTCCCGCCAGACCAGGCCGTCCTGGACCAGTGCGCGCAGTGTCTGAGCGAGCATCTTCTCGCTGATGCCCTGGATGCTGTCGCGCAGCTCGTAGAACCGAAGGTCGTTGCTACGCAAGGAGATCAGCACCCAGATACCCCACCTGCTGGTCACGTGGTCGACCACGTCGCGTGCGGGGCAGTCGGTGTGAAACACCTCATACCGCTGGTCCGTCTCGGCCTGCGTCAGCTGCGCGCCTTCCCTCATGTCCGGAGCTTACCTCTGGGTATGTTCTTACGAAAAGTAAGCCGGACTCCTAGCGTCAATTGCCGCAGTGCACAACGGACTAGGAGCTGAACATGATCGTGGTGACCGGGGCTACCGGGAATGTGGGCCGGCCCTTGACGCAGGCCTTGGCCGAGGCGGGCGAGCAGGTGACGGCGGTGTCGCGGCACGCGGCGGCGGTACCGGACGGGGTTCGGCATGTGTCGGCTGACTTGGCCGAGCCGGCGGGCCTCACCCTCGCGTTGGACGGGGCGAAGGCGCTGTTCCTCCTGCTCTCCGGCGACCTGCACGCCCCCGAAGCCAGGCCGACCGACATCATCGACCTGGCCGCGGCCAGCGGGGTCCGCCGGGTCGTCCTGCTGTCTTCGCAAGGAGTGGCGACCAGGCCGCTCGGCCCGTCGCGCATCGCGATGCGCGCGGTGGAGGACGCGTTGAGAGAGTCCGGCCTGGACTGGGCGGTCCTGCGACCGGGCGGCTTCGCCTCCAACGCCTTCGCCTGGGGGGAGTCCGTCCGCACGCAAGGGACGGTCGCCGCACCCTTTGGCGATGTCGGCGTTCCGATCGTCGACCCGGGGGACATCGCCGAGGTCGCGGCGGCTTGCCTGCTGGACGACCGGCACGCCGGCGGGGTCTTCGAACTGACCGGGCCCGAGGTGATCACGCCGCGTCAGCAGGCGGAGGCGATCGCCGTCGCGCTTGGCTCGCCGGTGCGGTTCCACGAACTCACCCGTGAGGAGGCCAAGGCCGCGATGACCCGGTTCGTGCCGCCGGAGCTCGCCGACGACACCCTGGACATCATCGCCGCCCCGAACCCCGCCGAACTGCGGATCAGCCCGGACGTGGAACGAGTCCTCGGACGTGCCCCGCGCCCGTTCAACGACTGGGTCGCCCGTAGCATCGCCGCTTTTCGCTGAGGCACAACTCAGCTGAAGCGCCCGGGCAGCCCCGTGCGACTACGGCCGCACGGGGTAGGCACAGGCTGAGCCTCCTGGAGTCGGGCTATGTCCGGGTGGCGCGTACGAGCTGGTCGTACTCCAGGTCGGACCGGGTCATGGCCTCGATGGAAAGGTCGACGCCGGCCAGCTGATTTCTGAGGGCGACGAACACCGCGGCGTGCGCTGCCCCCTGCTCGGGGCTGATGCCTTGGGGCGACCAGGAGATCAGGACGATGGCCGCTCTGCGACTGCCGTCCCGGTCGGCGAAGTGCAGTTCATATGCCACGAGGCGTGGATCGGAGGGCAGGGCTTTGAGGAGTTCGTCGTGGGTGAGGCTCCCCTCGAAGTCCACGATGAGAGTGTCCAGGTTGTCGTTGAGCCGATAGAGCACGGTGGTGATGTGCCGGCTGGTTTTGAGTTCGTTGAAGGCGTCGATGCAGCGGTCTTCCACTGAGAT
Source organism: Streptomyces sp. NBC_01446 (assembly GCF_026340095.1). Taxonomy (GTDB): domain Bacteria; phylum Actinomycetota; class Actinomycetes; order Streptomycetales; family Streptomycetaceae; genus Streptomyces; species Streptomyces aureus. The sequence continues at coordinate 403,337 of NZ_JAPEPO010000003.1, read as the reverse complement.
AGCACTGGTCACGACGACACCTTCCGATCACGGGGACGTTCGGACAGTTCAACGAACCTTTGGCTGGGAGGTTGTGGATAGGGGCCGTTCGCAGCACCACGGTCCTAGCTAGCGCGGTGGTCGGCGTAGGGGGGGTGACTGCCTGTGCTTCGTGAAGTGCGGTTCGAAGGCGGTCGTTGTCTGTGCTGAGGCATGGGATAGCAGCGAGGGCGAGTTCGAGCTGATGGGCCAGGTCGCGCTTCTCGCGCCGGAGTCGGGCGTTCTCGACCTTGATCCTGTTGTAGGCGTCGCCCCCGGAGCTGACCGCGTTACGCGCAGTGTCCGCGAGTTCGGCGCAGGTGTCCGGGAAGTTGCGGCGGAAAGTGGTGTTGGCGATGCCGAGTGGAGCGGCGGGGGCCAGCACACTCGGGGGTCGGCCGGTTTCTGCGGCGATTGCGTCGAGGGCTGGCCGGACCTCGACCTGTCCGGGCAGGGGGCGGCGGTGGTGGTCATGTCGCGGATCGCATCGTCATTGCGAGGAAGTGGCGGATCTTGTCACTTCGGTCGGTGACGTTGGCGAGCAGAAGGGGCGGGAGGGCAGGGCGGTTGCCCGCCTGGGCGTCGAGATGATCGGCTTCGGGGCGAGGGCAGCGGCGTTGGCGACGGTGAGCGCGACGTTGCGGCACTGCAGCGGCTGGCATTCGGGCGGGGCGGGGCGCTGTCGCTCACCTGTAGGGGCGGCGCGGGGTTGGCACAGTGCTTTGTCGGGGTTGAACACGCAGGTGACATAGGTGCCGGGGTAGACCTTGGGGTCGTGGCGGCCGAGGACGCGACGCAAGCGATGGGGATCGGTTACGACGGCGCCGGCGAAGTCGGCGCGCTGACGGAATTCGGTGAGCCGGACCGCGGCTTCGTCGGCGGCAGGCCCGCGCAGGTCGTGCTGATGGTGCGTGGGTAGGGCGAGAAGGTGTTCGCCGCGCTCCAGGGCCTGTTCGGCTTCGACCTTGGCGCGGAAGCCGGAGTCGCTGGTCCCGGCGTAGTCCTCGAACATCTGGATGCCAAGGTGGTGGTACTGGAAGGCGCCGGCGATGACGCCGCCTGGCCGGCGGGCGATGTACCAAGCCAGAGTGCGGCGGAACTGGCGGTCAGTCAGGTTCCAGGGGATGGGGCCTCTCCCTGAGTGGTGGACACGCTGATACTGGGTCTGCTTGATCTGGAGGAAGCGAGAAGACCGCCGATGGCGATGAAGGACTACTCGGACGAGTTCAAGGCCGATGCGGTGGCCCTGTACGAGTCCACACCCGGGGCGACCTACAAGAGCATCGGCGCTGACCTGGGTGTCAACCGGGCGACCTTGCGTGAGTGGGTGCTGCGGGACCGCGAACGCCGTGGCGTCACCGCCGCGGCTGCGAGGCCGGGCGCCCCACCTCGGCATGTCGCCGTCGGCGATCTGGGGCGGCTGGCGGGCAGCGGGGCGTGGGGTGTTGTTGTCCGGCTGCTCCGGCTGGCGCGGGTGCGAGGTCATCGCGGTCGCCCAACGGCTCGGCGCCGGCTCTGCGCACGCCCGGGCGCAGCGGCGGTGCCCGCGGTTCGCTTAGTGGGATGTTGGCCGGATGCCGTCAGGCAAAGATGACATGGGACGCGGCTGGCACGGACACGGAGCCCGCGCGGTGGGGGATACCTGTTGTGTGGTCGATGTCGAACCATGTGACATCGCCCGAGCGTTCGTTCGCGGCGTACAGGTGGCTACTTGACGGATGCAGTGCCAGGTCGCGTGGCCAGTGGCCGCCGCACGGCACCGACGTGATCACCTCCGCCTCTTCGCCTCTCTCGTCGAGTGCAAGGACGACGATGGTGTCGGTCCCGCGTACTGTCACCCACAGGTGCCGTCCATCGCGTGAGACGACGGGGGCCGACGGGGAAACGGTGCCGTCGGCGCCCTCCGGAAACAGCGGAGTTTCCCCCGTCGGTTCGAGCGCCCCGGTCGCTGCGTCCCAGCGGCAGACGGTCACGGTGGGGTGGAGTTCGCCGAGCACATAGGCGTGGCGACCGGCGGGGTGGAAGGCAAGATGTCGTGGTCCGGTGCCGGGCGGCAGTGTGATTTCCCCGTGCAGGGTAAGTTCCCCCGTTTCTGGGTCCAGGGAGTAGGACTGCACCGAGTCGGTGCCGAGGTCGACGGAGAGTGCCCAGCTTCCCGACGGGTCGGGAAGAACTTGGTGGGTGTGCGCTGCCAGCTGCCGGTCAGGGTGTGGTCCGCTGCCCTCGTGGAGCAGCACGCTGCTGGGGGGGGGGGGGGGGGGGGCTGCGGGGTACCGTCGGCGGCGAGCGGCAGCACACTGACACTGCCGGAGCCGTAGTTGGCTGTCAGCAGGTGGCCGCGGGCGATCGTGAGATGCGTCGGTTCATCTCCGCGCACCCCCACAGGGGTGCAGATCGGGTGGGGCACGGGACCGGCGATGTCGTAGGCGGTGACTGCCCCCGGTGCCGTTTCGGATACGGCGTAGAGCACGGGGCCGGTCGGCGTGTGATTGACGGCGAGATACGACGGGTCGGCGACGGCACCGAAGGCGCCCGTCACGGTCAGCGCTCCGGTATCTGGGTCCACGTCGGCCATGACGATCCCGCGCCCACCTGCCGAGGTGAACGAGCCGATGAAGGCCCGCCCCATGCCCGTGTCATCCACAGCGGCCTCCGCCCTGTCGTACGCGTGGCGACGCTAGCAGCGGTTTCGTGGCTACTGCTCCCGGCGACGCGGACGGCGTCGCGCATTCAGCAGTTCGGGCGGTGGGCGCCATGCGCTGGCGCCCAGTCCTGTGGCAGGGACGCGTGGGCGCGGTCAGGCTGGGAGCAGGGGCCGAGTCAATCATGGGAGGCGCCGTGGGCAACCTGGTCGTCGTGGGGGTGGATGGTTCGCCGTCCGGCCTCGCAGCGGTGGAGGTGGCGGCTAGAGAAGCGCGATGGCGGCGTGCCGGGCTTCGAGTCGTGTATGCCCTCTGGCCAGTGATCACGCCCGGGCCGGGGCCGACGGCCGCTGCGCCCTTCGGCCCGCCCGAGGGGGTGTTGCCGGACGAGGTCGAGAGCGCGCTGACCGATGCGCTGCATCGTGCCGCCAGCGTGGCACCTCAGGTGGAGATCACCCATGACGCGGTGGCCGGCGAGGCGCTGACGGTGCTGGAGGCTCAGTCGCGTGATGCGGATCTGGTGGTCATCGGATCCCGGGGCAGGGGAGGCTTCGTCGGGATGCTGCTGGGATCGACGGCGGTCTACCTGACTGCCCACGGCCACTGTCCGGTGATGGTGGTGCGCGGGGAACCGGACGCCTCCGGGCCGATCGTGCTGGGCGTCGACGGGGCGCGGGCCGGCGAGGAAGCGGTCGATTTCGCGTTCGCCGAGGCCGCGCTGAGGGGTGCTGAGATCGTCGCCCTGCACGCATGGACGCCGGACAACGTGCCCCTGCCGCTGGCTCCGCAGCTGGGCGCCTGCGCCCATGCCGATGGACGCACTCGACCTTGATCTGCAGTCGAAATAGCACAACCAGGCTCCGCGGTTCACTTCGCGGGCAGCGGCATGAACTTGATGGTCCTCGCTCGGCCGACCCCGTTCGCAGTGCCGGGATGGGGGCTAACAACTGCTGCGGGATGCATAGTTGGATCTCAACGAACGTCTTCTTTTCTCTGACGCTTGGGGTGCTCGTCCCGCCAGGCATCCAGGGCTTTTGCCTCATCCGTTGATCTGTTCCATGATGCGTGGTGCATAGTCAATGACTGGCTGGTGAGGGGGTGTTCAGGGTGAAGAAGTTCCAGCCGCAGCCGGGCTTTGTGGTGCAGGCGTTCCGTTTCGCCCTGGACCCGAATGTGACTGAGGAATCCGCGCTGCGGTCGCACTGCGGGGCTGCTCGGGCCGCGTACAACTGGGCTGTCGGCTGGGTGACGGCCTCGTGGTGGCAGCGGAAGGCGGAAGCCTCGTACGGGGTCGCCGAGGAGGAGCTGACGCCGTGGCGGCCGTGGTCGCTGCCCGCGCTGCGTAAGGAGTTCAACCAGGTCAAGCGCACCGATCCGCGCTATGCCCACTGGTGGCAGGAGAACTCCAAGGAGGCGTACAGCACCGGCCTGGCCAACGCGGCTGCCGCGTTCGACAACTACACGAAGTCGAAGAACGGCCGCCGCAAGGGTGCCCGCATGGGTACGCCACGTTTCAAGTCCAAGCGCAAGGCCCGTCTTGCGTGCCGGTTCACCACCGGTAGCATCCGCGTGGCCGACGAGGGGCACGTGACGCTGCCGGTGCTCGGAACCATCCGCACCCATGAGTCCACCGTCAAGCTTGTGGCCCGCGTGCAGGCCGGAATGGCACGCATCCTGTCCGCGACGGTGCGCCATGAGCGGGGCCGCTGGTTCGTGTCCTTCCAGATGGAGGTCAAGCGGGAGATCACCCGCGTGGCCCGTCCTGGTGTCGCAGTCGGTATCGACCTCGGGGTGAAGGTGCTTGCGGTGATGGCCGACGGTGCCGGACAGATCCGGTACGTCGACAACCCCAAGCACTACGAGGGCGAACGCAAGCGGCTGCGGCGTCTGTCCCGTCGTGTGTCGCGCCGCCAAGGGCCGGCCGTGCACGACCCCGCCACCGGCAAGACTATCCGCCGGGAACCGTCGAAACGATGGGTCAAGGCGAACGCCGAACGCAACCGCGTGCACCACCGCGTGGCGAACCTGCGCGAAGACGCGCTGCACAAGCTCACCACCGCCGTGCGTGCCGAGTACGGCACCGTCGTGGTCGAAGACCTCAACGTCGCCGGCATGCTCCGCAACCGCCGTCTGGCACGGAAGATCGCCGATGCCGGATTCGCAGAGATCCGCCGTCAGCTCACCTACAAAGGCCGGCGCAACGCCTGCCCCACGGTCGTCGCCTCGCGCTGGTACCCGTCCTCGAAAACCTGCTCGTCGTGCAAGACGGTGAAAGCCAAACTGCCCCTGCACGTGCGAGTGTTCTCCTGCGACGCGTGCGGCCTGGTCATCGACCGGGACGAGAACGCTGCCCGTAACCTCGCCGACCTCGCATCGGCCGGCACAACCGGTACCGGAGTGGCCGGAGACCGGGGCACGCCCAGCGTGCCGAAACCGCGTGGAGCCGACCAGAAGACCCGCGCCAGCCGGGCCAGCCGCAAAGCTGACCCGGTGCGGGCAGGTGGCGCAAAACCGCCCCACAGGCGGAAGGAACCGCGAGACCTTCAACAGGACACCACCGCCCAGCTCGGGCTGTGGTGACACCGTTAAGGACCATCTGTGCGTAAACGCACGGATTGCTGAGATCTGACTATGACCTCAGCAACGGTCAGCGTTCGAGGACAAGGGCGATGCCCTGTCCCACGCCGATGCAGAGCGCGGCGAGGCCGGTGCCGGAGCCGGCGGCGGCGAGTTGGTGGGCGACTGAGCCGGTGATGCGGGCGCCGGACGCGCCCAATGGGTGGCCCAGGGCGATGGCGCCACCCCGGGGGTTGACGACAGCGGGGTCCAGCTCGGGGAGTCCGGCAAGGCAGCCCAGCGCTTGGGCGGCGTAGGCTTCGTTGAGTTCGACTGTGTGAAGGTCGTCGAAGTCCCGGTCGGCCTTCGCCAGAACTTTGCGGATGGCCTCGACCGGGGCGAGGCCGAAGTACTGGGGCTCGATGCCGGTGACAGCTGAGGCTCGGATGCGTGCCAGTGGTTCGCGGCCGATGGCGGCCAGTCCTGCCTCGTCTGCCAGCAGCAGTGCTGTGGCGCCGTCGTTGAGCGGCGAGGAATTGCCGGCCGTCGCTGTGCCGCCCGGTCGGAAGACGGGCTTGAGGCGGGCCAGTGCTTCCAGGGAGGTGTTGTCCCGAATGCCCTCGTCACGGGTCAGCTCCACGCCGTCTACCGGTACGACCTCGGCATCGTAGGCGCCGGCCTTCCAGGCGCCGGCGGCCCTTTGGTGGCTGGCCAAGGCGAAGGCGTCCTGCTCCTGGCGGGTGATGTGGTACTTGTCGGCGATCAACTCGGCGCTCTCGCCGAGCGGGATGGTCCACTGCGCCGGCATACGGGGGTTGACCATCCGCCAGCCCAGGGTGGTGGAGTGCAGCTCCTGGTGACCGGCAGGGAAAGCGCGATCAGACTTGGGCAGCACCCATGGTGCACGCGTCATGGACTCCACGCCGCCGGCCACGGCCACGCTGGCATCGCCGAGGGCAACGGCGCGGGCGGCCTGGACGACGGCCTCCATGCCCGAGCCGCACAGCCGGTTGACGGTGGCGCCGGGCACGGTCACCGGAAGCCCTGCCAGCAGCACGGCCATCCGGGCCACGTCCCGATTGTCCTCACCTGCGCCGTTGGCGTTGCCGAAGATCACGTCGTCGATACAGGAGGGGTCCAGGGCGGGGCTGCGGTCGACCAAGGCACGCAGCACCCCGGCGGCGAGGTCGTCGGGCCGCACCCCGGACAGGGCGCCGCCGTAGCGGCCGATCGGGGTCCGTACGGCGTCGACAACGTACACATCACGCACTCGGTCGGTCATCGCGGTTCCTCGTGGGGGTGGTGGGGCCGGGGGTTCCCGGGGAGGTCATGGCTCAGGGTGGGTTCCCCGCTGGGCCGAGGGCTGACCAGGGACACCTGACCAGCGGGAGAGTGTGGCGGCGGGGAGGTGAGCCTGCCGGTGGCGGGCGCCGGTACCCGCACCGGGGCCGCGGTGCGGTCCAGGATCTCCTGGGTGCTGACGCCAGGTGCGGTTTCGACCAGGACGAGACCGTTCGCAGTGATGTCGAGGACACCAAGGTCGGTGATGATGCGATGCACGCAGGCACGTCCGGTGAGCGGCAGGCTGCATTCGGCAACGATTTTGGGGCTGCCGTCCTTGGCGGTGTGCTCCATCACCACGACGACGCGGCGGGCGCCGTGCACGAGATCCATTGCACCGCCCATGCCTTTGACCATCTTGCCGGGAACCATCCAGTTCGCCAGGTCACCCTGGGCCGAGACCTGCATGGCGCCCAGAATCGCGGCGTCGACGTGGCCGCCCCTGATCATGCCGAAGGAGAGCGCGGAGTCGAAGAACGAGGCGCCGGGTATCACCGTGACGGTCTCCTTGCCCGCGTTGATCAGGTCGGCGTCGACCTCGGTCTCTGCCGGATACGGACCAACACCCATGATGCCGTTCTCCGACTGGAGCACCACGTGCACACCGGCCGGCACGAACTCGGGTACCAGCGTCGGCAGGCCGATGCCGAGGTTGACGTAATCGCCATCGCGCAGCTCGGCCGCGGCGCGAGCCGCCATGTCGTTCCTGGTCCATGCCATCAGCGTCGCACCGTCCTCTTCTCGACCTGCTTGTCGGTCACCTGCTCAGGGGTCAGTTCCACTACCCGCTGGACGAACACCCCCGGTAGGTGGATGTCGTCCGGTTCGAGCACGCCGGGCTCCACCAGTTCTTCGACCTCGGCGACGGTGATCCGCCCGGCCATGGCAGCCAGCGGATTGAAGTTGCGCGCCGACTTGTTGAAGACCAGATTGCCGTGGCGGTCGCCGCGGGCGGCACGGACCAGTGCGAAGTCGGTGGTGATACCGCGCTCCAGCACATAGGGGCGGCCGTCGAACTCCCGGATCTCCTTGGGCGGTGAAGCCAACGCCACGGACCCGTCGCTGTGGTAGCGCCACGGCAGGCCGCCCTCGGCCACCTGGGTGCCTACTCCGGCTGGGGTGAAGAACGCCGGGATTCCACAGCCGCCGGCCCGCAGTCTCTCGGCGAGGGTGCCCTGCGGGATCAGCTCCACCTCCAGTTCCCCGGACAGATACTGGCGGGCGAACTCCTTGTTCTCGCCCACGTAGGAGCCGGTGACCCGGACGATCCGGTTCGCGGCGAGCAGGATGCCCAGACCACCGCCGTCGACACCGCAGTTGTTGGAGACCACACCAAGGCCACCGACGCGGTTCTCGTACAGAGCCCGGATGAGCACGTTCGGCACACCGCTGAGGCCGAAACCACCGACGGCGACAGACGCCCCGTCTTTCACATCTGCCAGTGCCAACTCGGCAGAAGCCACCACCTTGTCCATCTGCGCCGTCCTCCGTTCTGGGGCTGCAGGGCCGCCCGCGTGGTAATCCTGTGCTGCGTCTTGGCCCCGGCAGCCGGGCGGCTGCCGGTACCGCTCAGCGCTGCAATACGCTCCGCAGTGCCCCGAGCAGTTCTTCCTTCGTTGCCAAGTCGCTCTCGGGAGCGGTCGCCCGGCGCCAGGCGACATAGCCGTCCGGGCGGACGAGCAGTGCCCCTTCGTCGGCGATCTCCGAGAGCCGGCTCCATTCCCCGTAGGCATCCCGACTGTCCGCGGCGCCGATCCGCACGACGTTCAGCGGCACCCCGAGAGCGTCTTGGCACTCGGCGGCGGCTGTCTCCCACGCGCCCCCCGACAGTCCGGTCAGCAGCGTGAAGACGCCCTTGCCGACGACATCCAGGGTGGACACCCGCTGCCCTTGGGCATCGACCAGCCAGGCATGCGGCAGTTTGGCGCCGGGCCGGGTCGTCTGCTGGTGGAACAGCTCGCGGTCCTGCTCCCAGACTTCGGCGGGGCTGCCGTCGTCCAGCACCGCGCCGGAGACGTAACGCTGGTTCATCTCCACACCGTGCGCGTTGAACTCGTAGTTCTTCAGCTGGATGGCTTCGTCGAGGGCAAGCCGCCGCTTCACGCCCTCGGGCGTCTCGGCACGCGTCGCCGCAAGTCCCTTGTGGATTCCTGCCGCGTTGCTTCCTCCGCCCACTCCGAGAGCTTCGAAGATCGGGCCGAACTGGTCGCGGCTGAGATTGGCCCGCTCGACGATCTGCTTGCCGACGGGGGCGCGCTCGGCGGTGTAGCTGTCCAGCAGAGCGGGACCGGCCTCGCCACGTACGACCATGGCCAGCTTCCAGGCGAGGTTGTACGAGTCCTGGATCGAGGTGTTCGAGCCGAGCCCGTTGGACGGGGGGTGCCGGTGGACGGCATCGCCGGCACAGAAGACCCGTCCGGAGGAGTATGCGGAGGCGTAGCTGTGATTGACGGTCCACAGCGAGGTCGAGGTGATCTCCACGGGGATGGTGGGGTCACCGATGAGGGCGCGCACGATCTGGCGGGCGGCCTCATGGTCCATCTGTGGGGGCGGCTGCTCGATGTCATATCCCCAGACCAGCAGCCACTCGTTCCACGGCCGCACCATGCGCACCAGCCCCATGCCGATGCCGCCAGTTTCTGCGCCGGGTTGCATCACCCAGTACAGGACGCTCGGACGGTGTGCAACGTAGCTGGACAGATCGGCCTTGAACACGACATTCATGCTGCCGGCCTTGCCCATCTGCCCGTCGATCGGAAGGCCGATCTGCTCGGCAACGATGCTGCGGCCGCCGTCCGCACCGATCAGGTAACGGGCCCGGACAGTGAACTCGTCTCCCCGGATCCGGTCGCGCAGCAGAGCCGTGACCCCGTGCAGGTCCTGGGTCAGGCTGAGGAACTCGGTGTCGAAGCGGACTTTGGCGCCGCGGGCTGCGGCGTTCTTCAGCAGGATCGGCTCCAGGTACGTCTGGGGCAGGTCGATCATCTGGGACGGGCTTTTCGCACCGTACTCGGTGGCCGAGCCGTGACCGGTTCCCCAGCTGCGGATCCGGCCGATCTCCTCTCCGGCCAGTGCCGTGCACAGCACCGTATCGCCCATCAGCTCGGAGGGGCTGCCTGCTGCCAGGGCTTCGTCCTCCATGCCGAGGTCCCGCAGGACTTCCATGGTCCGCTGATTGGTTATGTGCGCCCGCGGGGTGTTGGCCAGCCAGCCGTACTTTGTCACCAGGAGGGTCCGCACCCCATAGGTGGCCAGGAGAAGGGCGGCGGACCCGCCGGCAGGTCCACTGCCGACGACGATGACATCCGTGTCGTAATGCTCAGTAGGCGTCATGATGCTGTCCTCGGTCAGTGGGTCAGGGGGCGACACGGAAGGTGAAGTCCAGTCGTCTCCACTCTCCGTCCAGGCTGCGGCCGTCGGGGGTGGGGCCGTGTTGCGGTACGAAATCGACGATCAGCTCGTCCTTGACGCCGAACACGCTGTCGCTGTCCAGGTAGGCGCCACCCGCAACGAACAACTGGGTGACCAGGCGGCGGTAACCGGGCGCCGTGATCATGAAGTGCAGATGGGGCGCACGGTTGGGGTGGCGGCCGACGGCAGCGAGCATCTTGCCCACCGGGCCGTCACCGGGGATCGGGTAGTGCGAGGGAAGGATGGACCAGAAGGACAGCCGGCCCTGCTGGTCGCTGCGCAGCCGGGCCCGGAGCACAGGGCCGTCCAGATCGGGCAGTTGGAGGTCGTAGAACCCGTCCTCGTTGGATTGCCACACGTCCACCACGGCGTCCGGCACGGGTGTTCCGTCGGTGTCCGTGATCCGGATGTCCGCCCAGAGCGGAGTGCCGGCCAGGCCTTGGGCGATGTCGGAGCCGTGCGCAATCTCGGGAGGTCCCTCGAGGTAGAAGGGGCCCAGGACTGCTGACGGTGTGGTGCCGGGCGTCCGCGAGTTGGTCAGCAGGTCCACCACGCTGGACACACCGAGGGTGTCCGACAGCAGGACGAACTCCTGCCGGGTGGGGCTGCAGGTCTGACCGGTGCGGGTGAGGAAGTCGATCGCGTACTGCCACTCGGACTCGGTGACGTCGTTGCTCCTCACGAACTGGTGCAGATGCCTCACCAGGTCACTGAGCAGCTGCCGTACCCGCGGATCCGGACTGCCGGCGAAGCTCGCCGCCACCTGCTCGGTCAGCTGATCCAGCTGCGGGTCGGTGGCCGGGACCACGGGCCTCGCGGGTTGCGGAACGGCCGCCGGGCGGCCTCCGTGCCAGGCGTCGCTCAGCAGGGCGTCGATGCCCTCGGCGGTAATCTTGCGGGGGTTGGGGTACGGCGTGGACACGGCCAGCTCGACGGCGCGCGGCAGGTCGGCTTCCGCCATACCGAGCTCGCGCAGCGAGGTCGGCCCGTGCAACGACGCGATCAGGTCGAACACCCCGGTCGGGGCATCGTCGACGCCGAGCGCCTGGGCGATTCGGTTCATGACATCTTTCGCCGCCGGCGCGTTGTAGGCCATGGCGTGCGGCAGCATCACCGTGTGCGTCTGCGCGTGCGGCAGGTCGAAACTGCCGCCCAGGGTGTGGCACAGCTTGTGGTGCAGGCCCATGCCGACCGAGGCGAGACAGGTTCCGGCCAGCCAGGCCGCGTACAGCAGGTCGGCTCGCGCGCCCGGGTCCTGGGAGTCGATGCCGAGCAGAGGGAGTGCGCGGCTGATGCGGGAGATCGCGTCGAGCGCCAGGTGGTCGGTGATCGGGTTCGCGTCGCTGGAATACAGCGCTTCCACGGCATGCGCGAGTGCGTTGATGCCGCTGGTGACCGACATGTCCACGGGCAAGGTGCGGGTGAAATCCACGTCGTAGATGACGGTCTCGGGCAGGATCGCGAGGGACGACTGTGTGACCTTGCGCCCGTCGCGGGTTTCGCCCAGCACGGGCGTCACCTCGGAGCCGGCGTAGGTGGTCGGCAGGATCACCTGCTGAAGATCGGTGCGCAGTGCCAGTGCCTTGGACAGTCCTGTGGTCGAACCGCCGCCGACAGCCACTATGCAGTCGGCGGATGAGTCCTGGAGGACCCGGAGGGCTCGTTCGGTCACCTCTACGGGTGTGTGCATCGCTGCGCCGTCGAACTCCGCCACCATCAGCTCGCCGAGCGCCTTGCGGACTCTCGCGGAGGTCTCGGTCACAGTGGGACTGGACAGCAACAGCACGCGGGAGCAGCCGAGTTGCTCGACCTCCGCCTGAAGTCGGTCAACCGTGCCGACTCCGAAGACCACCCGGGAAGGGCGGGAGTTGTAGACCAGACTTCTCATGGAACTCCGCCTTTGCATCGCCGTCGTGTTGCGTTGGCTGCGTGGATTTGGAGTATTCGTGTTGCGTAGACGTTTCGGCCTGCACGTTCGGCTCGTTCCTTCTGCACGAAAGACGCGTTCACCGAGGGCTGCAACGTGCATGACGCGACGGGCCCGCGGGCAGCGAAATCGGACGTCAGCCGGGGCGGCGGACGGCGCCCGGGGTGGTATCCAGCTTGGCGCGCATCACCCGGGTGAGGTGTTCTTGATGAGAGAAGCCGCAGTCCACCGCCACCTCGCCGATGGCGGTTGTGCCGGTGCGCAAGAGACGGCATGCCTGCTCCAGGCGCAGCCGCAGGAGAAACTGGTGCGGCGACTCGCCTGTGCTCGCCTTGAACTGGCGTGCGAACTGACTGACGCTGAGCGACGCGGCGGCCGCAAGATCCGCAATCGGCAGTGGGTCAGCGAGCCGCTCTTCCATGAGGTCCCGCACTGCGGACAGCTGCCGAGACGACAGTCCGGACGAAATCCTGCTCGGCGTCGGCTCAGCACGGTTGGCGCGGTGTCGACGCGCGAGTTGGGCAGCGAGCATGCCGGTCAGGTGGTCCGCATAGGTGCGCGCGGAGGGCTCCCACTGCTGTACCAGACCCTCCAGCGCCAGCAGGAGCTGCTCGATCAGAGGGTCCGCAGTACCGAGTTCCTCGGACAGTTCCACCGGGCTGCCGTTGTTGGCATCCTGCAGGGCGCGTTCCGTGAGGTAGGCGTGAACCGTGTCGAGTCGGCCGCCGAGCTCCACCGCCAGCCTGCGGCCGGCCGGATGGAGGAAGAGCCCTCCGGTGGGCACTCGCCGGGTTTGCGCCGCCCGACCCCGGCCACGGCTCACCGTGACCGGGCCGTTGAGATGCAGGACCAGCATATGGGTCGCGGTGGCGTCGAACTCCGCGCGATACGGCTGCTCTTCCTGGGTGGAGAGGTACAGATGTGACCAACCGAGCCCTGAGCTGTTCCGCCGCAGATTCACTGTCGGCTGCCGGAGCACTCCGCTGGTGTCGGCCAGGCTCAGCTCTGTCATGGTTGTGACTCCTTCTGGCTCGGTCCGGCGGAGCTCCTGTTCGCATGGGTTTCCGCGGCAGCGTGGGGGCGGTGCGCGGAAGCAGCCGGGCGGGGGTCTTCACGCGACGCGAGTGGCATACCGGCCTGTCCGGCGGACGGGGGCAGTCTTAGGCAGCCAGTCGGGGCGGCGAGTCGACGGGGTGCCTGAGGGCAAGGAGATCGCGTGCGGTCATCGAGTCCGCGATCCTCATGTGCGGAGCGGACTCGGACCAGCGGTGCCGGCGCTCCAGGACGCGGGCGAGAGCGAGGTGGGCAGAGGCGTGGCCGGGCGCGGCATGCAGGACCTGTCGCAGTTCCGCCTCGGCCAGGGTCAGCTGCGCTGTGTTGTAGTACGAACAGGCGAGGAGCATCCGGAGGTCCAGGCTGCGGGGCTCCGCGGCAACCAGGTCCGCGAAAACCCGGGAAGCTGCGCGGAAATGCTGGGATTTGAAGAGACGGCTTGCATAGTGCAGCCGCTCGTTCCAGGTCACTCCCTGTATGCCGACCATCACGTTCTCCGTTCACTGCGCGAGCATCCGTTCAGCGGTGCAGGCGCCTGGCGCCCTAGGTGCCCCCGGGGCGCAAAGAGCCGATGAGCCTCGAGGGATATTCGTTGAAACTTCATCGACATTTGAATCATTCCCGAGCGGGGCTGATCGACACTGAGGGTCACCAGTCCACGGCGATGTACTTGCTCTCGGTGAACTCCAGCAGGCCGTCATGACCGCCCTCACGGCCGAGGTCGGGCTGCTTGACGCAGCCGAAGGGTGCCGCCGGGTCCGACACCACCGGCCGGTTCAGGCCCACCATGCCTGCCTCCAGTGCCTCGGACACCCTCAGGCCGGGCGCCAGGTCGCCGGTGTAGACGTGCGCCACCAGGCCGTACTCGGTGTCGTTGGCCATCCGGATCGCGTCGTTGACGTGGTCGAAGGAGACCACTGGTGCGACCGGCCCGAAGATCTCCTGCGCCAGGATGGGCGCGTCCGGGGGAACTTCGGCCAGCACCGTGGGCAGGTAGAAGTAGCCGGCGCGGTCGGGGGGGCGTACCGCCGGTCAGAATCCGGGCGCTGGCGTCGACGATCCCCGCGACGAGTTCACAGACCTTCTTTCGTGCCGGCTCGTTCACCAGCGATCCGACCTCCACACCCGCGTCCAGTCCGGGGCCGACTGTGAGTGCCGCCATCGCCGAGGCCAACCGGCGGCCGAACTCCCCGGCGATCGAGGCGTGTACGTAGAAGCGGTTGGCGGCGGTGCACGCCTCTCCGCCGTTGCGCATCTTGGCGACCATCGCCCCTGCCACCGCCTGGCCTAGGTCGGCGTCTGCGAGGACGAGGAAAGGCGCGTTGCCCCCGAGTTCCATCCCTTCTCTTGCGTGGGTATCCCCGGCTTCAGCCGGGGCGGGAAACGCATCTCAGGGCTGCTCTGACCGGTCATGTGTGCACGGGTGTTCCGTCTGCGGAGGGGTTGATGCTCCTATTGGCTGTCAAGCGGCGGTGAGCCAGTCGCGGTAGGTGTTGGCGAGGTCGTCGTCGCGGCGGATTCCGCGTTCGAGGGTGGAGATCGTGGCGGGCCAGACCCCGAGCTGTTGGGCCGCTGCGGTGAGGGTGATGTTCTTCGACTGCCGCAGGGGTCGTAGGTCGGCGATGCCTGGGATGGTGACCGTGGTGGTCAGGCAGCGGAACATCTCCCGGGCGATGGCCCGTTTCAGTAGCCGGATGATCTCCTTCTTGGTCCGGCCGGCGGCGGTCTGCCGTGCCACGTAGTCGCGGGTGCGGGGATCGCTGGAGATGCGGACCAGGGCGATGCGGTAGAGGGCGGCGTTGGCGGCCCGGTCGCCGCCTCGTGAGAGGCGGTGCCGGTTCGTGCGGCCGCTGGAGGCGGGGACGGGCGCGGCTCCGCAGAGGGCGGCGAAGGACGCCTCGGTCCGCAGGCGTTCGGGATTGCCTCCGGCCGTGACCAGCAGCTGGGCGGCGGTGTCGGGGCCGACGCCGTGGGCGGCCCGCAGACCGGGGTTGTCGGCGGTGACCTCGCTGTCGAGGGCCCGGGTCAGGGCCTGGTGTTCGGCGGTGAGTTCCTTGACGCGCCGGGCGAGGCTCTTCAGCGCGGTGAGGACCGCTGTGTGGACCGCGTCCCCGGCCGGTCGCAGCCGTGCCAGGGCGTCGGTCCGGTCGGCTCCCTTGAGCTGCCCGAACTTGGCGCGGATGCTCTCGGGTGCGGTGACGAGGATGTGGGTGATCTGGTTGAGGGCGGCGGTGCGGGCCTTGACGGCGGAGCGGGCGGCGTTGTGAAGCGCGCGTATGCCGGCGACGGTGTCGTCCTTGGGTGCGCTGAAGGCCCGTCCGGACAGGGCGGCGCGGGCGGCGGCGTAAGCGTCGATGGGGTCGGACTTGCCGATGCGGCGGCGTTCGGCCCGGTCGGGCCGGTTGACCTCGACGACGTCGAGGCCCGCCGAGCGGGCGGCGCGGGTGAAGCCGGCCCCGTAGGAGGCGGTGCCTTCCACACCGGTCGAGATCACGTGGCCGTGGGCGTTCAGGAAGGCGAGGGCGGCGGCGTATCCGGCGGCGGTGGTGGCGAACTCGGCGTCCGCGAGGTGACCGCCGTTGTCGCTGATGACCGCGACGTGGAGGGTGTCGGCATGGGACTCGACCCCGCCGAACACGACCTTGTCCGTGGTGTCGTCCGCGACCGCTGATGTCATGCTGATGCTGCATTCCCAGCCGAAGGTGGGCACCGGCCGGGTGGCGCAGACAGGACATTGAGGGGGCTTCTGGACCAAGCTCCATCAGGTCATGTTCCGCCCGGCCGGAGCCATGAGAACAGGTCCCGGCGACCGGACAGAACAACTCGAGGACAGCCCAGCAGGGCGTCAGTCAGTGGCAGAGCCACGACCACCGGAACCCGAGTATCAGCATCAATGTCAGTGCCCTCGGCTAGGTTGCTGACAAGAGCCGAAGGGGGTGGGCCGGGTGATGCGTGCGTACAAGTTCCTGATGCGGCCTACCGTGCGGCAGGCTCAGGCGCTCGGTGAGATGCTGCGTGATCACTGCTCGCTGTACAACGGAGCGTTGCAGGAACGCCGTGACGCCTACCGGCACGCGTCGAAGACCAGCATTAAGTACGGGCAGCAGTCCGCACAGCTCAAGGACATCCGCGCGTTCGACCCGGAGCGTCAGGGCCGCTGGTCGTTCAGCTCACAACAGGCCACGCTCCGGCGGTTGGACAAGGCGTTTTCCGCGTTCTTTCGCCGGGTCGAGTGCGGTGAGAAGCCGGGCTATCCGCGTTTTCGTGGGGTGAACTGGTTCGACACGGTGGAGTTCCCGAAGGACGGGGACGGCTGCCGGTGGGACAGCACCCCGCATGACCCGGTGACGCGCGTCCGGCTGCAAGGCGTCGGGCACGTCAAGGTGCACCAGCACCGGGCTGTGGCCGGCAGGGTCAAGACGGTCAGCGTCAAGGGTGAGGGCCGTCGGTGGTTCGTCGTGCTGAGTGTCGAGCAGGTCCAGCCCGAACCGCTGCCCGCGGCGGGTTCCCTCGTCGGCATCGACCTGGGCATCGCCAACTTCCTCACCACCTCTGACGGCGAGTTCGTTCCCAACCCGCGCCACGGGCGCAGCAACGCCGCGAAGCTCGAAGCCGCACAGCAGGCCCTGTCGACGTTCCCGCGTGTGCGCCGTGACAGGCGGACTGCCAATCACCGGCGAGCGGTCGAGAAGGTCGCGAAGCAGCATCGCAAGGTCCGCCGCCAGCGCCTCGACCACGCACACAAAACCGCCCTTGACCTCGTGCGCAAACACGATTTCATCGCGCACGAAGATCTCAAGATTCGCAACATGGTCCGGCGTGCCACGCCGAAGCCCGACCCCGGGATACCGGGCGGCTTCCTGCCCAACGGGGCCGGCGCGAAGACCGGACTCAACCGCTCGATCGCCGATGCCGGATGGGGGGTGTTCCTGACGATCCTGGCCGCCAAGGCTGAAAGCGCCGGACGGGAAGTGATCGCCGTGGACCCCCGCAACACGTCCCGCAAGTGCCCCGCATGCGGGCACACCAGCGCGGGGAACCGGCCCACCCAGGCGAAGTTCCACTGCGTCTCGTGCGGCCACACCGCGCACGCGGACACCGTGGGCGCCCTGAACGTTCTACGGGCCGGGCTGGTCCGTCGCGACGCCGCACCGGCGTAGCGAGAAGCCCCCTCATTTTATGAGGGGGAGGAGTCACGGCGTGCATGGGTGCTTCGCGCTACCGGCGGTACTTGTGGATGCTGCTGTTCCTGGGGGCTGACCAAGCCGTTGCGGGACAGCACCCGGTGGACCGTGGCTCGCCATGGTGCCGACGTGAGCTCGCGGTGGGCCAGTTCGTGCGTGATCCGCCGGGCACCCCACCGTGGATGTTGTCGACGCAACTCGCAGATCTCGGCCTCCACCTCGGCGGGCAGCCGCGTGGGACTGTTGCGCGGGTGGCGGGAGCGGTCCAGTAGACCGGGCATGCTCTCCTGCTCGAACCGCCGTCGCCAACTGTGCAGAATCTGACGCGAGGTGCCGTACCGAGCCGTGACCTCACCGATAGCAGCCGCACCGAGTACCTCGCGGACAGCGCGGTAGCGGTACTCGGCCAACTGCTATCAGGCGGCGGATGCTCAATCGCTGACACACCGGTCACAACGGTCTTGACGGGAAGCCCTGCAACGCCCACGGCCTCCGTGCCACCCGCACCGACGCGGCATGGACCGCCATGCCAGAGAAGGCCGGCCCAAAGCAGCGGTCCACTCAGTGGTTGGCCTCGGCCTGGCTGAGGGCTACCAGGATCTCCTGTGCGTGGGGTGTCTCGCAGATGTCCCCCAGAGAGAGCAGACCGACCAGCCGCGCCTGCTCCACGACGGGTAGCCGGTGAAAGTTGTGCATGCACATCAATGCCGCCGCTTCGCAGAGAGTGGCGCCTGGAGCCACGGTGACCAAATTCTTGGATGCCGCCTGCTGGGCCGTGGTGCTGCCAGCGATCAGCCCCTCGGCGGTGATCCGGACGGTGATGTCACGGTCGGTGATGATGCCTTGGAGAGCGCCCTCATGGGTGACCATGACGCACCCGACGTTGGCGTCTCGCATGCAGGCAGCGACGGAGGTCAAGGACGTGTACGGAGGCACTGTGACGCATCGCGTGGTCATCGCGTCGCGGACGAGTTCCATGAGCTTCTCCGGTTCCGGTGTGCGTGACGAGTTTGTCCACCGCGCCACCTGCATGTCGCTGCTCCGAGAGCAGTGAGCGTGACGTCTGGGTCCAGAATGCGGCGCTTGCCGCAGAAGGCGCGACTGAGACGCGCGACCGCCGCTGCATCGTGTGAGGGCATACCCATTCACGACCACAGAGTCTGGGCCGGGCTCCTGCTATTCCGCCGTAGTGGAGCTCGCCCCAGTCACGAGAGGGGCCGTGGCCTCAAAGCCCATCCGACGAGGTCAGCACCCGGCACGGAGGGCGAGCTTGTCGAGCCGTTCAGCAGTCTCGACCCAGCCGGCGCGCGCACCGGCCGACGTCAGGTGCTCTGCTCATTCGCGGCCGGGCCCGGAGCGCGAGCCAGGCTGCGCAACGATGCGGCTGGGCGCGCTTCGCGAGCAACGCGTCGGTCTCGCGCACGACAGTGCACGTGCGATGCCATGCGGGCCCGGCGGCGAGCCGTGTGTAGATGTCACGGCGAACCGCATGTCAGGTTGGAGCTCGAGCATCGGCCCGAGGTGGCCGATGATGCGGTCTGCTGCCGATTTGGCATTCGGCGGTGCGCGGGCACAACGCCTCCACTCAGCGGTGACGAACTCGCCGGGCAAGCCTGTGCCAGTTGCGGGCTCTGGCTCTCGTCGTCACCGTGCAGGGTCGGCAGAGGCGTATTGGCGCATGAACTTGACGATGCGCTAGCTCGCCCCGCCCTTCGGGGCTTCCCGCTGGAGGTCCGGGATCTGCTGGTCGCGCTTGGGATTCCTGGCGGCAGGCGCCCCGGCACAAACTCGCTCCCTTGCCGGAACCCGGTTGAGAGCCAGGTGGGGGGAGAGGCCGCTCCGCGGACTCCTTCGCCGAAAAGCGGCCGCAGTCCGGACAAGCCGCCCCGGCCGTGCGGCCTTTAGCCACCACCTCGGTCGTGCCGAACGCGGCCGTAACCGCCTCGACGTCCACAGCGTCGATCCTGTCGAACACCAGCGAGTCCCAGAACGGTGCATCGGTCTGCATGACCAGTACCATCACCGTCCACAACTGACCGCAGCAGCGATGGGCAGACACCTGATGGAGCGTCAATTTTGACCGTCGGGCGACAAGGCGTACGCGGTCTCACGCGACCCTGCCTCCTCGCAATCGAACATCGCGGTAACGCTCTGCGACGGCTCCCCAAGATCTGTGCCAGAACCCGAGACTCGTGAACAAAGCCACCAGCGCTCTGTCTGGCTCCCGGTGCACACGGTGACATGTGTGCCGGGCATACCCGGACCCATCTGATTTGCCTCTGGCTGGCCAGTGGCTGCAGCTGCCCTCTGCCTGGTCATGAGAGCTGGAATGTCTGACACGGCCGCCTGGTTGTAGGGGACGTGGTCGTGAAGGGGACAGTGTCCCCGGGCCTCACCCACTGCCCACGAGGACGATCGTTCGGCTGAAGCCTCGTGGAGCCTTACGCCGCGTAGGCGACAGCCCTTCACGACCACACTCTTCGGAGATGTATCCGGCAGGAAACCGGCGGCAGGGATACATGGCAAGGGCTGGGAATGCGCCAGCCGGTTCCGGTGTTACACGATGTGATTGACATGGCCAGACCAAGGCTGGATATGTCGATGAAGGAAGGACCTCATGGCACGCACTACTGCTCGCCCCGTAGTCAGGCTGAAGTCGACGGCCGGGACCGGCGTGACCTACGTGACACGCAAGAACCGTCTCAACGACCCCGACCGCCTCGTACTGCGCAAGTACGACGCTGTGACCGGCAAGCACGTCCTCTTCCGCGAGGAACGCTGACCTGATCCGCCAGTGCCTGGCGGACCGCGAGGAAGGAAACCCATGAAGCCTGGAATCCACCCCGAATCCCGTCGGGTCGTCTTCCGCGACCGCGCCGCGAACGCCACGTTCCTGGCCCGGTCGACCGCGAACTCGTCCCGGCAGATCGAGTGGGAAGACGGCAACGCGTACCCCCTGATCGAGGTCGAGATCTCATCGGCCAGCCACCCGTTCTACACCGGCACCTCGCGGGTTCTGGACACTGCCGGTCGGGTGGAGCTGTTCGAGCGCCGTTACGGCCGCTCGGCATCGGCCGGCCGCTGACCTTCGCCCAGCGGCCCCGAGCGACAAGAGGAGATGCCAGCCATGAAGGTGCGCAAGTCCCTGCGTTCACTGAAGACCAAACCCGGTGCCCAGGTCGTGCGCCGACGGGGTGTGACGTTCGTTGTCAACAAGAAGAACCCCCGCCTCAAGGCACGCCAGGGCTGACAGCCTTGCAGCAAGACGCCCGGCCCGGCCCCGCACTACAGGGGCCGGGCCGCGCCGTTGGGCGGTACTCGCGTGGTGCAGTACACATGGACGTACCGAGCAGATTGGAAGCCAGAGCGCTGGCGGCATCAGATATCCAGGCTGGGGGCGGAAGTCCCTCTGGCAGTCTGTCCGAAGCGCTGAGGTGAGGGCGCCGCTCGCGGCCCATGCCAACAGATTGCCGATGGCAGACAATGTCTAATGCCGTGACCGCGGTTCACCGGCATGCCGAGTGGTCAGTCCGGAGGGCCTGGTCGCCTGCTGCCGCGTGTGGATAATGCCTCCCGTGACTTCAGACATAGCCCGCCCGAGATGGTGGTACGCGCTTCGAGGCTTTGCTGTCTTCTTCGTGGCCGGTGGGCTCGGCTCCTTCCTCTACGTGGCGACGACCCATCGTCCGGATGGGATGCCTTGGGGCGGGCTGCTGTTCGGGGCGATCGTGTGCGCGACGCTCAGTGCCCTGGTCCCAGGGCGGCGGCGACGCTGAGTCTCCTTGTCCGCTCGAACGAAGCCGTCAAGCTGCGGCGGGAAGTAGGCGTCCTCCCCAGCGGATGCCCTTCTCGCTTCGGATGCGGGCGCGTTCCTTGCATTCGGCGGCCAGGACGTCGCGGTGGCGAGCGTTGGCATTGCGCCAGCGGAGGTGGGCGTGCAGGGCTCGGGTCTGCATGGTGTGGGTGGAGTTGGCGATGCTGAACTGCCTCAGCGATCCGAAGCGCGACTCGATCGGGTTCGCCCACGAGGCGTAGGTCGGGGTGTGACCCTTCCCGAAGGACAGGCCGAGAACGTGGACATCCTCCTCGCCCTGCGATGGAAACCCCTGGGGGAGGCCGGCCCTCATGTCCTGCCCCTTGCCTACGGATCGACCACAGGCCAAATTCACGAAGCAGCCTGCACCTTCCTACTCAGCGAAGTCACCCAGCGGACGTTCGGGGAAAACGCCACCTTCCACAGCGACGCCCTTACCACGCTCGGCATCGACCACGAGGCGGCGCAGCGCCTGCGATCCCCCCTTCAGGCCATCGCCGCTGACCTCGCGGGCACGACTGGCATCGCCGAGATTTGGACCTCCCTCAACGCAGTCGTCGCTAGCGAAACCGACCGCCTCCTGCCCAGACGACGCAACCCCGCCCACACCGCACGCCTGGAGAACCTGAGAGCCCGCCTCCACGCCTCTGCCTCCCGAATTGTCCCGGGGCGGATCGCAGGCGAGCCGCAGGCCGTGGACCGTGCCGTCGCGACCTAAGGGTGACGCGGGCGGGTACGGCGTACTTCGTCGTTCATGGTCTCCGGCTGCTTCTGCGTATCGGCCCAGGTCGCCAGCAGGGTGAGACCGTCAGCGCTGGGTGTACCGGGATCTGCGGTGTAGGTGGTGATGGTGACGTGCGGGTCGCCTGGCAGCGCGAAGTCGTCGTAGGCGAGGTCCATCCTGCCGACGGCCGGGTGGTTGACGGTCTTGCGTCCGCGCGAGTGGCGGCGCACGTTGTGCTTGGCCCAGCGGGTGGTGAAATCGGCGCTGCGGGTGGAGAGCTCGCCGATGAGTTCGGTCACCTGCTTGTCCAGCGGGTCACGCCCGGCGGTCGCGCGGAGTACCGCGACCAGCAGGTTCTTCGCCTCGTTGATGTCGGCGTAGAACTTCTCGGCACGTGGGTCGAGGAAGACGTACCTGGCGAAGTTTGGTGGCTGCTGGGCCATGTCGAAGAGGTCGGCGTACAGAGCGCGGCCCAGGTCGTTGGCCGCGAGGAGGTCGAGGCGGCCGTTTTGCACGAGGGCGGGAACGCTCATGGAGTCGAGGACCTGCTGCACCGACGTGGTGATGGGTGAGGTGCGCTTTGGGCGCTTGCGGTGTGAGCCGGGTGCGACGCTGCGTGCCAGGTCGTACAGGTGGGCGCGCTCGTCGTCGTTGAGTTGCAGCGCACGGGCGATCGCGTCGAGGACGCTTTCGGACGCGCCGCCGAGTTGGCCGCGCTCCATGCGGGTGTAGTACTCGACGCTGAGGCCGGCGAGCATCGCGACTTCCTCGCGTCGCAGTCCTTTGACGCGGCGGTTGCCTCCGACGTAGGGCAGCCCGGCCTGCTCGGGGGTGATCCTCGCCCTGCGGCTCATGAGGAAGCCCCGGATCTCCTGCTGAAACTCCATGGCTTCAAGGCTAGGACGCCTATTTCTGTTCTGGGGGTCCCTGAGAGTGCCTGGCAGGCATCCGCGAGGCGAGGGAGGGTGGCTAGGCAACCCAGAAGATCTGTGCGAAAAGGAATGTCTGCCAAGCGCGTGGAACTGTCATGTATGCCCCGGGCGATGTCCGGGTGGAAGAGCGTGAGAACCCCGCGATCGTCGCGCCGACGGATGCGATCATCCGCGTGTCGGCGACGTGCGTCTGCGGGTCGGATCTGTGGGACTACCGCGGCATCAACGAAGTGACACAGCCGACCCCGACGGGTCACGAGTACGTCGGCGTGGTCACCGAGATCGGCCAAGAGGTGCAGAACATCAGCGTCGGTGACTTCGTCGTCGGTTCGTTCTTCGCCTCGGACAACACCTGTGAGATCTGCGAAGCCGGCTACCAGTCACGGTGCGCGCACGCTGAGTATGTCGGCGCCGGCGGGGCGCAGTCGGAGTACCTGCGGGTGCCGCTGGCCGACGGCACCCTCGTCGCCACCCCCGGAATGCCGGACGACGACCTGATCCCCTCGCTCCTGGCCGCCTCCGATGTGCTCGGAACGGGCTGGTTCGGCGCCGTGGCCGCTGAGGCCGGGCCGGGCAAGACCGTGGCTGTGGTCGGCGACGGTGCCGTGGGCCTGCTCGCCATTCTGGCCGCGAAGCACCTGGGCGCGGAGCGGATCATCGCGATGTCGCGGCACGCGTCGCGGCAGAACCTCGCCCGCGAGTTCGGCGCGAGTGACATCGTCACGGAGCGCGGCGACGAGGGCGTGGCCAGGATCAAGGAGCTCACTGGCGGATACGGCGCCCACAGCGTGATCGAGGCCGTCGGCACCCAGGAATCGATGATGCAGGCCATCCGCTCCACCCGCCCCGGCGGGCACGTGGGATACGTGGGCGTGGCCCACGGGGTGGAGCTTCCGGGCGAGGAACTGTTCTTCGCCGAGGTGCACCTGCACGGTGGCCCCGCCCCGGTCCGTCGGTTCCTGCCCGAGCTGATCCAGCTCATCTGGGACCGCGAGATCGACCCGGGCAAGGTCTTCGACCTCACCCTCCCGCTCGATGAGGCCGCAGAGGGATTCAACGCGATGGACGAGCGCCGCGCCATCAAGACGCTGCTGAAGCCCTGACCCCTCACGCATCCCTTCCAGCCGCCCTCGCCGGGGACCTCGAACACCCCGGGCAGGTTGCGGAACCTCATTTTGATTTCGACAGGAGAACCCTGATGAACCCCACCTACGACTTCTCCGGGCAGGTGGCCCTGGTCACCGGCGCCGCCTCCGGCATGGGCCTGGCCGCCGCCCGCGCCTTCGCCGGCTCCGGCGCCGCCGTGGTGCTGGCCGACCGCGACCACGACGCCGTCCACAAGGCGGCCGAGGAGATCACCGGCAGCGGCGGGCGGGCGATCGGTGTGGTCTGCGACGTCACCGACGAACAGCAGGCGGAAGCGGCAGTGCGGGCCGCAGTGACGGAGTACGGCCGCCTGGACATGGCGTTCAACAACGCCGGCATCCAGGTACCGCCGACCGACGCGGCCGACGAGACAGCCGACTCCTTCGACCAGGTCAACGCCGTCAATCTGCGCGGCGTCTGGGCGGCCATGAAGCACGAACTGCGACAGATGCGCGAGCAGGGCAGCGGCGCCATCGTCAACTGCTCATCCCTGGGCGGGCTCATCGGACTGCCCCAGCGCGCCGCCTACCACGCCTCCAAGCACGGCGTCATCGGCCTGACCCGCAGCGCCGCGGTCGAGTACGCGCCCCGGGGCATCCGCATCAACGCCGTGTGCCCCGGCGTCATCGACACCCCAATGGTCGCCGACATGGTCGAGAACCAGGCCGAGGCCATGGCCGGGATCATCAAGGAACAGCCCATCGGCCGACTGGGCACAGCGGACGAGGTCGCGGCAGCCGTCCTGTGGCTGTGCAGCCCCGGCGCCAGCTTCATCATCGGAACAGCTCTTCCCGTCGACGGTGGCTTCACCGTCCACTGATACGGCGCCAGACAGGCCCCCGGTCCCCGACGGCGGATACACCGCGTAGTGCCCCCGGGTTGCGATCGCCTTCACGAGCGCGCCTCGGGCCCTCTCGCGGGGCGCGGGCGCTCGGACAAGGCTCCGTGGCAGTTTGCGGGCGGCACAGGTCCGCAGCGGCCGAGCACCCGCCACGCGCCTCGTTCATCCGGGGAACGGCGATGAGGCCGGCGAAGTCCTACATCGTGTCTCCGTGTGCGAGTGTGCGGCGGCGTCCGCCGGGGTGCGGGGCGGGGCACTGTGAGCCCCAGATCGAGGCGCTTGTTCATGTCGAGGCGGAAGGTGCCGTACAGGTTGACGTTGGACCAGAACAGTGCGGTCAAGCCGCGCCGGTCCTCGTTGCCTGCTACACCAGCAGGGTGTTTACCTGTTGGCTGAACTACCGGGAGAGTTTGCCCAGTTCAGCGGACAACCCGTGAAGCGCGTGACTATGGTCCCGCCCCATGGTCGAGAGAGAGGGGCAGGGCCGAGTTGCGGGTGGTGACCTCCCACCCGCCCGTGCTGCCGTCCGCGAGTGAGGCTTCGCGAAGTCGGTGGCCGGGACAGATCGACGACGTACTCCATCGCGGCCGACGGGACCTCTTCCAGCCCATCAGGGAACTGGCCTTCCAGCTCGAAGAACTTCAGCAACAGGCTGAAGCCGAGCCGGGTCGCCCCGCTTTCGCCACCAGGTCCCAGTCGCCGTCTACCAGCGTCCAGTTCGCCAACTGCTCTTCTGGCGAGCACTCTTGCCGCACGCCCTTTGGCCTCGATCACTCGATCAGACCAGCGACGGCGTCAAGGGAGTGGGAAACGGGGTTCGTCGGGCTGCCCGCGACCTACTTTGCGGCTGGTCTCTGAGCTAGGACGCCCGCGCCTACAAGTAGCGGCTTTGTCGGCTTCGGTTCAGGGGCAATCGGATGACCCGGCGCCGCCTGTGCCGTGGCTCCTTTACCTGTCGATCACGGCGGCGTACGAAGAACAGGTGACCCGGCCCGGTTCGGCGAAAGCCGGGCCGGGCCCGCCGCCGTTGGAGACGCAACCCGACGACGTGAGAACGCGCCGGCGCACCCCAAGATTCGGGGCTCAGCTTCAGGCGGCCTGTGCGTCCTCGTCCGGCTGCTCGTCGCGGGTGGCTTCGTCGCGTACGCGCTGGCAGCTGGTGTGGATGAGGCGGGAGACGTGCATCTGTGAGATCCCGAAGTGTGCCGCGATCTGGCTCTGCGTCATGTCCTCGAAGAACCGCAGGTAGAGGATGGTGCGTTCGCGTTCGGGGAGGTGCTTGAGGCCGGCCTTGGCGGCCTTGCGGTCGGTGACGACCTCGTACGCGGCCTCAGGTGCGCCGAGCGCGTCCGCGAGGCTGAAAGCGTCGTCGTCGCCTGAGGCCAGGAGCCCCGCATCCAGGGACAGGGCGCTGAAGCCGTCGATGGATTTGAGGCCGTCGCGGACCTCGTCCTCGGTCAGGTGCGTGTGGGTGGCGATGGCGGCCAGGCTGGGTTCCGAGCCGGCTCCGGGCTGCTGGGCGAGGCCGCGGCGGGCGAGGCGGACCTTGTTGCGCAGGTCCTGCACGCGCCGGGGCACGTGGACGTCCCACATGTGGTCGCGGAAGCGCCGGCGCAGTTCGCCCGCTGATGGTGGGGACGGCGTAGGGCTCGAACCGGCCGCGCCGCGGGTCAAAGTTCTGTACGGCCTTGATCAGCCCCATGGCCGCCACCTGCCGTAGGTCCTCGAGGCTTTCGCCCTTGTCCTGGAAACTGCCGGCGATACGGTACGCCATGGGCAGCCACGCCTCGACGACTTCTTCGCACAACAGATCCCGCTCGAGTCCTTCGCCGAGGCCGACGAGGTGGGCGAAGGCGTCCGCCGTGTCGGGGCTGTCGTCGTAAGCTCGATCGGAGGGCCGCTTCCGCCGGGCGGTACGCCTTTGGTCGGTGAGCATGGGAAACGCTCCTCAACGGTTGGGACTGTTGGTCCGTCCGCGAGGAGCGATGCGCCGGGAGGCCCTTCGACCAGAGAGCGGTACGCCGCTCGCGGGTAGATGCCTCCGGTCCGAAGCACCGTTCTGGTACGCCTGCCCACCATTGTCCGCCCAAACGAAGCCGCCCACGAATCGCCTCCGGCGCCCGGCCAGCTCCGCGGCCCGGCAAGGGGGAGCTGCTCACCCGTACGAGTGGCCTTGAGGTCCTGGTATCCGGGTAGCCGCGGGACTGACGTGATCAAAGATGCGAGGCCGAACCATGCCGAAGCCCTGGGAGCCCACCCGACACAACAGCCGGATCACTCACCTGCCTGCCAACGCCCCGACAAGCCAAGCGGTCCGACGGGCGAACCGCCGGACCGCTATGGAAGATCAAGACCCGAAGGTGATGATGTAGACGGGGCTGTTAGAGCTGCCCTCGTTGTGCACTACCGGACAGGACGTCTTCTGCTCGCTGTCCTTGGTCTTGACTTGAATTCCGCAGAAGGGCGAATCGTCCCAGTCGAGCTGGTTGAAGTTGCTGAGCACGGGGATGTTGTCCCCCCCGTTACCGGTGTCAGCGCTGGCCCCGCCGATGCCGGCGAAGAGGATTCCGCAGGTGGCTACGGCCACCGCTGCAATCTTCTGGACGTTCCTCATATGTTCTCCTCCGCTGCTCTGCCCCAGATCGGGCAGACACCTGAAGAACGATGCGCAAAAAGGATCAGAGCGTAACGTCATTCACGCTTTGATCACTCCTACAGCCGTATAAATCACGAAGCTGCTGGACGAACCGAGCGGGCAAGAGGCGTCGCGCCTGGCGTGACGCTGCTCAAGCCGTTGAGGCGTGCGCCTGTCTGTTCGTGATCGATTCTCCGGGCTGCACGTGAATGCCTGCAGGTTGACGACGAATCAGAGCGAGTGCGCGGATACCTCACGTTCCACTCATGCGGTTGTGGCGGTCCCGGCTACCAGCCGCGGTCGACTGCAGAAATCCGGGAGCGACGCCGGGCGGCGAAACGGCTCGGGCTGCCGGAACAGACGACAGTCAAGCGCTACGGCCCCTGGGTGGGCCTAGGCAGTTTCGTTTGGATCAGTGGGACGTTGATCTGGGCATGTCGCTGACTGACGCCCAGTGGGCGCGGATCGAGCCGTTACTTCCGGACCGGACGCCGAAGAGGGGTGGCCGTTGGCGGGATCACCGTGAGGTGATCGACGCGATCGCCTTCAAGTTCCGGACGGGAACGCAGTGGGTCCATCTGCCGGAGAAGTACGGGAACTGGCGAGGCGTCTACAACCGACTGCGGATGTGGGCCGTCGATGGCACGTGGGAGCGGGTGCTCACCGCGCTGATGGCCCAGGCCGACGCCGACAGCGAGCTTGACTGGGCCGTCTCGGTGGACTCCACAATCGTGCGCGCTCATCGGCACGCCGCCGGGGCCCGCAAAGAGGGGCCCCAACGGCGGAGCCGCACGACCACGCCATCGGCCGGTCGCGCGGGGGACTGACAACGAAGATCCATCTTGCTGCCGACGGCCGCTGTCGTCCCCTCGCGTTCGTCCTGACCGGCGGCCAAGCGGGCGACGCACCCATCTTCATGGACGTCATGGCCGGCCTCCGTGTACCGCGTCGCCGCGGACGGCCCCGAACCAGGCCGGACGTAGTCATGGCCGACAAGGCGCATTCCTCCCGCGCGATCCGCAACCACCTGAGCAAGCGCGGCATCCGTACGGTGATCCCCGTGCCGGCAGATCAACGTGGCCATCGGCTGCGGCGCGGCAGCCGGGGCGGGAGACCGCCGGCGTTCGACGCGAGACCTACAAACAGCGCAACACCGTCGAACGGTGCATCAACCGCCTGAAGCAGTGGCGCGGCATCGCCACGCGCTACGAGAAGACCGCGACCATCTACCTGGCCGGACTCCACATCGCTGGCATCCTTCTCTGGTCCGCCTGCTGACGCAGGGAAGTTGTGTGGTGCCAGCTGCCGTGGATCGGTACACCCATTGTCAGAAGCTGCTGGCAGCATCACCGCTGTGAACGCCATCTTTACCACCCCACCGCGGCCGTTCGACGTCACCGCGCTCTTCCCCCAACTGGCCCCGCTGGCACGCACGGCGACCCGGCTGCACCCGCGCCCCGGATCCCCGACCGCGCACGACAGCTCCGTCGGCGGGCCACTCCTGTGGCCCGCCGACGAGCCGTGGCCGTACTGCGACGAGCCGCACGACAGTCGCGTGACGAGAGTGGTGCACTCTCCGGACGACATCAGGCTCTTTCGCCGCAGGCAGGTGGCAGCGGCCGAGCGGCTGCGCCTCGACCCCCAGGCACCCACGGTCACACCCGAGGAACTGGAGGCCGCGCAGCGGTTCCGCGAGGGCCGCCCGTGGATTGACGGCCCGATTGCCATGATGCCCGTGGCCCAGCTCTACGCTCGCGACATCCCTTTCCCGTGCCCGCCCGACGCGGACCTCCTCCAGGTCCTGTGGTGCCCCTTCGACCACGCGATGGCCCACCCGAAGACCGTCCTCTTCTGGCGCTCCTCCGCCACCGTCACCGACGTCCTCGACCCGCTGCCCGAGCCGCCGATCGTCCAGGACGGCTACTACCTCCCGGAGCCGTGCCTGTTCTCACCAGAGCAGGTCACCGATTACCCCAACCCCTCGGAACTGAGCGAGGAGCTTCGGGACCAGCTGGACGACATGAGCCGCTGGGAGACGATCGACCCTGCGCGGTACAACACGTACGCGGACGACCCGGGCGAGCTCTACCTGAACAACCTCTCCACCGCCCCCGGCTGGAAGACCGGCGGCTGGACCCGCTGGAGCCCCACCGACCCCGTGCCCCGCCTCTGCCCCGAGTGCGGCACCGAGGACGTCCCGCTCCTTACCATCGCCTCCTCGGAATGGGACGGTGGCAGCGAGACCTGGATCGCCGAGGAGGAACGGCCGAACTCGACCCCGCTTCCCCTGGGCGCCCGGGACGGCAACTTCACCTTGATCAGCATCACCGGCGGCAACAACCTGCAACTCCACGTCTGCCCCGACTCCCCGGACCATCCGCACATCGAACTGCTCCAGTGAGCCCTTGCGGAAGTCCTCCGCGCCGACGCGTACGCCACTATCGGTACCGCGATCGAGTCTCCAGTCAGCAGCCTTGGCCAACTACCAGATGATCCAAACGACATGCCCTAGCTCAGTGAGGTCGTGCTCGCGGCAGGCAACGACAGATGACGACAGTCGACAACAGCCCTTTCCCGGCTCAGCGATGGGCAGCGGGGAGTCACGGGGAACGGCGGGGCCAGCAGGTTTCTGATACCCCTCTCCGCCCACGTGGCTGTTTCGCAGGTCAGAGTCGCAGTCGCCTCACCTCGCTCCTAAAGCGGGTGTCGCAGGCTCGCAGAAGCTCCGGATGGATCATGATCTGTGGCGTCCTGGAGTAACTGGCCCACATGGTTCACGGCTTCTCCGTACAGGGCGGTGTCGAGGTCACGGGCCGTCCAACCGTCGGCGTGTGCTCCTCGGTGTTGGAGCAGGTCGTCGAGGATCTGCAGGTAGCGGCCGTAGCGTCCCGGTACTGGGGTGAGGGTGAGGCCGAGGGCGTCGAGGGCGTGTTGGACGCGGCGGTCGTAGATGGCCATCCGCTGCGGTGCTGCTGCGGTCAGGACGGCTGAGGCGAGGGCGTCACCGGTGCGGAAGCCGGGCAGTTCGGCGATGAGGCTGCGTCCTGTGCGGGCGGCTTCGCTACGGGGCAGGGCAGTGTCGCGGACGGCGGTGACGGCCCGCTCGGTGACGGCTCGTGGTGTGAGACGTCAGCCGGGTAGCTGGCACGCGCGGGGACCAGGATGTCCCACACCCGGCCGCAGAGAGCAGCGAAGTCCTCGGCAGCGGGCGTATTAGCACTCTTCTTCACGTCCGCATCATGCCGTTCTGGCCGCTCGGTGGGTGCGGGGGCAGCTGTGTTCTTCGGCGGAGTGGTCGAGCTGGATGGCTTCGAGCGTTTTTCTTGGTGATGCGTTCGGTGCCGTCGGCGATGGCGGTGATGGCGGCCTGGCGTAAGGCGGCGCCCGCGACCGGGCTCGCCGTAACCGCATAGTTCGCCGCAGCCGGGTAGGCCTTGATCTGCTTCGAGGGCCGCGCCGCGCCGATCACCGCGCCGGCGCTGGCGGCGCACCGTGGTGGGTATGGCGTGCCTTCGCGGAGGCGGAGCCTTGGGCACGGTTGTGCTCGTGGGGGAGGTCGTGGCCAGTCGTTCGTGCATATGCGGAACGAGTGTGCGGCAGGCACGACCCGAAACCTCTCCCCAGGGCATCGCCGTTAGGCGGACCATGCACCCGGAATTTGCCATCAGCCACCGTGACGAGAAGGGCTGGGCCGTCGTCGAGGTCCACGGTGAGGTCGACGTTGCCACCGTGCCGCGGATCAGGGAGTACGTGAGCGCGTGTATCGAAGGGGGCCGGCATCGTCTCATCGTGGACCTGGCGGGGGTTTCGTTCATGGACTCGACGGGCCTGGGGCTCTTCGTCCGCATCGGCAAGCTGATCCGTACACACGCCGGTGACCTGAGGCTGGTGATCACGAACCCGGGTGTTCTCCAGATCTTCCACATCACCAACCTGCACCGGTCCTTGCAGATCTATGACTCGGCGGAAGCCGCGATGGAGTGACATGCGAGGCGACGAAACGGCTCCACCGCCGCATGGTGAGCCGCTTGGTGTGCGAACTCTTCCGAACACGTTGCGAAGGGGTGACGCCCAACCCGGCCGGTGTCGGGTACATGCCCGGCTGCATAGCTATGTTCGATCTTTGAGATGTACGTGCGATGGCGCACGAGTCGTCGGCGTGCGGCTGCAACGGGGAAGAGGATGGGCAGGGTGAGTCCTGACAGTGACCGTCAAATCGAAGGCATCGCACGGGGGTTCGTCACCGTGCCCGGCGGCGAACGCGAGCGGTGCGACATCATGCTCAGGTACTCCACCGCCGACCCGCTCGTCGTCGGCCTGATCGTGTCCCGGCCCGGCCACGGCAGCGCCTGCTGGGTCATCTCGCGGGACCTGCTGTCCGCCGGCCTCACCGGTACAGCGGGCATAGGAGACGTCACCGTGGAGCCCGTGGCCGAGCAGGGCGAGCCGCTCGCGGTCCTGCTGCGAGTCCGCAATGATTGGGGCGAGGCCCGCATCCACATCGACCACCAGGCTCTGCTGCTCTACCTGGAGTGCAGCCACGCCATGATGCCGTTCGGTAGCGAGGCGCAGTCGAGGCAGGCCGACGCGGAACTCGACCAACTGCTCGACGAGGGGCAGGACCCGCCCGTCGTGCGGTAAACGGACGGGAACGGCACGGATGCCCCGTGCTTCTACGCCGTTGTATGCCCGTTGCCGTGTGAGGAAGCCGTTCCTGCGTCACGAGACCGGCCCGCACCGGAAACATCAACGGGAAACCGCAGGTAGGAACAGTGCACCCGCCGTGACCAGTGTGAGTTCTCCTCCGCCGCGCCCTTACGAGCGCCGTGCATTGTGGGCCGGACCTGTGCCGTCCGGCCTCAGTGTCATTGGCCATCCCGGATTGGCCCGGCTCGACCGGGCCGGATGGGACTCCGGACGTGCGCTAGTTGGTGGTCATCCTGCAGCACCGCATCGAGAGGGACGTCGACCTGTTGTTCGGCTAACCGTTGGTCGGCATTACCCGCCCACGCCGACCAACGGTTACGGGACAGCTCTTTTAGGGCCGCTGCTTCAACCGGTCGACGATCGCCCAGTCCACCACGTGCGACAGCTGGATGTACGTCTTGTCGCCGGACGCTGAAGTCCGCTCGTCGCGGAAGCCCAGGAATTCGTAGGATTCCGGGTCGAAGATGAGGTACTTGCCCTGCCCGAACGGACTCTTGGGGTAGGCGATCCCCACCCCCGTGCGCCCGGCGGAGTCCTTCACCCCCAAAATCGCCTTGACCCCGGGCACCAGGGCCAGCGCCTCGTACGCGGCGGGACGCAGCCCCTGGGGCAGCACCGGCCACTTCAGGAGCTCACCGAGCATGAAGTAGGCGTCGAACCAGTCGTCTGCGGTGAAGTCACTCATCGGCTTGCTGGACGTTCCGACGCCGATGATGCCCGGGATGAGCTTCTCCGGGTCGGTGGGCAGCTTCTTCAGCTTGCTCCACTCCCGAGGGGGCCACACGCCTTCGCCCTTCTTCAAGGGTTCTTCCCAGATCATCCGGCCGAGTTCCATGGTCAAGGAGCGCTTGGAGCCGTCCACCGAGTCCCAGTTCACGTCCTTGTAGGTCCTGACCGCGCCGGTCCTCCGCTCCGTCTCCGTGATGACCCGCTTCGAGTAGATGAACTGGTCGTCGCGCGGCGCCACGGGCTTCTCCTGCTTTCCTGCCCGCGCTGCCGCCCCGTTCAGCACTGTCGCAGCGCCGACGTTGCCCATCCGCGGGGCCGCCGTGCCCGATAGCCGGCCGGCACGGTCGGGGCGATCGCCCTCGTCGGCACCGTCCTTGGTCATCAGCACCGCCGTTCCCGTAACCGCCACAGCGACCACTGCGGCTGTCGCGAGTCGGAGCGCGTGGCGGCGGCTGGGGGAAGTGTCGGGGTGCCGCTCCGCGTGCGCCATCGTGTTGAGCAGTCGGTGGCGGGCCTTCGCTCGGGCCGGTTCGGTCAGCGGGGCCGTGTCCGCGTCCCAGTTCCGCAGGAGTTCGAGTTCGTCAGTCATGGCCGGGTGCCTCTCGCAGTATCGTCGGATCGGATCCGCCCAACGCTTCGCGTAGCTTGCTGCGAGCCCGGTGTAGCCGTGATCTGACCGTGCCGATGGGGACACCGAGGGCTTGGGCAACCTCCTCGTAGCCGAGACCGCCCCATGCCACCAGCAGCAGCACGTCCCGGTGCCGCGCGGGCAGTACAGCCAGTGCCCCCGCCAACTCCTGGCGTACGGCCTGTGCCCCCACCCGGGCCGCAGCCCGGTCGGCCAGCGGCTCCTCGTGATCGGCAGGAGCCGGGATACGGGCCATGGCTTTGAAGCGCCGGGCCTCGGCCCGCCGGTGTCGGCCGACCAGGTTGGTCGCTATGCCGAACAGCCAGGGCCGGGCGCCGTCACCCGTGGCCCGCGACGGGTCGTACCGGTGTCGCTGCTGAAAGGCAGTGGTGAAGGTCTCCGCCATGAGGTCATCGGCCGGCTCGCCGCCGAGCCTGCGGGCCAGATAACGATGTACCGCATCCGCGTATCGGTCGAAGAGCACGGCGAATGCCTCGGGCTCATCCCGGGACCGCGCAATCACCGAGGCATCGCTCTCCGCCCCCGTGCGGACGCCTGGCTCGACGGTCATCGGGGCTCCTCTCGTCCAAGGGAACATGCTTCGAAGTCTTGGGCTTTCATCTCTCCTTCGCCGCTCGCCCCCGGCGAGTTCCCTCGGGCCCCTGGCGTCCAAGGGCTTGCAGATCATCAAGGTGTTGCTTCCCGTCCCGTAGCTCGTTGTTCTGGTATGCGCATCCCGGATGAGATTCGTGCCCAACTCGCCGTGAAGTTCGCGGTGTTGTTCCCGCATCTGGACGAGCGCCAGCGGCGGTTGATGATGGCCGCAGAGGCCCGTGTCCTGGGGCACGGTACTGTCCGGGCCGTCGCGCGGGCGGCCTCGGTGAGTGAGACCACGGTCCGCAGAGGTGTATTCGAGTTGGAGGCCGGTGAGGCGCCTCTGGGGCGGGTGCGGCGCCCGGGCGGGGGCCGAAAGAGGGTGGCGGACCTCGATCCGGAACTGCGGCCGGCACTGCTGGCGCTGGTCGAACCGGACGAGCGCGGTGACCCGATGTCGCCGCTGCGGTGGACGGTGAAGTCGACCCGCTCGCTGGCCCGCGAGCTGGGCCAAAGCGGGCACAAAGTCAGTGCGGACACCGTCGCGGACCTGCTGCGGGAGGAAGGCTTCAGTCTGCAGGCCAACGCTAAGGGCGTGCAGATCTTTAACCCGTGGCTTTCCGCTCGGTATGTCGTTGGTCTGGTATGGGTGGGTTGGAAGAGCAACGGGCCATGCTGTCAGCCAAGTTAGGGGCGATTCTGCCGCATTTGGATGAGCGGCAGCGTCGTCTGTTGATAGGGGCGGAGGCCCGGTCGCTCGGCCACGGCGGGATCAGGGCAGTCGCTCGTGCCGTCGGTGTCCGTGAGGCCACTGTGTCGCTCGGTGTGCGGGAACTCGACTCCGGAGAGGCGCCGTTGGGGCGGGTCCGCCGGCCCGGCGGTGGACGCAAACGCGTCGTCGACCTGGACCCTGCACTGCGGGCTGCGTTGCTCGCCCTGGTTGATCCGGATGTCCGCGGGGACCCCATGTCGCCGCTGCGCTGGACCACCAAATCCACCCGCAAGCTCGCCGAGCAGCTGACCCGGCAGGGCCACAAAATCTCCGCGGATTCGGTGGGCGACATCCTGCGCGAGGAGGGCTTCAGCCTGCAAAGCAACGCCAAGACCCTGGAGGGCAAGCAGCACCCTGACCGAGACGCGCAGTTCCATTACCTCAACGAACGGGCTCGGGACCACCAGAACGACGGGGCTCCGGTGATCAGTGTGGACACGAAGAAGAAGGAACTGGTCGGCCCCTTCAAGAACAACGGCCGCGAGTGGGAACCGAAGGGTGAACCGGTGCGGGTCGACACCCACGACTTCCCCGACCGCGAGCTGGGTAAGGCAGTGCCCTATGGCATCTACGACGTCACCGCGAACACCGGCTGGGTCAATGTGGGCACCGACCACGACACCGCCGCGTTCGCCGTCGAGTCCATCCGCCGCTGGTGGAACGGAGCCGGCCGGGCCGCCTATCCGACGGCCTGCCGCCTGCTGATCACCGCCGACGCGGGCGGCTCCAACGGCTACCGCACACGCACCTGGAAGACCCAGCTCGCCCAGTTCGCATCCGAGACCGGACTGGCGATCACCGTCTGCCACCTGCCTCCCGGAACTTCAAAGTGGAACCGGATCGAGCACCGCCTGTTCTCCCACATCACCATGAACTGGCGCGGCAGGCCTCTGACCAGCCACGAAGTCATCGTCCAGAGCATCGCCGCGACCACCACCAAAACCGGCCTGACGGTGCACGCCGAACTCGACACCGACCAGTACCCCACAGGCATCCAGGTCAGCGACGAAGAGATCGCCGCCCTGCCGATCACCCGGCACCGCTTCCACGGCGACTGGAACTACACCCTCCACCCCCACCCGCCGCTCGGCACGACGCTGATCAACGCAACGACGCGCCAGCCACCGGCGAACAACCCGCATCCACTGTCGATGCGTTCACTGCAGGACCCCGAACTCACCGGCATGACCCGCCAACAGCTCAGTGAATTGATCGGCGCACTGACTCCCGAGCTGGCACTACAGCGCGAGCAGACACTCCATACAATTCGCGGTCACGCGCGCCTGGTAGCTCCCGGTACAGGCGCCAAAGCCAAACTCACCCCAGCCGACCGGATCCTGGCCACTGTGCTCCACCTACGCAAACTCGCCACCATGAACCTCCTCGGCCAACTCTTCGGCGTCTCCGCCGTGACCATCAGCCGTGCAAGCCAAGAAGTCCGCCCACTCCTGGAAGCACACGGCCACCACATCGACGCCTCCACCGCCCGCTTCCGCACACCAACCGACCTCGCAACGTTTCTCGCTTCCGGCCCTGCCCAAATCAAGATCAAGAAGACAGGTTAAAGATCTGCACGCCCTAACTGATGGTTTCAGAATGAATTTCGGTGGGGGGCTTGGTGGTTGGGTGTTGTGTCGGCAGGATTTGGTAGGTGTCTGCTGACCTTGTGCCTGATGATCTGTGGGAACGTGTCGCGCCGCTGTTGCCGGCTCGTGCGCCTCGGCGGCATCGGTATCCCGGGCGGTTGCCGGTGGACGACCGGGCTGCGTTGCGGGGCATCGTTTATGTGCTGTGCAAGAGCGTGAGCTGGCGGGACGTACCCGCGGAGCAGGTCGGCTGCAGCGGAGTGACAGCCTGGCGCCGTCTGCGGGACTGGACGGAAGCTGGCGTCTGGCCCCGTCTGCACGAGGTGCTGCTGGCCGAGTTACGGGCTGCCGGCTTGCTGGACATGGACGACGCAGCGATCGACGGCTCGCACGTGCGTGCCCTCAAAGGGGGGCTCACACCGGACCTTCGCCGGTCGACCGGGCCCGGCCCGGAAGCAAGCACCACCTGATCGTGGACCGGCATGGCACCCCGCTCGCTGTCTCTTTGACCAGTGGAAACCGTCACGATGTCACTCAGCTCATGCCGCTGTTGGACGCCGTACCCCGCATTCGCGGTCTGCGTGGCCGGCCCCGTCACCGGCCCCGGCGGCTCTTCGCCGACCGAGGCTGCGACTACGACAAGTACCGGCGTCTCGTCCGGGCCCGTGGGATCACACCCAAGATCGCCCGCCGTGGTGTCCCGCACGGTTCCGGTCTGGGCAAGACCCGCTGGGTCGTCGAGCGCACCTTCGCCTGGCTCCACCAGTTCAAGCGGCTTCGGATCCGCTATGAGATACGTGCCGACCTCCACCTGGGCCTGCTTCAACTCGCCTGCAGCATCATCTGTTTGAGACGACTCCGAACCTCATTCTGAAACCATCAGTAAGGGCTGACCCGTAAGTGTCCTACGCTCTGTGGGCGGACGGGACCAGGATGTCGCCGCTGGGATCCGCTGGACGTCGGCGTAGATCGTTCGTGGCCTGCTCTGCTCCACGGTAGGACTGTAGACAACCACGGGTGACGTCTCGCACCATGACCTGCATGCCCAAGTGGACTATCAAGCCGGAGCCCGTCACTGGCGCGGATATTGACGAGGCGATGTGGCAGTACTTCACCGAGATGGGACAGCGGGTGATGGGGCGTCCGCCCATGGACGCAGAGCTTCGGGAGGTGCTCCATGAAGACCCGCATGATGATCTGAGTCCACCACAGGGTGTCCTCCTCGTTGCTCGCGGCAGCGATGGCGAGCTCCTCGGATACGCCGGGGTGCGACTGTTGGCGGGCGATCCGTCGGCAGCGGAGCTCAAGCGCATGTACGTGCGTCCTGCGGGTCGTGGGCTGGGCCTGGGCCGTGGCCTGCTGCTGGCTGCCGAGGCAGCAGCACAGGAGTTGGGGGCCTCCCGGGTCGTGTGTGAGACCAATACCGAACTCACTGAGGCGCGAGCCTTGTACACCTCGCACGGTTATGAGGAGACCGGATCGTATGACGGTCACGGCAACGCGGAGCACTGGTACGCCAAGACCCTCGGCTAACGGGTTCAGCAGCCGGTTGGGCTCAGGGCGCGATGATCTCCGCCGTGGCTGGAGTGATCACGGCGTCCGAGCCGTCCTAGGGCTGACGTAAGTGGCTCGTCCCTTTCGCGGGGCCGCAGTCGGTCTTAGGTCAGAACCATCCAGCGGCGGCCG
This sequence comes from Streptomyces sp. NBC_01446, assembly GCF_026340095.1. Classification (GTDB taxonomy): domain Bacteria; phylum Actinomycetota; class Actinomycetes; order Streptomycetales; family Streptomycetaceae; genus Streptomyces; species Streptomyces aureus. The sequence continues at coordinate 365,411 of NZ_JAPEPO010000003.1, read as the reverse complement.
TCGACGAGTCCTCGTGCAGCGTCGAGATGTCCGGCGTGCCCTGCAGTCTCGGTGATGGCGTGCAGCAGGACATCCCGAACGGTGTGCAAGTGCGGTTCGCCGAAGAGGTGGTGGGGCCACCAGGCCAGAGGGGTGTCCACGGCCGTAGCGGCGTTCGCGAGGGTCCACCTCCGTGCGGTATCGGTCGAGGACCTCGGTATGCGGTACGTCGGGAGCCACCTGCCAGGCGTCGTCGATGTCATCGAGGGCTTCGATGACGGCGGGGCCGCCGGTGATGACGGCACGGAACCAGAACCGCTCGACGTCGAGCGCGAGGTGCTGGACGAGTCCCAGGCAGCTCCATCCGGACGGCAGCACGGGCCGCCGCAGTGCCTCCATGCCGAGCCTGTCGAGTCTGCCGAGGGCATGGCGACGCTGTGCGTCCAGAGAGGTCAGGAGGGCCTAGATCTCAGTGTCCGCTGTCGCGGTCACTGCGCGATCTCCCAGATGTGGCCGCCCGGATCGCAGAAGCTGGCAGTCCGTATCCCCCAGGGTCGGTCCATCGGACCATTCAGCAGCGTCACGCCGCGGGCGGTCAGGTCCTTGCACATCGCGTCCACGTCGTCCACGGGGAGGGTGAGCTGCAGGCGGGAGCCGGCGTCCGGGCTGGCGACGCGCGCGGGGGCGATCAGCTCGTGTGCCGCGGTGGATTGCAGCAGGTTGATGATGGTGTTCCCGAAGCTGAACACGGCCGAGTTGTCGTTCTCGAAGGTCACCGGCAGGCGGAACACGTCACGGTAGAACCGCTTCGTGGCCTCCAGGTCCTCTACGAACAGGGTGATGGCACTGATGTTTCCGGGCCATGTGGTTTCGCTTGTCGTGTGGGTCACGGCTACAAAGGATCTATGAGTGGTTGCGCCCTGCATAGAGGGCGGTGGGGATCTTCTCGCGAGCAGACCCGGGCGTATCCGGTGAGGGACTGGTTGTGTAAGCGGGCGATGCCGAGCATGGCGGGTGGACGCCGTCGCCCTTCAGCAGTGCGCCGGCCGGGTCACCGGTAGGTTTCACTATGAGGGTGCCCGCTGCTTCCCAATGCCGACGGCAAGACCGATCATGAGGTTCGTGGTGTCGAGCATCGTCGTTCAGTACACCGATCTCTTGCGGACCAGCGACTACGACCTATGGAGCCGGCTGCGGGAGCTTCTGAAGGGCCAGGGACTCGATCCAGACGGGGCGATCGTCGTCGATCTCTTCCAGGAGGGCCCCGATCACGAGGATGGCCAAGTCATCTCCGAAGACGGCAGGGTCTACAGATTCACCCTCTTCTACGACCAAGCAGCAGAGCACGTCGCGCTCAGCGCCTACCTCCACGACTGGACCGACATCACCGATTCTTGGCGGACCGGATCGCTGGCTATTCGAACAGCAGACGCCTTCGCTTGGATGTCCCGGTCCACCGAGTGGAGTTGACCGCCAGCGCAAGGGCGGTCAACCGCTGGCCCAGCTGAGTGTCTACTGAGGTTTTCGGGTTGTCGTCGGGTGGTGACGGTTGATGATCCCTGCGGTATGCCGGTGGTGTGAGATATCCGGAGGGTGGGGGCCTGACCGCTGAGCGTCGGGCGTTTCGTGAGGGGATCCAGCTCCAGGCCGGAGGACGGTTCGCGGTGGGTGAGAGGACCGCGGTGATCGCGAAGGACCTGCGGGTGAGCGTGAGGTCGGTGGAACGCTGGCGCCGGGCGTGGCGCGAGGGCGGGACGGAGGCCCTGCGCTCGGCTGGGCCGGCGAACTCCCCGACCGTAACCGATGCGTAATTCGCCGTACTCGAGGAGGAGTTGGCGAAGGGGCCGGCTGCACATGGCTTCGAGGATCAGCGGTGGACCCTGGCCCGGGTGCAGAACGTGATCCGCCGCCGTCTGCGGCTCAGTTTGTCGGTGGCGACGGTGTGGCGGCTGCTGAAACGGCACGGCTGGTCCTGGCAGGCACCCGCCCGCAGAGCCCTCGAGCGCGACGAGCACGCGGTGGAACTGTGGAAAAAGGAGGTGTGGCCGCGGGTAAAAGCCTCGCGGCGGCCCATGGGGGCTGGATCGTCTTCGAGGACGAAGCCGGATTCTCCATGACGCCGCCCCGCGCCCGCACATGGGGCCGGCGCGGACACACCCCCGTCATCCGGGTCAGGGGCAGATCCCGGCGCAGGACCTCGGTCGCGACCCTGTGCTGCTACAAACCCGGCGAGCCGAGCCGACTGATCTACCGGCCCCGCGCTCACCTGCTGTTGAAAGGAGCCCGGAAGAGTTTCTCCTGGCGCGACTACCGGGACCTGCTCGTGCGGGCCCACATCCAGCTCGGCGGACCGATCGTGGTCGTCTGGGACAATCTCAACACCCACCTGACAGCAGAGCTGAAGCGGTACGAGGCCGAACACGACTGGCTCACCACCATCCGTCTCCCGCCGTATGCACCCGACCTCAACCCCGTCGAGGCCATCTGGTCCCTCGTGCGCAGGGCAATGGCCAACACCGCCTTCGACACACCCGACCACCTCGACCGCATACTCCGCCGCGAGTTACGCAAAATCCAGCTCCGACCCCACCTGATCGACGGTTGCCTCACCGCCACCCGCCTGACCCTCGCCCCACCGACCCCACCCTGAAAATTTCAGTAACTGCGTGACAACGCCCACGGACAACGGCGGACGAGCACGGACGCCGATGGACTGTCAGCGCAGGCGAGAGGCACAGCAACCCAAGGCAGAGCTCCCGCCCAAGCTGCTTTGGGACGAAGCGGTCCCCGTGCCACAGCCGTGCCACATGGTGCGGTCATTCACGGTCAATGACGGCTCGCCACAGTCGAGATGCGCCGTTCACCTGGGCTGCCGCTACAGCCGGAGTGACCTGGACACCCCCGCTGCTGACCACGTCTGTCCTTACAAGGCAGATATCGGCGGTCCGAAACCGTCCGCACCCAACAGGTTCGAGACGCGAGCCGCACCGGCAGTCCTCGATCGACGGCGAGGCCTGCTAGATACCTGACGGCGGTCTGCGAACCGGTGGCGCGGTGGAACTTTCTCTACTTCATCAAGGCCCGCGCACGGCGCGGGCAGAGTCTCGATCAAACCCGGAACGGTTCAACCTGCCTTCATCTCGCAGCCTGAGAACGCATCAGCCCTGGCCCCAGGAAGTACCCGCTGGAGTTGCGTGAGCGTGCGGTTCGGATGTACCGCACGTCGGAGCCGAAGCCAGTTATCCGTCGCATTGCCGAGGAACGCGGCGTGCATTACGAGGCCCTGCGCGGCTGGATCCGGCAGGCCGAGGCGGATGCCGGCGAGCGGGACAACCTGCTCACCACCGAAGAGAAGGAGGAGCTGGCCCAGCTGCGCCGCGAGTGCGCGAGCTGCGCCGGGCGAACGAGGTCCTGCGGTCGGCCTCGGCTGATTCTGCGATCCCGCCAGCCCCTGGCAGCGCGGCTCGAACGAGAACATCCACGGCCGCCGGCATCTGGACGCCTCGCTGCCGAACTCAATGGCTGCCCACGCAAAACGCTCGACTGGGATACCCCGGCCGAGCGTCTGCATGGACTGATCGCTGCCTGACCAACCCGCCACATATTGCGACGATCACTGGATTCCAAGGTCCGGGCTCACGGGCACGTCCCCGGCAACGCCGCCCTCAAGTGCGCCTACATGGCGCTGATGAGCCTGGACCTGACGGAGAAAGGCCGCAAACCCGTCCGTGGATGGCGGTGCGAGTCACGCGCGGGACCGTGGGACCGGGGGCAGGGGCGAACGGTGGTCGCGGAAGAACTCGGTGATGTCGTGGGCCAGCAGGCCGGGTTCCTCGTGGGCGGCGAAGTGCCCGCCGCGAGGCATGTGCGTGTAGCGCGTGATGTTGTAGGTGCGCTCCGCCCAACTTCGTGGCGGCCGGCTCAGGTCGGCGGGGAACAGGGCGACAGCCGTGGGTACGTTCACCCGTTCCACTCGCCGGGTCAGGCCGTGGGCGTACTCGTAGTAGGGCCGGAACGAGGTGGAGATCGTGCCGGTGAACCAGTACAGGGATGCCTGGGTGAGGACGAAGTCGTCGCTGAACCGCGAGGACAGGTCTCCTCCGCCGTCGCTCCAGGCGCGGTACTTCTCCACGATCCAGGCCAGCAGACCGGCGGGCGAGTCGGCCAGGGCGGGGGCGAGGCTGAGTGGGCGGGTGTTCTGTTGGTGCTGGTACCCGCCTTCCTGTGCCTGCCAGGCCGCGACGGAGGCCAGGTAGTCCTTTTCCTCCGTGGTGAGGCTGTCCGGGTCGTAGGCAGCCGGGGCGGCCACGGCCAGCACATGGATACCCACCAGCGCCTCGGGGTGGGCCTCGGCGAGCCTGGAGGTGATGCCGGCGCCCAGGTCTCCGCCGTGCGCCGCGTACCGTTCGAAGCCGAGTTCTTCGTACATCAGGCGGTGCCACAGGTCGTGGGTCTGTTCGGCTCCGGTGAGCGTGGGCCGCTGGGGCGAGAAGGCGAAGCCGGGCAGGGAAGGGACGATCACGGTGAAGGCGTCCTCGGCTGCCCCGCCGAACCGGGTCGGGGTGGCCAGACGTTCGGCGAAGGCGGCGAGTTCGAGGAAGGAGCTGGGCCAGCCGTTCGTCAGGACGAGGGGCAGCGCGTCCGGGTGTTCGCCGTCGTAGCGGAGGTAGTGCACGGGTGTGCCGTCGAGGTCGGCGAAGTGGGAGGGCAGGGCATTGACGGCGGTCTCATGGTGGCGCCAGTCGTAGCCGGAGGCCCAGTAGGCGACGAGGCGGCGGAGTTCCGTGGTGTCGGTACCGGCCTCCCAGCCTTTGACCGGCCAGGGCTCCGCCCATCGGGTGGCCCGCAACCGGGCGCGGAGGTCGTGCAGTTCGGCGTCACTGACCGAGATCACGGGTGTGTCGGTCGGCATGGGTTCCTCCGTAAGTTGTTAGGCGGCCCGGGAGGGCCGGGTGTGGCTTATGGGTTCTTGCCTTCAGTGGCTTCCAAGGAGTGGCCGCCCGGCTCTCCGGGGAGCCCTGGCTGCTGATTGAGATGTGCGCGCTTCGTGCGGTCGCTGATTACGGAGATGACAGCGGGGTGTTCCTCGGGCCGACGGCATGCCGAGCGGTGCGAGGAGGGGCAAGTGAACGAGCGGAAAGCCCGGGTCTGGGCTGGCGTCGACGCGGGCAAGGGCCACCACTGGGCAGCCGTGGTTGACGAGACCGGCGCCACGCTGTGGTCGAAGAAGATCGACAATGACGAGTCGGCGATCCTGACCGCGCTCGGCGAGATCCTCGCCCTGGCCGGCCAAGTGCACTGGGCAGTGGACATCTCCGGCACGTCCTCCGCGCTGCTGCTGGCTCTGCTGGCAGCCCACGACCAGCGGGCCGTCTACGTGCCCGGACGCACGGTCAACCGCATGTCCGGCGCCTACCGCGGTGAGGCGAAGACCGACGCCAGGGATGCCTACGTCATCGCCGAAACCGCCCGCCACCGCAACGACTTCGCGGCGATCGACGTGCCCGCCCAGCTTGCCGCCGACCTCGCGCTGCTGACCGCGCACCGCACGGATCTGATGGCCGACCGGGTGCGGATGATCAACCGCCTGCGGGACGTGCTGACCGGCGTCTTCCCTGCTCTGGAGCGGGCGTTTGACTACTCCGCCCACAAGGGCGCCCTGGTGCTGCTGACCGGTTATCAGACCCCGGCGGCGATCCGCCGACGCGGCCGGGCAAGGCTGACGGCCTGGCTGGCCAACCGCAGTGTCCGCGGCGCCGACATGGTGGCCCGGGCCGCATTGGAAGCCGCGCAGGCCCAGCAGACCGTGCTGCCCGGCGAAGATGTCGCCGCGCAGATCGTCGCCGACCTGGCAGGGCAGATCCTGGCCCTGGACGACCGCGTGAAGCGGATCGACCGGCAGATCCGGGAGACGTTCCGCAGCCACCCGCACGCAGAGATCATCGAGTCCCTGCCCGGCATGGGCCCCATCCTCGGCGCCGAGTTCATCGTCGCCGCCGGTGACCTGTCGGCCTACGCCGACGCCGGCCATCTCGCCTCGGCGGCCGGGCTGGTGCCCGTCCCGCGTGACTCTGGCCGGCGCACCGGCAACCTGCACCGGCCCAAGCGCTACAGCCGCCGCCTGCGCAGAGTGTTCTACATGTCCGCGCAGTCCAGCATCGTCCGCGAAGGGCCGAACCGGGACTTCTACCTGAAGAAGCGCGGCGAGGGCTGCAAGCACGTTCAGGCCGTCATCGCCCTGGCCCGCCGACGAGCTGGCGTGCTCTGGGCATTGCTGCGTGACGGACGGATCTTCACCTCCGCCCCACCGGTCACACAGGCGGCTTGACTTCGTCATTGAGACTCCTTGGGGTGCTGAGTGTGCGGGCACGGCGTAGGCGGTGTCGGACGCTTCTCCGTGCGCGATCGGCGGGGTGGAGCGGGCGGCGCCCCGCCAGGGTCACGGACCCGGCCATGAGGGCGGCGACGGAGCGAGCAGGGCCAGCGCGAGGGCGGTCCGGTCGGCGAGGAAACCGATCAGTGGCGGGCCGCAGACGCGCTCGGTGGGGATGAGGTGCGCGACAGTGACGAAGTCGCCCTCGCATGAACTCCCTCCTGGAGTGCCAAGCACCGTCAGTTCCGCGCCTTCCGGACCGACCGCCCGGTGCCCGGACTGCCCGGTGACGGACTCCACCCGAAAATCCCCTCAACCGACGCGGGCCGCCCACCTTGCCACACCACGTCCAAGGGTCAGCGGCGCGCGTCGCCGGGGGCGAGCAGGCCGTCTCGGTCGGAGCCACTGCTGCGCGGCCAGCAGCTCCTGACAAGCCTGGCGCCGCGTGATGACCCACCGGCCGAGGTCTTCGCCCCCTGCACGACGACATCGCCCGCGGCGCCCCCGTCGCGGACGTGGGCCTGGAGTGTAGGAAAGGGCTTGGGTTCGCGGGGGCGTTGATACGCGTGCGGTGAGGTGGCCATGAGCGGGGCCGGGGCTGTGCCGTGAGCCCGTAGCTGCGTACCTCGACCGGTGAAGGCCCTTCCTGTACGCAACCAAGCCTGGCGAATTGGGTGGATGTGTATGGGAAGGCGCGTCATGCTGGAGGGGATTTGATGTGAGGGGGGCGCGTGGGACGCGGTCAGGCTGAGACTCTTGACGAGAAGCACCAGCGCTGGCTGGAGGCATACGTGGTGAGGGCCCGCCGAGTAGAGGAGCACTCGCTCGCTTCCGACTGGGATGCCCTTGTGGAGCTGACCCGTATGAAGATCAACGTACGCGTCCACAACGGCGAAGCCCGGATCCGGTATGAGCTTCCGCCTGAGGAAGTGGTCGAGTCCGCTGCGGCGCGACTGAGGCCGATCCTCATGGACAAAGAGGACTGCTTCCACATGAAAGCGTTGGCAGCCCTGGGCTACATCTTCCGAGCATCGCCACAAGATGCGAAGTGGATACAGGCTGCGCGTACTGAATGGCGGACACGGGTGAGCCCCTCCACACGTGAAGAATCCGGCTACTGGGTCATGGTTGCAGACACAGCCACGGGCGAGGACCACGATCTTGATGCTCACAGGCTGGCATGGGCCTGGATCTACGGAGACGTGGTGCATCACGATCCGGAGCGGCGCAAGGAAGGCGATCCCTTCGGGTTGCTCGACCGGTTTCGCGCCGCTGTGCCTCTGGTCGCCTGGGCCATGGTCGGCACGATTGAGCTCCTGAACTACATCCGAGCCCTGAGCGAGGCTGGTCTTCTGCAGCTCCGACAGGGGGTCTTCGACGAGCAGGTCGCCTTGAAGTCGACCGTGTGGGAAGAAACCGCCGAAATATACTACGCCCCCGTCGGTACTGAACCTCCGTCGCTTGCGAGCTCCCCAATGCCCGCAGGGTGGCTCCCGCTGAGCAAGGCGACCGACCTGTCGATCTTCCGCCACCGTTTCGCGGGAAGTCTTGTACACCAGGAGCGTTCACCGTCCATGACGGAACTCCCCTCACCTGAAGAAGTCGAAGCCGCACGCTCACCCAAGGGCGGCTACAGCAGGGCACAGCTCGCCGCGTGGGGCGTCCTGTGGCCCCCGCCCAAGGGGTGGAAGGACGAGCTGGCCGAGCGATGGAAGGCCACACACCACAATGGCGCACCGCCGCCGCCCCTGCCCCGTCCCGCCCCGGCCGACTTTGCGCAGGAGACGCTCGACTTCGGCTGACCCACGACAGCGGGGCCGGACAGGATCACGTTGTCCGACCCCGCTCCTCGTTCCCGACCGCTCACCGGCTGAGGCGGATACGCGGCCCTACGCGAACTGTCGTCCCCCGTACGTCCTCTAGCTCCCCGTTTCACCCGCTGCGCAGGAGGAACGGCGCGGTCCCACTTCGATGGCCGGGGAAAAGTTCGTGGTTTCTCACCGCCGGGCCGCGCTCGTCCTGACCCCTGCGGCGCGCCCAGCCCTCCTTGATCACTTGTGTGGTCGTGGGTCATTGTGAGTGCGTCCCGCGCAGTCCTGTCGGTCGCGCCGATTGTCCAAGTGATTGAAGGATGCATGCCCGAGACTGCGTTGAACCATCGCGATGACCAGGCGAGCCCGGCTGCTGGTCTGCTACAGCCGCAATGGCAGAACCTGTTCGTCGCGCCCGCCTACCCAGAGGGCTTCGCCGAAGAAGCCGGGCAGGACTGGACCGAGAAGCAAGCTCCACCAGTGCAGGGCCACGCCCATGGGGCCCGACGCCCCCACCGACGCGCCGCCTGAACCTGTTGTTTCGTTTTGCGCTTGCTTCGCGCGTGAGGCCTTCTTCGTGGCCTGCGGTGCTTTGAGCCGGCCGCTGCTGACTCGGCAGCCTCACGCATTGTCAGTGGCGACTGACAGCATGGGTGACTTGATCTGTCCCTGTTCCCTGGCGGAACAGGGCGCCCCCCCGCATGTGATTCGGAGTACCGATATGACCCGCAGTGAACTGGTGGCCGCGCTGGCCGACCGCGCCGAGGTGAGCCGCAAGGACGCTGACGCCGTCCTGGTTGCGTTCGCCGAGACGGTCGGCGACATCGTCGCCAAGGGCGACGAGAAGGTCACCATTCCCGGCTTCCTGACCCTTGAGCGCACCCACCGTGCCGCGCGCGAGGGCCGCAACCCGGCCTCGGGTGAGCCGATGACCATCCCTGCCGGCTACAGCGTCAAGGTTTCCGCCGGCTCCAAGCTCAAGGAAGCCGCCAAGGGCAAGTAAGTCTTCTCGGGAAGGGCGGGGGCGGCTACCCGGATCCCGGTGGCCGCATCACCGTTGGCGAGGCCTGGTTACGCTGCCCGCGGTGCAAGGAGACGTGCAACAACGCGGCGGCATTGCACCGCGTGCTGGCCCGTTGCTGCGCCGATTGCGCGCAGTGAATGGGCAGCTGAGCGCATTGAGTAATCCCCGGCAATCAACCACCATCCGGCAGGCTGGCGTCGCATGCTGGACACCCATCCGGCGCAGGCGGAGGACGACATGACGCTCAGGTTCATCGGCACCACGTCCGAGCACGGGAACTGTCCGACCCTGTACGAAGTCGTGGAGACCGGCGACATCGTCGTCCAGGGCGACCAGCTCACCGATGGCGAGCACCTCGCGCAGCTCCGCGACCTCGGCGTCCGCGAGACTGCCGTCGTCATCCCCCGCGAACTGCTCGCCCGCTTCGCCCCCAAGGAGTAGCCAGTGCCGTCCCTGATCCCCTTCGAGGAGATCACCAATCTGTTCACCGAGTTCGAACGCACCGCGTTCCGGCTGGAGACCCGCCGCGGCTACGCCACCGACCGGGCTGGCGCCCGGTTTAAGGCGTTCCTGCGTGGTGTCTATCCCGTGGCGGAACCGGATCACCCGTGGAACGTGAACGTGCGGGACAAGGCCGAGCAGGGGGCGCGGTTCTCCCGCGTCCGGATCGTCGATGAGCCGCCTACGGACGGCCAACGGTTCCTCATGGCCACGGCCGCCGGGAACGTCGACGCGGGCGAGGACATCCGTGTTGTGCCCCGGTCCGAAGCTGTGCGCCTCGAACTGCCGGACGACGACTTCTGGCTGTTCGACTCCCGCACTCTGGTGCGCATGCACATCGACGACACCGACACCACGGTCGGCGTCGAGCTGGTCGACGACGCAGCCGAGGTGCTCGCCGCGTGCCGGGCCCGTGATGCGGCGCAGGCGGCTGCACGGCCTTCTGCCCAGGTGTGGGCGCAGGTACGTTCGTCCGTGTGAGCACCGACTTCCAGCATGGCCGGGAGGCCCTCGGCGCGCGGCTCCGCGAGCTTCGCGTCGAGGCCGGCCTCGACGGCTAGAGCCTCGCGGAACTGCTTGGCTGGCAGCGCTCCAAAGTGTCCCGGCTCCAGAACGGACGCCAGACCGCCACGGACGAAGACTTGGAAGCCTGGGCCGGGGTCGTCGGTGTACCCGAGCAGGCGGCCGAGCTGCAAGCCCGACTGCGCGGGTTGGAATCTCAGAGTGCGGAACGTGAGTTCTTGTCCGTTTCGTAGTTGAGGTTGGACAAGGATCGCTGGTCATGGGCGCGAGATGGTCCTCAAGCGCCGGGGCGGGCGAACAGGCCGGGTTCGGGCTCGGCGAGGATGCCGCGGCTGACCAGGCGCTTGAGTTTCGAGCGGATGCCTTCGGTGTTCTTCGGGAGGATCGGCAGGTCGAGGGCGTGGCACAGGTCGCGGGCGCGCATCGGCCGGCCTGTGTCGGCCAGGGCGGTGAGGATCTGCTGGTAGGCAGGGTGGTCCGGGATGTCGGGGCCCTCCGGCTCGGTGGCGGGTGAGGGCACGGGGAGCGTGAGGAGGGTCTTGCGGGTGATGCGCAGGTTCTCGCTCTCCGTGTCGATCTCGCCGAGCTGCCGGGTGAGTTCCTCGATGCGGTCCCGCAACTGCCCGGCCTGGTCGGTTAGTTCGCGCTCACGGTTCTCGATGTGTTCCAGGATGGCCTTGACCTGCGGGTTGTCGCTCATGCGGTCCTCCAGGAGGCGAGGGTGGCTCCGGTGAGGCGGCGGCTCATGACGGAGGTCATCGCCCACAGAACGCGGGAGCGGGAGGAGGCGGGACGGTGTTCGTAGTCGCGTACGAGACGGCGGTAGAACATCAAGATCCCGTTCGTCTGCTCCACGATCCACCGCTTCGCCTGCGGAACGAACCCGCGCTGGTCCGGGTTGCGTTCGACGATCTCGACGTCGATGCCCACGGTCTTGCCGTGCTCGACGACCTTGTTCTTGAAGCCCTGGTCGACCAGGGCCTTGGTCACCGTGTCGCACTGTGCGGCGACACCGTCCAGCAGGGCGATACCGGCGGCGTTCTCGTGCGCGGAGGCGGGCAGCACGACGCAGTCGATAACCAGGCCCAACACGTCCACGGCCAGGCATCTCTTCCTGCCCGGGACTCTTTTAGCGGCGTCCTTGCCGGTCGTGGTGGCGGGGACGCCGACCGCGGCGTGGATACTCTGCGTATCCAGGACCACCAGGCTCGGATCGGCTAATCGCCGCTTCTTCTCGCGAAGTTGCCACCGCATCAGATCGTGGATGGTCTGGTCGGTGCCGTCATCGCGCCACTTGTAGAAGTAGTACTTCACCGCGCCGGCGGGCGGCAGGTCGTGGGGCAGCAGGTCCCACTGGCAGCCGCTGCGGTTCTGGTACAGGATCGCGTTCACGATCTCCCGCATCTCGTATCTGCCCTGATGGCCGCTGACCGACGGATGCGTGGCCTTCCAGGCTGTGATCACGGGCTCGACCAGGGCCCACTGCTCGTCGGAAGTGTCACTCGCGTACGGCTTGCGCATGCTCATGCCACAACCCAAGCGAATCCCGAACGCCTGACCGGCCGCGATACCCCAACATCACACCATCGAGCGATCACAAGCCGGACAGAAGATCACGTACCGCACTCTCAGCAACGACCCTGGCGGCGCCAACTCTGTGCCGGGCACGCCCCGGTGCAGGACCGGTACGTCGTCGAGTACCGGCGCACCGCGACCATCCGAGGCTACGAGGCCACCGTCATACCCGGCCTGTTCCAGACCCCCGCATACGCCCGTCAACTCCTGATGCAAAACGCCCAGCTGATGCGCTCCCCACGGGACACCGACGCTGCTGTCCAGGCATGTATGCGCCGGCAAGAGGTCTTGGACGAGCCGGGCAAGCTGTTCCGCGTGCTGCTGTGGGAGGCGGCGTTGCACGCTGCCGTCGGGACCCGCGAGGTGATGGCCGGCCAGCTCGACCGCCTCGTCGGCCTGATCGGCATGTCCACCGTCGAGCTCGGCATCGTGCCTCTCGGAGCCCCGATGCCGCTCACCCCGAAGCATGGGTTCTGGATCTTCGACGAGGAGCGCGTCGTCGTCGACACGATCAACACCGAGTTGCAGTACGACTCTGCCGACGACCTTGCCTTGTACGGGCGGGTGTGGGACCAGCTCGACCAGGCTGCCGTCCACGGGCACCAAGCGCACCGCCTCATCGCGCGTGCCCGGGCCGCGATTGCAGCCACCTGAGCAACCTGCCCCAACCGTGCAACAGGCCGAGCAATCCGGTGCAATCGGCCCGACGAGCCGCCGACCCGGTTTCTACGGTGCCGTCATGGCGACAACGACAGGCGATCTGGTGGCCGTTGAGCTGCCTCCCATCGGCACCTTGACGCAGGCACAGGTGCGGGGGGCGGCGTGCGTGTGGTCCGCCGTCATGCTGCGCACCACCACAGCGATCGATCTCGGTCCGCGCGAAGCGGAGTTCCACGGCACTGTGGCCCGCTGGTTTCCCCGCGGTTGCCGATCATGCGCCGTCCAGTCCGCCTACCTGGCGCTCCTCGGGCATGCGCAGTGCTGCGACCAGTGCGAGGACGACCCGGCCCGCTGTGAGCCCGGCGGCAGGTTGCGCCGTGCAGTGAGGGAGGCAGGGCGATGAGCCAGCAACGCACGACAGCAGAGCGGCATGTGGAGATCCCCGGCATCTGCTTCATCCGGCAGCCGGAGAGCACGCTGCGTTGCACCATGTCGGCCGGCCACTACGGGGAACATCGGAACTTCTACAGCGGCCCACTCACCCACGGCTTCCGGGCCGGCACGAGCTGGCCGAGCCGGCCCGGCGAGACGCAGGCCGACTAAGACCCCCGCCGCCGGGGTGCTTGGAGGTGACCGGCGGCGGGAGTAGGCGGCCGCCTGATGGCGAGCAGCGGGGGGCGGCCGCCCTACACGACGTTGCGCACGGCGACGTCGAAGCCGGGAGAGTGGCCGGCCGAGGAGCCGCACGGCCGTGACGCGGCATCGTCAGCGGACAGTCCACTCGTCCCTGGGGATGCAGTCATGCACGGTGCAGGCCCAGCCGTCGAATTGCGCGAAGACCGGTCGTGACAGGAGGGTGTCGCCCGCTCGTTGCGCACGCACCATGATCCCGAGCTCGTCCGACGCCGCATCGCCCTCGACAGAGATCATGGGGCTCATGCCGCGCCCCTCCTGATAGGCGTGGAACTCATCCGTCAGCTCGGAAGGCACCCGCCCCACCAACTGCATCCCGCCCATCGAGACCAGTGGTCCACACAGTGCGTCGACGACTACGCAGGCCAGCCCGCCGGATTCCCTGTAGTAGACGGTGACGGCCCTTACGTACGCCGGGGCGGTCATCTCGCGAAAGACGGCCTGGAGCTCAAGGGCGCCGTGTCGCTGGTGCATGGAGGAGACGGTTCCAGTGAACCCCTGCAGCTCCATCGCGGCGCCGGCTTCCTCGTGACTCATACCGAATCGGAGCGGGCCCACGCTCTCGAAGGGGGTGTAGTGCCACTGCACTCGATCGGAGTCGTTCACGACAGACCACATAGTCCGGCCATCTCACCACACGCCACGGCTCAGACCACGCTGGATCAGATGGGATAGACGAGTGCGGCCCCGCGCGGCGTGCGAAGCGGGCGCGGGGCCAGGTGGGAGCCCTGTCGCGCTCCCACGGCCCACGGTAGGTGCGAGATCGTCAGATCGCATCTGCAGCACGGGCTTGCTTGTCCTGTCCCTCGTCCTCGCCGTTCTCATCGTCGTCGTTCCCGTTCTCGTCGGGCTTGGGCTGGGTCTTGTCCCGGACGGAGCCCGCGCCGGCGACCACTGGGGTGACGATCAGGGCGGCGGCCTCCAACGGCTGCCATGAGTTCCTTGAGCGTGTCGCCTTCGACTTGGGCCTGCATGGCGTGGCTGATCGCAAAGGAGGTGGCTGAGTCGTCGATGACCTATGCGCATGCGCCAGGCAGAGGATGCTGGCGGTTGCTGCTGCCACATGGAAGATTTCCGGTTCAGGCATCTTCTGGCGGATTGTGAGCCGGGCCCATGGCCAGCTCCGCGGCCCTTTTCTTCTCGAGTGCTTCCAGTGGTGGGACGGTTCACGGTCGATGGTTGAGCGAGACGGCGTCCAAAGTCTCCAAAACCATGCGGCTCCCGTTGAACCTGTAGACGACGAGCTCGACATGAGGGCATTCGACCTGCCCAAGGGCGAGCTCTCGGCTCTCGCCCACCCAATCCACGACGGCCTGCGGATTAGTCAATGGGCGCGTGAAATGCACCAGCGTCGAGTACCAGATGTTGCGGTCGAAGTCGGCCTCCAGCCAGCCGTCTTCGCCCAACGCCTCTTCGTAGGCGTCATACAGGCGCTCAATGGCGTCGCCCAACGGCTCGGCGCACAGCATGATGCAGCCTGGTGTCAGGGTCAGACCTGACAGAGTCAGCCGAACGGGGCCGGCGGCCGTCGCCGCTGTCCGCAGGGCAGCCATGTAGCGGGATACCCGTGCGTCGCCGTCCGGGACCGATACACGGTGCTCTTCCAGCGCGCGAAGGGTGAAGTGCGAGGAGTCAGCACTACCGGTGGGCCAGTTTTCTTCCCCGGCAACGGTCATCGCCTCGCGGGTGATCTCCTCGATCCTGCGGGCGGTCGCGGCGTCAGGTCGCATGACGACGGACATGACCCAGCGATTCCCACCGTCCACAGGCGGCACCTGGCACTGAACCGCACCCGCCAGTACCGCTTCCCGACCACGTTCGAACAGCGCATCGAACCTCGTTGCGTACATGTCGAACGATCATGCCGCAGCAACGCCCGGCTGCGGCCGGGTCCGCATACTGAACCTGAATGAGTGTTGTCGGGCTGTCGAGGTCAGCCACCGAACCGCCAAGATGTGCGCGTGAGGGAGTACGAAGCGGATCTGCTGGCCTTGTTGCGCGAGCTCGATGATCCCGGGTGGCTGGAGTGGCCCCGGGCCTACGACCGCGGCGTGACCGGCGCGCTGTTCGACCGTCTGGTGACTCGGCTTGAGGATGACTTCGCCACGCGATGTGCGACCGAGCGGGATACCCAGGACTCCAGTGAGTACGGGCGTGTCACCGTGCCGCCAGATGCGACCGTTAGCGGGACCCGGATCGTCGTCTGCGTGAGCAAGTTCGGCTCGCTGGCCTTGGTCTGTGCCGACAATCCCGGTGCCTTCCTCGGCGCCGGGGAAGCCCTGGCCGAGGGCGAGTTGGACGGCGCGGATCTGGGCAAGGTCGATCGAGCCCTGGCCGATCTCGGGTACGTGACCGTTCCCGAGGAGCTACTGGAGTGCGGCTACGACGGGCCGAGTCAGCTGCCCTGGCATGTCCAGCGGCCCAGCTGGTGGCATCGCTACTTCGGCAGCTTCTGAGGATTTGCTGCAAGGGACAGGCCGGTGCCAGCGAGGCAACGACACGGCCGTGATCACGCCGATGATCCGCCGCCCGACGTGGCACGCGGGGCGGTTGGATGGGCGTCACCCTGCTGACCGGCGCGACACTGTTCGAGATGCTGGTGTCCGTGCACACGTCCTGTTCGCGGTCCGTCCAACGTGTGTGGGGGTGTCCGTCGTTGCCGGCGGGCACCCCCACACTTTCACGGCCGCGCGTGTGGTCAGCCGCGGACGATGTTCTCCGCCTGGGGGCCCTTCTGGCCCTGGGTGATGTCGAAGGTGACCTTCTCGCCTTCGACGAGTTCGCGGTAGCCGTTGCCGCTGATGCTGGAGTAGTGGGCGAAGACGTCGGGGCCTCCGCCGTCCTGCTCGATGAAGCCGAAGCCCTTTTCGCTGTTGAACCACTTCACGGTGCCGCTGGCCATACGTCTGTCCTTCACTTCACCCGAGCTCGTCCACCCGGGAAGAGCTCGGCCTCTATGCGCTCTCAGGAGAGAGCGCTACAACGCGGCTCATCCTGCCCTACATTGTCCCGCCCGCGCCTGCCGGGATGGTCCCCAGCACGACACTATGGGCAGGTAGTTCGTGTCGTCGCTCCGCGCCTGCGGGGATAGTCCTGGTTCCAGCACTGGCAAAGCGAGATAGCCGACGTCGCCCCCCGCGCCCGCGGGGATGGTCCGGCTACCGTGATGCGCCGTTGTCTGCCCTTCGGGTGGTCCGCAACGCTCGATGTATCCCTGGAGCGTTGGCGCGCGTTGAAGCGAGCATGGATGCTAACGAGCACAGCGCTGTCGCGGACCTGATCCCAGCTCAGGATGATGCAGCGCGGCGTCTGGCGCTTCTTACCCTCGACGAAGCCCACGACCTGCTGCGCCTGCTCCAACTCATCGCGAGTGAAGGGGCGGACGAGTTATCGCAGGAGGCGGACTGGTTCGCCCGCGAGATCGCCGCACGCATTCCGTCGGACAACTAGGCCAGCCCTAAGCGTCCCTGTGATGGCAGGGGAGTTCTGCTGCGCTCGTGTAGGCGGTCAGGACCTGGCCTTCGGCCTCAGGGAGGGATTATGCGATGCGTACAGGCACTCGGCGTCTGGTCAACAGCCGGGCCAGCGCGCCGGTCTCCTCCTCGGGCAAGGCGATAGCGGCCAGGCGGCGCGCGGGTGACAGCGACGTACCAGATACGCAGCACCTCGTCGGTGGCCGAGTCCGCGGTGGCCCAGCGCTGGACGCTTCCGATATCGGGCAGCAAGAGCAGAACACCGTCCGCCTGGTCGCCGACAGCGCATCCGTGTCGTCGGCCCGGCACCACCTGGCATCCGCCACATCACCGGCTGGATGATGCGCCACCCCGACCGGCTCCGAGAGGCAGACCGTCAACAGCTCGCCGAAGTCCTCGCCCGCTGCTCCGAACTCGAAGCCGCGAGCCGCCTGGTCCGCACGTTCGCCGAGATCCTCACCACCCGCTCCGGCCAGCACCTTGAAGACTGGATCGCCACCGTCCGTGCCGAGGATCTGCCTGATTGGCGCCGTGAGCGCTCGAGCTGGCGGAGCAGGGGGTTCGATAGCGGGCACTGGCCTGGGACTCTCTTTTCCTGCTCCTGGTGGTCGTGGGGGTGAGCTCGAGGTGGGGCGCCAGTCCGTCACCCATCCAAACCCTCGAGGGTCCGAAACCAGTCGGATGCGTGGTCCGCGCTCGTCGCGGTTGACCCGACCGGCACCGCGGGCGGGCGGCATCGTTGGGTGGCCCATGGAGACCGAAGGTGCCACGCCTCAGCCGTACGCCCGGCTCGACGGCGCGTACTGGCTCGACCTGCCCCGTGACTGCCGCGGCTTGTGCGGCTGTGCTCTCGACGGCCCGTCTGCGCAACGTGCTGCGGCCGTCATCCGGTATGTGATGCTCGGGCTCGCCGCCGGCCTCATCTTGATCGGTCTCGTCTGCGTCGCGGCGTGAGGAGATCTCTTCCAGGGGACAGGAGTGAGCTGCTTCGGCCGCCCGGTCCGGATCCTTCACCGAGTTCCTCCGAGGATGCCTCGGCCTTCAGGCCGGGGAGGAATCGGACTCCTGCGGAGCAGGACAGGAAGTAGGGGTTTCGCCCCCGGGGCGAAGGACCGTCCACCGGGTGACGGGGTGAGCGAGTCGACAGCGATCAAGAACTCTCGACTGTCAGTCCTCCTGGGTAGGTTCGGGTGTATGGCGACAGGAGCGATCACGGAGGGGGCCGGGCATGCCCGGTACACCTTCCGTGTGCGCCTGTCGGCGACGGCCCGGCGCGCGCTCGACGCCGAGTGGGATCGCTGCCGGTGGCTGTGGAACGAGTGCGTGGCCAAGTCCAGGCAGGTCCACGCGCAGAGCAGAGCGGGCGGCGAGAAGCTGACGTGCGGTCCGGCCCAGCTTGACAAGCTGCTGACCGAGGCCCGCAAGGTGACGCCGTGGCTGGCTCAGGGCGCGTGCGTGCCACAGCAGCAGGTGATCCGCGACTTCACCAAGTCGAGGGCGAAGGCGCTGAAGGACATCAAGGACGGGCTTGCGCAGCACCGCCGGGTGGGGATGCCCCACTTCAAGCGCAAGCGGGACGCCAGGCCGAGCATGAACTACACGAAGCGCGGTTTCCGCCTCAAGGACGGTCGTCTGCACCTCGCGGGCGGGAACGTGCTGAGCGTGGTGTGGTCGCGGGACCTTCCGGCCGACCCGTCGAGCGTGCGCGTGTACCAGGACACGCTTGGGCATTGGTACGTGTCCTTCGTCGCCCCCGCGCAGAGCGAACCGCTGCCCGCCACCGGGCGGGTTCTCGGGGTGGACTGGGGTGTGAAGGAGACGGCCACCACCACGGATGACGCCTACGACCTCCCGCATGCCGGGCACGGCAGGCGGGCCGCGCAGCGGCTCGCGAAGTACCAGCGGATGATGGCCCGGCGCCGGCGCCCGAAAGGGCAGCCCGCATCCAAGGGTTACCGGAAGGCGCGGGCACAGGCGGCGAAGCTGCACAAGAAGATCGCGAGGCAGCGTGAGGACACCGGCCGCAAGTGGGCCACGTCCGTGATGCGTGGCCATGACGGGGTTGCGGTGGAGGACTTCCGGCCGAAGTTCCTCGCGAAGACCACGATGGCCCGCAAAGCGGCCGACGCCGCCATCGCCGCGACGAAGCGCGCCCTGGTCGAGATGGGCCGCAAACACGCACGGGACGTCCGTCTCGTCCACCCGGCGCACACCACGATGGAATGTGCGCAGTGCGCAGCGAGAACCAAGCACGCACTCCCTCTCTCGATGAGAACGTATGCCTGCACCGTGTGCGGAGCCGTGTCCCCCCGGGATAAGAACTCCGCCCGCGTGATGCTGGTCCGGGCAGGTTGGAACCCGGACGGTGCTGAGGGTACAAGACCTCCTGGTCCGCTGGACCAGGAGGCGGCCTGAGCCGTAAATCCCCGCTCAGCCCTGGAGGGTGGACAATCTCCTCCCTTCAGGGAGGGGAGCCTTCAATTACAGGAACGGCGATCTCTCCTCTCACGTCGACGATCGCGGTTTTCGCAGGGGCGTGCGTCGGCTGGCTGGGCCTGCGCCTTGTGCGCTCACCGCGACGCCCCCCGGTTGGGCTGCTCGCCGGTGGCGCGTGCGCCGTTGGTCTTGTGGCCGTGATGTGGTGGACGACCCGCCCCACGGTGGAAGAGCAGCACGTCACGCGCACCCCGGGCACCGGGCGCTCCTGGGAGTCGCAGCCCCCCGACAGCACCCAGGGCACGGCGCCCCCTCCGGCACCGCCAACCGCCGGGCCGTAACTCGCGAGCGTGTGCTCGGCTGCGCACCGCGCGGCAGCCAAGAGCCCGCTCGCGGTGCCAGGGGCCGCCGTCCTGAGCGAGTGCTCTGCTGCGGCAGCAATCGGTGCGGTCATGCGAGGTCTTCGGCCTCAACTCAGGGCGGTGGGGGCCAGCCGGATCGCCCACGGCTGCATCCGGATGGGTGCGCCGCCTGGACCGATGGCAGAAGGCCGGCGTCTTCGAGCAACGGCATCGCATCCTGCTCGCCGAGCTGCACGCAGCCGGCGAACTCGACTGGTCCCGCGCGTGCGTAGACGGCTCCCACGTCCGCGCGAAAAAGGGGGAGCCGCGACCGGTCCGTCGCCGGTCGACCGGCGGAAGACGGGCAGCAAACACCACCTGATCTGCGAGGGCAGGGGCACCCCGAGGTCCACGAGGGCCAGGACTCTGCGTCTAGGAGCGCGGTGTAGGCGACAGCGGCAGGCGCCGATGAGCGGGAGGTAGCAGTAACAGCGAGAGACGACACCTGACAAGGCTAAAGCGTGTCTCTGCCGCCGGCCCCTGCCGGTGATCTCCCACAAGTGCGCTCCTGCGATCGAGAAACTGAACAAGCTCCGCCACGTTGTCGAGCGAACCCTTGCCCTGCTGCACCAGTTCAAGTGCCAGCCGTGCGATGGGAGCGGCGCCTCGAGCTCACGATTGCTTCGCCTCGGTGGCCCTGCAGTCTGACGAAGGCGTCGTGGAGTTCGAGGCGTCGTTGCCATCGGATGGCGAGGCGTTTGAACTGGTAGAGGAGGGCGAAGGCCTGCTCGACGATGTAGGGGAGTTTGGGAAGCTCCGCCTGTCGTTCGCGAAGTTCAGCCGTGTGGCGTGCCTGCTACCGGTTGGCCAGGAGGAAGTCCTCCAGAATCTCGACAAACCGCGCCGGCTGCTCCTCGGCCGGGTAATGGCCGCAGTCGTCGAGGACGACCCCCGTGACGTCGTCGGCCGCCAGCCGCATCGTCTGGGCGGCATTCGCGCCGCTCCACAGCGCGCCGCCGACCGCGAGGACCGGCAGCGTCAGCCGGGTCTTGCTGCGCTGCTCGTTCTGCGCGATGGTCTCGTCCAGCGCCCGGTAGTACGCGAAGCTCGCCCGCAGCGCGCGAGGATCGGCGGCGATCGCGTCGACGTAGACGTCCACGGCGTACGCGGGGATCGCGGCCGGGGTGGCGGCCTTGGTGGCGAACTGCCAGCCGAAGAAGAGTCGCTCCCGTCCCCGGACCAGTTCCTCGTTGAGGTCGGTGAGCCGGTTGAAGCCGAACTGCCAGAGTTTCAGGTTGACCGCGTCCGGGCCGAAGAACGGCGGGGACGGCGTGAGACCGGGGATCACTGCTTCGAGGATGGCGAGCCGGCCCACCCGCTCGCGGTGATCGGCGGCGAGGGCGTATCCGGTCCACGTACCGATGTCGTGGCCGACCACGTCGAACCGGTCGTGCCCGAGCGCGGCCATCAACGCGACCAGATCGGCGGCCAGCGTGCCGGCGTCGTACCCGTCGTCGGGCTTGTCGGAGAGCCCGGTCCCGCGCGAGTCGACGGCGACGACGGTGTGCTTACGGGCGAGCGCGGGCATCACCTCCCGCCAGGCGTACCAGGTCTGGGGCCACCCGCCGACCAGCAGCAGCGCCGGGCCGTCCCCACCGGTGACCGCGTGCAGCCGCAGCCCGTTCACCTCCACGAGCCGGCTGGTGAAGACGTCAAGGAACCCGTCAGGCAGCCGCAGCGAACTCAAGCTTGTCATGTCGGCGACCATACACATCTTTGAACGATCGGTACAAGATGTGTAGGCTGACGGACCATGGCAGGCCGCAAGCAATTCGACGTGGACGAGGCACTACGACGCGCGATGCACGTCTTCTGGCGCTGGGGATATTCGGAGGCCTCGATCGATCGCCTAACCGAGGGCACGGGCCTGGGCCGGGGCTCGCTCTACGGCACCTTCGGCGACAAGAGCGCCCTCTTCCGGAAAAGCCTCCAACGGTACGCGCAGACCTACCACCCGCTGTACGAGCAGGCACTGTCCGGCCCCCACTCGAGCCCGAGCGCCGTTGTGGCCGCCTTCCTGCAGGTCGCCCTGAACCGTATTTCCGACCCGACGGTCCCGGATGGCTGCCTGCTCACGGTGTCGGCAACGCAGTTCCCGGCCCTCGACGCGGAGGGCCAGGCGATGGTCCGCGCCGTGATGGATGGGTTGCGGGCGAGGCTGGAGCAGGCGTTGCTGGCGGCGGGGGCCGGTGAGCAGGAGGCGGCAGAGTTGGCGTTGTGCACGCTGGCGACGAACAAATCTCTGGCGGTGCTGAGCCGCGCCGGCTTCTCGGGCGAAGACCTGGCAACCGTCGCGGCAGCCGCCGCTAACAATGCCAAGGCTCTGCCGAATTGACCGGCCGAACCGTCGGGGCCGCGATAGGCGGGAACGACTCCGTCGCCAATGGATCTGCAGAGACCTTGGGGCAGCCGGCGGCTCGGCAGGAAGTAACTCGTATCGGCCCTCATGGGCGGGGCTGAGCCGACCCGGGCGACGAAATCGTCTCACCGGGGGAAGAAGCTGACCTGAGCCACCTCGGTCTTCGGGCTCCTGAAGCGGACCGGATTCTTGATCGCCAGTCGTTAGACTCCTGCGGTTTCGTGCTGGTGACTGACGGTTCTCGGGGCTTCGGGGGCGTCAATTAACTGGACGGCAAGCCCTGGGTTCGCGCGTGCAGTGTCGGCCCGGTTGTTAATGAAGGTGTTCACGGCTCTCGTGGACTGCGAGTGGTGGGGGTGTGGTGTCTGAAGGTCAGGCGGTAGACGATGACCGTTGGGCCGGGTGGCCGGAGTCATGGGCGGGCACAGACGGCGACATGCGTACGGTCATGGGCGCGATCCCGCGGGAGATCAAGGACGGGTTCCGGTACGACGAGATCCCTTGGAAGCGGTTTCCGCATTTCTATGGTCCGGGCGAGGAAATTCCGGTTCTCCTTGCGACGCTCGCCTCCGAAGATGCAGAAGCAGCCAGCAGGGCTTTGTTGCAGCTGTGGGAAGATCTTCATCACAAGGGCGGCACGATCGCGGTGAGTGCACTGGCGGTGCCGTTCCCAGGGCGGCTTCAAGTTCCGTGGTTGTGCTGGTTGTTGCTGTGAGGGGTGGGTAGCGGTGCAGGCACGGGCTTCGTGATCATTAGGGTGTCTACGCCTCGTGATCATGAGAAGGTCCCGTGCCTGCTGTTGCATCCTCCCCGATCCCTGCCGTACTTGTGAAGCTGGGTCCGCTGGAACCCGGCCAGGTCGCTGATCTGCGCCCCTACTTCGACTCCATCCCCGACCCGCGCTCGCGGCGGGGCCGGTGGTACTCGCTGACGGCGATCTTGATGGTGTGTGCCTGTGCGGTCGTCTCGGGCGCCAGGAGCATCGACGAGCTCGCCGAATGGGGCGCCCGGGCCTCGGGTGGGCTGCTGGCCGCCCTCGGTGTACGCCGCCATCCACTGCGGTGGCGGCGTACACCGTCGCCGGCGACGATCGGGCGGGTGCTGATCGCCGTCGACGGCGATGCCCTGGACGCCGCGGTGGGCGCCTACCTCACCGACCGGCGCCGCACCGTCGTGTCCACCGCGCACCGGCGGGCCATCGCGGTGGACGGCAAGACGCTCAAGGGCTCAGCGCGTTTGGACGTGACCCGCCGTCACCTGCTGTCGGCGGTCAGCCACGCCACCGTCGTGACACTCGCGCAGGCCGAGGTCGGCGCGAAGACCAACGAAACCACGCACTTTAAGCCGCTGCTGGCACCGCTGGACCTGGCCGGCACTCTCGTCACCTTCGATGCGCTGCACTCGGTCAAGGCGAAAATCACCTGGCTGGTCGAGACGAAGAAGGCCCACTACATCGCCGTGATCAAGACCAACCAGCCCACCGCCCACAGCCAGCTCGCCACGCTGCCGTGGCGTGACATCGCCGTCCAGCACACCCACTCCGAGGTCGGGCACGGCCGGCGCGAGTCCCGTTCGATCAAGACCTGCGGCATCGCGGACGAACTCGGTGGCATCGCCTTTCCGCACGCGAAGCTCGCCATCCGCGTCCACCGCCGCAGCCGGCCGACCGGCAGCCGCGAGAGTCGCGAGAGCGTCTACGCCGTGACCAGCCTCGAAGCCCACCAGACCAGCCCCGCGGACCTCGCCGCCGCGATTCGCGGGCACTGGGGAGTGGAAAACTCCAGCCACCACATCAGAGACGTCACCTTCGCCGAGGACGCCTCCACCGTCCACACCGGGGCCGCACCCCGAGCCATGGCCACCTTCCGCAACCTGGCCATCGGCGTGCTGAAGACCCTCGGCGCCGAGAACATCGCCAAAACCACCCGGGCGATCCGCGACGAACCACGACGGGCACTCCCGATCCTGGGCATCATCAACAACCAGGACACCCACGGAACTTGATCAAGCCCTGTGCCGTTCCTGCTCCGGATCGCTGCCACCCGGCCTCGTGGGCTCCGTGCGGAAACCCTTCGCCTGGTCGCCGAGATCGGACGATGCCAGCACCTTGGGGACGGAACGCGTGAAGGTCTTCTCCAGGTCGCTGAGGATCCTTTGGAGATGGAGGGCATCACAAATTGCCCCTCGGACTGGACGATCCAAGCCGCTCGTGAAGCCATCACGAGCGACCTGCAGCTCCTGTTCCCGTTCCTGGCCGACACCGACCCCGATGTCCGCTCCGCGACCGCCTTCGTCCTGGCGACCGCGATCAGCGATATTCCGCGCGTCTCCTCAGTCCTGCACGACAGGCTGGCCGTGGAAAACGATCCGGTGGTCCAGGTGAGCTTGGTCCTGGCGGTCGCCCAGCTCGCCCGCGAGCACCAGGATGTACAAGCGCGCGTATGGGCCCGGGACCTGTGGTCAGATCCCAGTCGATCGCCCGAGGTCCGCATCGGCGCCGGCCTTGCCTGGCTGTGCCTGGTCGACACCCCCGTGCCTGACGAGCTCCGCGCCCTCCTGACCGACCTGAGTACTGACCAACGCAGCGATCTACTTCAACGGGTGCCGTGGCTCCCACCGGTCGACTCCAGCAGCGGACTGCGCCGGTGCATCAACTACATGCTCATGCCGAATACCCTCTAGAACAGCGGTTGACCGTGTCGCCCCCGCGCCCGCGGGGATGGTCCGGTCAAGTCGGCGACGGCCGCGACCATCCTGGTATAGCCCTCGCGCTTGTGGGGATGGTCCGCTGAGCCTTAAGTTGCAGCTGCCAAACGACGTGTCGCCGCTTCAGCGAGCAGACGGGTGTCGATGGTGAAGGTCTGAGCGGGTGCTTCGACGCTGAGGAACACGTGCGGGCTCGTGATCCGATGCCGCACCTCGATCACCAGCTCGACTGCGACGCACGCGTCGAACCGAGGCCGCTGCAACAGTGGGTCGGCGGACAGCGCGGCCTTGGTCAACCCGTCCAGGGCAGCCGGGCC
Source organism: Streptomyces sp. NBC_01446 (assembly GCF_026340095.1). Taxonomy (GTDB): domain Bacteria; phylum Actinomycetota; class Actinomycetes; order Streptomycetales; family Streptomycetaceae; genus Streptomyces; species Streptomyces aureus. The sequence goes on along the minus strand of NZ_JAPEPO010000003.1, from coordinate 340,581 downwards.
GGTGACGGCCAGACACCGGGCCACCCAGCGCGCGGCGTCGAACTCCGCCGGTCCACAAACGCCTGCGGGGTCGATGAGCGCCAACCCGTCCCCTGATCTCAGAAGAGTGAATCCGACCGCGTCACCGTGAAGCAGAACGGGCTCGATGTCCGGATCCGTGAGAACCCGCAAGGCGTCATCGGGTGAGGGCAGTCCGCTCTCGTGCCAGATCTGTACGGCCTCATGGAGGCGGGGGCTGAGGAAGCCGTGCAAGGGCTCCACTTCGGCCGGCGGTTTCAGATGCGCCCGCCGGAACAACCGGACAACCTGTGCCGTGGCCGCGGCCATCTCGGTATGCGGCAATGCGGCGCCCGGCACCTTCCCCAGCAAGAGGTGTGTGACGTCAGGGACGTGGGCACCGACGCTGTGGTCGAGGAGCGGCGCGCACGGCACCCGGTGCGCAGTCCAGGCCGCCAAGGTCGCCGCCTCTGCGGACTGTGGTTCGCCGATCAGCTTCAGAACGGCGATGGATCCGTCGCTCAGTCGGACCTCCCGGAGCACGTTGGCAGACAACGGGCTGCCGGCCATCGGGCCTATATCGGTCAACTCAAGCGCTGCCAGCCACCGGTCACGACGCCAAGGCCGAGCACGGAACGCCCCACTGCGTGCCGACTGAGGAAGCCGGGCAGGTGCCTGCCGATCTCCTCAAGGACCTGCCGCGGCCCACCCGGATGCGGCAACCGCCGCTGCGCTGTGACCTGGCCGCGCAGATCGACCATGGCGAACGTCATGTGGTCCAGGGCGATGTGCACCCCGCAGGCGAGGTGGTGGCCGGGGTCGATGTCCATCGGCACCTGCGGTCGCCCCACGCGCGGCCGCCCCACGCGCGGCGGGCCCACGCGCGGCGGCAGTTCGCGCAGCAGCCCGAGCCCGATCAGCTCCGCCGTGTGCCGCGATACCGCGGCCGGGCTGAGCCGGGTTCTGGCCACGAGTTCGGTGCGGGCCGAGGGCCCGTCGCGCAGCAGCGTACGCAGCAGGGTGCCCGGGCCGCCGCCCTCGAAGGACAGCGGTTCCGGCCCCGCGGGCAGTGCGACGAGCAGCGGAGGCCGGGCATGATCGGAAACGGCAGTCATCGGTTATTCGGCCCCTCGTTCAACGGCAGGACGGCAGAGCACCGCCGCGCGAGGCACGCTCAGCGGCGGCGGGAGTCCGTACAGGGCGGGAGCAGGAGCGGAGAGACCATGCGCCGATGCTCGCAATTGCGCCCCCGGCGGTCAACGGCGTTCCGTTACGGGCGTACGGCAGTCCTGTGAATGCGGTCGACCGAGCCTGTCGCCAGGCCTGCGGCAGACCAAACTCTGGGAGTGGTTCTATGCGAGCTCTGGGATATGAAGGCGTGAGTGCGGGTGGGCGTCTTGGTTTTGAAGGTGAAGGAGTGCAACGTTCTGGGATCTGTTGATTCTTGAAGTGGGGTAGCGGAGGCGGCCCGTGTCGTGGGGGCTGCCCCGCTTCACGGGAGCGGGCCGGCCCTTCACTTAGAAGCCATCTCATTTGGCGAGTCTGCGGTAGCAGATGAGAGTGCAGGCGATGCTGGTGAAGGCCAGGAAGTGTTCGGCTTTGCGTTCATAGCGGCGGTGCAAGCGGCGGCATCCGGCGAGCCAGGCCATGGTGCGTTCGATGGTCCAGCGGTGCCGTCCCAGCCGCTGGGAAGAACTCGATGCCTTTGCGGGCGATGCGGTGCCGGATGCCGCGCTGGCGTAACCCTCGGCGCAGGTGGTCGTAGTCGTAGCCTTTGTCGGCGTGGAGTTTGGCCGGCCGTCGTCGGCGCGGACCGCGACGGGAGCGGATGGGCGGGATGCCTCGCACGAGCGGTTCGAGGGCCTGGCTGTCGTGCAGGTTGGCACCGGATATCCCTACGGACAGGGGCAGTCCGGTCCGCTCGGTGATCAAGTGGATCTTTGAGTCGTACTTGCCCCGATCCACCGGATTCGGACCTGTCAGGTCCTTTTTCAGGGCTCGCATGTTCACCGAGTCGATCGCGCAGCGAGACCAGTCCAGTTCACCCCGGGAGCCGAGTTCGTCGAGGACCAGCCGATGGAGCTTCGCCCACACCCGGGCTTTCGACCACTCGGTGAATCGCCGATGAGCGGTGGGTCCCGACGGTCCGAACGAGGCGGCCGTCAGCTGCTGCCACGTGCAGCCCGAGGTGGCCACGAACACGATCGCAGCCAGGACCTCCCTGTCACCGTGCCGGCGCCGGCCGCCTCCCTGAGGTCGACTCGGCGCCGCCGGCACCACGCGCTGGAACAACTCCCACAGCTCATCCGGCACCAGCCGCTCAACGATCCCCACGCCGGCAGGCTACCGACATCAAGGAGAAGGCCCGCAGTCAGCGGCCCATTCGGCGCTGCTCGTCGAACCGACGCAGCACCCGTACCAGACGCCGCATTCCGGCCGTCGCTGCGAGCATTGCGCCCCCAACCAACACGCCCTTCTTCGCTGAACCAGAGAAGCCAAGGACTAGTGCGAGAGTCAGAGCGACGGTGAAGACCGCCGCAGCCAGCGCGACGGCAGTCACCAGGGCGAAAACGATCTCCACCGTCATTGCGTCCTTTTCCCACCGCGACTCACGCCCCATGTCCATGCTGCAAGTTTCACATCACGGTCAAGCCACGGCGCCTGGGCCGGACATCCTGACCCTCACGTGCGGAGGCGCACTTACCAATTGAGATGACTTCTTAGACCGGCGAAGCCTTCACGCCAGTCACCGCGGACGCCATCGCAGACACCGGCCTCTGGGACGCCCCCGACGCGGTCCAGCCAAACCGTCGTGTCATCGCCCACGCCGAATGGCGCCGAAGCCTCAGAGGCATCTCAACTTCCGTTTCTCCGAACCTCTATGGGCGCACAACAAGGTCATGACTGGGCTCGAGATGGGAACCGTCCCCACGTGGATCAGCGCCTTCCTGACCGGGGGCTCGTTGCTGATGGGCTTCTACATCCTGCTTCGCGATCGCCGGAAGGAGGAGCGGGAGCAGGCCGTCGGGATCGTGTGCTGGATCGAGTACGGCTCCGACGAAAGCATCGTGCACATCCTGAACACCACCACCCGCCCGATCTCCAAGGTGCGCGTATTCGTTCAAATCGGCGTCGGGCATGGCCCCGGTGACATCTTCGGAATGTCCAGCATCGTGGCCGCCGCTTCCGGCGAAACCTTCTCGTACCCGCGCAGGTCAGAGGACGGACAGAAGCTGATTCCAACGGTTGTACTGTTCACCGACTCCAGCGGCATCGAATGGTTGCGTCATCTACGGACCGACACCCTCCGCAGGCGCAGCCCTCGCCGCCTGCGCCTGTACCTGACGCGACTGAAGTACCGAGTCATGCATCTTCGAGCTGGCCGCTGGCAGGCCGCGCTCGCCCGTCCGTACTCGGAGGACCGCGAACTCCGCAGAATATAGATCAAGAGACGAACTCGTCGACGAGGTAGTTGTAGACGGCGACGGTCGCCGTAGCATCGGCGGCCTTCGTCCTGGCCCTTTCGCTTCTCGCGCAGCTTCAGCCACGGGTTCTCCGCGCAGGGCTGGGCCCGGTCGAGTTGCTCAGGCTTGACCACAGCAGACCCAGGCTTCCACCGGCCTTGCTTGGTCGAGTCGCCGCCGGCCTCGCGATGGCCTATCGCACCCGCAGCACAGCCGTGCGCGGTGACCTCCTGCCAGTGGGCAGACCGGCCTTGTGGGCGCGCCGCTCGGTGTATGGGCGGTCGCGCACGTCGCCGAGCTCGGGGTGGGCCAGGAGATCCCACACAGAAGCGGGCGAGTTCGTAGAATCCTGATGGTCGAACGTGAGGAACTTGCACCTCACCTGGACGTACTGCTGGCTCGATGGGCGGGTTCTCGGCCAGCGTGTAGCCGAGTCGGGTCGGGGCGGAAATAGCGTGCTGCGACTTCGCTCTGTTGCTAGGCTCGGACGCATGATCACGCTTTCGCCTCAGCACTGGATGATGCCCCCTCGACGGGGCTGCTGAGAACGGACGCGTACCGAATCCGAGGCCCCGGGACGGGGCCTCGATTGTTGTGCGACCAGGCCTCGCTACCCGGTAGGAGGACCGATGACCGCACGACGCCGCTACATCACCACGACTATTCCGTACGTCAACGCCCGCCCGCACCTGGGCTTCGCCCTGGAGCTTGTCCAAGCGGACACGTTGGCTCGTCACTATCGTCTACGGGGCGAGCGGGTCCGGCTGCTCAGCGGAACCGACGACAACTCTCTGAAGAACGTCCTGGCCGCCGAAGCGGCTGGTGTCGACGTGCAGTCGTTCGTCGACCGCAACGCCGACGCGTTCGCCGCATTGCGTGGTCCACTGTCGCTCTCATTCGACGACTTCATCCGCACCAGCAGCGACCCGCGTCACCGCGTCGGAGTCGAACGACTGTGGCGCCAGTGCGCCGCGTCTGGTGACCTGTATCGCAAGGAGTATGAAGGCCTGTACTGCGTTGGCTGCGAACAGTTCTATACCCCTGACGAACTGGTCGATGGACGGTGTGGCGAGCACGGCACCGAGCCTCAGCTCGTCGCGGAGGAGAACTGGTTCTTCCGGCTGTCCCGTTACGCCGACCGCCTCCATCAGCTGATCTCGAGCGGTGAACTGCGCATCGAGCCCGCCGCTCGCCGCAACGAGGTCCTCGCCCTCATCGAAGGCGGCCTGCACGACTTTTCTGTCTCCCGCTCTCACAATCGCGCCCGCGGCTGGGGCATCCCCGTGCCGGACGACCCGAGCCAGGTCGTCTATGTGTGGTGGGACGCCCTCGGCAACTACGTCACCAGTCTCGGATACGGCACCGGTGACAGCGCATACGACCAGTGGTGGGCCACCAGCGAGCGCCGCGTCCACCTGGTCGGCAAGGGAGTGGTGCGCTTCCACGCCGTGTACTGGCCGGCCATGCTGCTGTCGGCCGGCCTCCCGCTGCCCACCGACATCCTGGTCCACGACTACCTCACCGTCGACGGCCGCAAGATCAGCAAGTCGGCCGGAACCAGCGTCGACCCGGCTGCGCTGGCCGCGACCTTTGGCACAGACGCGGTGCGCTGGTGGCTCCTGCGCGATGTACCCCGAGTCGGGGACGCCGACTTCACTCCCGACCGCTTGACCGCCCGCGCGGATGCGGATTTCGCCGGAGGACTGGGCAACCTCGTCCACCGCATCGTGACCATGGTTCACCGCTTTCGTGGCGGAATCATCCCCGCCTCTGCGCCTGACAATTCCAGTGGGCTGGCGCTGGTGGGCGTTTACCGGAAGGCACCCGGCCTCGTCGATGCCGCCTTGGCCGACTTCGACTTCCGGCGTGCCATCCATGCGGTCTGGCACATCGTGGAGGAAGCCAATCGATGCATTGACGCCACCAGGCCATGGGAACTGTCTCGGGAAGAGCGGAAGGGCGACAGCGAAGCAGCGAAGCGGCTCGACACCGTCCTCGCCACGCTGGTCGCCGCATGTCGTGTGCTGGTCGATGAACTGCGCCCTTTCATCCCAGATGCCGCGACGCGGATTACCGAACGGCTGACACCGGTCGAGGGGCGTCTGCCCGCGACTGAGCCGCTGTTCCCTCGCCTTCAGGAGGACACACAGCCAACGTGACGTCCGGTGCTCCATGCCCCTGGTCGCCCTCCTCTCGATCTCGGTGCAGTTCCGGGAGCGGGGCGCCCGGGGCGCCGGGCAGACCAAGGGCCGTCTGGCAGACCTGCAGCGGCGGCAGCCAGCTCGGGGAATGTGGCACCTAGATTGCCGCCGCTGCGCGAGCGAATCTGGATATGACCGTCCGCCCACCGGCCCACCAAAGCCCGGAAACCGTCCCATTTGGGTTCGGCTGCGTGGCTGGCCGGCAACACCGGGTCCTCGGTGGGCGTCGCCAGCATCGGTTCCGGTAGCTGCCAGGTTTCGACCATGGTCGACGTGTTCCACCCTCTCAGCGGTGCTCGCGGGATTGTCGCCCGGTCAGCGGATTCGAGGCAGCGCCTTGTCCGGATGCGCCGCGTGCACGTACTTCACGGCGACCCTGGGGTGGATACCGAAGAGCCGTACGAGGCAGATCGGGTCGGCCGTCTCGCGGGCTTCGTCGAGCACGCGGTCGGTCCACAACTGGCGGGGCAGGAGCCCGATCTGATCGAAGGCGGAGCGCATGCCGGTGTAGCTGATCTGCGGCGATGTACAACTCGCCCACCGGCCCCGGCAGGTACAGCAGCGAGGCCGCCTTGAGGTTCCGGCGGAAGGTCCCCGGGGTGATCGCGGCGGCGACCGGTATGTTCGCCGCTGCGAGCTCCACCGGCAGCCGCTCGGAGGGGAACAGCGGGGCCAGCGGATGCTCCGGGTCGTCGTGGAAGAGGCCGCGGACCTCCTCGACGTACCACCACAGGAGCTCACGGCCCTCCTGGAACATGAAAGCCTCGCGCGGCCGGGGCCCTGAGCCGCGGGCGCCCTTGCCCTGTACGACGAACCGGCCCCACTTGCCCAACTCCCAGTGCACATCGCACAGACCGACCCCGCACAGCTCGGACGCCCTCACCCCGGACAGGTAGTCGAGCTTGGCCATCACATAGTCCCGGCACGCGATCGCCGGCTTGCGGGCCCGCGGCAGCGCATCGCGCCACGCGGCGAAGAACTCGCGCATCGCCCGCTGCGAGGGAGGCACCCGCAGCCCGAAGTCACCACGATGACGTGGCCGGTTGAACGGATCGACCGGCGACTCCACCGCGGTGCCGAACCGGCGATGGATCTCGCCGGCGTAGCGCTGTTCCAGGAACGCGAAGTACGCATCGATCTTGTTGATCTTCGTGCGGACCGTCGGCCGTGCACGCTTCCCGGGCCCCGCGAAGTATCGGTCGAGCAGCGTCGGGGTCAGTTGCCACGGCACGAGGTCGTAGTGCTCGCAGATTTCCAGTACCGGTTTGACCAGCTGGTCGATCGAGGACGGCATCAGCCCGGCCGCGTCACGCGCCCACTGGTACTCCGCAAGCGTGTCGAAGAAGTACGACCGCTCGTCCTGCTGCCCGGCGCGGCCAGCTCGATGGGTGTGCAGGGAGAAGACCTCGGCCAGCCCGTCCGACGGCTGCCCCGATGTCGGGGTGCGGGTTTCGAAATCCCCCATATATCTGCAGATTACGAGCGACGCTCCTGGAATCTGGGAGTAACTGCGAGAACCTCACACCGTTGAGGGATGCCTCGAACAACGGTCTCCTACCTGCTGACATCCATCGATCGTGCTCTCGGGACCCATGGGGAACTCGCGCGTACTCCAGTTGAAGCGCGCGGGGCACCGGCACCCACACCATGCGGTCAGCCGGTCCGAGCCCACTCGTTCTGGGTCGGAAACACCAGGCTGGCGGACGGGTTCCCCTTTAGGCCGCTACCAGATTCCACGACGGCGATCAGCTCGTCTCGCTGACTGAAAACGCATCAGCCGGGTGGCCGGACCTGCCGAGTCGGCCGATTCGGCCTCGACGGGCGGCTCTGTCGTCGCCGTCCGAGAGACCGCGGGCCTACGAGGCGGCCGGGCTCTCTCCCGCGGCTTCGGTAAGCGTCTTCAGCGCACCAGGAGATCGATGGCGACCTTCAGTCGTTCGAGGTAGAACTCCCGTGATGCTGCCTGATGCTTGAGGCCGATCGATGCGCTGATCATCGTCTGTGCGACAGGGGGGGCCGCCTCTCGTCCTGACTCGACGGCGATCGCTTGTGTGATCAGTTCCTCGAAACGTCGCGGCGTGGTCTCGGTGATCTCTCCGAGGAGGTCGGGGTTGTCCTCGATGACCACTGAGACATCGCGCGTCAGCGGGCCGATGTATCGGCCCGCCCACTGGTCGAACGCTTCGGCGAGGCGCTCTGGAAGGGGTCGGCCGGTGTCGGCCAGGACGTGTTCGACCGCTGTGATGTCCCGCTCCAGGGCCTGGGTGACCGCGGCGCGGAACAGAGTCTCCTTCGAGGAGAAGAGGAAGTAGAGCCCGGGCCGGGAGATGTGCGCCGCCCGAGCCACGTCCTGCATCGAGGTCTTCCTGTAACCGAATCGCGCGAAGGTGACCATGGCGGAGTCCAGAACCATGGTCCGACGGTCGGTATCGGCGACTGTCGACGGCGGGTGGCCAACATCGGGACTGCTCATGAAACGAGCATACGAGCAAGAAGCGCACTATACAAATCAAGTCTAGTACGTATAGTCACCGCCATGTCTACTCGCGAACCCATCGCCAGGCCCTTCACCGCCTCCAGCACCGCGGACGAGGTATTGCGGGACATCGACCTCACCGGCGTCCGCGCGATCGTGACGGGAGCTTCCTCCGGAATCGGGATCGAGACGGCTCGTGTGCTGACCGCTGCCGGGGCGGAGGTGACGCTCGCCGTCCGGAACACGACTGCGGGTGACGCCGTCGCTGAGGCGATCACGAAGTCGACCGGAGGGATCCGGCCCCGAGTCGTCCGGCTCGACCTTGCCGACAGGACCGCCGTCACGCGCTTCGTTGACGCGTGGGGCGGCCCGCTTCACCTGCTGATCAACAACGCGGGCGTGGTCACTGGTGGCCTCGAACGAACACGTGAGGGCTGGGAGCTGCAATTCGCGACGAACCATCTCGGTCACTTCGCCCTGGCCGCCGGCCTTCATGACGCCCTGGCCCTGGGAGCGGCCGACCGCGACGGAGCACGGATCGTCTCGGTCAGTTCGACGGCGCACATGCGTTCCGGCATCGACTTCGACGACCTCCACTTCGAGCGTCGCAGCTACGACCCGCAGATTGCCTACGCCCAGTCGAAGACAGCGAACTCTCTCTTCGCCGTCGAGGCGACTCGCCTCTGGGCGTCCGACGGCATCGTCGCCAATGCGGTGAACCCCGGCGGTGTCGCGACGGGACTGCAGCGGAACTTCACACCGCAACAGAAGGAGTCGCTCGATGCGGCCGAAGCCGCCGGGGTCTTCACGTACAAAACGGTCGAGCAGGGGGCCGCCACCAGCATCGTCGCGGCCGTCGCCCCGGAGTTCGCTCACTCCGGAGGCCACTACCTCGACGATTCACAAGAGGCATACACCGTGCCGAACGACGCCGACCTCGCGCAGCACCCGCACGCTGTCAAGGAATGGGCGCTCGATCCCGCCACCGCCAAGCGCCTCTGGACATTCTCGACCGACCTGCTCCGCGTCTGACCTCTCGGCGCCACAGCAAGCGGTCCCTTGACCAGGTGGTACAGCAGGAGTAACTGAACCGGTATCCCCAAGATCGCCGATCCAACGCCAAAACCCGGTCGGTCCCTCTCCGAAGGCCCGGTGCGGGGCGGTTGCGTCCAGGGAAGTGGTGTACGGGTTCGACCTGATCCGGGGGTTTGCTCCGGCATGGGAATGAGATCCGCATAGACGAACGGCCACCGGCTGATCTTCGAAGTGTCGAAGCCTCGAAGGAGATCAGCACGATGACCGCACCAGACAGTCTGCCCCTGCATGTCCTCGCGGAAGACAACCTCGCCGCGGCGAGTCCGGATCTGTTGCGCGCGATGGTCAAAACGTTCGCCGACGCGCCCATGTCTGCCGAGGCAGATGCCCTCTGCAACGCCGAATAAATACGGGCAGGTCAGCGACGAACGCGTCAACCACCGCAACGGCTACCGCCCACGCGAGTGGGACACCCGCGCCGGGACCGTCGAACTAGCCGTCCCCAAGCGATCACGAGCGGACCGGACTGCCGCTTTCCGTCGGCATCTCCGGCGCCAACCTTCATGACAGCCAGGCCCTCGAACCGCTCGTGCGCGGCATCCCACCGATCAGATCCCGGCGCGGTCCACGCCGTCGGCGCCCCGCCAAGCTTCACGCCGACAAGGCTTACGACAACCGTCACCTGCGGCAATGGCTCCGCTTGCGCCATATCACACCGCCCATCGCTCGCAAGGGAGTTGAGACGTCACAGAAGCTGGGGCGCCACCGGTGGACCATCGAACGCACCATGGCCTGGCTCGCCGGATGCCGACGTCTCTACCGTCGCTACGAGCGGCAGGCAATCCACTTCCTGGCCTTCACCAGCATCGCCTGCACTCTCATCTGCTACCGCAGACTCACCAATTGAGATGATCTCTTAGGTTCGTCTGATGTGTTCTGCAGGAAATCCTTGACGATGCGGTCGTGACCGCGCCCTGACTCTCTTCGCTGTGGCTGTCTGCGCGCCGTTCTCGATCGAGCTGTGCGGGGTGACCTGCCGACCGGCGGTTGCCCCGTGGTTTGCGCCCTGTCCCTGTCGTCCAGGAGGCTCTCGGCTTCGGGGCGGTGCACGGCTGGTGCCGGGTGGGGCTCGAGCGGCAGGGCGCCGTGTCGTATGCCGTGCCGGGGCGGGCGTCCGCGCACGCGGCGGGCCGCTGCACGGTCGGCGTAGCGGCCGTGGGGTAGCTGCCGAAGTGTCTGGTGGCCGCCGGCTCCCGGAGAAGACTGGGCGGGGGCCGGACAGCCGTGGAAAACGTACGGCAGCGGGTCGGGCAGGACGCTGCGAAGCCTCAGGACACGCCGACCGTTCCTGTTGCCGCGGCGCTGCTGGTCCGGCACAAGGCTCCATGGGTGAGCAAAACGGGTGTATCACCGCGACACGCCGCGTCAGATGCGGGGTGCGCCGGTGAGGGCGGGCACATTGGCCGGGTCAACTCCGAGCGCTCCCGTAGGAGTGGCTGGCAGATGCCCCCGTGGTGCCCACAATCCCCGGACCGGGGGCATCTGTTCGTTTTCCGGTAACCGGACTCCTGACGCCGTGGGCCCGCGGCCCCGCCCTCGCCCCGTCGCGGGCCTACGGCCCCATTTCGCCCCGTCAAAAGCGGCACACGCCCTCGGCAGCGCTCGCCTCTTGGTTCGAATGAGCCGTTGCCGTGGCCGGTCACGGCTTCTTCGACGGGGGCTGCGCCGTTCCGGATTGGCCCGGCGCACCATCGCTTCGTGGGTCCTGTTCATGTCCGTTGCGGGGGCGCGGCGCGTGGCGCAGCCAGGTCGTGTGGGAGGGGGCTTCCCGCCACCTGGTCGAGGAGATTGGCGGGGAGCGGGTAGCAGAGGCTCGGGGGTGTGCACCGTGACGAAGCGCCCGAGTCGATTCCCTGGCGCCCTGCCGTGGGTGGACAGGGTCCCTGGTCTGGGAGTTTCCTTGAACCAGGGCCTACCCGTGGGCGCGGCAGCGCAGTGGGAAGGGGGCGCCGGTGTACGACACGATCCACGTGGGCGTTAAGGCCACCGGTCCCGGCAGCTGCCGGGTGAGCGTGGCCGGGGACCTCGACCTGTGCAGCGCCCCCACCGTCCGCGCCACCTTGCGCGAGGCCCTGAGCCGTCACGGGCGCGTCGTGGTGGACTGCTCCCGTCTGTCGTTCATCGACTGCACCGGGCTTTCCGCGTTGCTGGCCGCCGCCCGCGCGGCCAGGGTCACCGGCGCCGAGTTGCGGTTGTGCGCGGTCCCGCATGCCCTGGCCCGGCTGCTGCGGCTCTCCCATACTGCCGGCGTCTTCACCATCGAGCCCGACCCGGCGGACCGGACGCCCACGGGTGGGCCCGGCACACCTCGCTCATGACCGATCCGCGCATCCCGGCGCTCCACAGGCCCGGCTGGGCGCACCCCTGTCGGCCGGGCCGTGGGGGGTGGCGGGGCCGCCTGTGCGGGCTCCCCGCCGGCCGGTCGAGGGGACGGCGGGGAGCGGGGTGACAGGGGCTCAGGGGTTGGTGTGCACGGAGTCCCGGAGTGTGTCGTTGTGGCCAACGCGCGACCGCGGCGGGGGTTGCGAGGGTCGGAGCGCGCCACTCGAAGGAGGGATGCTAGGACGCCCAGGCGTAATCTGCGCGTCGTCCTCCTGAGCGGGAGCCCGCCCATCACAGGCCCGGCGGCGGCAAGCCAGACACCAGGCGCACCGCCGGGGCCGCGCAGCGTAGGCCTGCGCACATCCCCGGCTCGACCGCCGCAGGCCGGCCCTGGGGTACCCCGTCTGTGTTGCCCTCGCCGAGGCCGTGCCGACCCTGCCCCTTCGAAGCTGTTGTCTTTCCAAGCTTGAGGATTGCGTTTCTGCTGTCAGACATAAGGGTGGCGGCAGGGTGGGAGTGGTGGCTCATCGTTTCGTCGCTCCTGTGGAGGTCGGGCATGCCGTCGGTGATCGGACTGCTGGAAGAGCACGAGCTCGCCGCTCGCCGTCGGGTGGACGAGCTGCGTGAGGAAGCCGACCGCATTCAGGCCGAACTGGCCGCGGCCGAGCAGGAATGGCAGGAGTGGATGATCGCCCGCCAACGGGTCAGTGTGCTGCTGTCGGCGCCTGCTGGCGCCGGGATCGCGGACGATGCCATGTCGCCGGTGACGGCCTCGACGAAGCAGAAGCCGCAGGTGCCGGTGTGGCGCGAAGGGCTGGCCTGGTCGGCGCTGTCGGTCGACTACCAGCGCATCCTTAAGACACTCGCGGACCGGTCCCGGCTCGGACAGGGGCCGCTGACCTGCCAGGAGATGGCCGCACTGTTCGGTATGGAGGTGGTGCCGGCGCGGGTGGAGGCTCTGCGGTCGAAGGCGAAACGCCTGGTCGCGCGCGGCTGGCTGGCCGAGGATACGCCGGGCCGCTTCACGTTCGCCCGCGGCGTCAGCGGGCAAGTCGGCGCGTCATGAGCAGGGTCATCGACCAGTAGACCATCGCCTCGGCGCTGGTCGTGCGGCGTTCGAAGTCGCGCACCAGGCGGCGACTGCGCATCAGGTGGGCGAAAAGACGCTCGACGATCCACCGCTTGGGCAGCACCACGAAGCCACGTACGTCGTCGCTGCGTTTGACGATCGCCAGCACCAGGGCGAACGCGGCCAGGCAGTACTCGACGAGGCTGCCGGTGTAGCCGCCATCAGCCCAGATGAGGGCGAGGCGGTGGTGGGCACCGACCACCTGCTCGAGCAGGACCTGGGCAGCGGCGCGGTCGCCGACATCCGCGGCGGTGACCATCACGCCCAGAAGCAGGCCCGAGCGTGTCGACCACGTCGTGTCGCTTGCGTCCGTTGATCAGCTTGCCGCCGTCGAACCCACGGCTGTCGGCGCCGACAACGGCGTCCGCCTTGATGGACTGCGAGTCGATCACACCAGCCGTCGGCTCCGCCTCCCGGCCCAGCTTCTCGCGTACCCCCCGGCCGCGCGACCGGTCGTGGAGCTCTTTCACCAGGCTGTGGTCGCGCCAGCGACGGAAGAACGCGTATACCCGGTCCCACGGTGGGAAGTCGGCGGGCATCGCCCGCCACTTGATGCCGTTGTCCACGAGATAGCGGAGCGCATCGAGCATCGCGCGGTGGCAGTATCCCTCCGGCCGGCCTCTCCGACCGCGCAGCCAGCCCGGCACCGGCAGCAGCGGCCGGATCGCCGCCCACTCGGTATCCGTCAAGTCCGACGGATACCGACGCTGCCGCTGGGGCCAGTCCGCCGCGTTCCCGTACACGTGCGCGAGGCAATCACACGATGGAGCAGCCGAGTTGGACCGCCCAGCCACCGACACCGAAGTCTGCCGCACAGGGCCTCCTGATGCTCTACGGATTCGACACCCACGAGCTGTTCAGGAGGCCCCGTCTCCATGCTCTCACCCGACCAGGATCACCCCACCGGGAACCACGTTCGACTACCACTGCTCAGGGATCGGATGGACCGGCGCGGCCTGACCGACCCGTTCTGGTCCAACGCCAACCCGTACGGCACCTTCCACCTCGACATGGACAAGCGCCTCGACCTGGCTCCCCTGGCCGTTTCCCGTGCAGGTACGCCGTCGAAGGCCTCCGCGCTTGTGTGGGCCGGGGCAGCTCGCACAAGCTGCCCGAGTGATTCCACCATTACCTTCACGACGGGGGAGGCTGCGGCAGCCCGTATCACCGCCGGTGTCACCGTCGAGGTCAGCTGCCGACGGGATACCGGCTGGTGATCGCGACGCGGTTGAAGGCGTTCATCACGGTTGCCAGCCAGGCGATTGCCGAGACCTGGTCTGCGGTGAGTACGGCCGCGGCGGCGTTGAAGTCCTCGTCGCTGACGTGTCCGTCCGGCACGCGTGTGATCGCCTCGGTCAGGCGGAGGGCGGCGCGGTCCGTCTCGGAGAAGTAGCCGGTCTCTGCCCAGGCGGGCAGCACGGCGATCCGGTCAGGGTTTTCGCCCTTCTTGAGGGCGTCACGGGTGTGCATGCGCAGGCAGAACGAGCAGCCGTTGATCTGGGAGGTGCGGATCCTCAGCAGTTCGACCAGGAGCGGGTCGAGGCCCGCTGCGGCGGTGGCCTCTTCCACCTGTGACGACAGGGCGATGAGGGTCTTGTAGGCGGCCGGGTGCTGCTTGCCGATGTTGATGCGCTGGGGGTCGGTCATGATTCCTTCGATTCGTTCGGGTGGCCTGCGCCGCGCACTTGGCGTGCATGGGGGGCCGGTCGGTCGGGTGTGTTTGGCAGGGGCCGAGTGGTGGGCGGGGCGGTGCCGCCCGCTGCGTGCCGCGGGCTACGACGCCTGATCGTCGACCTTGAGTTTTTCTCCGGTGTTGGAGACGAAGACGACCAGGAGCCTGGCCCGTTCGGTCGGGCTGGTGTTCTCGGTGAGGACATGGTGGGCGCCCGGCTGCTCGACCCAGTTCTCGCCCTGGTGGTAGGTAGTCGCGGGCTTGCCGGCGAGCTGGCTGCGCACGGTGCCTTCGAGGACGTAGGCGTAGACGAACGCCTGGCCGTGCCGGTGCGGCAGCGCGCTTGCGTTGGGCGGGAAGTCCACGATTGCCGAGGTGAACGTCTTGCCCTTCACATTCGGAAGGGCCTGCTGGAGCAGCGGCTTGAGGGTTTCGGTGGGGCGTGTTGATGCCCTGGCCGCAGGCGATGCCATGGCCGCGGTCGTGCCCCTGGCGTGGGTGGGCTGGTCCGAGGTCGAGCAGGCCGTGGCCGCCGTCAGCGTGGCGACGGCCAGGAAGCCGGTGGCGATTCGCATTCCGATCACGATGGGTCTCCTGATTCAGTGTTCCGTGACGCGGATGATCGTCTTGCCCGGGGTGCGCTTGCCGGGGGCGAACGCGGCGGCTGCCTCGGCGAGTGGCCGCACCGCACCGACGAGCGGCTTGAGCCGGCCGTCCCTCAGCCGCTTGGCGAGGTCGGCGAGCCGGGCGCGGTCGGGTTCGACGACGAAGAAGATTGCACGCCCGTCCTTGGGGTGGACCTTGGGCGGCATGACGATGGAGACGAGCGTGCCACCGGCCCGGACGAGGGCGGCCGAGCGGTCGAGGATGTCGCCGCCGATCACGTCGAACACGACGTCGGCCTCGCCGGCGTCCTCCAGCTTCTCGGTCTGCAGGTCGATGAAGGTGTCGACGCCGAGTGCGAGTGCCATGTCCCTGCCTGAGGCGCGGCCGGTGCCGATGACGCGGGCGCCGGCCTCGCGGGCGAGCTGTACCGCGATCGAGCCGACGCCGCCCGCGGCACCATGGATCAGGACGGTCTGGCCTGTGGTGAGGCGGCCGTGGTCGAACAGGCCCTGCCAGGCGGTCAGCCCGGAGATCGGCAGCGCGGCGGCCACGGTGTCGTCGATGTCCGCCGGCAGCGGGGCGAGGTTGCGGGCCTCCACCGCGGTGTACTCGGCGAGCGAGCCGTTACGGGTCCAATCGGCCAGGCCGAACACCCGCTGTCCGACGCTCAGGCCGGTGGTGCCGTACCCCAGCTCTACGACGACACCGGACAGCTCGTGCCCGGGCACGCTCGGCGTCCGGTCGCGGCCGCCGCGATCGGTCCACGTGGCGGGCCAGTCCAGCTCGCCAGGGGTGAAGCCGGCGGCGTGCACCCGGACGATGACGTCGTTCTCGGCCGCATGGGGGTGGGGCATGTCCGTCAGGGACATCCCGGCAAGACCGGCGTCACGGTCTCGCACTGTGATGGCTTGCATACAGATCCTTACTGGGAGGGGCGACCCGAGCGCACAGCCCGCTCGCGCGCAGGGCTCGTAGCGGCTGCAGGTGGATGTATGCCGTGCCGCATGATCGATCTCACCTGCTCTGGCGTCTTCCTTCGTCGCCCGTTGTGCGTTCTCATCAGGCAGACGAGGTAGCCCCTCCGGGTGTGACAGCTCAGACACGCACGAGTTTGTCGGGATTGAGGACCCTGCGGTACGCGGTGATCAGACCATCTGTGATCTGGACCGTGTCGACGGAGTAGACCCGGCCTTCCCGGTGGAACACGAGGGCGAGCTCGCCGCCGACCTCGGCGAAGTCGATACGGTCCGGGTGCCACTGGCGCCCCGTACGCACCATGACTTCGGCGACGCGCTCGCCGCCGTGGATGAGTTTGCGTGCCGCCAAGACCTTGCCGCCGCCGTCGGTGACGTAGACGGCGTCCGGGTGGAGGAGCCTGACCAGACCCTCCAGGTCTCCGGCCTCGTAGGCGGCGCGGAAGACCGTGAGGACGCGTTCGCGCTCGGCTTTCGACGCCTGCGGCGTGGACTGCTTCGCCTTGGCCACCCGCCGTCGCGCCCGCGAGGCGAGCTGCCGGGCACCCGGCACGGAGACGTCCAGCACTTCGGCGATCCGGCCGAACTCCAGGCCGAAGACATCCTGCAGGACGAAGGCCACCCGCTCCGGCGGGCTCAGCTCGTCCATGATCAGGAGCATCGCCGAGCTGACGGACTCGTCGACGAGGACCGGCTGCGACGCGTCCGGCCCTGTCAGCAGCGGCTCCGGCAGCCACGGACCGACATAGGTCTCCCGGCGGAAGCGGGCGCTCTTGAGGATGTCGTACGACCGTCGCGCGGCCACCGTCACCAGCCAGGCCCGCAGATCATCGATGTCCTGCAGATCCGCTCCGGCCGCCCGCAGCCACACGTCCTGGGTGACATCCTCGGCATCGGCCACAGTCCCCAGCAGCCGGTAGGCCACACCGAAGACCGCGCCCCGGTGCCTCTCCCATTCGGCTCCGAGCGGGTCCTCCTGCTCAGACCCTCCGGGCCCGTGCCCGTCACCCATGCAGATCGCAACCTCCTCCAGTTTGCGGATGCAGCGTAGCTATTTCGGTCTCAGGATCTTCGAAGACAGCTCCGCAGAAGCGAGCCGACCCGCTCCGACACGGCAGCCGTAAGTCCTGATCAAGCTGCTTTGGGGATGGTGTCGGCGTGGGGCGTGCGGCGCGCTCAGCAGCGGGACCGTTCGCTGTGAGGTCCGCTTTCCCAGCCCGTGCGTATCGGATCGCCGGTGGGCATGTGAGCACGTGATTGTCGGCGTGCAGGGCCGCACCCAAGGACAGCGCCCCGACGAAGCCGACGGACAGATAGCCCGTGGTCTCCAGCCCCCATGAGGGCGCCGCGAGCCCGGCCGCGAGGGCCGGAAGACTCAACGCCGCATAGCTGATCACGTAGACGGCCGAGAAGACCTCCGACCGCGAGTTCGCGGTGGTGACCGCGCTGATGGCGCGGAGGTTGCCGTTGAACGTCAGGCCGACGCCCAGCCCCGCGATGACCCGCCCACGTATATGGCCGGCGACGCAACAGCGATGGCCACCGCCAGCCCGGACGCACCCAGAGTCAGGAGAACCGCCCCCAGCAAGGTGGCGAGCCGTGCCGTATGCCGAACGGACCACAACCCGCCCACGCTGTTGGCCAGAAACAGCGCCGCGATGCTGAGCCCGCCCGCAGCGCCGGACCGCACATGCAGGACATTGCTCACCAGGGACGGAGTGAGCGCGAGGAACAGACCCGTGACGGACCACCCCGCGACCAGGGCGGGAACGGAGGGGAAGAACTCCGGCCGCACTTCCCGAGGAACCCGGACACTCGGTCGCAACGACGCCAGTCCCATCGCTCGCGAGACGAGGGTCCCAGGGATCGTGAGGACGACCGCGGCCAGAACGACGAAGGTCAGCGTCAGGACGGGAAAGACATACGCATCGGGGCGTGAGGTCGACTGAACCAGCAGCCCCACCACTCCGGCGCCGGTGGCCATGCCGATACTCGTGCCCACCGCCGTCGTCGTGGGCCCCAGCTGCGGACGTCTCTTGGGTGAGAGCTCGACCAGTCCGGCGGCAAGAGCGCCCGTGGCCGTCCCCGTGGCGATGCCCTGCACCACCCGGGCGATCAGGAGGGAGACGACGCCGTCGGCCGTCCAGAAAACCGCCGTGCTGGCCGCCGCCACCAGAAGGGCGGCGACCAGCACCGGGCGGCGCCCCAGCTGGTCGCTCAGCGATCCGACCGTCAGCAGGGCACCGAGCAGACCCACGACATACACCGCGAAGATCACTGTCAGCATCGTGACCGACAGACCCCAACGCTCCCGGTACAGCGGATAGATCGGTGACGGTGCGCTTGCCGTGGCCATCATCACCACAGTGGCGCAGGCCAGCACGGCGAAGGCTGCGCCTCGCCCGAGACGACGCCCGTCGCGGGGGCGACTCACGCGTCTCATCACGTTGCCTTTTTGTGGCGCCTTGATCAGCTCGGCCAGGGAGCGCCCATGATGCGCTCGACCGTGGTGGTGCGCTGGAAGCCGGGAATGAAATGCTCCAGCACATCCGAGTTCACGGTTCCGTTCGTGGTCTCCGGGCGGTGCTTGAGTCCCTCGACGAAGGCCTGCAAAAACTCGTTCTTGAAGTCGCCCCGCGGATGGATGGCGGTGATCTCGTCCACCTGGCTGCGTTCCAGCTCGTTCAGGCCCAGGCCGAGCACGTCGGTCAGAACCCCCAGATTCGTGATGGCGATCTCCGGGCCCATCCGCCCGGGAATTCCCGGGGTCGTGTGCAGCGCGATCGCCGTCCACACCACGTCGGCCGCCGAGGCCGGGAAACCGCGGTCGAGCATGAACTTGCGTGCCTGGTCGGCTCCATCGACCTCGAAGCGCTGCTCAACGTCGGAAAACGGCGTCAAAAGGCCGGTGTCGTGAAACATGGCGGACAGGTAGAGAAGCTCCGGGTCGGGCTCCAGGCCGAGCCTGTGAGCATGCAAGGCGCCGAAGACGAAAACGCGCCGGGAGTGGTGGTAGAGGAGGGGGCTGGTCATCTCCTGCATGAGGCGGGTGGCCTCGGCGACCGCTGCCGTTTCAGGAATCTCCACCCCCGCGATGATCTCGCTCATGACCTCTGCTCCTTCCGATATCGGTGTGTTACGAATGGACGGTGCGTCCGTCTTCCACACTGCCAACCACCCGGCGTCCGGCGCTCCCTCGGTCCGGCCATGAGTCACCCGAATCCGGACAGGCGGGCAGCGGGGTTGTGGGCTCCGCCACGCATCGGGTTGCGATCCTCGTCTACGACGGGGTCAAACTCCTGGACGTCGTCGGCCCCGCGGAGGTGTTCGGGGAAGCGAACCGGCTCGGTGCCGACTACACGATCGCGCTGGTGTCACCGACCGGTGCCGATGTCACCTCGTCCATCGGGATCCGGATCGCGGTCGACGCCGCCGCCACGGAGCCTGCTCCCGACACGTTCCTGGTGGCCGGCGCAGACCTCTACCCGCGCACACCGGTCCCCCGTTATCTGATCGAGGCCACGCGAACGCTGGCGGGCCGGGCCGGCCGGGTCGCGTCCATCTGCACCGGAGCATTCATCCTCGGCGCCGCCGGCCTCCTGGACGGCAAGCGCGCGACCACCCACTGGAAGGTCGCGCACGAGCTCGCCGCCCGCTGCCGGGCCAGCCGCGTCGAACCCGACGCGATCTACGTCCGTGACGGCACCACCTACACCTCGGCGGGCGTGACCGCCGGCATCGACCTGGCACTGGCACTCGTCGAGGAGGATCACGGCCCTGATCTAACCCGCGACGTCGCCCGCGCCCTGGTGGTCTATCTGCAGCGTTCGGGCGGCCAGTCACAGTTCTCCGCCCCACTGCAAGGACCGCCGCCCCGATCTCCCGCCCTCCGCAAAATCACCGACTTGATCACGGCGAATCCCGGGGGAAACCACTCACTCGGCGAACTCGCCAAGCACCTCAATGTGAGCCCTCGGCATCTCACGCGGCTCTTCCACGACGAGCTGTCCACGACGCCGGCCCGGTACGTGGAGATGATCCGGTTCGACATGGCGAAAGCTCTACTCGACCAAGGGCATACCGCAACGCAGACGGCATCCCTTGCCGGATTCCCGAAGTACGAAAGTATGCGGAGAGTTTTCGTGAGGGAATTGTCGCTCAGCCCCACCGCCTATCAGCGACGCTTCAGCACAGCACGCCGAGCCAACGCGGAGGAGCAGTAAGACGAAGCTATCCATGCACGGACACCGATGCGTTACAGGCAGTTGCGCTGCCGAGGTGCGATTTCGTTCCGCACGACGGGTTCGGTCCACTGCATCCGCGACACCTCGCGCGACAGCACAGCCTTCCCAGGCGAGCTCAGCGAGTACGTTCACCGCCTGGCCTGCTCACCAGAGCCGGTCCTGCGGCCCGACCTCGACCTGCCCGACGTCCTGGCCACCGACCTCCGCACCATCGGAGCCACGGCACCCGACCGCATCGCGGTATGCCGGGAAGCTACACGATCAAGCGCGCTGCATGTGCCGGCGCGGCGACCACGTCACCGAGGCGTGCGAAACGCGCCGACCGCACATCATGGTCCATGTCGCGGCCACCCTCGCCAACGTCGAGACCGTACCCGCCCGGCACCACCGACCTCGTCGAGATCGGCCGACATCATCCCTCAGGATCCCTGTACGAACCCCGAGCCCGCTGATCGGTATACATACGGCTTCTTAGATGTGCCCCATTCAGGCGAGCCCCGGGGGAGCTACTCCTCCTCCCCGCCGTCCCTCCCGGCCGTCCGCCGTCGTCGGTGAATCTCTAAATCCCTACCGGCGGGTTACATGGTCCCTGGGCGTCCGGTGTTGGACTGACGGGCCGTCTATGGGTGGTCCCGAGTCCTGGTGCGCACCGGGGCCTCCGCATGCTCGCGGCAGTCGGGGTTTTGGCAGGGGACTGGGCCCCACACCGGTACGTAGACGCCGAGGGACTTGTGGCGTCCTTTGATCACCGTGTCTACGCGTTTCTTGCAGACCGGGCATAGCAGCGAGCCACGCCGCGCGGCCTCATGCTCTTTTTTGCCCATTCTTTAATAATAGTGGCTTTTCTGGCGATCTGGCTCGCTATGAGTGCCGCCTGGCTGCCCCGCCCCCGGTCGACCGCCGTGTATCCGGTGAAGTTCCCGGATTGGGACAGGCTGAGGGGCCGGCCGACGTCGACCGTCTCGTATCCGATCCCGTGGGACCGGAGCCACTGAGTGAGAGCACCCCACAACGTGAGCAGGGTCCGGCACGCCGTTCCGCGAGGGACTTTCCAACTGCATTGATAACAGTGGGTGATTGATCGAGATGCAGGGGGTGACGGGTCCTGTTTCGCTGATGTGGCCCGCTCTTCCCCATCACCCAAGGAGTGATCATGAGCGCTGCAGGTGAGTCCGGTCGTGCCCAGCAGATCCGTGCGAAGGTTCAGGACCTGGAACAGGCTGCGGAACGCACCACCGACCCGGCCGAGCGTCAGCGTCTGAAGGACAAGGCCCGTCACCTCAAGGAGCAGAGCGAGCAGGCAGGCGGTACGGGCAAGCCGGACATCCACCCGATGTAGTCCCGGCAGTTCCGAGCACAGACCACCGGCCGGGGGCCGACCTCTGTGGCTCTCCGGGCACGAGAGAGGCCGCCGGCCGGTCACTTCTGTCTCCGCTCAAGAACAACGCCTCCGCCGCCAACGACACCACCGCACCCATACCCACGCCAGTGCCCCCGAGTCGTCCCGCCAGCCGCTCAGCCGTCCTGGTGCGCGCGTGCGGCGGGCCTCGGCCCGCCGGCGTCGGCCGACAGG
This sequence comes from Streptomyces sp. NBC_01446, assembly GCF_026340095.1. GTDB lineage: Bacteria > Actinomycetota > Actinomycetes > Streptomycetales > Streptomycetaceae > Streptomyces > Streptomyces aureus. The sequence goes on along the minus strand of NZ_JAPEPO010000003.1, from coordinate 318,828 downwards.
ACTAGGTGAGTTCCCAGCCTCCGAAGCGGTAGATCTCGTAACCACCGGCAAGCCGCGAACCAGACATGATGTGCCGAGCACGCTGGTTGGCAACTGAGCACCGCAGTTGGCCACTTCGGTGCTCAGCGGCCGAAGGGCATCTGTTCAGTCGAGGACCGCGGTGGCTTCGATCTCGACCAGATGGTCGGGAACGTCCAGTGCCGCAACGCCCAGCAGCGTGGCCGGCGGGACCGGGGTGGTGCCCAGCTTTGCGGCCGCCCGGGAGATCCCCTCGAGCAGCGGCGGCATCTTGTCGGGGGTCCAGTCGACGACGTAGAAGGTCAGTTTCGCCACGTCGTCGAAGGAGCCGCCAGCCTCGGCCAAAGCGGTGCCGATGTTGAGGTAGCACTGCTCGACCTGCGCGGCGAGGTCGCCTTCGCCGACCGTGATCCCCTCGGCATCCCAGGCGACCTGCCCGGCGATGAAGACCAGCTTCGACCCCGTTGCGATCGACACCTGCCGGTAGACATCGATCTTGGGCAATCCACTCGGGTTTACCAGGTTGACGGCCATGCTGCCTGCCTCCTTGTCCTGAGCGCCTGTGGGCTCGTGTCCGCCCAACAAGGGCGCCTTCGGTCTCTTGTGGTTACTCAGGAACCATAGGAGAGTGGACGCTGACATGGAAGAACGCACTTTCCAGTGACTGGGGAACCCGATGGTGACCAAACAGATCAAGGGCCCATCCGAGGAAGCAGACCTCAGGCGCGCGGACTCATTGGCGCGAGAGATCTTCTCCGACGTTGCCAACAAGTGGGCATTCCTGATCATCGAGACTCTCGGTGAACACACCCTGCGCTTCAGCGAACTGCGGAACGAGATCGAGGGCATCAGCCACAAGATGCTCACCCAGAACCTGCGCATGCTGGAGCGCAACGGCCTGGTCGAGAGAAACGTGCACCCCACCGTCCCGCCGCGTGTCGAATACACCCTCACCGAGCCGGGCCAGGGCCTACGCGCAACCGTCGACGGAATGTGCGACTGGACGCACCGCTACTTCGGGCACATCGAGGCCGCCCGCCACCGCTTCGACGCCTGACAGCTGATCACGATTTACAGCTGGAGTAGTGGACGGCGGGTCTGCGGGCGTCTTGCGCGAATGGGGAGAGAGCGGAGGAGAGACGAGGCAGGAGTCCCACCGCCATGCGACTGGGTGTTCATGCAGGCGGCAGGGATTGTGGGTGTCGCCGGACGGACGTGCCCTGCCCTCAGAGGTCGAAGTCGGGGGCCGTCAGACGTCGACGCCGAAGTCCGAGGCGATGCCGGACAGGCCGGATGCGTACCCCTGTCCCACGGCACGGAACTTCCACTCGGCACCGTTGCGGTAGAGCTCACCGAAGATCATCGCGGTCTCGGCGGCCGCATCCTCGGAGAGGTCGTACCGGGCGAGTTCCGCGCCGCCGTCCTGGTTGACGACTTGAAGACACTGGCCGCCGAAGCCGGTGTGACCCGCACCGCGTTCTACCCGAAGAAGAACCGTGACGGCACGACCCGCCCCGGCCCCTACCAGCACCTCGCCGAAGAGTTCGAGCGGCGCCTTCGTACTCTGCAGGAGGCCGGAGAGGTCATCGACCCGCGGACCGCGCAGATCGAACGGTTCAAGGCCAAGGTCACCGAGCTCAAGGAACGCCTGGCTCAGCGAGACGAGACCATTGCCGAGCTCACCACGTTCAAGGAACTGGCCCTCTCGCGCCTGGCTGCACAGCACGACGAGATCGTGCGTCTACGGCAACAGGCCGCGGCCCTCAGCAACGTTCGCCGCCTGCCCGCCGCCCTGCGCTGATTCCACCGGAGCTGACCTGAGTGGCATCTGTACCGGGGCGCATCTCAGATCCAGGTGGGCACGTGTCCCCCGGCATAGCGGGCGCCGAAGCCCCCCTGGGGCAGGATCTCGTCGATGGCCTTGAGGTCGGTGTCGGTGAGGGTGAGGTCGGCGGCGGCGGTGTTTTCCTCGATGCGCTTTGGGCTGCGGGTGCCGGGGATGGGCACGATGTGCTCGCCCCGGGCCAGGAGCCAAGCCAGGGCGAGCTGGGAGACGCTGGCATCCTTGGCCGCCGCGAGCTCGGCGAGCCGGTCGACGGCTTCGATGTTCTTCTCGAAGTTGCCCGGCTGCCAGCGCGGGTCGGCGTTGCGTATGTCGGTGGCTTCGTACTGGCCGGCGGGCTTGGCGGTGCCGGTGATGAACCCGCGGCCGAGGGGGGCGTAGGCGACGAAGCCGATGCCGAGTTCGTCCAGGGTGGGGAAGAGCTGCTCGGTGTCCCGTTCGAACAGGGAGTACTCGGTCTGCAGGACGGAGACCGGCTGCACGGCGTGCGCCTTGGGAATTGTCTCGGGTCCAGCCTCGCTGAGGCCGAAGTACTTCACCCAGCCCGCGTCGATCAGTTCTTTGACGGTGCCTGCGACCTCCTCGATGGGCACCTCGGGGTCGACGCGGTGCTGGTAGAAGACGTCGATGTGGTCCACGCCGAGGTAGCGGAGGCTGTTGTCGGCGACCTTGCGGATGTTGTCGGGCCGGCTGTTGAGAGGGCCGCCGATCTGCTCGGGCGGTACCGACATGTCGACGCCGAACTTGGTGGCCAGGACCACGTCGTCGCGGAAGTCCCTGACTGCCTTTCCGACGAGGATCTCGTTGGATCCGGTGCCCCAGCCGTACATCTCGGCGGTGTCGAAGAAGGTGACGCCCAGGTCGTGGGCGCGGCGGAGGGCGGCGACGCCGGCCTCCTCGTCGGTGGGTCCGTAGGCCATGGTCAGGCCCATCGCGCCGTAGCCGATCGCCGAGACCTCAAGGCCCTGGCTTCCCAGTGTCCGGTGCTGCATGACGCACTCCTCTGAAAGAAATCTGGAAGGCAATTTCTGGCGAACCGGTGTGTCAGTCACGGCAGCTGTAGTTCTTGATCACGGCTGGTCGTGATGGCGGTGTCGTTGCTGGTGGCAGGCTGTCGCGATGGCTTGGTGGTGGCGGCGCCAGGCGGTCCAGTACAGGACGTGATCGCGATCGCGGACTGGTGGGGGCAGTGTGAGGGCCCGCAGGAGACGGATGAGTTCGGGGCAGGTCAGCGGGACAAGCTCGGGCCGCTCCTCGGTGGCCTCGTGGACGGTGGCGGCCGTAAGGGCGAGGACAGCGGCGGCGATCAGGGAGAACAGTGACCAGCGCATCCAGGAGTTCCAGCAGGTCACTTGACCCTGGTCGAGTCCGGTGAAGCCCTTGGCGAGTTGGAAGGTCTCCTCGATCCGCCACCTGCGGGAGATCACTTCCACGAGCGTGCCGAGCGAGACGTCACCGGGAGCCCAGCAGCGGAAGTAGGACACATCGCTGGTGTAGCGGTGCCGACGCGCGACCAGAACGCTCGTCCCCGCCCGGTTCTCGTTCTCGTCGGGAGCGTCGTCGTGGCGGATGTCGAGCCAGGCCCAGTCGTACTCGCGGGTGCCCTTGGTGCCGTGTCCGGTCTGCCGGCGCATCCACTGTCCGGGCCGCACCTTGTTGATCAGTTTGCGGGCCTCCCACCGGCGGCCCGCTCCGTCGGTGACCTGGTACGTGGCGGCGATGCCAACCGTGTAGCCGATCCCCAACGACCGCACACCCCGGCGCAGTTCGCGCCCGCAGTACACCTCGTCGCCCGCGAACCAGCGTGCCTCGATCCCCGTGGCGAGTGCGTCGGTGACCATGGCCAGCGCCTGCTGCGGTTTCGTCGCGAACACGATCTCCTCCGGCACCCCGGTCACCTCGCGGCGTTCCTCGTCCGCGGCCCAGTCCGCCGGGAGGTACAAGACCCGGTCGATGATCACCTTCACTGTCGCCGTGACCGCCGCCAGATGCACCGCCACCTGACACAGACCGACACCGCCGATCGCACCCGAGTACTGCCGCCCCGCCCCCACGCAGTCCGTGGAGGACTTTGCATCGCCCGTCTCGTCCACCACCAACATCACGTCCTGCCCGGCGAGTTCATCGGCCACCAGGCGGGCGATCTCTGCCCGGGCCCGTTCGTGGTCAAAGCGGGCGCGTGACAGCAGATGCTGCAGCCGGTGCGGGCCCGGGTGCCCCAGCGCCTGTCCGAGCGTCCAGCAGTTGCGCGTGTCCACCTCCAGCAGCAGCCCCACGACCAACTCCGCCGCCGTCGCCCGCGCCTCACGCCGCGCGAAGCAGCCCGCGACCGCCCCCATGGCCCTCCCGAACGTCTCGCTCCACACCTGCTCGGCTATCGTGGCTTCCACGGCCACCGCGTCCTGATACGTCGTCACAAACGTTCATGATCGCGGTGGCCGTACTCATGTCCTCACCCGCCCCTGCGAGGCACTGACCAGCACAGACGCCGGAACTACAGCTGCCGTGACAGTGCGCTGCGGCGGCCAGTCCGGCGCGGTGGATGCGGGTGTGCTCGGCGACGCGCCGGCCGAGGTGGCGGGCGGTGTTCAGGTCCGCGTCGTGGACCGCGGGGGTGTCGTTGAAGCTCTGCGCGCCCGCGCCGAGGTAGAAGCCGAGACGGTTGTCGTCCTGGGGGCTGGAGGTGGTGGTGTTCCAGCCCGGCAGAAGGTTCAGGCTCACCCAGAGCATTCCGTGCTGGGCCGCCAGGAGCGAGAGGTACTGCAGGGTGTGCAGCTTGTCGCCGCTCATGGAGCCGGAGTTGGTGAATCCCGCCGCGAGCTTGTCGCTCCAGGCGCGGGTCATCCACCGCTTGCTGCTGGCCTCGGCGAAAGCGTGGAACGCACCGGACGCGGTGCCCATGTAGGTGGGGGTGCCGAAGATGATGGCGTCCGCGGCGTCCAGCAGTTCCCAGTCGGCGTCGCTGAGAGAGGCGACGTCCACGCGGTGGACGTGCGTCCCGGCGAGGGAGCGCGCGCCGTCCGCGACGGCCGTGGCGATCTGCGCGGTGTGGCCGTAGCCGGAATGCGACGCGATGACGATCGAGATATCGGACATGGGTGTTCCTCTCCTGCCGCGACGGCGGCGTGTTCGGTGGTGGTCCGGCGGACGATGAGCTGCCCGCTGCGGCGGTCGGCCGCACTGCTCCACGCGTGGGGGCCGACGGCCCGGCCGGGGTCCTGCGCATGCCCAGATGCCGCAGGGCGGCGCCGACCACCATCAGCTTGGATCGCTGTTCCGCTTAAAACGGTAGCACCGATAAGGCGCCGATACGCAAAATTGGATATCGTTGTTCCATGAACGAGGGACGACGCGCCGTACGGCGCCAGGTGCTGCAGGTGGCCGCCAAGCTTCTGGAAGAGGGCGGCAGCGAGGCGGTCTCCACGCGCGCTGTCGCCGCCGCCGCAGGCATCACGGCCCCCGCGCTGTACCGGATGTTCGACGACAAGGACGGACTCCTGGCCGAGCTGGCCGCCTACGGGTTCGAGATGTACCTGGCCGAGAAACGGGAGGCACTGGCGCTGACCCCCGACGACCCGGTGGCCGACCTCTACCGCGGCTGGGACCTGCACGTCGACTTCGGGGTGCGGCACCCCGCGTTCTACATGCTCATGTACGGCACTGTGCAGCCCGGTCGTCGGCCCCCGGCCGCGGACGAGGCGCACGCCCTGCTGGTGAGACTGCTGGGCCGGGCGGCCGAGGCCGGGCGCCTTCGGGTTCCGGTGGAGCAGGCGACCCGCGTCATTCATGCGGCAACGACGGGCGCCACGCTGGCGCTGATCGGCGAAGAGCCCTCGGAGCGGGACCTGACCACTTCGGCGCGGCTGCGGGACACCGTCATCGCCTCGGTCACCACGGACTCGCCCGCCTCATCCGGGTCGGACCTGGCCTCGCGCGCACTCGCCCTCGATGCCGCACTTGAAACCGCGCTTACTACCGGGCCCCCGGCTGCGGGCACCGGGTTGCCTCTGCGAGCCACGGAGGCGGCTCTGCTGCGCGAATGGTTGCAGCATCTGGCAGGCTGAACCGGGCGCCTGCTCCGCAGGGAGCGTGATCTCAGTCATGCAGCCCTACAGGAAAAAGGGACACGGTGGGTCACCGCAACGCGACACGAGCCGAAGGCCCAGACCCGGTGTAAAGCGACACGACGTGCGAGGGACACGGTCTCTGCCGACACAACCAGGGCATTGAGGGCGTCGTCTGTAAGCGGGCCACGTCCCCGTACCGGGCCGGGCGGATCTGGTCTGTTAACTGCACCAACTCGGGAACACGTTCGGTCCGGGGGCCGCCCACGGCCGAGGCGGTGAGAAGGCGCAACCTTGATCGAGCCATACGCTGACGCGATCAACGGCTGAGCTGTCCCGAGGACGAAAATGACCCTGAACTGGCATGACACGAACGGTGGCCCGTTTGCCGCCGTTCCATCGACCGCACTACCGCAGTGGACTGGCACCGAGGGCGATGACTATGACCGGGCCTGCGAGATCGTCGACGGGGTCGCCGTCTTGATGCTGGCGGGCGGCGACGAAGCCCTCGTATTCGGAGACGAGCCGATGTCCACGACTGTCCTGCCCGAGCACGGAGTCATCGCACGATGGTGCTACGCGGAAACCGAGGAGGGCGTCGCCGACTTGATCACTGACTCGCTGGCCGCCACGGAGTGGATCGACGGGCCAGAGATGAGGACCACTGGACCTCTCGTCATCTTCGACTCCGCCTACCTTGGCACCGAGGTGGGCACCCTCACGGAGGGCATCACACTCGATCTTGATGCTGGTCGCTACAGAGTTGAGTCCACCGTCATCGAACCGGACAGCAAGACCCGGTTCCTCCTTAACCGTTTCGTCCCACTCGCCTAACAGCCCTTCAACCCTGCTAGTGCAGAGAAGGAAGAAGGTGCGGCACTCGGACACCGTCGACGCGGACGTCGTCGGCGCGGACGTCGTGGGCCCTGTGTCGCGGCCTCATCGTCTGGCGGTGCGGCTGCCGGACGGGAGCCGGGTCCTGTCGCAGGCATTGACGGCCCCGGTCCTGCGGACGTGGGCCGGCACGCCTCAACACGGGACCAGAGCGCAGGGCACGAACATCGGCCGGCGAGGCATACACGACGACTGGCCGCGGCCTTGTGGTGGAGGTTCTCGCGGGGACGACCCGGCACGCGGTGGTGACGGTCACCCGGCTGCGATGACCCGCAGCGGCTGGACGACTCGAAACGCCCCGCTCGACCGCCGATGTGCGATCAGCCTGCACCGATCCGCCTTCAGCGTCGGGAAGTTGTGGATCCCGCGTCCGCGCATCAGGACGCGGTTCGGCCCATGATGGTGTCGAAGACTTTCTCGGTCTCGCCTTCCATCCCGATCTCGAGGCGTCGGTTGACGCTGCGGAGGGTTTCGTATGCGGCACTGACCCCGGCGCGGTTGCCTGCCTGGTCCTCGGTGAGCATCCAGTCCTGGTACAGGATTTCTGCGCTGTCGTCGATGTCGAGTCCGCGCGTGACGGCGCGGCGGGCGGCGGTGAGGTCCGGGCGTGGTGCGTTGCGGTGCCAGGTCGCGAGTGTGTGGGCGACGTCGGTGATGCGGACGAGCATTTCCTGGATGCGGGGGGCGGCCCAGGCCAGGTCGGCGGCGCCGTCGAACGGGCGGCCGCGCACGAGGTCGAGTGCCGCTTCCAGGTCCGCGATGCCGGCCTCTGGGCCCTTGACGAGTCCGCGTTCGGCGAGCTGGGTGAAGCGTGTCCAGTCGCAGCGGGCTGTGGGGGAGAGGCGGTAGGTGCCGGTGCGTTCCCGGGGCAGGAAGGGGTTTCCGTCCACGTCGGTGCCCAGGCGGTTGCGCAGTTCGGAGATGCGGGACGGGAGCGTTGCTTTGGACCAGGGCTTGCGTTGGTCCATGGCCTCGCGGGCGGTGTCGCTGCTGATGCCCGGCAGGTTCTGCAAGTTGCCTCCCCACCACCAGCCGCGCACGCATCCCACGGGGAAGACGATTGCGGTCAGCCAGCCGTACCACTCCACCAGCAAGACCACCGCAGTGTCCCGCGGAGACTGCGTCTGTGTGGTCCCCATTGCGTACTCCCGTCAGGATCCGGGCGGCCTTGCGCCGCCCACCTGAACCCCCAAGGAGCACCAGCCCTCAAAACGTGACCGTCAGAGAGAAAGAATCTTGCTCGGCCGGGAGCGTGGGCCACTCGAAGGCGGCCCACGCTCGCGATCGACGCGGCATGTAGCAGGCGGGCGCCTCAGTAGACGCGATGCTCTTCGAGCCACTCGCGGTCGAGGATGATGTAGGCCCACCGCTCCTCCTCGGCCTCAGTGCGCCCCGACGCGAGAACCTCGTTGAACTCAGCCTACGTACGGGCCGAGGCTCGCCACGCGCCGGTGGTCCCGGGCCTGCCGGGTCCGCTCGCGGCGTTCACGAACCCGGTGTTCCTGGCGCGTAGGACTCCAGCCTTCCAAAAGGGGAGGGGGTGGCCTGGACAGCACGGCTGGCTAGGCTGCCCCTCCTGAATGTTTGCCACAGCGGCGGCGTGCGGCAGTGCCGGGCGCGCCAAGACGGGGGACGGAAGACGCATGGCAGATCGCCAGACGGTCCAGTTGTTCGACCACATGCGCAGGGGCATGCCGTTCGAGTTCACGACCAAGATGTCGATGATGAAGCGGCTCGCGACGCTGGTGTCCACCGCCGAGCTCTTCGGCTATCAGTACGCCGGAGCCCGGCAGGAGATCTTCTCCATCAAACTGCTCTTCACCCCCGACCCGAGCCCGCAGGCGCAGGCACGCGCCGCGCAGTGCTGGCCGTACGCGCCGCAGATGCCCGGGATCCCGCCGCAGACGCTGGAACTCAACAAGAAGCGCGTGCTGTTCGACCTGAGCAGCAAGGCCGCGCTGCTGAAGCGGCTGCCGGTCGTCGGGGTGATCGTCCTCCTGGCGTTCCTGCGCTCGCTCACCTTCCTGGGCAGCTCTCCAGGCCTCGCCCTCGGCTATGGGTGCGGCATGGCCGTCCTGGCCGGCGTCGGCATATGGATCAACTTCCTGCGCCACAAGAAGGCCGGCGCGTACCTCCAGGCGGCGGGCTTCGTACGCCACGAGCCCGCCCCCGGCCAGGTCTTCCACCTGCCGCCGGGCTCCCAGCCGCAGCACGGCCAGTCGCTGCAGCAGTACGCACAGCAGGCGCCCGGGTACGGCGGCCAGGCCCAGCCCCCGCACGGCGCACCGCAGCAGCAGCCCCCGCAGTACGGACAGCAGCAGCCCCCGCAGTACGGACAGCAGCAGCCCCCGCAGTACGGACAGCAGCAGCCCCCGCAGTACGGACAGCAGCAGCCCCCGCAGTACGGACAGCAGCAGCCCCCGCAGTACGGACAGCAGGCGCCCTACAGCGGCTGGCCGCCGCAGTAGGAGGAGGAGGAGGGAGGGAGGGGAGGGGGCAGGAGTCGGTTACCCCTGCCAGACGATCCCGACCACCACGCAGCACATGCCGCGCCCGACCGGCTTCGGGCTCCTGGCGGCGCCGTCGTGCTGCCACGCGTTCTTCCCGCTCCGGTTGAACAAGGTGTCGTCGACCGCCACCATGATCGCCGCGCCCTGCGGCAGCAGCGTTCTGACGATCAGATGGGCCAGCACGATCCCCAGGCTCCATCGTCGTCGCGGTGAACGTCGTGAACCGTTGCTGAGGTCATAGTCAGATCTCAGCAATCCGTGCGTTTACGCACAGATGGTCCTTAACGGTGTCACCACAGCCCGAGCTGGGCGGTGGTGTCCTGTTGAAGGTCTCGCGGTTCCTTCCGCCTGTGGGGCGGGTTTGCGCCACCTGCCCGCACCGGGTCAGCTTTGCGGCTGGCCCGGCTGGCGCGGGTCTTCTGGTCGGCTCCACGCGGTTTCGGCACGCTGGGCGTGCCCCGGTCTCCGGCCACTCCGGTACCGGTTGTGCCGGCCGATGCGAGGTCGGCGAGGTTGCGGGCAGCGTTCTCGTCCCGGTCGATGACCAGGCCACATGCGTCGCAGGAGAACACTCGCACGTGCAGGGGCAGTTTGGCTTTCACTGTCTTGCACGACGAGCAGGTTTTCGAGGACGGGTACCAGCGCGAGGCGACGACCGTGGGGCAGGCGTTGCGCCGGCCTTTGTAGGTGAGCTGACGGCGGATCTCTGCGAATCCGGCATCGGCGATCTTCCGTGCCAGACGGCGGTTGCGGAGCATGCCGGCGACGTTGAGGTCTTCGACCACGACGGTGCCGTACTCGGCACGCACGGCGGTGGTGAGCTTGTGCAGGGCGTCTTCGCGCAGGTTCGCCACGCGGTGGTGCACGCGGTTGCGTTCGGCGTTCGCCTTGACCCATCGTTTCGATGGTTCCCGGCGGATGGTCTTGCCGGTGGCCCGGTCGTGCACGGCCGGCCCTTGGCGGCGCGACACACGACGGGACAGACGCCGCAGCCGCTTTTGTTCGCCCTCGTAGTGCTTGGGGTTGTCGACGTACCGGATCTGTCCGGCACTGTCGGCCATCACCGCGAGCACCTTCACCCCGAGGTCGATACCGACTGCGACACCAGGACGGGCCACGGGGGTGATCTCCAGCTTGACCTCCATCTGGAAGGACACGAACCAGCGGCCCCGCTCATGCCGCACCGTCGCGGACAGGATGCGCGCCATTCCGCTCTGCACGCGGGCCACAAGCTTGACGGTGGACTCATGGGTGCGGATGGTTCCGAGCACCGGCAGCGTCACGTGCCCCTCGTCGGCCACGCGGATGCTACCGGTGGTGAACCGGCACGCAAGACGGGCCTTGCGCTTGGACTTGAAACGTGGCGTACCCATGCGGGCGCCCTTGCGGCGGCCGTTCTTCGACTTCGTGTAGTTGTCGAACGCGGCAGCCGCGTTGGCCAGGCCGGTGCTGTACGCCTCCTTGGAGTTCTCGTGCCACCAGTGGGCATAGCGCGGATCGGTGCGCTTGACCTGGTTGAACTCCTTACGCAGCGCGGGCAGCGACCACGGCCGCCACGGCGTCAGCTGCTCCTCGGCGACCCCGTACGAGGCTTCCGCCTTCCGCTGCCACCACGAGGCCGTCACCCAGCCGACAGCCCAGTTGTACGCGGCCCGAGCAGCCCCGCAGTGCGACCGCAGCGCGGATTCCTCAGTCGCATTCGGGTCCAGGGCGAAACGGAACGCCTGCACCACAAAGCCCGGCTGCGGCTGGAACTTCTTCACCCTGAACACCCCCTCACTAGCCAGTCATTGACTATGCACTACCACCAGCGGTGAAGCCTGCGAGCGGCTGGAAATCGCCTGGCGCACCCTCTACAACCTCCACCGCCAAAGCCCGGACTTTCCCAAGCTTAAGAAGATCGGACGATCCCTCCTATGGGAGGCAAAAGCCCTGGATGCCTGGCGGGACGAGCACCCCAAGCGTCAGAGAAAGAAGACGTTCGTTGAGATCCGACTATGCATCCCGCAGCATTGTTAGCCCCGGCGCGGTGAACACGCGCAGCTTCCCCAGCACCGCCAGCAGCATCGGACTCGCGGGCATGGCTTCCCCTCCCCGGGTGCGGTCGCCACAACGCCGATGCTGCCATCGCTTCGGCCCCCCACGGGCGTGAACAGCAGGCCCGTCACCCGCCCGGGTGGGAACCGCTGTTCGGCTCCCGCGCACCGACCGCTACCAGCGCGGCCCGAACAAGCGACGCCCCCGCGACGGCTGCTCGGGAAAGGCGACCTCGAAGTGGAATCCGTCGTCGCCGACCGCGCGCCGCAGCGTCCGCAGCACCGCATTGGGATCGTCATAGGGGCCGTTGACGAAGAAGGGCTTGCCGTCCCGGCCAAAGCCGATCGGGCTGGGGTCCGCAGGTTCGCCGAGCAGCGCGGCGGCCTCCGTGAACTCCTCAGCGAGCTCCGCCTCGGGTTCGAACCCGAAGCCGCGCGCGTAGGCGGCGGCCCCGAACACCAGAGCGCGGGCGAGGTCGGCCGGAACCTGCACATGCCCCTCGTAGGCGCTGAAGTAGAGCCCCCGGTGCCCGGCCAGCCGACTCTCACTCATCGGCTCCGGGGCGAGCGCGTTCTTCACCCCCAGACACCACACGTCCAGCAGGAACCCCGCGACCCGCGCCTTCGTGGAGCGCGTGCTGTCCGCAGCGACGAGTACCGCGACTAGGCCGCGCACCTCCTCCGCGTCGGAAGCTCCGGGATCAAGGCCCGCCCACTGCGGCGCACTCTCAAGATCCACACTGCGGCTCCAGCCGGCGTTCACCCAGCATCGAGGGTCGCCGCGACCCGGCCCCCAGGCCGCGACCGCGTCATTCAGTACCCCGACAACGTCTCCGGCACTCATCCCCAGCGCCCTGGCGATCGCTTTCACCGACCGGCCCTGCTGGTCAAGGAGCCGCACCCGCGCAACAAGCAACTCATCCACAGCCGCACCCTACGGCCCATGCCAAGCATCCAGGAGCCGAACGCCAGCAGTCCCACCCACCCGAGCGACCTTGCGAAAACTGCGAAGGTCGAGTGGGACACCGGGGCGCAAGTAATCCGCCGGTAGGTCTCACCGGTTCGTGTTTGGCATTCCCTGGCCCGCGAGAAGGGGGCGACGGATGAGGGGGTCCAGGAGGCGGGCCGCCGGGTTGTAGGCTCCGCCAGCCCCGGAAGGTCTATGTGCGCCCCGCGGCGGAGCCCGAAAACGGCCCGTTCAGGAGGGTGCCTGTGCATGATTCGGGCGCGGCCGGCGGTGCAGAGCCACCCCATAAGTGTGCACTAGGTGTACTGTAGATGCATGACGGCTTCATATCCGATCACTGAGGCGCGGGGCCAGCTCGGAGAGCTCGCCCGCCGCGCCGCCCAGCATGAACGTGTGATTCTCACCGACCGCGGCCAGCCCGCTGCTGTCCTCATTTCTCCCGCCGAGCTGGAGGACATGGAGGACGCCCTGGCCGTGGCCCGCCTCGAACGCGACCGGGCGCTCGGGGCGCAGCTCGCACCTGTTGCCGACACCGATGCCCGCGCTCTGTTCCGGCAGGCCGCTGAGCGCGGTGCCGCCCGGTGAGCTGGACCGTCACCTGGGAGCCGTCCGCAGTCAACGCCACGGTGCGTGTCCTGGAGGAACGCCCCGACACGCTTGATGAGGTGTTCGCGGCAAGCGGCATGCTCGTGGAGGATCCGAAACCGGCGGGCAGTACTCCGTGGGGGACCAGCCACCGCCGTCTGCGCGTCGGCCGCCGGCGCCTCCTCTACCGCATCGACGACGCGAACCGCACCCTTCACATCGAGCACGTCGAATTCACGGCATAAGCACCAACGCGGACTGGCGCGAGCGGAGTCAACTGCCGTGCGCACCGGTCCGGTTCACGTACCTGGGTTGCCGATCCGCAGGTACGGTTCTGGCGTCGAGCCGGAACGGAGCCCAGTGTGCACGCTCATTCCCAAGACCACACCGGTGCGCGCATAGCGCGTCTGCGGCACGCCCGTCATCTGACGCGGGCCCAGCTCGCCGACTTGGCCGGACTCTCCGTGTCGATCGAGCAAGGGCGCAACCAGCCATGCCGTTCGTCATTGCGCAGGTGGCCGCGGTGCTTCGCGTGGACATGCTCGAGGCCGCGCACCGTCGCCTGCCGAACTCATTCCTCTCCTACGGATCGTGGCTTGGCCCCGTCGCACGCCGAGAGTCGAAGCACACCAGCCCCGAGGTATTCACTCCGGTATACTCGCGGTATGGATACGACGATCAAGATCGGTGCCGAGACTCGGGACAAGCTTGCGGCCTTGGCCGAGGCCCGCAACATGTCGATGCGGGCGTTGATTGAGGAGTTCGCCGCGACTGCGCTCACGCCCGCGCAGCTGCAGGAACGGGCCGAGCGCACGGACGCATTCCTGGTCTCGGAGTTCGGCCATCGGGTCAGCGAGGATGATGCCGGTGCGCTGCGTGAGCGAATGCGTCAGGCGCAGGCCGCCCACCAGTCGCGAGTGCGGGGCACGGCAGCGTGATCATCGAGCACTACATCCTGGACAGTGCCACCCTCCTCGCCCTGGGCGGACACAAGCAGGTCTCTGGGCTCGTTCATGTCGCAGCCGGTGATCCCACCGTGCGGCTGTGGGTGCCGATCGTGTCCGCGCTGGAAGCAGAGCGGGAACGAACCGGGATCGTCGACTACCTCGGCATCCTCGACGTACTGCACACCTTGGACACCGACTACGAGGCCGCCCACGCCATCGCCGACCTGCACCGCCGGAACGTCCCGTTCGGCGTGGCGGCCGCAGTGCACGCCGCACGTCCTACCCTGGACCGTCCCGACGGTGCGCTTGTCGCCACCATCGCCCCCTCGGACTACGAGGACCTCGGTGCGCCGGTGATGGACCTCAACTCGTAGGCCCGACAGGGATGTGGGGTGCCGGCGGCGAGCGCACTACGCGACGCTCAGTCCTTGTAGGTGACGCGGACGTGGCCGTAGTGGCCGCCGGTGACCGTGTGTGGATTGTTCAGCCCGTGGTCGTACGGTCGTCCCCAACCGCCCTGGTCCTGGGGGTGGTTGATGCTCCAGATGCGGACCTGCCAGATCACGTACTGCACGTCCAGCGCACCGGCGTTCTTGCGCAGCCATGCGGCCAGGGCCCAGCCCTGAGCGAGCGCGGTGCCGGAGGCGCGCGTGCCGAGGGTGCCGGGGGTGTAGTCGCAGGCGCGGCCGAGCGGGTGCTCGCCGCCATCGGCGCGCGGGGTCTGGCAGCCGAGCCCACCGTGCCAGCGCGGCCACTTTTCCAGGATCTCCTGGTATCCGTGGGCCGTTGCGCCGGTCAGGCAGCGTCCCCCGGTCGGGTCGGCGTACGAGCAGGCCGTCGCCCCGCCCTGATACGCGGCCGGACGGCCGGGCAGAGAAACCGATACGGGCACGGGGCCGTTGCTGCCGGTGTTGCCGAGGGCGTCGCCGGCCTGGTCGTACTGGTGCACGTACTGCAGGACTTCGTCCGCGTACCAGCCGGCGTGGTTGTAGCGCAGGGCGGCCTTGCGTAGCTGGTTGTCATCGCTCAGGTCGCTGTGCCCGGCGCCGCACAGGTAGACGGCGGCGCCGAGCGCCGCGTCGAACGCGTTGTGCGGGTCCTTGATGGCGTCGCCATTGCCGTCCTGGCCCGTGGGCCCGTTCCAGGTGGAGGGCAGGAACTGCACCGGGCCCACGGCGCGGTCGTAGGAGGTGTCGTTGTCCCACGTGCCGCCGTCGGTGTCAGCCACCTTGGTCTTGTTGCCGCCGGCGCCGGAGCCGTCGAGGCGGGCCCCGATGATGCGCGGGGTGATCGTCCCGTCGTGTGCGATGCGATGGCCCGCGGCGTGGTGGGACTCGACCCGACCGAACCCGACCAGCGCATGCCCTTGCACTTCGGGCGCAGCGTGAGGGCGCGGGAGGCCGCGTTCGCGTACGCGGACAGCATCACCGGGGCGATCCCCTTCACCGAGGCCGGCGCACCCTGCACGGCCCCGGACAGGTAGGCGGCCTGTCGCCGTTGTTCGTCCTGGTCGGCGGCCACCGATCCGGTGAGGACGACGAAGGCGCCAACGCAGAGCAGCAGCGGTATGACGGCGGCGGCCGCGCCGAGCGCGAGCCATCCCTTCTTCGTCACGGCGTTCTCCGGCGGGCCGGCGCGGGCTGTGCCGTAGGCGGTGGGGGACCGGCGGGGGCCGCGGGAGACTGAGGAGCTGGATCTGGGGCGCGGCGGGCCGCGTTCGTACTCATTCGGTACAGCCGCCGGCGCAGGGCCTGCTGTTGGGAGGACGCGGCCGGTTGCGCCACGGGCCGGGCGGACCGGCGCGGTGGCCGTGCCCGCATCGGCGCGGGTCCCGGAGCGGCTGCGGGCCGGTGCGCGGCGGGGGCCGGGAGGAGCGGCCGGTTGACGACGCGCGGCGGAGTGCGCGGGTGTGGGCGGGGCGGCAGCCCGCGGTGCATGCGGATCTTGTTGCCGGCCCAGCGGCCGCCGACGTTGTTCCAGTATGTCTGGGAGAAGTCACGGACGGCCGGCAGCTGACGGGTCACGGGCTGGGTGAGCCTGGAGCGCAGTTGGGCGGCGGAGCGCGCCAGGTTGCCCGGGGCGGCCTTGACCGCCGTGTGTGCGGCACGGGCGGCTTGTGGCAGGTAGACGGGCGCGTCGAGGGTGTACTTGATCCCGAGCCTCGGCAGATGCGGCCACACTGGGCAGGTGATGAAGCTGCCCCGCGTGGAGTGCACGAGCTGCGGCCGGGAGATCGCTGCCGGCCCGGTGGCCGGGTGGCTGACCAAGTGCCGTCTCCAAAGAGGCCGCGGCCACGATCTCGTTGCTTCGGGTGCACTGGGCCTCGTACGACGCACACGCGCGGCCGGGGTGCGTCCCATCGCTTCGAGGGAACCGGATGCGCACCACCGGCCGTCGTTCAGGCCCGGGTGTAGCCGCCGTCCGCGAAGAGTTCGGCGCCGGTGACGAACGACGAGGCGTCCGAAGCCAGGAAGAGGGCGGCCTCGGCGATTTCCTCAGTGTCGGCCAGCCGCCCCAGTGGCACGACGGCCTCGGCGAACTGGTCGACGTCCGGCCCTGCGGCGCTCAGCAGGCCAGGGGTCCGCGTTGGTCCCGGGCTGAGCACGTTGACCCGGAATCGGCGCTCCCGTGACTGCCGGGCCCAGTTGTGCACGAGGTTGCTCACCGCCGCCTTCGAGGCGCTGTAGACCTCGAGTTGCTCATTGGGCCGCACGCTGTTGCTCGAGCCGATGACCAGGATGGAGGCGTTCTCCGCCAGCAGCGGAAGCGCCTTCTGAACGGTGAATAGTGGGCCCTTGATGTTGACGGCGAGCGTCAGGTCGACGTTCGCCTCGGTGTGAGCGCCGAGCGCGGCGTCCGCGACGATTCCTGCGTTGGCCACCAGCACGTCGATGCGTCCGGCCTCCTCGCGGACTCGCGCGTAGAGCGCGTCCAGGTCGGCCAGGACCGAGACGTCGGATCGTACGCCGGTGGCCGCTGGGCCCATCTCCTTGACTGCCGCTTCGAGGCGGTCGATGTCCCGGCCGGTCACGAAGACCCGTGCGCCCTCCCGGACGAAGCGGTGGGCGATGGCCAGCCCGATCCCGCTGGTCCCTCCGGTGATCACGGCCACCTTCTCCTGCAGCACGCCTGACATGTCGAACCCCTTCAGTTGTGGAATGGATCGTCCATAACGTAAGCGGTAATGGACGATCCAGTCAAGAATGGATAGGCTGAGACCATGCCGAGACCACGCGCATTCGACGAACACCAAGTCCTGGAGCGGGCCCGGGAACAGTTCTGGGCGACCGGCTATGCAGGAACCCGGATGGACGACATCGCCCAGGCGACCGGCCTGGGCAAGGGCAGCCTGTACGGCGCATTCGGCGACAAGGGCAAGCTGTTCCACCGTGTGTTTGGCGACTGGTGCACCGCAGTCGTTGAGGTGGCCGAAGGGCGGCTGGCAGGTGGCCCGGACGCAGAGGCCTTGGCCCGGCTGTCGGGATACGTGCACCTGATGGCGGAGAACACCGCCTCCGACACCGAGCGCCGCGGGTGCCTGTTGGCCAAGGGCGCTGCGGAACTGGCCCAGCACGATCCGACGGTCGCCGGGCGGTCGGCCGAGACCATGACGGCGCTGCTGACCCTGCTGCGGACGGAGATCAGCGCCGCCCAGCGCCACGGCGACATCGATAGCGCTGCAGATCCGGAGCGGTTGGCGGCACTGCTGCTGACGGTGGTCCGCGGGATCGAGGCCGTAGGCAAGGCCGGCCTGGACCCGGAGACGCTGCGGAACATTGCAGACACCGCACTGGCGGTCCTGCCCATGCCCGAGGGGCAGAAACGCCTCGCAACCGGGCGCAGTCCGGCCCGCGAGACCTAACTTGGTGCCATCACGGTCACATGATCCGCCGCACATTGCCTTGAAGTTCCCCGTGCTGTTGAACACTCATACTTACGCCGCAAGGGCGTGTCCTTGCTCGTAGCGGTGTCGGATTTCCAGTGGCGTGAGGTAGTTCAGCACAGCCTTGAGTTCCAGTCGGCGCGGGCTATCTGCATGCAGGAGGCGTGTCGCGTCAACGCCTACATCGTCCGCGCCGCCCGCTGCACCGCCACCCTCGACGCCGGCTACCAGCTCGCCGCCCTCGGCCTCAGCCACGAAACTGGGGGAGGGCGACACTCTGTGACCCAAGAGATCAAGCGCGCCGACGTCTGGACTCTGTCGGTCCGTCAAGACGTCCTGGTCGTCCCGCTGTCCGGCCTCGACAAGGCGTACGGAGCCGTCCTCGGACTCGTGCTGCACCCCGCGGGCCGCTATCCGACAGCGCGATGTCCGTCGTCATCCGCGACCCGATCCCCTGCTGATGGCGACCGATGTTTACGAGTTTTGGGTTCCGGCACAGATCTTGGGGAGCCGTCGCAGAGCGTTACCGCGATGTTCGATTGCGAGGAGGCAGGGTCGCGTGAGACCGGTACGCCTTGTCGTCCGACGGTCAGAATTGACGCCCCATCAGGTGTCTGCCCATCGCTGCTGCGGTCAGTTGTGGACGGTGATGGTGCTGGTCATGCAGACCCGATGCACCGTTCTGGGACTCGCTGGTGTTCGACGGGACCGACGAGGTGGATGTCGAGGCGGTTACGGCCGCGTTCGGCACGGTCGAGATGGTGGCTAAAGGCCGCGCGGCCGGGGCGGCTTGTCCGGACTCCGGCCGCTTTTCGGACCGGGTCCACGACCGTTACCGGCGCACGCTGAAGGACGTTCCGCTCGCTGGGCGGGGCTTTGTGATCCGGCTGACGGTCCGGCGCTTCATCTGCGGGGTGGCGGACTGTCCGCGCCGGACGTTCGCCGAGCCGTTCTCGCGGCTGGCCGCCCCGCACGCACGGTTCACCACGCGGCTCAACCACGCCCTGGAGCGAGTTGGGCTCGCGCTGGCCGGGCCGGCCGGCGCCCGGCTGGCTGCCCAGTTGGGATTCGGCGCGGGACGGATGACCTTGTTACGCAGGGTCATTGCACTGCCCGATCCACAGTTCAGCACACCGCGCGTGCTGGGCGTGGACGACTTCGCGATCCGTCGCGGCCAGACCTATTCCACCGTCTTGACCAGCGTCGAAGACCATCGCGTGGTCGATGTGCTCCCGACCCGTGAAGCCGGGCCGCTGGCCGCCTGGCTGATCCGCTACCCCGGCGTGGAGATCGTCTGCCGGGACCGGGCGGGCGCCTACGCCGAGGGTGCCCGCCGCGGTGCCCCCGACGCTCTGCAGATCGCCAACCGATTCCATCTGTGGCAGGGCCTCGGTCGAGCCGTGGAGACCTGCGTCGCTGCCCACCGCGACTGACTGCGCAATTCGTCGCCCAGCGGCATGTTGCCAGAGGCCACCCGACTGGCTTCCGGCAACAGCCTATGTGTCGGGTCGGACAGGGCCTCCTTACGCCAGTGGTGGTCGGGGGGCGAGGTGACAGGGCCGGGGTCCGTGACCACCCCTTGCAATCGAACGTTCCCGCCACGCTCCGCGATGGCTCCCCAAGATCTGTGCCAGAACCCACGATTCGTGAACAAGGCCAGAGCCGGCCTGCTCGGGACGGCCTGGCAGCAGCTGCCCGAAGATCGCGAGGACGCGGTCCCGGCCGCCCTCGGCCTGCAGCGGGACGCGGCACAGGCCCGACCACTCCTGATGCCGCTCATCGAGGTAGCCGAGGACGGTCGATGGATTGCTGTGACGAGTAGAGTCCCCCGTGCCCGAGACTGCTCTGAGGGGGTGGGGACGATGCTCGACGGGCTGCACTCGTATGCGATCGGCGTTCTGATCACGGCGGTCCCTGTGCTGGTGGGCGCGCTGCTCTTCATCTGGCGGGACGTGAACCTGCGGCGCAGGGGAGTGGTTGTCCGGGCCAAATGCGTGGAATCGAAGCGCACCGACAAGCGGACGGTCAGGCTCCGCCTGCTCTATGAGGTGGAGGGCGTGCAGTACTACTGCGACAGCCTGCCCTTCCCGTCTCCACCGGTCGGCGTCGGACAGCGACTGGACGTGATCTACGATGCCAAAACCCCTGGCTACTCAGAGGTCGTGCACCAGAGAACCAGTGGTTGGGTGCCAAGAATCGTCGGCACAGTCGCTGTCGTGCTGCTTTTGCTGACCGGGATTTCCTACCTCTGACCCGTGCACTTCGACTCCGGCCTCACCGTGCGAAGAACCGCCGGTTGAAGCAGCCGATACACCCCACCTCCCGGCCTTCGCTGCCGCGGCTGCACTGAACGGGCGGGAACTGGGCCCGCGGCAGCGCGTGGAGGAACCGGTGATAGGCCTGCTCCTTGCGCGTACGGTGCGCCAGCTCCTGTGGGCGCGAGTGACCGGAAGCGATGCCGCGTGCCCGCCGGGATGGTGTGTCAGAGCACGGCGAGGCGGTCCACCAGCAGTTCCACTCTTTGCTCGGTGTCCTGCGGCGGCAGCCGTCCCGCCCGGCTCAGGGTCGCGATCCCGTGCAGGGATGCCCAGAACACCTCGGTGAACAGTCCGGGGTGGACGCCGTCCCCGGCGACCTCGCCGAGGCACTCCAGCAGGGCGGCGAAGGCATCCTTGAGAGGTTCCGGGGTGTCCTCCTGCGCGTATGCCAGGCCGCCGTCGAGCTGGAACAGGGCGTCGTAGACCGCCGGGTTGCGCTCGGCGAAGTGGAGGTAGCCGCGCGCGAGAGCGGCGACCCGCTCGCGCGGACCGTCCGCGGCGGAGGTCGCGGCCCGCAGCGCGACGGCCATCTCGGCGGCGCCCTCCAGGGCGACGGCGCCGATGATCTCGCGCTTGCCGCGGAAGTGGCTGTAGAGGACGGGCTGGCTGTACTCGATGCGCTCGGCGAGCCGGCGCGTGGTGACCGCGTCCCAGCCCTGCTGCTCGGCGAGTTCACGGGCCGTCGCCACGATCAGGCGCTCACGGGCCGCCCGTTCGCGCTGCTTGCGTTCATGTACCGACATGATTCGATCCTAGCATCGCTAGACAATCAAGCGGCAGTAGTACTAGCGTTAGCTCCACAGCTAGCAACGCTAGATATCTGGAGGGGTCGTCATGCTCAACGCACTCGAGGTCGTCACCACCGTGGTCGTCGGCGTGATGGTGGGGGTGGAGTTCTCCGTCGCCTTCGTCATCAACCGGATCCTCAACGCACTTCCCGGCGACGCCGGCCAACTCGGCCACGCCCACGGCGGCCGGATGCTCGGCGCCGTGATGCCGTTCTGGTACATCGGCTCGCTCGTCCTCGCCGCGATCTGGGCCATCGCCGGATGGCACGACCACGGCACCGGACTCGTCGTCACCGCCGCCGGACTGCTGATCCTCAGCGTCATCATGTCGATCCTGCTGCTCGTCCCGATCAACAACCGGAACAAGACGTGGACCCCCGAGAACCGGCCCGCCGACTGGAAGGAGCAGCTGAACCGCTGGAACCGCTGGCACTACGTCCGCGTCGCCGTCCTCATCGCCGCCTTCGGCCTGCTGGCCGCCGCCCTCACCTGAGCCTGCGGGCTGACACCGCGCCGGTGGCGCACAATCCCCACTCCCCGGGCGACGGCGGGCCACCGAAATCCCAACGTCCGGGAATGCAGCTGCCGTTCAGATCCCACAACTGCGATTCCGACGAACCACGCCTCTCGATCAGCCGCGTCCGCGCGGCCTGATCAGGCCCCACACGACTCAGCAACCTCCACGAAACTCACCAAGTTGGCGAAGACTCTTAAGGAGAAGAACAATGTCGCTGAAGAAGATCAACACCGTCCTGGCCGCCGCCTTCATCCTCTTCGTCCTCTGGTTCGGGACGGAGTTCATCGTGAGCCCGCAGACGACGGCGCCGGGCTTCGGCCTGCCGAGCTGGCCGTCCGGCGACGGCGACGGCTTCCTGATCATCAAGGGAATCCGCGACGTCGTCATGGCCCTGGTCCTGGGCATCCTGCTGGTGACGGGCCACCGCCGGGCGCTGGGCTGGGCGTTGCTGGTGGAGGCCCTCGCCGCGTACGGCGACATGACCACCGTGCTGGCCCACCACGGCTCCGTGGCCACCGCGCTCGGCGTCCACGCCCTGACCGCGACACTGATGGTGGTCAACGGCCTGCTGATCATGCGCGAAACCCGCAAGGCCGCGGCCGCTCCGGCAACGCCCGCCCCTCAGCCCGCCTAACGCCACCTTGGCACGTGTCGGTTTGCGCCTGTCAGCGCCCGCCGGGAAGGGGACGAGCTCTCCGTGACGGCCTGTCAGTCCTTACCGAGCCCGCGCCGAAGCTTGCTCTTCTTGGCAGGCCGCTCGGGGGCCGGAGCCTCGTGGGCGTAGTCCAACTCGGCGACAGAGATTCGGATGAAAGCTGTCCACGTGACGGCAGAGGTCCACCCCGTGACAGGTCAACGAAGTGGGGAACGAAGAGCGGGCCTGGGGATTTTCACGAAGTCTCATCACTGCACAGCGGTCGCGGTGAACCCTTCAGCAACTGCGTATCGTCCGCTTCGCCGATGCGGCCTACCGCGGCGGCGTCGACGCCGCCACCATGGCCCGCTCGGCCATGCCCTACAAGCCGTCCTCGACATCGTCTCCATCGTCCTGCGCGGCTGCGGGCCGGGCCAGGGCGTACGTGCCCGTTCGCGCTGGGGGAGGTGAGCCGCGGGGTAGTTCGCAGGAGACGGGTGACTGGCGCGGGGTTGACCCGTGGTGGGGTTCCCCGGCATGGGCCAGGCTTCCACGTGCCTCACCGGACACCGCATCGCCCCCGGACGTGGCTGTCCCTGCGGCTGGCTCCGCACGCCGACCCCTTCCAGGCCGTCGCACGCCTCGTGCAGGAAGCACTGCCACATGCCCGGGAGGCGGTGGGCACGGAGCGGCTGCCGACGGTGGTCCGGTTCCGGGTAACCGCACACCGCGCGAATCGCGTCTGCTGACACGGGTTTTCCACCTCCCGCCACACACATCCTGGTAGGGGAGTGCATCTCGCTGCGCGTCACAGCCCAGGCGCCGCAGGACACGCGAGGTTTTGAAGTATCAGATGCTGTGGGTTGTGCCGCCGTCGATGGGGAGCCTGAGGTAGGAGGCGGCGGCCAAGGAATGCAAGGGTTCAGCCCTTGCCGAGGCCGTGGTGAGCGCCGCAGGCACCGACATGTCCGCTACCACTGGCCCTGGGCAAGCCTTGGAGGCGGCCTTTGGCGCTGGTCGGCTGGCCCATGTGGGTGCTGTCCAGTCGCAGATACCCAGCTCCGCGGGTGTGATGGGGGTGCGGTCCGTCGACCGCCTCGACGGCCGGCATCTGCCGCTGGAGGGCAGGCGGGGCAGAGCGCGCCGACTGTCGTGGGTGTCGACGCTCGACGAAGGAGTGAATGTGGCAACGCCCTCCTCGGATGGCCCTCAGGCGCACAAGGGCGGTAATGGTGGTGGCGCAGACAGCCCTGCGCATGGCGGCGAGGAGGGCCACGGCGGCGATGCCGGCCGTGCATCGCGGAAAGGTGCCGCGGAAGGTAGTTCGTCCACAGGCGCCGTGAAGCGCACGATGCGCGAGTTCAAAGAGGACAATCTCACGGACTGGGCAGCTGCCCTGACCTACTACGGAGTCTTGGCGATTTTCCCTGCCCTGCTGGCTCTTGTGTCCATTGTGGGCCTGCTGAGTCCTTCTACCATCGACTCGCTGATCAAGAACCTCTCCAGCATTGCGCCCGGGTCCGTGCGCAACATCCTCACCACCATGCTGGAGCAGCTCAAGGGCGGCCAGGGCAAAGCCCTCATCGCGCTGATCATCGGTGTCGTCCTGGCGCTGTGGTCGGCCTCCGGCTACGTCGCCGCCTTCATGCGCGCCTCCAATATCGTCTATGACATCGGTGAGGGCCGGCCGGTATGGAAGACCCTGCCGGTCCGCCTCGCCATCACCGCGGCGGTGGTGATCCTCCTGGCCCTTACCGCGGTCGGCGTCGTCTTCACCGGCACCCTGGCCAAGAAGATGGGGACGGTCCTGGGGCTCGGCGACACGGCGGTGTCCGTGTGGAACATCGCCAAATGGCCCGTCATGCTCATCCTGGTCGTGCTGATCGTCATGCTGCTGTACTGGGCCGCACCCAACGTCAAACGCCGAGTCCGGCGAGTGATGCCCGGCGCAGCCCTGGCGGTAGTCATCTGGCTCATCGCCTGCGCGCTGTTCGCTTTTTACGTCGCCAACCTCAGCAGTTACAACAAGACCTACGGCACGTTCGCCACCCCCATCGTCGCGCTGATCTGGCTGTGGCTCACGAACATCGCGATCCTGCTTGGGCTGGAGTTCAACGCCGAACTCGAACGCGGACGTGCCATCGAAGGCGGCCTTTCACCGGGCGAGGAGCCGTACGCCGAGCCCCGCGACACCCGCAAGCTCTGATGACGGCCGGCACGTCAGCGGTTCCCTCGCACTTCACCGCAACGCCCCGCTGTCTGCTGAAGGCCGACGCCGCCTCGTCGAACGCTGTGAGAGCGGGTGTCCGAAGCCGCCTACCGGTCGCCAGCACGGCCGATCACCGTCTGGGCAATTGCCACCGTGGCCCGTAACGAGTAGCTCCACGGGCGCATAGCTCGTCGACCTCAAGGCACTGCGCCAGACGAAACAGACCAGCACCTACGAGGTCCGCCGCCCCATCAAGGCCCTGGTCGATCGCGACGACATGACGGAGCTTGAGGAGCACAGAGCCCCCGCCCGTGGCGAGTCGTCTCGCGCCCTGCGCCGTCTGTCGGCGTAGCGGCATGTCTCGCGCTGCGAATCGCCGGAGCCGCCCAGGGGTGACCTCAGCCGGATTCGCGCGTTAGGTCTGTGTGACCACGACGACCCGGCCCGCTCCGGTCACCGGCCGCGAGGAAACGGTTCCGCCTTCGCCTGGTGAGCCGATCTTTGCGGCGTTGGCTGCCCGCTGGAGTGAGCAGGGGCGTGTCGTGCCCGGGCAGGTGGACCGGGAGTGGGCCAGGCTGGCAGGCAGCTGCCCGTGGCCCACCCGATAGGCCAGCGTGGTGCGGTGCTCTCCACCCTCATCCCCGCACCCGCTGTATCGGCCGGCAGCCTCGACGCCCGCCCGGTCACGAGGCTGCCGGACCGGCCGGGTCAGGGTTGGGCCCGTCCCGGTCCGGCAGCCCCACCCTTCTTGACGAGTGCGGGAAGGGAGCCTGATGGCGGCCGGGCGTGGCGTTCACGGTGCGGGGTCATTTCGGGCCGTCACGACAGCGGCACCATCCGGGCCAACGGGGCGCCGGACGTGCTGGCCAGGGGGAGGCCTCTAGGCGCTCCTAGGCGGCCTCTAGGCGGTGTTCGTGGCGAACAAGCGTTGGGCCGCCGTGGTGGCTCCGGTCAGACTGAGGGGGATGTCGAGGCTCTTGCACATGCGATGGGCGCGGACGACGACACTGAGCGTGGCGGGCGTCGGTTCCCCCGCGGGAACCTGGACGGTGACGCGGCGGGGTGTGTGGGTGTGGACGAGGGTCTCGATCTCTACGGCGGCTGCGGTCCGGGTGTTGACGTCGACGCTGGGGTGCAGGGTCACGCGCAGGGTGTCGCCGTCGACGCTGTGACTGATCACCATGATGGCCTCCGCTCGCCGTGCCTTCGGCAGTCACTCCAATGGGAGCCGCTTGGAGTAACCGTGCCTGCCCCGGCCACGGCATCGGCGCTCCCGGCGCGGCGTGTCCCACAGGCGTGCACCCTTTGGCCGCCCGTGACCGGCCTGCCGTATGCGGGCGAGGGCTCTGCAGCCCTGCTTCATGGCCCCACCGGCCCGGCAGCTTCACCCGAATGGCTCTATTCGCATATTAGTTCGACTACGCGGCGACTCTCGGCGTCTCCCGGCAGGTCAGGCGCGGCGGGTGCGAGGGCTCGGACCGTGACCAGACCTGGCCCTTGAGAGCCACAACTCTCCGCAATTCCGTATGTGTTGATGCTCCTATTGGCTGTCAAGCGGCAGTGAGCCACTCGCGGTAGGCGTGGGCGAGGTTGTCGTCTCGGCGGGTTCCGCGTTCGAGGGTGGAGATGGTGGCGGGCCAGACTCCGAGGTGTTGGGCTGCGGCGGTGAGGGTGAGGTTCTTCGATTGCCTCAGGGGGCGTAGGTCTGCGATGCCGGGGACGGCGACTTTGGTGGTCAGGCAGCGGAATATCTCCCGGGCGATGGCTCGCTTCAGGAGTCGGATGGTCTCCTTCTTCGTGCGGCCGGCGGCGATTTGTCGCTCCACGTAGGCGCGGGTGCGGGTGTCGCTGGCCATGCGGACCAGAGCGATGCGGTAGAGAGCCGCGTTGGCTGCCCGGTCACCGCCTCGTGACAGGCGGTGCCGGTTGGTCTTGCCGCTGGAGGCGGGGACGGGTGCGGCTCCGCAGAGGGCGGCGAATGCCGCCTCGGTGCGCATCCGGTCGGGATTGCCTCCGGCGCTGACCAGGAGCTGGGCGGCGGTGTCGGGGCCGACTCCGTGGGTGGCTCGCAGGCCGGGATTGTGGTCGGTGACCTCCTTGTCCAGGGTGCGGGTCAGGGCCTCGTGTTCGGCGGTGAGGTCCTTGACACGTCGGGCGAGGCTTTTGAGCGCGGTGAGGACCGCGACGTGGACCGTGTCACCGGTCGGCCGTATCCGGGCCAGGGTCTCGGTGCGGTTGGTTCCCTTGAGCTGCCCGTATTTGGCGCGGATGCCTTCGGGCGCGGTGACGAGAATCTGCCCGATCTGGTTGAGGGCCGCGGTGCGTGCCTTGATGGCGGAGCGGGCGGCGTTGTGCAGGGCACGTATGCCGGCGACGGTGTCGTCTTTGGGTGCGCTGGAGGCCCGGCCGGACAGGGCGGCCCTGGCGGCCGCGTAGGCGTCGATGGGGTCGGACTTGCCCCTGCGGCGGCGTTCGGCCCGGTCCGGCCGGTTCACCTCGAAGACCCGGTGTCCGTGTGAGCGGGCGGCGCGGGTGAAGCCCGCTCCGTAGGAAGCGGTGCCTTCCACGCCGAGGGCGAGTACGCGGCCGTGGGCGTCGAGATAGGCCAGGGCCGCGGCGTATCCGGCGCCTGTGGTGGTGAACTCGGCGTCCGCGAGGTGGCTGCCGTTACTGCTGATGACTGCGACGTGGAGGGTGTCGGCATGGGAGTCGACCCCTCCGAAGACCTCCTGGACCGCCGCGTCCTGCGTGCCCGCTGATGTCATGCTGATGGTGCCTTCCCAGCCGAAGGTGGGCGCCGGCCGGGTGGCGCAGACAAGACATTGAGGGGGCTTCTGACCAAGCTCCTATGAGGTCATGTTCCACCCGGCCGGAGCCATGAGAACAGGTCCCGATGGCCGGACAGAACAACTTGAGGACAGTCCAGCAGGACGTCAGTCAGTGGCAGAGTCACGACCATCGGAACCTGAGTACCACCATCAATGTCAGTGGCGAATGCTTTCCTGGTGGGTCTTGTGCGCGAGGGGCGCACCGGGTCTGGACGGGGGAGCAGCCAGTGGTGCACGTGAGGGAGTACGTCCGCGCAAACGGCACGAAGGTCCGGGAGCACTCGCGATGGGCGGCCGGCGCGCGGCGGGAGATGAGTGTCCTGGCGACCATCGCCTTGGTGGTCGTTGTTTTGCCGGCACCACAGGGAGCGGCAGTGCAGACGGCTCCGGGAAGCAGGCGCCCGAGCCTCGGTCGACGGTGTACCCGGTGAAGTTCGCGGACTGGGACAACCCACGGCCCCGGCCGACGCCGACGCTCTCGTACCCGATCCCGTGGGACCAGGGCCGCTGAGTGCCATGCCGCGTTTCTCCTTCGCGGTGGCCGGGTGAGCGGCGATGATCGGCCCTGCGGCCGTGTGGCACGGTGCTGGGCCGCCTGATCAGTGATGAGGGAGAGTCGATATGGCGACCGGCACGGTGAAGTGGTTCAACGCGGAGAAGGGGTTCGGCTTCATCGAGCAGGACGGTGGCGGGCCCGACGTGTTCGTCCACTACTCGGCGATCGCCGGCAGCGGGTACCGGGAGCTGAACGAGGGCCAGAAGGTCCACTTCGACATCACGCAGGGGCAGAGAGGGCCGCAGGCGGAGAACGTCACACCCGCCTGAGTACCGGTCCCGTGCGCGGGCAGGCTGGGCGGCCGGGGAGTACCCGCAGGCCGATACGGACAGGTGGGCCCCGTCGCCCAGGCCCACCTCCCGCCACGGCCATCGCGATTCACGCCACACGCGGGAGTCAGGTGAGACACAACCCCACGCGAAGCCCGCCCGGCGCAGACCCGTAACCGCTCGAGTCCAAGCGACCACGGTGAAGACGCTGACGCTGCTCACTGTCCGTCCCCGTACGTCGATTCCCGCCAAGGCCGCGAGGCGCTCGGTACCGCGGAGTGGGGCCGGCGGCCTGCGCTGCGGCCCTGCACAAGCCGTTCGGCGTGTCCCAGGTGCGCTCGGGCAGCGCGAGGAAACGCTGATCGAGGCGGGGGACATCGTCGGCGCGACGGAACTCATGGTCGAAACCTGGATCGGCCCGGACGCCGACGAGAGGGCCCGCGCAGCGGTACGCCAGATGCAGCGGCACGCCTTCCACCTGCAGCTGGCCGCCGCTGAGGAGTTCGAGCCAGTCGAGGCCATGGTGGAGCCGGCGGCAATCCAAGCGCCCTGCCTTGTCCTGTCGGGCGCGCATGATCTGGCGGACTTCCGCAGATCGCTGCCCGAGGGCCGCATCTGCTCGCGAACGCCGACCACGTCGAACTGCCATGGGCAGGTCACCTTCCCAGCCTGGAGCGGCCATCGGCCGTTACCGATCTTCTGATCGGCTTTCTCAAGGAGAGAGTCCCTGTCGGTTGAGCCTGCTCGCGGCCCGTCCCGTCATACGGCGTTGAGGAGGGGGCGTCCGCCCAGCGGATGCCCTTCTCGCTGCGGATGCGGGCACGCTCCCTGCGCCGGGCGGCCAGCACGTCGGGATGGCGGGTGTTGGCGTTGCGACCCCCGGGCGCCAGCCCGGATCGTGAACTGCCATATCAAAGCGTCATGCTGCATCGAGACGGCGCGTGGAGTGCCCAGCCGGACGGCGGTCGACGCCCGACAGGTTGGTGCCGTGGACCAGCCGCAAAGCACCGCCCCGGGCGTGGCGAGCCCTCGACCGCCTAGCCGACAACCGGTCCTCGACGCGGTCCATGGCATACAGCAGCACACCCATGGCAGGCAGCAACAACACAGCAATAGCGATCACAGCACGCTCCCTCCCAGCGGACAACACCAGCCGGGTTCCCACCAACGCCCGGTCAGCAGGCGAAGCGTGTGAAGGTCTGGTGGCCACAATGTGCAGACGGCATCCGCTAGACGGGTCTGGCGATAGCAGTCAAAGCGCCTGCCTCACCCCTTCCATGCCGATCACTGTCGGCGACGCGGACGGCCGGGCCTCACGTGCACAGCGTTCACGAGCGACCCACAGAACTCGGTTCGGGGACTTCGCCTGCCTGACGCCGCCCGAGTTCCTCTATCGCCCGGTGGACGGGACCGGATTTGCGCTGCGTCACGCTGGATCAGGCAGCGTCGTTGAGGACTTCGTCGCGGACCCGAAGCAATGGATGATCGGAACCGGAGGCGTGGATCTGCGAGATGCCGAGCTGCTCGGCGATCCGCGCCAGCGTCATGTCGCTGAAGAACCGCATGTACAAGGTGGATCGTTCCCGCTCCGGCCTGGAGGCGCAGCACGGTCCACGGCCTTTTCCAGCGCCGCATCGACGAGGCCCAGGGCGTCGCTGCGTCGATCAGTTGCCGGTGATCCCGCCACCGCCCGCTGCGCTGGATGTCCGGTCCGCCAGCAACGGCTCGAGTTGCGCCCCCTGCGCATCAGTTGACGACACGACCGAACCAACGATCCGATGATCGGAAAGAAATGCCCTAGACCAACAAGACCACCGCCATCGCGATCAGCCCGACTGCGACCAGCACCACCACCAGCATGATCAGCGCGAGAGGCATCGGCCCCCACCCCTTACGCAGCTCAGGTTCCGGGTAGGAGATACCAGAAGTACCCCCCTCAGCGGGAGGGGTTTCCCCGGGGGGCATCCCGACGCTCGGTTTGAGCCCCGGGGCCCGTCCAGGCTCGGCACGAGGGCTTGTCATGTGCTTGCTCCTCTCGGATCCTCCCGGCAGGCCAGGGCCTGTCAGCCTCGAGGTCGATCGTGCCGTGACCCAGTGGACCATGGGACACCGCTGGTCGAGCCGGTTCCCCAAGGTCCGCACGATCGCCCTGCGATCGAGGTGCTCGCCGGCATCCAGAGAGCCGATGCGCAGCTCAGACCCCCAATCGGTGAGGGTGGCTCACGGCGACCGGCACTTCACCGGCTCGTCGTGCCACTGTCCTCACCTCCGCCACGGCACGGGAGGCACGATCCGAGTTCCCGAATCCTGCGCGGAGTAACAAACTCCTTCGGTCGGCTTCTGCACCCAGGAAGCCGGGGGGCTCCAGCAAGAGGGCCCCCGGTCAGCAGAGGCAGCACCCGCGCGCTGGGCTGCCTGATCAGCGGGCGAGCGCGTTCGAGCGGCGGTGTCGAAGGCTGCCGTCGGGCTGCCGGTGCGCAAGACCGCGTCGGTGTAGGCGTCGGTGGCACTCAAGGACATGGCGAAGCCCCAAGCGTTGTCGTCGCCGAGGTATTCGATGCGGCACAGCGGTATGCGCACGTCCTCGCCCTCTTTCTCGACGATCGCCGTGAGGTAGCCGAACGAACCGCGCCACCGGGTGTCAACCTCGGCCAAGGCGGGCCAGCTTTGTAGCTGGAAGGCGTGGTGGTCGGCGGTGTCGTCGACCTCTTTCTTGAGGCGTTGGGGGGAACCGGCAGGGTGATCACCCAAGCTCCCGGCTAGTGCTCACGTCACGTTGCCGCGCAGCAGCGCCGTCGCCGCGCGCGTGGCGCGGGTGGCGACATCCTCGGGGGAGAGGCGGGAGCGCGTCAGGAAGTCCTCCGTGTCCAGGGTGACGTAGCCGTGGGCTAGGACGAAGAGCTGTTCGAGTAGGAGCAGTGCTTGGGAAGGGTCGGCGTGGCCCGCCTGCCGGGCGAGGTCGAGCAGCAGCGCCATCAGGTCCCGGCCGGCCCGGGCCACGTCGGCGTCGCGCAGCGGCCTCAGCTCCCGGGCGAAGATCACGTCGAAGCCGGCGCCGCGGTCGGACACGTGGCGCACGTATGCCCCCGCGGTCGCCGCGAGCCGGTCGATCGGGTCGGGGCCGGCCGCCTGCGCGGCGGCCTCGATGGACCGGGTGAGCTCGTCGGCGGCCTGTGCCGCGACGACGGCGAGCAGCGCGTCACGGTGGGGAAAGTGACGGTACGGGGCGGCCGTGCTCACCCCGAGCCTGCGGGCGAGTTCGGCGACGGAGAAGCCGGCCATCCCCGTCTCGGAGAGCAGCACGAAGCTCTCAGCGATTAGCGCCGAGCGGAGCTGCCCCCGGGCAGGGCGCTCACTCCCCGCCCCACTTGCTGCGTCAGTCACTCGGTCCACCTCCTTGACCATAAGTAAGAGGCCTCTTACTTTATAAGTGATAGCCCTCTTACTTCTAGCATTGGAGGCCGGGCATGACAGGGATCGACGGCAAGGTGGTGGCCATCACGGGCGCGGGCAGCGGGATCGGCGAGGCGAGCGCGCTGCTCCTCGCGGCGCGCGGCGCGAAGCTCGTCCTCGGAGCGCGTCGGAGCGACCGGCTGGAAGCGCTCGGCGCCCGTATCGAGGCCAATGGCGGCACGGCCGTCTGGAAGACGACGGACGTGCGACGCCGAGGAGACCTCGCGGACCTGGTGGCGTACGCCTGCGGGCGCTATGGCGCGCTCGACGTCCTCGTCAGCAACGCCGGGATCGGCCCCATCTCGCCGTTCGACGAGCTGCGCGTCGAGGACTGGGACCAGATGATCGACGTCAACTTCCGCGGCGTGCTGCACGGGATTGCGGCAGCGCTCCCCGTGTTCCGCAAGCAGAGCACGGGGCAGTTCGTCAACGTCGTCTCGACCGCTGGGCTGCGCATCGTGCCGAACCAGGCTGTCTACGCGGCGACGAAGAACGCAGTCCGCACCGTCTCCGAGGGACTGCGCCAGGAGGCCGGGCCCGACCTGCGGGTCACCATGATCTCGCCCGGCTACGTCGCGACGGAGTTCGCCGACTCGGTCACCAGCCCCACCGTCAAGTCGCAGGCCCCGGCGGTCGACTTCTCCGTCTCCCCCGACGACATCGCCCGCGCCGTCGCCTTCGCGATCGAGCAGCCGTCGAACGTCGACGTCGGCGACATCGTCGTCCGCCCCACGGCACAGAGCTGACGCCTCACGGGTCTCTCTGGGCGAACTCGGACAGCGCCATCACACTCTTGATCACCGCGGGGGACAACCCCGGGCGCCTGGCTGACGAGGCCTCCTTCGCCGCGCTGTGCGGGGCCAGCCTGGTCGAGCGTTCGTCGGGCAAACAGCAGTGCAGACGCCTCAACCGTGGCGGCGACCGGCAGGCCAACGCCGCGCTCTACCGCATTGTGCAGAGCCGCCTGCGCTGGGACCCCCGTACTCAGGCCTACGTCAACTTGACCTGGCCCTAAAGGACCGGGCTTGGAGGTAGTGCCCGGCTGGCTGCTGGGTTGGCTCCTCCGTCCAGACACCCGCTATGGGGTGGCAGGGACGCGTGACTCACGCCCCGCAGTCCACACAGCAGCGCCACGTGCGGCGATGTTGTGGGAAGCGTTCCGGTCTGCGTGGGCAACGATCCCGCAGTTCCGGCAGATGAAGAGACCTTGACCGACACGGTTGCGCTTGTCGGTGTGGCCGCACTCGCAGCACATCTGCGAGGTGTACGCGGGATCGACGTGGACCAGGGGCACACCGGCGCGCCGGGCCTTGTAGACGATGAAGTCTCCGAGCTGGGAGAAGGCCCAGGAATGGAGCGTGACCCGTTGCGGCTTGCGGAGCCGTACCCTCTGCCGGATGCCTGTGAGTTCTTCCAGGGCGATACCGGCCGAGGTGCGTTCAGCCTCGGTCACAATCGTCTTCGCGATGACGTGGTTGGTGTTCTTGGCGTGCCGCTGCTCGCGGCGCGAGCGTTCCTTGAGCCTGCGCTTGGCGGACTTGGTTCGCTTCTTCTGGAGTTTGGCCCGCAGCGTTAGCTGCCGCTTGCGGTACCGGTTGAGGCCGCGCCCGGCGGCCTGGTAGCCGGTGGACGTGGTGGCGATGTTGGCGATGCCGAGATCTACGCCGACGAAACCGTCCGGCTCGTACACGTCGGGCTCGGGTACCTCGCACGTGGCGATCAGGTAGAACACGCCGTCACGTTCGATCAGGTCGGCTTCGCCCTTGCGGAACTCGCGGAGTGTCTTGAGCGACTTGGCCGAGCACAGGAACCGCACACCTTTGAGCCGACCGGCCGTCGTCCAGATGCTCACGGTCTGGGCGTCGTACTGCCACGAAAGGCACCGGTCGTCGTACGGCTGAGCCGCGTTCGGCCGGAACGTGATCGGCTTCGACTCGGCCTTGATCCGGCGCTTACTGCCGGTCTTGCCGAGGTTCCCGGCGCGGATGTTCGCCTTCAACGTGGTGTAGGCGTAACGCGTTTTCTTGATCACGTGTTGTGCCGCCTGAGCGCCGAGCCCGAGTTCCTTGAGCTGCGCATAGGTGTGCTTGCGCAGCTCGTACTCACGCGGAATGCCGCGCTTGAACGCCACCCGCGACACCCAGCACGCGGCCTCGTTAACGGTGCGCAGGGTCGCCGACAGCGCGGCGGCCTGGTCGGCCTCCGGTATCAGCTTCACCTGCGTCACGATCTTCACAAGACGGATCGTAGCATTGATCTATGTCACCTCGATGGGAACCAAACCCCAACATCCGCAGGGGCCGAAGCGTCGTTCATACCCTTCACGCCCACTTGGTCTTCACCCCCAAGTACAGGCGCGGACCCTTCACAGACGAGATCCTCACGCGCTGCGAAGAGGTCATGCGCGCCGTCTGCGCCGACTTCGAAACCGAACTGGTCGAGTTCAACGGCGAACGCGATCACGTACACCTACTCGTGCGCTACCCACCGAAGGTGGCCGTGTCCCGGCTGGTCGGATCCCTCAAGGGAGTCTCTGCGCGCCGACTCCGCCAGGAGTTCCCGGCCCACATCCGCAGGTACCTATGGGGCGCGCACTTCTGGTCGCCCTCCTACTTCGCCGCGTCGTGCGGGGGCGCTCCGTTGTCGATCATCAAGGAGTACATCGAGAACCAGAAGCGTCCCGACTGAGGCAGACAGCGCAGACCCGTGCACCAGCGCGGGTCAGAGCAGCCCAGAGAAGCGACTCCTCCTGGGCGTGAACGCCCAGGGTTCCTCGCTAGAACAAGCTGAAGCGGCGGATCAGCGAGGGGAAGACTCGGCGTGAGGTAATCAGATGCCTCAAGCGCTACGTCGCCCGCGAAATCTTCTCGCTCCTGCCACGCACCCAGCTCACACCGGACCCCACATGACCGCTTGACAGTCATAGGGGCGTCCAAGCGGTGTTCCGGTGCAAAGCCCCAGGCTGCGGACACGCGGAGCATGCCGACGTCAACGCGGCGAAGAACATCCGACACGCGGGCGGACAGCCCGTGTCAGCCTGTGGAGACGTCGGCACCAGCCGGTCCGTGAAACAGGAACCCGTAAGCCGGGCGACCGGCCCACCCCTCCAAAGGGGGAGTCCCCGTCCTTCAGGGCGAGGAGGACGTCAAATTGCAGAGTCGACCGGGCGCGCGTCACCCTGATAGACGAGGGCAGGTGCTGACGTGCACACCAGCGACGAGATCTACCACAGGGTGCTCTGGGACCCGCGCTTCGACCCCGAGCGGTTCGTGATGGGGGTCGCCGAGCGCGGGGCCCCGCCGAAGCGGATCCTGCTCGGCGACTTCGTGCCGGGCGGAGAGATCCCCTGGCACCGGGTGGTGTTCTTCGAGGCAGACGGCCAGGTCGTCTGGGACCGCGCCTGCGGCCTCGACCGGCTGGAGGAGACCCTCATCGAGCCGGTCGGTCCCGTGCCGGCCCCGGCCCCCGGCGAGGTCCTCGCCGTCCCGTCGACGAACCGCACCGCCGTCGCCTGGCTGCCGCCGGCACAGTTGTGGCCGCCGATCCAGCACATTCGCCGCGAACACGACCGGCAGATCCACCGCTGGCCACCGCACGTCAACGTGCTCTTCGGGTTCGTCCCCGAGGCCGAGTTCGCCCGGGCCCTGCCACTGGTCGCCGCGGCGCTCGCCGAGACGCCGCCGTTCACCGCCCGCCTGGCGGGCGTCCACTGGTTCGAACACCGCGAGGACGCCACCGTCTGGCTCGACCCGGCCGCCGCCGACCACGAGCCCTGGGCGCGACTGCGAGAGTCCCTGGAACTCCGCTTCCCGCTGTGCGCATCACACTCGCACGGCTTCACCCCGCACCTGTCCCTCGGCCGTACCCCAGACCCGCACCTCCTCGCCCGCAAGGCAAAGGCCCTCCTCAGCCCCATGACGGCCCGAGTCGACGAGCTGGTCCTGCTCTCCCGCCGCGGCGACGAGCCGATGCGGGTCCGGGCCCGCATCCTGCTCGGCAGCGACGACGTACCTCACCCACAGAATCCGGCCCTTGCGGGCAACCCCCCGCGCCCGTCTAGTCAGACGCGCATGGGCTTCGGCCCGCCCGGCCGACATACAACGAAATCATGAGTACGCACCCACGCCTTCTGCAGCGACGTGGCTGAGAAGGCGCTCGTCCATCTGGGCCGCTACAGCTTCACGGCCTCCCAGCAGGTTTGGGGCTGCGGCCCTTGCGCGACCCGGACGCCGTCGACCTCGACGATGACGACGACGGACAGGAGGAGTGAGCGCCGCATCTGCGCCGCATCCGTCGTCCGGGGCGGGTCGTTGTACTCCGGGAGGACCACCGCCGACCGGCGGCTACGGCTGGGCCGTGGACACCGCTGTTGGCGATTCCCCGAGTCAACACAGAGGTGCGGCTCGTCCGGTGCGGCGCGCGCCAACGCAGGTTCGAGTCAGCCGATGGAGGAGATGCCGCCCTCGCGGGCGTCGAGCAGCTCGTCCCAGTGCTCGGTCGCCCATCGGCACGCGGCGGCCAGCGGCTCCAGCATGCTGCGGCCCAGCGGTGTCAGCGCGTACTCCACCCGCAGTTTCGGGTCGGCGTGCACCGTGCGTGACACGAACCCGTTCCGCTCCAAGCCGCGGAGCGACTGGGTGAGCGCCTTCGGGGTGACGCGGCCCAGTGGCACGCGGAGTTCGGAGTATCTGCGCGGGCCGTCTTCCAGGCAGTGGAGGACCATGGATGCCCATTTGTCACCGAAGCGGAAAGGCAGCAGCGAGGACGGGTCGGGCCGTGTTCGGGATGCTCAGCGTGCTCGCGGAGCTCCAGAGAGAGCTGAACGTGGCGAACACGAACGGCGCGTAGGGGGAACGCCCCACCGGCCGTGGCTGAGAGGGAGCTCCAGCTGCCGCGATGTGGCCAAGCCCGGATAGCTGGTCAGCCCCGCATCACCGTGGCCGAGCGCATGCACGAGCGCGAGGAGACCACCCCACCGGCCGGGGCCGAGGGGGAGCTACCAGGCCCGAGCTTGGCCACCTGCTCCGATCAAGACCGAGCGGCTCGTACTCCGCGAGTCCGAAGCCCGGGATCGTCCGGCGGTCATCGAGCTCAACGCCTCGCCAGAGGTGGGCACCTACCTCGGTGGCCCTTAACCGCGTCCCGAGCTCGAACGCACGGTGCCCGAGATACCCGGGCAGCGCCCCGGCTATTTCGTGATCGATCTTGACGGGGCGATGATCGGCACGATCATGCTCGGTCCGCACGCAGAGCATCCCGGGCACGTGCGTCCGGACGTCGGGAAGACCGAGCTCGGCTACCTGCTCCTGCCGCAGGCGTGGGGACACGGGTACGCCACCGAGGCGTGCGCAGCGGCACTCGACTGGTTCGCCGACGCGCTTCCCGGCGAGGCGGTGGTGCTGCGCACCCAGACCGCCAACGAGCGCTCGATGCGCCTCGCGGCAAAGCTGGGGTTCACCGAGGTGGAGCGGTACGAGGACTACGGCGCCGAGCAGTGGTTCGGCGTGTGGAGGTCGGTCACGCCGTCCGATTGAGCTCGTGCTCGACCACGCGGATCCGCAACTCGACAGCACCGCTGCGACGGAGCCCAGCGCTGTTGAACCTCGTGCCCAGGTACTCCCGGATCCAGGAGCGGTAGCGCTTCGCCGTCCGCTCTTCAGCCGCCAGCACCACGTCCTGTGCCAGGCCGGCCGCAGCCCGGACCCGGGCGACGATCAGTGCCGGAACCCCGTCCAAGCCCGGGAAGTAGCCCAGCCTGGCACAGGACTTCAGCAACACCAGCAACGCGAGGAGCGACTCCGGACGGTCATGGGTCCGCTTCGCCGCCCACGCGATCTCGGCCTCGTCCGGCGTGAAGAACTGCGCCGGCTCACGCTCGGAGATGATCCGCTTGAACCGCGGATACGCCGTCCGCTCCAACTACGCCACAACCAAACCGGTCTGGTGCACGACCCGGTCCGTGCCCGGCAGGTCGCGGCTGCTGCGATGGAGGAGGCGGCGCCGGTCCGCGCCTCCGCGGTGGGCCTGGTCAACGTCGCATTGGAGGAGTTGGTCCGTGTGGGCCTGGAGCTGCCGGGTTCTTGACGCCACCTGCAGCTTCTTAACTACGCGGCATTGGTTACAACCCAGCCGTTATGATGCCGCCATGCACCTTTCGTCATGTCTGAGCTGGTGGCGCTCCTTGTAGGAGCGGCCGCCTCTCACGCATGACCGGGCCGTTCGGATGGACGGCCCCCTTGTGTTCCCTGGGTCAGGGGGTGTGTCGTCCGGCCGGCGATACGACCACCAGGAGACCGTGTGAACACCACCTCCCAACCAGCAGGAACGGGCCCCGACGCCTCCGCCGTCGATTCGTCCGCCGATGTGCTCGGGATGACCGCCGCGCAGGCGCGCAGCGCGGTGCTGGAGAAGTTGATCCTTGAGGATCCTGGGCAGTTCCGTGTATTGACCGGTGATCGTCCTACCGGACGTCTGCATCTGGGGCACTACTTCGGCACTCTGCATAACCGGGTACGTCTGCAGAACCTCGGGGTGGAGATGTTCGTGATCATCGCGGACTACCAGGTCCTGACCGACCGCGATGTGGCGGACAACCTGACGGGGCATGTCGAGGAGCTCGTCCTGGACTACCTCGCCATCGGAGTGGACCCCACGCGCAGCACGATCTTCACGCACAGCGCCGTTCCCGCCCTCAACCAGCTGCTGCTGCCCTTCCTCAGCCTCGTCTCCGTTGCCGAACTGAACCGCAATCCCACAGTCAAGGACGAGATCGCCCACTCACCACAGTCCTCAGTCAGCGGCCTGATGTTCACCTACCCCGCCCACCAGGCCGCCGACATCCTCTTCTGCAAGGCCAACCTGGTCCCGGTCGGACAGGACCAGCTCCCCCACCTGGAACTCACCCGCACCATCGCCCGCCGCTTCAACGACCGCTACGGCGCCAGTACCGCAGTCTTCCCCCAGCCCGATGCGCTGCTGTCGCCTGCACCGCTGCTCCTGGGGACGGACGGCACCAAGATGAGCAAGAGCCGCGGCAACGCCATCACACTGGCCGCCGACGCCGACGAGACCGCACGGCTGATCAAGGGAGCCAAGACCGACTCCGAACGCCACATCACCTATGACCCGGCCGGCCGTCCCGAAGTCTCTTCGCTCCTCCTGCTGGCCTCTCTCTGCCAGGACCGTAATCCCCAGCAGGTGGCCGACGACATCGGCTCCGCAGGAGCCGCAGCTCTCAAACGGACCGTGACAGAGGCGGTCAACGAGTACCTGGCCCCGATTCGGGCCCGCCGCACCCAGTACGCCCAGGACCGCACACACCTCCGCCAGACGCTGCGCGAGGGCAATGAGCGAGCGAGAGCTGTGGCTGATGCCACCCTCGCCGAGGTACGGGCTGCGATGAACAGCCATTACTGACGATCGCAGCCCTCCTGGGCTTTGGAGGAGATACGCCCTTCGGGCGTATCTCCTCCAAAGCCCAACAAGGCCCCCCTGACCGGGGCCCCGCGGACCATCCACCAGGCTGAGCGACCTCCCCGCCAGCACCGGGCCGTGACACCGCCGGCAGCACGTCACCACACCAGGCCAAGCACCCCGCGCCGGCACGTCCCTGTGCGGCACCCGAAACCGCGCAGCCGATGAACCCGGTCAGCCTCCAAGTCCACCTGCGGGAGATCGGCGTCCCGCCGCAGCGCGGCAGGACCTCCGCGATCCGCCAACTCGTCCTCCAGGTCCCGGCCCCCGTCATCGCGAAGGCACTCGGCTGCCATGTCAACGGCCATGTAGTTGTCCCCAGAGGCGGCCAGTAGTTCTCCCCACTGACGGCCAGTGGAAGTTCCCCGGTGGCGGCCAGATATCTCCCCGCCCTCGGGTGGTGTGGGTCAGCTGAAAGGGCTTCACTCCCTTTCCGGTGGTGGCCTCGGTGAACCGGAATGAATCACCCTGAGTGACCGTGACGTGGGCATGATGGAGGAGGCGGTCGACGGTCGCGGTGGCCAGGGTCTTGGGATGATCTCGTCGAATCCAGAGGGGTGGAGGTTGCTGGAGACGGCGATCGAGCGCCGTTCGTAGGCGGCGTCGACCAGGCGGTAGAAGCCTTCGGCGGCGTCCTCGGAGACGGGCAGGAGTCCGATGTCGTCGACGATGATCAGGTCGGAGCGGACGATTTTGGCGAGGGCTCGGGCGATGGAGTGCGCGGTGGCGGCGGACCAGGGCGCCCAGGTCCTCGATGGTGAACCAGGCGACGGTCAGGCCGGCCTCGACCGCGGTCTGTCCGAGGGCCTCGGTGAAGTGCGACTTTCCCGTGCCGCTTGGCCCGCAAATACAAAAGTTCTCGCGGCGGCCGATCCATTCCAGGCTCTTGAGGGCGTCCTGCGTAGCCCCGGGTATGGAGGACTTGGACTCGTGCCAGTCGCCAAAGGTCTTGCCGGTGGGGAAGCCGGCCCGCTTGCGGCGGGTGTGCAGGTTTGCCCGGTCGCGGCCTGCGGCTTCCTCGGCCAGCAGGACGCGGACGACCTCGGCGGGATCCCAGCGTTGAGCCTTCGCGGTGGGGATGATGTCTGTCAACGACCTGCGGATGTGCGGGAGTTTGAGCCGCTTGGTGAGCTCGATGGCCTCGGCGAGCGGGTCGCCGTTCGGTCGCCCACGGCG
This sequence comes from Streptomyces sp. NBC_01446, assembly GCF_026340095.1. Taxonomy (GTDB): domain Bacteria; phylum Actinomycetota; class Actinomycetes; order Streptomycetales; family Streptomycetaceae; genus Streptomyces; species Streptomyces aureus. The sequence goes on along the minus strand of NZ_JAPEPO010000003.1, from coordinate 278,860 downwards.
CGGCGGAGACCGTCTCCTTGTACTTCGCAGCCCGCTTGCCGGTCAGCACGATCCGGCGCGGGCTGTCGTCGGGGCGGGTGAACTGCACGACAGCGTCGCCGCGGCCCAGGCTGACGGGCGTGTGGTAGTAGCCGAAGCGGAAGGGCTTGGGCTCCTTGCCGGCCAGCACCCGCAGGATCGACAGGGCCGCGTGCACTCCGGTGGGCATGCCGCTCTGGCAGGTCCCGTGCATCACGCCGTAGCCCTGGGGGACCGCCGCCGCGTCGCCCACGGCGTAGACGTCCGGGTGGGAGACTGAGCGCAGCGCGCTGTCGGTGACCACCCGGCCGCGCTCGTCGACGGTCAGCCCCGCGGCGCCGGCCAGCGGCGAGACGCGGGTACCGCTGGTCCACAGCACCGCGGCCGCCGGGATGCTGGAGCCGTCCGCGAGCTCGACGCTGTCCGGCAGCACCTTGACCACGTCGACGCCGCTGCGCACCCGCACGCCGAGCCGGGCGAGCGCCGTGTCCAGGTATGCCTTGGCCTTCAGGTGCATGCTCGTGCCCGGCTCCTGCCGGCCCAGCAGCACCACTTGGAGCTGCGGGTGGCGCTCGGCGATCTCCGCGGCGGCCTCGACACCGGTGAGGCCGCTGCCGCTGACCACGACGGTCCCGCCATCGAGCCGGGTCAGCCGGTCGGCGAGAAGGGCGGCTTCCTGCGGGCTGTTGAGGGTGTAGGCGTGGTCGTCCACGCCCGGGACGGCGACGGTGTCCGCGATGCTGCCCAGGCCGTAGACCAGGGTGTCGTAGCGCCAGATGCGGTCGTCGTCGATCCGGACGGTCTTGGCCTCGGCGTCTATGGCGGTGACCCAGCCGCGGACGAAGCCGGCGCCGGTGCCGTCCAGCAGCTCCGGGATGTTCATCTCGGCCGTCTCCTGGCCGGTGGCGGTCATGTGCAGTCGGAGCCGCTCGGTGAAGGTGTCGTACGGGTTGACCAGCGTCACTCGCAGGTCACCGCGCTTCCTGGTGCGGGCAGCGAGCTGGATCGCGGCGGAGAGCCCGGCGTAACCGGCGCCCAGGACCAGGACCTCGTGCTGCTGCACTACTGTCGCGTTCATCGTCTGTCTCTTTCGTGTCGGTCGTTCCCGCCCTGCGGACGACCACCAGACGCAAGCTGCCCTTCCGTTCGTGACATGGAGTCGATGTGACCCGCATCACGCAGGAAAGGGGCAGCGGGCGCGCGCGGCGACAGCCCCGAGAGCCGCGACGCAGTATGGGCGGAGTCATGATCAGCGCGGTCAGCTTCAACCGAAACCATTCGCGTCAGGCCAGCGAGGTGACCGCACTGACGAGGTGCCGGGCGAAGAACCGGACCGCGCTGTCGGCCTCGAACCGGGGCAGTTCCTTGTGCTTGCCCGAGTTCACGTGCAGGGACTTCTCCGTCGAGGCGAAGGCATCGAACAGCGCGAGACCTTCCTCGCGAGAGATGTGCTCGTCGTCCCACTGCAGGTCGAACTCGATCGGGACGGTGATGTGCTTCGCCTTCTCGGCCAGGACATCGGGCCAGTGCTGGCCGAAGACCGCAGCCGTGATCCTGGGTTCGGCCGCCACGAACGGCACGCCGATCGCGGTACCCATGTTGATGCCCCAGAATCCGACCGGGCCGTCGATGCCGATCGCCGGGAGCTTTTGAAGGGCGTCCAGGAGCGCCCGGTACTCGGGCACGGCGAGCTTCGCCAGGTGGTCGTTGTAGCGGACGACGATCGGGCTTTCCGGTTCGCCGGCTGCCCGCGCCGCGAACAGCGCGGCGATCTCCGCCTCGTCATGCTCCGTGTGCGGCCGGTCACCGTGACCGGGCGCGTCGATGACCGCGACGTGGAAGCCGCAACCGTTCACGAGCAAGCGGGCGCGGCCTGCCATCGCAGGGTGCTTCTTGTGGTTGCCGCCGCCGTGGCCCATCAGGACTAGGGCCGCACGGTCTGCACCAGATTCGGGGGACCAGAGGACACCGGGGATCCCGTTTACGGTGAAGTCGCGCTCGACTATGCCGTTGGAGGTCGCTTCGGCGGTGAAGTGCAGAGTGTTCATGGCATGTGGCCTTTCGGGAGTGCCTGGGTTTCAAGGCGCTCCCGGCGACACTTACGCAGATCGCCCGACCGTGGTGGCAAGAGGGAGCACCCATACGAGTACTGCGGTCATGGGTCTCACCTCCTTGGACTGGATCACGGCCAGCGGAAAGCTATCAGAACGATCATCAGTCCGACCATCCTTTTCCTCTGACACATGATCACAGAGCCGCCAGACGGGAGGGCCTGTCTGACGGGGGGCAGGCCGCCCATACCTCGGTCAACCCCCGAAACACTTCCGGGGCCGACCACTTAGCTGGTGGGCCGTGTCCTATCCGCGGTCACCCTGTTCAAAGTGCATGCACATCGCTGACGGGCATCACGCCGGGTCGGGACAGTTCTCCCAGACCCTCGTAGGGAAGGGCTGGCGACGTAGGGCCGTCCCCATCACCAGGCGGATGTCTCCACAGATCTGGATGTACCTCGGCGGCCAGCCCTCTGGGCCTCCGACCCACTCGGCGCGGATCAGGATCTCAGCGTGCATCCGGTCCAGGAGGTCACGTATCTGCTTGTCGTGGAACCTGAGCGCCTGCTCCTCCAGAGCTTGGTTCATCCGCTGAAGCTCTGCGTGCCACTCCCGGCCGTCTGGGCTTCGCTCATCTCCGACGCCCTTCTTGTAGTGCGCGTGGATCACGTAGCTCAGCCTGATGCACTCGTTGGCTGCCGCCTCGGCCAGGCCCAGCATGTATGTGCGCTCGGCGTCGTGGGCAGAAGACGGGCGCGGCAGGCCTGGCCACAGGCGGGGCCTTCGGCGCGAGAGCGGCCGGAGCCTTCGGCGCGGGCGCCTTGGGCTGCTGCGGGGCGGGCTTACGGACGCTGCTCCCGGAAGTGCCGGTCCCGGCGGGCGCCGCGTGCCCATGCCCGTACGGCAGGCATGTCGCGGGGTTCACGGTGCCCACGGCGTACCCGGGGCAGCTCTGGCCGGAGCCGGAGCCGGAGCCGGAGCCGGCGTCGTCGCCGTCGTCGTGGAGGGCCCGCCGGGCTTGTGTCGCGCCCCACGCGAACCGCGTTGAGTCGTGCGCGCCCGGCCGGCGAGGGGGAGACCGCGCATGCTCCGTACCGGCGCGATTCATGCCGCGTCGGGCTATATAGGGAGCTATGGGGCGGTAAGTTGTCGCCGAACAACTCTGGAGGAGAACAGCATGGCGACTGGCAAGGTCAAGTGGTTCAACGCGGAAAAGGGCTTCGGCTTCATCGCGCCGGATGATGGCAGCCCGGACGTGTTCGTCCACTACTCCGCCATCCAGACCACCGGTTACAGGGAGCTGCTCGAGAACGACGCGGTCGAGTACGAGGTGACTCAGGGGCCCAAGGGGCCCCAGGCGGAGAACGTCGTGAAGCGTTAACCGGCGCGGGGCCGGACCACTGCGCGGCGCCCCGGCCCCCACCGGCTGGAACTGCGGCATCTCTGGGCGGACGGTGACCTGCACACGCAGCGACGCGCTGGCGGCAGGCGCCAGCTACCCCGCGATCACCGCCAACGTCACCACCAGCGCGCCCTGCACCTTCACCAACACCGCCAGCGTCTCCGGCGGCGGCGGCCCTTCGGGCTCCGACAACGACTCGACCACCGTCACCGGCGGAACTTCTAGCGGGGGCAACGGAGGAAACGGGGGCAACGGGGGCAACGGGGGCAACGGGGGCGGGGGATCACTCCTCCCCATCAACCTCAACGGCACCTTCACGACGTTCAACAACATCAGCACCAACAACAACATCAACAGCCCCGGTGGCACCAACACCGCCAACCAGAACTTCACGGAGACGACCCACTCAGAACCGGCACCCCGTCAGGGTTACCCGATGAGGTGGCCCTGACGCGTGACCGCTCCCGGACTCCAGCTGGTCGCCCCACACCCAGGCTGCCACGGGTGCCTGATCAGACGGGGCGCCCGGCGACAGCTCCGGTTCTGGCACAGATCTTGGGGAGCAGTCGCGGAAGTTGTCGATGTTGTTCGATTGAGAGGGCGGTCGCGAACCCCGGCTGCCCGACTCAAACGCCCATCGCTCAGCCGCGAGCCAGCGCCACGAGGAACTTGGTCTCGGCGTCGTTCCGACCCGCGCAGAGCCTGGAGGCCGCATCCATGGCACAGTCCAGCAGGACGTCAGTCAGTGGCAGGGTCACGACCATCGGAACCTGAGTACCACCATCAATGTCAGTGGTGGCTGCTTTCCTGGTGGGTCCCGTGCGCGAGGGGCGCGCCGGGTGGACGGGGGAGCAGCCAGTGGTGCGCGTGAGGGAGTACGTACGGGCGGACGGCACGAGGTCCGGGAGCACTCGCGATGGGCGGCCGGCGCGCGGCGGGAGATGAGTGTCCTGGCGACCGTCGCCTTGGTGGTCGTTGTTTTTGCCGGCACCACGGGGAGCGGCAGTGCAGACGGCTCCGGGAAGCAGGTGCCCCGACCTCGGTCGTCGGCCGTGTATCCGGTGAAGTTCGCGGACTGGGACAGGCCGCGGCCCCGGCCGGCGCCGACGCTCTCGTACCCGATCCCATGGGACCGGAGCCACTGAGAGAGCACCCCACAACGTGAGCAGGGCCCGGCAAGCCGTTCCGCGAGGGACTTTCCAACTGCATAGATAACAGTGGGTGATTGATCGAATTGCAGAGGGTGACAGGGCCTGCTTCTCTGATGTGGCCCGCTCTTCCCCCGTCACCCAAGGAGTGATCATGAGCGCTGCAGGTGAGTCCGGTCGTGCCCAGCAGATGCGTGCCCGGATCCAGGACCTGGAGCAGGCTGCGGAACGCGCCACTGATCCGCAGGAGCGTCAGCAGCTGAAGGACAAGGCCCGCCAGCTCAAGGAGCAGAGCGAGCACGCAGGCGGTACGGGCAAGCCGGACATCGACCCGATGTAGCTCCGGCAGTTCCACGCACAGACACCGGCCGGTGGCCGGCCTTCGTGGCTCTCCGGGCACGAGAGAGGCCTCCGGCCGGTCACTGCTGTCTGTGCTCAACGACAGCGCCTTGGCCGCCAACGGCACCGGCTGGCAAAGGGGCACCGCACCTCCGGGCAGTGCCGCCGAGCCGGTCCCGCCAGCCGCTCAGCCGCCGTCCTGGTGTGCGCGTGCGGCTCGCACCGACTCCTCCAGCGCGGCCATCAAGTCCACCGCCGGCACCGGCGCAGGCGGCGCGGCCAGCTCGCCGCCGGACACCTTCGCCTCGACCAGCTGCTCCAGCGCGTGTTGGTACTCGTCTTGGAGCTGTTCGACCTCGACGCCCGTGAGTTCGCGCATCAGTACCTCGGCGAGTTCCAGCTCCCGGTCGGTGACCGGTGCGGAGGGGGCGAGGTCTCCCGGATCGCGCAGTTCGTCCTGCCAGAGCAGCGTCTGGAGGACGAGCATGCCGTGGCGTGGCCGCAGCAGTGCGATCCGTTCCCGACAGCGGACGGCGACCTTGCACACGCCGACCTGTCCCGTGCGGGCGAGCGCTTCGACGAGCAGCGCGTGCGGCCGGTCGGCCGCCGGGTCGCCGGGCCGACGCATACGGCCTGCTGTACGAGATCGGATCGATGTCCTGCCCGGGCACGAAGCCGAGAACCTCCACCACGTGCCTGGTCACAAGCGGCAGACGCGCCAGGTCCTCATCGCTCAACGGCACCAGTCGCCCGTCGGGCAGCTCCCAGCCGCGCCCGACCTCCTCGTACGGGATTTCACGGTTCTCGGCCTCGCAGAACCGCCGGTGCTGCACCCTGCCGTTGTCCGCGGCATGGATCTCCCGAAGCCGGACTCGGTGCTCCTCGGTCGCCGAGAACAGCTGCACGGGCAGCACGACCAGCCCGAACTGGATCACGCCGGACCACAGGGCCCTGATGCCTTAAGCGTCCATCGCCACCGCTCAGGGTGCACCTCGGCCAACATGGCGACGACGGGCCCGGTCGCCCCGCCATGTTCTCGCCAGAAGATCGACCCACAAAGTAGCGGCCCCCCGGCACCGGCGGCTGGCGTCCCGCGCCCGCACCCGTCGGCACCGCGGGCCTCGCCTCCGACGCCGGACCCCGACCTGGGCAAGGAAGGTGAAGTCGTTGGGCGAGACGACCTTGAGTTCGCTCGAGCGGGAATTCGCGCCCGGTCAGGACCGATTCGGGTCGGGGTGCACCACCACGAAGAGTGACCAGGCGGGCGCGGTCGGGTCGTCCGGGCGGGCGGCGAACTCCTCGAGCAGGGCTCGGAGCCGGGTCTGGAACTCCTCCATCTCCGTCGGCGGCAGGCGCAGCCCGAGCCGGGTACTGTCGACCTCGGCCGCAGGTGCGAGCGCCAGTTCCTCCAGGAACGCGTCGAGCATCGACCGGTCGTGCGCGGCCGCGTCGAGCTGCCAGGATTTCCGCGTCGCCAGATAGGGGATCTCCCGTGCGCCGCGTGTGCCGCTTCGCTCCTCCTGGGCCCTCAGAAAACCGGTGCGCACCAGCGTCCTGGTGTGGTGCAGCACGCTGGCGGGATCGCGGCCGAGGATTGCCGCGATCTCCTTGTTGGTGCGCGCCTCGCCGAGGCAGATGCGCAGGATACGCAGGCGGAGCGCGGAGGCGAGTGCCTTCGCCTCCGCGTCGGTCACGGGCCGGCGTTCGGTCATGGTCAGCAGCCTACTGAAGCCGAGAGGACAAGTGATTGACAAAACCCAATCACTCTTCCACGGTAGTTTCCCATGACTGCTCCCGAGCCCTCGCCCGACCGACCGGCTAACCGCGGCGGACTGTGGCGGCACGCCGACTTCCGTCGACTGTGGGTCGGTGAGACGGTCAGTCAGTTCGGGACAATGGTCAGCCAGTTGGCGCTTCCTCTCGTCGCCATCCTGGTGCTGCACGCCAGCACCTGGCAGGTCGGGGTGCTGGCGGCGTGCGAGACCGCGGCGTTCGTGGCAGTGGGCTTGCCGGCCGGCGCATGGGTGGAGCGGATGCGCTTCCGCTGGGTGCTGATCGTCAACAACCTGGTTCGGGCCGCCCTGCTGGCCTGGGTTCCGGTGGCTCAGCTCCTCGGCGTGCTGACGATCGAGCAGTTGTACGTGGTCGCGCTCGCCACCGGGGTGAGCACGGTCTTCTTCGACGTGGCTTACCAGTCCTACCTGCCCCAGCTGATCGACCGGGAGCTGCTGGTCGAGGGCAACGCGAAGCTCCAGGCCAGCGAGTCGGTCAGCCAGATCGCGGGCCCGAGCCTCGGCGGCGCGCTGATCCAGGCGCTCACCGCGCCCTACGCGGTGCTCGTCGACGCGGTGAGCTTCCTGTGGTCGGCCGCGTGGGTGATGCGGATCGAGGTCCGGCCGCCGCGCCCCGAGCGCAGCCCCGATTCCAACCTGCTCCGGGAGATCCGCGACGGTCTGCGGTTCGTGCTCGGCAACCGGATGCTCCGCGCCATCGCCATGTGCACCAGCTCCGCGAATCTCTTCGGTTCGGTGGTCTCCGCCGTCTTCTACGTGCTGCTCGCCCGCCAACTGCGGCTCTCGCCGGGCGTCATCGGCCTGCTCACCTCGACCGCGGCGGTGGGTGGCCTGATCGGTGCGCTGGCGGCCGGACGATTCGCCGCGAAGGTCGGCCAGGGCCCGGCCATCTGGATCGCGAGCGCGGTCGCCGGACCGTGCGCGCTGGTCACCCCGTTCGTGCAGCGCGACTGGACGGTGGGGCTGCTCGCGGTGGCGCAGATCGCGATGTGGATGGGCATCGTGGTCTACAACATCAACCAGGTCAGCTTCCGGCAGGCGCTGTGCCCGCCTGGGCTGCTCGGCCGGATGAACGCGACGATGCGGTTCCTGGTCTGGGGCACGATGCCCGTCGGGGCGCTGCTCGGCGGCCTGCTCGGCTCGACGATCGGCGTCCGCGGCACGCTGCTGGCCGGGGCGGTCGGCCAGTCACTCACCTTCCTGCCCGTTTTCCTGTCGCCGCTGCGCCGGATGCGCGAACTGCCGTCCTACGCGGAGCCGGCGACGGAGAGGGACCCCGCCGCCGGCCCGTTGGTGCCGAGCCAACCCTGAGAAGGAGACGATCGCCTGCTCAGCACGAATCGGCCGCGGTGCCGGATAGCCAGGCCCCTTCCGCGCATGGAGCCGCGCTCGGACAGGTGCCCAGGCAGGCGGGCGGTCCGCCGCACCTTCCGGCGACCCAGGACAGCGAGGCAAGGGCCCCTTCAGGCTGCCGTCATCACACTCCTTGCCCCTCTCTCAGTCCGATGCCGGTCCTCGGCTTGCAATTCGAACCAGATGGTTTTGCCGGTTGCTGTCCGAATGTTGCCCCAGGCATCCGCGAGCAGGTCGAGGAGTTCGGTGCCGCGGCCGCCTTCCGCGTCCAGGTCGATGACGTTGCGTACGGGGCCGGCGGGCTCGGTGTCCTCGACCTCGCACAGCAGGCGAGAGTGGCGCAGGCGCAGGTTGAGCCTGAGCGGGCCCTGGGTGTGACGCAGGGCGTTGGTGACCAGTTCGCTGACCAGGAGCTCGGCGGTGTCGACCAGTTCGTCCAGGGCCCAGTCGTCCAGCTGCGCGGTCACCAGATGCCGGGCTCGGCTCGCCGAGGTCAGTTCTCGTTGCAGGGGCCAGGAGGCGTCCCAGGCGGTGGCGCGGCCACGGGGCGCGTCCAGCGGTTTCAGTGGTGCCAGCATGCGGGACCACAGAGCCCACTGCCTGGCAGCCCACGAGGGTGCGGCGGCGCGAGAGGACCGGTCTCCTCGGCGGGAGGCGGCAGAGCGGCCGATGGCCTGGATGGCCATGGGGATCAGTCCCTTCTGAGCCTGCGGCGGACGGTCCGCCTGTGTACGCCGGCCGGGTGCGACGCCCGGTTCGTGTAGCAGGTGCTACACGCAAATATACACGTAATGCCTGCTACGGTAAAGATCTATATAAAAGACGTAAAACGGACAGCCGTAGTGTCGCCGCCTTAACACATCTGGGAGCCTGCATGCCTCGCCCGCCCGATCCGGCCAAGCGACGTGACCTTCTCGACCGGGTCCGTAAGTACGTGATGCGCAACGGGCTCACGGAACTCTCCCTGCGCCCCCTGGCCAGGGCCCTGGGGACCAGTGACCGCATGCTCCTGTACTACTTCGGCACCAAGGAGCGGATGGTCGCCGAGGCGCTTTCCGTCTATGAGGGCCGGCCCCTGCTGCGCAGCCGCGACCTGGTGGAGGCCGTCGGCTCGCCCACGGACCCGTCGGGCCTGCGCCGCTTCATGGAGGAGGTGTGGCGACAGTTCAGTGCCCCCGACGTACGCGCCTCACTCCCGCTCTACCTCGAGATCATGAGTGCCAGCGTGCTGCACCCGGACCGCTACGGGCCCGTCATGCGTGACCTTGTCACCGGATGGACGGACCTGCTCACCTCCGTCTTCCGGGACCTTGGCATGACCCAGGCCCGGGCCCGGACGCAGGCCACTCTCCTGACCGACGCCTGCTTCGGCCTCCTGATCGCCCCTCTGGCGGACGGCGACTGGGGACGGGCCGACAGCGCCTTCCGCTCCCTCCTCGACAGCCTGGAACCCGGATGGCAAGCCACGGCCTGATCCTGCTCGGCGTGTGGCCCCAGGGACGTGGCGTCCTCAGGCGGCGAGCACGCTCATGCCGTCCGTGGTCCTGAAGCCTTGACGACCACGCCCACCCACTGAGTGGTAACGCGCGCGGCACCCGCAACTCCTGACGTGGACACCGGGGCCACTGAGCGGGAGCAACGTGAGCAGGGTGCGGCACGCAAGCTGCGAGAGCGTTCCCAACTGCGTAGATAACAGTGGGTGATTGATCGAGAAGCAGAGGGTGACGGGGCCTGTTTCGCTGATGTGGCCCGCTCTTCCCCCGTCACCCAAGGAGTGATCATGAGCGCTGCAGGCGAGTCCGGCCGTGCCCAGCAGATGCGTGCCCGGATCCAGGACCTGGAACAGGCCGCGGAACGCGCCACTGACCCGCAGGAGCGTCAGCAGCTGAAGGACAAGGCCCGCCAGCTCAAGGAGCAGAGCGAGCACACAGGCGGTACGGGCAAGCCGGATATCGACCCGATGTAGCTCCGGCAGTTCCCAGCACAGACCACCGGCCGAGGGCCGGCCTGCGTGGCTCTCCGGGCGCGCGAGAAGCCCCCGGCCGGTCACTGCTGTCTGTGCTCAACGACAACGCCTTTTCCGCCGACGACACCGGTCAAAGAACCACAGCACCCACCCCCGGCGGTACCGCCGAGCCGTCCCGCCGGCCGCTCAGTCGCCGTCTTGGTGCGCGCGTGCGGCTCGCACCGACTCCTCGAGCGCGGCCATCAAGTCCACCGCCGGCCGGGCGAGTGGCGTCCGGCAGCGAGCCGCCTGTCGGCGGCCGCCCTGCGCTCAGGGCGGCCGGCGCCGTGGAGCCGTTCGACGCCACGCGCTGTCGGTTCGCTCCAAGACACGACCATGCGATCTACTTTGACAGAGAGGGGCGAGCTCTGTCGTGGGTGAGCCCACACGGATCAGGCTTTTTTCAGTGCACGCATAGGTCCTGGCGGTTCGTCGTGCGTGGCGCACAGGGCGATGGGCCACCCTCGCCGCCAAGAGTCAGGGCTTCGACACCCTGGCACTCGCCCAGCAGGCCCTACTCAAAGACGAAGAGCTGCGCGCCATCGAAGAAGAGATCACCCGGTGGCGCCAGGCCTGCGCCGCGCACACCGCAGTCCTTGACAATCCCGAACTGCAGCAAGCCGCCGTGCAGCCCTGCGTCGACCTCGACACAGCCACGGCCGCACGGGCGGCCGCGGACGACCAGCACGCCGAGGCGGCCGCCGCCAGCGCCGCGCATACCCGCAGCCAGGCTCTCACCACCCTCGCCACCGACCTCGGCTCCGCCGTCCAACGCCTGGAACCGCTCGAGCAGACTCACCTCACCGCCCGCCACCTGGCCGAACTCGTCACCGGCAACTCACCCAGCGCCCGGGTACGCATGCAGCTGGGAGGCCTACGTCCTGGCCGGAGCCTGGAAGAAGTTGTCCCGCCGCCAACACCCCCCTCCACCTCATGTCCGAAGGCCGCTACACCCTTTCCCATTCCGACCACCCGGCGGCCCGCGGCGCTCGCTCTGGCCGGCGGCGGCAGCTCCTGTGAGCGGCCGCCGGGGGCGCCGGATTGAGAGGGAAGAAGAAGTGAGCGTCCGCCGCCGCCGACGGCCACCCCTTGTAGGCTGTCGGGCCGCTACACCGAGGCACACTGGTCAAGGGTCCGTTGGCGAACTCCTCGGATCCACCGACCTCAAACTCGGAGGCCATCATGGCCGGATCAACAAACTGCACGAGAACCTCGGTCACATGGGCCGGACGAACTACCACTGGGCCATGGACAACGTCATCGACCACTACCTGGCTTCCGGCAGTGACGCCCCGGCCCTGGTGATCTTCCAGACCGATGGCGGGCCCACCAGCAAGTTCGCCGCCGAACGGTACCTGTGCAAAGCGGCCCGCCTGCCGCTGTTCTGGCAGTTCATCGGGTTCGGCGACCCCGATGACAACGAGTTTGCTTTTCTTCGCCGTCTCGACGAGCTGGCCGTACCCCGACACCGCATCGTCGACAACGCAGGCTACTTCCACGCCGGCCGCGATCCGCGCACCGTAGGCGACGATCTCCTCTACGACCGGCTTCTGCAGGAGTTCCCCAGCTGGCTTTCGTCGGCCCACACCGCTCAGATCCTGCAGTGAACGCTTGAACCGGACCGGGGGAAACGTGCCCCACGTGAAGGCAGTTGAAGGTCCTCTCGATCCACTCCTCGGGCTCAGCCCGGATCGCGCCGCGCGGCCGCCGTGTTGCGTGGAGTGTTCTGCGCTCCGGGCGTGGGGATCCCTGGTGCGAGAGCCACCGGCTGGCATGACAGATGAGGCTGTGAGGGGGATTTGAGCGGTGAGACGGGACGCGGGATGCTGACGGCATGAATGGGGTGCCGGTTTTCGATGATGTGTTCAACGCCGTGTCCGAAGCGACCGGGTGGGCGGTCGTGGACGTGGAGACATCGGGCCTGAGGCCGTACGAGCACCGGGTGCTCTCGGTGGCGGTGCTGACACTGGATCCGTCGGGGGACCTGGTCCAGGAGTTCTCCACGCTCCTGGACCCGGGCTGTGATCCCGGGCCGGTGCACATCCACGGCCTCACGGCACAGCGGCTGCGAGGCGCGCCGGTGTTCGAGGAGGTCGCCGAGCACATCGGGACGCTGTTGGCCGGTCGCGTGATGGTGGCCCACAACGCCCAGTTCGACTACGAGTTCCTCGCCCACGAGTTCGCCCGGGCTCGTTCCTGGCTGCCGGTCTCGCAGCGGATGTGCACGCTCGCGCTGAACCGACGGGTCGCGCCGCCCACCGATGATCTGAAACTGGCCTCTTTGGCCGCTCACTACAACGTGCCGCAGCAGCGGGCGCATGACGCGCTGGACGATGCCCGGGTGCTCGCCGGCATCCTGCGCGGTTCCTTGTCCGCAGCGGGGGAGTTGGGCCTTGCCCTGCCGCTGGTGGCATGCCCGCCCAAACAGGGATCGGGGTATCCGCCCCGGGTTCCCAAGACCCCCTGTGCGCACCGCAACCCCGGCCCGCTCGCTCCTGGCGCCCCACTGGTACAGGGCATGAAGGTCGCCTTCACCGGTGACACCCGCACCGCACGCGAAGAACTCATCGCACGCTCCGTCGCGGCAGGACTGAACGTGATGGGCTCGGTCAGCCGGCACACCAGCGTGCTGGTCACCAACGAGTGCGACTGTGAGAGCGCCAAGTACCGTGCGGCACGCGGTGCAGGAGTGCCCGTGATCACCGAAGGAGCCTTCCTCGGCCTGCTCACCAGCGTGCAGCCTGGAACCGCACACACCAAACCGGCACCATCGAAGCCGTCCCTACCCGCACAGCGGCGCACCGGTCACCCGGCCTCCGCCCAACCGTTGTCCGGGCGCCGGGTCCTGGTGCTGGGCGGCCACCACGACCAAGCCTCGGCGCTGCGCACCCGCATCACGGAGCAGGGCGGCGCCGCCGCCGTCAACCTCTCCGCCGGCGTCACCGATGTGATCCTCCTGACCGGTGGAGCCGAGGACCGCCGCATGCCCCACATCACGGCACGCGGACTGCCGGTCCACGATGGCGACTGGCTCGCCACGCTCACGCCGCCATCGGGCACCGCCGCACAAGCGGGAACAGCCGACCCGGCCCGCGCCCCAGTCCTTCCCCGCGGCGGCGTTTTCGACCTTCCAACTGCACACGGCGACGCCGGAACGTGGACGGTGACTGCCTCCTGGGGCCATCAGGCCGACTGCGAGATCGACGTGGTCGCCTTCCTGCTCGACGAGGACGAACAGGTCCTGTGCGACGAGGACTTCGTCTTCTACGGGGCGCCCGAAAGCCCCGACGCGACGGTGCGCCTGACCACCGGCGGCCCCAGCGAACAAGCCATCACAGCGGACCTTTCCACCCTTTCCGACGCCGTCCGCAAAATCGTCATCGCCGCTGCCATCGACAAAGCCGCGACGTTCGCCGATGCCGGAGCAATCGAGATCACCGTCGCCCAGGCAACCGACGCGCAAGCACTGGCCCAGGCCACCCTGGACGCCGCGACCACCGAACGAACGCTGCTGCTCGCCGAGGTCTACCGGCGTGGCCCGGGATGGCGCGTACGCGCCATCGGCCAGGGATACGACCACCAACTGGCCGACCTGGCACGCGGCTTCGGCGTCGACATCATCGACTGACTCTCGCCCACCCTGCGGCCGAACCGTTTTGCGCACGTAACGCCGACTGCTGTCCACGCACCCGTGGCTTCCGCCTCGAGCAGCACACGCCACTGCGTCGACGTCGTCGCAGGCGCCTCACGCAGCAGACTCGGCGTGGCCCAGCGGCTCACAGCGCGACACGGTGCTGCCCCAACCCGCTCGGACAGCGCGACGAGCCGGGCCCCCTGTGGAGTGACCGAGCCCACCCTGCGCCTTCTTCTACCCCTGTCGGGCCCGAAGTACGGCCTGTGCAGTCGGCGATGTGGCGGGGCAGTGGCGGCCTCGGCATGGGGCTAGCCGCGGCCCGTGCCTGTGCGTGGAGGCTCGAAGGAGTGGGTCGCGGCGCCGTCCTGGTAGCGGCGCGGGCCCCGCAGCGTCCTGCCCGGAGGCGGTGCCGCGTCGGCCGTGTTGACGCGGGGGAGCGCGTAGGGGTGGTCCTTGGTCAGCCAGCGCATCATCCGCTCACGGACCGTGACCCGCACTGTCCATATGTCGTCCGCGTCCTTGGCCGTGACCAGGGCGCGCACCTGCATGGTGTTGGGAGTGGAGTCGGTGACGGCGAGCCCGTAGTCGCGTCCGTCCCAGGCCGGGCACTCGCGCAGGATGTCGCGCAGCTTCTCGCGCATGGCCTCCACCGGCGCCGAGTGGTCGACGTGGAAGAAGACGATGCCGGTCATCTGGGCGCTGCCACGCGACCAGTTCTCGAACGGCTTCGAGGTGAAGTACGAGACGGGCATCGTGATCCGCCGCTCGTCCCAGGTCCGTACCGTCAGAAAGGTCAGGGTGATCTCGTCGACGGTGCCCGACTCGCCGTCCACCACGACCGTGTCGCCCAGGCGCACCATGTCGCCGAAGGCGATCTGCAGCCCGGCGAAGAGGTTCGACAGCGTGGACTGTGCGGCGACACCGGCGACGATGCCGAGGACGCCGGCCGAGGCGAGCAGCGAGGCGCCGGCCGCCCGCATCGCCGGGAAGGTGAGCAGCATCGCGGCGACCGCGACCACACCGACGATCGCGGACACCACCCGCTGGATCAGCGACACCTGGGTGCGGACCCGGCGGACCCGGGCGGGGTCGCGGTGCGCGGTCGCGTAGCGGGTGTACGAGGTCTCCACGACGGCGGCGGCGATGCGCACCACCAGCCAGGCCGTGGAGCCGATGAGGGTCAGCGTCAGGATCCGGCCGATGCCGGTGGAGTGCTCCTCCAGCAGCTTGGCCTGCGCGAAGGACCCTCTGAGCATGGCGGTGCACAGAACGAGTTGGAAGGGGACACGGCCGCGACGGAGCAGTCCCCACAGCGGGGTCTCGTGGTGCCGGCCGTCCGCGCGTCGCAGCAGCCGGTCCACGGCCCACCCGACGAGCAGCGTGAGCACGACCGAGCCGCCGACGACGATCACCGGGCGCAGTACGTTCTCCATGCCCCCGACCGTAACCGGCCCGCCGCGGTCCAAACCTGGAGCCGGAAGCCGTCCGTAGACGGGCCCGCGCGGCGTCGTCGGTCCAGGCTGGCGCCATGGAGCCCATGAACGTCATGCTCTTTCACTCCACCTACGGGCTGCGGCCGGCGGTGCGCGCCGCGGCGGACCGGCTGCGTGCCGCGGGGCACGAGGTGTGAACACCCGACGTCTTCGAGGGCCGCACCTTCGACACCGTGGAGGAGGGAATGGCCTTCAACGAGGAGATCGGCAAGGACGAGCTCCTCAAGCGCGCCGTGCTCGCCGCCGCGCCCTACTCCGAGCGAGGCCTGGTGTACGCGGGCTTCTCCCTCGGCGCGTCGATCGTGCAGACCCTCGCCCTGGGCGACGAGAAGGCCCGGGGACTGCTGCTCCTGCACGGCACTTCGGACATCGCGGGGGTAAAATACTGCACGGGGGAGTGGGCTCGTGCCCGTAAGGGCTCGGGATGCGGACGGGAGCGGTTAAGCCTCGATCCACCGAGTGACTCGCGTGCTGTGGATGAGCAATCAAGAAGAGGTGCCTGCTGACCTGCGATGATGGGAGTTCTGACGCTTCCAGCACGCACAATCAGCAAGGCACCTCGTAGATGCAAGTTTCCCATACTCCGGCAGCGGTCTCCGCTGCGTTCGATGACCCGAACCTGATCGCGTATGCCGGGCTGCTGCCGGTGCTGCGGCTGGCCGAGCGGTGCGAGCTGTCGCGGCTGGTGGCCGAGAAGGTGAAGCTGACCGGCGCGAGGAACGGGGCGGGGGCTGCGGCGGACGCCAAGGTCACCAGCATTGTGGGCGGCATGGCCGCGGGTGCGGACACCATCGACGACCTTCACGTCCTGCGGCACGGGGCGATGCCGGCCGTGTTCGCAGGTGCCCGTGCCCCGTCCACACTGGGCACCTTCCTCCGCGCGTTCACCCACGGTCATGCCCTTCAACTCCACGCTGTCCACCGCCGGTTCCTGGCCGCACTGGCCGCGCACACCCCCTTGCTGCCGGGCTCGGACGAGCTGGCGTTCATCGATGTCGACTCCACCCACAAGCGGGTCTACGGCCGGGCGAAACAGGGCGCCGGGTACGGCCGGTTCAAGGGCATCCGCACCCTGCACCCGCTACTCGCCACGGTCTGCACCCCACAATCGAGGCCGGTGATCGCCGGCGTACGGATGCGACGCGGCAAGGCAGCAGACTCCCGAGCGCCCCGAAATTCGTGAGCGAGGCCCTGGCCACCGCCCGCGAGGCCGGCTGCACCGGGACCCGTATCCTGCGGGCCGACTCACAGTTCTACAACGCCGGGGTGATCGCCGCATGCCGCCGGGCCGGCGCCCACTTTTCGATCACCACCGGGATGAACCCCTCCATCAAGCGGGCCGTCCTCGGCATCCCCAACGATGCCTGGCAGCACATCAGTTACCCGACCGCGGTGCCCGACCCCGCCACCGGTGAGCTCATCTCGGACGCCGAAGTCGCCGAGATACCCCAATACACCGCGTTCGCGAGCCGCAAAAAGAGTGACCAGGTCACCGCCCGACTGATCGTGCGCCGGGTCCGTGACCTGGCCAAACCCGCCGTTGTGGGTGAGCAGGGCGAGCTGTTTCCCGTCTGGCGCTACCACCCCCTCTTCACCGACCAGCCTGCCGCAACGCTGCAGGCCGAGCGGGAACACCGCCACCACGCCGTGGTCGAGCATGTCATCGCGGACAGCAAAGCCGGAGCTCTGGCGCACCTGCCCTCCGGGAACTTCCACGCCAACGCGGCCTGGCTCACCCTGTGGGCGATGACCTACAACCTGCTGCGGGCCACCGGCTCCCTGACCTCCGCCTTCCACGCCAAAGCCACCACCGCCACTCTCCGCACCCACCTGGTCCAGGTTCCGGCCCGGATCGCCCGCTCCGCACGACGCATCACCCTGCACCTGCCACACAACTGGCCCTGGCAGCACGCCTGGACACACCTCTTCGACACCGTCCACGGCCCACCCGGCTGACACGAACAGCCCCTACCCGACCCGCCCGCCGCCAGGGCCCAATCGGAACCGAACCCGTGGAAAAGCTGGGCAGACCAGCGGCTACAACCTGCCCGTGCCGAACCGCCGACCTGAAACCGGCTCGCAACCGGTCACAAGATCACTCCCCAAACCACGTCGGTGGATCAAGGTTAAGGCGGCCTGGTCTCTCACCACCGCTGCGCTGCCGGTCGATATTCCCGCGGGTACAGGCTTGTCGGGTCGGCCGTGCGAAAGGGCCGGTGATGCGGTCCACCGGCCGTTGGTGATGAGAGGTCAGTCCGGTGTTACCCGGCCTGCAGCAGCTCGCGTACGCCCTGCCAGTCACGGTCGATTGCCGCCACCCGTTCGTCCCGCCATGTGGAGGGGGGAACCACACGGTGGTTGCGGAGTTCTCGTACGAGCAGCATGGCCCGGTTCAGGGTGAAGGCGGCGCGGCCGGACGGGGATCCGTCGGCCACCAGTTCCTCGATCTGTGGACGGGCTTCCGGAGTGGCGCCCAGGACCATCCATAGAACCGCCAGGTCGTGTCCTGGGAGGTAGTGTCCCGCGTGCTCCCAGTCGATCACTGTGACCTGTCCATCGGGTCGGACTACGAAGTTGGTCGGCAGGGGGTCTCCGTGGCCTGGTACGAGGACGGTGCCGGCCTGGTGGAACAGGTCGGTCAGGGCCTGGTGTTCCTGCGGGGTGGTCAGGCCTTGGTGTTGGTCTCGGTCCAGACGTGCGAGGTAGTCGAGGGTGCGTGTGAACACCCCTGCGGGGGGACTCCATCGACCGAGGTTGGTCATGGCCGTCAGCATGGCGGTGACGTGTGCGGGGTCCAGCGCTTGTGGTGGGAACCGGTCGCGGCCCGGGACCGGAGAATTGCCGCGGACGTGTTCAACGACCAGCACGTGGTGCCGGTTGTCGGCGGCGATCAGGGCGGGAACTGGCACTGGCGGGGGTGTCGCGGCGAAGGTCCGGTAGGCGTCGATCTCCGTGCTGAACTTCTCGGCCCACAGTGGCTCCGGGGTGGTCAGCAATTTCGCGACGGCTGGTCCGTCCTCGCAGTCCCCCGCGATGAGCAGGGACTTGCCGGTTCGGGAGAGGAATGCCGTAGGGCGGAAGTCCGGTCGTAGCCGGATGACTGGTGCGGCGGCGCTGGTGAGTTCGTCGGGCACGGGGCTCCTTGCTGTTCTATGCGCGGAGCGGCCGGGTGTTCTGGGCTGCTTCCGCGCGCAGCGGGGCGGTTTCCCCGGTGCATTGATGAGAATGCCCTGGCCGTGCCGCCTTCGAGCTGGAGGAAGTCGTACGGAGTGGCCTTGCCCTCACGGGTGTTGCAGCTGCCGCAGAGCGGTCCTCGGACACGGCCGTGTTCGTGGCAGTGATCCCACACCGACGCTTGGCTCGCTTTGCACAATCGGCACAGGTAGTCGTCGGCCCGCGTGCGGCGTCGGCAGAGCGTGTCGTACTGCACGCCGCGCAGGTGGCCGGTGTACGGCTGGAAGGCCGCGCCGGAGCACGGCCGCGCGTCCTTGCCGTTGGCCTCGACTGCCGGGAGCCCGCCTAGACCGCCCTGTGGGACGTCCTGCTCCGACAGACCGAGACCGACCAGAGCACGCTGAGCCACCTCATCAGCCTCGTCGGCGTACTGATCGAAACGGCCCCGGAAACCGTCCCAGACACCTGCGCTGAGCAGCTGGCCCCAGCCCTCCATACCGCCATCCCCACGAACGCGGCGGCTCTGGGTACTGCCGTCAGGCCCATCAACGATCTGGCCAAAGCCCCGTTGCGCGCTCTGAGAGGCCAGGGCCGAACAGCAGAAGGCAAAGCACGCATGACGGCGTTCAAGACCGCCGCCGGCCTGTGACACAGGCACCCGCTTCCCCCAGGAGCCGCTCGAGGCCACGATCTTGAATTCGACGAAGAATCAGGTGAGTTGCGTATATGCGCCGGGGATCGATGGGCGGATCTCGCCCGCTGTGCGTGGCGGCGCCCGCCGATGGAGCCGGAGCGGTTCGTACCTGCGCTGGTACTGAGCAGCGCGGCGGGTTCCTGGAGGATCTTCGCCACGTACTTAAATCGGGTGAGTTCCACCCGCTGCCGGTGCGCGAGCGCAAGATCCCCAAGCCGGGCGGTTCGGGCAAGGTCAGAAGTCTAGGCATTCCGACCATCGCCGACCGCGTGGTCCAGGCAGCCCTCAAGCTGGTGCTGGAGCCGATTTTCGAGGCCGACTTCAAGCCGGTCTCCTACGGCTTCCGGCCCCTGCGGCGGGCGCACGACGCGATCGCCGAGATCCACTTCTACGGCACCCACGGCTACCGCTGGGTCCTGGACGCGGATATCGAGGCGTGCTTCGACTCAATCGACCACACGGCCCTGATGGACCGGGTGCGCGAGCGGGTCAAGGACAAGCGCGTGCTGCGGCTGGTCAAGGCGTTCCTCAAGGCCGGCGTCCTCACCGAGGACAACAACCGCGAGGACACGCTCACCGGCACCCCGCAGGGCGGCATCCTCTCCCCGCTCCTGGCGAACATTGCCCTGTCGGCGCTCGACGAGCACCTGACCCAGCCCTGGGAACCGGGCGAGGAGATGGCCACCAGCCACCTGCGCAGGCGACGCCGCGCCGCCGGACGTCCGAACTGGAAGATCGTCCGCTACGCGGACGATCTCGTGGTTCTGGTCGACGGTGGACGCGCCGACGCCGAGGCGCTGCGCGAGGACATTGCCGACGTGCTGCAACCACTCGGTCTTCGTCTCTCGGAGGCAAAGACGCAGGTGGTGCACATGTCGGAGGGGTTCGACTTCTTGGGGTTCCGCATCCAGTGGCGCCGCAAGCGAGGAACGGACAAGTGGCACGTCTACACCTTCATCGCTGACCGGCCCATCCGGCAGCTGAAGGACAAGATCCGTGCCCTGACGAACAGAACGTCGCAGCAGAACCCCAGGGACGTGCTGATCAGGCTCAACCAGATCATGCGCGGCTGGGCCAACTACTTCAAGCACGCGGTCTGCAAAGCCACCCTGAGCTCCCTGGCCAGCTTCACATGGCACCGGGTGATCAGTTGGTGGATGGCACTGCACCGCTGGAAGTGGAAGGACGCCCGCCGACGCTTCATCGACCACACCGGCCGGTGGCACAAGCTCTCGGCAGACGGGACCGAACTGTTCGACCTCCAGGCGGTGGCGGTCACCCGCTACCGCTACCGAGGCAACACGATCCCCAACCCCTGGACACGTCTCAACCACGCCTGAACGACAGAGTCCGTGGAGAGCCCGGTACTCGGAGACGGGTACGCCGGGTTCGGCGAGCGGCACGGAGAAACGGACCAGTGGCAACACCGGCACCGCGCTCCGTGCCGACTCAACAGGCACCCCCCGGCAGTACGCTTAGGCGCCTAGCAGCCTTCTTGAAGGAGTTCCTACGTGGCAGTGCGGCGCACCACGTTGTTCGACCAGGTCGCGAGCGAGATCACCACGCTGATCCAGGAGAGCGGGCTCAAGCCCGGCGACGAGATGCCTCCTGAGGGAGAGCTCGCCGCGCGGTTCGGGGTCAATCGACTCGCGGTCCGGGAGGCGATCCGGGCGCTGGCGGCGAGGGAGATCCTCGTGTCCAGCCAGGGCAGGCCGGCACGGGTGAACGTTCCCTCAGCGCGGGTGTTCGGGCAGATCCTGCGGTTCCGGCTGCGCCAGGACTCGCTGCGGTTCGCCGACGTACTGGATGCGCGTGGCGCGATCGAGGGTGCGATGGCCTCTCGTGCCGCAGAAAGGGTGCGCGCCGGTGAGGCCTCTCCGGAGGCCGCCTCGCCTCTGCTCGAGGAGATGGCCGCGGCCACCGACGACCGAGAGCGTTTTGTCGCTCTCGACGTCGCCTTCCACCAGGAGATCGCGCGGATGGCGGGCAACGGGATCCTGGAGCTGGTCCTGGAGTCGCTCACGGACGTCCTGACCGAGCACCGGTTGGCAAGCTTCGAGGCCAGGTCGCACAGGGGTGACAGTCAGCAGGCGACGATCGCCGCGCACCGTCGGATCCTGGATGCCATTGCGGCGGGCGCACCCGAGGACGCGGTCGCGGCGATGGAGGCGCACCTCGACGCGACCGGCGAAGACCTGGAAGCGTGCCGTAACTCGTAGACCGGCCCCGGAGTTACTGCTGGCCCTGCGCACTCCCCGTCCCCGTCCCTGTGGCCGTCACTGCGAGGCCCAGCCCCTGGCCGGGGTGCGATTGTGGATGCCTCCATCCGGACCGGGACCTGCGTCCGCGGTGAGCACCCCACCACTGCGCCCGGCGCCGACGGCAGTTGACGCCATCGGCTGAAACGGCGGAGATGCCCAAGCGGTGGCCGGCTTCCCGCAGGGATGCGCGTCAGTCGGGGCTGTCCGATCGGCGAGCTCAGCCCGAACTGCGTGAAGAAGGGTTTCGTCACCGAGGCCGCACTCGAGGGATCGGCGAACCGATCCGGCATCAGTGGGGTAATCGCCCCGATCGGTGCGTGCATGCGATGTCGCCCCCGGCCCGCGAGCCTGGCCTCCAGGCGGACTCCCTTCCGTCTCCTGCTGCGCGTTGCAGCGACCGTACGAACCACGACGCTCCTTTTGGTCGCATATCAGACGTTCTGCCGACGACGGAGGAGGGTGGTGATTTTCCGCTCCAAGCACTTGACCGCTTAGCAGATAAGTTGAAGGATCTGTCCTGCCGAGGGCAGATCACCTTGCTCGCACGGCACCCGGACCAGCAGGTAAGAGGTGGGAATTCTCGTGTCGACCCGATACGTGTTGCGACTTCAGGCGGACCCCGCCGACGACGTGGCGGACGTCGAAGAGCGACTGCTGCGCCTGGTGAAGGACAGTCGCGCCGACGAGATCTGTGTCTTCTTCTTCGGCATGGAGTTCAACGACGGGCACGAGCCGGTGGCAGAGGTCGCAGCATGGCTCGACCGCACGCGCCCCTGGCGTACAGCCCTGCGTTCCGCGGGAGTCGGTGTCAGCCTCAACCCCGGGCACACGCTCAGCCACGGCGACTGGGGCCGCAAGCGTCGCGAATCCTGGCAGCCAATGGTCGATCAGAACGGCACGGAAGCCGAAATCACCGTCTGCCCGCTCGATACCGCCTGGCAGGCGTACTTCGCCGAGTGCCTGCACCAGTACGCGGCCGAAGACGTCTGCGCCGTGTGGATCGAGGACGACATCCGCCTGCACAACCACGCCCCGCTCGACTGGGGCGGCTGCTTCTGCCCCCTGCACCTGGCCGAGTTCGCCTCCCGCACCGGTGAGGCACCCACTCGCGCGGAGCTCGTGGCCGCCTGCACCGCGCCCGGTGAGGCACACCCCTGGCGCCGGCAGTGGCTGGACCTGCTCGACGACACCACGGCCGGCCTGCTGAGCGAGTGGCGCGCGATTGCGGACGCGCACGGGGTGGAGCTCGGCCTGATGTCCAGCCGCCCCGAGTCGCACGCCCCTGAGGGGCGGGACTGGTCGCGATGGCTCGACAAGGTGGGCATCCACCGTCCGCACTTCTGGCCGTACTCCGACACCGCAGGACCCGAACTCCCCTTGTCGGCAGCCCTGTTGGACGCCCAGCGCGGACTGCAGCCGTCCAGCCTGGTGAGCTACCCGGAGATCGAGTGCTGGCCGTACGGGCAGTGGAACAAGTCGTTCCGGCAGACCGGCGCCCAGATGGCTCTCGCTCACATCCTCGGCTGCCACGGACTTGCCGTCAGCCTCTACGACTTCCTGGGCAACCACCCCGACGACGAACCCGAGCGCGCACGCTTCCTGGCCGACTGGCGGCCCACCTTGGACTGGCTCGCGGACACCTTCCCCACCTCGCTGCGCACGGTCGGCATAGGCGTTCCCTGGTCACCGGAGACGGCACGTGAGCTTCGCGTCGACGACGACGGCAACTCCGGGCGGTGGCAGGCGCTTCAGGCCGACCACCGGGAGTGGGCGGGGTGGCTGGGGGCCATCGGGCACGCGGTGACCGTCCGCCCTGAGAGCATGGACCTCCGTGCTGCACAGACCGCGCTTCCTGGCGGCGAGACCACGGTGCGCTCGCTCGCCGGTCGCTCCGTCTGGGCCTACACCGACGACCAGCTCCGCGACTGGCTGCACGGGGGCCTGATCCTCGACGGCACCGCTGCCGAGATTCTGCACCGGCGCGGCTTCGGCGATCTGATCGGCGTTCGCGGCCTGCGCACCCCCGGCGTCCACGACCCGATCCCGGCCCGGGAGATTTGCACCGACCCCGAGTTCACCCTGCGTGTGGGCGCCGCTGTCTCCATTGACGCCGAGGTGAACGGTCACCGGCCGCTCGCCGTCGCCGACCCTGTGCCCGGCGCGCGGATCGCCAGCCGGCTGGTCGACCCGCGCGGCGCGGACGTCGGTGCCGGGCTCGTGCTGTACAGCAACGCGCTCGGCGGCCGCACCGCCGTCTGCCCCTGGCCGGCCACCGCGCGGGTGCGGATGACCCCGCAGCGCGCGGCCCAGCTCAGCGCCGTGGCCGACTGGCTCGGCGACGGCCGCCATGCCCGGGTGTCAGGGCAGCCGTGGCTGGTGCCGCAGGCGCTCACCGACGGCCGTCGCTGGCGGCTCGTCGTATGGAACGCGGGTCCGGACGAGGTGGCCCGCCTGACCGTCCGGCTCCCGAACGCAATGCCCGCTCCCACCGATGCCGTGCAGATCACCGCACGCGGTGAGCGACTTCCGGCCTCGTACACAGACGGCACCGTCGAGCTCACCCGGCCCATGGGCCAGTGGGAGTTCGTGGTGCTGGCTGCCGACTGCGAAGAACGATCCAGATGAACGACACCTCAGCCGTTGCCTCGCGGCGGCGGGAAGGAAACACAGTGAGAAGTTCTTGGGTGCGCGGAGCCGGAGCTCTGCTGGCTGTCGGCGCGCTGTTCACCACCAGCGCCTGCGGGGCCGACTCCGGGTCGAAGGACACCTCGCACAAGCCCGCCGGCAGGGTGAACCTGACGTTCTGGGGCTGGGCTCCTGGCTACGACAAGTCGGTGGCGATGTTCAACGCCTCCCACCCGGACATCCACGTCACGTTCCAGAAGACCGCGGGTGGCTCGGCGGGCGGCTACAGCAAGATGCTGAACGCCGTGAAGGCGGGCAACGCCCCGTGTCTGGCGCAGGTCGGCTACGAGACCCTGCCGAGCTTCGCGGCCGCGGGCGCGCTGCAGGACGTGGGCCAGTACGCGAACAAGAGCAAGGACCAATACGTCGACTGGACCTGGAAGTCTGTCAGCGTGGCGGACCAGGTGTACGGCATTCCGCTGGACACCGGCCCGGAGGCGATGTTCTACCGCGCCGACCTGCTGAAGAAGTTCAAGCAGCCGGTGCCCACCACGTGGGAGGAGTTCGCCAAGGTCGCCAAGGCCATCCACAAGGCCGATCCGAGCGTGGAGATGGCCACCCCGCCCGGTGACGGCTACGACGTGGCCGGCCTGACCTGGCAGGCCGGCGGCAAGTGGTTCGGCACCGAGGGCAGCAAGTGGCAGGTGAACATCGACAGCCCCGAGTCCCGCAAGGTCGCCGCCTACTGGCAGGACCTGCTCGACGCCAAGGTGCTGAAGACCACCCCGGCGCTCGACGCGAAGTGGATGGCCGACGCCGACAAGGACAAGGTCGTTGCCCACATCGGCGCCGTGTGGGTCAACACCTTCCTCTCCCAGAATCTCAAGGGTTCCGCCGGGAAGTGGGCCGTGGCGCCGCTGCCGCAGTGGGCGAAGGGCGACAAGGCCGGTGCCAACAACGGCGGTTCGTCGACGGCCGTGCTGAAGGGCTGCAAGGACCAGAAGGAGGCCGTCGAGTTCGCAGACTGGTTCAGCCGGAGCAAGGGCAGCGTTGAGAACCTCATCAAGAACACCGGCATCTACCCGGCCTCCAAGGACGGCCTGGCGCTTCCGGCCGTGAACGCGCCCTCCAAGTTCTACGGCGGCCAGAAGATCTTCGACGTGTTCAAGGAGGCCGCCGCCGACACCGACAACACCTGGCAGTGGGGCCCGACCATGGCGCAGGTGGAGGCGGACTTCACCGACGGGATGAAGAAGGCCATCGCCGGCGACGCGTCCGTGACCGACGCGCTGACCACCACCCAGGACAAGACCATCGAGGCGATGAAGGCCCAGGGCCTGAACGTCTCGAAGGGCTGACCGCAGGCTGATAGCCGGGGCCGCCGCCGGACTCCCTGCGGCGGCGGCCGAGGCCCGTACGACGGGAAGACATCGTGACCATCACCACCGTGCGCTCGGGCACCGTCGTGGCCCGGGGCGAGAGGCCCGCGGCCCGCCGCCGTCGCCTCTCACGGGGCCGCACCCGCAGCGCCTGGCTGTTTCTGGCACCGTTCTGGGTGCTGTTTCTGGCTACGTTCATCGCGCCCATCTGCTATGCCGTCGAGCAGAGCCTGTTCGCCCTGCACCGTGACGGGCTCGGGCTGACGGCGCCTACCACGCGTTTCGTCGCGCTCGACAACTACGTACGAGCAGTGCAGGACAGCGAGTTCCTCAGTTCTCTGGTGCGGGTCGTCGGCCTCGGCGTGGTGCAGGTGCCGCTGATGCTGGGGCTGTCGCTCCTGCTCGCACTGCTCCTGGACTCCGCATCGGTGCGCTGGCCGGGAGTGTTCCGAACGCTGTTCTTCCTGCCGTACGCGCTGCCGGGGGTGATCGCCGCGATCATGTGGTCGTACCTCTACCAGCCGGGCATCAGCCCGCTCGCGAAGGCGGCAGGGCAGCTCGGGCACGACGTCGACTTCACCGCGCCCGCGATGACACTGCCCGACATCGGCAACATGGTCACCTGGGGCTGGACCGGCTACAACATGCTGATCATCTTCGCCGCGCTGAAGGCCGTCCCCGCCGAGCTGTTCGAGGCCGCGGCGCTCGACGGCTGTTCCGGCTGGCGGATCGCCTGGCACATCAAGATCCCGAACGTGCGCGGGGCGCTGATCCTGACCACCGTGTTCTCCATCATCGGCATGGTGCAGCTGTACGCCGAACCGGACATCCTGCGCGGGATCACCAACACCATCACCTCCGACTACACGCCGATTCTCGCCGCCCAGAAGGCCTCCGACGCCGGCAACTACCAGTACGCGGCGGCTCAGTCCGTGGTTCTGGCGCTGCTGACGCTGGTCCTGTCCTTCACGTTCCTGAAGTTCACCCAGCGCAAGGGGGCCGGGGAATGAGCACGCCGCAGACCACAGTCCGCCCGAGCGGGGTGGCCGTCTCCCGCGCCGCAGTGATGGCCGTCATGGTGCTTTTCGCCGCCTACTCCGTGCTGCCCGTATGGTGGCTCGTGGTCACCGCGACCAAGAACAAGGGCTACCTCTTCACCACCAACGGCTTCTGGTTCTCGCACTTCGACCTGTGGTCCAACATCCGCGACGTCTTCGCGATGGACGACGGCATCTTCGCCCGCTGGATGCTCAACAGCGTCGTCTACAGCGCGGTGGGAGCGGCGATCAGCACCTTGGTGTGCGCGGCGGCCGGCTTCGCGCTGGCGAAGTATCAGTTCAGGGGACGGGAGGCCGTGTTCAACACGGTGCTCGCGGCCGTCCTCGTGCCCGGCGCGCTGTTCGCGCTGCCGCTCTACCTGATGTTCTCGAAAATCCACCTCGTCAACACCTACTGGGCGGTCCTGATCCCGAGCGTCGTCAGCCCGTTCGGCGTGTATCTGACGCGGGTGTACGCGACCGCATCCGTACCCGACGAACTGCTTGAGGCGGGCCGGGTCGACGGTGCGAGCGAGGCGCGGATCTTCTTCACCATCGTGCTGCGCATGATGTCGCCGGCGCTGGTGACCGTCTATCTCTTCCAGTTCGTCGGCATCTGGAACAACTACCTGCTGCCCGTACTGATGCTCGCCGACGACCGGCTGCAACCGGTCACCGTCGGTCTTGCCACCTGGCGCGAGCAGTTCAACAACGGCACTCCCTACAACGTCACCATCACGGGCGCCTTCCTGTCCGTACTGCCCCTGGTGGTTGCCTTCCTGAGTCTCCAGCGGTTCTGGCGTTCGGGCCTGGCCGCCGGGGGCCTCAAGTAGCGCAGGACCACAGCGCCTGCGCGTTTGGCGCCCTGCACCTCACGTACCGCACCGCAACCACAGATTGCTGAGGCATGCCATGCCATCCGTGCGCGTATCCAGACTCGTGGCCGCGGCGGCGATAGCCGCTGTCGGCGGAGCCTGCCTGACCGCACCACCGGCCTTCGCGTCCGAAGGGACGGCCACGCTGCGATCGGGCAACCTCGCCGTCGACGTGTCCACCGCCTTCCCGGAGGTGTTGAGCTATACCTGGGCCGACACGAAGGACGTCCTGTACGGCTCGGCGGGCTCGGACCCCGCGCTCACCGTCAACGGAAAGACGTACACCCCCTCCGTAAAGTCCACCGTAGAGGACGGCCACGTCGACTATCGGCTCGCCGTCGATGAGATCGGCGTCGTGGCCACTGCCCGGATCGCGGTGGACGGCGATCGGCTGAAGCTCACGATCCCCCGTATCGAGGAGAACGGCGACACCAAGGTCTCCACCATCGGCCTGCCCGGCCGCAGCCTGCTTTCGGTACGCGCCGACCAGGCCGGCGCCGCTGTCGCCGACGCCACGGTGGCCCGCACGTACTACGCGCCCGGCCCGCAGCTCGACGAAATCAAGTCCGTGGCGGACCTGCCCGTCGACAGCCAGGCCCGCGAGGCGACCATCGCCATCCTCAGCACCGACAAGCTCGCGGGCGCGATCCAGACCAACGCCGTGCAGAGCTATGGCAACCTGCAGCTGCAGACCACCGGCTCCGGCGACGCCAAGCGGACCGGCGTGTGGTCCAACACCTGGACCTACCGCGGCCCTGATGGCAAAGTCGTCGCCACCCCCGAGAGCCAGGTCGTCCTGACCCCGGAGCGCAACGGCGACGGAAAAGTCGACTGGCAGGACGGCGCCATCGCCTACAGGAAGATCATGCCGCGCCCGTACGGCAGCGGGCAGACCAAGAACAACGTGGTCTCGCAGATCTCGCTGAACTTCGCCAGCCAGGCGCAGAACCCGTTCATCAAGACCCTCGACGCCATCAAGAAGGTCTCCCTCTACACCGACGGCCTCGGCCAGCAGATCCAGCTCAAGGGCCACCAGGACCAGGGCCACGACTCCGCACACCCCGACTTCGCCGGCAACTACAACGAGGCCGCGGGCGGGCTCGCCGACATCAAGACCGTCGTCGACGAGGCACGCAAGTTCAACACTGTCGTGGGCGTCCACATCCAGAACGGCATCGAGGCGCCGCGGGCCAAGGCCTTCCGCTGGGACAAGACCACCAACCCGACCGAACCGAAGCCGAATTACGTCTACGGCGACACCAACTACGAGATGAACCAGGACAAGGACCTGGCGAGCGGCGACTACGAGAAGCGGATGACAGACCTGAAGAACGAGGTCCCGAACCTCGGCTTCATCTACTCCGACGCCTTCTTCAACACCGACTGGAGCGCCTGGAAGCAGGCCGAGGTCGTCAAGCGGCTCAAGATGCCGATCTACACCGAATTCCCGACATACATGTGGCCGTACGTCACCTGGTATCACCAGTCGGCCGAGTACGACGACATCGGCGTCAACTCCGACATCCTGCGGTTCGTCTACAACGACCAGACCGACGCCTGGATCCACGGCAGCAACAAGATGCTGGGCGGGGTGCAGAACAAGGCGGGCTTTCTGGGTTGGCACTCCGACCACTCCCTCGACAAAGAGATCGCGGAGGTCTTCACCAACAACCTCCCCGCGAAGTACCTGCAGAACTTCGAGATCACACACTGGAGCGACAACCGCATCGACTTCACCGACGGAGTGAAGGCGACCCTTGAAGACGGCACGCCGCGCATCTACCGCGACGACCGGCTCGTACGCGACGGCAAGGACCTCTTCCTGCCCTGGTCCGCCAAGGGCCAACAGAAGATTTACGCCTGGAGCGACGACGGCGCCAAGCGCACCTGGACGCTGCCCAAGGCGTGGAACGGCGTCCACGACGTCACCCTCTACAGGCTGACCGACCAGGGCAAGGAGAAGGCCGGCGTCCTGCCGGTGACCGACCACAAGGTCACCCTGGATCTCGCCGCCGACGCCCCGTACGTCGTGTACCCGAACGGCGACGTCGACGTGCCGGTCGAGTCCGGCTCCCAGGCTGACGGCAGCAACACCGGAGTGCCGCCCACGCCCAAGGACACCGCCAAGACGGTCGGCTTCGGCCACGGCACCATCGCAGCCGACGGGCAGTTCTACACCGGCGGCTTCACCAAGTGGCACCGCGAATCCAACTCCGGTGACGTGTCCGGCATCAATGTCGTCACCGACTCCAACGGGCTGCAGAACCTCCGGATCTCCGGGGTCAAGGACGGCCAGGTCACCCAGGAGTTGCACGGCCTGGAGCCCGGCCACACCTACAAGGCATCCGCGTACGTCAAAGTGACCGGCGACCGCAAGGCGACGATCTCCGTCCGCGCCGGAACAAAGTCCGCCACCACGTCGATCGACGCGCCGACCCCGGAGATGAACGACGCCGACAACCGCCTGGCCGGACAGCGCTTCCAGCAGCTCAGCGTGCTGTTCAAGGTCCCCAAGGGCGAGCACTCGGCGGTCCTGGCGCTGGCCGGCGCCGCGTCTTCGGACGCCGACACCGTGGAGTTCACCGACGCTCGCGTGCAGCTGAACGACGACGCTACGCACAACGCCGACGGCCACTACTACACCGAGGACTTCGAGCACCCCTCCGGCGGCAGCTTCGGCCCCTTCCTCATCGGCAAGTTCTCCGAGCCCAGCGAGATCATCTCGACCCGGCACGAGGGCTACACCCGCGACACCATCAGCGGGAGGCACTCGCTGGAGACCACCGTCAACGGCGAGGGCCTGCAGTTCCGCACCTGGCCCGGCAGCATCGCGTTCAAGTCCGGTCACGCCTACCGGGTTCGACTGGACTACCAGAACGACACCAGCGGCCTGTACCGCTTCGAGGTTAAGGCCGACGGCCAGTCCAAGCCGGTCCTTGCCACCCCGCTGGCGCAGACCACCGACCGCGGTCTGGGCTCCGCCCCGGCCGACGGCACCAAGCCTGACGGCTGGACGGACAGCCTGCCGCCGCAGCCCTCAGCCCCGCACGCCTCGATTGATGAGACGTTCGTGTCCGGTGACGACAGCACGTACCTGGCCCTGACGCAGACCTCCGACGGGCTGGGCGCGGCGACGCTCGACAACCTGGTCGTCGACGATCTGGGCCCAGCCCCGGCCGCCGAACTCGGCAAGCAGGTGGCGACGCTCGACGTGAGCCCCACCCGGATCCCCAAGGACGCCACGTCTTCTGTCGCGGTGAAGTTCACCAACACCACTGGTGCGCCGATCAGCGACGCGGCGCTCACTGTGAACGCCCCCGATGGCTGGAGTGCCAAGGCCACCGATCCGGCGGACCTCAAGTCCGTGGCACCGGGCGCCGCTGCCACCGTCCACTACGACGTGACGGTGCCCAAGGACACCGCGTCAACCGGCAACGTCCTGGCCGTCCACGCCGCATACACCTGGAACGGCCGCCACACCGGCACCAGAGCCGCGGCCGAGATGCACATCGGCTACGACTCGCTGCCCGACGCCTACAACAACGTCGCGATCACCGACGAGGCCACCGCCAAGCACGGTGCCTTCGACTCGGACGGCAACAGCTTCTCCGCGTCCGCGCTGGCCGCCGCCGACCTGCATCCCGGCCAGCCGGTGCGGCATGACGGCACCACCTTCACCTGGCCCGACGTGGCCCCGGGCAAGCCGGACAACGTGGCTGCACAGGGCCAGAACATTGCCCTCACGGGCAGCGGCAGACTCGCCGTCCTCGGCGCCGCCTCCGCCTTGGACCGCACCGACAACGTGACCGTCTCCTACACCGACGGCACCTCCAGCAACGCCGAGCTCGGGCTGCCCAGCTGGCACGGCGACAAGGCCGGCCGATACGGCGGCCAGATCGTTGCCGACAGCCTTGGCAGCAACACCCCCTCAGGACCGACCGACCCGAGCGGGCACTACCGGGTCTTCTACAACACCGTCCCGCTCGACGAGGACAAGACGGTCGAGTCGGTGACCCTGCCGAACGACCCGGCGCTGCACTTCTTCGCCCTCACCACCAAGCAGCTGGTCACCGGCGCCCCCACTGCGGACACCTACGCCAGCGACATGGCCTGGACGAAGATGACCAATGGCTGGGGCCCTGTCGAACGCGATCACGCCCTCGGCGAGAACCTCGCGGGAGACGGCAACGCCCTGACCCTCGGCAGTACCGACACGGTGTACGACAAGGGCCTGGGCGCCGCCCCGTTCGACGGCTCTGCGGCGGTCATCGGCTACGACCTCGGCGGCAAGTGCACCAAGCTGACGGCGATCATCGGCCTGGACCGGGCGCAGCTCTCGCGCGGCTCGGTGGCGTTCGAGGTGATGGCGGACGGCAAGTCCGTCTTCACCAGCGAGGTGTTCCGCCCCGCCTCGGCGCCCCGGACGATCGACGTCGACCTCACCGGCGCCAAGGCCGTCGAGCTGCACACCCTCGACGGCGGCGACGGCAACGGAAACGACCACGGCGACTGGGCGAACGCGAAGTTCCACTGCGCCTGACCCCCTGCCGGCGAGGGGGCACTTCCCGGAACCCGAAGTGTCCCCTCGCCCTCGACCGAGCTATGAGGAGCCCCCATGACCTTCGCCCCCGTCGCCTTCGTGGAGTGTGATCCCGCCCGCGCGCGGGTCTTCGAGAACGGCTGGTCGTCGTTCGGCCCCAGTACCGTCTACGCGGCGACAGCCACCTCCCCGAGGCCCTCGCTGCGGGTGTACGAGATGTCGACGTTCCGCGCCGACACCCCGGCCCCGCCCACCGGATTCCAGGGCGAAGGCCTGCTCGCCGTCGACCCCGGCGACGGCGGCCCGATCCATCTCTTCGCCGCCCCCGACGCCCGCGTCGAATGCCCGTCCATCCGGGCCGTGGCGGAGGGCCGCGGTGTCCGGGTGACGGCCGACGGTGTGGTCGAGCACACCCAGGACGACGGGCCCGGCGGCCTGGAGTCCGCGCTCGCCCGCTGGGCCGACCGATACGCAGCCGCGCTGGGCGTGCGAGTCGCGGAGAGCTACCCGACCGGCTGGTGTCCCTGGTACCAGTACTTCACCAAGCTCACCGAGCGCGACATGTACGAAAACATCGACGCCATTGACGCGCACGAGCTGCCCATCGACATGATCGCCGTGGACGACGCCTTCCAGAAGGAGATCGGCGACTGGCTTCAACTCTCCGACCGCTTCAGCTCACTCGGCGGCCTCGTCGACCGGATTCACGCTTCCGACCGGCGGGCAGGCGTGTGGATCGCCCCGATGTTCGTCGGCGCCCGCTCCGATGTCTACCGCGATCACCCCGACTGGCTGGTGCGCACCGAGGACGGCTCCGAGCCGCTGTGGACCGGCCACATCTGGGAACAGGACCTGTACGCGCTCGACGTCACCCACCCCGGCGCGGCGGCCTATCTCCGCGAGGTGTTCCAGACGTGGCGGGGACACGGCTTCGACTACTTCAAACTGGACTTCCTCTTCGCCGGCGCCCGGGTGGGCCGCCGCCACGAGGACGTCACCGCCCTCGAGGCGTACGCAATGGGCGTCGACCTGATCCGCGACGCGGTCGGCGAAGACGCCACCCTGCTCGGCTGCGGCGCCCCGCTGCTGCCCTCGGTCGGACTTTTCGAGGGCATGCGCATCAGCTGCGACATCGCCCCCACCTACGCCCCCGAGGACGGCGACATCAGCCAGCCCTCGCAGGCCGGAGCCGTGCTCGGCGGGCGCGGACGGGCATTCATGCACGGCCGGTTCTGGCACAACGACCCGGACTGCGTCATCCTCCGACCCGAGGTCGAGCGGCGTGCGAAATGGGCCCGCCACATCGAGGCGTACTCCGGCGTGCGCGTGCTCAGCGACCGCGTGAACTCCCTCGACGCATGGGGGCTGGAGACAGCCCGCCGACTGCTGACGCGCTCGACACCGAAGCCGCTGATCCCGTCGATGCCATGACCCCATCCCCGTTTGAGACGTCAGTGCCGTGCCCCTCGACGTTCAGGATCTCCTGATGACCGCGCGCGTACCCGGCCTCGCCCCCAGCTCCTTCGGCCGCCGCGGCTTCCTCGCCTCCGCGGGACTTGGCGCCGCCGCGGCCACGCCGCCCTTCGGCCGGCTCGCCCGCGCCGCCGAGGCGGCCGGCGTGAACCCCCGCGACCTCACCGTGGTCCCCGCCGACAAGAACTTCGAACCCGAGTTGATCGTCTCCCTACGCGAACGCGGCACCACGACCGTGCTCGCCACCCCTCGGGGGAGCGGCCTACCCATCGGCGGCATCGCCTGCAGCCATATCTACCTCTCCGGCGACGCCGCCTTTGGCACTGGGATGTCGACAACCGTCGCCCGCCGGCCAACATCAACGACATCCGCTACAGCCACCCGATGGAGTTGGACACCCCGGTCACCGTCGCCACCGTGATACGTGCCAAGGGCACCGCCCGCCACCTTGGACTCCCTGGGCTTCGACGACGTCCGCTTCACCAGCCGCTACCCGGTCGGAACTGCCGACTCTGCGGACGGGGCCGCACCCGTGTCCGTCCGGATAAACGCCTATTACCCCGTACGTCCCGCTGTCGGCGGACGACTCCTCGCACTCGCTGGCCGTCCTGGAGTACGAGTTCACCAACACCCGTCCGCCGCCCTGGACGCCGAGCTCGCCCTCTACGCCGAGAACCCCGTCGTCCTCGGCGCGCGCACCACCCGGCCGGTTGTGCTGAAGGCGGCCGACTTCGGCGAGGCGGATCTGGTGGGCGTCGAGTTCACAGCCGAGCCCGGCGTCGCCACGCCGCCCGGATTGCGTGAGGACGTGCTGCTGGAGGACTGGTCGGACGGCTACGACGGCTGGACGACAACGGGTACCGCCTTCGGAGACCGGCCCGTCCGGCTGTCGGACATCCCCGACTACGCCACCGGCGTCGACCCTCGCGTTCTCCATCTATCTTTCGGATGCTGGTCGCACCAGAGGGAGTGCGAAGGCCCTGGAGCCTGGTTTCGCCGGCGGCGCTGCGCGGTGGGCAGGGCGGCGACTGGAGCCACCGCACCTGTGAGAGCCGTGGCAACGCGGGATAGCGGGCAGGTCGTCAAACGCGGGAACGGAATACGGGTGGTCGAGTTCGTCCGCGTGGCGCATGCGGGATTCGCGTTCAATTGCCCGCATTGATGTCTTTCTCTGTTTCGCTGAGATGGGACTCCATTGCCTCGGCCGCGGCCACCGGGTCGCCTGAGCGGACCGCCTTGAGAATCCCGTGGTGTGCGGCGATGGTCGAGTCGTGACTGTCGCCGCGCGTGGCGTGCCCGGCATAACTGGCGAGGCGGTGCTCGCGCAGAATGCCGGTCATGGCGTCCAGGGCGAGCGTCAGCATTCCGTTGCCGGCGAGCGCCGCCAGTTCGGTGTGGAACGCGATGTCCAAGTCGACGAAGCGCTCTCTGCTGCCAGTGGTCTCCCGCATTCGGTCGAGCAGCTCCTCGGCCTGGTCGAGGCTGGCGCCACCGGCCCGGACCCGCTCAGCAGCGCGTCGCACGAGGGCGCCTTCGATCGCGCGCCGGGCATCGAGCACATCGGCGAACCGCAGCGAGTCTTGGCGTAGCCGGAAGCGAAGGACCTGCCCGAAGACCTGGGCAGTGGGCACATGGACGCGGGTCGGCTTGCCCTGGCTGGAGAGGACCATTTCGCGGGCGGCGAGCGTGCGGATCGCCTCCCGGACCGCCAGCCGATTGACGCCGAAGCGGGTGGCGAGTTCGCCTTCCGGGGGAATCTCGTCGCCGGGCTGCAGACCGGCGTTCTCGATCAGGGCAGTAATTTCCTGCGATACCTGATCGGCGAGCGTGCCACGGCGAACGACCACTAGTTGTTGCCCCCTTGCACCTAAACTGCTTAGCTGTTAACTCTGGAGGATACGCGATACGCGATAGATCCTCGGATCAACGGCGCCGACGGCGAGAGGGCGGGACATGGGGAGTCTTACAGGACGGGTCGTGGTGGTGACCGGTGGTGCGCGGGGGATAGGCCACGCCGTCGTCCGTGCCGCGTTGCGCGAGGGTGCGCACGTCGCAGTGTTCGACCTCGACGAGGGCGACGGCTCCGGGCTGCGTGACACCCTGGCGCAGGCACGTGACAGGTCGACGTTGGTCAAGGTCGATGTGACGGACTCGGCCGCGGTGGCGGCCGCCACCGGTGAGGTCGCTGACACACTCGGCCCAGTTGATGTTCTGGTGAACAACGCCGGACGCAATGTCTATGGTGACCCCGTCTCGATGACCGAAGCCGAGTGGGAGCAGGTTTTCGACGTAGACCTGAAGGCGGCGTTCCTGTGCGCCAAGCACGTCCTGCCCGGGATGATGGACCGTCAGCGCGGGGCGATCGTCAACATTGCTTCCCTGCACGCCAAGTTGACCTGCACTGGCATGTATCCGTACGCCGCAGCCAAGTCCGGACTGGTCGGTCTGACCCGTTCGATGGCCCTGGACGTTGCCCGGCACGGGATCCGCGTGAACGCGGTCAGCCCTGGATATATCCGCACTGCCCTCGTCGATGAGTACTTCGCGCAGCACTCCGACCCGCAGGTCGAGGAAAAGGCGCTCGCGGTCCAGCCGCTGGGCCGTCTCGGCCGGCCCGAAGACGTCGCAGAAGTCGTGTGCTTCCTCGCTTCGGACGCGGCAGGCTATGTCACCGGGGCTGACTGGGCCGTTGATGGTGGGCTCGGGGTGCGGTTCGCCTAAAAGCGGGTGTCGCAGGTTCGAATCCTGCCGGGGTGATCGAATGGGCCGGCCCCGCCGTTTGCCCATCTCTTACTGGCGCGATCCGGGTCCTCACCAAGGTCGGCGGGCGCTTCGCCCTGCCGGCCACCGGCGTCGGACTCGTCCCGCGGCGCGGGCTACTGCCTGAGGGGTACGGGAGCGGCCGCCCCCCTTGCCGTAACGCGGGGCGGCCGGGGTGGCCGGCAGGGTCGTCAGTCCGCCGTCGGCTCTGTCCCGATCAGGGAGAACGCGAGGATCGAGACGCGCGTGATCAATCCCGCAAGCAGGATCGTGCCGAAGCCCTCGACCTCCAGCTCGGAGAACTTCCCGCCCAGCCAGGAGAGCAGCCACCAGATGAGCGAGTCCTGTAAGAATCCGGCCAGACCGAAGGCCAGCAGGGCCAGGGCCGGAACACGGGCGGACGGGCCGACGTAGACGAGCTGGGTGAGGAGGAT
This sequence comes from Streptomyces sp. NBC_01446, assembly GCF_026340095.1. Classification (GTDB taxonomy): domain Bacteria; phylum Actinomycetota; class Actinomycetes; order Streptomycetales; family Streptomycetaceae; genus Streptomyces; species Streptomyces aureus. The sequence goes on along the minus strand of NZ_JAPEPO010000003.1, from coordinate 242,372 downwards.
GACCACGAGGGCCGCGACCATGAGTGAGAACGTCACGTCCACGTCTTCCGCACCCAGGGCGATGCCGGGCAGCAGGGCCCCGGCGATGCATACGCCAGCGAGCGCACCGAGCTTGCGTCGTCTGCCTATGTCAGTCATGGGCGGACTCTCGCACGCTGGAGGTGAGCTTGTGAACATCCCGTAGGGTCCGTAAGCGGATCGAACCGACGTCCACCCGACTTGCAAGCGGGCATAAGTCGATCGGGCGAACTCACCAAGGCGTGCCCGTATCTTCTAAGCGCTCGGTCGCTCGGAACGTGCCACAGTCGTGCCACATCGTGCGGTCAATCACGGTCAATGAGGGTTTGCTGCAGTCGAGATGCGCCGTTGGCCTGGGCTGCAGCCAGAGCCCTTGTGACCTGGGCACCACGGCGACCCCGTACCCCCGCTCTTACAAGGCAGATTTCGGCGGTCCGAAACCGTCCGCGCCCAACAGGTTCGAGACGCGAGCCGCACCGGCAGTCCTCGATCGACGGCGAGGCCTGCTAGATACCTGACGGCGGTCTGCGAACCGGTGGCGCGGTGGAACTTTCTCTACTTCATCAAGCCCCGGCTGCGCTCCGCTCCGCCGGGCGCGCTACCGGCTCCGCTGCGGGCGCCGCTCCTGCCTCCGGCCCGCTCCGCCCGCGCTGCGCCGACGCGCGCCCACACGTGGATAGGGCCGGTGGCCATGCGTCGATCACCGCATAGAGCGGCCACGGTGAAGACAACGTTGGGTGGGTCAGGCCGCCGAGCGGTGCCATGGCCAATCCTCACGGTCGTTCGTACAGTGGCGCGCTCCACCTGGATGCCAGGAACCACGCCCGCTCCACGGTGTGTGGGTCGACGGCGTACGGGATGGGAGACGGGGGTGCCGGCTGAGGAATGGGCGCCGTGAGCACGTCTGGGACGCCGACGGGCTTACGAACTGCCTTCGCGTGGTCGCAGGCCGCTTCTACCCCCTGGAGACGCGGGTCGCTCGGTGGAACACGAGCGGCCCCGAAGCGCTGCTCCACCACATCTATCGCGATCTGCTCGCCCATACCCGCGGAGGCCTCAACGACGACGCCGCCCTCGTCGCCTGCATCGGCACCCGGACAATCATGGACACCGCCGTCATGGAGCCATCATCCACTCAGGCGGGTTCACACGCACGCACTGACAGGTGCTGGGCACGCTGTACGTCGATGCTGGGCGATGCTCCCGGCTTGGGTGAGGGCATGGGGGCGGCGTCGAATGACGCGGGTTCCGTGCACGGCGACCGCTCGGGTGAGAACAGCTCTTGCGCTCCCGTGAGATCGAGCAACCTGTCGACCGCGGGGCTGACGGCCTGGATCGTGACGGCCTTGCCCTGACTCAGGGCCCGGTGGCGGAGGTCCAGAAGCACGTTGAGGCCGGCGCAGTCACAGAAGCTGAGCCTGCTCAAGTCCAACTCGAGACCGTTGGATGAAGCGGTCAGGGCTTCGAGCAGGTGGGCTCGGATCTGGTTGCCGGAGACGAGGTCGAGTTCACCTTGTACTGTCACTCGGTTCCGGTTGCCGCTCGGTGCGTACAACGCTGTTATCTGACCAGTCGGAAGCGATCTGGCAGCACTGTCTCCATCAGGGCAGGGGAGGTTCGGCGCCAGGGGGGAGTGGGCCCGGTGCGAGGGTTGCTGCATGGCTTGCCTCCGATGCGCTGGTGTAGAGCGCTCCAAGGTTCCCCCAGGGAAGCAACATGCGTCAACCTATACACGAAAGCTAGTACGTGTTTTTGGAAGCGTGCATGCCTGCTCGGTAGACTCGGGCCATGGATGGGGTACCTGAGTCACACAGCGGATGGACGTTCCTGACGAACCACGCTCGCGTCCTTGCGGCCATCGCGGACAACCAGAGCGCACGGGTTCGCGACATCGCCGTCCGCTGCCGTCTCACTGAGCGCGCCGTGCAAAAAATCATCGCGGACCTGGAGCAGGCCGGCTACCTCTCACACACGCGCCAGGGGCGTGGCAACATCTATGAGATCGACCCCACCAAGGTCCTGCGCCATCCGACCGAAGCCGGTCAGGGCCTGACGGTGGCCTCACTCCTGTCACTGCTCGATCTCCAGGACGAAACCCATCGCCAAGCACTGCCCAGCGAGCCCGCACAACGCCAACTGACGCAAGCCGCGGCGGACTAGCGAGGTGAGCCGACCTGATGAGGCGGGCGTGCGATGGGCCGGCGAGGTGGTCCGGCGTTCGGAGAACTGCACCATCCGCCTCCTCGTGTTCCGTGACGGCGGCTCGGGAGCCGCTCGGCAGAGCGTGATCAACGCGTTCAAAGAACTCGGCGTCGACGGCGAAAACATAGAGCGGTTCGGCATGGTCGCCCTGGACCTACCGCCCACCGCGGATCTCGTCAAGGTGCACAAGCTGCTCAACCACGGCGTGGCCAGGGAGTGGTGGGACAGGGAAGAGGGGTGCATTACCGCGCAGTGGCCGCCTACGTCCGTCGGTTGAGGCCGCTCATGTGATCCACGGCGGGGCCGTCCCCGGTGCCGTCCGAGGTCGCTCGACAGTGGCCGATGACAACCAACGACGACCACCAGGCGCCCGAGCCCACCGCCCCTGAGCAGCAGAAGAAGCGACGCGACACCAGTAGGCCCCCGACGTGCGATCTTCACGAGGCGAGGGCTTTTGATGAGCTGGGTAGGGGGCGTTGACAGGCTGCCGGGGAACGTGCCGGTGCCGTCTCACAGCTTCGAGAGCTTCAAAAGGACGCCTCCGGCCCGTGTCGGACGGCCAGCAGGGCCACGTCGTCGTCGTTGTCCGGCGGGCGCGCCCGCGCCAACAGGGCGTCGGTGAAGGATTCCAGGGGGCGGTGGGCCAAGGACGCGGCGTGGCGGCGCAGACGGTTCAGACCCTCGTCCAGGCTCTGGCTCGGGGACTCGATCAGGCCGTCGGTGTAGAGGAGCAGGGTGGACCCGGGTGGCAGCTCCTCTGTCGCGTCGAGGCGTATCTGGTCGGGTGTGACGCCCAGCAAGATCCCGTGGCCGTCGGTCAAATAGCGGGCCATGCCCTCACGGGTGACCAGCAGCGGTGGTGGATGGCCCGCGTTGGTCCAGGACAGCTCCCACTGGCCGGCGTCGTTCTCACTCATGCGGGCAAAGACCAGCGTGGCCATGGAGACCTCCGCGATGTCCACGGTCGCCCGGTCGAGCCATTCCACGATCTTGCTCGGTGGCTTCTGCTGGGACACGGCGTACGCGCGGAGCATGTTGCGCAGCTGGGCCATGCCGGCCGCGGCGTCCAGGTCGTGGCCGACGACATCGCCGATGGCGAGGGCGGTGGCGCCGTCCGGCAGGGTGAACGCGTCGTACCAGTCGCCACCGACCTCTGAGGCGTCCGGCGCGGGCAGGTAGCGCGCGCTCATGCTGCGACCGGACGTCCGTGGGAGCTTCGGCAGCAAATGGCGCTGCATGGTTTCGGCGACCTTGCGCTGGCGCTGGTAGAGGCGGGCGTTCTCCAGGCCGAGGCTGGCGCGTCGGGCGATGTCCTCCAGCAGGGCGACGTCGGTCGCGGTGAACCGATCGGGCTGGTCGGCGCGGCCGAGAGTGAGGGCGCCCAGTACGTCGTGCAGGCTGCGCAGGGGGACCACGATCGCCGAGTGCATTCCGGTCGCCTCGAACAGGGCCCGCTGCTCCACCGCAATGCCGGAGTCGGGCGGTCCCTGGTAGGTCTCAGGGCCGGCGAAGGAGGACGTGACGCCGCGCAGGGCGCGGGACAGAGGCATCGGGGACTCCTGCGGCACAGGCGGCATGGGCCCCTGGAGGTCCTCCCGGAACACCACGGTTCCGCCTTCCGCGTGGGCGACGGCGAAGCGCGACACTTCGTCCCGCTCGCTGAGCAGGTCGATGACGGCCCAGTCGGCGATGCGGGGCACCACGAGGTTGATCAGGCGGCGCAGCGCCTCGTGGATGTCCAGGGTGGAGGTGAGCAGGGTGGTCGTCTCGGCGAGCAGAGCGAGCCGTTCGAGTTCGGAGAGCCGTCCGCCGGCCGGTGGCCGCTGGGCGGGACGCCCGGAGCGGCCGGCGGAGTGAAAGAGGAAGAGCGTCGCCGACGGACGGATACCGATGTCGCAGGGTGTGGCCAGCCACGCCACCGGCAACAGCGTGCCGTCTCCGCGCTCGAGCCACTCGCCCTCACCCTGCTCCGTTCGCCCGTCGAGGACGCTCTCCCGCATCCGGCACTGGGCTCTCGGCACTGGTTCCCCGCAGCTGGTGCGGTGCAGTAGATCGTGGGCGTCCTGGCCGACCAGATCCGACGCGGGGCGGGCCAGGAGTTCCTCGCCACGCGCGTTGACGGCGACGATGAAGCCCTGCTCGTCTGTCAGGTAAGCACCCGTGCCGAGGGTGTCGAGGGCCCTGGCAACCGTTTCCTGCGGACCATTCGGGCCCCTCATTGCTGCCTCCCGTCACTGGAGGAATCACCTGGGCCGTCTCCGCGATCCGGGTTCCCCCTGGGAACAAAGCGACCCTCGCAAGGTGCACCAGATCGGCGGGGACCAGCGGGGAATCACGATGAAAGCAGCCGCGCCCGACACGACCACCGTAACGCCGTTCGCCCTGGTCAGCGCGCGAGCCCACGGCAAATGACCGCAGCTTCCCAAGCGGCGGCGCACATCGTGGTGCCCGCCGCTCATTGCGAGATTGTCTACGATATCCCGATCAACCGTCACTAGGGCCTGCCTGATGGGTCGAGCGACGCCGTTGACAGATGCAGAGTCGTCCCCGACAGTCTCTGGGCGGTTGAATGCTCAGGTGGTGAACTGGGCACAGATGTACGACTGCTACGGCGACGTCGATCGCGTCCCCGTCCTCTTGGCGCAGGTCGAGCGAGAGGACGATCCAGAGGCATGGGATGAGCTGGGTTACCGACTGATCCTCGAAGGCGACATGGTGTTCCCCGCCAGTTTCGCCGCACTGCCGCACCTGGTACGTCTTGCGGCGTTGCGGAGCACGCCGGCACGCGAGCTGGCAGGGGCCATTGTCCGGTGCACAGCAGGACACCACGGCTGTGACGATCTGCTGGCGGGCTGCTTCACAGCGATCGCGGCCTTCCGTGAGGTACTGGATCGGCACCTGCGGTCGCGTCCGGACGACTACCTCACGTCCTTCCGCGACTTGATCGCGGTCGAAGGGCACTACCACTGGAGTGCGGTCCTGGGGGACTTCGCGGACGACTTCTACCAGGTCGCCTGCCCTCACTGCGCTGTCGAGGTGACGATCGCCATCGGCAGCTACGGACGCTTTTCAGCGATCCGGGACTGGAATCTGGGCGACGTGGATAGACGTGACCTGAAGCCGGCGTCCCCCAGTGAGCTCTCCAGCTGCGGTCGTTGGCTGCACGAGACTGCGGTCCGTGATGGGCAACTTGTGCTCGCCGACGGAGTCGCCCATCTCTTCGGCCAGGCCGAATGTCCTTGCTGTGCCAGTGTCTTCAACATCGCGGACGAGTACGCGTCTTCCAATCGCCCTCTCATGTGAGCAACGCGCGGGAAGCCGGTGGCGCTGTGTCAGGTGCAGAGCCACAGCCGGATCGAAGCGACCGCAACAGTGCCATGGAATACGTAGGCCCGCTTGTCAAAGCGGGTCGCTACTGCACGGAAGTTTTTGAGCCGGTTGATCGTGCGCTCCACTTCATTGCGACGCCTGTAGATGTCTCGGTTGAACCCGGTAGGACGGCCGCCCTTGCTGCCACGTCGTTGTCGGTTAGCCCGTTGGTCTCTGGGTTCCGGAATGGTGTGCTTGATCTGGCGCCGCCGCAGGTAGCGGCGGTTGCGACGTGACGAATAGGCTTTGTCGCCCCCGATATGGTCGGGCCGAGTGCGCGGACGTCCGCCGTCCGGCCGAGGAACACGAATTTCTGCCAGCACGGGAATCAACTGTGGGGCGTCTCCCCACTGGCCAGGCGTGATGAGAAAGGCGAGCGGGCGACGCCCGCCCTCACCAACCAACCCGCGCACGGCGCGGGCGCGCGCCGCCTTTGCGGCGCGGCCTGCCTCCTGTCTGCGCCCCGGCTGGCCGCGCCCGGCGGCGCGCTGCGTGCATGCGGGCGAGGGCGGGATCTCATCCGCGGGCACAAGATGATGCCTCCGGCGGGGGATCGGCCGGCACCGGGATGGAGGGGGGCGCCGTTGCCGGCTGCGGGCACATCGTGGCGTGCGTTGGGGGGCTCCCATCCCGTCCACCGTCGCCCCAGGCAGAGCCGAGCAGACGCGGCCCAGGGCGTCAACGTCGTTCGTACAGTGGCGCGCTCCACCTTGACGCCCTGAACCACGCCCGCTCCACAGACGTGTGGGTCGACGGCGGACGGGATGGGAGCGGGGTGAGTGGTGGGTTGAGGCAGGGCGGGGCCGCTTGTGTCATGCCTTCGCAGCAGAGACACAAGCGGCCGTCAAATGGCGGGTTAGCTGCGGTGATGCCACCAGTCGCGCTGCCGAAACTCCTAGAGCGCTGCAGCCAGGACCGCGGCCAGCGCGAAAACGCTGGCTAGTGCGGAGCAGACGATCGCAGCGGCGAGGTGGGTACGTCGGTAGTTCTCCTCGTCCTGCACCACCACCGCGGTACGCGGCCTGTCCTTCCAGTAGGCGATCTCCACCACGTCGCCGGCCTCGAACCGTGGAGATCCATGCCCCTCAACCGCAACCCGTCTGCTCTTGCCGTCCGGAGTGACGAACGAGCACCAGGCGCTGGCATTGCCGTCGTCCCAGGTGACGTAGTCGCACACACCGGGTGCGCGCTCGCCATGGGCTATGAGGCGACGGATGCCTCGCGCCTTCCGGGCCGGGATCAAACTCGCAGGCCGAAGAAGACGGCCGCAGCTATGTAGGCATCCATCAGTCCCCCTCAGACATGACTGCGATCATGCCGCACTTGCCTACAGAGATGCAGGACTGCCGACACATCGCGCTAGTCTTCTGAGTCAGGAATCCTGTTCAGATAGCTGGCGAGGCGTTCGAGGATTTCGTCTGCGGTCTTCGTCCAGACGTAGGGCTTGGGGTTGGTGTTCCAGGCGGCGATCCAGTTGCGGATGTCCTTCTCCAGGGCGTGGACGGACCTGTGGACACCTCGCCGTATCTGCTTGTTGGTCAGTTCAGCGAACCACCGCTCGACGAGGTTCAGCCAAGACGAGCCGGTTGGTGTGAAGTGCAGGTGGAACCGGGGGTGGGCCAGCAGCCACTTCTTGATGGCGGGTGTCTTGTGGGTGGCGTAGTTGTCACAGACGAGGTGGACATCCAGTTCACCAGGCACCTCTTTGTCGATCTTGACGAGGAACTTCTTGAACTCCTCGGCCCGGTGCCTGCGGTGCAGGGAGCCGATCACCTTGCCGGTGGCTACCTCGAGTGCCGCGAACAACGTGGTGGTGCCGGCACGGACATAGTCATGGGTCGCCCGCTCGGGAACACCGGGCATCATCGGTAGCACCGGCTGCGACCGATCCAGGGCCTGAATCTGCGACTTCTCATCCACGCAGAACACCAACGCCCGTTCGGGCGGGTCCAAGTAGAGACCGACAACGTCGTGCACCTTGTCGACGAAGTACGGATCGGTCGACAGCTTGAAGGTCTCCGAGCGATGTGGCTGCAGGCCGAACGCCCGCCAGATCCGGGACACCGACGACTGAGACAGACCCATCTCTTTCGCCATCGAACGCGTCGACCAATGCGTCGCGTTCTTCGGGGTGGATTCCAGCGTCCTGGTGACCACCGCGGCAACCTGGTCGTCCGTCACCGTCCTGGGGCCACCCGAACGTGGCATGTCACCCAGACCAGCGATCCGGTACTGCACGAACCGGGACCGCCAGCGGCCCACCGCATGAGGTGTGGAACCGAGTTGAGCAGCCACGTCCTTGTTGGAGGTGCCCTCGGCGCAGGCCAGGATGATCCGACACCGCAGGGCCCACGCCTGCGGCGTAGAACGGCGCCGCCCCCACCCCTCAAGTGCGGCCCGTTCCTCATCCGACAGAGTCAACTCGGCCTTCGGCCGCCCCATCCGCGCCATGAAACAAGGCTACACATATGCACGGGATTTCTGACTCAGAAGACTAGGACATCTCGGAGAAGTGCTCAGAGCTCTTCGCTCGGTCGGCCAACGCGGTCACCAGTTGTGCGGCTTGTTGGTCAAGCCCTCGAACTTCACTTGCGTCGACTCTTTGTCCGCGAGGCCTGGGTATCGCCGTCTCTGATGATGCCCATCTTGCGGAAGCTGTCCATATCGATCTCGGATTCGCGATGGCCGCGCGCAGGGGGTCGGCGGTGGGATCTGGCTGAGCGAGGCCGGTACTTTTCTGACGTTGCGGGACGTCGAGATCCGCAACAACGCCGCCTTTACCTCGCCCAACTTGTCACTGCGGAGCTGCGCCGGATCTCCGGCGGCATGGTCAAATTCACCCGTGCGACGCTCACTGGTGGCGGGGGCAACTTCACGGTCGTGCGGGTCCACCACACGGCCACTCTCGAGCGAGGGGCCGTTTCCTGAGATCCCCGTGAGCCCGGTAAGCGGGGTGTCCAGGACGGGTCAGATGCCGCGATCACACCCACCACATCATGATCATCACTCAGGCCGGCCCATGCCGAGACGATCTCTGCAGCTACGCTCCTCGGGGGAGCCGATAGTGAGCAAGACCGGGGGAAACCGTGAACCGACCTCTGCTGTTTCTCGACGTGGACGGGCCGCTCAACCCTTATGCGGCCAAGCCGGAGAAGCGTCCCGACGGCTACACCACACTCAGAGTGCCCCTGGACGACGGGGCCCATGAGGGGGATAGGGGCCTCTCGTCCCGGCGGCGCCCCCTGCGGGTCTGGCTCAACCCGGAGCATGGGCGATTTCTGCGCCGGCTCGGTTTCGAGCTGTGTTGGGCCACCACATGGATGGGCGACGCCAACCGGTGGATCGCACCGGTGCTCGGCCTTCCGGAACTTCCCTTCGTCGACTTCGGCGACGTCTTGCTCCAAGAACGCCCTGATGGAGTCCACTGGAAGACCGGTCCGCTGGTGGACTACGCTAACGGCCGTCCTTTCGCCTGGGTGGACGACGAACAGAGCGAGCGGGATCAGACGTACGTGACCGCCCACCATCGCGGGTCCGGGCTCCTGCACCACGTCAACCCGCGGGTCGGCCTACGGGAGAACGACTTCCACACGCTCGCCGACTTCGCCCGATCCCTGGACACTCCACGAACCACCGGCTGAGCACATCGCCAGCTCTTCAGGTGGCTACGTCTCGGCGTCGAGATCAATTGCGGGCCAGCCCTTTGTCACCAGGGCTGGCCGCGCGCACTGCCCTTACTTGGTCGTGTGCGTGGGGTAGACCTGAACGTCGGTGTAGGCGCCCTTGATCTCTCCCGCGCCCGCGGGCCACTTCAGGCTCACGGTGTGGGTCTCGTTCGGGGGCGTCACCAGGATGTTGGTCGGGTGCGAGAGGCTGTTGCCGGTGTTGTCGATGTCGTAGGCGAGGTCGAAGACAGCGGCGTCGCCCGGCTTCAGGACGGTGACGCGCGGCTGGGCGGGTCCGCGTTCGATGGGGTTCGAGGTGTTGTCGGTGTCCTTGATGTCGACGCCCGCGAAGCCCGTCGCCGAGCAGGTGGTCGAACCCCGGTTGATCATGGTGATGTTGATCCTGCCGGAGGCCTCGTCCGGAGCTGCGTCTGTGGCGTCGATGGCCAGGTCCTGCGTCTTGCAGAACGTGACCTTGCCGCTGCTCTTCGTCGCGCCGTTCGCGGAGGTCTCAGCCTTGGTGTCCTCACCGGAGCCCGCCTTGGCGTTGCTGGCCTGCGAACGGCCGGAGCCCGAGCCGCCCTCCGGCTTCGAGCCACCGTTCGAGGATGAAGAAGACGAGGACGAGGAGCTCTTGGAGGACGAGTTCTTCCCGGAGCCGTCGCTGCCACAGGCGGTGAGCGACAGGGTGGCGGCGACGCCGATGGCGGCGAGAGCGGTGATGCGGGTGTACCTCACGGTGTGTTCCCCCGGGAGTAGCGCGGTGCATGTGGTCGGAAGTATTTGTATCTCGCACCGAGTTACAGGCGGTCCTCCGTGACGTCTTCGTTCTGTCACAGGCGTACTGACCGCACGGTCCGCCAAGGCGTTGGACTCGTCCTGGCCGGAGCCGCGCAAGAAGCTGCCGCCGCTGGCGACCAGGCTGGACCGCTACAAGCCGGTGATCGACGAGATCCTGCGGGCGGACCTGGACGCGCCGCGCAAGCAGCGGGCGCTGTTTGGCCATGGCGCAGTTATGACATGCCGCCACGGGGACGGGCCGCCCGGAAACTGCACGTCAGGTCGGCGGCGCGCGGTCCCCGCCCGGTCGCGGGAGTCGGACCGACCCGGGACCTACCCCTTCTCGCCGTGCACGGCCCGACCTGGGCGGGTGGCAGCGGTGCACCGGGCAGGACTGCTCCAGAGGTTGATGCAGAAGATGGCCGCAAGGCCGACCCGCCCGGCATGGGAAGGCCCAGGTTCAATGGCCTTTCTCTTGGCACGACTTGGTCCGGAGAGGCTACGCACCGACCCATCCCACAGCGTTCCAGCAGGACGCGTAGGAGTAGCGAGTGCGACGATCCCATTCCTCACCGGTGAGTTGTTCGTATGCCCTGACAGGCACGTAGAGCAGACTCTCCGCCCAGATGGGACGGTGGCGTACGCAACGAAGTGTGCCGGGCCCTGGTGCACGGTCTCGTACGTTTCAGGTCCGGCGGCCACGACAGCGACGCGCGTGCGGAGAAGGCTGTCGCCCGACAATTCGCGCCCGTACTCCTTGCGATCCAGCCGGCAGAACGCCCACGGCAGTCGTGTTCTGCGAACCCGATCACCGATGCGAGTGGCCCGGCAGGCGGCCGCTCCCGAGGCTGATCACCATCACCCCGGCCTCGCCGACCGGCCGCCGGCAGGGAGCAGCACGTACCGCCGCGCCCGTTCGACCGGGCGCGGCGGCGTGTGCGTGGTGCGGTGGAGAAGAAGGGTCAGAAGGTGAGGCTCCAACTGTCGAGGTAACCGGGGTCGACGGTGAAGATGCCGGGGGTGTTGTCCTGGACCCGAAGCTTCCAGGTGCCGTTGGCGGGGACCGCCGACGCGTCGACGGTGTAGGTGGTGTGCAGTTCGCCCTCGCCGGTGTCCCAGTACCAGTTCTTGACCGGGATCTCCGTGCCGTTCTCGCTGACCAGGCTGACCACCTGACCGCCGATCCACGGGTGGTACAGGTCGACCGTGACCTTGAGGTCACCGGAGGCGTTGCCATTGCGGCCGCTGACGATGAGCGGGGATTCGATGGTCTTCCAGTTGGGGATGTCGAACCGGTCCGGGTTGACGAAGAAGTCACCGCCGGAGGCCAGGACGGTCCACACGAAGCGCACTGTGCGCTTGACCTTCGGCGAGTTCTTGATGGTGATGGCGGCCTTGAAGTCGCCGGCCTTCTTCGGAGTGCCACTGATCAGGCCCGTTTGCCCGTTGATGGACAGGCCCTTGGGCAGCCCGTGGGCGGAATACGACAGGGGGTCGGGCCGGGAACTCGTCGCCTCGATCTGCCGGATGGTCGGCTGGCCGACTGCCGACTTCCGCGTGGAGGGGGCGATCACGGCGATGTGGTTCACATAGCGGGCGCCGACGTTGACGGCCGCCCAGGCGTTGCCGACGGCCTCGTAGGCGTCGCTGGTCGGACCGAACAGGTCGGCGGCGGCCCGGAGAGTGGCGGCGCGGGCGCCCGCGTAGTCGGTGCTGGTGGTCATGTAGACGGTCAGCGCCCGGTACCAGACGGCGGTCGCGTCGCGCCGGCCGAGACCCACGACCGGGAGGCCGTCGTATGTGGGGCTGTCGTAGGCGACGCCATTGATGGTCTTCTTCCCGCTGCCCTCGGAGAGCAGGTAGAAGAAGTGGTTGGCCACGCCCGAGCTGAAGTGCGGGTCGAGCTTCCTGGTCTCGGGGGTCCAGTAGTCCTGAGAGGTGCCCTTGGCGGAGGCGTCCTTGGAGGGCTGGTCCATGTAGCGCAGCGGCTTGCCGGTGCCGCGGACGTCGGCGAGCTCGCCGATCATGTAGTCGGGGACATCTGCGGGGTTGTTCGCGGAGAACTCCACGGAGGTGCCCATGATGTCGCTGGTGGCCTCGTTCAGACCGCCGGACTCACCGGTGTAGGTCAGATTCGCGGTGGCGTAGGTGACGCCGTGGGTCATCTCGTGCGCGGCGATGTCGAGTTCGGTGAGTGGCCTGGCGTTGTTCAGGCCGTCGCCGTAAGTCATGCAGAAGCAGCCGTTGTCCCAGAAGGCATTGGCATATCCGTCCCCGTAGTGGACCCGGGAGTAGGCGCCGACGCCGTCGTCGGCGATGCCGTTGCGGCCGAACCGGTCGTGGTAGAAGTCCCACGTCTGCCGCTGGCCGTAGGCGGCGTCCACGGCCGCGGTCTGGAGGTTGGCCGCCGTTCCGTCGCCCCAGTCGTCGTCGCCGTCGGTGACCAGGACGCCGTTGCCGCCGACGCCGGTCAGGTCATACGTCTTGTGGCCGCCGCGCTCGGGGTCGGTGAGCTCGTAGAGGCTGCCGTTGTGCGTGGTGCCGATCGGCACCTGACCGCTGTACTGGCTGTGGCCGGTGCCTGAGTGGACCTGTTCGACGCTCTGGAGCTTCTTGCCGGTCGTGGCGTCGGTCACCACGCTCAGGCTGCTCGGGGTTCCGTCCTCCTGCACACCGCTGACGACGGTCTGCCAGGCGAGCGTGGGCGTCCTGCCTCCGAGCCAGACGACCAACTTCGGCGATCCGTCCGTGGCCGCGTCGTCGGCCTTCTCGGTCTTCGCGGCGGCCAGGGCGGACCTTTTCGCCGTCTCTGCCGTGACGGCGGCCTTGGTGGTCGGCAGCGACACCGTGGCGTCCGAGGCCTTGGTGACGGTACGGGACGCGCCCTGCTCGTGGACCACCAGGTCGCCGCCGATGACGGGCAGGCCGGCGTAGGTGCGCTCGTAGCGGGTGTGCACGGTGCCGTCTGCGTCCTTGACGACATCCTTGGGTATCAGTTTCTCCTGATCGCTCAACTTCAGCGAACGGGCGGTGGTGGCGCGTGTTTCGGTCGCGGTCTCGAGCAGCTCCTTGCGCTGCCCGGTGGAGAGTGCGACCGCCCTGGCACCAGGTCTGGGTTCCGCCACCATCTGCCGTGGTGCTTGATCCGTGCCGGCAGAGACAGTGCCAGAGGCGGGCAGGACCGAGACGAAGAGCGTGGCCATGGCGACGGCGGCAATTGCCGCGACGCGCCCGTAACCGGAGATTCCGCGATCAGATCGATAGGATTTGTGAGGCGAAGTGGCCCTGCTGATGCGGATGTTGTTCGGCACTGCTGTAACTCCTTCTGTCCGGACGTGCGGTGACGACCGGTGGGTGGGGAACCGGAGGCTGGGCGTGCCTCCGGTGAGAAGGGGTGCGATGCGGCGCGAGTCGTGGGTTGACGTGGTCGCGCCTGCGGTGGTGCGGGACGGACGCTTCTCACCGCCCTGGCGAGGCCGCGAGTGGCGGGGCCGCGGCCGGCTGTCGGTTGAAGCGGCTCGGCCTTCCCCAGGACATCGCCGACGCTGTCGGCCTTCCGGCCTTCTTGCTGTCAGTACGAGACCGTGTGCGACCGCTCGGGGATGCCGCGAAAGACATGGACTCTTGTGGCGCCGTGGCACCAACCCACTTGTTCCGATGTTGAGCCGTCTCCACGGTCCGTACGGACGGCGCACTGTCCCCCGAGCATTGCGACGACCCCGGAAGTCCGTCTCCAGCGCAGCGGTGCGGGGTTGAGCAGTGGCATGAATGTCTCCAACGTGCCGACATGTCTCGGCTGGATCCTGAGTGACCGAACGGGCTTCGACGCCTTTGCGTCGGCGGCTCGTGATCACCCTGTCCGGGGGGCGATCCGCCGGGCAAGGAGTACCGGAGTGCGGGTCCGCGCAACTGCGCAGATGTGAACAGGAACTGACAGGATCGGAACGGGGCCGCCTCGGCCGTACGGGGATGTAACGAGCACGTGATCGCTCCGACCGACTCCACCGCGTACGATCGGCCTCGCCAGCGCGCCGAAAGGGGGACAGTTGTGGCGGTGCCGTCGGATTTGCCGTGGGCCGGGACCGGACTGGGCCCCTTGGCCGGCCGAGTACTCGAATGCCTGGTCACACAGCCTGAGCTGAGCAGCGACGCGGTCGCCGAAGCACTCGGGGTCACCTCGGCAGCCGCCGAACGCGCCCTACAGGCCCTGGAGAACGAACGCCTGGTCGTCCGCGTAGGTGACCGGCCCACGCGCTGGAGCGCGGGCCCGCCCCGTTCCACCCTCGGTTCCCTGCTGGCCCAGAGGCGGCAGGAACTGGCGCGGGCGGAGCTGTACATGGAGCAGTTGCACGAGGCGTACCGCTCGGCATCGCACCGTCGGGTCACCTCCGACCTGTTCGAGGTGGTGGAGAGCGCCGAGCAGGTCGGGGTGCGTTACGCGCAACTGCTCGCGTCCAGCCGACACGAGGTGCTCCACCTCGCCAAACCTCCGTACGTCACCCGGTCCGCGCGGCTCGAGAGCACCTCGGTGCCGACTGACCCCGCAGCCGTTGCGGACGCACCGGCTCCGGAGGTGCCCGTACCTGACGGAGTGCGGCTCCGGTCGGTGTACGACACGGACGGGTTGACCGACACCGTTTCGCTGCGCACCGCCCTGAGCGGCACGGCCCGGGGCGGGGAGCTGCGGCTCTTGGCCGGGCTCCCGATGAAGCTGGTGGTGTTCGATGCGACGGCCGGCATCATGCCGCTGCGACAGGAGGATCCGTCCGCGGGTTCGCTCATCGTGCACTCGACCACACTTCTCGGAGTGCTCACCGCGCTCTTCGAAAGCGTTTGGGAACAGGCGACCCCGGTGTCGCTGGACAGTGGCCCCGGTCGCCCGCCGATCACCGCGGCGGAACCCGACGGCCGGCCTCCGGGGCGGATGCGCGACATCCTTACTCTGTTGCGCGCGGGTCTGACGGACGACGCGATCGCCCGGGTCCTGGGGCTGAGCCGACGGACCATCCAGAAACACATCAGCGAGACCGCGGAACTCCTCGGCGCGCGGACCCGCTTCCAGATCGCGCTGATGGCACGCGACCGAGGCTGGCTCGAGGACGCCCCGGGCGTGGTGGCGGCTCCCGCCGAACGAACGGCCGGATGACAGAGCCGCAAGCTCGGTCTGCCCTTCGGCCATCCCGGTTCGTCTGCGTGGACACGCTCGCGTCGTCGACCTCGGACAGGTGCGCGGAGATGTCGCCGTGTGTCGGTCCCTGCGCGAACGGGAAAGGGGCTAACAACTGCTGCGGGATGCATAGTCGGATCTCAACGAACGTCTTCTTTTCTCTGACGTTTGGGGTGCTCGTCCCGCCAGGCATCCAGGGCTTTTGCCTCCCAAGGAGGGTTCGTCCGATCTTCTTGGGTTTGGGAAAGTCCGGGCTTTGGCGGTGGAGGTGGTAGAGGGTGCGCCAGGCGATTTCCAGCCGCTCGCAGGCTTCACCGCTGGTGATCCATCCGTTGATCTGTTCCATGATGCGTAGTGCATAGTCAATGACTGGCTGGTGAGGGGGTGTTCAGGGTGAAGAAGTTCCAGGCGCAGCCGGGCTTTGTGGTGCAGGCGTTCCGTTTCGCCCTGGACCCGAATGCGACTGAGGAATCCGCGCTGCGGTCGCACTGCGGGGCTGCTCGGGCCGCGTACAACTGGGCTGTCGGCTGGGTGACGGCCTCGTGGTGGCAGCGCAAGGCGGAAGCCTCGTACGGGGTCGCCGAGGAGGAGCTGACGCCGTGGCGGCCGTGGTCGCTGCCCGCGCTGCGTAAGGAGTTCAACCAGGTCAAGCGCACCGATCCGCGCTATGCCGACTGGTGGCACGAGAACTCCAAGGAGGCGTACAGCACCGGCCTGGCCAACGCGGCTGCCGCGTTCGACAACTACACGAAGTCGAAGAACGGCCGCCGCAAGGGTGCCCGCATGGGTACGCCACGTTTCAAGTCCAAGCGCAAGGCCCGTCTTGCGTGCCGGTTCACCACCGGTAGCATCCGCGTGGCCGACGACCGGCACGTGACGCTGCCGGTGCTCGGAACCATCCGCACCCATGAGTCCACCGTCAAGCTTGTGGCCCGCGTGCAGAGCGGAATGGCACGCATCCTGTCCGCGACGGTGCGGCATGAGCGGGGCCGCTGGTTCGTGTCCTTCCAGATGGAGGTCAAGCGGGAGATCACCCGCGTGGCCCGTCCTGGTGTCGCAGTCGGTATCGACCTCGGGGTGAAGGTGCTCGCGGTGATGGCCGACAGTGCCGGACAGATCGGTTACGTCGACAACCCCAAGCACTACGAGGGCGAACAAAAGCGGCTGCGGCGTCTGTCCCGTCGTGTGTCGCGCCGCCAAGGGCCGGCCGTGCACGACCCCGCCACCGGCAAGACCATCCGCCGGGAACCGTCGAAACGATGGGTCAAGGCGAACGCCGAACGCAACCGCGTGCACCACCGCGTGGCGAACCTGCGCGAAGACGCCCTGCACAAGCTCACCACCGCCGTGCGTGCCGAGTACGGCACCGTCGTGGTCGAAGACCTCAACGTCGCCGGCATGCTCCGCAACCGCCGTCTGGCACGGAAGATCGCCGATGCCGGATTCGCAGAGATCCGCCGTCAGCTCACCTACAAAGGCCAGCGCAACGCCTGCCCCACGGTCGTCGCCTCGCGCTGGTACCCGTCCTCGAAAACCTGCTCGTCGTGCAAGACGGTGAAAGCCAAACTGCCCCTGCACGTGCGAGTGTTCTCCTGCGACGCGTGCGGCCTGGTCATCGACCGGGACGAGAACGCCGCCCGTAACCTCGCCGACCTCGCATCGGCCGGCACAACCGGTACCGGAGTGGCCGGAGACCGGGGCACGCCCAGCGTGCCGAAACCGCGTGGAGCCGACCAGAAGACCCGCGCCAGCCGGGCCAGCCGCAAAGCTGACCCGGTGCGGGCAGGTGGCGCAAACCCGCCCCACAGGCGGAAGGAACCGCGAGACCTTCAACAGGACACCACCGCCCAGCTCGGGCTGTGGTGACACCGTTAAGGACCATCTGTGCGCAAACGCACGGATTGCTGAGATCTGACTATGACCTCAGCAACGGTACCTCGTCGACGCCGCAGTCGGCGCTGCCACTCCTTGAGGGTCTGCGGCTCTGTCGACGACGCTGAGTTCGCGGTAGTCGTGCTCGATGCGCCAGCGGATCTTGGCCAGGCGGACCAGGTCGGCCATCGGGGTGTCGGCGGGCATGTTGGACAGCCGTGATCCCAGCCATCCGCACGTGGACCCTCGCGGTGACTTCTGACCTGACCAAGCGATGATCGCACTCGGCGGTGCGCTGGCGGACCGCTGGGACCGCCGGCGCACGATGTGGGTCACGGACGCGGCACGTGCGGTGCTGCTCGCGATACCGGCGGCGGCCGAGCTCGACGTGCTGAGCATTCCGCTGCTGGCGGCTGTCGCCTTCCTGCTCGGCCTGGGCGGACTCTTCTTCGACACGGCCGCCACGGCCTATCTGCCGGATCTGCTCGGCCGCGACCCCGTGTTCCTGGAGCGCGCCAACTCCCGCCTGCGTGGCGCCCAGACCGCCGCGTCCGGCTTCGCGGGCTGCCGGCCCATCTCTTGCCCGCTGGGGCATGCGGACCCGGCCGCAGCCGGGCATTGCTGCGGCATGATCGTTCGGCATGTACGCAATGAGGTTCGATGCGCTGTTCGAACGCGGTCGGGAGGCGGTACTGGCGGGTGCGGTTCAGTGCCAGGTGCCGCCTGTAGACGGCGGGAATCGCTGGGTCATGTCCGTCGTCATGCGACCTGACGCCGCGACCGCGCGCAGGATCGGGGAGATCACCCGCGAGGCGATGACCGTTGCTGGGGAAGAACACTGGCCGACCGGGACTGCTGACTCCTCGCACTTCACTCTTCGCGCGCTGGAAGAGCACCGTGTATCGGTCCCGGACGGCGACGCACGGGTATCCCGCTACATGGCTGCACTGCGGGGGACGGCGGCGACGGGCGCCGGCCCCGTTCGGCTGACACTGTCGGGTCTGACCCTGACGCCAGGCTGCGTCATGCTGTGTGCCGAGCCGTCGGGTGACGCTATTGAGCGTCTGTATGACGCCTACGAAGAGGCGTTGGGCGAAGACGGCTGGCTGGAGGCCGATTTCGACCGCAACATCTGGTACTCGACGCTGGTGCATTTCACGCGTCCATTGACCAATCCGCAGGCCGTCGTGGATTGGGTGGGTGAGCGTCGGGAGCTCGGCCTTGGGCAGGTCGAATGCCGTGATGTCGAGCTCGTCGTCTATCGGTTCAACGGGAGCCGCATTGTCATGGAGACGTTGGACGCCGTCACGCTCGGCCATCGACCGTGACCGGTCCCGCCCAGCTTCCTGGCGAAGGGGCAGGAGCGGGAATGTTCACGAGAAATGACGTCAGTGCATTCGACGGCCCGCCGCCCAGGGGCGGGGCCGTCGAGCCTGAACCCGCAGGAAGAAGAGTCGAGTTCCGTGTAGCCGACCACATCGATGCAGGGCGGGAAACCCTCCCGCCCGAAACCAGTGCGCGTGATCTACTACTGGTCATGCCGTTGCTTCTGCTGGACCTCGACAACACTTTGGTCGACCGCGATGCGGCCTTCCGTACCGCGGTCGCGGACTTCCTTGCCCAGCACGGCCTGCCCGACTCTGACCTCACCTGTTTGACGACTATTGACGCCAGCGGGTATACCGCGCGGCACGACGTCGCCGCAGCCCTGAGCGACCGATACGGCGACGTGGTGTCAACCGCCGCTGTCCGCGCTCTCCTCGACAACGGCGTTGCCGAGCACGTCGTTCTGACGCGTTCCTCCCGCGAAGCGCTGAGTAAGGCCCAGGCTGACGGATGGACCTGTGTGATCGTCACCAACGGGCGCACCATCCAGCAGGAAGCGAAGATTCGCAATACCGGGCTCGATCAACTCGTCGAGGGCTGGGTGATCTCGGAGACCGTCGGTCACAAGAAGCCCGACCCGGAAATCTTCCATGCGGCGGCAGCAGCCGTCGGCATGCCTCTGCCTGGTGCGTGGGTCATCGGCGATTCACCGCATGCCGACGTAGCCGGCGCCGAAGCGCTCGGGCTTCGCAGCGTGTGGGTGACGGACGGCCGGCCCTGGTCCCAGGACTCATACCAGCCAACCCACACCGCTAAAGACGTCGCCTCCGCGATCGGCCACGCCATGCGGAATCAGGAGTAGGGACCGCCGCCCGTCGATCCCCGAGGCCCGGCTACAGCTCGACCTTCGACATCTGCGGCATGACCAGCACCTTTCGCCAGGAGCATTCCGATGCTGCCCTGGCAGGTACCCCGGTGCGGCCGAAACTCGTGACCAACACCCGACCGTGGATCTGGGTGCCTCCCAAACCCGTGAACAACTGACGGCGTTACTCGTGAATAGAGCCACTCGAACGGACTACGTCGGAAGGCCCGAGACGATGTCGGGTCAGCCGAGGTACGACGAGCCGGGACGCTGTTCGCCCTGCGCCCGGTCCATCGACTCTTCCTTGCTCAGAGGCCGGTACAGGTAGGCGGCGGCGACCGCCGCCGATACGGCGCTGATCCAGATCACGGCGGCGGGAAGGTCTTCGCGCAGAGTCCCGGAACCCTCGCTGAAGACCACGAAGAGCAGCCACACCACGATCTGCACGACGCCGAACACCGCCGCCACGATGATGTCGCTGCGCTTCTTCGTCTTCAGTGCCCGCCAGACGAACGGCAGCTCCAGGATGAACCCGGCGAGCGCGACCGGAACGATTGCCCAGACGATCTGGGCCGTACGAGAGTTCAGCCCCATGAGGGACCTCCTTGACTGTGGTGAAGGGTCACCCGGCGGCGTGCCGGAGTGCCTTGTGAAGGATGCAGCCAATGGCCGCTTCAGGCGTCCGCTTCTTCGGAGTTGAGGTAATCCGAGTAGGTCGTTGCGTCGTTCCAGGGCTTCACGGCGACGTCGTAGCCGTGCTGCGCGCACAGCCGGTCCCACAGGTCCGGGAACGGCGCCCTGTCGCCCTCGACCGGATCGTCGAGGCGGGCCAGGATGCTGTCCTGATGGATGCTGCAGCACACCGAAGATCCCGGGATGAGAAACAGCCCGTTCACCGACTTTGCCCACAAGCCAGTTCTCACCGGTGAGAAAGCCCTGCTACGCCCCTTCACAGAGGCAGACGCGACCGCCATCGCCCAGGTCATCGAAGATCCTGAAGTCATCCGCTACACCTTCGAACCGTCGGCTGAACTCACGTTGGAACGACTGCGTGCCTGGTACGGGTCACGCAGTGAGCAAGCCGACCGGCTCGATCTCGCAGTCACCGACCGCGCAACGGGGACCGTGGTCGGTGAGGTCGTCCTCTACGACTGGAATCCGGCCAACCGCAGCTGCGCCTTCCGGACCCTGATCGGCCCTCGCGGGCGGGGCAGGGGGCTGGGCACCGAAGCCACGCAACTCATCGTGGGGTACGCCTTTGAGCGGGTCGGCTTGCACAGAATTCAGCTGGATGTGTACGCCCACAACCACAGAGCACGGCGCGTGTACGAGAAGGTGGGCTTTGTCGAGGAGGGCACGCGACGGCAGGCACAGCTGCGTGACGGTGCCTGGCTCGATGAGGTGGTGATGTCGATCCTTTCCCACGAATGGGACGCTCGCGACAACGGCTCTGTCCGCGCCCACTGCGCGTCGGCCAACGGCACACCAGGCTGACTCTTCTACCTCAAGCACGCGCACCGACCAGTCGGCTGACCGTTCAGCGCCGCTGTCACGGGCGCGCTGTCAACAACCCTGAAAGACAGGCTTGTTGATAGCGGCACAGCGGGGATCATGGCGACGATGGAGCCGGTTGAGCTGGACGCGGACCTGGTCGGCGCGGCATCCGTGCTCGCCTTCGCCGCCCTCCAGGCGGTGGAGCAGGCGCTGCCGGAGTACCGCAGCAGCGCGCTCGGGCACCTGGGACGGACCGAGGAAGCCGAAGCCGAGGCGCGCCGGGCGTACAAGACCGAGCAAGGCCGCGGCTAGTTCAAGCACAACCCGCACAGTGCGGACGCCATCGCGGCGGCGACGAAGGCCGCCGACGAGGCGAGGGAGCGCACCGCGCAGTACCTGCTGGCGGCGCGGCTGGAGCAGCTGCGCCGCCAGGCCGCCGCCTCGACCGAGCAGACCGCGGCCGCGCCGTGGACGGACCGGCTGCCCGAGCTCGCCGCCCGCTGGACGACGACGCCACCGGGACTGTGATCGCATGACCGAGCTGAGCGGCGTGGACCTCGCGCGCCAGGCCATGGTCGCAGCCCGGGGGAGTGGAGAACAACGGCGCCGCCGGGGTCGGGTACGTCGCGCTCAGGCGGATTCGAGGATTGGGCGGATCTCGACGGTCTCCGGGGTGGGGAGGTTCTTGGCCAGTTCGATGGCCTCCTCGCGGTCGGCCACGTCGACGATGAACCAGCCGCCGAGGGTTTCCTCGCCGGCGTGCGCGGGTCCGGCGGTCACCGTCGACGTCCCGTCGGCCGCAGTGCGCACTGTCGCGGGAGCCGTGTGGTCGGTCTCCAGGGCGTCGCCGCCGACCAGTTTTCCGGCTGTGGCGAGTCCGCCGATCCAGCCTTCGTACTCCTTGCGGTATGCGGCCCGGTCGGCCTGGATCCGGCGGCGCGACTCGTCCGTCTCGAAGATCACGAGTGCGTATTTCATGGGAATTCCTCTCCGGCCGCCGTACGGGCGACCGTTGCTGATGGTGTGGGAGGGGGTGGCTTGTTCAGGGGGTGCTGTCGGCTGAGGCGATGCGGGCGAGTGAGCCGATCTCCAGCGCGGTCCACAGGGCGCCGTCGGGACCGACGGTGATGCCGTGCGGTTCGGAGTGGGGGGTGGGCAGGTCGTGGACGGTGACGGAGCCGTCGGGGGTGAGCGTGCCGACGCGGTTGCCGCCCCATTCGGTGAACCATGCGGTGCCGTCGCCGTCGACGGTGACGGCGTGCGGTCGGGCGGTGCGGTCGGGCAGCGGGAACTCGGTGATCTTTCCGTCGGGAGTGATGCGTCCGATCTGTCCGGCGGCGATCTCGACGAACCACAGTGCTCCGTCACGGCCTTCGGCGATCCCGACTGGCGCTGCCGCCTCCGTCGGCAGGGGATGGAGGGTGACCGCGCCGTCCATGCCGATCCGCCCGATGGCGTTGGCCTGGTTGAGGGTGAACCACATGCCTCCGTCGCCGCCGGCGGTGATCGCCGAGGGGAACGCGCCGGTGACGGGCAGCGGGAACTCGGTGACGCTGCCGTCGACGGTGATGCGGCCGATGCGGTCGGCGGCGGTCTCGGTGAACCACAGGGCGTCGTCGGGTCCCGCCGCGATGCCGAACGGCCCGCAGCTGGGCGTGGGCACGCCGAATTCGTCGATCACGCCGTCGGTGGTGATCCGCCCGATCCGGTCCGCCCGGTACTGGGTGAACCACAGCGCGCCGTCCGGGCCGGGGGTGATGACGGTCGGCCCGCTGTCGGGGGCGAGTTGGTGGCTCGTCGGCTTCCCACCGGGGACGAGGCGGCCGATCCGTCCGCTGTGGACGAGGGTGAACCACAGGGCGCCGTCCGGTCCTGTGGTGAGGGCGTAGGGTCCGGCTGCGCCGTCGGCCACCGTGTGCTCTTCGATGGACACCTGGGTTACATGACTCAAAGGGGCTTCCCCGTTCCGTGCTCGGTGGCGATGCGTTCGATGTCGGCCGAGGTTCCGGCCATGATGGTGCGGGCGTGTTCGGTCACCAGGTCGGCGGGCCAGTCCCACCACGCGGCGCGCCGCAGCCGCTCGATGTCGGCGTCGTCGTAGCGCTGCCGGATTGGTCGGGCCGGGTTGCCGCCGACGATCGTGTAGGGCGGGACGTCGGCGGTGACCACGGCGCCGGCCGCGATGATGGCGCCGTCACCGATCTGTACGCCGGGCATGACGGTCGCACGGTAGCCGAACCAGACGTCGTTGCCGACGACTGTGTCGCCACGGCTGGGCATGGCGGTCACGATGTCCAGGGTCTGCTCGGCCCACCGGCCGCCGAACATGGTGAACGGGTACGTCGACACCCCCATCGTCGGGTGCTCGGCGCCGGCCATCAGGAAGGTGGTTCCTGTGGCGATCGCGCAGTACTTGCCGATGACGAGGCGCTCCGGCCCGTAGGCGTAGAGGACGTTGCGGCGCTCGAACTCCGTGGCGCCGTCCGGGTCGTCGTAGTAGGTGTAATCGCCCACGGTGATGTTGGGTGAGGTGACCAGCGGGTTGAGGAACACCACGCGGTCATGGGCGGGCAGTGGGTGCACGGTGGTCGGGTCGGGAGACAAGGCCGGGGTCCTTTACGTGGTGGTTGCGGGATGGTGCAAACGGTCCTGGCGGGGCGTCGCCACGACAGGGTCGGCTCACCCTGGTGCGGTGGAACTTCGATCAAGGCGGTTGGTGTCAACGGCTGTTTACAGATGCCTCGTTCGAGGTGGTGACCGCATCTTGATCGGTGGAACGTTGCGGCGCCGCGGAGCCTTCCGCGGGCTTGGACCTCGCCAGCCACAGGCCGGTGAACACGGCGGTGGCCAACGTGATGGCGCCAGCCGCGACGAAGGCGCTGTTGAGGCCGGTCTCGAAGGAGGCGCCGCCGGATTGCCGGGTGCGGACGATGGCTCCGAGTACCGCCACGCCGAGCACCGCGCCGATCTGCCGGGTGGTGCTGCTGATGCCTGATGCGAGGCCGCCTTCCTGCGGGCTGACTGCTTGGATGGCGGCTCCCGTCAGTGGGGACATGGTCAGGGCGAAGCCGATGCCGACGACCCCCAGCCGCCACCACACGTTCCCGTAGCCGGTGTCGGCGTGCACCATGCCGAGCGCCAGCAGTCCCAGGCCGGCCAGGGCCAGGCCGGTGGTGACCACGATGCGGAAACCGTGCCGGGCGGCGAGTCGGCCCGCGTACGGGCTGACGATCACCATGGCGAGGGAGACGGGGAGGGTCTGCAGGCCGGCGCGCAGGATCGAGCTGCCCTGGACGTACACGAAGAACTGGGAGAAGAAGAACGACGAGCCCATGAGCGCGAACCCCACTACGGTCATGGCGGTGTTGGACACGGTGAACAGCCGCTGCCGGAACAGCCGCAGCGGCAGCATCGGGGCGGAACGGCGCGCTTCGACGGCGACGAAGGCGGCGAGGAGGATCACCGCGGCGGCGAAGCTGCCAAGGATCACCGGCGACGACCAGCCGCGGGCACCACCCTCGATCAGCCCGTAGGTCAGCACTCCCACTGCCAGTACGGACAGCACCGTGCCCGGGATGTCGATCGCGGGGGCGGCCGGGTTGCGGGTCTCGCCGAGGTGGCGCAGGCCGACCAGCAGGAGGACCGCGCCGATGGGCAGATTGACCAGGAAGATGGCGGGCCAGCCGAAGGCTTCCGTCAGCACGCCGCCGGCCACGGGGCCTGCGGCCAGACCGATTCCGCTGAATCCGGCCCACAGCCCGATCGCCTTCACTCGTTCTTGCGGCACGGGGTAGGCGGCGGCGAGCAGGGCCAGCGAGGCAGGGCTCAGCGCCGCGGCCCCGATGCCCTGGAGCACCCGGCCGGCGACCAGCCAGCCGACCGACGGCGCGAGGCTGCACAGCACCGACGCGGCGGTGAACACCACCACGCCGGTCAGGTACACCCGCTTGCGGCCGAACCGGTCGGCGAAGATACCGCCGGACAGCAGCAGCATGGCCACCAGCAGGACGTACGCGTCGACGATCCATTGCAGACCGGTCAACTGCGTGTGCAGCCGGTGCTGCATATCGGGCAGCGCCGCTCCAACAATCGTGTTGTCGAGCAGGACCATGAACTGGCCCAGGCAGGTCACCGTGAGCAGCACGGCCCGGTTTGATCGACTGCCTACGGTCGCATGCGATGCAGCCATGGGGTCCCCCCTCAATCGATAGGTGCGCCCGGCCACGGTCGACGCGGGTGGCGATACACCTGAGCGCCCTAAAGCAGCCGGCGGATGCGTTAGGTGACTATAGGGAGGGTCGCCCCGTAAACGCAAGTCGCGACTGCGTTAAGGTGGAGGGTATGAACGAGCGACAGCGAGCCCGGCGGCCCGGCGGGCGCAGCGCCCGCGTGGGCGCGCAGGTGCACCAGGCCGTCACCGACCTGATCAGCGAGCGCGGCTACGGCAACTTCACCGTCGGCGAGGTCGCAGCCCGCGCGGGCGTAGCCGACAGCAGCATCTACCGCCGGTGGGGCAGCCTGGAAACCCTGCTCACCGACGTGGCGCTCACCCGCCTCAATGCGCAGTCGCCGATGCCCGACACCGGGAGCCTGGCCGGCGACCTGCGCACTTACGCGGCCCAAGTGGCCCGCGAGATCACCGGACCCGACGGCCTGTTGTTGGTGCGCCTGGCCGTCGCCCTGTCGAGCATCGGTCAGCAAGGCCTGCAGGCTCGTGACGACCTCCGCGGCGAACGCACCCGGCAACTGCAGTCCATGCTCGATCGCGCCCGCGAACGCGGCGAGCCCGCACCCGACGCGCTCGACGTGCTGGACCACATCCTGGCCCCGATGTATATCCGCGTCTTGTTCGGCATGGTCCCGCTCACCCCGGACTACGTCGACGGGCTGGTCGACCGATTGCTGTGACCGCAACCCGGTTCCTGACCCGCCACGGAGGTCCCTGACCGGGTACGCCTTTCGCCCCGATGGTCAGCTGCACTCTGCGGCGAAGCCATCACCTGAGTCCGGTCGCGTGCGAAGTTGGCTTGTCGTACCGGTGTGGCTTAATGCTTCCCGGCCGCACGGCACGAGCGGCACCATCGACGACCGACGCGACGCATCCGAGCACGCCAACGTCGTGGTCTACGTGCGGGGCGCCGTGCGCGAGACGTACGCCTACGCCCGCCGCACCGGCAGTTCTCCAGCGAACTCCGCCCCAGCGCTGCACGCGCTGGAGAACGCGGCCGCTCTCGTCGACCTCACCGAAGCCGACGACTGACCCGCAAATGACTCCAGGCGCTCCCGGCCCGGAGCGGCGTCGACGGCGCAAGCGTTCTCGAGGTCGCCGCCGCCCCAGCCGCCGTCCACGCCGACCACCACCGCGGCGGAGTCCTCGAGGAAAGCGACCCCACCGTCCGCGGCCGCGCCTGTCACGGGGCTGGGGTTTGCCCGCCGGGATGCAGACGGGGTGTCAGGCGCGGATGGAGTCGGGCCACTTGAAGTCGGCGGGGACGCTGTTGGGGTCCAGGCGGTCGGCGGGGACGCCCTTGCCGTAGGTGACCTCGCCGTTGCCCATCGACCAGTCGGCGGGCTGCACCGTCTGGAGGTTGAAGAAGACGTCCTCCGTGCGCAGCTGCAGGCGCTTGTTCAGCTCGCCGACCACGCCCTTGTAGAAGTTGCCCTTCTGCTCGGGGGTGGCGACGTCGAGGAAGACCAGCTGGATGAACACGACGTTCTCCGAGCGGTGGATTCCCAGGTAGTCGGGGTCGGCGATGAGGTTGCCGGGCTTGTGCTCGGAGATGACCTGGAAACGGTCCTCCGGAACTCCGAGATGAATGATCATCTGGTCGTAGACGACGTCGGCGATGGTGCGCTTGTACTCTTCCGACTTGCCTTCGAGGAGATCAATTCGTGCGAGCGGCATGCGAGGCTTCTTTCTTTCTCTTCGGCGACCGGGGTGTCGCCTTCCGTATGAGTCGGCAAGTTTCCTGCCGTGCCACCAACCAAGGCACTCCTAGACCGGACGTCTAGTGGTGGGGGATGGAGCGCATCCCAGACGCTCACCGCCGTCGCGCACAGGTCATCTGCAGTACACCCGACGTGGTCATGAAGAAGAACGAGACACACGTCCCGCCACAGCAAACCCAAGCCATCGGACGAAGCGTGTCACCGCCCCGCGAGATCAGGACGCAGACGCCGGCCCGCGGAACCGCTTGCGAGGCTGGAGGACGAGCATCGGCCCGAGGTGATCGACGATCCGGTCCGCCGCCCACTTGGAAACCCCGAACAGCGGCGCCAGTTGGCGCGTGGTCAGGTTCGTCCGCCAGTAGGCCGCGACCAGCAGCGCCCGGTCCTCCAGCGGCAGGCTCCATGGCCGACCCCTGCGGACTGTGTCCGCACCCTCGCGCCGCAGAACTGTCACCAGCTTCCCGAACTGGCCCGGACTCAGCCCGGTGAACGGGGCTATCCAAGACGGCTCCGACGCCGTGATCACACCAGCCACGCGAAGATCATCGCAGGATGGTTAGGGCGCCTTCGTCGAGCCGACGGACTGGAGACGGATGATGGAGCAGAACGAAGCTCTGCAACTCGCGGTGGCATTTCTCGCGAGCAGTCAGGGCGAGTACGAGCCGCCTCTTGCCATCGACACAGAGCAAGTCCGCCAGAGCAACGGGCTCCCCCTCTCTGTCAGCCTTGGGTGAGACGTTCCGATCCGGCGGGTTAGCCTGAGAGTGCACGACAGGAGAACCACCCCCTCATGACCAGCACCAAGCCCGCCGGATCCGACCCGGCTCCCAGGCCAAAGCGCCGTTCCTTCAGCCCGGAGTACAAGCTGCGGATCGTGGCCGAGTACGACGCCGCACCCAAGAACGAGAAGGGCGCGGTCCTGCGCCGCGAGCGCCTGTACCACTCGCATGTCAAGGAATGGCGGGCCGCGCGGGACGCCGGGGCCCTGGAAAAGCTGGTCGACAAGCGCACCAGCCCGGCCCGTCCGAAGAAGTCGGCCGCCGAGGCAGACAACGAGAAGCTGCGCCGCCAGGTGGAACGGCTGGAGAAGGAACTGGCCCGGAACAAGGCCGCGCTGGAAGTCATGGGAAAAGGTGTGCCACGAACGCGGGTGGCCGCAATGGGTAGTTGAGCGGCTGAACGCGATGCTGTGCGAGCGATGAAGGTAGGCCCTTCGCAGCCGCCCTGCGGCAGGGCTTGATCAAGTTCCGTTGAGGTCGGGCTTGTAGGTGATGCCCAGGATGGGGAGGGCTCGTTCGGGTTGGTCGCGGATGGCGCGAGTGGTCTTGGCGATGTTGGTCGCTCCGAGGGCTTTGAGGGCTCCGATTGCGAGGTTGCGGAGGGCGGCCATGACGCGGGGTGCGTTGCCGGCGTGGACGGTGGAGGCGTCTTCGGCGAAGGTACGGTCGCGGATGTGGTGCTGGGCTTCCACGATCCAGTGTCCGCGCAGGTGGGAGGCGAGTTCGGCCGGTTTCGCCTGGTGGGCGTCGAGGCTGGTGACCGCGTAGACGGTCTCGCGGGTTTCCTTCCTGCCGGTTGCTTTGCGGCGGCGGTGGACGCGGAGGGCGAGCTTCGCGTGGGGGAAGGCGATGCCGTCGAGGTTGTCGGCGATGGCGAGAGTCTTGACCGAGCGGGACTCGCGACGGCCGTGTCCCTTGTTCGAGGCGGTGTGCTGGATGGCCACCGCGTGCCAGTCCAGACCGTCCAGCTGGGCCCAGGCGGTGGGCTGATTGGGCTTGATCACGGCCACGTAATGCGCCTTCTTGGTCTCCACCAGCCAGGCGACATTGGCCTTCACGGAGTGCAGCGCGTCGAAGGTGACCACGTCTGCGTCCAGGTCGAGCGGTGCAAGCAGGGGCTGGAAGTGCCGTGTCTCGTTGGTCTTGGACCCGACCTCGGCCTGGGCGAGGGTGACCGGGCGGCCGTGGGTGACGGCGGACAGCAGGTGGCGGCGGGGCCGGCTCAGACGGGCGGAGCCGCGCAGTGCCTTGCCGTCCACAGCGATCACCCGTCGTCTGCCCGGGGCTGCGGCGGTATGGCGGTGAGCCAGCCAGGCTCCGACGGCCGCATCGAGTGCGTCGGCGTCGAGGCGCTCGAGGACCCTCCCGATCGCCGATCTGGACGGTGCATGCCGCCAGTGCAGCAGGTGACGGCGCACGTCGAGCGCGGCGAGGAGCCCGGCGTCGGCACGGGCGCTCCACTCGGCGAGCTCGTCGATGGTCCGGGCTCCTGAGACCGCGGCGGCCGCGCAGACCAGCAGGATTGAGGCCAACGAGTACCAACGGCCCCGCCGGGAGCGAGGATCGGGCACCGCCTCCAGGAAGAACCGCAGGTCAGCCACGTCGTCCGGATTGAGCGGACCCAACTTGGCCAACACGGCAGGGATCGGGGAAGATGAGACAGCGGACACGGGAACCCTCTTGATCACTCGGCTTAGACACCTGAATGATCACGGATTCCGTGTCCGCTCTGTCATCCACCCCAACCCGCAGCAGCATCCTCACGCCAGTTGGGCGAACCCGGGAACTTGCGCAAGCCCTGTGTTTGCGGGGGGAGGCTTCAAACCGCCACATGCTGCGGAAGCGGTGACGCGACCGTGGTGAGCGATGTGGAAAAGGCGTCCAAGAGGCGTCAGGTGGGGATCAGGAAGACGGAGCGCGAATCCCCGTAAGGGGGGCGCTGTTGACGCGTCGTTAAGGATGAAACGGCATCAAAACCGGGGGTTACTTTTTGCCCCGGGATGAGCCTGGCGGATACCCGATCTACTGGCCAGGTGGTGCCCGGCGTGGAGGCGACGTGAGCCTGGTCTGCTGCGCTCGCAGGGAACGTGGGAAGACACGAACTGATGCTGCGGTAGCCCGTTTTGGATGACACCGCATAAGGGAGGACCTCAAGCGGACAACCCGCAAGAGGCAGAGTACCGATGCAGATCGTGTCGGCGGACCGGTTCGTAGTAGTGATGAAGTCCTTGCTCGGCGCGGTGAGGGTGGAGCGAAGGGACCGGATTGTCCGTGGTTCGTTTGTTTGGTCAACCGGAGTCAGTCCGGGAGGCAGGGCCCCGGCGTTTGTCTCGGATGTCCGGTTGATCGCGCGATGCCGTAGGGCGTGTGGGTACGCCTCCGGAGGCAACGTCGGAACCTGCGTTGGGGTGTCGCGGTGCGGGGCGCGTGAATGGCCGGGTGGGGCGGCGCTTTCTACGGTCGGACGGGGCCTGGGCGATGTGGCCGCGGGTTGGCGGCAGGGTCCCCGCGCCAGGCATGGTGTGGCGGGCGCGCGCCGGGACTTGGCGAATACTTGATCAATAAAATAGCTGTGCGTGGCTTGTATGTTGCCTGTCCCGCATACAGTCCTCGGACCTGGCTATCGACAGGCTGGGCCCTTCTGTAACTCTTCAACTCCCGAGGAATCATGCGCATCCCGTCTCCTGCCGTCAAGGCGCTCCCGCTCGTCGCTTTGTCACTCGCTCTGCCCCTGACGGCCTGCTCCTCCGGCACGTCCGACTCCTCCGCTGGTACAGCCAAGCCGAAGCAAGCGGCTTCCAAAGACCCGAACGCCGGTCTCCTGACGGGTGCACAGCTGAAGAAGGTCTTGGCGCCGACTTCGTTCTTCCCGGCCGGCTTCGCCGTCGATGCGAGTGGCGCTCGGGACACCGGAGGCACGTACGTCGAGCCGTCGTCGGCGCCCGCGTCGGCGAAGCCGGACTGCGCGAAGCTGGACGGTACGAGCTGGATCGCCGTCACCGGGGTCTCGGGCGTGTCGTTCGCACAGAACGACTTCGTCAACAAGAACACTTCCGAGGACATCGCGCAGGAGATCGACGTATTCCGGGGGACAACGTCCTCGACGGTCCTGAAGGGCGTGGAGGAGGTGGCCTCGGCCTGCGCGACGTTCACCGACGACCAGACTCACACGAAGGTGAAGGTGACCGGGCAGGCGGCGTCCGGCCTCGGCGACGCCGCGTACACCGTAACGCTCACGGACGGCGCGTGGCAGAACGGCGCCACCCTGATTGCGGCCCGTGTCGGCACGAACGTCGTGAGCGTGATGTCGACGGACGGCCACGACAACGGTGCGGCCACGGCGAAGAAGCTGACGGCGCAGCTCGTCGCCTCCCTGAAGAAGACGGCCTGAGAATTTCCTTCGGCTCTGTCGGCACCTGCGCCCCGAGCTGCTGCATTAGCTCTGTCTCCGGGGCTCTTGCCTCATCTCTGCGGCAGGGAGCGCGGGGGAGAACTCCAGGGCCCCGGCGTTTGCCCGGCTCGTGCGAATTTTGGGTCGGTTGATGTCCGTGGCCAGCCCCGGAAGCAGGCGAACACGGCCCCTGTGGATCATGGAGTTGTCTAAGCTTCAAGATCCACGAAGGTGCCGTGTTCGTCCCACCATCATCCCCTAACACTGCTCCCGTTTGCCCGGCACCCCGTCTGCAAGCCCTGCATGAGGGCGCCGCGCGGGATCAAGTCCGCAGCCTGGTCGCCGAGTTCGAGTCGCTCACCGATCCGCGCGGAGCCAGCGGGGTGCGCTACCGGCTCTCCTCCCTGCTGGCCCTGGTGGTCTGCGCGATGACTCCCGCGGGCCACGACTCGATCACCGCGGCAGCGGAGTGGTGCCGGCGTGCGGCACCCGAGGAACTGGCCGCCTTCGGCCTGCCTTACCACCCGCTCCTGGGCCGCTACCGGGTACCGAGCGAGAAGACCCTACGCAGTGTGCTGGGCCGCCTCGATCCGGCCGAGCTCAGTGCGGCCGGGTTCGCCTACCTGACGTCCCTGATCCCCGACAAGCCCGCACCTCCCGCGCCGTTGATGCCCGACGGCGGCCCAGAGCGCGAACAGCGCCGGGCCCACCGGGCTGCCGCCCAGGAAGATCCGGTGCGCCGCAGGCGCCGGGCGATCGCGGTGGACGGAAAGTGCCTGCGCGGGGCACGGCGCTCTGACGGCAGCCGGGTCTTCGTGCTCTCCGCGGTCCGCCACGGCGACGGCATCACCCTCGCCTCGCGTGAGATCGGCGCGAAGACGAACGAAATCCCCGAGTTCCAGCCTCTGCTCGACCAGGTCGACGAAGCCAACCTCGCCGGAGCGGTCATCACCGCCGACGCCCTCCACGCCCAGCACGCCCACGCCGCCTACCTGCGCGAACGCGGCGCCCACTACCTCCTCACGATCAAGAACAACCAGCGCGGTCAAGCCCGCCAGCTCCACCGGCTGCCCTGGAAAGAGATCCCCGTGATCCACCGTGACGACACCCGCGGCCACGGCCGCCACGAGCAGCGTCACGTGCAGGTCGTCACCGTCGACGGCCTGCTCTTCCCACACGCCCGCCAGGTCCTGCGCATCCAGCGCAGACGCCGCCTGTACGGGGCGAAGAAGTGGTCCAGCCAGACCGTGTGGGGCTCGTAAAGTCATCGCCGCAGGTGAAGGCCGGTGTTCAGGGTCGTTGGCGGTGGCTGGGATGCTGCCGGGATGATCGTGTCGCTGCTCTACCGGGCCACCCGCGCGCTACTGTCCCTGCCTGCGGTGCTGCTTCGCCGAGACACTGCCAAGGATGCCGAACTTCTGGTGCTCCGGCACGAGAACGCGGTGCTGCGGCGGCAGCTCAGGGGTCCGGTCCGCTACGAGCCGACCGACCGGTTCTGGCTCGCCGCGCTCTCGTCACTGATACCGCGCCGACGCTGGGCCAGCGTCTTCCCGGTCACGCCGGGGACGCTGCTGGCCTGGCACCGACGGCTGATCGCGAGGAAGTGGGACTACTCCGCCCGCCGCGGCCGCACCGGACGCCCGCCGACCGCGGCCGCGCTCAAGAAGCTGGTGCTGCGCCTGGCCGGGGAGAACCCGCGCTGGGGCCATCGCAGGAGCCAGGGCGAACTGGCTCGGTTGGGACACCCGATCGCCCACTCGACGGTTTGGCAGATCCTGCACGCGGCCGGCCTCGACCCGGCCCCGCGCCGCACTGGCCCGAGCTGGCGCGAATTCCTGACCGTGCAGGCCGAGGGGAACATCGCGGCGGACTTCTTCCACCTGGACACGGTGACCGGCAGGCGGCTGTACACGCGGGCGTTCCTCGAGCACGGCACCCGCAGGCTGCACATCACCGGCGTCACCGCCCACCCGACCGCGCAGTGGGCCACCCAGCAGGCCCGCAACCTCACCGACCAGCTCGGCACCCGGGCGGGGTCACTGCGCTTCGTGCTCCGCGACCGCGACACCAAGTACACCGACTCCTTCGACGCCGTCTTTGAAGCCGAGGAGATACAGGTGCTGCTCAACGCGCCGCGGGCGCCGCGCATGAATGCCCACTGCGAACGCGTCATCGGCACCATCCGCCGCGAGGCCCTCGACCATATCCTGATCATGAACGAGTCCCACGCTCGGCACGTCCTCGCCGCGTACCAGGACCACTACAACGGCCATCGGCCCCACCGGTCCAGAGACCAACGGCCGCCCCGGGCGCACGACCAGCCCGCCACCGTGCGTGACCTCGACGCCCGCAGACTCCTGCGCACCCGCGTCCTCGGCGGCGTCGTCAACGAGTACCGGTACGCCGCCTGAGCTGCAGCGACGACTTTCCGAGCCCCACAGGTTCTTGGCGAGACGGAAGCAGCGCTGCCAGGCGGTGTCCCAGACCGGGCACCAGCCTGGATCGATCGCGTCCAACGCATCCTGACGGCTCTCCGGCAAACCCCACCCTCCCACAGGCACCAGCTGGCCCTGTTCGTGCGCGAGAGCAGCCTCCACGGCCTGCCGGGCAGCAGCCCGCTGGTTCTTCAGCCACACACCGACCGGGAACCCGCCCTCACCCACCGCACCGACCGGCGCCAGCAGATGCCCGTGTTCTTCCGCCCAAGCCCGGGCGACAGCGAGGCCCGCGTCGAAGGCATTATCGTGCGCGCTCCACACCATCCCGAGCTTGTCCAACTGCCGCACCCGCTCGCCCTCGAGCAACTCCGTGGCCCGGCTCTCGCCGTTCGTGCGGCACCACGTCAACATGCTCGGCAGGTACTCGTTCCAACTGCCGGAGCTGCCCGGGGGCCTGCGGCCCTGCGGGATCCGGACGCCGACGACGACCGGTAAGTCGATCCGGCTACGGGCGCGTTGGTGCTGAGGCTCAAGAACTCTCACGGGTTTCGGTGTTCACCGGTGTGCGCGGAAGAACTCGGTGAGGTCGTGCGCGAGGAGCTCGGGTTCTTCGTGGGCGGCGAAGTGTCCGCCACGGGGCATGCGGGTGTACCTCGTGATGTTGTACGTGCGCTCGGCCCAGCTGCGGGGCGGCTGAGTGAGGTCGGCCGGGAACAGAGCGAGGGCCGTGGGCACGTTTACCCGCTCCACCCGCCTCGTCAGCCGCTGGGCGTATTCGTAGTAGGGCCGGAAGGAGGTCGAGATGGTGCCGGTGAACCAGTAGAGCGACGCCTGCGTGAGGAGGAAGTCGTCGCTGAACCGGGACGACACGTCACCACCGCAATCGCTCCACGCACGGTACTTCTCGACGATCCAGGCAAGCAACCCGGTCGGCGAGTCGGCCAGACCATAGCTCAGCGTGAAAGGGCGGGTGCTCTGTTCGTGCAGGTACCCGCCCTCTTCCGCGGACCACCCCGCGACGGAATCGAGGTACTCCTGCTCCTCTGGGGTGACACCGGCCGCGTCATAGGAGACTGGACTGGCGATCGCCATCAGATGGATGCCCACCACGGCCTCGGGGTGTGCCTCGCCGAGCCGGGAGGTGATGCCGGCACCCGGGTCGCCCCCGTGCGCGGCGTAGCGGGAGAAGCCGAGTTCGTCGTGCATGAGCCGGTGCCAGATCTCATGTGTCTGCGGCGGCTCCGCGAGCGAGGGCCGCTGAGGAGAGAGGGCGAATCCGGGCAGCGAGGGGACAATGACGGTGAACGCGTCGGCGGCGTCACCCCCGTGCCGCGACGGCGTGGCCAGCCGGCGGGCGAGGGTGGTCAGTTCGAGGAAGGTACTGGGCCACCCGTTGGTCAGGACGATCGGCAGGGCGCCGGGGTGTTCGCCGTCGAAGCGGAGGTAGTGGACGGGGGTTCCGTCGATATCTGCGAGATGGGACGGTAGGGCGTTGATGGTGGCTTCGTGAGCACGCCAGTCGTATTCGGAGGCCCAGTAGGTGACGAGACGTCGCAGTTCGCCGGAGTCGGTGCCGGCCTCCCACCCTGTGGCGGGCCAGGGGGTCGGCCAGCGTGTGTTGAGCAACCGTGAGCGCAGCTCGTTCAGTTCGGCCTCGGGGACGGCGATCGCGGGCGCGTGGCGGGTCATGGGGGTCTCCATGGGGTTCGTTCTCACATGACAGTGGTGCGTGCCTGGGTGTCGGAGCCGCTCTGCGTGCGGTTGTCGGGGGACAGGCGGGTGGTCCCGGCGATCACAGTGGACAGAGCCATGAGAATCGCGATGACGAGCAGGGCGACGACGGTGACGGCCCGGCGGGGGCCGATGCGGGTGACGACCGTCCCCGACAGGGGCAGCACGATCACGCCGCCGACGGCGATGGTGAGCAGCAGGAGTCCCAGTGATGCCGAGTCGAGATTCAGCTGCGTGCGGACCTCGGGGAGCCGGGAGGACCAGGTCGACCCGGCCAGCCCCAGACCGGCGAAGGCCGCGTAGGTCGCCCTCGCACCCGCCGTCACCTCCCGCGCTGTCGGCGCCGCCGGGACGGCTGCAGACGCACCGGTCACGATCCCGGCCGACCAGCTGGGCCGATGGTCTGGTCGATCGCGTCCCGCGTCTTCTCAGGCGACTCCGGAGCAGTCGTGAGCAGAGCATGCATGATCATTCCCTCAAGCAGGGGGCCCAGGCGGGCGGCGCTGTCCGGGCCGGCGAAACGGGCCAGAACAGTGCGGCTGCCCTCCGTCCATGCCTGCGTCAGGGCTCGCAGTCCGGGGTTGCGGAGCGCCGCCAGGTGCAGCTCGAAGCCGAGGACCGCACTGCGGTGCCTGGCCAGGACCTCCGTGGACGAGATCGACCAGGACATCAACGAATTGCTCGTGCGTTTTGACATCCTCGAACAGATTCTCAAACGCCGCGGACTGCAGTTCGACATGCCGGGCGAACGCCTCCGTCTGGAGATCGGTCGAGCTGGCGAAGTGGTAGGTGATCGACCCGAGCGGCACGCCGCCCGGGCAGCAATGTGCCGATGCATCGTGCCGGCCACTTCATGATCACGTGGGCCCGCGCCCCGTCAACACCGTTGCGTTTGAGTCTTGAGTCGCAGGTCAAGCCCTGGTGAAAGGCGGAACGGCGTTGGGCAATAGCTGCTCAGGCGTTCCAGTGCGCTTCAAGGGCTGCGGCGACCTCGGCCGGCTTCTGGATCAACGTCCAGTGGCTGCAGTCGAGCTTGACGACCCGGGACGCTCGCACGGCTTCGCCGAGTTGATCGGCGAACGCGATCGGACAGGCCGGGTCGAGCGTCCCCCAGAGGACCAGGCACGGTGCGGACACGTTCGCCAGTTCCGGTTCCCACTCCGCGCCCACCGTCATGGCGGAGCGGTACAGCTTGAGGATGCTGTCCCTCATCGACCCGTCCACGTGACGGACCATTTCCTCGGCCACGTCAGCCGGGACATCGAGTTTGCTCAGGTCCTTGGCGAAGGCTGCTGGGTCAAGCTCGTTCATGAACCGGTCCCCCGCGACCGGGTCCTGCCAGATCTTGGCCAGCGGATGCCAGTCGTACTGAGCACTGACCGGAGCGCTACTGCCAGCCCACGTACGAACCAGGTCCGGCCGCAGGGAAGCGACGCGCGCGGTAAGAATGCAGCCCCAGTCATGGCCGACCAGGTCCACCGGCTCGCCGACCTGCTCTAGTCGTTCGATGAGCCAATCGACGTACTCCTCTTTGGTAGAGCCGAAGCCGTGCGGCCGCGGTGCGCCGAAGCCGGGCAGGTCCCAGGCCGCGACGTCACTTCGGCTCAGGTGCCGGCGCACTCCGTCCCACACACGGTGAGTGTCGGGGACGCCGTGGATCAGAACTGCAGGCATGGACGACAACTCCTTCACGGGATGAAAACATCATACATGAGGCTTTCATCATTATTATGTTTTTGGCCCCGAGGCGCGACTCGGGGCCCTGGAGCCGTCATGTCCCGTCCCCCTGCCGAACGCATGGCCCAGGGGGTGCCGTCGCTCCTGCGGCATGGTCAGGCCGCTGAACAAGGGCACAACCCCCGTCGCCCCGGCTCTCCATCACAGCCCGCCGCCGGTGGGTGTGGTGGGGACGAGAAGGAGAGACGCCTCCTTCGGTGGTGCGCCATGAGTCGGTGGTGCCCGGCGAGCCCCCGCAGGACCGCTTGGGCATCGAGAGCACCGGCAACTGGACACCCGCCGGCGCCGCTGGCCCTTCCGCTGCCAGCCTGGTCGCAGCCTGATGGGAATGCGATGCCTGCCGGCGTGGCGGTGCGCGTCGAACTGAGCAACGGCCCCGCGACCACGGCGGGCGATCACTCGGCTGTCGGTGTGATGGCGCGTAGCGTTGTTACGTACCAACCGCACCCTGGAAGGGGGCGCGTGACCATGGTCGAGCACCGCACCGTCACGGTTGGAGGGCTTCAGCTGCACACCGCGGAGGAGGGCGAAGGGCCCCTGGTTCTCCTGCTCCACGGCTTTCCCGAATGCTGGTACAACTGGCGCCACCAGTTCGCGCCCCTGGCCGGGGCCGGATACCACGTCGTCGCCCCCGACCAGCGTGGTTACGCCCGCAGCGACCGGCCCGCCGCGGTTGAGGAATACACCACCCTGCACCTCGTCGGTGACGTCATCGGCCTGATCCATACACTCGGCGCACAGCAGGCCGTGGTCATCGGCCACGACCTGGGCGGCATGGTCGCTTGGTCCACCGCGCTGATGCGGCCCGACGTCATCCGGGGGGTCGTGGGCCTCAGCGTCCCGCCTCCGCAGCGCGGTCCGATCCCTCCGCTGCAGGCGATGAGCGAGCGGTTCCGCGGCCAGTTCTACTGGAACTACTTCCAGACCCCCGGCGTCGCCGACGCCGAGCTCGCGAAGGACCCGCACGCCACCTTCCGCCGCGTGATGTATGGCCTCTGCGGAGACAACCCGCACAGCGACCCGCCGATCGAGCCGCTCGTCCCACCGGGCAAGGGATTCCTGGACCTCTTCGAGGACCCCGAGGAACTTCCCGCCTGGCTCACCGAGGCCGACATCGACACACTCGCGACGGAGTTCACCGAAGCCGGGTTCACCAGTGTCCTCAACTGGTACCGCAACTTCGACCGCAACTGGCAGCTGACCGCCCCATGGGACGGCGCGCAGTATGAGATGCCCGGCCGCTACCTCACCGGCGATCGGGACCTGGTCTACGGATTCCCGGGGATGGACCGATTCATCCCCGCCCTGCCCACGCTCCACCCGACCGTCGGACCGGCGCACATCCTTCCCGGCTGCGGCCACTGGATCGCCGAGGAACGCCCCAACGAGGTGAATGCGGCGCTCCTGGAATTCCTTGGCTCCCTGAACAGTTGACGACCAGTCGGCTGCGGTCGAAGTCGGCACGTCTTTTCGGCAGCTGCCGCGGGAGCGACGGGCGCCCACAGTAGTGCGGGCGCCGTCACAGCCTTGATCGCGGCCTGCGGTACAGCCGACATCTCGACGACCTCACGTTGCTCCTCACCGCACGTCCGCGGACGGAGTGCCGCCGCGCCACCGTCGGCGATCGCGCAGGGAATCGTCCAGGCCGACCCCGTCGGCGAGTACCACGAAGAGCAGCATCCAGTAGCCGCCGTCGGGTTCCTCCGCGCCGATGACGAGGGCCTCGGCGAATTCGGGGAGGTGTTCGACGACGTCGTGGATGTCGGGCACTGCCCAGGCGTACGCCGTTGCGGTTGAGGGTGGCGTCGGAGCGGCCGTGGACGATCACCGAGCCGTGCGAGGTGTGGGTGATCCAGTCGCCGTGCCGTCACACGCCCGGTAGGCGCGGCGACGCACCGCTGCGCCGCCCGCAACGAGCAGCCCTGAGTTGACCTCGCCGAGCCGCCCCGACGACGTACCGGCGAGCGCGACGGCGGCCACCCGGTCGCGTACGAGGTCCGGGTGCCGGTCGGCCAGGGCCATGACCGTCATGCCGCCCATGGAGTGTCCGACCAGCACGATCGGCCCCTCGGGCACGGCCGCGTCGATGACGGCCTTCAGATCGCTGCCGAGCTGGTCTGATCAACGAGCGGCGCGAGCGGCTGCTGTCCCGCCGAGTCCTGAATGACGAGGCGGCCCTGCTGGAGCTGATTCGCCACGTCCTGGACATCGACCAGAAAGTGCTGTGGGCGGTGGACGTCAATCACGGCGGTGCTGCGCTGCTGATCGGTCTGCGCTGTCAGCCCAAAGCAAGCGGACTTTTGAGTGCCGGGGACCAAGAGTCGGTGCCGCGGTCGCGGGTCTACTGCTCTGTGTGGGCGGCAGGCGTCGGCCACTCGGTCCGGCCGCTCGGGCATCGCCGTGGTGCTCTGTGACGGTGCCTGTCGCGGTCGGGCCGACGGTACTGGAGCATGGTGCGAGGCAGACATGAACGGTTTGGTCGGAGCTTGGGCCCTTGAGGACTTCTCGGAAACATGCCAGGGGACGGTCGTCCGTCCGCTCGGGGAGCGTCCCAGCGGGGTGCTGCTCTACGCGGCCGACGGGTGGATGAGCGCACTGCTGACAGCCGATCCCGATGTGGCCCCGGTCGCATCCCACGTCCAGGAGACAGTGGGCCGGACCGTGGCGTATGCCGGCCGCTGGGAGCGCGAGGCGGACGGGCCGGTCATGCACCTTATTCAGGCGAGTCACTACGCACCGTGGGTGGGGACGACCTTGGTGCGCAATGTCCGGTTCAGTCCGGGACGGCTGGAGCTGACAGCCGCCGGGGCCGATGAGTCCCTGTTGCGCCTGCGCTGGCGACGGGCCGACGCCTGACGGCGTGGGACCGGGCCGGCCGCCCGCCGCACAGCCGGAGCAGCGACAACGACCGCCTGGCTGATCACCCTCTCATCCCCTTTTCCCCTTTATTCTCATGGAGGTGTTGTGCCATGCGCACAGCCAATCTGAACGGCCGTCTGGTGCTCGTCCTCGACGACGGTGCCGTGGACGTGGAGAAAGCCAGTGACGGGCTGTTCTCCTCGGACCCGCAGGCAGTCTTCGACCGCTGGGCCGAGTTCAGCGACTGGGCCCAGTCCGCGGCCGCGACCGGCCACCAGCGGACGCCCTTGGAGGAGCGGCAGCTGGGCGCGCCTGTTCCGCGCCCGCGGCAGGTCTTCGCGGTCGGGCTGAACTACGCCGACCACGTGGCGGAGTCGGGGGTCGCCATACCGGAGCGTCCCGCTGTCTTCACCAAGTACCCCACGTCCCTGACCGGGCCCTACGACACGGTCTCGCTGCCGAGTGCCTTGGTTGACTGGGAGGTCGAGCTCGTAGCGGTGATCGGTCGTGAGGCGTCCCAGGTCGCCGTCTCGGACGCGTGGCAGTACGTGGCCGGCCTCACGCTCGGCCAGGACCTGTCCGAGCGCGGCATCCAGTTGTCGGGACCGGCGCCCCAGTTCTCCCTGGGCAAGTCGTTCCCCGGCTTCAGCCCGACCGGGCCGGTGCTGGTCACCCCGGACGAGTTCGACAACCCCGACGACCTCGCGCTCGGCTGCGCGATCGACGGCGAGACCATGCAGGACTCGCGCACCTCCCAGCTGATCTTCTCGGTGTCCCAGCAGATCGCCTGGATGTCGTCGATCTGCCCGCTGCTACCCGGCGACCTGATCTTCACCGGCACACCGGCAGGCGTGGGCGGTACCCGGGACCCGCGCCGCTT
The DNA here is from genome assembly GCF_026340095.1 of Streptomyces sp. NBC_01446. Classification (GTDB taxonomy): domain Bacteria; phylum Actinomycetota; class Actinomycetes; order Streptomycetales; family Streptomycetaceae; genus Streptomyces; species Streptomyces aureus. The sequence goes on along the minus strand of NZ_JAPEPO010000003.1, from coordinate 201,850 downwards.
CCTGGCCCCCGGCGAGGAATTGCACAGCTGGATCGACGGCATCGGTGAGCTGCGCAATCCGCTGGTCGCCGGCCCCAGCTACCCCGAAGGCCCGCAGGCCGTCTGACGCGCGGCCGCACCTTCCTGCGTACCCCATCCGCACACCGAAGCTTTTTGAGGAGACTGCCATGGCCCTGCACCGCGTGGCGTACATCACGATCGGGGTGCCCAATGTGGCCGACACCTCGGCTTACTACGCCGATTTCGGGCTGACGGACCTCGGCGACGGCCGTTTCGCCACTGCCGACGGCGGCGAACAGCTCAAGATCGTTCACGCGGCGCGGCGCCGCCTGGAAGAGCTCACCCTGAGCGCCGACGACCCCGACGACCTCGGCCGGATCGGCTCGGCCCTGGACCGGCTCGAGGTGCCGTTCGTCCGGGACACCCACCGCCTGCGCGCGGTCGACCCGGGCACCGAGGTGACGGTGACCGTCGAGGTGCAGCCGCGCATCGTGCAGCCCGCAGCCGCGCGGATGCCGTACAACGCTCCCGGGCGGATCGAGCGGACCGGCGAGCGTGCCGCCGGCGTACTGCGTGAGGGGCCGGTGCGCGTCCGCCGTCTGGGACACGTTGTCCTGGGCTCCACCGAGCAGGAGGCTTCCCAGCGCTTCTTCACCGAAGGGCTCGGCTTCAAGGTCAGCGACGTGGTACCGGGCGCGGCGTTCCTGCGCTGCTCCACCGACCACCACAACGTCCTCGTCCAGCAGGCCCCCATCTCCTTCCTGCACCACACCTCCTGGCAGGTGGACGACGTGGACGAGGTCGGACGCGGCGCCACCCGGATGCTGGAAGGCCACGCCGAGCGCCATGTGTGGGGTATGGGCCGCCACCAGCTGGGGTCGAACTTCTTCTGGTACCTCAAGGACCCGGCCGGCAACTTCTCCGAGTACTACTCCGACATGGACTGCATCGTCGACGACCAGCTGTGGACGCCCGGGATGTGGGAGGACGCCCGCGTCGCCCTGTACAACTGGGGCCCGCCGGTGCCGCCGTCCTTCCTGCGTCCCGAGGACCTCGCCGCGCTGATGACCGGCGCGCACGACGCCGGCTGAACGAAAGGAACGCAGGCACGGTTATGAGCAGCTCTACCAAGGGCCTCGCCGCGCAGGCCTACGACGTGCTGGTCGTCGGCGCCGGTCCGGTCGGGCTGGCCACGGCCATCCAGCTGGCCACCCGAGGCCGCCGGGTCGGCATCGTCGAACGCTGGCCGCAGCACTACCCGCTGCCGCGCGCCGTGGTCTTCGACCACGAGGCCGGCCGCATCCTGGCGTCGCTGGGGGTGGACATGGCCGCTGTCAGTGAACCCGCTGTGGACTACGAGTGGCGCAATGGAGAGGGTCAGCAACTCCTCCATTACGACTTCTCGGACGGCAGCCACTCCGGCTGGCCCAACCTGAGCGCGTTCAACCAGCCCACCCTGGAAGCGGCCCTGAACGAGCGCGTCCGGTCGCTGCCGGGGATCGACATCCTGCGCGGCTGGGAAGCCGTCGGCGTCCAGGCGGGCCCCACGGCGGTGGAAGTCACTGTGGCGGAGAGCACCGGAGACGAGCCCCTGCTCCGTGACGGAGAACGCGCGCAGCGCACTCTCCGGGCCGCGTATGTCGTCGGCTGCGACGGCGCCAACAGCTTCATCCGTTCGTGCATGCGCACCTCGGTCACCGACCTCGGCTTCAAGTTCGACTGGCTGGTCCTCGACGTCATCCCCCATGACCGGGACCGCCAGTGGACGCCACGGAACCTGCAGCTCTGCGATCCGGCCCGGCCGACCACGGCGGTGGTCGGCGGCCCGGGCCGCCGTCGCTGGGAGTTCATGCGCCTGCCCGGCGAGTCCATCGCCGAGCTCCACCAGGCCGAGATGGCCTGGAAGCTGCTCGAGCCGTGGGACCTGCACCCGGACAACGCCACCCTGGAGCGGCAAACCGTCTACACCTTCCAGGCACGCTGGGCGGACTCCTGGCGCGACGGCCGACTGCTGCTGGCCGGCGACGCGGCCCACCAGATGCCGCCGTTCGCCGGGCAGGGACTGTGCTCGGGACTGCGTGACGCCATCAACCTGAGCTGGAAGCTCGACCTGGTGCTGTCCGGGAAAGCCGACGACAGTCTGCTGGACACCTACACCACCGAGCGATGCCAGCATCTGCAGCATGCGATCGAGAAGTCTGTGGGCCTGGGGAGGGTCATCTGCGAGCCGGACCCGGCCGCGGCCGCCGAGCGCGACGCCCGCATGATCGCCGACCAGCAGGCAGGCCGCGTACCACAAGGAGATCAGTTCCTGGTGACCTTCACCCGCGGACTGCTGGACCGCGACCGCACCGGCGCCACGGCGGAGCCGACCGGGCAACTCAGCCGGCAGGGACGGGTGCGGTTCGCGGACCGTACCGGCCTGTTCGACGAAACCGTCGGCATCGGGCTCACCCTGCTCACCACCGGTGATCCGCGTGACGGGCTCGACGAGGACACCCTGGCCTGGTGCGACCAGGTCGGGCTCCGCCTGCTGAGGATCACGGACGACCCGGCGGCGAACGGCCCCGACGACGCCGTCGATCTCGACCGCACCTACCTGATTGACCTGGCCCGTACCGGCCTTGAGGCCATGCTGGTGCGCCCCGACTTCTACATCTTCGGCGGCGCCAAGAGTACGGCCGACATCCCGCGTCTGGTGGATGCGCTACGCGGCCGACTCACGGCGGTCCCCGCCCCGGAGGTCACCGCTTGAGCCACCGGCGCCACAGCCGGTGCCCACGGCCGGCCTCGCCGAGCACAGCGGCGCGTGACACGGCCGGCGCTCACCGCGCCGCGCCGTGCCGACACGCGGAGTGAACCAGCCCGGCCGGTGAACGGTGCGACCGTCCCGGCCGGGCAGCACGCCGTCGGCCGCACGGCGGCCCTCGTCAGCGGCGGGGTCCGCGGCTGCTCGACTCTCCGCGGAAAGATATGGTCCCCTGACCTGGGTGGCAGCAGCGAGCGGCCCGCTCGCGCGCCTCCCCGGCGACGGAGGGACGGGAAGCGTGACGGGACAGTGGCTCCAGTGGTTGCGGCCGGATCCCGGCCGCCTGACCGAGCCCGTCCTGTCGCCGGTGGAGCTGGCCGCGGCACGCACGGAGCTTGGCGCGGCCCCGGTCGAGTGGGCGCTCCAGAGCGCCGACGCCATCGCAGAGGAGGTTTTGAGGAAGGTGCCCGAGCACGGTGGCGGTCCCACTGCCGGGACCACCCTGCGACGTGTGACCCAGTCCGCGGTGCTGACGGGCTTGCACCTGATGGCGTCCGACTTCAGCCGGCCCATCCCCACCCTCGCCGAGGATGCGCTGGAAGGATGCCGGGAGTTTGCGCGCCGCGGAATCCCGCTGGAGCTCGTCCTGCGGGGAGTGCGGCTCGGGCACGCGCAGCTGGCGCACCGCCTGGCAGCAGGAGTCGAGGAGCACGTCCCGGCCGACCAGCGCCTGGCCGAGCTGCGCCGGATCGACGACCTGATGTTCACCTACGTCGACGCCCATTCGAGCGTCATGGCCGAGGAATACATCGCCGAACGGGACCGCTGGCGTGGCAGTGACGAAGCCGCCCGCCGCGCCGTCATCGACGAACTGCTGGCCGCCCGCCCGGTCGACCGGGAAGCCGCCGCCCTGCGTCTGCGGTACGACCTGTCAAGCACGCACGTGGCCGCAGTGCTGTGGGGCGACGACACCGCCACCTCCGCGCCCGCCGCAGAACGGCTGCACCACGCGGCCTCGACCATGGCCCGCGCCCTGGAAGCGGCCAGGACGCTCGTCATCCCGGCCCACGACAACAATGTGTGGGTATGGTTCGCCGTCAGCGGCGAGACCGCCGAAGACCACATCCGACACCTGCGCAGCTCCATGCCCGAGCCGGCAGGGGTGCGTGCGGCTCTCGGCCCGCCCGCACCAGGGCCCCACGGCATGCGCCGCAGCCATCTGGGGGCGTTGCAGGCACAACGGATGGCCTTGCGCGCTTCGGACTCCTGGCTCTGCGACTACCGGGACATCCGCCTGGCAGCCCTCGTCACGGCTGACTCCGAACACGCACGCTGGTTCGTACAGGAGGTCCTCGGGCCGCTGGCCTCCGAGGGAGCCCGCCTCCATGAGCTGCGCGAAACCCTGCGCATCTACCTCGCCGAGGAACGCAGCCCCCGCACCGCGGCCGAACGCCTGCACATTGCCCGCAACACCGTCACTTACCGCGTCAAACGCGCGGAGGAACTGCTGCCCGTGACCACCACAGCAGTCAGCTCACTGGAAGTGCGCGTAGCGCTCGAAATGGCGGCTGCCTCACGAACCGGCACGTCGGCCGCTAGCTGAAGGCAGTGCCCGGCGGTTTCTGTCCGTAGTCCGAGCCGGTTGTGCGAATCAACTCCCAGCGATCCTCGACGCCTTCGCCCAGCACAAGCATGCCCTGGAAGCCCGCAGCATCCTGGCTGCAGCACCGACCCCACCATGGCTGCGAAGCTGACACGGCGGCGGCTGCTGTCGCTGCTCAGCAGGCCGGCCGGGTCCGCGGCATCCAGGCCGAAGCCGCAAGGCTCCACGAGGTCTCCCCAGCCTGTTTGACGTGCGCCATCGCCCGGCGGAGGCCGCCGGTCATCGTCTCGGGGCCGCAGCGCTTGTACGGGCCGTTGAAGCGCTGCTGGACCGCCTGTCGGGTCACACCCAGGGCGGCACCGATGTCGGTCCACGAGGAGCAGTACGTCCGGCAGTGCTCGACGTAATCCTCGACCAAGTCGTCAGCCAGCGCGTGCAGTTGGCCGGCAAGTTCGGCAGCGACGGTCAACAGGGCGAGCCAGTCGAACTGTTCTTGCCCTGCGGGGCGGTGCGCGGTCTCGCATCTCCGGTCGACTTCCGCGATGAGATCGTCCAGGTCCGGAAGAGCCATGAGGACGCTCACCCTTCTGGCTGCGTCACCCGTCGAAGGTCAACCGTTATCGCAAGGGCGATTCGGCGGTGGGCGTCAGCACGGACTCGGCGATGTCCAAGCCTTCCATGTCTGCGCGGAATTCAGGACTCGACAAGTGCGCATCCAGCCGCTCCTGCATGTCGTCGGCGTCCCTGTAAGAAACGAGGGCGTACAGCTGGGGAGCCTCGCTTGCGGGCGCTGCGGGCACCATCCAGACACCGTGTGTGGTGATCCGGTGCTTTGCCATACCGGAATGTGCTTGGCCCAGATGGTCTCGTAGGCGGCGAGCGGCTCAAGGCTGCGCACGGTGTAGACACGAAGCTGTTATTGGGACATGAACTTTCGTTCCTTTTCTTCTGGGCGTGGACGGATGGCGGTCAGTCTTGCGAGGGGAGGAACGCGAGTTCGGTGTCCCAGTCGATACGTCCGGACTCGGTACCCCGTGGCACCAGCGCCTCCGTGTTCTGCAGGAAGGGCTTGATGTCCTGCACGGGAACCTCGAGCAAGGCGGTGCCTGCGGAAGATCCGAGGGTGATGTACATCGCCTCGTCACCAGGACCAACGGCCAGACCCGGACATCTCCATCGCCCGCGGAATCCGTCAGGCCATCTCTCAGAAGGTCGCGACCCAGGACCCATTCGACCGGCTCATCACCGTGGACGAAGAAGACGGCACGGACGACATAGGGATCGGTGGGTTCGTAGCACAGGCGCATGCACATGGGCAGGGAGTAGTCGCGTGAGACGACAAGCTGCGCGGCCACACCCTGCAGGACGGTCTTCAAGGACTTCATCGACATTCACTCCAAGGCGCCACTGCCTCAGCCGCCCGCCACCCGGCTGGCGACGAAGAGGGCGGAGGGAGGGGCGTTACAGCAGGGCCCGGGCGGCCGGACCGCGCAATTCGTGCGCGCATCGCGACAGCTGGGCGACGTGAGTCCGCGACACCTGATGGGTGTCCGCAGGCAGCGGCTAGGGCGGGGCCCTCAGTCGGGCGGCCCGGGCGGCGGTCAGGGACCGCTGATCCCTGACCAGCGAGCGCCTCCCTGCCGCCGACGGACTTCAAGGCGGGCGAAACGGCCTGGGCCCATGGCCACAAGCGGATCCTGCCTCACCAGCCACCGTGGTTCCGGTTGTGGTGTTCCCCGTTCCAGCCGATGTGCTCTGAGCGGTTCCAGTCGTGCTGGTACGACCGGCCGGACTTCCAGCCATGTCCCTCGCCCTCCCAGCGGTAGAAGTGACCATCGCGGTAGAAGAGGTCATCGCAGTCGTGCCGGGTCGAATCGGTGCCGTGGTGGTCCTGGTGCCAGCCGCGGATTCCGTCGCAGGAGTAGCCCTGTTCGAGCAGGTAGCCGACTCCGTGGTCCCAGTGGTAGTCGGCGGCCTTGGCGCCGACAGCCGGGCGGTGGACGTGTGTGGACGCAGGAGTCGCGGCCGAAGCGGTGCCCCCGGCACCGAGAACGGCGACACCCGCGACCGCCACGGAGGAAGCAGTGACAGCGATGCGCTTCGTGAGCTTCTTCATGATCTTTCCTTCCCGGTTGGCGTGAGGTGCGCCGACCGGTTGTACGGGCAGGCGATGTGTAGCGCCTGGCGTGGTCCGAGTCAGATTTTCCATACGCTGTATGGAATCTCCCTTTCATTAATACCATACGTTGTATGGAAAGGTCGAAGTGGCATGGGTCACGGGCGCGAAGTCGATTTTCCAGGCACTCGACCTGGCCGTGCCCGCAGGCGCACTATCGGCCTGGTCGGCAGGTCCGCCGGCGGCAAGGCGACACTCACCCGGCTCCTGCTGCGGATGCCGGACATCGTCGACGGACGCATCATGATCGGTGGTAAGGACATCAGCCGGCTGCGCCAGACCGACCTGCGCTCACTGATCGCCTACGTCCCGCAGGAACCCGCCATGTTCCACCGCAGCCTGCGGGACAACATCACCTTCGCCCGGCCCGGCGCCACCGACGAGGATCGGCCGCGGCGTGGCCGAGCACGTCACGGAGTTCGCCGACCAACTCCCCGACGGCTTCGGCACTCTGGTGGGGGAGCGGGGACTGAAACTCTCGGGCGGCCAGCGCCAGCGCCAGCGCCAGCGCCAGCGCGTCGCCCTCGCCAGGGCCATCCTGCGCGACGTCCCAATCCTGCTGCTCGACGAGGCGACCAGCGCGCTGGACTCGGAGAGCGAGCTCCTCGTCCAGGACGCCCTGTGGTGGTTGATGGACGGACGTGTTCCTCGGCGGGACGGGCCTCACTCTCGACAGACCGAACTGACCCTAAAACGCCGAAGTCAGTAATTCGGCCACACCAAGAAGTGCGCTGCCAGGGCCGACGCCGATCACCATCGTGGACATGGCTGTCCATCGCTGCATGGCCCCGCCCTACCAGACGGTTGGCCCCTCCAGCCCGGACGATCATGAGAAGTCGTCGCGGGCATGGCAGCGCATCATGTCGCGAGGTCCTTGAAGGGCAGGTCTTGTTCGGCCCAGACGATCTTGCCATCCGTTGCGGAGCGCGAGCCCCACCTGCGGGAGAGTCGAGCGACGAGGGAGAGGCCGCGGCCGTTCTCGTCGAGGACGAGGGGTTGCCGTGGACGCGGGTGACTGGTGCTGTTGTCGGAGACTTCGCAGGTCAGAACCTGGTGCTGGATCAGCCGTAGGCGGATCGGCCCGCCGCCATAGCGGATGGCGTTGGTGACCAGTTCGCTGACGATCAGCTCCACGGTGGTCGTGAGATGCTCCATCCCCCATGCGCTGACCTGGCGGCTGGCCAGGTGCCCGGGCGGTGCGAACGGCGGTCGGCTCGTTCGGCAGGTCCCAGGACGCGGCCTGGGTCGGTGGCAGAGCGCGGGTGCGTGCAAGGAGCAAGGTGACGTCGTCAGAGTGTTTCTGGGTGGGCAGGGCGTCGATCACTGCGGAGCACATGTCATCCAGGGATCGTTCGGATGGTGAAAGGGCGGCGCCCAGGCGGTGCATGCCGACGTCGAGGTCTTCGTCGCGGGTTTCGATGATGCCGTCGGTGTAGAACGCGAGCACACTTCCCTCGGGGAGTTGGAGTTCCACGGACTCGAAGGCGAGCAGGCCGAGGCCGAGGCCGAGAGGTGTTCCGGCGGGCATGTCGGGGAAGGTGACACGGCCCTGCGGGTCGATGATCGCGGGCGGGGGATGTCCGGCCCGCGCCATCGTGCACCGCAGGGTGACGGAGTCGTAGACGGCGTACAGGCAGGTGGCGCCCACCACGGCGGGGACGTGGCCGGGGCCGTCGGCGTCTTCCTCGCCCAGTCGCCGGACGGTGTCATCGAGGTGCGTCAGCAGTTCATGGGGAGGCAGGTCCATGTCCGCGAGCGTGCGGACGGCGGTGCGCAGCCGGCCCATGGTGGCCGCGGCGTTGATGCCGTGTCCGACCACGTCTCCGACGACGAGGGCCACCCGGGCGCCGGACAGCTCGATCACGTCGAACCAGTCACCCCCCACTCCGTGGTCCATGTCAGCCGGCACATAGCGCGACGCCACCTCGATGGCGTCGCCGCCTCGCACTCGGTGCGGAAGCAGGTCACGTTGCAGCGTGAGGGCGGCGGTGCGTTCGCGCGTGTACTGGAGCGCGTTCTCCAGGCAGAGTGCGGCTCGGGTGACGAGCTCCTCGGCGAGGAGCAGGTCGTCCTCCTGGAACGGCGTCGGTTCTTCGGAGCGGGCGAACAGCGCCAGTCCCAGCACGCTGCGCCGCGCACGGATGGGTACGACCATCAAGGAGTGGATGCCGTGGTCGCGCACCTTCTGCGCCCGGACCGGGTCAGGGTCGACCCAGGGGCCGGCATGGGTGTCCAGCACCGGTTCCAGGTGCGACCTGCCCGTGCGCAGGGCGGCGGCGAAGGATGAGGCCGGTTGGGGGTGGATGACCTCTTCGCGTATGAACGGCAGCCTCGGCACATTCGGGTCGATGGTGGCCACTCCGGCACGGCGCAACACAGGGGGGCGGCCGCTCGCCGTGCCGCTCCCTGCCGAGAGCTCGAAACCGAGCGGAACCGACTCCACCAGGTCGACAAGGACGTGGTCGGCCAGGAGGGGCACGGCCAGGTCGGCCAGCTCCTGCCCGGTCCGCATGACGTCGAGGGTGCTGCCGATGTGTGTACTGGCCTCGCTGAGAATGGCGAGGCGCTCGCGCGCCCGCCGGTTGCCGGTGACATCCACGGTCATGGAGCACACCCCCAGAGGGGTGTCGTCTGCATCCTGGACGCAGAAGAACGAGACCGAGAACGCGTGCTCACGGCGCCGGACCGCCGGCGGCCATGCCCGGTATTCGTGGACCATGGTGGTGCCGCTGTCCAGCACCTGTCGCATCACCACCTCGAGCGCTTCCGCCTCAAAGGCGGACAGCCAGTCCTTCAGGCCGTGTCCGAAGCGTCGGTCACGACGAATGCCGTCTTGCTGTTCCATGGCGTCATTCACCCAGGTGCAGCGCAGCTGAGGATCGTAAACGGCGATGCCGATCGGGGCGTGGGATAGGAGCGAGTCCCGCACCGGCTCGGTGCTCGCCCCGGAGGACAGCGCGCCGACGTCGGTCACGGATACCAGCCACCGGATGTCGGTGTTCTGTCCCCGCAGCAAGGAGACCCGCAAGGTCATTCTGAGCGTGTGGCCGTGGCGGTGGCGGACCGGCACGGTGCCGGACCAGCCACCTTGGGCACGGCACTGCTCGGCGAAGGCCGAAGCACCAAGGGCGTCCACAGGGGACGCCAGCACGCGTGTGGCGGACCGCCCCACCATGTCCCTGGCCGCGTACCCGACGAGCTGCTGAGCGGCCTCGGTCCACCCCACCACCGTTCCTGTTGCATCGATCACCGCTATCGCCGCGTCGGGTTTTTCACTGGGGCTCACCGGCTCGGCGGGTGATGTGTAGTCGGTGTGGGTCATGTGGTTCATCCCATCGGTGCGGAGGTGAGCGCGCGACGGCATGCGGCGGGCGGACCCGACCGACGATGCACGGTGACGTCCACGGAGTGGGCCGTAGCGCCGCATGGGTCCGAATTGAGTCAACTTCGCCCATATCTGATGAAATGGTCAGATACGATCGCTTTGCTGTCAAGGTCGCCAGAAATGATCCTTCCATCAGTTGTGGCGCCGTCGCAGCCTGCTCGGTCCGTCGAACCCGCTGTGCGCGGGGACCTTCGGTGGACGTCCGGGGTCGGTGGTGACATGATGAAAACATCAGTAATGCCGCTTCTCTCACGGTGCATGCCGATGTCAGTCACAGGCAGGAATCGCTTCGAACGCCGTAGGTCCCAGACCCGGCAGGCGCTCGTCCATGCCGCGCGGGAGATCCTGGCCGAGTCCGGCGACACCAGCACCAGCATCCGGGCTATCGCGGAGCGTGCGGACGTGGGCTTCGGCTCCTTCTACAACCACTTCACGTGCAAGCCGGACCTGTTCGATGCGGCCGTGGCCGATGCGCTGGAGGAGTACGCCGAAGCCATCGACGACCGCTTGCACGGCGTCGAGGATCCCGTCGAGCGCCTCGCCGACGGCATGCGGCTCAGCGCGCGCCTGGCCGGATCACACCCGGACATCATGCGGATCCTGTGCCACAGCGGACTCGGTCGCCTGTGCACCGGCCACGGACTGGCTCGGCGCGCGAAGCGCGATATGGAGCAGGGCATGGCCTCGGGCCGCTTCGCCGCGGTGGACCCGGTCATCGCCCTGACCGCGCTGAACGGCAGCCTGCTGGCGCTCCTGCAGCTGTGGTTCATCCTGCCGCAGGCCGACAGTGACCAAGCCGCGAGCAAGATGGTCGAGATGCTCCTGCACCTGCTGGGTCTCTCCGCTGATGAGGCCCGCGACCTCGTCCGGCGGCCCCTTCCCTCGGCAGCCTCGTAGCGGGGTGAGCCGGTGCCGATGCGGGGTGGCAGTGCGCCGAGGGGGACCTGTCAGCCCAGGGCGCGGTCGAGATTGAAGGCCGCGCTGATGAGAGCGAGGTGGGTGAACGCCTGCGGAAAGTTGCCCAGTTGCTCCCCGGTATGGCTGATCTCCTCCGCGTACAGACCAACATGGTTGGCGTAGGTGAGCATCTTCTCGAAGGCCAGGCGCGCTTCGTCCAGGCGCCCGGCTCGGGTGAGAGCCTCCACGTACCAGAAGGAGCAGATGGAAAAGGTGCCTTCGTCACCTTCGAGCCCGTCTGGGCTGGCCTCAGGGTCGTAGCGCCAGACCAGGGAGTCGGAGACCAGTTCGTTGCCGAGGGCGTCGAGGGTGGACAGCCACACGGGGTCGTTGGGTGCGATGAACTTCGTCAGCGGCATCATCAGCACCGCCGCGTCCAGAACGTCGCCGCCCTCGTGCTGGACGAACGCCTGCTTGGTGGGCGACCAGCCCTTGTCCATGATCCGCCAGTAGATCGCGTCCCGGACCGGGCCCCAGCGGCCGAGCTCGGCGGGAAGGCTCCGGTGCTGGGCGATGCGGATCGCACGATCGATGGCCACCCGGCACATCAGCCGGGAGTAGAGGAACTTCTTACGCCCGCCGCGGGTCTCCCACACGCCCTCGTCCGGCTGGTCCCAGTGCGCGCAGACCCAGTCCACCAGCGCGCACACCGCACGCCAGCGACCGCTGGAAAGAGGTTGGCACCACTTGTCGTACAGGTACACGGAGTCGATCAGGGCGCCGTAGATGTCGAGCTGCAGTTGGGTGGCGGCACCGTTGCCGATCCGCACGGGCGCCGAGCCCCGGTAGCCCTCGAGATGGGGTAGCTCGGTCTCGGGCAGTTCGGAGCGTCCGTCGATGCCGTACATGATCTGGAGCGGCCCGGACGGTCCGTCGTCACGCCGCTCGATGTGCTGGGTGAGGAACCCCATGAAGGCTTCGGCCTCCTCGGCGAAGCCGAGCCTGAGCAGCGCGTAGACGGCGAACGCGGAGTCGCGTACCCACGCGTAGCGGTAGTCCCAGTTGCGGCTGCCGCCGATCTGCTCGGGCAGGCTGGTGGTAGGGGCTGCCACGATCGCGCCGGTGGGCAGGTTGGTGAGCAGCTTGAGGGTGAGGGCGGAGCGGTGCACCATCTCCCGCCACCGGCCGCGGTACCGGGACTGGTGCAGCCAGCTCCGCCAGAACGCGACCGTGGCCGTGAACTCCCGCTCGGCCTCAGCGAGCGGGCAGGCGTCCGGCGCAGTGTCTTGGCCGGCCCGGTTCAGGATGAAGACCGCGGTCTCACCCTGGGAGAGGGCGAACCGCGTCCGGACGTCCTTCCCGTCGGACTCCAGCGGCACCGTGGCGGTCAGCGCGAGCGACAGCGCCTCGGACGCGAACAGGGCCGAGCATTCCAGTGTCCGCAGGGTGTGCGGTTGGGCGCCGTAGCCGAACCGGGGTGCCACCCGGGCCCGGAACGGAATGGTGCCGCGGACGCACACCACCCGCCGGATCAGCCTGTGGCGGTCGGACTGCATGGAGTCCGCCACGGGCATGAAGTCCTGGACCTCCCCGAGCCCGTCCGCGGTGAAGAACCGGGTGATCAGCACATTGGTGTCCGGGAAGTAGAACTGCTTCGTATCGGCCGGCACGGCGGCCGACAGCTCGAACGCGCCGCCCCGGGCCGCGTCGAGGATGGCGGCGAAGACGCTCGGGGAGTCGAAGGAGGGACAGCAGTACCAGTCGATGGTTCCGTCGGTGCCCACCAGGGCCGCCGTGCGCAGGTCCCCGATCAGGCCGTGCTCGGCGATCGGCAGGTAGGGGACTGACGTGGACCGTGTCGGTGCTCCGGACATCGCAGCAGCCTCCTTTTGCTCCTGCCTCCACTGTGGTCCTTCCCGATCGCATGGGCATCAGGGCGGCCGAGCGAAGGCATCGAGCGCCCGATCAAGCGGTGGTCGGCCCGACAGCACCAGCTCTCGGCTCAGCCCTGAATGCGCCCGCCGTCCGGTCCCCTGACCCGCACTGACGGTGACTGTCGGCGAGCGTGCCGCCCCGCCAGTGGGACGGCCGTGCGAGGCGGCTCGGGGCCCGGCCCGGTGGGAGCGAGTCGGCCCGGGTGCCCGTCGAGGTCAGACCTCTTGCGTGAGCTGGGCTGAGGTGCTGGATGCCCTGGCCGGGCTCGGACCTTCCCCCGGGAAGGTGGGCACGCGGTTATTGATCACGCGGCGAGCGTGAGGTTAGAGGTGTGGTGTCGGTGTTCGTATTCGTGGGGGCTGAGGTGGCCGTTGGCGGAGTGCCGGCGGCGGGTGTGGTAGCGGGTCAGTCAGGCGAAGGCGGCCCTGCGGCAGGTGTCGAAGTCGCCGTAGTCGTGGGCGCCCTGGAGGGTCTCGCGTTTCAGGCAGGCGCGGAAGCTTTCGCAGGCCGCGTTGTCGGCGCTGGTGCCGGCCGCGCCCATCGACCGTGTGACCCCGAGATGGTCGCACAGGCCGGCGAAGGCCCGGGATCCGTATGGCGCTGCGTGGTCGCAGTGGAACACGGCGCCGTCCAGGCGGCCGCGGGTCGAGGCTGCCATCCGCAGTGCGCCGGTGACCAGGCTGGTGCGCATGTGGTCGGTGATGGACCAGCCGACGACCTTGCGGCTGAAGCCCGTCATCGACATCACCACTCTCAAGACGGTCGGGGCACCCCTGCCCGTCGGCAACGCCCCACATGACGTCACCTTGGCCCCGGGCGGGCTTCGGGTGTACGTCGCCAACCCCCGCCTCGAACATCGTGTCGTTGGTGGACCTCTGAGTAATGACCCGTGAGGAGGATCAGCGTATGGGCGAGTTCGTCATCGTCACCGGCGACGAGGTGATGGCCGCGCCTGCCGAGGACCCCGACGCGACATACACGCTCGCCCCGCTTACGCCCCTCCCCGTATCCGGATCAAGCCCGCATGTGCAGGTTCGCGGCCTGCCCGCATGCGTGCCGGACGACATCGAGAAGAAGCTCAAAGCGCATTCACCTATGTCGCCGCAACGTTCACAGTCCCTGGGGGCGGAACCATCTCCTTCGAACCCAAGGACGCTGACAAGTCCCGGAAGACCGACGGCGGCGGGTTCCGGGGAACCGCTCGTTATCGTGCCACGGCTGGCGGACGGGAGAGGGCCGGGCCACAGACCGGTTGTTCATGCACGATGCAGGGTTCTACACGCCGTCGCGCCGGGAATGACTCACAGCCTGCCACGCCGCAACGCGGCCGTGGGGTGCGGACGTCGTCACTGCTCGCCCGAGTCTGCCTTCGCCTTGGCCTTTTCGTCGGCTTCAATCTCGTGCCTGCGCCCTCGTCCTTCGCGTGTTCGGTGACCGCGGCCTGGACATCGCGGGCAGGTCACGACCGCCCCCCTTGTTAACCAACGCTGCCGTTGATCTCGCCGTCGTCGTAGTAGTCGAGGGTGTCCTGATCCTTCTTGGGCATGTCGTCGATGGCGTGCTTCAAGACCCAGGCTGTGAGGAGGGTGTCGTAGTCCTCCTGGCGGAGGCTCTTGCATGCCTCGGGCCGGTTGGTCTTGGTCGCTGACGAGCTGAGCGCCTTCTGAAAGTCGGCTTGCTGCTCGGCTTCGGACTTGCCACAGCCTGTGAGGCCGACGGTGAGTGCGAGTAGGCCGGCGATGACGGCTCCGCGGATGCGCATGGTCCCCCCAAGGACGGTCGGGTGCTGAGGGGGCATCATGCGTCGCGTGGAGGCAGCGTGGTGGCAGTGTGGCTGTCTTGTGACCGCAAGCCATGCGCCCGCCCCGGCGATAGGGCGCCCCATGGCGGACGGCGACTCGCTCTACGCGGCCATGGGCGCGCGCTGCGGCATGGGCACCCACGGCTCGCCGAAGATCTGGATCAGGCTGGTGAGGCAGGGCTGGCGAGTCTCGGTGAACACCATCGCGAAGATCATGTCCGGGTTCGGCCTGGTCGCGCGGAAGGTACGCAGAAGGCGGGGGCTGACCCGGCCAGGCAAATGGCCGGCCGCTCCGGACTTCGTGCGGCGGGACTTCACCGCCGAGGCGCCCGACCTGGTCTGGTGCGGGGACATGACAGAGATCGATACCGGTGAGGGCAAGCTGTACTTGGCCACGGTCATCGACCTGTTCTCCCGCCGCCTGCTCGGCTATGCGATGGGCACCCGCCACGATGCCGAACTGGTCGTCGCCGCTCTGCACATGGCCGCGACAACCCGCGGCGGCGACGTGCGCGGCGTCATTTTCCACACCGACCGCGGCAGCGAATACGCCTGGCGGAAGTTGCGCCGGGCGTGGTTCCTGCTTCGACAACGCCGTCAGCGAGGCGTTCAACAGCGTCCTGAAGGTCGAGTACGTCCACCGGCACACCTTTGTCACCCGTGCAGCGGCCCGGATACGGATCGCGACCTGGATCACCGACTTCTACAGCGCTCGACGGATACACAGCGTGTGTGGCTTCAAGAGCCCGATCGGATACGAGCACGACTACTGGGCCGACCTCAGCAAGAAGTTGGCTGCATAGGAAGGTCCCCACGATTCGAGGGCATTGGCAGATGGCCAGCATGTCCATGGGGACTTTACGTGCGGCGGCTGCTGGCGAGATTGGCGCACAGCGACGGGCCGATAGAGCAGGCGATTCCCGCTTCTGCCAAAATAGGCCGTACCGATTGGCCTTTGCACCACCATCCTGCGATACAGATCTACCGAGGTTGTCGTGAGCAAGCCCGTGGCCCGCGCGCCTCAGCGCCGCAACGCACGGTCCAACCGGGCGCGCATCCTGGACACGGCCCGCCAGGAGCTCGGCCGGAACCCGAACATCACGATGGAGGAGCTCGCGCGAGCCGCCGGTGTCGTGCGGCGCACGCTCTTTGGGCATTTTCCCGGGCGGGAAGCCCTGCTGGTCGCGCTCGCCGACGAGGCGTCCGCAGCGCTGCAGGAGGCGGCGGAGGACGCGGTGGGGCTGGATGAGCCGGCTGAGCGGGCTCTGGCGCGGCTGTTCCTTGCGATGTGGCCTGTGGGAGACAGGTACCGGATGCTCTTGGCGCTGGCTCGCAGGCACTTGGGAGCCGAACGCGTAACGGGGATCCTGGCTCCGATCCGAGACGCGGCGACGGACATTTTGGAGAGGGGACAGCGGGACGGAGTTTTCCATTCCCGCCTGCCGCCCGTGGCGCTCAGCGCCGGACTGGAAGCGCTGACGGTCGCCTTGCTGGAGAGCGTTAATGACGGGGTACTGGATGATGATGTCGTCCCTCTCGTCATCGCCACCCTGATCGCTGCCGGGGTGCCGGAGAAACGTGCGAGTGACGTGGTCATGGACGTCTCTTCCGTGATCAATGCCAAGCCCGGCTTCGGTGATGGCACCTGATCCCGGTCGCTGCGACTCCATCGATCCGAGCCGCGCCGTGGCCACGAGGTGGGGGTCTGCTCCTGCTCGCAGGCTCCCGCCTCGGGTAGCTGCTGTCATGGCACACCGGGTCGAGAGACATCACAGCTGTGGGTGACTCTGCCTCGACCCACTCGGTGAGCGGTAGCTTCAGGGGGAATCCTGGATGACTTGCTCGGACCAGATTGTCTTTCCGTTCTGGCCATGGCGGCAGCCCCATCGTCCGCCGAGTTGAGCGACGAGGAACAGGCCGGGTCCTCCCTCGTCGGTTGTGCGGGCACGCCGCAGGCGGGGTTGGGTGCTGCTGGAGTCGGTGACCTCGCATACGAGGGCGTCATGGCGAATCAGACGGAGGTCCATCGGAGGACGGCCATAGCGGATGGCGGTGGTCACCAGTTCGCTGACGATGAGTTGGGTGGTGAAGAGGAGGTCGTCCAGGCCCCACATGGTGAGTTGGCGGGTTATCCACTCTCGAGCCTTGGAGGCGGCGGCCGGATCGGCCAGGATCTCCCAGTGAGCGGTGTCCGCCGCTGGGATGGCGCGGGTGCGGGCCAGGAGCAGAGTCGCGTCGTCGCGCGGCGCTTGGTCTGTCAGGTCGGCGAGGAGAGCCCGGCCGGTTTCGTCCAGCGCGCGATCCGGACGGCATGACACGGCGAGGGCATCTGTCAGGCGCCGCAGGCCTTGGTCGATGTCGCGGTCGCGGTGTTCGACCAGCCCGTCGGTGTAGAGGGCGAGCACGCTGCCCGGCTCGAGGTGGATCACGGTGGTCTCGTACGGCATGCCGCAGACGGCGAGCGGTGGCCCCGGGGAGATCGCGACTGCTTCGGCGGTCCCGTCGGGCCGGACCAGGACGGGTGGCGGGTGCCCGGCACTGGCTATGGCACATCGTTGGGTGACCGGGTCGTAGACCGCGTACAGGCATGTGCCGCCGATGATGTCGTGGTCGCCGGCTGGGGCTTCGGCCGCGAGGCGCTGGACCAGGTCCGCGAGCCGGGTGAGCAGCTCGTCCGGTTCGAGTTCCAGGTCCGCGAGCGTCTGGATGGCGGCGCGCAGGCGGCCCATGGTGGCGCTTGCGGGCATGCCGTGGCCGACGACGTCTCCGGCGACAAGTGCCAGCCGGAGAGAGGGCAGAGCGATGGCGTCGTACCAGTCGCCGCTGATTTCGGCTCCGCCGCCTGCGGGCAGGTAGACGCCGGCGGTCTCGGCTGCAGGACTGTCGGTCGTGGCCGGGGGAAGGAGGCGCTGCTGCAGCACTACGGCCGCCCGGTGCTCGCGCGTGTAACGGCGGGCGTTGTCGATGGCGAGCGCACCCCGTGAGGCGATCTGTCTCATGAGGTCCGCCTCGTCCTCGGTGAAGGGGTCGGATCGGCCGCATCGCCAGGCCGATATGGCGCCGAGCGTGAGCCCGCGGGCATGCAACGGTGCCACCATCACCGAATGGGCGTCCTTCGGGACGAGATACTCGACCAGCTGCGGGTCGCTGACCAAGGCGATGTAGTCGTCGCGGCCGAAGACGACTGTGTCGCCGTGTCGGAAGCTGCGCAGGAGGGGGTGGTCGGGAAGGGGCGGGACGGGGTCGCCGCGTTTGATGTCGGCCGGCCACACTGCGGTGGTCGGCGCAAGGGCCGCGTTGCCCATGTCTCCACCGCCCAGCTGCTTCGAGGGTTCTTCCCCGTTGAAAACGGGGTGCGCAAGGTCGACTGCGGCGAGATCCGCGAACGCAGGTGCGAGAACGTCCGCAAGGTCCTGCGCAGTGCGCACGACATCCAGGGATCCTCCTACTCGCTCGGCCACCTCGCGGGCGAGATCCAAATGACGGCGGGCACGCATCTGGTCGGCGTTGTCGATGTAGAGGGCTGCGACCCCCGTTGGGCGTCCTCGCGCGTCCTCCAGACGGAAGGCGGACAGCGACAGCGCGTGCTGCCGCGCCGGATCGTGCCGCCAGCTCACTTGCTGGTTCTTGCGGATCACTGGGGCACCTGTCTCGAGTACCTGGCGCAGTACTGCCTCGAGGTTCTCGGCGTCCTTGGCGCACAGTACGTCGCTCAGCCGAGCGCCGGGCTGTACTGGACGGCCGTCGAGAGTGCCCGGCGTGGCGTTCGTTTGCACGGTGGTGAGATCCGTGTCGTGCACAGCGATCGTGATCCGGTTCTGTGCGGACAGTGCACGCAGGAGCGCTGCGCCCTGCTCGTGGTGGGTGACGCGGTGTGTAGGAGCGGCCAGGACGAGGACCTCCGCCGAGCCCACTTTTGTGGTCCGGAAGGTGACATCGACGGTGTCGCCGCACTGGTGCCACAGCCGTACCCGGCCGGACGTCGGCATCTCCGTGGTGTCGCGCAGGTCGTCCGGGAGGTCGGCCACCAGTTCCTGCGCGGGGCGGCCACAGACCTCTTCGGCGCGGAACCCCGTCAGGTCCTCTGCTGCCTTGGTCCACCGCAGCACCGCGCCTCGATTGTCGAGGACGGCGGCTGCCGGACCGTCGCAGGCGTACTACCTGCCGCTGGGACCGGAACCGGAGACGCCTGCCGAGTATGCGTTCTTGACACTCTCTGTATTCATCTCTGGCCTTCTTTCCGAGAGCCTGGGGCTCGAGAGATCGGCCCGCTGTGGCGGCGCCGTCGGCCGCCTGGTCGGCAGCGCGTCACACCACAACGGCTTTGGAGCGCAGGTCTTGTTCGGCCCAGACGACCTTGCCGTCCGTGGCGGAGCGGGAGCCCCACCTGCGGGACAGCTGCGCGACGAGGAAAAGACCGCGGCCGTTCTCGTCGATGCTGTGGGGATGACGGGGGCGTGGGTGGCTGGTGTTGCTGTCGGAGACTTCGCAAGTCAGGACTTGGTGCTGGATGAGCTGTAGGAAGATCGGCCCGCCGCCGTAGCGGATGGCGTTGGTGACCAGTTCACTGACGATCAGTTCCACGGTGCTTACCAGATACTCAAGCCCCCATTCGCTGAGCTGATGAACAGCTGCCTGCCGGGCGATGCGGACGGCGGCCGGCTCGTTCGGCAGTTCCCAGGAAGCGACCTGGGCCGGTTCGAGTCCGTGAGTCCGCGCAAGGAGCAAGGTGACATCGTCGGCCGGGGCCTGGGACGGCAAGGCCTCGATCACCTGAGAGCACAGGTCTTCCAGGGACGGACCGGTCCTGGCCAGGGCGACGCCCAGACGATCCAGGCCCACGTCGATGTCGTCGTCGCGGGACTCGACCAGACCGTCGGTGTAGAGCGCGAGCAGAGTTCCCTCGGGCAGTTCTAGTTCCACGGACTCGAAGGGGACTAGGCCGAGGCCGAGGCCGAGCGGGGCCCCGGCGGGCATGTCGGGGAAAATGACATGACCCTGCGGGTCGATGATCGCGGGCGGGGGATGTCCGGCC
Source organism: Streptomyces sp. NBC_01446 (assembly GCF_026340095.1). Taxonomy (GTDB): domain Bacteria; phylum Actinomycetota; class Actinomycetes; order Streptomycetales; family Streptomycetaceae; genus Streptomyces; species Streptomyces aureus. The sequence goes on along the minus strand of NZ_JAPEPO010000003.1, from coordinate 182,269 downwards.
CGCGCCATCGTGCACTGCCGGGTGACCGGGTCGTAGACGGCATACACACAGGTGGCGCCCACCACCGCGGGGTCCTGGTCGGGAGCGTCGGCGTCTTCCTCGTTCAGGCGCCGGACCGTGTCATCTAGGTGCGTCAGCAGTTCGTGGGGAGGCAATTCCATGTCCGCGAGCGTGCGGACGGCGGTGCGCAGCCTGCCCATGGTCGCCGCAGCGTTGATGCCGTGTCCGACCACATCGCCGACGACGAGGGCCACCCGGGCGCCGGACAGTTTGATGACGTCGAACCAGTCGCCCCCCACGCCGTGGTCCATGTCAGCCGGCACGTAGCGCGTGGCCACCTCGACGGCGGCGCCGCCTCGCACATGGTGGGGGAGCAGGTCGCGTTGGAGCGTGAGGGCCGTGGTGCGTTCGTGAGCGTACCGGAGAGCGTTGTCCAGGCAGAGCGCGGCGCGGGTGACGAGCTCCTCGGCGAGGAGCAGATCATCCTCCTGGAACGGCGTCTGCTCCTCGGAGCGGAAGAACAGCGCCAGTCCCAGCACGCAGCGCCGCGCACGGATGGGGACGACCATCAAAGAGTGGACCCCGGTGTCACGGACCTTCTGCGCCCGCACCGGGTCGTGGTCGACCCATGGGCCAGCGGTGTCCAGCACCGCTTCCAGGTGAGCGCCGCCCGTGCGCAGGGCGTTGGCGAAGGACGAGGCGGGGTGGACGTGGACCACCTCTTCGCGCACCCACGGCAACTCCGGGACATCTGGGTCGATGGTGGCCAGGCCGGCACGGCGCAGCAGAGGGAGGCGGCCGCTCGTCGTGCCGATCCGCCCCGAGGGCTCCACCCCGAACGGAACCGACTCCACCAGGTCGACGAGGGCGTGGTCGGCCAGCAGGGGCACGGCGAGGGCGGCCAGTTCCTGCCCGGTCTGCACGACGTCGAGGGTGCTGCCGATGCGCGTGCTGGCTTCGCTGAGGATGGCAAGGCGCTCACGCGCCCGCCGATTGCCGGTGACATCCACGCTCAGGGAGCACACCGCCAGTGTCTCGCCGTCGGCGTCCTGGAGGCAGAAGAACGAGGCCGAGAACACGTGCGCCCGGCCACTGCCCGCCGGTGGCCACGCCCGGTACTCGTGGACCTTGGTGGTGCCGCTCTCCAGCACCTGCTGCATCACTGCCTCGAGTGCTTCGGCCTCGAAGCCGGGGAACAGATCTTTCAGGTGGCGTCCGAACCATCGGTCACGAGGAACGCCAACGTGGTGCTCCATGACGTCGTTCACCAAGGTGCAGTGCAGTTGCAGGTCATGAACGAGGATGCCGATTGGTGCGCGGGCGAGGAGCGACTCCCGCACCGGTCCGTTGGTCGCCTCCGAGGACAGGGTGCCGATGTCGGTCACGGATACCAGCCACTGGGTGCTGGCGTCCTGTCCCCAAAGCAACGAGAGCCGCAGAGTCATTTTGAGCGTGTGGCCGACGCGGTGGCGGACCGCCACGGTGCCGGACCAGCCACCCTGGGCACGACACTGCTCGGCGTGCGACGCAGCCCTCAGGGCCTCCTCGGGAGGCGGCAGCACGTGTGCGGCGAACCGGCCTACCACCTCCCGGGCCGTGTACCCGACCAGCTGCCGGGCGGCATGCGTCCACCCGACCACCGTCCCCTCCGCATCGAGCATGGCTATTGCCGCATCGGGTATTCCTCGGGGGCTCACCGGCTCGGCGAGTGGCGTGTGGTCGGTGTTCGTCATCCGGCTCTTTCCATCGGTGCGGAGGTGTGAGACAGCGTCGACATGTAACTTTCGTCGGCTTTGTCCACTTCTGATTGAAGTGTCAGATGCGATCGCTTCATCGTCAAGTAAAAAATGATGGATTCATCAGAATTGTTGCTCTCATTGATGGGCGTGCCGATGCCCGCCACGCAGGAACCGATTCGAACCCCGTCGTGCCCCAGACCCGCCAGGCACTCGTCCGCGCCGGGCGGCAGGTCCTGGCCGAGTCTGGCGGCAGCAAGGCCAGCGTCCATGCCGTCGCGGAGCGTGCGGACGGGGGCCTCCGCTCCGTCTACAACCACTTCACGGGCAAGTCGGGCCTATTCGACGCGGCCGTGGACGATGCACTGAAGGAGTAGGCCCAAGCCGTCGACGAACGCCTGCACGGCGTGGACGATCCGCCGAGCATCTGGCTGAGGGCGTTGGCGTGCGGCTCAGCGCGTGCAGGCTCGGCGGGTGAAGCGCGACGTGGAGGACGGCATGGCCGCAGGCCGGTTCGCCGTGGTCGACCCGGTGATCGCCCTGACCGTGCTGAACGGCAGCCTGCTGGTGCTCCTGGAGCTGTGGTGCAACCAGCCCGAGGCCGACAGCGACCAGGCCGCAGGCACGATGGCCGAGATGGTCCTGCACATGCTCGGTCTCTCCCCGGATGAGGCCCGTGACCTCGCCGGGCGGCCCCTCCCGCTGCAGCGTGAAGAGGATCCTGTCGCGCACGGGCCCACTGGCGCCGACTGCGCACCGATTCCCACGGCCTGCGTAATGTCCGGGGTGGCTGGTCTCTTTTGCCGCTGTCGCCGCCCACAGCCTCAGAGTTGGATGGGCAGGTGGCGGGGTCCGCGGAGCATGGCGTTCTGCCGGTAGGGCGGCGGGTCCTGGACCAGGCGTGCCGTGCCGAGGTGGGGGAGCAGTGCGCCCAGTGCGGCTTGGGCTTCGATGCGGGCGAGGGGTGCGCCGTAGCAGACGTGGATGCCGCTGCCGAAGCCGAGGTGCTCGTTGTCGGGGCGGGTGGGGTCGAACCGCTCGGGGTCGTGGAACCGCCTGGGGTCGCGGTTGCCCGAGGCCAGCACCAGAACGACGGGGGTACCTTGGGCGATCGGGGTACCGGCGACGTCGATGTCGGCGAGCGGGATGCGCTCACGGATGTGGACCGGAGGTTCGTAGCGCAGCAGTTCCTCCACCGCTCGCGGCAGCAGGTCGGGGTCACGGCGCAGTTGGTCCAGGTGCTCGGGTTGGCGCAGCAGGGTGAGCACCCCGTTGGTGATCAGGTTGACCGTGGTCTCGTGTCCCGCGATGAGGAGCAGCACGGCGGTTTCCGCGAGTTCCTCCTGGGTGAGCCGCAGGGCCGGGTCCGGTTCGTTGATGAAGGCGGAGAGCATGTCGTCGCTCGGCTTGCCACGGCGCTGTTCGGCGAGATTGACCAGGTACCCGCCCATCTCGATGCGCGCCTGGTCGCCCGCCTTGTCGGTCTCGGTGGTGTCCTGTTCGGGCCTGACGTCGGCGGCTGCGACCAGGGCGTCGGACCAGGCCCGGAACAGCGGCTCGTCCTCGTGCGGTACGCCGAGCAGGCGGCAGATCACCGTGACGGGCAGCGGGTAGGCGAAATCGTCGACGACGTCGATCTGTCGGCCCGCCTCGAAGGACTCCATCAGTTCCTTGGTGATCCGGTCGATCTCGCCGCGCATGGCATCGACCCGGCCCGGGTTGTGCGGCGGGCCGAAGGGCCGCATGGCGAGGGTGCGCAGCCTGTGGTGCTCCGGGTCGTCGAGCCGCAGGAACGGCGGCTTGTGTGTCACTTCGCCACGGCTGCGGGGGTCGGCACTCATCCGCGGGTCGTGGAGCAGAGAGGCGATCTCGTGGTAGGTGCCGACCAGGTAGCTGCCGTCTGCCTGCTGCACCACGGGACCGGCCTCGCGGAGTTCCGCGTAGAGCGGGTAGGGGTTGGGGCGACTGGCGTAGTCGGTGATCCGTGCCAGCAAGGTCTCGGAGGGCATCGTGGCTCCTCGTGGTTGGGCGGGACGGGGGTCAGCGGGTGGGCTGCACCACCGTCAGCCGGCGGTCGGGCAGGTATCCGGTGAGCGCCACGGTGGGGCCGTGCGACAGCCCACTCGGATCCGGCACGTCCGACGGAACCGCGATGTCGGCCGCGATCGCACGGTCCTGGGCGCCGGGTGGGGGCGGGAACGGCGCGGCCGTCTCGATCAGGTGCCGGTAGTAGTCGAGCGACTTGGCCATGTCGACGGTGACGGCGGCGGTGACCCGCCCCTGGTAGCCGTAGACCATTGCCAGGCGACGCGCCTCCAGAGAGCCCTGGGCGATGACCACGTGGTCGGAGTAGGTGGGCACGCCCACCGATTTGATGTTGAGTCCGAACTGGGTCGACCAGAACGTCGGGATGGCCAGGTGCGGGCGCCGCAACGGCCCCGGATTGACCATGTTGTGGGCCGCCACCTCGGCCTGCTCGACCGCGTTGCCCCAGTGCTCCAGGGAGAGCATCTGGTAGCCGAACAGCGGGTGCGGGAACCGGGAGACGTCACCGGCCGCGAAGACGTCGTCGGTGACGATCCCGTACATGTTGAAGGCCCGGCAGCCGGCGTCGCAGGCGATCCCGCGCGGGCCCGCCGCGAGCCCGGAGTCCGCCAGCCACTCGACGTTGCGGATCGCGCCCAGGGCCACGACGCACACGTCTGCGTCGACGCGGCTGCCGTCGGACAGGTCGGCGCCGGTGAAGCTGCCGTTCCCGTGCAGGGCGGTGACTGTCACCCCGGTGCGCAGGTCGACGCCGTGGTTGCGTTGCATGGCGGCGGCGAGTTTCCCGAGGGTGCCACCCAGCGCGCCCACCAGGGGCGCGGGGCCGCGTTCGGCGACCGTGACCTCCAGCCCCCGTTCCCGGCAGGCGGAGGCGATCTCCGAGCCGGTGAAGCCGCCGCCGATCACCAGCACGCGCTCCGGCCCGGCGGCCAGCCGCTCGGCCAGTCCCCCGGCGTCCTCGCGGGTGCGCAGGGTGAATACCCCGTCTAGGGCGCCCTCGTCCTGGTTGGGCCAGGGCCGCGCGCGGGTTCCGGTGGTGATCAGCAGCCGGTCGTATGGCAGCGACTCGCCGTCATCCAGCAGCACCTGTTTCGCGAGTGGGTCCACGCCGGTGGCGCGTACGCCCAGCCTCCACTCGGCGTCCGGGTCCCGGCGCATCGGCAGCCCGGTGGTGTCCGCCGTCGCCTGCCCGAGCAGCACCTGCTTGGACAGGGGTGGCCGGTCATAGGGCGGGTGGGGCTCGTCCCCGACCACGGTCAGCGAGCCGGTGAAACCCTCCTCGCGCAGTGCCTCCGCGGCCCTGAGCCCGGCCAGCGAGGCTCCGACGATGACGATGCGGCCGTCCTCGAGGTCACCGGGCACCGCTGCTCACCTCTTCCCCGAGGAGAATCGCCTGCACCGGGCACGCCGCCGCGGCCTGGCGCACGCGCTCGACCTGGTCGTCGGGGACGGCCGTGGCGTACAGCAGCCCCTCCTCGCCATGCAGCTCGAATACGTCCGGCGCGAGAAAGACGCACTGTGCGTAGCCCTGGCAGCGCGTGAGGTCCACCACGGTCTGCATCCCCACCACTCCCTCGGTTGTCGCACCCCTCCTTCCAGCATGGGGCCAGACCCGGGGGCCCGCATGCCACGGCTCCGGAGACGGAAATCCCGGGCAGCTCGCCCCTCGAGGGAGAGGGCTCAGCCCTGGGACGTGGTCGAGTCCGACGTCGCGCCGATAGGCGGCCGACGCGGTCCGGGCGAGGACATCGAGCCGTTCATGCCGCTGCTTCAGCCGTGCGGGCCATTTCCGCCGCCTGGACAGTTCCATACGTTGTATGGTAATCCTTGTAGAGCACTTCCATACGCCGTATGGAAAAGCATTGACCACCCCCAGGCGCCGCACTTCGCCTGCATTGATGGTGCAGATCGCACCAGTCGGGAAGGGAAGACCATGAACAAGCTCACGAGGCGCATTGCTGTCACCGCTACCTCCGTGGCGGTCGCGGGTGTCGCCGTTCTCGGTGCCGGGGGCACCGCTTCGGCCGCGACTTCTGCATCCGCGCATGTCCAGCGCCCGGCCGTCAGCGTCAACGCCGACGACTACCGCTGGGACCACGGTGTCGGCTACCTGATCGACCTGGGCTACTCCTGGGACGAGATCCATGGCTGGCACCGCGACGGCCGGGATGAGATCAACGGTCGCGGCACCGCTTCGGCCGCGACTTCTGCATCCGCGCGTGTCCAGCGCCCGGCCGTCAGCGTCAACGCCGACGACTACCGCTGGGACCACGGTGTCGGCTACCTGATCTTCGTACAGGGCTATTCCTGGGACGAGATCCGTGGCTGGCACCTCGATGGCCGGGATGAGATCAGCGGTCGCTGACCGCCGCCAGGCAGGAGCGAAAGTCGATGGAGAGTTTGAAGCCCGTCATGCAGGGGGTGGCCGTGCAGCTCGTCATCTCGCGCACCTACTCGCTATCCATGCGTATGAGCCTGCGGTACGAGACCACTGATCCCTACGTCGTCCGTGCCGCCTTTTTCACCGACACCGACGAGCCGGTCGAATGGGTCCTGGGGCGCGATCTTCTGGCTGATGGCCTGAGGGGTTCCGCCGGCTGTGGGGACGTCCGGGTCTGGTCGGCCGTCGGCCGTGGTGACCAAGCGATGTACATCGTTCTCGGGTCACCCGCGGGCACCGCTTTGCTCGAGGTTCCCGTGGAGGATGTCAAGTCCTTCTTGGAGAACACGGAGGCGGTGGTGCCACGGGGTACCGAGTCCGGACACATCGACTGGGACCTCGAGCTGGCGAACCTGTTTGCAAAAGGCTGAGAGAAGCCCCCGACCCCCGTGCCGCTGGGCACCTTTGCCTCGGCGGCAGAAGAGAAGGAAAGAGTGTTCATGTCTCAGTACCAGCTTCGTGTCTACACATTGCGCAGCCCTGAGGTGCTCGTCGCCTACGAGAACATCTGGTCCAAGCACATTCCCGGTATGGCCAAGCACAGGATCACCACACACGGCGTCTGGACGGTGCCTGCGGCCCCCGGGAGTGAGGAGCGCCAGCTGTACGCCCTCGTTTCCTATCGGGACGCCGACGACATTCAGGAGCGGTTGCAGGCGTACCTGTCGAGCCCCGAATTCCGCGCGGACATGGAGGGCTTCGACATGGGCCAGATCGTTGACGTCGCCGAGTCCGTGCTGACGCCCACCGCCGACTCGCCCTTGCGGTGACAGGTACCGAGCCGCTCGAAGTCTGCGGCGACCTGCTCGTTCGTGCCAGAACGCTGCGCAACTCCGCCAAGGCGCTCGCCGGACGGCAGCGGGCATGGACGAGACCGGGGGCACGGTTGCAGTTGCCGAAGACCGGGCTGAGTGCCCGTCAGTACGGGGCAGCCGACGCCCGGTGACATGGAGGCCAGTCGACCGGGGGGTGAACGCGTACCGGCACCGTGCGCCAGGCTTCGGCTGTTGCCGCGTCCGCAGCTCGGCCGTCGAGTCATGTGCAGGGTCGCAGTCCGGAGTGCGACCGAGCCGCACCGTAGCGTCCCGGGTCCTGGACACTGCCGGACGCCGTGGTCCTGGGACCTTCTAGACCGGGGGTCATGCGCACCACTCAGGTGAGCGAACCAGGGGCAAGGGTGAGCGTGAGGTGGCGTAGGGCAGGCTTCGCCCGCAGGGCGCGCAGGTGGATCCGTCGACGGAGTGCACCACCAGGTCGGCCACAGATCGGGCGCCCGGCCCAGCCGCAGCACACCGCGCATCTGCTGCGGCCGCGTGGACAGGGCCTTTCCGGATGACGGGTGGCTCCTCATGCGCCGCGGCCTAAGCCCGCCCGAGTACGGGCCGGCATCAGGCCTCAATGCTTCAGGACTACCCAACAAATGGCCGACGCCCTCGCCGTCCGTCATCCATCGGCGGCAAGTCGGCTCTCCAGACCCGTGATGAGCGTGTCCAGCGCTAGACGGAAGACACCGTTCTCGTCACTGCCTGGAGGGGCGAGCCCGTCTTCGCAGACAGTGGGGGGTTTGAGGCTCGACCACTGGTGGAGCGCGCCATTGAGCTCGGCGGTGAGGACACCGGTGATGACGGCGCACACGAGAGCGGCGATTTGCGGGAGCTCGGAGTGCGGCACCCCAGCGGCGTCCAGGATCGCGGCGAGCGAAACCCAGAACGGGTCTTCGGGCTGGATGAAGTCCGCCTGGTGGCTGAACGAGTAGGCCATGAGCTTGGGGTGGCGGTGCGCCAGCGTCCGGAAATCCGTGGCGAGCAGGCGGATGCGCTCCTGCCAGGGAGCATCCTCCAGCGTCACGGTGCGGAACTGGGTGCCGACCATTCTCGCCACGCCGCGCAGCACGGCGTCCTTGTTCGGCACGTGGTGGTACAGCGACATCGGGTTCGCATCGAGCGCGGTCGCGAGTTTGCGCATGGTGAGCGCCTCGGCCCCGTCCGCGTCGATGAGCCGCAGGGCGGCGGCATAGATCCCGGCCTCGGTCAGAGGCACGTCCCTCTTTCTTGTTCCCCGCGGGGGACGCTTCGCCTTTTCCATACGCGGACGGTATCAGTTTCATACAGCGTACGGAAATGACTTCGGCCACACGGCGACATGACGGTCGCCCGCATGACTCCGGGTTGCGGTCGACTTTCCATACGTCGTATGGTACCAATTCCATACGGCGTACGTTTCCGTGGTGCACTCCGGGTATCGCCGCCGCCCTTGCCCGTCCCCTCTCTGCACAGAGGAGCAAGCCATGACCACACAGCCCAAGAACGACCTGCGACCCATCCGGTCTCCGCGCGGGGTCCCATTCCTCGGCCACACGCCGCAGATCCCCAGCACCAACCCAGTGGAGTACTTCGGCAAGCTGTCCAAGCAGTTCCCCGAGGGCATCTACGGCATGGACATCGCCGGTATCGAGCAGGTCTTCGTCTGGGACCCGGACCTGGTGGCCGAGGTCTGTGACGAGACGCGGTTCTTCAAGCAGATCGACAAGACGCCGCTGGCCCATGTCCGGGACTACGCGGGAGCTGCCCTGTTCACGGCCCACCAGCACGAGGAGGAATGGGGCATGGCGCACCGGGTCCTCCTCCCGGCGTTCAGCCAGCGGGCGATGAAGGGCTACTTCGGGCAGATGCTGGAGATCGCCGAGAACCTGGTGGGCAAGTGGGAGAGCCGAGAGGGCCGGCCGGTCAACATCACCGATGACTACACCCGGCTGACCCTGGACACCATCGCCCTGACGGGGTTCGGTTACCGGTTCGACTCCTTCGCCAAGGAGGATCTGCACCCCTTCCTCAACGCGCTGCTGGAGGCCCTGATCGAGTCGCTGAGGCGCTCGCAGGAGCTGCCGATGATGACCAAGATGCGTAAGGCGGATGACAAGAAGTACCGCGAGAACATCCAGCTGATGCGGGACCTGGTCGAGAGTGTGATCAAGGAGCGTCGTGATGGGAAGGGCACCGCTGAGGATGACCTGCTGGGTCTGATGCTGGAGGCCACCGACCCGGAGTCCGGCAAGGGGCTGGAGGACGACAACGTCCGTGACCAGGTGCTGACGTTCCTGATCGCGGGTCACGAGACCACCAGTGGTCTGCTGTCGTTCGCCACGTACTCGCTGATGCGCAACCCGCACATCCTGGCCCAGGCCTACGCCGAGGTGGACCGGCTGCTGCCGGGTGACACGGTCCCGGACTACGACACGATCATGCAGATGGATGTGATCCCGCGGATCCTGGAGGAGACCCTGCGCCTGTGGGCTCCCATCCCGATGATCGGCAAGTCCCCGCTGGAGGACACCGTCATCGGCGGCTGCTACGAGCTGAAGAAGGGAGCGCGGGTCAACATCCTCGAGGGCCCCCTGCACACTCACCCCAAGGCGTGGGACCGGCCGGAGGAGTTCGACATCGAGCGGTGGCTGCCGGAGAACCGGGTCAACCACCACCCGCACGCCTACAAGCCGTTCGGTAACGGCGTGCGTGCCTGCATCGGCCGGCAGTTCGCGCTCACCGAGGCCCGTCTGGCCCTCGCGCTGGTGCTGCAGAAGTTCAAGTTCGCCGACACCGACGACTACAAGTTGGACGTCAAGGAGGCTTTGACGCGCAAGCCCGGCGGCTTCGAACTGAAAGTGCGGGCCCGTCGGGACCACGAGCGGACCGTCTTCGGCGCAGCCGACCTGCAGACCGACGACATCCGGGAGCAGGCCGCGGTCAGCGGTGTCGGGGTGAACCTGACCGTCGCCTACGGCTCCAGCCTCGGCTCGTGCGAGGACCTGGCGCGCACCATCGCCGACCGCAGCGAGCGCTCCGGGTTCGGCACCACCGTGGTCGGCCTGGACGAGCTGGGCGACAACCTGCCCACCGAGGGCCTGCTCGTCGTCGTCGCGTCCAGCTACAACGGCAAGGCCCCGGACAACGCGCAGCGTTTCGACGACCTGCTCGCCGCCGGACTCCCGGAGGACTCGCTGTCCAACGTGCGGTTCGCGCTGCTGGGCGCCGGCAACACCCAGTGGGTGGCCACCTACCAGGGCTTCCCCAAGCGGATCGAGGCAGGCCTGCTGGCCGCCGGCGCCACCCCCGTCATCGAGCGCGGCATCGCGGATGCCGCCGGTGACTTCGACGGCATGGCCACCCGCTGGATGGACACCCTCTGGACCACCCTGGCCGAGGAGTACGCCGCCGACACCTCCCAGGCCAGCGGCCCGCGCTACCAGGTGCAGCTGCTGACCGAGGCCGACGTGCGCCCCGCGATCGTCTCCGAGCAGGCCTACTCGCTGACCGTCGTCGCCAACGACGAACTCGTGTCCGACGCGACCGGGCTGTGGGACTTCAGCATCGAGCCGCCCCGCCCGGCCGCGAAGTCCATCACCATCGAGCTCCCCGACGGCGTCACCTACGACACCGGCAACCACCTGGCCGTCTTCGCCAAGAACGAGCAGCCGCTCGTCGATCGCGCCCTCGCCCGCCTCGGCGTCGACCGCGACCAGGTCCTGCGCCTGGAACTGCCGGCCGGCGGCCGCACCCACCTCCCGGTGGGCACCCCCGTGACCGCAGGCCTGCTGCTCACCGAGTTCCTGGAGCTGCAGGATGTGGCCACCCGCTCCCAGATACAGACGCTGGCCGAGCACACCGAGTGCCCGTGGACCCGGCCGCAGCTCCAGGCCTACACGGCCGACACCGCAGAATCCGAGGAGCGCTACCAGACTGAGATCCTGGGCAAGCGGGTCTCGGTGCTGGGTCTGCTGGAGCGCTTCCCGGCGGTCGAGCTGCCGCTGGCGGTCTTCCTGGACATGATGGGCCCGATCCGCCCGCGGTTCTACTCCATCTCCTCCGCCCCGTTGGCCAACCCGCGCCACGTGCGCCTGACCGTGGGCCTGCTGGAAGGCCCGGCCCTGTCCGGCGACGGCCAGTACCGCGGTACCTGCTCGTCCTACATCGCAGGCCTCGAGCCCGGAGACGTCTTCTACGGCTACGTGCGGGTGCCCTCCCCGACCTTCGCCCCGCCGGCCGACCCGGCCACGCCGCTGGTCCTCATCGGCCCGGGCACCGGCATCGCGCCGCTGCGCGGATTCCTGGAGGAGCGCGCCTCGCAGCAGGAGAACGGCATCGAGGTGGGCCTGTCCCAGGTCTTCGTCGGCTGCCGCCACCCGGAGCACGACTACTTCTACCGGCAGGAGATGCAGGACTGGGAGCAGGCCGGGATCGCTCAAGTGCACACCGCCTACTCCGCGGTGACCGGCCACCCGGCCCGGTTCGTCCAGAACGCCATCGCCAACGCCGCCGACACCGTGTGGCAGGCCATCCAGGACGGCGCGTACGTCTACGTCTGCGGTGACGGTCGCCGCATGGCACCCGCCGTGCGCGAGGCCCTCGCCGCCATCTACCGGAAGCACACCGGCGCCGACGACGAGACGGCCCAGCAGTGGCTCGCCCAGCTCGAAGCGGACGAGCGCTACCAGCAGGACGTCTTCGCCTGACCCTCAGACGCCGGGAGAGTGCGGCGCTCTTGACACCCGCACTCTCCCGGCCACCACTCACCCCCGACGGCACCACACGGCACCCATCGGCCCGAACCGCCGGGCGTGCCGCTCACAGAAGGCAGATCACCATGGACACCATGCTCGCCGGACGCTTCCACCTGGACAGCAAGAAGTTCGCTGTGGAGGAGGTCCCCGTCCCCGTTCCGGGCCCGGGTGAAATCCTGATCGAGGTGAAGGCCGCAGGCGTCTGCCTGTCGGACGTCCACCTGCTCGACGGCTCCCTCGTCCCGCTGTTCACCACCTCCGACACGGTCACCGTCGGCCACGAGGTCGCCGGTGTGATCCACACCCTCGGCCCCGACCTCAAGCGCGGCCTGACCGTCGGTACCCGCGTCACCCTGGAGGCCGGCAAGACCTGCGGCCAGTGCGCCGGCTGCGTGCGCAGCCGCCCCTGCACCCAGATGCGCACCGCCGGCATCGACTACGACGGCGGCTGGGCCCAGTACACCGTCGCCCGCGAGGACACCCTCATCCCCATCCCCGACAACCTCCCCTTCGACCAGGCCGCGATCATCCCCGACGCGGTCTCCACCCCCTACGCCGCCGTCGTCACCACCGCGGGTGTACGCCCCGCCCAGTCCGTCGGCGTCTGGGGCGTGGGCGGAGTCGGCGCGCACAACGTCCGCGTGGCCCGCCTGGCCGGCGCCGCGCCGATCATCGCCGTCGACCCGCTGCCCAGCGCCCGCGAACGCGCCCTGGCCTTCGGCGCGGACTTCGCCCTCGACCCGGCTGCCGACGACTTCGCCGACCAGGTCCGCGCGGCCACCGCCGGACGAGGCCTCGACTTCGCCTTCGACTGCGCCGGCGTGCCCGCCGTCCGCGAGCAGGCCGCCGCCGCACTCGGCCTGGGCGGCTCCCTCATCCTGGTCGGCATCAGCCCCAGGCCCCTCACCATCACCGAGGGCCTGACCTTCAACTACCTGGGCAAGCAGGTGCGCGGCCACTACGGCGGCAGCCCCGAGTCCGTCACTGAGCTGGTCCGGCTGGCCGAGGTCGGCCGTCTCGACCTGGCCCCCTCGATCACCGACCACATCCCGCTCGCCGAGGCCGCCGACGCGGTCAACCGGCTGGAGAACAAGATCGGCGACCCGATCCGCCTCATCCTCGTCCCCTGACAACTGAACAGAAAGTTCATCAAGACCACCTCGGGCAGGGGTGAGTGGGCGCCGGTGCTTGAGGGAGCACCGGCGCCCACGGTTTCCCGGTATCCGGGTCTGGCGCATACCGACTCCGGGTGGGCAGGTGAAGTCGGGCAGGGCGAGCCGGGTCATACCTCTGTGCGGGACGCACCGAGGTACTGGTCGCCGCGGGAGGAACGGAACGCGAGGTCTGCCGGTGCCGGTGAGCGCTACGCCGAAGTGGAGAATCAGCTGACCTTGTCCGCGTTCAGGTGGACGCCGACAGGTGCTGCATCGTTAGCCAGTCGAAGCCCCCGAGGAAGCTCGCGATCGTCTCGGTGGGCCGGGTGAGATGGTGCTCATACGACCCCGGGAATACCCTCCAAATCCAGCGCTGCTGCGGCCGAGAAGAGGTCCGGTGCGCCCAGGGCACACTCCGCCCAAACCGTCTTGCCACGTCGGGCATGGCGCGTTCCCCAGTGCTCGGCGAGTTGGGCGACGAGGAACAGACCTCGCCCGCCCTCGTGGAAGACACGGGCCCGGCGCAGGTGCGGAGTCGTGTTGCCGGCATCCGCGACCTCGCACGTGAGGGTGCGATCGTGGATGAGACGCAGCTGGATGGGAGGCCGGCCGTAGCGGATGGCGTTGGTGACCAGTTCGCTGACGATCAGTTCAGCGGTGAAGTCGAGTTCCTCCAGCCCCCAGCTGGTCAGCTGCTCGGAGACGCTCGCTCTGACCCGGGCGACCTCGGCCGGGTCGGCATCCACGTCCCAAGTGGCGACCTGACGGTCCCCGAGGGTGTGGGTGCGGGCCAGGAGGAGTGCCACGTCGTCGTGCGGTCGGTCTGCGGGCAGCAGCGCTTCGAGGACGGTGTCACAGGCGGCCTCCAGGGAGGGAGCGGGCTGGGTGAGGGCCTGGCGGAGCAAGGTGAGGCCCGTCTCGATGTCGTGGTCGAGGGCCTCGATCAGGCCATCGGTGTAGAGAGCGAGGAGGCTGCCCTCGGGCAGGTCGATCTCCGCCGCCTCGAACGGCAAGCCGCCCAGGCCGAGTGGCGGGCCGGCGGGCAGCTCGAGGATGTCAGCGGTTCCGTCCCGGGTCATCACGACGGGCAGCACGTGGCCCGCGCGGGCAAGGGCGCAGCGGCCGGCGACGGGATCGTAGACGGCGTACAGACAGGTGGCGCCGATGTCCCCTGCGGATTCGGTGTCCGCTTGGGCAGAGACTTCGGAAGAGACTTCGGCGGCCAGGCGGATGACGACGTCGTCCAGGTGGGTGAGGAGTTCGTCGGGCGGCAGGTCGATGTCGGCGAGGGTGCGCACGGCGGTCCGCAGCCGACCCATGGTGGCGGCGGCGTGGATGCCGTGGCCGACCACGTCACCCACCACGAGTGCGACCCGGGCGCCGGACAGCGGGATGACGTCGTACCAGTCGCCGCCCACGCCGAGCTGGGCGGCAGCAGGCAGGTAGCGGCAGGCGACCTCCACGGCGGACAGCGCGGGTGTACTGCGCGGGAGCAGACTGCGCTGGAGGGTAAGGGCGGTGGCGCGCGCGTGCGTGTATCGACGGGCGTTGTCGATGGCGAGCGCCGCCCTGGCCGCGACCTCCTGGGCGAGGAGCAGGTCCTCGTCCCCGTACGCGTCGGGCTTGTGATGACGGAAGAACTGAGCGACACCCAGCGTGCTACCACGGGCGCACAGCGGTACCAGCAGCATTGATGCGGTCGGACCGAGGTGGTGCCGTGAGGACCGGCCGGTGATCAGGGCGCGAGCCGGTGGTGATCCGTCCGTATACCTCTGGAGCTGCTGCGGCGGAACCGGAGACTCCCCGTAGATCGCTTCCAGGGAGTTCGTCTCGGGGCAACCCTCCATCACCGACCGCTGGGCAACTCGGCGGACCACGAGTGTGCCCTTCGCAGGAGGCTCGTCTGCGGAAGACGTGTCGAGGAGGTCGACGGTGACGGCGTCGGCGAAGTGTTCGGTGGCCAGGTCCGCCAACTCCTGGGCCGTGCGGGCGATGTCCAGGGTCGTTCCGACGCGTACGCTCGCCTCGTTCACCACCGACAGCCGCCACTGCAAATGGCGATCCCGCTCCGCCTGGAAGGTCAGGACGCCCGTCTCCGATGTGCGGTCCAGGTACCCGGTCGTCAGGGCGATCAGCTTGCGTGTCTCCGCGTTGATCAGCTCTGCATCGCTGGTGAGCCGGGGCAGCTCTTCGAGCAGCAGGTCGAGGATACGGCTGTGCGCGAGCCGGAAGGCGCGCAGCATCGCTGTGACCGGCTTCCCGCGCTGAGCCAGCCGACGCGCGCGCTCTGCGTCTGCGGCTGGCGGATCGATCCTCCATGGCTCGATGTCGTGCTCGATGCCGGAAAGTACGGCAAGGACGTGCTCGGCGACGTTCTCCCGCGTCATCTGCGCGATGTCCGGTTCGTCCCACAGCTCGGGGACCTCGCGCCGCAGGTATTGCTCTAGGTCGTGGATCAGCTCGTCCGCTCGCGGACTGAGCACATGCGCGGCACGGGACAGAAGGCTGTCCGCGGTCGGATCCACGCTAACGACGTTACGCCGTCCTGGTGGACCGCGAAGCCTCAGCCAGCTATGCGGTGTCCGGGTGGGAGCCCGGTCTCACGGGCTGGTCGTGGTCGAGGACGAGGGGGCCGCGCGGCCACCGGCGACCTGGGTGGCGCCCACGGCTTTCCGGTGCCCACGGGGCCCGGCACAGCCGGTGCTCCGGGTCAACCGAGGTGGGGCAGCGGCCGTCGGGTCACCTGATGGGCGTCGTCCGGCGGGACGCCGAGCATGCGCAGGACCATTTCGGCCAGGTCCGAGGCGGCCTCGTCGCCGTCGAGGTCGGGGCGGGCCAGCCGCAGCGCCACGAGGGACAGCAGGGTCCCGCCGAGGGCGGACAGGGCGGTGGTCGGGTTGGTGCAGGTGAATCTGCCCGAGGCGATGCCGATCTCCAGGTCGCGCAGGGCTCGAGGGGCGAGGCCCCGGTCGGTGTGGATCTGAGCCAGCCCGCGGTCCCGCAGGATCCGCATGAGTTCAGGGTGGGAGTCGGCCATCTGGGCGGTGAGCCGGAAGCCCGCCGCGACGAGCTCGGCCGGGTCGTCGATTCCTTGTACGCGCTCGTCGATGACCTGCCCGAACTCGTCCAGGGCGTCTGTCACCGCGGAGTCGAACAGCTCCGTCTTGGACTCGAAGTGGTTGTAGAAGGAGCCGAAACCGACGTCCGCGCGCTCGGCGATGGCCTGGATGCTGGCGCTGGTGTCCCCCGTCTCCGCGAGGATCTGCCGGGCCGCACGGACGAGTGCCTGACGGGTCTCGGCGCGGCGCCGCTCGAAGCGGTTCTTGGGCGGGGCTGACGTCGGCATGCGGCGAGTGTAACAACCGTCGCGATGAGTATGCCATTGCTGATGAGATTATCAATTATTTGAGTCCACCCTATTGACGATGGGTAACGGCAAAGTTGATGATTTCCTCATTACAGCAGTGTTGCTTGGAGGACACCATGTCCCACACCCCCGTTAACAGGGCCGCTCCCCAGACGCCCCACCAAGACCTCCACAGTGAGCAGGGCGCCTTGCGCGGTGAGCATCCGGGACGGTCCCGGAATCCCGTGATCAAGGCGGCCGACCTGGCCTGGCTGGAGTTCGAGAAGCCCGACCTGGACCAGGCCGAGGTCTTCGCCCGTGACTTCGGCTTCGCGATCGCCGCCCGCACCGAGGGCGAACTGTGGCTGCGCGGCACCTTCGCCGGCTCGCCCTGCATGGTGATCCGGCGTGGGCGTGCCTCGCGGTTCATCGGGCCGGCGTTCCGCGCGGCCGAGCGGGCCGACCTGGACCGGCTGGCCCGCGCCACCGGCAGTACCGTCCGGGACATCGGCGTACCGGGCGGTGGGCAGTCGGTCGCCCTGCTCGATCCCTCTGGCCTGCCGGTACGGGTCGTGCACTGCACCGAGCAGCTGCCAGCGCTGCCCGAGCAGGAGCCGCTGACCCTCAACTTCGGTACCGATCACCGTCGTACGAACGCCACCCAACGTCCGCCCCGTGAGCCGTCCCGTATCCAGCGGCTGGGCCATGTGGTGCTGGAGACACCGGTGTTCGCCCGCACCCTGGACTGGTACCTGGACACCCTCGGGATGATCGTGTCCGACTTCCTGTTCCTGGACGGGCAGCGCGGGCGCGGGCCGACGATGGCGTTCATCCGGTGCGACCAGGGGAGCGTGGCCGTCGATCACCACACGCTGGCCCTGCACCTGGGGCCCGGAACCGGCTACGTCCACTCCGCCTACCAGGTCACCGACCTCGACGCGATCGGCGCCGGCGGGGAGTACCTGACCGAACGCGGATACCAGCGCAGCTGGGGCATCGGCCGGCACATCCAGGGCAGCCAGCTGTTCGACTACTGGCGCGACCCCGACCACTTCATGCTGGAGCACTTCGCCGACGGCGACCTGTTCTCCTGCGACCTGGAGCCCGGCTGGGCCCCGATGTCGGCGAGCGGCCTGGCCCAGTGGGGCCCGCCGGTCACCCGCGACTTCCTGGGCGCCACCCCGTCCCCCGCCAAGCTGCGCGAGGTCATGACGGCCCTGCGTGGCGACAACGAACTCGATCCCGCACGCCTGCTGGGCCTGATGAAAGCGATGAGCTCATGAGCACCAACGTTCTGCGCACCACCGACGGCTGGTGGGTCGTCCAAGACGAGCGCGCCGTCCGCGCCGAGACCAAGGCGGCCACCACCGCCGAGCTGCTCGCCGACCGGGACGCGGTCCGCGAGGCCGCCGCCTCCGCCGAAAGCGGCACGCCCGTCGCCGACCTGGTTGCACTGCCTCCGGTCACCACCCCCTGCCGGGTGGTCGCCCAGATGGTCAACTACCGCAGCCACGCCAAGGATTCGGGCTTCACCGGCGACATCCCGCCCACCTTCTTCCGCAAGGCATCCGGCTCGGTCAGCGGCCCCCATGACACGATCATCCGTCCCGCGCACGTGAAGTTCCTCGACTACGAGGTGGAACTCGGCCTCGTCATGGGCGCGACCCTGCCCGTGGGCACCGTCGTCGAGGAGCAGGACCTGCCGCGCTACGTCGCCGGCCTTGTCCTGACCAACGACGTCAGCGCCCGCGACGTCCAGCTGACCAAGACCCAGTTCTACGAGAGCAAGTCATATCCGACCTTCACGCCGACGGGTCCGTACCTGGCCCTGCTGGAGCCCGAGGACTTCGCCCATCTGCTGAACCTGCGGCTGCGGCTGTCGGTCAACGGCGTGTCGCGCCAGGACCGCACGCTGGCCGACATGATCGTACGGCCCGCAGAGGCGCTCACTCTGCTCGCCCGCTTTCAGACCCTCGACCCGGGTGACCTGCTGCTGACCGGCACTCCCGGCGGCACGGCCCTGAAGGCCCCGCCCAAGCCGGCCGAGAAGATCGGTGCGCTGCTGCCGCCCGCACTGAAGTGGAAGGCGTTCTTCAAGGGCCAGGCCAAGAACCCCAAGTACCTGCACAGCGGTGACCTCATCACCGCCACGATCGCCACCCCGGACGGACGGATCGACCTCGGCGAGCAGCGGACCCCTGTCACGGACGCAGCATGAAGGCCGCATCCCAGAGACCGGTGGTGATCATCGGTGGGGGACCCGTCGGGGTCACGGCCGCCCTCCTGCTCGCCCGGCACGGAGTGCCCAGCTTGATCCTCGAACGCCACCAGGACATCTACCCCCTGCCACGCGCCGTCGTCGTGGACGACGAGATCCGCCGGATCCTGCAGAGCCTCGGTGTCCACGAGGAATTCGCCGCCCTCGCCCGCCCGGCGCCCGGGCTACGGCTGCTGGACGCCCGGCGCCACGTGATCACCGAATTCCCGCGGTCCATGCACGGACACCACGGCTTCCCGCAGCTGAGCATGTTCAACCAGCCCGAGCTGGAACGCCTGCTGCGTGACGCCTTGGCGCGCCGCCCGGAGTGCGAGCTGTGGAGCGGGGTGGAGGTCGTGTCCGTCACCCAGTCCGACACGCAGAACACCGACGCACCCGACGATCCGACGGGTCCGGTCCGGGTCACCTTCCGGCGCGACGGCAGCGACGAGGAAGAGCACCTGTGGGCCGATGCCGTCCTCGGCTGCGACGGTGCGGGCAGTCTCACCCGTGACGCCATCGGCGCCGTGTGGGAGGACCTGCACTTCGAGGAGAGCTGGCGGGTCATCGACGTGCGCACCAGCCGCCCGGTGCGTACCTGGGAAGGCGCCGAGCAGATCTGCTGCCCCACCCGGCCGGCCACCTTCATGCGCATCAGCGAGGACCGCTACCGCTGGGAGTTCCGGCTGGCCGATGACGAGAACCTGGACGGTCCGGACGGATGGGAGCGCCTGCGCGAGCTGGTCGCCCCCTGGGTGGACCTGCCGTCCGACGCCTCGCAGGGCGACGACTTCGAGGTGATACGACAGGCGCAGTACACCTTCCAGGCCCGTCTCGCCGACCGGTGGCGCAGGGGGCGCGTCTTCCTGCTGGGCGACGCCGCCCACCTCACCCCGCCCTTCGTCGGGCAGGGTCTGTGCTCCGGCCTGCGCGACGCCAACAACCTCACCTGGAAACTCGCCCGCGTCCTCCAACAGGGCGCACCCGAGGGGCTGCTGGACACCTACGAACGCGAGCGCAAGCCGCACGCCCGCCATGCGATCCGCGTCGCGGTCGCCGTCGGCTGGGCCATGACCGGCGGACAGGACCGCGGTGCGGCGTTCCGCCGGGCCGTGGTGGGCGCGGTCTGTCGCGTCCCCGGCGTGACCGCGGCGGTGAGCCGTGACCTCAGCCCCGCCCTGAGCGCCGGTCCACTCGTACGGCGCCGCCCCAGGCTGACCGGCCGCGTGCTGGCCGGCACCTTCTGCCCGCAGCCCTGGGTACGGCATGACGGCAGGCGAGTGCGCCTCGATGACGTCCTCGGGGACTCCTTCGCCGTCCTGACCGCTGTGCCGCCCACGGCGCAGATGACGGCCGTGGCCACGGCACTGGGCGCCCCGACGGTCCACGTCGACGACCTGGGCGACGACGGCACCCTGGCCGGCTGGCTGGCACGCGGCCGTGCCGACGCCGTCCTGCTGCGCCCCGACCGCGTCGTGACGGACACCGTCCCGGCCGGCACCGGCGACTTCACGGACACCGTCGCCTGGGCCCCCCTGCTGCACACGGCCCGCCGCACAGCCGACGCCCGGCCCGCCTGACGAGGAGCACCACACCATGACCACCCCGCACCCCGCGCCGTATGCGGACCCCTTCTTCACTCCCGACCCGAAGTCGGCCGCCCACAGCCGCATTGCGGACTTCGCCCGATGGGCGGCCCGGCACCGGGGCGCCGAAGGTATCCAGGATCCCACGGACTACCGTGCCCTGTATCAGTGGTCCGTCACCGACCTCGAAGGGTTCTGGGCCGCGGTGTGGGAGTACTTCGACATCGACGCGACGACTGAGTACGAGCGGGTGCTGGCCGAGGAGACCATGCCCGGCGCCCGCTGGTTCCCCGGTGCCACCCTCAACTACGCCCATCACGCGCTGCGCAACCTGCAGCCGGACGCTCCCGCGATCACCGCCCTGGACGAGACCGGAGCCGGCTATGAGATCACGGGCCGGGAGCTGCGCGCCCGGGTCGCCTCCGTCGCTGCCAGCCTGCGCGACCTGGGCGTCGGACAGGGCGACCGGGTGGTGGGCTATCTGCCCAACACCCCCCACGCCATCGTCGCCTTCCTTGCCACCGCAAGCCTGGGCGCGGTGTGGTCGGTGTGCGGCCAGGACTACGCGCCCAAGGCCGCCGCCGACCGCTTCGCCCAGCTCGAACCCGCGGTGCTCATCACCGCCGACGGCTACCTGTTCAACGGCACCACTCACGACCGCCGCGCCGCCTCGCTCGAACTCGCCGACGCCCTGCCGACGCTGAAAGCCACGGTGCTCGTGGACCACCTGGGCCTTGCCTGGCCCGAGGGCGGGGACTCGGGGCTGACGATTTCCTGGGACGACGCGGCCAACCGCGCCGAGTACCTCACCATCGCCCCGGTGCCGTTCGACCACCCTCTGTGGGTCGTCTTCTCCTCCGGCACCACCGGACTGCCCAAGGGCATCGTCCACGGGCACGGAGGGGTCCTGCTCGAACACCTCAAGATGCTCGGCCTGCACACCGATCTGGGCACCGGGGACCGCCTGCTGTGGTACACCACCACCCACTGGATGATGTGGAACCTGGTCGTCTCCACCCTGCTGACCGGCGCGACCACCTGCACCTACGACGGCAGCCCGGCACCGCTCGCGCGTCCGGACATCCTGTGGGAGCTGGCGGCCCGCCACAAGGTCACCGTCTTCGGCACCAGCCCCCAGTACCTGCTGGCCATGAGCAAGCTGGGCATCGAACCCTCCAGGCACGACCTGTCGGCCGTCCGCGCCGTCGGCTGCACCGGCTCCGCTCTGCCCGCCTCCGCCTACCCCTGGGTCCGCGACCACGTGGGCCCCGGTGTCCAGCTGGCCTCCACCAGCGGCGGCACGGACATCGTCTCCGGCTTCGCCGGCAGCGCCTCCACGACCCCCGTCTGGGCGGGGGAGCTGTCCGCCCCCGGCCTGGGCGTGGCGCTGGCCGCCTACGACACGACGGGCACCCCTGTCCTCGACCAGGTCGGCGAACTGGTCGTCACCCGGCCCATGCCGTCCATGCCGCTGTACTTCTGGAACGACCCCGACGGCAGCCGCTACCACGACGCCTACTTCGGCGCCTACCCCGGTATATGGCGGCACGGAGACTGGATCACCCTCACCTCGCACGGCTCGGTGATCGTCCACGGCCGCTCCGACGCCACCCTCAACCGCAACGGCGTACGCCTAGGCAGTGCCGACATCCACGACGTCGTCGAACGCCTCCCCGAGATCACCGAGGCCCTCGTCATCGGCGCGGAGGAACCCGACGGCGGCTACTGGATGCCCCTCTTCGTGGTCCTCGCCGACGGGGCCGGCCTGGACGATGCCCTGCGCGAGAAGATCCGCGACGCGATCCGCGCCGGCGCCTCACCCCGCCACGTCCCCGACGAGATCCTCGCCGTACCGGCCCTCCCGCACACGAAGACCGGCAAGAAGCTCGAGGTCCCCGTCAAGCGACTGCTCCAGGGCGCCCCCGCCGAGCAGGTCCTGAACCCCGCGGCGGTCGACCACCCCGAACTGATCGCCTACTTCGCCCGGTTGGGCGCGGAGCGGAACAAGCGGTCAACACACCACACATGACGTCGGTCAGGGGACCACAGGCCCACGTGACAGGACCAGGTCCTTGTGCCCCGCCCGGCTCCGCAAACCCCGTCCCCACGGGGTGGTGCCGGGGCGGTCACCCCGCCCCGGCACCACACACAACCGAAGTAAGAGAGAAATGATGAGCTTGACCGACCGTGAACCGCAGGCCCTCGATGTCCTCGACGACGCCGGACGAAAGGTGCTGTTCACCGAGGCCCGCACCGCGAACACCTTCGCCGAGGTGGCCGTTTCCGACGACGAACTCGCCCTGATCTGGGACCTCGCCCGCTGGTCGCCGAGCGCCGCGAACGGTCAGCCTCTGCGTGTGCTCTTCGTGCGCACCGACGAGGGCAAGGAGCGACTGGTCCGGCATCTCGACGAGGGCAACAGGGCCAAGTCGCTTCAAGCGCCGGCCGTGGCGGTCCTGGCGTACGACGTCGACTTCCACGAGCAGATGCCGACCGTCTTCCCGGCTCGCGGCGACATGCTGCGAGCGGCGTTCGCCGACCAGACGGAGAAGCGCGAGAGCCTCGCGGCCTACAACTCGGCACTGCAGACCGGGGTCTTCCTGCTCGCCGTGCGCGCGGCGGGGCTGGCGGCTGGTCCCATGGCGGGCTTCGACCGGGCCGGCGTGGACGAGGAGTTCTTCGCCGGTACCAGCTGGCGCTCGCATCTGGTGGTCAACATCGGTCACCCCGGTGCCGACCCGTGGTTCCCGCGGCTGCCCCGCGTGCCCGCCGAGGACGCCGTCGCCTATGCCTGAGGGCACTGCCGCCGCCAGGTAGATGAGAGGCGCCATGCCGTGGGCGCCGATGCTCTTCCGAGTACCGGCGCCCATTTTTCACAGAGGTGGCCGTGGTGGATTTTCCGCAGAGGTGTCAGGGCACGAGAACGGGACCAGGGCGCCGATCGGCACCGTGACAATAAATGCGCCGTCCTGCCGAGCTCGCGCATCACCCGCTGTCAGTCGGCCTCTTGCTCGGCGGGCCGCAGCCCGGCGGTCCACTTCTCCTCGATACGGCCGAGCTTCCACACGGCCAGGGCAGCAGCCCACGTGGCGAAGAAGAGGCCGACGATGACGAAGCCGATGGTGTTCAGGTCCAGGCCGCTGATCCAGTCCCAGAACGGGCCGTGCAGGCCGGCCTTGTCGGCGAGCAGGCCCAGTAGTTCGGCGGTACCGATGATCAGCGCGACGGCGACGGACAGGCCGGTGTTGGTGAGGTTGTAGTAGACCTTCCGTACCGGCTTGGAAAAGGCCCAGCCGTAGGCGAAGTTCATGAACGAACCGTCGATGGTGTCCAGCAGGCTCATGCCGGCCGCGAAAAGGACCGGCAGGCAGAGGATGGCGTACCAGGCCAGGCCGGAGGCGGCTCGTTCCTGACTGTCGGCTTCGAGCACTTCGTGGACTGGATGCAGCACACCACCGAGTGGGACACCAAGATCGCCCCGTGGATCGAGAAGTCCGGCGGCCTTGAGTCGCTCACGGGCGACAAGACGCGCGAGGGATTCGAGGAGCACATCCTCGGGAGCATGGCCGGCATGAGGCAGATCCTGCAGGACGGGCAGCAGAAGGCCGCCGCCTACTGGAACCCGGTCAGCTCCCTGACGATGTCGGAGATCATCAAGGCCGACCGGATCAACGCCGCCTTCCAGGAGGTCCTGGACGACCCCGCCGCCGAGGAGGCCCTCCAGCACCCGGCCCTCAAGCCGCTGCTCGCCCAGGCCGCCAGCTGACCCACACCCCGGAGGGGGCGCCACCCCACGCCCCCTCCGGGACCTCGGTATGACCGCGACTCGAAGCGGTGCGACCACGACTCGAAGCGGTATGACCACGACTCCAGCCGGTCCAACGACGACCGAGGCCGCGACAACCGGTGAGACATGGGCCGTCGGTGCGGGTGGGCTCAGACCGTGCACGTCGCCGTGATGCCCGCCGGCGGTAGGCAGGCGTCCGCTGATCTGGGGATCAGCCCCTCCTGACCGCGCCCGGGCGGCGGGCAGGAGGGGCTCAACGGCACCCTCCTGCCTGCACCTGTAGACATTCCATACGCTGTACGGAACAAGGTGATACCGTACAGCGTATGAAACATCCGCGCCGACTTTGCCCGCCCGGAAGGCACCCGTGGGCGGGGCTCGGGGCTGCGTCGGAGCCGGCTGGACAGCCGGCGTCCGCTCCAACCCCGCCTTGGCCCACTTCGTCCTGCCGCTCGGCCCGCGTGGCCACGTCGACACCCTGCACCCTCCAGGTCAGGGGCCTCGACCACGTGTGGGTCGCGGGCGACAACGCCCAGGTTCCCGACCTGGTCGCCGAAGAGGGCGCGTGATGCCCTCCCGACGCGCAGCACGCCATACGCGTACGCGACCCCAGCGTTCGCCGACAACGTGATCACGGTTCCGCGCGGCCGTCCGCCGAAGGAGTACCGGCACAAGAACTTGGGCGCGGTGGCCCGCACGGCCTCCGGCGTCGCGATCTTCTTCACCGAGGCGGTCACGCCGTCCCGCAGCCGTACTTGATCTCTCCGCCCATTTCTTGTCCCTTTCTCCTGCCGCCATACCCCCCGTCCCCTGCCTGGAGGGCTGTCCCCATGTCACAGAACACCGTCGCCGCCGCTCGCGGCGCTGAGACCACACCGGAGAATGGGCCTGTCGACCCGTCACACCAGCGCCGATGGTGGATTCTGGTGGTCATTTCCCTCGCCCAACTGATGGGAGTCCTCGACGGCACCATCGTGAACATCGCTCTGCCGTCCGCCCAGCGCGACCTGGGCTTCTCGGATGGCGATCGGCAGTGGGTAGTCACCGCCTACGCACTGGCCTTCGGCAGCCTGCTCCTGCTCGGCGGCCGGGTCGCAGACCTGGTCGGCCGGAAGGTGACCTTCCTGGTGGGTCTGACCGGCTTCGCGGCCGCTTCCATGCTGGGAGGCGCGGCGAACAGTTTCGGCATGCTCGTCACCGCGCGCGCGATCCAGGGCGGGTTCGCCGCCCTGCTGGCCCCGTCCGCGCTGTCGCTCCTGATGACCACCTTCACCGAACCGCGCGAGCGGGCGAAGGCCTTCACCGTCGCCGGCTCGGTCGCCGGTGCAGGCGGAGCCATCGGCCTGATCCTCGGCGGAGTGCTGACCGAGTACCTGGACTGGCGCTGGACCATGTACGTCAACGTGGTCTTCGCCGTGGTGGCGTTCGTCGGTGGTGCAGCCCTGCTGCACCGCACCCCGCGAAACACGTCCGCCAAGCTCGACGTCCCCGGCACCCTGCTGGTCTCCGCCGGCCTGTTCTGCCTGGTCTACGGCTTCTCGAACGCCGAGAAGCACGGCTGGGGTTCGGTGGCGACCTGGGGCATGCTGGCGGCCGGCGCCGTACTGGTGGCCCTCTTCGTCTGGCGGCAGAGCAGGGCGGCATATCCGCTGCTACCCCTGCGGGTCCTGCTGGACCGTAACCGCGGCGCCTCCTTCGCCGCCCTCTTCGTCAGCGGCGCGGGCATGTTCGGCGTGTTCCTGTTCCTGACCTACTACCTGCAGCAGAGCCTCGGTTTCAGCGCACTGAAGACCGGCTTCGCCTTCCTGCCCATGATCGTGGCATCGTCGTCCGCCTCCGCCGTGGCCGCCAACATCCTGGTGCCACGCATAGGCCCCAAACCGGTGGTACCCGTGGGCATGGCCATTGCGGCCGCCGGCCTGGTCTGGATGACCACGCTGGACATGAACAGCGGATACGTGACGCAGGTACTGCCACAGCTGGTGCTCGTCGGCATCGGGCTGGGCGCGGTCATCGCGCCCGCGATGAGCCTGGCCACCTCCGGTGTGGCCGCGGCCGACGCCGGAGCCGCGTCCGCTGCCGTCAACACCGTCCAGCAGGTCGGCGGGTCCATCGGCGTCGCCCTGCTCAGCACGATGGCCTCCGAAGCCGTCACCGACTACCTCTCCGGCCGCAACCCCAAGGACCCCGGCGTCCTGGCCCAGGCCGGCCTCGAGGGCTACTCCACCGCCTACTGGTGGTCGGCAGCCATCTTCGTCATCGGCCTGGGCGTGACCGCCCTGATCTACCGCCGTGGCGTGCCCCAGCAGGACGAGAACGCCGCGCCTGTCGTTCACATGTGATCAACGAACGGGTCTGTCCGAGACGGGCGCGGGCCGTGCTGCGGTCACCTGCTGCGACAGCTGCCGTGCACGAGGAATAACAAGGGGAAGTGTCCGGGCGCCTTTGACGGGGTCGTGCGGATTCTTTGAGGCTGCCCCGTTCCTCTTTCGAGAACAAGATCGGCGATCCGATCCGCCTCATCCTCGTTCCCTGACGAGTCGACCGAGCGCGATGGGCCGCCCCTGCGGCGGAGTCGGCCCATCGCGCCACCAACATCCCCAACCGCCGCCCCGGAGAAGCAGACCGACATGCGCGACTCGCACAACGCCACCGCATCCAGCGACAGCAGCAGTCCGACACGCCTGTCGGCAGCCACGGTGCGCACCCGCGTGACGGTCCCTCTCCGCTTCGGCGACGGCTCTACGGTGACCGCCGACCTCGCCACCTTCCACCACCTCGCCGACGGGCAGGAACATGTGGCCGTCATCCTCGGCGAACCCGCCACTGGTCGGCCCCCGCTGGTGCGCCTGCACTCCGAGTGCCTGACCGGCGACGTCTTCCGATCGGCCCGCTGCGATTGCGGCCCCCAGCTGTGCGAGGCGGTCGAGCGCATCGCCGACCGCGGAGGCGTCCTGCTCTACCTCCGCCAGGAGGGACGCGGCATCGGCCTCCGCCAGGAGGGAGGCGGCATCGGCCTCTACAACAAGCTCGACGCCTACGCCCTCCAGGACCAGGGCTCGACACCTACGAGGCCAACGCGGCCCTCGGCCTCCCCGAGGACGCCCGCGACTACACCGCCGCCGCTCAGATGCTCGCCGCCCTCGGCATCTTTGAGCTGGACCTGCTGTCCAACAACCCGGACAAGGCGGCCCAGCTGCGCACCCTGGGGCTTACGGTGACCCAGCACGTTCCCACGGGCGTCTTCACCACGGCCCACAACGTCCGCTACCTTCGTACCAAGGCGGTCCACACCCAGCACACGCTGCCGCTGACGGAACTGACGGCGGGCTGACCGCCGATGGCCATCGGGTCATGGCCCCCCTGTCGTCACCGCGATGCCGCGCGTGACCAGACAGACGGGCCGCGTTACCGAGGAGGAAGACGCGTCCCCGGCGCCAGCGGTCGCGATGCGAACCCGGAAGCTGTACTCGGTAAGCCGTGGGGTCGTTCTCGTCCGTCCGCCACCGGATCCCCGTGGTACCCGCTTCCGTGTTCAAGGCCGCTTTGACTCCGGCGGCAGCCCTGCCGGTGGCCCTCCCCGACTCGAGGCACCGGGAGTGAACCCCGGGCCCGCTGGCGAGGGAGACGTTCGCATATGGCCCGCCGACGAGCATGGCCGCTGCGACTCGTACATCCTTCTCAAGCCGCCAGCTGGTACGGCCTTGCTCAAAGCCTGGACGCAGGAAATCAAGATTTTCCTCCAGGAAACGGAGGTCGTGGTGCCCAGGGAGTCCGAGCCCGGGTGGATCGACTTGGACGCGGTGCTGGCGCACTTCCTCGCCGAAGGAAGAAGGCGGCCCAGCTGCCACTCACCGAGAGGCCGGGTCGCTCGGGGCCCCTCGTCACCGAATCCTGTTAGCGTGCCCACCCTGAGGCTGGCAGACTGAATTTGTGCTTCCGTTGATGGCCGCTACTGATCAGAACGCGTTCTCATCGCTTTCTGCCGCCAGTATTGTGTCGGTCAGTGCATTGCTATTCACCGTCGCCTCATTCTGGTGGCTCAACGCCAGACAGGGGCGCCTGGAGTCGTGGGAGCCTCATTCCTTTGCAGCGATTGTCCGCGGCTCCATGACTCGCCTGCGGCTTCCGCTCGTCCTTCACAACAGCGGTGCCAAGCCGATAATCGTGCAGGACCTCAGATTGAGCTTCCCCGATGAGCCCGCCTCTCATCTGCCACTCCTGTGGACGTCTTCAGCATCTCGTCTCCAACCCGGGCCGGACGAGGAATCGGAGTTGCCGACCGGTTTCGTTGTGGCCGGCAGAGAGGCGCGAAAGCTCTTCATCGAGTTCGAGGCACCGTTTTCTGGGTTGGTTCCGGAGGCCCGTGACTACAAGGTCCAAATCCAAGTGAGGGTTGGCCACCGCAAGGGGTGGCGCTCGCTTCTGACGTTCACCTTGAGGACCACCAACATCATTCATCCCGACCAGTACACCGTCTACCACAACGCCCCTGTCGAACTGACGAAGGAAGACCAGAAAAAGGCAGACGCTGCGCTCCTGGAGCTGTTGGAGGGGCAGGAGAAAGGCGATTCCGCCAAGGGCGAAGCCAAGCGGCGAGACTCTTCGGACGACGAGGGCAACACCGGCACGCCTCAAACGCCGACCTGACCTGCCCGCATTAGGGTGTCGCCGTGATCCAGCTGCTGCCCTGCCGTGCCGAGGGCCCGGGCGTTGTGGGCGTGCCCGCCGATCAGCGGCTTGCCCCTCCGGTGCCCGGTCCGCCACTTCCGACCCGAGGCAGGGAAGCGGCCGATGACCCCGTGGGTCCAGGTCTTGTCGCCGCTCGCTGACGACAGCTTGACGAGGCGGTACGCACCCACACCCTCACCTGCGGAGCCGCCATGCTCGCGGCCAACCGCGCCCCTGAGGGCGACAGGCCACTGCAGAGGACGTCGCAGCGGTCGCTCTCACGGAGCTTGCCTTGCTGCTGGACGCTCGCCAGGCCAGTGCCGCACTGAGGGAATCGACACTCCAGCGCGGGTGACCGCCGTCGGATTCGCGCGCTCCTCGGCGCCCGTACAGCGCAACGTGCTCAGTGCACATGGCTGATTAAGCGGGAGCAGCAGGTGACAGCTATGACCGGCCTACCGCACCCGGGTACTCGTAAACGATGCGTCATAAGTCGGAGCTCCGGCGGCGGTGGCAGCCGCGCCATGCGCTGCTGGCGCTTCCGCTCTGCCTGATCGCGGTCGTCACGGTGGTCGACACCCTGGCGCCGCCCGACGTGCACCTTGGCCCTTTGCTGGTCGCCGCCCCGGCGGTCACGGCTGCTATCGGTGGTGCCCGGCTCGTGGCGGCGGTCGGTGCCCTCGCGGTGGTGACCAGCTGGTGATCGGCGTGGTCCGCCGTGGGTGGCCGCTCACGCTCAACCACGAGATGCAGATCCTCTCGCTGGCCATCGTCACGGCGGTCATCGCGGCCTTCTGCTACCTGCGCGAGCGTCGGCAGCGCGAACTGGCGCAGGTGCGTTCGGTCTCCGAGGCGGCGCAGCGTGTGGTGCTGCGTCCTCTTCCCCGTCGCCTCGGCCCGCTGAAAGTGGCCTCCGTCTACCTGGCCGCTGAGGCCGAGGCCCGCATCGGAGGCGACCTTTTTTGCCGCCGCCCGCGTCGGCGAGGTGACTCGGATGATCATCGGCGATGTGCGAGGCAAGGGCCTGAGCTCTATCAGCGACGCAGCCCTCCTGCTCGGCGCTTTCCGTGAAGCAGCCCACCATCACGCCGACTTGGCCGGACTCACGCGGTATCTGGAGGGAAGCGTCACCCGTGACCTGGCCGAACTCACCGAGACCGACCAACGCGCCGAAGAGGACTTCATCACCGCTGCCGTCCTGGAGATCCCTGACCAGGAGCCCGTGATCCATGTGATCAACTGTGGCCACCCACCGCCACTGCTCGTACGCGGTCAGCACGTCACGCCGTTGCTGAGGTCATAGTCAGATCTCAGCAATCCGTGCGTTTGCGCACAGATGGTCCTTAACGGTGTCACCACAGCCTGAGCTGGGCGGTGGTGTCCTGTTGAAGGTCTCGCGGTTCCTTCCGCCTGTGACAGCGGACAGCGCAAGATCCAGGTAGGCGGACATCTCGGGTCTTGGCTGGCGGACAGCTCATCTCCCTGGCTGTTGAGCCATTCGTGGCAGTTCCGAACAGCGGTTCCGAACAGATGATCCCTCCGGGGTTTTGCTCGGTGATGACGAGTCGCCCGAGCAATTCCTCCCGGAGGGATCGTGAAGAAGAATGCCAAGGAAGTCATGGAGATCTTCGAAGCTCTGGACGCCACCGAGTGCGTGTATTCGGCGGCCCAGCTGGCCAGGGGCATTGCGTGTTCGCGATCGGTCCGGTTCGCCGGTCTCGCGTGTGACGTGACGTCATGTTCCGGTACCAGGTGGGATGTTCCCGGGAAGCAGGACAGGCACGGCGCTGGTGATCATGTGGTTGTCGAGACCCATGAGAACCGAGCGAGACCGTGCCTGCCCGAACATCATCTCCCATGCCCGCCAGGCTGGACCAACTGGCCCTCCCGAACCTCCGCGTCACCCAGCAGGACGCCGCCGACCTGCGTCGCTTCCTGATCTGGGTGCCCGATCCACGCGGCCTGCGAGGACGGCGCTATCCCATGCTCCCGCTGCTTTGTGCGGCCGCCGCCGCAGTCCTGGCCGGCGCCCGCTCCCTCGTCGCGATCGGCGAATGGATAACAGACGCCCCGCAGTCCGCCCTGAGGCTCCTCGGCTTCCCGGCCGACCCGCTCACCGGCATCCGGCCGGTGCCGCACGCGGCCACGGTCCGCCGCCTGCTCCAACGCGTCGACGGCGATGCCCTCGACGCGGCCATCGGCGCATACCTGAAGGCCCGAACGCCATCGTCACAGCTGTCCGAGCCGCCGCCGAAGCCGTCGTTGCGGGCGATCGCGGTCGACGGCAAGACCGTGCGCGGCTCCCGCACCACCACGGCCACCGCGATCCAGCTGCTTGCCGCGATGGACCACCACGGCGTCGTCCTGGCCCAGCGGCAGATCACCTCCAAGAGCAACGAGATCCCCTCCTTCCAGCCCCTGTTGGACACCATCGATCTGGAGAACACCGTGCTGACCACAGACGCCCTGCACACCCAGCACGCCCACGGCGCCTACCTCCGCATGCGCGGCGCCCACTACCTGGCCGTCGTCAAGAAGAACCATCCCGCTCTGTATGCGCAAGTCAGGAAGCTGCCGTGGGCCGACATCCCGCTGGAGCACCGCACCCGCGACAAGGCCCACCACCGCGTGGAGATCCGCCGGCTCAAGGTCGCAGCCTTCCGCCACCTCGACTATCCCGGCGCCCGCCAGGCCATCCAAGTCGTCCGATGGCGCAGGGAATTGAGTACCGGCAAGCTCACCATCGAGCGGGTCTACGTGATCACCAGCCTGGACATCTACGACGCCACCCCGGCCCAGCTCGCCGCCTGGATCAGAGGCCACTGGGGCATCGAGAACCTCCTGCACCACGTCCGTGACCGCACCTTCCGCGAGGACGACTCCAAGGTCCGCACCGGCCACCTGCCCCGCACCATGGCCGGCCTGCGCAACCTCGCCGTCAGCCTCTTCCGCCAGAACGGCGAGACCAACATCGCCGCCGCCCTCCGCCACACCAGCCGCGACTACCACCGCCCGCTGTCAGCCCTCGGCCTCACATGACCAACCCGGACAGATCGCGATCATGCAATGGCCCTGCCCAGCTGGCGGGGGTTGATCCCAAGACCGTGCGCCGGTACGCACGGATGAGGGACACCGGGATGTCGGTCGACGCCCCGATCATCAGACCGAAGCTGATCGACCCGTTCATGCCGAAGATCGAGGAATGGGTCGAACGCTCGCAAGGCAAGGTCCGCGCGGACAAGCTCCACGAGCGTCTGCAGCTGATCGGGTTCACCGGCGACGAACGCACGACCCGCAGAGCGGTCGCGAAGGCCAAGGAACGCTGGCAGGCCGGGCATCGCAGAACGTATAGGCCCTGGATCACCGAGCCGGGGCTGTGGTGCCAGTTCGACTGGGGTTGGGGACCGAAAGTCCCAGGTCCGGGCGGGGACGAGCGCGAGACGCTGCTGTTCTGCGCCTGGCTGGCATGGTCGCGCTACCGAGTCGTGATCCCGACCTGGGACCGCACTTTGCCCACGCTCATCTCGTGCATCGACTCCACGCTGCGGGCGTTCGGCGGGGTGCCGACGTATGCGCTGACCGACAACGAGAAGACGGTGACCATCGACCGGGTCGCCGGCGTCGCGGTCCGCCACCCTCAGATCGTTTCGGCGGGACGCCATTACGGCCTGCAGGTCCACACCTGCGTCCCCTTCGACCCGGAGTCCAAGGGCGGGTCGGAAGCAACGGTCCGGATCGCGAAAGCCGATCTTGTGCCGACGGATGCGAACCTGCGGAGCGCGTACGACAGCTTCGCCGAACTCCGTGGCGCCTGCGCGGTGTTCTGCCAGCAGGTCAACACCCGCATCCATCGCGAGACCGGCAAGACACCGGCGTCGATGCTCGACATCGAGCGGGGGCGCCTGCACCCGCTGCCGCCGTCCCCGCACACCCTCGCGCTCGGCGAATCGAGGACGGTACTGCGCGATCAGACGGTCCGCTTCGGGTCGGTGCGGTACTCGACCCCGAGCGGTCTGGTCGGCAGCGAAGCCTGGGTCCGGGCGGACGGCGACGAACTCGTCGTCGTGGTCGACCTGTCGAAGGTGCCCGTGCGGCCCGGCTGGATGCAGGGCCCGGCCGGCCTCTCCGAGGTAGCCCGCCATCCGCTGTCGATGCCCGGCCGTCCCGTGATCGAGCCCTCGCACTACCCCGGCCACCCGCAGGACAAGGACGGCTCGCCCCGGCCGCCGAAGCCCAAGCCTGTCAACGACGCGGAGAAAGCATTCCTCGCACTCGGGCCCGGGGCCAAGTCCTGGCTGATCGAAGCCTCCGCGGCCGGCGCAACCAGGATCCGGGTGAAGATGGCCGCCGCCGTCGAACTCGCCGCCCTGGTCAGCGTTGGCGAGGTCGACCTCGCACTCGGCCTCGCGGCGACCGCCGGACGGTTCGAGGAAGACGCACTCATGTCGATCGTCCAGCACCGCCGCCACGGCACCCGGCCCGCCGACCTGGTCGTCGCCGACGAAACACATTCCGTCCAGCCAGGCACCTCGGCCTGGGCCGACTTCGGCCGCCCCGGCACCTGATCTCCCGGTCCCGGGCCGCTTCGCGGCCCGGGACCGGGGCCTTCACCAGCCCGCACCAGAAAAGGAAGTTGATGATGACCGCACCCGTCATGGACCCCGCCGAAGTTGTTCCCGCACCCGTCCCCACCCCCGTTCCTCCACCGCCACTGGCACCGCCGATCCCGGCCGAGCTGGAGGTCGCACTCAAGCGGATGCGGTTCCCGTACTTGCGCAGGGCGGCCCCCGAGGTCCTCGCGACCGCCCGGTCCCAGCGATGGGATCCGGCCGAGGTGGTGCGGATCCTGCTGGAAACAGAGATCAAGGGCCGTGACGAGGCCACACGCCGCAACCACCGCAAGCAGGCCCAACTCCCCTCCGGCAAGACCTTCGACTCGTGGAAGGAGGAGGACTCCTCAATCCCGGTTCCGACCCAGCACGCGCTGATGACACTGGAATGGATCTCCCGCGCGGAGAATCTGGCCTGCGCGGGCCCGTCCGGTACCGGGAAAAGTCACCTGGCCGAAGCGCTGGCGAACAAGGCGATCGACGAGGGCATGAAGGTGTCCTGGTTCACCCTGGAATCGCTGACCGCCCACCTGGGGCGGGCGACCGTGGACAACACCGTCTCCAAGGCCGTCGCGAAGATCACCCGCTCCGACCTCATCGTCGTCGACGACATCGGCATGCTGCCCAGCGGTCAGGCCGCCGCGGAAGCGTTCTACCGCGTGATCGACGCCGCCTACGAGCGTCGCTCGGTGATCGTGACCAGCAACCTTCATCCCTCAGGATTCGATTCGATCATGCCGAAAACACTGGCCACCGCCGCTGTCGACCGGCTCCTGCACCACGCTCATATCGTCCTGACCGAGGGATCGTCCCTGCGGCTCACCCAGGCCACCACCGGACAGGGCGTCCAGCCTCTCGCCCCGGCCGGCTGACCTCTACAACCCGGCGACGCTCAGCACGTTGCGTATGTCGATCGGCGTCTTGCCCGTCCGTGCGGCAAGCTCCGCCACCGACACCCCGGCACGACGCTCCGCGACGATCACAGCAGACAGACTCCTGCGAGCCACGATCACCGCAGCCTCCGCCTCCCGCAACTGAGCCACCGCACGTTTCAGTACATCCTCTTCACCCGTCACACCGGCCATCGTCCCAGGGACCAATCGAGGGACGAACAGTCATACCGCGACGGGAGATGAGCTGTCCGCCCACCAAGCGATCACCTGTCCGCTCACCCGGACGGACCGCTGTCCGTGGACAGCCTGTGGGGCGGTTTTGCGCCACCTGCCCGCACCGGGTCAGCTTTGCGGCTGGCCCGGCTGGCGCGGGTCTTCTGGTCGGCTCCACGCGGTTTCGGCACGCTGGGCGTGCCCCGGTCTCCGGCCACTCCGGTACCGGTTGTGCCGGCCGATGCGAGGTCGGCGAGGTTACGGGCAGCGTTCTCGTCCCGGTCGATGACCAGGCCGCACGCGTCGCAGGAGAACACTCGCACGTGCAGGGGCAGTTTGGCTTTCACTGTCTTGCACGACGAGCAGGTTTTCGAGGACGGGTACCAGCGCGAGGCGACGACCGTGGGGCAGGCGTTGCGCTGGCCTTTGTAGGTGAGCTGACGGCGGATCTCTGCGAATCCGGCATCGGCGATCTTCCGTGCCAGACGGCGGTTGCGGAGCATGCCGGCGACGTTGAGGTCTTCGACCACGACGGTGCCGTACTCGGCACGCACGGCGGTGGTGAGCTTGTGCAGGGCGTCTTCGCGCAGGTTCGCCACGCGGTGGTGCACGCGGTTGCGTTCGGCGTTCGCCTTGACCCATCGTTTCGATGGTTCCCGGCGGATGGTCTTGCCGGTGGCGGGGTCGTGCACGGCCGGCCCCTGGCGGCGCGACACACGACGGGACAGACGCCGCAGCCGCTTGCGTTCGCCCTCGTAGTGCTTGGGGTTGTCGACGTAACCGATCTGTCCGGCACTGTCGGCCATCACCGCGAGCACCTTCACCCCGAGGTCGATACCGACTGCGACACCAGGACGGGCCACGGGGGTGATCTCCCGCTTGACCTCCATCTGGAAGGACACGAACCAGCGGCCCCGCTCATGCCGCACCGTCGCGGACAGGATGCGTGCCATTCCGGCCTGCACGCGGGCCACAAGCTTGACGGTGGACTCATGGGTGCGGATGGTTCCGAGCACCGGCAGCGTCACGTGCCCCTCGTCGGCCACGCGGATGCTACCGGTGGTGAACCGGCACGCAAGACGGGCCTTGCGCTTGGACTTGAAACGTGGCGTACCCATGCGGGCGCCCTTGCGGCGGCCGTTCTTCGACTTCGTGTAGTTGTCGAACGCGGCAGCCGCGTTGGCCAGGCCGGTGCTGTACGCCTCCTTGGAGTTCTCGTGCCACCAGTGGGCATAGCGCGGATCGGTGCGCTTGACCTGGTTGAACTCCTTACGCAGCGCGGGCAGCGACCACGGCCGCCACGGCGTCAGCTCCTCCTCGGCGACCCCGTACGAGGCTTCCGAATTCCGCTGCCACCACGAGGCCGTCACCCAGCCGACAGCCCAGTTGTACGCGGCCCGAGCAGCCCCGCAGTGCGACCGCAGCGCGGATTCCTCAGTCGCATTCGGGTCCAGGGCGAAACGGAACGCCTGCACCACAAAGCCCGGCTGCGCCTGGAACTTTTTCACCCTGAACACCCCCTCACTAGCCAGTCATTGACTATGCACTACGCATCATGGAACAGATCAACGGATGGATCACCAGCGGTGAAGCCTGCGAGCGGCTGGAAATCGCCTGGCGCACCCTCTACCACCTCCACCGCCAAAGCCCGGACTTTCCCAAACCTAAGAAGATCGGACGAACCCTCCTTGGGAGGCAAAAGCCCTGGATGCCTGGCGGGACAAGCACCCCAAACGTCAGAGAAAAGAAGACGTTCGTTGAGATCCGACTATGCATCCCGCAGCAGTTGTTAGCCCCTCATGGCCGACCAGCCCGAAACCCCATTGGGCCTGGGCGAGTTCTCGAACCCCAGCTACACCCCCGACGTGTTCCCACTGGCGGCCGACGACATCGTCCTCCTCTACACCGACGGTGTCATCGAGGCCCGCGACCAGGAAGGTACTTTCTACCCGCTCGCCGAACGGATCACCTCGTCGGCTGCGGGCTACCCCGAGACCCTCGTCCAATGGATCCGAGACGACCTGCTCGCTTACAGCGGCGGCAGCCTGGGCGACGATGCCGCCATGATCGCGCTCCAGCGCGCCCCCGCATCGCCGGCCGCCTCCGCATCCTCCCGACTCGTCCGGTCCGCATCGCGGTCTCTCCACAGCTCCGCCGGACACTGCACGATCGCGCCTCGCCCAGCCTCTTCGACGGGCACCAACTGGGCGCCGTTTCCACGCCGGGGAGGGGCACCTGAACGTACCCAGGAAGCATAGGCGGTTGGGGCTGGTCAAGGGGTCTGATCTGCTCAAACGCTGAATGGCTCCATGGGTCCAAGACGTCGGCGCGCTGTGGGTGCCGATGCGGCATTGGTTCGACCCCAACCAGGTGTGGGTGTGACTTCCGCCCGGCGAACTGCCGCCTGCCCTGCAGAGCCTGAGCCCGGGCACCAGCCTGGGAACCCTTGTGAACGCGGTGGAGACCGCTCACCCCGACCTGCGGGACCGCTTTCGCGAACAGGTGGCCGCCACCTTGGAAGAAGTCGAGGACGAGGTCGACGGTGCGCGGGGCTACCTTGTCGAGCAGCTGTGGCCGGCCGCGATCTGCTACGCCGTCACCGCAGCCGACCGTTTACGCGATCGCCCAGGCGGCCACTCGACGTGGGACCTCCTCGGTGACGGCTTCGAGGAGGGCAACCTGGCCGAGAACTTCGACCAGATCGGCAGCACTCTGAACGCCTACTCCCTCGGGCCCGTGTTCACCCTGCGGATCGGTGTGTCGGTCATCGCCGAAGCTCCCGGCCTTGCCCCAACTCGTGCGATGCGCCGGAAATCCTGGACTTAAGTGTGCAGCGTGTTGCCATGTCGCCGGACCTCGTGCTGTTGAAGTCATGCTGTCTGATGTGGAGTTCGCCGAGTTGTCGCGGTGGGCGGACGGGGCGATAGGGCCCCGTCCTGGCGAGCGGGCTCGCATCATTTTGGCGTGCGCAGGTGGGATGCCGAATACGTGTGTAGCGGCGGATGTCAACTTGACCCGGCCCTGAAGGGCCGGGCTTGGAGGTAGTGCCCGGCTGGCTGCTGGGTTGGCTCCTCCGTCCAGACACCCGCTATGGGGTGGCAGGGACGCGTGACTCACGCCCCGCAGTCCACACAGCAGCGCCGCGTGCGGCGATGTTGTGGGAAGCGTTCCGGTCTGCGTGGGCAACGACCCCGCAGTTCCGGCAGATGAAGAGACCTTGACCGACACGGTTGCGCTTGTCGGTGTGGCCGCACTCGCAGCACATCTGCGAGGTGTACGCGGGATCGACGTACACCAGCGGCACACCGGCGCGCCGGGCCTTGTAGACGATGAAGTCTCCGAGCTGGGAGAAGGCCCAGGAATGGAGCGTGACCCGTTGCGGCTTGCGGAGCCGTACCCTCTGCCGGATGCCTGTGAGTTCTTCCAGGGCGATACCGGCCGAGGTGCGTTCAGCCTCGGTCACAATCGTCTTCGCGATGACGTGGTTGGTGTTCTTGGCGTGCCGCTGCTCGCGGCGCGAGCGTTCCTTGAGCCTGCGCTTGGCGGACTTGGTTCGCTTCTTCTGGAGTTTGGCCCGCAGCGTTAGCTGCCGCTTGCGGTACCGGTTGAGGCCGCGCCCGGCGGCCTGGTAGCCGGTGGACGTGGTGGCGATGTTGGCGATGCCGAGATCTACGCCGACGAAACCGTCCGGCTCGTACACGTCGGGCTCGGGTACCTCGCACGTGGCGATCAGGTAGAACACGCCGTCACGTTCGATCAGGTCGGCTTCGCCCTTGCGGAACTCGCGGAGTGTCTTGAGCGACTTGGCCGAGCACAGGAACCGCACACCTTTGAGCCGACCGGCCGTCGTCCAGATGCTCACGGTCTGGGCGTCGTACTGCCACGAAAGGCACCGGTCGTCGTACGGCTGAGCCGCGTTCGGCCGGAACGTGATCGGCTTCGACTCGGCCTTGATCCGGCGCTTACTGCCGGTCTTGCCGAGGTTCCCGGCGCGGATGTTCGCCTTCAACGTGGTGTAGGCGTCACGCGTTTTCTTGATCACGTGTTGTGCCGCCTGAGCGCCGAGCCCGAGTTCCTTGAGCTGCGCATAGGTGTGCTTGCGCAGCTCGTACTCACGCGGAATGCCGCGCTTGAACGCCACCCGCGACACCCAGCACGCGGCCTCGTTAACGGTGCGCAGGGTCGCCGACAGCGCGGCGGCCTGGTCGGCCTCCGGTATCAGCTTCACCTGCGTCACGATCTTCACAAGACGGATCGTAGCATTGATCTATGTCACCTCGATGGGAACCAAACCCCAACATCCGCAGGGGCCGAAGCGTCGTTCATACCCTTCACGCCCACTTGGTCTTCACCCCCAAGTACAGGCGCGGACCCTTCACAGACGAGATCCTCACGCGCTGCGAAGAGGTCATGCGCGCCGTCTGCGCCGACTTCGAAACCGAACTGGTCGAGTTCAACGGCGAACGCGATCACGTACACCTACTCGTGCGCTACCCACCGAAGGTGGCCGTGTCCCGGCTGGTCGGATCCCTCAAGGGAGTCTCTGCGCGCCGACTCCGCCAGGAGTTCCCGGCCCACATCCGCAGGTACCTATGGGGCGCGCACTTCTGGTCGCCCTCCTACTTCGCCGCGTCGTGCGGGGGCGCTCCGTTGTCGATCATCAAGGAGTACATCGAGAACCAGAAGCGTCCCGACTGAGGCAGACAGCGCAGACCCGTGCACCAGCGCGGGTCAGAGCAGCCCAGAGAAGCGATTCCTCCTGGGCGTGAACGCCCAGGGTTCCTCGCTAGAACAAGCTGAAGGTGACTGCAGCAACGGTCACCGTTGCGGTCCTGGTCGCGTGGGTCGTCCCGGGGGATCCTGGAGCTGTGGCTAGGCAGAGCGTCCGGAGTTGCAGTCAGTGTGGCAGCCCGCTGTCCGAGGGCAGTCGGAAGTCACGCCGGTACTGCTCAGCGGCCTGCCGGACGAAACAGTGGAGATGTAGGCGTGAGCGGGAGGAGTGGTGGCGGAGCAACGTGGAGCTCGGCGCCGCCTTGCGCGAGGGGTATCCGTACCGTCCGCCGCCGCGGTGAACACGAAGTACGTCGGCGACATCACCGAACAACGGCGTCGGCGGCTCGGTCGGCACCTCCGCCCGACGTCCCCGCGGCCGGCTCGCGCCAGCTGCCCGCACCCAGTTCCGCAAGGTCTCGGGGTTGATTCCCAGATCGGCAGCGACCTGCCGGATCGTCGCCTCGGGCCGCGACTGGTACAGCGCGACCGCGTCGGCCTTGAACTGCGGCGGATAGTTCTTCATGACCACGAGATGTCCTCAGATCCTCAGGATCTAGTGTCTCGTGTGTCCAGGATCAAGGGTCAAGGCCCGCGATTCGAAGGCGCGTCATGGGGCGTCAACCCTGGTGGGTGGTCAGTCCGTATATCGGACTGGCGCAAGTCTTGATTCTGTCAGTCCGCAGTCGGCTCTTCTCGGCATACCCATTCCTTGCTCGACACCCTCGGTGCGGTCGGCGCCCGGCATCGGACCGTGCATATGTCGAAATCCGCATGTACGGTGAGGGTATGACCGAGACGGATATTTACCGGCACCTGCGCGACTACCGCGACGTGCTCGGGGCTCAGGCCGAGCAGCACGGTGCGCGGTGGCCTGAGATCTCCGACGGCCGTCTCATCATGATGATGAGCCCCCGTGCCCGGCATCAGTTCGTCGGTCACCGCCTGCGCAAGCAGCTCGAGCCGCAGCTTCCGGACGGCGTCATCCTCATGGTCGAGACCGATGTCGAAGACGCATCGCTGGGCATCCTGCGTACTCCCGACCTGGTCGTCGTCGACGAGACGGCCGACCTCGCTCACCGTGAGGCACTCGACCCGCGGAGCGTGCACCTGATCATCGAGATCGTCTCGCGCTGGAATGCCTCGAACGACTACCGCGAGAAGGTCGCCGACTATCCCCGCATGGGCGTGCCCCATTACGTGATCGTGGACCCGCGCGATCAGGGCAGCGCCGTGCGCCACTGGGGCATCAGCACCCAGAGCGGACAGCCCGCGTACGAGAACGAGGAGCACTACCGCTACGGCGACACGATCACCGTGGGCGAATGGAAGATCGACACGACGGACCTTC
Source organism: Streptomyces sp. NBC_01446 (assembly GCF_026340095.1). Taxonomy (GTDB): domain Bacteria; phylum Actinomycetota; class Actinomycetes; order Streptomycetales; family Streptomycetaceae; genus Streptomyces; species Streptomyces aureus. The sequence goes on along the minus strand of NZ_JAPEPO010000003.1, from coordinate 141,852 downwards.
CGCGCTACGACGCCGGGAGTGAGCGGTGACGCCGGGCGAGCAGGTCCGCGCATGGCGGCGCCGGCGCGGCCTCACGCAGGCGGAGTTGGCAGCCGCCGCGGGCACGCAGCAAGCCTCCGTCTCCCGCATCGAGAAGGGAACCGACGTGCCCACGCTGCCCTTGCTGGAACGCATCGCGGAGGCGATGCGCTGCAACGTGACGATCACGCTCACCGACCGCGACGAGCGCCCCGGGCGCGTCGAGGGCATCCCCGACGAACTCCTGGTTTCCGACCGCGACATCCGCTACCGCCTCAAGTCGAACGGCAGTTGACCTCCGCCCCGTTCACCTGCTCCCTCCCTGCGGTGCGGAGGGAGGGCCCGTCCAGCTCGTCGGTTCGTGCTCGTCGCCACCGTGCTCCCAGCGTTCAGGGGGGCTTCGGTGTCCGGTCACCGGACCTCGCCGTCGCCCTGCAGGCGAGGCCGCACGGAGCACCGCGGTGTACGAGAAATCGATGGGGAACGCCACGTTCACCCGGCGGCGAACGTGCCGCGCAGTGCCTCGGCCGCGTCGTGTGCGGGTGGACCGGCCGCCCACCACTGGCCGCGGTCCTTGCGGTACGGGTACCAGCGTTCGTCGGGACCCCAGCGCAGTTCGACGCCCTCGCCGGTGAGCTGCAGGCGGCCGCGGGTCCGGCGGATGCGCGGCGGGGCGGAGCGTTCCGGTAGCCGTACCGTGCGGAGCTGGTGGCGTGCGGCTGCTTCGGCCTCGGGGCTCGGCATGTGGGTGCCGTCCAGGGTGGCGAGTGCTGCCTCGCCGCCGTGGCGCCAGGCGACGGCGGCGCGGGCCAGCCCCGTGCGTGCCTGGTCCGAGCTGTTCAGCAGGCGCCCGAACTGATGCGGGTCGCCGTCGCAGGCGGCGGCGCGGCGGACCGCGTCGTGCCAGGGGCTCGCGTCGAGGAAGAGGTCCGGGGCGGGCGTGGCGGCCTGGGCCTGGCGGTGGTGAGGGCCAGCGGCAGCGGCATCTGCGACATCTGTGTCGTCGTGCGCGCAGGGCCGCGTCAGCTGTGCGTAGAGATGCGCGGCACGCTGTGCGGCGTCTGCGACCAGGAGACGCAGCGGCGCCGGATCGATGGTCTCCCCGCCGGTGAACGGCACGGTCAGGGACGGCATGTCCTGCTGTACGGGTGCGGGCGCCGGAAGGTCGGGCAGGCCAGGGGCGCCGGCCGCTTCCCGGGCCTGTGCGAAGATCCGGGCGGCCGGTAGGCCCGAGGGCCCGGCTTGCTGCGCGGCCGACGCGTCGGCCAGGGCCTGCTCCTGCCGGGCGAGGCGGGTCGCGAGGTCCACGCATGCCTGCTCAAGGGGCCGGCCCCGCAGGGTGAGCAGGGCGTCGTGCCGGGTGTCCAGGGTGTGGGCGAAGGCGTACGAAAGGGCCGCCGCGTGCTTGCACGGGTCGCCCCAGTCGGGGCAGGAGCAGAAGTACGTGAACTCGTCCGGGAGCGGGGTCAGCAGTACCTCCACGGCCAGCGCTGCCTCGATCGCCAGGTCACCCAGGTCTCCTTCGGCCAGCTCGCGCAGCAGCTCGGGTCCGGTGGCGGCCCAGGCGCCCAGGAGCGTCTCCCATGTGGCGTCGGGCAGTTCGGGTACATGGATCTCGCAGCGGTAGGGGGTGCGCCGGCTGCCCTTCACGCGGGCCGCGAGGTATCCGGCCCGTACGGTGATCTCGCCCACCGAACCCTGACGGGCGTAGGTGCGGCCTCGGGCCAGGCGCCCGTCCCGGCCCGAGGAGCTGTACCCGTACGCCTGGCCGTCGGGATCCTCCAGGGAGTCGACCCACCGCTCGCCCCACCACTTGGTCGCCAACTCCCGGCGTCCGCCCAGTGGTTTGGGTGCGGGCAGGGTCATGGCGGTGGCGCGGCGGTTCATCGGGTGCTCCCGTCGTGGGCGGTGGTGTGCAGGGAGACCAGGTCGGCGAGTTCGTCGTCGTCGAGGTCGGTGAGGGCCGCCTCGCCCTGGCCGTGGAGAACGGCGTCGGCCAAGCCTCTTTTGTTGGCGAGGAGTTGGGCGATGCGATCCTCGACGGTGCCTTCGGTGACCAGGCGGTGGACCTGGATGGGCCGGGTCTGGCCGATGCGGTGGGCGCGGTCGGTGGCCTGGTCCTCGACGGCCGGGTTCCACCAGCGGTCGTAGTGGATGACGTGTCCGGCGCGGGTGAGGTTGAGGCCGGTGCCGGCCGCCTTGAGGGAGAGCAGGAAGACGGGTGCCTCGCCGCGCTGGAAGGCGGCCACCATCTCCTCGCGCCGCTTGACCGGCGTACGGCCGTGCAGATACAGGCAGTTGACGCCGCGCGTGGTCAGATGCCGTTCGAGCAGCCGCGCCATCTGCGTGTACTGGGTGAACAGGAGTGCCGAGTCGTCCTCGGCCAGGATCACGTCGAGGAGTTCGTCGAGCAGTCCCAGCTTTCCGCTGCGGCCGGTCAGGCGGGCCGTGTCCGGCTCCTTGAGGTATTGGGCGGGGTGGTTGCAGATCTGTTTGAGGGCGGTGAGCAGTTTGAGGACGAGCCCGTGTCGGGCGATGCCCTTCGTGCGGCGGATCGCGGCGAGGGATTCGCGGACCTGCGCCTCGTACAGGACGGTCTGTTCGCGGCTGAGGAGCACCCGCTGGTCGGTCTCCGTCTTCGCCGGCAGCTCGGGGGCGATGCCCGGGTCGGACTTGCGGCGGCGCAGTATGAAGGGCCGGATGAGTCGGCCCAGGCGCTCGGCCGCGGCCGCGTCCGCGTCGTCTGCTTTGCTGCCGCGAGCGGCGCGTTCGGCGGCGCGTGCGTACCGGTCGCGGAAGGTCTTCAGCGGTCCGAGCAGGCCGGGCGTGCACCAGTCGAGCAGTGCCCACAGTTCGGTGAGGTTGTTCTCCACCGGAGTGCCCGAGAGTGCGACGCGTGCCTGGCCAGGCAGGGTGCGCAGGGCCTTCGCGGTGGCGCCCGTCGGGTTCTTCACGTGCTGTGCCTCGTCGGCGACGATCATCCCCCAGGGGCCGGCCGCGGACAGTACCTCCCTGTCGCGGCGCATGGTGCCGTACGTGGTGAGTACGACCTCGTCCTGTTTGAGCCCGGTCAGGTCCCGGCCCGGGCCGTGATGGCGCCGCCACGGAGTGCCGGGGGCGAACGTGTCGATCTCCCGCCCCCAGTTGCCGAGCAGCGAGGCCGGGCACACCACGAGAGTGGGACCCGCCGGGGCGGCCACGCTGGCTTGCGCGTCTTCGTGTCGGCGCAGGTGCAGGGCGAGTGTGGTGACGGTCTTGCCCAGGCCCATGTCGTCGGCGAGGCAGGCTCCGAGGCCGAGGTTCGTCATCTGTCCCAGCCAGGCCAGGCCCCGCGACTGGTAGCCGCGCAGGTTCGCGCGCAGGGCAGCGGGCGCGGCACGCCCGGCATCCTGGGCGTGCTCTGGGGCGGCGATCCGGTCGCGCAGGTCGGCCAGCCAGCCGCTGGGCCGCACCGGGACGAGGGCCCCCTCCGGGCCCTCGACGCTGCCGGTGAGCGCGGCGCCCAGCGCCTCCAGGGCGCCCACCTCGCGGCGGACGCGCCGCGCCTTGCGCAGCAGGTCCGCGTCGACGACGACCCACTGGTCGCGCAGCCGCACCAGGGGGCGCCTGGCCTGCGCGAGACGGTCGAGCTCGTCCTGGGTGAGGGTGCGGTCGCCGACCGCGAACTGCCAGCGGAAGGAGAGCAGTTGCTCGGGCGAGAAGAACGCCGGCGCCTCCTCCCGCTCCGGCGCCTCGTCCGGTCCGATGACGGCGTGGGCGGTCAGCTCGCGGGCCAGGTCCCTGGGCAGATGCACGCCGATGCCGACCGCCGCGAGCGCCTCGACCCCGCTCTCGAGGAGTGACATGAACTCGTCGTCGTCCAGGTCGAGTTCGGCCGGAGCCGTCTGTCGCGCGAGCCGGACCAGCGGCGGCCACGCCTGGCCGGCCCGGCCGAGTAGCTCCCGCACCTGTTCTACTGCGCGCGGCCCGAACCCGTCCGGCGCCTCGGCGAAGACCTCGGCGGCATCCGCGAGCAGCAGCGGATCCGACAGCGCGTGCACCTGCGCCACAGCCCGCACCGCCTCGCCGGGCTCGCCCGCCGACTCCACGTGCGGCCACCCCTGGGCGAAGGCGTCTTCTCCGGACCAGTCCTCTGGGCCATCGACGGTGTACGACTCTTCGCCGCCGGCCTTCGCACCGTAGGCCTCTCCTTCATACGCTGCCGGCCCGCCGTCTGGAAGTTCGATCCGCAGCGACAACCGCACCCCGGTGTCCCGGCCGTCGGCCACTCGCGCCGCCCACGCCCGCAGCTCGGGCACATGCAGCGGCTCTCGCGCGGCGAACGGCCGGATACCCGCCGCCACTTCAGCCGCCGGGGTGCGCGGCAGGCAGTCGACGACCGCGTCCATGAAGGCCCGCACCCGCTCGTACGGATCGGGGATCAGCACCGGCCCGGTGCCCGCGCCCGGCTCCCGCTCCACCACCACCGCGTAGCCGGCCGGCACCATCGCCCCGGCCAGCTCGCGTACCCACCTCGCATCCTGCTCCGCGTAGGGGCCGAGCCGCCAGCTGTCGTGCCCCTGTGCGCTCACGCCGGGCAGCAACAGCCCCCGCCCGGCCATGTGCAGGGCGTACAGCGCGGCATGCCGCCACGCCTCGACCGTGCTGCTCCGTGTCCCGTCTCCCGACAGGAGCCAGGGCAGGACCTCGGCCAGCGGGCGCACCACTGCTGGCACGGTCCGACGCCGCGCACCCCGCCCGTGCGCCACCACAATCTCCATGTCCGCCACGGGGACGCCGCGGGGGAGCGGTCCGCCGCCGACCGCATGAAATGCGATCCGCCCCTGCCGCGCCGGATCGCCCGGCAGGAACACCGCGGTGCACGCGCGCATTGTCGCCCACCGCGTGGCATCGATCGGCGGACCGGCGGTTGTCTCGGCCCCCGCGGCTGCCGGTGCAGATGCGCTCACCCCAGCCCGGGCGACGGCCGGGCCCGACTCCACGGACACAGCGGGCACCGAGGCGTGCCGAGCGTAGGCAGCGGGGGCAGGGATCTCATGACCGGCGGTATCGAGGTAGCGTTCATCGCGTTCGGTGCCGTCCTCGTCCACGGACACCACGCGATAGACGGTCGCCATGCCGCTGTGCTCCTCACCTGTCGGGAGGCCCGTGCCGTCAACCGCCCCACCCGGACCCAGGGCCGACAGGACCAGTGGTTCAGACTAGCGAAACAGCGGATGCCCCCTTGACAGCCGGGCAGTTACGAGGCGCCGCGGGACCGCATGCGCACACCATCGTGCTTGCCGCGTCCGGGCGCCCGGTGCCTGCCACGTGATCGTTGTCGCCTGGGATCGCGGGGCCTGCGCGTGCCGGGGACGGGCGAGGCCGACGCGCTCGCCGCCCCGCAGCACACCGTCGACCCCGCCGTGTACGGCGCCGTGCGCGAGGGCGTCATCCCTCTCATCCGATCCGGGGAGATCCGTCCCGACTCTTCCGCCGGCCCCGTCTACTTCGTCTTGCACGACGTGGACAGCGAAGGACGGGCCCGTGCACTGGCCGCCGCCTTGCACGCTGTCCTCTACGGCGACCTCGAGCCCCTGGTCCGTGCCGTGCCCCAACGTCCTGACGACGTACCCGCGCCCAGACAGCGAGATCAATCGCAGAGCCCCCTCCCGGCCGCAGACACTCGCCGGCCCGCCCGCATCCGATACGAACGGGCCCGGGAGTGGCAAGGATTCCTGGTTGTCAGGGCTGGCGGCAGGCGACCGCACTGTGTCTCCGTCGGTGCGAGCCGAGCAAGGGCGGTGTAGACAGGAGTCATGGCGCAGCGCCTCGAAGGACTTCGAGGGCCGGTGCGAGCGGGTCGGGCGTTGATCGCCATCCCGATCGCGTGGATTGTTGCGGTGTCCGTGATCGACGATCTTGCTCCGCCCAACATTCATCACCGGCCGGCGTCAGCCGCACCCGGCGGCTCCGACATCCAGCGCCGCGAGACCGCGCTGTGCGCCCGCCTCCCCACGCTGGTCGTCACCGACCGCATCGTCGGCCTGCGCACGGTCAAGCGCGTGGGCCACCTCCTGGGCAGCGACGGCCGCCGCACCGGCGTACAGCTGACCTCTCCCTGGTAGAGGCGGCCTGACCCGCGTGCGGCCGGTGTCGAGTGCCAGGGGTCAGGAACTGCCCTTGACTAAGTGTCTATAAGTGGTCTTTAGCTGTCATGAGTGTCGTATGGTCGGGTGTATGAACCTGACGGAATGGGCGCGCGCAGGGGGTTGCCCCGCGTACTGCGTACCGCTGGTTCCGTGAGGGCACGTTGCCGGTCCCTGCGGAGCGGGTGGGGCCGCGCACGATCTTGGTGAACATCGATGCGAACACTTCACCGTCCGTGGCCGGTGGCGTGGGCCTGTACGCCCGCGTCTCCTCCCGCGACCAGAAGGCCGATCTGGAGCGGCAGACGGCACGTTTGTCGGCATGGGGCCAAGGCCGGGTATAAGGTCGTGCGCGTCGAGTCCGAGGTCGCTTCGGGTATGAACGGCGCCCGCGCCAAGGCCCGTCGCCTGCTGGCCGACCCGGCGGTGACCACCGTAGTGGTGGAGCGCAAAGACCGGTTGGGCCGCATGAACGTCGAACTCGTTGAGGCCGCTCTGGCTGCAACCGGCCGTCGACTCGTTGTGCTGGATGACGGCGAGGTCGAAGACGACCTGGTGCGCGACATGGTGGAGGTTTTGACCTCGTTCTGTGCCCGCCTGTACGGCCGTCGCAGTGCGAAGAACCGTGCCAAGAAGGCACTGGAGGCGGCGGCTGCCGATGGCTGACAAGAAGAAGCAGCTGCGCATCATCGACCCGCCGTTCGTTGCTGTCGGCCCGTTGGGTGTGGCGTTACGCGACCGCCTCAAGCACCTCACGCCAACGGACGAGAAGGTGTTGCGTCTGGTCGGCGAGCACCAGGGCCGCCTGGCCTCTCGCGACCTCAAGGCCCGTTGCGAAGCCGGGCACCAGCACAACAACGAGGCGTGGGCATCCCGCAAGCGTGTCCTGAGCGAGCAGTCGTCGTCGCGTATCGCGGGTGCGATCACGAAGGCCACGCACGACCAGTACGGCCTGGCCCGACGCTGCCTGCTCGCCCATGTCCACAACCTTGAGGCCGGTATCCGCATGCTGCGACACCGCCTGTCCCTCCCGATCGGGGAGAAAGGCAGCAAGCGGGCGCCGGGCGGGTACCGGTCCAAGGGCGAGTGGTTCCACAAGTCCCGCCGCCTGGCCACCCTGGAACACCGCCTCGACATGGCCCGCGACGACTGGAAGTCCGGACGTGTCCGTGTCGTTCGCGGCGGTCGGCGGCTGCTCAAAAACCGGCACAACCTTCAGGCCGCGCAGCTCACCGAGCGCGAGTGGCGTCAGTGTTGGGAGGCTGAGCGCTGGTTCCTCGCCGCAGACGGCGAGTCCGGAAAACGCTTCGGTAATGAGACGATCCGCGTCACCCCTGACGGCGAAGTGTCGATCAAGATGCCCGCCCCGCTCGCCCACCTGGCCAACAGTAGGCATGGCCGGTACGTTCTTGCCTCCAAGGTCGCGTTCGCGCACCGTGGGGACGAGTGGCGCGAGCGCACCGAGGCCAACCGTGCCGTCGCCTACCGCATCCACTGCCACGTTGAGCGGGGCCGCTGGTACCTCACCGCTTCGTGGACCAGGCCCGTCGTGCAGACGATGTCGCCGGCCACCGCTTGCGCCAAGGGCATGGTCGGCGTCGACACGAACGCCGACCACTTCGCCGCTTACCGGCTCGACCGGCACGGCAACCCAGTCGGCGACTCGCGCCGCTTCCACTACGACCTGTCCGGCACCGCCGACCACCGCGACGCCCAGATCCGGCACGCCCTCACTCGCCTCCTGCACTGGACCAAGCAGAGCGGAGCGCAGGCGATCGGCATCGAAAACCTGGACTTCGCCGCCGAGAAGACCCGCGAGAAGCACGGCCGCAAGAAGCGGTTTCGGCAGCTCATCTCCGGTATGCCCACCGGCAAGCTCAAGGCCCGCATCGTCTCCATGGCCGCCGAGCACGGCATCGCCATCGTCGCCGTCGACCCGGCATACACCTCGATGTGGGGCGACCAGCACTGGCGCAAGCCCCTGATCAGCAAGACTCGCAGCATGACGCGCCATGACGCCGCCTCGGTGGCCATCGGCAGGCGCGCCCTCGGGCACCCGATCCGGCGACGGACGGCACCGCCCCAGCATCACCGGAGTGATGGTGCTGGGCATCGGACCGTCCAGGCCGATCGTGGTGAGCGAGGGCGTGAGGAAACCCGCCGCCCCGTCCCGGAGCGTGCACACGATGCACGTTGCCGGACAGGGACAACGAGAACGCGGGGGACCAGCGCATCCAAAACCGTTCGGGATGCGCGCAGTTCCGGGACGTGGGTACAAGGCTCACTCCCGGACACTGTTTAGGAACGGTCCGTATCAGGCGTAGAAGCGGGACAGGCTCTGCAGTACGGCAGCCGGCTTGGTCCCGCCCTCGATCTCGACCGTCCCGTCCACGGTGATCTGCAGTCCTCCGGCGACCTCGTCGACCGCCGCGAGGCGCGCCACGAGGCGGATGCGCGATCCCACCGGCACCGGCGCGGGGAAACGGACCTTGTTGAGGCCGTAGTTGACCTTGGTACTGACGCCCTGGACGTCCAGCAGCCCGGTGAAGAGCGGGATGAACAGCGACAGCGTCAGATACCCGTGGGCAATGGGTGCGCCGAAGGGGCCGGCGGCGGCGCGTTCGGGGTCGGTGTGGATCCACTGATGGTCCTCGGTCGCGTCGGCGAAGCCGTTGATCCGGTCCTGGGTGATGTCGATCCAGTCGCTGGTGCCCAGTTCGGCTCCGGCGAGGGACTTGAGTTCGTCCAGCCCGTTGACGGTGACGGTCATGATGGTTGCGTTCCTTGTCTGGTTGTCAGTTTCCGTGCTGGGCACGGACTTTGTGCTTCAGGAGCTTCCCGGATGCGGTACGCGGCAGCTGTTCCACCCGTACCGCCGATTTGGGGATCTTGTACTTGGCGAGTACTCCGGCCAGTGAGGCCAGCACCTCCTGGGGGTCGGGCTCGCTGCCCTCCCGGGCGACGAAGACCGCCCGGCCGACCTCGCCCCACTTGTCGTCCGGGACGGCGATCACCGCGCATTCCGCCACATCGGGGTGGGCCAGCAGGGCGAGTTCGACCTCGGCGGGTGAGACGTTCTCGCCGCCGGAGATGTACATGTCCTTGACTCGGTCGGCGATGGTGACATAGCCGTCCTCGTCCACGCGGGCCGCGTCCCCGCTGTGGAACCAGCCGTCACGGAAGGCCGCGGCGGTCTCCTCCGGCAGCCCCCAGTAGCCGGCGGCGACGTGCGGGCCGCGGACCGCAACCTCGCCCAGTGCGCCGGGGGCCATGGGGTGTTCATCGGGGCCGAGCACCCGTACGTCGCTGAAGAAGTGCGGGACACCGGCCGAGCCGACCTTGCTCGTCGCGTGTTCGGCGTCGAGGAAGAGCGTCCCCGGGGCGGCCTCGGTCATTCCGTAGCCCTGGAGGAAGGTGAGGCCGCGGGACTGATAGGTGCGGATGAGCGGGGTCGGCACCGGGGCGCCGCCGCAGGTGAGCAGCCGCAGCGAGGAGAGATCGGCGCCGTCCCAGCCGGGCTGGCGGGCGATCAGGTCGTACATGGTGGGGACGCCGAACATGAAGGTGACGCGGTGCTCGTCGATCAGTTCCAGGGTCGCGGCCGGGTCGAATGAGTCGACCAGGACACAGGTGCCGCCCTTGAGCAGGACCGGCAGGGTCAGCATGTTCAGTGCGGCGGTGTGGAACAACGGGGCGGTTACCAGGGCGCGTTCGTCGGCCGTGAGGTCGTGGTCGACGAGGACGTTGAACGCGTTCCAGACGAGGTTGGCATGGGTGAGCATGACGCCCTTGGGGCGACCGGTGGTGCCCGAGGTGTACATGATCAGGCAGAGGTCGTCTGGGGCGACCGTCTCGTCGATCGGCCCGGCGTCGGCACCGGCGAGCAGCTCCTCGTAACCGGGGCCGATTTCCACCGCCGTTGGCGGTGCGTCCCGCGGAACGAGTGCGGCGCACTGCGGGGCGTAGAGCAAAGCGCGGGTGCCACTGTCGCGCAGCTGGTAGGCGATCTCGGGAGCGGCCAGCCGGGTGTTGAGGGGAACGAAGACGGCCCCCAGCAGGCCCGCGGCGAAGAGGGTTTCGAGGTAGGCGGGGTGGTTGGGCCCGAGGTACGCGACTCGGTCACCGCGCCGGACGCCGGCGGCGCGCAGCGCCTGCGCGAGCCTGCTGCTGCGCTCGTGCAGGCCGGCGTAGCTGAGGTGGTGGGAACCGTGGACGAGTGCGGTGCGGTGGGGTGTCTTCCTGGCCCGGCGCGCGGGCCAGGATCCGATGCCCTCATTACGCATATGACGCTCCTTCAGGAGAGGAGCCCGAGCAGCCGGGCGGCGTTGTCCTTGAGGATCTTGGGCCGGACGCTGTCCTTGATGGGCAGCTTCTCGAAGTCGGCGAGCCAGCGGTCGGGGCTGAGCACCGGGTAGTCGGAGCCGAAGAGCACCTTGTCCTGCAGCAGTGTGTTGGCGTACTGGATGAGTTGCGGCGGAAAGTACTTGGGCGACCATCCGGAGAGGTCGATGTGGACCCCGGGCTTGTGGGTGGCCACGGCGAGGGCCTCGTCCTGCCAGGGGAAGGAGGGGTGCGCCAGGATGACCTTGAGGTGCGGGAAGTCGGCGGCGACGTCGTCCACGTACATCGGGTTGGAGTATTTGAGGCGGATGCCGCCTCCACCGGGGACGCCCGCGCCGATGCCGGTCTGGCCGGTGTGGAAGAGCGCGATGGTCCCGGTCTCCTCGATGACCTCGTACAGCCCGTACGCCATCCGGTCGTTGGGGAAGAAGCCCTGGATGCTGGGGTGGAACTTGAATCCCTTGACCCCGTACTCCTCGACCAGCCGCCGCGCCTCGCGGATCCCGGCCTTTCCCCGGAAGGGGTCGATGGAGGCGAAGGGGATGAGGACGTCCGGGTTGGCCGCGGCGGCCTCGGCGACCTCCTCGTTGGGTACGGGCGGGGTTCCGGTGGCGTGTTCCGCGTCGACGGTGAAGACGACGGCGGCCATCTGCCGCTCCCGGTAGTGGGCGGCCAGCTCGGGGAGCGTCGGCTTCCGGCTGCCTTCGACCTTGAAGTAGCCGCTCGATGCCTCGTGCAGATCCTCCGGGAGGGAGGAGATGCCCTTGGCAGAGACCTCGGCGTGCGTGTGCACGTCGATCGCGGTCAGTCGGTCGAGATCCATCTCGTTCATGCCCCGGCCTCCGAGGGGAGCCGCGGGGCGGGGATGCCGACACTCTGCGGTTCGCGGCCCACCGAACCGTGCCAGCTGTCCGCGATGGTCTGCGGGCTCCAGCCCCCGTCGGCGTACGCGAGGGCGATCTCCTGCGGGTGCGACCAGAGGGTGAGCTTGTCGCCGCCGATGCCGATGCACTGGCCTGTGACGTCGCGGGCGGCGTCCGAGGCGAGGAAGGGCACGAGGGCGGCACAGTCCTCGGGGGTGCCGAAGCCCTCGCCCTTGCGCAGAAAGTCCGGCAGTGGCGAGCCCTGCTTCCATTGCTCGATATAGGGCGCGAAGGCGGGGATGGTCTCGGTCATCGACGTGGCGGCGACGGGCACCACGGCGTTGGCGGTGATACCCGAGCGGGAGAGCTCCATCGACCAGGTACGGGTCATCGCCGCGATTCCCGCCTTGGCGGCCGCGTAGTTGGTCTGCCCGAAGTTGCCGCGCTGCCCGGCCGGGGAGCCGACGAGGACGAGGCTGCCACCCTCGCCCTGCTCGCGCATCCGGACCACGGCGGCGCGGGCGCAGGTGAAGGTGGCGCGGAGGTGGGTGCTCACGACGGCGTCGAAGTCGTCGTCGGTCATCTTCCACAGCACCCGGTCGCGCAGGATGCCGGCGTTGGTGACCATGACGTCGAGACGGCCGAAGGAGTCGACCGCGCGGGCCACGAGACGGTCCGCGGCCTCGGCGGTGCCGACTGCGACGGCCTCGGCGACGGCTCGGCCGCCCGCCTCGACGATCGACTTGGCGGCCTGTTCGGCGACCTCTGCGTCCAGGTCGTTGACGACGACACAGGCACCGGCCGCCGCGAGGGCGGTGGCATAGGCAAGGCCGAGGCCGCGCCCGCTGCCGGTGACGACGGCGACCTTGCCGGTGAGATCCAGGAGGAGTTCAGTACTCATGGAGAAGGAAGCTAAGAGAAACCATTGTGTTCGTCAATAGTTGTCACTGGCAGTCATTCTGCGACATGCTGACTCCCATGACTGACGCCCCCTGGATGTACGGCCTGCACGCGGACACCGGATATCTGCTCTACCGACTCGGTCTCCGCTCGGGCAGCATGTTCAATTCCGAGCTGGAACAGCACGGCCTGCGCCTGCGCCACTACGCACTGCTGCGCTACCTCGCCACCGTCGAGGGCGCCCTGCAGAGGGAGTTGAGCACCCGGCTCGGATACGACCCGAGCGCGATCGTGAGCCTGGTGGACGATCTCCAGCGCCTCGGTCTCGTCGAGCGGCGGCCCGACCCCAAGGACCGGCGCAACCGCATCGTCGTCCTCGCCCCCGCCGGCACCAAGCTGCTGAGCGAGAGCGAGCAAGACGGATCCAGGGTCACCGACACCCTCCTCGCCCCACTCGACCCACAGGAGCGCCGCACCCTGCAAGCACTGCTGCTGCGCATCGCCGAAGCGCCCGACGCGCCCTGACCGGCACAAAGCAGGATGGATGAGAGACGGCCGTCACGGAAAGAACGTACATTGCTCACGGCCGGCCGGTACGGCTCTACGCTGGGCCCGTGACCAGTGCCGACACCCCCGATGCGCCCGAGCCGCGCACCCAGTCCGTCATGCTGTCCTTCTTCGGCATCCATCTGCTGGGGCGCCCCCTCGCGGTCTCCTCCGGCAGTGTGATCGCGGTGCTCGGACAGGTCGGCGTCAGCGAGGAGGCTGTGCGCTCCACCCTCAACCGGATGGTGCGGCGCGGCCTCCTCGAGCGCCACCGCCAGGGCCGCAAGACGTACTTCGGGCTCACCCCGCACGCCGCGACGGTGCTCGAGGACGGCCGTGACCGGATCTGGCACACCGGCGCGGTCAACCGCGACTGGGACGGGCAGTGGACGATGGTCGGTTTCTCCCTGCCGGAGGCCTGGCGCAGCGAGCGCCATGACCTGCGCTCCCGGCTGGTCTGGGCCGGGTTCGGCCCGCTGCAGAACGGACTGTGGGTGGCGCCGGCCCCGGTGGACGTCCGCGAGGCGGTGTCCGGGCTCGGCCTGGAGCCGTATCTTCGCGTCTTCCGGGCGACCGTGGCCTCTCCGACGGAGGTACGCGAGGTATTGGAGCAGGCCTTCGACATCCCGGCCGTCGGCGCCCGCCACCAGGCCTTCCTCAAGCGCTGGGACCGCACCGACCCGGTTCCGGAGTTTCCCGGGGAACTGGCCGGTCAACTCCTGCTGCACGCCGACTGGCTGAGTCTCGTACGGCAGGACCCGCACCTGCCTGCCGAACACCTGCCCGCCGACTGGCCCGCCGCACGGGCGGAGTCCGTCTTCCGCGGACTGTCCCGGCGCTGGGAGCGGCCTGCGGCGCTGGCTGCGGCGGAGTTGCTGGACACCGTCCCGCTGGACTGAGCCGTTCAATGTTATTCGTCATTCTATTGACGGCCGTCTTGAACCAGACCTACATTCGTCGCACTTCGGCACGCTCCCCCACCACACTGTGGAGCTTTCCCATGCCTCGAATGCGCCCCCGCACGCTTGCCGCCACCTGCGCAGCGCTGCTCCTCTCCCTCACCGCCCCTTCGGTCGCCGCCCGGGCGGACAGTCCGTCCCCGGCCGCGACAGGCCCGGCCCACATCAGCGGAACACTCTCCGACGGTGCGACCTGGATCGCGGACACCCCCGCGCACTGGAAGGGCACCGTCCTGCTCTTCAGCCACGGTTTCGGCCCGACCACGGCGGACGACGCCCCGAGCTCCGCCGCCAAGTCGGCGCTGCTCGAAGCGGGTTACGCGCTCATCGGCTCCTCCTACGACCCGCACGGTTCCATGTGGGCACTCGACTCCGCCGAGCGCGACCAGTTCGCCGCCCTCACCGCCTTCCGGAAGCAGGTCGCCACCCCCACCCGGACCATTTCGGTCGGGCAGTCGATGGGCGGCCTGGTCAACGCGCAGATCGCCCGCGACGGCGCCGGCCGCATCGACGGCGCCCTGGGCCTGTGCGGGCTGGTCGCGGGCGGAGTGGACCTGGACAACTACCAGCTCGACGCCGAGTACACGCTGGCCACCCTCTTCGACCCCGCCGATGCCGACCGCCTCGTCGGCCTCGCCGGCGCCGCCGAGGCCAACGCACTCGCCACCCGCCTGACTGCAGCCGTCACCGCGGCGCAGCAGACCGCCGCCGGCCGCGCCCGGATCGCCCTTGCCGCGGCCTACCTCAACCTCTCCGACTGGGCGCCCGGCCAGAGCGCACCCGCGGCCTCGGACTACGCGGGGCAGCAGGCCCAGCAGTACGCCTGGCTCGCCCAGGGGCTGCTCTCCTTCATCGTCCCGGGCCGCTGGTCGGTGGAGCAGTCGGCGGGCGGCAACACCTCCTGGAACAAGGGGACCGACTACGCCGCACGGCTGCGGGGGTCCGTCCACGCCCGGCAGGTCCAGTCGCTCTACCGGACCGCCGGAATCGATCTCCGCTCCGACCTCGCCACGCTCACCCGCAATGCGCGCATCACCGCCGACCCGCAGGCCGTGGCGCGCCTCGAGCACAGCTCCACCGCGGGTCAGAGCCTTTCCGTACCTCTGCTGGACATCCACACCACCTCCGACCAGCTCGTCCCCGTGGAGCAGGAGGACGCCTTCGCCCGGCGCGTCCGCGCGGCCGGCGCCTCCTCGCTGCTGCGGCAGGCCTACGTGTCCCGGCAGGGCCACTGCAACTTCACCACTGCCGAAGTCGTCGCCGCGCTCCACGCGCTGGAGCACCGGCTGGACTCGGGCCGCTGGGACGACGCCACCACTGCTGCCCGACTCCAGCGCGACGCAACCGAGTTGGACCTCGACGGTGCGGCCTTCACCGCCTACCGTCCGGGCCCGTTGACCGGCTCCGGTCGCTGACCGTCCGTCATTCACCCATTTCCCAGGAGCCCTCCGTGTCAACGAAGACCGATTCCGCCTCCGCCGCCATAGGTCCGGGCCTGGCGAAGGGCACACTTGTCGCCGGACTGCTGGCCGTCTGTCTCGCCCAGATCGGGCTGGCCATCCCGGCCACGCTCAACGGACTGTTCCAGAACGACCTGCAGCCGGTCGGCTCCCAGCTGACCTGGATATCGGATGCCTTCCTGCTGCCCGTTGCCGTGCTGGAGCTGACCTTCGGCCTGCTGGGCGACCTCTTCGGCCGTAAGCGGCTGCTGGTAGGCGGCGCGGCACTGCTCGCCGTCGGCGAGGTGGTCAGCACCACCTCCTCCGGTATCCACCAACTCTGGTTCGGCCAGGCCCTTGCCGGCCTCGGTGCGGCCGCGCTCTTCCCCGCCTCGCTGGCGATCCTGGCCGCCGGAACCACCTCCCCCGCCCAGCGGGCCCGGGTCATCGCCCTGTGGGCGGCGCTGCTGTCCACCGGTGGATTCCTCGCGCCGCTGCTGGGCGGCATCACCGCCACCTACGGCTCCTGGCGGTGGTCCTTCGTCGTGGTGACCGTCATCGCCGCGGCAAGCGCGGCGATCAGCGCGCTCTTCGCCACCGACTCCCGCTCCCCCGAGGGTCGTTCACTGGACCCGGCCGGTCAGATCACGATCGGCATCGGCCTGTTCGCGCTCCTCTACGCCATCATCCAGGGTCCCACGGACGGCTGGGCCTCAACCCCGATCGTTTCCGCCTTCGTCGTCGCCGCCGCATCTCTGGGGCTGTTCGTCCTCGCCGAACTCCGGGCCGCCTCACCGCTGCTGCGGCTGGATCTGTTCCGTAACCGGTCGTTCGCCGTCGCCTCCGTCGTCGCCGTCGTGGGCATGTTCGGCTTCCTCGGCACCGCCTACGCGGTCAGTATCCGCCTCGGCCCGGTGCAGGACCAGCCGCCGATGCGCACCGCCATGGCCTTCCTGCTTCTCAACGGCATCGCCCTGGCCATGCTGCCGCTGACGGAGCGCCTGCTGAAGTCCGTGACGCCGCGCCTGCTGCTGGGCTCGGGGCTGGTGCTGATCGCCGCGGGTGACTACTGGGCGGCCACCCTTCCGATCACGGACCGGGCGTTCACGTCGCTGATCCTGCCGCTGGGTCTGGTCGGTCTGGGCTTCGCCGTCACGGTCTCCTCGATCACCGCGACCGCCGTCAACACCGTTCCGCTGCACCTGGCCGGGATGGCGAGCGCGACCACCAACCAGCTGCGCGACTTCGGCTTCACCCTGGGCCCCGCCGTCATCGGCGCGGTGGCACTGAGCCAGGCATCGAGCGGCTTCCACTCCTCGCTGCACGCCTCGGCACTGCCCGAGTCGCTCAAGGGCGCCGGGTCCGCGGTACTGGAGGAGGGCGGGCCCCTGGCCGTCAACGGCGCGTCCGCCGCCTCACCCAAGCTGGCCGAGCTGCATCCACTGGCGCTGGAGGCCCTCGGCCACGGCTACGCGATCGGCTTCGTGGTCTGCGGCACGGCGGCGCTGGTCTCCGCCCTGCTGGCGCTGGTCGCCCTGCGCGGCCGCTCCGCCGGCAGCGCGGTCCCGAGCCCCGTAGAAACGGCACGACCGTCGTGTGGTGAAGCTGAGGGATCCCGGAGCCGCACCTGATACGTGTCCTGGTCGGATCACCGCGGCGGCCAACAGGGAGGTGGCGACATGCCGGAACGCCCCGATCCGCGCCCCACGGCGCTCGTCGGCCCGCCGGCCGGGTGCACGCCTTTCGGTGCTCCATGTGATCGCCTTCGGCGGCAGGAGGAGCAGCTTTTGCCGGCCGACCCGGCGAGGTTTCGGCGACTGCCGAGCGGCTCGGGGTACTCGGAGGTGCGGGGATTGAGCACCGAGTCCGACCTGATGGCGGTGGCGGGGATCCTGCCGTCGTTCTAGCGGATCCTCCCCGCCACCGTGACCGAGGGTCCGTCGGGGACGGCAACATTCCGTGCACGGCAGTGGACAGGTGAGCCCCGTGGGCTGGAGCCGGACAAGTGCCTCGGCTGGGGTTGGTGGCCCCTCGACGCACTCCCGAACCCGACCGTGTCGTACACCGCGGCCGCCATCAAAGGCATCCGGGCCGGGAGCTGCTACACCGAGATGGGCTGGACGTTTGGGCAGGTACTGCCGGAGCAGCTTGTTGGTGTTCTCGTTGGTGCCGCGCTGCCAGGGGCTGCGTGGGGCTGCGAAGAACACGTCGACGCCGGTGTCAGCGCTGAGACGCTTGTGGGCTGCCAGTTCCATGCCGCGATCCCAGGTCAGCGTGCCGCGTAGTCGGGAGTCCATGCGCGTGTATGTCGCGGCCAGAGCTGGAACGACCACGTTGGTGTGGCGGCTGGCGAGTTTCACGACCGTGAGGAACCGCGTCTTCCGGTCGACCAGTGTGGCGACCTAGCTGTTGTTCGAGCCGATGACCAGATCGCCTTCCAGGTGCCCGGGCTCGCTGCGGTCCTCCGCGGCCTGGGGGCGCTCCTCGAGCGGCCGGGCATCGGTGATCTGCGAGCGCCATTGCCCCTTCACCGTGTGTCGCTTGTTCGTCCGGATCGGGCGGCCGGTGCGAAGGCGTTTGCAGACTTCGCGGGGGATCACCTTCCACCGGGCGGTGTAGACCGACCGGTAGATCGTCTCGTGGCTGATCTCCATCGCCGGGTCATTGCCGTGATAACGACGAAGGTGGCCGACTATCTACTCGGGTGACCACTCCTCGCAGAGCAGGGTCAGTACCGTCTGCCTGAGCGCCGGTCTGGCGGCGAGCAGGCACTGTTTCGGGCGCCGGGCACGGTCAAGTGCCCGTTCCTGCGCAGCGATTGCCCGATAGACGTCGCGTCCGCCGTTGTTGCCGACTTCACGGCTGATCGTCGACACCGCACGCCCCAGCAGGCGGGCGATCGCCCGGTAGGAATGGCCGGCACAAAGCCCGCGTGAGATCTCCTCCCGCTCGCCCAAGGTCAGGCTTCCAGCGCGCGCCTTGCGGGGCGCGGGAGCGATTCCTCCGTGGTGCTTGAGGACGGTGAACACCGAGCCGGGTGGTTTGCCGATCTGTCTCGAGATGACGCTGATCGACTCCCCGGACCTCCACCGCCGCCACAGGTCGACCTTCATCGGGTCTGTACGCTCACCGGTGTAATTGATGATCATGGAAGAGACATCAAGTGACTGACACCGTGACCGAGTCCGTGGCCGCCGATGACCAGGCGGAACCGTCGTTGGAGACCGCGGCGGTTGAGCAGAAGCTCATTGACCAGCTCGTCGAGCAGGCCCGGAGTAAGGGGCTGCAGCTGACCAAGACGGTTCTGGAGTCCGCCCTGGAGGGCGAGATCACCGACCACCTCGGCTATGGCAACCCACGATCCGGCGGGCAAGGACGGCGGCAACTCCCGCAACGGAACCCGGTCCAAGACGGTGCTGACCGACATCGGCCCGGTCGAGATCGACGTGCCCCGCGACCGCGAGGGCTCCTTCGAGCCGGCCATCGTCAAGAAGCGGCAGCGCCGGCTGACCGGCGTCGACGAGATGGTCCTCTCGCTGTCCGCGAAGGGCCTCACCCACGGCGAGATCTCCTCGCACCTGGCCGAGGTCTACGGCACCAACGTGTCCAAGACGACCATCAGTACGATCACGGACAAGGTGATGGACGGCATGGCCGAGCGGTCCAACCGGCCTCTCGACCGCGTCTATCCAGTCGTGTTCATTGACGCCATCAACGTGAAGATTCGGGTTCTGTCGACGATCTTGTGATCCGGACGGGCTGGACTCATCGCGCGAGCAGGACGCGTTTGCGAAGGGGATCGAGGCCGGCTCGGCCGAACATCTGCCGCTTCAGCATCTTCAGCCGGTTGATATTGCCCTCGACGGCGCCGGAACTGTGCGGCAGGGACAGGCCGTTGCGGACGGCGTCGAAGTCGCGGCGGAGGTTGCGGGCGAAGCGCGCGAGTGGGGCGAAGGGGTCTCGTTCGACCTCGGTGATCCAGTCCTCGAGGCGGTCGCCATGGCGTGCGGTCATCATGACGGCGAATTTCCTGACGTGCCCGGTGAGCCGGTCCAGGTCGGGATCGCGTTCACGCAGCCGGCGGAGCTTGCTGGCGTCCTCGTCCCGCAGGTGTTCGGGGTGGGTCATGATCCATGAGGTGACCTCGCGGACCGATGGAGGCTTTGGTCCCGGATCGGGTGCGTGTCCGCGCCCGGTTCGGTAGCGGCGCAGGTGACGCTGGACGGCCAACTCGCCTCCGGGATAGCCCTGTTCCTGAATCTCGCGGTAGAGCTGGGCGGCGTTTCTGACGCCTTCGTTCCAGCGCCGGTGCAGGTAGCCGGCATACGGGTCGACGATGTGCGCCCGCTGCAGGCTCTTGGCGATGACGTCGTCCGCGGAAGGGGCGTTAACCAACTTACGGACGGTGGCCTGGTGCAGTCCGATTTTCCGGCCGATCGCCGCCTTCGACATCCCCTGCTGCCACAGGTCGTGGGCAGCGGCATGCTGTTCACGGAGCCGAGTCACGATCTTCAGCTCCGTCTGCGGCTGGACTACCTGCGGTTCGTCGGGAATGTCAGCGGGTTCCGCAGGCGGTTCGGCCAGACGGGAGCGATGACCGTTCACCGTCTTCTCGACCGCCTGGCCGAGATTGGCCCACAGATGATACCGATCAGAGACCTGCTCGGCCTGCGGCGCCCCGATGCGTGCGCCCTCCGCGTAACCGCTGGACCGGTCCCGGCTGATCACCTTCACCTCGGGGTGGTCGCGGAGCCATGCGGCGAGGTCTTCGCCTTCGCGCCCGTCGTAGAGATGCAGTGGACGGTGGGTGGCCATGTCGATCAGCACCGTGCCGTAGTGACGGCCCTTGCGGAAAGCGAAGTCGTCGACTCCGAGGACCTCCACCTCGCCGACCTCCGGTTCAGGCAGGGCTCTGACCAGCCGCAGCAGCGTGTCCTGACCGCGCGGAAGCGGGGCTCCTCGGACTCGGGCAGCCTCAGGAAGCCATGCCGTACGGCGCGCGCACCCGCTCCTCGCACACCTCCCGGAGCGTGTGCCCCGTGGCCCGGCGCACCACCTCGCCGGTGAGCGCGCCGATCACCAGGGCGTGGTAGCCGTTCTAGTCAGCGGCGGGGTGGATGCGGGCCAGAAGGAGGGCGATGTCGTCGTCCATCGGTCCGTCCGGGGCCAGGGTGTCGACGACCGATGTGCATAGGTCGTCCAGACTGGAAATGGGGCCGGCGAGAGCGGTGCGCAGCCGCTGCAGTCCCCGGTCGACGTCGTGCTCCGTCTCGATCAGACCGTCGCTGTACAGCCCTATCACGCTGCTGTCCGGTAGCTTCACCTCGGTCGATTCGAAGGAGCCCAATCCCACCCCGATGGGTGCACCTGGAGGTACTTCGGCGAAGTCGACCGATCCGTCCGGGAAAATGATCGCGGGTGGGGGATGGCCGGCACTGGACATGGTGCATCGCTGAGATTTCGGGTCGTACACACAGTAGAGGCAGGTGGCTGCAAAAGCCGATGGTGTGGAGGTGCCGTCGTCGAAACGGTCACGGGCGATGTCGACGGCGAGTTCATCCATGAGATGTAGCAATTCGGCGGGCGGCAATTCCAACTTGCTGAGCGCACGGGTCGTGGCGCGCAGGTGTCCCATGGTCACGGCCGCGTTGATGCCGTGACCGACAACATCTCCCACGACCAAGGCCACTCGGCCATCAGACAGTTGGATGACGTCGAACCAGTCGCCGCCGACGCCGGCGTGCGTGTCCGCGGGCAGGTAGCGGGTGGCCACCTCGACTGTGCTGCCGCCTGACAAGTGGTGCGGCACCAGGGCGCGTTGTATCGCAAGCGCGGCAGTTCGCTCTCGGGTGTATCGCAGGGCGTTGTCGATGATCAGTGCGGCCCGGGCCGTGAGTTCCTCGGCAAGAGCAAGGTCTGCCTTGCTGAACGGAACCGGGTTCTGGCTGCGCACGAAGACGGCGATGCCGAGTGTCGCACCGCGGGCCTGCAGGGGGACGATTATGAGGGAATGCATTCCGGTCTGGCGAATGACGTGGGCCCGATCCGGGTCGTTGTCGAGCCAAGCGCCGGGGGAGGTGTCGAGAACAGGCTCGAAGTAGGACCTACGATTTTTGAGCACGGTGGTGAAAGGGGATGCTGGCGGAACGTAGACCGGCGTTCCGCGCGCCCAGAGAGACTCGCGAAGATCGGCGTGGATGGAAGCGGCGCCGGCGCGGTAGAAGCCAGGGATTCTCGTATCGGTGGACTTGAGGCGTCTCAACGGCTCCTTGTCCAGCGGCACGGCCTCGACGAGGTCGATGGTGACGTAGTCGGCGAGGTTCGGTACCGCTGTCTCCGCCAGCCTCTGGCTGGTGACCAACGGGTCCAAATCTGTGCCAATGCGGCTTTTCGCCTCGTTGAGCAGGCGAAGTCCTCCGACTTCCTGCCCGGTGCTGGCCTGCACAGCCACAGAACAGACGCCCAGCGGTCGACCGTCCGGTCCATCGAGACGGATCAAGGCAACACAGTAGTAACGGTCGGGGGCGCGAGCCTCGGTCGGCCACAGTTCGTACCCGAGGAGCGGCACCCCGTTGTGCAATACGCGCGCCATAGCGCGTTCCAGAATCTCTGGGTGACGAGCGCGGACCACATCGGTGACATAGCCGCCCAGCTCCGGCTCGGAGCTGTAGATGTCCTGATTGTGAACGCTGTCGTTGAACCAGACACAGCGCAATTCCCGGTCCCAGATGACCAGACTGATCGGCGAGTGGTGAAAGAACGCATCCGCCGCTGCCGGATCCAGGCCTGGCCGGCCAAATGTGTTCGGCCCCCAAACGAGCCAACCCGCGCCGCCGTCAGTGTCCAGAGGAGTAATCCGCAGATCCACAGCTGACTCATGGCCGTCGCAGCGGCGGATCCGCACCCGCCCTGACCAGGGGCTGCCGGCAAAGATACGGGGAATTTCCGGGGCGCCCGAAACCAGCAGGCCCTTGGCGGGACTATGGAGCGCTTGGTCAGCCGAATAGCCCCATAGGCGCTCGGCGGCCCCGGTCCACACGGAGACCGTCATGTCGGCACTGAGCACTGCCAGGACGTCACCCGGTTGCACGGCCCACTCTCCAGCTGCGGAGCTCGTAGAACCATCACTGGACATACTGCAACTATGCCGCGCATGTGCCGGCCCCTCTACGGCAGGGGGCCACTGCTCGATGACCGCAATGTCAGTGCCCGCCGAATCTCTCCGCGACGAAGCCGTCGAATACGCCGACCGGATCCGGCAAGCCGGCGGCGAAACCGAGCTGCGCGTCTGGTCAGACACCCCATGACGTTCGGGGGCTGGTGGCGTGAGGGTGTGCGCGGTGCGACCAGGCGGTTGCTTCCTCGCAGTGGGTCCTCCGCGGTACGGAGAGCCGGTGTCCTCACCCTCACTCCTCTGCGACGCGGATGATCGTGCGGCCGGCGATGCGCCGCTCAGGGGTGAAGGCGGCGGCTGCCTCGGCCCGCGCCCGAACGGAGCCGACCCGCACCTCGAGCCGTCCTTCCCGGAGTCGCCGGGCGAGGTCGGTGAGGCCTGCGCGGTCGGGTTCCACGACGAAGAAGAGGGCCCGCCCGTCGTCGGGGCGCACGGTGGGCGGGTGGGCGATCGTGATGAGCGTGCCGCCGGCGCGCACGAGCGCGGCCGAGCGTTCGAGCACGTCGCCGCCGATCACGTCGAACACCACGTCGACCTGGCCTGCGTCCTCCCACCGGTCGGCCTGCAGGTTGAGGCACGCGTGCGCGCCCAGGCCGAGGACGGTGTCCCGGTCGGCGGAGCGGCCCGTGCCGATGACGCGGGCTCCCGCCTCGCGGGCGAGCTGGACGGCGAGGCGCCGTGAATCATCATGGTCTGACCGGTAGTGAGGTGTGCGTGGTCGAACAGACCCTGCCAGGCGGTCAGTCCGCAGATCGGCAGCGAGGCTGCCACCGTATGGTCGACGTCGGCGGGGAGCGGAGCGAGATTGCGGGCTTCCACGGCGACGTACTCGGTGAGCGAGCCATCGCGGGTCCAGTCCGTCAGCCCGAAGACGCGCTGGATGACGGTGAGACCGGTGGTTCCGTAGCCGAGTTCCGTCACGACGCCCGAGACCTCGTGTCCCGGCACGGTCGGGGTGCGGTCGCGGCCGGCGCGGTCGGACGTGGTTGCGGGCCAGTCGCGACCGGGGACGGCAGGGCCATGGCCACCGCAGGGCCGGGCCGATCCCACGGTCAGGAGGACTGCGCCCAGCAGCGTGGCCTGCCGCACCGTGTGGTGGGCGGAGCACATGCCGCCCATGCCGCCGGCCAGGAACAACGCGGCGATGTCGAGTCCGCCCGCGGCTCCCTGCGTGACGTGCAGGACGTCGGTGACCACTGAGGGGGTGAGCGTGAGGAACAGCCCGGTGACGGACCAGCTCGCCACGAGGGCGGGTACGGCGGCCAGAAACCGGCGCCGGGAATCCTTGGGGGACCCCCGCCCTGGGACGGAGGGAGACGGGGACGCCGACCGGCGACGCCACCGTCTCGGGGATGAGCCAGATCGCCCCCGCGAGGAGCAGGAAGATCCGGGTGAGGGCGGAGAAGACGTCGGTGTCGGGGTGGGGGACCGACTGGACCGGCAGCCCCACCACCGCGGCGCCGGCGGCCAGGCCCACGCTCGTGCCGACCGCCGTCACCGTGGTCCCTGCCTGCGGCGGTGGCGGGTGTCTCGCCGGGGAGAAGTCGACCAGCCCGGCCGCCAGCCCACTGATGGCGGTTCCGGTGGCGACGCCCTGCACCGCCCGTGCGATCACCAGGGACAGGACACCGTCGGCCGTCCAGAAGATCGCCGTACTGGCCGCTGCCGGCAGGAGTGCGGCGAGCGGCACCGGACGGCGTCCCAGGCGATCGCTCGTGGCACCGAGGGTCAGGAGGGCACCGAGCAGCCCCACGACGTACACGGCGAAGACGACCGTCACCGTGGTGACCGAGAAGTCCCAGCGCTCCCGGTAGAGGGGATAGATCGGCGAGGGTGCACTCGCAGTCGCCATCGGCACGACGGTGGTGACCGTCAGAACGGTGAAGGCGGCGCGTCGTCCCAGAGGACGAGGTCCGCGGAGGGGCCGAGCGGTTTCATCGGCACGCTCGTGACTGCTGCCGGCTCACTGCGACCAGGGCGCATCGGTGATGCGCTCAATCACGGACGTGCGGTGGAAGCCGGGAACGGAGCGTTCCAGGTAGTCCGCATTGATGGTCCCGTACGTGGTGTCCGGACGGTCCTTGAGCCCCTCGATGAACGTTTGTACGAATTCCTTCTTGAAGTTTCCGCGCGGATGAGCGGCGATGATCTCGTCCACCTGGTCGCCCTCGAGTCCGTCCAGGCCCCAGCCGACCGCGTCGGTCAGAACGCCGTAGTTGGTGGCAGCGATCTCCGGGCCCATCCGGCCTGGAATCCCCGGCGTCGTGTGCAGTGCGATCGCCGTCCAGACCACTTCGGCGGCGCTCTTGGGGAACCCGCGGTCGAGCAGGAACTTGCGCGCGTGGTCGGCGCCGTCGAGCTCGAAACGCTGTTCCTCCTCGGAGAACGGGGTCAGGAGGCCGGCGTCGTGGAACATCGCGGAGATGTAAAGCAGCTCGGGATCGGGCTGCAGGCCCAACTCGCGCGCGTGCAGGGAGGCGAAGAGAAAAACACGCCGGGAGTGATGGAAGAGCAGGGGCGTGATCGTTTCCCGGAGGTGGCTCGTGGCCTCCGCCACGGCCGAGGTCTCGGGGATTTCCACCCCTGCGATGATGTCGGTCATGCGTCCGCTCTTTCCTATGCGATCTGTTACGAGTGGACTGTGCGTCCGTTGTCCACAGTGCCGGCCATGCGGACTTCGGTACCGCATCGGTCCGGCCGTGAACCACTTAAATTCCAGCCACTTCAGGATGGGGCTGCGAGCTCTGACACGCATCGGATAGCGAGGCGCTGTCACGTCGACTGACCGGGTGGGATGATCTTCTGGTTGATCACGCTGGGAGGGGTCGTCCGTGGGGAGCACGTCGCCGTCGTACAGGGGGCACCGGTACCCGGTCGAGGTGATCTCCCACTGTGGGTGGCTGTACTTCCGCTTCCCGTTCAGCTTCCGCGAGGGCGAGGAGCTGATGCTCCAGCGAGGCGTCATCGTCTCCTACGAGACGACCATCCGCCGCTGGTGCGCCAAGTTCGGCCAGGCCTACGCGAACGGACTGCGCCGCCGCCGGCCCCGGCCCGGCGACAAGTGGCACCTGGGCGAGGTGTTCATCAAGGTCAACGGGGAGGTCAACTTGACCTGGCCCTAAAGGACCGGGCTTGGAGGTAGTGCCCGGCTGGCTGCTGGGTTGGCTCCTCCGTCCAGACACCCGCTATGGGGTGGCAGGGACGCGTGACTCACGCCCCGCAGTCCACACAGCAGCGCCGCGTGCGGCGATGTTGTGGGAAGCGTTCCGGTCTGCGTGGGCAACGATCCCGCAGTTCCGGCAGATGAAGAGACCTTGACCGACACGGTTGCGCTTGTCGGTGTGGCCGCACTCGCAGCACATCTGCGAGGTGTACGCGGGATCGACGTACACCAGCGGCACACCGGCGCGCCGGGCCTTGTAGACGATGAAGTCTCCGAGCTGGGAGAAGGCCCAGGAATGGAGCGTGACCCGTTGCGGCTTGCGGAGCCGTACCCTCTGCCGGATGCCTGTGAGTTCTTCCAGGGCGATACCGGCCGAGGTGCGTTCAGCCTCGGTCACAATCGTCTTCGCGATGACGTGGTTGGTGTTCTTGGCGTGCCGCTGCTCGCGGCGCGAGCGTTCCTTGAGCCTGCGCTTGGCGGACTTGGTTCGCTTCTTCTGGAGTTTGGCCCGCAGCGTTAGCTGCCGCTTGCGGTACCGGTTGAGGCCGCGCCCGGCGGCCTGGTAGCCGGTGGACGTGGTGGCGATGTTGGCGATGCCGAGATCTACGCCGACGAAACCGTCCGGCTCGTACACGTCGGGCTCGGGTACCTCGCACGTGGCGATCAGGTAGAACACGCCGTCACGTTCGATCAGGTCGGCTTCGCCCTTGCGGAACTCGCGGAGTGTCTTGAGCGACTTGGCCGAGCACAGGAACCGCACACCTTTGAGCCGACCGGCCGTCGTCCAGATGCTCACGGTCTGGGCGTCGTACTGCCACGAAAGGCACCGGTCGTCGTACGGCTGAGCCGCGTTCGGCCGGAACGTGATCGGCTTCGACTCGGCCTTGATCCGGCGCTTACTGCCGGTCTTGCCGAGGTTCCCGGCGCGGATGTTCGCCTTCAACGTGGTGTAGGCGTCACGCGTTTTCTTGATCACGTGTTGTGCCGCCTGAGCGCCGAGCCCGAGTTCCTTGAGCTGCGCATAGGTGTGCTTGCGCAGCTCGTACTCACGCGGAATGCCGCGCTTGAACGCCACCCGCGACACCCAGCACGCGGCCTCGTTAACGGTGCGCAGGGTCGCCGACAGCGCGGCGGCCTGGTCGGCCTCCGGTATCAGCTTCACCTGCGTCACGATCTTCACAAGACGGATCGTAGCATTGATCTATGTCACCTCGATGGGAACCAAACCCCAACATCCGCAGGGGCCGAAGCGTCGTTCATACCCTTCACGCCCACTTGGTCTTCACCCCCAAGTACAGGCGCGGACCCTTCACAGACGAGATCCTCACGCGCTGCGAAGAGGTCATGCGCGCCGTCTGCGCCGACTTCGAAACCGAACTGGTCGAGTTCAACGGCGAACGCGATCACGTACACCTACTCGTGCGCTACCCACCGAAGGTGGCCGTGTCCCGGCTGGTCGGATCCCTCAAGGGAGTCTCTGCGCGCCGACTCCGCCAGGAGTTCCCGGCCCACATCCGCAGGTACCTATGGGGCGCGCACTTCTGGTCGCCCTCCTACTTCGCCGCGTCGTGCGGGGGCGCTCCGTTGTCGATCATCAAGGAGTACATCGAGAACCAGAAGCGTCCCGACTGAGGCAGACAGCGCAGACCCGTGCACCAGCGCGGGTCAGAGCAGCCCAGAGAAGCGATTCCTCCTGGGCGTGAACGCCCAGGGTTCCTCGCTAGAACAAGCTGAAGTATTTGCGGCGGGCCGTCGACCAGGACGGCAACGTACTCGACATCCTCGTCCAGAACCGGCGGGACAAAGCCGCCGCTCGACGCTTCTTCCGCAGGCTGATGAAGAAGACCCGGTCGGTGCCGCGGGTGGTCGTCACGGACAAGCTCCGCTCATACGGCCCGGCCCACCGCGAGGCCATGCCCTCCGTCGAGCACTGCTCCCACAAGGGACTGAACAACCGGGCCGAGAACAGCCACCAGCCCACCAGGCAGCGTGAACGCGCGATGAAGGGCTTCCGTAGCGCGGGCGCAGCCCAGCGTTTGCTGTCCGCGTTGAGCGGCATCTCACCCCACTTCCGGCCCCACCGGCACCTGATGACAGCCTCCGACTACCGAGCCGAGATGACCCTCCGCTTCGCCATCTGGGACCAGATCACCGGTGCTGCCAGCCGGCCCACCACGGCCTGAACACAAGCCCGCGGGCCCACCACGCCCCGACGCACCATCAGACAGTCACGCACCCAACAACGTGACAATGCCCGATCACCCTCCGCCTGGACTCCGCTTTTTGGCCTACGTGAACCTCAACACGGATGGTCCAGCCGCGGCCGATGCCAAGATCCTGGACTCTGTCACCCGCATGTTCGAAGTTGAGCCAGAACCCGTTCTCGTGGATGAAGCCAAGCTCGACGACGCGCGCCGCCGCCGGGAGCGACCAGGAGCACGACTTGAAGCAGGACCAGGTGCGCGATCAGAGGCGCGACCACGCACCCGGGGGCGCGGGTTCATCATCATCCCTGTACGTGGCTACCCGGGACATCAACATGCAGACGAGGCTGGCCGCTGTGGGCCTCCCATTCATTGAGGCCCCTTGACCTTGTGCGAGCCCCGGGCCTGTGACTGATGCTCAGCCTGGCTTTGTCCACGACTTCTCACCGACAGAGCCACTTCACCGACCAGCAGCTGTTTCACCAGTCGTGCGCCTGGCCGCCCGGAGTGCTGTCCGGGGTCTTCCCGGCCGGTCGGCCGAGGTACCGGTCCGGTGTGACGCGCAGGTGTTATCGGCGGCCTCGGCTCTCGTGTGGTCAGGACTGCTCGCGGCAGCCCTCTTCGGTGCACTCGAGAGTGACGAGGGTCTGGTCGACCTGCTGGCTGGTCAGAGGAGGATCGGGCAGTTCGTGGGCGCCCTCGGTGCGGAAGGCGTCGAGCATCAGGTGGAGGTGGCGGCGCCAGGCCTGGGGGGCGATGGTGCGTGTGGCCTGGATGATCCCGGCCTGGGACCAGATCACGAAGGCGATGTCCTGCGCGGTGACGTCGCCGCGCAGGACGCCCTGTTCCTGGGCGTTGCGCATGATCTGGACACAGAGTTCCTTGGTGCGTTCGTACATCTCGCGGCCGGCCACGTGAAGGGGCAGCCGTGCCGAGACCAGGTCGTTGAAGGCGCGGTCGCAGGCCTGCAGCTTGCAGAGCTTCTCCAGGTAGCGGCAGAACCCCTCCCAGGCATCATCCATGGCCGCGGCTTCTTCCGCGGCGGTGAGCAGTTCCGCGTACTTCGCGTTGAAGAGTGTTTCGACCAGGTCGAGCCGGGTGGGGAAGTGGCGGTAGAGCGTGCCGATCGCGACGCCGGCCTCGCGGGCGACGCCCTCCAGGGACGCCCCGAGGCCCTGCTCGGAGAAGGCCGTGCGGGCGGCGGCCACGATCGCGTCCCTGTTGCGCTGTGCGTCACGGCGCAGGGGTTTCGCCGGCGTCTCCCTCGCGGACGGGGCGTGGTGGTGGCTCATGGCTCGAGCGTAACATGAGGCCCCCCTCGAATTCGGTTGTTGTCATGTTTCCGATCGCAATATCGCCCCTCCGACGTGCTGTGATGAGCCTCACCGCAAACATGAGGCCCCCCTCGGGTACGGTGGCAGAGCCAAATGTGAGGCACCCCTCCGGATGACCTTGCGGCAAGCCGACTGACCCGGGATTTCCGGATCTCGGTTCACATAGAGCGGCGGCCGCCAGTTCGGCGAAACCGCGGCAGTCTCGCAAGGGAAATGACCATGAACAGCATGACCAAGCGCGTCTCGATCGCACTCGCCTCCACGGCACTGGCCGGCGGAGTCCTTCTCGGAGCCGGCGGCTCGGCGTCGGCAGCCACGGCTTCGGTGCCCGCGCAGCACACGCACTACGTGTCCGTCACCTCCGCGACCGGCAGCGAGCAAGCCGGCCACCACACGGATGACGACCACCGTGGGCAGGACGCTGTGCGCGACGTACGGGCTGCGGACCACGAGGGCGAAGCGGCCTCGTGGCGCGGTGTCAGCGCCGCCCGCTGGTACGAGGATCAGGTCGACGCAGCGGCCTCGTGGCGCGGTGTCAGCGCCGCCCGCTGGTACGAGGACCAGGTCGTCTGGTCCCTGAACCACAGCTGACGCGGCCCGAGCCGCCCCACCCGGCAGGGCCGGGGCACCCGCGTCGAGTTCCATCCCCTCAACCAGTCCCAGGTCCCCCGACCGCTGCAGCGCGACGTCTCCTTCCGCACCCTCAACGTGCGGCACTGGGACCGGGTGGTGCAGGCGTGGGCGGCCGATGACGACGAGGCCATGGACGAGGCATGGTTCGACGGCATCACCGTCGACCTCGGCTCCGACTACGGCGCCTACGAGTACGTCATGAACATCGGCTTCGCTGCCTGACGGCTGCTGTAGGGGCTCGCGGCTGATGTCGTAACCCCACGGGTCGTGTCGTACCGATGTCGTATACGACATCGCCGTGAGACTAGCGCGTGGGGTGCTGCTGCTCAGCGCCTCGTCTCGTACCTGGTCAGGACCACGCCGCCGGGAAACGTCCGCGTCTCGACCAGGTTCAGGTTCACCCAGCTGTCCAGCGCGGTGAAGAACGGCGTGCCGCCGCCCACCAGGACCGGATGGGTGGCGATCGCGTACTCGTCGATCAGCCCGGCGCGCATGGCCGCCCCGGCGAGCGTTGCGCCGCCGATGTCCATTGGGCCGCCGTCCTCGGCCTTGAGCCGGGTGATCTCGGCGATCGCGTCGCCGGTGACCAGGCGGGTGTTCCAGTCGACCTTGTCGATCGTGGAGGAGAACACCACCTTCGGCGTGTCCCGCCAGTTCCGCGCGAACTCGATCTCCGCCGGGGTGGCGCCCGGCTGCTGGTCGCCGGTCGGCCAGTAGGAGCTCATCGTCTGCCACAGCTTGCGCCCATACAGCGACAGGCCACTCGCCTGCTCGTGGTCGAGCCACCACTGGAACAGCTCGTCGCTCGGCGGTCCGCTCCAGCCGATGTCGTCGTCGGCCGCGGCGATGTAGCCGTCCAGGGTCAGGTTCATGCCGTAGATCAGTTTCCGCATGGCCCAGCCTTCCGTCCGTGGGTGTCCGGCGTATAGACCAGCGGCGGCGCGGGAAACTCATCGGTGCGCGATCTGGGCTCGCCGGTAGTCCTCGTGCTCGGGGCTCAGCGTGGTGTACTCGGCCGACTCGGGCAAGCCGCCTGATCTCGACCTCGCCCTCGCGAGGAAATGCCACGGATTTGAGACTGGTCATGGGTGACAAGGCCGTGAGACTGCCAAGAACGCCCAGGTCACGCAAAATCGACATGTCACGAGCGGCGAGACCCTACAAGCACTGTGGGATCTCAAGTTCGGCTGCACAATCTCACCGCCCGCTTCATATCGACTGCACTCTCCGTGCTTCTCGACGAACTCGCCCACCGCGCACGGCACATCGAACTGGCCGGCAAGAGCCCCGCCGCAGCACCTCCCACCTTGTCTGGGGTTACGCCTCCCTGCCCGTCTCACTCTCCGCGCGCGGATCATGGGTGAGCTATCCTCCGCGCATGCGCGGACAGTTCACCGGCTGGCCGGAGCAGGCCATGGACGTGTTGTGGCAGCTCCAGGGCGAACCCACCCACGCGACCCGCGAGCGCTACCGCGCGGACCGCGAACGCCTGATCCGGCAGCCGATGATCGCCCTGCTCAACGAGGTCGCGGACACCGACCCCAAGTACGAGGACTTCTCCGTCTGGCACTATCGCACCGACTCCTGGTGGTGGCAGCACCAGGGCGCGGTGATCCGGCTCGGCCGCAAGATCGAGATCGGTCTCCGGTTCGACCTGGACGGCCTGCGGATCCAGGGCGCCTGGTGGTACCCCGATCCCGGCCAGGTGGACATGTTCCGCAAAGCCGTGGCCTCCGAGGGGAGCGGCCGCGAACTGTCCGCCATCGTCGAGGACGTGCGGAAGAAGGGCTACGACATCTCCGGGGACGTGATGAAACGCCCACCGCGCGGCTATCCGACGGACCACTCCCGTACGAAGCTGCTGCGCCACCGTTCGGTGATCGCCGCCCGTCCTCTCGGCTGCGAGGAGTGGCTGCACACCTGCGAGGCGGTTGACCGGGTCCTCTCGGCCGCCGCCGACCTGGACGCCCTGCTGATGTGGCTGGTCCGCCATGTGAAGGGCGCCGCCTGACATCACGAGGCCGCCGCGGGGAACGGGAGAACCACACCCGTGCCGCCGGCCCCCCGCGCTCAGAAGGTGATGCGCACCTTCAGCGCCGACCGGTCGTCCATCGCCCGATATTCGTCCGGCACCTCGGCCAGGGGGACGGCACGGTCGAAGACGGGCCCCAGAGAGCACATCCGGCAGGAGTTTGAGAATGCAGGCGCGGACCGGGGCGATGCCCCGCGCGGCGCGATGTTGCGGTCGAACATCCGGCGGCAGAACGGCCCCCGCGTTTCCCGTCGTCCGGCACCCCCACACAGCCGACCGCACCGCCGTCCCAGTGCCCACCACCGACAATGTGACGGTCTACCTGTTCCGCAAAGAGGACCACCTGGTGATCACGTTGGAGAGCCGAGCGGGCGTGGTTCATGGCGTCCAGTTCGTTCGTACGGTGGCGCGCTCCACCTGGACGCCATGAACCACGCCCGCTCCACGGTGTGTGGGTCGACGGCGGACGGGATGGGAGCTGGGTGAGTGGTGGGGTTGAGGAGGAGGTGGGGGCGCGCGAGAGACAGCGTCAGCGGGATCGGCGCAGCACTGCCCAGCTGCCTCATCCCGCATTGGCTTCGACAGCCTGCCAATCGCCCGGCAAGGCATCGGCGACGTCTGTCGCAGGCAGGTGCAGGGGGCCGGCCTCACCGAGTTGGTTGATCCACAACAGCACGCCGTCCGGAGCCAACACGCGAACGATCTCGGCAGGAAACAGCAGCATGTCGATCGCGGCGACGGCTGACACTTGGGCATTGGTCAAGGGGAGCGCGGCGGCATCGGCGCGGACACGAGCTGGTGAGCGGCCGACAGCTTGGCGGAGCATCTGTTCGGAGAGGTCGACACTGATCACGCGGGGGAACTCACTGCGGAGTAGCTCGGTGAACAGACCTGTCCCTGATCCGAGTTCCAGGCACACGCCATCAGGGAAGGGCCCGCCACGCTCCAGAGCATCACGCACCGGTTCGTCTCGACCCGTTGCCAAGGTGGTGTCCCACTCGGCAGCCGTCTGATCGAACTGGTCGGCGATGAAGTGGGACGTCTCGCCAACCCAGGAACGCCGGCCAACAGCCAGCTCGCGGGCAAAGATGCGGAACACCTCGGCCGTTCCCCTTGAAGGAATTGGCTTACCGTCGAAGCTGGGCCAGATGCGAGGCAAGAAAGAAGTCACGAGCCCATGTCAGCAGAAGCAGGCCCTGCATGGATCGACCCCGGGGTGGAACGCGACTTGCACCCGCCAGGGCCTGATCGGCCTGCGCGAGCCCGCCGAGCTGCTCCACGGCACCTTCACCGCCGCGCCCACACCGGAGGGCGGATACAAGGTCGCACTGCGGGCTCCGTCCCGGCCCGACTGTTCAGTGGGATTCCCTGTGTACGTGTGCTGCGGCGAGCAGGAGATAGGCGGCGGCGGTCCAGGTGTACGCGCGGTCGCGCAGCCCGGTCCCGGTGAGGGCGTCAAAGTTCTCCGCGAAGCCGTGGGTCTCGCACAGGGTGCGGAAGCGGGCGCTGATGTCGTCCGCGAGCCGGAGGTGCCCGGCGCGGCGCAGCCCGTCCTCGACGAGGACCGTGGCGGGGGCCCAGATGGGCCCGCGCCAGTAGCCGTCGGACAGGTAGTGCGGCGAGGAGGGGCGTTCGGTGGCCAGGCCGTGCGGGGTGAGATGGGCCTCGATGCGGGCGGCCAGTACGTTGCTGATCCGGGCCGGGAGGTGTTCGCCGACCACGATGGGCATCAGGTCGAGGAGGCTGGCGCTGGACCAGGTCTCGCCGCTGTCGACGCCCTGGGTGACGAAGCGGTCTTCGCGCCACAGCTGGTCGAGCATCGCCGTCTGGATCTCCTCGGCGGCGCTCGCCCAGCGCTCGGCGCCGTCCGAACGGCCCAAGTCCTGGGCGAGGGAGGCCAGTTCACGCATCTGCAGGGCGAGGAAAGCGGCCAGGTCGGCGGTGACGACGACGCGTTCCGGGTCGAAGGCGGTGGCGTTGTCCCAGCCGCTGTCGTTGCCGTGCTGGTAGTGGGGGAGTGCGGCGCCGGGTGCGCGGCGGGCAGTGAGCCAGAAGTTCGTCCAGCGCTCCAACCGATCGTACGTGGCGGCCAGTTCGTCCTGCCCGAGGGGCATGGTCAGGCGGCGTCGAAGGTGCCCGAGCGTCCACCCGTGAATGGGCGGCTTGACGAAGTTGCGCAGGACTTCGGAGTGCGTGACCGAGTCGGGCAGCGCCCCCGTCTCGTCCTGGTGGTCGAAGGGCAGGTGGTACTGGTCCCAGGCCAGTTCGGGGCAACCGGGCGCCAGGGCAAGGGCGTTGAAGCAGTGGTCCCAGCTCCAGACCTTGTCCATCCAGTGCTTGGACATCAGCACGGCGGGCCGGGTGACCAGAGAGGCGGGGCGTACGGTCGCGGACCACAGGACGTAGGCGGCGAGTTCGGCCGCGGGCGTGGCGGCCGAGCGCCACGGAGCCACCGTGTCGGCGAAGTCCGTGAAGGCGTTCTGCGCCGCCTCGACGATCTTGGTGAAGGCGGCCGACGCCACGTACCGAGGGCGGGCCGTGTCGATCTCCTCGACCGCGATCTCCCAGGGCCCGTCCCCCACGGAGCCGATGGTCAGTCCGCGCTCGGCGGCGCCCAGGCTCTGGCTGCCGAAGGCGGCGACCGTGCCGGACAGCACGGTGACGCGGTAGCGGCGCCCGGTCTCGTACGACGTGAAGACGTGCGCGTCGGCAGCGGCGTCGTGGAAGAAGTAGGTTCCGTTGAACGGGGTCAACGTCCCTGCTGCCGCCGCGAGGTGAAGACTCAGCCCCTCGCCGCGCAGCCGCACGGTGTCCGGAGACTGGTAGGCGAGGTCGACGCGGCCTGCGGCGCCGAGCCAGCTCAGCAGGCCCGGGGTCGCCTCCACGCGGGTCGCCGCCCGGTCGCCCGTCGCGGGGTCGAGAGGCATCAGGCGCAGGACGGCGTGCATGCCGTTCTGGTGCGAGACGAGGTGGAGGTCGTCGGCGTGGGTCTTCTCCGCCACCACGGGGGAGAGGTCGAACCAGGACCCGTACGTGCTGAACGGGATGTCGTGGACGGAGAAGGCCGGGCCGGGACGGGCGGCGGTCATGTGGTGTCACTCGTTTCTCGGGCAGGGGGTGACCACGGCGACGAGGGGCCATGGCGAAGGGGAGATCAGTCCTTGACCGCGCCGGCGGTGACACCGGCGGCGACGTAGCGCTGAGCGAGGACGAGGATGACGGCCGCGGGCAGCGAGGCCAGGACGGCGGTGGCCATGATGGCGTTCCACTGCTGGTTGTTGTTGCCGATGTAGTGGTAGATGCCGAGCGTGATCGGCTCGTGGGCGCCGCCGTTGGAAAGGGTGCTGGCGAACACGAAGTCGGACCAGGACCACAGGAACGCGAAGAGCGACACGGTGACCACGGCGTTGCGGCTCATCGGCATGACGATCGACCAGAACGTGCGCAGCGGGCCCGCGCCGTCGGTCCGCGCGGCCTGGAGGAGTTCGCCGGGGATGCCGGACATGAACGCGGTGAAGATGAGCACCGCGAAGGGAACGGCCAGGGTGGAGTCGGCGACGATCAGCCCCGGCACGGTCCTGAGCAGCCCGAGCTGGAGGTAGATGGCGTAGAAGCCCATCGCCATGATGATGCCGGGGATCATTTGGGCGGCCAGCAGCACGAAGCTCAGGACGCGGCCGCCGCGCGGGCGCAGCTTGGCCAGCGCGTACCCGGCGGGCGCGGCCAGCGCTACGGTCAGGGCGACGGTCCCCAGGCCGATGACCAAACTCGTTTCCAGGTACGGTAGTTGATCGTCCAGGACGGTGCGGTAGCCGGTCAGGGTGCCGTGCAGCGGGAGCAGGTCGGGCGGGCTCTTGCGCATGTCCGTGTCCCGGGTGAGGGACACGTTCAGCATCCAGTAGACGGGGAAGAGCATGACGGCGGTCAGGACGACGCCGATCGTGGTCTTGAACCAAGTGGTCTTTGTACGCGCATGAGTTCGGCTCACGACAACGCCTCCTGTCGCCGCTGGACCCGGATGTAGACCAGGCCGAAGACCAGGGCCGCGACCACGAGCAGGTTGCCGACGGCGGCTCCCGGCCCGAAGGCGGGCAGCATGTTGCCGAAGCCGAGTTGGTAGGACCAGGTGGCGAAGGTGGTGGACGCGTCCGCCGGGCCGCCCTTGGTCATGATCCAGATGATGTCGAGGACCTTGAGCGTGTAGATCAGGCCCAGCAGCAGCGTGATCGCGGACACCGGGCGAAGAAGCGGGAACGTGATGCGCCAGAACCGCTGCCAGGCGTTCGCCCCGTCGAGCGCGGCGGCCTCGTACAGGCCGGAAGGGATGGACTGCAGGCCGCTGTAGAGCACGACCAGGTTGAACGGGACACCGATCCAGATGTTCGCGATGATCACCGAAGTCAGCGACCAGGACGGCGACGTGAGCCAGTTGACCGGGTCGACACCGACGGCGTGCAGGGCGGCGTTCACGATCCCCGAGTCGCTGTTGAGCATCCACGACCACGTCGACGCCGACACGATCAACGGCAGCAGCCACGGTACGAGGAACAGGGCCCGCAGGGTCGCGGCGAGCCGGAAGTGCTGGTTGAAGAAGACCGCGAGGGCCAGCCCGATCGCGTACTGGAAGGCCAGGCACACGAAGGTGAAGACGGCGGTGTGGAGCAGGGCCGGGGCGAAGGTCGGGTCGTCGAGGACGGTGCGGTAGTTCTTCAGGCCCGTGAACGGTGCGTTGCCCTGGACGAAGGAGCGGACGGTGTAGTTGCGCAGGCTCAGGTCGAGGTTGCGGTAGAGCGGATACGCGTAGAAGAGGACGAGGTAGACGGTCACCGGGGCGAGGAACGCCCAGGCGGCCCACTGGGTGGAGGCGGGCCGTCGTCGCTTCTTGGCTCCGGGCGGGGGAGTGGGGGCCGGCTCGGCGGGGACGGGCGTGGGCCGGGGGAGGTCCGGCGGATGTGTGGTCTGGTTCATCGGTGTCATGTCACTTGACCGAGCCCTGCGCCGAACTCAACGCGTCCTTCGGCGACTTGGACCCGCTGAGAGCGGACTGCACAGCCTTCCACAACTGCTCGGAGATCTTGGGGTACTTGGTTCCCAGGTCGTCACTGGTGCGGCCCTTGGCCGCCTTGACCGCGGCGACCCACGGCTTCAACTCGGCGTTGTCAGCGACCTGTTTGTCCTGGACCTCGCTCGTCGGCGCCACGTAGGACAGGGTGGTGTCGGTGGCGTAGATGTTGGTGGTGCTGGTCAGGCAGGCCGCCAGCTTCTTCGAGGTGGCGTAGCGATCGGTGTCCTGCTGGACGGGGATGGTCACGAACTCGCCGCCGGTCGGTGCCGCGGCGGCGCCGCCCATGGCGGCGGGGATCGGCAGCACGCCGTAGTCGAGGCCGGCCTTCTTGGCGTTCGCGAGCTGCCAGGTGCCGTTTTCGCCGAAGGCGTAGTCGCCGCTCGCGAACTCCTGCCAGCTGGTGGTCTGCGTGTTGTTCAGTACGGAGTTCGGGGCGTAGCCGTCCTTCAGCCAGTCCTTCCACAAGGAGAGCGCCGACTCGGCCTGGGAGGAGTCGAGTTGGGTCAGCTTCGCGCCCGCGCCCCAGAACCACGGCAGGAACTGGAAGCTGCCCTCCTCCGTGCCGATCGCCGAGAACGTGATGCCCTTCTTGCCGGCCTTCTTTACCTTCGCGAGGGCGGCCGTCAGTGACGGCCAGTCCTTGACCGAGGCGATGTCCACTCCGGCCTGCTGAAGGACCTTCTTGTTGTAGTAGAGGGCAATGGTGTTGGCGCCGATGGGTGTGCCGTACGTCTTGCCGCCCGACTGCCCGGCGGCGAGCAGGTTGGCGTCGACCTTCGAGGTGTCCAGCTTGGTGTCGGCGGTCGAGGTGAGGACGCCCCCGTCGGCGAGGGTGGAGACCACCGGGTTGTCGACGACGAGGACGTCCGGCGCGTTGCCCTGCTGCGCGGCCAGCAGCGTCTTGTTGGCCAGGTCGCTGGTGTCGAACCCGGTCCGCTTGACCTTCACGCCGGCCTTGGCGCCGCACTGGTCGAGGAGCTTCACCCAGGCCGAGCTCTTGGCGAACTGCGGATAGGGATCCCAGACGGTGTACGTGCCGCTGTCGGCGTCCTTGGAACCGGCGCTGCCCGAACCGGAGGAACAGGCGGTCGCGCCGGCCGTGACGGCCAGGGCGGTCAGGGCCGCGACGACCAGGCGGCGTTGTCCGGAGGAGCTGTTCATGGCAGGGGTCCTTTGGTTTTGGGCATGCGGGTGCCGTGAGCACGGCGAAACGGGGCCGGGCGGAGGGGATGGGTAGGTCAGTCGGAGGTGGCGGGCCCGGTGCTGGCCCGCAGCGAGATCGGCGGCGTGAGCAGATGGTGCCGGGCCGGTGCGTCGGGCTGGTCGAGCCGCTCCATCAACAGATCGACGGCGAGCCGGCCCATCTCGGCGGCCGGTACGTCGGCGGCGGTGAGCTGCGGTGTCACGGTCTCCGCCCAGCGGCTGGCGACGACGCCGGTGACGGAGAAGTCGCGCGGCACGTGGCGGCCCGCCCGGGCGAGCCCGCGGTACAGGCCGCCCAGCGCCGCCTCGTTCAGTGTGACCAGGGCCGTGGTCGCCGGGTCGTCGTGCAAGATGCGCTCGACGCAGCTCTGCCCCGACGCGGCGTCGTCCCCGCAGCAGTACGCGCGGACCGTGAGCCCGCGCTCCGCGGCGGCCTTGGTGAAGCCCTCCAGGCCGTGGTGCGCCGACTCGTATCCCGAACGCAGCAGCTGCTCGGGCCTGTTGACGAAGGCGATGCGGCGGTGGCCGAGGTCAGCGAGGTGGTGCACGCACGCCTCCGCCAGCGCCGTGTGATCCAGGCCCACCCACCAGCCGTCGTTGTTGTGCGCGGTCCGGCCGATGGCGACCGCCGGGAAACCCACCGAGGCCAGGTGGTCCACCCGGTCGTCCTCGAGCCGGATCTCCATCAGGATCGCGCCGTCGACCCGCCGCTCCCCGAGCAGCCGCTGGAAGGAACGGTCGCTGTCCGCGCCGCTCGGGGACAGCAGCACGTCGTAGTCGCAGGCCGCGGCGGCCTCCACCACGCTGCCGATGAAGTCCAGCTGCATGCCGGTGTAGTGGTTCCCGGCGGGCGGGAAGACGAGACCGATCGTGCTGGTACGCCCGTTGGCGAGAGCCCGCGCACTGGCGCTCGGCCGGTAGCCGAGCTCGTCGACGACACGCTGGATCTTGCGGCGCGTCTCCTCCGACACCGGGCGCTTGCCGCTCAGCGCGTACGACACGGTGCTGCGCGAGACACCGGCCAGCCGGGCTATCTCACCGATGTTCACGGCAACTCCTCACGGGACGAGGGGACACCGGCCACTCGTCGAACCGGTTCGCGTGGAGTGAACGTAGGGAGGGACTGTACGCCTGTCAAGACCCCCTGCATGACCTACCAACTCGCCTAAAATGGCGGAAAGTTCGTTCTGTGCGAGGGATTGAAGGCGTCTTCGCCCGGTGCTAGCTTGCCGAACCGGTTCGACGAACTGATCCTTCCGGCACCCGTACTGGCTTCAGCGCCGCAACAAGTCCCCGCACCAGGGCAGTTCCCCCACCTCACCCGCACCGGTCGAAGACGAGGACTCATCCATGTCATCCGCTGACAGACCATCCCGGCGCCGGGCCCCGGCCGCCGTCACCCTGGCCCTCGGCGCGGGCCTGCTGGCCGCCCCGGCCGCCCCCGCGCAAGCCGCCGACCCGCCCGGGCCGGCCGTCCACTACACCTTCGACCAGGACGACCTCGCCTCCGGAAAGATCACCGACGCGTCCGGCAACGGCCGCACGGCGACCCTGGTCAACGGCTCCACCGCCCAGTCCGTCACCGGCGCCGACGGCGGCAAGGCCCTCGCCCTGCCCGGCGGCGCGTCCACGTCCGACGGCGCATACGTCCGTCTGCCCCGCGAAGTCCTCGCCGACAGCGCTGACTTGACGGTCTCGGCGCGCGTGAAGTGGAGCGGCGACAGGGCCCCCTGGCAGCGCGCCTTCGACCTGGGCACCGACACGTCGACGTACCTGTTCACGACCCCGTACAACGGCGACGGGCTGCTCCGCACCTCGGTGACCACCGGCGGAGGCGGCGCGGAGGCGCAGGTGTCCGGGTACGCCCCGCTCCCCGCCGACGCGTGGCGGACGATCACGGTCACCCTCGACACCGCGGCCCAGCGGGTCACCACGTACCTCGATGGCGTGCCGGTTTCCTCCGCCAAGTCGACCGTCAACGCAAAGGATCTGCTGGGGAGTTCGGCCACGACGGCCGGTTACCTTGGCAAGTCCTTCTACGCGGACCCCCTCTTCAAGGGCGCGATCGACGACTTCACCGTGTGGCATGCGGCGCTCAGTCCCGAGCAGGTGGCGGACACCGTCGGCGGACAGCTGCCGACCCTCACGGAGTTGTCGAAGACGACCTTCGACGTGCGTACGACGACGGGTACGGCCCCGTCGCTGCCAGCGGCCGTCCGCTCGTCCTACTCCGACGGCTACGACCGCGACGCACCCGTCACCTGGGACGCCGTGCCCTCCGACAAGTACGCGCGACCAGGCGCCTTCACGGTCGTCGGCACCGCGGCCGGACGCGCGGTGAAGGCAACGGTCACCGTGGTCCGCGAGGGCGCACTCACCGTCGACCTCGGCTCCAACACGGGCGCGTTCCACGGCGGCGCCTCCGGCACCCTCTACGGCGTCTACGGACCCGACGTCCCCACGAACAACCTCATCGAGGGCATGGGCCTGCGCACCGTCTCCACCAAGGCACAGGACGGCCCGCAACACCCGGGCGCCGACGCCCTCGACGTGGTCAAGCCGCTGGCCGACTCCACCGACGGCGACGTGTACATCTACATGACCGACATCCACCGCGGCTTCCCGTACCAGTGGCCGGGCGACACCCCCGAAGAGAAGCTCAAGCTCTACAAGGAGAAGATCGCCAAGCAGGTCGACCAGGTCCTCCAACTGCCGAAGCAGTACCAGGACAACATCGTCTTCGTGCCGTTCAACGAGCCCGAGGGCAACATGTTCGGCACCGGCGAGTGGAGCTACGACAAGGTCAGCTGGCTCAGCGACCCGGACGCGTACTTTGCCGCCTGGGACGACGCGTACAAGCTCATCAAGGGCAGGATGCCGGAGGCCAGGATCGCCGGCCCCAACACCAGCGTCCTGTACTCCCAGGTGAAGGGCTTCCTCACGCACGCCCTGGCCGCCGGCACCCTCCCCGACGTGATCACCTGGCACGAGCTCAGCCACCCGGAAGCGGTGCGCCAGAGCGTCGCCACGTACCGCACGTGGGAGAAGGACCTGTTCAAGGGAACGGACCGGGAAGGCACCCAACTCCCCATCAATATCAACGAATACGCCTTCAACTACCACACCTCGGTGCCCGGCCAGATGATCCAGTGGGTCTCCGCGATCGAGGAGTCCAAGGTCGACGCCGACATCGCCTACTGGAACATCGACGGCAACCTCTCCGACTCCGCCGTGCAGTCCAACCGCGGCAACGGCCAGTGGTGGCTGCTGAATGCGTACGCCTCCATGACCGGGCACACGGTGCAGGTGACGCCACCCTTCCCCGGCCAGAACTACACGATGCAGGGCGTCGCCACCCTCGACCGCGACAAGCGACAGGCCCGCCTCCTCTTCGGCGGCTCCACGGGCCAGGGCCACATCACGTTTGACAACATCCCGAAGAAGCTCTTCGGAGAGCAGGTGCACGCCTGGGTCCGTGAGATCGACTGGAGCGGACAGATCGGCGACAACACAGGCGCGAAACTGCTCACGGAAACGGACCTGAAAGTCTCCGACGACGGCAAGGCGACCGTGGACTTCGGCGACGGCGCGCTGCCGAGGCTGAAGGAGTCGTCGGCGTACGAGATCATCCTCGGCCCGTCCACCGGAAGGGTCACCAACCCCCAGTCCCCGCCGGTGAGTTGGCAGGCGTCGTACGAAGCGGAAGACGCCGCCCACACCGGGTCCGGGTACACGAAGAACGGCCCCGAGGGATCGACCTCCGACGTCTCGAAGTTCTACACCTCCGGCGGCTACGACGTCGGCGGCCTGCGCACCGGCTCCGACGTCACCCTCGACTTCACGGTGGACGTCCCCGAGGACGGCCGTTACGACCTGAGCGTCTTCGCCAACTCCCTCAACACCCACGACAAGGTGAAGGAACAGGGCCCCACGAACGTGTTCCTGAGCGTGGACGGCAAAGCGGCGAGCGAGCAGGAACTGAACCTGCCGCTCGGCTACAAATGGGTGGTCTGGGACCACGCCGACACCAAGGTGAAGCTCACCAAGGGCAAGCACACCCTGACGCTCGCCGCGAAGAGCCTCGACGGCAAGCGCGCCACCAAGGGCGACGCCATCGTCGACCGCCTCACCCTCGCGCTGCCCACGCCTTCGGCCACCACTCAGGTCCACGAGGGCGAACTGGCCTGGCTGGGCGGCGGGGCCCGCCCCGTCTACGACACCGGATCGGGAGCGGCCCGCCTCGCCAAGAACCAGACGGCCACGTTCTGGGTCTTCTCACCGGCCGACCACGAGGCAACCCTCAAGGTCGACACACTCGTGGGCACCGGCGCCCGACTCGCCGTCAACGGGCACGACGTCCTGAGCCTGTCCAAGAAGCACCAGAGCGTGGCGGTGTCCTTCTCCGGCGGCCTCAACAAGGTGACGCTGACGGGGACTTCGGCCCCGACCCTCCTCGACCGCCTCACCGTCACACCCACCGAGGGCACGCTCACGCCCCGTACGTACGAGGCGCAGGACGCGGCGCTCGCCGGCTCGGCCACACTGACGCCGCTCTCGCTCGCCACCGACGGCACGGCGATCACCGGCATCGGCGGCGACCCCGGCAACGGCAACACCGCGACCTTCACCGTCCCCGCCGACCGCGCGGGCCTGTACGCGCTGCGCATCCGCTACTCCAACCCCGAACAGTCCGAGGCCACCCACTACAACCCGGACCCTCTCGCCCGCCACGCCGACCTCTCCGTCAACGGCGGCGCGGCCCGGCGCGTCGGCTTCCCCCATACCTTCCACCAGAACAACTTCTGGGAGCTGACCGTCCCCGTCCACCTCAAGAAGGGCGAGAACACCCTCAGCTTCCGCTCCGAGGAACTCCCCAACTTCGACGGCACCACCTATGCCTCGGACACCTTCCCTGACACCCTGCTCCGCTCCCGCTACGCCCCGCTGATCGACCGGATCGCGGTTGTGCCCTACGCACGCGAGGTGTCGTGAGGTAGGCGCGCCGCGGCAGGGGAAGCGAAGCCGGGCGGGTCGACCTGGTCGCCCGCCCGTCTTCGCGTGCGCGGGCGATGCCGGGGTGCCGTAGCACCAGGACGGCCGGGATGGTCCGGCGTGGCGCCGCCTCGAAGGCCGGACTCAACCGCAGCATTCTTGACGCGGGTTGGGGGGTGTTCCTGGGCATCCTCGCGCAGAAGGCTGAAAGCGCCGCTCGTGTATTGATCCCGGTGGACCCCCGCAACACCTCGCGCACCTGCCCCGAATGCGGGCACGTGGACGCGCAGAACCGCGACGGCGAAAAGTTCCAGTGCACCTCATGCCAGCACATCGACCACGCCGACCGCGTGGGCGCCTGGAACGTCGCACTCAGGGCCGGGCTGGTCCTTCCCGACGTGGCATAGCCACCGACAGGAGAAGCCCCCCGGATTTATCCGGGGGGAGGAGTCACAGCACCAGCGTGTCCTCGGTGTGTCGTCCGCGCCGTTCTCCTCCTGGAACCGCATCTGCATCTGGTAGACCTCGATCACGGCGTCGAGCGGCATCAGGGCCCAGCCGCCCAGCATGAGATCCGAACCGTCTACGCCGCTCTCACCGGCGGACAGCCGCCACAGCGCCTTCAACTCCTCCGGAACGCTCACGCCGAAGGTTTCTTCCAGAGCCACGATCTCGTCGTCGGAGGCGCCGGGCTTGAGGACCGCGTACGACGGCGGAGCGGCAATCGGATGTCGGACCTCGGGGTCACCTTCTCCGTCACGTTCCCGGACGGTCCTTCGGGCGATCGGGCCCGCGCCATCCTGCCGCGGGCGGTGAAGACCTCGCGCGACCGGCTGTGCACGGTCAGCCGGACCGTCGAGGCGGGCACGCCCTGGTGGGGGACGGTGCGATCCGGCTCGATTCACCGGGCTGGATCGCGCGCGACCCGGACGCGTAGCAGGCACTCCGCCGCGTCGTGGGCGCAGTAGCAGTGCACATGTGCCCGGCGTTGTCGCGCGACCGGGGCGGGCTCGGCCTTTCGCCGAGCCCGCCCCGCCGGCTCCCTACCGGGGCCGGACCCGTGTCACGCCGTCAGCGCTGCAGTGTCAGCAGACCCGGACGGTAGGGCAGGAGGCCGTAGTCGCCGCCGGAGTTGGGGCTGCGTCCCTGGTAGAGCAATTGCAGATTGCAGGGATCGACGGTCATGGTCTGATCGGCGCTGGTGCGGAGCAGTTCGCCGTGGCTGATGTCGTTGGTCCAGGTGGCGCCGCTGTTGGCCTTGCCGGCGAAGGGGTTGCTCTCGGTCGCGGCCTGGGGTGTCCACGAGCCGTTGAGGCTGGTGGCGGTGAACGAGCGGAAGTAGCGGCCCTGGGAGCCGATCGCCTCGACCATCATGAGGTAGCGGTTCTGGCCCTGGAGCTTGTAGACCTGCGGGGCTTCGAACAGGTTGTTCGTCGTATCGCTCATGACCACTGTCGAGTTCGCGCCGAAGCTGCTCGGGAAGTTCCCGATCGGCATGCTGGCCCGGTAGATCTTGCCGTTGTCACCGGCGAAGAACAGGTACATGTTCGTCCCGTCACCGATGAGCGTCTGGTCGATGGGTCCTGTTCCGGAGCCGGTGATGCTTCCGGAGAAGAGCACCTGCGGTGATGACC
Organism: Streptomyces sp. NBC_01446; assembly: GCF_026340095.1. Classification (GTDB taxonomy): domain Bacteria; phylum Actinomycetota; class Actinomycetes; order Streptomycetales; family Streptomycetaceae; genus Streptomyces; species Streptomyces aureus. Next base: position 97,224 of record NZ_JAPEPO010000003.1, on the reverse strand, counting down.
AGCCGTTCGGGTTGGTGGGGTCGCTCGACGTCCGGTAGGAGAAGGCGGTCCCGCCCCACTGGTAGGTGAGCACCCAGATGTTCTTCGGCGCGAAGTAGAAGAGCGTGGGCGCGACGGTGGCGGAAGACATCGTGTTCTGGCTGGCCGAGGCCATGTCCGACCAGTTGGTGAACAGGCCGAAGTTCATCGAACCCCAACTCGTCCCCGTGTCGTGCGTCGTCGCGTAGACGAGCTGCTTGCCGTTGTACGGGACGACGGTGAAGTCCTTGAGCGAGGCCCAACCTGGCTTGGGCTGCGCCAGTGCGCCCGTGGAGGTCCAGCGGTACGTCGACGGAAGATCGCAGGCGCCGGGAGTGTCCCCGCCGACCTTGACGAGCTTCCACTGCTGGTTGGTGCCGCCCCAGTCGTCGTACTGGACGATGTTCGCGCTGTCGGCGGTGGAGGCGCCTTGTACCTCGAGGGCCTTGTTGCTGTGGCGCGAGATGAGCCTCACGTAGCCGTCCGAGCTGTCGGCCAGCCGCCACTGCTGATTCGTGGCGTTCAAGTCGGTCCACTGGACGATCGCGCCGCTGTTCGCGGTGGACCAGTTGTGGACGTCCAGCACCTTGCCCGAGTGGCGGGACTTGATGCGGTAGTAGCCGTCCCCGGAATCGACGAACTGCCACTGCTGCTGGTTCTGATCGTTCCTGGTCCACTGGGTGATGCGGGCGCCGTCGTCGGTCGCCAAGTTGTAGACATCCAGAGCCTTGCCGCTGTTGCGGTTGACCAGCACATACGAGGCGTTGGTGTCTACGGTCGCCGCGCTGGCGGGATGGGCACCGAGGAAGGTGGCCACGAGCAGGAAGGGCGCCAGGACGGCGAGTAAACGTCTCCGGCGGACCGGGGACGGATGGCGGAACCACATCAGAGGGACTCCTTGAGGGGCGAGGGCGGAGGTGGCCCCGATGAACCGCGGAGCGGCCACGCCGGGGGTAGGGGGACAGGGGCGATCCCGAAAACTTTCGGAAAGTTCCCGGAAGCATTGACGCCACAAGCTAGGAATGAGAGGCCGTCCGGTCAAGGCCTGTCGCCGATCTGTCTACAAACGGCGCCTCACCGTTGGGCTCGACAGGCTGTCGTGCCGACTGGAAATACCGTGCACAACACCGCGAACCGGGCTTACGGCGTCCACCGGTCGTGGCGTCAGGAGTTCGCCGCTGACTCGCTGGGATTTCAGAAAGTTTCGGGCGAGGAACGGAATCTTCTGCGGGGAGTATTGACGAGCCATCGTCAATACCTCAATCATCCCTGTCTGAGACACCGTCCATAGTCCGGGATTTCGAACCATGTTGACCCTGGACGCTCTGTTCTGCACGGCAGATCCACGTCCACGCACAGCCGCGCGGCAGATCCGCGCACCACAGCACCTGCGCCACCCCGTTTCGTTCCGGTGAGGTTCGCACCCACGCATCCTGGCTCTTCGCGTAGTTGGAGAGGTACGCGACGCCGCGTGGTGGTTCCCCGGCTGAGCCGCGATGGCGTCCTTTCGTGCCGGTCGACCCCTGCACTTCAGTCCTTCCGTGATTTCTACCTTGGAGGCACAGTCATGGGCTCGTACGCCCTTCCCAGACCCGTTATCCGCCGGAAGACACGCGGTCTGCTGTTGGCGCTGATCGTCGGCGTCTTAGTTGCGGTCGGCGCGCTGGTCGCCCCACCGAAAGCACACGCCGCCGAGAGCACACTCGGTGCCGCGGCGGCGCAGAGCGGCCGCTACTTCGGCACCGCTATCGCCTCGGGCAGGCTGGGCGACTCGGCGTACACGTCGATCGCGGGCCGTGAGTTCAACATGGTGACGCCCGAGAACGAGATGAAGATCGACGCCACCGAACCGCAGCGGGGCCAGTTCAACTTCACCGCCGGTGACCGCGTCTACAACTGGGCGGTGCAGAACGGCAAGCAGGTCCGCGGTCACACCCTGGCCTGGCACTCCCAGCAGCCCGGCTGGATGCAGAGCCTCAGCGGCAGCACCCTGCGCCAGGCGATGATCGACCACATCAACGGCGTGATGGGCCACTACAAGGGCAAGATCGCCCAGTGGGACGTCGTGAACGAGGCCTTCGCCGACGGCAGTTCGGGCGCCCGGCGCGACTCCAACCTGCAGCGCACCGGCAACGACTGGATCGAGGTCGCCTTCCGCACCGCGCGCGCCGCCGACCCGGCCGCCAAGCTCTGCTACAACGACTACAACGTCGAGAACTGGACCTGGGCCAAAACCCAGGCCATGTACGCCATGGTCAAGGACTTCAAGCAGCGCGGCGTGCCGATCGACTGCGTCGGCTTCCAGTCGCACTTCAACAGCGACAGCCCCTACAACAGCAACTTCCGCACCACCCTGCAGAACTTCGCCGCCCTCGGCGTCGACGTGGCCATCACCGAACTAGACATCCAGGGCGCCTCGTCCACGACCTACGCCAACGTGACCAACGACTGCCTGGCCGTCTCGCGCTGCCTCGGCATCACCGTCTGGGGTGTACGCGACACCGACTCCTGGCGCTCGCAGGACACGCCGCTGCTGTTCAACGGCGACGGCAGCAAGAAGCCCGCGTACACCTCCGTCCTCAACGCACTCAACGGCGGCTCCACCACGCCCCCTTCGGATTCCGGACAGATCAAGGGCGTCGGGTCGGGCCGCTGCCTGGACGTGCCCAGCAGCAGCACCACCGACGGCACCCAGCTCCAACTGTGGGACTGCAATAACGGCACCAACCAGCAGTGGACGTACACCGCCGCCGGTGAGCTCAGGGTCTACGGCAACAAGTGCCTGGACGCCGGCGGCACCAGCAACGGCACCAAAGTCCAGATCTACAGCTGCTGGGGCGCCGACAACCAGAAATGGCGCCTCAACTCCGACGGATCCATCGTCGGCGTCCAGTCCGGCCTCTGCCTCGACACCGTCTCAGCCGGCACCGCCAACGGCACCCTGATCCAGCTCTACACCTGCTCCAACGGCAGCAACCAGCGCTGGACCCGCACCTGATGAAGACCTACGGTGCGGCTCCCGCCCCTCCACGAAGACATCGCTGATGGTCCCGGGTCGCCGCCATGGTGGTGGCGACCCTCGGGATCTGCCTGCTCACCGCGGTCAACGCCGGCCGCCACGCGTTTCACCCGAGTGTCAGGCTCACTTGCCCCGGCAGGTGATCGCTGGGGTACTGGCCGCGCGGCTCGTACCTGTTGATGCGCCGCGGGCACTACTGACGACGCCCGGATCCGCGACATCACCCAGGCCCTGCCACCCCATTGGGCCGACCGCCTGTTCACCGCCCACGAGCAGGGCGCAGGCGAGCAGCAGATCGCGGCCGACGGCCTCGCAGAGATGTACTTCCGCGCAAACAACTCCCGGGCACACGGCCTCGGAGTGGAATTCACCGACGTAGAACGGCTCGATATCGAGCTGTGATCGCCCGCCCGCCCCCGCGCTGCACGCGCGGGGGCCCTGACGGTGGCCACAGCACGGTGGCGCCATTTGGGGGCATGTTGGGCGTGTGGATACGCATCAAGTGAACCGTGCTCGGGTGAAGTTGGCGATATTCGTGGCTGATGTGTTCGCGTCGGTGCCGCGCAAGGATCAGCGGGCGAAGGGTGACTGCTATCTGCGGGGCTGATGCTGGACGGGCGGCGTAAGTCGATCCAGTCGATGGCGGAGCGGCTGCCGGACGGCAATGAACAGAACCTGCAGCAGTTCGTGAACCAGTCGACCTGGGATCCGGTGCCGGTGCGGCGGCGGATTGCGGAGCGGATGGTGCCGCAGATCGGCCCGGATGCCTGGGCGGTCGATGATGTGTCGTTCCCCAAGGACGGCAAGATGTCGGTCGCGGTCGCGCGCCAGTACTGCGGAGCGCTGGGCAAGCAGGCCAACTGCCAGGTCGCGGTGAGCGTGCACGCGGTCTCCGACACCGCCTCCTGTCCGCTGCAGTGGCGGTTGTTCGTGCCCCGGGAGTGGGCGCACGATGCGCCACGGCGGCAGAGGACCGGGATACCGCAGGAGGTCGGGCACCGGGAGAAGTGGCGGCTGGCTCTCGACACCTTCGACGAGCTGGCCGGGTGGGGACTGGTGCCGCCGGTGGTGGTGGCCGACGCCGGCTACGGGCAGAACGCCGACTTCCGCGACGGCCTGAGCGAGCGGGGCATCGGATATGTCGTGGCGGTCCGTTCGGACGTGACCGTCCACCCGCACGATGCACAGCCCACCGCCCCGGCGTGGTCCGACAACGGCCGCAAGCCGCAGCCCCGCTACCGCCACAAGCCGTCCTCGGTCGCCGCGCTGGCGGCCGGCCATGGGCGGCAGGCCTTCATCGAGGTGACCTGGCGGGAAGGCTCCCGCGGGCCGATGCGCTCGCGCTTTCTGGCCCTGCGGGTGCGGCCGGCCGGAGTCCGGGCCAGCCGCCTGGCCCAGGCCGCCGCCACCGCCCAACACGGCTACTGGGACGGTGTTCTGCCCGAAGTGACGCTGCTGGCCGAATGGCCCGAGGACGCCCAAGAGCCCACCGACTACTGGCTGTCCAGCCTGCCCGCCGGCTCCCCGCCGGCACCCCGCCGGCCGAACTGGTCCACCTGGCCAAGATCCGCTGGCGCATCGAGCACGACTACCGGGAACTCAAACACGGCCTCGGCCTGGACCACTTCGAGGGACGTTCCTGGGCCGGGTAGCATCACCACGTCACCCTGGCCACCGCCGCCCAGTCCTCACCGAACAGCGCCTGGCCCCAAAAGCCGATACAGCGGACTCAGCCTCTACCAGATCCTCGACGCCATCCAGGACCTGCTGAACTGCTGGACCGGCACCTGCACCACCTGCCACCGCCCCCTGCCCAGAACATCCACCACCAGCCAGAACCCAAGAGCCAGAGCAACCTAACGGGTAGTGTCCTGCGCCAGTAATTCGTCGGTAGATCCGTCCGGCCCCCTGGCGGCCAGGCGGCCGGACGCCGACCGCGCGTGTTGGCCCTTCGAGCCCCAGCCGGAACTACCTAGGAACTTCCGGCGCGGGACACTAGTGTGATGCGCCAGAAATGGCGACTCTAAGTATGTAGGCTGTTTTCATGGTGTCTCGGGGTCCTCGTGCTGTCGAAGTCGTGCTGTCCGCCGAGGAACGTGCGGAGTTGACGCGCTGGGCGGACGGCGCGGTATCGGCTCGTGCGGCGGAGCGGGCCCAGATCATCCTGGCCTGTGCGGACGGTGTGTCAAACACGGCTGTGGCAGCGGACTTCGGGGTGAGTGCGGCGACGGTACGCAAGTGGCGCTCCCGGTTCGCGGCCCAGCGGTTGGCAGGCCTGACGGATGCGCCGAGGCCGGGCCGGCGTAAGTCGGAGCTGGTGCTGTCCGAGGCCGAGCGGGCAGAGCTGACGCGCTGGACGCGGCGGGCGAAGACCGCGCAGTTCCTGGCGCTGCGGGCGAGGATCGTGCTGCGGTGCGCGGACGGCGGGACGAACAAGGAAATCGGTGCCGAACTCGGCATCGCGCACAACACGGTGAACCGTTGGCGCTCCAGGTTCGTCCGGCTGCGGCTGGACGGGCTGACGGATGAGCCGCGTCCCGGCAGGCCGCCCTCGATCCTGCTCGACCGGGTCGAGGACGTGCTCACCGCGACCCTGGAATCCACCCCGGGCAAGGACACGCACTGGTCGCGGGCCTCGATGGCCAAGCACTCCGGCCTGTCGAAGTCCACCATCGGCCGGATCTGGAAGAAGTTCGACCTCAAGCCACACCTGCAGGATGCGTTCAAGCTCTCCACCGACCCGCAGTTCATCGCCAAGGTCGTCGACGTCGTCGGTCTGTACCACCACCCGCCCGAGAAGGCGGTGGTGCTATGTGTGTGGACGAGAAGTCCCAGATCCAGGCCCTGGACCGCTCCCAGCCCGTCCTGCCGATGATGCCGGGCATGCCCGAGCGCCGCACCCACGACTACCACCGGCACGGCATCACCAGCCTGTTCGCCGCCTTCAACATCGCTGACGGCACCGTCATATCGGAACTCCACCGCCGCCACCGGGCCATCGAGTTCAAGAAGTTCCTGACCCGGATCGACAAGGCAGTGCCCATCGGCCTGGACGTGCACCTGGTGTGCGACAACTACGCCACCCACAACACCCCCGAGATCAAGACGTGGCTGGGCAAACACCCCCGCTTCCACGTCCACTTCACCCCCACCGGCTCCTCCTGGATGAACCAGGTCGAGCGGTGGTTCGGCCTGCTGACCGACAAACTCATCCGTCGCGGCGTCCACACCTCCGTCAAGGCTCTGGAGGACGACATCCGCGCATGGATCGAGGAGTGGAACCACGATCCCAAGCCCTTCACCTGGACCAAGACCGCCGACGAGATCCTGAACTCCCTCGCCGACTACCTCACCAAAATCAACCCACCAACCACCAATACGTGAAAGCTACTTAGAGTCGCCATTTCTGGCGCATCACACTAGAGATGGGCGGGCGGATCTGCGGACTTCCTCGCTTCCACGGCGCGCGGTGAGGTCGCCTCTGCTGAGGTGGAGCAGCTGGCCGATCAAGCGTCGGTCGTGGTCGACCGGTTCACCACCGCACTGATCGCGGCACGGACGGCGTCTCACCGTGGTCGGCGATCCCTCACGCGCACCAGGCGATGCTGCGCGCTGCTGGTTGGTCAGGGAGGGCGTAGTGGGTGAGCGTCGGAGCAGGCACGGGTGACTGCAGCCGGATTCGCGCGTTAGAGCTACGTGACCACGACGACCCCGCAGCCAGCCCCGGTCACCGGCCGCGAGGAAACGGTTCCTCCAGCGCCGGGTGAGCCGATCTTCACGCAGCTGGCCGCCCGCTGGGAGGCGGAGGGGCGTGTCGTGCCGGGGCAGGTGGATGGAGAGTGGGTCAGGCTGGCAGACAGGAGTACGTGGCCCACTCGATAGGCCAGCGTGGTGCGGTGCTCTCCCCCCATCCCCGCACCCGCTGTACCGGCCGGCAGCCTCGCCGACCTGCCCGGTTCCGAGGCTGCCGGACCGGCTCGCCGGTCAGGTCGGGCCCCGGCCCCCGGCAGCCCTCACCCCTCCGGCGACCGCGTGACCGGCGTCTGACCGGGTGATCAACGGAGTGCTCTAGCGCGTACGGACGGGTGGCCGACCTCGCTGCCGCTCGAGACCAGGCAGTGAGCGCAGCCATTCCGGCGGGTGACGCGTGCACGTGACATGGACACGGCCTATCCATTTGTGATCATGGTGTGCCCTGGCAGTCTCGCAGTGCGAGAGCGGCTGGCACCGCTCGTGATGACGCAGACCGCCCGGCGCCCACCGGGCTCAGGCATCCGCGCGATCTGGACGGGCAACAAACGCATTGCGTCGCAGCGATCGCCGGGCCCAGCGGGGTACCTCTCGTAACCTGCTTTGACCTGCGATGATTGATGACAGGGTACCTGGACGGTATGCTCCAGGCATGCCTGCCTTGAATGTGGAGTTCAGCGAAGAGGAGCTCGACGAGCTCCGCGAACTGGCGCGAGAGCAGGGGGTCACCCTCAAGGCCCTGGTACGCGCCTCGACCGCCGACCAGATCGCCCGCCACCGTGCCCTGAAGGAAGGCGCCGAGGTCTTCGCCCGCGTCTTTCACGATCCGGCCCTCGCCGAGGCCATCGCGGCCGCGGGCCAGGATGACGGCCCGGCGGCCGGGGCAGCGGAGCGGGCCGCCTGACCGATGCCGCCTGTCATCCATATCGACATGAGGTGGCTCCTGCAGCAACAGGAGACCGCCCTGCCCGAACACCCGACCGTCGGCGACTTCTCGGCGCTGATGGCCGGCGTGGCCCGCCACCGCGTCGACCCGCCTAGGGCCGGCACCGACTCCGACGCGTCCTGGCGCGCGGCAGCCCTGCTGCACACCTTCCTGCTCCTCAAGCCGCTGCCCGCATACAACATCCGTTTCGCCTGTGCTGTGACGATCGCCTACATGCATGCCAGCGGCGAAGGCATCGACGCCCCCTACGGCGAACTCGTCGACCTCGCAGGCGAACTGCTCTCCGGCAAGGCCGACGTGTTCACGGCGGCCGACCGCATCCGCGCCTGGCGCCTGTAACAGGGACTGAACCGCGGACCCCTGCGGCGGGGCACTGGCAGGGAGTTGAGACATCGCAGCGGTTGGGCCGTCAGGGTTGGAATCCTGCATCACACTGCTACGGGGGGACAGGGCCCGGATCCACATGCACATGGATCTGGACCCTGTTCTGTTCACGCTGTCTGATGAGGTGGTTACGCTCTACCGGACTCCTAGCTGGCGTGTCGTGTGAAGTGGCCCCTTCTGGGCGACACCACACAAGGGCTGGGCTGGCGGTGTGCGTGTCGGTTGCGATGACTTACCGGCTGACGCTGATCAGCGTCAGCGGCAGGGGTGCCGTTGTGGAGGTAGCGGGGACGTCCGTCGGCGGCGGCTTCGAGGGCGGCTGTGAAGCGGGGCCGTATGTGGTCGCCGAGCCGGGCGCGTGCGATGTTCGGCGCGACGACTTCTGCTGTGGCCAGCTCGCCGTCACGGGGGCTGAGCTTGCCGTTGTCGTTGGTGAGGGTTCCGCCGTCGAAGATGAAGGCGATCTGGTCGTCCCAGGGGCCGTAAGGGGCAACCCAGTCGACCACGAGGAGCCGGAGACTGGTGAGTGTCAGCCCGAGTTCCTCGGCCAGCTCGCGGCGCGCTGCGTCCGGCGGGGCTCGTTTGCTTCGACCATCCCTCCGGGAAGGTCCCATCCGGGCTTGTAGGTGGGGTTGACCAGGAGGACTTGGCCGTCGGCGTCGCGTAGCAGGACGTCGGCGGCGACGCGTTTGCGGGCCTGCTTGGCGTTTCCCTCGGCGAGGTAGGCGTTCCACGCTTCCGGGTCGGCGGGGGTGGGGGTGGTGTGTGCGGGACTCATGCGGGGGTGCCTCCGGGTGACGACGCGATGATGTCGGCCAAGAGGAGCATTCTCGCTCTGCGTGCGTCGTCGAACCGTGTCAGGTACTGCCGCATCGGCCCGTAGGCGCGATGCGGTTCCAGGAGCTGTCGCAGCGCGTCGAGCTGCTGTACGACGCGGACCGATCCGAGGGTGGGGCTCGTGCTGAGCAAGCCGTGCCCGGTCTGTACGGCTGCATCGAGATCGCCCCGGAGTACGTGGATGTCGACGAGGGTGATCCGGCTCAGGGCCAGGGACCGTGCGCGGCGGGACTCCCGGAGTGCGACTGCCGCTTGTGCCTGCGCCAGGGCCGCATCCAGCTGGTTGAGGTCGCGCAGGATCAGTGCCGACTCGCTGACCAGGGCGGCGGCCCCGCGCCAGGGGTGAACACCAGCAGCAGGTCCACTGCCAGGAAGGCCGCCAGTGCCGTTGTATCCATCGCTCGTTCCCTCTCGTGCTTGTTGCTCCGCAGGGAAGGCTAGGCCGGATATGCCCGAAGGGGCCGGACTCCACGTGGCAGGCATCTTCCGCTGGTCCGCCCGCTGATCCAAACGAAACCGCTTAGGCGAGCCGGTGAGGTGAGTCAACGGTGGGCGCGCATCGGCACACCGCCTCGCTTCAACGAGGCGAGAATCAGAGCCGTTTCGATGGTCAGTGCATCGCTGGCCCACGGGGCCATCGTCACGAAGTCGTACAGGTGGCCCTCGCTGGGCAGGGCCGCCAGGACCAGGAGCTGGTGATCGCCGGCGACGAAGCTGGCGTAGCGGACGTAGGGGGATCGCGCCAGGGCGCCGGCCACCTGGTCGAGTCGGCCCGGCGCCACGCGGATCCTGAGGACCGCCTCGGTGGGCAGGCCAAGGAGCGTCGGGTCGATCACGGCACGGATGCGTACCTGCCCTGTGCGGCGCAGCGTGCTGACGCGACGGCGTGCGGTGGCCTCGGACACCCCGGCGATGCGGGCGAGTTCGTCATAGGTTCGGCGGCCGTCGTCCGCGAGGGCGTCGAGCAGGAGGACGTCGGTGCGGGTCGGTTCCTCCGGCGGGGCGGGGGACGGGACCGACTCGGGTGAGGTGGCCAGGGCGGCGGTCTCCGCGTCGGTGAGCAAGCCCGGCTGCCACTCCCGGATGGTGCTGAGGTGCCGCAGGACGGGGTGGGCGACTGCCTCCGCGACGCCGGGGAGTCCGGGGAGTTCGTCCATCACGAGTCCGGCGAGGCTTTCACGAGGGCCGACCAGCTCGGCGATGCAGTCCGGGGAACCGGTCAGGACATGGGCGAAGGCGCAGTCGGGGCGGCGGGCCAGCGCGCCGGCCGCCATCCGGGCCTGCCCGGCTGTGCTGCGCACGAGGACCACCGTGCTGTGACCGCGCACCGCGAGAGCGCCGACCTTGACGTAGCCGGAGGTGAGCAGACGGGTGCCTCGCCGGATGACCGTTCGTTCCGCCTCACCGAGCGCGCCGGCAACCCGGCGCCAGGAAGCGCGGCCGTCGACCTGGAGGGCGCTCAGGATGCGCCGATCCAGCAAATCCGCCACAGAGCCATGCTGTTGTGCTGCCATCGCGCCGATCCTATGGCGGATTCCGTCGATGTCCAGCGGAATCTTGTACGCATCCGTCATCGCGTTCGAGTCTGTCCAGCACGGAGCCGCACCGAGCCACCCGCCAGCCCTGCCCTGCTCCCGTGACCGACGGAGATGATCCATGTGACCGCGCCGCACGGAACCACCGACCGGCCACCGGCCGTTGAAGCCCCGCAGGCGCCCACGACCCGGCGCGGCCGACTGACCCTGCTCGGGCCGGGACTGGTCCTCGCGGCTGCCAGCGTCGGTGCGGGTGACATGGTCACCTCCCTCTCGGGCGCTGCCGGTTACGGCCTCGCGCTGCTGTGGGCGCTCCTCGTCGGGGTCGTCGTCAAGAGTGCTCTCACCGAGGCGGTCGGCCGGCTGCACCTGGCCACCGGCCGGACTGTGATCGCCGGCCTCCGTTCGGCCGGCCGCTGGTTGCCCGCCGCCTTCTTTCTCTTCGTCCTGGTGATCGCGCTGCTGTACGGCGGCGCGCTCAGCTCGGTCGCGGCGCTCGCGCTGACCACGCTTCTGCCCGCGTTGCCCCTGCATGCGACTGCCGTGGTGATCACCGTGCTGTCGACGGCGATCGTCTACATCGGCCGCTACGCGTGGTTCGAGCGAGTGATGAGCGTGTTCATCCTGGTCAAATTTGTCGGCATGGTAGGCCTTGCCGTCGCCATGCTCGTCACCGCCGACGATCTGCCGGGGATGCTGTCCACGCTGAGCCCGCGCCTGCCGCAAGGGTCGGTGCTGACCATCCTCGCCCTGATCGGAGGGGTCGGCGGCAGCGCAGCCATCGCCTCGTACAGCTACTGGGTACGGGAGAAGCAGTGGCGGCACCCCAGCTGGCTGCCCGTGATGCGCGCCGACGTGGCGACCAGCTACGCCGTCACGTTCCTCTTCGTCCTGTGTACGAGCATCGTCGGCGCGGGCCTGCTGCATGGCTCGGGCCGCACGATCACCGGCAACGACGGTCTCGCCGCGCTCGCCGATCCGCTCGGCGCCGACCTGGGCTCGGCGGCACGCCTGCTGTTCCTTGCAACCTTCTTCTTCGTCACGCTGGGGGCACTGGTCGGCGGCTTCAACTCCATCGGATATCTGCTGTCCGACTCGCTGCGCACACTGCGCGGCATCCCCGACGAGCAGGCGGAACGGCATATGGCGCCACGCAGTTGGCCGTTCAGGGCGTTCGTCCTGGGCGCCGGCGCGGCAGGGGTGGGCGTCACCTTCCTCGGGAAGCCGGTGTCGCTGGTACTCCTGTACGCCACTGTCGGCTCGCTGATCCTGCCGCTGCTGTCCGGGGCGCTGCTTGTGCTCCTCAACCGCCGCACCGTCGAGCCGGTCTTCCGCAACAAGCTTCTCTCGAATGTGTTGTTGTCCGGCGCCTTCCTCCTCTTCGGGGTGCTGGCGGCGGCCCAGTTCGCCGAACTCTTCTGACCCGCCCCACCCGCCCCACCCGCAGCACACGGAGCCACCATGAACGAACTCAGCTTCCGCACCGCCGTCGACCTCGCCGCAGCCCTGCGGCGCCGTCAGGTGTCCGCCCGCGAGGTACTCGCCGCCCATCTGGAGCAGATCGAGCGCGTCAACCCGATCGTGAACGCGATCGTGACGCTCGTCGCCGAACAGGCCATGGACGCCGCGGCACGGGCCGACGAACGGCTCGCGGCGGGCGAGGAAGTGGGGCCGCTGCACGGACTGCCTGTCGCGCACAAGGACCTCGCCGACACGGCCGGAATCCGCACCACGTACGGGTCACCGATCTTCGCCGACCATGTACCGGACCGGAACCACCTGGTCGTCGAACGCCTCAAGCAGGCCGGGGCGATCACCATCGGCAAGACCAACGTGCCCGAACTGGGCCTGGGTTCACACACCGTCAACAAGGTGTTCGGGCCGACCCGCAACCCGTACGACCCGACCCGCAGTGCCGGCGGCAGCAGTGGCGGTGCGGCCGCGGCGCTGGCCGCCGGGATGGTGCCGCTCGCGGACGGCAGCGACACCGGCGGCTCCCTGCGCAACCCGGCCTCGTTCAACAACGTGGTCGGCCTGCGGCCCTCGCCCGGCCGGGTGCCGTCCTGGCCGGACAGGACGCCGTGGGCGCAGCTGTCGGTGAAGGGGCCCATGGGCCGCACGGTCGCCGACACCGCGCTCGGCCTGTCCGCGCTCGCCGGCCCCGACCCGCGCAGCCCGCTCGCCCTGGACACGCCGGGCGCCGCCTTCGCCCCGTCCGCGCTCGACGGCGCCGACCTGTGCGGACTGCGGGTGGCCTGGGCGCCGGACCTGGGCGGCGCCGTGCCGGTCGAGCCCGAGGTGACGGCGGCGTTGACGCCCGCCGTGAAAGCACTCGAGGCCATGGGCTGCACGGTCGAGGAGGCGTGCCCGGACCTGTCCGGTGCCGACGAGGTGTTCCGCGTCGAGCGGGCCTGGCAGATGGAGGTCGCCTACGGTGCGCTGCTCGACCGGCACCGCGACCGCCTCGCCCCCCAGGTGGTGTGGAACGTCGAGGAGGGCCGCCGCCTGACGGGCCCCGACGTGGGCCGGGCTCAGGTGCGGCGCGCCGAGCTGTTCCACCGGGTCAGGGAGTTCTTCGGGACATACGACCTGTTGATGCTGCCGGTGAGCCAAGTGGCGCCTTTCGCACTGGAGTTGGCGTACCCGAGCGAAGTGGCCGGGGTGCCGATGGAGACGTATCTGGACTGGATGCGCTCGGCGTACCTGATCTCCGTGACGGGTTGCCCGGCACTGTCCGTGCCTGCGGGGTTCACGCCTGCCGGTCTTCCGGTCGGCCTGCAGATCGTCGGCCCGCACCGGCAGGACCTGGCTGTGCTGCGCGCCGGGCACGCCTTCGAGCAGGCGACCCGAGCCGGCGAGCGCCGTCCTTCGCTCGCCGTGACGACCCACTGAGGAGGGGAAGTTGAACATGTCCCACCAGTACACAGCCCCGCGCAGCGCCCTGATCGTCGGCGCAGGTATGGCTGGTCTCGCCACTGCCTGGTACCTGCAGGAAGCGGGCGTCGAGGTCACCGTTGTCGACCGCAAGGGCGTCGCGGCCGGCGCGTCCTGGGGCAACGCCGGCTGGCTGACCCCGTCCTTGACCGTGCCGCTGGCGGAGCCGAGCGCGCTCAGGCTCGGCCTGCGCACCATGTTCTCCCCGTCCTCACCGCTTTACATCCCGCCGCGCGCGGACGCCCGCCTGGCGCAGTTCCTGCTCGCCCTCACCCGGCGCTGCACACACCGCCAGTGGCAGGTCGCCATGGCCGCGCTCTCGGTGCTCAACCGCGGTGTGCTCGCCGCGTACGACGAACTCGCCGAGGGCGGAGTCGCCGAACCCACCCGCGCCAGTGACCCCTGCCTGCTCGCCTTCACCGACGAGGCCGCCCGCCGCCCGATGGTCGAGGAACTGGAGGCGGTGCGCGCCGCAGGACAGGACGTGGCGTACGAACTGCTGACCGGCGAGCAGGCCGCATGCCTCGAACCGACCCTGCGCCCGGATCGGATCGCTGCCGCCGTCCGGCTGCACGGGCAGCGGTACCTGAACCCCGTGGCGTACACGACGTCGCTCGCCGACGCGGTGCGGGAGCGCGGCGGCAAGATCGTGGCAGACCTGGAGGCCGTGAACGTGCGCGATCTGGGCGGCGGCCCCGGCGGTGGTGTCGCCGTGCGCGGCGCCGAGGGACAGGAACTGCGTGCCGACGCGGCCGTGCTCGCCAACGGCGCCTGGCTGGGCCGCCTCGCGGCGCCCTTCGGTGTCCGCACTCGCGTCCAGTCCGGCCGGGGCTACAGCTTCACCATGCCTGCGGCAGGCCTGCCCACGACGCCCACCTACTTCGCGGCGCAGCGTGTGGTGTGCACGCCGCTGGACGCTGAGCGGGTGCGGGTCGCCGGGATGATGGAGTTCACCGCCCCCGACCGGCCCGCCGACCCACGCCGCGTTCAGGCGGTGATCGAGGCGGTCCGCCCTCTGTTGCCCGACGCCGACTTCGGGCGCCGCACCGAGGAGTGGGCCGGCCCGCGCCCTTGCACCGCGGACGGCCTGCCCCTCATCGGCCGCACCGTGTCACCACGCGTTCACGTGTGTGGCGGGCACGGAATGTGGGGCATCGCTCTGGGCCCCCTCAGTGGAAAGCTGCTGGCGGACGGGATGGTGAGCGGACGGTACGCACCCGAACTGGCGGCCCTGCATCCGCTTCGCTGACTCCCGCGTGCCGCGATCCCTGCGTACCCCGGTCTCGGGTCTGGCACGAGAGTGAAGCCAACCGCAGGATGACTGCGCCGAGTTCAGCCGAACCCAGGACTCGTCGGAGTGAAGTCGGCCGTCCGATCCGCTGGCGGCAGCACTTTCGGGTTCCCTGCGATCAGGACGTCGCGTCATCTGACGCGGAACCTCATATGGGCCTCGGGGCGCCCACCTGCCGCCGGACGGCGCGGCGACAGCGTCTGCGTTGCTTTCAAGGGGGCTGGGGGTCCGGCGTCTGCAGGCGAAATGGCGACACGGCGAACCCGGCGACGCACCCACACTCCCACCGCACACGCCAGCCGGGTGCGGAAACCTCACGGTCAGGCGCCCGGCGCGAGGCAGGCGGGGGCGGACTCCGGTGGCGACCTCAGTGCTGCGGGCGCCCGGGCAGTCGGCTCAGGAGTGCGACAGCGCACAGCACGGGGATGAGTGCGGTCAGCGTCCAGGTCAGGCCGGCGAGCTCGGCGGCCCAGCCGATCGCGGCGGGACCGAACAGGGTCCCCGCGTAGGTGAAGGTGGTGAATCGGGAGATCAGCGTCGCGGCTTCCGGGCTGTCCGCCTTCGCCTGCCCGACCGCGCTGTAGGCCAGCGGGATCAGGACCGACGCGCCCGCGCCCGCGACGGCGAATCCGCCGATGGCCGCGACAGGGTTCGGCGAAAGAAGCGCCATCGCCAGGCCGCACGCCGCGACGAGGCCGCCGGCACGGAACAGGACCGGGGCGCCGTAGCGCAAGGTCAGGCGGTCGCCGATCACCCGGCCGACCGCCTGAGCGCCGGTGTACGCGGTCACCGCCGTGGCTGCAAGACCGAGCGACGCGCCCCGGGAGTCGTGCAGGAAGATCGCGCTCCAGCCGAGGGCGGCGCCCTCGCAGACCATGAGGGCCGTGCCGGTCAGGCCGAGTGCCACGACCTCGCGGCTCCAGCCGCCGCGCAGGCCAAGGCGGCGCGGCTCGGGCGCGGACGCGCGGGCGCGGTCCCCTGTGCCGGTCTCCACCAGGAGCGGCCCCAGCAGCAGGCCCCCGGCCATGAGCACGGCGGCGGCTGCCACGAGGTGCGTGGCGAACGAGATACCCGCACGTTCCAGGACGGCCGTGGCGAGTGAGGCTACGACAGCGCTGACGCTCCATGCGGCGTGGCAGCCGTTGAGGATGGGACGTCCCAGGCGCCGCTCGATCGCGACGGCATGGGTGTTCATGGCTGCGTCGGTGGTGCCGTGCACGGCACCGAGGGCCGTGACGACCACCACGAGTTCGACGGCTCCTCCGACCAGGCCGACGAGCGCCAGCAGCACGGGCATGACGAGGAGTGAGGTGCGCAACACCGGCCGCGTCCCGACCCGTGCCGTCAGCAGTCCCACACCCTGCATGCAGGCGAGGGCTGCCACGGCAAAGACCATGCCGATGAGCCCGAGTTGGCCGTCGCTCAGATGGTGCTTGTCCTTCAGTGATCCGAGCCGGACGATGTACGTCGACAGCGTGAGCCCGTTGAGAAAGAAGACGGCTGTCGCCGGCCACCGTCCGGCGCTCGCCGCCCTGCCGGGCGGTGCCGACCGGGTCGAGCCGCCCCCGGCCTGGTCGGCAGCCGTTGTAGTCGTGTGCGCCGCGGTCTGGTCCTCGGCAGTCATCGTGCGCGCTCCGTCGCGTTCCACCCGTGATCCGAGAGTGCCCGGACGACAGATGAAATCGAATCAACTCTAGCCGCAGACTGCTGACATCGCCCGCCTGCGGGCGAGATAAGCCCAGGGGAAGATCACTTCCCGCACAGATGCCGCTGTCGCTGTGGCCGAGGCTGCATGCGTTGGACTTGACCAGCTGAACACCGATGCCACCGAAGCTGGTTGAGGCGGCCAGGGGCTGTCAGTGGCTGGTGACAGGATCACCGGCATGGTTTCCGTACGTACTACTCCGCCGCGGCCCGTGGACGTGACCGCGGTCTTTCCCGAGCTGGCGCCGTTGGCACGTCCCGCGATTCGGCTGCACCCTCGTCCCGGATCGCCTTCGGTCGGGGAGAGCTCGGTCGGGGGGCCGTTGCTGTGGCCGGTGCAGGAGCCATGGCCGATGAACCGGCCCTCGACGCACCCAAATCGCTGGCGTTCTGGGGGCGAGGCGTGGGTGGAAGCTGGCAGTTGACCATCCCGCAACAGCAGTTCGACACAGGACTGAACCTGAACGGGCTGACCCAAATCCAAGTGTGGATCGGATACCAGTTCCTCCACGGTTGACCGATGTCAAGAAGTTCTTGCGCCGGTGAACGATGTCGGAAAGCCGTGTGCGGGAGAACCGCATGCACGGTTTCACTTGAAGCGGCGGGGACTGGAAACGGAGCGTCAGCTACCGCGCCAGTCCCCGACCCTACTCAGAACGCTTCCTGACCTGCGTTCGGCGATGGTGCGGGTTATGTTCGGGTCACCGGATGAAGATCGAATCACCGGATCATTCCTGTTCGTCGGAAGAGTGATGGGACGGCAGCAGGTGACCGAGGAGAAGCCGAAGAGCAAGTCCTTCGTGGAGAAGGCCGCCTATGTGGTGACGCCCGGAACCGCTGTTCTGGGCCTCTTGTACTACTTCGGAGCCACTTACTGGAACGCCTACTACACCTATTTCGGCATCCGGGTGAACCAACTGGACTACTCAATCCAGGACTACCTGCTCGGCAGCCCCCCGGCGCTCTTTCTCCCGGTCTGGGTCCTGCTGACCCTCGGAGTCCTCGTCTTCTTCGCCTTCCGGTGGGCCGAGCGCGAACTGGCCCGTCCCCGCCACAGACAACTGCGGACCCTTGTCTGCCGTTCGGCTGCGGCCGTGGGCATTGCTCTGCTGCTCCTCGGTTTCCCGGTGTTCCTCGAACCGCCGTGGTGGTGGGATCTGGTGCTGAGCCGGCTGAGATCCGGATGGCCGAGAGACCTCGTACCCACATTCTTTGTGGCCATCGGGGCGGTAGTGATGTTGCTGGCGCTCCGCCTCTACCACCGGTCCGGCGGCCAGGGCGAAGGGCCGTGGCGCCTGGCCGAGGGCTTCATGGTCGCCGTTCTCGCCATGGTTCTGTTCTTCGACGTGGCCCGCTACGCCCGGGGCGTGGGGGAGTCGTCGGCCGCCGCCGAGGCGCAGAGCCAATTCAGCGACCTGCCGGCGGTCCTGGTTCACGCGCGGGAGCCGGTCGAGCCGGCCAGCAAGACGATCCACTGCGTGGACGAGGGGAAGCAACACCAGCCGTTCCGCTACCGCTGTGTGGGCTATCGGGTACTGACCCACTCGAAGACGCACTACTACCTCATCCCTGCCAACCGGGATCCGCAGTGGGGAGACGTAACCATGATCCTCATGGACGACGCGTCGATCCGGGTGCAGGTACAAGGCGAGTACCGGGGAACGGGGGCATCCTGACCCCACCCGCGCTCCCGTTACGCCGGGCAGCTTGCGGGCGGTCAGGTCGCCGGGGCGCCAGGCGTCGCCGGTTGCGGAGGCGGCGTTACGCCGCCGCCAGGCTCAGTTCCGGGAGTGGGAGGCGCGGTGTTCTGCGGCGGCTCGCTCGGTGGCTGGGGCATGGGAGACTCGCCGGGACCGGTCGGACTTCCCGTGGGACCCGTCGGCCCTTGGGTCCCCGGGGAAACAGCGGGGCCCGATGTCTCAAGGCCCGACGGGACGGTGTTGGGGGTGACCCCCGGCTTACTGGCGGCGGTCACCACTGTCCGGATCGGCCATGTCGGTGAGTCGATCTTCAGCAGTGCGGCCGCAGGCGCGTCGTTCGACCCCCGGATGAAGCGGATCTTGAAGGTGCAGGACTGCCCTGGCGGGATCGGATCGTCACCGCAGTGGTCCTCGACGATCTGGTACACGTTGTGTCCGCCGCCGGAGGTCTCCGGCGCAGCACCGGTTCCGTCGGCCTTGGTCTCCTGGACACCGGCCCCTTCGTCCGCACCATCCCCGGCGACCGTCGGCTTGTCGTGCTTCCAGGCACGTTGCTCGTTGTTCTTCATTTCGACGGCCGTGTCCGCGGACTCACCCACCTTCACGGCCGGGAACCCAATCCCGGAACCACCACCCTGGCCGCCACCGCCCCCAGAATCGGAAGGAAACAGCGTGGCCTTGCCCACGACACTCGCCGACGGCGACGGATGCGAGGACCCGCCACCCCCCGCACACCCTCCAAGGACAAGGGCACCGAGGGTGCCCACGGCCACCGGTGCCCTCAAGGCACCGCCCCGGCCGCTTCGGCCCATGCCCCGTACCCGGGCACGGCTGCCCTGCTCCCAGATCACAACAGCCTCCCGCACATCGTCGGCCCAGCCCCTCGGCCTGCCGGAGCGAGCATGCCACCGGGATGCCACCGAAGATCACACCCAGGCTGGCGCAACACGGATACCACCCACAGTGATGCAGGGAGGGCCGCCACTTGACGAACGCCGCGCGGCTTCTTGCGCAGAGAAGTGGGAAGCTGCCTCGACGCTCCCCTGCCATCACGCAGGACACCGACCGTTCCTGACCAGTGCGCATGAGTGAGTCGCGGACCCAGTGCTGCGTGCCGGGTGCATCCCGAACGGTGTTGGATGCGCTGGGTTCCCGCTCTCGCGTCCCGCTCGGCAACGGCCCTTCGGGGGGCCGGTCCGTGGTGGGTGGGCGGTTCCCTCACGCCCCCGGTCACCCGGTTCGGCCTGGACGGTCCGATGCCCCGCACGATTCCCCTTCGAACCCGAGGCCGCGAACCTGTTCTTCCAGTTCATCTCGGGCAGATACGAACGCGCGTCCGTGATCGTCACGAGCAACAAGCCCTTTGGGCGCTGGGGCGAGGACTTCGGCGACGACACCGTCGCCGCCATGATCGACCGCCTCGTCCACCACGCCGAAGTCATCTCTCTCAAGGGCGACAGCTACCGCATGCGCGGACGTGACCTCGGGCGGGTTCCAGCCGCCAACACCGGGGAATGACCAACGTCAACGGACCAGCAGGGGGCCACTTTTCAACCGCCGGAACTGGCTCACAATTCAGGCGTCGCCGACACGAGGACGCGTTACGCCGCATGATGCTGGGTTGGATGCGGGCTGGGCGGGCACGCGAGCAGCACTTCGAGGGGCCGCCGTTCTTTTTGGCGGCCATGTTGAGCTGCTACGCCAACACGGCTCCGCCGTATCTGATCCAGGCTTGCCATCCGGGCCTCGACCAACGAGGCCGAACGACCCGCGCCTGGTACTGTTGATCTTGAGCTGGCCGGCGGAATTCATGCTGGCACGCTATGCGTTGGTGGTCCAAGGAAAAACGTCCCGCTTCCTGCGGGGAGATGCAGGTGCAAGGCCTGCCCAGCGCTCCGTGAAGACCCCGCACCGAGATCTGTGGCGCGGGGTCTTTTCACGCCTGCTTCCTGCCCTGGGCCGGTGTGGACCGGTCCAGCGGCCACGGAGTTCGGGCTGCGGCGCTGTTACTCACTTTCGGGTGGCGCCTGCCCGCTCGCCGAGCCGCCGGGCCTGACGGATGCAACGCGCCGACCGGTCACGGCAAGGGATGCGATGCTGTCAGCCCATCAATTCTGCACATAGGCGACATAGGTGGATGTTGCAGGCGCGTGTCACGGTGGTGTGGGCAATTGGCAACACGTGCCGCGTTGGGCCTGGGCGTGCCGGTGCGGTGAGCAGGGTGTGCGTGTGCGGCCAGCCGGCCGCACACGCACACCGCACCACCCGGCTGCTCATCGGGGACAGTCGGGCTGGTGCCCGCATGATGCAGGGAGTACCTGTGACCGTATCCACGTCCGCTCGCCGTCTGACTGCCGCCGCGCTGAGTGCCGCTGCCGTCACCGCGGCGATCGCGGTGCCCGCGTCCGCCGCCGATCACGGCGCGCAGTGGCGGAGCGTCGAGATCAGCCGCGTGCAGTACGACTCCCCGGGATGGGACAACCGTTCCAACCGCTCCCTGAACCAGGAGTGGGTGGAGATCACCAACAACACCCGCCGCAGCGTGAACCTTGACGGCTGGACCCTGGCGGACGAGGACGGCCGCACCTACACCTTCGACCACTACCGCCTCGCCGGCCGTGCCACGGTCCGCGTCCACACCGGTATCGGCTACGACACCCGCCACGACCTCTACCAGGACCGCCGCGCCTACGTGTGGGACAACCGATCCGACACCGCCACCCTGCGCAACGACCACGACCGCTTCGTCGACGACGCTTCCTGGGGCCGCCACCACTACCAGAACCGAGGCTAGAGAATCCTGGGCCGCACACCCGGGGCGCGTGCCCCTGGCTGCGGCATCAGGGTGAGAAGATCCGTGGCTCGGCTGGGAGTTCCCAGCCGAGCCACGGCTGCATCCTCGGGGGGATTGTGCTGCCCACTCCGGCGAGCCCAGGAGCGACCAGCTGCCGCAGAGCGCGTTCCGAACCGCCCCTCTCATGTGGGTGGGCTGCGCCGGACGCGAAGAGACGCGGCAGAACCGACCTCGCTGTCCTGGATGCCGAGCGAAGCCGGTCGGAAGGCTCAATGATCAACGACGTGTGGGTTTTTGCCGATCCAGTACAGGGCGGTGTCGATGTCGCGTGCCGTCCAGTCGTCGGCGTACTGGTGACGGTGGTCGAGGAGATCACCGAGAAGCTGCATGTAGCGGCCGTACCGTCCTGGAGCACGGGTGAGAGTGAGGCCGAGAGCGTTCAGGGCGTGTTGCACTCGGCGGTCGTAGACGGCCATCCGTTTCGGTGCCGCTGCGGTAAGGACGGCTGAGGCCAGGGCGTCACCGATACGGAAGCCGGGCAGTTCACACACGACGGCGCGCCCGGCACGGGCGGCTTCACTGCGCGAGAGCGCGGTATCGCGGACTGCGGTGACTGCCCGAGCCGTGACTGCGCGGACCTGCGTTTCGGGTAGGGACATCAGCTGCGAGACCCAGGGGGTCTGCGCGGTCAGCCGCTTCCAGACCACCAGTGCTGCGATGTCGCTCTTGCCGAGACTGTCTGCGCGCTCCGTTCGCTGTGCGATCTCCCGGAAGACTTCGTCGTAGTGGGGTGAGACGTCGGACAGGTAACTGGCACGCGCGGGGACCAGAGCTTCCCATGCACGATTGCAGGCGGCAGCCGACTCCTGCGGAGGAATCGAATCCACGGTCTTCTTCACGACCTTTCGTGCCGGTTCGGTTGTGGAGTTCAACGCTGAACTCGAACGCGGACGTGCCATCGAAGGTGGCCTTTCACCGGGCGAGGAGCCGTACGCCGAGCCCCGCGACACCCGCAAGCTCTGATGACGGCCGGCACGTCAGCGGTTCCCTCGCGCGGTAGCGACTTCGCCCGGCTGTCACTCTGAGCCTCTGAGCCGACCTGAAGCACCGCTGCCGTTGGACACCCTCGCCGATCTCCTGTCCTAGCTGCTGCTGCGCAGCAGCAGCACGCGCTGGAGCTCCCTCATGCACCGAGGAGGCTCCACGCGTCGCGGGCCGCCAACGCAGCCGCGCCCCTTTGGTGGGTGGGTCCGCGCATCCGGAGCGACAGGCCGGGCGTCCCTGCGCCGGCGCCTGGCTCACCGTGCGGCCCAGCGTGGCCGCGGCCCGGGCGAACCTCGTGGCGTCGACGACGGCTGCACCGCCCAGGCCGTTTGAAGTAGACGTACACGTCGTCCCGGTCCGGCCAGGCGTCGGCGATGCGTCCGTGCAGCGTGCAGCCGCGTAGACCTCGTCCGCCTCTTCGGGCGGGTGGAACTCCTCGAACCTGGCAATGTCTCGTGCTCGCGCTGGCGCCCCCGAGGCTGCGGACCAGGAGATCGTCGACGGCGCCCACTTCGGGGGCGTGGCCGGAAGCCGTGGGACGACAACTCCGATGGACCCGTGACGTGCCCCTGGTGAAATGCCGGGGACCGTATGCTTTCGGCGCAAAGGTTGCGGAATCCTTCCATCTGCTCCATGGCGGGAGGGCACGGGCAGGCGTAAGACAGGGGTAAGGGGCCCGCCCCGGGCCCCCAAACCCCCAGGAGGAGCCATGACCCAGGCCGGATCGATGACCGCGATGAGCAAGGAGATGCAGGACTGCGTCGCAGCGTGCATGTCGTGCCACAGCGTCTGCGAGGAGACCATGAGCTCCTGCATGCAGATGGGCGGCCAGCCCCAGATGCAGATCATGCGCGCGCTCATTGACTGCTCTGAGATGACCCGCATGTGCGCGGACATGATGATGCGCCGCTCGCCGATGTCGCCCGAGATGTGCGCTATGTGCGCCAAGGCGTGCGACATGTGCGCCGAGGCGTGTATGTCCATGCCGGACGATCAGCAGATGATGCGCTGTGCCGAGGCGTGTCGCCGCAGCGCGGAGATGTGCCGCGCGATGGCGGGCGCCACGATGTGATCCCTGCCTGATCGGCTTCGACGGCGCCCGGGCCCGGGCGCCGTCGAAGCCCACGGCGGCGCCAGATCGGACTGGGGGTCCTCCAGCTGTCTCCACGGGTCGCCCAGTGGATGTGATAGAGCGCGCCGTCCGCGATCAGTAGTGTTCGCGCCGCCGTGATCAGCTCCTCGCGTGCATCATCGATGTTCTCGATGTGCTCCATGCGGTCCTCCCAGCCGGGCCCCCTCCCTCCCTCCGCCCAGGACACGCGCGAAGACAGGGGAGGGAGGGACGCAAAGTCGGCCGCCCGGGGTGAGGAAACGTTGTTGTCGATCGCCCGACATCACCCAGAAGTCCACGCGGCGTTGGCCACGGGCACCACCCTCGCCGACCAGGCCCCGCTCGTCGGCCGCCTCCTGCAGGGCGGAGTGAGCCGCGAACACATCCGCGAGGCCCTCGTGGGGCGCCCTTATCCGCCACCACAGCAGCGCACCCACTCCCTGTCCGCCCTCGTCGCCGCCCGCCTGCAGCAGCTCGCGCTCCTGGCCGCAGCCTCCGATCAGGCTCGCCGTTCCTGGATGGCGCCGCCACAACCCACCGAGGCAAACCCGCAGAGACTGGCGATGGACGTGATCACGCCCAAGCCTGAGTGCCCGGGACAAGACGGCCTGTGCGGACGGCCCGTGGGCGCACCCGGCGCGCTGTGCCCCCGCTGCGCTCCCGAGCCGGCCTGAAGATCCGCGCACCACAATTCGATGCCCGAAGGCAGGGGAGGCATCGCGGACGTTCCGGCAGGAGGCTGTCAGTCCCTGTTCATAGGATCACGGCATGTCTGATGCCTTCACCGTCTTGTGGACCCATGACACGTGCCGCGCGCTGCGCAAGGAAGGGCGCGTGGGCGAGCGATCTCCGGTCGCTTTCAGTGGCGTTCACTCGTCCCTGCCAGCGTGGACGGGTGCCCGTGCTGGGGACGAGGTGTACGCGCTGCACGTCAAGCAGCGCGAAGTGTTCGTGGTGAGTCAGATGCGAGTGATCGACGTGGAGCGTCGCGACTGCTGCGGCATAGCCCCCGCCGCCTGGGACGATCCTGCGTATCCCGGGCATGACGACTGGTCGATGCTCGGCGCGGGCGGCTGTGGGGCTCAGGCGGTACACGTGGACGCGACGCCCGTACGCTTCGATATACCCGTCTCTGGTGAACTGCTCACGGGGCTTGCCTGGCGCAACCGGCGAGGGCAGACCCGCGGTCTGAAGTACGTGGTGGATGGTCGCCTCGAAAGATCGATCAGCCTCCAGGGGTTCTACCGTCTGACCCCCGAGGGCGCTGACGTGCTGGCGGCAGTCGTCAGCGGTCCTGCCCGTTGAATGTCCACCACCTGCCTGGTCACCGAGGCCGGCGGAACCTGGAGCCGACACGCCCCAGCGGCCACTGGGGGCCCGCTGACCTATCCTCAGGTCTTAGCGTCCGCACGAGCGCGTCACGTCACCTTGGCGCCCCAGGTCGGAGCGACCGCTCCAGACGACGGAACATCTCACCCGGGGAAGTGGACCACCTGCGGAGCTCCCACTCGACGTCGGCGGCCTCGGCCAGCCGCAGTTGTGCGGAGGCGCTCGCCGTGTGTTCCTTGTATTTGGTGAACTCTGTGATGTCGGCGTTGCTCCACCAGCCGTGCAGGACATCGGGTGCCGTCGATGCTGAGGACCGGTGGTAGTGGCCTGCTCTCACGCCGATCATGACTGCTCCCTGGGGTGCCCGCCTCGCTGGGGGCGCGTGAGGGTGGCGGCGGTGATGACGCGTGGTCCGAACCGACTGCGAGCGGCGTCTGTGACGGCTTCGATGCGGCGGGCTTTGTCGTCGCCTTCGTCGAGCAGTAGTTGATGGTGCGCAGTCTCGTCTGGCCCGAGCCGGTCGGCGCGCAGGGCGAGGTGGCGTACTCGGGTCCGCTCGAGCCCCAGCGAGGTGTAGAGGCTGTAGGCGAGGGCGGTGAGGGCGGGGGAGTGGGCGCTTGGTTCCGGCAGGGCGCGGCTGCGGGTGGTGCTGGTGCGGCCGGCGTAGCGCACGGTGAGCGTGAGTCACCGGCACACCTCGTGTGAGGTGCGCAGCCGGGCTCCGAGTTCTTCGGCCAGGGCGAGCAGCGCGCGGCGGTGTGCGTCCGGGTCCAGTTCGTCTCGGTCGAAGTTGCGGCTGGCGCTGGTGGAGCGGATCAGGGCGGTGCGCTGCACGGGCCGGTCGTTGTTGCCGCGGGCGCGGGCGGAGAGTTCGCGACGGGCCTGCTGGCCGAGGATGCGGGCGAGCACGCTTTCGGAGGTGTCTGCGAGCTGTCCGATGGTGGTGATCCCGTATCGGGACAGAGTTTTGGCGGTGGCCGGCCCGATGCCGGGCAGGGCGGCGATGGGCCGGGGCTTGAGGAATGCGTCGACCGCGTCGTCGTCTGGGGCGATGACGGTGATGCGCCCAGGCGGGGTGGCGGCGGCCATTGCGGCGATGAGCGGGGAGCGGCCTCCGCCCACGACGGCGTGCACGCCGTAGAGCGCGAGCGCACGCAACTGCAGGATTTGGCCCAGCTCGTGGGGGCTGCGGCCGAAGTGGCCCAGCGCCCCACTCACGTCCATGTCGACGCTGTGATCGTGCGGATAGGGCTGGTACCAGGCCCAGGAGGTCCTCGAACACCGCTTCCGGCGCCTCGTGCGCGCCGAGTTGGACGTGAACACGCAGGACACTGTGCCCGCGGCGCCTGTCCGCGGTTCCGGTCCGGGGGAGGGCGGGCATGTCCTTTACCCTGCGCTTCCTTGGTTCCCCAGACGCCTCAGTGTGTCTCGTCTACCTGCTGCGGACGGGCCCGTCGCCATGACGCGCGAGCCTCATGTCGCACCTCGACACCCCCGAGGCGTCGCTTCGCTGCGGGCTGACCAGTCCGTTGCGCCTCAGCTTGGCGAGTTCCTGCGGGCGCGGAAGGCTGCGGCTTTGACCCGGCTTCGGCAGGCGTTCGAGCAGAAGTGGCGGACGGCGTTGCGGGAGTTGTCGACGTAGACGCGGTCGCATTGCGGTGCCGTGCACACGCCGAGGCGGCCAGCCAAGTTGCTGCCGATAGCCAGGGCCAGGGCGGTCGCGCAGCCCGCGCTCCAACCGACGGAGAGCGTGTCCTCGGCGCCATGGAAGTGAACCTGCCAGGGCTCGGCATCTACGCGGTCGAGTTGGGGACGGGCTCCGGTGGTGCGCAGGAGGGCGTTCACGTGCTCCGCGGCCTGGTCGGTGCGGCCGTTGTCGACGGCGTCGAACACGGCCCTCAACTGCTGTGCGGTGTCCGTCAGATAGGCCGCGTGTGCCGGCTCAACGGTGGAGCGGGCGGATGCGAGCGGCAGCGCCTCGTGCACGGCCTGCGGGAGCTGATCGCCGCGTGGAGCGACATAGGGGCGGCCCTGTCGGGAGCCGTCGGTCAGCGCATTCACGAGCGAGACGGCTGCATCGAGCAACGTCAGCACGTGACCATCGAACATCACTTGACTGGTCACTCCTTCGAGTCCTAGCGTCCACGTGTTACCGACGATATCCGTTTCGCTGGTGACGAGTGAGGGGTGAGGGCTTTGCACGGCAGCAAGAGATTGCCGCGTTCGGTACGGCTGCTGATCGTTGCGCGGGCGGTCAACCGGCTCGGTGCGTTCTCGATGTCGTTCCTCACCGTGCTCATCACGACGAGCTTCGGGGCCAGCGCTGCCGTCGCGGGATATGTCAGTGCCGCCTTCGGGCTCGCCACGATTCCCTCACGCCTGGCCGGAGGACGCCTGGCCGACCGGATCGGCCGACGCCGCACGATCGTGATGGGCCTGACGGGGTGCGCGGTGGCGCAGCTGGGGCTCGCCGCTGCTGACAGCCTGAGCCTGGTCATCTGCTGCGCGGTCTTGCTGGGCCTGGTCTTCGAACTCTACGAACCGCCGAGCCAAGCCATGATCGCCGACGTGGTGGCGCCTGGGGAGCATGTGCGCGCCTACGGCCTGTTGAATGCGGCCTTGGCCGCGGCGGGCATGGGCGCCGGACTTCTGGCGGCAGGTCTGGGCCGCTGGGATCTGCGCTGGCTGTTCGTCGTCGACGCGATCACGTGCCTGCTCTGCGCGCTCACCGTCCAACTGGTCCTGCCCGCCGACCACCGCACGGCCACGGCCGCCGTACCCGAGCAGGGACTCGCCGTCGCTCCGTGGCGGGACCGTGCCCTGTTGCTCCTCTTGGCAACGGGAACGTTCTTCGCCGTGATCTACCTCCAGATCATGATCACGTTGCCGCTCGCCATGGACCATGCAGGACTACAACCTGCCGACGCCGGGCTACTGTTCACGGCCTCCGCCCTCACCATCTGCGCAGGCCAACCGCTGATGAGCTGGAGCCGGCTCTCCACGCTCTCGGCACCAGTTGCCTTTACTGCCGGGCATCTACTGCTGGCGCTGGGCCTCGGTGGATACGCGCTCGCTCACACGCTGGTCGGCTACCTGGCGGCAACCGTCGTCTGGAGTGTGGGCGACCTGCTCCTGGTAGGCCGCGTCTACGCGGTCGTTGCCGAGCTGGCCCCGACAGACGGAAAGGGGCGCTACCTGGCCGTTTACGGAACCAGTTGGGGCATCGCCGGGATCACCGCGCCTGTGATGGGGACGCAACTGATCGAGTACGCCGGTCCAGCAGGGCTGTGGAGCGCGATGGCGCTCGCGTGCCTCCTGCTCGCCGTGCTGCAGCCGGCTGTGGTCCGGTTGGCCACGCCTTGCACCGTTGGTGATGGCCAACGAAGGTCCGTGTCTGCCGAGTTGCCGGACCAACAGCCTGGCTGATCCCATGACGTCAGCCGAGCGTTCGAGCGTCTCACTCCGTCCCGAACGCGCCCTGCGCGATGCCATGGAACGGCTCTTCGCCGGCCGCCCCACCCGCACCGACGGCAAACTCACCAAGAACAACCTCTGGCGCGAAGCCGGTGTCAGCCGCGCCACCCCGTGCTGGCCGGATGGGACCACCGCATCGGGCACAGCCCAGCCCGTCTCCAAGACCGCAAACAGGCCGAGGCCATCACCGCCCTACGCGCGCAGCTCCGGGAATCCCGAAAACACCGTGATCGTCTCCAGGATCAAGTTGACGCCGCAGCAACCGTCATTGCTGCGCTGTACGGCGAGAACGCCGCTCTTCGTGAGCAGATCTCAGACCAGTCAGCGACCGTCGTACCTCTCACGCCTCGACGGTGACCCCATCGTCGTCAATGTCAGTTGGAGTTGCACCCCCTGTCTCGTGAGACATCTAAAGATCTGGAGAACCTTGGCTGCGGTGGCCCAGGCGCCGCAGGTCAGCGGAGCGGCTGCCAGCGGTCTCCAGATCGGCCCAGGCATGGAGCCTCGAGCCCGCGACGGCCGGGCATCGCGGCGAACTGCTGATCGCCCAGGTCGGCCCGTTGCAGGTTTCGGTCGGCTCTGGTGACCATGGGGACGGACGAGCCGGACACGTCGTTCGCGTTCCCCTGGCCGACCTCATTCCCAGTGGCCCGTATCGATCAGGTCCTCGGCCGGGGTGCGCGGGTCACGCCCTGCACACACAGACATCGATGGGAGGCCGACCACCTGCCCCTGCGGGCGCGCGTCACCTGGTAGCCGCCTTCGGCGGCGGGTCCAGCTCCCGCGCCTCGATCAGTTTCCTCAGCTCCGGCAGGGTCTTCTCCGAGTTCCGCTCGATGTAGAGAGTGCCGCCGGCCGGATGGTCCACGGTCACGGCGTGGACGGGGTCCACGCCTTCGATCGCGTACACGGGTACCGGACTCGAAGGCACTCCCTGGTCCTCATCGTTCGGAGTGTCGTCGCACCCGGGTCTGGTGCCCGTGCCGAGCCGTCTGCCAGCCGTGACGCCGACGCCGTCGCCTTCGTCATCGGGATAAAGCCCGTGCCCCAGGTAGGTGTGGCCCCGGTACACGAGCAGGGCCGCGCAGGAACCGTCCGCCCCGCCTTGCGTGGTGCCCGTCTGCGCGCAGGCCACGGACAAGCTAATCAGGGCAGCCGCGAGCACCGCCCGTACGCTCGCCAATCCAGCCGCCCCCGCGCTCGCCGTCCTATCGGCCGTCCGCCTGCCCGCCATGTACCAACCTCCCCCGGCCGCCGGCACCTCCGGCACGCCGGACCTTGGACGCCAGAGGGCCGCGAAAGGTTCGCTCTCTGCTACGTGATGGCACCGCCCGGGAGCCGTCAGCGCCCGGCCGCCCCGCGTATCCGCAGTTTCTCGATGTCCGTCAGCGGCGTGTTGTGCAGGGCAGGGCGCGAGCGCAGGAAGTCCCCGGCTCGGGCGAGGAAGTCGTCAACGTCTTGGGTGAGGCACCAGTCATTCGGGAGCATGCTTCATGATCCCGAATCTCACCGGCTCGGGAAGCACTTACTCAACACGAGTCCGGGGCACAGGGCTCGGACGTCGGTCGGCGAGGCTTACGCGACGACCAGCCGCGGCCTTGTGGTGGAGGTTCTCGCGGGCACGACCCGGCACGCCACGGTGAGCGTGCGCCGGGTGCTGTCTTGTGACGGCGCACCTTGAGCGCGTGCCAACGAAGTCTGAGCGATTGTGGCGGCGCCTGCGCGCCTGCTCTCTCCAGTTGCCGTTGGGGTGTGCTCAGTGCCTTCTTGAAGAGCGGGTGGAACGGCCCGCTCTTCAAGAAGGAGCGCACCATGGCGCAACCGGTAAGTCGGCCAACAATCAGTGCTGAGCAGTTCAGCCGAGTGCGTGACGAGATTAGGAGCACGGCGGCGCCCGAGAAGGACGCTCAGTCCATCCGGGACTGTGCTCTGCGCATCGTGCAGACCCTAGGCCTGGCGCTATCCACGGATGACCTGAGCAAGCTCCTCACCGAACTCATGGCACCGAGGGTGGCCCCACCCCCTGGGAGCCCTCAGTTCCTCACCCGAGAGGACATCCTGGACATGCCCGACGAGCAGTCAGGAGAAGATGAAGGCCCGGTTAGGTAGACCGGGCCGTCACGCCTGATCACATCCTCAGCTAACCGGAGAGGGTGTCTGGCCCCCACCACTCAATCTTCGATGGCAAGCGGTCAAGGTTCGCTGGCACAGGACAGGTGCGTCCGGACCTGGGGTGAGGGTGTCACGCCTTGCCGAGAAATTCGAACACCTGACCTACTGGGTTCATGGTGCACAGCGGACATTCCCCCGACATCGTGCAGTCTCAGCGCGAATGGGACCGCACCTATAGGGCGCTCGCCGGGGCTGCGGCGGGCAGTAATACGCGGCTGCGGCGGCGGTTGATCGATCTGTCCCGGCGGCTCGTGCGGGACGTTCCGCGGGAGCGGCGGGCCGACCTGCGGCGCCGGGCCGGGCAGGAGGAGTCATGACCCGGGTCCGGCGGTCCTGGGAGGTCACCGAGCGGCAGCGCTCGGTTCTCGCGGCTATACGCGCCCACATCGCGGATCACGGTGAGGTGCCTACGGTCCGGGAGATCGCTGTGGCGGTGGGCCTGTCCAGCCCGTCATCGGTCCTGTATCAGCTGCGCCGTCTAGAAGAGGCAGGCGCCCTTCGGCGTGCTCCAGGCGCTGGCTCGCGGGAGTACCGGCTCAGCTGATGTCTGACGAGACCCAC
Organism: Streptomyces sp. NBC_01446; assembly: GCF_026340095.1. Taxonomy (GTDB): domain Bacteria; phylum Actinomycetota; class Actinomycetes; order Streptomycetales; family Streptomycetaceae; genus Streptomyces; species Streptomyces aureus. The sequence goes on along the minus strand of NZ_JAPEPO010000003.1, from coordinate 66,621 downwards.
CACATCGACACTCTCCGGTTCCTGGAGCGGGTACAGGAACGCGATCTCGCGCGTATGCGCAGGTGGATCGCGGACGCTGAGCGGCGCGAGGCGGAGCGGTTGCGGGGTGAGCGGATGCGGCCGCCGGCCGCGGACTGGTTGATAGAGCTGGGGATCGGCTCGGGCCGGGCGCCGGTGTACGTCCACGTCGGGGGCTGCCACATGGCGAAGAACCGCACGAAGTCGATCACCGAGGAGCAAGCGCGGGGCACGTTCCCGCCGCCGAGGGAATCACCGACGACGGCGACGGCGCCCGTGCGGTGGGTGACCAGCTGGCGGGCGGCCTGATTGGGCACGTAGTCCAGCTCGGCGATCACTTGGCGGACGCGCACCACGACCTCGGCCCGCACCCGGGGCTCGCGGTTGATCACTCGCGAGACCGTCGATCTCGACACCCCCGCGCGGCGCGCGACGTCCTCGATGGTGGGGCGCTGTCCGTGTGACCGTCGCTTCAACACCGTCTCCGATTGGGCGAGTTGGTCGGGCGTACGGTGATCAGTATGCCTCGACGACCGTGACCTTCTCCTCGGTGACCTCGCCCTCCACGATCCGGTACGAGCGGAACTGGAATTCGCCGAGGCCGTCGGTGTCCGCGGTGGAGACCAGGACGTAGTGCGCGCCGGGCTCGTTGGCGTATCGGGCTGCGCGCCGGTCAGGGGACGGTCACCGTCTCGGTGGAGGACGCCAGCTGCGTGCCTGTGGCTTCGCATGACCGACTCCGAGATCGAGATCACCGCAGACCTGGTCCGCGACCAGCGGTATGGCGGTCGGGCTCCCGCTGTGTGGTTGTCAGTCCCCGCGCTTGATCAAATGATCGCCGATTGAGGCGCCTCGAAGTTCTCGGACAGCGGTCCCCATAGGATCGAAGTCCAGAACGGCGGAGAGAGCACGTGACACAGAAGCGTAGGAAGTTCAGTCCTGAGTTTCGGGACGAGGCGGTCAAGATGGTGGTCGTGGAGTCCCGCCCGATCGCCGAGGTCGCCCGAGAGATACAAGTGAACGAGGGAACGCTGGGCACCTGGGTCAGCCGGTACCGGCAAGAGCACGCCGGGGAGGAGCCTCCCCTGAGCATCAGCGAACGCGCCCGCCTGCGCGAACTGCAACGCGAGAACCGGGAACTCCGCATGAAGACCGAGTTCCTGGGAAAAACGGCGGCCTTCTTCGCCCAGGAATACCGGTGACGGAGAAGTACGAGTTCATCGACGACGAGGCCGACAACTTTCCCGTGCAGCAGCAGATGTGCACCTGGGCGGGAGTATCCACATCGGGCTTCTACCACTGGAAGTCCAGGCCATTGTCGGCCACCGCGAAGCGCCGTGCGGAACTGAGCGCTGTCATCCTCCAGATCTTCTCCGACTCGCAGGAGACCTACGGCTACCGGCGTGTCCACGCCGCGCTCCAGCGGATGAACGTGCAGGCCGGAGCGGAACTGGTCCGCGCGCTGATGCGCGAGCTCGGCCTGGTGCCATGCCAGCCGCGGCCCTGGCGGGCGACCACGATCGCCGATGATGCGGCGCCGGCCACGCCCGACCTTCTGGCCCGTGACTTCACCGCTGACGCTCCCGGGCGCAAACTGGTCAGCGATATCACCTATGTTCACACCTGGGCCGGGTTCTTGTATCTCGCGACCGTCATCGACTGCCACACCAAAGCGGTGGTCGGCTGGGCGATGGCCGACCACATGAAGACCTCTCTCATATCGGATGCACTCGATATGGCGGCCCGGAACATCGACCTCGCCGAAGGCTGCATATTTCATTCCGACCGCGGCAGTCAATACACGTCTCGGGAACTTCGTTGCAAGCTCCGCTCGTTGGGCCTGCGAGCGTCGGTCGGCCGCACCGGTGTCTGTTGGGACAATGCGATGGCTGAATCATTTTTCGGCGCCCTCAAGAACGAACTCGTGCACCGAACTACGTTCCCAACACGCGCACATGCCCGCCGGGCGATCGTCCGCTACATCGAGATGTTCTACAATCGAAAACGCCTCCACTCCGGCCTCGGCTACAAGACACCCGCAGAAGTCCACGCCGAGTACGAGGAGTTGCAGACAGCGGCATAAGGAGAACCCTCAACACCGCTGTCCGAGAACCGCAGGGCCCCTCAGTGACCCTCGGCTGTCACGCGATGGGATACAGGTTTCATGCCGCAGAACACACAGCCGAAGTCGTCCTCGCGCACGACGTTGCGCTTCTGGGGCGCTTCGCTGCCGGGCCGTAGAGTGCGCCGTCAGGCCCTGAGGTAGACGTTCAGAAAGGAATGACCATGGGGGACGTGCAGTTGGCGTGGCAGCGATTGGTGGACTGGCTGGAGACGCATGCACCGACGACTGCGTCGTCGATCCTTGCTCCCGCTCCGCCGGCAGCGATCACTGCGGCAGAGAAGCGCATGGGCGTCGTTTTCCCGGTCGACCTTCGGACGTGGCTCCAGGCATCCGGGGCCGACAACGGCCCTGAGGGTGTCACGGAGGGGGTCGTGCCCGGCAGCAACCGCGATTTGCTGGGACTCGCGGCCATGGAGCGGACGTACCACTTCAAGATGGAGATCGAGCGCGACGACCCGTCCCCCGATACGGAGTTTCCCTTCTGGCATGAGCAGTGGATTCCGATCATCTCGGACGACGATACTTGTTACGGCAAGTTCCTGGATGCGCGTAGCGGTCAGATCGGTTCATTCGGCGATGGGGATGCGCCATCCTTCGGAGTTCACGAGTCACTGACCGTTCTGTTCAGCGAGACGGTCGTCCTCATGGAGCAGATTTCTGCGGGGGCGCAGGGCGCAACTGGACGTGTTCAGGGCGGCAGGCTGATCTGGGACTGATGATCGGCGTACGCACCCAGGCCAACGGTGCCGACCGACACCACGGGCCCACTGCTATTTGAACCTTCGCCGCACCGTTCGAGATCCACTTCCGACACACGGCCTAGAAGACTCATGAAGATCTTGCTGAGGGGTTGTCCGGCCGCAGGCCGGGCGGCCCCTCCGGCTATGTATTGACCGGGGTGAGGTGCCAGGTTCCGTTGGTTCGGGTGAGTCCGAGGTTGATCAGTCGGCGGAGGTTGAGGGCGGCTGCTCGGGTGTGGAGCCAGGCGTCGTTCTTGATGGTGCCGCGGTAGCGGAGTTTGCGGTTGTTGTGGTGGACGAGCCAGGCGACGGCGCGTTCGACTGGTGGTCTCCAGCGCCGGTAGTCAGCCTGCCAGTCGGGATCGGTGGCGGTCTGGTGGCGAGCGGCGGCGAGCAGGTCGTGGTGCGGACGGATGGTCAGGATCCGCCCGGCCTTGGCCTTGGTGCACCGCTCACGAAGGGGGCATCCGGCGCACACGTCCTTGAACGAGGCTTTGCGCTGGTGGTGCTGCCCGGCGGGAGCGGATAAAGGGACGGTGTGTCCGGCGGGGCAGGTCACGGTGGCGGCGCCGGTGTCGATGATGAAGTCGTCGAGGGTGAAGCCGCCAGGGACGGCGGGCCGCAGTGGTGCGGGTTTGAGGAACAGCCGGTGACCGGCAGTTTCGAGGCTGTGGCGGGCGTCGCCGGTGGAGTAGGCGGTGTCACCGAAGGCGTCAACGGGCTCGTCCTCGTCGGTGAGCAGGTCGATTCCGACCATCGCCTCGTGGTGCTCGGGACCGGCTCCGGGCCGCAGGGCGACGGCGGTGTATAACCCGGTCTCGGGCTCCATGGCGAGGTGGGCCTTGAAGCCATCCTGTTGGTGGGTGCGGGTCTTGTGCACGTGCCGGGCTTCGGGGTCGACAGTGGAGACCATCCGGTTTGGTGCGGTGCCCTGGGTGATGCGCCAGCGCCCGTCGCGGCCGTCGGAGTCCTCGGCGGGCTCCACGTCCTGACCTGCGACCAGGGCCAGGATGCCGACCGCGTTCGCGGCCTTCTCGTCGAGCTGCTGCTCGGGCAGATGGCCCAGCAGCCGCAGTGCGTCACCGACCAGGGCGTCGACCAGGTCGGCACGGGCCTGCTCGTCGTTCCAGGCGATCCTCGGCTTGCCCGGGTCGTTGTAGTCGTGCGCGGTGCACTGCACGGCTGCCACCTCGCCGGCCCCGGGGACTTCCCGGATCACCGCCCGGATGGCGGCGATGATCTGGGTGACGGTGTCCTGGGTGGCCACCGCGTCGTCCAGCACAGTGGAATCCAGCGCCCGGCGGTGCTTGCCCTTGAGGACACCGGTGGCCTTCACGACCTCACGCACAGCCTCGAATACCCGGTTCGGCCGGGCGGAACGGGCCAGCCGGCGGCGGAAGTAGGCCAGCAACGACGGATCGAACGCCATGTCATGAAGGCCCAGTCCACAGGCGGCCTTCCACCGCAGGTCGCACCGCAGCTCCTGGACCGTCTCGAAGTCCGAAAGCCCGTGCAGGGCCTGTAGCGTGATCGAAGCGGCCAGGATCTGCGGCGGCATGCTCGGCCGCCCGTTCGCCGACGGGTACATGTCCGCAAACATCTCCGCTTCGAACAGCGCGCTGCGATGCTCGGCCAGGAACGCGAACACACTCCCTGCCGGGATCAAATCCCGGCAGGTCTCCCATACATCCGGCCCGATCGTCTCCCCGGCCCATTCCCCCATCACCACAACAAACAGTCTGGCCCCGCCGCTCACGCGGCGGGGCCAGAACCCAAGATCTTCATGAGTCTTCTAGGGGAGGCGCAGGGGCGTGTCCCGGTAACCGGCAGCGCTGATCGCAATTTTGCTTGATTTTGGCCGCGGATGTGTGGGCGCCTCAGCCAGGTGCTGATAGGTCTCTTCGGGTGGTGGCTACGCCCGGGTTTGATGTGTCCTCGGTGGCCTCGGGTCGGCTCATTGGGGAGCGAGCGGGGGCAAGGTATCCGGCGCGGGTATTCTGCTGCGGGGGTTGCAGGTGGCAGGGTCGAGTGGACGCAGTTTCAGCCGGGGGGGCAACGTGGTGCGGGTGCTTAAGGCGGTAGTCCCGGTCCTCGCCCTGGTGGCGGTGGCGGCGGGGTGTTCCTCGTCCGAGGGCAGGGACGCGGAGCGGCTGACCGCGCAGCGGGAGAACTACTGCACGCAGCTGGGGGCGTGGCAGGAGGCGCGGAACGCGGCGGGCACGGACACTCCGAAGTCAGGGTACGACGATGTCGGGGCGGTCGCTCAGGACGCCTTCCTCGCGATGCGACCGCTCCGGGATGAGCCCGTTGGCGGAGGCCGCACCTTGGCGGAGGCGACGGTGGCAGCGATGAACAACCGTGACTCCGAGGCGGAGGGGCGCGTCGTGCAGTACTGCGGCGATGTCGGCTTCGAGACGCTGACCCGCTAGTGTCCTGAGTCGTTAGTTCGCTTGCGGTTGTAGGGTGGAGCGATGCCGGGTCCGAAGCCGTTGTCGCTGGAGCTGTCCGATCACGAACGCCGGGTGCTACGCGGCTGGTTGCGCAAGCAGACCGCGTCGCAGGCGCTGGTACTCCGGTCGAGGATCGTGCTGGCGTGCGCTGAAGGCCTGTCGAACGCGCGGGTCGCGGAGGACCTGGGTGTCTCGCGGGAGACCGTACGTAAGTGGCGGGCCCGGTTCGCCGCGGACCGGCTGGAGGGTCTGGTGGACCGACCACGCGCGGGGGCGCCGCGGAAGATCACGGACGAGCAGGTCGAAGCCCTGGTCGCCAGGACCCTCGACCAGGTGCCGCCGAAGGGTGATTCGCACTGGTCGACGCGTTCGATGGCCGAGGCGGCGGGCATGTCGCAGTCGGCTGTCTCGCGGATCTGGCGGGCGTTCGGCCTCAAGCCGCACATCGTGGAGACGTGGAAGCTCTCGACCGACCCGCAGTTCGTGACCAAGGTCCGTGACGTGGTGGGTATTTACCTGTCGCCGCCGGAGAACGCCCTGGTCCTGGCTGTGGACGAGAAGTCGCAGATACAGGCCCTGGACCGAACCCAGCCCGTGCTGCCGATGGCGCCGACCACGCCGGCGAAGATGACCCACGACTACGTCCGGCACGGCACAACCAGTCTGTTCGCGGCCCTGGACATCGCCTCCGGCTCGGTCATCGCCCAGCATTACCGCCGCCACCAGGAGTTCCTCCGCTTCCTGAAGGTCATCGACGCCGCTGTCCCCAAGGACCTCGAACTTCACCTGGTCCTGGACAACTACGCCACCCACAAGACCGAGCCGGTCAAGAAGTGGCTGCTGCGTCACCCTCGCTTCCACCTGCACTTCACGCCTACCTCGGCGTCCTGGCTCAACCTCGTCGAGCGCTGGTTCGCCGAGCTGACCTGCCGCAAGCTCCGCCGCTCGGCCCACCGCAGCGTCGTCGAACTCGAACGGGACATCCGCGGCTGGATCAACGAGTGGAACAAGAACCCAAAGCCGTTCGTCTGGACGAAAAGGGCCGACGACGTCATCGACACCCTCGCCGCATACTGCAACGAATTAATGACTCAGGACACTAGTAGACCGTCGTGGCTAATTTTTGGGATAAAGGTGACGTAGTTTGATGCGTGCGTCGTGGGTGGTGAACTGCCAGTCCACCTGACGTTGGTCGGTGTTGGTGGCGTTCTGCCAGGCCGAGAGTTCGGTGTTGAGGATGTCGAGGTCGTTGATCCGGCGGTCGAGGCATTGCCGGGTCAGCGCGGAGAGTTCGATCTCGGCGATGTTGAGCCATGACCCGTGCTTGGGCGTGTGGTGGATCTCGAGGCGCTGGGCCAGGGCGAAGGCTTTGTCGGGGGTGAATGCCTCGTAGAGCGAGGCGATGGTGTGGGTGTTGAGGTTGTCCATCACCAGTACCACCGTGTCGGCGTCGGGGTAGTTGACGGTCAGGAGCTGCTCGACCTGGCCGGCCCAGTCGGTCCGGGTGCGCCGGGACAGTGCCTGGACGCGGCGCCACCCGGCCAGGGGCTCGACCCAGCAGAAGATCGAGCAGGTGCCGCAGCGGATGTACTCACTGTCCTGGCGGGCGTCGTGGCCGGGGCGGGCCGGGAGCGGGGCGCGGGCATGGTCGAGGAGCTGGTAGGGCTTCTCGTCCATGCACACGACCGGACGTGCTGGGTCATAGGGCCGGGCGTAGATGGCCAGTACGTCTTCCATCCGGGCCGCGAACTGCGCGTTCGCCTTCGGTGGGATGGTCCAGCACTTCTTCAGATGAGGACGCAGTTCCGTTTTTTTAAGACCCGCCCGATGGTGGAGTGATCCAGGTTCGGGATGTCCTCGGCCAGGGCGACATGCTTCTCCAGCAGCCGCAGGGACCACCGGGTATAGCCCTGGGGTGGCTGTGAGCACGCCATCGCGATCAGCCGGGCTTCGACCTCACCGGTCACCGGCGAGGGCACCGGCGGCAGCTCGCGCTTCTTCCGGGCGATCGTGGCGTGAACATCGCCACCGGTCTCGGCGAACCGCTTGGCCACCAGCCGCAGTGTCTCGCCCGAGACTCCGGCCCGGGCCGCGACCGCGTCCTGCGAGCCGATCGCGCCTGCAGAGGTGTCGAGCGCGAGCAGCACCCGCGCCCTCCTGATCACCGAGGCTGGATGGATACCCGTCGTGGTTACCCGAACCAGCTCTTCACGATCAGCCGCGGTCAGCACCACCGGCCTCTTCTTCTGCGAACCCATCACCCCAACTCCCGTCCGGCAGAAGGGAAGCAACATCTGCCGGACCCCACCATCCCAACCAAACAACCCAGAACTAAGCAACGACACGCTACTAGTGACCTGAGTCAGATCTCTGGTGTGGTCTCCGAACGCGTTGCCCTATAGATCGTGTTGAGCATCGGTTTGAGTGAGCGGCCACGGTCGGGTGAACGTCAGCTGAGATCGGCATGCGCGATCTTCCATGGGCTGGTGGGCGAACCGCTTCGGTGCGGTGAACGGTCCGGAATATAGAAGGGGGAGGCTATGCGTGGGCTGTGGTGGGTGGCCGGGGGCGGGTGCGTCCTGGTGGCGTTGGGCGTGGGCCTTTGGCTGGGATTCATGGACGAGGGGCATCCGTTCGGTGACACGCGGGCCTGCGAAGGGAGCGATGTTCCGTTGCAGCAGGAGCTCGATGTCATACGCCTTGCTCTCCCCGCTGGTGCCGGAAATGTCCACTACGTCACGCACTCTGCGGCGGCGGCCGGAGGTGTCCGGCTGGCTGTGGCGTTCCGCAGCACCTCGCAGGCGATGCAGGCGTATCTGCGGGAGAACAAGATCGTGACGGAGGGGCAGCGCAACCTCGACGACGGACGGTTCGAGCTGGGTGACGTCGGTGCCGCCCCGTCGAGTCTCGGGCTGTGTGGGAATGTTGCTCAAATCCAGGCGCCCGCCGTCCTCATCGACAAGCAGCGCGAGGCGCTGGACGGGCAGGAAGAGGTCGTCGACATCGCTCTCCAGCTGAACCCCGCCGGTATGGCGGGCAGCATCCGACCCACGACGAGCGTCCTACTCACGGTCACGGAGAGCTCGCGGCCGTGAGGAGAGCCGACGTCAGCGGCATCGGCAAGTACGCCGACGCCCGACCAGCCTGGTTCTTGCCCTCGGGTTGATCGGGGCGCAGGGCCGCTGCGGTGGCCGCATCCTCCGGTCGGCTACGCTCCGCGTCGCAGTGCGTGATGAGGAGGGTGGAAAGGATCTTGACCGCGGTGGTCTTGCCGGTGCCGTTCGGTCCGAGCAGGGCGAAGACGGTTCCTTCGGGGACGGCGAGGTCGATGCCGTCGAGGACGGTCTTGTCGCCGTAGGACTTGCGCAGCCCGTTCGCCGCGATGGCCAAAGTACTCATGAATGGCGCTCCTTCGAGACCTGTGGGCGGGGTTAGAGGCTGCGGGCGGTGATGTTGCCGTGGGCGGTGGTGGCGTGGATGGTGAGTGCGGCGGTGGCGCCGTCGGTGTTCTTGAGGGTGTTGTGGATGCGGCCGTAGGTGGTGCCGGCGTCCAGAGCGGCAGACACGCCGCGGGCGGCGCCGATGGTGATGTCGCCGGACTCGGTGCGCAGTTCGACCGTCCCGCTCGTGGCCTCGGTGATGTTCAGGTCGCCCTTTTGCGTGCTGATCTGCGCGGGGCCGTTCAGGCGGCCGACCAGGATGTCTCCGGCCTGGAGGGTGAGGCGGGCGCCGGTGGTCTCGTCGAGCTTGACCGTGCCCTGCGCGCCCTCGAAGGTGACGTCGCCGAGACGTCCGACGCCGCGGAGTTCGGCGGCGGCAGTCTTCGCCTCGATGCGGGAGCCGGCGGGCAGCTGGACGCTCACTTCGACGGAGCCGGAGTTGCCGAGGATCCGGTTCTTCGCGGCGGCAGCCTCGATGCGCAGAACACCGTCGGCGTAGGTGACCGTGGTCTGTTCGGCGGCCTTGAGGTCGCGGCTCTTGGACTTGTCGGCGGGCAGGATCTCGACGGTGGTGTCGGCGCGGTCGGCGGCGATGAACCGGATGCGGCCCGCGGGGATGTCCAGGACGGCGGTGACGGGGGAGGGGGTGTCGAACTTCTGCATGGTGTGCTCCTTGAATCCGTGGTTTCTGATGGGCGAAACGCTACGTTGCATTCAAGGATCGGGCAACAGCTTTGTTGCGCAAGAACCCTATAAACGCAGGTAGTTGCAGGGATTTCATTGCAATGGTCTGGGCTCTAACGCAACGGCCCGCACTCCTGGTCGTTGCAATGGAATGGGAGTGAACGCTATAGTCGACCCGCCCGACCCCGGACGCGAACGCCGGACACCGGGCGCGAGGCAGGGATGCCCGTCACGGGCGCCGGACGTGCATGCCGGCCGCTGGGCACGTTGCCGGGTACGAACGCCGGATGCCGCGGACGGGCGCCGGGATCGGTGCAGGGCTGTGAAGGAGAAGGGGAGCGCGATGCCGGGAGGCAGACTCACTCAGCAGGAGCGTCAGCAGATCGCGCTGGGGCTGGCCGATGGCCTGGCCTACGCCGAGATCGCCAGAAACCTGGAGCGTCCGACGTCGACGGTCACGCGTGAGGTGATGCGTAACGGCGGCCCGACCGCCTACCGCGCGGACCTCGCCCACCGGGCGACGCAGCAGCGTTCCCGCCGCAAGCAGCCGGCAGCGCCCCGTGATCCGGGCGCGCCTTCGCAGGCTCATGGGCGTGATGCGGATGCGGTGCGCGCGTATGAGGAGACGTTCACGACCGTCCTCATACAGTCGGGCACGCCGAAGATGATGGCGCGGGTGATGTCCTGTCTCACTCTCACCGACACGGGCAGTCTGACCGCGGCCGAACTCGTCCAGCGTCTGCAGGTCAGCCCCGCGTCCATCTCGAAGGCGGTCGCGTTTTTGGAGAGTCAGGGCATGGTCCGCCGGGAGCACGATGAACGCCGCCGTGAGCGATATGTCGTGGACAACGACATCATGTACCAGTCGATGATGGCCTCCGCCCGCTCCACGGCCCACATGGTCGACATCGCACGGCAGGGTGTCGGCGTCCTCGGGTCGGGTACTCCGGCGGCGACCCGTCTGGAGAACATCGCCCGGTTCCTCGATTTCGTCTCCGAAAGCATCGCGCGCGCGGCCGAGCAGGCCCGCGACATCCTCCACACCCAGCCCGAACCGCCGAAGGACAGCACTACCTGAGCCTTCCTCAGACCGTCAGGCGCGTAGCCGTCTTCGCCGGCGGCCAGGCCGGCCGGCGCAACAGCATTCCGGGCTGTGGCCACGAAGTACGGCCAAAGCGGTCTGCATCTTCCACGGCACCGTCACGGCCGCAACGATCCGGTACTGGCTCCGCCCGTGAGGCACCGGAGGGAACCTGGTCGTGCTGCGTCACGTCGCAGCTGGTGCTGTTCGAGGTGAGGGAGCGCCCGGATCAACGCCCGGCCCCCACGGCCGTCACCCCTTGGAGGCGGCTTCCCGGATCAGGGGCTCGAACTCCCGCCGCACGTAGGCGTCGAACGGCGCCGTCGATCACCCGCTGCACCCCCTGCTCTACCGCGAACTCCTTGATCGCCGCGCGGGAGTCGGGCTCCACACCCCCGCCGATGATCAGCACCCCGAACTCCCCGGTCTCCAACAGCCTCCGGGCCCCCTCGCCGGTGCTCACTTGCTCGGCGTCGAAGCCGTCCGCGTGCAGCGTGGCCAGCACTTCCATCACCCTGGCGGGCGTCCTTCCCAGCACCAGTGTCCTCATGGCGGTTCCCCTTTGATGCGTCAGCATGGGTGCCCCCGAACCTAGAAGCTCAACCAGACCTGAGGTCAACCCTCAACCCCTCGTCCCCGCCCCGGCTGCCGCACCGCCCTCGCAGGCAGGGGTGGAGTTGTCACCGGTGCCCGACTGGAGGAAGTTGCGAGCCCCGTGGTGCGGACGGCTGCTGGGTGGCCGACTGGTGCCGGCCCCGGGGATGGTGAGGGGTGCTCACCCCGTGACCCCGTGACCCCGTGACCTCGTGTCAGCGTTCCCTGGCGCCTTCACGCAGCCGCGCTTGTCATCGGTCTCCTCTGTGTATCCGACATGGGATATGAAGGCTTGCGTGCGGGTCGGCGTCTTCGTTTCGAAGGTGACGAGCCGTTATGTTCTGGGATGTGTGAGTGATGGCGGGCGGTCTGCACATGTGTGGCTGTCCCGCCTGGCGCCATGTGCGGGGTGTTTGGGTGGGGCAGGGCGGGCTCTGCCACGAGGGTGCGGGGTGCGAGCTGGGTCCGGCGGCCTGGTACTTCTGGGCACCCGGACCCCACCCGCGATTGTGTCCTCCTCGGCGGTCCTCGAACGGCCGGTGCGCAGCCCCTCCCCGCAAAGCGCTGACTGTGTTCTGGCCGGTGGGGCCGGTGAGGCGTAGAGGTCGTTGCCCGGTGAAGCCCCCCGCTTCTGGCGCAGTCCCTGGAGGTCCGGATGAGTGAGGGAACGCCGCCACCGGAGTGGAGCCTGGACGGACACTCGAGTGATCTCTCAACCTCCGGTCGAGCTATGAGCGGGTCGTGTGGGGGGTCACCCTGTCCGCACCCGCGCCCGTGCCCGTGTCCGTGCGGGGGAGGGGCGGCCGTCGTTTCCCGGTGATGTGCCGTTGGACAGGTCTGCTGAGGAGTGTGGGCGCTCCGTTGAGGCCGAGGTCCTGGAGGGTGCGGCCGTCGTGCAGGGTGTCCTGCCCTACTAGGCGCTTGCATACTCGACCAGTTCGCGTACGGCGGGATGGTGGCGGTGCTGCTGGAGCCGTCCCAGGAGCGCGGTGCTCAGGTCGAGGCAGCGGGCTGCTTTGGTGGCCCGGGCGGTGTCGAGTGCGGTGCGGGCGTGGGCGGCGGCCTGGGGGATGTCGTGGGCGGCGAGGGCAGCGTCGGCGCGGTAGACGGTGAACACGGCCCGGGTGCGGTCGCGTTCGCCGTTGAGGAGGTCGAGGCCGTTGTCGATGGCGGCGGCCGCGGTGGCGGGCTGGCCGAGGTCGAGGTGGCAGCGGCCGGCGTCTGCTTCGAGGTCGGCGGGAGACATTCAGGACACCCAGGCTGGTGTCGTGTCGGGCCGGGCCTGGTCGAGTTCACGGGTGGCGGAGGTCAGGGCGCGGTGGGTGCCGGTGCGGTCGCCGAGGACGGCCAGGGCGCGGGCGGTGTGCACGTGAAGGAGGGTGCGGGCGGCGGGGGAGTGGGTGCGGGAGCGGGCGAGCGCGAGGATGTCGACGGCCTCCTTCGGGAAGGCCCGCCATGTCGCCTGGTAGGCGAGGTCGGCGAGGATGCCGGTGCCGAGGTCGCGGTCGCCCGCGAGGTAGGCGGCGTGCATGGCGGTGTGCCAGCGTGCTTGTGCGAGGCCGTGGTGGCCGTTGTCGAATTCGTTCCAGCCGGCGCTCTGTCCGAGCTGTGCTGCCATGGAGTGGAGCCGGATCGCGGTGGGCTGGTCGTAGCGGGCGTTGTCGAGCAGCTCGTGCATGGCGCTGCGGTGGGCCTCGATCAGCAGCGCGGCGACTTTCTGGTGGTGCGCGCTCATGGCGCGCAGTTCGTCGGTCCTGTGTTCCAGCCAGTTCAGGAGGTCCTCGTCGAGGCGGCCGCCGTCGAGCGCGGTGTCGAGGCTTACAGCGTGGGCCGGGGTGGCGTGGGTCCACTGCTCGGCCAGGGCGACGAGTGCGGCGCCGGAGTAGATGAGGAAGGCGCGGCGGTTGTGCGGCGTGCGCTCGCGGTCGGCGCCCGAGCGGCGGCCGCGAGCGCACCCCGCACGCTTCATCCGCGTCGAGAGATCGTCCATCGACCAGTTGTGTTCGTCGCGTACGGCGGCGAGCGGGTGGTTGATCAGCCGCATCACGGGCGTCCTGTCTGCTCGGCCGGTGCTCCTGAACTCCACGATGGTGCGCGGGTGTTGGGCTGAGCAAGCCCACCTCAAAGTGAGTTGCCCAGCTAGTAGACCGTCGTGGCTAATTTTTGGGATAAAGGTGACGTAGTTTGATGCGTGCGTCGTGGGTGGTGAACTGCCAGTCCACCTGACGTTGGTCGGTGTTGGTGGCGTTCTGCCAGGCCGAGAGTTCGGTGTTGAGGATGTCGAGGTCGTTGATCCGGCGGTCGAGGCATTGCCGGGTCAGCGCGGAGAGTTCGATCTCGGCGATGTTGAGCCATGACCCGTGCTTGGGCGTGTGGTGGATCTCGAGGCGCTGGGCCAGGGCGAAGGCTTTGTCGGGGGTGAATGCCTCGTAGAGCGAGGCGATGGTGTGGGTGTTGAGGTTGTCCATCACCAGTACCACCGTGTCGGCGTCGGGGTAGTTGACGGTCAGGAGCTGCTCGACCTGGCCGGCCCAGTCGGTCCGGGTGCGCCGGGACAGTGCCTGGACGCGGCGCCACCCGGCCAGGGGCTCGACCCAGCAGAAGATCGAGCAGGTGCCGCAGCGGATGTACTCACTGTCCTGGCGGGCGTCGTGGCCGGGGCGGGCCGGGAGCGGGGCGCGGGCATGGTCGAGGAGCTGGTAGGGCTTCTCGTCCATGCACACGACCGGACGTGCTGGGTCATAGGGCCGGGCGTAGATGGCCAGTACGTCTTCCATCCGGGCCGCGAACTGCGCGTTCGCCTTCGGTGGGATGGTCCAGCACTTCTTCAGATGAGGACGCAGTTCCGTTTTTTTAAGACCCGCCCGATGGTGGAGTGATCCAGGTTCGGGATGTCCTCGGCCAGGGCGACATGCTTCTCCAGCAGCCGCAGGGACCACCGGGTATAGCCCTGGGGTGGCTGTGAGCACGCCATCGCGATCAGCCGGGCTTCGACCTCACCGGTCACCGGCGAGGGCACCGGCGGCAGCTCGCGCTTCTTCCGGGCGATCGTGGCGTGAACATCGCCACCGGTCTCGGCGAACCGCTTGGCCACCAGCCGCAGTGTCTCGCCCGAGACTCCGGCCCGGGCCGCGACCGCGTCCTGCGAGCCGATCGCGCCTGCAGAGGTGTCGAGCGCGAGCAGCACCCGCGCCCTCCTGATCACCGAGGCTGGATGGATACCCGTCGTGGTTACCCGAACCAGCTCTTCACGATCAGCCGCGGTCAGCACCACCGGCCTCTTCTTCTGCGAACCCATCACCCCAACTCCCGTCCGGCAGAAGGGAAGCAACATCTGCCGGACCCCACCATCCCAACCAAACAACCCAGAACTAAGCAACGACACGCTACTAGGGCAGGGGAGTGCTACGGGCCCCAGGTGTCCACGGTGAGTACTCACCTGGGCCTTACGCGGCGTCGGGCCACACCGGAAGGCTGGTGCTGCCGCAGGCCGCGCCGAGTCCGCGCGCGGAGCACTGGTCGCCTGTCGGGCCAGTCCGGGCGCACAGCGTGATGGACTCCTACGAACTGCGTGGGATTCGGGGGGTGCAGAGCTAACCCTCGGGTGCTCCAAGGTCTGCGGTGCTGTCCGGCTGAAGCCCCGGCCTGGCCGCGGTGAAGGACGGGTGTTGTCTGAATCAAGTCCAGCGGCGCCGCTTCGACCTGGAGCGTCACTGCAGTCGCCGATCCGGAGAGAAGTACTCGCCGACGTTGCCGGCGAGGTCAGGGGCCGCGCACTTCACGGCTGTTGCGCTTCTTGTACCGCGCAGTGGCGAAACCTGGGGCCGGCCACCCTGTGCACCCCGGTTCCGGCGTCCGTGACCTCGTCGCCCGGAGCTTCGTCGTGTTCCGGGTGGGTCAGTCCGATGTTGGTGGCAGCAACAACCGACGGGCCACGGCTTTGACGCGCACGACAGGACAGCCCCGGTGACGCCCCCGTACGTTGTGCCGACCAGGAGCTGACGGAGAGTGGAGCCCAGGATGACCGAACTGATCCCGCCGGAAAACACACGGCCGGCGCCCGGGGCGGGCAGACGCACGCTCGGCGTGCTGCCCCTGGTCGGAATCTTCTTCTTCACAGTGTCCGGAGGCCCCTTCGGGCTCGAAGCCTCACTCTCCAGCGCCGGTCCGGGCATGACCCTGCTGATGATCGTCCTGGTGCCGGTGGTCTTCGGCGTACCGAACGCGCTGGTGGCAGCGGAGTTGAGCGCCGCGATACCGGTCGACGGCGGCTACTACTACTGGACGAAGATCGCGCTCGGCAGAGGTGCGGCATTCGTGTTCGGGGCCTGGAATTCGATCGGGTCGGTGCTGAACCTCGCCCTCTACCCGATCCTGCTGGTCGACTACCTGGCCACCTGGGTCCCGGACATCGCCCGCGGGAAGGGGCTGGTGATCGTGGACCTGTTCCACGGCGGTTTCGTCGTGGACCTGCACTGGATCGTCACCGTGGCCCTCATCGTCCCGATGGCGTACCTGAACTACCGCGGCTCCAAGGCGGTGAGCGAGTACTCGGTCGGGATGATGCTGTTGATCCTCGCACCGTTCGCGATGCTGACGGTCCTGGGCATCTGGCATGCGGTCGGCAACGGGATCAACGTGCTCTCGCCCTTCATGGTGCCGGGGCAGAGCGCCCACTCGTCGGTGGCCGGCGCGCTCAGCGTGATCGTGTGGCTGTACCTCGGCTTCGACGGCCCGAGCACCGTGCTGGGCGAGGTCGCCGACGCGCACCGGACCTACACCCGGGCCCTGGTCATCTCGGTTCCGCTGATCATCACCGCCTACCTGTTGCCCACCATCGCCGCCATCGGCAGCGGGCTGCACCAGGGCTCGCCCGCCGACTGGGCCCAGGGCGACTTCATCGTGGTCGGCGAGGCCCTGGGCGGAATCTGGCTGAAGGTGCTGATCTCCCTGGGATCGGCGCTCTCCCTGGTGGGGCTGTTCATGGCGATCCTGCTGACGAGCACCCGGGTCCCGCGGGCGCTCGCCGCGGACGCGTACCTGCCGCGCTGGATGGCCCGGGACAGCAGACGGTTCAACACGCCGGTGGGTGCGCTGCTGGCGAGCACCACCATCGTCGTCGTGCTCTCCGCCGTCGACTTCAGCTCGATCCTGCGGGCCACGGTGCTGCTCACCCTGGCCTCGATCCTGCTGGAATTCGTGGCCTTCCTGGTCCTCCGCTGGAGATATCCGCAGATGCTCCGGCCGGTTCGGGTCCCCGGCGGCTGGCCCGGCGCGGTCCTGGTCGTCGTGCTGCCCACAGCGATGATCGTGTACCTGGCGTGGAGTACGGCGGTCGACGAGGCCGCGACGTTCGGCACGAGTCTCGCGTTGGCGCTGCTGGCCGTGCTGCTGTACCCGCTGTGCCGACGGTTCGTCAAAGGCGACCGGCCGGACGCGGATATCGACTCCTCCCAGGTCGAGCTGGGTCCGGACCGGTTCGCGGGATTCGGTTCGCGGAAGGCGGGCGTCTGATGGATGTGCAACGGGTGCTCTCTGGGCTTGCGGAGCAGTTGCGGACCTGGTGGCCGGTGCCGGGAATCGCGATCAGCGTCGTCGATGGGACCGGCGATTCCGCGTTCGTCACCGCAGGATTCGCGAACGCGGAGTCCGGGGCGCCGGTCTCCCGTCGCACGCGGTTCGAGATCGGTTCCATCAGCAAGACCTTCACCGCCTTCCTGCTCGGCATACTGGCGGACGAGGGGAAGGTGGACCTCGACGCGGCGGTCGCCGACCACCTGCCCTGGTTCGCCCCGAACGGCGGCTCCCGCGCGATCACCGTCCGGCACCTCCTGCAGCACACCTCCGGCCTGGTGGCCGGGGCCGACGCGCTGCCCGATGCCGCCGCACGCGGCTACGCGCTACGCGATGCGAGGACCTGGGCCGAACCAGGTGAGCTGTTCCACTACTCCAACGAGGGCTACAACCTGCTGGGGTTGATCGTCGAGCAGGTGACGGGGGAATCGCTGGCGGACGCCATGGCCGGACGGCTGCTGCGGCCCCTGGGCATGCGCGACTCGGCGGCACGGATCACTCACGAGGACATCGCCGAACTCGCCACCGGGTACCGGTTCCTGCGCGACGACCGCCCACCGCTGCCGTCGGCCCCGCTCGCGCCGGCCGGCTTCTTCGAGTATTCGGCGGCCGATGGGAACGTGCTGGCAACCGCTTCCGACCTGGGCCAGTTCGCCCGCATGCTGCTGGGCCGGGGCACCCTGGACGGCACCAGGATCATAAGTCCCGAGCGGTTCCGACAGATCGTCACGGTGCCTGCCGGCGCGGTCAGTTCCGGCTACGCGCTCGGCGTGGACGTGGAAATGATCGACGGCCACACCTGGCTGACGCACGCCGGCGGGATGGTCGGATACCGCTCGTACCTCGCCGTCGACACCGACGGCGGGCACGGTGTCGCCGTGCTGACCAACGCACCCGGCGAGTGCCAGATCATCGACCGCTTCGCCCGCCATGTGCTCGCCGTCGTCCAGGGAGCCCCGGCGGACCCGGCGCTGTTCGACCCGGAGCGGATCCCCGACGCCCAGCGCTACGTCGGGATCCACGGAACGACGCCGCGTCAGATCCGCGTCGAGGCCACGGGCGACGACCGTCTCTCGCTCACCTCGGGCGAGGTGACCGGCAGGCTGTACGACGCGGGGGACGGGCGGCTGGTGTGCGATCACCCAGGATGGTCCGCCTACCACCACTTCCTGGACGGACGCTGGCTCTACGGACCCGAGTCACTGGGCCCCAGCCTCTCCGCGCCGGCCGCTCCTCCGCATGCACTCGCAGGTCACTACCGGAGCTACACCCCCTGGTATCCCAGCTTCAGCATCGTGCAGCGGGCGGGACGACTGCACATGATCGCCGCGACCGGCGTGGAAGCGCCCCGCGACGAACCGGAACTCGTCCCGCTCGACGACGGGACGTTCCGCATCGGAGCCGACCCCCGGCTGCCGGAGCGCCTGACGTCCGGCCCTGCCCTGGACGGCGCGGTGCTCTGGGTGGACCTGGACGGGTGCCGCTACACGCGCTCGTTCCGGGATCAGCCGGAGCCTTGGGAAGCGCCCGTCCGCAGCTCGCGCACCCGGAGCTGGAGGTGCGCGAGCAGCATGGCGTCGGAATCGGCGAAGTCCAGCCCGGAGACCTCGCGGATACGGCGCAGCCGGTAGCGCAAGGTGTTGGGGTGGATGTGCAGGGCCTCCGCCGCGGTGTCGGTGGCTCCCGCGGCGGCGAGATAGGCGGCCAGGGTCGCCGCCAGCGGACCGTCCTGGCCCTCTTCCTGGCGCAGCCGGTGCAGCGCGCCGCCGGCGTCCGGCAGGCCGAGCGCCTCGGTCGCGTCAGCGAGGTGCAGCAGCAGCACCGCCAGCGCCATGTCCTCCACGGTGCGCACGGCCGGTCCGCGGACGGCCGGGTGCCGCAGCGCCCGCAGCGCGGCGTCCGCCTGCGCCCGCACATCGGCGATCCGGCCCGTCGATTCGGCCGGTCCGCCGACGGCGACCACATAGTCACCGGCCAGTGGGGTCCGCGCGAGGAAGTCGCGGGCCAGGGCGACGGCCGACTCCAGAGCCGTGGCGTGTTCCGGAGGCCAGGCAGCCAGTACGTACACCGCTCCGGTGCCCGCCACCAGGGCTGAACGAGGGTGCACGGCCGCCAGAAAGTACTCCAGCGTGTCCGCGAACCGGCGCAGCCCGACGGTGTCCAGCGCGTCGGAGCCCGTGCTCCCGGCCAGCCGCGGGGCCGCGGCCAGGACGCAGACCGGGCCGGAGCCCAGCTGCAGCCGGCTCGCCTCCACCGGGTCGGCCGCCCCGCCGAGTACCGCGGCGGCCAGCTCGCCGCGCTGGCGGCGGGCGTAGCTGGTCTCCGTGCGCAGGCCGACCAGCTGCAGCGCGACCACGGGCGCGAATTCGCGCAGCCGGGCTGTGGCCGCCTCGTGGAGCGGCCCGGTGACGGCGGCCCAGATGTAGCCGACGACGTCCGAACCGGCCCGGACCGCGATCGCCAGCCTTGCCAGCTGATCCGCCCCGGTCGCCTCCATGTACACCGGCTCGGTGCTGGCATGGAGCCGCTCGAACTCCTGACGCTCGCGCTGTTCGGCGAGCGTCCGCTGGTGCACGGCCCGCCCCAGGATGGTCTCGATCCGCTCGGAGTCGGTCCGGTCCTGCCCCTCCGACCAGGCCACCAGCGCGGAGAAGCGGTCCTCGATGGTGACCGGGGCGCCGACGCTCTCGTAGACCGCGTTCGCCAGGGCGAACAGCTCTGCGCCGCTACCGGCCGAGCGCACGCGCGTCCTCGCGTACTCGAGCAGCTGCTCACGGACGGTCGTCGCCACGTGCATCCAGGACGCGTCTCGGTTGACCTCGATGATCGCCAGCTTGTCGTGGGCCGACGGCGGCACCGGAGCCTTCACCGCCAGCACCTCCGCGCCGGCCTGCCGCATGGCCGCGGTCAGCTCGCGCAGCTCGGCCTCCGTGGTCACGCCGACCCCCAGCACCACACACCCGGGTCCGAGCTGTGTCGGCGCACCCGGGGCATGGATGGCGATGTCGGTGAGCGGCCCGCCGCTGCCGGTCCCCTCCTGGACCAGGCGCAGCAGCGCCGGGCCGATGTTGTCCACGAGCTGACGGACGGGCAGGTGCCCCCGAGCGCCGGACTCCCGCATGGTGCACCCCCGACTCGAAGGACTGTTGTGGGCGTCAAGTCTGGGAGACCCGTATTGACGATGTCAACGATGATCCGGAGTGACCGTAGCGGGAGCACAGCAGGAGAGTGGGACGGATCAGTGGCACAAGGAGCGCGGATGGCAACGATGCAGACGCAGGCAGACCGGGAACTGCTGGGGCTGTTCCCGATTCACCGGAGCTGTCATCCCCAGCGGCGACGACAGCTGGCACACCGTAGAAGTGCAGGAGCAGGGGCAGTTGGAAATGCGATCCAACGCCCGGATCGCCGGCAACAGGATCGACGAGACGGGAGAGGGCGCTGCGGTCATCCGCAATATGGGCACGCTTGTCATGCGCGGCACGTCGTCCGTCGAGAACAACACCGTCACCAGCCACCTGGTCGACCACCCTGAACCAACGGGCAGCATCCTGCTGGGCGGGACCGCCGCGGGCATCTACAACACCGGCACTCTTGAGGTGAAGGAGCAGGCCTCCGGCATCGTCACTCTTCCCGTAGATCGGCCCTGCACCTTCCGTTGTACCGACCGCGCCGCACAGGTGGACGGCGTAGGGACTTTTGGGCCACGGAGTTGTCCATGTGACCAGGCAGCCTTGTTGGCAATCAGCGCCGCAGGTTGTCGCTGGCCCCGACGGATGTGTCGCGGCGTAGTTGGCAATGGTGCAGCAGGCTAGTTGGCGAGCCGTGGTCACCGCCTGTGATCAGCTTGTTTTCCCGATGACGGCTGGTGCGAGGACGACAGCGGCGGGGCCGCCGGAGCTTCCGGACGCCCCCGCCTGCGAGTGCCGCTCAGGCCGGGACGGCGGTGGTCGCCGGCTCGGTCTCTGTCGAGCCGCGGGCGGCGAGGTAGCGCTCGGCGTCCAGAGCCGCCGCTGCGCCCGTCCCAGCGGCGGTGATGGCTTGCCGGTAGGTGTGGTCGACGACGTCGCCGGCGGCGAAGACCCCGGGCAGGCTGGTACGCGTCGACGGGGAGGCCACGCTGACGTAGCCCTCGTCGTCGAGGTCGACCTGACCCTTGAAGAGTTCGGTGCGCGGGTCGTGGCCGAGGGCGATGAACAGCCCGGTGACGTCGAGGTCGCGGGTGGCGCCGGTGAAAACGTCGCGCAGGACGACGCCGCCGAGCATGCCGTTGGTCTCCTTGATCTCGGCGATCTCGCTGTCGAAGGCGAAGGAGATCTTGTCGTTGGCGAACGCCCGGTCCTGCATGACCTTGGAGGCGCGCAGGGTGGAGCGTCGGTGGACGACGGTGACTGAGTTGGCGAAGCGGGTGAGGAAGGTGGCTTCCTCCATGGCGGTGTCGCCGCCGCCGACCACGACGATGTCGCGGTCACGGAAGAAGAACCCGTCGCAGGTCGCGCACCAGGACACGCCCCGGCCGGAGAGCTCGTCCTCCTTGGGCAGGCCAAGCTTGCGGTAGCCGGAGCCGGTCGCGATGATCACCGTCTTCGCGCGGTGCACGGTGCCCGCGGAGTCGGTGAGCAGCTTGATGTCGCCGGTGAGGTCGACGGAGACGATGTCGTCGTCGATCATCTCGGCGCCGAACTTCTCGGCTTGGGCCCGCATGCTTTCCATGAGGACGGGACCGTCGACGCCGTCGGGGAAGCCGGGGAAGTTCTCCACCTCGGTGGTGGTGGTCAGCGATCCGCCGACGAAGATGGAGCTGCCGAACAGCAGGGGCCTCAGTTGGGCGCGGGCGGTGTAGAGGGCGGCGGTGTATCCGGTGGGGCCGGAGCCGATGATGACGACGTCGCGTATCTCGCTCACGCCGTTGCCCCAGGCTTCTCCGGGGCAATCTCGGCGATCAGGCCCTCGACCAGGATCTTGATCTCGTCGCGGATCGGTCGTACGGCCTCGACGCCCTGGCCGGCCGGGTCCTCCAGCTTCCAGTCCAGGTAGCGCTTGCCGGGGAAGACGGGGCAGGTGTCGCCGCAGCCCATGGTGATGCAGACGTCCGACTCGCGGACCGCGTCGATGGTGAGGATCTTCGGCGTCTCCTTGGAGATGTCGATGCCTACCTCGGCCATGGCCTCGACGGCGGCCGGGTTGACCTGATCGCCGGGGTTCGAGCCGGCGGAACGGACCTCGACGCGGTCGCCGGCCAGGTGGGTCAGCCACGCGGCGGCCATCTGGGAGCGGCCGGCGTTGTGAACGCAGACGAACAGGACGGACGGCTTGTCGGCCATGGTGATCGTTCTCTCTCGTCGCATGGCGGAACCCAGCCCGCCAATGACTTCAGCCCCCGCTGGTATCAGCGGGTGATGATGTGAGAGTATCAGTGCATGCTGACTTCAGTCGATCCTGATGTGATCCGGGTGCTGGGCGATCCGCTCCGCCTCCAGATCGTGACCCTGCTGGCGCGCGAGACGCTCTGCACGACCCACCTGGTCGAGGAGACCGGAGCCAAGCAGACCAACCTGTCCAACCACATGAAGGTGCTGCGCGAGGCCGGGATCGTGGAGACCGAGCCGTGCGGCCGGTTCACCTACTACAAGCTAAAGCCCGAGGTCCTGACCGGGCTGTCCGAGCAGTTCGCAGCGCTCGCTGCCTCCGCCCGTACCGCTGCCGAGAACAAGAGGGCCTGCCCGTGACCTCCACCGAGCCCACCACCGCCCCCGCTCCGGCCGGCGGCGGGGACGACTCGATCGTCAAGAAGCTCTCCACCCTCGACCGCTACCTCGCGGTGTGGATCCTCCTCGCCATGGCCGTGGGCCTGGGCCTGGGCCGTCTCATCCCGGGCATGAACGACGCGCTCGCGAAGATCGAGATCGGCGGGATCTCCCTGCCGATCGCGCTCGGCCTGCTGATCATGATGTACCCGGTCCTCGCCAAAGTCCGCTACGACAAGCTCGACCGCGTCATCGGCGACAAGAAGCTGATGGTCTCCTCGCTGGTCATCAACTGGATCGTCGGACCGGCGGTGATGTTCGCCCTGGCGTGGATCTTCCTGCCGGACCTGCCCGAATACCGCACCGGCCTGATCATCGTGGGACTTGCCCGTTGCATCGCCATGGTCATCATCTGGAACGACCTCGCCTGCGGCGACCGCGAGGCCGCGGCCGTCCTCGTCGCGCTGAACTCGGTGTTCCAGGTCCTCGCGTTCGGCCTGCTGGGCTGGTTCTACCTCGACCTGCTGCCGCGCTGGATGAACCTCGGCGACGGCCAGGGCCTGGACGTGTCCGTCTGGCACATCGCACTGAACGTCATCATCTTCCTCGGCATCCCGCTGCTGGCCGGCTTCCTCACCCGCCGCATCGGCGAGCAGAAGCTGGGCCGCGACGACTACGAGCAGAAGTTCCTGCCGAAGATCGGCCCCTGGGCGCTGTACGGACTGCTGTTCACGATCGTCATCCTCTTCGCCCTGCAGGGAAAGACCATCACCTCGCAGCCGCTGGACGTCGCCCGGATCGCGCTGCCCCTACTGGTCTACTTCGCGATCATGTTCTTCGGGACCTTCCTCCTCGGCAAGGGCCTCGGCCTCGCCTACGACCGCACCGCGACCCTCGCTTTCACTGCGGCGGGCAACAACTTCGAGCTGGCCATCGCGGTCGCCATCGCCACCTTCGGCGTCACCTCCGGCCAGGCCCTGTCCGGCGTCGTCGGACCACTCATCGAAGTCCCGGTCCTCATCGGCCTGGTCTACGTCGCCCTCGCCTGGCGACGGAAGTTCGCCGCCGACGCGGTGACGACCGCCCCGTGACACAGCACACGGACGTGGTGGTGGTCGGCGGCGGCCAAGCAGGGCTCGCCGCCGGCTACCACCTGCGCCGCCAGAGCCTCGACCACGTCATCCTGGACGCCAGCCCGGCGCCGGGCGGGTCCTGGCAGCACATGTGGAACTCGCTACACCTGTTCTCCCCGGCCGAGCACTCCTCCCTGCCAGGCCGGCTCATGCCCGCCCAGCCCGGCCAGACATACCCGGACGCCGGGCACGTCGTGGACTACCTCGCCGACTACGAGAAGCGCTACGGCCTGCCCGTCCAGCACGGCACCCGTGTGGAGGCCGTACGCCGCGACGGCGATCGGCTCCTGGTCGAGGCCGACACCGGCACCTGGCGGGCCCGCGCGGTCATCAGTGCCACCGGCACCTGGACGCGGCCCTTCCTCCCCTCTCTCCCCGGCCGCGACGTCGTCACCGGTCAGCAGCTGCACACGGTGAACTACCGCTGTCCGGCCGACTTCGCCGGCCAACGCGTGATCGTGGTCGGCGGCGGGAACTCCGGCGCGCAGATCGCCGCCGACCTCGCCCTGGACAGCCGCGTCGACGTCACCTGGGTGACCCAGCGCCCGCCGCGGTTCCTCGCCGACGACATCGACGGCCGCGCCCTGTTCGACGTCGCCACCGCACGCCGCCGCGCCCTTCAAGAAGGCCGCGACGACACCGGCGGGGTGGCCTCGCTCGGCGACATCGTCGCCGTGCCGCCCGTCCGTGCCGCCCGCGACGCCGGGCTCCTGACCGCGAGGCCGATGTTCTCCCAGCTCACCACTGACGGTGTCCGATGGGCCGACGGCAGCCACGAAAGCGCGGATGCGGTCATCTGGTGCACCGGCTTCCGCCCGGCCCTGTCCCACCTGGCCCCGCTCCAGCTCCGGAGCACGCGCGGGCACATCGCGACCGAGGGCACCCGGGCCGTCGGCGAACCGCGCCTGCACCTGCTCGGCTACGGCGACTGGACCGGCCCGGCGTCCGCGACGCTGATCGGGGTGGGGCGCCCCACACGGGACGCCGCCCGCGAAATCGCGGCGCTGTGCACGCACAACTGACAGAGCGGCCCAGCGTGTTTCGTGACTTCCCCCAGTGTCGCGGCACAGCATGATCGGTGCAGACTGCCCCCCATGACCTCACCCCTGGCCGCCGACCCGCCACGTCCAGTGAGCCGGGCGTACTCCGCGCCCGCGGTGTTCGGCGCGGGCGCGGGCATCGGCATTCTCGGCGGGATGATCGGCCTGGGCGGTGCGGAGTTCCGGCTCCCCCTGCTGATCAGCCTGTTCGGGTTCGCGGCACTGTCCGCGGTCATCCTGAACAAGGCCATGAGCCTGGTCGTGGTCGTCACCGCGCTGCCCGCCCGGCTGGCCGCGGTCTCCGCCTCCCAGCTGGCCGGTCACTGGCCCGTCGCAGTCAACCTGCTGGCCGGGAGCCTGCTGGGCGCATGGGCCGGAGCCAGCTGGGCGGTACGGATGCGCAGCTCCACCCTGTACAAGGTGCTGGCAGCGCTGATGGTGCTCATGGCCGGCGCGCTACTGGCCACCCACCTCGCCACTTTCGGGACGCTCGCGCTGCCGCTGTGGGCGCAGGTGCCCTGCGGAGTCGTGGCCGGCTTCGGCATCGGCGTGGTCGCCGCGATCATGGGCGTGGCCGGGGGCGAACTGCTGATCCCGACGATCGTGCTGCTCTTCGGGCTGGACATCAAGACGGCGGGAAGCCTGTCCCTGCTGGTGTCGCTTCCGACCATGCTGGTCGCCTTCGCCCGCTACAGCCGCGACGGCAGCTTCGCCGTCCTGGGCGCCAACCTCCGCTTCACCGCCGTGATGGCCGCAGGCTCGATCGCCGGCGCGCTGCTGGGCGGACTACTGGTCGGCGTCTTCTCCGACCTCGTGCTCGTTCCCGCACTGGCGGTGATCCTGCTCATCTCATCGGTCAAGCTCGCGCGTCACGACTGAGTCCGTGAGGCCCCTCGCCCCGGCACAGCGACCACCCACGCTCAACGCCCTGCTCGCCATGTCCCGCTCTGTCCGTTCGATCGTCACGCCGCGGCGGGCATGGCCAGCAGCTTGCCCATGGCGGCGAGCACCGACGGCTCGACCCGGTAGTACACCCAGGTGCCGCGCCGCTCGGAGGTGAGCAGCCCGGCCTCCTTCAGCTTCTTCAGGTGGTGGGACACCGTGGGCTGGGAGACGCCGACATCGGAGATGTCGCACACGCACGCCTCCCCGCCCTCATGCGAGGCCACCGCGGAGAACAGCCGCAGCCGGACCGGATCGCCCAGCGCCTTGAACATCCGCGCGGCCGTCTCGGCCTCCACGGCGGTCATCGGCCGCTCGGTCAGCGGCGGGCAGCACGGCGCCACACCCTGGCCATCGGCGGGCTCGAGCAGCGGCAGCACCTTCGCATTCGACATGTGTCTATGTTGACACATGTCGAACCAGCGCGGGGAGGTCCGTCACCGGAGCGCGAGTTGCCCGGCCAGGCGCCGGGCAACGCGGCCCGCGTCCCGACCCACGCCACGCAGAGAGTTCGACGACAGACTGCGCTGCCATTCCAGCCCGACGAATGCCAGGCCCGGCACGCCGGTGGCAATCCCCTCGCGGTGCCGGGGGTCCCCCTCGGCGTCGAGAGCGCCGTCGAGGCCGGCGAGGTACGGCAGGTCGGGGCGGTATCCCGTGGCGAGGACGATCGTGTCGGCTTCCTCTCGCTCGCCGTCCGGCCAGACGAGCTTGCTTCCGTCGGCGCCCGTGAACATCGCTCGCCGCTCGGGCCGGCTGGCGGCCAGGGCGGCCCGGTAGCGGCCGTCATCGAGGACCGGCTGCGCCGGCGGGCGCGACAGGAGCCGGCCGAAGGGCGCGGTGTCCAGGCCAGTGCGGGCCAGCCAGAAGTGCAGGTCGCGGCCGAGGAGCCGTTGCGCCGCGAACTTCACCGGCCGGCGGGTGGCGAGCGTGACGCGGTTGGTCGTGGCGAGCTCGGCGGCGATCTGCACCGCGGAGTTCCCGGCCCCGACCATGACCACTCGGTGGCCGGTGAACGGGGCCGGACCGCGGCAGTCGGCGGCGTGCAGCACCTGTCCGGCGAATGCCTCCAAGCCCGGCAGCGCCGGGCGGTGGGGGCGCCCGAACGTCCCGGAGGCCGCCACGACGGCCGCGTGGAAAGCCGGCCGCCACCCTCCAGCTCCACTTCGAAGACGTCGCCGGTACGGCGGACCGCGGTGACGCGGCAGCCGGTGCGGATCTCGGCGTCCAGGCGGTCGGCGTAGGCGGTGAGGTAGGCGACGACCTCGTCGCGGTGCGGATAGCGGTCACGGTCGGCGCCGGGAAACGGCATCCCCGGCAGCGAGCTGTACCGGGCGGGTGAGAACAGCGTGAGGCTGTCGTAGTAGCGCGGCCACGACCCGGCCGCGCGGCCGGACGCCTCCAGCACCACCGGCCGCAGCCCCCGGCGCAGCAACGCGTGGGCGGTGGCGAGGCCGGACTGGCCGCCCCCGATGACAGCGACGTCGATGTGCTCCATCAGCGATCCCCCACGTGGTTTCGATGAATGTCTATGTTGACGCTCATCAATACAGGTCCCATGCTGGGCCGCGCAAGCCATCGACAGATGTCGAATCACGCTAGGAGTCGTCGTGAACGCGCCCGCCACCACCGAGCTGCCCGTCGTCGTGATCGGGGCCGGACCCGCCGGCCTGGCCGCCGCCGCCCACCTTCTCGACCAGGGCATCGAGCCCCTGGTCCTGGAAGCCGGCCACACTGCCGGCGCAGCAGTGCGCGAGTGGGCGCACGTCCGGTTGTTCTCCACCTGGGGCGAGGTCGTCGACCCGGCCGCCGAGAAGCTGCTGGCGCCCACCGGCTGGACGCGCCCCGACCCGGCGACCTACCCCTCCGGCGGCGACTGGGCCGATCTCTACCTGCAGCCGCTCGCCCACGCTCTCGGCGACCGCGTCCGCACCGGCGCCACCGTGACCGGCGTCTCCCGGGCTGGCCGGGACCGCATCGTGGACGCCGACCGCGAGCAGCAGCCGTTCGTCGTGCACGTCGCCCACGCGAACGGCCGCGAGGAACGCCTCTTCACCCGCGCCGTCATTGACGCCTCCGGTACCTGGGCCACGCCCAGCCCGGCCGGCGGCAGCGGCCTTGCCGCCCTCGGCGAGAAGGCCGCCGCGGACCGGATCACCTACCGCGTCCCGGACCTGAAGAACCCGGCCGTACGGGCCCGGTACGTCGGCAAGCGCACCGCGGTCATCGGCTCCGGCGCCTCAGCGTTCACCGCTCTCGCCTACCTCGCCGACCTCGCCAAGTCCGACGACGGCGCGGGCACGAAGGGCGTGTGGATCCTGCGCCGGGGCATCTCGGGCTCCACCTTCGGCGGCGGCGAAGCCGACCAGCTCCCCGCACGCGGCGCCCTCGGTCTCGCCGCGAAGGCCGCCGTCGACGACGGTCACGCCGACGCGGTCACAGGCTTCCGCACCGACGCGATCGAGCGCGATGCGGACGGCCGCCTGGTCCTGGTCGGCGAGGACGGGCGCCGCCTGGACGCGGTCGACCAGGTGATCGTGTTGACGGGCTTCCGCCCCGACCTGTCCTTCCTCGACGAGCTCCGCCTCGGTCTCGACGAGCGCCTCCAGGCTCCCGTCGAGCTGGCGCCGCTGATCGACCCCAACCAGCATTCCTGCGGCACCGTCTACCCGCACGGCCACCGCGAGCTCTCCCACCCGGAGCAGGGCGTGTACCTGGTCGGCATGAAGTCCTACGGCCGCGCCCCGACCTTCCTGGCCATGACCGGCTACGAGCAGGTCCGCTCCGTCGCCGCCGCCATCGCCGGCGACCTCGAGTCCGCCGACCGCATTGAACTCACCCTCCCCGAAACGGGAGTGTGCGGCGGCGCCGGTCTGTTCGACGCTCCCGACGCCCAGGAGGCCCATGGTGGCGGGTGCTGCGCGCCCGCGCCGCAGCTCGTACAGCTCGGCGCCCCGGTCGCGGTAGGGGTGGCTGCCGAGGAGGCCCCGGCGGGCGGCTGCTGCGGCTCGTGACCGACCTGGGCACCACCTCGCGCGGGGCCGCGACCGGAACAGGGGACCGGTCGCGGCCCCGTGCCGCCCTGCCCGCCCTCTGCGCCACGCAGATCGTGAGCTGGGGCATCGTCTACTACGCGTTCCCCGTCCTCAACCCCCAGATCACCGCCGCGACGGGGTGGCCGACCGGCGCGACCACCGCGGCGTTCTCGCTGGGTCTCGTCGTCTCCGCCCTCGCCGGGATCCGCGTCGGGCGCATCCTCGACCGGCGCGGCCCGCGCACCGTCATGACCGCCGGGTCCGTGCTCGGCGCCATCAGCCTGCTGATCGTGGCCACAGCCCCCAACCTCCCGGTTTTCATCGCCGGTTGGGCGCTCGCCGGATTCGCGATGGCGTCCACCTTCTACCAGCCCGCGTTCGCCGCCCTCACCCGCTGGTGGGCCCCCAACCACGTGCGGGCCCTGACCGTGGTCACCCTTGCCGGCGGTCTCGCGTCCACGGTCTTCGCACCCCTGACCGCAGCCCTCGCCGAGCATCTGTCCTGGCGCCACACCTACCTCGTGCTCGCCGCCATCCTCGCCGCCGTCACCATCCCCGTCCACGCCCTGGCCCTGCGCGCACCCTGGCCCGACGCCCCAACCAGCCCCGCACACACGGCCGCAGGCGCTGCCGGGGTCGGGCGCAGCCGACCGTTCCTGCTGCTCGCCGCCGCCTTCACTCTGTCGGGCTTCGCGATGTACGCCGTCGTTGTGGCCCTCGTCCCGCTCCTCCTGGAGCGCGGGTACACCACCAGCCAGGCCGCGTGGGCCCTCGGCATCGGCGGTGTAGGCCAGACCCTCGGCCGCACCCTGTACGCAGCCCTCGCCCGCCGCACCACCGCAACGGCCCGCACCACGATCCTGATCGGACTCGGCGGACTGATCACGGCCGGGTTCGCCGCCGCCCCTGGCCCGTACGGCCTCCTCATCGCCGTTTCGGTCGTAGCCGGCATGGTCCGCGGCAACCTCACCCTCCTCCAAGCCACCGCCATCACTGACCGCTGGGGCACCACCCACTACGGCCGACTCTCCGGACTCCTGGCCGCACCCGCCCAAACAGCAGCAGCACTCGCACCGTTCGCTGGCGCTGCCCTCGCCGTGCCCCTGAGCGGCTACGGACCGCTGTTCTTCCTCCTGATCGCCGTCTCCGTGGCCGCCGCGCTCATCGCGCCGTGGACAGCCACCGACGGCGTACGCCATCCATCCCCACGGCTCTGACAACCGCCGCGTCCCTGCAAGCACAGACGAACCCGCCCTGGTTCTGTCTCCAACTCGGCGACGGCGCGCGGGTTCAGCGGCTGCCCCCTCCTGGATTTCGCGAACTCGCGCGCTTCCGTGTTCGATGTCCTCGCCCATGACGGCCAGGACGTCCGCGGGCATCCCTACACCGAACGCCGCGCCCTGCTTCTTGATCTGCTTCACGATGTACCGCTCCCGATCCAAGCCGTTCCGGCTACCGACGATCCCGATGTCGCGCAACTTTGGTACGACACGCTCCGGGACCAGGGGATCGAGGGCGTCGTGTGCAAGCGGGCCTCTTCCCCGTACCGGGCCGGACACATCTGGCAGAAGGTACGGCACTCGGACACGGTCGACGCGGACGTGGTCGGGTATGTGGGGCCAGCGGCTCGGCCCCACCGAGTGGCGGTGCGGCTGCCGGATGGGAGCAGGGTCTTGTCGCAGGCGTTGGCGGCTCCCATCGCGGCGGAAGTGGCTCGCCACGTTGCGAAGGCTGGTCCGGGCCGCAGGGCCCGCACCTCTGGCGGCGAGTCGTACGTGACGACGTCACACGGTCTCGTGGTTGAGGTGCTCGCCGGCACAACCCGTCATGCCGTGGTGACCGTGACGCGCGTCCGATAGCCGCCATCGCATGGTCCCCTTAGCGATTGGTTTTGATCCCTTGACCTGGAGGGATGCAGCCGTGGCAGTGTCTGCGGATGCCGTTGTCGTCGAGAAGTGATGTCAGTGAGCGCGCGGGCGGCAACGCTGTAGCTCGGGGGCTGGCCTGCCGGTCACGAGTTTGTCTGCGACGAGCCGTCCGACGGTGGGCGCCAGGGTGATGGCGGAGTGCATGACTGCGACGTAGACGGATCGGTCGTGTGTCGCGTATCCAATGACGGGCCCGTGCGCGGGCATGGGGCGTTGGCCGGTGCGGTAGCCCAGCAGGCGGCACTGGTCGCCTTCCTGGAAGGTCGCCTGCAGGTGCTGGAGCGCGTCTTGAGCGGCCTGCTCACGCGCTGCTGCTGTGCCTTCAACGTGCGGCACGACCAGCAAGAGGTCGCCGTCCCGTACCTCTCGGACCTCGAAGCCAGGGCCGGCCACGATGGTCTTGACCAGGCCGGGCGGTGCTGTGACCCGCGCGAGGGTGGCCGGGGAGGCGGCAATGGCCAGGTCGGCCGATAGCGGCTCGCAGAGTTTGGGTACGCCTGCAGTGAGAACGACGGTGGTGGCGGCGTGGAGCCCCGTCGAAGTCAGCACTCCGTCAACGTGTCCGTTGGTCACCTGCAAGGAGGTGACCGCGGTGTTGTGGAGCACGGTTGCTCCGTGGGCGCCGGCGGCTGCCGCGAGTGCGTGGGTCATGGCCGTTGGGTCGACGCCTGCGTCGCTCGGGGTGTGGATGGCCTGGTCGGGTGGGTGCCGGAGGTTGGGCTCCAGGGCTGCGATGTCACTTCGTCCGATGCGGAATTGGCTTGGGCCCGGCCGTGTGTCCTGCGCTGGTGTGTCGGCCCAGGTCAGCGAGCCGGTCCGGCGGAGGGTGAGATGGCAGTTCGTTCTCCAGGCGTCGGTAGTCGGCCATGGCGTACTCGCGGAGGTCTTGGGCTCCGCCGGGCCAGTGGCCTCCCGCGCCGCGGATCCAGACGAAGGAGTCTTTGGTGACCCCGGTGACTCTGTTGCTCAATTCGTCTGGGCTCGGGGACCGCTGATGCGCGAGGGTGACTTGCCCGGTTCTTGACGTTCTGGTGGTGAGGCTGCGGGCATGGGAGGTGCTGACGAACCAGATGCTCAGGAATATGGAGTTGCGGGCGGCGGCCCGGCTGACCGAGGCGCTTGGGACCCGTTGCCGCGTTGCAGGCCGGTAGCCTGTCGGTATGTCAGAGCGTGTCATGCCCGGTCGCACGGACGGCCTGATCACCCTGGGTGCCGCGGACGCTCTGTGGGTCGATTTGACGGCCGACAGTGCTGTGCCGACGGCTTCTGGGGCATTCACCTGCTCTCCTGCCCATGCCCGGGTGGGGTACGTCCTGCTCGGCGGCCGTGTGGTGGCGACGGTGAGGGCGAGCGGCGGTCAGTGGAGTGTTCCGGAGGTTGAGGTGCGCCGGGCGGCCGCGGAACTGAACGCGGTGGGGATGGATCGGCAGGACCTGGTCCGCATCGGTCCGTTTCGTGGGGCGCCGAGGCAGGAGTGCACCGAGGAAACGCCGCTGCGTTGGCGCCGGCGCATCACGGGGGAACTGCAGGAGCTGGGCGGGCCCGCGCGGGCAGCACGACGTGAAGTCGGCCGGCCGTACCATCTGGCGGGGATCGACTGGCGACAGATACTCGTGGAGCAGACCCGCGACGGGACGCGGCGGACGTGGTGGCTGCCGCGCGCTGTGGTCAGGCTGCTGGATGCGGCCGAGCACGCCGAAACGCAGTGGGTGCAAGCCGCGCGGACCCGCCAGGCAGGCGCAGCCGTCACGGAGCCGCCCTCCTACCCCCGGCAGGCCCGAGAGGCCGGCGGTCGGCAGACGACGAGCCCCGAGGGCCCCACCGCCTCACTGCGCCCGTACAACAAAGAGCTGGAAGGCCAGCTGTACTCGGTGCTCAGCAGGAAGCCCGGTACCTCCCGCAGGGTGGCTGGGTGGGCGTGCGCTGTCTGCCGCACTGCGCCCGCCGCCGTCCTCGACCACTGCCACGAACACGGCTACGTCCGTGCCCCCCTCTGCCAGTCCTGCAACACACTGGAACGCCCCGACCACCTGTACAGCAACGACATCCGCGTGGCGAACCGCTACACACGCCTCTTCCACACCGACACCGACGACTGGCTCCGCCACTGGCACCGCTGCCCCGGCTGCCGCGCACGCACCACCCTGCCCCTGCCCCACCTCGCCGCATGGACCGCCCACACAGCCTGCCGATCACTGCGCCCGACCCACCCCGCTCCCCGCGGGCGCACACCCTGCGGTGTCCTGCGCGTGTCCTGGACGGGCAGTCACCAGGCGCCCCGTTCCTGCCTGCTCACGGTCGCCGTCGACTTCTGCCCCTCCGGCGAGCACCGTGTCCTGGCGCGAGTCCCCTACCGCGAAGCCGCCGAGCGGTTTCGCACCTGGCTGGCCGAGACGGCCCCTGCCGTGGCCGCCGCGGCCGGTCCTGACCGCCTGGACGGCCTCCCTGCCCAGTTCCGGCCAGTTATCGTGGACACCAGCGGCGAGGGCCCAGCACTGTTCTGAGCGAGCACCGGGAGACCTGACGCCCCACGTCACCTCGCAGCTGCCGGCCCCGACAGGGTCACCCCGCACGCCCCAGCGAAATGTGCAGCAGAGTCCCCGGTGGCCGGTGCAGGTCCTTGTTCGAGCAAGGTGACCGGGATGCCCTGACACGCCAGGTGGTAGGCCACCGAGGAGCCGACGATTCCCACACCGACAACAACAACGGCTGACATGAGGTCCTTTTCGATAGGCGACGACCATTCAGGCTGTGGCTGCAGCCGTACCAACACAGTCGGGTCACTGTCGGGATGACGCAACGGGATGTGCTGCGGCTCGTCTTGCTCAAGGAGAACCGAACGTGCCGCCTGGAGAGCTCAGTTGACGTGCGCTTCCTTCTTTAAGACCGCGGGCCGGGATGAGCAGACCGCGGTCAAGGGGTGATCGCGCAGGGTGGCGCCCGTCCCGCACGCGTCAGTTGCGCGCGGACGTACGAGCGGCCGCCCCATCCCGGCCCGGCTGGGAGGAACGAGGACCCCGTGCCCGCACCGCCCCCCGCCGCCCTTCCGGCCGCCGTGCCCGTCGCGCACGATGGAGCCTTGTCCACCGCGGCGCCGCCGCCCGGCCCGTGTCGCCCGCGTAGTGGGTGCAGCGGATGGGCAAGCCCTGGTGGTCTCCTGCTGTCGGCGCTTCCGTTCGCACTGCCGAAGCCACTTCCGTGCCCGACGCCTGTGCATCCTGCATTTCCCCCTGGTCACCACGGGTTTCCGGAGGCCGTACCGGATTGTCACAACCCTCTTCTCTCCCCTTGTACTTGAGTTGGTTGTCGGTGGTGGAGGAGATCATCGGGTTCGGGGGGCCGGATCCCTCCGCGGCCGGTGGCCGGCGCCCGGCTGGTGGCCGGACGCGATCGATGGGAGGGCGGGCGTGATGGCGGGCAAGCGCAAGGTGAACGAGGCGGGATCGTCGAACGGGCTGCGCGGTGACGTGCTGTGTGTGCTCGGTGTGCTCAAGGTCGCGACCGCTGACCAGATACAGCGGCTGGCCTCGCCGCATCTGACCTACCGGCACACCCTGAAGAAGACTGCGGCCCCGGGGGAAGGAAGCCCGCACCGCCTCCCACCGTGGTGCGGCCAACGACCTGCGCAGGCATGGCCTGGCCGTCGACGGCGGCCGGACCCGGGGCGGTGAAGAGGTCCGGCTGCTTACCAAGGACGGGCTGGCCGCCGCCGCGATCGACCTGGACCGCGAGCCGGAGGTAATGGGCGGCATACCCAAGAGCGCGGGCCGCTCCGGAGCCTCCCACCCCATGACGGTGAACGAGACGGTCATCGCGCTGATCCGCCCGAAGCCCGACCTCGACCTGGTCGCGGGGGAGCCTGCCGAAGCGGTCGCCGCCGCGCAGGCCGCCGTCGACGCCCCCAAGGGAATCGGCAGCACCACCTCCTACGCCACCGAGGTCGCGCTCCCGGTGAAGGGCACCTGGAAGAACCCTGCGATCGGCAGCGCCCGCGCCGACGTCGTCGTGATCGCCCCGGACGACAATGTGCCGCTGCTGCTCATCGAGGTCGACAACTGCACCGAGGAAGCCGCCCTCATCGCCGCGAAGTTCGACAAGTACGCCCGGTTCTTCCAGCGGAAGGACAAGGACACCGACGGCATCGAGAAACCGATGTGGCGCACCCGCTGGTCCGCACCCGCCTGGGAGGGATACGAGCGGGTGCACCCGCCGGTCCTGCTCGTCTTCCACCAGGTCGGCAAGCGCTCCGCCAAGAGCCAGATGGAGAGGGTCGCCGACCTCACCCGCCACCACTGGCAGGGCCGGTGGCATCGCGAGGGCGGCTTCCACTCCTACGACGGCTGCATCCCCATCGTGGCGACCACGCTGGAGCTGCTGCGCGAGCACGGACCAGCCGGGCCCGCGTTCTGGCGCTTTGGCCGCAAGAAGCGACAGCCGCTGCTGGATGCGATCGGCAACCCCCGCCGGGAGGCTGCCCTCGCCCGCAGCCGGCAAGCCGCCCGGGAAGAGGAACAGCGCCGCGCGGAGTGGGAAGCTGCGGAGCGGGAGGCACTGCGGCCGGTGTGCGCGGAGTGCGGGCGGAAATTCACCGACGACCGGTTGGAGGCGGTCGACTTCCGGAACTGGCAGAACCCCGAGTCGCACCCGCACCTGTGCGAGGACTGCCAGAGCCGGGCCGTCGTGGTCGAGCAGCAGGCCGAAGCCGACGAACGCGACCGGCAGGAGCAGGAGCAGGAGCAGGAGCAGGAAGCCGAGCGGGCAGCGCAGAAGGCCGGCGGCTGGCTCTCCCGCTTCCGCACCTGACCCCGGCAAGCCCTGGCCACCGACCACACGGGCAAGCCCAAGGAGGCCCTGGGCAAGCCCGCGTTGTCGGTGGCGGCTGCAACGCTGGACGGATGAACGGCGATGAGCAGCTGCTGCGCGGCCGGGTCTACGGCCGCGACCACGACGACCCCAACCCGGGCCCGCTCCCGCACCGGACCTACGCCACGCTCATCGGCGGGCCGTTGGACGGGCTGCTCCTGACGTCACCGACTGGCGGCCGGAGGAGATCGATGGCGGGGTCGCCCTGTCCACCGAGCTCGGGCGGTGGCCCGGCGGCCGCGCCCTGTACGACCCGCAGCGGCAAGAACTGCGCGCACCCGGCCCCGGCGTGATGTGCCGCTTCTACTACTCCGGCGACACACCCTGACCGCTGCTCACGTGCTCCGGGCCCGGCCCCTCTCACCGGAGGACCGGGCCCGGAGCACGTGCCCGGTCGTCAGCGGGCGCTTCGGTCGATCAGGGGACCACGCTTCCAGAAGACGCCCCTGGAGTCCTCGTCACGGGCCATCCACACCATGCGGGGACCACCGTTGTCGGCGGCTTCGGCGATGCGCTCCACCAGCTCGTGCAGAGGTCCGCGGCTTCGTCCTCCTCGATGTCGTCGGACGGGAACCCGGCCCGTACGTCCTGGCGAACTTCCTGACCGCCGCTGAGACCGATGGTCATGAACTCGGGCCGCTTCACGTCCCACCACACCTGCTCGATGGTGTCGGCCCGCACCATCCGCACGCCCAGAGCCTCGCTGTGCAGTTCCACCCACACCTCCGTTACGGCCATCAGCCCTGCCCTGGCACCCCAGGTCCGGCGTAGTAGGTGCAGTCAGTCAGCCCGGCCTCCAGACGGGCCAGGCGTCGAAGGAAGCGTTCCATGTCGACGGGGCCGCCGCCGCGCATTGCCTTCCACGAGTGCGCGTACCGGTTCGCCCAGTCCTGCAGATGGCTCGCCTCACCGTCGAACAGGCCACCCGCGTCCCGCTGCCCGCGCCGGGAGCCGATGCTCATCGGCCGGAGCCGATGGTGCCTGGCGGCGGAGGGCCGCCGATAGACCCAGAGTTCCGCGCCGCTGCCGCCGGAGTCGACCACCACCGACCCGGGCAGCAGGTCCCACGTCTCCTCGATGGCGGCCACGGCCTTGTTGATGTCGCTCGCCGGTCGGCCGGGCATGAGCTGCACGTGCCCGACCCGGCCGTCGTCGTGCTCCAGCACATCTAGCACCGCCCCCGGCAGCGGCCCGCTGGGGCAGGCGATCTCGCGGTCCCAGATCTCCTGCGCGTCCTTGCTCCGCTGGAGGAACTCGCCCCGCCTGCGCTGCTGTTCGTGGTCCGTCATCGACCCCTCTTCCCATCGATCGGCTCTGAACCTTCCGTTGTGCCGACCCCGCCGCGGAGATGGACGGCGTAGGGATTTTTGGGCCACGAAGTTGTCCATGGACCATGATTCAGGGTGCACCCCTGGCTGGAGGTCGTCTTGTCCGCCGTCACTGGAGGGCGGAAAGATCGACACGGACCATCGACGTCACCATGAGGGGGAAGAACACGGTGAGCAACGCGCTGCAGTATCCAGAGGGGTGGTTCGTGCTGGGGCTGCCCTGGCCGGAGCGGACCCAGGACGGGTGGGGCGAGTGCGCGCTCGCCATCACCCCGCGCACGATCCCGCGCGACCTCGTCAGCAAGGAGGCCGGCACCGCCCTCGACCTCGCGGGCGGCCTGGCCCGGGATCCGGCCGAGGGGCCGGGCAAGGCCGTCTTCTTCTCCGACGTCACCCTCTGGCTCAACAAGCAGGGCAAGGACTGGGGCGACCTCGGGATCGACTACGAGGCCGTTATCGACGAACTCACGAAGGCTCCGGTCCCGCAGCTGGCTTTATTCACGAGTATTGAAGTCAGTTGTTCACGGGTTTGGGAGGCGTCCAGATCCACGGATTGGTGATGTTCACGAGTTTCGACGTCACGGGGGTGCTTGCTCGGGCAGCAGCGGTGTGCTCCTGCTGAAAGGGCCCTGGCGAATGCTGAGGTACAAGTGATGGTGTGCGCCCTCGGCGGGCTACGGCACCGAATCCGACGGCCCCGGCGGCACGTATCAGGCGGTCGAGGTAATTGCTCGGGTGACTGCCGTGATCGCCGGGGTTGGGCGGCCGGGGAGGCGCGCCACGAGAACCCGGCGGATCTCGGGAGGTGCGCCTTCGACGTGCAGCAGGCTCACCCCGGGCGGCAGCACCGGCGAGAGCCGGGAGGGCACCGTTGTCACCCCGAGGCCGCCGGCGACCAGCTGAAGCTTCGTCAGCCAGTCGCGCGCGCAGTGAACGATGTGCGGCCGTCCGGGCAGGCCGGGCCAGACGCCGAGCAGTGGCTCGGAGTTCGATGACAGGGTGGCGATCCACGGGGCGTCGACCAGTTCGTCGACGTGCGCCGCGGTGCGGCCGGCGAACTCTCCGGTCGAAGGCACCGCCACGACCAGTTTGGTGTCCGCTACGGTCTCGACGTGCAGGCGCGGCGACTCGCCATCCAAGGGCCGGTGGGGCGGGCGGGACGTCAGTACGGCGAGGTCGATCGAGCCTGCGCGCAGTGCCCGGATCAGGGTGGGTGTGGTGCCCTCGGTAGTCGTGACCGTGATCTGCGGGTCGGTTGCCGCGAGGCGGGCGAGTGAGGGAGGCAGGATGGCCGCGCCCGCGCTCAGGAACATTCCGAGCCGCACCAGTTCGGTCCGCGGGACAGTGCCGGTGAGGTCGCGCTCGGCCGC
The DNA here is from genome assembly GCF_026340095.1 of Streptomyces sp. NBC_01446. Taxonomy (GTDB): domain Bacteria; phylum Actinomycetota; class Actinomycetes; order Streptomycetales; family Streptomycetaceae; genus Streptomyces; species Streptomyces aureus. Next base: position 28,529 of record NZ_JAPEPO010000003.1, on the reverse strand, counting down.
CGTCAGGCAGTCCAGGATCGTGCGAGCGTGGCGCAGCAGGGTTAGACCCGCGGGGGTGAGCCGCACTCCGTCGGGGCGGCGTTCGAACAGGGCGGTGCCCGCGCTTCGTTCGAGGGAGGCGGCCTGGCGTGAGACCGCCGACTGGGTGTAGCCGAGCCGGGTGGCTGCTGCGGTGAAGCTGCCGGACTCGGCGATCTGCCGCAGGATCCGCAGGCCTGTGCTGGAGATGTCCATGCGGCATACGCATACCAGAGATGCGTGATCGTCGCTTCCCGCATGCCTGTCGGGCTCCTAGTGTCGATCGCGGCGAACACGGACGAGCATGGAGGTCATCACGTGCGAGCAGCAGTTCTGACGCAGTTCGGTGCCCCGCTCATAGTGCGGGAGGTGCCCGACCCCGAGGCCGGCGGCGGCGAGGTGGTGGTCGAGGTGCTCGCCACCTGCGTGGCCCCGTACGCGGCCGAGGTCTTCAGCGGCGAGCGGAACTACCCCCTGGTCCCTCCCGTCGTGCCCGGGATCGGTGGCGTGGGACGGGTCGTCCACGTGGGCCCGGACGCCACCCGGCTGCGCGTCGGCGACATGGTGTGGTGCGACTCGACGGTGCGCTCGCGGGACGACGCCCTGACGCCCGACATCACGCTCCAGGGCTGGAGCTCGCGCGGCGAGGGCGGCGCGCGGCTCGCCCGGTACCTGCACGACGGTTCGTTCGCCGAGCTCATGCGGGTCCCGACGGAGAACGTCTTCCCGCTGCCCGCAGCGGCGGAGGACGACCCGGCCCGCTGGGCCGCGCTCGGCGTGCACGTCATCCCCTACGGCGGGCTGCTGGCTGGCGGACTTGCAGCCGGTGAGACGCTGCTCGTCAGCGGGGCCACCGGCAACCTCGGCAGCAGTGCGGTCGCGCTCGCGCTCGCAATGGGGGCGGGCCGCGTGGTCGCCCCGGGCCGCAACCGGGCCGCACTCGACCTCCTCGCCGACCGGTTCGGTCCGCGTGTGCGCCCGGTCCCGCTCACCGGGGACGAGGCTGGCGACCGCGCGGCGATGTCCGCGGCGGGCGATGGCCCGATCGACATGGTGATCGACCTGCTACCGCCGAGCGCACCCAGCTCGGCGGCGCGCACGGCAGCCATGACCGTGCGCGAGTTCGGCCGCGTCGTTCTCATGGGTGGCGTCGGCATGCTCGGTGGCGACGACCTCGCACTCCCGTACCCATGGATCATGCGCAACTCGATCACCGTGCGCGGCCAGTGGATGTACCCGCGTACAGCGAACGTCGGCATCATCCGGCTCCTCGCCTCGGGCACCCTGGACCTCGCCCCCGAACGGGTCCTGTCGTTCGGCCTCAATGCCGTCAACGACGCCGTCACGTACGCCGCCTCACATGGTGGCCCGTTCGACCGCACCGCCCTCACCCCACCGGCTCGCTGACAAGACCGACTGATCTCCACATGTCAGCGCCACGGCCCACCGCCTCACGAGCGCAGGCCTCCATACTGCTGCTGCTATTTCTCGTGAACAACCATGAACCTCAAGATCACGAACTGCTGCCCGAACGGACGAACAAACGCTGCCATGTGAAGTGAACGAAGCCACCGGATTCATCTGCAGCCGATGCTCCTTCGACTGGGAGGTATGGGAGACCCCGGCATTCGACGCGCCCAACTACGCCACGGCCTACAATGGCGCGCTCGACCCGGCGGACGAGGAACTCGCCCTGGTGCTGCTCACCGAACGCGTCAAGTTCCGCGCTCTGCAGGCAATCAGCGGCCGCGGGCCCGCAGTCGAGAGCAGCGAGCACCGGCTGGTGCTCCTGCGGAAGGCAGCGTGGCTGGACCGTGCGGCGCGCGAGCGGGAGGTCGGCTGGTACCTGGGCCGGTACAGGGACGACGACGTCAACGAGGCGAGCACCAAGGCCGTCAGGGCCGCGTTCGAGTTCCTGAAGTTCGACGTGGACCACGGCTCCGTGTACACCGAGGGGCCGATCGGCGCGGGCTCGCCGGAGTGGGATATCGCTGGTGGGACCAGGGCGTATACCCGGCAAGAATTTCTGGCTTGGCTGGTCGCCTGTGATGCGGAGCTGGGGACGTGACCGCTCTCAATGCGGACTTGGACAAGCGGCGGATCCGCTGGACGCATGAGACCGCCGCAGAAGTGATGCGGGCTGCTGGAGCCGAGCCTTTGGAGCTGTACCCGGGGGCTGGCAGAGCGTGGCGATGCCGTTGCTTGCGCTGCTGCCGCGAGAGTGCGCCGCGCTTGGCCGATGTTCGGAAAGGCAAGGGAAGTTGTCGGCACTGCGGCCACGAGCGGGCGGCCTCAGGCAAACCCTCTGTCGCTCTACCCAAGCGTGGGCTGTCGGACCCGTCACTCGTTCCAGTGTGCCGCCGCGTCCTCAGCAACTGCGTTGCCGCTGCGGTAAATCAGCGAAACGCAGCAACCATGGAGACCCAAGCTGACCGGCAGCAGTCCCCGTCGACCGACTGACCAGCAGGACAGACATCAGGGACCGCCCGCCCGTAGTTCGTATCGAGCGGCTCAAGGCGCGGTCTTCGGACCGTGCCGCTCTTGTGCCAGAACGGACGGGGACTCACGGGGGCCCGGGGTCCGCAGCGGTGAGTTCGACCCGCACTCCCCACGGTAGCGAATCCACTGGTCACGCACGTGATCGCCCAACCTCGCTCCTAAAGAGGTTGTCCAGCGCCCTCACCGGCTCCACACCCGCTGGAACTCTTCGGCCCGATGGCCTCCAGCGGGTCCTCTTCAGGGTCCATCGCTTGGTCTGTCAGGAAGCCGTGCTCGTCCTCCAGGTGCTCCCAGCTGTATCGGTGGAGTTGGCCGGCCGAAGTCGGCTTGGCTTGCTTGATGGCGACCAACTCGCCGCGGTCAGGTACGGCCTCGAAGTACCACAAGCCGCTCTCCTCGTCAGCGCCGCGAAAGCGGTATCGCAGGGTGGCCCTCTCATCAAGCGCTCGGAAATACGCCGCGGTCTCCGCCTTGATGCGCTCCAGGGGCTCGAGGTCGCCGTAGAGGGCAGCGTGCAGGGCCGCGGCCAGTTCGCGGGCCCGTCCTTCGCAGTCCACATCGTGCAGGACGAAGTCGACGGGGCCGGCCGAGGAGTCGGGGCGGATCTCCCGGGAGCGGATGAGGAAGGCGACGGCCTCGCGCACAGCGTCATGGACGGCGCTGTTGATGGTGTGCTCGGGCGCGGTGAGCGCGTCGGCCTTGACCGCCTACAACGGGCCCTGGCGCTCCACCGCGATGAACACGACGCCGCTGCTCCTTGGCCTCCTTGCACGCGGCCTCGAACGCGTCCAGACCGGTCGCGTCCGGGATCCGGTCGGCGGGACAGGGCGTCGGCAGCGGCTCCATGCGAAGCATCCTCCCAGGAGACAGACAAACACGCTGCGCGGTGACACGGCGCGTGTCCCCGTAGACAGGCCAGGCGGCGTTGCGATGGTGCGCGACAGACAGCCCCGGTTTCCCCTTCCCGGGCCGCGTGAGAAACCGCCCTGGCCGCGCCCCTCGGGTGCGTGACCAGGGCTTCGCCGCTCAGCCCAGCTCAGGTAGGCGAAGCGGAACGGGGAGTTTGGCGTCTGTCGGTGTGGTCTACCAGCTCCCAGAAGTGCTCTGGCAGGCGGCGCAGCCACTGGGTGCGTTCGCTGGCGATCTTGCGCAGCACGGCCTCTGCGCTGCCTGCTACCGAATGGCCCATGTAGCGCTGGGTGATGTGTGTGTACTCCTGGCGCAGCACTTGTAGCGCGTACTTCACCTGCTGTTCGTCGACGTCGGCGAGGTCGGCGAGTGGCACGATGTGGCTCTTCCAGTGGCCCTCGACGGCCTGCGCCAACAGTTGGGTCAGTTCCGCGATCTGGCTGATGATCACCCGCAGGCTTTCGGGAGGCATCCCCAGTGCCTCTGCCAGGGCTCGGGTCTGGTGCTCATCGCCGTTCCAGCGGCGTTCGGCCTCCGCCTTGGCGTACGTGTGCAGCTCCATCCCGATGCGGTGGGCCAGCCGTTCACAGGTCAGTTGCCTGGCCATGCGGTGGTCGCGCAGTGTCCTGGGGCGTATGGCCATCAGCACAGGGGTCGGACACCACAGCACATCCGCGAGCACGAAAAGCTGGATCTCCGACGGCACTTTCGTGCCCAGCTCCCATGCCTCCACCAGCTCGGGGCCAAGGTGCACGCCCAACTTGGCCATTTCGGTCGCAACTTGTTCGGGGGTCATCCCCGTCCGCAGGCGCGCCGCGCGGGCCTCGAGGGGAGAGAAAGGGGGTGTCGACAAGTGCAGGTCACCTCGGTGGGGCCCGCAGAGCCATGGGGACTCCGCGGAGCTTCGGTCTGGTCAACTCCGGTTGGCGCACGGCGGGGGCTCTCCGCGGTCATCCTCGGCCGCGAGGCGGTCCCATCGATGTCTTCGAGCGCCTTGCGATCGTGAGCGTCTGGAAGAAAAGGTTCAGCAGGATCGTGGTCGTGCCGCCGAGAGTGATGCCGCCGCCGAGCGCGGCTCGGGCCTCCAGGGACGTGTGGTCGAACACTAGGGTGCCCGCGGTCGGCAGCATCGCGGCGCCGAGACTGACCGTCAGGATCAGCGCATTGGGCTCTTTGCGCAGATCGACCCCACGCAGGATCTGGATGTCGAACATCGCCGCGGCCACGCCGCCGAGGGATTTCGTCGGTGGCACGTCTCGCCGCATCCCGGTCAGGCGACGGCCGGCAAGTAGCGGGCCCAGCCGCCGGGGGAACTCGGCGGTGGCCGCGTGGGCGCGATTGGCCTCGGCCCTTGGGAACCTGGTCGGTGGCGACTGGCGCGGGCGAAGGCCAGCCTGGGCGAGCTATTGCGGATGCTCGCCCAGGCCCGCGCCCGGGGTGTCGAGATAAGCCTGTAGGGGGCTGCGGCTGACTGGGGTCAGCTCACTTCCCTCACCTGCGCCAGGGCCGCGATCTACCCCTCCGGTACGTATGCGAGCGGGACCTCACGACCTTTGCCCAGGTGATTGAAGAACAGGTTCAGCGTGATCGCCAGCAGGCAGCCAGCCGAGATGCCCGAGCTCAGCACGGTCGCGACCTGCTCGGGGAAGGCGTGGTAGAAGCCCGGGAAGGCGATGGGGAAGATCCCGAAGGCCAGGCTGACCGCCACGATGATCGCGTTCGATCCGGCACTCAGATCCGCCTTGCCGAGCGTGCGGATGCCCGCCACCGCCACAGAGCCGAAGAGCACCACGCCCGCCCCACCGAGCACCGGCTGCGGCACCAGCGAGACCAGCGCGCCGACCGGTGGCAGCAGGCCCATCACAATCAGAAAGACCCCGGCCAGCGCGACCACGAATCTGCTGCGGATCTTGGTCAGCGCCACCAGCCCGATGTTCTGCGCGAAGGCTGAACAGATGAAGCCGTTGAACACCCCACCCAACGCAGTCGCCAGACCGTCCGCGCGCAGGCCGCCCGCGATCGTGCGGTCGTCCGCAGGCCGCTCTACGACCTCACCGAGCGCGATCATGTCGGCCGTGGACTCGGTCATCGAGACCACCATCACCACCAGCATGGAGATGATCGAGGCTGCCTCGAAGCGCGGCGCGCCGAAGGCGAAGGGGTGCGGCATCTCGAAGACCGGCAGGCTGCTGAGCGCATGCATGTCGACCTTGCCGAGCGGGATCGCCGCGAGGGTGCCGACGAGCAGGCCGAGCAGGATCGAGATCCGTTGCAGGAAGCCGTGCAGGAAGCGGTCGAAGAGCAGCACGGCGACCAGCGTGAGCCCCGCGAGGCCCAGGTTGGCCAGCGAACCGTAGTCCGCCGCACGGGAGTTGCCGCCCTGCGCCCAGTTTCCGGCCACCGGGAGCAGGGAGATCCCGATCAGCGTGATCACCGTGCCGCTGACCACCGGCGGAAAGAACCTGACGAGCCGGCAGAAGACCGGGGCCAGCAGGAAGCAGAAGACGCCGGCGACCAGGGTGGAGCCGAAGATCAGCGGCAGCGCGGCACCCTTCTGCGCCCCGACCACCGCGAGGATCGGTGAGACGACGGCGAAGGAGACACCGTTGACGAAGGGCAGCCGCGAGCCGATCCGCCAGACCCCCAGGGTCTGCAGCACAGTGGCGACGCCGGCGATGACCAGGCTGGCGGCGAGCAGAGTGGTGAGCTGCGCCGCGGTCAGGCCGACCGCGGCGCCGATGATCAGCGGCGGGGCGGCCACCCCGGCGTACATGCTGGCGACGTGCTGAAGCGCGACGGCCGCCATCCGGCCAGCTGGCAGCACCTCGTCGACAGGATGCCGTGACTCCCCAACCCCAAGCGCTGTCTGAACTTCCACCTGCTGTCCCTCCACATCTGGCGGTGGCTTCGGGTCCGGGAACGACGACCGAGCTGCAGGACGAGCGCGGCGACGCTGGGACGACCCTGGCGGACGACTGTGTCGTCGCCCACCCACCGGCGCTGGGAGAACAGATCCGGCCCATAACGAGATCCACGATGCGGAATACCAATTCCGCGTTCAACGGAATGTAGAAAGCGCCACCCTGTTCGTCAATGCCTCCCACTCGATCGACGCACTACCAGGTAGGAATCTGGAGCTTCCTCCAATGGCCTGCTCGGTACGGCACCCCCGCAGACCGGACCTCCGACGCCTCCCACAGACAGGCACGCCGCCCAGCCGCTTCGACCTACCACATGCGGATCCCCCCAGCCGATCGCGGCGAGCGGTAGCCGGCTCGACATCTCCGAGCGGCGGGCTGGGGTCGTAGCAGGTCCCGTCGTGATCACATGACTCAAACTCTCGTTCGATGGCCACTCCTCAGGCTCGGAAAGACCACAGCCTCTAACCGCGAATCCGGCTGAGGTCACCCGTGACGGCCGCATGATCAGGCTGCTGCCGGTCGAGAGCGTGGCGCCGATGAGCAGCAGGACGACCAGCAGAGCGAGCGTGGACACGCGTGTTCCCCCTTGTTTGGGCATGCGAGGGCCGCATGCGGGGCCGACGGCAGAGCTTGGATGCCTGCACCCGTGGGTCGCAGAGTGCGGCTCAACCGGACAGGGGAGGAGGTCCCCCGGCGGTACCAAGCTGGGGATGACAGTGGCAGTACCGGGGGCTAGGCCGTGTCCGATGGGTCGAGTGATCTGGTCAGGGCAGTGTTTGAGTGGCGGTTTCACTTCCAACGCGACCGAGTACGTCGGGAAGCACCGATTTCTTTTCCTGGGTCTCCTCGTGCTCCTGGCTCCCACGTGCGTGTCCCGATAGACATCTCAGCGAGCTAAGAAGTCAAGTGGCAGCCGTGATTGATGACGTGAGGGACGTGGTGAAGGCACGTTGTTCGTCGAAGTGGAGCCGGTGCTGAAGGCAGTGGTGGAGTTGGCCGAGCATGCGCTTCAGGAGGTTTCGTTGGGCGCTGGCGTGCCAGTCTCCGTGTTCACGTCGGCGGCGGTAGTGGGCGTCTGCTCCGGGCGATGCTTGGAGTGAGGAGAAGGCCCAGAGGAAAGCGGCGTGCATGAGCCGGTTGTTCTTCACCATGCGCCTGCCGACGTAGTGCTTCTTGCCGGAGGCGCGGGTGATGGGTGCGGAGCCGGCGTAGGCCTTGAGGCCGCGGGCGTCAGCGAAGCGGTCGGGGTCGTCGCCGATCTCCGCCAGGACGCGGGCGCCGAGCTGGGGGCCGAGGCCGGGGAAGCTGAGGAGTATCTCGGCGTCCGGGTGCTCGCGGAAGGCTGTCTCCGTAGCCTGGGCGAGGTCGTCGCCCGCCTGGCAGGCCGCGTCGAACTGCTTCAGCAGGGCGAGGAGTTGGTGGCCGAAGGCGTCCTCGATGGCTTGCGGCTGATGGGCGTGGTCGGCCCGCAGGACGTCGCGCAGTCGCTCGGCCTCGGCGTCGATGCTCCGCTGGCGGCCTCTGCGCTTGAGTGCGGCCCGCAGTTGGGCGAGCGACAGCCGGGCCGCCCTGGCCGGGGTGGGGGCGGTGGCGAGCACGGCGCGGGCGTCCGGCCGGGCCAGGCCGCCGGGCTTGCTCTGGAAGGCGGCCAGCGCGGCGGGGTAGTACTCGCGCAGGAGCGAGCGGATTTGGTTGCCGAGCTGCTGGCGGTTCCAGACGGCGTCCTGCTGGGCGCGGGCCAGGACGGTGACGGCCCGGCCCTGGTCGGAGTCGGCCGGCAGGGGGCGGTGCACGGCCATGTCGGTCTGGAGGATGTTCGCCAGGACCAGGGCGTCGCCCGGGTCGGACTTCTTGCGCGAGACGCCGTGGCGGTCGCGGTAGCGGGACGCGGCGAGCGGGTTGATTGCGAACACCTTCCGGGTGCCCGTACGCAGGGTGGCCACGAGCAGGCCACGACTGGTCTCGATGGCGACCGGGATGGGCTCTTCGGGACTATCGCCGTGCTCGGCGAGCAGGTCCAGCAACAGCCGGTAGCCAGCCGCGTCGTCGCTGATCCGGCGCTTGGCCAGCAGCTCGCCGGCCTCGTCGATCAGGGCGACGTCATGATGCGATTCGGCCCAGTCTATGCCGCAGAAGATCCTCAACCAAGTCTCCCAACTTTGCCTGTTTCCGCAGGTCACGAGCACATGCGGGTCACGCGGCGCCCTAATCCCAGGACTCTGACGGTCCGCCATCTCAGTAGCCATTCGCGACACCAGCGCACCCCAGGGGCCTCCGTCTGTGCCAGAGCTCACGGCTCGCGGAGGTCAAGAAGAGCTCACCCTGGAGCGGGCTCGTACCACGACGGCAACGAACGACGATCACCGGTGGGTTTCGTGGCGGCCCGAAGACGCCGGGCGGCCCGCTCTATCGGGAGGCCTCGACGGGCCAGGGGCCTTTCAAGGATCGGCCCGGCGCCCACGCGACCACCACGAAACCCACCACATGGCAGCACCGCTCTTTGAGAAGGCCTAACAGGCCCGGGGGGATCCAGGTGTCTGTCACGTCAGGCCCCCCGGAAACCCAATCGGGGTGTTTCGGGAGCGCCTTCACACAGGATTAGGGGCCTTCGCGACAGGCTGCTGGATCCGCCTGGCCAGCAGCCGGAGCGTCCCTCGGGTGAATGCGATCGACAGGAACCCGCAGATGATCAGAGACGCCCAAAGTTTTCCATAGTCCATACCGTAAGCCCCCCTCCAAGGTCGGCCCATGGTACGTCTGTTGGGCTTCGCGGCGTGTCTTGCCCTCGCCGGTGCCGGTGGCCGACGCCGGGCCGGGTGAGGCGGCTGGCGCCGCAGAGTGCGGCGAAGGAGGCCTCGCTGCCCATCCGGTCCGGGTTGTCTCCGGCTGCTATCAGCAGTGCGGAAGCGGTGTCCGGGCCGACGCCGTCACCGACCTCAACGGAACTTGATCAAGCCCTGGGTCGACCGGCGACGACAGCGGTGGCCGCCCTCAATCCGCAAGACTGGAACGGGCAGGGACTGTCCGTCGTCCGGCTCGGGTTCGGCGGGTGAGAAGACGCTGTAGGAGCAGTACGACGGCTGCCGGCCAAACCCGAGACCAACTACTACAGCGAGACCACAAAACCCCAGGTCACAGTCAAGATTTAGAGTCTCGATCGAACCCGGAACGGTTCACTGACCAGGTACGGGGCGTGCTGCTCGGACGGTTCGGCCGGGTGCAGGCACGTCTATGGGCACGTGGTCATGTGTGGGTACGTGCGGGGGAGCGGCGGGTGCGGTGGCGTCGGGTGGTGAGGCTGTTGATGTGTGGTGGCCGCGGTCAGGGCGTCCAGCCTCTCACCCCGTCCAACTGACCGCCGTCCGAGGGATGGAAAGTCATACCGGACAAGGAGATGAGCTGTCCGCATACAGGGAGATCAACTGTCCGCTCACCCGGACGTCCCACTGTCCGTGGACGGCGACTTCGACGCCTACTGGCGCTACCACCAGCAACACGATCACCTACGGTTCACACCATCCGCTACCGCGACATACTCACCCTCGCCGCATGACCAATAGCCCGGGAACAAGGACTGCCCGCGGCGTTTAGGGTTTCCGGGACAGGCCATACGGCACGCTGCACCCCTGGGGACGAAACAGTATGGGACACGGAGCACGGAAGCAGCTGGCGGAGCTGCTCGACGACGCGCAGCGGCGCGGGGACTTCAGCACCCGTATCGAGATGTCGGCCCGCGCGCTGCGCATCGAGGTCGACGGGGTGGGGGAACTGCCGCTGCCGCTGCGTGCCCCGGTCACCAAGAAACTGATCGCGCAGGCCCGGCAGGCATCCTTCGGCCGCGGCGAGCAGACCCTGTCCGACACCAGAGTCCGCGACACCTGGGAGATCACCCCGGACCGCATCACGCTCGGCGGCACCGACTGGGACCGCACCCTGGACGGCGTCCTCGACGGTGTCCGCACCGCGCTCGGTCTGCCGCCCACCGTCGTCCTACGTGCCGAGCCGCACGCACTGCTCGTCTACGGCAAGGGCCAGTTCTTCCTGCCGCACCAGGACTCCGAGAAGGACGACTCCATGGTGGGCACCCTGGTCGTCTCGCTGCCCTCGCACCACACCGGCGGCGAACTCGTCGTCTCGCACGCCGGCCGCAGCGTCGTCCACCAGGCGTCCCGGGAGAAGCTGACCTTCGCAGCCTTCTACGCGGACTGCCTGCACGAGGTCAAGCCCGTCAAGTCCGGCTACCGCGTCACCCTCACCATGAACCTCCTCGCCGAACGCGTCCGCCCGGCTGGCGAGGACGACGGGGACCCGGTCGCCGACCTGGCCCACTGCTTGACCGAACACTTCACCGAGCCGGCCGAAGAGCGCTACGCCTACGGCCGCCAGAAGGCCGCGCCCCCGAACCGCCTCGTGTACCTCCTCGACCACGAGTACACCCAGCGCGGCCTGGACTGGGACCGCCTCAAGGGAGCCGACGCCACCCGCACCGCCCTGCTCCGCCAGGCCGCCGCAGAGACGGACTGCGAAGCGGTCCTCGCGTTGGCCGAGGTGAAGGAGACCTGGGACGCGCATGCGCCGTACGACCGCTACGACTACTACGGCGAGGTCGAGCACTACGACGACTGCGAGGACGAGGAGTGCGAGGGCGAATGCCTCCTGGACCCCGACGGGGAACCCGGTGCCGAGCGCCGCCGCAGCGGCGACTTCTCCAGCTACGAACTGAACGAGCTGATCGACGACGAGATCACGCTAAGCTGGTGGACCCGCCCGGACGGCACCGGCGGCGAGCAGATCAACCTGCCCGTCGCGTACGCCGAGGTGTGCGCCACCACCGAGAACAAGGACCTGACGCCCTACCAGTCCGAGTACGAGGGCTACATGGGCAACTACGGCAACACCCTCGACCGCTGGTACCGGCGGGCTGCCGTGGTCCTGTGGCCCCGGCAGCGCTCGTTCACGGCCCGCGCCGAGGCCGGCTCCGAAGGCGCACTGCGGGAACTTCAGGGCCACCTGGATGCCGGGGACCTCGACCGGGCGCGCACGCTCGCCCAGTCGCTCGCCCCGTTCTGGAAGCACCACGGTTCGGGCGAGGCGGCCGCGGCGCTCTTTGCCGCCGCCCTGCCCGTCGCGGTGGGACTGCGGGAAGCGGACACTGCCACGATGCTCCTCGCGCCTTTTGGGGTGGAGGCCCTGGGCGAGCGGCACGCCCCGGGTCTCGCGGCAGCGGCCGCGCGGTACGGACGGACGTGGGCCCGCGGGGCCGTCAGCAGCTGGTTCGGCACGGTTGGCGCGTACACCGGGGCCGGCCGCGCGGCGTGGCTCGAATCGCTGCCCGGCCTGTGCACCGCGCTGCGGGCCGCCGACGGCGATGGGGACGCGATGGCCTCGCCGCTGGCCGAGGGTGCCTGGCAAGCAGTCGAGCAGCAGCTCACCAGCTGGCTCGGCATCGGCCGCGAGACGGAGCGCCGCACAGGCATGGAGGGGCTTGGCGCATCACTGGCCCGCGTCCTGCAGGCGGCAGGGCCCGAGACCGCCGGCACCATCGCCGCCACGCTGCGCGGCCTGCCGGACACCGCCCTGGAATGCCTGCTCCCCGCCCTGCGCACCGCGGCCCGCCAGCCGACGACCATACGCGACGGCGCACCCGCCGCCCGCGCTTTCCAGACCCTCGCCGACCACTGCGAGGACCGGCTCGCCGCGGCCCTCGCCCGCCCCGTACGTGCGGCCGACGACTGGTCCCTCACCCCGGCCGGGACATGCCGGACTGGCTGCGGACTCTGCCCCGACTTGGACGCCTTCCTCACCTCCCGCACCCGCCACGTCATGGAGTGGCCGCTCGCGAAGGACGGACGCCGCCACCTCCACACCCGCATCGACCAGGCCGGCCTGCCCGTCTCCCACACCACCCGGCGCCAGGGACGCCCCTACGTTCTGGTACTGACCAAGACGGACGCCGTCTTCACCCGTGAACAGGCGACCCGAACCCGCGCCGAGACCGACCTGGCGTGGCTGCGGGACAAATGGCCCCGGGCGGGCGGTTGAGAGGTGACACATCCGTACCTCTCCCCGACAGCGATGACGAGAAGAGCGAAGGGTGCGGGCAATGCCGTTGCTTGAATGGTAAACCGGGTACGTACGCGTCCCGGGTGATGACGCCGCGCGGTTCCACTGCGGTGACCGGCCTGGAGCTGATGACCGCGCTGCACCCGCCGACCCGGGCCAGCGCGCCGGACGAGAGCGGCAAGCGCACCTCGGAGCACAACCCCGGCTCGCTGGGCAAGGACCCGATCGGCTTGTTGGACTGGCCGCCGTGCGAGGTTCCCGACGGTCACCCGGTGCTGGGGGATCTGCCGCGCTTCCACGTCCGGGGCCCCGGCGAGAAGCTGTTCGAGGAGGCGTACGACTGGGCGCGCCGCTCACCGACGAGGAATGCATGCGCCGCAACCTGGTCGGCATCGATGTCAACATGGCCTTCGCCGCCGGCGCGAACGGTCTGCTGGTCGGCCTCGCCCAGGCGCCGACGCACGTCATGGCGCCGGTGTTCGACCCGAAGCTGCCCGGTGCCTGGCTGGTCGACCTGTCCCATGTCGACTTGTCGCGGGTGAAGTCGGGCAAGGAGTGGGTGAAGCTCGACGGGGAACTGTTGCCCAGCCCGTTCACGCCGAAGGGCGAGCGGCCGGAAGGTCCGGCCTGGTACGCGACGCCGACTGTCGCCTACGCCCAGGAGCTGGGCTACGACGTGACGCCGACCGAGGCGTGGGTGGGCTGCGACAACGGCCGTTACCTGGACGGCTGGTACAACCGGCTGCGTGACGCCTACATCGCGACGATGGCCGACCTCGGGGTGGGCGCCGACCTGCCGCCCCAACAGTTCCTGGCCGCGATGGACGGCTACCGGCAGCACGACCCCGAGCTGGCGATCGTCGTGTCCGCGATCAAGGCAACCGTCAAGGGCGGGCTCGGCAAGCTGCGCGAGCGCCCGCGCGGCGAGGGCTGGAAGCCCGGCGAGCCGTGGCGCGCCCTTGCCCGGCTCACCTGGCGGCCGGACATCCGCGCCGCGATCATTTCCCGCACGCGTATCAACATGCACCGCAAGATCGTCAAGCATGCCGCTTTCACGGGGCAGTACCCGGTCGCGATTCTCTCCGACTGCGCCGTATATGCGGCCGATGGCGCCAGCCCGCTGGACTTTTTGCCCTACCTCGGCCTCGGACGCGGTGAGCGTGTCGGTGTTCACCGCGATGACGCTATCGGCGGCACAGCCGTTCGCCGCCGTGGACGCGGTGTTGTCACTCGAACCCATGACGACCTCTCGCGCGGTGTGCCGGCGCTAGGCCCAGCCGTGTTCCGTCAGGCCACCGTCATCGTTCAGGTAGCCGAGGAGGCCTTCCTTCGGATACTCGATGAGGTCCTCGGGCAGTTCGTGAACCCTGAACCACTCCAGACCCATGCACTTGTCTGGTTCCCGGTTGACTGGCTTGCCGCTCCACTCGGTGGCCTCGAAGAAGAACCCGATCCGCTGCACGGTGTTGTCCTGGTGATGGTGGACGACGTGCACCAGGCGCAGATGGTCCGGATCGACGGTGACCCCGGTTTCTTCGCGCAGCTCCCGTGCGGCGCCCAGACGCAGGGGCTCGCCCTGATCGAGCTTGCCCGACGGCATGTGCCAACGTCCGTAGCCGTAGGGGCCGCCGCGCTGGGAGAAGAGCAGCTTGTCGCCGTCGCGGAGGATGACATGGGTGTCGATCACGGGTCTTGCGACTTCCGGGTTCATGTTCCCTTGGGGGTTGTTGGGGTCGGAGAAAGTGCCGACGCTACCGGCGGCTCGGGGGTGCGCGTCGGCGATTGCGGATTCGACGTCCGATAGGGGTGGCACCGCTGGTATCGAGGACCAGAACATTCGCGTTCCTGATGCCTCGCAGTGGCCCCGACCTTGACGTCGGCCACCCCGGCGAACAGCGCGAAGGGAGTCGGCCGGTGCCGCCAGCGCAGCAGGTAAGAGGTCACCGAGAGGGCGGCGCGGCGGATATGCCGCGGCTGAGTCTGCCTGCCATGAACGATCGACTCGACGGTACGCGTCAGGACCGGGCTGGCGGCGAAGAGCGCGTTGCGCACGTCCGGCCGGGCGAAAAGCTGCGCGAGCCACGTCCGGGTGGCGCAGGCATCGTTGAGGTCGAACGTCTCAGGACGGTCGGCGGGGTTGGGCTCGGTGGTGGCACGGAGCACTGCTGCTCCGGCCCAACGGTACGTAACAGCCATGATTCCTTCCGGTCGCTCGCAACGGGAACCAACGGGCGCGGGGGCACCGATCCTGCTCGGCGCCCCCGCTGCCGGCTCAGCGGCTGGTTACTCGGGGTCGCGGACCAGCAAGCTGCACGAACTGGCGCCGCCCCCGCAGGTGTTGCCGCAGCCGTCGCTGGTGGAGCACATCAGCTTCCCGATCGGGTGGGTGGCCAGGACGACCTGCACGCCCAGGGGCGCGAAGTCGTCGTCGACCTGCGAGGGGGCCGGCTTGTCGAGCATGGCGGTGGCGCTCATGTAGATCACTCTCCTCAGTGGTGGAGTGGTGCATGACGACCTGGCGACGCGGTCGTTAGACCGCGGGCCAGGAGAGTGAGATCCGGCTGTGCACCTTGTTGATGACGCGCTCTCCGGCGATTTGGTCATCGGGGGTGTCGGCCGGATAGACCCGGATGATCGGGATGGGGCCGCCGCGGCGGTGGGCGTCCCAGTCGCGCAGGCTCTCGGTGAGCTCATCGGCGAGCTGCTGCGCGTGGTGGCCCAGGGCGTGGACGCCGTACTCGACGTCCGTGTCCCCGGCCGGGCGGTGGACGAGGTAGGCGAAGCTGTCGTCTGCGACGGCGGCGAGCGAGAACCCGGGGTTGTTCGGGGCGACGATGCCGCTGTTCTTGTCCTGGTCGACGCTCATGATGCAAAAGCCGGGCACGGTGATCGCGAGATGCATCTGGAGTGTGGCAAGCGGCTCTTGCCGGCCGATCGTGACCCCCGTCCAGGTCTCGATACGCCGTGTCGTCACTGCGTCGTTGAGCTGGCTCGGTTCGATGGGCAGCCCGTCGTCGAAGCGCAGCCCGATCTCCTCCGTGCCCGCCACGAGGAGGAGCTGCTCCTCGTGCGCGGTGGGTGCCCTGCATCGGGACGAAGCCGCATGCCTTCGCCGACTCGGATTCCAGGTGATCGCCGTCCAGCACGAAGGCGACGGACCGCGTCAGCCCGCGCATGCGCAAAGGGACGATCAAGCGGCCCTTGGAGTTGAGCTGGCGAGTCCAGGCCGGCGGGATGTCCCACGCGCCGACCGTCACGAGAATGACGTCTACGGCTTCCAGACCGGGGATGGGCTCGGCCGCGTCCGCGGTCACCACACGCACGTGGTCGTAGCCGTTCGCGGCGAGGAGGCGTTCGGCACGCTCGGTGACCTCCGCATCGATATCGACCGTGGTCACCGAGCCCTCTTGGCCGACGAGTTCGGCGAGATAGGCCGCGTTCAGGCCGCCCGAGCCGATCTCCAGCACGGACATGCCCGGCCGTACCTGCGCCTGCTCCAGCATGAAAGCCTGGATCTGCGGGGCGGACACGCTACTGGTCTGCACGCCGTGCTCGGAGGTCTTGGTGATCACGGCCTTCCACGGGTCATAGACCTCGTTCAGCGGAGTGCCGGGCGGGGTGAAGCGGTCCCGCGGCACTCGGCGCATCACCGCTTCGACCTCGGGAGAGGTGATCCAGCCCTCGTCACGGAGCTGGTCGATAGTGTGGTTGCGCAGGCGGGAGGCCTCGGTGGCGTCGGTCGTCACGTCTGTCATGGGGGAGTAGTCCTCTATCCATTGGTCATACGGCTGGAGCGGTGGCGCTGCGGGGCGTGGTTCGTATTCGCATCGCCACACCGGTCAGGCAGGGGTGGAACTTGGCGGTGACCTCCACGGGCGTCCCTTCGCGTACGAGCGGCGTGTGAGGAGAGGCCTCGGGGGTGGCTCCTCCCCACACGCCCCTTCCGGAAGGACCCTTGCGGCAGGGCCTCTACCGGGTATTGCATCGCCCGCCTGTGACAACGGGTGTGGTGTGGGCCGGCCGGAACCTCCTCCACAGAAGTACGGCCGGGGTGCAGGCAAGGCCTTACACCACTCCCGCTACAGGAGTCCCGGTTCATGGGGCGGGCGGCCTGAGCGTCATCACCGCGACGGCCGCTCCGCCGACGAGCGTCGGTCCGACGAGCAGCGTGACGCGTTTGCGCGTGCCGTCGGCGCCGTAGCGGTCGAGGGCCCTACAACGTCGACGTCGCCGCGAAGGCCGTCGAGTTGCTGCTCGGACTGGCGACGCCGGTGGTGCCGGCCTCGCGCAGCGCGTCGGTACTTGAACGGCCCGAGGCGTCTGCCAGCACTGCACGTCGTTGGCCGGCCGTGGGGTGATCCAGCTGGTTGCCGCGTCAGTTCGTGCGTATCTCTTTCAGGGGCGGCAGCGATGCCCGCCTAGGGCGAGGGGCGAGCCCTGGCGGTCACTGGGGGAGAGGCGCAATGATCAGGCCTATGCGCATTCTTCTCCTTGGCGGCACCTGGTTCCTGGGGCGCGCCGTCGCCGAGAACGCCTTGGCGCGCGGTTGGAGGGTCACGACCTTCAACCGCGGCCGCAGCGCCCCCGACCTGCCAGGGACCGAGCCGGTGCACGGCGACCGCACCAGTGCGGACGACCTCAAGCGGCTTGCCGCTCACGGCCCGTGGGACCTCGTCGTTGATACCTCGGCCTCCGAGATGGCCCCGTGCCAGGTCCTCGACGGCACGCGCGTGCTGGCGGCCGAGGCGGAGCGGTACGTGTACGTCTCCACGGTCAATGCCTACCGGGGATGGCCGTACGAGGCGCTCACGGAGGACAGTCCCGTCTATGCGGCGCCGCCGGACGCGTCCCGCGAGTACGGCGCCGGCGACGGTGTGACCGTGCACTACGGCATGCAGAAGGCCGGATGCGAGGCGGCTGTGTTGTCTCAGTTCGGGGACCGGGCGACAGTGTTGCGGCCCGGCGTGATCCTGGGGCCTGGCGAGTATGTGGGGCGCTTGCCGTGGTGGCTGAGCCGGGCCAGGCGGGGAGGCGCGATCCTCGCCCCGGGCCAGCCCGGCACGCACGTCCAGCCGGTCGATGTCCGGGACGTCGCCGAGTTCGCGCTCACGGCAGCACCCGGCGCCTACAACGTGACCGCGCCGCGCGACCGGGACACCATGGGTGACCTGCTGATGGCCTGTGTGGCTGTCACCGGCAGGCGCGGGCGCCTGGCGTGGGCGCCTAACGAGCTGCTCACCGCGCATGGTGTTCGGGAGTGGACCGAGCTCCCGCTGTGGCGCACGGCAAAGGGCACGTGGGCCGTCGACAGCACGCGCGCGCGGGCTGCTGGGCTCGTGTGCCGTCCGCTCGCGCAGACCGTCGCCGACACCTGGGAGTGGCTCACGTCGGGGTCGATGCCGGTGGAGCATCCGCGCTGGGACGACCACGGCATCGACCCCGACAAGGAGATGCGCATCGTCGCCGAGCTTCGTTAGCCCTCTATGGCCAGGCGGCTGCCGGGCAGGGGCCGGGCGGCCGCACGGGCGACGAAGTCCTCGATCTGCTCAGCCAGCGTCCGCGCCGCGGGCGCCTGTTCGAGCTGGGGCCGGGCGAGCTCGCCGCGCAGCTGGGTGACCCGGTCGACCAGGCCGATGGTGCGCCATTCCACGGGGGTGGCCAGCACCGGTTCCAGGGCTTCGTCGGCGCCGTCGAGTTCGCCGCGCAGTAGACGGGCCCGTGCGAGGTCGACGGTCACCTGCATCTGCACCGGACGGTCCGCGTTGGGATCGGCGTCGAGCAGCTGCAAGGCGTGGAGTGCGGATTGCTCGGCGCGCTGTGAGTCTTTGAGGACGAGGTACGTCGTGGCGTGGCTCATCGCGGCCCGGGCGGGCCCGAACGCGAACTCGCCGCCGACGTCGTCGTGCAGCTCGTCGCGCACCTCGGGGCCGGGGTCGAGTGCCTGCTGCACGGCGCGTTCGGCGTCGCGGGGGCGTCCCAGGTGCGCCCAGGCGCGGGCCTCGATCGCGGACAGCCGCATGTGTCCCATAGAGCCGACTCCGCCGAACGATTTCGCGATGTGGATGTTGCGCATGGCTGCCGTCGGGCGGCCGTCCCAGTAGGCCAGGTACGCCAGCACGCCGTGCGCGTAGGCCTGGAGCGGCCCGTGCTCGATGGTCTGCCCGTACATGGCGGCCGTCCGCGCGAACTGGGTGGCCGGACCGAGCACGCCCAGATCGAACGCGGCCACCGACAACAGGGCCCCGGCCTGCCCGGCCGCCAGGTACAGACGCTCTTGTTGCCGCGGCCGCTGCGTGCGCTCCAACTTGTCCTGCACGTCCAGCAGAAGGGCTTCCGCGCGCCGGAACGCCGCGACGGGGTTGGTCGTCTCGTAATCCACTGCCAGCGTCTGCACGTCGTCGTCGATCTGGTCCAGCGTCATGTCCGGCAGATGGGCCGAGGCGGCGTTTCCGGCGTGGGTGGCGGCGTCACGAGCAGTCATGGCGATATCGCTTTCGTTGAGCGCTGGGTGCAAGGTGACCGCTGCCTGCGGGACAGGCGCGAATAAGGCCAGCACCGACGCTCCGAACATCCTCTGCAGGATGAGGGGCGCCGGCGGATTCGGCGCCCGCCGCTGCTGGCCGCTTGTCCACCGTCTCCACGTCGGCTCGGAGACATCCGCCGACCGGTAGCGGGCTTCATCGCGTTCGTTGCCGATGAGCCGACCGGTCTTGCGGTACTCCTTCGCGGCCTCTTCGTAGGTCCACGCCCGGTCCAGGACCAGCGCGTGAAGCAGGTTGCGCGGCTGCTGCTGTTGCGACATGAGGTCCTCCTGACGGACGCGCCCCGGTGGTGACAGCCGGTCAGCATCGTGAATATCGCCCGTCCAGACTGCCCGGGAACCACCCACGATGGAGGTGATACCCACCTGATAGCCCGTCTGAATTCGTGAGACCCAGGTGAGACCCCGGGCGGATGGTGCCGCTCCTGTCGCGCCGGGAGGCTTGTGGGCCAAGCACGCCAGTCCAGACGAGGGGGCGCCGTGAGCACCGTGGACTCACACCACGCCAGATCACGTGAGGGCACTGAGCCCCACGACGCGGAAGAGGCGATCGACTTCCGGGCCGTGCGGGCCGCCGTCACGGAGGTCAACGACACGCCGCTGGCCGCGCTCGAACGGCCCGGGATCGAGGAGCGGACCCGGTGCATGGCCGCCCATGTGCGGCGCATGATCCGCGAAAACGGCCCGGACCGCCCTCCGTACGCGACGTCGATCTTCCGCGCCGCCTACCGCGTCCTGGACTCGCCGACCAGGCCCACGACGCTCGACTCGGACTGGGCCGCCTGGAAGCACCTGCAAAACCTCGCCTACAGCGCGGCCGCGCTTGTCGAGCTGCTCGATGCGGACACGGCGTGAGGGCCCGCATCCGCCTCGTCGAGGCACTGATCACCACCATCCTGGCTGCCGCCGGCGTCGGCGCGATCGGCATCGCGTTCTGGCACAGCCTTTCCTGAGCCCCCGCCGCGTCTCGCACAGGAAGGCCGAGGCGCGGCGGGCCGCGAGATCCCGCTCCCCGGGCAACTCCGCACGGCATTCGGCACCCGGGGAGCGGGCCCCGGCACCATCCGCTCTACATCCACGGAGGATCCGATGAGCACTGCCACCATTCCGTTCGCCGCGCGGGCCGCGGCCCCGCCCTGCCTCGTGAAGACCTCGATCAAGGGCGTGTCCTGGAACGAGGGGCTCCAGATCAACCAGCAGGAGGACGGCAGCCCCTGGCACACCGGGGACATGGCCGCCTCGACGACGGACACCAACCAGGACGGGCAGGGCGACGACGTCTCGGACCCGTACTACGCGTCCGCGTCATGACCACCGTCGCCCGCCCGGTGCTCGTGGTCGCCGAGCAGCTGGACGCGTCCGCCGAGATGGTCGTCGACCAGCTCAACCGGCGCGATGTCCCGGTCATCCGCTTCGACGTCGCGACCTTCCCGCAGCAGCTCACCCTCACCGCCGCGTATGCAGCCGGTGAGGCCCGAATGGGTAGCTCTGACGCAGGGCGGCTGCGGCGACGTCAAGGACCGCGTTTTCGACCTGGATCTGGACAAGCCCAAGCTTGTCGACCGCGACAGGTCCAACACCGTTGCCAGATAAAGGAATTGGCCGTTGCCGATCGGGAGATAGGTGATGTCGCCCACGTACTTGGTGTTCGGTACCTGGGCGGTGAAGTCCCGCTGGAGCAGGTCCGGCACCGGTGTCGCCGACGGCTCGGGAATGGTCGTGCGGACCTTCTTGCGCAGGTGCAGCCCGACGATGTGGAACTTGCGCATGACGCGCTCGACCCGCTTGTGATTGACCGGCCTCCCGGCATCCTTCAGCTCGGCGGTGACGCGCGGAACCCCATAGGTGCCGTCCGATTCCTGATGGATCCGGTTGATGTGCTCGGCGAGCTCGGCATCCGCCCTCGCCCGGCCGGCCCGCGCGGATGCGCCAGCCAGCCACTGGTAGAAGCCGGACCGCGAGACCGCGAGTATCCGGCACAGCCGCTTGACGCCGAAGGCGTCACGGTGATCCTCGACGAACTGGAAGCGGCTGCTCACCAGCTGGTCTCGGCCGCAAAATACTTCGCGGCCCTCCGCAGGATCTCCCGCTCGAGCTCGAGTTCCTTCACCCGGGCCCGCAGCTGCCGGTTCTCCTTCTCCATCGCGGTGGCCTCCACCGCCCCGGGCCGGGCTGCCTGCCCGGCATCCCGCACCCACGTGCGCAGCGTCTCGTGGTTGATGCCCAGGTCCTTGGCCACCGACGCGTACGTCCCACCCGGGCTCGAGTGGTACAGCGCGACGGCATCGGCCCGGAACTCAGGCGAGTACTTCGACGTCCCCAACGGGAACTCCTGTCCTATGGATCATCACGATCCAATGATCAGGGTGTCCACGCTCAAGGGGAAACGCCCGAGACTCCTCCACGATACTGCTGCGTCCCAGCAGTGCCACTCTTGCCTCAAAGCAGCGTCAGGCATACCCGGCCATGGTGTCCACAGTGGTCAGCGGTCGGAACGGCAAGTCGATCCCCGTGCCGTTCCCGGCCGTACGCAGGCACCCAGCCGGCTCGCCATCGTCGAGCGCGTCCGACGGGATCAAGGAACGCAGACGCAGTTGGTCAAACAGGGCGGTCCCCACCCGGCGCCGGAGATCACGCAGAGCTGTCTCCGACGGCCGTGCCGGAGCGAGCGGGCGCAGTCCGGCCACCGAACTGCTGAGGCGGCCACCCTGCTGCAGGGCGATCCAGGCCAGGGCCGCTGAGCCGCCGGGGTCTGGTCCGCAGAACCGGAGCGGCGAGGATCGTTGCGGAGAGTGTGGACCCGATGGTCGGGCCGTCCCCGTTGGTGCCCTCCTGGCCAGCAGCTCCAGGAACGTAGAGGAACCGCGTCCGCCCCCGTGCGCCTGATTCGGTGCGAGCGGCCGAGGACGACGGCGCCGCGCTCACCAGGGACGGTGACCGGAACTTGCAACGGGATGCGATCGACCGCCAGGTGCGGGACGGTGGATCCAGGTGGCGATTCCGCGTTGCTGCGGCGCTGGACACGAGCCGAGACGGGCCCGGGACGGCGGGAGCGGTCTTGGTGGACATAAATCTCGAGGATCTGGAGATACAGGAGCACCCCGATCCAAGCCGGGACTGGTCCACAACGGCTACTGGGGCTGGGAAGGGCCCCCTCGATCGAAGAGGTGCGCCGTGACCTGCGCCAGGTCACCGCGAGATCCGCCCCGGCTGAGATCCGGACGGCCCCTGCGTGCACGCTCCCGGGGACGCCGGTGGCCGTTCCCAGCACTATCCGTACCAGCCACCGTCCGACTCGCACCGCAGCACCGGCTGAGTGGAGCATCCGCCATGGAATACCTCGTCACAATGACCACCCACGTCCCTGAGGGAACCGCACAGGAGGAAGTCGACGACATCCGCACTCGTGAGGCCGCGAACTCCCGCAGGCTCGCCGAGAAGGGGCAGTTGCTCCGGTTGTGGCGCCCGCCCCTGCGGCCCGGCGAGTGGCGCACCCTCGGGCTGTTCGCCGCGTCGGACGCCGAGGGGCTGGAGGATGCCCTCGCTTCCATGCCGCTGCGCGTCTGGCGCAGTGACGAGGTCACACCCCTGACGCAGCACCCGAACGATCCGGGACCGGCTTGGACCGGCGAATCGCGCGCCGCCAAGGAGTTCCTGGTGACCTTCGCCCCGGCCGCGCACGAGGGTGCCTCGTCCCAGGCGCCGGCGGACGCCACCGCGGCGGAGGCGGTCCGTGCGAGGGAACTGGCCGGGAAAGGGCACCTGGTGCGGCTGTGGCAGACGCCCGGCGAGGGCCGTGCGCTCGGCCTGTGGCGCGCCCGGGACCCCGCCGAGATGCAGTCGGTCCTGGATTCGCTGCCCTTGGCACCATGGCTCTCCATGGAAACGACCCCGCTGAGCGAGCACCCGAATGACCCGGGGTCAGGGCTGGTCAGGAGCTGATGACCTCAGCCAGGCCGAGCTGACGCAGCATGCCGAATTCGTCGCTGCTGCCCCAGCGCTCGACGAGCTTGCCGTCGCTGTCGAAGCGGCTGATCTGCATGCCGCGGTAGCTGACCTTCTTGCCGGTCGCCGGCCGGCCCATCAACGGTCCCAGATGCGTCCCGCTGATCACGTAGGCGAAGGCCAGCTCGTCGTCGGTGGCCATCAGGTGTTCCACCTCGACGTGCAAGTCGGGGAAAGCAACTCGTAGCTCGTTGAACATGGCCTTGTACCCCTCGGGTCCCTGGGCCTGCCCTGGAGCGGGGTCATGATCGACGGAATCGGGAGCGACGATGTCGTCGAGGGCGTCGAGGTTCCCGGTGACCACGGCCTCTCCGAATGCGGTCTGTGCGGCGATGTTCGCTTGCTGCGCCATGGGCACTCCCGGGCATGTATGGGGCACCGGCTTGTTCGCGGGCCGAGAGGTCCGCACCTACGCCGTACACCGACCGTACATCCGGCGCTGACACACAGCATGTCTGCACGGCAGGCCTCCGCCGGGGCCGCCGGCCGACGTGGCGCACCGCCCCTCAAGGTCACCAGCGGCGGGCCGATGGCATCACTGGCGAAGGCTCGTGTCCGTGGGGACGGCGTCCGAGCGGGCAGAGCATCGCGCACCGACGACGAGCGATTCCGGCCGACGACCGGTGAGTGTGCATCAGTCAGAGGACGAGGTGCCGGCGCAGCCGCATGTGCGCGGTCCTCTCGGCGTCGGCGAACCTGACACGTCCCGCCTCGGTCAGTGTGACCTCGACCGTCCTGCGGTCTCTGCCGCGGCGATTGCGTTCGATCAGCCCGGCCGTCTGCAGGTTCTTCAGGAGCGAGGACATCCGGGTCCCCGATTCCTGGAGGAATGCGGTCAGCTGGGTCACGGGCACGGGTCGGCCCTCAGCTCCGGCGAGAGCACCGAGAATGAGGTAGTCGTGGAGCGACAGACCGTGCAGCGCCCGCAACTCGCCGTGCAGGAGGCCGAGGCTCCACAGGATCGGTGGAGGCTGTGGTGTGGTGTCCGCCGGATCGCAGTCGATCATGTTTCTTTCCCGGGGTGGGTCCACCGGCCGCGGGCTCGCGGCCACACGGTCGTAACCAGGTTCCCCGCGACGCTGATGGCGGGCCGATGGGACAGGAAGCCCTCATGTCAGGACACCGCATCGTCCGCGCCCGCTCCGCGGACGACCGTCCGGCCGATGTCCCGATATGAGGCTGATGTGGCCTGGTGGACCGTCCGTCCCCGTTCTCTCGCGGCCCTACCGTCGACAACGCGACGTGGCCGCAGAGGTTGCTCTGTGCAGCGGGTGCCGGATGCGGGGATACGGGACACGCGGCGCAGACCGGCTGTCAGGGCCGCGCCGGGATCGTAGGGCTTCAGACAGGGAAGAAGGCGTTCTACGCCATGGCCTCGCAATCAGACACCGCTCGAACCGTGGTTCACGGGCTGGATTTCGGACTCAACGCATGGGTCGTGGACGAGCAACGGCAGCGTTTCCTGCACGACCCCGGCTCGGTCGGGGAGACGTGGAGGGACTTCTTCGCCACTCCGGGAGCCCTGGCCGTCGCGGCTTCCTCGCCCGTTCCGGCCGCCCGGGGCACATCGCCGACCCGGCCGGGGGGCGCCGTCTTCGCCCCGGACCATGAGGGCGGCGACGAGGCGGCGCTCAGGGCCGTCCGGGTCGCGGCGCTCATTCACGCCTATCGCGTGCGCGGCCATTTGACAGCCGGTACGGACCCGCTCACGGCGCAGCTCTCCGCCGCCCATCCGGAACTGGACCTGGCCGCGTTCGGACTGGCTCACGTGGACCAGGCACAGGATGTCGTCGTGGACGGGTTCGCCGGGCACGCCGTGACAACGCTCGAGGAAGTGCTAGGCGCTCTACGGGAGTTCTACTGCGGCAGTGCCGGGTTCGAGTACATGCACATCCAGGACTCCCGCGAACGCCGCTGGATCCAGCAGCGCGTCGAGAGGCCGCAGCATCGGCCGGACCGTGCCCGGCAGCTGCGGATCCTCTACCGGCTGGGGGCAGCGGAGGCCTTCGAGACGTTCCTTCAGACCAAGTACGTGGGTCACAAGCGGTACTCGCTCGAAGGCGGAGAGTCGGCCGTCGTGCTGCTGGACGCCCTGCTGCACAGTGCCATCGAGGACGGTGTCGCAGAGGCCGTTATCGGGATGACGCACCGCGGCCGGCTGAACGTTCTGGCCAACATCATCGGCAAGTCCTACGCCCAGATCTTCAGCGAGTTCGAGGACGCGGTGGTCCTCGGGTCCGTGCAGGGTTCGGGGGACGTGAAGTACCACCTCGGCGCGGAGGGCATCTACCGCGCTCTGCACGGCGGCACGATCGGCGTCTCGGTCGTGGCGAACCCCTCCCACCTGGAGATCGTGGGGCCGGTCACGCAGGGAGTGGTGCGCGCCAAGCAGGACCTGGCGGCAGAACACAGCGGGTCCGCGCGCGTCCTGCCGGTCGTCGTCCATGGAGATGCGGCGTTCGCCGGCCAGGGGGTGGTCGCCGAGACGCTGAACATGTCGCAGCTGCCCGGCTATCGCACGGGCGGGACGGTTCACGTTGTGGTCAACAACCAGGTGGGCTTCACGACTTCGCCTTCCAGCGGCCGCTCCAGCACGTACGCCACCGATGTGGCACGGATGGTGGAGGCGCCGATCTTCCACGTGAACGGCGACGACCCGGAGGCGGTCGACCGCGTCGCGCGGCTGGCTTTCGAGTACCGCCAGACGTTCCACAAGGACGTCGTGGTCGATCTGGTCTGCTACCGGCGCCACGGGCACAGCGAGGTCGACGACCCGTCCATCACGCAGCCGGTGATGTACGACCGCATTGATGCCAGGCCGTCGGTGCGCACTCTGTACGCCGACGCTTTGGTGGAACGCGGCGACATCAGCGAGCGCCAAGTGGAGGGTGCCCGCCGCGACTATCAGGACCACCTCGAGAGGGCCTTCGCCGAGACCCGGATGCTGCCCGCTCCCCGCTCCGCCCAGGACGTTCCCGGCACCGGCGCCGGACAGGACACCACGCCGCGCGCAACGCACCGGGCGGTGACCGCGATCGGCGAGGCGAAGGTGCGGCAGGTGATCGCCTCGCAGGCCGACCTGCCGCAGGGCTTCACGGTGCACCCGCGCGTCATGCCGCAGCTGCACCGGCGTACAGCGGCGCTTGAGACGGGAGCAGTCGACTGGGCCACCGCGGAAATGCTGGCGATCGGTTCGCTGCTGCTGGAGGGCGTCCCGGTGCGGTTGGCCGGGCAGGACTCGCGGCGCGGCACCTTCGGCCAGCGCCACGCCGTTCTGACCGACCGTCGTACCGGTGCGGAGCACACGCCGTTGCGCTCCCTCGGCCCGCGGGCCGCAGATTTCGCACCGTACGACTCGATGTTGTCCGAACTGGCGGCGCTGGCCTTCGAGTACGGCTACGCATTGGCCCGCCCCGAAGCCCTGGTGCTGTGGGAGGCGCAGTTCGGGGACTTCGCCAACGGCGCGCAGATGGTCGTCGACGAATACATCGCCTCGTCCGAGCAGAAGTGGGGCCAGCGCTCCGCAGTGACACTACTGCTGCCCCACGGTCTGGAGGGCCAGGGCCCGGACCACTCCTCCGCCAGGGTCGAGCGCTTCCTGCAGCTGTGCGCCCAGGACAACATGACCGTGGCCATGCCCTCCCTGCCGGGCAATTACTTCCATCTGCTCAGGCAGCATGCGCTGGGCGGCAGCAGGCGGCCGCTGGTGGTCTTCACCCCGAAGTCGATGCTGCGGTCGAAGGCGGCCACCTCCGGCCTGGCCGAGTTCACCCAGGGCGGCTTCCGTCCGGTCCTGCCGGACGAGACGGTGGACCCGGCCCGGGTCACGCGCGTGCTGCTGTGCTCGGGCAAGGTGTTCTACGACCTCGACGCCCACCGGCACGCCTCGGGCTCGACCGACACGGCGATCGTCCGCGTGGAGCGCCTCTATCCGTTCCCCGACGAGGAGCTCGCGGCGGAACTCACCCGCTTCCCTTCGGCCGCGGACGTGCGGTGGGTACAGGAGGAGCCGGAGAACCAGGGTGCGTGGTCGTTCGTCGCACCGCGTCTGTACCGGCTGGCCCGGCGCGCTGTGGAGTGCGCGAGCCGGCCCGAGGCGCCCGCGCCCGCGGTCGGCTCGGCCCGTCGGCACAGCATGGAGCAGAAGGCTCTCGTGACATCGGCCTTCCGGTGACCAGCGGCTCGCGCGGTGCCCATCGGCTGCCCACCGCTTGACAGGCTCCTCGGGCTGAAGCGCGAGGATTCTGGCCGTCCCACGGCCTCGCGATGCTCCAGGCTGTGCGGCGGCTTCGGCGCGCAGCTCGACGTGGGTCCCGGCGTGCCGTGCCCTGGGCGTGTGGCGGACGGGCTTCCCCGGCAGGCCACCCGGGCCGAGACCCCCACGGAAGCAGGCCCGACCGCACGAGCAATCGCGCACACCGTCACCCAGGCCCTGGCCTGGGCGGCCGTAACCGCCGGCCTCCGCACCATCCCCGCGCCCAAGACAATGAAATTGGCCTACCAGTAAAATGCTGCTATCGCGAGAGCGGCCGGAGGGCGCGTCATGGCCGAGATCATCTGCCGCAGAATCGATGAGCAGACGCCAGGCGAGGTCGGCGAGCTCGTGCTGGTCGACCGGGTCTGGCCGGAAGGCATCCGGCGGCAAGGCGCACCGCTCGACGTGTGGCTGCGGGAGGTCGCACCGTCCGTCGAGCTGCAGCACTGGTACGACCACAACCCCCAGCAGTTCGGTGAGTTCCGCCGCCGCTATCTCACCGAACTGGGCGATCAACAGCACCGGTACGCGTCTGCCCGGCTTCGGGACCTGGCCGAACACCGCAGCCTCACCCTGCTGACCGCCACCCAGGACATGGACCACAGCCACACCGCGGTCCTGGCCGAATGGCTCACCGAACCCGGCTCTCACGATGAGCGGCCCGTGGATGCCGCCTCGCCCGAGCCCGGACGTACCGCTCCCGGTTCCCGGCCGCCCGGACACCGCGAGGCCGTCTCCGCCGCGGTGGCCAACCTCAACGCTGGCACGCTCGCGTTCGTGATGGGCACCGGCATCGTCTCCACCGCCCTGTACGTCAACGGCGCCGGCACCGCCTCCGCCGTGCTGCTGTGGGTGGCCCTGGCCGGTTTCGCGATACTGGTGCCCGCCTACGGCTGGCGGTTGCTGCGTCGGCGCGAGCGGTTCGTCGCGGATCTCCTCGGGCCGCGTGCCTTCGCGTTCCTCACCCTCGCGATCTCCTCGAACGTGCTGGCCGCGCGCCTTGTACCGGACGGCCACACCGCAGTCGCCGGGGCGTTCCTGGCGTTCGGGACGCTGGCGTGGGTGGTGCTGGACTACGGCATTCCGCTCGCGCTCATCACCACCCTGAAGCGGGGCCCCTCGCTCGACCAGGTGAACGGCACCTGGTTCCTGTGGGCGGTGGGATCGGAGTCGGTGGCGGTCGCGGCGGCCTCGTTGGCCCGGGTGACCCCCGGACACGCACTCGCCGTGCTGGCGGTGGTGTGCTGGGCCGTCGGCCTGATGCAGTACCTGCTGACCGCCGCACTGGTCCTGGCCCGGCCGGTGCGGCCGGAAGGCC